>CAWHHG010000010.1:245000-527123 GCA_963829115.1 uncultured Chitinophagaceae bacterium | reverse complement strand
TGTTGCTACCGGAACCATTACAATAACTTCTTCTACCGCCGGTCTGACCTTTAGTCTTGACGGTGGTGGTTTTGCAGCTTACCCTGCAGGCGGATATATACTGTTGCTTCAGGTGCGCATACGATCACAGCTCAGAATGCTGCTGGTTGCGTATCTGCTGCTGCTAACGTTAATATAGCAGCGCAGCCTGCTGCTCCTGCTGCTCCGACAACGGCGCAGGTTGATCCGACATGTACTGTTGCTACCGGAACCATTACTATAACTTCTTCTACTGCCGGTCTGACCTTTAGTCTTGACGGTGGCGGCTTTGCAGCTTACCCTGCAGGTGGATATACTGTTGCTTCAGGTGCTCATACGATCACAGCTCAGAATGCTGCCGGTTGCGTATCTGCTGCTGCTAACGTGACCATCGCAGCGCAGCCTGCTGCTCCTGCTGCTCCGACAACAGCACAGGTTGATCCTACTTGTACTGTTGCTACCGGAACCATTACAATAACTTCTTCTACTGCCGGTCTGACCTTTAGTCTTGACGGTGGTGGTTTTGCAGCTTACCCTGCAGGTGGATATACTGTTGCTTCAGGTGCTCATACGATCACGGCTCAGAATGCTGCCGGTTGCGTATCTGCTGCTGCTAACGTGACCATCGCAGCGCAGCCTGCTGCTCCTGCTGCTCCGACAACAGCACAGGTTGATCCTACATGTACTGTTGCTACCGGAACCATTACAATAACTTCTTCTACTGCCGGTCTGACCTTTAGTCTTGACGGTGGCGGCTTTGCAGCTTACCCTGCAGGTGGATATACTGTTGCTTCAGGTGCGCATACGATCACAGCTCAGAATGCTGCTGGTTGCGTATCTGCTGCTGCTAACGTGACCATCGCAGCTCAGCCTGCTGCTCCTGCTGCTCCGACAACAGCACAGGTTGATCCAACATGTACTGTTGCTACAGGAACCATTACTATAACTTCTTCTACCGCCGGTCTGACCTTTAGTCTTGACGGTGGTGGTTTTGCAGCTTACCCTGCAGGTGGATATACTGTTGCTTCAGGTGCTCATACGATCACAGCTCAGAATGCTGCCGGTTGCGTATCTGCTGCTGCTAACGTTAATATAGCAGCGCAGCCTGCTGCTCCTGCTGCTCCGACAACCGCACAGGTTGATCCTACATGTACTGTTGCTACCGGAACCATTACAATAACTTCTTCTACTGCCGGTCTGACCTTTAGTCTTGACGGTGGTGGTTTTGCAGCTTACCCTGCAGGTGGATATACTGTTGCTTCAGGTGCTCATACGATCACAGCTCAGAATGCTGCCGGTTGCGTATCTGCTGCTGCTAACGTTAATATAGCAGCGCAGCCTGCTGCTCCTGCTGCTCCGACAACAGCACAGGTTGATCCTACATGTACTGTTGCTACAGGAACCATTACAATAACTTCTTCTACTGCCGGTCTGACCTTTAGTCTTGACGGTGGTGGTTTTGCAGCTTACCCTGCAGGTGGATATACTGTTGCTTCAGGTGCGCATACGATCACAGCTCAGAATGCTGCCGGTTGCGTATCTGCTGCTGCTAACGTGACTATCGCAGCGCAGCCTGCTGCTCCTGCTGCTCCGACAACAGCACAGGTTGATCCTACATGTACTGTTGCTACAGGAACCATTACAATAACTTCTTCTACTGCCGGTCTGACCTTTAGTCTTGACGGTGGTGGTTTTGCAGCTTACCCTGCAGGTGGATATACTGTTGCTTCAGGTGCTCATACGATCACGGCTCAGAATGCTGCCGGTTGCGTATCTGCTGCTGCTAACGTTAATATAGCAGCGCAGCCTGCTGCTCCTGCTGCTCCGACAACAGCACAGGTTGATCCGACATGTACTGTTGCTACCGGAACCATTACTATAACTTCTTCTACTGCCGGTCTGACCTTTAGTCTTGACGGTGGCGGTTTTGCAGCTTACCCTGCAGGTGGATATACTGTTGCTTCAGGTGCTCATACGATCACAGCTCAGAATGCTGCTGGTTGCGTATCTGCTGCTGCTAACGTGACGATCGCAGCGCAGCCTGCTGCTCCTGCTGCTCCGACAACAGCACAGGTTGATCCTACATGTACTGTTGCTACCGGAACCATTACTATAACTTCTTCTACTGCCGGTCTGACCTTTAGTCTTGACGGTGGTGGTTTTGCAGCTTACCCTGCAGGTGGATATACTGTTGCTTCAGGTGCTCATACGATCACAGCTCAGAATGCTGCCGGTTGCGTATCTGCTGCTGCTAACGTGACGATCGCAGCGCAGCCTGCTGCTCCTGCTGCTCCGACAACAGCACAGGTTGATCCTACATGTACTGTTGCTACCGGAACCATTACAATAACTTCTTCTACTGCCGGTCTGACCTTTAGTCTTGACGGTGGTGGTTTTGCAGCTTACCCTGCAGGTGGATATACTGTTGCTTCAGGTGCTCATACGATCACAGCTCAGAATGCTGCTGGTTGCGTATCTGCTGCTGCTAACGTTACTATAGCAGCGCAGCCTGCTGCTCCTGCTGCTCCGACAACAGCACAGGTTGATCCTACATGTACTGTTGCTACAGGAACCATTACAATAACTTCTTCTACTGCCGGTCTGACCTTTAGTCTTGACGGTGGTGGTTTTGCAGCTTACCCTGCAGGTGGATATACTGTTGCTTCAGGTGCTCATACGATCACAGCTCAGAATGCTGCCGGTTGCGTATCTGCTGCTGCTAACGTGACGATCGCAGCGCAGCCTGCTGCTCCTGCTGCTCCGACAACGCACAGGTTGATCCTACATGTACTGTTGCTACCGGAACCATTACAATAACTTCTTCTACTGCCGGTCTGACCTTTAGTCTTGACGGTGGTGGTTTTGCAGCTTACCCTGCAGGTGGATATACTGTTGCTTCAGGTGCTCATACGATCACAGCTCAGAATGCTGCTGGTTGCGTATCTGCTGCTGCTAACGTGACCATCGCAGCGCAGCCTGCTGCTCCTGCTGCTCCGACAACAGCACAGGTTGATCCTACATGTACTGTTGCTACCGGAACCATTACAATAACTTCTTCTACTGCCGGTCTGACCTTTAGTCTTGACGGTGGTGGTTTTGCAGCTTACCCTGCAGGTGGATATACTGTTGCTTCAGGTGCTCATACGATCACAGCTCAGAATGCTGCCGGTTGCGTATCTGCTGCTGCTAACGTGACCATCGCAGCGCAGCCTGCTGCTCCTGCTGCTCCGACAACAGCACAGGTTGATCCTACATGTACTGTTGCTACCGGAACCATTACTATAACTTCTTCTACTGCCGGTCTGACCTTTAGTCTTGACGGTGGTGGTTTTGCAGCTTACCCTGCAGGTGGATATACTGTTGCTTCAGGTGCTCATACGATCACAGCTCAGAATGCTGCCGGTTGCGTATCTGCTGCTGCTAACGTGACGATCGCAGCGCAGCCTGCTGCTCCTGCTGCTCCGACAACAGCACAGGTTGATCCTACATGTACTGTTGCTACCGGAACCATTACAATAACTTCTTCTACTGCCGGTCTGACCTTTAGTCTTGACGGTGGTGGTTTTGCAGCTTACCCTGCAGGTGGATATACTGTTGCTTCAGGTGCTCATACGATCACAGCTCAGAATGCTGCCGGTTGCGTATCTGCTGCTGCTAACGTTAATATAGCAGCGCAGCCTGCTGCTCCTGCTGCTCCGACAACAGCACAGGTTGATCCTACATGTACTGTTGCTACCGGAACCATTACAATAACTTCTTCTACTGCCGGTCTGACCTTTAGTCTTGACGGTGGTGGTTTTGCAGCTTACCCTGCAGGTGGATATACTGTTGCTTCAGGTGCTCATACGATCACAGCTCAGAATGCTGCCGGTTGCGTATCTGCTGCTGCTAACGTGACGATAGCAGCGCAGCCTGCTGCTCCTGCTGCTCCGACAACAGCACAGGTTGATCCTACATGTACTGTTGCTACCGGAACCATTACAATAACTTCTTCTACTGCCGGTCTGACCTTTAGTCTTGACGGTGGTGGCTTTGCAGCTTACCCTGCAGGTGGATATACTGTTGCTTCAGGTGCTCATACGATCACAGCTCAGAATGCTGCCGGTTGCGTATCTGCTGCTGCTAACGTGACGATCGCAGCGCAGCCTGCTGCTCCTGCTGCTCCGACAACCGCACAGGTTGATCCTACATGTACTGTTGCTACCGGAACCATTACAATAACTTCTTCTACTGCCGGTCTGACCTTTAGTCTTGACGGTGGTGGTTTTGCAGCTTACCCTGCAGGTGGATATACTGTTGCTTCAGGTGCTCATACGATCACAGCTCAGAATGCTGCCGGTTGCGTATCTGCTGCTGCTAACGTGACGATCGCAGCGCAGCCTGCTGCTCCTGCTGCTCCGACAACAGCACAGGTTGATCCGACATGTACTGTTGCTACCGGAACCATTACAATAACTTCTTCTACTGCCGGTCTGACCTTTAGTCTTGACGGTGGTGGTTTTGCAGCTTACCCTGCAGGTGGATATACTGTTGCTTCAGGTGCTCATACGATCACAGCTCAGAATGCTGCTGGTTGCGTATCTGCTGCTGCTAACGTGACGATCGCAGCGCAGCCTGCTGCTCCTGCTGCTCCGACTACCGCACAGGTTGATCCGACTTGTACTGTTGCTACCGGAACCATTACAATAACTTCTTCTACTGCCGGTCTGACCTTTAGTCTTGACGGTGGTGGTTTTGCAGCTTACCCTGCAGGTGGATATACTGTTGCTTCAGGTGCTCATACGATCACAGCTCAGAATGCTGCCGGTTGCGTATCTGCTGCTGCTAACGTGACCATCGCAGCGCAGCCTGCTGCTCCTGCTGCTCCGACAACAGCACAGGTTGATCCTACATGTACTGTTGCTACCGGAACCATTACTATAACTTCTTCTACTGCCGGTCTGACCTTTAGTCTTGACGGTGGTGGCTTTGCAGCTTACCCTGCAGGTGGATATACTGTTGCTTCAGGTGCTCATACGATCACAGCTCAGAATGCTGCTGGTTGCGTATCTGCTGCTGCTAACGTTAACTATAGCAGCGCAGCCTGCTGCTCCTGCTGCTCCGACAACAGCGCAGGTTGATCCGACATGTACTGTTGCTACCGGAACCATTACAATAACTTCTTCTACTGCCGGTCTGACCTTTAGTCTTGACGGTGGTGGTTTTGCAGCTTACCCTGCAGGTGGATATACTGTTGCTTCAGGTGCTCATACGATCACAGCTCAGAATGCTGCCGGTTGCGTATCTGCTGCTGCTAACGTTAATATAGCAGCGCAGCCTGCTGCTCCTGCTGCTCCGACAACAGCACAGGTTGATCCTACATGTACTGTTGCTACCGGAACCATTACAATAACTTCTTCTACTGCCGGTCTGACCTTTAGTCTTGACGGTGGTGGTTTTGCAGCTTACCCTGCAGGTGGATATACTGTTGCTTCAGGTGCTCATACGATCACAGCTCAGAATGCTGCCGGTTGCGTATCTGCTGCTGCTAACGTTAATATAGCAGCGCAGCCTGCTGCTCCTGCTGCTCCGACAACCGCACAGGTTGATCCTACATGTACTGTTGCTACCGGAACCATTACAATAACTTCTTCTACTGCCGGTCTGACCTTTAGTCTTGACGGTGGTGGTTTTGCAGCTTACCCTGCAGGTGGATATACTGTTGCTTCAGGTGCTCATACGATCACAGCTCAGAATGCTGCCGGTTGCGTATCTGCTGCTGCTAACGTTAATATAGCAGCGCAGCCTGCTGCTCCTGCTGCTCCGACAACAGCACAGGTTGATCCTACATGTACTGTTGCTACCGGAACCATTACTATAACTTCTTCTACTGCCGGTCTGACCTTTAGTCTTGACGGTGGTGGTTTTGCAGCTTACCCTGCAGGTGGATATACTGTTGCTTCAGGTGCTCATACGATCACGGCTCAGAATGCTGCCGGTTGCGTATCTGCTGCTGCTAACGTTAATATAGCAGCGCAGCCTGCTGCTCCTGCTGCTCCGACTACCGCACAGGTTGATCCTACATGTACTGTTGCTACCGGAACCATTACAATAACTTCTTCTACTGCCGGTCTGACCTTTAGTCTTGACGGTGGTGGTTTTGCAGCTTACCCTGCAGGTGGATATACTGTTGCTTCAGGTGCTCATACGATCACAGCTCAGAATGCTGCCGGTTGCGTATCTGCTGCTGCTAACGTGACGATCGCAGCGCAGCCTGCTGCTCCTGCTGCTCCGACTACCGCACAGGTTGATCCTACATGTACTGTTGCTACCGGAACCATTACAATAACTTCTTCTACTGCCGGTCTGACCTTTAGTCTTGACGGTGGTGGTTTTGCAGCTTACCCTGCAGGTGGATATACTGTTGCTTCAGGTGCTCATACGATCACAGCTCAGAATGCTGCCGGTTGCGTATCTGCTGCTGCTAACGTTAATATAGCAGCGCAGCCTGCTGCTCCTGCTGCTCCGACAACAGCACAGGTTGATCCTACATGTACTGTTGCTACCGGAACCATTACAATAACTTCTTCTACTGCCGGTCTGACCTTTAGTCTTGACGGTGGTGGTTTTGCAGCTTACCCTGCAGGTGGATATACTGTTGCTTCAGGTGCTCATACGATCACAGCTCAGAATGCTGCCGGTTGCGTATCTGCTGCTGCTAACGTGACGATCGCAGCGCAGCCTGCTGCTCCTGCTGCTCCGACAACCGCACAGGTTGATCCTACATGTACTGTTGCTACCGGAACCATTACAATAACTTCTTCTACTGCCGGTCTGACCTTTAGTCTTGACGGTGGTGGTTTTGCAGCTTACCCTGCAGGTGGATATACTGTTGCTTCAGGTGCTCATACGATCACAGCTCAGAATGCTGCCGGTTGCGTATCTGCTGCTGCTAACGTGACCATAGCAGCGCAGCCTGCTGCTCCTGCTGCTCCGACAACAGCGCAGGTTGATCCGACATGTACTGTTGCTACCGGAACCATTACAATAACTTCTTCTACTGCCGGTCTGACCTTTAGTCTTGACGGTGGTGGTTTTGCAGCTTACCCTGCAGGTGGATATACTGTTGCTTCAGGTGCTCATACGATCACAGCTCAGAATGCTGCCGGTTGCGTATCTGCTGCTGCTAACGTGAATATAGCAGCGCAGCCTGCTGCTCCTGCTGCTCCGACAACAGCACAGGTTGATCCTACATGTACTGTTGCTACCGGAACCATTACAATAACTTCTTCTACTGCCGGTCTGACCTTTAGTCTTGACGGTGGTGGTTTTGCAGCTTACCCTGCAGGTGGATATACTGTTGCTTCAGGTGCTCATACGATCACAGCTCAGAATGCTGCTGGTTGCGTATCTGCTGCTGCTAACGTGACGATCGCAGCGCAGCCTGCTGCTCCTGCTGCTCCGACAACAGCGCAGGTTGATCCTACATGTACTGTTGCTACCGGAACCATTACAATAACTTCTTCTACTGCCGGTCTGACCTTTAGTCTTGACGGTGGTGGTTTTGCAGCTTACCCTGCAGGTGGATATACTGTTGCTTCAGGTGCTCATACGATCACAGCTCAGAATGCTGCCGGTTGCGTATCTGCTGCTGCTAACGTGACCATCGCAGCGCAGCCTGCTGCTCCTGCTGCTCCGACAACAGCACAGGTTGATCCTACATGTACTGTTGCTACCGGAACCATTACAATAACTTCTTCTACTGCCGGTCTGACCTTTAGTCTTGACGGTGGTGGTTTTGCAGCTTACCCTGCAGGTGGATATACTGTTGCTTCAGGTGCTCATACGATCACAGCTCAGAATGCTGCCGGTTGCGTATCTGCTGCTGCTAACGTGACGATCGCAGCGCAGCCTGCTGCTCCTGCTGCTCCGACAACAGCGCAGGTTGATCCTACATGTACTGTTGCTACCGGAACCATTACAATAACTTCTTCTACTGCCGGTCTGACCTTTAGTCTTGACGGTGGTGGTTTTGCAGCTTACCCTGCAGGTGGATATACTGTTGCTTCAGGTGCTCATACGATCACAGCTCAGAATGCTGCCGGTTGCGTATCTGCTGCTGCTAACGTGACCATCGCAGCGCAGCCTGCTGCTCCTGCTGCTCCGACAACAGCACAGGTTGATCCTACATGTACTGTTGCTACCGGAACCATTACAATAACTTCTTCTACTGCCGGTCTGACCTTTAGTCTTGACGGTGGTGGTTTTGCAGCTTACCCTGCAGGTGGATATACTGTTGCTTCAGGTGCTCATACGATCACAGCTCAGAATGCTGCCGGTTGCGTATCTGCTGCTGCTAACGTGACGATCGCAGCGCAGCCTGCTGCTCCTGCTGCTCCGACAACAGCACAGGTTGATCCTACATGTACTGTTGCTACCGGAACCATTACAATAACTTCTTCTACTGCCGGTCTGACCTTTAGTCTTGACGGTGGTGGTTTTGCAGCTTACCCTGCAGGTGGATATACTGTTGCTTCAGGTGCTCATACGATCACAGCTCAGAATGCTGCCGGTTGCGTATCTGCTGCTGCTAACGTGACGATAGCAGCGCAGCCTGCTGCTCCTGCTGCTCCGACTACCGCACAGGTTGATCCTACATGTACTGTTGCTACCGGAACCATTACAATAACTTCTTCTACTGCCGGTCTGACCTTTAGTCTTGACGGTGGTGGTTTTGCAGCTTACCCTGCAGGTGGATATACTGTTGCTTCAGGTGCTCATACGATCACAGCTCAGAATGCTGCCGGTTGCGTATCTGCTGCTGCTAACGTTAATATAGCAGCGCAGCCTGCTGCTCCTGCTGCTCCGACAACAGCACAGGTTGATCCTACATGTACTGTTGCTACCGGAACCATTACAATAACTTCTTCTACTGCCGGTCTGACCTTTAGTCTTGACGGTGGTGGTTTTGCAGCTTACCCTGCAGGTGGATATACTGTTGCTTCAGGTGCTCATACGATCACAGCTCAGAATGCTGCCGGTTGCGTATCTGCTGCTGCTAACGTGAACATAGCAGCGCAGCCTGCTGCTCCTGCTGCTCCGACAACCGCACAGGTTGATCCTACATGTACTGTTGCTACCGGAACCATTACAATAACTTCTTCTACTGCCGGTCTGACCTTTAGTCTTGACGGTGGTGGTTTTGCAGCTTACCCTGCAGGTGGATATACTGTTGCTTCAGGTGCTCATACGATCACAGCTCAGAATGCTGCCGGTTGCGTATCTGCTGCTGCTAACGTTAATATAGCAGCGCAGCCTGCTGCTCCTGCTGCTCCGACTACCGCACAGGTTGATCCTACATGTACTGTTGCTACCGGAACCATTACAATAACTTCTTCTACTGCCGGTCTGACCTTTAGTCTTGACGGTGGTGGTTTTGCAGCTTACCCTGCAGGTGGATATACTGTTGCTTCAGGTGCTCATACGATCACAGCTCAGAATGCTGCCGGTTGCGTATCTGCTGCTGCTAACGTGACGATCGCAGCGCAGCCTGCTGCTCCTGCTGCTCCGACAACCGCACAGGTTGATCCTACATGTACTGTTGCTACCGGAACCATTACAATAACTTCTTCTACTGCCGGTCTGACCTTTAGTCTTGACGGTGGTGGTTTTGCAGCTTACCCTGCAGGTGGATATACTGTTGCTTCAGGTGCTCATACGATCACAGCTCAGAATGCTGCCGGTTGCGTATCTGCTGCTGCTAACGTGACGATCGCAGCGCAGCCTGCTGCTCCTGCTGCTCCGACTACCGCACAGGTTGATCCTACATGTACTGTTGCTACCGGAACCATTACAATAACTTCTTCTACTGCCGGTCTGACCTTTAGTCTTGACGGTGGTGGTTTTGCAGCTTACCCTGCAGGTGGATATACTGTTGCTTCAGGTGCTCATACGATCACAGCTCAGAATGCTGCCGGTTGCGTATCTGCTGCTGCTAACGTGACGATCGCAGCGCAGCCTGCTGCTCCTGCTGCTCCGACAACCGCACAGGTTGATCCTACATGTACTGTTGCTACCGGAACCATTACAATAACTTCTTCTACTGCCGGTCTGACCTTTAGTCTTGACGGTGGTGGTTTTGCAGCTTACCCTGCAGGTGGATATACTGTTGCTTCAGGTGCTCATACGATCACGGCTCAGAATGCTGCCGGTTGCGTATCTGCTGCTGCTAACGTGACGATCGCAGCGCAGCCTGCTGCTCCTGCTGCTCCGACAACAGCACAGGTTGATCCTACATGTACTGTTGCTACCGGAACCATTACAATAACTTCTTCTACTGCCGGTCTGACCTTTAGTCTTGACGGTGGTGGTTTTGCAGCTTACCCTGCAGGTGGATATACTGTTGCTTCAGGTGCTCATACGATCACAGCTCAGAATGCTGCCGGTTGCGTATCTGCTGCTGCTAACGTGACGATCGCAGCGCAGCCTGCTGCTCCTGCTGCTCCGACAACAGCGCAGGTTGATCCTACATGTACTGTTGCTACCGGAACCATTACAATAACTTCTTCTACTGCCGGTCTGACCTTTAGTCTTGACGGTGGTGGTTTTGCAGCTTACCCTGCAGGTGGATATACTGTTGCTTCAGGTGCTCATACGATCACAGCTCAGAATGCTGCCGGTTGCGTATCTGCTGCTGCTAACGTGACGATCGCAGCTCAGCCTGCTGCTCCTGCTGCTCCGACTACCGCACAGGTTGATCCTACATGTACTGTTGCTACCGGAACCATTACAATAACTTCTTCTACTGCCGGTCTGACCTTTAGTCTTGACGGTGGTGGTTTTGCAGCTTACCCTGCAGGTGGATATACTGTTGCTTCAGGTGCTCATACGATCACAGCTCAGAATGCTGCCGGTTGCGTATCTGCTGCTGCTAACGTGACGATCGCAGCGCAGCCTGCTGCTCCTGCTGCTCCGACAACAGCGCAGGTTGATCCTACATGTACTGTTGCTACCGGAACCATTACAATAACTTCTTCTACTGCCGGTCTGACCTTTAGTCTTGACGGTGGTGGTTTTGCAGCTTACCCTGCAGGTGGATATACTGTTGCTTCAGGTGCTCATACGATCACGGCTCAGAATGCTGCCGGTTGCGTATCTGCTGCTGCTAACGTGACGATCGCAGCGCAGCCTGCTGCTCCTGCTGCTCCGACAACAGCACAGGTTGATCCGACTTGTACTGTTGCTACCGGAACCATTACAATAACTTCTTCTACTGCCGGTCTGACCTTTAGTCTTGACGGTGGTGGTTTTGCAGCTTACCCTGCAGGTGGATATACTGTTGCTTCAGGTGCTGCATACGATCACGGCTCAGAATGCTGCCGGTTGTATCTCTCCTGCTGCTAACGTGACGATCGCGGCTCAGCCTGCTGCACCTGCTGCTCCGACAACAGCACAGGTTGATCCGACTTGTACTGTTGCTACGGAACCATTACGATAACTTCTGCTACTGCCGGACTGACCTTTAGTCTTGACGGCGGCGGCATATGCAGCTTATCCTGCCGGTGGATATACCTGTTGCATCAGGTCCTCATACCATCACGGCACAGGATGCTGCTGGTTGTATCTCTCCTGCTGCTAACGTGACGATCGCAGCTCAACCGCCTGCAATAACTGATATTCAAATTACAAGTGCTAATGCGACCTGCGGAAATAATAACGGTTCTGTAACTCTCGGTGCAGTAACCGGAGGTACAGCTCCATTCACTTATTCTTTCAACGGAAGTCCGTTTACATCGACAACAGTTTACAATAACCTGGCACCAGGACCTTATACAATATCTGTAAGAGATGCTAATGGTTGCGCATTTACCCCAAGTAATGCTAACATCATAAATATACCTGGGCCAACAAATATTCTTTTCTCTGCATCGGATGCAAGTTGTGGTTTCACAAATGGAACTGTTACGATTGGAGCAGTAACTGGAGGTACAGCCCCCTTTACCTATTCGTTTAACGGAAGCGCATATACAACAACGACCTTCTACAATAATCTCCCTGCAGGGAATTATACTATTTCAGTGAAAGATGCTAATGGATGCATATATAACGCACCAATTCCAGCGACAGTCAATGGAGGAGCTGGAGCAACGGCCATCCAGATCACACCAGTAGATCCTTCATGCGGCAATAATAATGGTTCGATTACTCTGGGTGCCGTAACTGGTGGTCTTGCACCGTTCACATATTCTTTCAATGGAAGTCCGTTTAATAATACAACAGTGTATAATAATCTTGCCGCAGGGACCTATATGATCGCCATACAAGATGCCAACGGATGCGTTTTCAATGCACCGCCTGTTGTACTAATTCAAATACCTGCACCACTTGCTCCAACAACTGCCCAGGTGGATCCGACCTGTACCATTGCTACCGGAACAATTACTATAACTTCTTCTACTGCCGGTCTGACCTTTAGTCTTGACGGTGGCGGTTTTGCAGCTTACCCTGCAGGTGGATATACTGTTGCTTCAGGTGCTCATACGATCACGGCTCAGAATGCTGCCGGTTGCGTATCTGCTGCTGCTAACGTGACCATAGCAGCGCAGCCTGCTGCTCCTGCTGCTCCGACAACAGCGCAGGTGGATCCGACCTGTACCGTTGCTACAGGAACGATTACAATAACTTCTTCTACTGCCGGACTGACCTTCAGTCTTGACGCAGCTCCATACGCAGCTTATCCTGCAGGTGGGTATACCACTGTTGCTTCAGGAGCGCATACCATCACGGCACAGAATGCCGCCGGATGTATCTCTGCAGCAGCCAACATTACTACTGCAGCACAGCCTGCAGCACCTGCTGCACCAACTGCTTCAGTAACGGTACAGCCAACCTGCGCAGTACCGACAGGAACAATCGTCGTCACTGCACCAACAGGAGCCGGACTTCAGTATAGCATCGACGGTACCACTTATCAGGCATCACAGACATTTAATCTTGTTGCCCCAGGAACTTATGATGTCACTGTTCGTAATGCAGCGGGTTGCGTATCTGCAGCTACTTCACTCACTGTGAATGGTGCTCCAACTGCTCCTGCTGCACCAACTGCATCAGTAACGGTTCAGCCAACCTGCGCTGTACCGACAGGAACAATCGTCGTCACTGCACCAACAGGAGCAGGACTTCAGTATAGTATTGACGGTACCACTTATCAGGCATCACAGACATTTAATCTGGTTGCTCCAGGAACTTATGATGTCACTGTTCGCAATGCAGCGGGTTGCGTATCTGCTGCTACTTCACTCACTGTGAATGGTGCACCGACTGCTCCTGCTGCACCAACTGCATCAGTAACAGTTCAACCAACCTGCGCTGTTCCGACAGGAACAATCGTTGTCACTGCACCAACAGGAGCAGGTCTTCAGCTACAGCATTGACGGTAGTCACTTATCAGGCATCACAGACATTTAACTGGTGTTGCTCCAGGAACTTATGATGTCACTGTTCGTAATGCAGCGGGTTGCGTATCTGCAGCTACTTCACTCACTGTGAATGGTGCACCAACTGCTCCTGCTGCACCAACTGCTTCAGTAACGGTTCAACCAACCTGCGCTGTACCGACAGGAACAATCGTCGTCACTGCACCAACAGGAGCTGGTCTTCAGTATAGCATTGACGGAGCACTTATCAGGCATCAACAGACATTTACTGGTTGCCCCAGGAACTTATGATGTCACTGTTCGTAATGCAGCGGGTTGCGTATCTGCTGCTACTTCACTCACTGTGAATGGTGCTCCAACTGCTCCTGCTGCACCAACTGCATCAGTAACGGTTCAACCAACCTGTGCTGTTCCGACAGGAACAATCGTCGTCACTGCACCAACAGGAGCCGGACTTCAGTATAGCATTGACGGTAGTAACTTATCAGGCATCAACAGACCTTTAACTGGTTGCCCCAGGAACTTATGATGTCACTGTTCGCAATGCAGCTGGTTGCGTATCTGCTGCTACTTCACTCACTGTGAATGGTGCTCCGACTGCTCCTGCTGCACCAACAGCTTCAGTAACGGTTCAACCAACCTGCGCAGTTCCGACAGGAACAATCGTCGTCACTGCACCAACAGGAGCCGGACTTAGCTATAGCATTGACGGTAGTAACTTATCAGCAATACAACAGACATTTAACTGGTTGCCCCAGGAACTTATGATGTCACCGTGCGCAATGCAGCTGGTTGCGTCTCTGCTGCTACTTCACTCACCGTGAATGCTGCACCGACTGCTCCTGCTGCACCAACTGCTTCAGTAACGGTTCAGCCAACCTGCGCTGTACCGACAGGAACAATCGTCGTCACTGCACCAACAGGAGCTGGTCTTCAGTATAGCATTGACGGAGCACTTATCAGGCATCACAGACATTTAACTGGTTGCCCCAGGAACTTATGATGTCACCGTTCGCAATGCAGCGGGTTGCGTCTCTGCAGCTACTTCACTCACTGTGAATGCTGCTCCAACTGCTCCTGCTGCACCAACTGCATCAGTAACAGTTCAGCCAACCTGCGCTGTTCCGACAGGAACGATCGTCGTCACTGCACCAACAGGAGCTGGACTTCAGTATAGCATTGACGGTAGCCACTTATCAGGCATCACAGACATTTAATCTGGTTGCCCCAGGAACTTATGATGTCACTGTTCGCAATGCAGCTGGTTGCGTATCTGCAGCTACTTCACTCACTGTGAATGGTGCACCAACTGCTCCTGCTGCACCAACTGCTTCAGTAACAGTTCAGCCAACCTGCGCTGTTCCGACAGGAACAATCGTCGTCACTGCACCAACAGGAGCCGGTCTTCAGTATAGCATTGACGGTAGTAACTTATCAGGCATACAACAGACATTTACGGTGTTGCTCCAGGAACTTATGATGTCACTGTTCGCAATGCAGCTGGTTGCGTATCTGCGGCTACTTCACTCACCGTGAATGGTGCACCGACTGCTCCTGCTGCACCAACTGCTTCAGTAACGGTTCAGCCAACCTGCGCAGTACCGACAGGAACAATCGTCGTCACTGCACCAACAGGAGCCGGTCTTCAGTATAGCATTGACGGTAGTCACTTATCAGGATCAACAGACATTTAACTGGTTGCCCCAGGAACTTATGATGTCACCGTGCGCAATGCAGCTGGTTGCGTATCTGCAGCTACTTCACTCACCGTGAACGCTGCTCCGACTGCTCCTGCTGCACCAACTGCATCAGTAACAGTTCAGCCAACCTGCGCAGTACCGACAGGAACAATTGTCGTCACTGCACCAACAGGAGCCGGACTTCAGTATAGCATCGACGGTACCACTTATCAGGCATCACAGACATTTAATCTTGTTGCCCCAGGAACTTATGATGTCACTGTTCGCAATGCAGCGGGTTGCGTATCTGCAGCTACTTCACTCACTGTGAATGCTGCTCCAACTGCTCCTGCTGCACCAACTGCATCAGTAACGGTTCAGCCAACCTGCGCAGTTCCGACAGGAACAATTGTCGTCACTGCACCAACAGGAGCCGGACTTCAGTATAGCATTGACGGTAGCACTTATCAGGCATCACAGACATTTAATCTGGTTGCCCCAGGAACTTATGATGTCACTGTTCGCAATGCAGCTGGTTGCGTATCTGCAGCTACTTCACTCACTGTGAATGGTGCACCAACTGCTCCTGCTGCACCAACTGCATCAGTAACGGTTCAGCCAACCTGCGCAGTACCGACAGGAACAATCGTCGTCACTGCACCAACAGGAGCCGGACTTCAGTATAGCATTGACGGTACCACTTATCAGGCATCACAGACATTTAATCTGGTTGCCCCAGGAACTTATGATGTCACTGTTCGCAATGCAGCGGGTTGCGTATCTGCAGCTACTTCACTCACCGTGAATGGTGCTCCAACTGCTCCTGCTGCACCGACTGCATCAGTAACAGTTCAGCCAACCTGCGCAGTACCGACAGGAACAATCGTCGTCACTGCACCAACAGGAGCTGGACTTCAGTATAGCATTGACGGTACCACTTATCAGGCATCACAGACATTTAATCTTGTTACCCCAGGAACTTATGATGTCACCGTGCGCAATGCAGCTGGTTGCGTCTCTGCAGCAACTTCACTCACCGTGAACGGTGCACCGGGAGCTCCTGCTGCACCGACGCTTCACGCTGACGTTCAACCAACCTGTGCGATGCCGACAGGAACGATTGTCGTCACTGCACCAACTGGAGCCAGCGTTTGAATATAGCATCGATGGAACCACTTATACCAGACATCACCGACATTTAACTGGTGTTGCCCCAGGAACCTATGATGTGACTGTTCGCAATGCTAGCTGGTTGCATATCTGCTGCTACTTCAAGCTATCTGTAACTGCACCGGAGCAGCTCCTGCTGCACCAACTGCTTCAGTAACGGTTCAACCAACCTGCGCTGTTCCGACAGGAACAATCGTCGTCACTGCACCAACAGGAGCTGGTCTTCAGTATAGCATCGACGGTAGCCACTTATCAGGCATCACAGACATTTAATCTGGTTGCCCCAGGAACTTATGATGTCACTGTTCGCAATGCAGCGGGTTGCGTCTCTGCAGCTACTTCACTCACCGTGAATGGTGCTCCAACTGCTCCTGCTGCACCGACTGCATCAGTAACGGTTCAGCCAACCTGCGCAGTACCGACAGGAACAATCGTCGTCACTGCACCAACAGGAGCCGGACTTCAGTATAGCATTGACGGTACCACTTATCAGGCATCACAGACATTTAATCTGGTTGCTCCAGGAACTTATGATGTCACTGTTCGCAATGCAGCGGGTTGCGTATCTGCAGCTACTTCACTCACTGTGAATGGTGCTCCAACTGCTCCTGCTGCACCGACTGCTTCAGTAACAGTTCAACCAACCTGCGCAGTACCGACAGGAACAATCGTCGTCACTGCACCAACAGGAGCAGGACTTAAGTATAGCATCGACGGTACCACTTACCAGGCATCACAGACATTTAATCTTGTTGCCCCAGGAACTTATGATGTCACTGTTCGCAATGCAGCTGGTTGCGTATCTGCAGCTACTTCACTCACTGTGAACGCTGCTCCAGCTGCTCCTGCTGCACCGACTGCATCAGTAACGGTTCAGCCAACCTGCGCAGTACCGACAGGAACGATTGTCGTCACTGCACCAACAGGAGCTGGACTTCAGTATAGCATTGACGGTAGCACTTATCAGGCATCACAGACATTTAATCTGGTTGCCCCAGGAACTTATGATGTCACCGTGCGCAATGCAGCTGGTTGCGTCTCTGCAGCTACTTCACTCACCGTGAATGCACCGGCAGCAGCACCTGCTGCACCGACTGCTTCTGTAACAGTTCAGCCAACCTGCGCTATTCCGACAGGAACGATTGTTGTCACTGCACCAACTGGGCGCAGGACTTGAATACAGCATTGATGGAACTGCATACCAGGCTTCACCGACATTTAATCTGGTTGCTCCAGGAACTTATGATGTCACCGTTCGTAATGCAACGGGATGCGTCTCTGCAGCTACTTCACTCACTGTGAATGCACCGGCAGCAGCACCTGCTGCACCGACTGCTTCTGTAACGGTTCAGCCAACCTGCGCTGTTCCGACAGGAACGATTGTTGTCTCTGCACCAACTGGGCGCAGGACTTGAATACAGCATCGACGGAACAGCATACCAGGCTTCACCGACATTTAATCTGGTTGCTCCAGGAACTTATGATGTCACCGTGCGTAATGCAACGGGATGCGTCTCTGGAGCGACTTCAATCACTGTGAATGCACCGGCAGCAGCACCTGCAGCACCGACTGCTTCTGTAACGCTCAGCCTACCTGCGCTAGTTCCGACAGGAACGATTGTTGTCTCTGCACCACTGGGCGCAGGACTTGAATACAGCATCGATGGAACTGCATACCAGGCTTCACCGACATTTAATCTGGTTGCTCCAGGAACTTATAATGTCACCGTTCGTAATGCAACGGGATGCGTCTCCGGGGCTACTTCAATTACTGTGAATGCACCGGCAGCAGCACCTGCAGCACCGACTGCTTCTGTAACGGTGCAGCCTACCTGCGCTATTCCGACAGGAACGATTGTTGTCTCTGCACCACTGGGCGCAGGACTTGAATACAGCATCGATGGAACTGCATACCAGGCTTCACCGACATTTAATCTGGTTGCTCCAGGAACTTATGATGTCACCGTTCGTAATGCAACGGGATGCGTATCCGGAGCTACTTCAATTACTGTGAATGCACCGGCAGCAGCACCTGCAGCACCGACTGCTTCTGTAACGGTGCAGCCTACCTGCGCTATTCCGACAGGAACGATTGTTGTCTCTGCACCCTGGGCGCAGGACTTGAATACAGCATCGATGGAACTGCATACCAGGCTTCACCGACATTTAATCTGGTTGCTCCAGGAACTTATAATGTAACCGTTCGCAATGCAACGGGATGCGTCTCCGGGGCTACTTCAATTACTGTGAATGCACCGGCAGCAGCACCTGCTGCACCGACTGCTTCTGTAACAGTTCAGCCAACTTGCGCTGTACCGACAGGAACGATTGTTGTCTCTGCACCACTGGGCGCAGGACTTGAATACAGCATCGATGGAACAGCATACCAGGCTTCACCGACATTTAATCTGGTTGCTCCAGGAACTTATGATGTCACCGTGCGTAATGCAGCGGGATGCGTCTCTGCAGCTACTTCAATTACTGTGAATGCACCGGCAGCAGCACCTGCTGCACCGACTGCTTCTGTAACGGTACAGCCTACCTGCGCTAGTCCGACAGGAACGATTGTTGTCACTGCACCACTGGGCGCAGGTCTTGAACTACAGCATCGATGGAACTGCATACCAGGCTTCACCGACATTTAATCTGGTTGCCCCAGGAACTTATAATGTCACCGTTCGTAATGCAACGGGATGCGTCTCCGGAGCGACTTCAATTACTGTGAATGCACCGGCAGCAGCACCTGCAGCACCGACTGCTTCTGTAACGCTGCAGCCAACCTGTGCTATTCCGACAGGAACGATTGTTGTCTCTGCACCACTGGGCGCAGGACTTGAATACAGCATCGATGGAACTGCATACCAGGCTTCACCGACATTTAATCTGGTTGCTCCTGGAACTTATAATGTAACCGTTCGCAATGCAACGGGATGCGTCTCTGGGGCTACTTCAATCACTGTGAACGCACCGGCAGCAGCACCTGCAGCACCGACTGCTTCTGTAACAGTTCAGCCAACCTGCGCTGTACCGACAGGAACGATTGTTGTCTCTGCACCACTGGGCGCAGGACTTGAATACAGCATCGATGGAACAACATACCAGGCTTCACCGACATTTAATCTGGTTGCTCCAGGAACTTATAATGTCACCGTTCGTAATGCAACGGGATGCGTATCTGGAGCGACTTCAATCACTGTGAATGCACCGGCAGCAGCACCTGCAGCACCGACTGCTTCTGTAACAGTTCAGCCAACTTGCGCATTCCGACAGGAACGATTGTTGTCTCTGCACCACTGGGCGCAGGACTTGAATACAGCATCGATGGAACAGCATACCAGGCTTCACCGACATTTAATCTGGTTGCTCCAGGAACTTATAATGTCACCGTGCGCAATGCAACTGGATGCGTCTCTGGAGCGACTTCAATTACTGTAAATGCACCGGCAGCAGCACCTGCTGCACCGACTGCTTCTGTAACGGTACAGCCTACCTGCGCTATTCCGACAGGAACGATTGTTATCTCTGCACCACTGGGCGCAGGACTTGAATACAGCATCGATGGAACAGCATACCAGGTTCACCGACATTTAATCTGGTTGCTCCAGGAACTTATGATGTCACCGTTCGTAATGCAACGGGATGCGTCTCTGGAGCTACTTCACTCACTGTGAACGCACCGGCAGCAGCACCTGCTGCACCGACTGCTTCTGTAACGGTGCAGCCTACTTGCGCTCTGCCAACAGGAACGATCGTCATCACTGCACCGACAGGAGCTGGTCTGAACTACAGCATTGACGGAGTAACTTATACCAATACAACAGGAACCTTCACGGGTGTCGCACCAGGAACCTATAATGTGACTGTTCGCAATGCAGCTGGTTGTATCTCTGCTCAAACATCCATCACCGTCAATGGCGCACCGGGAGCACCTGCTGCACCAGCCGTGACACTGACTCAACCAACATGTTCAGTTAATACAGGAACCATTGTCATCTCTGCACCACTAGGCGCAGGACTTCAGTATAGCATCGACGGTACCACTTATCAGGCATCACCGACATTTAGTGCTGTTGCTGCTGGAACTTATAATGTGACCGTTCGCGATGCCGCTGGTTGTGTCTCTGGCGCTGCACAAGCTATTTTAACTGCAGCCACTCTGCCAGCAACACCGACCCTGACACTGACTCAACCAACTTGCGCTGTCAATACAGGAACGATTGCTATCACTGCACCACTGGGCGCTGGATTTGAATATAGCATCGATGGAACCACATACCAGACCTCACCGACATTTAATCTCGTTGCCGCAGGAACTTATAATATAACTGCTCGTAGTACTACTGACAATACTTGCGTATCTGCTGCTGGTGTTGCGGTACTCACAGCTGCAGCAGCTCCTGCTGCACCAACCGCTTCTGTCACGGTACAACCAACTTGTGCTATTCCGACAGGAACGATCGTCGTCACTGCACCAACAGGAGCTGGTCTTAACTATAGCATTGACGGAGTAACTTATACCAATACAACTGGCACCTTCACAGGTGTTGCACCAGGAACCTATAACGTCACCGTTCGCAATGCAGCTGGTTGTGTCTCTGCTCAAACATCGGTTACCGTCAATGGCGCACCGGGAGCACCTGCTGCACCAACAGCTTCTGTAACGGTACAGCCTACTTGTGCTCTGCCGACAGGAACGATCGTCATCACTGCACCAACAGGAGCCGGTCTTAATTACAGCATCGACGGAGTAACTTATACCAATACAACAGGAACATTTACAGGTGTTGCTCCAGGAATATATGATGTCACAGTGCGCAATGCAGCTGGATGCGTTTCTGCAGCTACTTCACTCACCGTAAATGCTGCTCCTTCAGCTCCTGCTGCTCCGACTGCTTCTGTAACGGTACAGCCTACTTGTGCTCTGCCAACAGGAACAATAGTCATCACTGCACCGACAGGAGCGGGTCTTAACTACAGCATTGACGGAGTCACTTATTCCAATACAACAGGAACATTCACAGGTGTATCACCAGGAACCTATAATGTGACTGTTCGCAACGCAGCTGGTTGCACTTCTACTCAGACGTCTGTCACCGTCAATGGCGCACCGGGAGCACCTGCAGCACCTGCCGTGACCCTGACACAACCAACATGTTCAGTTAATACAGGAACCATTGTCATCAGTGCTCCACTGGGCGCTGGACTTCAATATAGCATCGACGGTACCACGTTCCAGGCATCAGTGACATTTAATGCTGTTGCAGCAGGAACTTATAATGTGACCGTTCGTGATGCCGCAGGTTGTGTCTCTGGCGCTGCACAAGCTATCTTGACTGCAGCCGCTTTGCCAGCAACACCGACCCTGACAATGACTCAACCAACTTGCGCTATTAATACGGGAACGATTGTCATCACTGCACCACTGGGCGCTGGATTTGAATATAGCATCGATGGAACCACATACCAGACCTCACCGACATTTAATCTCGTTGCCGCAGGAACTTATAATGTAACTGCTCGTAGTACTACTGACAATACTTGCGTATCTGCTGCCGGTGTTGCGGTACTCACAGCTGCAGCAGCCCCAGCTGCACCAACAGCTTCTGTAACGGTACAGCCTACCTGCGCTATTCCAACAGGAACGATCGTCATCACTGCACCAACAGGAGCTGGTCTTAACTATAGCATTGACGGAGTCACTTATACCAATACAACAGGAACCTTCACAGGTGTTGCATCAGGAACATATAATGTGACTGTCCGTAATGCAGCTGGTTGCGTCTCTGCGGCTACATCGATCACAGTCAACGCATCGGCAGGAGCTGCTCCAACCGCCATCGCAGTCACGGTGGCAGATGCAAGCTGTGGCAATAATGACGGAACGATTACTCTCGGAGCGGTAACTGGAGGAACGGCCCCATATACTTATTCAGTCAATGGAAGTCCGTTTACCGCAACAACTTTATATAATAACCTCGCAGCAGCCAGCTATACCATCGCTGTAAAAGATGCCAATGGGTGCGTATTCAATGCACCGAATGCAGCAATCAATAGTAAAGGCGGAGCGATCGCCATTACGGTCACATTAGCAGATGCAAGCTGTGGCAACAATACCGGAAAGATCACCCTAGGTGCCGTGACGGGTGGTGCAGCACCATACACTTATTCAATCAACGGAAGCGCTTTTGCTTCAGCAATTGTGTACAGTAACCTCGCTGCAGGCGCCTATTCAATAGCGGTAAAAGATGCCAATGGATGTGTCTTCAATGCACCGATTGCTACAATTAATGGCTCAAGTGGAGCGACAGCCATTGCAATTACAACTACTGATGCAAGCTGCAGCAATAATGATGGAAGAATTACTCTCGGGGCAGTTACCGGAGGAACAGCGCCATATACTTATTCTCTCAACGGAAGCGCTTTTGCTTCAGCAACCGTGTACAATAACCTAGCGGCAGGCGCCTATGCAATCGCAGTAAAAGATGCCAAAGGATGTGTGTTTAACGCACCTATTGCGACGATCAATAGTGGAGCAGCTCCGCTAGCAATTGCTATTACTTTGACTGATGCTAGTTGTATCAACAATGATGGAACGATTACGCTCGGAGCGGTAACCGGAGGCACTGGGCCATATACATACTCTGTCAATGGAAGCGACTTTACTGCAACGGCATTCTATCCTAATCTCGCAGAGGGTACCTATACCATTGCAGTAAAGGATGCCAGTGGATGCGTCTTTAATGCACCGAATGCTGCTATTAATAATACGGGTGGATCGATCGCAGGTATCCGCTATCCTGACGTCGAAGCCGCAGCTTTCGTCGCGAAAACTTTGTCAGCTCGTGATCTTGGCAACGATTATACTTATACATGGAGCCCATCGTCCGGACTAAATCAGTCTGATATACAAAACCCTGTATTTAACTATGGAACAACCACCGAATATTATATTACAATCAAATCCCCATCCGGCTGTGTCGCCGTGGATACTTTATTGGTCAAGATTATCGATCCCCCCGAACTGTGGGTCCCCGAAGCATGGTCACCAAACAATGATGGGGTGAATGACAAATTGTATCCGCTTACCAGACACATAATCAAACTCTCCTATTTCCGCATCTTCAACAGATGGGGTCAGCTGGTGTTTGAAACAAATATCCTTGGCTATGGATGGGATGGAATGTTTAATGGTGAGAAGCAACCAATTGATGTGTATACATGGACAGCTGAAGCCATTGGTGTGGATGGAAGTACAGTGAAGAAAGCCGGCAATTCAATTTTATTACGATAAATCTTCTTTTATGAGCATGCCAAAATTTATGACTTTGCTACTGGTGCTGGGCCTCGCAGCAGATGGCGCTCACGGACAAGATCCGAGTTTTTCACAATTCTATTCTTCTCCGTTGAATATAAATCCGGCGTTGACTGCACTTATAAATAATGATTGGCGTGGGATAGCTAACATTCGTGTAGAGTGGGTCACTCCAGCCAACCCTTACAATACAAGTACCATTTCCTTTGACAGTAAAATACTTAAAGACAAAATTCCGGAAAATTCAATCTTTGGACTGGGTGGCATGCTTATGTATGACCAGGCGATGGCAGGAGTATTGAAAAGCACTTACGCTTCGCTTGACGCTTCCTATAATATAAAAATTGGTGAAAAAAGTGGTGATTCCAGATTGGGAATGGGAGTTGGATTGACATATGGAGACAAACATATAGATTTCAGCCAGCTCACTTTCCAACAACAATTTACCGGAACAGGATTTGATACCAACCTTCCCACTGGAGAAACAGCCTTGACCAATATCAAACCTTATGTTTCAGTCAGTGCAGGCCTCGTATACAGTTTTAGTACTCAATGGACAAATTTAGACATCGGTGCAGCAGCATATCATCTTAATAAGCCCAAACAAACCGTTGTGGACGATCCTAACCAATTTCTGGCTCCACGTTATGTGGTGCACGCCAACTATGAAAATTATCTTACCGACAAGCTAATCCTATTTGGAAACGGTATCTATCAAACTCAGGCAAAAGCGAGTTATTTTTCTGTGGGCGGGGGAGCCGGATATTTTGTATCTAACGAAGGAGAAGAAGATTTAATAGTAAACTTTGGCCTATGGTACTGGTCCAACAATGCAGTCGTCCCTTATCTTGGCATGGTGTATAGGAATCTGCAATTGGGGCTTTCGTACGACATAACTATCTCAAAACTATCGTCGGCTGCGCAAAGACCGCAAACATTTGAACTTTCTATTGTACTCCGTGGTGATGGCAGGCCAGACGGCGCTATCCCTTCCCCCTGGAAATAGAGCCAGGGAAAAAATATAGACCTCAGCGAATAATCATTCCGCTTCTCTTAAGCCGTCCAGGCGTCTCAGCTATCAGATATGGATAGACGAAAACCAGCCAATTATCCTTCGAATCATCAAAATCAAATAAAAATAACCTGTTTAATGTGTTATTCTCTCTTCGGGCTCCGTATATACAAAGTTTTTTCCTAATTTAGTGGACCTAATCTTTCGTAATATAAATGTGTTCGACATCAATGATTTTAGCAGCATAAGATGAGAACGTTTGAAACGCCATCCCTGCCCTTGCCCGCCATATATTTCTCCATTTTCCTATTAATACCTTTCAGGCATCTTTTTTGAATCGCGGCATGGTTACGTGGCATTAAGATTTTGTGAGAACCTGTGCATCAATTCAGAAAAAGTGCAAGCAAATTTCGCCCGAGCCCTGTTCAATGGAGGAGAAACTCGCTGCATGAAAAAATGGTGTTGCATATTCTTTTTTGCCTGGACCGTTTCACTGCCCTTCCAACTCTTTGCTCAAAGAGAAAGTGGCAGCGTCAACGGTATTAGTTTCTACAGCAGATGGCAGTCCACTGGCATTTGCAACCATAGAGTTAAAAAAGACCAAGCGGGCTACGCATGCAGATGGCAATGGCTATTTCTCCATTTTGCATTTACCTCCCATCGAGGATTCCATATTCATCTCCTACGGCAGTATACAAGTCTACTGCCGTTGAAATTTCACTAAAAGAAGGATCGACGGTCCATCTCGGTAATCTTCGAACTAATACAAACGTCAGGCAATTGGAGGATGTGGAAATCATGGGGCAGGAGGCAAAATCCTATAAAAGCCATTATTCATTTTTCGGTACCAAAACGCAGTCTGTATCCAAAGACATTCCGCAGTCGGTTTCGGTTCTTACCAAAGAATTTATGCAGGATAAAATGGAATTTACATTGAAAGATGCGGTAGGCGATGTAGTCGGCGTCAATCAGTATTCAGGATATGACGAATACACCATCCGAGGTTTCAGGGCAGAGAATGCACGCGATATCAACGGACTCCGCGGTTACAATACAACCTATACCAGTACCATGCTCGTGAATATTGAAAGAGTGGAAGTGATCAAGGGACCCACGGCCTCATTGTATGGAAACTGCGATCCAGGGGGAACAATTAACCTGGTGACAAAGAAGCCGCTTGACCACAGCGAAGGAGAGCTGAATATTTTTGGAGGAAGCTGGGATCATTTCAGGGCTGAAGGGGATATCACTGGGGCCAATAAATAAAAGTAAAACCCTGCTCTACCGTTTGAATGCTGGCTACGACCAGACCAATTCCTGGCGCGATCAGATCCATGAAAATGCATACCAGGTGGCACCATCACTGACTATCTGTACCCAACAATAAAATAAAAATTAATCTTGACTTCTCGGTTTCCCATATTAATACCCTACTTGACAGGGGGCAACCTGGGTTGTATGATGACAATACTCTGTTTGCAACTCCTATCAAATTGAGTGTTTCACAGCCTGGAAATTATTTGAAAGAAACGGATATCGCATCTATTCTCAGCTTTTCCTACAAAATCAGTAACCGGCTGAGTTTTAACATGGGTTGTTTGAACTATGTCACTCAGCAGAATGTGGCCGAACATGGTTTCAATGACTATATAACGCCCGATTCGATTTCCTTATACTATTCTACTTGGAATTATCATACGGTCACCAATACGGTCACGAACTATTTTACCTATTTGGCAAATACTGGTATTAGTCACCCATAAACTTTTGCTCGGTTATGATTATGTCAAATAGCAAAGTGGGACTTAATCAGCAATATTTTGAACTTCCTGATCAATTTGGAATGGGAAGCGGGATCGTCGGCACTTTCAGTTTGACAAGTCCCCAGTACAACCAGCAACCTGCCAGTACATACCAACCTTCCGATTTCAACAGTGATGCTTCAGATGTAGATGGCGAAATGTATCATACCCAGGGCGTATATGTGCAGGACGAGCTAAACTATCGTCGTTGGAAAATCCTCCTTAGCCTGAGGGAGGAATTTTATAAAGGTGAGGAAGAAGACAGCGCGGTCATCGTTAAGCGAAAATGTATTCCTGCCAAGGATCGGAATTGTTTATGCCCTGACCAAAAATATGAACCTCTATGCTACCTATAACAGCGGTTTTGATCCCTTTGAAGCATCTACTCAAGCCCAGGTTTTTGATGCCCCATTCAAACCGATCATCAGTGAATTGTATGAAGCAGGAGCAAAAGGCAATTTCTTTCACAGCAAGCTCGCAGCGTCATTGGCTTTTTATAAACTTACTGTCAATAACGTGGCAGTGAATGCCGGCGATCCATCCAACCCAAATCTTTTTGTCCAGCAGGGACAAAACAAATCCACCGGAGTAGAAGTAGAAGCCGCAGGTAATATTCTACCCAATTTAAGCATCATGATATCCTATGCTTATGACTTGGCTATAGTAACCCAAAGTAAAGATCCTTCTCAGGTCGGCGCGAGGGTGGCCAATGCTCCGATAAATTCCAGTGCAAGCTGGCTGAAATATTCTTTTGGTAAGAAATCCATTAAAGGATTGGGCTTATCTGTCGGCTATTCATTTGTCGGTGGGAGAAATACCCTTGATCCCGCGACTACCCTGCCATCTTATTTTCTTATTGAATGGCGGGGCGAATTATGGTTTCAAAAATCTAAACCTCTCAGTCATTGTGAATAATATCACCAATCAAACCTATTGGGAGGGAGCATACAACAATATCAACAAATGGCCGGGATCGCCCATCCATTTTATGGTGAACCTGGGCTTCAAATTTTAATCCACGAACGGTTGGTTAAAATCGGAAAAAATTAATTAGATTTACCTGCATCGTTCTTCTTTCGCTGGCCATGACCCACACCGCTCATTTTCAAAACATCTATTTATGAAAAAGTCAATCTATGTCCTGCTTGCTGCTGTTTCGGCCATATTGTTGGTGGCCGGCATCAATCGCTTCTCAACTATCCCTATGGGATTCAAAATGGGAAGCCCTGAAATTAAGTCGATGAACACGCTTGCTTTTGGTCCCGGCGGAGTCTTATTCATTGCTGATTCCAAGAGTGCTACCATTTTTGCTATTGATACCAAGGATGTCCAGGCAGTAGATAAAGCGAAGGAAGTTGAAATAAAAAATATTGACCAGAAAATAGCCGCATTCCTCGGCACTGAAACGAAGAATCTTAAAATCCAGGACCTGAAAGTCAATCCTATATCAAAAAATATTTATTGCGCTGTCCAGTCTACCGATGGGAGCCCTGCCCTACTGAAGATCTCTAATGGAAATATCCAGGCAGTTAATCTGAAGGATATCATGTTTTCGCAAATTCTAATCAATAATGTCCCGGCAGAAGATGCCAAGAACAAATGGGGTGGATCACTTCGAGTCGCTGCATTCGAGGATCTTAATTTTGCCAATGGTAAAGTGTTGGTGACTGGTTTGTCTAACCAGGAATTCAGTTCCACATTCAGAAGCATTCCATTTCCTTTCACCAACGCGCAGAATCAATCTTCTCTTGAAATCTACCATGCCGCACATGGCAAGTATGAAACAGAAGCTCCCATCGAGACTTTTACTGTAGCAAACCTGCAGGGGAAGGAATTCCTTATTGCCAGCTATACCTGTACACCACTTGTCTTATTTCCAATGGATGACCTGAAATCAGGCGCTCATGTAAAGGGAAGAACTGTGGGAGAATTTGGTGCAGGCAACCGGCCGTTAGACATGATCACCATGAAAAAAGGAAATGACCAATTTCTGATTATCGCGAATTCAGACCGACCAGTGATGAAAGTAAAATTCAAGGACATTGAAGCATACAAAGAATCCCTGACCACGCAAGTACCTGAAGTGTTCAGCACTGCAGGAGTTCCATATATTTCATTTCCGTTTGTAAATGTAATCCAGCTTGATAAACTGGATGATACCCAATTCGTATATCTGCAACGCAGGTCAAACGGCGATTTGGACCTTCTTACCCAAAATGACAGGGTATTATGACGAGAAAGAGTTTGACCGGTTTGCGCCCATGGTGCAAACTGGTCATTTTTTCTTTGCTGATTTTCCATGTTAACTGCACCAACAAGAAAGAAACTGCCACAAAAAATATTTCTATCATCTGGAAAGATGGTCGTGCAGTCAGTTTGTCTATTCCACACGCCTTGCTCGAAGGCATTTCAAATGATTCCCTAAGTCATTCCGTCATTGTTCGCCTGTCAAAGCATGGTGATCAACCCGCAATTGCCGGCGCTTATGCATTGCAGGCAGATTCACTGGTCTTTGAACCAGTCATTCCATTTACCAGGGGATTGGTTTACCAGATTTTTATTCGTGAGCAATCGATAGCCGAAATTGAAATTCCAATATCAAAAGATCGACCCAAACTGCTGAGCATTTATCCTGGCTGCGACACTGTTCCAGAGAACCTCCTGAAAATTTACCTGCTATTTTCAAAGCCCATGGTGGAAGGGCATTCACTGCAATATATAAGTCTGAGAAATGAAGAAGGTGACCGTCTGCCTGGCATTTTCCTGGACCTTCAACCTGAACTCTGGAATGAAAACCGAACCATGCTAACGCTCTGGCTGGATCCAGGCAGGATCAAGCGCGACCTGCAGCCAAACAAATTATTGGGCCCGCCATTGACAAGTGGCCGACATTATCAATTGTTCATCGATTCAAACTGGCATGACCAGGAAGGAAATTCTTTGGTTGAAGCACATGCAAAAAAGATAATTGCTTATGGTCGAGACAGGAATTCACCTTCACCGAAAAGCTGGACTTTGAGAATTCCAAGCGTGGGCTCTACAGATGCATTAGAAGTCGGATTTCATGAGGCCATGGATTTTGTTTTGCTCCTGCATACCATTCATATCCTGGATCCGGAAGGAAAAGTATTAATTGGAACCACTTCTGTTTCCAAGGACCAGACAATGTATTCCTTTATTCCAATTGATGGCTGGAAATCCGGTACCTATAAAATGGAGATTGAATCCAGGCTGGAAGACCTTGCTGGGAATAATCTAAACAGGCCCTTTGACAGGGACCTTGAGAGCAAAGAAAAATTGCCCTCGGCAAAAGTGCTCGTTCGGGAATTCATGATCCACTAGAGCGATGAATGCTGCTCAATTTCAATACTGTCCTCATCTAAGAATATATTCAATAAGAGTTCAGTTGATTGAATTCAAAAATAAAAAAATGGTTAATTTGAGCCCGTCTTCCTGTACCATGTTATCATTCTGTTTTTATACTTTATACTGGATTGGCCAATGTGACTAGTCCGGCAATACCTATACAGATGATTGAAATCCAAGGGGATTTAGAGGGACCCTGTCAGGGTTATAAGCCCTGACAGGGTTTAAGTACTGACAGGGTGGTTCCCTCCTTACGCATCAACCATCCAGTATTCAACTTTTTCAATTCATATCCTACCTTGCGAACTCATGTTATCTAATATAAAGTTTTGACAAATGAAAACTTGGATCTTAGCATGCTTTCTTTTCATATTCAACGCATGCAGGGTGAAGGATCGTATGAGCCCTGTAGCTGTCATCGCACAAGGAAAAATGCCAAATATAGCAAGTGATTCTTCCGGCTTTTTGCACCTTGTCTACGGAACCGGCGACAGTATTATGTACACTTCTTCTATTGATGGAGGCAACCATTTTTCCAATCCGGAACTGGTTTCAGTCCAACCCAAACTATCTGCTTCGGCTATGCGCGGACCACAGATTGCTGCAGGCTCCGATGGAATTGTCATTACTGCCTGCAATCATGCCGGAGACATATTTTCCTATACAAAAAAACCAGCTGGTTCCTGGGAACACGCAGTCAGGGTAAATGATGTAGACACTGTTGCGAAGGAGAACCTGATGGCACTCGCTGCTGATGGCAAGACGATCTATGCCATCTGGCTTGACCTCAGGAATAAATTCAACAGGATCTACGGAGCGGGATCCACCGATGGAGGGAAAACATGGTCAACAAATATTCTGGTATATGCATCCCCCGATAAAACAGTATGCGAATGTTGCAAACCTTCCCTGGCTATAAAGGATCATAGGATCTACGCCATGTTTCGTAATAAAATCCAGGGGAAAAGAGATCTTTATCTGGTACAATCTGTAGATGGAGGATCTAGCTTTGGTAGGGCATACAAATTGGGATGGGGATCATGGGATCTGGATGCCTGCCCTATGGATGGCGGCACATTGGCCCTGAATAAAAAAGGATTACCGGAAACGGTATGGAACAGAAAAGGAATTATTTACAACTGCATACCAGGCAAGGAAGAAAAAGCAATAGGCCATGGCAGGAATTGCAGTATGGAATCAATCGATGACCAGGCTGTTTTCGTCTGGGTCGAAAAAGGAAATGTTGTCATTCTAAAACCGGACGGATCTAAAGAAAATTTGGGCAATGGCCAAGAGCCATTATTAAAAGCGGTAGGCAATAATCAGATTCTCTGCGTATGGGAAAACAAAAACCAGATCCTAAAGAAATTGCTATTCCTCTGAGCATGCTCAATCTATTGACGCTAATGCATCATGATGGATTCCATAGGCATTCGTGGATTCTCCTGGAGGATAATTCTTCTTTTATGATTTCAGTTGTCAGATTAGGTCAATTGTTTGATTTATTCACAAAACTTCAAAACAGCTTCGAAAACCTTTTGCCGGATAGGGTTCACATTGAAATACTCGCCGTTCGGAAGGAGTCCTATATTCTGACGATTAATTAAAAGTATTACTGAAATCTCATATTTTGGGATAACCACAATGCTGGTTCCTGTAAATCCTGTATGACCAAATGTTCCTTCCGGGGCATTCTTCATGAATGAATTCTCCGGATCCATCATCCAGCCAAGGCCGTTCTTGAATTTGTCAGATGTCAAAAATGCCGCAAGGGTCTTTTCGGAAATGAATTGGCGTTCCCCATGTTTTCCATTTTTCATCAGCAAATCAACCAATATTTGGAGATCTTCTACCGTAGAAAACAATCCTGCTGCTCCTGAAATTCCACCATTGGCATACCAGGCATTCCCATCGTTCACTTCTCCTTTCAACAAATAATGACGCCAACCATTCCACTGGGCAGGATCTATTTCCTTTGGCCTAAATCCAAGCGTCGAATCATAAACCATTCTTTTTTCATATGGATTTCCGGCGGAGGTCGCAGCAATACTTGAAAAATGCCCGTTGATCAAGGGGATTAAATCCTGTGCTTTTCATACCCAATGGAATCGAAAATATTTTCTTTCAGGAATTGCTGAAGTGAAGATGCCAGAAACAAACTCAATGATTTCACCAAGAACAACAAACCCAAGATCACTATAGTGTCTGCCAGTTCCTACAGGATATTTCAATGGCAATTCCCCAATGAGCTGAAATGTTTGCTGTTTATTCGAACATCGGTAATATAGCGGATACCATTCGTACAATCCGGCGGTATGTGTCAGAAGATTGCGTATGGTGATCACTTTTTTTTCTCCTGAATCAAAAGCCTTAATATACTTGCCAACAGGGTCTTCAATTCCCAGCACTCCTCGATCAACGAGAAGCATGATGGCAGTCGTAGTTCCTATGACCTTTGTCAGAGATGCAATATCAAAAAGTGTTTTCATCGTCATCTTATCTGGCGGTGAAACCAATTGATGGTTGAAATCATATTTTTCGGCGAAACCAAATGCATTCTTGTAGATCATCCGTTCTCCTTTCTTTACCTGGATGACCGCTCCAGGTATCTTGTCCAGTTCAACCTGGCTTTGGATAATGCTATCAATAATCTTCCCCGGATTTTCTCCTCGTTTTTCTCTAAATGGATTTTGTCCCTGGGCATGAGTGAGCATGAAAAAAGACCCAATTAATAGCAGCATTCGGTTCTCCAAGATTTTACTTTTCATAGCAACCATCAAAACCTTAATTAGGATTGTTAATGACTTGAACCCTTCCACCTCAAATCTAACCTGAATATCCAACGATCGGCCCCACCGTTTTACGAAAAAGCAATTCAGTAAATCCGGATTTTACAAAATCTCTCAATTCTCCTACTAGTTTGAATCCAAATTCTTCATACAACCGGATTGCTCCATCATTAAATGAAGACACGCAAATAAATATATTGGGAGAAAAACGCAGGATTCTTTGTTCGGCAAATTGAAGCAGCTTTGTCCCCAAGCCTTTTCCCCTTTCCCTTTCATCGATACAAAGTGTTTGAATATAGCCCGAAAAAGTGCCACAGACCTGGATAATCATGAACCCGGCTATTCTTCTTTTCAAGTTCCAGCATGTAAATCTCCTTACAGGGACCGTCAAAAGATTTTAGACAATGAGCATAATCCATTTCCAATCTAATCCAGGGATCTGATCCCGCCATCATTCCAGCACAAATTGCAATCTGGGAAGAGTCCTGTGTACAGCTGATCTCATATTCATTCTCCCCTCGTATCATTTTTTTCGTTTTATAATAAGTAAAAAAATCATTGTCAGGAGGGCATTCACAAAAATATTCATAAACCCAAGGTCAAAATTAAATACCCGCATAAAATATGCATTCAATAGCCAGGTGATCAAAGCTGAACCTATGCAGGCCAGGGGCACCCACCTTTCTTTCAGCTGTATCCTGGAAAATAGTCCAACCAAATACAATCCTAAAAGTGGCCCATAGGTATATCCCGCAATTTTGAAAATAGTATTTATGATAGCCCCCTGGCTATTCCAAAAGGAAAGGACAATGCCAAACATCACAATGTTAACACCCAGCAGTACGCGATTCTTTATTTTCTTTTTTGCTTCCTGTGACTGCACTTCAATATTCATAAAATCATAACTGAAGGCAGTTGTTAGTGCGGTAATACAAGAATCAATGCTGGCAAATGTGGAAGCTGTCACACCGATAAAAAAAGCGATCTCTCCCACAATCCCGAAATAATTCATCGTGAGCCTGGGATATATACCGTCCGTATTCACAAATTGACCTTGCGTCATTTCCATGGGAATGCCATTACGCTTCGCAAATAAGTACATCAATATTCCCAATCCCAAAAACAAAGTTTGAGCAAACGCAATGAGAAAGCTGAATGTCAGTACGTTCTTCTTTGCTCCTCTGATATCTTTTATCGTTAATGTTTTTTGCATCATACTCTGATCGAGCCCTACCAAAGCAACTGTTATCAATAAGCCGGAAATAAATTGTTTGAAAAAATTGGAACCGGAATGGCTATCCCAATCAAAAAGCCTTGAATAAGGATGGTGTGCAACCGCTGCCACTAGCCCTGAAATAGAAAGGCCCAGGGAATTTTTTATGGTAAAAATGGAAATGACGATGACCGAAATCAAAAAGAAGGATTGCAAGGCGTCTGTCCAGACTATGGTTTTAACACCTGATTTATTGGTATAAAGCCAGATAAGCAATAAGACAAGCGCAATAGTTAGAAAATAGGGAACCTGAAACTTATCAAAAAAAGCAAATTGCAATATCTTAATGGATAAAAGCAATCGCAAGGCGGCACCGAAAGATTGGGATACAAGGAAAAAGAGCGACCCCGTCTTGTAACTAATATTGCCGAATCGTATATTTAAATAGGTGTAAATCGAAACCAGCTTAAGCTTAAAATAAATGGGTACAAGCACAAATGCTATAAACAGGTAGCCGACAATGGTGCCTAATATAAACTGGAAATAATAAAGATTGTTATTTCCTACATTTCCCGGAATAGATACAAGAGAGACAGCCGAAATGCCTGAACCGATCATCCCAAATGCCACCAAAAACCAGGGTGACTCCCGGTTTCCATCAAAAAAAGTGTTTTCCTTTGAATGCCGGGAACTAAGCCGGGAGATGAGCATTAACAACAGGAAATAAAAGAGAATGATAAAAAAAATAAGTGCTGATCCCATAATTCCTTTGATAAACGGGTATTTCAGCATTTAATGTATCAATCTTCATCGACATGCAAAAATAAAATGCAACGGTAAGATGCATTCAGCGTTTTGCATTCAGCGTTCAGCATTTTGCAATCAGCGTTTTGCCAATAAGCATCCTTTTTATCACTGAATTTAATCCTCCATCTTTCTATCAGGAGAGGTATCGTTTTCAGTCCTTTCCTTACTGATGATCATGACTGATTTTTTTTCTTCTCTGGAAAGTCCTTTATACCAGAGCAGCAATGTGGGAAAGGGATTCTTCTTACTCTTCAAACCCCAGTGAAAGAATTTTTTCAGGTTTCTTAGCATCTCGGAACCGACGCTATAAGTTGCCCCATCTTCTTTCATTTCGAACGTGGCTGGTGCGAGATCCGTATTCTCCTTGATTTTGATGTCAACGCCTCTATTACTCAAGATTATTTTAGAATCCAGTTCGCTTTCTCGATTTGAATTCTTTTGGTCCTTATCAATATGCACTTTTTTGTGATCCATGCTCAAATAATTAAGACTTAATCTTCCGAATCGGGTTTGAAGGAACGCCAATTCAGCGATTGTTAAAGGGGAGTATAAATAAACCAAATATGGGTGGGAGTATATATTGTAGGCACAAGAACTATGCCGTGGTCAAATCAGCGGATTTGGCAGGCCCAGACGAGCAATTAATGTCAATAAAGTAAAATCTGGGATTTTCAACTTAGAATTTACTCATACCCGCTCTTAATAACCGTAGAGATCATCTTAAATCTTCCATTTGGTCTTATAAAATTTGACAAATGCGCAGGAATAATAATTCCCTGACCGGATTCCAAGAAATTGGAGACTTTATCTATAACGATCTCGGCCCTCCCTTCAATGATCTGCACAAAAGTGTCAAAGGGAGAAGTCTTCTCTGTTAATCCCTCCCCATTATCAAAGGACATGACGCTTATATTCCCAGTCGATTTTTTGATTATTGTTTTAATTACCACAGAATTGGCCATATATTCGATGATTTCAACAATGATATGTGCTTTGGATTTTTCCAGTTCGACAATATCCGGCATCGCAGCTTTAAATTCAATATCCATTGTTTTAATATTTGAGGAGAAGTTTTATTCAAAAGAATTGCCCCGTGAATAAATTTAAGAGAAGAAAAGAAAGGGCCAGGATAGAGATCCAGCCCGATTAAATTCCAATATCTAATTGAAAAACCAAAACAAAGGTAACCAGCCAAAATCCCACAAGTATTACATGGTTCCTGATATTCTTTATATGTTTCTCACATTTTCAGGTCTGACTGGGGTATTTTATAGGAATATGCAGACTTGAACAATATTCAGAAGGTCACTGGGAAGGAAATTTATGCAGGCTAGTAGGCGCAATATCGATGAAAGCGCAGGTTCTCTTGCGCATGTATTCTGGCCACGCGCTAAATTCTCTTTTTTGTTATCGTCTCTGCGAAGCTAACGGGCGAATTTTTATGATGGGGTAACAAGGCAAGGACCTTCTTTGCCACTTCTCCGGAAGAAGCTGGATTTTGACCTGTTATGATATTGCCATCCGCCACAACATAGCTAAGATAGTCGGGCCCTTTGCTGTAAATTGCTCCGAGCGAGCCCAGCCGGTCTTCCATTAAGAAAGGGACTACCCTGGCCAATCCTGTTCTTTCTTCTTCGCTGTTACTAAAACTGGTCAGTCGTTTGCCTTTTACTAACATTGCTCCATTCGAATTAAGGACGGTCAGTAAACCAACTACCCCTTGACAAACCGCTCCGATGGGCTTGTTCTCCTGATTGAATGCTTCCAGCAACAGTTTTAAAGTCTTGTTGTCTGCAAGATCCCACATCGGCCCATGACCACCGGGCAGAAATACCGCATCATAGTCATCGGCCTGTATCTCTGAAAGCACAAGAGCATGAGATAGAAAATTCATCGCTTCTTCATCATTTAGAAAGCGCTTGGTAATTCGGGTGGCAACAATGATGGATTGGCTTTTGGGATCTACGGGAACTGCTCCACCATCGGGTGAAGCGATCCTGAGATCAATACCTGCATCCTTAAATAGATAATAGGGGGACGCAAGTTCTTCAAGCCATATTCCTGTGCTGTTGTTTGAGCCGGCCAAAAGACCATGTGAAGTAGCTACAAACAACAATTTTAGATTTCCCATGAACAATAGCTTTTCATTCGTGAAAAAACAAAATCAAGACTTTTGGGGTATTCTCAAAAAATCTAAAGGACCCGACTTCCCTGTATTATTCTTAAAAGGATAACAATAATTGCGGCGACGAGCAGCAGGTGAATGAGTCCACCGGCATGAAGCCCAATCCATCCAATCATCCAGCCGATGATGAGGATAACTGCAACGACATAAAGTAAATTTGACATAAAAAAGTTTTTAATCTTCTGAAATAAATAAGGTTCAGTCGGATTACGAATCGATTTATAATATTGGTTAATATCCAGGTGCATCGTAGGCTATATTATATTTTTTAATTCTTAAGTCCAGCTGGATGTAGACGCAATAGGAATTTTCCAAAAAATTTATTGGCTATTTGAAGCAGTACGCTTCACTTTGGAATCCTCAACGCCAGATTTCTTTTTATTAATTCCTTCTCCCATTACACCGAGCTGATTCTCGATCTCAATAAGCCTGGAATCAATTGCTGATTTTTGCTTTTGCAGGGTGCGCTGTTCATCTAATAACTTTAGCACAGCCTTTTCATCCTTAGCGACATCATTGATCTGATTGCTTATCCCGATATCAGCGGACCGATTATTTGCATCTTTCACAAAAGACTCGAGAAAAGCTTTGATATTTTGGGTGATGGCGCTGTCCTTTGCGTTATTGACATAATTATTATATCCCATAGACACCGCCATATATACTACACTGCTATTATTGGGACCTTTTTCAACCTTTGCAAAAATATCCACTTTCTCAGGGCAGATCTCAGAAAGGGTTACGCCCTTAAATCTAAATTCGCCATCCTGGGGATTGGCTTTTAATCCGGAACTTGCCAGCCTTCGCTGAAACGCATCTCCGGTAATATTTGCAGGCTGATCAATCGCTATCATTACGGCACTGCGGTTTTCTTTATCGATCATTACTGATGCATTACGGGCTTGCCCATACATGAACAATCCGGAAAAAAGTGTAAAACATCCAAGCAAAATTTTTTTTACGTGTATCATATAACTGTTTTTATAATTATTTATTTATATAGCTGTCCCTTTTATTTATAGCCACTGACAGCGCGGTAATGGCCATTAGAAGCAACATATGAATCTCCTTCCCTAAACCAAAGACAAAGAAACCTACCGCCCATCCGACAATCAGGCTGACAATTAGTATGCTTCCCAGGATCCCCATGCTGTACTTCATTCCCTTGATTAACTTAATCTTTCTTTAATCTATACGGCCATTCTGCTCAGCCAACCCAACCCGAATGACCAGAGTCTATTCCATACGCTATCCGATCATCAAAAAGTGAATGAGCCAATCGACGCTCAATCATCAGGAACCTTCAGATCTCAATTTTTCGTCAAACCCGGCGCTTTGTTAGTTAGAATTATATTCATATTCATGCCACCCGCTGATCCTTCTGATCGGGCCTGGCATTTCACTATTCGATTTCGATTCCAGTCGCAATTTTGATCGAAGCTCCATCTCAATCGATGGCTTTCTGAGTAAATAAGAGTTGTTTTTAACGACTCTTTGATTGTTGATAAATTGACTTAGTCTGTATTTTTTCATTGCCCACTTTTTGATTCTTGCATTAATATTTTAAAATATTTTGACTTGATTTTCTGCAATCAGATACGGGATACAGATCCCATCAGTCTACTTACCTACTGATTGCAGGCAATTGAATCACTAGCCTATTTTAATGGCCTTTAATGACTTCGTTATCGAATCCATTTCATCATCGAATTTTTTCTTAAAAGCATCAAAGCTGTCTTTGCCATCGTCTTTATAGGCGGACAACTGCTTTTTCAAGTCTTCATTTTTATCCTTTAATTCATTAACACTTGTCTGCATTTTGACTTTCTGATCACTTGTTTCTTTACCAATTGATTCATTAAGTTCAGCAATACGCTTTTCATTTTTTTCTATTTTCTTTTCTGAATTCTTCTTGAATTTCTGCCATTCAGAAGTTGAATCATATACAAATGCCATTAAACCCGCTTGGCCTACCGGAGCATTTTCCAATCCTGAACGCACTTTGTCTTTTATAGAGGATGGTTTTTCAGCGAATGACTGACTTACGAACAGGATCGTCCCTGCGATCATTCCAGCTACCACTAATTTTTGAATTGCTTTTTTCATTTTGAGAATTGTTTATTTTTTTTTATTTAAGAAGTGAATTGAGAAAGATAGGGAACACATGACTGGTTCTTCGAAAGAACTCCGCCAGATAAACGAGCCCGGCGGTTCGTTCTTACGAAAGGGTTGATGGAAGGGCTTCTAAAATTTTATGAAAGGTTGGACTTTCGCAATTTGACCTGAAGTATTCCCGGTAACCTGCTTTTGATTGCTTCTTCAGAAGCCAGGTTATTATTTGTGAGAGCGACAAATTATTGTTAAAGCTTTGCTTTCTGTCAAATCAAGCTGCACCTCAAAACAGGCTTGCATTTCATTTGACCTGATCTTTTCATTTATAAATACGATACAAAGGTGAGCCTCATTTCTCAGTTAACTGTTACGAAATTGTATAAATAGATTACATCATTCACACATTTCAAATTCCGCCAAATAATGTGAGGAGGATTAGATAGCCGGCCTTAAATGAATGATTCACATGTCTTCCAGCATAGTGCGCCTTTTGTCTTTGAGTTGTTTGAAATGGGAAGGCGTCAGACCTGTCACCTTCTTAAACTGGGCTGAAAGATGGGCCACGCTGCTGTAATGCATCTGGTAGGCAATTTCTGTAAGATTAAGTTCATTGTACACGAGCAATTCTTTCACCCGCTCTATTTTATGGGCTATCAGGAATTTTTCTATCGTTGTCCCCTGCACTTCCGAAAAGAGATTGGCCAGATAGGTATAATCATGGTCTAATTTCTGACTTAGAAATTCAGAGAAGTTAATATTTAACGGCTCTTCAGAATAATGAACCAGTTCAGTAATCACATTTTTTATTTTCTCGATTAGCATGCTCTTCTTGTCATCCATTAATTCGAGACCGGATTTTAGCAGGGCCGTTTTGAAATGCCCGCGTTCTGCGTTGGAAATTTGCGCAGGCATGTCCACTTCACCCAATTCCACCCAGGTGTATTTAAGTCCCAACTTCATCAATTCCTCTTTCACAACCATTTTGCAACGTATGCAAACCATATTCTTAATGTAAAGCTTCAAATGAATTAAATTTTAAGTGAAGCATATTCAACGCTATAAACCCCATCCGAATACGCGTAGGCCAACGTTGAAGATACACTTTTATTTGCTGCCAGAGCTCCCGACAGGTTGGCCAACGTTCTATGTATTTCATTGACCGGGTATGAGCGTGTGATTGTAACAGTGACACCAAACTAATGTATTGATCGAATTAGACCTTGATCTCTACCTGAAGAAAGAAGCTAATAAACAGCCAGGGGTCTTACCGGAGAACCAGTAGCTCCTTTGATTCTTAGGGTGGTAATCAGAAAAAGAAATATGTATTGTTTTTCATTTTCCATGCTACTAAAATCCATAAACTCCAGATTATAGATCCCATTCTTCATGATCAGGTCGGCATGCAGGGGAAAATCCGGTGGAGCATCCAGGCTGGCATCTGAACCAACCATGGAGGGTTTCATTGAGATGATCCAATCGATAACCTCCCTGCTCGCAGCGGGCGCCTTGCCTTCCACAGTGATTTTACCTGGCCAGTGATGCCACCAGCCCAAATTAAAAAGCAGCGCATCTCCTGGTTGTATATTTGTTTCTTTCATGCCCTGGCGCGCTAATGCATTGCGTATATCCTCAAGGGTTATGACATATCCTTCCGGTAAGACAGGGATATTCTTAGCTGCTGCCAGGTCGATCAGGATCCCCCTGGTGATGATGGGCTTCACATGTTCCACGCCGAGCTTTTGAAGCCCATAGGGGTTTTTCATTTCGGAGCCCTGCACTCCATTATAAAAAACGACAGCAAGTTGGCCATCAGCCATCTTAATTTGTTCACCCGGATGGCCAAGACCATCAAACTGTGTCCCGACCTGGCCTAGTTCGGCGGTTATGAATTCGTCATTAAATACTATGCTGTCTTTTCCAGAGGGCGGATAGGTGGGAAAGGAAGGAATAAAAATATTAAAGGAGCGCTGACCCACATTGGGCATTCCTCTTTCATAAACATGTCCCAACTCCACGACTCTTCCTTTCTTCACGAGGGAGATGGATTGCAAAATTTTTTCGGGGCTGATCCAGTTGGATGCTCCGGCCTGATCGTTGGCACCCCAGTTTACATTTGGCCACCACGGGCCCATATGACGATCTTGCGCATATAGGGAAAAAGAAAATAAGACCAGGAAGAAAATGAAGCAATTTTTCATATTGGCTGTTTTAAAGATGCTTAATTTAAGAAAATACAAAGACGCATTGTCTATGAAACTATCCTTTCCTGAGGTAGGCATTCGGAATATTGGGACTTGCATAGTCAATCCCATATGCTTCCTTAAGCAATTTCGAAACTATAATTGAGATTGTTTTTTCTTTTCTGTGCATTTGCGGTAACAATCCCATCATCGCATAGCTGATTGGATTTACAGATGGAATCAGGGTCTCCCATTCATATCCTTTGCCCCAGATCAGTCCCGGTACTGTATAGGATAAATCTGCAGATAAAGAAAGCAGGTAGTTCAGCATCTCCGCGGATTGATTGGTATTTTGGTTTACCGTGTGGAAAATGGGAGTTTGTCCTCCAAATCCCCATTCGTCCTTGCCAGCTTTTGCATTCACATCAGCCCCATATTTAATCAAAACGCGCGCCGAATCAACATGGTTGAATTCCGCGCAAATATGGAGCAACCCGGCTTCTACCAGGGGAGTATATGCGCAGCGCAAATTGTATCTCCCGAAAACCAGGTTCCGATCTACAGTCAAAATGCGATCTACTGTGGAAGCATCGTCAAGAAGCACTGCCAGCAAAAGCTTATCCTCAAATACCAATCCGTGGTCTACAAATGCTTTTACGCAAAGTTTAAAGTCAGGACCTCTCCCATATTCACTGGTCAGTTCATAGATGAGGGGGATATTCCTGAAAAGACAATTGGGATCAACACCATGATGAAAACATTCTACTATCCCATCCACGTCGTGGCTTTCTATGTCGCCAATGAGTTTTTCAAGATAGTTCATGACCAGACTTGATTTGCTCTCTGAAGTTATATTTTTATCGGAAAATGGCCACTGGTATTAGCACCGTCATCAAATTTCATGTGCAAAAAGGCGGTCAGCTATGGCATCTTAGCTTTCAAGAAGAAAATATAGAGCTCAGCTTCCAGGTTTCCTGCAGATTACAGAAATATTGCCTCTCCTCTTCACAGAATGTAATAGATTTTGAAATGAGAAGGGCGGAAATGCCTGGTTTTAATATCTATCTTGCTGGAACATGCAATCTAGGTTTTTTGAATGCTGGATTGGAAATTTGAGTACTGAATTCAATTGATAACCAAATAAGGGACTTATGCATTCAACCTGAAAATCAACTGGCTTTGAGCGGTTATTGTATTTTAAGTATAATTCCCTAATTTAGTGAGCTGTTTTTGAAAATTCATGTAGAAGAATGAAACGAAGAACATTTATTCTTGCTTCTTCAGTAACTGCAGTAGCCGTTGCAGTTCCCTGGGCATATACGCGGTACGAGCATTCCAAGTGGAAGAGAGAGCCATTAATGCACCCTTTGGTTTTGTCTTATTTCTGCGATGAGGAAACCATCAGAAAAATTGGGAAGGCATATAGGAAGGCCGTTCCATCCGAAGACTCCCATGAAAAATTATCGACATTGCTTCTAGACGAAGCTCGAAAAGCAGATCCTGTAATATCCTTAAATGCAGTGGATGACCGCCAGCTTAATATGCTTGCAGAAGAGGATTTCAAGTCGCAAAATTTGTTAATCCTTAACGGTTGGGTGCTGTCTCTGACGGAAGCAAGGCAGTGCGCATTGTTATCCCTATCCTGAATCATGGGCATTGCATGGATAGAATAGTTCAATGATCTTTGCGAATATGTTCAGTCATTTTAAGTGCTCAAGTTTTACGTTCGGGTAGGAATACATTAAAATAAGCACAACTAATTAGATCAATTCGTTCAATTAAACGTTTAAATCCCCACCATGCATATTGATGCTAGAAAGCTGGAAAATGGTACTTTGATCGAAGGGGATATTTGCATTGTAGGTGCTGGCGCCGCTGGAATAAGCATGGCCCTGGAATTCAGAAATACTCCATATAAAGTGATTCTAATTGAGGGAGGCGGTTTTGAATACGAAGACAGGATTCAGGAACTTTACCGAGGTGGAACATCTGGGCAGCCCTATTACCCTATTAAATCTTCCGAGCTTCATTATTTTGGGGGAACGACGGGTCATTGGGGAGGCATGTGTTCTTTTTTTGATCCAATTGCTTTTGAAAAAAGAGATTGGGTGCCAAAAAGCGGTTGGCCTTTCGGCCAGGAGGTATTGATGCCTTATTACAGGAATGGATATAAGTACCTGGAAATTGACGTTTTTGAATTTGGACTGGACTACTGGCAGAAGAAAGATCCTTCGCTGGTTACGCTCCCTATGGATAAAGAAGTCATATGGACTAAATTATGGAATTTCAGTCGACCTACGCGCTTTGGAACAAGATATAAGGATGATATTGTCAACGCGAAAAATATTCACCTTTATACTTATGCGAACTTAGTAGATGTCGTTGCAAATGACAATGTTAAAAGCGTCAAAACGGTAACGGTTACAAATTACGCCGGGAAAACACATAACGTATCCGCCAAATACTTCATCTTGGCATGCGCAGGAATTCAAAATCCAAGAATTTTATTAGCTGCAAACAAACAGGCGCCACATGGCCTGGGCAATGACAATGATCTTGTTGGAAGATATTTCATGGAGCATTTCGAAATAAAATCAGCAGAGCTTTGGATGGAACAAAAAGCAGAATTGAAGCTTTATATGAACCAAAATCCGAGAGTGCATGGAGAATTGGCCATCATGCCGGAAAAGCAGGCTGAATTTGAAATCCTTAATGGAATAGTTTCATTTACGCCTCTGGAAATTGCCAGACTCAAACCTGCTTATATTAAGTCTTGGACAAAAAGTGATCCCAGAGAGAACATGAAGCATGTCCCAGTGCCCGCATATAGAACTTTTTATAACAAAGTCAAGAAACTATTCGTGTCTGAATCATCTCAGAATTTGCATCAGGCGTTTCAGTTGACTTTAAGAATGGAACAAACCCCAAATCCTCTTTCAAGAGTCACTCTCAGTAATGAAAAGGATGAATTGGGCGTTCCCAGGGCAAACCTGCATTGGGCATTTACTTCACTCGACAGAAGAAGTATTAGAAAAATCTATGAGATTGTTGGGCAGCAGGCTGGTGCAGCTGGTATAGGCCGACTCAAATTAATGGAAGAATTGTGGGATGAAAATGCACAAACTTTACCCACTACAACAAGTGGAGGCTGGCACCATATGGGAACAACGAGAATGAATGATGACCCAAAGCAGGGAGTTATAGATCAAAACTGCAAAGTTCACGGTATAGATAATTTATACTTAGCTGGCTCATCCTGCTTCCCAACAGGAGGGGGAGTCAATCCTACCTTTACCATTGTTGCTTTATCACTAAGGCTCGTTGATCATATCAGAGATAAACTAAACTCCAAAGGTTAAATCTCCATTAAAGCCCATAATCAGCGATAATTTTTACGGTGATTATCTTTAGTCTCTGCCAAGGATTTGACATCTGATTCACCTTTGTTTGAAGATCCAGTTGCTCCGCCATAGCTGGCTTTATATCTGCCATTGATAGCATCGAAGAACACATACTCTATTCCTTTGATCATTTCTGTTGTAGTTTTTACTGCTGTTCCGCCTCTCGAAAGTGAATTGAATATCCCAGAGGCCGTAGTCCTGGGTAACATGGCCTTTAGATTTCGAGCATTTGTATCTGCTGCAATCGTAAAACCAAGTCGATTATTATTCCAGGAAAAGTCGGAAAAAGTCGAGTTGTTTCTTGCGTCGAGCCATTCCAACATTTGTTTGGATGAAACAACCGGAATCTTGGATGCTTTTGCTGCAGCTATAATCGCATCTGCACCTTTTGATGTAAGCCAATCGTTATGCATATTGGCACAGAATACGCCATAATATCCCTCTTTGCCATTGGCCTTTTCAAGGAGCGAATTGATCGTAAATGGGTAACTCTGGCCTGATTCATCTGTCATTTGCGTGGGAACCTGGTAAACATTTATAACCGTACCATTTGTATCAGCAAATCGCATGGGCATGCCAGAGCCTGTAAACATTCCGGGCCTGTCCTTGATCCAGACATCTGGCCAGAAGTAATAACTCACATCCAGGCGTATGCCTTTTGTAAGTTCCTCTTTCGGGAGTGATGCCCAATCTGTCCAGGACAGGCAATGTATTCTATGCGTAATAAATGAATTGACGACAGGAAATTTCTCATAAAAATTCGCCACTTGATTATCGAAGAAGCTTTTCAATGTAGAAGGGGTCCAGTTTCCACAATCAGGATCGAGGTGAAGTCCGATCTCAAAACCCTGGTTTTGGTAAAAGGCGATCTCCGCATTGGTGATTGGAGTGCTTGAAAACATGTAAGAAGTACTGCGAATTGCATCCCAATTTGCCACAGCTTCTGATGTATTGGATGGACTTAGAGCCATATAATGCTTGAGCCTGGGTGCAGTGGACCCAAAACCATGGTCGTCTCCGGTCAAAACGATAGTAGCTTTCTTGCCTTTTGGTAGGAACCAAAATCTTGGTAAGGGTTTACGATTGTAATTCCCCAAAACCATAACATTTGTCAATAATCTTTGCTGCTCATCCGCCTGCGGTATCGCCACTTTATCCATATCCAACCATTCTGGCTGCGGGTCAAATGAAGCATTGGCAAAAAATAAATTATCAGATCGTGTAGGGGGCTTAACTCCGTCCCTTTTCTGTCCAGCCCATGCAGGATTGCCCTGCCTGGTATATACAACAGATTTTGCAAGGTCATAAGTAAATGCAACGGCCTGCCCCCCTGAAGGTCCTACGTCCCTACTGGTAACAGCAGGAAATGAGGTCGCCGTGGAATCATTGGAATAAATAGTTGCTAAAATATTCGTCCCGTTATTTAAATAATAAAGATCAGCTGTGCCATGAAACTTCATGGTTTGTCCTACTATACCTACTCCAGGACCGGAGTTTGTATTTACTTTTATAAATTTCTCTGAAATTGTTCCACCCGCAGGCACCAGACCCAAAAGGTTTGCGAGCTGATGATCCGGATGAAATGCAATGAGTGTACCGCCTGCATTAACCCAAGCTGTCAGGAGGCTCACTTTTTGCGCTGTTAATGGGATATCTCCTACAATAACAATATCGTATTTATTCAATTCGTCAGTTGTCACACTTGCAATATCCATTGATTGGAAGGCATTCCACCCTTCTGCCCTCAATATTTCAATGGGATATTTGCTGAATCCGTTTGTTGATGAAGTAAGTAGCAAAACAGGACCCCCGGGGGTAAAGGCTGGATCTGGAATTTCCTTTTGCATTGCAGTCCTAAAACTCCAAGTGATGTCCTTGGGCATTGCTTTACCTGAAGTATCCTTAATAATATTCTTTCCATCTCCGCCTTTAAACATTAATCTGCAGCTGATGCCCGCACCTAATGCTGAATCGGGTTTGATGACAACGCAGTACTCTGATGGTATATAGGAAATTTTATAAGAAACAGCGGTTGAGTCCGCCTGAAGAATAACAGATTTGTCAGATAAAGAGCTTGGATCCAGCGCCTTGCTAAAAAATACATAAAGTGCATTATTCGGCGGCACTTCCCTGGCCCCTTCTCCAGGGCTTGCTACTGTGATGGTTACTGGTCGAATCCAGGCCAAAACGCGGCTTCCGTAGGATTTTATCCCCTCCCATTTCTTTCTTACTACCAAAAGAGCAAAAGCAGTTATGATCCCAATCAAAACTACCAACAAGATTCTGGTTGCTCGTCTATATTTAGTCATCATTGTGCTTAACAATCAAATTCAAAATATCATGAAATATCCTTAAGTGATACGTTTTTGATGCATGTTTCGTCTGCACATTAACGGCACAATAGTCTAGAATATTTTGTAAAAAGTTGATTTTCTGCATTCGCCAATGCAGTCGATAAGGAATGTAAGGTAACAATAGTTGTATTTTCCAATCCGATGCTTTGATTTTGAGGGGTCCTGGAAAATTGGATTGCTAAGCAAATTTAATATGATTAGTCATCCCCTTGCACATATCATATTGATTTAAGCATAGTTTTTTAATTCAAATAACTGCGCCTGGAATGGAAACCTAGGAACATCAGCAAATTACAAACAACCGCGTTGCATTTCTTCATGGTGCGTCCAGATTATGGAGGCGAAATGAATGCCAAATCCTATATGCCTGATTCATCATCGCAGCAATAAGGATGTAAGATGAGTTATCGGGCAATCGGATTATTGTCGAGGCAAGACCAATTGAAAGGGATTTAGAAAATTGGTTTTGAAAATGCAGGAAAGTACGGATTATACATCAATCAAACGAAAGCCCATTGAAAAGCCGGGATCCATTTGAAGGGATTTTCCAGAATACGCTTTTCAATGGGCTCTCATTTTTAATTCTGCAACAACAGCCAAACAATTTCCATTTATTTGTGGCCGAAGAAACTGATTACTTAATCCAATTTTGATTTTAATATACGGACTAATTATTTTTTAAAGAACGACTTGGACACTTTAGTCCCATCAGGCTGAATAATCTTGATATAATATAATCCTTTTGAAAACTTGCTCACGTCAATTTGTTTAGACAAAAAGCTTTGGTCCTTATTATATTCTGCCGAAAACATCAGGGCTCCATTGGATGAATATATGTCCACTGCGATCTTACCCGTCAAATCACTTAAGTATTGGAATGTAAGTATGGAAGCCACAGGATTTGGATATATCTTGAGGCTCTGCGTAAATCTCAGCGTATTCACCACATCGACTTTGACTACCGCTGAAGACGATGCATTGGAATTGTCTGTGACATCCAGTTCAAAAACATAACTACCCTCTACCAGGCTATTTACTTGTGTAGTTGCACTTGCTGCACTTGATATTTTAGCCAATGATGGGCCTGATACTTGTTTCCAGGTAAAAGTGGTGATGCTGCCATCCGGATCATATGAACCCGACCCATTCAACGTAAGGTTTGTCTGAGTCATTGGGATGCTGATATTCTCACCTGCAACGGCCACAGGCGCCTGATTAACGACCTGAGTCGGAGCAGCAGGGGCATTTGGTGAATTCAGTACCGTAACCGTCACCTGGTCCCTGGATTTCCCTCCACTGTTATCCGTCACCGTTAGTTCGAATGCATATTGTCCGAAGACCAATCCTGTAATGGATGGTGAGGCTGTTGTCGAATTTGAAATGGTTGAACTTCCCGGTCCGCTGACTTTGGCCCAGCTATAGCTGACGATACTGCCATCAGGATCCCATGAAGCAGTTCCGTCAAGACCAACTGAATTAGTAGGGAGCGTGATGGTAATGGCAGATCCCGCATTGGCAACAGGCAATTGGTTTGAAGGAGCCGAGGCCGCATTGACCGTGATATACAAAGTATCATATCCGGATAACCCCCCATTGTCGGTCACCTGGAGACGGAATGCATAGGATCCTTGTGCAAGATTGCTGACCTGGGTAGTAGCCTGGCCAGGATTTGCAATGGCAAACTGTCCGGGACCGCTGATTTTAGACCATGTGTAAGTGGATATGGTTCCATCGGGATCAGTGGAAGCTGAACCATTCAAAGTAGCCGTATTGACTGGCAGGGTCAGATTGATGTTTCCTCCGACATTGGCTACGGGAGCCTGGTTGCCGGGCGCCGCCAATGCGTTAACTGTCACATTTACAAGGTCTGTGGCTGTCGCTCCTGCATTGTCTGTGACTTTCAACTGGAAAGTATAAATGCCCTGGACCAGGTTAGATATGCCCGTATTGGCTGTAGCCGAATTGGCGATGGTAACCTGGACCGGCCCACTGATCCTGGTCCACGAATAAGAAGCAATGGACCCGTCCGGGTCGATGGATCCTGAACCATTTAAATTCGTTATATTTGTAGGTAACGTGACGGTAATGTCTGCACCTGCATTAGCAACAGGATTTTGATTTGCTGGCAGGGCTGCATTCACGGTAACTAGGACGGTATCCGATGCTGTTGCTCCCAAATTATCTGTAACCCTCAGTCGGAATGAATAAGTTCCCGGCACCAGATTGTTCAAAACTGTGCTGGCTGCGGAGCTATTTGCCAAACTGAACTGAGCAGGGCCATTAATTTTAGCCCATGAATAAGTCAAAACAGACCCCTCCGGATCGACCGACGAACTTCCATTTAATGTTGTTGAATTCACAGGCTGTGTAATTGTGATATCCGATCCAGCATTCGCAATTGGCGCCTGGTTTGCTGGACCGGGTGCACTCACTGTTACTTGCACATCATCGGTACTTGTGGCACCCTGGTTATCGGTTGCAGCAAATCGATACACATAAACACCCTGAACCAATCCTGTAATATTTGTGCTCGCAGCTGCTGGGGAAGAAATTGCTGATCCTGCAGGGCCTGAGACAATACTCCATGCCAAAGAAGTCACAGATCCATCTGCATCCGAAGCAGTTCCCGTGAGGGAAACAGTTGAAGCAGGTGTCTGGATGGTTTGATCAGGTCCCGCGCTTGCTGTGGGAGGCAAATTGCCTGCTGGCCCAACTGTAATATTACTTCTTAAAAGATAGCTTCCATCTGCATTTCTACCGGTGATGGCTAGGGGCAGCGGTTTCTTGTAATTGTTAGGATCCTTAATGATCAGATTCAAACTGTAAGTTCCGGAAGACACCGTCGCAGGGAGGGTAAAATTTTCTGAAACAACCGAAGGTGTTCCTGAAGGCAGGAAAAGTTTGGGTTTGAAACTTGAATTGCTCGTCCAAACCACCCCACCGCTGCTGTTTCTTAATTCATACACCACATTCCAATTTTCGTATGTTGGTGCCAGTCCAATATTTTGCCAATTCAAAGAAATATTGAAAGCCAATCCTGGAGTCAGCACGGTGTTCATCGCACCACCTGTTAAGACAAGTCTGTAACCCGCAATCCTGGAAGCCTGTTGTAAATTTGCCTGAGTGGTAGAGGATCCCGGACTCGCCAAATTACCATTGCCAAATGATGATCCATGGTACAAATTCACTTCCGTGATAAGGTGGCAATAAGGACTGCCACAATCAAAGCTGTTGGTTAATCCATTCAATGGTTCGCCTGTAACTGGAGCGAACTTATATTTATTCAGGATCAATGAAGCTATACTCTGACCATTGTAGGTTTCAGGATTGTTTTCAAGAATTGAACTATATTGAGCATCTCCCCAATTATCCCTGCGCCATCCTATTTGTCCCCAGTTATTAGTGGCCGTAAGTATATAATAACTTGTCTGTGCGGGAACAAAAGATGCTGAACTATTTGTAAAAGCGCCTATTAGTGCCTGATTGGGATAGTTTGGAAATATCTGTAAATTATCATCGATCAGTGTTTGAAGTGTTGCAGCTGTAGGTAATATACTGGAAGGAAATCCAGAATCCTGAACCCAGGGCCATGAATGCCATTCCCCATAATTTCCATAGCCCCGTATATCAACAACGTAAACCACACTTGAATATGGAATAGGTGCTGAACTCCAGGATGGTTGATATGAGGTTGTTGCGATGTGGCTAGCGATGGCCTGTAATAATGCTTTATACCTTGATAAGTAGGAAGGACTGTTCCAGTTTGGAACCCATGCACCATCCGCGGAATAGAACCAGTCCTTGACTGATTCACCCTGCATTAAATTATGTAAATAGGTTGGTATGAACGAGCCACTTCCGCATCCGGAACAAATCGGCATCACGCCAAAAGAAAACATCTGGTGTGCATCCATTGCCTGGTGAAAACGCCTGTCAAATTCTGTCCATGAATAACTCCCCTGTGTTGCATCACTTTCAATATCCTTCCATGCAAAGCGGGTATAGTAATTAGGACCAGGCGTTGAATTCCCAGCCGGAATATTCACACCTGCTGAATTATCCCAGGGAAGATGTTGCCATTGCTCTGCCCCACGTCCCGGACCCACCACTTCTGTGCCGGAAGATATTTGGGAAAATGAAAAAGAGGAAGTTTGAGAATAGACTGAAAAACTAAACCCCAGAGAAATTAAGAGAATTGTTAATATTTTCCGGGTTTTGAATTGATAGGCGCAATAATGGTAGTAGCCGTTGGTTTTGTAGATATTGGTTCCCATAGTTTGGATTGGCATCTAAAAAATACGATCTTTGGATTCAGAATTCTGCAATTTCTAAATGGCAAATTTCTTGCCAAAAACAAATTCCCAAATTGGGAAGGATTTTTCACACCCATTTTACTTTGATTTAAATGCCTGATCCTTACCTGCTAATTAGAATATCCTCAAATTGAATTTCCAGTCTTGCAGTTTTGCACATTTTTTAAGAAGAGGCCCATTGAAAATAAATGAGTACTCTAACTTCATTATGTAACCGATGTGATTTGAAATTGAAATAGGGATTGAGTTTGTTAAACAATACGTAAATGCATTGGCAAAATATTTGAACTCATAAGCCCAGCCTACCAAATTACCTCCATCTGTTAGCCGCACGAGAGCAGGAAATCGAAACACATGGTCATTTCAAAATAATTGAATAATAGAATTCCAAGCGCTCAAAACATGCAAGCCGTCGGGTTTGTCAAAACACTGTTTGCGTTCGTTTAATTTTTGGGGGAAGGATACTTCGCCATCGATTTTACAAGCCAATAAAGAGCTCCAGCATGTTTTTCCCGGATAGATGGATGGCAGAGCAGAGGTCCCAGGAAGAGTTTCGCAAATAAGAAGACCTGGCAGAATACCTGCCAGGTCTTTTGAAATCATTTTTCAATCCAATATAAAGATTATATTAAGTTTTGTTTTAGCCAATCTGAAATCAGCATCGCATTTTCAGCGTCTATTGTATCATCAATTTTTTAGTGGCCACATAATTGCCCGACCTCATTCTATAATAATAAATTCCTTTTGCCAGATTGGCTGCGCTCAATTCATACACATAATTACCAGTTTCTTTTAGTTCATTGACCAGAACTTTGATCAGCCTTCCCTGCATGTCAAACAATACGATCTCTACTAATGACCTGGAAGGTATGCCGTAATTGATTTTGGTACTCTGTGAGAAAGGATTTGGATAATTCTGGCCAAGGTAATAGGACGATGCACGGTTTAAGGAGTCCGGATTAACGCCGGCAGTTGCCTGAGCCGAATCTGAAGTAGCTACCTGACCCACTATCTGGTTTTGCAGGGTTGCGTTGCCAGTAGTACCAGTATTAAATACTACGTCTACCCAGTAATTGGTTTTTGCATAACCAACTGTTGGAAAAACTGGTGTTGTGGAATAACTAAACAATCCATTTGCACCGTCTGTCCCATCTGCCAGGGCAGTTAAAGAACCATTTACAACGGCAGAGGCAAAATAATTCATCGAACTCGCATAGTTTCCAGCACTGCTGAAATAGGCTGCAACATAAGTCGTGTTTGCACTGATAGATACAGGTGTGGTGAATAATACCTGCTGCCACCCGGAAGCCGTTTCGCCTGTAAACACCGCCTGAGCCAGCCTTGTTCCCGTAGATGAATACAACTCTCCTGTATGTGTACCTGAATTTCCTGTCGTCTTGTAAAAACGAATTCCATTTATTGTGCCTGCAACAGACGACCTAAACTTAACTCCTAATTCCAGTGCTCGTCCATCATTCTCTGTACCTGTGCTGGGAGTCTGCGTGGTGAAAATATTAGAAACGGTAGAGCCTGAATTTGCTTGGACAACATTTATACTAACCTGCGAAGTACTGGCCCCACCGTTTAGTGAAAGGATATAGACATAGGTTCCCTGAATCAGACCCGATACTGTCGTACTGACTGTAGAAGGCGAGTTAATGGTTGAAGCGCTGGGACCGGATACCTGTATCCAAAGATAACTTGAAATCGTTCCTGTTGATCCGCTGCCATTAAGGGTGACAGAAGAAGTTGGTAAAGTAATTGTTTGGCCGGGTCCTGCATTTGCTACCAGCGCCACTGTCGATGAACTGGCAAATACCAGATCTACCCAATAATTGCTTTTTGCATAACCTGCTGTTGGAAAAGTTGGTGTTGCGGAATAAGTGTATACTCCATTGGGCCCATCCGTTCCGTCTGCCAGCCCGGTCAATGATCCATTGGTGGTAGCCGTCTGGAAATAATTTGTTGTACCTGTATAATTTCCCCCGGCACTATGGTAGGCTGCGATATAGGTCGTGTTTGGTGAAATAGTGACCGGAGAAGGGAATGATACAGTTTGCCATCCTGAAGCTGTTTCTCCTGTGAAGACTGCCTGAGCCAGTCTTGTACCTGCCGCATTGTATAACTCACCTGTATGGGTACCCGAATTTCCAGCAACTTTGTAAAACCTTATACCAGTTACGGATCCGGCAACGCTCGAACGGAACTTAACACCAAGTTCCAAACCCTGTCCATCATTTTCGACACCTGCAGTTGGTATTTGAGTCGTGAAAATGGAAGCATTTCCAGTTGTTCCACCTCCAGTTCCATTCGCCGCATTTACAGTAACGGAAACCTGATCAGTGCTAGCACCATTGTTGACAGACAATTGAAAAGTATAAACCCCCTGAATCAATCCTGTCGCCGTGGTAGTCACTGCAGACGGAGATGTAATGGTCGGATTGTTTGGACCAGATAATTTTGTCCAGGAATAGCTGGTGATCGGGCCGGTAGATGAACTTCCATCAAGCGTAATCGATGAAGCGGGCAGGGCAATGGTTTGATTAGATCCCGCGTTTGCAGTAGGTGGCAAATTACCGGCTGAACCAACAGTAATATTATTTCTTAAAAGGTAACTACCATCTGCATTCCTACCGCTGATGGCTAGGGGCAATGGATTCTTGTAATTGTTAGGATCCCTAATAATCAAATACAAACTATAAGTTCCTGAAGACACCGTTGCAGGGAGGGTAAAATTTTGAGAAACAGCAGTGGGAGACGTGGATGGAAGAAATAACTTGGGTTTGAAACTTGAATTGCCTGTCCAAACCACCCCCCCGCTGCTATTTCTTAATTCATATACAACATTCCAATTTTCGTATGTTGGTGCCAGTCCAATATTTTGCCAATTTAAAGAAATATTGAAAGCGGATCCTGGACTCAGCGCGGTGTTCATGGTACCACCTGTCAATATGAGTCTGTAGCCCGCAATCCTGGAAGCTTGCTGTGCATTTGCCTGAGTGGTAGATGACCCTGGACTGGCCCAATTACCGTTGCCAAAAGATGATCCATGATACAAATTCATTTCCGTAATAAGGTGGCAATAGGGGCTGCCACAATTATAACTGCTGGTTATTCCACCCAGTGGCTCTCCGGTAATTGGAGCGAACTTGTATTTATTCGTGATCAGCGAAGCCAAACTCTGACCATTATAGCTTTCAGGATTGTTTTCAAGAATTGAACTATATTGAGGATCTCCCCAATTATCCCTGCGCCATCCGATTTGTCCCCAACTATTCGTAGCTGTAAGCGCATAATAACTCGTTTGTTCGGGAACAAAAGATGCTGAAGTATTTGTAAAAGCGTTCATTAAAATGACATTCGGATAGGTCGGAAAAATCTGTAAATTATAATCGATAAGTGTTTGAAGTGTTGACGCTGTTGCTTGCGCATTTGCCGGATATGCGCCGTCATTCATCCAGGGATATGTATGCCATTCCCCATAATTTCCATAGCCCCTTATATCAACAATGTAAACAACGCTTGAATATGGAATAGATACTGAACTCCAGGCTGGCTGATATGAAGTTGTCGCTATGTGGTTAGCAATGGCTTGAAGTAATGCTCTATATCTTGATAAATATGAATTGCTGTTCCAGTTTGGAATCCATGCGCCATCGCCAGAATAATACCAATCCTTTAGCGTGGGTTCAGCTTGCATCAATTTATGCAAATATGTAGGTATGAATGAACCACTGCCACAACCTGAACAAATCGGCATCACACCAAAAGAAAACATTTGGTGCGCATCCATTGCCTGATGCATTTTTTGATCGAATGTCGTCCACGAATAACTCCCTTGCGTTGCATCACTTTCAATATCCTTCCATGCAAAGCGGGTATAGAAATTTGGCCCCGGTGTAGTATTACCTGCTGGAATTTGGACTCCGTGCCCGGATCCATTATCCCAGGGCAAATGCATCCATTGTTCCGCACCGCGTCCAGGACCCATCACTTCTGTGCCGGTAGATATTTGAGAAAATGAAAAAGACGAAGTTTGAGAATAAACTGAATAACTAAACCCCAAAGAAACAAAAAGGATAGTCAAAAATTTTCGAGCGTTATTCTGTCTGGAGATTTGAAACGAAAAGTCGTTAGCTTGGTAGAAATTTGCCACCATAATATGGATTGACAAATGAAAAAAATAGATTTAAAAATTCTGTAGGTGCTCAGCGACAAAATTCCTGCCAAGAAAAAATTCCCAAATTGGGAAAATATTTTTGCAATTATTTTATTTTAAAATAAATACCTTACCCTTAGTTGTTAAGGAAATTGTTCTCAAATTAAACTTTCTGTCCGCGAGGTTTTTTCTACGATAATTTATTTTAGAAAAGACAAAAAATTATTTGAGAAGTGATGAAATACGAATAATTGGATAGTCAAAATTCATCAAATAGGCCTCGTGATCGGAACTTGGAATCGGTAAAGAGTTTCTTAACAGCAGGTAAATGCGGCGGCAGAAAATGAAAAAAGGAAACACCCATTGGGGTGATCTCGGAGATTAGAATTTGGGAGATTTTACTTATTATAATTTATCAACACTCTTTATTTGAGCTGCCTTTCTATTTGAATGTGTATTGAAGAAAAGTGTTCAACTACAGAATGTGAAAAACAATATCAAACGCTTTATATAGAGATGCAGACAAGGCCGAATATCCTCTTCAATACTTCTGAAATTGTTGTTTCTGGTAGCAACACCTTCCAAGTTCTATAAGGAAGTTAAGAATTTAGATTTATTTTTCTGAATCAACGCTTGAAGAATGATTTGGAAAGTTTTGTCCCGTCTGGCTGAATAACCTTTATATAATATAATCCTTTTGAAGACTTTCTCATATCAATTTGCTTTAACAACAAGCTTTGATCCTTATTATACTCTGTCGAAAACATCAGGGCTCCATTGGATGAAAATATGTCCACAGCGATCCTACCCGTCAAATCACTTAAGTATTGGAAATTAAGTATTGAAGAAACAGGATTTGGATATATCTTGAGGCTCTGAGTAAGTCTCAACGTGTTCACCACATCGACCATGACAATGGCTGAACTGAGTGCTCCAGAATTATCTGTGACATCCAATTCGAAAACATAACTCCCTTCTACCAGTCTGTTTACTTCTGTGCTTGCACTTGCTGCATTCATGATTGTCGCGAGATAAGTGCCCGAGACCTGTTTCCAGGCATAAGCAGTGATACTGCCATCCGGATCGTACGAGCTCGCACCATTCAATGTAATGCTTGTGTATGTCAAAGGGATGGTCATATTCTCACCTGCAATAGCAACGGGCACCTGATTCTCAATCAGCGTCGCAGGGGCTGCATCAAAGGTCACATTCAAAGTATCATATCCGGATAATCCATCATTGATAGCGACCTGTTGGCTGGATGTAGAAGATGCATTAACGGTCACCTTCACATTGTCCGTGTCCGTCGCGCCCGCATTGTCTGTTACAGTCAGCCTGAAATAGTAAATACCCTGGACCAGATTCGAGATGCTGGTATTGGCCGAAGACGCATTGGCTATGGCATATTGAGATGGTCCGCTGATTTTCGTCCACGCATAAGAGGTTATGGATCCATTGGGATCGTTCGATCCCGATCCATTCAAGTTCGCTCTATTTGTTGGTAAGGTGATGGTAATATCTGCACCTGCATTGGCAACAGGATTTTGATTTGCTGCTTTCACGGTAACCAATATGGTATCCGATGCGGTTGCCCCTGCATTATCTGTAACCCTGAGTCGGAATGAATAGGTTCCAACCACCAGATTACTTAATGCAGTCGTGGCCGCCGAATTGTTTGCCAGACTATACTGAGTAGGGCCACTGATTTTCGTCCACGCATATGTTGAAATAGATCCGTCCGGATCGGAAGACGAACTTCCGTTTAGAGTGGTTGAACTCGCAGGCTGGGTAATCGTTATATCTGTTCCTGCCTTGGCAACAGGATTTTGATTTGCTGCTTTCACGGTAACCAATATGGTATCCGATGCGGTTGCTCCTGTATTATCTGTAACCCTGAGTCGGAATGAATAGGTTCCAAGCACCAGATTACTTAATGTAGTCGTGGCCGCGGAACTGTTTGCCAGACTATACTGAGTAGGGCCACTGATTTTCGTCCACGCATATGTTGAAATAGATCCGTCCGGATCGGAAGAAGAACTTCCGTTTAAAGTGGTTGAACTCGCAGGCTGGGTAATCGTTATATCTGTTCCTGCCTTGGCAATGGGATTTTGATTTGCTGCTTTCACGGTAACCAATATGGTATCCGATGCGGTTGCTCCTGCATTATCTGTAACCCTGAGTCGGAATGAATAGGTTCCAAGCACCAGATTACTTAATGCGGTCGTGGCCGCGGAACTGTTTGCCAGACTATACTGAGTAGGGCCACTGATTTTCGTCCACGCATATGTTGAAATAGATCCGTCCGGATCGGAAGACGAACTTCCGTTTAAAGTGGTTGAACTCGCAGGCTGGGTAATCGTTATATCTGTTCCTGCCTTGGCAACGGGCGACTGGTTTGAAGGAGGTGCCGCATTTACAGTTATCTGCAGATCATCCGTGCTTTTCGCACTTTTATTATCAGTGGCCGTAAATCGATACACATAAACTCCCTGAACCAATCCTGTAATATTCGTGGTTGCCGAGGTTGGTGAAGAAATTGTTGATCCGGCAGGGCCTGAAACGATGCTCCATGCCAAAGAAGAAACAGATCCATCTGCATCCGTAGCAGTTCCCGTGAGCTTCGCAGTAGATGTTGGTAGTTGGATGGTCTGATCGGTCCCTGCATTTACTGTGGGAGGCAAATTGCTTGCAGACCCTACTGTCATATTGCTTCTTAAAAGGTAGCTTCCATCCGTATTTCTACCGGTGATGGCCAATGACAATGGATTCTTGTAATTGCTGGGATCCCTGATGATCAAATACAATCCATAGGTTCCTGAAGACACCGTCGCAGGGAGGGTAAAATTTTCTGAAACAACAGTTGGTGTTGTGGATGGAAGGAAAAGTTTGGGTTTGAAACTTGAAATGCTTGTCCAAACCACCCCGCCGCTGCTATTTCGTAATTCATATACTACATTCCAATTTTCGTATGTTGGCGCCAGTCCAATATTTTGCCAATTTAAAGAAATATTGAAAGCGGATCCCGGAGTCAGCGCGGTGTTCATGGTCCCCCCTGTTAAAATGAGTCTGTAGCCAGCAATCCTGGAAGCCTGTATTATGTTTGCCTGAGTAGTAGATGATCCCGGACTGGCTAAATTACCATTCCCAAATGAAGTAACATGATACAAATTGACTTCAGTAATTATGTGGCAATAGGGGCTGCCACAAGTATAGCTGCTGGTTAGTCCACCCAGAGGCTCCCCTGTGATGGGAGCATATTTCCATTTGTTCATGATCAATGTGGACAATGCTACACTTCCTGATCCGGGATTATAGGTTTCAGGATTGTTTTCAAGAATTGAACTATATTGAGGATCCCCAAAATTGTCCCTGCGCCATCCGATTTGTCCCCAGCTATTCATCGCCGTAAGCGCATAATAAGTCGTTTGAGCGGGAACAAAAGATGCTGAAGTATTTGTAAAAGCGTTCATTAAAATCACATTCGGATAATTCGGGAAAATCTGTAAATTATAATCGATAAGTGTTTGAAGTGTTGTTGCTGTAGCGTGAGCATTTGCCGGATAAGCGCCGTCATCCATCCAGGGATATGTATGCCATTCACCATAATTGCCGTACCCCCGGATGTCGACATAATAAACAACGCTTGCATATGGAATGGCTACTGAACTCCAAGATGGTTTATAAGAAGTTGTCGCTATATGATTAGCAATAGCCTGCAGCAATGCTTTATACCTTGATAAATATGAATTGCTGTTCCAGTTTGGAATCCATGCACCATCCGCTGAATAATACCAATCCTTTAATGTGGACTCAGCTTGCATTAATTTATGTAGATACGCAGGTATGAATGAAGCACTTCCGCATCCTGAACAAATCGGCATCACACCAAATGAAAACATTTGGTGCGCATCCATTGCCTGGTGAAAACGTCTGTCAAATTCTGTCCATGAATAAGAACCTTGTGTAGCATCTGATTCTATATCCTTCCATGCAAAGCGGGTATAGAAATTGGGTCCCGGTGTAGTATTACCTGCCGGAATTTGGACTCCGTGCCCCGATCCATTGTCCCAGGGCAAATGCATCCATTGTTCTGCACCTCGTCCCGGACCCACCACTTCTGTGCCGGAAGATATTTGTGTAAATGAAAAAGAGGAAGTTTGAGAATAGACCGAATAACTAAACCCCAAGTGAATTAAGAGAATTATTAAAATTCTTCGCGTATTCTTTTCCTGGAGATTTGAAAGCATAAGTCGTTGGCTTGGTAGAAATTTGTCTCCGCAGTTTGGACAGACAACTCAAAAAAAGAATTTTGGACCAACAACTCTGCAACTAAATATTTGCAAATTTCTTGCCAAAAAAATTCCCAGATTGGGAAAACCTACCAAATCTGTTCGGCCTAGAACTTAATGTATGAATCAAAGCAATCAAGAATAATATTCTATTGATTAGTGCTATTAATAGAATATGAAAAATCCCTGCATGAGAAAGATAGAATCGCTGCTGCAGCAATTGATCATTCTGTCCTAGTGGAAATTTATTTCTGGTTCAATTTCACATAAGACCATAATCGAAACAACATTTTTGATCAAATATTGAATAAGAAAACACGGGCTTCCTAATAGCATACTATACAAATAATCTTCTGATTTCCTCTTAGATGAGAAGTATATTCTAAGAGATTCGCCAAATCATTAAAACCAATGGCTGAATTTTTTGGATGGTGTATGAGACTTTGTTGTCTTGGCGATGCAGGTTCATTTCAGGAATTAGCATTTTCTTGATTTGAATGTACCAGGAAACAAAAAGCTCAATTCCTGAGTCGAGACCGAATGTTGGATCATGCCAATTCGCAGTTCTTGCTTTATGAAGGTCTGTAAAAATGATTTCCAATTCGCCAGGTAGCATTGGCCGGTATTCAGGCATGGCTTTTTTTCCAACCTTCATTTCTATAACCTGGATTAATTTTCCGAGTGTAAACTGAAGACTTATTCTCACGGCTGTGTTCAATCCAAATGCCTGCGCAGGAATCAACGAAAAACCCAGGTCAACTTCTAAAATTTTATATTCTTTTCAGAAAATCAACCCGGGTATTATCTAATATTTTCATACGTCTAAAAGAAAACTAGACAACGCTCATCCTTTAAGATACAGGATGCTCATATCATTTCTTCCAAAACGACTTGGACACTTTAGTCCCATCAGGCTGAATAATCTTGATATAATATAATCCTTTTGAAAACTTGCTCACGTCAATTTGTTTAGACAAAAAGCTTTGGTCCTTATTATATTCTGCCGAAAACATCAGGGCTCCATTGGATGAATATATGTCCACTGCGATCTTACCCGTCAAATCACTTAAGTATTGGAATGTAAGTATGGAAGCCACAGGATTTGGATATATCTTGAGGCTCTGCGTAAATCTCAGCGTATTCACCACATCGACTTTGACTACCGCTGAAGACGATGCATTGGAATTGTCTGTGACATCCAGTTCAAAAACATAACTACCCTCTACCAGGCTATTTACTTGTGTAGTTGCACTTGCTGCACTTGATATTTTAGCCAATGATGGGCCTGATACTTGTTTCCAGGTAAAAGTGGTGATGCTGCCATCCGGATCATATGAACCCGACCCATTCAACGTAAGGTTTGTCTGAGTCATTGGGATGCTGATATTCTCACCTGCAACGGCCACAGGCGCCTGATTAACGACCTGAGTCGGAGCAGCAGGGGCATTTGGTGAATTCAGTACCGTAACCGTCACCTGGTCCCTGGATTTCCCTCCACTGTTATCCGTCACCGTTAGTTCGAATGCATATTGTCCGAAGACCAATCCTGTAATGGATGGTGAGGCTGTTGTCGAATTTGAAATGGTTGAACTTCCCGGTCCGCTGACTTTGGCCCAGCTATAGCTGACGATACTGCCATCAGGATCCCATGAAGCAGTTCCGTCAAGACCAACTGAATTAGTAGGGAGCGTGATGGTAATGGCAGATCCCGCATTGGCAACAGGCAATTGGTTTGAAGGAGCCGAGGCCGCATTGACCGTGATATACAAGGTGTCATATCCGGATAACCCCCCATTGTCGGTCACCTGGAGACGGAATGCATAGGATCCTTGTGCAAGATTGCTGACCTGGGTAGTAGCCTGGCCAGGATTTGCAATGGCAAACTGTCCGGGACCGCTGATTTTAGACCATGTGTAAGTGGATATGGTTCCATCGGGATCAGTGGAAGCTGAACCATTCAAAGTAGCCGTATTGACTGGCAGGGTCAGATTGATGTTTCCTCCGACATTGGCTACGGGAGCCTGGTTGCCGGGCGCCGCCAATGCGTTAACTGTCACATTTACAAGGTCTGTGGCTGTCGCTCCTGCATTGTCTGTGACTTTCAACTGGAAAGTATAAATGCCCTGGACCAGGTTAGATATGCCCGTATTGGCTGTAGCCGAATTGGCGATGGTAACCTGGACCGGCCCACTGATCCTGGTCCACGAATAGGAAGCAATGGAGCCGTCAGGATCGATGGATCCTGAACCATTTAAATTCGTTATATTTGTAGGTAACGTGACGGTAATGTCTGCACCTGCATTAGCAACAGGATTTTGATTTGCTGGCAGGGCTGCATTCACGGTAACTAGGACGGTATCCGATGCTGTTGCTCCCAAATTATCTGTAACCCTCAGTCGGAATGAATAAGTTCCCGGCACCAGATTGTTCAAAACTGTGCTGGCTGCGGAGCTATTTGCCAAACTGAACTGAGCAGGGCCATTAATTTTAGCCCATGAATAAGTCAAAACTGACCCCTCCGGATCGACCGACGAACTTCCATTTAATGTTGCTGAATTCACAGGCAGAGTCAAAGTAATATCAGCCCCCGCTTTGGCGACAGGCGCTTGATTTGCCTGGCCTGAACTAACGGTTACCTGTACGTTATCTGTTGCTGAGTTTCCCTGATCGTCGGAAACGGAAAGTTTGTAAACATACACGCCCGGCACCAGACCTGAAATGGATGTAATCGCTGTCGCCGGAGATGCGATGGTGTCGCCGGCCGGGCCTGAAACTTTAGACCATACGGAGGCGTATTTCACATTGCTTGCTTTTGAGTTCCTTGCAATAATGGCAAGCATGGTGTCCGTCATGTTATGAGCAATCAATCTCAACCCTGAATAGTCGAAGTGCGATCCCGCGTCAATATAGGTGGCGCCAACCACAGGAATTGAATGGAATCCGGGATCTTGTTGAGCCATTTGTTTAAAATAGGGTGTCCAGTCCCAGGATATACAACAAGTGTTGTAAAAATCGGTACCGAGGAATTGAATATCGTTCCTATTATATCTTTGTCTGAATAATGTTCTGAATTGCTGCATGCTATTCATAAAGACATCGACCGGCGTTTTTTGCCCGTACCTGTCATTCAATCCAATGGATTGCCATACGATAATTCGATAAGGCTTCCCCTTGGCATTGAGTTTGGCAATAGCTCCGTCGACCATGGGCATATAAGTACCCCATAAATTGGCAGATGCCCCCGGCAGCCATTGTGAAATATAAGTTCCACCCAATGCAATCTTTACCATATAAGTGACATTTGGCAATCTGCCTGAATCCACTTCATTGGCAAGTCCAAGTTCAAATCCGTGATTTATCGTTGGAGTATTGGGAGACTGATTATTTACGCCAATATTCAGGTTTTCAAATATGCCCTTCTCACTATTATAAACTTGAACCCCTGGTCGGTTGCCTAATTCATTAGAGGGCACAGATGAATTAGGAGCCATTCCTGCAGCATTGCTTTCTCCCCAAATCACGATGAAGGTTAAACTATCTGTAGAAGAAGTGGCAGGGGAAGATGTGGGAATAATTCCCGAAAGAGTTGTTTTGGTTGTACCGGCGGTCAATGTCTGATCTGGGCCAGCATTAATGGAAATGCCTGAAGTACTGGAAGTCTGTGAATAAACAGAAAAACTAAGCCCTAAACTAACTAAGACAATTGCTAAAAATTTCTGGGCTCTGTTCTGGTTGGCACTATAGTAATAATAACGTAAGTTCTTTGCCTTGTAGATATTGGTTCCCATAGTTTGGATTGAGGTCTGGACAAATGCAAATCTTGGATTAAAAAATCTGCAATTCCCAAGTGTCAAATTTCTTGCCAAGAATGGATTCCCAAGTTGGGAAAAAAATACGTTGCCCATACAACCTTGAATTAAATGCCTGGTCTACAACAAATAATGAAATCGTTTTCAGATTGAACTTTTGATATTCAAAGCTTAGAACAGTTGTCTGGAATTCGCGAAGCTCAAATAGTCGAATATTCACATCGACCGGCATCATAAAGAAAATGGAATCACTGCTTCAAGAATCGTTTATCCTTCCCTGCTGGGAGATGATTAATGGTTCAACTCTATTTTGAATGTCAATCTAATTTATATTTTTTCTTTTGAATCCAAATTGATACATATCATATTTGTCAACCCATCCCTGTTTAGAAATCTTCCGAATTACCAGCATGGGTTATGATACCCCTCGAATACTGAATTTGTTTCCAGCCCGAAACAATTTCCTTCAATCCCACCAATAACCGAATAGTCCCTCCAATACCAATCAAGGCTGGAGCCATTTTGTTCTTGATCCAGACTACCCATCTTGGTTGTTTAGAGTAACCCAGATAGACAAGAATTATTATTGCACCCGAATCTTTTGACATCTTATCTACGGTACACGCTTTTTGGTAACCAAATTGCGAAAAGGCGGACTGTACATTAAGGAAACGACAATTCCCTGGTAATGTTTTACAAGTGAAGATTGGATTTAGGAGCATTCCCTCTTGTCAGCATTCCAGGCTGCATCCATTCCTGGCTGCCAGCTGCAGCAACTGGATCAGGCAATCAATCCGTGCCGGCAGCCCGCACCAGTTTGATTCAATGAAGCGCCACAGCACCCGACTGAATAAATGCTTTCCAGGATAACTCCATTTGCAGGTTTTCAATGCAGGCCTAGGCTGGTGCCTGATAGGCTATTATCGTTGTGTCGAAATTAGGGATTGAGATTTAAGAAGAATTACCCGAGCTGGCTTCATGGATCTGTCCGGGTTTGGATCAGTGTTTGGCTGGGAAATGATTAATCTTCACCCGGACTCTTCTTGAGTGTCATTCTAATTTCTGCTTTTCAAACCAGATTGGCGCCAAAACAATGCACGCGTATTCTGGAATATCCGACAAAATAGAGTCACATTAGTATGGTTGGGACTTTTTAAAGAAAGGCAAATTTGAAATATCAGCTTCCTTAGGTCAATACTTATCCAGGTCTGTAATGGACGTAGAAAAATATAGCTACCTCTATGCCCCTATGAAAACGCGAAACAGGATCTTGAATACCCAACAAGGTCGTTTGCTAAGCATCTTCAAGTGCAATTGGCAATTACCATCTTCCATTTTGATAAGCGTCTATTGTGCATTTCAAATCCTTTGCTTCATCCATTTCAGAACATAGCGAAAGGAAGTTATTAAGAGTGGATTATGGCTTTGGGGATTCAAGTGCGATTTTTTCTTTAGAAATTTGCTCGTCGATAAACTCCTGTTTTGAATGCATTTCCATAAGCCCCAACTTAAGCAGCCTATTGAAAAAAAGAGAATATCTTTTTGCTCCGGCCTCATTCAAATGTTCAAGGTCGCCAAATTCATTGTTGGGCGCGTAGTAGTCCCTGAAATCTAAAAATTCAACTCCCGCAAACTTTGTATCGAGAAATGCTTTGAACCTGGCTTCATTGCCCAAGCCTCCCAGGCCAAAGTACATAGGATGCAGGGGGCTACGAATCAAAAACAGCTTAACATTCATCTGCTTACAAGCTGCAATGATTTTTTGCAGATATAGAATATTTACGGGAGATAGCGTAGTATCCAATCTGTTGTCATTCTTTTTTCCATGGAGCACTGACAACATTGAATCGATTACATTACGGTGCAAATCAGCATACCCACCCATTAAACTGCCCTCTTCAGTAACAGTCTTAGATCGCGCAATGTAGTAGAGGTTATTGATGATTGATTTCATATCGCAAACAAAAGCCGATTTCGAATTCTTTGAGTAAAGTAGCTTGACCTCGTCAATACCAGCGTATGCAGAATATAATTTATACCGCGCTTGTATGATTACATCATCCCAGGTCCACTTATTCATTTCATCAATGATATTATTATTGCAATATTCTACAAAAATGCCTTTAATATTCGTGTTGTTCTCAAGGATCTTCCTGAGTTTAATAAAAGTATAGAAGTAAGATTCTCCGGAAATGCACAGGTTTTGGGAACTATCGATTAATTTGTCATTATAAGCTGCTTCTCCATGAGAATGCCCAAGAATCAGATATTTCTTTTGCGGAGGCAAAACAAATCGCTTTTGCTTATTCAGGATCATTCTTTCCAAGAGAATGATTGTCCCGGATGCCAGTACAAACGTTATTGTGAAAAGGCAAAGATTTCTGACGAATAATTTCACTGAATTTAGAATTGGAAATAAATAAATGCCTGTTCCTTACCTCCTAAATAAAACATTGACAGAATCAACACAAAATAAAATGCCCAACGCGTCGGCTTGGCAAAGCGTAGATTTATCTGCTCCAATGCAAAACGCTGCTCCCTGCCGAACCATTCTACTAAAAAAAACAAACCAGTGATGCCTAAGGTAAGAATTGCTTTTGGAGGTATTTCCGGTGCCACAAATAAGGACTTTGAAAAAATTCCGGAAATATACCTGAAAGCATTATGCAGTGTATCAGACCTGAAAAATATGAATGCAAATATAGTCAGGATAAATGTCACCGTGATAGAGACCAGCTCAGAAAAGTTTGGCAAATATCTTCCTTTAGCTACAATATCGAGATGGGTTCTATTCTTATTTCTCAATATAGAAGGCATTATGTAAATGGCATTTAGCAATCCCCAGACAATAAAGGTCCAGTTTGCTCCATGCCAAAATCCACTGACAAGGAAAATAATCATGGTGTTTCGCACTTTTTTCCAGACTCCACTTTTACTGCCTCCCAGTGGAATATATAAGTAGTCTTTAAACCAGCTAGAAAGGGAAATATGCCATCGGCGCCAAAACTCAGCGATATCCCTGGAAAAATATGGAAAAGCAAAATTTCTCAATAATTCGATTCCGAAAAGCCTTGCGGCACCCAGTGCTATATCAGAATATCCGGAAAAATCACAATAAATCTGAAAAGTGAAAAAAAGCGCCCCAAAGAAGAGCGTACTTCCCGAAGCGTCCGCATGATTATTGAAAATTGCATTGGCAAATTCAGCACAATTATCTGCGATGACAATCTTCTTAAACAAACCCCACAGTATCTGCCTTAAGCCAATGACTGCTTTATCATAATCAAACTTTCTAGGCTTTACAATTTGTGGTAAAAGATGGGTGGCTCTTTCTATTGGACCCGCTACCAACAATGGGAAAAAACTTACAAAGACCGAGTAGTTGACAATATTTCGCTCCGGTTTAATTTTCCCATTATAAATATCAAAGACATAGGATAATCCATGAAATGTATAGAAAGATATTCCCACCGGCAGGATCACTCTTAATGTCCAGTAGTCGGCCTTAAATCCAAAAAATGCGAGAAAATCTGCCAGTGAAGAAGCAAAGAAATTGTAATATTTAAATATTCCCAAAAATCCAACGTTGATCAGTACGCTTATTAGGAGCCACACATTTTTGCGTTTCTTGGTTTTGGCCTCATAAATTTTGATTCCGCTAACATAATCGAGAGATATGGAAAATAAGAGGAGGAAAAGGAATCTATAGTCCCAGGTTCCATAAAAATAACAACTGGAAATAAGCAGAATTAAGTTTTGAAGCCTGAGGTTATTATTCACCAGCCAGTAAATGACAAACACAATAGGGAGGAAAATGGCGAAACTTAGTGAATTAAAAAGCATAGGCTACCTCATTATTTTGTATACGGAAGATTTCTGGGTATTCCAATGAACCTAAGTTTCAGGATAAAGCAATTCCTTATTTTTAAGATACCAGGTTACGAAATTATGTATCCCTGATTCGAGACTGAATTTTGGATCATAGCCAATTTCTTTTTTGGCTTTCTCAACATCGGCAAAAGTGATTTGCACATCCCCTGGCTGTAATGGTTGGTAATCCAGTTTGGCTTTCTTTCCTAAAATTTTTTCAATTGTTTCTATAAGCATCTTGAGGGTGACAGTTCTGGATTCACCGAGATTATATATTCGGTATCCACCGAGATTGCTAAGGGCACAATAAATCCCACCAACTATATCGTCCACATAGGTGTAGTCCCTGGCTGTGGATCCTTCACCAAAAACAGGAATCGATTCCCCTTTTTCAATCAACCTCGTGAATTTGTGAATCGCAAGGTCTGGTCTTTGCCTTGGCCCAAATACAGTAAAAAATCGCAGACATGTGATATTCAATTGATATAAATGACAAAACACATGACATAATAATTCACCGCTTTTTTTTGTGCTGGCATAAGGTGAAATGGGGTTATCTACAAAGTCTGATTCAGAAAAAGGTGTTTTGGTGTTGTTTCCATAAACAGAAGACGAAGAAGCAAATAGCATATTTTTAACTCCGAAGCCTTTCATCGTTTCCAGGACATTAAGTGTCCCGGTAATATTTGTTTGATAATAATCCTCAATATGCTCGATGGATGGCCTAACCCCAGCCTTCGCAGCTAGATGAATGACAATGTCAATTTTGCGGGCGCGGAAAATATGTTCGAGAAAGGATTTATCAAGAATATCCCCTTCATTAAACTCAAAGCCCTGCTTGTTTATGATACCGCGGATATTGTGAAGTTTGAAGTGTTTGGGATAGAATGGATCAAAATTGTCAATACCAATGACTGAATGGCCCCTGGATATTAATAATTCGGAAGCATGAGAACCAATAAATCCAGCAGCGCCGGTCACCAATATTTTCATTTTTTCTTATTTTATCACTTAGTCTTTTGATACAGGTGAATTAATTGCGCAATTACGGATTAGCAATTTTCTTATTCAACAGCCTGTTGTATAGGTCGACGTATTCTTCAGTCTTCTTGTCAATATCAAATTGTTCCCTCACCCATCTGTATGCATTATTGCCCAGGTTATGTAGCAGCTCCCTATTGCCGTATAAAGTGTTAATTTTCTCTTTGATTTGATTTACATTTTTTGGGTCTACCAGGAAGCCATTGAAGTTATCGAGTACAACTTCATCAGTCCCGCCACCCCGACTTGCAATGACGGGTTTTCCCATCGCCATGCACTCGATGATAGAGTTGGATATGCCTTCTCCATGATTCTCTGCATTTGTAATCAAAATTCCCAGGTCAATTACCTGCAAAACAGATTCCACATCATCTCGCTTCCCAGTGAGAATGATTTGCTTATCCAGCAAGTTCACTGGTATGCTCTTCCTGCACTTTTCCCAATCAGGTCCCTGGCCGACAAGCAGAAAAATTAAATTCTCATTGGCAGGGCACATTTCCAATGCTGCATGGATCAACGTGGCAAAATCTTTTCTTTCATTGAATGATGCCACCATCGAAACAATAAATTGATTATTCTTCCTTTTTCCCAAAATTTCTATTTCCACTTCTGAGATTGGTCGCAAATTTTCAAACCGGGTAAAATCAATTCCATTATAAATACAAACAGATTTGGTCTGAGGCGTTTTATAAGTTCTTATGCCGGCCAGAGAGTTGGCGATAAAAATGCTTGTGAAAGGTGTTGTCAATTTGACTCTAAAATAATTTTTGTTGGTTAGATTCAGGCCTTCCTGGGCATCGGCAAGCACTGCATTGATCATCGGTATCCGACTGATTGCATTTGAAACTGAAAGATAAACACTGGCCATTGTGCTCCATGAGTGAATAATATCGGGCTGAAATGATTTGATGATTGACTTTAAGCTCAAAATGATTGCCGGATCCTTCTTAAACTTTCTCTTCAGAACCTCAAACTTAATAGGAAGATCATAAACATATTTATATTCAACCTTATCAGTTAGAGAAACCAAATAGATTATGAACTCTTCCGGTCGCTTGATCAAACCTTTGATTAATTCCAGCATTCTCCTTTCTTTGCCACCCTTATCCAATGAATCTATTACCATTAAAATCTTCATTGTCAATTTTTATGCTTGCTAATGTCGCTGAATACCGGCGGTTCCAACTTTAGAACAGGGCCCATTCGATATGTAATTACAGTATAGCGGCAAATTTACAATTTCCAATCATTTGTGTGCACACCCTTTCGATTAAAAGCGAAGCTAGTCACTTGTGTTGAATCAAAAATCTATAATACAAAAAAATTGCCTGTTGGAAGGATTATCTTCCCATTTTGGGAATAGATGGAATTCATGAAAAGTTTTGGAGTTATGTGGATGCAGAAGCAAAAATCTCTTCATACTTCTCCATCATCGATTCAAATGAATACTTGCCATTGAAATCAGCATGAGCCTGTTTTGAAATTCTATTTCTAAGCAAATCATCAGAAAACAAGCGAACTATATTTGCAGCGAGTTCGTTTGTGCTGGCTGCATTATACAGGAGCGCATTTTGTTCATGAATCAGCATTCTGTTAATTCCTGGTGAATCGGCTCCAATGATCGCCAGCTCATTAAACATTGCTTCCAGCAAAGACAGCGAGGTGCCTTCATAGTCTGAGGATATGATATAGGCATCTGCCATTTGATAATAGTCCGGGATTATTTCCCTCCTGATCCATCCCGCAATGCGTACGTAATCATTCAACCGATAGGCCATGATTAACTTATTCAGCTCATTTTGCATTTCCCCAATTCCGACAAATACCATTTTAATTTTATGATGGTCAAGAAACGAAAGATCGATTTTACTAAAAGCGGTCACAATCTTGTCTGGATTTTTCATCCCTTTGAGTGAACCCACGTATAGCAGTACCCTATCATCTTTTTGAAATCCCAATACCGTTTTTAATTCATCTTTTGATTTCATTGACTTTTCAAATGGGACCAATGGGGGTATATAATGATATGTCTGTTCAGGAATGACTTTCTTAAATGCTGCGCAAATCGGTTCAGAAACTCCCACTACATAATCAGCATGACGAAAGTAAAATTTAAAAGGATAAGCAAACTTCCATCCAGGTTCTTTGCCGGAATGAATCGTGATAATGTATGGAATTCTGAAGAGTCGCAAAATAAAGCTTTGCGAAAAGGAAATAATCCAGGATTGTTGCGCATAACTTATATATACAAAGTCAATTTTTCCCCTTAGTTTCCAAATCAGGTAAAGGAATTGCAAAGGATAAAAAATCCTAACAGGCCAAATATTTTTTTGAGGAATAAAGTTTCCATTTGTGCTAACCGTCCGCTGAGGCGTATAGTAGTAGATGATTCGATTATTTTTGTTAAGGCAATAGTTGAGAAAATAGTAATTAAATATCTCCATTCCGCCCGTCACATGAGGGTAAATACTGCCCAACACATAAAGACAAGCGTTTTTATTTTTCCTGGTTGAAGATTTCATAAAGCTTTCAACAATAAAAATTCGCTGATCATAATGTTTGAGCTGGGTTCTTTGAGCTGGTAAAGGAATAATTGATATTATCCAGGCCCGCCTTCTTAAATTGGATTTCGGCAATGATAGTAAAGACAAATAAGAAAAAAGTTGCCGAAGTCATATCCCCGTTTTGTCCTATTCCATATATTAGCATGGATCCGAGAGCAGCAAAGGAGGAAGATAAGTTATGCATGCGGATTGACTTAATCATGGTACCGGCAACTAGAATAAAATACAGAATAAAGCCGACAAGGCCTGTCTCAATAAGTATAAGCAAGACACCATTGTGCGGATTCAATCCGTTTCCGAGATCTCTTTCCATGAAACCGTTGGCTCCAATGCCGGTCAATTGCTCCGGGAAACTCAGCTTTGAATACGCTGCATAGGCTTTTGAGGCCGCTTCTTCCCGCCAGTCTATAGAACCAAGGTTTTGGACATTGTAGTTCAGTCCAAGAGCCTTTTGAAAAATAGCAATTGGCTCTTCAGCCAAACGGAAATTGATCTGGTCCACAAAATTGCTTTCCAGGTTAAAATACATTCCGATGGTCGAGAAGAGAAGTAAAATCACCACAATAGACATTAGGGCAAATCTTCCGACTTTGTACACTTTTTTTCGATACTCCTTATGCTTTAACCCACTAAAGAGTACGATGATCGACATAATAACCAGCGACATCAATGCGCTTCTTGATGTAGACATCATAACACCAGAAAACATTATTGGAAGCAGGATAATTGAATACCACTTCAAAGAACGGTTCCTGATCAACTCGCTCAATGCAAAAACAAAAGCGACCCCACAAATCTGGCCGAAGAAATTATGATTTAGTAAGGCTTCATACATGTCATCCGGATCAATTTCCTGAGTCTGTCCAGAGAAGAGGTAATAGATTCGTTGCACTGGGAACGAGCCAAAAAACTTGTAAGTATAAACGAGATCTGAGAAACAAATCAGGCCGGACAATATGACTGCAGTTCGAAGAATGTTTGAATTGCCCTTTGCGAAAAAGTAATAGTATACAAAATAAGCGTATAGAATGATGGACAGCGTCTCTTTGATTACATTGAAAGTTAAGAGCCCCTGACCTCCAGTCACCATGATCACATAGACCCAGTAAATAAGAAATAGCTTTACACTGGCCACCCCCAGGAAATTTGGATAATCTTTCTTTTGTGATTTATCAATGAGAATTCTGCAAAACAAAAGAACCCCCATGATTGCTCTCAGGTTTATCGGCAATACATTAATATCTATATTGATATTTGAAATTACCAGCGTAAAAATTAATACTGCAATCCATTCAGGCCTGTAAAAAAGAATAAACAGAAATATTGCGCTGCCGACTAAAATGAATGCCATCTATTGGGGAGTTGTACTAATAAATCAAATATTCCACAAATAACGGTAAATAGAATCACTTATTTTGAGGAACTAGAATGACAAACAATCCATTATTCCAGGCTTCCGAATACCCGTGTCTTTTTATAAAATCATCCAGGATATTGTTCTTGCCCTGGTTTCTTTTGAACTGGAGGTAATTAGTAGCAGGCCTTTTATCGGGCCAGGCACCGCCTTCTCCTGTCGTCTTAATCAGTTGCCTTACGATAACCGGCAATTTGCTTTGAGTAGTTTCTGCCAGACTCAATTCCCTGCGGAACATGTCTGTGGTGTAGAACCAAATGCACGGATTTCGGACATAGGATCTTGTCTGGGTCATGAAGTGATACATGGGCATGCAATCATAGGCCAAAACAATATCGCCTGGCCTTGCAAATTTCAAACTTGCTTGCTCCAACTCATTTAGCGCAGAAGCTCTCGACTTTGAAGTGAAGACACCCATCATGAATTTATTATCAACAGAATACCTCATCTCCCATCGTTCATGGCGATCACACAAATAGGGATACCTGATGACATTAAATAGAGAGGCCAAACTAATAATGCCAACCATCCCCCATTTAAACCATCTCATCACCGGGCTCGTTAGTAGACCATGATAAGAGATTTTGCCTATAGCTGTTTTTACATTCAGGTTGAGGTCAATCCAGTTCAATCTGAATATATAGTCAATGGCAATAGGGAAAGAAAGCCACATAGAATAAATAACCACGGTTCCGATCCCTTCTGAACTTCCAAAAGGGTGTATCAGGGTGATGAGGCCTCCTATGAAAGTCAATAGCTTAATTTCGGCGCCTACCTTTTTGTCGACTAAAAGGATAGCGGAAAGTATACTCATACCCACAAAAAATTCCATCAGTCTATAACTGATAAACCAGCCCGCAGCCACAAGCGCAAGGGCCCCTAACAAAAAGAAAGAATTCAATACTGGAAGGATTTTCCTCCCTGCCCCGCCTGAATGTCGAACAGCATAGTTTACAAATCCGATTAATAATGCAAAAACGCCGATTGAAACTGCAAAACGTAAAGACCTAACATAATCTGTCAAATTCGAAGTTAACAATCGGCTAAACCCATAAGCGCCATTTAAACCATCATCCTTTTCTCCACGGCTGGGAGAAAATACCATCTTGATTGAACCTATGAAGAAATCAAGGTGGCCTAATAATTTCATGATGATAAATACGGTCAGGAAAGCTGCTATCACTCCTCCCAGAAAAAAGGCAGCCCCCATAACAATTTCCTTCATCCGTTTTTTCCATAAATACCCGCAATAAAAAATGGCGAGGATAAGAGAAATGCCCAGAACATTAGGGATCCGAGTGAATACATTCAAGCCGACAACAAGGCCGCTCATCACAACCATCCATTTCTTATTGTCTCTCAGTCCCAGAAATAGAAAATAAGCTGAAACAAAATATAGAAAGGCTGAGAGATTATTATAGTACAGATTTTTCGCGTCTTCATTAATATACAGGCTGAGCATGACCATACTCACCATCAGGTAAACTCTATCAAGGTATTTCCTTAACAAATTAAATGCAACGATAATCGTACAAGTGGAGATAAATGCACCCAACAATCTGATTCCCCACATCCCCAAAAAAGGAAATAATTTCATAAAGAGGCCACCGACAATGCCGGTTAACCAGCCCCAGAAAGCGTACTGCACAGAATTAGGGTCAGTAAATATTTGTTGATAAAATGCCAAATGGAATCCTTCATCATTAAAATCCAATCCCTGAAAAGTGACAAGTATATGATAAATGAAAACAAGCAGGAAGAAAAGGCTCACATTCATGGTCGAGAGCCAGTTTTTAATGGCTACCAGAGTGCCAGGTTCGCTGCTTTTTTCATTTTGTCTTTTTGTTGTCATAACTCCTGTCTCCGTTTGAATTGATAAAGGGTTTTAGGCCTTTGATCTGAAAATAAAATGTTTTTCCACCAGCAGAACAAGGAAAATGCCAGCGTATTTAAAGGGAAATTTCCAGAAAAGTTTATTGAAGACCATCTTTGAAGAAATCACTTTTGTGCGACGGAAGATCAAAATCCAGCGCCTGATAAAAAATCTTTTGATTAGGCCCATATTATAGGTCTTTCTTGACTCCAACAGGCGGTATAACCTGATAAGCCACGCTTCCAGTTTGTCAATAAGCTCAGCGTTTTCGAAATAAGAAAAGTTGCCTGTGACAAAATTCGTATGCAGATTAAATTCCTCCTCGGTAAAAGGCATTTTCAGGTCATTCAGGATCATTCTATCCATTTTTGCATGCAACATGCGCATGCCGTCATTCTTTTCAATGCTCGCATTTTTCCCGTGGACACGGTATTGCGTAGTAAAATTCGGAAGGTTGAATAGCTTGTTTGATTTGGAAATTGTATACAAGAAATGATAATCTTCTATCATATCAAATGCTTCGGTATACATCCTTTCTTTAAGTAATTGAGCCCGAATCATAATAGTCGAGTTACAAAAGCAATTATCGAAAAGCAGGTAAGTCTTGACCTGCCGATCTGTAATTGGCAATTTTACCTTCTTTATGATTTTGCCAGAGGCATCCACGATATGGTAAAAACTACCACAGGCGCCATAAAGGCTATTCGCTTCCAGAAACCTTACCTGATCCTCCAGCCGATTCGGTAAGGCGATATCATCGTTATCCAGTACTGCTATGTACTTTCCCTGGCAAAGTTGCACGCATCTATTCCTGGTTTTTGAAATTCCAAGATTTTCTTCATTTTCTACATATCGGATGCGGGGATCTGAATAAGAAAAAATGATTTCCCTGGAACCGTCAATGGATGCGTCATTTACAATAATTAATTCAAAATGGGCATAGGTCTGATTGAGGACACTATTAATGGCCTTCTCTAAATACTTTTCTGCGTTATAAACTGGCATCGCCACGGAAACCAATGGAAGATCCGTCTTCATTTGAAATTTGGGTTTTGATGCACACGATTACTCATCTCTTGTTAGTAAATTGTGATTGTTTGCCAGGAATCCAAAAGCTCTTCTTTCAAAATGCTTAAAAATACATTTTAATCCTTTGGAATCAAATTTGGCAAAAAAGTATAAAGCGATTTTCTTTTTCCTAGGTCAAATAAGCAGAGATTTAATTATAAGAAAAGCGGAGCACAAGATGACTATCCCATATTCTTAGACTTTTAGCAAAGGAAATAAATTTGAATGGCGTCCCAATATTGGCTTCCAGGGAACTTGCGCATTGCATTTTTCTGGTTGCACAGAAATAAATGAATTGCCAAAATTCCGCTCATGAGCTCTTTCCCTTTTTTTGCCTAAAATTAAATCCATGCTTTATTCCCTGACAAAAAAATGCTGATCAAATATTGAAAAAGTGCCTTTTTTGCTTCCAAATCACTTAGACATCGAACGTCTCAATCTCTGCTTTACGAATTCAGATTGCAAAATGCCAGGTATGCTGTCATTGATCATTGAAAATCTCATGCATCTTTTGAATATAATTTTCTTTGCGTCGAAACCATGCTTTTTTTACGCCAACTAAAACTATATTCATAAACGCAAATTCTTATTCCCAATTACTGATTCATCTCAATTCATATTTGACATTATTATTGAATCATAAGATATGTGCGTCTTCAACTTTTGCGCAGGAATCGAAAAAATCTAAAATCATACTGGAAGATCATGAATGCCTTTCTATAATGCAATTTATTTATAACCAATTGGATACGATCTAATTGGTCCCAATTTTCAGGGTTGGGATGCTGGATCTTTTGAAGCCGATCAACTTTTTTAGGAAGATGAAATGAAGCAACATCAGGCTTGTTCCGCAAATCATCAATGAAAGATTGCCAAAGCCAATTTAGATTATTCAGAATATGATCATCTTTGAGGGTTTGGTATTTGCAATATGGGATGGGAACAGCCAAATCTTCATTTATTTGGCGAATGAAATTGGCATAAACGGATTCTTTTTACTCCCATTTGGTTCTTCAATTTATTTTATTACTTTTACGGCCGTCGCCTGGCCCCTCCGATTTTCGCTTAACTCGTTGGCTAGCAGATAATAATACTCCAATCATCTTTCTTGAAAAGCGTTTTTTTCGAAATCTTTTTCATCAAATACATTTTAATTTGAATCATTTTAGATTTAAGTCGATTGGGCCATTTCAAATCTGTAGCTGGAAGCGAACATTTTTGTATTTCTTAATAATTTCATTGGCTTTATCAAATGCAAGTTGCGTAAATACAAAGAACCTTAATTACTTTCGTGATATTCAGGATGTTACGATAAAAAGCCAGGGGCCAATACCGGAGCCTGTTATCCAGGTAAATGACCTATTAAGTATTATTGTCAGCAGTTCCAATCCGGAGGCTTCTGCCGTATTTAATGCACCAAATGAATCCAATGCAGTTACCAGCCAGGCTGCGACCTCAGGAGCCAACACACTGACCATTGGTTATATGGTAAATCAAAACGGCGATATTCAATTCCCAATTCTTGGCCAGATACATGTAGCGGGAATGAATAAGCACCAGCTTTCCACTGACCTCATGCGGCAATTGAAGGATAAGAAGCTACTCATCGACCCGATTGTAACCATTCGATACTTGAATTTCAGGGTCAGTGTAATGGGGGAGGTGAACAGACCCGGAGTATACACCACACCCATTGAGAAATTGAGTATTCTTGAAGCACTCAGTTTCGCCGGAGATGCAACAATTTATGGAGAGAAAAACAATGTACTTTTGATAAGGGAAAATGAAAAAGGTGATAAGAATGTTGTGCGCTTGGACCTGACTCAAGATAAGATATTAAGTTCTCCATATTATTACTTAAGATCAAATGATGTCCTTATTGTAGAGACCAGTAGCCGAAAGGTAGTCAGAGAGAGAAATGCTATGCTCGTTCCCATAATACTGAGTTTTGTCTCTCTTGCTATTGTCTTATTAAATTACGTTCACGTTTATTGATCTTTGGCTTCGTTGATCGAAACAATGTTGCCTTAAACACTATGGAAAAGACAAACCACATTGAAACTGCAAAAGGAATCAACGGATTTCAACAACTCCTGACCAAATACTTACCTTTTTGGCCACTGTTCCTCGTGGCAATGATCTTAAGCGGTCTTGGATTATTTCTTTATTTGGAATATACGGTTCCCATTTATGAAACGACCGCAAGTGTACTTATTAAGGATGAGAAAAAAGGGCAAGAGGATTCAAAAATGGAGGAAGTATTGAACGTGTTCGGGACCAAGAAGATTGTCGAGAATGAATTAGAGATATTTCATTCAAATTCATTGCTGGTTTCAGTAGTAAAGAAACTCAAACTATACGCTCCCATCTTCGAGCAGCAAGGATGGATGGGTTTAGGCGTTTCTCCCGCATATTTATCATGCCCCATCATTGTTGAGGTACCTGATCCTGCCGCTATTGTTGAAATTGAAAGCGTTTATTTCCATTTTAATGGTGATGACAGTACGGTACTGATTGGAAAGGAAAAGTACAAACTGAATGAATGGGTGAAGACGGATTTTGGGCTTGTCAGATTTCAGCGAAATCCCAATTTTACTGTTAAGTCAGGCGCAGCTCCGGATTCAGCCAGGTATTTTTTCTCCCTGCTCGCCTTAGACAATGTAACCAAGGATCTCCTTACCAGATTAAAGGTTTCTGCCGCCAGCAAACAAGCATCCATTATTAACCTGTCAGTTAAGGATGAGGTTCCGGCAAGGGCAGAAAAAATAATCTCAGAAATTGTCGTTGCTTACAACAACGCATCTGCTGAAAGAAAAAGCGGTGTTGCTATGAAAACCCTGAAATTCATAGAAGAAAGATTAAAAAATGTTTCCAAGGAATTGGACTCAGTGGAAGGAAGTATTCAAAAATATAGGGACACGACGTCTTCAGTCGATATTGGAGCGCAAAGTAAATTGTATCTGGAAAATATCGCTGTAAATGACAGACAGGCAAGTACGCTGAATATGCAACTGGCCTCGCTTGACGAAGTTGAAAAATATGTGCAGGCTAAGGAAAGTACAGGAAATTTTGTGCCTTCCACCTTCTCGTTGAACGACCCTACTTTGACTTCCCTGCTGACTACTCTTGCAACCAATGAGGCACAATACGAAAAATTAAAAAGAACTACAGCAGAAAATAGTCCCATCATGCTTTCCCTCCAGGAGGAAATTAATAAGACAAAGCCCAATATTCTGGACAATGTCCGGAGCCAGAGATCGAGTATTCAGTCGGCTTTGGCCACCCTTCAAAAGAATAGTGAACATTACAGCGGCATACTCCAATCCGTGCCGAAAAAGGAAAGGCAATTGGTTGAAGTCAGCCGCCAACATACCATAAAAAGCGATATCTATTCCTTTCTCCTTCAAAAAAGGGAAGAGACTGCCTATTCAATTACTTCCATATTGCCTGACTGCTATATGGTCAGTAATCCCACAACGACAGAACGCCCCGTAAGTCCAAAGAAACCATTCCTGGCGATCCTGGCATTCGTAATTGCGCTTGGCATTCCTTCCGGATGGTTATATGCAAAAGACAGTCTTAATGGCAAAATATTATATAGAAACGATATAGAAAGGTTGACTCCTTTCCCCATCATTGGCGAAGTGATTTATGAAAAATTGATAAGCCAGATTGTCGTCGAAACGTCACAGAGAAGTTTCGCTGTAGAGCAGTTCAGGCTTATAAGAACTGCCATCAAGCACCTGGGAACGCCCCCGGGCAGCTGCAAACGAATTCTGATTTCTTCATGTATCAAAGGAGATGGAAAAAGCTTTGTTTCCGTAAATCTGGCGGTTAGCATGTCAAGAAGTGGGAAGAGAGTCGCACTGCTTGAAATGGATTTGCACCAGCCGAAAATAAGTGAAATATTTGAGATTCCTAAAGGGGAGGGAATTACTGATTATCTTTTGGGAAAGGCAACTGCAGATGCGATCATTATACCTGAAAAAAAATATCCGGGTCTCTCCATAATAACAACAGGTTATTTGACTGAAGATGCAAATGAATTATTAAGCCACGGGAAACTGGGTGATTTACTGAGTTACCTGGATAAACAATTCGATTATATTATCGTCGATACTGCCCCACTGGTTGCATCTACAGACGGATATATAATCGCACCATATTGTGACTTGATGTTGACTGTCGTAAGGCATAATCATACCCCTAAATCATTTGTGGAATTGATAAATAAGGAAATGGCGGCGCATAATATCAAGAACGTGGCCATCGTATTCAATGGAGTAAAGAAAAGAGGAATCGGCAAATACAGCTATGGATATGGTCATGGGTATGGATATGACAACAAGTTTACATATGAAAATTATGGCAAAAAGAAGAAATACTAAATGATGTTACTCTTACAGACCAGACCAGCAGAGTACCCGGGATTGATGCATCATCTCATTGCTATTGAATTGTAATCCACACAATTATCATTGTTTTCAAACGTTTTGCTGTAGGAAGCTACTTATTATGTAATTCCCTCATTCAAGATCCTTTTGAAAAGCGGATAAAATCCAGGCTTAAAAATCTTCGACTTTTGCATTTTGGTACCGGAATCGGAATGTGACTGATGTGGCGAAGCTGTGTTTAGATGTATTGAACAGGCAATTGCTGAAATTTGAAGAAGGCCATTCCGATATCTACTGAAATCTATTGATAATCAATCTTAAAATGCTGGTCAAAGCGAAGAAACTTCTTTCTACTGATATGGTGAAAGTATCCTTCATGAACGGTGTTGCCACCGTTATCAGGATGCTGACTGGATTTGTAAGTGTGAAAGTAGTGGCTGCTGTGATTGGGCCGGTGGGTGTCGCATTGTTGGGGCAACTGAATAATTTTACTCAAATCGTACTCAGCATTTCCAATGGTGGAATAAACGCCGGAATAACGAAGTATACTTCCGAGTATTCAGATTCTGAGAAAGATTATATTTTATACCTGGGTACAGGCTTCAGGATAACTGTAAGTCTGTCTATTATAACCAGCCTGATCCTGATATTAGGAGCCGGTTATTTCTCTGAACACATATTGCATGATATCAAATACAGGTCGGTATTCTATGTATTTGGATTCACTATCATGCTATACGCCTTGAATGCCCTGCTGACAGCGGTCATCAATGGATTCAAAGAGTACAAGAAATTTGTCATTGTCAATATCACCGGGAGTATTGTAGGCTTGATATTTTCAGTTGTTCTCTCCCTCAGGTTTGGTATTTACGGAGCATTGATCTCAAGCGTCACTTATCAATCAGTTGTTTTTTTCTTCACCATTGGCATCATTTCAAAATCATATTGGTTCAAGTGGCGGCTATTTATTGCCAGTTTCAAAAAAAAGGTCGCAAATCAACTGGCACATTATTCCCTAATGGCGATGGCAAGTGCGATAACCATACCGGCCGGCCAGATTATCGTCAGAAATTTCATTATCCGGAAGACCTCCATAACTAATGCAGGCCTATGGGAGGGAATCAACCGGATTTCCGGGATGTACCTGATGATCATCACAGCCTCATTCAGTGTCTATTTTCTTCCGAAATTGTCACAATTGAAGACAAATAACGAGCTAAGAAATGAGATTTTTTCGGTGTACAAGATCATTATTCCATTTCTATTGCTCAGCACATTCTTGATCTATATTTTCAGAATACTTGTCATTCATATACTATTTACGCCAGAATTCATAGGCATGCAAAGCCTATTTACATTCCAACTTATCGGTGACGTGCTTAAGATTCTTGGATATGTCCTCGGCTATTTGTTACTTTCCAAGGCCATGTCCAAAGTATATATTACCATGGAGATCGTAAACTTTATTCTGCTTGTCGCCGTCAGCTATTTTCTAGTAAACGCATATGGTGCTGTGGGAGCCACCCTGGCTTTTGCGATCGTTTACCTGATTTATTTTTTGGTATTGTGCTTTGTTTTCAAAGACCTGCTGTTCGGCAGATCAAACTCGTAATTCAGAAAAATTAAACCCTCAAATTGTGTCAAACATTAATGTGGGAGTCATCGGTTATGGTTACTGGGGCCCGAATATCGTAAGGAATTTTTTTGGGACCGCATCCTGCGCTGTCAGGATGGTAGCCGATGGTCGGCCGGAAAGATTACAAATGCTCGCCAAAGTATTTCCTTCGATTAACGGAGTAAAATCAGGCGAAGAAATCATTTCAAGCAAAGATGTTGATGCCATTGTGATTGCCACACCCGTCCATACTCACTATGGTTTGGCAAAGAAGGCGCTCATGGAAGGCAAGCATGTGTTGATTGAGAAACCAATGACTTCTTCAGTCGAGGAAGCGGACCAGCTAATCGAACTCGCTGCTAAGAAAGGCCTGACCCTGATGGCAGACCACACTTTTCTTTATACAGGTGCAGTACAAAAAATGAAAGAAATTATTCAAACAGAAATCATTGGAAAGCCATTATACTTTGATTCGGCACGTATCAACCTGGGTTTATTTCAGCCTGACATCAACGTGCTTTGGGATCTCGCTCCTCATGATATCTCCATCCTAACCTATCTCATCACTGAGTCCCCGGCAAGCATCAATGCTACAGGAATATCGCATACGAAGAATAAGATTGAAAATATTGCCTATCTCACTGTCAATTATCATTCAAATTTCATTGCGCATTTTGCCTGCTCATGGTCCTCACCGGTAAAGGTCAGGCAAACCCTCATTGGAGGAGACAAGAAAATGATCTTGTACAATGACCTGGAGCCCTCTGAAAAAGTGCGTGTATACGATACTGGCTATGATCATAAAACCGATGAAGACAGAACCAGCATCATGGTCGATTACAGAACAGGAGATGTATACATTCCAAAGCTTTCGAGCCGCGAGGCATTGGCAGGGGTAGCTGAAGATTTTATACAATCCATCGTTCTACGAAAAGAGCCGCTCTCGAATGCAATGCTTGGAAGAAGTGTGGTAAGGATCCTGGAAGCCTCCCAGGCATCCATTAAACAAAATGGAAAGGAAATCAGCTTAAAATAGAGCCATGGAAAAAGTAACTCTTAACAACGAGAAGCAAAGCCTGAATAATGTAAGCCTTGGTGAGAATGTTCGCATTTTCAATTTTGTAAATGCCTATGGATGCGAAATCGATGACCATTCCAAAATAGGCGCGTTTGTCGAAATCCAAAAAGGCGCCTTCATAGGAAAAAATTGCAAAATTTCCAGTCATAGCTTTATTTGTGAAGGTGTTCATATTGAAGACAATGTCTTTATCGGGCATGGCGTCATGTTTACCAATGACCTTTTCCCAAAGGCAACAAATCCAGATGGATCTCCGCAAACAGAAGCAGACTGGAAAGTGATCGAGACCAGGGTCAAACGCGGCGCATCCATTGGCTCCAATGCTACCATCCTTTGTGGAATCACCATTGGAGAAAACGCGCTTGTAGGTGCAGGATCTGTGGTCACAAAAAATGTTCCACCGAACACAGTGGTCGCCGGAGTACCCGCGAAAATTCTGAAAAAAATCTAACCTTATTGCAGCATATGGAAAAAAGAATCCCCTGCCTGGACCTGAAAGGACAACACCAGCAGATCAAAAAAGAAATTTTTGAAGCATTTGAAAAAGTATATGATCAGACTGCTTTTTCAGGCGGCCCTTTTGTAGAAGAATTTGAAAAAGATTTCGCAGCATTTTGCGGCGCAAAATATGCTGTGGGTGTTAATAATGGAACGACCGCCCTGCACCTGGCAATGCTTGCCCTGGGCATCGGCGACGGGGATGAAGTGATCATTCCGGCCAATACTTTTATTGCTACTGCCTGGGGCGTCACACATGCCGGCGCTGAGCCTGTATTTGTAGACTGTGATCCGGATACCTGGGAAATCGATGCGTCAAAAATTGAAGAAAAAATCACTTCCAAAACAAAAGCAGTGATTGGAGTGCATCTCTATGGGCAGCCTTATGATATCCGAGCAGTAGAGGCCATTTGCAAAAAACATCACCTATTCATGGTAGAAGATGCTGCACAGGCACAGGGAGCAACATATATGGGCAAGCCCATTGGCACATTTGGCGAGATGGCATGCTTCAGTTTCTATCCCGGGAAAAACCTGGGCGCCTGTGGAGAAGCAGGCGGAATTACCACGAACCATGAAAGATATGCAAGGCATCTCCAGAGCCTACGCAACCATGGGTCGGTGGTACGATACTATCACGACGAGGTGGGATTTAATATGCGCATGGGTGGATTGGAAGGCGCTTCTCTGAAAATCAAATTAAAACATCTCACTGGATGGAATAACCGAAGAAAGGAAATCGCCGCGAAATACCACGTGGGTATAAAAAATCCAAAAATCAAGATGCAATCGCAGCCCGAAGGGCATGATTCGGTTTTTCATCTTTTTGTTGTCACTGCGGAAGACCGGGATGGACTGATGAAATACCTCACCGAAAAAAATATATATCCTGGTTTGCATTACCCCGTACCCTGCCACCTGCAAAAAGCATATTCCGGACTGGGATATAAAGCGGGAGATTTCCCGAACTCAGAGTATCTGGCAGCACACTGTCTCTCTCTCCCTATGTATGCGGAACTGACAGATGAAGAATTGGATTGCGTGATTAAAACTTTGAACAGCTTTTAGACATGCTGATTGATAAACTAAAAAGACAGGTGGATGCCCTTCAATTGGATCTGAAGGGAAAAACGGTCCTGACCGAGGCAGCCTCAGGGGCTTATATTGTCACTCCGGTATTGGCAGCGTTGGCCGGGGCTAGCGTCTACGCTTTTTCAAAAACGACCCGATATGGTAAAGTGGAGGAAGTATTTAAGCTTACCCGTGAACTAGCCAATACATTCGGGGAAGTCGCTTTGGACATTCACTTCGTGGATACCCTGGAACCGGAAATCCTTGCGAAAGCGGATATCATCACTAATTCAGGTCACCTGAGGCCATTAAATGAAGAAATGCTGAGTCATGCACGGGACGGAATGGTCATTCCATTGATGTATGAAGCCTGGGAATGGAGGGATGCTGATATGGACATTCATTATATCAGGAAAAGGGGGTTCCCTGTTGGCGCTACGAATGAAAGGCATCCCGACATCGACGTCTTCAATTATCTCGGCGACATGGCGTTGAAACAAATCTTTGACTCAGGGATTTGTCCGTATAAAAACAAATTCGTTCTGCTCTGCAATAATGATTTCGGGCCTTTTATTGCAAAAGTGCTCTCCCGTATCTGCGATGGACTGGCTGTTATTGATAAAGATGATCATATGGATCGCTACGAGTTGGATAAGATTGACTGGGTCGGAGGTTTTCCCGCCGTTAAGATCCCTGCGAAATACAAGGATGCAGAGGCCGTTATTTTTACAGCCTATCCATTTGATAAGAATTGGATCGGAGAAAATTCTCCGATTGAAGCCGATCAGTTGGTCGCAGAATTGAAAGACCCTTATATTCTTCGCTTTTGCGGAGATCTCGATGAAAAATTCCTTGCGTCCAGCGGAATCCGATGCTATCCTGGTCATGTGCATAGCGGCCATATGGGGATCCTCCCTTCTGCTGTCGGATATGATCCGATCATCCGCCTACAGTCGGGCGGACTAAAAGCTGGGGAACTCATGCTCAAGGGGAAAACGGAATATAAGAATATAAAAATCCTGGATATTATATGAGCGCTTCTCAAAACATTATAGCGATCGGCCGGTCAAAGTATTTGTATGAAGGAATTAAGCATCTGGTTAAAAAAGGATTTGTATTCAAAGCAATCGTTACCGAAGAAGCTTATGAAGAATATGATATCAAACCTCAGGATTTTGAAAAACTAGCAAATGAAATTGACGCCAGGTTCTTCATGATAAAATCTGTGAAACATGATGAACTCATTCAAATCGTAAAAAACAATAAAATTCGCGCGGCCATCAGCGTGAATTGGAAATATACTATTCCAAAAGAATTCCTCGATCTTTTTGAATCCGGAATTCTGAATTTTCATTTGGGAAATCTTCCGGATTATAAAGGAAACGCGACGGTGAATTGGTCCATTATCAACGGCGAGAAAAAAATCTTTGGCAATATTCATAAGATGGATCCGGACCTGGATGCAGGCGATACCGTCGCTCGAAAAGCCATCCGGATTACAGAGAAGACTTATATTGCCGATATTTTGGCTGAAGCGGTAAAGGATGTGCCGCTTCTCTATGAAAAAGCTCTTTCGAAAGTCCTAAAAAAACCAGGATCTTTTGTAGTTAGGGGATCGAAACATGGACTCAGGTGTTATCCCAGGCTACCCGAGGACAGTCAGGTGAATTGGAACGAATCTGCGCAAAGGATTAGTCGCCTGGTGAGAGCTTCATCTGCCCCTTACCCAGGAGCATATAGTTTTCTGAACGGAGAAAAAATTATCATCTGGAAGGCAGGTGTCTTCAAATACAAAGAAAAATTCCTTGCCGTTCCGGGGCATGTAGTCGGAATACAAAAAGAAAGCAAATTTATCCAGGTGGCATGTGGTAAGGGTATGTTGGAAATCCAGGAAATAGAATATAAGGGGAAAAAGATCCCGCCTGGTGAATTGATCAAGAGTATCCGCTTAAGATTTAAACTGCGTCCAAATGAATGAATTGACGAATCCCTTCATTTCCCTGATCATTCCCATTTACAATGAGTATGAAGGCATCCCCTATTTGGTGGAAAACCTCAATTCATTTTTTGGTGAACATACTCAATTGAAGCCAGAAGTGATCTTCGTGAATGATGGTTCGAAAGACGGTTCTGTGGAAAGGCTCCAGGAAATGAATCACCGCGGCTACAAAGCGAAAATCATCAGTCTCTCAAGAAATTTCGGATCCCATGCGGCACTCCGGGCCGGCATCTCCATTGCCTCGGGGGAACTCGTTTGCTTTAATTATGCTGACCTGCAGGACCCGCTCGAGCTTATCCTAAAAATGGAAGAAAAAACCAGGGAAGGACACGATATCATTTGGGCCCACCGCGAAAGCACAAAAGTTTCTTTCGGCGAAAAAACCTTTTCATCCGCGTATGCATTTCTGATGAAAAAATTTGCGTTTAGCAATTTCCCTGAAAAAGGATTCGATATAGTCATGTTCAACCGGAAAGTTGCCAGCCAGGTGAAAAACAATGTGGAAGCCAATTCATCCATCTTTTTGCAAATCCTCGGAATGGGTTTCCGCCAAACATCTATCTCATATAAGAAGCTCGAACGGAAAACCGGGGTGAGCAAATGGACCATGTCTAAAAAGATCAAATTATTTATAGATTCCTTTGTGGCATTTTCATATGCCCCCATCAGGCTGGTGACCATCGTGGGGATCTCTATGTTTATTATCGGGCTCCTGTGGACACTATATATAGTATTAAGAACGTTGATATTCCATAACCTGGCAAGTGGCTGGCCCGCGCTCGTTTCCATTCTCATGATCGGATTCGGGATTACGAATATTTCGCTGGGTATCATCGCAGAATATCTATGGCGTACCCTCGATGCCAGCCGCAAAAGACCGGTATTCATTATTGATAAAATTGTAGAGCTCTGACCAGGGCCTGGATTCGGATAAAACAAACTAAATGAAGAATAGAATCAAAGACTCCATCATTCTGGTTACCGGCGGGGCCGGATTCATCGGATCCTATGTGGTGGAAGAGCTGCTTCCCCTTGGACCAAAAAAGATCATCATTATTGATAATTATATCCGCGGTACACTGGGAAATATGAAGAACTTCTATCATAGTCCCATAGTGGAATTTCACGAAGGCGATATCCGCGACAGCGCATTGCTTGAAAAATGTATTTCCGGGACGGATTATGTTTTTCACATGGCAGCCCTCCGCATCAATGCCTGCGCAGCCAATCCAAGAGAAGGATTTGACGTGATGCTCAAGTCCAGTTTTGAATTGGCCACCTTATGCGTAAAGCACAAGGTGAAGAAAGTGATCTACAGTTCCAGTGCATCCGTATATGGACTTGCCCAGCATTTTCCTACTCCTGAATCTGATAATCCATATAATAATCAAACCTTCTATGGAGCGGCAAAAATGTGGGGAGAGCAATTATTGCGCAGTTTCAAATTTATGTACGGCCTGGACTATGTCGCACTTCGCTATTTTAATGCCTATGGACCCCGGATGGATACAGATGGAAAATATACAGAAGTGATGATCAAGTGGCTGGATTGCATTCGTGATGGGAGGAGCCCACTGATTTACGGTGATGGTTCAACGACAATGGACTTTGTATACGTTAGAGACATCGCCAAAGCAAATATTGCAGCCCTGGAAGCAGACGTGAGCGATGAAGCCTTTAATATCGGCAATTGCGAAGAAACCAGCCTAAAGGAATTGCTGGATGTTTTACTAAAAGTGAATCAATCCAAACTTATACCCGAATTCAGGGAGGAGAATTCAGTTAATCCTGTTAGCCGGAGGCTGGCGGATATTAGCAAGGCAAAGAAATTGCTGAACTTTGAGCCGACGGTTAGTCTGGAGGAGGGAATGAAAGAATTAACCAACTGGTATTTCGAGAAAATAAAAATGACAGCAAACACATGATACCTATTGCCAAACCTTACCTGACAAAAAAAGAGGCGAAAGCTGCCTATGACACAATTCTCACCGGATGGATTACCCAGGGTCCGAGAGTAGCAGAATTCGAAGAAAAATTTGCAACCTACACAGGCGCAAAATATGCTGTGGCAGTTTCAAACTGTACTACAGCCCTCCATCTTGCGATGATTGTGGCTGGAATTGGTCCCGGTGATGAAGTGATTTGTCCATCAATGAGCTATATCGCAACGGCCAATGCCATAAAATACACAGGCGCAAAGCCTGTATTTGCAGAAATTGACCCGGCAAACTACAATCTGGATCCGAAGGATGTGCTGCGAAAAATTACTTCTAAAACAAAAGCAATCCTGCTTGTGCATCAGATCGGGATGCCTGCTGATATTGATGCGTTCAAAAAAATCGCATCTGAACACGGCCTCAAATTGATTGAAGATGCTGCCTGTGCCGCTGGTTCATCCTACAAAGGTTCAAAGATTGGTAGCCATTCAGAACTGGTATGCTTTTCTTTTCATCCGCGAAAAGTGATTTCCACTGGAGATGGCGGAATGATCACGACAAATAATGAAGCTTATTATACCCGGTTAAGACTACTCCGCCAACATGGTATGTCTGTAAATGACAGGGTGCGTCATGACTCAAATAAACTCATTTTCGAAGATCATGTGGAAGTCGGCTACAATTACAGGATGACGGACATTCAGGCAGCAGTCGGGATTAAGCAACTGGAAAAATTAGACTGGATCGTCAAGAAGCGCAGGAAGATAGCCTCAGCATACAATAAGGCATTTAAAGATATTTTCTTCATTCAATTGCCAAGGGAAAAGAAAGGATACTTTACCAATTACCAATCCTATAGTATTCTGCTTGGGAAAGATTGCCCTATCGCTAGAAACGATCTGATGCAGGCGATGTTGGATGCAGGCATCTCGACACGGAGAGGAGTCATGACAAGCCACAGGGAAACCGCATACAAAGCCGAATGCGCTGGCCTTTCCCTGCCTGTTTCAGAAAATGCATGTGACAGCAGCATCATTCTTCCCCTTTACATTCCTATGAAGGATGAAGACATCAAGAAAGTGGTTGATACATTCAAGTCGATCTTAAAATTGGCGGCAGTCAATTCAAAATCCATACCTCCAGGCTCCACGCCAATTTCCTCTCAGTATGCTTTTTAATTCGTTTAATTTCCTGGTTTTTTTCCCGATTGTTACTATTATATATTTCCTGTTGCCCAGGCAATGGCAGTGGATCCATTTATTGCTGATCAGCTGCATTTTCTATTGTTTTTTCATTCCGGTTTATATTCTCATTTTGCTGGCAACCATACTCATTGATTACACAGCCGGCATATACATAGAAAAGTCTCAGGGGAAAACAAGAAAGAAATGGTTGCTAATAAGCATCTTTTCGACATGCCTTGTTTTGTTTGTATTCAAGTATTTCAACTTCTTCAACAGTAATTTCATTGTCATTGCCAATTTTTTCAATTTAGAGTATCCCATCCATTTTCTTAATATCATACTTCCCATTGGCCTTTCATTTCACACTTTCCAAAGCCTTAGTTATGTGATTGAAGTTTACAGAGGAAATCAAAAGGCTGAAAAACATTTTGGCATTTATAGCTTATATGTCATGTTCTATCCGCAATTGGTTGCGGGGCCAATAGAACGGCCGCAGCATATGCTGCATCAGTTCTATGAAAAACATGAATTCAATTATCTCAATGCAACCGATGGCCTAAAAAGGATAGCCTGGGGGCTTTTCAAAAAAGTCGTAATCGCGGATCGCTTAGCCAGCTATGTGAATCCGGTTTACAATAATTATGAGCAACACAATGGCACATCCTTGATCCTGGCGACAGTGTTTTTTGCATTCCAGATTTACTGCGATTTCTCAGGCTATTCGGATATTGCCATAGGTACAGCAAAAGTTATGGGTTTTAAATTAATTGAAAATTTCAAACGCCCGTATTTTTCCTGGTCCATATCTGAATTTTGGAGAAGATGGCACATTTCTCTTTCCACCTGGTTCAGAGATTACGTGTATATCCCCTTAGGTGGAAACAGAGTAAAAAAAGCAGGCAAGTATCTAAATTTGATGTTAACATTCATACTCAGCGGACTTTGGCATGGCGCCAACTGGACCTTTGTCATTTGGGGAGACTTGAATGGGATTTATTTGGTGGTGGGACAAATGCTTGCCCCTTTTTTCTCCAGGACCGGAGGTTATTTGAAGAAAAGTCATTTGAGAGGCCCGCTTAAGTTCTTCAATATCGCTATTACTTTTATTTTAATATCCATCGCCTGGATCTACTTCCGCGCAAAGGATCTACATTCGGCTGATACTATCCTTCGCAAAGTATTTTTCGACCATGGCCCGCTCTTTATCGGTGACAATAAAGCAATGATATATTCTCTTCTGTTTCTTCTGGTACTAATAATAACTGAGTCATTCGAAGAGTATAAGCTATTTAATGGATATAGTCTGTTCAAACACAAAAACATCATTGTCCGGAGGTTCACTTATGCGACCTTGGCGATATCCATTTTGTTATTTGGTGTATTTGATTCCAGTCAATTTATCTATTTTCAATTCTAATTACGCCCTCAGATAATTCAGAATTAAAGAGGTTTCTAAAGTCCGGAATCATAATTCTCTTATTGATTTATGTGCTGGATCTGGGCATCGGTACCAGCCTAAAGTGGCTCTATGATAACCAAAGAGCTGGTTATCTTTACAGATCAAATTTTGCTGTTTATAGCACGAAGTCAAATTATCTGGTAGTAGGATCTTCGAGGGCCAATCACCATTATGACTCAAAAATTTTTGAGCAGGAGCTTAATGATTCATTTTATAACTGCGGAAGAGATGGGCAAAACATTATTTACAGTTGCGCCATGGCATCGGCAGTAATACACCGCTATAAACCTAAGTTGATCATAATCGATGTGCATCCAAAGGAATTTACGAATAAAGATGAAGATGTATTATCTTCTCTTTTACCCTATCATGATGATCCGGTCATCAGGCCTTACTTAAAATATTATGGCAGATTTGAAAATGTGAAATTAGTTTCTCATATATACCCCTACAATTCCTTGCTTACTTCATTAATAGCGGGTATATCTCCGAAAAAAAATAGAGCTGAAGATTATCACGGTTATATCCGATTAGATGGTGCCGTGCGAAACAAAAATATGGAAGAGTTCAAGGAATCCGGGGAGATTGATACCTTGAAGATAAACGCTTTTAGGGACTTGCTGGTTCAGTTAAACAGATACCAGATACCGGCCCTGGTGGTTATATCTCCCCTCTTTGAAAATTATCAAAGTACAATTTCCGCAAATGCTTGTGCAAATCTCTGTTCACAATTCGGTTCCGTAAAATTCCTGAATTTTGCCGCGATTCCCGCTTTCAAAAATGCAGAATATTTCAAGGACCAGGCTCACCTTAATGAATCAGGCGCCAAATTATTTTCTGAAGAAATTGTCAAATGTATTAGATCATGGGAACAGCAGAACCAGGCAAGAAGGCCCTGAATTTAATAATTTCTTTCCAATCATTCAGTCCAGTAAAGGCCTATAAAACAGCAATTGTCCAATAAATACAATAGAATGGAATTTAAGATAAAAATCGCGCCAGACAGTACAATCACAAAACATAGAGGGAAATATGATCACGAGTCCATTTTCATCCCAATGATGACGAATGAATAAATTATCCTTCATATTTTTTCGAACCCTTCTGTGGATTTGGGATATCCTTTCGCTTAACCTGGTATTTTTTCTTGCCAGCCTTTTTATTACTCGAATAGATGAAGCCCACAGGAACGAATATCATCTCTATTATGCCGTATTTAACTTGACTTGGATGGCGTCAGTTTACCTGACAGCACTTTATTTCAGCAAAAATTGGCTTGATTTCGAAGTGTTCTTCAAGAGAACGCTGAAGTGTTATCTTTTGGCTGTTGCGAGTATATTTGTTTTCATATTCGTATATCATTTTCCATATTCCAGGATTTTTATTATTTCATGCACCTTCGGCTTTGCCCTGATCCTTATATTTAACAGAATCGTTTTTCATCTGCTTGTCATTTCACTTAGAAGTCAGTTCAGACTGGCAAAAAAAGTTTTCGTCTTAGGTTACAACCCACTCTCTATAAAGCTGATTAACTATTTCCAAAAAGAAGCCAAGCTGGTAAAGCTTGTCGGATGTTTTGATGATACGGGAAGGATCAATGATTCATCTAATTTGCGGGTTATCCGCGACCTGAGGGACTGCATCCAATTCATGAAGGAAACGCAGGTCACAGAAATTTACTCTACCCTGCCCCCAGAGCACTATCCGTACTTATATGAACTGGCCAAGGAAGCGGAGAAACAATTCATATATTTCAAATTTGTACCTGACTATCAAATCTTCGTCAACCGAAACATTTTTGTCGATTTTCTGAACGATATCCCTGTGCTTTCTCTTAGAAAAGAGCCGCTTGAAGATACAGGCAACAGGATCAAAAAAAGAACATTCGACATCGTATTCAGCATCCTCGTCATTGTCTTTATTCTTTCCTGGTTGGTTCCACTTCTTGCATTGTTTATTAAATTGGAATCCAGAGGGCCCGTTTTTTTTATTCAGCTTAGATCAGGGAAAAACAATCAAGCTTTTAGGTGCATCAAATTCAGGAGCCTGAGAATAAATGATGAAGCAGATTCCAGGCAGGTAAGCAAGGATGACCACCGCCTAACGAGATTGGGAAAATTCATTCGCAAAACCAATATTGATGAACTGCCACAGTTTTTTAATATTTTTTTGGGTGATATGTCCGTCGTTGGACCAAGGCCTCATATGTTGAAACATACGGAAGACTTCGCCGAGTTGTACAAGGAATATATGATCCGGCATTTTGTTAAGCCCGGACTCACCGGATGGGCGCAGGTCAATGGTTTCAGGGGAGAAATCCGGGACAATGATTTATTGAAAAAAAGAGTTGAGTATGATATCTGGTACATGGAAAACTGGTCTTTATGGTTGGATATGCGGATCATCCTGCTCACCATTTATGTAACAATCAGAGGGGATAAAAATGCATATTGAGCATTAAGTAATATTTCAAAGAATATTCTCCAATAAAAAGAAGCTGCTTTAAAAGTACAAGCAGCTTCTTTTTTTTTATGATTTTTGCAAATTGCCGAAATATTCTACCCTACATCCTTACCATGGATTAAGTCCTGATTTGGTAAGTGTATCCCAGCAGTTGGCCAGATCCACTCTCCTTTCGAAATGCAGTTCTTCGCTTTTATCCTTCCGCGTTTCATTTCCAGCGCTCTGCATTCCCTACCTCTTGATCAGCTTAATCTGGTAATCGCGCGAGTCGCTCTTCAATGCAACGATATATGTGCCAGGTGCCAACTCATTCATCGTCACTACAAGATTTGTATTGGCCGTTGTATTGCTTATGCGTTTCAAAACCTTTCCTGTCATATCGTAAATGATAACCTCATTGATTATTTCCTGGCCCTGGACCAACGTGAATGTAGAGTTGGCAGGGTTCGGGAATAATCTAGGGGCTATATCTGTGCCAAACCTTACAATGATTGAAGAAGAATAGGTCGAAATGCCTTGACTATCCACCTGCTTTAACCTGTAGTAGTTCAGCCCTTCCTTAGGATTGTTATCAACGGCAGAATAACTCTTTTTTGTATTGCTGGTGCCGGCACCTTTTACGTAAGCTATTGTTTGAAAATTTAATAGATTGCTGCTTCGTTCTACTTCAAAATGGTCACTGTTTTGTTCCGATTGGGTATCCCATGTCAACAATACATATTGGTTATTTACTGTATGGCCCTCAAAATCCAAAAGTTTTACGACCAGCGGATTTGTTATGACTTCCCCGAATCCATCAAAGGTTGCGGTAGATAAAACTGCATTATTGTGGCTGGTGACAGCAAATCCGCCATAGGGGAAACTGGTTGTTCCAAATCCCAAATCAACCAGGGATCCGATCTCCGTCCAGCCAACTCCATTTTGCGAATAGTATGCCGCATAACTGGTACCGCTCTTTGCCAATTTCACCCAATAAGGTGCAGCAATCCCGGGTATGGATAAAATAGTTGTTGCGCCTCCTGTACTGCTGCGGTATTGTAAAACGAGCTCACTGCCGCTGGTTACCCCAACAAAAATATTCCTGGATCCTGGAGTTAAATCTTCGCGGATCATTAAGCCAGCTTTGTTTTGTCCATTGCCCGCATCCAGTGAGGCGACCCTGGTATATGTATTCAAGTCGCCGTATTTCATGAAATAGTTTGCAAACTGAAATGCATCAGCAGTTCCTCCAATATCATTTCCTGAACCCTTCAAGGTAAATACGCCTCCTTCGCCTCCTACACTGCAGGAGGAACCAGCCGATCCGATACTTCCAATATCATTGGCAGACCATCTCGTTGGAAGATTACATTCCACGGTGCAGATGGCAGTGTTTAAAGCCCCGTTGCTTAAAGCACTTTGTCCCCCGCCTGAACAATTCCCTTGTACGCGGAATAAATAAGATGTGCCACAACTCAGGGCTGACAGGGGAACCGAATTGGTATTGCTGGTTACATTCAACCAGCTGGGAGAAGCCACCGTTTTATAATCTATAGAATAGCTTGATGCGCCGCTCACCGCCGCCCAATTCAAGGTCGCCGAGTTTTCTGTGATATTGGTAGCAGTGAGATTGGTAGGCGAAGCACAGGAATTTGAAAGAGTTCCATAAATTTCGAATTCCTGGATAGATACTGACCCCCCTGTATTGTTCCGGGTAATTCCCTGAAGCAAAATGTATCTGTAACCGTTTGCAGTCAACGAGATGACTTCATTCGCAGTTGAATTGCCCGTGATTGTCTTGATAGTTGTCCAATTGCTGCTGTCATTGGACATTTGTACATTAAAGTCTTTCCCTGAATTTAGAGGATCCCATTTGACAACGAGGTTGCAAATATCATATTTGTTGCCAAGGTCTACCTCGAAATTCTGGTTATCCGCATTGGTGCTGTTCCAGGATGTCCCAGCGTTTCCATCCACTGCCTTATCAGGTGTGTTCGCACTTACAGAAGAAGTAGCGGAGGCATTCATGTTTAATGCAAAATTCGTGGTCCCGCATAGGGCACCGGCTTTTAGGCCATAAATCAAAATCTTGTTGGAAAATGTTGCCAGGTAAACCTTGCCGTTGGCAATCGTCGGATTTACAAACTTGGCATAATTCCCGACCGCATCTGCAGCAACCATGCTGGAATTCCACAATTCTTTGGTCGGGTCATTTGCATCGAGTGCCCGCAGGATACCTGCACATGTATAGCTATTCGGATCACATCCAGCCAACCCGTAGCTTGCCCAAAGGATGCCCGTGCCATCCGTTCCGCCATTGGATGATACTGAGAGCAGGACGCCATTGTATCCGTCCGGCCCCTGCCCCGCAAAATTCACTGGGATGGTTCCAAGTTTATTGCTGCCCGCTAAGACTGGAAACGCAGAGAGCAGTCCATGCTCAGACCACACATACACATATTCCACACTGTTGCTTTTATAATAGGCTATTGAAGAATGGAGGTATTTGCCAGAACCCAGAGAAATCGTTTGCAGTACATTATTGCTACTTGCACCACGGCCGCCCATATTTGTCCTGTCAAGCAGATACAAATTACCATCCTTGCACCCAGCCAATGCCATATTTGTATTAGGTATCAGCAGCACATTAGTTATTCCAAAATCAAGATCATTACCATTTAAAGCATTCACATTCCATGGAGTAAAAAAAGAGGAAAGGGTTACTCCATTTTGCTGTGCGTTGGGGGTTAATTTAAGAATGCTTTCGGCCATTTCACCCTCAGGTTGTGGGATGAAGCCGTTTCCAGAACCAATGTAAATGCTACCAGCATCATCTGCCGAAGGCGCTGAACCACTCATCCAGAAACCGCCTTCACCGCTATTGGGTGTAGAATTATAAATAATCTTTTGGGAAAGATTATTGGCATCATACCCGAATAGCCAGCCATGATAGGGTACGAAATCGCAATAAGAAGCATAGCCAACATATACTATTCCATTCAGCAACAAGAGTCCTGGTCTTTGGTTTCCAGTCAGGGGATTAAATGTAACCGTTGAGCCAGTGCCGTCGCCTGTGCCGGGAACTGAGCCGCTGATTTCGACTGGATTTACCATGTCCATCCCGGTTCTGATATCAATTTTATGAAGTACCTGCTTCCATCCTGTGGGGGTAACTCCGCCGGGCTTGCTTCTTGCCACTACATAGAGTGCATTGGCAGCTTTGTCAATAACCGGGGTTCCAATAATTCCTATAGAGCTATTGAAGTCAAAATAGAAATTGCCACAGATTCCCGTAAGCACATTACTGATGTCGGTGCTAGTGGGGACTACCATACCTGCTTCAGTCAGTGTTCTCGTCCAATAAGGCGTGGTTACCGTTCCATCCGCATCAAAAGCATAAAGGATATTTCCAGTAGAAGCAACCAATAGCAGATTTCTTAAGCCAACTCCCTGAACGTTCACATTGGTGACCACCAAAGGCTGCGCATAAACTTGTGCATCCACAGTAAGGGAAGCCATTTTGCCGAATGTAGCAGTATTCACATTGGAGGTGGTCAGGTTGGTTTCCTGGTTATTCCATCCCGTTCTTGCCAGGTCATTATGGTGCGTAAGGACATCTGTTTGCGCATCGCCCTTTATACTAGCACATATCAACAGGAATAGCCAGAGATACTTTGAATTTCCTTGGTTCATAAGCAAAATTGTTTAAACCCAACCTATGTATTCGCTTTAGTAATGTTCAGTTACTGTTTAGGGTTTAATGAGCAATAAAGGAAATCAACTAGAATCAGTGCAGAAACTGATAGGATATATGAGGTGACGGACCGGGAGGCAGGCGAATAAGGGGGAGTAAATTTAACTCAATTATGCACTTTAAAAAAAAATGTTTTTTAACCTCTTTTGCTGAAAAACAAGGCATTTCGCAGTTGGTGTGAGCTCCTTGCCTCAAGCGTAAGGTCTTAAAACAAAAGGTGGTGAGGAGAAATAACCGGGAATTTTGGCAGGACGACCTATATCTTCCTTTGGAATTGCAAAGAAAAGAGGCTGTCTCCTTTCAATTTTGAGACAGCCTCTGAAATTATCATGATTTGCAATAAAGCTAAAATATGGTCATTTTTCTGACCAAGGAATGGTCTTTTGAATCCAGTTTATAGTAATACGTACCTGGGCTCAGCCCAGACTTGTTTAACTGGATCTGATAAGTACCGGACCCCTTGGTATCATCCATCAAATCTCGCACTGATCGGCCCATCTGATCATACAAGGTGAGCTTGTACCTTCCAGCTTGAGGAATCACAATAACAATCGTGGTCGATGCACTGAATGGATTTGGCGTGTTCTGCCTCAATTCCAAAATGGAATTGCCATCGAAATCCACTTCTCTGACTGCTGTAAAAGTGGATTTGCCATCGAAATCCACCTGGCGAAGTCTATAATAATATTTGCCCGCTGAGAGATCCTTGTCCCTGTATTGATAGTTCTGCAGACTTTTGTTGTTGCCCTGGCTTTTGACAAATCCAATGACGACCCAGTTGCTTGTCCCATCATTGCTTCTCTGAATTTCAAATCCGGTATTGTTTTGCTCCATGGAAGTGGTCCAGGTTAAAAGTGCATCGTTGCCTTCTTTTGTCACTTTAAAATTGGTATATGTGACAGGGAGCGGAACTGTTGGGCTAAAAACTACATCCACCCAATAGTTGGAAGCCGAGAAGCTGTTAAATGGATACTGAGCTGCTGGTCCATACATATAAAGGCCGTTCGGGCTTTGAATACTATCAGCCAATGCTGTCAATAATCCATGTATAATCTGACTTCCAAAGTAATTATCGGTGCTTGTATAAAATCCAGTAGGGCTAAAATACGAAGCTACGTAGACTGTATTGGCAGTAATGCCGATTGGCGAAGCAAATGATACTTCGGTCCAACCCGGACTTGCTGACGTTGTAAGAGCCGCCTGTCCTAATAAGGTTCCCGGGGTAACTCCATCAGGAGATACCGAATATAATTGGACTAATTCTGTGCCACTCGGCGCGTTATCACTTATCGCCCTGAAGAATCTGATTCCGGAAATTGAGCCATCCCTCGAAGACATAAACTTTACCCCGAGCGATATAGCCTGGCCGGCGTCGTTGTTATTTGCACCTGATGCATCAGGCCCCTGGGCAGGAGTAAAAATGGTGCATGGACAAACGGGTCCACCTTCGACGACGTTCAAAGTAATATTATTTGGCATTCCGCTTGTGCCCTGAGGTTCCAGATTTCCAATATCATCAAATGCCCTTGTGAGAATATTAGCTGGTCCGGCGACAGTTGGAGTCCAATAGAAAACCCAGTTTGTGGTACCCTGAGCTGGCTGCCAGGTCAGTCCCCCGTCGACAGATATGTCAACTCCGGCCACCACCCCGCCTCCCGCATCAACTGCGGTTCCGGTAATTGTAGCAACCAGATTTTTTGGAACATCTTCACCATTTGCTGGACCTGTAATGACAGAAGTCGAAGGAGTAACATCTGTGTAAGCAGTGGCAAGTATGAGACCCGGTTCGAGTACAGCGGTAGGATCAGGCTGTACTCCCATATCTGCCAGGAGATTTATAGTGGCCTGTTGCATGGACAAATCCGCGGGATCAATGCCCCGGTCATGGTTTGCGTCCAATCCCCAGGCCCACTGTACACTGCCTGCTCCAAATATGAGGGCACCATTTGATGTCTTATAAAGAGATATGAGATGAATGTGACCGTCAAAACTTGTCTTAGACATAGTTACTCTTCCCAAGGGGTAACTCGTCTGGAAAGCAGGCTGTTCCCAATCCCACTCAAAGCCTAAAGTCCCCGGAGTCAAATCGAGTGTGAAGCCGGTTCCCAGCGCTGCTACCGGTGTATTCCTCCAAAACCTAAGGTTATTGTAAGTGCCAGGAACATGAATTGTACCAGTAAGTCCGTCCCAGCTAATTTGTCCAGACAATGCGTTTTCTGGTTTGCAGGCATTTCCTGCTGGAAAAGCGCAGCCATCTCTCCATAGTCCCGTCCATTCGGGATCTGGATCACACTTGCCTCCACAGGCATGTTCCCCCGGTGTAGGCATCGATCCTTCCTTATAACAAACCATTGTTCTGAATGGTGTATTCGTGCCATCATTACTGTTTTCCCACCTTGTCTTCCAGTAGGATTCGTTGCCGCTAAAAAAGGCCAGGTGTTTGCCTGCAGTTTTCGCGGCTTCCACGGCATTTCTTTCTTCCTTCGACCAATATTCGTCATGACCTACTGAGAGAAATACCTGATGATTAAGTATGAGGTTCGTAGGGTTTCGCGAAATATCAACATCAGTCGTATAACTGATATCAAATCCATTTGCTTCCAGAAACCGGATCATCGGATACTCTGCATTCATAAACCAGTCTTCCTGGGCACCTCCCCCACCTCCACCAGACCGAGTCAAGAAAGGCCGGTTATAACTCACTTTATTTGCGTGATTAAAAGGCATACCAGCTCCTACATACAAACTCATGCCACCATAAGGATTGTATGCCTGCCATGTAGCATCAGAAGTTTTAAAGAATAAAGATGCCGTACTGGCATCGTTACGAACGATAAAAGCGATATGGCTGCTGCCTCCGCCACCAGCCACTGATCTGGTAAGTTTTGCAATATAAATTCCTGAAACGGCCGTGGCAGGAACTGGCCAACTGGCTGTCAGTGTCCAGTTTCCACAATCTGTTAAACCCGTGACATTATCAAAATTACATGCAGGTTGTGCGATGCCCACAAAGTTACCAAGATCTGCAATAAGCCGGGCCCCATTCCCCTGGTAATATCCGATACGATAAATGGAAATATTAAAATTAAAATCAGTTCCTGAATTGACGTCCACTTTGAAGTCGATCGTGCCTCCTACATTGACACTAATATCTGTAGCAAAACCTTGTATGGATAAATCTCCGGCAGTTCCCCCTGGAATATCCCATACTGTTGCTGGTGTTCCTGCATTGGCATTTTCAATGACAATGGGGTTTTGACCAAAGGAAAATCCCAGGAAGCAAAAACTCAAGATAAAAAGAGTAAAAGATTTATTTATTTCAAAGGTGTACAGCTTCTTACGCATAATGCAATGGCTTTTGGTAATGGCGATCATTTTCAAAAAAAAACTTCGGATTTCTAAGCATAGTGTCTAGAATCTTGACCAAGAAGCACGATCTAACAAGGACGGTCAAAGGGAGTATTGGCTAGGGCATGACCAAAGGGATAGTGTATTTTCGGATTTATGAACGCAAAATAGAAAAAAAACCTTTAAGTCAAAAAAGGGACCGGCAAATACATTAAAAAATGCGCTGTACTGCCCTGGATATCAATAGTAAGCTGATTGAACTGATTTCCGGTCATGATATTCAGCATTACCTGAATGGATTCTAAAATGTTTTAAAACAAAGTTATTGCACTAGCACTTGAAATAGATCATTTCATTCGTTTCCAAGTTGATTCTTGATCAATGACCATAGAACCCGATAACTATTCCAAACAATTCTATGCAGAAATTTTGATTGCTAAACAATTCGACAGGAAAATTCCTGTTCCGGGTTGTTCACAATGAGATCTTCTTTCTGTGAATAAAAAACATGGAAATTTGACGACAGAAATTAAGATGCCGAGGAGATTGGACAAGGATTAACGACCGAAATTAATAAATACAATTCAGAAATGCAATGATGGATGAAAATTTAGCTTGCGCTTTCCCAAAATGGGAATGACTTATATGAGGCAAATATCACTCATCACACCTATTGCGCAATCAAGAAACTGCTCAAAGAATGTGGATGATCCTGGGAGCATGTTTTTCCCTGAGAGAAGGCTGGCGTTGCAGACGCCCGGATGAGTCCCTGAATAAAAAGGCCTCGCAGATCTTCTGCCAGGCCTTTTGAAATCATAATGAAATTCCAATGCAAAGATTACTTTGAATTTTTCTTTGGCCTTATCTGAAATGAACATCGCATTTTCAGCGCCTATTGCACCATCAATTTTTTGGTTGCAACATAATTTCCGGAGCTCATTGTATAATAATATATTCCTTTAGCCAGATTGCCTGTGTTCAGCTCATACACATGATTACCACTTTCTTTCAGTTCATTGACCAAAACTTTTATCAACCTTCCCTGCATATCAAACAAAACAATCTCTACGAATGACCTCGAAGGTATGCCAAAATTGATTTTAGTGCCCTGAGTAGAAGGATTTGGGTAGTTCTGACCAAGGTAATAGGGCGTTGCACGCACTGAGGTGTCCGGCTTAACGATGACCATTACCTGTGCAGTGCTAGAACCACCGTTAAGCGAAAGTCTGAAAATATAGCTTCCCTGGATGAGACCGGTCACCGTTGTGCTCACTGCTGCCGGCGTGGTTACCGATGCTATGTTGGGGCCCGATATCTGCATCCACAAGTAACTCGTTATGGTTCCCGTTGATTCTCTTCCATCCAGTGTCACTGTAGAAGTCGGCAGAGTAATGGTCTGGATGCTGCCTGCATTTGCAACAGGGGTCGGATCCGCACTAACGGTGACCGTTACCTGCGCAGTGCTGACACCTCCATTAAGCGAAAGTTCGAAAACATAGCTTCCCTGGATGAGCCCTGTGACCGTACTGGTCACTGCTGCCGGCGTAGTGATCGATGCTGATTTGGGGCCTGATACCTGCGTCCACAGGTAACTCGTTATGGTTCCTGTCGATCCACTTCCATCCAGTGTCACTGTAGAAGTTGGCAAGGCAATCGTCTGATCGCCACCAGCATTTGCAACAGGTGTCGGATCCGGATTAACGATGACCGTTACCTGCGCGGTGCTAATACCTTCGTTAAGTGAAAGTGCGAATACATAGCTTCCCTCGATGAGCCCCTTAACAGTCGTGTTCACCGCCGTTGGTGTGGTGATTGATGCTGTATTGGGTCCTGATACCTGCGTCCACAGGTAACTCGTTATGGTTCCCGTCGACCCGCTTCCATCCAGTGTCAGTGCAGAAGTTGGCAGAGTAATCGTCTGGTTGACGCCTGCATTTGCAACAGGTGTCGGATCCGGATTAACGGTGACCGTTACCTGCGCGGTACTAATACCTCCATTAAGCGAAAGTCTGAATACATAGCTTCCCTTGATGAGACCCGTTACAGAAGTGCTCACCGTCGTTGGCGTGGATATCGATGCTGTATTGGGACCTGATGCTTGCGTCCACTGGTAACTCGTTATGGTTCCCGTCGATCCGCTTGCATCCAGTGTCACTGTAGAAGTCGGAAGGACAATGGTCTGGTTACTTCCTGCATTTGCAACGGGCGCCGGCTTAACCGTGACCGTTACCTGCGTGGTACTAGTACCTCCGTTAAGCGAAAGCCCGAATACGTAGCTTCCCTGGATGAGACCTGTTACCGAAGTGCTCACCGCCGTTGGTGTGGATATAGATGCTATGTTGGGACCTGATACCTGCGTCCACAGGTAACTCGTTATGGTTCCAGTTGATCCGCTTCCATTCAGTGTCACGGTGGAAGTCGGCAGTATAATGGTCTGGTTGCTTCCTGCATTTGCTCCGGGCGCCGGATTAACGGTGACCATTACCTGCGCGATGCTAGTACCTCCGTTAAGCGAAAGTCCGAAAACATAACTTCCCTGGATGAGACTCGTCACCGTTGTGCTCACAGCTGCCGGCGTGGCGATTGATGCGGTATTGGGGCCTGATACCTGTGTCCAGAGGTAACTCGTGATGGTTCCCGTCGATCCGCTTCCATTCAGTGACACGGTGGAAGTAGGCAGGATAATGGTCTGGTTTGTGCCAGCATTTGCAACGGGTGCCGGATTTACGGTGACCGTTACCTGCGCGATGCTAACACCTCCATTAAGTGAAAGTCCGAATACATAGCTACCCTGGAGGAGACCCGTCACCGTAGTGCTCACTGCTGCAGGCGTTGTTATCGATGCAGTATTGGGGCCTGATACCTGCGTCCACAGGTAACTCGTTATGGTTCCCGTCGATCCGCTTCCATCCAGTGTCACTGTAGAAGTTGGCAGGATGATGGTCTGGTTTGTGCCTGCATTTGCAACGGGCGCTGGCTTAACAGTGACCGTTACCTGCGCAATGCTAGTACCTCCGTTTAGCGAAAGTCCGAATACATAGCTTCCCTGAATGAGACCCGTCACCGTAGTACTCACTGCTGCAGGCGTTGTTATCGATGCAGTATTGGGGCCAGATACCAGCGTCCACAGGTAACTCGTTATGGTTCCCGTCGATCCGCTTCCATCCAATGTCACGGTGGAAGTCGGCAGGATAATGGTCTGGTTTATGCCCGCATTTGCGCCGGGCGCCGGATTAACGGTGATCGTTACCTGCGCGGTGCTAACACCTCCATTAAGCGAAAGTGCGAATACATAGCTTCCCTGGATAAGACCCGTCACCGTAGTGGCCCCTGCAGCCGGCGTTGTGATAGATGCTGTATTGGGACCTGATACCTGCGTCCACAGGTAACTCGTTATGGTTCCCGTCGATCCGCTTCCATTCAGTGTAACAGTGGAGGTCGGCAGGATAATGGTCTGGTTTGCACCTGCATTTGCTACAGGCGCCGGATTAACGGTGATCGTTACCTGCGCGGTGCTGACACCTCCGTTAAGTGAAAGTCCGAATACATAGCTACCCTGAATGAGACCCGTCACCGTTGTGCTCACGGCTGCCGGCGTGGCGATCGATGCTGTATTGGGGCCGGATACCTGCGTCCACAGGTAACTCGTAATGGTTCCCGTCGATCCGCCTCCATTCAGTGTCACGGTGGAAGTCGGCAGGATAATGGTCTGGTTTACTCCTGCATTTGCCAAGGGCGCCGGATTCACGGTGACCGTTACCTGCGCGGTGCTGACACCTCCGTTAAGCGAAAGCCTGAATACATAGCTACCCTGGATGAGACCCGTCACCGTTGTGCTCACTGATGCCGGCGTGGTTATTGATGCTGTATTGGGACCTGATACCTGCGTCCACAGGTAACTCGTTATGGTTCCCGTCGATCCGCTTCCATTCAGTGTTATTGTAGAAGTCGGCAGGATAATGGTCTGGTTTGCTCCAGCATTTGCCACGGGTGCCGGATTAACGGTGATCGTTACCTGCGAAGTGCTGACTCCTCCGTTAAGCGAAAGTCTGAAAACATAGCTTCCCTGGATAAGACCCGTGACCGTAGTGGCCCCTGCTGTTGGCGTAGTGATCGATGCGGTATTGGGGCCTGATACCTGCGTCCAGAGGTAACTCGTAATGGTTCCTGTAGATCCACTTCCATTCAGTGTCACTGTAGAAGTCGGCAGGGTAATCGTCTGGTTACTGCCCGCATTTGCAACAGGCGTTGGATTCGGATTAACGGTGACCGTTACCTGAGCGGTGCTAACCCCTCCGTTAAGTGAAAGTCTGAAAACATAGCTTCCCTGAATGAGCCCCGTCACCGTGGTAGTCACTGCTGCCGGTGTGGTGATCGATGCTGTATTGGGGCCTGATACTTGCGTCCACTGGTAACTCGTTATGGTTCCCGTCGATCCGCTTCCATTCAGTGTCACTGTAGAAGTGGGTAAGGAAATCGTCTGGTTGCTCCCAGCGTTCGCAATTACGGTTGCGTTTACTGTAAAAGTTGTCGTCGTTGCAGATGCCCATGCGGGATAATTTCCCGAGTCATCCACTCCTCTTACTTTAATCGAATAGGAACCATTCCCTGGCGGCGTCCAAGAATAGGTCCAGTTTGTAGTGCCGTTTGCCTGAGTCCAGGTGGCACCCCCATCAAAGGAGATTTCCACCACGGCAACCGTAGCTCCATCAGAAGCAGTTCCACTAATCGTCATTGGTAGTACGGAAGGTATTGTACTTCCATTTGCCGGCGAAACAACAGTTGCAGTTGGTGCAGTGTTGTCGGTTGATGCGGTCGCTGCCACCAAACCGCTTTGCAATGTGGCGGGCTGTGCTCCCATATCTGCAAAAAGATTTATTGTTGCCTGCTGCATGCTAGGATCCGCAGTCGCATTTCCCCGGTCATGTACTGCATCAAGGCCCCAGGACCATTGCACGGTTCCCGCTCCAAAGACCAGGGAGCCAGTCGTAGCTTTATAAAAAGACAATTTATGAACATGACCATCAAAGGATGTACTCGACATTGTAATCCTGCCAGGTGGATAGCTACTTGCATATTGCTCCCAGTCCCACTCATAGCCTAAAGTGCCCGCGGTCAATGTGGCCGTTAGTCCAGTGCCAAGAGACGCAATGCTCGTATTTCTCCAAAATCTTAAATTCTTGTAAGTGCTGGGCACCTGCATGGTTCCTGTATTTCCGTCCCAGCTGATTTCACCGGTCAATCCGTTTTCAGGTTTGCATGCATTGCCCGATGGGAAACTGCAACCATCCCGCCATAATCCGGTCCATTCAGTGCTAGGATCACATTTTCCGCCGCAAGGATTTTCTCCTGGTGTCGGCAATGTGCCTTCCTTATAACAAACCATGGTTCGAAAAGGAGTATTCGTTCCATCCACGCTGTTTTCCCATCTCGTTTTCCAGTAAGATTCATTTCCGCTGAAAAATGCGAGGTGTTTACCTGCGGAGCGCATCGCTTCAACACTGTTCCTTTCTTCTTTCGACCAATACTCGTCATGCCCCACAGAGAGAAAAATTTTGTGATTCAGCAGCAGCGACCCGCTGCGGGCAGCATCAACATCAGTGACATAGCTTAAATCAAATCCGTTCCTTTCAAGGAAACGAATCATTGGATATTCTGCATTCATGAAATAATCTTCTGCCGAACCACCACCCCCTCCACCATCGCGCGTAAGGAACGGCCGGTTATAACTCACTTTATCGCCATGATTAAAGGGCATTCCTGCCCCAACATACAAACTATAGCCTCCATAACTGTTGTAAGCCTGCCAGGTGGCATCGGAAGTCTTGAAGCAAATGGCAGAAGTACTGGCATCATCTCTTACAATAAAAGTTATATGACTGGATCCGCCGCCTCCCGCCGCAGACCTTGTCAATTTGGCTAAATAAATACCCGAAACGGCTGTCGCAGGAACTGCCCAACTTCCACTTACTGTCCAGTTACCGCAATCCGTAAGCCCTGTCGTACCATTAAATGAGCAGGCATTTTGTGTCACACCAGTAAACCCGGTTCCCAGGTCAGCAATCAGTCTGGCTCCGTTTCCCTGGTAGTAGCCCACACGATAAATTTTGATTCCATATTTAAAGTCGGTACCAGTTGTTATTGTTATTTTGAAATTGATCGTTTGACCCTTATTTACACTGATATCCGTAGCAAATCCCTGAATGGATTTATCACCGTAAGTTCCGTCTCCATTGTTTGAAATATCCCACTGGGAAGCGGGCACACCAGGGTTCGCATTTTCAGTTACAATCGCATTTTGGGAAAAGCTTGAAATGACTAATACGCTACTCAGGAGTAAAAGAAACAAAATCTTCATTCGGGAATGCCAAGGGAACGATACAATCAACATACAGAGAAGTTAAGGATTCAATTAGCTTCGTTTGGCAAGTAGGGGTGTATTCTAAGCAGGATCTGGATGGGTAAAAACAATGGAATCGGATTTTAGGAGCAACAAGGGCTTTTTGAATATAGAATCGCAATTAAGAGGTTCTTTCGAAAAATGCCATTCTTTGAATCTATTTTTCCACCTTTCTTAGCCTCAGGAAAGTCAACACATAATAGAGTTGCTCATTACTCATTTTGGCCGCCACCGCATGATTCTTCGGATCCCCCTTTATGTACATGGCATTGTAATTATCAATTTGTGTCTTTGTAAAATTAGGAACACTGTCTTTCCCATTTTTATAAATACCATGACAACCGGCGCAATTCACTTTATACAGCGCTTCACCCTTTTCAAACCAATCAATGGCATTTGCCCTGGCCTGCGGTGTGTAATGTGCTGGAATATCATACTCTACTTTCTTTTTAGGCGTACAGAAAAATAAGACGAAGGATATTAGGATGAGGTAAACGAAATATCCAATTTTCATCAAACAATTTTATTGGTTTTCATGAACCGTTTCTTGACCCGGAAGTGTTCAATTAAGCAAATAAAATTGAGCCATTTTATCAATTTCTCAAAGAAAACTTACTTTGAAATTGATAAAAAGGTCGATCAGGACTATCATTCAGCGGAATTGGAATAAGAAGTAAATCAGAGAATATGGAGGAATCAAATCGAAACCCATGGCGGATAGGAAAAAACCCCCACCTTAGGCACTTGCGCGACAATTTAGATTGATTTCAGACAATCGCCCTCTAATTCTCAAATTTTATTTATCAACAGGAGGCCGCCCAAATGTGCATTTCTTTGTTCTGAGCAAACTATATACAAATAGAACCTGACAGTACCCCGGTCAGGTCCTTTAAATCATGTTAAAGTCGATCAAAAGCCTGCAGGCCGATAATTGCCAAAAGGATCAGTTTTCAATTAGAATCGCCCATGCAGCTTCTTATTGAATCATCAATTTTTTGGTGGCCAAATAATTTCCTGCTCTCATTCTATAATAATAAATTCCCTTGGCCAAATTCGAGGTACTCAATTCATAGACATGATTACCACTTTCCACAAGTTCATTTACCATCACCTTCACAAGCCTACCCTGCATATCAAACAATACCAATTCTACAAAGGATCTTGATGGGATGGCGAAGTTGATCTTTGTGGTTTGCGAGAATGGATTGGGGTAATTCTGGCCAAGATAATATGGCAGTTTCCCCTGCGCCGAATCCTCCGTCTTTACCATACCTATGATTTGAGCCTGCTGGCTTGAGGTACCGGATGTTGTTCCTGCATTAAATATTACGTCTACCCAATAATTGCTCTTAGAAAAACTGAGCGTTGGAAAAGTTGGTGTTGTGGAATAATTATAAACTCCATTCACACCATCCGTTCCATCTGCCAGGGCAGTTAATGGACCATTCACCACAGCGGAAGCAAAGTATCCTGGCGTACTCACGTAATTTCCTGCGCTACTGAAGTAAGCTGCTATATATGTGGTGTTTGCACTAATAGATACCGGTGAACTAAATAATACTTGTTGCCATCCTGAAGAAGTTTCACCTGTGAAAGCAGCCTGTGCCAGCCTTGTTCCAGTTGACGAATATAATTCGCCTGTATGCGTACCTGAATTTCCTGTCGACTTGTAAAAACGAATCCCTCTTATCGTGCCAGCAACAGTTGATCTGAACTTGACTCCAAGTTCCAGTGCTCTTCCATCATTCTCAGTACCAGTAGCAGGTGTTTGCGTAGTGAAAATATTGCTGGCTGAACTGACTGCGACGACATTTATGCTTACCTGTGAACTACTGACACCACCATTAAGTGAAAGTTTAAACACGTACGTTCCTTGGATCAGGCCCACTACTGTCGTACTAACTGCTGAAGGTGAATTAATGATTGAGTTGTTGGGCCCTGATACCTGCGTCCACAGATAACTCGTTATCGTTCCTGTCGATCCGCTTCCATTCAGTGTCACTGTAGAAGTCGGCAGGATAATGGTTTGGTTGCTGCCTGCATTTGCAACAGTCGCCGGATTAACCGTGATCGTTACCTGAGCGGTGCTAACACCTCCGTCAAGCGAAAGTCTGAATACATAGCTTCCCTGGATGAGACCTGTCACCGTTGTGCTTACTGCTGCCGGCGTGGCGATCGATGCGGTATTGGGGCCTGATACCTGCGTCCACAGATAACTCGTTATCGTACCTGTCGATTCGCTTCCATTCAGTGTCACTGTAGAAGTTGGCAGGATAATGGTTTGGTTGCTGCCTGCATTTGCCACGAGCGCCGGATTAACGGTGATCGTTACCTGAGCGGTGCTGATACCTCCGTTCAGCGAAAGTCTGAAAACATAGCTTCCCTGAATAAGACCCGTGACCGTTGTGGTCACTGCCGCCGGCGTGGCGATCGATGCGGTATTGGGCCCTGAAACCTGCGTCCAAAGATAACTTGAAATCGTTCCTGTTGAACCACTGCCATTGAGGGTGACTGATGAATTGGGCAAAATGATTGTTTGGTTGGTGCCCGCATTTGCGACTACTGTTGAAGTACTTCTAAATAAAAGGTCCACCCAATAATTGCTCTTTTGAAATGAGCTAACCGGGAAAGCCGGGGTTGCCGAATAAGTGTAGACTCCATTCACCCCATCCGTTCCATCTGCAAGTGCGGTTAATGATCCATTAGTAATGGCCGTCTGGAAATAATTTTCTGTACTCGTGTAATTACCCGCCCCGCTATGATAAGCTGCGATATAGGTAGTGTTTGCTGAAATTGCAACCGGAGATGAGAATGTAACTGTCTGCCATCCTGAAGCTGTTTCTCCCGTGAAAACTGCCTGTGCAAGTCTTGAACCCGATGAATTGTATAATTCGCCTGTATGTGTGCCCGAATTGCCCGCTGTTTTGTAGTACCTGATGCCCAATACGGATCCCGCAACACTTGATCGGAATTTCACTCCAAGTTCTAATGCCTTTCCGTCATTTTGGACAGCAGAACCAGGTACTTGAGTCGTGAAAATGGATGAATTTCCTGTCGCTGCATTAACTGTTACCGAAACCTGGTCTGTGCTTGCACCATTATTGACAGACAATCTAAAGGAATAAACACCCTGAATCAATCCACTCACGCTTGTAGTCACCGTAGAGGGGGATGCAATGGTTGCATTGCTTGGCCCGGAGACCTGTGACCATGCATAGCTGGTAATCGAGCCTGTTGATGAATTTCCATTTAGCGTAATCGATGAAGTAGGCAACGTAATGGTTTGGTCTGGCCCGGCATTTGCCACTACCGCAGCACCTCCACTGTTATTAAAAATCAGATCTACCCAATAATTGCTTTGCTGGAATGTATTGATCGGATATGCAGGCGTCACAGAATAGATATATACACCATTTGGTCCGTCAGAACCGTCAGCCAGAGCAGTCAATGGTCCACTTGGAACAGACGAGGTAAAATAACCAGATGTGGAATTGTAAAATCCTGAGCCACTAAGATATGCCGCTACGTATGTTTGATTGGCTGAAATAGAAACAGGACTACTAAAATTCACCTGCTGCCAACCCGAAGCTGTTTCCCCCATGAACGTGGCCTGGGCAAGCAAAGTACCAGCTGAATTGTAAAGCAGACCCTGATGTGTGCCTGTATTTCCACTGACCTTATAGAACTTTATTCCGGAAACCGTTCCATTGACAGAAGTTTTGAATTTCATTCCCACCACGATCCCCGTTGTATTGTCTCGTTGAGCGGTCACTGTGGGCACATTTGTGCCAAATACTGTGCATGGGCACGTAGGAGTAGCGTTCACAGTAAAATTAATCGCCGCTGCGGAAGCCCAGTCAGGATAATTTCCCGAGTCATCAACGCCTCTTACTTTAATGGTGTAGACACCATTCCCCGGAGGCGCCCAGGTGTATGTCCAGTTTGTTGTTCCGTTTGCCTGGGTCCAGGTAACACCTCCATCAAAAGAGATCTCCACAACGGCAACAGTGGCTGCATCAGAAGCCGTGCCGCTGATCGTTACCGGCGCCGTTGAATGTTGTAGAACCTCCGTTTACCGGCGAAACAAAAGCTGCTACTGGAGCAGTATTATCGGTAGAGGCCGTAGCAGCCACTAACCCACTTTGCAAACTGCCCGGTTGAACTCCCATGTCTGCAAAAAGATTAATTGTTGCCTGCTGCATGCCTGGATTTGCAGCCGCACTTCCCCTGTCATGTGATGCGTCCAAGCCCCAGGACCATTGGACCGTTCCTGCTCCAAAAACCAGTGCGCCACTGCTTGCCCTATAAAAAGATAACTTATGAACATGACCATCAAAGGATGTGTTCGACATCGTAATTCTGCCTGGAGGATAACTGTTTGCATATTGTTCCCAATCCCACTCATAGCCTAAAGTACCTGCGGTCAGCGTTGCCATTTGGCCGCTAGCCAAGGATGCAATACTGGTATTGCGCCAAAATCTTAAATTTTTATAAGTACTGGGTACCTGTATGGTTCCCGTATTTCCATCCCAGCTGATTTCACCGGTCAATCCGTTTTCAGGTTTGCACGCATTACCCGACGGGAAACTGCATCCGTCACGCCATAACCCAGTCCATTCAGTAGTTGGATCGCATTTTCCCCCGCAAGGATTTTCGCCTGGAGTCGGAAGCGTTCCTTCTTTATAACAAACCATGGTTCGGAATGGAGTATTCGTTCCGTCCACACTGTTTTCCCATCTTGTTTTCCAATAAGATTCGTTACCGCTGAAAAATGCCAGATGCTTACCAGCAGCGCGGACGGCTTCCACGCTATTTCTTTCTTCCTTCGACCAATATTCGTCATGGCCTACAGACATAAAAATTTTATGATTCAGGAGAAGTGTTCCGCTGCGGGAAACATCAACATCAGTAATGTAACTCATGTCAAATCCGTTTCTTTCCAAAAAGCGGATCATCGGATATTCGGCATTCATAAACCAATCCTCCGCTGATCCGCCCCCACCACCGCCGTCACGGGTAAGGAATGGCCTATTATAACTTACTTTATCGCCATGATTGAAAGGCATTCCTGCCCCTACATATAGGCTATAGCCTCCATAAGAATTATATGCCTGCCAAGTGGCATCGGAAGTTTTAAAGCAAAGGGCAGAAGTACTGGCATCGTCTCTTACAATAAAAGTTATATGACTGGATCCACCACCTCCTGCCGCGGACCTTGTCAATTTTGCTAAATAAATTCCCGAGACTGCCGTTGAAGGAACAGCCCAACTTGCACTTACGGTCCAGTTTCCGCAATCCGTTAGTCCTGTCGTATTGTTAAATGAACAGGCATTTTGTTTCTTACCAGTAAACGCGGTGCCCAGGTCGGCAATCAACCTGGCCCCGTTGCCCTGGTAATACCCGACGCGATAAATCTTTATCCCATACTTGAAGTCGGTCCCAGATGTAATCGTTATTTTGAAATTGATCGTTTGACCTTTATTTACACTAATATCAGTTGCAAATCCCTGAATGGATTTATCACCAAATGTCCCATTGCCATTATTGACTATATCCCACTGTGAAGCAGGGGCGCCAGTTTTCGCGTTTTCAGTGACTATGGCATTTTGGGGAAATGTGGAGAGGGCTGCAGTAAGGGTCAGGAATAAAGAAAATAAAATTCTTATCCCGTAAGGGCGAAGGTTTAAATTAAAGGGCATACTACACGGTTAAGGTTTAAAAAGGTTTCGATCGGCAGGTTGCTGGGGAATTCCAAACAGGACTTGGATATGGAGAATAAGTAATTGGACTTTACATTCAGCTCGGCTTTTCAGTTTCAGGTTCCTCAACGACGGAACCCAGGACATTTTGGATAAGCATTTAGTTTTGCACCACATTCATCCATGGTGGCAAAGGCAGCGTTGCTTATCGGACTATTTTTCTACTTTCCTACGTCTCAACAAAGTCAAAACATTATACAATTGTTCTGCTTTCATCTTGACTGCCCCGGTATGATATTTTTTATTTTACTTTATATACATGGCATTGTGATTATCGAATTGTGTCTTGGTGAATTTGCGACACTATCTTTCCCATTTTCGTAGATGCCATGACACCCGGCGCAATTCACCTTATACATGGCATCGCCTTTTTCGAACCAATCAATGGCATTTGCCCTGGCTGCAGTGCATAATGTGATGGAATATCATACTTTACTTTCTTCTTAGGTGTGCAGAAAATAAGACGAAGGATATTGGTGTGAGGTAAACGAAATATCCAATATTCATCAAACAAATTTATCTGTCTTCATGATTCGTTTTTTGACCCGGAACTGCTTAATGACTCAAAAAAAATTGAGCGATTTTATCAATCTCTCCAGGAAAACATACTTTGGAATCGATAAGAAGGTTCTTCAGGATAATTATTCAGCGGAATTGGAGCAAGAAGTAAATCAGAGAATATGTAGGATTCAAAAAAGAAGGCAGATATGAAAAAAAATCTCAGCTTGGATATTTGCTCAAAAGTTAGACGGATTTCAGCCAATCGCCTTCTGTTCAGCAAATTTTATTTATCAACAGGAGACCGTCAAAATGTGTATTTCTTAGGCCGCTCTGTAAGTCCTGCAAGCTATACAACATTAGTCTGCTGACAACATAAAAACTATAGGATGAAAGTACTGTGTACCGTATCGGGCGCTCTGGGGCCGGTCCAAAAAATAAATTTGCGTAAGCAAATGCTTACATATATATTTGTAAGCATTTGCTTACTTAATTATAACCCATGAGAAGAGACGTATTTCAGGCCATTGCGGATCCGACAAGGAGAGAGATCATTCATCTGGTCGCTTATCAGTCACTTAACCTGAACGCCATAGCAAGGCATTTCCATGTAAGCCGCCCCGCCATTTCACAGCACATTAAATTGCTCTCCGAATGCGGGCTCCTTCTGATTAAGAAACAGGGAAGGGAAAGATATTGTGAAGCGAAATTATTGCCACTGCAGGAGGTATCTGATTGGATCGAGCCATTTAGAAAAGGTTGGACGGAAAGATTTGATAAACTGGATCACCTGCTCATTGAATTGAAAAAAAAGAATAAGGGTGGGGCAAAGAAAAAATCACAGGTATGATACCTCAGAGCAAGCTCTAAACTCAAGTTCCGCTGCAAGCTGCGAGGTATTATACCTTCCGCCTTCAGCGGGATTGTTCGACTAAATTTTTTGCTGCACTTCGTTTGCAAAAAACAAGTCTCACGAATAAAGTTTACTCTTCGCATCAAAAAAATTCATCACTATAAAATTTAAGACCATGAAAAATGAAACAAAAATTATCGCTGAGGAAGGGAAGCAAGAGCTCTTTATCATCAGAGAATTCGATGCGCCCAGGGAGCTCTTATTTAAAGCCCACACCGATCCCTCCCTTTACATCCGATGGCTGGGACCCAAGGGATATATGATGAAGCTGGATCAATTTGAGCCAAGAAGCGGAGGCAGTTACAAATTCACTCATACGACTCCTGATGGGCTCTCATTTTCGTTTCACGGCATCTTCCATGAAGTTTTGCCTCCGGAAAGAATGATTGGAACATTTGAATTTGACGGACTCCCAGAAAAGGGTCATGTAGAAATGGACACTTCACTATTTGAAGCATTGCCATCCGGGAGATCCAGATTAACCATCCACGCAGTTTACCAATCTGTCGAAGACAGGGACGCTATGATCAAAAGTGGAATGGAGCGGGGGATCACTGAGGGCTATGGCCAATTGGATGAAGTGCTGGAGTCTATTGGTAAATCCAATGCGATAAATTGTTAATTTAAACCTGGAAAATAAAAAGCATGCAAAATATAACACCTTTCCTGTGGTTTGATGGCAACCTGGAAGAAGCTATCAACTTTTACACATCGATTTTTAGAAACTCTCTGATCAAAAATGTCAGTCGTTATGGCGAAGGAGCTCCTCTACCAAGCGGATCGATCATGTCTGCAACTTTCCAACTGGATGGAGTGGAATTTATGGCACTCAATGGAGGGCCCATGTTCAGCTTTTCACCTGCTATTTCTTTTTTTGTCAAATGCGATACCCAGGAACTGATCGATGATCTCTGGGAAAAACTCTCTGCTGGCGGGGAAAAACAGAGGTGCGGCTGGGTTAAAGATAAATTCGGAATAAGCTGGCAAATCGTTCCACCCATCCTGGGAAAGCTATTGGGTGATCAGGATCCTAAGAAATCAAAAAGAGTCATGGATGCCATGCTGAAGATGGATAAGCTCGTCATCAGCACGCTCATTGCCGCTCATGAAGGAAAATGACCCACATAATAAATTTAGTAGGAAATCAATCGCCCGTTTTTCCTTGGCCACTCGCTTCTTCTGGTACCCGGGCAATACCTGATTCATAAGGCTAGAAGGTCATGGGTTCCAAGGCAGCCCATTATGGTGCTAAGATTCCATTTATTGTAGAATTTTTAATCCGGACCCGATTCTCCTCTGAAAATGGGCATTTTTACCCTTCGTGGACAAGATTTAGATGGCCTGCCGGGTATCACTAACATTGATTTTCCCAATGAAATCCTGGTCGCCTTCGATACGGAATGCTTTTTCAGCCCATTGCGACCCGGCTACTCATAATGCCATTCCCAGTAGGAAGAATTCAGAAATGTGATTGATTTCTGGAAAATTATATTGGTATAATTTATCCAAGTCCTTTATATTAGCAAATCATTATTTCATGAGTCCCTTCACTAACTCATAAACACAAATTAAAAATGGCAAAAAAAGTAAAGAAAGCAGCCAAGAAAGCTGCGAAAAAAGCACCTAAAAAAGCCGCTAAGAAAGCGCCAAAGAAGGCTGCGAAAAAAGCACCTAAGAAAAAATCAGCCAGAAAGCCGAATGCAGCATTTATGGCTCCACTGAACGCCAGCCCCGCACTTGCTGATGTGATTGGAAGCAAACCATCACCAAGAACGGAGATCATTAAGAAAATCTGGGACTATATCAAGAAGAACAAGCTCCAGGACTCCAAGAACAGGAGAATGATCAATGCGGACGCCAAATTGAAAGTGCTTTTTGATGGCAAGTCTCAAATTTCCATGTTTGAACTGGCCAAGGTTGTCAGCAAACATGTGAAATAATTTTTGTTGACAGGATGACTCAGTTATTCGGTCAGTAGAAATAAAAGTTTATACATAACCGGTAGTGGAAAGTAAGCATTCTGCGACCGGTTATTTTTGTTTTTGACGCAAGGGCAAATTTGAGGATCAAAACAGCTTCCCTCGGGAATTGCAAGGTTCCCATTCGGTGGATGTGATATTACTTTATCGCTTGGACTGAAAAATGAATACACTAAATCAGGCTTCTGATTATTTCCCTACTTGATCTTACGGCCATGGCTACACTTGTTAAGGTAGGATTGGAAGTCATGGCAGTTGGAATCACCCCGTTGCCGCCCACAAATAAATTGTCAAAATCCCAAACCCGTGAAAAAGAGTCACAAACTGAATGCCCATCATTTCTTTCTCCCATCCTCACTGTTCCCGAAACATGCAAAGAAGTGCCAGGAGGCATCAATGTTTGTTCCCCTTGTTTGATTATTTTTCCAAAAGCTGCGGCGGCTTTTGCCTGAATTTCTTTTGCTCTTTCTATTTCCATTCTATCTGCCGGACTAAGTGAGAATTTTAGGTTCATTTTTGGCATCCCAGCAAAATCTTTGTCAATTTCGGAAAATTCTATACGGTCATCATACCTGATTTCTTTTCTGCAACCCCATCCTAGCCCAATGATTTGTTTTGGGTTGTCATGGGTCGCTATTTTCAGCGGGGAAATATCCATATGCATGATCTGGCCATGAAAAGGGTGGCCCGGTCCGTCAAATGGAACCCAGTAGACACCGATGGTGGGCTCCTTTCTGGTCGAAGGGTCATATTTCTCACCAAGAGATAAGTCCATCAATTCCTCTTTCAATTCCACAATGCAGAAAATAAAAGGATGTTCATTCATATAGTGCCCTAATGCATTGAGCCGGATGCCGGAGGCCCAAAGCAATTGGGGTGTTCGCAATGCATCGCAGCAAATGATAAAGATTTTTGCTCTGATTTCTTCTATTGCATGTGAGGGTAAATATTCCACAATCGCAGCTTGTATGTGTCCGTCCGCATGCCGCAACTCCCTGCAAATGGTTTGGTCTCTCAGGATGAAATTTTCATTGTCTGCACATCCCCCGAGGGAACCCAGGATCACATCGGGTCCGACCCAGTATCGCGCTCCCTTCTCATTTATTTTGCAAGCCAGCGGCATCGGCTGCACTTTCCTGCTCTCCGAAAGTAAATAGTTGAGTGTCTCGCCAAGCAAATGTTGAATCGCCATGCTCTCAGCATTCGGGGAAAAAGCATTTTGAGTTACAGAAAGCAGTTCCTCCGCTTTGGAATATGCAGATTCATACTCATCAGGTGGAATGAATGATATTTTTTCATCGTTGCCAGGCCTTGGACATGCACAGGTCCAATGAGCACCCATTCCGCCTATATTGGTTGAATGAGCCGCAGCGGGCATTTCATTTTTTAGCAGGTCTTCTATCGTTGAGGAGACAAGATGGGTTCCCGGCCTGGCCAGGAGATCAAGGCTGAGCTGGCCCTTGTTCGCCGCATTTGCTCTTTCGGCCACAGAGACCAATGGATATGGCCTCTTATTTGGTCCCTGCGAATCAATTTGTGCTCTTGCTCTCAAGTCTTCGTCTTCAATATTCAGGATATGCATTCCAATCCTTGAACTAATGGAAGGACCTGCATCAATCATCAGGATCCTGATCTCTGGCAATGCATCATGGATCATCCTGGCAAAACTTGCTCCTACAGGGCCAGTCCCCACAATCATCACATCTGTTTCAGTTAGTTTCATATTCATTCTTCAGCTGATTACGCCAACAATCGCCTGCACATGGACTGGTGCTTTTGCATCATATCAAATCCAGAAAAGGCATCGGTAAATCCATGCCCTTCATATTCGCTGGACATAAACCCGTTATAGCCCCCCGTTTTGAACACCTGCATCAGCAATGGATAGTCGATATTGGGTTCATTCCCTGCGTCATCAAAACCATAAAATTTCCCATGGATGTGAACAATCCTATCCATAATCTCCTTCCACCTGCTCGGGTCCATTCTGCTGAAAAGAGCAATGACCATATTCAACTTGCCTACTTGTGAGGCATTCGCCCCCAGTGCACTTGCCCTTTTATGCAATTCAGCGAATTTTTCCTGGGTGGTCATGTTAGATATCCAAATTTCACCAATCAATTCAATCAAATCTTCACTTAAGCCATCCTTTCTGAAGCTGTTTAAGACCAAGTCGGGGATCCTTTGCATGCAACATCCAAAATCAGGGATATAGCCCAGGAATGAAGAATCCAATTCCTTGTACAGTACATTCAATTCCTCCACCTGAGGATGATCAAGCGTGTATGGACTATGGAGTTCCATGCCCAGAATCACTTTTGAACGTTCTGCAGCTTTGACTAATTTTCGCATGACCGCAGGCTTAGCGGCCATTTGCATTCGCATAACAGGAAATCCAAGTTTGGCCGCAGCCAGAATCTGGGCTTCTACATATTCCACGGTTTCATCTTCATTGAACTGACGGGACCTGCGAATACCAATGTCTGCATTTGCTCCGAGGCAGGAGGGTGTGAATTCATATTTATCCATCAAATTCCTGAATTCGCTTATAAGAGCCGATGTTACTATGGGAAAATTTCTGATGCTCTGAAATCCTACCATTTCAAGGCCAGGCCCCAGCTTTCGCTTGCTTGCCTCAGCAATCAGTTCTTCAAGAGCGTACTTACCTGAACACCATTCAATGGTCAATGAATATAATGTTGTTCCTGTCTTTAGCATGGCGAAGTTTCTCTTAGTTTACCAAAAGGTTTTTGGTGATTTTTCCTGACGATAACATGGGTTGGGATTCCGGTCCCACCAGCACGTATGGGATCAGCATCCCTAGTTCCAGCGTTACGGGGCAAGTCTTTCCTTTTTTCACAAGGTCTTTGCGGCGTATATGCAATACTGCAGGATCGAGGATAAACCACCAATCTTCATACAACTCCGGCAATTCATTCATCCGATATTGCTTTCCATTGTGTTCAAATTGGATTTCTTCTTCTTCGATGCGTTCTCCATTGATTGAAAGATCAATACTACCAATGCAGGAGAGCGGAAGTGAACGGTACCAATGCGAGTGAATAACCAGGTCAATACCATTATCGTTTGCTGAAAGCGCATTCTCCTTCAGCATAAACTGATCCAACGGGCCCATGGCTGCTTATTTAATTGAATAGTATAATTCTAATTGAAGGCAACTGACTTACTGCAATGGGTAAGCGATGGGACAGGCATATATGAAATCCGCAATTGCACGGATACATTGACCTGATGCTTTCCTTTGCTCAGACCACCCGCATGACGGACGGTCGCGAGTCCAATTTCGCCAAACTCCCAACGATCATCAGGTTCTGATTCCATTTCCTTGAGATGATAATGGTGGCCATGCAGGTTGACTACGATATCTTCCTTTGGTATAGGCTGATCGTCTATTTTCAAAGTGATGTCCTCAATCATCGAAATTCCAAGTCCCCGGTAATATGGAATCCTGATTCCCACCTGGTAACCCGTTGTTTTGCCTGCTTCCACTATGTTTTTTGTTGATTGTTCTTCAATAATATATTTATCAAACATGGGATTCTTTTTTAGAATTAAATTAATGACTGAGTATGCTGACCTGCTCGCCGATCAATCTTTTAAGCATAGCCTGCTGCCGTCTGACCTGCTCCACGCTATCGACCTCAAAGGCATCCTGAATATGCCTGTTTCCTTCATATTCGCTGCAGATATAACCTTTATAGCCACCAGCTTTTAATATGGCAATAACTTCTCCGTAGGGAATGCTGTACTCCGTTTCATCTTCCAACATTTCATAGAATTTTCCATGGATATGGAAACATCGCTGAAGATGCGGCAATAGCTGCTTAGGGTTCGTATAGCTATAGAATCTTGTCGTTTCTGCTACTGCCAGGTCCAGCGGCTTAGATGACATTGCCTTCACTTCACCTATAATATATTCTGCCAGAATGCCCTGTTCATACGCATTGGAAACAAACCCGACAATTTTCTCATCGGCACCCTTCCTTATAAAATTATCCATCAGGATTCTGGGAAGCCGCTTGGTATATGTGCCCATATCGGGTATAAAACCCAAATACGGAGACCCGGTCTTTTCCATGACTTCAAGGTGGCGAACCATCCAGGAATGGTCAATATGCCAGGGCGAATGAATTTCAATGCCCATTCTGACATCATATTTTTCGGCAAAAGGGATTGCCTTTTCCATCAGCTCGGGGGTAGTACTTACAATCACGCGCATCACTTTGCATCCGAGTTTATTGGCAAACTGTAAATCGCGAATGATGGATTGGAGCTGCTCATCTTCGGTCATCCTGCGATGCTTATATTTTTTGAAATCCAGAAACATGTCATGGCATACCGGAGTCGTTCCGTATTTTTCCATCCACCCGAACCACTGATCCAAAAAGGCATTGGTTAATTTGGGAAATCCAGGCACCATTTGTTCTCCAATGATTTCGATGCCTTTTGCACCGAAGGAAGCCGCCTTAGCTATGCAATCTTCCAAAGTCATTTTTCTAAGAAAATATTCCTCTTGGAAACTGTACAGGCTCACCCCCCGTTTGATTGCAGATTTGATTTCCATATTTTTTATTTATTAATTTTTAATCCAATAGTTTCTAGCTGTTTTATATATGTGCTTCGCGAATCCCCATGATCCCTCGTTGGAAATGGGCTGTCAGGTGGCCAATGCACTTTTTTTTCTTACAATTCCCAATAGAAATATGACCAATGCAGACAGCAGGCACAGCATGCCAAATGCTGTAAATGCAGGCAACAATCCGCCCCTCCATTCTCTCACAAGAGAGACAACCAGGGGGCAGGAGAACTGCCCCAAAAACAATGCACTGGACCAGATCCCCATTCCGCGGCCGCGATATGCCAATGGCAAAGTATTCAGTGCCCAGGCAACCAATACAGGGATTGTTGTTCCGCATCCAAGTTGCTGAATAAATGCAAATACGACCACGCTGTATTGCGAACCCGCCATACCGATTCCAGTCAGGCCAATACCCAATAAAGCAGCAATTACAAGACATTGTTGCCAGAAAGGTCTTTTCGAAATCAATTTGAATATAATGCCGCCAATAGGAACTCCGATGCTCGCAATGGCACTCAGGTTGCCAAGCAACACTTTGTCCTTTATTCCCATTTCATCCAGCGCAAGGGAAAAATGCAGCGTATAGACAAAGTAAATAATAGAAAGAATGAAGGTAATTATGAAAATCATCGTGAAAATGCTGTATGGAGGCTTGTCAGATGGTGTCTGACTGATCCCGGGTGTTGCCGTTTTATAATCAGGCTCGAAAATGAATAACCAGGCAAGGATCGCAAAAAGAAATGCCAGGGAATACAGGAGGAACGGGTATTGCCAGCCAATGGCTGCGAGATGCCCGCTCCCGGAAAGCATCAAGGTTCCAAAAATGGAAGCAAATATTCCCTGCATCATTAGCCACTTCGCTCTTTCCTTCGGGCTGAAATAATCTCCCAGCAATGCATTCACAATGGTTATAATAAATGCTTCTCCTATTCCTAATAGAAAACGACCTCCCATCAGTGTCCAGAAATCATCAATGAAAAAGGGAAGCACGCCACCCACCCCATAAAACATCATCAGGCGAATGAGCAATTTTCTTCTCCCCCATTTGTCCGTTAAGTACCCTGCAAAGGGGGCAAGCAATGCAATGCATAGACCAGGCGCCGCCAGGATCAGGGGCGCCAGGGTTTGTATGTGCGGAGTATTTTTAAAATGCTCGAGCAGGCTGGGCACCACGGGCATGAGCGCGACAATTCCCATCATTGGCAAAATATTCACGACGATGATTACCCAAGCCTGAAGTGGGCCTGCTTTTTTTGGTACTGTGGCTTGGATCATATTCATGGTAAAAATGATTTAGCAATCGACGAAAAAGAGCATCACAAATTTGAATCAAAAAAGAAAAATGGGAATAGCAGAATATGACGGAAAATGAGCAAAATCAAATCTGGTTGCGATATTGTTTTGGAGTGATGCCTGTCTTGGTCTTGAAGAACCTTATAAAATCGCCCGGGTTTTCCTTTCCCACTTTATATGCTATCTCACTCACGTTTAGTGCAGATTGCCTGAGCAAAACTTTCGCTTCCAGCAAGATCATTTCGTCCAGGTAATGATGGGCGGTTCTGCCGAATGCTGCCTTTACGCTGCGATTAAGATGTTCAGGTGTGACAGCCAGTTCCTGTGCATAATAGCCGACTTTTTGGTGCTCAAAAAGATGTTTCTGCAGAAGGGCTTTATACTGCCTTGCAATTCGATAAGCTGCATTGTCTGTGATTCGTTCGATCGGTTTGGCAAATCGCTTAACGGTAAAAAAAAGAGAAAGCAGAAGAGATGCGACAAGATCAATATCACATTGGTCATCTTTCTTATATTCATCTTCCAGTCTGCATAACAATTGAACTGCAAAATCCGCAGTTTCAGCATCTACCCTTACCACAGGATTTCCAGAGAAATGCATAAATGAAAATTGTTGCAATAGTTCTTTTTGAAATAATTTCTTATAAAAAATCTCGGGATTAAAATGACAATAATATCCGCTGGCATTGCTGGTCATGGACTGCATGGCGGTGATCTGGTAAGCAGGCAGGAAAAAGAACTGATTTCTAGAGAACAAGTAATCATCTAGGCTCTTGCTTCGCGCCACTTTGCCCCTGGTCAGAAAAATAAAATCGAAAACTTCTTTTCTATGTGGCGGAATAGGAAACTCTTGCAGCTTCGACAGGCGAATATAGTTCTGAATGGTATTGATGTGAAAATGGTTGATCGTCGAATGACGGAAGTTTTTCCATTCCGTGCTTCCAATGGAGACTTTCAGGCCATATTCCTGTACGCTGAGCAGCGGTGTTTTTTCGGACTTCAAGTGGCAAGAATTTTATTCCTGGAGAATGGTTTCCGAATGGCCGACCATAGCAGGCCACTCATCAAATCACAGGTATGAAACCTCAGCGCAAACTCTCAACTCAAATTCCCCAGCAAGCTGCGAGGTAATATACCTGCCCCCGTCCGTTCCGGCACGGGCGGGCGTCCGGTCAGGCGGGCCTTCCGCCTTCGGTCCGCCTCAGGCGGATTCGACTAAGTCTCTTACTGCACTTCGTTTGCAGAAAACAAGTCTCACGAATAAAGTTAGCGGAAAAGAGACAAAATAAGCAGAATCAAATATGGCCAATTTTAGCGCGCCATGGATTTCATTCGATATCCATCCCATCCTAAAATCAATATGGGAAAGGTGGCATGATGCTTTTTTTTGTCATGGCAGGAATCATTATATTTATTTCTCACAATATTTGATTTTCCTTGAGATTTATTAATACTTACTTAATCAACTATCATGAAAAAAGTAAACAGGAGACAATTTATTGGTCGGTCTGCGTTGGGACTTGGCTCTGCATTGGCAATATCTCAATTGCCCGGTTACCTGAAAGCGCAATCCATGCTGGCTTCCGCAAAGCATCCCATCGGATTCCAGGTTTTTCCGGTGAGGGAAATGCTTGTAAAGGATTTTCCGGGAACATTGAAGATGATGTCTGGACTAGGATATCAATATGTAGAATTGTGTTCCCCCTCGGGATATCTCGACTCGGGTTTTGGTCCGCTGACAAAATTATCAGGAAAAGAAACTAAAAAGATTGTAGAAGATGCCGGTCTCCACTGCCCAAGCTGTCATTTCACTTTTACTGAACTTAAAGACAATTTGGATAACAGAATTGAATATGCGCAGCAGGTGGGTATGAAGGCAATGATCTGTTCGAGTTTCTGGTTAGGCGACAAAGCTACTTTGAAGGACTATATGACTTCCTGCGACCAGTTGAACAAGATTGCAGAGAAAATACAGAATGCCGGATTGATTGCAGGTTTCCATAACCATGAGATGGAATTTGCCAAGTTGGATGGTGAACTCATATATGATGCCATGATGAAAGAACTGGATGGTAAACTGGTTAAGATGCAGTTCCAGACGGAAGTGATACAACTGGGATATAAGGCATCCACATATTTTACCAAATACCCTGGCAGGTTTATTTCATCCCATATGTCAGATTGGACCAAAGACAAAAAACAGGTGCCCATTGGGCAGGGAATCATCGACTGGAAAGAATTTTTTGCGACGGCGCCAACAGGCGGTGTGAAATATTTTTATGTGGAGATGGACCTGGATACGTTCAAGGATAGTGCGGTCTATATTGACAAGCTTTTGGGTTAAGCAAAGGTCAAGTCCCCCATCCAACTCAATTCATCTTAAGGAGCTGTTCATTACACAGCTCCTTTCATTGTAGTCCCTATTGCTGAGGCGGGGATTTCCAGTGTAAAATGCCCATATAGGCTGTCCATGGCCCAATGGCATCTTTGTATTGATATGCAAGCACCCTGGAGATCTGGCCAATATGGTTCAGGTCATGGACCGTCCAAGTAGCCAATAACTCGCTCAGGCTCACTTTCCCGAATGCAGGATGGATTCCCTGCATTTTGAGTTGACTTTCGGACAGCCTTGCGCTTTCAAGCATACCGGTATTGTATAACCGCAAATTCCTGAAGGTGCCCAACAATTCGGCCATGGATTTGCCTTCTGATTCTCTGAATTGGGCAAATCGGTCGAAGGGCTTGAAATTTTTGTCGGTGGTATGACCAAGGATTATCTCCATCCTCGGAATCCAATCCGTTCTTTCACCATGGATCAGGTGACCGACAATATCGTATGGCGACCAGCTTTCGTCGCCTTCATTTGAATGGATCAGGTCCTCCGGCAAACCTCCCAGCATTTCTTCCAAAATCCCCGGTGTGCGTCGGAGTATTTTTAATGTTGATTCGAGATTGAATTCCATCACTCATTTAATTTAGTTGAAATTCCGGATCATAGGCCAGCAATACTTGCCCTTGTGGTTGCCGGTTTGAAGTGAACAAAGGCTTCAGCAGCTTTTACGCCTGCTTCCAGTCCGCGGAATTCTTCCATGATCTTGAAAAAATCATCATAAGTTTCCTGAGGCGCCTGGGTCTGATGCGCAAACATCATTTTCTTTTTTAATTCCCTTTGAGCTGAAATATCTACATAGTCCGTTGGATTAAAACCCAAGGATTCGCTTCCTGTATTTACTTCATAGAAATAAAGATCAAATGCCCTACCCGACTGCGACCAGACAGTTAAAGTCAATAGCCCGGTGACCTGGTGATCGGGGTGTGTGTCAACAGGCCATTGCGTGAGGACAATATCAGGCTTTTCTGCAAGGATGAGTCCTTTCAATTTTATTGCCCAGCTCTTATTCAATTCCGTGTTGGCATCCACCTGACCCGCAAATAGGGTTTTAGCCTGGATGAATGCCGAAGCCGCTTCGGCTTCCCTGGTTCTCAGCGCGGCTGATTCAGCAAAAGTTTTTTTAGGATCTCCAGCTTCTCCCCGGGTAAGATAAATGATGACCACACGATGGCCGGCAGCACTGTATTTAGCCAGCGTGCCGCCACATCCAAATTCCGGATCCCCCGGATGGGCACCGACGCAAACGATCGTCAACATTTTCCCGGCAGCTGTTTTATCCGGATCAAGAGCAGGGATATGACTCGCCAGGCTCGATACCGGTTGAAGGCCAATTCCTCCAATCCCGATGGCAGCCTGCTTCAGGAATTGTCTTCTGGCAAATTCTAAATCTTCCATAAAAATCTTTGATTGATGCATGACAGAGTTCTTAATCCCGCTGCCATTTACTCTTCAACAAAATTCAAATCTTTTCCAAAGGTTTCTTCCATATTTATCGCAGCCGCGATCGCAATGCCCATCAGGACCAGGCCGGTGATCCAGCTTCCCGTGACATAATTGCCCGTCAGGTTTCTCAGGCCCTTAGAGAGCAAAACAATTAATGGCAGCATCCCTCTCACCATATTTGGAATGGAGACGGCCGCTGTTGCCCGGAGATTGGTTCCGAATTGCTCAGCAGACATCGTGATGTACACCACGGAGAATCCGGTACCAAATCCAAGCCCGGCGCAGATCAGATACATGGTATTCGCCGATCCGCCCCGCTGCAAAAAATAAAGGGCTATGAATATACTGGTAATGCCATAAAAAATGAACAATGCCTTTTTCCGGCTTTGCAACCAGTTGCTCAGGAGTCCGACGGTAAGATCTCCAAAGGCGATCGCCAGGTAAAGAAACATGATTGACCTGGCAGGATCCACATCTCTGATTCCAAATGCTTCTCCAAACTTATCAGAAAAAGTAACAAGGACCCCAATAACGTACCATGCGGGGGTACCGATCAGGACACAGCGGATATACCGCAATGCCCTTTCCTTCTTGCTGAACATCATCAGGAAATTCCCTCTTTCCACGGGCTCCTTCCTGATGGTGGTGAACATCTCACTCTCGGAAATGCTTACCCGTAAAAGCAGGAGAAGCAGCCCCATTCCACCGCCAATATAGTAGCAGACGCGCCAGTCAAATGCCTGGCTGACAAAATAAGCTGTAACGGCTCCGAAGATCCCCAGGCCTGCGATCATCGAAGCAGCAATCCCTCTTTTTTCCTTTGGCAATAATTCGCTGACCAGGGTAATCCCTGCACCCAGTTCTCCCGCAAGGCCGATGCCTGCAATGAAACGAAGCATACTATATTGTCCGATCGTTTGCACCATACCATTCGCAATATTGGCGAGAGAGTATAGAAGGATCGATCCAAATAAAACACTTAATCTTCCTTTCTTGTCGCCTAAGACACCCCAGATGATTCCGCCCACCAAAAGGCCGACCATCTGGATGCTCAATATATTTTCACCCTGCCTGAACAATTCTTCGGCCGAGAGTCCCAATGCCTGCAGGCTCGGCTTCCGGATAATCCCAAACAAGAGCAGATCATACACATCTACATAAAAACCCAGCGCTCCCACAATGACGGGGAGTGAAAAAATTCCGTATGCTTTTGCATTGCTCATGTATGATGAAAGAAATTGATCAGCGCAGCGCTCCAATCAGCTAAGTTATTTTTTCGTGTATTGGCAGCCTCAAAAGAAACCGGAGTTCTACAGTGTGATTTATTATTCACACTGAAGAACCCCGGAATTCATGACGAATTATTTAGGATTATATTTTAACCTGATCAGGTAGGCCGCGGATGGATCGGCATTGGGCTTATATTTAAACCAAATGCTGTGCATGGCGCCATCCGTCACGGCAGAAATCGGGACATGGACCATTCCCATGGGTTGACCTTTTTTTGGTGCCGGCATGCTGCCCTGACCTAAAAGTTTACCATCTGCTCCATCGAGCCTCGCTTCAAATGCAAAACCTGAAGTGGGTGGCAGCTGCCAGGCAGTTATTATATCCACCGATCCCACCCCGGTGAGATCATATGGTTGGGCGATAAACCAACCCGGTCCTTTCGGATAGATCAGTCCATGGATTTCATTGTACGTGAAAGGAGTAAACCCTTGCGCCTTCTCCTTTCCCGATAAAGAAAAATCGCTGGCACTCAGGAAAATACTATTCGATCCCGTAAGTGCTTTGATGTTGTTTCCGCCCTTATCGGTATAACTCGCCGTGAGTACTAAGGTGGAACCAGGTTTGACATCGGCTGGTGGGACAACTTTTCCTGTTGCGGGAAGTGATTTTTTCACTGCGGCTTTGTTTCCCAACGACAAAATCCAGTGGATGATCTGTCCTACGTCTTCCTGGGTAAGTGTTGGATGAGCTGCCATCGCCACTTCTCCCCAAACTCCGCTCCCTCCTTTGATTATTTTCTGGCTCAGGTAACCAGAGGCGTTGGGATCCTGCTGATATTTTTCCGCAACCTGAAGAAAGGAAGGACCAATGGATTTATCTGCTTCTTTATGGCAGGTCTTGCAATCAAGCGAAAGCATGATATTCTTTCCACTCACCGCCATCTGACCCTGCTGATGGCCCTGGACAGCCCCCGCTTTATCAAAGCCCTCCACATAATCTACAGAAACAAAAAGATTGGCAGGGTCAAATTTCGCCGTATCCGTTTTGTCGTTCACAGTAACGGTATAGCCTACCTGCTTTCCAGGCAGATAAAATGATTTATTTCCGTTCGTAAATTTCAACTCCACTTGTGGCGCTTCATTGCCTGCATACAATGAAACCGGGTCACTTTTTACTGTGGCACCCTGGTCATCTTTAACAGTGACAGAAACCTTATAGTCACCGGCCTTGGTGTATGTATATTGAAGCTTTGGTTCCTTAGTCTCCTGTGTCACACCATTTCCAAGGTCCCAGGTATAAGTCATTGGGGCATTTTCCGGATCTCTTGATTCAATGCTTGCATTCACCTGCATGGGTAATATGCCCGTTTTTTTGTCAAGAACAATCGATTTGATGGCCGGTGGGCGATTGCCGGTGATAAAATCAATTCTAAATAGGCCGGCATCCGGATTTTTCTGAAACCAACCGTTACCATATTCCAATAAATAAAGTTTGCCATCGGGGCCCACTTCCATGTCAATAAGCGCATTTAAAGTGACGGATGGGAAGAATGGTTCCATTTTGTTGTAATCTCCATTGGGGAACATAGACACTGCTTTAATCCAACCGCGAACCCAGTCATAAATGATCAGCTTGCCATTGTAATAATCCGGCAAGCGCGTTTCCTTCGGAAAGAGATCTGTATAGTACACTGGTCCTGCCATGGCATTTCTTCCACCGGTTCCTACCTGAGGAAAATCCGGAGAAGGGGCATAGGGATACCAGATAAAAGCGGGTTGCGCAGGGGGCAATTCGCGCAAGCCCGTATTGTTCTTAGAATCATTGGTTGGATGCAGCGGATCAAAGAGCGGTCCTGATTTCCCAGTGCCATAATCGTAGGCATGATAAGCATAATTATCACCTACAAAAAGTGGCCAGCCAAAATATCCTGCCTTGCGCGCCTGGTTCACTTCATCATACCCTCTTGGGCCACGGGTTTCCAGGCTGTCATTGCTTGCATCCGGACCAACTTCTCCCCAATATAAAAAACTGTTTTTTTGGTCTACTGAAATGCGGTAAGGATTTCGGTTACCCATCACATATATCTCCGGCCTGGTTTTATCAGTCCCTTTAGGAAAAAGATTGCCTTCAGGGATCTCATAAGTGCCGTCATCTTTTAGTCTGATTCTGTTGATCTTTCCGCGAAGGTCATTTGTATTGGAAGATGATCTTCTCGCATCGTATTGGTGATGGGGAGAATAGTCGTTCATTGGTCCAAAACCGCTGTTTACATACTTGGCACCTGGTTCATCGAATGGAGTGGAATTGTCTCCTGCAGAAAAGTATAAGAGCTTATCTGGTCCGAATGCAATGGAGCCCCCCGTATGGCAGCAAATCTCCCGGTCTGATTTTACTTCGAGAATTGTTTTTTCTGTGACTCTGTCCACGGTGTCATTTTTGAAGACGAATCTGGAGAGGCGATTCACGGAGCTGTCCATTGGACTGTAATAAATATATATCCGATTGTTCTTTGCAAAATCAGGATCCTTTGCAAGGCCCAGCATGCCTTCTTCTGCATTCACTCCACTGGCTTTTGCCTTATAGTAAACGTCCAGAAATCCGACCTGCCTGACTTTTTTTGTTTCATTCTTATATAGCAGGATTTCCCCTCGACGCTGAATGATTAGGATGTCCAGGTTGGGCAGGATGGTCATTTCCGTGGGCTCAAAAAATTCTCCAATGGAAAGCTGTGTCTTGACAAACCGGTCTTCATCCGGCGGCATTTGCGTTTTGCATTTTGAATAATCCAATACTTTATTTCCATCAATCCCATATTGAATGCCTGCCAATAATAGCTTGAGGTAACTGTCTTCCTGGTAGGATTCGTCCGTATGTCCGGGTTCGATATAAAACGCCCGTCCTCCATCATATTCATGATACCAGGCCATCGGATGGTTTCCCATTTTATGCCCGCCCTTATAAGAATTTTCATCAATCGTCAGCAAAACCTTTACATCTGGATTCAGCTTTTTATAGCTGTAGAATTCATCCTTCCTTTTCCATTCTTTCGGCAAATGCCTCGTGGCCGATTCATTCGGATCAGCAACGAGAAACACGCCTTCCTGTACATTGGGAAAACTGTCGTGAATCCCCGGATGATCGAGGAAATATCCGCCCACCAGGCGGCCATACCAGTTCCAGTCATATTCGGCATCTGCGGCCGCATGAATGCCTACAAAGCCTCCGCCGGCCTGAATATATCTCTCAAAAGCGTCTTCCTGTCGATAGTTCAAAATATCTCCTGTTGTACTCAGGAAAATAACAGCAGCATAATGCCTCAGTGAATCGTCAGTAAATTTTGAAGCTGCTGTGGTTGTGTCCACTTCAAATCCATTCTCCATGCCCAGCTTCTGAATCGCTGCGATGCCCGCGGGGATTGATCCATGATGGAATCCTGAAGTCTTTGCGAAAACAAGCACATGAGGCTTTCCACCATTTGTTCTGTTGCATGAAAAATAAAAAACAGTGCTAAGTAGTAGAATAGAGACCGAAAATCTTAGAGGCAGGCGGATTTCTGAACGCATATAGCAAACGGTTTAAATTAAGCGACCGCAAAGATATCATTTGCACCAGGATAAGGGCAACCGTTTGTCACGATTTTTTTGGCAGATTTGTTCCATAGACAGGCTTGGGCTCATACATTAAATTCCCGGCTTCGATATTGGAAAAGTGATTGGAGCCCAAAGCGGACAAAAGTGGAGCAATATCCAATCATCATTGCTTTCAACGGCCTGTGGAACTGCTGCGGAATCAGGCCTGGCTTTCATAAACCTGCCTTCCCCCAATGATTGTTCTGCTCACCCGGATATCATCATCAAAAAAAACGATATCCGCATCAAATCCCTTTTTCAGGGAACCTTTGCTCTCCGACAATCCCAATATTCTTGCAGGGGTTGAGGTCATCATCTGCACTGATTCCTCCAAAGAAACGCCTCCTGTGGACATCATCGTTCTGACCAGCCTGTCAGAAGTCGCCACAGAGCCTGCAAAAGAACTCCGGTCCGGCAATTTCGCCACCCCGTCTTCTACGATCACTTTTAGGCCTGTTTGGATGTTCCCTAGCACAGACTCACCCGGAGGCATACCCGCAGCTCGCATCGCATCTGTGATGAGGGCAGTCCTGCCAGGTCCTTTGATCTTGTAGACCAATTTAAGCAGAGGGGCAGGAAGATGGATTCCATCTGCGATGATTTCCACGTCTAAGGCATCGATCAGAAAAGCACTTTCGATCACGCCAGCATATCTCATCGCATTTCTTCTTGTGACGCCAGACATTCCTGAATACAAATGCGTCGCCAGGGAATATCCATTGGCCATCGCAGCTTCCACCTCCTCATAAATGGCATCTGTATGCGCAATGGAAGCAAGAATTCCTTTTTTTTGCAGGGTTCTGCCCATGGCAAGTGCCCCTTTCAATTCAGGCGCTACACTCCACCTGCGCACACAGGAAAACCGAGCCAGGATATCCATGTATTCATTTTCCACAGGATCCCGGATAAATCGAGGGTCCTGGGCCCCGCGCTGGTTCATCGCGAAATATGGCCCTTCCAGATGCATGCCGAGAAATTGAGATCCGTAGAAATTTTTTTTTGTGGCTGATTCGTATGCGGTAAGTGTATCTATCAGGTCCTCCTGGCTGCTTGACAATGTGGTGGGCAGCATGGCCGTCGTGCCGTAACGCGCATGCGTCTCCGCAATGCCCAGGAATGCATTTTCATTTCCATCCATAAAATCATAACCGCCTCCACCATGGACATGAATATCTATGAAACCAGGCGAAACAAATTGCCCTCCGGCATCCAGTTTTTTTGAAGGAATTGATTGATGAATGGCCTCTCCCACTTCCATGATCTTATTGCCTTCCACAAGGACGGATCCGTTTGGGATGATGCCATTGGGCGTGATAATTCTACCATTAAATATTTCCAGTATTTCCTTTTGCATGCAATCGATCGCCTTTTAGATGCTTATCTGAGTCATTTTTTTGGATGCCCCACGACTTAATCCGGTATCCAAGAAATGCATAAAACACCAGATAAAGGTAACAGGGAAACAATATCCAATAGGCAGACCGCGTATCGAACCTGTCTGCCAGCCATCCATAAAGCAAAGGCAAGAGTGCATTTCCACAAAGACCCATGATCAAAACGGATGCGCCCAATTTTGTAAACCGACCCAGCCCATTCAGGGCCAGCGGCCAAAGTGCTGCCCAGACCAGTGAATTTGCAAACCCCAGGAGGACCACGAACCAAATGGAGATGTCAACCGAATGACCAAGAAATCCAACCTGGCCTTTTGCAAACAGGATCAAGAGCGTGAGCATAGATCCCAGGAAAGTGCAAAATCTCAAAGCAGCCAGCTGGCTGAAAAATCTGGGAATCGAAACAATGCCGAGGCAGTATCCACAAATCGTTGCAAAGAGTGTGTAAGATGGGAAAACCTTTGCTTCCATCAAATTCAAATGCATAGAATTCGCATAGCCGATGATTGTATCGATGGCAATGACCTGGGTGCCTACATGCAAAAAAATGGCAATCGCTCCGAGAATCAGGTGCGGGAATTGAAAGATATTTTTCTTGCCTGCATTGGCCTGGAGAATTGCTTGCGATTCCTGTTCCGTATTAATTTCAGGAAGAGGCGAATACCTGACCATCAAACCCAATCCAAACAAAATGGCGGCTACACTTGCGTAGGGAAGAATGACCCTCCGGATCAGCCCCTGCAGTGCCAGGCTTTTTTCTTCTGCTCCCATGGTTCCCAATTGGCGGAACAATTCAGCGTCCGTATCCTTCAGAATAATTGCTGCGAAAACAATGGGTGCCAGGATACCAGCACCCTTATTGCAAATGCCCATGATGCTGATCCGCTGCGCGGCATGTTCCTTCGGACCCAATACAGTGATATAAGGATTGGCTGCAGTTTGTAGCATGGCCAGGCCGGAACCGATGGTAAAAAGTCCAACCAGGAAAATACCATAAGTGTGCGTATAGGCGGCGAGCACAAAAATGAATGCACCGGCCGACATCGCCCAGAATCCCATCATCATTCCCTTCTTGAATCCCGATTTTTTCAGAAGATATGATGAAGGAACTGAAAACACGAGGTAGGAAATATAAAATGCAAAAGCAACGAGGTAGGATTGAAAATTCGTGAGTTCAAATGAAATCTTAAAATACGGAATCAGGATCGCATTGATCCAGGATACAAAACCAAAAATGAAAAAAAGGACTGCAATGATCAGGATGGAAAGAACAGTATCTCTTTTTGTGAGAGAACCAATTTCAATGGTCGTTGTATTGCTCATGGTGTTGGTCAGGAATTACTGCGTTTGCAATCTATAACAAAGCGGCTGATTCCCGGTCAAGCCAGATGGTACAATCGGGATGTGTTTGAAGAATGCTTGCAGGAAATAAATTGCTCACCGGCCCCTTCAGGCAGTTCCTTACCGCTTCTGCCTTTCTCCGATCGGGAACGGAACAAATAATTTTATGAGACCCCATGATTTGATGAATAGACATGCTGATCGCCAATGCAGGAACATCGTCGATTTCTTTGAACCAACCCTCTCCAAGTTGTTGTTTGCGGCATTGCTCGTCCAATGCAACAATGATATATGGTTCCCGTGTTTCAAAATCGGCCGGGGGATCATTGAATGCCAGATGACCGTTCTCTCCAATACCCACCAGGGCGAGATCTATTGGATGACTGAGGATTAATTTTCCAAGCCTTTCACATTCCTTAGCCGGATCTCCTTCGCCATCGATCAGGTGAACAGATTTTAATGGCGGGGTATATGCCAAAAACCGATCTTTCAAATATTTTCTAAAACTCGCAGGAGAAGAAAGAGGAAGCCCAATATATTCGTCCAGGTGAAACATATTGACCCTGCCCCAATTTATTTGTTCCTCTTTAGTCAATTGGCTTAGCACTTCAAACTGGCTCAAGCCAGTGGCCAGAATGATATTGGCCTCCCCCCGATCCTGAATCGCTGATTTTATGGCATCTGCTGCTGATTTGCCAGCGCCAAGCCCTATTTCCTGTACATTGTCCGAGATGATGATCTGCATCTGTAATATGAATTGAATTTCAAAAAAGAATAGGCATCGGAATCAAACTATTATACTTTAAAAAAGATCTTCTTCTTGTATAAAAAATAGCAAAGCCCCCATTTGATCATTCCCCGCAAAAAGTCGAGCGATGCCAGGCGATGGGATACTTGTTGATTTGTAAGAAGAACCATTTGTAAGAAGCTTAGTTCATTGCAAAACGCCTGTATTTGCTCCTTTTTGAAGCAGGATATCAATCGGCTGATTTGTTTTCCATGAGCCCGACGTGAAGTCGGGAACCTGGACTAAAGCGGAGCGATTGGCCACGGAAGATTCAGTGAGTGGTGCAATCGAACTCCAGCTTGCTGCATCATATACGTCGATATCCAAGGGAAGCCCGTTGCGCAGACAGTCAATGGTACGCCAGTCCATCAGAAAATCCATTCCCCCATGTCCGCCAACCTGTTTTGCCATTGTGCCCAGTTTGGAGACAATAGGCGGTTCATATTTCTTTTCCAGCTCGGCGAATTTTTCCTGGCCAAACCAGTTTTGATCACCCAGGGACATTCTCCCCGGCAAAGGATATTTCAAACTGGATCCCCTGGTGCCGCTGATTTTATAGATCCGCGAGTAAATATTTGGAGAGGTGACGTCATGCTGCAGCATGATGGTATTGCCCTTATTGGTCATGATGCTTGTCGTGTTCATGTTTCCGCGATACTTTTTTCCGGCAAAGGGCTTGTAGAAATCATCTTTGGCTGCGAGTTCGTCTGCCATGACTGCCATCATGGAATCCCTGCTGGAAACCGAAACCAGCCAATCCATTTTGTCTCCGCGATTGATGTTCATCACCTGAGCCACAGGTCCAAGTCCATGGGTAGGATATAGATTTCCATTTCTGAAATTCTCCTTCAACCGCCACATATCATAATATTTTGTCTTAGAAAAGTTTCCAGCTAGCAGGTCATGAATATAAGCACCTTCCCCATGAGTGATTTCTCCAAAAAAACCCTGGCGGACCATATTGAGTGTGAGCAGTTCGAAAAAATCATAACAGCAATTTTCAAGAATCATGCAATGTTTGCGGGTCTTTTCCGAAGTTTCTACCAATTGCCAGCACTCTTCGATCATTTTGCAGGCGGGCACTTCCACGCAGGCATGCTTGTCATGGTTCATGGCATATAGCGCCATCGGCGCGTGAAGACTCCAGGGCGTCGCAATATAGATCAGGTCAATGTCTTTTCGTTCACAGAGTTTTTTCCATTCATCCGCATTTCCCGTATATACATCCGGGTTATGGATTGAACCTTCAAGAGATTTTTTTGCCGCATTGACTTTTTCGGGACGGATATCACATAGTGCGACAATGGACGTGCCCTGGATTAGTTTCATTCTGGCCACTGCATCGGGGCCGCGGTTTCCCAAACCAATAAAACCAATCCTCACTGTTTCGAGTGCGGGGGCTGCATAGCCACACATATTAAAATGTGAGTGGCTTTCACCGTCGTTTTTTGATCCTGTAGGCGGCGACATGATTTTTTCGCGTCCGACGACCCAGCCGGAGCCAGCCAATCCCATGCCGGTGAGGCCGGAAAGTTTTAAGAAATCTCTGCGATTACTGGTCATGATTTTCAATTAAGCAATCGTTGCAGGAAGCATCTATTATGTTAATTTTTTTTGAGCCATTGGTCAAACCAGGCAAAAGCCTCCGACTGCATGGCAGCGTCAAATTTATGTGGCCCCGGATAATACGAACATTTATAACGGTTAGCACCACCCGCTTTATGATATATTTCCTTCAGCATCTGGTCTGCAGCACGCATTTCGGCCGGAGTGTACAAATCATCATTTTCATCATTCAGTACCAAAGTAGGAAGCGGCACACGCAATCCAAGGATCTCCGGAAAATCCAATTCATACGGCAAGAGGGGAACATATACCATCCAGGTATGGTTAACCGATTTGTACAACAAAAAATCCTTCCAGGTTGTCATAAAGCCGACACATACTGCACATTGGATTCTTGGATCCAGGCCACCCATGAATACCGTGCGCAATCCACCTCCGGACAGACCCGCACAGCCAATTTTTTTCGCATCCACGTCAGCAAGGGAACAAAGGATGTCCAAAGCTTTCTGGTCCTCTGCAAAAAATACGGCTGGCCACGTTGTTCCTGCACTGAAAAGTGACTTGGCCATGATATGCTCATGCTGAGCAGCCCAATTGTTATAAGCATTGATTCTTACAGGATTCTCCGGATCATCATCGCTGAGGCCCTGGCGAATGGATTTAGGAACATCTTTAAGCATCACGCGACGGCTTGCAAAGGCGAAACCATCTGGAACAAGCACCACATAGCCTTTTTTTGCCAGCTCATTGGCCCAGGCAAGACCAGAATAATATTCTTTCTGATGCGAAACGATCATGGGATGTGGGCTGGCCGAAACCCTGGTAATTTTCCTTTTGCCAAAATACTTGTTCCCTCCATGGTCATGGAATGCAAGAATTCCCGGAAGAGGTTTTGTAGCATCTGCGGGGCGGAGTAAAATGGCTTCTGTTGCACGACCGTAAGGAAGTTGCCACTTCAATTCTTTGATTAAAAGGCCATCATAAATGAATTCCTTGATTACATGTACCGTAGGCAATCCTCCTGCGGATGGAATCGCCATCCTGTCCATCACCGTTTTTTTTGCCTGCGAGCGCCAACTCTCCAGGTCAGTAAATTTTTCATTTCGATAAGAAACGCTGGGTAATTGATTTGCAGAGAGAGAAGCTGCCCATGGACCATAGGTCCCAATCATTGTAAGTTCCTCATCTGGCAAACCGTCGGGTGTTTTTCCAAAAGCATTTGTATCAGAAGAATTCTCCTTTATGTCATTTTTGAAACTCATATCAGCAGAAAATCCTTTGAATACGCCAGCTATGCCAAGACCTGCAAGGCCTGAATATTTAAGAAAATCCCTGCGCTTGTTTTTCATGTTGGGATAGCTGCGACTTTTTAAATTGTATTGATATAGTCAAAACTTTTTTTCAGCGCAACCTGTGGATCGGCTACCATATCCTGTTCAACTATAAAATGCTCAAGTCCCGATGCTTTTGCTTTAGTAAGAATATTTTTTAAATCCAGCACCCCGGATCCGGCAGTTGTCATGTAGGGAAACAATTCAATCCACTGCTTCGAGTCTCCGCCATCTCCTGAAAACCTTACATTTTTAGCCATATCCTTCACATGCATCAGACGATACCGATGAGGATAATTGGTTAGATATGCGATGGGGTCCGCTCCGCCGGCAGTTGTCCAATATAGGTCCATTTCGAAGTAAACCAAAGATGGATCCGTATTTTCAAGAATCAGATTCAACGGAATTTTCCCATCCATTTCTTTCAGTCCATAGCCATGGTTATGATAGGCGAATCGAATACCGCCCTTTTTTGCGGCGGCCCCGATGCTGTTAAAATCCTCCGCCATTTTCTTATAATCGTCCAGTGTTTTCCTTTTTTCTTCAGGGATGGCCGGAAGAACAACATAAGTAGCTCCAAGCATGTGCGCGGCCTCTGCCAGTTGGTCCATATTGTGCTCAAGGGTGTCCAGATCAGTATGCATAGACGGTGCAGTCATCCCGTTTTTTGAAAGAATTTCTTTTACTTCTTTGCCTGTATGGCCAAAGAATCCGCTTCCTTTAAATCCAAGGGAAGGTGTAACAGCATTCCATTTGTCCTGTGCCGCCTTTGTACTAAAAGGATAAGGACCATATAGCTCCACTTCTTTATACCCAATACCTGCCAGCATGGCTACTGCGCCTGCAAAATCCTGGTCAAGCATTTTTGGAAGCGAAAAGAATTGTATGCCGATGGGTTTAAGGTATTTTTGATTTGCAAGCAATTCATTGGCGAAGAAGAGGCCAGTTGCAGTAACTGCTGCAGTCTTTTTAAGAAAATTTCGACGATTTATCATGTTAAACAATTTAATCATTCTAAGTTAGTCCTTCTAATTCAGGTATTGAAAATATTTGAAAGAAGGCAGGATGGATATTTAATAGCCAAGACAAACAACCCAGTTCTTATTTATGCAATACAGAAGAATGCCTATTGAAATTGAGGCGCCGGAAGCCATAGGCTATGAAAAGATTGAATACAATTTATCTGAGAGTTCATTTACTGACCAAAGCCTCTCTACTCTGGGAATCCAGTTGAAAGACCTGGTGCTTGGTTATGACGACCATTGGGGTAAGCCGGAACTGAGGCAATTGATTGCATCGGAAAATAGCTTACAGGCTGAAAATGTATTGGTGACAGCGGGTGCCGCTGCCGCATTGTTTATCGTGGCGAGTTCCATGCTGGAAAAGACTGATCATATCCTGGTCGCCAAACCAAACTATGCGACCAATATTGAAACCCCCAGGGCCATTGGCGCAAGCTTATCCTTTCTGCCTTTGCGCTTTGAGGAAAATTATGAGATCAATCTGGATGAATTGGAAACAAAGATCACCAGTAAAACCAAACTGGTCAGCCTGACTTATCCTCACAACCCTACCGGTGTGCTGATCAGTGAGGAAAAACTGGGCCAAATTATCAGGATCATCGAAAAAAAAGGGATTCATCTTTTGCTTGATGAGACCTACAGGGAAATGATTTTTTCACCCATGCTGCCTCTCGCAGCGACGCTTTCGGACCGGGTCATCAGTGTTTCTTCGATGTCCAAATCCTTTGGCTTACCTGGGATAAGAATTGGCTGGATCATTAGCAGGGATGAGCAGCTGATGCAAAGCTTTCTGGCGGCTAAAGAACAAATCTTTATTACCAATTCTGTAGTGGATGAGGAAATTGCGCATCTATTCCTTGTCAAAAAACAACAATTATTTCCACGCATAAGGGAAACAATCCTGAAAAATTTTTCTGTCCTGAAAAACTTCATAGCCGACCAGGAAATGCTTGAATGGGTTGAACCCGGGGGAGGCTGTGTGTGCTTTCCCAGGGTTAAATCAGAAATTCCATTTCATGCGAAAAAATTTCATGAAATACTGCTTGAACGTTATCGTACGTATGTAGGACCTGGCCATTGGTTTGAGGAAGGGGAAAGGCATTTCAGGATTGGGTATGGTTGGGAGGAACCAGAAAAATTGTTAAATGGGCTGAATAATATTCTCAGGGCCATCGAGGAACAAAATGACTGATTTCGTCCTGCTTTCCAAAATTTCTTCTTCCTAATCAGAAGTCGCCTTGCTTTGGCACTCTAATTGAATATAAAGAACAAATATCCCATCCCGGAATTCACTAATTTTGCGACTCAATCTTTATTTCTTCACAATTAAACGAATCTTAGGTATGAAAAAATCCAACATTTCGAAGTTTCTATTTTTAACAGCGTCTTCTTTGTTTATGTTTGCAGCAGTTCAGGCACAGGGAGATAAACCAAGTCCAGCCGCAACATCAATAGGAAAAGTGGGCGGAGCAACAATAACTATCAAATACAGCAGCCCGGCAGTGAAAGGTAGGCAGATCTGGGGCGCCCTGGTACCATATGATAAGGTCTGGAGGGCTGGCGCAAATGAAGCGACCATTTTCGAAACAGACAAACCCATCAAAGTGGAGGGCAAGGATCTACCTGCAGGCAAGTATAGTCTTTTTGCCACACCAAGTGAAAAAGAATGGACCATTATCTTTAATTCTCAGACAGGCCAATGGGGTATCAAAGAGGGCGGAGAAGCAAACAGGATCCCGGCAAGCGATGTTTTGACTGTAAAAGTGAAGCCCGTCAAAATAAGCGGCATGCAAGAGCGCCTGACTTATACAATCGGGAGCAAAGGCTTTGTATTGGCCTGGGAAAAGTTTGAAGTACCGGTCTCCATTAAATGATCCAGTTTATAAATTATGGGATTTAGTTGAATAGTTGATTGGTTGATTGGTCGAAGAGTTAAAATTTTGAGAGGTTGAATGGCTGGAATGCCAAAAAGGAGAAAAGATCTTCAACCAATCAACCAATCAACTAATCAACTAATCAACCCCTCAACCGGCTAATTAGCCCTAGGCAATGCAAAGGCAAGATATGCGTCGCCCGATTTCTTACCCAGTTTCCCACCGCCGCAGGCTATCACAACAAATTCTCTTCCGTCTATTTCATATACCGCTGGCGTGGCAAAGCCACATGCAGGCAATTCATATTCCCATAAAAGTTGCCCCGTGTGTTTATTAAATGCCCGGAACCTGGAATCACTGGTTGCAGCAATAAATAATACTCCACCTGCAGTCACCACGGGGCCACCGTAGTTTTCAGTTCCTGTGTGAATTCCTTTTGCCTTGAATTCAGGATAATCGCCTAAGGTATCTTTCCAGAGATACTGGCCAGAGTTCAGGTCAACTGCACTAAGCATGCCCCAGGGCGGATTTACTGCCGGGTATCCTTCCTTGGTGAGGAATTTGTTGTATCCTGTGGATGTATATGGCATCTTATCCCAGGCATCATCCGGCTTGGGTGGTACCTCAAATTTTTGCTTTTGTTCTTTCTTAAGATTAAGAATGTAGCTGGCCAATGCTTTCTTTTCTGAAGCTGCCAATTGTCCAAATGCAGGCATCATGCGTCTGCCACTGCTGACCATTTGCTCAAACTGCAATTCATTGTATTTCTTCTCAACTCCAATCAGGGCGGGATTATTTCCACTACCCTGCCTTTCGGTTCCGTGGCAGGACATACAGGCCGATTTGTAGATACGTTGCCCGGCGACCAGGTTTGTTTCACCGCCAACTGGTTTATCTTTTATATCAATCATGGTCAGGACCCATGGCATCTCACTCGAATTCACATAGAGTATTCCTGTAGTCGGATCAAATGCCGGTCCACCCCATTCCGGCCCGCCATCGAAACCAGGAAAAATAACCGTGCCTTCTTTGGATGGAGGATTAAACATGTTCCCTGTCTTATAAGTGGCTAATTTTTTCTTTATGTCCTGGTAAGAAGAATCAGGCACCAGCTGATTGAGGTCTTTTTCAGTTAGAGATTGCCGTGAAAAAGGAAGTGGAAGCGACGGTACAGGCTGCGTGGGTGATAAAATCTCCCCTGGCAATTCAGATTCCACAGGCACACGCGTTTCATTTACAGGATAAATGGGCTGACCCGTATTCCTGTCAAAGAGATAAATGAAAGCAGACTTGGTCACCTGCGCAAGGGCAGCGATTTTCTTCCCATCCTTTACAATCGAAACAACAATGGGTGCGGTAGGTACATCCCTGTCCCAAACATCATGGTGCATGGTTTGAAAATGCCAGATCCGCTTGCCGGTATTGGCATCCAGTGCAAGCACACAATTCGCAAAAAGTCCATTCCCGGTTCTTTTTCCACCATAAAAATCATAGGATGCGGATCCGATGGGTGCAAATACAATTCCCTTTTCTTCATCCAGGCTAAGGCCTGCCCAGGCATTGGCCCCACCGATATGCTTATACGCTTCTTTATGATCCCATGTATCGTATCCCTCCTCACCCGGTTGCGGAATGGTGTGAAAAATCCATCGCAATTTTCCGCTATGCACATCATATGCCCTTATATGACCTGGCGCAGCAGGTGCATCTTCATTCACCCGGGTTCCTACAATGATCATATCCTTATATATAATTCCCGGAGTGGTGGAAGAAACATACAGATCCTTTACATCACGTCCCAGTCCATCGTGCAAATCCACTTTGCCATTTTGACCAAAACTGGTTTCCGGCTGCCCAGTCACTGCATTAATGCAGCGCAGGTTTGAAGCTGTAGAATAAAACAATCTCTTATCTTCCTTACCATCCGTATAAAAAGCCAGCCCGCGACAAACATTAAGAAGAAAATACCAGAAGGGCCGCTTCACGGTGGTGTCCTCTTTTTCCTTCATGGGATCAAATACCCATTTTACTGTGCCCTTCGCTGCATCAAGGGCGAATAATTTTAATTTGGGAGAAACACCATACAAAGTACTATCAATCATGATCGGGTTCACTTGCATCTGCGACATTTGACCTGAATCGCCTGTGTGATAGGTCCAGGCAACTTGCAATTGGCCAACATTGGAACTGTCAATTTGCTTCAATGAGGAATAATGATTGTTTTCCTTATTGCCGCCATACACCCGCCAGCCATTGTATTTGTCTTCAAGATGTGGATTGCAGGAAGACGTAGAAAATAGCAAACCAATAATAGGCAGGAATGTAGATGGATTCCAACGCATGGTAGTTATTTTAAGCTTTCGTAACGGAGAATCAAAGGTATGATACCTCATAGCAAGCTCTGAACTCATGGTCCGAAGCAAACTGTGGGGTATTTTACCTTCCGCCTTCGGCGGGATTGTTCGACTAAGTTTTTTGCTGCACTTCGTTTGCAAAAAACAAGTCTCACGAATAAATGAGATTTAAAGCTAACCCATTTGTCGAAAAAAAGACAAATCGGAAAGAAAATCCTCCTGGAACAAAACAAAAGACAGGACAGGCAGAAGCATCTATCCTTCTCTATAAACAATCCGGAAACAAGCTAAAGATTTTTCACCTGAATTTACGTCGACAATTTCCTTTGTATATTTGGTCGCATGAATTGAGCTTTTCGTAGCTTTTCTACTCCATTAAACCCCTTTGAATCTATTTTTAGGTTTTTGCGGCGCAGACTCCGGCGCCGGGGAAGACTTGATATTGACCCAGGTGAAATTCTATCAGGCTGCCGGATTCGATTGGCGGCCACTAATCAGGCTTTGTTCATCATTAATAAGAAATATATCCCGTCATGAAGAAAATTTGCTTTCGATTGAATGTTACCAGGCTTACTGCTTATAGCGCCTGTTTGATCTTTGCCATCTTCTTTTTTTCCTGCAACCAAAAGCCAAATCAACCAGTTGCAAATGCTGCCAAGCCTGACGATAACCGGTTCACGCCAGTTGTCCTGACTGCAGAGGGAGAATTTGATGAGCCGATGAATTTTGAGGTCCTGAAAGACGGAAAGGTGTATGTCAATGAAAGAAAAGGAGCCCTCAAATTATACGACCCGCTGACCAAAACGGTTAAGTTGATTGCAACCATTCCAGTCAATACCAAGTATACCAGCGCAGCAGGAGTGGTTACCGAAGCAGAAGAGGGCTTTATGGGATTTACAGTCGACCCGAACTTTTCTGAAAATCACTTTGCCTATTTATACTATGCTCACCCCACAGAAAAAAAGCATGTGCTCTCCCGTTTTTTGCTTCAGGGGGATAAACTGGATATGGCTTCAGAAAAAATCATGCTGGAAGTTCATACTCAGCGGGAAACCTGCTGTCATACGGGTGGCGGCATGACCTGGGATGCCATGGGCAATCTCTATCTGACAGTCGGAAATAATACCGGCAATGTCGCAGATAAATCACAAACGGACGAAAGGCCAGGCAGGACAAGCTGGGACGACCAACGGGGATCTGGAAATACAAATGACCTCCGAGGAAAAATATTGCGCATCCATCCGGAAAAAGATGGCACATATTCCATACCCGACGGAAATCTATTTCCAAAGGGCACTGCCAATACCAGGCCTGAAATCTATATTATGGGTGACAGAAACCCCTGGCGTCCTTCCATCGACAGCAAAAATGGCTGGCTCTATTGGGGAGAAGTTGGTCCGGATGCATCTGAAGACAGCAAGACTACCAGGGCGGGTATGGATGAATTTAATCAGGCAAGGAAACCTGGAAATTTTGGCTGGCCATATTTTATCGGCGAGAACCGGGGCTATCCTTTTTATGATTATACCAATGATTCTGTTCATGGTGAAAAAGATCCGGCCCATCCCGTAAATAATTCCATCAACAATACAGGATTGAAAGAATTGCCTCCGGCACAGGCCGCGTTCATTTCTTACCCATACGGAATCTCACAAAAATTTCCTGAGGTTGGAACTGGAGCGCGCTGCGCCGTTGGCGGACCAATTTACCACCAGGATAATTTCAAGAATGCTTCGCGTCCATTTCCCGCCTATTTTGAAGGCAAATGGATTGCAGCAGACTTCTCCCGTGGCTGGATCATGACCATTTCCATGAAAGAAAATGGCGACTATGCTTCCATGGAGCAATTTCTCCCCTCCTATCAGCCCGTCGAGCCCATTGATATCAAGTTTGGACCTAACGGCGACCTGTACGTGCTTGAATATGGCAGCAACTGGTTCCGCAAAAGCGATAATGCCAAACTGGTGAAGATAGAATATAATTCAGGCAACAGGGTTCCGATTGTGCAGGCGAAGGCCAGTGCCAGCGGCGGTGGCGTTCCATTCACTGTGAATCTTTCTTCAGCAGGCACAAAGGATTTTGACGGCGACTCATTGAAATATGAATGGAAGATTACCCCGGCCCCATCCGGAGACTCGAGCCAGATCATTCATGAAGCCAATCCTTCTCTTACCCTGACCAAACCCGGAGCATATACGGCCCAGTTGACAGTGACCGATCCTTCAGGCGCGAAGAATAGCAAAACCCTCAGCCTGGTAGCAGGCAATGATCCACCAAAAGTGGCTATGAATATAATCGGCAATAAGACATTCTTTTTCCCCGGAAAACCTTTGAATTATTCAGTGGAAGTAGTGGACAAGGAAGATGGCAAAGTGAATCCAGCACAGGTTGCTGTGAGTGCAGACTATGTATCTGAAGGATATGATTACGCACTGGTAAATCAGCAGCAGCGAAGTGTAGATGCCTCCACGAGGTTTGCAGTAGCGCAATCGCTGATTGCAAAAAGTGATTGCAACAATTGCCATCATGTGGATACAAAATCCATAGGACCCATGTATATTGATATTGCAGATAAGTACAAAGCAAAAGCAGCCTGGGCATTGGATAGTTTACCAAAGAAGATCAGATCAGGTGGATCGGGCGTTTGGGGAGAAGTGAATATGCCCGCCCATCCTGCCATTTCTCTGAATGATGCCCGACTCATCGTCAATTATATGCTGAATGTAAGAGACAAAAATATCAGCACCCTGCCACTCAAAGGAACCTATACCCAAAAAATTCCGGAAGGCGATAATGGAAAGGGGACACTGATCGTGCGTGCAGCTTACACTGACCGCGGTGCCAGTGGTGCAGCGCCCCTGACTTCGGAAGCCGTGGTTGAGCTGCGTAGTCCGCAACTCAGTCCTGGCACAGCCAATGAAATCCAGCATGCAGAAACAAAAATGCAGGCGATGATGTCAGTTTCAGTAAATGTCATTCCCTATGCCAATGGATATATCGGCTTTAAGGGAATTGATCTTACCGGAATTAAACAATTGGCACTGACTGCGACCGCCAATCCGTCGCAGGGATTTCGGGGCGGAACCATTGAAATCAGACTTGACGGCCCGACCGGTGAACTCATTGGACAGACAGAAATTAAGCCGGAGAATCCTTTTGCTAAATTTATGAGTGCCCAGCAGGCTGTCCAGGATGCTGGGGGCGCAAAAAAAGCCGACACTTCGAAAGGCAAGCCTGGCACCCAACCAAACGGAAAGCAGCCTGCTCCTAACGCTAAAGCCCCGGCGAAAAGGCCCACGATGGCTGACTTCGCAAAAATGATGGCGGGAATGGCAGCCAAGATTGATATCAAAGCAGTGAATGGTGCCCACGATCTGTATTTTGTTTTCAAGAATGACAAAGCAAAATCAAATGAGCCGCTGATGTCGTTCTCAAATATCCAGTTCAACGACGAAATAGCAAAAGAAGATAAACCCAAAAAATAAACCGGCGAGTCTGGTTTGAAAAGTCGATTAATCATTAACTATTTTAAAACTACCGAACATGTATAACAGGAGAAATTTTTTAAAGAATTCAGGAGCTTTTGCTTTGGGCGGCCTGTTATTATCAAAGGAAGCATTGGCTGCTTTCAATAAAACTGATTTGCATGCTGTCGGATTGCAACTGTTTACACTTTTCACGACAATTGATAAAGATGTTCCGGGCACATTGAAAATGGTTTCAGGAGTAGGTTACAAAGAGCTGGAATCCGCTTTTAGTATGAAGGGTGGATTTTATGGAATGCCTGCCAAAGAATTTGCTGCGCTGGCAAAGGCCAATGGCCTGGCCTGGGTTTCCCACCATGTCGGTGGTGCACCCTTCAAAATGCCTCCGGGGGGATTCAAAGTGCCCGGCGCTGATACAACCAAGCCGGCACCAAAAATGGCGATGCCTACTATGAAAAACCTGAAAGAAAATTCCCAGGAAATTATTGATGAAGTGGCGGCAGGCGGTGTGAAATACCTGGTTTGCGCTTCTATTCCGCTTGGAAATGCAGCCGAGATAAAGGAAGCCGTCGCGATCCTGAATAAATCAGGCGAAGCTGCTAAAAAAGCCGGCCTCACACTTTGTTATCACAACCATACGCACGAATTTCAAATAGTGGATGGTTTGGTTCCTTACAATGTACTACTCACCGAGACTTCACAGGATACGCTCAAATTCGAATTGGATTTGGGATGGGCAACGCTGGCGGGTGCTGACCCTGTCGCATTGTTTGAAAAAAATCCCGGACGTTTTCCGCTCTGGCATGTGAAAGACATCAATAAGGAAACCAAAAAGCCGGTGGAAGTAGGCACGGGCATGGTGGATTTCAAACGAATATTTGCAGCCGCCAAAGTATCGGGAATGGAACATTTCTTTGTTGAACAGGATATGGCCCCAAGCCCTACTGCAAATATTACGGCAAGCTATCAATATATCACGACCAAGATTCTGGCTTAATCTTCTTCATTTGATCGGGGAAACCAAGGATTGAAATTGATCCGCGGTTTCCCCGATTTTTTTCTACACGTTATCATTTTCAAATTGACTTATGCAACCGGAAATTAACATCCTTAACACAGAAATCCTTTCAGACAATTGGTATACGCTGAAAAAAATTTCTTATGAATATACCCGGCAGGACGGAAGCCGCCAGGTGCAACACAGGGAAGCCTATGACCGGGGTAATGGCGCAACCATCTTACTCTATAGCAAAGAAAGGAAAAGCGTGATCCTAACCAGACAGTTTCGACTCCCTACCTATATCAACGGAAATCCAGGAGGTATGATGATTGAAGCCTGCGCAGGCCTGCTTGATCAGGACAATCCGGAAGAATGTATCATGAGAGAAACGGAAGAAGAAACGGGTTACAAAATTGGAAAAGCCAGGAAGGTATTTGAAGCGTATATGTCGCCGGGATCAGTCACAGAAATTCTCTATTTTTTTGTGGCAGAATATTCTCCTGCCATGAAGTCGAATGAAGGTGGAGGCATTGAACATGAACAGGAAGACATCGAGGTTTTGGAAATCGACTTTGGCAGATCTTTAGAGATGATTGAAGAAGGAGAGATCAGAGACGGAAAGACCATCATGTTGCTTCAATATGCAAGACTGAATCAACTGATCTGATCTGCTTTCTTCTCTCGTAAGATTCGGATCCAAAAACAAGCAGCTCCATTTCTATTATTCACCTGGGGTTACTTGGCCTTAGTCTTCTGTTTTTTAGTCGCCGCGGGCTTGGGTCTTTCTTGTGCCATCACAGCTGCAGGATGTTCGCAAACATAAGTTGCACCATGTTTTAGCTTTTCTTTCCCTTTATATTTTATCCAGAACTGCAAAGGAATGAAGACCTGGTATTGTTTTTCTGCGCCCTGGGCATCAAAGACCTCCTCATTGTAGCTGACACTGAATCTTATTTCGGAGCCGCGCCCATATCGGTCACCTCCCACCAGGCCTATAGGAGTTCCTGCTTCCACCTGCTGACCGGGTTTTACCAGGGCGCCATTCTTCCTGATGATCCCGTATCTTCCGAAGCTGCAGTCTCCATGGTAGATCTCAATAAAATTTCCACCCCCAATATTCGTCGAGCCGGAGTCATTTAGTCCGCTGCTTACATCCAATTCATTGACAATTCCTCTTCTTGCTGCATATATCGTGTCTCCGGGATTCATTTTAAACCGCACCAGGTACCAGTCGCGGATCTCGGGTTCACCAGGCTTTGATTTTTGCAGGTTCTGCATTTCATATACCTGCGTTTCTTTTCCCGGTGCTAACGGCAACAGGTAAGTGAAATCCGGACTGGGATTAGGTTTTTCGCAACCCTTCAGGTAACCTGCATGATAACTGAATTTTACCGGATTGTTCCTGTTTTCGGGGCTCAGTCTTAATAATTGGATCGTGCCTGGAGCTACTTCTTTTCTGAACGGAAGGGATTTATCCGACTTCAGGTTATCCAAACCTGTAAAACCCAAAACCAGGATATAATTGCAATGTGCATGGTTGTCGCAATAAAACACATAGTTCCCCTTGGAATCCTGCGAATACCGAACCTCGACCGGTTTTTGTGACATTAATGAAGAGAATGGAAAAAATGACTGGCAGGTGAGCAGGATAGCTATGAGTAATGCTTTTGGCTCCCATAGGACACGACAATCTTTTCTCATTGCTTCCTTTTGCTTTTTCATCATTTCCCAATTTACAGATTTCATGGAAAGGATTCTCTCAAAAACCAATCACTTGCAAGGGATGAATTCATTAATTTTATAAATCAATGCTTTTCATATGAACAATGAATTATTTGAGAAAGTAGATGAATACATCAGCAAATTGGTCACCCGCGAAGATGAAGCGCTGCTAGCGGTGGAAAAATCAATCCGAGAGGCCAATATGCCCCCAATCAGCATATCCCCAAACCAAGGAAAATTCCTCCAGGTCCTGGCTTTGCTTGCTGGTGCAAAAAAAATCCTTGAAATGGGAACCCTCGCAGGATACAGTACGATTTGGCTGGCCCGGGCCCTGCCCCCCGGCGGGAAGCTGGTCACACTCGAATATGATCCCCATCATGCAGAAGTTGCAAGGAAGAATATAGATGGAGCGGGTGTGGGTGGACTTGTCGATATCCGAATAGGCAAGGCAATCGAATGGCTACCCAAAATAAAAGCAGAGGGAATCGGGCCTTTCGACATGATTTTTATAGATGCCGATAAGCCTCCTTACCTGCAGTATTTTGAATGGGCGATCGAATTGTCGAGGCCGGGCACCCTCATTGTTGCCGACAATGTAATTCGAGAAGGAAAAGTGCTCGACCCGAAAACAGAAGACCCGATGGTTATTGGCGTTCAGCGACTGAACCAGTCGCTATTAAATAACACCAAAGTGACCGCATCCATTATACAGACCGTCGGAGCCAAGGAGCATGATGGAATGGTGATCGCGATCGTGAACGCTTAGTATATCCATGTAAACTGGAGGTTGACCGTTTAAATAAAGAGGGTTACTCTTACCTCCTATTCGATTGAAAAAATCTATATCTTGTATGCTGTAAAAGAAAATAGCCGGCCATATGAACAGGCGTGAATTATTCAGAAATTTATTGCTCATCTCCGCAGGCGGTTCCCTGTTCCATGCCTGTACCCAGGTGGAAAAAACTTCTTCCTTAAAACTTAAAAACCTTCAGATTAACGGCGACCAGGAAGCCTGCCTGGAAGCTTTGTCAGAAACAATTATTCCACAAACGGATAGTCCAGGCGCGAAAGCATTGGGTTCCCACTTATTCATTCTGATGATGGTGGATGAATGCAGAACAAAGAAAGACCAGGAGACCTTCATGAAGGGCCTGGATCAATTCATGACAGAGGCCCAAAAGAAAACGGGTGGCTCTTTCGCAAAGGCGACCAAAGCACAGCAAAAGGCCATGGTTGAAGACATCGAAAAAAAGAAAGATCCCTCGGAAGACATTGCAGCATTTTATGGAATGACTAAGCGGTTAACTATGCAGAGTTTTACCTCATCCGAATATTTTCTCACCAAGGTCCAGGTTTATGAAATGGTCCCCGGCCGCTTTCATGGGTGTTTCCCAATAAAAAATAACAGCGTTCATGGGTAATAGTAAGAACAAAATGAGCTATGATGCCATTGTGATTGGCTCGGGCATGAGCGGAGGCTGGGCTGCGAAAGAATTTTGCGAAAAGGGATTGAAGACTTTGGTCCTGGAAAGGGGAAGAAATGTGCAGCACATGAAAGATTACCCTACAACCAATATGATGCCCTGGGAATTCAAGCATCGCGGGCAGGTGCCTACGGATATTCAGGAAGCAAATCCGGTGGTCAGCCGTTGTTATGCATTTCGGGAAGATGCCATGCATTTTTTTTGCAAGGATACGGATCATCCTTATGTGCAGGAAAAGCCTTTCGACTGGATCAGGGGTTACCAGGTAGGTGGAAAGTCCATCTTATGGGCACGGCAAACCCAGCGCTGGAGCGATTTTGATTTCGAAGGACCTGCCAGGGATGGATTCGCCGTGGATTGGCCCATACGTTATAGGGACATTGCAGACTGGTACAGCTATGTCGAAAAATTTGCCGGGATTTCCGGGAACAAGGATGGGCTAGATACACTGCCCGATGGAGAATTTCTGCCTCCCCTCGACTTATCCTGTGTAGAGACCTATTTCAAGGATTTTGTGGGAAAGAATTATAAGGACAGGCATGTGATCTATGCGAGATGTGCACACCTGACGGAGCCTCAGCCCATACACCTTCAGCAGGGAAGAGGTAAATGCCAGGGAAGAAATTTATGCCAGCGCGGTTGCCCGTTTGGTGGATACTATAATTCAAATTCGACTACGATTCCCTGGGCGGAAAAAACAGGGAACATGACGCTGCGGCCATTTTCTGTGGTTCATTCAATTATTTATGATGAACACAAACAAAAAGCGACCGGGGTGAGGGTGATTGACGCAAATTCCAAACAGACCATGGAGTTTTTTGCGCCCGTCATTTTTGTAAATGCGGGAGCCTTCAATACAAACCTGATTCTGTTGAATTCCACTTCAAGTCGATTCCCAAATGGTCTTGGGAATGATCATGGTCTCCTTGGTAAGTATGTTGCCTTTCATAATTACCGGGCACGCATATCCGCGAAGTACGACGGGTTTAAGGATTTCAGAACTGATGGTGGAAGGCCGACCAGTGCATACATTCCCCGATTCCGCAATGTCTATAAACAGGAAACAGATTTCCTGCGCGGCTATGCTGCCACTTTTTCGGCATACAGAATGAAAAATACCGATACAAACACTTTCGGAGAATCACTCAAGGCAAATCTGTCTAATCCCTCATGGGGACCCTGGGGAGTTGGTTCCCAAATGATGGGTGAAACCATTCCTAAAGAACGCAATTCGATTCGTCTCGATCAATTCAAAAAAGATGCATGGGGCATTCCCCAGCTCAGCATCTCGATTGACTATGATGACAACGATGAAAAAATGGTCAAAGATTCCCTTGAGCAAATGACAGAGATGTTTAACCGGGCGGGTTTTACGGATATCCATACCAGTGACAGCAAGCAGGCTCCGGGCCTGGACATCCATGAAATGGGCGGTGTGCGCATGGGCAAGGATCCAAAATCGTCCATGCTGAACAAATGGAACCAGCTTCATGCCTGTAAGAATGTGTTTGTTACCGATGGCGCATGCATGACGTCCACTTCAACTCAAAATCCTTCGCTTACCTATATGGCATTGACTGCACGGGCAGCCGACTATGCTCTGAGTTCGCTTAAAAAGAATGAACTTTGAACCTTCAAAAGGGGCTATCACCGATGGTATCAGGCTGTCCTAAAAGGAAATTAATCCGTCGTGACTAGCAAGCTTTTAGCTATTTTTTTAAATAATAACAACATGAAATTCTTCCTTTCATTCCTGTTCCTTTGTTTCGCGGCAATGCTCAGGGCACAGGAGCCAGTCGGCATTTTCGACAACCATATAGATATCGGTCATCCAAAAAACGCTGGCGGAGCCGGTTATGATCCGGCCAGCCAGTCCTATACACTAAAAGGTTCCGGATATAATATCTGGTTTAACAGGGACGAATTTCAATACTTGTACAAAAAGATTAGTGGAGATTTTATTCTCACTGCGAATTTTGAGTTCATTGGGGATAAAGGAAAGGATGGCCACCGGAAAATAGGCTGGATGGTCCGTGAATCGACAGATGAGTCTGCGGCGGCCATGAGTGCCTGTTCCCATATTGATGGACTGACCGTGATGCAATGGCGGGCTTTGCGTGGTGCATATATGCGTGATCCGGAGGACCAAATCGCCTTTCCAAAAAAACATCTGCAGATCATTCAACTGGAAAGAATGGGCAAGACCCTGATCATGCGCGTGGCCAATCCGGGTGAACCCCTCCAACTGGTAGGATCCCATACTATGCCTGATATGAAAGATAGCCTGTTCGCCGGGCTATATATTTGTTCGCATGATTCAAATGCCGTCGCTGAGGCCCGGGTTTGGAATGTTCGCATAGATAAACCCGTTAATCTAACTTACGATCCTGCGAAACAGGGATGGCTCGGATGCAGAATGGAGATTATTGACATTTCTGACCTGCACCGCACAATTATACACGAATCAAAAAGCCGCTTTGAAGCACCCAATTGGATGCCCGACGGAAAGAAACTGCTTTTTAATGAGAACGGTTCGCTATATAAGATCCCTATTGAAGGAGGGGCAATAGAAAAGTTGAATACCGGATCCATTAACAGGAACAACAATGACCATGGCATTTCATTTGATGGAAAGACAATCGCTATCAGCAGTCATCGGGAAGGGCTTCCTGGCTATGGATCTACCGTATATACATTACCGATAGAAGGAGGAGACCCCAAACTGGTCACAGAGAAGACCCCTTCCTATTGGCATGGATGGTCAGCTGATGGAAAGGACCTCGTGTATGTGGCTATGCGGGATGGCAAAGTGTTTAATATTTATAAGATCCCTGCCAAAGGCGGAACAGAAATGCCTCTGACGACCAATACCAGCGGTCATGTAGATGGTCCGGAATATTCGCCAGATGGAAAATACATTTATTATAATGGAAATCAATCCGGGACCATGCAGATCTGGCGGATGCGGCCCGATGGTACAGCACGGGAGCAATTGACATTTGACCAATACAATAATTGGTTCCCGCATATTTCTCCCGATGGAAAATGGATGGTGATCATTTCTTTTCCAGACGACATTGACCCTGACAGTCATCCATCTTATAAAAGAGTCATGCTTCGTCTTATATCGCTGACAAGTCCGACCGCACCAAAAGTGATCGCTTATCTCTATGGAGGACAGGGCACCATCAATGCTCCATCCTGGTCGCCGGATAGCAGGAGGATCGCATTTGTGAGTAATTCGGAGAGAGCCGAATAGTTGACAGTTGGTAGTTGACAGTTAGAAAAGGGCCAGTCAATTATTTAATATTTGACGGAATAGGCAAATTAGCTACTCAAATAGAATCCGAATTATGTGTGCAATCGCAGAACGAAGACTGCCAACTGTCAACTACCAACTGTCAACTATTCCTTCACCGGCGGATACTTGCCTTGCAGGAATCCATGATTTTCCAATTCCTGTACAAGCATCTGTGTATATTTTTTGCTGGCCTTTTGTACATCCCCAGGATTGACCAGTTTTGACTGCATGGCGACGAGCAATTTTTCCGTTTGAGTATTGTACAAATTACTTTGAACAAAATAGGTTTCGTCTGTAGTATAGTAACCCGGGTTGAATACAGTATAGCTCATATCATAATAGCCACCCCATGTGCCGTATCCGCCATAAGGAGTATATGTAGTATAGGAAGCGGGCTGATAATAGGTTTCAGATTCTTTGTTTACCAGCGTAAGCATGAAAATGCCATCACATCCCTGATTCCTAATGGCATTTAGAAGAACTTCCTTTGAAGGCAGGGTGCCACGGGTTGTCAAAGGCCCGAATGCATTGATAGCTTTTACCACTTTCACTCCTTTTGCTTCGGCTGCAGCACCCAGGTCATTTTCTAAAGCAGACTGCGCTTCAAAATTCTGTGTCCACGCCATAATGAAAATTTTATGCTGAACCTTTGGCATTGCGGCGACTTTTTCTTTGTCCACCCAGGTCGCCAGGATACGCATGGAAGAATTACAGGAACTGAAGAAAAATCCTAAGAAGACGAATAAGGGAATGAACTTTAACCTGGGCATGCTTTTCAATTTAAATTTTTAATTAACAACGATCCGGTCAAAGCTATCGAATCAGGACCATTAAATAAATTAAGATTTCGCCCCATCCCTTACCCTTTTTTAAAACTGTTCTTCCCCGATACCAAGCTGATCCCCTTTGACCATAAAATAAAAAGCCAAACGAATTTGGCTTTAAAATTTATATGCGCCTTGTATTGCGCATATAGGATTCCGGTAAGACCAGCCAGAACGACTATTGCTTTACCAGTTGAATATTTGCAATCAGTTTGACATCTTCACTGACAAGTGCGCCGCCGGCCTCCGTAATTGCATTCCAGGTAAGTCCGAATTCCTTGCGGTTTAACTTGCCCGTTAATTCGAAACCTGCTTTCACATGACCCCAGGGATCCTTTGCCGTTCCCGCATAATTCACATCCAATTTGATCGGCCTGGTAACGCCCTTGATGGTCAGATTACCTTCCAGTACAAATTCATCGTCGTCTTTTCTTTCGAAACGTGTGGATGTAAAACTCAATTTTGGGAATTTATCCGATTCAAAAAAATCTGATCCTTTCAGGTGTGCATCCCGCTGTTCGCTATTTGTAGTTACGGATTCTGTATTTGCTTCAAAATGAATATCCGCATCTTCGAATCCATCTCCTGCGTGAACAGATCCGGTAAATTCTTTAAAACTTCCGGTCACTGTCGTAATGACAAGGTGCTTTACCTTAAACTGGATCTCAGAGTGGGCCGAATCAATGGCCCAGGTTGCCGGAGCCATGGTTGCTGTTGTTGACATAATGATTATTTTATTGTTTAATGATTTATTTGAAATTCGCTGTTTAAACTTCGATCAGCGCTAGCAAAGGTCCATCAAACACAGGGCTTTCTCCAATGATTTATGGCAAGAAATCCCATTGACATTTATCAATGGATTCCTTATTTATTGCCAGAGGACTGTTTTCTCACCCTGCTAAGGGTTTCAGGCGTAATGCCCAGATAGGAAGCAATCATGTTTTGGGGAAATCGTTGCAGGAAACCAGGGTGGGACCTGAGTAAGTCCTGGTACCTTTCTTCGGCCGTATAACTAATAGATGCATGAATCCTGTTTTGAGCAGCAATAAAACTTCTTTCGTCGATTTTCTGCATCATCTGGACAAAAGAGGGTGCCTGGTGCCTGAGTTCCTGCAAGGCGGGATGGGTTATCAACAAGAGTTCGGAATCTTCAAGGGCATCGATATTATATTTGGAAGGTTTGAAATCGGTAAAACTTTCCCTGTCACCAACCCACCAGTTCTCCACTGCAAAGCGGAGAATATGTTCAGTTCCTTTGGGATCAATAAAATACTGCCGCATGGCACCCCGGACCAGAAAGCCAGTGTATTTGCAAACTTCTCCTTCCTGCAAAAAATATTGTTTTTTCCGAAGAAATTTTGACGTGAAGGATTTTTCAATCAATCCGAATTCTGCGTCTGTCATAGGAACGGAGGTATAGCTTACGATATATTTTCTCAGCTTATCATACATCATTCCCTTATCCAATGGTGACCTGGTACTCATCTATCCTTAATCTTTTTATTCATGACGTTATCTCCACTTAGCTCTTGGCGATCCCACAATACGATTCAAAATTAAGTCCTTCGAAATTCAAAACCATTTTCTCCTTTTATTGTCATTCCAGAAACTCCTTATCATTCCCGCATTCTTTTTAAATTGCGTCCTAATCCATACACTTCCCGATACCAAACAAAAAATCAGTCATGCACCACCAGGAATCATTGGTAGAATTTGGCAGCAGAAGGGTAATCGTCACTGTGACCGCAATCATCTGTGCATTATTGGAAATTGTCGACACAACGATCGTAAATGTGGCCCTTCCCAGCATGAGTGGAAACCTCGGAGCGACATTTGCTGAGGTAGGTTGGGTTGTCACATCTTATTCCATTGGAAATGTGATCATCGTTCCGATGACAAGTTGGCTTTCGCAGCAATTCGGTCGCAGGAATTATTTCGCTGCTTCCATCCTGTTGTTCACGGTATGTTCTTTTTTATGCGGCAATGCTTCGGGAATATGGGAGCTTGTTGCCTTTCGATTTGTACAGGGGATCGGAGGCGGTGCTTTGCTAGTGACATCGCAAACCATCATCACAGAGAGTTATCCGCCTGAAAAAAGAGGAATGGCACAGGCGCTCTACGGAATGGGTGTTATTGTAGGTCCTACGCTCGGCCCCCGCTCTGGTGGATATATCACAGACCATTTTACATGGCCATATATTTTCTATATCAATATTCCATTGGGTATTATCGCTATCCTGCTTACGCTTGAATTTGTAAGGAGTCCAAAATTCGGTCAAAAAAGCCATATCGATGATGTGGACTGGCTTGGGATCCTACTTCTTGTCCTTGCGGTTGGCTCACTGCAATATGTACTCGAAAAAGGGCAGGAAATTGACTGGTTCAGCGCCGAATCGATCCGGCTGTTCAGCGTGGTTGCATTCTTCGGACTTATTTTCTTTATTTGGCGGGAATTGACTTTCAGGAACCCGGTAGTGGAACTGAGAGTATTGGGCAACGGTAACCTCCGCATAGGCACCATACTTTCATTTATACTCGGTTTTGGACTGTATGGATCTACATTCATTATTCCTTTGTACACGCAGACGACTCTGGGGTGGACTGCTACTCAATCGGGCATGCTATTGATTCCAGCCACATTGATTACTGCATTTACAATGCCGATCATAGGTCAGCTTTTGCAAAGGGGGGTCCGCCAGAACATTCTCATTGCAATCGGCATGCTGCTATTTTTCGGATACAGTTATTGGGCATACATAACAATTACGCCTGACTCCGGTGCAGGAAACTTTTTTTGGATGCTCATGTTCAGGGGCCTTGGCATGGGACTGCTCTTTATTCCAATCACCACCCTCTCCCTTTCTACTTTGAAAGGCAAGCAAATCGGTCAGGGCGCGGCTTTTACCGGGATGATGCGCCAACTCGGCGGATCATTTGGTGTAGCAATTATAACAGTGCTGCTTGATCGAAGAAACCAAAGCCACAGAAATGATCTGGTCACCGCCCTCAGGGCGGATGATCCGTTGGTCAGGGAAAGGGTAAGTATGCTTCAGAATAATTTTATTGCACATGGCAGCAGTCCTGACCAGGCCCTGCAACAGGCCTACAAGGCGCTTAGATTATAATGTGATGAAGCAGGCTTCCGTCCTCTCCTATATGGATATTTTTCTTTACCTGGGCATACTCTTCATTTTATGTATTCCTTTCATGTTGATGGTAAAACAAAAACATGGGGCGCCAGTAAAACTTGCAGAAGCTGCCCATTGAAAGGGCAAAAATTTGATCCTGTTAATAAACTGAAGTGTCTACTTCCCAATCATCCGTTCTGAAAGGAGCGACCGGTAGTCCTTCCTTGCTGAACAAATTTCCCATTCCCGTGTTGCTGAAAGCGTAGCGCACGGCTACCGGATTACTCACCTGTTTGTTCCAAACAATGAGCCGGTCATGGTCCAGTTTCCCTTCCCCAGGATAAAACACTTTGTCTGCTCCAGCAATATAAAGGTCAGCGATTTTTTTGCCTTTCATGTTGAGTCCATCGCCTGCATTGTCAAATGAAATGATCACATCCCCACCTTTAATGGTCAGGTTTTTATAAAAAGGACTTTTATAAGGAATACCCTCACGGTGGTAGGTATCCGAAAGCGCCAGGTTGGCCAGGCGAAGGGCAGGGTCTTTTTTATTTTTCGGATGGATATTGGTGGTATCATCTACCAGGTCTGAGATAACGATCATTCCCATTCCGGCATGGCTCATGCTCCTGGTCTGGGCCTCCCGGATCAGTGCACCTACGTTCCTGTTTCCATAATGAAAGGGCGCGATTTGGACATAATAGAAAGGGAAGTCCTTGTTCCATGCCTTGCGCCATGCGTCCACCATAGTATTGAGCAGTTCAGTGTAGGTGGAAGGATTAATCGTATTTCCCTCCCCCTGATACCATAGTGCTCCGGCAATAAAAAAATTCGTGACCGGTGCAATCATCCCGTTAAAGGTTTTCCCGGGCAGATATGGCCACCAGTTATATGCCTTGAGTTGCCTGGAAGCCTTTTCCAAAACCGGATTGCTATTCACCACTTCTGCAGGCGTCCACACTTCTGCAGGCGTACCGCCCCAATTGTCATTGATTAGCCCGACAGGGAGTTTCAATTCCTGGTTTAGTTTCTTGCCAAAAAAATATCCTATTGCACTGAAGGCTTTCAGGCTGTTGGAATCGCAAACTGTCCATTCTCCCCGGCAATCGTCCTGCGGATAATCTGCAGTCGTTTTAGGAATATTAAAGAACCTGATTTGCGGATTATTGCATACGGCCAATTCATCCTTGATATCCTGAAGGCCCTGTCGATAGCCCCACTCCATATTGGATTGGCCTGAGCAGATCCAAACCTCTCCTATCATAATATTGTTTAGGACAATTTGGTTTTCTCCATTGAGGTTGATCGAATATGGACCACCGGCTGAAGGTGTTTGGATATTGATTTGCCAATTGGCATCGCGGGTCGCAATGGTGGAATCCGTCTTATTGTTCCAGGAAGTCTGTACAATAATCCTTTCTCCCGGTGCAGCCCATCCCCATAGTTTTACAATGGATTGTTGTTGAAGCACCATATTGTTTCCAAGTATCGCCGGCAATCTGATGTTTGCCATAGATAAAATGCTATGAAAAAGGAATAGGACGACAAAACAGCTGGGCCTGGCACGCATAACATGTATTGAAAGATTGTGAATATAATAAGAAGGGAAGCGGCTAATACATCTAAAAATAAATCAATATTTGTATAATTATTTGTCTTGGTATTATTTTTGCACAAACGCGTATCATGAAAAAAACAACCACTATTATCCAATGCATGATGATCATGCTCGCTCTTTCTCTGACTGAATTTGCCAGTGGTCAGTCTCATAAGGGGCCAGTCACTCCGGTAAAGGTAGGAACCACAACATTAAATCTTGGTATAGGTGTTGGGGCAAATTACAAAGGCGATAATTATGGTACAGCCTTTGGAACAAAGATAGCCGCAGAATGGGCCTTGTGGGAGGCAGGACCAGGCGTTGTTTCAATCGGACCTGAAATCGGCGGGTCTTTTTCGAGTGGTTACAACGGCTATTATGGCTACAACAACTATGGAGCAACCACCTGGGTCTTAGCAGGACGCGCCGCATGGCACTATGGTTGGGAGGTTCCGGGCCTGGATACCTATGCAGGTTTTTCTGCCGGAGTAGGTTTCCATTCTTACCACTATGATTACAATGGAAATCAGAAATACAATTCGACCATCCCTGTTTTTGGAGGTTTTTTCGGCGCCTCATATTACATTAGCCCGACCTTTGGATTTAATGCTGAAGCAGGATTTGACATTACTTTATTTCAGGTGGGTATAGTGCTCATACTGCAATAATCTGATATTGGTCGCGGATATGACACTGAATTAAGTCACATGCCATGCATGTGATTTTTTTTGCTTTCATGACAATCATAAAGGGAAATGAATAATTTGTGTTCATGGAAATTGTAGTCACGGATGGATACACAGTGAATCCTGGCGACCTGAGCTGGGAAGAAATTTCTGCATTTGGAAAACTGACAGTTTACGAAAGAACGCCCGCTGATTTGACTGCAGAGCGTTGCAAAAACGCAGATATCATTCTTACAAATAAGGTTCCAATATCCAAACCAATCATGGACCAGATCCAGCACCTCAAAATGATCAGTGTGATGGCCACAGGTTATAATATCATTGATCTTTCAGCGGCAAGAGAAAGAATGATTCTGGTATGCAACGTACCAGCCTATGGAACCGCATCCGTTGCACAGCATACCATTGCACTTATCCTCGAACTCTCCAACCAGGTTGGCCTACATGGAAAATCTGTCCGGGATGGAGAGTGGATGAAGTCTCCGGATTGGTCCTATTCTCTTACCCCACTGATTGAATTGAAGGGCAAAACGCTGGGAATCGTTGGATTTGGCCGTATTGGCCAGCAAACCGCAAGCATAGCCAGAGCCCTTGGAATGGAGATCATTTATTCTGGACCCCGGGAAAAGCAATCAGATTTGGGAAAATATACCAAAACAGAATTTCTATTTGCGCATAGTGATTTCATTTCACTCCACTGCCCCCTGACAAAGGACAATTTGGACATGGTCAACTGGAAACTGATATCCCTTATGAAGCCATCAGCATTCCTGATTAATACCTCCAGGGGACAACTCATCCAGGAAGAAGACCTCGCAAAGGCACTCAATGAGGGGCGCATTGCAGGTGCTGCTCTCGACGTATTAGGAGTTGAACCACCTCTCCCGGAGAATCCTTTGCTGCATGCTAAGCATTGTATTATCACGCCACACAATGCATGGAAAAGCAGGGAGGCCAGGCAAAGAATTATGGATATTACAGCCCAGAATATCAGGGCATTCTTGCAGAAAGATCCAATGAATACCGTCGGCTAAAATGGATATCATTCATAAAATAAGCGCCATCAGGTATTCGTCAAAGTAGGTGTTTGTTTCGCTGAGCCTATAACTCATCTTGATGATTCCCTCTATCTCAAATCCGGACTTTCTGTACAATGCAATCGCTGCTTCATTGTGAAGATCTACTGTGAGTTCAATCCTCTTCTTGCCCTGTTCAATGGCATCTTTTTTTATGTGGTTAAGCACCATCCCGCCAATCCCTTTGCCCCGATGAGCAGACGATACGACAAACCCTCCGAGATATATCGTATGTGCCTGCCTGTCAGTTTTAGGAATGAGCCGGTAAGTGGATACCAGTTCTTCTCCAATCGCAACCACATAAAGGGTTTTTGTGCCTAGCATGTCAAGGAAAACAATTCTAAAATTATCTTTAGACATGGGGTCATAAGTAAGCCATGGATTAGAAGAGGGTTCCATATATAACCCATATACCTGCAAAAAGTCCTCCTGCGAAGCAAACCTGAATATCATAGGCAATTTGAATCCGGCTTGAAATTATTTCCTTAATATACAGTAAATTCCCTTTCCAAGCGGTTTCGCGTGGACAGATCCGTTTTCTAGAAATTATCCTTATGCGTCGAGTCTTTCAATTCAAAATGTTTTTTTTATCCCTGGCCATTGCATTCATCCTCCTGGCCATGCGCCCGGGTTCGCATACATATCAAGCCAGAAAAATAAATTTGAGGATCCTGGCCATTTATGAAAATGGTGGGCACCATGTGGCCTACAGTGCTGCTGCAAAAAAATGGCTTGACAAACTGGCCATCGATAGCGGATTTTCCATTGACTATATCCAGCGCCCGGATTCCATTGATGATGCCTATCTGCGGAAATATCAGCTTTTTATCCAGTTGGATTATCCACCTTATGGATGGGGAAAAAAGGCAGAGATGGCATTTGAAGAATATATAGACAAAGGAAAGGGAGGATGGATCGGATTTCATCATGCTACTTTGCTTGGCGAATTTGATGGCTTCCCCATGTGGGAATGGTTTTCTCAATTCATGGGTGGAATCCGTTTCGAAAATTATATTGCCGGATTTGCAAAAGCCGAGGTCCAGGTCGAAGACAAAAATCACCCTGTGATGAGAGGAGTCCCCCCAGGTTTTATAATAGAAAAAGATGAATGGTATACTTATAACAATAGTCCACGCTCACATGTGCATGTCATCGCACATGTGGATGAATCCAGCTACCAGCCAGATTCAAAAATTAAAATGGGGGATCATCCGGTGATTTGGTCCAATGACCAGGTAAAAGCAAGGAATGTGTACATATTTATGGGGCATTCCCCGGATCTTGTTTGAGAATAGGGTCTACGAGAAGATTTTCACCAATGCCATTTTTTGGGCCGGTGGCCAAACCCCTGCAAATTGAATCATGGTAGGAAAAATATCTCTTCTTAAAATATTTTTTATTCCATTTTCTAGGAAGTGGTCAAGATGCCTTCTTTTTTCCGCAGTCCTTTTCTTTCTTTTTTCAGAGAGTATCAGGAGTCAAAACAGTGCTTTTAAAGTGCTCGCGTTTTATTCAACCAATGTAGAAAGGGATCATGTTCAATTTGCGCACGATGCATTGTCATTTTTTACGAGGCTCGCAAAAGAAAAACATTTTGAATTCGATTCAACGACTGACTGGTCCAGAACAAATGATTCAACTTTAAAGAACTACCAGGTGATTGTGTGGATGAATGAGTTCCCGCACACAGAAGCAGAGAGACGTTCATTTGAAAGGTACATGACCAACGGTGGTGCATGGATTGGATTCCATGTGTCGGGATACAATGACAGGGAAACCCAATGGCCATGGATCGTAGACTTTCTGGGTGGTGCTGTGTTCTATACCAATAACTGGCCTCCGTTGGCAGCCAAATTAATCGTGGAAGACAGGAATCATCCGGTTACAAAAAACATGCCTTCTGCTTACAGGTCACCAATCAATGAATGGTACCAATGGAAGCCGAGCCCAAGGATGGACAAACGCGTGAAAGTACTGGTGTCGCTGGACGGCTCGAATTATCCTCTTGGCAAAAAAGATATTATCTATAGCGGTGACCTTCCGGTCGTTTGGACAAACACAAAATACAGAATGGTCTATTTCAATATGGGACATGGAGACCAGGTACTCACAGATTCAATTCAAAACAAGATGTTCGAAAATGCGTTGATGTGGCTGGGGTTGAAGCGCTGACCGTTGTCCGTTGGTCGTTGGTGGATGGTCGATAGTAGCAAGAAGCTAATAGTTTTCTTCCTACATTTCTTTCGAATTAAATTTGCATCTCCAAAGTAAGACGGTCAACGGTCAAGTCGGTCAACGGTCAATCGGTCATCGGTCAACGGTCATCGGTCATCGGTCATCGGTCATCGACCATCAAACTCAAAGCTCCCATCCCGGCCGATATTCGCGGACGAAATATTTTTCAGCCTCAGGGTAGTTGGTGATTTTCATATTCACCGAATCATACACCACCCTCTTGCCGGCCCGAAGCGCCACAGCACCCAATAGGATCGTCTCTGTGATAGCTCCAGCATTTAAAAAACTTCCGGGCGACTGTGTTTTATTCCTGAATGCATCGATCCAGTAATCATTGTTTCTGTCGCTTGCGGGAGTCGGGTTGGGCTGACCATTTAGGTATGCTTTCATCCTGTTTTGTGGAATGAGTTGGGGATTCTGGCAATTGAATCCGGCTAGGATCTTTCCCTTATCTCCCACAAACATCATCCCTTCCCTGGGCAGCGCCGATCCTTCAGCATCCAATTCGTCAGGGATTGCCGGGCGCATGCCGCCATCATACCAATAGAGATCAAATGCCGGAAACGCTTCCTGGCTCGGGAACTTGAACTTTACAGTGCAGGAATAAGGGAAGGCAACATTATTTTCCACTCCTACACTCACCTGGTTCACTATCGCGCAGGTAGTCGTTCCATGCGCTTCCGCACTGATCGGAGGGGTGGTAATACCCAAGGTGAGGAAAAGTGGCCACAAACTATAATGCCCCATATCAGCTATGCTCCCCGCACCGAAATCATACCAGCCCCTGAATACCGCATTTGTATAATTCGGAGAATATGGTCGGTTTGGAACAGGTCCCAGCCAGAGATCCCAATTCAAGCCTTCAGGAATTGGCGTCGCTTCGCTTGGGTTTGAGGTCCATTGAGGCCACATCGGCCGGTTTGACCAGTTATGGATTTCCCTGATCGTACCAATGGCACCTTCATTGATCATTTTTCTTACCAATTCATCTCCGTTCCTTTTGCTCCATGCCAGCAAGTGCGTGCTGACACCTGTCTTTCTTGCCGTTTCTATACTGAGCCTCGCTTCATACATCCTGTTTGCGATCGGTTTATGAATGACCACATGCTTTCCCTTTTTCATTGCTGCAATGGAGACAGTTGCATGCAGGTGATCGGGGGTCATAACTTTCACAGCATCTACATCTTTAACCAATTCAAGCAATTCTCGAAAATCTTCATATGCTGCGCAGCCTTTGTATTTTTCCTGTCCCCTGAATTTTGCATAATACTTCTCTACAAATTCCTGACCGTATTCTCGACCTCCAGGAATTCCCATGAGGTTTTCACCCCAGTTGGGTTCCTGGAGCGTACGCCGGATGGAATTACGAATATCATTGGGGGACCAGTCAACATAATTGGTACTTTTCTTGTTCGGATCACAAACGGCAACAATTTGCAATTTGGGATTTCCTATCAATTCAGCCATTTCACGAAGCCCCTGGGTACCACATCCAATATATGCCAGCGTGAGCCGGTCACTTGGGGCAACATGTTTGGGTCCACCCATAACATGCCTTGGAATGATGGTAAATGCCATGGAAGCAGCCGCAGCCGTTCCCAAAAATTTGCGGCGAGGGATCATATTTCTTGAAGACATAGTAAAAAAGCGTTTAGTTTGGCAAGAATATTTGAATCGAAAGTTACGCCATATGAAAGATAAAACTCATAGGAAGGGTTTCAACTTTGGTAAATGCCATGTAATATCAAAATCATGATTTATTCACTACCTATGCAGAAATCCGGCAGCGTACTTCCATCCCTTGCAATTTCAGGCAACAAAAGCCCATCTATTTCCGTCATAGCTGGTATAGAAATTGCAAACAGATATTATTTTGAATTCAGTATTCATCGGGAGAAATATCAAGATCACCGAATTTTAGACATGAATTCAACCAGGCATCAATTTTTTTGGACGGATTTTGCGGAGAATTTCGTAATTTGTAAATTCTTCCTATGTTCAGCATCGTCTCTTTCAGGCTAACAGTGTATTTAATAATTATTTTACAGGCATGATCGGTCGCATCTTCAGGAATCTGTATTTTTTGACCTTTCTTAATGGTTTTCTAATTGCTACTCTTTTCTATTTTTCCATGGAGGCAAATTATGAAAGGGAGTTATTTAAAGCAATTCAACTGAACATTAATGAAAAAATAAACCCCAGAGAGGCAAGGGATTCTTTGGTCGTAAAGGTCATGCATGCCTGCAATGCACTTCTGACAAACCGCGCTCCGATATTTGGCAACCAGACCATCAATGGAATAAAGGCAGACTTAAACTCATCTTCTATTGATCTCATGACGGCAAAGGGGGCCTGCGGTAGTTATTCGATGGTCCTCACGAGAGTGCTGGAAAATTATCATTACCCAATCCGGATTGCACAGATGAAGGCCAAGGGCAGGTTCGCTGCGCACAATGTGGTGGAAGTTAAACTGAATGAAAGTTGGGTGGTATTGGACCCCTTGTATGACCTATATTTTATCAAGCCAGGCGGGGATGGACTCGCAAGTTATTCCGATGTTCAGCATGATTGGGCCTATTATAGTACACAGTTGCCTTCCAATTACAATCGCGCCTTCAAATACGAAGATGTGCGGTATTCCAACTGGCAAAAGATTCCCATTGTTTTGCCCGCGATCAAAAAAATATTGGACCTGGTACTAGGAAAGGAAAAATCGGACACGATTTCCATACGCACATTTTTTCTCAATACTTATGACCTCATCTATTATGTCCTGCTCCTGCTATACGTTCCCATTTTACTCGTTACATTGAAGAAGCTCATCAAGACAAAGATTTTTCCACAACCAAATATTCCGGTTACTTTCTCCAATATCATGAGGTATTTGCGTCTGCGATTTTCCGACAAACAAGTGGAAAGCCCCGTCAATACTTAAGCTTCAGCTTCCCCTTCATTTTGAATTCTATTCAAACGACGGTTCGTTTCAATATCCCTATATTTGGAACTTAAAAATATACAGATGCTCAAAGTGGGTGTATTTGGAACCGGACACCTGGGAAAATTTCACCTGAACAATTGGAAAGAAATCAAAGGCGCCGACCTTATCGGATTTTACGACCCCAATGATGCCATCGCAAAGGAAGTAGGCGAAAAATACAAACTAAATCGGTTTACAGATCCAGGTCAGCTGATGGATCAATGTGACGCCGTGGATATTATTGCTCCCACCAACTTCCATTTTGAATTATGTGAAATGGCCATTCGCAAAGGAAAGCATGTTTTCGTCGAGAAGCCCCTTGCAAATACCATGGCAGAAGCAAAGGAACTCGTCAAACTGGTCAAGGAATCAAATATTAAGTTGCAGGTTGGCCATGTGGAAAGGTTCAATCCGGCCTATTTGGCACTCCAGGGGGCTTCTCTGAATCCTATGTTCATAGAAGTACATCGCCTGGCCCAATTCAATCCCAGGGGAACAGAAGTCAGCGTCATACTGGATCTCATGATCCACGATATCGACATTATACTCAGCATAGTCAAGAGCGAAGTGAAAAACATATCCGCCAGTGGTGTCGCAGTCATGACAGACACACCCGATATAGCCAACGTGCGGATCGAATTCGACAATGGTTGCGTTGTCAACCTCACTTCGAGCCGGATCTCTATGAAAAAAATGAGGAAGATGCGTTTATTTCAAAAGGATGCTTATATAGGAATTGATTTTCTCAATAAAAAAACTGAACTGATTAAATTAAAATCAGCACAAGATGCGGACGCATTTTCTTTTGATATCGAAACAATGAACGGGAAAAAAACAATTGCCGTTATCAATCCCTCTGTGCCGGAAGTAAATGCCATCAAAATGGAATTGGAGAAATTCTGCGAGTCTATCCAGGAGAATACTGTACCCATTGTATCGGAAGTGGACGGCTACCGGGCGATGGATATAGCACATCAGATTCTGCAAAAAATAAGACACAATACCATTAACTCCTGACGATTTCATGCCTGTGGCGAAAAAGTATCATATCATATCCTACATACTGAGTGATTTTTTAGCAGCCATCTTTTCGTGGATCATACTCTATTTCACCAGAAGGCACTTGTTATCCGAAAGCATATATGTAGATCATCACATCTATCTTAATCAGCGATTCTGGCTGGGATTAATGCTAATCCCTGCAGGCTGGCTGGTCTTCTATGGAATGGTCGGCGCATACAATGACTTATACAAAAAATCAAGGCTAAATGAATTCTCCATTACAACAATTTGTACGATCATAGGATGTACCGTGCTCTTTTTTGCAATTGTCATCAACGATCCGCAAACAGATTACCGATATTATTACCGCGCCTATTTCACCTTCCTGATCGTTCAATGGATACTCACTCTGTCGGGCAGGTGGATATTGCTGTCCCTTACCAAAAAGCAATTGGAGAAGGGTTCCATTCGCTTTAATGCGCTGCTTGTGGGAGGAAATGCCATCGCTGCAAAAATTTACCAGGAAACCAACCGGGGATTGAGACTTTCAGGTTATCATTTTTCCGGATTTATTAGCAATGAGAAAAATGGCAGCAGTGCCATGGGCAAGCTCCTCCCCTGGCTTGGTGCACCGGCAGACCTGGAACTTGCCATCGAAAAAGAACAAATTTCCCTTGTCGTCATTGCCATGGAGCGTTCAGAAAAAGATGAAGTGGAAAATATTATTGAAAGGCTGAGTGAAAAGGATGTGGAAATAAAAATCGTTCCTGATATGATCGATATTCTGGCCGGTTCAGTCAAGACCAGCAATGTCTTTGGCGCTGTGCTTTCTGATATTCAAACCGGCCTTATCCCGGAATGGCAGCAAAATATCAAGCGGCTCACAGATATCTTGATTTCACTGGCAGGGATGATCCTGCTATCTCCGCTTATGCTCTATTCCGCAATTCGTGTAAAATTTTCTTCTCCGGGTCCCGTTATATATTCACAGCAGCGGGTGGGATATAAAGGGCAAAAATTTTTCATCCACAAATTCCGATCTATGGTGGCCGACGCCGAAAAGGATGGCCCGGTCTTGTCTTCACCCAACGACAGCCGGATCACACCATGGGGTAAGGTCATGAGAAAATGGAGAATTGATGAATTGCCTCAACTTTGGAATATTCTCAAAGGGGAGATGAGCCTGGTGGGTCCCAGGCCCGAAAGACAATTTTATATCGAGCAGATCATGTTGCGTTCACCATATTTCCGCTACCTGCTCAAAGCAAAGCCAGGCCTGACCTCCTGGGGAATGGTCCAGTTCGGTTACGCAAAAAATGTAGACGAGATGATAGAGCGCATGAAATACGACATGATCTATATCGAAAATATTTCTTTGGCAATAGATCTGAAAATCATGCTGCATACCTTGCGGACTGTCCTGAAAGGAAAAGGGCAATAATATAGAATGGAAAGAAAAGCGGCATCAGCCATTTGCAATCAGTGCGGCAGAGACCTATAAATACAGGTAATTGAAAAAAATAATTCTCCTTCCTGCCATTTGCTGTCAGCTCTTCGCCTTCGGCCAAAACAAATACTGGCAGCAGGAAGTGAATTATGTCATCAGCGTGTCTCTCAATGAGCAGGACCAATCCCTCAATGGCTTTCTAAAAATCCAATACACAAATCACTCCCCCGACACCCTTCTTTATATCTGGATAAACCTTTGGCCAAATGCCTACAAAAATGACCTGACCAGCTTCAGTGATCAGTTATTGCAAAACGGAAGAACCGATTTCTATTTTGCTGATCCCGAAGAAAGGGGTTATATCAATCAGCTCGATTTCAGGATAGATGGGGCACTGGCAAAAATCGAAGATCATCCACAATGGCAGGACGTCATTAAACTGGTCTTACCGTCTGCACTCCTTCCTGGACGCACCATTACAATCAGCACGGCTTTCCATGAAAAGTTGCCCATTATTTTTTCAAGGGCAGGTCATGAAGGGCTTTCCTTCCAGATTACGCAATGGTATCCAAAGCCCGCTGTCTATGATAAGCAAGGCTGGCATCCGATGCCTTACCTCGACCAGGGAGGATTCTATGAAGAATTTGGAAATTATAAAGTAAGCATTACGCTGCCAAAATCGTTTGTAGTAGCAGCGACGGGCATCTTACAGAATCCGGAAGAAAAATATTGGCTGGAGAATCGGAAAGCTGTTCCTGACAAGCAGCCCATGACTGCAGTAGTTAGATCGCAGGCTAAGAAAGCAACAAATCCAAAAAATAAAGAAACCCTTAAGCCCGCGCAAGTGGAAGAGACAAAGACACTTGTGTATAAGCAAAATAATATTCATGATTTTGTATGGTTCGCAGACCGGGAATTTATTGTGGATCATGATACCCTGCTATTGAATAATCAAGAAGCGATTGACCTTTATGCCTTTCATCGGGATAGAGAAAAAAAATACTGGGAAAATCCTATCCCCTATTCAAAAACAATCCTTCGCTTTTATGGCAGCTTGCTCGGACCCTACCCTTATAATTCGTTCAGCTTCGTTCAAATAGAGGGAGAAAGATCATCGCGTATGAACTATTCCTGTATAGCAGGGATTAAATCTGCCAGAAAACAGTCCGAATTCCAAAATGAAATAATGAATGGCGTCGGGCACCAATGGTTTTACTCCATACTCGGGCCAGACACGAGAACAAATCCCTGGATGGATGATGGATTCAATGCCTATTTTTCAAATCGCTTTGTACGCGGCGATCAAAATGGAAGTTCTCTAAAGGCTCATGAAAACAAAGGCTGGATAAATGCAAAGTTGCCGGCAGATCCCCTGGAACTAATTATTGCGTCGCTGGAAAATATAAAAGAAGACCAGCCAATAAATACACCCGCGGAGGATTTTACCGCCATCAATTATCGCCTGTTCCCCTCAAAAAAAGCCGGCGATTGGATGATCTTGCTGGAAGACAGTCTTGGTTCCAGGGAGCTGGATCATTATATGAAGTCCTATTATAATCAGTGGAAATTCAAACATCCTGGTCCGAAGGACTTTGAACAGGGACTGGCAATGCTAGCAGGCAGTAATCCGGATGCTATTTTTGAATTGCTCTCCAAAACAGGCCCTTTGCCTGGCCAGCAAATGCGAAAGGTTTTGAAGCCAACCTTTTTATTCTCGGAACGAAATACAGAAAAAATCAATTACATCAATATCGGACCTGCGGCAGGATACAATTTATACGATCAATTTATGATAGGTGCCCTGATCCATAATTTGACACTGCCTCCCCAACGTTTTCAATATTTGCTTGCCCCACTCTATGCAACAGGAAGCAAACAATTCGATGGACTTGGTTTAATGACTTATTCCTGGTTCCCGGCAAAAAGATTTAGCAAGATCACTCTGGGAATAAATGGTGGGCGCTTTTCAAGCATGACGGGAACCGACAGCAGTGGGAAGGAAATTTATGGAGGATTTTATAAGGTTGCTCCTTCTTTGAGGATATCGTTCATGAACAGAAGTGCAAGAAGCAGCATGAATAACTGGATCGAATTCAGAACCTATCTTATCGGAGAAAAGGCATTTGATTATGTATTTGATCATTCCGATTCTGCTTATTTCCCAGTCGGGCAATCCTATGCATTCCGCTATATCAATCAATTGTCCTTGAATTTCGAAGATGACCGCGCACTTTATCCATACCGTGCACTCTTTCAAATTCAGCAGAGCAGTGACTTTTATCGGATCCAATTCACGGGGAACTATTTCTTCAATTATCCCCGGGGCGGCGGTCTGGATATCCGATTCTTCGCTGCAGACTTTGGGTATATCGGCGGGAAGACCAGCTTGAAAGAATTCCAGACAACAAGGTTCCAGCCCAAATTGACGGCCATCCGGGGCGACGAAGATTATACCTATAGCAATTATTTTATCGGAAGGGATGAAACAACAGGCTTCGCCAGTCAGCAGATCATGATGCGTGATGGTGGGTTGAAACTGAGAACGGATCTATTCCAGGGTCTGCAAGGCCGCTCCGATCAATGGATTGCAGCGATGAACTTCAATACCACGCTGCCAAATAAACTTCTCCCGTTCAGGATCCCGGTAAAGATCTTCTTTGACCTCGGCACCTATGCAGATGCCTGGAGCAGCCAGCCGCCCACCAGCAGGTTTTTGTATGTAGGAGGATTCCAGGTTTCTCTCTTAAAGAACCTTCTCAATATCTATATTCCGATCTTTTATAGTGCAGATTTTGAAAATAGTTTGAAAACCGTCCCGGATGAAAATACATTTTGGAAGCGGATTTCATTTAGCATTGATGTGCAGAATTTCAATCCCAGGAAACTTTTGAAAAATTTACCAGTTCATTAATGAATCCAACCGACCATATTCACTACCTGAGCAGAGCAGAAATTGATATTGAGCGTTGGGACCACTGTGTGGGTAGCTCATCCAATGAATTGGTCTACGGTTATTCCATTTATCTCGACCAAATGGCGAACCACTGGGATGCTCTGGTGCTTAACGACTACGAGGCCATCATGCCATTAACATGGAAAATGAAATGGGGCATAAAATATTTATACCAACCGCCGCTTACTCCGCAATTAGGTATTTTCTCCCCCAGTCTTATACAAACTGAAATGGTCAGTAAGTTTCTGGGTAGTATCCCTCAGGAATTTCGATTTGCCGAAATATTTCTCAATTATGCAAACCCATGCGAAGATCTGAAAGGACATGATAATTTTGTTCTTGATTTGAAACCGCAATATCAAAAACTCGCTGACCAGTACAAATCAGACCTGGTGAAAAATCTCAGGAAGGCTCAGCGAAATAATTTGGTTTATGGCGATTACAATGATCTACATTTCGCTCTCCGCTTGCACCAACAGGAATATGGATCAAGAACCGCGCATGTGAAAGATGCAGATTATATCCGGTTTGAGCAATTAGCAACTCATCTTATGGCCAAGGGTACAGCTTTGTTGCGATCTGTGCAAAGCGGAGAAGGTGAATTGCTGGCGCTGTCCTTGCTTTTCAGAACGCGGCATAGAATCTATCTTGTCGAATCAACGACCCTTAAAAAAGGACGGGACCTTGAAGCCAATCATTTTCTTTTGGATTGCATCATCAGGGAATTTTGTCAACAGGAACTGCTGCTTGATTTTGTAGGGTCTGATATCCCCGGCATCGCTCATTTTTACAGGAATTTCGGCTCGCAGAATCAGACCTATTTCTTTTATTACCTTAACCATCTCCCCTGGCCAGTACGCATGCTCAAATAAACCCAGGCTAAAGTCTGTAGAAATCATGATAGTTGGACATCCTGCATATCACGTCGATATTGGACAAATGCAAGGACTGCACCAACTGAACAAAAGGGTCAATGGGAAGAAATTCTGCTGAACCCATAACAAATCCTGAAGAATAATTGAAGAGGGACGAAGGATCAATCGCATGGAGCTTTTTTATACATTCAATGGTCTCTTCCATAAATTCGGGCAGGTTGGCTTCAAAACAAATGAATGGAATTCTTTTAGACAGTCCATCCAACACTTCTCGTTCATTGCCTTCCACATCAATCTTGATAAATGAAAAGAGTCCGTGCACATTAATCAATTCATCGATGGTGACAGACGGGATCTTTTCGCCTTGTTCTTCGAATGCCGAATAAAAACGGTATTGACCGCTTTCTATCAATTTTTTCCATTTAATGCTTGCAGTGGAAAAAGCGCTTCCTCCTTTCTGAAGATATAAAATACCTGCCCCACTCACACTCCCACACATACAGGGATAAAGCCTGAATCGTTTATTTTCGCCAAATCTTGTTTGCAGGATCCTGATATTTCTCGGGTCTGGTTCGACCGCAGTCACGCTGAGATTTGCATGGAGGAATGTCTCGGTCACAAAACCTTCATTCGCGCCAATATCCAAGACCTGGTGATTCGCCGGTCGCAATTTGCCAATGAAATCATGATAGTAATTCCTTTGTTTGCGCAATTTGTGCCTGGCATCTCGTTTGACCAAAAGCCAGGTTTTCAGAAATAATCGCGAAAATCGGATTCGAAGCAATGCCTGGGATCTGAAAAAAATCGATTTCATGATTGCAAATGCCCGAATATTAGTGAAATATTAGTTTGGCTGATCTCGGGTAGCCAGCCATTGCGCAGCGATTACCAAATCAATCGGAGTTGTTATTTTAATATTTTGTTCTTCCCCCTCTACTAACCTAACGGAGACGCCCAAGGCCTCAGCTACCGTTGCTTCATCTGTAAATTTCTCCTGGTATTCCGACCGAAATGCTTGCAGGATAATTTCACTTTTGAATGTCTGAGGGGTCTGCACGAGTTTCAGTCTGCTCCTTTCGATTGCGGTGCTGGTTTCTCCATCCATCAATCGGACACTGTCTTTTGAATCGACAACCGGAATCGCTGACCCCTCCCGCATAGCAGTCTCATAACAGCGATGGATCAATTTCGGAGTCACCATGCAACGGACGGCATCGTGCACAAATACGATGGAAGGAACTCTGACAAATTGGAGTCCAGCTTTCACAGAATGAAACCTTGTATCTCCGCCCTGGCAAACCTGGTAAGGTATATTCGTAGAGAACTCTTGCATAATGGAATGTCCTTTATCAAGCCATCCCATAGGAAGCACCAAAATGATTTCAATTTCCTCAAAAGCTTCCATGAATGAAGCGATCGCATACGAGAGAACTGGCTTTCCTTCCAATAACAGAAACTGTTTGGGTGTTGAATGACCCATCCTGGATCCCATGCCTCCTCCAACAATTATTGCATATTTTTTCATTGCAAAATTCAACGTCCGGCCACCGGACCTGATTTATGGAAAGGAATTCTTATTTGTAGATGGCGATCAGTTCGGAACCATCGCTACTCTTATATGCGCGATACATGCCCTGGCTATTTAATACCATGGCTGGGTTGCCCTGGCCATCCACACCGATCATCCCGCCTTCACCATGAATTGAAACCAATTTATCATTCACAACAATACTCATGGCTTCCTGCAGCTCAAGGCCTTTATATTCCATGAGGCAGCTCACATCATAAGCCGCGACCGTTCTTATAAACATTTCACCATGCCCGGTGCAGGAGATACCACAGGTCTTGTTATTGGCATAGGTCCCGCAACCAATGATAGGACTATCTCCTATCCTCCCGTATTTCTTATTCGTCATCCCCCCCGTGCTCGTAGCGGCAGCAATATCTCCATTCTGATCGCAGGCAACCGCGCCAACGGTTCCGAATTTTTTATCCTTCATCAATTCTTCCAATCGTTGGTGGGTGTGATCCAGGGAATAATTATCTGAATCCCTTATGGCCTTCCATTGATCGTATCGAAACTGAGAAAAGAAATATTCATCAGGCTCCAGTTTGATTCCCTGCTTAATGGCAAAATCATTGGCACCTTTTCCGCTCAGAAATACATGATTGCTGCTGCGCATGACCTCCATCGCGAGCTCTATTGGATTCCGGACATTCCGGACTCCTGACACCGCACCTGCTTCAAGGGTTCTGCCATCCATTACAGCAGCATCCATTTCCTGCACTCCCTTTTTTGTGAAGACGGAACCCCTCCCCGCATTAAAGAGCATATGGTCCTCCATCATCACGATGGTCGCTTTGATTGCATTCATGGAAGATCCTCCTTCCTCCAACACTGCATAACCCGCATACAACGCTTCCTGTAATGCATCAGAATATGCTTTCTCAAGTTCAGGCGTCATATCTGCTTTCAGAATGGTACCCGCTCCTCCATGTATAACAATGGTAAACCTTCCCGTTCCCATGAGTAAATTATTGCCCTAAAATCTTCATTCTTGTGCTATAATCCGCAATCCCCGGATGCTCAATGCTTGAATTTTGAAATTCAGATTAGTTGCTTACATTCCTTGAGCAAGCGATCTTTGTCAACAGCTACCGTTCCGACTTCTTCGCAAACCAGTCCCCCCGCAATATTTGCCACCATGGCCATCAATTGCACATCGCGTGTCGCCGCATATATTAGTGAAGCGACCGCGATCACTGTGTCGCCCGCGCCGGAAACATCCGTGATGTTCCTGAAATGAGAAGGAATAATTTCTGCCTGGCCGTCCATTTCAAAAAAAACACCTTTCTCCGAAAGAGTTATAAATGAGATATGATGATGCAGTTTTTCTTCCAATTGTTCGTGAATATTTTTCAAAATATCCTTATTAATCAGTTCGAGGGTAAGATTTAATCCCTCACGCACTTCCTTAAGATTGGGTTTAAAAATATCTACACTCTGATAACGGAAGAAATTCTTACGCTTTGGGTCAACCGCAGTAATAACACCCCGCTTGCCCGACTCCGAGACGCATTCGCTGATAATTCGCGGTGTGAGTACCCCTTTATTGTAGTCTTCAAAAATGATTGCGGCCGGTTTTTCCCTTTCCAGGTATTCATCGAATGATGCTAATATCCGGTCTTCGTCATGCACCGTAAGATCATTCGTATTCTCTGAATCCAGACGCATCATTTGTTGGTTACGGCTGATGATTCTGGCTTTATTGGTGGTAATGCGATCCTTGCTTTGCAGCAGCCAGGGTGTTCGGATTTTTTTATTTTCCAGGAGTCCTTTTAGAATTTGTCCATCGTCGTCCTGGCCGATCACAGAAATGATGCTTGCATCGGCTCCGAGAGAAGCCAGGTTCAGGGCCACGTTTCCCGCTCCACCGATCCGGTATTCTTTTTTATCGAGTGAAACGACAGGTACTGGCGCCTCCGGCGAAATTCTCTCCACATGACCCCACCAATAGGTGTCGAGCATGACATCTCCGATCACTCCGATCTTAATTTGGGAGAATCCCTGAAATAATTTGTCAAAGTCTCTTTTGGCCATGTGTCGATACTATTTTTTATCCTTGCTGCCCTCTGCAATATAATACAAAGGAATACCAGCCAGTGCAATGACCAGCCCCCAGCCAACATAAGTCGGTTTCTGGATGATCAGCGCGATACAAAATGCAGAAGCCAGGACAATATAGATAAGCGGAAGGAGTGGGTATCCGAATGCCTTGTACGGTCTCTCTGCATTGGGCCTTTTCCTGCGCAGAACAAAGATACCGGCAATGGTTAGTGCATAAAATATTACCGCAACAAATGCAACCATATCCAGCAGGTCGCCGTACTTTCCGCTTAAACAAAGAATCGAAGCAACCAGGCATTGTGCCCAAAGCGCAAACTGGGGAACTGCATATTTATTCAGAACGCCTGCGTTTTTAAAAAATAATCCATCATTGGCCATCGTGTAATAAACTCTGGCACCAGCCAGGATCAAGCCATTATTGCAGCCAAAAGTAGAGACCATAATCAAGATCGCAATCAGTGAGGTTCCAATGGTTCCAAAAATCATGTTGGCTGCTGCGGTTGCGACCCTGTCCTGTGGAGCGAATGCGATTTCACTCACGGGCATCACGGCCGTATACATCAGGTTGGCCGAGACATAGATAAGTGATACAATGAGGGTTCCTAGAAAAAGACTAAGGCCAATATTCTTTTTTGGGTTCCTGATTTCCCCCGCAATAAATGTCACATTATTCCAAGCATCGCTTGAAAAAATAGAGCCCACCATGGATGCGGCAATGGCGCCAACCACTGCAATGCCAGTTACCTCAGTGACAGTGCCATCCATAGACAATGATTGCATGGTCCAGGGCGATGACCAATTGGTATTCCATACCGAAGCTTTTGCGCCGAGGAGGAATCCAAATAATATGAGCCCGAAAAGAGCAATTAATTTGGTAACGGTAAATGAAGTCTGAATGACTTTGCCCCCCTGAATTCCTTTTGTATTGACATAAGTGAGAAACACTATGAGGATGATGGACACGAGTTGCGCACTATAAATATGAAAGCTTCCAAGTTGAAAAATAATATTTTCATCCCTCAGTTCAAGTGCGGGGAAAAAATATCCGGCAAATTTAGAAAATGCGACTCCGACTGCTGCAATGGTTCCTGTTTGTATAACAGCAAAAAAACTCCAGCCATACAAGAATCCTGTGAGCGGATTATACGCTTCTTTGAGATAAACATACTGGCCCCCGGCTTTTGGAAACATCGCGCTCAATTCTCCGTAACTCACTGCAGCTACCAGGGTCATGAATCCGGTGATCGCCCACACAAACACCAGCCAGCCTGCGCTACCCACATGCCTTGAAATATCTGCGCTTACAATAAAAATTCCCGATCCGATCATAGAGCCGGCAACCACCATGGTGCCATCCAAAAGGCCCAGCGAAGGTTTGAATGCAGGCGCTTGTTCATTCATATTCAATAAATAAAATGGAAGATAAGCAAAACAGTGGAATCAGAAAGTCATAAAAAAAGGCATCCGTCAGGACGCCTTAAAATAAAAAAGGTTCACTTATTTTCAGTTTTTCTTTTTATAAGTTGCGTTCAAACCTTCAATGAGCTCCCGTGTAATATTGAATATCGTGTCTTTGCTATACATGAATGAATTGGACTCATATGCAAAAATGTAGGAGAATTTTTTTTGCTTGTTGTATTCCTGCAAATAAGTTTCAATTCTTTTCCTGATGTCTGCCTTCAGGTCTTCATTATGCCTGAACAATTCTTCCTGCAATACCTGCTTACGTAGTTGGTAATTCTGTTGCATCGAGGCATATTCCTTTTGTGCCTGCTCACCCTCAGCCGGTGTCATGGTGCTTCCTTTTTTCTGCCACTCAGAGATTTTCTTTTGGTAATTCCTTTCCATGCCACTGAGCTCCATATTCATCGCATTTTCCTTTGATTTGACCTGGTTGAGCAATTCCTTGAAGTAGGAATAATTTGCTTCGAGGGAATCGAGGTCGAAATAGGCAACTGTGAAACCGGATCCACCCTTCTCACTCACAGCGGCAGGCATCACCTGAACAGAAGTCCGCGGATGTGAAAAGTAAATATAGTAGAGGACGCCGACCATGAGCAAAGCAATCACCGCAATAAGTGTAGATATATTTTTCATCACGTTTTTTTGCAAATTATAACCTTTGATCAAATTAGAATTGTTAAAATCGGGATAGGCCAATACTTGCTTACCTAGTATAAACAAAAAAGTAGGAAGCCGGCCTCCTACTTGATTTGTATATATTATCATGGCGATTGTCGCACCTAACAGGTGTTTACTCTTCCTCGTCGAATTGCATCGCTTCGCGGGAAGTCTGAAGCAATTCATATTCTTCTTTGCTTCCCACAATCATATTCTCAAATTCACGCAAACCAGTACCCGCAGGTATAGGATGACCTGTGATCACATTCTCCTTCAATCCGAGCATTTCATCGCTCTTACCCTGGATGGCAGCTGAGGAAAGGACCTTTGTCGTTTCCTGGAATGATGCAGCGGATATCCAGCTCTGGGTACCCAGGGATGCTTTGGTAATTCCAAGCAGCATGGGCGCAGAAGTGGCTGTTTTGGCATCACGGAATTCAGCGAGCTTTTTATCGTTTCTCCGTAATATGGAGTTCTCTTCCCTGATCTCTCTGAGGCTTACGATTTGTCCGGGTCTTAATTTTCCGGATTCACCTGCATCAGTAACCACTTTCTTATCAAAGATCCAGTCATTCTCGTCAAGAAATTCTGATTTATCTACGGTTTCTTCTTCAAGGAACCTGGTATCTCCGGGATCAACAATATTCAGTTTACGCATCATTTGCCGAACGATCACCTCAATGTGCTTGTCATTAATCTTCACACCTTGCAATCGGTATACTTCCTGGATTTCATTCACTACATATTCCTGGACGGCAAATGGGCCCTTGATCGCCAAAATATCCGCCGGCGCTGTTTGACCATCCGACAGTTGTGCCCCCGCCTTGATGAAGTCTCCATCCTGGGCCAGGATCTGTCTTGTCAATGGCACAAGGTATTTCTTCACTACCCCGTCCTTTGCTTCAACAATGATTTCGCGATTTCCTCTTTTGATATTTCCGAAAGCGACCACACCATCAATTTCAGAAACGACTGCCGGGTTGCCAGGATTTCTTGCTTCAAATAATTCAGTCACCCTGGGCAGACCTCCCGTGATATCACGCAGCTTTCCTAGTACGCGTGGGATCTTTACAATGACCTGACCAGCCTTTACCTCATCCGCTTCTTCCATAATGATATGGCTTCCGACGGGAAGGTTATATGATTTCACTTCCTTATCCTTATTACCACCTTCGAGAATGATACCTGGAATTTTGGTCTTGTCTTTCGTTTCTATAACCACTTTTTCGCGATGACCTGTTTGCTCATCAGCTTCTTCGCGATAAGTGATCCCTTCAATAACATTGTCAAATTTCAACCTGCCAGAGATTTCCGCGATCACGACATTGTTGAATGGATCCCATGTGCAGATCACATCTCCCTTGCTTACTTTTTGTCCATCCTTAAGGGCAAGCGTAGCTCCATAAGGCACATTGTTTGTGATCAGCAGGCGGTCATTTTTCACATCCATAATCCTGACTTCACCTGTACGGCCAATGACTACCTGAACTTTATTGCCTTCATTATTTTCAGTCGCAACAGTTCTGAGTCCGTCAAACTGAATGGTTCCATCAAATTTTGCATTCAATGAAGACTCAACCGATGCAGATCCTGCCACACCACCCACGTGGAATGTACGCAGCGTCAGCTGGGTTCCAGGTTCACCGATCGACTGGGCGGCGATGATTCCCACCGCATCTCCTTTCTGTGCCGTATAACCGCTGGCCAGGTTCTTCCCATAACATTTCACGCACACTCCCCGCTTGCTTTCACAAGTCAACACGGACCTGATCTCTATGATCTCAATTCCGGATTCTTCAATACTCCTTGCAATTTCCTCAGTAATTTCTTCTCCGGCTTTTGCAATGACCCTATCATTCAATGGATCATATACGTCGTGCAGGGAAGTGCGACCCAATATCCTGTCGTATAATGGCTCAACGATGTCTTCATTGTCCTTTAGCGCCGAAGTGGCGATTCCTCTGAGAGTACCGCAATCTTCTTCGGTGATCACGACATCCTGTGCAACATCCACCAAGCGGCGGGTGAGGTATCCGGCATCTGCCGTCTTCAATGCGGTATCTGCAAGACCTTTTCTGGCACCGTGGGTGGAAATAAAATAATCCAATACATTCAATCCGCCCTTGAAATTGGAGAGGATTGGATTCTCGATGATCTCACTGCCAGTGGATCCGGACTTTCTTGGCTTGGCCATCAGTCCCCTGATCCCTGCGAGCTGCTTGATCTGCTGCTTGGATCCGCGGGCACCTGAATCGAGCATCATGTATACGGAGTTAAATCCCTGTTTATCGGTACTTAATTCCCGGATAAGGGTCTCCGTGATACGCGTATCAACCCTTGACCAGATGTCAACAATCTGATTATACCGCTCGTTATTTGTGATCAAACCATTATTATAGTTTTCCCAAACCTCATCCACTTCCACCTTTGCACTTCCCAAAAGTTCTTCCTTAGTATCCGGAATGATCAGGTCATTAATATTGAAAGACAAGCCGCCACGGAATGCTGCCCTGAATCCCAATTGTTTGATGTCATCCAGGAACTTGGCCGTTTTCGGAACATTGGTCCACTTGATGATATTGCCAATGATTTCACGAAGGGATTTCTTGGTAAGCAATGCATTGACAAATCCGGCTTCTGCCGGAACGGACTGGTTAAATAAAACCCGGCCAACGGTCGTTTCGATCAATTTGTAAATTAATTCTCCATTTTCTCCGCGGGTATTTGCCCTGACCTTTATATATGCATGCAGGTCGATCTGGTTCTCGTTGTATGCAATGATCACCTCTTCCGCACTATAGAAAGCCTTTCCTTCACCCTTTACTTTTTCACTGGGCGTTGATTTCTTTCCCTTGGTGATATAATATAGACCCAATACCATGTCCTGCGATGGAAGGGTGATGGGTGTACCATTTTGCGGGTTGAGGATATTGTGGCTCGACAACATCAGAAGCTGGGCTTCCAGGATCGCAGCACTGCTCAGCGGAACGTGAACTGCCATCTGGTCACCATCAAAGTCGGCGTTGAATGCCGTACAAACCAATGGATGCAGTTGAATAGCCTTCCCTTCAATCAGCTTGGGCTGGAATGCCTGGATAGACAAGCGGTGGAGGGTTGGTGCACGATTCAGCATCACAGGGTGCCCTTTCAAAATATTTTCAAGGATATCCCAGACAATGGCTTCTTTCCTGTCAACGAGTTTGCGGGCAGACTTAACCGTCTTTACAATTCCTCTTTCAATCAGTTTTCTGATGATAAAGGGTTTGAACAATTCTGCGGCCATATCTTTCGGCAATCCGCACTCGTGTAATTTCAATTCAGGTCCAACCACGATAACAGAACGACCGGAATAGTCCACGCGTTTTCCAAGGAGATTCTGACGGAATCTTCCCTGTTTTCCTTTCAATACATCGGAAAGTGATTTCAAAGCCCTTCCACCTTCTGCCTTTACAGCATTCGACTTACGGCTATTATCAAAAAGGGAATCTATCGCTTCCTGTAACATTCTTTTTTCATTACGGAGAATGACTTCAGGCGCTTTGATCTCGAGCAAACGTTTCAAACGGTTGTTTCGGATGATTACTCTGCGATAAAGGTCGTTCAGATCCGAAGATGCAAAACGGCCGCCATCCAATGGAACCAGCGGACGCAATTCCGGTGGAATAACCGGGATGTATTGCATTACCATCCATTCCGGACGGTTTGTAATTCTTGTATTGGCTTCTCTGAATGCTTCCACAACACTTAAACGCTTCAGGGCATCTGCCTTGCGCTGTTGTGAAGTTTCATTGGCCGCTGCATTACGCAAATCAAAAGAAAGCTGATCCAGGTCAATCCTCTGCAGTAAATCATGGACCGCCTCAGCACCCATCTTGGCAATAAACTTATTTGGATCATCATCCGGCAGGTACTGGTTATCTTTCGGCAAGGTATCCAGGATTTCCAGGTATTCTTCTTCAGTCAGTAAGTCGCCATAATTCTGGCCCTTGTCTCCGCGTATGCCTGACTGTATGACTACGTAGCGTTCATAATAAACAATGCTTTCGAGTTTCTTGGAACTCATGCCCAACAGGTATCCTGTTTTGTTCGGCAGGCTCTTGAAATACCAGATGTGGACTACAGGCACAACCAGTTTTATATGACCCATCCGTTCGCGGCGCACTTTCTTTTCAGTCACTTCCACTCCGCAACGGTCGCACACAATACCCTTATAACGGATACGCTTATACTTTCCACAGGCACATTCATAATCCTTCACCGGACCAAAAATTCGCTCACAAAACAAACCATCTCTTTCAGGTTTGTAAGTGCGGTAATTGATGGTTTCTGGTTTCAGTACTTCCCCATAAGATCTTTCTAAAATGGAATCCGGAGAAGCTAATCCGATAGTGATTTTTGAAAAAGTGGCTCTGGGACGATTTTCTTTTTTAATAGCCATATTACTGTATGAAGTTTTTAATCTTTATTAACCAGGCAGCAAAACATTGCCACAGTTCCGATGGCAGTCGCTCAAACGCACTGCAAACCGAACTGATTATCAATAAATTAAAACCGAAATTTGTTGCGAAAAGGTCAACCTGCCTAAATTAAGGAGGGCAAAGGTACTGATTTAATACAAAAAAACCATAAATTCTCGTCACCTGGAGCCTGACCCAAGGCCGGCAACCTATTGGCTTTCCCGGATAATAAATTTCTCCCGGATAATATCCTGGACCGGCACATTGCGGATCTTTGATTCGAGCCATGAAATAATGTCCAGATAGGCAAATACCCGGGTTTCAAAGCGGTTCTTTTCATAAGCCTTCAGGCTGGCTAGCAATTTCTCAAATTCAGGCTTTAACTGCTTGGGAGACAATTTGAAAGACTTACGAAGAAAATTAAATATCTCTTCTTCCACATGGCTCATGTTTCCCATCTTTGCCATAAACCGGTAGACAGATCTAATCAGGTATTCCAGCAACTGATAATTTCCCAATTCATAATGTGCGATCAGGTGCAGGAGCCGGGAATAGCATTGAAGGTCGGTGCGCAGGTTCATTTTCCAGTTGATGATCAGGTTCAGGTAATGGATCGTCTGGTCATAGTCGCCACTGCCAAAATAGAGTGAAGCGAATTTGTAATAGAAAACAAGCACCCTGTGCCGGTCGAGATACAAACCGTATTCTTTCAGCTTTGCTTCGATATAAGGTATGAGTTCCAGCCCTTCAGTGAACGTGCCCTCTATGAAGTGCTTATTGATTTTAGAGATGTGGATATAAACAAAGGTCTGTATCCGGTTATTGTCATCATTAAGTACAATATCGGACCTTGAAAACTTTTCAAAATGATCGAGGGTCTGTATGAATTTTGTATAATTCTGCAGGTCGAAGTGAGCACCCAGCAGGTTGTGCATCCCCTTGATATAATGTGCCGTTTCCACACCGATCATGAATTTTTCCTTTTCAAATAGGTCAACCCATTTTTGAGTGTACCGGTAATACAGAAGAAAATCCTGCCCTATGAAGGCGTACCAGCAATAGCTCTGGTACAAGTATAATTTTTCATAAAATCCCTTGCAGGACGCCGTATCCGCGGGAAGATGTCTTTCAAAAAATTGTTGCACTGCCTTGCCGTCTTCTTCATTCCGCGCATGACCATTCCTGATATACCAACTGTACAACTGGAGAGATAAATTGGACAACCGGCCGGTAATCGTCAAGCGATGGTTCACTTCATCCATTTCTGAGGCCAGAAGATCGGCCCGGTCCTGCATGCTGCGCGTTATGTGGAGGGCTTCAATTTTCTGTTCAAAAAAAAGGGCCTGGAGCAGGAAAGAAGTCTGGTGAAAGGTATTCGCGTTTTCTTTGATGCGCTCGAGCATCCGGAGACTTTGCAAATAGAGTCCTTTGTTATACAGGATCCTGGCATGGTCCAATTGTTCATGCAACTGGATATCGACATTGTATTCGTTCTTGATCAGCCGAAGGCTGGACAGGATCTGGCGGTATAAAAGGGCCCTCGTGTTCGACAATTGCTGCTTCTTGATGCCCTTGTGTTTTTTAAGCAGTAGGTTTTCGTCGTATTCGTCCATTTTATCCAAAGCATCAAATAACTGTATGATTTTCAGGTCTTCACTCGCTGAATTCCTTTTGACATAGAGCTTAAAGTTCCTTTTCTCTGATTTTTTCAGGGATTTTATCAATTGAAAGAGAACATCAGATGACCTGTTGGGCATTGTAATTTGAAATCTTTGAAACCCTTTGCCAGCAAGGGTTTTAACAAAAAATCGACCCCTTCACAACTGTATTCTCCTGGCTATTTTGATTTTATGGACCGGATAAACAAGGATAATTTCGATTGGAGGGTTGGTCTGTTTTTCCCCGGCAGCCCTACAAAAATAAACAGACTGGAACTTTTAATCAATTCTTTAATAAACCAAGCAATGGCAGACAAGAAAATAGACATTTTCGACACAACTCTTCGTGATGGCGAACAAGTACCCGGATGCAAACTGAATACTTCAGAGAAAGTCGAACTCGCTCTCCTCCTTGAAGAACTCGGAGTGGATATCATCGAAGCCGGATTTCCTATTTCAAGTCCAGGGGATTTTCATTCGGTGGAAGAAATTTCCAAAATCATTAAGCATGCCAGCGTATGCGGGCTGAGCCGCGCAGTTGAAAAGGATATTGAAACCGCAGCAGCAGCACTGAAATATGCGAAAAAGCCAAGGATCCATACCGGCATAGGCACTTCAGACAGCCATATAAAATCCAAATTCAAATCCAACAGAGAGGAAATCATTGAAAGAGCTGTAAGAGCGGTCAGGTATGCCCGCAACCTGGTACCCGATGTGGAATTCTATGCTGAAGATGCAGGCCGGACTGACAACGATTATCTCGCGCGGGTGATAGAAGCTGTGATCGCTGCCGGAGCCACTGTCGTCAATATTCCAGACACCACCGGATATTGTTTGCCGTACCAATATGGAGAGAAAATCGAGTGGCTTGTGAACCATGTTAAACACATTGAAAAAGCAATTATTTCCTGCCATTGTCACAATGACCTGGGCATGGCAACGGCGAATTCCATTGCGGGAATTATTCATGGCGCCCGGCAGATAGAGTGCACCATCAATGGTCTGGGCGAGCGGGCAGGAAACACTTCTCTGGAAGAAGTCGTCATGGTGATCAAGCAACACAAACACCTCGGATTTTATACCAATATCAATTCCAAACTTCTCAATCCCGTCAGCAGGCAGGTTTCAGATACGATGCGGATGCCTGTTCAACCCAATAAAGCCATTGTCGGAGCAAATGCCTTCTCTCATTCTTCCGGCATCCACCAGGACGGATTTCTGAAGGACTCGACCACTTACGAGATCATCAATCCGGAAGAAGTAGGTGCCGACGGTTCCAAGATTGTACTAACGGCAAGGAGCGGCCGAAGTGCATTGGCATTCCGCCTTCATAACCTGGGGTATGAATTCACGCGCAACGACATAGACGTCCTTTATGAAAGGTTCTTGAAAATAGCGGATACAAAGAAAGAAGTAGTGGAAGAAGACCTGCGCCAAATGGCCACTGTCTATGCAGCGCCGGTTGCCATTGGATAGTCAATTGGATGATGCTATTAAAGTAAGCATCTTAACCGGATCGGACCAAATCAAAGGATACCTTTCAATCACAAATATGGCAAAGACACTATTTGAAAAAATCTGGGACAGGCATGTGGTAAAGACCATTGAAGGTGGGCCTTCCGTGCTATATATTGACCGTCATTTTATTCATGAAGTGACCAGTCCCCAGGCCTTTCAAGGACTGGAACAGCGTGGCCTCAAAGTATTTCGACCCAAGCAGGTGATTGCTACTGCCGACCACAATGTACCCACCCTGAATCAGCATCTTCCCATCAAAGAAGAATTGTCTCGAATCCAGGTACAAACGCTCAAGGAAAATTGCGAAAAGTTCGGCATTGAATTGTATGGACTCGGTCACCCTTACCAGGGGATCGTGCACGTGATTGGACCAGAACTGGGCATCACGCAGCCTGGCATGACCATCGTTTGCGGAGACAGTCATACTTCAACTCATGGCGCGTTCGGAACCATCGCATTTGGTATTGGAACCAGCGAAGTGGAAATGGCTTTGGCATCACAATGTCTCTTGCAAACCAGGCCGAAACTCATGCGAATTAATATAGAAGGTCAGTTAAATAAAGGTGTCGTATCGAAAGACATCATCCTCTACATCATTTCACTGATTTCGGCCAGTGGTGCGACGGGCTACGCGGTTGAATATGCTGGCTCAGCCATTCGCCAATTGTCCATGGAAGCGCGCATGACGATTTGCAATATGAGTATTGAGATGGGTGCGCGCTGTGGAATGATCGCGCCCGACCAAACGACTTTTACTTATATGAAGGGCAGACCTTTTGCTCCAAATGGAAACGACTGGGACAAAGCCCTCGCATTCTGGTCGACCCTGCAGAGCGACGCCGGCGCAAAATTTGATAAAGAAATTAATATCGCCGCCGCAGACATTGAACCCATGATCACTTATGGCACCAATCCCGGAATGGGCATTGCCGTTAGTGGTCACGTGCCGGCGCTTAGCGAAATCGGTGAAAAAGAAAAACCATCATTTGAAAAGTCCCTTCAATACATGGGCCTTGAGCCGGGATCAAATATCAAAGGCAGGAAAGTGGATTATGTCTTCATTGGCAGTTGCACAAATAGCCGCATTGAGGACTTGCGGATGGTAGCCTCTTTTGTAAAGGGAAAACACAAAGCTGATGACGTCGAGGTATGGATCGTACCTGGTAGCAAGCAGGTGGAGAAGCAGGCCATTGCAGAAGGAATTGATAAGGTATTTGCAGAAGCTGGTTTTACATTGAGACAGCCAGGATGTTCAGCCTGTCTTGGAATGAATGAAGACAAAATTCCAGCGGGCAAGTATTGTATTTCCACCAGCAACAGAAATTTTGAAGGCAGGCAGGGACCTAATGCGAGAACTTTTCTGGCCAGTCCCCTGACTGCGGCCGCTGCAGCAATCACGGGAAGGGTGACAGATATCCGGGAAATGATCACCTAATTATTGAGCAACCATTTTTTATTCATCTAAAGAAGAATATGAAAAATAGAATGATCAAAATGTTTTTAACCATGGGATGTGCACTGGCACTCGCATCTTATGCGCAATCGCAAACATTTACACTGAAAAGCAAGGACATCGGCGGGCAGGCCACCCAAAAGCAGGTATTCAAAGGTTTCGGCTGCAGCGGAGAAAATATATCTCCTGAGCTTTCCTGGGAAAATGCCCCGGAAGGAACAAAGAGTTTTGCTGTTACCATGTATGACAAAGACGCTCCCACCGGCAGCGGATTTTGGCATTGGGTCGTTTTTGATATTCCGGCAAATACAAATGAGTTGAAATCCGATGCAGGAAACCTGAGCAAGGCACTGGCTCCGCCAGGGGCCATTCAAAGTGTAACTGACTTCGGACAGCCAGGCTATGGGGGTCCCTGTCCCCCCGTCGGACATGGATTCCATCAATACCTGATCACAGTATATGCATTGAAAAGTGAAAAGTTGGGGCTGGATAAATCAGCTGCTCCAGCCTATGTGGGATTTAATTTATTCTCTAACACCATAGAGAAAGCGTCGCTGGTTATGTATTATAAAAGGTAAGCTCCATGAACAAATCTATTCATACAGTGAGAAGTTCGGCAGTACCACTCCATATCGAAAATATCGATACTGACCAGATCATACCTGCCAGGTTCCTGAAAGCAACCAGCAGATCCGGGTTTGGCAAGAATCTTTTCCGTGACTGGCGCTACGAGCATGATGATGAACAAAAACCAAAGAAAGATTTTGTTCTCAACAATCCGGGATTCAAAGGCAGTATACTGGTGGCAGGAAAGAATTTCGGTTGCGGGTCATCCCGTGAGCACGCTGCCTGGGCCATCAAAGACTATGGATTTGATGTTGTTGTCAGTAGTTTTTTTGCTGATATTTTCAAGAACAATGCCTTGAATAATTTTCTGTTGCCCATCACCGTTAGTGAAGGATTTTTAAAAGAGATATTTGAAGCAGTGGAAGCCAATCCGAAGGCGGAACTGGAAATAGATCTAAAAGACCAGACAATCACGCTCGCCGGCAAATCGAGTGAATCTTTTGAAATCAATAACTATAAGAAGGAATGTTTGTTGAATGGATATGACGACATTGATTATTTACTTAGTATCAGGACCGATATAGAATCATTTGAAACGCAAACAGCTTGATTATTAACCAGTAAATGCACGGGCCCCGCTGCATTTTATTTTATTGTTTGAATATATGAGTACCACCAAAAAAACACCTCATCACGCATCGAATGCAGGCAAAGGTGCCAAGTTCCATATCGTGGTGATTGAAGGAGATGGGATAGGCCCGGAAGTGACCCGGCAGTCGATCAAGACACTCGAAGCCATCAGTGAAAAGTATGGACATGAATTTGAATTCGAGTACTGCCTCATGGGCGCCGACGCGATTGATAAAACAGGGAATCCTCTTCCTGACAAAACCATTGAAGCTGCTTTGAACAGTGATGCTATTTTATTCGGTGCTATTGGTCATCCAAAATACGACAACGACCCAGGTGCCAAAGTAAGACCTGAACAGGGACTTCTCAAACTCAGAAAATCCCTGCAGCTTTTTGCAAATATCCGTCCCGTAAGCACATACCCTGCGCTGCATCATCTTTCACCGCTGAAAACAAAAAATATTGAGGACGTGGATTTTGTCATTTTCCGCGAACTGACAGGAGGCATTTATTTCGGGAAAAAGGAAGTGAATGCAGAACATACTTGGGCATCGGATGATTGCGTATATACAAAGGAGGAAATAGAACGCGTAGCCCATCTTGCATTCAGGCAGGCACAGCAAAGAAGGAAGAAATTAACATTGGTAGATAAGGCCAATGTGCTCGAGACATCCAGGCTATGGAGGAAACTGGTACAGGAAATGGCTTCACAATATCCCGATGTAAAAGTCGATTTTCTTTTCGTGGATAATGCAGCCATGCAAATCATCCTCAACCCAAAACAATTTGATGTAGTGCTGACCGAAAATATGTTTGGGGATATCATTAGTGATGAAGCCAGCGTGATCAGTGGATCGCTGGGACTGCTGCCTTCCGCTTCCATTGGAAAAGGTGCAGCGCTTTTTGAACCCATTCATGGATCATACCCTCAGGCTGCGGGAAAAGATATTGCAAACCCGATCGGTTCTATTTTATCCACTGCGATGCTGCTTGACCACCTCGCACTGCATGAAGAAGCAAAACTGGTGCGGGAAGCAGTGGAATGGACCCTGTCGAATGGATTTGTTACTAAGGATATCGATCCGGTAAACTTTTATTTTACGACTACTATTGGAGAGTTGGTAAGTGATTATGTAGGGGGTAAGATCCCGGACCTGAATAAGGCAAATATTGCCCTCAGAAAGTCAACGATCATTTAATAGTTGATGAGATAACACCAGGCGATTTGATAGAATCCCGGATGCTTTGAGCATTTTTAAATAAAGCTTTGATCAGTTCTTTGTTTTTTGAAAGGCGGTTCGTATATTCGTAATACAACAGATCTCATGCTGAGTCGCAGATCATATAATATTTTGACAATTTCCCTTCTTATTGTGGTGGTCATTATTATTCCTGCGATTCACGGAGGTAGTTGTTAGCGCGAAATAAAAAAATAAGCATAAACGACCCGCCTCCAAAAAAGGCGGGTTTCTTTTTTGACCCATTTATCGAAAAATTTCAGGAAGCATAAGCGAAAAAGATGGCAGAACTTAACAAATATTCAAAGACACTTACTCAGGACCAAACGCAGCCTGCAGCACAGGCCATGCTATATGGCATTGGCCTTACTGATCTCGATTTGAAAAAGGCGCAGGTAGGCATTGCCAGTATGGGTTACGATGGCAATACCTGTAACATGCACCTCAATGAACTTTCTCAGACCATCAAACAAAGTGTTTGGGATAATGAATTGGTAGGACTCATTTTTAATACGATCGGTGTCAGTGATGGCATGGCCAATGGCACAGACGGAATGCGCTATTCTCTCGTGAGCCGTGATATTATCGCTGATTCTATTGAAGCGGTATGCGGCGCCCAATACTATGACGCTTTGATCGCGGTTCCTGGTTGCGACAAGAACATGCCGGGTTCAATCATGGCCATGGGAAGGCTGAACCGGCCCTCGCTGATGCTTTATGGTGGCACTATTGCGCCGGGACATTATAAGGGGCAGGACCTGAATATTGTTTCAGCATTTGAAGCGCTGGGACAAAAAATCGCAGGTAATCTCAGTGAAGAAGATTTCAAGGGCATCATTCAACATACCTGCCCCGGCGCTGGCGCCTGCGGTGGAATGTATACGGCAAATACCATGGCAGCAGCCATTGAAGCACTGGGCATGAGTCTACCCTACTCTTCTTCCAACCCTGCGATCAGTGAAGCAAAAAGAAAAGAATGCCAGGAAGCGGGAAAAGCCATTCGCCTTTTACTTGAAAAAGACATTAAGCCCAGAGATATCATGACCAGGAAAGCATTTGAAAATGCCATCGTCACCATCATGGTGCTCGGAGGCAGCACAAATGCAGTCCTGCATCTGATTGCCATGGCAAAAAGTGTAGGAGTACCATTGACACAAGATGATTTCCAAGAAATCAGCGACCGGGTTCCTGTACTTGCCGATTTTAAACCCAGCGGGAAATACCTGATGCAGGATCTTCACGAACATGGCGGCATTCCATCTGTCATGAAATACCTGCTGGAAAAAAAATTATTGCATGGCGACTGCCTGACGGTGACCGGGAAAACGCTTGCAGAAAATCTGGCTTTCGTCCCGGATCTTGATTTTGAAAAACAAAAAATCATTTTCCCCCTGGAAAAACCAATCAAGAAAACAGGGCATCTCCAAATTTTATATGGTAACCTGGCGACAGGTGGAAGCGTGGCCAAGATCAGTGGCAAAGAGGGAGAGAAATTCACAGGCCCGGCGAGCGTATTCGATGGCGAACAACAATTGATTGCTGGTATTCAATCTGGCAAAGTAAAAGCGGGTGATGTGGTCGTGATCAAAAACGAAGGCCCCAAAGGAGCTCCGGGTATGCCTGAAATGCTCAAGCCCACTTCGGCCATCATTGGTGCAGGATTGGGGAAGACTGTCGCACTCATCACCGACGGAAGGTTTAGCGGGGGAACACATGGATTCGTCGTTGGTCATATCACGCCTGAGTCTTTTGAAGGCGGCCTGATCGGACTAGTGGAAAATGGCGATACGATTGAAATCGATGTGACAAAAAATACTATCACGCTGAATGTGCCGGATGAAGTCATCTCTAAAAGAAGAGCTGCCTGGAAGCAGCCTGCACTCAAAGCGACCAAAGGAATTCTTTATAAGTATGCAAAGTATGTGAAGAATGCAGCAGAAGGCTGCGTGACCGACGAATAGAAATAATTATTGAAAACCCAGACCCAATTCAATCATTGAGTTTATCAAAAGACAATTCATGGACGCGCTCACTATTAAAAAAGGAAAAACAGGCACGGTTAAAAAACCGATGACCACTATTTCAGGCTCGCAGGCCGTGCTCGAAGCTTTTCTGGCAGAAAAAGTGGAAACTATCTTCGGATATCCCGGCGGTGCCATCATGCCAATCTATGATGCACTGTATGATTACAATGACCGGCTTGAACATATATTGGTTCGCCATGAACAGGGCGCTATTCATGCAGCTCAGGGATATGCGCGCAGTTCAGGAAAGACAGGCGTTGTGTTTGCTACCAGCGGTCCGGGCGCCACGAACCTGGTGACCGGCCTGGCTGATGCCATGATAGATAGCACACCGGTGGTCTGCATTACTGGGCAGGTGTTTGCACATCTGCTGGGAACCGATGCATTTCAGGAAACAGATGTCATAAATATCACCACGCCCGTCACCAAATGGAATTACCAGGTTACAGATGCCACGGAAATACCTTCCGTATTGGCTAAAGCATTTTATATCGCCGGAAGTGGCAGGCCGGGTCCGGTTTTGATCGATATCACGAAGAATGCACAGGTACAAAAATTTGAATATGGCGGATACAGCAAATGCGAACATATCCGCAGCTATCGTCCTAAGCCCATCGTACGTTTAGAATATGTTGCACAGGCAGCCAAGCTGATCAATGAAGCAAAAAAACCATTTGTCATTTTTGGGCAGGGCGTTATCCTGGGCAGGGCCGAAAAAGAATTTTTACAGTTCATCGAAAAAGCAGGCATTCCTTCTGCATGGACTATCCTTGGGATGAGTGCCATACCTACAAACCATCCGCTGGCAGTGGGTATGCTTGGAATGCATGGAAATTACGGACCGAATGTGCTGACAAACGAATGTGATGTCCTGATTGCTGTGGGCATGCGCTTTGATGACCGGGTAACTGGTAGATTGGATAAATATGCGAAGCAGGCAAAGGTCATTCACCTCGATATTGACCCCGCGGAAATTGATAAAAATGTGAAATCCACTGTGCCGGTTTGGGGTGATTGCAAAGAAACCCTGCCCATGCTCACGGAGCTGATTGAACGCAAAACCTATCCCGAATGGCTTCAAAAATTCAGTGAATACCGAAAGGAAGAAGAAGAAACATGTATTCAGCCAGAATTACATCCTAAAGTGGATACACTCACTATGGGTGAAGTCATTGATATCCTGAACAGACTCACTGGAGGAGATGCGATTTTGGTGACTGATGTCGGACAACACCAGATGGTCGCCTGCCGGTATGCAACTTATAATGAGCCTAAAAGCAATATTACATCAGGCGGATTGGGTACCATGGGTTTTGCTTTGCCAGCTGCCATCGGGGCAAAATTTGGCGCACCGCAAAGAACGGTTGTTGCCATCATTGGGGACGGCGGATTTCAAATGACATTGCAGGAATTGGGAACCATCATGCAAAGCAAGGTAGATGTCAAGATTCTTATCCTGAACAACCAGTTCCTGGGAATGGTGAGGCAATGGCAGCAACTCTTCCATGAAAAGAGATATTCATTTGTGGATATCACCAGTCCTGACTTTGTACAAGTGGCTAAAGGGTACCATATCCCCGGCCAATCAGTTTCTCAGCGTGACAAATTAGAATCAGCTTTGAAAACCATGCTGGATGAAAAAGGTCCTTATCTTCTTGAAGTCATGGTAGGTAAAGAAAACAATGTGTTTCCAATGGTGCCACAGGGCTGCAGTGTGGCTGAAATCAGGCTCAAATAACGCAGAATGCGAAAGGCTGAACGCTGAATGCATTTAAAAAGCAAGCAAAAAACAGAAAATGAATAAGCAGGAATTCACCATCACCGTATATACTGAAAACCAGATTGGTTTGCTGAACAGGATCGCCATCATTTTTTCGAGAAGAAAGATCAACATCGAAAGCATGAATAGCTCGCCATCCGAAATCGAAGGCATTCACCGATTCACGATCGTCATCAACGAAGTTGAAGACGTGGTAAGGAAACTCTGCCGGCAAATCGAAAAACAGGTGGAAGTGCTTAAGGTATATTATAACACAGACGAAGAAATCATCTGGCAGGAACTTGCATTGTATAAAGTATCAACCGATGAAGTTGCCGAGAAAGTGCAGGTGGAAAGATTGCTGAGGGAACATGGAGCGCGGGCAGTAGTGATCAGGAAAGACTATACGGTGTTTGAAACATCAGGGCATAGGGAGGAAACGGACAAACTGGTCAAGGTTTTGGAGCCGTATGGACTGATTGAATTCGTTCGCAGTGCAAGGGTTGCCATCATCAAGGCAAGTCATGGTTTCCATGAAAAATTAAAAGAATTTGAGCAGATGGACCCGGGTAAGCAGGTGATAGAAAATGAATACCTCGACAAACAGGATGAAGTATTCACGATGTGACAAGAGTTTACAATTTGCATTTTTTTCAAGAAATATATTCCAAAAAACAACTACTAAATAAACAATCATGGCAAAATTAAATTTCGGCGGGGTAGAAGAAAACGTTGTCACACGCGAAGAATTTCCACTCGCCAAAGCGCAACAGGTTCTCAAAAATGAAGTCATTGCAGTTATTGGTTATGGCGTCCAGGGACCTGGCCAGGCCTTGAATCAAAAGGACAATGGCATTAATGTTATTGTCGGTCAGCGCAAAAATTCAAAAACATGGGATAAGGCCGTTCGGGATGGATTTGTTCCCGGACAGACGCTTTTTGAAATTGAAGAGGCCCTCAAGCGTGGGACGATCATTTGCTATCTTCTGAGCGATGCGGCCCAGATTGAATTGTGGCCAACGGTCAAGAAACATCTGACTGCAGGGAAGGCACTCTATTTTTCCCATGGCTTTGGCATCACTTTCAATGAGCAAACAAAAATAATTCCACCAAAGGATGTGGATGTATTCCTGGTTGCTCCAAAGGGATCCGGCACTTCATTAAGGAGAATGTTTCTCCAGGGCCGCGGGCTGAACAGCAGCTACGCCATTTACCAGGATGCCACTGGCCGTGCAAAAGAAAGAGTCGTCGCACTTGGGATTGCTGTGGGCAGCGGATATTTATTTGAAACTGATTTCAGGAAAGAAGTGTTCAGTGACCTGACAGGCGAAAGAGGAACACTGATGGGCGCCATACAGGGAATATTTGCAGCACAATACGAAGTCCTGCGCAAGAAAGGCCACACGCCATCTGAAGCTTTCAATGAAACAGTGGAAGAACTTACTCAATCCCTCATGCCACTTGTGGCAGAAAATGGAATGGATTGGATGTATGCCAATTGCTCCACTACTGCACAGCGTGGAGCGCTTGACTGGTGGAAAAAATTCAGGGATGCGACGCTTCCGGTCTTTACAGAACTATATGAAAGCGTTGCTGCCGGAAAAGAAAGTCAGCGTTCAATTGATTCGAATAGCCAGCCCGATTACCGTGAAAAACTAAATGCTGAATTGAAAGAGTTGCGTGAAAGCGAACTCTGGCAGGCCGGTAAGACTGTTCGGAGTCTCAGGCCCGAGAATCAGGCACCCGGATCAGGAACAAATGAATTTGGTAAGCAGCCTCCAAAATTAGAAACAGCAAAATAAACTGTTCAATGTCTCAAACAAAAACAGAAGAAATCAAATTGCCGAATGGAATTGAGCTTTTGGATTTTCTTGGAGCTTCTGAAAGGCTTAAGAAAGTGGTGCTCCGCACCCCCCTGCAGTTCAATCATAATCTGTCAAGAAAATATCATGCAAAGGTTTTTCTGAAAAGAGAAGACCTTCAATTGGTTCGCTCTTATAAGATCAGGGGAGCTTATAATATGATGAGCAGCCTGGCTCCTTCCATTTTACAAAAGGGAGTGGTTTGTGCAAGTGCAGGGAACCATGCACAGGGATTTGCCTATTCCTGCAAAAAACTAAATGTAAAGGGTGTAGTCTTTATGCCGATCATCACGCCAAAACAAAAAGTCACCCAAACCAAAATGTTTGGCGATGATGCCATCGAGATCAGACTGGTCGGAGACACATTTGATGATTGTGCTGTGGCCGCAAAAGAATACACGGAAGCGAATGGACTGACATTTATTCCTCCCTTCGATGATTTGCGGATCATTGTAGGCCAGGGTACAGTGGGCGTTGAAATCCTGGAGGACCATCATGAAATAGATTATTTGTTTATACCGGTGGGTGGCGGTGGGCTTAGTGCTGGCGTTGGCACTTATTTCAAGACCTATTCTCCCAAAACAAAAATCATTGGTCTGGAACCGGAAGGAGCACCCGCTATGTTTGAGGCCCTGAAGGCCGGACACCCTGTGGTACTCGATTCCATTGATCGATTTGTGGATGGAGCAGCAGTCAAACGGGTGGGAGATCTGACTTTTTCTATTTGTAAAGATGTACTGGATGATATGCACCTGGTGCCGGAAGGAAAGGTCTGTTCAACCATTCTCAAGCTTTACAATGAGGACGCCATTGTTGCAGAGCCAGCTGGCGCACTGTCGATCGCGGCATTGGATGATTATGCAGACCAGATCCGTGGCAAGACAGTGGTTTGTATTGTCAGCGGAAGCAATAATGACATTGACCGAATGCCTGAAATCAAGGAACGTTCACTTCAATATGAAGGCTTGAAGCACTATTTCCTGATACGCTTCGCCCAAAGGCCCGGTGCATTGAAAGAATTCGTCAATTACATCCTGGGGCCAACCGATGATATTACACGTTTTGAATATATGCAAAAGACTAATAAAGAAACAGGGCCTGCCCTTGTGGGCATAGAATTGCAGGATCGTAAGGATTATGAAACCTTGCTTAACAAGATGAACAGCCACCATATTGACTTTTCCGAGATCAATAAGGACGACAAACTATTTGGCTACCTCATCTAGAAAAGATAATAATTTGTGGAAAACTCCGTAAAAGAATTTATTTATAAAAAACGTATTTTTTTGTAATTTTAAGCGATTGTTTGCCTTTATTCTTTGACGAAACTCTTTTAATTTAAATATTTCTTGCAAAAAGCAAATTAACCGAATGAGTATAGAGACGGTGAACAATCAAGGTTTGTATGACCCCTCATTTGAACGGGATTCCTGTGGGATTGGCTTTGTTGCTAACATCAAAGGCAACAAATCTCACCAAATCATTTCCGACGCTTTAACGATCCTCGAAAACATGGAGCATCGCGGAGCTTGTGGATGCGAAAGCAACACGGGAGACGGTGCCGGCATCATGATTCAGGCTCCCCACGAATTCTTTTTCGACGAATGCGTTAAGCTGGGAATTCATCTGCCCCCTTATGGAAGATATGGTGTAGGCATGTTGTATTTTCCCAGAGATATCCGGCTGAAAGAAGAATGCAGGGATATTTTTAACCGCTCTGCTGAAAAACTGGGGCTTGAAATATTGGGCTACAGAAAAGTGCCTGTGAATCCGGATGGCATCGGACCAACTGCCCTTTCAGTTGAACCGGAGATGGAACAGGTATTCGTCGCATGCCCAGACCATATCAATGATCCCGAGCAATTCGAAAGAAAACTATTTCTACTCCGCAACTACGCAAGCCATACGATTACGAGTACGGTAAAGAAGGATCTTATTGGATTCTATGTTGCCTCTCTCTCTTATAAAACAGTTGTATACAAGGGGCAATTAACGAGCCTGCAAGTGCGGAATTATTTTCCGGACCTCAGTAATAACCGTATTGTGTCTGCATTTGGACTGATCCATTCACGTTTCGCGACGAATACTTTCCCATCCTGGAAGCTTGCTCAGCCATTCCGGTTTATTGCGCATAATGGAGAAATCAACACTGTGCAGGGAAACCTGAACTGGCTTAAGACAAACGAGAAAGGATTTGAAACACCTTATTTCACCAAGCAGGAGATGGAGATGCTTCTTCCGATTGTGACTGATGGTCAGTCGGATTCTGCCTGTCTTGACAATATGATTGAACTCCTCACGCTTTGTGGCAGGTCATTGCCACAGGTGATGATGATGCTGATTCCGGAGGCCTGGGATGGGAATGAACAAATGGATCCTTTGAAAAAAGCTTTTTACGAATTCCATGCGTGCTTTATGGAGCCTTGGGATGGTCCTGCCTCTATATCATTTACTGATGGAAAAATTATCGGAGCGACATTGGACAGGAATGGACTTCGACCTTCGAGATATTGCGTGACCACCGATGACCGGGTCATCATGGCTTCTGAAACCGGCGTTCTGCCTGTTAGTCCTAAAATAATTAAGGAAAAGGGAAGGCTGCAACCGGGCAAAATGTTTATTGTAGATATGGAGCAGGGCCGGATCATCAGCGATGAAGAACTTAAACAGACCATTTGCTCCCAGAAACCCTATGCAGAATGGTTGAATAAATACAAGATCCGTTTGGAGGAATTGCCTGAACCCAGGGTGCTGTTCACTCATCTTGAGCATGAGCAAATCTTCAAATACCAGAAAGCTTTTGGATATTCTACAGAAGATATCGAAACCATCATCGCGCCGATGGCCATTGATGGAAAGGAACCGGTGGGCTCTATGGGCTCTGACGTGCCACTCGCCGTACTGAGTGATCAGCCGCAGCACCTCAGCAGCTATTTTAAGCAACTCTTTGCTCAAGTCACCAACCCGCCTATAGACCCTATACGTGAACGTTTGGTCATGTCCCTGGCAGCATTTGCGGGAAACAACGGAAACCTCCTACAGGAAGATCCCCTTGCGTGTCACTGTGTGGCACTTAAGCATCCCGTGCTCAATAACCATGAATTGGAAAAGATCAGGAGCATTGACACCGGCATTTTCCAGGCCAAGACCTTACAGACTTATTTCAGGGCGGATGGCAAACCTGGTTCACTCAAGGCAGGACTTGACCGGCTCTGCCGGTATGCAGTAGACGCTGTGGAAGATGGATTCGAAGTGCTGATATTGTCCGACAGGGCCATTGATTCAGACCATGCACCTATACCGTCTTTGTTGGCTACAGCCTCAGTGCATCATCACTTGATCAGGAAAGGATATCGCGGCCAGGTGGGTATCATCGTGGAAGCGGGTGACGTCTGGGAAGTTCATCATTTTGCGTGCCTGATCGGCTTTGGTGCCACAGCCATCAATCCTTACCTTTCATTGTCGACTATTCGCGATCTGAAGATTAATAATAAACTGCAGACTGAACTGGATGCAGAACAACTCAAAAAGAATTATATCAAGGCAGTCAATGATGGCCTGTTAAAAGTATTTTCAAAAATGGGCATTTCGACGCTGCAATCATACCAGGGCGCCCAAATTTTTGAAATCATCGGCCTGGACAGGCATGTCGTTGACAAATATTTTACCGGGGCCACGTCTCGGATTGAGGGGATGGGCCTGGATGAACTCGCTAAAGAAACCCTGGCCAAACACCAATTTGCATTCACGAGGAAGGATATTCAGTCAGAGCGTTTGTTGGTCGGCGGTATATATCAATGGAAGAGAAAGGGAGAATTTCACCTTTTCAATCCTCAAACCATTCACCTGCTTCAATACTCGACCAGGATGAATGATTACGGAACTTTTAAGAAATATTCGAAGCTGGTGAATGACCAGGGCGAGAAGGCGGCCACACTGAGGAGCCTGCTCGCGTTCAAGAGAAACCGGCCTTCCATTTCCATCAATGAAGTGGAACCTGCCGATAAAATCTGGAAGCGTTTTGCAACGGGAGCAATGAGTTTTGGCTCCATTTCACATGAAGCCCATTCAACGCTGGCGATTGCGATGAACAGGCTTGGCGGAAAAAGCAATACAGGGGAAGGCGGAGAAGATGACATGCGCTATAAGCCTTTAGCGAATGGAGATTCCATGCAGTCGGCCATCAAGCAGGTTGCATCTGCAAGGTTTGGAGTGACGAGCTATTACCTCACGATGGCGAATGAGTTGCAAATTAAAATGGCCCAGGGTGCAAAGCCGGGCGAAGGTGGGCAATTGCCAGGGCATAAGGTAGATGAATGGATCGGAAGAGTGAGGCATTCCACTCCGGGTGTGGGTCTTATATCTCCTCCCCCGCATCATGATATTTACTCCATCGAAGACCTGGCACAACTAATTTTTGATTTGAAGAATTCGAATAGGGATGCCCGAATTAGTGTGAAGTTAGTTTCCAAAGCAGGTGTAGGCACCATCGCTGCGGGAGTTGCCAAAGCAAAATCAGATGTGATCCTTATTTCTGGTCACGACGGCGGAACGGGTGCATCTCCTATCAGTTCAATCAAACATGCTGGGCTTCCCTGGGAACTGGGTCTCGCTGAATCACATCAAACGCTCGTGAAAAATAAATTGCGCAGCCGTGTCGTATTGCAAACCGATGGCCAGCTGAAAACAGGAAGGGATATCGCCATCGCTACACTTCTCGGTGCAGAAGAATGGGGTGTAGCCACCGCAGCATTGGTGACAGAGGGTTGTATCATGATGCGCAAATGCCATTTGAATACCTGCCCCGTGGGCGTTGCCACTCAGGATCCTGAATTGCGTAAACGATTTGCAGGTAAGGCTGATTATGTCGTCAACCTTTTCAAATTTCTGACAGAAGAACTTCGAGAAATCATGGCTGACCTTGGATTCCGGACCGTTGAAGACATGGTTGGCCAGGTTGATTGCCTCGAAATGAGAGAAAGTATTGGCCATTGGAAATATAGGAAGCTGGATCTCTCACCGATCCTATATAAAGAGCCCGCCTCCCTCTACACCGGGCTACATAAAATGGAGGAGCAGGATCATGGGCTCGCCGATGTATTGGATTGGAAATTGCTTGAAGCTGCAAAACCTGCACTGGAGTCCCAGCAGAAAGTATTTGCTACATTCCAGGTCAGGAATACAGACAGGACCATCGGCACGATATTGTCGAACGAAATATCAAAACGCTTTCAGGCGAGGGGCCTCCCGGAAGACAGCATCCATTTCAAATTTATTGGCACCGCGGGACAAAGCTTTGCCGCTTTTAACACCAAGGGGGTTACACTTGAATTGGAAGGAGATGCCAATGACTATTTTGGAAAAGGACTTTCAGGCGCGAGGCTCATCGTATATCCATCTCAGGATGCAGGATTCGTGCCTGAAGAAAATATTATTATAGGAAATGTTGCATTCTATGGAGCAACTTCTGGCGAAGCCTTCGTCAGGGGAAAAGCAGGCGAAAGATTCGGCGTCAGAAACTCAGGCGTTCGTGCAGTCGTGGAAGGCGTTGGAGACCATGGATGCGAGTATATGACCGCCGGACGAGTCATCATTCTCGGCGATACTGGCAGAAATTTCGCAGCTGGAATGAGTGGTGGCCTTGCCTTTGTATACGATGTCAATGGAAAATTCACGAGTCTGTGCAACCGCGAAATGGTTGACCTGGACCCGGTGGATGAAGATGATGCAATCGAGATAAGAGACATGATACAGAGGCATTATGCATACACCGGAAGTACGGTGGCCAAATTTGTGCTGGATGATTTCGAAAATCAGCTCAAGAATTTTATCAAAGTATTTCCAAAGGATTATAAGAAGGTGCTGTCTGAAAAAAAAGAAAGAGTTAGAGTAAAAAGCGACAAATAAATCATTTCGGGCCACAGAGGAACCAAAACTAACTGAGAACGCGGAGTAGGCTCTCTCTTGTGTGACTGAACCTCTCCGTGGTTCTCTGTGGTCCGGATCCTTCCTTCTAAAAGGGACGGGATCTTTTCAAGAGTCAAATGTGAAATATGGGTAAACCGAGCGGATTTTTGGAATTTACAAGGGAGCTTCCTGCCAAGCGTCCAGTGCAGGAAAGGAAGAATGATTATAAGGAATTCATTTCTTTGTACCCGGCTGAGCAATTGAATCAGCAGGCCGCAAGGTGCATGAATTGCGGAATTCCATTTTGTCATCATGGATGCCCCCTTGGGAATGTCATCCCGGAATTTAATGATGCCGTGTATAAAAAAGACTGGAGGGATGCATACGAGATCTTATCATCTACCAATAATTTCCCGGAGTTCACCGGTCGCATATGTCCTGCTCCATGTGAAAGTAGCTGCGTGCTTGGCATCAATCAGCCTGCCGTTGCCATTGAAGAAATTGAAAAACATATCATCGAGATAGCCTTTCAGAAGGGTTTTATCAAGGCACAAACGCCCTTGGTGCGCACGGGTAAGAAGATCGCAGTGGTGGGTTCGGGTCCGGCAGGCCTCGCTGCCGCAGCCCAATTGAATTATGCGGGTCATACCGTCACGGTATTTGAAAGGGACGACACTCCCGGCGGCTTATTACGGTATGGCATACCCGATTTCAAATTGGAAAAATGGGTAGTGGACAGAAGGATCAAACTCATGGAAGAAGAAGGTGTGATCTTTAAATGCAATGCGGAGGTTGGGGTCAATATCCGGATCAATGACTTACTCCGGGAATTCCATGCCATCGTGTTGGCCGGTGGATCGACAGTTCCAAGAGATCTCACCATACCTGGCAGGGATTTGAAGGGAGTCTATTTTGCTATGGAATTCCTAAAGCAGCAAAACCAGCGGGTAAGCAAAGTTTCATTCGAGATGCCCGATATTCTTGCGGGTGGAAAACACGTAGTGGTGATTGGGGGAGGTGACACAGGAAGCGATTGCGTAGGCACTTCCAACCGTCAAGGTGCGAGTACCATTACCCAGTTCGAATTATTGCCCAAGCCGCCCCAAGTCAGGACGGCTCATATGCCCTGGCCCACCTATCCAATGACGTTGAAAACTTCCTCCTCACATGAAGAGGGGTGTCAGCGGGAATGGGCGGTAGCTACTAAAGCCTTTGTAGGTGATGCACATGGCCGGCTGAAAGCGCTCAAAATTGTAAACCTGGAATGGAAATTTACCGAAGATGATAAGCCGGCCAGATTCGTGGAGGTGGAGGGGTCTGAAAGAGAAATCCCCTGCGATCTGGCACTGCTGGCTATGGGATTTGTGCATCCCCAGCATGATGGCCTGGTCAATGAATTGGGTGTTGAACTTGACGATCGGGGCAATGTAAAAGCATCTGAAAAATCATACCAGACCAATATTGCCAAAATATTCGCTGCTGGCGACATCCGCAGAGGGCAATCACTCGTGGTCTGGGCGATTAGCGAAGGAAGGGAATCTGCGAGGAAGGTGGACGAATACCTTATGGGAAAGTCAATGCTCGAAACCAAGGACAATTCTGTGATCGCAGCATCCTATTAATTCACCTTATCAATCAACTTCACAGGAGACCCCGGTCTCCTTTTTTATTGCCTAAAAATTGGCGATTCCTCCCCAAATAATACATTATAACAAAATAATATGTAGTAGGTTTTGTTGCGCTGTTTTGCACCAAATCTAAATCTTATTGCAAATCAGCATTTTATATAATATGATATATATTATAATAATTTATATTTATAAATATTGAATGTATTTTAATCTTATTATATGTTTTTCCGTTAATTTAGTGAAAGATTAGTAAGAATAAGTTCAATAAGGCGATTCATGAATAGATCCAAAATAAGGCCGAAAACCAGTTTACGCGCAGGTCCTATCTTCGTTTTACCTGCTTTCCTATTGGTAATGGTGCTTGTCGGTCTTTTAACATATAATAGTTTTTTGTTATCAAATTCTAATTTTCCCTGGTACGAGTCACCGGAAGCTGCAAGCATACTAACGATCCTGCTTCTCATTTTTCTTGCCTGCCAACTCAGCACGCTGGGCAGCTCGCCATGGTGGCCATTTGATTTGCAATTCCAGGATAAGATCAAAACAATCGGTTCCCGGGCGTCCGCTTATCCATGGCCGGGAAATTTGGAAGAAACGATTCTGAGCCGGAAGATAATGAGCAGGTGTGCATAAGGAAACGCATTCATCACAAGTATGTAAATAGAAAAAGGTACAGCATGTCTGAACTTCTGGACAAAGTTCTTACTGTACCCCTTTTTTAACACTTAAAACCAATTGCAATGTTACGAAAACTTTTAGTGACCTCTTTGGCCCTTTTCTCTATTGCTGTTCTTCGAGCGCAGGATTCGGCAAAAAAATCGGGACCTACCGTCGCCATCACTGGCTCCTTGGACGCTTATTACAGGTATAACTTTAATAATCCTCCGGATTATCCTTATAACAGCCCGACCAGTTTTACACATTCCAACAACAGTTTTGAATTGGGAATGGCTTCTCTCCGTGCGGATGCCAGTTACGGAAAAGTGTCTGCCACCGTTGACCTGGGTTGGGGCACAAGGGAAAGTGAATTTGCATACAATGAAGTAGGCACAGGCGCGGTAGCCATCAAACAATTGTATGTTTCTTATGCGGCCAGTTCCGCGATTAAATTCACTTTTGGTACTTGGGGTACACATATCGGTTATGAAGTGCTGGATGCATACCTGAACAGGAACTACAGCATGAGTTATATGTTCACCAACGGACCTTTCTCCCAAACGGGCCTGAAGGCCGATATTGCCCTGGGTGGAAAGAGCTCCCTGATGATCGGAATTTCAAATCCAACAGATTATCGCTCGGCGCCGAATATGCCAAAAACAGCCATCGCTCAGTTTGCCACCGCATCCAAGGATGACAAATTGAAGCTCTACCTGAATTTTGAGGGAGGTGCACAAAGTGATTTGAAGAGTACGATGCAGGGAGATGTCGTCATCAACTATGCCCTCTCAAGCACATTTTCTCTTGGATATAACGGTACCGTACAAGGCGTGAAATACCGCGCAACTTCAGCAGATCCATTTGTCAACTATACCTGGTGGGGTTCTGCACTCTATTTGAATCTGGATCCGACCACTGTTTTCGGTTTGACCCTTAGGGGTGAGTATATCGGAAACGCGGATGGCTGGATTACCGATGGCAATGGAGCCAATATCGGAAATGTATTCGCGGGAACGCTTTCCGGGAATTTCAGGATCGACAACCTGACCATCATTCCTGAAATCCGGTTTGATGCTGCGGACAATTCTGTTTTTTATAAGTCAGCTACAGAGACAACCAAATCCACTGTGAGTGCAGTTTTGGCAGTGACTTATCACTTCTAAAATGGGGTCCCCATTTTTTTGAAAATGAAATTTTAGGACTTTATCCATCGTCTTAGTTCTTTTCCATCAAATATTAAGATAAAGACTGAAGCATTTGAACAACAATAGCCGGGAAAAATTTTCCCGGCCTATGGTTGTTAGTGATCGCTATGCCTTTTCAAATACATCCGATGAAACAAAATTGAGTTACCATCCTTACCCGCTCCTGACTGACCAATTCATTCATCACTAAAACCAAAATCAATGCGAACGAATTTCAAAGTCAAACACAAATTCCGAACATTCCTGTTCCTGTCAGGTTTCATGGCACTGGTTACATTATTGTCCCCTGCCACCCTTTTTGCCCAGGATCCAAATGGCGCAGCCACCGGAACCATCAATGATGTGGATGCTACCATTGGCAAAGTCCTGGATACCGTTGCGAAAGCAAAGGATACCAGTTTCGCGGCCATGAATTCTACGGTGGCCAAATTATCCGCTGCTGTATCAACCATCGGCAACGCGGATGGTCACAACAAAATTGCCATCAATATCGTCTGGACCCTGATCACCGGATTCCTGGTAATGTTCATGCAGGCGGGATTTGCGCTTGTTGAAACAGGATTCACCCAGAAGAAGAATGTTGCCCATACGATGGCGATGAATTTCATGATCTATATCCTCGGCCTACTGGGTTTCTGGATCTGCGGATTTGCTTTCATGTTTGGTGGCGGTCTGAATGTTGCTGCCCTTGGTGGCGCAGCTGGTGTGACAAGCCATGAAGTGACCTGGCATATTTTCGGACATGATTTTGGAATTATTGGCTCCGTCGGCTATTTCCTCAGCAGCGACGTATACGACGTGGGTATATTTGCCCTATTCCTTTTCCAAATGGTGTTCATGGATACTACTGCTACTATACCAACTGGCTCCATGGCGGAAAGATGGAAATTCAAAGCTTTTATGGTCTACGGATTCTTCATCTCCATGTTTGTCTATCCCATTTACGGCAACTGGGTTTGGGGAGGCGGCTGGCTGGCACAGTTAGGCGTCAATTTCGGCCTGGGTCATGGCCATGTTGACTTTGCCGGATCTACAGTTGTTCACATGGTGGGGGGCGTCGCTGCCCTGGCCGGTGCCATCGTTATCGGGCCACGCCTTGGTAAATACGGAAAAGATGGAACAGTCAATACCATTCCTGCACATAATATTCCCATGGCATTGTTGGGGACATTCATTCTGGCCTTTGGCTGGTTTGGATTCAACCCCGGATCCACTCTTGCAGGTACAGACTTACGTATATCAGTAGTCGCAGTCAATACGATGCTGGCCAGTGCAAGCGGCACCCTGGCCGCCACACTATATGTCTGGAATAAATATGGCAAGCCAGATCCAGGCATGATGGCCAATGGCATGCTCGCCGGCCTGGTGGCAATCACTGCTCCTTCAGGCTTTGTAGACGCAAAGGGAGCAATAATCATCGGTGCAGTGGCAGGTATACTTGTGGTAGTGGCATATTATTTCATCGATAAAAAACTTAAAATAGATGATCCGGTGGGTGCAGTAGCAGTCCATGGTGTAAATGGCTTCTGGGGCGTGCTCTCTCTTGGGTTATTTGCAGATGGAAAATATGGAGATGGCTGGAACAGCGTCGCCGGACCAGTAAAAGGTCTATTTTATGGAGATAGCGGCCAATTCTTTGCGGAATTGATCGGCGGCATTGCATGTTTTGCCTTTGTCTTCCCTGTGATGTATATCTTCTTTAAGATCTGTAAGGCCACAATTGGGCTGAGGTCTTCAGAAGCTGACCAGGCGGCAGGCCTTGATATCCCGGAAATGGGAGTACATGGGTATGTTGACTAGGGATCTCGTAATGCTCATAATGCAGGAATGCTCTCGATTCGGGAGCATTTCCTGTTTTATATGACATTCCTATGTTTGTCAATATATTAGAAAGAAGAAATGTATAATATTAAAATAATAAATATATAAAAAATATTTACAAAAGATGCTAAAAATTATGGATAAGCTCCAATATTTCTGTAATTTTATCGAGGTAGGCAGTATATTTTAATCGGCTTATTCATATTTTTTCCTAATCCATGGCGGTCACAGCACCCAAAAATTCAAAAACGCTCAGGCATCACTTCATATCCCCATTGAGGGACTTCTTTAATGATAGCCGTTCTACAGGAATATTGCTTATTGGTTGCACTGTGATTTCCATCTTTATTTCCAATTCGGGATCAGGCGGCTGGTATCAGCATCTTTGGTCTGGTATACTGCCTGGATTTTCCAAACTTTCATTGCCTGGTTCCTTTATTGAATGGATCAACAATTTCATGATGGCTTTCTTTTTTGTATTGGCCGCTACGGAAATCAAAAGAGAATTACTCACGGGAGAATTGTCTTCCTTCAAGAAAGCGATCCTTCCCTTTGGCGCGGCTTTCGGCGGCATGTTGGTTCCGGCGCTGATCTTTGCAGTATTCAATTTCCGTTCTGCTTATTCTCATGGCTGGGGCATACCAACGGCAACGGATATCGCCTTTTCACTTGCAGCTGCGTCCCTTTTGGGAAAAAGATTTCCTGTGGGTTTGAAAATATTCCTCATGGCCCTGGCAATCATCGATGATCTTGGAGCAATAATCGTAATCGCACTTTTCTATGGCGGTCATGTGCAGTGGGCCTGGCTTGGAGGCTGTGGTCTCATTTATTTGGTTCTTCTGTTAATGAATAAACTTAAAGTCAAATTTGGTGCGATCCAGATTGTACTTGGCGTGCTGCTCTGGTTTACGATGTTGAGGTCGGGCGTTGAAGCCAGCATTACCGGGGTGCTCTTTGCATTCGCCATGCCTGTCAATGCACTTGCCACCATTGAAAAGGCGATCCACAAATATGTAAACTTCATGATCCTCCCACTTTTTGCCCTGGCCAATACAGCCATCATTATTCCCTCCCATATCTTCAGTTCATTGACGACCTCTGTGGGGATGGGCATCTTCTTTGGTCTTGTCATTGGCAAACCCATTGGAATTTTCCTGGTGAGCCGCCTGATGGTAGGATTGAAGATTGCACAGCTCCCGGGCAATGTGCGATGGAAGGAAGTATTAGGAATGGGCACATTGGCAGGCATTGGATTCACGATGTCCATTTTCACTACCATGCTTGCTTTTACGGATAGTGCTTACCGTGATATCGCAAAGATTTCCATTCTGGTGGCCGTCTGCGCCTCTGTCCTGGTAAGCTATGTGTATTTCCGTTCTATAGGTGTACGCATCATCAAGACTCCTTCCCTGCAGCCCGGACAGGCTAAGCCAGAAGTGCAACTGAATATTTCCTGATGATATTTCCTGGCAAAAAAAAATCCCACCTATTCGGCGGGACAATTACTCTATTTTTGTTGGATAATGTTTTTACTAACTGGCCAATTGACGCGAAAGCAAACGAGCAGCTTCTTTTTTCTTCTCCCGGATCCACATGTACAGTGTAAGTCCTCCGACCCACCCGATGGAGCCTGCAAAAATTTTCACGATATCCATGTAGGCGGGATCTATCGTGAAATAAAAATCCCGGATACTGAGAAAATTAGAAACAATCAAAGGCAATAATGCGGCCATGAACTTGATTTGATACCGCAAAGATCAAGGCAATTTTTCGAAAAAACAAGAGCTACACGATTGATATTGATGTCTTAATAAATTTAGATAATATTATATATTAATTTTGATCGCGAATTTTCCCATTTTGAGTATTCCATCTTCGTAATTCTACACTATTTCGGGTGCTGCTAATAGAAATTTTGAGTCCTTTTCAAAAAAAAGTTCCCTATTTCAGATTGAAAATTTTTTGAGAAAGCTCAAAACTTATGCTAGGCCGAATTGCGCGCCGCATTGATAATGCCGAAAGAACAGCGGATGATCAGCTTCTCGTAGATCTCTTTCATTGGGGAATTCACCATAGACGATTCGAGCTCCCTGCATTTGGTAATGGCATATTGCTGAATGGTACTCAGGGGCAGAACGATCCTTTCCCTCATTTGGATGGACAACTGCTCGACAGGATAGTCTGCCATCAATTCATTTTTGCCTGATAATTTGAAAATATACTTCTGCGTGAGTTCGTATTCCTTATAGATTTTGTTCCAGATCTCGCCATATACGGGGTGCCTTGAAAAATGCTCAGTCAGTGGAAAATAGCACTTCTTCATGGCCATCTCACAGTTATCTATTAGCGTTCTGACAAAAAGAGAATCCTGGTAGAGTTGCTTCACTTCATTCCATTTTCCCTTTTTGTCCATGGCCTGCAGGGCTGCCCCCACACCATAATAGCCTGTCACATTTTGTTTGAGCTGACTCCAGGATCCTACATAGGGTATTGCGCGCAGGTCTTTCAGTTCAATCCTGGAAGAACTATTTCGCTTGCTCGGACGGCTGGCAATGTTGGTTTCGCTGTAATATCGCAGGGGGCTGACCTCACTTAGATATTGCATAAAATAAGGGTGCGTTTTGAGCTCCTGGTAAGCTGCATAGCTTTCATTCGCCATTTCTTCCATCAAAGAATCTTCGTTCCGTTCCAGGGTAATATCCATCGAAGAGAAGAGATCATTTGATATGCCTGCATGCAAAAGTTGCTCAATATTATATTGCGCAGAATCAATTGTTCCAAAATTTGAGCTGACGGTCTGCCCCTGGATGGTGAGCTGAATCTCTTTGTTTGCAATATTTTTTCCCATCGATGCGTAAAATTTGTGTGTCTTTCCACCTCCTCTTGCGGGAGGTCCGCCGCGCCCGTCAAAAAAGACGACGTCAATCCCGTATTTTCTTGAAACCGCAGTCAATTCTTCTTTGGCCTTATATATTCCCCAATTCGCCATGAGATATCCGCCATCCTTCGTACCATCGGAAAAACCCACCATGATGGTCTGAGTATGGTGCATCTTTTCCAGGTGCTTGCGATACACTTTATTCTTGTACAAAGATTCCATGACATGGGCAGCATGTTCAAGGTCATCGACCGTTTCAAAAAGCGGAACGATATCGATATTCAATTCATTCCGTTCCCAGCCACTCAGCAGAAAAAGGCCATAGACCTCCATCACATTCAACGCACTATTACACTGGCTGATAATATATCTATTGCATCCTTCGACGCCATTGTAATGCTGGATATTCTTAATTGAAGCGATTGTTTTTAAAGTGTCCTGAACCAGTGAATCTTCATAATCCTTTGGATTTGCAGTTCCAGCCACGCTTCCCAGGATTTCAATCTTTTCTTCCATGGAGCTTGCGGCATAATCAGAAGGAAGCAGTCCCTTTTCTTCTGCAATACTTTCCAGCACTTTTCCATGGACTGCACTGTCCTGGCGGACATCAAGGGTAGCGAAATAAAGCCCGAATACATGCACTTTACTGATCAGGTTGTCGACCAGCGACAGAAAGAGACTATTGTGCTGGTAAATCAGGATTTCCCGGATTTGTTGAAGAGCCGAAAGAATTTCCTTCCAGCCCAGGTCTGTTTTATGTTCCGGGATAAAAATATTATTATACAATTTTTCTTCAAGTTCCGCCAGGATAGTGTCCACGCCTTTAAAAGTGAGCCTCCTCTTCAACTTTCTAACATCCAGATAATAGCATTTAATGATTGCTCCCCTGAGTGCCTCGCCGACTTTCAACGTAGTATCAGATTTCACGAATGGATTTCCATCACGGTCACCACCTGGCCAAAATCCCATTCGGATCACCGCATTGGTGTCTGATACGGCATCCGGAAACTGACCCTTGAGGGAAGACAGAATTCTGCCAGCAGCATGATAAAATACATTTTCCAAATACCAAATCAGGCTGATGGCTTCATCATATGGCGTAGGCTTTTGCTTCTTGAGGAATGGAGTCTTCCCCAACTGTTGCATGTACATATTGATCTGGCTTGCATTATTATCGATGACTGCCCTCGACAAATCATTGATGATCCCGAGCACGGAGCCGGGATAGAATTGTGTGGGATGGGCAGTTAATACAATCCGGACGGAATAGTCTTTCAACTTTTTGGCGAGTTCGGCTTCCTTATTTGACTGAATAACTTCCGAAGATAGGTGCTTGATCGTTCCAACTCCACCCATATCATTCACATCCTTGAATGCAGCATCTTCCAGTGCATCAAATAAAACAATCTGCCGCTCTACGTATTGAACGAAGCGAAATAATGTATCTACTTTCTCCCGCTCCGTCTGAAGCGAAGTATGTTTCTGAAAAAAATCTTCAATGATTTGTTCGGGGCTTCCTTTTTTTTTATATCCTTCTTCACAATAAGTCAGAAGCAAAGACAATAAAATACCCGTCTTTTCAATCCGATGGAAGGGCAGGGATGTAAACAGGCTATTATACAATTGAAACTTGATCCCGACCTGGTTCTTGAATTGCTGCAGACCCTGAGATAGCTGATAGCTCATGATTTAACTTTTAGAAACCTTCAATAAGTCCTATAGCAAGCAGCAAGAAATCCAACCAAAACCCTAAAATAATTCATTTCCGTCAAAAAAAACCCTGATTTATTACTTTTCTTTAATCCATTTTTCCTAACTTAGCTTCTCATTTCTCATCGTGGATATTAAAAGATTTCATATTGTTTTCTTTGTTCTCATGCACTCCATGCAGGCCTTGTCCATTGTTCCGACCACCACAATCCGCTAAGCGGATTGTACTCATTCATATTATCCACGGGCTTTTGATAAGCTACTTTCAAATCAGGAACTTTTATCTCATTTCCAAATTCGATTATACATGCAGGTCTTAAAATTCGGCGGAACCTCAGTTGCTAATGCCGAAAACATAAATAAAGCAGCAGAGATTATCCGACAGGCAGCGGCGTCAGATTCTACCATCGTGGTGGTATCCGCGTTAGGTGGGGTGACAGACGCACTGATTCAGTGCGGCATGATGGCCGCAAATGGCGACGAATCTTACAAGGAGAAACTGCAGTTTATCGCACAACGCCACCTCGATGCAGTGAAATCACTGATACCGATAACGCAACAAAGTGCATTGCTCAGTCTGGTCAAGACCAGATGCAATGAAATCGAAGACATTTGCAATGGCGTATTTCTTCTGGGTGAATTGTCGGCCCGCACCAGGGACAAGATTGTGGGATATGGTGAATTGATTTCTTCCCAAATAATGTCCGCAAGACTAAAGACCATGGACATTGAAAATGAATGGAAGGATTCAAAGGAATTGATCCGGACAGATTCTCAATTCGGATATGCGGCGGTGGATTTTCCAACGACGGATAAACAGATCAAGTCATTTATTGGCCAGTCAAAAAACGCAGTATATGTGTTGCCGGGTTTCATTGCTTCCGACATACATGGAAATGCGACAACCATTGGCCGCGGAGGCTCAGATTACACCGCTGCCATATTCGCTGCTGCTACGGATGCAAAGTTGCTTGAAATCTGGACCGATGTTTCCGGCATGATGACAGCCGATCCAAGGCTGGTGAACAATGCCAGGGTCATCCCCCAGATTTCCTATCAGGAGGCCATGGAATTGTCTCATTTTGGCGCGAAGGTAATTTACCCGCCAACCATCCAGCCGGTGATGAACAAGGGAATTCCGGTATGGATAAAAAACACTTTTGCGCCGGCAGATAAGGGTACGATCATCGAAAAAGAAAGTAATAAGAATGGAGGCAGTATCCGCGGCATTTCAAGCATTAACAAAATTTCTCTGCTCAGCCTGGAAGGCAGCGGTATGATCGGTATTCCGGGATTTTCCAAGCGCCTCTTTGAATCCCTTTCCAATGAAAAGATCAATGTGATTCTCATCACTCAGAGTTCTTCGGAGCATTCTATTTGTGTGGGCATTGAAGAAATGAATACGGCCAAGGCGAAGGAAGCAGTTGACCACGCCTTTGATCATGAAATCAGCACAGGCAAAGTAGAGCCCCTGATCGTAGAAAAAGCGTTGTCGATCGTTGCCCTGGTAGGAGACAATATGAAGAGTCACCCTGGCATCAGCGGAAAGATGTTTGGTGCGCTTGGCAAGAACGGTGTGAACGTCCGTGCCATTGCCCAGGGATCTTCCGAGCGCAATATTTCTGCAGTGATTGCGGAAGCAGATGTAAAAAAAGCCATCAACATTTTACATGAAGAGTTTTTTGAAACAACCAATAAGCAGCTCAACCTCTTCATTACTGGAACCGGGAATGTCGGAAGCCGTTTGCTTTCGCAACTCCACAAACAAAATGGATACCTGATCCAGCATCTTCGATTACAAGTACGCGTTATAGGGATAGCCAACAGCAGGAAAATGGTATTTAGGGAAGAGGGAATTGATTTGGGAAACTGGAAGGAACACCTGGTTAATGGGAGTCCCATGCATATTTCCGAATTCGCAAAAAATATTCAATCACGAAACCTTAGAAATTCAGTGTTTGTCGACGTAACCGCTAATCAGGATGTGGCCGAATCTTATGCAGAGTTGCTCGAAAAAAGCATTTCCGTGGTGGCATGCAACAAGATTGCATGTTCCTCTCCCTATAAGAACTATAAGAAACTAAAAGACATGGCGAGGGAATTCAATGCGAATTTCCTGTTTGAAACGAATGTAGGCGCCGGACTACCCATTATCGGTACGCTCAATGATTTATTGCGAAGCGGAGACCAGATTAAGAAGATTGAAGCCGTATTGAGTGGCACGCTTAATTTTGCTTTCAATAATTATGATGGCCAGCGGAATTTCGCAGAAGTGATCCGCCAGGCGCAGGACGAAGGTTATACCGAACCAGACCCGCGACTCGATCTGGGCGGAACAGATGTCATGAGGAAGATCATGATACTTGCACGGGAAGCTGGCATTAAAATGGAAATGGAGGATATAGAAAATAATTCTTTCCTGCCTGAATCTTGCATGCTGGGGACAGTAGACGATTTCTATAAAGCGCTTGCTACAGAGGAAGCGCATTTCAAGTCGCTCTATGAGTCTGCCGCTTCGCAGGGCAAGAAATTGAAATTTGTGGCAAAGTATGCGAATGGCAAGGCCTCGGTAGGCCTGCAGCATGTGGATCCGCAGCACGATTTCTATCACCTGTACGGCAAGGACAATGTAGTATTATTTTATACAGACCGGTACCCGGAACAACCCCTGGTCATTAAGGGTGCAGGAGCAGGAGCGGAAGTCACGGCTTCTGGAGTCTTCGCTGATATCATCAGGGCAGCAAACTAGAATAAAACCACCTATTCGTTTTATAAGAGTCCTTCCGATATGAAACTAATTTTCTAGAATATGGATGCACGAAGAAAAGAATTCCTGCCACCGGGAACTGTTTGTACCATTCATGCACCAGCAACAGTAGCGAACCTGGTATGTGGGTTTGATGTATTGGGAATGTGCCTGGAGGAGCCTTATGATATCATGGAGCTGAAACTTTTGGAAGAGAAGAAAATCACCATCAGGAGTAAGGATGGCTACCCCCTACCCGAGGACCCGGCACAAAATACAGCCGGCGCTCCACTGATCGCCATGCTGGAAGAACTTGAGTACCCGTTGGGATTCGAAGTTAGCCTTCAAAAACAAATTAAACCAGGAAGCGGCATTGGCTCAAGTGCCGCCAGTGCGGCAGGAGCCGTCGTTGCAGCAAACCATTTACTGGGCAACATCTTTTCAAAGAATGACCTTGTGCGATATGCTATGTTCGGAGAAAAACTGGCTTCGGGAGTTAAGCATGCTGATAATGTTGCACCCTGTATATTTGGAGGTGTGACGCTGATCCGTTCCATTTTCCCTTTAGACATCGTATCGATTCCAGTTCCTCCCCTACAAGTCACTGTTGTACATCCACAGATTGAAGTGAGAACCTCAGATGCAAGGCAGATCCTTCGAAAGGAAGTATTGTTGAAAGACGCGATCAGGCAATGGGGAAATATTGGAGGTTTGGTCGCGGGATTTCTCAAAAATGATTACGAGCTCATTGGCCGTTCTTTGGAAGACTTCATTATTGAGCCGGTCAGGAGTATGCTCATTCCGGGCTTTGATGAAGTGAAACAAAAATGCAAGGAAGCAGGCGCACTGGGTGGTGGTATTTCAGGATCCGGCCCTTCTATTTTTATGTTGAGCAGGGACGAAAAGACCGCGCGCGGTTTAAAGGATATCATGAAAGAAATCTTTGACAGAATAGGATTGCAGCATCATATCTATGTCACCAAAGTCAATAGTCAGGGAACCAAAATCGTAGGGAGCACGAATTCATGACTGGCATCTGCCCAAGCAATGCAGTCTCCATTCCAAAACGAAAATGAAATTTTGCTGCGATGAAGTATTATAGCCTCAATAAACAATCTCCGGATGTGGATTTCAGGGAAGCGACCATCCATGGGCAGGCGCCGGACAAGGGGCTTTATTTCCCTTCTTATATTCCTGAAGTTCCCAAGAGAATCATTGAAAATATCCGCCAATATTCACGGGAGGAACTTGCTTTTGAAGTGATGCGTCCATATACAGGGGATGCAATCCCCGAGCATGTACTCAGAAAGATTATCGGGGAAGCCATCGCATTTGACTTCCCGCTGGTGAAAGTGGAGGATGGAATATACGCGCTTGAACTCTTTCATGGTCCCACCCTCGCATTCAAAGATGTAGGAGCACGATTCATGAGTCGCTGCCTGGGTTATTTTGTAGGTGGATCAACGAGGAAGATAACCGTGCTGGTCGCTACTTCCGGCGACACGGGTGGAGCCGTAGCCAGCGGATTCCATGGCATCGAAGGCATTAATGTGGTTATCCTGTATCCTTCAGAAAAGGTCAGTTCCGTGCAGGAATTGCAACTGACTACTCTTGGAAAAAATGTATCTGCACTTGAAATAAAGGGAAGTTTCGATGATTGCCAGGATCTGGTCAAACAGGCATTTGCAGATGAAAAACTCAAAGAGGATTTGTTCCTGACATCCGCGAATTCGATTAATGTAGCCAGGTGGCTGCCCCAGCAGTTCTATTATTTCTTTGCATTACAACAGTGGGATGAAGCCGCGCCTCCCCCGGTATTCAGCGTTCCCAGCGGCAATTTCGGAAATATCTGCGCAGGACTGCTTGCTGCCCGTTCAGGCCTTCCTGCCAGTCATTTTATAGCGGCTTGCAATGCAAACGATATTGTGCCATCCTTCCTAAGGAGCAGGGAATACCAACCCAAAAAGGCCGTCGCCACCCTTTCAAATGCCATGGATGTAGGCAATCCAAGTAATTTTATAAGAATCCTGGAATTATTCAACAGGGAATTTGAATCACTTTCGCATATACTAAGCAGTTATAGTATTTCGGACGAAGAAACAGTAAATACCATCAGGACCCTGAATGCGAATCAACACTACCTTGCCGATCCCCACGGCGCTGTAGGTTATCTGGCGCTAAAACGCTGGCTGGAAAAAAATCCCGGAAGGCTGGGTATATTTCTGGAGACGGCCCACCCGGTGAAATTCTACGATGTGGTGGAGCCCATTGTCAACAAAAAGATTCCTCTTCCGGAGTCGGTCAGTGCCTTGCTGCACCAGAAGAAAATATCTCTGAAAATGGCTCCTGATTACAAAGCATTCAGGGAATACCTTCAATCCATCAGGTAATTTAATTTCAGGGAATTCATTCTGGCTTGCCCATTGCTCAAATTGGGTAACACAAGGAAAATAAAGCCGGATATACCCTAAAGAAACGCCTCGCCTGCATAATTAAACCAGTGATTTTTACGTTTTAAGGACTGGTTTGCTCAATCACCAAATATCCTAATTAAAAAACCTGCCATGCGATTAGCCAGGCTGCTCTTGACTGCAATCATTTTGCATGGCTTCCAATCTGCATTTTCGCAAGCCCTTTGTGGTTTTGATCTCATTCACCATCAAATGATGCAGGATGATACGGCCTACAAAAACAGAATCCTTCGCAATGAATCGAATCTTCGTAAATCCATTAAAGAATTAGGTCAGCTAAAGCCTGGTAAGAACAATTTCGTTCTGGGTGGACCTCCATATATCATTCCCGTCGTCGTTCATGTGGTCACTACAGGAGGGGCCATTGGATCAATCTATAATCCTACGGATGCACAGATCCAAGGGGCGATTGATTATTTGAATCAGGTCTATAATGGCACGTACCCAGGCATAGCCGGAGCGGGCGATCTGGGCATTCAGTTCGTATTGGCGAAGCGTGATCCTAATTGCAATCCTACGACGGGCGTCGATAGGATCGATGGATCAGGCATTCCCAACTACACAGCAAACGGAGTGAGCATTTCCGGCGGGCCGGGGACCAATGAAATCAATGTAAAAAATCTCAGCAGGTGGAGCGTAACCGACTATTACAATATCTGGCTCGTCGATAAGATCAATGGCAAAGATGGGACCTCTGGCAGTTTTATCGCAGGCTATGCCTATTTTCCAGGCGCCCCATCAACCCTGGACGGGACCGTTATGCTTTCGACGCAAATGATCGCCGGACAAAAAACACTACCGCATGAAATCGGGCATGCATTTAACCTCTATCACACTTTTGAAGGATCATCGGATAAAAACACCTGTCCGCAAAATCTGGACTGCACGACAGATGGTGACCAGGTTTGCGACACGGACCCCATCACATACAATCAGCTGGCAGGGACAATTGATTTTACCTGCCGTTCGGGAAATAATTCCTGCACCGGTACAAACTACAATGCCAGTACAGAGAATAATTTCATGAACTATACGAACTGTTATAACTTATTTACTATCGGCCAACAAATTAGAATGCAGGCTTCAGCAGCCAGTCCTGACAGAATTAGTCTCTCCAATTCGTTAGGTGGCCTCGCCCCGGATATCAGTCCAACCTGTGCCCCGAAAATAAATTTTGAATTAAATGGAGATCAGGTTAGCGAAACAACAGTCATCATATCCGGCTGCAGAAAATATAAAGATTTCACTTATTATATGACCATTGGCAGCGCTCCCTCGGCTGCAGCAACCGCTACACTGCATGTCAATTCAATGACTGCTACGGAAGGCGTGGATTTTGATATTACAACCAATGGCGATTTCATTTCTCCCAGCAAGACCCTGAATTTCCCGGGCGGTTCCACGGCATCAGAGTCTTTTACAATCAGGATCTATGATGATGCCAGCGTAGAAGGTCAGGAAAGTTTTAACCTGGATTTTGTTGTAAATCCGGGATCCGGGAATGCAGAAACAGGAACAGGGAAACCACTTTTTACAATGGTTATCCTGGACAATGACATCGCGCCCAATGCGGGCACATCACCTGCAGGAACGGCCAGTATTGGAACAACCGCTGCAACCATTGGCGCTGGTCCGTTTAATGCCACTTTACAAAGTCAAAGAGTGCAATTTCAATATACAGCTGCCGAGCTCACAGCCGCGGGTATCCCTCCGGGTTATATTTCATCTTTATCGCTATTTGTCCAAAGCAAACTGACATTGCGGGCATTTACGGGTCTCAATATCAAACTCGGAAAATCTGCAGTAGCCGACCTCATCAATGGATCGGTAACCACTGGATCTTCCATGACAACAGTAAAATCAATTGCTTCCTATACCACCACTGCGGGCTGGAATGATTTCCCATTTGATGCAGCCTATCTCTGGGACGGCACGAGCAACCTGGTTGTCGAGTTTTGTTTTGACAATGGCTCGAGTTCGGCTGGTTCGGGTGCGGACCTGCTTTCTGCCTATTTTGACGGCAGCGGAGCGACCCAGGGTAATTTTTTCATACAAAATGGGATTGACTGTTCTACTGCATTCAGTTCGGTGTCATATTACGGCTTAGGAAGGAAACCGATCGTCCGGTTATTCTACGGCATTGCCCAAACATCGGTCGACACCACATCGAATACTTCCAGGCAGGAATGGCTTGGGCCAAATACGGATATTTATTTCTATGACCAGGCAAATAACCAGCTCATGGCGAGAATACAGAATTCAACCAATTTTGATTATGGGTGCACACAGGTTTTACTCGATAGGGCAGGCAGTTCGGCATCTCCATTCTGGAACAATACGCCCGCCGATTTTGTGATGGATAAAACTTTCAAAATAATTCCTACTACCAATAATGCATCGGGAGCCTATACCATCACGTTATATTATACGCAGGCTGAAGTGAACGGCTGGCAGGCTGCCACAGGCCAAAATTTCAACAATATCCAACTAATCAAAACTACCAACGCGATCTCTCTGGTTACCCCTGGAAATCCTGGAGGCGCAGGGTCAATTCTTACCGCCCTTCCTTCGATTTCCAGTATTGGAACAAATACCGGCCTCAGCTATTCTTTTAATACCGGGTTCTCAGGATTTGGCGCAGGCATCATTGGCACTGTTCTTCCCATCAGGTTAATTCAATTTGACGGTTTGATCAAAAGCAGTCATGCGGAATTAAACTGGACCACATCTTCCGAAGAAAACAGCAGGGGATTCGATATCGAACGTTCACTGGATGGAAAAACTTTTGAGAAAATTGGTTGGCTAACTGCAGTAGGGAACAGCACTGCGGAGACGAAATATCAATTTAGCGACAAGGACCCCGCAGCTGAGAACAACTATTACCGGCTCAAACTTTACAGCCAGGACAATCAATTCCAGTACAGCAATACGATATTATTGAAGAACACGAATTCATCAAACGGCATCCGTGTGCTCACCAATCCATTCACGAATTCCATAGAAATTCAATTGGATAAACCCGCAAATGGAATCGTCCATTCAAGGATATTGGATATGACCGGAAAGGAAATTTATAAGGATGTGCAGGACATCACCTCAGGCAATCGACTAAGACTCGACCTTTCAGGGAAAAATATCAGTGCGGGCGTCTATATTTTAGATTTAACGGTAAACAATGAACGGCATATTCAAAGACTTGTTAAACAATAGTTGAAATGAAATATCTTACAGTCATAACCGAACTACGATTGACTGTTTATGAAAAGATTTTTTTTCATTCTCCTGCTTTTAAATCATGCCTCTCTTTTTGCACAATTAAAAAGACAAATTAAGTCACCTGATGGCGAATTAAGGGCTGTGATCAGCACTGGCAAAAACCTTCAATATGCCGTCTATTTTAAAAATCATGCCCTGCTCTCGGGTTCTGTGATTGATATCGAGCTCAGTAATGGCATGGTGTTGAGCCATGATCTGTCCATTAGAAAAATAAGCCTGAAACAGGTTAATGATTCCATTGTCTCACCTGTTCCTGAAAAGAGAAGACTGGTCAGGAACCAGTACAATGAAATAAGAATAGATTTCAGGCAACCATTCAGTCTCCTTTTCAGGGCTTACAATGATGGTGCTGCTTACAGAATCATTTATTCCAGAAAAGATTCGATCCAGATTTTGCATGAAACCGCGCGATTTAATTTTGACGAAAATTTTATTACATATTTTCCGGAAGTGCAGAAAAGGAATGAGGCGGATAGCTTTCATACCAGCTTCGAAGAGCCGTATCAGAAGAAGTGGCTTGACAGTATTTCACCAGGCACGCTTTGTTTTAGCCCTGTGCTGGTCGAATGTAAGAATGGAATCAAAGCCATCATTACAGAATCGGATATTGAAAATTATCCGGGTATGTTTTTGAGGGGCACAAACACGCATGGATTTGAAGGCTGTTTTGCTGCGTATCCTCTGCAGGAAACTATCACAGGGGGAGAATATCCCCAGGCCATCGTCACCCAGCGCGCGCCATATATCGCCATTTCGAAAGGCAATCAGGCATTCCCCTGGAGAGTATTGGCAGTTTCAGCAGAAGACAAGGATCTTCCTTCAAATGATATTGTTTACCGGCTCGCTACCCCCTCCCGTGTGAGCGATCCATCCTGGATCCATCCGGGAAAGGGCACCGACGAATGGATCATTGGAATCAATCTCTTTAATGTTCCCTTTATAGCAGGCATTAATACGGCAACCTATAAATACTACATCGACTTTGCCAAAAGATTTGGATTCGATCGGATCATGATGGATGCGGGCTGGTCAGATAACCTGGACCTGTTCAAAGTGAACCCAAACCTGAATATGGATGAACTCGCAACATATGCCAGGACCAAAGGCATTAAGCTGAGCATGTGGACATTAGCGATTACACTTAACCGTCAGTTGGACAGCGCGCTCGAACAGTTCAACCGCTGGGGGGTGGATTTTATCATGACGGACTTCATCGACAGGGATGACCAGAAAACGGTTAATTTCTATTTCCGCATTGCTGAAGCCTGTGCAAGAAAAAAAATCATGATCATGTATCATGGAGCATATAAACCAGCCGGTTTTGAAAGAACCTATCCCAATGCCATCACAAGAGAATCCGTGCTGGGTTCAGAGTACAATATTTGGAGCGATAAAGCGAATCCGCCGCACGATCTGCTCCTGCCATTTATCCGCATGGTATCGGGACCGCTGGACTATGAACCAGGCCTGTTGGACAATGCCACACAAAAAACATTCAGACCCATTGCTGAAAAAGTAATGTCGCAGGGAACCCGTTGTCACCAATTGGCCATGTTCGTTACTTATGATAACCCGTTACAAATCTTTTCGGGGAATCCGTCCCAGGGACTCCTGGAGCCGAAATTTATGGAATTGCTTGGCAGCATACCTACCATTTGGGATGAGACCCATATAGTGGAAGGCAGGCTCGGGGAATTTTTGGTGACTGCTCGTAAACATGGAGACAACTGGTATATAGGTGCTTTTACCAACTGGGACAAACGCATTTTACGCATTCCGCTGGATTTTCTGGAAGATGGCCAATATGAAGCGACCATCTGCTCGGATGGAATCAATGCGGATCGCTATGCCTCCGATTATTTTATAACGGAAAAGACCATACGAAAAGGTGACTCCCTCGAAATCCCGATGGCTTCCGGCGGTGGCTGGCTGGCCAGGCTAAAAAGGATCCAACCGAAATAACCTGTATAGTGAAAGAAAATCACAGGTATGAGACCTCAGAGCAAGCTCTGAAATCACATTCCGCAACAAGCTGCGGGGTATTATACCTGCCCGTTCGGTCAGGCGGACCTTCCGCCTTCGGTCCGCCTCAGGCGGATTCGACTAGGTTTTTTGCTGCACTTTGTTTGCAAAAAACGAGTCTCACGAATAAAAAGGGCCATGAGCTTGCACTCACGACCCGTATTGTTCATTAGCTAGCAGGTTCAGTTATTCAAACTTCAGATCCAGTCCCAGTCCCCTCAACTCATGGACGAGCACATTGAATGATTCAGGAATCCCAGCGCGTGGAATACTGTCACCTTTTACGATCGCCTCATAGGTCTTCGCACGTCCAATGATATCATCAGACTTCAAAGTGAGCAGTTCCTGCAAGATATTGGATGCACCATATGCTTCCAATGCCCATACTTCCATTTCCCCAAAACGCTGTCCACCGAACTGGGCCTTACCACCAAGCGGCTGCTGAGTAATCAGACTATAAGGTCCGATGCTCCTGGCATGCATCTTATCATCCACCATATGATGGAGTTTGATAATATAGATGATCCCTACTGTGGCTTTCTGGTCAAATTTTTCGCCAGTTTCCCCATCGTAGAGGAAAGTATGACCAAAACTTGGCAACCCCGCCTTCTCAATATGCTGAGCGATTTCTTCAACTGTTGCTCCATCAAAAATCGGAGTGGCAAATTTCAGGCCCAGCTTTTCACCTGCCCAGCCCAGTACAGTTTCGTAAATCTGTCCCAGGTTCATACGTGAAGGCACGCCCAAAGGATTCAATACAATATCTACTGGCGTTCCATCCGAAAGGAATGGCATGTCTTCAGCACGCACAATCTTTGCTACGATTCCTTTGTTTCCGTGCCTGCCCGCCATTTTATCCCCTACTTTCAGTTTGCGCTTTACTGCGAGGTAAACTTTTGCGAGTTTCAATACTCCGGCTGGCAATTCATCACCGATAGAAATATTGAATTTTTCTCTCTTATACCTGCCCAATTCTTCATTGTATTTGATGCTGTAATTATGCAACAATACATTGATCAGATCATCAGCTTTAGCATCACCCGTCCAGCCCAGCGGATTGACATTGAGGTAGTCAATCGATGCCAGGTTCTTGGCCGTGAATTTTGCCCCCTTACCGATCTGCGCTTCTCCAAAATTATTATTCACGCCAGCTGAAGTATGATCCTTCAACAGCACTTGCAATTTTGAAACAAGTACATCAAGCAGATCAGCTACATTCTTCTCATGGACTTTTTCTATTTTTTCAAGCACGGCTTTCTCACGCACTTTGGCATTCTTGTCTTTCTTGGCTCTCTGGAACAATTTCTTGCTGATGACCACTCCTTCCGTTCCGCTGGGCGCTTTCAAAGAAGCATCTTTTGCATCACCGGCCTTGTCACCAAAGATGGCGCGCAAAAGCTTTTCTTCCGGGGTAGGATCGCTTTCGCCCTTGGGTGTAATCTTTCCAATAAGGATATCTCCTTCTTTGATCTGCGCACCTACACGAATAATTCCATTTTCATCCAGGTCTTTTGTGGCTTCTTCAGAAACATTTGGAATATCGGGCGTAAGTTCTTCTTCCCCCAGTTTTGTATCCCGCACTTCAAGTTCATATTCGGAAATATGAACGGAAGTAAATAAATCTTCACGAACCACTTTTTCACTGATCACAATGGCATCTTCAAAATTATATCCCTTCCAGGGCATGAATGCCACTTTCAGGTTGCGGCCGAGTGCCATTTCACCAGCCTGTACAGCATATCCTTCTGTAAGGAAATCACTTTCTTTCACGCGCTGTCCTTTCTTCACAGCAGGTTTAAGGTTGATACAGGTTTCCTGGTTCGTTTTAATAAACTTGGTGAGTTTATATATTTTCAGGTCATCTTCAAAACTGACCAGCTTTTGCGTTTCATTTCTTTCATAGCGGACATGGATCTCATTTGCATCCACAAATTCAACCACGCCATCCCCCTCAGAATGAATCTGAATTCTGGCATCTCTTGCTGCCTTGGCTTCCAATCCGGTTCCCACAATGGGCATCTCCGGACGAATCAGCGGCACAGCCTGCCGTTGCATGTTTGAACCCATCAAAGCGCGATTGGCATCATCATGTTCCAGGAATGGAATCAATGAGGCACTCAAACCCACAATCTGATTTGGTGCAACGTCCATATATTCTACTTCGTTCTTTTCAAGAATCGGGAAGTCACCCGTTTGGCGGGATACAATTTTATCTTCAGCAAAATTGCCCTTGTCATCCAGAGGAACATTGGCCTGGGCGATCTTCGCCACGTCTTCCTCCTCGGCGCTTAGATAGGTCAACTTCTTCATGTCCACCTTGCCGTCATGCACTTTTCGATAGGGGGTTTCAATGAATCCCATTTCGTTGATCTTCGCATGCACGCAAAGGGTAGATATCAAACCGATATTAGGACCTTCCGGTGTTTCGATGGTGCAAAGACGACCATAATGCGAATAATGCACGTCACGGACTTCAAATCCGGCTCTTTCACGGCTCAGGCCACCGGGCCCGAGTGCGGAAATGCGACGCTTGTGCGTAATCTCGCTTAGCGGGTTCGTTTGGTCGAGGAACTGTGACAACTGAGAAGTTCCGAAGAATGAATTGATCACGGAAGAGAGTGTCCTTGCATTGATCAGATCTACCGGCGTGAAGACTTCATTATCGCGAACATTCATGCGCTCGCGGATCGTCCTTGCCATACGCGCAAGGCCCACTCCAAACTGTGCATACAGTTGCTCTCCTACTGTGCGAACGCGACGATTGCTCAGGTGATCGATATCGTCAATTTCAGCTTTCGCATTCGTCAGGCGCACAAGGTATTTGATGATCTCAATCATATCGCCCTTGGTCAGGGTCTTCTGATCCAATGGCTGGTTAAGATTCAGTTTGCGGTTGATCTTATAACGGCCGACTTCGCCGAGGTCATAGCGCTTATCGCTGAAGAAAAGCTTATCAATGATTCCTCTTGCTGTTTCATCATCGGGTGCATCAGCGCCACGTAATTGGCGGTAAATATGCTGAACTGCTTCCAACTCGCTGTTGGAAGTATCTTTATTCAATGTGTTATAAATAATCGCATAATCACCCCCCACATCTTCCTTCTGAATGAATACACTCTTCACGTCCATTCCAACGACCAGTTCTATTGCTTCTTCATCGAGAATGGTATCTCTTTCCAATACAATTTCATTCCGCTCAATGGATACCACTTCGCCTGTATCTTCATCCACAAAATCTTCCACCCAGGTTCTCAATACACGGGCAGCGAGTTTTTTTCCAATATGCTTTTGCAAAGATTTCTTGTCGACTTTGACCTCATCTGCCATACCGAATAGCTCAAGAATATCCTTATCCGTTTCATATCCTATGGCACGAAGCAAAGTAGTAACAGGGAATTTCTTCTTGCGGTCGATATAAGCAAACATGACATTGTTGATGTCTGTTGCAAATTCCATCCAGGCTCCCTTGAATGGAATCACACGGGCGGAATAAATTTTGGTGCCATTCGGGTGAATAGACTGACCGAAGAATACACCTGGAGAACGGTGCAGCTGTGATACCACGACGCGTTCAGCGCCATTGATCACAAAAGTTCCCCTTGGTGTCATATAAGGAATGTTGCCCAGGAATACGTCCTGAACAATGGTTTGAAAATCCACATGTTCTTCATCATTGCAGCTCAGTCTGAGTTTTGCTTTGAGAGGAACTGCATAAGTCAATCCGCGCTCCATACATTCTTCAATCGTATAGCGGGGCGGATCGATATAATAATCCAGGAACTCCAACATGAAAATATTCCGTGTATCAGTAATCGGAAAATTCTCTTTGAATACCTTGAACAAACCTTCGATATTTCGTTTGTCCGGGGTAGTTTCTAGCTGGAAAAATTCTTTGAACGATTGTATCTGTACTTCGAGAAGGTCAGGAGTTTCAGCAAGATGTTTGATTTTACCGAAATTGATCCTGTTGAGCTGTTTTGTTGAAGACATATTATTTAAAACCGGTTTTTAAATGTTCGAACTTCAAAAATCGTCTATTGACAAAATCCACCCCAAAAAACATCAATTGTAGAAAATTGATTTACAGCAGGTTATGAAAGGCTGCAGGGCTCCGCAACGCAACTTTTGGGAAACGGAGGGCAAAGGTAAAGAAATAAGCTGAATTAACAATAAAACTTTACCCCACCTGCAGCCAAAGAGAAAACCCCGGCTGTGATACCGGGGTATGAAAAATTATCTCAAAAGGATTACTGAACTTCTACTTCAGCGCCAGCTTCTTTAAGCTTAGCTACCATAGCATCGGCATCCGCCTTGCTAACACCTTCTTTGATGGGCTTGGGGGCTCCGTCAACGAGATCCTTCGCTTCCTTCAGGCCAAGTCCGGTCAGATCTTTAACGATCTTAACTACATTGAGCTTATTGGCTCCACTGGCTTTCAGAATGACGTTGAATGAAGTCTTTTCTTCTGCAGGGGCAGCAGCGCCACCAGCAGCAGGACCGGCAGCAACAGCCACAGCAGCTGCAGCAGGCTCGATGCCATATTCTTCCTTGAGGATCTTAGCTAATTCGTTTACTTCTTTTACAGTTAAGCTAACCAACTGTTCTGCGAATGATTTTAAGTCTGCCATGTTTTACGTTTTTTTCCGACTTCATTTTCGCCAATTGGCGAATCCGACGGATGGTTTAAAAAAAAGTTGTTTATATGATGAACGCTTAATGCCGAACGCTTAACGCTAAACGTGTTCGACTTTCTGCGTTCTGCGTTTAGCTACCGCGTTATGCTTTTTGCCTCACGCTTGTGCCCTTGCTTCCAATGCCTGAATCAATCCGGCCAATTTGCTGCCTGCGTTCAGGCCACTGATGACATTCTTGGCAGGTGATTGCAACAGTGAAATGATTTCGCCAATAAGATCCGATTTGCTCTTCAGCGTACTTAGGGTCTTGAGCTGCTCATCTCCTGCAAATACATCCCCATCAATGAATGCGGCTTTCAAAACTGGCCTTTCCAGGTTTGAATCCTTACGGAAAGAACTAATGATCAGCGCTGGCTCTTTTGCACTTTCAGAGAACAACAGAGCAGTCACTCCATGCAATGAATCGAACATGCCGGAATATCTCTTTTCGTCCAGGTTTTCGAGTGCTTTTTTGATCAGGGTGTTCTTGGCAACTTTCATTTCCACTTTCTTACTGAAGCAGATCCTGCGCAACTTTCCCACCTGTTCCACTGTCAGAGATTCCGTGTTGGTCACATAGAAGTTATTATACTGGGCGAACTTGTCTTTCAACAGTCCGATCACTTCATTTTTTTGATCCTTTGTCATAATTCATTTTTTGATTCTGTCCTTGTCCCGATTCGGTTTCAGACCAATCGATCCGATTCATTTTTTCGGGTGGCCGAAACAGTTAGTGAACAAAAGTTTTGGTATCTACAGAAATGCTCGGACTCATGGTGCTTGCCATAAACACACTCTTCAAATAAGTACCTTTTGCTGTTGCGGGTTTTGCCTTAATGATTGCATTGATCAATTCCTGGCTATTTTCTGCAATTTTTTCAGCAGCAAAACTCACTCGTCCAATAGACGCATGGATGATGCCCGCCTTATCGATTTTAAAGGCTATTTTTCCGCCCTTTACTTCATTCACGGCAGCTGCCACGTCGTTGGTCACCGTCCCGGTTTTAGGATTTGGCATCAGATTTCTTGGTCCCAGCACCTTTCCGAGCTTACCAATCTTTGGCATGACAGAAGGAGTTGCAATGATGACATCCACATCCACCCAACCACCTTCAATCTTTTGGATAAATTCATCCAATCCCACAAAATCTGCTCCTGCTGCTTTTGCGTCTGATTCTTTGTCAGGAGTGCAAAGCACCAATACCTTTTTCGTTTTCCCTGTACCATGGGGAAGGCTTACTGTACCCCGAATAGACTGGTCAGCTTTCTTGGGATCCACTCCCAGACGGATATGGAGGTCCACAGAAGCATCGAATTTGGTTGTATTTACATCTTTAACCAAAGCGGAAGCATCTTTTAAAGTGTATGCTTTGTTCTTGTCCACTTTGCCTACTGCGACTTTTCTTTTCTTAGAGATGGCCATTTCGTAAAAATTTTTGAGTTAGACAATTAGTTTGACCATGGAGCTTTACCTTCCACGTTAATGCCCATACTCCGGGCGGTTCCTGCCACCATCCGCATCGCGCTTTCGACGGTGAAGCAATTCAGATCGGGCATTTTATCCTTTGCGATCGCCTCAACCTGTGTCCAGGAAACCTTTCCAACTTTGTTACGATTTGGTTCTTTTGATCCGCTCTGTAATTTGGCTGCTTCCAACAACTGAACAGCTGCCGGAGGAGTCTTAATGATAAAATCGAAAGATTTGTCGGAATAAACTGTAATGAGGACGGGAAGAACTTTTCCCATTCTATCCTGGGTTCTTGCATTGAACTGTTTGCAGAACTCCATGATGTTGATGCCTTTGGAACCCAGCGCGGGTCCGATAGGAGGTGCAGGATTGGCCTGGCCGCCTTTGCACTGCAACTTGACAAAACCTGAAACTTCTTTAGCCATGATGCTGTTTTTTTTGGTGATAACGCCCCTCCGGATCCAATCCCGGGGCTCCCAAATCAATAATGTCAAAAAGAACTTTGGGGTTGCAAAGGTAGGGTAAATATCATTATGGGCAAATATTTTGAATGGTTTTTTTGCAAACCGGCAGCGGCAAAAGTCTGTTCCAGGGCCAATTGACCAAAGCATTTCCTGAAATGTAGCAGTGTTTCATTTTAGTGTCACCCTTTGCCTGAGAAGCAATATGGCTAAATGAATTTTTCTTGTCATTTTTTTCTATTTGAATTTTTCTGTTTAACTTTTGCAATAATCTCCATTGTTCTCATAACAACTAAAAAATCTCTACAAACTATGGCAAAGTCAAAACCAATCAAAAAAGCTATACGAAGAAAAGTAGCAAAAAAAGCGATCAGAAGAAAGGTTGCTAAGAAAGCGATCAAGAGAAGGGTCGTTAAGAAGGCAATTAAAAGAAGAGTTGTCAAGAAAGCGATCAAGAGAAGGGTCGTCAAGAAGGCAATCAAAAGAAGAGTTGTAAAGAAAGCGGTTAAAAGAGCGGTCGTTAAGAAAGCAATTAAAAGAAGAATTGTAAAAAAAGCAGTTAAAAGAGCAGTCGTTAAAAAAGCAGTTAAAAAAGCAGTCGTAAAAAAAGCGGTTAGAAGAGCTGTGGCAAGGAAAATAATCGCTGCCGTAGCTCCTGAATTATTTAATCCTACGACCTCAGCAGTAGAACCGACTCCTGAAAGTACTCCGGGTAGTGCTTTTTGACGCAGCCAGTGTATAGTTTCAATATATCAACCCTCCTCTTTCTGCAGGAGGGTTTTTTAATCACAGGCATGAAACCTCAGGGCAAGCTCTGAACTTAAATTCCGAGGCAAACTGAGAGGTATTATGCCTTCCGCCTTCGGCGGGATTGTTCGACTAAGTTTTTTGCTGCACTGCGTTTGCAAAAAACAAGTCTCACTAATAGAAAAAAGCCGGAACCGGCTTTTTAATTGACGCAATATTTTTTGCATTTGACTGCCCGAATCAGGCAATCTTTTCTACCTGCATATAATTCAACTCCACTGGAGTGGACCTTCCGAATATTTTCACTGTTACTTTTAGTTTTTTCTTTTCGTCGTTCACTTCTTCGATAATTCCATTGAAGTCATTAAACGGACCTTCAATAATCTTTATCGTCTCCCCAATAATAAACGGCTCACTCATGCTGATGCCACCGGATTCAGCCATTTCATCCATCTTTCCAAGCATCTTATTCACTTCTGCCTTTCTAAGAGCAATAGGATTTTCCTTTCCAAGGAAGTGGATGACATTGGTTGTATTCTTGATTGCATCACGGAGGTCATCTCCCAATTTACCTTCTGTAACCTCAATCATGACATACCCGGGATAATAGTTCCGTTCGCGCATGACTTTCTTTCCATTTTGCACCTTATATACTTTTTCAACAGGAAGAAATACCTGTTTTACAATCTCTCCCCATCCGCCCCGGGATATTTCCTTATCAAGATATTCTTTCACCTTGCGCTCCTTGCCACTAACCACCCGCAAGAACATACCATTTGGTCTCCTTTGGAGGGGGTGTATTTGGATTGACGGGAGTCGTTGTTGTCGTTGTCGTTTCCATTAGGAAAATAATGAGTAAATAAAATGTAATACGCCGCTAGAGATCAGATCCATCAGCCAAACAATAAATGTAATAACCATTGTAGCCACCAAAACGATGACCGTAGACTGCTGCAATTGAGTCCAATTTGGCCAGGTCACTTTCTCCATCAATTCCTTATAGGAATCCCTGAAATACATGGAAATCTTATTCATGCTTATGGTTTGAAAAAATTTCGCACGGGCACTAGGATTCGAACCCAGATCGAAGGTTTTGGAGACCTCTATACTAACCGTTGTACGATGCCCGTAGAAAGCTAAAAGCTATCAGCCCGAGGCCGACAGCTTTTAGCATATTCTCTTAAACAAAGATAATAAAACTTATCTTAAGGAAAGCATTCGCCTGGTATTCATCCAAACCGGAAGACCCCCTGCAAAGGCTTATTTCAAAATCTCCGTAACCTGACCTGCACCCACTGTACGGCCACCTTCACGGATTGCAAATTTCAATCCTTTTTCCATAGCGATCGGCTGGATCAACTTTACTGTCAATGCAGTGTTGTCACCAGGCATCACCATTTCAGTTCCTGCAGGCAATTCAACTTCACCAGTTACATCAGTTGTACGGAAATAGAACTGAGGACGGTATTTGTTAAAGAATGGAGTATGACGTCCACCTTCTTCCTTGCTCAATACATATACTTCACCTTTGAAATCTGTATGGGGAGTAATGGATCCGGTTTTGCAAATAACCATACCACGGCGGATCTGGTTCTTTTCAATACCACGGAGCAGCAGACCTGCATTGTCACCAGCTTCACCTTCATCCAACAATTTGCGGAACATTTCAACACCAGTTACAGTCGAAGTCAATGGTTTTTCCATCAATCCAACGATTTCAACACCTTCACCCACTTTTATACGACCTCTTTCGATACGGCCAGTGGCAACAGTACCACGACCAGTGATTGAGAACACGTCTTCCACAGACATCAGGAATGGCTGATCAACGGGACGGGGAGGCAATGGAATATAGCTATCCACAGCAGCCATCAATTCGTCGATCGCTTTAACCCATTTTTCATCACCAGCTAGCGCACCAGTTGCTGAACCCTGGATGATGGGGGTATTATCACCATCAAAACCATAGAACGTCAACAATTCACGGATTTCCATTTCAACCAGTTCCAGTAATTCAGGATCATCCACAAGATCAACTTTATTCATAAAAACCACCATTCGGGGTACACCTACCTGACGAGCAAGAAGAATATGCTCCTTGGTTTGTGGCATAGGACCATCCGTGGCAGCAACAACCAGGATTGCGCCGTCCATCTGAGCTGCACCCGTGATCATATTTTTTACATAGTCAGCGTGACCCGGACAATCCACGTGCGCATAGTGACGGTTGGCCGTCTGATATTCCACGTGAGCTGTGTTAATGGTGATACCTCTCTCTTTTTCTTCGGGAGCGGCATCAATCTCATCATACTTCTTTGCTGTCGCCAATCCCTTTTTCGACAGGATATAAGTGATTGCGGCAGTCAAAGTGGTTTTGCCATGGTCAATATGACCAATGGTACCAACGTTAACGTGGGGTTTGTCCCTCTTAAAGGTCTCTTTTGACATTGTTATATGTTTTAATACGTGTTTAAAATTATGATTACCAGAACCTGTCAGCTTTTTACGGCCGACATCCGGCAATGACTTCATTATTTCACCATTTCTTTCGGCGGCCCCTCATTTCTCATTAGAAATGGACCCGTTAAAGGGAATTCCTGCCCGACTACACAAACAGTCGGGGAGCCCCGTCCTTATATTTATTCTTTCTTTCAAACAACTTCTTAGAGCCGTTAAAGGGAATTGAACCCTTGACCTCTTCCTTACCAAGGAAGTGCTCTACCACTGAGCTACAACGGCTTGTCAAGGCAAGTTGACAGTTGACCGTTGTTGGTTGACAGATGCTCCAACTATCATCTGTAATCTGTCTACCGTCAACTCGGCACTGAGCGGAAGACGAGGTTCGAACCCGCGACCTACAGCTTGGAAGGCTGTCGCTCTACCAACTGAGCTACTTCCGCTTGTAACCGCCTCAGCCCTGGCGAAGGCGGCATAATAATAAACAAAGAACTAACTATTCACCAACCCACCTTCTCTGATGTGAAGACAGGCACTGTGGGCAAGGATGGATTTGAACCACCGAACTCCGAAGAGGACAGATTTACAGTCTGTTGCCGTTGGCCACTTGGCTACTTGCCCAACTCAATAGAGCCAGAGAAGGGACTCGAACCCCCGACCAGCTGATTACAAATCAGCTGCTCTACCAGCTGAGCTACTCTGGCGATCTTACTTGCATTCCGACCATCTCATTCACTCACTATCGAAGTTCCCAGCCTGCAGGCGGGTTCGTCAATGCCTTTCTAAATCAGCCTTTAAAGAACGACCAAAAAATATCCTGCGCTGAATTTTTTGGGAAGGCAAAGGTAAGCGAATTTGTTAAATTCAAAAATTTTGCAGGTCTTTTTTATCCGCCCTCCCCATTTTAGAATCCAACGGGTAGTGAAATAAAAAACCCCCTTGCGGGGGTTAAGCTTTTTCTGCTATGCAACCTGTTTGTCTTTTTTCTTTTTTATTTGATTGACCAACGATTCAAAAGCATTGTCAAAAGATTCCTCGAAGGATTTGGAAGAACATTTTACGAAGAAATGTTGCCTGGGAATATGCACCCTGATTTCTGCAACCTTGTCTTTGATGGTATGAACTACATTGTCGAGCTTCAAATACACATCTACTTTAATAATCCGGTCATGAAACGTGTTTAATTTGGAAAGTTTTTTCTGTACGTACTCTGTAAGCCTACTGTCAGCACTAAAGTGAACCGTCTGAATGTTAACGTTCATAGAATCGTATTTTTAAACAGTGAAACAATAAAAGAAAGAACTAATTTCTGCCTTCACGGAGCGGTTTGGCAGTACAATGAAATTAAGCTTTACGCGCTATTTTTCCAAATAAATTTTGCTAAAAAAAACCCTAATTCCATGCATTTCAGGAGCTACGCTTTAGGATGCGCCTTCTTGTAAACATCCTTTAATTTCTCAATAGAATTATGTGTGTAGATCTGTGTCGCCGCCAGGCTGGAATGACCCAATAATTCTTTTATCGAATTGAGATCTGCACCTCCGTTTGTCAGGTGAGTGGCAAAGCTATGCCTTAGGACATGCGGACTCTTTTTGTCTATCGTCGTGATCATTGACAAATATTTTCTCACGGCCAGGTATGCATATTTTGGGTAGAGTTTTTTTCCTTTTTCATTTACCAGAAGAAAAACCGTATCAGCATTTTCGATATTTGCTTTTTTGGCTTCTATGTACTCTTTTGTTGAAATCAATAATGCGGAACTTACCGGAATTATTCTTTCCTTATTTCCTTTTCCCAGTACTTTAAATGTACTGTTTCCAAAATCAATCTTGTCTTCGCGCAAATGAATCAGCTCACTAAGCCGCATCCCGGTTTGATAAAAAATTGAAATCATCAAACGATCTGTGTTGCCTTGCCAATGATCAGGAAATTCGATGTGTGAAAATAAATGACTAAGATCCTTTTGGTCCACATATACCGGCAATCGCCTGGACAGTTTTGGCGTATTAATATTTGTCATGGGAGTCTTTTCCAGGACACCGGTCTTGAGCAAGTATTTAAAAAATGATTGGAGCGAAGAAATCTTGCGGACAATTGATCGAGAAGAAATTTCCCGGTCCTTCAGAGAGGCCAGCCAGCTTCGGATATATGTGGGAGATATTTCCTGCGCTTCCATTTCTCCAAAAGTAGCTGTAAGAAAGTCCGAGCATTGCTGCAGGTCATCCCGATATGACCGCACAGTATGCTCTGAATATCGCTTTTCGAATTTCAGGTAATCTATAAAAGACTGGATAGGTAAGCTCAAAATGAACCTTTGTCCAAAGTTATTGAATCATAAGAGCTTATCAAAGGCTCACAAATAAAAAACCATCCCGCTATCCGGAATGGCTTAAATATGGTATGATTGGCTGATTAAAGGTCGAATTTTCCAGATGCCAGTTGCTGGCGATATACCGCCTTTAGCACTTCACCCCTTCTCTTAATGGAAGGCTTGGTATAAGACTGCCGGGCCCTTAACTGTACAAGGACTTTGGCTTTTTCAAATTTCTTCTTGTACTTCTTGAGTGCCTTGTCAATATTTTCGCAATCTTTTGAATCAATGATCAACATAATAAAATACCTCCTTTAATGGTTCGGGTTGCAAAGATAAACTGAAATCTTGAAATTCAGAAATGGAACCCATAAAAATCCGATTTTTACAAGATGTTTACAGGGATCATTGAAACTATGGGCATTATAGAAGGAACGGAAGCCAGGGGATCAAACCGGAGCTTCTGGGTATCTTCTCCTATCAGCCAGGAACTAAAAGTTGATCAAAGTGTCTCACACAGTGGGGTATGTCTTACGATCGAAGAACTGAAAGGAGGAATGCACCGGGTAACCGCAATCCGGGAAACCCTTGAAAAGACCTCGCTCAAAGGCTGGGAAAAGGGCAAAATAGTGAATCTTGAAAGATGTCTGCCCCTCAATGGAAGGCTGGATGGCCATTTTGTGCAGGGACATGTGGACTGCACGGCCATTTGCACAGAAAAAAAAGAGAAGAGAGGGTCCTGGGAATATGAATTTGAAATCCCGGGGAAATTCACCCACCTGATTGTTGAAAAAGGTTCAATATGCGTAAATGGGATCAGCCTGACCCTCTTTGATGTAAAAAAGAAATCCTTCCGGGTAGCGATCATCCCATACACTTTTGAACATACGGATTTTGGCAAACTAGCCAATAAAACGGAAGTAAATATCGAATTTGATATTATTGGGAAATATGTTTCGAGAATCATGCGGAAATCCTGAAATGCATGAAGAAATTAATGCTGATCCTTGTCTTGAATGTTACGCTGCTGTTCTCCCCACCCCCTACACCCGGCACTACCGATCCCAATGGACGATATGTAAGGCTTGGAAAATCTGCTGGATTTTATTTGAACCCGGATACCTACCATTTTATTTTTCCAGCCATCAGGCCCGAAGAATTGCTGGAACAAAACGCGCAAAGACAATCCAGGCCATTGTATATACTTGCTGGTTCTGCCGTTGGGTATACTATTACGATTCTTACCTGGCCCATCAGGTCTCAACTGAAGAACTTATATAAAGGATTCTGGCGCGGGATCTATCCAAGGGAGGATATCCTGCTTATCGGTAATTTCTATCTTGCTTTCCTCCTGCTCAACATGCTGGTCTTATGGTTATCCCTCTTATTGTTTGAGAAAATTTTTTTAAGAATGATTCCATTGTGCAGGGCATCAGAAATAAGTATGATCCTTCTCATGGTATTTATTGTTTCGAACCAGGTAACAAAAACATTCTTCTGGGCTGTTCACCAGCAGATGTTTACTTTTCTCACTCCACTCGTTTGTATCTACCTGCTGATGAGAGGTAGTGAATTGGAATCGCCGCTTCCTTTCCTAAAAATGGCAGGGGTTTTCTTTTTAGCCGGACTCTGTCTGTTGATCTATGGCAATTTTCTACTTCTCCTACCCTGCCTGATCTATAGTTATATTATGCAGGCCAGACAACTCATCTTGCATAAAGGATGGCCTCGCATCTTTTCCTGGTCGATCCTATTGTGCTTCATATTCTTCATTCCCACCCTGGCCTGGATAGGAGCATTGCAACTGGGCGGCATTGAATATTATAGCTTCGAATTGAAACATTATCATCAGTTGGTATGGATAAAAGAGAGTCTGGATATTTCATGGACGCAATTCCTCCAACAACTGAAATTGAACACTTCCTATTTTATTGGCACTTTGAAGGACCTGCTTATTTTTCTTGGCTTTACACTGGGTATTTTCACCTTTTCAAAATTCAGACTGCATTTGAGGTCACAGGAATTCCAACATATCGCGCTTGTGTTCTTCCTGTTCTTTCTTTTTTTCTGGCTGCTAGGTTATTATAAGGAGAGATTGATCGACACATTCATTCCGATTATCCTTTGCTTTTGGATCATAACCATGAAAGATAATGTGATCAATGGGAAAGCAATCTTTTTTTTGAGTAGTTTAGCCCTCGTCTGGCACTGTTATGTTTTGACCAGTTACGGACCTTTTACCTGAATGGGCCAACCTGCCTCATTTGATTTTCGGCATGAAAATTTTGAAAGCAAATACTCAAATAAAGAAAAGCTATTTGAAATGGGGTGAAAGTTGGCCAACCATCCTGCTGTTGGTATTGTTGACTATTCCGACGATTTATTGTTTTTTTAGGCCACTTGTTCCAAGTACTGACAGCAGTTTTGGGTTTCTCGCGTATAAGGGATCTCAGTATTTCCACGCTTTTAACGTAGTGCAGGTCATCCCAACAGAAGATATCGGAAAAATAAATCCTGTATTTGAAAGTTGGTGGTCACCGGGTCAATGGATCTTTCCAGGAATACTGAATTTCTTTTTCGGACTTAAGCTCGGAATGGCCTCCATTTGGATTACCCTTGCTGCCCTTATCAGTGGTCTGATAGGATATTCAAAAGTCTTTGCATATTATAAATTCCCCCACCGGATTATTCAGTTTTCATTGCTTGTCATTTTTTCAGGATCTACTTTATATTGGAGCTTTGTAGTTTACCAGGGAGGAGAAGTCCTTGAATTTGGAATTTTTCCATGGTTCCTTTTCTACATCATCCGGATCAGAAAGCTTTCCTTTGGCGCTCTGTTTTGGGTAACCTTGTTGTTCCTTTTGTGTTTTATTGGAAAGACAACATTGATCCTTTACTGCAGTTTCGCTTTACTTGCGAAATCTTGGCAAATGAATGGCACAGATCCAGGCAATGGATTCAAATGGAAAAACTGGATCCTACTCTTTCCGGCTATTTTTTCCCTGATATTCATCTGGATATTTTTTCTCTCTCTTGGACCCAGACCAGTGTTGATTCATCATTTTGATCCGTTTCCCCAGGCTGTTTTGGTGCCTTTGTCATCCCCAATATCAAGTATTGTTTCAATCCAGCAATGGGCCCAAAGAATCGATGGTTTTCTCACAGGCCATTCTGATAGATTGCAACGCGGCGGACTCATCCTGAATGCCATTTATCTCTTGCTTGCAGGACTTGTATTTTTCATTTTCCGGTTGTTGAAGCGCATGCGCGAGATCGATACCGGATATCTAAATATGTTATTTATATTATATTGCGGACTCCTCGCCTTCTTCATTTTCGCATATTTATTTCATGCCAATATTGATCTGAGTAGCCGCCATTTCAAACTCATGGGATACTTTTTTGTTCCAGGGCTGCTGAGTGCACTTCACCGTAAATGGCGTCCAACAATATTGGAAGGCCTGATCCTCCTGCTTGGGCTTGTTGCCATCCTGGATATATTTTATTTGAAAGGAAAATGGACAACCAATCGATATTTGAGCAATAACTATTTCTACAGAAATGCAAATCTTCCCGGCTCTATTCAAGATAAGCTGGATGCAGAAAGCTATAAGAAACTATTAGATGTCGCTGGCCATAGAGTAAAATCTTCCCAAACTAAGACGATCTTCTATGTTGAATCCAGTCCTGATATTGGCATGGACCTTCCCCTTCCTGTCATTTTTCAAACCGCTTCAGAAAAAGTCAATGATAGTATCTACCATAAGAATGGACCACAGTTATTAATCTGCATTTCTAAAAGCAGGCTGGCAGAGCAACCTGGAATAATCCAAATAAAATTTCCAGACTATTCTCAAATCGAATCTTTGGGTGAAACAGCAAATTACAGGTTCTTCCTGGCGAATGGCCATTCAGGCGATGAACAAGCTAGGTGAAATATTTTTTCATCCGCAGAAATTTCTTTTCATAGAATTCGAAACTGATAAAACTTAGCGCAAGAGTCAAAGCAATTCCGGTTAATCTGGGAATCCAATATGAAAGCCATTCTCTTTGCCAGTTACTGTTTAACCATCCTTCCAGTCTTAATACAAACAATTGCAGTATGATCCAATGAAAAACGTATATGCCGTAGGAATAGATCCCAAGCCACATAAACATTTTTGAATTCAGCATTTTTGCTGATATCCTGGATGAGGAAGTATTCAAAATGATTGAAGAGATCAGGCACGCCCAGCAAATGTCCACGCATGAATAACCGACAAGCAATATCAGAAAATGATCAGGATAGGGACTTGAATTGCTGCAAAGAATTATAACCAAAACAAGTGCGGCTATACCTCCGAGGAATCGCAAATATTTATACCATTGTCCAAGTTTTCCTTCTTTTTGCAGGATGCTTATCATTGCCCCAAACAATAGTGGCTCTGCTGCTGTGAGCGTATCATAATAGGCGGATTTGTCGCCATTTGACCAAAATCTTACCAGGATGGAAGCGCACACCACCATCAAAATGATGCTCATTCTTTTCTTGTACCCAGGAAGCAAAAGGAAAATGACCGGCCATAATAGATAGAACTGTTCTTCTACCGCCAATGACCAAAAATGAAAAAAAATCGGATTCGCCGGCAATCCAAACCAAATTATTCTCCAATTGCTCAGGTAGAGCCAGTACCAGGCCTGCATGCTGAAAAGTGAACCAAAGTGGTGTGCATAGCCTGAATAGACCAGTGGAAGAACAATAAAAAAAAATGCAAGGCAACCATAGTATAACGGGAAAATTCTAAGAATTCTGCGTCCATAGAAATTCTTGAAATATCCAAGCGGAGAAGCTGAAAGATGCACGAAAAGGCGATTTGTAATCAGGTACCCGGACAATACAAAAAAAAGATTCAATCCTATCCATCCAAAAGCCAAAATGTAAAACTGGTAGAAAAAATGTCCCGACACAACCAATAGGATGGCAAGTCCCCGGATTCCATCGAGCCATGGCAGGTGAGGTTCTGCATTTATTTTATCAGGCATATGAACGGGATCAAAGATTTGCTCCGGATAAAGGAGATAAGTAGTCCAATATTACTATTTTTAATCACAGGTATGAACCCTGGCATATGCGCTGAACTTATTTCGTAGCTAAGGGCAGGGTATTCTACTTTCGCCAATTGATCCCATGCATGGCGATTCTAGAATATTTCTTGCATCCGCTAACTGCGATCGCAAGAAACATTAGGAAAAACAACAAATTCGTTTTGATCAGAAACGAATGCAGAACGTAGGGTGGGAAATCGCTGTTTGAACCAGCAAAAATGGGTGTGCTTTCTGAATGGCAGAATATATTCTTAACGGATACTCTGGATGCTTTATTTAGTCTTGTCTTATTTTCTTGGTTCCTGCATCTGCTTATGGACAGGGATTACAATCTACAGCTATTTGCCGCCTGATAATAAAGCGCGTACAAGACCAGTTATCTATTACTTCATTACGGGATTAATCGGTTTAACCGCTTTTGGTCAGTGGATTGTCCTCTATTCTCCTTTAAATTTTATTTCCCTTACATCGGTTTTGGTCATGGTTACCATCGCAGCTTTCTTTCGGAGAAAGTCGATCGCACAAATATTCCTGGATATCCAGGCCTCTGTCAAATATCTGAACGGCCTGGGCATGCTTGTCCTGCTTTGCTTTTTGGTTATGATCCTTACGCTAAATGCCGGCCCAACGATGATGGATGATACTGACAGTTATCATATACAAATGGTGAAATGGATCCATGAATATGGGACGGTCCCAGGTATAGCAAATCTTCATCTCCGGTTCGGGTTTAATTCTTCCTGGTTTATCGCTGCGGGCTTATTGTTTCCACGCATTGATGGAATTAACCAGTACTTGATACTGAATGGCATGTTATCAGCATGGTTGTCATATTATTTGATTGAAAAAATTTCAGGTTCCTTTGCAAATAAGGGAGGATATCATTTTCCCTTCACTATGGCCGCTTTGATCGTGCTCCTATTTTGTTTGTTGGATTGGCCCATGATCCGGGGAAACGCATGTTCCATGAATTATGATTTCATTTCTACCACCTGTGTAATTGTTTTATTCATTGAGGCAATTTATGATCATGATGATCCATCTTTCGAATGGTTATTTTGGCCCACATTTCTAATCACCATCAGGCTAATTCATTTTCCGCTGATCTTGCTTGGAGTTTACTATTGTCTCAAAGCCTGGAAGTCGGGACTATATCGTAAGCTGGGCTTCAGCTTAGTTTTCATTTGCATTGTCGCATTTCCTTTCATCATAAGAAATTTGTTGTTGACGGGCTATCCACTATTTCCATTTTATCAGCTGGATCCTTTTTCCTTCGACTGGAAAGTGGACAGAGAGCGCACCGTTGAAATAGTCCGCTACATAAAATACTTTAACAGGGTAAACCCAATGTTTCAACCCTTGTCAAAAACTACCCAGTTAGGATTTCCCGTGTGGTTATTCTCATGGTACAAATATCTTTTTCCCATAGATAAGTTGCTTACCAGCTTATCTCTGATTTCGTATGCCATGGTTTTTATTTTTAAAAGAAAGATCTTATCACAGGTATCTACTGCTGCAAAATTTTTCTTCTATACGATGATTTGTCAATTGCTTTGCTGGATATTCATTGCACCGGATCCAAGGTTCGTTTATGGCCCCTTGATCTTTAGTATTTTTCTACTTGTAAAATATATCATGAGGAGCCCTAAAATTCAAATCAGCCATATGGTACTAAAATCGTCCTTGATCAGTATGGCCTGTTTTGTTCTGGCTTACGCAGTCTTGAAAATGAGTCATAGTCAGTATTACAGAAATTGGATAGCACCCAGGGCCCTGCCAATCCCACCTGTAAGGAATATAATGGTCGGCGCCATCGAATTGCATATTCCGGAAAAAATTCTTGACAATTGGAATCCCCGATGTTATGATATTGCATTGCCATGCCTTTATAGGCCCAACCCCAGGCTGGAAGCAAGAGGCAAAACCATTGCAGAAGGGTTCAGGATTTCGGGTAAAGAAAATGCATCTCCAACAGGAGGTGAATACAAAATAAACGAGTAAGCGGCACATGCTCATTTTAATTCTTATCACGATATTGATCAGCATTGTTTGCCTTGTCTGGGGAAATATTTTTCTTGACTTTGCTTGCCGAATTCTTCAAGAAAAGGCATTGATCAAAGAATTTTCATTTTCATTCATTTGTCTTGCAGGTTTGTCAGTGCTTGGATTGGTTGCGATGGTTTTGTCGCTTCTGGTTCCGATAGATTGGAAGACCCAACTCTTTCTTCTTATTCCGGTTTTGTTCTACCTATTTTTTCGATCTGGGCGCAAGAAACTTGCAGGCCAGGTAGAGTCATGTTTCATAAATATTTCGCTGCCTGGTTATCTTTTTCTTTTATCCTGCCTGCTCATTGTGTTTGTCATCAGCAGCTTTTCAATCTCTCATCCAGATACTCTTGCATATCATGCCCAGGCCATCAGGTGGATGGAGCGTTACCCCGCGACGCCAGGTATTGTGCATTTGCGAAAGGAATTGGGGCTTCAGAGTTTGTGGTTTGGATTGGAAGCGCTATTCAACTTTGATAAGTCTGGCGGACCGATGATTTTTTATACAGGTCCTGCCGTCCTTTGCTGGTTCCTGATATTCATGGCTCAGAAAATCGGAGGGCCACTGATCTTAAAAGAGAATTCAATGATACAAAGGCAGGCGGCGAATCCGCTTGCTATGCTGGTCCTTGGCTACACTTTCATTTCCTGGACTCAGATCCGGTTGACAGCAGCTTCTGCAAGTCCTGACTTTATTAATTCCATCTTCATCCTGGCTACCTTCTATTTGTTTTGCGACTCAAGTGTATCCCAGACGAAAAGGCCTGTTACTTTGGCTATGGTGATGCTTTTTTGTGTAACCGCTATCAATATTAAGTTATCTGCTATACCCCTTATTTTACTTCCCATTCTGATCATTCATTCTATCATTCAAAAAAAGCAAGCCAGGCTCTCAGCGTATTTTACTGGATTCTTCATTCTGTTCCTTGTTCCCTTGCTCATCAGAAATTATATTGCTACAGGTTATCCATTGTTTCCCTCTAATAGTTTCAATTTCTTTAGTCCTGATTGGAAATATGACGAAAGGTCACTCGTCCATTTTCAGCATTACATTACGGCCTATGCGCGGTTTCCCGTTGTGAGTACCAATTCAGAGGAAAGCTATTTGCAACCGATGGGTGAATGGATTCCCATTTGGTGGCGCAACCTGACAGTGGTAGATAAAGGTTTGTTTTTGGCTGTCTTTTTCTCCTTCGTCTTTGATATATTTTTCCTGAAATCTCTTATGAAAAAGGTCAACGGAAATTGGGTCCTTTCAATGGCCATCCTGACCGCTGGATTTTTCTTATGGTTTCTAAGAGCCCCTGATCCGAGATTTGGCTCAGGGTGGATGATCGCGCTGGTCTGTTTCTTGTTGCTGCCCTGGCAAAATGCAATGAATAAAATAAATAACAAGTTATGGAAGGGAACATTGGCCTTTGGTCTGTTCCTTTTCTTCTGTGGAAATCTGATCTACGCCTCGCATCGCTTGATTCATTTTTGGATGCCTGGCCAGCTTATTTCTCCTTTAGGTCTAAACCACGTGAACACCCATGAAATTCCATGCGGAGAGCTTAAGATATATCTGGTGAATGACGGAGGGTCGGGCTGTGGTTCCAGCTCTCTACCCTGCGCAACAGACAGCTGCAGGAGTTATCAACCAAGAGGAGAAACGATTGAGGCTGGATTTAGTGCGAGAAAATAATCGATTTGTTGTATTAATCGTTCTCTATCTTTCTTCCTTTCATTGCAGCACTCACGGCAAGATCCATCACCCTCTCTGCATATGGCCTCGAAATTTCATTCAATGATTCAATCTTTTCATGAATCCTGTCTTTATCTTCTGAATTCATAGTTTCTCTAAGTGCTTCCACTGCAGCTTCAGTTATTGAAATTTCCTCGGCCATCAGGTAGTTTTTGTTTTTCGTCAAAAATTTCTCCGTGGCCTCCATGATTTGTTCGGCTTCTGTTCTTGCTTCGAGCAAAGCCCTCAGATGGATATCCTCTTTGGCGTGGGTAATGGAATCCAGCAACATCTTTTCTACTTCCTGATCTGTCAGACCGTATTGAGGTTTCACTTCAACCTCCTGTTCAGTGCCACTACGCAATTCCTTTGCCCTCACGACGAGGATACCATCTGCATTGATAAGAAATGAAATTTCCACTTTGGGAAGGCCTGCAGGCATTCCTGGAATTCCCTGCAAATGGAATTCCGCAAGTTTGCGATTGTCTCTGACCAGATCACGCTCTCCCTGGAAAACAGAAATGCGAATCCCCGATTGTCCATCCTTTTGAGTAGTATACTGGCGAGCAGCTTTTGTTGGTATTTTGGAGTTTCTTGGAATGAGTACGTCCATCAGTCCTCCCATTGTTTCGATACCGAGTGAAAGTGGAGTAATATCCAACAGGAGGAAATCTTTATTATTTCCGGCGAGAATATCTGCCTGGATGGCGGCTCCGAGTGCAACGACTTCATCAGGATTCAATTCATCATGCGGTTTCTTTTCAAAAAAATGACCCACAGCATCCCGGACCATAGGGATTCTGGTGGTGCCACCGACTAGAATTACTTCATCAATCTGGGTTTTATCCAGCTTTGCATCATTCATGGCATTCACGCAGCAGGAAATCGTTTTATCAATATATGGTTTGATCACAGCATTGAATTCCTCTCTGGAAATGCTTATCTCCTTGCCAAAAAGCTGGGTGATTTCGCAATCTGCAGAAGACAGTTTTTTCTTGATGGTTTCTGCTCTCAGCCTGAGTTCCTGCACGCGGGCCTTATCCAGCGAAATAGTTGAAACATCGATTTGAGCCTTGGACAGCATGTATTCACCCAAAGCCCGGTCAAGGTCATCGCCTCCAAGGTTGGTATCTCCATTTGTGGACAGTACTTCAAAAATTCCCTCATTGATTTTCAGAATAGAAATATCAAATGTGCCACCACCCAGGTCGTAGACCGCGATGGTCTTACTTTCTGTCTTTTCCAATCCAAGGCCATAAGCAAGACTTGCAGCGGTGGGCTCATTGACGATTCTAAGCACATCAAGTCCAGCAAGTTTACCTGCATCTCTTGTCGCCTGCCGTTGCGCATCGTTGAAGTAGGCAGGTACAGTGATCACCGCCTTGTTGACAGGCGTTTTCAAAATATGTTCAGCTCTTTTCTTCAGCTCTTTTAAAATGAGTGCCGACAATTCAACCGGTGAATAAAACTTCGATCCTGCCTGGATCTTTACGAGGCGTTCCGTATCATCATCGATCACTCTATACGTAAAATGGGAAGCATTGTTCCTGATGTCATTGTACGACTTACCCATCAGTCGTTTCACGGAGAAAATGGTATTTTGAGGATCAGAGACCAGATGTTCTTTTGCCCTGTCACCAACCAGCACTTCCTGCGATCCGTCAAAATAAATGACAGAAGGAACAAGCGAGCTGCTGTCGTGCTCTTTCAGCGCCCTGGGCTTTCCATCTTCCGGATGTATGATGGCTACCAGGCTATTCGTTGTGCCCAAGTCAATACCCACGATTATTTCCTGCTTCTGAAGACTGCCCGTTGAAAGATTGATTCCAATTTTTGCCATATAGATGCCCGCTTTCAGGGAGCTGCAAAATTAACAAATAAAAAAGGCTGCCGGTTGTGGCAGCCTGAATATTTAGGAAGTCCCCCTATCGCATCAGGTACATCTTGCCATATCCCTTGTTGAAATACTGATCTGTATTGTCGCCACTTGCCTTATACTTATCCAGCGATTTCCCATTCAGGTTGGTCACTACATGATATAAATACACTCCGTTGGCCAGGCGTTGATTATACATATCTGTTCCGTCCCATTTATACTCCGTGATGTTCCTTCCTATATGCAAAGGGCCCAGCTCATCTTTGGTGATCTCCCGTACGATCTTCCCCGTTATGGTGAGGATCTGAATCTTTATGTTTTGTGGCACTTCACTGCCCGTGATTGTGAAAACAAAGGCTGTTGAAGTCGTGAAAGGATTTGGATAGTTGAGCATATTGGAGATCATTGGCTTGGTGATCACCTTGAAAGATACCTGGTATTGAATGGTGCCTGCCGGATTTCCCGACTTGTCTTTCCCTGTGACAATTAGCTGATAATCGTCTCCATCAGCATTGTATTGCTTCGCGAAAACAGGAGTGAAATCAACCGATGCAGTATTGTCCGCACCGCTGGATGCTGGTGTGAAACGAAGCGTATCAGAATTAAAATAATAAGGATGCAAACTACCATCGGGGTACCTGAGCTGAACCTTCAGCACAGAAGTATCGTTCAACAGGAGGAATTTTGCCTCATCCTTCAATTTGATCAGGATATGGGGCTTCGCTGAAACAATGTCTTCATTCAATATATGCACATTATCAAAAGTTACATCCAGCAACGGATTGGTCTTATCAATCTTAACATAAAAATTATGAAAGAGGAAATTATTGAAATGGTATTCCTCCGGCTGATCATTGTTCGGGTTTACATCGAGGAAAATCGTATTCATTCCCAGATAATTCTTTGTATCAATTTCATAGAAAATCTTCAGGGTGTCCCCGCTGACAAGTGGTCTTTTCTTTGCAAGTGGAATGACATGCGCGATATTGTTCTGATCAGTTATGGTCAGGTTGATCTTCATACTGTCAAATGCGGAGATGCTTATATTCTTAAATGCGATGCCAAATTCCAGTTTCTCCCCGAATTCAAGCGTGTCCTTGATCGACAAATAAATATTGCCTGCCAGTGCGCCTTCGGGCACTGGAACATCATTCAATCGCCAATAGTTTAGTTGGAAAGGAGTACCAAATACAGTATCCGATGCAGTCATTTTTAATTGCAGGTAGGGATATTGGGTGGCATTGATAGCAGAGATATCAAAATCCTGGGTGGCAGCATTCAGGTTATAAAGGACGGTTTGGATCCCCAAAGTATCTAAACCAATCACCTGAACACCTACACTATCCTTGGACGGACTCTCCAGGCTATTACCCCTCCAATGCACCTGCTTCCATTGTTTGGCAGGGCCAAATTTCGGAGAAGTGATCGTGCCAGATGTGGCTGGCGTTTGACATTGAGTGGATATAAACGTTGCATCAAATGCACCCACAGTAATGGTTGCTCTTGGTATAAAGCTGGGATCATTCTTTTTATAGATATAAGCAATTGCCCTTGGCGTCACAAATGAATCCACGAGGGTAAGTCCGACAGCAAATAATTTGTGGTAAAGAGAATTGTTTGAGCCATACAGTGCCGTATCGGCTTTCCATTGGTCAACATAAATATTTCCCGCCTGATTCGGATTGACATTGGTCCTTAAGACTACATATGAACCATTGGGAATGATATCGAGAAAGTCCATTGCCTTTTTCCTTTCTGCCGCATTGGTATAGAGATAATCAAAATTATATTCCCTTTGTGTTCCGCAGACGGCCCTTTCACTTTGGTATAATCCGGTAGGCCCTGAGTAGTCATTCTTCCATGGCCTGAATGTGACGGGATCAAAAATGTTAAATATGATTTCATTGTAGTTGCAACCCGGGCCGATATAGGTTTGGCCGTTCACCGTAATAGTGAAAGCCGATTGCTGGCCAGAAGCGGTCGGATAGATCAGGTTACGGATATAGATGTCATTGTTAACAATTCCAAATTTCCATGTCCTGCTACCAGAATCCAATACGATATTGGAAGTAGAGGATGCGATATGCTGAAAATAGTGCGATTGATTAAATCCCTGTGCGCTCCTAAGGGAGTCTATGTAAATAAATGAGAATTCATTCCAGTGATAGGCGCTATTTTGGGCAGGCTGTATAGAAGTTCTCCAATAATAGACGGTGCTGTCCGCATATCCGATTCCAGGGTCAAATTCAACCACACCTCCAATGGATATAATGGATTTGCTGATTTTAGCCGGTGAATTGAAAAGTGCTGTCGTATCCATTTCCAGGAGGTATGTATTCGGAGGGCTCAATGGATTGGCTGTTGAAGCATATAATTTCTGTGTTGGATTATTTACAATGGCATAATTGTAGGGATATACAGGCGTAATTTCGTCCTGATAAATAAAAACACTCGTGGTTACTGTATTATTGAGGAGGGTGACTTCAGGTACATTGTTGTCGGAGTTAACCGTAATCGTTATGAAATTCTGCCCCTTGTCCCGGGTGGCGACAATAGGAAAGTTGATTTGTAAAGAGTCGGCATATCGGATCCCTGGAATTCTGATTTTGCTTGAAGTCGTTGATCCGTCCGGATATTTTCTTGTGATCAGGATGGAAATGGAATCGGGAACAGCTTTTCCAAGGTTTACAAATCTCGCATTCACAGTAAACGAATTGTTTGAAACGGAGATAAAGACAGGTGAAATTCTGACCTGTGGGGCTTCAATATCATAATCAGGCAATGGCTGGCCGCTAATCTTCAGGGCTGGGTCACCGTGAATAGAAATCTCTTCAGCATGAATCCGCGCCAGGTAATCTCCGGGCAACACATTGACCAATCCCTGGTTAGCATCCATTTGCAAAACGCCCAATGCCTTTCCATAGTCCTGGTGATCCATGTAATTGTACAATTGACTCAACAGGATATTCAGATAATTCACAACTCCAAAATGCGTACTCGCTACAAAAGCAATAGAACCTTTCTGTTTTGCGAGTACATAATTTTCAGATAGCGTTTTTCCGAGCGAAAGCCTCGCAGGATCGAACGTATAAAAATTACCCGCATAACAGCCATTGATATAAAAGACCGGATATTTTCCCTGATTATTGTAAACAGAAGGGTCGTCGAGATTAAAGCCAAGCGATGCCACGGATGAATGGCCAAAATAAGTCAGGATGTTTATCCCACTGGAAAACATGGACGGAAAGAGCTGACTGGACACCTGGTCATCCTGACTGAAGGTCGTACTGCAAAATGTAGAAACGTTCGCTCCAAATGAAGTATCTGAAATAACCAACTTGTATCCGTACATATAATTGCATAATACTGATTGAAGGAATGGATCCGTTGCGCCGGTTACGTGAACCACATGTTTCATCCAGTCGCGCCCTGCAATTGTATTGGGGGCTGTTTGTTGCGCTGATTCATATTCCTTCATTTTGTTCAAATAAATTTCTACTTCCTGTCCATTGATAGCAGACAGGCGTCCAATCGGTGTGATCGGAATGGCGTGCGTACCATCTGCGGAGCTGAGCATATTGTCCGAAGCTGGATATCCAAAAGTGGGTACAAGGTTCAGCTGGTCAGCAATGGGATTATTCTCATTCAGCCGGTAATCATTATAAGCCACCCCCCTTCCGATAATAAAAACAAACTGAGGTTTGGCAGGAAATACATTCCTTGCATAGTTGAGGAAATTCTTGACCGCCAGGGGATGTTTCTTGATACCAAATGCAAACTGATCAACCAATTCATTGATATCTACGACAAGCGAATTAAATCCTCCGCCCGCCACACTGGACCTGTAATTTCTATAATCTATCACGGGATTATTTCCGCTGCTGCCAGTATAAACATTGGGGTGACTGATGATCAGATAGTTTCCCTGATTTGCAGGAATTGTGTAATGGACGAAATTCTTTTGTGTAAGGGAGTTGACGAAGTTTACATTCGCAGGATCTTCGCTGACCAGGACCAATTTCCTCCCGGTAGCCGATCCGGACAATTCAAAATACAAAGTACCACCGCCTACGATCGCTGTAAATCGCTGCCCGGTTGCCTGATCATAGAGCACAGGAACACCGGCACCTGAATTGAAATTGGAAATCTGGAGATAATAACCGCTGAGCTTTGCAGGCAATTCAAAACTAAAATTGGACTGAGCCCCAAAATTGAATTGTCTTGGATAAGTCAATTCATAAAATGAAGCGACTATCCTGTCATTAAAAGTAGAAGCTTGGGAATTGTTGAAAAACTGAATCGTTGCTGTTCCTGCACCGATGAGCGCCGTTGCAAATGAAGCATTGCTGTGCACATCATTAAAACTGTTCATGGAGGTATCTTTAAGGGACAGGTTGTTTACTTTTACTTGCAGGTGCCTAAGTGTGTCGGCACAACCCGCCGCGCCAAACGACAAGGTGGAATTTGGACCAGCAGCATATACAAACAAATTATTCTGTACATCTGACAGTGGAGTGAACTGGTTAATGAATCCTGAGCTCCAGAATTCTCCCACTTCATAGGATGAAGAATAAATATATTCTCCCACAGGCTGTGCAAAGCCCGGATTGATTTGCGACCTGAAATATGCACCCTTCGTATACATGAAATAGGGTTCAGGAGCCAGAATATTACCCGTTGTATCATTTGCCGTTACAACAAAATGAAAAGGAATACCAGAATTGTTAACTGTTAGAAAATAGGCTGCCGTATCTGTTTCCAGGCTATACTTATCCGTATGCTGGCTGGCCGGGTTCCTGTAGAGCGCCTTATCTGCTTTCCCATCATTGATCTGGCCCCAGAACTCGATATAATCATTCACACCCATTATGCCGCTGGGCACTGAAGTATAAATGGGGATTTCCTGCCCGTTCCTGAACAATTGAAAATATTCTGCCGGTGTGTTCCCAAGACCTGCGGAAGCCAGCACAGTTTGGGAAATTCTATAGAGCCCCTCTGACCCTACCTTGAATTTGAAATAGGTCTTAGAGAAATCTATCCATTCGTTATTATATGGCTGAGCAGATAGACCTAAGCCTGCAAATAACAGTAATATGGTAAATATTCGCTTCATAGTTATTTTTTAGGTATCAGATTGCTACAGGTCACTATTTCGTTTTGTTTTTTTTCTTTAGGTCTTTCATGTCGACTTTTAAAGAGAACACATGTGTATATAGCGGATTGGATTGGTTTGCCAGGTTAGTAAATGCATAATCAATTTCCACATCCCCAATCCTGAATCCGGCGCCGATACTGGGTTGAAAAATCCAAATTTTGGTTTGGTTGGTCGTATCCCTGTCATCCAGTGCCTGCTGAAAATTATTGATGCCGCCACGAACAAAAAAAGCGTTATTATATGACAACTCGAGACCCATTTTTGGATCAATGCTGATGGCATTGGTACTGATGACCGTATTTCGTCGGCCGTCAAATGTGATATCGAAATCTGCCTCCGCCTGAAGATTCAATTTCTGGTTGATCCTGAAATTATATGCGCCCCCTAAAATCAGTTGCGGTGCCGTTAGTTCGGTAGATTTTTCCGGGATCTCATTCTGCGTTAGGTAGAATACTTCCCTCACCTGTTCATTGAGGTTATATGACCAGGCATTGAATGTGGTCGTGATGTCTTTCGCCACAATACCCAGCTTCCATTTCTCCCCGACAAATTGTACGCCCGCATCAAACCCAAAACCCCATGCCGTTGCAAAATCGCCAGCCTTCCGATGGATGATTTTGGCATTCCCGCCGAAATTTATTTTTGTGCCCTTCTTCGTACTCACCTGCTGAGCCAGTGAGAAAATGAACGCATAGTCAGCGGAAGAGAAAGTGGTAATATTGCTGAAATTGATGCTGCCATCCGGCTGTACAAGAAAAATCGTATTCGGAATATCGTCTACTGCAAAACGTAAGAGGGTAAGTCCTATGGTTCGTTTATTATCTTTCATGGGGAGGGCCAGGTTTACATAATCGTATTTGCCTATGCCAGCAAAATACTCTGCATGCATCAGGTTGAGCTCTGGATTATTCTTCACATTGACTAATCCGGCAGGATTCCAATACCCTGATGTCCCGTCCATCACGGAGGCAACTTGCGCATTCCCCATAGACATGCCCCTGGCGCCAGCGCCGATGTTCAAAAATTCATTTGAATATTTTGCAAACTGTGCAGAGAGGTTAGCGGAAATGAATAGGACGATCAGGGTAAGTGAAGTGTATTTCCTGATCAACTGACGGTTTTTTAACATAGTAAATGCCAGACGAGGCGCTCCCGGCAATTTTTCCTGCATAAGCCAATAATTACACGAACTGTTTTGGAATGTTTTCATCTGGTACAGGGGTCGTTTCATCGAAACCGCTTCGACTAACAGATAGACTGCTTTTCCAGGATATTGGCTGCACTTCTATTTCGCGGCGAAAATAGCCGATAAATCACTACTAAACTCCTGCGAAAAAAGTTAATCTTATCTAACGCGTTTTCAGTCAAATTATTGCAGAAAAAACGCTATAAAAGAATCCCTTACTTTTGCCAAAATTTCACCCCATTTCACATGTCATTGATCAATGAATTGGCCTGGAGAGGAATGCTCCAGGATATTATGCCCGGAACCAAGGAACTGCTCGAAAAAGAGCAGGTCACCGGCTATATCGGTTTTGATCCGACTGCCGAGAGCCTGCATATAGGGAGCCTTGTGCCTATTATGCTGCTTATGCATCTCCAGAAAGCAGGCCATAAGCCCCTCGCGCTTGTAGGGGGTGCCACAGGGATGGTAGGCGATCCCAGTGGAAAATCAGAAGAGCGGAATCTCCTGGATGAGCCTACCCTCAACCGTAACCTGGAGGGAATAAAATTGCAGCTGACAAAATTTCTTGACTTCGATCCTTCCAGGCCGAATGCCGCAGAATTGGTTAATAATTTCGACTGGTTCAGGGATATGCATTTTCTTGATTTTATCCGGGATGTTGGCAAACACATCACCGTCAACTACATGATGGCAAAGGATAGTGTCAAAAAGAGGATCGAGGGCGAGACCGGAATGAGTTTTACCGAATTTACTTATCAACTGGTTCAGGGCTATGATTTTTATTGGCTCTATAAGCATAAATCCTGCAAGTTGCAGATGGGAGGTAGTGATCAATGGGGAAATATAGTAACCGGAACCGAATTGATCCGGAGGAAAGCGGGTGGAGAAGCATTTGCTTTTACTTGTCCGCTTTTGACGAGGACAGATGGAGGAAAATTCGGGAAAACTGAAAAAGGAAATGTCTGGCTGGATCCGGAAAAAACAAGTCCCTTCCAGTTTTATCAATTCTGGCTGAATGCTGCGGATGCAGATGCAGAAAAATGGATACGCATTTTCACCTTTCTCACCCAACCCGAAATTGAAGTATTGGTTGAAAAGCACGGAGAGAATCCGGCAGCAAGGCCCTTACAAAAAGCGCTTGCAAAGGAAATTACCATTCTTGTACATGGTGAGCCGGCCTACTTGAGTGCTATTGAACAAACAGAAAAACTTTTTAGCAATCAACATGCATCTGCAGAATCATTAAGTGAATCTGATCTGATCAGTCTCGAAGGAATTGTTCAATCTTCCTTTCCTCTCCTCAAAATTCAATCTGGAATCGATGTCGTTAGCTTTCTTGCGGAGACGGGCATTCTCCCAAGCAAGGGGGAAGCAAGAAAAATGATTCAAAATGGAGGAATCCAGATTAACAGAAAAAAGGCAGACAACCTGCAGTTTATTATTGATACCAGTTTGCTCCTGCATGAAAAATATCTTCTGATACAAAAAGGCAAAAAGAATTATTTCCTGGTCAGGATGGTGTAGTCAGTTCGCCGGATGCATCATATAATTTCTTCACCCATAATTTCCTGGTAATATAGAATACAATTGTGCCCAGCCCTATCAGCGCCAGGGCAAGAAGGGCAGCCATGCCCGTTGAAAAAAATACAAAAAGCCATATGCTGATGGAAATGTAGATGGGCAAGGGATAAAGTGGCATTTTAAAAGGAAGGCCGGAAACTCCTTTTCTTTTCCTAAGCATAATCACTCCGATCGCCTGCGCTATGAACTGCACCAGGATTCTCATAGCCAGGATGCCATCTATTGCGTGCTTCATTTTGAACAACAGGCTAAATATCAGTCCCAGCGCTCCGAGAAAAAGAAGAGACACATAAGGAAAATTCTTGGTCGGATGCAACCTTGCAAAGACAGGAAAAAAAGCATTGTCTTTTGCTGCGGCATAGGGCACCCTGCTATATCCTAAGGTAGATGAAAACAGGGAGGCCAACGCGACCACAAGGATGATCAGTGTAGCAATTTTTGCAGCTTGATCTCCGGAAATCTGGCCTATAAAATAACTCACGATGAACTTGTTCCCTTCGACTACATGCCAGGGTACCACGCTGAGGATACTGAGATTCATGGCAAGATAAAGTATAGTGATGCCGAACACGGAGATAAGCATGCTCCTTGGAATATTTTTCCCGGGATTTATGATCTCGCCGCCCAACTGACAAACATTGTAGTAACCAAGAAAAGTGTATATGGTCTTAACAGAAGCCTGGCCCAGGGCAACAAAAAAAATCTGGTTTAATACCAGACCTTCTCCCAAATGTTGAAGGGGTGTGAGCATGTTTCCCTTGATCAGTCCTCCACCAATAATCCATATAAAAATGATGAGGACACCGACCCAGAGTACGACGCTTAACCTTCCAATCTCTTCGATTTTCCTGTACAAGAGAAATACAACCAGCAGGACCACCCCTGCAGAGATGATTTTGCCGGACCAAAAGCCAAGGGGAATCAGGAAACTCAGGTATTCTGAAAATCCGATGGCTGCAGATGCCATCACTAGTGGCGCCTGGATCATGGTTTGCCACACAAACAGGAAAGAAAAAAGTCGCCCCCATTTTTTTTCACCATAAGCCACTTTCAAAAAATTATAGCTGCCTCCGGCCATTGGATAGGCGGCGCCGAGTTCGCTCCAGATCAATGCATCCATGAGTGATAAGAAAGCCCCGACCAGCCAGGCAAATAAAAATTGCTGGCCCCCGAGGATCTGGACGACCATGTAGAGGACAATAAATGGACCGATGCCGACCATATCGGTCATGTTAATGGCAGTTGCCTGCAGCAGGCCGATTTTTCTTTTTAATTCCGGAGATTGATAATTCATCTCATGCAATAGTAGATTGTAATTTATGATTGTTTGATAAGAATGGAATACTGTAATTGAACCCCATGAACTGTGATTTCCAAGTGCATATCTGCAATGGAAGTGCGTGGGAAGCCCTTGATTTGATTTTGTGATTATGGCTGCAGGCCTTATTTTTGCACTCCATTTGCAGGATTGGCCTGTAGTATAATGGTAGTACGACAGGTTTTGGTCCTGTTTGTCGAGGTTCGAATCCTTGCAGGCCAACGATACCGGAGCCCAGGCTCCGGTTTTTTGTGAGGCCGGTGATGATTTGAGCTAATTTTGAATTTCAATTTGCCCGATAGTATAATGGTAGTACGTCAGTCTCTGGATCTGATTGTCGAGGTTCGAATCCTCGTCGGGCAACAAAAACAATGGAGCGAAGCGACCTGATTTGAACGAGGCCGCGGGCAAAACTTGTTTTGCCAAGCGGACGAGTTCAAAGCAGGAGCGCCGCAGGCGCCATTGGATTTGGGTAATGCAATGCGGCGACGGATCATTGAAAATCATCCTCGTCGGGCAACAAAAACAATGGAGCGAAGCGACCTGATTTGAACGAGGCCGCGGGCAAAACTTGTTTTGCCAAGCGGACGAGTTCAAAGCAGGAGCGCCGAAGGCGCCATTGGATTTGGGTAATGCAAAGCGGCGACGGATCATTGCAGATCATCCTGTCCTGATGGAAAGTGGACTTGTTCAAATCAGCCTGCTGGTGCAAGCGAGTCTGACGGTTAGTTGGTGAAAGTTTGAGTCGAATGCATATGAGTCACACCGGCCGTGCCTTATGAATAATCCAAAATGTTGTTGGTGTCGCAGGTTACTTCCTTGCATAAATCTCCGATGGAACACCAACAACGGCGAGGGAGTTGGTGATTTGAAAGCCGCCTTAAGACTACTGAAGAATTGGCAAATGGAAAACAAATTCAGCAAATGAATCCTCCCCTTCATTAGACTCTACAGTCAAGGTTCCCCCATGTGACTTAATGATGTCATACGCCAGGGACAAACCCAAACCCGTGCCCTGGCCGGAAGGCTTGGTAGTAAAAAATGGCTGGAAAATCTTGTCCAAAATATTTTTAGGGATCCCATTCCCATTATCCTTTATTTTGATTTCAATCTTAGAATCCATACTTTTTGAGCTGACAAAAACAGTGGGTTCATATTCAGCACCGGCCTGTTTTTTCTTTTCCTTTACTGCGTAAAATGAATTGTTATATAAATTGAGCAGCACCCTGCCCATTTCCTGAGGTATGACACTAACCTTTTCGACGCGTGCACCCAAATCAGTTTTGATGGTAGCTTGAAAAGATTTATCTCTTGCCCGCCATCCTTGGTAACTTAATTTCAGGTATTCTTCAATCAATGCGTTCAGGTCTACAGCTTCCCGTTGCCCAGTTGTAACCCTTGAATGTTGGAGCATCCCTTTTACGATCGCATCGGCCCTCTTGCTGTGATGAACAACTTTCATTAAATTTTGCTCTATGTCTTTTCCCAGTATGGCCGCATCAGATGTTTTCCCACTGGTAAGCGCATCCTTCATTTCGCCGATCAATTCAACACTAACCTCCGAAAAGTTGCTGATGAAATTAATTGGATTCTGGATTTCGTGAGCAATGCCGGCGGTTAATTCACCCAGAGAGGCCATTTTTTCTGATTGGATGAGTTGAGCCTGCGTAGATTTGAGGTTAGACAATGTCTTTTCCAAAATTTTGTTGGATTTCTGCTTCTGCCGATTATTCCAATAAAGTAGCCCCGCGATAACAAGAAATACAATGAGGCCTCCGAGTAAGAGATATTCTTTTATCTGATTCTGATAGGCAGTTTTTTTAGCTTCTATTTCAGCCCGTCGTTGTTGGTCATCAGAAATTGTCTTTTGCAATTCCTGTACTGTCTTTGCGCCATAGAATTTCTCCGATGTGGAATCATATACTTTTCGATAATAAAGTGCTTCATTGACATTTATGGGTTCATATACCTCGGCCAATAACTTGCTTGCCTCTAATACTCGCTTCGTTACCCCGTAAGCTTTGGCTTCTGCAAGACCTTTCTTAGCATGATAAATAGCAGAATCAACCTGCCCTGTCTCTTTGAAAAATCCGGCGATCACAATATTAGCAATAGCCCCGGTCAGCATATAGGTATTCATTTCATTCAATTGAATGCTTTTTCGTAAAAATTCAAATGCAATTTGTTTATTGCCGAGATGAAACAGGATATCTCCTATGATTTCAAAATAAAGTGCATTAAACGTATCGGGTAGTTTCAGCGTCTTCCATTTATTTCTTGCCTTTTCGGTATATTTTAGGGTAGAATCCTTTTGGTTAAAATTGAAATATGCATACGCGATGCGACTTAATTGATATACCTGGCCTTCCTCTTTATGATATTTTTCTGCATACTTCAGCGCCTCATGAAAATTTTCGATGGCTTTGGAGTATTCATCCAGATCGAAATAGATTAGTCCCAGGTTACTATACCCGGAGCCGATCAATGAATCCTGTCTGGCTTTAGCTATTTCTAATCCCTCAAGTATTAATTTCAACCCATTTGGTATCTCGCCCTTTCGCCTCAATGCGCTCCCTAGACTATACAAAGCCCTGATTTCGCCATCTCCTGCTTGTCTATTTTGAGCAAGTTTTAATGCCTTTTGACCATATTCGATACTTGAATCTACATTTAACAAAGTATAGAAGCTCTCCATTTGCAGAAGGATTTCCGTTCGCGTGGAATCATTCTTAGCATTATGCAAAAGGGACCTTAAACTGTCTATTTTGATTAGAGTTTGGCTATTACTGTCTATGAGGATTATTTCAAAGACAAAAAGGAATATGGTTTTTAGAAATTTCATGTCAGGATTTCTAAAATTGGGATTTTTCACAAAGCCCCTGAGAAATAGATCTCTTGCTATCGCAGAAAGGAGAATAACACTTTTTCCAAATTGGGCTGTGAGTGCTAAGGCTCGCTGGACAGCATTAGGAGTAAACCGCTATGAAATTAAGACATATTTTATCCAACCAGACCTAATCCCGCCGCATTCAAATACGAAAAATAATTTGCCAGGCATTTTTTCATTCACCCTCCCGCCAAATTCTACTAATTTTCAGTACGAAATAAATGCCCGTTGAAATAAAAGGTATAAAATGAAATTGACACTCTTGCTATTGATCTTATTCTTCGAAGCAAATGCCCAATCTATATCCTTTCCGCTTAAAGCCAGTTCAAACAAACATTATCTAATAGATTCAAAGGGCAAGCCTGTTTTTCTCAATGGCTGTGCATCCTGGAGATTAAGCTATGCAGTTCCTTATGCAGAAGCGAAACTTTTTCTTGAAAGAATAAAAACGATGGGATTTAATGCCCTGATCATAGAAATTACTCCCGACAATAGCAACAACAATAGTGGCAATGCGCCGAATATTCATGGAGACTATTGCTTTATCAATAAAGATATCAGCCAACCCAATGGTGTTTTCTTTGCGCATGCAGATAGCATTTTGAGGCTCTGCAATGAAATGAATCTTGCAGTGGTGCTCTTTCCGCTGTACCTGGGCTGTTGCCGGGATGGATGGCTGGAGATATTACAGGAATCTCCAAATACAGTACAAAAATGTTTCGATTACGGTAAATGGATAGCAAACAGGTATAAATCATTTGACAATATTATCTGGGCAAGCGGCGGCGATCACAATGAGACGCCGGAGTCTGTCGCGTTTGCAGAAGGCATCGCATCTGTGGATACAAGTCATTTGCACACCTATCATACCAATCCGGCATTCACTTCCACAGAAAGACTTCCACATGCAAAATGGTTAACCCTAAGCTCTGTTTACACGTATTTTCCTGATATGAATGTGGAAGAATATCATGTGTACGGCCTGATCTATCGTGAAAAACTCCGCAACAAGCGAATGCCTTATATTATGGCGGAAAGTGCTTATGAGTTTGAAAGAAATGAAAATACCCAAACGCTTCGCAGGCAGGCATACTGGTCTCTTTTGAGTGGGGCCTGTGGGCATTTCTTTGGTAACCGGGATGTTTGGGTAATGAATAAGAACTGGCAATCAGCCCTTCATTCAGCAGGACATCAAAGCATGCAAATCTTTAATGCTTTTGTGCTCTCCATTCCATGGTACAAAATGGATCCTGACTGGGAGCACCTCGTATTTATCAGCGGCCGGGGAACATTTAATGGGGGCACTGACCCTGGAGGGGAAGATTATGCGACTGCCTCTTTTGCGTCTGATCATTCCATGGGTATAGTCTATTTGCCCAGTGCCAGAAGGATTGGAGTTAACATGGAACGATTTAGCAGTACACTCAAAGTGAAATGGTTTGATCCTTCAAACGGCCGTTTTATTGGTCTTGCCAAGACATATCCGAACAAAGGAATATCTTATTTCGAGCCCCCTTCTTTTCAAAATAGCAAGGGTTTTGGTGATTGGTTGCTAGTCATTGAGCCTTCTTGACTTATCCATTTATCCATCTTGGCGCTGGTAGTTTTACGACAATAAAACCCAGTACAATTACGTTGTAACTACAAGCAAGTTCAGCTACATTTATTAACGATTTCCGATCCGATCCTATTAAAAATTAAACTATGGAAGCCATTTTAGACATCTTACAGGCATTTCACCTCAACGTCCTCGAGGTCATGATTGCCGGATTTTTCATCTTTGTTATTGGTTTCTGGCTGGGTAATAAGAAGACCAGCAAGTACCTGCAGGAGATTTACAGCCTTCAGCGGGATGTGCTTGACCTGAATGCAGAACTGCTCTATGGCAAGCATGACTCAGAAAATGAAACTCCGGTCATTGGCATGCAGCCTGAAGGGCTGAAAAAACCTAAGCTTGCTAAATAAAACCATCAATTATCGAAGAGAAATTCTACACTTCTGACTGCAACCTTTTCAGACAAAGATCCAGGCTTTCTTTCCAGCCCGGAATGAGCAGAGCGTAAACTGACTTGATTTTTCCTGTATCCAGGAGGGAAAAATGAGGCCGCCTGGCTGCCGTAGGGTATTGTGCGGTGGAGATGGGATTCACTTTGCAAGGACTTCCCGTCATGGTCTTAATGACCATGGCAAAATCGAACCAGCTGATTCTTCCTGCATTGCTATAATGAAAAATTCCGGGAACATAATTCTCCGCTGAGCATATGATTAGAATGGCAGCCGCCAGATCCGCCGCATAAGTAGGGGATCCTATCTGGTCGTTTATCACACCGATCGACTCTTTCTCGCTCATTAAACGAATCATGGTCTTGACGAAATTATGTCCATAAGCTGAATAGACCCATGCTGTCCGGATGATCAGGGAAGCCGGATTTTCCTTCATAGCCAATTCTTCACCCTGCAATTTTGATGCGCCATAAGTGTTCACGGGGTCGGTGCGATCATTCTCCTTCAAAGGGGCAGAGGAGTTTCCATCAAACACATAGTCTGTGGAGATATGGATAAATTTTGCATTGCAGGATCTAGCTGCCCTTGCCAGCCATCCTACAGCAATTCCATTTATCAGGAAGGCCAGTTCCCGCTCCGATTCAGCCTTGTCAACTGCAGTATAGGCCGCGCAATTGATACAAATGGAAGGACTGAATTTTTCAAAAATGGCAACCACTGCTGATTCATCATCAATGGACAATTCTTTTCTTGTAAGGAAGACAAATTCCTTGTCCGGGTACAAATCTGCCATCCGGCGCAACTCCTTTCCAAGCTGTCCATCAGCGCCAGTCACCAAAATTTTTTCCCGTTGCATTTTTGAACTTACTCTTTGAATTCAAAATTATTTTTGCAGGATGCAAATAGCGGAAGTTCCAGGTCTTTTGCAGAAACCGTTTCCGTCCCGGCAGGAACCTTCCAGTCGATATTCAGCAATGGATCATCATATCGTATTCCGGCCTCCGTTTCTTTGTTGTACAACTGGTCACATTTATAAAACACCTCGGCAGTCTCACTCAGCACAGAAAAGCCATGAGCAAATCCTTTGGGGATAAAGAGTTGTTTCTTGTTTTCCGCAGATAGTTCTATGCTCAATGATTTACCATAACTGGGCGAACCTTTTCGAAGATCTACTATCACATCCAGAATGGTTCCCTGCAATACGCGAACCAGTTTGGCCTGGGCAAATGGATCCAGTTGGTAATGTAGTCCGCGGATGATGCCTTTTTTTGAAAAGGATTGATTATCCTGTATGAAGGTATTGGAAAGGCCATCCTCATGAAATGTCTTCGCATTGTATGCTTCAAAAAAATAACCACGGTCATCCGTAAAGACCCGGGGTTCAAAAACCAAAGCGCCAGGGAAATCGGTCTTAATAAAAGGCATTTTGAAATATTCTTTTGAATTCTTAATGCGATAATCCCTTTTCGTATTGCTGCTCGTAGTAGTGCTGGTAATCTCCGGACGTCACATGATTGATCCAGTCTTCGTTTTGCAGATACCAGTCCACCGTCTTTTCCAAGCCCTCTTCAAACTGTAATGAAGGTTTCCAACCCAATTCCTTGTTGAGTTTGGTAGCATCAATGGCATAGCGCAAATCATGACCCGGACGATCTTTCACAAAATTGATCAGTTTCGCAGATTCGCCTTCTTTGCGGCCAAGTTTTTTATCCATGATCCGGCAAAGCAAATGCACAATATCAATATTTTTCCATTCATTGAATCCGCCAATATTATATTTTTCACCCACCCTTCCTCTGTGAAATATGATATCAATGGCCGCCGCATGATCATCTACCCAAAGCCAGTCCCGCACATTTTCTCCCCTGCCGTAAACAGGGAGCGGTTTATTGTTCCTGATATTGTTGATCATTAACGGGATGAGCTTTTCCGGAAAATGATGTGAACCATAATTGTTAGAACAGTTGGAGAGTACTACCGGTAACCCATACGTGTGATAATAAGCCATGACAAAATGATCAGAAGCGGCTTTTGAGGCCGAATAAGGGGAACGGGGATCATAACTTGTTTCTTCCGTGAAAAATCCGGTCGGCCCGAGGGAACCATATACTTCATCCGTTGATATATGGTAAAACAATTTGTTTTTTGAATCATTTTTCCAGGCATTTCTTGTCGCATGGAGAAGTGAAACCGTACCAAGCACATTTGTTTTTACAAAACCCAAAGGATCCTGGATAGATCGGTCAACATGACTTTCAGCAGCAAGATGAATCACGCCGTCAAATTGGTATTGGTTAAACAAATCGGCGATTCGGAATCCATCATTGATATCCCCTTTTTCGAAAACGTAATTTCCTGCATGTTCTATATCCCGGAGGTTTTCCAAATTTCCTGCATACGTCAGGGAGTCCAGGTTGACAATCAGATATTGGGGATATTTCTTAACGAAAAGTCTCACCAGGTGCGACCCAATAAAGCCCGCGCCGCCTGTGACCATTATTTTTCTTGCATACTCATTCATTACAAACTCCAGTATTTTCTGTTTACAATCTTGTGTTTATAGATGCCCTTCAAGTCGGCAATCAGCGCCGTTTCTTTTGTGATGGATACAAAGTGAGCATCATCCAGACTCTTATATTGAAGATGCGGAACGGTAATAATCACAGCATCATAGTCATTTCGCTCCTTCTTTATCAGTCGAAATCCATATTCTTCCACTACTTCCTCTTCATCCGCAAATGGATCTTCCATATCCACCCTGATATTAAAAGCAAGGAGTTCACGAACCGTGTCGATTATTTTCGAATTGCGAATATCGCTCACATTTTCCTTGAATGTCACTCCTTTTACAAGAACTTTAGGCTCATTGGAATGTCGCAATACATGGGTAATGATCTTTCTTGCAACATATTTTGCCATATCATCATTGATGTATCGGGAAGAATTGATCACTTTGGATTCGTATCCGAGGGCAGCTGCTTTGTGGGTCAGATAATAAGGATCTACGCCGATACAATGTCCGCCCACTAAGCCGGGCTGGAATTTTAGAAAATTCCACTTAGTGCCCGCCGCCTCCAGCACATCATACGTGTTGATTCCCATTCGATCAAAGATCAGGGAGAGCTCGTTCATCAACGCAATATTCAAGTCACGCTGTGTGTTTTCTACGATCTTGCTTGCCTCCGCCACTTTGATGGATGGAGCCTTGTGTACGCCTGCATCCACCACAAGTTCATAAACTTTTGCAATTTCATCCAATGATTCGGAGTCGTTGCCGGAAACAACTTTGACCACCGTTTTCAGTGTATTTTTTTTGTCACCCGGGTTTATTCTTTCCGGAGAATATCCAATCTTAAAATCTGACGCAAGCTTAAGTCCCGAAAATTGTTCGAGCACTGGCAAGCAGTCTTCTTCGGTGCAACCCGGATAAGTTGTAGACTCGTATACCACATAATCTCCTTTTTTCAGCGCTTTGCCAACTGTTTCTGAGGCCTTCATCAGAGGGCTAAGGTCCGGCACATTGTGCTTATCTATCGGTGTCGGGACAGCGATAATAAAAAAATTAGCTGTCTTCAGGACCAGAGGATCATCTGTAAAAACAATGTCGCGGTTCCTGAATGAATCCTGTTCCACTTCTTTGCTTGGATCCTTTCCCTGCTTCATCAGGTCTATCCTTTTCTGATTAATGTCGAATCCTATCACTGAAATTTTCCTGGCGAATTCAAGGGCGATAGGTAAACCCACATAGCCCAGTCCTACTATGGCAAGTTTTGCTTTCTTATCTAGAAGTTTCTGATACAATTGAATTGCTTATGTTGGTTCTTTCTTTGAATTCATTTATTGCTTACAAATTCCTTGGGTTGTTTATACCATTCTAAGGAGGGCATCGATTTGAAATAATCATAAGTGACTTTCAAGCCAGTCTTGCGATCTACTTTTGGCTCCCATCCCAGCAGTTGTTTGGCTTTGCTGATATCCGGCCGCCTTTGCTTTGGATCATCTACTGGGAGGGGTTTGTATACAATTTTTTGTTTGGAACCAGTTATAGAAAGCACTTCTTCGGCAAATTCTTTCAAAGTGATCTCTGTTGGATTGCCGATATTGACCGGATAGGAATAATCGCTCAACAATAGCCGGTAGATCCCTTCCACCAAATCATCCACATAGCAAAAAGACCTGGTTTGAGATCCATCCCCAAAAACTGTCAGGTCCTCTCCTCTCAGTGCCTGGCCGATAAATGCCGGCAGGGCCCGGCCATCATTCAGCCTCATCCTTGGACCATAGGTGTTAAATATCCTCACAATACGGGTTTCGAGTCCATGGAAATTATGATAAGCCATCGTGATGGCCTCCTGGAATCGCTTGGCTTCATCGTAAACACCCCTAGGTCCTACAGGATTCACATTTCCCCAGTATTCTTCCGGTTGAGGGTGGACCAGCGGATCACCGTAGATTTCTGAAGTGGAAGCAACGAGGATCCTTGCCCTTTTTTCTTTGGCAAGGCCCAGGCAATTGTGTGTGCCCAATGAACCCACTTTCAGGGTTTGAATCGGGATTTTCAGATAGTCGATGGGGCTAGCCGGTGAAGCGAAATGGAGAATATAATGCAAATCGCCAGGCACATGAATGAATTTGCTCACATCACTATGATAAAACTCAAACTCTTTAAGCTTGAAAAGAGTCTCAATATTTTTCAGATCACCCGTAATCAGGTTATCCATCCCGATGACATGAAATCCTTCCGCGATAAACCGATCACATAAATGAGATCCCAAAAATCCGGCGGCACCCGTGATGAGTACGCGTTTTTTATCCATGTCCATTATGTATTTAGCTGCCCATTTGTAGGAATAGAATCCGGACGACCTATACTCTCGTAGTAAAATCCCAATTCTTTAATTGATGCAGTGTCGAATAAGTTTCTTCCATCAAAAATGACCTTATTCTTCATGGTGGAGTCCATTTTTGAAAAGTTAGGCGTGCGAAATTCATTCCATTCGGTGGCAATGATCAATGCATCCGCATCCTTCAAAGCATCATACTGATTTTCTGCATAGACAACTTTGTCGCCTAGCAGATTTCTTGCATTTTGCATGGCTTCAGGATCAAACACGGATAAAGTGGCGCCTTCGGCCACAAGCGCATCGATCATATACAATGCTGGCGCTTCCCGGATATCATCCGTATTTGGCTTGAAGGACAGTCCCCACAATGCAAAATGTTTCGCATTTAGTTTATTATCGAAGTACTTCCTGATCTTGGCAACCAAATGCAATTTTTGGGTTTCATTGACTTCAATCACCGCTCTTAGCATCTTGAAATCATAGCCCGTATCGCTGGAAGATTTTAAAAGCGCCTGTACATCTTTGGGGAAACAACTTCCCCCATAACCAATTCCGGGGAACAGGAATCTTCTCCCAATCCTTTCGTCGCTTCCCACTCCAAGCCTGACCATATCCACATCTGCACCCATCCTTTCACATAGCTGGGCAATCTCGTTCATGAACGTGATCTTGGCCGCCAGGAAGGAATTGGCTGCATATTTTGTCAGTTCTGCAGACCGGACATTCATAAACAGGATCGGGTTGCCCTGGCGAACGAATGGGTTGTATAATTCTTCCATGATCTTCCTTGCGCTGTCTGACGAAGCTCCGATGATCACTCGGTCAGGCTTCATGAAATCGTCTACGGCCACACCTTCCCGTAAGAATTCCGGATTGGAGATGACATCGAATGCTCCTCCATAATTTTTTTCTATCGCAGCCTGCACTTTTTCTGCGGTCCCGACAGGTACTGTACTCTTGTTGACGATTACTTTGTAGTCCTTAATATACCTGCCTATTTCTTCTGCGACCCCAAGGATATATTTAAGGTCTGCAGAACCATCTGCCCCCGGAGGAGTGGGAAGCGCCAGAAAAATAATTTTGGCGTCTTTGACCCCTTCGGCGAGGTCTGTGGTAAATTTTAGTCTCTCTTCTTTTAGATTTCTGAGAAAAATGTTGTTCAAACCAGGTTCGTAAATGGTTATTTCCCCACCGTTCAGTTTCTTTACTTTATTCGCATCGATATCAATGCAGGTAACATCATTTCCCGTCTCCGAAAAGCAGGTCCCCGTAACAAGTCCAACATATCCTGTGCCAACTACTGCAATTTTCATTTCATTCTATTGTGTAAGGTTTAAGAAGTAATTACCCGATATATTCCAGCACATGTGCACTGATGTATTCCAACTGCTCCCTGTCCATTTCCGTGTGGATTGGCAAGGATATTACCCGATCTGTCAGCCAGTCCGTCACTGGCAAATGATAATCGGCGCCACCGAATGATTCAAACATTTTCTGACGGTGTGCGGGTACAGGATAGTAGATCATGGAAGGAATTTGCTTTGATGCAAGGAATTCGCACAATCCATTTCGGTCTATGCCTTCCAGGAGCATAGTATACTGGTGAAAAACATGGTTGCAATAAGGCGCCCGATAGGGTATAGTAATCTTTGGATGTTTTGCAAACACCCTGTCGTAATAATCGGCAACTTTTCGACGGGCATCTATATACGCATCCAGGCTCTTGAGTTTTACGTTGAGGACGGCCGCCTGAATGGAATCCAGCCTGCTATTACAACCCACCAGTTCATGGTAGTATCTCTTTGCCTGACCATGATTAGCGATCATTTTCAGCTTGTTCGCTAACGCAGCATCATCAGTGAATATTGCTCCCCCATCGCCATAGCAACCCAAATTCTTTGAAGGAAAGAATGAAGTTGCGCCTATCGTTCCTATTGTACCTGTTTTCCTGCTTTTCCCTGTATGATCGATGTATGAGCCGCCAATGGCCTGTGCATTGTCCTCGATCACGTATAACCGATTTTCGGATGCAATCTGCATGATCTCATCCATGGGAGCGGAATGTCCATATAGATGGACCGGCACAATTGCCTTGGTTTTTGGAGTAATTGCTTTTTTAACAGCTTCAGGGTCAATACAGAAAGTCTTGGGATCCACATCCACAAATACAGGTTTGAGCCTCAGGAGCGCGACCACTTCCGTTGTGGCAATATAGGTGAATGAAGGCGTAATAACTTCATCACCAGGCTTCAGGTCCAAAGCCATCATGGAGATTTGTAGCGCATCTGTACCGTTAGCACAGGGAATGACATGTTTTATGCCAAGATATTTAGACAATCCATCTGCAAAATCAGTCACAGCCTTGCCACTAATAAAAGCCGCACTGTCTATCACCTCCTGAATAGCCCCATCCACTTCCTTCTTAATTTTGGAATATTGCTGCTTCAGGTCCACCATTTGAATCGGCCGCATAGGCTTTATTTTTGCGGCACAAACCTACAGTAAAAATGTGGTTTATCCAATCTGACATGGCTACCCGGTTGTAGGTGCAGAATGATTTACATTTGTCTGAAACACCATTCGTGCAGCTGGCGCTTTATGTCTTTTTTTTATGGCTTTACAGAACCGGAATCCGGATTGCTTCACCATGGAATCTCAAAGCGCGTTTGTGGCTGAATGGAAGAAAAGATATCATCAAGAAACTGGCGGATCTGGACTTACCAAAGAAATCACAGGTAGTATGGATGCACTGTGCTTCTCTCGGCGAATTTGAACAGGGAAGACCGATCATTGAAGCCATCCGAAAAACGCACCCGCTGACAATAGTTGTGGTCACATTTTTCTCCCCTTCCGGCTACGAAATCAAAAAGAATTATGAGGGGGCAGACAAGGTTTTATATCTGCCTTCCGATTCGAGGAGGAATGCAGGGGCTCTGATTGCTGCCATACATCCAAGCCTCGTCATCTGGGTCAAATATGAATACTGGTATTTCTATCTGCAGGAATTGAAAAACCAGCATATTCCTGTATTGCTCGTTTCTGCTATTTTCAATCCTGACCAGCCTTTTTTTAAATGGCATGGTGCACTACACCGCTCCATGCTCCATTGTTTTTCTCAGATATTTGTTCAGAACGAGGGTTCCATAGACATGCTTGCCCGGGTCGGCCTTGCAGGGAAAGCAATACTGGCTGGTGATACCCGTTTTGACCGCGTTATTCAAATTGCTGAATCCTTTGAACCTTTGCCCTCCGTTGAAGTTTTTTGCGGCAGCAGTCAGGTCATCGTTGCAGGGAGCACATGGGAAGAAGATGAAGAGGAACTGGATCATTTTGCAAATACACATCCCCAAATCAAATTCATTATTGCCCCGCACGAAGTAGATCCCATGCATTTGAAAGAGATGGAAAATCTATTTCATAAGACCATCCGTTTTTCTTCATTAGCAGAGAAGCAACCTGGCTGGCAAAAGGAAGAAAGACAAGGAAAGTCTACTTTGCCAAATGTATTGTTGATAGATAATATCGGATTGTTGTCAAGGCTTTACAAATACGCAACCATCGCTTACGTAGGGGGAGGGTTTGGAGAAGATGGCGTCCATAATGTGCTGGAAGCAGCTGTTTACGGAAAACCTGTTGTGTATGGACCCGTAATTGAAAAATATGCTGAAGCGTTGGAGCTTGTTGATCGGGGTGGCGGAATTGTAATCGACAGTGCAGTAGAAGCAGAAACAGTTTTCAGCAGGTTACTGACCGACCCCGATGAATACAGAATCTGTTGCGAAGCTTCTAAAAAATATGTCTACTCAATGAAAGGTGCCACGGAGAAAATCCTTGCGTATATTCACGAGAATCGTCTCCTGACCAATTGATAAAAATGTTTCGTGATTTCCCTGCTATCATCCCAGCCCAGCTTAATCTTCAATTCCCTTTCCATCCAATATTCTGCTTCCGGGAGAATTCTGAAATTATTGATTGTCTTGATTGAGCGTTCATACATGGGTTCATCACCCCTGAACAATTCATTGATAAAAACATACCTGTCATTCACACCGATGGCCTTTTTCAGCTCCCGGACCGGAGCTTCTTTGAGAGCCGCCGCCAGATCGACGATATTCCCTTTGAGTTTGTCATTGAGGGATGCGCCATTGCTGCCAATTACATCATTGATTTCTCTCACAGCCTGTTGATGCGATAGTGTGGGGATTTCATTCAGCGGATCAAGGATCCATTCTTTCGATTCCTGATTTTGAAGCTTGGGCATGAATGAAGCCTGTTCTTCTTCCATTCGTTTTTCTTTCACTTGTATAGCCTGAATCAGATCAGGCTCCATAGTGGTACCTTTGAAAGAAGAAGGCATGACCACCGTGATTTTTGCATTTTGAACGGGGCCATTTGCAGGGTAAGCAGGAGAGACCAATTCAGCTTCTATCTGTTTCAGAGTGACCAGCATTTGGGAAGGAGGAGATTTTTGTTCAAATTGCTCCTTTAATTTGCCGATCAGATGATGCAAACGTTCCATTATTCTTTTGTGGATACTTTAGATTAGTGATTTATAAAATTAAAGCAATTTTTTGACCAAAATCAATGACAAATGTTTATTGAACCCAATATCCAGAGTGACAGGAGGGGCTGGATCGAAGTGATTTGCGGTTCGATGTTCTCTGGGAAAACGGAAGAACTGATCCGCAGGCTGAAACGGGCGAGAATCGCAAATCTTAAAGTGGAAATTTTCAAACCCCGGCTTGATATTCGATTTCATGAGCAAAATATAGTTTCACACGATGAAAATGCAATTCCTTCTATTCCAATTGACCATTCCAAAGACATTTTGAATCTGGTCAGCGATGTTGACGTCGTCGGCATTGACGAAGCGCAGTTCTTTGATAACCAGCTTGCTGATACCTGCGACCAGCTTGCTGCCCAAGGGATCAGGGTCATTGTGGCAGGACTGGATATGGATTATTCCACCAAACCCTTTGGGCAGATTCCGTTTCTGCTCGCCAAGGCTGACTATATCACCAAGTTGCATGCCATTTGTGTGCGTTGTGGAAATATTGCGAATTATTCCTACCGCAAAACGAAGCATGATGATCAGTTGCTGATCGGAGAAAAGGATCTTTATGAGCCGCGATGCAGGAATTGTTATTTGAAAGGAGAGTCCATCGGATAACTATTTTTAACATTATTTGAAGAAATATTCCCCCATATTGACCCTTTTCAGAAAGGAAATCCTGCTCGAAATCCGGCAACAATATACTTTTTACGGGATTCTGCTCTATATCGCAGCTACACTTTTCGTCCTTTATTTGTCATTGGGGCAACCAGAATCTGTTGTTTGGAATGGATTGTTCTGGACCATTCAACTCTTCATTTGTGTAAATGCCATAGCAAAAAGTTTTCTCGCAGAAAGCAAAGGGAGGATGTTATACTATTATTCTATTGCGGCATCAAGAGAATTCATTCTTGCGAAATTGCTTTTCAATGCCCTATTCATGATCATCATGAGCGTGGTCAGCTGGTTCTTGTTCAGCATTCTTCTCGGAAACCCCGTCATTCATTTTTTTTATTTTTTTGGAATCACACTACTTGGTGGCATCAGCTTCAGCCTTGTATTTACTTTTCTTTCTGCAATAGCTGCCAGAGCGCAACAGCCTGCCGGGCTGATGGTCATCCTCGGATTTCCTTTAATCATCCCTCAGATTCTGCTGTTGATGAAAATTTCCCCGATTGTTTTTTCAGACCTTTTTCAAAGCGGTGCATGGCTGATTGTTTTTTTGCTGATTGCACTTGATTTCCTTGTCGTGGCACTGGCATTGATTTTGTTTCCGTTTTTGTGGAAAGACTGAGGGAGTTGACAGTTGGCAGTTGACAGATGACAGTAGGGATTTGAATTATTTATAAATAAAGGGGATTCTTATAATTTCAAACATTCTGTTTCGAATGATAAATGGTTACTTAATTTATACTCCCAACTGTCAACTGCCAACTACTCCAAACTGTTTTTTCATTCATTCACAAAAAATTGTCCCGGTTACCCTAAATTTGCTCCGCCTGATCTTTTGCTTGCTTACGGCCTTCAATTAAAAGTCCGCTGTAACCCGGCTATCAATAATTCGGTGTTCTTATGCGCAAGTCCTGGTGGAAAGTACTTTGTTCTGTGCTTTTGATTTACACTGTCGTCGGAGGGCTCTTATTGCGTGCGCCTGCGCGGGAGATCCTGCATGAAACGATCCGCAATCTTTATTTCCATGTTTGTATGTGGCTGGCTATGATGACCATGTTCACCGTATCTGTGATCTATTCCATAAAATACCTGCGCTTTCAGCGTCTCAAAGACGATATTTATGCAGTCAATTTTGCAAAAATGGGAACTGTGTTTGGGTTGCTGGGGTATGCTACAGGAATCGTTTGGGCATCTTATACCTGGACTGACTATGCCACCAGCACTCAAATTTACAGTGAGCCCAAGCTTATAGGCACTGCCATTGCCCTGCTGGTGTACTTCGCCTATTTTGTATTACGGGGCTCTGTAACCGACATAGACAAAAGGGCAAGAATAAGTGCAGTGTATGCGATTTTTGCTTACGTTATGCTTTTCCCTTCGATCTGGATCCTTCCCAGGCTGCTTGACAGCCTTCACCCGGGAAAAGAGGGGAACCCTGCACTGGATTTTAATGATATTGACAATAAACTCAGGATCGTATTCTATCCCGCGATCATCGGATGGACTTTGCTGGGGGTTTGGATCGCCAGCTTTAAGATCCGTCTTGACTTAATAAAATACAAAAGCATACTGTAAATGATCAAAAAGAAGTTTTTGAGTGTATTTCTGATATTCTGCCTTCTGTCCACTTCCTTGTTCGCACAGGCCACTGAGGATGAAAAAAAATATACGGCATTTGATATGAGAAGCAATGGCAAGATATATGTTGTTGTTGCGGTCATGCTTATCATTATGCTTGGATTGCTGTTCTATGTGGTACGAGTCGACCGAAAGATCACAAAGCTAGAAGAAAAACAGGACAGCGACAGACATGCCTGAATTGTATGCACCTAATTTCCATTTTTTTTCAACATCCGGAAAATGGAAGACCTACTGAGACCACCAACCTAAAAAGTTAAAAACCTAATTCCATGGCAGTACAAAACGAATACAAATTTTTTGAAGCCGTAGAAAAAAGCTTTGATAAAGCCTCTGTTTTCACTAATTGGGATCCCGGCATCCTGGAGCAGATTAAGCAATGCAATTCAGTTTATCGCATGCACTTCCCCGTGAAAATCGGAGACAAGATCGAAGTGATTAAAGCATACCGGGTGCAGCATTCGCACCATAAGACACCTTGTAAAGGTGGCATCCGCTTTTCACTTTCCGTAAACCTGGATGAGGTCATGGCACTGGCTGCACTGATGACTTTTAAATGTGCGATCGTGAACGTTCCATTTGGTGGTGCAAAAGGTGGCATAGCCATAGATCCCCGCAGGTATACTCCTTACGAACTGGAAAAAATTACCAGACGCTACACTTCAGAATTAATCAAGAAGAATTTTATCGGTCCCGGTACTGACGTTCCTGCACCAGACTATGGAACGGGGGAAAGGGAAATGGCCTGGATCCTGGATACATATCTGAGTATGCGCCCTGGGGAAATTGACGCACTGGGCTGCGTTACGGGTAAACCTGTCACCCAGGGTGGTGTAAGAGGAAGAAAAGAAGCCACTGGACTGGGCGTGTTTTACGGGATACGTGAAGTATGCAGGATGAAGGATGTCATGGACAAGCTTGGTTTGCATACCGGTGTGGAAGGCAAGACAGTTGTAGTGCAGGGACTAGGTAATGTAGGATATCATGCTGCGAAATTTTTCCGCGAAGGTGGTGCAAAAGTAATTGCATTGTCAGAATATGAAGGAGCCATCATGAACCTCAACGGACTGAATGAAGAGGAAGTATTCCAGCATAGGAAAAAAACCGGATCGATTTTGAATTTTCCTGGCGCAACCAATATTGCCAATTCAGGGGATGCACTGGAACTGGAATGCGATATCCTGATTCCCGCTGCGCTGGAGAACGTGATCAATGGCCTCTAACGCACCAAGGGTACATGCAAAGATCATCGGGGAAGCTGCCAATGGACCATTGACTCCTGATGCCGATGAAATCCTGATCCAGAAAGGTGTACTAGTAGTCCCGGACATGTACCTGAATGCAGGTGGAGTTACCGTCTCATATTTTGAGTGGCTTAAAAATCTCAGCCATGTTCGTTATGGCAGACTCGAAAAACGATTTACAGAAAATATGAACGCTCATATCATTGGACAGCTGGAGGGACTGACCGGTAAAACAATTCATGAAAGAGAAAAGGAATTCATCATGCATGGTGCCGATGAAGTGGACCTCGTTTATAGCGGACTCGAAGAAACGATGAGCACAGCCACGCATGAAGTCATGGATTGCTGGAAAAAGAATGCTAAAATAACGGATATGCGTACTGCTGCTTATGTGGTCGCTATTAATAAAGTCGGCACTTCCTATGCTGAACTCGGCATCTTCCCCTGATCCTGATGGCAAAGCATCCAAAGCCTTTAGAATCCTGCCCGCCCTTGGCGGACGGGATTTTTCAAAGATGGCAGACGCCATGCTTGCATGGGACCGGTAATTTACTCGTCATACAATGGCAATACGGGTATTGCTTCGAAGTCAAGGGGTCCCTTGCAATATCCAAAGCAATTTTCTCCATTGGTAATGACCAGGTATTTAACAGGCAGGGCAATATTATAGTGCAAAGCCTGCCAAAGCACGGTCTTGTCCAATGGTCTGCCCATGGCTTTGCATTCCACCATAAGCCATGGCTTTGCGGCTTTATCAAAAACAAGGAGGTCAAAACGTTTGGTCAATTCTCCCAAACTTATCTTCCGCTCAACCGCGATATAAGAAGCTGGGTATTTTTTAATTTGGAGTAAATACTGGATAAAATTCTGTCTCACCCATTCCTCAGGAGTAAGCCTCACCCATTGTTTTCGCAACTCATCAAATATGGATTCCTTACCAGACTCGTCCTCCCGGATCTTAAACGGGAAGGGAGGATAGTAGATTTTAATCATGAAAAAAAAACAATTTGTTACTTTTACAAGATGAGGGAAGTTAGAAAATGAATCTGATATTCGGGAAATTGCCTTCAAATATGTAGTCGTCTGGGTTAGTGACCGGGGGCGATGTGAAAAATCTAAAATCGCTGTATTGAAAAACAAGGAAGAGATTGTCAAGAACTGGCTACCCCGGTATACAGGGGAAAAATTGGAGAATTTCGGCGCCTATATCCTGCTCACCAATTTTGACAATTATGTGGAACAATTTGCCAAATGGCACAAGGTAAAAGTAGCCGGAGAAGGGAGGCCGATGCAATGCGCAACGGCCGGAGAAATCACCATCATCAATTTTGGAATGGGAAGTCCCAGTGCAGCCACCATTATGGATCTGCTCACTGCGATTGAACCAAAAGCCGTTCTATTCCTTGGTAAATGTGGCGGACTCAAAAAAAGAAATAAACTGGGCGATCTTATCCTGCCCATTGCTGCCATCCGAGGTGAAGGAACCTCTAATGACTATTTTCCTCCCGAAGTTCCCGCATTGCCTGCATTCGCATTGCAGAAAGCAATTTCTACAACTATCCGCGATTATTCCGTTGACTATTGGACTGGGACTGTGTATACGACCAACCGCAGAGTTTGGGAGCATGATGAAGCATTTAAAGAATATCTAAAAACGATCCGCGCCTACGCCATTGACATGGAAACGGCAACTATATTTTCAGTAGGTTTCTATAATAAGATTCCTACCGGGGCGCTCCTGCTTGTCAGTGACCAACCCATGATACCAGAGGGCGTGAAAACAGAAGAAAGCGATAAGAAAGTGACCGGCGAATTTGTTGAAAAACATATTCGGATCGGGATCGATTCCTTGAAACAATTAATCAATAATGGATTAACGGTGAGACACCTGCGATTCTGATTACTGATGCCACAAATACCTCTTCTCCAGATTAAAGATCTTTCCGTCGAATTCAAGACCGGACAATTCACTGTTCCTGCAGTTAACCGGCTCTCATTTGATTTACAGCAGGGAGAAACGCTTGCCATTGTTGGCGAATCAGGATCAGGCAAGTCAGTGACTTCACTGTCCATACTTCAGTTGCTCCCCAATTCGGCCACCATCAGGTCGGGAGAAATTCTTTTTTCATCCGGAGGTACTGTCGCCATCGACTTGCTAAGGGAATCCCGGAAACAAATGCGACTGATCAGGGGAAGCAGGATCGGAATGATCTTCCAGGAACCCATGACTTCCCTGAATCCGTTAATCAATTGTGGTCAGCAGGTGGTTGAATCTTTGCAGTTGCATGAAGGGCTGCCCTACCTGAGGGCGCTTGAAAGGACAATTACACTTTTTGAGAAAGTCAAACTTCCGCGGGCCCGGGCCTTATTTCGCACTTATCCGCATCAGCTAAGTGGTGGCCAAAAGCAGCGGGTAATGATTGCCATGGCCATCTCTTGCAAGCCCTCCCTGCTGATTTGTGACGAGCCCACGACCGCACTGGACAGTTCAGTTCAACATGCGATTCTGCAGTTGCTGAAGGAATTGCAGAAATCTGAAAAGATGGGCATCCTGTTCATCACGCATGATTTGGGTGTTGTGGCAGAAATCGCTGACCGCGCCATCGTCTTGCGCAAAGGTAGGATCCAGGAAGAAGGATTCGTGCGCGACATGTTCAGAAATCCACACAGTCCATATACCCGGGGACTACTTAATTGCAGGCCTATCCTGCACAAAAAAGGGGAAAGGCTTCCGGTCGTTTCAGACTTTGTTGAGGATTCCGCTGAAGATGCACTGCTAACTACCGGTGAAGTATACCCTAAAGTGAAATCGGTTACTGAAACTACATTCTATAAAGACCTGACCAAGATGCCCTTTTCTACCACCCGGGAGGATCTTGTACACCAGGCCCTGCTTTCTGTACAAAATCTGAATGTCTGGTTCCCCATAAGAAAATCAATCTTCGGCCGGCCTCTTGAATATATAAAGGCAGTGAGAGATGTTAGCTTCTCTTTGTATAAAGGCGAAACCCTGGGAGTTGTAGGAGAGTCTGGTTGTGGCAAAACCACATTGGGAAGAACCCTGCTAAGGCTGATTGAACCGCATTCAGGAAAAATTATTTTCAATGGAAACGACCTGTTGCGCCAGAGTCATGCGGAAATGAAAAAGCTAAAGAAAGAAATTCAGATTGTTTTCCAGGATCCTTATTCTTCACTCAATCCCAGGTTAACCATCGGTGCTGCCATCGGCGAACCGCTCAGTGTGCATGGCCTCGTAAAATCCAGGCTTGAAAGAAGCAACAGGGTGAACCAGTTGCTTGAGAAAATCAATCTCCATCCTTCCCTGTTTTACCGCTATCCGCATGAATTCTCGGGCGGACAGCGGCAGCGCATTGTCATTGCAAGGGCGCTGATCATGGAGCCTTCCTTTGTGGTATTTGATGAATCCGTGTCGGCACTGGATGTCAGCGTGCAGGCACAGATCCTAAACCTGATCAATGACCTCAAAAGAGAATTCGGATTTACAGTCGTTTTCATTTCCCATGATCTATCCGTGATCCGGTACCTGAGCGACCGGATCCTTGTGATGAATCAGGGTAAAATTGAAGAAATCGGGCCGGCGGAAAAAATATACTCCCACCCGCAAACTGCATATACCAGAAAACTCATAGAAGCGATACCGAAAGGAAGGATTTAAGAGAATCGAAGCGCCTGGCGCTAATCTTCATCATCGGTCTTCCGCACATAATAATCATTGTCCCCGTAAAAACCCGCAGCACTTTTGTGTTTTGAGAATAGTAACCGCCTTAGCTGGTTATTGAATTGTTCAAGCAGGGATTGGTCGGCCCTGATTTTTTTATTTGTCGCCCGCACGAAATCGTTGTCTGTTTCGATATCCGCTGAGTCTTCAGGCTGAAGCCCGGCGAGACCGATTTGCCATTCATCTTCTTTGTTTAGCTTATACCTGAAATAATAAACATATCCTTTATCATCCTTCACCTGAATCCATTTGCGGCCTACATATTCGATGGCAAAAAAATCATTATCCGGCCGGCTCTCGGCAAGAAGTGACCTGGCCATTTCCAATTGCGTTTTGAATTTTGCAGGGAATTTGTTACTCTGATGAATGACATCGAGGTTTCTATATAAACGGCACCGATATTGATCTGATGCAGCCATGGCTCCAATGATGCTGTCTGGAACCTGGATCTTGTTTCGAAGCAGAAGGACGGCCGTGAACAAACGGAGTGAGGTATCCCGGGTCTTTAGCAGTTTTCTGAAGAAGTCCTGCACCTCGGGCTTTTTCTCATAGAATGGCATGAGCAGGATTGCATAGTCCTGTAAAGCCGTATATTCTTCCGTGCTTCTTTCTCCGTTTTCGTAATTGCTGGTATATTCATCAGGCTTCTTTTGCTGGCTCTTTTCGTCTTTCGCCTGTTGCTTCTTCAATTGAATTTTTGCATCAAAATACATTTGGCTGAAGTAGGATGCATAGTCTGAAGCATGCACATAATTACTATCCACAAGCCAGGTAAGGAGGGTCAGGATGCCTTCCTTATAATCATCCACGGATGTCAATTGCAAAAGGTCAGGATAAAATGTCATTGCCAGAGACAGTGAATCGCCGATGTCCTGGAAGAAATAATCATACTCATTCGCATTTTCAAATACCGGTGGATCCTGTAAAAGGAGCTTCTTGAGCAGGCGAAAGGAAGCAATTGTTTTGTGTTTTGCCAAAGTTCTGCAAACCACATTTTGCAATGTGCTTGTGTCCTTGATAGAAATATAAATCTTAGCGAGCCCTTCAATGAGATTTACCTCCGTGACAGAATCCTTTATATAGGCCAGCTCATTGATCAGTCTGGATTTGATCATGATATAGTCCCTGTCATTATATTGAAGTCTATTGATGGCATCCAGCAATGGTTGCACGCCTTTTGGACCAAAATAGACATTCGAGATCGCGTCCTTGGCCTTTTTGCTCCTTGCAGAGTCGGCGCTGAACAAATCTTCAAAAAAAAGTTCCAGTTTGTTTCCAAATATGGACTCATTTGAACGAACTTCCAGAGGCTCGAGGCTCGCGAAGAATTTCTTTTCAAAATCGCCCGCTGGGCTTATGGAATCATTCAGGCTGATGACCCGGTATAGCCTTCTGTCCTTTACAAAAATCCAGTTTTGAATCCAGGATGAGCATGCCGTATCTGAATAAACATATTTGTAGCCGTAGATGGAATCACCCCGATTGAAATATTCTTTCTTGCGAATCACGAAATCCTCAAGAATCTTTTTTTCATTTGTTTCATCTTCCCAGAAACTAGCTGAGTCTTTGGGAAAATAGTATTTTGGGTATCGCTGCACTGACACGTAGATGGCTTCACCGGTAGTATCGTCCTGAAAAAGGGCCGTTTTGTTCCGCGGCCAGAAATTGCTATGGTCGTTGACGGCATTCAGGAAATCCTCGCTGCTGGCTTTTTCAAGAATATTTCTCACGCCCATATCAATGTCAGGTATAATCGGCGTGCTTACGCGAATGTTGAGAAATGTATCAGTATAATCTCTGAATTCGGAATAGGTATAAGGTATAAATGAAAAGGAATTAAAAAATTTAGAAAAAGTATTGCCCTCGTTTTTATTCCTCGCCGCCAGCACGTAATAGTGAGGTCCATTCAAAATGAAGACTGCTTTCATGAATGATCCGTCCTTGCAAGCATAAGACGTAAACAGCGCAGGATGACCATCACAGGTATTAAATTTCCGATCCAGGGTTTTTTCGATCTGGTCCGACAAATGAAAACTTTCTTCCATCAGGTCCAATGTAAAACTGTCCTCTTCAAGAAATCGGTAATTTTGAACCGTTCTTTTCCAGATCAGGTAGGCATCCCCGGTAGTGGAATCATTGGCTTCAAATTCCCACCTAGGTGTAGATTCAGGGCCCATGTTGTTCTTGTATACAGACGGCCTTTGCGGAAATTTGGCCCTGAATCCCCCTCTTGGAGCTTCAAAATCAATCCAACCTTCATTCAAAGGTTTTGATTTCAATTCCACGGATCCAAAAAACAGGTCAGCTTCCCTGCCTTCCACATAATTTCCATTTCCGCTCATTTTGAAAAGGATGATTTCAAAAGGAGTCTGAAAGATATTATACCGCTGAATATCCCCCCGCCTCGTCCTGTTAATGATTTCATACCCCTTCCATCCATTGTTGCGGATGGGTTTCTTTTTGAGGATCTTTCCGGGAACATTTTCATAAAGCAGACTATCAATCTTATTCAGGACGTTTTCATCCTGCTGGCCGCACATGTGGGCATGCGTTTTGATCCGCGTGATCATATAGTACACTCCATTGCTCATGTCGGCATATTGCCAGGAATCCCCGGTGCGGCTGTCGGTTCTTTTGTACATTTTACCGGGCACTTTCACTTCGAAACGAGCATCATCCGGCGCATACACAGTGAAACTAACAGGAACCCTTACCCGATCAATATCTTCCCTTTGGATAGCATCCTGGTCGCGCATCCGGATGGGGCGCAGCTTATATCCCTTCTTCCTTAACAATTCAATAACTCCACGTGGGCCCGGCAGGTGCGCAGCGCCAACGCCCACGAACAAAGAATGTTTTTTCAAAATGCTATCAATTGAATTGGCCTGGATCTCATTGCGCCGGTATAGGAATTTCTCTGTGAAAGCATGAGATGGCTGCAGGATATGCTCTAAGGAATCGAGCATGTCCAGGTCGCCTTTGCGATAAGCTTCCTGCGTCTTCCTTTCAATTTCGTACATGGACTCCCCTTCCATATCTATGCTCCTTTTCTTTCTGTCTTTCATCATGTCCTGGGTGGCCTCCATAATCAGCTTTTCCGTTTCAAAATAGTTTTCAACACCAGTCGCCTGTTTGCCCAGTTTCTTCCCAGTCTGGTAAATATAGAGATCGAGATAGGTATCTTCTTCGAAGTCCGCCCTGGGCTGGATGGTGCGGTAAAGAAGACCGTTAATCAGCATAGGTTCTTCACTCAATGCGGATTTGAGCTGGTCTTCATAATCTTCAATCTGGAAGGATTTCTCATTCAGAAATTCATTTGGAGAGCCTTGTGTGAAACTCCGGAGATTGGATTGCATATATTGGTAGCGAAAGAGTTGGTCTTGCCAGACCTGCGGATCCAATTCCAATGCCACCACATCCGTGCTCCTGATACCAAAATAAAAGGAATCACTTAGGTGGAACACCATTTTGCTGCTGACATGCATGGTTCCGAATAGGTAACTGGGTTTTTTCAGGCCATGACCGGTTATTTCCCAAAGCAGGGTGGGGTATTTCTTTTCAGAAGCCTGCTGGGCATCCATTGAAATGGTCTGCAAAACCAGCGCGGTCAGCATTGCATAAGCTGATATATGAAAGCGTCGCCTCATGATGCTAGCTGGGATTGTTCATTGTAAAAATTGTTGCCCCGGGGTTCCTGGAAACAATGGTGAAGCGGGCCGGCGGGTTTTGATGGTTAAATAAGCACATGTAATGACCAAAAAAGTACAAAAAAGCCGGGAGAACTTAAAATCAAAGAGGTTGGATGGGTAAACAGGGGTTAAATGCAGGCCGGAACATAATTTGACTTTTCATTTGAATTATATTACCTTTGCACGCTTGTAAAATCATGCCGTAACATGATATCAAATCGGGTGCCGTAAGACCTGGTTTGAGTCGGATAGCAGTATTCTATTCTTTACCACCCCTGGTATCATGTAGCGATCATTATAAAAATTATATTCTACATGAAGCTTTCCCAGTTCAAGTTTGATCTACCATTAAATCTTATTGCCCAACACCCCGCGAAAAAAAGAGAAGACAGCCGAATGATGGTTGTTCACAGAAACACCGGCCAGATTGAAAACAAACATTTCCGGGACATATTGGATTATTTTGAAGACAAAGATGTCTTTGTAGTGAACAACACAAAGGTGTTCCCTGCGCGGATGTATGGCCGAAAGGAAAAAACCGGGGCCAAGATCGAAGTGTTTTTATTGAGGGAATTAAACAAACCAAACAGACTTTGGGATGTCATCGTGGATCCTGCCAGAAAGATCCGGGTAGGTAATAAATTGTATTTTGGCGACAATGATGAATTGGTAGCCGAAGTCATTGACAACACCACGAGCAGGGGCCGTACCATACGATTTTTATGGGAGGGAACAGATGATGAATTCAGGCAGGTGCTGGAATTTTTGGGAGAGACCCCGCTCCCAAAATACATTAAGCGCAAGCCCGACGAAGAAGATAAGGAAAGATACCAGACAGTATATGCCAAGCATGAGGGTGCAGTTGCTGCGCCTACGGCTGGTTTGCATTTCAGCAAAGAACTGATCAAGCGTTTGGAGATAAAGGGAATTCGTTTTGCAGAAGCGACACTCCATACAGGTCTGGGCACTTTTCGTCCAATTGAAGTGGAGGACCTCAGTAAGCACAAGATGGATGCCGAATATTATCGCATCGATGAGGACGCGTGCAGGATCGTGAACAAGGCCAGGGTGGGTGGTCATCGGATCTGTTCTGTAGGGACAACGACCATGAGGGCCATTGAATCTTCTTTTACTGCAGAGAAATTATTAAAGTCTTCTGAAGGCTGGACCAATACTTTTATCCATCCGCCATACCAATTTAATATCGCCGATGCGCTGATTACCAATTTTCATCTCCCCAAGACCAGTTTACTCATCATGGTTTGCGCTTTTGCCGGTTATGATCTGACAACGGAAGCATACAAAAAAGCGATAAAAGATAAGTATCGCTTCTTTAGTTATGGCGATGCGATGCTGGTTGTTTAGTTGATTAGTTGACTAGTTGATTGGTTGATTGGTTTTCGGGAAAGATATTTAGTAAATAAAATTATTTGTAGCGATTTTGAATCGGCATCAATGGCGAAGTGCAATTGATGCTTTTTTTTGCCTAGTACAGAAAACTGCTGCGCCTTGCAAATCTCAAATTCAACCAATCAACCTCACCTCGCCGGTTTGGCCCTGTATTGATCGAAGTATACAATCTGCCCGTTTTTTATTTGCCAGTTCTCCTGGATCCAGGAAGTATCAGCCTTACCTATTCTTAGGATATACTCGTTCCACAGCCCAGATATTAACCCAATCTTCATTCTTATCATTGATGTGACTCGCTTGCCAGGCGGTCATATCAAACCGAAGGGAATCCAGACCTTCTACATCTTTCTTTGCAAGTTCTATAAGTTTTGCTTTGGTACTGTGAAAATTCATGCCATTGGCATCGTGGTAGGTGATGGTATCTGCGAAATATGCATTGAGGGAATCGATTTGTTTCTGCTCAAAATATTTCCAAACTTTTAACGTGAGGAGGGCGTACTCTTTCCGTCCGGGAACGCTAATATCAGAAGAATAGCTGGCTTTATATGGATAGGAAAACGTGTCTTTAGCCGGAACATCGGAGATTTTTTCCTCTTTCTTATCACGCTCGTTTGATTGGCAAGCCATCATTGTGACAGATATCGTGCATGCGATAACCATCTTTTTCATAAAAATATATTTGGGAAGAAAAGGTAGTTAAATATTAAATGCCAACAGGGAGGTTTTTCCGTTTCTCCCCGCCATGGCGGGGAGAGGAGTATTCTCTGACTTTAATAGCATTCACAAAAGAAAGACCTCTGCGCCTCAGCGCTTCTCTGCGCGCTTCTGCGAGAAATAAAATAGAGACTCAGTTAAAATGATTCCATGTTTACTTGAAATCGGGAAGAAAGGAGATGAATGGAGAACTAAATGAAGAAGAGTGCGACGCAAGGATGCCCAATGGAAATACAAATGCCGGGCTCAAAATAATCTTCCCCGGAAGGAGAGAGAAATAACATCAATTAAAGGGGCGTTTTGCGTTGCGCGTTTAGCATTGGGCATAAAAAAACCCGATCAGAAAACTGATCGGGTTCAAAGAATATGGCAGCTACCTACTCTCCCGCATTGTGGTGCAGTACCATCGGCCATGAGGGGCTTAACTTCTCTGTTCGGTATGGGAAGAGGTGAACACCCTTGGAAAAACCACCATAAGAAGTTAATAGAGTTGATTGCATTAGTTAAAGTTGATCGATAACGACCTCAGCTAATCAGCTAGTCAACTAATAACTAATAAAGTCATATTGGGAAGTTGTAATAAGGAGTAAAAAAAAAATTAAAGCATACGGGCAATTAGTACTACTCGGCTTTAATGTTACCACTTTTACACCTATAGCCTATCAACGTCATAGTCTCTGACGACCCTTAAAAGTAAACTCATCTTGTGGAAGGTTTCACGCTTAGATGCTTTCAGCGTTTATCCTGTCCGTACATAGCTACTCTGCACTGCACCTGGCGGCACAACAGATACACCAGCGGTACGTACGACCCGGTCCTCTCGTACTAAGGTCATGTCCACTCAATTTACTTACGCCCACCACAGATAGGGACCGAACTGTCTTGCGACGTTCTGAACCCAGTTCACGTGCCACTTTAATCGGCGAACAGCCGAACCCTTGGGACCTTCTCCAGCCCCAGGATGTGACGAACCGACATCGAGGTGCCAAACCTCCCCGTCGATATGAGCTCTTGGGGGAGATCAGCCTGTTATCCCCGGAGTACCTTTTATCCTTTGAGCGACGGCCCTTCCATACAGAACCGCCGGATCACTTTAGCCAGCTTTCGCTCCTGCTCGGCTTGTATGCCTCACAGTCAAGCACCCTTATACTAATGCGCTCTTCGTACGATTACCAACCGTACTGAGGGTACCTTTGCAAGCCTCCGTTACTCTTTAGGAGGCGACCACCCCAGTCAAACTACCCACCATGCACTGTTTCCCGCAAGGGATTAGACTCTAAATCAAAGAAGGTTGGTATTTCAACGACCGCTCCACAATACCTAGCGCCACTGCTTCAAAGTGTCCCAACTATTCTACACATCCGTAATTCAAAATCAATGCAAAGTTGTAGTGAAGGTTCACGGGGTCTTTCCGTCCCGTGGCGGGTAACCGGCATCTTCACCGATACTACAATTTCACCGGGCTCGTGGAGGAGACAGTGTTCAACTCATTAGACCATTCGTGCAGGTCGGAACTTACCCGACAAGGAATTTCGCTACCTTAGGACCGTTATAGTTACGGCCGCCGTTTACTGGGGCTTCAGTCAGAAGCTTTGGCTTGCGCCGAACATCCTTCCTTAACCTTCCAGCACCGGGCAGGTATCAGGCTCTATACGTCATCTTTCGATTTTGCAGGGCCCTGTGTTTTTGTTAAACAGTTGGTTGAACCATTTTACTGAGACCATCCGAAGATGGTACGCTTTATCCCGAAGTTACAGCGTCAATTTGCCTAGTTCCTTCTCCACGGCTCACCCGAGCGCCTTAGAATATTCATCTC
>CAWHHG010000010.1:0-240000 GCA_963829115.1 uncultured Chitinophagaceae bacterium | reverse complement strand
CAAAATGAAAAAAATTCTGCAGCGCATGAACGCCGGTATCTGTCCGGGAGGACCCCGTCAGGGCAAGCTCCCTACGCAGATAGATGCCAAAAGCCTTTTCCACTTCCGCCTGCACCGAATTGGCATTGTCCTGGACCTGGAATCCGCTGAACTGGTCACCTTTATACGAAACTTCTAGAAAATACCTGGGCATGAATAATAAATTGGTGGAAGGAAGGGTAGTGAGTATATCACATGCGCTTTCACGTTATGAATTACCGCGAGGGTGATCTCTCATCTTTATTTATTCAAAACTGGGCATTGAACTGATCTTTGTATGATTTCTCAAGCAGAGAGGCGGATAACTCTCCAAAATTTTCAAGGTCGGAAACAAAGGGATAGGCAGCCACATAAAATTGGAAGCGCGACTTATCACCAGAAAACAATTCAGCCAATGCCTTTACTTGATTTACGCTCACACATTTTGTCGAAAAGAATTTCTCTGCCACATCTATTCGATGGTCTTCCATATATTCATTCATCATCCTGACGCGCAGTGCATCTATGTCATGATCTGATGCTATCTTCCTGCAATTGGTATTTGTTGTTTTCTTTTTGGTTTCAGGTGGTGCAGGAATTATGATACCACTGTCCTTGAGTAGTTCCTGCTTGTTGGCAAGGGCTTCGTCGGTTATTGATGAAGGTTCCGCCCTGGTCGAATTTTTTTCAGTCTCCAAAGGAATTTCAATACGAACCGTATCTGCACGTCCTTTCTTTGTATAAGAAATATAGGTTAGCTGATATGTGTCCGCGAGAGATTGTTGCGCAAGCATCACAGCAGCCTGCGTTTTCGCCCCTTTAGTAGGCTTTTTACCGATGGATTTTGAACCCTCTCCTGTCGGATTAATGGCTGCAGTCTTTTTTCTGGATGAATCACTGACCGTATCCGATTTTTTGGGCACCGATCCATTCGCAGGAACCAATATTGATTTCGAACTATCAGCAACCTGATCAACGATATATGTATTGTACATGACCAGCGTATCATTCACAACGGCCGCCATTAAACGAGAAAATGCATCGTCCATTCTTATACCAGTTGCCAAAATGCGATTCCCCGCTCCAGATTTGGATTGTATGGGAAGAATGGATTCCTGCGTTTGCCAATTATATAATTCCTGACCCTTACCCTGAGTTTGTTTCAGATGAAAGCCCTGGTCCTTTCGGGTAACCCGGACGCTAAACTGACATTCCGGAAAGCGGTCTTTTGGAAATCCAATGGTAATAATATATGTACTGTCTTTCAGATTTGAAATCGTCAGGTGGCCGACCGGGGAAGATTGATAGGTCTTATCTCCCATCCTAAGGAAGAAAGGCTGATGGTCGTCTGCATCTATTAATACCAGGCCGTCTTGCTGCGAATAAGCATTCAGGGTCGTAAAGAACAGGATCAATGCTAAACAAATCTTAGCCATTTTAGCAAGCGCTGGGTTTTTCTTCAGGCAAATCTAATTAATTGCTCCGTCCATTTGACCTTTTATACAATTTTTATAATTGTTGTAAAAGGCCAAGTATATCTTTACAAATCTTAAAAATTAGACATGAAAAGGATACAGTTGCTTTTTTTTGGATTCATTCTTACGATCTCATCCGTAGCTCAAAATGGGGACGAACCAAAGGAAGAAGAAACGAAAAAAGTGTATAGGGCAACCGCGACAAAGATCAACGACCTCGTCCATACGAAACTGGATGCAAAATTTGATTATGATAAGACTTATATGTATGGAAAAGTCTGGATCACGCTCAAGCCACATTTTTATCCCACGGATTCCCTGAATCTGGACGCAAAAGGAATGGACATCCATAAAGTAGCCCTGATACAGGGAAACACTCAGAAGCCGCTCCAATATAGATACGACGGACTTAACCTTCGTATCGATCTTGGGAAAACGTATAAAAACAATGAAAGGTATACCGTGTTCATCGATTATACTTCAAAACCGAATGAATTTAAAGTACACGGCAGCCTTGCCATCACGGATGCAAAAGGACTGTATTTCATCAATCCACATGGCACAGAAAAAAATAAACCCACCCAGATCTGGACGCAGGGTGAAACCGAAGGCACATCCGTTTGGTGTCCCACCATCGACAGACCAAACCAGAAAACCACTCAGGAATTTATTATCACCGCACCTTCTAAATATGTTACACTTTCGAATGGGGCATTGATTTCCCAGAAAAAAAATGCAGATGGCACCAGAACGGATACCTGGAAAATGGATTTGCCGAATGCACCCTACTTATTTTTCATGGGCATTGGAGATTATTCCATCGTTAAAGACCATTACAAGGGAAAAGAAGTTAATTATTATGTAGAAAAGGCATATGAACCCGTTGCACGAAGGATTTTCGGCAATACGCCCGAAATGATGGCCTTTTATTCCCGGATTCTCGGCGTGGAATACCCCTGGGTAAAATATTCTCAGATGACAGCAAGAGACTATGTCAGCGGCGCTATGGAAAACACAAGTGCAACCCTGCACACAGACGCATTGCAACAGGATGCAAGACAACTAGCTGATGAAAACGCTTTTGAAGATTATATTGCCCATGAACTTTTTCACCAGTGGTTTGGAGACCTCGTCACGACGGAAAGCTGGAGCAATTTGTCAGTTAACGAATCCTTCGCCAATTTCAGCGAAACCATCTGGAATGAACATAAATATGGAAAGGACGCGGGTGATGCAGTAAACTTCAGGGATATTCAGAAATACCTGGCAGACGAATCCAATCCCTCAAAAGACCTGATTCGATTTAATTACAACGACAAGGAAGACATGTTCGATATGGTCACCTACTCCAAAGGTGGCCGCATCCTCAATATGCTGAGAAATTATATCGGGGACAGTGCATTTTTTAAAGCGCTGAATCTCTATCTCACCACGAATAAATTCAAATCAGCCGAGGCTCAGAATCTGCGTCTGGCATTCGAAGAAGTGACCGGCCAGGACCTCAACTGGTACTGGAATCAATGGTATTATGGTAGTGGTCACCCAGTCCTGAATATCGATTACATATATGACGACGCGAATAAGAAAGTAAAAGTAATCATAAAACAAACGCAGGAAGGCGATAAAGTCTTCACGCTTCCCCTGGCCATTGACGTTTATGAAGGCGGAAAAAAGACGCGGCATAAGGTCTGGGTCAATGAAAAATCAGACACACTCAGTTTTTCTTACAATCAAAAACCGGATCTGGTCAATGTGGACGGGGACAAGATCCTGTTATGCCAGAAAAAGGACAACAAGACACTTGATAATTATATCTACCAATATAAAAACGCCGGACTTTATCTGGATCGCAGGGAAGCCATTGATTTCTGTGCAAAAAATCAGGACGATCAGAAGGCGCTTGATTTATTGAAGCTGGCCATGAATGATAAATTCTATGAGCTGAGGATTTACACAATGCAAAAATTGAATCTGGGAAAATCCAAAACCAAGTCAGAATGTGAAACCATTATCCTGGACCTGGCAAAAAATGATCCAAGGGCTCTTGTCAGGGGAAACGCCATGGGCCTGCTAAGGCAATATGACAAACCGGAATATAAAGAACTATTCATTGCGCATTTGTACGATTCATCATATACCATCGCAGGAAATGCTTTGACCGGATTGGCCAAGCGCGACCCCGCACTTGCCTATGAAAATGCAAAAAAAATGATCCATCAACCAGCTAAGGGAGACCTGATGAATGAACTGGTTTTAATTATGGTGAAAAACAATGACGAATCATCATTCAATGTCGTAAACGACTATTATGCAAGTCTTCCCCTGGGCCAGGCTAAATTCGATTTGATCAAACCACTCTGTGACTATATTTCTCATATCAATAATACGGAAAAAGTGAAAGCCGCTGTTGACGAAATTGTCGAATTCAGAAATGCCCTTCCGGAACAATATGGCATTACACCTGTGATCAATGGTTTCCTAAAACAAGTCATTTCCACAAAAGAAAAACAAAAAGAATCTGCAACCGGATCTGTTAAAGACAGTCTCAAGGAACAGATCGAATATATTCAGTCCAAGATTTCAGCTGAGAAGAAAGGATTCTGAGTTTGGTTGATCGGTTGATTAGTTGATTGGTTGAATGGTTGTAAGTTAACATTCTTATAAATGAAGATGCCGTTTGCTCATCACAAACGGCATATAGTTTTTTAACCTATACTAAATCCTTTACAGGGAATATTTACAAGTTATGATTTGTAACTTGCATAGCCGAATAACCAATCAACCAATCAACCAATCAACCAATCAACCAATCAACCAATCAACAATCAACTAATCAACTAATCAACTAATCAACCAATCACCAACTTCCTCCGGCTCCACCGCCACCTCCTCCACCGCCACCAAAGCCTCCGAACCCTCCACCACCTCCGCCGGACCAACCTCCTCCCCCACCTCCAGACCAACCACCACCTCTGCCACTATTGCTCAGCATGGAGGCAATTATCCAGGGGAAGAATCCGGTACGGTTCATCATACCACCCCTGCCTCCTCCACCTCTGCTGCTGAAAAGGATCAGGATAACGATGGCAAAAATGATCAGCCCGAATATTGCTCCACCCTTTCCATCATTTCCTCTTCCACGGTAACCCTCAGGTGCCGTATATTGTCCGGCTGCAGCCTTGATAATAGCATCTGCTGCCAGGTCAAATCCGCGATAATAATTGCTCTCCCTAAAATTGGGAACGATTTCATTTTCTATGATTGCTTTTGCTGTAATATCTGGCACAGCACTCTCCATGCCATAGCCTGTAGCAATGAAAATCTTGTGGTCCTGGATGGCTGCGAGTATGACAACGCCATTGTTGGTTTTCTTATTTCCAACACCCCATTTCCTCAGGATGGCCAATGCTGCATCGTCAATGGCAACCGTGCCTAAAGTTTGAACGGTAACAATGGCCACTTGCACCGAAGTGCTGTCATCATAATCCACCAGCTTATTTTCCAGGGCTGCCACCTGGTCTGGTGTAAGTACATGTGCATAATCATTGACCAGCCTGGCCGGTTTCGGTGGACTGTTGATAATGACATCAATTGACTGTCCCTGTAAAAACTGAAATCCAACACAAAAAAATAATATCCAGAAGAATTTTTTCATCGTACTATACCTGACTTTGATCCCTTTAGTCAATTCGATTTTTCATCGGCCAAATACAACATCATTGGGTAATTCATTTTTGTCCGATACCTCTGTCATATGGAAAATGGGTATGCAGTGCCTCCCCGATATCTCCCACTATTCTGCTGATTGCCTCTGCATAAGACTCCTTATTCATGTGTTGTATGATCTTAGTGGTTTTTTCTTTCCAATAAGCTTCGCCCACTTTTTCGTGAATTCCCTGATCGCCGAATAAAGCAAGCTGCCTGTCTTTAATCGCCACATAGACCAGCACAGCATTACGTGCTGAAGTCTGATCCATGTGGAGGCCCCAGAATATTTCGGCAGCCCGGTCCAAAGGATCTATAAACCGGCAACGGCTTTCCACATAGACCCGGATTTCGCCACTGGTTTGGTGTTCAGCCAAACGAATGGCTTCCACGATCCGGCGTTTTTCGTCGGCGTTGAAAAAATCTTTCTTCGAAAGAAATGGAATTTTCAAGAAATAGTTTTAAAAATTCAATGATCAAAATTTGACCTCCGGCGCCAGGTTTGCCCCAGGTTCACTGGTAAATCCTTCTTTCGGCCTGAAACCAAATATACCTGCTACCGTGCCGGAAGGAAATCCACGAACAGATTTATTATAATTGGCAATAGCCTCATTGAAATCACTGCGGGATACTTTGATCCTGCGCTCCGTGCCTTCGAGCTGGCTCTGCAAATACAAATAACTCTTTGAAGACTTAAGATCCGGATATTTCTCAATGATACCGATCACGCGATTAACCGAATTGGCCAATTCGCCTTGTGTCTTTTCAAAACGCGCATAATTTTCAGGACTCAATCCTGTCGCATCTACTGCTACCTGCAATGCTTCCGCCCTTGCATTTGCCACCTGTTCCAGGGTTTGCTTTTCAAAATCGGAAGATGCTTTAACGACTGAAACCAAGCCTGGCGTCAAATCCATTCTGCGCTGATAAGCATTTTGCAGATTACCCCAATTTAATTTGACGTTTTCATCTGCTTTTACCAGCCGATTATAGGTTAGTCCCGTATAGATGGCCAGGATTACCAGTATGGCTATAATCCATATCCATACTTTTTTGGATGGCTTCATTTGAAGAATAATTAAAACTTAACCTCCGGCGCTTTCTCTGAACCCGGATCTGCAGTAAATCCAGATTTCGCCTTGAAGCCAAATATTCCGGACAGAAGACTCATAGGAAAAGATCTGACCTTAACATTGTAATCATTTACTGCACTATTGAAACTATTTCGCGAACTGCGAATGCCATTTTCAATGCTCTCCAGCTGTCCCTGCAATTCCCTAAAATTTTGAGTAGCCTTCAGGTCGGGATAATTTTCCGCAACTGCCAATAGTCTTCCAAGGGCACCGCTAAGTCCCTGTTGAGCCTGTTGGAACTTTGCAATATTTTCTGGTGAAAGATTATTTGCATCAATCTTAACCTGTGTCGCTTTTGCGCGGGCTTCGATGACATTGGTAAGCGTTGTTTGCTCGAAATTTGCAGCGCCTTTAACTGTGTTCACAAGATTTGGAACAAGGTCGGAACGCCGCTGATAATCGCTTTGCACATTATTCCAGGCCTTCTTAACATTTTCGTCCTGGCTGACAAGTCCATTATATCCGTTGCAGGCACAGCCGCCAAATAATAAAATGAACGCAATAACAACGATTAATGTTAAATTACGAGTATTCATACTATGAAGGTTTTTAAGTTATTGTATTAAAATTAAGACATTTGAACTGTCGACCAATAAATTTTATCGTATTGGGTAATGATAGGGCTACTTCTGGAATTCAGGCATTGTTTTGGTAATAAATAAAGAGCTCAAAACGACACTATGAAAAATATTCCTGCTTTACTTCTTGCATTCTTATTCATTGCCTCTTGCGGCAAATCTGGCTCCAGCACAACCAATCCGCCCGGACCTGCAAACATTTCAGATACCGTGTTGCTCAGCAACCTGGATTTTCCATGGGAAATTCTATGGGGCCCGGATAATTTCATCTGGATGACTCAAAGAGGTGGGATCATCAGCAGGGTCAATCCTGCTACCGGTGTGGTCAGTCCGCTCCTTACCATCAATGAAGTGGTCCCTAACGGAGAAGGGGGGTTGCTGGGGATGGTTTTGCATCCGGATTTCACCGCCAATCCTTTCCTATATGTTGCTTATGATTATAATAAGGCAGGCAATTACACCGAAAAAATTGTACGCTACATTTATAGTGGTGGCGCTTTGATTTCTCCAACCATCATTTTTGACAATATAAAGGCTTCATCAATCCATAATGGCTGCAGGCTGAGGATTGGCCCGGACCTCAAATTGTATTTCTCGACGGGGGATGCGAACAATCCCACCGATGCCCAAGATACTGCTATGCGCAATGGCAAAATCATGCGGCTTAACCTGGATGGAACGATTCCTGCCGACAATCCGTTTCCAAACAATCCGATTTGGTCCTATGGTCATCGCAATCCACAGGGGCTCGTGTTTGTAAACAATAAATTATTCAATTCTGAGCATGGTCCCGACACCGATGATGAGATCAATATCATCCAGAAAGGCAAAAATTTCGGCTGGCCGGATGTGAGGGGCTTTTGCGACCTCTCCGCTGAGCAGACTTTTTGCTCAAGTCACAATGTGGTGGAACCCATTCAGGCCTGGACGCCCACGATTGCACCCAGCGGCACGGAATACTATAACAATGACAAGATCTCGCAATGGAAAAATTCACTTCTGCTCTGCACACTCAAAGACAGCCGGCTCATCCAGCTGCAGTTGAATGATACGCAGGACAAGATTACTGCGATGAATGAATTCTTTATCAATAAATATGGGAGATTGAGGGATGCCTGCGTTTCACCTTCCGGCGATGTTTACCTCTGCACAAGCAATGGTGGAGGGACAGATCAACTGATCAAGGTATTTGGCAAATAGGCAAGTTTCTCAAAATGTAGGTATTTCATTACGTTAGTTTATCAGATCAGCATGAAGGCATTAATACTGGAAGCTAAAGACCAGCCCCTGGTATTGAAGGACCTCGCGGAGCCTTCCCCCGGTGCCAACGAAGTCACTCGTCAAGATCCATTCCGCGGCACTGAATCATCGGGACCTCTGGATTCAAAAAGGAAAGTATGCAGGGCTTAAATACCCCATCACTCCCGGTTCAGACGGATCAGGAATTGTTGTTTCCACTGGTTCGCATGAGGATGAGGGTTGGATCGGCAAGGAAATTATCATAAATCCCAGCCTCCACTGGGGAAAGGAAGAAACGCATCAGGATCCCGCACAGTTCAAAATTCTTGGCCTCCCGGATAATGGCACATTGGCTGAATTCGTGAAGGTGCCAGTATCGAGCCTGGTGGAAAAACCGCCAGGACTTTCATTCGAGGAAGCTGCTGCCCTCCCGCTGGCGGGGCTAACTGCTTTTCGCGCAGTTTTCAGAAGAGGAATGGCAGCCCCTGGAATGAAAATATTTATCACAGGCATTGGAGGCGGTGTGGCGCTTTTTGCAATGCAGTTTTGCCTGAAGGCTAACGCTGAAGTGTATGTGTCATCAGGACAAAAGGAAAAACTCGATCGGGCAAGGGCCATGGGTGCAAAGAACGGTATTAATTACAGGGACCCGGAATGGGCGAAGGAGCTCAAGGATCATGTCGGACAGTTCGATCTCATCATCGACGGTGCTGGCGGGAATGATCTTAACCATCTCCTCGATCTTTCCAGGCCGGGAGGAACCATTGTATCTTATGGATCTACTCGGGGCAATCCAACAAATATCGAACTAAGACGAATCTTCTGGAAGCAGTTGAATCTGATGGGTACCACCATGGGTAGCCCCGGAGATTTTCTGGCCATGGTTGAATTCATCGATACACAGCAGATCAAACCTGTGATAGATATGTGTTATTCAATGAAGGATGGAGAGGCCGCCATGCGCAGAATGGACAATGAGCAACAGTTTGGGAAAATTGTGATCACGCTTAATGCTAAACGCTGAACGCATAACGCATAATGCAAATCGCAACTAACGCTTTAGTCATTGACTGAAATATATAGCACAAAAAAAATTATGAGATTCTTGCTTTTGATGTTGGGCATTCAGGTTTCAGCCTTTAGCGTTCCGCGTTATGCGTTCAGCGTTGAGCGTGCAGCGTTCCGCCTTATTCGTTAATCGCCGCTATACCCGGTAGCACTTTGCCTTCAAAATATTCCAGCATGGCTCCGCCACCCGTAGACACATAACTTACTTTGTCAGCATATCCAAACTGGTTTACTGCTGCAACTGAATCGCCACCTCCGACCAGTGAAAATGCACCATGCTTTGTAGCTTCGGCCACGGCCTGTGCAATCGCGCGGGTACCGTGCTGAAATTTTTCCATTTCAAATACGCCCATCGGACCATTCCATAAAAGAGTTTTTGACTTCTTGATTACATTGGTAAACTGCTGGCAGGCGTTTTCTCCTATGTCCAGGCCCATCCAGCCATCAGGAATATTATTGCTGGGCGCCGAGGATGTATTTGACACTTTGTCAAATTTGTCGGCAATAACTGAATCCGAAGGCAGGTGAATGCTTACGCCTTTTGCCGTCGCTTTTTTCAGGATATCCAAAGCCGTTTCGAGGCGGTCTTCCTCGCAAAGAGATTTCCCTATATGCCCGCCTTCTGCCTTCATGAAAGTATAGGCCATCCCGCCTCCAATGATAATATCCGTTGCTCTTTCCAATAGATTTTCTATGATCAGGATTTTGTCTGACACTTTTGCTCCGCCGATGATCGCGGTAAACGGCTTTTCAGCCTTGTGCAGCACTTTTTCAGCACTACTCACTTCTCCTTCCATCAGGAGACCGAACATCCTTTTTTCTTTTGGAAAGAATTTGGCTATGATGGCAGTGGAAGCATGGGCGCGATGGGCTGTCCCGAAAGCATCATTTACATACACATCACCCAGGCTCGCCAATTTTTTCGCAAAGGCTTCATCGCCCTTCTCCTCTTCTTTGTAAAACCTGAGGTTCTCCAGCAAGAGCACTTCTCCGGGTCTTAGCATGCTTGCAGTCAGGCCTGCTTTTTCCGAGATGCAATCATCCGCAAAAAATACCGGAATTCCGCCGAGCAAATCGCTGATATGTTTAACCAGGTGTTTCAGCGAGAATTTATCCGAAGCTCCATCTTTGGGTCTGCCGAGGTGCGACATAAGGATCACGCTTCCACCGTCCTGTAGTATCTTTTTTATCGTAGGAATGGCTGCCCTTATGCGCGTGTCATCTGTAATCTCTAACTTGTCATTCAGGGGAACATTAAAATCCACGCGGATCAGTGCTTTCTCATTTTTGAAATTGTGCTGACTAAAAGGACTCATAGATTCAATTTTATTGTATTCAGGAAACCATTCCGTTAAAGATACGTTGCTCTGGCATATCCTCATTGCCTTGAGCAGCAGAAGAATCTAAAAAAGTAAAAGTGAATGTCCTCCGGCCTCTCCGCCAGGCGCGCAAAATAAATGCGTTGCAATATGAAGAAAAAAAGGGCGGAACCCAGGGTTCCGCCCGAAGACTATTATTTTGAAATCAACCCGGCAAAATATTTTACTGTCCTTACCAGCTGACTCACATAACTCATTTCATTATCATACCAACTGATTGTTTTAATCAGTTGCTGGTCGCCGACAGTGAGCACTTTGGTTTGCGTCGCGTCGAACAGAGAGCCATAGGTAATGCCCACGATATCACTGCTCACGATTTCATCCTCAGTATAACCATAACTTTCATTGCTTGCAGTTTTCATCGCCGCGTTCACTTCTTCCACTGTCACTTTTTTCTTCAGAATGGTGGTCAATTCGGTCAATGATCCGGTGAGTACAGGAACCCTTTGCGCACTTCCATCCAGTTTGCCTTTCAGACCTGGCAATACCAAACCAATGGCTTTGGCAGCGCCGGTTGAATTAGGTACGATATTTTGTGCGGCTGCCCGTGCGCGGCGGAGATCTCCCTTGGGATGGGGTGCATCCTGTGTGTTCTGGTCATTCGTGTAAGCGTGAACGGTAGTCATTAACCCCATGACAATGCCGAAACTCTTGTCAAGTGCATGTGCCATAGGCGCAAGACAGTTTGTTGTGCAGGAAGCACAGCTAATAACAGTTTCAGATCCATCCAGAATCTGATGATTTACGTTGAACACAATCGTCTTCATTTCACCTGTTGCAGGAGCTGAAATGACGACGCGTTTTGCGCCTGCCTTAATATGGAGCTCAGCCTTTTCCTTATCAGTAAAAAAGCCGGTACATTCGAGCACCACGTCTACATCGTGAGACTTCCACGGAATTTCAGCCGGATTCTTCTGTGCATATATAATGACTTCATCGCCGTTTACGACGATGGAGTTTTCTTTGGATCTTACTTCCGCATCAAAGCGGCCTTGTGCACTGTCATATTTCAACAGGTGAGCCAATACTTTCGGGCTCGTCAAATCATTTATCGCGACCACATCAATTCCATCCATTTTATAAATCTGGCGGTAGACCAGCCTGCCAATCCGACCAAAACCATTGATTGCGACTTTAACGGTGCTCATAAATAAACAATTTGGGTTTGAAAAAAATTAAGCTGCAAAGTTACGGAATTGTGCATTTACGGGCCTGTATATTTTGTTTCCGGCTTCAGCGCACTGATCAACATCCTTGTAGCTTCTCCGCAAAATGCGGGATCACTCAATTGTGCAGTAGAATGAGTTTCAGCGACCCATGAAATGCCTGTCTCGAATAAAAGGATTTGGCAGATTTTCCTTCGGCCATTATCTTTGCACTCCTTTCTCGGGAAAAACCCGTTAAGGCTACTGTGCTACAAGCCGCGTTGGTCAAGGGGTTTAAGACGCATCCCTTTCACGGATGAATCACGGGTTCGATTCCCGTACGCGGTACAAGGCTCTTCAAACATGAAGGGCTTTTTTGTTGTCAGTCCCTGATTTGTTTCAAGGAAAGACGCGGACGAGAGAAGAGGCGCAAAGAAAGAATTCTAATTCAGATCAGTCAAATAGAAACGCTAAGGGCCTTTCAGATTTAAAGGGCTTTTTTGTTTCTGGTCACTGATTGTTTCACGCAAAGGCCTGTAGGTGTCCCATTTCTATTCAAAATGGGCACCGAAAACAAATTGATCAGAGAATTTCTGTTATGTCGAAGTGTTGCATTTCCAATTGCACTAATTGATATTGGCAAAGGGGTTTATTGATTTTGAAATGCTCCTTCACTTCAAAGAATTCGATTTACCTTTCAAGCTAATCTATGAACATACACAAAAGCGTTAAACCAGAAATTCCATTCTTTATTTCTGCCTTTGGAATGAATAGATTCGCTAAAGCCGCCGGATATTTTCGGAAAAAGATCCATTGGGTTAAGACCCTGATATTTTCATTTTTTATTTTATGTGCAAATAATTCTTCCGCATGGGTTTTTCCTGAGCACCGGCAAATTGCGCTCTATGCAATTCAAAACCTCGGTCCCTCTTACCGCCTCTTGCTGGAGCAACTTTGGACGGAAGCGACGAAAGGATATTCAAACCGCCTGACGGATTCCGTCATCTTTCCGGAACAAGGTACACACGCTACAAAAATTGATTATGCGACCTGGGCTGCCATAGCCGGAGACCACAGTTGCTCGCCGGAGACTATGTTAAACACGGTATTGTATTCAGAATGGATCATTAAAGTCGCCAATATCGCTGAAGAATTGAAAATAGAATTGGCAAATGCCAAAAGCAGGAGCCAGCAAATTAATGCTCTGCGCGACTCCGACATCAAACTTCAAAGAGCAGATCTGGAATACGCTACAAGGGCTGGCTCCAATAATGTGCATTTTCTACTGGCCAGGCCAAAGTCTAATACCGAGGAGAATGAATACCTGAAAACCTGTCTGACAGTAGATGCCCCATTGAATGCGCTCGGAGCATATTGCTGGTTTCATATCAGCGCCCTTGAAAAAGCCGCCCGGTATGCAAAAGGAAATCTGCAGACCGAAGAAAAATCCAAATTGATTCTGTCTGCATTCGCTGATGAAGCCTTTGCATTGCATTTTCTGGAAGATGTCTTTGCAGCCGGTCATGTTGCAGGAACCTGGGGAGATGCCTCGGTACGAAAAGGAACGCACGATTATTATAATGAAAGGGGATTGGAAGTTGTTTCCTGGGACGGTCAAAGGATGATCATCAAGGGAGACGCGTTCATGCGCAATGAAGATGCTTTGGTGGCTGCAGCAGATGTACGTTTGAGCCTGGAACAATTTCTCGATGCAGCCAGTGGAAAATTACAAATAGAATTCAATGACGACATCCTTGCATTAAGGAACCTCCCCGATAGTTTCAATGTGTGTTCAAATAATTTTATGCCATTTCGAAAGGCAGATGCAAAATTCCTTATAACTATTCTCGGTAAAACTCCCGTTCCCGGGCTGGCAACTGGATTGGGAGAACTGCCCAGGTTTCGCTCCGAATTGGGGGCATTTTTAGGCGTGTCTACATCGCTAAACGGCGCGGATGTGATTGGTGGATTTGGAAAAGATCAAACGCAGAATGGCTTTGTAGGAGGAGTGGAAGCCAATGTCAGGTATGGCTTCGGTCTGGAAGGGGTATTGAATCAGTCGGGTGATGGCCTGGTTTTTCTTCAGGCCGGCTGGAGACTGGATGGTTCGTCTACAACCCAGATAAATAATGGGATTGCAGAAGGCAATTCAAGTTCACTCACTGCAGTCATCCCCGGGCGATCAGCTTATAATCTTAGGATTCGCTTGCCGTTCTATTTGCTTCCGGGCGACTTATTATATGCAGCTCCTTTTGTATACTTGTTTTCGCATAAATCGGCTGCTTCCATGGCCATTGCTGCCGCGAATGGCGGCCTGATTCCATGGCAATCGGGCATTGCCACATCCATTGGTCGCTTTCAGTTTATCCTGGGAAGAGAAGTAGGCGTATCTTTTTACGGCTTATCTACAACCAAACCGGCCATCATCATTCCAACAGGTCCGGCAAAAGGCACGGTGGTTTCTTATAAGTCTACCCAGCTTGATTTTCCTTTCCTTGAATATTTACCCTTCAACAGATCTTTTTCACAGGAACAGAGTTCGAGTTTGCTCATTCAATTTACTGTAGGGGTGGATATTCCAACCAGCGCGAGCGTCATTCCAGAAGGAAGCGCTCCTCTCCCGGAGTTAAAATCCGTTTGGCAAATTGGTATGCGAGTGGTATTTGACTGGAGACACTATTTTGACTAATTGCAGCTCATAATAAAATTGTAGGAAGGCCATCGCTCGCCAAATCCTGCTAGTCGCAATGGACAAATTTTAGATTTTATATTTAATTATTTGGGCAGTCCGTACAGCGAAATTGCATTCATGTCAGGTTCCTGGATGATCTTCTTAGAGGAATCAATTCTAATCCAACATATCCCTCCCGAAACAAGCAAAGCAAACATTACATACTGCGGAATCTCATAACTATTTGTCAGGTCCACAATTTTTCCAAAAATACTGGACATGAAAAAGGCGCCGGATTGTCCAACAAAATTCATGATCCCGGTAATCGTTGATACCCTGTCGCCCCCGATATCCACGCAGGTAGCAAAGCAGTTTAGAACACCAATGACAAGAAAGAGTTCAGCAATCACAAAATAAATGGTGACCATCGTATGGTTCATAGACATAGCAGACAGAAAAATGGCGAGTGCCATCAATCCAAAAGAAACCAAAGCAACCCCTTTGCGCGTGAATGAATTGCCTTTTATTTTAATCAACCTGTCACTGACAATTCCAAACAAGAAAGCAGCCAGGATTCCTGATGAATACACCAATGAAGTCGCCGTTTTCATCTGATGTTCGGAAAAATGTTTTCCTTCCTGCAAATAATTGGGCATCCAGGCGCTGAAAAAATAATTTGCCCATTGAATACAGAAATAAGAAAAGAACAATGCCCAAATCATTGGATTTTTCAGCACTCGTTTCCAGGGAAAAGCCCACATCATGTTTCACATAATTGCGGTTATTCTCTATCATCTCTTTTTCTTCTGGAGAGATCCCTTTCATTTCATGGGGATGATTGCGAAACCATAACCAGCACACCAAAACCCAGATGATGCCAAGAAATCCATTGACAAAAAATGGAGCACGCCATCCATAAGCCTCTGCGATGGGAACAACAATCAGCGGCGCCAATGCAGCACCTGTCGGGGCTCCCATTCCCAACCATGACATGCCTCTGGATGTCTCCGATTTCGGGACCCAGCGGGATATCACTCCGCAACTATTTGGATAGGCGCCAGCTTCCCCCATGCCGAATAAAAAACGCACCGCTATCAAACTCGTCAAACCATTCACTGCGCCAGTAAGTGCGGTGAAGACCGACCAAAGAATGACAATGCGCAATAAAACTTTGCGCTGACCAATCCGATCCCCCATTAATCCGGACGGAATTTCAAACAATGCATATGCAAGCACAAAAGCACTAAGCACCCATCCAAATTGAGTATTGTTTAAGTGAAAGGCCGCTTTGATTCGAACACCAACCAACGAAATGGTAACCCGGTCCAAATAAGTGATGAGCATCAAAAAATACAAGAGTATCATCACCCGGTGTCGGTAAGATATACTAAGAGATGGGGCCATTTTAGGGGTTATGTTCAAATCTAGACATAAAGTGACAAAACCTTGTAGTGAAAAGATTTTTTGATTCAAGTCCATGAACATATTTCACCCAAAGACACTCCAAGAAGAAAAAAGGCGCATAGGATTAATTCGGACTATTAAGTAATTCATTTTTTTAAACCTGCATTTGAATTTTGAAAGCCTTTTGATTATCTTATCGACAAATTCTTTTGATGGAAGGAATATTTCCGTATCGTTTCAGCACCCTAATTACCACAGTATGTTTGATGTTTTCGGCCTGTAACCAACATGCAGGCCAGAAAGATCAGAATGAAATTTCAGCCGCTGAGGCCAAAGCATTGGCCAAAGATGCCTTCCTGTTTGGAATGCCATTGGTATTTGTAGAAATGCAATTTGATTTTAATTCTCACGCTACTAAAGCAGGTAGTACCAAAGCACCAGTTAATCAGTTTGCCCATGCCCGTGGCTTTTTGGATGCTTCCAATAGAACGGTCATTGGGCCCAATGTAGATAACCTGTATTCCTTGGCCAGCATTGATCTTACAAACGAACCTATCATTTTATCCACGCCTGAAATGGGTGATCGCTATTGGGTAATGCACATCATTGATGCATGGAATGGTGTTGTTGCTGCTCCAGGATCAAGGATGCGCGGAGGCAAAGCCGGAACATTTGCCATTGTAGGTCCTGATTGGAAGGGACAATTACCACCGGGTATGGAAGAATTGAAATGTCCAACCAGATTGGGACTGATTGCTGGCCGGACTTACTGCAGTGGCAAATCAGATTATCCAGCGGTAAACAAATTGCAGAATCAATACAAACTAATCCCTTTATCACAATGGGGCAAGAACTATAAAGCACCCGACCTGGTTCCATTAAAAGCGGGAATCAATGATTCGACCCCGGTAAAAAAGCAATTCATGGACTTACCAGCAGAAAAATTCTTCAATAATCTAAATCGTTTGCTGGCAGGCAATCCGGCCTATCCAGGTGATTCTGGTATTTTAAGACGTATTGAAAAAATAGGCATCAAGCCTGGAGCGAAATTTACAATGGATTCTTTAAGTCCGGAAGCTGCAAGTGCAATAGAAGAAGGTTATGCAGAAGGTTTTAGAGTGATGTTTGATGAGGCCGGTCGCCTGGGCAAGATAGAAAATGGCTGGTCATTAACCTATGACCTGGGTCGTTATGGAACGAATTATCCTTATCGGGCGTTATGGACTTTTATAGGAATTGGAGGGAATCTCCTGGAAGATGCATTCTATCCGACTGCACTTGTAGACGGAAATGGAAACGCCCTGAATGCTGCCAATAAATACACACTGACTTTTGCCAAGGACAAATTGCCTCCTGCAGCAGGTTTTTGGTCACTCACGATGTATGATATTGAAGGATATCTCCCAGTAAACAAATTGAACCGGTATGCCCTCAGCGACCGCAGGAAAATGAAATTCGGCACGGATGGTTCATTAACAATCTATATCCAAAAAGAAAACCCCGGAAATGACAAAGAAAACAATTGGTTGCCTACTCCTGGATCGGGGCCATTTAGGTTAGGGCTGCGATTATATGCACCTAAACAAAACGTATTGGACAAAAACTGGTCTCCGCCTCCGGTGAGTAAGAATATTTATTGAAGCCTTCTTTGATGAAAAAGTAAAATCTTCTGGAGCCAGCATGATTCTGCTTGGAAAGCTTATTGCTCTGAAAACACAAATTTTTTCTGGAGAACATAATTATAGGATATTCCCAATAGGACAGAAACAATGGTCTTTGAAATGATGTAGTTTAATTCAATGTACCTGGTCAAAACAAAAACGCCAGTAGCAGAAAGCAACAAATTTCCTGCGAAGACAAGGATGAATTTTAAGATCTGTGGACTGATTTTCCCCCGGCCCGCATGGAAAGCCCATTTCCTGCAAAGGAAAAATTGCGCAGCGCCTCCCACGCAATTGCCTGCAAAATTTGCGATAAGGTAGAAGCAATCAAAAAAAGATACAAGGGCGATGGTTGTGAGGTAGTCCGCCATTGATCCCAGGATGGATGCGATTTGAGATTTGATGAATGAGCCCATTCCATTTTTGTTTCCACGGGTCCCTTTGATTATGCAAAACCAATTTTCCTCTATTTCGAAGCGGCCCTGCCAGCCGTATTTCCATCTATATTTCCCTGCATAGGAATCGCGATAGGGACTGCCACACGATGCGGTGGATTAAACGTTTCTCCTATTAACATGGCAATCGTGGATGCCAATTGTTTTTGCCAGACCTGTCCGGCATTCCGCAATTCTCCTAAGTCCCTAATGTCCGGTCCCAATATCGCAAACCAGGTTTCTCCTGACCCTCTTGTAAAAATTCCATGTCCTGACCAGGTGTCAGATCTCTCTCCCCGCCCATGATCCGTAGTAATAATAAACACTGTATTGTCCTTATAAAATGGATCCGTTTGTACGTAGTACCAAAGTTCAGCGATCATCTTATCGAATGCGGTTGCCTGTTGCAGATAAAGGTCATATCGCCCCTGGTGCGCGAATTCGTCGGTTTCTCCCAGACCCAGCAAAACGATTTTTGGGTGTTCCCTACTGATATATTCCCTGGCAGAAAAATAAGTAAGCATATCATGGCGGGTATGTGTTTTCGGGTTAACCTGTTTTTCTATTTCATCGATCAGTCCCTCCTCTACTCCGGGATTACTTGCTACACTCATATGGTAGCCACTACTTATTGGCAAACTGTTTCGCTTTTCATTCAGAATAAATGGAAATATATCCCAGGAGCTAAACACGACAACTTTTCCGGCAAAGACTGGCTTCTTATTTAAATATTCAAGAATATTGATGCTGCGGTTATTCAAAGGAATATTCGGGATAAAAATAGGATCCGCATATCCTGTGAGCAGCTCGTTATATCCCGGATATGAAATTTTGAAAAAATTCTTGACGTTTACCTTGTTTCCCAGTTGTCGATTTCCATATAACTGTCCGTTTTCTGCAATCAGATTCCAGAAAAATGGCATCAGTTTTTTCCTCCTCAGGTCGGCGTGTGGAATCTCCATAAAGATTCTTAAGAAGTGTTGTGTCTTTTACATACGCTGGATTTCCGAGAATTTCTGGGTTGGCTCCTCCGAAAACTTCCTGCCAACGTAGCCCATCGGTGGTAATAATAAAGATATGCTTTGCCTTAGAAGCGGTTCTGGCTGAATGCCATTCCATATAAAAAGAAGGTAAGCAGGGATAAGGATATGAATTTCATTTCAATGGGTTTTACAAAGATATTTTGCCCGTGTAACCCCAGTCTTAATAGAAAATTATCTTAGTGTTAAGCAGACTTTGCTCTGCGTTTATGAATCGCCTGAAACAGTGACGAGACATCCAAGTCCAAGTTTTGTAACTTCGGTGTCACCATTCTTGTACAAGCCTGGGAAAGATAATAACAGCCCAGTCCATGTCTTTGACATATCCTTGAACCCATCAACCTTCGCAACATGAAGCAGATTGTTATTCCTGATCATTTCTATTTTAGAAATGAGCATTGGCTCAAGTGGCCAGGCTCAAAAATCCAAACACTTTACAATTCAGAAACTGGCGGATGGCGTATTCGCTGCGATCGCTTCCAATGGCGGCTATGCGATTTGCAATGCAGGGATCATTGATCTTGGAGATGCCACATTGATTTTTGATCCTTTCATCTCTCCGGAACCTGCCCTCGAATTGAAGAAAATTGCACTGGAACTCACGGGTCACCCGGTAAAATATGTAGTGAATAGCCATTTCCACAACGACCATATTGGCGGTGACCAGGTATTTGACAATGCAGAGATCATCTGTACGGAGCGGACCCGTGAACTGATTGCCAAATTTCAGCCCCAGGAAATTGAATTTGACAAGAAAGATTCTCCTAAAGAATTGAAGGACCTAAAAAATAAAAACCTGAAGGGAATGAGTGCGCATGAACTCGACGAACAAATGATGTGGATAGGATACTATGAAGCGCTGGTCAGGGTCAATGATACGTTAAAAGTAATTCTGCCTGGAATCACCTTCACAAAGGAAATGATTATCCGGGGGACCAAGCGCAGCGTGTGGCTTTTGACTTACGGAGAGGGTCATACGGAATCGGATGCATTTATGTTTCTCCCAAAAGAAAAAATAGCTTTTTTAGGAGACCTTCTGTTTGTTCAAAACCAGCCATGGTTAGGGGACGGTGACCCTGTAAAATGGTCAGCATATCTCGACAGCATCGCAATATTAAAACCAGAAAAATTGGTGCCGGGCCATGGACCCGTTGGAAATATTTTGAATCTGGACTCTATGAAAATTTACTTTGGACTGGTAAAAGATGCCGCCATTGCGTGCAAACAAAGAGGCATCCTGCCGTCTAATGATGCGGCGCCCAAGTGTCCTTCCCCTTATAATGGATGGTTTCTTTCCAGTTTTTACAATGAAAATGTTAAATCAGAATACGATCGGTTGTACAAAAAATAGGTCATGAGAGGATATATTTGTACAGTATGAGAAAATTCATGTTCTATTTAGCCTGCAGTGGCTGGATCCTGGCGCTGGCATTTACATTACTAACATTTGTAAATATTGATATAGCAGAAAAGCTCCCGCTTGTCTGGCTCTTGCATATCGGCGTATTGGTCGTTTGGATTTTCATCATACTCTTTCTTAGGAAAAATCCGGATGAATCAACCATGCCGCAACCGGAGCGCCAACCAGGACTGAATCCTTTTAGAAAGATTAACAGATTTATTAGGAATGCCCCACTTTGGCTCCGCACATTGGCCATAACAAGCGTCGTATTTATGTTTGCCAATTTTCTCCTTTTCATCCTCACCCGGCATGGGACTCCTGCATACTTGAAGGGAGAATTCGTATTGCATGCGCATGGTGATGTGATAAGAATCCTGACGGAGAAAGAATACCTTCACTATCGTGCAAATGAATTGAGGGGATTTTCGGGGCATTGGCTAGGTTTCTATGGTTTGGCCGCAGCCATTTTATATCCTTCCACGTCCTGAGGAATGAATTGGAATTTATTTTCGCCAATTACTCATGAAGAATCTGCTTGGGCAAAAGAATATAACTCATTTCAATTTGCATCGGTTGTCGCGCCATGAATGAAAAACCCGTGAATTTGGATTATATCATTCACTAATTCAAGAATTGCATGACCAGTGCATTATTTATCTAATTCCAAAACCAGGACCCAATCCTCTTCTGATGGAGTAGAAAAACCAAATTCGGATGTCACATCGACACGTCCAATCCCCATCGATTTGCCTGTCCTTGGATTAAATCAGAAAAGCATTTGAGTGCCTGTCAAAAAGGAATCGTTTGTTCGCACTTAGTGTCAACGGAAAGACGCTTTGCTGCTGAGCCTTCAGTTCCAGAAAAATAATAGAAAGCAAAAACAACAAAAGCCTTGTTATAGATTGCCCTGAATTCATTAGCAGTCGAATATTATTCAGTTGATAGACCAGATCGTCCTGAATCAAGTTCTCATTCACAGGTAAATTAATCAATTTTGTACCTTCCTTTTTGTCTATGAATTCAAATATGGACTGAAAGATTTTTCAATGCATTCTTCCCTGAATGACCATTTTTTTGTCTCCAATTTTACTTATATTTGAATACACCCAATCAAGTTTGATATGCTCGCCAAATCTATAGGCGGCATTTTGCTGCTGGCAACGCTTTCTTTGCAGGGGCAAAGTCAAAAAGCTCCTGATGAGAATTTTTTTGCTTTCGACTTGGCGGGCTCAAAAAGATCTGAGGCAGATCTGGATTTCCGACAAAACCCGATACCACTTCTTTTTGGCCGGAACTGGACCAGGGGCAGTATCATTTCTGCGAATAATGTAGAGTATAAGAACGACTCATTCTTTTTGAATCTCGATAAACTATCCCAGACCTTGTTGGTGACTTCGAACTACCAGCGATTCTATGAAATTGACAGAAAAGAGATCAAGGCTGTTACTTTTTACAGAGGTGATTCAGCACTTGTATTTGAACATATTTATTTTATTGACAATAAGCATTTGTTCCAGGTCATTGTCCCAAATGGAAACAGGTATTGCCTGTTCAAGTTGGTCCGTTCGGTCCTGCGTAAAAAGGAACTCTCCAGTGGAATGCAGTACTTCGCTTATATCGATGTACCTCTTTATTATGTCATATTTCCCAATAAAGAATACCGAAAGCTCAGGTCGCTCAAAAGAAAATCAATTGCCAAGATCTTCGGCCTGCTCCCTGAAAGAGGAAAGGTGGATGACTATTTGATCGCGCAGGGGGAGAATTATTCCGGAGAGTCCTACCTGAAAGACCTTATTGCTTATTTGAATAAGCAATAGGATAATGGCTCTTTACGTTTCGCTTCCAGCTCCCAAAAAATAAATTGTTTTTAAATCAAGGAATTTTAAGCTGGTTTTTGTTTTGCCTTGATGGCGGAAAGGACCTGTTGTTCGTTTTGTATGATTTGGCTCTGTGCTTCCTGGTCCTTCTTGTTTTGATCCAAATCGGCCTGGGTCTTTCTGAGCTTCTTGTCCAGATCACCTTTATTATCGATCAAATGATTTAATTTTTTCTGCGCTTTTTGATGGGTTTCAAAATCGGAATTGACTGTTGCTTCCACCTCTCTGGTCTGTTTAGCCTGATCATTCTTGTTCTCATCCAGGTCGGCCTGCAATTTCCGGATCTTTTTCTCCAGGTCAGCCTGGTCATCCATCAGGTCCGTCATTTTTTTTTGTGCTTTGGTCAGAATTTGTTGTTGTTCGGTGATCTGCACATTGACATGATGCGATTCAATATAAGGAGCCAGATGATTAAGAAAAGCTTTGGCTTCATCCATTACCGACTGGTCAGTAGCGGGCCGGCCCTGGATTTCTTCTCCTTTCCTGGCAGGCACCAGCGTAATCAATGTAACATCTTTTTCCTTGCTGCTCTTCCTGTCTATCTTGAAATAGAGGTCACTCACATCCTTGTCGCTGCTGTCCAGCATGAATGATCTGTACACAGTAAACTCCTTAAAGCCTGATCCCTTGGCTCCTTTTTTCGCCATAAATTCTTTCAGGCCCTCTGCTGCGACATCCTGGCTGCAGGGCAGGCTGATCACCGCAGCTGACTGTTGGGTTTTCTGGTATTCGATCCTGGTTTCATAAGCCTGGGATCTGATCCCTGTCATTAGAAGCAAGGCGCAGGCCAGTAAGAAAATTCTATTTCTCATAGCTTAAAGTTTTGGTTATAAACGCGGGTATTGATAGAGGAAATTAGTACAAATTTAATAATTCCCAGAGGCGGGAAGACAGACGGTGCCATGACACACGCCCTGGCATTGAGTGAAGAGGATGAATTGTCTGTTGAACCCGGACCAGGGGATAAAAAGCGGCAGGATTTTTTATGCGCTGTTCCTGAGGGCGATCAGAGTAGCGATCTTGCTGTGAAGGTCTTCTGGGCGGAATGGCTTAGGGACAAATTCCTTGAATCCTTTTTCTATCAGGTCCGCTCTCATATTGTCATAGACTGCGGCGGTGAAGGCAATCGCCTGGATCTTGGGGTTCATTTTCTTGATTTCCCCCAAGGCCGTGATTCCGTCCATTTCTGGCATCTCAAGGTCTATCAAAACCAGGTCGAATTCGTTCTTACTAAAAAGTTCTACTGCTTCTTTTCCATTATAAGCTTCTTTCACATCGATTCCCCATTTGGTCAGGAAGCGCTTCGCAATGGACATATTCACCATATTGTCCTCTGCTATGAGCACTCTGACGCCTGTGAATTCCGTCAATTGTTTAACTTTTTCTTCATTGATATACATCTTGCGATTCTCGTTGATCTCGAGTTTCAGGGTAAAATGAAAAGTGCTTCCCCTTCCTTCTTCGCTTTCCAGCAAAAGATCACCATGAAATAGATTAACCAGTTTTTTAGTGATGGAAAGGCCCAGCCCGGTTCCTCCATATTTCCTGGTTGTATTCACATCGGCCTGGGTAAAGCTCTCAAATATTTCCTGCTGCTTATTTGAAGGGATCCCGATGCCTGTATCTTTTACCATGAATTGAATGGTCGCTTTCTGGCTTGTTGAAAATACTTTTCTTGCGACCAGGGTAATCTCACCATGGTGAGTGAATTTGATGGCATTGGAAAGAAGGTTACTGAAAACCTGGTTAAGCCTGGTTTCATCTGTTATGAATTCGAGATCGAGGTTTTCATCAATATCTGTCTTAAATACCAACCCTTTCGCGTGTGCCTGGGCGGTAAATTGTATGGTTAATTTCCCAAGAAACTGTTTCATCGCCACCGGTGCCTGTCCCAACTGCAATTTGCCAGCTTCTATTTTATTGAAATCAAGGATCTCATTGATGAGCATCATCATGTGCTCTGAAGAATATTTAAGGATATCAAGATGGGATTTCTGCTCTTGCAGATGCGTTTCCTGTAAGAGCAGATTAGATGCTCCAATGATGCCATTCAGGGGCGTTCTCAATTCATGGCTCATATTTGACAAAAAGCGGGATTTTGCCTGCGAAGCCACTTCTGCTTTCTGTTTTGCCTTCATCAATTCGAATTGAGCGCTCTTAATTTCAGAAATGTCCAGAATACTGATCTTCAGGAAACGGTTGCCCAAATCGAGGAAGGGCACAATATTCACAAAGGCAAAAAAAGTGCGTTCATGCTTGGACGTGAATGCAAGTTCACCCTGCCAGTTCTTACTATTATTCCCAGCTAGGTCTTCTTCAATCTGGTTAAATAGTTTGATATGTTCCTTAGTGAACCAATTTTCAATATTGGTGCCTTCGATTTCCCGTTTATTCTCAATTTCAAATAGTTCGACTGCACGGTTGTTACATCCGGCAATGGTACGCTTCTGCGCGTCCATAATGAATACGCCGTCGAGGGAAGTATTATAGATCGTGTCCACGAATTGTTTTTCCTGCAGGATGGCCATTTCATTATCCCGGTTTACCCTGAGAATGGCATAGGAGAAAAAGGTAGTGAGGGTAAGTGAAATGGCAAGGTTACTATTGTATAGTCTGGCGAACATTCCCACGATCCGGACCTGGTAGTGATTTTCCGCCGGACTTACTTGAAGACAGATGAGCACAGAAACAATGGTCAGGAGATAAACGAATTTCAATTCCCTGAAATCTTCCTGCACACTGATGACGAAAGTCATGACGAGAAAGTATGGAAAATAGAGCAGGTATTCACCCGCATGGAGCCCCTCCATATAGTTCATGACGATCAGGTAAATATTCAGATTGACGATGGAGATGATCCTGGCCATCTCAAATTTCCTCTTCGAATTCAGGTGGAATGCGAGGATAAATACATATGCTGCCGTAAGATTGACCAGGGCGCTTATATACAAACTCAGGCTGAAATAGCTGACTACCGATAAGAGGTTACCGGATAATATCAGAATGATAAACTGGTTGAAACGAATAATCTTTTTACGCTCAGAAATGGAAGTTGTGGAGTCTACCCCGGAAAAGGCGATGTCCTCATAGATAGTCCATAGAGAGGCGGCTATTTTGTCTTTCACAGAGTAAGATTAAGATTTAGGTATTCGAATAATAAAACGGAAATGGCATAATAATTATTATCTAAAACAGTTATATTATGTGTAGGAATCCAAATCTCCATGAAAAGCTTTGAAAACGGTAAAACGTTCATTTTCAACGAAAAGTTAGACGTACAAAACCTGAATTCCCTATATGGGGATGACTACTTGTATATAGAAGAGGTATTCGGGACCGTTCTTAAAGAATATGAGGCCCTTTCCGGCAACATTGTTTCAAGTTATGCGGCTAAAGACATTCCTGCCTTAAAAGCAGCCGTGCACAAGATCAAACCCATTTTTGGTTTCGTTGGGCTTACGGGTATACAGGAGCAATGCCAGGCATTCGAGCATATCTGTCAGGAATCCTCTCCGATTGATCTTATTGATCGCGACTATGTATTATTAGAAAATGTATTGATTAAAAGCAAATCATTAATAGAAGAAGAAAAGCGAAAACTGGAAATTTTTAATAGTCAAGATTCATGAGCAGTCTTACCTGTATCATAGTGGAAGATTTGCAAGTAGCGGCCAACTACCTGATGAAATGCTGCGAAAAGAGCGGCCAGGTAGAAGTCAAGGGGCATTTTGTCAATGTGCCCGATGCACTTTCATTTCTGAATGAAAATAGTGTAGATCTTATATTTCTGGATGTGGAGATGCCCGGTGCCAATGGATTCGAATTGCTGGACCAGATTGCCTTCTCTCCAAAAGTTATTCTGACCACTTCCAAAAAAGAATATGCATACAATGCTTTTCAGTATAACGTATCTGACTACCTGATGAAGCCATTTACATACCAGCGTTTCCAGGAAGCATTGCAGAAAATACAGCCCAGCAAGGAAACAATTTCCGCAAACAATGGATCGGACCATATCTATATCAAGACCGATGGAAAGCTGATCAGGCTGGACAATGATGCCATTCTATATATTGAGAGCATGGGCGACTATGTAAAATTTGTCACCCACGATAACAAAAAATATATCACCCACAATACGATTAAGAACCTGGAAGAAAAAGTGAGCAAATTTCACTTCCTGAAAGTGCACCGCTCTTATATTGTTAATCTGCATAAGATCGATGACATGCGGGAAAATATCCTCTTTATCAAGGGCAATGAAATACCCGTCAGCAAGGCCAATAAGGCAGATGTATTCCGGCGTCTGAATATCATTTGACTCCATTCATCGAAGCAAAATGACCAAAAATCGAAGGAAACGGGCCTTAGAGCCAAAAGATTTCTTTCCCAACCAATTTATTATCAAATTTGCTATTGCAAACCAAGTCCTGAAGTACAATATCCAAATCATTGTTTTAGCGGTGATCTGAAAGACCAAATCCAATCCTTGAAAAATGAAATCCCATGCTATGAAAACCCCTGAATCGTCCAAGATGCAGTTCGCATAGCAACCCTCAAAGAGATTTCACCAAGAAAGCCGGGCCCCATGGCCCGGTTTTTCATTTGCGCGGAGCTGGACATTTGGCAGTTTGGAGTTGATGGCACGAATTCGCTAACTGTTTATCCTAGTCTATCGGCATTTTTTAGCCAAAAAACGAAGCTTTGCTGCGATTAGTCGAATAAGTTATGAAGAGCAGCAAACTATGGCAATCTTTGTACTGTTGATCAGAGCAAATAAAAACGGACAAAAAAATTACCCTTTATGAAAATTTTATCAAACATTATCGAATTACTTGCAGATATCCTGAACCTTAAACCATCCTTGATTCCAATTCCTGTTCCCGTGAAAAAATGTTGATTGTACCTGAACCCAATCCAGTCCCTGAAAAACTATTCCTAGATCTGTGTACCCCGACGGAAAACTAAGTCGACCCGTTTAACAGATTGAAAGCTGCCTCTAGAGGCAGCTTTTTCATTCCAGACCAATCTCATAATGTCTTTCCGGAATTTCTACGTCCAAAAACCCCTTTTTGATCAATCTTTGCTTAAACGCCAATTGGACCTCGTATTCCCCATGCACAATAAATACCTTTTTAACCTGCTTTGCATCCTGGCAGGCGAGGAACTGGCTTAAATCCTCATAATCGCCATGGGCGCTCATGCTTCGAATCACGCCGACGTCTGCATGAACTTCGTGCGTTACTCCAAATATTCCTACTTCCTTGGCTCCGGCCATAAGCCTCCCCCCCAGGGAGTGTGGTTCGCAATATCCAACAAGCAGAATGGTATTTCGGCTATTCTCCACATTATTGCTGATGTGGTGCTTAACTCTTCCGGCTTCGGCCATTCCGCTTGCGGAAATGATGACACATGGCTCATTCCTGAAATTGAGCGATTTGGATTCATCGACAGATTTGACATACTTCAACCTGCTGAAGGAAAATGGATCCTTGTCCGATTCAAGTATTTTCCTGACAGACTTATTGAAAAGTGAGCTGTATCTTTTTACTATTTCTGTCACTTTAATGCTAAGCGGACTATCCACGAAATAATCCACGTCCGGAAGGCTTTTTTCAACTTCTAATTGGTTCAGCGCAAAAAGAATTTCCTGTGTGCGCCCCACGCTGAAAGCCGGGATGATCAATTTCCCTTTTTTCTGAATGCACGTCTTTGTGATCCAATCCAGGAGCAGGTCAGGTGTAGTGACTTCGGGATCATGCAGGCTATTTCCATACGTGGATTCGATGAGTATATAGTCGGCTTGCGGAAAATTGGCAGGCGACCTGAGAATCACATCCCGATACCTTCCCACATCTCCACTGAAGGTCAGTCTGGTCTCTTTGCCATTTTCATTGATCTTCAGGTGTACCGCAGCACTCCCAATTATATGACCCGCATCGGTGTACATAAATTGAACCTGATCATCAATTTTCACCCACTGGTCGTATTCTACACCTTCAAAAAGACTCATCGCTTCCCTGGCATTCTCTTCATCATAGAGAGGTTGCAAATAGGGATTGCCTTCGGCGATCCTTTTTTTGTTTGCATACTTAATATCCTCCTGCTGTATCATGGCAGAGTCTTCCAAGCAGTGCATCTGTCAGTTCCCTGGTAGCGTGAGTAGAAAATATCTTACCTGTAAATCCATCTCTTACCAATTTTGGTATAAGCCCACTGTGATCAATATGCGCATGCGATAAAATGATGCAATTGACGCTTGGAGGATCAAAACCCCAATCCCTGTTTAATGTATCCGTTTCCGGACCCAGTCCCTGGAACATCCCACAGTCGAGCAGGTATTTCTTGCCATTCTTAAGTGTAAGGAGGTGTTTGGAACCGGTCACCGTTCTGGCGGCTCCATGGAAAGCAATTTTCATAATGAATTCCCGAGAGGGATCTTTTAAAATCGTTTATTAATCTGCATGCAATCTCTATGTCTGATTCAGCCAGGCTTTGATCTTGCCTTGAATGACCAGGTAATAAAAAATTCCGCAACCTTTTCCCCTTCCCGATTTGCACCTGTCGATTTAATCGTGATATTCTGTCCCTGATTCGTGTTCACGGCATTTTCAATACATTCCCGAATCTGTTTTCCCTGATCGCAGGTAAACAGCGTGCGCGATATCGCCTTTTTATAGTATAGTGCCTCCATCTTTGTCACAAGCATGGATAAGGATGGGTTACGCTTATGAATATGCGCCAATGCCAGGACACCGGTGCTCATTTCCGCCGCCATGCTCAGACTGGCAAAATAGGTAGACCGAAATGGATTCCTCGTAAACCAGCCATATGGTACTTTGACCGTACATTTTTCTTCATCAAGTTCAACAATACGTATGCCTGAAAAGAAAGCGGATGGCAATTTCATGAACAAAAAGTACCTGAATTTAAGTGGATGTTTCATCAGCCTGATGAATTCTGCGGCGGGTGAATGCATGGTATCGCTTATTATTTATATGATCCGGGGTCCAATGCCTGGGGGGTCCATTGCAGCAGGAAATCCATTACTTTTTCCTTGCTATATGATTTGCCTTGCTCCAGGTATTCTGAATTTTGGGTATGTATGCGGTTTCCGTTCTCATCAAGAACAATAAACACAGGAAATCCGAAACGCTGTGGATAACCATATGCTGCAAATAATTCCTTATTTGCATTTTCCTCGCTATAATTCAGGTGATATATCACATAAGATTTGCCCAAAAGGGAATCAATGAAAGGATCCGAGCCGGTGAAACGACCAAATTCAATGCACCAACTGCACCAGTTCCCACCGGCTTCCAGCAAAACATGCTTGTGTTCAGCCTTTGCTTTTTGAATTACAGCAGAAATATCCCTGGCTGCATCGGCTTTTGGATCATAGAGCTTTTTTTCCGGCATTTGGCCTTTGGACTCAAAAACCAATACCATTAATAGAGAAATCAAAGATCCTGCCTTCACAGTCTTCATGTTTTTATTTATCAATTTCAACTATACAAGCAACTATTTTTCCATCTCCGGCATCTGTCTTGAATTCCATGGTTCCTTTTGAAGTGCTCTGAAACTGCACAGAGCGAATCATTTTGTCTGACAAGACCGAATTAAACCTGGAAGCATAATCCCTGCTGGCGTCCTGGCTGATTTTTCGATTCAGAGCATACCAGTCAAGGGTATCCTTACTCACTACGACTGCTATATAATCCTTGGTGCCTATGCTATCCGGTGACATGCTTTTGTCTCTTGGGAATAATCGATAGCCGGCGATCCCACAAAAAGGCGAATATTTTGTTCTGGTAGGATCATCCGCCATTGGGTAAGGGAAAAGAGTATAACTCGTGCCGTCTGTCTCTTTACCAAAAACATAAATATAACATTCGGAAGTATTCTTTACTTCAATTTTGAATCTGCTCCCAGGTTTGACTTTTGAAACAGATTCAAAAATATTCGCACCAGCATTCTTTAGTGGAATATATGCTCCCGGCACCGCCTTATTATTTGTGATGTTCACTTCTACCAAACCAATCTCGCAATTAAAAGGCGCATTCGCCGCGGCACCCATTTTTTGCATGGGCTCCAATCCATAAGCTTCCCGCACAAAATATCTGAAATGATTATAGCGTATCCAGGCAAATCCATTGTTCCCCCATTGTGGGCCCCAGCTATTCATGATCAGGAATGCACCACCATATTTTGCATCGTCATATCCTACGACGCACTGCGCATGTCCTCCAAATCCCATCATGCTCTTATCATCTTCCGTCGGGTTCCAGACATCCTGACCCATCATGGGTTGCATGTAACTAGCGCCAACCATCATACCGATCACTACAGGCGCACCCTGCGAAAGATTTTCTTTTATCGCGCGCAGGTCAATCTGGTCCGTACGATCTCCCACCGTGAGCCGGTTTGAGCCACGCATCCTGAAATGGCCGGCTTCCTGCATTAATTGTTGATCCGGTTGACGTGCGCAGTCCTGATCAGTATATGGGAACCTGTCGTATGGAACAGACCCCCGTTTGGTCATAAAATCCATTGCCCTGTTTATATATGATCCTTCACAACCATCCAATCCAATCTGGTTGTACAAGAAAGCCGGACTGAATTTAATGGCATTCGGATTCCCTGCGCTTCTAGCAGATTCCAGGATTGTTCTTGCACCATAAGCACTGCTCCAAGCGACGCAACTTCCCTGCTTTCCCTGGTCTCCGACGGCTGGAGCATATTTCTGCAGGTTTGCAGATTCGGGAAGTGGGTTTTTGGAGTTATCATCTGCAAGTGGCTCATAAATATTTTGTTTCGCAAATTGTCTGGGATCGAGAATACCACCCGTAGCCAGGCTTGCTACATTTTGCACGATTGCACTATTGCATCCTCCGCCTCCACGACCAAGAAAAAAATAAGCAGCTGCACCAATAATAACCAACCATAGGCATCCTTTAGGACCCCGGAAAAGAGTAAGAATAAGAGGAAGCAATCCGAGCAGTCCGCCACCACTGCCGCCACCAAAGCCACCGCCACCGCCACCCCGGAAACCACCATCATCCTGTTGATCCTGGGGATCATCAACCATTCGAATAGGCATAGGAATAAGTATTAAATTTTTAGCGAATTAAGCTAAGTTAAAACAAAATGGATGGACTGAATTCCCAAAATGAAGGAGGACTAATACATATCCAGCTGATTTCTTAGTAGGTCTTCAAACTGGTCTCTTTTCCGGATCAGGTGTGCCCGACCATTTTTCACAAATACCTCAGCTGGCTTATAGCGGGAATTGAAATTTGAAGACATCTCGAAGCCGTATGCTCCTGCATTATAGAAAGCCAGATAATCTCCTTCACGTACTTCTTTCAGCCTCCGGTCCCAGGCAAACGTATCGGTTTCACAGATGTTTCCTACGACGGAATATTTTCTTTCTTCTCCCGTTGGGTTGGAAACATTTTCTATCCGGTGATAAGAATCATAGAACATGGGACGTATCAGGTGATTAAATCCGCTGTTGACACTTACAAAACAGGTCGCCGGGGTCTGCTTAATGACATTGACCTGAGTAATAAAATATCCGCATTCGCTGACCAGGAATTTTCCCGGCTCGAACCAGATCTGGAGTGGTTTCTTATTGGGATGATTGTCAAAAGCCTTTTTAACCTTTTCTGCCAGCAACACGATATCCGTTTCATGGTCAGATTCATGATATGGTACTTTGAAGCCACCGCCAAGGTCAATATATTTTAACTCGTCGAATTTGGGGATGATATCAAAAAGCACTTCAATCCCCCTGACAAAAACTTCCACATCTGTGATTTCACTTCCCGTATGGATATGGAGATCATGTACGCAGAGATCATGTTCCCCAACGATCGTCAAGAGCTTGTCCAGGTCTTCCACCGGAATGCCAAACTTACTTTTATCATGGCCGGTTGAGATCTTCAGGTTACCGCCGGCAAGAATATTCGGCCGAAGGCGAACACCTACCGGGTAGCTATGACCGAATTTTTTTCCAAATTTTTCGAGGTTAGAGAGGCTGTCTATATTGATGTGGACACCTGCTTCTTTTGCTTCAACAATCTCATCGAAAGAGATCCCATTGGAAGTGTACAGAATTTGCCTGGGTTGAAATCCCGCCCTGATGGCCAGCCTGACTTCATTCATGGAGCTGCAGTCCACGTTCGCGCCCAACTCCCTAACATATTTCAGGATATTGATATTGGTAAGCGCCTTACAGGCATAAAAAAAAACAGTATCCGATTCCCTGAATGCAGCCCTGAGCTTTGTGTATTGTTCTTCAATTTTTTCTGCATGATAGACATAGAGGGGTGTGCCGAATTCATTCGCCAGCTCCACCAGTTTCTCTGCTGACAATTTTTGTGACATAGTTTGCGAATATAATGCAAATAAAAAAGGGATGAAGCAATTGCCTCATCCCTTCCTGATTGTTGTATATTTTTAGTCTGCTGATCCTTCTCCAGCCTGTTCTTCTGTTCCGGCATGCGCTTCTTCTTCGACTTTAACCATCAGCTCATACCCTGCCCTGAAAATCGAAAGGGGTTCAGTATCTGTGGATGTTTCAGTTGGCGCAGGAGTATAAGTTGAAAGAGATGTTTCGGCCAGCCCGTCTGAGACCACTTCTTTCAGTTTGGGAAGATCCTCCGCAGAATTGATACCGAAGTAGTCCATAAATGACTTTGAGGTCGCATAGATAAGGGGCTTGCCAGGCATGTCTTCATTCCTTCCCGTAATAATAATCAATTCCTTTTCAAGCAGTTTTTGGATAGAATAGTCACTGTTTACACCACGAATGGATTCAATTTCTCCTTTTGTAATGGGCTGCTTATAGGCTACAATAGACAAGGTTTCCAATGCGGCTGTGGATAACCGTTTGAGGAATTTTTCTCCATTGAGCTGGGCCACAGTTTTATGGTACTCCTTCTTCGTGAGAAATTGCCATCCGCCCCCGCTTTCGCGCATCTCAAAGGGATAAAATTCAGCAGCATATTTTTCAACAACCCCGTCAATGGCTGTCTGGATCTGATCAAGGGTCAGCTTTTCGTCCATAAAACCGAATGCACTATTCATGAGTTCCGTTATTTCGAGGCTGGTCAGCGGTTTATCGCTGGCAAAAATCAGGGCTTCGATATGTGGTATGATGGTTGAGATTTCCATTTTATCATTTGACATTTCTCCGGGTCGTCCGGTATTTATAAAAGAAAATATCATACCGGAAATCAGGTTATACCGGTATTGGGCACAAATTACGCCTGCAATGCGGCCGCCCCACTCACAATTTCTGTCAATTCAGTGGTTATGGCAGCCTGTCGGGCCCGATTATAAGAGATCCTGAGGCCGCGGAGGATATCGTTGGCATTTTCTGTTGCCTTATCCATAGCCGTCATACGTGCACCGTGCTCTGAAGCGTTCGCATCAAGTACAGCTTTATACAATTGCGTATTCAAGATTTTCGGCATTAATTCTAAGATAAGCTCTTCTTTGGCAGGGTCAAATATAAAATCGCTTTTCTTTGCTCCCTTCTTCTTGGCTACTTTGGGAATCGGCAGGAATCTTTCAACGGCAAACCGCTGGCTGGCTGCATTCTTAAATTCACTGTACACTATTTCGATGACATCAAATTCCTTGTTGATATATGCGTTGACTGCTGCCTGTGCGCAAGCCTGGACTGGCTCAAAACTTAAATGGTGAAATATGTCCCTGTAAGTGTCTACTATTTTAAAATTATTTTTTAGGAAATGTTCATACCCTTTCTTCCCTATGCTCCATATTAAAACATTTCCTGCATCGGCCTGTACCGCGTATTTGTCACGAATGGTCGATTTCGCCAGTTTGATTAAGTTAGAGTTATATGCGCCGCAGGAAGCACGATCGCTGGTGATAACAATCATTAATACTTTTTGCACCGGTCTTTCCGTAGTAAGGCCATATCCCATGTTGATATCGGAATCGCTCACAATATGGCTTAAAACCTGCTGCAGTTTCTTCGCATAAGGACGCATTTGCAGAATGATGTCCTGTGCCTTACGAAGTTTGGTCGCACTGATCATTTTCATCGCCTTGGTAATCTGCTGAGTACTCTGAATCGATTTGATCCGGTTCCTGACTTCCTTAAGTTGTCCTGCCATATTGAGGAATTAAAATCGGCTGCAAAGGTAGCGGAATGGACTTAAAGTTCCATTCACCTGTGGAAAAAGAGCGTTATGGTCCCTTTGCCCAGAAGCTTTTTATTTCCTGGCTATTGGGGATGAAACAGATCAGGTCAAAAGATCCAAATAAAGTGGTGGCCTGGTGGTGTGTACATAATGTCTTTAGTCCTATTTTTGCCCATCCCCAGTATGTCCACTCCAAGAAAAAAAGAAAGGCCCGTAATCCTGATAACCAACGATGATGGGGTAACTGCCCCAGGAATAAGGAATCTCGTCGAATCGGTGAAGGACCTGGGCAAAATTGTCGTAGTAGCTCCTGATAAACCTCAGTCGGGTATGGGTCATGCCATCACGATTGGAGTCCCGCTGCGACTCCATCCCATTTCAATCTTTGAAGGTATAGAAGCCTGGCAGTGTTCAGGCACCCCCGTCGATTGCGTAAAACTGGCGGTCGATAAGATCCTTCATCGCAAACCGGACCTCTGCTTGAGCGGGATCAACCATGGATCAAATCATTCCATAAATGTCATCTATTCAGGCACCATGTCGGCAGCAGTGGAAGCAGCAATTGAAAGCATTCCCTCCGTTGGATTCTCCCTTCTAGATTATAGTGTGGAGGCAGATTTCACCGGTGCCAGAACCTATGCCCGGCGCATTGTGGAGCACCTGCTGAAGAATTCCCTGGATAAGCACCTGGTCTTAAATGTGAATATTCCTGCAATTCCTGAAGAACTAATAGCTGGAATGAAAATCTGCCGGCAGGCATACGCAAAATATGAGGAAGATTTCATAGAAAGAAATGATCCAAACGGAAGGAAATACTACTGGCTCACTGGCAAATTTGTGAATTTTGATAAAGGAAAGGACACTGATGTGTGGGCCTTGGAACACAATTATGTTAGCGTGGTGCCTGTGCAATTTGACCTGACAAATTACGTTCTTAAGACCAAAATCCAAAAAATCTGGAAATTGTGATATTCAAAAAAGACAACCTCAAACTCGGCATTATTATCGGGTTGATTGCTCCTGTACTCGCTATGTTCGTTTATTATTTCTGGAATTTCTCCAAGACGATGAGTATGTCTGAATATTTTTTTCTCCTTCGAAGGAACAAATCTCTCCTGACTGGTGTCAGCAGCATTTCCCTTGTTGCCAATGCCCTGTTTTTTACACTTTATATCAATACCCATAAGGACAAAACGGCCAAGGGAATTTTTGCAGCAACCATGGCCTATGGAATTGCTGTCCTTGTATATAAATTGGTCGCCTGAAATGGTTCTCGGTCTGAGGTGACTGTTAGAAGAATGCCTGCGAATATTGCTGATCCCAGGTCATGGCTTATCCAGTATCTTTGCCTGAAGCATGAAGTATTATATCATTGCCGGCGAGGCGTCGGGCGATCTGCATGGCAGCAATCTCATCAAGGCATTAAAGGGATTTGATCCCCGGGCTTCCATACGTTGCTGGGGCGGAGACCTGATGCGCGAGGCAGGTGGCGAATTGGTTAAGCATTACAAAGACCTCGCTTTTATGGGCTTTGTGGAAATTGTCAGCAACCTCCCAACTATTCTGAGGAATCTTCGTTTCTGCAAGCAGGATATTCTTTCCTTCGGTCCTGATGCCCTCATCCTGATCGACTATCCTGGATTCAATATACGCATTGCCGAATGGGCAAAAAAGCAAGGCTTGAAAATCATCTATTATATCTCACCTCAGGTCTGGGCCTGGAAGGAAAGCCGGGTAAAAACAATTAAAAAATGCGTGGACAGAATGCTCGTGATCCTTCCATTTGAAAAAGCCTTTTATAAGAAATGGCATTTCGATGTGGATTATGTGGGTCATCCATTGGTTGAAGTAATAGATGGCTATCGCGCAGAACCCGAAAACATATTTCAATTCTTAGTGCCAGGAAGAGAGGACAAGATTGTTGCCCTGCTTCCAGGCAGCCGCAGGCAGGAGATCCTTAAGAAATTGCCCGTAATGCTGGAAATGAGCAGGCATTTTCCCGAATATCATTTTGTTGTAGCCAAAGCGCCTGGATTGGATGCCGCATTTTATGATGGGCTATTGAATAATTACCCTGGTGTTTCCTCAGTAGAGAACAAGACCTATGCCCTGCTGATGCGCGCCAAAGCCGCTTGCGTAACTTCAGGAACAGCAACCCTTGAGACTGCCTTATTTGGAGTGCCGGAAGTGATTTGTTATAAAGGCAGCCACATCTCCTACCAGATTGCAAAAAAACTGATCAAGGTCAAATATATTTCGCTGGTTAACCTGATCATGGATAAACCGGTTGTTAAAGAATTGATCCAGGATGATTTCAATACTTCGCAATTGCGTGTTGCTTTAAATGAACTCCTGAGCAATCAGACAAAGCAGGAGCAGCTTCGGGAGGATTACGTGAAACTTAAGTCCTTACTCTCTGAAGGCGGCCATGCATCCCGGAATGCAGCCAGAAAAATTGTTGAATTTCTTGGAATGCCTATTTCCTGAAAAATAGAATCCTGATCAGGATGAAGACAATGCCCAGCAGGAAAAGAAAAATAGAAATGCGGTTGATGCCATGCATGTATTTCATCCATTGGCTCTTGGGCGACTTTGGATCCGGCTTCTTTATATAGAGGTATTCGGCGATCTGGCGAAAAATGCCCATAAGATAATTTCCATTCAAAGTTAGAATTTTCAACAGAATAATTGAATGCGCCATTGGATTCGATTGGCGGTCTGATTGTCATCGCGATTATTCTATTTTTTTTCACTTTTATTTAGGAGAGAAACCTGGAATGGAGCCAGGTTTCCATACAAGTTTTAAGCAGATGCGCGAAGCATCGCTCAGCCGCAGAGAAATCTACATGGAAGCAAACCCCAACTATCAGGTAGGGCAATTAAATATTGCAGAATTTCCTCATGCCATAAATTCCAATTGCCGGGCATCTTTCAATATAGACTTCCTGGCTATTAAAGCTTCCCAGCAAAAGCTTGCACATTAATAAATCATTCTTTAGCATCCTCCCTTTTCGGTTCTGGTACCTCACCCGGATATGGTTCATCAGGCTCCCTTTCCGGAATGATCTCAGGTTCCGTTGGAATCACTGTTATTTCGGGATCGCTATCTGGCTTTATTTCCGGAGTTCTATCTGGCATCGGAATATCAGGAGATATTTCAGGTTTCTTCCTCTTAGGCATAATTATGATTTTTAATTCCAGCAACGAGTTTCTTCAAAGCAGTACATTTATTTTGATTGTTCATTAAGAGTCTCGCCTTTCAGTGGCACGGGTATTTTCATTACGGTTGAGGCCATCCATCTTCCTTGTATAAATGAGCTTGCCAAAAATGCAAGTCTGAACTATTGCAAAGAGTCTTCGTGCTCCCGATTCCCTTTGATTCTTTTTATCAGGCTTTTCATCGTCTCCCTGTTCCAGAGCTGAAATCTACCGCGCTGTAGGACCAGCACATTACCGCCGGAATTCTGCAGAAAATAATGGAATGTAAATCCTGCCCGAGGATTCTGCCAACCGCCAATTTGTCCGAAACGAAGGTCGTTAAACACCAATGTATCATTCCAAGCTTCAATAACATAATAGCCTTTCGAAAAACGTCGCAAATGCTGAAATTCCTCATGGCTTTGTAACCCACGGATCAACGCATCATTACGGGGAAAATATTGAAAACTGATTTGCAAATTCTTGTCGAATAGAGAACTGTATCCAATCTGGTAGCCGGAATCATTTTCCGCAACAATATACCATAACCAGGTATTCATCGGAGTGGGTGACATAAAATACCTGCCATGGGCAATATGGTCCTTTGCAAAAATCGTTTTTACCCGGCTTTCCATCACTGATTTATTGATCAGACAATATAAGAGATACAAAGAACTGAACAAGATGCCTGACCTGGCCCACCTGATTCTATTGCCATCATTTCTTTTTAGAATAAGCAATGCCAGCAATGCAATTCCGATCCAGATAGAGAAGAATGGATCCACGACAAAAATGGTATTCCAAGATACCCGGTAATGACTGAAAGGTTCGAACCAACCAATGCCATAAGCATTAAAAGCATCCAGGAACAGGTGTGAAAATATTTGCACTTCGAAAAACAATACCCAACGTCTAAATGACACGCGATGTCTTTTTTGCCATCGTTCAAATAAGAGTGCCAGCATGATGGCAATTATTATTCCAAAGAGAAATGAATGGGTAAACCCGCGATGAGCCAATAAATTCGATGCCGGGTTCATCCACAAAACAGCAATAAAATCTATATCGGGAATGGTATTGGCAATAGCCCCAATCAACATTGCTTTTTTGCCAATCTGCTTTCCAAGAAATAATTCTCCAATGCAAGCTCCCAAAGCGAAATGGGTTATTGTATCCATCAACCTGATTTTTCCCTGTGCCGTTCAAAAATCATGTTATTAAAACTATTTATTCCAGGCTCTTCATTTGGTGATCTTCATCAATGATCCTATTGATATTAATCACCGGAAAAGCAATATCCAATGGCTTTCTTTGCATCAGATTTCGGCTCATTACTTTGTAAGTAAGATAGGCTTGAGCAATTCCAGGATCAGGATTCTGTTTCGAAGAACAGACAAATCCAATGTACGTGGTAAAATCTTTTTTGAAGTATAAGCGTCGGATGATTAGCTCAATGTCATTCAAATTCAAGATATGAAAATCCTATTTGTTTATTTAGTTGCATTGGCCATGGTTTGCGGACTTAAGCCAGAATCATCAAAGGCATATCGCAAAACAAGGGGAACAAATGTGTTGACAGACACAGTGAAGAAACCAACCGTTTCAATTGAAGAAGTTACTATAAAACCATTTTCCGTTTTGGCAATTAGGGACAGTGCGACTTCGATGGAAGATATCAGCAGGGTACTAGGAAAAGGGTATGGGGAACTTTTTGCTTTTATAGGCAAGAACAGTTTGATGCCCCTAAGAGTCATGGCCTTTTATTATTCATACCGACCTCCTGTTCCAATAGATATCGCCATTGAAATTGGTACGATACCAGCATCTTTGTCTGGAAGGATATATGAAAAGAAGATACCAGGTGGAAGAGCCTTCGTTGCACATTACCAGGGCCCTTATAACCAGGTGGCGATGGCATATTCTGTCATTGCAACCAAACTCAAAGAAGATAATAAAGAGGCGAGTGGCCAGCCATTTGAGGTTTACCTTAACAGCCCCGACACAGTAAAAGACCCATATGATCTTCGAACAGATATATACCAATTATATAAGTGAATATTGAATCATTAAGTGCTTTTATAAATAGGACCGATTATGAAACAGGTTTTTATTTTTTGCATGTTTTGGTTTGTCTCAATGCATGCAACTGGATTTCAAATGCGTTATGGCGATACATTGACAATTACTGAACCGGTATACAGGAATCTTTATATCGCCGGCGGAAACGTCTATATCAATGCACCTGTACACGGAGATTTAATAATTGCAGGCGGAACTATCCATATCAATGATACGGTAACAAAAGATATATTACTTATTGGAGGCAATGCCACATTCAATGGTTATGTTGGCGATGATATTCGCTGCGCCGGCGCAAATATCTCTGTTTTGAAAAACGTTGCTGGGGACGTCATACTTATAGGAGGTTCGATGACCATTGGAAAGGATGCCAGCATTGGAAATCTCATTTTTGCTGGAGGCAATTTGACAATTGACGGCACGGTTACAGGGGAGCTAAAGGGGAGAACTGGAAATATGGTGCTGAATGGAACAGCAACGAAGGATGTAAACTGCCGTTCCGGAAAAATTACCATCAATGGTAAAATACAAGGCCCCGCCACGCTTGTCGCATCTGAAAAAATAGCAATCGGCAATAATGCCGGTTTCGATTTCGAAGTGAGATACTGGTCGCCTGCCGGACAGATTGATTTTGGGCGTTCAGCCAGACCAGGACTGGCGATTTATGATAGATCACTAAAGATTGATTATAACAGATGGTACTTTTTGGGATTTGCTTCTGTACTAGGACTTGTATGGTATGCGGGCATGGCTTTCATTTTAATTCTGACCTTGCAATATTTATTCGGCTCAACGATGAAGAAAGCAGGCGAAACAGCATATCTTTTTGCTGGGAGATCCTTTGGATATGGAGTTCTTTACTGGATCGGAGTTCCGGTTTTGGCGATCATCTCATTTATTACGATCATTGGTGTTCCAATCGGCTTGATCTTATTAATCATATATATTACATCAGCCATTTTGGCTTCCGTGGTAGTTTCAGTGGTTGGGGCAAACTGGCTGAACAATTCTTCAGGTTCAAAATGGAATTTCGGGAAGCTGGTATTAGCAGGTTTCGGAATTTTTGTGGTCGTAAAAATATTGACTTCAACATCTTTCTTCGGCTGGATCATTCTATCATTATTTATTTGTATCGCGTTCGGAGCTATTGGCATTAACATCAACTGGAGGAAGAAGAAGGCAATTGCATCACAATAGATGAAACGCTTGGGAAGATGAAAAATTGAGCCTTAATGATATTGGATCCGGCCTATCTACGTTGATGTATTCGGCCGTTTGGCGAAAAATGCCCAAAAGAATGTTTCATTCAAAGTTGAAAAATTATTTCAGCTTTTTTTTTGTCATTTCGAACGAAGCGAAGCGGAGTGAGAAATCCGAAAGCATGAATCTTTTTAAATATTCAAGATCTCTCGCTTCGCTCGAGATGACAAACGCTTAGGGACCAACTGCTTTTTTAGCCCAAATCCTTTATATTTGCAGTCTTTTTGGGGAATTAGCTCAGCTGGCTAGAGCGCTTGCATGGCATGCAAGAGGTCGTCGGTTCGACTCCGATATTCTCCACTTTACTTGACTACATAAATGCAGAACAGGAACCCAGTGGTTCCTGCTCTTTTTAAATCTAGGGGTTACGACCAACGTCATCAATCTACTGATCCAGGGTAATAGGTATAGCAACCAATTGTGGGTTTTTATGATCATATTGCGGATTCAGCAACCAATTGAAAATTTGCGATCCGCTTTGCTGTATCCAGTTCTGCGCCGGTTTTGGCGCCAATTCAAAATAGTCTGCATGTTGAATTTTCACACGCACCACGAGGGCTTGCTTTTTAGCGACTCTTTGCCTGATCTCGCCGGATAATTGGCTGAACAGGTCTTCTTTTTGGGTGACGACTGAGGCAATGCCTTTTATCTTAATATAAAAATCTTTCCCCTTTCTAGAGAAATCCATTTTCGCCGGGAAAGGGACATTTTGCTCCTGCACAAATTGCCCATGATTCGGAACCACAAACCAGATCTGTCCAGCATCATCTACGGCTTCTGCCGAAATCATATGCGTTGAGATACTGAGTGAGGATTCGCTCTCATTGAAGAATAAGGCAGTTTGTAATTCCTGCACTTTCCCCTTTAGGAATTGTAAGTTCAGTTCTGACATCATAGTTTCAGTTATTTACTCTTAATGCTTCAACAGCCATACCAAAGCTGGCAGCTATGATAATTAGGGGATTAGAAGCCCCAGGATTACGGATTTTTTCCTGAACTGGGATAAATTTTCCAATCAAGTGATTTCTGCCTTATTTACTAAGGAATTTTCCCAGCCAGGGATCGTAATAATCCCCGATGAAATGAAGGATATTTGGGTAAGATTTGAACTCATCTTCTCCATGCATGGTGGTCACAACAACTGCAAACATCGAAGCACGCATGGCTGCTTCAACTCCTTTCGGTGCATCTTCAAAAACAATGCAATCAGCTGGCCTCAATTTAAGTGCAGTAGCGGCTTTTAGGTATGTCTCGGGATCAGGTTTGCTCTTGTTCACATCATCAGCGCTGACAATGACATCAAAATAACCGCGGAGATGGAGGTTATCGAGCACAAAATCAATATTGAACATGATCGCAGCAGAACCTATGCCCAGAAGGATTCCTGCTTCCTTCGATTGCTCAATGAATGTATGAAGGCCAGGAATTAATGAGAGGCGGGGTTTGTATACTGCCTGATATTTTTTTTCCTTCTCCAGTGAAATCCGCTTCATTTCCTCCTTTGTAAATTGATCCCTGCCAAATACTCTTATCAATATTTCTTCATTTTTGCCATAAAGTTGAGACATGGTCTCTTCCCTGCTGAGCTTTGCACCAAGTTCTTCTGTCAGGATTTGGTGCCATGCTTCGAGGTGATAGCTCATATCATCCACCATCGTGCCGTTAAGATCAAATAAAAAGCATTTGGGTGAATGATCCATGAGGGTATATTTTTGAATCTAATTGCCGCAAAAAAAAACTAATTGAATTGCCGGGCAAAACAATTAGTTTAATGTATGGATTAGCAAAAGGACTTTATTCTTTCAGGAGTTTTACTGTTTGATTATATGACTGGCCCTTGACCGTGAGAATATACATTCCATTTCCTCCGAGAGCTGAATTAATGTTGAAATAATTGGCACCCGGAACTGCCTTGACGGATTGTTGGGTATAGGTCCTGCCCGAAATATCAGTTAATCTTAATTCTAGCAATTCGGCGGAACTTAGATCCACTTTGATCCTGATCTGGTCGTGGAAAGGATTGTTAAATACGATGAGTGCAGCTACCTTTGCTTCTAATGAAACCTTGGCTACTCTGCTAAACTTATATTTTGCATCCAGGTCAACCATTCTCAGGCGATAGAAATTCGTTGCATTGGTTGGAGAAGGGTCTACATATTTATAGTCAACCAGGCCGGAAGAATTCCCTTTTGCACTGACTTGACCGATGGGCTGCCAGCTCGTTGCATCAGCACTTCTTTCCACAACAAAATAACTCGAATTGATTTCTTCCGAAGTAGTCCAACTAACATTGACTGCATTTCCATTGGCCAGGGAAGCGTCGAATTTTACGAGTGTCACCGGAAGCGGTGCGGCAAGTCCTCTAAATTGATATATATCATCAGGCGAAGGGCCAGTTGGCGCCTCAATATCTGCAGGACCATAAACAACTCCCGGAGCGCATTGAGGAGGCGGAATGCCAGAAGCCGTGCAGTTAAAATTATATTGGGGAATAAATGTCCCATTTGTGGGATTTGTGCCATGCAATTCCCAATTGATTTAACACCAAATCATATCCCGAAGCGGAAGTCATTGGAGCGTAGTGGGAAGATTCCATCCCTGTTATAATATAGACCAGCCCCGCCCGGATCTCCCGGATCTATCGTTCCATGAGATACCCAATTGAATGGATTAAGCGTGCTGACGACAGATGTGGTATTGTTAAGTGTAATGGTAGTAGTATACAGATGAAGCTCATCATTGACATTGAGTGCTGCATTGGATGAAACTGTTACGGCAGTGTTCTGCATTGTCATAAATTGTTGAACAGTAAGAGATGCTCCGCCGGAGATGATAATCGTACTTGCACCCGGACTTGATCCTGTAATCTGCTGGTCAAAGATATTCATGGTAACATCACTATTAATTACAATGGTGCAGTTATTGCATGGATTGGGAGGTCCTCCGCCCACAGGTAGCGATACCTGCCAAATAGCAGGATTCCCCCAATTCCCATTCCTGTTGCCCCGGCATAAGTTACATATACACCCTGCGCGCTGGAAAATAAAGAAGCGAAAAGCAGGATTAATGTACAAGCAAGAAGGGAGTAAAATTTTTTCATAATCAGGAATTAACTGGTACGACAAATAAATTCAAGTTCTTTATTGAATAGTAGATAAAATGCCTGAACACACTTAGATTCAAACAATGGTATTCGCCGGGTGGGATTATTTTGAAGATGTAATAATATAAACTATTGACCACTAGCCGTTCAGAAGATATTCACAGATTGTTAAGAACTTTAGATCGTCCCGTTAAGATGGTAGGCTTTCGGTTGGACAAACGCGCGGATTCCCTGGTAAGACAAAGTTGTTCCGAGTCCGGAATGTTTTCTGCCGGACCATGGCAGTGCAGGACTGACACGGTCGCAACAATTCCAGTATACAGTGCCTGTATTCATGCTGCGCATGATTTGTTCTGCGCGTGAATAACTTTTCGAATATATCGCCGCTGTTAAACCATATTCCGTGTCCTGCATTTTTTCAATTGCTTCCTGGTCGCTGGCCACTTTCTGAATTCCTACTACAGGGCCGAAAGATTCCTCGGTCATGATGGTCATGCCATGATCAACGTTGATTAGTGCGGTGGGCTCAAAGAAATAGCCTTTTCGATCCATCTTATGCCCTCCGTACAAAACAACAGCACCTTTGGCCATGGCGTCTTTTACCTGGTTTTCCAGGAAAGCCCCCTGAGCCGGCCTGCTCAATGGGCCTATATCTGTTCCCGGATCCATTGGGTCACCCACTTTCATTTTCCGGATCTCCCTGGCATAAGCTTCTACAAAGGCATCAAATATTTTTTCGTGAACATATACTCTTTCCACTGCGCAGCAGCTTTGGCCATTATTATATACTACACCTTCCAGCACCGCTGCAGCCGTTTTTTCAATGTCTTCCACATCCTCCATAACATATAGCGGATCCTTTCCTCCCAATTCCAATTGACAGGGCACAAGCTTTGCAGCCACTTTTTCCGCGATGTATTTTCCCGTCTTATAGCTCCCGGTAAAATAATATCCATTCAGCGGCTGGTTCAAAAGCAATTCGCCTACATGCCCCCTTCCGATGACCGCCTGCAACGCATTTTCGGGTATACCTGCCTGGTATAAGAGACGGACAATTTGAAGTCCGGAGAGGCTGGCAAATTCAGAAGGCTTGTAAAAAACGGCATTCCCGGCCATCAATGCCGGCACCAGTACATTCATGGAAACCAGGTATGGATAATTCCAGGCCGAAATATTGGCAATGATGCCCAGGGGTTCATACGTAATTTTTTCACCGGACGCTCCATCCCTGGCGATCCATTCTTCCTTCAGGTATCTTTCAGCGTGTTCAATAAAATAACTGACCCGCTTTACTGCTCCTTTCAACTCATTGTGCGATTGCTTCAATGGTTTTCCCATTTCGCTTGTAAGCGTAACGGCAAGTTCATCCTTATTCCCTTCAAGAAGATTGACAAAGCGGACAAAGCAAGCAATTCTCTTTTCTAAGGACCAGGCTGCCCAGGCGGGCTGACCCTGTTTTAATTGGACAAATTTTTCCTGAATGGAATCCGCATGATCTTCTTCAATCTCCTTTATCAATTCTTCCGTGGCGGGATTAATGATCTGCATATTTTACAGGGTTTGACGTCTGACTTCTTCCAAAAACCTGGTCTTGATATTTTGAGAAAAAGGAGTTTCTTCTTTTCCTTTCATTCTTTCGGGATGCCATTGCACACAAAGCATAAAGGGTCTGCCTTCCTTTTCCCGGAATTCAATTCCTTCAATGACTTTTCCATCAGGTGAAGAATATGCATTCGCCATAATATTCTCCCCGAGCCCATTGGGATCAACGGCCTGGTGGTGAGCGCTATTCACCCTGCCTTCTTCGCAGTCCAATACTTCCCGCAGCAGGCTGCCTTGTTCTACCCGGATCAGATGTTCTTTATCAGCATCTGTTTTGCGGTGTACCTCATTCACCTGACCAAGATCCTGGACTAATTTCCCTCCCTGTAACACATTGACAAGTTGCATCCCCCTGCAGATTCCAAGGACTGGTTTGTGATTTGCCTGGGAAATGCGGTAAATTTGCTCTTCGAATTGATCGCGTTCTGATTGAAATTCGTCAGGCATTTCTTCATACCACTGGTCTCCATCATATTTCGATGGCTCAATGTCAACACCGCCTGTCAGGATAAATCCATCACAGCCCTCGATATCATGTTGATTATTGACTTCAAAGGAAAGTTCAACCAATTCAAACTCATCTCCCAGGTCTGCTGGAGAAAACCAATTCCAGTAATTGGCAAAATTTGTTTTACTAAAACTCAGTCCGATTTTTTTCTTCTTCTTCTTTGAATTCATAATGCTTCAAGATAAAGTCGCTTAAATTCTTCCCTGCTCACTGGTTTCGGATTATTGAGGTGACAAAAATCGTCCAATGCGAGGTCAGCCAGGGTTTCTATAAACTCGGGCTTCACGCCTATATCGCGCAATTTGACCGGCAGGCCTGTTTGCTGGTTCAATAAAAATAACAATTTGATCAGGGCTTCATCCTGGTCATCTTTTAAATTCATCGCCATGGCCATTTTCTTAAAAGATGTTTCAAATCCCGCTCTGTTAAAATGCATGCCATAGGGTAAATTGACCGCATTGGCCAATCCATGGTGAGTATCGAGCAATGCCGACAGCGGGTGTGCCAGGGAATGCACAACACCAAGTCCTTTCTGAAAAGCGACTGCACCCATCAGGGAAGCGATCATCATTTTACTTCTTGATTCCAGGTCTGGATGGTTCACAGCAGTAACAATGGATTGGCTGATCAATGACATCCCTTCCAAAGCGATTCCTTCGCAAAGCGGATGAAATGACTTGGCAATAAATGCTTCCATATTATGAGTAAGTGCATCCATCCCCGTTGCAGCAGTAATAAAAGGAGGCAATTCCATTGTTAACATGGGATCTGCAAAAACAATACGGGCGATCAGTTTTGGAGAGAAGAGAATTCTTTTTTTATGTGTATCATCTTCAGCAATGATCGCGCTTCTTCCCACCTCACTTCCTGTACCGCTGGTCGTTGGGACAGTGATAAAATAGGGAATCTCTCCGGTAATGTATTTATCGCCTCCAATCAGGTCATCGTAATCAAAAAGGTCTCTGTTATGGTGGATGCTCAATGCAATAGCGCGGGCAACATCCATGGCAGCACCACCTCCTATGCCTATGATGCTGTCTCTTGCTGTCGAAAAGAAAGCTTCTTTCCCTTTCATTACATCCGACTTTACCGGGTTCTTGTGAATGTCTGAAAATACCTCAACAGAAATCTGGCGGGCCTCCATGCTGCTTTTTATTTTTGAAAAGAAGTCCAGCTGGATAACCGTGGGATCACTAACGATCAGCGGCCGCCAGATATTTTGTTCACGGAGATGGTCAGGCAATTCTTCAATGGCCCCTGCACCAAAGCGGATGACTGTTGGAAAATTATACTGGCGGATCGTATTGAAATCAATCATGCAAATTATAAGTTGAACTGCTCATTTTTTGTATCAAAGGAATCTTCCATCAAGTCAGCTGATCTCCTTCCTAAATAATTTCGAAATACCTCTTAAGTTCCCAATCCGTCACAGATTTTGAGAACTGCCTCCATTCCCATTCCCTTGTGCCCGTAAAATGCTCCACGAATGTTTCTCCGAACAGGTCTTTTGCAATTGCGGATTGCTTCATGGCTTCCGTTGCTTCTTTCAGATTTGGCGGAAGCAACCCGTTCTTCTTGTCCGCATATCCATTACCGATAGTCATGGGTGTAGAAAGTTTCAATTTGTGCCGTATTCCATAGAGACCGGAAGCCAGACAGGCTGCCATGGCAAGGTATGGGTTGGCATCCGAACCGACGACCCTTGTCTCCAGTCTCGTAGATGATGCACTGCCATTGATCACCCTCAATGCAGTGGTCCTGTTGTCGATTCCCCATGTGAGTGTTGTTGGAGCCCAGGCTCCTTCAACCAATCGCTTATAACTGTTTACGGTCGGAGCATACATGGGAAGGATATGGGGCAGACAATGAAGCTGTCCGGAAATATAATTCTCCATGAGCGGACTCATGCCAGCACCCCTCTTTCCAAAAAAAAGATTTTGCTTTCCATCGGCTGACCACAGGCTTTGATGAATGTGGCCACTGCATCCGGGCAGGTTCTCCGAGAATTTTGCCATAAAACTTGGAACGATGCCATGCCTATGGGCGATTTCTTTCACTGCAGTTTTGAAAAGCACCGCACGGTCGGCCGCTTCGGGAATTTCTGCAAATTGGATAGCCGCTTCATACACGCCGGGCCCCGTTTCCGTATGCATTCCTTCGACGGGAATACCAAAGTCATTCAGGGAATCGAACAAGTCATTGAAATAAGCGCTATGTTGAGAAGCCCGCAATATGGAATAACCAAACATGCCTTTTGAAAGGGGTAATAGCTGGATTTGTTGACTGGACCCCGTTGCTTCGGATCCCTGAATAAAATTATACCATTCGAATTCCTGTGAAAAAAAAGGCTTATACCCTGCCTTTTCGGATTGAAGTGCTATTCTCTTTAATAAACTTCTTGGACAAACAGCCAGGCCGGCACCTTTATCATCTCCGAAATCCGCAAGAAAAAAAGGAGTCTCATTTTCCCAGGGGATCCGGCGAAAGCTATTCATGTCTATCAGGGCAGTCGTATCGGGATAACCTGTATGCCATCCCGTGAATTTAGCATTATCATAAGCCTGATCGGAGGAGTCCCATCCAAAAACGACATCACAAAAGCCAAATCCTTTTTCGGCTACAGTCCTGAACTTTTCAAAGCTGATAAGTTTTCCGCGAAGCACGCCATCTATATCTGTGACAGCCAGCCTTATTTTCCGGGTATCCAGCTTTAATAAGAGGCCAAGGACATTTTTATATGATTGCTTCTTGTTCATCTTCTGATGATTTTTTGGAAGAAAAATGCGGACCTTTCAATCCTCATATCCAGACACCTGTTCCAGCCCGATGAAGTTAATGAAATATCAATAATCCAATATTCTGCCATCGGATCAGCGTGGACCTGAAATGAAGCATGAGGAATGGGAAAAGGGAATTTAGTTGATTGCGCCCCGAAGATCAATTTTGCAATCAATGATGAATTGGTTGGTCTTGATAATCACTTTGAGTTCATTGCTTTGAGGATAGAGCAGGTCGAGGCGTTTTCCAATATTATTTAGAAATGCATTTCCACCATTCGCAAGCGTGGAAGAATCTACGGGTTTGCTCCAGGCCACGAGCATATGCAGGGTTCCATCTGCAATTCGGATTTCTATTTCCATTGACTTTTCTTCCAGTTCAAGGGAGGACAATTGGCGGAAGCTGTTTTCCACAATCGGAATAATAATAAAAGGAGCAATTCTTTCCCCTGCGGCATTGCCCAGGAGCTTCAGGTTTACATCCAGACTGTTTTCATTGCCTTCCTTTTCCAACTCAACATATTCTTCCAATAATTTGAATTCTTTTTCCAATCTGACTTTGGACAGGTTGTTGTCATATATAATATATAGCAGAAGACTCTTGATCTTCCTGATCATGCCTGGAATCACTGCCGGCCTGATTGCAGACAATTGCTCCACCTTATTTAATGCATTAATGAGAAAGACCGGCTGCATTTTGCCATTCTGCATTTGCGGCTCAATTTTAAGTTTCTCTTTCTTGAGCAGATCCAGTTCCTGTTGTTTGATGTACCACATTTTCCCAAGCTTGATGGCTGCTGTCATACAGCCCTCCAGGTTGATCTGACTAAACAGGTACATGAATTCCCATAAAAAACTCCTTGAATGGCTCTTGCTATAAGGCATGCCGAACGCCGACCTGATTTCCGGAATAACATAGATACCATATAAGCGATACCCAAAAAATACCATCAGACTGAACAAGAGCCACCAGAATACCATTTGGATGTACTTACCCTTTGAAAGATACCTTGGAATCAGGAAATAGATGACGGAATAACAAAAAATGATATCCATCGGCATGGGCAGCGTTTCTTCAGGCAGGGACGCCAGGAAACCCTTCCCAAATGAAAATTTTGGCATCCAGGACAAAGCCATAAAAAGAGTAAAATAAAGAATCCATGAGAGCCAAAATAATACATGTCGGGTTATCCTATACCTTGTATTATTGGAGAATATAAGCGGGTATACATTCATGTAAGTAATATAAAAATGCGTTGGTTTTCATAGGCAGGTAGTCCTTTCTGGAAATGGAATTTTATTTTTTGCGGATATAGGTAAAATCATAAGCCACCTGGAAGGACTTTCCGCCGTCTGCGGACAGATCCTGGAATTGCCTTACTTTATCTGGACCAAGATTAATTAGCATAAAATGACCCGGAAGCAGGATTTCCATTGGTGATGGTTTCAAATTGGAACCGCATGGCACTATCTTTAAATGCACCATGCAGATAGCGCTGCGGGACCCCGTCCGATCCGATCCAATCCTGTTCCCATTCTCCTGAAGAACCATCCCGATAATTCAGGCTCTTGCCATTGTGCCCCTGTATTGATGTCCAATTCTCTAAAATCGCGCATCCGCCGGAAGATTGCTGTATGACGCTATGGCCCACCAGGATAGTACTCCCGGTTTGATACACATCCCATTCTCCAATCCAGAAATCAAGCTCCCTCGCTTTGGAATCGCCAAAACAGGGATAGACTGAAACAAAGACTTTCTTTCTGAGATCTGCGAATCCCTGGCGATTTCGAATGGTTTGAAAATCTGCACTTGAATCAAGTTCTACCAGATTGATATAACCGGAACCAATGGCTTTCTCCAGCCAGGAAAGCGCAGGAGTTGGATCATTCAAAAGTGCATACGTTCTTGCCAGGCGGGATTCAACAACTGCCTGAACTTGTTTGGAAGGGTTGCATGCCAGGGATCGTTCATAATTTTTAATCGCGTCCCGATATAAACCGAGCTGCTGCTCTGCATATCCAAGACGATTCCAGGCCAGGCTGTTTTGGGAACTGTCTGCAAGGTATTTAACATATTCGCTCCTGGCCTCTTTCCAAAGACCTTGAAAAAATAGAGAATCCGCTATCATAAGGATTGAAGCGCCTTGCCTGGACATGGCAGATTGGCCATAGGTCCCTGCTCCACAGAAAGAAAGAGATAATATCAATACAGTATTTAATGATGGCCATTTTCGCATATACATAGCAGGTGAACAAACACCGAATTCAGGATCTGCTGGCTTTTGATTTCGCCAATAATAAAAGTAAAGATTCTAAGCTTAATCTGGATGGCAGGCATTAAGCAGGCTGAAGCATGCAATTCCAAGACTGAAGCATGCAAAATCCGCTCCGGCGTGTGTCGTCAGGAGGAAAATAAAAAAGCAGGTAGTAGAAACCACCTGCGAGTCACATGAGAAAACTTCTAAGGACAACCTGGAATAGCTCCGGAGAAGTTGTCCGTTAGAAATGATTTTGTCCCCGGAATATTTTGTGTGTGATTTGGTACCCTGAAATTATGGACGAAATCAATACCATGAAAATGAATTTATCTGAAAGCGGATTATTTGAGCGCGAAGACGTTGTTTGAGATTTTAAACTGGAAATCAGACCACAAGTCCGGTAGACTTTTATTTTTTGATCAAGATCAATGCTCGAAATGATCGTTTATAAATATTTTCAGATGAAAAATTTTTAACAACCCACATGCATAACTAGAACTTCAATAGTCAATAATACATCTTCAGTTGTGAATTCTCCTACTTAGGTTATTTAGCGGCAAATCTTAAACAGCGATTAAGCAATTTAGCTTGTCAAATCCTGAGCACAGGAAGAGCCGTCACTTGCAGCAAATGATTCCTGTCTACTGAAATTATCATAGAACCGAAACCATCGCCCCCATTTGTTTAACACAAAATAACTGCCCATGCGAAACTTAATTACGTTCATCTGCCTTCTTTTTGGATTTTATGCATTTGCACAAACACCACTTGTTTCGGGCAGGGTAACCAACGCCAAAGGAGAACCTGTTTCATTTGCTACGATCAGAGTGAAAGGAACCAAGATCTCGATAGCAGCCGAAGCAGACGGTTCCTTTAAAGTCAGAGCGACAAAAGGACAGACACTTATTAATTACTGCCGCGACTTATTCGCCTGCTGAAGTGATCATTCAAAATGAAAATGAATTGAATATTAACCTGAACATGCAGCAGGGTGCATTGAGCGAAGTAGTAGTTACCGCGCTCGGGCAATCTAAGAGCAAAGCAAAACTTGGTTATTCCACCACATCGTTTAATGCAGAAGCCATTACCAGGGCGTCTCCTGTAAGTATGCTCGATGGACTACAGGGCAAGATTGCCGGTGCCGATATTTCTACGCTTGAGCGGTACACCAGGCGGGTCTACCAAGGTCATTCTTCGCGGATTTGGTGTGATCGGTGGAGGAAATAATCAACCTCTGTATGTCGTCGATGGAATTCCCCTACAGGATGGGAGTGTAACTGTTGCTGGCACGGGAGGAAATGGACCTGCATTGTCAGATTACGGCAATGGTATGACGGACATTAATCCAAGCGATATTGAAAATCTCACTGTTTTAAAAGGTACTGCTGCATCCTCCCTATATGGTTCACAAGCCAAAAACGGAGTTGTTCTGATCACAACAAAGAGAGGAAGAACCGGAAACATGCGGGTAGATTTCACAAGCACCTTTAATGTTTCGCAGGTTGGCAAACTGCCCGATTTTCAAAAACAATTCGGACAGGGATGGGGTGGTACCTTCATTCTTTCTGAAAACGGTTCCTGGGGTCCTGAACTCGATGGCAAGATGAGACCCTGGGGTTCGATCGTGGATAATTCCCAACTGGTTAAGACTTTTTCTAACAGAGATGGAATCAGGCAATTCTTCGACAACGGAACAGAATCCAATAATACGATTGCTGTGTCGGGAGGAAATGACAGGACAAATTACTATTTCTCCTACGGAAACATTTTCAGCGATGGCATCCTCGCAGGAAGTACGGATAAAATGGAAAGGCACACACTTTCTGCAAGAACAAATACTACTTATGAAAATTTCTCGATTGGATTATCTCTGAATTATATCAATCGCAATCTCAATACACCTGCTAAATTCAGTCTGGCTCCCTTCGGAAATGATATCTATACTCAACTATGGCAGATCCCTGTTGATATTCCAATCCGGGATTTCATAGATTATAACAATAAGTTTTTTGATGTAAACAGTTTTTATTCTCCATACACCGAAAATCCATACTATACCATTTACAACAATGGGAGCAATCAAAAATTGAATCGGTTTTTCGGCAAAGTGGACATGACCTATAAATTCACCAATTATTTATCAGCACAATTCAGGTTTGGCGGCGACTTTTCCAATGCCTTTACGACCATTTGGAATGCTGTAAATGCTCCCGCACCAGGGAGCTGGAATGCTGGAGGTAACGTTGAAGGACAATTTAGAAGGCCTGACATCGGATCCTACCAGGAGCAAACAGATAAGGCAACCATCCTCAATGGAGATTTCATTGTCAAATACAGCAAGGATCTCAACAAGGATTTCAACCTGGATGCACTTGCAGGAGCAAATTTCTATCAAACCCAGGCATATAATGTGACCGCTGCGATTCAGGGTCTCACGGTGCCTAATTTTTATAACCTGTCCAACTCAAACAATCCTGCAACAGCATCCAATGCATCTGCTGTGAAAAGACTGATGGGTTTGTACGCACAAGCAATTGTGAGTTGGCGTGAGCAATTGTATCTTACTCTAAATGCCAGAAATGACTGGTCGTCTACTTTGCCCACCAACGCAAATAGTTTCTTCTATCCCGGAGCGAATTTATCCTGGATCGCATCCAACACATTTAACTTGACCAATAATACCATCTCCCTGCTCAAATTCAGGGCAGCGTATGGTAAAACAGGAGCGGATGCAGCACCTTACCTGATCTATCCGACTTTGACGCAGGGTAACATTATAGGTACTTCTCCCCCTGTATCAGGCATGCTGTTTGGAACCATGACTTTCCCATTCAACGGAATCAATGGATTTACTATCAGCAACAATATTGGAAACCTGAACCTGAAGCCGATCATCACCAAAGAGTTTGAGCTTGGAACGGAGATCCGATTCATAAATAACCGTTTCGGATTGGACCTTGCTTTATATGACAAGGAAACGGATGGTCAGATCTTTACGGTACCCATTTCACCTTCCACAGGCTACACAGGACTGGTTGAAAATATTGGCGTAGTGAGCAATAAAGGCATTGAAGCTACAGTGGATGCCAATATCATCCATAGCGCAAGCTTCAACTGGAAGCTCAATTACACGTTTGCCAAGAACTGGAACCAGGTGGTCAAGCTTACTGCCGGCCTCGACAAAGTGATAGAAGCAACTGATGGCTTAAGTGGAGGAATAGAATACGATGCGATTCCGGGCAAACCCATTGGATCATATCTGAGTCCGGTACCCCTTTATTCACCTGATGGAAAGATTGTTGTTGATCCCAACACATCATTCCCTGTGCAAGCTCCGGATAAGGGTGAGATTGGCACTTCCCAAAGAGATTTCGCCATGGGAATGGTCAACATATTTACTTATAAAAACTGGCAGCTTGGATTTACAATCGACTGGCGCCAGGGCGGCATGATGTACAGTGGCACCGCAGACCTGACACTGTTCTCTGGAAACGCGCTTGCAACGGCATACAATAACCGCCGTCCGTTCATCATTCCAAATTCAGTGAACCAAATCGTAGACAATAGTGGTAAGACAAGCTATGTTGAAAACAAGTCATTCGTTGATGAAGCCAATATTTCAAATTACTTCTACACGAACAATAATAAACCACTTGCTTATCCCATGCGCCTGATCGATAAGTCATTTGTCAAGCTTCGGGATATTACCCTGAGCTATACCTTACCCAGGCAATGGGCAGCCAAGATCAAATCGACAAACCTGATGCTGACCGCTTATGGAAGGAATTTCTTCCTCTGGACTCCGAAATCAAATGTATATGTGGATCCTGAAGTCAGTAACCTGGGCAATGACCTCACGAGTGAATTTGGAGAATATGGTGGCGGCACCGGCCCAACGACTCATACATATGGGATATCACTTAAAGCAAGCTTCTGAACATGCATTTGAACCTATTGTAAAATAATAATCGTTGACCATGAGAATGTACAAACCATTTATCGCATCCGTCCTGGTGGCAGGGATCATCTCTCTTGGAGGCTGCCAGAAAGAACTGGACATTAATCAGGATCCAAATAATCCTCCTTTGGCAGATGGAACACCGCAATTGATCTTTCCGGCAGCTGTATTATCTACGACTGCTTGCGTAGGGGGAGAACTGGCCATCCTCGGCAACCTCTGGGCAGAATATACAACTGAAGATGCCTTTGCATCCCAGTACAGAAATTTGGATTCCTATAATGCAACCGGATCGGACCTGTCTACTAATTATGGAGAATTATATTCCGGTGCATTAAATGACTACCAGCTCATCCTGCAAAAAGCTGCCGCATCAGGCGACTGGAATTTCTACCTGATGGCCACCGTCATGAAGGCCTATACTTACCAGGTGCTTGTGGATCTTTACGACCAAGTGCCTTTTTCTCAGGCCCTGCAAGGTGCAGCGAACCTGCAGCCCGCCTTCGAGTCGGGAGACAGCATCTATGAAAAGTTGCTGGCTTCCATCGACACGGCATTGAATAAAGATTTTTTGGCGACAACCAATAGCTTACCAGGCACAGCAGACTATGTATTCGGCGGCGATATGGCCAAGTGGTTCGCCTTCGCCAATACGCTGAAACTAAAAATGTATTTGAGGATGATCAATGCCAAGCCTCAGGAAGCCCAGGATGGCATCAATAAATTATATGCCGACGGCGTGCCATTCCTCGAAGAAGATGCTGCAGTGACTCAATTTACCAGTACTCCTGGCAAACAAAATCCATTCTATTCATACAATATATTTTCACTAAATACAACCAATAATCTCAGGGCGAGCGTTACCCTGCTCAGTTGGTTGAAAGCAAATGCAGATCCCCGGGTCGTCTCCTATTTTGGGTCCGTATCCGCTACGGGAATAAACCAGGGCGATTTCCAAAATACCACTGATCCTACATACCAGACAGCGGCTGTATTTGTTCAGTCACCAACCGATCCTGTACAATTTATTTCAAGGGCAGAATCCTATTTCCTGCAGGCCGAGGCAAGGGAAAGATATTTTGCCGGAGACCAGGCCCAAACGCTTTTATAACAAAGGCGTCCAGGCCTCTTTTACTTTTTGGGGTTTTGATGCCACTTCATTCACGAATGCAGGCGGCGCATATGCATACCCGACAGGAGGAAACCTGGAAAACAAGATCGAAGCCATTATCACCCAAAAATGGGCGTCGCTCCCGGGCTCACAGCTCTGGAAGCATGGTTTGAAAGAACCAGAACAGGCTATCCTGTTTCAAGCCCGGTCTACTCGACAGATCTCTATATATACCCGGTCAGTTCGTGATTGCGAAGAATACCGTAATAGGAAACAACTATCCGAAAAGGCTGGTCTTCCCCGATCTGGAAAGAAGTACAAATAAAAATACGCCGGCTCAAGTACCAATCACCACACCAGTTTGGTGGGGTAAATAAACCAAAACAAAAAAGGCTATGAAAAATAAATTATTAATCCTTTCACTTTTGCTGGCCATTTTCAGTGCGTGCAACAAAGACTCCATCACTGCCAATGACAAGCAGGTGGGCGAATCGACAGTGACTTACTATGTCGTCATGACGCTGAAAGGCCCCGATGTGATGTCCGTAGTCAAGGGGACCCCTTTTACTGATCCTGGCGCTGAAGCCACAGAGAACGGTGTACCCGTTACCTATACTACTTCCGGCTCAGTAGACGTAAGCACTCCTGGTTTATATGTGCTTAACTTATGCGTCCGTAAATCAGGATGGATATTCGTCATCTGTTTCAAGAACGGTCGTTGTTACCGCATCTGCCCCAACACCCGGTGTCGACATCTCAGGCATTTATGATTATGTGGGCAGCTCGAGCTATTCGTCTACGGTGGTTAAAGTTGCTGAAGGGGTTTATAGCACCGACAATTGCTGGAGCGGCACGACCATTATTCCCTGCATCTTCGTTTGCCTTGATGGCGCGACAATTGATATTCCCTCCCAGTCTTCTGCCTATGGAGAAATTTTTGGAGATGGAACCCTGAGTAACACCGGCAAACTGGTTTATGTTGTCAGTATCCCGAATTTCGGAATCAGCGGTTCATCGAGAAACTGGCAAAAGAATTAAACTCAAGTCCAAAAGAAAATAATTATGAAAAAGATTATTCCGATCGCAGTACTCTCCTGGCTTGTCCTGTTTTCAAATTGTTCAAAGGATTTGCCAGATCCCGGCGCAACGGCAGCAGTTAGCATGGCAAACGAATGGTGGGTGACTTTCTCACAGGATGGAGTTGACCTTTTGGGTGCCCATGTCAAAGTCTCCTCATACAATACCGCGACAAATGATGATTCTTTATGGCTCGATGACCTGGGAAATATCTGGAACTTCAAATGCAAGACCCTGGCAAATTTTCAGGCACTGACTTTTTCTGCAGACAGCTCTCAAAATGACTATTATGATATCCGTGTTCATATTGCGAATGGAAAAATATTTAAGGGTGGCGGCGTATCCAAAACGGGAAATAAGACAGACAGCATTTATATGGAAGCCTCTTTCGGAGATGACCCGGGTAACTACATATATAATTAGTGGCGTTGCGAGAACGATGTATTCCGAGGATGATTATTAATTAGGCATTGCCCGGCTCCTGCCGGGCTTTTTACTCTGCTCTGCTCTAACCCGGACCTTATTCCTATCCTGCCCATCCCCGGGCAGTTGTCAAATCCTGCCCAAATTCTTCTCTCCGATTCAGTTTGGTGTGAAAGCGCTTGCTTTCAACCACAGAAAATTTCCGCTTATAACAATTAACTTTTCTATCCCGGCTTAATTTGAAAAATTGGTATCTCTTCTACTACACTAATTTCCGGGGCCTGAGAATTAATTGCTAAAGCTGGTATTACCCAAACTCAACTGAATATGAACAGGGACGAAATCCTGCAAGACAAAACTGTAAAACTGATAGGGATTCCTCTATTGGGTGTGTGCATACCTAATTTTTCAAGAATCATTGTCAACGCGCACTATACTCCTCCGCAACTCCTGCTTTGCTACGCCTATTTTATCCTTGATTTCATTTATTGTTTGGCAGGGCAATGTCTGGTTCATGTATTTCATCAGGAAAAAATACGAATGGCGCTATAACCAATATTATAAAATCATTCTTTCCCTTTTCCTTGCCAATGTGGTCTATTCCGGACTGATCTTCTTCTTTCCTGCTCTGGCTTTGGGCAAATTTTTCCAAAGACCAATTCACTCAGCTGGGCACCCCTTGGCAATACTGTTGTCGTGATCATTATTGTGGCCAGTTTTATTACCAATATGTATGAAATCATTTACCTGAACAAGGAACGGGAATACAATCTCACCAGGGCTGAACAATTGAATATTGCCAAAGCCCAGGCGGAACTGGAGGCACTTAAGAACCAGATTGATCCGCATTTTATTTTCAATTCGCTTAATACACTATCTTTTCTAATTACCAGGGACCCACAAAATGCACGTCTATACAATGACACGCTGGCGAAGGTTTATCGTTATATTCTTGGAAATAAGGAAAAGGACCTGGTGCTGCTGCGGGAGGAAGTAGAATTCATCAGTAATTATTTTTACCTGCTGAAAATCCGGTTTAGTGAAGCCGTCAATATGGAAATTGAAATCACTGACCTGGCTGCCGAAGATTTTCTAATACCGCCGATTTCCATGCAGGCGCTGGTCGAAAATGCCATCAAGCACAATGATTTCACCGATATCAATCCGCTGACGATCAACGTCTCTGTTTCTTCAAATTTCGTCATCATCCGGAATGCGATTAAGCCTAAGAATTATGCGCCGCCAACTTCAAAAATTGGGCTGAACAACCTCGACAACCGCTACAAACTGATCACAAAACGAAATATCATTATTGAAAATAATTTCAAATTCTTTACTGTAAAACTGCCTATTCTAAAATTTTAAGTCATGAAACTGCTAATTATTGAAGATGAGAAACCGGCCTTTGAAAGTCTTGCCGAAGCGCTATGGGAAATAGACGAAAATATCCAGATCATTGCGGCCTGCAGCAGTGTGGATGAATCCATAAAATGGTTGGGACAAAACCCACAACCTGACCTGATCCTGATGGATATCCAGCTTTCAGACGGACTCTCATTCAATATTTTCAAATCTGCTCATATCACCTGTCCGGTCATATTTATCACCGCGTACGACAAATACCTGACCGAAGCATTTAATTATAACAGTATCGACTACCTGCTAAAGCCCATCAACCAGGAGAAACTGAAGAATGCAATCCGTAAATACAAGAATTTTCAGAATTATTTTGTCAATAATCATTCTGCCCTGCTGGAATTTCTGAATAACCACGATAAGAAGAAATCCAGAATCCTGGTCAAAAGAGGCATGGAATTTCAGACCGTGCGGGTGGAAGATGTGGTTTATTTTTTCACTGAGCATAAGCTGGTCTTTCTCGTGGACAAAGAAAACAGAAAATACCTGGCAGAAAAAAATAACCTGAGTGAATTGGAGGAAGAGCTGGACAAGAACCTTTTTTACAGGGCGAACAGGAAATACATCATCAATGCCAACTATGTCAAACGATTCAAACCCCTTGACCGCAGCAAACTGAGTGTTGAATTGCTCCTGCCAATCAATGAAGAGATCATTGTGAGCCAGGAAAACTCTTCTTCATTTAAGAAATGGATCAGTGAGCTGTGAGATCGTTGATCGATGGTCGATGGTCGTTGATCGTTGATCGTTGGTCGTTGGTCGTTAATAAGATCCTAATTCCTCCAACTAATCGACTAATCAACTATTCAACTAATCAACTTATCTACCCTTCAACCTCTCAACCCTTCAACCAATCAACAAGACTACAAATTCAGCAAAAAAGCAGTCCCGCCCCCTTCAACAGATTGGACCTGGATCGTGCCTTTGTGGAGCATCACGATTTGCTTGCAAAGACTGAGTCCGATGCCGCTTCCGTTTTTTCTTGTACTGAAAAATGGGATAAAAATTTTATCGAGCAATTCCGGCGAGATACCAATCCCATTGTCGATTACTTTGATGGTGATCTTGTTATTCGATCGCTATTTGATGCTGCGGACAAAACAATCCGGGGATGTTCACGTTCTTTCACGGCCTCCATGGCATTGACGATGAGATTGATCAATACCTGTTCGATCAGGCTGGGATCCACTTCCATAGACAGATCCGGGTCCTTTAGAATGATTTCCAGGTCAATATTCTTCTGCATGTAAAGTGGGCTGCATCAGCTGGTGCAGATTTTCGAACAGGTCCCGTGCATAGGTTTTCTTTAGTGTCGGGCGAACTGATCTTATTCAGGTTTCTGTAGGTCTCTGCAAATTTCAATAGTCCTTCACTTCTCCGCCTGATGGTATCAATCCCCAGCTCCAGGTCTTCGATGGCTGCCGGCTGATCTTTCAAATACTCAACGGTTTTGTGCAGGCGATTCAACATGGTTTCCGCAAGTGAAGAAATCGGTGCCACAGAATTCATGATCTCGTGCGTCATCACACTCAACAGTTTCTGCCATGCGCGTGGCTTCCGTTTCGTCCAATGCCTCATTCACGTTCTGGAAGGCGATGAGTTTGTATACTTTTTGATCTGTTTGAAATGCCGTCGCTGAAAGCAGTGCCTTGAAATTGCTATTGTCTTTCGAAATGTTGACAATCTTGCTTTCTCCTGGACGAAGGTTCAATACTTCATGGTAAAGCAGGTCATCGCGGCGCGCCAGGGAATGAATGGTTTTAAGATAGGGAATGCCCAAGCATCTTTCGGAATGATTCATTCATCCAGCCGATATCGCCTGTCTTATGTTCATAGGAAAGTATGCCTGTATCCACCAGTTCCAGGATCTTTTGAAGATACTGGTATTGGGTTTCTTTTTCTTTACTAATGACTTTGAACGTGGTATTGATCTCGTTGAATCCCTTGCGCAATGGCTGTAATTCAAGCGGGGCATGCTTTACATCGAAATAGCGTGAAAAATCACGGTAATGGATAGACTCCACAAATTGCTCCACCTCATCCTGGGCTTTTCGATGGAAGCGATAAAAGTCGATCAGTTGAAAAATGATAATGGGAATCAGAATAGCGAGGTAAATATAAAAGCCTGATCCCTTTACAAAAATATAAGATGCTGCGCTGAGGGTAATAAACATCAGCACAACCCTGATCAGTATACGTCCATGGTAACGTTCAAATATCATATTTGCTCAATCGGCGGTAGAGTGCCGTGCGGGTTAATCCAAGTTCTTTGGCAGCTTTGGAAATATTTCCATTGTGTTTTTCAATCACCCGGAGAATGGTATTCTTTTCAATCACACTTAATTTCAGGTCTTCAGTTTCTTCAGGCATTTCCTTAATGGCTTCAATGGGTGAGAAAATGAGATCAGAAGCCTGCAAGCTGTCATGCTCCGACATGATCACTGCTCTTTCAATGGTATATTGCAGTTCACGCACGTTGCCCGGATAATGATAGGACCTCAATTTATCAAGGGCCCTGGCATCAAAATCATTTGCAGGCTTCATATATTTGTCCTGCATAGATCCGTGCGAAATGCCTTGCAAGCAAGAGAATATCCTCCACCCTTTTTCTTAATGGTGGCACCATGATCTCCACCGTATTGATGCGATAGACGAGGTCCTTTCTGAATTTGCTCTCATTGGCCAGTTCTGAAATGGGTAAATTGGTAGCGCAAACCAACCGGATATCAATGGGCACAGGCTGATTGGTCCCGAGACGGATGATCTGCCGATTTTGGAGTACCGACAAGTAGTTTGGCCTGCTGATGCAGTGAAATATTTCCGATTTCATCCAGAAACAAGCGTTCCTTCATTGGCTGCTTCAAACCTTCCTGTCCTGTCCTCACGCGCATCTGTAAATGCACCTTTTTTGTGTCCGAACAATTCACTTTCGAAAAGGCTTTCTGTCAGTGCCCCCACATCTACTTTAATAAATTGCTTATCCGCGCGCAAAGATTTCTGATGAATCGCTTTTGCAATCAGATCCTTTCCCGTTCCGTTTTCTCCCAGGATCAGGATATTCGCGTCGGTAGGTGCAATTTTTTCAATCTTGTAAAAAATATCCTTCATGGATTCTGATTCCCCGATCAATTCAGAACCGATAATGGAATCCTTGGACAAAGACATAACTGGAATTGTTCCTGTTGAGGTCATTTTTCTTCAAGGCTTCTTTGATGGTCCCGATCAGTCTTTCATTATGCCAGGGCTTTACGACAAAATCAGCCGCACCTTCTTTCAAAGACCTCACCGCCAGGTCTATATCTCCATATGCGGTGATCATCACCACAGCAGCTTCCGATCCGAATTCCCGGATTTTCTTCAACCAGTATAAGCCTTCATTTCCAGTGTTGATTGAGCTATTAAAATTCATATCGAGCAAAACCAGATCAAAAGGCTTCCTTGCAAGCTGGGCCCGAAGATTCTCCGGGTTCTTTTCAGTCACTACATCAGCTGCCTCGGTTTTTAATAATAGCCTGACCGCAGTGAGTACATCAATATCATCGTCGATAACAAGGATGGATGCGTTTTTCAGGACCATAAGTAACTAAATAAAAAAATATTCGTCATATGCAACATATCATTGCCACAATGATACCTTAAATATAATATGGTGGCAATTAAAATTTTATGAGAAAAACAGCCTATAAAGGCATTGTATCAAAACCGAACAGTTTGTGTATCAGAACCGAACTAATTCATTCATTTTGACCACTTAATATGTTGTATATCATTATTATTATAATTCTGGCATGTGATTGATATCATGGGAGGTATTAAATTGTTTTATGTAGTAGTAGAATAAATCACCGGGTATGTTTATACCGGGTGATTTTATCGAAACTTTAAAAAAAAGAGAAATGGTTGATATCATCCGGAAGAAGAAGACTTGGACCACCAAGAGAATTTTGACGATTGGGGGGATTCTGGCCCTGGTTTTACTGATTGCTGGCAGCTATTATTTCACCTCCGGCAAATCGAGATTGAATGTGGATACCGAGCGAATTACGATCAGTACAGTGACCAAGGGCACTTTTCAGGAAACCATACCCAGAAATGGAGTGGTTCTGCCTTATACCAGCATTTACCTGGATGCTCTTGAAGGCGGTCGTGTGGAGGAGAAATATGTGGAAGACGGGGCGATCATGAAAAAAGGAGACCCTATCCTGAGGCTGTCTAATACGGATCTGGAACTTAACCTGGTCACGCAGCAAACGGGTGTGTATAATAATATTACCCAGATGCAGATTGCCCGAAACGCAGCAATCCAGAATACGGTTACTAAGCGCAACCAGTTGACCGATGTAGAGAGTTCTTTGAAAGAAGCAGAAAGAATATACCTGCTTGACAAAAAACTTTATGAAAATAAAGTGATTGGTTCGCAGGAATTCAAGAAGGCTGAAAACGATTATAATTATTATACCACGAAGAGGGATCTGACCATCCAAATCCTTCAGCAGGATTCTATATCCAACGCACAACAGTTGGATCAGGCGAAGGTAACATTACAGGGTGCACAAAATGCATTGAGTATTATGAATAAGAAAGTGGGTGACCTGATCGTGAGAGCCCCTGTGGATGGTCAGCTCACTTCTCTGAGCGCGGAAATCGGAGAGCAGAAAACGCATGGACAGCGCCTTGGGCAGATCGATGTATTGAAAAGCGGATACAAGATTCGGGTGGATGTGGATGACCACTATCTGGTAAGGATCTATCCCGGATTAAAAGGCTGGTTCGTTTTTGCCAATGATACCTTCTACCTGAAAATATATAAAGTATTTACACAGGTGACCAATGGGGTATTCATTGTAGACATGGAATTTGTGGGAAAAACGCCCCCGCAAATTCGCCGCGGGCAAACCCTGCAGATATTTCTGGCCCTGAGTGATGAGCGGCAGGCCATCCTCGTACCAAGGGGTGGATTTTATCAGCAGACGGGCGGCAACTGGATCTTTAAAGTCGCTGAAAATGGCAAAACAGCCTATAAAGTAGATATCCAATTGGGAAACCAGAATTCGGATTATTATGAAGTATTGCAAGGATTAAAACCCGGAGACAAGGTAGTCACGAGCAGCTATGAAAATTATGGAAATATGCAGGAGTTGGTCTTACAAAAAGAATAACCATTAAAACCTGTTTTATGAGAAAGAAATTGCTGTATATGATGAGTTTTCTGTTCTGTTTTAGCCTGCATGGCTTCTTCGAACAATTACAAGGAAGCTGGAAAGGAAAAAAAATCGCCTTGCGAGCTTGCAGCCAAGGTAGAAGAAGAAGAGACAACAGCAGAGATTCTGGAAACATGGCCATTAAATCATTTTTTGCTGTCTTTGGCTGAGTGGTAAGGCGATTTCAAATTTTAGTATATATATTATCACCTTAATTAAACAATAAGTAAATGATCAAGATCACCAACCTCGAAAAAATTTACAGGACCGAAGAAGTGGAGACCATCGCGTTAAATAAGCTGTCTTTCGACGTGAAAGAAGGAGAATTTGTCGCAGTGATGGGTCCCTCCGGTTGCGGTAAATCAACCTTGCTTAACATCCTGGGTTTACTTGATGATCCCGATGAAGGAAGTTTTCTGTTCAATGGCATTGAAGTCGCACACTTTAATGAAAGGAAGAGAGCTGATTTGCGCAAGAAAAATATTGGATTTGTATTCCAAAGTTTCAACCTCATTGATGAACTGACTGTGTTTGAAAATGTGGAGCTGCCACTCATCTATCTGGGAGTGAAAGGCGACGAAAGGAAAAAACGCGTGGAAGCAGTGTTGGACAAGATGCAGATCATGCATCGCCGGAACCACTATCCACAACAATTGTCTGGTGGTCAGCAGCAGCGCGTTGCTGTAGCAAGAGCCGTCGTCAACAATCCGAAGCTGATCCTCGCGGATGAACCTACAGGAAACCTGGACTCGTCCAATGGAAATGAAGTCATGCAACTATTGACGGACTTGAATGAGCAGGGCACAACCATCATCATGGTAACGCACTCTGAACATGATAGCCGTTACAGTCATCGGATCATTCGCATGTTGGACGGTCAAACGGTAACTGAGAATATCCTGGTTTAAGAATATTCAAACTTGGTGATCTATAGGCCCTGAAAGCTTGATATCCAGCAGCTAATGTTCTATAACTTTCAAAGGTTAGCCATTAGCTGATGGATATATTTTAGTTTACTACTACACCGCTACCACTTACTCCATTTCTATTGCTATGCTTGCGCATCAGGCATTTTCACCTTGCTGATATTGGCAGATTGACCAGAATCCGGCCTTTGAAATTTTTAATGGAATTCAATTTTAAAGAGACAGGATATGATGCAACATCGTCATCAATAATGTGTCCCTAACCAGGGAATCGACATATCCACATCATAAAGAGTCCTAGACATGTTCAAGAATTATTTGAAAACAACGCTTAGAAACCTCTGGAGGAATAAAACGTATAGTTTTCTGAATATTTTCGGACTGGCCATTGGTATTACCTGTGCTGCCCTCATCTTTCTATGGGTAGAAGATGAATTGAACTGGGATCACAATCATGTGAAGATTAACCGGATTTACCAGGTACTGGAAAACCAGCATTATGATGGCAAGACCTACACATTTGGTGCAACACCTGGTCCGCTTTCACCGGGAATGAAGGCTGAAATTCCCGGTTTGATCAATACGTCCAGGCTGACCTGGGGCCAGAATAAATTATTCAGCCTCGGAGAAAAATCACTGTACGAAGACGGCGCATTTGCAGACTCCAATTTATTAAGCATATTCACGCTCCCATTTGCCGAAGGGAATATTTCAAATGTATTTTCGCAGCCCCATTCATTGGTCATCACAGAAAAAATGGCCAGGAAATTCTTTCCTCAGAGCACTGCCCTTGGTAAAATCTTAAAGATTGACAACAAGGACGACTACTACGATTACAGGTGTGTTGAAAGATATTCCGGAGAACAGCTCCATAAAATTTTCGTGGCTCGCTCCATTGGAGGTATACGTAAAAAATAATCAATGGCTCCTGGAATGGGGCAACAATGGCATTCAGACCTTTGTTGAACTTGCACCTACAACATCTGCTGCAACCATCAATAAGAAACTTTACGGATATATCCAGACAAGGGCAAGCGATGCCGTGGCCAGACCCTTCCTGATCAGCATGCACGACTGGAGACTACGGAACCACTTCGAAGAAGGTAAGCAAACAGGCGGAAGAATTCAATATGTGCGCATGTTCAGCATCATTGCATGGATTATCCTGCTGATCGCATGTATCAATTTTATGAACCTGGCCACAGCAAGATCGGAAAAAAGAGCCCGTGAAGTTGGCGTAAGAAAAGTGCTGGGCGCAGAAAAAAGAATGCTGGTGGTGCAATTTATCGGAGAAGCAATATTCATGGCTTTTCTGTCCGTCGTTTTTTCTCTTCTCATGCTGTTATTGCTCTTGCCAGCCTTTAATACATTGGTTGAAAAACATTTGGTGTTGGGCCTCGGAAACCCTTCCCATATTATCACGCTGGCCGCCATTATTTTTATTTGCGGACTGGTTGCAGGAAGTTATCCTGCATTATACCTCTCTTCATTTAATCCGGTATCTGTATTCAAAGGGCTAAAGTTAAAAGGCGGCTCTGCAGCATTCATTCGAAAGGGGCTGGTCATTCTTCAATTTACAATCTCCATAGTCCTTATCATCAGTACCATCATTATATTCCAACAGATCCAGCATGTAAAAAACAGAGAACTGGGATATAATAAAGACAACCTGGTACAAACGAATGTACAGGGCGACCTTGTCAAACATTTTGCTGCAGTGAGGCAGGATCTGATCGGTACGGGCAAAGTAAAAGATGCAGGTCTTGCAAGCCTCGGCATGTTATGGATGGGCAGCAGTTCAAGCAATTATTCATGGCAGGGCAAAGATCCGAACAAGAAAATCCTGATCACGCAGGATGGGATTGATCCGAATTATATTCCAACAGTAGGACTCCAACTAATTCAGGGAAGAAATTTTCTTCCTGTTGCGGCGCAGGACAGCATGAGTTTTATCATCAATGAAACCCTTGCCAAAATGATGGGTATGGAGAATCCGGTCGGACAAATTATCAAGCAGGATACTGTTCCTTTCAAGGTGGTTGGCGTCGTAAAGGATTTTGTCTATGGCGATATGTACGGCAAAAGTGATCCGCTTATTTTTTATTGCAAACCGGAATGGGCCGACTATGTATATATAAAATTGAAAAATGCAGATAAGTCTGAAGAGGCTTTGGCCAGGATTGAAAGCGTAATGAAGACAGATAATCCCGGATATCCATTCGACTATCGATTTGTCGATGAAGACTTCAATAATCAATTCAAGACAGAGGCCCTGATTGGCAAATTGTCGAGAGTATTCGCTTGTCTTGCCATAGTTATTTCATGTCTGGGATTGTTTGGCCTTGCAGCATATACTGCAGAAAGAAGAACAAGAGAGATCGGGATACGTAAAGTGCTTGGCGCATCGGTGCCCAGGATTACCCGGCTGCTTTCGAAAGATTTTATTCAGTTGGTATTTATTTCAGCAGTGGTCGCATTTCCATTGTCATGGTGGGCCATGCACAATTGGTTGCAGAATTACGCCTACCGGATTCAGATCAGTTGGTGGGTGTTTTTCGTAGCAGGGATTTTGGCCATTGTGATCGCCCTGTTGACGATCAGCTTCCAGGCCATCAAAGCGGCAGTATCCAATCCGGTAAAGAATTTAAGAACAGAATGAACCGGCCTCCCCCTTCCCCCTCCAATGGAGGGGGTTATAGAGAGATCCGTTGATAACATTAGGATGCAAAACAATTCATGCTTAACTAAAAATACTTCTCCCTCCCCAATGGGGAGGGCCGGGGTGGGGCCGTTGTTATATGTTTAAAAATTATTTCAAAACTACTTTTCGAAATCTCTGGAAGCACAGGGTATTTTCTTTTATTAACCTGACCGGCCTTGCCATTGGCATGACTGCCTTTTTCCTGATCTTTCTCTATGTCAGATTTGAACTGAGTTATGATTCATTTCATTCCAAGGCCGGGCGAATATACCGGGTCGTTAGTGATATCAAAACGCCCACCGAAACCTTGCACGCGCATGGGCCCGCATGGGCGGTAGCATCCAATGCCAAAAATGAATTTCCGGAAATTGAATCCTTTGTCAGGATCAGCGGAGAAAGTTTCCTTATCAGAAAGGGGGATGTAAAGTTTCAGGAGGAAAATACTTTATTTGCCGACTCTTCTTTTTTTGAGGTTTTTGATTTTCCGCTCTTGCAGGGAGACCCCAAAACTGCATTAAAAGAACCGTTCAGTATCGTCTTTTCTGAATCTGCTGCAAAAAAATATTTTGGCAAGGAAAATCCTGTAGGGCAAACGGTTTTATTTACAATAGATGGTTTCCCAGCCAAGGTGACGGGTCTTATGAAGGACCTACCCGAAAATTCCCAGATTAAGGCCGATATGCTCGTCTCTATGACAACCAATACCCAAAAATTCTATACACAGGCAGACGAACAATGGGGCAGCTATGGACTTCGTGCCTACTTCTTGTTGAAGCCAGGCACCAATCCAAAAGCGCTGGAAGCCAGATTTCCTGCATTTCTAGAGAAAAGAAATGGTACGGAAATGAAGAAACTCCAAATGTTTCCCACGCTCTTCCTTGAACCCTTAAAGGATGTCTATCTTCATTCCACAAGGGATGGCAACCAGGCAGGCAATATCAATAATGTATATATATTTTCGGCAGTTGCTGTTTTTATCCTGCTGATTGCTTGTTTCAATTTCATCAACCTGACCACAGCAAGGTCTGCAGAAAGAGCAAAAGAAGTGGGTATTCGCAAAGTGGTGGGCGCTGCCAGGGCTCAACTGGCCCGGCAATTCATCGGAGAAAGTGTGGTCCTCTGCATAATTGCCTTTATTCTGGCTTTCCTTCTTGCTTTGCTATTGCTTCCTCTATTCAATCAATTGTCAGGAAAAGTGATCAGTCGTGGCATATTTGAGCAGCCAAGTTATCTTCTTTTCCTGTTTCTTACAGCATTGGGCATTGGTGTGGTGGCAGGCATTTACCCGGCGTTGGTCTTGTCTTCGTTTCAGCCGATCACTGTTCTCAAAGGGCGCTTTTCGACTGGTACGAAAGGCCAGCTCCTGCGAAAAGGAATGGTCGTGGTACAATTCACTGTTTCGATTGCTTTGATCGTCGCGACGATTATTGTCTTCAATCAAATGAAATACATGCGGCAAAAGGACCTTGGATTTAATAAAGACCAGATCCTGGTTATCAATACCAATGGTGACCCTTCAAGGAAGGCATTCCAGCTCGAAATAAATGGTTTGTCAGGAGTAAAATCAACAGCCATGTCGTCCAGCATCCCCGGGGGTGGCAATATGGGTGCTTATTCGGAAATTGAAAACATCCATGGTGACCTCCAGATTGCCAACCTCGCTTTGTATTTTGTAGACTATGATTATATCCCCCAACTTAATATCAAGATCCTTGCAGGGAGAGCTTTTTCAAAAGATTTTCAAACGGACACCACGCAGGCGATGGTCCTGAATGAAGCCGCCATCAAGATGTTCGGTTATAGGTCGCCGGAAGAGGCCGTGGGCAAGAGATTTAAACAATGGGGAAGAGAAGGAAAAATCATCGGAGTGATGAAAGACTTTCATTACAGGGGCCTGCAACAGGGAATCGAACCACTTTCTATGCGCATTGAACCGGATGGCACCCAATTGGTAACAGTAAAACTGACAGCAGGGAAAATCCCGTCTACCATCAAATTAATTGAAGAAAAATGGAAATCCATTATTCCCAAGAGACCCTTCAGCTATTATTTCCTTGATGAATATTTCGACAAGCAATACAGGAGCGAAGAACGATTCGGCAATCTTTTTTTGAATTTTGCAGTCCTCGCGATCTTTATTTCCTGCCTGGGTTTGCTTGGGTTGGCTTCATACAGTACCATGCAGCGAACAAAGGAAATCGGGGTCCGGAAGGTAATGGGTGCCAGCGTGACCAATATTGTAAACCTTTTGTCCTTGGATTTCCTGAAACTTGTCTTGCTGTCATTCCTTGTAGCGACTCCATTGGCCTGGTATTTCATGCATCAATGGCTGCTTAGCTTTGCTTACAGAATTAATATCAGTGGGTGGGTGTTTCTCATTGCGGGCATGTTGGCCACTTTGATTGCCCTTTTCACAGTGAGTTTTCAGGCAATCCGTGCAGCAGTGAGTAATCCGGTTAAGAGCCTGAGAACAGAATAAGCATTATTTTAATAAAACGTAAACAAACATTTAAAAAATAAATCATGAAAAAGCAACTCATCCTGTCGGCGTTGATACTAACCGCGCTTGCAGGTAAGTCACAATCGGGAAACAGAACTCCATACATGACAAAGGAATTTGCCAATGAAACCATAACGAATGTAGAGTCAAAAACTTCGGGCGGCAACATTACTGTATCCGGCGGTAGTTCAGTCTCCAGAGTAGAGGTTTATGTTACCAATAACAATGGCAGGGACAATCTGTCGAAAGAAGAAATCCAGAGAAGACTGGATGATGATTTCACTTTAACTGTCTCTGCAGGTGGAGGCAAGCTGACGGCAACTGCGAAACCAAAACACAAGATCACCAACTGGAATCATACCGTAAATATTTCTTTCAAAATATTCGTGCCACAAAACACGTCTACGGATCTCAAGACCAGTGGTGGAAATATCAGCCTTGATCATCTGAATGGAACGGAAGACTTCAGCACCAGCGGGGGAAATCTCTCAGTGGTACAACTTACCGGAAAAATAACAGGTGAAACCTCGGGCGGCAATATTGATGTCAGAGACTCAAAAGATGATATTGACCTGGGAACCAGCGGCGGAAATATTGATGCAAAGAACTGCTCTGGCAAAATCAAGATTAATACTTCCGGAGGTAACCTTGATCTGACAAGCCTGAAAGGCAATGTACACGCTGTCACAAGTGGTGGAAATGTTGATGGCAATACGATCGATGGGGAATTGTTCGCAGAAACTTCAGGTGGCAATGTTTCTCTTATGGATCTGACCTGTAGTGTAGAGGCTTCCACCAGCGGTGGCAATATTGACGTTGAAGTAAAGGAATTGCGGGGTTATGTAAAGCTGCACAATTCGTCTGGCCATATTGACCTGACCATACCTGCCAATAAAGGAGTAGACCTGAAATTGAGCGCCGACAAAATAAAGACCGGGAACCTCCAAAATTTCAGCGGTTCTGCGGAAGACCACGAGATCAATGGCAAGTTAAATGGTGGTGGCGTTCCAGTAAGAGTTGATGCTTCCGGTGGAAGAATCAGCCTGGCTTTTAGATAATTGATCTTTACTCATTTTCAAACCGGAAAATCATCGTTATGTTGAAAAATTATTTTAAAACGGCAATCAGAAGCCTGCTCAGGAATAAGCAGTATTCGTTGATCAATATTTTCGGACTCGCTGTGGGGCTGGCGGTTTGTTTGATCATAGCGATGATCATTCGGTTTGAAATGAGTTTTGATAATTTTCATACAAAAAAATCACGCATTTACCGGGTGATGACAGAGTATCATCATTCAGATGCTGCAAATATTTTTTATGGGCGCGGCGTGCCATTGCCAATGCCGGAAGGTCTCAAAAGAGATTTTAAAGAAGTCGAGAAATCGGCTCCCATGTTTGCCGATTACAATGACCAGTTCCTGATATTGGGCGAGCATGGTGAAACGGTAAGGAAATTTAAAGAAGAAAAGGGCACTTTATTTACTACTCCTGAATTCTTCGAAATCTTCGATTTTCCCTGGCTGGCGGGCAATCCCGCAATTGCTTTAATTGATCCAAATGCTGCGGTACTAAGCAAAGAGACGGCTGAAAAATATTTTGGAGACTGGAGGTCAGCAATGGGAAAAACCATCAAGTGGAATAATGCAGTATTACTGACCATCAAGGGCATCCTTCAAACCATACCTGTCAATACTGATTTTCAACTGAAAGTAGTTATTTCTATGGGTACAGGTTTTACTTCGGGTTTTGCGAAATCTACCAATTGGGATGGCACTGGTTCAAGTTATGGAAATTATATCCTGCTTGCAGAAAATGCTTCTCCATCATCATTTGGAACTGCTTTGCGGGAATACTCAAAAAAAATGGAGTCGCCGGAAAACAAAGACAGTCATACCATTCAAGCGCTCAGCCAGGTTCATTATGATACAGAAGCCGGAAACTATAGCCAAAATCCCATGAGTGTTTCACTTATCCGTGCGCTTTGGCTGATCGCAGTTTTTATTCTTTTGATTGCCTGCATCAATTTTATCAACTTATCTACCGCCCAGGCAGTTAACCGTGCACGTGAAGTGGGCGTCAGAAAGGTGATGGGTAGTAACAAATGGCAATTGCAAATGCAATTCCTCAGCGAAACATTTGTTATCGTGATATTGGCGCTTGTCCTGGCCATTGGTCTCAGTTTCCTGGCCATTCCTTTCATGAGCAGGTTATTGGAAAGCCAGTTTTCTGTTAGCAGTATCCTCGATCCGAACGCCATCGGGCTCTTATTGGGCGGAGCCTTGCTGGTTACCCTGCTGGCCGGAGTTTATCCTTCGTTTGTACTTTCCCGTTTTAATCCCATTTCGGCGCTCAAAAGCAGGCTGGCGGCAAGCAGTACCAAGGGATTTTCGCTCAGAAAGGGTTTGGTTGTCCTGCAATTTATTATCGCGCAGGCGCTGATCATTGGCACACTCGTCATTGTGAGCCAGATGAATTATTTTAATTCCAGGCCTTTGGGTTTTGACAAAGATGCCATTGTCAATATCCCATTCCAGGAAGACAGCATCTCAAGCACTAAGCTTGATTTTCTGGAAAAGCAAGTCTCTCAAATAAAGGGAGTTGAAAAAATAAGTTTTAGCTCAAATACACCGGTCGAAGACAATAACGACAACTGGACGAAAATCATATATAATCGTTTGCCCAAGGAAACTGACTTTTATTCAATCACAAAATGGGTCGATGCCAATTTTATTAAAACATACAGTCTGCCCTTGGCGGCCGGAAGAAATCTTTATCCCTCAGATACTGCAAGGGAATTTCTGGTGAATGAAAACCTGGTGAAGAATTTGGGCATAAAAGATCCGAATGAAGTGGTGAATAAGCCTGTAAGCATGTTTGGTGGCGAATTGGATGGTACAATCGTGGGAGTGCTCAGGGATTATCATGACCGCTCATTTCGCGCACCATTTGCTCCCGTCATTATGACGACCATGAAAAGAGGCTATAATCAGGCGGGAATTAAATTGGCGACCACCGATATTCCTTCGGCCATGAAATCCATTGAAGCGTTGTGGAATCAGACTTTTCCTGATTTTGTTTTCGAATACCAGTTTCTCGATGCAAAGATTGATAACTTTTATAAAGAAGAAAATAAACTGTCTCAGATCTATAAAATATTCGCGAGTATCGCCATCTTCCTCAGTTGCCTGGGACTATATGGCCTGGCATCATTCATGGCAGTCCAGAGAATCAGGGAAGTAGGTATCAGGAAGGTCCTTGGTGCCACATCCACAAGTATTGTATACCTTTTCTCAAGGGAATTTCTGATACTCATTGGAATTGCATTCCTGATCGCTTCACCGATTTCATGGTATTTTATGAATAAATGGTTACAGGATTATGTATATAGGATCGATATCAGTTGGTGGTTGTTTGCTGCCGGCGGGTTGTTGTCTATAATAATTGCACTGATCACGGTAAGTTCAAAAGCCTTGCAGGCAGCCCTGGCAAATCCCGTGAACAGCTTGAGAACAGAATAAGATCCGGCCTCCCCCTTCCCCCTCCAATGGAGGGGGCATTTGGAGCGTTTCAAATCTCAAAAAAATGAAACAAGTTTTAATAAATTCATAATCAAAAAAAAATCCCCCCCTCCCTAATGGGGAGGGATGGGGTGGGGCATTATGCTACGCAACTACTTCAAAATCGCTTTCCGCAATTTGAGAAAGTACAAATTCATTTCTTTTATCAATTTGTTCGGGCTTACGGTCGGGCTCACCTGTTGTCTGCTGATCATGACCTTTATTCTGAATGAGTTGAGTTTCGACAAATCAAACACAAAAGCCAAAGATATATATCGTATAACGCGAAGCTTCAATGCACCTGGTGAACCGATCAACTTGCACCTTAGCGCCATTGCACCTGCTTTAGGTCCCCTCTTGCTTCACGCTTTTCCAGAGATCCAGCAAATGACCAGGATGTTGCCAAATGGCAGGACAGTGGTTCGTTACCAGGATAAGATTTTTAATGAAACAGGGCTTTATTATGCCGATGACAAATATTTCAATTTTTTCACGACACCTGTTCTGCATGGGAATCCTGAAACCGCACTGAGGGATCCTAATTGCGCGATGATGACAGAAGAAATGGCCAAAAAATATTTTGGCAATGAGGACCCCATGGGCAAAACTATAAAGCTCGATAATCAGATTTTTTGCAGAGTAACGGGGATATACAAATCCCTGCCATCCAATGCGCATATGCATCCTGAGATCCTGGTTTCCTTTCCCACTTTGTACGACACTACTGTTTATGGAGCCAAACAATTGGAGACCAGTTTCAGCAATAATGCATTTTATACTTATGTGATGTTGCCTGAAAATTTCAACTATAAGTCCATGAAAGCCCGATTTCCATCCTTCCTGGACAGGGATGTTCATTTCCCCGGAGCCCCGGCAAGTTTCAAGCCATCGACCACAACCCAATTATATATTCAGAAACTAACGGATATCCATCTCCGTTCGCACCTGGACGACGAGGCGGAGGCAAATGGTGATATCAAAAATATATATGTCTTTGGTTCGATTGCCCTCTTTATTCTTCTGATTGCATGCATTAACTACATGAATCTGTCTACTGCCCGTTCGGCACTGAGGGCCAGGGAGATTGGTATCAGAAAAGTTGTTGGTGCCGAAAGACGTGAAATCATTTTGCAATTCCTCAGCGAATCCATCCTGATCACATGTCATGGCCCTGCTTTTCTCTTTTTTCCTGACCTGGCTATTTCTGCCCATGGTCAATTCCCTGGCGCATACTTCCATGTCTTTGTCATTTCCTGCTCAACCCGGCAGTCCTGACTGGCATTGTTCTGATGCCCTTGCTGGTTGGATTTGTCAGTGGCATATATCCTGCACTCTTCATGTCTTCCTTCAAACCTTCCCTGGTTCTGAAAGGCGCTTTCAAGATCACCAGGGGAAATATTTCATTCAGACAGGTGCTGGTAGTAACACAGTTTTCCATATCAATCATTCTCATCATTGCAACGGCCATTGTATTTCAGCAATTGAAATATATGCAAGATGCAAAACTCGGATATGATAAGGAGCAACTGATCACGATGGGCTATCCCGGGACCCTCAACAGTAAATTTGGACCCTTCCGTGAGGAACTCTTGCAGAATCCAAATATTAAACTGGTGGGCAGATCCTCAAGGATTCCGACAGGACGGCTGCTGGATGCAATGGACACCCAGGTGCTTAGTGGGGATTCCCTCATCAGTAAGAATGTTGATCTGAAATTCGTTTCGATAGACAGTCAGTTCATTCCTACTTATGGAATTCAACTGGCTGCAGGCCGCAATTTTTCAAAAAACTTCGAAAAAGTGGATTCTGCCAATTTCATTATCAACGAGGCAGCGGTTCAGGTGCTGGGTTGGAAAACGCCTGAAAATGCCATCAATAAGGATATCGCATATGGTGGTACAAGGGGAAAAGTAATAGGGGTGGTCAGGGACTTTCATTTTGAATCCCTGCATCAGAAAATTGTGCCCCTGATCATGGCTTTTGGTAAGGATTATTTGTATAACCTATCTGTGAGAATTGGGTCCAATAATATCAAAGCATCCATTAATCATATAGAGAAGACATGGCAAAAATACCTGCCCGAATCACCGATCCAATACAGTTTTATGGATCAGCAATATGGAAAATTGTATGAGAGGGAACAGCAGGAGGGCAGCATATTTACCACCTTTTCAGGCATTGCCATTGTCATCGCATGCCTTGGATTATTTGGACTTTCAGCTTTTGCCATTTCTCAACGCATGAAAGAAATAGGGATCAGAAAAGTGCTTGGTGCCAGTGTTGGCCAAATTGTAGCGATGATGTCGAAGGATTTTCTGAAGCTGGTTGTCATTGCGGCCATCATTGCTTTTCCTGTGGCCTGGTATGCCATGCATAACTGGCTGCAGGATTTTGCGTACCGCATCAGCATGGGATGGTGGATATTCCTGGTCGCTGCGATCCTTTCAGCGCTGATCGCATTTATCACCATCAGTTTTCAATCGATCAGGGCAGGACTTGTCGAACCCGGTGAATAGCCTTCGTTCAGAATGATATCTTTACTCCCCTGCCCTTCAAGCCCCCTTTCCCTAAAGGGGTAGTTAAATAAACAAATTTTTTTAGATCCCCTTTAGGGAAGGGGGATGCGCTAACCAATATTATGCTCAAAAGTATTTTCCATGCGGCCATAAGAAATCTCTCCAGGCAGAAAGCCTACAGTCTATTTAATCTAACGGGACTGGCTTTGGGTATCGCTTGCGGGCTCCTGCTCTCGCTGCATATCCGCGAAGAGCTTAGCTATGAAAAACAGTTCTCCAAACACGAGCGAATTTTCCGCATGGTAAGTACCGAGTGGTCGAAATCTTCGCCGCCGCTTGCAGGAGAATTACTAAAATTTTATCCGGAAATAAAATCTATTGCACGTTTTGCAGAATCAGGCAGAAATGTCTTTAGAACGCAGGCCAACAAACAAACCGAAGCCAGCGGCTATTTTGCTGATTCAAGTGCCGTCAAAGTTTTTGATTTTACAGGTGTTGCCGGAGACCCCGTCAAAGCTTTGAGCGAACCGTTTTCCGTTGTGATTACAGAGAGTCTGGCCAAAAAACTATTTGGCAAAGACAATCCGCTTCAGCAAGCATTGGTTCTTAACGATAAAGATACTATTTGGGTTAGAGCAGTAATTAAAGATCCGGTAGGGAATTCGCACCTGTCTTTCGATTACCTGCAAGCCATGACTACTTTTTATAAGTATGTGCCTCAAAAATGGCTCGATAACCGCGGCTGGATGTTCGGATGGACTTATGTTCTCTTCAATAGGAAAGATGATGTTAATGCTGCAAAAAACAGGCTCAAAGATTTCTACGCAAAGTATTGGGCAGGAACAGGCACAGAAAAAGAAATTGCCGAAGAAGCGGCCAAGACCCGCTTTCAACCCCTGACGGATATTCACCTGAAATCTGATTTGATCCAGGAAATGGGTCCAAACAGCAATATCCTATATATCTATATTTTTGTCGCAGTCGAAGTCTTGATCCTTCTGATCGCCTGCGTAAATTTTATTAATCTCTTCACCACGCAGTCTTTAAAGAGATTAAAGGAAGTGGGTATGAGGAAACTTCTTGGTGCTTCCAAAAATCAACTGGTGGGGCAGTTTATGGGGGAAGCTTTTATTTTGACGTTTTGTTCCGCGCTCCTGGCCATACTGGTTTTCCAATTCTCTCTGCCTTCTTATAATTCCATTACCGGAAGGGAAGTAAAGATTTGGGAATTGGCCAAGATTCCAAATCTGGTATTGTTCACAGTCATCATTTTGTTTGTTGGGCTAATCGCAGGGATTTTCCCGGCATTGTTTGTTTCCGGTTTCAAACCCATTCAATCTCTAAAAGGAAATAAACTGCCGCGCTCCTCGGCAAGCATGCTGAGAAAAGGACTCGTTGTATTCCAGTTCGTGGTTTCCGGATTGCTGATCATATCCACGATCTTAATTTATCAGCAAACGCAATTGTTTAGGAATATGAAAGTTGGGTTTAACAAAGACCAGGTTATCGTCGCCAGATTATATGGTGACCTAAAAGATAAACTGGTTCATAACCATTCCGTAGTAAAAGACGAATTGCTTAAGAATCCCAATGTAATGTTTGTAGCGAAAGCTTCCAATACCATCGGTGACGACCTGAGTGTTGAGTCGGTGGTTCCGGCAAATGCTGCAGCCTCCGAACAATTTCCATCGGTGAGGGTTATGCGCATCGACGAACACTACCTGGAGGCCTTGAACATAGAACTAAAAGCAGGACGTAATTTCTCAAAAGATTTTAATGATTCCGCTTCTTTCCTGATCAACGAGAAAGCCGCAGAAGTATTGAAATTGAAAGATCCCTTGAACAGCATAATCGTAAACAATACCATGAATCTGAAGGGAAAAGTGATTGGCGTAATGCGCGATTACCATTTTGCCTCGCTTGCATCACCAGATCGAACCGCTCGTGCTGGAATACAGGCCGGAGTGGGCAGGATCCCTATTCATTAAAATCCGTGCAGGCAAAGGAAGCAGAGACCATTGCTTTTCTAAAATCCGCATTCGCAAAAATTTCTCCAAGTACCCTTTTCAGCTATGGATTCCTTGATGAACAGGTGTCGGCCGGCCTGTATAAGAAGGAAGATAATATGAGCGGGATTCTCAAAGTGTTTACATATCTCGCGATCGTGATTTCCTGTCTCGGGCTTTTTGGTTTGATTGCGCATGCTACGGAGATCAGAACAAAAGAAATCGGCATCCGCAAAGTGATTGGAGCGGGAACAGGAAACCTGGTGACACTGCTTTCTAAAGACCTGATCATTCTGGTCCTGGCGGGGAATCTTATCGCTTGGCCAATAGCATGGTGGCTGATCAATAAATGGCTCCAGGAATTTACTTACAGAATTAGCATTCATTGGAACATTTTTCTTATTTCCACTTTGGTCACAGTACTTGTCGCGCTCTTGACAATGTCGTATCACTGCATAAGAGCAGCGATGGCCAATCCGGTCAAGAGCCTTAGGACTGAATAGATGGTGCAACTGCTTGCCTGTTTCACCCCGCCATGGCGGGGCAAAGAGAGCGAAGGCGCCAAGGAGTTCTTCTTTGTGCCTTTGCTTCTACTTTGCGCCTTTGCGTGAAATAAATAGCTAGCTGCAAATAAAAGTCAAAAATTAAAAGCCATGTTCAAAAGCAATTTCAAGATCATTCTCCGCAATCTTTGGAAGAACAAGACTTTCTCTGCCATTAATATCGCAGGATTGTCTATCGGGCTTGCAGCCTGCCTGCTCATCCTGCAGTATGTCAGTTTCAAGCTGAGCTATGACCAATTCAATCCTAAAGTGAAAGATATTTACCGAGTTGTAAATGACCGTTATCAAAAAGGAAAACTTATCCAGCATGGCACGATCACTTACTCCGCCATCGGAAAAGACATGCAGGATGACTTTCCTGAAGTGATCAATCATACGAAGGTTGTGCCGATGGGTGATATCATCATCACATATGATAATAAGCGCCTCGAGGAAAAAGATGTGATAGCTGCAGAACCTGCTTTTTTGCAAATGTTTAATTTCCCTTTATTGGCCGGCGACCGAAACTCGGCATTGAACGAGGCGAATTGTGTTATTATTACAGAACAGGTTGCCAGGAAGATCTTCGATTTTAAAGGAACCGATTTCCAGTCACTTCTGGGAAAAACATTTGTCATTTCCCGGGATTCGCTTCCATATAAAGTGTCCGGGATCTGTGAAAATATTCCTGAGAATTCCCATTTACAATTCAACTTGATCCTTTCTTATCAAACCCTGATTGGCACCTATCAATGGAAAGAAGCCGACCATGACTATACTGATTCAGATTTCTGGCATTATATCCAACTCAGGCCGGGAGCAAATTATAAATTATTGCAGGCGAAATTTGATGACTTCAGCAGGCGACATTTCCAGGGAAATAAGATATCGGGCTCAGACGAAAAATTTTGGCTGCAACCTCTTTCCAGGGCGCATTTATACTCTGATTTCGAATATGAAATCGGCAAGACCGGAAGTGCAACAGTGGTATGGGGCCTTCTCCTGATAGCCGTTTTTATCATGGCCATTGCCTGGGTAAATTATATTAACCTGGCAACTGCACGCGCTTCCGAAAGAGCAAAGGAAGTGGGCATTCGCAAAGTGTCAGGAGCCAACCGGGCTCAATTGATCCGGCAATTCCTGGGTGAATCCCTTCTTTTAAACATGATAGCACTGGTCATTGGCCTGGTGCTCGTCATGCTGATGCAATCCAGTTTCAATCAGCTGGTACAATACAATTTGTCTCTATCCTATCTATTTCAAAAAGGACTCAGTGGTTATGCTATCAGCATTGGACTTGTAACTCTTGTAATTACAGGTGTTTTAGTTTCCGGATTTTATCCCGCATTTGTGTTATCAGCATTCAAACCCATCCTCGTACTAAAAGGAAAGTTTTCATCATCCAGAAAGGGAATCCTATTAAGGAAGGCACTGGTCATAGGACAATTTGCAATCACCATTTCCCTGATCATCGGCGCATTTACAGTTTACAAACAAATGAAATTTGTTAACGAGCAAAACCTGGGCATGAATATTTCGCAAATGCTTATTATTCGTCAGCCTCAACTGACCTCTTGGGATTCCACTTTTATTGATAGGGAAAATACCTTTCTCGAGGAATTGAAACAGATCCCCAATGTAAAGGGGGCGGCGTTTTCTGGCAGAGTGCCCGGAGATGAATTAGGCCGGAATTTTAACGTAAGAAGGATTGAGAATCCCGATGACAAATTTACATTCCGAAACCAGACCATCAGCAAGGAATACCTTGAGCTATATGGTATGAAATTAATCGCAGGCCGGCATTTTATAACGACTGACTATAATCCCGATGGCGATAAGGTTCATAATGTCATCATCAATGAAACAGGTGCAAAATTGTTGGGATTTAAATCTCCGGAAGAGGCGATAAATAGAAAAATTCTCGCTGGCAGTAGGACCTTTGATGTGATTGGCGTCATAGCAGACTATCACCAGAAATCCCTTCGTTTTCCTCTTGAACCCACCCTTCTTGCACCATTTTTTAGTACCTATTCTCCCATTTCTGTCAAATTGACCACCAAAGATTTGACTTCAACCCTTGCTTCTATAAAAAAGAAATATAATCAGTTCCTACCCGGAAATCTTTTTGACTATTATTTTCTGGATGATAAATTCAATGAGCAGTATAAAAATGATCAGTTATTCGGCAAGCTGTTCAGCAGATTTGCCATATTTGCCATTCTGGTGGCAAGTCTGGGACTGCTTGGACTATCCTTATTCGCTACCATGCAAAGAACTAAAGAGATTGGAGTTCGGAAAGTACTGGGTGCATCTGTTGGCAATATTGTTCTTTTGCTCTCCCGGGATTTTATCAGGTTAGTCCTGTTAGCTTTTATCATTGCATCTCCCGTGGCTTGGTATGTAATGCATAACTGGTTGCAGGATTTTGCATACAGGATCCAGATCAGTTGGTGGATATTCCTGGTTGCGGGCAGTCTGGCGATTTTCATCGCATTGGCAACGATCAGTTTTCAGGCCATAAAAGCAGCTGTTGCCAATCCGGTTAAGAGCCTGAGAACAGAATAAATCGAAGCCTCAATTTTGTTTCACCCCGCAAAATGCGGGGCAAAGGAAAACGCACAGGCGCAGAGGCACGCTAATGCGGGTACCCCTCTCCAATGGAGAGGGGACAGGGGTGAGGCCTCCCATTGGAGTGGGAAGTGGGAGGCCTCCGAAATCTGTAACCTTTTCCCGCCCCGATTCGTCCTACTGGTTACCCAAAATCTAATCAATTGCTAAAGAACTATCTCAAGATTGCTTTCAGGAATTTGTGGAAGAACAAATTCTACACTTCCCTCAATATTGTCGGACTTTCTGTTGGCCTGGCAACCTGCCTGCTCATCATGCTTTTCGTTTTGGATGAGCTCTCCTATGACCGGTACAATAAAAGGGCTGAAAGCATTTACCGGGTGAATAATGAAGCCCGTTTTGGAGGTAATCATTTTGACATGGCAGTTGCGCCCGCCTTAATGGGCCCCACAATGGTCAATGAAATTCCGCAGGTTGAACAATATACACGGCTAAGGTGGTATGGCGGATTTCAGGTCAAAAAGAACAATGAAAACATCAACCAGGGCAAAGTGGCCTGGGCGGATTCCACGATCCTGGATGTATTCAGTTTAAAGCTTATTTCAGGAGATCCTAAAAATATATTACGGGAACCCCGCACCCTGCTCATTACTGAACCCATTGCAAAAAAGTATTTCGGACGCACAGATGTCGCTGGACAAACCCTCACCATAAACGATAGCATCGTATACAAAATTTGCGGCGTCATCGAGCAGGTTCCTTCGCAAACCCATTTTGATTTTGAAGTTTTTGTTGCAAATGCTGAAAATGGAGAAAGCAGGGATGATAACTGGCTCAGCGAAAACTGGAATACTTATATCATCCTCAAACATGGATCTAACGTCAAAAAGGTCGAAGATGAGACCAACAAATTGCTGTTGAGGCATAGTGAAGTTGTGCTGAAATCTGTACTGCATCAGGGGATTGATGAATTCCAGAAGAATGGAGGATATTTGGCAGCCAGCCTTACTCCTTTGAAAGACATTCACCTGAAATCAAATAAATTGGCAGAACTGAATGGCAACGGCAGCGTCCAGTTTGTCTATATCTTCTCAGCCATCGCCATCCTGATCCTGCTTATAGCCTGCGTCAATTTTATGAATCTTTCCACTGCAAGGTCTGCCAACAGGGCAAAAGAAGTGGGCGTTCGCAAAGTGCTTGGTTCGCTGAAGAGTAACTTAATTGGCCAGTTCCTTACTGAATCAATGATTTTGAGTTTAATCGCATTTGTATTGGCGATATTAATTACCTGGCTGCTCATACCCTATTTTAATGAGCTCGCCGGGAAAACAATGAGCATTCTTGTTTTGCTGTCGCCGGCCAGATTGTTTGCTGCGTTTGCCCTGATGATCTTTGTAGGGCTGGTTGCAGGAAGTTATCCAGCTTTTTATCTTTCTGCGTTCAAACCGGTAGAAGTATTGAAAGGAAAACTGGCTACGGGTTTCAAAACTTCCTGGTTGAGAAATGGATTGGTTGTATTCCAGTTTTTTATTTCCATTGCGCTGATCATTGGAACCATTGTCATTTACCGCCAGCTAAGTTTTATCAGGAGCAAAGACCTCGGGTTTGACAGGGAACAGGTGCTTGTCGTTAAAAACATGGATGTTCTGAATACCGCTGCCCCGGTTTTTAGAGACGAAGTATTCAGAATGAGTGGTGTCAAAGATGCAACCATGACGGGATTTCTACCGGTAAATGGCTGGCGAAACAATGATGCATTTTTTACTTCTCCGGCGCTTGATCCGAAAACAGCTATTTCCATGCAGCGCTGGAATGTAGACGAACATTATATTACCACCTTAAATATAAAATTGCTTCAGGGCAGAAATTTTTCGAAGGAATTCCTTTCCGATTCGGGAGGCATTATCATCAACGAAGCGGCTATGAAATTCATGGGTTCAAAGGATTTGATTGGAAAAAATTTATATGAAATCGATGACATCAAGACTAAAAAATTGATTGAATTCAAGGTCATCGGCATTGTCAAGAATTTTAATTTCAGCTCACTTCGTGATGTCATTTCGCCCCTTGCGCTGATGCTTCATGCTTCCAATGGGAGCCTGGCCATACGTATCCAACAGGGCAATATTCCTTCTGTCCTTGAAGCTGTAAAAAATAAGTGGAAAGCAGTGGCTCCAGGACAAAATTTTGATTATGCATTTATGGATGAAGAGTTTAATAATCTATACAGCTCGGAGCAGAGAACAGGTAAACTATTTGTCAGTTTTGCCACCCTTGCCATCCTGATTGCCTGCCTTGGATTATTCGGACTTGTAACTTATGCTGCTGAGCAAAGAACAAGAGAGATCGGTGTAAGAAAAGTCCTGGGAGCCAATACGGCCCATCTTGTCGGGATGATCTCCAAAGATTTTCTCAAGCTGGTAGTCATTGCTGCAGTATTTGCTATTCCGCTTGCCTGGTGGGCGATGCATCAATGGCTACAAGATTTTGCTTATCGCGTTAGCCTGAGCTGGTGGATTTTTGTAGGAGCAGGATCCATTGCCCTACTTATTGCCATTATTACTGTAGGATTTCAGGCTTTCAAAGCAGCATTGCAGAATCCTGTGACCTCACTAAGAAGTGAATAAGATTAAACCCTGAATATATGCTCAAGAATTATTTTAAGATCGCCTGGAGAAATATTTTGAGGAACAAAGTATTTTCTTTCATCAACATTGCGGGGCTTGCCATTGGCCTGAGCTGCTTTTTGTTGATTGCCTTATATGTTCTGGATGAAATTAGCTTTGACCGATACAATGAGAAAGGAGAGAATATCTACCGCATCAATGCAGATATCCGATTTGGCGGGGGTGACTTACATATGCCCTTTACCTCCGACATGATGGGTCAATTGATCAAGAAAGATTATCCACAGGTAGAGCAATATACTCGCATCTATACTTCCAACGGAAGCAAACTCATTAAGAAAGGCAATTCCTATATCAATGAACGCAATGTGGCCAATGTAGATTCCACGTTCTTTGACATTTTTAGTTTACCAGCCCTTGCTGGTGATACCAGGACCGGCCTGAATGAGCCCAATACTGTGATCATAAGTGAGTCTATGGCCAAAAAATATTTCCAACAGGAAGCTTCGCGAGGATATGGTGAAATAATTGGAAAAACCCTTGAAACAAATGACAGTAAGAATCCAATATATAAAATCACGGCAGTGATCAGCGATATTCCCAAAAATTCCCATTTCCATTTTGATATGCTTTTTTCAATGAAAAATGTAGATTATGAATGGGGTCAGTTAACAAGCCATAATTTCCATACCTACCTCCTGCTGAAAAAAGGTACAGACTATAAAGCATTCGAAAAGAATTTCGATCAATATATTGTAAAATATGTCCTTCCCTATGTGAGACAATTCATCAAAATTAACAGCATGGATGAATTCAAAAAAGCAGGAAATAAGTTGGAATATTCACTCATCCCGCTGACCAGGATCCATTTGTATTCTGACAGGTCCTTTGAGATAAGCCCCAGCGGGAACATACAATACGTATATATATTTTCTGCTGTAGCCATTTTCATTCTTCTCATTGCATGCATCAATTTCATGAACCTGACAACAGCACGCTCCGCAAATCGTGCAAGGGAAGTTGGTATTCGCAAAGTTTTAGGCACAGCAAGAAAACAACTCATTTCACAATTTCTGACAGAGTCCACACTAATGGCGATCTTTTCTTTCCTGATCGCCATCGGCATCGCCTGGTTTGCACTGCCTTTGTTTAATAATGTCGCCAGCAAATCAATGCATTTATCGAGTTTATTTTCAGCCTATATTTTGCCGTTGCTAATTGCCCTGCCCTTCATTGTAGGTTTGCTTGCCGGTAGTTATCCATCTTTTTTCCTTTCCGCTTTCAGGCCCATTGAAGTCTTGAAAGGAAAATTGAATCTGGGTAGCAAGAGCGGGAGTCTTAAGAAGTGTATTGGTCGTATTTCAATTCGGCACTTCTATCATGCTGATCATCGGTACCATTGTTATTTATGAACAGCTAAGTTTTATTCAGAAAAAAGATCTTGGCTTTAAGAAAGACCAGGTATTGATTATCAATGATACCTATTCGCTGGGAGATAAAGCTGAATCATTTAAGAATGATGTGCTGCAGATGAGCGGCGTGGTATCGGGTACCCTTAGCAGTTACCTACCGGTGAGCAGCTCTTCACGGAGTGACAACACCTATTCAAAAGATCCCGTAATGGATTCGAAAAATGGTATTGATATGCAAACCTGGAGAATTGACTATGACTATATCAGAACCATGGGAATGGAAATCATCAAAGGCAGGAATTTCTCGAAGGATTTCTTAAGTGATTCAAATGCTGTCCTTATCAACGAAACAACTGCCAAATTCCTGGATTATGAAGATCCCATTGGGAAAAAAATATATACTTCGGGAGATAAAACCAAACGATTTCCTACAATATTATAGGCGTCGTGAAGAATTTCAACTACGAATCGCTACGGCAGAATATTGGCCCTTTGAGTTTTTTCCTGAGGAAAAATAACGGGCTGACCTCATTCAAGGTAAATGCCGCTTATGTCACCGGCCTGGTCAAACAAATTGAAGACAAATGGAAAGGGATGGCTCCCGGGATGCCATTCAGCTATCGTTTCCTTGACCAGTCATTCGATGAGATGTACCGCTCAGAACAGCGCATCGGAAAAATTGCCATGATATTTTCAGTGCTCGCCGTCCTGATTGCATGCCTCGGTTTATTCGGTCTAGCCACATTTATTGCAGAGCAAAGGACCAAAGGAAATTGGAATCAGAAAGGTGTTGGGTGCAAGTGTGCAGGGAATTGTTCGTCTGCTGTCAAAAGATTTTATGAGACTGGTAGCGATTGCTTTTATCATAGCGGCACCACTCGCCTGGTATTTTATGCACAAATGGTTACAGGATTTTGCTTACCGAATTTCAATTAACTGGTGGGTATTCACGATTGCAGGTTCCCTTGCATTGATCATTGCCCTGGCTACAATCAGTTTTCAGGCGATAAAAGCGGCCCTGACCAATCCGGTCAAGAACTTGAGGGCAGAGTGAAGCGATGGCCGATGGTCGATGATCGATGATCGATGATCGATGCTTTTGAAAAGATACTTGGATTTACAGCCAGTATTCCCATAGATAGACTTGAATTAGGATTTGTGCCAGAAACTCGGCATCCCGATTACCGCCCATTGACCTAAAACCACCCACCACCGACCATCCACCATCGACCATCGCTTTATGCTGTATCAAAATCGAACAGCCCCTGTATCGATTGCGAACTCCTTCGTACGGTTTCTCCTTGCAGACCATTGCAAATCATTCATATGCAAAACGGCATGTGATTAGAAGAATTGTTTTGGCATTTTCTTTCCAAAATCAATCCAGCTGGCATGCTTCGAAACTATTTCAAAATCGCCATCAGAAATCTGTTCAGGCAGCCTGGCTTTTCCATCCTCAATCTCAGTGGACTTGCCATTGGTATGGCCAGCGCCATCCTGATTTTGCTTTGGATTCAAAATGAAGTCAGTTATGATCGATTTCATGAGAAAGGCGACCGACTATATGAGGTATGGTCAATCGATCATGAAAAAGTAGACGGCGCTCTTAGATGCTATACGCCTACTCCCGAGATCATGGCTCCTTATTTGAAGAAAGATTATCCGGAACTTGAAGAAGTTACGCGGGTAAGATGGGGTGATAAACTGCTTTTTACAGAAGGCGAAATAAGTCTGAAGGCATTGGGGATGGCAGTAGATACCGGTTTTATAACAATGTTTAGCTTCCCCCTTGTTCAGGGAGATCCAAAATCCGCCCTTCGCGAACCTTATTCAGTTCTCATCACGGAAGCATTGGCCAAGAAATTATTTGGGATGGAAAATCCTATGGGCAAGCCCATTAAAGTAGAGAATCAGGAAAATTTTACGGTGACGGGCATACTTAAAGATCTGCCCAATAATACGCAGTTCGACTTTGAATACCTGATGTCTTATGAATTCCGAACCATGCACGACTGGATTGATAAAGATTGGACAGATTTTTCGATCCGCACTTTTGCTTTGCTCAAACCCAATACCAATTTCGAGGAAGTAAGTAATAAAATAAAAGGCATCATCTACAAATATTCTGATCATCGCGCGAAGACGGATATTTTTCTATACCCGGTAAGTCAGCTTAGGTTGTATTCATCTTTCAAGGACGGCAAGCCAAGTGGCGGAAGAATAGAAACCTTGCGCATCCTCTCTGTCATTGCCGGTTTTCTACTGCTGATAGCCTGCATTAATTTCATGAATCTTTCCACGGCAAGAAGCGAAAAAAGAGCAAAGGAAGTGGGCATCAGGAAAGTTTCAGGGGCCCTCAAACAATCCCTGGTCTGGCAATTCCTCGGTGAATCCGTGGTAATGGCTGGATTGGCCGGCATCCTGGCACTCATCGTGGTTCAGCTGGCCATTCCGGCCTTTAATGAACTCACTTCAAAATCACTCTCATTGAATTTTTCGAGCCCTTTGTTTTGGATAGTGGCGATCGGATTTGTTCTTTTCACAGGTATCCTTGCAGGCAGCTATCCAGCATTCTTTTTGTCCGCCTTCAAACCTGTTGCCATATTGAAAGGCAGCTTTAAAAAGGCAAATGCGCTTATTACTCCCCGTAAGGTACTCGTTGTGATACAATTCAGCTTCGCTATTATCCTTACGATTTCTACCATTCTAATCAAACACCAAATAGATTTTGGCAGCCAAAGAAAGACGGGCTATGACCGGGCCAACCTGATTTACCTTTCCATGGAAGGTGACATCCGCAAGAATTATGAATTGATCAAAAATGAATTATTGAATTCTGGTACGGCAGTCTCCGTCAGCCAGACCCATGCGCCCCTGACGCAGGTATGGAGTTCCGGACATGGACTGAACTGGAAAGGAAAGGACCCGCATGCAGAGATTACATTTAACCGCTCCTCTACAGATGGAGATCTTATTAAAACGGCGGGATTTACTTTGGCGGAGGGCCGCGATATTGATTTGAAGAATTTTCCAAGTGATTCAACGGCATGCCTGATCAATGAAACCGCTGCGAAAGTGATGGGATTTAAGGATCCTATCGGGCAAACCATTACCGATGAACCAACGACCTGGCATATAGTCGGTGTGATTAAGGATTTCATTCTGGAATCACCATTTGAACCAATCAAACCTGTCATTTTCAAAGGGCTGAAGTCAGGAAGGAATATCGTGAATATAAAGTTTACTAATAATCGGCAGGTTTCACAAAACCTGGCCTATGCAGAAAAAATACTCAAAAAATATAATCCCGCTTATCCATTTGAATATAGGTTCATGGACGAGGAATATGCGCAAAAATTTGCCGATGAACAACTCACCCGTAAGCTGGCTGCTTTATTTTCCGGGCTCACCATTTTCATTTCCTGTCTGGGCCTGTTCGGGCTGGCCGCCTATATGGCTGAAGCGAGGGTAAAGGAGATCGGTGTTCGAAAAGTATTGGGTGCGTCCGTTTCCAATATAACTGTCTTACTGTCCATGGATTTCATGAAATTGGTATTGATTGCGATTCTTATTGCTTCCCCGATTGCATATTGGGCCATGAGTCAATGGTTGAAGGGATATAATTATAAGATTGCGATTGGAGCCAGTGTATTTGTCTTTGCGGGTTTGATTGCTATTGGAATTGCAATGATTAGTGTGGGATATCAGGCAGTCAAAGCGTCCATTGCCAATCCTGTGAAGAGTTTGAGGAGTGAGTAGAGACCCCAACCCCTAATGGGGGCGAATTATATATTCTAATTAACTCCCTTTTAGGGGCGGGGGGTCTAACTTCCCTTTTAGAGGTTGCGGTATGCTAAAAAACTATTTTCGCATCGCATTCAGGTCTCTGTCAAAGAACAGGATCTTTTCCTTCATCAACATATTTGGACTTTCCATTGGATTGTGTTCCTGTATACTGATTGCATCCTATGTCTTTGATGAACTGAGCTATGATGAATATGCTGCATTTTCTCACCGTATTTATCGGTTGGGCATCCACGTTACAGGCAATGGAAGCGTAGAAGACTATCCGCATGCTGACGCAGGGGTAGGTCCGGGCATGCAGCGTGAAATTCCTGAAATCCAGGCCTGCACCAGGCTGGCAACGGTATTTGGCGAGATTTACCTGCAATACGGAACCAGGCAGTTCAAAGAGCACCGTCTGACTTATGCAGACTCGAATTTCCTTCAGGTATTTTCAATTCCCTTTCTTGAGGGAGATGCCAAAACTGCCCTGGTAAATCCAGGCAGCATGGTCATCACCAGGGAATTGGCCAGGAAATATTTTGGGGAAGAAGATCCCATGGGTAAGGCAATCATAATGGGAAGGGGCAACTTGAAAATCACAGGAGTTATAGATCGGATACCAGATAATTCGCATTTTCATTTTGATGCATTTATCAGCATGTCTACTATCCGGCGGATTTCTATGTCCTGGAGCAATGTAGGATTCTTCACCTACCTCATTCTTGATAAGAACGCTGATCCCGGGAAAATTGAAGCGAAATTTCCGGCACTCGTTGCGAAATATGTGGTGCCGGAAGTGCAGCATGATATGGGTGTGAGCCTTGCTGAAGCACAAAAGTCCATCAACACTTTTCGTTTTTACCTTCAGCCATTAAAAGATATACATCTTTACAGCAATACAAAATATGAATTGGAGCCAAATGGGGATATGAGGTATGTATACGTGTTCAGCGCGCTCGCCATTTTTATATTATTGCTGGCATGCGTGAATTTCACCAATCTCTCCACAGCCCGTTCATCAAAAAGATCAAAGGAAATCGGGATCAGAAAAGTGATGGGGTCATTGAAGGGTCAACTTATTTCTCAGTTTCTCGCCGAATCGGTTCTCCTCAGTTTCTTTGCTTTGGCATTTGCCATTTTTCTGTCCATCTTCCTTCTGCCCTACTTTAACCAACTGGCAGGCAAACATTTTGTATGGGGTTCTTTCCTAACTTATCGAACCTTGATTTTCATGATTGCATTGGGCATCCTGGTCGGGATTTGCGCTGGGATTTATCCCGCATTCTTTCTTTCTTCATTCAGCCCAATTAAAGTATTAAAAGGATCGATAATATCTCCCCAAGGAGCAAATAAGAGCCGTTTGAGAAGCGGACTTGTCGTATTTCAGTTTTTTGTGTCCACCGCGCTGATCATAGCGACCCTGGTTGTATACCAGCAATTGCAGTTTATGCAGGCAAAAAAACTGGGGTATGATAAAGAACAGGTCCTTTTTCTACAGGATACTTATTTGATTGGATCAAGGGATGTGAGGACAGCTTTCAGGCAATCTCTTTCGCAGGATCCCAGGGTCGTAAATGCAAGCATAACGACCGATATTCCAGGAAATGGATTTATAGATGGTACCCAGATCTATCCTAAAGAGAAAGAAGCGAATGAAAATGACTTTGAAATTCATACCAATATTTATCATATAGACTACGATTATCTGGCCACCCTTGGCATGCGGATTCGTCGGGGAAGGAATTTTTCAAAAGAATTTGCAACAGATTCTGCTGCGGTCATTATTAACGAAGCCGCGGTCAGGGAGCTGGGTTGGAGTGGTTCGGATCCAATTGGGAAAACCATCGTGAGCTCTGGTCGCCATGAATACAAAGTCATTGGCGTGGTGGAAGACTTTCATTATACCTCCGTCAAACAAAGGATCGATCCGCTTATGATGCGACTGGACAGACCTGGACCTGGGATGTTGATCAAAGTGAAAGCAACTGGTATGAGTCAGTTTCTAGGTGACCTGGAAAAAAAATGGAAGGGCTTTAATGCAGAAGCGCCCTTCTCCTATTATTTTTTGAATGATCATTTCGCCAATATTTACAGTTCGGAAAAACGTACAGGGCAGCTCTTTTCCAGCTTCGCCATTATCTCCATCATCATCGCGAGCCTTGGGCTATTTGGTCTGGCTGCTTTTTCCACAGAGCAGCGCACAAAGGAAATTGGAATACGGAAAGTACTAGGTGCATCTGTGAAGCAGGTGCTTGTGCTGGTTACAAGGCAATTCATGGCTTTGATAATGATTTCATTCCTTATCGCTGTCCCATTCTGCTGGTGGGTGATGAATGTCTGGCTCAGAGAATTTGCCTATAGAATCAATATAGCGTGGTGGATTTTTGGATTGGCTGGAGCTTTAAGTATTATCATTGCTTTGCTGACGATTGGTTTTAGGGCAGTAAAAGCTGCACTGGCAAATCCGGTGAAAGTCCCTTAGGACGGAATAAGCGTAGTCACGATTATTTTTCACCCCGCCTTGGCGGGGCGAAGGAAAACGGAGGCGCAAATGAATCTCTAAATAAAATCTCCCCCCAAAGGGGTGTGGAGGGCCATTTATGCTAAAAAATTATTTCAAAACAGCCTTTAGAAACCTGCTCAAGAACAAAACGTTCTCAGTTATCAATATTGCAGGTCTCGCCATTGGGATCGCTGCCTTCCTCTTAATAGTAAATTACCTCCGTTTTCAGTATAGCTTTGACGATTTTCATGTCAGTAAGGACAGGATCTTCCGCATCCCGATGACCATTACCGAAACAGGGGGTAAAAAACAAACTTTTGCCTTCACCTTCCCTGCCCTCGCTCCTGCCATGAGAAAAGATTTTCCAGAAGTTCAGGAAGTTGCCCGCTTCAGAAGGGTTTGGGGTGTAGTGAGGAGCGGCGATAAGAGTCTTATAGAAAATGGACGGATCTTTTATGTTGATCCATCCGTTTTTAAAATTTTTTCTTTCACCTTTGAAAAAGGATCAAAAGAAGCAGCTTTTCAGGAATTGAATGATGCCGTCATCACTCACTCGACGGCTAAAAAGTATTTCGGCAATGAAGATCCATTGGGCAAGACGCTCAATTACAGGAATGAAAACTATATTATAAAAGCCGTCCTGAGCGACCTGCCGGCAAATTCACATATTAACTTCAATGTTCTCCTGAATTTTAACAAATATATCCGTCTTACAAATAATGCTGCCGATACGAGTTGGGGATGGAGCGACTTTTATACATATATCCTGGTAAAACCCAATGCATCTGCAGCTGCCCTACAGAAAAAGATGCCGGATTTTGCACAACGTTACATGGGTAGCAAAATGAAACATGATGGTTTTACGGCTTCCTTTCAACTCCAGCCACTCAAGGATATTCACTTAAGATCGGCCTATGACTATGAACTGGATGGTAACGGGAATTTATATTACCTCAAATGGCTCGGTATCGCAGCCCTGCTTATTCTCATCATCGCATTGGTCAATTACATTAATCTTTCCACTGCGCGTTCTATAGAACGATCAAAAGAAGTCGGGCTTCGTAAGGTTGTGGGAGCTACCAAATTTCAGCTCATCAGACAATTCCTGACAGAAAGTTTCTTGCTGAATGCATTGGGTATCGCTTTGGGCTTCCTCATTTTTAGGCTTTCTCTGCCCGGGTTTTCCCTCCTGATTAATCAGCAAGTGACAAACTTACAAAGTTCCGATAGCTCGTTTTGGATTTCCATCGGACTTGTTTTTTTCCTGGGTACATTAATGGCGGGGTTTTATCCGGCGTTTATGCTTTCCTCTTTTCAACCTATACAAACGCTAAAGCAGTCCACCAGCTTTGGAAAAACCGGCAAGGCTTACCTGAGAAAATTCCTTGTCATATTTCAGTTCACAGCTGCCATTGTCCTTATTGGCGGAGCTATCGGATTTTACCGGCAATTGCAGTTCATGAGCAATCGGGACCTGGGCGTGAATATCAGGCAGACCCTGGTATTGCAACAATCCGTGAACCTGGACAGCAGCAAATCGACCAAGGTCGAGTCACTTATAGACGAGTTAAAATCCATTCCTGGTGTACAGACTGTTACTGCAACGACCGATGTCCCGGGCAATGAAGTCGGGAGTTCAACCTCTTTCAGAAAACAATCGGCTACCAATGACAAAAGAGCAAGAACATTTGGGATAGATGAAAACTTCATTCCAAACTATGGTCTTTCATTGGCTGCAGGAAGAAATTTCGACAAAGACAGACCAGCAGGCACAGATACCAGCCGGCCGCTCAACATCATCCTAAACGAAACGGCCTCAAAAATCTTAGGATTTGAAAAACCTGCCGATGCCATCAATCAACTTTTGGAAGGTGGCGGGTTTCACTGCAGGGTGATCGGAGTTGTTCATGATTACCATCAACAGTCTCTCCAATATAATTATGACCCCATCGTATTCTATCCGGAACAGCATTTCAATATGGACAATTTCGCTCTAAGACTCGACACCAAAGACCTCAACGCAGTGCTGGAAAAATCAAAGAAAATTTGGTCCGGGACTTTCCCCCAAAGCCCCCTCCAATTCTTTTTCCTTGATGAGTATTTTAACCGTCAATATATGAATGACCGTTTATTTTCAACAATTCTCCTGCTCTTCACTGTACTCGCCATCATTGTCGCAAGCCTTGGATTGTTTGGACTATCGCTTTATACGGTAGCCAAAAGAACGAAAGAGATAAGCATACGCAAGGTGCTCGGCGCAACCGTCCTCCAGGTTACAGCATTGATCACAAAAGACTATTTCAAATTGATTGGCTATTCATGCCTGATTGCCATTCCTCTGGCTTATATCCTATTGTCCAACTGGCTGAATGATTATGCATTTCATATAGAAATCGGGTATTGGTTTGTGCTTTTCCCAATGCTATTGATCAGCGCCATCGCGATCCTTACCGTACTTTACCAATCTCTGAAAGCAGCATTCTCTAATCCTGCTAAAAACTTAAGAGCTGAATAGACCAACTCAATCAAAACGGATTTATGATTAAAAACTATCTTGTTGTAGCATTTAGAAATCTTTGGAGAAATAAGCTCTTTTCCGCGATCAATATTCTCGGCCTGGCCATTGGAATCAGCGCTGCGCTTGTAATCTACCAGATCGTAATGTATGATTTCAATTTTGACAAATTCGAAAAGAATGGCGATAGGATCTACCGAGTTGTTTCAAACATGCATTTTCCTGACCAGGTATTTAGGAATTCCGGTGTATGCGGTCCCTTGCCTGCAGAAGTCCGCAAACAGGTTCCTGGCATTGAATCTTCTGTAGTTTTCTGGGTGCAGGAAGAAATGAAGGTGAAGGCTCCTTCGCCAGACGAAGCTGGACGAATTTTCAGGAAACAAGCTAACATTATTCTTGCCGAAGACCAGTATTTCCGGTTCATGCAATATCAGTGGCTGGCCGGTTCAGTGGTTACTGCTTTAGAAAATCCGAATGAAGTCGTGCTTGCAGAAAGCAGGGCAAAAACATATTTTCCCAATACTAGCCCGGCCCAAATGATTGGCCAGATGCTAACCTATGATGATACCATCCAGGCTCGAGTCGTTGGCGTAGTTAAAGACCTTGATCAGATTACTGATTTTACATTTAAAGAATTTATTTCATTACCTACTTATCTGAGGACTTTGCAAGACAAGTATGGGTACCGTGAATGGGGAAGCATTACTTCAAGATCTCAATTCCTCCTGAAGCTTCGGGAAAATATTAATCCGCTCAAAGTGGAAAAGCAAATTCTCGACATTAGGAAAAAATTTGGAAAAAATGAGTACCTGGAAACGACAAATAACCTTCAACCATTGCATGATATCCATTTCAATGGGAACTATGATAATTTCGACCAACGCATTGCAAACAAAAAAACTTTGTTTGGATTATTGTTTGTGGCTATTTTTCTTTTGTTACTTGGGTGTATCAACTTTATCAATCTTACCACTGCACAATCCGCGAGGCGCGCCCGGGAAATTGGAATCCGGAAAACCATGGGGAGTTCTATTTCCCAGCTCGTTTTCCAATTTTTAGGAGAAACTTTCATACTAACCTTGCTGGCTACTGCATTGTCTCTGCTCATGATGCCTATCATATTCAAAATCTTTGAATCGTTTATTCCTGATGGTCTGAAAACCGGTTCAATTAAATTGTTGAGCCTGTTAGTGTTTACTTTTTCTCTCACACTAGTCGTTAGCCTTCTGGCAGGTCTTTATCCTGCAATGGTCCTTTCCCGTTATAAACCAGTCCTTGTACTAAAGAATCTTAGTGTTGGCCAGTCAGGCAAATCAGGCAAGAGAGCATTTTTGCGTAAAACACTTACACTGTCACAGTTTGCTATAGCCCAGTTTTTCATCATGGCGACACTTGTTGTTGGAAAACAGATACATTATTCGATTAATATGGACATGGGATTTTCAAAAGAAGCGATCATCAGTCTAAATATTCCGCTCGACTATTTCCGTCCTGACAAAAAAGGTGAGCAGCTGGTTGAAAAACTGAGGCAGGTTCCAGGAATTCAGAAAATCAGTCTGGCAGGCATGGCACCCGCCGGAAACGGCATGAGTATGACGACAATGAAATTTAAAAAAGATGGAAAAGACATCGAAACTTCTGTGGAACTAAAATATGCCGACTCTGCATATATCAACCTTTTCAAGTTGAAATTGCTTGCAGGACGGAACCTAAGGCAGAGTGATACTGTGGTGGAGTATATTGCCAATGAGGCCTATGCCAGGTTCCTTGGTTTTCAGCATCCGACAGATATTGTTGGAAAATATGTAGACCGGGGGGATAAAAAGCAAGTCCCCATAGTAGGTTTGGTGGGCGATTTTCATACCAGGTCCACCGAAAGCATGATAAAGCCCCTTGTATTGACTTGTGAGGGTAAGTTTCCGACTAACATTCATATCCTGCTTGCTGCTAAGGGTGCTAATACCGATAGCTGGAAACAATCCATTGCTGCTGTTGAAAAGGATTATAAGGAAATATATCCTGACAGGGATTTCAGTTATGAATTTTTTGATGAGACCATTGCTAAATTTTATTCCCAGGAACAAAATACCTCAGCATTACTTAATTGGTGTACTGGACTCTCTGTATTTATCAGTTGCCTTGGATTATTGGGATTGGTCATTTACACTACAACCCTGAGAACAAGGGAAATTGGTGTCCGGAAAGTTTTGGGCGCAACTGTATCCCAGATTGTAACCCTGTTATCAAAGGATTTCTTGCTCCTGGTCATTCTTGCATTTTTAGTCTCAGCGCCGCTTACCTGGTGGGCAATGCACAATTGGTTGCTTAATTATGCCTATCGTACCCAAATCAGCTGGTGGATTTTTGCTGCAACAGGGTTGAGCATGCTGGTGATTGCATTCTTTACTTTAAGTATTCAAACTGTGCGCACGGCGGTTGATAATCCGGTGAAGTCACTGAGAACAGAATAATTCAACGCCTCGATTTTGCTTCATGCAAAGACGCAAAGAAGAGCAGAGGAGCAAGGTGTCTCTGAATAAATTTTTCCTAGCCATCTGGGCGAATCGGTGGGGGACCGGTCGGCGGATGGATTTATTTGATTTTTAAATTCTTCTTTATGTTATACCACTATCTGAAACTTGCCTGGCGAAACCTGAGCCGCAGTAAAATATTCACACTGATCAATATATTCGGGCTCACGATTGGATTGACGAGCTGCGTTGTCATCGGGCTCTATGTCGACAATGAAATGTCCTTCGATCGGTTTAATACGAATCATGGCCGCATTTACCGGGTAAATAAGAATCTGAATGAAAAGGGCAAGCAATCCCAGAAAGATGGCATCACCCCCGGACTGCTTGCACCTGCTTTGGAGCTGGAAGCATCAGGTATTGCGTTGGCAGGGCGCTTCCGTCCATGGTTCAATGATATGTTGGTAAGCTATGATACCATCCGATTTAAATTGAAAGATGTTTGCTATGCAGACCAATCATTTCTTAAAATATTTGATTTCCCTTTGATCTCCGGCAATAGCAAGACCGCTCTGTCCCTTCCAAATACAGCCATCATCACGGAATCTACTGCAAAAAGATACTTCGGACGTGTGAATCCGATTGGCATGAAAATGATCACCCTCAATGACATTCCTGTTACGGTGTCGGGTATAGTAAAAGATCCACCTGCAAATTCTTCTATCCAATTTACCATGCTGATCTCCTGGTCGACAGTGACAGCTCCGGCCAATACAAATTATTTTTTTTGGATGAATAGCTGGACGACCAATGTAGATTACACTTTTGTTCTGCTAAAGGAAAATGTGAATCCGGAAAGGATGAACCAGGCAATCTCACGCATCCTCCATGCCCACCTTTCCGAAACAGAATTTACTTATCAGACCTGGTTGCAACCATTAGACGATATTCATTTACATTCATCCGATGTCTTTTTTTCGGAACATTTCCGCTCGAACAATGGGAGGATAATATTTGCGCTATTAATAATTGCAGCATTCATCCTGCTCATTGCCTGTTTCAACTTTATCAATCTAACAACGGCCGGCGCCCTCGGCAGGGCCAAAGAGACCGGTGTGGAGAAAGTATTGGGTGCCGGCAGATGGCAATTGCTGGGAAAATTTTTTACTGAGACCACCGTCCTGCTTTTCATTTCCATGGTCCTTGCACTGATATTAGCCTCTATGGTCATGCCCTATTTCAATCAGCTGGCCAATAGCAGCCTTTCCATGTCATTGTTGACGGGACCAAGGATTCTGTCCGCAATATTCATCCTGCTGGTCACCCTGAGTTTGGCCGCGGGCCTTTATCCGGCATTTTTCCTTGCGAGGTTCAGATCTACCGACGTTTTTCGCAATATCATTAAGGCAGGCAAAGATGTATGGGTCAGAAAGACCCTGGTGACCATGCAATTCGCTCTTTCACTCCTGCTTATCATTGCCACCCTGGTCGTCCAGCACCAGACAAAATTTCTGAACACAAAAGACCTTGGCTTCGATAAGGATCAAATATTGGTGATGCAAATTGCCAATACCCATCTTGAAGGCAGGACCAAAACATTTGTAGCTGCTCTCAAAAACGATCCGTCCATATCAGATATAACCATGACCAATAGAGTTCCAGGCCAGTCTTTCAATGGCTATGGGGTCATTCCTGAAGGATATGCCCTGAATGATCATATTATGGCCAATGTGCTGGAAACCGATGTTGAATTTGCCAAAACTTATAATATCCAAATAACGAAAGGACGCTATTTTTCATCGTCCATGCCTTCGGATACTAACAATGCAGTCATCATCAACGAGGCCATGGCTAAAGAAGTTCATTGGAAAGAACCCATTGGGAAGAAATTTGAAGTGTATCAGGAGACGAAAGGAACCGTTATCGGCGTGGTAAAGGATTTCAATTTTGCCACATTAAGAGAGAATATAAAACCCTTGGCCATCATGCTGCGCAATAACCCGCTATATCTTTCGATTAAACTGCGCCCAAAAAATATACAAGCCTCTATTGATTATATACAAGCCCAATGGAAACTTTTTGATAAAGAGAATCCCTTCGAATATTTCTTTATTGATGAACAGATGAGTCATTTCTATGAAACGGATATCCGTCTCCTTCAGGTTCTGACCATATTTTCATCCCTGGCCATTTGTATAGCATGCATTGGACTTTTTGGCTTAAGCATGTATTCCACCCGGCAGAGAACAAAAGAAATCGGCATCCGAAAAGTATTGGGTGCACCGGTAGCAGACATTGTAGGACTTCTGTCCAAGGAATTCTTAAAATTGGTGATGATTGCCTCTATTGTTGCTTTTCCTTTGGCCTTTTGGGTGATGAACAACTGGTTGCAGGATTTTGCATATCATGTAAGAATCAGTTGGACTATTTTTCTTTTCTCAGGACTGGCAGTCATTCTGATTGCATTAATGACGGTAAGTTTTCAGGCGATAAGAGCTGCCCTTGCGAATCCGGTAAAATCTTTGAGAACGGAATAGGTACCCCATGCCATGAAGAGCCTAAAAAGAAGCAACAAAATTACCCCTTCAGGGAAAAGGATGAAATCGTAAATCGCCCGATTATGCTCAAAAACTATTTTGTCACTGCTTTCAGAAACCTGCGCAGGAATAAAGTTTTCTCCGCTATTAATGTTTTCGGCCTCAGTGTTGGGTTGGCCTGCTGCATGCTCATTTTCTTATACACCAGGGATGAAGTGAGCTATGATCGGTTTCATCAGAATAAAAATCAGATCTACAGAATAACTGCGCAGATGCTTGACGAAAAAAAGCAAGAAGTATTTAAAGCCGGCAAAACGGGCTTGATTCATGGGCCTTCCTTTAAGCAGGATATTCCCGAAATAGGGGATTTTGTACGAGTAGTAAGTGGCACCCATGTGATCAGAAAAGGAAGTGAAACATTTAACCAGGAAATCTTCTTTGTCGATGATAATTTCTTCTCTGTCTTTTCTTTCCCGTTAGTCAACGGTGATCCCAAAAAAGTATTGTCGAATATGAATTCAATGGTATTGACCGAGGATGCGGCAACAAAATATTTTGGCACCACCAATGTGATCGGGAAGACACTTGAACTGCAGTTTGACAAATTTGAACCATTTATTATATCAGGTATCGCCAAAAGATCGCCCCAGAATTCTTCGATCAAATTCAGTATGTTGGTACCAATGAAGTTCAAGGAAAAATTAAACCCAGATGACCACTGGCTTAATTTTTTTATAAGCACATTCCTGGTATTAAATCCTAAAGCTGATCCGAAAGTAGTCTTATCCAAAATGGTTCATGTGTATGAAGACAAGGCAAAGAGCCAATTGGAAGAAGCAAAGGAAAAATTTGATTTTAAGGGCTCCGTGGTTTGGGGATTGCAACCATTATTACAAATACATCTCAGCAAAGATTACCCGGCCGAAGACGAATTGACTGATGCCAGCAGTCCGGTGAACTCCTATATATTATCAGGCATTGCCATCTTCATTTTGGTTATCGCCTGCATTAATTTTATCAATCTTACTATCGCCCAATCGCTGAAAAGAAGCAAGGAAATCGGAATCCGGAAAGTAATCGGTGGACAAAGGGCGCAACTTACCCGACAGTTCCTGGGTGAGTCATTTATTATATGTTTTATTTCTTTTGCGTTTGCTATTGTATTAGCAACAGCTGTGCTACCTATTTTCAATGACCTTTCAAATAAGCGTCTTAGCCTGTCTTATCTCGTGGACACACAAGTATTCGCCGGTTTTATTGGCTTATACTTGATCACTGGTTTTGCTGCAGGCTTTTATCCCGCGCTGGTATTATCCGGCTTTAATCCAATTCAGACACTATACAACCGGGTTAAATTATCAGGAAAAAATTATCTGGCCAAAAGCCTCGTGGTTTTGCAGTTTGCCCTCGCTGCCCTGCTCATCATCAGCACATTATTTATCTATGCTCAATTTCATTATCTCGCCCACAAAACACTGGGATATAACGATAAAAATATAGTGGTGGTTGATTTGGATTGGGGAGCTGGCAGGCAACTCACTGAGGCTTTTAAAACTGAGCTGTCTAAGAATCCTTTTATTCAAATTGTCGCTGCACATAACAGGGGAAGGCAGGGAACGGTTGCCAAGGTAGATGGTAAAGAAATACAGTTTGAGTATGACTGCATAAACGATCAATACCTGCCAGCCCTACAAATACCAATAATACAAGGGAGGAATTTTTCGGCAGATTTTACTTCCGACAGTACCCACTCCGTATTGATCAATGAAACATTCGCCCGGGAGGCCGGATGGAAAAATCCGATTGGTAAGATCGTCGATTTTTATTGGCGAAACCGGAAACTGACAGTAGTGGGGGTTGTGAGGGATTATCATTTCAGATCAATGAAAGAAAAAATCAGTCCACAATTATTTACATCAGAACCTGAAGGAAACCTGTCCCAGCTCAATATAAAAATCAGCCCTTCGAACATTCCTCAAACACTGAAATTCATAGAATCGACTTATAAAAAATTAGTTCCTTTTTATCCATTCAGCTATGAATTTAAGAATGAAACCAACATCCGTGCATATGATGCGGAAGAAAAATGGAAACAGATCATCAGCTTTGCAGCTATCCTGACAATCTTAATTTCGTGTATAGGGTTGCTTGGCCTGGCTATGCTATCTGCTGAACATCGGACAAAAGAAATTGGCATACGAAAAGTATTGGGCGCTTCTGTGAGTAGTATTGTCCAATTGGTTTCAAATAGTTTTTTAAAGCTGATATTTATTGCCAATATCATTGCTTTACCGATTGGCTGGTGGGCGGTGCATCAATGGTTGCAGAATTTTGCCTATCATATTGCGATTCATTGGTGGATTTTTGCATTGGCTGTTTTATTAACCTTATCGATCGCATTATTTACCGTTGGTTTACAGGCTATTCGGGCAGCCGTGGCTAATCCGGTGAAATCGCTTAGAACGGAATAAGATGAGTAGGTGGTCGGTAGTTGGTGGTTTAGTACCATTTAACTATGCTCCTTCAACTACCAAAAACAAACTACCAACCACCATCCACCCACTAGCAGCGATTCGCTCGCCTGTATCGAAAACGTACAATCGTGTATCGATAACGCACTCAGTCGCTTCATTCCATATAACTACTACACTGTAAATCATTTACATGCTTAACTGGCATGTTCTTAGGACAATTTTTGAAGGTGCCTGAGCCATGCGGCAAAGCTGCGGCACAATGTTGCTCTGAAGGACTGGGATCTAAATTTCAAAAACAAATTGGAGGAATGGATCATGATTAGCACCTATCTGAAGATTGCCATTCGAAATATCCGGTCTTACAAATTCTTTTCTGCTATCAAAATCGGCGGACTGGCCATCGGCCTGATGGTATGCATGCTGATTCTGCTGTACACAAAAGACGAAATCAGTTTTGATCGCTTCCATGCCCGGCAGGCAAATATTTTCCGCATTGGTCAGACTATGCAAATGGGCAAGGACCAACCTTTTAAGATAGGAATTACGCAGAGTCCACTGGGTCCTGCATTCAAAAAAGAGATCCCGGAGATAGAACAATTCGTCAGGCAGAATCAAATGCAGGCGACCATTCGCAAGGGATCGGAAATCTACATTGAAAATCCCCTTTTTGTAGACAGTAATTTTTTCTCCGTGTTCAGCTTCCCCCTACTTAGCGGGAACCGAGGAAATCCTTTGGATGATATGCATTCGATTGTGCTTTCCGAAGATGCCGCCCGCAAATATTTTCCCAAATCAAGCGATCCCATAGGCCAAACCCTGGAACTCAAAATGAATGACAGTTTTGAGATTTTTAAGGTCACGGCCATCGCGGAGAATGCGCCACAAAATTCATCTATCAGGTTCGATATGCTCGTGCCGATTTCCTATTCAAATCAGTTTGATCGTAATCATGGCTGGCTAGGAGGAAGCGTCAATACCTTTCTGCTTCTTTCACCTACGGCCAAGGAATCGGTCGTTGTGCGCAAAATGGAAGCCATATTCGAAAAGAATGCAAAAGAGCAAATTGAAAAAGCAAAGGAGGGAATGGGGGTCTCGGCATCCGTTACCTTGGGGCTGCAGCCCATTTCAGATATTCATCTCAGTGAATCCTATGGTACTGACAATGGACTAGCTAACGGAAGTTCAAGAACCTATTCATATATACTTTCAGCCATTGCTGTCTTCATATTGGTCATTGCCTGCATCAATTTTATTAACCTGGCAGTGGCCCAATCCTTAAAAAGAAGCAAGGAAATTGGAATTCGGAAAGTAGTTGGCGGCACAAGGAAGCAATTGATATGGCAATTCCTTATAGAATCATTCATTGTTTCGTTGCTTGCATTCGGAATTGCAATACTCTTAACTTATACCCTGCTTCCTACTTTCAATAATCTGTCAGGAAAAAAGCTCAGTCTAGCATACCTGGCCGATTACAAACTCTACATGGCTTACTTCTTGCTTTTGGTGGTCACCAGCGCACTGGCTGGTTTCTATCCCTCGGTATTCCTATCCCGGTTTAAGCCAGTTAGTGTCTTATATGGAAATCAAAAGCTGATGGGAAAAAATTATTTTACCCGCAGTCTCATCATATTTCAATTTTCCCTGGCCATTTTCCTGATCATTGGCACCATCGCCGTTCATTCCCAATTGAATTTCCTTCTCCAAAAAGACCTTGGATATGAAAGTAAAAACCTTGTCCGGATTGATCTCCCATTCAGCAAGAACAATGCGCAGTTGCTGTCCTTGTTCAAGGACAAATTGAGCGGGAATCAATCCATCCTGAATATTGCAGGAAGAAATCGCGGCCGTGCGATTACAAGCGTCCGGGTGTTGGGCAAGGAAATCATTATCGATTTGAATAATATTGATGAACAATATTTCCCCGCATTCAAAATTCCTATCCTGTCAGGACGCAACTTTTCTCCCGACTACGGCGCTGACACGAGCCAATCTGTCATCGTGAACGAACGTTTTGTAAAGGAGGCAGGCTGGTCGAATGCAACGGCCATAGGCAAGACAGTTGAATTCATGGACGAAAAGAAGACGATGACGGTCGTTGGCGTGATCAGAGACTATCATTTCCTGCCCCTGAAAGAAAAAATTGAGCCCCAGTTATTCAGGATGGGCGGCGACGAACCGTTAGGTCAGATATGGGTAAAAATTAGTCCGGATAAAGTACTGGAAACCTTATCTGCCATTGAAAAGACGTATAACCAGCTATCACCATTCTATCCTTACACATATCAATTCATGAATGATATCAATGCGAAGTATTATGCTCAGGAGGAAAAATGGAAACAAATTCTTGGTATAGCTGCTATCCTATTTGTGAGTGTCTCCTGTATGGGCCTGCTTGGACTTGTAACTATTTCAGTCGACCAGCGTACAAAAGAAATAGGAATCAGGAAGGTATTGGGCGCTGCCATCACAAGCATAATTACAATAATTTCCAGGGAATTTGTTTTGATGATTCTGCTGGCATTCCTGATTGCCACCCCTTTTGGATATTGGGCAATTCATTCCTGGTTGAATCATTTTGCTTATAGAGTAGGGATTCATTGGTGGATTTTTGGTTTGTCAGGTGCAATGGCATTATTGCTTGCCATAGCTACGATCAGCATAAAAGCCATTGCAGCAGCGAGAGCGAATCCGGTGAAGAGCCTAAGATCTGAATAGCAGCTTACAACAATGTCTCCGTTTTATTTCTCCCCGCCGTGGCGGGGCAAAGGAAAACGGAGGCGCAAAGAGTCTCAAATAAAATCTCCCTCCCGCCAGCTGGCGAGGAGGGTTGGAGGAGGGTCATATATGATTAAAAATTATTTAAAAACTGCAATCAGAAATCTTTTCAAAAGCAAGACTTTTTTTGCGATCAATGTATTAGGCCTGACCATTGGCCTTTGTAGCTGCCTGCTGATTGTGCTTTATATCCAGCACGAAATCAGCTATGACAATTTTGAAAAGAAGGGTGACCGGATCGCGAGAGTAATCATGGAATATAATTTTGATGGAAGCCCTGAATCGAACAGAGGAAATTATACGAGCGTTCGTGTAGCACCTGTATTCAAGAAAAATTTTCCTGAAGTGGAATCCGCCACTAAAATGCAAAAGACGGAACGGGTTGTTAAGTATAAGGACAAACTCATCAATGAAAAGAATTTTGTCTTTGCCGATCAGGGTTTCTTTGACCTTTTTTCGTTTGAGTTATTGCAGGGTGAAAAAAAAGGAGCGCTGGCGATGCCCTACCAGGTCATGGTCACTGAATCAACAGCCAAAAAATATTTTCCAAATGAGAACCCAATGGGGAAGGCCCTGAAAATTGGCAATGACAGCAATCTTTACCAGGTGATTGGTGTGCTCCGGGATTGCCCGACGAATTCACAAATCAAATTTGATTTTCTTGCCTCTTTCGCTTCTTTAGGTCTTACTCCTGATTATGAGGATACATATTGGGATGCCAATTATACTACATATGTCCTGCTTACAAGTGAAAATTCAATTGCAACCCTTCAGGCCAAGTTACCTGCTTTCATGAAGAAAGAAATGGAAGGCAAGGGAGCTACTGTAAATTTCTATCTTGAACCTTTTAGAAAAATTCATCTGTATTCTCCTTACCCCGGATTTGAGCCCAACAATAATATCGTCTACATTTATATCCTGGCGGCTGTAGCCATATTGATCCTTGTTATTGCCTGTTCAACTTATATCAACCTGAGCACGGCGAGATCTATTGAGCGCGCAAAGGAAGTGGGCGTCAGAAAAGTGATTGGCGCAGGAAAACAACAGCTATTCTGGCAATTCATCGGAGAATCTGCGCTACTATGCCTTTTATCCACTGCGGTCAGTTTCATTATTGCCTGGATGCTCCTTCCTGCTTTCAATCATTTGGCCGATAAGCAGCTTAGTCCGGATACATTTATTCTCCCTGCCTTTTATTCTATTTGCGGTTGCTCATGGCGTGGTGCTTTGCTTTATAGCAGGCGCATATCCTGCCCTCATTCTTACGAGATTTCAGCCGGCACGCGTACTAAAGGGCGCTTTCAAAAATTCCTCATCTGGCCAGTTGCTAAGAAAATCTTTGATCGTATTTCAATTTTCTATTTCCGTCTTTCTGATCGTCTCCACATTCATGATCCAAAGGCAATTGAATTTTATTCAGCAAATAAAATTAGGCTATGACCGCGAGCATGTTTTGGTATTGCCGCTGGATGAATCCATGGTGCCACAGAATAAAGCTGATCAAAACAGAATTCAAGTCAAATCCGGATGTCCTTAGTGTATCCCGTTGCGCCAGGTCACCTGTCGAAGGTCCGGGTGGCTATAATATGCGCAAGGCCGAGATGCCTGAAAATCAACAGATGGCCGTATATGCGAATCCGGTGGATGAAGACTTCATTAAGACCACAGGTTTGCAATTAATTGCGGGTCAATAACCTGACGGAACAGGATATTGCTGATGCTTCGGGAGAGGATCAGGCGAAAAAGACCTATCATTTCATCCTGAATGAATCCGCTGCGAAACAATTGGGCTGGTCTCCGCAGGAAGCTGTCGGAAAGAAAATGTTTCTGGATAATTCCCGTCCCGGCTATGTTAGAGGTGTTGTACGAGATTTTCATTTTCAAACGCTTCATCAGGCAATCAGACCTATTATTCTATTTCCGGAAGACTGGAGCAGGGAGATTTTATTGAAATTGAGCGGGCACCACCTGGCGCAGACCATATCATTTCTCGAAACAAAATGGAAAAACCTTGGTTCCCAACAGGCCCTTTGAATACAGGTTTTTGGATGATGATTATAATAATCTTTACCATGCAGAGCAGCGCCTTGGTGACATCATGAATATATCCGCGTCGATAGCCATCATCCTGGCATGTTTTGGGCTATTTGGACTTTCTGCCTATGCTGCGCAGCAAAGAATAAAGGAGATGGGTATCCGAAAAGTGCTTGGTGCTTCATTGGGGCAGATCGCTTTTGCTTTATCAAAGGATTTTATCCGGCTTGTTGCTATTTCGATCCTAATCGCTATTCCACTGGCATGGCTGGCTGTTAGCAAGTGGCTGGAGGATTTTGCATATAAAACCGGGATCAGCTGGCTGAGTTTTGTGATCGCAGCAATGGTTACCGTGCTTCTGGCCTTGGCGACGATCAGTTTTCAGGCTTTGAAAACAGGATTGGCGAATCCAGTGAAGAGTTTGAGAACAGAATGAATTGGGTTAGTGGACGGGTAGTTGAAGGTTTGTGGAGTTTTGTTCAGGATCTCCTCCAAAAAATCTACCAACCACCCACCATTTACCACCAACTATATTCGGTCAATAAAAAACGAGCTACGAAAAAAATCAAGAGTTATGTTTAGAAACTACATGAAAACCGCCTGGCGGAATCTCTGGAAAAACAAAGTCTACTCTGCAATTAATATTGTAGGTCTGGCGACGGGTATGGCTGCATGTATTCTGATCCTGTTGTTTGTTTTCTATGAACAAAGTTTTGACAATTTCCACAAGAAAAATATTTACCGGCTGAATGAAGTGCAGAAATTTCCGGGGATGGTGGCCTCTCAGAAAGTGGCATTGTCTATGTTTCCTATGGGCCCCACCTTGAAGAAAGATTTTCCCCAAATCAGGAATTTCACGAGAATCAATTGGGATGAAAAGAAGCAGATAGGATACCAGGAAAAAAGAGTCTGGCTTCCCATGGTATATGCAGTAGATTCCACATTCCTGCAAATTTTCGATTTTAAACTCCTGGAAGGAAACAGAGAAACAGCACTCCAACAACCGAATAGTGTTGTACTGACCAGGTCAGCCGCAACTACTATTTTTGGCAAAGAGAATCCAATAGGAAAAACAATAAGTGGTTATGGCAGAGATACAATCCTATTTCGTGTGACAGGAATCCTTGAAGATGTTCCAAAAAATTCCCAACTCCAATTTGATGGGTTGTTTTCATTCAATACGATCTATAAGCCGGACTGGATGAACAATTGGGGTGGTAACTGGCTAAATACTTATTTTGAACTGGCTCCCAATACAGACATTGCCGCCCTCGAAAAGAAGTTTCCTGATTTTCTTAAGAAATACATGACGGGGGGAGATGGCTGGAAATACTATGAATTATTTCTGCTTCCGCTAAAGGATGTGCATGATCGTTCAGCAGATATTGGACTAGACTATATCAATTATCAAAAATTTGACAGGAATTATACCAGGGTATTTTCCATCATTGCACTGATTGTACTCATCATTGCCTGCATCAATTTTATGAACCTGTCCACCGCAAGATCAGCGGAGCGTTCACGAGAAGTAGGAATCAGAAAATCCATCGGGGCGCAGCGATTTCAGCTGCTGGGACAATTCATGGGAGAAACTATTTTATTATCTCTCTTTGCCCTTGTATTGGCGGTGACCTTGGTAGAACTAGCACTCCCATATGTCAGAAACCTTAGCCAAAGACAACTTGAATTGAATTTATTCAGTGACCCATCCACGCTTCTTGTGATGCTGGCGGGTACCATCCTGGTGGGATTTATATCAGGCCTATATCCGGCAACCTATCTTTCTTCTTTCCAACCTGTCAAAGTACTCAAAGGCTCCCCACAAACAGGCAAGAATAAAGGAACGCTTAGAAATATTCTGGTGGTAGGCCAATTTGCCAGCGCCATCTTTCTGATGATCGCGACGATTTTTGTAGTCAGGCAATTGAATTTTATGCAGAGCCAGGATCCTGGATTTACCAGGGAACAGGTGATGACCCTGCCATTGGACAATATTACTTATGGGAAATATGATTTGTTTAAAGAAGAATTGGTGAAAAATCCTGCTGTAGTGGCAGTGACAGCCTCTCAGGATCAGCTCGGCAGCCATCTTGATCAATCCGGAATTTTATTTGAAGGGGATGGACCCTGGCGGGAACTGACTTCCACGCGACTGATCGTAGACCCCGATTATCTCAATCTCTATAAAATTGCTTTGTTGACAGGGAAGAAATTTCTCTAAAGAAAAATCAGCAAATGGAAAAGAGTATATCATCAATGAGGCGCTTGCAAGAGAATTATTAAGAGAGAGTCCAAAAATGAAGATGGGGGATTTGCTGGGAAGGCATTTTGGTTTTGACTCTTCTGGTTATATTGTCGGGGTTGCCAAAGATTTTAATTTCAATTCCCTGCACTACAAGATTGAAACCATGTTTATGTTCAATCAAAAAGAATGGGGATTGAGTACGGTTTCCATAAAGATTAATGGATCAAATGCAAAGGCAGCCCTTCCTTTCGTTGAATCGACCTGGAAGAAAATATTTCCGGGCCATCCCTTCGAATTCCAGTTTCTCGAAGAGCATTTCGCAGAAATGTACCTGGCGGATGCACAAGTAAGCAAGATCGTGGGCATCCTGGCCACACTTGCCATCCTGATCTCTTGTCTTGGATTGTTTGGACTGGCCTCCTACTCTGCAGAGAGAAGGACCAAGGAAATTGGCATTCGAAAAGTGCTTGGGGGTTCGGTTCGGAGCGTGGTTTCGCTGCTTTCCGTTCATTTCGTGAAATTGGTATTGATTGCAAACCTGATTGCCCTGCCACTAGCCTGGTTCTCGATTCACAAATGGTTAAATGATTTTGCGTACAGGATCAATGTGAGTTGGTGGGTATTTGCCATCGCAGGAATGGCTGCGATTGTTATTGCGCTTGTCACAGTGAGCTTACAGGCTGTAAGGGCGGCGGTTGCGAATCCGGTAAAATCGTTAAGAACTGAATGAAGCGATGGTCGATGGCCGATGACCGATGACCGTTGGTGGTTGGTGGTTGGTCGAATCTGATTTTGAATCCGCTTGTAAAGCCGATCATCGACCAACGACCATCGATCATCGCATAAAAAACTTAAATTTTCCAATGTTTTTAAAATAGAATCAAAATGTTTTTAAATCACCTGGTCATCGCCATTAGAAATCTGCTGAAACGAAAAGGCTATTCCCTGCTTAATATGCTAGGTCTTGCTATTGGTATTACCTGCTGTCTGTTGATTTTTCAATATGTAGCTTATGAAAAAAGCTATGACAAATTTGGAAAAGAAGCAGGCCGCATTTATCGTATCCGTCTGGATTCTTACCAGAAAGGAAAACTTGCATGGCAATCGGCCACTTCTTATCCGGCCATTGCGCCCACGATGAAAAAGGATTTTCCTGAAATTGAAGATTACTGTCGCTTATATGATGCCAACCTCTTGCTTTCAAATGATGAAAAAAATGTGAAGTTCAATGAACTCCAGGGATACTATGCAGATCCTTCCGTCATCAGCATGTTCAATATGCATTTAGTAAGGGGAAATCCTAAAACTGCACTTGACGCTCCGGACAAAATGTTGCTATCACAAACGATGGCACACAAATATTTTGGAAATGATGAAGCTGTTGGCAAAAGACTAACGGTCAGAGATGGCTCCCAACGCAGTTATGAAATCACTGGGGTTTTTGAAGATTATCCTGCCAACTCTCATCTGGTCCTTAATCACCTTGTTTCTTACTCCACCCTGGGAAAGCAGTTACGCGCTGGTGGAGATACTTCTGATCTAACGAACACTGCATTCGGTTGGTATGATTTCTATACTTATCTCTTGTTGAAGCCTGGAACCGATCCAAAAAAGGTGGAAGCCAAATTACCCGCGTTCGCGGACAAGTATATGAACAGTAAAGAATGGAATAAAGCAAACAATGTAAAAAATGTCCTTTCCCTTATTGAAATGTCAAATATCCACCTCAATTCAAATTATAACCAGGAAGCGGAAGTGAATGGCGACGGAAAAGGAGTAGCATTTCTTTTCATGATTTCGTTTTTTATCATTGTCATCGCCTGGGTTAATTATTCAAATCTTGCCACGGCGCGCTCTTTGGAAAGGGCCAGGGAAGTTGGAGTGAGAAAAGTGCTCGGCGCTTTGCGAAGTGATTTGATCGCGCAATTCCTTACAGAAAGCTTTTTATTAAATCTCTCTGCATTTGTTCTTGCGCTATTTGCAGCTTATATGCTAAGCCCTGGCTTTAATCAACTGATTGGATCAACAAACAGCGGATCTTTCAGCATGCCTGGAAATTATTGGTTGCTCTTTGGTTCCATTTTCACATTGGGCACACTGGTCTCGGGCATCTATCCGGCTTTTGTCCTTTCCGGATACCATCCTGTTACTGTCCTGAAAGGGCTTTTCAAAAACACATCAAAAGGCCTGGTCCTTCGCAAAAGCCTTATCATAGGACAATTTGCCACATCCATTATTTTAATTGCCGGAACATTGATTGTTTATCAGCAGGTTCAATTCATGCGCAGCCAGAAACTTGGAGTGAACATCAACCAGACCTTGGTGCTTCAGGGCACACAAACCGTACAGGATTCTGTTTACCAGAATGTGTTTCAACCATTCAAAACAGAACTGCTCAATATGAGCAATATCAAAAGCGTAACTGCGTCATCAAATGTTATGGGACAGGAAATTTATTGGACAAACGGTATCCTGAGGATCGGACCCGACAAGAAAGAAGCTGTTACCATGTATATTATGGGAATAGATTACGACTTTTTGCCAGCCTATGACCTGAAGCTGGTTGCAGGAAGAAATTTCTCAAAGGAATTTCCAACCGACAGGAAGGCCGTTTTGCTAAATGAAAGGGCTGTTGAAATGTTTGGATTCAAGAATGCGGAGGATGCTTTGAATGCAAAACTGCGACGTGGCGATACTTTAACTGTCGTTGGTGTAGTGAGCAATTATCACCAACAGGGTCTGCAAAAAGCCATTGATCCGATGATGATCCTTCTTATCCCTAACATGAGCAATTATTATTCACTGAAAATGTCGACAGGAGATCTGCGAACATCTATTGCTTCAATAGAGAAGACTTGGAATAAATATTTCCCCGCAGATCCATTTAATTATTTTTTCCTCGATGATTCTTTTAATAACCAATACAAAGCGGATACGCGTTTTGGGGCTGTATTCGGACTCTTCGCAGGGCTTGCGATCATCATTGCATGTTTTGGTCTGCTGGGTTTATCTGCTTATAATGTACTGCAGAGAACAAAAGAAATCGGCATCCGAAAAGTATTGGGCGCTTCTGTGAACAGTTTGCTTGTGCTGCTATCAAAAGAATTCCTCTTGCTGGTTTTGGTTTCTCTATTCGTAGCGATCCCGGTCACATGGTGGGTGATGAATAACTGGCTACAGGATTTTGCATACCGGATCCATATTGAATGGTGGGTATTTGTGCTAGCTGGATTTATTGCTATCATGATTGCATTGTTGACCACAGGATTGCAGGCACTAAAAGCGTCGGTGGTGAATCCGGCGAAGAGCCTTAGAACTGAATGACCGGCCTCCTCCTTCCCCCAATGGAGGTGGCATTTGGAGGGTCACTTGGAGCAAATATGATGTGCACCCTATTTCATAAATAATAAAAAAACTTCCCCTTCCCCGCCAGCTGGCTGGGAAGGCCGTGGAGGTGTCGTAAAGAGTATTTTATGCTTAAAAATTATTTGAAAGTCGCCATTCGGTATCTGATGAAAAATAAGGGCTATACAGCCATCAGCATATTTGGATTATCCGTAGGTGTTGCCTGTTGCATTCTGATTATGCTTTTTGTGAAAAGCGAATTCAGCTATGACCAGTTCCACGCAAAATCAAGCCGTATATTCCGGGCATGGCAACACGAAAGATATGACGGCCAGGATTTCATCAATGTGGCGACGCCGATTCCAATGGGACCTGCAATGCAGGCATCTGTGCCAGGCATTGAAGCGACTTGTCGCATAAATAATTTCAATGCGCAGGTAAAGAAGACCTCCCAGTCATTTAGTGAGAATATCAATATGGTGGACCCTGACTTCTTCCGGATATTTGATTTTAAGCTTTTGGCAGGAAGCCGAAGCAATCCATTTCCTTCCTCCAATGCCGTAATCCTAAATGAAGAAATGGTGAAGAAATACTTTCCGGAGGATGCTGCACATCTGAGCGACGCCGCGCAAGGAAATGAAAATGCCATTGGGAAAACGCTTCAAATCCAATTAGGAGAAAACTATATGCCGTTTGTGGTCAGCGGGATTGCAAAGAAATCGCCCGTTGAATCCAGCATTCAATTTGATCTACTCATTTCTACCGAGAACGCAAAATATCTTTTCCGTCCGGCCATGTTCCATAGCTGGACCAACGTCTTCAATGAAACCTATGTACTGCTGGCAGCGGATGCAACAAAGGCCGGAGTGGAAAGAAAATTTCCAGCCATGCTCAAAGAGCAATTGGGTTCGGATTATAAAGAAGGAGCATTTTCTGTTTTTCTTCAGCCGATAAACGACATTCATCTTGATACAAAACTCCCCGCAGGTAATCTGCCGATCTCCGATCCAAAGTATTCTTATATTCTTGCTACCATTGGGATCCTGATTTTGATTCTGGCATGCATCAATTTTATCACGCTGTCCATCGGGCGCTCAGCCACCAGGGCCCTGGAGGTCGGCGTTCGCAAAGTCCTGGGAGCAAACCGAAAGCAATTAATAAGACAATTTTGGGGAGAAGCCTTTCTGATCAGCCTGGTTTCCTTTGCTGCCGGACTCCTGGCGGCAAAGCTTTTGCTGTCACCGTTCAATATCCTGATTAATAAAAACCTGGATCTTCGTTTTGATGGATTAAATATTGCATTTTTCTTCGCCCTGGTGCTTGTGATCGCATTGCTTTCCGGCATTTATCCGGCACTTGTCCTTTCCGGGTTCAGGCCTGTCCAGGTATTAAAGGGAAAAGGGCCGACTTCTCACAAAATTGGTTTTTTCAGGCAGGGCCTGATTGTTTGCCAATTTGTTGTTGCCATTGGATTGATCATTTGCACCCTGATCATCAGTGAGCAAATGAAATACTTGAGAAATAAGGACCTGGGATATAAGAAGGAACAGATTATCATAGTATCTACCAATAAGAGGATTGTACCCGGTTTTGATCTGGCCAAGCTATACAAGACGGAATTGCAAAAACATCCGGAAATATCCGATGTAGCCGCATCTGTCTACAGTTTTGCCGAAACGCCATGGGTTACGATTGGATATACCGATGACAAAAAGACCTATCGGAATCTTGCCTTCAATGTGATTGATCCGCAATTCCTGGACGCTTTGGAAATTCATGTGGTAAAAGGCAGGAATTTTCAGGCAGGCAATATGGCGGATGAATACGGGAGCATCATCGTAAATGAATCTCTGGTGAAAGAATATGGGTGGAAAGATCCTCTGGGAAAGAAACTGCCTGGCCCCTATGATGAACGTATTATCGGTGTGGTCAGGGATTTCAATTTTGAGTCGCTGCATACCCGTGTCAAGCCTCTTGTACTTGCCCTTAAGCATGATTCTATCTTAAGACATTCACAGGATATAAACTTCGCCAAGGCGCCCCAGCCGAGAATAACGGTGAGGCTCAGGCCAGGAAATCTTTCTAAACATATAGCAATCCTTCGTGAAGCATGGGCTGCAGTTGCGCCAAACCAGGAATTTGAATTCCGGTTTTTGAATGATACCATTGATGCACAATACCGCCAGGAACAAAGGGCGGATAGTTTGATCAGACTGGCTTCTGCCCTATCTATATTTATCGCCTGCATGGGGCTCTTTGGACTGGCAACGCTTGCAGTTTCCAGAAGGACAAAGGAGATTGGAATCAGAAAGGTACTTGGTGCAAGTGTGGGCAGCATTCTTGGCCTCATGTCAAAAAGTTTTCTTCTGCTCATTTTGATCGCGGCGCTTGTTTCGCTCCCGATTGCCTGGTGGGCCGGAAACCAGTGGCTCGGGGCATTTGAATACCGGACTGAAATGAAGTGGTGGATCTTTGTCGCTTCACCTTTGATGGCGCTGGTACTCGCATTGATCACCATCAGCTTGCAAGCCATGAGAGCTGCACGGATCAATCCCGCAAAGAGCCTAAAAGCGGAATAAACCAGAAACGTCGGTGGTCCTACTGATGCCCTCCCCTGGCACCGGTTGGCTGCTGACGATTAGAAAAATATTTCAACTCGAATACAAATTGAATTTTCAGATGCAACATTTGAGATTGAGTTGAGCCATTTAAGTAACTTTTACCCGGATAAAAAGATATCTTTTCGTTTTCTAACTTCTATACCAACATGAAAAAAGCCCTTCTGGTCATTCTCATCATCAGTTCTATCTATGGATGCAAATTGTCTTCTGGTTCTCCTGCAAAAGAAACCTCCTCTGTCGCTGCACCTGCCGCATCAGAAATAAAAACAGGAGGTGTCAGGATGATCCCGGTGGATGGAAAGTACAATGTATGGACAAAAAAAATCGGAGATGGAAAGATAAAAGTGTTGCTACTCCATGGAGGCCCGGGGTTCTCTCATGACTATTTTGAATGTTTCGAAGATTTTTTGCCGAAGCAGGGGATGGAAATCTATTATTATGATCAGCTTGGTTGCGGCAATTCCGATATACCCACTGATACTTCTCTCTGGAATATTCCCCGATATGTGGAAGAAGTGGAGCAGGTAAGAAAGGGATTGAATTTGGAGAATTTTTATTTGTTAGGGCATTCCTGGGGCAGCATGCTGGCGATGGAATATCTTGACAAATACCAAAATCATGTGAAGGGTGCAGTATTATCCAGTATGACTGCGGGGATACAGAGCTATATTCCTTATGCAGAAGAGTTAAAAAAGAAATTCCTGACTGTACGTGATATCGCAATATATGATTCACTTGACAAGCTGAAATTATACAACTCACCGGAATATCAGAATTTGCTGATGACTAAACTATATACACATACGATTTGCCAGCTTCCGCTGGAAAGCTGGCCTGAGCCTTTGATACGCGCATTCAAAAAAGCAAATCAATCCATCTATATTCAAATGCAGGGTGTGGATGAATTTCATATTACAGGCAATTTTAAGAATTGGGAGTTCTGGGACAGGCTCCCCAATATCAAAGTTCCTACACTTGTCATAGGCGGCATGTTTGATGAAATGAATCCAGAAGATATGAAAAAGGAAGGTAGCCTAATACCTAACAGTCGCACATTCTTATGTCCCAATGGAAGCCACATGAGTATGTATGATGACCAGCAGAATTATTTTACAAACCTTATTGCATTCCTGAAAGATGTGGATGAAGGGAAGTTCCAGCCAGACAAGAAATGAGTCCATAGCCTGAGCAGAATCTGTGGTGAATAGGAAAAGGCTTGCGTTATTGCTAAACTCATGCAACTCAGCCGGACGAAGGAAATGTATGCATTCTCTAATTTCTAATAATGCAAAGCCATGTTAAGAAACTTCATCAAGAATCGCCTGGCGCAACCTTTGGAAAAATAAGGTATTCAGCCTCATCAACATTATCGGCCTATCACTTTCTGTATCTTTTTGCCTGCTGCTTTTTTTCTATATCCGCCAGGAACAATCTTACGATGCATTTCACCAAAAAAAAGGACCGCCTATTCCGTTTGGAAATGACGGATATCTGGGCAACAAATAACCCTCAGCCCAAAAAGAACCTCTTCACCTATATTAGTGGATCTGATGAAGTTGCCAAATCCATTAGTTTCCCACTGGTTGTTGGAACTGATCTGCTGCATGAATTTCCGGAGATAAAAAGTATTACGCGTTTCAAGGACGCTTCCCATCATTTTGGAGAAGCCCTGATTAGAGCCGACAAAGAAGTCTACAAAGAATCTCACGTGATGTACGCTGATAATAATTTCTTTTCAAATCTCTCCTTTCAGATGGTCAGCGGGAATCCCACAACAGCCCTGACCTCTCCCGGCAATGTCATCCTTAGCGCTTCCCTTGCTAAAAAATATTTTCACAGTCTGGATGCTATTGGCAAGACCATAGAATTCGTGAATGACAGTAATAAATTGTTTAAAGTGGCCGCTATTGCAGAAGATGCATCTGCATCCTCGAGCATCCGGTACAGCATGATCCTCCCTATTCAATCGGATCCCGGATACCAGCGAAATATTCAGGAAAGATTTAACCAGGCAGACCACGCATTTATAATTGAATTGGCTGACGGAGTGGAATACAGGCAATTTGAACGGAAGATGAATCGCTGGGTCAGAAATTACTTTGCTGATTATGTAAACAGTTATTCGAAATTTACAAAAGCAACCGTTGATAATTTTCATTGGTATTTGCGACCACTCACTGATTGCCATTACGTAGCCGGACCCGATTGGGATCACTATACAGATTTGAAAAGTATTTATCAGCTTGCCTGCCTCGTGGTCATTATTCTTGCTATTGCCTCACTCAATTATGTTTTGCTCGCTGTATCAAATGCTGCTTCACGCTCGCAGGAAATCGGCATCAGAAAAGTTATGGGTGCGAACCGGAAATCGGTCATCCTGCAATTTTGGGTAGAGACGCAGATCATTGTTGCCATCGCCGTTTTCATTGGCCTATTCATGAGTCGTGCGATGCTTCCTTTGTTCAATAGGATTATTGGCGGTGAGCTACTTCTTGAGAATATTTCGTGGGTGGAGATCATTGCAGCACTCATTTGTCTGTCTCTTTTGTTGGGCCTCCTGGCAGGTTATTATCCTGCGCTGATCATTTCCAAGATGAAACCCGCTTCCATTATTAAAAGTTTCCAAACTTTCAGGATCAACCCTTATTTTTCAAGAGTGCTTGTCGTTTTGCAATATACTGCCTGCGTAATATTCATAATAGCCGCATTCGTAATTAACAAACAAATGAGGTTCATCAACAATAAAGATCTAGGATTTGACCGGGATCAGGTTTTGTTGGTGAAGAATCAAACTTATGATGATCGGTTCACTAAGCTTGTCAAAGATCGGCTATCCCTTTTTTCACAATCTCAACCGGCCATCATGGGTTATTCAGCGATGATGGGAGGATTAAATGGGATGGTCAATACCAATGGGTTTGTGTTGAATGGAGAGCAGAGGTACCGGAAGAGTTTAGCAGTAGACTATGATTATTTTAAAATGCTGGGAATACAACTACTACAAGGCAGAGGATTCTCAAAGGATTATCCAACTGATACGTCGAAAACCGTAAATGCTGCTGTGATCAATGAGAGCCTTTTCAAGATGTTAGGCAAAGAAGCTAAGATTGGTCAATTTAATGAGAGCATTCATAGGACAATCATTGGGGTAGTGAAGGACTATCATTTTGAGTCATTGTCAAATAAGATTGAGCCTGAAGAGCACGTATTGGCAGGCAATTTCATCAGCTTCTTCATGTTCAAGATCAGAGCTGGCCAGATGAAGGAGATTATTCCAAGAATTGAAAAAGAGTGGAAGGAAATTACCGGGAATTATCCCTTTGAATATACCTTTTTGGATGATACGATTGCCAAAATGTATGAGGCTCAAATGAGCTGGCAGAAAACAATTCAGGCGTCTTGCTTCTTTGCCATATTCATTGCATGTATGGGATTATTCGGACTTTCTGCAATCAATGCAGCAAACAGAACGAAGGAAATCGGAATTCGAAAGGTTTTGGGTGCCTCGGTCAGGGATATTGTAGCTTTTCTTTGCAGGAACTTCATTCTTCTAATTGTGATTTCAATACTTATTGCCACTCCGTTGGCCTGGTTCTTAATGAATCGTTGGCTGCAAGATTTTGCATATCGAATCAAAATCAGCTGGTGGATTTTTGCTACTGTTGCTATTGTGGCCTTATTTATTGCATTTCTGACGGTAGGCATTCAGGCAATGAAGGCTGCCTTGGTCAATCCAGTGAGAAGCCTGAAAAATGAGTGATCGGACTTTGCTCGGGACGCATGGAGATGAGGCGTGGAGAGACGAAGCTTGTATGCGAGGGGATGGGATATTGGGCTGATTCTGATAATTGCATTTTAAAAGAGGACCCTGTCAGGGTTTAGAACCCTGTCAGGGTGTAAGACTTTTGGGTTATCCTTATTACATAAACTTCAATCCTGATTCTAAAGAAATTGGCGCCCTCGAATCAATTACATACCATCAATTTAAAAGAGGACCCTGTCAGGGTTTTGAACCCTGTCAGGGTGTAAGACTTTTGGGTATTCCCTATTACATAGACTTCAATCCAGATACTTAAGAAATTGGCGCATTTGAACCAATTACGCACATCAATTTAAAAAAAGACCCTGTCAGGGTTATATTTCCTGGACCATTTTTTCGCCTCATATTCACCCTTCGGACTGGAATAAACTGATCATATCCAATCCATAACATCATCCTTAAACCAAGAGACCCTGTCAGGGTTTAAAGCCCTGTCAGGGCACTGTATCAAAACCGAACATTTCCTGTATCAGAATCGGACTAGGTTTCCCCCTGAAGGCAGTTAGTTCATTGTTAATCAACCATCTTGCATTTCCGGCATGTGATTAGGGTAATGGCTGACAATAAGAATATAAATTTGCGCCGGAATGCAACAGGCTAACACAATGATTGACATTAAGACGCAGGCTTCAGCCTCATCCAATCTTTATATTCCGGAACTAAAGTCAAATCTATAATCTAAACATCTTTTTACCATGATCACGTTAGAACATATTTCAAAATGGATCAATATTGGCGGCGTCAGAAATTTCATCTTGAAGGACATTAACCTGCAAATAAATGAAGGCGAATTTATTTCCGTTATGGGACCTTCCGGTTCAGGAAAATCCACCCTGCTGAATGTAATCGGAATGCTGGACGAGCCCTCAGAAGGCAAGTACGTTTTTATGGAGCAGGACGTGTTCAAACTTAGGGAAAAGCAGCGCTCGCAATTGTATAAAACCCATATTGGCTTTGTCTTCCAGGCCTACCACCTGATCGATGAACTCACAGTATATGAAAATATTGAAACTCCACTGATCTATCAGGACATCAAAGGCTCTGAAAGAAAGGCTATTGTTGCGGATGCCCTGGACAAATTTCAGATTGTGGGAAAGAAGGATTTGTTTCCCACGCAATTGTCGGGTGGACAGCAGCAGTTGGTCGGCATTGCCAGGGCACTCGTGGCCAACCCAAAGCTGATCCTCGCAGATGAGCCCACGGGCAATTTGAATTCAAAGCAGGGTGAAGAAATCATGGACTTATTCAAGAAATTAAATCAGGAAGACGGTGTAACCATTATCCAGGTCACCCACTCTGAAAAAAATGCAGGATACGGCTCTCATATTATTCATCTGCTGGATGGCAGGATAGAAAAAATAAACCAGGGATAAGCTGCCGTTACGTGAATTAATTTTAATCAGTGCATTATGCGAAAAGTAAAGATTTTGTTTTTGATACTAATTGTACTTGGATCATTGAATGGTTCGGCACAGGATAGTCTGGCCATTGGAGCCACAATTACATTGCGACAGGCTGTGGATATTGCGATCAATAAGAATCTCCTCATCAGGCAGTCGGGACTCCAAAATCAAACAGCCAATGTAAATTATCACCAGGCCATTGAATATATGCTGCCCAATATTCAGGCCCAGGGAAATCAGAATACAAGTTTTGGTAGAAGTTTGAACCAGAATACTTACTCCTACACTGACCAGCAATTCAATCAATTTTATTATAGTGCCAGTGCTAATTTGACCTTGTTTCAGGGCTTGCAGGTCCAGAATGGAATCCGCAGAGATGCACTCTTCCTGGAGGCAAGCAAGATGGATTGGCAGCAACAGAAAGATATCATTACCCTGAATATTCTTCTGGCCTACCTGCAAATCCTAAGTAACCAAGACCTGCTTGCCATTGCAAGAGCACAAGCCGAAGTTGACGCAAGACAAGTGGAAAGGCTTGAATTGATGAAAAAAGATGGTGCCATTCCATTGCTCTCCACGTATTATGATCTCAAGGGTCAATATGCAGGCGATTTGGTGAATATTGCAAATAGTGTGAACGCCTTGGAGTCATCAAAGGTCAACCTCTTTCAGCTCCTGAATATTCCCTATAGAAAGGATGTCACTTATGAAAGAATTCCAATGGACCTGCTGCGTCCTGAATATGGCTCCAGTTCGGATAGCATATTTCAAACTGCTTTGAGTACTTTACCAATCATCAAATCGGTGGATCTAAAAGCCAAAGCTTATCAAAAAGCACTGAGTGTAGCAAGAGGTGCGTACTATCCAACGCTGTCTGCTTATGCCTATTTGCAAAGCAACTATTCAAGTGTTGCGCAAGCGCAATCGCCTACAAATATTTTTAGCGACACATCAAAGAATAGCTATGTATCTGTAAGCAATTCAAATTATCCAGTAATTTCTAATGTCCAGGGATTCAAATCCGCCAATATTCCATTCTGGGATCAGCTGACCAATAACAGAAACGAGCAAATCGGCCTGCAACTTAATATCCCCATTCTGAATTATTTCCGGGCCCGCAATGGCGTGAAACTGGCCAAGATCAACTTGCAGAATGCCAAATTCAATGCGGAAGCTACACGCAATACACTTCAGCAAAATGTTGAACTTGCCTATCAAAATATGATCGGCGCATATGAATCATATAAAGGCTACCGGGAACAGGCAGCCGCTTTGGGAGAATCCTTCCGCGGCGCCGAAATCCGTTTTAATGAAGGAGCAATCACTTCAATCGATTACCTAACAACCAAAAACGCTTACGACCGCGCCAATACCAATTTCACCGCAGCCAAATACAATTATATCTTCCGCACGAAGATTCTGGATTATTATCAGGGGAGATTGACTTGGTGACTGGGCGAGAAATTGAAAGGCTGAAGGGTTGAATAATAGTTTTATAAAGTACCCTGCCAATCATTTGGCCCCTTTAAATGAAATGGTTAGCATTTGATGGAGTATCACAATAGATCTTTTCATCAAGTTGCCATAAAATCTCTCTTTTATACGCAAATAAAATCAACACGCAATTCCTTTTGAATAATATGAGCGAATCTTTAAAATAGATATATGATAAAGAGCTTTATCAAAATAGCTTTTAGAAACCTTATCAAACGAAAAGGCTATGCTTTGATGAATATTGCAGGATTGGCAGTCGGCATTACATGCTGCCTCTTGATCTTTGAATATGTAGCTTATGAAAGACGCTATGATGATTTCCATGAAAATGCAGACCGGATCTTCAGGGTGCAGGATGAGGAATATCAGCAAGGCCGATTAGTTGTAGCATGCGCATCGGCGATGCCGGGCGTTGCGCCTGCAATGAAACGAGAATTTCCGGAAGTTGAAGACGCCTTCCGGATGAGAAAAGCATCACTTTTACTCGGTAACAACACCCGTAATATTAGATTCTGGCAACCCTCAGTTTATTATACAGATGCTTCCATTCTAAATATTCTACACTTGCCGCTGCAGGACGGGGACGCCAAAACTGCGCTGTCCGGGCCCGGAAAAGTTATTTTATCGGCAGAAGAAGCGAAGAAATATTTCGGAGATGAGAACCCACTTGGGAAAGTGCTGACTGTGTTCAATACCAGCAAACCAAGGCCTCTTGAAGTAACGGGAGTCTTCAAAGATTATCCGGCCAATTCCCATTTGAAGTTAAGTGTACTTGTTTCTTACCCGACCTATAGCCAGGTCATTGGGTCCTATGGTAACCCAAACGATGTGCTGGAGACAAGCTTTGGTTGGACGGACTTTTACACTTATGTTTTGCTTCGGTCGGGCACAGACGAAAAACACCTTGCGGGCAAACTTCCTGCCTTTATCGACAGACACTATAATAATCTGCCAGAGAACAAGGACGAGGGCGACCGCTACTCACTAAGCCTGATTCCTCTGAAAGACATTCACCTGTATTCGCATTACACGGAAGAAGCGGAGGCTAACGGTGATGGACAGTCGGTAATGTTTTTATTCATAATTGCATTTTTTATTATTGTCATTGCTTGGATAAACTATATTAACCTCGCTACGGCAAGATCGCTTGAACGCGCCCGCGAAGTGGGTGTACGCAAGGTGCTGGGTGCATTGAAAGGAGAACTTATCCGGCAGTTTATGCTGGAAAGCTTACTCCTCAATCTGCTGGCGCTGGGGATAGCCATTATCATTACCCTATTTGTAAATCCTCTATTTACACGACTTACAGGCAGGCCGCTCTCACACATTTTTAACCTGCCCGACATGTATAAGGAATATTTCATAGGATTATTTGCTTTCGGTACTTTTCTCTCTGGCATTTACCCGGCACTTGTTCTTTCCCGCTATCGACCGGTAGCTGTACTCAAAGGTTCGTTCAAAAATGCAGCAGGGGGTTACTGGTTGCGGAAGGGATTAATCGTTGGGCAGTTTGCAGCTTCTATAATACTCATAGCGGGTACAATGATTGTTTATCGGCAGTTGCATTATATGCAGAACCAAGATCTTGGCGCAGATATCAGCCAGACACTTGTACTGAAAAGCGCTGGCAGCGGCCTTACCGATTCAGCATACTCGGATGCTTTCTCAGCATTCAGGCAGGAAATGCTTCGGGTAAGCGGAGTCAAAAATATGACAGCATCGTCTGATGTAATGGGCAATGAGATTTTATGGTCCACTGATTGGCATAGAATTCGTGGCGGCAGCAAACAGGCAATCAATTTATTTCATTTAGGTGTAGACGATAATTTTATCAAGAGTTTTGGTTTGAAAATGGTAGCTGGCGAACCATTCTCCAGTGCTTCGGAAAGCGACCTTAAAAAAATAATCCTGAATGAATCAGCAGCCCGCGTACTGGGGTTCTCTTCTCCGAAGTCTGCTATCGGTGAGCTCATTTCAGGTGGCCAAAGAAATATGGATTCCCTGGAAGTTAAAGGAGTCATTGCCGACTACCACAATGAAGGTTTGCAGAAGTCCATTCAACCCCTGGTGCTTTTGTTCAACCGCAGAACGCGTGAAAATTACTCTGTTAAAATACAAGAGAAGAATGCTGCTTCTATCGTCGCCAACGTTAAGAAGATTTGGGAGCGGCACTTCCCGGCTGATCCCTTTGATTATTTTTTCCTTGATGAATTCTTCAACCGCCAATATGAAGAGAACAAGCGCTTTGGAGAAGTGTTTGGCCTTTTTGCCGTACTTGCCATTGCTATAGCATGTTTTGGATTACTTGGACTATCTGCATACAATGTCCTTCAACGCACAAAGGAAATTGGCGTGCGGAAAGTGCTGGGAGCATCCGTCAACAGCTTGGTCTTTACTTTATCAAAAGACTTTCTGCTATTAGTTGCCATTGCTTTTGTTATCGCTATCCCTGTCACAGCAGTGGCAATGCATAGCTGGCTGCAAAGTTTTGCCTATCAAACAAGTTTTCCCTGGTGGATACATGCGTCCGCAGGCGTGCTTGCAATTTTTATTGCTTTATTAACCGTAGGCTTCCAGGCCGTAAAGGCCGCTCTTGCTAACCCAATAAAAAGTTTGCGTACTGAATAATAGCAGCTCGATCTTTAAACAGGCTCTAAAATTGGTTATTTGTCTGATCAAATAGAGACTTATACCTAAGAATTATCTTTCATAGTTAACAACCCTTCAACCATTCAATCTTTCAACACTTCAACCAATTCCCAAGATGCAGGGAGATTTTTTCTGACTCCACAAGGAACCCGTCATGCCCATAGGCTGAATCTATTACTACAAGCTCGGCAGCCGGCATATGATTTGCCATAAGCCTCTGTTCTTCCAGTGGACAAAGGATATCACTGTTGATCCCGATGATCAGCGTCCTTTGTTTGATTTGCATTAATACTTTTTCCAGGTTCCCTCCCCTCCCTCTGGCCAGATGATGGCTATCCATGGCCTTGGTAAGCAACCAATAACTATATGCATTAAATCGCCCAGCCAGCTTGTCTCCCTGGTAATTTACATAGGAAGAAGCCCTGAACTGGTCAATTTTTTCAATGTCATGGTCGGCCTGTTTCATCGCGAGGATGCCATAGTTTCTATAGGTCAAAATGCCCATGGCCCGCGCAGCTTTCAGTCCTTTCAAACCAGCGTCAGGCCTTGGATCAAGCCAGCTTCCGTCAGCTTCAATGGCCAGTCGCTGTGAAGTGTGAACTGCAATGCCCCAGGGGCTTTCTGTAGCCGAGCTGGCAATTATAAATAATTCGAGAACCTGGTTTGGCTCCATGACTGCCCATTCCAATGCCTGGTAACCGCCCATGCTGCCACCCATGACTAGTTTGATTTGATCTATTCCAAGATGCTTTCGGAGCAGGATATGCGCTTTAACCATATCCCTGATAGTAATCATGGGAAAATGGCTATAATATGGCTGGCCGGTTTCCGGATTCGTACTAAGTGGTCCCGTCGAACCATAACATGAGCCGAGAAAATTTGCACATACAATAAAATGATCATCCGGATTGATGCATAGATGGTCTCCAATTAATCCGGGCCACCATTGCACGGCGTTTGAATTGGCAGTCAGGGCATGACAGACCCAAACTACATTGCTCTTGTCCTGCATTCAGCTGCCCGAACACATGATAAGCGATCGTCAATTCGGGCAAACATGCGCCGCATTCAAGTTCAAATGGCTTGGTATACCGGAAATACTCCATTCTGTAAATTCTGCATTTAAGGATGCAAAATAAGGCCTTGCATGAATTACATTTGCAAAAATCTTTTACATGATTAAAGTGGAGGTTAAATTGGCCAATGGAGAATATGGCTTTGAAGCGGCTGATGCTTATGGCCACAAGGTCAAGATGGATACCAGCCCTGATTCCGGAGGGCAGAATTTCGGAATTCGCCCAATGCAAATGTTATTGATGGGACTCGCTGGCTGCAGCGGCATTGATATCATGTCCATTTTGAAGAAACAAAGGCAAAAAGTAGAAGGCCTGCACATGTATGTTGAAGGCACCAGGGAGCAAGGAAAGGATCCTTCATTGTGGGAAGATATCAGAATTATTTTTGAAATACAGGGTGAAGTCGCGCATGACAAGGCCAAAAGAGCCTGTGAACTTTCCATGGACAAATATTGCTCGGTTGCTGCCACTTTGCGCAAAGCCGGGTGCAAACTGGAATGGGAACTGAGGTTGGTGCATGGGAAGAAGGTTGATTAGTTGATTGGTTGAATAGTTGAAAAATAAATTTTTTAAAGACCCCTGAATGAACCATATTTCTTCTCTCCAAAAAAAATTTCGGGATACTCCTGATTTCAAATTAATGTTAACTTGCGGAAAGAGAAACCAATCAACCAATCAACCAATCAACCAATCAACCATTCAACCCTTCAACCAATCAACCAATCAACCCATCAACCAATAACTAAAGCCTCATGTCGCACCATCCACTGACAGAAGTTATCCGAACGCATACTGAGATGACAAATGAAAAGGAACATTCTTCTCCGCTATTTCTGACAAGCAGTTTCTGCTTCGACAATGCGGAAGACATGCGTGCAGCTTTTGCAGATGAGACCGACGACAATATATATAGCCGGTTCTCCAATCCAACAGTCAAAGAATTTACTAGCCGCATGTGCATATCTGGAAGACGCGGAAGATGGATTTGCCACTGCATCAGGTATGAGTGCAGTCTTTGCCTCATTCATGACATTTTTGAAAAAGGGCGACCACCTGATTTCCTGCAATGCGGTATTTGGAAGTACTCATACAATAATTACTAAATACCTGCCACAATATGGCATCGAGCATACTTATGTTCCGGCAGCCGATCCTGCCGCATGGATTGAAGCCATCCGTCCTAATACAAAGATGATCTATCTCGAGACTCCGACCAATCCGGGCCTGGAAATCATTGATCTCGAATTTGCCGGGAAACTGGCACGAAAACACAATATCATCCTGAATGTGGACAACTGCTTTGCAACTCCTGTCTGCCAGCGACCCATTCAATATGGCGCTAGCCTCGTAATTCATTCGGCCACAAAATGGATTGATGGACAGGGAAGGGTGCTCGGTGGAGTCATTGTCGGCAAGAAGGAACTCATCCATGAAGTCTACCTGTTCTGTCGCAGCACCGGTCCCGCACTGTCGCCTTTCAATGCCTGGATCCTAAGCCGAAGCCTGGAAACCTTAGACGTTCGCATGGAACGTCATGCATCCAATGCACACCATATTGCGGAAGCACTTGAAAAGCATCCGAAAATTTCCTGGCTGAAGTATCCCTATCTGCACAGTCATCCCCAATATGCCATAGCCCACAAGCAAATGAAGAATGGAGGAGGAATCATTTGCTTTGAATTAAGAGGTGGACTGGAGAGCGGAAGAAAATTCCTCAATAATCTTGCCCTGATTTCAGTCACGGCAAACCTTGGCGACACCCGAACGATTGCCTCTCATCCGGCAAGCACGACACACGCCAAGCTAACTGAAAAGGAGAGACTGGATGTGAATATAACGCCGGGGCTTATCCGAATTTCAGTAGGATTGGAATTCAGAGACGATATTCTTAATGATATCCTGCAAACCCTTGATAAGGTCTGATTATTATATGATAGTTGTAAGTTGAAAGTTGGCAGAAAGACTTTCAGCGTTCTGCGTTTTGCATTCCACGTTCTGCGAAAACGTGCTGCGCGATTAACGCTCACTCACCCCAAATTTCCGCTTTGCCGCGCAGCCATTCATTGACGAGTTCTGTGGTCACTGATTTCGGCCTTTCAAGGGGGAAGCCCAGCGCGCGATCCCAGCAGAGGCTCGCAAGTACACCTAGTGCCCTGCTCACGCCAAACAAAACTGTATAAAATTCAAATTCTACAAATCCGTAGTGAACCAGCAAGGCTCCACTGTGGGCGTCAACATTTGGCCAGGGGTTCTTGATTTTTCCAATGGTTTTTAAGACGGGAGGCACAGCTTCATATATATTCCATACCGTTTGCACCAGTTTATCTTTTGGAATATGCTTTTTTCCAAATTCCATTTGTGCAGTAAACCTTGGATCTGTTTTCCGTAAAACAGCATGGCCATAACCTGGCACAACTTTTCCCTCGCTTAGTGTCTTCTGCACATATTTTCCAATCTGCTCCTTTGAGGGTAATTCTGTCTTCAGGTCCTCCCGCATTTCAAAGATCCATTTGATCACTTCCTGATTGGCCAGGCCGTGCAAAGGTCCGGCAAGACCATTCATCCCGGCAGCAAAACTCAGGTATGGATCACTCAACGCAGAACCCACCAGATGAGTAGTGTGTGCGCTTACATTTCCCCCTTCATGATCCGCATGGATGGTCATGTACAATCGCATCAGCTCTTTGAATGTCTCATCCTCATAGCCGAGCATATGCGCAAAATTCCCGGCCCAGTCGAGCAATCCGTCCGGTTGAATATGATCTTCTTCTTTGTATTTTCTACGGTAGATATATGCCGCCACCCTTGGCAATCTTGCGATCAGATTCATAGAGTCATCAAAGACTGCATCCCAATAATCCTTCTTATTCATTCCTTCACCGTAGCGTTTGGCAAACTGGCTCTCCGTCTGAAGTGCCATGATGGCGACAACAAACTGTGTCATGGGATGTGTTGCCACCGGAAGCGCTTCAATGGCATCAAATACATGGTTAGGAACATGACTCCGACGCTGCCAATTGGAAGTAAGCTCATGCCACATCTTCTTTGCTGGGCAATTCGCCCATCAGCATTAGATAGAATAACCCTTCAGGCAGAGGTTCGGTGCCTTTCGGTGCTTTAGGTAATTTCTTTTGCAATTCGGGAATGGAATAGCCCCTGAAACGAATGCCATCCTGCGCATCAAGCAATGAAGTTTCACTAACCAACCCTGTCATACCGCGCATGCCCTGGTAAATCTGGGAAAGGGTTACTTCGCCGATCTTCTTGCTTCCATGCTCTTTAAGCAGGTCCTTGATCTCAGCAGCCACAGTATCAGATTTTGCTTTAAACCTTTCCTTAATTGTTCCCATAACAAACCTTTTAGACGAATTTTTCAGTTCCGGACCTGGATCATCCCCACGCCTTAAAGTTAATTCAATGCAGGTTTAGCAACAAATGATTTGGCATAAAGTTCCTGCCCTCGGAAACTATTTTGAAATCTGATTTACTAATAATCTGAATGGCTTATTTCGGCGTCCTCCAATATAACCACCATGCTACACCGCTGAAGATAATATTGGGCAACCAGGCCGCAAGAAGGGGGGAAAAATTGCCTTTAATGGAAAAAGTTACTGAGAATTTGTCCATGACGACAAACAGTGAAGCCATGACCAGGCCAATCGCCAATTGTAATCCGCTGCCACCCCTCACTTTTCGAGTGGAAATAATTGCGCCAATCATGGTCATGATGATGATTGAAAATGGTGTGGCATCCCGGTGATGTCGCTCTTCCTTGAAAGTGTTAAGCCCCTCAGAACCCCGGATCTCTTCCATCCTGATGAATTCCTTCAATTCGGGAGTCGTTAGTTTGTCTTTCAGGTATTCATCCCGGCGCATTTCCTGGGGCTTTAACATTCAGGTTCATGTTCATCGTAGGGATTTTTCGAGAAGTCTCCTTCAGACCATTGAACTGATGCTCGATGACATTATCAAGCTTCCAGTTCTTCTTTGCTGTGTCCCACCTGATTGTTTCCGCCCTCAGATTGTAAAAAATCCTGTTATTGATGACTTTCGAGAGAAAGAAGCTGTTTGCCGACCTGGTGGTCGTATCATAATAGCGCATACCCACATAGGTGACTGAATCAACGCGCAGGTAAAAATTATTGTTCCGGTATGGATTGCTATTGTATGAACTAAATCTGTCGACATACTTTGCCTGGAAATTTGTCCTGATCTCATTCGCCCTGGGGACCCAATATTGACTGGCCAGCCAAAATATGGCGCTTAAGAAAATACTTCCAATCAGATAGGGTCGCAACATTCGGTTATACTTCACTCCCCCGGCCAGGATAGCAATGAATTCAGACTGGCCTGCCATTTTTGAACTGAAATAGATCACAGCAATAAATACCATGAGGGGAAAAATCATGGACATGATAAAGGGCACAAAGCCGATAAAATACTGGGTAATCAGTTGCCAGGTAGTCAGCCCCGACTGCACAAAATTCTCCGCCTTTTCACTTGTGTCAATGACCACTGCAATAACAGTGATGACCATGATGGTGAAAACGAAAGTGACGAGAAATTTTTTGAGAATATACCAGTCCAGTTTCTTCATGATAGCGCTGAAGATGATGCCGGACAAAAATAAGTCAATTTCAGTGCTCTGAAGGATAACTCTACCCTTGCCATGTGAAAGATCTGTTTAAATTAATTTCAAAAGAATGCCTCGCTGCCCTTCTAAACACCAGCGTAAATGACCATGGAAAGACCCGCTACAAAAAATAAAAACATCCAGCCTATAAGGCTCCAGGTTTGCCTCGGCGCCTGACTGAATTCCTTCCATACAAATACCCCCCACAATGCAGCCACAAGTGTTGCACCTTGCCCAAGGCCATATGAAATGGCAGGTCCGGCTTTGCCAGCTGCAATCAGATTTAGAGAGTTTCCGAGCCCCCATATCAGGCCGCCAAGTATACCGACGGCGTGTATTCGAAAAGGACCATGGTAATAATCAAGATAGCTTAGTGGCGGACCCTCAAATGGTTTTTTCATGAGGATCGTATTGAATAGAAAATTGCTAAGGAGAACGCCAAGAGAGAAAACAAAAACAGCAGTATATGGAGTCATCTTATCCGCAGCCGGAAATTCAAAATTGTTTAGGTCCATAGCAGCAGCTATGAACCGATAAAAGAATGACATCAGGATGCCAGCCACTAAACAAAGGATAATGCCTCTTCCCGAAACTACATTCTTTGCTGAGCTGGCTTTTTTATATGCTGTTGCATTGAGAAGAATGGCGACCATTACAAGTCCCACACCGATAAAGAGAAAAAGCGGATCTCCCTTTTTTTCACCTAAATAGTTAAGGATGACCCCCAGCACAAGAGCAAGGCCGATACTTATGGGAAATGCCACTGCAATCCCTGCGATGGCAATCGCAGCTGAAAATAAAATATTTGCTGCATTAAAGACAATGCCCCCAATCAGTGCACTTAAAATATTTGCCGCGCCTGCCTGTTGAAGATCTGGAATGAAACTCCTTCCCCGCTCCCCAAAACTTCCCAGGGTAAATGCACTGACAAGGGAAAATAAGAAAATACCAATGACATAATCCCAATAAAATAATTCAAATCTCCAGGTCTTACCTGCAAGCTTCTGGGTATTTGCCCATGAGCCCCAACATAACATAGTGACAATGCAAAACAAAACGGCGACAGAATAATTCTCGATAATGAACATGCTTTTGAATTATTGATGACTAAAATGAACCTGATCTTGCCTGATTTGCGTTCATCCCGTCAATCCATTGCGTCGAATAAATGATAGCATCTCCAATTTCAATCTTATGCTGGTCGGAAGGATTGAGGATTTTCAGGCGGACATGGTGTTTCCCTTTCGGTAATTGATATTTCCAGCAGATATCGTACCGCCTCGTGGTGAAACTGACGGGCAATACCGGACTCTCTACCAATTTATCGTCAAGGTAAAGGGCTGTCTGAAAAACATATTCTGATTCGCTTCCCCAGGATGAAGCATCTCCTTTCAATGCAAATCCGATTCCTTCGAAATCAAATTCTATGCTGCTTTTGTCAGCCGACCATTGTACGGGAATTTTCGCTACCGGGAAATGCCCGGCAAAGCTTTTCTCAAATTTCACCGGCGAAGGATGTTGGGAAAGAATATAAACCTGCTCCCCTTTGATCTTTCCTCCATGGCGGTTGATATTTTCTATAGCATGCTTGAATCCCGTTTCATAAACGGAATTCAAAGACATCTTTGTGTATTTAAAAGGAATGTCTTCTGCCTCTTTCAATCCCATTTTCCAGTATGCGGGAATTTTTTCATAGCCCATGACGGTGCCAAGTATCCCGCCCACTGTTGAAGGGTTGCAATCTGCATCCTGTCCACATCTGGTTGCAATTTCAAGGGAGCGACTGAAATCACCTGCTCCATAAAGCAGACCCATGACTACGTATCCAGCATTGAGTTTTGCGTCAATATCGAATGGCAAAAAGACGCCCTCTGGACAGCCGATATCGTTGGCCCATTTTTTTTGCAATTCCAGCCAGCATTGCTTCCAGTCGTTCGGATACTTCTTCTGCCATAAAATCACGTCATGGATGCACTGGTAAAATTCACTCTGCGCCGGGACCGCCTTCAGCGCTTCACCCACGATCTGTGGTATATCCTGGTAAACAAATGCAAGGGAATACATGGCTCCGACAAAAATTCCACCATACCAGCCATCTCCATAATTCATTATATGCCCAATTTTATCGCTGATATCAGATGCCACATTGGGCATGGCCGGACTCATAAGTCCAGCGAAATCAGATTCGATCTGGTAGTCGATACAATCCGCGTGCGGATTGTTCAGCCAGTGTCCGGACAGAGGAGCCTTAATGCCATGGAGAATATTATAGCGCCCTGCCTGATTTGCATGCCATAACATATAGCCTGCATGCGCATAGGCATTGGCGAAAGAATCCACAGGAGCATCCAGCCCCGATTGTTCAAATACATCCACAAATGTCAAATCCATATACAGGTCATCATAAAGTCCGGGATTCTCCAGCATGGTTTTCTTCAGATAGCCGCTATACCATAGCAGGGGCTGGTAATCTCCAATGAAAGTCCCATTATACCTGAACTCATAAGGGCCTCCGAAAGTGACACCGATGGTTTGCCCTGCCCATCCGCCCATAATCTTATCCTTAAGCCGGGCCTTGCTGATTTGGAAATATTTAGACTGGGCCCGGGTCATGAAGCAGGCACAAATCAAAAGGAAAAAAATGAATACTCGTTTCATAAACTTATTTATTCTTAATTGGTTGTTCCATCATTAATATCTCAAGACCCTGTGCAATATCCTTAGGATCCGCCTTTATCTCGATCCACGTGAATTTCTCACCCGGTATCAATATATCCTTTCCATCGGGCATCACTTTCAAATTCAGTTTTCTGGTTTTGAAATATGGCTCAAAGCCTCTTACCGCCACCCAAACGGCTGTCTCATCCCAACTGTTACGGCCAACCGAATTATGGTCCTTGGTTAAAGCAATTCGGAATGCATCCTTGACCGGACTGTTCCTTATTGATTCGTTGTTGATCAGTCTTATTCCGGTCAAAATCTTCTCGCCTACTTCAAATCCACTTATAATAATTGGGGTTGGCCATTCGGAAAACACTTTCTGGGATGCGGCAGGATCCACATCTACATTAAATTCATATCCGCTACTGTCTTTACCATCAATGCGGGCCGCCATAGATACCAGTCGTTTCACCTTTTTTGTCACCAATGAGCTGCCGTCGAGATTTGAAAATTCATCCGGTCCCGAACCTAGTAAACCGGCCAGATTAGTGAAAAACCCCACGGATATGATGGTTACAGAACCGTCAGGCTGCGCAGAAAGAATTTTCCTGTACAACTCCACAGCATTCATGGCATCTGCGTTGGAGCGAAGCGCATGCGGATAATCCTTGATAATGGCTTGCGCCCACTCCTGGCTGCAGCTCTTATTTGGAAAGCTGGATTTGGTCACGGCAATGGGTATTTTAGGTCTTCCGAAATAAGTATTCAATAAACTGAGTGTGGGAACTGTTGTTTCAAATGCATTGCAGGATATAGTGGCCAGGATATGGGCTTCCCCCTTATTGGCAAATGCATGCAGGATGGCCATAGCACCCACGTCGTCATAATCGGGCGCAATATCCGTATCAAAGATGATGGACACCGGCTTTTGCCCGTAGGAGGCAATGCTGACAATCACAAAGAAAAAAACAAGAATCAGTTTCATGGCTCGTTTTGAAATCTTATAGGTCTAACTCATTTCTAAATGGTGCCGATGCCTGCGCCCCCAACCGCGTAACGGAAAGCGAAGCAGCGGCGCATCCAAAAGCAACTGCCTGAGGAAATTCCATCTTTTCGGCAATGGCGAGAGCAAGCGCTCCATTAAATACATCTCCCGCAGCCGTGGTATCTACCGCCTTCACTTGGGGAGCAGGACAAAATCCCGATGATTTCCCATCCGTCCAATATGCACCCTGCGCTCCCATCGTGATGACAACAGATCTCACCCCTTTATTTAATAATTTCTTTGCTGCCATTTCCGCCGAACTTTGATCATGTACCTGAATTCCTGTCAGCAGGGTCGCCTCCGTCTCATTGGGCGTAATTATATCAATTTTTTGCAAAAGCTCATTGGGGAGCGTGCGGGCCGGCGCCGGGTTAAGGATCAGCATAGCATCGGATGGACCCGCGAGCGCCGCTGCGTACTCCACCGTCTCTAAAGGAATCTCGAGCTGTACCAGGACAACTGCAGCATGGCAGATTAGCGCGCTGACGGAATCAAGATCAGCGGGCAATAATGCTGCATTTGCACCTGGGGCTACTACAATGCAATTTTCTGCTTTGTCGTCAACGGTAATCAGCGCGACGCCCGAAGGGTAATTCTTATCCAGCTTTATATGAGAAGTGTCAATTCCTTCTTTCCTGAATAATTCAAGGGCCTGCTCTCCAAAAATATCTTTCCCTGCTTTTGCAATAAATGTAACGGCACCGCCTAAACGAACGGCAGCGACGGCCTGGTTCGCGCCTTTACCGCCCGCATTCATAAAAAAATGACCTCCAAGTATGGTCTCGCCAGCCGCGGGCAGGTGTTCTGCCTTAACTACCATATCGGTATTAGAACTTCCAATGACAACGATTGAAGATTTACTGGCAGCCATGGTGATCGCTAGAGAGTCTGTAGTCAATAAATATAAGGGATTTGACAATAACGGACTTTAGGAGACAGCATTTTTATTCCCGGGAAAGGAATCTGTTAACCAAATTTCTTTTTCAGCATGGCGCTTCCGCATTACCTTTGCGCCCTACACAAAAACAAGGATTAATCATATGAGAAAAATTCTTTCACTGGCATTGACAAGTTTATTTATTCTGCCCTTGGTTCCTTTCGCGCAGAGCGTTTCCAAATACGATCAGCATGAAGCCTTCGCTCCATTTTTTTATCCTGCTTTCGGTGACGACGTGAGGGCAGCAAGTGGAACGCCAGGACCTAAGTATTGGCAAAACCGCGCCGATTACAAAATTGCTGCCAGCCTGGATGATGTGAACCATCGCATATCTGGAACAGTTACTATCTCTTATAAAAACAATAGTCCGGAAAAGTTAGCATTTGTATGGGTTCAGCTCGACCAGAATATCTACGATCCAAAATCAAGAGGCATTGCGAGTACAGCAACCTCGGGCGGGCGATGGGCCAACCGAAATTTCGCTGGTGGCTATGATATCAAATCGGTTGTATTGGTAGATAAGAATAAAGAAGAAAAAGCTGTCTATTCTATTAACGACACCCGGATGATGATCAAATTGCCCAAGGGCCTGAAGCCAGGAGGCGATTCAATAAGATTTAAAATTGAATATAACTTTCTCATTCCCGAATACGGAACGGACAGAATGGGAAGATTGAAGACGAAAAATGGATGGATATATGAGATTGCTCAATGGTATCCGCGCATGTGCGTTTTCGACAATGTGCTGGGATGGAATACCCTTCCCTATCTTGGTCAGGGAGAATTCTATCTTGAATATGGAAATTTTGATTTTACCATCACTACATCTTCTTCGCAAATTGTAGTTGCTTCCGGCGAATTGATCAATCCGGCAGATTGTCTTACGACTGAACAAATAAAGCGCCTGCAAGCTGCAAGACAAAGCGATAAGACTGTGATCATCCGTTCAGAAAAAGAAGTGGATGATCCAGCTTCAAGGCCTGTCAAAGACAAAATCACCTGGCACTTCAAATGCACCAATGCCAGGGATGTAGCCTGGGCTTCATCCAAAGCATTTATCTGGGATGCGGCCAGAATGAATTTACCAAGCGGTAAAAAAGCCCTTGCGATGTCTGTTTATCCTGCGGAAAGCAATACACCAACGGGCTGGCAAAGATCTACTGAATTTGTAAAAGCCTGTCTTGAACACTATTCAAAACAATGGTATGAGTATCCATATCCCGTGGCCACCAATGTTGGGGCCTTGGTTGGCGGTATGGAATACCCAGGCATTGTTTTCTGTTCGAGCAGCGCAACCAAGGAAAATCTATGGGGCGTCACAAGTCATGAATTTGGACATACCTGGTTCCCAATGATTGTTGGTAGCAATGAACGCAAATATGCGTGGATGGACGAAGGATTTAATACTTTCATTAATAGTGTTGCCAATAAAAGCATTCCTGAATTTAGTAGTCCTCCAAGCAACAGGCACCAAATGGCCGGATTCCTGTTTAATGATAAGACAGAAGGAATCCTCCTGATTCCAGATGCTTATGCAAACAGCAATAACTGGGGAGTAAATTCCTACGTAAAGCCAGGGCTGGGCCTTGAATTGCTAAGATCCGTTGTTTTGGGGGAAGAGCGATTCGATGGTGCTTTCAGATATTATATCAACAATTGGGCATATAAGCATCCTACGCCCTGGGATTTCTTCCATGCAATAGAAAACTATAGTGGTGAAAACCTGGACTGGTTCTGGCGTGGATGGTTTCTGTACAACTGGAAGTTGGATCAGGCAGTGAAGTCAGTTGAATATGTAAAAGGTGACTCTACCAAGGGCGCAAACATTACGATTGAAAACCTTGAAAAATTACCGATGCCTGTGACAGTGGAGATCAAAGAAGCCAGCGGCAAAAGCGAGAGAGTAAATCTGCCGGTAGAGATCTGGGAAAAAGGAAATACCTGGACCTTCTTTTTCCATTCAACGGGTAAGATCAGTTCAGTTACCATTGACCCGGATAAAGTATTGCCAGACGTGAATGACGGCAACAATAGTTGGAAAAGCAATTAGCTTGAATTTCAAAAGCCCGTTCAAAGCGATGCCCGGCATCGCTTTTTTATTTAGTCAGGCAATTGAAGTAAAATCAATCACAGCCTTTGGCTGATGATGGAGATCTGCTCTCTCTTCCAGGCGGAAAAATCGCCTTTGATGATATGGGCTCTCGCCTCAGTCACCAGGTACAAGTAGAATGCAAGATTTTGTATGCTGGCAATCGTTAGACCCAGGATTTCCTTTGTTTTTATTAAATGCCTCAGGTAGGCCTTGCTATAATGATTGCTCATTTCACAATTAATTGCTTCATCAATAGGAGAAAAATCGTTTTCCCATTTTTTGTTATCTATGTTGATGACCCCCCTGGAAGTGAATAGCATCGCATTCCTTCCGTTGCGGGTAGGCATCACGCAATCAAACATATCTATGCCAAGCGATATCGCTTCCAGGATATTCCAGGGAGTACCGACACCCATCAGATACCTTGGTTTCTCTTTGGGAAGATGTTGGCAGCATAGAGCAGTCATTTCATACAGCTGTTCATCCGGCTCGCCGACACTCAAACCGCCAATCGCATTTCCCGGCGATTCCTTGGAAGCAACAAATGCACAGGAATCTTTGCGCAAATCCGGAAACACGCCGCCCTGAACAATTGGAAACAAGTGTTGGTCATATCCATATTTCCCTGATCCAATCTGGAATTGTTCCATGCAGCGATCCAGCCAACGATGGGTCAACTGCATCGAATTTTTCGTATACGCATAATCGCTGGTTGAAGCAGGGCATTCATCAAATGCCATGATGATATCGGCGCCGATCGTTCGTTGAATATCGATCACTTTTTCAGGGCTGAACAAATGCTTCGATCCGTCAATATGAGATTGGAACACCACCCCTTCATCACTGATCTTGCGCGTGCCCGAGAGCGAGAACACCTGGTACCCGCCGCTATCTGTAAGGATTGGTTTTCCCCAGCCAATGAATCGATGCAGCCCGCCTGCAAGCTCCAGGGTCTCAAGCCCCGGCCGCAGGTACAAATGATAAGTATTTCCAAGAATAATCTCGGCCTTGACGAGATTCAAAAGCTGGTCCTGGCTCACTGCCTTTACACTACCGGCCGTACCCACCGGCATAAATATCGGTGTATTGATTTCTCCATGGTCTGTAGTGATTCTTCCGGCCCTTGCTTCAGAATTCCTGTCCTCAGCCAATCGTTCAAATAATAATGCTGCCATATCTTATAAAACGCTGCAAGTTACAGGATAGAAGATCCAAACCATGGGATCATATTGGTTTTCCATATGTTGGAAAGACTCAATTTCAGATTTTTAGTTCAGGAATTATTCAGGAATCAATTGACCCATCTCAATCATTAATGAGCTATCATTGTTATTTTTGTGATTTAGTGCACAAACCGTAGACTGCTTATGGATCGTTTGTTTGCCCATATTACCTGGAGGGAGATCTTCTTTTTCAGTTTTTGCCTGATTTGCCTGGTTCAATTGTTCTATTATGGATGGTTTTTTCAAAGACTTGCTTTTTTCAAAGCCAGCCCGAGGGAGAAGTCGCAGGAACATCCCGTGAGCGTAATTATTTGCGCAAGGGATGAAGCTGGAAAATTGGCGAGCAACCTGCCAGGCGCGCTCGTGCAGCGATATCCCACCACGCATGAAATCATCGTCGTAAACCACAATAGTCAGGACGATACCCGTTATCTGCTGGACGAATTCAAGAAGACTTTCAAAGACCTTCATATTGTCAACCTCGAATATGAGGCCATTGGGATCCCTGGAAAAAAATATCCCCTTGGCATGGGCATCAAAGAAGCCCGGTATGAAATCGTTCTGTTGACGGATGCCGATTGTGTGCCAGCCAGTGAATTCTGGATTCAGAAAATGCAGAACGGATATGAAAATGGCATTGAAGTGATTTTGGGCTATAGTCCATATCAGAAAAGACCGGGCGTATTAAATAAGCTGATTCGATTTGAAACTTTCCATTCGGCATTGCAATATCTTTCTTATGCACTTGCAGGAACTCCATATATGGGAGTTGGCAGAAATCTTTCTTACAAAAAGGACCTTTTCTTTAGGAACAAAGGCTTTTCAGCCATCAACCACCTGCCGGGCGGGGACGATGATCTTTTCATAAACAAAGTGGCAAACAAACATAACACAAACATCATCATCGACCCGGATACTTTTACGATTTCTGAACCCAAGAAAACATTTCCTGACTGGATCAAACAAAAGACCAGGCATTTTAGCGCAAGCAAGTATTATAAGGGCAAACATAAATTTTTGCTCGGTCTCTATTCTCTTTCCCATTTTCTCTTCTATCCGGCTTTCTTCCTTAGTTTGCTCTTTTTTAATTGGAAACTGAGTCTGATCGTATTCGGCCTACGCTTCCTGGTGCAGGCCATTGTATTTTATAAGTCCATGCAAAAATTAGGAGAGAAAGATTTGTTTGTCTGGTGGTGGCTCTTTGATATCTGGATGTTCGCATATTATATCATTTTTGCACCGACGCTATGGAGAAAGCCCAAGCCAAACTGGAATTAATAACAGCGCATTTCGGGCAACTCAATGCAAAGCAGACTGCACAATTTGCCGCGTTGGATGGATTGTACAAAGAATGGAATAGCCGGATCAATATTATTTCGCGCAAAGACATCGACCAATTGTATGAAAACCATGTCTTGCATTCATTAAGCATTGCTGCATTTTTCCAATTTAAAAAAAATGACCTGGTAATAGACATAGGCACCGGAGGCGGGTTTCCTGGAATACCGTTGGCCATTTTTTTTCCCCAAACCCATTTTCATTTGGTTGACAGCATTGGAAAGAAAATCAAAGTGGTAGATGCAATTAGCCATTCGATTGGTTTGGAGAACATAAGCACAGCACATACCAGGGCCGAGGAGATTAAGGGTCCGCAATTTGATTGCGCACTTTCCAGGGCAGTGGCTCCCCTACATGAGTTATGGAGTTGGGCAAAGCCATTGATTCGTAAACGCAATCCTGACGGACCCTTAAGGACTTCTGATCATGAACCTGCTTCTGGAAAGAGACAACAAATAGTTCCGAATGGATTGATTTGCCTGAAGGGTGGCGACCTGGCAGAAGAGATTGCAATGAGCAGCACAAGACCTACAGTGATTGATATTTTTGGTTATTTCCAGAGACCTTTTTTTAAAGAGAAATACATCGTTTACGTGCCGCTGATGAAAACAAATTGATCAAACCAGATGAGAAAACAATTGATCGTTGTCAAGTTCTTTAATTCCAAAAACAGTCCTGCCCATCTATTTGCTGATTTTTGAGTGAATGACCTACCACAAAATGGTATTTTTAATTAACCAAATGATTTGAACTTTGTACCATGGCTATTGCTGTATGTATTGTCGATGATAACCAGGATATCCGTTCCGCGCTTGAACAAATCATTATGATGGCTGATGGTTATGAACTGACCGGTAGCTTTTCAAGATCCGATGAGGCACTTGAAATGATTCCGCTGTTAAAACCGAATGTGGTTTTGATGGACATCAATCTGGGTGATGGGGAAAGTGGTATTGATTGTGTCCGAGAGCTCAAGCCTCAGCATCCGGAGGTCTTATTTATGATGTGCACTGTTTATGAAGAAGACGAAAAGATTTTTGAAGCTCTGAGCGCGGGTGCGAATGGGTATATATTGAAAAAGACCACTCCGGGAAAGCTATTGGAAGCGATCAGGGAATTGTTTGAAGGCGGCGCACCCATGAGCAGCCAGATCGCAAGAAAAATTGTCAACGCATTTCAAAACAAGACCCTCGCTGATACTAGCCTGGAGATGGCCGGACCGCAGGGCAAGTCCATCAATATCTTGTCAAATAGGGAAAATGAAATCCTGGGCCTTCTTTCCAAAGGTCTTTTGTATAAGGAAATAGCTTCTTTTCTATTCATCAGTCAGGAGACCGTTAGAAAACATGTATACCATATCTACGAAAAGCTTCATGTAAATAACCGCGTTGAGGCGATTAATAAGTTTTTTGGACGTTAGTTAGCCGAAATCCAGGTTATTTTTGCATTAATTCGCGCTAATTGATGAGTAATTCTAACAATTGCTTCACAAACTACCACAAAGTAGTATTGGCGATTACTCATTCTGTGAGTACTTTTGACCTGAGGTTGCAAATCAAATATATCTTTAATCATTTAACACTATCCTGGAAATTGTGTTTTGAGCGAAAACACCTCCTAACAACTAAAATTCCTTACTAAATGAAAGTATAAAGCCATCCGCTGACTGACAGCAGATGGCTTTGTTATTTTTACGTAGTGGCTACCAGTTTAATTCCAGCCTATTGTTTTTCCTGTTTATATCAGCCATCCTTTGAGAAGGATCGATTTCAACAATTTTGAGATCGGTCAGTTTATGTCCAATTTCGAATGTATACAACGGACTGGTCCATTTCCAGGCTTCAAAAACCGACCTTGGTAGCGCGGGATCCTCACTGGGTTTTTCGCCAAACATCAGGTACTGCGGAATATAGGCCAATTCTCTTGAGCCATCTCTGTATGTCATCAAAACATCAATGGGCATGGGCATTTTCCCCAGCATCTTCAGCCTGATCCTTGTTTTGCCGGCCACTTCCCAAAGACTATCTATTCCATAGTCAATGGTCTTGGTCGTATTCACCCAATATTCTTTGTACCAGTCCAGCTGGAGCCCGCTCACCTTTTCTGCCACCCGCATGAAGTCATTCGCATTTGGATGCTTGAATTTCCAAAGCCTGTAATATTCAAGCAGGATCTTATTACGAGTTTCATCAGATGTAATATATCCCAACTGTTCGAGGAAGATTTCTCCCATTGAATAAGCGGCGATGGCATACGCAAAATTTGTATTGAAATGGTCTGCGTGGGTTGTAAGCGGCTCCTGCAACCCGCTTTTCACGAGAGAAAAATAGGAATTGTAGGCATCCTCATGGTTGAGTGGAAGTCTTTTCTTTTGCTTATCGACAAACTGTTGCAGCTGTGTGTTGTCAGGATGCTTTTCCAGCTGGCGGTCATAATAATATTCCTCCACTTCACCTGTCGCGTAGCTCGTGAATCCTTCATCCATCCAGGAATACATTGACTCATTGGTCCCCAACATGCCCTGGTACCAGCTATGCATCCATTCATGAAATGCAGTGCCCAGACCGGGACCCGAAATCAGTGTGGCCATTGGATATTCCATGCCACCATCACCCCCATGGATAAACGAATATTGTCTGTAAGGGTATTTGCCAAATCGCTTTTCGATATAGGGCAGCACGGTGACTGCTCCATCTGCCAGCGCATTCCATAGTGTATCCTGCCTAAGTTCATTGTTCTTGTTTCGGTAAAGCACATGTATCACCGGGCCTCCGGTAACATAGCGGACAAGGTGCTTAAACTGCGGATCAGCCGCCCAAACAAAATCATGCACATTGGGCGCAAGAAAATGCCAGCTTAATTTGCTTCCCGCAGGCCGCACCACATTGGTGCCCGGGCTTTCGTATCCATACCCGATTTCAGCTGCATTTTGCAAATATCCCGTGCCTCCAAGAATATAGGTCCTGTCAATATTGATCTTCACGTCATAGTCTCCCCAAACCCCGTAGAACTCCCTGGCCACATAAGGAGTGGGGTGCCATCCTTCATAATCGTATTCACAAATTTTAGGATACCATTGGCTCATCGAATATCGTACGCCCGTCATGGGATTGTCCCGGCCACTTCTCCTCACCTGCAAGGGTACCTGCGCTTCAAATTCCATTTCAAGAACGACCGTCGTTTTAGGGAGAATGGGTTTGCTTAATCTGACAATCAAAATCGTTTCATCCTCTTTGATCTGCTGAGCAAGGCCATTCATTTTAAGTGAATGCACTCTCTGGTATCCGATCTCTTCAGGTTTTAAATTCAGTATTCTGTCCCTTACCCTTGGATCCCAATCAAGTTGCTCCCGGCCATTCTTATTCCTATCATAACTGATCTTCCCAAGCTCACGGCTTCGATTGTCCATCATGCTGTTCGGCTGGAATGCGTTCCAGTACAGATGATAAAAGACTTTATATAAAGTGTCAGGAGAATTATTAGTATACTCCAGTCTCTGCTTTCCAGTAAAATGGTTTGTGACTACATCCACATTCACATCCATTGAATACTTAACGCGTTGCTGCCACCGTTCGGGCTGGGAAAATCCTAAGAACGAAAACAGGATAAATATGAAAACACTCAGCGAACTTTTCATGATATAATTTGGAAATAAGGTGCAAATATCTTTAAAACTGCAGGATTAAAATGAATTTTTTGACGGAAGGCTTTTGCCTAAACCTGGAATTTGATAGGACGGTCGAAGAGCCGCTCATGAGTTAAAATGCTGCTCCCTGCAAAACAATCACCAATTCGCCTTTCACTTCCTTGTCCTTGAAATATGCAAGCAATTCGCTTAAAGACCCTCGCTTGTTTTCTTCGAAAACTTTGGTCAATTCACGGCTGACACTACAGGGCCGTTCAGCGCCGAAAATGGGAATAAAATCTTCCAGCATTTTCACAAGTCTTTTTGGGGATTCATAAAATATCATGGTCCTTTCCTCGGTTGCCAGTTTTTTAAGATAGGTCTGGCGACCTTTTTTTAAAGGAATAAATCCTTCAAAACAAAACCGGTTCATCGGTAACCCGCTATTGACCAGGGCAGGAACAAAAGCTGTTGCTCCGGGAAGCGACTCCACTTTAACTCCGAGTCGAATGCATTCCCTGACCAACAAAAAGGCCGGATCAGAAATTCCAGGAGTCCCGGCATCTGTCATTAATGCCATGGTTTTACCTTGTGCCAATTGACCCGTTAAATGACCCAGGATCTTATGTTCATTGTGCTGGTGATAAGGGGAAATGGGTTTGCTGATCTGATAATGACTCAGCAATTTCATGGACGTCCTGGTATCTTCTGCGAGGATCAGGTCGACATTCTTAAGTACCTCCAATGCCCTCAGGGTAATATCCTTGAGATTTCCGATGGGTGAAGGAACGATATAGAGCATGAATTCATGAATGAATAAAAAAGCAGATAGTCATGTCCGATGGAGAAGATGACAAGCCAACCGCAAGCTCTTATGGCATAAATACGCTCATCCCTGAAGCCACCCGGCTTCACTTTCCAATTTTTGCTAGTTCACAGAGATCTCGAAATATTCCATGACCGGATTTGCCAACAATTTCTTGCTTGCCTCTTCGGCAATGGTCTTTGCCTGTTCAGCCGAACCCGCTTCAACCTGCAAACTAATATGTTTGCCAACCCTGACATCATTCACAGAAGCCAGCCCAAGGCTTTGCAGCCCACCCATAACTGCCTTGCCCTGGGGATCCAATAATTCTTTCAATGGCATCACCTTAACCTGCACAGAAAAGATCATTTGTTTTGTTTTTTGAATGCCAAAGATAATACAATGTAGAGGATGAATATGACTGGTACCGCGAGCCAGCGAAGGAAAATAGCACTGATCAGAGCGATGACCAATAGCAGGTATCGGGGCAAATTAGATCTTAATGTTAGGTCTTTAAATTTAAAAGACAAAAGGGGCCATTTGCTCACCATCGCATATGAGAGAACAATGATGATTCCATAAAGGACCCAGGAATTCAACAGCAGTCTAACAATCGTTGGATTAGCGGATGTCCAGTAAATCAGGGGAAAAGAAGCGATGAGAAGTCCCACGGCAGGTGTTGGAACTCCACGAAATTCTAATTCCTGGGATTGATCAAGATTAAAACGCGCCAGACGATAGGCTGCTGCGCAAGGCACCAATAAAGCGGGCAACAAAAACGCAAGAGATATTTCGAGTCCATTTTCCTGGCGCATGTAACTCATACGAAGAAACTGGTAAAGGATCATGCCGGGCGCCACGCCAAAACTGACAAGGTCAGCCAGGGAATCCAACTCCTTTCCCATCGCAGAACTTGCTTTGAAGAGCCTCGCCACGAATCCATCCAGGAAGTCCACTACGGCAGCAAGCCCAATACACAAAGAAGCCATCCATATTTTTTCAGGCATGTCCACTAACTGTGTCCCATCAGCGCTGTACATGATGGCAATGCCGTTTTGCAAAATAAAAATCAGGGCCAGGCTGCCAAAAAAAAGATTCACTAATGTAAACAGGTTGGGAATATGTTTCATGGATTGCGAATGTACAAATTAAATGCGCGAATTTTCTCTCACAAGAAAAAGGAAAATCCAAAAAGGCCTGGGGCCTTTATCCAAAAGAGATGCCGGGTGCACGCATTGTCCTTCGAGCTCAAAGATGACTGCAGCGCCCAGATAAGATTCATTTTTTCATGATGGCTTCAATTTCTTCTGCAGTGATTGGAATTTTCGACATCAGGTCCTTGTTTCCATTCTTTGTTATCCATACATTGTTCTCAATTCTCACTCCTATTTTTTCTTCCTGTATATATATTCCAGGTTCAACAGTGAGCACCATTCCCGCCTTCAGAGGTTCCGTCCTTGTTCCCAGGTCGTGCACATCAATGCCGAGATGATGGGAGATACCATGATATAAATATTTAGCATATGCCGGGCTTTCTTCAGACTGATTTTTCAGATCAGATTTGGAAAGCAGCCCGATTTTTTCAAAAATTTTTGTCGCTTCAGTGCCAACTTTTCTATGATAATCATTAATTGTAATACCAGGCTTCAGCAGGCTTTTTGCATAGTTGTGAAGATGAAGACAGGCATTATACACCTGTTTCTGTCTTTTGGTGAATTTTCCATTCACCGGAACCGTTCTGGTAAGGTCAGCACAATAATGTCCATATTCCGCACCGAAGTCCATCAAAACCAACTCGCCATTTGCGCAAACTTCATTGTTGGAAACATAATGCAAGGTCCTGGCCCTGTCGCCACTGGCGATGATGCTGCCGTAAGCAGGACCTGTGGCTCTTTGACTGAAAAATGAATGATAGATCTCTGCTTCGATTTCATATTCCATTACGCCTGGTCTGATAAATTTCAGTAGCCTAACAAAAGCATTGTGCGTAATGTCTATCGCCCGCTGCATTACTTCTATTTCCAGGCTGGTCTTAATGGCCCTGAGTTCTTTCATGATCCTCGCCGCCCTGTGATAGTTGTGGAGAGGATACCTAAGTTTCATGTCCGAAATGAAACGATAATCACGGGTTTGTACCAGACTTGCTTTGCGATCATTTTCATTTGAATTAAGGTAAATATGTTCCGCCAGGTGAATCCATGGCTGTAGCAAACCATCGAGGCTATCCAGCCATACAATGGTGTCTATCCCTGAAATTGCCCGCGCTTCTTCCATTCTTAATCTCCTTCCATCCCATTTTTCTTTTAGTTCATTCGGCCTCACCAGCACCAAAACCTCTCTGTACCGGGGATCGGGATGGTCTGGGAAAAGGATAGCCATACTGTCCTCCTGTTCAATTCCGGATAACCATATCATGTCACTGTTCTGCTTGAATCCGTATAAAGCGTCTCCGTTGGAAGGCACTTCGTCATTGCTTACAAATATGGCGATGGATGATGGCAACATTTCCTTCCTGAACCTTTCTCTGTTTTGAACAAAAATCTTCGAATTCAATGGCAGATATTTCATATTGACGCTAAGTTATAAAAGGCATAAATGTAAGGAATGATTGCAGAAGGCGCCTTCCAGTTTGGGCATAAGCGTCTGAGAAATATTCTGATTCTTTAATGATTCGTGATTTGATGACAAAAGCAGGGAGCCGCCAGAATTTGTAAAAAACTAACAAATGTTAGTTAGAACTATTCTAAAAAATATGGCTAATTATTCAAAATAATTCAATTATTACATGTTTTAGGCTCTTTATTTAGACATCTTTTAATATTAGCTTTGCCGCTCAATCTTTTTCTTTCTATGGCCATCCCAGTTATGCCTCTGTCATTAACCCGATTGCTCAGATTAGGTTTGCAGGTTACCGATTCCATCCATTATCAACTAAAGCCAGAAGACCTGGTGCAGGATTGTCTGCGAAGAGGTGAAGGCACACTGGAAGAAAATGGCGCCCTGGTCATTCATACGGGAGAATTTACCGGGAGGAGTCCAAAAGACAGATTCATCCTAAAAGATGGCGTAACGGAGGAGAACATTTGCTGGAATGATTTCAACCAGCCGCTGGATGAAAAATTTTTTGATGTTATTCTCCGCAAAGTCACCTCCTATCTGAATCAATTGCCAGAGATCTGGGTACGAGACGCCTATGCCTGCGCCGATTCGCATTACAGGGTGAATATCCGCATCATCAATGAAACGCCCGCAATGAATCTTTTTGCCTACAATATGTTTTTGAGACCGGAAGCCCATGAACTGGAAGAATTCAAGCCTGATTGGCAAATACTGTCTGTGCCAGGTTTGAGACTCAATGCAGCGGAATGCGGGATCAGGCAAAATAATGCTGTTGTCATTTCATTCAAACACAAGATCATCCTGGTAGCCGGCACGGGATATACAGGAGAAATCAAGAAGGCGATTTTTACGGTGCTCAATTATATACTGCCAGAAGAAAAAGGGGTGTTAACCATGCATTGCTCAGCAAATATGGGAGAGGAAGGAGATGTGGCAATCTTTTTCGGATTAAGTGGTACAGGTAAGACCACATTAAGTGCTGACTACAAACGAAAACTCATCGGAGATGATGAGCATGGCTGGAATACCCAGGGCATTTTCAATTTTGAAGGCGGCTGTTATGCCAAATGCATCCACCTGAGCGAGGAAAAAGAACCTGCGATTTTCAGGTCCATCAGGTCTGGTGCACTTGTTGAAAATGTGCGTTTTTTTGATGATACCCGGAAGATAAATTTTGACGATTCTACGATAACAGAGAATACCCGTGTTTCATACCCGCTCCATTTTATTCAGAACACACTTGAAACGCCAATTGCCAGCAGTCCAAGGAACATATTCTTTTTAACCTGCGATGCAAATGGTGTTCTACCGCCCATTTCAAGGCTGACGCCGGGCCAGGCAATGTACCAGTTTATTTCTGGCTATACAGCCAAAGTCGCGGGCACTGAGGCTGGAATCAGAGAACCCAAATCCACTTTCAGTGCCTGCTTCGGCGAGCCTTTTATGCCCTTGCATCCGGGAAAATACGCTGAAATGCTAGGTAGAAAGATAAGGGAAAACAGGGTCCGTGTATGGCTGGTAAATACTGGCTGGACAGGTGGTCCATATGGCTTTGGAAACAGGATAAGTCTGCGTTTTACCCGAGCAATGATCGACGCAGCGCTTGAAGGAAAACTATATGAAGTCGAATATCAGAACCATCCCGTATTCGGCATCGCTATGCCCCTGTCGTGCCCGAATGTTCCGGATCAAGTGCTGAATCCCAGAAATGGCTGGTCTGATCCGGCTGCATATGACGAAAGAGCAAAGGCACTTGCCACCCAGTTTATCAGGAATTTTGAAAAATACAGGTCTGGGGTTTCTGAAGAAATTTTGGCCGCGGCGCCTAAAGTTTAAATTTTTTTGATAAAACCCTTTAAAATCAAAAATAAAATTCTGAACTTGGCTTCCAGGTTTGAATAATTTTCTGGTCTCTAACATTGTTTGCTGATACGACTCCATCCTCGGGATGGAGTTTCTTTTGTGTACTTCACGAATGCCGGATCCTTTCGATGGATAATATGGCCGGCAAGATTTCATGACGCAGATCCTGCTGGCTATATTGCTAAATTTCTTACCACAATCCCATTCAGCTGCTCAGGATTCATTGATGGATTGTAATGCCATGAGAAGATTGAGCTGGAATAATTTCCGAGCAACTCCACCGAAAAACGATCCTGCTGCGGCTCTAGCCAGCACCGCAATAAAAATACATTGGGGATATTACAGTGAGGCCCTTAAATACCATAATCGCTGCCGCTTTGATAAACATGGGTCATGGGCCAGGATTAAAAATGATTCCATTCTGATCCACGGGCAGGGCCATTTTGACATTGCTGAAATATATGCCCAGAGGCTGAATGGTGCACTCAGAAAATACCATCCCGATCCGGAGAGATAAAAGCCGAGGTGAATGCCATCTACCAGGACATAATGAACCAATATTTTGAGCGATAGGATCTATATGATCGTGCCACAAATTTTTCGAGAGACAGGAAACAGCAGATGGTGTGGCTGGAAAAGATTAGTGAAGAACTGGAATCTTTGAGTGAACTGGCAAATTACCGCTAAAACAAACCATATAGCTGAGCATCGATTTTCCGGATAATTTCTCCAAGATGCTCTTCATTTTCAGGAAATTTGTTTTTATCCACATCAATCACCAGAAGCGCGCCTTCCTTATAACTTTCAATCCATTTATTGTACAGATCATTAAGCCTTTTTAAATAGTCCAGACGAATATTTTCTTCATATTCCCGGCCGCGCTTTTGAATTTGCCCGACAAGGGTCGGAACCGATGCCTGCAAGTAGATGAGGAGATCTGGTGGCTGAACCATCCTGCGAAGGGTTTGAAAAAATTGGAAATAGTTATTATAATCACGCTTGCTCATGAGTCCCATTTCATGCAGATTGGGAGCAAAAATATGTGCGTCTTCATAAATTGTACGGTCCTGGATAACTGTTTCCGTTCCACTATGTATTTCAAGCAATTGATTGAGCCGGCTATTCAGAAAGAAAACCTGGAGATTGAAACTCCAACGGGGCATATCTTCATAAAAATCGTTGAGATACGGATTGTGATCCACATCTTCAAATTGAGGGATCCAACGGTAATGCTTACTCAGCATTTCAGTAAGCGTGGTTTTACCAGCTCCAATATTCCCAGCGACAGCAATATGCTTAGGTTTCTTTGCTTTAGCCATCTCTAAATGTAAAATCTAAAATCTAAAGTATAAAATCTTATCCGACCATTCAAAAGCAGCAGGTGTTTTGAACCTAGTAATATTTTATCCCAATCGCTTCCCTGACCAGTTTCAAAGTAGCAAGGGCACTGGCACGCGCTTTTGAAGCCCCTTTTTCCATTACTTCCCGCAAATATCTTTCATCTGCTCTGATCGCTTCAGTTCTTTCACGGATGGGAGCAATAAAACGGACCATATCTTCAGCAAGTTGTTTCTTTAAGTCACCATACCGGATGCTGCAATTGTCAAATTCCTGCTCAAATTTTTGCAGTGTACCCGCTGCGCCTGAAATTTTCAATAGTACAAATAAACCATTTATATAATCAGGCTTCACCGAATGATGCATGGTAGGACCACTATCTGTTTTTGCCTTCATGATCTTTTTTCTGATCATTTCATCAGAATCGGCCAAATATAGAGTGTTCATCTGGTTTTCACTCTTGCTCATTTTTCCTGAACCATCCAAACTCATGATCTTGACCAGTTCACCTCCAAAATTAAATGCCTGTGGCAGGGGAAAAACTTCACCATAACGATGATTGAATCTTTCCGCAAAATTCCTCGTCATTTCGACATGCTGTTGTTGGTCTTTCCCGACTGGAACTTTATTAGCGCGGTGGATCAAAATATCAGCAGATTGCAATACAGGATAAGTGAGTAAACCTGCATTTACATTTTCCGGCTGTTGCCTGACCTTATCCTTGAATGTAGCGGTCTTCTCTAATTCTCCCTTATATGCCAGCATGTTCAGGTAGAGATAGAGCTCAGCGATTTCAGGAATATCGCTTTGAAGAAATAAAACACATTTTTCAGGATTCAATCCGCTGCCAATTAGTTCCGCAAGAAGCCGAAGCACATTCTCTTTCAGCCCTTTCGTATCAGGATGTGTAGTTAAACTGTGCCAGTCAACAATGCAGTAATAGCAATCAAATATTTCCTGCATTTTAACCCAGTTGGAAATGGCCCCCAAATAATTGCCCAGATGCACAAATCCGGTAGGCCGGATCCCACTTAAAACGATTTCTTTCTTTTTGACCATAAAAGACGGCGAAGATAAGAAAAAGACTGTCCTGCCCTGCTTTCAGAGCGATTTGATCCAAAACCCATTCATATTCCAAAGGATAATTCAGTCCCAATTCCGTTTACCTTTTATCTAAAAGCTGCAAAAAGTATGGCCGAATCTGTTATTTTTGTCAATTATCGTTTTGTATGGAAGTCAATGATGCTTTGATTGATACTTTATCAGACCTGGCCTCCCTGGAATTCACCGATCAGGAAAAGAAAGAAATCAAACTAGACCTTGAAAGGATGATCGTTTTTGTGGAAAAGCTCAGGGAACTGGACACGACAGGCATAGCTCCTCTACTGCAAATGGGTGGTGAGATCAATGTGCTAAGAGAGGATAGGATCGAGGGCTCGTCGGAGAGAGCAGAAGCATTGAGGAATGCGCCTTCTACAGATGGAATTTATTTTAGAGTGCCTAAAGTCATTAGGAACCCTACTGGAGATCAATAAATTATTATGCAATCAGCAATTATACATCTTGAATCCATCTGCAAGAGCTATTTCATGGGAAAACAGGCTTTGCCCGTACTTAAAGGTGTTACATTGGATATCCAAAAAAAAGACTACGTCGCGCTGATGGGTCCTTCCGGATCAGGAAAAAGTACCTTGATGAATATCTTAGGTTGCCTGGACTCTCCGACTTCAGGAACTTATATACTGAATGGACAGGATGTGAGCCAAATGCCCGATGATGATCTGGCTGAAGTGAGGAATAAAGAAATTGGATTTGTATTTCAACAATTCAATTTGTTACCCAGGCTTACAGCCGCTGAGAATGTTGCCTTGCCATTGGTCTATGCCGGCATAACAAAAAGAACCCGCAATGAAATGGCCATGTCCGTCCTGGAAAAAGTTGGATTAACGGACAGAAGTCACCATAAGCCAAATGAATTGTCGGGGGGTCAATGTCAACGTGTTGCCATTGCAAGAGCACTTGTCAATAATCCTTCCCTGATCCTGGCTGATGAGCCCACGGGAAACCTGGATTCAAAGACTTCAGTCGAAATAATGGACATTTTTAGCGCCATCCAGGCTTCTGGCAATACGGTGATCTTAGTTACACATGAAGAGGATATTGCCAATTACGCCCATCGGGTGATTAGATTAAAGGATGGTTCGATAGAAAGTGATAAGCGCCGCTCACAAGTCCTGCAGTCAGTTTAATTCATTTCACAAGAAATGATTTGTCTTTATAAATGGCTATCCTGTCTTCTTGTTCCCTGTAGCTTATATGCTGGTCCACAGGATAGCAGCAGATTACTCCTTCGTGCTTCCCAGGAATTAGCGAATGGTTTATCTACTTCAAGGATATTGTCCGACACTGGCTTCATGGATATTCATTCCAACAATGTCTTCCGCCAATTGATTAGAAAATATTCCACTTCAGATCCGCTGACACTCGCGGGTCCATCTGAGCCAGGGGAAAAAATACTGGTCACTGGATATGTAAAAAATAAACAGGGAGAACCCATTCTTGATGCTATAGTCTATTGCTATCAGACGGATGACCGTGGATTTTATGCGATGAATGGAACCCATGTTTCCGGCACCCAGGGCGATCGACTTCATGCTCGACTTTTCGGGTATGTTAAAACAGATGCTAATGGTCGTTTTGTACTCCATACGATTCATCCTCGCGGTTATCCCAAAAGCTCATTGCCATCTCATATTCATTGTGAAGTGGAAGCATCCGGATACAATACCATCATCACTGAATTGCTTTTCGATGAAGATCCAAGACTGCAAGGTGACCAGAGATCCAGGAGCATCAAAGAAGGATTTCTAATTGCGAAAGCAGAACACAACAATTACATCTACCTGCTGGAGTTGCACAAGGATGGTTAATAGATTTTCTCGAAAAGAGACTACTTGAGAATCCTAATTAAGACAATGACAAATAATGAAGGGAGATTCGGATCCATGAATTACTCTTAAATTTGAATCCATGGCTACGAAAATATATACGAAGACGGGAGACAAGGGGAAGACTTCCCTTCTTGGTGGAACCAAAGTGCCCAAAAGTCATGTCCGGATAGAGTCGTATGGAAACGTGGACGAACTGAATTCTTTTCTTGGATTGCTTAGTGACCATGTCACAGATAAGGAAATACGAGCGCAATTAAAGGAAGTGCAAGACCGTCTCTTCACTATCGGCTCAACACTTGCGACGGATCCGCAAAAAGGATCTGATTATAAAATTCCCCACCTGATCGAAGGGGATATTTTGTTCCTGGAAGAAAAGATGGATGCCATGAACGAAGAATTGCCAGCGATGAAATCATTTATTCTACCCGGCGGGCATCCTGTAGTTTCTATTGCACATATTTGCCGTTCAGTCTGCAGGCGAGCGGAAAGATCCACAGTATCGTTGCTGGAATCCGGATCTTTCGTTGATCCGCTTGTTATAAAATATCTGAACCGCCTAAGCGATTATTTCTTTGTGTTGTCAAGATTTATCGCAAAACAATTGAAAGCTGAAGAAATCTTGTGGAAAGCCAGGATGTAAGACCCGGCCCTTAATTTTCCTGATTGGCTTTATAATGCACTTCGCTTCTTATCACACCTACTATTTCAGACAATTCTTCCGTCTTTCATATGAAGCGTCCTGTCGCTCATTTGCGCCAGCTCTTCATTGTGTGTGACGATAAGAAATGTCTGGTTAAACCTGTCTCGCAGGTCAAAAAAAAGCTGATGCAGGTCACGGGCGTGAGTGGAATCCAGGTTCCCGGTGGGCTCATCCGCAAAAACAATATCTGGTCTATTAATAAGAGCCCGGGCTACAGCTACTCTTTGCTGCTCTCCACCAGAAAGTGCCTGTGGTTTGTGCTCCAATCTATCCCCAATGCCAAGGGATTCCAGCAATGCGCGGGCTTCCTTCTCAACTTCTTTTTTCTTCCTGCCGGCTATCCAGGCAGGTATGGATACATTTTCCAATGCAGTGAATTCTGGTAAAAGATGGTGGAATTGAAACACAAAACCCATATGCTTATTCCGAAATGCTGCCATCGGTTTCCCGCTCAGTCCATTGATTTGCTGGTCTCCAAGGAATATTTCGCCCTTTGCCGGCCGGTCAAGGGTGCCCAAAATATGAAGTAAAGTGCTTTTGCCTGAACCAGATGGACCGACTATACTAACGATTTCCCCTGTGCGGATTTCGAGATCCACTCCCTTCAGTACCCAGAGCTCTCCAAAATATTTATGTATGTCTTTCGCAGTTAACATATTGCTTTTAATGATAATACACAGGATTACAAACCTACAGGTTCACCTCCATATTTTGCGGAATGGCATATAATATTTGTACAAACCCGGGCTTCTGTTTCCGCTTATCAATAATAATCCCCTATGCTGGACGTTAAATTTTAGCTCTTATTTGGTGGTTTCATTTTAAAAATTACTTTTGCGGAAAATTAGGAAGGCTAAGCGCGAAGAAGGAACTGGGATTTTGTCATGGCAGATTTCTTTTGTGCTTATTCGAAACGTCTCACAAAAACAAAAAAGGAATACAGATGTTCTGGACACTTGAATTAGCCAGCTATCTCGAGGATGCTCCCTGGCCGGCTACAAAAGATGAGTTGATAGATTATGCCATTCGTTCAGGCGCTCCGATAGAGGTTGTGGAAAATTTGCAGGAACTGGAAGATGAAGGAGAGATTTATGAAGGCATTGATGATATCTGGCCAGATTATCCTTCCCAGGAAGATTTCTTCTTTAATGAAGACGAATATTGATCATTCTCTGACACCTGTTTTTCGAATTGACTTTCATATCAGGATCCCGGCGCCACTTCTTCTGCACAGGGATTGAGTTCACAAAAATACGCATACCTACGGGAGGATTATTTCTCCATTTGCTGAATGATCGATTCTGTGACACCTGTTAGAGAAAATCCGCCATCGTGGAAGAGATTTTGCATCGTGATCATCCTGGCCAGGTCGCTGAACAATACGGCGCAATATGCCGCACAATCATCTGCGCTTGCGTTCCCTAAAGGGCTCATCTTGTCTGCATAGGCAATGAATCCATCAAAGCCCTTGACTCCACTGCCTGCTGTCGTCCTGGTAGGAGATTGGGAAACGGTATTGACTCTCACTTTCTTCCTTACACCATAGTGGTAGCCGAAGCTGCGCGCTACACTTTCCAACAATGCTTTGGCATCGGCCATCTCGCTATAATCGGGGAAAACCCTTTGTGCAGCGATATATGTGAGGGCAACCACACTGCCCCATTCGCTCAATGCGTCAAGGTTCCATGCAGTTTGCAAGACCCTGTGCAATGACATAGCGGAAATGTCTAGGGTCTTTTGATTAAATCCATAATCCAGGTCGGTATATGGTCTGCCCTTTCTAACGTTGATGCTCATTCCAACCGAATGTAGGACAAAGTCAATCTTTGCATCAAAATGCTTCATGGACTCTTCAAATAATTTCCTGAGGTCATCCATATTTGTCACATCTGCTCCAATCACTGGTGCCTTCACCGCTTCAGCCAGCTTATTAATTTCTCCCATTCTCAAAGCCACAGGTGCATTCGTTAATACCAGTGAAGCGCCCTCTGCATGACAGCGCAAAGCCGTTCTCCACGCGATTGATTTTTCATCCAGCGCGCCAAAAATGATCCCCTTTTTACCTTCGAGCAGGTTATATGACATAGATATCGTTTTGATTTTTCAGAACGTAAAAGTAAGAAGTTATTTGGATGACGGTACGATTAAATGGGAGATGATCCAGACGATACAAAAACTGTAAATAAATACAAGGCAAAATGCAATAAGCATATAGACAAATAATCTTAAAAGGGATTGTCTGGGAAGAATTTTTTTTTGTAGGAATTTATTGATGAAAAACAAAGGCAAAAGCAGGAGCAAAAAGGCAATCCATATTAAAAAAGACCCGGGTTTCATTGCTGAGTCTATTTTTTATCCGGTGATCATTTCCCGGGCATTTTGCAAGGCAGCCGCCGTGGGCTTTTCTCCGCCCAGCATTTCTGCAATAGAGGCAATTCTTTCTTCCTTGTTCAGGACCTTTATATTTGTCTTCACAGATTCGCCCCTTACTTTTTTATATACAAGGAAATGCTCGTCCGCCCTACCTGCAATCTGCGGCTGATGCGTAATGCAAATGACCTGTCTCTTGCCAGCCAATTCTTTCAGGAGCAGACCCACCTGCCTGGCAGCCTCACCCGAAATTCCGGTATCTATCTCATCAAATATCATGGTGGGGAGATCTATGGATTCTGCAACCAGCGATTTTATGCATAGCATTAACCGGCTCAATTCGCCGCCCGAAGCAACTTTCCTTATAGATTCAAACCGATTGCTTTTGTTGGCATCGAATAGAAATTCTACCGTATTCATCCCATACTCCGACAATTCACCTTGTTCAAATTGGACTTTCAGCCTCGCATTGGGCATGCCGACCTGGTGAAGCAATTGGTTTACTTTCTTCACCAGTGGATCGATTTGGAATTGGCGATTTCCAGAAATTACCGTGGCCAGTTCATTGCAAAGCTGCAATATACTATCCACTTTTTTGCGGACCAGATTGATCTGTTCATCCATGTTTAAGAGTCCCTGCAATTTTTCTCCCAGCTGCTTTTGTAGTGTAATCAATTCACTTGTTTTTTGCAGTCCGTGCTTCTTTAACAATTTGTATCCAATTGAAATGCGTTCATTGATTTGATCGATCCTGCGGGGATCCACTTGGATTTGCCGATTGATCCTTTCTATCTCGTCTGAAATATCTCGAAGCTCAATTTGAACAGACTCAAGCCTGGCAGCGATTGAAGGGAGCGCAGGATGAAATAGTGAATATTGCTGCATTTGATGGCCAGCTGCTCTGATCTGCTGAATGACATGCTTATCATCTTCACTCAAATCAAAATAGGCTTTATCCAAGGCGGCCTTGATCTCTTCTGAATGACTCAATAATTTCAATTCTCCATCTAAATCTTCCAGTTCATTTTCATGGAAACCGGCTTCTTCCAGCTCATTAAAAAGAAATTGATTATAATCGAATTCCTTAGATGCCCTGGTCTTTTCGTCCTCCAATCCGGCCAGGCGGCTCCTTGCCATTTTTAATTCTGAGAATTTTTGCTGATAGTCGTCCAGAATATTAAACTGATGCGCAAGTGCGTCAAGCACTTCAAGTTGAAAATTAGAATCGCCAAGACTCTGGCTGTCAAATTGCTGGTGGAGATCGACCAGTTGAGCGGTCAATATCCTTAATTGGTCCAGGTTGATCGGCGTATCATTGACAAAAGCCCTGGATTTTCCATTTGGAGAAACTTCTCTTCGGATCGTAAGCTCCTCTTCCATATCCAGATCATTTACCCGCAAAAATTCACGGAGGGATGGTTTGTTATCAGTTGCAAACAAACCTTCAACAATGGATTTTTTATCCCTGTTCAGTAATACAGAAGTTTCCGCACGTTCACCAAGGATCAATCCCAAAGCACCCATGAGGATCGACTTTCCCGCACCTGTTTCGCCAGTGATCACATTGAGCTTTCCAGAAAAAGCAATCTCAATTTCATCGATGATTATATAATTCTGTATATATAATTTCCTGAGCATTGGTCATTTTGAATTTGGGATCTTGCTGGTCCGGCATGGAAAGAGGCCAGCCACAATGTACGATTTTCAATGTTTTTTGGTCCTTATCCGATTAATAAAAGCAGCTGCATTTTATCCACTTCACTTGCACCGAAGCAGTCCTGCTTTAGCTTTCTGGTCAAGAGAATTCTTATATTCATGTTCTTTCATGGACAGGCATTTTTGAAAATACTGACTTGCTTTTCCACAATCCCTTCGTTTCTCATAAATGAATCCAATTTGAAGGGCGGCTCGTGCGGCATAGTAGGCCTTCGATTGGGAACCCTTTTCGATGGCGCTGGAATATGCAGCAATGGCATCCTCTTCTTTTCCCATGTCATCGAAAATCCTGGCCCTTCGATAAACCCATTCCAATTTTTCTTCCGGTGAACGAAGATCAATGGGATTCATCGTCTCAAGGACCTGCATTGCCTCTTCTAAATAGCCACCGTCATCAAGCAGCCTGGATTTCAGGAGTAACGGATTGGGCCAGCCTCCGTTTTTTGCTTCGGTCAGCGCTTGTTTATCGGCTTCGGTATCTGTATTTCCTTTTTGAATAACCCATTTTCTATATTCATTTGCACGGACCTGGTTACCATTCAGGAAATAATACCAGCTGAGTTTGAGCAGTACTTCTTTCAGGTAAAAATTCCCCTTAAATTGTGTGAGAAATTTTTCGAGCCAGATATTTGCATCACGATCAAGATGGTTCATACGAGCGGTACCCATCTCATAGTCCCAGGCCGGCATTTTCAGGTATCCCTCGTCGTGATTCAATTGCCGGAGGATTTCTTCAGCATAAACTGATTTTTGTGCATTGATTGCAAGATTTGCAGCCAGGTATGCAAAGAGATGATTGTTCCTGGTATCAAGATGGTGCGCACTGATATATTCAAAAACCTCCGATTTCTGATTTTGAATATAGAACCGTAAATAGAGGTAATAAAATATGGCTTCATCGTGAAACAAAACAGAGAGAGCATCTTCCTGGCCTATAAATTGGTGAAGCGCATTCATACCTGCATCAATGGTTCCCGAGATACCAAGGAGATTACTCAGCCAATGGTAACCTTCCGGAATCGTTCCTGCCGCCACTTCCATCGTGCCACCCAGCATGTCATTGGGTTTGAAAGAAGGGAAGAGGCGCCGGTTTTCTTTAATTTGCAAAAATGACCTTCGAAATTCCCATCCGGCATCCCAATTATGGCCAAACTTGATTTCAATAGCCGCCCATTGAAAATGAAGGACCGCTTTAGAAAAGAAATAGAAAGGAGAAGTCTCAGGACCTGAGCTTATAATTCTTAATCTCTCCTCCAGGTTTTCCTTTCTTTTGGCAAATTCAAATGGATCCTCATTAAAGTAAAGTATAAAAAAATCGATATAATTGTCCAATAAGTATGGAATCAGGTTATCAGGATGCCGGCCCTTTTCCTGGCTCAAAAGGAACTGGCCTCTATCGAGTCGTAGTTGAATGATTGCATGATAAGCTTCCTGGCAGGTCGAATTAAAATCGAATGTCTTTTGTCCGCTGCTATTAGTAGAAAGTAAGATTAATGTAAAGACACATATGACAACTGGTATCGATTTCCGCAGGGTCAGGGTCTGCCCGCCGCGGGTCCAAGGGACAGACAATATGGAATTCATTGATGCAATATAATCCTCCGGAATGAATCCTGTCCATACAGCCTACCTTATCATAAAAAAAATGGCCCGGTATCCCGGGCCAATATATAATCAAGTCGTCATTGTTATTTTACTTCTACCGCGTCATTCAGGTCGTTATCCACCAGGATTCTTCCGCAATTTTCACAAACAATTATTTTCTTACGCTGCCGAATTTCGCTCTGCCTTTGCGGGGGGATAGCATTAAAGCAGCCGCCACAGGCGTCACGCACGACTGGCACAACTGCCAAACCGTTACGGTAATTCGACCTGATCCGGTCATAAGAGTGCAATAGCCTTGGCTCTACCTTTTCTCTTGCGTCGGCCGAAAGTTTGGCAAAATGTTTTTCTTCTTTTTCTGTAGCAGCAATAATCTTCTCCAGCTCTTCTTTCTTATTCTTTAGAACGGCTTCCTTAGTTGCGATGGCCTTTTTTGCTTTTTCCAACAACAAGACTTTTTCAGCGATCTCTTCATTTGCATCTTTGGAATGCTTTTCGGCCAGCTTCACTTCCAACTGTTGCATTTCAATTTCTTTGTTGATCGCCTCAAACTCACGGCTATTCTTGACATTCTCAGACTGCTTCTCGTATTTCTTGATCAACGCGTCAGCCTCTTTGATAATTTCCTTTTTCTGATTGATGAATTCCTGGATCCCATTGATTTCTTCCTCGATCCTGGTCTGACGAGAATGCAATCCCGTTATCTCATCCTCGAGGTCACTCACCTCCATAGGCAATTCTCCCTTGAGTACTTTGTATTCGTCTAATTTGGATTCAATTTTCTGAAGGGAAACCAGGGAAGATAATTTTTCTTCCACAGAGAATTCTTTAACGTTGGACATAGCTTAAAAATAATAGTTAACCGGGTTAGTGGTGAAGTCCGGTTTAAGGACGGCAAAGGTATGAAATTTTTTACTCAAAATATCATGCAGCAGGTCTATTGTAAACTGCTCACTTTCAAAATGTCCGATATCGGCAACCAGGATTTTATCATTTGCTTCAAAAAATTCATGGTACTTGATATCCGATGTAACATAGAGCCCTGCCCCAGATGATAATACCTTGGAAATCAGAAAACTACCAGCACCACCACAAATTGCGACCTTTCCAATGGGCTTCCCTGTCAGTGGCGTATGCCGGATGATTTTCAATACAAATGCTTTCTTGATCAGGGCAAGCGCCTCGAGTTCTGTCAGGGCTTGGGGAAATTCTCCAATCAGGCCCGTTCCGATCTCCTTATCGGTATTGGCAAGCTCAACAATATCGTATGCCACTTCTTCATAAGGGTGGTTCTCGAGCAGCGCCCTGATGACGGCAGCCTGAAGATGCGCAGGGAAAATCACTTCAATTTTGGTTTCTTTCTCCTGATGGCGCTTTCCCTTTTCGCCTACAAATGGACTCGTTCCTTCGCCTGCCTTAAAACTGCCAATCCCCCGGGATCCAAAACTTGTTTCGCTATAATTTCCGATATGACCAGCTCCCGCTTCAAATAATGCATCCAGCACTTTATTTTCATGTGCCTCGGGAACAAAACTGTAAAGTTTCCTGAGAACATTCAATTTCGGGACCAGTACTTTTCTATTAATTAGCCCGAGTTTATCCGCCATCTTCCCATTTACCCCATGGATAAAGTTGTCCAGGTTGGTGTGAATAGCATAGATAGCAATATCATGCTTAATGGCTGCAATCACGGCTTTCTCTACATAATTCTTCGCATTGATTTTTTTCAGGCCAGTAAAGATGATGGGATGATGTGCCACAATCAGGTTGCATTTTTTCTGGCGGGCTTCCAGCACAACAGATTCGGTCGCATCCAGTGAAACCAGGATTCCGGAGCAATCCCATTTCGGATTGCCAATGACAAGGCCCGCATTATCATAATGTTCCTGATATACCAGGGGAGCATAATTATCCAGAAAGGAAATGATCTCAGAAATATTCATTTAGAGATTGTTGTCTTCAAAGATAAAATGAATTGGGTTCCTTATTCCCACCTATTCTTTATTTTTCGGATAGGCATAACCATTTTGCAAATTGATATTTTTGTATCTTCAATAGGCTCATTCGGGAACCTGCCTTCAATCATCACCCAGACCCAGCATGCGAAAAATATTGTTCATCTTCAGCGCCGCTCTTTTTTTGGGATTTTCATTCCAGGATAAGACGATTTCAAAGAAAGAAAGAAAATTTGCCGCCAATTATCTGAAGGAGACAAGGGATTTGCTCCTGAAAGACGTAAAGAATCTCAGTGATACACAACTCAATTACAAAACATCCCCGGAAAGGTGGAGCGTTGCCCAATGCATTGAGCATATAGCCATCTCAGAATCAAGCCTGATGGCATTTATCCAGGACAGCTTGTCGGTGCCTGCGGATCCTTCGAGGAGAATACTGGTAAAGGTGAGTGATACCACAATTATCAGGGTAGTGACCGACCGAAGCCACAAGTCAACTACCATTGAAATATTAAAGCCTCACGACAAGTTTGGTAGCACGGCAGGGGCATTGAAGGAATTCATTGAACAACGTGATCTGAACATAAAATTTGTGATGACGACAGATGCAGATTTACGTGACCATTATGGTTACCATCGGCTCATGGGCGTGATTGACTGTTACCAGGCCATCATCCTCATCGGCGCACACTCCAGACGGCATACCCTGCAAATCGAAGAAGTGATGGCCGATCCGAATTTCCCAAAAAAATAAAATCTCAAAAAAATCTTTTGAGGAAACTCACTGAATGATTTTTTCAATCCTGGTCAGCTTTCCCTCTTCATTTACGCCTTCTACTATTATTCTCAATTTTTTGGTAATATCATTATTGTAAAAACTGATCGACATCTTGTTATTGGATTTATCAAGCAGCACATTTGGATTCCAATACAAGGTGGTCCTCACGTCAGAGATATCATCCAGGTCGGATTTCTCTAAATAGTTAGGAACAAAAAACTGTTTAATAGCAGAATAGCCTAAAATAGTGATCTGATCAAGTCCTTTGATATTTGGATCAGCAATTTTATCTCCGCCTCTGCGCGTATAAATGGCTACGGACCCACCTGCACCCCCTCCAATCGAAGTCACTGTTCCGGGCCTGAATACTTTGATCATAGCTATTTGTGAAATCGAAACCGACCTCAATTGTGTGGCCGCTACCTTCATTTCATCGAGATAAAGATCTGTTCTCGATCCCCTCCAACTCAGATAGCCACCTCCGCTCGGCTCGGAAACAACAATCAGACCTGCCACCCTGCCAGTCAGGTAATTAAAAATGTCTCCATACGCCGCCGCCACGGGATCATTTAACAAATTGAATATATAAGCGTCTCCTCCCGTAAACAGTCCGGAAGTATATTCTTCATCGAGCTTTTGCGTGGGAGTTTTCTGTCTGCCCCTGACTGTGACTGATTCCAAAGTTTGAACTCTCTTGTTTAGAAATTCTTTATTCTTCACCGTCTCCTCCAAAACAAATCTGTTCTTCCTCAGGAACGCAGAGTCGGCAGCAGTCCAGGAATTATCGGATATAAATAGTGGCCTGGCATATTTATACCCGTTGAACAATCCATTATTAAAAAGAATGGCTGCTTCAGAAGAGAGTTTCCGGTTTGTATTGAATGAATAAAATCCCTTTGCAGTATCGTAAAAAATGAGTCCGGAGACTGCGAATTTTCCTCCGCCAATCCGGGGCATTTCCAGGATCTGGAGACTGGAATCTTTTTTCTTCATGATCAGGTTAATGCTTTCAGTGGATGCAATTCTTGTGGGATCCACGCCAAGCACTTCCGCACCAATCATGAGGTAATCCTTGTTTGGAAACTTTATTTGAGGCGTCTTTCTTGCAGCAAGCATTTCCCAGTTAAATCTTCTCCAGCCATGGGTCAACATGACAAGGTCCAATTGTTGTCTAGTTGAATCGGCATCATTTGAAAAATAATAATAGGGCTTATAAATGCGTCCTTTCAATTCGCTGCTCAACAATAACCTGGAAATGATGTTTTCTTCATCATTTTTTCTGCCATCGAGGTCGAAATCCGTGACGGAAACGGACAAATTTGAGCTCAAAGTGTCCGGAACCCCAATATTGATCGTATTCAATCCACGCTTGGAGATGGCTTTCTTTTCAATTTCCACATTAGACAAGAATCCATACTCGTGGTTATTTACAAAAACAACCCGCTCGGCTACGGGTCGCATATTATTATTGAAGACTGTAATTTGAAGCACGCCTGTGGGCAACTGGTCGACCGGAATAGATCCGCTGCTCAATAGGATTTCCTCCAAGCGAACGGTCGCTTTATAGACCAGGTGCTGGTTCATATGGGCCATCACCAGGAGCTGGTTATTTTCAGGAGCAGATCCCGTACTTCTCGCAACTGAGAAAATAATCTTATTACCCCCGTTAAGGACTCTCAATGTAATCCCTTCTGATTTTACCGGGGGTAAATCCACTTTGATTTCTTTTCCTTTGGAATTGGTCCAAGCTGCATAAAAAACATCTCCTTTATCCGGTATCAGCAAAAACTTACCCATGCCATCATGGGCAGATTGAAATTCCAGCACGTCTTTGCCTGATGGATCTTTCACCACTCCCTTCATGGTAATTGGAGACCCATATCTATCGGTCGCCTTGAAAGCAATGGTGTTTTCCAAACCGGCCACAATATCCCCACCCTCAGGAAAAAATTGCAATATATCATCTCCATCATCGGCTACTACTGAAGAATCTCTAGTTGCCTGTATGATTCGAATGTCCCTTTCAAAAAGAAAAGCTGTATCAAAATTCATCATCCATGAAGTGTAGGCCCTAAAATGAAAATGATTTCCCTTAAATCCTGCAGGAATGTCAAAACTGCCGGCAGATGCAGATTCGTTAATCGGAGCAGTTTTCCTTTGAAGAATATTTCCCTTGCCATCTGACAATTCAGTGTAAAAATTCCTGCTGATCCTGGATGGTTCGGTACCGGCCAACAGATAAGCCTTATACCAGATCGTTTCGCCAGGAGTGTAAACATTCTTGTCGAATTGCACATAGATTTTCTCCTGGGGAAATCTTTCGGCATAAACAGCCATCATGGAGTCGATCTTTTGTGCGTATACAGTAAGGCAAAGGCAATACAAGCATGAAAAGAGAATCGTTGGTCGAAGCATCATGTTCCTGGATTATTTATTTCATTCCACCGCTTCCGTCCCGGCGGGGAAGCAAAAATCATTGCTTTTTTCTAAATTTCCTAACCAGAAGGCGGCAGCCCGGCGCCAAAAAATAAGACATAAATTAAGGCATCAGCACCAGATCTTTGTATTTTTCATGATTTTGAGCAGAAATTAACAAGTCCAAAAAGGATAACGAATACTTTTCCGTCATGGCTACATACGATCAGTACAAGAACAGTCTTCAAAAAATAGCAGACCTGAAGAATGCGCTCGCGGTTTTGCAATGGGACCAGGAAGTTTATCTGCCACCCAAGGGTGCATCGTTCAGGGGAAGGCAAATGGCCACTTTATCAGAGCAGATTCACGAGCTCAGCACGGAAGAAAAATTTGGCGATCAACTCAAAGAATTGCTTGCACAGAACGGCCTTACTCCCAATGAAAAGAAGAACCTTGCGCTAAGCTGGGAAGACTATTCAAAGCAAAAAAAATATTCTTCTGCCTTTGTCAGAACCATGAGTGAGACTACTTCATCCTGTTTTCATAGCTGGATGGAAGCCAGGAAGAAGAATTCATTTTCAGTCTTTGAACAGGATCTGGAGAAGATGGTCGGACTGAAAAAACAAGAATCAGAGATATCCTGGGCTATGTTTCTCATCCCTATAATGCATTGCTAAATGAATATGAAAAAGGATGTACAGTATCGTCTATTGGATAGCATTTTTGCAGAACTCCTTCCCCAGCTGAAATCATTGCTTGATGCGATCCTGGTCAAAAAACAGGTCGACGACTCCTTTCTTCGCAAATATTTTGCGAAACAGGAACAATGGAATTTTGGACTTGATCTGATCAGGAAATTGGGATTTGATTTTGATGCGGGGAGGCAGGATATTTCCGAACATCCATTTACTACTAGTTTCAATGTCCATGATGTAAGGATTACCACCAGGATTGATGAACAGAATTTCGGAAGCATGACCTGGAGTTGCATTCATGAAACGGGTCATGCACTTTATGAGCAGGGCCTCCCGGAAAGCGAATATGGATTGCCGTCAGGCGAATTCGCATCGCTTGGTGTTCATGAATCCCAGTCCAGGTTATGGGAAAATAATATCGGCCGCAGTCTGGGATTCTGGACCTTCCACTATCCGGCTTTGCAATCCAGGTTTCCGGAGGCATTGGGAAATGTTGGCCTGGAAGCGTTTTACAAAGGCATAAATAAGGTTCAACCTTCATTTATCAGGACAGAAGCTGATGAACTCACTTATCACTTTCATATCATGATCAGGTATGAGCTCGAGAAGGCATTGATTGAAGGATCTCTGAAACCCCATGACATCCCTGCATACTGGAATGAACAATACCGGAGCTATCTTGGCGTTGAAGTGAAGGAAGACCGGCTTGGGCTGTTTGCAGGATGTGCATTGGAGCCATGGAAGCTTCGGATATTTTCCAACGTATAGCCTTGGTAGTTTTTATGCTGCCCAACTTATTTGATGCAGCCTGCAGGGACCTGGCGGAATTGAAAAACTCAATACTAAATGGAGATACCAGCAGCATGCTAGACTGGCTTAGGCAACGCGTATATAAATTTGGCCGTTTATTGACGAGTGAGGAGATCTGTAGGGAAGCTACTGGGGAACCCCTTAAAATTCAATACTTCATGAATTATATGCTTGCCAAATACAAAAAAATTTACGATATTTAGAGTTGATTTCTCATCCTCTTATGAAAAAGACGATACTCATAATCTCCTTATTTTCAGGCACTTTGGTTCTGTCCTGCAAAAAATTCATACAGCAGCAGGAGCAAAATGCGCTGGTGAACATTGTAACTAATGGAGTTTGGGTGGTATCCCGGTATGTGGAGATCGGAAATGATATTACCCCATCATTTTCGGGATATACATTTCATTTCAATTCAAATGGAACTGTCACTGGCACAAATGGGGCATCGACTTCCAATGGAACATGGGCGGGAGATATTAACACCAAGACCATTATTTCAGATTTTCCCACAGCGGGAGATCCGCTTGCCAAACTGAATCATACCTGGAAAATTACAGACAGTTATACTGATTCCGTTGCCGCAAATACAATCGTTGACAGCGGTACCAATATCTTAAATCTTAAAAAGCAATAAGAGTATCTTGCTCCATATTGAAAGTGATGAACCTGTCCCGGCCCATACCGATTGCCTCCTTCCATTCCTGATCCAACTTGTAATGAAAAACGCCTAAACACTCTGATTTTGCACTGATTAGCGCCACGAAAACAATTTTGGAAAAGCTTACGCGTTATCTATATCCTGGCCGCTGAGCCCGGGACGGATTCGCGCCATCTATTTATTTTTAGTCCTTTACCTTTAAGCCTTTGTCCTTGTCTTCAAATATTTTTGAAGAACCTTATTCCACCCTCATTGAAAGCTACGTATAGATCTATGTCACTTAAATTGGCCCTAAGTTGAGAGGAAAACTACTTTTTTCTTTTTTTGTGTGCACCGTACTAGCTGCTGTGGTTTATGGACAGGCGCCCGTTGCATCTATTTCCGCCCTTGACCCCACTTCGGCTTGTCCGAGTTTTGCCGTGCGATTCGTAGGAGCTAACTCCGGCGGCGCAGCCACTACCATCACATGGAATTACAGCGGAACAGCCCCTGATGTAATTGGGCCGATATCGGGCGTTATGACACCTACAGCCATTTTCAACACCCCTGGGACCTATGTTGTTACAATGGTGCTCACAAACGCCAGTGGAAGCAGTACTTCCAATCCAATTACAGTTACCGTAAAAAACGTACCCATTGTTGATTTCAATGCGGGAACAACTATTGGATGCTTTCCATTTCCTGTTACTTTCAATAATCTGTCATCACCACTTCCAGGAAGTACTTTTAGCTGGGATTTTGGGGATGGATCCGTTTCCACAGCAATATCCCCTACCCATACTTACAATTTGGTCGGAAATTATGCAGTAACTCTTACGGTAACGAACAGCCTTGGTTGTTCTGCATCTAAAACAAATACAGGATACATACAAGTTCCATCTGGGGTTATTCCGAATTTCAGCGATTCCCTTTCGAGTTCATGTACGCCCCCAACTACAGTGTATTTTAACAATCAGTCAGTTTTTGGAGGGACGGCAACATTCATCTGGGATTTCGGGGATGGACAAACATCCAATGCTACTTCTCCTAGTCATATCTATGCCGCAGCTGGCAATTATCCTGTAAAGCTTACCGTGCAAAGTAATCTGGGTTGCACTGATTCTTATACCGATAACCTGAATATTAGCGCTAGCGGGGCCAATTCTAAATTTTCAGCGCCGGACAGCATTTGTGTTGGTCTTCCTGCAAGTTTCACGAACACATCGAGCCCCAATCCAAACACATCCACATGGAAATTTGGAGACGGCGCGACTGCGACCGGGTCACCCGCCTCGCACGCATATTCAGCCTTAGGTACTTATACAGTAACGCTAATTAACCAGTTCTCATCCTGCTCCGATTCAGCGACAAAACTTATTCATGTCATTAATCCTCCCGCTGCAAATTTTTCTGCAGTGACCACGACAAATAGTTGCCAATTCCCATTCACCGTGAGTTTTCAGGACATGTCTCCAGGCTCTTCAAACTGGCAATGGGACTTTGGAGATGGGAGCACCGGTACCGGGCCAAATCCTTCGCATACATATACCAGTTATGGCCAATTTACCGTAACGCTTTCATCATCTACCACATCCGGCTGTACGAATATCGTGACCAAACCCAATTTCATCAAAGTTGTAAAACCTACTATCACAGCCAATTTGCCTGCGTATGGTTGTGCGCCCTATTCATTTACGCTTCTTCCCAACTATCTCGCTGTCGACGGTATTGCTTCCTATTCCTGGGATATGGGAAATGGAAATACGTATACTGTTGCCAATCCGCCGGTTCAGAATTATGGACCTGGAATATACAAGATCACCGGCAGCATTACGACTACCGGTGGATGTACAGCAACAATCGTGGACACGATTAAAGTAGGTACGACCAAGCCGGTCGCTAATTTTTCTGCAAATCCTGTTTCAGCATGTGTGGGTCAGAAAATTCAATTCAATGATCTCTCGACCGGATCACCGGATCAATGGTTTTGGTCATTTGGAGATGGATCTACCTGGACTTCAAAAATCCAATGTATTGCATATACGACCCCAGGTACTTATTCAGTCAAATTGATCGCGTATAATAATGGATGTGCAGATTCCATTACGAAGTCAAATTATATCATTGTTCAACCCCCGCTTGCCAAGTTCTCTTATTCATACAATTGTACCAATACTTCACAAGTATACATTCCATGATTCATCTATTGGCGCTACAACCTGGAACTGGAACTTTCGGAGACGGACAATTCAGCAACAGGACAGTTCCCGGCACCGCATACTTATGCCACGCGCGGCGTGTATACAGTAACTCTAACAGTTTCAAACGGTGTTACTTCATGTCACAAACTCACAGCTCCAAAACAATTTCTGTCGGTCTTAAGCCTCGATTTCGCCATTACTCACCAAATAATGCATGTAAAGGTGTCCTGACAAATGTAGGGCTACCGTTTATCCGCCATCCACAACGTAATGGTGGTGGGATTTTGGAAATGGCTACGTCACTGGTAATGCCACTAAGTCCTTCCTGGAGTCATACCTATGTTAGTACCTGGTAATTATCCAATAAAGCTGAGAATTACAGATAGCCTAGGGTTGCTCTAGATTCTGTGACTCATATTGTACAAGTCAACGGACCAACAGCAAATTTCGGAACGCCTAGTTACTCAGGCCTGCAATAACCTCAATGCAACATTCAAAGATTCATCTAAACTTAATGGAGGAGTCAAGCCCGATTGTCAGTTGGAACTGGGATTTTGGCGATGGCGGAACTGCCACAGGACAGAATCCTGCCCCGCATAACTATACGACCCAGGGATCATTCCCGGTAAAATTGAAGATCACAGATGCATCAGGATGCACTGATAGTATAACGAAGGGCAATTATATTTTGCTATCCGTGCTGAAGGTTGGTTTTACTACGCAGGATTCTATGTATTGCCCGAACAGCCTGATCAAATTTACTGACACCTCCGATCCAACAGGTGGGTTCAATACTGTATATACCTGGGACTTCGGCAATGGAACCTATACCGGCTTCAGTCCGCCGTTGCATTCGTACACCGCCGTTGGGAAGTATACTGTTTCTCTTACAGCAAAGGATATGTATGGTTGTACAGGATCCATGGTGAAGACCAATTATATAAATATTGACACCCCAAGTGCCGCTTTCACTATTGATAATGCTTTTGCAGCTTGTCCGCCGCTGAATGTAAACTTTACTTCCAATGCACATTATGTGAAAACATTGCTTTGGAATTTTGGTACCGGACAAGGGGTTAGCAATGATTCTCCTTCCACAAAACATTTGTATGGACTGCCTGGAACTTATACAGCCTCACTTACCGTAACAAGCCCTGGCGGCTGTCTGGCAACGACCAGCAAAATCATTCAGGTCAATGGACCTGTGGCCCACCTGACTTATTCTCCTTTGGGAGGTTGCGGCGCGCTTACTGTCAATTTCAACGCTGTCAGTTCTGGCATCACAAGCTATATCTGGTTCTTCGGCGATAATTCTCCGGTTGACACTACGGCATCTTCTATCAATGTGCACACTTATCTTTCACCCGGAAAATATGTTCCGACAATTCAGGTAACCGATTCCACCCATTGCTCTGTATTTTATCAGGGCGACACAGCAATTATAGTCGATAGTGTAAAGGCAAGATTTGTGGCAGATACTTATCGCCTTTGCGAAAATGGACTGGTCAATTTCACAAATACGTCAGATACCACGCAAGGAACTGTCATCACAAATTATTTCTGGGACTTTAACGACGGACAAACTTCATCTGGCCCCAATGTGACAATAGTACCTCACATGTTCAATACACCCGGGCTCTATCATGTAAAACTGATCACGACAACCCAGTTTGGTTGTATGGATTCCGTGGTACACGATATTAGTGTCGTGGCCAACCCGGTCATCGACATTGCCGGCGATTCGAATCAATGCGTACCAGCCACTTTGAATTTCTCGGGAATCATCTTGGTCCCGGATACCTCTGCATTTACATGGAATTGGAATTTTGACAATGGAAATACTTCCAATCTGCAGGTTGCCCCACCTCAGACCTATACAAAATCCGGACATTACATGGTTCAATTGGTGGCGACCAACAGCAGCGGATGTACAGACACAGCAACAGTGGATGAATATGTATATCCATTGCCTACCATATTTGCAGGGAACGATACCACCATCTGTCTTGGTCAGTCCCTGCCCATTCAAGCTGTCGGCGGAAATACTTACACATGGCTACCACCCACCAATGGCAGTCTGAGCTGTATTAATTGCGCCAACCCGATCGCCAGTCCGACAATCAACACAACATATTATGTGCAGGGAACAAGCCTATTGGGTTGTAACAATACAGATACGATTGTAGTCAATGTGAATCAACCGGTAACAGTTACGGTTTCCCCTGATGATTCGGTCTGCCTCGGACAAAGTGCACAATTGCTGGTCAGCGGAGCAGCGATTTACTCGTGGACTCCGGCGGCTGGATTAAGCAATACGAAAGTGTCTAATCCTTTGGCTGCGCCAGCATCAACAACTACCTACCAGGTCATTGGCAGTGACAACAAATATTGTTTCTTTGACACAGGGTATGTAAACATTCGGGTATTCAATTATCCAACAGTCAGTGCTGGTCCGGATGCAACCATTGCTGTCGGTTCATCATACCAAATGATCGGTTCCGGATCTCCGGATGTTATATCCATCGCCTGGAATCCGTTTACTGCATTAACCTGTACTGATTGCTATACCCCAACTGCAAACCCGAATAACCCAACAGACTATGTTTTACGTGTTGTAAATGACGGTGGCTGCGCTTCTTCAGATACTATGCGGCTTAACGTGATTTGCAACAATACCAATTTCTTTGTGCCGAATACGTTCTCGCCAAATGGTGATGGAATGAATGATGTTTTCTATGTGCGCGGAAAGGGCTTGAACATCATCTCTTCCATTACGATCTTCAATCGCTGGGGCCAGATTGTATTCCAGAAGAAAGATTTTTCGGCAAATGATCCTTCTGCAGGCTGGGATGGCAATTTCAATGGTCAGAAAGCAGCGGCGGATGTGTATATATATACAGTAGAAATTATTTGTGATAACTCAGCGCTGATACCTTATCATGGTAATGTTGCCCTAATCCGATAAACGACGTGAACGAAAAATGAGGAATGCATTTCTAAATAAAATCTTCTTGATCCTTGGGATAGCTGTGACTGGGCTTAGTGCTCCGATGTATGCGCAGGACCTGCATTTTTCCCAGTTCTTCAATGCACCATTGCTTCGCAATCCATCACTTGCCGGAATATTTACGGGGGATTACAGGATCCAGGGAGTATATCGCGATCAGTGGAACAGCATAACCAATGCCTATAAAACAGGATCATTCAACGGCGAATACAAAATGCCAGTGGGCACAGGCAATGATTTCCTGACGGTCGGATTGCAGGTATTATATGATAAAGCAGGCACTGCAGGACTGACCACAACCCAGATCATGCCAGCATTAAACTATCACAAATCCCTCAGTGATCAAAAAACTTCTTATCTGTCTTTAGGATTCATGGGCGGCTATTCGGAAAAGAGAATTGACCGTTCAAAGATCACGACGAATAACCAATATGATGGTGCTGCATATAATCCAAGCATTCCGGACGGAGAAACATTCCCCACTCCGGATATCAGTTATTGGGATGGAAGTGTTGGTATCAGTTTCAATACAACACTCGGCAGCGATCAACAAAACAGTATGTTTCTTGGCGTTGCCATGCATCATTTGAACAGGCCGAAAAATTCTTTCTATCAAACTGCAAATGAGGAGCTGAGTCCGAAAATGGTTGTTTCAGCCGGCTTCAGATTGAATGTAGACGACCAGTCGTATTTTACGATTATGGGTGATTATTCAAGTCAGGCAGCTGCAAGAGAAACGATCCTGGGTGGAATGTACTCCTACAAATTGGGCGAGCTTGCAGATGATCCGAAGTACATTGTCAATTTTGGAATGTATATGCGCTGGCAGGATGCAATCATTCCGGTCGTTCAGCTGGATATGATGCCTCTCTCTATTGCGCTAAGTTATGATGTCAATATTTCTCCTTTGCAGACGGTAAGCCAGGGTCAGGGCGGCATTGAGATTTCCGTTTCCTATATCGGATTCCTCGACAGGGATAATTCAGCCAAAAACAAAATGCTTTGTCCTAAGTTCTAAATGCAAAAACGGCCGAATAATCGGCCGGCCAGAAGTCAATTATAACGGCAAAGTATATCCTAACTAAACATCTCCCTCACTTTATCAAAAAAGCTTTTTTCATTCTTGTCTGGCTTGGGTTGAAAATTGGGCGAGTTTTCCAGCTTTTCCAAAATGGATTTTTCTTCGGGAGAAATATGCTGCGGAGTCCAAACATTTACGTGAATCAATTGATCCCCCTTTTCATATGAGTTGACGGAAGGGAATCCCTTTCCTTTCAAACGGAATATTTTGCCACTTTGGGTTCCCGCTGGGATCTTGATCTTGGCTTTGCCATCAATGGTGGGCACTTCAACCTGTGTCCCAAAACTAACCTCCGGGAAAGAAAGATGAAGTTCATAAGCTACATTGAGCCCATCCCTATGCAATTCTTCATGCGGTTCTTCTTCCACAAGCACGATTAAATCACCTGGAGCACCACCTCTTTCGCCTGCATTGCCTTTTCCTCCCACGCTGAGTTGCATTCCTTCCTGTACACCTGCTGGTATATCGATAGAAACCGTTTCCTCCCCATACACTCTTCCTTCGCCTTTGCATGCACTGCATTTTGCGGTGACCATAGTTCCTTCCCCATTGCAGGTAGGACAAGTGGTTACTGTTTGCATCTGGCCGAGAAACGTATTGCTGACCTTTCTTACCTGGCCACTGCCTCCGCAGGTGTGACAAGTTTGGATACTTCCTTTGTCTTTCGCACCAGATCCGGTACAAACTGAGCAGGTCACATGTTTCTTCACTTTAATATTCTTTGTCACCCCTTTGGCAATCTCTTCATAATTCAGTTTTAACTTTATCCTGAGATTGCTGCCCCTCACACCACGGGATCTTGTACCACCGCCTCCTCTTCTTCCGCCCCCGAAAAAACTTCCGAAAAGATCATCTCCGAAAATGTCTCCAAACTGGCTGAAAATATCCTCCATGTTGGTGTTTCCACTAAAGCCCCTTCCATTGCTGCTCAATCCCGCATGACCATATCGGTCATACTGAGCTTTCTTGTCCGAATCACTCAATACTTCGTAAGCTTCTGCCGCCTCTTTGAATTTTTCTTCCGCCGATTTATCTCCTGGATTGCGGTCGGGATGATATTGCATAGCCACTTTTCGGTAAGCTTTTTTAATTTCATCCAATGGAGCGCCCTTCTGAATGTTCAATATTTCGTAGTAGTCTCTTTTCATAATGTATTTTGCACTAACTGTAGCATACCGGGCCTATAGAAGTGGGCAATAATGTAATGGGTTTGGGTTTATCATTTGCCAATAATCACCTTTGCAAATCGAATGATCTTATCATTCAAATAATAGCCCTTGGTTATTTCATCTACAACTTTTCCTTTCAGCTCCTGCTTAGGCGCCGGAATTTCAGCGATGGCCTCATGTTTTTCTGTATCAAAATCAGAGCCGATGCTGTCCATTGCGCGCACCCCTTTGCTTTGCATAACGGCCCTCAACTTATTAAACACGAGCAATATCCCGGCACGCGTATCCTTACTTTCTTTGCTTTCTGCCATTTGTTTTTCGGCCCGGTCACAGTCGTCCAATACTTCCAGGAGGGAAATAATGATGTCCTTACCGGCAGTTTGCATTCTATCCTTTTGTTCACGATCTGTCCTCTTTCGATAGTTGTCGAAATCGGCAAAAAGCCGGATATATTTATCCTTTTGGGCCTGTAATTCTTCGCTCAATTTTTCAAGCTCTGCCTCTGTCCCGACCATTTCGTTCAAATGCGTACTACCGGCCATGTTTTCATCCGTATTAATATCAACCTCAATTCCTTGCGCTTCGTCTCGGTCGTTTATGCCCGTTTCATCACCTGAAAATTTTACATCTTTATCTTGCATATTTTTACAAATTGTCGCAAAGGTAAGCCAGTCAATTAGTTTGCCAAGTTCGATTTTAGAGACAAATTGTCCGCAGTTCAGACCCGAGAGCCATAATATAATTTTACAACATGCTTAAAGTGTACCTGAAGAGAAAAATCAGTCCCCGGGTCGAACTTGGACATCCATGGATCTTTGGGAATGAAATAGATATGATTGATGGTGAAATTGACCCTGGAGAGATCGTGCAGGTCTACAATGCAGCGAAAAAATTCGTTGGCCAGGGCTTTATCAATCCAAAGTCTCAGATCGCTATCCGATTGCTTTCACGTTTCAAGACAGACCTGATAGATGAGGGGTTCTTCTTCAGGAAGATCTCCGAGGCTTGGAATTATAGGAAAAAGTTGGGCTATGTCGAAAATTGCCGTCTTGTATTTGGGGAAGCAGACGGATTGCCAGGGTTAATTATTGATAAGTTCAATGACTATCTGGTCATTCAAACGCTGGCATTGGGAATTGATCGATGGAAATCAGCAATCGCATCAATCCTTGAGAAAATTTTCAGCCCAAATGGAATTTTCGAACGCAACGATGTTCCAGTCAGGGAATTAGAAGGCCTGCCACAGCGAAAAGGCTTTCTTTCTTCTCCATTCGATCCCCTCATTACTATTCACGAAAATGGAATCCAATTTAAGGTCGATCTGGAAAATGGACAAAAGACAGGATATTTTTTGGATCAGCAGGACAACCGCAGGTCAATTCAACACATCGTAAAGGATGCAGAGGTTCTGGGAGCTTTTTCCTATACGGGAAGTTTTGAAATTCATGCAGGACATTATGGGGCGAAATCAGTATTAGGTCTGGACATTTCAGAAAATGCTGTTGCACGCGCAAATGAGAATGCGGCCCTCAATCAGTTGGAAAATACTGTTCGATTTGAAGAGGGCAACGCTTTCGACCTTTTGAAGCAATGGAGTAAGGAGGAGAAAAAGTTTGATGTGGTCATGCTGGATCCTCCGGCATTTACTAAAAGCAGAGCCCAAATTGATCAGGCCATCAGTGGCTATAAAGAGATCAACTTAAGGGGAATTAAGCTGGTCCGAAAAGGTGGATTCCTGGTAAGTTCTTCTTGCACTAACCTTGTCCAGCCAAATCTTTTTCTGCAAACGATCCAGGATGCTGCAAGAGATGCAAAGAGAAGCCTTCGCCAGGTATGCTTTCTGTCGCAATCCGGCGACCATCCCATCGTTCCCGATATTGAAAACACGAATTACCTGAAATTTCTGATCGTTCAGGTGCTGTAAATAAAAGAAGACAAGCTATTTGGATACCTGGAATTTTCCCGTCTGAATGATCTTGCCACTTTGATCCTTCAATTGAAAAATATAAATGCCACGGAAAAAATCTGAAAGATTGATCATGGTCTTTTGATCAGAAGTTGGCGCTTCGTAGACTTTCTTTCCAAGAAAATTAAAAATCTGAAGCGAGTTTGACCTATCAAATGCATTTTGGAAATCGAACGTAATAACGGTAATCGCTGGGTTAGGATACAACCTAATGATCCTTGTATCCTGTTCAGGTGAGCCCAATGAAGATTGACTTTTCACTTGAACGGACAATAAGAGACACACAGATACAAAGATGTAAAGAATCTTCATGCCCGAAACATATTAATACTACCTTTCAATATAGTCAATTTAGTTCAAAAATACAAGCAATGAGCGCAAAAAAAAGCTTAAAATCAGCCTATTAATGACGAAATAGCCCATATTTGCGTGAATTGCAGACCGGTCAGTTCTGCTTCCTTAGATTCCTGACGTCTTTGGTTTGTCCAAGTTGGCCGGGATGCAGTAAACGGTGAAATAGACCACACCTTTGGTTTTGTCATTTTCTACAGTTTATCAGCATGTCCATTCTTCCCCCCTTGTTTTGGTTCAGCCTGGTCATTTTGATCTACACTTATATCGGCTATCCCATACTGTTATATTTTTTGGTTTTTATGAAGAAAAGTCTGGAACATAAAGGGAAGCCGGGCCGACCGGACCCTGGTACGGAACCAAACGTAACACTGGTGATCGCTGCTTACAATGAAGGACCGTTCATTGAAGAAAAAATCAGGAACTGCTTCGAACTTGAGTATCCAAAGGATCGGATAAAGGTCCTGTTCGTCACGGATGGCAGCACAGATCAATCAACAGAAACAATTGGGAAGTATCCCGCCATCCGTCTATTTCACAAGGAACAAAGAAATGGGAAACTGGCCGCATTGAACAGGGCCATGGCAGAGGTCGACACGCCGATCGTTATTTTTTCAGATGCGAATAGTCTGCTGAACAAAAGAGCCGTCCATGAAATCATAAAGCATTTCGCTGATCCAAGGGTGGGTGGAGTGGCTGGCGAAAAGCGAATTCTTAGCGCTCAGGCTGATGATGGTGCAGGTGCGGGGGAAGGGATGTATTGGAGATATGAATCGCTTTTGAAAAAATTGGATTCCGAATTATATACTGTAGTGGGCGCTGCAGGGGAATTGTTCTCCATACGCAAGGAATTATATGAGTATCTGGATGAAGATATTATCCTGGAGGATTTTGTTCAGTCTCTGACCATTTGCCTAAAAGGGTATACAGTAAGATATGAACCTGGCGCCATAGCATTTGAACCCCCTTCCATATCTATGAAAGAAGAAGAAAAGAGAAGGATCAGAATTAGTGCTGGTGCTTTTCAGGCTTTGGGAAGACTTCGTTCAATATTCAATATCTTCAAATATCCTTTGCTGTCTTTTCAGTTCATCTCACATCGTGCGTTGAGATGGACCATTTGTCCTATAAGTCTGCCACTACTTTTTGTTTCAAACCTTATGCTCGTGGCTTCAGGAACAGGATCATGGTATGTGCTGGTGATGGGCTTTCAGTTTGCCTTTTACGGTTCGGCGGTACTTGGCTATCTTTTGGCCCTTAAGAACATGAAAATCAATTTTTTATACGCAATTTATTACTTTTTGTTTATGAATATATCTGTATGGGCTGGATTTATCCGGTTTTTGATCAATAAACAGTCTGTTTTATGGGAAAAAGCGGAGCGGCAACGTCTGCAATAAAACCTGAAAATGGTATGTTTTGATAAATAAAAAAACCAATTTTTGGAGTAATTAAAAAAAAATAAATCATATTTGATTTGTAATAAAATATTACTACTTTTAGATCGCAATCCTAACTCTTAAGTTCAATACCTCCGAAAATCTCCACAAGGTCTGCTCAGTACGGCTAAGCATCCATTGAAATTCCCGAAAAATATCTTATTGACCACCTCTCAATAGACGAGAAACAAAATACGCTTATAAAAGCCAATACCCTAATTGTTTGCCATCTCTTCCAATTCGAATCCTAGATGAAACCAGGACTTTAAACCTGTAAATGGCGATTCATATGAAAATGAAGATTTTGGCAATAGACGACAGCAAGGCAATCCGGTTTCTCCTCCAAACTGTTTTGGGCGGAGAATATCATGTTACTACTGTTCCAGATGGTTGCAGCGCAATGCACATCCTCGCAAAAAAAGGTGCCCCCGACCTGATCATTGCTGATCCTCAACTACCAGACATGGCTGACTGGGAACTGATTGAACACCTCTCCACCAGCGGTATCTATGGATCTATTCCCCTTGTCGTTTTGTCGGCTATGGATAAACGTGAGACGGAAGCAAAATGCCTGCAATACGGCATTAGAAAATACTTTTTGAAACCTTTTAACCCAATAGACCTGTCTGAATCCTTAAAAGACTTACTGGATATGTCGATGGCTGAGCCAATGTCCAGATAAGGTCACGATTTGCTACCGTATCAATGAAATCTTAGAATTAAACCTCATTTATGGATTCTTTTTTACTGCAAGGTCTTAACCAAAACAGAATTTTTACCCGATACAGAATTCAGGGCAACGATACCAGCAAGCTGGCCACAATGCAATTCAACAGTGGATTTTACTTCGTTGGCAAGAACGCTTCAAGCATAGAAAAATTAGTCAGGATCTTCAGAAAAGGATATGTTTCCGAAGGTTTTGGAAATGCTAAAGCAGAACTGACACGCGGCCTGCTTTCAAAGAAAAATGAAATCCCTGAAATCATCATATGTGAGTCGCATTTCGAATTAAGCGAGATCCAGAATTTCATCCAATTTCTCAGCTCCCATCCTGTGCTCAAGTCAACACCCGTTGTATTGGATGGTTCCAATCTGACTGCCAGCGAATGGCAATTTCACAAAAAGGCAAAGTTGGTGGATGAAATCATTTTGCTGCAGCGCCTCGATGATCAAACCATTCTCCAAAAATGTAGTTTTCTTAATAAAGTAAAGGCCAAAAGTGCCGACGCAGAAAACAGCATAAACCAGGAAGAAGCGAAAATCAGCCTGATCAATTTTAAATACATTCTAAAGAGATTATCTGACATTATTTTGTCCATCTTTTTCCTTTTTCTTCTTACGCCTGTTTTCCTGCTGATTGCCCTGGCAATTTCTCTGGAATCAAATGGACCGATATTTTATGTATCGAAGAGGGCCGGCATGGGTTATCGGGTATTCAATTTTTTTAAGTTCAGGACAATGCAGATCAACGCGGATAAATTCATGGGAGAATATGCTCACCTGAATCAATACCATGTTAACCAGGGCGGAGGTCCTCTATTTATAAAGATCCACAATGACCCCCGCATTACAAAAGTGGGTGCTTTCCTGAGAAATTCTGGACTGGACGAATTGCCACAACTTATCAACGTGTTGTTGGGAGACATGTCGCTGGTCGGAAACAGACCGTTGCCTCTTTATGAGGCTGAAACCCTGACCACTGACATGAACGCGCAAAGATTTCTTGCGCCTGCGGGAATCACCGGTTTGTGGCAGATTAGAAAGAAAGGCCGAGAATATATGTCTGCAGAAGAAAGGATAAAACTCGACATAGACTACGCGAATAAGTACAACTTCATGTATGATCTTTGGATCATGGTAAATACATTAGAGTATCCTGTCAATTCCACAGCGGAATACAGGGACAAAATGTCTTCCCTGAGTTAGATTTATTCTTCAAAGTTTTTTTGGATGCTCCCGCTTTGGGAGCATCCTTATTTATGCTAAGACACAACTAGCCTCTGTAATAATCCTGGAAAAAATTATACTGCTCTTCCCTTTTGAGTTATTTTTGTTTAAACGTCCGGTATCAGATCATCCTCCGACATACTGTCCAGCCCCATTGAATACCTCAAAGGCGTAGGTCCCTTGCGCGGTGAACTCTTGAAAAAAGAATTGGGCATTTTCACATTCAATGACCTGCTCTGCCATTTTCCATTCCGGCATATTGACAAGACCAAGATCACACAGATCAGTGAGATCGGTAAAGAGACAGATTACATCCAGGTCAAAGGTAAATTGACAAGTTTGGAGACTATGGGAGATAAGAGATCGAGAAGGCTTGTCGCGGAAATCAGAGATGGGTCAGGTGAATTGGAGTTGGTTTGGTTCCAGGGAGTTTCCTGGATTCAGAAAATGCTCAGTGTAGGACTGGAGTACAGGGTCTTCGGAAGATTGAGTTTTTTTCAGGGATCTCCACAAATATCACATCCTGAAATCGAAATATACTCAAAGCTGAACCCTGATCAGGCATTCCTTCTTGAACCCGTCTATTCCACAACTGAAAAATTAAGATCGAGAGGCATGGGTGCCCGGCAAATTGGTAACCTTACAAAACAATTAATCAGCCAACTGCAAAAAAAAGATATTCCGGAGATCATTCCTGACCATATCATGAAACCACTGAAATTCTTATCCAGGTTTGATGCATTTGCTCAAATTCATTTCCCGGAAACAATGGCGGCCTATCAATCGGCACTGAACAGGCTTAAGTTTGAAGAATTTTTTTTGGCACAAATCCGAATGGGATTAATCCGGACGGAAAGGCATCGGTATTCAAAAGGTGTCGTATTTGCCCAGGTCGGAGAACTTTTCAACCGCTTCTACTCGAATTATCTTCCATTTTCGCTTACAAATGCCCAGAAGAAAGTGTTGAAGGAAATCAGACAGGATACCGGAGGAGGAAAACAAATGAATCGCCTTTTGCAAGGGGATGTAGGAAGTGGAAAAACGATCGTTGCACTCCTGACCATGCTGCTTGCTGCAGATAATGGATTCCAAAGTTGCATGCTTGCCCCGACTGAAATTCTTTCCAAACAACATTATGATCATTTCAAGGATTTGCTGAAAGACCTTCCGCTAAATATTCGATGGCTGACCGGATCAACAAAGACCAAAGAGAGAAAAAAAATCATAGAAGAAGCATTGACAGGAGATTTGGATATTCTGATCGGAACGCATGCCATCATTGAAGATTATGTGAACTTCAACCAGCTCGGTCTCGCTATTGTTGACGAACAACACCGCTTTGGTGTAGCACAACGTGCAAAATTATGGGAGAAATCACCCGTACCGCCGCATGTACTGGTCATGACAGCAACTCCCATTCCGAGAACGCTTGCCATGACGGCATATGGCGACCTTGATTCCAGCGTAATGGATGAACTGCCACCGGGCAGGCAACCCATCATTACAGCCCACCGTTATGAATACAATAGGTCGCAAGTGATGGATTTTATCCGCACGGAAATTGATCGCGGAAAACAGATCTACATCATATTTCCTCTGATCGAGGAATCGGAAAAACTCGATTATGAGAATCTGATGAAAGGATATGAAAATGTGAAAGCCTATTTCCCTGAGCCTAAATACTGGATTAGCATGGTGCATGGCAGGCAGAGCAGTGAAATGAAGGAAACGAATATGCAACGTTTTGTCAATCGTGATACACAGATCATGGTAGCAACCACTGTTGTCGAGGTTGGTGTGAATGTGCCCAATGCAACTGTTATGGTAGTAGAAAGCGCTGAAAAATTTGGCTTGTCACAATTGCATCAGTTGCGCGGAAGGGTCGGGAGAGGCAAGGATAAGAGCTTTTGCATCTTATTAACAAGCGCTAAAATTAATGCCGATGCGATGGAACGTATAAAGATCATGTGTGCCACGAATGACGGGTTCAAGATCGCTGAAAAAGACCTTGAAATGCGTGGCCCGGGAGATATAGGCGGTACGCGGCAGAGTGGTATTCTTGATTTTAAGCTGGTTAACATAGTTCAGGATAGAGCGTGGCTGGACCTGGCTTCCAAGATGTCAAATCTCATCCTCGATACCGATCCTGATCTCAGCTCGTCTGATCATATTGCACTTAAAAACCACCTGCACTCCAAAAGGGGACTAACACAATGGAGCAAGATTTCTTAAATTACGTCGTTAGTCATATGGTAGACGCGATTCTCACGTTCATTGATTAAAATAAGATTTTGCCAAAAAGACAATTCTTAATTTATTTTTTGCTGATCCTCTGTTCATTTCCGTGCTTAGCCCAGGTCAGCTATTCCAACCTCGAGTTCATTGAAAACAAGGGGCAATGGGATGGGCGGATCAGCTTCAAAGCAGATATTGGAAACGGCTCATTTTTCCTCCAAAAGAATGGATTCACGGTGCTCTTACATGATCCAAAAGACCTGGAGAAGGTATTTGGAAACGGACACAAGCATATCAATCAAAACGGCCCACATGCCAAATCGGCCGGATCCCCGCTCTCTTCAATAAAGTCCGCAAATGGAGGACAGATCAGCGCCCCGGAAGGAGTCATTCACTCACATGCTTATTCCGTTCAATTTGACCAGTCGAACCCCAACCCTGAAGTCGTGCCGGACAAGCCTTTGCCTACTTATAACAATTATTTTATCGGCAATGATCATTCGAAATGGGCTTCCAATTGCAAAATTTTCCAGGGCATCACTTACAAGAATATTTATCCGCATATAGATCTCCGTTATTATACCGAGAGCGGCAGAATGAAATACAATATCATTGTGCATCCGGGTGGACATCCCGAAAAAATACTGATGAAATACAGAGGGGCAAATAAACTCAGCCTGAAGAATAACCAGTTGACAACGCATACAACGGTAGGTGATGTCAAAGAACTCAATCCTTATTCTTACCAATTAACAGAAAAAGGGCAGACCACGGTAACCTGCAAATTTGTACTCACCAATGACAGCACGGTGGCATTCAAGATAAAAGATTATGCAGCAAATGAAACACTGGTGATTGATCCTACCCTGGTATTTTCAACCTTTACAGGAAGTAAATCGGATAATTGGGGTTATACGGCAACCTATGATAATGCTGGGAATTTTTATTCGGGAAGCATCGTGCTAGATTATTCTGATCAGCCGGGCGGACCCAACGGAAATGCCTTTCCCGTCAACCCGGGTGCATTTCAAACCAGGTTCCAGGGAGGCGACGCCTCAGAAGGGGTTGGTTTGTATTATGATGTGGCGATCATGAAGTTTAATCCAACGGGGACCAATAGAGTATATGCTACTTATCTGGGTGGAACGGGGGATGAACAACCACACAGTCTGATTGCCGACAATGCAGGCAACCTGATCATAGCTGGCAGAACCAGTTCGGCTGATTTTCCATCGACATCGACAACAGACAGTGCTATTTTCGGTGTGGGCTTAGGGTTTGATATTTTTATTACCAAACTGAATGCTGCCGGCACAGGATTGATCGGCTCGAGGCGAATCGGCGGCCCAGGTAGTGATGGAGTGAATTATTCACCAAAATATGTCGCCAAGACAGGCGCCCAGAGCCTTCGGCTGAACTACGGTGATGATGGAAGAAGTGAAGTCATCCTTGACGGTTCAGATAATATTTATGTGGCTTCATGCACCCAATCGCTGAATGCAACTTTTCCGACTACTCCTACCGCCTTCCAAAAAACAGGTGGGGGCGGCCAGGATGGCGTCGTCATTAAAACCACACCAGATCTTAGAACCGTTCTTCTCAGTTCCTATCTCGGAGGCAATGCTGACGATGCGGCATTCGTGCTCAAAATTAATCCGGCAACAAATGATATTTATGTTGCAGGCGGAACATCAAGCACAAATCTGAATGGCACCAATAATGGACCCGTGCTCTATCCTGCCAACCAGGGTGGAATCGATGGCTTCGTTTCTATCATAAGCAATGACGGGAGCGTGTTAAGAAAGACTTCTTATTTTGGTACCACCGGCACGGATGTGATTTATGGAATTGAATTTGACAAAAAAAATTTCCCATATATCATGGGCACAACGACGGGCACATGGCCGGTGAATCCTGCCAATGTCTGGAGTCAGAAAAATGGAAAACAATTTATTGCAAAACTAAAACCCGACCTCAGCGGTTGGATTTATTCCACCGTTTTCGGGAAAGGAGATAAATACCCTGACATTTCCCCTACTGCCTTCCTGGTTGACCGTTGCGAAAATGTATACGTTGCGGGATGGGGAGGCGGACTGGATATTGCAGACGGATATGAGAATTCAGGTACTCTGGGCCTCACCGTAACACCTGATGCCATCCCGCATACAAGCGATGGCGCCGACTTTTATTTTTTCATCCTGAAGAAAAATGCCACCGCTCAATTGTATGGAAGTTTTTTTGGCCAGGTGAATGGACAATTGGGAGATCATGTGGATGGTGGAACCAGCCGCTTCGATTCAAAAGGAGTGATTTATGAAGCCATTTGTGCCAATTGTTACGGAGGTGCAAGCTTTCCTACAACCCCCGGCGTATGGGCCCCAAACAATGGAGCGGGTTCCCTGGGTTGTAATCTGGCTGCCGTCAAAATCGCTTTTAATTTTGCGGGCGTTGCAGCAAATCTGAAATCGATTATTCGTACCCGTTTTGATAGTTCTGGCTGCGTTCCATTGAACGTGCTTTTTGAAGACGAAGTCAGAAACGCAAAACAATATATCTGGACATTCGGTGATGGCAGCCCGGATACACTTACAACGGCTTTCCAGGTCAACCACTTATATAATGCAATCGGAGCCTATCGAGTCCGGCTCATCGCCATTGATACCAATAGCTGCAATGTATACGATACTGTTTATATTAATATCCGCGTCAGGTCAGACCAGGTCAATCTGAACCTGGCCGCTACAAAACTTCCGCCTTGCCAGTCATTGTCTTACCATTTTGACAATTTATCCACTGGCCCTTTGGGAAAACCATTTGGCCCAAATTCTTTTGAATGGGATTTTGGAGATGGGACAGCAAGGATCAGTGCAGGGCTTGCTGGTCTGAATCACGCATATGCATCCCCGGGAACTTATATCGTGAAACTATTCATGGTCGATACAAGCTTTTGCAATTATCCTGATGAGTTCGATGATACTTTACGCATCGCGCCACTGGTCAAGGCCCAGTTTCAAACCCCTCCTTCAGGCTGTGCGCCATACGACGCCGTGTTCAACAATACTTCCACAGCAGGGCAGCAATTTATTTGGGATTTCGGTGATAATTCGGGTTCGAATCAGGATAGTCCGGGGCATACATACCAGGTCCCTGGCACTTATGTAGTCAGCCTGATTGCGATCGATTCTTCTACCTGCAATATTATCGATTCAGCAAAAACAACCATCATCGTGAGCCCCAAGCCACAGGCAGCATTCACAGATGCGCCCATCCCTCCTCAAGTGAATACACCCACAATTTTCACCAATAATTCATCGGGAGCAACACATTACCAATGGCTATTCGGGGATGGAGATATCACCTTCAAATCTACTATGGATACCGTAATGCACCAATATCGAAGCACAGGCACATTCCAGGCCTGCCTTGTAGCCATAAATGACTATGATTGCACAGATACAATATGCCACCCTGTTGAGACACTAATTAATCCTCTGCTCGACGTCCCTAACGCCTTTACCCCCGGAAGATTTGGACAGAATTCCATATTTAAAATTCAGGGCTTCGGTATCGTAGCCATGAATCTCCGAATCTATAACCGTTGGGGTCAGGTCGTCTTCGAATCCAATAGCCAGTTTATGGGCTGGGATGGTACATACCGGGGTAATCCACAACCTATGGACGTTTACGCCTATACCCTTGAAGCCACTTACTTTGACGGCACAAAAACAACCCGGAAAGGAGATATCACGTTAATTAGGTAGAAACATTTTCCTGCAGGGTCGGACTCCTGTCCTCCAAGGTCATTTGAATTTGAAAATCAACTGCTTATGCCACTATTTGGAGTCCTCTGATAAACACTAAGATTTTGTGAATTAGTGCTCATTCTGCTGATTTTTAGACATTAAATTGAGTAATTTGTAAAAAATACGATATTGCCTGGTAAGTACCTTTATATAATTCTACTTTTTCTCCTTGTAGGTCAGGCAGTTATCGCTCAAGAGGGAGACGCAAATCTGGAGTTTATTGAGAACAAAGGGCAGTGGGACAAGCAGGTCCTTTTTAAAGGCGAGTTGAACAGCGGTTCTTTCTTTCTGAAGAGAAATGGATTCACAGTATTGCTTCATAATCCGGAAGAGCTGAGACAACTCATGGACAGGCACAAAAGTCTGCCTGGCCCCAACAAAGTGCAGCCTCCCATCAATCCCCTGGTTCAAAAAGATGCAGCTGATAGTGGCCTAACCGAACCCGGTTCTTTAAGATCGCATGCCTATTCCATGTCTTTTGTCAATGCCAGCAGCCAGGCAACAGTGATGGCTGATAAGGAACTGCCTAGTCATAACAATTATTTTATCGGAAATGACCGCACCAAATGGGCTTCGGATTGCAAGATCTATCAGGGCATTACCTATAAGAATATCTACCCAAACGTGGATGTCAGGTATTATTCCAGTAATGGCCAGTTAAAATATGATATCATCGTGCATCCCGGTGGAAACCCCAGTCAAATTGCCTTGAAATATGACGGACCCGAAAAAGTACTTCTTAACAACAAAAAGCTGATCATAAAAACATCCGTCGGGGAAGTACAAGAACTCGCCCCACTTTCATATCAATTCAATGCAGCAGGTAAAACAGAAGTCAACTGTAAGTATGTGCTTGGAAAAGACAATCTGATCAGGTTCAAGGTAAGCGACTATTCTGCAACCAGCACGCTCGTGATCGATCCCACACTCGTATTTGCCACCTTTACAGGAAGCAAGGCCAGCAACTGGGGCTTCACTGCAACACCAGGAAGAGATGGAACTTTTTTTGCCGGCGGAATTGTTTTTGCTGAAGGATTCCCGGTTTCCGTTGGTGCTTTTGAGAAAAATTTCCAAGGTGGCAGCTTTGACATAGGGATCATGAAATTCAGTGCGAATGGAACCAACAGAATGTATGCGACATATCTCGGGGGAGTAGACAATGAAACCCCGCACAGCCTCTATGCTGATGCACAGGGGGACCTGGTCATACTAGGACGAACATATTCGTCCAATTTCCCCTTTTTCGATACCGTGGGTTCACCGGGAGGCGCCGACATCTTCGTGGCCAAATTAAGTCCCGGAGGGAATATGCTTCTGGGATCATTGCGCATTGGAGGGTTTAATAATGACGGAGTGAATATTGAAGACCAGTTCAGGACCAATCATGAGGCAGCCAATTCGCTGATCAGGAATTATGGTGATGATTCCAGGAGCGAAGTCATTTTGGATGGCTCAAATAATATATATGTGGCTGCATCCACTCAATCCCATGATTTTCCAGTTACTCCGGGTGTATTTCAGCCTGTTTTTGGTGGTGGCGACCAGGATGGTGTGGTGATGAAGATTGATCCTGCTTGTAAGAAACTGCTTTTCGCCAGCTTCCTGGGAGGGTCAGCCGATGATGCTGCTTTCGTACTAAAAGTGAATCCCTCCAACGGTGATATATATGTGGGAGGCGCAACAGCCAGCAATAATTTTCCAGGCAATACAACTGGCGCACTACAGGCTACCTACCAGGGAGGTATATGCGACGGATTCGTAACCATCATTTCAAACGACGGCACTACTCAAAAAAAAACATCCTTTTTTGGAACGACCGGGTCTGACGCCATTTATGGAATTGAATTCGACAAGAAAGGCATTCCTTACGTCATGGGCACGACCACGGGAAACTGGCCAGTTACGAGCAATGTGGGCTTCTCGAATCCCGGTGCCAAACAATTTATTTCAAAATTGCAGCCCGACCTTTCGTCCTATATCTATTCCACAACCTTTGGCAAGGCTGCACCTGTCCCAAATATTTCTCCAGTGGCATTCCTGGTGGACCGATGCGAAAATGTATATGTTTCAGGGTGGGGAGGATGGATTTTTGCCAGGACGGATCCCTATGGACTGGCTGGCACATTTGGTATGCCCGTCACCCCTGATGCCATAAAACTGAATACCGACGGAAGGGATTTTTATTTCATAGTAATAAAGAAAAATGCATCAAGCCTTTTATACGGAACTTTTTATGGCCAGAATGATGGACCGAAAAGCATCAGTGAACATGTGGATGGCGGTACGAGCCGCTACGACCAGTTTGGCGCAATCTACCAGGCCATTTGCGCGAATTGCGGCGGAGGCAGCATCACCCCATTTCCAACTACACCCGGTGTGTGGGCGCCAAGAAATGGTACTGCTGTGGGCACGAATGTGGGCGGATGTAACCTGGCTGCTATTAAGATCGCCTTCAATTTTGCAGGCGTAGGTGCAAATCTAAGATCGATTATTCATTCACGTTATGATAGCTCCGGATGTGTTCCCCTGGACGTGCTCTTCCAGGATGTGGTAAGGAACGCAAAACAATATATCTGGACTTTTGGAGATGGCAGTCCGGATTCACTGACGACATCTTATCAGATCAATCATACCTACAATAATATTGGGACATTCACTGTCAGGCTGATTGCGATTGATTCAAACAGCTGTAATGTATCCGACACTGTATATGGAAGGATCAGGGTTAGAACCGACAAGGCGGCCATGAACCTTCTTGCAACCAAACTTCCACCATGTCAGTCATTGACTTACCGATTTGATAATTTATCTGTTTCTGTTTCCGGAAAACCATTTAGCAATAGCTCGTTTATCTGGGATTTTGGAGACAGATCTCCCCTGGTGTCAGCAGGCCTTGACAGCCAGATACATTCTTATGCATCTCCAGGAACATATGTTGCCAAACTGCTGATGGTGGATACAAGTTTTTGTAATTACCCGGATGAATTGGCTGATACGCTACGCATAGCCCCGCTGGTAAAAGCCCAGTTTGATACAGTTCCTCCCGGCTGCGCGCCCTATGACGCCGTATTTAACAATACGTCGCTTGCAGGCCAGCAGTTCTATTGGGATTTTGGAGATGGCACTCAATCCACCGTATCTTATCCGGTGCATACATATCAAAATGTAGGAACATATACCATCACCTTAGTGGCAGTGGATTCGGCCACTTGCAACATGATCGACTCTACTAAACAAACCATCATAGTGAGTCCCAAGCCACATGCCGCGTTTAGCGTAGCGCCTATACCACCCCAGCCAAATGTTCGAAATATTTTCACGAATAATTCCAGTGGAGCAACACATTTTGTGTGGGAGTTTGGGGACGGTGACATAGTCTCTAAGGCAACGATGGATACGGTAATCCATCAGTACCGGAGTTCGGGTACGTTCCAGGCCTGCCTGATTGCCTTTAACGAATATGAGTGTGCCGATACAGCCTGCGGCCCCGTGGAAGCGATTATTAACCCATTGCTTGATGTACCAAATGCGTTTACGCCAGGAAGGTTTGGCCAAAATTCAGTTTTCAGGATTCAGGGATTTGGAATTACTACCATGACACTGAAAATCTATAACAGATGGGGTCAATTGGTCTTCGAAACCAACAACCCCGATCTGGGATGGGACGGTACATACAAGGGGAATCCGCAACCGATGGATGTGTACGCCTATACTCTTGAAGCATACTTTTACGACGGAACCAAAACAACCAGAAAAGGCGATATCACGTTAATCAGATAAGGCTATGGATATAGAAATAAGATGTCTATTTTTGAGGAAGAATCAGAAAAATTGTGCTATGCCAAGGTTTTCAAAAATTGGATTTTTTTTGATACTTATGATTCTGGAAGTGCGCTATGAAGCGCTTGCACAAGACATTCATTTTTCTCAATGGTTTAATTCTCCTTTAACAACCAATCCTGCAAATACCGGCTTCATCCCGGATGCTGATTATCGCATCGGCGCAAATTATCGCAATCAATGGTCTTCCGTTATGTCTGAGCCATATAAAACAATGAGTGTTTGGGGAGATGCGCAGGTATTCAGAAACAGGATACAGTCTGGATGGCTGGGGCTGGGTGGCGTCTTGTTGCATGATGTAGCCGGATCAGGAAATCTTACAACTACTTCTGTTTATGGCTCGGTGGCTTATCACCAGATGGTAGGATATTCCACCCTGATTACAGCTGGTTTTAATGCAGGGTGGGTAAACAAACGCATCAACAGCGCGAACCTGAAATTTCCAGACCAGTTTGACGGTAAATTTTTTACCAATCAAATGCCCAGTGCTGTGATCATTGATGAACCGAATGTGAATTATTTCGATATGCAGGTTGGAGTCAACTATGCCTATTTCCCTTCAGACAAAATGTATATCAACGCAGGATTTTCCGTACAACATATTAATGGCGCGAGAGAATCTTTTTTCAGTACGGATCCATCAGGATTTGACAGCAAAATTCCTCCCAGGTATATCGGATTTCTGAATGGAAGTTTTAAGACCAGTGATTTGGTCATTCTGAATCCAATGGCATACTATACGAATATGGCGGGATCTTATGAAGCTGTGGCTGGGATGAACGCACAATACAATTTATCCGGTGATGGAGATAATCAGGTCATTGGCGGACTCTATTACAGAGTGGGAGATGCTATCATCCCAATGGTAGGGTTCGTATACAAGAATTTACGCTTAATGTTTACTTATGATGTTACCGTTTCTAGCCTGAATAAATACAATGGCAGCAGAGGTGCCTGGGAATTCTCCGCCATTCAGAATGGTTTCTATGATGAGTTTAACGGCGACAGACATCAGTCTCTCTGTCCCAGCTTCAAACCCTGATCAGATCCTGAAAGTTTATTGTTGCCTGGTCAAGCTGGTTGAATAAATTCTGTCTGTTTTGTCCGATTTTTACAAAAATTTCATGCATGGCAATGGTTTTGCAAAAGGGACTGATCAATGAAAAAGAATTGGCGGCTTTCAGGGAAATTGTCGGTGAAGCCCATGTGCTCACAGATGATGAAGCATTGCGGAATTATGGCCATGACGAAACAGAACAGCTTCTATACCTGCCTGCAGTCGTACTCTGCCCACGCACGGCTCAGGAAATAAGTGCGATCCTCAGAATCTGTAATCGAATGCAGATCCCTGTCACGCCCAGAGGTGCGGGTACCGGACTTAGCGGCGGTGCATTGCCTCACCTGGGAGGTGTGTTGATCTCCACGGAGCGACTGAATTCAATCCTGTCTATAGATGAAAAGAACCTGCAGGTCACCACAGAGCCTGGTGTAATCACGGAAGTATTGCAGAATGCCGTAAAAGAAAAAGGTCTTTTCTATCCTCCCGATCCTAGCAGCAGAGGGTCCTGTTTTATTGGAGGCAATATTGCAGAGAACAGCGGCGGGCCCAAGGCCGTCAAATACGGTGTTGTCAGGGACTATGTACTAAACCTCGAACTTGTTTTGCCCACCGGAGAAATCATCTGGACTGGCGCCAATGTACTCAAAAATTCAACGGGGTATAATCTCACCCAGTTGATTGTCGGAAGTGAAGGCACGCTCGGGATCGTGACGAAGATCGTGTTGAAGCTTATTCCTTTCCCGAAATATGACCTCCTCATGCTTGTCCCCTTTAATTCCCTGGAAAAAGCAGGAGAAGCAGTGAGCGCCATTTTCCGCGCTGGATTTACTCCCAGCGCGCTTGAATTGATGGAAATCGATGCCTTGAAGATCACAAGTCGTTTTTTGAATACTCAATCGATTTTGATCCCGGAAGGAGTACAGGCTCATTTATTGATCGAAGTGGACGGCAATCACCGGGATACGCTGATGTCAGATATGGAAGCCATTGCAGACCTGTTGACCGACTTTGACGCGGGTGAGATCTTTTTTGCAGAAGATGAGCAGCAAAAAGCCGCCCTTTGGACTTTGCGCAAGCGGGTTGCCGAAGCTGTAAAAGCGGATGGCTTCACAATAGAAGAAGATACCGTTGTACCACGGGCATCCCTACCTGCATTAATCAGGGGAGTTAAGAAACTTGGAATAGAATATGGATTTCAGGCAGTATGCTACGGCCATGCCGGAGATGGTAACCTGCATATCCGGATCAGGAAAGAAGGAACGCCCAACAGCCAGGAGGATCCTGAAATGATTAGATGCCTGAGGGCACTCTTTCAATTGGTGCATAGCCTGAATGGAACCATCAGCGGAGAACATGGCATTGGTCTGGTTCAGAAAAATTTTCTTGATATTGTTTTTTCCGAAACGCAACTCAATTTAATGAGACAGATAAAAAGGGCATTTGACCCAAATAATATTTTAAATGCCGGAAAAATATTTGAACTTGAATAGCATACGGGGTACTTAAAAATAATTATTTATGAGAAAAAGATTTTTGATTATGGTTTTATGGGCTGGCCTGGCTATCGTTTCGCGGGCGCAGGATGATACAGGCGGCAAGGGTTTTGATAAATCCAGAATGTTCTTTGGAGGCTACCTGGGATTAAGTTTCAGCAGTTATGGAACCTCAATATACATTACGCCCCAGGTTGGATACAATTTCAATCAATATTTCGCCGCCGGCGTTGGCCTCAATTACGCCTATTACAGCTACAAACCATATTACGGATATAACATGACTGCAGTTCAGAGTTATGTAGGGCATGAGTCTTTTTGGAAGACTGTACCCGATCAGGCAACTTTTCATCCAGGTGCAACCCGAAGGAAATTATGTTTGGGGGAGCTACCCTTATGCCAATGGACAGGAATATAAGATCCCAAGCCAGTTCGTACCCTCACTCCTGCTCGGGGGTGGAGCGGCTATACCCGCCGGTCGCGGGGCAGTGGTCCTCAGCCTCATGTATGATGTAATTCAAAATACTTATTCTCCTTATTATGGACAGGCTGTGTTCAGCTTCGGATATAATATGGCATTTTAACCAATGCGGTTGAAGATCTCCACCGGAGTATTGTAAAAGGTTATCCTCTCTTCGAGATTTTCATAGAGAAATCCTTCCCTTGCCAATTGTTCCAGGTGCTTGAGCAGGTGGTTATAAAATCCATCAGAATTGAGGACGTAGATTTTCTTGTCGTGGATCTTCAACTGGTTCCATGTCAGCATTTCAAAGCATTCGTCCAGTGTTCCAAATCCTCCGGGCAACACGATCGCGGCGTCGGCCCGGTCATACATCATTTTTTTTCGGGTATGCATATCCGGTACAATAGCCAGCTCGCTGAGGCCCTTGTGCTGATGCTCCCATTCGATCAGCATTTCCGGAATAACGCCCATGATCTTTCCATCATGCGATAGCACTGAATCTGCGAGCACGCCCATCAATCCCTTGTCGCTTCCTCCATACACCAGTTTTAATCTCAGCATCGCAATCAATTTCCCCAATTCCTTTGCGTGCCTGGCGAAGACCGGATTATTCCCTGATTTGGAGCCACAAAAAACCACGACAGACTCAATATTCATAAGATTTCATTAGGTTCCTCAAATTAAAATTGAAAATTTAAGCTTGTATTTCCTAATTTTCGCTCATTAAAATTTCATGACTTAACCCGCATTATGTCGCCACTGTTCCTGTTTTCTTTTGTCATCGGGTATTTTATTTTATTGCTCATTGTGGCATGGCGCACTTCCAGAAATTCAACCAATGATTCCTTTTTTATCGGCAATCGCAGTTCCAACTGGATGCTCGTTGCATTTGGCATGATCGGGACTTCATTGTCTGGAGTAACTTTTGTTTCCGTTCCGGGCACAGTAGGAGATTTTGTTGGCGACTCTTACAAAGCATTTGCCTATTTCCAGGTGGTGATCGGTTACTGGCTCGGATATTTTTTAATTGGATTTATTTTGCTTCCCTTGTACTACCGGCTGCAGGTGACTTCAATTTACAATTATCTCCATGGAAGGTTTGGTGAGGTGGCTTATAAAACCGGTGCACTTTTTTTTATCATTTCCAGAACAATTGGGGCGACAGCAAGATTATATCTCGTGATCAATGTGCTGCAGGTTTTCATTCTGAACAGTGTCGGCGTTTCTTTCGGGGTAACAGCGCTTATCATCCTGTCTCATGATTCTGCTCTACACTTTTGAAGGAGGTGTCAAAACCATTGTATATACCGATACCCTGCAAACCACTTTCATGCTGCTTGGCCTGATCGTTTGTGGCTGGTATATTATGAATCACCTGGGCCTTACTCCCGGGCAGGCGATGAATGCACTGGAAGAAAAAGGCTATACAACGCTGTTCAACACGGACATCAAGAGCAAAGGGTTTTTCCTGAAACAGATTATTGGCGGCATGTTCATCACCGTCGCGATGACCGGCCTGGACCAGGAGATGATGCAGAAAAATATCAGCGTCAAAAACCTTAGGGATTCGAGAAAAAACATGATCAGTTTCAGTATCATCATGGTAGCTGTAAATTTCATGTTTCTGTTGCTCGGGGGTCTGCTTTATCTGTTTCTCATGAACCAGGGTGGACATTATGAAGGGCACCAATTTCTGATGGGCGGAAAGAATGTCATTGGGGACGATATCTTTCCTACAGTGGCGCTCAACTACCTGCCAAAGACCGTTTCAATTATTTTCGTCATCGGCCTGATCTCCGCACTATTTCCCAGTGCAGATGGGGCGCTGACTGCACTCACTTCCTCTTTTTGCATTGATATCCTCGGCCTGCCCGGGAAAACCACGCTGAATGACCAGGGGAAAAAGCGCATAAGGATGACCGTTCATATTTCCTTTGCCATTCTTTTTCTTCTTTGCATCCTGACATTTAAATGGATTGACAACAAGTCGATCATCAACGTGATCCTGGACCTGGCCGGATACACCTATGGGCCGCTGCTGGGTCTTGTTTGCATTTGGAATTTTTACCAAAAGAAAACTTCCCAATTCCTGGCTGATCACAGCGATTTGCCTGGTCATGCCCATCTCCTGCTATATCCTGAGCAAAAACGCAGCAGCATGGTTTGGTGGTTTTCAGATAGGCATTGAACTCCTGCTGATCAATGGCATACTCACCTTTTTTGGCCTGTTAATTATATCGGAAAAAAAAGCAGCCGACAAACTAATTTCTGGGCTTTGACGTTATTCCGTATAGCAAGTGCCATTCGCCTCTGGTGGATGGCACTTGCTATCTAAACCCTAAATCAGTGAAGTATGAATGACACGATCAGGTTGTCTAAACAGCGCAGGTGGGCAGAATCAAAAGCACATTCCAGCTGGCAGATCTTTAAAATAATGGCAGAATTTGTTGATGGCTTTGAAGCACTGGCCAAAATCGGGCCCTGTATTTCGATTTTTGGATCAGCACGAACACAACCCGGCCAAGACTCTTACGAATTGGCCGTGGACATTTCAAAACGAATGTCTGAAGAAGGCTTTGGTATCATTTCCGGGGGTGGTCCCGGTATCATGGAGGCCGCCAATAAAGGAGCTCAACTCGGAGGTGGAAAATCAGTTGGACTGAATATCGAATTGCCGTTTGAGCAGCATTCCAATCCTTATATTGACCGCGATGCCAATCTCCAATTTGAATATTTTTTCGTCAGAAAAGTAATGTTTACCAAATATTCCCAGGGATTTATCATGATGCCGGGAGGATTTGGTACCATGGATGAATTTTTTGAAGTGGCTACCCTGATTCAAACCGGCAAAATGTCACCAGTGCCTTTGATCCTTGTGGGTTCATCTTATTGGCGGGGACTGCTGGATTGGATGAAATCCATCATGCACGAAAAATCCGGAAATATCTCGAACCAGGACCTGGACCTGCTACATATTGCCGACACCTCGGATGAAGTGGCCGATCATATCCTTCGCTTCTATTCAAAACATTCATTGCAGCCTAATTTCTAAACAGGATTTACCTAAAAAGTCCCCTGAGCCCCATGCCTGGCCGCAGCGAAAGTCAATGAGGGTTCTTTATTATCTTTGTGAAAATATGTCTGATATTGAATATTATTGATCCATTGGTCCAGTCTTATTCGGAGAAATTCTCATCTGCCGAGGATGAAATCCTGACCGAAATCAATCATTTAACACGTGTACATCCCCATGGCAACATGCTGAGTGGCCATCTTCAGGGCAAATTCCTGGAGATGATCAGCCTCCTGATGCGACCAAAACGGATCCTGGAAATCGGAACTTTCATGGGCTACAGCGCCCTCTGCCTGGCCAAGGGTTTGCAGGAAAGCGGCAAATTGCACACCATTGAGATCAGGCCTGAGGATGCCCTGATAGCGGCTGAAAATTTCCGAAAGGCCAATATGACGGATAGAATAATTTTGCACCAGGGAAACGCGTTAGACATCATCCCAAGCCTTGATGAGGACTGGGATTTGGTATTTATTGATGCAGATAAAGTCGGGTACAAAGCTTACTACAGCCTGGTATTGGCTAGACTTTGTCGAGGAGGGCTTATTATCGCCGACAACGTGCTCTTTTATGGGGAAGTTCTGGGCCGGGAAATCAAGGGTAAGAACGCGAAAGCCATCCATGCTTTTAATGAACTGGTTAAAAACGATCAAACGGTTGATAAGGTACTGCTGACCGTTAGAGACGGCCTGCTCATGATCCGGAAAAAGTAGCGATAATGACTGTAAGAAAAATATGTTGGATTGTGTTGCTCCTATTGGTGTCAAGAGGCAATGGCCTTCTGGCCCAAAATAGCAATGATATCCTGGCCTATATTAATACCTACAAAGAGATTTCTATAACAGAAATGCAAAGGACCGGCATTCCTGCCTCCATCATCCTTGCCCAGGGAATCCATGAAACGGAAGCAGGTACGAGTGAACTGGTCAGAAAATCAAACAACCATTTTGGCATCAAATGCAAGGAGAACTGGACGGGATCCGTTGTTTTCCATGACGATGACGCACGCGGTGAATGTTTTCGAAGCTATTCTTCTGCAATCGATTCCTACAAGGACCATTCGGATTTTTTGAGATCCAGTACGAGATACCAGTTCTTATTTAAGCTGGATCCAATGAATTATGCCGGGTGGGCATATGGATTAAAAAAGGCCGGCTATGCTACCAATTCAAAATATTCTCAGATACTGATCCGGCTGATCCGGGATTATAACCTACAGCAATATACGCTGATCGGCATGGGAAAGATCAGGCCATCTGAAGAAGTCCTGGCCGGGTCCCAGCTCTTACGGGTAAATTTGTCTGATGATTCCCTTGCAGGTCAGGGATCCGGCGATCCTTTGGTCATTGATTTAACACCGGCACCAGTATATCCTGAAGGCGTTTTTGCCATCAACAATGCAAAAGTGGTATTTGCAAGATCAGGCAGGTCTTTGCTATCCATCGCAGATCAATACGAAGTGCCCCTGCCCCATCTGATGGACTTTAATGAATTAAAGGGTGAAGAAGTTCTTGTAAAAGACCAGCTCGTTTTCCTTCAGAGAAAGAGAAAGACGGGAGCGAATGAGTTTCATACAGTGGTACCTGGAGAAACATTGTATGATATTTCACAGGCTGAGGGTATCCGTTATGAAAGTCTGCTTGTGCTCAATCAATTGACAGTCACAGAAGCACCGGCCATTGGCTCAAAATTATCATTGCAGAAAATAGCTGCATCTAAACCAGCTTTGGCCAAATTAAATGCAGCGCCAATTCAACCTGAACCCTTAAAGAACGATGCGGTGGCAGAAAGCGCAGCCCCTTTCACACATATTGTACAAACCAAAGAAACATTATATAGCATTTCCAAAAAATATGGGGTTGAAGTGGAAAAAATACAGGAATGGAATAAACTAGATTCGATGAATCTCAGAACCGGGCAGGAATTGATCATTTATAAGAATTGACATGCCGACAGTCCAAATACACGGTAAACATTTTGAGCCCTATCTGAGCAATTCTTCGATTCACGAAAAAATAAAGGAGATCGCGACCCAGATCAAGCGTGATTATGCTGGCAAGAGGCCTTTATTCATTGCTATACTTAACGGTTCATTCATGTTTGCTGCTGACCTGTTTAAAGAATTGAATATCGAGGCAGAGATTTGTTTCATCAAGCTGGCATCTTACAAAGGAACTAAGTCTTCGGGCCAGGTGGTGACTGCGATTGGATTGGATATAGATTTATTCGGGAGGCATGTACTGATAATTGAAGACATAGTCGATACGGGCAAGACGCTAAATGAGTTCCTGCCTCAGTTGAAACACCAGCAGCCGGCATCATTGAAAATTGTCGCCCTGCTGCACAAACCGGAAGCTAAAATTTACCCGATCGGCGTTGACTACCTGGGGTTTTCAATACCGAATAAATTCGTAGTGGGTTATGGACTTGACTATAATGGATTGGGGAGAAATATGGACTCGATCTATGTCCTGAGTAGTTAATGGCCATGCTAGCTGAAAAGGAATGGAAGGCTTAAATGATTGGTTATTAATGCCAATATATTCTATTGAAAAAATTAGCTGCCATAGGCTTCTGCTTTTTTATTCTTTTATCCTCCCGTGCGCAGTATTATTTGCGCGGAGAAATAAAGGATGAGAGCAATAATCCACTGTCGAATGTCAAAATGATCTTGCATTCGAGCGGGTATGTATATTATTCCGGAAGCGCCGGTGCCTTTGGGATCCCCATCCCCAAAATGATCGATTCTGTTACTGTGTCGGCAGACGGATTTCAAACCTATTGCTCCAAGCTGGATGCTGCGAGCTACCACTACATTACACTTAAAGTCCTTCATAAATCCCAAAACGCAAAATCGGGAAACAAGCTGATGTCATTTACGAGAAACCTTAAACCGGAAGACTGGCGTGGCTGGACCGTTGCTGCAGAAACCTATAGCGCGCTAATAGAAAATGAATTTGTGATTACGGCCAGATTCCCGGAGACAGGTTTTACCGTGAATATTAATAAAGCATCTTACAGCAATGTCAGACGTTTTATTAATATGGGCGCCATTGTTCCGCCTGACGCTATCCGGATAGAGGAATTGCTCAACAATTTCAATTTCGGGTACTCAGAACCGTTGAAGAGACAGCAATTTCTTTTTCAATTCCTATCTGACTGACTGCCCCTGGAACAGGCAAAGCCAGCTGCTCTACCTGAATATCTCTGCGAAAAAAGCCAATATAGAAAAAATACCACCATCTAACCTGGTTTTCCTGATCGATGTTTCCGGCTCGATGGATCTGCCCAACAGGCTGCCCCTGCTGAAATCTGCATTTAAGATCCTCGTCAATAATCTTAGGGTACAAGACACTGTGACCATTGTCGTTTATGGGGGAACGGTAGGTGTTTGGTTGACTCCGACATCCGGATCAGACAAGAAAAAAATATTAAAATCCATAGAAGAGCTTGAACCAGGCGGACCCACGCCTGGCGAGGCAGGAATCCGAGCCGCCTACCGCCTCGCCAAAAGCCAGTTCATCCAGGGTGGAAACAACAGGGTTATACTTGCCACGGATGGGGATTTCAATGTGGGTCAAAACTCTGAAGAAGACCTCGAAATACTCATTTCCATGCACAAGCAATGGGGGATATACCTGACCTGTCTGGGAGTGGGAATGGGTAATTACAAAGACTCCAAACTGGAAGTACTCGCTAAAAAAGGCAATGGAAATTTTGCTTACCTGGATGATGAGAAAGAAGCAGAGAAAGTGCTGATGAACGAGTTTGCACAAACTATTTATGCAGTTGCAGACAATGCATCTGTAGATGTCCGATTTAATCCCGACCTCGTCAAATCCTACCGACTGATAGGATTTGAAAATAAACTTATGGCACTCTCAGATTCCACAAGCGAAATCCAGGGTGGAGAAGTAGGATCCGGCCAAGCCCTCATGGCTTTGTTTGAATTGACTCCAACAAGCAATTATATGGACAATTTCAGCCTTGGTAAGAAAGGATTTGCCAATGTCAACTTGCATTATAAACTACCCAATGACTCAATGGAGCGTTTGTCGTATTATGACTGTCCCTTTTCTTTGACGCCATTTAGTGATCTCCCGTCCAGCTACCGGTTCGCTACTTCCACCGTAATGTTTGGCGAACTCCTGAAGAAATCAAAATTCATGACAGAGGTAAATTGGGACGATATCAGTGAAATGGCTAGCCAATCACTCGATCCTAATGATATTGGAGAAAAAGAATTTGTCCAGCTTGTAGAAAAAGCGAAGAAAATTTATGCCAAGGACAAGAAGAAGAAAAAGAAAAACTAATCGATGAGTCAAAGCAGCCCACGCAGATAAAATCATCAATTGATTTCAGGATCAGGCAGCATGGAATAAGGACATCAGGGCTGCACGTGCTCCATTACCCAGATAGTAGAAAACCCAAGTGGCTAAAATCCACCCTCCAATAAAACTAAGGGCCAGTAAAGGCAGGGAAATGGCTTTGCGGTGACCTTTTTGATGGCTGAGGGTTAGCTTTTTCATGAACGGTTCTTGAGCTTAAAACAGGATTTGGACTCAATACAATAACTGAAAACCTCCCCCTTTATTGCGTAGGCCTTTCAATTCTAGTTTTTTTCAATCCGGATGACCAATCGGCCTGATTCCTGCACGATATTGGCCCTCAAATATCTAATTCTTCGCTAAATAGATGTTCAAACATCATTCAAACCCCTTTTCGTCTCAGATTTTCACGAAATCATCGCATTTTAACCCAAACTCAGAAGGAGTTTTATAGCTTTGGCTCCGGTTCGGCCTTTTCGAGGCTTACCAGCAATGAGAGACCATTTATTTAACACAAAAAAAAGATTGAACATGAAAAAGTTATTTTATCCCGCGGCGGCAGCACTAATCATCTTGGCATCCGCATTTACCGTTATTCGCTCGCAGGACTGGAAAATCGCCGATAATTATACTGTGAAATTTACAAGTGAAGATCCTTCGGGAGAATTCAAGGGCTTAAAAGGAACCGTCAATTTCGATGACAAAGACCTCCCGTCTTCAAAATTTGATGTCAGCATCGATGTAACCACAATCAATACTGGCAATGGCATGAAAAATACCCACGCCAAAAGCGAAAAATGGCTTGATGCTACAAAATATCCAGCCATTAAATTCACTTCAACTGCTATATCCAGCACTGCCACAGGATATCAGGCAAAAGGCACACTGGATTTTCACGGGGTTCAAAAAGAAGTTACTATTCCTTTCACATTTAAGGACAATGTATTCAACTCAACTTTCGAGATCAACAGGCTGGATTATAATGTGAATACTGCTGAACCTGCTCATGGTGCCGCAGTGCTAAAAGTTGAGATCAATGTTCCCGTGACCAAATCCTAATCAATGTCTAAAAAAATATTCCTGCATGGGCTTTGGTCCGGAATCCTCGCAGCGATTGCTGCAATCATTTATGACAGGATTTATTTTTTTGCCACTGAAATTAGCTATTCCAAACTCGTAAATATTAGCAGCCTGGCAGGCCTCAACCTGCTGGGCTGTTTGCTTGCAGCTTTCGGTTATACATTATTCCAAAAATGGTTTGGAAAAAGGGGATCTATTATTTTTAATTTTTTCTTTTCTATACTGTCCTTCGCCAGCATTGTAGTGCCCATTTCGATTAGTTTGCCATTAGATCAGACCAATCCGGAATTATTTCCAGGACTTACAGTCCCCATGCACTTTTTTCCAGCCCTCGCGTGGTACACCCTGGATCCCCTTTTCAAAGACCAGGATACAAACTCCATTAAAAAATGATGGGACTCTCCTTCCTGGGTTGTCTTTCATCTGCCAGCCCTACAGAAGGATTTCTGGTCTTGCGCATTTCCTGAAAAATTATTAGCATTATCTTTAAAGGATAATCCCCTGACATGAAGAAAACCTCGTTCATTATTCTCATATTCCTATTTGCACAATCAAAGGCCCAGGAGAAATTACTCTACCACAATATTCAAACAAATGGAAACGGAATCATCGTTCCGTGGTATCACGCGGATCATGGGATTTCATATGACCATATCCTGCATTTAGTTTGGAGTTTCTGGGATACAATGCGTGTAGACCTCAATGGAATTCCTTATTACATGAATCATCAGGTATGGAAACAGGGATACAATGACAGCCGTGGCCTGGGAGGAGACCAATTGCAAATGGCAATGTCATCCTGGCAATTACTATATGCTTATTCCGGAAATGAGCGGGTAAAACAGAACATGAAATTCATGGCCGATTATTACCTGAGCCATTCCATTTCACCCTCGAATTGTGCCTGGCCCAATTTGCCTTTCCCATATAATACCCTGATATATTCGGGTATCTATGACGGTGATATGGTGATCGGCCCCGGTTTTCTCCAACCCGACAAATCGGGATCTCTGGGATTGGAACTTGTACACCTCTATGAAATGTCAAGCAGGGATTTTTATCTGCAATCTACTTCAGGCAGGTATCTGGATGCTGCCATTAAGATTGGCAGGACTTTGTTGAGCCACCTCGAACCAGGCAATGAGAACCAGTCACCATTGCCTTTCAAAGTGAATGCGTACACTGGCGAGACAGGTAAGCTGAAAAACAACAATACGGATGGCACCATAGTGGGCGAAGCAAATTATACCTCCAACTGGTGTCCCACAATGGAGTTTTTCCTGGAATTAAAAAAATTAGACCTGTCAAATGCAGCCAAATATGAGAATGGCTTCAATATCCTTTTGAATTGGATGAAGACATATCCGCTAAAAAATAATCGCTGGGGGCCATTTTTTGAAGACGTCCAGGGCTGGAGTGATACGCAGATTAATGCGGTTGAATTTGCCAGGTTTATGCTTGAACACAGGGAATATTTTCCAGACTGGAAAGTAGAAGTAGAAAATATTTTCAAGTGGGTGTACAAAACGCTTAAGAATGAAAAATGGAAAAAATATGGCGTAACTGTTGTCAACGAACAGACCGTATATCAAACTCCTGGAGAAAGTCATGTATCGAGGGAAGGCGCTACTGAATTACTTTATTGTAAGCTTTCTGGAGATACTACCAGGAAGACCAATGCCATACTGGAATTGGATTGGGCTACATACATGGTGGACCTGGATGGAAAGAATTGCTTTCCTTTCGATGAAGTGTGGCTGACCGATGGCTATGGAGACTATATCAGGCATTACCTAAGGGCCATGGCGACATATCCGAATTTATCTCCTGCAGCTGATCATATTCTTTCAAGCAGTTCCGTGATCCAACAGGCGGACTATCGGGGGCAGACTAATAAATTCCTTGTTCCTTATATCAAAGTACCGGACATTAATAAGGTGCTGATTTTTTACAGGACATTCGACAATGCCGGAACTGAACAAATCAGGATGGCAAAAAAGCCATCCACTGTCATGCTTGAAGATAAAGTATTGATCGAGTCAGAAAATGAAAAAGCCCAGGGTTACCGCTGGGTGCCTATGCAAAGCGGTGGGGTTCTGTATGTGTACAGGAAATCAGGGAATAATGTAACTATTTTGGAATGATCAATTGGCATTTTCCTGTGCAGGATGACAAGTAAAACAGTCAGGAAGCGATTTAAGAAATCTAAAAGTGATTCCCTACCGTCTGATGACAAAAATGCATTTTAAAACCCCACGCCTTTTGTTTTGGTCCTTATGCGGCACAAATAGTTATTCGCCGTGATATATAGAGTGGACCCGTCATCTCCCCACGCGCAGTTTGCTGTTGGCTGATCAGTTTCTATCCGGCCCAATAATTTTCCGCTGGGATCAATGACAAATATTCCCTTTGGGCCCGTAGTAAAAAGATTTCCGGAGCGGTCTACTTTCATGCCATCCGGCGCGCCAATCAGACCCTGAGCTTTTACGCTGCCGAAATCAAAAAATACCTTCCCCGCTCCCAAATTGCCATCTGCATTTACAGGGTATGCATAGATCACGGGTTTGAGAGGATTTGAATGTCCCACATAAAGTATTTTCTCATCCGGAGAAAAAGCGAGCCCATTCGGCCAGATTTCGTCCAAAAGCATCGTCACTTTTCCGTCGGTGGCAAGGCGATATACTCCCATCACATCAATTTGGCGGGAACTATCTTTTTCTCTGTCCGGAAGGCCATATGCAGGATCCGTAAAATAGTAATCTCCATTTGATCTTTGAACAATATCATTGGGACTGTTGAATCTTTTTCCCTGCCAGTTGTCCGCCAGTGTGCGCTTGCCACCCCGTGCGAGTGGCATGGCACTGATTCTTCGGTCGCCGTGTTCACATGCGACGAGTTCTCCTTTATTGTTCAGGATAAGCCCATTGCTTCCAGGCTCCCTGCTATATGGAAGACGGCCAGTGTACCCCGAAGGCTTAATAAAAATGGAAAGCCCCTCTCCATCTTTCCATTTGAAAATCGTGTTGTTCGGAATATCCGAGAAAAGAACAAATCTTCCTTCATTGACCCATACGGGTCCTTCGGACCAGGCAAAAGTATCAGCCAGGGCCTCAATCTTGGCGTCGGGAGATATCAAATCATCGAAATGCGGATCCAGTTTTACCAGTTGGCCAATTGTTTTTTGTTGTGCATTCATTGAAAATGTAATTAAACTAAGCAATGCTGCAAAGAAAATAATTTTCATGGCTTTATTGATTTGTTCCCGATGGAGACCCCGTTTTCTGGTTCTACATCCAATAAAATTGTCACATTGATTTGAGGAATCTGAAGTTAGGATATTTCGGGGAAGATTTGTTTACCGGGAATTGATATGTTGCCGTGATCAGCGTATAAGGGTCATCACCCCTTTCTTGAAAATTGTCTTGCCCATGTAGTCAACACCCTGGACCATCCACACGTAACTTGCGGCGCCCTGGGGCTTGCCATCGATATTTCCATTCCAGCCCTGGCCTGCTCTTGAAGTGCTGTATACGAGTTGGCCCCAGCGGTTGTACACGCGGAAATAATTCAGGGTGGCGATACCTACGGGAATAGGACGGAAGATGTTGTTGGTTGCTTTGCCAGGGGTGAAAGCATTCGGCACAAAAATATCAGGCCCTGTTTTGAAAATTTTCACCAAAATATCTGCCGATCCCTGGCATCCGATAGCGTTTGTAGCTGTCACTACATACCTTATCGAGTCGAAGCCACTTTCATATATAGCCACAGGGTTTTGGATAAAAGCATTATCCAATCCTACCCCGGGTGACCACGCAAAATTATCTCCCGTTTCGCTCGAATTCGCGTACAATTGAAGGGGTTGGTTCACCACAACGGAGGTATCATTGCCCGGATCGACAATGATGGGCGGCCTGACGGCTACATGGAAAGTATCGGATAATGTGTTCGGGCAATTGGCATTGGTGACCGTCAAAACATAATCATTGGTCTCTAACGGAGAAGCCTGAGCGCTGATATTGAACGGTGGGGATGGAACATTTCCGTTAGAAGCACCTGCCAGGTTTGTGAAGTTATTCCATGTATAGCTGGTCCCGATGGAAATATTGGCGTCAAGTCTCGCCGTACCGCCATAACATATGGTCGTATCCGACGGATTGATCTGGGCCTGCGGGAATAAGGCATCAAATAAGTGAATATTAGATACTGTACTGGTATCAGGTTGGCATACACCACTTTTAACGATCACCCGGAAATGGGTAGTCGAAGTCAATCCTGCTACTCTGTAAGATGAATCCGTGCCTGCCAAAAAATAGGTTGACCAGTTCAGGCTGTCCTGCGAGAATTGCCATAATTCGATATTGCCATGACTGCCTTTTAGCGTAAGCAAAGCGCCCGGATCCTGTCCTTTGCAAATATTGGTATTAAGGGGATCCAGCCGTCCACCAGCGTTTTTTGGATCAATCTTCACGATAACTGCTATACTCGTATCAATATTACAAGAACTTCCATTTTGAACCAGGGCACGGTAAGTCGTTGTCAATCCCAGGTTTGAGGCTATCAAAAGGGTTGAAGTATCTACGATATCATTCCATGTTTTGCCATCTGTACTTGATATCCATTTAAGCACCCCTCCCCGGTTTCCAGTTAATTGCAAGGGACTTCCGTTCAAACCTGCACAAACTGTCGTATCGCCATTTAAAATTCCGGCGATGGTAGGCGGTTTGATCTGTACAAGCAAAGAATCTCTCAGGTCGGCACAGCCATTTAACTCGTGGGCAATGATGTATCCGGGCTGCGTTCCCACATTTACGTGGACAACACTGGTATCAGTAGCTGAACTGACAGTCCAGTCACTTGGAAATGTCCAGTTATACTTTGCCTCTGTCAGCGCGGGGATAGAATAGGTTAAACTGGTATTTGTGCATGCAATCGGTTCACCACTGATGGTTAGTCCGGCACAAGTATTTCGCAGGGCAACATAAGCGTAGGCAAAATGCCCTCCGGGAATACAATTGTCCGCTTCAAATGTGAGCTTTACAATTTTTCCACGAAATGGGGAAAGATCGAATGTGACTTCGGTCCAACCCTTGGTCCACACATCCTTGAGGTGCACAGTATTTCCAGTGGTACCGATCTGGCTAGAAGTAGGAGATAATTTGTTGCTCACGGAAAATCCTGCTCTTTTTGCAGCTGCACTATCGAGGGTGGCTCCCCTTCCCCCCTCTGCCGCATTATTGGCCGTGGGCAGATAATATTTGGGTGAAGCGCAAACAATAACGCTGTCATTTGAACTTAACGTAGCAGTGAATAGCGGTTGTTCAATAGAGTTATGGGTGCCATTCTCCAGCACCATGGCATAAGCATAGGTCATGGTATATGGCTGGGTGGAAGTTGAATTGGGCACGGAAATTTCATAACTGATGCCCCTGATATATCCCCCTGGCGCACCTCCATTCGATGATGCATTTTGTGAGACACTGGTTGAGCCCAGTTTCACAGAACTCGCATACTGATACCCGTTTATGTTTGGTATGATAGGAAAATTTCCGAATGGATCCACTCCATTCTGAGAATAAACCTGGATTCCGGGAACGCCAAGTCCGTATTCATAAATGACTACAGAACCTATTGTACCCCCAGGTGTAGCTACGCCCTTGTCATATCTTTGTTTGATGGCTGATGGTCCATTGCCAAAGTGGTTATTTCCAGTGTATGCATCCCATTGTGTGAGGGTCCCATTGGAGAAATTGATGTTTGGAGGGCATGACTGGGTCTGGGACCTCGCCTTGGCAAAAGCAATTAAAAAGAAAATTCCCACCCAGTATTTCATCCTATTCTCTTTGTTCAATTAATTGAAGTGCGTTGGTTATTCATCCGATAGCAGAATATTGAATTGCCATCAAAAGCAGTACGTGAGAATTTGAATTATGGTTTGAAGCATCATCGGTAAATTCTTAAAATGAGGTCGATGATCACGGCAAACTAAATGGATTGGATAGAATTCCCGACAAATTCTCTGTCAACCAATGGTGTACAACAACAACCCGGGGAGCCCGGTTCGCCCTTAATGCAGGCAGGTTTAGTTCTTTAAAGATACCTAATTAAATTGAGTTTTTGCTCCCTCACCCGACCGGTTTCTTGGCAAAATCACCCTAGCTGACCGCTAATCCTATTGTACAGGCTTTCAGGGTGCCAGGGCCTTTCTTGGCCCCAGCGCATTCGTTTTGAGCTGCGATACTCCACAAATTGATGCTGACTAAGGAAATCAAGGGCAATTTTGTTCCTGGCGGGAAAAATGGCGAATTTTTTGTCCTGGAGCCGCAGTTTCATCAACCTGATCCCGGCCCGTGGATCAGATGCAACGATCAATCCGTCGGCGAGTCCTGGTATATAAAATCCCAATAGATCGTTGTTGTTTAGGACCAGTTTCGCGGTTCCAATCTGCTCAAGGATGGTCTTTCTTCTATCTTCTCCGGACACCAGTCTGTCCATGAGCAGCAGCTTCTCCTGGAAACCACTTGAAAAACTTACAATATTCTCCAGATTCATGTCAAAAGACCAATCATTCTCAGATTTCAGGTGCAAATATTCCAGTTCTGTGATGAATCCAAGCTTTTCATAGATCGGAAATCCCAGTTTGGTGGCATCCAGGTAAATCGTATTATATCTGCTTCCATCGACCTGATCCATCAGATATTTTGTAATGAATGTGCCCAGCCCTTTATTCCTTTGATCGGGATGCACAACAATGCAAGCAAGCCATACCGAGTCGCCATGATATATGCTGGCTCCTATGGCCGCCATACTTCCATCGATGGAGATCTTCTTTGGAAAGCAAAAATCGGATTGAATAAAATACCTGAACCGGGGAACAAGATCGCCCCAGCCAGGGGGCTGCAAGGCAGGAAGATGTTCCAGGTCCCGGGAACCGAAATTTTCAATACGCATTGGCAGGAATAAGAATCCGTTTAGGCAGGTTTTCACCTGGAATTAAAATTACAAAAGCGGGGGCATTCTTCTTATGGAATCGAACTTGCAGTGACCCGGCCCGGTTTCCCCCCTTCATCGACAGTCCGATCGTGTTGGTCGAAATAATTTCCAGCTTTAATACCATTGAAATAGCTTTAGTAAGACAGTGATTAAACATATTTATGGAATACGATAATGACAGACTCATCCGGCCTTCATACAAAATTGAACTCTTTTATTGGGGAATACTAGTCATCTTCAACCCCCTGTTCAACTCCCTTACCTGGTTCCCGAGCGATCTTAAAATATGGGCAGCCATTTTCATGGTTAGCCTGGTTGTTCTTCCCGCATATATAATTTATGGAAGAGTACTGACACCAAAGTTTCTTTTTGGCAGGAAACCATTCTTATTTGTTCTGATCAGCATCGCATTTTTTATTTTGGTCCAATTGATCCTATGGGGAATTTTTTCTCTTATCAGCGAGCATATTACAGAACGTGCCGCAACCTATTTTGCATATTCTGCTTCTACTATTATCCGCGAAGTGCTTTGGTGCGTTTTCAATATGCTTTTAGCCATCGCAATCGCATTCATCAAAAAGGCGCTCGATGAAAAGGACACGATCATAGAGTTGCAGGAAGACAATATCCATTTCAAACTAAAGTATCTGCGCGCCCAGATGAACCCCCATTTCCTGTTTAATACCCTGAACAGCATTTATTCTTTAAGTCTGCAGCATTCTGACAAAGCATCCGAAGTCGTCCTAAAGCTAGCTGATGTGATGAGGTACCTGATTGATGATTGCAATGAACCCAAAATTCTTCTCACCAAGGAAATTGGGTTCATCGAAAATTATCTTGAAATTGAGAGAATAAGACACAATGCAGACATCCGGTTTAATGTAGAAGGGAAAGTGGAAGGCGTAACGATCGAACCCTTTCTATTTATTTCATTCATTGAAAATGGGTTTACCCATGCGTTTAATAATTCTTTTTCAGACCCATTCATGTACATTACCCTAAAGGTCGAATCCGGTCAAATCAGCCTTACAGTAATCAATAATACAAGCATCGACCTGGAAACCCAGGCCAAGAGCATTGATGGTTCGGGAATCCGCAATAGCAAGAGCCTGCTTGAACTGCTTTACCCGGGTTCTTATGATCTCCAAATTATCCAGACTGAACAAAAAGAAAGGCAGAAAAGCCTGGTCCGGTTGAAGAATGCCAGGGAGAGACTGAAACTTTTATATCCTGATTCTCACACACTGGATGTAATTTTAAGCAACAATGTATTCACTGTTTCATTAATTCTTAAATCCAGGGCGGCTTGATCAAATGCATAATTGTAGAAGATGAAATTCTTGCCCAACAGGTTATCCAAAACCATTTGGAAAAGATCCCTCAGCTGGAACTGGTGGCCATTTGTCAAAATGCAGTGGAAGCAAGAAAAGTGCTCGAAAATAATGAGGTGGATCTGATCTTTCTTGATCTTCAATTGCCCGGAATGACTGGACTGCATTTTCTAAAATCATTTCCCGACCCTCCCTTTGTCATCATAACGACTGCCTATGCAGAATATGCACTGGAGAGTTATGAATTCAACGTGATCGATTACCTGCTCAAACCTATTTCATTTGAACGCTTTTCAAAGGCGATCAGTAAACTGCTGGGAGGCCGGCTGCTTTCACAACCTACGCCGGAAAAGGAAAATTGGGGAGATCATAGTTTTATCAAATCGGGAAGCAAATTTTTCAAAGTCAATTTTTCAGAAATTCTTTACGTACAGGGTATGAGGGATTATGTTCGCATCCACACCAAAGATTATCAGCTAATCAGTCATCAAACCATGAACGATCTGGAAACAATGCTTCCCTCCAAACAATTCATCAGAATCCATAAATCATATATAGCTGCGATCAGCCATATCCGGATCATTTACGGAAATTCAGTTGAAATTGATTCAATTACACTTCCGATTGGAAACAATTATAAGGAAGACGTTATGGCTATGATTGGCCGGAGATCCTGATGCGTGCTAGAGGCTTTCATAGATCAGTTTTTGAGAACGATTGAAGGATTCTCCTTCATTTCTTTGTATCCGCAGACTCGCCAATTTTCCGTCCACGCTGACTGCCTTCACATTATCTGACCATTGAATATTAATCATCCTGATCATTTCCTGCTTCATCTGTGGATCATGGATTGGAAAACATACTTCAATACGGTGATAAATATTCCTGATCATCCAGTCAGCAGACCCTGCAAAAACCAATGGGTCACCCATGTTATGGAATATGAAAATACGGCCATGTTCGAGGAAGCGGTCGACAATTCTACGAATGGAAATATTTTCGCTCAGGCCGGGAATGCCAGGAACCAGGCAGCAAATGGCACGAACAATAAGATGAATCCGTACGCCGGCCTGAGAAGCTTCATACAGCTTCCGGATTAATTCTTTTTCTTCCAGGTTATTTAATTTGATGGTGATGGACGCGGCCTGCCCCTGCCTGGCAGCTTCGATTTCTTTGTCGATCAGTTGAAGGAATTCCATTTGCAGATTAAATGGGCTGACCAGTAGATGCTGAAATGCTTCCAACATTTCTTTCCCATATCGTTCAGGCTTTACCAGGTATTTGAAAAGTTTTTCCAGTTCCGTGGCAATAGACGCATCCTTTGTCAGGAACAGATGGTCGGTATAATACCTTGCTGTGCTTTCATTCAAATTTCCCGTTGAGAGCAGCGAAAAATATTGCCAGTCGTGATCAATTTTTCTTTTAATTAAAGCAATCTTGGAATGCACTTTCTGGTCCTCCTGACTGTGGATTATCCTTATGCCTGCTGCCTTCATTTTTTTAGACCATTGCAGGTTATTGGCCTCATCAAAACGGGCTTTCAATTCAACGAAAACAGTCACTCTCTTTCCATTTCTCGCTGCACTGATGAGTGCATACATGATCTGGGAATCTGTTGCCACCCGATAAATCGTTACAAATATTTCTCTGACATGTTTATCATTCGCTGCCTCATTAAAAAACCTGAATACAGGTTGATAGGAATGATAAGGAAGATGGAGGAGAAGTTCCTGCTTTTGTAAAAAATCAAAAATCGAAATCTCCGGCTGGATATTCCGCGTTTTTTTTGGAATCCAATTCTCCGATTCAAAGAAATTTCTTTCGGGCAAAGGCAGAGAACCAAGGTCTTTGAGATTGTGGTAATGTCCGCCCTGCACAAAATTCGCGTGCTCTAATTTCAAAGACTGCCTGACCTCTTCCAGCAGCAAAGGCGGTATGCCAGGTTCATAGAGAAAGCGCGTCGGCGGTCCGAATGCCCTAAGTTTTAATTTTTTTTCCAGCTTCCTTGCCATCCCTCCTTTATATTCTCCCTCCAGGTCAAGGGCTGCATTCCGCGTAATCTTGAAAGAATAAGCGCCCTGGACCTTATATCCCCTGAAAATGATTTCAAGATTTGCTTTGATGACATCATCCAGGAAGACTATCATTCTTTCCTCTTTGTCTTGTTCATCGGCATAATAAAACCTGGGCAGGAAATCTGTGGGGATATTCAGGAACGCGATCCTTTGCTTATGGTTTTCATCCAGCAGATCTACAAGTAGACTTAGCTTGTTTTGGCCGGGCATAGTGCTTCCTGTTTTCTCTGAAAGGAAAACAGGTTGTAGAAAAGCCAATACCCGATTATAAAAATAGTCAGTAATATTTTTTTTCAGGAAATGAGGTATCTGTTCATTGTAAACCAAATGGACGTGGTGAAGCCGAAGCAAAGGAAGGAGTTCATTTTCGAAAATAGAACCGAATTGTACCATATGTTCTCCCGTCCAGGTCTGGACTTCAGCCAGGGTGCTATCTTTCTTCAATTTTTCCAAGGCCATTATGACGGGAACCCTTACACTGTAAAACTCGTCAAGGTTGGAAGAAAAAATAGCAAGAAATTTCAGCCTGTCCGCAATACCCAGATCGCGGTCTGCGGCTTCCTCCAATACGCGCTGATTAAAACTGAGCCAGCTTAAATCACGGTTAAAGTAAACGGGTTCCATTTATTTCTCTTTTAATTAGACGATGTGCCCGGAGCTCCGGGCAGATCCAAATCTAAGATTCTGAAATATATCAAATTTCCCGGTGAGTAAACTGTAAGCAGCTACAAATTAAACCAGTAATTCAGCTTGAAGACGATGGAGCGATTCTTATTTTGGATGACGGGCGTGGTAAAATAGTTGTCGGTATACACGATGTATAAATCACTCATGGGCTTAAAGCGATACTGGAACCGGCTGTTGATATTGAAATTATTTTCCTGGGTATTGTATTGCAAGAAGGTTGTCCATGATATGGTTGTGCTGAAATTAATTTCGATCCGCGGAGAAATCAAGAGCAATTTATTTGAACCATAGGGAGAGGGAAACTGGATATCGTCGTATTCAGCCTGAATCACCAGGTTAAGGTGGGGTTGACTGCGATAAATGAGACCAGCAACGACCGTAAATAGGGTTCCATTGTAAAATCCGCCACCGCTGCCTTGTATTGTGAAACTGAAGTTTTTTCTTGTATCCGAAAAATACTTCAGGCTAAACTGAGAATAATTATAATTCATGGCAGGCAGGGGTGGTGATCCGTCATCTGTGAATGAAATGGGAAAGAGGAGATTAACATTATCATTCATGATGGTAGCAGAGATCTGGGAACTGTTCCTAAAATCTGCTATGTATTTGAGTGCCGCATTCCATTCATTGAGGGAATAATTTGGATTGAAGACGACATAATTTTCGAGAGCAAAAGTATGAGTATGAATCTTCCCTTTTTTAGGCAAAAGCTTTACAGTCGCATCGTCAAAGATGTGCTTGAATCCGACCCGGATGGTTGTATCTCTTGACGCATCTGTATTTTCAATGCGCTGAACATAGCCCATGTCAGTATAATAATTCGTACCCATCGAGACCAGGTCCAAAATATTGCTGAATTTGCGGCCATTATAGGCGAGCCCAAATTCAATAAATTTATCCGCTGTGTCGATGCCAGGTTTGAAAGACTGATGAAATCCCGTCCATGCATTCCAGATTCCATCTCTGCTGATATAATCAAAGCTCGCACCTGCGTTTCTTCCCCAGTTGTCGACGAGATTTTGTTGCTGGTCTGTGTTTTGAAGGCCCTGACGATTCAGGAAATAGCCTTTGACAACAGAGCGCCCAAATACATTCTGATTCACAGAAACGGCTGCATAATTTTCGGGCGTGTAAGTGCCTTTCTCACCCGTTTGCATATCCATAATGCCTATTCGCGTTGACTGACCCAGGCTGCCCGATAAACGGACACCCGCCCAAATGGGAATCCTGTTTCCATCCTGATCAAGGCCTATGCGGCGGGAATAAAATGGGGTCATAAAACCTGGGATGCCATATTCTCCAAATATGTCTGCATTTTCCAGGAAGAATGCTCTTTTTTCCGGCAGAAAGAGGTCGAAGCGGGTAAGATTTGTCACTTGCTGGTCCACCTCCACTTGCGAAAAATCCGGGTTGATCGTGACATCCAAATTCATGGAAGAACTCAATGTGAATTTACTGTCCAGTCCTGCATTAAATGTAGCTTCTGTTGGTTGCCCGTTTTCTTTGTCTTCCTGAACACCTCCTGTAACATAAGGAATGAACACGATATTTTTACCTGGCGTGGGCGGCGGATGATCCCATATCATTGAGCCGGTAAATCCAAGATTATAGTTCTTGAAATTCAGGGGTACCTGGGTCCAGATGGAAGTCTCATTGTTTTTTATGTCCACGCGAACAAAATTGATTCCCCAGGTTGTTTTGTCCCCCTGATATCTCAGGGTCTTGAATGGAATAGCCATTTCAGCGGTCCACCTGTCGCCATATCGCTGAGTGGCGGAAAACCATTTGTTATTCCAGCTCCAGCCCAATTCCTGGTCCTGGTTCAACCCTATCTGATCTTCCGATTGCGTATTGTAAGAATTCAATACGAAAATGAAACCGCTGCTGTGCTGGCCGAGCGGATCAAGGATGAGTCCTACCCCATCGTTATTAAGCTGACCAATATCTCTTTTGAGACTCTGGATTATCGTATTTCCCGAATCATAGCATGTAAATGATGCATAAAGGTATTTGTCATCGTAAGCCAGCTTTACTACCGTTTTCCGCTTGGGTCTTCCCTGATCAGAAGGGTACTTGAGAAAAAAATTGGTGGCCGGTTCTGCATTTAACCAAATGCTATCATCCAGGATCCCATCGATCTTTACTGAACCTTCCGCATGGGCTATATGAACCTGAAAATTATCGTGCAAATGCTTGACAGCCTTAGGAGATTGGGGCATGCCTTTCAATGACAGCATAATGCCTGCAGCAAAAGCGAAGAGGAATTTCATGTTACCCGGCAAAATACGGCCAATATTTATCTGAAGGATGCAGGAATTATATAAATGGTCGATGAACACCATGTGTTCACCCCAGGAGCCTCATTATTTCCATCAGGCAGCTCATCGTTTTTATTGAATGGTAAAAGAATGGTCCAATATTTTGTCGTTTGCATTTTGGCCAATGATCAAACTATAATCGCCTTTGTAAGTTTCCCAATGATGGTCCTCCAGATTCCATTTTCTAAGCTCATCGACAGGAATTGCCAGACTAATCACTTTTTCGCTCCCTTTCTGAATAAAGACTTTCTTAAATGCTTTCAATTCCTTCAATGGCATCCTGGGCAATCCTGGATAGCTTATGTAGGCCTGCACAAGCTCATGGCCGTCGCAGGCTCCGGTATTGGTGATCTTAATGGAGAAATGAATTGTATCTCGTTTGCCGTACTTCTTTAATGGTGTCTGATCCCATGCATAAGCGTAGTGTGTGTAACTCAACCCGAAACCGAATGGAAATTGGAGCTTTCCCGAAAAATATCTATACGTTCTTTCTTTCATGGAATAGTCACGGTAATCTGTAAGCGCTGACAAAGATTGGTAAAAACTTACTGGCAGGTGGCCAGAAGGAGAAATTCTCCCAAATAGAATATCTGCAAGGGCCTGGCCGCCCTGCTCACCCGGATACCACGCCAACAAAATAGCATCAGCATAGGGAAGAACCTGAGACAGATCAATGGCACTTCCTGCAGTAATGACCACGACCAGGGGTTTCTTGGTAGACTCCTTCAATTTTTTCAGATAGGTAAGCTGCGCCGCGGGCAAGGACAAACTAAGTCGGTCTCCCCCGGACTCGGATAGAAAAGCATCTCCCTCTTCCCCCTCAAGGACCGGGCTGAGTCCTAAAACAGCAATGGTAAGGTCAGACATGCCCGCCGCCCAAATGCCGCCAAAATGTGTGCTGTCCTTATTATCATATCCCTGGTCATATTGCACGGCAATATCCGGACCCGCGGTTCCGGCGATGCCTTCTGCAAAACTGATCATGGCACCATTGATGCCATGGTAACTGCCCATCAATACATCCAAAGAAGAAGCATTGGCACCCACCACCATGATGGAATGATATTTACTTTTGTCCAAGGGAAGGATCCCATTGTTTTTCAGGAGGACCATGGATTCCTGAGCCGTCTGCCTGGCCAAAGCGACATGCACAGCATTGTGGATGCTGTCCTGCCTATATTTCGCATACGGATTGAGGTCAGGGCTGTCAAAGAATCCAAGCCGGAACCGAATGCGCAGGTCAGGTGCAAGCGCCGAATCAATGTCGGCTGCGTTAAGCAATTGTTCTCTGACCGCTTCGGAAATATGGTTGGGTAGAATATTCCCGCATTCGAGATTCAATCCGCTGCGAATGGCTTCCGCAGCGAGTGCCGGTCCTGTTATTTTTTTATTGAGCGCAAGAATATCGTGAAGGGCTCCGCAGTCTGTTAGGAGCTGGCCCTTAAAATGCCACTCTTCGCGAAGAATCTTCTTTATGATGGTTTGACCGGTGCAGCAGGGTTCACCGTTGATTTGATTATATGCGCACATCACGGATTCCACATGGGCATCAACCAATTTATTAAAAGCATATAGATAGGTTTCCCGGAGATCCTTTTCGTCCACGACCGCATTGAATCCATGCCTTTCCGATTCGGGTCCGCTGTGGACCGCATAATGTTTTGCGCAGGCTGCTGTTTTCAGGTAATGGGCATCGTTACCCTGCATGCCCCGTACTAGTGCTTTTCCGATCTCTGCGGTTAAAAATGGATCTTCCCCATAGGTCTCTGAACCCCGGCCCCAGCGCGGATCTCTGAATATATTGATGTTTGGACTCCAGAAAGTGAGCCCCAGGTATTGGGCATGATTGTCTTTTTCAACAGCCAGGTTATATTTTGCCCTGGCCTCTGTCGAAATCACCATTCCCACCTGCCTCATCAGGGAATCATTGAAAGTGGCAGCCAATCCAATGGCCTGCGGAAAAACAGTGGCCTCTCCCGCCCTGGCTACTCCATGAAGCCCTTCGTTCCACCAATTGTATGCGCTGATATGCAATCGGGGGATGGAAGGATTTTCATGACCAAGCATGGAAATCTTTTCCTCCAGCGTCAAGGTATGAAGCAAGTCACTTACCCTCGCTTCCATTGCTTCTTTCGGATTTAGGTAGAGGGACTGGGAAATAGCCCAGGCTGGGGTAAAAACGAAACAGAGCAAGTATAAAATTCTGATTATGCATTGCCCTCTGCCTGAAGAATTGGATGATAGTTTCAATCTCATCGATTTGTATTGGTATTTTATTCAGATCGGTCAATGACCCCAAGCACAAGGAATCCAAAGGGCCTTATCGGGAGTCCTCCTTCGCCCTGCCCCACCGTATAATTTTTTTCTTCCCAGTGGTCGAAAAGCATGGCAGGCTTTTTTCCATGCTCAGCAAAAGCGATCCATGGGATCTGACAGAGCTCGGATGAAAAATTAAACAAGCAATAGACCCTTTGATCAATGTCTGATCGCAAAAAACCGGCAACATGCGCATTATGCGGGCTAAACCATGTCAGGTTTTTAAAATCGCTTAGCAATGAAAGGGAATTTCTTAAATGGATCAGCCTTGCAGTTCCCGAAAAGATCCTTTCTTCAACAGTTCCTTTCAAATTTATCCTTTTGTTTTTCTCCCAATCAATCCTTGGTCTGTGCATCCAGCGATTATCATAACTTTTCGCAGGATCATCGAGATAGGTATAGTCATTGGTATACCCTAATTCATCTCCATAAAAGATCATGGGAATACCTCCTATAAAGAAACTCATGGCCTGCATCATCAGGATTTTGTCTATGGATTGGTTGATTTTATCATCTTTCCCATCTGCAAGTGATTTTTCAAGGCCGCACAATGAAGCCAGCGTCCCGCTAATCCTGGCATCCTGGGTTTTGGGATTAACTGAAAAGAGTGCGCCCCTGGCATCAGAAGCCGGATAAATTCCGGCATAATAATCCTTAAGGAATTTTCTGTGCTCAAATGCATTATACCCGGCTTGCCGGATCATGTAGTCTTCATATCCCAGACCGATATCATCATGACATCGCGTATAGGTAATCCATGAAGAGCCGAATGGCTTTTGAAGGATTTCATGCTGCGCAGCAAGCATAATTTTGGTATCTCCGGTTGCCAAAGCATCCCATTGCACCGCCATCTGCGTCGCATTGTAAGCAAAATCACATTCTCTGGCAGTATAGAGTCCTGTTCCAAAATATTTCATGATGTCGGCAGGTGCCACAATAGCTTCTCCCAATAGAGCCATTCCCGGCGCCGCCACCTGGACACATTGCTTGATCAGTCTCAAAATGGTATGCGCCTGTGGCAGATTCTGACAGCTTGTCCCAATTTGTTTCCAGATAAATGCGGGTGCATCAATGCGAAGGATATCCACGCCGAGATTTGCATAGAACAAAATAGTATCCAGCATTTCCAGAAATACTTTGGGATTGGTATAATTCAGGTCCCATTGATAATGATGAAAAACAGTCATGGTCCATTTCCCGCATTCCTCCACCCAGGTAAAATTTCCGGGGGCAGAGGCTGGAAATATTTCGGGCATTTCTTTATCATATTGATCAGGAATTGCGCGGTCATCAAACATATAATAGTAGTCCTGGTATTGCGCTTCGCCCTGTTTGGCCTTCAGTGCCCAGTCATGTTGGTTTGAGGTGTGATTTAATACGATGTCCAGCATCAGGTAGATTTCCTCATTGCGCATCGAAGTCCTAAGTGCGTGCAGGTCTTTTAAATTTCCAAACCTGCGATCCAGCTTTCTAAAATCAGATACGGCATATCCACCATCACTTTCTTTCGGGGGGCTTTCGAAAAGCGGCATTAAGTGCAATAAATTCACACCCAACTTTTCAAAATAATCGAGCTTCTTTTCCAAACCTTTTAGGTTGCCGCAAAAACGATCGACATAGAGACTCATCCCCGTGATTTCATTGCTGAGAAACCAATGGCTCTTTTCCTCCTTTTCATAATCAGATTGCTTCATGATCGCCGGGCGCTGGAGGTAGCCATCAATAATGGTCTGCATCAATTGTCCTAAATATTCCGCATGCCTCGGATGTTGCCCATACAATTCCCGGAACAAAGCATCCAGGGAAGATGCATTTGCCACAAAGCGGGTGTAAAATAAATTGTCCTCGCCTTCGACACTGATCTTATTTTTTTTAAGACTCGAATTAATTTGTTGATGAAGAGGATGATTGTACACTTGAATATTTTTCGGATATTTTTATTGGATTCAATGGCCAGGACCGGCTGGGATCAAAATATCTTCCGTGGCCCTGTCTTTTTTAATTCGCATGGTCGCAAATGCCGCCAGTATGAGTAAGACCCCTGCGAAACCAATGGCCATCCCGGGCTGGCTGGCGAGGAAATGCTTGTATAGCCAGCCGAAACTGAGTGTCTGTAAAATCATTGGCACCACAATCATCATGTTGATGATTCCCATGTAGACCCCATATCTTTCTTTGGGAATACTTCCGACAACCATGATATACGGAACCCCCATCATACTCGCCCAGGCAATCCCAAAACCAATCATCGGCACAAATAATAAATTCCTGTCCGTGATATGCGGGAAAATGAGCAAAGAAACACCCGCAAGAAACAGGCAGGAAATATGAACATATTTTGCACTGAATTTTTTTGCCAGCCAAACCAGACCAAAGGCTGAAAGAAATGTGACAATGTTATAAAATCCATTGACTTTTCCTGCCCAGACCACAGCATCCTGGTAAAGTGCGCTGTTTTCCTCGGGCGATGTATTGAAAACGGATTTTGCAATACTGAGAGATACAAATTGCCAATAGCAAAACATGGCATACCATTGAAACAAATACACCAGACCGAGTTTCCACATGGTATTTGGCATATCATGGATAGCGGAAATAATTTCCCTGAATGGCTCAAGCAATCCGGATTTTCTTGCTCTAAGTTCGGCAAGTTCTTCTGGCGTAGGCGGAATTTCAGGGGTTTTTGAAACAGACCAGACCACGGATGCAATGGAGCAAAATGCACCAACAAAAAAAGAACCGAATACCCAGTAAGGAATACCCGACTGTCCATCGCTTGTTTTGGTTTCACCCGAAATGATATTCCTGAAGAATCCCAGAGATAGATTTGCCAGTGTGATGCCAAGGCCGGTGAAAAAACTTTGCGTTAAAAATCCGAGTGGCCGCTGACTGCCCGGCAATTTATCGGCAATGAAAGCGCGGTAAGGCTCCATGGCTGTGTTGTTGGCCGCATCCAATATCCATAACAATCCAACGGCCATCCATAGGGCTTTGCTGAATGGGAAAGCAAACAAACAGAGACTGCAAAAAATAGCTCCGGTCAGGAAGAATGGTTTTCTCCGCCCCCATCGCGGATGCCAGGTTCTGTCGCTCATCGCTCCGATCAGGGGCTGAATGATTAGTCCGGTCATCGGACCAGCAAGATTCAGGAAAGGCAGTTCTTCTGGTTTTGCATGCAAAAAAGTGTAGAGAGGATTGATTGCTGTCTGCTGCAAGCCAAAACTGTATTGGATTCCAAAAAAACCAACATTCATGTTGATGATCTGCCAAAAACTCAGCCTTGGCTTGTCAAAATTCATTGTCGGTCAATTTACTTAAGCAAAAGTTATTGGTGAATGCAGGGATCATCAAGTTAGTCAATTTTTGGATATGCCATTTTCTTCCTTCCTTATCAAGACACCCAAATAAACAACCCATGGTGCTCGTGCCATGCTTCATATTTTTGGGCATACTTTTTTTCTACTTCATTTCTTTTAATTTTTAACGAAGGTGTCAGCATTCCGTTTTCAACCGACCATTCCTCATCCAGGAAAATAATCTTTCCCAAATGTTCGTGCGAACTTAAGGTGGAGTTGAGCCTATGGAGAAAGATTTGCCATTCATTGTGCAAAGCTTCCCTGGTTTTATTCTTACCCTGCGGTGACAAAATGATAAGCGCGATGGGTTGTGTCAGGCCGGAGCCTACGACACATACCCATTCAATATCCGGGTTGACGGCCATTTTCATTTCGATGGGCGAAGGCGCAACATATTTTCCCTTGCTTGTTTTGAATAGCTCTTTGATCCTTCCGGTGATCTTTAGAAATCCATCGCTGTCGATAAAACCTTCGTCGCCCGTTTTCAAGAAACCGTCTGGCGTAAACGCATCAGCCGTCATCTCGGGCTCCTTGTAATACCCAATCATCAGGGCCTCGTGTTTTATTTGGATTTCATTTTGGTCGCCAAGCCGGACTTCGCATGCAGGAAATGGCCGGCCCACCCATCCAGGCCGGATATCAGACTTCAATGTGATATTCGAATAGATACAATTCTCTGTGAGACCATAAGCTTCCTGAATAAGAATTCCCAGTTTTCCAAACCATTCGATCATTGAAGCAGGCGTAGGCGAAGCCCCCGTGAATATAGATTTTGCCCCGGCAAGCCCTAACTGCTTCCTGATTTTTTTCCTGACAATCGAGGATATGATGGGTATGGCGAGAAGCATGGATAGTTTTTTTTGAGGAATTTTTTCAAGGATTCCCTGCTGGAATTTTTTCCAGATCCTGTGCACTGCAAAAAAAACCGTGGGCTCTGCCGCAGCGAGGTTCTTAGGAAATTTCTCCAGTGATTCAGTAAAATAAATTTCCCCTCCCGTGTAAAGTCCACCAAATTCGACCAGGAGTCGTTCTGCAATATGAGAAAGCGGAAGATAGGAAAAGAACCTGGATCCGCTGTCCAACCCAAGATGTGGCAATGCATGGCTCATTGTGAAATAAAAATTATAAAAGCTGTGCATGACTCCTTTCGGATTCCCGGTTGTTCCGGAAGTGTAGATGATCGTGGCGATTTCATCCGCTGATCTTTCCGGGCTGGCTGTGAGTGGTACTTGATAGCGGATAAGGTCTGTCCATTGCGCATATTCCGGATGTGGATAGAACGGTAATGAAATGCATTCCATATTTTCTGGCACGCCTGGTTTCATGGATTCCCAATCGTCCAGCTTTCCTACGAAAAGCAGGCGACTCTCACTATGATCAAGGATCTGTCTGATGGTTTCCGCATGGAGATTTGGATAGAGAGGAATAGAAACATGACCAGCCATCATGATTGCGAGATCACAAAGGACCCAATGGGCACAATTCTTTGATAGCAGGGCGATATGGGAATTTTGTGGCAGGTTTCTTGATTTCAGCACGGCAGCCATTCTCCGGACTTCATTGGCAGCTTCTCCCCATGTCCAGCGATGCCATTCATCGTTGACAGGTTGTGAAAGAAATTGCATGCCTGGTTTTCTACTTTCCCACTGGAACAGCATTGCTAACGGCGAAGCATATCCCATTTTCAAATCTGTTTTGGTTATTGATCCATCTAGAGAATAATCCTCTTCCCTTCTCTGGCGGACTTCCTGGCAGCTTCAAGGATTCTTACCACCACCAGGTTATTGTCTAAAGAGGACAGGTCCTTGCCCGGCCGGACCTTGCCCCGAAGTACATCGGCGAGGTAGGTCAAATTGTTTTTATAATATGGTGCATCCACGGCGACGACAAAATAATCGGTCGTGTCCCGACGCTGCAAATCTTTTCCGTTTAGTGCATGGAGATAACTGCTTTGTCCAAAAATTTCAAGATCCTTTATCCCGTATGGCCAATTCCAGGAAGCTTCCACTTCGCCGATGGCTCCCGGGAATTCGAGAATGATGGTTGCATCATCGTCTACATTTGGATAAATGGCAGGTTTAATCTGGCGGCTATAGGCGGTCACTGCGATGGGCGATTTTCCATCCATAAGCCAGACCATAAGATTTGCTCCATAGCAACCAAAATCCATAATGGCACCACCACCGTTTTTCACGGGATCCGTGAGCCAGGCGAGAAAATCAGGACTGCATCCAATTTCTTTTGGGCCCTGGTGCCCTGAATGAACAATCATTCTGCGGATCTCGCCAATGGCACGTTGTTCCCTGATCATCCGGAATACTTGTTGGGTCGTTGGATACCAGGTTGTTTCATAATTTGTGAGTACCTGGATATGGTATTGATTGGCCAGGGCCTGCATCCGCTCAGCATCCCTGGTCGTAGTGGCCAGGGGTTTTTCAACCATGACCGATATACCTTTAGGTGCGGCCGCTTCAACAACAGCGAGATGATCTATTGTCGCATTGTAAGCCAATACTGCATCCGGCCTGATATGATTCAGCATAGCCCCCACCGTTGGATAGAAAATCGAATCAGGGAGATGTTCGCTCATTTTATATTTTGCTATCAATTGGGCGTTTGTTTCGGCAATCCCCAGAATGATCACTTCTCCCCTTTTAAATTGATTGAAAAGCCCCCGGACATGATCATGATTTAGCCCTGCAACGCCTACTTTCAGCGGTTGGGCCTGCAGGTGGACTACGGCGAGTTGCAACAGGAAAACGCTCGCTGCTAACCTTAATGAATTAGTAATATTTTTCATGCTCAGAGAATGATGTGACAATTAACTTTGTTCGAAGGACGAATTGCCGGATGGCTGATTTCCAGGCATATGTTCATTTTTTATATTTCTCTAATATACTTTATTTTTAATCAGCAGGATTTCTCAAAACGTTATATGGACAACAGGAGAGAATTTATCAGGAAAGCTTCGCTTCTGTCCGGCGGTATGGGCCTGATGCCCTTTCTTCATCCCGCCATTCAAAAAGCATTGTCCATAGATCCGGAGCCAGGAAGCAGCTGGCACGATGCTGAACATGTCGTATTGCTAATGCAGGAGAACAGGTCTTTCGATCATACTTATGGTACCCTCCAGGGAGTACGAGGCTATAATGATCCCCATGCAATTCTTCAACCCAATGGAAATAAGGTATGGTTGCAATCAAATAAGGCGGGCCAGACCTTTGCTCCTTTTCACCTGGATATAAAAAATACCAAAGCGACCTGGATGCAATCTCTGCCGCATACCTGGTCGGACCAGGTAGACGCATTTAACAAAGGCAAATATGACCAGTGGCTTGCGGCGAAGCATTCGGGCAACGCAGAATATGCATCGATGCCTTTGACGATGGGATACCATACTAGAGCAGATATCCCTTTTTATTATGCCCTTGCGGATGCGTTTACAATTTGCGACCAGCATTTTTGTTCTTCACTTACCGGCACCACGCCGAACCGCCTTTATTTCTGGAGCGGTACCATCCTGGAGCGGCCTTCTGCAGATGCAAAAGCGCATGTGTGGAACAGTGATACTGATTATGGGGCCTGGGTGAGCTGGAAGAATTTTCCTGAAAGACTGGAAGAAGCAGGAATTCCATGGAAGATCTATCAAAATGAGATCAGTGTCGGAGTGGGATTTGAAGGGGAAGAGGAAGCATGGCTGGCCAATTTTGGCGACAACCCCATTGAATATTTTACACAGTTCAATGTAAAACTCTCGCGGGAATATATTGATCATTTACCGGTGGCCGCCATATGGTACGCAGAAGAAATAAGAAGAAAAGAACAACAATTGTCAGGACTGGCTCCGGCATCAAAAGACGCATTGCAACTTAAAAAAGAAATGGATGAGCTCAGGAATGCCCTCAGCGCCAATGCACGTGACCAGCAATTGTATACAAATGCGAAATATGAATCACTTTCTCCAAAAGAAAAAAACCTGCATGAGAAAGCATTCACCACAAACAGGGGGGACCCCGATTATCATCGGCTGACCACATTGAAATATAAAGATGGAGACAGAGAGCGGGAACTGCAGGTACCCAAGGGAGATATACTGCATCAATTCCGGGAGGATGTTAAAAACAACAAGTTACCAACCGTGTCCTGGCTCGTGGCACCTGAAAATTTTTCGGATCATCCTTCCTCGGCCTGGTATGGAGCCTGGTATATCAGCGAAGTAATGGACATTCTCACACAAAATCCGGAACTGTGGAAGAAAACTATTTTCGTTCTCACGTACGACGAAAATGATGGCTATTTTGATCATGTGCCGCCTTTCATCTCACCGTTTAAACCGGGTACGGGCCTGGCATCAAAGGGTATTGATACAAGCATTGAATTTGTACGCAAAGAGCAGCAGTCTTCCGAACCGGCTGATATGCGTGAGCACTCCATTGGACTGGGATACCGTGTTCCACTTGTCATTGCCTCACCCTGGACAAGAGGCGGCTGGGTATGTTCTGAAGTCTTCGACCACACTTCGAGTTTAATGTTTCTGGAAAAATTTCTTTCTCATAAAACAGGGAAGAAAATTGAAGAACCCAATATCAGTGCATGGCGACGCACGGTTTGTGGTAACCTGGTATCCGCATTCAGACCCTGGAACGGAGAGAAAATTGAATTGCCTGCCTTTATTGAAAGAGATCCATTCGTTGAAGGAATTTATAACGCAAAATTCAAAGCGCTTCCTAATAATTTCAGGGCCCTTTCGGCAGAAGAAATTGAGCAGATCAATAAAAAGGCGGAAGGATCTCCCTATTTTCCCAAGCAGGAGAAAGGAATACGCAGCTCCTGCGGGCTTCCATATGAACTCTATGCAGACGGAAATCTGAACAATGGAAAAAACATATTTGAAATCCGGTTGAGGGCAGGCAATGAGCTAATGGGAGCCGCCGCTTCGGGTTCACCCTTTGCTGTTTATGCTCCCGGAATTTATTTGAATGAGCATGTGAGGACCTGGTCCTACGCTGTCAGCGCTGGGGATCAACTCACAGACACATGGCCACTTTCGGATTTTGACCTTAACAAATATCACCTGCAGGTATATGGGCCGAATGGATTTTTCAGGGAGTTCATGGGTGATCAACAGGATCCTTTGCTGGAAATAAACTGCGCATATGAAAGGGTTTCCGGAACCGGATCAGCATCCGGAAGGATTTTATTAAATATTATCAATCATTCCAGTCAGCCTGAGATCATCCAGATAAGAGACAATGCTTATAAATCACCAGATCGAAAAATGACTATTCAACCGGAAATGCAAAAACGGGGTGGAGAGATCATCCTGCTTGATATGAAAAAAAACCATGGCTGGTACGATTTCAGCGTGAGCACAAAGGGCAACGCACTGTACCAGAAAAGATATGCAGGAAGAATTGAAACGGGCAATCACGGAAAAACTGATCCGGCAATGGGTCAGGTGATTTGAAGATGGGTCAGAATTGTTTGAGGTAACTGATTTTTGCTATCAAATGTCCATCTACCTGCTTCTGTTGTTGCAGCCCTTCCATTGAGCCGTGATTGAAGATGAAATAAATATAGGAGAGGGGTTGGTACTCCCACGAAAACCTGATATTATAAGTAAACGAATTGTCCAGGGAATTCTTTTGAAACAGTCCCGTCAATTGTATTCTGGGGTTTAATGCGAGTCGAGCCTGCAAGCTGAACAAATCGACAACCGTCGTCGTATCACTTTCTCCAACTCCATTAAAATGATTGCTGTTCCAGCCAGCTACAAGGGAAATCTGCGGAATCGGAGCGAACTGCAATTTGATATCTGAAGTAGTAAGTTTGCCATTGTAATATCCTCCCCATTTAAAATCCCAGGAAAGATTGAGAATTTTTGAAGGATTGGTTTGAATCCAAAATTCCTGTCTTGTAAAATTATAGTCGCCAGGAACGATAACCACACCCAGTGGCACGAAAGTATAAGTGAGATGCTGGATACTGGGCGTAATAGAATATCCAAACCAGGCGCCGCTTTGAAAATTAAGCCAGATGGGCCAGAAGGGCAGGTCCAACTCAATGAATTTACCGGTAGACGCCTGATAATACAATTCAGGTTGAAATCCTGGTTCGTATGCCCGAATCCATTTCTTAAATGGCAGGCGATTTCCCCTGTAAAAGTAATTTATTCCAGGAGTGGTGCCGATGACATCGTAGCGCGAAACAAAACCCATTTCCGGATCGAAATTTTTGGTCACGATGGATTCTGTCCACCAGATCTTATAGTGATTCGTGGCATTCAGGTACTGCGCAAACCCTGCAAACCCATTCGTATGGGTCCCTGTTGTGATGGAATTTACCAGGATGGTATTGATGGACTGGGTTTTACCAAGACGAAAAAAACCGTCGATGGTAGTTTGGTAATTTGTGCTGTTCGGATCGTTCTTCACACTGAACAGGGCGCCTATCCGGCTTTGCCTTCCAAAATTTTCCGTAATGCGCCCCACAAAGAAATTTGTTGCCGGTGTTGCTCCTGAATCTGCCTGCCTTATTGCCATCAATCCATAGTTCAATTTATCAGACCGATAAACAAATCGTCCGCCGCCTACGAGCGGGATGGGATTGCCACTGGTATCCAATCCGATGCTCCTGCTGAAAAACGGCTGGATGCGCATCGATCCCAGGGAACCATCCGGATTTTGAGCGATGCCAAATCCAAAAAGGGAAGCATTTTCGAGGAAGAATTGACGCTTTTCGGGAAAGAAAACATTGAATTGAGTCACATTATTTACCTGAAGATCCGCATCCGCCTGCGCAAAATCTGTATTTACTGTCAGGTCGAGTACTGCATTTGGATTGATGGCCCATTTCGCATCGGCACCTACTTTGACCTGAGTAACTTCAGGTTTAACATCCGGTCCATAATTCTGATAATGATCATATGAAGTCAGAAAATAAGGAACCACCCTGATATTAGGTTTGGGCGGAGGGGGTTTTAGATTTTTTAGTTCCCCGGCATAGTCCATGCGAAGAGAACTGACAATGCGTGGAAAGGGAGAAAAGGCAGAAATCTCATTGGTCAGCCTCCGGTTCCTGTATATATTAAATCCCCAATCCTGCGTCTCCGTTTTCGTTTTTGGATAGCGCAGGGTCTGCCAGGGTAGGGCAATTTCAGCAAACCATCCTGAATCTGTTCTATTCGTACGCACGCGCCAAAGTCCGTCCCAATCGATGTCATAATAGAGGTCATCAAATGAGAGTAAGTCACGCTGCACACCGTATGCATTGGTTGCAAATGCCATCGCATTGCGCTTGTCATTAAACCCATCAAATGACAAAGTGAGCAGATCATGCCGGAGATAATCAAAGTCTCTCAGAAAATCCGTAGCCTTGATTGCTTTCTTACCCATTGGATCCTGGGCGAAAACGCCAACATATAAATATTGCTTGTTGAAGAGAATCCTGACATCCGTTTGAAATTTCGAAGGCTTGCCCTGGTCCGGTTCAATTTGAACAAATCGGGAAGAAGGCTTTGCAAGTTGCCATTCCGGTTCGTTAAGAAATCCATCAATCCTAAGTGTTGTGTTGATCTGGACCGCTTCAATCACTTTTCTGACTGAATCAGGTCTGAAGAATTCTCCATCCTGGGAGAATAGAGAAAGAGTAAAAAATAGGAAGAGTACAGACAGTCCAGATTTAGCATTCATTATCAGTTAGAATCCTTTGATCAAAAATAATAAGTTAAGCTTATTCCGATGGCGATTCTTAAAAAAATTGCCGAATAAAAGTACCTTGTCTGTGAAAGTTCCTTTACCGTTCAAATTCGTGATAATATGAAAAAATATTTTATTTTTTTTGGATTGATGATTGGCATTGGTTTCAGATCCGTATGCCAGGATATCGTCATGTCCGCATCACGATTTGTCAGTCTGCTGGATTCAACACAACGAAGGGTCGCCATTTATCCTTTCGATACGGAGGAGCGTTATCTATTTCATTATTTTCCTGTGAATGATCGCAAAGGCATTGCCCTGGACCAAATGAACAAGGACCAAAGAGCTGCAGCGTTTGATCTGATCAGATCCTGCCTTAGTGATCTTGGTGCCAGCCAGGCGGCTGATATCATGAAGATGGAAATCCTGCTTAAAAACCTGGAGAACCGGAAAGCAGACGACCATTTCCGCGATCCGGAAAAATATTTCTTCACCATTTTCGGATTGCCTGCGAATAATAATATCTGGGGATGGAGGGTCGATGGCCATCATGTCTGTTTTAGCTTTTATATGCAGGACAAAAAACTCGTATCAGGCACGCCCGGCTTTTTGGGTTCTAATCCCGCCGTTGTTCAGGATGGACCGGAGAAGGGAAAGGAAATCCTGAAACCGGAAAAGGAGCTGGCTTTCGCTTTACTGCACAGCCTATCGGCCGACCAATTAAAAAAAGCCATATTTCAAAAGGATGCTCCTGGTGATATCATCACGAGGGTGGACAGAAAAGCCATGATTGAACATCCCCTGGGCCTTCCCTATTCGGAAATGAATGCAAGTCAGCAGCAATTGTTCCTGAATCTATTGTCTGTCTACATTCACAGGTACACGAAATTGTTTGCCGACGATATGCTTAAAGAAATCCAGGGGGCAGGTTTGAATAATCTTCTTTTCGCATGGGCAGGATCCATGGAGCCGGGTATTGGTCATCCCCATTATTACAGGATCCAGGGACCTACGCTGATCATCGAATATGACAATACACAAAATAATGCCAACCATGTGCATACGGTAGTGAGGGATTTGAAATTTGATTTCGGGGGTGATCTATTGCTGGAGCATTATAAGGCTGCGCATTGATGATTTTTTTCGCCCGCAGAGGCGGGGAGGTGGCAGAGACGCAGAGCCTCACAATCTAAATGCCTACAGGTTTGACATAATAAAATAATTTCTCAGCGCCTCTGCGCTTCTCTGCATCTCTGCGTGAAACGCTATCTGGCGTGAAGATTCCTTCACACGTCTATCGCGTCATAAACAACCACTTTTTCCCAGAGATGACTATAATTTTTTACGAAATCAAGGTGGATTTGATGGTTCTGGTAAGTGGCCTGGCCTGCCAGGTCATTGAAAAACATGAGTTCGGAAACCTGCCAGCTTGTATCTACTACCGGGCGCTTTTCGGTGCTGGCCAATATGCCCACATGAATTTCTTTTACCGTTTCAATTTTGGCAAGGGTCCTGACTCCTTCAACGAGTTTATCCCTGTCTTCAGTTGAACCCGGATTTTTAAGCCAGAAGATGGCATGATGTACCAGGGCTTTACTTTTTTGCTCCGTGGATCCCATTCTGGCTGAGACGCCCAGCGTACCAGCCAGGCCAGCCGCTGTGGCAATAAATCTTCTCCTGTTTGATTTTTTCATATAGTTCAATTCTTGAAATGAATGTACGGAAAAATACCAATGGATCGGAATCCGTCCGGACAGGATTGGATGATCAATAATTGTACCTTAGAAGCGATAATTGCACGCATATGAAAAGATTCATTTTTTTTGCAACACTGGCATTTTCCTTCCAAATCATCTTTGGACAGAAAACCAGGAACGGTAACATCATGCTTCGTACCGGCTGGTTTATGCAGTCTGTACTGGACGTAAAAGAATCCGGAAAAGTATTGTCTGGGCCCGGATTCTTGCAAAAAAATTGGTGGCCCGTGACCATCCCGTCTACAATTATTGCGGGATTATTGCAGAATAAGAAGTATGACTTTGACCCTTTTTATGCCGACAACCTGCAAAAAATTGCCGGGAAACAATTCGACACGAGTTGGTGGTTTAGGAAATCATTTGAATTGCCGGCAGTGGAAAACGGGAAAAATATCACTCTTATCCTGCATGGGATCAACTACAAGGCCAATATCTGGTTAAACGGGACCCTGATTGCAGATGACAAACAGATTATCGGGCCTTTCCGATTCTTTGAGCTGGACATCACCAAGCTAATTCATTATAAGGGAACAAATGTCCTGGCTATTGAAGTTACCCGCCCCTTCAACCCGAATAAAAGTGGAGGAGACCTGGCCATTGATTATGCCGACTGGATTCACTACCCTGCAGACTTTAACGGGGGCATCATTAACGACGTGGAGATTGGTGTCTGCAAAAAAGTGGCCATCCGGCATCCGCTGGTGAGTACGCAATTTGATCTGCCTTCTCTTGGCATGGCTCATTTGACAGTCGAAGCTGAACTCTATAATTATTCTGCAAAGGAAGAAGCCGTATTGGTCAGAGGCAAAATCAATGAGACTGTTTCTTTTCAGCAAAAAATTGTTCTCGCCCCTGGTGAATTTAAAAATATTGTTTTTAACAGCAAGGACTACCCGCAGTTAAATATAAAAAAACCAAAAGTATGGTGGCCCTGGCAATATGGCAAGCCCAACCTGAATACCATTGCATTGCAAGTGGTTACCAAGGGAGTCGTTGCCAGTTCCATTTCGGACCATTTTGGAATCCGCCAAATGGGTTCGGCACTGATTGATAATAAATCCAGAAAATTCATCATCAATGGGAAGCCCATCCTAATACGAGGCGCGGCCTGGTCGCCAGATATCTTCCAGCGCCGATCACCCACAAGGCAGGAGCAGGAGATCAGGCTTGTCCGGGATATGAACATGAACCTGATTCGTTCCGAAGGGAAACTGGAAGACGATTCTTTCTATGATCTCTGTGACAAGTACGGTATGCTCGTCATGTCAGGCTGGATGTGCTGCGGTTCCTGGCAGTATCCTGAAAAGTGGGATAGCGTAAAAAGGAATGTGGCAATGGAATCTGAACGAAGTGTGGTGTATTGGCTAAGAAACAAAGCCTCCCTGCTTGTTTGGCTGAATGGAAGCGATATGCCTCCGAGGGATACAACAGTAGAAAGCGATTTTCTGGCCATTGAGAAGAACCTGAATTGGCCCAATCCCATTTTGGCCACGGCAGATGCAGAGCCCATCCAAGGTTTCCGGGTTCAGTGGCGTTAAAATGAACGGGCCATATGACTGGGTGCCGCCGATCTATTGGGAAACTGACTCCGGCAAACATGGCGGAGCGTGGAGTTTTGCCACAGAGATTTCTCCCGGCCCATCAATTCCCCCCTATGAAAGCCTGATCAAATTCATTCCTGCTGATTCACTAACGGTTAGCAATAGCCTATGGTTATATCATTGCGGTACGATGGAGTTTGGGAACACCAATATTTTCAACCAGGCGCTCGATGCAAGGTATGGGCCTTCAAACAACATACAGGAATTTGCGAAGAAGGCCCAGGTCCAGAATTATGAGGCCCATCGTGCAATGATGGAAGCCTTTGGCCTCTACAAATACCACTATGCAACAGGAGTAGTGCAATGGATGTTAAACAATTCCTGGCCCAGCCTGATCTGGCATACTTATGACTATTATCTCTATCCCGGAGGTACTTATTTCGGAATGAAGAAATCGCTTGAGCCCCTCCACGTACAATATTCATACAAGTCCGGGGATATCAGTATCAGCAATTCCACGCTGAATTCCTTTGCCGGGCTCCGGGTAAAAGCGGATGTATATGGCTTCGATGGCAGGCAACAGTTCTCACATTCCATAAAGACGGAAATTGGAGTGGACACCGTAATAAAATGCTTCCCTGTCCCGGATATGAAGGGCCCCGACCCTGTTCATTTTTTACGGTTGGAGTTGAAAGACAACCAGGCGAGAACAGTAAGCACGAATTGGTACTGGCTTTCAGGCAAAGCCGACTCACTGGATTGGGCAAAATCAAAATGGTTTTATACTCCCCAATCGGCATTCGCCAGCTTTAGTGCGCTGGAAAATCTTCCGCTCACTGCATTGGATATGCGCTCTTCTGGAAAAAGTATAGGAGGAACCAATATCGACCAGTGTCGTGGTCAGCAACCGGGGCAAGGCCGTTGCCTTCTTTATTCATTTGCGGCTCTTAAAAAAGAAAGGGGGAGATGACATCCTGCCGATCCTTTTTGATGACAATTATATTTGCCTGGCGCCCGGAGAAAGCCGGACCATACAGCTGTACTTATCTTCAAAAGGATGCACCAGGAGCAAAACCGTATGTCCTGCTACAGGCATGGAATCTGGATCCGGAACATAGCAAAGCCACCGGAAATATTTCCTTCACCAGGTAACCAATTGTAGAAAGCGCCCTATTGAAACAGAAGTGTGCCGAATCTTTCATAATCATGGAAATTGGTTCTGGTCAGCTGCCATGACCAATCCAGGAAGGGCCCATCATAATCCATTCTGTAGAAATTGCCCCGCCAGCGATCGCCTTTTTTTGGAGGAACATTGGGCAGCGGTTTCAGGAGACGATAAGGGATAAAAAATTCTGCAGTCCAGGAAACCACATTTCCATTTTCTTTATTGATCCTGGTATTGTGCACCGTTTTTCGATTCCCCTCATAATGCCATGGCCGCCAGCCGAGGAAATTGCCGTGGATATTCGGAATCAGTATAGGCAATTCATAATTCAAAGGCGAGAGCTCATACTCGAAATACATGGGGATATTTTCATCGGGCCAGAAAAAAGCTTCTACCACATCTTCATTGAAAAGGTCAAGAAAATCTTCCTTAAGTGTTGCAGTGATTTTTGAATCTTCACACAGCAAAAAGACAATAAAGCCCCGAATCAGAATATAAGATTTTCATCCTCGTTTCGATGGATTTCCCTTTATTGATCCTTTGGGGCAGGACAAGCCAATTTGCTACTGCCCATTCTTTAGAAGACCCGTCGCCGGTGACATTGAAATGGCTGGTCTTGTTCACCAGCAGGATGGTCGTGTCCCCTGCCTGAGCGTCCGCGTTTGAACTAAGGAGCAATAGTAGCCATAGCCCCGGAAGAAAAATATTCTTCTTTTTTATTTTGAAAATATGCTGAACAGATAACATATCTGCTATTTGACGAGCATAGGAAATAGTCTTCTGATTTCTGCATCGCTGGGTTGCGTCCCGTATTCGCAAATCTCAAAAACCTCCACATGCGTGGCGGCAGTCGCCTTGTCCTTTCCATACCATTTTTCCAGGGAGGAGCGCATTTCGGGAGTGATGGGCACATTGACCCAGCCTGCGAGCCATTTCAGGCGGTCAGCCTCATTCGCTGGAACCTGATCAGCATAGTGGCCGATCCAGGGCAACCAGTCATAAACCTGGGATTTATGGGCATCAAAAGCAAACACTTTCTTGTCAAAACTTGAGCTGATGTCCACCGCAATATCCGGCTTGAAGGGATTGGGGCGCTGAAAATGGTCCTGAAAATAAAGGAAGACCGGATTCTTTTTCAATGGGGGGGTCTCAGGAGCGATATCCGGAACTGCTACCATGTAGGCGGCATCCTGAACAAGTACGCCGGTATACCGGTGATCCGGGTGGTAGTCATTTGGCCTGGGTGCAATGACCACATCTGCATTCCATTCCCTGATTTCACGGATGATTTGCAGGCGCACATCCAGGGTCGGCAGCAATAAACCGTCATGGTTATTGAGTACAACGTAAGTTACTCCGAGTCTTTTTCCTGCTTCCATCGCCTCTTTATACCTTAGGTCGGCTAATTCCTTTCCCTTTAGGGTTTCATGACCCGCATCTCCATTGGTTACCGCTACAAATTTTACAGCACATCCCATGGAGGCAAAAATGGCGGCCGTGCCCCCTGCTTCATCCGGATCATCCGGATGTGCTCCAATCATGATGATTCTTGGTTTTTCGGATTTTTGCGAGTAGCCATGGATTGAAAAAGCCATCAAAGTGGCAGAGACCAGATAAAGTAGTTTTGCAAAATTTTTCATATGCTAGCAATCGGGGTGAAGAATATGTAAATATATTATTTAAAAATAAATCCATCCCCGTTCTTCATTTGGCTGCTTACTCCAGATTGATCTACCGGGAGGGCGATTGGGATGAATAATGTCCATAATTCCGGGATTTACGACCCTTTAACAGGGAACTTGGATAAGTGAAATCATATATTTACCGATGATTTTGTGTACATTTAGCGTTGAAGCATTGATTTGGCTTTTATTATAAGGCTCTTTCCTCAAATCACGGAAGTCCACAAAGAATCAGAGAGAAAATGCAAGATCATGCTTCATGCGCCCACTATTGTTGGTCTGATTCCGATTTTCTTGCCACTTGTTTATTGTCCAAGATCCTCAAGAAGAACTGATTTATTCAGTTGATTTTCGATTGTGCTATGTAACTGACCCTATGGCGCAGATCGGGAATTGCTGTTTCTAACTCTCAAAATGAATTCGCATGAGATTATTCTACACTTCTATCAGGAAATATTTACCGCCAGCATACTCGTTTATTTGTTCCTGTTAGGCCCACATTCTGTCCTGGGACAACAATTGAAAATAACTGATTTCGTCATATTCGGCGGCCTCGGAGGTTGTCCGACGGGTCCGGGTCTGATCCCTCCAAGCAGTCCGGGCTGTGGCGTCTATATTGACGATCCTGGGAGGATCAGTGGGTAGTTTTTCTACTGGTCTTTGCCAATAATAATGCAATAGCTCAGCAGAAATATATTCAGCGGGGGAAATGTGCAACTTTCCAATACACACGGTGACAGGCAGGATAACAGCTGCCAATCTCTCCGCTTTAACCGGGACCATTTTTTCTGCCGGTACCAATTCCTTACTTAAAGGGAATATAGATGTAAATGGAAAAATTGCTATGGCGGGGGAGTCGTATCCGGTACAGTGACACATCCGGCTGCTTTTACTTATACGGGACCAACGCCTGCCGGCGGAAATCTCCTTGACCCTAATCTGCCTACCACTGCCTGTCATGCCACGCCATAACCAGTTTTCCGGCTGCTGGAACCAACATATTACAAATACGCACCATTACCCCAGGTTCTTATGGGGCTATTACCCTTGTAGCGGGAAAAACCCTCACTTTCTCCGGGCCCGGCGTTTATGTCTTTAAAAGCATTAAAAATTCAGGGACTTCAGGCAACTATATTCAATTTCGACTTTAAGAATAGCTCAACAGGTACTTTCAAGATTTATGTCTATGGAGACGTGGATTTGAATATTGCAAACGTGAACCTTGTCAACGGGGGCAGCGCATCACGGATTTTCCTGAAACGCATGGTTCGGCGCCACCTGCTCCCTGGGCAACTTATGCTTTACAATGTCAACCTCTAATTCCATCAGGGAAGAACTTCAGAATGGAAGGGCACCGTTTGGGCTCCTTATTCGGGAATTAATATTGGACCGAAGCCAGGTAGTTCCGTTGTCACGGGTGCTTTATGGAGTGGAACCCAGGTAAACGTGCGATATGGTGTAGTCATTAATTATGCGCCCTTTATTTTTTGCAGCACCCCCGTTGTCAATGCAGGACCAGACAAGCAGTTGACCTGTACTACACCCACCGCACAGCTAGCGGGTTCAACAACGACACAGAATCCACAATATGCCTGGACGGCATTGCCTGGTGGGACTATTCAATCCGGTGCAAATACTGCAACGGCGACTGTCTCTTCCCCGGGTACCTATGTTTTGACTGTGACAGATCCCAATGGAGGTTGCTCATCGACAGACACCGCATTGGTCACATTTGTTCCCTGTATTCTTCCCTATTATCCTCCGCCTGCGGGAGGCAAATCAACCCATCTGATCGGAGCTGAATTGAATTCTTTGTTCGAGAATTTTGGAAGTGTCACCGATTCAGCGAAAACCATTTTCATCATTAACAACGGCTATGTTCTTATTGAGATTATTGCAATTACAAGGTCAATACCCGAATCTTCTGAATACTGTTACCGGACCTGGATACGGCATGATCAATTTGATCAATAATGGTCCCAATACTTTAATCATTTCCGGCGCATTTCCTATTGCCAACCTGAGAAAGCTGGATGGTTTGACAAACCTGATTAACTATTGCAGACCCATTTTCCCACCGCTTGGGGAATGGCAGCATTCTACCCATACAGGGCGATACAGTGATGCACACCAACTTTGTCCGGGAGGGTTATGATATTGCAGGAAGAGGGGTCAAGATAGGTGTCATATCAGACAGCTATAATAAATTAACCGGAACCGCAGCTCAGGCCGATGTAGCGAATGGAATACTTCCCGGTGATCCAAATAATCCTGACAGCAATTACATTCCTGTCAAAGTGCTGTTGGACTATCCATATGGCCAGGCCTCCGATGAAGGACGAGCCATGCTTCAGGTTGTTCACGGAATAGCGCCCAAGGCCCTATTGGATTTCAGGACCGGGTTCATCAGTCCCGGCGATTTTGCGCAGGGGATATTGGCACTACAACAGGATGGATGTAATGTCATCGTAGACGATGTTACTTTTATTACCGAACCATTTTTCAAAGATGGAGTAGTTGCCCAGGCAGTAAATACTGTTGCCAGCTTTGGGCGTTTCTTATTTTTCTGCAGCGGGTAATAATGGGACGGCCTCTTATAGCAGTACATTTAACCCAGCACCAGCGCCCAACGGCATAACTAGGTACAGCCCATGATTTTGGTGGGAGCATTTTCCAAAATGTCTCACTCACACCTGGCACCTACACCATCGTCCTTCAATGGGCGGATTCGGTCTATTCCCTGAATAATACAGCAACAGGAACTACAACTGATCTGGATATTTATTTAACGGATAACACCGGGCATACATTATTTGGCTTTAATCGCAATAATATTGGCACAGATCCTTTGGAAATCCTGCCCTTTACAGTGACAACGAACACAACGACCAATATCATGATCGTTCGTGCAGGAGGCACCAACAATGTTTTATTCAAGTATATTGTTTTCCGCGGCAACCTTACCATTAACAATTTCAATTCAGGTAATTCCACCATTGTCGGCCAGGCCAATGCAGCCGGAGCGATGGCGGTTGGTGCTGCCCGTTTTACAAAGACGCCTGCCTATGGCGTAACGCCTTACCAATTAGAAAGTTTTTCTTCCATTGGTGGAACACCGGTGTATGGTGTCATCAGGAATAAACCCGATTTTGTAGCTCCCGATGGCGTGAGCACTACTGTAGATTTCCATTCCATTAATATCAGCAATTCGCCCTTCCCAAGCTTTTTTGGAACCTCCTGCGCGGCACCGCAGGCAGCGGGTGTTGCTGCCTTGCTATTGGAAGGCAAGAAAAAATTCGCCGGTCAAACGCTTAGCCCTGCACAAATGAGAAGCTTGATGCAAACTACGCGCCTTGCAAACAGGAGGCCCTGGCTATAATACTGCAACCGGGTACGGACTGATCCAGGCTGATACCGCAATGAGAACCTTTGCGGCTCCTCTACCAGTTATTACGAAACTTGTAGTTCAGGACCCGAACATTACGCCGGGAACACAACCAGTCAATATTACCGTGCAGGGAAATTTCCTGGTTAATAATTCTGTGGTCACTTTCCGGGGTCAGCCTCTTCCAACGACCGTGATAAGCCCCACACAGGCCACAGCCACGATTCCTGCTTTTACCGGCAATCCTGCCATCCAGGTATTCACGAAATCTATTTCCCCCAATGGAAATGATGGCGGATACTCCGATACGTTATTTTTCTTTTCGCCTGTTAAGAAAACGATTCTTATCAATGCAAACAAGAAAACAAAGCTATATGGTGAGCAGTTGCCTTCATTTACCTCTTCGATCATAATTGATGGCGACTCCATTCAAAACACATCCCTGACACCGGGCCAACTTAGATTGGACAACCTTGATTATTCAACACCAGCAACCAGCACGTCCGATGTGGGAATATATTTCATTAGGCCAACCCAACACACTCCGCTTGATCTGACAAATCCTACTGACAAAGGATTGACAGAACTCTATAATTTCATATTCAATGACGGCCTGCTGACTATTAACAGAATGCCGCTCCTGATCACTCCTAATGACACCACCCTGACCTACGGGCAAAAGGTCGGCAATTTTGCGTTTAACTATTCCTATCCGGACGCGAACATTGCAGATGCTGACAAGGCGGCTTTCCTGAATTCTATTAAATCCATCCATCAATCAACACCTGGATAACACAGATATTGCACTGGTCAATGGACAAGCAATCTACGAGGGGCCAGCCTTTGACGGATGCCGATTTGAATCAACTGAGTATTATGGCCAGCGGACAAGCGATCACCAGAGGACAAGCCATTTCGAGGGGACAAGCCATTTCAAGAGGCCAGGCCATTACAAGAGGCCAGGCCATTACCAGGAATATAGCAATTGTTCTCGAAACGATAAGAAATGACCGTCCCCCTGCCTGCCGATGCAGTTGTCAATTTTGAGACGGACCCTGCCAATGTCAATCTAGTGAATGGCAGTGCCCTGGTAAGTGGCCAGGCCATTTCACGCGGTACTTTAGTATTGAATGGGCAGGCTATTAGCAGAGGCACGCCTGTGCTAAGCAGTGGTAATGTCACAGATACAAGCAACAGCAAGCTGGCCGTCATTTTAAATTCAGACGATCTCGCTGCAGCTAGCATTTCGACTCCGCAATCGATCAATATGGTGACTGCCCTGACTGCAGGCGTCAATACGATTGTGCCTGGGGCCATGCTCTCGAATAATTTCAATATCACGTATGGTTTGGGGCATATGACCATCAACCCGGCAATACTCACAATTAGGGCATTGGATACCAGCACGGCTTACGCAACGGAAGCCGTATACAGTGATTCCGTTACCGGCTTCCAGTATCTGGATTCCATTGCAAATGTTTTTGCGACTTTGCCTACCCATACCCTGACAAATACCCAGAATAACCCTGTGAATGGTACACCAGGTGCAGGAAATTATATCATTGTTCCGGGCGGAGCAACGCCTATTTCGCCTGCAAATTATACACTGCATTATGTAAACGGAAACCTGGCTGTGAATAAGAATACACTAACCGCTTTGGCCAAGGATACTGCGCGCCAATATGGGCTGGCCGATCCTGTATTTGCCATCAAGTATACTGGTTTTGTCAATGGAGATGGAGTAAGTGCAATCACGCCGCCAACAGCCAGCACCACCGCAACCATGACTTCTCCTGTTGGCACTTACCCGATTAGCTTAATGGGAGGATCTGCAGCAAATTATGATATCATCCGCACCAATGGAACCCTGACCATTACCAAAGCTGCCCTGACGGCGACAGCGGATAATAAAACCAGGGTTTACGGAGATCCTAAATCCAGCATTCACGGTGACCTATAGTGGATTTCTAAATGGCGATGGGCCATCCAATATTCCGTCCGCGACGCCTGTTGCCACTACTGCAGCTACGGCATCATCCCCGGCAGGCAGCTATGCGATTGCCCTTACTGGAGGATCATCGACTAATTATACGATTGCCGATAATAACGGCGCATTGACCATTACTGCGGCTGCTCTCACTGTAAAAGCGGATGACAGAGTGATCAATGATGATGATGCGCTGCCTGCCTTAACATCTACCATCACAGGCTATAAGAATGGAGATAATAGTTCGATTATTTCTACCGGGCCTGTGTATACGGTGAACCCTGTTTATAAGAAAGAGGCACCGGGAATTTACACAATTACCCCTTCAGCGCTCGTTCTTAAAGTCCCGAATAATTATGTCATTAATTATTTGCCTGGTAACTTGTACGTAAACGAAGAAGAGGGAGCAGTGCCATCACAGTAAGCCTGACCTGCGTGCAGGTTTTGACTAATGATCCTTCCGGATTCGCCTATGCTGCCTATTTTACCTTTAAAAATCCTAATCCTGCTTCAGTGTTTATTCCAATTGGCACTAACAATCAGCGTCGCTTGCTTCAGGGTGGCTGTAGCGGGCAGCCCCCGATCATTTTCCCTCCAGGCAATGGCAAGTTTAAGATCTACTTCAGTGGATCGCAGTTAACCTGGAAATTGATATCTTATGGTTCTACAAAATCCATAAGTGCCCAGTTCTTCCTCTCCAAAATGCACCACGACTCAGATCTACCAGGTAGGCGAACAGGCAATGAGTGGAGAAGTCACTGCAGAATCTGCACAGGTGCAAACCGCAGAACCACAATCCGCTATATATCCGAACCCTGCACACAACCAGGTCAATGTATATATCAAGGATGAAATCCTTTCTGGAAATGAGGTCGAAATGATTGACGTCAC
>CAWHHG010000009.1:0-294268 GCA_963829115.1 uncultured Chitinophagaceae bacterium | reverse complement strand
TTTTTTGTCTCTATAACAGGTATGTGGATGGATTGGACACATATTGCCCCGAAGACCCCGAGTACTACAAAAAATTAGCTTCCAGGCTGGTAACTATCGGCTATGACAGACCGAAGGATCCAAAGGCGAGAGTCGGAGAAGAGAACTTTAGATAATCCATGGTGAATAAGGCCTGCCAGATGATATTGTCTGCATCCGGCAGCTTACAGAAGTCCAGGCCAACTTTGTTCTTCCTGTGTTTCTTTAGTACAGTTTTCGGAGGGGTGGTTTCTTCTTTAATGTCTATCTATTTGCCTGATGTGGCAAAAGAACTCCTGCAAAATACAAATCAGCAGGTTTATGATAATATCAGCTCCACCATCAACGCGATCTCCATTTTCGGATGGACCCTGGGCGGGATAATATGGGGCATATTCTCAGATTCACTTCGTAGCAGGAAAGCATTCATCTACGCGACGCTTTGTTATGGCTTGGCCACTATCCTGACCGGCCTTGCACCAAATTGGTTACTTGTAGTCCTGTTCCGCTTTATATCAGGTTTTGGCATCGGCGGAGTCCTCGTCATCACAACCATGCTTATTTCGAAGGCTATGAACAAAAAAAAAGAGCTGTCCTCCTTGGTATTTTATCCATTTCGATCCCCGTTGGGTTTTTCTCCGCAGGTATGATCACTTATATCTTTTCCCAATGGCGTTGGGCATTTATGGTCGGCATTATTCCTGTCATCTTTTCCTTTCTGGCCGCAATTTCAATTAGCGAATCAGAAAAATGGGAGCTAGCCAAAAAGGAAGGAACAAAATAGCGCAAAAGATTCAATGAACTTTTCTCTGGCGGCAACAGGAAGAACTTGTTCATTGGTGCTGCCGTTTTTGGCGCGCCTTTGATTGGTCTATGGGCCACCGTATCCTGGTTGCCATTCTGGATCCATTACCTGGACAATGGTGGAGATACACTCCACGCGGGCGCACTCGCCATGATGTTAGTGGGCGCAGGTGGATTGTCCGGCGGTTTTATATCGGGATGGGTTGTAAATGCAATTGGCATAAGGAATTCCCTTCTTACTTGCTTTGGAATGAGTTTTATTTTATCATTTATCCTATTTAAGCTAACTCACCATTTGTCGATCGCAGTGTATTTTCAGATCGCCCTGCTGAGCCTTTTCTTTGGCATGAGCCAGGGGGCGCTTTCAATCTATATTCCAGCACTTTTTCCGACTTCTTTGAGCGCGACAGCCACCGGCGTTTGTTTCAACCTTGGAAGAATCTTCACCGGTTTAGCTGTTTTTTCATAGGAGCCCTCGTAGATAAATTCGGCGGTTATGGGAATTCCATTTTCAATTTTTCTTTTGTATTTGTCATTGCATTCATTATTACTTTATTCAACAGAGGTGAAAAAAATATTGAATTTGAACATTATCCTAAAGGACAATAAATATTAAATATGGCTTGGATTGAATTAAAAAATGACTTGCCGGGTATCCGCGGACCGATGGTATATCGTCCTGAAACCGGAACGATTTTGAATCAGCTGGCAGAAATTCTATTGCACGACGAAAACAATACGCTGAGCCGCGGCGATCGGGAGATGATCGGCGCATATGTCTCTTCACTGAATGATTGTTTTTTTTGTCAGCATGTCCATGGCGCGATGGCCCAACATTATTTCCAATGCGATATGGAAATGATTGATCAAATCAAGAGCGATTTTATCACCGCCCCCATTTCAGTTAAACTTAAATCCCTGCTTGCCATTGCAGCAAGCGTTCAGCGAAGCGGGAAATCGGTGACAAAAGACCAGATCGAGTTGGCCAGGGAAAATGGGGCCACCGATCGGGAAATTCACGATACGGTCCTGATTGCAGCTGCTTTTTGCATGTTCAACCGATATGTGGATGGATTGAATACCTGGGCTCCTGAAGACAGGCAGGTTTATGTCGATCGTGCGCCTATGCGTGCCCGTGATGGATATTCACAGGAGGGGTTAACCAAATGAAAACATCGGGAGGGAATGGCTGGCGAAGGCATAGGGTGGGGAATCAATTTCCGCCGACCATTTCGGAACAAAAAGCGACTTTTAAGCCATTCATATGGGGTTCCTGTCTTTAGGAACCCTTTTTATTTCGGCGAGCCTTCAATAATGAACAATCATTGTGCTAAAAGCGGACAGCCCGCATCTTCGCTTCTTTCCTAAAACATTGATTAGTAAGATCTTATGGGATTGGTATATTCTTGGAGCAAATTAAGGTTAGTTTCAGTTTTATTTCTCGCAGAGACGCAAAGGAGAGCAGAGGCGCGGAGGATCGCAAATTAAATCTACTTCCCTGCCAGTGGCGGGGAGGGGCTGTTCTTATGCTTAAAAACTTCTTCATAGTCGCTTTCAGAAATATCAGCCGTCACAAAGGCTTTTCTTTCATTAATATTCTCGGATTGAGTTTTGGCCTGACTGCCTGCATATTGATCGGGCTATTTGTTTGGGATGAAAACCAGTACGACAAGTTCCTGCCGGAAGCCAACCAGGTATATCGGATTTTCACTGAATACACAAATAACGAAGGGAGCCAAAAAATGGCTGTCACACCACCGGTATTCGCAACTACTTTGCAGCGGGATTTTCCCGAAGTGGAAAAAACGGCAAGAGTCATGATGATGGCCCCGCATAAGACGCTATTTGAAGCAGGAAAAAATAAATTGTATGAAGAAAACGGGCTTTTTGTTGACTCTACTTTCTTTGACGTATTCCCGCTTACTTTCTTGTATGGCAACACCAAGGGGTCATTGGATGATAAGGCCTCTATTGTGATATCGAGGGAATTGGCTCAAAGATTGTTAGGCAACGAAAACCCTGTAGGCAAGCAAATCTTGATGGAAAAATCTCCTTACCTGGTCAAAGGGGTTTTCGAGCAGAATGCGAAGTTTCATTTACAATTTGACTATATCGTTTCGCTCTCGGCCATCGGGCTCCCTGCAGAACGAATGCAAAGCTGGGGGTGGCACCAATTCTTTACATATGTAAAACTTAAAAATGGAACAGATTTTCTGTCGTTGGAAAAGAAATTCCAAAAGGAAGTGCAAGAATTGTCCAAAGCCATGCCCAATGATGCAAAAATTTCAGACAAACCCTTTTTTCAGCCGCTAAAAGCCATTCACCTTTATTCAGCAGAATTCAAATTCGATATTGCCCAGAGAGGAAATATTCTCTATGTGAATGCACTTACGATGATCTCTGTCTTCATTTTGCTCATCGCCTGTTTCAATTTTGTTAACCTGGCTACGGCAAAATCCTTGCAACGCGCCAAAGAGGTTGGCGTCCGCAAGTCTGTCGGTGCCGGAAGAACGCAACTGATGTTCCAATTTATTGGTGAAACAGTTTTACTCACGGTGATCAGCATGGGGATTGCAATTATTTTCGGCTCTTTATTTCTTCCCTGGCTAAATCAATTTACAAATAAGGAAATACCATTGCGATTGCTGATGAATCCTGGCACGGGCCTGTTATTGTTTGGATTTGCCCTGTTGGTAGGACTGGTTGCCGGATTTTATCCAGCACTCGTATTATCCGGATTTAAGCCTGTAAATGTGCTGAAAGGCCTGGTTTCTGCAAACCAGGAACCAGGAAAAGTTTCCTGGTTAAGACAGGGCCTGGTGATCGTCCAGTTTACTTTATCTGTTTTACTGATGATCAGCGCGATCATTGTATTGAGACAAGTCGATTACTTACACAATAAGGATCTTGGTTTCAGCAAGGAGCAGATCATGTTTTTCCCGATGAGGGGAGATCAAATGAATAAAAACCGTGAATCCTTTAAAAATGGACTGCAGCAGCTACCAGGTGTTTCATCTGTTTCAATCGGATACGGATTTCCCGGTGATGCGGTCGCCGGGGATGAAATTATTACAATCCGCGAAGGCAAAAAATTAACACAGTCTGCAACGCAATTGACAGTGGACTATGATTACATCAAGACATTGGGTTTGCATGTAATTGAAGGCAGGGATTTTTCAAAAGCCATTACCACAGATAAGGACCATGCATGGATCATTAATGAAACAGCTGTCAAAGAATTGGGATTTGGAACGCCGAAAAATGCGATAGGTCAAACCCTCTCATGGCACCCATGGGATGGCTCGAACAAAGACTCTTTGAAAACAGGATTGGTGATTGGCGTGGTGAAAGACTTTAATTACAAAAGCTTGTTTGATAAAGTGCAGACGGCTGTTCTCCAGATCTATCCTGAAGCAGCTTGGAAGGTAGCCGTGAAAATAAAACCGGCTGGAATGGGCAATACGATCAGAGAGGTGCAAAAAATCTGGGAGAAATTCGCACCTGAATATCCACTTGAATATAAATTCCTTGATGAGAGTTTTGAACAGATGTATAGTGCCGAAGATAAATTGAAATCCCTGCTTTGGATATTCACCGGGATTGCCATATTTGTAGGCTGCCTTGGTTTATTCGGACTTGCAGCTTATAGTGCTGAACGAAGAAAAAAAGAAATTGGGATAAGAAAAGTCCTTGGGCGCATCCACCCCAAGTGTGATAATTCTTCTATCAAGGCATTTCCTGATGCTTGTGGTCATATCCCTGATTGATTGCATCTCCGGCAGCATGGTATTTCATGAATAAATGGTTGCAGGATTTTGCTTATCGAATGCAATATAAGTTGGTGGGTCTTTGGTATTGCAGGAATTGTTGCGCTTGGAATCGCTTTTATTACTGTGAGTTTCCAGGCGATTAAGGCTGCCATGGCAAACCCCGTGAAATCTTTGCGGACCGAATAAATAGCTACTCAGCTTAATGTTAGAGATGCAATTCATAATAATTAAAATATCATTCACCTTCTATGCTTAAAAATTATTTCAAGATTGCCTTGCGCAACCTGACCAGGAACAAAATATATTCCTTTATCAACATCGCAGGATTGAGCTTCGGTCTGGCCTGCTCTATGCTGATTATTCTCTATGTGAAAGATGAGGTCAGTTATGACCGATTTCATGCGGGGGTGGACAGGATTTACCGGATCACTTCCGAAAGTTTTGATAAGAAGGAAAATAAAATCAATTACAATAGCAATAGCGGGTATCTGCAGGGACCAAGGTTTACGGCAAATATTCCGGAAATCCAGTCTTTTGTCCGGGTACAAAGTCAAAGGCTCGATATTAAGAAGGGAACAGATATCAGTTCCCATGATCTCCTGTACGTGGATTCGAATTTCTTTTCAATGTTCAGTTTCCCGCTCATCGAAGGAAATCCGAAAACCTGTCTCCGTGAACCTCATTCCATCGTGTTGTCGGCCGATGAAGCAAAAAGGCAATTCGGAACTGAGCAGGCCGTAGGGAAAACCGTGGCGATAAAGGAAGAGGACCAATTTATTCCATATACGGTCACGGCCGTTACGAAAAAATGCCCTCAAAATTCTTCCATCAAATTTGATATCCTCTTGCCTATGAAGGAACCTGCTTCGGAGGCACAAAACAGTGAGAATTGGTTTAATTTTTTTCTCAACACGTTTGTTATGCTGACCCCGAACACAATGGTACCAGCAGTTGAAGCTAAAATGAGAAAGTTCTATGATGAAGACACGAAAGAGGCTATCAAGAGTATGAAGGCAAAATTTGGCCACCTGGTGGAAGATTGGAAGGCAAAATATTCTTTGCAGCCCTTTTTGGATATGCATCTGAACACGAATCTTGCTGCCGACAATGGACTTTCGGATGCCAGCAATCCCATCTATTCCTATATTCTTACAGGCATTGCTATTCTTATCTTATTGATTGCATCCATCAATTTCGTAAACCTGACAATTGCCCGTTCAGTAAAGCGGGCTAAAGAGATCGGCATCCGGAAAGTCGTGGGTGGGGAGCGAAGACAACTCACCCTTCAATTCCTGGGCGAATCACTCCTGCTCTGTCTATTTGCTTTTTCCCTTGCTATCCTGATTGTGCTGCTGGTCCTGCCAGTTTTTAATGATCTTTCCAATAAAGCTTTAGCCTTGTCTTATCTGTTCGACATAAAGCTTGTGGGAGGATATATCCTGCTCTTTCTTTTCACCACATTTCTTGCTGGTTTTTATCCAGCCCTGGTCTTGTCTGGATATAATCCGGTGCAAACCCTGTACAGTCGTTTCAATCTAAGCGGTAAGAATTACTTGCAGAAAAGTTTGGTGGTATTGCAGTTTTCCCTGGCTTCCTTCCTCATCATCGCAACATTCACAATCTATGCCCAATTCAATTACCTGACCACGGAAAAGCTGGGATATGATGATTCAGACCTGGTAGGTGTAGAAAAATGGGGAATGAAACGGGATGAAGCTGCTTTATTCAAAGCTGAGCTGTTGAAGAATCCCAATATTATCGACGTGACCTGCAAGAATGGAGGAAGCTGGGGAACGGTGGCCAAAGTGAATATAGATTCGATCATCCAGTTCGCATATGAGACCGTGGATGAGTCTTATATCCCTATGCTGAAAATCCCGATCCTGAAGGGTAGAAATTTTTCTAAGGATTTTCCTTCAGATTCTACTCATTCCGTCCTGGTAAATGAAGCTTTCGCTAAAAAAGGAGGTTGGAAAGATCCAATTGGACAGCAGGTGGATTTCTGGTACAATAATAATAAATATACAGTGGTGGGTTTGGTCAAAGACTATCATTTCGAATCACTTAACAGGGAAATTAGTCCACAACTATTTACCATGAGGGCCGCAAATGAATATGGGATTTCATATATTAAAATAAAGCCCGGCACGGAAACCGCAAGTCTGAGACATATAGAACAAATATTTAAGCGACTTTTTCCGGTATTTCCTTTTAAATATGCATTCAAATCGGATGAGAATTTCAAGAATTATGAGGCCGAGGCCAAGTGGAAGCAGATCATGTTATTCAGTGCTATTCTGACCATCTTCATCTCATGCATTGGCTTGTTCGGTCTATCCGTATTGGCTGCAGAAAGAAGAACTAAGGAAATGGGCATTCGTAAAGTGCTTGGTGCCTCGGTGAACAATGTAGTCACTGTGCTATCGAAAGACTTCGTGAAACTGGTCATACTTGCTTTGCTAATCTCTATACCCCTGGCCTGGATGGCAGCCAATAAATGGCTACAGAATTATCCCTACCGGATAGGATTGGGCTGGCAAATTTTTGCCATGGCAGGTGCCCTCGTAATTCTGATTGCGCTGGTCACGGTCAGTTTCCAGGCTTTCAGAACAGCATGGGCCAACCCTGTGAAATCATTGAGAACGGAGTGAATCTATGCTGATGAACGATGGTCGATGACCGAAGACAGCCTTCGGGCTCAGTAATAGTAAGTCTCTATTTTTTTCATCCGCCTAAGGCGGACAAAGGAAAAAAGAGGCGCAAAGAATCGCTAAATAAATCTGCTTCGCCGTTTGGGTAGGAACGGGGTGGGCCAGTAGGGCAGGCCTATCTAAGCTCCGGTTTCACATTTGGATTATATTTGATTTATGAAAATGATGCCCATACTTGTCTGCTTTTTTAGTTCTTTGTTTGCGACTGCACAAAATGAAACTTTAATAAGACCCAATATCATTTGGATTGTATGCGAAGACATTTCTCCCTATATCCACGCGTATGGAGAAAAAGCAGTGAAAACGCCCAACCTGGACAAACTGGCGAGCCAAAGCATAAAATACAATTACGCATTCACAGTGGCGGGAGTATGCGCACCCAGCCGCTCTGCGCTGATCACGGGCATGTATCCGACATCCATCGGGACCCAGCATATGCGAACCAAGGCCGCATCGAAGGATTTCATGGCACCAGGTGTACCAAGCTATTCAGCTGTGCTACCTGAAAATGTACGCTGCTTTCCTGAATGGTTAAGACTGGCCGATTATTATACAACCAACAATGAAAAAACAGATTACCAGTTCGATGAACCAGTGACGGTCTGGGATGAAAACGGACCAGCGGCCGGCTATAAGAACAGGCCAAAGGACAAACCCTTTTTCGCAGTCTTTAATTTATTCATCACCCATGAATCCCAGCTTGCCCGGAAAGACAGTTTGCGTGTTGATCCGGCTACGGTAACGGTCCCGCCTTTCTATGCGGATACAAAATTAACTCGTGAAACCATCGCCCGCAACCTTACCAATATTGAAATAATGGATGGCCAGGTGGGCGAAATATTGGAAGACTTAAAGCAGGAAGGACTATTTGATCAGTCCGTCATCTTTTTTTTCAGCGACCATGGTGGACCCCTGCCCTGGATGAAACGGGAAGTGCTGGACCGCGGGATTCATATTCCACTGATCATTCATTTTCCAAAAAATGCGAATGGAGGAATGGAAAGCAATGAGCTGATCAGCTCAGTTGATTTTGCACCTACTGTTTTATCACTGGCTGGAGTGACGATCCCGTCTTATATGCAGGGACAGGCATTTCTTGGCGATCAAAAATCAAATGCACCAAGAAAATATATTTATGCCGGACGAGACAGGATGGATGAAAAATATGATCGCGTTCGCGCGACCCGGGACCTTCAATTTGAATATATCTACAACTTCATGCCAGAACAACCATCTTACCAGAACCTTTCTTATCGTGTAAATACCGTTCCTATGATGAAGGAAATACTGCAATTGCGTGACAACGGCAAACTTGATTCCAATGCGATGGCCTGGTTCAAATCACCTAAATCTGTTGAAGAATTATATGACACAAAAAATGACCCTTACGAATTGCATAATCTTGCGGCTGATCCCAGATTCAAAGAAAAGCTTGAAGAATTAAGAACAGCCTTTAATAAATGGGAAGCAGCCGTCGGAGACCTTGGCGCGATTCCGGAACCTCAAATGATTGCCAATTGGTGGAATAAGCAATCCACAACGCCTGTTACAAGGATCCCGGAATTCAGAAATAGACCTGCTGGTATTTCCATTTACTGTGGAACAAAGGGTGCATCAATCGGCTATCGGATCGTCAAAGCAAATCAGGAAGATAAAAAGCTAAAACGAATAGTGAAGACCTGGGACTTTGAAGGCATTGCGGGTACTGTAAAAAATGGACAGGAAATTGAGATTCCGCCAAGCTGGACCGTCTATGCTGAAGAACCCATCAGACTGGAAAAAGGGGATAAGATAATTGCGCAAGCCATGCGGATCGGGTATCTGCCCTCTACTGCAGAATATATTCAGCCATAAACTCAATCTTTAACTGGCTCGCGTTTTCGCTTTTGGATCTTATCGAATTCCGCCTCATAATCAGAAAACTCGCTGCCAAGCAACCTATCCCAAATCCGAAATTGATTTCCATAGTTTCCATTGAAATGGCTATGATGCATGTTGTGGTGGGTGCTTGAAGTGAGAAATCGCAACCAGGATTTGTGGAATCTGGAAGGGTAAAATTCGTATCCAAGATGCGATTTAACGTTGTTTAATAAACCCCAGATTTGTACCAGGCCTAAAGCAGGAGCATATATTGGAATCAATATGGATACGGGAAAGATCCAAAATGAAAGAATAGCTGCTTCTGCCCAATGAAATGACATAGAGGTAAATGGATTTGTATCTATGCTCCGGTGATGCACCACATGTATATACTTGAATATTGCGGGATGATGCAATAACCTGTGGAACCAATAAAACCATGCATCATCGATCAGTAACAGTACAAAAAATACGAGGAGACTCCAAAGTATTTTATTGTCGGAAATCTTAGTGTAAATCTTAGTATAGCCTTTTGTGCTCAGGTACAGCACCACACTGCTGAAAATGGCTCCAACCAACAGTGTAAATAGGGCATTTCTCAATTCATATTTTATTTGCTTTCCATTTACGCGCTCCTTGATCTGAATTCGCCAGTTTTGAAAACGTCTTTTAAATTTCTTCCAAAATAAATAATATGCCAGGACAATTACGCCCCCATTCAGGATCAAGGCAGAAACAAATCCCCTGGGAATTCCGGACAAGATTTCCTTTAATGATTCCATTGAGTTTTAAGAATAGTCTCTGCCAAAACTCTTCAAAAACCAGATGAATTCACTTGACATTTGTTAGATAATTTGGGTAGAATGTAAAGGCTGCTGTTGTGAAACGGGACAGATATTTTCAATTTACTTTTTTCCCGATGCAGCCTTTCTCACCCGGCTCAGGCTTTCAGGTTTCATGCCCAGGTAGGAAGCGATATATCGGATGGGAACATATTTCAGGATATCCGGGTGGTTGGCCAGGAGATTATTGTATCGCTGTTTGGCATTTAATGTCGCAAGTCCATTGGCTCTCGCAGTAGTACGGGTGATGGCGTGCTCAAAAATGATCAGACTGAATTGCTTGAAAGTATCACTTTGCCCGATAAGGCTCGCCAGGTCTGGCTTTGAAATGCGAAGCAATTCACAATCAGTTACGCAAGCCACATTCTCCGTGGCAGGCTTTTCATTGATAAAGCTTATAAAACTTGTGATAAAATCCATTGGCGAACTAATATGTGTTGTTACTTCCTCTCCGTCTTCATCATAATAGAAAAGACGCATAAACCCAGTGCAAATAAAATATAGAAATTGTGGAATCCTGCCCTGTCTTTCCAAAATGGAATTCTTGTCAATATGAATTTCCTCAAAATAGGATCTGCAAAGCGATTTATCGGCTTCACTTAGTTTTACTTTTTGTTCAATGACATCTACCAGATAGTCGGGCATGATCTTATACATTTCAAAAAGTTAGAGCTTTCTTTTTGTTACTTCATTATATTTTTCGGAACAACTACAAAAATTCTTTTTTGATATGGTTAGTCAGGAGTGGATTTGGCATTGATAGCAAAGAACCATTTGAAAGCGAATCTAACAAAAAATAAATGTGGTTCAATTTGATCGTATGGTAGTGAGGAAATTATTCAACATCATTGCTGCCAGAACAGGCAATTAAACAGCATCGGATATGGTCGATTTTAAGAGCATAAAATTAACGTTTTGTATTTTATAGGCGGCAAGCTGCACAAGCTTTGCGAAGATGTCCACAAAAAGCCAAAAGAGCTAAACATTAACAGAGGCCCCAGGCATTAAGGTCTACCTTACATCTGTTGCCGGTTATTCTGCTGGCAAATAAATTTCAAATGTATGTCTAATATCACACAGGTTGTCAACACAGATAAGAACATGACAACATTAAAGAAAAGTGTACATGCTGCAGATCTTGATCAGACCCTGAGCGGCACAGGTCCATTCACTTTTTTCGCACCTTCAGATCTTGCTTTTGGGAAACTGGATAAAACGGTTTTAGAAAACTTGCTAAAGCCTGAAAGCAAAGCCAAACTCTCCGATTTGCTGAACTACCATATTGTTCCTGGAAAAATAAATTTCAAGGAATTCAAGGATGGTGAAAAGCTGAAGACAGTTAATGGTAAGGAATTGAAGGTTCAGGTAAAAGAAGGAAACGTGACGATTGAAGGCGCCAAAATTCAAACCCATGATGTACAAACATCCAATGGAGTGATCCATTCTTTGGACACAGTTATGATGAAGAATTAGTCTGGCCACATAGAGTAAAAAGCCGTCCCTGATTTAGCAGGGACGGCTTTTTTGTGCGTTCAAATGAGTACTGATACGCGGGGCTGCCTCTAATAGAGCAGCAAGCTGGAAACCTTTGCAAGATTTCAAATCGTTGATTTGTTTAATATTCTCGTCCTACATCCTCAGAAAAGGATGTAGGACAAGGTGTCGTATTTTATTGAAAATAAACACTATATTAGTTATACACATTGCGTGTTTGGGCTCACCGGAAAGTAGCATGTGTGCAAGACCCACCCTTCCGCGCATTGATTCTTTCACAGTTATTTTAAAGCTATGGACATTCAAACCTTAGCAAACCAAAAACATCCAAAGAATAATTCCCGCATTCAATCCGTAGATATTTTAAGAGGAGCGATCATGGTCCTGATGGCGATTGACCATGTCCGTGTGTATTCCGGAATTCCTGCTGGTGGACCAACACCCGGCATTTTTTTCACCCGCTGGGTGACGCATTTCAGCGCACCTGGTTTCGCTTTCCTTGCAGGCACAAGTGCATTTCTGTATTCAATTAAACTAAACGATTCGAAGAAACTGGCCAGGTTTCTTTTGACGCGAGGTTTATTGCTCGTGTTTTTGGAACTGACCCTGATCCGTTTTTTTTGGATGTTTAATTTCAACTATGGAGATTTTACATTGGCCGGTGTCATCTGGATGCTGGGCTGGTGCATGGTGATCCTGTCTGCATTCGTTCGCTTGCGGGCATCGACTGTTGGTATTATCGGACTGGTCATCATTTTTGTTCAACAAATATTTCATGTAATACCAAAGATTTTTCCGCAGTCCATGGCCAAACCTGTAGGCTGGATTTGGAATTTCTTCTATCCGACAGATCTTCCATCATTTCCTGGAATTGCTATATTATATGTACTCATTCCCTGGATCGGAGTCATGATGGCGGGGTATGGCTTTGGACAGTTCCTGCTGCGTGAACCTGCTGCCCTTCGTAAAATTTGCCTTCGCATAGGCATAGGCGCTATATTATTATTCCTCCTCGTGGGTATTGGTATAATTATCTTCGGCCCGGCATACGAGGGACCGTTGAATCCCGTATTCCGACTCCTTGCCCAGCAAAAATACCCGGCTTCACAACTTTTTCTGATGATGACCCTTGGTCCGCTGATTGCCTTCATTCCATGGGCTCAAAATGCCCGCGGTGCGCTGGCCAATATTTTGCAGACCATTGGTAAAGTGCCGATGTTTTATTACCTCTTGCATATCCTACTCATTCATTGCTCGGCACTGATCACAAATTTGATCATATCAGGGGTCACGCACCAGGAATGGTATAAGTCCGCACCCTTCGTAGAAGTGGATGAAGCGCAAAGATGGACCCTTGCCTTACTCTACCTCGTCTATCTTATCGATCTGGTGATTTTATATTATGCCTGCCGCTGGTATGGGAAATATAAGTTTAGTCATCCGGAGAAGAAATGGTTGAAGTATATTTAATAGTTTAAGTGTAGTGTTGCACAACTTATTTGGAAGATCTATCAGAATAGAAAGAGCACTTTTTGTTCATTTCGGTATTTTTCAAAAATCTGCTAAATGAAAATCCGAATTAATTTGTTTGTTGCCGCATTCATTTTCTTCATGGTTACAGGAAATCCTGTTTTTTCACAGGAACGAAAACCCATTTTCAATCTTGTTTCTCCGCCTGACGGAACTTCTTGGGGATTTATTACCGGAATTACTCAGGACCCAAAAGGATTCCTATGGCTTAGTTCCCTTCATGGCCTTTTTAAATACGACGGTTATCGGTTCACTCAATATCTTAGTGATCCACTGAATCCAAATTCTTTGGGTGGCGATTGGACAGAATGTGTTTATGCAGATCCTCAGGGTATTATTTGGATTGGGAATACAGATCACGGGTCTCGACCGCTTCGATCCGACCACGGACGTATTTAAACATTTTCCAACAAGTTAGGAGATATTGAAAGTTTGAGCAATAATCATGTGACCTGCATTTTGGTGGATCCATAAAGCCAATTTTTGGGTAGGTACAGAAGGCGGGCTAAATAAATTTGATCAGAAGAACGGGGAAGTTCAAACGCTATATGCATGAATGAAATGGATTCAACCAGCTCTGAGCTTTGACAATGTGCGAGCATTGTATGAAGACAGGCAAGGGCACAATCTGGGTGGGATGCGGAGAAGCTGAGTTATGACAAGCCGGAGAACGGTGGACTTAATCGGTCTGAATCCGAAAACAGGAAAGTTTGTCCGTTATCATGCACATCCCGAATGATTCAAACAGTCTTGTTAATAATCATGTTCGTGCTATTTTCGAAGACAGCCGGGGAATTTTTTGGGTTGGGACTGAAGGTGATGGCTTGCATACTATGGATCGCGTGAATGGAACATTCGAACGACATCTATATGATCCCAAAGATCCGCAGAAACTGAGTCGTCCGCAGATTAGAGAGGATGTCGGAATGAGCGATCATATTACTTTCATAACCGAAGACACCACGGGCGCAATTTGGATCGGTACTTTGGGGGAGGACTTAACAGATACAATCCAGACACAAAGAAGATTTCTCATTATGAATCCGACAAAGAAAGAAGGCGGATTTGCTGACTATAGGCTGCATGGTGGGCATTATAAAACGCGGGATGGAGTAATTTGGATAAGTGACGTTCTTGGAATGGAGTCATTTATACAGGGTTAGATCCATACCACAGTAAAATTACCTACAAGGATGTTGGAAGCGCATTCACGCTTTAGTGCTGAGATAGTTCCGGTATTTTGTGGATAGCTACTAGATAACGGACTTATTCGCAAGGACCTCAGCAAAAATAATAAAAGGAGATTTGTTCACGACGATCATAATCCATCCAGCCTAAGCGAATAATAATTTGGAGGCATTATGTGCACGGGAGAAATGGCATCATTTGGACTGTACTGCAGGGGGAGTGCTTAAATCGCTTCGATTCGCAAACAAATAAGTTTACCAGGTACAAACATAATCAGAAAAATAGCAGTTCAATAAATGCAGGAAATATTAATGTACTTTATGAGGATCGACAAGGAATACTTTGGATAGGAGGTGATTCAGGACTATGATCGAATGGATCCTGATTCCGGAGTCTTTAAGCATTACACTCATAACATCCAATGACAGCAATAGTCTTAATCTAACTTGTACGGGATCTACCAATATAGCCGAAGATAATAGCTGGCAATATTTGGATCGGCACAGGGCACCATGGGGTCTATCGGCTTAATCCCCAAACGGAGAAAGTTTAAGCAATACCTCCCAAATGCAGAATGTTACGGGCATTTTACAAGATTCGGATGGAGATTATTTGGGTGGGAACAGATGGAGGCTTATTCCGGACTAAGGATCAAATTAGCTTTTCACGATTTTACCTGGCCGAGGTGAAAGAGACCAATTAGTAAGCGTAAATTTTTTAAGTCAGGATAATCCAAAATAATCTATACGTTGGCACGTTAGATGGAATTATAAAGTTGGATTCAAAAAGAAACCAATCTTAATGTTTATGGTAAGAACTTTGGATTGAATACCGAGATGCTCATCTTGTAATTCTGGCATAATTGGACGAAAAGGTGAGACTTTTTTCTTTGGCGGATTCCGGGTTATTATTTCATTGTCACCGGAACAATTAACATCCAATCCAAATCCACCTCAGGTAGTCTCTACAAATTTCCGCACTTCATAATCAAAAGGAAAAATCGGAGAAAGGATGAAAGATTCAGTCTTGATTCCGTTATGATTCTCTAGAAAGAATTATCCTTGCCCATGATCAAAATACTTTTTCAATAGATTTTGCTGCGATTCATTATACCAATCCTGAGGATAACAAGCATCTTTTCATGCTGGAAAATTATGATAGCGGCTGGCGTGAATCCGGCTCTCTTCATACAGCCTCCTACTTTTATGTAGCCTCCGGGACATTATATTTTTCGCGTGAAGGGAATAAGCAGCGATGGAGTAGAAGCAGAAAAAAGCATAGAGATCATCGTTAATCCCCCATGGTGGCGCACCTGGTGGGCGTATGCTATGTATGGTTTATTGTTTATTGCGGGCATTTTTGCCTTGGACCGATTCCAAAAAGAAAGATTGCTTCGTAAGGAGAGAGAACGTAGCAGGGCAAAAGAACTTGCACAGGCCAAAGAGATTGAAAAAGCATACCAGGAATTAAAGACCACGCAAACCCAATTAATCCAATCAGAAAAGATGGCCTCATTGGGAGAATTGACAGCAGGTATAGCCCATGAAATCCAGAACCCATTGAATTTTGTAAATAATTTTTCTGAAGTTAATAAGGAACTCGTCGGGGAACTTCGTGCAGAACAAAATCAAGAACCGCCCAATAAGGAGAACTGAAGCACAGATATTAGCAACCATTGAAGAAAATACAGACAAAATAATCCACCATGGAAAACGTGCCGATGCCATTGTAAAAGGCATGCTGCAGCACTCCAGGTCGAGTGCTGGTCAGAAAGAACCGACAGATATTAATGCGTTGGCTGATGAATACCTGCGATTGAGTTACCAGGGTCTGCGTGCAAGAGACAAGACATTCAATGCTACTATCAAGCATGACTATGACGAAAGGATCGGAAAAATAAATATCATTCCGCAGGATATAGGACGTGTCTTACTGAACCTCTATAATAATGCGTTCTACGCGATTTCCGAAAAGAAAAAGCTGGAAGCTGAACCTTATCAACCCTCCGTTACGGTGACTACAAGAAAGCTTGAAAACAATATAGAAATTAGCGTCAAAGACAACGGAAATGGAATTCCTCAAAAAGCCATTGGCAAAATATTCCAACCCTTCTTTACAACCAAGCCATCGGGACAAGGAACGGGATTGGGTTTGTCCTTAAGCTATGATATCGTAAAGGCGCACTTAGGGGAAATTGATGTGGAGACAAGAGAGGGCGAGGGTACAGAATTCATTATCCGATTGCCAATTGTCTGAATCACGGATTCAAAGGATTAAAAGATTACACAGATTAGCGGTGTGCAATTAAGAAGAGACAATGAATAAAAAGAATAAATCCGTGAAATCCTTAAATCCGTGCAAGTCCGTGATTCAGACGAATAGTGAAATCATGGAAGCCAATAGAGGAGAAATTAATGTGAATACGAAGGATGGCGAAGGAACTAAATTCATAGTCCGATTGCCCTTAGATAAAACTTAATAGAGAATGTGCAATTTGCAAAATTAAAGGGGGACAGCTTGGTGCCTGCTATTCGAATCAGCGCTTACTTTTTTTAGCAGGCTTCGCCTTCTTATTAAACTCAAGCGCAAGATTTATCCAATAGTCAAAATCTTTATCCGATTTCATTCCTGACTCATCTATGAGAACATAGCCCATCATAGGGCGATTGGTGAAGTCCATCGTCCTGCAACCTTTTTTCTTAATGGCATCCGCATGTATTTCAGGATCTATACGGCACATCAGTTCATCCTTGATGATTCCCACACACATTTTTCCATTATACATAAAGGTTAGTCCGCCCATCATTTTCTTTTCTTCCACTTTCTTAAGGCTTGCAAATCTTTCCCTGATTCGCTCAGCCAGTTTTTCATTGTAAGCCATATTCAAGAATTTATTTGAAGTTAGAAACGCAGAAAACCATCGACCATGAAGTTTTATCAAAGCTATGCATGATTTGCGCAAACTTAGTCGAATCCGGGGAAACTTAGGAATTGAAACTACAGAGGAGAGTGATCGTCAATGCATTCATTTGGATTGAATGCAGGTCCTCACTGCGTGGAATGATTTGAATGGGGTTATAGATCACTATCCCCCGGAATTTATTTCATCTTCACAATACTCAACTTAGAAAAGTCAACGTGATCAGATGGGATGATCACGCGGTCTTTCGAAAATTCTTCAAAGTCGCTGAGCTTGACCGATACACATGCGGTCTTGTCCGTCTTGATCTTGATGATTTTCTCGAAACGGTCATGGTGCTTACCAAGACACTGTATGGTTACAAAATATTTTCCGGAAGGAATATCTGAGATGAGAATGGACTGACTCTTGCCGGGATAAAACACTTTGCGGATAATGCCGGCACCTGAACGGTCATACCTGTCATAGATGACCAACACGGAATCTTTTTTGGTAATCCTAAAATGATTTTCGAAAAAATTAAATTCAGCCTGACCGTATTTGACATTAGAATCCGCAGGACAGCTATTCCCGGCCCAAATAAACTGGGCGTTTAACAGGAAGATCAGGAGGATGGATATAGCTTTCATAGCTATCGGATTTGTTTATATAATGCCATCTTTGGGCCACAGTGTAACAATTTGAATTACAATAAGGTATGGCTGTAATTTGATCTGAAAATGCTCCTTTTTAGGAAGGATTTTCCAAAAATGGGAATCATTGGTATAAACTTGAAAACAACCGCTTATGGCGATTGTAAAATGCACACTTTACAAATAAACTTTATTCCTTTTCCTGAGTCAATACATAAATAGGCCCTAGTATTTTAAGAGCAGCACCTGGCCAAAGTGCCAGGCAAGATGATTGGTGCGATTGATCAACACACTCAATTTATTCCGATGAGGTTCCTTGATCAGGTCTTCGTCACTCATCAGGGTATGCTTCTGGAACCATTCCTCAGGACTTAGCCTGGCGAAATGACTTGCTAAGGTTTCATTGAGGGTTGTCCAATATTTTCTGAGTTCGGAAACCGGAGGAAATTCTATTCCCGATTTATCCGGATTTTCAACAAATGCGCTGTCCAAAAACTTATATAATCTTTCTCCCAGTCCAAAAATGGGAATCATCGTATCATTGACTGCGACAAGATGACCAAGCAAATAACTTCCTGTATTTTTTCCCGGCGCAATTTCTTTGTTTAATTGGTCGTCACTAAGACTATTGAATAAATTGTCAGCTCTTTTCACATAATTGTCCCATGCAAATAGTGCCATCCTGACGAAAATCTCATTCTGATTCTGCATTTGTGATTGATTTGTTAATGATATGAATAGGGGAAACAAGTTAAGCTCTTTTTGATGAAAAGATCGTACTGTACTTCAATGGTTTGCACTTCAAGGATATTTTTCCATTTCATTTTAACGCTCCATCCGAAACTTTTTTCAAAATAAATCCACCGACAGATTAAACTCTTTCACCTAATTTCCATCCTATACGGAATTAAAAAACTTTAACATGAAAGCAACACAAATTTTGAGAGCAGCTGTATTACTTACCAGCATCGGGGTGATTTTCGCGTGTAACAAGGAGAATGCGAATGGCGGTGGATCGAATAATAATGCAACCGAGCTTGCTACTGAGGCTGATGACCAGGCACAGGTCAGCAATGAAGATGCGGCCCTTTCTGATGATGTGAACACCGTATTATACACAGATCCCACCATTGCAGGAACAAGCGTTGCTGCTTCTGAAATGTCCGGAACAACTCAGGTAAATGGTGTAACGCAGGTAAATGGAGTGAATGGCCCGATCCTTAACCTGATCTGCGATGCTTCGGTCGTCATCAATAAAGATGCGGACGTAAAGACCATTACCATAACCTATAATGGAACCAATTGCTGGGGCAATCGTACACGCACAGGAGTAGTCGTTATAACAATTCCTGCGGGTGTGCATTGGGGTGATAAAGGGGCGCAGGTGAACAGCCTCCATCCAAAATCTCGTGATCACCAGGAAGCGTGACAATAAAAGCATCACCGTCAACGGAAGCAAAACTTTTACCAATGTGAGTGGTGGTCTCCTGAAAAATCTCTCTTCACTTGGGACGATCACACATACTTTCACGGGTACACTTTCTGTAGATTTTGCGAACAATACCAACAGGACCTGGAATGTATCTAAACAGAGAGTCTTCACTTATGACAATGGCATTGTGATCACCACTACAGGAACTTATACTGACGGAAAAGGAAATTCCAATGTTGCTGAATGGGGTACCAATCGTGATGGACTTGGATTTGAGTCACTGATCACTCAGCCGAAAATAATCCGGCAGGATTGTGATTTCAGACTCACCGCTGGAGAAAATACCGTGTTGCGTGATGATGGTTTTACTGCAGTAATTACTTATGGTTTGGATTCAAGCGGCAATCCTACTGCATGTCCTGGCACTGGCAATTACTACATGAAGATTGTCGTAACAAAGGCAAATGGAATTATTCTAACGAAGATATTGCCCTATTAATCGAAACAGCTCTTAGCTCTGGCCTTCCGAAAATCGGAAGGCCTTTTTTTTGCCATGACTATAAGGAAGAGTTATTTCATTCATTCAGTTCGCCAAGCTGTCGCGGATCAGGTTATTTCAATATACTGATGCTTGAATTGAACGGTCATGGTAAGCAAAAAAAAAGTCGGACCATTTGGTCCGACTTAAACATTCAGGAAACCGTCCTATTGCAATATCATTTTCTTGCTGTTCAGCAAAGTTACAAGCAGGGTAGTCGAGATAAAACTGGTCAGGGTGAGAAGGGCAGAAATTCCATACTGCGCCGATTCAAAATAGTTAAGACTCACTAAACCTGAAACGACGATTGCGATAAGCATCGGAATTGTAAATAAAGTTTTCATGATGATCTATTTTAAATTCTTTAATGATTGTATTGTATGTAAGACTTTTTAAGGTCCTGAAAGTTTCATAAAGAAAGGTTAAGGTCATAATGCATTGATATTAGCCTATACAACAAGGTTAGTCCGACACCAATATGGCTATGGGAAACCTTCTTTTGCCATTTCACAAGCCACATCCTGTTTTGTCAATTTCGAGCGAAGCGAGATAATCGGGATGCCCAAAAAGAAAAGTAGGAAGGTTGTAAGCAGAGGCGCGGAGTAAGAAATCTGAAGCCAGGGGTTTTGGAATATTATAGATCTCTCTCCGCCTTAGGCGGATCGAGATGACAAACAAGGAGGAGACCAAAATCGGGCAGAAAAGGCAATAACTTGCTATCTTGAATTCTATTTCTAACCAAACGATAACTATATGAAAAAGACAATTGCGGGCATTATTATTTTTCGGGTCGATGGCTTCACAAGCACAAAATGCACCGGCTCCTACATTGAAGTCGATTCTATTGGACCAATTGAAATCGACACATAACAAACAGGAATGGTTTGTTCCTGTGAACCAGGCATTGGCAGGAATCACTCCGGAACAAGCCATGTGGAAGGATGGAAACATCAACCATTCCATTGGTCAGCTCGCCAACCATTTATTGTTTTGGAACAAACAGCAACTCGACAAATTCAATGGAGAAAAACCAGCGGCATTTGATGGAAATAATGATGAAACCTTTAATAGTTTTGACAAGAATTCCTGGACCACTGTTTGCAGCAACTCGACAATGTGCTACCGCCTGGGAAAAAGCCATTGAAGCAGCAGACGAAAACAAATTGAAATCCTGGTATGCGAACCATTGCACATATCAGCACCCACAATGCTTACCATACAGGACAGATCATGTATATCCGAAAACAACAAGGATCCTGGGATCCGGCTAAAGGGGTGAAATGAATTAATGAAAGAAGAATCTTGCAGATCCATTTTTCACCGGATAATTCCTGGTCGTTTGAAAGCTAGAAGAACCAACCTAAAACGAGGCAAAGGAAAACGATCACCGGAGAGGGGATTTTCGTGAAAATCAGAATCAGCAAGGTTCCGACAATGACTGCAGCATTTGCAGAAATGACTTTCCAGTCCGGGGAGAAATCTTTGGTCATGTAAAACGTGGCAGAAATCAGGATTCCAACGACCACCGCATTGATGCCTTCCATTGCCCGGTAAACGGAAGCATATTTTTTCATATTATGCCAGATGGGAAAGAAAAATAGCACGAGCAATGCACTGGGTAAAAAAATAGCCACAGAACCAATTACACAACCAAGTACCTGCCTGCCTTCTCCCTCGTCGCTTAATGCTGTACCTCCAATAAATGATGCGACGGAAAAAACGGGACCGGGAATGGCCCTCACTATCCCAAAGCCCGTGTAAAAATCGTCTTTATCTACTTTGACCACATTCGGATTTCTTTTCATCAATGCTTCTGACTGCGGCCGGGCAACAAATTGTTCATACATCATGGGCATCAATACCTGGCCACCCCCGAAGACCAGGCTCCCGAAACGATACGTGTTTTCAAAGAGGTTGATTGGTTTTCTATTGGGCCAATTGTTCTTTCCTGCCAGTTCGCTGGTTAAGCCGGCCAGCAAAAAGATGACGGCAAACAACCAGATATTCCACCATTTGATTTTTTTTCTCGGCTCTTTTTTTTCTGGAATGCGTTTACTGCTCAGCGTGGTAACGAAACCTCCCAATACGATCAGGATGGGAAAGATCCAGGGCGTTTTGAATAAGAAGAAAGTAACCAACGCCCCTACAACCATGATCACATGGGTGATCGTATTATGCACGGAGGATTTGTATGCCTGGACAACTGCAAAAACCAGGAAGCCCACGGTCATAGGCTGTACAAATTTGAAGAGATCGACCCTGAGGGATTTTTCATTGAAGTAATCCAGAAAAAATGAAAAAGCACCCATGAGCAGGCAGGCCGGCAGGATCCAAATGATCAATGTCAATACAGCAAGTGGTACACCACCACGCTTATATCCGATCAGTGCCAGGGTTTGTGTGGAAGATGCTCCGGGCAGAAGCTGGCAAAAGCCATTATAATCCATTAGTTCCTCCTCGGTCAGATCCCTTCGCTGATGAACAAATGTTTTCATCATCATGCCCAAATGCCCCTGGGGTCCGCCAAATGCCGTGATGCTGTGAAAAAAAACAGCTCTTAAGAAACGTGTATGGCGGAGCAAAATCATAATGGATGAGAACGAAACCAAAGGTGAGGTAAACGAATTACAATTTATCAATAATTAAAAAAAGGAACAAATGGAATAGCTGAATACTTCATTTTACCCGGTAGTTGTGTAAATTGAATTTCAAATCGACTGCATGAAAAAAATATCCCTTGTCTGGATTGGGCTGATGCTGGTTTCCCTCTCCTCGGAGGCGCAAACAAAAAATTTTAGTGCGGAGCTCGAAAAGGCAGTCAATAAAAGTCCAGCCTCAGATCATTTCCTGGAGAAGATATTTTCATGAGCACCCTGAATTGGGAAACCTGGAATTCAAGACGGCGGATACCATTGCAAAAATCCTGCGTTCCTTTGGCCTGGAAGTGAAGACTGGAATCGCCAAGACAGGTGTGGTGGCTATTTTGCAAGGGACCAAACCCGGACCTGTGATTGCTTTGAGGGCCGACATGGATGCCCTGCCTGTGACAGAAAGAACGCCTGTTCCATTTGCATCAAAAGTGAAAACAATGTATAATGGGCAGGAAGCCGGTGTCATGCATGCCTGTGGGCATGATTCGCATATGGCGATGCTTTTAGGCACGGCAGAAATCTTAAGCTCAATGAAGGCTCAGATAAAAGGAGTGGTCAAATTTATTTTTCAACCTGCGGAAGAAGGTGTGGGGCCAGGTGAAGAAGGAGGTGCTGAACTCATGGTGAAAGAAGGGGTGCTCCTGAATCCGAAAGTGGATGTGATATTTGGTTTGCATATTCAATCCCAAATTGAAACAGGTACCATTGCATACCGACCGGGAGGAACCATGGCAGGCGTCAATGATGTAAAAATTATTGTGAAAGGGAAATCATCTCATGGCGCTTACCCATGGAACGCGATCGATCCCATCGTCATATCCGCAGAGATTGTCAATAATCTTCAAACCATCATCAGCCGCAATCTGAATCTGACTGAAAATCCAGGAGTGGTTTCCATTGGCTCTGTCAACGGAGGGAATCGTTCCAATATTATTCCTGAAAAGGTGGAACTTTGGGGAACCCTGCGGGCAATGAATAAATCGGATGAAGCCCTGATCATTTCAAGGGTGAAAGAAATTGCAACAAAAACAGCCGAAAGCGGAGGTGCAACGGCGGAAGTATTGATTCCTTATAGTTCACATTATCCAGTAACCTATAATGATTCGGCACTGGTTGCTAGAAATGCTGCCTTCCCTGCAGGCAGCGGCAGGCAAATCAAATGTTGTACTAAGACCGCCGATTATGGGAGCCGAAGATTTTTCTTTCTATCAGGAAAAGATCCCTGGTTTCTTTTTCTTTCTTGGCGGCATGCCAAAGGGAGGCGATCCACTGAAAGCTCCACCCCACCATACGGCCGATTTTTTTATTGATGAATCAGGCTTTATTCTTGGTGTCAAGGCTTTCTGCCAGCTGGTGTTCGACTATCCAAACCTTCCGAAGTGACCTCATTTTGTTTTTGTGAATTCATATCCTCCATATTCGATAAAATCGGCCACCTTGACTGTCACTGATTTCACTTTTTGATTCTCCACTTTGAAAGGGAAAATAGCTTTGCTAAATTCAGGGTCCGTGAAAACCGCATAAAACCTGTTACCTCCCAATGATTCCAGCTTCGCATACATATTCGGGTGATGAGAGAATTTCATTCTTAACTCCCCATTCTCCAAGACGACCTTCATCGTCCCGTATACATCATTTGAATAAGTTCCGGTATATGCGTTCAGGGGAAGCGATCGTTTTCAGATGAAGTGCCACAGAGTCACTTAGGGTCTTGTCTTTTTTTGCATCTTCCGCCTGATCTGCCTTGAAATTTTTCAGGTATACTTCACCGTAATTCCTGAATGGCAGATTTAGATAGGCATCCAGGATTTCCCATTTAAGGGCTTCAAAAAATGCATTTTGGTCCGTGTTGGTCAGTACGACAATGCCAAGCTTATCTTCAGGTACCAGGGTAACGCTGCTCACATATCCATTGACACCACCGGTATGGGATACGATTTTGCGGGCATCATATTCCTGCAACATAAATCCTAATCCATACAAAAGAAAATGTCCTTCATTGAATCTTGGAGTATAGTCTCCCATAATACTTTGAGGAGTCCTGGTCTCTGCGATGACTGATGCTGGAATAAGTTGTTTGCCGTTCAATTGGCCATTTTGTAGCTGGAGCTGGACCCATTTGCTCAGGTCATTCACAGAAGTACTGATGCTTCCTGCAGGGGCCAGGTTATCGATATTGCAAATAGGGATTTTAACCAGTTGGCTATTCACCATTGTATGGGGCAGCGCCTTGTTTTTTGCAGCAGGCAATTCAGTACTAAGTGCAAGTGTGCTGTTCATACCAAGTGGAACAAATATCCTGGTTCTTAAAAATTCTTCCCATGGAATGCCGGTCGCTTTTGGAATGATTTGTCCTGCGGTTACAAATGCTGCATTGGTGTAGCCCCAGCGGGTGCGGAATGGATACACAGCCACGATATGTCCCATCTTTTCTATAACCTGCTGCCGGGTCAGGTCGCTTGTCCAATAGGTAAAATCGCCCTGGAAGGTCTGGAAGCCGATGCGATGGCATAAGAGGTCGCGGACAATGGCCATTTCTCCTGCAGCTTTATTGTTCAATTTAAATTCAGGGATCCATTTCGTGACCTTATCATCCAGAGACAATTTTTTTTCATTGTCCAGCAAACAAAGTGCTGTCGCAGTAAATGCCTTTGTATTTGAGCCGATCATGAACAAGGTATTTTCGTCCACTCTGTCTTGGCCACCCAATTCCTTCATCCCATATCCTTTCATCAGCACAACTTGTCCGTCCTTCACGATACAAACAGAAAGGCCTGGAATTTGCCAGTCTTTCAGGTTTTTTTCAATGTAATTGTCCAGACTGTCTTTGATGAAGGCGCTTCGTTGTCCTTGTGAATGGATTGGGCGAATTAGTAAAAAGACGAAGGCAATGAGCAAAAGATTTATTTTCATGATTGGTTCATTTTGATTTTGAAGGAAGATATTTTTTGCTGGTTATTTTATTTGCGATTTTCATAGCAACCGGGATAAGCGCAGGAATCCACACTGCAATGAGCACATTGGTGAGATATGCAACGGGAATCATGAGTAAGGTTACACCGGGTACAATAAGTGATCTCGTGATTGCCATCTTTACAGTATAAATATCAATGGGCTTTTCAATGACTTTATTTTTTGGATTGGTAATATATTTCCACAAAAAATAATTGGTTAGCCCAACAAAACTCAGGTTAAGTGCATAAAAAGTCATCGGAACTTTCAATTGAGCCGAAACCAGTTCAGGGCCCAGATAATCGTTATAAAAGCCCATGCTAAAGGGCATCAGCACGATAAAAAAAAGAAAAAATAAATTCAGCCGAAGTAGTTTGGGTGTAAACTGGGTAACAAAGCCAAACATCCGGTGGTGAACACTCCAGTAAAGCCCGATCATCGCGTAACTGAAAATGAATCCTGCGAATTTCGGCAGGAGCCCGAAGAGTGCCATTCCCAACGCATGATCAGAAATATTTTCGTGGATTTCGGGGATCTTGATTTCCAGCGTGAGCAGGGTGATGGCAATGGCAAAGACTGCATCGCTGAAATAAACAATTCTTTCCAGTTGAAATTCTTTCCTGATTTCTTTTTCAAATTGATCCATCAGTTCTTCTATTAATTCGTCATGGCCTGGTAGACCAGCACCTTGAATTTGTCATGTATATCCCCATGGCTATTTGGGAAAAGCTGGAGGAATAGCTGTGCGACAATCTTGTCTTTGGGATCGATCCAATAAGAAGAGCTGAACATGCCACCCCAGGTATAAGTTCCCGCAGGAGCAGGCGATTTTGCACTTCCTGCCTCCGTCACGATGGCAAAGCCCAGACCGAATTTATTGTCACCGAAGGCAATGTCGCCGATCTGGTTCATGGTCATCATGCGCACGGTATTCCTGCTGAGCAGGCGTTTCCCATTGTATTCACCTCCATTGATCATCATCTGCATGAAGATCGCATAGTCATAAGCGGTAGAGCTAAGGCCGCCACCGCCCGAAAAATAGGTTCCCCGCATGGTGGGATAATCACGGTAAAAATCTCCATTGATCTGGCTATGTTCCTGCGCTTTGATGATATGCTGCGTTGAATCTTCTGAATATAACATGGCAAGCCTGCCATATTTTTCCTTAGGGAGATAAAAATAAGTGTCTTTCATTCCCAGGGGATCAAATATATTTTTCTTCAGGAATGCGTCGAATGAAATGCCCGATACAACTTCTATGAGGTAGCCCAGCACATCATCATTTAATCCATAGGTCCATTTTTCTCCAGGCTGGTTAAAAAGGGGCATACCCCCAAGGATCTTCATTTTGTCGGCGAGTACTATCTTGTCCACCCCAATGCCGCCAACAACACCTGCCTTTGCATAAATGGCATTCATCTCCGGAGTGCCGATTTGCGCATATCCGATGCCGGAAGTGTGGGTCAGCAGGTCACGGATGGTGACTTCCCGCTTGGCAGGAACGGTGGTATAGCTGGAATCGTCTTTATTGAATTTATCCAGCACCTTTGGATTTTTGAATTCGGGGAGGTATTTGCTGATGGGATCATCCAGCAGGAATTTTCCCTGTTCATACAGCATCATAACAGCAACGCTGGTGATGGCCTTGGTTTGGGAAGCAATGCGGAAAATGGCATCCCTTTTCAGAGGCTTGCGGGCATCGATATCATCAAATCCGATTCCCTTATAATAGACAATCTTTCCATCCCTCACAACAATGGCAGCTGCACCAGCCACCCATTTTTTTTCGACATATTCGTTGACCAGCTGGTCAATTCGGGTGAGGAGCTGGCCCGACATGCCCACGAGTTCAGGTTTCACTTCTACCAAAACGGTTTGGGAATAAACAGAAGAAAATCCAGGAAGGATCAGGGGCAAAATAAAGAGTAGCCTCGAAAGAAGTTTTTTCATGTTGATAATATTAAAATGAATAAGGGCAAATGACGGCTTTAGCCGTAGATCAGTCGAATCTAAGATACAATTTCAGGAACTCCTAAAAAATTGGGTCTGTTGTGCGAGACTGAGGATTTCACGCCAAGGCGCAAAGGAAGCAAAGGCGCAAAGAAATACATTCAATTACGATCCCGGTGAAACGGAAAGAAGGTGGAATTTCCTTAGAGAGCCTTGGCGCCTCCTTCTTACTTTGCGGTCTTTGCGAGAAATAATACAGCGACTAGACACATTATTCAAAAAATGAACAGCTCATGTATCAATAACGAACACCCTAAGAATTCCTATTCCTGCAAATAATTGATTCATAACCAGCAGTAATCCGGCATCTTCTTGGTGCAACATTTCCCAAAGCCTGCCCTCTTTGTTTTATCCACTCAGAAAATTTTACCGCTATGTTCAAAAATTATCTCAAGACAGCCTACCGTTTTTTGCTTAAGAACAAAACTTTCAGCTTCATCAATATTTTTGGGCTGGCTATTGGAACATTATGCTGCATTTATATTGTTCTCTATGTAGCTGACCAGTATAGTTATGACCGGCATCATAAAGATGGAAACAACGTATACCGTGTAGTTACCCAGTTGAGTGTTGGCAGTGATAAACATACGAACGCGACAGCTTCTCCGCCTATAGTCCCCGCCATGAAGAGAGATTTTGGGGAAGTGGAGCAATTTACCAGGGTTGTCAATACCATCGGAATTGACCAGCATTTACTGAGATACAAGGACAAAGTCTTGTACGAGAAAGACCTGGTCTATGTTGATTCTACATTTTTCGATGTCTTTACTTATCATTTCACTGCTGGCAATCCAGGAAATGCATTGAACGAACCCTATACAACCGTTTTATTGCAATCTACCGCGAGCAAAGTATTTGGGAATGAAGATCCCATAGGGAAAGTGATTGAAATTGATGATGGCTATGGTAAAAATAAATTCAAGGTGATGGGTGTGGTGGATGAAAGCCTGGGCAAATCTCACTTGCATGCCAATATGTTCCTGTCGATGAATAGTGGGGGTATGGGTGGGTATACTTACACAAATACAATGTGGGCAGGAAATAATTATGCTAACTCTTATGTGAAACTCCGGCCTGGTGCCAGGGCCGACTTGCTGGAAGCAAAGCTTCCTGCCTTTCTTGACAAATATGGAAGAAATGAATTAAAGGCCATCGGCATGGAAAAAAAATTACATCTCCAGCCGATCCGCTCCATTCATACCACAACAGGATATGAAGTTGAATTTACCAAAACCGTCAGTCCGGGCTTCCTCTATATATTGCTCCTGATCGCAGCACTCATACAAATCATCGCCTGCATCAATTTCATGAACCTTTCAACGGCACGTGCATCCAACAGAGCGAAAGAAGTGGGCGTCCGTAAAGTCATTGGCGCAGGGAAAAAGGAATTGATCAATCAGTTTTTGGGAGAATCTTTCCTTCTGGCGCTTCTCGGTGTGCTCATTGCCCTTCCATTATTATATCTGTTGATTCCCTACTTAAATAAAATTACTCAGGCAGATATCCATTTTTCCTTGTTCCGCGATTTCCGCCTCTGGCTGGGCATCCTGGGGCTCGTCAGTATAACGGGTCTGGTTGCCGGCAGCTACCCGGCATTTTATCTCTCTTCTTTCCAGGTCATCAAGGTCATCAAGGGAAATTTTACGAATCAGATTTCTGCAGTCGGTCTGCGTCGCTCACTGGTGGTGTTTCAATTTGTCCTTTCCATCGTCTTGATCGTTGGCATTATTATCATTTATAGCCAGCTCAATTATATTAAAAACAAGGATCTTGGATTTGACAAGAACCAGCGGCTCATATTCAGTTTTCATACCGAAGATGCCCAGCAAAAGACGGGAGCATTTATGAATGGCCTGCGGGAAATGCCCGAAGTGAAATCCATGAGCCAGTCCAATAATTATCTGAGCCAGTTTGTTTTCAATGACCATGGCGTTTACCTGGCGGGAGGCGACAATGCCCATGCGATCGATGCACAGAATATGACAACGGATGAATTTTTTGTGAAAGCCAATGGCATTAAGATCATAAAGGGCCGCGATTTCAGGCTATATGATTCAAACCGGGTGCTTATCAATGAAACACTTGCGCATAGACTGGGATTGAATATTAATTCTGCCGAGGGAACAAGGCTCTATTCGCAGTATCCACCCGGGCCGGTCAGTTTTGTGGAAGTGGTTGGCGTAATGAAGGATTTCAATTACAATTCACTGCATGGTGAAATAAAACCGTTCATGCTTGCATATGATGCGGACAAAAGATATATGTCCAGGCTCACTGTTGCAGTGGAAACAAAGGACTATAAAACGCTCCTGGCAAAAATGGAAAAAGTCTGGAAGAATTCATTGTCTGCCGTGCCATTCGAATATGCATTCCTTGATGAAGAAGTACAAAAACAATACGCAGCAGAAATCACGCTTTCCAATATTATTAATTCATTTACCCTGATTGCCATTATGATCTCCTGTCTGGGATTATTCGGATTGGCAGCCTTCAGTGCAGAACAAAGAAACAAGGAGATCGGGATCCGGAAAGTATTGGGTGCCAGTGTGCCTGGCATTGTACAGTTGCTTTCCAAAGATTTCCTCAAGCTGGTTGCAATTGCAATTCTTATAGCCATACCTGTTTCATGGTGGGCGATGAGCAAATGGTTACAGGCATTTGAATACCGAATACCGATTAGCTGGTGGATGTTCGCACTGGCCAGTGTCCTGGCCATCGGTATCGCATTGATTACTGTGAGTTCACAGGCGATCCGGGCGGCGGTTTCGAATCCGGTGAAAAGTTTGCGATCGGAATAGTGGCCCCACCCCGACCCTCCCCATTGGGGAGGGGGTGAAATTTTTAATTAAGAATTTATTAGGGGTTGAATAATATTTGAAAAATTGAATTCTCACGATACCCCCTCTTTTGGAGGGGGAAGGGGGAGGCCAGATGCTAAAAAATTATTTCAAAATAGCCTTGAGAAATCTTGCAAGAAACAGGTTTTCAAGTCTTGTAAATATTGGCGGCCTTGCCATTGGTATGGCTGTGGCTATACTCATTGGCTTATGGATTTATGATGAGTTTTCCTTCAATAAAACTTTTGCAAATTATGACCGGCTTGGAAAAGTCGTGCTCAAATGGGCCGGTGATGCCAGGGTAGGCTATTCACAACCCATGCCCTTGGGAATTGAATTGCGCAATAGATACAAAGATGACTTTTCCCATGTGGTCCTTTCCACCCAAACGGAAGATCATGTACTCGTTTCGGGCGACAAGAAATTTAGGCAGCGCGGTAAATATATGCAACCGGAAGCGCCAGAAATGTTTTCTCTGAAGATGCTCAGCGGGTCACAAAAAGGGCTTGAAGGAATGAACTCCATCATGATCTCTCAATCGCTTGCTAAAAAATTATTTAAGGATGGCAATGGCATGAGTCAGCTGATAAGAATAGACAATAAGAATAATGTACTGGTTACGGGGATATTTGAAGATTTTCCCAGGAACAACGAATTCGGTGAGGTTAGTTTTCTCGCCCCTTGGGATCTTTATGTAGCTTCCAATGAATGGATGAAAGGCCGGGAAACGCAATGGAGAAATAATTTCCTGCATATTTTCGTAAAGCTGGCTCCGAATGCAGACTTTGACAAGGTGTCGGAAAAAATTAAAGACATCAAACTCGGCCATGTTGATGCAGAGGAAGCAGCAGCAAAGCCTGCCATTTTCATACACCCCATGAGGAAATGGCATTTATACTCCCAATTTGGAACCGATGGCGCGATTGTTACCAGCGACCAGATCAAATTTATTCGGTTTTATGCAATCATCGGTTTCTTTGTACTCCTGCTTGCATGCATCAATTTCATGAATTTAAGTACAGCCAGATCTGAAAAAAGAGCCAAAGAAGTGGGCATCAGAAAGGCGATTGGTTCATTGCGTTCCCAGCTGATCGGCCAGTTTTTTAGTGAAGCGCTGCTGGTTAGTTTTGCAGCATTCGCCTTATCACTCTCCCTTGTTTTTTTCACTCTGCCCTGGTTCAATAATATATCCGGAAAGAATATTTTCATCCCCTGGTCACAGCCTTTGTTCTGGATCTCTGGGATGGCCTTCACCGTTATCACGGGCTTATTGGCGGGAAGCTATCCGGCACTCTACTTGTCTTCGTTCAATCCGGTGAGGGTATTGAAAGGAACATTCAGGGTAGGAAGATTTGCCTCAATTCCCCGAAAGGCCCTGGTGGTAGTTCAATTTACTGTCTCTATTACTTTAATGATTGGAACCATGATTGTCTACCGCCAGATACAATTTGCCAGAAACAGGCCTGTAGGCTATGATAGAGATGGATTGATTATGGTTCCTATGGCGAATAATGATTTTAGAGGAAAATATGAAGTCATCAAATCCAGGCTCATGAATACGGGTGTGATTTCCGAGACTGCCGAATCCATGGCGCCTCCTACCGGGGTCTGGTCTGAAAATGATGGTTTTGAATGGAAGGGGAAAGATCCTGCATTGAAACAGAATTTCGGTACGCTGCCTGTTACGCAGGAATACGGCAAAACTGTTGGATGGCAATTTGTTTCAGGCAGGGATTTCTCAAATGCATTTGCCACAGACAGCGCAGGTTTTGTGATCAATGAATCAGCGGCGAAAATAATGAACCTTGATCACCCTGTCGGTGAAACCATATATGCCAGGAACATCTGGTTTAAGCAGGGCGGCTATTTCAAAGTGCTTGGAGTAGTAAAGAATATGTTGATGAATTCGCCTTATGAGTCCGCCACGCCTACAGTCTTCTTCCTTCAGCAGGAATCGATGATGAATTGGATCATGGTTAAGATAAATCCTGCAATCAGCTCATCTCATGCGATGCCCAAAATAGAAAAGGTATTCAAAGAACTCATTCAAAGCGCACCTTTTGAATTCAAGTTTGTTGACCAGGAATATGCGGCCAAATTTGCGGATGAAGAACGCATAGGGGTGCTTGCTGGCATTTTTGCAGGATTGGCAGTAATCATCAGCTGCCTGGGGTTATTCGGACTTGCTTCATTCGTAGCAGAACAACGCACCAAAGAGATCGGAGTGCGCAAAGTAGTCGGCGCTTCCATTTTTGCTTTGTGGAAACTACTTTCTAAGGATTTTATGGCGTTGGTGCTGATCTCCTGTTTGATTGCAGTTCCCATTTCCGGATATTTCATGAATGCATGGTTGCAGAAATATGAATATCGCATTGAAATCTCCCGGTGGATATATGCTGCAGCAATTGTCGGCGCGTTGATGATCACTTTAACCACCGTGAGTTATCAGGCGATCAAAGCGGGCTTGAAGAACCCGGTGGACAGCCTTCGCTCGGAGTAAGTTGACAGTTGGCAGTTGACAGTTGGTGGTTGGTCCGTGATAGATCATGGATTATGGATGCCTGATGACGGGTCGATCTGCAGAGCCGTAGGCTCGTTAGTTAGTTAGCGACGGATTTCAATCCGATCGCGAAGTGAATATTTGTGCTTCACTTTATTTCACCGCATATGCTAATAAACTATTTCAAAATCGCCTGGCGCAATCTGATCAAAGATCGCCAATTCAGCTTTCTCAATATTATTGGATTATCTGCAGGGCTTGCCTGCTCGATTCTCATTTTACTTTGGGTAAATGATGAACTCAGTTTTGATAAATTCTATGAGAAAGAAAGTCAGCTCTACCAATTGATGGAACATAGAAAATTCCCCGACAGGATCGACCTTTCTGACGAATCCAATGGAATACTGGCGGAGACCCTGGCCAAAGAAAACCCAGAAATTGAATATTGGACTACCACGGCGCCTGCAGCCTGGTTTCAGAAATTTACCCTGGCAGTCGGCGATAAGAATCTTAAGACCGCCGGGCAATATGCCAGCAGAGACTATTTCAATGTTTTTTCTTTTAAACTTATTGAGGGAAATAAGGACCAGGTTCTGGCGGATAAAAATGCCATTGTCATTTCTGAAGCACTGGCCAAAAAGCTTTTCAACACGACAAAAGACATCGTTGGTAAAACAATCCTCTTTCAAAATCAAAGGCCTTTTGCCATTTCCGGCATCTTTCAGAATCTTCCGGCTAATTCATCTGAACAGTTTGATTTTCTACTGCCCTTTGAATTTTATAAAGACAATGAAGGCTGGGTAAGGAATTGGAAATTCCCCGGCACAGGGCCGCATAATTATATCATTTTGAAAAAAGGGACCGATTTGAATGCCTTCAATAAGAAAATTGCAGGAATCATTGAAAGGAATGGGGGAGAGCCATTCCGAACAGCTTATGCAATGCGCTTTTCCGAAAATTACCTGGCCAACAACTTCACGCATGGGGTAAGGGTTGATGGCAAATTGGTCTATGTAAAAATATTTTCGATGGTAGCGGTTATGATCCTCTTCATTGCCTGCATTAATTTCATGAATCTCTCTACTGCAAAAGCATCCAGGCGGTTTAAAGAGGTTGGAATTAAAAAAGTTGTAGGCGCAAGTCGTCTTCAACTGGTCATTCAGTTCATGAGCGAGTCCATATTGCTGGCTTTTTTTTCCATGGCGATCGCACTGGCTATAGTAACCATTTTGCTGCCCGAGTTTAATAAGATCACCGGGAAAGTAATTTCTCTGGGGATGAACAGCAGCCTGGTATTATCGCTGCTGGCCATCACGTTTTTCACTGGAATCATGGCCGGTAGTTATCCAGCACTTTATATTTCCGGATTTAAACCCTTATCTGTACTCCGCGGCCAATTTACTGGCGGAGAATTTGGGGCCTTGATGGCACGCAGGGGATTGGTGATATTCCAGTTTGCACTATCTGTTTCCCTAATCATCGGAGTGCTGGTAGTCTATGAGCAAATGAAATTCATCCAGGACAGGAATCCGGGTTTTAACAAGGACAATATCATCCGTTTCGATTCAGAAGGAAAAATTCTGGGAAACCAGGAGAATTTTATTTCAGGTTTGAAGAGGATCCCAGGTGTAGTGAATGCCTCTGGCACTTCTCATAATACCATTGGCCGGGTATATGGTATCTATGAATTGCAATGGCCGGGAAAAAGTGCAGACGACAAATCCTATTTCGAAGTGATGGCTTCAGGGTATGATTATATTGACCTGATGGGAATGAAAATGGCTTCGGGCCGGAATTTCACTAAAAACTATGCGGACTCTGAGCATATCATCATTAATGAAGCTGCCGCAAGAACCATGGGATTTAAAGAACCGGTAGGTAGGGTAGTCAAAATGTTCAGCGCGGAAAGGGAAATTGTAGGTGTTGTGCAGGATTTTAATTATGAATCAATGCATGAAACTGTGAAGCCCCTGATTATTTCGCTTGATATTCTGGACCGTTCAAACTGGTATAAAATCATGGTAAAATTGAAGTCGGGCTATGAAAAGGAAACTTTAGAACGTATCCGGAAATATTATTCGGCCTATAATCCCGGTTTCCCATTTGATTATAATTTTTTGGATCAGGCCTATGAAAAGCAATATGAGGCGGAGAAAAGAGTATCCATTTTGTCGAGGTATTTTGCAGCACTTGCAATTCTGATTTCCTGCCTGGGATTGTTGGGACTCGTTGCTTTTACTGCACAAATGCGGCAAAAAGAAATCGGGATCAGAAAGGTAATTGGAGCAAGCGTTAGTAATATGGTGGTACTGTTGTCGACAGATTTTCTGAAACTTGTTTTGATCGGAACCGTGATTGCCATTCCATTGGCCTGGTTGGGATTGAATCAGTGGTTAAATAGCTTTGCTTACCGGATACATATCGGCCTTTCAGAATTCCTGATCACGGGTATCGCTGTTGCATTGGTCAGTTTGCTAACCGTTAGCTCGCAGGCAGTGAAAGCTGCACTGGCCAATCCACTGACTAATTTAAGAACGGAATGAGAGTAACGTTGACCATTAATCGTTGGTCGTTAAGCGATGACCGATGACCGATGACAGGTGGATTCTAGAGAGCCGAAGGCTCGGCCTAAATGATAGCAACGGATTTCAATCCGTTGCGGAAGGATTTCATTCCGTCGCGACGCCAACAGAATTCCATAATGGTTAAGTGAAGTTGGGGTTGATCGAATCTAATTTGTAAATTCAAAATTAAGTCGATCATCGATCATCGACCATCGATCATGGAAGATCGATGATGAGTTGACCGTTGATTGTTGGTCGTTGGCCGTTAAGCGATGACCGATGACCGATGACAGGTGGATTCTAGAGAGCCGAAGGCTCGGCCTAAATGATAGCAACGGATTTCAATCCGTTGCGGAAGGATTTCATTCCGTCGCGACGCCAACAGAATTCCAAAATGGTTGTGTGAAGTTGGGGTTGATCGAATCTAATTTGTAAATTCAAAATTAAGTCGACCATCGACCATCGACCATCGATCATCGATCATCGACCCACTAATTCTCCTTCTTCATCTCCCCGCCTTTTTTTCTTGCCAATGTGCTCCTGTATTCTTTATTGGCCAGTTTGATATAATCATAGAATTCATAATCCGTGGTAGTCTCTGTGAATTCATAAGAGGGCCTGAATCTAACCATGAATGAATCCAGTTCATCGCCATCAAGATGGGTAATTTTTTTTACGATCGAGCGGTTAAAGCGGTGATCAATGAACTTGTCATGCTCTTCTTCCACCAACCGCCTTTGAAAAGCCGCCAGCCTTCTGTTCCTGGTAAAACGAAACATATTGATCAGCGCATCCAGATCCAAACCCACCCCAAGGTTATTATCGCTGGGCTCCGTAATGGTTATCCCGGGTTTCTGATAATTGAAAATCTTTTTATATTCCTCCCTGTTCCTCAGCGAATCGAGTCTGTAATTCTTTGGCCCAATCCTTACTTCATTGAGTTCTGTGGGATTGACATGCAGTGCGATATCAAAGCCCGTGACTGCATTGATTTCTTTTACGGGATACCTCATTGTAGATCTGCCGAGATAGGAAAAGGAAATGGAATCATTAATATTCAAAACCAGCATATAGTTGCCATTGGAGTCTGTGGTCGTACCCCTTCCCGAGCTGCTCATGACGCTGACTGCATCGAGGGGCCGGGTTCTATACATATTATATACTGTGCCATGAATCGTGACCTGTTGGGCATTGACTCTGTCGGACATTAAAGACAGGAAAACCACCATCGACAAAGCAATCAGCCTGAGTAAAAAACGATGCAAAGGCAAAAAATTAAGCTGTGATATTACTACCAAAACCTCAATAATAAGGAGTATAAAATTCTTTTAACTATATTTTTGAGCAGTCAGCTCTTCGATCACTCTTGGGAAATGCTGCCATTCCAATGCTTGAATTTTTTTTGCAAGTGAATCAGGGTCATCATTTTCAGATACCGGGCAGGTGGCCTGGAATATTATTTTTCCGTGGTCATATATTTCATCGACATAATGAATAGTGATACCGCTTTCCTTATCATGCGCAGCCAAAACCGCTTCGTGCACCCGCGCTCCGTACATGCCCTTCCCGCCGTATTTGGGTAGCAGGGCAGGGTGAATATTTATAATCCGACCGGGAAATGCTCTAATCATTGATAGAGGCACTTTCCATAGGAATCCGGCAAGCACAATCCATTCTATTTTTTTTTCAACTAACAGGTGGACATAAAAATCAGATCTGAAAAATCCTTCTTTATCAATAACAAGGGTAGGAATTTCTTCCAGTTCTGCTATTTTCAGCACGCCCGCGGCAGGATTATTTGAAAGAATCAGGGCAACCTGCACATTTTTCCTTTTTCGAAAATGGTCAATAATTTTCTGGGCATTGGTGCCGGTTCCGGAAGCAAAAATCGCAATCCGGGTGGCGTTTGAACTCGCATCAGTCATTTAAAAGCATTGAATGAAGCACAAAGAATTTCTGTTTAGCTTGTAAAGATGTATTAAAAATGGAGGAAACAAGTTCAATTATGCACAGCTTTTTTTAAGGACGATTGGGTTGACAAATTTATGACATGGGAAAAATGGAATTTCCACTACCACATATAATCGCTTGAAATGCAGGCCAGATGCGGGAAAAATTTTTTTCAAGATGTTGGTATTTTGTTAAAATCCTGACTTATTTTTGCAGCCAACACAGGAGATTTTTCCACACTTAGACAACAGCCTGTTTATATGTTCCATTATCGACTAATTGCTAAAAGCTTCTTATTCTCTATTCTCCTCATTGCTTCGGTTTCGGTTGGTTTATATGCTCAGGATGGCAAGGCTTTGTTTCAGGCCAACTGTGCGCAATGCCACAATCCTGTTAAGCAGAGCACCGGACCAGCCTTGCAAGGAGTGACGCAAAGGGTTCCGGACAAAAAGTTATTGCATTCCTGGATCAGGAACAATGGAGTCGTCCTTGCATCGGGAAATCCCTATTTTAATAATCTTTATGCCTCATATAACAAAACACCAATGAATATTTTCCCCGGACTTTCAGACGGGGAAATTGATGCCATATTAAAATATGTTGAAGAGTATAAAGCACCCACTGCGATTACGGATGGCGGCGCTACAACCAAGCAGGAAGAAGGAGACAATACATTATTATATGGTATCCTGACTTTGATTCTTGCTGTGATCATGCTGATCCTGCTGCAGGTTAACAGCAACCTGAAGAAATTATCAGACGATAAGGAAGGAATTCCAGCCCATGAGCCCATTCCTTTTTACAGAAACAAGGCCTATATCACCCTGATCACCCTGGTCTTGTTTATCATTGGAGGCTACTATGTTGTGCAGGGCGCCATTGGCCTTGGCAGACAGCAAAAATATCAGCCAGAACAGCCCATTTTTTATTCGCATAAAGTGCATGCAGGCACCAACCAGATCAGCTGCCTGTATTGCCATGGCGGCGCCTGGGAAAGCAAGCAGGCTTCGGTTCCTTCTATGAATGTTTGTATGAATTGCCATGCGGCCATCAATTCTTATGCCGGCGAAAAATTATTCCGTGAAGATGGAAAAGAAGTAGACGGCACAGCAGAAATAGAAAAATTATATAGCTACACCGGGTATGATTCCAAATCTGGAAAATATGAACATCCCGGTAAGCAGATCGAATGGATTAAGATTCACAATCTTCCCGATCATGTGTTCTTCAGTCACGCCCAGCATATTCGCGCGGGCAAGGTCCAATGCCAGACCTGTCATGGCCCGATTAGCGAGATGAATGAAGTATACCAGTTTTCTGAACTGAGTATGGGCTGGTGTGTCAATTGCCACAGGACGACCAAGGTAGACTTTCCGGATTCCTTAGGGAACGGCAACAAATTCTACAGCATTTATGAGAAATTCCATAATGAATTAAAGTCCGGAAAAATAGATAGCGTGACTGTAGAAAAAATTGGCGGACTGGAATGCCAGAAATGCCATTATTAATATTGGCCGGACTTTTCAGGATTCAAATCACTTTTTCAAATAGGTTTTAAATGAGCGATAAAAAGTACTGGCAAAGTTTCAGGGAACTTCACAACAGCGAGGAATTTTTGCAGTCAAAGCAAAATGAATTCCAGGAAGACCTGCCAATGGATAGCCTGGATGGCAAAGGCCTGCTTGATGCCAAAGCTCCCCGCAGGGATTTCCTGAAATATTTAGGCTTCAGTACAGCTGCTGCCGCCTTGGCGGCAAGTTGCGAATCTCCTGTCCGGAAAATTGTTCCATATGTGAACAAGCCGGAAGAGCTGATTCCCGGCGTGGCCAATTATTATGCAACCACCTATATGGCCGGTGGCGATGCCATTCCTGTGGTAGCGAAGGTCAGGGACGGGAGGCCCATCAAACTGGAAGGCAATGAATTATCTCCCGTTACAAAAGGCGGAACTACTTCAAGGGTCCAGGCTTCAGTTTTGGATCTTTACGATACAGCACGCTTGCGATATCCCGTTCAAATGGTTGGCGGCGTTCCGCAGGAAGTGAGCACGTTTGAAGCCTTCGATAAATTGGTGATGGATGGATTCAGGACGATGCCCGGGGCGCCCCTCGTGATTCTGACGCCTACCATTACATCTCCTACTACTAAGCAGATCATTGTAGATACACTTACAAAATATCCAAATAGCCGGCATGTTCAATATGATGCCGATTCATATAGCGGATTGTTGCTTGCTGCCGAAGCTGCCTATGGCAAGAGGGTCATTCCCTCTTTCCAATTCGATAAAGCGAAAGTTATTGTGAGTCTTGGTGCTGATTTCCTGGGTACCTGGTTGTCGCCGGTTGAATACAGGCACGATTATGCGCAGGGAAGGAAAATTGACGAAAAAAATCCGGAAATGAGCAAGCACTACCAGTTTGAAAGCATGCTTTCACTGACTGGTGCGAATGCGGATGAACGTTATACGCATCGTCCTTCTGAATCCGGAGCCGTTGCCCTCGCATTGTATGGAGAATTGGGAGGAAATGTCCCGGCACCAGCGCTTGGAGATAAATTGAAAGCGGCAATTAAGAGAGCAGCCAAGGACCTTTTGGCAAATAAAGGAAGTTCTTTGGTAGTAAGCGGAAGCAACCATCCCCACATTCAAACCATTGTTTACGCCATGAATGAATTGCTTGCTTCGAATGGCAATACGATCAATTGGGCAGTGCCCCTGCAGACAAGGCAGGGTATTGATGGGGATATGAATACTCTTGTTACGGAAATGGAAAGCGGAAGGATTAAAGGCTTAATTGTTGCCGGAGTGAATCCAGCCTATACCTATTATGATGCCGAAAAATTCAAATCGGCCCTGAAAAAAGTCAATATAACCATTGCGCTGAATGACCGGCTCGATGAAACTGCGGAGTTGTGCAAGTTTATTTTACCAGCAGCTCACTTTTTGGAAAGCTGGGGTGATGCTGAGCCCAAGGCCGGTCAGTATAGTTTTCTTCAGCCCACCATTGCGCCACTCTTCAAGACACGCTCACTGGAAGATTCACTGCTCAAATGGAGCAATAGCAATTCTATCTACGAAAATTATTTTAAGCAATATTGGGTGACCAAGCTGGGTGGAATCGAAGCATTTGAAATGGCATTGCAAAATGGAGTCGCCACGGGTACTGTAGCAGCAGGAACATCCCCTGCATTGAATGCGGCAAAAGTTGCTGAAGCTGTTGGCGGTGTAAGCAATTTCAAAATTGGCAAGACCCTGGAATTAGTACTCTATGAGAAGTTATCAATGGGTACCGGGCAGCAGGCAAATAATCCATGGCTTCTTGAATTGCCCGATCCCCTAACCAAGGCAAATTGGGATAATTATGCCATCGTTTCTCCCAAATTCCTTCAGGATAATTGGGGCATTGATCTGAAGAATCGCCGACAGGCAGATAAATATGAAGTACACCCCGACCGGGAAGTGATCAAAGTAAAATCAGGGAGCAAAGAAATCATATTGCCTGTGATCGTTGTTCCAGGCACATCCAATAATATTATAGCTATCGCGGTTGGGATTTGGAAGGGAGAGTGCCGATCCAAAGAATACTGCGACCTATATCGGTAGAGCCGCAGTTGGAGTTGGCAAGAATGCATTTCCGCTGACCGGTTTCAATGGCATGACGGTGGATTGGACCGTTGCAGAGATCAGTTTTGAAAAAACGAATGAAACCTACAAGGTAGCTCAGGCGCAAACCCATAATTCATATGAGGGGAGAACTGAAGTTGTTAAAGAACTGACCCTGGAGGAATTTAAAAAATCTCCCGAAGAAATATTAGAAGAAAGAGATGCGGATTTGAAGAGATATGGCGGGATTGCCAATTTTGAAAAAGATGGCACCCTGTATGGTTATTATGATAAGCCAGGAATCCATTGGGGCATGTCTATTGACCTCAATTCCTGTTTCGGCTGCGGTGCCTGCGTGGTTGCATGTCATGCAGAAAATAATGTATCCGTCGTTGGGAAATCCGAAGTTTTGCGATACCACGACATGCACTGGCTCAGGATTGATCGCTATTTCAGTGGCAATCCGGACGATCCGGATGATATCCAAACGATTTTCCAGCCCATGCTTTGTCAGCATTGCGACAATGCACCCTGCGAAAATGTTTGCCCGGTCTCTGCCACCAACCACAGTTCAGAAGGATTGAATCAGATGGCATACAATCGTTGCATCGGAACAAGATACTGCGCGAACAACTGCCCCTTTAAGGTGAGGCGCTTTAACTGGTCCGATTATAATGGTGCAGACAGCTTCCCGAATAACCAGGATGAGCAGGGAGTGGGTAAATTAAACGACGCTGTGTTGATGATGAATGATGACCTGTCGAGAATGGTTTTGAACCCGGACGTTACTGTTCGTTCAAGGGGAGTCATGGAAAAGTGCAGCTTCTGCGTGCAGCGCCTTCAGGAAGGGAAACTGAAAGCCAAAAAAGAAGATCGTCCTTTAAAAGATTTGGAAGATGTGAGAACAGCATGCCAGCAGGCCTGCCCATCCAATGCCATCGTTTTCGGGAATGCGAACGACAGCAAGAGCAGTGTGAGTATGACGAGGGCCAACAATACCCATCGTTTGTTTTATGCGCTGGAAGAATTGCATGTGTTGCCAAACGTGAATTACCTCGCCAAAGTGAGGAACAGTTCATCGGTCAAAGGCAGGATGGAAGAAGAAACGGCAGGTGAAGAAAAAAAGAGTTAGTATAGTATTCTAAATTCGGTGAACGATTTGAACGATATTGATTTTATTGGATATTATCAAAATAAGCGTCAGCAACTAACAGCGAAAAGCTAATCAACATGGCATTATTAAAATATGAATCGCAGGTAAGACCTCCGCTGGTGGATGGCGACAAAAGTTATCACCAGATTACAGAAGATATTGTGCGCCCGATTGAAAATAGACCAAGTAAGTTGTGGTGGGCTGGCTTCATAGTCTCATTAATATTGTTGAGTTTCGGAATTTTTTGCGTTACTCGGGAAGTCATATATGGGGTAGGGCAATGGAATCTAAACAAAACGGTGGGATGGGCATGGGATATCACCAATTTCGTATGGTGGATCGGTATTGGTCATGCAGGGACGCTTATATCTGCGATCTTGTTATTATTCAGACAGGGCTGGAGAACAGGTGTAAACCGTGCGGCAGAAGCAATGACTATTTTCGCGGTAATGTGTGCAGGTCAGTTTCCTATCTGGCATATGGGACGTGTATGGCTCGCATTCTTCGTTTTACCTTATCCAAATAGCCGGGGATCTCTTTGGCCCAATTTTAACTCTGCCTTATTGTGGGATGTATTCGCGATCTCAACTTATTTCACCGTTTCCCTGCTATTCTGGTATTGTGGTTTGCTTCCGGATCTGGCAACGATCCGCGACCGTGCCAAAGTAAAATGGAGAAAAATGTTTTATGGCGTGACTTCATTTGGATGGAGTGGCTCTACAAAACACTGGCAGAGGCACGAAGCATTGGCGCTTGTACTGGCTGGTCTGAGTACGCCGCTCGTATTGTCCGTACATACGATCGTGTCTTTCGATTTCGCTACCTCCGTCATTCCTGGCTGGCATACCACGATCTTTCCTCCTTATTTTGTTGCCGGAGCCATTTTCTCTGGTTTTGCTATGGTGCAGTCCCTGCTGGTAATTACCAGGAAAGTGTTGAAGCTGGAAGAATATATTACCATTGAACATATTGACGTCATGAATAAGGTGATTGTGCTGACTGGCTCCATTGTGGGCTGCGCATATCTTACTGAATTGTTCATGGCCTGGTACGGGCAGAATAAATTTGAAACCTATGCATTCTTCCAGACCCGTGCAAATCCATTCACTCCATATGGATGGAGTTATTATATTATGATGAGCTGTAACGTGATATCCCCTCAAATCTTCTGGTTCAGAAAATTGAGAAGGAATGTGACGGTTACCTTCTTTATGTCCGTGATCGTGAATATTGGCATGTGGTTCGAACGATTTGTGATCATCGCTACATCGGTTTTCAGGGATTTCGTTCCCAGTAGCTGGAGCACGTATTACACGCCTACAATCTATGAAATTGGATTTTACCTGGGAACCTTCGGTTTATTTTTCACCTGTTATTTCCTTTTTTCAAAATTCTTCCCTGTCATTGCAGTAGCTGAAATCAAGCATATTCTGAAAAAATCTGGGCAGAATTACAAGGAGAAAATGGGAGAAGCAGAAAAGGAAACACCTGAAGAATTTGCACATGAATTTGCTCATGCGCATTAGCCTGTTTCCAGTGAAGTTGGAATAATTTTAATCATCTCTTAAATCCTTATTTGTGATTTAAGAAAAAATTTCCCTTCCGGGACAAAGGGTATGGCAGTAAAAAAATTTGTTGTTGGATGTTTTGATGACGAAGCAGTGTTATTTCCTGCAGTGAAAAAGGTTCGTGCGTCAGGATATAAGATCCATGATATTTACACCCCTATGCCGATCCACGGATTGGATAAGGCCATGGGTCTTCGGGATACCAGTCTGCATACTGCAGGTTTTCTCTATGCCATTACAGGCACCACGACAGCGCTTGCCGGGATCGGTTATGTGTTCACCTATGACTGGCCGATCAATTTTGGTGGGAAGCCCCATTTATCGTTGCCCGCGTGGATTCCGATCACTTTTGAATTGACTGTGCTGTTTTCTGCTGTGGGCATGGTACTTACATTCTGTTATCTCTGCCAAATGGCGCCCTTTGTTAAAAAACATCATTTTCATGCCCGGGCCACGGATGACCTTTTTGTGATGGTCATTGAATGCACGGCAAAGACCGCTGAAGCGGAAGTCAAATCTTTTTTGGGAAATATAGGGGCGAAAGAAATTAAGGTGGAAGAGGCAGAAACCGGCTGGTGGCTTGGACGATATGACAGGGATTCCCTGGCATTTGAGCATAAACAAAGTTCATTAGTATAAAAGAAATTTCGACATGCCGACGAAAAAAATTTCCATTGTATGTACACTGATTGGGATGATCATTGCAGCAACTGCCTGCAAAGATGTGCGGCGGGATCCAGGTCGGGTATACATGCCTGATATGGCGTATAGCCGGGCCATTGAGACATATACAGTAACCCCAGAGCAGAAAGAAGCCTGGCTCAAGAAGGGAATTCATTTCAGCAATGCGCCTGTACAGGGAACCATCAAGAGAGGAGAGCTGTTCCCATTTCTCCTGAAGATGGATACACCGGGAGATTCCACCAATTACGTATTATCGAAGGGGGTGCACAATCCGATTCCGGTGCTGAATGCCGGTGAATTGAAAGAAGCGGAAAGACTCTATCTGGTCAATTGCGGAATTTGTCATGGCCCAAAACTGGACGGGAATGGCCCGCTGTATAAAGATGGTGCCGGACCCTATCCCGTCAAGCCTGCAAACCTGGCTGGCGATGCCAAAGTATATTGCCATGCCGGAAGGACAAATGTTTTATTCGGTGACCTACGGAAAAAATAAGATGGGAAGTTATGCATCCCAACTCGATACCCGCCAACGCTGGATGGTGATCGATTATATCAGGTCCAAACACCCGGCCCCTGCAGTTGCCGGCATTGATTCAACTGCAGCAAAAAAATAATTGAAAGCCTGTTTATAGAAAATAAATAATTGAGCATGTCACTAAAATTGCAATATACCATACCGGCCCGCAGCAGACAATGGGCAATGGGATTGATGGCGCGTAGGTATTTTATCGCTGATTATTGGATTTGTGGTATACGGAAATGGTACTGAAGAGCAACAGACCCGTTTTTGGGCTGCTCTCCTGCAAAACAGCGTTTATTTTCTGCTGGTAGTCAATGCGGCCATGTTCTTTTTCTGCGCCACGACCCTTGCGCTGGCAGGATTTCAGATCTCTTTCAGAAGAGTGACTGAGGCAATATCTGCATGTGTCATTCCGATTGGAATCATCACATTTATCATTATGATGATAATTGTGTTTGGCGGTAAACACAATATTTATGAATGGCTTGATAAGGACATGGTCAATAAAGATGAAATCCTGAGGGGGAAAAAGGGTTTTCTGAATCCAACCTTTTTCACCCTATGGACCATTCTGACGATTGGCCTCTGGACCATACTCGGTATTAAGATGAGGAAGATTTCAAGGGAAATTGACAATGCACCGCTAACTGTTCAGGAAGGGAAAAAATACATTTATAAGAATACTGTTTGGTCCGCTTTGTTTATTGTTTGGTTTACATTGACCGTTGCATCCACAGCGCCCTGGTTATGGCTGATGAGCCTTAATGCACACTGGTTCTCCACGATGTACAGCTGGTACACTTTCGCAAGCACATTTGTCCCAGGAGTTGCATTGATTACTTTGTTTGTCATTTACCTGAAGAACCAGGGTTACCTGGAATATACTAATGAGGAACACCTGCATGATCTCGGTAAATTCCAATTTGCATTTTCTGTTTTTTGGACCTATCTCTGGTTTTCGCAATTCATGCTGATCTGGTATGCGAATATTTCTGAAGAAACCATTTATTTTAAGAATAGGTTTGAAGGTGCTTACTCAGGTGTATTTTACCTGAACCTGACTATTAATTTCCTGGCTCCACTATTGATTTATATGCGAAGGAGCTCAAAGAGAAATTATGCAACGGTAGTATTTATGTCCGTGGCTCTGCTGTTTGGACACTGGCTCGACTTTTACCAAATGGTATTCGGTTCCCTTGTCCCCGACCATGTGCCACTAAACTTATTTGATTTTGGCATTGCTGCCGGTTTTATCGGATTGATTATTTGGCAAAGTAATGTGGTGCTGAGCAAGTTCCCGTTGATTCCCAAGAATCATCCATTCCTGAAAGAAAGCATTATACACCATACCTGATTGATCTATTATATCGATTCATTTGAATAATTTATTCTAAATATTATGTCAACGATTTTTCTGATCATTATTTTGTTGCTGGGGTTTCTGATCACTTTTCAGATCGCCAAAGCCAGTGAATATGTGGGCATCCTGAAGGGGGAGAAGAAAAATTTTGAACAGAATAACAGGATCAATGGGTTCTTAATGGTCGTATTTCTGGTCCTGGGACTGGTCGGAGTCATCTGGTGCAATGAATTATTCAAAGGAAAGATCCTGGGAGAATCGGCTTCGGATCATGGTAAGAAGATCGATACCATGCTGAATATCACTATAGTGATCACGGGCGTCGTTTTTGTGATCACCCAAATCCTTCTTTTTTGGTTTGCATACAAGTTTCAATATTCCGAAAAAAGAAAAGTATATTATTTCCCGCATGACAATCGCCTGGAAGTCATCTGGACCGTCATTCCCGCGATTGCATTGACCGTATTGGTGGGTTTTGGATTGAAATACTGGTTCCACATTACCGGCGATGCACCCAAGGATGCGATGGAGGTAGAAGTCACGGGAAAACAATTCAACTGGATATTCCGCTATCCGGGTAAGGACAATATTTTCGGAAGAAAGTATTTTAGAAATATTGATGACAATAAGAACAACCAGCTTGGATTGCTTTGGGATGATCCTGCTTCTCATGATGACCTCGTGGTAAACTCCACCGTTTACCTGGTGGTGAACAAGCCGGTAAGGATGATTATCAATTCAAGGGATGTTATTCATGATGTGGGCCTTCCTCATTTTCGCATGAAGATGGATGCCGTTCCAGGTACGCCGACCACCATGTGGTTTACACCTTTGTTCACAACCGAAGAGATGAAGAAGAAGACAGGCAATCCTGAATTTGAATATGAAATTTCCTGTGACCAAATGTGCGGCAAGGGGCATTTCTCTATGAGAGGGATTGTGAAAGTGGTGACACCGGAAGAATTCATCCTTTGGCGGGCAAAGCAGAAATCAAATTATGCAGCAGCTTTTCCCTGAACCATCACCGGCACAACCTGCAGGAGTGAAGGCAGACAGCGCGAAAGCGGCGGTAGGCGAGGTAGTGAAAGATAAACTTGTAGCAACAAAATAATTGTATCATCGGGAGTACCCGAAAAATTTATATTCATGAGTCAAGAAGCGACATTACATGGGCAAGGCGAATTGGCAGCGAGTCATGACCTGCATCATGATGAACACCATGTGCATCACCACAAGGAAACCTTCATCACCAAGTATGTATTCAGCCAGGATCATAAAATGATCTGCAAGCAGTTCCTGATCACGGGGATGATCTGGGCCATCCTGGGGGGATTGATGTCAGTTGTTTTCAGGTTGCAGCTGGGTTATCCGGATTCCACTTTTCCATGGCTGGAGGATATTTTGGGCAAATGGGCAAAGGGTGGAAAGATTCAGCCTGAATTTTATTATGCGTTGGTTACCATGCACGGTACCGTGCTTGTATTCTTCGTATTGACGGGTGGATTGAGCGGAACCTTTGCTAATTTTCTTATCCCGCTGCAAATCGGAGCGCGCGATATGGCATCTCCTTTTTTGAATATGCTTTCTTATTGGTTCTTCTGGCTAGCCAGTGTTATGATGATATGTTCTTTATTTGTAGAAACAGGACCTGCGAGTGGTGGCTGGACAAGCTATGCCCCTCTGAGTGCATTGGGGGACGCTTCTGAAGGATCAAAAGCCGGTATGGATTTCTGGCTGGTCAGTATGGCCCTTTTCGTGGTATCATCCCTGTTAGGGGGGCTGAATTATATTACGACGATCCTGAACATGCGAACCAAGGGCATGAGCATGACCAGGATGCCGCTGACGATGTGGGCCATATTTTTTACTGCTGTGCTCGGGGTGCTGTCCTTCCCTGTATTGTTGTCTGGATTTATCCTGCTTCTGTTTGACAGGCACGCGGGCACCAGTTTCTACCTTTCTGATATTTTTATAGCATCCACGAACAAAGCGCTTCCCAATGAAGGTGGTTCTGCCATCCTCTTCCAGCACCTCTTCTGGTTCCTGGGGCACCCGGAAGTTTATATTATCATCCTGCCTGCCATGGGTCTTGTTTCGGAGGTTCTTGCCGTCAATTCGCGCAAACCCATTTTCGGTTATATGGCGATGATAGGTTCTTTGTTTGCCATCGCGATCCTGGCCTTCCTGGTCTGGGCGCACCATATGTTTGTTACCGGCTTAAATCCATTCCTCGGTTCGGTATTCGTGTTGCTGACCTTGCTGATTGCCGTTCCTTCCGCAATCAAGGTATTCAACTGGATTACGACCATCTGGCGGGGCAATATCCGCTTTACGCCGGGAATGCTTTTTGCGATCGGTTTTGTCAGCCTGTTTATTTCCGGAGGATTGACGGGCATCTGGCTGGGAAACTCAACCCTTGATATTCACCTGCACGATACATATTTCGTCGTGGCGCATTTCCATATTGTGATGGGTGTCTCTGCCTTCTTTGGCATGTTTGCGGGAATTTATCACTGGTTCCCTAAAATGTACGGGCGCTACCTGAACAATACCATGGCCTATATTCATTTCTGGGTGACATTTGCCGGTGCCTACCTGATTTTCTGGCCCATGCACTACGAAGGTTTGGCGGGTATGCCACGCCGTTATCTTGACTACAGCAACTGGGTATCCTTTAATATGTTTGGCGACCTGAACCGCTTCATCTCCACAGTGGCCATGATCGTTTTTGCTGCCCAGCTGATGTTTGTATTTAATTTCTTCTATTCCATTTTCAAAGGAAGAAGGGTAGTGTCCCAAAATCCATGGGGCTCAACCACCCTGGAATGGACGGCGCCGATACATCCTGGTCATGGGAACTGGCCTGGTGAAATTCCCGAAGTGCATCGTTGGGCATATGATTATGGCAAGGATGGAAGAGAATTTGTTCCGCAGACGGAGCCCATTGGTGCCGACGAGCATGCCCATTGATTAGGACCTAGGGACCATGGCTGAAATAGTTGTTTTTTGTTGTCATTCCGAATCCCGCTTCAGCGGGATGAGGAATCAGGAGGACTAGGGATTAGCTAACTGCTCGATTTCTCGACCTGACATACTTTAGGTTGATTTTTCCTGAATTTTCCGGTCTCGAAATGACAAATAAAAATAATCGAACAATAATAGATATTGGCCTTTGCGGCCTTAATCGGGCTGATTAGCGAACTAATGTTGATTAAAAAATAAACATTCCATGCTGACGCAGGAGGAAACGGTGAAGGGTTCAAGTTCTTTTAAATTCGCCAGCAAGCTGCAGGATTATAAACAGCTGATCAAATTCAACCTGAGTTTTATGGTTGTCTTTTCAGCAGTCATTAGCTACCTGCTGGCACCGAGAGTGACGCAATACGACTGGAAGGCCATGGTCATTTTGTTTGTTGGGCGGTATGCTGGCGACGGGAAGTGCAAATGCCATTAACCAGATAGTTGAAAAAGATACGGATGCGATGATGAAGAGAACAGCCTCGAGGCCCGTGGCTTCGGGCAGGATGAGCACCAATGAAGCCTGGATCTTTGCCACTGTGAGCGGATTGGCGGGCACCCTGATTCTGGGACATTTTAATTTCCTAACGGCTGCGCTTTCAGCCTTCAGTCTTTTCCTTTACGCCTTTGTATATACGCCTTTGAAAAAAGTCAGCGCCATTTCTGTACTGGTGGGTGCAGTACCTGGTGCAATGCCCTGTCTCATCGGATGGGCCGCAGGCAATGATGACCTGAGCAGTGGGGGCTGGATATTGTTTGCCATTCAGTTCTTTTGGCAATTCCCGCATTTTTGGGCCATAGCCTGGATTGCGCATAAGGATTATAGTCATGCCGGTTTCAAACTCCTTCCTTCGGTGGAGGGTCCTTCAAAATATTCAGCAATACAGTCTATCATTTATTCTCTATTGCTGTTGCCGGTTGGGCTGCTGCCGTATTTTAACGGGATGAGCGGAGTGATCAGTATGGTGGTGGTTCTCCTGGCCAATTCGATGATGGTATGGCAGTCGCTTCGGTTGTACAGGGAAATGACGGCACAGGCTGCCAGGAGAGTGATGTTCAGCAGTTATATTTATTTGCCGATTGTTCTCCTGGCTCTATTAGTTGATAAGATTAAAGTTTAGGAGTAAGATAATGAAAGATACAATTGAACTAAATAGCGTGAACGATCAGCGTAAAAAAATACACCCGCATAAATTCACCTTATGGGTGGCCATCGGAAGCATCATCATGATGTTTGCGGGTTTGACGAGCGCATATATTGTGAAGCGGGATGCGCCGGGATGGACCAGCTTTGTTCTTCCCAGAACATTTTGGTATTCCACTTTTGTCATTTTGCTCAGCAGCCTGACCATGCAAATGGCCGTAAAATTTTTTGTAGAAAGACAAATGAGGAAATACAGGCAAATGATTTCAGTGACGACTTTTCTGGGTATTCTTTTCATTGCACTGCAATGGATCAGTTTTGCGCAGATATGGGATAGCGGAGTGACTCTTTCAGGTTCAGGAGCTGGTCAGTTTTTTTATGTGATCGCTGGCTTGCACGCAATCCATGTTCTGGCAGGCGTCATTGCACTCATCGTCACGTTCATTAGGGCATTCAGTGCGAGAACGAGGAGTTACAATCCGGTGCCCGTTCAGATCATGAGTACTTATTGGCATTTTGTAGATATTCTCTGGGTTTATCTGTTCATTTTCTTTTTGTGGATCCAGTAGAAATTTACAGTTTTGTTGAATACATTTGTAAACAGAATAAAACAATCACATGGCACATGCAGTACCAGCCGGGCAAAAATGGTGGAGCGGCGGGAAAAGCCCATTTAATGTCGAATATGGGAAATTGATGATGTGGTATTTCTTGATGAGTGATGCATTTACTTTTGGTGCATTCCTGATCTCTTATGGCACGATTCGTTTTTCCAGCAATTCCTGGCCAAATCCCAACGAAGTATTTCGGTCTTTTCCCGGCGTACAGGGTGAGATGCCTATTCCGCTGGCGTTTGTGAGCCTGATGACATTTATCCTAATCATGAGTTCTGTGACAATGGTTCTTGCAGTCGGTGCTGGTCATAATAATGACAGGAAAGCAGTAATGAAATGGATGTTCCTCACAATTCTTGGAGGACTTGCCTTTTTGGGATGTCAGGCCTGGGAATGGACACACTTGCATGGCGAAGGCGCCTGGTGGGGCCGGAATCCTTTTCCGAATATTGACGGCTCGCAATCCAGCACGAATTTTACGAATTTCTTTTTTACGATTACAGGCTTCCATGGTTTCCACGTGTTTTCCGGAGTCATCATCAATATCATTATGCTGATCATGACATGGAAAGGAGTATTTGACCAGAAAGGACATTACCTGATGATTGAAAAGGCCGGACTCTACTGGCATTTTGTAGACCTGGTTTGGGTATTTGTATTTACCTGTTTTTACTTGTTGTGATTTTTTTTTGAACGCATTATAATTCCTTGAACATGGAACAAGCACATTCAACAGATTCAACAGCCCATCATGGAGACGATGGCCATAGCTTTTCTACAAAGGCCATCTGGAGGACATTTTGGATTTTATTGATCATCACCATTGTGGAACTGGCATTGGCGATTTGGTATTATGAAACAGATTTTTTACCCAAGCATTTCCTCAATGGTATTTTCGTAATTGGTACCCTGGCAAAAGCCTTTTTCATCATTGCAGAGTTCATGCATCTGAAGTATGAACTGAAGAACCTGATCCTGACCATTGCCATTCCCGCAACGCTGTTTATTTGGTTTCTCGTAGCCTTCCTTTGGGATGGAAACTCATATAAGAATCTCCGAAATACCTATGACCGCAATCATGTGGAACAAGGCAAACAGAAGGCGCCGGTAAAGAAAGAAGGTGTGGAGAATAAAGAGGGAAAGAAACCAGGCTCGATTGAATAGTCATACGATTCCCAGTATATTATTAACAAAACCATCGCCTGGCGGTGGTTTTGTTCGTGAGACTTGTTTTTTGCAAACGAAGTGCAGCAAAAAACTTAGTCGAATCCCGCAAGTGCGGGACCGGAGGCGGAAGGTATTTTGCCTCCCTCGCTACGAAATTTAATTTCAGCGCTTATTCTGATGTCTCATACCTGTGGTTATTTGATTCAACTCTAAAACAGATCCCCGTGAGTAAGAAAGCTTGGCTGGCTTTTTTGGTTATTCTCGCAATTCCCCTGGCGTTTTTTATTGTTACAGACTACCAAAGCAAGAAAGCAGTTGGCATGCCCCGAAGGTATTATTACGATACAGTGACTGAAGAAGTGAAGGATGGCAAGACATTTTATGATACCCTCTGGCACCGGGTGAAGAATATTCAACTCACGAATCAATTGGGGGATGTGATTATGCTGGATTCAATTCAGGGTAAAGTGATTATAGCAGATTTTTTCTTCACACGCTGTCCCAGCATTTGCCCCACCCTCACGAAGAATTTGAAAAAAATTCAGGATGCATTGAAATTGAAAGATGACATGCACCGGACGGATACGAGTTTTGTTCAGTTCCTGTCCTTTAGTGTAGATCCGACCAGGGATTCCGTCCCGGTGCTCAGGAAATACAGTGACAAATATGGAATCAATCCCGACGTATGGTGGCTTTTGACCGGACCAAAGAAAACGATTTATGATTTTTCTCTGGATGAATTGAAATTGGGCCTGGCCGATGGGGAAGGGGTAGATTCCAATTTTATTCATACTGGTAAAATGGTGCTATTGGACAAAGAGCATATTGTTCGTGGATATTATGATGGCCTCGATAGTGTGGACATTTCCAGGCTCGCCAATGATATTGTGCTGATCATGCTGGAAAAGGACAGGCGCAAACCTTCTGCATTGAATGAATTGAAGCCTTTACTTCCAATGATGGGCATCGTGATCATTGGGACTGCCATTGGAGTATATTTTATGAGTAGAAAGCAAAGACCTTTTAGATCTAAAAAAGCTTAGCTATTTTGGCGTACGTACTAGATTAGTATAATTCTTATAATAATACCGCTTCTTCGTTTGTCATCTCGAGCGCAGCGAGAGATCAGGAAATTTAGAGATCTCACTGACTGTCCAGATTTCTCACTCCGCTTTGCTCCGTTCGAAATGACAAACAAAGTGGCTGCTAAGAGGAGGAATCTACTTTGTCCATAATATTTTCTTTGCTTTCTTTGCTATCATTATGAAAGAAAAAAATCTCACCGTTCCCATTATCATTCTTTCCATCGCTATCCCTCTGGCCGTGGCATTCCTGATCATGGTCCCTTCGGTCAAAATCGATCCGGGATTCAATACAAGATCACTTCCGCTTTTTCATGCCATGCTGAATGCAACAACAGCCATCCTGTTATTGGCCAGCCTCTATTTCATAAGAAACAAAAAAAGAAAAGCCCATAAAAGAGCCAATTTAACTGCCGTAACCCTGAGCACCATCTTCCTCGTTTCATATGTCATCTACCACGCTTCCAATCCTTCTGTGAGATTTGGTGACCTGGACCATAATGGCATTCTCAGCGATCAGGAAAAACAGGCAGCCGGCTCAATGAGATATGTCTATTATTTTGTTTTGAGTTCGCATATCATCCTTTCCGGTGTCATCGTCCCGCTCGTCTTATTCACCTTGCAACGGGCATTCCAGGAAAAGTTTGACAGGCACCGGAAAATTGCACGCATCACCTGGCCTGTATGGTTTTATGTGGCGGTGTCTGGCGTTGCCGTATATCTGATGATCAATCCTTATTATTAAATCCCTATATCGCGAAATGAAAATGTGGAATTTGATTAGAGAGCCTTGGCGCCTCCTCTTCACTTTGCGCCTTTGCGAGAACAAAAAGAGTTTCACGCCAAGACGCAAAGGAGGCAAAGGCGCAAAGTATAAGAATATCGATCAAAAAAGTTCTTTCACCGGATCCCAAAATATCTTCTTGAAATCTACGACCTGATCATTCTTGATTTTGATTCCTTCTTTCTTCAATAGTTTTTCCATCCGATCCGGAGGACCGAAATGGTGCTTGCCACTCAGCACGCCGATGCGATTGACAACCCGGTGTGCAGGTATAGATGGACTGGACTGGTGGGCGCCATTCATGGCCCAGCCAACCATTCGCGCGGATAATCTGGTACCAAGACAGGCGGCGATTGCGCCATAGGAAGTAACTCTGCCCTTGGGAATTTGTCTTGCGACTTCATAGACCTGCTGGAAAAAAGAATCTTCCTTTTTCCCAGAGGGTCTGACAGCACGTAACTTTTCTTCCTTTGGTTTTTTGCTTTTTGATGTGGGCATGCCAGATAATTGATGAATATGAAACTAACATTCTATTTCAGATTCATCAAATCAAAATTAATTTCTTATCCTGCGGTAAAAATTCTTCAATCATCCCGGAAGAATATTATTATTCAGGCTAAAGAAATTGTCGGGATCATATTTTTTCTTGATGAAAGCAAGCTTGGCATAATTTGGACCATATGCATTTCGCACCCGGTCATTGCCATCGTCTCTGTCCAGGTGATTCACATATACCCCCCGGGTGAGCGGCTCAATTTCTTTAAAGAATTTTCTCGTCCACGCAATATTTTTTTCATCTTCTTCCGGATTGATCCACTGACTGATGATATCACTATCCCATTGGTCGGCACGATGCGCGAAAGCGGTAGAACCTGAATCTATGCGAGTGGCAGCGCCCCGAAGATGAAAAAACAGTAAAGGTGTCATTGGCGATGGCCTTGATTCCAGATTTCGCAAAGAATATCAATCAGTTCGTCAGTGAGTTCGGAGAAATATCCTGATTTCCAATAACGCCTGAGACCTGGAGGGGCAGCTTCGTTAAGGATTGACTGCAAAGAAGTATATGGCATTTCAGTCACCATATCTGCCAATGGCTGACCAAAATTACGCAGTGGCCTAAGCCATTTTTCTGCATCGGCAGGATCTCCCATCCAGGCGGGAAGCATCATGGCAACCGGGGCTCCATCTGGAGTTACAATAAATCCCGAGTAACTCATGAGTTGATCCGGTGCTTTTCTGACATACTCACGGAAAAAGCGGAACATCTCCTTTGCCTTATCCATCGGATGCAGGATCATGCCTGCAGTAACCATGGTCTGCACCTTATGCAATCTAAATTCGAATGAAGTAACAACACCGAAATTCCCGCCGCCGCCGCGTATGGCCCAATATAGATCAGGATTGTTGTTTTCATCAACATGCAATACATCCCCTTTCGCTGTAACCAATTCAGCAGAGAGCAAATTGTCGCATGTAGTGCCATGCATACACATCAACCATCCGATTCCACCACCCAAGGTAAGTCCTGCAACTCCGGTATCAGAAACAGTCCCTCCTGTAGTTGCAAGTCCAAGCGGTATGGTCGCCGCATCCAATTCCTTCCAAAGCACCCCTGGTTGCACCCGTGCAATTTTTTTTGCAGCATCAATTTCGATTCCTTTCATTTTGGAAAGATCGATCATGAGCCCTCCATGGGTAATTGAATTTCCTGCCACATTGTGTCCGCCTCCGCGAACGGATGCCTGGAGATTATTTTCTCTGGCGAATTTAACTGCAACTACCACATCTTTGGTTGATTTGCATTGTGCGATCATGACCGGTTTCTTATTGATCATGCCGTTCCAGATTTTTCTGGCTGCATCATAATTTTCAGTATCCGGGAAAAGGATCTCGCCTGAAAATTGGGATTTAAAAGTTGGAAGGGAAGCCTCTCTGATTTCGGAAAGCTTCATCTCGGAAGTAGAATCAATACTCATACAAATTGCTTTTGATTTTGATAACTAAATCGATTCCTTGTGTTGTTGGGATTTCGGGAGATTGTGGAAAGAAGGTAAGCCGTAGAGATTTCAGACTGACAGCTAATTTAATCATTTCTATCTGACTCCATTCGTTTTTTCCTGAATTCCAGTCTTTTTTTTTCCGGCACATTTTCATAGTCAAAAGGACAATGAAGACAACCATTGCCGCAGCAGGATCCCCTTTGAAGATGATAGGCTTCGGTGAGGACCATATAACCTTCTTCATTGTAGTAGAAATCAATTCCTTCCACCATTTCATTCTTCATGGGCCCTGGTTCTTTCCCGTAAATTAATGTCAGATTCAGGCAAAATCCTTGCAGGCAAAGAGAATGCCAGGTAAAATACCTTCTTGCTTTGCGCAATATCCAGGCTTTCATAGTAAGTCTGTATTGCTAAGGCGGGGGATATGGGTTCTCCTGAATGCAGGTCTTCTGAAAATCCGTGAAGTTGAAGTCCATACATTTCTATCACTAATCTTGTAAACGAATAAAGCACAGGGGAATCGGTTTTCAGGTGAATCATTCCACCCGGCCGGAGAAATTTATGGTATAATCGTAGAAACCTGGGATGAGTAAGTCTTTTTTTTGCCTTGGAGATCCTGAGCTGCGGGTCCGGGAAAGTGATCCAGATCTCTTCCACTTCGCCTGGGCCAAAATATTTGTCAATTTGTTCAATATCTGTACGAAGGAAAGCCGCATTTCTGATTCCGGATTCCAAACATTTTTTTGCACCGACATAAATACGGTTGCCTTTGAGATCCACACCTAAAAAATTACGCTCCGGATACAGATTTGCGAGGCCCACCGTGTATTCGCCTTTCCCACAGGCCAGTTCGAGTGTAATGGGATGATTGTTTTTGAAGAAATCATGCCATGCACCGGCCATTCCCTCAGGGTATTGCAATACATTTGGAAAAGAATTGATTGCCTCAAATCGTTGCAGTTTTTTTTGAGCCATGGGCAGTAAAAATAAATGATGTTCTCTAATTCCAAAGCGCCATTCCAAGGGGATATCTAACCCGGACCAAGGATAGAAGATATGGACAGACCGAAATTATCAAAACGAATTCTTGAAACGCATAAGGTCGAAGGCGTTCGCCTTCCATCTGCCGACTATTTTCACTACCCCGAAAGGGTCTTGCAATTTGGAACAGGTGTGCTTCTGCGTGGGCTGACTGATTTTTTTATTGATGAAGCCAATAAGCGTAGCATATTTAAAGGAAGGATTGTGGTGGTAAAGTCTACCAGGTCGGGTGAAATGGCAGGGTTCGCCGCCCAGGATAATTTATATACAATTTGCGTCCGGGGGATTGAATCGGGAAAAAAGGTAGAGGAAAATATCCTGAACGCATCCATCAGCCGTGTGATTTCTGCGCACGAAGACTGGCCTGCTATCCTGGCATGTGCATCAAATCCGGAAATGCAGGTCATCATTTCCAATACGACCGAAGTAGGCATTGTGCTTGAGAAAGATGATATCAGGGCCAATCCTCCTGTAACTTTTCCCGGCAAACTCCTCGCATTTTTATACGAACGATTCAGGATTTTTGGCAACGATGCTCAAAAGGGATTCGTGATCATCCCAACTGAACTTCTGCCAGACAATGGAGGAAAATTAAAAATGATCCTGGTTGAATTGGCAAATCAAAACGGATTGGAGACCGGGTTTATTCACTGGCTTACATATGCGAATTTCTTTTGCAGTTCATTGGTGGACAGGATTGTGCCAGGAAAGCTTCCGCCTGCCGATCTGGAAAAAACAAAAAAGATGCTGGGCTATGAGGATGAACTGATGATCATGGTCGAGATTTACCGGTTATGGGCAATCGAAACTTCAAGTGCACGCGTGAAAGAAATTTTATCATTCAGCGAGGTGGATCCCGGGGTCATTATTGCACCAGATATTCATATCTATAGAGAACTGAAATTGCGCATCCTGAACGGTTCACACACGCTCAGTTGCGGACTCGCTGTCCTGGCAGGATTTGAAATTGTGAAGGAGGGCATGGGGAACGATTTTTTTTCAACTTTTGTTGAATCACTGATGAAGGAAGAGATTATACCATGTATCCTGGAAAAAGACCTGACTATGGAAATGGCCATTGCATTTGCTGACCGGGTGCTGGACAGGTATAGAAATCCATATCTCGAGCATCGATGGCTCAGCATTACCATGCAATACAGTTCGAAAATGCGCATGCGCGACCTTCCCCTGCTGTTGGAATATTTTACCAGATTTGGAAAGGTTCCCAAACGCATGTGCCTCGGCTGGGCGGCACATATTCTATTTATGAGATCTTCTATGGGTGCGGACCAGCAATACTATGGTGAAATCGGGGGTAAGAATTATCTTGTACAGGATAGCCAAGTGGCTGTCTATGCAGCCGCATGGAAAGCACCTGAAACAGTCGTTGCAACCTTACTGGGAGATAAGAACCTATGGGGCACTGACCTGAATGAACTGCCGGGATTTGCAAAGGCTGTTTCAGAAAATCTAAAATTATTGGAAATTCAAGGTGCGAAACAGGCCCTGAAAAATTTGATCAATAATTAATTATCATGGGGGAAACGATTGTTCAGGTACATCCCAAAGACAATGTGCTGGTTGCACTGCAAGACCTTCCCAAAGGGAAAAAAGTCATGCACGGGGGGAAGGAATATGCCCTGGTGGAAGATATTCCGGCAAAGCATAAGTTCACAATACAAAAATTGAAGTTGGGAGACCCCGTTTTCATGTACGGGGTGCTTGTTGGGAAAGCAAAGAGCGACATTGAGGCCGGAGCCAGGATCTCTACTTCCAATCTAAAACATGCCTCGGATGATTACAGGCTCTCGCCTGAAAGAAAGACAGCATGGCATATTCCTGATGTTTCGCCCTGGAAGAGCAAAACTTTTATGGGATTTCATCGTCCGGATGGCAGTGTTGGAACAGCCAATTACTGGCTAATCGTTCCACTGGTTTTTTGCGAAAACAGAAATGTGGAAGTATTGAAGGAAGCCCTACTGGAAGAGCTGGGATATGCAAGACCGAAAAAATACAAGCAATTTACAAGACAGCTCGTTGAATCCTATAAATCGGGGAAGTCTCTTTCTACTATAGAGTTTAAGCAGGATGAATCACTTTCAGAAGCAAGGCGATTATTTGAAAATGTAGACGGCATAAAATTTATTTCGCATGAGGGTGGCTGTGGCGGTACAAGACAGGATGCGCAGGCATTGTGCGGATTGCTTGCCGGGTACATCACACATCCCAATGTAGGAGGAGCCACCGTACTCAGTTTGGGATGTCAGAATGCGCAGGTGGCCATGCTCCAGGAGGAAATTGAAAAGAGAGTTCCTGGATTTAACAAACCACTCTATATTCTGGAACAGCAGAAAATTGGTTTGGAAACCGATCTACTCGCTCAGGCAGTCAAAGAAACTTTCACCGGACTGACCCTGATCAATGAGCAAAAAAGGAAACCGGCGCCATTGAGCAAACTGAGTATTGGCCTGGAATGCGGCGGCTCCGACGGATTTTCGGGCATCTCAGCCAATCCGGCGATTGGCTACACTTCCGATTTATTAGTGACCCTGGGGGGCACAGTTATACTTTCAGAATTTCCTGAGCTCTGCGGCGTAGAACAGGAATTGAGTGATCGGTGCATAGATGAACCCACGGCCGCCCGCTTCATCTCATTGATGCGAACCTATAATGAACGGGCTCTTGCCGTCGGATCAGGATTTGATATGAATCCTTCTCCCGGAAATATTAAAGATGGATTGATTACGGATGCCATCAAATCAGCAGGTGCGGCAAAGAAAGGTGGGACTTCCCCTGTGACAGATGTCTTGGATTATCCGGAAAGAATAAGAAAGCCCGGGTTGAATTTGCTCTGCACACCCGGAAATGATGTGGAATCTACCACAGCCGAAGTGGGTTCGGGTGCAAATATTGTTCTGTTTACCACGGGACTTGGAACTCCCACAGGCAATCCCATTGCACCGGTAGTTAAAATTTCCAGCAATACCCCTTTGTTTAAGAAAATGCCGGATATCATTGATATCAATGCCGGGACCATCATCGATGGGGTGGAAACCATCGAAGAATGCGGATCGCGCATACTCGACTGGGTTATAAAGGCGGCAAGTGGAGAAGTACCCGTGCATGCAGTGCGTCATGGCCAGGATGATTTTATTCCCTGGAAAAGAGGGGTCAGTCTTTAAAATATAGTTTTTGGGAAATAAGCACATGAAGCCATTCCTGGATGAACATTTTTTATTGCATTCTGCAACGGCAGAACGCCTCTACCAAGGCTATGCTAAGGATATGCCCATCATAGATTACCATTCCCACCTGCCTCCCTCAGAAATAGCGGAGGACCATCCATTCGAAAACCTGACCCAGGCCTGGTTGTATGGCGATCATTACAAATGGCGGGCGATGAGAACCAATGGGGTGGATGAGCGCTATTGCACAGGCGATGCATCTGATTGGGAGAAATTTGAAAAATGGGCTGCCACTGTTCCATTCACACTGAGAAACCCGCTTTACCATTGGACCCACCTGGAATTGCAACGCTATTTTGATTGCAATAGAATATTGAATCCGGACTCTGCTTTATCTATTTATAGCGATTGCACCAATAAACTGCATACGAATTCCTTTACTGTCCGCGGAATGCTCAGGAAAATGAAAGTGAAGCTGGTCTGCACCACCGATGATCCGCTGGATGATCTGGCATCGCACAAAAAAATAAAATCAGAAAACTTTGAAATAAATATACTCCCGACTTTTCGCCCGGATGCTGCAATGAATGTGGATGACCCGGCCATCTTTCGGAACTATATCGGAAGACTTGAGAAAGTGGAGCAGCGGGAAATCCGCAACCTGAATGATTACATGGATGCGCTGAAAACACGCCATGATTATTTTGAAGCGAATGGCTGCAGGCTTTCTGATCATGGACTGGAAGAGATATATGCAGAAGATTATACCGAATCAGAATTGAAATCCATTTTCAGCAAGGTCAGCAGTGGAAGAATGCTGGAAGAGATAGAAAAGAAAAAATTCAGGTCGGCCATGCTCATTACTTTTGCAGAATGGGATTGGGAGAAGGAATGGGTGCAACAATTCCATCTTGGAGCGATAAGAAACAATAATTCGAGAATGAAGGAAACGCTGGGAACAGATACAGGCTGGGATTCCATTGGAGATGCAAGACATGCCAGGCCCCTGGCTAAATTTTTGGACCGGCTCGATGCCAATGGCAAATTGGCCAAGACAATTTTATATAATCTGAATCCTGCCGACAATGCCCTCATGGCAACTATGGCTGGAAATTTCAATGACGGAAGCCAGGCCGGGAAGATCCAATGGGGATCAGCCTGGTGGTTCCTCGATCAGAAAAATGGGATGGAGGCTCAGTTAAATACACTTTCCAATATGGGATTATTGAGCAGGTTCGTCGGGATGATTACAGATTCCAGGAGTTTTCTGTCTTATCCAAGACACGAATATTTCCGCAGAATCCTTTGCAATCTGTTTGGAGCAGAAATTGAAAAAGGAGAATTGCCCAATGATTTGGACTGGACAGGAAAGATCATCCAGGATATTTGTTTTCATAATGCAAAGAATTATTTTGGTTGGTAGTTAGTAATTGGTGGCTGGTGGCTGGTAAAATTATTTAGTAGATCGATTCACATGGAAAAAAGAACTGAAATCATTGAAGAGATCCGGCGGCAGGGGCTATTGCCTCTCTATTTCTACTCGGACCCTGACACCAGCGTGGGCGTTATGGAAGCATTGTATGAGGCGGGGATCAGGACCATTGAGTATACCAATCGCGGACCCGAAGCATTAAAGAACTTTGAAAAATTAAAGAATAAGGTAGAAAAAGAGCTTCCTGGTATGTGGCTCGGGATCGGCACGATCAAAGATGCGGCTGCTGCACGGGATTTTATTGAAGCCGGAGCAGATTTCCTGATCAGTCCGGGCATACCCGAAGATGTTTTTGATGAAACATACTCTGAAAAGATGCTTTGGATTCCCGGTTGCATGACCGTTACGGAAATCATGCAGGCCGAGCAATTCGGCATTTCATTCATAAAAATCTTTCCCGGCAATATTCTGGGCCCGGGTTTTATTCAGGCGATCCGCGAAATATTTCCCGGGCTTTCCTTCATGCCCACGGGCGGAGTGGAATTGGAAAAGGAGAATCTTCGAAGCTGGTTTGCTTCAGGCGTAGCTGCAGTGGGCATGGGAAGTAAACTGATCACCAAGGCCATGCTTGCAGAAAGAAACTACAAAGCAATCACCCAGTCGGCCAAAGATGCGTTGGAAATGATTCAGGCCCTGAGAAAATAGTTTATATTTATTCGTGAGACTTGTTTTTTGCAAACAAAGTGCAGCAAAAAACTTAGTCGAACAATCCCGCTAACAGCGGAAGGTATGATCCATCTCGGCCTGCGGAGGTAATTTAATCAGAGCTTGTGCTGAGGTCTCATACCTGTGAATAGGTGGGCATGTCCGGGAGTGGAAGTCGCAATTGAATATTTCCTGATAATTTACTCCAAATCACCAATCTCAACTGAGCTGGCTTATGAAAATTAAGCTTCGATTGCAGTCAATCGCATTCTTGCTTCTAATACTAGCATATCTTAATTCATTTCCCCAGCCGGTGAACTTCCAAAGGCTTTCCCTGCCGGGAAGAAATCTGGTAGCCGTATCCAATGTCGCCCAAGACAAGTATGGCTATTTGTGGATGACTACAAGCAGAGGATTGCTTCGGTATGATGGCTATTCATTTAAGACGTATTTGAACGACCCGCAGAATCCAAATTCTCTTGGAGAAAATCATGGGGAGCTGGTCTATCCGGACCGTAATGGTATCATATGGATAGCTAACTGGACGTTTGGATTGGATCGGCTAGACCCAGTGACCGGCGTTTTCAGTCATTTCCGCCACGATCCTATGGATCCTTCGAGCATAAGCGATGATTATGTCAGGGCCATTCTTGAAGATAAGGAAGGTAATTTATGGATCGGCACCCATGGGGGGCTTGACCTGTTTAATCGCCAAACTAGAAAAGTTTACTCATTACCGTTATGATCCAAATGATACAAACAGCTCAGCTGCAACAGGGTAAGAGCGATTTATGAAGACAGAAATGGCACGCTTTGGATTGGAACGGGAAGCACCTGGGGACCTACGGAAGGGGGGGATACAGACGAAGGTGGACTGAACCGTATGGATAAGCGCAGTGGCAAATTTGTACAGATACTTTATGATCCTAAGAATCCGCATAAACTCATCAGTAATAAAGTCCGGTCTATATTTGAAGACAGTAAAGGAGTATTCTGGATAGGCACAGCGGGAGATGGATTGCATACGCTTGATCGCTCTACCGGAATATTTACAAGGTATCCCTTTGATCCGGCGCATCCTGAAAAATTAAGTCGTCCCCAGGCAATTAATGGCTGGATTTACAGATCTTATTAGTTTCATCACTGAAGATGCGATAGGAAAGATCTGGATTGGAACTGTGGCAAATGGAATCAACCGATACGACAGAAGTTCGAATAGAAGTAACTCACTTCGACCTCGGAGATTCAATCCTGACAAAACAGTACATGGACAGCATACAGTACAAGAGATGGCAATCTATGGATTACCGGTTTTGGTTCAGCGTTATATTATACGGATCCCTCCAATAGCAAAATAGCATTCGATTTTTTGGGAAGCTATCCTAATGCATTTTCATGAAGATTCCACAACTGGTTGTGGATTGGCACCAGTGATGGCCTGCTCAGGAAGGATATGGGAAATGGCAGTTTTGTAAAATTTATTCAGGGAAAAAACGCAGGGAAGGATTAAGCAATAAAACAATTACTGCACTCCATAAAGACGCAAACGGGGACGTATGGATTGGAACCTATAGTGGACTTAATCTTTTTAGCAGGCAACTGCATAAGATAATAAGGTACACCCCAGGAAGATCCTAAAAAGCGCAAATAAACTTGAAACGGAGAATATACATGCCATTATAGAAACGGAACGGACTCTATTTGGATCGCAGGCGGCCATGGCCTATACTGGCTGCATTAAAAAGCAAATCCATCACGTATTTTCCGAATAACCCCAGAGATACAAACAGCATTGGGGTAAACGACTGCAGGACCCTGCTTGCTGACGGTCTGGCAATTTATGGATAGGCACATTTCTTGGCGGTTTGAATTGTTTAAACCTTAGATCGGGAAAATTTAGCCATTTTCTCAAGGTAATTGCCGACTTAAATGCTTTATACCAGGACAGTATAGGAGTGATTTGGGTCGGCACAGACATGGGTTGTACAGAAAAAAAGCCGAACGATACACAGGATTTTACAAAATTTTTTGACGCAAGAGGAAACATTGAAGCAGAGAGATCATTTGTCTTACAGGAAGACTATCCAGGAAAATTTATGGGTGAGTACAGTTGCTGGAATTTTTAAAATCAACCTGAACAACTTTCAAACTGCTATTTATTGTCTGAGAGGCGTAACGGAATGGCCTTTGAATCATGATGCCTAGGTACAGGGGCAAGTTGGGAAAAATGTATTTGGGGGACAAAATGGCTATTATACCATTTATCCTGATCAATTGTTCATGAAACCTTAATCCTCCCGAAATAATCTTTGCCGATCTCCAATAGTGGAAAATCCGTGAAACCGGGCCCGATAGTCCGCTTTCACTGCCCCTTGAGAAGACTCAATCCATTCTATTGACCTTATGATCAAAACAACATATCTATTCGATATGCCGGTATACATTATAGCAACCCGAGTATAACCGCCACCTCTTCATGCTAGAACATTTTGATTCCACCTGGCAAGCCGAAGGTCCGGAAAAAACAGCTTCATTATACAAACCTTCCTCCTGGTGATTATGTCTTCCAGGTAAAGGCGGCCAACAGCGATGGGGAATGGGCCGAAAGGGATTTGAAAATAACGATTACCCCTCCCTGGTGGAGGCGTTGGTGGGCATATTGCTTATATGCTATCTAATTGGTGTTACTATATTCTTTGCTGGACCGTGTGCAAAGAAGAAGAATAATCAGCAAAGAACGAGAACGAACCAGAGCAAGGGAGTTGGCCCAGGCGCAGGAAATTGAAAAAGCATATCATGAGTTAAAAGCCACCCAGACCCAACTCATTCAATCCGAAAAAATGGCTTCCCTGGGTGAGCTCACTGCAGGCATTGCACATGAAATTCAGAACCCGCTGAATTTTGTCAATAATTTTTCCGAAGTGAACAGTGAACTAATTGATGAGATGAATAAAGAAATTGAGGCCGGAAATATTGCCGGGATAAAAAATATCGCAGGCGACCTGAAAACGAATATGGAAAAGATCACCAACCATGGGAGGCGCGCGGATAGTATCGTAAAATCGATGCTGCTACACTCACGTACCAGTTCGGGCCAGAAAGAATTGACCGACTTAAATGCATTGGCGGACGAATATCTCAGATTGGCCTATCATGGATTACGCGCAAAGGACCAAACCATCAATGCGCAGATTAAAATGGATTTTGACAAGCAGATTGGAAAAGTAAATATCATTCCCCAGGATATCGGACGTGTTCTATTAAATCTATACAACAACGCCTTCTACGCGGTCACAGAAAAGAGAAAGGGGGCACCTACGGGCTTTGAACCCACGGTTTCTGTAACTACAAAGAAGATCGGCGAAAAAGTTGAAATAAGAGTTGCCGATAATGGCAATGGCATTCCTCAAAAAATAGCAGACAAAATATTTCAACCATTCTTTACTTCAAAACCGACCGGACAGGGAACCGGATTGGGCCTGAGCCTGAGTTATGATATCATCAAAGCACATGGAGGAGACGTAAAGGTAGAAAGTAAAGAGAATGAAGGTGCGGAGTTTGTTATTCAATTGCCTTTTGTCTGAATCACGGATTATACGGATAAATGGATTGCACTGAATGGGAACATGAATAATTGGGTAAAATGATCGCTCAGAATTCAACCATGCGTGAAATCCTTTAATCCGTGATTCAGACAATTTATGAATTATAACTGCGCTGAATTAACCTTGCTTAGGCTGAAGCCTTTCCCGAAAAAATAATGGATGATGAACATTCCGGCAAAAATACCCGCGAGATTCTGCGACATGGAAGTATAGCAACCCGTTAATTCAAGCAATTGCCCGAAAGAAAAGTTGGAGATGATACCCTGGCTTGAAATTTCAGCATATTTATAAAGGCATCCTACCAGCAGGGTTAACGCAATAGAAATAATATGCGAACCCATGCGACTCATTCTCCACTTTAAATTGCAAAACGCATAGGTTATGGATAAGATAAGAAAGCTCATACCAAAATGCGCTGAGAAATGCAGCATTTTGTTGTGATCTGATATAGAATCAGGAAAGATGAAGCCGAAACAAATGATCCCTGAAACCAGGGAGAAGATCAGGAGGCGCTCCCTCAATTTTTGATTTTTCATGATGAAACCGGACTTTAAGCATAACCCCTTGCCCAATTCCATGCCAAAAGAATTTTTGAAATTGTTAAGATTATATCTCCTGGAGGAAAACCTGGGGTTAACCCTAGCGTACGGCTTCCAAACCACTTGGCAGTCACCGATTTGCGGGACTGACCAGGATCAATGGTATACATGATAAAAATCCTTTGCTGCGGGCAGCAAGCCTGATAATTTTACCCTTCTTAACAATGCTCCCGGTAGGATAATCTATGCTGACCATCAAACAATTGATAAAGAAATATAACTATCCTGCGCCCAGGTACACAAGTTATCCGACAGTTCCTTTTTGGTTTGAGATGGATGAAACGAAGTCCTGGAAGGACCGATTCAGGGAAAAATTCCATGATCAAAATGTGCGCAATGGAATCAGTCTCTATATTCATCTCCCGTTTTGCGAATCACTTTGCACCTATTGCGCATGCAACAAGAAGATCACAAACAATCACCTTGTCGAGAATGAATATATTGAGACCCTGCTGAAAGAATGGGATATGTATTGTAATCTGATGGAAGAGCGCCCGGTGATCAGGGAATTACACCTGGGTGGAGGGACGCCTACATTTTTTTCAGCTGATAACCTTCGGCATTTGCTGGAAAAGATTTTGAGCCGGGCTGTTATTCACCCGCGACATGCTTTCAGCATTGAAGGGCATCCCAACAATACAAGGACTGAACATCTTAAGACATTATATGAACTCGGATTCAGGCGCATCAGCTATGGAGTCCAGGACAATGATCCTATCGTTCAACGGGCTATTAACAGGATTCAGCCCATTGAAAATGTGCGAAGGGTTACCGAGGATGCCAGGTCAATAGGATTTACTTCCGTGAACTACGATCTCGTTTATGGCCTGCCTTTCCAAACGTTGGAAGGAGAAGGAAAAACCATTGATGAGATTATTCCCTTACAGCCGGACCGGATTGCCTTTTACAGTTATGCCCATGTTCCCTGGAAAATGAAGGCCCAGCGATTGTTTGATGAAAACGATCTGCCATCTGCAGAATTAAAAACGCAGATCTACCTTCTTGGAAGGGAAATGTTCACAGATGCAGGCTATTATGATATCGGGATGGACCATTTTGCCTTGCCTTCGGATGAACTATACCATTCATTCGTCCTGGGAATGCTCCATAGAAATTTCATGGGCTATACAACTTTGCATTCTGAGATTCTTTTAGGACTGGGTGTGTCCAGCATTAGTGATATCGGGATTGCCTATGCGCAAAATCACCATGAACTCGAGAATTATTATCGCTCCATCAGGAGCAATGAACTGGCCCTTCACAAAGGATATTTCCTCGATGAAACAGACCAGGCGTTTAAAAAATATATTCTGGAAATCGCATGCAGGGGAAGGACGAACCTGCGGCCATCGCATAAAGCTATTTTAGATGAATATACCCTGCCGATGCTTAAGCCCATGGAAGAGGATGGCCTCTTGCAGATTAATGGCAATGAAATCATCGTTTCTCACCAGGGGCAACAATTTATCCGGGTGATCTGCCAGGCTTTTGATATTAAATGGCAGAAAGAAAAGGAATCTGCGCAGGAAAAGAAATTCAGCAAGGCAATTTAAAGTCATGTCTGAACCTGCATGTCTCCAGGCAGGATTGGATTCATAAGGTTCCAAAATTAAATGAATTCCCGGCCATTGTTTTTTTATGGCTGGAGCACTTTAGTGATGATGAGATCCTGGAATATCTCCGAATCTGTTATTGGGAGATGGTGACCGGCATTGTCAAACCAGAACAAATACTTTTTTGGAGCAGAGAGGGCATTGAAATATTCTTCAGTAATTCCAAAATAGGTTTGATAATCTTTTCGGCCCGCGAAAAAGTAGACCGGGCAATTCAGTTTGGGCAGGGTTTGGATCAGGTTATTGCTAAATGTGGAATCGAATACCGGCATCCAGACACTGGCCCAGTTTTCAAAATATTTTCTTGGAAGTTTCTTGGCCTTTAATTTCTTTCCATCAAAATTGAGCAGCCATTTCCTGTCATTAAATAATTGATCCTGCTTTTCGAAAGGAATCTTGACAATTGACAAATCGTCCAATGCTTCTTTATTCCCTTGCTGTTTTGCAGTTTCGATGAGTTTCTGGAGCGCGATATTTTCGCTTTTCTGTTGGTTAATCACGGGAGAAACTGCCAGGTAAGCATAAAGTTCCTCCGGATATTTATCAGCTATATAAAAACCCAATACTGTTCCCCATGACCATCCAAGCAGGTATAATTTTTTTTGATGGAATTGCTGCAGGAGGGAATCGATGAGTTCGTGCGTATCTTTTTTGAATAAATCGACAGTAAGTTTCTCGGGCGATTTATTTTTACTCAGGGTTTGTCCGCAGTCGCGCTGGTCCCATTGCACAAACACAAAATGCTGCCGTAATTTCTTTGAAATCTGGTTTGCAAATCCCAGAGATGATTCGCCAGGTCCACCAGTCAGGAAAAGCAGGAGCGGTTTGCTCCGATCAGTTCCCTGGAGCTTAACGAATTGGCTGATACCTCCGATGCGAATATATTCGTTAGAGTCAATGGACTGCTGCGCGAAACTACTATTGGCTAACAACAATATAAAGAACAGTGACCACTTGTATTGAACGTTCATAAAAAGCTTTTTTTAAGATTGAACGATTCCTGATTAAAGATACTTTTTTTGACATTCGGTTAGGCTTATTGGTTACACAAAGTAATGGATCTCCGATTGAAATGAGTTTCATATATGGCTTGAGGATACTCAGCAATAACATTGCAAGGGCAGATGGTTCGTCATGATTTGACCAGGGCGGAAGACAAGGTTCGAATCATCGCCACTTAAAGTATTATTCAGCCGTTTACCCTTTATTCCCGTAAGGGCCGGGAAGGAAAATTAATTTTGTAAAAATGTCCGTATTGAGAATGCAGGTTTCCAAATATTGGGCATGCCAGGTCATCGGTTGGGGTTTACTGCTGCTGATCAACCTTTTTTTTGCCATCTCCTTTGACAAATACAATTTCCATTTTCTCTCAAGAATTTCCATCTCTGTTGCACTTGGCATTTTAATATCCCACTTCATGCGCCTGGTGATTCTCAGGTTCAGGCTGTTGCTCAGACCCATCGACAAGCAAATCATCGGATTTGTTTCAATCACCATATTCTTTGCAATCATTTTCGGCCTTTCGGAGTCCATGTTGGCAAATCTATTTGGTTTGAGATTGGGGTCAGAAAAAAGGCTGCCGGTTTCATATATGCTGACCAGTGCAATCATTTATTCGTTTGGATATTTGTTCATCTGGAATTGCATCTATTTCATTTATCATTATATCGAAAAGAGCCGGAAGCAATCCCTGATCAATCTTGAACTCGAATCGCTGGTGCGCGAATTGGAGCTGAAGAGTATCCAGTCAGAGCTCAGGATCATCAAGTCTCATATCAATCCCCATTTTATTTTTAACGCACTCAACAGCATTCGCGCTTTGGTGGATGAGGACCCGCCCCGGGCAAGAAAGGCCATCACAGAATTGAGCAATATCCTTCGAAGCAGTTTACTGGTTGAAAAAATGGAAACCGTGGAATTCGAAAAAGAATTCGAAATCGTCAGGGATTATCTGGAACTCGAACAAATCCGATTCGATGAAAGGTTGAAGACTTCCTATTCCATTGAGGACTCTACTGCAAAGCTGCCGGTTCCCCCGATGCTAATACAGACCCTTGTTGAAAATGCCATTAAGCACGGGCTCAGCAAGGAAGAAAAGGGAGGTGAGATAAGGATCAGTTCCAGGATGGCGGATGGGAGTCATGAAATTGTAGTGATCAATACCGGCCGACTGGACAATGCTCCTCATCCGAAAGAAGGATTCGGTTTAAACAGTACCAGAAGCAGACTAAAAATGATTTTTGGAGAAAAAGCTTCATTTGAAATTAAGCAGGCAGGCCCATTGGTTGAGGCAAGGATTTTGTTGCCTTTGTAAAAGTGAATGCGCGCTCGTAAGAAATCAACTTTAACAAACTTGCCCTGGTCATTTAAGCACCTGCCAGGTTTTATTATCCAAATCTTCAGCATTATCTGTTTTAGCCAAATCCACTTTCTTGCTTATTGGATTATCTTTAACCTGTTAGAATGGGAGAACAATATAAAAATTGAACAATGTCTTTTTTGAGAATAATTGAAGAGAGAATGAAAAAAGAAGAAGAAATCAAAACAGAACCTGAAATGAATGAAGAGTCAGTTCACTCGCTGCCTGTTCTTCCCAAAAGCCCGCATACGGGAGAAGGAAACAAGGTTTTTCGATTGATCAGCGAAATGTGGCCGGCTTATCTTATTGAGATTTTGGTTATTATTTTAGGAATTTCCATTACACTGGCATTGGAAGAATGGCGTGAACTAGGTAAGGATAAAAAACTGGAGAAAATTTACTTCGCTAATCTTTTAACAAATATTGAATCTGATTTGAAGTCCCTTAAGGATGTAAGTGTTGCTACCCAGAGTCTACTGAAATCTGGATTTGAATTAATGCAATTTGTCAAAGACCCTTTGGTTGCCAAAATGAATAATCTAAAACTTGATTCAAATTTGAAAGTCCTTCTGGGTCGGCCCAAGTTCATCACGCAAGATGCCACATTTTCTGAGTTGAAAAGCTCCGGGAATCTTCGTTTGATCAGAGATATCCAATTAAAGAATTTGTTATTTGATTATTATATCAGGGCACAAAATATAAAGGAGAATCAGGATGCCGAGCAACAGGCCACCATCATCCTTGGGGGACCATTTTTCCTGAAACGTTTTGCGATGGATGATGAGGGCAAGGCGCAGACGAAGGATTCAAGAAGCTCTGTTGACATAAATACACTACCGTCGGATATCGAATTTAGAAATAATGTTCTGCTGAGAGTTTCAAACCGCGAAGAATTGTTTCGTCAATATAAGGCTGAGGATTCAGTGGCGATTATATTGCGCATGGAACTTTTGAAGAAAACATTCTGAGTTGGAGACGTATTAGGTGCTGTGATAATTCAGGAATGCAAATCAAACAGTAACAAAGAAAAACAATCGAAGAGAGAACTTACATATGATGCGGACGTAAATGAATACTGGGAGCCGTGGATTTTTTAGGGAATATCATGAAAATCTATGCTATCCCTACCTTCGTTAATACAAATTGAAGATTAAGATGAAGTACACATTCCTCGTGCCGTTGTTGGTGTTTGAGGTTTGTGAAAACCGTTAATAGGAGACCTACACCAACAACTCAATCATCGTAATGAGTAATAAACCCAAATTCACCCTCACCCGTTTCGTAAGATCTGGCGGAAGAATATTTGTAGTGTTCAGGCAATTCACATAACCCTGCCGTTGTTGGTGTTTGAGTTTTGTGAAAACTTTTCATTGGAGACCAACACCAACAACTCAATCATTATAATGTGTAATAAAGCCAAACTCATCCTCACCAGTTTCGTAGAATCTGGCGGAAGAATATTTGTAGTCTTCAGGCAATTCACATAACCCTGCCGTTACAGGATTGTAATGGATATAGTCGAGTTTCTGAAAGAAAACATGGTCGGTATATAGATCCACGCTTAAACTGTTTCTCTCCCAAATCTGGTACTTTCTATCTTTTGCATTAACCTTGAACTGTTCAATTATCGAAGGGTGGTAAATTTGCAGGTCTGACTTGATGCGTTGTGCTGTGAATTTTAGAAAGTCTCTTTGCACCTCTTCCCTTTTATGGCGACCCATTATTTGCCAGATCGTGTGAATATGATTATTCATGATTACAAATGCATTTATTTGAAGACGTTTTTCTTTAGAAAGGAATCGGAAACTTTCCAATAAAATGTTTTTGTATTTAACCGGTTTCAGCAGATGCTTCCAATCCAGAATTGTGGCAGTAAAGAATTGAGCGTGGTACTCGGTGAATTCCATTGCTGGCAAACTATAACGGAATCAAGTGGGTCAGTAGCGTTTTTTGACCCATAAGTGCAGGGAAGTTGCAGATTAGTTGTTGGTGTGGCTGCGCCAACACCAACAACGGCGCAATATAAAGCATCCCGAAAACATGGACTACAACGCAAAGAATCCTTAAATCTTCTAATCCTAAAAATCCTAGTTCAGACAAAAGAAAAATGCCCTCGCATTTTGCGAGGGCATTGATCGAGTTGCTGTAGAGGGAGGATTCGAACCTCCACGGGGCAGTTAGCTGTAGTACAATGTTGCGGTGGTCAACCCCAGTCAATTCCGGTGTGAGCCGGAACTGGCTTTATGCTACGTTTATCCTGTATCCCCACCCCCGAGACAAGAGGGCATGTCTGCCAAAATTCCATCACTCCACAGTATTGTCGTATTTGCTAGACAGTGCAATATTAAGCAAATCAGACTATCTTTACGATTTTTTCAAGAAAAATTTTGAAAATTTAGATATTATTAAAATATTTGCATATACATGTAGAAAATTTTAAAAAAGCCTACTTAAAATGCACGGAAAATTGAATCTAGATAAGTTGGACCTGCAGATCATCCATGAAATGATGGAGAATGCTGAAATATCTTATGCCGACCTGGGCAAGAAACTATTTGTTTCCGGGGGTACGATCCATGTCCGCATCAAGAAACTCCAGGAATTTGGAATCGTCAAAGGTACAAGATTGAATGTAGACCTGAAAAATCTTGGATATGATGTGATCGCTTTTATCGGAATCTATCTTGAAAAAAGTTCTCTTTATGATTCCGTGGCAAAAGAACTCCACAAGATCCCAGAGATTGTCCGGCTCAACTATACAACCGGAAATTACAGCATGTTCGCTGAAATCATTTGCAAAGACATTAATCAACTCCGCTTTGTCCTTCACGATGAACTTCAAAAAATAAAGGGCATCGAACGTACTGAAACTTTTATCTCACTAGAAGAGAGTTTTTACCGGAATGTGCAGGTATATAAAGAGTGAGGTGGGTTGAGAGGTTGAAGGGTTGAGAGGTTGAAGGGTTGAAGGGTTGATTAGTTTTAGTATTTATGTTTTACTTCTCAGGAAGGAAATATATCCATTAATAAGCATTCTTAGATCTTCTATTTTTGCAGATAGAATTTCTTTTTGATTTTCCGATATATACCTGCAATCTAGTGCGTCTAACAAATGATTGTAAGTTTCGCTCAAAGAGCCTCTTGCCTGAATGCAAAAATGCAATTGATCTTTATAGGTAAATCTTCCGTGACCTTCTGCAATATTGCTTATAATGGATCTGACAGACCGGATAATTTGGTCTGTTAATCGATACTTTTCATCCAGAGGAAAAGTCTTTGCCAATTCAAAGATTTCATTTTTAAGTATCCTCCCCTTTTGCCATATCTCCAACGCGGTAAAACTTTGATATTTGTTCTCGCTCATAAGCAGCCATTCACTTGATTAGTCAATATAAATTCCATCAACTAATCAACCCTTCAACCACTCAACTCTTCAACCTCTCAACCCTTCAACCAACTCATCCCCTCACATCCAACGCATCCCTCAATCCATTTCCAAGCAGATTAAAAGCCAGCACCAGCAGCATGATGGCTATGCCTGGGACGAGGGCAAGCATCGGATTGTGCGTGATGATGAAATTATAATTTTCTTTGATCATCAGTCCCCAGCTGGGTTGCGGTGGCTGAACGCCAATGCCCAGGAAACTAAGGCCTGATTCTATTACGATCGCAGATGCAAAATTGGATGCTGCCACCACCAGCACCGGCCCCATGACATTGGGCAGAATATGATGGAAAATAATTCTCCAGGAAGAATATCCAAGGGCCCTGCCTGCCTCTACGTATTCGAGCTCCCGCACGCTCAGGATCTGACCGCGGATGATGCGTGCTACATTAACCCACATGGTCAGGCCGATGGCCACGAAGACCTGCCAGAATCCTTTGCCCAGGACCAGGGTGATGGCAAAAACCAATAACAATGTGGGAATGCTCCAGATCACATTTATAAACCACATGACCAGGTCATCTGTCCGGCCACCGAAATAGCCTGCTATGGCCCCAAGAATTACCCCCAGCGTTAGCGAGATTACCACAGTCACCAATCCAACGGCAAGGCTCACCCGAACGCCTATAAGCAGGCGGCTTAGGATATCTCTTCCGTATCTGTCAGTGCCGAAAAGAAAAGTTCTGATCTCCACTTTGTATCTTTCATCCATTGTCCTCTGCTTTTGCGGCTGGAAATAAGACGCTCTTTCTTCTACGCCTTCATCAATAAATTTCCACACGATGAGGCTATCACCGGAATAAGCAAATCGATTGATGGGGACATGGGTATACGCATCCTCCCTGCCTGTAAATACATGACCAAGCCAGGAGCCTTTGTCCATTGGCCGGTCTTTTTTTACCAGCAAAAACTCCTGCCTGAATCCAGGTTTGCGCCCGCCGATCTCCAGGATCATGCGATTGGCATAGGGTGAATGATCGGGTGCGATCAGGTATGCCAGTAAAGCAATCAGTAATGAGATGGAGATGACGATCAATCCAAACATTGCCCCCGCATTGCCACTGAGCCTTTGCCAAAGATTCCGCTGAAGATTTGAGTCGTTCGATTTCATGAATAAGATTCCTTTACCTGCGGTCCTGACGATTGCCTACTGTACCTTCCTTCCTTTCCATTTATAGACTGTTAAATTACCTAAAAGCCCTGCAATTACCGTATAGAAAATATGTATGGGTTGGAGAAAGAAAAAATATTTCAAGAGTCCAGACTGCCTGAAAAACAAAGCAACCCTCCGCACAAAGGCAAATTCTACCAATGTTTTGAGCATGATGAGAAGGAGCATGACTACGAAGAACCTGGGGCTCCAGAAGCAACTGATAAAAAAAACAATCAGGGCGGCATTCAAAATGAAAACAAATAACAAATTCCAAAAGATGCTGTGATCCTCATAGGCCCTGGCCTTGCTTGCCCAACGAATCCTTTGGCGGAAAAATGAGGTCCATGTTTTTTCTGATTCAGTGCTGACCACAACAGATTCGGACTTTAAGAAAAAGACCCTGGCAGGATACTTTGAAAAGAATTTTTGCATGAGAAGCATATCGTCTCCGGATGCTTTTTCGTCTATGCCGGCAAACCCGCCAATCTCCTCAAATATCTTCTTGTCGTATCCAAGATTGGCGCCATTGCACATGCAGTGGATTTTCTTAAATACAACGGCTCCTGTAATGCCTTGCAGGCAGCTAAAGTCGAGGGCTTGAAAAATGGAAAGCAGTGTTCTGTTCGAAGGCATTGTTACAGGCGCAGCAATGAAAACGGACTGATTCAGTTTGGCAAAAAGCACCATGGATCTTATCCAATCGGGAGGCAGAATACAATCTGCATCGGTGCAAAGAATCCAGTCGCCTCCTGCTGCAGCAACGGCGGTTTCAATGGCTTTCTTCTTGTACGAATTCATTGGACCGGATGGAATATGGTCCCTGAGGTTGAGCAATTTGATATTCGGCTGGTGGAAACCCCTGACAATTTCTTCTGTACGGTCTTCGGAATGGTCATTGACAACAAGAATTTCAAAAAGGGAAGCTGGATAGGTCTGGTTCATTAATGACTGAAGGCAATCGGATATGGATGCTTCTTCATTTCTTGCGGGGATGATAACAGAGACCAGACGTGAAAATTGTTCGACTTCAGGATTTGAAACAGGGAAATTGGGAATCTGGTTCCAGGATCGCCTATAAAAATCGATCATGATGCCATAGGCAATCAACAGGAAAAGGTTTATGAAAATCAGAATCACCATGGTCGGCATATTCAATAAGGAGAGGATAAAAAAATTGAAATAAGGGTTTCAAGGTTTTTGGGATGTATGAGCTGGTGGCCGGTCTGAAGGACCCTTAGCCTGCATTGTGGTTCGATGCCCTTACTAAAAACCTCTCCATTTTCATATCTGATCATGCGATCGAATTTTCCGTAAATCAGGTCAACAAATATTTTATACTTCATGACCAGCCCCTTTATTTCTTTCAATGAAGGCTTAAAGGCACGCATGGCTGTCCAACGGGCGTAAAGGTCCTCACGCATTTGCCTGTCTTCAAGATAGGAGATGGCGAATTTATGAATGCTTTGGTTAACCCCTTTGATTCGGCCAAGGAGCCTGAGACTGCCAAGAAACCAGGCCGGATAATGCATCGTGAACCTGAATAGGCGATTGCCGAATAGTGTTTGCGTGGCAAGCCAATACCAGCCGTTCATTTTCAGGCCGTCCGGGGCAAGCAGGATGAGCCGCTCGATTTTTTCTGGGATGATTTCCAGCAAAGACAGCGCTACCCTTCCTCCCATGCTATATCCTGCTATAGTTATCCGGGAGCTGAGGAGTGCCTCTTGGCTGCCGATCTTGTCAACAATCTCAAGCATCTCCGCAGGATGGCAATTCAATCCTTCCTTCCATTGGGTCTGGCCATGAAAGGGAAGGTCAATGGCAATCATGGTATAAGCGTCCCTGAGATAAGGTTCGAGTAAGGCAAAAGAATCGCCCGATTCCCCATATCCATGAAAACAAAACAGCGGCCTGGGCCCCGCACCGGATTTCTGATAATGGATGATTGAATGCTTATATGGAAGAGAACAGGAGACCATCTGCGATGCATAAAACTACAGAATCGGTGCTAATGCCCGCCAATAGCGCATTTCAAGAAAAAAAATGCCTGATAAAATTTGTAAAATCGATGAAAAGAGCCTAAGTTTGATTAGTTGTTTAACTAACTATATGCCAAACAACCAATTCAAGAAAGGCGAACTGTACAGCTTTATCACAGGCAAAGCATCCACAGCAATTGCCCGCCGTTTGCAAAAAAAATTCAACGATGCGGGCTTGAATCTGACCATTGAACAATGGAGTGTGCTTTATCATTTGTGGAAAGAAGATGGCATGAGTCAGCAACAATTATGCAACGCTACTTTTCGCGACAAGCCCAGCATCACGCGCCTGGTCGATAACCTGGAAAAGCTGCAGCTGGTAAAAAGAGTTGCTTCGGAAAGTGACCGCAGGATCAATTTAATTTATCTGACCAGGTATGCACAGAAATTGCATGAGCAGACCATGACCATGGCAGAAGAAACCCTGAACGAGGCACTGGTTGGTGTTGAATCCAACCGGATCGAAGTTTGCAAAGAAGTACTTCAAATTGTATACGATAACCTGACCTGATTTTTCATTCTTTAAATTCTTATCTATGAGCATCACAACAGAAAAGAAGACGGTACTGAAAGGCGGTGAATGGCTGATTAAAGAAAGTCATCCCTTTGAAACATTCATTCCGGAAAATTATAATGAAGAACAGCAAATGGTCAAAGACATGTGCGCTTCATTTTTGGAGGCAGAAGTATTGCCCATTCTAGACAGGATTGATAAACTTGAACCTGGCCTGATGCCTTCGCTCTTACAAAAGGCCGGTGAACAGGGTTTGCTGGGCACATCTATTCCAGAAAGCCTGGGCGGACTTGGCAAAGATTTTATTACTTCCACGCTTGTCAATGAAGGCCTCGGGGGCGGTTTTTCATTTTCTGTAGCTGTAGCGGCACATACCGGTATTGGCACATTGCCCATATTGTATTTTGGCACCGAAGCCAAAAACAAAAATACATTCCCAAACTGGCCAGCGGTGAATGGAAAGGAGCTTATGGACTAACGGAACCGAATAGTGGCAGTGATGCCCTGGGTGCAAAGACAACTGCCAAACTAAGTGCTGATGGAAAATATTATATCCTGAATGGACAAAAATGCTGGATCACCAATGGTGGCTTTGCAGATGTCTACACAGTATTTGCAAAAATTGATGGAGATAAATTCAGCGCTTTTATCATTGAAAGAGGATTTGAAGGATTTACGCAGGGACCGGAAGAACATAAAATGGGCATCAAGGGCTCTTCTACCGTTCAATTATATTTCCAGGATTGCAAAGTACCGGTAGAAAATCTGCTGGGAGAAATTGGTAAGGGACATATCATCGCTTTTAATATTTTAAATATCGGCCGGTTGAAATTATGTGCTGCAGCGATGGGTGGTGCAAAAAGGGCGGCATCTATCAGTATTGAATATGCGAAAACCAGCGAACAATTTAAGACAGCGATTGCCAATTTTGGAGCAATCAAATATAAACTGGCCGAAATGGCCATTCAGATTTGGGTGGCTGAAAGCGCCTTATACCGAACAGCCAAATGGATTGATGAAAAAGAAGCTGAACTCCTGGCGGCAGGTAAACCTTTTAATGAAGCATTACTGGGTGCTGCTGAAGAATATGCCATCGAATGTGCCATGCTGAAAGTATTTGGCAGTGAAGTGCTCGATTTTGTTGTAGATGAAGGAGTGCAGATTCATGGCGGCAATGGATTCAGTGATGAATATATTATCTCAAGGGCTTACCGGGACAGCCGGATCAACCGGATTTATGAAGGAACCAATGAAATCAACCGGCTGCTCACCGTAGATATGATATTGAAAAGAGCGATGAAGGGACGCATTGACCTGATGGGACCTGCCATGTCGGTCTCAAAGGAACTGATGAGCATTCCGGATTTTGGATCGGTGGATGACAGACCCTTTGCCAAAGAAATGAAAGCAATAGGCAATTATAAAAAAGCAATCCTGATGGTAGCCGGTGCTGCTGTTCAGAAACTGATGATGAAAATTGAAAATGAACAGGAAGTGATCATGAATATTGCGGATATGGCCATTGAGACCTTTAATGCAGAAAGTGCCTTGCTTCGCGCCATGAAGCTGGTTGACCAACGAGGCGAAGCAGCAACAGCATATGAACTGGATATCGCAAGAACCTATCTATATGATGCAGCAGATCATATCAATAAGTTTGGGAAAGATGCGATCAATTCTTTTGCGGATGGAGACGAGCAACGTATGATGTTGTTGGGACTGAAACGATTTACAAAAGTTAACCCCTTCAATGCCAAGGAGGCCCGGCGCAGGATTGCAGCCAAATTGATTGCAGAAAACAAGTACCCGTTATAGCATAATAAATCATTTACAAGGATCCATGAGATGCTGCCTGTGAGGCGATTTTCATTGGTAAGAGTAACATTTTGGGATCGCCGGAACCAAATTGTAAAATGCGTGCTCAAGCGACCCCCTTAGCTGCATGAGACAGGAAACCGCTCTACCTGATGCAGATTAGCAATCCTATTTTGCTCAATGTTTCATGGCCGTAATTGCAATAGATTTCTTATCTTGGCTAACCCATTAAATTCTGCACTCACCTCTGAACATGTCCGGATTTGCATCCTGATCATTCATTAAACCTTATAAATATGGTATTGCTAAACATTTTTCAAAACGGCGATGGAAGCTTTGACTGGGAGAGTTTGATCTTTCTGCTGCTTGCCTTTTTCCTTGGCTACCTATTGCACCGTTTTTTCAATAAGCAAAAAGAACGCAAGACTTTTTCAAATACCATGCACGAATGGGAAAGCAAATACAAGAAATTGGAAAGTGAATTCAAGGCCTATAAGACCAATATTCTCAACACAGAAAAACATGGAGAAAAATCATTGGTGGAACTGGGGCATCGGGTCAAATCTTTGGAAGGAGATATTCGTGCACTCTCCGACGAGAAGAACAAATACCACCACCAACTGGCTTCAAAGGCAGAAGAACTGAAAAGTTATTCTAAACAGGTCACAGACCTCGATGATGAACTAAAAGCAGTGAAAGAAGCCAAATCCAAATCTGAATATGAATGGAATAGCAAATACCACGCTTTGAATGAAGCGTTGACCAGGGCTTCCGCTTGGGAAGGCAGGGTCAGGGCAGCAGAAGAAGAAGCTCTCAAAGCAAGGGCAGCACTTAATACGGCAGAAAGAAGAAAATTAGAATCTGAATTGCGCCTGAAGTCTACCACGGAATATGCCGGCAAAGTGGTTCCATTGGAGAATGAATTGACCAGTTCAAAGGAAAGATTGGCAGCGGCTGAGCGGGAATTGAGTGGATTGAAAAAAGAGATCCTGCAAAAAGATGAATTGCTTGCTGCCATGCGCAGAAATACAGTTGCAGAAGAGGCACTAAGTTCAAAGCTTAAAACACTCGAGGCACAAATGGAATTGCAAAAGGAAAATAATAGCATCCTTCAAAAGGAATTTGAGTTGAAGCATTCTATCAATCTTTCACTTAAATCAGAAATTGAAAACCTAAGACAAGTATTGACGATGAAATCGGCTTCCGAACCCCCGTTGACTTCATCCCAACCCGAAAAAAATCTTGCAGCACCTTCATCATCCACTGGACTCTGATCCTGTTTTCTGATCAGGTAGGAATTTTCGAATACGGCCCCTGTGCAGAAAGATATTGCAAACCGCTATTCCCGGTCATGTCTTCACGCATTCAGGTTAATTTTCAGGGATTCGTATAATTTTTTGGATATTGAGTATTGGAATCTATGATCCCTAACTAAAGCTTAAGGTTTTCCAATGCAAAAAATCTTCCTGTTATCCTCTTTCCTCCTTTTTTCCGTTTGCGCATATTCTCAGGACAGCATTTGGCTTTCTAAAACAAAAGGGAAATTTCCGTTTCTTGAATATGGAATCGGTGAAGAACGACTTGGCGGTGCCAAAATTGGTTATCTCGATTCCAATGTATTGCTTTACATAATTGACAGCTTCACGACTGACTACAAGGTCCGGCTTTCAACAAACCATACAGCATATATTGCGAAGGAATCAGTTTCCCTGATCAAGAAAGAAAGCGCCGCAAGACCCGTCCATAACCCACTGCTTAGTGGCAACATTAAAGTGTATGGAGAAGGAAATCTTGATTTCCTGGTCCTCAGTATGCCTGCAACGCTTCCGTACCGGAGTTTTCAACTGGTCAATCCGTCCAGAATCATTGTCGACGTCTTTGGAATGAATACGAACACCAACTGGATCGGACAACTGAAGTCAGTCAGGGAAATAAGGAATTTGTGGATTGACCAGATCGAAGACGATGTATTCAGGATAACCATTGAACTGAAACACGAACAGCATTGGGGTCACACTATTTATTATGACAGCACAGGGAGAAGGTTGACTGTTCAGGTGAAGCGCCCCCCTGCATCCCTCGATATCCGCAAAATGAAAATTGCCATTGATGCCGGTCACGGGGGCGACAATAGCGGTACGAGCGGCGTAAATCATGGGATTCTTGAAAAACAATACACACTCATCATTGCAAAGGAACTTGAGAAAGTGCTGAGGAAAGCAGGGGTCAAAGATGTTTTCATGACGAGGACCCACGATACTTCTTTAAGCATGATAGAAAGGCTTGAAATGATCCGTAATCATAATTCTGATTTTCTTGTCAGTATTCACCTGAATTCAGCAGCGTCCGATACAGTGCAAGGAGTGAGTACGTATTACCGTTATATTGGCTTCCGTCCACTCAGTGTATCCATCCTGAACCAGATGCTGAGTCTTGGTCTTAAGGAATACGGGAACATCGGCAATTTTAATTTTGCATTGAACGGACCTACGGACTACCCGAATGCTTTGGTAGAGGTTGCCTTCCTGAGTAATCCTGCAGATGAAAAGAAAGTGAATAGCCCAAAATTCCAAAAAGCCGTCGCGCAAAAAATATATCTTGGCATCGCGGGCTGGTTAAAAACAGCAAGATAAATCTCCGGATTTTGAGCAATCCATTCAATCTTAATTAATCCATATTTACTTTCCACTAAAATCAATTCTATGGGAGAAAACAGGAATATTTTCATACACCATGTTTTTTTTTGGCTGAAGAACCCCGACAGCAGGAAGGACTATGATCAGTTGGTTGCAGGGTTAAGAAAATTGTCCGGAGTGAGAACCATTGGTGAATTTCATATAGGCAAACCTGCAAATACAAACAGGGAAGTGATTGAAAGATCTTATTCCCTTTCCTGGTTTGTCGTATTCTCGAATGCTGAAGATCAAGATCGTTATCAATCGGATCCGGTTCACTTGAAATTTGTGGAAGAATGTGCGCATTTGTGGAGCAGGGTTGTTGTACACGATACTGTGGACGCGTGAACCAATTAGAGCTCCGAGGCGGCTGCCTTGTCAACAAACCAATGCAATTCCCCGTCGACGGGAAAGATTACCTGGGATGGATAGAGGTCAGGTTTGTATTTTCCTTCAATCACTTCTTTTAATGCATGCGATTTCCCCTGTCCTGCTGTCATGAACAAGACCTGAGCAGATAGATTGACAAGGTGCTTGGTCAAAGTAATCCGGAACATATCCTGGGCCTTCAGAAAAAATGCGATTACCCATGCTTTGTCCTCATGCACAGCCGCTGTGCCCGGAAATAAAGAAAGCGTGTGGCCATCATCTCCCATGCCAAGCAGCACGAGATCAAATCCCTTATCTCCTGTTTCTTCAAAATAGTCCTTAAGTATTTTTTCATAATGCGCAACAGATGCTTCGGGCGAGATATCCGTTCGCATAGGATGAACTTGATTTGCACTGACCTGGACGTGGTTTAGGAGCATGTCGTAAGCCATCTTTGCATTGTTTCTGTCATCTTCGAAAGGGACAAATCGCTCATCTCCCCAAAAAAAGTCCAACCTGCTCCATTCGATGGTTTCCTTCAGCGGGGTGGAAGCTAACAATTGGTACAATGATTTTGGCGTATTGCCGCCCGACAATACAAAAGAGAAGCGCTTCTTTTTCTTTAGCGTATTTCCGATCAGCGCGCAAATCCAGGATGCTGCCGCCGCACTCATTTGTTCCGGACGATCGTATATGTGCATTGACATGAGCTTTGTAATTAGTGATCATGAGGTGATGGGAGGTTAACCCAATTATAGCCATCTCTTGCAATCAGTGCTTCAGCGTCTTCAGGTCCCCATGAGTCTGGGGCATAATTAGGAAAATCGGACGGGGGCCTGTTCTGCCAGGCTTCAAGTATAGGCATAATGATCTTCCAGGCGGCTTCCACCTGGTCGCTGCGCATAAACAGAGTGGCATTGCCTTCCATCACATCCAGCAATAAGGTTTCATAAGCTTCCGGTTCCTGCTCCTCATAAGATGCCTTATAACTGAAAACCATATCCACCGGATTCAGGACCATGGACTGTCCCGGTTTCTTCGCCTGAAATCGCAGGCGGATATCCATCTCGGGTTGAATGCTGATTGTTAGGCGGTTTGGCCTCCAGGTTTCCGCAGCTTCCGGTGGGAATGCGAAACTGGGTGCCGGCCGGAATTGAATGGTGATGATGCTCGTCTTTTCGTGAAGTCTTTTTCCCGTTCGCACATAAAATGGCACATCCTGCCAGCGCCAGTTATCAATATAAAATTTTACTGCAGCAAATGTGTCCACGGGTGTTTGAGGATCGACATTTTTTTCCTGCCTGTACCCCGGCACTACTGCTCCCTTCATCCATCCTTCATCATATTGGCCTCTCACGGCATACTGATGCACTTCTTCCACTCCATATTTTCGGATTGCATTAAGTACATCCACTTTCTTATTCCTGATTTCATTGGCATCAAATGATACAGGTGCTTCCATGCCGATCATGCAAACCAATTGCAGAATATGGTTTTGTACCATATCCCGCAGTGCGCCCGAATGTTCATAATATGCTCCGCGCCCTTCCACTCCGACGATTTCTGCCGCGGTGATTTGAACATGTTCAATATAATTCCTGTTCCAGATCGGCTCAAACAGTGCATTGGCAAAACGAAGAGCAAGAATATTCTGAACCGTTTCTTTTCCTAGATAATGATCGATGCGGTAAATCTGTTTTTCATCGAACATGGTACTGAGGAGCTGGTTCAGGTCATGAGCGCTTTCGAGATCATGCCCAAATGGTTTTTCAACCACGATGCGCGTGCATTTAGTGTCGGCACAAATATTAAGCGGCCCAAGTTTGCTCGCGATATCCGGAACGAGTTGGGGCGCCACGGCCATATAAAAAATAACATTTGGATGCTCACCATACTCATGTTCCCTGGCTTTGACGATCTCTGCAATCTTCTGATATTCTTCTTCCTTTTCCGCATCCATTTGCAAATAGGAAATATGGCCGGAAAAATCCTGCCAATGTCCATTGCCCTCTTCTTTGCGGCGGCTGAATTGCTCCAATCCTTCCAGCAAGTGCGCGCGGTACTCTTCATCTGTAAAAGTGCTACGCCCAATCCCAACGATGCCAAATTTTTCCGGCATCCAGTCATCAATGAATAAATTGTAAAGTGCCGGAGACAATTTCCGGTAATTCAGGTCACCGCTACCCCCAAAAATAAAGAGGAGGGATGCAGGTGGGCGTTTATGATTTGCCATATTTTTTCAATTCAGTGAGATAATGCATAGGGCCGCAGGCATTCGTTTCTACACAATTATTCAGAAGGATTGCCATTCCGTATGGAATGTTCCGGGCATATCCGTCCGCTGGTAAGTATGGGCGCCAAAATAATCTCTTTGGGCCTGAATGAGGTTGGTCGGCAAATACTCGCTGCGGTATGCATCCAAATAACTCAGGGAGGCCATCAGCCCGGCTACCGGATAGCCTGTCTGGGTAGCGTGGACAATAATATTTCGCAGGGCCTGCTTCTTTGATTGAACCATTTTAGCAATGGAATTGTCAAGGAGAATATTCGCTAATCCAGGATTTGCCTTGTACGCTGCATAAAATACATCGAGCAGAGAAGAACGGATGATGCAGCCCCCGCGCCACACCCTGACAACTTCAGGCAGGGGTATTTGCATCTCCAGCGTAGCAGATGCTTTGAACAACATGGCCAGCCCCTGGGCATAGCTCATAATGATTGAAAAAAGCAGCGCATCTCCCAGTTGCTGCACAAAAACCTCTTTTGGAATACCGATGGGAACAAATGGAGACTTATAGATCGCGGCTGCCTGGATCCTTTCCTCCTTAAAACCGGATATGTCACGCATGGCCACGGCCATATCTATAACGGGCACGGGTACCGGAAGATCCATGGCATCCTGTGAAGTCCATTTGCCGGTACCTTTTGACCCGGCTTTATCCAGTATCCTGTCGATCAGCCGGTCTTTGGATTCCGGATCTTCCATGAGGAAAATATCCTTAGTGATTTCCACGAGGAAGGATTGCAATTCGCCTTCATTCCAATGCTTAAAAGTTCTATATAACTCATCATTGCTCATCCCCATGCCCCGGTGAAGCAGATCATATGCTTCACTGATCAGCTGCATAATCGCATATTCAATACCGTTATGCACCATCTTGACATAGTGACCTGCAGCGCCCTGACCAAGGTGGGCAACACAGGGACTGCCGTTTACTTTGGCTGCCACGGCTTCCAGGATGGGGCGAACGGCAGCATATGCGCCGGGATCCCCGCCCGGCATGATGCTGGGTCCGGTGCGCGCACCCTGTTCGCCCCCGGAAATTCCAATCCCCATAAAATGAAACCCTTTCCCTGCATATTCATTCACACGGCGAAGGGTATCCGTATAATGCGAATTGCCCGCATCGATGACTACATCACCTGCTGAGAGTAAGGGCGCAATGTCCTTCATGACATCATCCACAGGCTTTCCTGCAGGAACCAGCATCATGATTTTTTTCGGAGGGGCCAATTGTTCAATCATTTCCCTTAGTGTGGCAACAGCCTGAACCTGGGTTCCAGGCGTGGCAGCGGACTCCAACGCTGATCCCTTTTTCGCGTCTTTGTCAAAACCAATGACGCGAAAACCATGGTCAGCCATGTTCAGCAGAAGATTCCGGCCCATGACGCCAAGGCCAATCATGCCAAAATCAAATTTTGGATCTATCATAATCTGATCGTAATGAAGCCGCAAAAATAAGCATTCAGACCTTAATGAGGCCCGGGACCTTCGGGATGGGGATTGCCGCGATGGCAGGTAATGCAAGAGATCGGATAAGCTTTTTCGCCTTTATCGTTGGTCGCGTCACTGAAGAATTTCTTGTTGATTTTTGCCGTCATCAGCATCATCTTACGGGCTATGTTCTTTTCCGGTTTTTCATCGCTGGGAAAATCAGGATGGTGAACAGCTGTATCTTTAGACGCGGCATGGCAAAAGTTGCATTTCACTCCCAATGCAGCTTTGAATCCGTCCATGACCTTGTCCAAATCCTCTTTGCTGATATTTTTAGGAAGTACTTTCAGGTTTCTTTTTGGTTCTTCCGGGGGAGCCGTTGTCGCAGAAATGCCCAATATCAGGAAGGAAAGAATAAAGATGGCAACGAAAAACTTTCTGCTTTGAATCATAAAAAAGAATTTTGATATCTAAAACTAATGAATTTTTTCTGCTTTCGAAAAAATCTTGCGAACGGAAATAATCCGAAATTGCTTGTCCTATTCCTTATTTAAGAACTAACAATATTTTGTATTAAAATTTTTTCTATGGCAGACGATATCCGCTGGGGAATTTTAGGCTGCGGGAGGATCGCAAGAAAATTTGCATCTGACCTTCAGCATGTCGCCGGTTCAAGGTTGATGGCATTGGGCTCACGGAGCAGGGCAAACGCCACATCCTTTGCATCGGAATTCCCCGCCCCGCATATCCATGACAGCTATGAAGCCCTGGCAGGCAACCGGGAGGTAGATGTGATTTATGTGGCTACCCCGCATAGCCAACACCACGAACATGTTTTGCTTTGCTTAAAACACCGCAAGGCGGTCCTCTGTGAGAAGGCATTTGCGATCAATTCCAGGCAGGCGATAGAGATGGTGGCTATGGCGAGAGCACAGAAAGTTTTTTTGATGGAAGCACTATGGACCAAGTTCCTTCCGCATTTTTCCAAGACAATGGAGATATTGAAATCAGGGAAATTGGGCGAGCTGAGGAATGTTCTTGTCAATTTTGGTTTTATTCCTCCGGAACCTGTTCCTGAAAGACTTTATGATCCTGCCCTGGGTGGCGGTTCACTGCTCGATATCGGCATCTACAATGTTTTTATTGCATTATCCGTTCTCGGCAGACCTGATCAGATAGAAGCTTTCATGAGCCCCGCTTCCACTGGCGTGGATGACCAGCTTGCAGTCAATTTCAAATACGCCAGTGGGGCGCTTGCACAACTTTTCTCCAGCTTTTCAACCAATCTGCCGACTGAAGCTGAAATCAGTGGGACGAAAGGGCGGGTCAGGCTTACCAGCAGGTTCTATGAACCAGGCACGAGCATTGAATACTACCCTGGTCGTGTGGACAGCCGCGAAATAATCCTTTTTCACAAAGAACCCGGATTCGGCTATCAGTTTCAGGCCAGGCATGTGGCAGACTGCCTGCGCATGGGCCTTACAGAGAGTCCGGTGATGAGGCATGAAGACAGTTTGCTGATGATGGAAACAATGGACAGGATCCGCTCCGTAGCGGGAATCCGATATTCGGCGGACTGAAAATGCTGTCCAGGTCCAGAGCGAACAGGAGATGCCAATGGTTTTACCCGGAATTTGATTTATGGGATTATGATAAAGAATCGTTCAGCTGCTGTAGGATTCATTTTTGTTACCGTATTGGTAGATGTAATAGGCTGGGGGCTGATCATACCTGTTATACCCCATTTGATCGCAGGCATGAAACAGTTGCCCGTGAATGAAGCGAGTACCTATGGCGGGTTATTGCTTTTTGTGTATGCCTTCATGCAATTCATATTTGCGCCTGTGCTGGGAAACCTGAGTGACCGATTTGGCAGGAGACCGATATTATTGCTTTCTCTTTTCGGGTTTGGGGTAGATTATGTTTTTACAGCATTTGCGCCAACCTATGGCTGGCTCTTTGTCGGCAGAGTGATCGCGGGAATCACAGGTGCCAGTTTCACTACGGCTTCAGCCTATATAGCAGATATCAGCACAGCCGAGAACCGTGCAAAGAATTTTGGCATGATAGGGGCTGCTTTTGGGTTGGGATTCATCATCGGCCCTGCGATCGGCGGCCTACTGAGTAAGTTTGGCATCAGGGCCCCATTTATTGCAGCTGCGATTTTGTCCCTGCTCAACTGCATATACGGGTACTTTATCTTGCCGGAATCATTAAGCAAAGAAAACCGCCGTGCTTTTGACTGGAAAAGAGCCAATCCCTTCGGATCACTAATGCAATTAAAAAAATATCCTGCCATCGGTGGCCTGATTGTTTCCATTACCCTGGTCTATCTTGCGGCCCATGCCGTGCAAAGCAATTGGAATTATTTTACTATATACCGATTTAACTGGACAGAGCAAATGGTGGGCATTTCTTTGAGCGTGGTTGGATTACTGATTGCCTTAGTGCAGGCGGGTTTGATCAGGATCATCACACCAAAAATCGGGAACGAAAAAAGTATTTACCTCGGACTTCTCCTGTATAGCGCGGGGATGTTGCTCTTTGCTTTCGCTACGCAGAGCTGGATGATGTTCGTTTTTCTTATTCCCTATTGCCTGGGCGGGATTGCAGGGCCATCATTGCAGGCTGTGATGTCCGGACATGTTCCTCCCAATGAACAAGGCGAACTTCAGGGTGCATTGACGAGCCTTATGAGCGCAACATCTATTATTGGACCTTTGCTGATGACAAATTTGTTCTCCTATTTTACAAGTGCAGGTGCACCCTTTATTTTTCCAGGTGCACCCTTCCTGATGGGCGCCATTTTGATGGCGATCAGTACCATCCTTGCTTACAGAAGTTTAACACAATCTAATTAGGATGCTAAGGGTAAATGAACTATCTTTGCATTTCAATCTAAGTTGAACTGGCATTTAGTAAGTGAACGATCAATTCTGCTACTCTCATTCCGCATCAGTTAATCTTCTTTACACCTGCTTTTTGATCAGCTTTTTATTTGTAAATTTTAACCAGTTATTTACGTATGAACATTTATGTTTCAAATTTAAGTTTTAACGTCAGAGACGAAGACTTACAAGAGTATTTTGCAGAGTATGGTGAAGTGACTTCTGCAAAGGTGATCCTTGACAAATTCACCAACAAGTCCCGCGGATTTGCATTCGTTGAGATGGCCGATGAAGAGGCTGCCAAGAAAGCGATCCAGGAACTGGACGGCGCTTCAGTTGATGGCAGGACCATCAATGTAGCCGTAGCTAAGCCAAGAGAAGAGCGCGGTAACAACAACCGTGGAGGCGGCGGCGGTAATTTCCAGCGCAAGGGAAATTTTAGCAACAGCAGATACTAATCAATCATGTTCGTTGTCAAATAAAAGGGGCCAATGGCCCTTTTTTTATTTTCCGGATTCAGTATTTCATATGGCAATTATTTATTCTGAATCATGAACAAAAAGCTATTTTCACGCCATGAATTTCATTGGAAACCTGATCTGGCTCGTGTTTGGAGGATTTTTGGCGGCCCTGGGATATATTTTTGGCGGGTTCGTACTCTGCCTGACTATCGTGGGTATTCCCTGGGGCCTGCAGTGTTTTAAGATCGCCGGACTCGTCATCTGGCCATTCGGAAAGAAGGTAGTTCCAAAAGAGCGGCCGGAGGGTTGCTTATCGATAATATTTAATATCATCTGGCTGATCTGCGGGGGCCTTTATACCGCTTTTATTCACCTCTTATTTGCCGGCATACTTTTCATTACAATCATCGGGATTCCCTTTGCCCGCCAGCACCTCAAACTAATGGAAATTTCCTTTATGCCATTCAGCAGGATGGTGGTCAGTTAATGAATTCAATGTTCTTCAAAGAATCCCATTTGTCTCAAAAAGGAGACCTGGTCAAAATAAGTCTTCTGCTGAATAATTTTTCCATCCTGCAATGTCATTCGGGTACAATTGTGAAGGAGATATTTTTTTCCGCGCATATACTCCGGCGTTTGCAATTCCGGATTTTCCAGGGTTCCCCAGGAATCGTATTCGATGACCAGGCAGCTGTCAGTGGAGACAAGATGCGTGATCTTTGCCTCAAGATCCGGAGTGGAACTGAAATAGCGGCGGTAAATGGTTCTCATCTCGGCCTGACCTCTCTTAAATCCCTCCCAATTCGGAGATTCCACACTTGCACTGTCTGCATAAAATGAGGCAAGCACGGTAGTATCATGTCTGTTCATGGCCTCCACCCAGCTTAATGCCAGCTGATCGTTTGGGAACTTTCCTCTGCTGCCGCATCCATATACAGCCAGCGCAGCGCAGATCAGGCCCTGGTAAAGTTTAGGCAATGTTGAACTATTTATTTCGAAAATGTTGTTTCTTCAGCCATCTTTCGAAGAACTCATAGGTTCTAAGCATTTGATCCGTTCTCTGTCTGTTGTCACCACTGCGTGTGATCTCATGCGTTGCACCCGGATGACGAACATATTCTACAGGCCTGTTGAGCACTTTCAGACTTCTGTACATCATTTCTCCCTGAACAAACCCCGTTCGCCTGTCATTTTCGCCATGAAAAATAATATAGGGCGTTGTGATGTCCTGAACATAATTAATGGGTGACTCCCTTTCCAATACGGCTTTCACTGGCGGTTCCCAGGGATATCCGTTAAAATATTCCGGTACCAGCCTCCAGGCATTGCCTTCTCCGAAAAAACTCAATAAGTCGTATACTCCCCGTTGGGAGCAAGCCGCCAGGAAGCGATGGTCATGCGCAATCGTCCAGGCGACCAGGTAACCACCATAGGATCCGCCGCTGATAAGAAGCCTTGATGTATCTGCCCATCCCTCAGAAATGCAACTATCCAATGCCGTTAGTACGTCCGCGCAGGGACCGGTTCCCCAGTCATTGATGATCGCGCGAAGGAATTCTGCGCCGTAGCCACCAGATCCCCTGGGATTGCAGTAAACCACTCCAATTCCCTTAGCGCAGAATGCCTGGTATTCATGCCACATCGTGGCTTCCCCGGGTCCCCACATCCCAGCTGGTCCACCATGAATTTCCAGGAGCAGCGGAAATTTCTTCCCCTTTGCATAGTTGGCAGGCTTCATGACCCAATATTCAACCATCATCCCTGCATTGTTCTTGAAACTGTGCTTTTCAGGAACAATGATCTTTCTGTTCTTTAGCCATTCAAGGTTGAATTGGCTGATCCGTTGACTGTTTTGCATTGCGGGATCAGAGCTGTAAAGTTCAAATGGATCATTAATCTCTGTCTTAACATAAACGAGCCTGTTTGCCTTGATATCGAAACTCCCAATTCCGCTGGAAAAATCTGATAGTTGTTCAATTGTTTTCGATTCCATATTCACACGGTATAGGGGAATGCCGCCGTTTGACCCGGCCGTGAAATACAAGTATTTTTCATCAGGGCTCCAGGTATAATTCGATTTGGCGCGATCAAAAGGAATCCTCATAATCTGTCTTTCCTTGTCGTTCATAGATAGGATGCAGAGTTCTGGTATGGATACAGAGAGGACCGGACTCTCCTGGTAGGCCAGGAAATTTCCGCTTGGGGATATGCTTGCACCATCAAAAATTTTCCCCTGTTCACCCAATAACTGATGCAGTCTGTTGCCATTGCTATCGGCGACGAATATTTCTTTTTCCAGTGACCTGTCTGGATGTTCTGAAGAGTCCATGTCAGCAGCGAGCAGCATCTGTTTTCCATTATCAAGGAAATAGGCTGCGCTGAAGCTGTAGAATCCATGGGTGATGGCATAAGGCTGGGCATCAGGTACCAGGGATTGAATGAAGAAATGATTGAAATGCTGATCGGCGCTAACAATTTGTTCGTCCTGAAAGTCCAGTTTGTTCAACACTTTTACTTTCTTGTCTGTGATGTTTCCATCCAGGTAGGCTCTGATCTCATCCAGATTCCCGTCTGGGTCCGGCTTCGCCACAGGCAAAAGCAGGGATGAATTTCTTTCAAAGCCGGGCTGCTCAAATGGCCATTTTGGTAAGCTATAATCCGAATTCAGGGCCGAGTCCTTGAGCAAATCCTTCAGGCTGATATTGGCAGCAAAGAGAATTTTCTTTCCGTCGGGAGACCATCTTGGCGAACCCGCTCCATACCTGAAATGAGTGAATTGAAAAGGTTCTCCGCCTTGCAAAGGCAGGATGAAGATTTGCGGTTTAGAATCGACCGTTCTGACAAATGCCAGTTGCTGTCCATCGGGGCTCCACGCAGGCTGCGAAGCGCTTTCCTTTACCGTTAATTCTTTCGGGGCGGAGGATCCATCTGTTGGCACTACATATAGATGGGTGATATATTTATAATCCCATTTTGAATCCCCATCTGGTTCAATGGTGGTAACGGTGAAAGCTGCAAAAGTGCCGTCTTTACTCATGGTAACAGCGCCTACAGACTTAATTTTGAGCATATCCGTCACCTTGATCAATTCCTGGCTCGGCTGGGCCATTAGCCCAAACGAGATAGCAAGGTTAAAGCCCATCAACATCAATTTTTTTATCTGGATATCCATTTGTCCTCAATGTACAAAATCACCAAGATTTGGTGCCCGAACCGGATCCGGAGATTTATTCCCTCCTTTTCCAAATTCTTGATTTAATGAGCAATTTTATGCGCTGTTTGTTCCTAGTGCATTATTGATTAAATTTGAGTTCCTGTAACAGTAAAAAAATGAGTGAAATAACAGCAAGTCCTAAACCCATATTAACTGCCAAAGATTTCAGCACCGACCAGGAAGTGCGCTGGTGCCCTGGTTGTGGCGACTATTCGATCCTTGCCCAGGTGCAGAAAATTATGCCGACTCTCGGTATTCCGCGCGAAAATATTGTTATCATATCCGGCATCGGTTGCAGCAGTCGTTTTCCTTACTACATGAACACCTATGGTATGCACTCCATCCATGGAAGGGCCACTGCCGTTGCTTCAGGGCTTAAAGCCAGCAGACCGGATCTGAGTGTCTGGATCGTAACCGGAGACGGGGATGGACTGAGCATCGGAGGCAATCATACAATTCATTTGTTGAGGAGAAATTTTGATGTGAACGTAATGTTGTTCAATAACCAGATCTACGGTCTGACTAAGGGTCAGTATTCTCCAACTTCTGAAGAAAACAAAGTTACCAAGTCAACTCCTTTCGGAAGCATTGATCATCCATTTAATCCACTTGCCCTCGCCATGGGTGCTGATGCCACATTTGTTGCGCGAAGCATGGACAGGGATCCCAAGCATTTACAGCAAATACTTCTGAGATGTCACCAGCATAAGGGCTCTTCCTTCCTGGAAATTTATCAGAACTGTAATATATTCAATGATGGAGCATTTGAAATATTCACAGAGAAAGGAACAAAACCCATTGAGACCTTATTCCTGGAGCATGGCAAGCCACTTCAATTCGGGGTTCAGCAAAACAAAGGAATAAAATTGGACGGATTCAAACCCGTGGTGGTGGAGATAGGAAACGGAGTTAGCACTGACGATCTGTGGATCCACGATGAAAAAGATTTCTATAAGGCACAAATATTGGTTCGCATGTTTGACAATCCTAGCCTCGAAGGGCATTTGCCAAGACCATTCGGAGTCTTCTTTGAAACGGAAAGGCCTTGTTATGAAGAAATGATGAAATTGCAAATTGATGAAGTCATTGCAAGCAAAGGAAAAGGAGATCTTGACAAATTGCTCCGGGGAAATGAGACCTGGACAATTTCATAATACGAATAAATTAGAAAAATAAAAGTCCCGGAATTCCGGGACTTTTTTTATTGGTTTTTTCAAGGCAAATATTATTCGCGAGACTTGTTTTTTGCGAAGCTACCTACCCACAGGTAAAGTGCAACAAAAAATTTAGTCGGGTCCCCCAATGCGGGACAAACGGCGGAAGATATAATGCCACTCAGCTCGCAGCAGAATTTTTGTTCAGCGCTAGCTTTGAGGGTCCATGCCTGAGATTGGCAGATACAAGTTTAAAAAGAGCCAGCGATAGAAATCGCCGGCCTGTGCTTACCTCTGAAACCACAAAAAGAAAGAGGTTAACGATATCAAATAGCCCAAATCTGTTGAATCCGGTAAACCAATCTTATTTCCAACCGCATCTGCGGGCTTTCAACAGAAGTAAGACCTAACAATCTTGTAAAAATGGATAATTCAAAAGGGTAGCGGGCAACGAGGGGAGGTACGGGTTATCGCACATAATTGTAAAGAGTGATTTTTCACCACGTCCACATCATGCACTTTCAATATCAAACTGGAAATTGGAATAAGAAACCGGAAATTGGATAGGAACGGTTTGCAGTATTTCCTGAGCCTCAATGATCAATTACAGGAGATAAAAATAAAGACAGTTTTCTGAAAAAGCAATAATTTCTTAAAAGATTTCTCAATAAATAGTCAATTCGTTCAAATGCAGGCTGAAATAGGGTTCTGGCGCTCCCAGAATCAGTCAAATCCGCTTCTGAGCTGATTTCCGTCGCTTTTCCTGAGCCTTTTCGCCTGTATTGCCAGCTTTAAGCTCATCTCATCCATATTTGCTTTCTTATTACATTGCCAGATGCTTTTGAGAATTGATCCTAAAAAACCTCAGGCTGAGCGGATTGAACAGGTAAGGAATTGCCTCCTTAGCGGAGGTGTGATCATTTATCCAACAGATTCGGTGTATGGAATGGCATGCGATCTTTTTCAATTTGAAGCCATTGAACGCATCTCACGAATCAAGAAAATCAATCCGGTCAAGGCACAGTTTTCTTTTATCTGCACGGACCTCAAGCAATTGAGTGAATACACAAAGAGTATTTCAACGCCGGTCTATCGGCTGTTAAAAACCCATCTTCCCGGCCCCTATACATTTATTTTACCTGCAAGCAAGAAAGTCCCAAGGATTTTCAAGAGCAAGAAAAACACCGTAGGAGTAAGAATTCCTAATCATCATATTGTGGAAGGCATTGTACGGTCTCTGGATCATCCGATGGTAAGTACTTCACTGCCCGGAGAAAACGTAGAAGAATACACGGATCCCGCAAGAATGCATCAGAATTTCCTGCACCTGGTTGACATTGTCGTGGATGGCGGCAAAGGCGGAATCATTCCGTCCACAGTGATTGATTGCACAGGATTTGAGCCAGTGTTGGTCAGACCGGGATTGGGAGAATGGCCGGACTAGAGATTTTGCTTGTCATTTCAGGATTTTATTTTTTGCAGTAATTTTTCCTTTGTACCATGAAACCATTCTTCTTTCAAGATAGAAAGTACAATGGAATCGCGACGACCTCCACGAACAGAAGGTCCATGGCTTCGGATAATTCCTTCCTCCACGCATCCAATGGCTTTCATCGCTTCAATGGATCTCTGGTTTGTTGCATCGGCCCTGAATTCAACCCGCTCCATGCCCCAGGTTTCAAAAGCGAATCCAAGCATCAGCAATTTGCAATGCCTGTTTAGCCCGGTGCGCTGAAATGCTTTTCCATACCAGGTATAACCCAACTGCGTCGTTTGGTTTACCAGCTGAATATCATAAAAGCGGGAACTTCCAGCATATTGATTCTTCGATTTATCGAAAATGATAAAAGGGTACTCATTTTTCGCTTCCCGCTGGTTAAGGGTGGTTTGAATATATTTTTCCATTCCCTCCCTGCCTGCAGGCGAACTCATGGAAAAGATCCAGATCTCCGGTTCGTGCAATGCAAATGGCAATAGGAATTCAATGTCTGAAGTTTCAAGTGGCCTAAGCCTGACCCGCTCATCTTCGAGAACAACGTCTTTAGGGAATGTCATGCATTGTATTGAAAGTAAAAATAAATGAGTTGATTGGAACAGATGCAATAAATCGTCCTGGGATCAATCATCAAACAGAAGTTGAAGGTCTGGATGAATGTCAAAACTTCTGCGATGATATTTGCACAATCCAAAAGCTGCGATGGCCTCCCGATGTGCCTTCGTACCATATCCCTTATTCTGATCCCAGAGATAGTTTGGATATTCCTTGTGCAATTCGCGCATATAATCGTCACGGTAAGTTTTCGCCAGAATGCTGGCTGCAGCAATAGAGGAATAGTGCGAATCTCCTTCAATGACGCAATGATGGGGAATGCCGGGATAAGGAGAAAACCTGTTCCCGTCAATGAGCAAAAGTCCAGGCTTATTCCGGAGCTGATCAATCGCCAGGTGCATCGCCTTAAATGAAGCGTTCAGAATATTGATCTGGTCAATTTCATCATGATCCACTTTTGCTACGGCCCAGGCCAACGCTTGTGATTCAATGAGGTCGCGTAGGAAATAACGGTCCTTTTCAACAACCTGCTTTGAATCATTGAGCAATGGATGAATGAAGCCCTTCGGTAGCATCACGGCGGCAGCAAACACGGGGCCGGCAAAACATCCACGCCCGGCTTCATCACAACCGGCTTCGGGCAGGGCCTTCTGGTAAAACCTCCTTAGCAATTATTTTTTTTCAAATGTATGGCCTCCCGTCCCAGATGCATAAAAGATTTATACACCATCCGGGGAAATTTTTCTTTCTTTTTTTCTACCTTCATTCAAATAAAGTCTATGAGTTTTGTAGAGTTATTAAGCCGGCCCTGGCCCTGGTGGGTTGCAGGTCCACTGATTGGACTTACCGTTCCCCTCTTATTGGTATTGGGAAACAAGACCTTCGGCGTTTCATCCTCCCTGCGGCATATTTGTGCAGCCATCATTCCTGCAGGTATACCTTTTTTCAAATACCAATGGAAAAAGGAAGCATGGAATCTATTTTTTGCGGGCGGGATTCTTGCCGGAAGCTTTATTGCAGGCTATTTTCTGAAAAACCCGAATCCAGTCCAGATGAATCCCAAATTGATCTCATCATTGCAGGAGCATGGCGTCAGTGATTTCTCCGGACTGATGCCTGGGGATATCTTCAGCTGGAATTCCCTTCTTACTGCAAGAGGCCTCATCATGATGGTATTGGGAGGATTTCTGGTAGGATTTGGCACCCGCTACGCGGGGGGTTGTACTTCTGGCCATGCCATTATGGGTCTTTCCAATCTCCAATGGCCTTCCCTGGTGGCGACCATCAGTTTTATGGTAGGAGGATTTATCATGGCGAATCTGTTCTTACCAATTATTCTAAAACTCTAAATCCTGCATTATGCAAACGGTTGAATTCAGGGCGCCTGTTATTGAAGAAACGAACACAGATTTTGAAGTCAGATCGCTGGATGCGGCCTGCATGAATGAATCTGAAGTTGATCATCCAGGCTGGCACAATGTAAAATACCTGTTGGCGGGCGTTTTTTTTGGTATCGTCCTGGTTAAGGCTGAAATCGTTTCATGGTTCCGGATACAGGAAATGTTCCGCCTGGAAAGTTTCCACATGTATGGTGTTATTGGGTCGGCCATTTTTGTCGCCCTGATCGCAAATCAGTTGATCAGGAGGTTCAAAGTAAAGACAGTGTACGGAGAACCCATTGCACTCCGGTCTAAGAAATTCAACAAGGGCCAGGTCTATGGGGGTCTGATGTTTGGGTTCGGCTGGGCTCTGACGGGTGCCTGCCCAGGGCCCCTGTTTGCGCAAATCGGCGCAGGTTTTACCGTAGTTTCTGTCTGCCTCCTGAGTGCCATTGCCGGCACCTGGGTCTATGGAAGGATCAGGGAGAAATTGCCGCATTAATTGATTGTTGATTCAGAGAAAATATTTACCTTAATTGGCAGATCCGAAGATTGCGGCTGACTTTGAAAAAAAGGAATAGATTAAATCTGTTCTATGTTTCCTGTGCTATTACTCCTGGCGACTAAGCAACTTTCTGCATTAGCGGAAAAGACAAATCAGGCTTTTTACATTTAAATATATTTTCATCACTCACAAAAACCATTCAATATGGAAGACAATAGTTTAAAACAACCACGCAGAGATTTCTTAGGCAAAATTGCTGCAGGTGCCGCTGCCATGGGAATAGCAACCATTGCAACTCCATTAAATGCAGCTGCTGGAACCTTCCGGATCGATGGAACTTCAAATCCTGATGATGCGGAAGCATGGTTCAACAAATTGGATGGCGCAAAGCATAAGATCATGTTCGATGTCACCAAGCCACATGAAGTGCATGCCTTTTGCATGGTCCAAAGTATATATGATGACCAATGCGGCTACAGGTTCTCCGGATAAGGATAACCGTGTGGTGGTCGTACTCAGGCATGATGGAATTCCCTATGCATTCAATGATGCCACATGGGCAAAATATAAATTTGGGGAAGTATTTAAAGCGGACGATCCGCTCACTAAAGCGCCGGCAACCCGCAATCCTTTCTGGAAGCCAAAGCATGGCGACTTTTCTGTGCCAGGCTTAGGGGCCGTAGATATCGGCATTGACCAATTGCAGGACATCGGCGTGATGTTCTGTGTATGCAGTGTCGCTATCTTGGTTTACAGTAACGTAGTCGCACAGAGTATGAACGCCAAACCAGAGGATGTGCAAAAGGACTGGATGAGCAATTTATTGCCGGGTGTCCAGAGTGTTCCATCCGGCGTTTGGGCCGTGGGCCGCGCACAGGAACATGGCTGCGGATATTGCTTTGCAGGATAGACAATTCATTTATACATAACAGGCAGGTTTAAATTCGTTTATATCTGCCTGTTATTTTATTTTTAAGGCTAATGAATAAATGCTGATTCATGGCACGTGTAAAGATTCTGAGACTGGTTATGGTCTTGCTGATTTTACTGCTGTTCTTTTTCATGATTCGCCTTGCTCATAAGAAAGGAGAATCAAAATCCTCCATCTCTAAAACCGATTCTATTCCTGATCCATACTGGAGAGGGCCGGATACCAGCCAGATTCCAGATACGGAAGAAGGTGGTAAGATTCGCTTATGGAAGAAATCTAATTGCAAAAACATCCGAATATTTCGGACCGGCCGGAAGAATTAACCATCGGCGGCAATGGAATGAATTGCCAGAACTGTCATTTGGAAGCAGGCACAAAACCCTTCGGTAATAATTATGGTGGGGTATATTCCACTTATCCGAAATATAGGCCAAGAAGGGGCAGCATAGAAACAATTTCTGAAAGAGTCAATGATTGTTTTTCACGCAGCCTGAATGGAAGTGAACTCGATAGCAATGGGCTGTCACATGGAAGCGATCCTGGCCTATATCAAATGGCTTGGGAATGGGGTTCCAAAAGGAACAAAACCTCCAGGTTCCGGCATCATGATTCCCAAATTTCTTGACAGACCTGCAGATTCCGCAAAGGGCAGAAAAGCATATTTGGATAAATGTCAAAAATGCCACGGAAAAGACGGGCAGGGTAATTTTTTTCCTGGTACTGTGGCCTATCAATATCCCCCGCTTTGGGGATTGCATAGCTATAATACTGCTGCGGGCCTCTACAGGCTCTCCAGTTTTGCGGGATATGTAAAGAACAATATGCCGAATGGCGCAAATTATAAATCCCCACAAATCAGCGATGAGGAAGCCTGGGACATTGCAGCTTTCGTGAACTCGCAACCGAGATCGAAAAAACAATTCAGGGAAGACTGGCCGGATATCTCAAAGAAACCATTTGACCATCCTTACGGTCCATACGCTGACAGTTTTTCCGAACAACAACATAAATATGGTCCGTTCGGGCCAATAGAGAAAGCTAGAATCGAACGAGAAAAAAAGATTGCCCTAAAGAGCAATTAGGGTACTGTTCGATATTCTTCTGCAGATTTTTCAATGCATGTGATCTTATTCCTTACCATTTTCAAGTACTACATTTGCACGCAGTATGGCAATGACTTACAGTAAATCAAGCCCTGCAGTGGCAAGATGGGTTTTGCTTGGCGTGATCATGTTGCTGGTGCAGGTTTTTCTGGGAGGTATTACCCGTTTAACAGGATCCGGTCTTTCCATCACGGAATGGAATATATTCATGGGTGCCATTCCGCCTCTCAATGAAAATCAATGGCAGCTTGCATTTGCAAAATATAAGGAGACACCTCAGTTCCATCTCCTGAATGCTGATTTTGGACTCCCTGATTTTAAATTTATTTTTTTCTGGGAATGGTTTCACCGGTTATGGGCCCGCCTGGTCGGTGTCGTTTTCCTCTTGGGATTCTTTTATTTTTTGGCAAGAAAAGAACTGAAAAAAAATATGATCAGGCCGCTCCTGATCCTTTTTTTATTGGGCGCATTGCAGGGAGCGGTGGGTTGGATCATGGTCCTGAGTGGATTAACCGGAGATGAAATATATGTTAAGCCCCTTAAACTGGCCTTGCATTTTGTATTTGCGATTGGTCTTATCAGTTATGCATTTTGGTTCTGGCTTGAGCTGGCTATCCCGTGGAGAAGAAATTATGGCACAGATGGACTGAAAAAGTTAAGCATGTTCATATTGTCTGTGCTTTTCATTCAATTGATTTACGGAGCCCTGATGGCAGGCGGAAAACTAGCGAATGTCGCGCCTGACTGGCCCACCATCAACGGGGAATGGATACCTGATTCCATATTCACTACAAATGGCAATGGGCCCTTCTGGCTTGAAAATAAAATCGCTGTGCATTTTATACACCGTGGCCTGGCCTACCTGCTCCTGCTATTGGTGGTTATATGGACAATCAAAAGCTATCGGCCTTCAATCAATTCATATTATATTCAAAGATTCCGGACCCTGCCCTTGTTCAATGTGGGTTTGCAGGTTTTGTTGGGGATCATGACGATTTTATTAAGCACAGATATTGTCCCAAATCATTGGGTGGCTTTTGACTGGTTTGCCCTGGCACACCAGGTCACAGCCATGCTTTTCGCACTATCGATGGTTTTCATGCTCTACGTCCTCCAATCGAAACGAGGGGAATCATAATTTTTCGTCCGGACAAGCGTTTGGAAAAGGAGCATCCCAATTCTTCTCGGGACCAGTGGCTTCCTTTAGTTTCTGGATTTGAATTCAGTTATTTTCGCAAAGCATTCTTGAAACCAGATGAAACAGTATCTAAAAGCAACTTTCTATTCTTTTCCCATTCAGCTGGTTTTGCTTCATTTTAAAAAATTCCAGGTCCTTCTGGTATTCTGGTATATTCTTTTTAGCACGATCAATGGGGGTTTTCTCCGCTCATTTGGCGCCAATGCCCTCTTTCTGTTTCCTGAATACCTGGGTAATGTGAATGCTTTGAGCGCAGGCATCGTAGGTGCATCCATGGGGGTATTCATCATGAGCTGGAACATAACGACATTTATTCTTTTCAGCAGGCATTTCCGTTTTTTGGCCACAACGACCAAGCCCTTTCTGAAATATTGCATCAACAATACGATCATACCGATCGTTTTCCTGGTATTTTATTTCATACAGGCGGTACAGTTTGTTCAGACAAAGGAATTGCTCACCACTGGAGAAGTATTGGCCCTGATGGGAGGATCTTTGCTGGGATTGTTTCTAATCACTACAGTCACTCTTCTGTATTTTGTCAGGGCGGATAAATCCATCATCCGTCGAATGACTCCGCTGATCAGCAATCCAGCCCTTTTCAAATCACAGTTCAGACAGAATGAAGTCAAGTTAAATGAAAGCCGCGTCATCAAAGTACAGTGGTACCTTAATTCGCCCATTTCGATTAAAAAGGTCAGGGATGTTTCTCACTACAGCAGGGAATTCATTGAAAGCATTTTCAACCGCCACCATTTCTCGGCCATCCTCTCTATATTCATTGCATTCATTTTTCTTATTGCTGTCGGGTTTTTTATGGATGACCCTTTTTTCCAGCTACCGGCTGCTGCAAGCATCCTGATTTTTTTTGCCATCCTCATTTCTGTTTCCGGCGCATTCTCCTATTTCCTGCAAAGCTGGAGCATACCTTTTCTTGTGGTGCTTTTTTTGATCCTGAATCTGCTTTATAAATATGATGTCATCGATCCAACCAATAAAGCCTATGGGTTGAATTATACCAATAAGGACCAACGTCCTGCATACGACCGGGAAGGCCTTTTGAGTTTATGTAAGCCGGACAAAGTCGAACATGACAAAAGCAATATGCTCGCCATCCTGGACAATTGGAAAAAAAAGCAGCAGGAAGAAAAACCCATCCTCTATATTATTAACACCAGTGGCGGTGGCAACCGGAGCGCCACTTTTACAATGAATGTATTGCAGCGCCTCGACAAGATCAGTAATGGGCAATTGATGAAGAAGGCCTTTTTGGTAACTGGTGCTTCCGGGGGCATGTTCGCAGCAACCTATTTCAGGGAGCTCGCGCGCATCAAGGCCGGACAGGACTCCTCATTGAATCTTCAGGACCCTCAATGGGTGGACGCCATTTCAGGGGATATCCTCAACCCCCTGTTCTCCTCTTTTGTAGCGCGTGACCTTGCCTCTCCGGCTCAGAAATTCAAAGTCGGCGATTATGAATATGTTAAGGACCGCGGATATGCATTTGAAAAGAAATTGAGCCTGAATACGAAGGCGGTACTGGATCTTCAGCTGAGAGATCTTGCTTCCGACGAAAGGGCGGCGAAAATTCCACTGATATTATTGAGTTCTGTTGTGACACGCGACAGCAGGTCCATGCTGATCAGCACGCAGCCCATCAGTTTTCTGATGCGCCCTCCATATGATCCTGCAAGGATTTCAGCGATGGATCCGGATGCCATTGATTTCGGCGCTTTCTTTCAAAAGCAGAATCCGATGAATCTGCGCTTACTCACGGCCTTGCGGATGAATGCGACCTTTCCTTATGTATTGCCCAATGTATGGCTACCCACCAACCCGGTAGTGGATGTCATGGACGCTGGCTTCAGGGATAATTTTGGGGAACAGACTGCCATTCGTTTTCTGAATGTGTTCCGGGATTGGGTGCTGAGGAACACAGGAGGGGTCGTGCTGATCCAGATCAGGGACAGGAAGACAGGAGGCTGGGAAAACCCTTATGAATCCAAAGATATCACTGAAATCTTCACCAAGCCGTTGCTATTGCTACAATATAACTGGTATAAAATGCAGGAATATAACCAGGATGATCTATTGAGCCTGACCCAGAATTTAATGGACAGTACTTTCTTTAAGTTCACTGTGCAGTATGTGCCAAAAAATGTGGATGAGGGTGCAGCACTTAATTTTCACCTGACAAGACAAGAAAAACTGGATATCGCCAATGCATTGAATACGCCGGAGAACCAGGAAGTATTCCGTCGTATCGGAAACCTGTTTAACCACAGATAATCTGCATTTGCTGAACTGATCTCAGTGCAATAACCTGAAACAATCCGGGATGATTTTTATTTTAAATACCGCTGCAGTTAAGCCAGGATCGCCATCAATATGAAGGGGAGCATGATCCGGATTGCGAATGGTAAGTGAGGAAGTTTGAAGGTAAATGATATTGTTGCTCTTCCCTTGCTGTTTTGTTGTTTGTAAACTATTGATCCCCGTCACCTGGCTGATCATGGAAAAAGGGAGCATGAATTTGTTCATTTTTTTTACGATCACGATGTCCAATAAGCCATCATTCAAACTCGCGCGGGGAGCGATCGTAAAATTATTTCCAAACTGATTGCTGTTGGCTATGCTGATAAAGAAGGCTTCCGTTTTCAATTTTCTTTCCGGCATTTCAATTTCAAAATGGAATGGCTCGGCCTTGAAAAACTGGATCAGGGAAGTCTTGATATAGGTTTGCAGGCCCCTGCGCTTCTGTTTAGCGAATGCATGAGCAACCGCAGCGTCAAAACCGATCCCGCAGAGCATACAGGAAAATCTTTCATTGATATAGAAAGCGTCCACATAAGAAGACACACCTTTAAAAATGAGATCCAGTGCAAGCGAAGGTTGCTTTGGAATTTTTGCGGTAAATGCCAATCCATTCCCGGATCCTATGGGAATGATGCCGAAATTCAATTCCAGCACTTTCAATTTGGAAACTACCGCATTGATGGTGCCGTCCCCACCGCAGATAACGACATCGGTGATTTTTTCTTTGCGGATCTTTTGTTCCAGGTGACTATAGTCCCCATTGGGCTGGGTAGCCAGGATCTCAAATTCAATTCCTGCTTGCCGGGTCTTTCTTTTTATTAAATCCCGCATGGCAGATTTTGCGCTGGTGCCAGAAATGGGATTGATAAGATAGATGATCTTTCTTGACATGCTTTATGTGTGCCCGGCTGAGAACTGATTTATTCCTGCTATTTTTACTTAGACTTTCATTTTGCAATTCGCCTGTGGCGGACCAAAGACGAAAGGTACAACACACTCCGGCATGCTTTCAAACCAAAGTAAATCCTGCTCCTGCGATCGTAACTGTAATTTTGAATACTACCATCTTAATAATGCGCTTGCCCAAGTAAATCCGCTTCCGAATGCAGCGAGGCATACCAGGGCGCCATCTTTTATTTTACCTTCTTCCCATGCTTCGCACAATGCGATGGGTACTGATGCTGCAGTGGTATTCCCGAATTTCTGGATATTGTTGTGAATCTGGTCATCACGCAGATTCATCTTATGCTGAATATATTGACTGATCCGAAGATTGGCCTGATGTGGTATGAGCATATCGATGTCTGAAGCCTTCAGGTTATTCTTTACTAAAGCCTCCATAATAACTTCAGGCAATTTGATGACGGCTTTTTTAAATACAGCGGGTCCATCCATATAGGGATAAAGATCTTCTTTTTGCAGAATTTCTTCCGTTATGAATAATCCTCCGTATGGTTTTTCTGATAATTGTGGGCCCTTCTCTTTTACAAAATGTCCGGCATGAAATCCAGGATTCATCATGCAAAGGATTTCCGCCTGGCTGCCATCGCTATGCAAATGTGTGCTCAGGATGCCCTGGTGCTCGTTTGTGGTGGGTTGCAGGACGACTGCGCCGGCACCGTCGCCAAAAATAACACTCACATTCCGTCCCCTCGTACTGAAATCAAGTGCATAAGAATGGGTTTCCGCACCTACCAACAGAATATTCTTGTACATGCCTGTTTTGATGAACTGATCAGCGACGGAAAGTCCGTACACAAAACCACTGCATTGATTTCTGATATCAAGCGCTCCGATTTCTTTAATATTGAGCAAGCGTTGCAGCAGAACGCCGCAGCCCGGGAAAAAATAATCCGGACTAAGAGTAGCAAAAATGATGAGTTCAATATCAGCGGCCCGAATGCCTGCTCTTTCGATTGCAATTTTGGCAGCTTCAACGCCCATTGTAGTGGTTGTCTCTTCATGGGGTTTTGCATATCGCCTTTCTTTGATCCCTGTCCGCTCCTGGATCCATTCATCGGAAGTATCCATTACATTCATCAGGTCCCTGTTGGTCACGACATTTTCAGGAACATACATACCAATGCCGGCAATTTTTGTACGCATCATAAAATAAGCTTTAATAATCAACGGAAAATTACAACAGTTCAGCCAGCCCGGAATATCATTACAAATGATTTTGGGGATGATTTTGAGGTTTTAGTGAATTGTCAGGGCAGGCAAGTACTTTCTCCCGCATCCAGACTGAATTCCAACAATAGGTTGTAACTTAATGAAAAATACTTTTAGCATGTCGGGCAATGAAAAAATCAAAACAGCCATCGAACGGGTAACAAGGACAATGATTGCTAAACCATCTTTTGGATTGGGGACCGGCGTTTCAATATCTACTATTAAGGACGGAATGACCTGCGAAATCACGGAAGGCAAATGGAAATTAGTAGCCGATATGTCTGAACAGGTAGGCGGAAATGGTGCCGGGCCGACACCGGGCGTTTATGGCCGCGCAGCACTGGGCAGTTGCCTGGCCATAGGCTATATCATGGCGGCAGCCACAAGAGGCATCACACTGAAGAGCGTGCAAGTCGAAGTGCAGGCTGACTATGACGACGGTGCACTGTTCGGGACAAGAACAGATATCCCTCCGGGTTATCTGGAAGTCCGGTATTCGGTTACTGTTGATAGTGATGCGCCTGAAGAGGAAATCATGGATTTGATCGAAACTTCTGATCAGCGTAGTCCCTATCTCGACATTTTTGCACGCGCACAAAAATGTAGAAGAACGGTGCGAATTATTTCATCAAAAACATCCTGAAGATGGATCCTGCTTTGCAAAGAAGGGTCCAGCGGTATGGCTGGGACAAGGCCGCCTTGTTCTATGAGACGTTTTGGAGCCGGCAATTGGTACCTGCCCAGGAGCTCCTGCTTAAAATGGCGGATCTCAGGCCCGGGCCAGAAAGTGCTCGATATTGCCTGCGGCACAGGATTGGTTAGTTTCCGTGCAAGAGACCTGGTGGGTGCAGGCGGCGCAGTCGTTGGCGCCGACATTTCTGAAAAAATGATTGAGCATTGCAATATCAAAGCCGCCCAGCTGGGATTGAATAACATTTCTTTTGAGAGAATGGATGCAGAAGAATTGGCATTGGAAGCTTTGTCATTTGACAAGGCGCTTTGTGCGCTTGGACTCATGTATGTTCCTGATCCCATCAAGGCAATGAAAGAAATGAGACGCATGCTAAAGCCCGGAGGGACATGCATCGCTGCTGTTTGGGGGAGACGCGACCGCTGCGGATGGGCAGAACTTTTTGAAATCGTAGACCAGCATGTGGCATCAGAAGTTTGTCCCATGTTTTTCAATCTTGGCAATCCTGGGATGCTTAGCCTTTCTATGGAAGCTGCAGGATTTCAGCATGTCAAAACAGATACGATCTCATCCTGCCTTCAATTTGAAAATGACGCCGAAGCTTGTGGAGCTGCCTTCGCAGGCGGCCCAGTCGCGCTGGTATATCACAAATTCAATGACCTCATCAAAGAAAAAGTGCACCAGGATTATCTTTCAAGCATTGCTGCATTCAAAAAAGGAGAAGGTTATGAAATTCCGGGAGAATTTGTAGTGGCTTTGGGAATCAATGGGGAATAATATCAGAAAATTTTCATTGATTCAAAAACTCATCCCTGCACTGAATGATTGACACTTAATTTACGGGTTTCATTCCGAGGATCTCGACCATGTATTTTTCAATTTCATTTTGCACACCTTCGACATCATGGGATTTAATTGGAGAAGCGATTACATGATTGCCCGTTTTGGGCATGGGCTTCTTTCGTTTAAGGCTATCCGGTGTCCCAAGCTGGTCGTACATTGACAGCATGGCTGAAACTTTCACCACGCTGTCCTGGTGAATCTCATCCTTGTAATAATAGAGAAGCAGGACAGGCTGTTTCACAAGTTGAAATACATCTTTATTCATGGTGGATTCAATGAGCTCCTGCAACGCGACCACTGCTTCCAGCCGGTAAGGTTTGTTCCAATATTGTTTGTAGACGGGCCGGTCATCCTCGGCTACATTGTATTTTCCATGCTTTACCAACCTTGCCATTTGTAGTCCCCAGGGATTATTGGCTACCCAGGCGAAGGGATCATTGATGGCAATATTGGGGGATAATAAGATGAGTGCTGCTATGTCATCCGGATAGGTCGCAGCCAGCTTAATCGCCAGTGTCCCTCCTGTGGATGTACTCATCAGGATGACTTTCTTTCCGATTTGCTTTCCAATAGCAAGTGCTTCCTGGGCGGAAGCCCAATACTCATCTGCGGTGAGATTGATTAATTGTTCGCTAGTATCTATGCCATGCTCAGCAAGCCTTGACAGGTATAAATTGGCGCCAAATTTCCTTGCAATATTCCTGTGCACCGGATCGCCTTCTTTCTGGGAAGCAGAAAACCCATGGAGATAGACAATTGCATATTCCGTTTTCTCTTTCGTTGAATCATTGATCCAAACAATCCTGGCTTCATTGTCAGGCTTAATTTTATGATGAGATTCATTTTCCTGTACAAAATGATTCAGGGCGGCCAGATCTGAAGGAAGTGGAGGCAATTGGGCTGCATATTTTGGGGAAGAAGGATGGGGGCCCAATAAATAAAATATGACGAGCAGGGCCAATATTACAAAAATCCTTTTCCTCCGCATTAGGTTATTTTTGCAGTGAAAGTATTATAAATTGTCAATACTTCTAGGAGAAATAAGGCAATAAACGGAGCCATTCCAGGGGACCCATCAGGCCGGTGCAACCGTTTTTTCCGCGGATCGAATTTTTTCAATTAAAAATTTCGCATCTTCCGAAACTCCGAAGATGATGCTCGATTTCCTGGAGATTAACCATGGAAGGCCCAAAAAATACAAGCCTTTTATTTGTGATACGCCATTTTGATGTATTGGATTGCCCTGCTCATCCAGCACGGGCAATTTGATATATGAAAAATCTCCGTTGAAGCCGCAGGTCCAAATGACCGACCTGATCATATCTTCCTTCGCATCCATGGTTCGAACGGTAGAAGCACATGCAGAGTGAATATCCGGCATGTCGGCCTGATCTGGTTCCGCTTCCGGCGAATCCATATAGTTCTTGATGACAAATTCATCGATCATGGATTTGCATTTTGCAGAAAATGCATCGGCAAACTGGATGTGCTCGGCAGCGTTGGCCTGAAAATAGAAAAGATGCTTGTCGGCATCCTCCAGCCTTCCTAACAGCGTCACGCCCAACGCAGCGAGGGCTTGATAGCTGATCGTTCTTCTTCCATTATCAGTTCCGGTGAGCTGAGGGGCTTTCATATTCAAACTTGCCGGATCACTGGCTTCTTCCTTTTTTAATTCAAAAAATTTCATCTGTATCAGCCAATCCATAATATCTTTCCCACGGTATCTCCGTGGTATTCTTGGAACCATGCTGGTTGCCAAAAAAACTTTTCTTCCGGCCAAGGCCAGGTCTTCGGCTACCTGGCAACCAGATTGGGCACTACCAGCTACCAATACAGCACCATCCGGTAATTGCGAAGGATTGCGGTAATCTGATGCATGAAATTGCAGAATACTTTTTGAGATTTTTTTTGCGAATGGAGGAATCTTTGTTTCGTTCATGGTACCGGAAGCAATGACCACCTGCGCGCAAGCAAAATTCCTCAGTACGCCGTTTCTTAAAACGCGCACAATAAAATAGCTCGACCCGGAAGGTTTTTCTATGGCTTCGACCCGACTATTCACTTCGACCGGCAAATGATATTCGGAAACATAATGATTCAAAGCAGCAACAAATTCAAGGGCCGATCCAAACCCGTCCGGGTCTCCGTCATGGACCTTCATTCCAGGTAAGCGGTTTAATTTGTTGGAAGTATTCATTTTAAAACTGTCCCAGCGCTGTGAAATCCAGGACTCACCAATTCGGCCACGTTCAAAGACAAAATGCCGCATACCAAGCTGTTTGAGCCAATAGCTTGCGGATAGACCTGCATGACCAGCTCCTACGACAATCGCGTCCAGGATTTCCTCTTTCATGGAAAATAGTTTTCTTTTGATGGTGCAAAATGAATCACCGCATAATGCGCGCAGTTTTACATGAAAAATTCGAGTCCCTTATCTGGCCGATCATGAAATCGGCTACGTCTGCCCGTGATAACGCATTTGCAAAGCCTCCGGAACTTAACTGTTCACCGGTTCTGTAGTTTTTCTGAGGCGGGCCATTGGTCAGCATGGGCGCTTGCACGATGGTCCAATTCAAATGGCTATTCCGGATCATGTGTTCCCTTTGCTGATGACCTGCGATTTCTGTGCGAAGCAATTTGGGTGCAATGAACCGGATCAGAAATCCAGCGTCTCTGCGCCCTTCTCCGGCAGCTACTGTAGAGAGATAAATAAGCCGTCGAACGCCATTTGCTTCCATGGATCTGATGATATTTGCCATTCCTTCAACAACCACCGGGTCATATTTATATGGCTTATTTGCACCCAATCCGGATATTACAATATCTTGGCCTCTGATGGCCTGATCAACGGCATTTGCGTCTTTTACATCACCTTGTATGAACCTGAGTCTTGCATGGCTGATGGGAAGTTTCGAAGAATCCCTTACGAATGCAGTGACATCGAAATCTTGTTCAAGCGCCAGCTTCACCAGATGCCGGCCTGTTGCTCCAGAAGCTCCGAATATGAGCACTTTCATAAGACTTTATTAATAAGAGATAGAAGAAGGCCAAAAAGTTCGATCGCTTCGATTGTTTATTCTTGAGACTTGCGCTGAGCGCTCATACCTGTGATTGCAGTTCCGGGTGAAGCAGCAAGCGTTCAACATGCTTCCCTGACCTATACAAGACTGCGACTGAGGCAGGCGGGCAATGGTCCGGGTACTCCACCGAGTTAAAATGTTTGGCTTCCAGAATAGTGATATTTCCTGAACTAAGTACATTCACTGGCTCAAGCCAGCTTCCCGCGCGTCGGTCTTCAGCCAGCATTTCTTCAAAGATTTTTCTTCCTGTCCCCATCTGATCCTTTCCAATCATGATCCGGATATTCTTGTGCAGATGTTGGATGAATTTATTTTTGTACGAATCTTCCCAATGCATTCCGGAGTAAAGTGCATAATAAAAACCATTCAATTCTTCTATTTCTTTAATCACCGCCGTACTGGCATCCCTGTATTCGTCCCAATATTCAGCCAGTTTGACTTTTGCCTGGTTCAACCTGCTTCGAATGGTGCCTATTGGAACAGCAAGTATGGCCGCAATATTTTCATAAGAATTGAAATTGGAAAAATAACGCAGAAGCAATGCACTTCGAAGCGATTCAGGGACTCTCATGAGTGCGAAATGCAAGCGACTGTTCCTGGAAAGATATTCAAATTTCCTGCTCAGCTCGTCTTCCCACCAGGATTCTGCTGCCCGCGGAAGATCATCAATAGAGCATCCTTTATTGTAAATATTAAGTGTGCGAAAACAGTAATGTGTAACGATTCTTCTGATCCATCCGCCAAATGAGGAATTGTCCTTTAGTTGTTGCAGTTTCAAATACGCGCCAAGGAATGCATCCTGCACTGCATCGCTTGCCATGGGTCTGTTTCCGCAAATGCTCAATGCCAAGGCATAAACACCAGGGTAAAATTGATGATACAATAGATTCCAGGCAGCTTCTTCTCCGGCCTTAGCTGCTTTTACAAGTTCCTGCAATGTGGAAGGACCTGACATCTGATAAATGCAAATACAATGTAATGAATTTTCAAGCAGGTTTATTTGTATCGGATCTGAAATTCATGTGATGGAAACATCATATGGCTGATTGAGGGAAGTTTCCGATATTAGGGTTTGTTAGTTGCAACCAAATTTTTCAAACCGATTGCTTATGAATTCCAACCCCCAGCGTTTTTTGGCGCTTGATGTTTTTCGTGGAATGACGATTTGCTTTATGATCATTGTCAATACCCCGGGCGGCCCCGTTTCATATGCACCACTTGAGCATGCAAAATGGCACGGTTTTACACCTACTGATCTGGTCTTATCCATCTTTTATGTTTGCCGTTGGTAACGCCATGAGCTTTGTCATGCCCAAATGGGCAGGCCTCCAACAATCACAGGTGCTGGCAAGAATTTTTAAACGGATGCTTCTTATTTTTCTGATCGGTTACCTGATGTATTGGTTTCCCTTTGTGTCCATTGATGAGGATGAAGGTTTTTCTTTCTTGCCTATTTCTCATACGAGGATTCTGGGCGTATTGCAAAGAATTGCGCTGGCCTATGGAATTGCTTCCCTGATGATCTATTATCTCAAACCAAAGATGGTGGTGATTATCACCGCACTTATTCTCCTTCTCTATTGGGCCCTGCTCTGTTGGTTTGGAGATGCAAAAGATCCATTTGGCATGACAACCAATCTTGGATATTTTATTGACAAGACTGTACTTGGCGAAAATCACATGTACCATGGTGAAGGAAAGGCTTTTGAACCCGAAGGCATCCTCAGCACATTTCCTTCTATTGCCAATGTGATCGGAGGATGGCTTGTCGGAAGATTTTTGCAGAAAAAGGGAAAGACCTATGAAGCACTGTCCGGGTTAATGCTGGCAGGTTTTGCCGCCATATCAATTGCCTATTTCTGGGATTTTTTGTTTCCTATCAACAAAAAATTATGGACAAGTTCATTTGTATTGTACACGGTGGGCCTGGATTGCATTATTATTTCTGCAATTATTTATGTGATGGATTTTCTCAAGAAAACAAAATGGACCAGTTTTTTTACAGTGCTGGGGAAAAATCCGCTTTTCATTTATATTGTTTCGGAAATTGGAGTGGCCATATTATACCTGATTCCAGTCTCGGATGAACATCCGCTTTATCGTTGGATATATGAGAAAATATTTGTTCATGCCGGAATCTATTTTGGCTCCCTTCTTTTCGCTATAAGTTGGATGCTTTGCTGCTGGCTGGTGGGATATTTCCTGGATAAGAAAAAAATTTATATCAGGGTTTGATTTGATGTTTTCGCCTTGCGGGTGGAAAGGGCAAAAAACATACGGTTATAATCTGATTTGGACTTGATTTTGAAGCATGCAGAGATGCAGGCAAAACATGCACGTCCACATGGCTCTTCTATTTTAATCATGCACTTTGCCCTCCCGCCAAAATAGACTACCTTTGCAAATCGAAAAAAGGACTCACTTGTATTTGCAGTCATTCTTTTCGATGTTCATGTTTGGATGCCAATCATCTACAGATAAAAGCGCAGGACTATGGATATCAGAAATATAGCAATCATTGCCCACGTTGACCATGGTAAAACAACCCTGGTTGACAAGATATTACATGCCACAAAGGTTTTCAGGGATAACCAGGAAACCGGTGAACTGATCATGGACAGCAATGACCTTGAAAGAGAAAGAGGCATTACCATTTTCAGCAAGAATGCAGCAGTTGAATATAAAGGTGTTAAGATCAATGTGATTGATACTCCTGGTCACGCTGATTTTGGCGGTGAAGTGGAAAGGGTATTGAAAATGGCAGATGGTGTTTTGTTGCTGGTGGATGCTTTTGAAGGTCCGATGCCGCAAACCCGTTTTGTATTGCAAAAAGCACTTCATTTGAACTTAAGACCCGATTGTTGTCATCAATAAAGTGGATAAGCCAAATTGCCGTCCCGATGAAGTGCATGATGCAGTTTTTGAATTATTCTTTAACCTGGATGCCACAGAAGAGCAATTGAATTTTCCTACTTTTTATGGTAGCGGGAAAGAATGGCTGGTTCAATAATAAAAATGAACAATGTGAAGATATTACTCCTTTGCTGGATGGTATCCTTGAATATGTGCCAGCGCCAAAAATAGCAATAGGACCATTGCAAATGCAGATCACTTCACTTGATTATTCTTCCTTCCTTGGAAGAATTGCGGTAGGTAAAGTTGCCAGGGGTACAATCAAAGAAGGTCAGCAAATTGCCCTGATGCAGGCTGATGGTGTGATTAAAAAGTCGAAAGTAAAAGAACTGTATACTTTTATGGGCATGGGTAAGAAAAGTGCGACAGAAGTAATTGCAGGTGATATTTGTGCGGTAGTTGGTCTTGAAGATTTTAATATCGGTGATACGATTGCAGATGTTGAAAATCCGGAAGCATTACCGGTGATCAGTGTGGATGAACCAACGATGAGCATGCTGTTCGGCATCAACAATTCACCTTTCTTTGGTAAGGATGGAAAATTTGTGACCAGCCGTCATTTGCGTGACCGGCTGATGAAAGAAACAGAAAAAAACCTGGCGCTTCGGGTAGAAGATTCAGATAGTGCAGATAGCTTCCTGGTATATGGACGTGGTATTTTGCACCTGGGTATCTTGATTGAAACCATGCGCAGGGAAGGATTTGAATTGACGGTTGGTCAGCCACAGGTATTGGTAAAAGAGATTGATGGAAAAAAATGAGCCTTATGAAATCCTGGTGGTTGATGTGCCGGCTGAATTCAGCGGCAAAGTAATTGACCTGGTTACGCAGCGCAAAGGTGAAATGCTGTCATGGAAACCAAAGGTGAAATGCAGCATCTGGAATTTGAAATTCCTTCAAGAGGATTGATCGGACTGCGCAGCAATATGCTGACCAACACAGCCGGTGAAGCAGTAATGGCTCACCGTTTCCTGGAATACAAACCATGGAAAGGACCTATTCCCGGAAGAAACAATGGTGTATTGTTATCAAAGAACCAGGAAAAGACAACAGGTTATTCAATTGATAAATTACAGGACAGGGGAAGATTCTTTGTTGATCCGGGAGAAGAAGTGTATGCAGGACAGATCATTGCTGAGCATATTAAACCAGGAGATCTGGTAGTAAATGCAACTGAACCAAAGAAATTAACCAACCACCGTGCCAGCGGCAGTGATGATGCTTCACGCATTGCACCAAAAATACTGATGACCCTGGAAGAATGTATGGAATATATTCAGCAGGATGAATGTATTGAAGTAACACCCAAAAGCATTCGCATGCGTAAAGTGATTCTGAATGAAGAAGACCGGAAAAAGGTTCAAAAAAGAATGGAAGCAGAAGTAAGCTAAGGTTTTTCAAGCTGCTTATCTTTGCAATGATTCCTTTATGAAGAGATTGCTCCTGATATTGCTCCTGGCGATAGGATTGCCGGGTCCGGGGCTGCCGCCCGCAAATGCACAATGTTCTATTTGTGCCAGGAATACACAGCAATTGGGAGAAAGACCTGCAAAAGCCCTCAATGCAGGCATCATTTACCTTGCGCTCGCACCTCTGGCCATATTTGGTATCATCGGATACAGATGGTGGAAGAGCAATACTCCTGAAACAAAATAGTGCTCCCTCTTTCAATAGGAAAATGGTTCTGACTGGATTTCTTTCCTGATTTAATAAAATAATTGGCGCTCGTTCAAACGGATGAAGCGAAGCATTCAGGAAATAGCTTGTATGATTTTTTTACCTGCAAAAATAAATTCCCATAATTTGCCAATGCCGGGAAACCGGCGATTTTACTTTCTTAAAAATCAATGTACAATCCGGCAGACATAGGCATTCAAACCACTAAGAGGTCGGGGATTACCAACCCTGTTTTTTCTATTTTGATTCCTTCATGGAATAATCTTCCATACCTGAAGCTTTGCGTAGAAAGTATCCAAAGAAATTCCAGATTTAAACACCAGATTATTATTCATATTAATGAAGGCCGTGATGGCACGCTGGAATGGATTAGTAGTCAGGAAAGCATTGATTTCACCCATAGCAGGGAAAATATCGGCGTATGCTACGCACTAAATATCAGCAGTACCCTGGCAGATTCCGATTATATATTGTTCATGAATGATGATATGTATGCCTGCCCCGACTGGGACCTCGAATTGCATAATGAGATGCTTTCCATTGGCCATCCCTATTTTTTTCTTTCTTCAACGGCAATAGAACCATATGATACAAACAATCCTTGCGCGCTGATCATGGATTGCGGTCGCGATATCGAAACTTTCGATGAGGGAAAGCTGCTTAAGGCATTTATGAGTCAGCGCATGAATGACTGGCAGGGAGCTACCTGGCCTCCGAATCTTATCCATAAGCAGATTTGGAACATGGTGGGTGGTTATAGCACGGAATTTTCTCCGGGTATGTATTCCGATCCCGACTTCTCGATGAAATTGTGGAACCTTGGTATTCGTTTTTTCAAAGGTTGTTCAAAGAGCAGGGTCTACCATTTCGGATCAAAATCAGTTGGAAGGGTAAAAAGGAACAAAGGCTATTTTCAATTTGTAGAAAAATGGGGATTGACCTCAGATACATTTACAAGGCATTATCTGAAAAGGGGGCAGCCATTCAGCGGACCACTTCCGGAGCCTCATCTATCCATTGCTATCAGATTCAAGAACTTTATCAAGCGTTCCCATGCTGCATTCAGGCATCGTTGAATTCATTCGCAGCATTTGTTTTTAGAAGGCGACTGCCGCAAAAAACTTTGTCGAATCCTATATTTGCTGAACCTTGGTCCCGGCCGCGACTTATATGCATTTTCTAAGGATAAATCCATTTGGCTAATGGTTTTTTTCTCAGCATTCTTGGATGGTTCTCCTGGATTTCTTATTGTTTGATTCTTGTTAGATTATTGTTTTCTTCGATGAGGCTTCGATGTTTCTTCGATAACTATTTGATGATTCTTTGGTGTTTCTTCGATGTTTCTTCGATGGCTCTCCTATGAAAAATCGATGTTTTACCGAAGAATCATCGAAGAAACACCGAATTGATGGATAAACAAACAAGCAGGTAAACCTTTAGGAATCAAGGGGTAACGCCGAAGAATCATCGAAAAATTGTCGAAATGTGTTATTGGTAAACAACAATAAAGCTTTAGGAATCAAGGAGCAAGGCCTTCTAAACGGCGCCTCATCATGAACCCGTACAATGGGTAGCCCTTGAAAGCTCGTTTGCCGGAAACATCGCCAACCTCATAAAATGTGACACATAAAGAAAGAACCAGTTCCGTGCATTGCCAAAAAGACTAAGGCAAATCAAGGGCCCTAAGGGTGGGGCAGGAGTATTTGGCCAACTTCTGGTCCGGGCGCAAAGATTCACTATCAGAATCTGGCTGCCCGGATTTCGGGGAGCTTCCACGATCATGAGGCATATTCATTCAAATGCCGATACAAATTTGTAGAGGTTAAAGCCTGGATTTTTGATTTCTGTCGCAATTTTTTGATGCAGGATCTTTCTGTCGACCTGTCGCATTTTCTTTTGAATGATCAGGCGCCATGCTTTTTCAGCCGCCAGATCTGCCTTGTTTTGGGAGGCGCTGAATTCCTGCTGGTGCTGCAGGATAAGGGCTTTCAATTCCCCAATGCCTTCTTTCCGGATAGCAATGGTTTTCACAATTGGTTCATCTTTTGCTGAGCCATTGTCGATCACATTCCTGGACCGGAGATAACGGACAAGATCATCCGCATTTGGAAGATCTGCTTTATTCACAGCAAAGATGTCAGCGATTTCCAATATTCCGGATTTCATGGCCTGGATATCATCACCCGCACCTGGTGTAAGTACGAGTACAGTCGTCTCCGCCAGGCCTGCAATATCCACTTCGTTTTGTCCTACGCCAACTGTTTCAATCAGGATAATGTCAAATCCCGCAGCCTTTAAAATATCGGTAATCTCGATAATTTTAGGATTCAATCCTCCCATTGCACCGCGACTGGCGAGAGAGCGGATAAAAACACCGGGATGTTGGTACCATGCATTCATCCGAAGGCGGTCGCCAAGCAATGCTCCGAAATGAAATGGTGAAGAGGGATCCACACAGATGACCGCTACTCTTTTTCCTTCTGCTGTCCATTCTCCAATCAACGCATCCACTAGGCTGCTTTTTCCGGCACCTGGTGGACCAGTGATCCCAATGACCGCAGCAGATTCATTGCTGGCCAATTTCTCCAATATTTGTTCATAGCCAGGGGATTCATTTTCAAGCAATGAAATGCACCTGCCCAGAGAGCGTTGATCACCGCTTTTCAACTGCGCTAACAGCAGGTCCCAGTCAGGCTTTAGTTTTGAATCATCAGGCATGTGGAATTGAATCTAAATGAAAATACGCACTGAATTCCTGAAAGTTAAGTCATGGTAAGTTTGGAATGTGAGGCCCCGAAAGATTTTTTTTAATTCAAATGATTCAAGCCATTAATTTTGAAGGGTGCTTATTTGAACGCATCTCCCGGAAAATCTGCATGCATGACAAATTTTATTCCCATTTTCCCTTTAGCTATTATTGTGTATCCGGGGGAAAGCCTTAACCTCCACATTTTCGAGCCAAGATACAAGCAGCTGATCAATGAATGTTTCCAGGAAAAAAAACCATTTGGAATCCCAGCTGTGATCAATAACAAGATGAATGAAATAGGCACATTGGTCAGGATCGTAGAAATTGTAAATGTTTCTGAAAATGGAGAAATGGACATCCGAACAGAAGGAACAACCGTTTTCAGAGTGCTTGAAACGATTCGCTCCGTTCCCGATAAACTGTACAGCGGTGCCATTGTCAACTATCCGGAAAACAATAGTGGAATACCCTAACAGGGAACTCATGCAGAAAGTGCTGAATGCCATCAGGGAATTGCATCGGCTGCTCCATATTTCCAAAGAATTCAAGAAGCCCGACAATGAACTGAATGCTTATGATATTGCCCACCATGCTGGCCTTTCACTGGAAGAAGAATATGAATTGCTTGGGCTTTTCAGGGAAGAACAAAGGCAGGAATACCTGAAGCGTCACCTGAGTAAAGTATTGCCCGTGATCGCTGAGATGGAAACTCTGAAAGAAAAAGTGAAACTGAACGGCCATTTCAAGAATCTTTCATCCTTTGATTTTGAAGGCTAAAAAATACCGGATCTCCAATCATTTCAGTTAGTTTCAGGGTTGATTAGGGATTGGATTTTCATCAACTTTTATTCGGAGTCACTTTATGTCCATTACCATCTGTTTCGATTTCGGCAATACAAGATTGAAAGCCGCTGTCTTTTCCGGGAATGCACTGGAGGAAATTATTGTTATGGAAGATGGAAGTCTGTCTACCGTTGAAAAAATAATTGAGAAATACAAAGCTGACCGAAGCATTCTTTCATCTGTCATCGACCATGATCCAGGGATTGAAAAATGGCTTGCCCGTGCAACTGATTTTCATAAGCTGGATCATCATTCAAAAATTCCCATCACTACACCGGTTGGCAAACCGGAAACAATTGGCACCGACAGACTGGCTCTGGTCGTTGCCGCAACTGATCTTTTCCCGGGAAAAAATAACCTGGTGATTGGCCTGGGCTCCGCGATCACCTACAATTTCATCAATAAATACAAGGAATTCCTGGGCGGTGGAATTTCGCCAGGAATGGAAATGCGGTTTAAGTCGCTTCATGAGTTTACTGCAAGACTTCCGCTCGTCAAAGCAGACTGGAATTTTCCATTGGTAGGGTATGACACCAGGACAAATATATTGAGCGGCGTGATTTTGGGAATGGCCAAGGAGATTGAAGGGATGATAGAAGAATACGAGTCGAAATATGAAAATTTTAACGTGCTCCTGAGTGGTGGTGATGCCCTGCATTTTTCAGGACTCTTGAAAAAGAAGATCTTTGTCGATCCTGACCTGATGTATAAAGGACTGATTGCAATCAGTGCATGGAATAGGGACAGTTCCAAAGCGAAGAGTTGAATTTTGTTTTCTTTGGCGGGGTACAATTGTAAATATGCGAGTTGAATTTTACAGCTACTTTTTCTGGAAATTCATAAATGCTTTCCGCACCGGCGCCTGGCTTTTGTTGATTTGCCTCGCATTTTCAGGGTGTGAGAACGATGAGAAAGAACTACCCAATTTTCGAACCAGGCAGTTGAGTGTCGATACAGGAAAAGTGATACAGGCTTATATGAGTGAAGACGCAAAGGTGAAAGCAAAATTGACTTCTCCTTTCATGATAAGAAGTGAAATGGATTCTCCGTTTATTGAATTTCCAAGAACACTCCATGTAGATTTTTACAATGATAGCCTGATTATAGAGAGTCAACTCGATGCGCGATATGGAAAGTGGAAAGAGGCTGAAAATAAACTCTTGCTAAGAGACAGTGTGGTAGTGAAGAACATCATCAAGGGCGATACTCTGATTACTCCGGAATTGTGGTGGGATCAAAAAACCGAAAAATTCTATACCGACAAAACAGTGCATATCCTAAAAAAAGGAGGCACGGATATTCATGGAATCGGTTTTGAAGCACCTCAGGATTTCAATAGTTACACAATTTATAAGATCGTCGGCCCATACGGATTCAAGGAATCTGCGGTGCCTAAATAAGAAGAATTTCTTCCATCCAGAGTCCGATTATTATCCCACCAAGAGGCTCAATCCCCATAAACTAAGTTCCTTAGAAATGAGGATATCTATCTAAATAATTGAAATAAAATAAGTTACATCTCACCAAATAAGATGAAAGCAATAATTATTAATTAAACGATTGATTAATTCAAACATTTGTTTAACTTTGTGCTTCGTTTGAAAAACATTGCATCATGTCAGACAAGAAACAGCATATTTTAGATCACTCCGTAGGGTTATTTGCGAAGAAGGGATTTGAAGGTACTTCCATCCGGGACATTGCTGCGGCAGCGGAGGTCAATGTCGCCATGATCCACTACTATTTTGGAAACAAGGAAAAATTGTTTGAGCACCTGGTCGAATCTAAGGCTGGCGTGACCAGGGGCATCCTGGATGGCATCGCGCAGGACCAGACAATGAGCTCCCTCGAAAAAATAAACCTGATTATTGAAACGTATGTCAACCGGATTTTTTCGCACCGCGAATTTCATCGCGCGATTCACCAGGAGTTGATGCTGGGCAACCGCGAAGGTCTTCAGGAAACGATCGTCAACTTGCTCTTCCCGAATTCAATGATCATTAAGGGCATCATAGATGCGGGTATTAAGAAAGGCGACTTCAGGAAAGTGGATCCGGAATTGACTGTGGCCACCATGATGGGGACGATCCACCAGATATTAATGTCAAAGAAATATTGCAACAGGTTTATCAATAGAGAAGATCAATATATTCCCTATGACGATCCGGTTTTCAAAAAAAGGGTCATCGACCACATGAAACAGATCATGAAAAGTCATTTGGAAAAATAATCCATCCAAAAAAATCTTTAATAAACAGAGATATGGAAAATAAGGAAATCCAGGCAAAAAAGAAAAAGTCCCCGGTCCGCTTCGTCATTCTTGCAGTCATACTCATTGGAGGTGGAATTTTTGCCTTTAATAAAGTCAGGTTTGCCCTGAATAATGAGACAACAGACAATGCCCAGGTGGAAACACAGATAACGCCCGTTATTACGAGAGTCGCAGGCTATGTTAAGCATATCGCCGTCAATGATTATGACTCTGTGCAATCCTCTGAGTTGCTGGTGGAGCTGGATGATGATGAATTGCAATCCCAATTGCAGCAAATGGAAGCAGACTACCAGGCAGCTGCAGCCGATATTTCGAATGCGAAGGCCGCACTCAACAATGCCGTGGTTTCACTCAAAGCAAATAAAGGCAATATTGATTTGAATGATTCAAAGGTGCAGCAGGCAAAGGAAGATTATGCAAGAAACCAGAACCTGTTCAATGACCAGGCCATCACCCGCAAGCAACTCAATGACAGCCGCTTTGCACTTGAACAAGCCACCCAGCAATACACAAACAGTAAGAGTGACCTGGGCACAGCGGAAACCCGCATTGCAATCTTGGAATCAACTATAAAAAAATCTGAAGCAATATTGGCATCCAAGATGGCTGGCATTCAACAACAGAAGCTTAAAATCTCCTATGCAAAAATTTATGCTCCGGCCCCTGGCAGGATTGGAAAGCGCAATGTAACTATCGGGCAATTCGTGCAGGCAGGAACTCCCCTGTTTTCCATAGTAAACGATTCTACCTATTGGGTAATCGCAAACTTTAAAGAGACCCAGATCAAGAAATTCCATGAGGGAATGCCTGTAGAACTCAAACTCGATGCCTACCCGGATACTAAAATTGAAGGTAAAATATCGGGGCTGAGCGACGCGACCGGTGCAAGATTTTCCCTGCTTCCTCCGGATAATGCCAGCGGAAATTTCGTGAAAGTGACTCAACGAGTGCCCGTAAAAATCAGCATTGATCATCCGGCGGGGTATAAAAATATTCTACGCGCGGGCCTGAGTGTTGACGTGACAGTACCAACCAAATAATTTTCTATGTCTGCAAAAGGATTTGCAAAATTCATCATTGTGTTGACAACAGTGTCGGCAGCGGTCATGGAGCTGATCGATACCTCCATTGTCAACGTGGCTTTGAATGATATGGCCGGAAGTCTTGGTGTTAGCATCGAAGACATGAGCTGGGTGATTACTTCATATGCCATTGCAAACGTCATCATCATTCCGCTGACTGGTTTTCTCGCCGAATATTTTGGAAGAAAGAATTACTACCTGGCTTCGATGATCCTGTTTACGGCGGCTTCTTACATGTGTGCGCAGTCAACAGGTCTGGTTGAAATCATAGCCTGGCGTTTTGTGCAGGGAGTCGGTGGAGGCGCATTGCTCTCCACATCACAGGCGATATTGTTTGATGCTTTCGAACCCAAGGACAGGCCCATTGCTTCGGGATTATTCGGCATGGGTATCGTATTGGGCCCCACGCTTGGCCCCACGCTCGGCGGATATATCATTGAACACATGAGCTGGCCAATGATCTTCATGATCAATATTCCCATCGGGATTATCGCTTCTATACTCACTTTTACATTTATCGACAAAAAGCTGAATGAAGGAAAGAACAAAGCTTCCATACATATCGACTATACCGGAATTGCATTGCTCGCTGCGGGAATTGGATGTCTCCAGTATGTGCTGGAGAGGGGAGAAGCTGAAGATTGGTTCAGCAGCCGTTCCATCCAGATATCTGCCATTGTTGCCGTCGTTGGGTTGATTGGTTTTATCTGGTATGAATTAAAGATTAAGAGTCCTGCCGTCAATCTAAGGGTTTTGGGTAACCGGAACCTGGCATTCACGACAATTTTCACATTTGTTATCGGACTTGGATTATTTACTTCTGTATTTGTTTACCCGGTGCTTGCGCAAAGGGTTTTGGGTTATTCTGCATATGAAACCGGACTGTCGCTGCTGGCTCCTACTTTGATTGGAGTCATCATGATGCCAATCATTGGAAAGACGATGGCAAGAGGTTATTCCGCCATACCATTCCTCGTCACAGGATTCATCTTGTTTGCACTCTATGCATGGCTCACGGCCAAAGTGACTCCCGAAGTGGGCATCTCTGTGTTTTTTATTCCACTCGCCTTGAGGGCATTTGGAATTTCGATGGTGCAATTGCCACTGATCAACCAGGCGGTTGCCGGGTTAGAGCCAAAAGACTATGCTTCTGGCATTGCGTTGAATAATATGATCCGTCAGCTCGGCGGCGCTTTCGGAATAGCGATGGCAAATAATTTTATCGCCCATCGGTTTGCACAACACAGATCGGATCTGGTTGCGAATCTTTCCCAGGGTGCAGCCATTTTCACTAATCAAACAAACAATATCGCTCAGAACTTCATGAATAAATCCGGCATCGACCTGGCGTCTGCGACTACCAGGGCCTATGCCATGATCAGCAACACCGTGGACAGGCAGGCTTATTATTTGTCCTATCTGGACACGTTCAGGCTTGTAGCAATATTCTTTGTTGCTGTCATTCCACTTATTGCATTTTTAAGAACGAAAAAACAGGCACCGGAAGATAAAATCGCCGTGAAGCTGGCGATGGCCGAGGCTCACTAAACAATCAAAAAAGAAAACGATGAAAAGAATATTCATAGTTGCATTGGTAATATGTACAGGAGCAATTTCAAAAGCCCAGGCACCGGTCAACCACGAATTGTCCCAACTGATCAATCGGTCATTTGGATATTTTCCAAATATTAAGGAAGCACAGAATGCCGCCGTCTCTGCACAGCAGCGACTGGAACTAACGGAGATCAGTAACCTTCCGACTGTATCAGGGGATGCATCCTATGCATATGTCCAGCCAAAAATAGTCTTGCCCTTTCCAACAGGTTCAAATGGAGAGGTGAAAGACTTTCAGTTTGCAGCAGTAAACAATTATGGTGGGATGATCAACGGGAGCTACACATTGGCGGATTTTGGCCGGCTCAAAGCAAATATTGAAATGGCTAAGACAGATCTTCAGATTAGCAAGCACAATATCGACTATAACAAGAGCATGCTCGCGCTGCAAGTCTCCACGATCTATTATAATATTATCTTCTTTAAGAAATCTATCCAAATCCAGGACAGCATCATTCTCTTCCTGAATCAGAATAAGCAGGTTGTGGAAAGCAAACTCAAAAATGGAGATGCGATCCGCGTGGATTTGTTGAATATTCAGGCACAGGTGGATATCGAAACGAATAGAAAAGTTGACCTCCAGAATTCCCTGCAAAAGCAGCTCAACCTATTGGCTTATACTACAGGTGATACGACGACAAGAGGGTTGAATTTTGAAATCGAAATTCCGCTCCGGATGGCTACAGCCGCATTGGCAGAAGCGCAGGGCAATAACCCGGACTTCATGCTGGCAAAGGATCGCATCAAGCTTTCCGAAAATGAACTCAGCGTAACCAAACTGATCAACAAGCCTTATGTTGACCTTGGTGCAAATGTGGGCGTGAAAGACAATTATGTTCCCAATGTGAACGATCCAACATTCAACTACAACGCCGGCATCAACCTGCATGTTCCTATTTATAACGGGGGCCGGACCAAACAACAGATAAAAATTGCGGAAACAGGCATTAAGCAAAGTCAGCTTGCTTTGGAAACGATGAATAATAATTTCGTCAAAGACATTAGCCAGGCATTGACCGATATCCAGTCAAATATGGACCGGATCAGGAATACAGAGGGACAAATCAACCAGAACAGAGTGGCGATGGAGATTACAGGAAGCCGTTTTAAAAATGGAGTGGCGACCAACCTGGACCTTACCAATGCCAGCACAAACTTGCAAAGAGCGGCCTTTACAAGGCTGCAATACGAATATCAGTTATGCCTTTCAAAACTGCAACTGGCCAACCTGATGGGATATCAATACTGGTAGATTGGTTCATTATAGAACCTTACACAAATAATGAAGGTCCTGCGAAAAGCGGGACCTTCAATTCTTTTGTACATTACTTAACCAGCAATTTAGTGGCCATCAATAGGTACAAATTTTACTTGCACTTCTTAGGACGGGATTTACATGGATGTTGGATCTTAACCTGTCAGCTTGGAATGATACTGGGATCCGGGTTGGTTCTTCTTAAATTTTGGATACTGTTTTTCTAAGGATTTTGGGCTTGGTTTTTCTGGGATTTTGAATTTGAATCCCGGCATCATTGCTGCTTGACACTGTAAACATACAAATGTATATGGCCGGGGCAAGAGCACAATTGCCCAATAAGAGGGATTCACTTTTTACACCATTTGCCGTAATTATACGAACCTTCGGGTTGAAATCTCCCATAATAGAAAAGCTTTCAATGCATTCTTCTGCTCCGAACATAAAATATTAATAATCAATAATATATATATGATTTTGGGATTGCCCCCGGCCACCCGATCCGCAGGTATGGCATAGGCCATTGGGTTCAATGACTGCCTATCCAAAATTTAAGGCGGGGATATGTTCAACTGGTTTAATTTTAATGAAATCTGTTCATTGATTATGGTATTCAAAGACAAAACAGTTCTAATAACCGGCGGAAGCAGAGGCATTGGCAAAGCCATCGCCATCCGACTTGCCCGCGGAGGAGCGAATATTGCCATTGTAGGAAAGACTGCAGATCCCAATCCAAAACTCGACGGTACGATTTACACGGCCGCCGAAGAGATTGCGGCCTCCGGTCCGGGTAAGGTCCTGCCGCTGCAGGGGGATATACGATTTGAAGACCAGATTCAGCAGATCGTTCAAACCACGGTAGCTACGTTTGGTGGCGTAGATATCCTCGTCAATAATGCCAGTGCGATTAATCTGTCTCCAACGGAACAAACCGAAGTCAAGCGATTTGATCTGATGCATTCAATCAATGTGCGTGGAACATTTTTGATGTGCAAGGCTTGCATTCCCCATCTTAAAAAAGCGCTTAACCCGCATATCCTGAATTTATCGCCACCTCTGAACCTGAATCCGGAATGGTTTTCCAGGCATTTGGCTTACACCCTGAGTAAATATGGTATGAGCATGATTGTTCTTGGATTGGCGGAAGAATTGAAACCTTTCCGGATTGCAGCCAATGCGCTCTGGCCCAAAACAACCATTGCAACTGCTGCCGTACAAAACCTACTTGGTGGAGACTTCCTCATGCAACGGAGCCGTACAACCGAAATAGTGGCTGATGCCGCTTTTTTCATTCTTCAAAAACCATCTTTCGAAACCAGCGGACAATTCTTCATTGATGAAGAAGTACTAAGAATGGAAGGCATATCAGATTTCACAAAATATGCAGTCAATCCTGATCAAAAATTAATGATGGATCTTTTTTTATAACGCCTGTGGGCGTGGATAGAGGAGACCAGGTCAATTTTCCTTTCCTGCAATCATGAGCGCTCCGCCTGCAAGTCCGGTGTCCTTGATCAAATTACTAAGTGGTATCCTTGATGCCATTTCATCGGGTGCATTGATGATGGCAGGCAGATGGATACTCAGCACGATAATAATAAGGAAGACTGCCAGCAGGAGTCCTGCAAGTTTGGTGTGCCTACCAATGAGAAATGCGATGGCTGCAGCAATAAGTGCAGCGCCGGTCAGATAAACCCAAAATACACCTCCATGAAAAAAAGAAGGAACAGATGTCGCCATTCCGGAAGCATTCAAAAAATGATTGATACCGAAAAAACCTATTACCAGCGCGTACATAATCGTACCGATTCTGGTGATGGAAGCGTTATTCATATAGCAATCGATTTTAGTGTAACTAAATTTAACAATTCTTTATAACAACACCAAGAAGGATTGCGATTCTGAAAAATATCGGGGACTAAGTATTTTCTTTAGCGAGTTGGTCAGCTCTATTCGCCAGCGATGTCTTTTTCCGGGTGCATTTCCTTTTCCGGCCTCATTTGAGGAAAAAATAGTACATCCTGGATGGAAGCCTGATTGGTCAACAGCATGCATAAGCGATCTATGCCGATCCCGATGCCGGAAGTAGGCGGCATTCCATATTCCAGCGCCCTGAGAAAATCGTTGTCAATGAACATGGCTTCTTCATCACCCCGCTGCATCAGCCTGGCCTGTTCTTCAAAGCGCTCCCGTTGATCGAGCGGATCATTCAGTTCACTATAAGCATTAGCGATTTCCTTACCGTTGATCATTAGCTCAAATCTTTCGACCAGCCCTGGCTTACTGCGGTGTTTTTTGGTAAGGGGGCTCATCTCAACTGGGTAATCAATAATAAATGTGGGCTGGACATATTTGTGTTCGGCTACCGCGCCAAATATGGCATCAATCAGTTTTCCCTTGCCCATGGAATCTTCAATATGGATATGGGATGCCCGGCAGAATGCCCTCAACTCCGCCTCATTCTTCCCACTGATATCGGTACCGGAATTTTCTAGGATGGCCTCATAAATGCTGATTCTTTTGTAAGGTGCCTTAAATTCTATTTCCTTGTCGCCCACCTGCAGTTTGGTGGCGCCATTGGTTGCCAAAGCGGCTCTTTCGATCAATTGCTCTGTGGTGTCCATCATCCAGAAATAGTCTTTGTAGGCAACATAAAACTCAAGGATGGTGAATTCCGGATTATGACTCCTGTCCATTCCCTCATTTCTGAAATTGCGACTAAATTCGTAAACCCAATCAAATCCGCCCACGATCAGGCGTTTTAAGTATAGCTCATTTGCTATTCGAAGGTAAAATGGGATATCCAGGGCATTGTGATGGGTGATGAACGGCCTGGCTGCCGCTCCGCCGGGTATGGATTGTAGAACCGGGGTGTCCACTTCCAATCCACCTCTTTCATTGAGAAATTCCCGCATGGCATTGATCATTTTCGTCCGCCGGATAAATGACTCTTTGACCTGCGGATTCACGATCAGGTCTGCATAGCGTTGGCGATAGCGAAATTCAGGATCTGTGACTGCATCAAATGTCTCACCCTCTTTTTCTTTCACTACCGGCAAGGGCCTCAATGCCTTCGCCAAAAAAACAAATTCCAGGACATGGACAGAAATTTCTCCGGTCTTGGTAATAAATACAAATCCTTTCACGCCAATATGGTCTCCTATATCCGTCAAATGTTTCCAGACCCTGTCGTAAAGAGTTTTGTCTTCTCCAGGGCAGATCTCATCTCTTTTCAAATAAAGCTGGATCCTGCCCGAATTGTCCTGGATGACCGCGAAAGAAGCTTTTCCCATATCCCGGATGCTCATGATCCTCCCTGCAAGAGTTACCGACGCAAAATCCTGCTTGTTTTCTTCGCCCTTAAAATTGGCTTTTATCTCGGCTGCGCTGATACTGACGGGAAACAATGCTGCGGGAAAAGGATCAATGCCAAGTTTTTGCAACTCAACCAGTTTTTCCCTACGAATGATTTCCTGTTCAGACAATTGCGCTGTACTCATGAGCTATTCTTTTTCAAAATCCCGGCAAAGGTAATCCTTCAGGTGCAGCCAGCAAAAGCAGTGGAAAGTTGATGTAGATTTGATCGCTCCCAGGGTTCAAATTGAAAGCAATACCTGCCATGCATCTCTTGTTTTGCCTTCATTCAGCAATGTTGCGGCGTATAAATGGATCTCCCGCTCCAGTTCCTCCGGATTGATTGCAAAGTATTGAAAGATTTGCCTTAGCCTGGGGTCTTCAAATGCCGGATCGGGGTTGGGCAGGCTCTCTACATTGGCGAGTTGTCCCAGATGATTTCCACGGAGCACAGTGCTTTGGCGGATGGATGCAGGCAAAGCGTCTATGCCGATACCCAACTCTATAGTTGGCTTGTGCACGGAGAATAGATTATGTTCATCTACTTTACAATACCATTCTCCGCCCATCCGCGCCACATGGTGTATTTTGCGCTGGTCAATCCTTTTTTTATCGTCGAGGATACTATCGTCGATATGCATCCGAAGAATCCTGCAGATGACCAGGTTACCCGATCCGCCCGATTCGCCGAGGCTTTGAATCCCTTCCACTATGCATTCGAATTTTATCTTGCTTTCCTTTACCATAGGGGGCCTGACCAGCCCAGCAGGTTCAGCAGTAAATCCGGCTTTTTGGAATTCATTGACTTCTCGCGGATATTCACAACTCGAGAGGCTGGTTTGCCAAACCATATCATAGTCTACAATATGGATGACCGCCTCTGGCACTTCCATCACATTTTCCAGCGTATGCTTGATGGTGTTGTTCCTGATCCTTCGCGAGGGTGAAAAGATGACGATCGGCGGTTCAATGGAAAATAAATTAAAGAAGCTGAATGGACTAAGGTTCACCTGGCCAGACTTATTGACCGTACTTACAAAGCAAATGGGCCTCGGCGCAATCGCATGTTGCAGATAGTGCTGTTTATCGGTAGTACTGGTATTGGGAAGATCCAATATCATGAGGAGCACTTTTTTGTTGTTTCGAAGTGGTATGAACCAACGCTAGCCTAAAATGGGACCAGATGCGACTCCAAGGAGGCACTATTGAATTTTTTTTCTGACCAGGATAGAAAAATCGTCTTCTTCCCTCACAATCGTATTCTTCAAACTACCCAGCCCATCAATGAGTAATTCAACCTGGTCTCCTTCCTGCAGCCATTGTTCTTCGTAAGCACTGTCATTCAATTTCCCCGTGCCGTTCAGTTCGAGAAAACAGCCCGTGCCTACTGTTCCGCTTCCGATAATATCACCAGGATAGAGATCTGCACCATAAGAAGCTCTTTCAATGATTTCTGCAAAAGTCCAATCCATATCCGACAATTGTCCATCACTTACCTGTACGCCGTTGACCAGGCATTGCATTCTCAGGCTCCAGTTCTTTCCTGTATGCGATTCCTTACAGGGGGTTTCTTTTTCTTCCAGTTCATCCAGGGTAACCAGCCAGGGGCCAATGCTTGTCGCGAAATCCTTCCCTTTGGCAGGACCCAGGTTCAGAAGCATTTCTTCTCCCTGCAATTGTCTTGCACTGAAATCATTCATGATCATCAGCCCGCCGATATATTCATCCGCTTCCTCCGCGCGAATATTTCGCCCATGCTTGCAAATCACAATGGCGGCTTCAAGTTCAAAATCCAGACGGCTAAAATGATCGGGCATGCACCGGATATTTCCAGGACCCCGGATACTATGGTGATTGGTGAAATAAAAAACCGGAAACTGATCGAATTCCGGGATCATCTCTGCTCTCCTGTTGCGCCTGGCTGCAGCTACATGCTGACGGAAAGCATAGCCGTCACGGCAGGAGTTAGGAAATGGAACGGGTGCCAGCACATTCACTCCCTCATATAAAATCCCCCTGCTCTTAGAAATTTTCCCTTCCCGGATGGATATTTCGCCCGCCTTGGCCATTTGAAAACAACTTTCCCAATAATTCAGAAACATGCTCATTGTATTTGGCAAATCCGGATGGATGAATTCCATGTCGAACAATAATCCATCAACAAGTAATGCCAATTGATCCTGCTCGTCTTTCAGATATGAAACCAGTCTCATGAATTTTTTATTAAGAGCTCAAAGGTAATGGAATATTCTGCCAGCAGTGAGGCTAAACCAACAGGAAAGGAACTACCGGAATTAGAAAGATCTTTCCATCTCCAATTTTGCAATTCCTTTCCTTGTATTTTAAACGTTTAAGAACAAAAAGCTTCCCGGCTGGCAAAAAATGGAAAATCCTTTTAAAATCAGGGATATCAGGAATAATTCTTCAACTGTTTTTTTCATCTTTGACAAATCATGAAATCCGTTCTATTTCTTTTATTGTTAGCAGGTATGGGTCCGGGTTATGGGCAGGCAAGAACGGATAGCTTCCTGCAAAACCTCATTTGGGCGAATGCTTCGGCGCAATTAAAAACGGTGTTACAACATCCCGATTCTTTCCGGTACCAGATCATATATACCAGAATAGACAGAGATGCCCATGGCGAACCCCATTTTAAGAACTTTTATATGAGGGTGGATCCAAATGAGTATTTCAATCCCGCCTCCACGGTAAAAATGCCTATTGCATTTCTCGCGTTAGAAAAAATAAATGAATTGAAGCCATATGGCGTGAACATGAACACCTGCATGATCACGGACAGTGCCTATGCAGGGCAAAGCCCGGTATCAAAAGATTCCAGTGCGGAAAATGGAATTCCTTCTGTAGCACAGTATATCAAGAAAATATTTTTGGTGAGCGATAATGACGCATACAACAGGCTTTATGAGTTTATCGGACCGGAACGGATCAATCGCGCCCTTTGGGAAAAATCATATCGCGACGTCCGCATTACACGGCGTTTTGTTCCTATGAACGAGGATCAAAACCGGCACACCAATCCAATTCGTTTTGTACAGGATGGGAAAATATTGTACGGGCAACCCGCAGCATATAACCCGATCGATTTCGATTTCAGTAAGAAAATACTTTTTGGGAAAGGCCATTTGGACGCAGAAGACAGCCTGATCAATCAACCCATGGATTTTACCAGACACAACAATATCTCGCTCGAAGACCTTCAGCAGATCCTTCAGTCTGTTTTATTTCCCGGCTCGGTTCCTGCATACATGAGATTTAACCTGGGGCCGGATGATCTTTCATTTTTATACCAATACATGTCGGAATATCCCGGCGAAAGCAGGTATCCGAAATATGATACCAGCGAATATTATGACAGCTATACCAAGTTTTTTTTGTTCAGGGCAGGCCATGCTGTTCCTCCCGACTATGTTCGGATCTTCAATAAGCCGGGCTGGTCTTATGGCTTCCTGACAGATGTCGCTTATTTAGCTGACTTTAAAAACGAAGTTGAATTCATGCTGAGCGCAGTCATCTATACCAACCGGGATGCTATCCTAAACGACAACAAATATGAATACGAAGAGACCGGTTTTCCTTACTTTAGAGAATTAGGGTATATCCTTTACCGGTATGAACTGAGCAGGGAAAGGCAGTATAGGCCAAACCTGCAACATTTTAGGTTCAGATATAACTGATTTTCATATAATTTTGTATTAAATCCCATCGCAGCACCAGAAATATTGCAGGTAATTTGTATTTTTGACCCCCAATAAGAGGCTAATGAGATTTGAAAAGATTCACAATAAGGGACAGGCCCAGTTGTTCAGGAACAGTTACCTGGAAATGCTTACCAAAACGCATCCCCTGGTCATTTGGAGCATTTACCTTCCTATTATTATTTATTTCATTTTTCACGGATATTCTGCCTTTCAATTCAGCGCGGCCAGGATTGGCATCATTTTCCTTGGCGGGATGTTGTTCTGGACGCTCTTTGAATATATCATGCATCGTTTTGTATTTCATTTGGTAGCAGAAAGCGACAGGGCTAAGAAGATCATCTATGTCATGCACGGGAACCATCATCATTTTCCAAGGGATAAGGAAAGGCTATTTATGCCTCCAGTGCCCAGTTTGATTCTCGCTTCTATCTTGTTTTCCATCTTCTATCTGCTGATGGGTCCATTTGCTTTTGTCTTTTTTCCGGGGTTCATGCTGGGTTATCTTATGTATGGCAGCATGCATTATGCAATCCACGCCTGGAATCCTCCCTTCAAATGGATGAAACCATTGTGGCGAAATCACCACCTTCACCATTATAAGAATGACCATCGCGGATTTGGCGTGAGCACAACCATTTGGGACCGGGTTTTCGGGACTATGTTTGACCTTAAAAAAGAGAAAGAAGACAAGGAAAAAGTGGAGTCGCTCATGTTTAAAAGGTCAAAAGCCGTCTGATCACCAACTTTCTTCCCTGGTATCGCCAGGGTTAGTTTTAAATTTTTCCCTGGTCATTATTTTTTCCAATTGCCGATCCAAAATGAGCCTTGCGATAAGGTCACTGGCATGCTCACCTGCATTTTCCTCAAGGACTTGTCTCAGCTTTGATTCACTTACATCAATGCGATAGAGTATGGTAAGGAGCTTACTGAAATCTTTGTCGATAAGATGATTTATATATTGAGAAAGCCTCGCTTCCATGTCCTGCCATGAACTGTTGTGTACAACCGAAATAGCAAACTCATGCTCCAAATACTCCCGGATGATATCTTCCCTGGTCATGAGAAAAATTAAAAGTGTTCAGCAACACCTAGTCCGAATAGTGCAAAATCATATTTAACAGGATCTTCCTTGTCCAAATTACGCAAATGGGAAGTCAGCTCCAAAGCAGCCAGCCAATCTACTGGCTTGCGTGTCAGGAGACCAAAGTGACGGGCTACCCTGGCTACATGGACATCCACGGGGCATACCAGTGCAGAAGGAGAGATTTTCGTCCATATTCCAAAATCAACGCCACATGTATCTCTTCTGACCATCCACCTCAGGTACATATTTAATCTCTTGCAAGTGGAATGTTTTGCCGGCGTAGCAATGTGTTTATAGCTTCTTGCGGGCACATCTTCCAAAGCGAAAAAATCCAGATAGAATTGGCCAAGCGCTGCCTCAGCCCATGAAGTGGGTTCTATTTTGCCCCTGACTGCTTCTGGCAGGAAAGCTTCCTCAAGGCTCTTGTATTTTCGAAAATGATGCGACAGAAAACGGATGAAATAAAACAGGTCTTCATCCTTGAAGGTTCGATGTTTGAATCCAAGCATTTTTTTTAGGTCTGCTTCCTCATGGTGCATAATAAAATCATAGGGGGAATTGTCCATCATTTCCATCAAAGCAAGTGATTTTTGGATGATTGTTTTTCTTTTGCCCCAGGAAAATATCGCAGCAAAAAAACCAGCAATTTCTATATCCTGTCGCTTGACAAAGCGGTGAGGAACACTGATCGGGTCATTTATAATAAAAGTAGGTTGATTGTATTCATCCACTTTCCTGTCGAGAAATTTTTTTAATTGCGGGAGATTCATTTGTTGTTATCCAATGGCTACTTTCAGATCTTCTATCAGGTCATCTGCATCTTCAATTCCAACGCTTAGCCGGATCAGGGCATCGCTCAGTCCATTCTTTATCCTTTCTTCCCTGGGAATAGATGCATGTGTCATAGAAGCAGGATGATTGATGAGTGACTCTACCCCTCCGAGGCTTTCTGCGAGTGCAAATAGTTTAGTGGAACAGAGTACCCTTCGGGCTTCTTCCATGCTGTCATTTTTTAGTTCGAAACTCATCATGCCTCCAAAGCCACGCATTTGTTTTTTTGCGACGGCATAGGATGGGTGATTCCTGAATCCGCACCAATATACTTTCTTCACTTTCGAGTGTGCAGCCAACCATTCCGCTATCTTATCTCCATTTTCACAATGCCGTTGCATGCGTACGGCCAGCGTCTTTAGTCCTCTTAAGACCAGGAAGCAGTCTTGCGGTCCGGGCACTGCGCCACAGCTTTTTTGAATGAAATACAATTGCTCCCTGAGTTCCGGATCATTCATCATCAGACATCCATGGATTGTATCACTATGCCCGCCGAGATATTTGGTTGCAGAATGCATGACGATATGTGCCCCCAGGTCGAGTGGATTTTGGAGATAGGGGGAGGCAAATGTATTGTCAACACACAATAAAATTTTTCTTTCTCCCGCCAGTGCTGCCACCGCTTCAATATCTACGATATTCATTAGCGGGTTGGTGGGTGTTTCTGCCCAGATGAGTTTTGTTTTCGCGTTGATGAGCTTCCTGACATTTGCAGGATCCTGCATATCTGTATAATGAAATTTGATGCCAAATTTTTCAAACACTTTTGTAAATAATCTGTAAGTACCGCCATACAAATCATTTCCGGCAATGACTTCATCCCCCGGGGAAAGCAATTTGATAACGGCATCTGTAGCGGCTACGCCACTGCTGAAGCACAATCCAAACCTGCCATTTTCCAAAGCAGCGAGTGCAGCTTCCAAAACTTTTCTGGTCGGATTTTGAGATCTTGCATATTCATATCCTTTGTGCTGTCCTGGCGCCGCCTGTACATAGGTGGATGTCTGGTAAATCGGGGTCATGATGGCTCCTGTGGAAGGGTCTGGCTCTATTCCTGCATGAATGACTTTTGTAGCAAATTTCATCGTCGATGATTTTATAAGCAGCAAAGATGAGGAAATGGATTTATTCGAGAGGCTTGTTTTTTGACAACAAATTGTTTCAAAAAATATATTAAAATCCTGCAGGTGCGGGACCAAACGTGGAAGGAGTGAGAATTCGCATGTTTCCATAGCATTTTAGCCAGGACCTCGTATTGAGGAATTATGCCTGTATTTCCAAAATTTTATATTATTTATATCCGATTTCAACGGACACAAATTCCGTATTTCCAGTTTAACAAAAGCTTAACCCCATCCTGAAAATAAATTTCCTCGAATTTAAGCCCGCTTTCTGTCGCTTCAGTGCCTTTTTTGCCTGCTTCAGTTTGCTTTCCGATTCCCTAAAGGATTATGCTCAAAATAATCTTACCGGGCATGTAGAATCACTTGACTTGTGATCCATCGATGTATACATTTAACTACACAAATCAATTGTTACATAAAAAGTATAGCCATGAAAAAAATCATCATCACTGCAATCAGCATGCTGGCCCTAAGCGCAGGCATATTTGCCCGGGGCATTGAAGTCAATGAAAAAGTCTTAAAGTCTTTCAAGGAATCATTTCCTAAGGCAGAGCAGGTAACCTGGCAGGAATATATAGATGCCTATGTTGTCAATTTTACCACCCTCGGAATTAAGGAAAGAATCACTTATGATAAGGAAGGCAATTTCGTTAGCGCGACACGCTATTATTTTCAGGAGAATCTGCCTGCAAATATTATCTATAAGCTTAAGAAAAATTATCCCGATCAGAAAGTTTATGGAGTAACTGAAATCACTACTGAAACCCTGGTTCAGTATTATGTGAAACTGGAGGACAAGACCAGCTGGACGACCATCAAGTCAGATGAAAGCGGAAATCTGGAAGTTGTAGAAAAATTTAAGAAACAGGAATAGAAGGATCGGCAAATAGATTTTTTGATAAGAAGACTGCTGCATTCAGGTATCGCCAATCTTCATTTTCAGCCGCATGGGCATCCTGCGGCTGAATTTTTTTATTGAGGACCCGGGAACTCAGAATTCTTTCCTCTACCAGCAACTTTTTTGCTTCGTGGATTTTGTCTTGCAGATCTCTATTTTGCATCCATGTTTTTTGCGGGGGTTCGAAACCAACTTTCCCTTTGCGCCAGGTAATTTCGGGAGGCAAGATATTTTCCATACTCTTCCTGAGTATCCATTTGGTATATCCCTGCCGAATCTTGAAACGATCGGGTAAGGAAAACAAAAATTCAACAAGTTCGTGGCTTAGGAAGGGAAGTCGCAATTCCAACCCATGGGCCATGGAATTTCTGTCCGCATACCTAAGCAATTCTTCCAAACCAAACTGGCAGGTATCGAAATAAAGAATATCATTCAGTTTTAATACCAGCGGTTTATAAATGGATTGCCTGTCGTAGAATGCTTTCTTGAATTCAGGGTGAATGTCGCGGCTGTTCCTGATTCTCCTGGCTTCTTTTCTCTCCAATGCCCCAACCACTTGTACGGGTAGGAGAGCCGCAGGATAATTCTTCCATCCCCAATCAATGACAAATTGATTTTTTGCCAGTTCCCTTTTCTCTTTAAAGAAGATAGAAGGCTTTGACCTTAATAACCGTTGCAGATACCATGGGATGTATTTTGAATATCCGGCCAGCACTTCGTCAGCTCCCTGTCCATCCATAAGTACTTTTACCTGACGGCCTGCAGCTAATTCATAGAGTTTAAACTGGACAAAAATGCTGGAGGATGAAAAGGGTTCTTCCTGATGATAGCAAACTCTTTCCAGCTCTTCCATAAGATCATTTTCTGACGGCGCGATTTGCATATTGTCCAGGTTAAAGGATGATACCATTTTATGGATAAACGCCGATTCATCATGGTCAAATCCGGGGAATACAACCGAGAAACTTGGAATTTTTTCACTTGCATTTTCCAGTAGCAAACGGACCAGGGTGGAGCTGTCCAGGCCGCCGCTGAGGCAGGACCCCAGACGCACATCCATCCGCATTCTGCGCTTAATGGAAATAGTGAGTTTATCCTGGAATTGCTCAATGGCGGATGCGTCGCTGATTTCGGGTTGCGCTTCCTTGTTGCAATCCCAATAACGCTTCATATCGAAAGTTGATTCACTGAATTTCACTCTTAGAAAATGTGCAGGGGGGAGAGAGAAAATATCCTGGTAAAAAGTGATGGTGTTGTCGGCGGCCGTTTCTGTCCGGCCGAGAACCAGGTAGTTTAGCAAAAGCGGTTGATTAATTCTTCTGTCCGTTCCGCTGGCCCATAAGGCTTTTTTTTCCGAAGCAAAGCAAAATTCCTTATCGTTGATCGTATAGAAGAATGGTTTTTCGCCAAATCGGTCCCTGGCTGCAAAAACGGATCGCTGTGTTTCATCCCAAATCGCAAAGGCAAACATGCCATCCAGTTTAGCTAAACAGGCTTCCTGGTAACAGTCATAAGCGGCGAGGAGAACTTCAGTGTCTGATCTGGTGGTGAACCGGTAGCCCTTGGCTTTCAGTTCATCTCTCAGTTCTATATAATTGTAGATTTCCCCATTATAAACGATCGTGTAGCGTTCTTCGAATGCCATGGGTTGGGACGCAGCTGGGGAGAGATCAATGATTGATAAACGCCGATGGCCAAAACCGGCAAGTCCGGCTGGGCTAATCCAAAATCCTTCACCATCGGGCCCCCGATGAATGAGTGTATCCGCCATTTTCTTTAGCCGACGTAATATTTGATTCCTGTTTTCTTCGCCTTCCTGCGGTGGACGAAATTGAACGATGCCTGCTATTCCGCACATCCTGTAAATATCTATTATCACCAGGCATATGCCAAATATCTGTTGGTCCGCAAAATACCAGAGATGATAAGATGAAGATTACCAGCTAAAGGGAAGTTTTACCAGCACATTATCCCATACGATGATCAGGCTGGCACTCTTTGCCGCATTCTTTTCGAATACCATGGTAAAGATTTCTGTAGGATCCGCCTGTTTCTGCACCGGAGCACCAATCCTGGCAACATCTTTTGTTGAATCATATTTAAATGCGCCCCAGGTATCTGTCTCTTTGTTCAGAATCAGGGTCCAGTATGCAGAATTAAGCAACGCATACATAGTGTACCTGCCCTTCTTGATTTTTGTATTTCCCGATTTGACATCTTTAAAAAATTCAATTTCCGTGGCCTCATTGGCTCCCAGTCTCCAAATCTTGCCATATGGTTCAAGCTCTCCGAAAATAGCCCGACCGTCTTTCTGAGGTCGACCATACACCACCCGGGCGATGAGTGGTTCTGTAGCTTTATCCTGAATTTTTAATATGGGATAATTTGCCGGATAATAACTCATGTCCATCGGAGACTTATCTAATGGCGGATATCCTGATTGGGCATTCCCGGAAAAAATAAAAAGCATGAGGCCAAAGAAAAGAAGCAGTTTTTTCATATCAGAAGCATAAGGTGGACAAAATTAGAAGATTAGTTCATGTTTTCGGCAAAGGTCAAGGGGAATTAAGCAATTCATCCAGGATATTTTTTGCTTCCGTTTTCAATTGGGGGAAGAATTCTTCATAAGCCAATCCCAAAGCCTCATAATTCCTCTCAAATATATTGAATGCTTCGTGATGATCATCCAGGTATGCAGACCTTCGGACGAGCCCTGCAAAGCTATTGTAAATGCCATCTCTGAATCTGTAATGATAGAGCCAGTCCTGCCTGCGCATGTGCTCAAATATGATGGCAAAACGCTCGGGGAATACCGGTTTAAATTCATTCAGTTGCTCATATGCATGATGGGAGAATACCAATAATGCAGCTTCTCCCGAAAACTCCTTTGGATCATTTGCCAGGAAATGGTCGTACACAATGTCTATGAATGCACCGGAATACAAACCATACGCATCTTTAAAATATTTTTTCGCCTCCTTTGTTGCAGGATGCTGGTCAGTGAATGCGTCGATGTTTCGGTGCAGGGTGATTCCTTTTTGAATTCCATTTGCGAATTCAAACTTCTTCTTTCCTTTTACAAAATCGCTGATCAGGTTTCCTGCCAAAATCTCCGGAACTCCAAACGAAAGCCATGCATGCGCTAAGAAATTCATACTGTAAAATTAAAACGGAGCCCTTTAGGTTGGTTCATATGCAGAAGATTTGTTTATTGAGACCTGCTTCCAGGCGAATGTTAACATTTTTAACAACACAGGTCCACCAAAAATCTCCGTTGTATCGTTTGCAAACAAAATATATATCAAAAGCGGACAGTCAATTAACGTCAGATATTTTTAAATTCTTATCCTTCAACATCATATGTATTTGGCACAGCATTGACTTCCTATTGCGTGTACATGTTAATCAATAAATCATCAAACCATGTGTTATGAAAAAGAGCCTTACCGGCCTTGTGATCTGTTTATTACTTAGCACAAGCGCCTTGCATGCTGCAGACAAAGATCCTGTTTCTGAGAAAGTAAGACAGGCGTTTACAAAAGAATTTGAAAAAGCGACAAATATTACCTGGATGTACCTTAAAGATAAGAACCTGTACCACGCCCGTTTTCAATTTAACGGGGAAATCGTGGAAGCATTTTATGATGAAGAAGGAAGCCTGCTGAGTACAGCGAGATTTATCAATGAGAATCAGCTGCCGATCCTCGTAATGAAAGAATTGGCCAATGGATATGCGAATTATACGGTGAGGGAAGTTGTGGAATTCACGAATGAGAGCCAGACCAGCTATATCATCAGTGTATATAATAGTAAGGAGACCGTGATGGTTAAATATTATACTAACGGTGATTCTCAAAGAATAAAGCGCATAAAAAATAAATCTTGATTTTTTTTCTATACGATGCAACATCCGTTCCCTGACTGCGTCTTATAATAAACCAAAAACAAAAAAACTTTACAAAATGAAAAAGACAATTTTAGCTTGGGCAGTGATGCTGACAGTAGGACTGACAAGCGCCTTCGCTAACAAAAGCGAGGACATCAATCAAAATGCCATCGCAGCATTCAAAAATGATTTTACAACTGCAAGAAATGTGAGCTGGCAGCAGAGTAAGGATTTTTTCAAGGCAACATTTAGCCTGAATGACCAAATCATGTATGCATTCTACAATCAACAAGGAGAATTGCTTGGCGTAATGCGCCATCTGTTGGTGAGCCAGATTCCATTAAACCTCTCCAATGATATTAAGAAGACATATTTGTCTGAATATTGGATCTCAGACCTTATCGAAATGAGTTCAGACGGACAGACTCATTACTATATAAGCCTTGAAAACGGAGATGAAACTTTGATATTGAAATCCGATGCTTCCGGAAACTGGAAATTGCATAAAACGGTTAAAAAGAACATAGCATAAATTTCTGAGTTGGTTTTAGTTGGAAACAAGAGCAAACCCGTCGCAAGACGGGTTTTTCTTTATAAGGAGATGGTTGCCCGGTGCCCCCTGAAAATAAAACCCCGGCAAAAAAACAATTAATTATTTCACCGGCATCATTATGCGTTTTGCCGCCATTTTGACCCGGAATGACCTAAATGAGCTTGCCAACCCTCCGTTTACGATATAGTTTTGTAAAAGAAACAAAAAAACAAATCAGACTGCAACATTTAAGTGATGATTGCGTCTTATTAAACAGAGAACCAAAAACAATAAAACCTTTACAAAATGAAAAAGACAATTTTAGCTTTGGCAGTGATGCTGACAGTAGGACTGACAAGCGCCTTCGCTAATAAGAGTGAAGACATCAATCAGGGAGCAGTAAGTTCCTTTAAGAGTGAATTCGTAACTGCCAGGAATGTAAGCTGGCAACAGGAAAAAGAGTATGCTAAAGTCACATTCACCCTCAATGACCAGGTAATGTTCGCATACTATAGCAACGAAACAAATGAGCTGTTGGCTGTAGTGCGAAATCTCTTATCGTACCAACTGCCGATCAATTTATTTACGAGTCTCAGGAAAGAGTACAATGACCATTGGATTTCCAGCCTTTTCGAAGTAGCAAAGCAGGACCATACGGCTTATTATGTAACCCTGGAGAATAGTGATGAAACCGTTGTTTTAAAAGCCATCGGATCAAATGAGTGGACTGTTTATAAAAGAACAAAGAAATCATAATCATTATCGTCTCCATTTCGCAGGCACTTAGATTATTTTAGAAGCAGGAATAGTTGAATAGAAAGAATCTCGTTGCAGGACGGGATTTTTTCATTTATTAAGTACCCTCTATGGGCTGGACTGCCAATTGGAGCCAATAGGCAGCCGATTCAATTGCCTAAAAAAAATTACTTTTGCACCCTGACTTAAATCGACTCAAAACAACAGATCATGAATAAAGGGCCTATTTCCGAATTTATTCAACATCATTACCGTCATTTCAATGCGGCAGCATTGGTAGACGCTGCAAAAGGTTATGAAAAGCATTTACTGGAGAATGGGAAGATGATGGTAACCCTTGCGGGGGCCATGAGTACAGCGGAACTTGGCGTTTCGCTGGCTGAAATGATCCGCAAGGACAAAATAGCATATTATTTCATGTACCGGAGCCAATCTGGAGGAAGACATCATGAATCTTGTGGCGCATTCCCATTATAAGCGTGTACCCAATTACCGCGACCTGACACCGCAGCAGGAATGGGAATTATTGGAAAAAGGATTGAACAGGGTGACCGATACCTGTATTCCGGAGGAAGAAGCATTCCGGAAAATTCAACATAACATTGTCAAATTATGGAAGGATGCAGACGCTCGTGGCGAAAGATATTTTCCACATGAATTCATGTATAAACTGCTCCTGAGTAAAGTCATGGAGAAGGATTATGAAATTGATCCCAAAGACAGTTGGATGATTGCCGCTGCAGAAAGGAACCTGCCTATCGTGGTTGGCGGATGGGAAGACAGCACGATGGGAAATATTTTTGCATCCTATATCGTGAAAGGGGAAATGAAAGCGACCACCATGAAAAGCGGTATTGAATACATGGTTTGGCTTTCGGACTGGTACAGAAAGAATTCAGGAGGAAAAGGAGTCGGATTTTTTCAGATTGGTGGCGGTATTGCCGGCGATTTTCCGATTTGTGTAGTGCCGATGATGTACCAGGACCTGGAATGGCATGATGTACCATTCTGGAGTTATTTCTGCCAGATCTCGGATTCCACGACTTCCTATGGTTCCTATTCCGGCGCAATTCCCAATGAAAAAATAACCTGGGGAAAGCTTGGTATCGACACGCCTAAATACATTGTGGAAAGTGATGCTACCATTGTGGCGCCCCTTATTTTTGCATGGATTCTTGGATGGTAAAATGTACCACATGAATACAAATACTGAAGAGGTTTACCTGGAGGCGGAAGCGGATATAAAGAATAACAATTATGCAGAAGCATTCAAGAAATTTGAAAGCATTCTCTATGATGAGCCTTCCAGTGCACCTGCGCACAATTCCCTCGGATGGTTATATAAAACACAGTTTGATAACTACGGAAAGGCCGAAAACCATTTTCAGACAGCGCATGAAATGTGATCCGCTCTACCCCCATCCATATTACCATCTTGCAGCGCTGCTGATGGATATGGGAAGATTGGAAGAACTGAATCGTCATCTTGAAAAATGCCTTACGATTAACACCATAGAGAAATCATGGGTGTATGGACGATATGCGCTGATTGAAGAATCGCAAATGAAATTTGACAAAGCCATCGTTTATTTTGAGAAGGCGATCCTGAGTAGTCAGAATGATGAAAAGATCAAGGATTATAAGCTGGACATTGAAAGATGCGAAATGAAAATGGATATACAGGGAAGACATTAGAGCCAAACTTTCGGGGATTCAGGCGAGCGCCATTTTTTCCACTCTTCTTTCATGACGTCCTCCCTCAAACGAAGTTTCCATAAAAATATCTATGAGTGATTTTGCAAGATCCTGGCTGATGAATCTTGCGGGAAGGCAAATGATATTTGCGTTATTATGTTCCCGGACCAGTTTGGCAATTTCAGGAGCCCAGCAAATGGCCGCTCGAATGCCCTGGTGTTTATTTGCTGTCATGCAAACGCCATTAGCCGATCCGCAGAGCAGAATGCCAAAAGCAGCATTCTCCTTTTTCCACACTTGTGGCCACCGGGTGCGCGTAATCGGGATAATCAACGGATTTGTTCTCATATACCCCCATATCCATCACCTGAATGCTTTTTTGATTCAGCCATTTCACCAGTTCCACTTTATATTCAAAACCAGCATGATCACTACCAATGGCAATTGGCTTTCTGAGGTCAAATGATGCAGACATAATTTTTTTATTAATGATGAAATAAAATCATGCTAAGTTAGGACTGAATTGCATAAATCCATTGTCAGGATTATTCATTTCCGCGGGAGATGTGCTCCTAACTCCATTCTTCCTTATCTCTTTCCTCCTGCTGCTTCATCACCCTTTTTGAAATCCAGATGCTCAGTTCATACAGGCAAATCAATGGAAGTGCGACAATGGCCTGGCTCATCCAGTCGGGAGAAGGCGTGATGATCGCAGCTACAAACAGAATCGCGACATATGCATATTTTCTGTAGGTCCGAAGAAAGTTCGGAGTGATCAGTCCGATCCGCGTCAATACATAGCTGATCAGGGGCAATTGAAAAGCTATTCCGGCTCCGATCAGGATATCCACCAAGATTGTCGAGATAATCATCGAGGGTTGGCCTGGTTTCGAGCAATCCAATATCTCCCAATTTATAATTTGCAAGGAAACTGAAATGTAAAGGGCGCGAGTAAGAAGTAGCCAAATGAAATGCCAAGGAGAAAAAAGAATGAAACCCAAAATATCGAGCCCCGGGTGCTTTTCAATTCTTTAGGCGAAAGGGCTGGTTTGAGAAAGCGCCAGAATTCCCAGAAAATATATGGAAAAGCAACGATAAAGCCGCCAACAAATGCGATCGTGATGCTGGATATGAACTGCGAGCTGAAAGTAGTAGTCTGCATCTTGATGTTTACCGGGGGCATGCACAATACATCTCCCATGTGAAGTTTCCTTCCCAGGGCGCAAAGCCCGGTATAGCTGATAAAATCCTTTCTCAATGGTGCCCATAATGACCTTATCGAACACCCAGCTCATCTTGATAAACAAGACAATAGCAATGATGACGATAGCAAGGACTGACCGGACGATATGCCATCTCAGGGCTTCGAGATGGTCCACAAAGGACATCTCAGCCTGGTCTGGATTTCTTTTGAAAGAATTTCAGGGCCATTTGGGCTTCACGCTTTTAGAGCGGGCAAAGTTAATTGAAAACTGCTAGGGAGCTAAAGAATAAAGATAAATTGTTTGTAGCGGGAGCGGGGGCATAAAAAAACAAGCACTTCGTGAAGAAGTGCGTTGTTTACTCCTAACTGACCTATGAAAAAAAACCTTGGAATTCGAATGATTGGTTCAAAATCTGAACCGCAAACAAATTTCCATCAAAGAAAGCCTGGAAAAAAAGTTTTGGGGCTGATTAACGATGGCTTAACATAACGCTGAACGCGGAATGCTGAACAGCTGAATGCGAATTGCCGATACGCTAATACAAAGCTTTGATAGAATGTTCAGGTAATGAGCTAAATGTTCAGACTCATTTTTGAAATTAAAGGTTTTGCATTCAGCTTTATGCGTTGCAGCGTTGAGCTTTAAGCGTTCAGCGTTTGGCATTCCTCCCTACTTCAGCACTTTGATCCTGACCATTTCGATGCGGGTGTCACTGACTCCCAGGATTTCGAACTCATAGTCGTCGATAATGATGCGCTCTTTGAGCCTTGGGATGGTCTCATGGCGGTTGATTATAAAACCGGAAAGGGTTTCCGATTCGTTTTCAGGGAATTCAAATCCATATTTCTCTACCAGGTAGTCCAGTTCGAGGCGGCCTGAGAAAATGATATTCATCGTTCGACAATTTCTTTTCTTCAAATTCTTCGATATCGTATTCATCCTTTGATCTCTCCAAAAATCTCTTCCAGCAGGTCTTCCATTGTTACTATCCCGGCAGTGCCTCCGAATTCATCTACGACCCATGCAATGCTTTTTCTTTCCTTAGAAAATTTGCTGATCAGGTCCGTGGCGCTCATGCTTTCGGGCACCGCAGGAATTGGAAGAAGGATGGATTGAATAGTGGAGGCATTTCTGAACAGATCAAGCTGATGCAGATAGCCCTTTACGTGGTCAATATTGCCTTCGTAAACGACCAGTTTGCTTAGTTTGGAATCAGCAAATTTTTTCCTGGCATCTTCAATAGACAATTTGATATCGATGCCTTCGATCTCTTTTCTGGGTACCAGGCATTCCCTGATCTTTACCTTTGGGAGTGACAAAGCCGCTTCGAAGAGGTTGGTATTTAATTCCTGACTCTTTTCATCCACTTCTCCTGTTTCCTGGAAAAGATGCTCAACATCGGTTCTTGAAAACAGGTTCTTCTTTTCGTCGATACGCACATTGAAAACGTATTTAAGTATCCATTCTGCAATCTTGGTGAAGAAAGTGATGACCGGATTGAATACCCTGTAAAAGAAATTGCTAACGGGCGCAAAAAAGGTCAGAAGACTATCGCTTCTTGCCCTGAAGAGTGCTTTTGGAAGGAGCTCTCCAAAGAAAAGGATGAAAATCGTAGACACGAAAGTCTCGAACAGGAGCCTGAATAAATCCACCCATGCCTGAGGCAGGGATGCTTTTTTAATCAGGAATTCCCATAGTGGATAAAGGGTTTCACCTACCAGAAGCCCAAAAACGACCAGGAACAGGTTGAAGCCAATCAGGGTGGAGCCCATGAACCTGGAAGGAAATTCAAGGAAACGGGCCAGGATGATGCCGCTGCTCACACCTTGCTTCTTTTTCAGTTCTATGGTCAGTCGATTGGCGCTGATGAAGGCAATTTCTATTCCTTCAAAGAAGATGATCATGAGCCACGCAATAATAATCCAGACGAGTGTATTGGTATTGATCATGCAACTGCGAATATACCCTGAAAATGCGAAAATTCTAAATCGGGAAGAAGCCAAAAAGGCATGATTTCCAGGTCAAACTGCAAGAAAATCCCGTACAAGCGCAACGGTCTGGCGGCATGCATTATCGAGGTTGTCGTTGACAATGATATGGTTGAACTGATGGCTGAAGGAAAGTTCGAAAGCAGCCTTGTTCAGCCTTGCTTCCAGGGTCTCCATGGTCTCCGTACCTCTTGATTCCAGGCGGCGCTGAAGTTCGCCGATGGAAGGTGGCTGTACGAAAATAGAAAGTGAATGACCTGCATATTGTTGCTGAACATGGATGGCTCCCTTCACATCTATGTCGAGCACAGGCACTTTTTCCTGGTCCCAGATCCTATCCAATTCACTATTTAGTGTACCATAATATTTTCCTTCATAAACCATTTCCCATTCTACAAATTCATGGTTGTTTATTTTCTGCTTGAACTCCGGCTCGCTTATGAAATAATAATCCTTTCCGTCCTTTTCGTGCGAGCGCCTCTGCCTCGTCGTAGCTGAAATGGAAAACGACAGCTTTGGAATATTATCGAGGAGAAAATGGGTAATAGACGTCTTGCCGGCGCCTGAAGGTGCAGTGATGATGATGATTTTCTTTTTTGAATCGAATGGATCTTCCGGCATGAATGAAGAGAATACGTGCTTCGAAAATAATTTTATTTCAATTAGTTTTGGAATGAACCTTGCTTCTCAAATGCGCTTTGGTGATTTCAAACCCTTTTAATGTCTGCACCCAATTTTTTCAAGCGCTCGTCTATATATTGGTATCCCCGATCAATCTGGTCAATATTTTGAATAGTGCTCCTGCCTTCTGCACTTAGTGCGGCAATTAGCAGGGCCACACCTGCGCGGATATCCGGACTGCTCATTGTTATCCCGCGCAATTTTTGCTCTCTTGCCAATCCAATCACAGCCGCCCGATGAGGATCGCAAAGAATAATCTGGGCACCCATATCGATTAACTTGTCGACAAAAAACAAGCGGCTTTCAAACATTTTCTGGTGAATCAGCACGCTTCCCCTGGCCTGTGTTGCGACGACCAGCATAATGCTCAATAAATCCGGAGTGAGGCCCGGCCAGGGATGGTCGGAGATTGTCAACACTGAACCATCAAGAAAGGTCTGTATTTCATATACATCCTGTTCAGGTACATGGATATCGTCTCCAATAAAATCCAATTGGATTCCCAGTTGCTGGAATTTTCCGGGAATGAGCCCAAGATTTTCAAGGCTGACATTTTTGATCGTGATATCACTTTGGGTCATGGCCGCCAGGCCAATAAAGGATCCTACTTCGATCATGTCGGGAAGCATTCGGTGTTCGGTTCCGCACAAATAATTAACTCCTTCAATGGTCAGGAAATTGCTGCCAATCCCTGAAATCTTTGCACCCATCCGGTTCAGCATTTTACAAAGCTGCTGGATATATGGCTCACAGGCTGCATTATAAATGGTAGTGATTCCTCGGGCCATCACGGCGGCCATGACAATATTGGCGGTTCCTGTGACGGAAGGTTCATCAAGCAGGAGGTTGGTTCCCTGGAGCCTCGGTGCCTGAAGGTGAAAGAAGCCATCTTCCGTATCGTATTCGAATTCCACGCCAAGCTTTTCAAATCCTATGATATGTGTATCTAGCCTTCTGCGTCCAATTTTGTCGCCCCCTGGTTTGGGAATGAATGCTCTTCTGAATCTTGCCAGCATAGGCCCGGCAACCATCACTGATCCGCGAAGCCTTCCGCTTTTTTTACGGTAAGTTTCCCCATGCAGGTAATCAATGTCGATATTGTCGGCTTGAAAAATGCACTCGTGCCGGGAAATCCTTTCTATCTTAACCCCCATTTCTCCCAGTAAATCTATCAATAGGTTCACATCCAGAATATCAGGAATATTCGTCACCGTCATTTTCTCAGGAGTTAGCAAAACCGCACTAATGATTTGCAAGGCCTCGTTCTTCGCACCTTGCGCCACAATTTCTCCAGTCAGTTTCTTGCCTCCTGTTACTTCGAATGAATTCATCTGTAGAGTGGTTGGTTGGTTGATTAGTTGATTGGTTGATTGGTTGATTGGTTGGATTTCTTTTTCCTGGATATAGAAACTAAAATAAAAAAGTTGACAGTATAACCGCCAACTCAAAAAAGTTTAACCATTCAACTAATCAACCAATCAACCAATCAGTATCTTTTCTTCTTAAACTTCCCATTTCCCCTGTCATTCCTGTCATTTCGGTCATTCCGGTTATTATTGCGTTGCTGAAATTTCTGGTTCCTCTTGTTGCGGTAATCGCCAAAGCCGCCGCCCCTTTCATTACGGTCACGATTATCCGAAGGCCTGAAACTCTTTACATAAGGAGTATTTGTAAACTCGAGCTGGTTATTCGTGATCCTGCTCAATTCCATCTGAATGGCGTCGTCATGGACCGTTTCTTTGTGCCAGTTATTGTAGGCAAGCTTCATATAATAGGCCACCGCATTGGCGAATCCACTCTTCTTTTCAGGATTCTCTTCCGCCATGGCTTTGCCGATAACGAGCTCGAGGTTCTTGCCCAGGTGAGAGAATTTGGGATAGCGTTTTGGATAGCCCATGGGATCGGGCTTGGTTTTGAGCGTTTCTCTGGTCGGGATGGGATAGGGTGAACTGACTTCCAGCTTAAAGTCAGAAATAAGAAACAGGTGGTCCCATAACTTATGGCGGAAATCTTCTACATTTTTCAAGTGCGGATTCAAAAATCCCATCAATTCAATCACGGCTTGTGCATTACGCTGCCTTTCCTCATTATCCTCCAGTGTCATAACATATTCAATCATCTTTTGAATATGACGACCGTATTCACGCATAACCAAGTAATTCCTGGTCGTGTTATATTCCATTGTTAACTCCATATAGTACAAACCTACAGCAAAAAGCTGAATAAGCAAAGGGCCGGGATTGAGGAAGCCCGGATGTTGTAAGGCTTGGGTATTCACTGACCCTGTCTATTCACTTAAAACCTAAAAAGCCAGCATATGCTGGCCTTTCGTAGGATGGATATATGTTTTTTCACAGGTTATTGCACTTGTACTTTGGTAATGTATTGTTTGTTATGTGAAAGATCTTTTGCACGGATGACATACAATCCTCTTGCTGGATGACCTGCAAGGTCAAAATCAACCAGGTTGGCCGAGCTAAGGCTCACAGATTTCTGCTGAATGACCTGTCCTGAAATATTGATCAATTCTATAAGAAAATGTCCATTCTGGTTTTCTTCAAACTGCACCCTAACCGTATTGATTACTGGATTTGGATAAGTCTGTATACCAATTGAACCATTTGATTGGAGATTAATCAGCTTGACAGCAGAATAACTTATATGGCCATCCGCTTCAACGCGTTTGATCCTGAAATAAAGGGAGCCTACATCAGACGGATCAAGGTGGTATTGATAGTGGAATTCTGAAATAGTACCTGCTGAAGAAGCATTAGCCTGTATGTTTCCGAGGGCGTTGAAATCTTCTCCATTCCTGCTGAATTGGATTTCATAATTGGTGTTGTTTTGCAAACTGGCTGCCAACCACTGAAGGTCAATAGAGCCCTTGTTTTTAACTGCAGAGAAATAGCTTATAGAAGTGGCCAGCGGGCTTGAAGGACATAAATAATATGTCAGGCCGAATTGACCTGAATATGTGGTTATGATCTGCGCATGATAGTTTAGCGAACCTTCGGTAATGATCAGACCACCAAGAATTCCATAGGTAAAGGAAACATTGCCGGTACCTATATAAGAACTTACACTGGTGGAAGCCTTCGAAGATTTGTAATTTGTAAATAAATTGTCAGGGCCATAGGTTATGGTATCATCAGGTTGGCCAAATGCACCAAGAGAATCCGGTCCGTATGACGTCGTAAAGGTTTTATTCTGGTTAATCCCCGGGCCGAGTATGTTGGTGGTTACGTTCAAGAGCGATGAGTATTCCATTCTTCCCGTCGGACTATACTGCGGGTTACTGGGATCCAGGAGAGCAGTAGAACTGTTCAGGTTTCTTATTCCGGTGGTTGAAACACCGGAAAGCGTATCAAATAGAGTTACACAACTCAGGTCAAATCCGGGAAAAGTCGTCGGATTGAACTGCGGAAAGTTGATCGTTGCGCTGGGAACATTGGTCGGGGCCAAAGTGGCATTATAACGCAGAACAGTTGCAGGGATCCCGCCGGAACAAGTACATTGAGCGGACATATTCTGGGGGATAGAAGCAGCTATGAAAACCATTCCCACAATCGCCAAAGAGTAAATTTGTTTCATAGATACAGATTTTGGGTGACTGGATTATAGACGGATTAGAACTATACAAATTTATCTAACAGAACTAAGGATGTCTACGCATTTATACCCGACTTAGGTGCTTAGTAAAAACCACATTTATAAAGGCCACTAAAACTCGAATATATTGACATTATTATCAACACTTTATATATGTATCTTTTTTGTGTATTCTGCCTAGCCATATATTTGTACACGCCAATATGAAAATTGTAATCGATTCAGGTTTCATTTTTAGGGATTATGAAAGTGTAGAAATGGACCGTTATTTTACGGATTGCCTGACACGCCTGATGAGGAGTAACCCGCAATCGAAATTTTGGGTTCTCGACTCCCCATTCTTCAGAAATAAGGAATGGTCAGGTCTGCCTGTCCAGGTCATCGCTTACAAAAACTGGCTTCCAGGGCAATGGGGAGAGAATTGGCTCGCAAGCCAGCGTCTCCGCTCAACCATTGGCAAGCAGGCGATTGATTGTTTGCTCAGCATTGGCGGTTCGCGACTCTACGCCGGGCGACTATCCCGCTTTTTCTGGATTCCGGGGCAGGGAGCGGAAACGTTTATCAGGAAAAATACAGGCATATTCAAAGAGCTCATGCTTGGCAGGAGTTTCCTGATCACGGATTCATCAGCAACTAAATCCCAATTGATCCGGCAATTTGCATTGCCTGGCGAAAATATCTTTGTTGTGCCCCTGGCATTCAGTGAAAATTATAATCCACTTTCCTGGGCCGATAAGGAGCATACCAAAGTCAAGTATGCGGGAGGCAAGGAATATTTCCTGACCAGGGCAAACTACGCCGAAAAAAATCTGATGTCTCTTCTCAGGGCATTTTCCATTTTTAAAAAAAAGCAGCAATCGAATATGAACCTGCTGATTGCCGGAATTGCGGGTGAACCCGACCATACACCCTATGACAAACTGGTTTCATACAAATATCGTCATGACGTGCATGCCTATGCGGGATTGTCTGAAAGAGAATTTATAAAAATGAGCGCTTCAGCCTATGCATTGATACAGCCCGTGGATCAGGTGTTGGTGCCCTCCCTGCTGAATGCATTCCAGGCTGGGGTACCCGTGGTAAGCGGGGCAGGAGGACGGCTGGAACAATTATTGAAAGAGGGCGTACTTGCGATTGATCCTGAAAATATCGAGAACCTGGCGGAAGGCATGATCACGCTATTTACAAATGAAGGCCTCCGGCTGGAATTGATCAGGAAAGGGTCCATAGAAGCTGGGCGCTTTAATATTCAACAGTCAGTGGCCAGTTTATGGCAGGCCCTTCAGGCGGCAGAAAAGCGGTGATGGCCACTCGCCGTTTCCTGTTAACTTCGCCAATTGTTACCATTGCAGGACATAAGAGAGAATTTGCTTTCGAGATTTCCTGCCTGGAAGATGATATGAAACAAAAAAGGAATGAAACAATCTACGATCAAAATTGATGTCTTGCTAGACACCAACAAAGTGCCCGAACAAATCAGCTGGAGTGCAAGCGATACAACGGCAGAAGATGTCAGAAAGGCAAAAGCGATGATGCTGGCATTTTGGGATGGAAAGGATAGAGCCGCATTGCGTATTGACCTTTGGACTAAAGAGATGATGGTGGATGAAATGGGTGATTTTTTCTACCAGACCTTGATCACTATGGCCGATACGCTGGACAGGGCGACAAAGCAAAAACCGCTGGTGGAAGATTTGAGACATTTCGCCAAAGGCTTTTATGAGAAATTCCGGGAAGCGCAGTTGAAAGAAAACAAAGTTTAAAACATTAAATGGCAGATATGAATTTAGAGCAAAAAGTCATGGGCGAATTGAAGACGGCCATGCTTGCGAAAGATGAAAAATCACTAAGGTCCCTGAGGGCCATTAAGGCGGCAATTATCCTTGCCAAAACTTCAGAGGGCGCGGGCGGAGAATTGAAGGCCGAAGATGAAATAAAACTATTGCAAAAACTGGTCAAGCAGCGAAAGGATTCACTTGATATTTATCAGAAGCAGAATAGGGAAGACCTGGCAAAGAAAGAACAAGAGGAAATTGAAATCATAGAAAAATTTCTTCCCAGGCAAATGGATACGGAGGAATTAAAATCAGTATTAACCTCTTTGATAAAAGAGCTGGGCGTTTCTTCGCCAGCAGAAATGGGAAAGGTCATGGCGGCTGCCACAAAACAACTCGCTGGGAAGGCGGATGGCAAAACGATCAGCGTTCTGGTGAAAGAAATACTATCCAAATAGTCAACGGCATTGGAACAATTTGAGATGACTGGAAAAACCGGCATTCCATGATGATAGATATCATCTTCCTTCTGCTCCTTCTGGTCGCGATCATGAAAGGCCTGCAAAGAGGATTGGTTGTTGCGGTGTTTTCCTTTCTTGGAGTAATGATCGGGTTGGCAGCTGCAATCAAGTTATCGGCTGTGGTTGCAGGTCGGGTAAAAGATTTTGTCCGGATATCTCCCAAATGGCTTCCCATTCTGTCTTTTATTCTAGTCTTTATCCTCGTTGTGATTTTGGTGAGATGGTGTGCAAATCTCATCCAGGCGGCGATGAATCTGGCTATGTTGGGTTGGGCGAATAAGATCGGCGGTGTGATTTTGTATGCTATCCTGTTCACGGCTGTGTACAGCATTTTTCTATTTTATGGGAGCTCTGCTCATGTCCTTTCGCCGCAAGCGATCAGTTCCTCCGTGACGTATAAATTTATCAGACCCTGGGGCCCGGAGATCATAGATGGGATGGGAACGCTTATTCCTTTCTTCAAAGACATGTTCCAAAAACTCGAAGATTTTTTTGGGCATTTGTCAAATCAGGTCCGGTGATATAGGTTTTCAAGATCACCAATTAAATCTACTTATTTAGTAGACTGATTATTTTCCCGGATGGCCGGGCTCCAATTTTAACATATTGATTTTTTGCCACCAATGTTTCAGCATGATGTATCTTGAGCTTTTCATTCACTCCTTTGACTAGAGGCGGGAAGGAGATAGTCCTCGGGTTGTTGTAAATTTGCGATGAATTTCGGTTATTGCTATATCAGGACTTCGATTTTGCCTTAAATCAATTATTTTAGCGAATAATTTGTCGAACTTATTCATTACGGATGCAGTACGAGATCAAACAAGAAGAGAAATTCAAGTTTATTGAAGTCGGGGAAGGCGAGCCCATTGTTCTCCTGCATGGACTATTTGGCGCTTTGAGCAATTTCACTGACCTGATAGAGTATTTCCGTAAGCATTACAAAGTGGTAGTACCGATTCTACCACTATTCGAGCTTGACCTGCTTCATACCACAGTAGGTGGTTTGGAAAAATTTGTGCATCGGTTCATTGAATTTAAGAACTATCGGAACCTGCATTTGCTTGGTAATTCTTTGGGTGGTCATGTGGCCCTGGTCCATGTGCTTAAACACCCGGAGCGGATCAGATCCATCATATTAACAGGAAGTTCCGGGCTCTTTGAGAGCGGTATGGGAGATACCTATCCCAAGCGGGGAGACTATGAATATATCAGGAAAAAAACGGCATTGACATTTTATGATCCTGCGACTGCCTCAAAGGAATTGGTGGATGAAGTCTATGAAATAGTTAATAACCGGCTGAAAGCCTTCAAGATCATTGCCCTTGCCAAAAGTGCCATCAGAAATAATTTGGGTGAAGAACTCAATCAAATCAAGCAACCGACGTTATTAATATGGGGAAACAATGATGCCATTACTCCACCCTTCGTGGGCAGGGAGTTTCAGCGGCTAATCCCCAATAGTGAATTGCATTTTATTGATAAATGCGGCCATGCTCCAATGATGGAGGTTCCAGATGAGTTCAATAAAATCTTGCATAAATTCTTGACAAAATTGAACGAACCTGCAGCAGTAGCATGATTTATATCGTCTTAGGATTAAAACCCATGCTTTGTTAAATAAGGAAATCATATCTGTTACTATTCCTTCCTTACATCTGACCGACACAGTTGCCAGGGCGCAGGACCTCATGACTGATTTTCGGATTGACCACCTGCCAGTGATCCAAGATGATAAGTTGGTTGGATTGCTCAGCGAAGACAGTCTGCTGAATGCGATGGATGAGGATATGCCCCTTTCCCAATTGCAGCATGAATTCTCCAAAATTTCAGCCCATGCAGGCAATCATTTCATTGAAGCTGTTCAGTTCGCGGCAGAATACAATCTTTCTGTCATACCTGTAATTGATTCCAATTCCGAATATATAGGATCCATTACAGCAACAGATCTTTTGCGCCAGGTGGGGAAGATGATCGGCGTAAATAATCCCGGGGCAGTTATCGTTTTGGAAATGGATAAGATCAGTTTTTCTTTTTCCGAAATCAGTAAACTGGTAGAAACAAATGACGCACAGATTACGCAGCTAAACACATATTGGGATACTCATTCTTCAACGTTTTTTGTCACGCTCAAAATCAACAGGCTGGAGATTTCTGACATCATTTCTACTTTCCAGCGCTATGAATACAAGGTAAAATATTATTTCGGCGAAGAATTGTATGAAAACGAATTGCGTAGCAATTATGATCACCTGATGAATTACCTGAGTATTTAACAGCAAGTTTTGATATCCATTTTAAAGATCCTTCAACATCCTATCCAAAGCGCCATGTGGCGTGAGCTCAGGAAATATTGTCTTGCAATCATCCTGGTCCTGACTGTCCTTGCTGCAAGCGGACAGGACAAATACCATGACTCCATACCGCTGGTCCTCCTGAGCCCGGATTCTTCGAAGGCGGTTGATAGTTTCCCAAACAGGCATCCATCGAAAGTGATTGTGATCGGAGAAATCTTTATTGCCGGCAATAAAAAAACGAAGAATTATATCATTGAAAGGGAATTGCTTTTCAAGCGGGGTGATTCTTCTACTATTTCTGCGCTGGCAGGATCGTTTTCAGAATCGCGAAACCGGCTCATGGCAACCCGCTTGTTCGTGGACGTGATCATCTCACTCAAGAGTTTCCGTGGATTCATTGCAGACATCCAGATCGACGTCAAAGAACGATGGTATATTTTTCCTCTTCCATATATAAGGCCAGTAGACAGAAATTTCGCTGCCTGGGCCGAAAAGAATTATAGCCTTAGCCGCATTGATTATGGATTGAAGTATTCCCAATATAATTTCACAGGCAGGAATGACAACCTCAGGGTCTGGCTCATCACGGGTTACTCGCAACAAGTCGAGTTGGCTTATGACCAACCCTATGCCGACAAATCACTCAAGCATGGATTTGGCGTTGGCTTCAGCTATGCCAAACTGAAAGAAATTGATGCACTCACTACGAATAATCAGCAACAATTCATTAGCTCAGACACGATCCCCTATGCTTCTGAATACCTCAAGGAACAATTGAGTTTTTCATTGCGATATTACTACCGACCGGGGTTGAAGACGAGACATTATGTTCGCTTCAGTATAAACCAGGTCAATATCGACAGCGCAGTCACTGTGGTCAACCCATATTATTTCAATTACAAACAGACCAAAGTCTTCTATCCTGAATTATCTTATACAATCAGCTATAACAATGTAGACTATCCGCCATATCCTCTCAACGGATTTTCATTTGAAGTCGGCGCTTTGCATCGAGGCATTAATGCAGACATGAATCTTTGGCAATTGTATGGCAAGACGACGAACGCGTGGCCAATTGCAGAAAGAACTAATTTTGTAACTCAGAATATGGGAATCATTCGGGGCCCGTTCAGTCAACCCTTTTACAATTCCCAGTTATTCGGATATGGAGATTTTTATTTGAGGGGACTTGAAAAATACGTGGTGGACGGTGTTGTAGGAGTATTGGAAAGAAATACATTGATCAGGAAATTGTTTGATTTCAATATTCCATTCATCCATTCTTCCTGGTCGCATGACCGGATTCCCATTCGTATTTTTGCAAAAGCTTATGCGGATTGGGGGTATTCCTATAACAAAGATTTCCGGTACAATTCCCTTGTGAACAGTTTCCTTTACACTGGCGGATTCGGAATCGATGTCGTTACATTTTATGATCTGGTATTCCGCTTTGAGTATAGTTTTAACCAGTTGGGACAAAGTGGATTCTTCTTCCATATCGGAAGCGATTTCTAATCCGTGATGTTTCCTGCAAAAGGAAATTGTGTGATAATCCGTGGGGAATCACGAATTCTTCTCTCCTAATTAAATTGATCTATTAATGAAAGTAGCTATTTACAGCCGGGTTCCCGAAAATGAGCAGCACAATGAAGTGCAGTTTCTGATAGAAGAATTAAAGCAGCAACACATTGAACCTGTCATTTACCAATCTTTTTTTGAGAAAGTACAGGCAGGTTTTCCTTTTCCCGCTTCTGTTTCATTATTTAAAGAATCCAAAGATCTTGATGCTTCTATTGATTTTATCATCAGTCTGGGAGGAGATGGGACCCTTCTGGATACGGTCTCGCTAGTAAGAGATAAAAACATTCCAGTCCTTGGCATCAATTTTGGAAGGTTGGGGTTCCTTGCCAGTATCGGCAGGGAAGAACTTACTTCGGTGGTTACTTCTCTTGTCAACAGGACTTTTGTGATAGATAAGAGATCTCTTGTTCATTTGGATGCCAATAAGCCGCTTTTTGGCGATGTGCCTTATGGTCTCAATGAATTCGCCATACATAAAACAGACACTTCACCGATGGTGAAAATTCATACATATCTCAATGGTGAATTCCTGAATACTTATTGGGCCGATGGGCTGATTGTGTCAACACCCACCGGATCAACAGGCTATTCTCTGAGTTGCGGCGGGCCCGTGGTATTTCCTGATTCTGCGAGCTTTGTCATCAATCCGGTGGCCCCACATAATCTGAATGTAAGGCCCATCGTCGTTCCTGACGACAATATCATTTCTTTTGAAGTGGAGGGAAGATCCGATCATTTTATCTGTGCGCTGGATTCCCGCAAGGAAATTGTCGATAAACAGGTTCAGCTGGCTGTTCGCAGGGAGAAATTTACCCTAGGACTGGTCAGACTGAACGAAAGCAATTTTTTGCAAACCCTGCGAAATAAGCTCAGCTGGGGGCTGGATACAAGAAATTAACAAGGAGTTGCAAAAGAAATACAACTGAAATTCGTTAGTATCAAAAGTCTCGTTTTATTATTAGATATGAAGAAATTATATATTGTTAGCTTCTTGATTATCCTTTCCACATCCAGAACCTTGGCACAATTTGAGAACGTACTGGATGGAGAAATTGGCGTATTAGCCGGTGTTTCCCAATATTTTGGAGATTTGAACCCTGATTTTCATTTCAATACGCCAAAGCCGGCCGTGGGTCTCTTTTTCAGGAAACAATTTGGCAACTATGTCGCCGCAAGGGTGGGTGGGATGTACACCCAGGTTGGGTACTCGGACACTTATAATACTCAAAATGACTATGACCATCGCCGTAATCTCAGTTTTAATTCAGACATCTGGGAACTGACACTGCAGGGCGATTTTAATTTTTTTAAGTTTATTCCGGGGGAAGCGCGATACCGGTATACTCCATATATTACTTTTGGCGTGGGCATTTTCAGCTATGATCCCTATGCATATTACCAGGGCCAAAAAGTGTTTCTGCGGCCATTAGGTACTGAGGGACAGGGCAGTGCGGCCTACCCGGGGCGCCAGCCATACAACAGTATGGCCTTCTGTATTCCGTTTGGAGTGGGTTTCAAATACAACATGAATCCAAGTCTCAATATTGGATTTGAAATTACATACAGGTTTACAACTACCGACTATCTGGATGATGTGAGCACAACTTATGCGGGTATCACCAACTTTCCCACTTTGCCAAATGGAAATCCATCGCTTGCCGCCGCCCTGCAGGACCGTTCAAACGAAACGGGCTCTACGCCGATTGGAGTGCAGGGACGTCAAAGGGGTTATGCCAACCAAAATGATGGGTACCTGATCGCTTCACTGACGCTAAGTTTCAACCTGACTTCTTACATATGCCCCAAAGCGGATTGATCCTATTTTTAGGGGAGACCCGGGTTAGATTTTCGACTGGACGCTGTTGAAAATGATATACCTTCGTGCCCTTGAAAAGGGGCCCCATGGACTCATTGAAGGATAAGATTGATTTAAAAAAACTTCCATCCCATATTGCGGTGATCATGGACGGGAATGGGCGCTGGGCCCGGGAGAAAGGCCATGACCGGCTATATGGTCATTATCATGGTGTTGAAAGCGTGCGGAATGTAGTGGAAGGATGCGCTGAACTGGGGGTCGGATGGTTGACTTTATATGCTTTTTCGACTGAAAACTGGGACCGCCCACAGGACGAAGTGGATGGTTTGATGGAATTAATGGTCCAAACCATAAGAAAAGAAGTGGATACCCTGAATAAGAATAAGATCAGGCTGCGCGTGATCGGAGATTTGACCAAGCTTCCGGATTTTGCGAGGAATGAGCTGCAGGAAGCCCTGGTACTAACGGAAAAAAATGAAGGGATGCAATTGGTCATGGCGCTCAGCTATAGTAGTCGGTGGGAAATCGTCGAAGCCATAAAAAAAATCGCGGCAGATCTAAAGTCGGGGAAATTGAATGAGGCTGAAATCTCACAGCATAGCTTCAAAAATTATCTGTGTACCGCAGGCATTCCCGATCCCGAATTGATGATCAGGACCAGCGGTGAGTACCGGATCAGCAATTTCCTTCTCTATCAATTGGCATACACTGAATTATACTTTAGTCATGTCCTCTGGCCTGATTTCAGGAAAGAGAATCTGTACGAAGCTATCCTTGATTTTCAAGGGCGGGAAAGGCGTTTTGGAAAGACCAGCGAACAGCTGCGCAGACAAATCCGTACGAAAACTTAAAAATCATTGTGAATGAGCTCACTAAAGCATTATCACACATGGTTTTTTAACAAAGCCTTTTAATTAATCCCCTTAATTTGCCGCTCTAAATTTCCCCTACCGGATGCAACGACGTTTACCGATTTGTGTTTTGTTAGTTACCTTCTGTTTGCTGTTGATAAATGTTGGAAAAGCGCAGGTAACTGATACTACACATCCGGTGGCCATAGATCCAGATTTGCTTGCACTTTCGAATTCAAAAACACCCAAGGAATACACCATCGCCGGCATCAAAATTACCGGTACAAAATATCTGGATGAAACCTTGCTCATTTCCATTTCCGGACTGACTGTGGGTGACAAAGTAAATATTCCGGGCGGAGATAATTTCAGCCGCGCCATCAACAAGCTCTGGAACCAAAATCTTTTTTCAAATATTGCCATTTATATCACCAAATTGGTTGTTAATGACATCTATATCGAAATTAATGTAACGGAGAGGCCCAGACTATCAAATTTTATTTTTAAGGGAGCAACCAAGACAGAATCGGACGAATTGAAAACGAAAACCGGACTGGTAAAGGGCCGCGTCATTACCGAAAATATGAGGCGTACGGCGGAGGAATATATCCAGAAATACTATGCTGACAAAGGCTACCAAAGTGTAACCATTAATATCACTGAAGCAAAAGATCCTTCTTCAAACAATTCGGAGATCCTCACTTTCAATATCACCAAAGGGGTAAAGGTAAAAGTTAATCAAATCAATATTTTTGGCAATGAAGCCGTTCCTGAAGCCAAACTCAAATCGCAGATGAAGGGAACCCATGAATTAAGCAGGCTCACTCTGTTCCCGCCGATTGACTCAAGTTCTTATGGGTACAATAAGCCGCTAAGCTTTAAGCAATATGTGGATGAGTGGGGCTTCCTGACTTTTACAGAAACCAAGGAGGTGCTAGATCCATACGTGAGAATGAAACTGCTTAGCTCTGCAAAATATAATCTGAAAAAATACACGGAAGACAAGGAAAGTATTATTTCATACTACAATTCTAAGGGTTTCAGGGATGCAGTCATTGTTTCAGATACTTTGTATTATAATAAGAAAAAACAACTCGACATTGACATTAAAGTGGACGAAGGGCATAAATACTATTTCGGAAATATTTCATGGAAAGGAAATACCAAATATGGAGATTCGATACTGACCATGTTGCTTGGAATAAGAAAAGGAGATGTATACAATCTGGATATCCTCAATAAAAAGCTTGGAAAACAGATCACGCAGGAAGGAGGTGGGATCAGCGACTTGTATATGGATGACGGCTACTTGTTTTTCCGCGTTGACCCGGTTGAAACCTCCGTTTATAATGATACGATAGATTTTGAGATCAGGATGACGGAAGGTCCCCAGGCTACCATCAAAAATGTAACGATTTCAGGAAATGAAGTAACCAAGGAATATGTGATTCGCAGAGAACTAAGAACTATTCCGGGCGATCAATTCAGCCGCAGTGCTTTGATCCGTTCCCAAAGGGAAATCATTAACCTGGGATTCTTTAACCAGGAAAAAGTAGCACCCAATATCAATCCCAACCAGGAAGATGGAACAGTTGACATCAACTGGAGTGTGGAAGAAAAATCTTCAGATCAGCTGGAATTATCTGCTGGTTGGGGTGGTGGTATTGGTCTGACCGGGACCGTGGGGATATCCATAAATAATTTTTCTATTAATAATATCTGGAAAAAATCTGCATGGGATCCTCTACCGAAAGGAGATGGTCAAAAACTAAGTCTTCGTGTTCAGGCTAACGGTAAGGCCTACCAGTCGTACAATCTTTCGTTTACCGAACCCTGGCTGGGAGGCAAAAAGATGAATACACTGACGGTGAGCTTATATCGAAGTGCATTCAGGACCGGTGGATATAACTACCAAACAGGGAAATATGCTTACAGTGACACAAATTCACTGAAAAACTTCGGAGTCACTGTAGCCCTTGGTAAACGTTTGCAATGGCCTGATGACTTCTTCACGCTGACCTACGCGCTCAATTATACCAGGTATAACCTGACAAACTATTCGCTGTTTTCGCCATTTTTCAGGAATGGATTTTCAACCAATATCAGTTTGAAAATAACCCTGGCAAGATATTCAGTTGATCGACCGATCTATCCCACCGGTGGATCCAATCTTTCGTTCAGCGGCCAGTTTACTCCGCCATATTCTTTGTTCTCCAATCACGTGTATTCGCCAAACCAGGAATTCACATTGCCTGAATATATGAAATGGAGATTGACCAGCCAGTGGTTCATCCCACTTGGAAAAGCAATGGGTGCTGACAAGAGTCACCAATTTGTGCTGATGGCAGCGGTGAAAATGGGATTCCTCAGCAGGTATACCAACGAACTGAATTTTTCTCCGTTTGAGCGATTCCAGTTGGGAGATGCCGGATTGACAAATAACTTTGGATCTGCTGGGCTATGAAATCATTTCCCAAAGAGGTTATCCGGTGTATCAGACTTCAGATCCTAATTTCAACCCTGATCAGCAACAGGCAACGAGATTCTTTACCATGTTCAATAAATATACTTTGGAATTGCGCTATCCATTTGTCACCAATCCCAGCAGTACGATCTATGGTGAGGCATTCTTTGAAGCGGCGAATGGATGGTATGATTACCGTGATTATAATCCATTCCGACTTCGTCGGGATGTGGGTGTCGGTCTGCGATTCTTCTTGCCGATGTTTGGATTGCTTGGATTTGATTATGGAATTGGTATAGACAGAATCCAGGATGGATCCCTCAAAAATGCATCCCGCTTTACTTTTATGTTGGGATATGAACCAGAATAAGGATTTGGACCAATGCATTCCCGGATGCTATGATGTATAAACTAATTTTGACGCCATGATAAAAAAAATAATATGGATACTGTTACCGGCACTCTTCCTGGTAACTGTTGCAGGAGCACAACAACGCTATGCGGTTGTGGATACCAAATATATTCTTGACAAAATGCCTGACTATAAAGACGCTCAAAAGCAACTGGATCAGACCAGCATGCAATGGCAAAAAGAAATTGATGATAAACAGGCGGTATTGGATAAGATGTATAAAGATTATGAGGCCGAGCAGGTGATGCTTAGTGAAGACCTTAGGAAGAAAAGAGAAGATGAAATCTTTAACAAGGAAAAGGAAGTGCGCGATCTTCAGCGCAAAAGGTTTGGTTTTGAAGGAGATCTGTTTAAAAAAAGCCAGGAATTGATCAAACCCATACAGGATAAGGTTTATAATGCCATTCAGAAAATTGCAGTGATCAGATTATATGACTTTGTTTTAGACAAAAGTGAAGGAATTACTATTATCTTTGCCGACCCAAAGCTGGACAAGAGTGAAGATGTGCTGAAAGAACTGGGTATTAAATAAAGAATTTGTTTTCATTTTAAGGCTCGATTTTTAAATACAATAAACGCAAACACTAAACAAACATGAAAAAGATTGTTACAGTTGTCTTGGTGGCATCTGGTCTGATGATAGCGGGTAACCAAGCTCATGCTCAAACTAAAATTGGGTATATCAGCATTGCTGAACTGATTGCTTCTATGCCGGAAGCAAAAAAGGCAGACTCCAGCCTGACAGAATATTCAAATGCATTGAACCAGAATTTTGAAGATAATAAGAGGGAATTTAACGAGCAGGACAGTATATTGTCTTCCAAGGATACACTCCGGTTTACCAAAGCGCAACTTGAAATCAAGCGCAAGAACCTGGTAGAATTGTATCAGAAATTGCAGGGATATCAGCAGCAGGCCAGTCAGTTGTATCAGCAAAAAAGAGAAGAATTGCTTGCCCCGATTCAAAAAAAGGCAGTGGAAGCAGCTCAAACCGTTGCAAAAGAAGCAGGCTATACTTATGTTTTTGTGAAGGATGCCTTACTGGTATCCCCACCCGCAGATGATATTTTGCCTGCCGTGAAAAAGAAATTAGGATTAAAGTAATTCCCATATTTTTGAAACAAAGAACGTCAGGTAGAACGCCTGACGTTTTTTAATTTTGTACCATGGCATCTTCTCACCCGATTGGCGTATTTGATTCAGGTTATGGTGGCCTGACCGTATTGAAGGAATTCATTCAAAAGCTGCCATCCTATGATTTCATTTATTTGGGAGACAATGCAAGGGCCCCCTATGGAAACAGGTCGTTTGAAACCGTATATCAGTATACACGCGAAGCGGTGCAATGGTTTTTTGATCAGGGATGTTCATTGGTCGTGCTGGCATGCAACACTGCTTCAGCCAAAGCTTTGCGGACCATCCAGCAGCAGGATCTTGTAGCGATGAAGACGGATAAACGGGTGCTGGGTGTGATCAGACCCACCACCGAGATCATCGGCCATTATTCCAAAACCAAACAAGTTGGTATACTGGCTACCAGCGGAACTGTTCAATCTGAATCTTACCCTATTGAAATCCATAAATTTTTCCCTGACCTCAGCATCTTTCAGCAGGCCTGTCCCATGTGGGTTCCCCTGATAGAAAATAATGAGCACCGCAAGTCCTGGCGCCGATTATTTTGTAAAAGAATATCTTGGATCAGTTGTTTTCCCGTTCCAGGGATATTGATACCCTATTGCTGGGCTGTACCCATTATCCGCTCTTAAGGGACAAGATTTCAGCAATTATATTTCTAAACATATCAAAATAGTTTCCCAGGGAGAGATTGTGGCCGAAAGTTTGAAAGGATATCTGGATCGTCATCCCGAAATAGAAATCCGTTGCAGCAAAAATGGAAAGCAGCATTTTTTCACGACAGATTCCACAATGGATTTTGACCGGCATGCGAGTATTTTCTATGGGAAGACGCTTTTTTCCGAACATATCGTATTATCTCCATGGGACAATTCTTTTAAATCTGCACAGCCATGAAACGACTTTTTAAGTGTGGCACCGTAGTAGGACTGGTGGCCTTGTTTTTCTCCTGTTCCAAGGAATTGAGTTATGAAGGTGGCGCCCCGGGCGGGGATTCCACCGCTTCAGGAGATTTCAGAGCTACAATCAATAATGTGCTTTGGGTGGCATCTCCGAAATACAGAAGGAGCAAGCATCCTTGCGGGAATCATTAATATCACTGGCATCAGCTCAGACAACAAACAAATCAGCATTACTTTAAAAGGGACCAGCACCGGTCAATACATTTTGAATCAGAATTCCCTTAGTGTGTTGAGTTATATTGATGCCGGATCCTCAAACAACAATGCATTTACTACAAATCAGGGTACCGATACCTCCCTGGCCGGGGGAACGGTTACAGTTACCGTGATAGATACCGTGCATAAAACCATTTCCGGGTACTTTACTTGTAAAGTGTATCGGGAAATGGACAGTCAGCAGGAGATCATCACACAGGGATCTTTTACTTCCATTTCATATGTTACCACTTTGCCTCCAGCACCTTTGGGAGATACTTTTCATGTCAAAGTGGAGGGGGTAGAATGGATTCCACCCAGCATGAGTGCATACCTGAGCTCGGGTAACTTAGTCATTGGAGCATCGGCATCAGATGCTTCCCGGACGGTTGGCCTAGTAATGCCGCAAAATACCATAGCCGGGACTTACACTCTTAATTTTTTTGTAGGTATTTATTTCGGGGAATACAGCCCGGATCCCGCCACTTTCCTTGTTTCGGACCCCAGCGGTACGATAACTATATTGGAAAACAACACAACAACCAGGAGGATAAGGGGTAATTTCCAATTTCCGGCTGTCGATCTGGTTTCAAGTGCCAGTAGTCCGGTGGCACTCACAGAGGGCTATTTTTCCCTGCTTTATTAGCCAGTTTTAGCGATTTGCTATTGGCAGGAAGCAATTTTTTCCTACCTTTGCCCTCCCTTTCACCTCGCTCAGGCGGGACGGGCATGGTGGCCTGTCATCAGGACGAAAAATTGCCTGTTTCTCCACAGGCAAAATTTTAGAATGGGTCAAAAATAAAACTGAAAAAATGAAACGTACATTCCAGCCACATAGGCGCCGTCGCAAAACCGTTCATGGTTTTCGCAAACGCATGCAAACTGCCAATGGCCGCAAAGTATTGGCAAGTCGCCGTAAGAAAGGACGCAAGAAACTCACTGTTTCTGACGAATCCAAACTGAAATAATCTTTATTCCCATAACTTAAAACTTTTCCAGCTCTGGTTTCTGACCGGGGCTTTTTATTTTTGTAAAAACAAATCCAATCGCAAAGTCATTCACACTTGGAAAAAAGGAAAAAGTCAAGAGTCGAAAATTGATTGAACAAATTTTCAGCAGGGGTACACGATTTACCGTTTTTCCTTATCGTGTTTTTTACCTTGATGCGCTGCAAGCCCAGCCCCTGCAGGCCGGGTTCGGAATCAGCACGAAGAATTTCAAGAAAGCAGTTGACAGAAACCGGATCAAAAGGTTGGGCCGTGAAGTGTACAGGCTGCAAAAAAATCCGCTGGCCAATCAACTGAAGCAAACCAATCGGTCACTGGCTTTGTTTTTTGTATATACGGCAAAAGAGTTACCTGTTTATGCAGAACTCTACGAAAAAATGAAATTGATTCTTGAAAAATTAATGGCAGCGGGAAATGAAAAGAATACTTCAAATCATTAGTTTTCCCTTTATTGCCCTTATCAGGATCTACCAATGGGGAATTTCTCCCTGGCTGGGTCCTAAATGCAGGTTTACCCCCACTTGTTCCCATTATGCGGTGGACGCACTGAAAAAATATGGTTTGTTTAAAGGCAGCTGGCTCGCAGCAAAGCGGATTCTTAAATGTCATCCCTGGGGTGGAAGCGGATATGATCCGGTACCTTGATGTAGTTGGCAGTTGACAGTTGACAGTTGAAAGTTGATAGCTGATATTAGCGAAATCGCAACCTACGAAATTCAATGATAGAAAATTAGTTACTCAAAAGAATGATAAACCTAAAGGCGGTCATCTGTCAACTGCCAACTGTCAACTATTCCTACAGCGCAGCTTCATATCGCTTGTTAATCACATCCCAGTCCACGAGATTCCAGAATGCGGCAAGATAATCAGCGCGTCTGTTTTGGTATTTGAGATAATAAGCATGTTCCCAAACATCTGCACCAAGGAGCGGAGTCCCTTTTACTTCGGCAACATCCATGAGGGGATTGTCCTGGTTTGGAGTTGAACTGACAACCAGTTTGCCATCCTGCTCGATCAGCCATGCCCAGCCGCTGCCGAATCTTGTCATTCCCGCCTGGCTGAATTTTTCCTTAAATGCATCAAATGATCCAAATTCAGCGTTGATCGATTCGCCCAGTTTTCCTTTTGGAACTCCGCCTTTTCCAGGCCCCAGACTTACCCAAAAAAAGCTATGGTTCCAGTGACCTCCCCCATTATTTCTGACTGCTGGGCTGATGGATCCTGCTTTTTGAACAAGTTCTTCTAATGACTTTCCCTCATTTGGAGTGCCTGCAAGGGCCTTATTTAGATTGTCTACATAGGCCTGGTGGTGCTTTCCATGATGTATCTGCATTGTCATCGTATCAAAATGCGGCTCCAATGCATCCGGTGCATAGGGGAGCGCAGGCAAAGTAAATGGCATATTTTAGTTTTTAAAATGCGAAAAATGAATCTTTTAAAGCTAACAAATTTACTGGCTAAAGGTTGATAACGCAAAACAAATCCTCGCCAGGAGCCGATGCATAAATGTAAAAGGCCTGGCATCGAAATCTTCCATTATCCAAATAATTCCGGGCGATTGTGAAAGTTGCAAGCAATTTATAGTAATTTCCTGCCCCATTAATTCTAAATAGTCTATTGGAATTACTGTGCATAAAGAAAAAATCACCCTCTTCAGATAAATCAAGAAGAAAATGGGAAAATCAATCAAATGGTATCGGGAAAACCTTGAATTAATCATCTAAATTTTCAACTATGAATATGAAAATAACAATTGCGCTGGTACTGATGAGCGGATTGCTATTCGCCATGCAACTTCCTGCAAGTGCTCCATTCCAGGCCAAAGACAATACCCTGACTGATGAAGAAAAGAAAAGCGGTTGGGTATTACTGTTTGACGGGAAGTCAACCAGCAGCTGGCGAATATATCAGAACCTTTCAAATGACAGCTGGGAAGTAGTCGACGGCCAGCTGCATGCGAAGAAGGAAGGCGTTCAGCACCATTCCGATCTGGTCACGAAATCAAATTATGCAAGTTTTGAAATCCAGATCGACTGGAAAATCGATAAGGGCTGCAATAGCGGACTGCTTTACCATGTTTTGGAAACATTTCCATCTGCATATGAGTCGGGGCCGGAATACCAGTTGATCGATGACAAAGGCTATCCCGACAAATTAGAAGACTGGCAAAAGAGCGGTGCCGACTATGCTATGTATCCTCCAACCAGCCTGGCATCAAAACCTGCCGGTGAATTCAACCGCACAAGGATAGTGGTGAATGGCGCACATATTGAGCATTGGCTCAATGGAGTGAAAGTGGTGGATTTTGTAGCCTGGTCGCCGGATTGGGAAAAAAGGAAAAAAGAGGGTAAATGGAAAGATTATCCTTCATATGGAAAAGCTAAATCCGGCTTGATTGACCTACAGGACCATGGAGGCGGGATCTGGTTTAAGAATATTAAGATTAGGAAATTGAATTGATCGATGGTCGATGATCGATGGTCGATGGTCGATGGTCGATGGTCGATGGTCGATGGTCGATGGTCGATGGTCGATGGTCGATGGTCGATGGTCGATGGTCGATAGATTTTTCTGGATTTGCAACTTACGAAATTCAACGATTGAATTTTTCTTATGAATTAAATGATTGGCTAAAGACGATCATCGACCATCGATCTACGATCATCGTCTTTTCAGCTACCTTTTCAATCTAAAAAATTCTTTCATCAGCATCGAACATTCATCTTCCAGCACGCCCATAGTAAGTGAGGTTTTGGGATGGAATGGGGAAGGACCCACGCCCAGTTCTTCAATGGAGGGACAAGGCACAACATATTTCTTATAGCCATTTTTTTCATCGGCTGTGCCATATACCACCCTGTTGATCTTGCCCCAATACAAAGCGCCCGCGCACATCAGGCAGGGTTCTACTGTAACATAAATTGTAGCCTGCTGGAGATATTTAGATCCAAGATAATTAAATGCAGATGTGAGTGCAATCATTTCCGCATGTGCAGTAGGGTCATGCAGACGTTCCACTTGGTTATGTCCACGGGCGATGATTCGGTTGTCCATGACAATAATGGCGCCAACCGGTACTTCCTCTTCCTCGAAGGCCTTCTTAGCCTCCTTTATTGCCTGAAGCATATAATATTGGTCGGTCATAAACTGCAAAATTAGCCCTTTATTTAATTTTCACCCAAGTGAAAGCGTTGGTCCTGATTTTATTCATCCGTGCGTATTCATGGGGCAAATTCAATAGAGAATCTTGATTAGATCTTCAATTTATTAATAGCCGGGGCTTATTTCTAATCCTGACTTTCCTAAATTGTAATAATGAATAAAATATCAGCCAGATGGCCATTTCTAACGTGAACGATCCATATTTTTGGGTGATCTTAAAACTATCTTCTTTCAACATAAAGAGCATGTTGAGGGTTTATTCGCAGGCGTTTTTTTTGATGGGGCCGACTGCTATCGGTTTCGGGTATTTTCTTTCGCTTTTCTTATCTTGACCCATGCATATTCTTATTGCTCCTAATGCTTTCAAAAATAGCCTGGATGCCTGGGCGGCGGCCGAATCCATCAGAAAAGGTTTGGAAAAAAGCGGCCTTGAATTCAGTTCTACATTATTCCCTATCGGCGATGGGGGAGATGGCACTGCTTTCCTAATGGAAAAACGACTCGGGGCGATACCTGTTTCTGTGAAAGTGAGTGATCCCCTGGGAAGAAAGATTGACAGTTCATTCGGCTGGCTGGAGAATAGCAAAACAGCTATCGTTGAATTGGCGAATGCATCCGGGCTGCGGTTGCTGAAACCATCTGAATATGATCCACTTCATGCGAGTACCCGGGGAACGGGTGAAACCATCGCAAAAACTTTGGACCTTGGTGTAAAAATAATTATCCTGGGCATTGGTGGAAGTGCCACCATAGATGTGGCCTCAGGATTATTAACGGCGCTGGGTATCCGATTCTTAGATATCAGGGGAACTGTGATTGATCAGTTGCCGCGGCATCTGGATGAGCTTTCATCGGTAGATACTTCTTCTTTAGACAAGCGCATATTCAATGCCAGAATGATTGTCCTCTGCGATGTAGTGAACGTCCTGCTGGGGAATGATGGAGCCGCAAAAATTTTCGGACCGCAAAAAGGGGCAGCTCCTTCGGATATTGACATTCTGGAATCCAGCCTTGAACAATTTGCCAGCATCACTCAAAAAAAAACGGGGATAGATATACGCTCCATGCGATTTGGCGGGGCGGCTGGTGGAGTAGCTGCCGGCCTGGCTGCATGGCTCGGAGCCGAGTTGGTCAACGGCATAGATTATTTTTTAGACGCCACAGGCTTTGATGAAGAATTGGAAAAAACAGATCTGGTCATTACTGGCGAAGGCCGGATAGACTTACAGACCCTACAGGGAAAGGCGCCATATGGGGTAGCAGTCCGCGCAAAAAAAAAATCGATACCCGTCATTGCGTTCGCCGGAATGATTGAACAAGATGACCGGCTTGCCCTCAATGAATATTTCGATGAATTGATTGAAATAAATGCGAGACCAATTGATCTGAATGCTGCCATCCGGGATGCATCCACCAACCTTGAGCAGTCTGCAGAAAAATTAGGGAAAGAACTGAAAAAGCGATAATAGCAGGCGTTCCTAATTTCCTTACCAGATGGATCTTTTTCCTGTTTGTCATTCCGAGCGCAGCGAGGAATCTGGAAGGTCGGGGTTTATGGCCTTCCAGATTTCTCGCCCTACTAATTGTATAGTGGAATTCCCCGAATGTAAACGGGCTCGAAATGACAAAATAGAATCACCCTCTTCGCGCCTTCCCAATAAAACCGTACGGCCTTATATCAAAATCGTACACCAAGTGGTCTTATTTAAGGTCTCAAATGGCTTGTCGTCAACAACTTACTAAATTGGCATTTTATTGGGGATGGATTGACTCAGGTCACAATCATAATCTCATGCTTAAGAACTATTTCACGATCGCCATACGCAAATTGGTCCGCAATAAGGTTTTCTCCGCTATTAATATTTTCGGCCTTGCGATTGGCATCGCTACCTGTTTACTTATCATGATGTATGTGACAGATGAACTCAGTTATGATCGCTATAATAAAAAGTCAGATCGCATTTACAGGGTCGTGCTTAAAGGCTCGATCGGCGGGCAAAAAGTTAATGAAGCGAATGTCATGCCTCCCACTGCGCAAGCCCTTTTGAATGATTATCCCGAAGTGGAAGAAGCGACCCGATTGTCAGGAGGCGGAACCCCCATCTTATATTGGGAAGAAAAAAAATTTGCAGGTGAGCCCATGGTTCTTGTGGATTCTAATTTCTTCCAGGTTTTCGATATTCCTTTCATCAAAGGAGATCCCGCCAAAGCACTGATAGAACCCAATACTGTAGTTATCAGTAAGGCCCTTGCAAAAAATTATTTCGGAAATCAGGATCCGATCGGAAAAGTGCTGACCATTAAAGCGTGGAATGCATTTTTTAAAGTGACTGGTGTTTTCGACAAAGTGCCTTCCAATACCCATTTCCATACTAATCTATTTGCCTCGATGGCATCAAGAAAAGAATCCAGGTCAACCTCTTGGATGGAATCAAGTTATTATACCTATCTGGTGTTGAAAAAAGGATTTGATTACAAAAAGCTGCAAGCGAAAATGCCACAGGTAGTTGAGAAGTACATTGGCCCGCAATTGCAGCAGGGGATGGGAATGACCCTCTCCCAATTCAAAAAAAATGGAAACGATCTCGGTTTTTTCCTTCAGCCCCTCCCTTCGATTCATTTGTATTCTACAGATATGAATCCCCAGACTGAACTTGAACCAGGAGGAAACCTTCAATACGTTTATATTTTTGGAGCGATTGCGATATTCATGCTGGTGATAGCCTGCATAAATTTCATGAACCTTTCCACCGCAAGCGCATCCAAGAGGGCAAGGGAAGTAGGCATCAGGAAAGTTCTGGGATCCCTCAGATCGGAACTTATCCGGCAGTTTATATTTGAATCCACCCTGATTGCATTTATCGCACTCCTGCTTGCGGTCGTCCTGGTCTTTCTTGCGACGCCGCTATTCAATGATTTGTCGGGAAAAAATTTGCACCTGGATCTTTCTATTTCGTCCATGACGATTCCTGCACTATGCGCTGTTGGACTTATTACCGGATTGTTCGCAGGCAGCTATCCGGCTTTCTTCCTTTCTGCATTTCAACCGGTAAAAGTGCTGAAAGGATTTTTCAGTGCAGATCGCAAAAGCATTGGATTGAGGAGCGGACTCGTTGTGTTTCAGTTCTTCATTTCTGTTTTCCTGATCATTGGCACCTTAGTGGTTTATCAACAGCTCCAATATATTCAACATAAGAAATTGGGATATGATAAATCCCATATACTCATCATAGATCAACCCTGGCAATTGGGGAAAAGCGAAATGGCCTTCTATGAGAATTTGTCAAGAGATCCGCGTATTCAGAACATCAGCTTTTCTCCCTACCTGCCGGCAGGACCTTCCGACGGAAATAACTTCTTCGTTTATACAAAGCAGAAAGAGGACCAGGTGAGAACATTGCGGTATGAAGTGGACTACAATTATATTCCAACGCTCGCGATTGACATGGCTGCGGGAAGGAATTTTTCAAAGGATTTCGCAACAGATTCAATGGCTTGTATCCTGAACGAAACGGCAGTCAGGATATTGGATCTGGGACCAAATCCCCTGGGAAAAACAATTACCAGAACCATGGATGATGACAGGTTAACCTTTCATGTGATTGGAGTGGTGAAAGATTTTCATTTCAAATCCCTTCATGAACAAATCTCCCCTCTGGTCATGACCCTGACTCATTATGGAGGAAGCATGATCATGAAAACCGGGACAAAAGATATAGTAGGCTTACTGTCATCTATCCAAAAAAAGTGGGATGCTTTCAAAGTGGAGGCGCCATTGAGTTATTCATTCCTGGATGAAAGATATATGGATACCTACCTGGCGGAGCAAAAAACAGGAAGGTTGCTTGCAATTTTTGCAGGATTTACGATCGTGATCGCCTGTCTCGGCTTATTCGGCCTGGCCATGTTTATGGCAGAACAAAGGACCAAAGAAATTGGAATACGGAAAGTGCTAGGCGCCACGGTGCCCAATATGGCTGCCCTGCTTTCCAGGAATTTTGTCTGGCTGGTCCTTATCGCAAATCTGGTGGCATGGCCGCTGGGATGGTGGGCTATGAATAAATGGCTGCAGGATTTTGCATACAGGACGCCTATTCACTGGTGGATATTTGCTATTGCGGGGATATTCGCTTTGGTGATCGCAATCGTGACGGTCAGTTTCCAGGCCATCAAGGCGGCCCTGGCAAATCCGATCATCAGCCTTCGCTCAGAGTGAGCTTCGGCTGGAAATGACAGCCTTCGCCCTGAATATAGAAAATGAACGTATTAAGAAGTTTTGATGCCAGCTGCCTGCTGCAGACCCAGTTCTTCGATGGATGATTCGCGCATGGCCACCTTCCGCACTTTCCCTGTTGCGGTCATTGGAAAGCCATCCACAAATTTCCAATACTTAGGGACTTTATAATGAGATATTTTATCCTTACAAAAATCTTCCAACATTTCTTGTGTTAGCCGGGCTCCGGGTATTGGCTTAACCCAGGCCATCACTTCTTCACCATATTTTTCACTTGGTACCCCAATCACCTGCACGTCAGAAATGTCTTTGTGCGTATACAGGAATTCTTCTATCTCCCGGGGGTAAATATTTTCACCTCCTCTGCAGATCATGTCCTTGATTCGGCCTACAATATTGATGTATCCTTCATCATCCATCGTCGCGAGGTCTCCGGTATGCATCCATCTTGCTGGATCGATGGCAAGCTCTGTGGCTTTCGGATCATTCCAGTATGCAAGCATGACAGAATAACCCCTTGTACAAAACTCACCGGGATGATTTCTGTCGACCACAGCGCCGGTCTCCGGATCTACAATCTTGATTTCAAGATGATCCTGTACTGTGCCCACTGTGCTCACCTGCTTTTGAAGTGGCGTACCAATGATTGTCTGAGTTGAAACGGGTGAAGTCTCTGTCATTCCATAGCATATCTCCACTTCGCGCATATACATCACCGATTGAACTTTCTTCATGACTTCCACAGGGCAGGGCGAGCCGGCCATCACCCCGGTTCTGAGAGAGGAAAGGTTGAATTGGGAAAATTCCGGAACCTGCAGTTCAGCTATAAACATGGTGGGCACGCCGTAGAGAGATGTGCATTGCTCGTCCTGCACCGCCTGCAACACTTTATGTGGTTCAAAACTTTCGGATGGAATGACCATGCAGGCCCCATGGGAAGAGCAACAGAGATTTCCAATCACCATGCCAAAGCAATGATAGAATGGCACCGGTATGCAAACTTTCTCCTTCTCCGAATATTTCAATCTTTTCCCGACAAAATACCCATTGTTCAAAATATTATGGTGTGAAAGGGTAACGCCTTTTGGAAATCCTGTGGTACCAGATGTGTATTGGATATTGATGGGATCGTCGAACTGAAGGCCGCTCTCCCTCAGGATGAGGTCACCTTCCTCCACGCGACCTGACCCGGCCAGGAATTGATCCCAATCCTGGTCAAGATATATGACTGTCCTTAATGAAGGACATGCCGGTGCGGTTGCCCCGATCATGGCTTTGTAATCAGAACCTTTAAAAGATAATGCAGAAATGATGACACTTGATCCGGACTGTTTCAGCACGTAGGCCAATTCCGTACTCTTGTATGCCGGATTGATATTTACCAGAATGGCGCCGATCCGTGCAGTGGCATATTGGACTAATACCCATTCAAAACGATTGGGTGCCCAAATAGCCACCCGGTCACCTTTCTGTACTTTGATGGAAAGGAGGGACTTGGCCACCTGCTCCACCTGGTTCCAGAACTCGGCATAAGTGGCCCTGTATTGTTGATGTATGCAGACCAGCGCTTCCCGGTCTGGAAATCGTCTGCAGGTTTGGCGAAGGTTTTCGCCAATGGTTTCACCCAGGAGCAGGTCCTGGCTTGCTCCATGTGCGTATGATTTCTGATTCATCCCGAATCTTTTTTTTAAATATACCTTTATTTCTCAAAAAAATTCAAGGCAGATGTCAACTATGGGACCAGGATTGCTGAACAGAATGCGTGAATATTTTGAATCCGGCGCGACGAGACCCATTTCATTCCGAAAAGAACAATTGAGAAAACTCAAGGCCGCCATTTATACTTATGAAAAAGAAATTGGCCAGGCTATTTACGCTGATCTGAAAAAGAGTCCGGAAGAAGCGTATTCAACAGAAACTGGTTTGCTTATCGCAGAAATAAATGTCACCCTCCGTCACTTGGACGAATGGGCGCGTCCTAAAAATGTAGGCACTAACCTGATGAACCTGCCTTCTTCCAGCAAAATCTACCGTGATCCATTAGGCGTCGTTTTTATCATTGCACCCTGGAATTATCCTTTTCAACTTTCACTGATTCCCCTTGTAGGCGCCATCGCAGGAGGTAATTGTGCACTGATCAAGCCATCTGAGCTGGCATCTGCAACATCTGCCATCCTTAGTAAGATCATTGGGCAGATTTATTCAAGCGAATATATTGCCCTCATCGAGGGCGACGGTGCTGAATTGGTGCCTTCGATGATGAAATTATTCCGGTTTGATCATATATTTTACACAGGCAGCATTTCTGTGGGCAAAGCTATATACCAGCTCGCGGCGGCAGACCTGATTCCAGTTACATTGGAACTGGGTGGAAAAAATCCCGCGATCGTCGAAAATGATGCAAATATCTCCGTTTCTGCAAAGCGGATTGCGGTCGGCAAATTCATCAATGCCGGCCAGCTCTGTGTTGCGCCAGATTATGTATTGGTTCATGCAGATATTCAGCAACAATTCATTGACGCGATGAAGAAGACCCTGCAAGATTTTTATGGAGAGCGGCCAATTGAATCCAATGAATATGGAAAGATCATCAATGAGCGCAGGTTCGATAAACTGTTGAGTTATTTGTCTTCATCAGAAATCATCTATGGAGGCCAGCATGATAAATCAAGATTGTTTATTTCACCCACAATTATATTGAACCCTACGCTGGATTCAGGGCTTATGAGGGAGGAAATTTTTGGGCCCATCTTGCCTGTGGTCAGCTTTCGGTCGATGGATGAAGCAAAGCAGATTATTCTCCTGAACCCAAACCCATTGTCACTTTATGTTTTTACTTCCGATGCATTAAAAGAGAAAGCATGGATTGAACAGATTTCCTTTGGCGGGGGTTGTATTAATAATGCGGCCTGGCAGTTTACAAATCATCATTTGCCTTTCGGTGGAATTGGTCAAAGCGGCATGGGAGCTTATCATGGGAAGTATTCATTCGATTTATTTACACATGCCAAGCCGGTCATGAAAACGCCGGTATGGATCGATCCGTCCATAAAATATCCGCCCTATGCTGGGAAATTGAAATGGTTTAAGAGGCTGATTAGGTAAATTTTTTTCATCCGCCTTAGGCGGACAAAGGAGAGCAAAGCCGCAGAGACTCCCTAAAGTAGGCACCCCTCTCTTTTGGACAGGGGTCGGGGGTGAGGCCAAAAAAATGCACTCAATATATTTTAATGAATCTCAAACAAAGAATATTAAAAATATTTTATCCGCTGCTAATGCGGGCGGGCAAAATTTCCGGAAGAAGCCCAGACATGCAAAGCAATCCGGCCGCCATTGAACCGCCCGTTTCTTTCTATTCCCTGGGAATGTTGGCGAATGATGGAAGCAGGATCCCGTTTTCTGCATTCAAAGGAAAAAAAGTGATGCTGGTGAATACAGCCTCCGAATGCGGATATACCGCACAGTATGCAGAATTGCAACTGCTTTATGAACAATTTCAGGACCGGCTGGTGATCCTGGGATTTCCATCCAATGATTTTGGTGAACAGGAAAGAGGAAATGATGTGGATATCGCCAATTTCTGCAGATTGAATTATGGAATCAGCTTCCCACTCGCGAAAAAATCAAGTGTTGTCAAGGGTCCTGTCCAGCACAAGGTGTTTGAATGGTTGACGCACAAGAAAGAAAATGGTTGGAATGAACAGGCTCCGGTTTGGAATTTCTCCAAATACCTGGTCGATGAACATGGGTCTCTTATTCATTATTTTAAGCCCTCCATTTCACCGATGTCTGGTGAAGTTCTTGACCTGATAAATAAATAGTCCGGACAATCCATTAAATGAATCGCTGCTCGGGCTTTATCAATAATTTTGAGGATTGTTTGAATCATCACAGCATGTTTACAAAAGCGGATATAGAAAAATATTTCATAGCAGAAAAAAGTGAAAGTTTGCTTTTCCTGGTTCTGGGTGTGCTGGCTATTTCTTTGTCTATTATTTTCTATTCCTATTTGAAAACAAATTTCTACAAAGGGGCTGCGGTTCCGCTCTTGTTGATTGGACTGATCCAGGCCATTGTCGGATATACGGTGTATGCAAGATCTGACGAACAGCGCATAGGGATGGTATATGCATATGATATGGATCCGGGAAAATTGAAAAACGAAGAATTGCCCAGGATGAATAAAGTGAATCGGGATTTTGTCATCTACCGTTGGGTAGAAACTGCATTGTTGGTGACAGGCATTATGTTGATTGTACTTTATCGATCTAATCCCGTCCGCAGCTTTTGGTTAGGACTCGGAATCACCCTGGCCATGCAGGCTGCGATAGGCCTCGGTGCTGATTATTTTGCGGAGAAGAGAGCAAAAATATATAGCAATCAGCTGGAATATTTCTCCCAACGCCAACCTACTTAAGGAATTTGAAGCCTGGGTAATTGTACAACTCCCCATTATTTGCCTTGATCCCTGCAATCACGACAAGCAGCATGCCTATCAAATGAATGAATGCCAGGAATAGGGCAAGCCCTACACCACTGCCAAACATCATGATCGGACTTTGGATCAAGATGCCGTATCCCATGCTACCTGCAAGGAAAATGGAAAATATGATCGTTATGATGATCAGGGTGATCTGGAAATTGATAGATTCCTTTGCATGGGGATCAATTTCAGGCAATTCCTTTCTCTTGATTTGCCAAACAATTAATGGACCCAATAAATTTCCAAATGGAATAAATAATACCGCCAAAGCGGATAAGTGGCAGAGCATCGACCAGGTTCGAATATCCTGTTCGCGGGTAGTCATCAACAGTAGTTTGGATGAAGTTACAATGAAATCGACAAATAATCAATAAGCACAAGCTTCCAACTTCTCAGCTGAAATGGAAGGACTTGTGCTTTCAGCAGGTATTCCGCTGTACCGGAGACTCACCTGGCCAAGGATTTCACAAATCGCTTCAAAGCTATCCTGTTGCACGAGTTGATTCCTGAATTCTTTAATATGGGGAAGTCCTTTAAGGTAATTGGTATAATGGCGGCGCATTTCAAGAATACCCAGCACCTTGCCCTTCCATTTTATGGAGCGCGATAAATGCTCCAACACCACTTCAACGCGTTGCTCTATGGATGGGGCAGGCAGATGATTGCCTGTTTCGAGAAAATATTTGATTTCATTGAAGATCCAGGGGTAGCCAATGGCAGCACGGCCAATCATGATTCCATCCACGCCGTACTTGTTCTTATATTCCAGCGCTTTTTCCGGACTATCAATATCACCATTCCCAAAAATTGGGATCCTTATGCGGGAATTATTCTTGACACTGGCGATCAGAGACCAATCTGCATCTCCTTTGTATAGCTGGGATCTTGTGCGTCCATGGATGGTTAATGCCTGGATTCCTGCATCCTGTAATTTCTCCGCGACTTCTTCAATATTCTTCGTAGAATCATCCCAGCCTAATCTCGTTTTCACAGTAACCGGCAAGCTTGTTGAATTTACAACGGCTTTGGTTAAGCGCACCATAGTGTCAATATCCTTTAATACGGCAGCTCCGGCGCCCTTACAAACTACTTTTTTAACGGGGCATCCGAAATTAATATCCACAAGGTCTGGATGGGTAGTATCAACGATCCGCGCACTGAGCGCCATGGCTTCTTCATCACCGCCGAAAATCTGGATGCCAAAGGGACGTTCGTATTCAAAAAAGTCCAGTTTTTGCCTGCTTTTAATGGCATCCCTGATCAGCCCTTCACTCGAAATGAATTCGCTGTACATCAGGTCGGCGCCATATTGTTTACACACATAACGGAATGGAGGATCACTCACGTCTTCCATTGGCGCTAACAACAGAGGAAAATCAGGTAATATTATATTTCCAATCTTGACCGACATATGTTTTAACAGTTCTCCGGCATTAGGATTTACCACCCGATCGCGTATCTTGTGATTCTAATTGCCCGCTTATTTCGAGTTGCAAATTTACACACTAAAATTGAAGGAAGGAAGCGCATGATGAGTCTTAACTTTAAGAAACAGTCACCCTGGCTGCAACTGGTCATTTTTGGCATGATCACCATTATTTTGGCTTTCTTGAGCACATTTGTCGGCGCATACATAATCTCTTATTATAATCATATCAGCCTAATGGAACTGGCGGGTCTTAAACCCGCAGATTATTCCAGGCCCGAGTACGCGGGGCTGGCTAAAGCCCTGCTTATTGTCCAGTTCTTTGGCATTTTCCTCCTTCCCTCTTTGGTCTTTGCCATATTTGCCGACCCAAAGCCGCTGGCTTTTTGCGGACTAAAAAAACCGGATCGTACCAATTCAATTTGGATTGCTGCGGTAGTCATGATCTGCGCCTATTTTATGGTGGAATGGCTGGCTGTGCTCAATCAGCAACTGGTGCAAAACCTATTCGGCAAAACTGCCCAGCGATGGATACAGGATGCAGAATCTGAACGAAACGGAACATTGCAGAATATTCTTAACATGAAGACGGTGACCGACCTTATCGTTTCCATTATACTTGTAGGGTTGATGGCGGCTATTGGGGAAGAAATTTTCTTTCGCGGGATTCTCCAGAGAATCTTTATACAGGCCTTTCGAAGCCCATTGGCTGGGGTACTCCTGACAGCTGCCATTTTTTCTGCAGTACATGGCCAGTTCCTTGGATTTATTCCGCGATTGATCCTAGGAGTGGTGTTGGGTGCTTTGTATTGGTATAGCGGTAGTCTTTATACATCGATGATCGGACATTTTGTATTTAATAGTGTCCAGGTTGTTCTGGTCTATCTAAAAGTGGTAGATACAAACCAGTCGGGCGAAACAAGCAAGGTCCTGGTTCTTGTAGGGATTCCTGCACTCATTCTCGTGGTAGCTTTGCTGAATTATATGCGCAAGCGATCATTGACATCGTACGAACGCGTCTATTCGGAACCGGAAAGTTTTTCTCCGCCAGAAGAAAATAGGTTTTGAAAGCAGTAAAAAATACCAGAAATTAACATCCTCCGTTTGGATGCTTTGTCCACAGGGTAAATCAGGATAATCATGGCGCTGAATATAGCAACATTTCGAAAACGCGCACTCACTTCCCTGATATTTGTAGCCATCATGTTCCTGGGGTTGTTATGGAATGAGTGGAGCTTTCTTGTCTTGTTTTCGGTTATTCATTTCGGTTGCTGGATCGAATATCAGAAATTAGTAAGTCTCATTGATAAAAAGTATGGGGAAATCAGCATGCTGCACCGCTACGGTGTAATGATTGCAGGTTGGTGTCTGATGCTCTATTTTACAGACAATTCCATGTATATCGGCGCAATTTCCCTGAGTAAGATTGGCAAATGGGGTGGATGGATATTAATATTTGCCTTGCCAGCCATTGAAATCCTGCTTTCAAGAAAGCTGAACCTGAAGAATTTCGGGCATTCCATATTTGGTCTGCTTTATATTTCCCTCAGCCTTGCCTTATTCACAAATCTGCGGTTCATTTATTTTAATAGTAAAATAAGCCTCATACTTGTTCTAATGGTAATTGCTTCCCTCTGGATCAATGATACCATGGCCTACCTTGTAGGGTCATTTATAGGGAAGACTCCATTGACAAAAATTTCACCCAAAAAAACATGGGAAGGCACCCTGGCTGGTGTTATTCTTTCTGTTATTGCCATGGGAACAATCGGATATTTTGTAGCCAGCGTATTTGATTGGGAATCCATTGCGCAGTGGATGATAGTAGCAGGCATCGCATCTGTCATGGGCACATTCGGCGACCTGCTGCAAAGCAAATTGAAACGCATGGCCAATGTGAAAGACAGTGGTCAGATTTTGCCGGGCCATGGAGGTTTTCTCGACCGCTTTGATTCCTTACTCCTCGCTTCCCCATTTGTTTGGATCTATATTGTCTGGATCACGCCGGGATAATATAGTTCCAGGTTTAGCTTGCCTTCCCTGATATTCTGACTATTTCATTTGTGAGACTTGTTTTTTGCTAACAAAGTGCAGCAAAAAACTTAGTCGAATCCCGCAGTGCGGGACCAAAGGCGGAAGGTATGATACTCCGCAGCTTGCTGCGTAATCCAAAGTCAGCGCTTGCTCTGAGGTTTCATACCTGTGATTTCCTACATTTGCCATTCAAATTCACCCGATGACCATTCACAAAGAAGGTTATAAGACCCTGGCAGTCAGCGTAATTATTTTTGCGTTGGTCAACCTTGTTTCTTTTTATTTCATCAGTTTCGGGGCGCTCTGGCTAAGCTGGCTTCTTTTTTTTATTACCTTGTTCCTGTTGCTCTTCCTCATTTCTTTTTTTCGCGTTCCTTCCAGAAAACTGACCATTGGAGAAGAACTCATCATTTGCCCTGCAGATGGCCGGGTAGTTGTGATAGAAGAAATATTTGATGTTGAATATTTCAAGGACAAGAGATTACAGGTTTCGATCTTTATGAGTCCGGCAAATGTGCATCAAAACCGAAACCCGGTCAGCGGGGAGGTGGTTTACAATCAATACCATAAGGGGAAATATCTTGTCGCCTGGAACCCTAAATCATCTACGGACAATGAAAGGCATAGTGTAGTGATCAAAAACAAAAATGGAGAAGTGCTGATAAAACAAATTGCGGGTGCATTGGCGAAACGGATCATCAATTATCTTGAGCTTGGACAACAGGTGACTCAGGCAGACGAAATGGGGTTCATAAAATTCGGATCAAGAGTGGATGTTCTATTGCCCCTGGGTACTAATATTGATGTGCAACTGAACCAGGCAGTGCAGGGCGGCGTGACCGTGCTTGGTCAATGGAAAAATTAATGGTGCTTAAAATATAGTCTCAAGGTCCTTGAGCGAATAAATGGTGAAAGTAGGTTTGAACGTTGGCTCCAGTCGCAAATGATTTACGAAGACCTGGTCCATGCCTGCATTCATCGCGCCGAGAATATCTACTTCGAGGCTATCTCCCAGCATAATGCTTTCTTCTTTTTTTGCTCCTGTTCTTGTTAACGCATAATCAAATATCTCTTTGTGCGGCTTCAGGCTATTTGATGCCTCAGAGGTAATGACTGTTTTGAAAAACCTGTCCAGACCGGAATTTTGCAATTTGCTATGTTGGGTCTTTTCAAAACCATTTGTGATTAAATGCAACACATATCCTTTATCCGTGAGGTATTCCAATATTTCAAAGGCATAAGGAAACAGAATTTTTCGTGTGGGCAACAAATCCAAAAACACCAGGCCCATTTCCCTTGATAGCGGTTCATCTGCAATTTTGAATTCCATCAGAGTCAGCCACATCCTCTTCCACCTTAATTCATCCACCTTAATCAATCCATTGCGGTATTTTTCCCAGAGTTTATCATTGTGGCCGATATAGTGCGCATTGAAACGCTCAAAATCGTCCACACCCCTTGTTTTGAGACTGAATTTTTCAAACAATTCAGCAAGGGTTTGTCTGCTATTCGCTTCAAAATCCCAAAGCGTGTGGTCCAGATCAAAAAAAAGATGCCGGTATTTCTTTTTCTGGTGCGAACTATGAATTTTTTTATTCATTGTTAAGTTTGCAAATTACAGAACAAATGACTCAAATATGAATGTTGTCATCACAGGTGCGTCCAGGGGTTTAGGGAAAGCGATGGCGGATTCATTTGCAGGGCGTGGGAACAATTTATACCTCTGTTCCCAAAACGATATCCTCTTGTATCGGGCGGTGGAGGATTTGATGAAGAGATTTCCGGGAATAATTGTTAAGGCAAAACCATTTGATCTTTCGGGGAAAAGGGGTGCCAACGCATTTGGTCATTGGTTGCTTGATGCAGGTGTTGTGCCGGATGTATTGGTGAACAATGCGGGGCAATTTGTGCAGGGTAGCATTCACAATGAACCAGATGGTAATCTGGAGAAAATGATAGAAGTGAACTTGTTCAGTGCTTATCACCTGACCAGGGTCCTGCTTCCCTCCATGATCAGGAATCGGTCGGGGCATATTTTTAATATTTGTTCCATTGCTTCGCTTGCCGCGTATAAAGATGGAGGATCCTATAGCATCAGCAAATTTGCGCTTGCAGGCTTTTCAAAAAACCTCAGGGAGGAATTAAAGCCCATGGGCATTAAAGTGACCACCGTATATCCCGGTGCGGCATATACGGATTCCTGGGCTGCCACAGGCATCGCAAGGAATAGGTTTATGGAAGCCAAAGACATAGCTGATATGGTCCTGGCGGCTTCCCAGCTTTCCGCTCATGCCTGTGTTGAAGATATCATTCTTCGTCCGCAATCAGGCGATATCTGAATGGGACCAAGCCCCCTTTTAACTGAGTTTTAACCTCCCTGCATTCTTTTGCCGAAAGGATGTAGATTTATCTTTGTGAATTGCGCAGAGACTGGTGAAACCGATTAAATTAATGCATATCGCATCTATTTTACGATTCCGTTTTTTATTCTTTCTTATGCTGTTGGCCGCCCACCTTGGGGCCCTTGCGCAAGTGAGATTTAATGCTATTGCCAGCAGTAAGCAATTAGGAAGGTCTGACTATTTTCAGTTGGAATTCGTCGTCGAAAATGCAAAACAAATCGAAAACCTCAATCAACCTGAACTGAGGGATTTTCAGATTGTATCAGGGCCCAACCAGTCCACCGGCATGACCATCGTGAATGGAAATGTTTCCCAGTATAAATCACTATCATTTATTCTGCAGCCACTAAAAACGGGCAAGTTTACCATTCCAGGAGCTACGGCAATTATTGACGGGAAAAAAATGCAATCCAATTCAATAACGATCCATGTCGATCCCGGAGGTTCTTCTGCCAGCCATTTTCAGCCTATGCCGATGCCGACTTCGGCCTGGCCAGGAGAAGACCCGGAGTATGAAAAAGATTATGTACTGAAGCCAGGTGATGACATCAATGAAAAGATCCGCAAGAATCTGTTTGTAAAAGTTTTGCTGAGTAAAACAAGCTGTTATGTGGGAGAACCGATTGTGGCAACATACAAGCTTTACTCAAGGCTCCAATCTGAATCAAGAGTCACCAGACACCCTTCCCTCAATGGATTTAGTGTGTATGATATGGTGGATCCGACGGCTGATAATTCTTCCATCGAAAGCGTTAATGGGAAACCATTTAGTGTACATATCATCCGGAAAGCACAGCTGATCCCATTGCAGGCCGGCAATATCAATCTTGATCCGGTGGAATTGGACAATACAGTTCATTTTGTCAAAACCGATGGACATAAGCATAAGCGGAGCAATAACCCAATGCAGGAATTGTTCGACCGTTTTTCGGGCACGGGAGATACAGAAGGAGAAAGAGTTGACCAGCGAGTTACATTGGAAAGCAAACCCGTTGAGATATCCGTCAAAGCCCTTCCTTTAGAGAATCGCCCGGCAGATTTTAATGGCGCAGTCGGTCATTTTTCGATTGCAGCAAAAATTGAGAGCAGGAATGTAGTGACCCAGGATGCTGCCATTTTAAAGCTAACGGTGAAGGGCACTGGCAATTTACCCGTCGTCAATGCTCCTACGGTGAACTGGCCATCGGGGATAGAGAGCTATGCGGCGAGTGCAAAAGAAGAAATAGACAAGACAGTAGCCCCCATGAATGGATCAAAGACCTTTGAATACAAATTTGTGCCTTCACATCCCGGGAGTTTCCAAATACCGGCGATTGATTTTTCCTATTTTGATCCGACGACTGGACTATATAAATCCCTGGAGAGTCAGCCATTGTCATTGAACGTGGCTGCAGGTGAGGTTCATAAAAGCAGTGCTCCTGCTTCCACAGAAAAGTCTGCTTCAAGTGCAATGGGGCTGGTAAAACGATTCTTCAATGATCATTTGGAATGGATCTTTGGTAGCCTCATCCTTTCGAGCCTGGCCATTTTTTTGGTAGTTCAAACCAATCGGGCAAAAAAAATCAACCTGAAAGCCAAATCAGCTGCTGAAGCAGCAAGGCAGGCGGAACTGGAAGCTTTGTTGGCAGCGCCAAAGCCGAAAACAGATCCCTTATTGACCAGCCGGACGCTCCTTGAATCCGGGAACTATCGTTCATTTTATACTGAATTGAACCGGGCAATTTGGAATGAGGCTGCAGACAAACTCCGGATCAGGTCTAGTGAATTGAATAAACAAAATATTGTACATGGACTGGCAGCCATCGGATGGACCACGGAAGAAACGGGGCTACTGCAGAATACGCTGAGCGAATGTGAAGTGAAACTTTATACGCCTGACATCAAAGCATCTGATCTCGAGAGAATCCTGGGAGACGCGGAAGTCATTATGAGCCTCTTGGAAAAATGACTGTTGAGTCAGGGCCGGTCTATTCTGTATATTTATAACCCACACCTCTGACCGAATGAAAATATTTCGGGCTCCTGCTATCTTCCTCAAAATATTTTCTAAAATTCAGGATGAAATTATCAATGGTCCTGGTGGTCGGATAAACATTATATCCCCAAACTGTTTGCAGAATCTTTTCCCTTGGAACTACTTCGTTTTTATTTTCAATCAGCAATTTCAGCAGCATGGCTTCTTTCTTGCTTAGCTGAATCTTTTCATTGTTTTTTGTGGTGGCCTCCTGCGCGCGGAAATCGATTGTATTTCTCCCAAATTTGTACAATTCGCTCACAGAGTCCCTATCCTGCAATTTCTTGTTCTTCTCTATCAGTTTATTTACCCGAAGCAGGAGTTCTTCCAGGTTAAAAGGTTTGGTGAGATAATCGTCAGCGCCTTTCTTTAGGCCAAGCACACGGTCTGCGCTTGTATTTCTTGCGCTCAATATGAGAATGGGCGTTTGGTTATTTTGAATACGAATGGTCTCAGTAACATGTATACCATCAATCCCAGGCAGCATCACATCCAGAATAATCAGGTCAAAGTATTCCTGCTGGATGGCTTTGAGCGCCGCTGTACCATCATATGCCGATGTGACTTCATAATTTTCCAGCTCAAGATTCAACTTCAGTGCTTCATGGAGGTTCTCTTCATCTTCGACCAGGAGTATTGATTTCTTTGAAACGGGTTGCATATATTATTTATCAGGAATGATCTTGAATTGCCGGGAAAATGACCGTAAAGATAGCTCCTGCAGGGGCATTGTCTGAAATTAGGATGGAGGCACGATGGTCTGAAGCAATTTTTTTGCATAGGTAAAGACCCAATCCGGTCCCCTGTGCTGTCCTGGTCTCTTCATTGCCCAATCGGTAGAATTTAGTGAAGACTTTTTTCTTCTCAGGACCCGGGACACCAGCGCCCTGGTCGATGATGGACAATGTAGGGCGACCTTCATCCATGCTAAGCCTTGCATCGATAATGGTATCGCGGGGAGAATACTTGATGGCATTTTCAATCAGGTTATTCACGAGGATCTGCAGCAATAGCTCATCGCCCTGAACGCCAATCTCAGGCTCTATGTCAAGCTTCCATTTCCTATCTGGAAATCGATTGCGGAAATCCATCAGACAAGTCAGCACCAGATAAGAGAGATCAATTTCATCTTTTGCAATCAGGTAGTGGCCGCCTTCCAGCTGGGCTGAAACCAGGATATTATTGGTAATCGTATTCAGTCTGTTTGTTTCCTGAAGTGCAGATTGAATTATTTTTATCTTTTTTTCTTCTTCCAGGCGATGTTTGAGGAGGGTCTCCAGATTGAGCTTGGTCACAGCTATGGGTGTTTTTAGCTCATGCGTAATGGCCATCATGAAATTTTGCTGTTGGTGCTGCAGACGGATCTGCAACATCACGGCTCGGTACAAAAAAATGGCGCCGATCAGGATCACCAATAAGAAAATGCTGCCTTCACCAATGTATTGGGTATTTTTCAAATGCTGCTCCTGGTTGATCTCATTAAGCCTGGCCTGGTAGGAGGGGTCATCCATTTTTAGTTCCTGTACTTTGTAGTTGGTCATGCGCTGGCTTTGCCTCTGCAGTTCAATAAACCAAAAGACAAGTGCCGCAAGGATATAGGCTAACAGGAGCCAATAGACCGCCGCCGCAATTCTGAATCTGTTCTTTTTGAAGAAGGTCATTGAGTTGGGTGGTTTTCGATTCGATGATCGATGGTCGATGGTCGATGATCGATTTTCAAAGGAATATTGCTTCGAAATATCAGATACCAACCAGAGATAAGCAAGCTCATAAATGATGAATTGTTATTGTTCCCGGGTTCAAGTCTATTCGAATACCGATTATCGACCATCGACCATCGATCATCAACCAACCTCACTGCCCGCTGGCAATCATCTTTTCAATCCGGATGCCCACATCCAGCACATGTCTGAGGGGATCTTCCCGCATGATTTGTTCAAGCGTGAAATGGTAATCGCCGATTTTCCTGAATTTGGTTTGCGGCTGAATCAGGATTCTTGTTTCGTAGATATCATCCATTGCAGCACCAATCCAGCCCTTTTCATTATTGGCCAGAGGAAGATCATACTGCTGACTCTTTGGGCCCAATTCGCCCGGTTGATCCACCGTTGCCCTGATCCAGATATTGTTGAAATCATAGGCATCCGAATGCCTGATGACAAAGAAAATATTGTACAGGGAACTCGTGTCCTTAATCTGAAAACTGATTTCAGGCTGGAAGCTGCTTTGCCATTCCTGGCGGGGCAGGGAAACGTTTTTTTCAAATACGCCGGTGGGAATGGAACAGGACAAGAAAGTAACACTGGCCAGGATATAGACGAAAAAGTAATTTCTCAAGACAATCTTTTTACAAAAATAATATCTGCCAAACTAATCCTATTTTTTGATTGAGGAACCGGTTGAGGCATGGATTCCCGGCTTTCTATTATAATACATTTAAGACCTGTTCCTTGGCTTTTTCCAGTTCGTCTTTCATCAGTACAACATATTTCTGAATGGTGGAATCATAGGCCTTGGACCCCGTTGTATTGATCTCCCTTCCAATTTCCTGCAATACAAAAGAGAGTTTTTTCCCCTTGCCTTCTTCGGGTTCTTTCAGGATCTGTTTGAAATATTCACAATGGTTTTTCAGTCTGACCTGCTCCTCGCTGATATCAATTTTTTCTATATAGTAGATGATTTCCTGCTCCATTCGGTTAGGATCATAATTTTCCTTTCCAACATGCTCCTCCAGCAGTTTTTTCAGCCCTTCCCTGATCCTGGTCTGGCGGAATGGTTCCAGTTTGACAATCTCTTCCTGTTGTTTTGAAATATTATCGATACGAAGGATGAGGTCCTGCTCCAATGACTGTCCTTCATCCAGGCGATGGGTATTCAGGTCATCAATTGCAAGCAATATGACCTTTTTAAATTCCTGCCATTCAGCGTCTGTCAGCGTATCTCCGGTTGGTGTGATGACTTCCGGCAATTTAACCAATGTGCTCAGAATATTGGAAGGATCCAGATGCAGGTCTTCTGATAGTTCAGCCAGCGCTTTATGATAAGCTTTGGCGAGATCCGTGTTGATTGAAACCGGTTTTGCATTTCCTGTCTGCTTGAGACTGATGGTACAATCCAGGCTGCCGCGTCCCAGTTTTTCAGAAAGCAGCTTTGCGGATTTCGAATTCAAATGGTTTTAGGAATCCGGGCAATTTCAATTGCAATTCAAATTGTTTTCCATTCAGCGATTTTATATCAACCAGAAATGTTTTGTCTCCAACCATTTGTTCCGTACGTCCAAAGCCAGTCATGGATTTCAGCATAGCACTACATTTTAATAATATGGAAAGATAAGGATTTAGTTATTTGCCGTACCTATTATCGATGACTTGCAAAGCCGGGAATCTTCTTCCTTAATTTATGGTTGATCCTTGTCTTTAGGCGACTCTCCTTCGAATAAACGATGGTAAATTTCATCGCGGGTAAGAGGGATCATCTCTCCTGGTTGCAATCCGGTGAGAATAATGCCTTCGATTCGCTGACGAATCAGTCTTAAAGTGGGGAACCCTACTGCTGCTGTCATTTTTCTTACCTGCCGGTTTTTCCCTTCGGTTAAGGTGAGACTGATCCAGGAGACGGGAATATTTTTTCTAAACCTGATCGGAGGATTTCGTTCACTGCATACGGGATCAGCCGGGAATATATATGCGCGGCAAGGTCTCGTATGGTAAGGCTTTCCATCGATGGTGATCCTTATCCCTTTTTCCAGGCGTTCAATGGCTGCCTGATCAATGGTGCCTTCTACCTGCACATAGTATTCCCTTTCGTGGGAAGCACCGGGATCCAGCAGGCGATGATTCAGTACTGGATCATTTGTCAGGATAAGTAACCCTTCACTGTCATAGTCGAGTCGACCCAGGGCATAGACATTATGCTCCACCGGAAAATAGTCTTTCAAATTTTTTTTGCCTTTCTCAGGGCTGAATTGCGAAAGTGTGTGGAAGGGTTTATATCCAATATAATATTTGAACAAGGGAGGAGATTTGCATTTGCCCCGAATCCGGGGAATTGGGCCGGACTTCCTGCAAATAAAAAATCCCGTATGCAAACGGGACTTTTTATTATTTGGATGGGTTAGTAAGTACTGGGAAATAAATTTCCCTACACAATATTAAAAATAATTTTTCCTAACAAAAAAAATTTTCCAATATTTTTTATGCACATTCCAATTTAGGTGTGGAAAATTGGGGTGGGGGCATGGGTAGAAAAATAATGTTTGAACATGTAAAATCTTCCTCATTCCCTTCCATTTTTTCCATCGTCATTTTTTCAAATCGTATGGAACATGCATGTATGCTGGGCTTCCGAGACATTCGTATTTATAAAAAAAGATTTCATTGTGCATGAAAGCATGAATGGCTAAACAATTTCAAGAGGATTCAGACACGTGGAAGGAATAAAAGGGACTGTGAATAAACTTTTTGTCCCGGGTCAGAAAAAGGGAGATTAGCCAGCGATTTGTTAATAAGTCCTCCTCCCCAGTCTTTGGGTGCCAGCTATTGTGGAGAGAAATTGGCTGGAATCGATGAACCCGATGACGGAGATCAATGCGCGATTTTGATGTAGGTTTACAAAAAAATCAGAGATATGAAATTTCCTTCACCGGTATCCATGCGATGGATGGCCAAATTTCTCAATGCGGTATTGATCGGAAATGAAGGCGGCGCGGCGAGCGGCATTAATGAAATTCACAAGGTAGAGAAAGGGGATTTGGTTTTTGTGGACCATCCCAAATACTATGATAAATGTCTCCAGTCTGCCGCGGATTTTATCATCATTAATAAAGAAGTGGATTGTCCGGCGGGCAAGGCTCTGCTCGTAGTTGACAATCCCTTCGAAGCTTATCAGTCGATTGTCAGGCATTTCAGGCCATTCGAACCTGCAACGAAAAGCATTAGCGATTCATCACTGATCGGGGAAGGAACTTATATTTATCCGGGAACGCATATTGGCCATCACGTTCATATCGGCAAAAACTGTCTTATCCATCCAAATGTTTGCATCCTGGATCATTGTGTGATTGGCGATCGTGTAATCATTCAGGCCGGCACCGTCATTGGCTCTGATGCGTTTTATTATAATACAAAAAAAGACAGGGAGATTTGGTATAAGAAAATGCTTAGTTGCGGAAGAGTCGTCATTGAAGACGATGTCGAGATCGGGGCCTCATGTACCATTGATCGCGGAGTTACGCATGATACCCTGATCAGCAAAGGATGCAAAATAGATAATATGGTACACATCGGCCATGATACCGTATTGGGAAAAAATTGCCTGCTTGCTGCACAGGTCGGGATTGCCGGAGCGGCCGAAATTGGCAATGGTGTCATTTTGTGGGGACAGGTCGGTGTAAGCAAGACCCTCACGATTGGTGACAATGCCATCTTACTTGCCCAGAGCGGAGCGCCAGCCAGTCTCGAAGCCAATAAAATATATTTTGGCTCGCCGGCAGAAGAGGCGGGCATCAAAAAAAGAGAATTGGTTTGGGTAAAACGTATTCCGGAATTGTGGAAGAAAGTGATGAATCAGGAATGAGTATTATGTTTCACCCCGCCATGGCGGGGCAAAGGTTAGATAAGGCGCAAAGAAGAGAGTAAAATTTTATTTGAGTGCCTTGGCGCCTTTGCTTTCTTTGCGTCTTTGCGTGAAATGAATGCAATAATCTTCACTCCGGATTATAATCATAAGGCAATAATTCCGCGAGCTTTTTCCAGGCCCAATATCCGATATTGGTTACCTCTGCCTGGTCATAGAAATAGCCATTCTCCTCGATCTCGATCCCATCGGTCATATCAATGGCAGAAATCTGCACCTTGGTAGTGCTGGGATATTTATTAATGATCAGGTATTTCCTGTCCGGAACATGGTTTCTGTAATTGACTCTGAGTCTGCCCTTGACATTAATGACAGCTGCTCCGCTATCGGTGCTATATATATCACTGTTATATGGATTTTCTAATGCCTGGGCGCGGTCCTGCTGACCCGGGTCGATCAATTCAATATCGAATCCTTCTTCCTTAAGTGTGCTATCATACCAGCAGCGCATAAAATGCAGCCTTGAACCGATATAAGAAGAAAACCGGTTCTTCTTCCATCCTTCTACCTGCTCAGCAGAACCACTCATCTCCTGAAAAAGGGGATAGCCCGTATAGCTACTGACGTTGGAATTATAATCGTATACAAATGAATCCATCTGATATTTTATTTTATAGCCCAGGGCATTATTGGTAATTACCAAATCTTCTTTTGCCTTGACCTTGAGCTTATTTCTTTTTTTGTAGAAATAAAATTTTACTGCCTCTTTGTTCTCAATGGTGCATTGATCGGCATTTGGCGTAGTGCCAATAAAATTATTGATGAAGAACTGGCCATACTTATTCCAGCCATCGGCTACCTCGGCACTGCCCGCAACCACAACCTCTGTCATATTTTTGTCCTGCTGTTTCAATTCAATCACCAGGGAATCGTTTTCCTTATTTCCATTGCTGATGCGCTGCACCCTGGTTTCATAACTTGTATAAGAGACCACCAGGTCATAACCTCCATTAGACAGCCGCAGGGAAAAACTGCCTTCATTGTCCGAAGTAGTGCCCACTGTGGTATTTTGGCAGAATACGGATGCGTTCGCGAGAGGCAGTTTGGATTTTTCGTCAAGCACCTTCCCTTTAATGATAAAACTTTTCTGCTGGGCGGTAGCTGTTACTGAAAGCACAAAGGCAAACAGGATATACAGGGATGGCTTCATAGAAATTGTTTGTATTGGCAATGAATGATAACGAATAAGAGAACACAGAAGTATGTAAGGCAAGAATATTGCCATTTATGAAGATTGGCCCGCCTGCAGGTAAGAAAGACAGATACGGGGAATGGAATCTTTCAAGGGGGTAAACTGAAAATCAGGGAGATGACGTAGGATTTTAGAATTGTCAAAAAAAGTCTCGGATTGCGCGATTTTAGAAGTTTCCTTCGTTAGTATCGAAGGTCTGCCAGTTAAGATCGATTTCAATTTCTCTAACCTCCATGCAATGGCTCCCAAAAGGGGAGTCGCTTCCCGCCAAGGATGCTTTTTGGAAAAACCATCAGCTATCGCATTGAACAGTTGACGGAATGACCAATTGTCTCCGCTCAGGAGAAATCTTTCTGCTGATATATCCGATTGAAGAAGTAGTGCTACAGATCGCGCGATATCTTCTACATCCACGAATCCATTGGTTCCATTTGTATACCAGGCAAATTCATTGAATACAGATTTAAAGATGGCGCAGCTGGTTGTATTCCAGTCTCCATATCCGAGCACGGTGCTTGGATTGACAATTACAGCATCCAGTCCCTCGCCGATTCCACGCCAGACTTCCATCTCGGCATGGTATTTACTGGCAGCATAATGTGTACGGGGCTTGAACTCCTCCCATTGTTTTCCCTCGTTGATGAGGTCTCCCTGCGTTGGTCTTGCAAGCGCAGATACCGAGCTGATATAAACAAATTTGCTGATCTTTTTTTCAATGGCGGTATTGACCATATTGGCGGTGCCAATCACATTGGTTTTATATAATTCATCTCTGTCATTTCCTGTAAATGAAACTTTTGCTGCCGCATGAATGACGGCATCCATCCCTTCCATCGCATCCTCCAGTGAAACCGGATCGAGCAGATCACCACTAACCCATTCTACATTATCAAGAATAGCCGGCGGAATAAAAAAAGGTAATTTCCTGTAGCGCCGGATGGCCCTGACTAAAAACCCATCGTTGACCAGTTCCCTGATGATATAAGCGCCCAAAAAGCCGGTTCCACCAGTGACCAGGATCCTGCTATCCTTAGAAATTCCCATTGCGTTTTTTTATACAAACTTAAATCCAAAAAATATTTTGCTTCAGGGGTAAGAATAGTAACCCCTTCCGGTTTTCTTGCCCAGCTGTCCAGAAATGACTTTTCTTTCCTGGATGGGAGAAGGCTTCAATCGCGCAGGCTTTCCTAATGCCTGATAGATGGATTCGCTGACCGCGAAATTGATATCATTGCCAATCAGGTCCATCAGTCTGAAAGGACCCATCTTGAATCCACTCGCTTCCATGAGTTCATCAATGGTTTCCACCTCACTGATTTTTTGTTCAATCATCCACAAGGCCTCAAGATAAAAAGGCCTCGCCACATGGTTGACTATAAATCCGGGTGCATCCCTGCATAAGACGGGGATCTTACCCAATTGCAAAGCCAGGCCTGTTACAAGTTCTTTTGTCAGATCACTTGTGAAGGGACTCGTCACGACCTCCACCAGTTTCATCGTCGTGGCCGGATTGAAAAAATGCATTCCTATGACTCTGTCTTTGAAATCCGTTTTTTTTGCAATGGAGGCGATGGACAAGGAAGAAGTATTGCTGGCAAAAATAGTAGTGCCTGAATTATATTGCGCCAGGCTCTTAAATAATCCCGCTTTTAATTCTTCATCTTCCAGAATGGCCTCGATCACAATATCCGCTTTGCAATGCCTGATATCCTGTGCAAAGTGGATCCTGCTGATCTGTTCTTCTTTTTGAGAGGTACTAATCTTTTTTTTTGCAACCAGCTGATCCAGGTTTTCCTTCATTTGAATCTTTGCATGCTCAAGTCTGGCAGCGTCAATTTCATATAAGATGGTCTCAAATCCCCTCTGGCTGGCGGCCAGTGCAATGCCACTGCCCATGGTTCCGGCGCCACAAATGCAAATGGTCTGAATCATACTGGATCTTCCATTGAAAGTTGAGTGCAAAATGATTTATATAGCTGAAGTGAATTGTCGTAAGAACCTGAGATCATTTTGGGAATAGAGCCGGAGATCATTGATCCTGTATTTGAGCTGGCAAATTCTTTCAATGCCCATGCCGAATGCAAATCCGGTGTATTTATCGCTGTCAATCCCGAAATTTTCGAGCATCTTAGGATGGACCATCCCGCTGCCAAGAATTTCAACCCAGCCCGTGTGCTTGCAAACATTGCAACCTACACCGCCGCATATGCGACAATTGATATCCATTTCTGCGCTGGGCTCAGTAAATGGAAAATAAGACGGGACGAAAACGAACCTTCACATCCTGGCCAAACATTTCCTGTACAAAAAAATAGAGGGTTTGCTTTAGATCTGCGAATGAAACATTTTCATCTACATATAGTCCTTCGGTCTGGTGAAAAAAACAATGTGCTCTGGCACTGATGGTTTCATTCCTGTAAACTCGTCCCGGGCAAATGATCCGGATGGGCGGTTTCTGTTTCTCCATGACCCTGGCCTGAACGCTGCTGGTATGTGTACGAAGCAGCCAATCGGGATTCTGATGGATATAAAAGGTATCCTGCATATCCCTTGCCGGATGATCTGCAGGCAGATTAAGTGCTGTAAAATTATGCCAGTCATCTTCGATCTCAGGACCCTCTGCAACTGAAAATCCCAGGCGGCCAAATACATGGACGATCTGATTCCTGACCAGGCTGATGGGATGTCGGGTGCCAATGGAAACCGGGTCGCCAGGCAGGGTCAGATCAATCTCCTTTTCATTCTCCTCGTCTTGATCCGGGCGCCACCAATTTCCAATGTTCATATTTTGCTTCCGCGAACTGTTTGAAATCATTGAGAATCTGGCCAAATTCTTTTTTCTTTTCATTGGGAACATTTTTCATTTCTGCGAAAAGGTTCTTCACAATGCCCTTGGTTCCCAGGAATTTTATGCGATAGGATTCCAGGAAATTTTCCCCATCTGGGAATAATGGCTTCAATTTCCTTCTTATATGAGTCAATTTGTTGCAGCAATTCATCCATGCAGCAAAGATAATCAGGAATGCCGGAATTCCGGGCCAGGCCACACATTGGAAATCATGGATTACCCGGCACATCCATTCGAATTGAATTCATGTAAGTTTGTCAATAAATGCACGGCGCATGATGTACAATCTCCATATCCTTGATTTCCTGGAACCCGTCAGCATACAGGAATTATCGCATGACGGTGAATATAAAGATGGCCAGGTGGGTAAACTGATCTCAACTTATGACCAGGATTTTCCTGATCTCTTGCAGGCGGAAATCATTTTTGTAGGTTGTGGAGAAGAAAGAGGCGCCGGAAAATACAAAAAAACCTACAATGGACCGGATGCTATCCGGGAACAATTCTACAGAGCATATTACTGGCATACAGATATCAAACTCGCTGATATCGGCAATATAAAATTTGGCGCAACACTGAATGATACCTATGCGGCACTGAAAACGGTAGTGACCGAACTAGCTAAAATTGATAAGACGGTAGTGATTCTTGGCGGTTCACATGATCTTACCCTGGCACAGTACTACGCATATGCCGACCGGAAGAAAATTGTGGAAATGACTTGTGTGGATGCACTGATTGACCTGAATATTGATTCACTCAACAAAGCCGATCAGTTCCTGATGGAATTGCTCACCAGTGAACCGAATTATATCCGGCACTATAATCATATCGGATTCCAGAGTTATTATGTCCATCCCGGTATGCTGGAAACCATGGACAAATTGCGATTTGACTGTTTCAGGCTGGGTCATGTCAAAGAAAATATTGAAGAGATTGAGCCGGTTATCAGGAATTCCAACCTGCTCAGTTTTGATATTTCTGCCATTGCCAATGCCTTTGCTCCATCCAACACGGTTTCTCCCAATGGATTTGATGGTGAAGAAGCCTGTTCGATTATGCGTTATGCAGGGCTGAGTCCAAATCTCAATACCATCGGGATTTATGGTTACAATGCGGAAAAGGACCGCGATAACCTGACTGCAAAGCAAATTGCCAATATGCTTTGGTATCTGATTGACGGAAAAAGCCGCGGTAAGAGAGAGGCGCCGTTTGGATGAGCGGGATTCATTCATTGAATATCATACTGCATTTGCAGAAGTGCAGACCACTTTTCTTCAGAGCAAAAAAACAAGCCGTTGGTGGATGCAATTGCCTGATCAGAAATATATCGCCTGCTCTTATCATGACTACCTGCAGGCCAGCAGCAATGAAATTCCCGAACGTTGGCTTGAGGGCACAGGAAAGAAATTGACCCGCAAAAAATTTGATTATTTCCCCGATGCTGAATACCCGATTCCCATTGTTGTTTCCCATATCAACATGCACTGGCTCTCTTTTTTCTGCACAAGCCGCCTGCAGGCTGTTTCTTATTTTTTTTCTTTTTGTATCCTGCTCAAGCCAGAAAAACCTGCCCTCGGATCAGCGATCCATAGACATACTGCAATCTCCTGCACTGAATGGAGCGCTTGCCGGCATCTGTGTTTACGATCCGGAAAAAAGGAATTACCTCTATCAATACCAGGATGACAAATATTTTGTTCCTGCCAGCAATACCAAGCTATTCTCTTTGTATATGGGGATGAAATACCTGGGAGATTCACTACCCGGCATCCTTTATTTTGAAACCGATACGGCTATTATACTGTTACCCACCGGAGATCCCAGTTTCCTGCATCCGGATTACCCTGATCAGCCGGTTTTCCGCTTTCTTAAGCAGAAGCGCAAAAATATTTATGTCTTTGATTCTAATTGGAAGGCCACAGCCTGGGGTAGCGGCTGGTCATGGGATGATTATAATGATGATTATATGGCCGAGAGAAGTGCCTTGCCTGTGTACGGGAACCTGATCCGCTGGGTGCAGCAGTATCAGAAAAAAGCCAATACGGAAGATCTATTTGATTCTTCCCCATCCATTTATTCAATACCCGAAGTAGACTGGAAAATGCGGTTTACTACAGATACCCAGAGCAGAAAATTTCTTGTAAAGAGGCATTTTTTTGAAAATGTATTTGAAGTGAACGAGGGTACAGAAAAAAATGCCGAGCAACTTGTCCCTTTTATCACAAATGGCAGCGCATCTGCAATTATGCTTTTGAAGGATACCCTCAGTCAAAATATATTCCCGGTCAATCCGGATTCGCGCCTCGGAAATAAACTCTCGGGAAGCAACCCTTCCGCATTCACGCTGATTCATTCACAACCCGTAGATTCTTTATTCAGGCCGCTGATGTTCAAGAGCGATAACTTTTTCGCAGAACAAATCCTGATGATGGTCAGCCAGCAAAAACTGGGGATGAATGAATGAGAAAAAAATCATCGATACTATACTGAAGACGGACCTGGCAGGCTTGCCGCAAAAACCCAATTGGGCAGACGGGAGCGGATTAAGCCGGTACAATCTTTTCTCTCCGCAGGATTTTGTCTGGCTCCTGGACAAAATGCAAAATGAATTTGGTTTGGAGCGGATGAAGCGTCTTCTTCCAACCGGGGGAAATGGAACATTGAGCAAATATTTTAAACAGGACAGTGGGTATATATTTGCCAAAACCGGAAGTCTTTCGGATGTTATCACATTGAGCGGATACCTGATCACGAAAAAAAATCACTTGTTGATTTTTTCCGTGCTGTTGAATAATTCCCTGGGCAAGGGAAGCGATATCAGGCGGGCGGTAGAAAAATTCCTTGAGCAGGTGAGGGAAAAAAACTGACTATTCAATTATCTTCCAAAAATTTTCTCCAGGTAATCCTTTTTTAATTCCAAATAGACCGGGTATCCGTTTGCAGTTATATTCGGTTGGGCACAGGCCATAAGGTCTTCTACCAGGCCATGCATTTCTTTTTCGCTGAGGGCAACGCCGGATTTGATGGCATTCTGCCTCGCCAGTGTACGCACCAGGCGTTCGCGTTTTGAAAGATTCTTCTCACTACTAAAGTGCTTGAACTGTTCCAGTAAATTTTCGATCGCCAGTTTTTCGTTTCCGGAAGGGATATCTGCAGGTGTTCCCTGGATCACAAAACTGTCCTTACCGAAAGGCTCAATCTGAAACCCAAGCTCCTGCAGATCAGGAATGAGATCTGCGAGTAAAATGGCATCAGGATATGATAAATTAAGCGTTGTCGGGAAAAGAGACCTTTGGGATGGAATTTTTTTTCCTGCAGACGTAAACAAATATCGCTCATAAAGAATTCGTTCGTGTGCCGATTGCTGGTGCAGCAGAATCAGTCCCTGGCTTGTGGAAGCTATGATATAGGTCTTAAGCAATTGGGCAAGTGGCTGGTCTTCCAGGACGCGCCATGTTGATTCAGGCCGAAATAGATGGCCTTGATCCTGTACAGGACCCATTATATCCACTTCAATAGGGGGGCTTTCTTTCTCAAGGGAATGGACATCCTTTTTCCAATGGTGCAATTCGCTTTGCTGTGTAAGCTCAATAAAATGAGCCTGATTTTTTTGTGTGAATGTTCTGTACAGGGAAGAGGAAGCCACTTTCGCCTGGATTTCTTCTGTGATGGGCTTATTCACAGCGTCCAACCTTTGGATTTCCGGGTCAAGATCAAAATCCAGGGTTGGTGTGATGCTGAATTGTGCCAATGCGTGTTTGACAGCAGCTAACACAAATGAATAGACGATTTTTTCATCTTCAAATTTGATTTCCTGCTTAGTCGGGTGCACATTGATGTCTAGTTGTGAAGGGTCAAGGTCGATAAATAATACATATAGCGGAAAACTGTCGGCCGGGATCATCTCATGAAAAGCGGACATCACGGCATGATTGAGGTATGCGCTACGGATATACCGGTTATTCACAAAAAAATACTGGTCCCCCCGGGTTTTTTTTGCGGATTCAGGTTTGCCTACGAATCCATAAATGTTCATATAATCAGTATTCTCCTGGACGGAAACAAGCTTTGCATTTAGTTGCGAACCCAGGATTTGGACAATCCTTTGCTTAAGGCTTCCCTTATCGAGGTGAAAGATTTCCTGGCCATGGTTGTTCAACGAAAAAAAGACATCGGGGAATGACAGCGCGATGCGGATAAATTCTTCGATGATATGGCGCATTTCCGCAGCATTGCTTTTGAGAAAATTTCTGCGGGCAGGAACATTAAAGAACAGGTTTTTCATAGCAATGCTCGTGCCTTCTGCAAATGCCACGGGTTCCTGCCTGATCACCATGCTATTTTCTATTTCCATGAGCGTGCCTATTCCATCCTCCTGCCTTCGGGTCTTAATGATTACCTGGGCTACTGCCGCGATGGAAGCCAGGGCTTCTCCTCTAAAGCCCATGGTGCGGATGCGAAACAGGTCTTCAATATCCCTTATTTTGGAAGTTGCATGCCTTTCGAAAGCCATTCTGGCGTCTGTCTCGCTCATGCCTTTGCCATTGTCGATGACCTGGATCAGCGATTTTCCTGCATCCTGTACAACAAGTCTGATTTGCGTGGCCCCTGCATCCACTGCATTCTCCAACAATTCTTTCACTGCACTGGCGGGCCGCTGAATCACTTCACCTGCGGCGATTTGATTGGCAATATTATCCGGCAATAATTGAATGATGTCTGGCAATTCTGTACTAATTTGGACCTGCAATTTACTGCGAATAAAACTAAGGTTTTTAAGTTGTCCATATGAAACAAATTCTCCGGGTGCTGGTGCTGATGCTGCTTGCTTTTCGTGGTTTAGGTCAACATTCCTCCGCGCTTTCAGCAGACCGGTGGGTTGATAGTGTTTTCAAATCTTTATCAGATGATCAGAAAATAGCGCAACTGGTGGTGATGCGACTCTCTTCCATTGACATGACCACCAAAAAAATTACTTTTCTGGATCAACAGGTAGAGGAAGCCGTCAAGAAATACAATATTGGCGGAATATGTTTATTTCAGGGCGGCCCTGTGACACAGGCCAATTTCATCAATCATTTTCAAAGCATATCGCAAACACCCATCCTGATTTGCATTGACGCAGAAAATGGGCTGGGTATGAGAATGGACAGTGTCATCCCGCTTCCCCGCCAGATGACGCTCGGCGCGATGCAGGATCCCGATCTCATTTATCAATATGGTCAGCTGGTGGGCATGCAATGCAGGAGAATGGGAATCCATGTGAATTTTGCACCTGTAGTCGATATCAACAATAATCCCGACAATCCGGTCATCAATGATCGTTCCTTTGGTGAAGACAAGAACAAAGTCGCGCAATACGGACTTCAATATATGATGGGATTGCAGGATGCCGGCGTAATGGCCTGCGCCAAACATTTTCCAGGACATGGTGACGTGGCAGTGGATTCTCATGTAGACCTTCCGATTATTAATAAGTCCAGAAGTGCGTTAGATACTTTGGAACTATATCCCTTCAAAACCCTTTTCAAGGCAGGCGTGGGCAGCGTAATGATTGCTCACCTCTATATTCCCGCCATAGACAACAGGCCCAATCAGCCCACTTCCCTTTCTTATAATAATGTAACCAAACTGCTGAGGAAGGAACTTAAATTCAATGGCATCAGTTTTACCGATGCACTGGAAATGCAGGGTGTTGCCAAGTATTTTCCTGCTGGCGATGCAGCGGTTCAGTCTCTCATTGCAGGCAATGATATGCTTTGCCTTCCGGGTGACATTGACGATTGCATTCAAAAGATTAATCGGGCCATCCATGACCGCAAGATCAAATGGAAAGACCTCAAGCCCAGGATAAAAAAAGTCCTCTACGCGAAATATCAACATGGGCTTGCCAATTGGCAACCGGTCAACACCAATCATCTTACGGAAGACCTGAACCAGGATATACCGGAAATGAATAGACGCATTGCTGCCCATGCGATAACACTCCTGGAGAACGATGAGCAAGGCACTATGCCCCTCGTACAGGGAAAAAATAAAATTGCTTACCTGGGCATTGGCATTTCTGAAGAGAATGAATTTGCCCGCCGGATTCAGAAAGATTATAAAGCACATCTTTATTTTTTTGACAATACGCTGGGGTCGGATAAGGCCATCGCTACGCTGAGTTTGCTGAGTAACCGGTATGAATCCGTTGTGATTGGACTGCACAATTACAATCGCTATCCGGCCAATCAATTTGGGATGAGTCCCTCAGCCATCTGGCTGCTGCAACAGCTGCAAAAGCAAGCCAAAACCATCACCGTTGTTTTCGGAAATCCCTATGTGATAAGAAATTTTTGCAATGCAAAAAACCTGATTGCATGCTATGATGACAATGAAATCACGCAAACCACGGCAGCCGATCTGCTGGAAGGAAAATTTGTGGCGATGGGAAAACTCCCCGTTACTGTTTGTGAGAACCTCAAATATGGAACTGGGATCGTTGCATCTTCCAAAATCCTGCCTTTTGCGCCTCGTGAGTCGTTGGGATTCCAGCCTGAGAAATTGCTCGTCATTGATTCCATATGCAGGGATGCTATCCAAAAGCAGGCGACACCCGGATGTGTTGTGCTGGTCGTAAGAAACGGGAAAATTGCCTACGAACGGGCTTTTGGTTATCTCGGCTATGACAAGTCGGAGCCTGTCTATCCTGAAACTTTGTATGATCTGGCCTCGGTTACCAAGATTTGCGCTACGACGATGGCGGTGATGAAATTGTACGATGAAGGCAGGCTGGATTTGCAAAAAACGCTCGGTGATTACCTTCCATGGCTCAAAGGAAGCAACAAAGAATCCCTGAAGATCTGGGATGTACTCCTCCACCAGGCCGGGCTGAAAGCATTCGTTCCTTTTTATCAGGAGACCATTGATAAGTCCAAAGAAGGATACCCGCTGCCAGCTGTTTATTCCAGCAAACCGGGCAATGCATATCGGGTACGGGTAGCCGAAAACTTATATATGAGGCAAAACTGGACGGATACCATGTACAAGAGAATCCTGCAAAGCGAACTCGGGCCTTCCGGAAAATACATTTACAGTGACAATGATTTTATCTTCATGGGCAAGGTCGTGGAAGCCGTTTCAGGCACCACACTGGATCATTATGTTCGCGAGACTTTTTATGACCCACTGGGTATGACCACCACCGGGTTCAAGCCCAGGGAGCGTTTTCCTGTAGACCGGATTGCGCCAACGGAATTGGAACCCATCTTTCGGAGACAGTTGCTCAGAGGAGACGTGCATGATCCCGGTGCAGCCATGTTTGGCGGCGTTTCGGGGCATGCAGGCCTTTTCAGTGATGCCTACGACCTGGCCATTCTTGAACAAATGCTGCTGAATGGCGGAAGCCTGAACGGCAAGCAATACCTGAAAAAAGAAACCATTGATCTTTTTACCGCGTATCATAGTGACAGCAGCAGGCGGGGACTGGGATTCGATAAGCCTGAAAAAGATAACCTGACGCGAAAAGAACCCTACCCATGTCTTTCGGTTTCCGCTGAAGCATTTGGACATACCGGATTTACAGGCACCTGCGTATGGGTGGATCCCAAATATGGCCTCATCTATATCTTCCTGTCAAACCGCGTGAACCCTTCCGGGAGCAACAAATTGGGTGAACTCCTGGTACGAGGCAATATCATGGAATCCATATACAAGGCGATGTATGAAGAGGACAGGGCAAGCCCATAAATGGGAAATCAGCTAAAATGCAATAGGGGATGGGCTTTAACAAAATTAAAAACGGCATATACCTTAACTTTAATAAAAATATAGCAAAGTGAATCGTAAAGAAGAAGTACTAAATGATGTGGTGATCAAATTTGCAGGTGATTCGGGTGATGGAATGCAATTGACAGGCAGCCAGTTTACCAATAATACTGCCATGTTGGGAATCGACTTGGCAACATTTCCAGATTTCCCGGCGGAGATACGTGCGCCCCAGGGGACACTTCCGGGAGTCAGTGGATATCAATTGAGGTTTTCCAGTGACCATATATTTACTCCCGGCGATGAATGTGATGTGCTCGTGGCCATGAATGCAGCGGCGCTGAAATCAAATCTAAGCGGACTTAAGAAAGGAGGCAAGATCATCGTGAATGTGGAAGGATTCGATGCTAAGAATCTGAGGCTAGCCAATTATCCGGAGGGTGAGAATCCCCTCGAAAATACGAGCCTTGAAAATTATGAAGTGATCCGAATTGATGTGACTAAAATGACCCGGGAAGCACTGAAGGAGTTTACCATGGGGATCAAGGAAAAGGACCGGGCCAAAAATATGTTTGTGCTTGGCTTCTTATATTGGATGTACAGCAGGAATATGGAAAACACGATCAAATTCCTAAAAGATAAATTTGGGAAGAAACCTGAAATCTTTGAAAGCAATGTGAAGGCCCTGAAGGCGGGATATAATTATGGGGATACGACTGAAACTTTTACAACAACCTATAAAGTAGAAAAAGCCAGGATGGAACCGGGCGTTTACCGTGGCATCATGGGAAACCAGGCCCTCGCCTATGGATTGATCGCGGCATCAGAAAAAAGCGGGCTACCGATATTCCTGGGTTCTTATCCAATTACACCGGCTTCGGACATACTGCATGACCTTAGCCGTTTCAAAGCTTTTGGCGTGCGTACTTTCCAGGCAGAGGATGAAATCGCGGGAATAACTGCGGCTATAGGAGCCAGTTATGGAGGAGCTTTGGGCGTCACTACAACGTCTGGTCCCGGAATGGCCCTGAAAGCAGAAGCCATGGGATTGGCTGTCATGCTTGAAATTCCCCTGATCATTTGTGATATTCAGCGTGGCGGACCCTCAACAGGTTTGCCTACTAAAACAGAACAAAGTGACCTGCTCCAGGCTTATTATGGAAGAAATGGGGAATGTCCCATGCCCGTCATTTCGGCGTCAACACCCAATGACTGCTTCGAAGTAGCATATGAAGCGGTTCGCATTGCAGTGCAGCATATGACTCCGATCATCCTGCTCAGTGATGGATATATCGCCAACGGTGCCGAGCCCTGGAAATTTCCAAAGGCAGCCGACCTGCCTTCGATCACCGTTAAGTTCAAAAGAGAATTGGATAAAGATGAAGAAAATTTCCTGCCTTATTTGCGTGATGCAAAAAATGTGCGTCCCTGGGCCATCCCTGGTACGCCGGGACTGGAACATCGCATCGGTGGATTGGAAAAAGAAAACATCACAGGAAATGTAAGCTATGATCCCGAGAACCACCAGCTCATGGTCAATATCAGACAGGCGAAAGTGGACAAAATCGCCGATTATATCCCCTTGCAGAAAATTGACAGCGGGCCCGAAAAAGGCAAATTGCTCGTGCTTGGCTGGGGAAGCACTTTTGGAGCCATCAAGAGCGCGGTCGCTGAACTGCAATATGAAGGGTATGCAGTTTCGCATGCCCATCTCCGCTACCTGAGACCTTTTCCACGTAACCTGGGTGAAATACTGAAGAATTTCGAACAAGTGCTGATACCTGAAATTAATAATGGTCAGCTCGTCCGGATCATTCGCGACCAGTATTTTGTAGATGCGAAGCCCTATAATAAAGTGATGGGCATCCCAATTACCAAAACCGAAATGGTGATGAAGATCAGGGAAATGCTGGGTTCAAATAACTAATTTTTCTTCGGGCTGAAAGCTCAGGTTTTCCTAAGTCTGATGAATTGTGCCGTTTTCTTTTCCAGTTCCGAGGAAATCGTGGCAAGAAAATTGAGCTCATCCGCAATAGATTTAAGACCAATGAGTTTTTTTCTCGTGTCCGTTTCCCTCATTCCTCTTTCTATTTCTGATTTTCTTAATTCGAGCATGCTTGTGAGTTGCTGGTTCAATAATCGGTAGGATTCCTTGTACGCGGCAGTTTCGGCTCTTGCTTCTTTGTTTTCCATTGTCATTTCTACATTTTGCAGTTTGGTTTCAATTCCATCCATCAGGGCCTTGTATTTGTGAAAGTCAAAGGACCCGGCATTTTTTCTTGCGTTGGTAGATAAAGCGGCCATGTGAAAAATGAGTAATTGATGTAGTACGACAACCTGGTTCAACTCACGGATATTTTTCTGCTTTCTCTTTGGCTCAGACAACATCCGGTTAAATGCATCCGACAGGTTGGCAAGCGAAACAAATGCATGCTTCCTTGACAGGCGATAGGGCGTTTCATCAATGGCATGGCCTTGAATGAGCAGCACCAGGTTCAAAAAATAATTCCTGTTATCTTTTGCCATGCTGAGCAGATAATCACTGATATACTTATATTCCCAGGCGGGCAGGATAAATGAGTTGGCCAGCCACGCGATCCCTGAACCGATGGCTGTGTCCAGGATGCGATCCATGATCACTGTGCTGAAATGCACAGGATTCAGAAGATAAAAAAGCAATAGGATATAGGGGGTCATGAGCAAAACAAAAATCAGGTAACGGGTTCGCATGAAACTATAGGCGCCCACCATGCAGATGATCATGCAAATGAAGATCCCGTCTTTATTCTTGATGAAGTACAATAAAAAAATTCCGATGCCTGCACCGGCAATGGTACCCAGCAGTCGGTCATAGTTTCGTTTCTTGGTTAGGCTGTAAGTAGGTTTTAGAATAACAACGATGGTAAGTAAAATCCAGTACCCATGACCGAAAGGGAAAAAAGAAGAGACAATATATCCGATGCAGGTAGCGATGGCTACACGCAAAGAATGCCTGAAAATATTGGAACGCAAACTCAATTGGTCGAACAGCAATTTGGGATCCAATTCCTGGTGCTTCACAAATTGCCGGTATTCTACATCCCTGACGGCAGGCTTGGACATCAGATTGTCGTAAGAAGTGTACGTGTGCAGCAAGGGAAATCGGGCAGCAATGTCTTCCAGATTTTCGACCATCTTTCTTAAAACAAAAAAGCCATCCATATTTTCGGTATTCATGTGGTCGAGACGGAATTGCTCAAAATATGCCCTGAATTCAGCGATGCTTTTATTGATTTTACCGGATTCTTCAGAAGGCTGTCCTCTTTTGATGGCAATACCTATTTCTTCCAGTTCATCGGCCATGGTATCGATCATTGCTCTGTATTTCTCGAGAATGCCTGTATCATCAAACAGGGGATGGAGTCTTTCATCTATCTGCGGCGCACTGATTAATACTTCAAACAGGTCGACTATGTCCTGGAAAATAATGATGAGCATTCTGCCAATGGGTGTAGAGTCTTTGATGATGTCGCGGCTTTTGAAAAGCAAATCCCTGATTAGGTCCTGTTTTTCGTTTACTGATACCTGTTGCTTCAGCAATTGGGAAAAGAGTTCGTCCCGGTCGGCATTTTTCTTATAAAAGAGACTTCGTATCCGCAGGTAATCTGCTGTGGACTGGATGCATTCTCCGATGGCCTGCTGGGCGAGCTTAAACGGGCGTACACTATAAAGCAGTAGACTGAGCAGGGTATACCATAGTCCGCCGGCAAGCAAGTAGCAGGCATTGGTCAGCACCTCCCATCCATGGTAACCCCGATCCATCTGCAATACCATGACGAATAGGCCCGCGAGTCCAACCGAGCTTGCCCGGTTTCCATATACACCCAACATCGAAAGTGAAAAACAGACCAGGAAGATCAACATGCCCAGCAAAAGAAGATGATTCGCAACAATTCCGGTAGCCAGGGCGACAAGGAATATGATCAGGTCGCAGACCAGCATGGCATTTCTTCGGTGATGAATGGGTCCGGCATTATCTACAAAAATGGGACAGCAGGCGCCCAATGACATAATGATCCCCGCCGGAAGATTTCCCAGGTAATTCAATAAGATGGCGGGCAGCGTGAGGCCCACTGTGATCCTGACTCCTTCGCTGACATAGTAGCTGTTGATAAAACTTCGGTATTCCTTGATGTAATCCATTCGGCGGCAAAGGTAGGTTGAGGCGTTGAGAGGTTGAAGGTTGAGAAGTTGAGAGGTTGAAGGGTTGATTGGTTGATCAGTTAATTGGTTGAATGAAGAAACCCCATTGCGCATTTGTCAGAATTGAAAGTTAAGACTAGGCATTCCCTTCACGGGCACTAGAAACCGCGCAGACTTTTGTTACGAATATTCAATTTCATTCATGCCTGCGGGATATTTTAACTCTTTTTAGTTGACACAAAAACGGACGAATAAAAATCCAAGCCTTTCAGCCAATCAACTTATCAACTATTCAACTAATCAACTTCTTCGCCTTATAATATTTGCACGCAGGCCGCAATCCACAGCGCTCACAGGCAGGGTTACGCGCTGTGCAGGTATAGCGGCCATGCAGGATCAGCCAATGGTGGGCCAGGTGTATCAGTTTGGTGGGAATATGTGAAATCAGCTGTTTTTCTGCAGCCAGTGGTGTCTTGGCGCCAAGGGTGAGGCCGATCCTCGCGGCCACGCGGAATACATGGGTGTCAACCGCCATATTCGGTTGGGCATCCACGACAGAAGTAATGACATTGGCCGTTTTTCTTCCAACGCCTGGCAATTGAATAAGCTCCTCAACAGTTAATGGAACTTTGCCATGGAAATCTTCCATCAGCATTTTCGCCATGCCGATCAGGTGTTTGGTTTTGCTGTTGGGATAGGAAATGCTTTTAATGAAGGGCAATAACTCATCAAATGATGCACGGGCAAGAGAAGCGGGATCTGGATATTTTGCAAATAGGGCGGGTGTTGTCATGTTGACGCGTTTGTCAGTGCATTGTGCAGACAATATAACAGCTACCAATAGTTGAAAAGGGTCAACATAGACCAGTTCTGTCTCAGCAGTCGGTTGATGTTTCTGGAAATAGGCCAATGCAAAATCATACCTTTCCTTCCTGGTCATTGCATAGAGGGATAGACCACGAAAGTACGGGAATGGGATTGCTTATGCTGATCAGGAATGGTGAACAGACTCAACGGCTGTTTCCCTGGCATAATTCAAAACATTCAGGATAATTTCCATCCGGGGAGAAACGATCACTTTGTCCATTTGATCTGCGGAAGATTGCAGATCGTGCATTTTTTCCCGAAGCGTCCAGTCTTCTTTAAGCGCTGCTTCAATGGCAGCGGTTAATTCGGGGGAAGACTCTTTATACAAATACAGTAAAAGATCCTCCGGTGTAAAGAGTGTCATAGGCGAAACCATTTAATGTCCTAATTTTTCCGAAGCAGTAAAAGTAAAATATGAAACGTCCGTAAATAAAACGGGGTTTGGTCTTGCTTATTGCCTTAAATATCAAAATAAATGATAGCAGAGCAAAATCTAATATTAAAGGGTAGATAGGGAAATTTCCCCTGGTAATCCTATTTTGCCCGGATCAGGTAAACATCTTCGTTATCCCGCTTCATCAGGTATTTTTCCCGGGCATATTTCTCCAAAAGGGTAGGATCGGATTTCAATTGCTCCAACTCCAGCCTGGTGGCTGCGATCTGACTTTCGTAGTATTTCTTGCTCTCTTCCAGCTTGTGAAGCTCCTGCTTATGCTTTAAGTGCGTGGTTACCAGGTCTCTATCATCAATAAACAGAATCCAGACGGCAAATCCGGCACCGGTGAGCAGGTACTTGTTTTTCAGCCAGGACGGGATATGGGCTAGTATTTTCATGTTTTCCGGCTGCAGATCCCGGTTTTCGCCCGGGACTACTATTTTCCAAATTTAATTTTTCCTTTTGGATATACGCCATTTTTTCCAAGGATTTCTTCTATCCGGATCAGCTGATTGTACTTGGCAATCCTGTCTGTCCGGCTGGCGGAGCCTGTTTTGATTTGTCCGCAATTCAGTGCCACGGCCAGGTCAGCAATAGTAGTGTCCTCGGTTTCTCCACTCCTATGGCTCATAATCGTATTATAACCATTATGTTGTGCAAGTGTCACGGCGTTAATGGTTTCTGTTACAGTGCCGATTTGATTTACTTTGACCAGCAAGGCATTGGCCACCCCTGTATCGATTCCTTTCTGGAGCCTGACCACGTTCGTTACAAATAGATCATCCCCAACGAGTTGCACCTTGTCCCCTAAAGTATCGGTCAGGTTTTTCCAGCCTGCCCAGTCATCCTCGGCCATGCCGTCTTCAATGGAAATAATGGGATATTTCTTTACCCAGCTTTCCCAGAATTTAACCAATTGGTCGCTGCTCATTTCCTTTCCACTGCTTTTATGAAAAACATATTTCTTTTTCTTGGCGTCCCAAAGTTCACTGTTGGCAGAGTCAATCGCGATGGCGATCTGGGTTCCTGTTTTGAAACCTGCTGCTTTGATGGCTTCCAAAACCGTTTCTATGGCTTCTTCATTGCTTTGAATATTTGGAGCAAATCCGCCTTCATCACCCACATTGGTACTGAATCCTTTTTTCTTCAACACTCCTTTCAGCACATGAAATATTTCTGTGCCCCAGCGTAAACCTTCACTGAACGAAGAAGCGCCAATAGGCATAATCATGAATTCCTGGAAGTCAATTTTATTGTCTGCATGTGCGCCGCCATTCAGAATATTCATCATGGGAATCGGCAGCGTTTTAGCATTGGTGCCGCCCACGTACCTGAACAGTGGGAGTCCTGCTTCCTGTGCGGCTGCTTTTGCAGCAGCCATGCTTACTGCAAGCATGGCATTGGCGCCCAGCTTGGATTTATTGGCCGTTCCATCCAGGTCGATCAGCAATTGATCCAGTCCTGTCTGATCTGCCACTTCCCATCCTAATATTTTTTCTGCAATGATATTATTGACATTATTCACTGCTTTCAGCACGCCTTTTCCCTGGTAAGTTTTCTTATCTCCATCCCTAAGCTCAACCGCTTCATGTATGCCTGTGCTTGCTCCGCTGGGCACAGCTGCGCGTCCCAGCGCTTCTTCATCAGTAACGATATCCACTTCTACCGTGGGATTTCCGCGGCTGTCTAATATTTGTCTGGCGTGTATTTCAGCAATGTAACTCATAAGAATTTTTCGTTTGGTTGTTTTGTTTATATCTGATCTTTTCTTTGTTGGTCAGCATTTGTGATTCTACTCAGCATCGTTGTAGCTTGTCCCGCAAAATGCGGGATCACTCACTTCAACGGTAGAAATTCTATTGAACAATTATTAACTCTTCAACACTTCAACCGCTCAACCCTTGGTCCTTGTGACTTGAATCTTGACCCTTCAACTTCTCAACCCTTGGTCCTTTGTCTTAAACCTTGACCCTTCAACCTCTCAACCCTTCAACCTCCCCGTCAGGCTCCTAAAAACATCCTCCAGTTTCCTCTGGTCACTTTGCAAAGAAACGATGTTCAGATTATTCTTCAAAGCCAGTTCCATCAGGTGTTTCTTCAGATGGTCCGGGTCATCCGTTTCAATTTCCCAATGATTGGCATCGCTCTGCCGTATGGATTTTGCCCTTTCCAATGCCTGCAACACCGCGGGCTCCACGCGTTCCCGGAATTCAACCCTGATCATATTTCCAGCATGTTGCTCATGCAATTGCCTCATCATGTCATCGGCCACCAGCTTTCCTTTATGAATGATAATGACGCGATCACAGATCGCTTCAACTTCCTGCAGGATATGCGATGAAAAGAGGACCGTCTTCTTTTGCCCGAGGCTTCGGATCAACTCCCTGATTTCAATGATCTGGTTAGGATCCAGGCCGGTGGTGGGTTCATCCAGAATCAACACTTCCGGGTCATGGATCAGCGCAGCAGCCAGTCCCACCCTTTGCTTATACCCCTTCGAGAGTTGTCCCAGTTTCTTACCGCTTTCCGGAGTCAATCCGACCATGCCGATGACTTCTTCTATTCTCTTTTTTTTGTTCGGGATGTCATGCACTCCCGCAATGAAATCCAGGTATTCCCTCACATACATATCATAATACAATGGATTTCCCTCAGGCAGATAGCCAATTTTCTTTTTTGTCTCCAGCGGTTGCGCCTGCACGTTAATTCCGCAGATGGCGGCCATGCCTTCATTCGGGGAGAGATAACCCGTGAGGATCTTCATCGTGGTGGATTTTCCCGCGCCATTGGGTCCGAGGAAGCCAACAATTTCACCCTGGGCCACCTTGAAGGTGAGACTGTCAATCGCTTTTTGTTCTCCGTATTTTTTGGTGAGGGCACTTACTTCGATGGACATGCAGTGGAATTGTCCCGCAAAAATAGAAAAAACAGATTGAATGGCTGTTTAAACCTGGATCCGTCGCGGGAGAAATAAGGCAAGGGATCTAATCATTGCAAAATCTCCTTATCATCATTGCAGATCGTCGTATTCTCCTTTGAGTGCATAATAGCCAAACAAGACCATGCCAAGCGCAATGGGAATGAAGATTCCAATAAACACTGCCCATTGAACCCAGGTTTCCACAACTGGCCTTTTTTCAATTTCCCCCGCGGCGGTACGTACAAGGTAAATGATGGGAAGGGGACCCAGAACGATCCAGATAATCCCGGCTAATCTTTTCAGACGATTCATGCGCGCTCATTTAAAGAATTATCAAATAACTCAACATCATTCTTGTTCTTCACATAGATTGCACCAATTGCCAGGCAAACCGATGATATGAGTATGGGGTAAGACAGGCCCGCTAACTTATTGGTCGCATCCAGCGTTGTAAGCAGGGTGGCAATAAATGGGGTTAGCCCGCCAAAGACTCCATTGCCGATATGATAGGGCAGTGACATGGATGTGTACCTGATCTTTGTAGGAAACATTTCCACAAGATAGGCGGCGATCGGTCCATATACCATGGTGACAAAAATGATCATGACCCAAACCAGGGCAATGAAATAGATCATATTGGATATACTGAGATGCTTATTGATCATTGCAGCTTTTCTGTTTGCCTGGACAATGTGATCCAATTCATCTCTCTCTTTGAATAAAGTGTCGGTCATCACCATCGTGAATCCCGATCCATCCGGCAGTTTGTATTGGGATGAGACCTGCACAATGGAGTCCTTTTCGTGCAAGGAGACCTTTGTGTCCAACTTGACAAACTGCATCGCTGTTTTGTCCCACTTGTTCGTGTCCGAGCCGGATAGAAAGCCGGAGAAGATGGGACGGTAAAATATGATTCCACCAAGCATCCCGGCCAGCATGATCCATTTCCTTCCGATCCTGTCACTCCATGCGCCGAAGATGACAAAAAATGGCGTTGCAAAAAGAATGGCCCAGATCATGATCATCCTGGATTGATCAAATTCGACCTTACAGGTATTTTCAATAAATGACTGTGCATAGAATTGCCCGGTATACCAGATCACGCCCTGGCCCATAGTAGCACCGAAGAGTGCGAGTAGAACCATTTTCAAATTCGTTTTGTGGACAAAACTTTCTTTTAGCGGGTTTACGGAAGTCTTCCCGGCTGTTTTTAGCTCCGTAAACAGCGGTGATTCTTTCATCTTTAAACGGATATAGATTGATATGATGACAAGAATAATTGAGAGAAGAAATGGAATCCGCCATCCCCATTCATTGAATTTTGCAATGGATTTAGCCTGATCCTCATCCAGCAAATGGCGGGTGAGCAGAATAACACCCAATGAAACGAATAACCCCAGCGTGGCAGTTGTCTGAATCCATGATGTGAAGTATCCCCGACGGTGCAAGGGTGCATGTTCTGCGACATATGTTGCCGCACCTCCATATTCGCCGCCGAGGGCAAGCCCCTGCAGCAGTCGCAGGATCAATACAATCGTGGGCGCTGCAAACCCAATGCTATCATATCCAGGGACCAGCCCGATCGCAAAAGTCGATCCGCCCATAATGATCAACGTGAGAAGAAAAGTATACTTTCGCCCGATCAGGTCCCCAAGCCTCCCGAAGACGAGGGCTCCGAATGGCCTCACAATAAAGCCGGCTGCAAAAGTGGCCAATGTGGAAAGGAGTGCTGCCGTGGGATTTGTTTTGGGAAAAAATTGCCCGGCAATGACTGTGGCCAGGCTGCCGAAAATATAGAAGTCATACCATTCAATAAGGGTACCCAGAGAGGAGGCCGTAATGACTTTCCAAATCCCTTTTGTTGACGACATAACTCGGGGTTAAGCGATTTGTAACCGGATTTAGTTGATGCCCAGATCGTGTTGAATTTGTTCCAATGAACGGCCCTTGGTTTCGGGCATGATTCTCCAAACAAAGAGAAGCTGCAAAAACATCATGAACGCGAAAAATCCAAATGATGTGCCGACACCCAGTTTGCTGACGACCCAGGGAAAAAGTCCTGTGATCAAAGCCGCCATAAACCAATGCGTAAAGGTTCCCAATGACTGGCCTTTTTCCCTTACACTATTGGGGAAGATTTCTGACAGGAAGACCCAGATCACAGCTCCCTGTGAAAAGGCAAAAAAGGCAATAAATCCTCCAATATAAATCAACAATTTGTTACCTACTCCTTCGGGGTGACTGAATACTGAAGCACAGAGGATGAGAAATACAATCATGCCAACAGAGCCCACAAGCATCAGGGTTCTTCTTCCGAACTTGTCGATCAGCGACATGGCCAGCATAGTAAAAACAAGATTTGTAAGTCCAACCCCAACGGATTGCAGCATCGCAGAATCCTTGCCAATGCCAGCCTGTTCAAAAATTTTCGGAGCATAATATAAGATGGCATTTATTCCGGCAAATTGGTTGAATGCTGCAAGCAAAACGGCAAAAAGAATCGGACGTTTGTATTTTGATGAAAAAAGAACTTCATGCTGTTCTGCTTTTTCGGCATGAATCGATTCTTTGATTTCTTCCAAAACATTTTCCGCCCCGGAGATTCCCGTTTTTAATAATATCTTCTTTGCTTCATCGTATCGGTGACGCTTGACCAGCCATCTGGGTGAATCAGGAATAGAAAAGAGTAATACAAAAAAAACAAAAGCAGGAATGGCTTGTACGCCAAGCATCCAGCGCCATGCATTGTCAATCCCTGTACGGGCAATCAGGTAATTGGACAGGAAAGCCAACAGGATGCCACAAACGATATTAAACTGGTTGATACCAACCAATCGCCCACGGATGGAAGGAGGTGCAATTTCTGCGATATAAAGCGGGGCAACTACAGATGATCCGCCCACTCCCAGGCCGCCCAAAAATCGGAAGAATAGAAAGGCAGGCCAGCTATGGGTCAGTGCGCATCCCAAAGCTGCCACAAAATACAGGATAGCTACTGTGATCAAAACTTTTTTCCTTCCAAATTTTTCAGCTGGAAATCCTGCGATGAGCGAACCGGCAATCGTACCGTAGAGCGCCACGGCTACCGTTTGGCCGAGCCAGAAATCGTCGAGGCTAAAAATGCGGGTAAGGTCGGAGGTCGTTCCTGAAATCACGGCCGTGTCAAAGCCGAAGAGCAATCCGCCCAACGCGGCGATCAATGTGAATTGTATCAGGGAGGCTGTGATCTTCATAAGCAATCGTTCGTTTAGTCGTATAAATTATGAAAAATCCCTGATTACTTTGAAAATAGATTGGATCACAAAGTTGGAATGAGGGCAAACAATTGATTCGCCAGGCAAAAAAATAATGGCCAAAGGCCGGCCATTATTTCAATACATCTTCAATGATTTTTCCGCTTACTATGCCATGACAGGCTTCATGCTTCTGACCAGGTCCCTGATGTATTTGGTCGCCAGCCTGATCGACTTGTCCACTTCTTCAATTCCTTTCAGTTGGTGGTTACGGATCACTGGAAGGCAATATTCACCCACCAGACATCCATCAAAACCTTTTTGCGCCAAACCTTTTAGAAAGGTCTTATAGTTGATGGGACCGTCATAAGAAGGTGAGGGCCCCTGCACAATTTCGCCATCGGCATTTTGAAGAAAATTCCAGGCACCAAAATGACTGAGCACAACATGCTCCCCACATCGCTCAACCGATTCCCTCACATAAGCATCTGTTTGCCGGTCTGCATATAAAGGAACATCAAGACAAAGCTTCACATTATCACGGTCGATTTCCTGCATCATTGCTAAAACATCTTCATACCCGGCCCGGACAACGGGTGCATGGTTTTGGAGCGCAAGCGTAATTCCCAAATCTGCTGCCCAATCGGCTACTTCCCGAATCCCCTCCACTGCGCGGTTCCATTTTCGCAAGTCTTCGGGATAGAGTTGTTTGTAATAAGGGAAGCGGTCATATTGCGCATATACTGCAACGTTTTCTTCATCATTAATAATCCCCGGCCAGGAGGCAAATACTTTCACCAGGTTAACGCCCAGATCCCTGGCGAGCTCCAGGTTCAACCTCATCATGGCCAGATTATTTTCACGGTCTTCCATATGACGACCGGAAAAATCCGACAGGCTTTCGATGGCGCAGATGGGAATGCCTTCCGCAGCAGAAACAGATTTGAGTCTGGCCCGATCTTCTTTTGTCAGGTCCAATGGAGAAGCGATGGGACGCTTGGTTTCTATGGACAGGGCATCAAATCCCATTTCTTTGGCCTTGTATATCTGTTCCTCGAGACTGAGTGCCTTTCCGGCATAAAAAAGACCGGAATAAGTGACTGAAAGCAGAGCTAATTTCATGGTCAGGTCCTCCCCTAAATTTTATTCGTGAGAAAAACTTTGTTGTTGCAGAAATTCGTCTTCAAAATTATCAAATTCAGCCAAGGAATCCAAGTAAATCAACGATTGCTTCCTGTCTTTTCGCTTAGGTTAGAAAGCTTGGTTCCATCTATTATCAACATTAGACTCGGGAAAATAGGGCATAATATTTTACATTTACTGCCCGAATCATTTTTCGCGAACCATTTATTGCTGCGCATATGAAATATCCTTACCAGATCGGATCTTTGGAAGAATATCACTCCGCCTATCGCAAAAGCATTGAAGACCCAGAGGGATTTTGGGGCGAGATAGCCAGTCATTTTCAATGGAGAAAAAAATGGGACAAGGTTTTGGATTGGAATTTTACAGAGCCAAAGATCAACTGGTTTTTGGGCGCAAGGCTAAACATTACGGAGAATTGTCTGGACAGGCATCTTGTCGAAAGAGCAGACACTCCCGCCATCATCTGGGAACCCAATGACCCATCGGAACAATCCCGCACAATAACATACAGGGAACTTCACCATAAAGTCTGCCAGTTCGCCAATGTGCTCAAGAATAATCAGGTAAAAAAAGGGGACCGGGTTTGTATTTATATGCCCATGGTGCCAGAGCTGGCCATTGCTATCCTGGCCTGCGCAAGGATAGGAGCCATCCATTCAGTAGTCTTCGGAGGATTTTCCGCACAAAGCATTTCGGATCGCATCCAGGATGCACAGTGCGCATTGGTAATCACCGCAGACGGCGGCTTCAGGGGCAATAAAGAAATTCCTTTAAAATCCGTCATTGACAATGCCCTGATCGCCTGCCCTTCCGTTAAAAAAGTGATCGTCCTTTCACGTACACGCATTCCCGTGAGTATGATCAGCGGGCGGGATCTTTGGTGGGAGGAAGAGATCAAAAAAGTAGAAGCGGCCGGCAATCCCGACTGTCCTGCCGAATCAATGGATGCCGAAGACATGCTTTTTATTCTATATACTTCCGGATCGACAGGGAAGCCAAAAGGTGTGGTCCATACCTGCGGAGGTTATATGGTGTACACCAATTACAGTTTTGTGAATGTGTTTCAATACAGGCCGGGAGAAATCTTTTTCTGTACTGCGGATATCGGCTGGATCACGGGGCATAGTTATATCGTGTATGGCCCTTTGTCAGCAGGGGCAACCTCCCTGCTTTTTGAGGGAATTCCCACCTGGCCTCATGCAGGACGGTTTTGGGAAATTGTTGACAAGCACAATGTGAATATTTTGTACACCGCACCTACCGCCATTCGCAGCCTGATGGGATTCGGGCTGGAGCCATTAAAAGGAAACCACTTCCGCTCTCTGCGGGTATTGGGCACCGTTGGTGAACCCATCAATGAAGAAGCCTGGCACTGGTATCATGAGCATATCGGGAAGAGACGATGCCCTATTGTGGACACCTGGTGGCAAACGGAAACCGGCGGCATCCTGATTTCGAACATGGCCAGCATTACACCGCATAAACCAGCCCATGCTACTTTGCCTTTACCTGGGGTGCAGCCTTTGCTTGTTGATGAACAGGGTCAGGAAATTCTGGGCAATAACGTAAGCGGAAACCTCTGTATACGGGCACCCTGGCCTTCAATCATTCGAACAACTTACGGAGACCATGAACGCTGCAGGATAAATTATTTCGCCTCCTATCCCAACCTGTATTTTACCGGCGATGGAGCACTACGCGATGAACATGGAAATTATCGAATTACCGGCCGTGTGGATGATGTTTTGAATGTCAGTGGACACCGTATCGGTACTGCAGAAGTGGAAAATGCAATCAACATGCACACGGGAGTAGTAGAAAGTGCCGTCGTAGGCTATCCGCACGATATCAAGGGCCAGGGCATTTATGCCTATGTTATTTATCATGGAGGAAATTCCGGCGATGAAAATTTGTATCGGCAGGGCATAGTTCAAACAGTTGGCCGGGTCATCGGTCCAATCGCCAAACCAGATAAGATTCAATTCGTCACTGGGCTCCCTAAGACCAGAAGTGGCAAAATCATGCGAAGGATCCTAAGAAAAATTGCCGAAGGGGAAACTTCAAACCTCGGTGATACGACCACGCTGCTCGATCCCGCTGTCGTTGACGAAATCAAGAATGGGCGAGTGCAATAGGCGATGGTCGAGGGTCGATGATGGATGGTCGAGCTCAATTCGACATCCCATGGAAAAGGCGGTCATCGATCATCGACCAACGATCAACGTTCCTCCCTCACTCCGTTCTCAAACTATTCGCCGGATTGGCGATTGTCGCTTTGATGGTATGAAAACTCACTGTCAACATCGTGATCAGGAGGACGGCAATTGCCGAAATTAGAAAAGTTGAAACCTTGAGCCCGGCATTGTATGGAAATATCTCCAACCATTTATGCATGAAATAGTAAGCGACAGGAAATGCGAGTATGCAGGAAATAGCCACGAGCAGTAAAAAATTTTTGGTAATCAGGGAAACGATATGCCGGCTATCTGCTCCCATTATTTTATGAATGCTGATATCTTTTTGTTTTTGTTGCGTAGTAAATGCAATTAATCCAAGCAAGCCAAGGCAGGTGATGAAAATAGTCAGGGAAGAAAATGAAAGGAAAATCTTGCCCCGCTTTTTATCTGCTGCGTATTGCGAATCCAAATCCTGGTCCAGGTAAGTATATTGAAAGAGAAGGGCAGGAAATGCACTCTTCCAGGATTTTTCCATTTTGGGGAGGAATCCCTCAATCTGCCCTGGCCGCAATTTGACAAGGAAATTATTGCTGGCCGGACTGTAAAATAATATTAGTGGCGTAATTGGATTGTACAAAGATTTTTGGTGAAAGTCTTTGACGACGCCAACAACGGACAGGAATCTGCCTGAAGTATCGCCTGAAAATTTTATTTTTTTGCCTATTGGATTGTCCCAACCAAAATTTCTCACCAAATTTTCATTGACGATGATACTTTTGGAGGTGTCATCAGGATTTGAATAAGAAAAATTTCTTCCTTTAACCAATTGGATCCCCAGTGTTGGGATAAAATCTTCATCGATGGCATAGTTATCAACTCCTTTTTCAACAAATCCCTTCTTCGATTCAATCGAAAGGAGGCTAAAATTGGTACTGTTGCCGGGGGCATTTTGTGCTGTACTTACTGAAACCACGGCAGGATCTTTCCGAATTTCATTTTTGAGTGCAATCAATTTTCCGCGAATATTTCCACCTGCATCCGCTATGATGGAAATGATTGCGGCTTTATTAAATCCCAGGTCCTTATTCCGCATATACTGCAATTGACTATAGACAACCAAAGTGCAGATGATCATCACAATCGAAATGGTAAATTGTAACACAACCAATACCCTGCGGAGATTCACATTGCTGGAGCCTTTGGAAAGATTACCCCGCAAAACGGCGACGGGGTTAAATTTAGACAGGTAAAAGGCCGGATAACTGCCGCCAATAATTCCAACAAACAGGATGAGCAATAATAATAAGAGCAAAGTCTTAGCCTGGAATAGTGAATGGATAGAAATGAATTTTCCTGAAAGGGAATTAAAGAAAGGCATGAGCAGATAAACCGCTAGCAAACTCAGCAAGAGCGAGATTAAGGCAATGACTACGGATTCGATCAGAAACTGAGCGATTAACTGTGAGCGGAATGAACCTGCCACTTTGCGAACACCAATTTCCTTAGCTCGTCTTGCAGATCTGGCTGTTGTAAGATTCATATAGTTGATGCATGCAATACTCAGCATGAACAAGGCGACTGCAGAGAATATATAGATATAAGAGATGCTTCCCAGTTCTTCAGGCTCACCCGACAGATCTGAATGCAAATGGATATCCGTTATGGGCTGGACGCCATAATGGATCTTAATATTGTACTGGGCGAAGATTGGCGCCATGTATTTGTCGTACAAGGGCAACAGTTTTTTTTCGAATGCCTGTACATTAGTGCCCGGACGAAGCAGGACATATGTAAAGAATCCGAATCCTCCCCAGTTATTGGCGAAATCCTTTGGCAGGCTGCTCGTTGAAATCAGGGCATTGAAAATAATATGCGAATTCCTGGGAGGATCTTTCACCACCGCAGTGATTTTGTAGATGTCTCCCTGCGCATTTTGCAAAGTCTTTCCATATGCGCCTTTTGATTTCCCGTGCGCAGCTCCCGGAGTCCCGTGGACATCCTGCGGAAAAAATTTTTCAGCCATAGACTGCGTCAGTACCATAGAATTTGGCTCAACAAGCGCTGTCTTAGGATTGCCCTCCAGGAATTCATGGGTGAATACATCGAATAAATTGCTATCAGCAAAAAAGACCTTGTTTTCATAGAACTGCAAGTCCCCGTTTTTATACATTGTCTTGTCAGTTCCTACAAAGCGCACCGATTGTTCAACTTCCGGATATTCTTTTTTTAGTGTAGGACCCAGGGGATATTGGGTGGCTGCCCATTTCATACTATTCTCGGGCTCTTTGGGATAGGAAACAATGCGGAAAATCCGGTCTGCATTGATATTTGAGCGATCATAACCCAGTTCATCACTGATATAGAAGTAAAGCAAAAGGCTGAAAGTTATTCCTATCGTCAACCCGAGTATATTGATAAGGCTATACCCCCTGTCTTTTCTGAGATTGCGAACGGCAACGCGTAATAGATTTTTGAACATAAAGAATATTTTATATGGGCCTAACTCCAATGTGGAGAGAAATTTCATTGAGCGGCCTTTGCCCCGCCTCGGCGGGGAGAAACAAATAGAGATTACAAATTATTCAGTTCGCAGGCTCCTCACCGGATTCGCCATCGCCGCTCTAATCGCCTGAAAACTGATCGTAATGAATCCAATCAACAAAGCAAATATTGCAGCGACAAGAAATATCCATGCACTGATATTCACCCTGTACACAAATCCCTCTAACCAGTGATTCATTGCCCACCAGGAAATTGGAATCGCAATCAGGACCGAAATCAGGATCAGTTTAACAAAATCCCAGGAGAGCAATGTTAAGATATTTGAAACCGATGCCCCAATCACTTTGCGAATGCCAATCTCTTTTGTCCTTTTCTCCACCATATATGCAGTCAAACCAAATAAACCCATACATGCAATAAAAATGGCCAGGCTGGTGATATATAGAAATACTTTATTGAAGCGCTCTTCGGATTTATATTGACCTGCAAAAGTTTCATCGAGGAAACTATATTGAAAAGGACGCTCCGGAGAATATTTATTCCATTTGGTTTCCATTTCGCGGATCGTTTTTTTCAGACCGCCGGGATTTACTTTGACGGTATAATTATCCTGCCATCCCGCATCAATCATGAATCCAAAAGGCTTTATTTCATTTTTGAGAGAAGCAAAATGAAAATCTTTTGTTACGCCTACAATTCTCACATACCAAACCGTATCATTATTGTCTCCCCTGGATACCAATTTCCCCACGGCAGGTTCTGTAATGCCGAGGTCTTTGACGGCTTTTTCATTGAGAATAACACTCCCTGAAATTCTTTCCTTGGTTCCTTCAATACCGTCGCTTAGCGAATCTGCAGGGAATTCCGGGGAGAAATATCTGCCCTCCTTCAATTCGATACCCAGGACCTGGAGATAATCATAACTTACATTCAGAAAATTGACAAGCTGTCCATTCTGCGATCCCTTTGATCTCATATAGGTTGTCCAGTTTTGTCCACCTACCACTCCGTTTGAAGTTGATGCGCGCGCCACTCCGGGAAGGCTGGCCAATTCTGACCTCAATGCTTCTCTGTTGGTTCTTGAAAGATTTCCTGCATTGCTGATGATCATCACCTGGTCCTTGTTTAATCCAAGCTTTCTATCCTGTATAAAATGAATTTGCTGAATAATGATCAGGGTTCCTGTAATCAGTGCCGCTGAAATCGTGAATTGAAAAACAACCAGCACTTTTCGAAGATTAAACATTCCCTTTTCAGAAACACTGAAACTTTTCAATACTTCCACAGGTCTGAAAGATGACAAATAGATCGCAGGATAAATTCCGGCGATCAATCCGATCAGTAAGGCAGCAGCCAGTAAGATGAGTGACCAGCGGGGGTTCAGGAAGGAATCCATGCTAAGTGCTTTTTGTGTAAGTTGATTTACAAGAGGAAGCAGGAGGGCAGCAATAATGATTGCAAGTACAAATGCAAAGAATACAGTCAGGATGGATTCGATTAAGAATTGGCGAATCAATGTCAGCCTGAATGCCCCGGCTACTTTCCGGATCCCGATTTCTTTTGCGCGCAGGGAAGATTTTGCAGTGGCGAGGTTGATATAATTAATACAGGCAATGACAATGATAAAAATGGCTACGATAGAAAACACATATACATACATCCTGTCACTGTTGGGCTCGATTTCCCATTTCAGATTCGAATCGAGGTGGATATTGGTCAGTGCCTGTGTATAGAAAATATTACTTCCCTGCGCGTTGTTCTTTTTATAAAGTGCCTGGATTTTCGGAGTAATCGCTGCAATTGAAACATTTGGTTTGAATTTTACATAAGTGTAAAAATTATACCAACCCCAGCGCGCATCAATATTGTCTCTGAATTTTCTGATCGATACCAGAAAATCGAAATGGAAATGACTGTTTGGTGGCGGATCTTTCAATACCCCTTTTACCGGAAGCTCTCCAAAATCGGTGTGGAGGAGTTTCTGCATGGGATCTGCATCTCCAAAATATTTTTTCGCTGTGCTTTCAGTAACCAGGATAAAATTTGGATCTGCAAAAGCCTTTTTCACATCGCCCTCCAGAAATGGAAAATTGAATACCTCAAAAAAACTGCTATCGACACGGAATAATCTTTCTTCAATGAATTTTTTATCTCCATAACTGATCAAAAACTTATTGCCCCATCCGGGAAAGATCCGGGTCACTTTCGCGACTTCAGGAATTTCGGACTGCATGGCGGGTGCCAATGCCGGCGGTGTAGTGGCGTCCGGCAACCTGGAGCCATCATCATTGACAAAATCTTTGACCACCCTGTAAATATTCCCTGCATCCTTATGAAAGCGGTCATAGCTGCTTTCATCCGCAACAAATAAGATGATAAGCATGGCGCAGGCGAGACCCAGGCCAAGGCCGGCTATATTGATGAATGAATACACCTTATTGCGGAGCAGGTTTCTCCAGGCAACAAGGAAGAAATTCTTGAGCATGGCTGGAAATTCAAAGTTCGGAAAACAAAGAACGGGTTTGGACAGCTAAGAAAGTGCCATTTTAGTATGGCATTAGGAATCAACTAAATAGAAGCTTGATGATATACGAAACTGTTCGGTTATGATACTGTGGATGTTCGGTTTGGTTGATTGGTTGATTGGTTGATTGAGGATCAAAAGGGATTTTCAAGTTACGCAGTTCTGGATATTGAAAATAATGAATTAAAAAAAGTATTTAGAAAATTAAAAAGGAGTATGTTCAAATATATTTCTAGTCAACTAATCAACTAATCAACTAATCAACCAATCAACCCATCACTGCTCATCCTTGACAATAGTCACTTTGGTACCAATTGGGGCCAGTTCATACAGTTCATCAACATCCTCATTTTTCAATGCCACGCAACCATTGGTCCAGTTTTGATAGAGGTCTACAGCAAGATCATCATGTGCCCATGTACCATGGATTGCAATTCCGCCACCAATTTTTGCTGATTTTGGGATCAGGCCTTTTGATTTTCTTTCATTGAATTTTTGGTAATCCGCTTTGGTTGGAAAATCTATTAGCATCATTTTGTCCCATTTTTCATGAGGCCTTTTGGAAGCAATATGGTATTCTCCTTCCGGTGTTTTTCGATCGCCTTCCATCATCTTATCATCAAGAGATTTGTTTCCAAAAACGACGGGATAGGTAGCATACCATCCATCTTTATCATACACTTTTAGCTCATATGTTGATTTGATCACAATCATATAAACTTCACCATCCAGGTGGCGGTTGAAGAAGCTCTTATGTATAGCCCGCTTGTTTGTTTCCCGGAATCCGAAAGCAACAAAGAGAATGAGGGAAAAGAGCAGGATTTTTTTCAATACCATAGATCCACCGTTTAATCCCATTAAAACGGTTTATGGGATTAAATATTTTTTCTGTGCATAAATTTTAACAATTGGTTTATAAGGTCTTAAAAGATAAACCGGCAAATAACTTTTGCCGGCTCATTCTTAAAGATATACTGCTTCCCTTTTTTGGAATCATTTCCTACCAATTGCTCAGCCGGATACCGAATGTATAAGGCGTTTGATCAAGTCCGGTGGAGAACATGCTTTCTGTGGCATAGGAACCATACAATTTTACGGGCCCAAGTTGTACTTCCGCGATCCAGGAGATTTTCCATGGATTCAGGTCGTAACTATTATGGATCTTTTGTTTTCCATATTGCGGGCTAATCAGTTTCTGCCTTGAATTGTAAAGATATCCGGCACTGACCCCTGCACTGATTCCGAACCCATTCTTGCGATGAGGAGTGAAATTAAAATTGATCATGAGTGGAACAGTCACATAATCCGCTGCCAGTTTGTTCTTGCTGTACTGGATCGTGTCCATAATCACATGCGTCGTTGGATCGCTTTCATACCTGATATTTCTTGTGTATCGGTAATTGTTTAGTTCAATACCGAGTCCATATTTCAAATTGACCACATGCTTGATGATATTCAGGCGTTGCATAAAAAGCCAGATATTTACATCCACTGATTTTCCATTGTTTAGATCGAACCATTCCTTTGTAGATCCAGGCGCAAATTTCTGCGCGCCTGCCGAAGCGTAATTGGTATTATCGTTAAAATTGGCAAAGCCAAGGTCCACGATCACCCAATTGGTGCTGATATTTGAAGGATGGTAGTCACCATGCCTGTGGCTGATATAAATGTCTGTGCTTTCACTGGTTCCTCCATCACCTGATTTGATGATGGTCATCGTACCAATATGAATCGTGTCGCTGGGATTTCCCATTTTTTTTGTGCTATCCGTCTGTGCCTGTCCTGCCAGTGCAAGGCATAAAACAGCCATTAACAATACCTGTTGTTTCATATACTGATTTCTTAAAATGATTATTTTAATGCGATTTGGAAATTGCCGATGAGTACCGCCTTTTTATCGCCCTCATCACCGACCCTGGTTGTTTTTTCAAATACCCGGGATACTTTTCTGAAGAAGCCACGCATTGTACTTTTTCCCGTAGAAGTAGTTAATACGCTGAAGCCATTTTCTGAATCAGGATACATATTATTGAATGCAACCTGCTGTGCAAATTTTTCCGATTCCGAAAAATCCGTTCCGGGCGGTTCCGGAATCTGGTTATTGTTCAAAGCGATCGCCGGAGGGGATCCTGCATGTAAAGCAGAACCCATTTCAGCGGTATTGATCCTGGCCATAGATCCATTGATGCTTGCACCAACGATTGCTTTTTTTGCTGTAAGAAATTGGTCATTGCCAGGGGTCGTATTTCCACGGACTGCCAAATCTTCTTGCTTCTTCTTCAAAGAACCACCGGGAATTTTCACGGCTTGCTTTTGGACCGGAATATCCTTCTGCTGCGCCAGTTGAGAGTTTAACGAATCAGCATTAGAAGGAGTTACAGGCGCATCCATATTTTTTTTGCTTCCGCTGTTTTCTCTGGCACCTGGATCCTTGACAGCGATATGACTTTGTTGGTTGGTCGGTTTGAAAATAAAAGTAAATACGAGGAAGCCTGCAACGATAAGGATACAGGCCGCAGCTGCGATCCGGAACCAGGGAAGGACAATCCGTTTTGAATCCTTCTCACTCCTGTAGAGGGTTTCTTTTCCTTCAAAGACGATGCGATCATCCGGAGTCATGCGGCTGCGCAGGACATAAGAAAATTCTTTGAGCAGCTTTTCATTATGGGAAGCAAACTTTTCAACAGCCCTTTTCTCCCCATCCTCTAATTCATTGTCTGCATAGAGCAGGAAATACTCTTCGTAATTTGTCAAATTGATGAGTTTGCTGCCTTCAGCCTGGGAAAGCAGCCATTCCTTGTTATCAAAAACGATGGCCGGGTCAGCCATCAGTTTGGCTTGTTGAAGCACATTAAGCTCTTCCCGTAGGTCAGGGTTTTCACTGAGAAAGCCATCGACGAATTTCCTTTCGGCAGCAGACAGCTCATGGTCTACATACATCAGGAAAAATTCTTCGTAGTTATTTCTATTAATTTCCATTATCATTCTTTCGTTTATTGGTTTCCGTAGTGACTTCCGAAACCAATGATATTCCCTACATGACATTTTCCACGCTGACCAGGTATTCCTTTAGTTCAAGCCTGGCCCGGTGCAGATAAACTTTTACCTGGCTTTCGTTGAGCCCAGTGATCTGTCCAATCTCTTCATAGGTATAACCTTCATAATCTTTAAGAAGAACCAAAGAACGTTGTTTTTCGTTGAGCCGGCTGAGGGCCTCTTCCAGCACTTTTTTAAGGTGAGATGGGTTCCTGTCCTGCACCCGGGCTCCTTCTGAAAAATTCTCTCTGAGCTGTACTCGCTTTGATTTCCTCAAATGATCGATCATCTGGTGATAAGCGATGGTGAACAAATAGGACCTGCTCTTTTCCGAATTAACCTCCTGGCGATTGCGCCAGAGTTTTTCAAAAGCAGTCTGCACGATATCCCTCGCATCTTCTTCATGACGAAGGTTCTTCAGGATGAACCGGTAAACGTTGTCTGCGTAAGAACTAACACAGTTGTTGTATTCTAATTCGGTCATAAACAGTATCGGGCTAACATTTTCCGGGTTGATAAATAGTAAGACGATGGGTGGACTTAAATGTTACAGTGAAGGGGAAGGAAGCATCCATAAAAAAGGCCGCTTTCAATCAGTAGAAAGCATTGGCTGGCAAAGGATTATGAATGTGTTCGGGAAAGCTTCAAAAATCGTTTGATAATGAACCCCAGGTAATCAACTCCGTAGGGCTTAATATTTTTGTGCTTTTACCCTTCTCACTGCAATCACTGTTCTCTTGCAAATCTTTCCTGGAATGGGAGTATAAGAACAAACTTGCCCCGACAATCGCTGTCACGAGGATGAGACGAACATAGAAATAAGGTTTCATTGACAAGAAATTCACTCCCATAACGAAGATAATTCAGCAAATGTTACAGTTTCTTTAAAGTCTACCCCGATAGAAAAGACACGGAAATGGAAAGGATGTTGCACGGGAAGCGCTGATCGTTGGTCGTTGGTCGTTGATCGATGGTCGATGATCGAAGGACCTTTGAATTTTGGGCATGCAAGGCAAACCATAATTGAAGCCTCTGGTCCTGATTAATTTGTCCATTTGAATGAAACCATTTACTAGCTAATTGAAAATCAAAGTGACAATTTAATAAGTGGCCAAGATTTTCTCAATCGACCAACGACCATCGACCAACGATCATCGATGAAGTTCCTACCTTTGTGATCCATAAACATCCAGCCATGAATGAAAAATTTGTCAGCCGGATTGGTAAAGAATTGGAAGAGATCCGGGACGCAGGACTTTTCAAATCTGAAAGGATCATCACCAGTGATCAGGGGGCAGAGATTACAGTTAAGTCCGGCGAGAAAGAAGAAATAACCGTACTGAATTTTTGCGCAAATAATTATCTGGGTTTATCTGCGCATCCCAAGACGATTGAGGCTGCACATAAGGCGATTGATGCGCGTGGATATGGCATGAGCAGCGTAAGATTTATTTGTGGGACCCAGGATATTCATAAAGAGCTGGAACAAAAAATTTCTGCCTTTCTTGGAACTCAGGATACGATACTCTATGCTGCGGCTTTTGATGCCAACGGAGGTGTGTTTGAACCTTTGTTTGGCGAAGAAGACGCGATTATTTCTGATGAGTTGAATCACGCTTCTATCATTGATGGAGTAAGATTATGCAAGGCTCAAAGATTCAGGTATAAGCACAACGATATGGCCGACCTCGAGCAGCAATTGAAATCTGCTACAGGATCAAGGAGCAGGATCATTGTTACAGATGGATCTTTCAGCATGGATGGTACCATCGCACAACTTGACAAAATTTGTGCGCTGGCTGACAAATACGATGCGATTGTCATGATTGATGAATGTCATTCATCAGGTTTTTTAGGAAAGACAGGGAGAGGAACCCACGAGTATCGAGGAGTGATGGGCAGGATAGATATCATTACCGGCACTTTGGGCAAAGCACTTGGCGGGGCCAGTGGCGGTTTTACCAGCGGGCGCGGGGAAATTGTTGAAATGCTAAGGCAGCGCAGCCGCCCATATCTATTTTCAAATACCTTGGCTCCTTCCATTGTTGGCGCATCCATTGCAGTGTTGGATATGTTAAGCGAAACCACGGCCCTGCGCGATAAATTGGAATACAATACAAAATATTTCCGCACCAAAATGAAGGCAGCGGGATTTGACATTGCGGAAGGCGATCATCCGATTGTTCCTATCATGCTCTATGATGCGGTCATTGCCCAGCAATTCGCGGCCCGATTGCTGGAAGAAGGAATATATGTTATCGGATTTTTCTTTCCTGTGGTACCAAAAGGAAGGGCCAGGATACGCGTACAGCTCAGTGCTGCTCATGAACAGGCCCATTTAGATAGAGCGATCGCAGCGTTTGTCAAAGTAGGGAAGGAATTGAGTGTACTGGCTGCTACCCTTGCTTAAACTTGATTTCGGAATCTCCCCTGAGCATGGGCAAGATGCGAACAATTATGACTCCTTCGAAGGATTCATAGCAATCATGCTGATTTCAACATTTGCATTTTTTGGCAGGCCCTTAACTGCTACGGTTTCTCTTGCAGGGAATTCCCCAGTAAAATATTTGCCATAGATTTCATTCACGGTGGCAAAGAGTGCCATATCACTCAGAAAAATGGTGGTTTTTACCACATGGCTAAAATCCATATGCGCCGAACTCAGGATGGCTCTAAGATTATGCATCACCTGATGCGTTTCTCCCACAATATCTGTGGCTACGATCAAGCCTGATGCAGGAAGAATGGCTATCTGGCCGGAAATAAAAAGCATATCGCCGCATAACACGGCCTGGTTATAGGGCCCAATAGGCTCCGGTGCCTGGGTTGTATTGATGATCTTCTTTGACATAACCCAAAAGTAGAAAATCTTTCTTCCAGACCATTCAGCTGAATGAAATAGTTTTTCTTTGCATCGAAAATACAAGCCATGAAAATTGCGGCGCTGGCAGATCAGGATCGAAAAGAGGAAATCATTACAAAAAAAATGCCTGATGAAGTTGAGTGTGTTTGGGTTGAATCTATTGCCGAGCTCCTTGCTGTTGAAAATGCAGAAGCTTATTTTGACTTGGAGTTTAAGAATGAACGACACAGGATTCTTTCTCTTTCTAAATTATTGCCGGTACCCGTTGTCATCAATGCCGTGTCATGTACATTAAAAGAATTAAATCAGTCATTCATCCGGATAAACGCATGGCCTGGTTTTATGACCAGGCCATTTACAGAGATTGCGGTCCTGGACAGCCGGTCGCAGATCGAAGCAGCGGGTCTGTTTGATGCCTTGCAATGGCCCTACCGGTTTGTTCCTGATCTAGCGGGGATGGTTAGCCCAAGAATTATTTCCATGGTGATCAATGAAGCCTACTATACTTTTGGTGCGGGGGTGGCTAACAAGGAAGACATTGACCGGGCAATGAAGCTGGGCACGAATTACCCTTTTGGTCCTTTTGAATGGGCACGCAAAATTGGGTTAGAACGGATCTATGAATTACTCAAAACATTATCTAAAAGTGATAGCAGGTACACCATTTCTGATGCACTGGTGAAGGAATTGAACCAATGAGCGGAATCTAAAATGACTGTTCTATTTTATTGATAGTATCTGTCAACCATCATCTGCGAACTGTCAACGATGCGCTACCAACCACAATCGAAAAATGGGCTTGATTCTAAATATCGACACTTCAACTGAGCAGGCAGGAATCTGCCTGGCCAGAGAGGAACATGTGCTTGGCATTTTAAGAAACGATGAGCAAAAAGACCATGCTTCCTGGCTGCATGCTGCTATGAAAAGCCTGATGGAAAATGCCGGCTTCACTTTGAACCAGCTGGATGCCATTGCTGTAACTGCCGGCCCGGGATCTTATACCGGCTTGCGTGTAGGCATGGCTGCGGCAAAAGGACTATGTTATGCACTGGAAATTCCCCTGGTCCTTGAAAATACATTGAAGGTGATGGCACTTGCTGGTTCACAACAACCCCAGCTGCCAAGAGAATTCTTAATATGCCCCATGATCGATGCCCGTCGGATGGAAGTGTTTACTGCGATATATAGCAAAGATTTACAGGAAATTATGCCATCCACGGCCCTCGTACTGGAGGCAGATGGTTTTGGTGAATGGATGAAATCACAAGAGATGATTTTCCTTGGTTCTGGCATCCTCAAATGGAAGGAACTTACTAAGAATCCCAATGCCCTTTTTTTTGAATTACCCTTTCTGGCCAGCCATTTGGCCCAGCTCGCACATGAAAAATTTGAGAAACGGCAGTTCTCAGACGTTTATTCCTCCGAACCCGTCTACCTGAAGGAATTCCATACCCATATAAAAAAATAAATATATTATTAGATTGAAGCATCTAAACACTCAATAATCAAGTCTTGGGTATAGATTTGCATAATAGCTATATATGTAATTTAAACCTGATCGACTATGAGTTTAACAACTAGTAATTATTGGATGGTAGTCAATGCTGATGGGCTGACAGGGAGTCCGGTCAAAGTCGACTTCATCAACCTAAAGAAAGCAGCCATGATTCTAAGGGCCCTCAACCATAAGCTTCGGCAACAAATCATCAGAGTCCTGGACGAGAACAAAAAACTTACTGTGACCGAGCTATATGTTCAATTAAGATTGGAACAATCCGTGGCTTCACAGCACCTGGCCATTTTAAGGAGGGCTGGCATTGTAAAGACGGACCGGGAAGGCAAATTTATTTACTACGCGATCAACCATGAGCGCGTCGCAGATATTATGAAATGTGTTGATGCATTGATTGATTAATTGTTAATATGATTTCAGATCATCCAAAATGATCGTGATCCGTACCCATTTCCTTCTATTAACTACCTTTGCATAAAATCAGGGGTATGTTCATTAAGCAACTATACACCGGCTGCCTGAGTGAAGCCGCATATTATATTGAAAGTGAAGGAGAAGCAGCAATAATTGATCCTTTGAGGGATATCGATATTTACCTTGAACTGGCTGCATCAAGAAAGGCTTCTATTAAGTATATTTTCGAAACCCATTTCCACGCCGACTTTGTGAGCGGGCATCTTGATTTGTCTAAGGCAACCGGTGCCCCGATTGTTTATGGTCCCGATACCGAAACAAATTTTCCAATCTATCTAGCCAAGGATGGCGAAGAATTCCGCTTGGGAAAGATCAGGATTTGCGCCTTGCATACGCCTGGTCATACGGTGGAATCAACTTGCTGGCTCTTGACCGATGAGAATGAGAAGAAAGTGGCAGTCTTCACAGGCGATACCCTTTTCGTTGGTGATGTTGGCCGGCCGGACCTGAGCAGCGGGAATATGAGTCAGGAACAATTGGCTTCGATGCTATACGACTCTCTCCAGCATAAAATTGTCCCACTGCCGGATGATACCATCGTGTATCCTGCGCATGGCCAGGGCAGTAGCTGCGGAAAGAACATCGGACCGGAGACCTATAGCACGATTGCCGACGAAAAAGAGACCAATTATGCACTGCAAGCATCGAGCAGAGAAGAATTCATAAAAGCCGTCACAGACGGATTGGCTGCACCTCCGCAATATTTTTCCATCAATGCCAGGATCAATAAGGAAGGCTACGGGAGCCTGAATGAAGTGCTTGAGACTGGCTTGCACGCATTGCCGGTAAGTTCATTCAAAGAAAAAATGCAGCTTGAAGGTGTAACGGTACTGGATACCCGGGAAGCTATGCTTTTCACAGAAGGCTATGTGCCTGGATCCATAAACATCGGACTAAACGGTCGCTTTGCAGAATGGGCAGGCAGCCTTGTGCCGTTCGACAAGCCCATTTTACTTGTAACAGAAAAGGGGAAGGAAAAGGAAAGCGTAGTCAGACTGGCAAGAGTGGGATTTGAAAGAATGATCGGGTACCTTGATGGAAGTGTGGAAGCCTGGAAAAAGGCGGGCGAGTCTTTGGATATGATCGTTAATGTGGATCCAGATGAGCTTGCGATGGATCTTCCATTTGACCCTAAACTGATGGTGCTTGACGTAAGGCGCGAAACGGAATTTGCAGATGGGCATGTCCGTGGGGCCGTAAATATTCCCGTAAATGATTTGCTTGATCCTGCTTCCATGGCCAATATTGATGAATCTCAAAACGTGTATCTGCACTGCGCGGGAGGCTATCGCAGCATTATAGCCGCTTCTCTACTTAAAAGGCAGGGCATACATAATATCCGCAATGTCACCGGGGGGTGGTCTGCGATCAGGGAACGGAAAGGCGTGGGCATCGTAAAAGAAAATAGTGTATTGAATTAATTGGTCAGTCAGGGTATTTTGTAATCGCGGGTTCTTCAGGAGGGGCATCATGACCCACCCATAATTCTTTGTATTCGTTTTTCCAACCATGTTTCCAGCGCCGATGGCTCCATAAATACATCGAAGGATGCCTGCTGATCGCCCTCTCAAGAAATTCAACATAGAGTCTGGTCAACTCTCCTTCGGCCAACTCCGAAGGGTTGTCACTCCCGAGTTCAATTCTTGCATGGTAGTATCCCCGCCTGACTTTAAAGATATCTACAAATACAGCAGGTATATTTCCCGCCCGGGCTCCTTTTTCCGGTCCTGCTACAACGGCGGCCGGTTTTCCGAATAAATTTAGCCAATAAGCATTGGCGGGATTGCCTGGTGCCTGGTCTGCCACCAGTGCCAGGAGATAGCGCATGTCCCTATACGGTAATATTGATTTTCGCATATTAGTTGCCGGTATAAAAATGGCGCCCGTACGCGTTCGAAGCCTTTTAAGCAAACGGTCGAATAATTTGTTCTCCAGGGGCATGTACACGGCGAGGAAAGTGTAATCGGTATAAAATGGAGCTGCCATGCTGGCGAGCTCCCAATTAAAAACATGGCCCAAATGGATCTGGCACCGGCGTCCCTGGTGATAAAACTGGTTAAAGCATTCCGGATTTTCAATGACAAAATGCCTGCTGATAAAGGATTCACTTGCCGAAAGAATCTTTAAGGTTTCAATAAAATTGTCCACGAAATTATGGTAGAACTGTTTTGCTATGATTTGCTTTTCTTCCAGCGTCTTGTCAGGAAAGGCCTGCGTGAGATTTTGCATAACAACCTTTCTTCGATACCCAAAAACATAATAGATAAACGTAAAGAGGATATCCGACAAAATATACAGCACCCTGAGAGGTAGCAATGAAAGTGCGTATAAAGAACCGAAAACGATATAATAAGCGATAGACTGTAAAATCTTTTGCATAACTCCCCTGCATTTAAAATGATCATCATCAAGAATCAGCTATTGATCCACTGCTTCCGTTCCTGCTCAATATGGTTCAAATCTATTTTTACGTTGAACTTATTTCGCAAGTGCCTGGCCAAAGCATCCGCGGCATATACGCTTCGGTGTTGCCCTCCTGTGCATCCGAAGCTGATCATGAGACTTTCATGGCCTCGCCTGATATAGTCTTCCACAGAAATATCTGCGATATCGTACACGCTATTCAGAAATTCCGGCATCTTTGTTTCCTGTTCAAGAAATTCTTTCACTTCTTTATCGCGACCTGTTTGCGATTTGAAAGTTTCAATTCGGCCTGGATTCAAAATCCCACGGCAGTCAAAAACAAAACCTCCGCCATGCCCGGCAGGGTCTTTGGGTATGCCGATTTTGTATGAAAAGCTGTTGATATGAACGACCAGGGGGTGGGAAGCATCCGCCTTCAAAGGTTCAAATCGCCTGATCATAGGTTCTTCTACCACCAGGGTAAGCAGTCTTTCGAATTCCGGCAAGACAATGCCCACTTGTTTATTGGCTAGGAACCATTTCAGGTTTTTCAATGCGAGCGGAATACTGACCAGGAAATGCGCTTTGCGTTCGAAGAGCCCCCTGAATCCATATGCTCCCAGTACCTGCAACAAGCGGATCAGTACATACCCGTTGTACTGGCTGGCAAAGCGGTTTCGGTCAATGCGTTTTTGAAGTATCTCCTCCACACAATCCATATAATAATTAAGGAGTGAATTCTTCCATTCATTGGAGAGCTCAGCCTTTGCCTGCCATAACATGGATGCCACATCATATTGGAGCGCACCTTTCATTCCTCCCTGGAAATCGATAAAATGTACTTTGTCATCCCGTATCATGATATTCCTGCTCTGGAAATCGCGAAACATGAAATATTTATGATCCACATAACTCAGGTAGGTACTGAATGCCTCAAAATCTTCAATCAATTTCTCCTTGTCATAAGGAATCTGGAGGGTATCCAGGAAATAATATTTGAAATACAACAGGTCACTGAGGATCGCCTGTTTGCCGAAATCCCTGGAGGTAATACATTGTGCGTAATCCAGGTTTTCATCACCAACGATCTGGAGCCGGGCAAGTGCTTTCAGGCTTTGCTCGAAAAGCGAATACACATGATCGGTATACCCTGACTGCTCAAGGGTCCCGAGAAGGGAAATCTCTCCAAAATCTTCCTGCAGGTAAATGGTAGAATCATCGTTCACAGCCAAAATTTCTGGCACGGGGTTATTCTTCGAAAAAAAATGCCTGCTGAAATAAACGAAAGTTTTGTTTTCCTGAATATTGGTACCGTAGGTGGCGATATAGGAACGTTTAAGGGTGTGGATCCGGAAATAGATTCTGTTTGAACCGGATTGTGGGATTTTGGCAATGCTATTGATCTTTTCCTTGCTAAATGAATGGAAGAGTTCGTTAATGGATTCGATGATGGTTTGCATAGATGCTGAATCAGGTAAAAATAGAAAATTTTGCGATCAATGCGGGTTCGCGTAAGGGCTTGCCTGGATACGACAGAATCAACGCAAGCCTATTCGAGGGCAGGGTGACTTTCGATTGACCTGTGGACAGGATGACTTTCCCTGATTAACTCAGCAACCAGTGCCGTCCATCCTGTTTGGTGACTGGCGCCCAGTCCCTGGCCTGTATCTCCATGAAAATATTCATAAAATAAATGAAGATGCTCATTGCCAGGCCTGCTGTAGAACCAATTATAGGTTCCATATTGCCTTGTATTTCCTTCCTTGTCTTTTTCAAATAAACTGATAACGCGACTGGTCAGTTCATCCGCTACCTGCACCAGGTTAAGGTGCGTGCCTGAGCCCACGGGATATTCAACTTTTAAATGATCTCCATAGAAAGCACCATATTTCCGGATGGATTGTATGATCAGGTAGTTGATCGGCATCCAAACCGGGCCGCGCCAGTTGGAATTGCCACCGAAGAGATTTGAAGTAGAATCTCCGGGATCGTATTGTATGGTATAGTGAATATGATCGATGGTGACGGAGTAAGGATTTTTTTCATGGTATTTCGATAGCGCACGGATGCCGGTGGGAGACAGGAATTCATCTTCATTAAGCAAACGCTGGAGCAGGGAAACCAGCCTCTCCCTCGGAACCAGCGATAGCAATGTATCCCCGCCGGTCTTTTCTTCGTTTGGCCAAAACCGATTATTCTTCAGCCGGTAGGTTTCGAACCAGGTAATGCGTTTTTTGAAATCAGATAATTTATCAAGCTTTCCCTTTTCAATGATGGAAACTGCGAAAAGAGAAGTGATTCCCACGATAGAGTGTATACGCAGTTGCAATGGATCTGCATTGGCAATGGAAAGGGTGTCATAAAAGAATTTATCTTCTTCACTCCACATGCCATGCTCATTCAAAGCTTCAGCGATCAGTACAAATTGTTCAAAGAATTTAGTGGCCGTATCTTCGAAAGCGTCGTCTTTCATGGCAATTTCCAATGCCATGTCCATCATATTGAGGGCATACATGCCCATCCAGCTTGTTCCATCGGCCTGCTCCAGTTGCATTTGACCGGGCAATTCAATGCTTCGGTTAAAAACGCCAATATTGTCCAGGCCGAGGAACCCTCCTTCGAACATATTGTTTCCATTGCTGTCCTTGCGGTTAATCCACCAGGTGAAATTAATCAGGAGTTTCTGGAATATTCTTTTCAGAAAGGAAATATCGCCTTTGCCTGTTTGCTCCTTCTCAATTTTGTAAATCTGTAATGCTGCCCATGCCTGCACAGGCGGATTCACATCACTGAAATTCCATTCATAAGCAGGCAACTGTCCATCCGGTTTCATGTACCACTCCCGCATAATCAGGATGAGTTGATTCTTCGCGAAGGAAGGATCCACCATGGCCATCGGAATGCATTGAAATGCCATATCCCATGCTGCATACCAGGGGTATTCCCATTTGTCAGGCATGGCAATAATGTCCTGGTTCTTCAGGTGCTTCCAGTCATGGTTTCTCCCGGACTGCTTTCCTGTATTGACTGCATTTACTCCGTCTGAAGTGGTTAACCAACGTTCGACATCGAAATGATAGAATTGTTTGCTCCAGAGCAATCCTGCAAGTGCCTGCCGCTGAATATTGAATACTTCAGAATGGATGTCTGAAGTAAGAATATCTGCATAAAATGCATCAGCTTCTTCCTTGCGATTTGAAAAGATATATTCAAAACCGCTGGAGAAAGGATTTTCGAGGACTTTGTTGCTCAGCCGCAGGTAAATATTTTGAGATTTGCCTCCATCGATCCTGTATTTGTACACAGGCGCAAATTTGGTCCCATGTTTTTTCTGCCTCAGCTGCTCGATATTTTCTCCTTTGATAATTGCTTTATGAAATGCGTCTTTCGTAAATGGGCCCTGGTTTGGCTTGCCCGAAACAATTTCCCGGTTGGTTTCATTGTCGGTGAACAGACGGTCCTTTGAAGGTTGGAAATACAAATAGTAGGTACCGAGACGACGATGTGTGGCCCTCACTGAATTCTTGTCGCGTATGCTGATCGAAGGCTTCTTTTCCAAATCCAGGTTCCAGCGGTTGTAAAACCATAAGGTAGGCAAGACCGTGATATCTGCGGCGCGGCGGTTCCGGTTCCGGATATTGATCCGGATGAAGATATCTTTTGCATTTTGCTTTGCATAGGTTACGGTGACATCAAAATATTCATCTTCATCAAATACACCTGTATCCAGAATTTCATATTCCGGGTCGTCCTTTGAACGGGCCTGATTTTCCTTGATCAGTTGTTCGTATGGAAATAATTTTTGGGGATATTTGTACAAATATTCCATGTAGTAATGAGTAGGAATATTGTCGAGATAATAATATAATTCTTTCACGTCTTCCCCATGGTTGCCCTGGCTGTTCCCCAGACCAAATAATCTTTCTTTAAGCAATGGATCCTTCCCATTCCAAAGTGAAATGGCAAAGCAGAGATTCTGAAAAAAATCGGAAATGCCGGCCAACCCGTCTTCGCCCCATTGATAGGCTCTGCAATGTGCATGGTCATAAGGGAAATAATGCCAGGCATCCCCATTGCTGCTATAGTCTTCCCTGACGGTTCCCCATTGCCGTTCGCTGAGGTAAGGGCCCCATTGCTCGAGAGGAATCTTTCGGGCGTTATTAACACTCAATCTTTGCTGTTCTGCTGTCATAGGCTTTGAATTCAAATCTTTCCAGGCATCATCTGGTACAATTCAAGGGCAGAAAAGTTCGACGGCGGATGTGAACAAACAGTATACCTATCCAAATAATTGCATAGAGTTTAACGGAAACAATCCATTTCAATATGGCGACAAGCAAAAAAAATTCCAGACATCTGGTCGGGAGCAAATAAAGACGATTTCATTCGCGGGAGGATCGTCTGTTTTTCCCCGGATGATTGCTTCTTGCAGGCCGGGAGTCTCTCCGGAATTTATTTCTCTTTGCGCCTCCGGTCTTTTGCCCTGGCAGATAGGCAGGAGCCTGACCGAATTGCTCGGGGACCGCGGCTTTTTCCACTTCCCTGCCGAGCAATTTCTCTATCAAAGCAAAACGATTCTGTTCTTTTTCTCCGATAAAAGTGATGGCCATCCCGTCTTGTTCTGCCCTCGCCGTTCTGCCGATTCGGTGGACATAGTCCTCCCCATCATGTGGGACGTCATAGTTGATGACCACATCAATCGTATCAATGTCAATTCCACGCGAAAGGATATCCGTAGCCACGAGAATCGAGATTCGGCCGTTGGTAAATTTAGAAAGGATGTCTTCCCTGTTTGCCTGTTCCAGGTCACTGTGCATTTCTCCAATGGAAAATTTTGATCTTTCCAAATCTTTGGCAAGCAATTTTACATTTTGCTTGCGGCTGCAGAAAATAAGCACGCGTTTAAATGTAACGTTTTTTAGAAGGTGTTTGAGCAATGGTAATTTCTGCGCATCATATACCACAAAAGCCTTCTGTATGATTTTTTCCGGAGGTTTGGAAATAGCGATGGAAACCTCTGCAGGATTATGTAGGATTGCCCTGGCCATTTGCCTGATCTTTTCCGGCATGGTAGCAGAAAAAAGCAGGGTCTGGCGAATTTTTGGCAGAAAGGAGATGATCCTGCTGATATCGTCCTGGAAACCCATGTCCAGCATGCGGTCGGCTTCATCCAGGACCAGGAATTGCAAACCCTTCAATGCTACATACCCCATGTTTAGATGGGCAATCATCCTGCCCGGTGTGCACACGATAATATCGGCACCGAGCTGCAAGGCCCTTTTTTCACTTACGAAATTGCTGCCGTCATTTCCCCCATAGACTGCGATCGAGCTGATATTTGTAAAATATGATAAACCCTCCACATGCTGTGAGATCTGAATGGCCAATTCCCTGGTTGGAACAATGACGAGCACGCTGACCTGGCCCTCATGACGATGCTGAAGCAACTTGTGCATGATCGGTAATAAGAAAGCAGCTGTTTTGCCTGTGCCGGTTTGTGCGGAGGCGATGATATCCCGCCCTTCCAGAATAGGTGGAATGACAGCTTCCTGTACTGGAGTGGCGGTTTCATATCCTGATGCGGAGATGCCTTCTAAGAGTTCGGGAGTGAAATTAAATTCTGTAAAACGCAATGTTGGTATATTAATTCAGACAATAAACACAATCGCATACCATCTGAAAACCGGGCAAAGGTAGGCTAAATTTCGCGATAAGGAATGACCTGTTATGGGGTGATATAGATCCCTCATTTCTTCGATCAGCTTCTAATAATTATTGGCCAGGCAATAGAGTACTTTTTTGTCAACAGTAGTCAATAAGGGGGAGATGGTATCTTGCAACCAATGTCTCTTGAAAGCACTCATCACGGCCAGACTGTCTTTCAGATCATAGCCCACCACGCGAAGGGCCTGCAAATAATCAAATCCTGCAGGCACTATGACATTGCACGTGTCCCTGTACCAATTCCCGAATCCATGATCTGACAATAACTTCCAGGGAAAACGCCAGTTGGGATCTACTTTTCTTCCGGGAGCGATGTCGCCATGTCCGATAAAATTTGGTGTGGGAATATTGTATTTTTTCTTCAGCGTATCCAGGAGAATCAGAAGATTGTTGAGCTGGGATTCTGTGAAAGATTCAAATCCATTATTATCCAGTTCGATGCCGATGCTGGAAGAATTGATATCTGTATTATTTCCCCATTTGCTCGCACCCGCCTGCCAGGCGCGGAAATAATCATTGAGCATATGGTGTATGGTTCCATCCTTACAAATCACATAGTGAGCACTTACTTTAGATTCCTGGTTTGTAAAAGTCAAAAGCGTCTTTTCGCAGCTGTTTTGCGCCGTGTGGTGAATGATGACAAAATTTGGTTTACGGAGGTCAAAATTCGTAGTGCCAATCCAGGAAACAGGGAAATCCATATAATTTGGCGGCAATTCCTTTAACCTGGCCGATAATTCCTTTACTTCTTTCTTATATTGTTTGTTTGATGCCTTCCATGGATTTGGTGCACAGGCCCAAAACAGGATAATGATGACCGTTAGTATCATTCCAGCTTTCCTTATTCCAGCGGCCTTCTTTCTGGCTAAAAATATTTTTAGATTCTTCATGCCGGAACGGATATGATCCCATTAGATTGGGTTCGGGTGCTTAATATTGAATTTAGATTTCAAGTTGTCCATGAAATAACTAATCCTCTCGTAATCCCCTGATGACTACATTTCCGGTTCCATTCGGATCACAAGGGTATCCAAATTCCTTTTTGAGTTCCTTGGGATTATTGATGGTTTTGTAGAATTCATCGAAATATTCAGTCATTGATTTAACATATTTTGCATCGAGATAGGTACATCCGGTATACACCGCATAAAATTTTTCTTTCAAACTGTTGAACAGGGCAATGGTCTGATCAAATCGCTTCATGTCGGGAACACAATAGCCGCGATACCTGCGCTCTTTTACGGAATACATTTGCAATTCTTCTGCCGGCCTGGCATAAGGCGCGCTGACAACGCCTGCATGGTCGAAATCATAGGGAACAGTCAAAGGAACGCCAAGGGAATCCTTTGCGAGCAATTTGATATTTTGAAGATATTGAACGGACCAATCGGTATTTCCAATCATGTATTCAAAGACGGCCATATTCAAGAAAACATTGGTTTCTGTTTTTTCAGGCCGGACCAGTTTTCGATTAACCAAAACCAATTCGTTTCGTTTAGCCACATCTTTCTCGTCTTCCAGCAGAATGCCATATAAAGCGGGTGATTGCTTTTTCTTTTGCGGATCATTCAGCGTGACCTTGACAAGCCGCGCCCGAAAGCTGTTTGGTGTGACCAGGTTATACAATTTGTATACCAACCATTCCTTCACTACATACGAATCATCCTTACAGGGCATGACAAGTTTTAATTTCAATTGATCCGCAAATACAGTAGACTGCATCGAATCTTTTTTTGGAAAGCCAATGAGCAACGGCGGATAAGTGCAATTTTCGCGCAATTTTCGAAAATGCCCCCTGGTCTTTACTTCTACGGGTATACTTATGAGATTATTGGCCTTGTCCCGATAGATCAGCGTCAGTGGATGGAAGACAGGAACATCGCCGCGGTCATCATTCACTGCGCGGATATTTCCGTTCAGCTCCAGGTTGAGCAGATCATTGTCTGCAAAAAGTTCGTCGTTGATAAATTGGACGACCGTGTTTGGGTGGAGCCTTTCCAGCTTTGGCTGGGCTGATCCGATCAATGACGAGGTAAAACAAATGGCAAGAAAGAGATACTTTTTCATGACCGGTGATTGTTAACGAAAGTTACGAAAACTAAAGAGACCGGCCCCTCAGGCCCCACCCCGGCCCTCCCCATTGGGGAGGGAGAAATAAGTCTCAACCCTTCTTCTTAATGCGATAGATAAGAATCATCTTGCTATTTATCCGTTCAAGAAATTGAGACCGCCTGTACCATGATAACTCAGACAGCGTGAGATAAAAATGTATCATTTCTACTCCCTCCCTTTTGGGGAGGGTTGGGGTGGGGCCGGTGGGGCTGCCCTACATATTCCTCCGATACTGCCCACCCACTTCATACAATGCATGAGTAATTTGTCCGAGTGAACAATACTTTACTGTTTCCATCAATTCTTCAAAAAGATTTCCATTGGCAACAGCAATGGCTTTCAACCGGGCTAATTTTTCATTTGCTTTTGATTGATGTCTTTCCTGGAAAGCCTCTACATGGCGGATCTGTAATTCTTTTTCTTCCATCGTGGATCTGATCACCTGTTTTGGAATGATGGTCGGACTTCCCTTCTTATTCAGAAAGGTATTTACCCCAATCACAGGTAATTCCCCAGTATGTTTCAGGCTTTCATAATGAAGGCTCTCTTCCTGGATCTTATTTCGCTGGTACATTCTTTCCATTGCACCCAATACGCCGCCTCTTTCGGTGAGCCGGTCAAATTCTTTGAGCACAGCTTCTTCGACCAGGTCGGTTAATTCTTCCAGGACAAATGAACCCTGGGTAAGATTTTCAGTTTTTGCTGTGCCCAATTCCCTGTTGATGATCAACTGGATGGCCATTGCCCGCCTGACACTTTCTTCCGTGGGTGTTGTAATCGCTTCATCATATGCATTGGTGTGAAGGCTATTGCAGTTGTCATAAATGGCATACAGTGCCTGCAAGGTGGTGCGGATATCATTAAAATCAATTTCCTGTGCATGCAGGCTTCGGCCGCTGGTTTGAATATGATATTTTAGCATCTGGCTCCGCTTATTTGCCTTGTATTTATATTTCATGGCCTTGGCCCAGATCCTTCGGGCCACGCGACCGATGACACTATATTCTGCATCCATTCCATTGCTGAAGAAAAAGGAAAGATTGGGAGCAAAATCATCAATGGTCATTCCGCGGCTCAGGTAATATTCCACATAGGTAAAGCCGTTAGCAAGCGTAAATGCAAGTTGGGTGATGGGATTGGCGCCGGCTTCAGCAATATGGTATCCGCTGATAGAAACAGAATAAAAATTACGGACCTTATGATCAATAAAATATTCCTGAACATCACCCATGAGCTTGAGCGCAAATTCTGTAGAAAATATGCAGGTATTTTGAGCCTGGTCTTCTTTAAGGATATCCGCCTGTACCGTGCCTCGCACCTGTGAAAGCGCATCTTTTTTTATGTTCTGGTAAATTTCTTCCGGCAATACTTCATCGCCGCTCAGACCAAGCAGGCCAAGGCCCAATACCGGCCCGTCCATTGCAGGCAGATTTCCATTTCCGTCGGACAAATCCATTTCCGGCAGGGATCCAACGTATGCTGGCCTTGGATAACTTTTGAATTTTTCCGCAATGAATTTATTTACTCTTGCCCATTCATTGTTTGCACTGATCCATCTTTCACATTGCTGATCAATGGCAGCATTCAGGAAAAATGCAAGCAGGATGGGGGCAGGCCCATTGATGGTCATGCTTACAGAAGTCCGGGCATGGCAGAGATCAAATCCGCTATACAATTTCTTGGCATCATCAACAGTGGCAATGCTCACTCCGCTATTGCCTACTTTGCCGTAAATATCCGGCCTTGCTCCGGGGTCCTCACCGTAAAGTGTAACCGAATCAAAAGCCGTGCTGAGCCGTTTTGATTCCTGTCCGAGCGAAACATAATGAAATCTTTTGTTTGTTCGCTCCGGACCACCCTCGCCGGCAAACATCCTGGTTGGATCCTCGCCTTCTCTTTTCAAAGGGAAAACGCCGGCCGTAAACGGGAAATGGCCGGGAGCATTTTCCTGTGCCTGCCACCGGAGAATATCTCCCCAGTCTTTGTATTTGGGAAGCACGACTTTGGGAATCCTTGTTCCACTAAGACTTCGCGTGAACATATCCTGGCTGATCACCTGGTGACGGACAGTATATTGATAAACATCTTCTTCGTATGCGCGCTTTTTATTGGGCCAGTTATGGATCAGCTTTCTGCTAATCGGAGTGAGTTGCTCTTCAAGCTCCTTCAATTTCTGCCCGAGCAGGTCAATAGAGGCAGATTGTTCAGGAGATTTGGAAGCAGAATTTGGGCGTGTGATTTCCAAGGCTCCAACCAATTGGTAAATTTTGGAAGCGATGGAAGCTTGCACATTCACCAACTGGTCATATTCCCTGATCGTGTCAGCAATTTCCCCCAGGTACCTGTTTCTCGAAGGAGGGATGATTTGTTTTCCCGACCCCGAAGGCAGTTCTTTTTGATTTGCAATTTCAGTCTGAATGCCAAGGGGTAAGCCTGCTTTTTCAATTATTTTCCTAAAAAGAAGGTTTATGCCTTCATCGTTGAAAAGAGAAGCCATGGTGCCAAAGATCGGGAGCCCTTCTTCCTTTGCGGAAAAAAGCTGGTGATTGCGCTTGTATTGCTTGCGGACATCATGTAAGGCATCCAGTGCGCCGGCTTTGTCGAATTTGTTAATGGCAATAAAATCTGCAAAATCCAGCATGTTTATTTTCTCCAATTGGGTAGGTGCCCCATATTCCGGGGTCATCACATACAAGCTTAGGTCGCAATATTCAACAATGGAAACATCGCTTTGCCCTACCCCCGCAGATTCCAGGATAATGAAATCGAATCCCGCCTGCTGACAGATTTCGATAGCTTCCCTGACATGGGCACTTAAAGTTTTATCCGTCTCCCTGGTAGCCAGCGAGCGCATGTAGGCCCTGGGATGGTGGATGGAATTCATCCGGATCCTGTCCCCAAGCAAAGCGCCACCGGTTTTCTTCTTTGTCGGGTCTACTGAAATAACAGCGATCGTCTTGTCAGGGTATTGATTCAAAAATCTCCTCACAAACTCGTCCGTTACTGAGGATTTTCCTGCCCCACCAGTACCTGAAATTCCAAGGCGAATGGATTTTCCGGCCCCCTCTAAATCTCCCCCAATGGGGGAGACTTTGGAGCCCTCTGTATTTCCTCCATTAGAGGAGAATTTTTTGATGGAAGAAATTATTTTTTTCTTCACTTCATCAATAGCATGCAGTACTTCTTCATTTGTAAATCTTAAAACATTAAAATGAAGATTGTTCAGTCTTTTAGTCCTCTCTTCATCACTGATCTTCATTTCTGGTAATTGGTGGTAAAGGCCATCGATCTCAATGATCAATTTGTGCTCAAGCGAAATAAAGTCTGCAATAAAGCTGTCAACAATGTGTTGGCGCCTGAACTTAATTCCATCCAGCTGCTTGCCCGATAGAAAATTCCAAAGGACTGCTTCTGCCTCAGTAGGAAATTTCCTGTTTACTGACGCAAATTCTTTTAGTGATTTATATATGGTAGGATCTGCTGTCTTGAAATAAACTCTATCATGAATATTCAACTTTTTTAGGAGCTCGCTAAAATTCTCTCCATTTTCTGCTTTGGTAATAGCTTTAGAAATTGTGAGTATATCTTTCGATTCTCCTAAAGCAAAATGGGAATTCAAATCTCCCTCCCCGTTGGGGAGGGTCGGGGTGGGGCCGGCTCCCTCCCCGGGAGTTTGCGCGCCCGTGGGTGCCGCTGCACAATTCCATAAGCTCTTCAATCATTCCTTCCAGCCCCATTTTTCTTCCATCATCCGGTGAATAGATCCTGGTTATCCCATACCTGTGCAATTCTGCAGCTTCATCTGGCAAAATAGTGCCTCCCCCGCCTCCGAAAATCTTGATATGCCCTGAACCATTTTTCTCCAGCAAATCCTTCATGTATTTGAAGAATTCCATATGACCACCCTGGTAGGAAGTGACCGCGATTCCATGAGCATCTTCTTCGATGGCGCATTCTACAATTTCATGAACACTTCGGTTATGACCGAGGTGAATGACTTCAGCGCCCTTTTGTTGCATGATCCGACGCATGATGTTGATGGCTGCATCATGCCCGTCAAAAAGACTGGCTGCCGTAACGATTCTTATATTTGAAAGTGGTGAACCCATAGTCAAATGCCTGAAGATGAACAAATTTAGCTTAAAAAAGGAATGGGTGTTAGTTTCCGGTCAGCTGAACCATACTGGTTGCTTCGCAAAAAATTCATAAGTTTATCAGGATAAATCAGGCGCATGAAATTATTCCGTTATGGCAAGTCAGGAAATGAAAAACCCGGCATCTTATCAGGCTCCGGGAACCATCTTGATTTAACTGCATTCGGCGAAGATTTTGATCAGGATTTTCTTTCGAAAGATGGAATAAGTCGCCTAAGGACGTGGCTTGAAAAGAATGAATCAACCTGTCCGGTGCTGGGCAGCATTGACAGGTATGGCCCGCCGGTAAGAAATCCATCAAAAATTGTTTGTATCGGGCTCAATTATTCTGACCATGCGCGCGAAACCGGCGCTGCCATCCCTAAAGAGCCCGTGATATTTTTCAAATCCACAACTGCGATCAATGGGCCCAATGATCCGGTTATTATTCCTAAAACCAGTCGGAAAACAGACTGGGAGGTCGAACTCGCAGTTGTTATAGGCAAGAGAGCAAGCTATATTTCAGAAGCAGAAGCACCAGCCCATATTGCCGGTTACATGCTGCACAACGATTATAGCGAACGGGAGTTTCAGATTGAGCGAGGCGGCCAATGGGTGAAAGGCAAGAGCTGCGATAGTTTTGCACCCATGGGGCCATGGCTTGTCACGCCGGATGAAGTCCCCGATCCTGATAATCTTCGATTATGGCTAACCGTTAATGGCCGACTGATGCAGGATGGGCATTCTTCAAACCTGATTTATAAGATACCATTCCTTGTTAGCTACCTGAGCCAGTTCATGACACTGCTTCCCGGAGACGTGATCAGCACGGGAACACCTGCCGGCGTTGGACTGGGTCAAAAGCCGGAACCCTTCTATTTAAAATCCGGGGATATCGTAGAGTTAGGAATTGATGGTCTGGGAAGTGCGAAACAATCGTTGATTAGTTGGGAAGAATGGTCCCGGAAAAAGGAATATTCATAAGCGCCACTCAATATTTTGATATGGTCGATTCAGTGGATGACGAATTATTGAATCCAACACCGGGCCCCACCGGCGCTGCGATAGATACCCATGTACATTTCTGGAAGTATAATAAGAAGAGGGATGCCTGGATTACCGATAATATGAAATTGCTGCAGCATGATTACCTGCCTGAACATGTTGCGATCAATTTTAAGAGAAATGGGGTGGAGGGCTGCATCGCAGTACAGGTTGAACAATCAGAAGGGGAAACCTATTTTCTTGTTGAACTTGCAAAGACGCATCCGGTGATCAGGGGGATCGTGGGATGGGTAGATCTGAAATCAGAACAAGTGGATGAAAGACTAAAGGAATTCTCTTCTTACCCCATGATCAAAGGATTCAGGCATATTGTCCAGGCCGAACCAAATGATTTCTTATTGAGGAACGATTTTCAACGGGGAGTCTCCACCCTGAAAAAATATAATTTCACTTACGATCTGCTGATTTATCACCACCAGATGGAAGCGGCGGCCGAATTTCTCAACCAGGTGCCAGCTCTGAAAATAGTCCTTGATCATTGCGCAAAACCAGACATAAAGAATAGGGAAATTAATCATTGGCGATTCCTAATCAAAGAAATAGCTGCACACCAGAACGTATATTGCAAAATTTCCGGCCTGTTAACGGAAGCAGCTTGGAAAAATTGGAGTGCTGCTGATTTCTATCCTTATCTCGACGCGGTTTTTGAAGCATTCGGCACGGACCGCCTGATTTTTGGCAGTGACTGGCCCGTGCTTTTGCTGTCCGGCATTTATATTCAATGGAAAAGCCTCATTGAAAAATACATGGAAAATTTTTCTCAGGAAGAAAAGGACAAGGTCTTTCGTCTCAATGCCATTCAATTTTACAATCTTTAAACCCAAACAGAAGATGTTCAGGCTGGACAACAAGATTGCGATTATTACGGGGGGTGCAAGCGGAATAGGAAGAGCCATTGCCCTTCTTTTTGCCAAACAGGGTGCTTTTACGGTTATACTGGACCTCGATGAGGAAGGCGCAGAAAATACAGTCCGGGAAGGCCGGGGGCAGGGCGGGAAAATAGATTTTATGAAATGCAATATTTCAATTCATGAAGAGGCGAAGAATATCATTAAAGGAATATTTTTGGAGAAGGGTGCAATTGATATCCTTGTCAACAATGCGGGCATCGCCCATGTCGGAAATGTCGAAAATACTTCGGAGAAAGATTTCGACAGGCTTTTCCAGGTGAATGCAAAAGGAATGTATAATTGTCTTCAAGCCGTGATACCATATATGAAAGACAAAGGGGGAGCCATTGTCAATATGGCTTCCGCTGCAGCGCTTGTCGGGATTCCCGACCGATTTGCCTATTCAATGACCAAGGGTGCCGTCATCGCAATGACCATGTCTGTTGCCAAGGATTATGTTTCGCATAAGATCAGGTGCAATTCAATTTCTCCTGGAAGGGTTCATACGCCATTTGTGGATGGATTCATCTCCAGAAATTATCCAGGGAGGGAAGCAGAAATGTTTGAAAAACTTTCGAAGACACAACCTATCGGCAGAATGGGGAAGCCGGAAGAAATTGCGAGCCTTGCCTTGTATCTGAGCTCTGATGAAGCATCTTTTGTTACGGGTTGCGATTACCCGATCGATGGGGGATTTGTTAAACTGAATAATTAGACCAGAAATGATCCGGATTTTAATAGATTTCGCATGAATCAGGCGCTATTTGAAAAGTTGCATATGAAGGGATTGATCAGCAACAGGTCAATAGAAAATATCCGGAAAGAGGGCGGCTTGAAGAATTGCTCCATCTTTTGGGAGCTCAACTCATTGCTTTACCTGGGTGTCTTGCTTCTCGCCAGCGGACTAGGTATGCTTGTTTACACGCAAATGAACCATGTCGGGCACCTGACTGTCATCGCCTGTATCGGACTATTCAGCGTGGTTTCCTATATATATTGCCTGAGAAAAAAACTCCCCTTCTCTACCGAAAAGGTGCAGTCGAAGAGTATCGTCCTGGATTACCTGCTTGTTTTATCCTGTTTATGTTTTCTGATTTTCATAGGCTATTGTCAGTATGAGTACAAATTCCTTGGCAGTCAATGGGGGTTTGTGAGTTTTATCACCACCATTTTCCTTTTCTTCACAGCTTACTTTTTTGGTCATTTGGGAATCCTTTGTCTGGCGATAACCAATCTGGCGGCTTGGGTAGGAATCGTTGTTAGTCCGTCCGGTTTTGCAGAAAATCAATTTACAAGTATAAAGATTATTGCCACTGGCATTGCCCTGGGGGTATTGTTTGTCCTGGCGGGAAGGCTATCGCGCCGTAGACTGATCAAGGCGCATTTTGCATTCACGTATATCAATTTTGGGATGAACTTTATTTATTTATTCATCATTGCAGGATTAATGACCTACAGTCGATATTTCTTCCTTTGGCTACCGCTTCTTGCCATCGCCGGCTGGTTTATGTACAAGGAGGCCCTGACGGAAAAATCCTTTTATTTCCTGGTGATGATCGTATTATATTCTTTCTTTGGCTTTAGCCTTTTTGTGCTCGACCTTCCCATTTGGGGATTGTTTGAGCCCTATGGATTCTATATGATTTGCTTTTATTTCATTGGGTCAGGTGCCGGATTGGTTTATTTACTGATCAAATTGAATCAGAAATTTAAAACCTTATGATTGCGTACAATAAAGTCTGGTTGGAATACGAATGGATCCATGAACAGCTCGACAAAGCTTACCACGAAACCTGTATTGACCGTGAAGAACTCAGCTCAAATAAAAAAATATATGCGATGGGTTTCTATACCCCGCAAGTATTGATTGGCCTGGGCCTGTTCCTGCTTTCCGCCATCATCATGATATTTTCTTTCGGCTTATTGGTTATGTTTTTTCCAATAGGTGGCACCACAGCAACGTATGGGATCGAGTCTATTTTTTTTGGATTGACAACCTATTGTGTATTGGAATGGATCGTAAGCAAGGGCCATTTTCGATCCGGAGTGGATGAGGCCCTGATCTGGTCCAGCGCTATTTTCATGATTGCCGGAATCAATCTTTGTTTTGAGATTTCCCCGATACATAATACTTTCCTTGTGTTTGGATTGGCCTTATGGTATACATTGCGCTTCCTGGAATCTATGATGGCGGTGCTTGCTTTTTTCGCGGTTTTGGCCTTTATCATCTTTAACTTACAAAAAGCAGAACAAAGCGTGCAGGCGCTCATCCCTGCGGCCATTATTGTTTTTTCGATCATTGTTTTTTTCCTTGCCAATAGTATGCGTGGCCGGGAACGATACAAATATTATCGGAGATGCCTGCTTTCCACTGGAATCGCTGCTTTGCTAAGTATCTACCTTGCCGGAAATTATTATATCGTTTCGACTGCAGCCACTACCTATTTGCATCTTGATTTATTGGCAGAAAAAAATCTGCCACTGGGCGAGATATATTGGGTACTGACCATAGCCATTCCGTGGATGTACCTGCTTCTAGGAATTGTTAGAAGAGATATATGGATCCTAAGGACAGCTCTCGTTACTTTGGCGATTATGGTATTCACGATCCGACACTATTATCATTTGATTCCGATACATATTGTCATGATTCTGGGAGGGGCTTTACTGATTGGTATTTCCTACGCCCTGCTGAGATGGCTTCGCAGGCCCAGGTTTGGATTTAATATTCATGAGGATTTCTCCATCCGGTCTGGAAATGTTAAGCAACTTGAATCCATCATGATTGGCCGGCTCCTTGGATCAGAGAAGCAGCCGCCTCCCAATACAAAATCATTTGGAGGTGGATCCGGCGATGGCGCAGGTGCCGGCGGAAGCTACTGAATTGACCGTCTTGACCCTTTTCTGATCCAAACCAATTATTTTGCAATCAAATCTTCCAACATGTCAAATCGATTGTGCTGCCTGGGGAACAAATATTTCTTATTCCCTTTTTTCTTGGTTCTTTCTATAATCTGCAGATCCCAATCCATCGACCCCTGGAAAATAGAGGCGGCACATATTGATCCTTCAAATTATTATGGCATTACAGTCGCGAATGGTATGATCGGTATCGTGTCTTCTCCGGATCCACTCAAGGTAAAGGATGTGGTCCTTGCCGGGGCTTATGATCTTTATGGACGGGGCAGGGTAAGCAATTTTCTGCGCAGTTTCAATTTGCTAAATATGAATCTGGACGTTGATGGCCAGCGCCTGAGCCTCGAAGGATGTCTCCAATATGAAACAGGAACTGGATATGAAGCAGGCCAGTTTTACCGCAACATTCGATTATCTTGACAAAGCAACAGTTTCCTATACCTATTATGCTTTGAGGCAATTGCCTTTTTGTGTTTTAATGGATATTTCCATCACAGCAAAAAAAGACATCAATCATCACCGGCGCAAGTGTGATGGAAGCGCCGGATGCCCTCAGGGACGTTCAGAATTATTATAATGAGATTGACCGTCCGCATGTGGTGATCAGTCTGCTCACTTCTTCAGCGAAAAGTCCTACGGGTAAATTATTGATGTGCGCGTCCAATACTTTTCTTTTCAGTGAACCGCATGGACAGGAACCGAGGGTCATTCATGAAATGTGGGACAATAATATGCACCTCATGAAATTCAGCAAAACCATAAAAAGCGGAGAGACCTATCATTTCTCTATTGCCGGTTCATCCATTACTTCTGCGCACGATCAGGACCCTTTGAATGAAGCAGAAAGACTCACCATATTTGCCAAACTGGAAGGCAGGGATCGCCTCATCATGTTTCACCAGAAAGCATGGGATGAATTGTGGAAGAGTGATATCCAGATTGAAGGGGATGAACAGTCACAGCAGGATATTCATAGCATGATCTATCACTTGTATTCATTTTCCCGGGCCGGGAGTGCCCTCAGTTTGTCTCCCATGGGCCTGAGCGGACTCGGATACAATGGACACATATTCTGGGATGCAGACTTGTGGATGTATCCGGCTATCCTGGTATTGCATCCTGAAATTGCAAAATCGCTTGTAGAGTACCGTTATGATCGACTCGAAGCTGCAAAGAAGAATGCTTTCGAACATGGATTCAAAGGAGCCATGTATCCCTGGGAAAGTGCAGAAACGGGCGTGGAAGAAACACCGGTATGGGCTCTGAGCGGTCCCTTCGAACACCATATCTCCGCCTGCGTTGGTCTTGCTGCCTGGAATTATTATTGCGTGACCCAGGACAAGAACTGGCTAAGGGAAAAAGGATGGCCCATGCTTTCAGCGATTGCAGATTTCTGGGTGTCAAGAGTGGAGCGAAACGGGCCAGGTCATTATGATATAAAGAATGTTGTTGCCGCTGATGAATGGGCAGAGAATGTAGACAATAATGCGTTTACCAATGCAGCTGCCAAAACGGTTTTGCAGGATGCAACGATGGCTGCAGTAGTATTGGGACTTCCTGGTGATCCGGAATGGACCCTGGTGGCAAATAATATTCCAATCCTGACCTTACCAGAAGGCGTCACCAAAGAACATGAAACATATCATGGGGAAGGAATAAAGCAGGGGGATGTTAATTTGCTGGCATATCCGCTGAAACAAATCACAGATCCTGCACAAATAAAAAAAGACCTTGCATATTACGAAACCAGGGTGCCGAATGCGGGCACACCTGCCATGACACAGGCGATCTTTGCATTATTATATGCCAGGCTGGGTGACGGAGAAAAGGCCTATCATTTTTTTAAGGATGCATATGTGCCCAATCTCAATCCACCATTTCGGGTGATCGCCGAAACCAAAGGGGGCACAAACCCATATTTTGCAACAGGTGCAGGAGGAATCATCCAGTCCCTGCTAATGGGTTTTGGGGGCCTGGACATCACCCCCAAAGGCATCGTTCAGATTCCAACCAAATTGCCCTCCAGTTGGAAGAAAATGACCCTCACAGGAATAGGCCCGGACAAGAAAAATTACTCAGTTAAATAATTTTTATTAATTTGCCTGTTCTTGAAGAAGACAGCTGCCATACTGCTTTTGGGAATTTTGCTGTTCAACTGGGTAGGTTATCGTTTCATTACCACTTACCTTGAGAACCGTGCCAATACTCAATTAAATGCAAGCCTCGATAGGAATAACTACAATGAGTCTGACCTGGTTTCTATAAAGGTTCCCAATCATCTTCCATACACAAACAATAAGGATTTTCAAAGGGTAAATGGCCAGATCGAAATCGCCGGCATACAATATAATTATGTCAAAATGAGGGTCTGCACTGATTATGTTGAGCTGCTCTGCATCCCAAACAATGACCTGACCCATATGCAGTCTTCAAAAGCGGAGTTTTTTAATTTGGTGAATGACCTGCAGCAAAACGGGCCTCAGAAAAAAACCGACTCCCACCCTGGATCATCAAAGACTTTTTCACTTGATTCCTATACCGTCAGCGACCTGGTTCAAATCTCCAGTCCGGGAACCGCTGAAGATCAAAATGCTTATCAGGATTATTCTTTCCTTATTCCATCCTGCTACAGGCCTACAGCAGAACAACCTCCCGAAATCTGCTGATATCATCTTCCCTGATTAACAAAAGCTGTTAAAAAGGCATGAGGAGTACCTTCTCTAGAGGTATACCCCATTTGTATAAATACAATCTATATATGAGGAATTTAATGGTTATCGCTTTGGCGGCCTCCATATTGGTGGCTTGCAATACTAAAAATGATTATGATGCAATTTTTAGTAATCCCTTACTCTATTCAAGTACAGTCCATGAACTGAATACTGTAGTCATGGGAAATAATTTCAGTCCAATCGTGGCATCCCGCAATTACACTTATGCAAATATTGCAGCTTATGAAGTCGTTGCTGCTGGTCAGCCCGATCGCTACAGGTCACTTGGTGGTCAACTGAACGGCCTGGGATCCCTGCCTAAACCAGACGGAACCAGGAAAATAAGCTTTGATTTTGCGGCTCTTCTTGCTTTTTGCAAACTGGGAGAAGCAGTGACCTTTCCTGCCGGCAGCATGAAGGAATATGTGGACAGTCTAAAAAAACTTGCCAAAGACCATGGCATGCCAGGAGACGTGTTCGAGAATTCGGTTCAGTTCGCCGACACTGTTGGCGCGGTGATCATGACCTGGAGTAAAGGAGACAATTATCTTCAAACGCGTGGCGCTCCGGAATATACCGTGATGGATTCACCAGGCAGATGGGTGCCCACCCCGCCGGCCTATTCTTCTGCTGCGGAACCACACTGGAACCAGATCCGTCCGATGGTGCTGGATAGTGCGAACCAATTTATTCCGCCTCCCCCCTACAAATTCGACGTCACCAACAAAAAAAGTGATTACTACAAGGAAGTCATACGAATCAAAAATGCTGGTGACAGCCTGACGGAAGAGCAAATGCATATGGCCGATTTCTGGGACGACAATCCTTTCAAAATGAACGTATCGGGGCACCTGATGTTTGGCACGAAGAAATTTTCCCCTCCTGGGCATTGGATGAGCATTGTCGGGATCGCGGCAGAGAAAGCTCATGCCGATTTTGCAACTACCGTTACTGCATATGCGAAAACAGCTATTGCGCTCTTTGATTCATTCATTCAGTGCTGGGATGAGAAGTATCGCCACAATACAGTAAGGCCCGAAACGGTGATCAATAAATACATTGATCCAAACTGGCGGCCGCACCTGCAAACTCCACCCTTCCCGGAATACACTTGTGGGCATTCCACCGGATCTGCAGCAGCAGCCGAGGCTTTGACCAGTGTATTCGGAGACAATCTTCCTTATACCGACACCACAGAACTTGAATTTGGGATAAAAAGCCGTTCGTATAAATCCTTCCGTGACGCCGCCATCGAAAATAACTGGGCACGTTTTTACGGAGGGATTCATTATCACTATTCATGTATCATCTCGACGGAATATGGGAAGAAAGTGGGTGGCCTTGTAGTAAACAAACTCGAAATGAAGAAAACTTAATTAATAAGCTAATATACCAATAACCATGGCGCATATAAAACTTATCGATGAAGATCTTCCGGGGATCATTGGACTGCTGAATCACAACAAAGAAACGGCAAAGCCGCTCTGCGAGCTTGCCGAAATTTTGCTTGCCGATCAAGCCAATTCCCTGACAAAGGGAGAAAGAGAAATCATTGCAGCTTCGGTATCGCACCGGAATGATTGCCATTTCTGCCACAGCTCGCATGGCGGTGCAGCCGCAGCCCACCTTAATGAAGGTGTGGAATTCCTCGACGAAATCAAAAGTGGTTTCCCTCATACCGTCATTTCGGATAAACTGCGGGCTCTGATTGATATCGCGCACCAGGTACAACAAGGAGGTAAGAAAGTGACGGAAGCGCATGTCCGGACAGCCAGAGATTTGGGCGCAACAGACAAGGAAATCCATGATACGGTGCTGATCGCTGCGGCATTTTGTATGTATAACCGCTACGTTGATGGACTGGGCACATGGGCACCAAGAGAAAATGGACCTTATATGGAAATGGGCAGAAAGCTTGCCGAGCAGGGATATTTAATGGAGGCCGTTCCAGCCTGAAAATCAGAAACAGAAAACCAGCAAACTCAAAACTATTGTGATGAAAAATTTAAAAAAAATGTATGCCGGACTCGCGCTAGCGGCTATACTTCTTGGTATCCGGCAAACAAATGCTCAAACAAGCAATGATGCCATCATGATGAATAAGGGACAATTCTGTAATGGCATTAGTTATTCCTTTTCACAGTGGACCAACTATTGGGAAGGCACATTGAAAAGAAGCTCCGGGAATGTCGGAACATTCACCTCCCAGGCGCTGATGTATATGCCCAATTATGGGATCAGTGACAAACTGAATGTGATGGCGGGACTTCCATATGTCTGGAACCATATGTCGGCTGGTACGCTGCATTCTATGAGCGGTTTCCAGGACATCAGTGTCGATGTGAAATGGAAACCCTATTCAACCAAATGGGGTCCCGGGAAATTTTCGGTATTCCTGGTAGGGGGATTTAGTACACCGCTGACCAATTATGTAGTGGATTTTCTTCCTCTTTCCGTTGGACTTGGAACCACAAACTTATTGGGAAGAGTTATACTTCATTACAAATTAGAGAAATTCTTCATCAGGGGATCTGCCGCATATGTCTGGCGAAGCAATACCTACCTGGATCGAACTTCCTATTACACCACCTCGATGCATCTGACAAATGAAGTGGAGATGCCTGACCAGATGACCTTTAATGGTAGTCTTGGGCTACCAGTATAAATACCTGATCGCAGAAGCCATGGTCGACAATCTGACCACATTGGGAGGATTTGATATCCGCAAGAATGATATGCCATTTCCGAGCAACCGGATGAATGCTACTGACATTGCGGTGCATATCAAATACACATTGCCTTTCAATACACATTTTTCGCTTGATGGCGTGGGAAGCTATACCATTGCCGGACGCAATATGGGCCAGGCTGCAGGTTTCATGATTGGTGCATACTATGTGTTTTCATTTGCGAAAAAACAAACAACATCCACTCAAAAATAATTTTCACCTGACAAAGAAATTTGTATGAAAAAAATAATATCTCTTTCGACGATGACAGCTTTGGCGGTGATGTTCCTTGCTTCCTGCAATAAAAGCATCAGCGACAGGACGGCTAATATAGGTCCATTAAACGCGACTACCACGGACCTGAATGCGGGAACCTGGAAGACAGTTCTATTGAGCCGCCCGGACAGTTTTGCTGTGGCAGCGCCTGCTGCTACCAATTCACCCGGCTATATTGCCGATTTAAATGAAATCAAAGCGCTACAGAAAAATCTGACAGATCAGCAAAGAGGAATCATAAAGTATTGGGCAGCCGGTGGGGTGTTGCGATGGAACGAGCTCATGCGTGAACTGGTGGCCAAATACAACCTGGCGCCCAACCAGAATCCGGACGGTTCTTATCCCATTCCTAATTCTGCTAACCCCTTCGCCTATCCGCTTTTTCCATTTTCGAATCCGCCCTATGCTGCAAGGGCATATGCCTATATTTCGGCCGCGCAATATGATGCACTGATAGCCTGCTGGTACTACAAAACCAAATACAATCGTGCTGCTCCGTATAAAGTAGACTCTTCCGTGCAGTCGATTGAAATTAACAGAACGGACCTTCCTTCTTATCCTTCTGAGGCGGCTGTTATGGCAGGCGTTACTGCAGAAATGATGAAATTATTCTTCCCGACAGAAATCGCGAGCATACAACAAAAAGCAGAAGAGCAGGAATTGGCCACCATCTCGAGTGGTGCGGCGGTCAGGGCTGAAATCACGGCAGGCGAAGCGCTCGGCAGACAGATAGCCCAGGTATTCATCGCGCGTGGAAGAACCGATAATGCCGGCAAGGCTGTCGGAACTCCTTCAGCGATTGGGCAAATTTTGAAACGACAACAATCGCCAGGGGGGAAATTCCCTGGTATAGCCTGGAAGCGCCAAAGCGAAATCCCATGCTTCCTTATTTCGGGAATGTAAAGACCTTCCTGTTTGATTCTGCCACAAAGATTTCTCTCCGACCCGGGCCGCCACCCGCCACCAATAGTGCGCAATTGAAATCTGAAACGGAGGAGGTATATAATCTCATAAAGAATCCAACACGAGAACAGATCAAGCAGGTTCAGTATTGGGCTGATGGTATTGGTACCTACACACCCCCCGGACATTGGAATGCCATTGCGGCGGAAGATTTTGTTACCAAAAACTACAGTGAAGTGAGATGGGCTCGAAATATGGCATTATTAAATCTGGCAGAAATGGATGCAGCCATCGTTTGCTGGGACATCAAGTATTTCTATTTTAATCCAAGACCAACGCAGATGGATCCCAGTATCAAAACGCTGACGGGAATTCCAAATTTTCCAGCCTATGTATCCGGGCATTCCTGTTTCAGCGGAGCTGCATCAGCGGTGCTAGGTTATCTTATTCCGGAGAATGCAAACAAATATGATGCGATGTCTAATGAAGCCATGATGTCCAGATTGATCGGTGGGATCCACTATCGCAGCGACTGTACGGTTGGGCTAGAAGTAGGAAAGAGTGTTGGCAATTTTGCTGTACTACGTGGACAGATTGACGGTGCCGGCAACTAAAATATTTTAATGGTTCTAAGCAATAATAAAAACGCTGCGATTCCTTGCGGGGTTTCTTTTCAAACTGCTGGCTTAGAATAAAGATCTTTTCATAATGGTTTAAGCAATTCACAGACGCTGCGATTCTTCGCAGGGTATTTTTTTAAATGAATTGGCTGAATACCAGAAATTTTTATTAATGGTTTAAGCAATCAAAACCCTGCGATTCTTCGCGGGGTTTTATTAAAATTTCAAATGAAAGCTTATTTAATCCATTGACCTGTTTCAAATGATACAGTCACAAACAATTCGAAATATTCATTATACCCTGCGCATTGCTGTTGCCATGTGCTTTATCGGGCATGGTGCATTCGGCATAGTCACCAAGCCCATCTGGTGCAACTATTTTGCAGTTTTTGGCATTGGCAAGGAACTGGCATATAAGATAATGCCTCTTGTTGGATCAGTAGATATTCTATTTGGGATCATCATGCTCGTCTACCCGATGCGTGCATTATTGGTCTGGCTTGTCATTTGGGGTATCGTCACTGCTTCCCTGCGTCCATTATCTGGAGAACCCTTTGCCGAACTGGTTGAGCGGGCAGGAAATTTTGGTGCACCCTTAGCCCTGCTGATCCTTTCCGGCGGAATTCAAAAGAATGGAAAAAACCTTTTTACACGCATGAAGTCCGACCAGCCAGTGGATGCTAATACATTTTCGCGTGTCGCTGTTTTGCCTGCGGATAGTAGTATTCCTACTGCTTGCAGGTCATGGCTGGCTGAACCTGATTGAGAAGAAGGGAATAATGAGTCAATATACTTCGCTTGGTTTTGGAAATCCTTCACAGGTCGCTTTTGCTGTTGGCTTGTTTGAAATAGTTACGGCGCTCATGATCCTCGTGCGTCCATTAAGACCCATTGTGTTCATGCTTCATATTCTGGAAAATGGCTTCGGAATTATTCTATCCCCATTATGAATTATTTGAATGGGTGGAAAGGGGAGGAAGCTATGGCACCCTGCTCGCATTGTGGCTTGCCTTGGGAACCTCCGTGGTGAGCTTGAAATGGAAGGCAGTCGATCGATGGTCGATGGTCGATGATCGATGACTGAAAACGGATGGCAGATGATCAGTTTGCTTTCGAAAGATAAAATACGATACTGCAATCCAAGTGATGCGGTTCTCTTAAATTGAAATTCCCATTATAGGATTCAGGCCCGGAAATTGACACTTTGCCTCGATTCTCAAACATTGCTCATCGTCATGATAACCGACCATCCGATCATCACCTTTCTCCTTACCTTTACCCAAATTTCGGCTGCAATGAGAAAACTCATTTATGGAAGCATCCTTCTTCTTTCATTTCATCCTTCCATGTCCCAACAACCTCCCCCACCTGACAAAATCTATGGTGAATTATTTGTAGAAGTACAAATGCAAAAAGTCTTTCCCGATGGAAAAACTTTTGTTGATTGTATTCCGAAGAGAAAGCCTGCGGATATCATGTATGATTACGGAATGCAAAAAGGGCCAAATTTCAATTTGAAAAAATTTGTAGAGGAGAATTTTGAGTTGCCGGCGAATCCGATTGACAATTATAAGACGAATAAGAACGACGATGTCACGACACATATCAAAAATCTTTGGACCGTATTAAAGCGGAACCCAGACAAACCAGTGGAGGGGAGTTCCCTTCTTGCCTTTGCCCTATCCTTATATTGTTCCGGGTGGGCGTTTCCGTGAAATATATTACTGGGATTCTTATTTTACCATGCTGGGTTTGAAAGAGAGCGGTGAATATCGAAATGATCAACAACATGGTCAGCAATTTTGCTTACCTGATTGAAACATATGGGCATATTCCCAATGGCAACAGGACTTATTATCTCAGCCGGTCACAGCCACCTTTCTTTTCTTCCATGGTGGAACTCCTGGCAGGAATTAAGGGAGACAGCATCTACCAGATCTTCCTGCCTGCGATGGAAAAGGAATACCAGTTCTGGATGGATGGACAGGAAAAGCTCAAGCCGGAACAGGCCTACCGGCGGGTTGTTAAACTCAAAGACGGCACGGTACTAAACAGGTATTGGGATGACAGCATGGTGCCAAGGCAGGAGAGTTATCGGGAAGACGTTATGGTTGCGGAAAAATCAGGAAGGAATAAAGTGGAAATGTACCAGCACCTGCGGGCTGGCGCTGAAAGCGGGATTGATTTCAGCAGCCGATGGTTCGCTGATAAGAAATCCATTCTGACCATCCAGACAACAGATATCATCCCTGTAGATCTTAATGCATTGCTTTATCACCTTGAAACTGCCATTGCAAAAGCAAAACTTATCAACGGGGACGATTCTGTCTCCAATGCTTTTAAACTCAGGGCACGCAAGAGACAGGAATCGATTGATAAATATTTCTGGAACAAACAGCAGTCATTTTATACCGATTATAATTTCAAAACACAGAAACAGAATAACAATATTACACCTGCAGGCCTCTATCCATTTTGTTTTATCAAGGAGCATCCGGATTATATGAGTCTGCTGGGTAGAAAAGCCGCCGCGGTCGTCAGGGCGAAAATGCTGAAAGATGGGGGATTTGTTACTTCCGAATATGCTACAGGTGAGCAATGGGATGCACCCAATGGATGGGCGCCGCTGGAGTGGATGATGATTTGGGGACTAGATCGCTGCGGGCAGAAGGACCTGGCAGCCGAAGGGGCGAAAAGCTGGATCGCCTTGAACATAAAAGTGTACAAAGAAACCGGCAAGCTGATGGAGAAATACAATGTAGCAGACATGAGGCAAAGAAGCCGGCGGCGGTGAATATGCCGGGCAGGATGGCTTTGGTTGGACGAACGGCGTACTCCTGCGTCTGATTAAGATGTATGGTGCAAAATAGTGCAAATTATATTCTGAAAGTTTTCGCTTTGAAAAATTCCTATATATCCTTTTGTCATTTCGCGATGCGTTGTGCGTCTGAAGCAGGTGGATTCGACTATTCCAGATTCTCACGCCGAGGCGCAAAGGTGAAGACGCAGAAGTATGATTCAAATGCGCAGCGAAGAATGTATTCACCCCTTCACTTGCATTGTATTGCGTTTTTTTATCTTGCGAATGTAAATTTTTTTAATGACCAGAATTTATTTTTCCTTTTATTCTTCTTAGCAGTTTATATTCTCTCATGCAACAGCAACAACATCACAGAAAACAATGCCATGGGCAAATATTTCGATTCTGCCGCCATGGATGGATGTTTCGCCTTATATGATAATGGGCAGGGTCATTTCACCATCTACAATCTCAAAAGATTCCGCGATTCTGCTTTCAGTCCTGCCTCCACTTTTAAGATCGTGAATTCATTGATTGGCCTGCAAACTGGAAAAGTCACCGATGAGCATATGGTCATCAAATGGGATAGTGTTAAACGTTGGAATGAAGACTGGAATAAAGACCTGACCATGGAAGAGGCATTCCGTGTTTCTGCTGTTCCCTATTACCAGGAACTCGCCAGGAGGATTGGACGGGACACCATGAAAAAATGGATAGATAGTTTGGGATATGGAAATAGAGATATCAACGGTCCCATCGATTCCTTTTGGCTAAATAATCATTTGAAAATTACGCCAGATGAAGAGCTTGGACTTGTTAAAAAACTGTATTTTGACCAGCTGCCTTTTTTCCGTCGAAATGCGGAGATTGTCAGGAAAATGATGTTGAGAGAAGACAACGCAAATTATCGCCTCAGTTACAAGACTGGATTAGGGAAGAACAGATAATGGCCATCCGATGGGATGGATCGTGGGTTGGATCGAAGAAAATAATCATCCCTATTTCTTCGTGCTGAACCTTAATTCCCGCGATCCTCACTTGGAGATCATGAATTTGGTACAATATCAGGATGCATATCCTGAAAAGCATCCTTTCGGAATTTGGATTTTTCTCAGGGAAGAAATAAGTTGGAAATTCCGGATTTGTGAATGAATTTACAAATGGATTCAGGTTTTTGCCCAAAAGGGCTAATTTGCATTCATGAGATTTCAGCATATTGAATATCTTATTGGATTAGCTGCGATTCCCATCCTTCTCTTTCTTTTCTGGGCCCTGCTTCGATGGAAGAAAAGGATTTTAGAAAAGATGGGAGACGCTGGCCTTAATCCGGCAACTGATCAGCTCTTATTCTCCGTTAAAATTTATGGTAAAATTTGCATTAGGTATCCTGGCTCTGGCAGCAATCATCATTGGTGCAGCCAATCTCAGGAAAAAGGGTCTATCGGACAATATCAGCAGGCAGGGCGTAGACGTTATGATCCTGCTCGACGTCAGCAAAAGCATGCTGGCTGATGATATCAGGCCATCGCGACTGGAAAAAGCAAAGCAATTGCTAACGAAATTGCTGGATGTCTTACCCGATGACCGCGTCGGGTTGATCCTTTTTGCAGGAAGGGCATATATGCAAATGCCCCTGACCATTGATCAGCGCGCAGCCAAAATGTATATCCAGGACGCGGGCCCTGACATCGTTCCGACCCAGGGAACTGTTATCTCAGATGCCCTGAGGATGGCCAATGGTTCTTTTAATAGCAAAGAACATAAATACAAAGCGGTGGTCCTGGTATCCGATGGGGAAGACCATGATCCCGAAGCGTTGAAGACAGCCAGAATGATGGCTGATAATGGAGTCATGATCAATACCGTTGGTATCGGTTCACCGGATGGGACGGCATTTATTGATCCCGCCACGCATGCCACCAAGAAAGATGAGAATGGGCAGGTCGTCATTTCCAAACTGAATGAAACAGAATTGACACAGATCGCAGACGCCACGAATGGGATCTATATCCGCCTCGACAATATTGAATCGACACTGATTACCTTGTCCCAGCGCCTGGATGGAATAGAGAAAAAAGCGGTAGCTGATTCTGAATTTGCTGATTTTAAGAACTATTTCCCCTGGTTTCTGGCTTCTGCTTTGTTGTTATTGCTTATAGAATTTCTTTTTGTCTGAACGAAAACTCCGATTGGCTTGAATTTTCGAATAACCATAGCATTTATTTTGTTCACAGCTGTTTCAGTGGCAATTTGCCATGGCGCAAAATGAAGATGTATTGATCAGGAGCGGGAACCGGGCTTATAGTCAAAATCAATTGGATAAGTCCAAACAGGACTATAAGAAAGCGCTCGACAAATCTCCACAAAATCCCGTAGCTCATTATAACCTGGGCAATGCAGAGTTCCGGGGCAATGCATTCGATGAAGCGGCAAAATCATATGAAGAAAGCATAAGCCATAGCACAGAAAAGTCAATGTCGGAGAAAGGATATTATAATAAAGGGGTCGCCCAGATAAAGCAAAAACAATTGGAGGAAAGCATCAGTTCCTGGAAGGAAGCGCTGAAGCTGGATCCTTCGGACCAGCAGGCAAGAGAAAATTTGCAGAAGGCCCTTCTTGAATTGAAGATGAAGCAGCCGCCTCCGCAAAATGAAAACCAGAAAGACAAGGACAAACAAAAAGAAAATCAGAAACAAAAGGAGCAACCAAAGCCCCAGCAAAGTAAATTGAGTAAACAGCAGGTTGAACAATTGCTGAAAGCCTCTGCAGCAAAAAGAAAAAGATGTGATGGATAAGATGAACCAGAATAAGGTCAAATCACTCTCGCAGCCGGAGAAGGACTGGTGAAGGGGTGGAGGAGGTCAAAATTGCATGCCGTTTTAGGCTAAAATTATCGATCAGGGGACTACTGAAGCGCAACTAACTTCAAAAATCTGTACCTGATCATGCAAGTAACAGATGGGGAATTTTGAAAACGATTGCTGAATGATGAATAGTTTGTATTGTAAGGATCGGCGAGTTAATCTGCGTGCTTATTTTGGAAAGCTGGAATTTGGACTCAATAGAGTAATTTATTTATTTATAGGATGGATAGTTTTGATAAACTTTGGTTATAACCTAACTGCAACTGAACCCCTTGCGGGGCCCTCCCTCCCCCGCCTCCAACCTACCGTTTATGCATTGGCTGCGCCTACGCAATGAGTGTCTTTCCCAAGTGCCTCTGCGATTTTCGACACCTAAAAGCTATTGCACAAGGTTGTTAAACTTAATTGAACCAGGATATCGGATATCAGATCCAGAAATGATGATGCATCATTTGCAAATATCCCATATGAAAAGATTCAAACCAACAGGTATAAACGGTAAAAAAAAGAGAAAATCCCCTAAGGAAACTGCAAACTCACACCTAAATTAGTTCTTGTCGAAGGTTGCTCATAAAACAAAATACCTGCTATTTCATGTTAGCATTTGATTCTCATTTTACGCTGAAATGGGTAACAGAATGAGGAACTCTGTGAATTCGCCTTCATTGCTTCTAACCTTTATTTCGCCACCATGTGCTTTCATGGTATCGTAGCTTAAGCTGAGACCTAATCCTGTTCCCTGTCCTGAAGGTTTTGTAGTGAAGAAGGGTTGAAATATCTTGTCCAATATCTTTGCCGGGATACCATTCCCATTATCTTTTACACTCACTTCAATTTTATCATTCACCTTCCTGGAGCTTAGAGAAATCGTCGGTTCGTAGCCCTCAGGATGTTGTTTCTTCTTTTCTGAAACGGCATAGAAAGCATTATTGCAAAGATTGAAAAGGACACGCCCTATGTCCTGGGGGATGATATTGATCATTCCAATCGACTGATCATAATTTGTCTCTAATGAAGCACCGAATGCCTTATCCTTAGCTCTGAGGCCCTGATAGGACAGCCGGAAGTATTTATCTGCTAAAGCGTTGATATCAGTAGGTTCTTTTTGGGCTGAACCAGCCTGAGCATGTTGAAGCATGCTTTTTACTATTGCATCTGCCCTTTTACCGTGATGATTTATTTTCTCTTCATTCGCAACAATATTTTTTGCAATCACTTTAACCTCTTCCAGATTTCCATTTTCAATTACCTCATTCATTTCTGTTAATATTTCTTTATTCAGTTCCGAAAAATTATTTACGAAATTCAACGGATTCTGAATCTCATGCGCAATGCCTGCGGTAAGTTCCCCAAGGCTTGCCATTTTTTCGGAATGAATAAGCTGTGATTGGGTAGATTTTAATTCTGATAGCGTGGAATGAAGCTCCTCTTTCTGTCTTTGCAAAATGACATTTGATCTTTTCCGATTAAGGTTATTTCTGTAAAGCAGAAATGCAATCGCCATAAATACAGCAATTCCCCCGAGCAGTGCATATGTCCTGATCCTGGTTTGTGTTTCAGTTCTTTCCTTCTCCAGTTTTTCGATGCGTATTTGCTCGTCAAAACCCACACGCTGATATGCAAGAAGGTTTTTTCTTGAAACAATGTTTAAGCTGTCATTTAAACCGGATGCCAATTTCAGATAAACAAAAGCACTGTCTGGCCTGTTTTGTTCGCTATAGATAGATGAAAGTGATTTATATGACTTTGCCATTCCGTAAGAATCGTCAGTGATCATATACGTCTCAAGGGCTTTTCTTGCATAGATAAGGCTGGAGTCTGATTTTTTTAGCGTCATATATAAATCGCTCAGAAGTTTGTATGAGCCACCAAGGTTTGAAATGTTGTTTTGTTCCATGTTTATTTTCGCAGCCTTGTGCAATGTCTTTAGGGAAGAATCAGAAAAACCTTTTCTTAAATAAATATTGCCAATGGTGTTTAAAACAGAACCTTCAAATTTCTCATCTGTATTAGAGAATATGGCGAGTGCTTCCTGTGCAAGAATAAGCGCTGAATCAAGTTTGCCAAGTGAGTCATTTGCAAAATAGACATTCCCTAAATTCATATCTGCATATCCAAGCAGTGAATTAAAATGATTGGATTCCGCGATGCTTTTTGCCTTTAGATAGCTTGAAATTTGCAGAGCTGTATTGCTGGTGGCACCATACAAATGCCCCATATCATGATAAATCCAGCCTAATGCAAGGTTCCGCATTGTTCGTGGCGTTTCACCATTTGGCAATGACAATACATTTTTTTCGCTACCCGGGTCTTCCGCAATTTTTAGCGCCTGCAAAAAAGATTCGAGCGACTTTGGCAGATTGCCCATTTGCATGAGCACATAAGCTTTCTGGCCCAATGCACTTACTTCATCTAATTTCAAATCGAGTTGTTTGGCTATCGCCAATTGTTTTTCCGCATAGAAAAGTGCACTATCCCGATTTACTTCCTCAAAGAAGTATACAAGCTGGCTATAAACATGCATGCGAATAGTATCATTGACTGCGTTCTTTAATGCCATCTGAAGACTCTTCGATCGGTTTTGCGCATCCTGTGCAGTTAGGAAGATTGGCAGAAATAAAAATGGAGATAAAATCTTTAGGAATGACCTCATACTGCTAATTTAATCATTTAGCTTTCCAATCACCACTTCATCTCTTGGTAAGAAATGGAGAGGCTTCCAGAAAAAGCCGGAAATTATCCGGATGGGTGATGATTTCATTATGACCTCTCGTACTATGAAGAAAGAATAGCTCATTCGAAGCGAGTATCGACGGACTCACCCTTGCTTCTTCCATAAATACCAGGTTGATATGATCGTTAAGTAAACTATGCATAAAATCCATAGATGTTTCGTCTGTTTCGCCCTGGTTGGTATATAAGTTGATGAAACGGTTTGACCGATTGGCGAGGATCCATTCTTCAAATATTTTCAAATGTCCATATAATGCATCGAACAATTCGATCTCCTGCACCGGAAGTCCTCCATTTTTTATGATGTAAGCCATCACTCCAAAACCACCGCTGTGGCCGGCCAGGATAATATGATTGGGCAATGGATCCCACAGGTATTATTTTCCTTTTTGATAATTCTGCCATCAGGTCCTTTACCAGCTTTGAAAACACCATAGGTTGCTTGCAACTTTCCTCCATAAGTGTCAGGTGCATTTTTTGCAGTCTCTGCCAGTACGAGGATTGCATTTTTGCCCGCTGCAACAAATTGATCCGAGATATGAAAAATTTCGAGTGAGGAATCGATGCTATTTCTCCATCCATGAAACCAGAAAACAAAATCGGTTTTATCTGTAGGAATAAATCCCGGAGGAATGACCATAATCACCGAGCTATCGGAATAATGGTTTTTTGCATCGTACAGGACTCCGTCATACACATGACCATTGGCACGACCAGTATCGGGGAATGAAGTATACGAAGAACTCATCCGGATAATCACCGGCTTTTGATTTATTGTTTGTGCAAGGAGAAGGTTATTGCAGGTATAGAGAATAAGAATGAAAAGAAACATCTTTTTTAATATCATCTTTCCCATCACTTTATGGGTTGTTAATACGAGGCCGGAGTTTCGATGCATAGACGTAATTTTGCACAATATTGAAGGTATTAATTTATGCAATTATACTGCAACTCACTAAGCCGATATCAAAGACTGAAAACGCTGGAAGTAAAGATTGGAGACCTGCTCATGGGCAACCTTCATCCGGTACGCATCCAAACCATGACGACCACGGATACAATGGATACAAAAGCGACTGTGGAACAGTCCATCCGGTGCATCGAAGCAGGTGCAGAACTGATCCGGATAACCGCGCCAAGTAAGAAAGAAGCAGAAAATCTTCTTCAGATAAAAAGTGAATTGCGCAGACGGGGCTACCATACTCCTTTGGTTGCAGATATCCATTTTACACCCAATGCCGCAGAGATCGCTGCAAGGATTGTTGAAAAAGTGCGTATCAATCCTGGGAATTATATTGACAGGAAAAAGTTTGAATTTATTGAATACACAGATGCCGACTACCAGGAGGAGATTGATCGCATCCGGGATCGATTTACACCGCTGGTCCGCATCTGCAAAGAATATGGCACTGCTATGCGCATTGGAACCAACCATGGATCCCTGAGCGATCGCATCATGAGCCGATACGGAGATACACCAATAGGAATGGTGGAAAGTGCCATGGAATTTCTCCGGGTAGCCAGGGGCGAGCACTACCACAATATTGTCCTTAGCATGAAGTCCAGCAATCCGCAGGTCATGGTTCACGCTTATCGCCTGCTGATCCAGCATATGCACAATGAATTCGGAGAATTGTATCCCCTGCACCTTGGTGTAACGGAGGCGGGAGATGGGGAGGATGGCCGGATCAAATCAGCGATCGGGATCGGTACATTGATGGAAGATGGCATTGGCGATACGATACGGGTATCCCTAACCGAAGATCCGGAATTTGAAATTCCGGTTTGCCAGGACCTGGTCAAAAGATATTCTGGACCAGAAACTTGATCATGGCGGTGTGGAAACTCCAGACCGGCCTGTATGGAAGATTCCATACGATCCTTTTGAATATAAGAGAAGATCAAGTGATGAAACCTCAAACATTGGAGCCAGGCATGTTCCTGTCGTCGTGGCAGACTTCATGCATTCAAAAAATATTTCCAGGCAGGACCTGGCCGCCATTGGATATTTATATGATCAGGTCAATGACAAATGGCATCTCCGGGATGCCGCGGCAGACCTGATTTATTCTGGGAGTCAAATTATTGATTTTCCGCTGCCGGGTACTTTGAAAGTGATTTGTAATTACAATGTGTGGCTTTCCGTAGAAGATAAGGAAAAATATTTTCCGCTCTTCCAGGGGAAAGAATACCTGATGGCAGGAGAGATTTCAGGACAGATGAATTTTTTGGCGATAGATACAGAAGACAGGAGATGCATATGCGCTCCTGGAGCAGCTCGCCAATGATAATCATGTGATCCTTTGCCTTTATTCTTCGGCTACCCATCCTTTGTTGTCTGTGAGGCGTTATATCATGGAATTGATGGAAAAAGGGATCAGCTGCCCGGTCATCATTGCCATTGAATCGGAGCATCAGACCATTGATGAGCAGTTGATTCATTTTTCTGCTGAAGCCGGTGCATTGTTTTTGGAAGGAATGGGCGACGGAATTTGGCTGATCAATGACGAAAACCAATTGACCAATCACAAATCAAGTGGTCGAACCTATCTTGAAGTGAAGAACAATCACCAGTTCCTGAACAATACAGCCTTTTCAATCCTTCAGGCTACAAGGACCCGGATTTCAAAAACGGAATACATATCCTGCCCTTCGTGCGGCAGAACTCTGTTTGATCTTCAGGAAACGACTGCCAGGATCAGGGCGGTCACCCATCATCTCAAAGGATTAAAGATTGCCATCATGGGCTGCATCGTCAACGGACCAGGTGAAATGGCTGATGCAGATTATGGTTATGTGGGAAGCGGTCCTGGAAAAATAACACTCTATAGGGGAAAAGAAATCATGAAAAGAGGCGTTAATAGTGAGATAGCGGTTTCAGAACTCATCAACCTCATTAAAGAAAGTGATGAATGGTTAGATCCTTGAAACAAACCCGTCAAATGCGAATCTTTGAATATAAGCTAAATAAACTTTTCGGTGATTCGTCAGTCTCATAGGGCAAATGGAAGAGTCTGCCGGAGATGAATTTATCTTCGGCAACAAAAAAGGTTGATGCTGCGTATATCACTTAAATTTTGAAAAGCTTTTGTTCAAGCGCTTACCCCTTATATTATTTCTCCTATTACTCACCATATTCAATTTGGCATTTGCTCAAGCGGACAGCTTGAAGCAAGCATCCACATTGAACGACAGTACGCTGGCAAAAGGTCATGCAACTGAACAAAAAGACCTGATTGATTTATACCACTCCATGATCGGGCACAAAGAGGAAAAAAATGGGAAAACATTTTCTGATAGCGTCAAATTCCACTACTCCGTGGTGCCGGGATTTGGCTATACGCTTTCGACAGGATTCGCCGGAGTCATTGCAGCTAACGCCGGCTTTTTTACAACCGATCCTGATAAGACAAATATGTCGAGTCTCAACGGCCTGATCGTATACACGCAATACGAACAGCTTACCGTAGCATTGTTGGCGAATATCTGGACAAAAGATAACAAATACAATATTGTCACTGATTGGCGGTATTATAAGTATCCCCAGGACACTTATGGCCTTGGCGGACATAGTGCCGACTCCAATGCGGAGGACATTGATTATTCACAATTCAGGATTCACCAAATCCTGCTTCGAAGATTTTACCCGAATATTTATGCTGGTATTGGATATTTCCTGGATTATCATTGGAACATCAAACAGGAAGGCCTGCCTGATGGACAGGAATCGGATGCTACCAGATATGGACTGCCGCCCACTACGATCTCTTCAGGACCGGTACTAAATTTTTTGTATGATAACAGGAAGAATTCGATCAATCCCAAATCAGGATCTTATGTCAATATTCTTTATCATCCCAATTTTACTTTTATGGGGAGTGACAACAATTGGCAATCCATGGTCATTGACCTGAGAAAATATTTTCCTTTTCCTTCGGGTTCCCGGAATGTCCTTGCAATTTGGAATTTCTACTGGCTTACTTTGACAGGAGAGCCACCTTATCTTGATCTGCCCAGCACGGGTTGGGACAATTATAACAATACAGGGAGGGGTTATATTCAAGGAAGATTTAGGAGTGCCAACATGCTCTACCTTGAAGCAGAGTATCGATTTGCCATCACCCAGAATGGCTTGTTGGGTGGCGTGGTGTTTGCGAATGCCCAGAGCTTCTCTAACTACTATCCATCCACGAATTTTGACAATATCTGGCCCGCAGTTGGTCTGGGAATTCGACTAAAAGCGAATAAGCATTCCGACACAAACATTGCGATAGACTATGGTTTTGGATTGAACGGATCCCATGGGTTATTTGTAAATCTTGGGGAGTTATTTTGAGAGGTTTGTTTAGTTGGTTGGTTGATTGGTTGAGTAGTTGAAGGGTTGAGAGGTTGAAGAGTTGAAAAGTAAATTGAATATGGGCACTCCTTCTCCGCCAGGAGAAGGAGCCGGAGGATGAGGCGGGAAAGGTTGAAAAAGTGAAGTGCTTCGCCCGCATAGAGGCCGGCCGCAGGCCTGACTCAGCGTTGCAAAAAAGAGTCTTAGAAGGAATTTCGCAAATAAAGAATTATCCAAAGAACAGTCTTTCGCTACCGACTATCAACCATCGACCATCGATCATCAGCGATGGTGCAATGGCCCAAGTCTTATCTACCAACTTTTCAACTCTTCAACCTCTCAACCCTTCAACTTTTCAACCCTTCAACCAATCAACCAATCAACTAATCAACCAATCACCTCATTCCGGACATCAATTAAGGCCAAAAACGAACAAATTAGCTTAGTTTCAATTATGTAAATATGTGCTGCTAAGGAAATTATCTACTGGCACATTTTTCCGTGCCTTAGTATACACTATATATGAAGCTATGTTCAGGAATTATTTGAAGACGGCCTGGCGAAGCCTGATCCGCCAAAAATCTTTTGCAGCCATCAATATTTTTGGGCTGACGCTTGGATTGACCTCCAGTTTGTTGATTCTCCTCTGGGTGCAGAATGAAAGAAATATGGATGCTTTCCATGCGAATGGTAAGTTTCTATACCAGATCTATGAGCGGCAGTTTTATGATGGAAAAGTGGAAGCCAGTTATCCAACACAGGGACTTTTGGCAGAAGAATTAAAGAAAACGGTTCCTGAAATAAAATTTGCCAGCGGACTGGACTATGCTTCAGCGCCGGGAACATTGAGCAATTTTGAAGCGGAAGGGAAGATCAGTAAAATGGGGGGTTATTTTGCCGGTGCCGATTTTTTCCGCATGTTCAGCTTCCCTCTTTTGTTAGGTAAATCAGAAACTGCGTTAAATGATTTGGCTTCCATTGCGATTTCAAGGAAAATGGCTGAATTATTTTTTGGGACGCCAGAAAACGCGATTGGTAAATCCATCCGTGTGGAAAACCAGCAAACCCTACTCGTGTCGGCTGTATTTGAGAATCTACCTTCCCAATCCTCTCTCCAATTTGATTTTGTAAGAAGTTGGATCGCGTACGTGAAAGAAAACGATTGGGTTCATAATTGGGGAAATACGAGTCCTGCTACTTTCATCAGGTTGGATAATTCAGCTGATCCTCAAAAAGTGCAAGCCAGGATAAAAGATTTTATATATAAGTACAAGCCAAAAGAAGAAGGTTTCAAAATGGAATTAGGCTTGCAATCCTTCCCTGAAAAATATCTTCATTCACAATTCAAGAATGGCCAGATTTCCGGTGGCAGAATCGAATATGTCAGCATTTTCACGATTGTAGCTTTATTCATTTTGGCCATTGCCTGCATCAACTTCATGAACCTGTCCACTGCCCAGTCCAGCAGGCGCGCAAAAGAAGTCGGCTTGCGAAAAGCGATTGGCGCAAGGCGGTCTGCGCTGGTTTTACAATTCATCGGGGAGTCAATCCTCCTTGCCTTGATTTCTACATTGTTTGCAGTCGTTTTAACAACCATGATTTTGCCTTCATTTGGAGCTTTAACAGGGAAACAAATTGAGCTTCCATCCAAAGAGCCCTTGTTTTGGCTATCGATCCTTGGACTTTCCATCTTCACCGGATTGATTGCAGGAAGCTACCCGGCGCTTTTCCTGGCTTCGCTTAACCCTGTCCGTATTTTCAGAGGTAACCTGAAATTTAACTGGGAATCTGCTTTTGTTCGCAAGGGACTGGTGGTTTTTCAATTCTCGCTTTCTATTATACTAATCATCGGGATGATGGTTATATACCGGCAAATGAATTATATCCAATCAAAGAATATTGGCTACGATCGGGATAACCTGATCTACCTTCCGGTGGAAGGTGATCTTGTAAAAAATTATGAACTCTTTAAAGAAAAAGCCAGGAAAATGCCAGGCATTCTCCATATTTCCAAAATGAGAAATTCCCCTACGGTCATTTATCATCACAATAGCAGCATCAGTTGGCCGGGCATGGATCCAAATCTGGTAGTGCCTTTTGCGGACGAAGTGGTTGGATATGATTTTACAAAAACATTGGATTTGAAGATGGAGAGCGGACGGGACTTTTCAAGAGATTTTGCTACAGATTCCACTGCATATATTCTTAACCAAACGGCAGTAAATAAGATAGGCCTGGAGAATGCTGTGGGCAAAAAACTGGTTTGGGGTAAGCATGAGGGTAAGATCATTGGAGTGATAAAGGATTTCCATTTCAATTCCATGCATTCCACGATCGAGCCTTTGATCATCCGGTTAGACGAGCACTGGCCCTGGGGTACAGTCCTGGTCCGGATCCAGGCTGGAAAAACAAAACAGGCATTGGGCGCATTGGAAAAAATTTACAAAGAATTAAACCCAAAATTTCCATTCACGTATCAGTTTTCTGATAATGAATTTGCAAAATTATATGCCGGCGAAGCAGTGATCAGTAAACTCGCCAATTATTTCGCCTTGCTTGCAACATTCATTTCCTGCCTGGGTTTGTTTGGACTGGCGACATTTACCGCTGCGCAGCGAACCAAAGAAATCGGCGTGAGAAAAGTGCTTGGCGCCTCTGTGGCTGGCATTGCGGCGATGTTGTCCAAAAAATTTCTGAAATTGGTTGCCATTGCTATGCTCATTGCGTTTCCTATTTCCTGGTATGTCTGCAATTTGTGGCTGCAAAATTTTGCATATAAGGTAAGTGTGGACTGGTGGATCTTTGCTTTTGCAGGAGGGGCTACAATCCTGATCGCAATGCTCACGGTAAGTTATCAAAGCATCAAAGCAGCTCTGATGAATCCTGTGTCCAGCCTTCGGTCTGAATAAGTGGAAGGTAGGTCGATGACCGATGGTCGATGATCGATGATCGATGATCGATGACCGATGATCGATGATCGATGATCGATGACAGTCTTTTTCTGGGGATCCAAATTTAGTTCAATTGGTATTGAATTTGCGAATCAACCCTTCAACCCTTCAACCAATCAACTGATCAACCAATCAACTAATCAACCTTTCAACCCTTCAACTCTTCAACCCATCAACCTGGCACCCTCATCCAGTTTTGTTATGTAAGCATCCGGCTTGATGCCGAATTGTCTTTGATAAACGAATTGCATTTGATCGACAAAGTCAGCGATGGAGTCATTCTTTACGATATTGAGCGTGCAACCTCCAAAACCTCCACCCATCTGCCTTGCGCCCATGACGCCGGGATATTTTTTGGCTGATTCCACCATAAAGTCAGATTCAATACAACTGACTTCATAATCTTTTGATAGACCTTCATGCGCTTTGAAAAGGAGTTTTCCAAATGATGGGAGATCTCCTTTTGAAAGAAACCTGCATCCTTCCAGTAGTCTCTGGTTTTCTTGAACCACGAATGTGCACCTTCGGAATACGGATTCACTCAATTCATTTCTGGAAGAATTGAGCTGGGGTAATTCCACATCTCTGAGGGAAAGAATGTCGGGGAATTTCTTTTGAAGGGTCGAAACGCCTTCTTCACATTCCTGCCTTCTTTTATTATATTCAGATCCGGCAAGAGAATGACTCACCATTGTATTCATAAGCACGATGCTGACGTCTGGAAAATCAAATGGGATATATTCAAATGTAAGGTTTCGGCAATCCAATTTCATTACATGTCCGGCCTTGCCATGGAGGCTTGCAAACTGATCCATGATTCCGCATTGAACGCCCGCGAAATGGTGCTCTGTTTGTTGGCCTGCCAATGCTAATTCCATCCGGGATTGATGAAGTCCGAATAATTCGTTCAAGGCAAATCCGAATGAAGAGCAGACGGCAGCGGAAGAACTCATCCCTGCTCCAAGTGGAACATGTCCATCTACAAGCACGTCCAGGCCTGTAAATTTTTTCCCTGGGGGAATCAGGTAATGAATCATTCCCAAAAAATAATTGACCCATCCATGCATGGGTCGAATTTGCTCCAGGGACAAGGAAATCTTCTCCTTGTATTGATTGGCGAAGAGATTGAGCTTGTTCTCCTGATTTTCAGCAATGGCTACATCCACCCTCTTGTCAATGGCACCGGGTAAAACAAATCCGCCATTATAGTCCGTATGCTCTCCGATCAGGTTAACCCTTCCAGGAGCTGAAGCCATTAATGGTCTCTTTCCGTACAATTCCCGGAATTGCGCATGAAGTCCTGATTCCATGTCGGAAAAATACTGAATTTATATACATTGCATGACGACACTTGCATATGAGCTATACAATTAAGGATACAACTGAAAATGGATTGAACCTGATCCGCCTGAAGGATGAAAAAAGTGGAACCGAGGTCGATATACTTCCTTCCTTTGGAGCACTATTGCATGCTTTCCGGATCAGCACAGAAGGATCCTTATTTAATGTGATTGATCATTATGAGAGCCTGGATCAACTCAAAATGCAATTGGACAGGTCTTACAAGAGCTCCAAACTCTCTCCATTTCCCTGCCGCATCCATGAAGGAAAATATTCTTACAATGGAAAAAAATATGAATTCGAAAATAAATTTGTGGATGGATCAGCCATACATGGCTTGTTATATAATAAATCCTTTTCAATGCTAAAGCAGCAAGCTGAGGAAGGATTTGCTTCGGTTTCGCTTGGATATGAATATAAAAAAGATGATCCGCAATATCCATTCGATTATGGATGCGAAGTAATTTATACGCTTTTCCCTGACCATGTGCTCGAAGTCATGACAAGGGTTACGAATGAAAGCAAGGAATCGATTCCGATGGCCGATGGCTGGCACCCATACTTCACTTTAGGTGGAAAAGTGGATGAATGGTTAATGCATTTCAATGCCATTTCCATTGTTGAATTCAACGCGAACCTGGTGCCTACTGGTAGGCTGCTAAAATATGAGCAATTTCAGGTTCCGATGACCATCGGTCCTATGGAACTGGATAATTGTTTTCAGGTGAGTTATGAAAAGGGAATGCCTGCCTGTGAAATATATAATCCATTCAATAGACTAAAGGTCTCGTTCTTCCCTGACACAAGCTATCCGTATTTGCAAATTTATACGCCGCCCCACCGAAAGAGCATCGCGATTGAAAATTTGAGCGCCGCTCCCGACAGCTTCAATAATAAGATGGGTTTATCCATTTTAAAGCCAGGGGAATCTCAAAGTTTTGCCCTGCAATACAAGCTCAGCTTGGTGTAAAAACTGTACCTTGCTTTCAAATTTCTAACGATGAAGAATCTGAAACGCCTATTGGCGGCCTTCCTTATTATTTCCCTGGCTGGATGTTTTGAAATCGAAGAGAAAGTTGACATCAAGAGCAATGGCAGTGGTCAACTCCAGGTGAATACAGATATGAGCCAGCTGCTGGGGATGATGGAACAATACCTTGGCAAAGATGAAATGGATAAACAAATGCCCGACAAGGCGGTCGATACAACGGTGCTCATGAAAGATCTTGTGGATACTTCAAAAACAATGAGTGCTGAAAACAAGGCGCTTTTTCGCGAGGGCAAAATGCATCTGAAGTTCAATATGGCGGAAAAGGTGTTTAAGGCCGAAATGAATTTCCCATTCTCTAGCCTGGCCAATTTGCAAAAGCTTTATAACGCGATGAATGACGGATCACTCAATACAGCAAATCTTTTTCGTGGACTCACTTCAGGCAAGGCTGAAAACAATGATGCGGGAGGGAATGCTCCGGAAATGAATCAGTTTAATTCCATTTATAATTTTGAAGTGAAAGATGGACTCATCTCTCGAAAGCTGAATGAAGCCAAATGGAAGGATCTGCAGGCTTCCCCTGAATTTTCCCAAATGAAGCAAACTTCTTCTATGGGAATTCAGATGCCCTATACACTTGCGATTAATTTACCAAGACCCGTGAAAAAAGTGGATAATGCATTGGCAACACTTTCACCAGACAAAAAGATCGTCACCATTAAATACAATCTCACGGACGTTTTTCAAAACCCGGAAAAATTTGAATATACTATTGCCTATTGAGGCTTGGTTACTGCTTCAAACGGAAATGCAATAGGGTTCTCCAATTCATAGCTTATGGTTCAAGCAACCGATTTTCTTGTTGTGGGCTCAGGCATCGCGGGGCTTAGCTATGCACTGAAAGTGGGCCGGCATTTCCCGGACAAAAAAGTCCTTGTGATCACTAAAACCAGGGCTGATGAAACCAATACAAAATATGCCCAGGGTGGAATTGCCGGCGTTACAGACCTTGAGCATGACAGTTATGAGAAGCATATTGAGGATACACTAATAGCCGGGGATGGGTTGTGCAATCCCAAAACGGTGGAGATTGTGGTCAAAGAAGGGCCGGACAGAATCCAGGAAATCATCGACTGGGGCACTCGCTTTGACAAGGACACCGATGGGGAGTATAAATTAGGGAAGGAAGGCGGCCATTCTGAATTCAGGATCCTGCATCATAAGGATGTTACCGGACTGGAGATTGAACGGGCCCTTCTTGAAGCCGTTGACAAGCAGAAAAATGTGGAGATCGTCAAGCATTGTTTTGTACTTGATATCATTACTCAGCACCATCTCGGTTACCTGGTGACCAAAGCCACCCCGGATATTGAATGCTATGGCGTTTATGCATTGGACCTGCGCAACAATAAGATAATTAAGATTCTTGCGGCCACCACTTTGTTTGCTACGGGCGGAAACGGCCAGGTGTATCGCACGACAACAAATCCTGACATTGCTACTGGGGATGGAGTGGCGATGGTTTACCGGGCCAAAGGCAGAATTGAGAATATGGAGTTCATTCAGTTTCATCCTACGGCATTGTATGAGCCAGGTGTCAGTCCTTCTTTTCTGATTACTGAAGCTGTGAGAGGGGATGGAGCGATTTTGAGGACAAAAAATGGTGAAGCATTCATGGCCAACTACGACGAACGCCGTGACCTGGCTCCGCGTGATATTGTAGCCAGGGCCATCGACAATGAAATGAAAAAAGGCGGGACGGAACATGTTTATCTGGACTGCCGGCATATGGACAGCAAAAAATTCTTAGAGCATTTTCCAAATATTTTTGAAAAATGCAAATCCATCGGGATTGACCCATCAAAAAGCATGATACCCGTCGCGCCTGCGGCACACTACAGTTGCGGCGGGATCAAGACGGATGAGTGGGGAAGAACTTCAATTAATCATTTATATGCCTGTGGAGAGTGTGCATCAACAGGACTCCACGGTGCAAACCGGTTGGCGAGCAATTCCCTGCTGGAGGCCCTGGTCTTCGGCCATCGTTGCTACCTGCAGGCTGTGAAAGAATTCAGAGAAAGGGAAATGCATTCGGAAATTCCCGATTGGAATGCGGCCGGAACGACGGAACCAAAGGAAATGATCCTGATTACACAAAGTGAAAAAGAATTGCAATTGCTGATGAGTGATTATGTAGGTATAGTGAGAACGAATACTCGTTTGCAAAGAGCTATGAAAAGATTGGATCTGCTGCATGAAGAAATTGAATCCCTGTACCAGACCACCGCAGTATCACCCCAGTTATGCGAGGTAAGAAACCTGATCACGGTGGGGTATCTGATCGTGAAAGGAGCACAATTCAGAAGAGAAAGCAGGGGTTTGCATTTCAATACGGATTATCCGGAAAAGAGTCCATTGGTCCAGAATATTGTTTTATAAGTATTAGATTGAAGCTGGCTTCTGCAGGCTGGCCTGATTAAAAACCAATTTTTTAAGATGCCCGAAGCTCCATTGCGCCATTCCATACCGCAAGGCACAAAAGCCATGATCCTCGCCGCCGGCCTCGGCACCCGCTTCAAACCCTGGACTGAAAAACATCCCAAGGCGCTTGCATTGGTCAATGGAAAATCATTGCTTCAGCGAAATGTAGAATGGTTACAACAGTATGGTATAAACGAAATAATTTTGAATGTGCACCATTTCCCCGAACAGATCAAAGATGCAGTCGAAACAAATAAGGGCTGGGGTACGATGGTGACCATTAGTGACGAATCTGACCAGGTATTGGAGACGGGTGGGGGACTGAAAAAAGCAGCCTGGTATTTTGGAGAGAACCCATTTGTGCTTGCTGAATGTAGACATCCTCACTGATCTTTCATTGGACAGGATGTTTGAACAGCACAGAGTAGAAAAACCAATAGCGACATTGGCAACGACAAATCGAAGTACAACGAGATATTTTTTGTTTGATGAGAATAACCAACTCTGTGGGTGGAGAAACACAAAGACGGGAGAGGAGAAAGGCCCGGTCCTGGCTTTTTCAGATGAAAAGCGAAAAAAAATAAGCCAAAGGGCATTCAGCGGGATTCATGTCATTGACCCAATCTTATTAAACAAGATCAGCCGGGAAGGGAAGTTTTCCATGGTGGATCTATATCTCGATCTTTCACATACAGAAAAAATCACGTCCTTTGACCATAGTGGCTCCAGATTTGTAGATGTGGGGAAACCCGAATCGGTGGTTATTGCCGAATCATTGTTTCACTAAATTATCAGATCCAAAAAAAAGAACCCACCTTGAAGTGGGTTCCTTTGTGTTTAATCAGCCATCGAACAAAAATGTTAAGATTTCTGTTAAAGGATATTTCAGAAGCTGCCTCATACATCAATAGCCTTTGAAGCCCGTTGCCGAAATAAAGCTTGACCGGATTTGCGTCCTTAAATTCCAGTTGTATATCTATTAACCCCGATTCTTCAAATGCCCTTGCCATTTGATCTGCTTCCTGATCCACATCTTTGGAATTCCTTGCCCAGGCCGGCTGAAAAGCCATTACGAGTTTTCCTCCAGTCTTTAACATATTGTTGAGCTGGATAAATGCAGCAACGAGGTTCTTTCCACGAAAAATGAATATTGCTTCCATAGATCGTGTGAAAATATTGATGCGGATAAGACAATTCCTGGATCGTACCAACATGCAATTGCAATAATTGCTGTTGCACGAGCTTCTTGTTTTTCATATACGCTTTTTGGTACATGAGCATCGATTCGTCGATCCCCGCCAATAACCCGACTTTTAATTTCCTGGCTGCAAGCTCCAATCCGAACCCCTGACCATACCCGACTTCCAGGATTTGCTGATAAGGCCGGATATTCAATTGGTCAACGGTCCAGTCGGAGAGCATTTTGGTCTTCGTTGTTGAATAACAGCTTATCCATTTATTATCCCGGGTCTTCTGTTCACGGAATGGACTAAGCGCAGTTGTCATATCCATATAATAAGGAGTGGTTTAGTATAAATCTTTTTAAGATATATTAGTGAGAACTTGTTTATCTACTAAACCTGCCGGCAGACGCTGCAGAGCAGGTTTGCACTGAGTTCTCATGCCTGCGATTCTGCAGGTTTCTGTTCAGTAAAGCGGCCTCCGCAACGGGTCCTCCATTCAGCCTTGAATTTTTCTCTTTCCTCAGGCGTCATATTCATCCATTTCTGCTGCATTTGCTGGTTCCAGCGATGACGGCCCCAATGGGCGCCCCGGAAACCGCCGAATAGGATCTTTGCCAGGACCAGGATTCCAAGAGCCTGCCAGAAATTCACAGCGCTCACATGCACGACGTTGACGAGCACATTATTCCAGAGTTGCATGACGATAAAGCTGAATAAGGCAAGAAAGCCGACTACGAAAAAGGGGATCAGAAATATCTTTCTCCCGCGAAATTTATTGTACATAATCTTTGTTTTTAAATTTTAATAGTTTAATAATTCATTTTTCAATTCATTCAGCCTTTCCCTAAGGTGAAGGACTGCATATCGTTTTCGAGAGATCAGGGTATTCACAGGAACGCCGGTTTGTTCTGCTATCGTCTTGAAAGGAACGTCTTCCAATTCGTTTTGGACAAAAACAGTTCTTTGATCCTCCGGCAACTCGAGCAAAGCACGGTTGAGTGCATCCCAAAACAGTCCCCGCAAATGAGCTATTTCAGGGTTGTCGGCCTGGTCGAAAATAATCTGACTAAATCCAGCACGTTCTTCCGATTCTTCAGGCAAAATATCTTCCAGCAATTCAGGTTTCATTTTTCTATAGGAATCCGTGATCCTGTTCCTTGCCACAGTAAAGAGCCAGCTTCCCACTTGTTCAATCGGCTCTGCAGATGCCGAAAACTGATACCACACATCCTGTAAAATATCTTCGGCATCCGCCTCACTGTTAACACGTTGGCGAATAAAGCCCAATAACCTTTTACCGAACTGCCCGATGACGGAACTGATATTTTTCCTTCTTGAACTATCCATCGCCGATCCTATCGTTAATGCCTTTTCCATGCCTATATAGGTAGACGGATGAGAAAGGGGAATATTTTAAAAATTCAAAGGTATTTTAGGAAAGGGGGATTAAAGGGCGGATTTGATTATTGGATTAGATTGTGATGATCTGACGGATTCAGGCGGATTAAAACGCAATCATAAGATGGGCTCAGGATCATTTAACCTGCTTCAGTTCTTCCCATCTCGTGCTGTATCGCCTTGAACGAAATTCCTGACGCATTTTCCAATGTTTATTCATTCCATTGGAACCGAATTGAAGCAGGTCGTCACGCATGCTGAAATTGACATTATCAATCGTATCCATGAGAAAACGATTCATGTTCTTTGCATCTGAGGCGAAAATATTTCCCTGGATAGAGTCATCAGGGACCAGTCCGCTCAACATGACACCAGCTTTTTTATATTCCCTGCCTTGCTCATACAGAGATTCGACCAATTCAACTGCAGGTTTGATTAATTCCTGAGTTAAGGAAGTAGCTGGATGAATTGTTGCATGGCTGCTGATGGAACTGCCCTGTCTGAAATCTACCGAATGATCCATTTCTTTCGGAACGATGAATACGCTTACAGTATTGGCAGCTGATCCCTGTCTCCTCAATTTTTCAGCCGCCCTGGATACATAGGTCGAAACCGCTTCTTTCAATTCATACAAAGCAGTGACCGGTCTTCCAAACATCCTTGTTGTAGCAATCATTTTTTTGTTTGTTAATTCCTCCCGCATCCCGATGGCTGGCTCTCCCCGAAGTTCTTTGATGAGACGGACGCCAACCACACCTCCCAATTGGGAATAGGCCCAGCTTTCTGGCATATTGCGCAATTCCCAGGCGCTGGTAATGCCCATCCTGATCAGTTTATTGGCATAGGCGCCGCCCACTCCCCAAATTTCGTTTACCCTTGTCCGTTGCAAAGCCTGTTGCATATCCTCTGGCGCTGCAAGGGTCCTGACACAACCTGTGGCCGCTTTATTTTTTTTGGCCAGATGATTGGCGATCTTGGCCAGCGTTTTCGTAGGAGCGATGCCTACGGAAACAGAAATGCCCGTCCAGTTTTCAACTGTATCCCGGATCTGTCTACCATAATTGTTCAATTGATCGACAGGGGCTGCATCCAGGTCCATGAAAGCTTCATCCACGGAATAGACTTCCACCCGGCTATTTTTATTGCTATCCTCTCCCGACAATATCCTTAGCGTCTCCATAACACGCCAGCTCAGGTCTCCATATAAATGATAATTGGAAGAAAAGACGCTGATCTTGTTTTTTTCAATAATATGACGAGACTGAAAATAAGGTCCGGCCATTCCTACACCGAGGAGTTTGGCCTCATCGCTGCGGGAAATAATACAGCCATCATTATTGCTTAATACCACGACGGGTTTATGCGCAAGGTCCGGGCGAAAGACCCGCTCGCATGAACAATAAAAACTATTGCAATCGACAATGGCTTTCATGAAAAATATTTTTTTGAAGGAGATGGTTCGGCACAAACCAACCCCTATTTTGTGTTTGTCATTTCGAGCGAAGCGAGAAATCCGGAGCTTCGATACCTTGCCAAGTCAATGTTCTTCAGAGATCTCTTCTATGAAACATTTCTCTCGGCGGCCACTCATCAAATAGTTCAATATTCAGAAAATTTCTTTCAGGATTCATTGATTCAATCAAGAGATCTTTCTTTCTCCTACTCCATTTTTTTACTTCCTTCTCCCTTTCTATAGCATCCTCAACATATTGATAGCTTTCAAAAAATAAGAGGTAAAAACAAGAATACGTGCCTGCAAAGGTTTTTGTGCTGCCTCTGTCAATGTAATGTTCAACGATTCGTTGATCCAGATCGTTTGTCATTCCACAGTATAATACGGTCTTCGACGGATTAGTGGTGATATAGAAGTAATACATTGATCTAGTTTTTCATTTTCACTGAATTCTGCTCAGGGAACTGGTGGTAAGGTCATACGGCACACGCTTGTGCCTCACGATTTCTCGCTTCGCTCGAAATGACAAACAAGAAGGAGGGTACGGATAAGATAAGGTTAATGTTTAATGGTATTTCTCCTGCGGTCTCGTTCCGGCCTCTCCCCCCAACCCCCTCTCCAAAAGAGAGGGGGAGGATTTCGCATACTCACGCAATTGAATGCCCCCTCCCCATTGGGGAGGGTCGGGGAGGGGCCTTTACGGTTCATGAATCACATACGTCACCACGCCCCAGATTGAAAATTCTGCTCCCGAAGGATCAACCTCGATGGGAGCAAGCCTGTCGGTTTCAGGAATCAGCCGGATCTTATTGAAATTTTTTTCCAGCCTGCGGATCAGCATCTCGCCATTGAGCGCAGCGATGACCACCCTGCCGCTTGCTGCTTTAACTGAACGGTCTACGATGACCACATCATTATTGTGGATTCCGGCGCCCACCATCGCGTCCCCACTCACCCGCATAAAAAAAGTGGCAGGCTTATTATGGATCAGTTGTTCGTTCAGGTCAATCCCTCTTTCCATATAATCATCGGCTGCTGCAGTGAAACCAGTCGCATTGGCCGTCTTTACCTGCTGCTGGGTAAATTGTTTTGACCCCTTGTATGCGGCACCCAGGAAAATCTCTGCTTCCATAAAATATTTTTTGTTTACTAAAATAGTTAGTAAATTTATACTAAATTATTAAGTAAACAAATTTGTTTTGATATTTTTTTAGAACCAAATCATCTAAATCACAAAAGCAGGATTTTATGTTACAGACCGTCCAAAAACTACCCGGTTACCAGGTCAATGAATACTTATTGATACTGAACCCGCACGAAGAGTTAAGAAACAAGATCATCCAGGTAAAGAAAGAGTTTCATGAAGAATACCAGACGGGGCAATCTCCCTGGGGCAAACCGAACCTGGCCCTGATCCGGTTTTCGCAGTTAGAAATGATGGAAGAGCGCATCGTTCAGCGAATCAATACCATTGCGATGGGTCAGCATCCATTCAAGGTTGAATTGAAAAATTTTGGCAGCCTCCCGACCCACACCATATTTATTAATGTAGCCACCCAGGAGCCCATAAGAAAAATGGTGCGGGAGATCAAAGCTTTCCAAAGACTGCTTAAACTGGACAATGACCATAAGCCTCATTTTATTGATGAGCCGAATATTGTCATTGCACGGAAGCTGCTGCCCTGGCAATATGAAAAAGCATGGGCTAGAATATAGCAACCGGCATTTCACCGGACGTTTCATCGCAGATGGGATGTTATTATTAAAACGTCGCGAGGGAACTGTGGGATACCAGATCGTAAAGCGATTTGAATTTATGAACCTGCCGGTGTTGACCAAACAGGGAGAGTTGTTTGCATAAACAGCCCCACCGGCCCCACCGGCCTCTCCCCCCAACCCCCTCTCCAAAAGAGAGGGGGAGCATATGCGCATACTCACACAGTTCTTTCCTCCCTCCCTATTGGGGAGGGCCGGGGTGGGGCCGGTGGGGCCGCTGGGCTAAAAATTATTATAATGTCAGAACTACAAAAAGACCATGTGCCAATCAAAGCCAGGGACAAAGAAGAATCCGAGCAATACCTCAAAGGCCGGGGAGCACAGATCAATACGAAGAACCGTTTTCTTAAGGATCATGTCACCAAAGAACATGTTGAAGGAATCGATGATTGGGTGGAGTCGAATACACCGACCCAATACCTCGAGCAGGAATCCAAAACCATTGTGAACAAAGTAGAGAGTCCGGATGTGGGAATGTATTACAGCATGAATCCCTATGCCGGCTGCGAACATGGTTGTGTGTACTGCTATGCAAGGAATGTGCATGAATATTGGGGATATAGCGCCGGACTTGACTTCGAACGCAAGATCATCGTCAAGAAAAATGCGCCTCAATTGTTGCGCAAATTCCTCATGAATCCGAAATGGGAATCTGTGCCCATCAGCATGAGCGGGAATACCGATTGTTATCAGCCGGCAGAGCAGATTTACCAGCTCTCCCGTGGGCTGCTTGAAGTCTGCAATGAATTCAATCAGCCCCTGGGCATCATCTCCAAAAATGCCGGCATGCTTCGCGATAAGGAACTCCTGAAAAAAATGGCGAAGAAAAAATTGGTTTCTATTCTTGATCTCCATCACTTCTTTCAACGAAGACCTGCGCCGGGCCATGGAACCACGAACAACTACAGCCAGCCAGCGACTGCGAACGATCAGGGAACTTTCGGATGAGGGGATACGCATGGGGGTTATGATGGGTCCCATGATTCCCGGTCTGAATGAACACGAAATGCAGCGGATCATGAAGGCTGCAAAAGAAAATGGGGCAAGTTTTACTGCGTATACATTTATCCGTTTGAATGGCGCAGTCAAGCTATTGTTTCATGACTGGCTATATAAAAACTTTCCTGACCGGGCCGACAAAGTCTGGCACCTGATCGAATCCAGCCATGATGGGAAAGTCAATGATTCACGCTGGGGTGTTCGGATGCGCGGTGAAGGAAATATTGCCGAGCTGGTCAGTCAGCAGTATAAGAAATATGGAAAATTATATGGTCTCAATGCCGAGCGACTGGGAACTGGACTGCACAAGATTTCAAAGGCCCGGAGAGCAGGGAAAATTGTTTTGAGATCCCACCGGCCTCTCCCCCCAACCCTCGGCCCCACCCCGGCCCTCCCCATTGGGGAGGGAGAATAAAATCGTGTTAGTATGCGCAGTTACTCCCCCTCTCTTTTGGAGAGGGGGCTGGGGGGAGAGGCTGCAATTTCATTAAACACATTCTCCAGACTAGCTTCTTCCAGCACCAGCCTTTGTGAACCACCTTCTATCGTATGCCACTTGACCAAACGGATATGCCCATCCGCAATTTCAATTCCCGTAATATCGCCATCAGAATAGCAACAGCAGCCGCTATTGAAATAAGAAGGACGCGCAATGGTCTGCATCTGCTTCTTGCCGGCATATTCGGCCTTTCGCTTTTCAATTTCTTTTTCAAGCTCCTCCATCAGGGACCGCGTCATTGGCCAGCCTCGCTGATTCCAGTTTCCTTGTAAGTCGTTCAATATGATCCAGCGAAGCAAATACCGGCTTGTGGGTATGACCGGAAATAAAAATCAGGTTTCGTTGTGTGGAAGACCATTCATACATGATGATATTGTGCCTGTCGGTCAGTTCAAATGAAGTGGCAGGTGTATTGATGCTGACCCCAAAATATCGCTGGATCGGAGTCCAGATATTTGCGACCACCCAGATACTGAATGCATTTCCATTATTCCGCTGGTCTCCCTGGTGACCATGCGCAAAAAAGAAAGAAAAAGACTCGCCCTTATGCGAAGTTTTCAGCAGCATGCCCTCATACACTTTGAGTTTTTTTCCGAAGATCGGTCGGAGGTATAGATTTCTTTGCAGGATATATTTCCATTCGAGGTCATGGTTTCCAAAGATGCGCGTATACCTGTCTTCGAGGTGGAATTTTTTTTCGGATTCGAGACATGCAGTATTCTTTTTGATCACTCCGTCTGGCGGGTATTTCCAGAGCTCTTCACAATCCCCCAGATTGATGAAATGAAATCCCTGCTGAAAATAATAATCCAGTGCGGCCAGGTAATCGTTCTCTGCGTCACGGAAATCATCGGCTCCATCGCGCATGCCTTTATGTTCATCTGAAAAAATAATAAAGCGGTCCTTCATAAAATCGAATCCCTTCATGATCCCGCGGCTGGTCTTATTTTTTTCTATGTCATCGAGAAGTTTGGAAAGCGTGCGGAAAACGGCCTCCTCTCTTGGGGAAGAGGACAATTTTTCCGCCAGCCAGAGAATGGGCCTCTTAAATAGAAATAAAAGGAATCTTTTCATAAATGCCTTCGAAAATAGACATAATCTTTCGCGTGGGGCACCCCCTCTCTTTTGGAGAGGGGGTCGGGGGGAGAGGCCGTGGAGGGTCGGGGTGGGGCCGGTGGGCCGGGGAGGTTCGCTATACCCTGATATATATTTTCTTTCGATCCATCCACATGGCAATCAGCCAATAGAAAAGCACAAGACTGAGTGCATAAAGCAGGGATCCATTCTTCAGGTTTTCCGAGACGGGTTTGCAAACATGCTGATAAAACCAGGGCAGGGGAGTGATATACATGGGTTGGCCTTTTTCATCCGTGCCATCCACCCATCGGATCAATCCAAGCAATCTGGGAACAAACCCGCTGAGGAAATAAATGAACAAAGGGTTCTTGCCAAAAGCGTCGAATGCCTTTGTCCAGGCTCCTCTCCAATTCCTGAATTCAATCATGTCAATCAACACACCCAGAAAGAGCATGGCTAACCCTGTTGTATAGACGACATAAGAGCTGGTCCATATTTTTTTGTTGATGGGAAAAACCATATCCCAGCAAAATCCAAGGAACACCAGCAGGCAACCCGTGACAAGCAGTTTGGTCACCATTTCATAGTTGCGGCCCTTTTGTAAAATATATTGGCCGACAAAATATCCGAAAATGGTTTCGGTGATCGCGGGGATCGTGCTGGCCAGTCCTTCCGGATCAAAGGGAACATGTTCACCTCGATACAAGTGAGGAACGCCGAGCACAGCTTTATCGACGGCTGTTCCAAAATATCCTGAAAGACTATATGGATCCGAAGCCTCGCCGAAAACAAAACAAAGAATCCAGTACAGGAGCAACATCACCACGCTAAGCACAAATGCGCCGCGGCTTTTGAGATAGTAAACAATCAGTGATGCGAATAAATAGCAGAGCGCAATTCTTTGCAAAACGCCGAGAATCCTTACGCCGGTTTCGGGATTGTTGGGATTGACCCAGTAACGGAAAACAAGATGTCCATCCATCCAGCGAACAAAAGGAAACCAGTTCAGGAAAAGACCAATGCCGAAAATCAGCAGGCTTCGCTTAAAGACCTTTTTCAGAAAAGCCTTTTGACCTGCTGCTTCCAGCCTTGGCATGACAAATGCCATGGCATTGCCGACTGCAAAAAGAAAAAATGGAAAAACTAAGTCTGTGGGAGTCAGTCCATGCCAGGGAGCATGTTCGAGCGGCCAGTAGGTAAATTCTCCGTTTCCGGCATTATTTACCAGGATCATAAAAGCCACTGTGATCCCGCGGAATACGTCAAGAGAATAGAAGCGTTGGTTGTTCATAGTAAATGGTCTGTTTTTCCCTATTACCCTCCCCAATGGGGAGGGGCGGGGTAGGGCCGAGCCCTAAGTTAGCATATTTTTTGAACAGGTTAAAAGACTGTTTTTCAATAAATAAACTATGATTTTTGAAATTCAAAATCTACTATATTTGCAAACGAGGATATCTGATTTCTTATAATATCGGAAAAACCTTTCTTTTTGAAGTAACCGTCAGGATGCCAATGTGCGAATGGATGGTTATCAAATAATAGATTAATCCTGTGGACAAAACGTTGACGTACTACTACTATAGACTGAAAATATTTGGAAGGGTATGATGAGCTCATAATTATATGGCTCATTAATACCCTTTTCTTTTTTATGTAGCGTCTGAAATGAAAACCCCTCTCCTCTGGAGAGGGGTTAGGAGTGAGGTCTTTTTTGGTCAGAGTCGCCTGCTCCGCCAGGGGAGGGCCGGGGTGGGGCCCCATGTGACTGACCAGGCGAAGCTCTGCCCATTTCAAAGCGAGGAGCTAATTTTGTCTGGGACTTTAACGGCCCGGACATAAAATAAAACGGAATTTCGCGTTTTAGAAGGAACCTTGAAAATTGTCAACAAATCTTGTCCGGCATGAGCAGTAAGCATTGGTACGCTATTTATACAAAACCCCGGTGGGAAAAGAAAGTGCACCACCTGCTTTCTGAAAAAGGATTGGAGGCTTATTGTCCGCTCAATAAAGTCACCCGCAAATGGAGTGACCGCATGAAGACGGTGGAAGAGCCCTTGTTTAAGTCTTATGTTTTTGTGCAGAGTGGATGGAGGACGAGAAGACATCCGTTCGCATGACCAATGGGGTCGTGAATTTTGTGTATTGGCTCGGCAAGCCCGCGATGGTAAAGGACGCGAAATTGAAGTGATCCGGAAATTCCTGAATGAATATGAGAATGTAATGGCCGAGCCGCTCGATTTGCAACCGGATAGCAAAGTCCTGGTACGCCAGGGGCTTTTCATGGACAAAGAAGCGACCGTCATTAAAGTGCAGGGAAATAAAGTGCGGGTGGTGATTGAGAGCATTGGCTATTCACTCGTTGCATTGGTAGACAAGAAGAACCTGGAATTGAAGCATGATTAGATTCATCTTTGCGCCTTTGCGTTTCCTTGTCGCGCCTTTGCGGATGAAATTTCCTGTAGGTTTGCTTAATTTATATATCCCCTGAATATGAAACCAGTTTTTCGGAATCTTTTTTTTCCTGTTTTGATAGTCCTGGGGCTCTATTGTTCTTTTAGTTCCTGTACAAATATCAAGACCCTGACTTATCTGCAGGGTCCATTCGATACCGCAAAACTCAGCCATATCAATGCCACTGAACCTATCATTCGCACAGGGGGATATTTTAAGCATAGTTGTCTTCAGTGACAATCCTGAAGCGACAAGAATTTATAATCAATCCATTACTGGTGCCGGTCTGGAGCTGCACATGGCGGAACTTCGGCTGCTCCTCCGGGTTACCAGGTCGATGAACATGGAAATATTGTATTTCAGGGACTGGGAATCATGCATGTTGAAGGTCTTACAAAGGCCCAGCTAAAAGACACGCTGGACAGGAGATTGACACCAATTTTTAACCAATCCTTATTACAGCATTCGTTTCCTGAATTATAAATTCACCATGATTGGGGAAGTCAACCGTCCTGGTGTCATTAATATTCCAGGTGAATCCATAAACATGATTGAAGCTTTAGCCCTTGCGGGAGACATGACAGTCTATGGTCGCCGGGATGACATTCTTGTGATCAGGGACAACAATGGCAAAAGGGAATGGGCCCGGTTGGATATCAAAGATCCAAATATTGTTTTGTCTCCCTATTACTATTTGCAGCAGAATGATATTGTATATGTAGAAGCAGTAAAGAAAAAATTGACTGAACCGAATCTACTTAGAAATGTAACAATTGTGTTATCGGCTCGTTTCTACATTTGCAATCCTTTACAATATTTTTCACAACATAATTCCCGCCATGTCAGATCCCACTAACGGTTTCGCCACAGTGAATATCCCGTCCACCAATATCTCCTGGACGGTCGGCCCCAGGGAATTTGTATTCAAATACATCAAATATATTCCCTGGCTCATCCTTAGTATTGCATTGGCATTCGTGCTGGCCTATATCAAGATCCGATACATGCCCAAGATATATCATGTGCAGTCTTCCATGCTGATCAAAAGTGACAGGCACGGGACGGAGGGATCAAGGTGACCGTTTCAATGAATTGTTCATGAGCCAGGGAGCTTCAAACCTGACCAATGAGATCCAGATCCTGAGTTCACGGCCTGTTTTACAGAGAGTAGTTAGGGACCTCAACTTGCAAACCCGGTATTATGGCATCGGGAAAAATCCTTATCCACCTGGCTTATCCCGAAGCGCCTATTCGATTGCAGGCTTTATCTTTGCGGATTCTTCAAAAGGCTTTTCATTTCCTGTATCCGTTCTGAATGGCAGGGAATTTACCCTGGGCAAGGCAGGAAAGAAAATATGCTTTTGGAGAACCATTCGAAATTGGCCGGAATCGTGTGCATTCTATTTTAATGAAGCTGTGAATCTGAAAATTTATTCAACCCCGGATTTTCTGGTTCGCTGGGATCCGGCTTGATGTGGTTGCTGCAGGATTATATCGCGTCATCTAAGAATTTCCGTCAGCGAACAGTCAACCATACTTGCTTTTGACCTTTGAAACGGAAAATATTCAATTGGGTAAGGATTTTCTGAATACGCTCATGCAGGTCTATGATTCACTGATTGTGGAAGACAAGAACCGGATCTCGCAGAATTCCCTGAATTTTATCAATAAAAGACTGGACACACTCCAATTTGAATTAGGTAATCTCGAAGGTGGCATCAAATCCTTTCGGACCAATAACGAAGTTTTTGACATTGAAGGGCAGTCAAAAATGTATCTTGATCACATGACCGAAGGCTCAAAGGCCATCATGACCCAGGATGTCAAGATCAGTGTTGTGGATTACCTCATCAATTATATAAGCGATAAGCGAAATATTTATGAGCTGGTTCCGGTAAACCTGGGTGTGGAAGAACCTGCCCTGACAGCATTTGTTGCAGAATACAATAAGTTGCAATTGGAACGACAGGCAAATCTCAAAACGACAACGGCTAACAATCCACTGATTGTCATCATGGATATTAACCTGGAAAAACTTCGCCGTAATATTGATGTGGCGCTGCACCAGGTAAAAGATGCCTACCTGATTTCAAAGAAAAGCCTTGAACAGGAACAAACGCAGTACCAGGGCAAACTCAAGTCCCTTCCGGGAAAATCCATGGAACTGAACGGCATCAATCGAAAGCAAAAAATCATGGAAGACCTCTTTTCCTTTCTTTTGCAAAAAAGAATGGAAACTTCTATTTCCTCTGCCTCCACAGTTTCTAATTCCAAGATTGTAGAACCTGCCATTTCTTCTGGGTTTTCCTATTCTCCAAATAAACAAAAAATTTATACTCTTTACCTGATGTTCGGGCTGGTCATACCGGTAGGACTAATTGCGCTTACGGGAATTATTGCGGGACAAAGTGGATAACCGGATCGATGTGGAAAAGACGAACCAATGCACCGATTCTGGGAGAAATTGGGCATTCAGATGATGAACATGTCCTGGTGGTGACCAAGAACAGCCGTCGCTTCGTGGCTGAACAATTTCGCATCCTGCGCAGCAACCTCAAATACATGACGGTAAAAAAGGAGAATCCCTGCCTGCTTGTTACTTCATCTTTCAGTTCGGAAGGAAAATCCTTTGTCAGTACAAATATCGCAGCCGTGATGGCACTTTCCGGAAAGAAAACAGTGATCATTGAATTCGATATTCGCAAACCCAAGATCCTCGAAGGCCTGGGCATGAAGCGAAAAATGGGTGTCACGAACTATATTATTGGCCGGGCATCACTGGAAGACATCATCATGCCGGTTCCGGGTTTTGACAATCTGTATGTGATTGCCTGTGGACCCATTCCACCCAATCCGGCTGAACTATTGCTGGACAACAAATTGGATGACCTGATGCGCGAAGTGAGAAAGAAATTTGAAATCGTGGTCATGGATACAGCCCCGGTGGGCCTGGTCAGTGATTCCATCACCCTGGGCAAATTTGCAGATTGCACCATGTATGTGATCAGGATGGGAACCACGTATAGAAAAATACTAAGACTGGTGGAAGACCTGTACAAAGAGAAAAAATTACCGGGTATTTCCCTGGTGCTGAATGATGTGAAACTGGAAGGCGGCTATTATAGTGGCTATTATGGAGGCTATGGATATTATGGTGGTTATGGCTATGGCATTGAATCCGGATATTTTGAAAAACCAGCTAAGAAAAAAGGATTGCCAGTTCACAAACAGGCTCTGCGCTGGTGGAATAAATGGTTTAGCTAACTAGCTGAGTTGATTGCCTAATTAGTTGGCAACTTCGTCGAACTTTCAATCTAGGCACAACTACCATTCAACCAATCAACATGGCAATCAACCACTCGACCATCGAACTCTTACAGCAACCTGTAGCCGAAAAATCATCCCCGAGCACTGGGACCTGGTGATCAGGCCGCAGACTTCACTGGTTCGATTTGCGACTGAAAGAGCTTTGGCGTTACCGGGACCTGGTTTGGTTATTTGTACAGCGGGATTTTGCTGCACAGTATAAACAAACCATCCTGGGTCCGCTCTGGCATCTGATCCAGCCCCTGCTCACCACCTTGATCTTTCTTATTCCTGTTTGGAAACGTCGCCCGGATTGGGACCGATGGCATCGAGCCTGTTCTTTTTTATATGTCAGGCATCACGATCTGGAATTATTTTTCAGCCTGCCTCACAACCACTTCCAATACTTTTATTGGCAATGCCAATATTTTCGGAAAAGTTTATTTTCCCAGGCTGGTCATTCCAATATCCGTCGTTATCTCCAATATCATTCGATTCGGGATCCAGTTTTCTCTCCTGCTGGCCTTTATGATTTGTTATATTTTCAAAGGCGTGCCCATTCACCTTAGCATATCCTGGCTCCTGATTCCCCTGCTCATTCTGGTGATGGCGGGCATTGCGCTGGGCCTGGGAATTATCATTTCATCCCTGACCACAAAGTACCGGGACCTTTCCCTTTTCCTGACTTTTGCCATTCAACTGGGCATGTATATTACACCTATAGCTTTTCCCATGTCCTTTTTGACGGGGAAATCCTATCAATGGGTTGTCAATTTAAATCCCCTGGCCCCGGTCGTGGAAGCTTTCGGTACTGCCTTTTTGGAAAAGCCAGGGTAACGGCTGGGGGATTAATTTATAGTGTCTTGTTCATGCTGGTTTCCCTCGTTGTTGGAGCCATCATATTTAATAAGGTAGAAAAGGATTTTATGGATACTATTTAATGAACTACACAATAAATTGTTCATCTAAGATGTCCATTGTTATTCAAGTAGATAATATTTCCAAACAATACCGGCTGGGCGAAGTGAGTACCGGTACCCTGGCTCATGATGTTAATCGCTGGTGGCATCGGATGCGGGGAAACGAAGATCCCTATCTGAAAATTGGCGAAGAGAATGACAGGACGGTACAAGGGCAGAAGTGAATATGTATGGGCGCTTAAAGAATGTAAGCTTTGAAGTAAAACAGGGAGAAGTGCTGGAATTATCGGAAGAAATGGTGCCGGCAAATCCACGCTGCTTAAGATCCTGAGCCGGACGACAACGCCCACATTGGGCGAAATAAAAATCAGAGGGCGAGTTGCAAGCTTACTGGAAGTGGGAACCGGATTTCATCCGGAACTCAGCGGCAGTAAAAATATTTTCCTGAATGGCGCCATTCTGGGAATGACAAAGGCGGAAATAAAAAGAAAATTTGATGAGATTGTCGATTTTGCCGGTGTGGAAAGATATATCGATACACCGGTCAAGCGATATTCTTCAGGTATGTATGTGCGTCTGGCTTTTGCTGTGGCAGCTCATCTTGAACCTGAAATCCTCGTCGTCGATGAAGTGCTTGCTGTTGGAGATGCTGAATTTCAGAAGAAATGCCTGGGTAAGATGAAAGATGTTAGCGATAAGGAAGGAAGAACAGTTTTGTTTGTCAGTCATAATATGATTGCGGTTAAGAGTCTTTGCAACAAAGCAATTCTATTAAGAAACGGAAAATTGGTAGATCAGGGAGAAACGACCAATGTTATAAACAATTATCTTTCCAGTCACTTTGACAAGAATTTATGCTTGTATTATGAAGACGCAGATAAAGCGCCCGGCAATGAAAAAGCCAAACTAAAAAGAATTGAAATTTGTCCCCAATCGAATCAGCCGGGATGAAACAATTAACGTAAAGACGCCGATAAATATTGAGATAGAATTCTGGAATTTTGATCATGGTAAGCTGATTAATTTGACCTTATTCATCAATACATTTGCCGGCGATTGCATATTCGCATGCGGGTCTCTGGCGGAAAAGCTATCAACTGGATTGCATAAGGCCATTTGCACCATCCCACCCGATTTTCTGAATGATGAGATTTATAGTCTTTCCTTGATGATAGTTGGGGACGCATCATATCCTATATGCGCATTTGAAAACATTTTGTCATTTGAGATACAGGAAAACAGGGAAGCCACGAGTTGGCATGGCAAATGGCCCGGCCTGATAAGGCCAAAGCTGGATTTTGCTATTCTGCCATCCTAGCCAAACAATCATACAATACTACTTTGAATTTCTATTCTGAATTAATAAAGGAGCTTCTAAGTGACGCCGAGAATGACTTCTCAATTGAAGAGAACTATGACCAGGCCAGATTTGGTAAAATTGAGAAAGCGCCTCTTACATTTCAACGGACGCGTCAGAAAATTGTTGGAAAAGTTGTTTGAATCGAGAGGATACAAGGTAAAACTAAAAAGAGTAGGATTCAAAGAGATGGTCGAAGAAAAATTAGAATTGCTTTCTCCATTCTTTCAGGATTTGGAAAGATTTTATAACGTTCTCCAAGACACACATTCGAAGAAATTGATGATCCAGGTTCTTGCATATCAGGATCCTTGGCTTTACCAAAGTTAAACTTCCACTGAATACGCTGAACTTTGGGAAGGGACCAGGGAAATGGAAAGGATTGCAGACAAAGGAAATTTTATTCATGCCAATTTTCAAAATTGGGAATTGCCATTGATGGACTTGAGCAAAAAGGGGATACCATTAAAATTGTATTTCTCCCCTGTGGCGCTTATACTGATTTTATTGCCAAACAGTATGAATATAAAAACAATGGCCACATCATTAAAGCCGAAGCTGGCGACACAGTAATTGACGCAGGCGGCTGCTGGGGTGATACAGCTTTGTATTTTTCTAATGAAATAGGCGAAACGGGGTCAGTCTATTCCTATGAATTCATTCCTAGTAACCTGGAAATCATGAAAAAAAACCTTTCATTAAATCCAAGCCTGGAACAAAGAATCAAAATAATTGAAAGGCCCGTATGGGAGCAGTCCGGCACTTGTATGTATTATACTGATAATGGGCCTGGTAGCAAGGCTTTTCTGGATGATAAGCAGCAATTTGATGGCAGAGCAACTACTTTATCTATTGATGACCTTGTCAGGGAATATGATATCAGAAAAGT
>CAWHHG010000008.1:0-645302 GCA_963829115.1 uncultured Chitinophagaceae bacterium | reverse complement strand
TGTATTAAGGGTAGCCATTTATATTTCCTGTCAATCCCTAAAATCCCAAAAATCCCCGCCTGCGTCGGGCAGGCCAGTTCAGACTTACATTTGCACCATGGATTTTATTGACGACATAGAAGCATCATTGGCTGTTTTGAGAAAAGGAGGGATCATTTTATATCCGACGGATACGATCTGGGGTATTGGCTGCGATGCGACCAATGCGGAAGCGGTGAATAAAATATTCAACCTAAAAAAAAGACCCGAAAAGAAAGGCCTGATTGTGCTCATGGCGGATCAAAAGGATATTATTCAATATGTCAGCGCCCCTGATCCGCAGGTTTCGGAATATTTGAAAACAGTGCATAAACCTACCACTGTCATTTATAAAGGGATGATTCATTTGGCGGAAAACCTCAGCGAAGATGGAACCATTGCCATCCGACTCGTGGAAGAAGCTTTTTGCCGGCAACTGATCAAAAGATTACGCAGGCCCCTGGTTTCAACATCTGCAAATTTTTCAGGCACCAAGGCGCCCGGATTATTTAAGGAAATTGCGGAAGAAATTAAAACGGGTGTTGATTATATCGTCAAATACCGCCAGGACGATGAAACCATTCGAGAACCCTCTTCCCTGGTAAAGCCAAATGCAGATGGAACGGTAACGGTCATCCGACCCTGATCATTCATTGGATATTGAGCCGTCTTTTGCATCTTTGTATCGTGCAAAAAATCCTGGTCATACAAACAGCATTTATCGGTGATGTAGTACTCGCTACTGGATTGCTCGAGAAACTTGCATTCCTATTTTCCGGAAGCCCAACTTGATTTTCTCGTGCGCAAAGGCAATGAATCACTCCTATCAAATCACCCATACTTACATGAAACACTTGTCTGGGATAAACGCCAGCATAAGAAGGCAAATCTTTGGAAGACACTTCGCCGGATCCGCAGCAGAAAATATGATATACTGATCAATGTGCAGCGCTTTGCAGCCACCGGAATCCTGACCGCATTTTCAGGCGCAAGAGAAACCATCGGTTTCGATAAGAATCCTTTAAGTTTTCTCTTTTCAAAAAAAATAAAACATATCATAGGCGATGCATCGGCAGGTTTACATGAGATTGACCGCAACCAGGCATTGATCGCAGGTATTACAGATCCTCAGCCTGCAAGACCCAGGTTGTATCCAAGCCAGGAAGATATTCGTGCAGTGGCAGGTTACAAAGCGAATCCTTTTATCACTATCAGTCCGGCTTCCGTTTGGTTTACTAAGCAATATCCGGGAGATAAATGGAGCTCATTCATCAAAACCATTCCCAAATCCTATTCCATATATTTTCTTGGGGCGCCTTCTGACCAATCGCTCTGCGAACAAATCATGCAGTCAGCACCAGACTACAATACTTTAAATCTGGCAGGCAAACTTTCATTCTTGCAATCCGCGGCCCTGATGCGTGATGCGCAAATGAATTATGTCAATGATTCTGCACCACTGCATTTTGCATCTGCCATGAATGCACCGGTGACGGCAGTATATTGCTCCACCATACCTGCCTTCGGTTTTGGTCCTTTGTCGGACCGCCGTTTTATTGTAGAAACGAAAAAAGCACTTGACTGCAGGCCCTGTGGGCTCCATGGATACAAAGCTTGTCCGAAAGGGCATTTCAAATGTGCTTACGAAATTGAAGACTGGCAACTAACAGAAACCTTGCAGTGAATTCTGAAATGCTGATTTCATATGCTGGCCGATTTTCCTTCTTAACTTTGCCTGATGGATATCCAATGCACAGAAAGGGAACTTTTTGTATTTAAAAAAATTGCCCAGGCAGCCAATGAGCTGAATGTGCCCTGCTATGTCATAGGAGGATTCGTCCGCGACAGAATACTGGGTCGGGCAACAAAGGACGCAGATATTGTTTGTGTTGGGGATGGCATTGAACTGGCCAATAAAGTAGCCGATCGATTTCAACCCAGGCCCTGGGTTTCTTTTTTTAAGAATTTTGGCACTGCCCAGATCAAGATCGATTTTTCCCACCATCCCGATCCTGCCGAAAGCGAGCCAACGGAAAAGGGTAAGGGAGATGTTTGGGAAATTGAATTTGTGGGCGCAAGAAAGGAAAGCTACCGCTATCATTCACGCAATCCGCAGGTGGTGGCTGGCAGCATCGAAGATGATCAATCCAGACGTGATTTTACAATCAATGCCCTCGCTATTAGTTTGAATACGGGCGATTATGGTAAACTGATCGATCCATTTAACGGGATCGGGGACCTTGAACGTAAAATTATTCAGACCCCTGGTGATCCGCTGCTCACATTCAGTGACGACCCGTTGCGGATGCTACGTGCCATCCGCTTTGCCACCCAGCTTGGATTTACTATTTCTGAAAAAACCTTTGCTGCCATACGGGAAGATGCCCAAAGAGTGCAGATTCTTTCCCAGGAAAGAATTACGGAAGAACTGAACAAAATCATTCTTTCCAAGAAGCCTTCCATTGGCTTCGATCTGCTCTATCGATCCGGGCTGCTTCATTTTATATTTCCGAAAATGGTTGACCTGGCAGGGGCCGAATATGTAGACGGATTGGGCCATAAGGACAATTTTTATCATACCCTGCAGGTGCTCGACAATATTTCCGCTAACACAAATGACCTCTGGCTTCGATGGGCAGCCATCCTGCATGATATAGGAAAACCTGCCACTAAAAAATTTGAAAAAGATCATGGCTGGACCTTTCATGGACATGAAGTCGTGGGTGGCCGGATGGTACCCAAATTATTTGATAAACTGAAGCTGCCGATGAACGAGAAGATGCGATTTGTTCGCAAACTCGTGGAGCTCCATCTCCGTCCGATCAGCCTGACCAAAGAGAACATAACTGATTCGGCTATCCGCCGATTGCTTTTCGATGCCGGCGATGAACTGGAGCCGCTGATGACCCTTTGCGAAGCAGATATTACTTCAAAAAATAAGCAGAAAGTAAAACGATTCCTGGAAAATTTTGAGATGGTGCGGCGCAGGCTCAAAGAGGTGGAAGAGAAAGACAGAATCCGAAATTGGCAGCCTCCCATCACCGGGGAAATGATCATGGAAGAATTCGGATTGAAACCTTCCAAGAAAGTAGGGGATCTAAAAACCATCATCAGGGAGGCTATATTGGATGGAGAGATTGAGAACAATTTTGAAGCTGCACACGCGCTTTTAGTTAAAAAAGCGGCTGAAATGAACCTGAAACCCGTGAAATAGCCTGTTGACCCGTCCGGATGGCAAAACATCCTTGTCTGCCGCAAAGTTTAATCGGGTGGAATTAAATGTCGTCAAATGAAGGGCAGTTCAGCCTGGAATTTGGTACCAATTTTTGCATTATTTTTGAGGCATGGAATTTGGTTTAGTACCAAGCTCAAAATGGACACGAAAGATTAAATCGTAAAACAATACTATGGCGGTTTTAAAGTTCAGGATTTATTGGGAAGAAGATGATAGCGTATACAGGGATGTTGCAGTTAAGCATACCCAGAACTTTTTGCAGTTGCATCAGGCCATTCTCAAAGCATACGAATTCGATAATAAACACCAGGCGACATTTTTCAGGAGCAATGACCACTGGCAAAGAGGTCGTGAAATTTCTGTTGAAAAATACGATAAGGCATACAAGGTGGAACCCCTGCTGATGGCGGCTACCCCCATAGGAACTGAAATCAGGGATCCGAACCAGAAATTTGTGTATGTATATGATTTTGTAAAGAACTGGTCATTCCTTGTGGAATTAATTAATGTATCTAAGGAAGAAAACGGCAAACTGGATTACCCCGTGATGGTGAAGTCGGAAGGCATCGCGCCATCGCAGTATGGCACGAAGGGATTGGTGGGAGATAAGCTGGCGGAAGTCGAATTAAAATATGACCTCGGAAAAGGAGTGGAAGGATTTGGTGTGTTGGGAGCCAATGGGGAGGCGGAACTTGAAGACAATACTACTGAAGCGGAAGGAGAAGAGGAAGAAGGTCAGGAAGAAAGCGGAGATGAGGTGATCTGATCATCAGAGAAAGAATTTTCATGATTGTTCGTTGAGTTCTTTACAAACTCACACATGCAGGCAAAGGATAGAAAGGTCATTCTTATCGTGGGGCCCACAGCATCAGGCAAGACCGGACTGGCCTTGCGAATTGCGGATCATTATAAATGTCCCATCATATCTGCAGACTCACGACAGTGCTATCGCGAATTAAATATAGGTGTAGCTAAGCCTCCTGAACGGGATCTCCAAAGAATTCATCACTATTTCATCAATTCTCATTCCATCCATGAGGAAGTGAATGCATCCATTTTTGAAAACCTTGCATTGGAATGGGTCAATGAAATTTTCAAATCTCATCAAACCGCAGTCATGGTTGGTGGCACAGGTTTGTATATTAAAGCTTTTTGCGAAGGACTGGATGAAGTACCATCTGTCCCGGAATCCCTCCGACGGGAAATTCAAATGCAATATGAAAGACATGGGCTGGGCTGGTTACAGGACCAGATCAAGGCATTAGATCCGGTTTTCTTTGAAAAAGGGGAAATGCAAAATCCCCAGCGCCTGATGCGTGCACTCGAAGTGCAGATGTCCACCGGTCGTTCCCTGCATTCATTCAGGAAATCGCAACCAAAGAAAAGGGATTTTACAATTGAAAAATTTGGAATTGACTTAAGCAAGGAAATCCTGCACAGCAATATTAATCATCGGGTTGATCAGATGATGAACCATGGATTGTTGCATGAAGTAAAAGACCTGTTACGCTTCCGTTCTTTAAATGCATTGCAAACGGTAGGCTATACAGAATTATTTTCCTTCCTTGCTGGGAAATATTCCCTGGAACAGACTGTGGAAATGATCAAAAAAAACACCAGGCATTATGCCAAGCGCCAGCTGACCTGGTTCAGAAAGGATCCTGATATCCACTGGATTGTATCCGGACGACTTTGAAAAGATAATCAAATCTTAACCTTGGTATATTTTCATTAAGGCCAACTTTGCGAAACGATTTTCAAATTGGCCCATCATAAGCACCTGATACATTCAGAAGATTTTGGAAAAGATTTCTTATGGGGCGTTTCCATCGCAGCCGCGCAAAATGAGGGTGCCCATGCCAGTTATGGACGGGGCATGTCGATCTGGGATAATTTCTCCAAAGCAAAAGGTAAAATCAGGAATGGGCATAAGCCCAGCATCGCCTGCGATTTCTACCATCGGTATAAAGATGACTTGTTCCTGGCGAAAGCATTGGGATTCTCGGCTTTCAGATTTTCATTTTCATGGTCCAGGATTATTCCTGATGGCAATGGGAAACTGAATAAGGAAGGAATCAATTTCTATCATCGGGTCATTGAACATTGCCTAAAGCTGGGCATGATTCCTTTTGTTACCCTATATCATTGGGATCTTCCGGCCGCACTGGAAAAGGAGGGAGGTTGGACCAGCTTCTTCATGGTGAAATGGTTTACCCGCTTTGCGACCATTTGCGCCGAAGAATTCGGGGATCAGGTAAAACACTGGATCATTCTTAATGAGCCTTTCGGATTTACTTCTTTGGGATATATGCTGGGAAAACATGCACCCGGAAAAAAGGGGATGAAGAACTTTCTGCCGGCAATTCACAATGCGGCATTGGCACAGGCTGAAGGCGCACGGATCATAAGGAAACTCGTGACAGGGGCAAAAATTGGTACGAGCTTTTCCTGTTCGGAAGTCATACCCTATTCACATAAGGAAGAAGACATCCGTGCAGCCAATCGTGTGGATATTCTGCTCAATAGATTATTTGTGGAGCCAGCTTTGGGTATGGGCCTGCCTAGGGATGATTTTAAATTTCTGGACAAGCTTGAATTGCATAATAAGAGTTGGAAATACAGGGAAAGAATGAAATTCTCATTCGATTTCATCGGAGTCCAAAATTACTTTCCCGTAGTCATCAGATACAATCCACTCATACCCATCATTCAAGCTTCTGATATAAAGGCCAGGACCAGGAAAGTTCCACATACCTCACTGGGATGGGAAATTAATCCCGGCAGTTTTTACAGGATCCTGAAGAAATTCAGCAGTTATAAGGATATGCCTGAAATTATCGTAACAGAGAACGGAGCTTCATTCAGGGATAAAATGATCAACAATGAAATTGATGACAAAGAAAGAATTCTTTATTTCCAGCAGCATCTTGAAGCTTTGTTGAAAGCAAAGCGGGAAGGACTGAATATTAAAGGATATTTTGCCTGGACCCTGATGGATAATTTTGAATGGAATGAAGGCTATGAAGCCCGCTTCGGCCTGATTCATGTTGATTTTAATACGCAGGTCCGGACGGTTAAGAATTCAGGCTATTGGTTTCGTGATTTTCTTCTCGAGAGAGGTTAAGCGAAAATCAGCATCAGGGAATCTTAAATCCAACGGTCATGATCACCGTTCCCATCGATTGCTTCACTGTGGCATAGGTATTTGCCTTATCACTCAGTCGATAGGGAAAATCAGCGTCCTTTCCTAGTCCCTGTACATAAGTTAGATCAACAAATACTCCTTTGTTCCTGTAGCCGAGCCCGCCGCTAATGAAATATTGATTGGCTTTTAAATCACTGGTCTGGTATGGATTGGTTGTATATGCAAACCCGCCCCTGGCAGCAATCGTGTTGAATTTGAGTTCTCCCCCGATACGAAAATTAAATGTGCCTTTATAAAGATTTTTGATAGCCGTATTCAAACTATTGTAATAGTTAGGATCTGCATAGTCTTCAGAGGTGCTAAACCTGGAGCTATTCGTCGTTACATACTCAATGTCTGCGGTAATAAACCCTTTTTGTTTTTTTACGTCCTCTTCTCCACCACCGAACAAATAAGAACCGCTGATTAAGAATTTCCATGGAGAAGTGATATAATATTTGAGACCATTTGTGCCGGTTCCTGATCCATTGTCCAGTTCAGCAGACGTAATTGTGATGGGTTGGGCGGCAGATGTATAATGCTCAGTATTTGTGGTCATGGAAGCACTATAGTCATCGGTCAGCGTATACCAAGTAGGCGTGTGAACAGCAAGACCAATGCGCCACGCTGCATCGGGTCTGAAAATACCTCCCAATTTAAGGTTGATCCCTGCCCCGCTCGAATTATAATGTTCAGTATATACGCTGCTTGCGAAATCATTGTTGACATCTCCTGTGGCATCGGTCTCTGTAAAACTCAAGTCACGCGTATAATTTACAATCGGGATGCCAAGAGTTCCCCCATAACACCATTTATCACGGGAGCTGCCCGCAATACCAATAGCAATCTCAGTAATTCCACCGGATGTATTGCTGCTCTTCGTTTGATTGAGCACTCCTCCAGCATCAAGAATTTTTTGAGGAAGTCCAATGACCTGGGTGACACCCCCAACGGTCATGGTATCTATCAGGTATGTATATAGAGCCATGCGTGTGCCATACGATATATGAAGGACTATTGATGGCCTCATCAATCGAAAGACCTGAATTGGCAAATTCTTCGGCGAATTGTTCAGAGAATGAACTGTAGTCGTTTACTCCGCTGTAATTGAGATGGCTGGCAAAGTTGGCCGTGCGGTTAACGGCAATGGATAGGGCTGAACTGTGGTTTGGATCAGTGCCGGAAAATCCGAATACAAAACCGGATGCCCCTATATTGAAATTATTTGCACTTGTTCCGTTCATTGATGTGCCCCTGAAATCGACATCATTGCTTGAAAACCGGTAACCCGGAGAAACCACCGCTTCACTTGTTTTATATAGACCCAATCCTGCCGGATTGACAAAAGTGGAAGTGATATCACCGCCCAGGGATCCCATGGCGCCACCAATTGCCTGCTGCCTGGCGGTACCGCTGGGCACAAACCAGGACAACCGCAATGCATCTTCAGGCACTTGCGCAATTGAAACCACAGAAATGAATAGAAAGGAGAATAGAAATAAATACTTGATCATAAAATGGGTCACGCTTGACTTGACAATCTATAAAAAAGGAGGAAAGATTTTCTTACTTAAAATCATTTCCTCCTTTAGAAAAAAAATCAATTCTTTTATCTGCCGGGGCGACTGACTCCGCCACCACCTCCGCCGCCTCTGGATCCACCACCGGATGATCCACCAAATGAAGAACTGGAGCCCGAATATGTCCGGGTCGGCTGCGTTGAATTAATGCCATTGGTGAATGTGCTCGGCTCTCTGGCCGGCATTATAATTTCTGAAACTATTTGTATTCGTATTGTTATAATTTGATCTGATGGTCTGTGAATAGGAGTAAGGGACATAAGTCGAACTGTTTACCCTTGTATTTGTGCGGTTATACGAGCTGTTTGTATAACTGGATGGGTTAAACGTACTTGTCCGTACAGTATAGTTATAACTCGTGTTCTTTGGATTCACGACCACGACACCATGGTAATACGGATTGTAGCATCCCATCCAGGTATAGTAGGAATTCCAATAGCTCATGGGGCTCCAGTATCCAAATCCTACCCAGGGAGAAACGCCATAACCATACATTCCAAATCCCATGCTCATACCGAAACCGCTATAGGCGCCGTATCCATAACCATAAGGTGACATCGGGTAACCCGCATAATAGTCTGTACCATAATTATCGAAATAAGACCATTTTGCAGGGTCAGAAGCCTTTAGCCGAACGTAGTTGTCGTTCGGCACACTATAATATTCGCTTTGATTGGGAGTATATTCATTCGAAGCCGCAGGCTCAATGACAGCACCCGGAGAATAGTACACATCATCTGGGGTCTGTGCCTGTTTATAGGTGGAGCATCCGGAAAGAACCAAAATTGAACTGGCGAGTAAAAAATGGATACGTTTCATATAGAATGCTTTAGATGATTTCAAATTGAAGTTACTACTTTTGCGCTTCGATACAAAGTTAAATAAATTAGAAAATGGTTTGACCAAGACGAGGTAATCTTCTAATATTTAACATTTTAGATGAGTCGAAAAATGGCCCGTTTTATTGATATAAATCAAAGTTTGTGGCTTTTTTCGAAATAAAACAGATCCATAACCCGGAAATCGGGTATATAGCTAATATAAATATAATGAGTAAAGAAATCACCAGCAGGAAAGAAGACTATTCACAATGGTATAATGACCTTGTTATTAAAGGAAGCCTGGCTGACTATTCGGCAGTCAGGGGTTGCATGGTCATTAAACCCTATGGATTTGCGTTATGGGAAAAAATGCGGGATCAGTTGGATAAGATGTTTAAAGACACGGGTCATGTGAATGCTTATTTCCCACTGTTCATTCCCAAAAGTTTTCTGAGCAGGGAAGCTGCCCATGTAGAAGGATTTGCAAAAGAATGTGCTGTCGTCACACATTACCGGTTAAAGAATGATCCTGATGGCTCAGGCATTATTGTGGATCCGGAGGCAAAACTGGAAGAAGAACTGATCATTCGCCCAACCAGCGAAACCATTATCTGGAATACTTATAAGACATGGATACAATCATATCGTGACCTTCCTTTATTAATCAATCAGTGGGCGAATATCGTACGCTGGGAAATGCGGACCCGATTGTTTCTGCGAACCGCTGAATTTTTATGGCAGGAAGGTCATACTGCACATGCAACGGCAGAAGAAGCCATCGCCGAAACGCTTCAAATGCTGAATGTATATGCCGAGTTTGCTGAAGAATATTTGGCATTGCCCGTGATAAAAGGAGTAAAATCCGCGAGTGAACGATTTGCCGGCGCAGTAGATACGTATTGCATCGAAGCCCTGATGCAGGATGGGAAAGCATTGCAGGCAGGCACCTCCCATTTTCTGGGTCAGAATTTTGCAAAGGCATTTGATGTAAAATTCTCAGACAGGGAAAACAAACTCGACTATGTGTGGGCTACAAGCTGGGGTGTAAGCACCAGATTGGTCGGAGCACTGGTCATGGCGCATAGCGACGATGAAGGCCTGATCCTGCCGCCGAAAATTGCGCCCTTGCAGGTTGTTATCGTTCCGATTTATAAAGGAGAGGAAAGGAAGGAAATCCTGGATGAAAAGGGAGAAAAGCCTGGCAAAGGAATTGAAGGCTGCCGGTATGAGTGTAAAATATGATGACAATGACAATTCCAGACCGGGTTGGAAATTCGCCGAATATGAAATGAAAGGAATTCCTGTTAGGATCGCCATTGGGGTTAAGGGACCTGGAAAATAATGCAGTAGAAATTGCAAGGCGGGATACCAAAGAAAAGAAAGTGGTCAGCATGGACGGATTGGTTGCTCAAGTGGGAAAATTGCTCGAAGATATTCAGTTCAATTTGTACCAACGTGCATTGGTCTATCGGGATCAGCATATCACAGAAGCCAATAGCTGGGATGAGTTTGAAAAATTATTGGATGAAAAAGGTGGTTTTATTTCTGCGCATTGGGATGGAGAAGCCGAAACGGAAGATGCGATAAAGGAGAAAACCAAAGCAACCATTCGATGCATTCCGCTAAATAATCCCAGAGAAAAGGGAAAATGTATTTTGACAGGAAAACCAAGTGAGCAAAGGGTGCTTTTTGCCAGGGCTTATTGACCAGGTTTAGCCAAATCTGTAAAATAGCGTTGGTCTATATAAGTGGAAAATTAAATTATATAATTAGAAATTTTTTCAATACATTATCCTTTTGGTCAGACCAAAGCGGTCTGACCAAAATTGTCAGACCAGAATGGTCTGACCTAAGTGGTCTGACCGAAAGTTCATTTAGTTGAATAATAATTATAATCCTTGAGCAAGGTTTCAAGAAATTCAAGAGATGGTTTGTCGGTTCGGACCTGAAGCTTTGTTTTTATGCGTTCTGCAATTCGGAAGCCCAATTCATGATCACTTTTTTTCCTGACCGTTTCAATGATGCTCTTCAGGGTATTGATGTCCTTATCGCTCAGACTCATCACTTCGGGAAAACTCGGATGATAATCTGACTCCAGTTCAGTGAACACAGTGTCCTGCCAACTCGTTTGTGTTTTGGTATCAATGATGATTGTACCTGCAACCAGGTCTCCGATTCTTTGAGATTTCTTCGTAAAAATGACCGTTGCCAGTCCCGAGAATACCAGGAGGGAACACCACCAGGGCAATTCACCAGCTACAATGGTGACAAGGATCCAGACGGGTAAATCAGCAAGCCTGAAAACCCAGCGAATCAGGTATTGACTCAGAGATGGTTGGCCGCCTTCAGCAGAAATGACTTTAATACTCATTGCCATTTTGCCAATGCTTTGTCCATTGCAAAGCACTTCAAATGCCAGATGATAAAATAGAAGTGGGAGACCGATAAATATTGGTAGCCACTGCGATGTCTTCAACTTAAAAAGAAAATCAAGCAGCCTGTTCATTGTCCAGGAATAGGCAAACATCACTACCAGGTCAATAATCCATGCGAACAATCGCCGGTGAAATGGACTAATCGGGAAATCGACTTCTATATTAAAACCGGTATCAAGCTTAACGATCAGCATAGATCGGATTTTTGATGAATACGTCCTGATGTCAATGCGCTGGCCGTACACCCGCTAAAAATAGAAAATTGTTTCCGGACAATCGAATCGAAGATATTTCAGCCAGCAACATCGACTGCTTGTTTCCGACTTTTTCTATTATATTTAGACGTAAATATGAAAATACTTTGAGAGAAGGGCGGTTCATTAAAAAAAATATTGAAAAGTGGAAACAATATCAATATGATTCATCAACTGACCCCGATGAAATGGCCGGTGAATTCACAGAACTTGTTAATGATTTGGGCTACGCCAAAACTTTCTATCCCAACAGCCGCGTAACTCAATACCTGAATGGACTGGCATCCAGGATCTATCTGGGAATTTATAAGAATAAGAAAGAAGAGTCTTCCCGTATTTTCCGTTTTTGGAAATCCGAATTGCCATTGATCGTGAGGGCCCATCACAGGGAGATCCTGTACTCCTTTATCATATTCACTCTTTTTGCGATCCTGGCTGCATTTTCTGCAGCACACGACGAAAGCTTTGTCAGAGGAGTATTGGGCGATGGATATGTGGAAATGACTGAAGACAATATCGCGAAAGGAGATCCTTTTGGGGTGTACAAAAGTGGAGAGCCGCTCATCACATTTCTTCGGATCGCAAAGAATAATATCGAAGTATCATTTATGGTATTTGTAGCGGGAATTTTTTTTTCGATCGGGACCGTCTGGATGATTTTTCGAAACGGGGTCATGGTAGGTGCTTTCCAATATTATTTCTTTGCGCGGGGTCTGGGATTGAAGTCCGTATTGGTGATCTGGATCCATGGCACGCTCGAGATTTCCTCTATCATTATTGCGGGCGCTGCCGGACTCATCCTTGGAAATAGTATCGTATTTCCTGGCACTTACAATAGAATGGAATCTCTCAAGAGAGGAGCGAAAGACGGATTGAAATGCATGATCGGGCTGGTGCCTATTTTTATTGTAGCGGCATTCCTTGAAGGCTTTGTCACAAGATATTCTACCATGCCTTTGTGGCTGAGCCTGATTATTCTCATTGGATCCCTTGCTTTTATTATTTGGTATTTTATCCTTTATCCCATTCGACTCGAAAGGAAATACAGAGTCCATCGTCGATTCAGGAAAATCCTGAAAAACAATGATCAAATCAAGTCACTCGAATATCGAATCATTATTCAAATCACTGCTGTTGACGGTTTTTCTTTCAATCGCAGGATTATCATGTTTCGGCCAAAATGGGGACAGGCTTCCGGATTCAATTGGCTCCGACCAAACCATCGAATCACCAAAAATCCTTGACACAGTGGCAACCGGATCTGGCCACCAGGAAGCGTTGGTTGAAGATTCATCAAATGAAAATGCAAAGGAACAGGACATTGAGGCCTGAAGACAGTGTACAGTTTCGGGCTGTCCCCGATTCGGTCGTGAAAAGGATGAAACTGGACAAGGATTTTGCTTATGCAAATAATCCTGCATACTGGACAAAGGAAGAATCGGAGAACAGGAATGATTTGTGGTTTAGGATTGTCAGATGGTTTGGAAACAACGTATGGGTCACGCGGTTTCTGTATGTGTTCTTGGGTGGAATCGTTTTGTTTGCCATCTATATCATTGCCATTCGGAATCGCTTGTTTATTTTTTATTCTTCTCCTGGAAAAATGAAGGCAGAAGTGGAAGAGGAAAGCGATAGCAACGGGCAGGGGCTTGATGAAAAAATTGAAACCGCAGTCGAAGCTGGTAACTACCGGCTCGCGCTGCGATACATGTATCTAAAAACACTCAAGACCGCGGATGAAAAGGGATTGATCAAATTCATGATCCAGAAAACGAACAATGAATATGTAAGTGAGCTCAGGGGTCAGTCTATTGCCAGGGAATTTGGATTTCTTACGTCCGCCTATGAATGGGCCTGGTATGGCGGTTTAGAAATTCGCGCAGAACAGTTCAATGCAATTAGGGACCAGTATAATATTCTCAACAAAAAAATGGGTCATTGATTCGCAAAATGATATATCGCAAGTTTTTACTCTTATTCGCTTTGATTGGCCTGGTGGCCTGCCAGGACAATTCCAAAAAGTTAAACCGCCGCATTACACTTTGGAGAAAGGATAAGATCCCTTATGGGACGTTTTATGCATTTGAGAACCTGCACCTACTTTTCCCAGATGCAAAGATCAGGATCAACAAGAGCTCACCTGTGGATTTCTTCTATGGCAGGAACGATTTTTTTAGTGAGCAGATGCAATCCTCCAATGGAAGGAAATTATATGTAGTTATAGCCCAACAAGTGATGCCAGATGCAAGGGAGATCAATGCCCTTATGAATTTTGTTGCAAATGGCAATATTCTTTTCATTTCCTCTTTTCGTTTGGGAGATTCCCTGCTTGCTAAACTGGGATTAAGAACCAATGGTAAAATTTTCTATTCTCATGACAGCCTGGGATTGAATATTTATAATCCGTCTACATATGATTCCTTAAATTTCAATTACCCGGGGAATGGCGCAGACAATGCGCTGGGACAAATGGATTCAGCTTACACAACCATCCTGGGGCATGATGAGCGGGGCTTTGCCAATTTTGTAAAATTTGGGTATAAAGGCGGAGGTGCCGTCTTTATCCACTTTGCGCCCCTGGCTTTCTCCAATTTTTTCCTGCTTCACAAACACAATAAAGACTATTACGATAATGTATTTTCATATATTCCACTGTCAGTGGATGACATCGCCTGGGATGATTATTTCCGGTATCCGGCGAAGACCAATTTCTCCGCACTGCAGTATATTTTTTATAATGAATCTTTGCGATGGGCATTCTGGCTGACCATCCTGCTTTTCTTTGTTGTGTATTTCATAGAATCAAAGAGAAGACAAAGGATGATTCCTTCACGACCCGTGGCAGCAAACAGTACTTTGGATTTTGTCAAAACGGTGGGCAGACTTTATTATCAAAGGCGGGACAATGGCAATCTGGCGGCAAAAATAGGAGCTCATTTTCTTGAATATGTCCGAAGCCATTATAACCTTTCCACTGCCGCGCTCGATGAGGAATTTGTAAACAGGCTGGCCTACAAGAGCGGTTTTGATAAAACGGAATTGCAGGGACTGGTAAATAACCTCACTGTATTTCAGGATCATGTTTATATTTCAGATGATTTGCTCATGGAATTCAATGATAAAATAGAATCCTTTTATAAACAGAATGAATATGGAAGAAAACATTTTTCAGCAAAGGACGGATCTGGGCGCTTTGCAGGAAGCGGTGAACAGGCTTAAGCAGGAGATTGGAAAGGTGATTGTTGGACAGGAACAGATGATTGAATTGCTTCTCGCAGGCATTTTAGCTGACGGACATATATTGATTGAAGGTGTTCCTGGCGTTGCCAAGACACTTACTGCCAAATTGCTAAGCAGATCTATTTCCGTTGGCTTTTCCAGGATTCAATTTACGCCTGACCTGATGCCAAGTGATGTTATCGGGACCACTATATTCAATCCTAAGGAACTGTCCTTCCAATTCAGAAAGGGTCCGGTATTCAGCAATATTGTGCTGATTGACGAGATCAATCGTGCACCTGCCAAAACCCAGGCGGCACTTTTTGAAGTCATGGAGGAAAGGCAGATTACCGTGGATGGTCAGAGTTTTGAGCTCCAGCCACCTTTCATGGTGGTGGCTACCCAGAATCCCATTGAACAGGAAGGCACTTACCATTTACCGGAGGCGCAATTGGATCGGTTTCTGTTCAAAATCAATGTCAGCTATCCGACGGCGGAACAGGAAATTCAAATTCTTACGAACCATCATACGCAAAATGCAGACGACATGATCGGGAAAGTTCATCCCGTCCTTTCAGGTATCCAAGTGGATGATCTGAGGCGACAGGTAAACGGCATTTATGTGGAAGAAAAGCTGATTCGATATATTACAACCCTTGTTGGAAGTACAAGGAACCATAAATCGATTTACCTCGGTGCTTCCCCAAGGGCATCTATCGGAATTCTCAACGGCTCAAAAGCATTGGCAGCTATGCGTGGCCGTGATTTTGTCCTGCCGGACGATATTATTTATATCGCGCCAGCGGTCCTTAGGCATCGCCTTGAGCTTACGCCAGAGAAGGAAATGGAAGGTACCACTACGGATGAAGTGATCAGGGAGATCATTCATGCGACGGATATTCCACGGTAAAAATATTGGGCCATGAAAGCGATCAGAAATTTCTATGATTCTCTTTTTTTCAGCAGGCGCTTCTATATTTTCTGGGTCGCCCTGATCATGGGTTTTATTTTATCTTATTATGTGCCCCTATTTTTTACAATTGCTCAGCTGGGGCTTATCCTCCTTCTTATTGGAGTGATCCTGGATTACACCATATTGTTCAGAAAGGCTGAGCCAGTCATAGTGGAACGGATCCTGCCCGAGCGGTTGAGCAATGGCGACCGGAATAAAATCATACTGAAGATCAGTAATCATTATCCATTCGAAATTCAGACGAGGATCATTGACGAATTGCCAGTTCAGTTGCAACTCAGGAATTTTTTCATTTCGATGACATTGAAACCTGAAGAGGAGTTGAGTTACTCTTATTATATACGTCCCACAGAAAGGGGCGAATATCTTTTTCAGAAAATCAATGTCTATATGAAGAGCCCGATGGGTCTTGTCACACGTAGGAAAACAATTCTGGCAGAAAAATTGATCAAAGTATTGCCTTCGTTTTTTGAAATGAAAAAATACGAATTGATGGCTTATTCAAACCGGCTCTCAGAAAGTGGAAACCGGAAAATCAGAAAACTGGGCCATAGTCTTGAATTTGAACAGATCAAGGAATATGTTTCGGGAGATGATATACGATCAGTGAACTGGAAAGCAACAGGTAGGAGGGGAGGGCAGTTGATGATCAACAAATACACCGATGAGAAAAGCCAACAGGTATATTGCATCATTGATAAGGGAAGGGTAATGAAGATGCCATTTGAAGGAATGACTCTTTTGGATTATGCCATCAATGCAACGCTCATCTTATCCAAGGTCGCGCTGATCAACCAGGACAAAGCCGGCCTGATCATATTCGCAGAGCAGATTGGGCTATTTCTTCCGGCGGACCATAAAGCGCTTCAAATGTCGGCCATCCTGGAAAACCTCTACAATCAGCAGACAAAATTTCTGGAAACCGATTTTGAGAAATTGCACGCCCTTATATCAACCCGTATCACCCAAAGAAGCCTGATTGTCCTGTTTACCAATTTTGAATCCTTGTCGGCCTTGCAAAGGCAATTGCCGTATATGCGCAGTATTGCAAAGAATCATTTGCTACTCGTTGTATTTTTTGAAAATACTGAGCTGGGTCAGTTGACGGAAAGCTATGCGAAAAATATAGAAGAACTTTATATAAAGACCATTGCCGCAAAATTTTCCTATGAAAAGAAACTAATCGTAAAAGAATTGCAACAGCATGGTATAACAACGATTCTAACAGCTCCCCAGTTGCTCACTGTCAATGCAGTGAATAAATACCTTGAAATGAAAGCGCGACAAGCGATATGATTATCTTCGCTTAAACGGACGAATGGAGATAAACCCATATATAGAAGGAAGGGTCCTGCTGATAAATAAGCCGCTTGGATGGACCTCATTCCAGGTTGTAAAAAAGATAAATTACTTATTAAAAGGAATAAAAGTGGGGCATGCCGGTACGCTCGATCCATTGGCTACCGGATTGCTGATTCTTTGTACGGGGAAATTCACCAAGCGGATCAATGAATTCATGGCCGCAGAGAAAGAATATACCGGCAGTTTTACGATTGGAGCAACGACGCCAACCTACGATCTTGAATCCGAGCCTTGCAATTTCAAAGACATTTCTGGCATTGGACCAGAAATGATTCAGCTTGCAAGCAAACAATTCACCGGGTCGATCATGCAGGTACCACCAGCGCATTCTGCTATAAAAAAAGAAGGACGCCGCGCCTATGAAATGGCTCGCAAGGGAGAGAATGTAGTATTGGCGCCAAGGCCCATTCAAATCAGGGAATTTGAAGTAGAAAAACTGGACCTCCCGCTCATTTACTTTCGCGTGGTTTGCTCAACGGGGACTTATATCCGAAGCCTCGCACAGGACTTTGGTGCAGCCCTGGGTTGTGGCGCTTATCTAAGCAGTTTGTGCAGGACGAGGATCGGCATCTATCAATTTGACCAGGCATTGACCATCGAAGAAGCTGAAAAGGAAATTGCGAAAGCAACTACCATTAAAACGGATAATTGATGCCCAGCTGAAATTGTCCGCTGGACAGGCTCAAATTGTAAAACCATTTCCCCGCGTCCTGTGCTCGTTGTGGATCCTTTATTTTATAGGCCCAGTCCAGCCGAATCAGAAAATAATTGAAATCCACACGCAGACCAGTTCCTGCGCCTACAGCAAATTGATTATAGAATGTATTAAGTGTAAAATTACTTCCCACCCCCGAAGGCGAAGTGCTGATGGGCGTCCAGTTCCAGATATTTCCCACATCAGTAAACAAGGCACTCTTTATCTTAATTCCAAACAGTGAACCTATCGGAAACCGGTATTCGATGTTTCCTTCCAGCTGGATATCTCCAAAGCGATCCAGAGTATTATACGGAGTGTCATTATAAAAAGTGGAAGAACCAAGTCCAAGTTGCCGCACCTGCCAGGCGCGCATGCTGTTGGGCCCCCCGGCAAAATAGGCCTTGTAAATCGGCAGCGTTTTTTCATACCCTGCGCCCTGCCTCCCATATGCCAATCCCATTCCAAGATAACCGCGCATGACAAGCTGTGTCTTGCCGTAATCAATATTGTGGACATACTCCACATCTCCCCGAATGAATCGCACCAGCTCGCCGGTGTCAAGTGCCTTTATAAATCCAAAAATGGCGCCGCTTTCCTCGAGGCTGAATCTAAAACGATTCGTTTTGTTTTTATTTACCCTTAGGGAAGCATAGGCAAATTGTTGTCCAATCACGAGGCCCGTTTTAAAAGCGAGAAGCAGGGATGGATTACCGGCAATAATTTTTTGCAGGCTATCTGTTTGATCAACCACATTATACTCAATATTGATCGGCCGGTAGTTATATGTCTTGTTGGTTTTAGTCCATTGGTATCCCCAGGATCCATTCAGCGACTTTAGAGTGTAAAATTCCCGCCGGTCAACATAAGAAGCGTTTAAATTAAGAATCGTTTGCGCATTCTTGAGTCGCCCTTCCCTGTTGATCTTGAACGGAGTGATCAGTCTTGGAAATATGATGGTATGAGAAACGCTTGCCTGTACTGTTTGTATGAAATCTTTTCCAAGTTCTATACCCGCGCGGACGCTGGTGGAAGTTCGAACAGATTGTTTATAGGCATTTCTGTTTTGTAATGAAATGGTTGCGCCAAGCCCGAAAAGATCGGTGGCTGTGGCGATATTGTTGGTGTTGCGTGTAATTTCCTGCGCTATAATAATGTTTTGTTTCAGGGCCGGGTACATGCGCAAAGTAATGTTCAACAAAGTGTCTGCCGCGCTGGATTCATCGAAATCCACGTTGATGTATTGCCATGCGCTCAATTGACTGAACCGGTTAAATGTTCTGTAATAATTCTCTTGCCTGTATAATCTTCCCGGCCTCAGGTAAATGTTATTGACTACAAAAGGGAGATAAAATTTATTCGTTTTTGAAATCACCCGGATGCCCCGGATCATGGTTGTGTCGGCTTTCAGGAGAAGGGCGGTATCATCTCCAAATGAAAGATCAGGATAGGCAGTTACGGTGCCGACAAAATATTTAATCAGGTGCGTGGAATCTCTTGCTGGCCTTTGCCTGATGGTCACATTAATTGTCGGGTCCTCTCTTCTCTTTTTTAATTGTTCCAGGAGTTCGGCTTGCTGGAAGGGATCGAGTGTGGGATCGAGCAGTCCTGCGAGGATAGTATCCTGTTGAATATAGAGATCTTCCTTAGAAAACTTATAGTACCCGTTGTTTCGAAAACTGTCGACCAGGCGATTGATTTCCGTTAGCAGCGCTGCACGTGAATAGGGTTCGCCTCTTTTTAAAACACTCTGACTTCTGGATTTAAGTGCGATGGACTGAAGCGCGGGCGTTGTCATCTCAAATCCAATGGAATCAAACCTCAGCCTTTTTCCTGGTATAACAGTAAATTCTATATTGGTCCTGTACTGGTCCGTTTGCACTGTATCGATGAATACAGTGTCTTTGATCACAGGGGAATAATACCCCATCGACACCATCAATCCATTCATGAAGATAATGGACCGCCCGATATTCGCAGAATCATATACGGAAGGGGTGACAAGTTTCTTATATATGAAGGGCGGTTTCCAACGGGGAGCAGTAACCGTTCTGACCCTGATACTATCGTCCACCTGGTCTTCCAGCCTGGAAGTCAAAACCTGCTTTTCATCATTGGACATCTGAGCCTCTACTTTGACTTTTGTTCGGTAAACAAATGGTTTATATGCGGGGTATTCATTTTTTTTTGGCGCGACGCATGAAACAAAAAACAGTAACGAAGGCAGCAGCAGCATGACTGAGGGGATGAACAAAGATGCCGTAACTTGCCTGCGAGAGATCATATAGGTATACCCGATTTTACGGATCGCATAAATGAGAAATTGGTTTGCAGGGGCCGGATTTTCATTCCCATTCCCTGAAACCAATTACCCCTTAGCTAATTTTATATAAATGAAAATCAATGCTTTTAAAATCGCAGATCAAATATATTCAAAGTTTAGGCCAGAAAAAATTCCGTGACGCAGAGAGTGTATTTGTAGCTGAAGGTCCAAAAATCGTTAATGAATTACTAAATGAATCAGGTACTCCCTTGAGGACTCTGTTTGCTGTTAGAGAATGGATCGATTTGAACCCACAATGGGTGCAGGCACACAGTTCCGGGCAACTGATCGAAATTGCCCAACACGAGCTTGAAAGGTTATCGGGATTGTCAACGCCGAATATGGTGCTTGGCCTTTTTCAAAAACCGGGCTTTGCCTCCCCTTCATTCAGCAAAAAAATTACCCTTGTCCTGGACAAGGTCCAGGATCCGGGAAACCTTGGAACAATCATCCGAATTGCGGATTGGTTTGGGCTGAACCAGATCGTATGCAGCAGGGAATGTGCAGATGCATTTAATGCTAAAACGGTTCAGGCCTCCATGGGCAGCATCGGAAGGGTGAGCGTATTATACGAGGATCTTCTGACTTTTTTGAAAGCCCATGATCAGATCCCTCGCTATGCAACGGTGCTCGGAGGATCGAATCTATTCGCAATGGAACCTTTGCATGGAAGGAATGATTTTGATTGGGAATGAATCCCAGGGGCTTGATCCTGAGCTCGTGCGGATTTGTAAACACCAGCTAAGCATACCGAAAAAAGGCCGGGCAGAATCCCTTAACGCCGCCATTGCAACCGGGATCATTTTATCTCACCTGATTCGATAATGCCGCAACTTTTCAGCAGGCGTGCATCCTCTATCTGAACATGATGGCTCTTGCGGGCTGAATTTGCCGGATAATGATGGTGGGTATCATCAAAACAAGAAAGCAAATCAGGAAAGTGCCTGCATTCACAAAAGCAACATGCCACCATTCCAGTTTTACTACCGCTGTGCTTATGAAATAGGCGTCTTCAGGCAAAGTGATGAAACCATAGCGTGTTTGCAACCAGCACAGCAATAAGCCAAGCATATTTCCTATCACTATCCCGCCGATGGTAATAATCGCGCCCTGGTAGAGGAATATTTTCTGAATGGAGGCGTTTGGGGCACCAATGGCCTTGAGTATACCGACCATGCGTGTACGCTCGAGCAGAAGAATGATCAGGCAGGTAATCAGATTTAACAATGCTACAACAATCATGATCACAACGACGATGGCAATGGTCGTGTCCTGGAGCTGCAACCAGTCAAAAATTCCAGGGTATATCTCCGCGATGGTGCGGGTGTTCCAGGACTCGGGCAATGCAGCAAAAAGTGCATTGCTCACCGAGTCTGACCGATGATAGTCATTTAGAAATATTTCATAGCCTCCTATTTCTCCATTTTCCCAATTGTTCAACCTTCGGATCAGTCCCAGGTCAACGATGGCCACAAGTTTGTCAAAATCTTCAATGCCGGTCTTGTAGATCCCGGCCAATGTCATAGACCTCGCCCTGCGAGAGCCGTCAGGCTGGATAAAATAGACAATGACTTTATCGTTGACTTTTAGATTCAGCTCATTGGCCATGAAAGTGGACAGATTAATCTCGTTGCTGTATCCTGTATCAGGAAAATGAATCCATCGGCCGGCTTGTAAAAAGTTATCAAGATTGGTGAAAGCATATTGCTTATCCACCCCTTTCAATAAAGCGGTTTCCAAGCCTTCGTTGCCTTTGATGATCCCGTTCTTGGTGGCAAAAGCCTGAACCGTCTTCACCTCCGGGTTTGATCGCAGCAACTGCAGCACTGTATCATTTGGAAGCATTGGGGATTCTTCAGCGATGGCTGCCCGGCTCGGTTCGAAATGTTGGACCCGGATATGACTGGAGAAACTGAATATTTTTTGCCCTATCGCATATTGGAATCCGTTGGTGAAGGCAATCGTGAGCAACATGGCGGCTACGCTTATCGCGGTAGCCGTTACGGCGAGACGGATAATAAATCGCGAAAACGATTGTTGCCTGTTTAAAGCGATTCTCTTTGCTATGAAGACAGGTAAGTTCAATTCAAATTATTTGATCTTCAAAAATAGACTTCCTGCCTGTATCCCAGAGATTTTTTCCATTTTTATATTAACATTGCATAAGTATCTTCTCAATCAATTCATGGTTGTACATGAAATCATTTTTGCCTTTTTGTTTCATATTTGTATCACTGACTGGTTGGGCCCAGACGCCTGATTCGGTGTACGACAGCAGAATTAAAACACCCCAGCTCTATGCGTATGGCGATCAGCTTTCCTATCCGGTGATCCGTCTGAATTCAAACGACAAGTTGCAATTGCAATTTGACGACATCGATGCAAATTCAAAAAATTATTACTACACTTATGTGCTTTGCAATGCCGATTGGACACCTGCGGCGATCAGTCAGCTTGATTATACGCGCGGATTTCCCCAGCTTCTGATCAGTGCCTACCGGTATTCGTCCATTGCGCTGATAAAGTATACGCACTACCAGGCCATTATTCCGGATGTTAATTCTTCTCCAACTCTTGCGGGAAATTATCTGTTAAAAGTCTTCCTGGATAGTGACACCTCCAAATTGGCTTTCACGCGACGCTTTTTGGTACTGGGAACCGGCGTCCAGATCGCAGCACTGGTCTTGGAGCCCTTCAATCCTCAAACGACCAACACCCATCAGAAGCTTCAGTTTTCAATCAATACGGGCAATTATTCTATCATGGACCCCACAAAGCAATTGAAAGTGGTGATTCTCCAAAACCATCGCTGGGATATTGCTGTTACGGGCTTCCACCCATCCATTTATTCGGGAAATTCGTATGAATATAATAGTGATGATGACTACACTTTTGAGGCTGGCAAGCCCTGGCGGTGGCTCGATATCCAGAGTTTCCGGTTTCAAAGTGATCGCGTGCAAAGGGCGGAATATCTCAAGAACTCGACCATCATCCTGGTAAAACCCGATCCTGACCGTTCCCGCGCCAACTACTATTTTTATGATGATCTCAATGGGTTCTTTTATGTTCAGACGACGGAAAACGTAAATCCATTCTGGCAGTCTGACTATGCTTCTGTCAGGTTCAGTTTTGTACCCGATGGAAATATTCCGTTCCCGGATAAAGACGTATACCTGTTGGGAAAATTGACGGACTACAAACTGGGCGATGCGACAAGAATGTATTTTAATGCGGACAGAGGAATGTATGAAGCAACTGCTTTTTTGAAGCAGGGATACTATAATTATGCTTATGTCACCGTTGACGGGGAGACCCCGCCAGAAAACCAACCTTTCAGTTCACGGAAGGGAATAACAAGGAAACGGAAAATGATTATACGATTCTTGTTTATTATAGAACCTTGGGAGGCCGCGCCGATGAACTCGTCGGAATGGCAACCCTGAACTCCATGCAGAATGGCAAGTAACTCAGTCTGAGGACAGTATTACAGTCTGTTAGCAAGTATTAAATCCATTCATTTTCTTTTCAATATATTTGCAGCGGCAAGTCTTATACGACCAGCTCCTGCTGAATCCCCCAGGGCCGGAAGGCAGCAAGGGTAGGTGGTCGTAGCGGTGCGATGTAAGTAACTTGCCTTTTTTTATTTTGTGATCATTGCTGTTCGGCAGTTGCCGGATTTTACCTTTTAATCATTCAAAAAAATCCCCGCGCCTAAGGGCCTTTCCGGGGTTCAGCGATTATGAAATTTTTTATCGACACTGCCAATCTCGCACAGATCAAGGAAGCCAACGATCTTGGAATTTTAGATGGAGTCACTACGAACCCTTCACTGATGGCAAAGGAAGGGATCAAAGGAGAAGCAGCCATCATGCAACATTACAAGACCATTGCAGAAATAGTGAAAGGTGATGTGAGTGCAGAAGTGATTTCCACAGATTTTGATGGGATGGTCGCTGAAGGGAAAAAACTGGCTGCCATCCGCTCAAATATCGTTGTCAAAGTACCAATGATCAAAGATGGTGTCAAAGCCCTGAAATGGTTTTCTGACAATAACATTAAAACCAATTGTACATTGGTATTCTCTGCTGGTCAGGCCATCCTTGCGGCAAAAGCAGGTGCTGACTATGTTTCGCCTTTTATCGGTCGCATTGACGACAGCAGTTGGGACGGCGTTCAGCTGATAGAACAGATTGCCAAGATCTATGCGATTCAGGGTTTTGAAACCGAGATCCTGGCCGCTTCTATTCGCAGTCCACTCCATATCGTGAAATGTGCAGAGGCTGGAGCCGACGTATGTACCTGTCCGTTAGAGTCCATCCTTGGACTCCTCAAACACCCGCTCACAGACATCGGCCTGGCCAAGTTCCTGGCTGATGCGAAGAAAGCGTAGTGTTCGGGAAATGGAAATTCAATGACCAGGTCTTCAACTCAGTACAGAAATTTCCGGCGGAGCAGGCAGGCAGTCGCTGGCCAGTCCACACCTGGAACCGCGCAAAATTATTTGGCCGTCCTGGGATATCCACAAGTGCACCACCCAAAAGGTCGTCACTGCCAGCCCTGGTCAAATCCTGTATATTTCCTGATTTCACCGCTACTGAGATTCACCTAATGATTCTCCACAAAGCGCTCATTTCAGGTGATCGTGCCAAAGCTCCCAATTGCGTATCGCAATAGTTTTGATACCTTCAAATGGGGTCATCTAAGACCGGGTCTGAGCATATGGCAAGGAATGATCTTCCAAGAAATTAACAAAACAACAATCACAATGTCAGGAACAGCCTTACCTGAATTTTGGATGCGGGGTCCGATCGAGCAGGTGCCCTCTTTTCTTCAGCCTGTTGCACATTGCCTTTTGCAGGCCAGGCAGGAAATTCAGGAATCTTTGCACGGGTTTCCGGAAACTTTGTTATGGGAGCGTCCGCTGGGCCTTGCCTCCCCTGGCTTTCACCTTCAGCATGTCATTGGCTTCCTCGACAGGCTCTTCACTTATGCAAGAAACGAGTCCCTGAATTCAAGCCAATTAAAATGGTTGGCGGAGGAAGGAAAGAAAAAGGAGGATCTGGGTTTGGCTGAGCTTCTGGCTGCACTGGATGCCCAGGTAGATGCATCCATTGCCCAACTCATTCAGTCTAACCCTGATCTGCTTCTCGACTGGCGGGGTGTTGGCAGGAAACAACTCCCATCCAATGTACTTGGTCTCTACTTCCATGCGGCGGAGCATGCCATGCGGCATAATGGGCAACTATTGGTAACCGTTAGCATATTGAAAACGTGGGATAAGAACGCATAGTCGTTTTCAATCAGCCTTTGCAACAGAGAGACTTGCTAAAACCTGAATCTTAATCCACCTGTAATAGGTAGCGCAAAGAAATTAGAGTAAACAACGGTGCTCGAATTGGTAAAAAACTGACCCGTGAATGCAATCCCCAATCCAAAATGACAGCTTGGAAAATAATTGAGGCCAAGTTTTAAGCCAGCTGTTAATCCGCCCGATACGGAAGGATCAGTTGTCAAGGTGTTTCCTGAATTTTCAATTTTGGCGTTCAGAGGCAGACCATAACCCGCAGAAATTGCAATAATGGAATTCCAACCGACTTCTTTGCCAATTGTGAATTTGGCAAATACCTGTACTGGCACCATGGGCTTACCGAGATATACGGTATTGTATGTGCCAGGTACAGAGCCGGGATAGGGAACATCATCCTGGTAAGAAAGAATAATATAAGAAGCAGAGAGTCCCATCATAAACCATGGGTTGATTATTTTTCCAATGGCCAATTCGCCCGTAAAGCCCATGCCATTACTCCTTGTATGATCAGTTGCCCGGATAGGACTTGGAGTTGAGTTCAAAGACATGCCGCCATTGATCGAGATCTCCCATCCATTATGGCATTCCCTCTGCTCTTCCTCGACTTTCTCACTGATATAAGATGTATCTGCAAAATTGATCACAATGGGCTGGCCATTGCTCACCAGGGAGGTGCTGTCGACCAGCAATCTCTTGGTAAGTCTCAAAACAGAATCCACACAAACCAGAACCCTGTCCTGTTGTTCTGTGGCATAGATTTTATATTTTTTCAAATCGCTGGTCTTAACAGAAACGGAAGTATCAATCTTATGAACCAATTGTACGAGTGTATCATAGCTCTTCCCGGATCCTTTTTTTGCAGGCACCAGGCGGCCTTGATATAAACGGATTCCTATTTGTATAGACGTATTGACAGAATCATTTTTTAGCTCCAATGGAGTCACTCCAGACTGGACCCTGATGGTTTTGCAGCATTCTCCTTCAAAATCATTTTGTGGATAAAATGCGTTTCCGCAGGTGTGAAGTATATATAAATAGCAGCCATTTTTATTGGTCAGCTTCCAGGCTGCGACGCCCAGTGATTCTTCACCTGCCGGGCTAAGGATGACATATATATAATTGATTCGATCTTTCACCCTATCGTAGAATCCAAGATTCCCGATCGTGCCGCGCTGAACATAGACTTTTTCTATTGAAGCAGCGGTCAGGTCCTTGTATCCATTGGTGAATCCGGAATTTCTGAGCAGGAGGTCAAAGGCTTTGAATTCCCGGTCCCATTTGCTTTGTTTTTGCGGATCATGAATAGCCGTCATAAATGTAGCCACGGTATTGACGCCGTTTTCCCTTTGGAGGAAAGGGAATTCAGGATGATTTCCCAGTTTCTCCGTGAAATGGCGGGGACGGGCATCTTTTTCAAAGTTGTATAATATGGAATTCTTTGGGCAGGTTTTCTGGGTATATCCAGCACAAAAGCTAAAAAGCAGCAGACCAAGCAGGAAATGTCTCATGAAAGGGTGGTTTTTCAATTGGTTTCAGTTCAATCATGAGGGTACTTACCGTACTAACGCAAAAATTGCACCTTTCTTATGTAAAGCTGTACCTAGTTGCCTTTTGGGGATTTTCGGCTACACTTTGGCTGTAACCAATACACCAGATGCGTGCCAGGCCGGAATTCATTCGTGAGACTTGTTTTTGCAAACGAAGTGCCGCAAAAAACTTAGTCGAACAATCCCGCCGAAGGCGGAAGGTATGATACCCCAGAACTTGAGTTCAGAGCTTGCTCTGAGGCATCATACCTGTGATCAAATGGGAATCTTCTTCCGGATGGTTTTGTATTTTTAAGGCCTATCAGCCTGGCATCTGACATAGGATTATGCCGGTTACAGGCCTTTGAATTCAAAATGAATTTCCCGCATGCTCAAAATCCTGGCCTTCATTTGCCTGATCGTCTTTTCTTTTGGCGAATTGAAATCTCAAAAATCAGATTCAGGCTCCAGCCCTTTTGTCTTAGGCAGGATTGAAAAGATCTATTCGGTAAACCTATCAGAATCAAGGGAGCTGAATATTTATTTGCCTGCAGGATACAGTCCCGACTCCTCCAGGGAATATCCCGTGATCTATCTTCTCGATGGTTCAGCGGATGAAGATTTTATTCATGTAGCGGGTATCATGCAATACTTAAATTTTCCCTGGATTGATAAGCTACCAAAATCAATTCTGGTAGGCATTGCAAATGTGGACAGGAGAAGAGATTTTACTTTTCCTACACATAACAAGAAAGACCTGAAAGCAAGTCCGACATCGGGTGCTTCCACTGCATTTATTGATTTTATAGAAAAAGAATTGCAACCTTTCATAAAGGCTCACTATAAAACTTCATCACAAAGAACCATTATTGGGGAATCGCTTGGGGGACTGCTGGCGACTGAGATTCTCATGAAAAGGCCTGCCCTTTTTGAAAACTATATCATCATTAGTCCGAGCTTATGGTGGGATGATGAGTCTTTGCTCAAACAGGGAAGCCGCCTGTTAAATCGAGATCATTTGAAATCCATCAAAGTGTATGTCTCCGTTGGGAATGAAGGAAACCAAATGGTGCGCGAAGCCTCAGAACTCGCCGCCCTGATCAGGAAAGCATCCCCAAATGGAGCAAAAGTATTCTACTATCCATTTCCAAATGAAACCCATGCCACCATTTTCCATCTCAGCCTCTATAAAGCATTTGAAGTTCTTTTTAAGAAAAATGGATGATGGCCTTCCCAACCACCACCATGCCCTTCACCTGGTTAACAAGAATTTTTACAAAAATCGCTTATCTTCAATCTTAGCTCCGTACCCGAACTATCTTCAATATCTACTCAACATTAAATCTTATTTTATGCGTCTGGCGATCATTTCCATTCTGATCCTATTCTCTTCATCCCTTTTATTGGCTCAATGGCATTATCCTCCGACAAAAACGGTGGATAGTGCAGATGTCTATTTTGGAGTCAGTTACAAAGATCCATATCGCTGGCTGGAATATGTTAAGGAACCCGCTGTGTCGACATGGTTCAAAGAGCAGGCGAGTCTTACAAATTCGGTCGTTGACAATATTACGCGGCAGGGACGCGCTCATCGCCGAATGGAAAATGCTGGACAAATTGCAGCCTCCCCGGATTAATGGAAGGTCTTACGAAGGAGGAAGGATTTTTTACAAAAAAACAATGCCGGGGCAGAACGTGGCCAAAGTCTATTACCGGGAAGGAATGACCGGACAGGAAGTCTTGCTTTTCGATCCTTTGACTTATATTAAAGGGAAGACGCTCTCAGTTACGGGTACCCTGGCCAGTTATGACGGAACTAAATTGATCATAGCCTATTCAGAAGCAGGTGCTGAGGTTTCTTACATCAAGGTGATGGATCTTAAAACCAAAAAATTCCTGCCCGAAACCATATATCCCAGCTGGTTTGGCCCCATCAGTTGGACATTTGACAATAAGGCCTTTCTATATTTTTCGCAAAAAACAGGAGACAATACGGATCCCACATTTGAATTGCATACCAAAACTAAATTGCATGTCCTTGGAACGGATGTGAAAACAGACATTGATTTCTTCAGTGATGAGGTGTATCCAAATATGGGCATAAAGGAGAATGATATTCCCTTCGCATCTGTCAGCAAAGATTCAAAAGATTATGTATTTGCCGACCTGAGCAATGTACGCAATGAAATGCTCAGCTATTATGCTCCAATCTCAACTTTCAATTCAGGAAGAATTCCATGGAAGGTCCTTTGTACTCCGAAGGATGCCATTGTCAGGGGACGTGACATTATTGGAGACGATGTATATGCCATTACTTATAAAGATGCAAAAAATTACAAGCTTGATCCATACCACCCTGACAAATCCCGATTGGGAGCACGCCAATACCATCGCTGAAGAAAAGGCTGGTCTGACCCTGGAATCCATTACGCATTGCAAAGATTTTTTGTTTATGTCCTACAGTGACGGAATCAACAATTATCTCTACAAATACAATTTTTCGACAAAGGCAACAACGCAGGTTAAATTACCTTATACCGGCACAATGGTCGTATTCTGCCTTGACAATAAGACAAACAATTGCATGGCCGGGCATCACTTCCTGGGATAAACCATATACTGAATTCAATTACGACGCTGTCAGTGATAAGTTTTCTCCAAGCACTTTTAATAAGGCACCTGTTTATCCTGCCGCTTATAAGGATTTGGTTGTGGAAGAACTGGAAGTGAAAGGACATGACGGGGTGATGATCCCGCTTTCGATTATTTATAAAAAAGGCCTGAAGAAAGATGGCAATGCTATTTGCCTTTTGGATAGTTATGGAGCATATGGAATAAGTATGACTCCCTGGTTTGATTATCTGGAAAATTCGCTGGCATTGAAGGGCGTGATCATAGCCCATCCACACGTGCGGGGTGGAAGTGAAAAAGGGGAAGCCTGGTATAAGGCAGGGTACAAGACGACGAAGCCAAATACCTGGAAAGATTTTAATAGTTGTGCAGAATATCTGATTGCAAATAAATACACTTCATCCAATAAGCTGGCTGGAACAGGCACCAGCGCAGGAGGTATTCTGATAAGTCGCGCGATTACAGAAAGGCCAGACCTGTATGCTGCTGCCATATGTAATGTAGGTTGTGCGAATGCCATGCGCATGGAGTTTGCACCCAATGGCCCGGCGAATATTCCTGAATTTGGCACAGTGAAAGACAGCATTGAATGCCTTGGACTATATGCAATGGACGGAGTTAAACATGTGGTCCCGGGAACAAAATACCCTGCTGTCATATGTATCGGAGGATGGAATGATCCGAGGGTCATCGCATGGGAGCCAGGAAAATTCGCTGCTGCTTTGCAAAATGCTTCTACTTCAGGCAAGCCTGTATTAATGAAAGTGAATTATGATAACGGTCACTTTACTGAGGATAAATCGGTGACCTTCGCCAATTTTGCAGATCAATTTGCATTTGCCATGTGGCAATGCGGCCATCCGGATTTCAAATATAAAAAGCCTGCACAAGCGCTCACCGGAAAAAAACCGGGATAAAGAAACCAGGCATTGGTGAAAAGAAATATTATTTCTTTTGAGCATGCTTCTATTTTCTCTGGTAGATCCTGACATAGTCAACCAGCATCTGCTGTGGAAATATGGAATCGTCGACCCCTCTTTGTCCGCCCCAATTTCCTCCTATGGCAATATTGAGGATCAGGTAAAAATTTGAAACATAGGGCCAGGCATTGAAACCATAATCCGGCGGGAAATAGGAAAAATAAAGCACGCTGTCCACAAACCAGTTTACTTGTGTGGCTGTCCACTCCAATTGGTATACATGAAAGCTGTCCTGGGCATTGGCAACAGTAATAGAGGCACCTTTCTGTGTGCCCTGTGCTCCATTATATAATTTATTGTGTGCCGTTCCATATATCAGGTTTGGATTGAATCCTACTTCTTCCATAATATCCAATTCCCCATCGTCGGGCCATACCAGGGGATTCGTAGAAGAAAGCAGCCAAATGGCCGGCCAGGTGCCGATGCCTCTTGGAAGTTTTGCGCGGATTTCAAATTTTCCATTGGTCCACTCACCTTTTCCCTTTGTAAGTAGTCGGGCAGAAGTGTAGCTGCTTCCGTTATAATCTTCTTTTCTCGCTTCAATGACCAGCTGGCCATTTTCAATGCGTGCATTTTCGGATCTCGAACCGGTATAATATTCCAATTCATTGTTCCCCCAGCCATTGCCCCCGATATCGTAGGTCCATTTGGAAGGATCTGGCAGGCCACTAGAATCAAATTCATCAGACCAAACCAGTTGATATGGTTTTTCCTGCGGTGGCGGGCCGGAAGGAGGGGGTACAATCCCAGTTGGCCCATCCTGCTCTTTTTTGGAACAGGCCACGCTGGCAGCCACCAGAACGCATATATAAAACCGGTATAACCTTTTTGAGCTCATCATTGTACGGATGAATTTCCTGAGCGTTTAAATATTAGAAAGTAAAGGAATTCGCGGATCCTTTATTTCCGTTGATAAACTCTGACATAGTCGACCAGCATTGATTGCGGAAAAATTCCATCATCCACGCCTTTTTGACCTCCCCAATTGCCTCCAACGGCCAGATTCAGCAAAATATGCATGGGTTGATTGAAAGGCCAACCACTATAATGATAATTCTCATTAAGAAATTTGAAATAATTCCTGCCATCAACGGATATGAGTATGCTTTTTTCATCCCACTCCAATCCATAAACATGAAAATTATCCATACAATCTTCAACCCCGGTGACTGCGGTTTTTTGAGTTCCGATAACATGATTGAAATCCTTACAATGAATGGAGGCATGGATAACCCCAGGGTCGTATCCTACATGCTCCATAATATCTATTTCGCCATCGTCAGGCCATTTCATAGGCGATTTGGAACCAAGCATCCAGATCGCAGGCCAGGTGCCGAGCCCCCTGGGTAGCTTTGCCCGGATTTCGAATTTTCCATATTTCCAGTCAGCTTTTCCTTTGGTAACCAATCTGGCCGAAGTATAATGGCTGCCATCGTGATCTTCTTTTCTTGCCTCAATGACAAGGTTTCCATTCTCCACCCGCGCGTTTTCCTTTCGTTTCACAGTATAGAATTCCAGCTCATTATTTCCCCAGCCGTCGCCACCAAAATCATAGTTCCATTTGCTGCTATCGGGCAAGCCAGCATAATTAAATTCATCGCTCCAGATTAGGTGCCAGTCAGGTGCCTTTGGGTTTTTTGAAAATCCAAGGCAGAACATAGTAAGCATTAAATAAATAAAAGGCCGGGTGAAGTGCCGCATAACAGTATTTTTAGGAAAGATACAAATTTCGGCTGCGCCGGCTTATTTCGCCATTGGCCGTGAAAAATTTTGAATTAAACCCAATAGCCACTATTTTTGTCGCCTGTTATGAAATACAATATGCATATTCATCATCATGGATACTTGCCCCAGGGGTAGGCCGATGGTGTTTTGTGTACACAAAATAAGCGGAGGGCTTACCAAATGGTAAGCTCTTTTTTTTTCATGCATTGGAACTTGGGTCCGATCGCATTCAAAACCGAAAAATATGATTAAAGAGAATTTCAAGAAACAATATGCCCCATTCCCTGAATCCACAGAGGGCCCGGCCAGGCTGAAAATAGCCATACAGAAATCGGGCAGATTGTATGATGACTCGGTAAAATTGTTGAAAGACTGTGGAATTGAACTTAAAAACGGTTTGAATAAGCTCAAAACCGAAGCTGATAACTTTCCCATGGAAATCTATTTCCTTCGTGACGATGATATCCCCCAGTACGTTGAAGATGCTGTGGCTGATATTGGCATCGTTGGTGAAAATATCGTGTATGAAAAAAACCGCAAAGTGCAGCTTGTAGAAAAACTTGGGTTTGGAAAATGTCGCTTATCCGTAGCTGTGGGCAGGAGTGAGCATTACAAAGACAAATCCACTTTAAAGGGCAAGCGGATCGCGACAACATATCCCTGGCTTGTGAGACAATGGCTGGAAGAAAATAAAATCAATGCAGAGATCCATGAAATCAGCGGTTCCGTGGAAATAGCGCCTGGCATCGGACTGGCGGATGCGATCGTTGATCTTGTGAGCAGCGGATCCACGCTGTTCATGAATGGATTAAAAGAAGTAGAGACCATCCTTGAATCACAGGCTGTATTAATCAGGAACCAGGCATTGAACGGAGAAAAGGAAAAGGTCCTGGAGAAGTTTCTGTTTCGGATCAGGGCAGTAAAAAAGGCTAAGAACAACAAGTACATCCTGCTCAATGCCCCAAATGAAAAGTTGCAGGAAATCATCACACTCCTTCCAGGGATGAAGAGCCCCACGGTCCTGCCATTGGCCGAAGCTGGCTGGAGCAGCGTGCATAGTGTTTTGGAGGAAAATCAATTTTGGGATATTATAGAAAAATTGAAAATAGCTGGCGCCGAGGGAATCCTGGTCGTGCCGATTGAGAAAATGATCATGTGAGTTATTGGACTAATATTAGCAATCAAATGCATGAAAGATGAAATGGCATGACAGACCTGATAGAAAAGAGTGGCCAACAATCCTTAAGCGTCCGGCGATACAAGCGGATTCAATTGAACCTGCCGTAGCGAATATCCTGAACGAAGTAAAGGAGAATGGAGATGAAGCCATCCGGAAATTCTCAATGATTTTTGATAAGACTAATCTCGATGAGATCAAAGTCACCCAAGCCGAAATGGATGCAGCTTTGAAATGGGTTTCCGCCGAATTGAAAAGAGCCATTCAACAGGCAGCTTCGAATATTGAAAAATTTCACAGGAATCAGGTATTTGATGAGGATCCTGTAGAAACCATGCCTGGTATAAAGTGCTGGCGCAAGGCAGTACCAATCGAAAAAATCGGACTGTATATTCCGGGAGGATCCGCACCGCTTTTTTCTACCATCCTGATGCTTGGCATCCCCGCTTCGATTGCCGGATGCCGTGAAATCATACTCTGTTCACCACCTTCCCGCGAAGGCAAACTGGATCCGGCCATACTGTATGCTGCAAAAATTGCAGGGATTCAAGAAATATTCAAAGTCGGCGGGGCCCAGGCGATTGCTGCAATGGCATATGGAACGGCGACAATACCGCGTGTATACAAGATATTTGGCCCGGGCAATCAGTATGTGACTTGTGCGAAACAACTCGTGCAAAGAGATGGGATTGCCATTGATATGCCCGCAGGACCCAGCGAACTCGCCGTTTTTGCCGATGAGTCGGCGAATCCTTCCTTTGTAGCGTCAGACCTTCTATCGCAAGCGGAACATGGAGAAGACAGCCAGGTCATCCTCGTCACAGACAATGCCCGGATCGCAAGGGAAGTGGAAGCTGCTATTGAATTGCAGGTCGGCACACTGCCAAGAAAAGAGTTGGCCCTTGCATCACTCGGACACAGCAAGATCATTCTTGTAGAAAATCTGGATCAGGCCATAGAACTGATCAATGAATATGCGCCTGAACACCTGATCCTGGCCTGCCGAGAAGCGAAAGCCCTTTCTGCCAGGATTTTAAATGCCGGTTCAGTATTTCTTGGCCACTTTTCGCCGGAATCATCGGGCGACTATGCAAGCGGAACCAATCATGTGCTCCCTACCAATGGGTATGCCAGGTCTTATAGTGGGATCAGCATGGACAGTTTTGTAAAGAAAATCAGTTTTCAGGAGTTGACGAAGCAGGGACTTGCACAAATTGGAGAACATGTAGTGCGCATGGCAGAAGCAGAAGGCCTTCAAGCGCATGCCCGGGCGGTGGCACTGAGGCTGGAAGAAATTAATAATAAAGGGAAAAAGAAATAACCTCAGGTATATGTTTCAGTTAGATCGGCTTTTGCGGGAAAACATCAGGCACCTTGTTCCTTATTCTTCAGCCAGGGACGAATTTACCGGCGAAGCGCGGATCTTTCTGGATGCCAATGAAAACAGCATCGGCTCTCCACTCACGAAGTGGTATAACCGCTACCCGGATCCGCACCAGCGGAAAATAAAAGAGGCCCTGGGCCGGATCAAGGGAGTAGCGCCTGCCAATATATTTATAGGAAATGGAAGTGATGAATGCATCGACATCCTTTATCGTGCATTTTGTAATCCGGGGAAAGACAATATCATCATCAACCCGCCCACTTATGGCATGTATGAAGTGAGCGCGTCGATAAACGATGTAGAAATCCGGAGGGCTCCATTGCTTGATGACTTTCAGCTTGACCTGGTTCACCTGGAAAACCTGGCCGACGAGAACACCAAGATCATCTGGATTTGTTCTCCCAATAACCCAACGGCCAATTCCATGCACAGGCAGGATATTGAGATTATCCTGAACAATTTTGATGGCCTGGTCGTCATAGATGAAGCCTACATCAATTTTTCCAGACAAAGATCTTTTATTCCTGAACTGCCAGAATATCCTAACCTCGTCGTTTTGCAAACCCTAAGCAAGGCCTGGGGATTGGCTGGATTGAGGCTGGGCATGGCTTTTGCAAGCGAAGCGATTATAGAAATTTACAATAGAATCAAGCCGCCGTATAATATAGGGCAGGCGACACAGGAAATTGTGCTGAAGGCGCTGGACGAAACAGATCAGGTTAATGATATGATTCGTGAGATTGTACACATGCGCGGTATGCTAGAAACATCGCTTGGAGGCATTCCTATAGTGCAGCGGATTTACCCCAGTGATGCGAATTTTCTTCTGGTCAAACTGGTTGATCCAAAGAAAGTGTACAAGTACCTATTGGAACAAGGCATCGTGGTCCGGGACAGGAGCAATGTGGCCCTTTGCGAAGGCTGTCTCCGTATTACTGTGGGAACGGAGAAGGAAAATAAAGAATTGGTGAGTGCTTTGAAAAGATATCCTTCGAATAAACCGTAATTTTATTTTTCTAAAATCGATAACATCACATGAAACAGGCTTTCAAAGGAATATTTTTCATCGCTATCGCCATCGTGCTGGCTGTCCTTATTTCTTGCAGAAACAGCCCCGCAGGTGAGCACGCAGGCACATCTACGGCTGACTCCATCGCCATGGCGGCTGATTCAGGCAAAGTATCATTAACCATGCCTTCCGGTTTTCAGTCCACCCTTTTTGCGGATAATCTGGGCAAAGCGAGACATATTGCTGTCGCACCTAACGGAGACGTATATGTTAAATTAGACAGCAAAAAGAACGGAAACACTATTATCAGGTTGCGTGACGGGAACAAAGATGGGAGTGCGGAAGACATTTCAGGGTTCGGTGACTTTACAGGAACGGGTATTGCCATCAAGGGGACATACTTATATGCATCTTCCAACACAGACATTTACCGCTATGCCCTGGACGCGGATTATAAGGTCATCAATCCTGCAAAACCCGAACACATAGTCACCGGCTTGCTCAGCAGGGGAGAACATGAAGCGAAATCCATTGCGCTTGACAATAACGGCAATCTGTATGTGAATATCGGAGCCTACTCCAATGCCTGCCAGGTAGAGGACAGGAAGAAGGGATCCCCGGGCATGAAGCCCTGTCCGATCCTGGATTCCGCAGGAGGAATATGGGTTTTCATGGCGGACAAACAGAATCAGACCTATAAGGATGGTCAGCGCTATGCAACCGGACTTCGCAATGTGGTCGGCCTCGATTGGAATCAGTCTACGAATTCACTATTTGTCATGCAGCATGGTCGCGACCAGCTCAGTTTCCTCTATCCAAATCTTTTTAATGACAAGCAAAGTGCTGAATTGCCTGCAGAATGTTTGTATGAACTACACAAAGGTTCAAATTGTGGATGGCCTTATATTTATTATGATCCTGCACAGAAAAAGAAAATCCTTAGTCCGGAATTTGGAGGAGATGGGAAGATGACGGCAGGCGAAGATGCACAGGATCCTACATATGCTTTTCCGGCACATATGGCTCCAAATGCATTGCTATTTTATACCGGAAATCAGTTCCCGGCAAAATATAAGAATGGAGCATTCATTGCATTTCATGGATCCTGGAACCGGGCACCTGAACCTCAAAAAGGATTCTTTGTGGTCTTCCTTCCATTCAAGAATGGGAAACCGAGTGGTGACTGGGAAGTGTTCGCTGACGGATTTGGTGGCGACCCGCGTGATGTGGCTGAAGGAAAAACCAAACACCGGCCATGCGGTCTGGCACAGGCTCCCGATGGATCAATTTATGTCACGGATGATTCGAAAGGAAGTGTTTGGAAAATTTCTTACTCCGGTAAATAAGGAAGAAGTCCTCTTTTCCTGGTATCCGAATTTAATATGAAAAGAATTTTATTCATTGATCGGGATGGTACGCTGATCATAGATCCACCCCCTACATACCAGGTGGATTCATTTGCAAAACTGGAATTTTATCCGGGAATGTTTGAATTCATGGGAAGGATCGCCCGTGAACTGGATTATGAATTGGTGATGGTCACAAACCAGGATGGCCTTGGAACAACATCTTTCCCCGAATCAGCATTTTGGCCGGTGCAAAACCTGGTCATGAAAAGTTTAAGCAATGAGGGGATTCATTTCAGTGCCGTGCATATCGACCGCAGTTTAGTAAAAGATCATGCGCCCACAAGAAAACCAGGAACCGGAATGCTTACGGAATACCTGAATAATCCGGGATTCGATATCGAAAATTCCTATGTCATTGGCGACCGGATCACAGATGTGCAATTGGCAAAGAATCTGGGATGCAAAGCCATCTGGCTGAACAATGATCCCGGACTGGGAGGCAAGGAAATTTCGGATTCAGTTGCCGCCCTCGAAGAAACGATTGCTTTGGAAACGAGTGAATGGTCAAAAATTTATGAATTTCTAAAGTTAGGTATGCGTCGGGTAATTCACGATCGTATCACAAATGAAACAAAGATCCATATCGAATTAAACGCAGATGGTGCCGGCAAAGCATCTATTTCTACGGGCCTGGGATTTTTTGACCACATGCTTGAACAAATAGCAAGGCATGGCAAAATCGACCTGTCGATTAAAGCCGAAGGGGACCTTCATATTGATGAACACCACACCATTGAAGACACAGCCATTGCCCTTGGGGAGGCATTTGCAAAAGCACTGGCCGACAAGAGAGGCATGGAACGGTACGGATTTGCACTTCCCATGGACGAGGCGGATGCCAAAGTGCTGATTGATTTTGGTGGCAGGAATTGGATCATCTGGAATGCACTATTCCGTCGGGAAAGGATCGGAGAAATGCCGACTGAATTATTTTTTCATTTTTTTAAGTCCTTTTCTGACGCAGCAAAATGTAACCTGAATATTGAATGCCATGGCGACAATGAACACCATAAGATCGAAGCCATCTTCAAGGCATTTGCAAAAGCAATCAGGATGGCAGTTAAAAGAGATCCCCTAAGCAATTATTTACCTACAACCAAAGGATTGCTCTAAGCACAAACTTGCATCCATCTGCTAACCTACAATAGGTGCGTGAAATTTGGATCCTTGACCTCGAATACATATGAGAAACTGCCAGAACATTATGCTTTCTAAGGTTCGTTGGAGAAAATATATTCGTCCACGGTAAGTTCACCACACTTACCGTGTATAATCTGGATAGTAATAATGATTTAAAGGGAGTCCTCAGACTTTCCCTAGCCTTGGAACACCTGCTCCAACGGGGCCCGATTCATGAGGCTGATCTCCCTAAGAATATCTCTCTCCTTCAGATCAAAATTGCTCAGCGCCGGATGGGACAATACCGAAGCCACCAGGGGGCTGGCTTTGAAATTCTGCAGCGATTTTTCATTTTCAAACAGGTACACAGCACCCGCTTCTTTTTTTTCACGATCAATTAGCCAGATTTTCCATAGGCACCCGGGAACGCTGGAAAATGCAGGCGCAAGGGATGATGCCATTTGTTCAAATTCTTCCGGAGGCACACTAAAGGTGTAATTGGTAACAAGGATTTTTTGGGACATAAAATCAGCTTTGGAGTGGAGAAAAATTAGAGAACTCCATCATCGAAAATAGGTTCGGATGATGAATGATACCGAAAATAGTGCATTTTTGTAAAAATGAAAAGCGTTAAGAACTTTCATGTGTGAATTGCTAATCAAATTTAAGGAGAAGCCAATAAGCAAGTATTCTGAATGAAGAAGATCTTCGCTTTCCTCCAGCGATTCTTAATTATTCCTTATTATATCAGGAGAGAAAATGCAAAGCACAAGAAAATTGATTTTTAGATCCGAAAATCGCCTTTAAGCGGAAATCAAATTCGATTTCTTGTTACTTATGCCAATACATCATTCCATTCCGGTGTTATTTTGAAAAGTGCATTGGCATAAGGACAGAGTGGTATGATTTTGATACCCTGGGTTCTCGCATATTCCACCGCGGTTTCAACCAATTTCTTTCCGACTCCCTTTCCTTCAAGGGCCTCACTGACTTCTGTATGTTCAATGACCATGTCGCCGTTTGCTTTGAGATGATAGACCAATTCGGCTTCGATGACACCCTCCTTGCCAACAAAAAATAAACCCCTGCTTTCGACCTGCCTGTGCTGGATGAGCATCCATGGATAATTTTATAGCTTAAAAAATATTTTCTTCCTGTATAGAAAATAACACAATAACCATTCCAGAGCCAGTACGCAGAGTGAACTGAGAATCTGGTTGATCGTGATGGGCACATTCACAAGGCTCATCAGTCCTCCCGAAATGGCGGTGATATACCCTGTAAACCAGCGGTCCCCAACGATTTCGAAAAACAGGTAAATAAAAATAGAATTCATTCCTATGATCGTGAAAAATTCGAGCCTCTTGCGATGGTCTCTGATATCTATCCACCAATAGCAAAAAGCAAGTTCAATCAATACCCATCCAAGAGAAGCCAGGGTGAAAGAGCTCGTGGCTATTCGCTTAATGATAGGCGTTATGCCAGACCAGTCCAGGCCGAACCCGGCAATCAGGCAAATCCCGGCCCAAATCAATATGGTTTTGATTTTTTCCTTTTTTTCGCTTAGTAATAATTGACCAACCAGGGAGCCGGCAATGGTATGTACAGCGGTAGGGATGCAATTGATGGCTACCCAACCATCCTTATTTATTTTGTTCATGAGGAGGAGGTCGACATAATTGCCAAAATTATACTGGTCTTTGAACGGCTGGTCAAATCCCTGGATATGGGAATACCGATACAACAATTCAGTCAAAAGCAAAAGTCCGGCACAGGTGATGATTTGAGCTGCGGCTGACCACCTGAAAATCAGAAAAGCCACCAGGGTGGTGAAAGAAAGTTGCGTCAGCACGTCCCACAATTCAAAGGAAAGGCCATGAGGCCTGACAGCATAATCCAGCACGCCCCAGAAAAAAAGCCAGAAGCATCGCTTAAGGGTCTTCTTAAAGGATGCGCCCCAACTCATTCCCTGGGATGCCTGTTTATGCAGGGAAAAAGCCATGGCCACCCCGGCCATGAACATAAAGGAAGGTTGGATCAGATCCCAGAATCTTAGTCCATTCCATGGATGATGGAAGAACTGGAGAAAGAAATTATTTATGACCGGCTGATCTTTAGTAGCAGAAAATAAATGTTCATATAATCCTGTACTTTCCGCAGCTAGCAGGACCATAATAAACCCGCGCATGAAATCCAGGGAAAGCAGTCGTTGGTATTTGTTCAGGGAGGGTTGTTGCGAACTCATTTGGGGTATAATTGATACAAAAAATAAGAAGAATTTTTTGCATTATGCAGAACGAATTCATTTTAGGGGTGTCTAATCTCTTCCTTGTCGAGTTTGACCAGCCATGTATATCCTTCCGGCCAGAGTCCAAGATCTGAGGCTGAATTAATATGTCCCTTTTCTCCAACCCAGACCATTTTGCTCTTCCAATGATCTGCGAAATATTGTGCCCTTTCAACGCTTACATACTCGTCATTCGTGCTTGCCAGAACGACCGTCGGGAATTGAATTTCCTTAAGTGGCATAGGAGAGAAGCCCGTGGTTCCTTTCGGATAACTCGGTGCTTCGACATCACTTGGTCCCACGAGCAATGCTCCTTTGATGAGGCGGTGGGATGCATTTGCCCAGTGCGCAATCGTGCAGCAGGCCAGGCTATGCCCAACAAGAAGGATTTCCTTGTCGGCCCGTCCGTTGAGATGCTGGTTAATGCGGTTCAACCAATCTTCACACCGGGGAGTATCCCAATCATCCTGGTTAATGCGGATGAATCCATATGCTTTTTCCCAGTGCGATTGCCAATGCATCGGACCGGAATTGTTCAGGCCGGGCAGAATAAAAACCTTTGCGTTCATAGTATCAAAAAAGAGTGAGGAATTATTGACGTTTGGAAGTTAAGATGCTTGTATTTGCAAAAAAAATTTTGGTGGATTCGAAATTCTATATCATATTTGTAGGGTTATGACAAGGAGATTAATCAACAATAATTGGTGGTGGCATACAAACCTTAACCGGGGCTTGTAAGCAGCTATTGTTGTTTATTGAATTATAATATTCAGGCCTCGATGCAAATCGGGGCTTTTTGATTTTAAACGATGAACAGAAGTACAAAGTCAGTTTCTGAATGAAAAAGATTGTGTTAAGAACGAATGCGAAAAAACTGCTCTCCGATACGTATACGCCGGTGGGCATTTATCTGCGGGTGAGAGACCGGTTCCGGGATACCATCCTGCTGGAAAGTACGGACTATCATAATGCGGAGAATAGTTATTCTTTTATTTGCATCAATGCCATCGCAGGCATGGAAATCTCTGATACCCGGCGGATTGAATTCAAGTTTCCCAATGAAAAACCCGAAAGGCAGGAAATCAGCCAGGCTTCTGAAGTGCCCGCATTATTATGGGACTTTATGCAAAGATTTGATGTGGAACCAGCGCGCCGATAAATCTGTAAGAACGGCCCAGGGATTATTTGGTTACAGTTGCTTTGATGCCGTTCAGTTTTTTGATACCATTCAGCTCAAGTCATCAGGAAAGGAGAAAGCAAATATTCCCCTGATGCGATACCGCCTCTATCAATATGTCATTGCCATCAATCATTTCAAAGATGAATTATATATCTGCGAAAATGAAATTGCCGGAATGGATTCCGAACTGGATATTGTAGAGTCCCTGATCCGAAGTAAGGACGTGCCTTCATTTCCCTTTGCCAGCAAGGGACCCGAATCTTCAAATATGAATGATGAGGATTATAAGGACATGGTCAGAAAGGGTATTCAACACTGTTACCGCGGCGATGTGTTTCAGATTGTGCTCAGCAGGAGATTTCAGCAGGCATTTTCAGGCGATGAATTCAATGTGTACCGTGCTTTGCGCAATATCAATCCATCTCCTTATCTGTTCTTTTTTGATTATGGAGACTACAAGTTAATGGGTTCTTCGCCCGAGTCCCAGTTGCTCATCCAGCAGGGCAAAGCGGTCGTGCATCCCATTGCGGGGACCTTTAAGCGAACGGGTGACGAAGAGAAGGACCAGCAAATGGCTGAGGCCCTGGTAAAGGATCCAAAAGAAAATGCGGAACATGTCATGCTGGTGGATCTCGCCCGTAATGACCTGAGTCGGCTTTGTGATGAAGTGTCGGTTGTGCATTACCGACAGGTCCAATATTATTCCCATGTGATTCACCTGGTGAGTGAAGTAAATGGAAAAGTCAGGCCGGGAACCAATCCATTTCAATTGTTGGCAGTCACATTTCCTGCAGGCACATTGAGCGGGGCCCCAAAATTCAAGGCCATGGAACTGATTGACCAGCTCGAGCCCACGCAAAGAAGTTATTATGGAGGATGCATCGGATTTATGGGTTTCGACGGTTCGTGTATCCATGCCATCATGATCAGAACTTTTTTGAGCAAACAAAATACACTGACCTACCAGGCCGGTGCCGGCATCGTAGCTGCGAGTCAGCCGGAAAATGAATTGCAGGAAGTGAACAATAAGTTGGGTGCTTTGAAAAAAGCCATTCAAATGGCAGAAAAAATTTAGTTCATCAAGGCGGGCAGGATGCTGATCAGTATCCTGCTTCAGACCGGAATTAATAAGAAAATGAAAATCCTGGTTTTTGACAACTATGATTCTTTCACCTATAACCTGGTGCACCTGGTTGAAAAAATCCTGCATCAGAAAGTGGAGGTATTTCGCAATGACCAAATTACCATTGGAGAAAGTCTCCGGATATGATAAGATTATCCTTTCGCCAGGACCGGGAATTCCTGTGGAAGCCGGCTTGCTGTTGCCACTTATCAGAGAATATGCTTCCAGCAAATCCATTTTGGGTGTTTGTTTGGGACATCAGGCGATCGGAGAGGCATTTGGAGCAAAGCTGGTCAACCTTTCGACCGTGTATCATGGTGTGGCTACTCCGGTCCAGCTGGTCGGCGGAAAAAATGGAAGCGAATTTTTGAGTCCGCTGTTTAAAGGCCTCCCGGCTGAAATTGAAGCCGGGCGATACCATAGTTGGGTGGTGAGCGATCAGCAATTCCCTGCTGAACTTGAAATTACCGCCTGGGATGAGAATCATTATATCATGGGCTTGCAGCATAGGAAATTTGACGTGCAGGGAGTTCAATTTCACCCGGAAAGTGTGCTCACTCCGCTCGGCGAAACAATTTTCAGGAACTGGCTTGCTGAATGATTTGATTGAATGAATGATGGAAGAAAGAAAATGAATGGATACTAATCATATGATCTGATCATGAAAAAAATTCTTCAATATCTTTTTGAGCATAAAACCCTCGACCGCAACCAGGCGAAGGAAATTCTTATGAATATATCGAAAGGGATCTACAATGAAAGCGAAGTGACTGCATTTATCACGGTATACCTCATGCGCAGCATTACCATTGACGAACTGCAGGGATTTCGCGATGCGTTGCTCGAACTCTGTGTTCGCGTGGAATTGGATGGATTTGAAGTGATGGACATTGTAGGTACCGGAGGTGATGGAAAAAATACCTTTAATATATCCACACTTGCCTGCTTTATTGTGGCTGGTGCCGGCCAAAAAGTGGCGAAGCATGGCAACTATGGGGCTTCTTCCATCAGTGGCGCTTCCAATGTGATGGAGCAACTGGGATACAAATTCAAAAACGATGCAGGGGTCCTTAAGAAAGAAGCTGACCTGGCAAATATCTGCTTCCTTCATGCCCCACTCTTTCATCCGGCCCTCAAGGCCGTTGGCCCGATCCGGAAGAATCTGGGCATCAGAACATTCTTTAATATGCTTGGTCCTATGGTGAATCCTGCATTTCCAAAATACCAGCTCGTTGGCGTCTACAGCCTTGAAATGGCCAGGATCTATAATTATTTGCTGCAACAGACAGAAGGAACATTTACGATCATTCATAGCCTGGATGGCTATGATGAGATTTCGCTGACCAATGACACGAAGGTCATTACGAACCATGGAGAAAGCATTATGACACCTGAACAGCTGGGTAAAAGAACAGTGGATGCCAGTTCCATATATGGTGGACAATCGACAGAGGAAGCGGCAAAGATATTCCTGAAAATATTGAAAGGGGAAGGAAGCTGGTCGCAAAATGCAGTTGTATTGGCCAATGCGGCGTTGGCGCTTCACAGAACAGGCAAATACAAAGTGTATGAAGACGCGTATGAAACAGCTGTTCAGAGCCTGGAATCAGGCAAAGCGCATGAGGCTTTGAAGAAATTAATATCTATGCAATCTTAAAATGCAGGGAAGCTGAGCATGAATATTCTGGAAACCATCATTGCTTCAAAAAAGATTGAAATTAAGAACCGCAGCGCAAAGCGATCCGGTATCAGATTTCCATAGCCATCCCTTTTATTCCAGGCAGACCATTTCTCTGACCCGGTTTTTATCCGATGAGAACAGCTCAGGCATCATTGCAGAATTCAAAAGAAAATCTCCATCGAAAGGAGTCATAAATGGAGAGGCAGATCTGCTCACTGTAACGAAAGGATATGCAGACCATGGGGCAGCCGGATTATCTGTCCTGACAGATTTTGATTATTTCGGGGGCACGACCGACGATTTAATTGCCGCCAGGGGAAACAAAATCCCCATCCTGCGCAAGGATTTTGTGATTGACGACCTACCAGCTTGACGAATCTAAAGCGATGGGGGCAGACGTGATCCTGCTTATAGCCGCTTGCCTTGAGCCCTGCCGGAGTGAAACATCTTGCCACACATGCAAAAAGACTGGGCCTTGAAGTGTTACTCGAAGTGCACAACAGGAAAGAGCTTGATCATATCTGTGACGAAGTGGATCTGGTGGGAGTAAACAACAGGGATTTGAAAACGTTTAATGTAGATATTAACAGGTCATTCGAACTCATACAGTGGATTCCTTCAGGAAAGATTTCTATTTCTGAAAGTGGGATCCATGGAGTGTCTATTGTCCACAGTCTGCGCCAGAGCGGATTCAGGGGATTTCTAATGGGAGAGAATTTTATGAAACAGGCCGATCCCGTGATTGCTTTTGCCTCATTTGTTAATGAACTAAAAAAAGGACCACATGAGGGTAAAAGTCTGCGGCATGACGCAACTGGACCAGGTGAGAAAGCTGGATGAGATGGGAATTGATTTCGCCGGGTTTATTTTCTATCCAAAATCTCCCAGGTATGCAGGAAAACATTTCCGGGGAGAGTTGTTGAAGAAATCAAAACTCAGGTTGGGTAAAGTGGGTGTTTTTGTGAATACTCCTTATGAAGAAATCATGCACCATGTGGACGAATATGGATTAGACATGGTGCAATTGCATGGCGACGAAACGCCAAGATATTGTGAACAGGTGTCCAATTATGTCAGTGTGATAAAAGTATTCCGCCTGGGAGAGAATGATCCTATTGACTGGATTACCAGGCCTTACCAGGAATCCTGTGATATGTTTCTCTTCGATACCCTTGGCGTGGGATACGGAGGCACTGGTAAAAAATTCAATTGGGAGGATTTGAAACATGCGACAGGTAGACAAATTGTTTTTCTTAAGTGGTGGCATTGAACCGGAGGATCTGGAAAAGCTGAGGGAGTTTGAAAAAGCCCCTGTGGCAGCCAAATTGTTTTCGATTGATATCAATAGCCGATTCGAAATAAGTGCCGGGATTAAAGACCTGGACAAGATCAAAACTTTTGTGAATGCCCTGAAAAATGGATAGGCGGAGTAGAATTTAAATTTCATGCGCCAAACTTTGGAAAGAATGAAACTCTAATCAAATGTCAACAAGTAACCGATCTTATAAACACCCCAGTGAGCAGGGATACTATGGCAAATTCGGCGGGGCATTTATTCCGGAAATGCTGTACCCCAACGTGGAGGAACTCAGGACAAGATACCTGGAAATCATTCATGAAGCATCATTCCAGAAGGAATTTGACAGTTTGCTGAAAGACTATGTCGGTCGTCCCACGCCGTTATATCTTGCAAAAAGACTCAGCGCGAAATACAATACGGAAATATTTTTGAAGCGGGAAGACCTTTGTCATACCGGAGCTCATAAGATCAACAATACCATTGGTCAGATTCTTCTGGCTCAAAAGCTGGGGAAGAAAAGGATCATTGCTGAAACGGGCGCAGGTCAGCATGGCGTGGCCACGGCAACTGTCTGCGCATTGAAAGGATTGGAATGCATTGTGTACATGGGAGAAAAAGACATTGAGCGGCAGGCACCCAATGTGGCCCGGATGAAAATGCTTGGGGCCAAAGTCATTCCTGCCACCAGCGGAAGCAAGACGCTGAAGGATGCAACCAATGAAGCCATCAGAGATTGGATCAATCATCCGATAGATACGCACTATATTATTGGAAGTGTGGTGGGCCCGCATCCTTACCCTGATATGGTTGCCCGATTTCAAAGTGTGATCAGCAAAGAGATCCGTCAGCAATTGAAGGAGCAAACAGGCAGGGAATTGCCTACGCATCTGGTGGCCTGTGTGGGTGGAGGAAGCAATGCGGCCGGCACATTTTATCATTTCCTGGATGAATTGGAAGTGGAACTAATTGCCGTCGAAGCAGCAGGGCATGGATTGAAATCAGGTATGAGTGCTGCCACCACTCAATTGGGCAAGCCGGGCATCCTCCATGGAAGCCGGAGCCTGGTGATGCAGACGGAAGATGGACAGGTCGTCGAGCCGCATAGTATTTCTGCCGGTCTCGATTATCCGGGCATCGGACCTCTGCATGCTGATCTCTATGAAAATGGAAGAGCCATTTTTCTAAGCGCCACGGATCAGGAAGCGCTGGATGCAGCTTTTCTACTGGCCAAATTAGAAGGCATCATCCCTGCCCTGGAAAGTGCACATGCGCTGGCTGCCCTGGATCAATTGCAATGGAATGAAAAAGATACTGTCGTGCTCTGCCTGAGCGGAAGGGGCGACAAAGACCTGGCGGCATATATGCAGGCGATGGATGAAGGGATGGTCTAGAAAAAATGAGCATGACCGTTATAATTCATTAGTACGTGCAAAAACGTCGGACGCAATACAAAAAACAGAAAGTTGATATCAATACATGAGCCGGATTGCCCAATTGTTTGAAAAGAAAAATAGAGAGGTGCTGAATGTCTACTGCACAGCGGGCTTCCCTTCACTAGAAAGTCTCCCACTCGTGCTGCAGGCATTACAAAAGCATGGCACTGACATTGTAGAAATCGGTATGCCTTACAGTGACCCGCTCGCAGATGGTCCGGTAATTCAGGCAAGCAGTGCAAGGGCCCTGGTGAATGGGATGACGATTTCCAAATTGTTTGAGCAGATCAGGAACATGCGCAAAAAGGATTTTCCTGGCGGGAGCATTGATATACCTGTTTTATTGATGGGATATCTAAATCCGGTTTTGCAATATGGGTTCGAAAGATTTTGCATGGATGCTGCTGCAGCCGGTGTTGATGGTCTGATCATACCAGACCTGCCCATCTATGAATTTGAAACTGAATACGGCGGGATCATCAGGAAACACAAGCTTGACTTTATTTTCCTGGTCACGCCGGAAACCACGGATGATAGGGTAAAGAAGCTGGATTCTCTGAGTGATGGGTTCTTATATGCTGTCTCTTCTTCATCTACTACAGGAAAGGACAAGAACCTCAGTGATCAGTCATCTTATTTTGATAAACTTCAACGCATGCATCTGAAAAATCCAATCCTTGTTGGATTTGGAATCAAAGACAAGCAGACCTTTCAGAAAGCATCGGAACACTTGAATGGAGCAATCATTGGCACAGCTTATATCCGTGCCCTGGAAAATGGAGGCGATATTGATCAATTAACAAAAGCATTTCTGGATGGGATCATCGGATAAATTGGTCATAATTAAATACAATGCCGGAAATATTCAGTCGGTGCTGTTTGCGTTGGAGAGAATTGGGAAAAACGCAATTGTTACGGATGACCATGACCTCATCAGGTCGGCATCCAAAGTTATTTTTCCTGGCGTGGGCGAAGCAAGTTCGGCGATGAAATACCTGAAGGAAAGAGGGCTCGATCAATTAATAATAAACCTGAAGCAGCCGGTATTGGGTATCTGTCTCGGAATGCAATTGATGTGCAACCATTCAGACGAGAATGACACGGACTGCCTGGGTATATTCAATACGGAGGTAAAAAAATTCGACTCCATGAAAGATACTTTGAAAGTACCTCAGATTGGATGGAACCAGATCTTCGGTCTCAAAGGCCCATTGTTTCATGGGATTGCAGAAAAGAGTTATTGCTATTTTGTTCACAGCTATTTTGCGGGGCTCAGTGATCATACCATTTCAAGCACAGATTATGGTATTGCGTTCAGCAGTGGGTTGTCAAAAACTAATTTTTTTGGGGTACAGTTTCACCCGGAAAAAAGTGCATCCATTGGTCAACAGCTTTTAGAGAATTTTCTGAACATCTGAGCGTCGGGGAAAATGAAACATCATTTAATGAATCAAATGAAAGAAAAAGAGCAGGAAGGAAATCAAAAGTCTTCGGACTCCAACAGTTTCATCATACCGGCGATTGACATTATTGAAGGAAAATGTGTAAGGCTGGAGCAGGGAGACTTTGCGAAGAAAAGGATATACAATGAAAATCCGCTGGAAGTAGCAAAGCAATTTGAAGATGCTGGATTGAGCAGACTTCATTTGGTTGATTTGGATGGGGCAAAAGACGGGTCTGTTAAAAACTGGAAGGTGTTGGAACAGATCGCCGGCAAAACAAATTTGATCATTGATTTTGGAGGAGGCATCAAGACGAAGGGGGATGTGGACATCCTGATGAATTCTGGCGCATCCATGGTGACTATCGGCAGTCTCGCTGTTAAAAACGAGGAGTTATTGATGGAATGGATCCTGCATTACGGTGCCGCATTATTCCTGCTTGGTGCAGACGTAAAGGATGAAAAGATTGCAATCAATGGATGGCAGGAGAAAACCGAAATCGGAATATTTGAATTTATTGGTAATTGGATTTCAAAAGATTTGAATCGCATTTTTTGCACGGACGTGAATCTGGATGGGTTGCTGAAGGGTGCTTCCATCGACCTGTACAAACGAATATTGGAAAAATTTCCAAAGCTTTACCTGATTGCGAGTGGAGGCGTAAGCAGTATGGATGATATTTATCAATTAAGGGAAATCGGCTGCAGCGGGATCATCATAGGGAAAGCAATCTATGAAGGCCGGCTCAAACTTTCAGATATTTCAAAACTATAATTATGGACATGGATAATTTCCTCATGTTTGCTTTTGCAAGCCTCATGCTGAACATAACGCCCGGCAACGATATGCTATACGTGGCATCCAGGAGTGCCGGGCAGGGAATAAAAGCAGGCATCATATCCTCATTTGGGATCATGGTGGGGTGCATGGTGCATATCCTGGCAGCGGTGGCTGGCATTTCGGCTGTCATAGCGAAATCAGCGACTGCATTTGACATCATTAAATATGTGGGCGCCGCTTATCTTGTCTATCTCGGGCTCAGGTCATTGTTAAACAGGAAAAAATCCTCTTTTCAACTTACTGAACAAGCAAAGCCTTTGTCATACCGTAGCATTTTCCTACAAGGAGTAATTACCAATGTCCTGAATCCAAAAGTGGCACTGTTCTTTCTTGCTTTTCTACCGCAATTCATTGACTTGAAAATGGAAAATCCTCAATGGATGATTTTGTTCTTTGGGTTATGGTTTGATTTTTCAGGAACCCTTGTCAATATCCTCGTCGCCATTGCATTCGGAAAAATGGGAAACTGGCTCGCAAAATCACCGCGCTTCATAAAGATCCAGGAGAGACTTACCGGCATCTTGTTGATTGCGCTTGGCATAAAGGTGGCCCTATCATCCAAAAAATAATTTCCTTGCTAACAAAAAGAATTATACCCTGCCTGGATATTAAGGATGGCCGAACAGTCAAGGGCACAAATTTTGTAAATCTTCGGGATGCGGGCGATCCTGTGGAATTGGGTGCATTCTATGCGCAGGAAGGCGCGGATGAACTGGTTTTCCTGGACATTACTGCCACGAACGAAAAAAGGAAAACGCTGAGTGAGTTGGTCAACAGCATTGCACACCGGATCAATATTCCTTTTACAGTCGGTGGCGGTATCTCTACTGTGGAAGATGTAAGTGTGCTGCTGAAAAATGGGGCGGATAAGATTTCAGTGAACACGGCCGCGTTCAGGAATCCAGGTTTATTAAAAGATCTGTCCAAAGAATTTGGAAGCCAGTGCGTGGTGCTTGCCATTGATACCCGGATGGAAGAAGATGGCAAATGGTATGTTTATCTGAACGGCGGACGAATTAAAACAGAACAGGATTGTTTTGAATGGGCAAAGAAAGGGGTAGAATTAGGTGCAGGCGAAATCCTGCTGACATCCATGAATCATGATGGGACCAAAAAAGGATTTGCGTTGGAGATTACCAATAAACTGGCCAGTTCCCTCGGAGTCCCTGTAATCGCTTCCGGCGGTGGCGGAAGCATGCAGGATTTTGTGGATGTTTTTGTGCAGGGGCATGCAGATGCGGCGCTTGCTGCCAGCATTTTTCATTTCAGGGAAATTTCAATTCCTGAATTAAAGAGATATTTGCAGAACAAAGAGATTCCGGTGAGGATATAATGTAGAGAATTGCCGGCATAAATGATACAATGAGAAAAATCGGAGAATTCCGACAAATAAGAAATGATGAATATCAATTTTAATAAATACGCGGATGGCCTCGTGCCTGCAATTATCCAGGACCATCAAACCCAAAAAGTGTTGATGCTGGGCTTCATGAATAAGGAAGCCTATGATAAGACCATGGAGGAAGGCAAAGTGACTTTTTACAGCAGATCCAGGAAAAAACTGTGGACAAAAGGAGAGGAGAGCAGCAACCTCCTGCTCGTGAAGAATATTGCCTTGGATTGCGACCAGGATACGCTCCTGATCCAGGCCGAACCATTGGGCCCGGTTTGTCATACGGGGGCTGATACCTGCTGGAATGAAAAAAATATTAAAAACGATTTTCTCAGCTATCTGGAAGGGATTATTGAATCCCGGAAAACGAGCGGGGATGAGCAATCCTATATTTATAAATTGAACCAGAAAGGATTAAATAAAATTGCTCAAAAACTAGGGGAAGAAGCGGTGGAACTGGTGATTGAAGCAAAGGACAACGACGAGACCTTATTCCTCAATGAAGCAGCGGACCTGCTCTTCCATTATTTGATCCTTCTTAACACAAAAGGTTATAATTTGCAGGAGGTAATTGACGTTCTAAGGAAGCGACATGCAAAATAGTCATTAATGAAAAACATTTTTTTGGGGATATGGGTCATTGCATTGGGCTTTTCTGCCCAGACCCTGTATGCCCAGGGATTTTCTCTAAAAGGCAATATAGCCGGCCTGGGAGAGAATTCCAGGGTATATCTGATCGATGAAAACAATCCGACGGATACTGCAGCAAAAGCAAAAGTGCAGCATGGCAGTTTTGAGCTGAAAGGCCGGCTTACGGAAACCAACCTCTATGTGCTTGGGTTCACTTCTCCGGCAGGTAAACTTCCTGTATTTATTGGGAATGACAATATGGAGATTGCCGGTGAAACCTCAAATTTGAAGGCATTGAAACTGACTGGTTCGCAGTCCAATGACGATTTCATGGAATTTCAGAAAACCTTCGGTCCCTATATTATGAAATTGAATTCCCTGACCCAGTTGGCCAATTCACCGGAGGGAGCAGGCAAGTCTGATTCCATCAGCCGGGAATATTCATATACTGTAACAAAAGTGCAGGCTGAGACAGACAAATATCTGGAATCTCATAAGTCATCCTTCGTGACTCCTTTTTTGTTATATGTCACCAGTCAATTGTCAGATAATATTTTCCTGCTTGAAAAAAGATACAAAGAGCTCACGCCAAATGTGCAGGCTGGGTTTTTTGGAAGATTCCTTAATGAACAAATTCAAAATGGGAAGATTGGCGCGGTTGGCACCGATGCCATTGATTTTACTCAGAATGATACGTTGGGCAAGCCAGTGACCTTGTCATCTTATAAAGGGAAATACGTGTTGGTGGATTTCTGGGCAAGTTGGTGCGGGCCATGCAGGCAGGAAAATCCCAACCTGGTAGCCACCTATGACCGGTTCAGGGAAAAAAATTTCACCGTTCTCGGTGTTTCGCTTGACCGTGCCCGTGATCCATGGATCAAGGCCATCCATGAAGACAACCTGGCATGGGTCCAGGTCAGCGACCTCAAGTTCTGGAACAATGAGGCAGCAACCAAATACAGGATTTCCGCCATTCCGCAAAATATACTGGTAGATCCTCAGGGAAAGATTGTAGCGAAGAATCTTGCGCGGTCCACACACTGCAGTCCAAACTCTGCGAATTGCTGGGGTGCAATTAAATAGAAATGCCGGAGCTGATCCGGCATTTTGCTATAAAAATTTATTGATTCCCGCGATGCTCTATTGACATCGTTTGCCTGGCAAACCTTACAATTTAAACACGGCACCGAAAATAATCTGCACGGGAGCCGAACCTCCGGTGGTCTTATAAATTCCCTACTTCTGATCAGTAGCACATTCATTTCATTGACCGCCACATGATCGGCATATAATAGTAGACGGAAACCGTATTCCAGCTATACATTGCGCCCGGGTTCAATAGATACATTGTATCCTGCCCTCCTAAGACCATGGCTTTGGCCAATTGCATCATGCACCGGGGAACGCTTCGATCCTGCCACCGGCAGAAAGAATCCACCTTGAGCAACAAAGCTGGCACCCGCTCTGGCCGAATAGGTATCCGGCACGCTATTAACAGTGGCGCCAATCAGATTTAACGATTGCAATCTGGAGGAACCCTGCCAAGAAGGGGTGAAACCCCATTCTGGTCGCGCGGACTGAACAAATAAAATCCATTAAAATAAAGGCTCCAGGCTTTGCCGAAGACGTAAAATGCATTCATTTCCGTCATAATACCTGTTCCTCCATCCCCCAGCTGAATGGAAAGGATTACCGGGGCGAACACTGTTGTTGAGTCATTTCGACTAAAGTAATCAGAGTAAGTGTAATTGCCGGTAGGCAACTTTAGGTCCAGCCCCAATTGAAAGTTGAACTTTTGATTTTCATGGGGTGCCAGTATCCATTTGTAGCGCCACAATGAAGATATCATTCAATCCGAATGAATGAGTCGTATTGTTGATCCCGGGCCTCCATGTTCGCCTGCGTTCTCCTGGAATTCGCAGAAATGGGCATATCAAGATCAAGGACCAGCCTTTACTCAGCAATCTGGTAATCGAAATGTCAAAAGTATAAGTCCGATTTTCAAATGTTGGGGCGCCTTGTTGTATTCAGTGCCCGTGTAAGCCCTTTAGCGACAAAAAACCGGTTAGTAAGTGCTATCTGCCAATCAGCCTTGGTAATGACCGGTCAAGCAGATTATATTGACCCGGTGCGGTTGGTCAGGTTTCTGATAGTGATACAGCCTTGTGACTGTATGCGATTGCAAGTAAAAAGGAAAGGACCGAAAAAATCAAATACTTTTTCATAAGCCCATGATTTTGGTTAGTGTTTTAGTAATGGTATATACGTACAAATTACAAAGATTGTTTTGGTTTGACAAAGAAAGCTTCCCCAATGCTGCATTTGATGGCCAGAATAAGTTTAATACCGGGATAAAGCCGCCCGGAATTCGCAGGCTCAAAGGTGGATTTCGTAAAAGCATGTCAAGGGTAAATTTGAAAGCAATTCCCCGTCATCAAATAAAAGTGCATAAGTAACTAAATTAAAGTGATTTGAAATCGGCGACATTGAGCGATATGAGGGTCCTTTTCATGGCCCTGAACTTAGTTATACCGAAGGTAGTTCCGAATTCTTTCCAAATACAGACTTTGCCTTTCGATGGCAGAAATAACTTGGTCAATCCCATGATTGAATGTGTAGTTGGCAACGCTCCTGTTTTTGATCATTTAGCCCTGGATTCTGACAAAGATATGTACATAACCAATGTGGAACTCACAACCTGAATAATGCACCAAAAATAAACTGCAAATCAGGGGAGCCGCCAAATCCTGTCGTTTCTCCAAATGATTTATCAACAGTTGTCGCTTTCTCATTTACAGCTATCGTAAACGGCATATAATAGTATAAAGAAACAGTCTTCAAATTATACATAATACCAGGTTCAACAGATAAGTTATGACCGGCCTTGCGAGCACCATGGCTTTCACCCAAAACGTCGTAAACAGGTACTCCGTCATATCGCAGGCCTGCTGAAAAGATCCAATCCTTGATGGTAGCACTCACCCCTGCCCGAAGAGAGAAGTTATCGGGCACGCTTGTGACCGTTGCCAGCGCCCTGGTTTGCTCCGGAGTAGGATCTCTACCCTGTAGCGTAGATACGCCATTTTGGTCTCTTGGGTTAAACATATAGTAGAAATTTCCATAGAGACTCCAGGTCCGGCTAAAGACATAAAAAGCGTTAAGTTCAGTAATGATTCCCGTACCACCGTCGCCCAATTGGATAGAAGTACTGACTGGTGCCAAAACAGTGGTCGAGTCATTACGATGGAAGAAGTCAGTGTAAGAATAGTTTCCGGTAGGAAGCTTTAATCCCAGGCCCAGTTGAAAATTGAACTTTTGGTTTTCGCTGGGCTTCAGGATCCATTTGTACACTTCAATTCGCATATCATTCAGTCCAAAGGAACGCGTTGTATTATCGCCGGGCCCACCGTGTTCCGCCGCAAAGGTCCTTGAATTCGACGTAATCGGAATACCAAGGGTTATTGACCAACCTTTGGAGAGAAACCTTGTTACACCAATATCGACTGTATAAGTCCTGTTTTCAAATAGGGATGAACTCGCAAATTCCGAACCGGCATAAGCTTTATTGGCTACAAAAAAGCGATTCGCTATGGACAGCTGCCAGTCAGACTGGACATAAGTTCTGCTGAATAAATTATATTGGCCAAATCCGGTAATATTCCTCATTGTGATGCAACCCTGTGAATGGGCCCACTGGCTGGCGAATCCAAGAATCATAACGAAGACCAGGATCTTTTTCATAAGCTTAGTCGTTTTGGTTAGAAGGGAATTTAATTTCTCCAGTATAAAACTAGGAGTCTGATCATTGGTTGGCAATTTTGGCTGAGTCAAAAGCAGATTTGACTGGGTAATTGGCAGGCCAGCCCGCCTATTTTGCAATTGGACCTGTTCAAGCTGCGGAATGGTGCAATTCCCCATAAGAGAAATTTAGGCTATCATGAATTCATCTGTGCGATGCCAGGATTCACAAAATGGCTGCAACCCATTTTATTCTTCCGACTTGGTCGTGGTATTTGTGTTGGAGGGAAACAAACCTGCTTTTTGAAATTTTAGAGAAAAGCATTTTGGTGATGCTAAAGTTGAAACATTTGGAATGTTTGAAGACAAGATCAGATATGTTAGGCGGGAAACATTTTGAAACAGGGAGGACAGGCGCTGACCGGGGCTATCCGGCATAGTAGCCAAGGCCAACAAGGGCCACACCCATTTTTTTGGATTGCGCTGCATGAGCAGCCAGTGAAGCGATCCCGGGAGTCAAACCCATGGCTCCGATTCCGAGGCTGAGATTGCGGATAAATTTTCTACGGGATGGCGAAAATGATGTTTCCATAAAAGGATAATTTTCGACAATTGATTGAACCCGCAATTATTCCGTTGGGTTTGTAGGAAGAATTGTATCGTAACCAAATTTATTCAAAGCATGAATTAAATCAATAACTTTAATGACTCTCCCTGACTGACCTGGAATTTCAATCATTATTTTAACCCCAAAAAAAGGTTTATGAAAAAATGGATTGGCATTACAGGTGTTTTCATCTTTGTTCTTAATTATTCTTCAATTTCCCAAGGCTGCATCGCCATTCGAAACCTTCCTGCCGGATTTGGTCAATTCGCTTCTTTAGGTTATTCCCAATCCACCGATAAGTGGATGCTCGATATTAATAACAGATATTTTGAGTCGTCGACCGGCATTGTGGGGACAAAGAGTTTTGGGAAGGATCAATTTGTCACTCTCTATGAATATAGCACGAATTTTGGGCTGACCAGGCTTTTGTCCAAAGGCTGGTCTTTGTCATTGGATATGCCCATCGCGAGCAATACTGTAGCTGCGCCTCAAAATTCATCTGGCATCAAGCATAGCTCTCATGCATTCGGCCTTGGGGATATGCGATTAATGGTATACAAATGGTTGCTCCGAACCGATGTCTATAGAAAAGGCAATATTCAATTTGGTCTTGGCGTCAAATTTCCAACGGGTAACTACAAATCGGTCGATTATTGGTACTATAGTGATAATCCTGTGGTCAAAGGTTTGGAACCAGTGAATGTTGCCATTCAATTGGGAGATGGTGGAACGGGAATAGCTACCCAGCTGAATGGATATTATATTTTCAATAAAATGATTAGTGTGTATGCTGATCTATTCTACCTGATCAGCCCCAACAATACAACTGGCGTTGCTACCTGGCCTCCTGGCTTCCTTCCTCCTGATCAGGAAGCAATAGATAAGCAAACGACCAATAACGTGAATAGCATCCCGGATAATTATACTTTGACCGCGGGGGCTAATTTTACGTATAAAAGATTGGTCGTGACTGCCGGCCTTCATTATGATGGCGCTCCTGCCCACGATCTTGTGGGTCAAAATGATGGTCTGCGCAGGGTTGGTCATATTTTTTCCGTAGAACCCGGTCTCCAGTTCAAATTCACAAGTTCAATCCTCTATTTTTCTGTTTCTATTCCTGTGGACCGGGCAACGATTCAAACGGTTCCTGATCAACGTGAACAGGCAATAACTGGAAAATCGACAGTAACCGGTGGACATTTTGCTGACGTTCTTTATTATTTTGGATACACGTTCACATTTTAGTGAAAGAAATATGAATGGCGTTAATACGCGAAATCAAAACAACAATAGACGAGCTATCATCTGATATGATAATTTTGCACACCCTGACTGACCCGGATTATCATTCATTAATTTAACCAAAAACTTTGGATTATGAAAAAATGGATTGCAATCACCAGCGTGCTGATCATTCTTTTCAATTACTCCTCCATATCGCAAGGTTGTATTGCCATCAGAAATCTTCCGGCGGGATTCGGGCAATTTGCTTCATTGGGTTATTCCCTATCCACTGATAAGTGGATGCTTGATATTAATAACAGATATTTTGAAACGGCGACAGCAATAATGGGAACTAAGAATTTAGGGCCGGATCAAGTAAGCAGTTATTTATTTACCACGAGTTTTTCTTTGACAAGGCTTTTATCCAAAGGCTGGTCTTTGTCTTTGGGTTTGCCCATTTCGAGCAATTCTGCACAGGCACCTGAAAACTTATCTGGCATCAAGCATAGCTCTTATGCATTCGGCATTGGGGATATCCGATTAACGGTCTACAAATGGTTACTCAGTACCGATGTCTTTAGAAAGGGTAATATTCAATTTGGTTTGGGCATTAAGTTTCCAACCGGTAATTACCATTCCATCGATTATTTTTATTATAGTGATAATCCTACGGTCAAAGAATTGGAACCGCTGCCTGCTGCACTTCAATTGGGAGATGGGGGAACCGGAATAACTACCCAGTTGAATGGATATTATATTTTCAATCCGGCAATTAGTGTATATGGTGATTTTTTCTACCTGATCAGTCCCATGAATACAAATGGAGTTGCTGCATATCCGCCGGACCTCGTTTTTCTTCCTCCGGGGCAAGAAGCATTAGATAAGGAAACGACGAATAACGTGAATAGTGTTCCGGATAATTATACATTGAGTGCAGGGGCTAATTTTACTTTTAAAAGATTGGTTCTTACTGCCGGCCTTCGTTATGAAGGCGCTCCTGCACATGATCTCGTGGGTCAAAATGATGGTCTGCGCAGGGTCGGTCATATTTTTTCAGTCGAACCCGGACTCCAGTTCAAATTCAAAAGTTCAATCCTCTATTTTTCTGTTTCCATTCCTGTGGATCGGGCAACGATTCAAACAGTTCCTGATCAGCGCCAGGAGGCAATAACAGGAAATCCGACCATAACTGGTGGACATTTTGCAAACGTTCTGTTTTATTTTGGATATTCCTTTACATTCTAGCGGATGAAGATGAGTTGCAATTTTTTTAGCTGGTAATTAACTGTCTTTTGTAAAGTTGAATGGTATTTTCAAATCCGAGATATATGGCATCACAGATTAGTGCATGACCAATAGATACTTCGTCGAGGTGAGGAATATGATTTGAAAAGAATTTCAGGTTTTCCAGGTCCAGGTCATGGCCAGCGTTCAATCCAAGTCCGAGTTCATGCGCCCTCTTTGCTGCCTCAATATATGGCGCAATGGAAGCTTCCTTATTGCCCAACGCAAATTCCCGCGCATAAGATTCTGTATACAATTCAATCCTGTCAGTACCGGTTTCTGCAGCACCCTCTACCATACGGATCTCCGGGTCAACGAATATGGATACACGAATTCCGGCTTTCTTGAAAATGGCAATGGTTTCTAGTAGGTAGTCTTTGAATTCGACTGTATTCCAGCCATGATTGGATGTAATTTGATTGAGTGCATCTGGCACAAGGGTGACCTGTTGTGGCCTGGCATCCAGGACCAGGTCAATAAATTTTTGTTCCTGGCAATTGCCTTCAATATTAAATTCTGTGGTGATCACTTTGCGAATGGCATATACATCTGCGTACCGGATATGGCGTTCGTCAGGACGGGGATGTACAGTGACTCCATCCGCTCCGAATCGCTGAGCGTCAATGGCCGCTTTTACAAGATCAGGATTATTTCCACCCCGGCTATTCCTCAGGGTGGCAAACTTGTTTATGTTCACGGACAGCTTTGTCATTCGCCAAAGTTATTGAAGAAAGTAGGAATTCTCCGGCGCGGATCGGCCATCATCAAAAGCAAACAGTTTGCTGAATTCAGATCTTTGAAAAAGATCTTATCAGCAAACTGTTCGGACAACGAAATGAGTATGGGCAATATAGAATTGGTCTTTTTTGCAAAGCATCCTCATTAACGCCTGCCATAGAAATCCTGCTTGTTTTGCATTTCAGGATTTGGCCGGGTGGGCACCGGGATCAAAATAAGCCCGTGTCCATATTGGTAATTATCAGATTCATTTCTTTTCTGATAATCGTTAGGTTTTGGATTTAATAAAGCTTCAAGGATCGAGTGCAAGATTGTTTTCATAAGTCTGATTTGGTATAGATATTACAATTCCATGGCCAAAGTATAACAAATTGATTATTAAATACTTGAGAGCTTGATTTCTATTCTATATTTTCCATATTCGGGAACAATGGACTGCGATTGGGACTGATCGGCACATAAAGATTTTTGAATCAGTTCACCATCCTCGCATATACAGAATCCCTTAATCCTAAAATCCTATAATCCAAATCAAAAGCGGGCAACAAGTTTCAGGTTGATCAGCCTCGGAGTAAGTCTTTGGGGAAGTGCAAAAACCGTATTTGAAAAATCCTTGATGAACATATAAGAAATGGTATTGTATCTGTCGATCACATTGAAGACTTCGAGGGTTGCCCAGATATTTTCAAAATTCCGGAACGGATTGTGACTGCCACGCCTGCTCTTTTCGCTATCCATCAGCAATACACTAAAACCAAGGTCTATCCGGATATAGGGTTCAATGATCAGGGCATTGCGGTATTTAACGCTCCCTGGAATATTATATGGAAGATTGGTTCCATAGATCAGGTTGGTATAGACTTTGAAATTTTTGTTTGTTGTCAGATAATCCTGAAAAAACATGCCCAAAGTAAAGAGCCTGTCTGTGGGGCGCCTGACCCAGCCCTGCTCGACCCTGGTGCTGTCCAGCGTTTGGGTGGCAGAATCAAACGAATAATTGTAATAGTATGAATTATCTATTTTTTCCCTTGTTCGCATAAATCCCACACTGATCCAGCTTTCCGCGTCCTTGACCAATTCTCCGTATAAGCGCATTTCCACACCTGCTGCATATGCGCGGGCATTGTTTTCTCCCATATACCTTACACGGACGTTTTCTACGTCATAAGGATCAACATTCCACATTTGTTTGTAGTATGCTTCAGTAGTAAACCTGAATGCGCGATCTGCGAGCGGAAAATTGTAGTCAAATCCTGCAACCACCTGCCAGCTCTGCTGCGCCTTCAGCTGATCATTTATCGTTCCATCTGGTCTGCGAAGCTCCCTGTAAAACGGAGGCTGGTTGTAGATTCCGATCGCACCCCGGTAAATAATATCTTTTTTGGAATTCTTGGGTTTCCAGGAAAAACCTACTCTTGGAGACAATAGCAGTTGGTGATTCAGGTCATTGTAATTCAACCTTACGCCCGCCTGCAACGTAAAGTCACGGGAATCATTAAACGCAATATTGTCCTGGATAAAACCGGATAACCTGAATATGTCCAGGTTTGCAGCAGACTGTACATAGCTGTTCATGGGCAGGGATCCTGGAATATATGGAAGGGAATAGCCTGCCGAATCCTGGTAATTCCATTCCAGCAATTGATCCTGCACGGTTTGCCAGCCAGCATGGGCACCCCACTGGATATAATGTTTGTGAAGATCCAGGTAACCTTTATGCCCTATATCCCAAACCGTGATATTTAACTGGTTCCGTGGCAAAGGATTGATAGAGCCCTGCGCCCAGTGGATTTGTGATTAGACCATAGGTGGCACTCGACTTATCGAAGTCCCGTTCTCCGAAAAGGTAGACACCCGTGATATCATAATTTTCCTTTTCATTGTCATTGAAGCGAGACAGCATCCACTTAAATCGCAGGTTTTTTTTGATTTCCTGCGTCAGCGAAAGGCCAAGCAGGTTCGTCGAATAGCGGTCCTGTTCCTGTCCGTTGAAAAGAATATTCAGCGCCAGATTCGCAGTAAAAAAAGGAGAAAAAACAGAAGATGTCAGCTGGCTATATTCCGGGATCAGGGTGAATTTAGTTTGCGAAACCACGCCCATCAGTTCCAGGTAATTCTTGTCGTTGATTTGGTATCCGAGCAAGGCCTGAACATCATAGGCTGAAGGCAAATAATTACCGCTGGTCTCCTGACTGCTGAGCAAACTTTTGTTTGTGCGGTTGCGGATACCCGCTACCCAGGTAAATTTCTTATTTCTGCTTATTCCTTCCAGCTCCAACCCCTGCTCCAGCAAACTGATATAACCTGCGCCACCGAATTTTTTAGGTTTTTTATACTGTATGTCAAGCACCGAGGACATCTTATCTCCGTATTTTGCCTGGAAGCCGCCGGTGTAGAAATTAAGGTTCCTGGTCATTTCGGGATTAATAAAACTCAGCCCTTCCTGTTGCCCATTGCTGACGAGGTAGGGACGGAAGATTTCAAAATCATTTACATAAATAAGGTTCTCATCAAAATTTCCACCACGAACAGAATATTGGGAAGTCAGTTCATTATTCGAGCCCACCAGGATTTTGATCATGCTTTCAACACCACCCGTTGGCGTAGGTATATTAATGACTTCTTTCGGATTGATCTTTATCAACCCTGCCTCTTTCCGGTCCCTATCTTCACTCACGATCACCGGATTTAATTCCTGAACTGATTTTTCCAGCCTGATAAGGAGCTTTTCTTCTTCATTTTCACTTAGAAGGAAATTCCTTTGCTCAGTTCTATAGCCACTATAGGAAAATTGAAGGGCAATGGGTTTATCAGCTGGTACTTTAATGCGGAAAGTGCCGGAATCTGAACTGATTTCACCTGATGCTTTGCCGAGGATGATGACGGAAACTTTGGGCAGGCCATGCTCATTTTCATCCATTATCCTGCCGGAGATCCAGGCCGTTTTTTTCTGTGCCAGTATGGACTGGAAGAAAAATAATGAGATCAGCACAAAGCCGGACCTGGCCGTTTTCAATGAATTGCATTTAAGGTGACCGAAATTAAACAGATCATCGCAGACAAAACGGAAATAAGTGGAAATTATGTTTATTTGTAAGGCTTGTTTTTTGCAAACGAAGTGAAGCGAAAAAACGTAATCGAATCCCGCTCTGGCGAATGACCGAGAAGAAAGTCCTGCTTGCAGAATGTGCTGGAAGGTTTGACTGGAGGTGCCGACTTTGTGATTTTCTACTTTTGAATCTGGCCTATTCTCAGAAAGAGCGGAAATGTGAATGGTTCTTCTCTGCTGTCATCCCAGATGGCTTCCAGTTCAATGGCAAATTCATCCACAGGATTTTTTTGATTTGCTTCGATATAATGTTGAACGCTGGACCAGGTATTGAGGTAACCGATCAAGTCTTCTTTTGACCAATTAACCGTAATGCTGAATTGTTTTGAGGGAAGCTCCTGATAAGGGAATGGGATGCTTCGGTAGGCTTCATCCACATATTTTCTTTCCGGATCCCAATACTTCCCGACCACTTCCGTATAAAAATGATGGATAAACTGCATCAGCTTTTCATTTTCAGTCATGATCAGGCCATAACCCCAAACGGCAATGATTCCACCGGGTTTACTCACCCTGGTCGCTTCCTTTTGAAAATCTTCAAAAAGAAACCAATGGTAAGCCTGGGCCACGGTAATCAGATCGAAACTATTGTCGGGAAAATCTGTTTTCTCGGCTGCTGCAACCAGATATTCAATTTTGGATTCATGAGCGGACTGGCTGATTTGCTTTGCACTGATATCTGTGGCAAATACTTTGAGAAAATAAGGCACCAGGAGTTTGGCGGCCTGTCCGTTGCCCGTAGCCACATCCCAGGCGTATCCCCGCTCATTTACAAAAGTTAAAATATAGTCGATAAGATCCTCAGGGTATCCCGGGCGGTATTTTGCGTATATCCCTGCCTGTTTGGAAAACAAATCCTTCATCGGCCTAAACCGTTTGTTTCAATTGTCGGATCACGGCCAGCGGATCAGCCGCCCTGAATATCGTGCTGCCTGCTACCAAAACGTCGGCACCGGCGTGTACGATGGTGTGTGCATTGTCGAGAGTTACGCCACCATCGATTACTATCAGAACATGCAGCCCGCGGTCATTGATCATTCTTTTGAGATCTCTGATTTTTTTCAGACTATGTGGAATAAATTCCTGGCCACCAAAACCCGGATTCACGCTCATCAGGCAGACATGGTGGATATCTTCTAAAATATCATCCAGCATGGATACCGGAGTATGCGGATTGATGGCCACGCCCGCTTTCATTCCAAGGGATTTGATCTGATCAATATTGCTCTTTAAGTTTTTGCAGGTTTCTATATGCACGGCCAATTGATCAGCGCCGGCTTTGCGAAAGGCGGGCGTTAGCTTTTCTGGATCTTCGATCATCAAGTGGACGTCGCAAGGTTTTATTGCTACTTTACGTATGGCTTCTATCACCGGGATACCAAAACTGATATTTGGAACGAAGTGGCCATCCATCACATCCAGGTGAAACCAGTCCGCTTCACTTTCATTGACCATTCTACAGGCTTCTTCCAGCCTGAGAAAATTGGATGCTAACATGGAAGGGGCAATCAGTGGCATATTCGGTGAGTAATTGGGTCTTTCCAAAGATACATGGAATGATGCAACCAGTCAATTTGAATGGATCATGGCTGTAAGCGATGGAGCGCTTCCCTGGCTTCTTTGAAATTCTTCTCAAGTCCCAGGGCCCGCTCATACTGAACGATGGCCTCGTCGTTTTTCTTCAGGGTTTCATAGCATCGTCCCATCCAGAAATAAGCATCCGGATCTGTGTTTGAAACAGTGGAGGCCATCCTGAAAGTGTTCAAAGCTTCATCATAATTTTTCTGTTTGAAAAATGCAATGCCCTTTTCAATATATGCATCCGTATATTTCCAGTCCCTGCGAATACATGAATCGTATTGGATGATGGCCTGGTTATATTTCCCTGTATTTGAATAATAAATTCCTTTGATGAAAAATGGATCAACCAGTTCATGCATTGGATCCTGTGCAAGGATCTCATCACAAATATTTAGGCATTCCGCATTGGAAGATTCTGCGTAGAGGTGGGCCAATTCCAACCCATAGGTATGTAAAGGCTTTAGCGTATAGGCCTTGCGGAGAGCATCAATGGCCGAAGCGGTGTCCAGCATGCTTTCCATAAGTAGCCCCTTTTCATACCAGGTCTCAAAATCGGCCGAGTCTTTTTGGAGCATGGTCCGATATAGCTCCAGGGCCTGTTTTGAATTTCCCAGATCGGCATAAGTTTCCCCCATCAGTCGGATAAATCCAGGGTTGCCTGGGAATTTTTTCACACATTCCTCCAGAATACTCAATCTTTCCTTATTCATCCCCAAAATAGCGAGATTGGCAGCATATAGGATGCCTGTTTCTTCATTGGGCGCCAGGGACCAGGCTTTTTGATAGTCGGTCATCGCTACCTGGTGATTGTTTGTCTGAGAAAGAAGTGCTGCGCGCCGCAAATAGAGTCGCGGATCAATGGGAAACTGCCCAATGCTGTCGGTAATCGCGGCGAAAGGAGGCTTATGTAGCAATTCTGATACGGGTTCGGAGCTACTTGCTCCCTGGTCCTGGCAGGAATCAAGAAATGTACCTGCAATCATTAATAAAAAAATACAGCGCCTTAGATTCATTGAGCAAAACTAACTGATTTGGGAGATGGGTTTTACAATATTCTGACAAATTTGATGGCTGGTTAATGCAAATTTGCAGCTGTTAAACAATTAAAACGAAAAGGAATGAAAAAAGGTCTACGATACCTCTTTGTTCTTACGATCATTCTCTGCGTGCTCGCCTCTTTCAGGAAAGCAGATAACCCATTGACGGGTCACCGTCTTTCAGGAGATACAGTGCTGTATCCCGACGAGAAACACTTCAGGAATATTCAGCAGTTGACATTTGGCGGAGATAACGCAGAAGCCTATCTCAGTTACGACGATCAATTTCTCATTTTTCAGCGTACTAATTCAAAGGAAGGATTGGCCTGTGACCAGATGTTTATTGGAAAGCTGCCTGCCGCTTTGGGAGATACATTTGAATATAAGATGATCAGCAGTGGTAAGGGAAGAACTACCTGCGGCTTTTTTATGAAGGACGGCAAACATATCATTTATGCATCCACGCAATTGGCTGGGGAAGACTGTCCGCCGGTTCCTGACCGTTCAAAATATGGAAACAAATACATTTGGCCCATCTATGCGGGCTATGATATTTTCATGGCAGGATTGGATGGCAAAATTGAGAAGCGTCTTACTTCCACGCCTGGTTATGATGCTGAGGCAACCCTTTCTCCTGATGGGAAGATGATGATCTTTACTTCGGTCAGGGATGGAGATCTTGACCTTTACATTATGGATCTGACCACCCAAAAAACAAAAAGAATCACAAATACCCTGGGATATGATGGTGGTGCATGGTTTAGTCCGGACGGCAAAAAGATAATCTGGCGTGCATCCAGGCCAAAAACGCCTGAAGAAATTGAAGAATACAACAGTCTGCTAAAAGAAAACCTGGTGGCGCCTACCCATATGGAGGTCTGGATTGCGAATGTGGATGGTTCCGGAGCCAGGCAGATCACAGACTATGGCGGGGCGAACTGGGCGCCTAATTTTATCCCGGGCACAGACAAGATCATTTTCTGCAGTAACCATGAGTATAAGCGGGGATTCCCTTTCAACATGTATATCATTAATCCCAATGGTTCCGGCCTTGAAAAAATTAGCCGTGACAGGGGCTTTGACGCGTTCCCGATGTTTTCGCATAATGGAAAGAAAATAGTGTTCAGCAGCAATCGCAACAATGGGGGAGGGCATGATACAAATGTTTTTATTGCAGATTGGGTAGAATAATATTTTCAATTCAGAAGGTTGGGAATTAGATTTGAACAAAATATACTTTATGCAATCTGCGATATTGATTTTACATAATATTTTGCGATGGATCTTATTAATTCTGCTTCTCATTTCTATCCTTAAGAGTTATGCCGGCTGGAAAGGGCAAAAAACACTTTCTCCTGGCGATGCCAAAATCTGGCTATTCACTATGATCTCTGCACATACGAGCCTGCTCATTGGACTCTACCTTTTATTGTTTGGAACTTTTGGGATCATAAGTGCAGGAATGCCGCCAGGTACACATCTCATGAAAGATAAGTTCTATCGTTTCTTCTGGGTCGAACATCCGTTCGGAATGATCCTGGCGATTGTACTTATTACTATTGGAAGGGGAGTGGCGAAAAAAAACCTGCCTGATCAAACCAAGTATAAGAAAGCATTTTGGTTTTTCCTCATTGCACTGGTGGTGATCCTTGCTACAGTGCCCTGGCCTTTCAGGGAAATTGTCGGCAGGCCTTGGATCTAAGAATTTCACGCAAAGGCGCGAAGTTAGCTAAGGCTCAAATTAAATTTTCCCCTCTTCTTGCGCCTTATCTAACCTTTGCCCCGCCAGAGGCGGGGTGAAATAAATTAGTGACGTCTTGACTCGCCCGGCTATACTTAGGAATATTCACCAGCACCACCCCAACCAAAATAATGAGGAGAGCAAATATTTGAGACCAGCTGATTTTTTCCTGGGCTATCAGTGCCCCGAGCAGCACGGCGATGACAGGATTTACATAAACATAAGAACTGACTTGCGCTGGCGGCCGGTTCTTGATCAGCCATAAATAGGCCAGGTATGCCACAAGAGATCCCATCGTTATCAGGTAACCAAGCCCTATCCAGGATTCCAGGCTCACAGCCGTCAATGAAAAACCGGTCCATTCTCCCAGTATTCTGCTGATGCCCAAACAAAACGCGCCCGCCACCAGGAACTGGATTGCGGCATTCATGAGCAAGGATTCCGCATTGACTCGATATTTCGAATATAGTGAACCGGTAGTCCAGGCAATGCCGCCACAAAGGATAGCAAGGCAACCCATGAGCTGTCGATTTTGACTTTCCTGCCCCTGGTTGCTGTGTGGTGCAAAGCCAACAAGAATAGCAACTCCTGCGAATCCAATGAGGAGGCCGGTCATGATCATTTTATTGGAAAAATAAAAATTCCATTGCTTTTTGTCGAAGAGCACAAACCAAAACGGCACTGCGGTGACTATGATGGCAGCCAGGCTGCTGGGAACATATTGTTCGGCCCAGCCAACAGTTCCGATTCCACCAGCAAGTGTCAGGATGCCTACCAGGCTGTTTTGGAGCAAAGAAATCCCGGTCGGGATCTTGTCGCCTTTTGCCAAGCGCCAGCCAAGCAAAATCAGCCCCGCTGCCAAAAATCGAAACGCCGTCATCATCAATGGAGGAATAGTCTTGATCCCGATCAGGATGGCGAGATAGGTAGACCCCCAGATGATGTAGACTGCGGCAAAGGCAAGCAATATTTTCCACTCCTTATTTGGCATGTAAGCTTGTTAACTTTTCCCGATTGAATGCGCCTCCTGGTGCCCCATCATCCCATAGACCTTCATAATGAATGGCGACTGGGCGTACAAATAAACGCCCGGCGGTGGAAATCATCCCATCGTCGCTTGCAAGCTTGAAAGAATTGGGAATCAGGCCTGGGTCGAACTCGTGCTTTTTGCGGAAGTGCCGGAAGCAGCTCCTCCAAAGAGGTTGTGCATTAACTTTTCTGCATCAGCAAAATGTTCTTTTAGGGCTTCACCACCCTTGGCTTTCAATTCTGTAAAATAGTCCTTGGCTTTCCCTGCAGCAGATTCTGCTTCATCTTTGAACTGATGCGCTTTGTCTTTCAGTTTAGCGGCGAGTTTTTCTTTTTCTTCGGGAGTCATGGACATATATTTATGCGCTGCAAATGCTGCGGCTGCACCCAACAGAAAAGTGGCCATATGTTTTGAATTGACGCTCATGGCAAAGATTTTTGATGATTAAATGAGTTTCAAATTTAAGCAAACTGCGGGAGTGCCAGGTTAATTTTTTGGCGGCTGCGGCGCAGTTTGTCCGCGTTTGCCCAATTCAATCACTTCACAATTCCTGATTTCCTTCCCGTCCACCATAAAACGAACCACCGTCCTGACCTGATGCCAGCCATGATTTCCGGCTGCACCCGGATTCATATGAAGACAGGATATTTTGTCGTCGAATATGATTCGCAAAATATGAGAGTGTCCGCAAATAAAAAGCTGCGGGGCAATTGCGAGAAGTTCTTTTTTTACGGCAGGATTATAATGGGGTGGATAACCTCCAATATGAGTCATGTACACCTCCAGCGATTCGCAGGCCCATTTCAAATTTACCGGGAATTGGCTCCTGATCTCATTGCCATCTATATTTCCATACACGCCTAACAGAGGCTTAAAATCACTGAGTTTATTGGCTATGGCCATATCCCCAAAATCGCCAGCATGCCAGATTTCATCGCAGGAATCAAAGTGCCTGAAGATATTTTCATCGAGAAAACCATGCGTATCCGAAATCAGACCTATCTTTTTCATTCCTTCTGGATTTAATCGATCAGCTGGTCCTTGTTCAGTTCCTGCATGATCATAAGTACCCCGGGCACTTGCTGAGGTTCTTCAGCATAAGCTGCAAGGTCAAAATATTTGACCATTTCAATTTCAGCGGCTGGCCGGGGAATTTCCTTGAGCTCGGAAATAAAACAGTCCTGCTCCATGATCAGTCCGGCAGATTCACCAAAAGCCGGGGCGGTAATATGTTTGTAATAGAACGTACACTCCTGATCAAGTTTAATATGCAATTCTTCGTCTACTTCGCGAATGAGTGCTTCAAGACTTGTCTCATGAGGATTTGCTTTACCGCCCGGAAGGTAAAAGGCTCTTTTGTTTTTAGAAAAGGCCAGCAGCAATTTTCTGTTTTGGATAACCAGGAGTCCGGCGGTTCTGATTGAATGCATAAGTGGTTTGATCTGGGAAATCTAAATTAAGGATATGGAATGGATTTTAGATTTCACCATTCATTGGCCTCGCAGATTCATTACCTTTGCCTCGACGACCGCACATGCCATTCCACAGAAACTTTACTTACTGGATTGATAAGCGAAAATGGAAATATGTTTTCCTGCTTGCTACATTGGAAATGTCTTATTCCGCATGAGTCTCCGATCCTATTCCTGCAGTGGACAGCTGTCCTCCCGATTGCCCAGGCTAAAATCAAGATGGGTTGCCCAATTTTCTTCATTCAAAAATCTTAATGATGCCATATTATTATCGACTCGGATCCATTCCGCATAAGCGACATACCCAATTCAGAAAACCCGATGGCAATCTTTATGCCGAACAGCTTTTTTCTACGGAAGGATTTTCCAATGACTATTCCCTGCTTTACCATTGTCATCCGCCAACAGAAATTATTAAGACCGACGAGGCGGTCGACTCCATGCCTGTTGTAGCAGAAGAAAAAATGCTCAGGCACCGGAGCTTTGAAGGATTCAGCATAAAACCCGCTAAGGATTTCCTGGAAAGCAGGATACCTATTCTTGTAAACCAGGACTGTCATATTTCACTTGCAGCTCCTATGGAAAGCATGCAGGATTATTTTTACAAGAATGTGGATGGGGATGAAATGATCTTTGTCCATGAAGGCACCGGCATCCTCCATACCATGTACGGTGACATTGCATTTGGTTATGGAGATTACCTGGTTATTCCGAGGGGTACCATTTACCAAATAGAGTTTAATACCTCTGAAAACAGACTCTTCCTGCTGGAATCTTTCCAGCCCCTGCGATTTCCCAAAAAATACCTGAGCAAGTATGGGCAATTGCTTGAGCACTCGCCGTATTGTGAAAGGGATATCAGGCCGCCAAAAGATCTGGTGACCATTGACAGGGAAGGCGATTTTTTATTGAAGACAAAAAAGCGGGGTCGGTTATATGGAATTCATTATGGTCATCATCCTTTCGATATTATTGGCTGGGATGGATGTTGCTATCCATTTGCTTTTTCGATACATGATTTTGAGCCCATCACCGGCCGCGTGCATCAGCCACCGCCCGTCCACCTGACTTTTGAAGGAAATCAGTTTGTCGTCTGTTCATTTTGCCCAAGACTATTTGACTATCACCCTCAGGCCATTCCAGCTCCATACAATCATAGCAATATTGACAGTGATGAATTGCTTTATTATGTGGACGGAGACTTCATGAGCCGGAAAAATGTAACCCGTGGCATGCTGACCCTGCATCCGGCTGGTATTCCCCATGGACCACATCCGGGTGCAGTAGAAAGAAGCATTGGAGCCAAAGAAACGAAAGAACTGGCCGTTATGGTGGATACTTTTCACCCATTGCAACTGACGAAACAGGCGCTTGAGATAGAAAATAAGGATTATACAATGAGTTGGGCGGAGTGAGGTTGATTGGTTGATTTGTTGATTGGTTGAATAGTTGAGAGGTTGAAGGGTTGAAGGGTTGATTCCAATTAGGGTGCTTTCTTATCTGATTAATAAAATATTGCTTGTTATTTCCGTTGCTTCGATAAATTGCAATAACTGCGATTTGATCCGACAAATGGTAAATTCAAACGAGCATTTAGTCTTACATACATTCTATTCGTTTTAATTCGGATAATTATAATCGGTATCTTCAAATCATCAACCTTTCCTTTCAATAAGCCCTGGTCATTTTATCGACGAGTAATCAAGGCGCATAGCTGTGTGAGTACCCCATTTTTCGGGATACTTGCAAAGTAGACAATGCATGCAATCTTTGAATTATTAGACCAGCTGAAAATAAGTTCGCCGATCTGTTGTCAATTGCTCTATAATCCACCAGAATCAAAGGATCCATTTTCCGATTCTGAAACCAACCCTAATGGTGGATTTGTTTTGACTGGGAATAACTGGCGGTTGGTATTCCTGTGGTTAAGGCCAAAAAGGATAATTTTAATTTTTATGCAAGAACCTACCCTTAAGCAACCGTTATGAAAAGAATATTGCTCACTTTATTATTGCTTCAGTTATTTTCTTTCGCCGAATCTCAATTTCTTCCGAATATAGATAGTGTGAACTTGTTAGTGGCTAAATCAACTTCGGATTCAGCCAAAGTTTTTTTATTTTCAAACTTAAGCTTTACGTATTCCTTTTTGCAGGTTGATTCGAGCATAGCGTATGCGCAAAAAGCAGTAAGCATTGCAAGGGAAATGAAATATAAAGCAGGTGAGGCAGCCGGCATGTTTTCTTATGGATGGGCATTATGGGCATCGGGAAATTATGATAAAGCCATAGAAGCATCCCTAAAAGCCCTGAATCTCTATAAGGAATTGAAAAATGATTATAAGGTTATTGCAACCTATGAAGAGCTGGCCCTTATTTATGGCCAGGCCGGGGATTATGAGGAGGCTTTAAAATATGGCAGGCTTTGTAAGAATTTATTCGAATCACTGATTGTTTCCCGGAAAGTCCTTGGCGTTTTTCCATACACCACGATGGGATCTATTTTTAGCCAGATGAATCAAATTGATTCTGCGTCATTTTATTTGGCCAAAGCATATGAATGGGAAAAATCAGAGAATTATTTATCAGGGTATACGCTGGACAGGCTCGGGACTCTTGAAACGCAAAAGAAAAATTATCAAAAAGCATTAGAATACTTTCAGGACGTATTTCCTTGGGCTATCCAGGAAAAAAATTATTTCGACATTGCTGATACTTACGCCCTGATAGCAGGCTTATACCATGAAACAGGAAATATAGATTCTTCCACCTGGTATGCAAAAGAAGTGTTGAGAAGACCCGATCTATCCATTTTCAGGAGGCCAGTTCTTGACGCACTAACGATTCTGGCAAAGAATTATCGTCTGATCAAGAACAATGATAGTGCACTAAAATATTTGGAATTACGTATTGTCACCAATGATAGTTTGTTTAATAAAGAAAAGGCCAGGGCATTACAGAATGTCACGTTTAATGAACAGCTTCGACAACAGGAGATAGCAACAAACAGGATACAGTTTCAAAACAAGCTAATACTCTACGGCGTAATTACTCTTTCCGCTGTGTTTTTAGTGATCGGGATCATACTTTACCGGAACAACAAGGTGAAACATAAGGCAAATGTGATGCTGCAACAGCAGAAGCAAAAAGTCGAAAGCACATTGTCTGAATTAAAATTGACCCAGGCCCAACTGATTCAGTCGGAGAAAATGGCATCTCTCGGAGAACTAACAGCAGGCATCGCGCATGAGATTCAAAACCCATTAAACTTCGTGAATAATTTTTCAGAAGTCAATGCAGAGCTGATTGACGAAGCAGAATTGGCCCTTGATAATGGAAAAATAGTTGAAGCCAAAGAACTGCTAACAAGCGTGAGAAATAACCAGTCCAGGATCAATCAGCATGGCAAGCGTGCCGATGCGATTGTCAAAGGCATGTTGGAGCATTCTAGGGAAACGAAAGGTCAAAAAGAGCCCACAGACTTAAACCCCATAGTCGAAGAATACCTTCGGCTTTCATACCAGGGTCTCCGTGCAAGGGATAAGTCATTCAATGCTACTTTACACACCCATTTTGATCAGACGATTGGAAAGATGAACATCGTTTCTCAAGACATAGGCCGGGTGTTGCTCAATCTATACAATAATGCCTTCTATGCTGTCTCCGAAAAGAAAAAACAATACGATGGAGAATATGAGCCAACGGTTTCCGTAAGCTCAAAAAAGATTGGCGATAAGGTGGAAATCAGGGTAAAAGACAACGGGAATGGGATATCCCCCAAAGTCAGGGATAAAATCTTCCAGCCTTTCTTTACAACTAAACCTACCGGACAGGGAACTGGACTTGGCCTTTCGTTGAGCTATGATATTGTCAAAGCACATGGGGGAGAAATAAAAGTGGAAACAAATGAAAGAGAGGGTGCGGAGTTTATTATTCAACTACCCGTTGTCTGAATTGGGATTTATGAGATTTTGGGATTTTTGGATTATTTCGCTAGTTGGGTTTGATCATTATCTAATCTTTCAATCCTATAATCCTAAAATCCGAATTCAGACAACTTATGATATTGTCAAAGCAAATAGGAGAGAAATCAGAGTGGAAACAAGCGAAGGTGAGGGTGCGGAATTTATTATTCAAATACCCGTTGTCTGAATTGGGATTTATGAGATTTTAGGATTTTTGGATTATTTCACTAGTTGGGTTTGATCACTATCTAATCTTTCAATCCTATAATCCTAAAATCCGAATTCAGACAACTTATGATATTGTCAAAGCACATAGGGAGAAATAAAAGTGGAAACAAAGGAAGGTGAGGGTGCGGAGTTTATTATTCAAATACCCGTTGTCTGAATTGGGATTTATGAGATTTTAGGATTTTTGGATTATTTCACTATTTGGGTTTGATCACTATCTAATCTTTCAATCCTATAATCCTAAAATCCGAATTCAGACAACTTATGATATTGTCAAAGCAAATAGGAGAGAAATAAGAGTGGAAACAAACGAAGGTGAGGGTGCGGAGTTTATTATTCAAATACCCGTTGTCTGAATTGGGATTTATGAGATTTTAGGATTTTTGGATTATTTCACTAGTTGGGTTTGATCATTATCTAATCTTTCAATCCTATAATCCTAAAATCCGAATTCAGACAACTTATGATATTGTAAAAGCAAATAGGAGAGAAATAAGAGTGGAAACAAGCGAAGGTGAGGGTGCGGAGTTTATTATTCAAATACCCGTTGTCTGAATTGGGATTTATGAGATTTTAGGATTTTTGGATTATTTCACTAGTTGGGTTTGATCATTATCTAATCTTTCAATCCTATAATCCTAAAATCCGAATTCAGACAACTTATGATATTGTAAAAGCAAATAGGAGAGAAATAAGAGTGGAAACAAGCGAAGGTGAGGGTGCGGAATTAATCATTCAACTTCCCCTGACATAACTCATAATGATAAAAGTATTAGTCAGTATGGCTATTGGCAGCTGTTTTCATTTGCGAATGCAAATGGACAAAATAATTTACCGCCTGTATATGAAATAAGAACAGATACAGTTGCTTATACAACGCTGGATGAGGCTCATTGGCAAGTCCTGGAGGACCCTGCAGGCGAATTATCAATCGACCAGATAAGCCAATCACCCCTGGCAGAAAAGTTTCATCCATACAACAAACAAAAAATAGGATTTATTATTCGATCAAAGCATATTGGATTCGCTATAGATTCAGGAATAGCATGACACATGACGCGAACATTACAATACCCAAAAGGATGACTTATGCTGATCTGTACACTCGCAGTGAGGATGGAAAATGGAATCGTAAAAGAACTGGAAGAGGAGTCCCCTGGAGCAAGCGCAATGGACTTAAGCGCATCACAGCCGTTTCCTATATTATACCACCTGGAGGGGAATTATTAATATACGAACGGGATAATTTTGTCGATGACGGGGACATGTTCGGTTTACCTGCAATAGAATTTGGCTTTACAGAAAGAGTTGTGCAAGATCAATATCTGGAAAACAATTCATCTATCCTGCCTTCTATTCTATGTGGATTCCTTCTTTTGGCTGCTCTTTTTAATATATATTTTTTCGGGATCATTCGTGAACGTGTTTATTTATTATTTTCCTTCCTGCTCTTATCAAGGGCTATTGGTGGTTTTCTTCAAGATACCGATTTGTTTTTCCGGGAAGATCCAATAACGAATGAGCACTTAATTGGGATATTTTATTTTTTTTACTTCTTTTTCTTGATCCATTTTGTACGTTATTTTCTTAAAACCTTTCGAGCATTTTCCGCGTTGGGATAAAGTCCTTATCGGTTTAAGTATTTATTTAGTCGCTTTTTCTATTTTGAATTTGATTCATATTACCCGAATTGACGAACCAAGCACTGCAATAATAGTGTTTATCGTTTCTAGTCACTTTTTTATTGTTTATACGTTCAGGTAATAGATCAGTCAAGTGGCGCATAGTTATGGTTTTGCCTGCTGTAAGCATATTTCTTTTTCCTCTGTGTAATTTTTTATTTATTCTATTGGAAAAATATACCGGAAAACCGAGGCCTGCTTTTTTAGTATGGCATAGACAATAACTTCAAGTACTTTAGAACCGATTGCTTTAATCTGGTTGCTGCTATTCTTTTCATGGAACCTTTTCGAGCGTTATCAGCAATTACAAAAGCAAATTGCACAGGAAACGCTGGCAAAAGAAAGATTGGCAAAGGAAAAGGAGATGGAGAGATACCAGCTCATTGCAGCAGCAAAAAGTAGATCTTGAAGTACAGGTGAAGGATCGAACCTCTCAACTCAATCAATCATTAAATGACCTGAAATCCACTCAGGCCCAACTGATCCAGGCAGAAAAAATGGCATCGCTGGGTGAGCTAACCGCAGGCATTGCGCATGAAATACAAAACCCTTTGAACTTCATGAATAACTTTTCAGAGGTAAACAAGGAGTTGTTGGTTGAAATGAAGGATGAAATAGACAAAGGGAATGGCGAAGAAGTAAAATCCATTGCAAATAATGTTATAGCAAATGAAGAAAAAATAAATCATCATGGCAAACGGGCAGATGCCATCGTAAAAGGCATGCTGCAACATTCCAGAACAAGCACGGGCCAAAAAGAACCTGTCGATCTCAATGCGCTGGCTGATGAATATTTGAGATTGGCTTACCAGGGATATCGTGCGAAGGACAAAACATTCAATACTGTTTTGGAAACGAATTTTGATCAGACAATCGCCAATATGAATGTCGTTCCGCAGGATATCGGAAGAGTGCTTCTGAACCTATTCAATAATGCTTTCTACGCGGTGTCCGAAAAGAAAAAACTCCAGCTCGAAGGCTTGTCCGCCGAAGCTTTAGCGAAGGTGGAATATGAACCGACTGTTTTCTTGAGTACCAGGAAGACAGATGGTAAGGTTGAAATAAAGGTAAGAGACAATGGCAATGGCATACCTCAAAAAGTCAGGGACAAAATATTCCAGCCCTTCTTTACTACCAAGGCTACCGGGCAGGGTACGGGATTGGGCTTGTCCCTAAGCTATGATATCGTTAAAGCGCATGGGGGAGAAATAAGTTTTGATAGCAGGGAAGGAGAATTTGCAGAGTTTGTGATTCAGTTGCCAATCCCGCCAATAATGTAAGATCAATTGTTATCTGCCGTTTATTATTTGTTTGATCAGGTATTGGCGATTAAAAAATGATCAAAAAAACATAAACCCTAACCCTTCCGCCTGCTCCGCCAATTGGCCGAGCAGGTCACAGACTCTGGGGACCGGACGCGACCAACCTCTCAACCCTTCAACTATTCAACCAATCAACTAATCAACCAATAAACCAATCAACCAATCAACAGGATCGATTTTTTTGAAGGCAAAGAATTTTTTATATTCACTCTTCAAAACGATGCCATATGATCAAATTTCATGAACTCAAACTGGGAGACATCATTCATGCAGATTACGAGGGCCAGATTTCTGAAGGAGAGGTGACAGACCTGAATCATGAGGATAAGGAAGTTTGTGTGGAAACCGCAGTGCAGGAATTCTGGTTTACACCTGACCAGCTCCACGCCATTCCCCTCGATGAAGGCCAGCTGATGAAATTTCATTTTGAAAAACAGGAAAACGGAGATCAAACAGTAAAATACCTGCGGGGGCCTTTCCGCATTCTTTTATCCCAAAAAGGCAATTTTTCTTCTTTTGAGATGTGGTACCGGGAAGACCGGAGACATATGAGCCATCCCGTCATGGTCCATGAACTCCAAAACCTTTATAAAGAGATGACTAAGGTAGATCTGACCCGGGACTAGCAGTTTTTAGCCCACTTTCCCCTATTTTTGCAATCCGGTTGCAGTTTATCCACAAAAAAGACAATATTATCCCCCAAATTTTCTTGTTTCGGGTGAGATTGCCTATCTTTGCGCTCCCAAAAATAGTATGGCGAAACAAGCACTTATTAAACAGGACGGAATAATAGTAGAGGCCTTGTCGAATGCTATGTTCAAAGTGAAGCTGGAAAATGGGCACGAAATCCTGGCTACTATTTCGGGAAAGATGAGGATGCACTATATCAGGATCCTGCCAGGTGATAAAGTTGGAGTGGAAATGAGTCCTTATGATTTGACCAGGGGAAGAATCATATTCAGGTATAAATAATTCATGCTTAACGCTGAACGCTTAACGCGGAACGCTGAGAGTTAAACGCGAATAAATATGAAAGTAAGAGCATCGATTAAGAAACGCAGTGTGGATTGCAAGATCGTGAGGAGAAAAGGAAAGTTGTATGTAATCAACAAGAAGAATCCCCGTTTTAAACAACGCCAGGGATAATTTGGTGGGGAGAAGTGCTCCCGTTTTGCAAACGATTTTATAAAAAACAAATAGATTATATGGCTCGTATTGCCGGTGTTGACTTACCAAAAAATAAAAGAGGAGAAATTGGTCTTACCTATATTTTTGGTATTGGCCCTTCCACTGCCCGTTATATCCTGGATAAATCTGGCATCAGCTATGATAAGAAAGTAAATCAGTGGAATGATGAAGAATTGAATGCCATTCGTAATGTCATTACCAACGAATTTAAAGTAGAAGGTGTCTTGCGTTCTGAAGTGCAGATGAATATCAAGCGTTTGCTTGATATCGCCTGCTACCGGGGAATGCGTCATCGTAAAGGATTGCCTGTTCGTGGTCAACGTACCCGTACGAATAGTCGTACAAGAAAGGGTAAACGTAAAACAGTTGCCGGTAAGAAGAAAGCACCTAAGAAATAAGATCGTGCAGGAGATGACTGCCGGAATAATATTGCACCAAATAACAGAATCAATTGCGGATACCGGTGCAGGTGGAGGATTGATTCGGTTTCGCTTAAGCGAAATTCATTTTTAAAAGTAAAGATTACCTATCAAGATCATGGCAAAAGCACAGGCGCCAAGCGCAAAAGTCGCGGCAAAGAAAAGAGTTGTAAAAGTGGATGTTTACGGTGATGCTCATATTACCGCCAGTTTCAACAATATTATCATCAGCATTACCAATAAACAGGGTCAGGTTATTTCCTGGAGCAGTGCCGGTAAAATGGGTTTCAAGGGTTCAAAAAAGAACACCCCTTATGCTGCACAGATGGCTGCTTCAGATGCAGCGAAAACTGCCATCGATGCAGGTCTGAAGAAAGTGGATGTGTATGTAAAAGGACCGGGTTCAGGTCGTGAAAGTGCTATCCGTTCTTTGGCAAGCAATGGAATCGAAGTTGTGATGATCAAAGACGTTACGCCCTTACCGCATAATGGTTGCCGTCCCCCAAAAAAGAGAAGAGTATAATGAGTGGTCGCTGTTCCGGGAGGGATTCCGGGAGCGCGGATCATATTTTGATAACCGGGTGCACGATTCATTTTTTTGATTTTTACTGATCGTGCATCGTCACTAAAAAATCGAACAAAGCAATATGGCACGTTACACAGGTCCAAAGACCAAGATCTCCCGCATGTTTGGAGAGCCCATCCTGGGCAATGGAAAGTGGCTTAAACAAGAACAGCAATCCTCCCGGTCAGCATGGTGCTTCGCGCAAACGTAAAACGCTTGGCGAATACGCATTGCAGTTAAGGGAAAAGCAAAAAGCGAAATACACCTATGGTGTATTGGAGCAACAGTTCCGCAAAACTTTTGAAGAAGCTTCCCGTAGAAAAGGTGTTACCGGTGAAAACCTGATCAAATTGCTGGAAGCCCGTTTGGATAATACTGTTTTTCGTATGGGTATTGCGCCTTCACGTCCAGCTGCCCGCCAGTTGGTTACGCATAAGCATATTGTAGTGAATGGGGAATTGACCAATGTGCCTTCCTTTCAACTAAAACCCGGTGATATTGTTGAGCTAAAAGCTTCCACGCAGACCAACACAGGAATTACCAGTGCAGTGAGGGGGAAAAACAACAAGTTCAACTGGCTCGACTGGAATGAAACGGAATTCAGGGGCACTTTCATTGCTTACCCTGAAAGAGAAAGTGTTCCTGAAAATATCAAGGAACAACTGATCGTGGAATTGTATAGTAAGTAAAACCCCAACCCTGAGAGGGAATGGAAGAATTGATAAATTTGTAATTTTATTTTTAAAAGATCCCCCCAGGGATTTAGAGTACGTAAAATCGAAAATTTAAATATGGCCATTTTAAATTTTCAGAAACCAGACAAAATCATTTTGCAAAAAGCAACTGATTTTGAAGCCCAATTCGAGTTTCGTCCATTAGAACCTGGTTACGGTGTAACCATTGGTAATGCCTTGCGCAGGGTATTGCTGAACTCATTGGAAGGATACGCGATCATAGGTGTTAAGATTGAAGGAGCAGATCATGAATTTGCCACACTCAAAGGTGTAACCGAAGATGTGGTGGAAATCATCCTGAACCTGAAACAGGTTCGTTTTAAGAAGAAAGTTGAACATGAAGTTGCACAGGAAAAAATAAACCTGAGTCATCAAGAACAAAACAGAATTTACTGCCAGTATGATTGGAGAAGCGACACCAAGTTTCGAGGTCATGAATCCGGAATTGCTGATTTGTACGCTGGATGCATCAGCAAAACTGGATATTGAAATTACCATTGGTAAGGGACGCGGTTATGTGCCTGCTGAAGATAACAAGCCAAAGATGCTCCATTTGGGTATATGCCTATTGATGCTATTTTCACACCGATCAAGAATGTCAAATATACCATTGAGAATACCCGTGTGGAACAACGGACAGACTTTGAAAAGTTGATCATGGAAGTGGTTACAGATGGTACTATTCATCCGGAAGAAGCTGTTAAACAGGCTTCCGGATTCTGATCCAGCATCTGATGATCATCACCGACGAGAACATCACATTTGATAATAAAGAAGAAAAGAAAGAAGACCTGGTTGATGAGCAAACATTACAATTGCGCAAAGTATTGAAGACACCGCTGGAAGATCTGGATCTTTCAGTACGTGCCTTCAATTGTCTGAAAGCAGCAAAAATCAATTCAGTCTGAGCGAACTGGTCACTTACGAGCAGGAAGACCTGATGAAATTCCGCAACTTCGGTCAGAAATCGCTGGCTGAAATTGAGCAGGTGCTGGGTGAAAGAGGACTCCATTTTGGAATGGACCTGAGCAAGCTGAAGATAGATGATGAGTAATAAATAACCTGCGGACTGGATCACCGGGGATGAAATGATCCCTTTCAGGTCCCGCCATTTTTCTAACCGGTTCTGTAATTCCTGACACGGTACAGGACCCTGAAGCTTAGAAGATGCTTGCTTAAATAGGCAACTGGCACTAAGTTTCGCAAAATAATAAGTCATGCGTCACGGAGACAAAATCAAGAATCTGAGCAGAACCGCCTCGCACCGCAGGGCGTTGTTGAGCAACCTGGCCTGTCAACTAATCGAACACAAAAGGATCGTCACTACGCTTGCAAAAGCAAAAGCTTTGCGTGTATATGTTGAACCGCTGATCACCAAAGCAAAAGAAAATACTACGCACCAGCGTAGGATTGTATTCAGTTACCTACAGGACAAAGAGGCCATTACAGAATTGTTTGGCAATGTGGCCACCAAAATTGGTGGTCGTCCCGGGTGGTTATACCCGGATCATCAAGTTGGGAGCCAGGGTAGGTGATAATGCAGAAACTGCGATGATCGAATTGGTTGATTTCAATGAGATCTACGGCAAAGGCAAGGGCGAAATCAAAGATGCTGCAAAGAAGACCCGCCGTGGCGGTGGCCGCAAGAAAGGCACCGAGACAGGCAAGCCAGAGCCAAAGACGGAAACCGTTGCAGCGACGGAAGCCGCGCCTGCAAAAGACAAAAAAGCAGAAGAATAAAAATGAATATTTTTCCGGATATCATTGCAGCAGGACTTTTACGGGTCCTGCTTTTTTTTGATCAGAAGCAGTAGAGCAGGTCATGGATGGCCAAATAAGATGTGAAAAATTAATTGGCGGGGGAAACGACAGATTTGTTTTCTTTGCAAAACTTTTACAAAACGATGTCACAAGCTCCCGATAAGCACAAAGCTGCACTTCTCTTGCAGGATGGAACCTTATATTATGGCAAGGCATTTGGCAAAATTGGCACGACAGCCGGGGAAATTTGTTTCAATACCGGCATGACAGGTTACCAGGAAGTGTTTACCGATCCTAGTTACTATGGACAGGTGCTCATCATGAACTCTGTGCATATTGGAAATTATGGCGTCAAGGACAGTGATGTGGAATCATCCAGCGTGAAGATCCGCGGATTGATTGGACGCAACCTGGAAGAGCAATTCTCACGCAAGCTGGCCAAGGGTTCACTGGACGATTATCTCAAAGCCAATCAGATTGTCTGCATTGAAGGAGTGGATACCCGGGCCCTGGTTGCGCATGTGAGGATCAAGGGCGCAATGAACTGCATCATTTCATCTGAAATACTGGATCCGGAAGCCTTGAAAAAGGAACTAGCCAAAGTCCCATCGATGGACGGACTAGAATTGGCATCTGCTGTCAGCACCGAGAAAGTATATGAAGCGGGAGATCCTAAATCAGCAATAAGGATTGCAGTGATGGATTATGGCATCAAGCAGCATATCCTTCAATGCATGGTTGAACGGGGGGCATATGTAAAAGTATTTCCAGCCAAAACGCCAGTTTCGGAAGTTAAAGCCTTCAAGCCCGGAGGATATTTTATTTCAAATGGCCCGGGTGATCCGGCCGCCATGGGATATGCCATCGACACCGTCAAAGAAATTCTCAAAGAGAAAAGACCGCTGTTTGGAATCTGCCTGGGACACCAGTTGCTCGCTCTTGCTGAAGATATTCCCACATTCAAGATGCATCATGGCCACGAGGACTGAATCATCCGGTGAAAAACCTGATCACAGGCCTTTGCGAAATCACCACGCAGAACCATGGCTTTGGTGTAGATCCGGAATCAGTGCGGAAAAAATCTAATGTGGAGATCACGCATGTCAACCTGAATGACGATTCTATTGAAGGCATCCGTATAAAAGATAAACCGGCATTCTCGGTGCAATACCATCCGGAATCCACACCAGGTCCTCACGATAGCCGCTATCTCTTCGACCAGTTCATCGACCTTATTAAGAAACAACAATCATAAGGGCTAAAAATTCCTTTCGCCTTTCCGATTTCATTGCCAGAAAATCCTTCTGGTCTGATTTCTCGTCTTTGTTCATATGAGAATAATCATATTTCGCCCGGGATCATGAGCGAATAGCCGCTGAAGATTATTGGCTAACTTGTGTTCATGGAAAATTGCAAGAAACGACTACGGTCTATACTGGTATGCGTGCTTTTATTGCAAGTCCATCTTTCCCTGTTTGCGCAAAATAATGCGTTTAAGATTTTTCTTGTCGGGGATGCCGGAGAAAATACGTACACCGGAAAGGCTCTGGAAAATCTTGGAAAAAAACTGAAGGAGAACCCGAACAGTGTAGTTATTTTCCTAGGCGACAACTCATATAAGGAAGATTTGGGGGGTATTTTTCCTTATGGATTCAAAGGGTTTGACAGCAGTGAGGACACACAGAAAAAAATAAGATCCCAATTGAATATTCTGGAAGGTTATCGGGGGTATGCGTATTTTATACCTGGCAATCATGATTGGTGGAATATCACGGAAGTAGAAAGGGGAAGAAAAAAACTCAAGATGGAAGAATCGTTTGTTGAAAGCAACCTTGGCCAGAATAAAACCATAGCAAATCCCGGAAATACATTTCTTCCAAAAGACGGAAGTCCGGGGCCCGACTTCATTGACCTGGACAATGATTCCGTCCGCATCATATTTATAGATACCTACAGACTTATCCTGACCGATTTTAAACAAAAGCAGGAAGAGGATTTTCCATTGGAGAAAATTTTCTATCCTAAACTGGATAGCCTGATGAAAGATGCAGCCAGAAAGAAGCAGCATATCATCTTGGCCGGGCACAATACGATATATGCAAAAGGACACAATAGCAAGCCTCTGAAAAGCCCCAATTTCTTCGGGAGGATCAAGGCTTCGAACAGCAGTTTTCCCGCCTACCACAGAATGGTAGGCAAGTTGCGGAATATTTTAAAACAATATCCTGGTTCATATTATGTCTGCGGCCATGTTCATGCGCTAGAGTACTTTCTGCCTCCTGATAGTGTCCATTATATTGTGAGTGGGGCAGGAAGTAAAACCAATCATATGTCGCAATCAGATATTGAGAAAAACCAGCCTGGGGAAGGGAAGGAGTACCTTCAATGGAATTCACAAGGATTCTTTGAAATTGATTTTTCTTCTTCACCGGAAAAAATATTGATGTATTTCGATAATGGAGAAAAGGTCCTCGAAATCCGATAACAAATGCAAATGCTTCAAAGCGAATCATCCGGATTACCTCTAAAAAAAGGTCAAAATATTCCGGCCTTGTCGAAAAGGTAACCCATCTCAATAAAGTTTTTTTAAGAATTCAGCCTCAATATTTTTTTGTACAGGGAATCGCAGATACAGGGAATTCCCATAGGGTTTATCCCTTATTTTTGTAATTCATGTAAACTTTCCAATGTGGCATTGATCAAGAGCATTTCCGGTATCAGGGGAACGATGGGTGGGCGTCCTGGAGAGAATCTGACTCCGCTGGATATCGTGAAATTTGCGGCGGCCTATGGCAGCTGGATCAGGGATAAGAATACCGGTAGAAAGATTGTTATCGGAAGAGACGCCAGGATAAGCGGAGGGATGGTCAGCTCGCTGGTTGTACAAACTTTGATTGGCCTTGGTCTTGACGTAGTTGATCTGGGACTTAGTACCACTCCTACAGTAGAATTGGCCGTAATCGGAGAAAAAGCAGCCGGAGGAATCATCATCACCGCAAGCCACAATCCAAAGGAATGGAATGCCCTAAAGCTTCTCAACCATCTAGGGGAATTTATCAGCGCCGAAGATGGAACATTCGTGTTGCAAAAAGCAGCAACGGAGCAATTCCAGTTTACTCCTGTTGACCGCCTGGGAACTTATTCCACCAATGAAACGTATTTGCAAAAGCACATTGATGCCGTGCTGCATTATCCTCTTGTGGATGTGAAAGCCATTAAGGAGAAAGGATATAAAATTGTGGTGGACGCCATCAACTCTTCTGGTGCGAAATATATTCCCGCCTTGTTGAGAGCATTGGGCGTTGAGGAAGTCATTCTGCTGAATGGCGAAATGGATGGAAAATTTGCTCACAATCCTGAACCTGTTCCCGAAAACCTTGCTGCCATCAGTTCCGCAGTTCAAAAAGCCAAGGCAGATTTGGCTATTGTTGTGGATCCTGATGTGGATCGCCTTTGTTTTATTTGCGAAGATGGAACAATGTTTGGAGAAGAATACACCCTCGTATGCGTTGCGGATTATGTGCTGAGCAAAAGGGCGGGCAATACGGTAAGTAATATGAGCAGCACGAAGGCCCTGAAAGAAATCACGCTGAAAAGGGGAGGCCAATACTTCCCTTCAGCCGTTGGTGAAGTCAACGTGGTAAAAAAGATGAAAGAGGTTGATGCCGTCATCGGAGGCGAAGGCAATGGGGGCATTATCGTGCCGGATTTCCATTATGGACGGGATGCACTGATTGGCATTGGTCTTTTTTTGAGTGCCACGGCTCAGCATAAAAATGGACTAAAATCATTCCGCGCGAAGTATCCCGATTATTTTATTTCCAAGAACAAGATTGAATTGCAGAATGCCATAGATGTGGCCGGTCTTTTCGAAAAAATAAGAAAAAAATACAAGAACCAACCGGTCAATACAGAAGATGGTCTGAAGATTGAATTCGACAATGACTGGGTCCATCTCCGGACTTCGAATACCGAGCCCATCATTCGCATCTATGCCGAAAGCAGTTTTGAGACAACTGCAAACAATATAGCTTCGAGACTGATGCAGGACATCCGGGAGCTGAAATAAATCAAATACTCAGCAACAGGCAGCCAGCCGACCCGATTATTTATTCTTCTTTTAGCATCTCAGCCCCTCATCGGGTTCATCAAGCACCATAAATGTTTTATCTTTGCACCCATTTTGGAAATATGGAAAGAATCTATCTGGACAATGCGGCCACCACCTCTCTGGATCCGCAGGTGCTTGAGGTTATGATGCCCTATCTCAAGGAGAAATTTGGGAATCCTTCTTCAATATATTCTTATGGGCGTGAAAGCAGGATGGCCGTTGAAAATGCGAGAAAATCCGTTGCTAAGATCCTGAATGCCAACCCTGCTGAAATTTTCTTTACCAGTGGCGGCACAGAAAGCAGCAATACGGCAATTCATGCAGCAGTATGGGACCTGGATTGCAAGCACATCATCACTTCTGCCTTGGAACATCACGCAACCCTTCATACCGTCGAAAATCTGCATGCCCGCAGAGCGGCCAGGCTCAGCTATGTGAAATTGCATCCTGATGGGCACATTGATATGGAGGATCTGAAGAAATTACTTTCGGAAAGCAAAGAGAAATGCCTTGTAACATTAATGCATGGCAACAATGAAATTGGGAACATGATAGATTTGATGGATGTAGGCAATTTATGCAAAATGTATGGCGCCGTTTTCCATTCTGACACCGTACAAACGGTCGGACATTTCCCGATTGATCTTCGCAATACACCTGTACATTTTATCAATGGTGCAAGCCATAAATTTCATGGGCCGAAAGGGGTTGGCATGCTCTACATCAACGAAAATGTAAAAATTCATCCTTATATCCATGGTGGTGCACAGGAGAGAAACATGCGCGCAGGAACAGAAAACGTGTATGGTATTGTAGGATTTGCCAAAGCCCTGGAACTGGCCACCCTTCGCTGGCATGAGGATATGGCATTTATAAAGGACCTTAAGCAATACATGCATGGCCAGTTGAAGAAATTGATTCCGGTAGTTAAGTTCAATGGTGATGTTTTTGGAAGAAGCCTTTACACGATACTCAGTGTAAGCATACCCAAGAGCGAGAAAAGCGAAATGCTGTTGTTTAATCTCGACATCAATCATATCTGTGCATCGGGAGGCAGTGCCTGCACAAGTGGAGCAGAGCAGGGTTCTCATGTTATCAGGGCAGTGAACAATGATCCCAACCAGGTTACGGTCCGGTTCTCCTTCAGCAGGGAAAATTCCAGGAGTCAAATTGATTCCGTGGTTGCCAAATTGAAAGAGCTGGTTTGATCCCCTGCCGGCCTGCAATCTTTCCCCTTTTCTTAGATTGGCATCATGATCATTCAACTTCTTGCAGTGAGCAATATGAATTTTTATCCTACATTAGTTGAATAACTGCTTCTCATTTTATGAAATATATCATTGGGGTGGATATTGGAACTTCCGGAACGAAAGCGATTGCGATGAACGTCGCAGGTTCAGTTTTGCATACTGCTTATGAATCCTATCCCGGGATTTCCTGGCACCCCGATCAAAATGAACTTGAACCAAAACTGCTCTTATCGGCCACCGTGAAAGTGCTGAAAGAGATAAAGGGAAAATCGGCTGCCAAGGATAGATTGATTGGAGTTTGCTTCAGTTGTGCACTGCACAGCCTGATCGCTGTTAATAAGAAGGGTCAACCCCTGACGAATGCCATCACATGGGCAGATCTGAGAAGTAAATCATGCGCGGCAACTCTCCGTGACACCGCGGAAGGCAAAGAAATATATAAAAATTCAGGCACGCCCATTCACCCGATGTCACCACTGTGTAAAATTATGTGGATTAAAGAAAAGATGCCAGCTATTTTTGAGAAGGCGTCTAAATTTATTTCTATTAAAGAATATATCTGGTACGAATTTTTTGGAAAATACCAGGTGGATTATTCAATTGCTTCGGGTACTGGTCTGTTTGATATCAATAAACTCCATTGGTTCGAACCTTCTTTAGAAGCTGCTGGTATAGGGATTGATCGATTATCCGATCCCGTTAGCCCTTTGCATGCAGAGTCCGGCCTCAGCAAGACCTATCAGAAGCTAACGGGCATTCCTGCAGACACAACTTTCATCATTGGAGGGAGCGATGGTTGTCTGGCCAACCTCGGATCGCATGCGGTTAGGCCTGGCGATCTGGCTTTGACGATTGGAACCAGTGGGGCAGTGAGGATGGTATCCGGGATTTCCCAGTTTGATGAGAAAGGGCGAATATTTAATTATATCCTGACGGAAGGCCTCTATGTTTCAGGGGGCGCCATCAATAATGGAGGGATCGCCGTAAAATGGTACGTAGACAATTTCATGCCGAAGAACGGAACATCCCCCAGAGATTTCTCATCGATGGTGAAGGAAACGGAAAAAATAAATCCCGGATCGGAGGGCCTGATCTTTCTTCCCTATTTGCTTGGTGAAAGAGCGCCCGTTTGGAACGCAGATGCCAAGGGTGTTTTTTTCGGAATCTATTCCGGACATACTGCACAGCATTTTTTAAGGTCAGTCATCGAAGGAATCAGCTTTTCATTGTACCAGATCGCGCTCACGTTGGAAGAAATTATCACGCCGGTGAAAAAAATCTATGCCAGTGGAGGATTTATTCATTCTTTCATATGGCTCCAGATGATTGCAGACATTTTCAACAAAGAAGTTTGCGTCACCAATAGTGCCGATGCTTCCGCTGTCGGCGCTGCCATCATGGGACTTTATGCCCTGAAAGAAATTCCTGATTTAATGGACACCGGAAAAATGATCCGCACAGAACAAAGCTATTTCCCAATAGAGAAAAATCACCTGGTATACATGAAGAATTATTCCGTCTTTTCTGTGCTCTATGAAAAATTGAAAGGGGAGTTCACGGAAATGAGTGATCAAAATCGAAAAGCTTAGGATACAGCCCGATGCAATCTTTTAAATGGCGGCCAAAATGATTCATTATGCATGCCAAACCCCCGATCCTCGCTTGTAAAAATCTGATTCCCCAAAATTCGGGGACTAAACATGGATCAATCGCCTGAAGCTCAGGTTCAGTAAGATTATGAGCGGGTGCGGACTCTTGCTCCATCCTGAAAATAAAAAATCCGGCAAAAAACCGGACTTTTATGAGTTTAGCTAAATAGTTTCAGAAGGGACCTGATCCGGATCTTGGACCAAAAACGGGCTGCAATTATGAGTACAAAATTATGGCGAATCCTGCTCAATCCATGTCCCTGCAGGTCATGTTCATGCTTCTAAAAGTATTTTATCTACTTTCTATCTTATTCTTAACATTTCGTTGGGTAAAATGCCGAATTCTTTTCTGAAAGCTTTTGCAAAATTACTGAGGTTGGAAAAACCGATATCCAGTCCTACTTCTTTCACCGAATAACGCCCCGACTTAAGCAATTCCCTTGCTTTCTCCAGACGGTTCCGGTTATAATACTCGTATAATTTCATTCCGTAAACGCTTTTGAATTTTGTTTTGAGTTTGGTAGAACTCATCATCGCTGTTTTGGACAGCACATCAATAGATGGAAATTTATCTAATTCATGTTTGGACAAGATCTCTTCCACTTCTCGGAGGGCCTGAATATCCTTTTCTTTTATCTTCTTGTTTCTTAGATTGGAATCATCCGCTTCCCTTTCCAAAAATGTGGTAAAGAATTTTTCCGTGAGCATCAGTACTCGGTTTTGTAGCACCAGGTTGCTGATGGGTGAATCAGTATCCGTTTTGAAAATATCATCTAATAACTGCCGGTATTCAAAAGTAATGGGTTCTCTGAACATGTTTTGAGTTCCCTGGTCCGTGTACAACTTCAGGTCGATCAGAATGTCCTTTTTTATACACTTCTTAATAAAATTCGGGCTAAAAAGTACAATGACGAGTTTAATTTCTGAATTCTTTGAAAAGGCCATCTCCATTTCAACATTTGTGGATGCGAGATAGATATTGTGAAGCCGCGGACTATTTTCTGTAATGGATTCATTGTCTTCCCTGAACTTGAAATATTCGCTGATTTCGATCTGGTTAAAACTTAATGCCAGTCCGTAAGAAGGCGTTTTCTTCCTTTGCAGCACCAGGTCCTCCTTCAGTTTGAAATTAAGGATAGCATAGGAAATGTCCGGGTTGATATTTGAAGCGTAAATGGTACCCGACCCCATATGCGGGGGAATAGTCACTTTCTTCTTTACAATTTTAAGATGAAAGAGGCGGGCAAATCCTTTGAGGACGGCGCGATAGCTTGTAAGTCGGTACGTATAGCGAATCATCCGGTCGGCATTGATTTCAGAAGGATAAATGTTTGTTCAATCAGGTATTAAGTTAAGGATTTTAAATAAACTAAATATTAAATTAGGGCTTATACAGATAAATTCCGGTCCTAATCCGACCTGCGACTATCTAAAAGCATGAATAAAGTCTAATGAAGCTTTCTCTCCAGCAAATAATAATTATATAGTTAACAAGATGAACTGATTATGTTCAAATCATTCACAAGCAAGGTTTGGCATCTGGTTCTTCCAGATTGCGGCCCTGCAAAAACTTTTGCTTTTGATCGCCAAGGAACTTAAATTGTATTATAGGCCTTTCATGCAACCACTCCCCCAAACCAGGTACAGGGTCCAATCTATAGACTTACTGAGAGGGATTGTCATGCTTGTCATGGCAATTGACCATATACGTGAAATGTTCAATAACGGTCACGGACATCCACTGGATCTTAAAACAACGACGCCTATTTTTTACTTCACCCGATGGATTACCCATTTCTGTGCTCCTGTGTTCGTATTGCTTGCCGGGATTTCTGCATATATCATGGGTTTGAAAATGACAAAACCAGCACTCAGCAAATTCCTGATCACCAGAGGCTGCTGGCTGATATTTGCGGAACTGTGCATCGTGACCCTTGGTATCACATTCAACCCTTTATATCGTTTATTTATTTTACAGGTGATCTGGGCGACGGGTGTAAGCATGATTATTCTTGGAATATTTGTCCGCTTTTCTTCTTCCGTTATTCCGGCATTGGCTATCATCATTCTTTGCTTTCATAACCTGCTCGACTATGCGGAAGACAGGCCTGATGCAAAAATTGGCTTCCTGTGGGACCTTATTCACGTTGGAAATAAATTTAATCGGTTTCCTAAATATCCGATCGGTGCAGATCATTCTATTGCCATTGTGTACGCCTTTCTTCCATGGACAGGCATCATGTTTCTCGGGTATTGGCTCGGAAAATTATATGCGCCTGCAATGGATGTCCTGCGGCGAAGAAAAATATTAGTTTACCTGGGTTCAGGAATGATTTTGTTATTTGTTTTGCTGAGATGGATCAACGGGTATGGAGACCCGACGCCGTGGTCAGGGCAATCCAGCAGCTTATATAGCTTTCTTTCATTCATCAATGTGAACAAATATCCCCCTTCTCTGATGTACACATGCATCATGCTGGGTCCGGCCCTGATTTTTCTCGGACTTGCGGAGGGGATCAGCAATCGGCTAACGGCTTTTATAAGTGTTTATGGAAGGGTTCCCTTTTTCTATTACCTCGTGCATTTTTACTTTATCCATTGCCTGGTGGCCATTGCTTTCTTTGCATCAGGATATGGACTAAAAGACATTATGCCTCACAAATCATCTTTTCTCTTTCAACCGCCCGGTTTCGGCTTCGACCTTTGGGTTACATATGCAGTTTGGCTTCTGGTTGTCCTGATCATGTATCCGCTATGCAAAAATTACGACAGGTACAAGAACAGCCACTCGCAATGGTGGTTGAAATATTTGTAGAACTGCCCGGGTAATAGACTTTCAAAAGGTTTTGTTTATGATTTCTAAGGAGCTTATATTGTAAAACAACCCTTGATATGAACCCGCTCACGCAGACCCGTCATCGGATACATTCAATTGATCTGCTCAGAGGAATCGTCATGATCATTATGGCACTTGACCATGTGCGTGATTATTTTCACAATGATGCATTTGTGCATGATCCGCTCAACCCGGTCACCACTACGCTACCATTGTATTTCACCAGGTGGATCACCCATTTTTGCGCCCCCATATTTCTCTTCCTTTCCGGAATGTCAGCTTATCTGAATGGATTGAAAATGACAAAATCCGAATTGGGAAATTTCCTGATCAAGAGAGGATTCTGGTTGATCCTGATAGAAATTACTGTGATCAGTCTGGGATGGACATTCAATCCTTTTTTCAACGTACTCATTTTGCAGGTCATCTGGGCAACAGGTATCAGCATGGTATTGCTTGGAATCTTCGTACGCTTTTCCTATGGATTGGTTTTGTCTATGGGCTTGTTGATTCTTCTTTTCCATAATTTACTTGATTATCCCGAAGCCGATCCTGGCGCAAAAATTGGATTCCTCTGGGACTTGGTCCATCATGCCAATAATGGTCCGAAACTATCCCTTTATACTTTCGCGCCGGATCATTTTATAGCTATAATTTATGCCTTCCTGCCATGGACAGGCATCATGTTTATAGGCTATGCAATGGGTAAATTGTATGGACCAGGCGTCGAAGCACAAGAGAGGAGAAGGAAATTGCTTTATATGGGCACGGCCATGATCGCTTTATTTGTAGTACTGAGATTGATCAATGGCTATGGAGATCCCATTCATTGGACAAAACAAAGCAGCGCAGTGAAAAGCTTCCTTTCTTTCATGAATGTACACAAATATCCGCCTTCAATTATGTATGCATGCATCACTTTGGGACCGGGTTTGATATTTTTGTCCATTTCTGAAAATTGGACTGGAAAACTATCATCGATCATTACAGTGTATGGCAGTGTACCTTTTTTCTATTATATCCTTCACATTTATCTGAATCACTTATTTGAAGTCATTGCCTTCTTCCTGTCAGGATACGGTGCGAGGGATATCATCACACCTAATTTCCTATTTCTATTCCGGCCGCCACAGTTTGGTTTCAGCTTATGGGTCGTTTACGGCATGTGGATCCTGCTTATCGTCGTGCTCTATCCATTGTGCAAATGGTACAGCAGGTACAAGCAAACCCATACCCAATGGTGGTTGAAATATATCTAGAGACTGATTTTTCTGAATAGTTGTTTCTGCGGGAATATTACAATCACCGGCCGCTTCCTTTATCATTTTAAAAGCCCTTTGATTTCATTGAGCTTCATCAACGCTTCCACTGGTGTCAGGCGGTTGATGTCGATTTGATCCAGAGTCCTGCGGATCTCCTCAAAAGTTTGAGAGTGGGCATCAAAAATGGAGAGCTGCATGGTTGGGCTATTCAATTTTTTTAAAGCACCTTGGATTTCATCTTCCGGATGTTCATTTCCTTGCCGGCTCTCCTCCAATTGCCTGAGCACATCATTGGCACGCTGAATCAGGGCCGGAGGCATTCCTGCCATTCTGGCTACGTGAATTCCAAAACTATGGGTACTTCCACCAGCGGCCAGTTTGCGGAGAAATACTACTTTGTTTCCAATTTCCTTATTCGTGATATGATAATTTTTTATTCGCCGGAACTTGTTTTCCAATTCATTCAATTCGTGGTAATGTGTGGCAAATAAAGTTTTGGGCGCATGCGAAGACTGGTGAAGGTATTCTGCAATGCTCCAGGCAATAGAAATGCCATCATAGGTCGAAGTACCTCTTCCGATTTCATCCAGCAGGATCAGGCTCCGGGAGCTGATGTTATTGATGATGCTGGCAGTTTCATTCATTTCAACCATGAAAGTGGATTCCCCTCCGCTCAGATTGTCGGAAGCGCCCACACGGGTAAAAATCTTGTCTGTTAAAGCAACCCTGGCTGTTTCCGCCGGAACAAATGAACCGATATGTGCCATCAACGTGATCAATGCGGTTTGCCTCAATAGGGCACTTTTCCCACTCATATTCGGACCCGTCAGAATGATGATTTGTTGTGTTGCGGGGTCAAGCAGAATATCGTTGGCAATATATTGCTCGCCCGGAGGCAGGTTTCGTTCAATGACCGGGTGGCGGCTTTCTTTCAGTTCCAGTTCAAGCCCTTCATGCATCTCCGGTCTCTTATATTTATAACGGAGTGCATTATTCGAAAAGCAGATCAGGCAATCCAAAATGGCCAATACATTCCCATTGGCCTGCATTGGCGAAATATAATCCTGGAGTTCGAGAAGCAATTGATCAAACAATTCCAATTCTATCGTCAGGATTTTCTCTTCCGCTCCGGTAATTTTCTCTTCATATTCCTTTAACTCAGGGGTAATATACCGTTCTGCATTGGCCAGGGTTTGCTTGCGCATCCAGTGGCCGGGTACTTTGGTTTTGTGGGCATGCGTCACTTCGAGAAAATACCCGAATACATTATTAAATCCGACTTTTAAAGAAGAAATCCCGGTTTCCGTTGCTTCCTTCATTTGCAATTGCGTAAGATATTCTTTTCCTCCACTGGCGATTGTTCTCAGCTTATCCAGTTCTTCATGTACTCCCGTCCTGATCATGCCGCCCTTTGCAGCCAGGGCCGGAGGATTCTCGGCGATCTCTTTCATTATTTTTTCTGCGATGTAATGACAGGGGTTCAGCGAATCGGTCAGTCGGTCGAGGTAATGATTCGAAGTATTTGTGCAGTTCTGCTTTATTTCATGAATATGCTGCAGTCCCCGGGCAAGGTGAAGCACTTCCCTTGGACTGATTTTTTTTGCCGGAATTTTACTCACAAGTCTTTCAATATCTCCGCATTGTTTGATATGGTGCGAAAGCTTGTTTCTTAAGTCAATCTCCCGTATAAAATAAGTGACAAGGTCCAGTCTTTCATTGATCCTTACCAGGTCTTTTAAAGGCATGACCAGCCATCGTTTCAGTAATCTCGCTCCCATTGGAGAAACCGTGGTATCCAGTATTCGGATCAAACTATGCCCCTCAATGCCGGCACCGAGCAGTTCAAGATTCCGGATAGTGAATTTGTCCATCCACAAGTAATCTTCCTTGTCAATTCTTTGAATTGAAGTGATATGCTGGAGATTGGGATGCTCTGTGTCTCTCAGGTAATACAGAATTGCACCTGCAGCGACAATTCCTTCTTTCATTTCATCAACTCCAAAACCTTTCAAAGAGTGGGTTTGAAAATGTTTGAGGAGAAGTTCTTGTGCGTAGGGCGGATCAAATATCCAGCTTTCAAGGGTATAGGTATAAAAACGATTGCCAAATAACTCCTTGAATTGCTTTTGAAAATTTCGCTGAAAAATAACCTCTGCAGGCTTAAGCGTTTGTAATAGTTTGTCAATGTATTCCTGGTTTCCTTCCGCTGCAAAAAATTCTCCCGTGGAAATATCAAGAAAGGCGGCGCCTAAATTATTTTCAGAAAGATGGACCGCTGCAAGGAAATTATTGCTTGTATGTTCCAGCAATTTATCATTGGTTGCAATCCCCGGCGTGACCATTTCGGTTACTCCTCGCTTTACAATTCCCTTTGCCAATTTCGGATCTTCCAGTTGATCGCATATGGCTACCCGGTGACCGGCTTTAACCAGTTTATGCAGGTATGTATCGAGGGCATGGTGAGGAAACCCGGCCAGGTCAGAAGATGCCACCGATCCATTGTTTCTTTTGGTGAGGGTAATACCCAATACTTTGGAAGCGACTACCGCATCTTCTCCAAAAGTTTCATAAAAATCACCCACGCGGAAAAGCAGGATGGCATCCGGATATTTTTGCTTAATGGCCCTGTGTTGCTGCATCAGCGGCGTATCGGGATTGCTTTTCGACATGTTTTTGATTATCCGGCTTATAAATGCAGAAAATGATAGCCAGCCGGGCAAAAATAAGGAAGTGCAGCCCATAAAAAAGGTGGATTTCCCCTTTTGTTGATAAAGACCGCAATCTGTTTGTGCCCCTTCTTAAGGCGGCAATTTATTTGTAAGTTTACCCCATAAAACTCACTGAATGAAGAAGATTGCCGCCTTTTTGATGGGTTGTATTTTGCTTGTTTTCACCCTAAGTGCCCAGACTGTAAACTTTACTTCATCCAATTTGCCGATCGTCGTAATCAATACCAGCGGACAGGATATTCTGGACGAGCCGAAAATTACTGCCGATATGGGAATCATTTACAACGGTCCCGGACTTCGAAATAACCTGACAGATTCCTTTAATCATTACAATGGTAAGGTAGGCATTGAAACCCGCGGGCATTCCTCACAGATGTTTCCTATGAAGGCTTATGGATTTGAACTCAGGGACATTGCCGGCAAATCAGTCAACAAGTCCCTTTTCGGCATGCCAAAGGAGAGCGACTGGATCCTTTACGCGCCATATACTGACAAGACCCTGATGAGGAATTTTATCGCATATACTTTGTCCCAGCAACTGGGTCATTGGGCCGCACATTGCCAGTTTGTGGAAGTGGTTCTTAATGGGGATTATGTAGGCGTGTATGTATTCATGGAAAAGATCAAACGCAATGCCGGGCGAGTGAATATTACAAAACTGGATAGCACGATGACCAATGGTGATCCTGCGACAGGCGGATATATTTTCAGCCTGGACAAAGAACCAGATGCCTGGTATTCTTCCTATGCTTCGCCAAACACGCTGCATAGCTACCCCAGGTTTTCCTATGTTACTCCAAAATTGGTTGACATTGTTCAGCCACAAAAAGACTATATCAAGTCTTATATAGATAGTTTCGAATTTGCGCTTGCAAAATTGAAATTCCAGGATACCGTCAATGGATACCGCAAATTCATGGATGTCCACTCATTCATGGATTATTTCTTTGTCAATGAAGCAAGCCGCAATGTGGATGGGTATAGGCTAAGCTCATTTTTCTACAAAGATCGGGACAGCAAGAACAGTAAAATTGTGGCGGGTCCGGTATGGGATTATGACCTGGCATTTAGAAATGCCAACTACTGCAATGGCAGTGATATTTCCGGGTGGGCTTATAATTTCAACTATTCATGTCCGTCAGATGGGGCTGGCCTCGTACCTTTTTGGTGGGAACGACTGATGGCAGATACGGCTTATACTGCTGAATTAAGATGCCGATGGAAAGCATTGCGGCAGACCGTTTTCAGCATGGCAAATATCAACAATATGATAGATTCAATTGCTACATTGGTGGATGAAGCCCAGCAAAGGCATTTCCTGCGCTGGCCTGTGCTTGGCCAATACGTTTGGCCAAACCCGAATCCTATTCCTGGAACCTACGGATCGGAAATTACCACATTGAAAAACTGGATCAGTCAAAGACTTGACTGGATGGATTTGGGCATGCCAGACAATGGTCCATGCGCCGATTTCATAAGCCTGGTATCAAATGTGGGACTCTCGCTTGCAGTTAACCCAAATCCTTTCTTCGCAGATTTGAAATTGGAAGTCCAGTCAAAACAAGCTCAAACATTATATGTGGATGTCTTTGACATGATGGGAAGAAATATCTCCGCCAGGAAATACCAATTGGAGACCGGCGCCAATACCGTCCTGGTTCCTGCGGCAGGCTGGTCAAATGGACAATATGTTATTCGCGTGATTGGCAGCCTGGGAGATAAGATCGTAAAGAACATAATGAAGCAGTAGAGAGTAGTTGACAGTTGACAGTTGGCAGTTGACAGTTGACGGATGACAGATGAGTGCGATGACGGATGAATCCAAAGGCCTTGCAATTTAAGAATTTCCAAATCAGAAAATAAATATAGGTTTTGAGATTTTGTATTGAGACGGTCATCTGTCATCCGTCATCCGTCATCGAAATTGTTTTTCGACCAACGATCAACGACCAACGATCAACGATCATCGGCCAACGTTGATCTCTCCTTGCTATGCTCTATCTTTGCCCGATGCGCAAGCTGGAAATGGACGAATTGAACAGGAAAACAGTGGATGAATTCAAAGGTTCATCCAAAATACCCCTCATCATCGTGTTAGACAATATTCGGAGCATGCACAATGTTGGCAGCATTTTCAGAACGGCAGACGCTTTTTTGCTGGAGTCCATTTACCTTTGTGGATTTACTCCAAGGCCACCTCACCGCGATATCCACAAAACCGCATTGGGCGCAACAGAAACAGTTGAGTGGAAATATTTCGACAAGACAATAGAAGCCGCACATTTTCTCAAAAGCCAGGGATATGGTTTGCTTGCTGTGGAACAAGTCGAGCAAAGCACGCCACTTAAAGGGAGTTATTCGAATTCAGAGGGAAAACTCGCCGTTATTTTCGGCAATGAAGTCTCCGGCGTAAGTGAAGAGGTCCTGGCATGCTGCGAGGGTTCATTGGAAATACCCCAGTTTGGAATGAAGCATTCTCTGAATGTATCTGTGGCTGCTGGAATTGTTATTTGGGAATTGGTTCGCGAGAGAATTAGTCATTTGCAAAAAAAGATGAATCCTATTGATAACCTATGAGCAGGATTAAGAATTATCTGAGCCTAATAAAATTTTCGCACACCATCTTTGCGATGCCCTTTGCCATGATTGGTTTTTTCCTTGGCCAGCTTAAAGGTTCGACGATTGGTCAAAGGAATCTGAATAAGTCCACGGTTTGGGATTCCTGGATAGGGGAAGATTTTTTGAATGGATTTGCGGGCAAATTCGTATTGGTTGTGATTTGCATGATACTCGCGCGAAGCGCTGCCATGGCTTTTAATCGCTGGCTGGACAGAAGTTTCGATGCAAAGAATCCGCGCACGGCGATTCGGGAAATCCCGGCAGGAATTATTTCTGCAAACAGTGCCTTGGCATTTACTATCATTGCTGCATTGCTATTTATTCTCACTACATATTTGATAAATCCGCTCTGTTTTTTTCTTTCTCCTGTTGCCTTGGCGGTCGTCCTTGGATATAGTTATACGAAGAGGTTTACTCCTCTTTGCCACCTGGTGCTGGGAATTGGCTTGTCCTTGGCACCGATCGGTGCATACCTCGCTGTGACAGGAGCATTTGCTTTTTTGCCGATCTTATTTTCTTTTGCAGTCATTTTCTGGGTCAGTGGCTTTGATATTATATATGCTTTGCAGGATGAAGAGTTTGACAAATCACAACAATTATATTCCATGCCATCCTGGGTGGGCAAATCAAAAGCTTTGAATATTTCTGTATTCCTCCATATGCTCTCAGCCCTTTGCGTCGTTTGGGCCGGTTTGTATGGCGGATTTGGATGGTGGTACTGGACTGGAGTGATCATTTTTATGGGGATGCTGATTTACCAGCACTCCATTGTCAAGCCAAATGACCTAAGCAAAGTAAATCTTGCTTTTATGACAACCAATGGAATCGCCAGTGTAGTTTTTTCTGTCTTTGTGATCACTGATTTGTTTGCTCGTGCCGGCTGAATTCACCGGGTCTGCCCTTGAGTTGGAAGATTCCCGGAAAATCGATTTGAAAAAATATGGCCAGGATCCTCGCTATTGACTATGGACTTAAACGAACAGGCATTGCCGTCACTGACCCTTTGAAGATCATTGCCAATGGATTGACAACCGTACCATCCCCCGATCTTTTTCCATTTCTAAAAAGCTATTTTTCCAGAGAACCTGTAGAAATGATCCTCGTGGGAGAACCCAGGGCCCTGAACGATTCGCCCACACATGCAACTTCAATGGTGAAGGAAGTGGTTGAAAAATTGAAAAAAGAATTTCCGGGTGTAGAGGTGAAAACCCTTGATGAAAGATTTACTTCAAAGATGGCCAGCAGAGCCATGATTGACATGGGCATGAGAAAAAAACAAAGACAAAATAAAGCGCTCGTGGACGAAATTGCTGCAACAATTCTCCTGCAGGGATATCTGCAGGGATCCGGGGACAGATAATCTTCGGCCGTTCACAGATACCGGCCTATCATTTTTAAAATTTACCATAAATTTGCGGCAATTTCAGAATTATGATCCTACCGATAGTGGCCTATGGTACACCGATACTGAGAGTGAAATGCAAAGACATTGGCCCTGATTATCCTGATCTTGAAAAATTCATTGAGGATATGTGGGAAACCATGTATTCCAGTACCGGGGTTGGTCTTGCTGCTCCTCAGGTGAACAGGGATATCCGTTTATTTATCATTGACAGCACCCAGATTTTTGCCAACCAGGATGAGGAAGATAAGGGGAAATACCCTGATGCGCCCGGGAAAAAGCAGGTTTTCATCAATGCCAAGATCAAATCACTTGATGGTGAAGAATGGCCGTATAATGAAGGTTGTCTGAGTATTCCAAAAATCAGAGAAGATATACTGCGTCCCGCTGAAGTGGAACTGGAGTTTAATGACGAGCATTTTGTGAATCATGTACAGTCATTTAATGGGATTACTGCAAGAATCATCCTGCATGAATACGATCATATTGAAGGAAAACTATTTATTGACTACCTAAAACCGCTGAAGAGAAAATTGTTGAAAGGGAAGCTGGACGATATTTCCAAAGGCAAGATCGCGGTTGATTATAAGATGGTTTTTCCAAAATAATATACTGGGTTCAAATCAGGGCTTTCTATTGCTGGTGTATTCACGCCAGTTTTCCAGCAATTTTTGCATATCCTCAGGCAATGCACTGTCAAATAACATTTCTTTCCGGCTGACCGGATGAATGAATCCAATCGTCTTGGCATGTAATGCCTGGCGGGGACAGATTTCGAAGCAATTCTCTACAAATTGTTTGTATTTGGAAAAAATGGTTCCTTTCAGGATCTTGTCTCCGCCATAAGTATCATCATTAAAAAGGGGATGGCCTATATATTTCATATGCACCCTGATTTGGTGCGTTCGACCGGTTTCAAGCACACATTGCACCAGGGTAACATAACCGAATCTCTCCAGCACTTCATAGTGTGTGATGGCCTCTTTACCCGACTCACCATCCGGGTATGCGTCGAATATTTTCCTGAATCGTTTGTGACGGCCGACATGCGCGATGATTGTTCCCTTATTTTCTTCCGGATCTCCCCAAACCAGGGCCTGGTATTTTCTCTTCACCGTATGATCAAAAAATTGTTTTGCAAGACTGGTTACAGCGCGGCTGGTTTTGGCCAGCACCATCAGCCCGCTCGTATTTTTATCAATGCGATGAACCAATCCAAATCTGGGAAGTGTATCTTCTGAAATGGAAGCATTTTTCTGCTGTAGATAATATGCGACGCCATTGATCAGCGTCCCCGCATGATTTCCTGAGCCAGGGTGCACCACCATCCCTGGTGGCTTATTGATAATCATGAGCTCATCATCTTCATATTCAATTCGGAGGGGAATTTTTTCAGGAATGATCTCCTCACCTGGGGCCGGTTTGTCGGAATAAACAGTAATATCATCCATCGGCCGGACCTTATAATTCGGCTGCACGATTTTGTTGTTTACCAAAATCCGGCCGGCTTCAATTCCCTGCTGAATCTTGTTCCTGGACGCATGCTGGATCCGGGCGGTCAGGAATTTGTCGATCCGGAGGGGTTCCTGGCCCTTGTCCACCTTGATGGTCAAACGCTCATAAAGTTCTTCAGATAGTTCCGAGAGATCTTCTGGCTCATCATTCCGCTCCTTTGAATTGTCCATCCGGCTAATTTCCGCAAAAATAACAACATGAAAATTTCTAAGTAATTTTGCAGACTGGTCATGTGTTGACGACTACCATTTGAGTGGATCCTTCCAATCACCAGATTCAAAATATTATCATTGAAAGAGTCAGTCATTTTCCAGGATTTGAGTCGGATGGAATACCAGCAGGCATGGGACCTCCAGGAGGAATTATTGCAAAGAAACATTGATGCAAAAAGGCGGCGCGCGCAGCCTTTGCCGTTGAATGGGGCAGGTCAAAGTGAAACTGAAAATGAAAATGCGAATGGGTATCTGGCACAGGATGCTGGGGCAGGAGTTTCCAATGGTTTGGATACAGTAAACCACCTGCTTTTTGTTGAACATTATCCAGTCTATACTTTAGGAAAGAGCGGACAGGAAGAACACCTCCTGATTGATGGAGCAGAATTGGACAGAAAAGGAATTCAATTTTTCAGAACGAACAGGGGAGGAGATATTACTTTTCATGGAGAAGGTCAAATCGTTGGCTATCCAATCCTTGATCTCGAAAAGTTCGGAACAGATATAGGAAAATATTTGCGTAACCTGGAAGAGGTCATCATAGGTTCTCTGGCTGAATTTGGCATTCAGGGTGACCGTTCCGCCGGGGAGACCGGGGTTTGGATTGAGGCGGGAATTCCGGGCAGGGCGCGCAAGATTTGTGCAATGGGGGTTCGTTGCAGCCGCTGGATAACCATGCACGGGTTTGCATTGAATGTGAACACAGACCTTTCCTATTTTGAACATATTATTCCCTGCGGTATTCAAAATAAGCAGGTGACGTCAATGAAAAAAGAACTCGGCGGGGAACTTTCCATGCCGGAAGTCAAGGAGGCTGTCAAGAGAAATTTTGGATTTGTATTCGGGGTGGATTTGCATGAGTGATCCCATGCATCCGTTCTAAAATTCTTTCGGGATATAGAGCCTGTTCTTTTCTTTTAATTTTCCATCTTCATAAAGTTCAAAGCGAAACCATCCGGCATGCACAAAATTCACTTTGTCTACAACAAGCAAATTGTCTTTGATGTCCCTGACATCAAAAAGAAGGGAATTGTCCTGCTCAAGAAACTTGACCATATATTTCCTGCGATTTGCATCAGGCAGCGCAATATTCACGTTGCCGTCCTTTGCAGTGAATACCCAGGCTGACACTTTATACACTTCTTTTGGAACAAAAGGTTTTATCATTATAGTATCTGCATGAACAAAAAGCAGGGTATCTTTTGTCTTCGCCAAAATGGAATCCCTGAATTGCCGGACCATCTTGCCAGGGATCCGTCGGATGACTGAATCTTTCAGCTTAATGAATATGATTTTTTCAATTTCTATTGGCGGAGGCTCATTGATCTTATTGGGAAGAACCACTTTGGGCCTTTGTTTATTTCCGACATCCTTCAGGTCAAAGATCCGGCTATTTGCAACTTTTTGCAGATTGCTTTCTTCTTCGGCCTGTTCGCTTTTCGAAACCGGTGCAATGGCTTCTGGAATGGCCTTTCTGGATTTTGAAAAAGTGTATTTGCTGTTGTCTAATAAAATAAACAGCCTATAATACATTTCAGTGCCCGGGGACTTGCTGTCGACAAATCCATTTTCAGGAATTGTAGGATCTGGAACAGTCAGAATGGTTGTGTAATTCTTCAGGCTATCTCTTGATCGCTGGATGCTGATCTGGTTAACTACGGGATAATTATTATGCCAACTGATAATCACTTTGCCATTTGATTTCAATACCGCGGAAAACCTGGGAAGTGTATCCTGCCCCAGGACCAGGTTTACGGAAAGGACAACTAAACAGGCCAGGGCGAGAATAAAGCGCATGTACGTAAAAGCGTTCTTTTAGGCATTGGTGATTCGCAAAGATAAGGGTTGGCCTGAATTCTATGTCCATTTTTAATAGTCAAGGGTTCCTTTGGGAATGGACGCATTTCCCTGCAATCCACCACTATGGATCAGCAGCAATCTGCTTTGTTTCGGAAAATAATTTTCCTGCACAAGATCCATGAAACCATAAAAAAGTTTGGCTGTATAGACGAAGTCAAGTGGAATGGAACTGAGTCTGTAAAAAGAATTCATGAAATCGATTAGCGTGTTATTTTTCTTTGCATAACCTCCGAAATGATATCCATGGATCAGGTGCATGTTTTTCCATTTGTCCCTGTCTCCAATTTTTTCAGCACAATGAATAAGCAAATCATCCGCGATCCGCAGGACTGGAAAGCCCATGACTACCTGGTTTCTGCAGGATGCATTTGCAAGCCCAGTAAACATGGTGGCTGTTCCAACTGCACAAAGGATATGTGTATAGTCACTGAACTTCGGATCATCCAGGATTTCTTCACTCCCGCTGATTCCTTCAGGTCCTGCCCCGCCTTCAGGAATGATCCAGGCCCCCGGAAATTTTTTTCTGATGGATGAAAGGGATTCTGGTTCAGACTTTCTTCCATACTCTTTCCTGCTGATGAAATGAAGATCCATGCCATAGTTCATTGCAGCTATCAACGTATGTGATAGTCTGGCGGGTCTTTCACCCCGCACAATACCGAACGAACCGAGTCCATTTTCCCTCGCCGCAAATGCAGTTGCAACTAAATGGTTGGAATAAGCCCCGCCCCAGGTGATTACAGATTTAGCAGCTGCAGCAAGGGCATCGATCAAATAATATTTGAGTTTGAATTCCTTGTTACCCGAAACTACCGGATGAATCTTATCCAGGCGAAGCACATCCACTAAAAGGCGATTTTTCCTCAGTGAAGGGATATCCAGCCGGTCGATTGGTATCGGGTTTCTTATAAAAGTCTTGTAGAGTGCTGCCCTCATAAAACAGTTTCTGTTCAGAACATAATTTTCTACTTTTGTGCGAATTTAAAATCTAGCATAATGCAACCAACGTTGTTGATATTGGCTGCGGGGATGGCCTCAAGGTATGGAAGTATGAAACAAATTCAGGGATTTGGTCCTTCCGGGGAAACGATCATGGATTATTCAATTTATGACGCGATCAGGGCAGGCTTCACAAAAGTTGTTTTCATAGTCAGAAAGGAATTTGCCGAAGATTTTAAAGCCATCTTTGAACCTAAATTGACGGGTCGTGTGGCAACAGAATATGTGTTCCAGGACCTTCATGACTTCACTGGCAAATTTGAAGTGCCCGCCGGCAGAACCAAACCCTGGGGCACCGCACATGCAGTGCTATGTGCAAAAACAGCCATAAGGGAGCCCTTTGCCGTCATCAACGCGGATGATTATTATGGACAGGACGCTTTTCACAAAGCCTCCGTCTTCCTGACCACTCAGTGCAATCCAGGTCTCCAAAGTATTATCGGTTATGAATTGGCAAAGACACTTTCAGAAAACGGTTCGGTCAGCCGGGGCGTATGTGTAGTGGATAAGGAAAATAATCTTGTTTCCATCAATGAAAGAACCAAGATTTACCGTGATGTCGACGGGAGAATAACCTTCGAAGAGGAGGAGAAGAAATATGATGTGCCTCATGATTCAAAAGTGTCTATGAATTTCTGGTGTTTTGACCCTTCTATTTTTTCATTTATTGAAAAATTATTTATTGAATTTCTTGCAGAAAACGGGAGCAATCCAAAATCAGAGTTTTTTATTCCCATCATCGGAGACCGCTTTATCAAAGAAGGCAAAGGAAAAATCCGGATCATTCCCACATCGGCGCAATGGTTTGGAGTAACGTATAAGGAAGACGCGCCTGAAGTCCAAAAAAGCCTTCATTCACTTATTGCATCCGGAGCATATCCTAAAACCTTGTGGGGGGAATAAGATTAGAATTTGGGATCTGCCATCCATAAAAGAAAAAATCAGTCCACCTTAGCGAACTGATTCTTATATACTGATTGTTTTAAGGATTAATAGCTCTTTACAATAAATATGCAATCTTCGATCTTCTTGATCTGCTGAATCCGATCCATTCTCCTGATGGCCGAATTGGTCGAAATTTTCAAATTGTTGAATGCACTGTCCGTTTTCGTTGAATCACTGCGGATCGATTCTACAGCCTTAAAGATATTTTTGGATTTAATGGCGAACACTACTCCTTGCGCCTGTACCTGCCTGGTGCTTAGGATACCGATGACTTCGCCATTCTTGTTCAGGACCGGTCCGCCACTATTGCCCGGATTGGCAGCCACAGCGATCTGGCAGGCAAGAGTATCACCTGCAAACCCGGTCTTCGCGCTCATGTATCCTTCTCCATATACAATCTCATCACGGGGATACCCAAGCGTAAAAAGCTGTTCTCCGAGGTCGCCGCTTTCTTTGCTGATCCCATAGGGGAGGGGGCCAAGAGATTTGAAATTATCATCCGAGATTTTTAGGAATGCAAGATCTGAATTATGGTCAATATACATGATCCTCGCGCTAAATTCGTGTCCCTTATTATTTTGCACCGTAACTGAATTGGCATTCTCAACCACGTGGGCATTTGTTACTAACCAGCCCTTGCCATCGATCAGGAATCCGGTTCCGCCCAATTTCACTGGTGATTCCGGACTCGGTTTCGTTGTCTTGACTTCATTGATCTTTGCTGTCAGCGTATTCGTCAGGGAGTTTTGTTTTTGCTCAAGGATCGATACTTTCCTGCTTAATTGTTCCACATATTTATTATCTGCCTTTGGAGAAATACGGGATAAGAGGCTGCTGATTGTAACTGCTGTAAGTCCGGCGATAGATGCTGCAACCGCGATAACCCTTTTATACTTTTTCCAGAGCCTGACGACCCTGACTTCATCATTGGGTTTAATTGCTCCGGCCTCGAATAGTTTATTGTGAATTTCATCGAGTGAATGTTGCAGGTTCTTTCTTTCTCCGAATTTGTTCATCTGGTTCAGGAAAATGGTATGTTCCACAACCATTTGGTCAACATCGGGATTGCTCTTGCGGAGCTGTTCAAAAAACACTCGTTCTTCGGGAAGCATTTCGCCCTTTATGTAGCGTTCGATTGTATCAAGCATTACGGTTTCTTGCATCACTTTGTGTATTTGAATATTGGTCGAAAAATATTTTCTTGAGCCTCATCAGGCATTTATACTTCTGGTTTTTTGCATTATCCGCGTTGGTGTATCCAAAATCTGTCGCAATTTCCACCATGCTCTTTTTCTGCAGATAATATGATTCCAGCAGGCTCTTGCAAGGCTCTCCCAGTCCCGCCATCGCTTTTTCCATGAGCTGGTAATCTGCATTCCGTTGCTCATGCACTTCCATATCTTCGTCCACAGCAACCATTTCTTCGACACCATTTGTTTCCGGAGTAAACCTTTGCTGCTGCTGCAAACGTTTAAGCCAGAGCCTCCTGCTTACGGAATACACATAAGTTTTGATCAGGCAATTCAGCTCGAATGTTCCAGTCTTGGTTTTTTCATAAAGCACAATGATCGCTTCCTGAAAAATATCCTTTGCATCTTCGGCGGTTCCACTATTGTTAAGAACCAGAGTTTGAACCATTTGAAAATGCTGATTATATATGGTCTCAATGGCTTCCCGCTGATTATTAGCCAGCCCTTTTAACAGGGTTTGTTCTTTATTCTCCGTCAAGGCCAGATTGCTTTATTTAATACCGAAATTAAAGATTCGTAACCCAAATTTTCGCACAAAAAAATGAGGTGATTCTACTCTCCTATTCATTTGCAAGGAGTTATACATGTTTGATACATATATCTTTTTTTTGATTCTCTTCCGGGTTACTTATTCGCAATCCGGGTATTAACCTTAAATCATTCACTTAACAAACAAAAAAGTTTAAAATGAAAAAGCTCTTGTTAGTATTATCTATTGGCGCATTCGTAGCCTGTAATAGTTCAACCAGCACAGAATCATCAGTAGATTCAGCAGCTAAAGCAGCAACAGACACAATTAAGGCTGCTGTAGATACCGCTAAAGCTAAGATTGATTCAACTGTATCTGCTGCCAAAGACAGTCTCAAGGCTAAATAAGGATTCTGTAAAGAAATAAGTTTTTTTTTATATGGCAAGCAATCGTTAGAGGCCGTCCTGTTCCCAGGATGGCTTTTTTCTACCTATCAATTAGCCCTCTGCTTCTTTTTTACTCCTTCTTTCACATATTCATTGTTTCTTTCTAATTTCCTGTCCTGCATCCGGGGCCGCCCTCGCTGCAACTCACGCTTTCGAATAGGGATTTAAGTTATGATTTGGATCCAGCTTGTCATTTTACTGAGTGCTATCCTGATCGGTTCCCGCCTCAAGGGGATCGGGCTCGGGTTTATGGGGATAGTGGGTTTGTTCATTTTTGTGATCTTCTTTCACATGCGACCTGCAGAGCCCCCGATTGATGTCATGCTAATCATCCTCGCTATTGTCACCACCGCTGCCACCCTCCAGGCGGCCGGTGGGCTTGATTACCTGGTAAGCATAGCCGAAAAAATAATCCGTAGAAATCCTTCACACATCATTTTTATCGGGCCCATCGTAGTTTTTTTCCTTGCACTTTTTGCGGGCACAGCACATATCGTCTATTCCATTTTGCCGATTATATCAGAAGTATCTGCGAAGAGGCGGATTAGGCCCGAAAGGCCACTGAGCATCTCTGTAGTAGCCTCTCATCTGGCGCTGACGGGCAGTCCGATGTCGGCAGCCACCGCTGCTCTGGCAGCCATACTGGCATATCCGGGAGCGGCCGCAGACATTATGAAAATTGGCATCCCTTCCTGTTTCCTGGGTGTCATCGCAGGATCTATTTCCGTGCTTAGGATGGGCAAAGACCTTGAAAAGGATCCGGTCTTTTTGGAGAAAATGAAGGATCCGGAATTTGCCAGATCAATTGATGCAGGTGGACAGGGCAGGCAAAGGGAAATAAAGAAAGGGGCAAAGACTGCCGTGCTCATTTTTGGGATCACTATTCTGTTGATCGTGCTGGCAGGATCATTTCCTCAATGGCTTCCAAATTTTGGGGCGGGCGCTGCCAGTCTCACGATGAGATCCGATGGGTCAATGACAACAGCAGCCCTGATCGAGATGCTGACATTGACCGGATCAGCATTGATTATGATCCTCACCAGGACAAGCCCCGCTGAGATTGTGAGAGCCAGTCTTTTTACTTCTATGGCTGCTGCAGTTGTTTCTGTTTTTGGCGTAGTATGGATGAGCTCCACTTTTATAGCTCAAAACCAGGAATTCCTCCAACATCTGCTCGGAGACATTGCAGAAGCACATCCCTGGACTTTTTCTTTTGCGATTTTTTTGATGGGCGTTTTCATGTTCAGTCAGGCAGCTACGACAAGGGCCATGATGCCACTAGGCATTCTACTGGGCATTAGCCATCCGGCCCTGATCGCTATGTTTCCTACCGTCAACAGCGATTTTGTTTTGCCTGGATACCCCACTTTGCTGGCGGCCATTCAGTTCGACAGAACAGGTACTACAAAGATTGGAAGATTTGTGCTCAATCACAGTTTTATGCGCCCAGGATTGGTGGCAATTGCCACAGCCGTCATGACGGGTTTTCTACTCGTTAAATTAATTCTGTGAGCACACTGAAATAGAATCATAGCCTTGGGCAATTGAATTTCGTTCAAGGCAGAGCAATTATTCAGAAGCCCATTTTCTTCTTAAGATTTCCGTCAATGGCATCCAGGAATTCCTCGGTATAAAGGAAGTGCTTTCCGTGTTCCACCTTATTGCCGTGAACACAAATAGCGAGATCTTTCGTCATTTTTCCGCTTTCCACAGTTTCGATGCAAACATCTTCGAGTGTATTACTGAATTTAATCAGCTCCGGGTTATTATCGAGCTTTCCTCGAAATGCAAGACCTCTTGTCCACGCAAAAATCGAAGCAATTGGATTCGTGGAAGTTGGTTTTCCAGCCTGATGGTCCCTAAAATGCCTCGTCACCGTTCCATGCGCAGCTTCTGCTTCCATAATTTTTCCATTGGGCGTGACCAAAACAGAAGTCATTAGTCCGAGCGAGCCAAAGCCCTGTGCCACTGAATCGCTTTGTACGTCACCATCATAATTTTTGCATGCCCAGACAAAATTGCCATTCCATTTCAATGCACTTGCGACCATATCATCAATCAGCCGGTGTTCGTATACAATACCAGCTGCCTCAAATTTCTGACGGAATTCGGCCTGGTATATTTCTTCAAAAATATCTTTGAAGCGGCCATCGTATTTTTTGAGAATGGTATTTTTCGTAGAAAGGTATAGTGGCCATTTTTTGCTAAGGGCCATGTTGAAGCAACTTCTGGCAAAGCCGCTGATACTTTCATCCGTATTATACATAGACAGCGCAACACCTCCACCCTTGAAATTGAATACTTCGAATTGCTCTGGTGCTGATCCGTCATCCGGTGTAAAAGTCATTGTGAGTTTTCCTTTGCCTTTGATCACCGTATCCGTAGCGCGATACTGATCCCCAAACGCGTGACGACCTACAATGATCGGTGCAGTCCAGTTGGTGACCAATCTAGGAACATTTTTGATCACGATGGGCTCACGGAAAACGGTGCCGTCAAGAATATTCCGGATCGTGCCATTGGGGCTCTTCCACATTTGTTTGAGAGAGAATTCCTTTACCCTGGCTTCGTCAGGTGTTATAGTGGCGCATTTAATTCCTACACCGATTTCGCGGATCGCATTGGCAGCATCAATCGTGACCTGATCATTTGTTTTGTCGCGATACTCAATGCCGAGGTCAAAATACCTGATATCCAGGTCAAGGTATGGTAAGATCAGTTTATCTTTGATGAATTTCCAGATGATGCGTGTCATTTCATCCCCATCCAGTTCGACAACCGGATTCGCAACTTTAATTTTCTTTAACATATCGCCGCCATTTTTTTGATTTTCAGGAGAACAAACCTACAAGAATTGAACGAATTGGCAAAGCTTGACTTTTGGAGTTGGAACTCTGTCCGGAAAAGCCATCAGGAACCGTTATTTATTGCGAAATTTGCGGTTGGATTTTTTTGTTTTAAACCCATTAAGTTTTTTACTTTGCGACCCCATAATACACTGTCGATGGAGATTCTTGAATCTGTGAATGAATTTGTCTCGAAATATGTTGCGCTGAACGAGGACGAGATCGCGTTGATTGCACAATCGATGGTTGTCCGGGAATTTGGAAAGAAAGAGCAACCTACCAAGGAAGGACAAGTCGAAGGCTATTTGAATTTTGTAGCAAAGGGACTCGTCAGAAAGTACTTTCTCAAGAAACAGGACGAAATGGTCACCCATATCGCCAAAGAAGGGGAAATCATCTGCTGTTACGAATCATTTGCATTTGGGACTCCCTCAACCTATGTCGTTGAAACCATTGAGCCAACGGTCTTTATATCCATATCAAAACAGTGTCTTGATAACCTCTACCTGGCGGTCCCCAAAGTAGAACGTCTGGGCAGGCTGGTGTTGACAGAGCAATTCATCCTGAATGAACATTGGGAGCATGACCGGGTCCGTTATGACTCGCATGAAAGGTTCATCAATTTTATCAGGGATAATTCTGATCTTTTACAACGCGTTCCCCAAAAATATCTCGCTTCCTATTTAAATATCCAACCGGAAACTTTCAGCAGGATGAAACACTTGCTAAAAACGACCAAATAGGAAAATGCGGAATGGGTCAGAGATTCACGATTAAAACGGGGATCTTCAATTCATGTCTTACGCTGTTAACAGTCTGACCATAAATAAAGTCTTTTATACCGGTGTGACCATGAGCTCCTATGACGAGCATGTCTGCTCTATCTTCTTTGACAATACGCACAATTTCTTTCACACGGTCTTCATATCCGAGGCGGGTCGCTACTGAAAAGCCCCTGTTACGCAAGTGGGAGCCGTACATATCCAGCCTTTCCAGGTCCTTGCGGGTTTCGTAGTCATCGCTTTCCTTTCCGAGCATTCTCGCCGAGGCACTTTCCACCACATGCAGCAGGATGTAGTGCGTTTCTTTATTTCCCTGGCCTATGGCAAAAGAGAGCAATTTTTCATCGTGCTCGCTGAAGTCCAGTGCAACTGCAATATTCCTGAATATGGGGCTCTGCAAATTCCATTCTGTCCCTGGGCTCCCATGCACAAGCACAGATTTTGGTTGGCGCTTTCCGGAGATCCAGGGGAATGAAAAGATATAGAGGAGCAGTGCAATTCCAGCACATCCCACGATCAGCACGGTGATTTTCCAGATTATATGACCGGGGCCGGAAAACAGACTGGCAGATTCTTCAATAACTAATTTTATATTTAGATAGACCAATATGGAAGCTACGATCCAGGAAAGCATTTTCGTCAGTGGCTTGATGGCAAAGTGGCCCATGGTTTTCTTGTCGCTCACAAAATGGATCAGGGGAATAATGGCAAAACCCAATTGCACACTGAGGATGACCTGGCTAAATACCAACAATTGATCAACCTGCTGCTCGCCTGCAATCAGGATCACGAGCAGTGCGGGAATGATCGCAAGCAACCTGGTGAGCAAGCGCCGGAGTAAAGGATTAATTCTTAATTGCAGGTAACCTTCCATCACGATTTGGCCTGCCAGGGTTCCAGTAATGGTTGAGCTTTGACCCGCTGCAATCAACGCAATCGCAAATAATTTTGGAGCAAGTGTGGTACCCAACATGGGTTCGAGGAGCTGGTGGGCTTCCCTGATGGATGCCACATCGGTTCTGCCCGTCTTAAAGAAAACGGTGGCTGCCAGGATAAGAATGGCTGCATTGACCAAGAAGGCAAGGTTCAATGCAATCGCACTATCAAATAAATTCATTTTGAGTGCTTTCCTGACGGCATCATTGCCTTTCTGGATTTTTCTGGTTTGCACCAGCGCAGAATGGAGGTAAAGGTTATGGGGCATGACAGTTGCTCCAATGATCCCGATGGCTATATATAAAGCGCTTCTGTCCGGTAAACTGGGCAACAGCCCTGTGGCGATTTCGCCCAGGTCCGGTTTGGCCAGGATAATTTCGAAAAGAAAAGACAAGCCAACCACTGCGATCAGCCCAAGAATAAACGCTTCCATCTTGCGCATACCCATGCGTTGCAGGAAAAGGAGGAGGAATGTATCCAGTACGGTAATGACCACTCCATAAGCCAGGGGCAACCCTGTAAGCAATTGTATCCCGATGGCCATCCCCAGCACTTCAGCGAGGTCGCAGGCTGCAATCGCGATTTCAGCAAGCACGTAAAGAAAGATATTTACATATTTCGGGTATACTTCACGGTTAGCTTGTGCCAGGTCTCTTCCTCTGACGATTCCAAGCCTTGCGGACAAGCCCTGGAGCAGGAGGGCCATCAGGTTACTCATGAGCAAGACCCAGATCAGCGCATATCCGAAGCGGCTGCCGCCAGCAAGATCTGTGGCCCAATTTCCCGGATCCATATAACCCACGCTCACGAGATAGGCGGGTCCGAAGAAAATAAACCATTGCTTCCACCAGGGATCTGTGGTGGAAGTACTGACTGTGCCATGCACTTCGCTCAGGGAAAGATCTCTGTCTGCGCTATTCTTCATCTTTAACCAAAATGTTTTTAGCCACCTGCTCGCTGATTGTAATAACAGGTTTATTTGAAATTTTTAATTCAAGGGAATTATCAAATGGGAACTTCCGCTTGATTTCAATTTTTGTTCCAATGCGGATGTTTTTATGCTGTAACAATTCAAGCATATCATTTGTCTGACTGGCGATTCCTGAGACCAACGCCGGTTTGTTGACGGGTATACTCAGCAGGCTCTGTTGCCTTGTGGAATTGAATCTGCCCTGGCTGTCGGGAATCGGATCTCCATGCGGATCAGTCTGGGGATATTCCAGGAACGCATCCAGCTGATCAATAAGCTTCTTGCTTGTGATATGCTCCAGTTCTTCCGCAATTTCGTGAACTTCAGACCAGTCGAACTTTAATTTCTCCACCAGGAAATATTCCCAGAGCCGGTGTTTCCTGATGATTCGGATGGCAACTTTTCTTCCTTCCGGTGTCAGTTTAAATCGGCGGTATTTTTCATAATTGACCAGCTTCTGTGTTTTCAATTTCTTTAACATGTCTGTCACAGAAGCAGGGCGTGTTTGCAGAGCATCTGCCAAAGCATTTGTGCTCACCATGCCGGATTCGTTCTGCAAATGAAAAATGGATTTGATGTAGTTTTCCTTGCTGGCGGAATATTTCAAATGATCTAAATTTAAATTTAGACAAATCTAAAAAAAAGGAATGGGATATGAAAAAAAAAATTCCACCGGTTCATTCTGAATGTTTTATTTTTAGACTTCCAAAAAGACCTTAATGGCTTGTCGTATAGTAAAGTATGTGCTCCTTGGGTTGGCCTTCGGATTATGGATCTCCTGCAAAAGCAAAAAGGTTAGTCTGGCCGACAATGAATCAGTGGACATTCGTGATTTTATTGAATATTTTCAAAGCATTCCTTTACCCTGCCAGTTTACGGATACTATTTTTGCACGTCACCGCACTGATACAGCGGCCATCGGATTCCAGACTTTTTTAAAATTTGTACCTGACAGCGTGATCACAAAGTCATTTGGAAAATTCGTCAGACCAAAGCTTTATCCTGTGGGCAAGGCCGGTGGGGGGAAGAATGAAACCTATATATTCATTAAAGCGATCGCACCGCAAAAAAGACTGCTTTTTGTTTTGTGCTTTAATAAGGAGGATAAGTTTGCGGCGGCCAAGCCCCTGATATCGGAGGAAGGCGACTCCAAAGCAAATGTCATCGCCAGCCTGGACAGCAAATTTACGCTAACTGTCCTGCGCCAACGGAAAGCCGAAGGACAGGTTTTTTACAAGAAGGAAGCCTATGTTTTCAATGATGCCGGAAACTTTACGCTGATCCTGACAGAATCGAATGAAACAAAACCGCAATCTTCATCCGTGTTCAATCCAATCGACACACTTCCTCATAAACATAAATTCACAGGAGACTACGTACAAGACAAACGCAATTTTATTTCATTGCGGGACGGAAAGGACAATTCAAAATTTTTGTTCTTTGTACATTTTGAAAAAGAAGAAGGGAAATGCAAGGGCGAGCTGAAAGGGGAAGCAAAATTCGTTTCTGCAAGTGCAGCGCACTTTAAAACCAATGGAGATCCCTGCATGATCGAATTTTCTTTTTCCGGAAACTTTGTAAAGATCCGGGAATTGGAAGGTTGCGGAAACCACCGCGACATCAGATGCTACTTTGAAGGATCGTTTGAAAAGAAAAAGGACCAAAAATCCAAAACTTTCAAAAAGAAAACAGCATGAGGTGGGGAATACGGCCCGGACTGAGTATTGTGTTATTGACAAGTATTATTTTGCCTTCGGTTTGTGGAATTTGCATGCAATGGAATTCAGATTTATCCGTTATATTGCGTACTTTTTACGCGGGAACAAGAACAGAAGATTGAAATATTGCTTATGAGTTTTACAAAATTTACCGTTCCTTATACAGTTGATGAGCGGTATGCCAAGAAGGTTGCTTATTTCTCCATGGAATTTGCAGTACACCAGCCATTGAAAATTTACAGCGGAGGTTTGGGATTTTTGGCCGGATCACACCTGAGGAGTGCATACGAATTGAGGCAGAACATGATCAGCGTGGGAATCCTCTGGAAATATGGCTACTATGATCAGGCAAGAAACCAGGACCAGACACTACAGGTAACCTGGATGGAAAAGCAATACAGTTTTCTCGAAGATACCGGGATAAAATTCCAGATCACTATCCACGAGCATCCCGTATGGGTGAAAGTCTGGTATTTAAATCCTGAAACATTCAAGACTGCCCCTCTTTTCCTGCTGAGCACGGATGTGCCTGAAAACGATTATGTTTCGCAAACCATTACGCACCGCCTTTATGACGCCAATGTAGCTACGAAAGTCGCGCAGTTTATTCTGCTTGGAGCAGGTGGCGCCAAACTGATAGACGAGTTGGGTTTTAATCCAGATCTCTATCATCTTAATGAGGCGCATGCCATCAGTGCCGGGTTTTATCTCTACCAGAAATATGGGCAGCGTATCGAAGAAGTGAGAAAACGCCTGGTTTTTACAACCCACACTCCGGAAGAAGCCGGAAACGAAAAGCATGATATTCATCTTTGTTATAAGATGAGCTATTTTTGCGGACTCTCTCTTGAGGAAACAAGAAAGCTCACGGGGATTGAAGATGACTCCTTTAATCATTCCCTCGTTGCTTTGCGTTTTGCGAGATTGGCCAATGGAGTATCACAGCTTCACGGATTTGTGTCTCGTGCACTTTGGAGTAAATACACAGGCATTTGTCCGATCATCTCAATCACGAATGCCCAAAACTGGCGTTATTGGGCCGATAAGCAGCTCTATAAGAAAATGGAAGAAGGGGATGATTTTTGGTGGGATGACAGAAAAAAATATCTCAAGCAGCGCGCGTTCGAAATCGTAGCCGATCAAACGGGGAAAATATTTGATAAAGATATTTTTACCATAGTTTGGGCCAGGAGATTTGCGGGTTACAAGCGTGCGGAAATGATTACCCGGAATATAGAATGGTTTAACAGACTAACCTCCAGCACAAAATATCCAGTACAAATTATATGGGCCGGTAAGCCATACCCGATGGACTATCCGGCAATCAACGAGTTCAATCACCTGGTTCACTTGAGCAAAGGATATAAAAATGTGGCCGTGGTTATCGGATATGAATTGGCACTGTCCAAAAGGCTAAAACAGGCGGCAGATTGCTGGTTGAATAATCCCCGGGTACCCAGGGAAGCATCCGGAACCAGTGGGATGACGGCAGCGATGAACGGGGCGGTTAATTTTTCGACGGATGATGGCTGGATCCCGGAATTCATCAACCACGGAAATAATGGTTTTGTGGTGCCAAAGGCAGACTATGCGAGTATGAATGTTCAGGAGCAGGATGACTATGATCTCACCCAGGTGTATGATATTCTTCTCAAAGAAATATTGCCGCTCTACTACGATTCAAACGACACCTGGCGCCAGATTGCAAAAAATGGAATGCGGGATGTTCGATATCAATTCGATGCCGGCAGGATGGCGCACGAATATTACGAACTGCTGTATAAATAAATCATTTTAGCGAATTCATTCGCCAAATCGGTTGCATAGGCTGAAACTTCGCCGTTACGCAGCCCCGGCCTGATTAATAACCCTCAGCAATAACCGAAAAATACGGGACCATGTATTTTCTTCAGGAGGTCGGAATCAGAAAATTTCGGGATTACTTTAAGATGTCGAGCAATTCTAAATCGAAAACCAGCGTGGATCCCGGTTTTATAATGCCACCACTTTGTTGGTCTCCATAAGCCAGATTAGATGGAATATAAAGCTTCCACTTGCTTCCTACCGGCATGAGCTGCAATGCTTCAATCCAGCCCGGAATGAAATCCGAAACATTCATTTCCAATGGTGTTCCTCTTTTTATTGAACTGTCGAAAACGGTACCATCCAGCAGACTGCCCTCGTAATGGCATTTAATTTTATCTGTTTTTGCCGGCTTTGGCCCATTGCCTGGAGTAATTACTTTGTATTGCAATCCACTGGGTAGTGTGACTACACCGGGCTTTGTTTTGTTTTGTGCAAGGAATGCTTCGCCCGCTTTTTTATTGACTTCTGCTTCTGCCGCATTCTTTTTGCTTGCTTCTAATTGCGCCCTGGACATGCAGGTCATCATCACGGAATTGGCTTCTTGTTCGGTCAGCAATTGAGGGCCTCCTTTCATATTATCATTTATCGCTTTTGAAACCAGTTCAGAATTAAAGTGTTGAACATGCTGTTGTTTGAAGAAATTGGCTACGCTTAGCCCGATCGCATAGCTCACAGAATCGTCGCCCGATTTCAAGTTGGATGGATTTTTTTTTGCAGGAGCGGGAACCGATTTCTTTTTGACCGTCTGGGCCATGATGCCCAAACTGATGAAGCAAGTCATCGCAAACAGGAATATTCTTTTCATGGCATCAAATTTTAGCCTGCAAAACTAAGGCAATTCAATGGATTGAATAACGAATTTTATTTATCCTAAGTATTTCGCTGCTATAAAATCAAGCAAGTAGTACAGAATTATTTCTGTTTGCTTATATCCTTCTATAAATGGATATTTTTGCTTCCTTACGAAAAGAAAAAACCATGAGTGAATTGAAAAACTTTGTTAAACCCATTGATATTCGCTGGGCGGACCTTGATCCGAATTATCATTTGAGACATTCCGTATATTATGATTATGGAGCATATTGCCGGATTCGTTTTTTTGAAGAGTATGGATTGTCGAACAAGGTCATGGAAGAAATGAAATTTGGGCCCATCCTTTTCAGAGAGGAAGCTGTATTCAGAAAAGAAATCAGGATGGGCGATGGATTGACCATTGATCTTGAAGTTATAAAATCCAGAAAAGACTATTCCCGATGGAGCATAAGGCACCAGCTTGTAAAGAATGGAGAGATCCTGGCTGCAGTCCTTACCGTAGATGGCGCCTGGATCAATACCGAGCTGAGAAAGCTCGCCACCCCACCTTCTGCCCTCGCAGAAGTGTTTGCAAAAATGCCTAAATCAGCCGATTTCGCGTGGCTTTGATCATATGCACTGAGTATCAACATGGCAGGGCTTCCAATTAGCATTTGTTAAAGTTTTCTCATCAAGGTGTCGGGCTGAATTATTCGCCCGGTAAGACCTAGAATATACCTAATTTTGCAGCGTTTTAAATGGAAAAATTAAAATAATCAGGTTGAAGCATCGTTAGAAGATTTAAATGGTTCGTTTCTTGTTCAATTTTCGAAAAATAAAATCTAGACTAATGAAAAAGTTGTTATTGGCCAGTGCGTCTTGCGTAACCCTGATCATTTCCACTTATGCCCAGAGCGGTAATTCCGGCTCGAAATCTTCTGCAAGCAACTTGTTTAGCAGTGTGAAAAAAGCAGTAGGTGGCGGTTCTGGTTCTTCCCTGAGTTCAGAGGAAATTGTAAATGGCCTGAAAGAAGCCCTTACGCTAGGTGCCGAAAAAAGTACAGACCGCCTTTCTGTGGTGAATGGGTTTTTTAAAGATGCTGCGGTAAAAATTTTGTTGCCTGAACAGGCTCAGAAAGTGGAGAAGACCTTGCGTGGAATAGGTATGGGCCAGTTAGTTGACGATGCCATTTTAAGCATCAATCGCGCTGCAGAAGATGCAGCCAAGACGGCAACTCCGATTTTTGTCAAGGCAGTAAAAGATATGAGTATACAGGATGCACTTGGGATTCTGAGAGGGCCGGATACTGCAGCCACATCTTATTTGAAGAAATGCACCACTGCACAACTGACAACAGAATTTAAGCCGATCATCGACAGTTCGCTAAAGAAGACAGATGCCACGAAATACTGGAAAACTGTTTTTCAGACATACAACGATCTTCCCACTACATTCAAAAAAGTGGATCCCGACCTGACCTCTTATGTAACCCAAAGGGCAATGGATGGAATCTTTTATTATGTAGCTGCAGAAGAAAAACTGATTAGAAAGGATCCGGCTGCCCAGGTAACCGATATCCTGAAGAAAGTATTTGGAGCTAAATGATGATTTACAAGTTTTGAATAATCTGAGGATTTCGCTGGTCAAAAGCAACGGAACGTGCAGATTTTAGGTCATATCTAAGGCAAAAGACAATAATTATTGACAAAAATGAACAATTTTTCAAATTCTTTAACGTTTATAATATGCTGAACCCCATGAAAAACCCAAAATCAGGCCCTATGCAGCCCCATATTCAAAACCAGCAAGATCGTCTAGCAGAAACATTCCGCCAACACGAGAACCAGGTAATGCAAGAATGTAAGGTGGCTTTTCTGAAAATTCAAAGTTGGCAATTTGCCATGCGTACTCCCGAAATTGGCCAGAATTATCTGAAAGAAGCGGCCAATATGATACAGCAATCCCTGCTGTCTTTTGTTCCCAATAGCTTTGTGCTTAGTGAAGAAGGGTACTATTTGCATCCCATTGAGAATTGAGCAAGCAGGTCATTCTCCGGAATCAGGTAGACAGATATTCCTCATTGCAAAAGTGGAAGGACAAGACTAATTAACTAAAACTCACACATTCTTTTAGCTCCTTTTCCGAGTATGAAAGGTGATACTGTTTGAGTACATCATCGGGTACACCATTCCATTGATTGGGTTGGTTCCCAATATACCCCACATCTTTAATCCCCATCTGTGTTGTGTAGAATCCGGTCGCTACGAGGTTGCGCACCAGGCTGAAAAAAGCTACACCCTGCTCCATTCCGGGTTTTATTTTCCGCTTGGGCCAGGCAATATTGTCGACCATTTCCATTTGCTGTTCATGACTGCAATCCTTAAACGATTTTCCATAGCCATGGAGGCATTCCATGTCCAGCCAACGAATGCCTCCCCTCAGTGGCGTCTGGAAATTGGGCATATCCTTCACGATGAATTCTAGAAATTCGGGTACTTTGGCATCGGAAGCGCTGCCACTCACTTCATCCCTGGGTATGATGATATCGCCAAGTAGTGTCAGTGTTCCCATCTCTTCCGGAGTAAAGAATTTTTCCGACATCACCTGCTCAAAATGTGCCTTCTCTTCCGGCATTCGGTTGATCGTTTCTGTTCCTCCGCCTTCTTTTTTTTGAGGCGCTTCATCTGTCTTTTTGTCCGATAATTTGCAAGATTCAACAACCATGCCTGCAGCGGCACTACCTACCAGCAGGGTCTTAATTGATTTTCTTCTGTCCATACTTTTTTAAATGATCTTTGATCAAATATTTTGTTTCTTAAGTTGATCTACCACATACTCCGCAGTGCGCATCGAAAGCGCCAGAATGGTCCAGGTAATATTCTTGTCTGCCTGTGAAACAAATGGACCCCCATCTACGCAAAACAGGTTTTTGGCTTCATGGGCCTGCCCCCACTTGTTCAGCGGCGCTTTTTGGGGATCATTTCCCATCCTCACTGTTCCAGCTTCATGAATGATTCTTCCGGGGTCCTGCAATCCATAATTATTTTGAGGTCCATCGTCATTTCCCCAGATATTTTCTGCACCCATAGCAGTCAGAATCTGCGCAAAAATTTCTTTCATATGTTTGGCCTGCTTGATCTCGTATTCTGTATAAGTTGTGTTGAAGCGCAGGACCGGGATCCCGTACTTGTCAACTACGCCCGGATCTATCTCACAATAGCTGTCTTCTCTGGCGATGGCTTCGCCACGGCCCGACATGCCTACATGGGCGCCAAAAAAATAACGGTAATCTTCTTTCAATGATGCGCCATAGCCTCCTGCTTCTTTTTGTTTCCCCTTAATTTTGTGCGTACCATTCAGGTTTTCTATACCCCAGTTAAATCCATACAATGGCATGCCGAATCCTCCGCCATATTCTATATGATAGCCCCTGGGAAAATCCAGTTTCTTATTATCAAGCCACCAGGGCGAGTAAACATGCATCCCGCCCACGCCATCCTCATTATACCTTTTCCTGTCAAATAATTCAGGGATGATTCCACCCATATCAGCACCCGTGGAATCGTGCAGGTATTTCCCAACAACCCCGCTTTGGTTAGCCATACCATTTGGGTATCGCGGCGATTTCGAATTGAGAAGGAGTCTCGCACTTTCGCAGGCACTCGCAGCGAGAAATACCGTACGCCCACTGACCTGGTATTCCTGCAAATCCGTCTTGTCAACATAGGAAACCCCTGTTGCCAGTCCGTTTTTGTCAGTAAGGACTTCCCTGGCCATCGCATTGGTAACAAGATCCACATTCCCAGTTTTAAGCGCCGGAATAACGAGGCAGGAAGAAGAAGAAAAATCTCCATATACTGTACAGCTCCTGCCGCATTGGGCACAATAGAAGCAGGCGCCGCGCTCCTTGTTGATCTGCTTTGTCAGGATGGACAAACGGGAAGGGATAACCGGAACACCTACAGCATGTGCGGCTTTCTTTATCATGAGCTCGTGCAGCCTTGGCTTTGGTGGAGGAAGAAATATTCCATCCGGATCATTTTCTAATCCTTCATTGGTACCAAAGACGCCTAACAAACGATCAATCTTATCGTAATAGGGTTTTATGTCTTCATAGCCAATGGGCCAATCATCTCCCAGGCCGTCAATGCTTTTGCGCTTAAAATCTTTCGGACCAAAGCGAAGCGAGATCCTTCCCCAATGATTTGTTCTTCCGCCCAACATCCTCGCGCGCCACCAATCCCATTTTGTTCCATTCTTATGCGTGTAGGGCTCCCCGTCAATTTCCCAGCCCCAATAGCAGCCGTCAAAATCTCCGAATGGCCGATATTTGGTACTTGCTCCACGACGCGGAGATTCCCAGGGATTCTTAAGTTGGTTGGAATCTTTCTTGGGATCGAACATGGGGCCCGCTTCAAGCAGGCAAACTTTTAATCCGGCATTGGCGAGCACATAGGCTGCCATACCGCCGCCCGCTCCGGAACCTACAATGACTGCATCATATTGTTTTGGCTGTTTCTTGATCTGCAGATCTCCCATACATCAAGTTGATAAGTTTAAATGAAAGGCTAATTTAAATATTTTGCATCTTCATCCTGATTTTTTTTATTCAGGATCCTGCATCCAAAAGTTCAAAAGAATCAGTACCGATAGCAGGAACTTATTTTTTGTCTGCTCTTTCGTAACGAAAGCTGGTTCCCTGTATCAGCGGATGCTTTCCGAAAAGTTGTGTAGTCTGGTATTGCAATGTGAAATGGTTGAAAAAAACTTCCACGATCCAGGGTTCGAAACCAAATTCATAATAATTTGATTTGGGGTCGGCGGGAAAAACGGAAAACCGGTCAGGGCAAAGCTGAAAGATCAGGGCAATGGAATCGACAGGTTCTTTTGGAAATTTTGCAATTCCTGCTTCATCCGTTTTTAATTCCCATATTCCTGATTTCGTCCTGATCTGACAATGCACGTAACGGAGCAGGACTTCATTGTTGTCCCTCATCGCAATGGTAATTGAATCGCCAGGCTCGCTTCGGCTGGAAAGCATTTTAAAATCTACGGGCGGCCTGGTGCGGCTATTGAAAACCACCTGGTCATTTTGAATTATCCATTTGCCAGTGCCGAACCGGTCGAGCATTCCATAAGAATAGAAGAACTGAAAGCTGGAGTCGGGATTAAGTTGAAATCCGCTGGCAGTTTCCATGACACCGCGCAAATAATATTCGCCTGCTGGACCGGGATTTTGGGCTTGTACTGATTTCGCCATAAATAGCAATGGAATAAAGTATTTCTTCATAATGAACGACCAGGTCGGTTATCGTGAAATTAATTCAATTCCAATAGATATGGAAAGGCCAGATTTGATGGTCAGACCGTTTTAGTCAGACCATTTTGGTCTGACCGTTTTGGTCTGACCAAAAGGTTAATATAAGGAATTTCAAAATTTTAAAATAAGTGAAATCACCCTTAGAAAAGGGCTAATCATTTAATTCATTGGGAGCCTAAATAAGATTCTGTCCGGTTTTCTGGATAAATCGCTAAATCTTACCTTGTGTATCACTAAAACACCATACATGAAATCTTTTTTCCAGTCGCTCCTCCTTTTCTTTTTTATCATTAGTGCTGCATTTGCACAAAAGGGTGGAAGTTCAGATAGCCTGGCTAAAGCAAAAAAAGACAGCATGCATTGGGAAGCTCTGAAAGCAACTGCATTTTTCCCTGTAATCAATGCAGGTGAATGGTCAGGCGTGCTTCCGGTAAAGAATATTCAGGCAAGGCCTGACGCAACACAGAAATTCAAATTGCTTATCAATCTCACTTTATGGGATGGTGATACGGCATCTGTTCGAAAAATCAGCGGAGGTATCGGAGAGATTGGGCGCCTTATCAATCTTCATGTAGCAGCAGGCATACCAATGGAGAACCTGGACATAGTCGTGGTTGTTCATAGGAGTGCACTATTCGCTTTTTTAACTGATTCGGCTTATCAGGGAAAATACAAAAGCAAGAATCCAAACCTGGAGACCATTAAAAAAATGAGCGCAATGGATGTGAAGTTTATTGGCTGCGGCCAGGCGGAACAATTTCTTTCTATCCAGGAAATTGATTTGGTTCCTGAGATAAGGACGGCGCTCACCGCCCAGGTCATGCTCTCGAATTACCAGATGAAGGGATACGCGATGTTTAAAATTGAAAGTGACAAATAAGTCTGAAATGAAAGGAAGAATGCACTTATTGATCTTTTTCATGGTCGTTGTCAACCTTTGCACTTGTCCGGGGCATGCCTTTGGCGGCTGCGCAAATGCAGGTTCCGATTCAGCAGGCTATTTCCCATCCTTCGATGGCGCTAAAATCTATTTTGAAGTGCATGGACAAGGTGAGCCGGTTTTGCTTGTGCATGGATTTACGAGTACTGGCGATTCCTGGAAAAAAGGTGCACTTTATCAGAATCTCCTGGACCGGAAATATGAAGTCATCACGGTTGATCTAAGAGGCAATGGCAAATCAGACAAACCGCATGCAGATACCGCGTATGGAAACGATGCGGAAGCCAGGGATCTTATGGGACTGCTTACTGCGCTTGGGATCAGGAGGTATTCTGTGGTGGGATATTCCCGGGGTTCAATTATCACTGCGCGCCTGCTCGTACTTGATCCTCGCATAGTCAAAGCCGTTATGGGGGGGATCGGACTTGATTTCAGCAACCCGGATTGGCCACGGAGGATCATGTTTTATAAAGCTTTGAAGGGAGATTCGATTCCTGAACTGACTGCCATGGTGAAAAGAGTTCAATCCGAGGGACTTGATCAGAAGGCGCTTGCTATGCAACAGAAAGAACAGCCTTCTACAAGCAAACAACAGTTGGGCGGGATCCAAAAGCCTGTGTTGGTCATTTGTGGCAGCGAAGACGCCGACAATGGATCTGCGGCAGAATTGGCGAAAGTCCTGCCTCATGCGACCCTGGAAACTGTTCCAGGTGATCATGGAAGCACCCCGAGGACAGTTGCATTTGCGCAAAAAGTCATGGACTTCCTCACCAATTAATTATTCATAGTGCTGGTCATAACAATCAATTATTAAGATACCATTCTCAAAGTCCATATGAGCCCAAAAGAAATCTTGCTGCGGCAGCTAAAAAAAGAGTTCGCTTCTACCAAACGAATTCTCGAAAAAGTTCCATTCGATCAACCGGAATGGAAACCCCATGACAAGTCAATGACCATACAAAGGCTGGCTTCCCATATTGCTGAAATTCCCCAATGGATGGGCCGCATCCTGAACGCAGATTCATTAGATATGGCGGCTACGCGATTTGAACGGTTTTTTGCAAAAGACAACGATGAACTCATGCATCATCATCAGGAAGCCACAGCAGAGGCCATCGCATTATTGGAAAAAGCGACAGAAGAGCAACTTCTGCAACATTGGAAGATGAAGCTGGGAGACAAGGTCTTCTATGATCAACCCCGAATTGATATGATTATTAACTTTGTCCTGAGTCATGCTATTCATCATCGCGGTCAGCTCTCTGTCTATTTGCGATTAAATAATATTCCTGTACCGGGTATGTACGGACCCAGTGCAGATGAAAGATAGCCTTCCGCAGCTTAATAGACTGTCCTGGTATCATAAGTATACACATCAATTTATCTTATGTATACAATTACTACTTCCAACATCACGGTGATGGTCAGGAGTATAGATAAATCCATTGATTTCTACACTGGCCTGGGACTCACTTTAAAGCAACGCTGGGGCGACCATTATGCGATTGTTACTGCACCTGGCATCTCCATTGGCCTCCATCCCGCAAAACAATTCACAAAACGGACGGAGGATATCTCCATAGGATTTGGGGTAGATCAGGTGAAGGACGTTGAGCATCGCTTGAAAGAACTGGGGATTGGTTTCAGAAATTCGGAAGACAAGTCAGGGATCTATGCCCATCTTAATGATCCCGATGGTACTCCCATTTATTTCATGGAATCAAAAGTGGGAGATTGGTAAGTGTTGGGAAAAGTTGACAGTTGGCAATTGGCAGTGATTCATTTTTCTTTCGGAGTAAACTGATTCATTAATAAAGAGAAAGCCAAATTCGGATTGCAGATTTCTCCCAGCCGAAGGCTCGACTCACTATCAAATAATAGATTCTTATCGTTGCAATAAATATTCCGGAATATCTTTAATCAGAAACCTGCAACTGTCAACTATTCCCAGCTAGCGCATAATTCCCTTCATCAGAGAATCTTCTCCAGTACCGCAAATTCCAACGGCTGCTTTGCCAGGCCAAATTGCTCTTCAGGCTCAAACGGGATCCGTTCTTCCGTCCGCTTATATCCATGCCGCTCATACCAGGCGATCAACTCCTTGCGCACAGAGATAACGGTCATGTAGAGCCGATCACAGCCATGGTATTTTGCATATTGCGTAGCTGCATTCAGCAATAATTTGCCAATGCCCTTATCCTGATGATAGGGAGACACAGAAAGCATGCCTAGGTACATTTTATTTCCTTTTTTCTCCAGGTACATACAGCCAAGCAATTTTCTGTGCTCATCCTCATATTTCAGAAAAGCGGCCCCTGCTTTTTGCATATCTCCAAGAATCATGTCCGGATCCGTCCTTTGCCCTCCAAGCAGGTCTGCCTCTGTCGTCCATCCCATCCTCGAACTATCCCCACGATAGGCGCTGTTCACAAGATCAGCCAAAGCCTGAATATCTTTTTCCTTTGCAACGGTAATATTAATCTTTCGCCCTGGTCTTAACTGGGTATCCATATGCTACATTTTAAGCAATTCTGTGTTGATTAATCGAAGATAGGAACAATTCCAATTTGTCAAACCACCAATGCCGCACGCAATTGTTATCTTTGTACACGACTTAATTCATATGGAAAAGAAAGATGTTCTTATTTTGTCAGCGGTCAGAACACCGATTGGAAGTTTTGGCGGAGCATTAAGGGATCTCCCTGCGACCCAGCTTGGAGCGATAGTGATAAAAGCAGCACTGGAAAAATCCGGTATCGATCCCGCAAAGGTGCAGGATGTTCTCATGGGATCTGTATTGCAGGCTAACCTCGGGCAGGCACCTGCGAGACAGGCGGCGCTAAGATCAGGATTGCCCAACACGGTGAATTGTACAACAATCAATAAGGTTTGCGCGAGTGGTATGAAGGCGATAGCGCAAGCTGCACAGTCGATCGCCCTCGGCGACGCGGATATTGTGGTGGCCGGAGGAATGGAGAGCATGAGCAATGTTCCATTTTATACCGAATCAGTAAGATGGGGAAACAAATATGGAAATGTGAGCTTGATTGACGGCCTTGCGAGGGATGGCCTGACGGATGCCTATGACGGTTTGGCCATGGGAAATGCGGCAGAACTTTGCGCACAAGAATGCGGGATCAGCAGGGAGGAACAGGATACATTTGCTATTTCAAGTTATAAAAGGGCACAGGCAGCCTGGGAAAATGGCTATTTCAAAGATGAAGTGATCTCTGTCCAAATTCCGCAAAAAAAAGGAGAGCCAATTATTTTTTCCAGGGACGAAGAGCCTTTCAATGTAAAATTTGATAAGATTCCCGGCCTAAAACCTTCATTTATCAAAGATGGTACGGTGACCGCAGCCAATGCTTCCACCATGAATGATGGTGCGGCAGCCCTTGTTCTGATAAGCAGGGAAAAAGCGGAAGCACTGAAATTAAGTCCGATTGCCAGCATTCTTTCCTATGCAGATGCTGAACAGGCACCGGAATGGTTTACGACTTCTCCCTCCTTGGCTGTGCCCAAAGCAGTTTCCAAAGCCGGACTGCGGATGGAGGATATTTCCTATTGGGAACTCAACGAGGCATTTGCCGTGGTAGGTATTGAAAACAGCCGCAGGCTAAAACTGGATCCCCAACGGGTCAATGTGCACGGAGGTGCCGTGTCCATAGGTCATCCCCTGGGTTGCAGTGGTGCGCGCATCATGGTAACGTTGATCCATATCCTAAGACAGAACAAAGCCAGGTATGGGGCAGCGGGAATCTGCAATGGGGGAGGCGGTGCCTCGGCCATGGTGATAGAAGCACTGTAATATTCCTTTTTCCCTTCGCCCGATTTTTCCTTTACTGCCTCTTATTGTGAGGATCTGGCGCTTTTTTGATAAACGCAGCAGGATGGAATTAATCCTTTAATGCTATAGACCTGCGAGGAATTGCGAGTGAATATAATCGACCACGCTGGACAGTTGGCCCGTCTGTTCGAAAATCTTTAGCTGTCTGTCTGCGCCGGTACCCTGATCAAAAATCTTTCCTACAATATTTACTGCGTGACGACTTCCCAGGTGGTCAACCACATCATCGACAAAGTCAAGCAGTTCATAAATCAATACCCTGGTATTCACTTCTTCTTCTTTTCCAAAATCAATCATACGGCCATCGATCCCATACCTGCCTGCGCGCCATTTGTTTTCATTGATCAATGCCCGCTGATACATCATGAAATTCAGGTTTTGCGTACGAAGCTTATAAATTTTCGCACATATGGCCTGGAACAGCGCGGCGATGCAAATGGTTTCTTCCACTGTCATTGGGACGTCACAAATCCGGAATTCCACGGTATTAAAAAAGGGATGCACGCGCAAATCCCACCAGATCTTTTTGGCATTGTCAATGCAGTTGGTTTTTACCAGGAGCTTCACATAATTTTCATATGCCTCGATGCTTTCAAAATATTCCGGGATCCCTGTCCTGGGAAATTTATCAAATACTTTCGTGCGAAATGATTTGTAACCTGTCTTCCTTCCTTCCCAAAATGGAGAATTTGTGCTGAGTGCATAGATATGGGGCAGAAAATACCTGGTTGAATTTGCAATATGATTTGCCATTACACGACTCTCCATGCCCACATGCACATGAAGCCCGAAAATGAGATTGCTCCTTGCAGCTTCCTGCAATTCATTGACGATTTCGTTGTAACGGACGTGATCAGTAATGAGCTGACTTTCCCAATGGCTGAACGGATGGGTTCCTGAAGCGCCTACCCACAAACCAAGATCATTGGCTATTTGGGAAATGGTGGTTCTTAAAATACTGACATCCTTGAATGCTTCGTCAATGTTTTGACAAATATCCGTGCCCACTTCCACTACAGCCTGATGCATTTCGGCTTTTACTTTATCCTTGAGCATTTTTTGGCCATTGAGGACAATTTTTTGCTCATGGCTTTTCAATTCTCTCGTGGAAGGATCTAGTACCATATACTCTTCCTCAACGCCGAGGGTGAAATTTTTATAATTGATATTTGACATGATCGAATGAAATGTTTTTTCTTGCTACTTCAGTATCTCGTTTTACTGCGAAAGGATGGAGTTCAGATCAGCCGGCAGGCGCCCGACCCATTGTGCCAATCATAGTATTGGACCGTTCAAACCAGTGACTGTTTGTTGGTGCTTCGCTTCAGATATTCACCCCAGGTCAGGTTATCAACTCCTTCTTTATGAGCCATTGCTCTTTCGATCGCATAGTTGGCTGCCGTTTCCACAACCCAGTTAAAATTATCCTCACCTACGCTTGCTTTCTCTGCATCGGGTGCAGGATTGCAGAAATCGATGGCATAGGGGATGCCGCCTCTAAGGGCAAGCTCCACCGTATTGAAGTCGTATCCCAGATACTGACAAATCCGGAGCACAATTTGCTCCATCAGTTTCAGCCTTTCTTCTGAAGGACTAAAATCACTTGAATACCGGAGATGATGCGGATTGCGCGGCTCGTAGGGCATGATGCGCACATGTTTTCCTCCAATACAATAGCAGCGGTAATATTCGTCAAAAACAATTTCTTCCTGCAGGAGCATGACCAATTCACCGGTCTCACCATGTTTTTGAAAAAATTCTTCCATGCTGCGCAGCTTATATACATTTTTCCATCCCCCGCCGGCAAATGGTTTCATATAGGCTGGAAAGCCGATATACTTGAAAATTGCATCCCAGTTGAGGGGAAATGCAAGGTTTGAAAACGACTGGTCACTCGTGTCAGACGGAAGGTCGCGTGAGGGCAGGATGACGGTTTTTGGAACGGGGACTCCGATCTTTGTGGCAAGGCAATTATTGAAGAATTTTTCATCCGCGCTCCACCAGAAAGGGTTATTGATCACAGCCGTTCCACAGAGGGCTGCATTTTTCAGAAATGCACGATAAAATGGAACGTCCTGGGATATTCGATCGACAATTACGGCATACCCGCTGGCTTCTCCCTGGGCTACTTTTTCTATACGAACCGGTTCTGCGCTTACTCCCGGTACATTCTTACTGTTCACTCTTTCTACGAACGCCATGGGAAAACTTCTTTCCTGGCCGAACAATACGCCAATTTTTTTCATAACGGTTCATTTGGTTTATAAGTTAGTTCCTTTTAAGTGCTTTTCCTTATCCGGCCGCCTTTTTTTGTCATTCATGGGTTATAAACTGCGGGATCATGCGCCGGATAATTATCCTAGCATGGATAAATAATGAGGGAACATGGTCCTCCATATGGGCCAGTCGTGATTGGCATGCGGGCGTACATCCAGCCAGTGCGAAATATTTTTTTGGTGAAGTATGCTGCTCAGTCTTTCATTGTCCTGTTTACATATATCATGTTCTGCGGTGCCAAGAATAATCCCCATCTTCCAGATTTCCGGATCAACGTCATTGGGTATAAAATCGACGGGGTTGTTGAAATACACATTGTCGTCATAATATCCATCCGTGAATTGCCTGACATCAAATGCGCCGCTCATGGAAAAACAAAAGCCCGCGACCTGTGGGTGGCGAAATGCAAAATTGACCGCATGATATCCCCCAAAACTGCATCCTGCCATGACCATTCTGGAATGACCCGTTTCATGCTGTGCACGCGGAACTACTTCATTCAGAATGAGCCTGTCATAACAGCTATGGTTATACGCTCTTAAGGATGGTTCCACTGAACGGTTATACCAGCTGAAGGCATCCACACTGTCGGGGCAGTAAATCCTGACTTTCCCGTTTTCAAGAAACCAGCGGGCAGCATCAATGAGCCCTTCATCTTTGTTTTGAAAATAAGATCCTTTTGAAGTGGGAAATAAAATAACGGGTTGCCCCGCATGACCAAAGCTGAGCATTTTGAAATCGCTGCCAACGGAAGGCGAATACCAGGTATGAAATTCCTCGTGAATGGCCATGCATAAAACACTTCGATCAAATTTATTTTTAAATCGACAATAAAACAAATGGAATATTGGGGCGGATAGCGTGTTTAAGGTGCCTGCAAATCGGGTGATTTACCCGCATTTCCCTATTTTTGAAACCATGAAAATCCCTAAGACCCGGACGATTTTACTGGAAACTGACGAAATTGAATCCGAATCTCTTGACAGAAATGTAACAGTAGATTTTTATTTGCCTACAGGTGTTGCACATCCGGCGAAAATGAGCTTGCTCCTGATCAATGATGGACAGGACCTGGAGCGAATGGACCTGAAATCCATCCTCGAAGATCTCTATGATCAGGATCGCATTGAGCCGGTCCTTACCGTTGGCATTCACGCTGGCCCTGACCGCAAATTAGAATACGGTACTGCAGGAGAACCTGATTATAAGGGGCGTGGATCTAAGGCCGGAGAATATACCGAATTCATTTTTGCTGCACTCCTTCCTTATATCAGACAAAAATTCAATGTTCCGGAGTTCAAAGAAAAGGCCTTTGCCGGATTCTCACTGGGTGCACTAAGTGCACTTGATATCGTATGGTCTCATCCTACCGAATTTACCAAGACAGGCGTTTTTTCGGGCTCTCTATGGTGGCGCAATAAAGACAAACTTGACCCTACATATAGCGATGCGAGTGATCGTATCATGCACCAGCGGATCAGGAAAGGCAGATACCACGACTGGTTGAAATTCTTTTTCGAATGCGGCGGAGCAGATGAAGGGGAAGACAGAAATAAGAATGGAATCATCGATTCTATTGATGATACCCTGGACCTGATAGCAGAATTAAAAGCGAGGGGATACTCCGGCGAACAGGTCCACTATTGGTTGATTGAAGAGGGCAAACACGATATCACCACTTGGGCGCTGGCAATGCCCGAATTTCTTACCTGGGGCTGGGAAAGAACATCTTGATCTGCCTGCCTGCATTCCGGGCAGAAAAAAACCGGCGAGGCCGGTCTTTTTTTTAGTCATAGGTTTATGCTGTACAGAAACTTTCTAACCCAAAAATTTTAATTGAACAAATACCTGATCCCGATCATCATTTGCCAACGTGAGAGGATGCTGACATCAGGCTTGAATGAACTGGTATACGGCGTTTGTGAAGAGGCAATTTGATAAGGGAAAGAATAAATCGGTGTGGTCTTGTCTACGTCCATCTTATCAAACTTGATGATCCCAACATTCAGCACCCCACTTCCTGTGCCTGCGCTGGGGATCTGGTATGTGCCCCAATTCTTGTTCAGGAGATTCCCCACATTGACGATATCAACAGACAGACGCAAAGTATGCCTGTCTTTGCCTTTGTTGGAAGTAATGTAAAAATCCTGGGTAACGTTGAGGTCCATGCGCTTAAACCAGGGATACACCAAAGCATTCCTTTCGGCATATGAACCGCGGTGACCACTCAGGTATTTGTCCTGCATGATAAAAGCATTAAGCTGGTTCCAAACATCCTGCGGCGTGCGCGTATCCGTACCGCCTGAATTTTCCAGTTTATAATTTCCATTGTCAAAATCTGCCTGGGTGGGAATATAGATCAGGTCATTGGAGGTCTGACCATCTCCATTCAGGTCTCCTGTATACACATAGGAGCCGACACCAGATGGGGATGCTTCATAAATTACGCCTATGGAAGTAGCGAAATATTTGCCATAGTTGAACCGGTAAGAACCAGAAAAGATGATCCTGTGCGGCAGGTAAGCATTAGAGTAACCCAGTTGTGCAAAATTGGGATCACCCGAAATGGGCTTGGAACCCCACATGGTTGCAGCCGTGGAGCCACCGATCATAACATCCTGCGAATTTTGATAAGTGTAGGCGAGGTTAAGGTAAAGGTTACGGGTATTCTTCTGTATCTGCACAGTTCCCGTAAATGCATAACCGCTATTCACATTGGTCATGTAGATCGCATTGCCAATATTTGGATTGGTTATGGTTGCTGCGGCTGCCCCACCAACCGGGTATATCTGAGACGTTGTATAACGCGTACGGTTGTCCGCTCCAGTCATCGTGATACCTGATGCAGGCAGGTTGACGTTTTGGAAGAAGGCCGAGTTCACATCCTTGGTGTACATGCCTTCCACCGTGAGGATCAGCCCCCAGGGCAATTTCTGGTCTACTGCAAGACTGGCTTTGAATGCCTGTGGAAATTTAAAAGCGGGGTTGGTCGCGTTGAGGCTGTATGATTTGCTCAGGCCCGTTGCTGCGCCCGGGGGCCAGTTCGGATTTGGATTTACATCCGGACTGAAAGAATATCCAGTCCCGTTGCTGATGGACCCAAACAGGGCCACGCCGCTGTTGCTAGCCTGGTTGCTGATCCAGACAAAGGGTGGGGGTCCGGCAAATAATCCTGCACCTCCCCTGACCTGCGTTGTCTGGTCGCCCTTCACATCCCAGTTAAACCCAAGCCTGGGTCCGAATAATGGATTTGTCGTCGGCCCCTGACCTGTATTTATGTGTGTGCCATTATAGAATTGTGAAAGGGTATCCACCACTGGATTGTACAGGAATGTATTTTGGAATACCGGAACATCCACGCGCAGTCCATATATCAACACAAAATTTTGCACGATCCTCCATTTGTCCTGGACAAAAAATCCATATTCCTGGTCCTTGGGTCCTACCAGTGGGAAAGGCCCATTGGGCGGAAGGGTATAAGAGAGATCATAACGCAAGGCCTTTACCGTTGGATCCCCTGCAGCCGCATAGAATGAACTGAGGCTGCTAAACCTGTAGACGCCTTCATATGCCGGTGAAAACCCGTTCTCATATTTTTTGAATGAATTCTGGGTACCGATGGTGATTTCATGCCTGCCCTTATAGAAAGTAAAGATGTCATTGATCTGGAAGACGTCTGTATTCAGTTTGTTGCCATAGGTAAATTGCTCATATCCAAAAGACGTATATGGATTGCCGTTACCATCGAGGATATCCACCAGTGGGAAGGGGCTGGAAGTCAATGCACTTCTATAATCCCTCAGTGACGTATATCCGATCTGGAATTTATTGGAGGCATTGCTCAGCCTGGTATTCAGTTCCGCTATGATGATATTAAAATCATTGTGGATGGTATAACCGCTGCCAAAAAATGGCATGGCATATTGCCCGGGCGTTCTGCCGTAGGAGGAGTTAACCGATCCGCTGTTGCTGGCCTGAATTTCCCTGGATGACGCCAGATAATTGTATTTAACGGTGAGGGTATTGTTCTTGTTGATTGTCCAATCAATCTTGGCGGTGATCTTATCACTCTGTGTATTATAGCTATACCCCTGGTATGCTCCGGGATTATAATTGTATTGTTTCTGAAGGAAGTCGGAAAGAGCATTCAGCGTGTCCGCATTCGCATTGGAAACCGTTATGGCATTAGGTGCATGCGAAGCATCCGAAGCAATAAATGATGTTCCAGGGTCAGTTCTCCTTTCAGATTCTCCGCTCGCAAAGAAGAACAATTTCCCTGGGATGATGGGTCCAGCAACCCAGAGTCCACGAAGATTATAGCTGAAATTCTGGCGCGGTACAGTATTGTTACCCACATCATACCCTTGGGTACCGGGACCTTTTATATATGTGTAAACAGAAGCCTGGAGCTTATTTGTCCCGCTCCTCGTGACAGAATTGACGCTTGCGCCGGAAAATCCACCCTGCCTGACATCATATGGGGAAATATTCACCTGCACCTGTTCAATCGCATCCAGGCTGATAGGTTGAGAATTGGTTTGACCTCCCAGCGTACCAGACAATCCAAATGAATTATTGAAATTTGCGCCATCTACAGTAATGTTATTGTATTGGCTGCTCTGGCCACCAAATGCCACGCCTACAGAAGTGGCATTTGCGGATGGTGTCAATTTCATGGCGTCCTGCAATGACCTGTTTACGGTAGGTAACCTCTCTATCTGGCTCCTGTTGATGATTTCCTGACTTCCCGTATGACTGGTATTGAAAACCTTGCCCTGCCTTGCTGCTGAACTCACTGTCACTTCCGTGAGCACTTTGCTCTCACGGATCAGTGAAAAATCAGCTTTGAATTCCTGGCCGAGGATGAGGTAAATGCTATCCTGTGTAGCATGTTTGAATCCTACTGAACTAACGGTAATAACATATGGACCTCCGATTCGAAGGTTGGGAAGATTGTATCGCCCGTCTTTGCGGGAAGACGTTGAATAACTGACCCCGGTGGGCACATTTAATGCGGCTACTGTGGCGCCCTGAACTGGTGTCGTGCCATCCAATATTGTTCCTACAATTTCTGAGGTAGTTTCCTGCGCGAATGAGAAAATAACTGAAATACCACAAATGACTGTTGCTATTAGTCCTTTTATCATAAACAGTAGTTTTTACGAAGGCAAAGAAACGATTTAACGGGGGTATCGATACCTATCGTTTCATTAAAAAAGTATTAACATATAGCAGGAAACCGGAAGGGATTGAAATATTTAATAAAGAAAAGAAAAAATATAAATCAATAGAACTTACTCCAGATTTTATTTTGACAAATTATAAACAAAACCTCAAAAAAATAAACATTATAAAAAATGATAAAATGTGCTAAGTGCAACCCTGTAGAGGAGCTGACTTCCAATTTTCGAGCAAACCAAGCACTGGTATAATATGTTTACCTTTGTAAAGTAAATTCACCATCATGCTGGACTCCATTGAAAGTGCAATAGAAGATATCAAGAAGGGCAAACTGGTCATCGTAGTGGATGATGAAGACCGTGAAAATGAGGGTGATTTTATCACAGCTGCCAGGACCATCAACCCTGAAATTGTCAATTTCATGAGTAAACATGGAAGGGGCTTGATCTGCGTGCCTTTGGTGGAAGAGCGCTGCGACGAATTGGAGCTGGATCTGATGGTCAACAACAATACCGCTTTACATGAAACAGCGTTCACTGTTTCGGTTGATTTATTAGGAAATGGTTGCACGACGGGAATTTCAGCGCAGGATCGTTCCAAAACCATTCATGCTCTGGTTGATTCACCGACAAAGCCGGAAGACCTGGGCAGGCCCGGTCACATATTTCCATTGCGGGCCAAGCGGGGTGGGGTTTTGAGGAGAAGTGGCCATACCGAAGCGACCATCGACCTGATCAGGCTGGCAGGATTCAAACCTCCTTATGGCGGAGTATTGGTTGAAATCATGAATGAAGACGGATCCATGGCCAGACTGGAGGAACTGAAAGCAATTTCAAAAAAGTTCGACCTGAAGTTGATTTCCATCAAGGACCTTATCGAGTACAGGCTAAAAACGGATTCACTGATCGAAGAAATAGTGAGAGTGGATTTGCCCACCCGTTACGGACATTTCAAATTGGTTGCATTCAGGGAAAAAAATACATCGAATGAACACCTGGCCCTGATCAAGGGCGAATGGAAAAAAGATGATACGGTGCTGGTGAGGGTGCATTCTTCCTGCTTCACAGGCGACTTATTGGGATCCTTGCGCTGCGACTGTGGTGAACAATTGCACAGGGCGATGGAAATGGTGGAAGAAAAAGGCCAGGGTGTTATATTATATATGAGCCAGGAAGGCCGGGGCATTGGACTGGTAAATAAACTCAAAGCGTATAAGCTCCAGGAAAACGGCATGGACACTGTGGAGGCCAATCTCCACCTGGGCTTTCCTATGGATAAAAGAGACTATGGTGTAGGGGCACAGATCCTGCGTTACCTGGGCATTGGCAAAATTTGCCTGATGAGTAATAATCCCAAGAAAAGAGCAGGCCTATCAGGATATGGGCTGGAAATCGTTCAAACCGTTCCCATTGAAATTACTCCAAACTTGCACAATGAAAAATACCTGCAGACCAAGCGGGATAAATTAGGACATCAGATCCTTAAGTAAAAAACGCCAGGCGATTCGAAAATCTTTCTAATCAAAAAGTACAAAATTCTCAACGCTCATCTACTTCCTGTCATCTGTAAACTGACATCTGTCATCCATTTAGTCCGCCTTCGACACTTCTTTAGGGGTATCGCTCTCTTTTTTCTTATCTTTTTTTTGTTTGTCTTTTTTCTTGCTCCTGAATAACTCATCGAGGCGGTCAAAATCCCGGCGGTACGAAATGCTGGTCCCCGAACTGTTCTGGGTATGGTTGCCCGCAGCCAGGTAATTGTAAGAATCCCTGTAAAAGAAGGAAAGGACCACTCGGCCATTCGGAGTGATCTTGTAATCCATGGTGATATTTGGCAGAAATTGGAAAGATGCCGCCTGTACCTGCTGGGCCGTAATGCCGAAGTCCAGCGCGCTTCCCACGGTGAAGGTTAAACGCTCATTAAGGAAGCTCTTGATGACAGCAAGGTTCATGTTGGTGCGGTCATAGTTCCTTGTGGCATCTGTCTGCTCTGTAATGCTGCTGCCATTGTAGAATGAGGTATTAAAACTGAATTTGATGCTTTTGTCGTTGAATATCTTCTGAAATGCATTGGAGAACTGCGTGCTCAGTACATTGGATATGGCCGCAGAGATGCTGTTGACAAAAATGCTGCTCACTGCAGTATTTGCATTAATAGCAGCGACATTGCTGTTTTGCAGTGGTCCGAAGCTATTAAATACAAGCAGGTAAGCCACCTGTTTATTCAATTCGTTGGGATCGCTTTCAATTTGCTGGAACATAAGCGTGACATATCCATTGTTTCGCAGATCACTGTTGGGCGGCAACCCGATTTCAAAACTGATGTCCGGCTTCATCAGGGATTTACTCAAAGTGGCGATGACCCATACTTTTCCATGATAACTTTTCAGTTTCTCTCCTTCCGTGCTGCCAGCAAGGTTGTATCCAAGATCTGCGAATTGAACATTATCGGCTTCATATACTGCCTGAATATTAATATCAGCGTCATAAGGGTTTCCGGTCCATTGGATATAGTTGCCCACGCCTTCTTTGAAGACGAAGGGCTTTTTTATGAAAGACTGGAAACTGAAATTGTAATTGCCCCTGTCAATTTCATAACGGCCACGGATATCCATATCTTCCGTGGTGCCCACGTGGAGGTGCAGGTTGCCATGACCATTGGCTTTGATGATGTCCCTCGTGAGGGGATCGATGATGACATATACATTGGCATAGTTATTAGCCGTAATGTCTAGTGTGACAGTAAAATTGGTACTTTCATTCGTGCGCCCTGTAGGCTTCATTTCCTTGCCATATACTTTCCATACAATAAAATCTGATTCGATGCTTTCCTTGCTTGTTGTAGTGGGGAGATATAAATTGGAACTGTCGACAGGCTCTCCCCGGACATACATTTGCATATCTTCTCCCGGACCGGTCAGGGTCATCCTCCCCCGGCCAATCATTGTGCCATAAAACTGGTTATTGTCCGTAATCCTGGTATTGAGCATGAGTAATTTGGAAGTGGTCAATTCAAAATCATAACGGAGATCCTTCCACGATTGATGAGAGAGCCTGGCTTTGGACATCTCCGCTACATTGCCCAGGGTATCCCGGACTTCAAAAGCGCCGAAATCAATGTAGCCATCCCGGAGTTTGACACTGGCAGTCGGAATCCTATACACGCATTGCGTATAGTTGACTTTCAAGCTGGTGTTTTTGAGCATAATGTCACCCACATACTTTAGCTGGTTACCAGGTCCGGAGATCTGAAGATTGCCTGAAGCTAAGCCCGTGAGATTGCTGAACACGCCGCCAAGGTACTTTTCAAGCAAGTCGATGCGGGTGTCGACCATATTGGGAATGCTGATATTGATGGGTTCCTTTGTGCTTTCCGTTGTATTGAATATTCCCCGGAGATCAAAATGATAATCCCTGTTGTTCGATCTCACTGATGCATTTACCAATCCGGTCACCTTATTGTAATTGGCATTTAATTTCAGGGTGCCGATTGAGTCATTATCGAAACGAAATTGATCTGCTTCACCTTGGAATTCTGCATAGGCCCTGCGGAATGGATCGCTGATGTCTACAGATCCGGTAAGAAGGCCTTCGATGCGTTCTGACTTCACAATAAAGGGACTGAAGTCTCCGATATTGACTTTTTTGAGATCTACATGTATATCATTCCAGCTCCCCTCAGAGGATGGATGGGTCGTAATCAGTATTTGCTGGTTATCGGCATATATCCTCAGGCTTTCAGCGCCAACAACATCTTTGGTGAAAGAAAGCTCACCATTCCTGTCAATTGTCCAGGTCTTGCTATTTATATCAAATGTGGATGGATTGAATTTGATCCTGACTCCATCAGCAAGTGTTTGGACCCTGGCCGAAATATTCGCAGCATTCAGCGTTTGATTGGCGCTGGTCTTTATCTGGACATCAGAGACATCACCAAATGATTTGAATTGTATATGGGTAGCCGGGAAATGAAGGCTGTCACTGACGTAAACTTCACCGATGTTTGTTTCCATAGTCAGGCTGTCAAAGTTTCCCCTTCCTTTTAGTTCCACTTTATAAAAAGAAATATTCTTATAACTGAATTGAGGCACTTCCGCATTCAGATCGAGTAGGTTTCCCTTGCTGTCGATGCGTCCGGTGATATTGGTATAGTTCAGGCCCTTGAGGTTCTTGTCAAAGAAGTCAATATAGTCATCCACCTTCTTTGTCGTAATGACAAAGCTGAAATTCTGATTTGGAAGTTTCGTTGTGCTGGGCTTGATATAGCTTGGATAGTACCTGTTCAGAAAAGTCTGGAATGCTGCCGGCAGTTCTTTGATGGAAAAAGACCCGACAATTGCGCCATCGAATTCATTGCTGATTACGGTAATGGTTTTGTTGCTGTCAATTATGCTGGATTCCAACGTCAGTGAATCGAATGAAATTCGCTGGCCATTTTTATAAACAGAGGCATCATATATCCGCGCTATGCCCAAAAAATTGTCAATATCATCACCACTGAAATTGAATCTGAGTTTGCCGTTGAAATCGACATTATCACGTGTAAAATGAAGGTTTTTGAAATTCGAACTGGCCACTTCGGCCGTAAAATCGAATTTAGGTTGATCATGGCTGAAGTCTATCAATCCATCAAGTTTGGCGTTCAGGTTGGAATCAATGGAAACCAACCGACCGTTAAATTTTTTCTGTGACACATTTCCATTCACAATGATGTTATGGTAAGTGTATCCATTAAAATCGAGACGATTGATTTTTCCATCCAGGCTGGCATTGAGTGTCTTCGCTATCAATCCCTGGCCATTGACCTTGCCTTCGAATGAAAATTTTCCCAAGGATTCGTCATCCATAAAACGGCCAAGATCAAAACTGTCGGTGGTGATCGTGCCGGAATAAATGGCCGACTTGTTGGAGAGAATCTTCATGTTTACATTGCTCACGATCGTACCCAGATTGGTCACGATGGTTCCTGAAGTAATAAAATCATGAACATAGCCAGAAAACTTTCCAACGAAGGAGAGCCCTTCAATTTTGTCAATCCTCGGCTGCCTCATCTGTCGCAGAGATGGGATGAATGTGATGACATCCTTATAGGTCGTCCGGAAATGATTTGATTTAAAATCAATGAAAGTATGGTCAATATCAGGTAACCCTTTCAGGTGGATATCTCCATTAAGAAAACTGTTTTGTCCGGCATAGAGCAATACATTTTTTCCCTCCAGGTCATCGACAGTGCCCTGAATGGTGCCCGTTATGCGCAGCTTTTTTTTCCAATCCCTGAGTTCCGGTGCAAAATATCCGATGTCATCGCTGTCAATGTCTGCGCCTGCAAAATCGGCTTCCATCCTGATTTTATGGATGAAATCGGACATCTCATCAAAACTGTCAAAACGCATGGCAAAAAAATTGCGCAGCCGGCTCTTACCCGTCTGAATATCCATATCTGCAAATTCCATGGCTTCCGGAAAGAATTTAATCCGGGCTGTAAATTTTTTTACTTCAAAGCCGCTTCTTTCTTTGGTGCTCATATCCATCTTTGCAGTAAGGGTATCCTTTCTTACCCTCAGGTCCCTGAACTTCCAGTCAATGGCATAGAAATAGATATGACTTCCGTCAAAATGATCGGAAACGCGCAAGTCCTCCCGATCTTCATCTCTGAATGATCCATGTTCAATATTAAACTGATTGATAAAGAGGTCCCAGTCTCCGGGATTCATGCGCAAATGGGCAGGATCGTTGACAGGTATTATGGTTGGCGCGACCCCAGGCCTGTTTCCGGTATAACCGGTGATTGAGAAATTCGGTTCTACAATCTCCAGATTTCGGATATGTGCAAGCTTTCTGGTAAAATCCAGGCTATCTGCATCCAACGTCAATCTCTTTAGGCTGACCTCCATGTCCTCCCCCCTCCAGCCATCCCTTTTGAGGAAATGGATATTTGCCAGCTCAAGCCTTTTCAAGTCAAGTTGAATGCCCTTCTTATTTGAAGTGTCAGAACTTGCAAAATAATCAGCGAGGAATTGATAGTTCCAGATGGTGTCCTTCCTTGATATGTAAACAGAAGCGTCTTTAAGGCCTATATACTGAAGCTCGGCCTTTTCTTTCAGGAAGAACCAATCTGTGATCCTCACGCTGGCAGTTCCCGCATACACAAGGGTGTCATGATGGAGATCTTTTACCATCAACCCCTCGATCAGCATTTTGTTAAAGAGCGCAAAATCAACGTGGCGGATACTAATTTCGGTCTTAAGGTCCTTGGCGAGCCTGTTGGTAATCCTGTGAATCAGCCAATTTTGAACATATGTGGTTTGAATCAAAAGCCATAGACTTACCAGGAGGAGTACTAGAATAAGTATAGAATTACGGAGTATTTTCCCGGTTTTTTTCAGAAAGGAATGATTGAACTGTGTAAAAATAAGTAATCCCTGATATGTGCAAATTCAATACCAAAGCCATGATAACGCATATTATTGAATTTGAAAGGCTAGGGGATTGTTAAAGTATATAACATACCACTCCGTTTTTTATTGTTTTTCGGCCGTTTTAGCCCCTGTTTTATACCCAAAATGGGAATTACAAATGGGTGCAGCAGGTAAGATTTTCCTGCTATCAGGAGTCGATCAAAATCGTCTATTTTCCCGGGATTTTCTTTGGAATAGACAGTGACTTCCATTCCAGCGCTTTCAGAATTTTGCCGATAAAAACGATCTGGCCTACATGATAGGAATAGTGCGCAAGCTGCCTGTTGATGGCATCAATGGCTGTCAAGCTTTCTTCTCGTATATGGATTGTCTTTAAGAGATCTTCATCTTTAAGCGACCTGAGGGCTTTGAAAAGGCAATCCCATCCTTCCTCCCATAACCCGAGTAGCTTTGTGTGCGAGTATTCCTTTGGCTCGAATTCTTCATCTCGCGTACGCCAACTCTTTTCACCATCCTCCGTCAAGAAATTGGTCCACCTGCTCATCATATTTCCATGCATGTGCTGAATGATCAGAGCAATGCTATTGGACGCTTCGTTTGGCAAATAATGGAATCCCATTTCATCAACCTGCGCAAAAGTTTTTTCACCCAGGTCCTTATAGGAGTAAAATCTTTTGATTACGGAATCTAAATAGGCAGAACCGATAGTCATATCCTGTAAATTAACCAATGATTCCGGCTTCCTGAATTCAAACTAATTCAGATGAGAGGAATGGCCGGAAGAATGTTCGCAAGGTAAACAATTGAAGATGATTTAATATCCTGCGGCAGCATCGTCTCCACGCTTATCACCGACAGCCGTGATTTGTCCTGGTCCGCGAATGAGGATCAACTCCGTGCGCCCGATCTGTGACCTTATACTTATTTCATATCCCATTTTTTTTAATTCTTCCTGCACCTGTTTCGGAAAATCTTTTTCAACAAATAATTCGTCAGGCAGCCATTGGTGATGGAATTTGGGCTTATTGACGGCATCCTGTGGACTCATATCGAATTCAAGAATGTCTACCAGGCTTTGAAATACGGAAGTGGGAATCGTCGTTCCTCCGGGAGTACCCACAACGATATATGGAAATCCTTTTTTCAACACAATGGTAGGCGTCATAGAGCTGAGCATTCTTTTTCCCGGGGCGATGGCATTCGCTTCTCCCCCAATTGCTCCATACATATTGGGAGTGCCTGGCTTGATGCTGAAATCATCCATTTCGTTATTCATCAAAAATCCTGCGCCTCCTACAACCGTCTTCGAACCATATCCGCCATTAAGGGTAGTCGTTACCGAAACGGAATTGCCATCTTTGTCATATGCATTAAAATGGGTTGTTTCCTCTGATTCCGTCGTTGTCATCTCGCCTGCCTGGATACGTAAACTATTCCCGGCAGAATCGGGATTGAATAATTTCATCCTTTCGGTCAAATAGGATTCGCTTGTCAGGGTCTTTGCGGGAATTTTGTAAAAATCCCTGTCTCCAAGCCATTTCGCACGGTCGGCAAAAGAATAACGCTCTACTTCAGCCATCAGATGAACCGCCTGCACAGATTCAAAGCCATAGGATTTCAAAGGCCTGTTCTCGACCATTTTCATCATTTGTGGAAGCATGATCCCGCCGCTGCTTGGCAAAGGCATGGTCAGGATGGTGTAAATTCCTTTATAGTCAAAACGCACTGCCTCTCTTTCCTTGGCAACATATGATTTCAGATCTTCAAAGTCAATCATACCATTGCCCCTTTTCATTTCTTCGACGATCAGCTTTGCTGTTTCGCCTTCATAAAATCCTTTTGCTCCATCATCCCGGATTCGTTTCAATGTTTTTGCAAGGTCTTTTTGGTAAAGTGTGTCACCGGCTTTCCAGCCCGACTCTTTTACAAAAATGGGCAGGATCGAATTATTTTTCTTAAAAAGCGATTGGGTTCCATTGAGGTTTCTGGCCTCTGCCTCTGTTATTGCGAAACCATTTTCCGCCAACGCTATGGCCGGTGCAATCAGTTTTTGAATAGGTAATTTTGCATATTTCAGCGCAGCAAAGATGCCTGCAACAGATCCCGGAACGCCTGAAGCCAAATGACCGTTTTCGCTGAGACCCGGGACAGGATTTCCTTTAGCATCGAGAAACATATCCCTATAGGCTTTATGCGGTGCTTTCTCACGGAAATCAATAGCTATTGTTTTCCCACCGGAAAGAAAGGCCACCAGGAATCCTCCGCCACCGATATTGCCAGCTCCAGGATAAACGACTGCCAAAGCGAACTGTGTTGCAATGGCTGCGTCAACAGCATTTCCGCCACTGGTCAACATGGCAAGACCCGCCTGGCTTGCGAGCGGATGTGCAGACACAACTGCTCCATTTTTGCAATCTACGGATTTGGTGATTTTATAATTGTATGCATCAGGCAGTCCCTGCGATTCTGCATATGGAAACAGGAAGAATAAGCTGATGGTGAATGTGAATAAATAGTAAATGCGCATGAGGCTAAGAGAGAAATTTGATCCTCTTATTGTTCTGCAAAATAGGAATTGTTTATAATAGTTCTTGAGTATCGTTCCCGGGTTTGGCTGGCAGGATCCATATCTCTTTCCTGGCCAAAATATCCGCCTGAAATTATTCAGCCCATATCCGCCTTGGGTACCTGCCAGCCCGCAACCAGACTGATTTTTCCCTGGTCAGGAAAAATATTGCCTCTTATCCTTTTTTTAGAATGCATTGAAGAAAGGATTCCTTAATTTGCCTATTACGATTTCAAAAAATAGCCTGAATGAGAAAACCTCCCATTCTTTTTCTACTCGCTTTTCTTTTTTCCGGATTCAATTTAATGGCCCAATCGACCGAAACATTTAGTGCGTCAGAAATCTACCTGCGGCTGAAGAAATTAAATGTGCTCGGATCTGTATTGTACGTGGCTGCCCACCCGGATGATGAGAATTCAAGGTTGATCGCTTATCTCGCAAAAGACAGGCTATACCGAACGGGATATCTTTCGATGACTCGCGGCGATGGGGGCCAAAATTTGATAGGAGATGAGCAGGGTGTGGAATTGGGATTGATCCGGACCCAGGAAATGCTGGCAGCAAGACAAATTGATGGTGCGGAACAGTTCTTCACGCGCGCTTTCGATTTCGGATATACTAAGACAATAGAAGAGGCCCTGAAAACCTGGAACAAGGAAAAAATTTTAAGTGATGTTGTTTGGGTTATCCGCCGCTTTCAACCGGATATCATGATCACGAGATTTCCTGAAGATCTTGCGAAGGGTGGCGGTCATGGTCAGCATGCAGCTTCTTCGCTGCTTGCTCATGAAGCCCTGGTTGCAGCTGCTGATCCTTCACGTTTCCCTGAACAATTCAAATATGGGGTGAAACCCTGGCAGGTGAAGCGTCTGATGTGGAACACTTTTAGATTCGGATCGTTCAATACCACCAGCGAAGATCAGCTCAAGATAGATGTGGGCGCATATAACCCTATACTCGGGAAAGGATATGGGGAAATCGCTGCAGAAAGCAGGACGCAACACAAGAGCCAGGGGGCAGCATTGATGAAAACACGGGGCCAGTCATTGGAATATTTTGTACCTGCGGCAGGCGATGTTCCAACGGCGGACATCATGGAAGGTATCAATACAGGCTGGTCAAGAGTAGAAGGCGGAAATAGAATTCAACCGCTGGTGGAGGCGCTCATCCGGTCCTATTCTATGGGAAATCCGGAAAAACTGGTGCCTGGATTGGTGGAACTTTATAGAGCATTGTCAGGACTTCCAAGATGGATATTGGAAAACAGAAAAGTTGAATGAAGTCACGCAATTAATAGAAGTCTGCAGCGGACTTTGGCTTGAGGCCGTGGTTGACCATCCTTACCTTGTTCAGGGAGATTCCGTACGTGTGACGATTAGCATGAACAATAGGCTGAACGCACATATTGTGCTCGATTCTCTTGGTGTAAATGGCTATGACTCCTCTATGCACCTGGTACTTGATTACAATAAGAACTATGTTTTTGGCAGGTCTGTATATATTTCCCCAGATCAAAGCTTTTCCCAACCCTATTGGCTGGTGAATGAAATGTCGCCAGGCTCTTATAACGTAAAGGATCAGTTGCTGATCGGTCTTCCGCAGGGCGGAGCAGGATTGAATCTTCTGTTACAACTTAGCATTGAAGGCTTGCCATTGAGAGTCACCCGACCAGTACTTTTTAAGAAATATGATCGTCTCAATGGTGATATTTTTCAGCCAATAACCATTGTTCCCAGATTGACTGGCCAATTCAATCCGAAGCTTATTGTTTTCACTGATCGTGAAACAAAGGCTTTCGATGTTGATACCAGGGGATTTGGCAAACTCCCGGACAAACCGCATATTGCTCTGACAGATTCGCTTGCACTAGGCATCAGGCAGGAATCCAATTTTCACGATAGCCGGTTTACTTTCCAGACAAGGCCAGCAAATACCGTATCGGGCATTTTGTATTCAAACCTGCTCAATACAAAAGATGGAAAAAAAGACAGTGTATGGGAAATGGAAACCATCTCCTATGAGCATATCCCAAGAATTGATTATTTTCTGCCGGCGAAAGCCAAGTTCGTAGTCGCCGATGTAAAAATTGCAGGTAGGCGTGTGGGTTATATTGAAGGTGCAGGAGACAAAGTGCCGCAGGCGCTGGAACAAATGGGCTTTGAGGTCATCCTGCTAAAGGAAAAAGACCTGACGCCTGCAAACATCAGGCTATTTGACGCCCTGGTCATGGGAATAAGAGCTTATAATGTTCATCCCTAACCTTGCCGAAAAATATGATGTACTTATGGATTATGTGCAACAGGGTGGTAACCTGATCATGCAATATAATCAGCTTGATCGGACATGGCCAAGATCAGGATCGGTCCCTATTCATTTAAATTTCCAGTACTCCGGGTTACAGATGAAAATGCCAAAGTGAATTTCCTGCTGCCAACGCATCCTGTTTTGAATTTCCCGAATAAGATCACAGAAAAAGATTTTGATGGCTGGGTGCAGGAAAGAGGGATATATTTTGCAGATCAAATGGACAGTGCATATCATGCCGTTTTTTCCATGCACGACCCGGGAGAACCGGATCAGAGAGGAAGCCTGATTATTGCAGACTATGGGAAGGGCAAATTCGTATATACGGGCCTGGTATTTTTTCGCCAGAATTACCTGCCGGAGTGCCAGGTGCCTATCGCCTGCTTGCCAATATCATTGCATTAAATTATAAAAAAGGTTTTTAACAAGCTGCCATGGGCAAAAGAAGAGAAATTGCATTTATTACGGCGATCATCATAGGACTGGTCGTTGGAAAATTTATTAAGAAAGCAACCATTGGTTTGCTGATCGGCCTTGTGCTGGGATTGCTTGCAGCCTCCTTAATTTCCGCGAGAGATAATTCAAGAAAAAATGATAAATGAAGATCCTAAGGAAGGCAGGGAGCCGGTGCCCTTTTTCAAGCATTGGGGAACATGGTACGCATTGCTAATTGGTTTCCTGGTTTTTCTGATCTTTTTCTTTTACTTATTTACCAAACATTTTTCATGAGCAGTCCTGATTGGATCGTCCTGGCGATCACATTGCTTGGCATTATTGCATATGGATTGTACAAAAGCAGGACGACCAGGGACCTGGATGGTTATTTTTTGTCCAACCGAACCCTGCCCTGGTATATGGTCCTGCTGAGCATCATGGGAACCCAGGCAAGCGCGGTTACTTTTTTGTCTGCTCCTGGCCAGGCGTATACAGATGGTATGCGGTTTGTTCAGATCTATTTTGGTCTGCCCCTGGCGATGATCGTGCTTTGCATCAGCTTCGTTCCGGTATTCCGCAAATTGAAAATTTATACGGCCTATGAATTTCTGGAGAAGAGATTTGACCTCAAAACCCGGACGCTGACCTCTTTCCTATTCCTCCTGCAAAGAGGGGTGTCCACAGGCATCAGTGTTTCTGCTCCTTCGATTATTTTATCCTCGCTGCTGGGCTGGAATATTTTCTGGACAAATATTGTCATTGGGGGTCTATTGATTATCTATACAGTCAGCGGGGGGGCAAAAGCGGTGGCCTATACCCAGCAATTGCAACTTATCATTATCATGGCAGGGATGTTCATCGCAGGCTGGATGGTGGTTCATTTGCTGCCCGCGAATGTGGGCCTTTTTGACGCGCTAAAGGTGAGCGGGAAAGCAGGAAAGTTGAATGTGATCTCCTCCGGGTTCAATGAACATGGATTCAATTGGAAGGATCAGTATAATATATGGAGTGGTTTGATTGGGGGATTTTTTATTTCTCTATCCTATTTTGGAACGGATCAAACCCAGGTGGGAAGGTATCTGACGGCCAAGTCTACCAGCGAAAGTCGCCTTGGGTTGCTCATGAATGGCCTGGTAAAAATTCCGATGCAATTCCTGATCCTTCTGGTCGGTGCATTGGTCTTTACATTCTACAAGTATCACCAGGAGCCCATTTTTTTTAACCAGACACAGGTGGAATTGCTTGGTAAGTCGAAATACAAGGATTCACTCATCCTATTAAAGCAGCAATACGATCTTTCTCAGATGGCCAAAATTGAAGAAATGAATAAGATGGAGTCGGGGCAAATCAGAGAAGGAGCAATAGGCTGGCAGGAATCTCAAAAGACAATCCAATTAACGGAAGAAAATACTTCCAGCACCCGGAAGACGATCAAGCGCTGGCTTAAGGACAAAGATGTCAATGGAAATGATAATGACACCAATTATATTTTTCTGCGGTTTGTACTCGACTTTCTTCCCAAGGGTTTGATTGGTCTACTGATTGCCGTTATATTCCTTGCAGCCTGGGGATCAAACGCTGCTGCTTTGAATGCGCTGGCGTCTGCCACGATCGTGGATTTTCATGTCCGGTATGCCTCAAAAGCACTGCCAAAGGAAAAGGAATATATTTTGTCCAAATGGTATACGCTCGCCTGGGGGATATTCTGCATTCTCGTTGCACAGATCGCCTATAATGTGGCGAACAGCCTGATTGAAGCGGTGAATAAACTCGGTTCCATTTTCTATGGTTCTATTCTGGGCATTTTCCTTGTGGCCCTCTATTTCAAGCGGGTGGGAGCCAGGGCTGTTTTCATCAGCGCGCTGGTCGCACAGGCGGTCGTCATTGCAATCTATCTCCTCAATGAAAAAAATATATTCGGTTTTGGCTATGTTTGGCTGACACTGGTTGGTGCGGTGGTCGTTGTCCTGATCAGCTTGTTGATTAATCCCCTGTTCAAAGGGGTGAAAAAGCAAAAACAATAAAAAAACCGATAATTAATTGGCATTGGAAACTGTCCTGCACTATCGAATAACAGTGTAGGACGGGTCACTGATTATTTAAGCGAGGCAATCAGTTTTTCATTCAGGCTCACGTAGTCGCTGTTGTTTGCCTTCTTTGCCAGTTCAATGCTTTTTTGTGCGGTTGCCTGTGCATCCTGTTTTTTTCCCAGCTTGGCTTCGCACCTTGCCTTTTGATAAAACATAAAGTATGCGTCCGGATTTTTGGCTGTGGCCATATTAAACCATTGCAGGGCTTTATTGAGGTCCTTTCCATTTTCCATATAATACATCGCAGCGGCAAAATATGGGCGGTTATCCTGGTTCATGGTTTCGTCGATCTTTGCCATGACGGTTGAATCAAAATCATTTTGAATGGCAAATTTTACTGCAACATGACTCCAAAGCAATTGGAGTTCGCAGCTTTTCGGAGTCAGGTTTCCAAGATATAACGTGAGTGTTTCAACGGAAAAGTCCAGGTTGTCTACAGGCGCGGCAATCCGCAGCACATCCTCTTCTTCTTTATAATTTGCGGGATTGGTTACATCCAGCTGTTTGCTGATGATAAATATCCATTGATCCTTTCCCGGAATCGTCAGAAGGCCGTATTTGCCTGCAGGGATGCGTTTTCCATTGATGATTACAGCATCTCCAAATTCAATAATCGTTGCATCGTTTGCGCCGGTACGCCAAACCTTTCCATAAGGGACAAGGTCTCCAAAAATAGTTCTGCCCTTAACACTTGGCCTTGAATAGGACAGATTAATGTATGATAATCCAAAATCCTGCTTCACTGTCTGCGGCGGCGACAGAGATGGAATGGACAATTGCTGCGCTTGAACTGTGGCAGAAAGCAGACACACTAAAAAAATTACAGGAAATATTTTTCTCATTTGTCAAGTTATTGAACCGCAAATGTAGTGCAAAGACATTTGAGAAAAGCAAAGCATTTCATTGTCGCGTGAAAAAAGGCTGGATTTAACAATGCACCTATTCAAGCCTGCAATCAGTATGGGAATGTACTAATTTGATAGTGCTTCTTTCCTGATATGATTGTAACCTGAACCCGCTTTTTTTATCAGCTTCAAAATTTTCTGTCTGACATCTTCTCTAAGTCCTTCCACTTCATGTTCAAATACTTCCCTGAGTTCATTCAATTCTTCCCGCGACGCGGACCTGACGCGCTTCAATCTGGATCTTAAATTTTCTGCCGAATCTGAAATTCTTTGCCTCGTTTCACTGCCTTTTGCGGGCGCGATCAATACCCCGATCACTACCCCCGCGAGGGCGGCGATCATTATTTTTTGTACACTCATAAATTAATTTTTGATGAAAGATGATTGACCTAGTCCAAGAATCCTGCCAATTCACCCACTCGAATGGGAAGGCCGCTTATCTGCCGGGTGTGGAAATCATGCGACAATTATTAGGGGGTTCCAAAATCCTGTGTCCAATAATTTCCTTCTCTTGCTGCACCCAGCTCCCTTAAATTAGGACTCATAATATTCTTGCAATGGGGTTCGCTTCCGAGCCATCCATTCATTACAGCCTGCTCGCTGGTATAGCCAGAAGCAATATTTTCTGCCCAGGCCTGCCAAATATAACCTGCTGCGGTAATTCGGTCTGCAGCGCTTGATCCATCTGAGCCGGTATGGCTCAGAAATGAATTCGTATTCATGTCCAGGCTATGTACGTCAGCGGCGGAAGCCAAATGGTTGTTCCAGCCAATGGCAGGCACGGGCGGCATGACGGTGGAGCCACAGGTGCAGCCAGCCTGGCGCACATTATTCACCAACTGCAAGAGCACTGCAGGATTCAGGTGAAATGCAGAATCGTTGAGGGGAATGGAGGGCGTTTCTGTTTTGGCTTCGGTATTTGTCTCTTTCACACATGAAAAAAACAACATGCCAATACAAAATGCCAGAAGAACTTGAATGGTTTTCATACGATTGGATACGCTGGGATTAAGAAATTATTTGTTCAGCCAAACAAAATACAAAACTTTTAACAAAATGAGGAGTCTTTCGAGTACTAAAATAGGGTCAATGAGCCTATGTAAATATTACTTAATCAATGTATTATGAGCTCATTGCTTAAAAGCGGGATGAAATCGGTGAAGTGTTTCGCGCAGATATTCCCTGTCTATGTGCGTATAGATTTCGGTCGTCGTGATGCTTTCATGACCAAGCATTTCCTGCACTGCGCGCAAATCTGCCCCTCCTTCCACCAGGTGGGTTGCGAATGAATGACGAAATGTGTGGGGAGAAATGGATTTTCTGATTTCCGCTTTCTTCACCAGTTCTTTAAGCATGATAAAGATCATCACTCTCGTGAGCATGGCACCTCTTCGGCTTAGGAAAAGAATGTCTTCCTGGCCAGGTTTAACGGGTATATGTATTCGAATATTATTTCGATAGAGGTTTATGTATTTTATTGCAGATTGTCCGATCGGCACCAATCTTTCTTTGTCTCCTTTTCCGGTTACGCGGATGAACCCGACATCAAGGTAAAGGCAGGAAAGCCGGAGATTGATCAATTCAGTGACCCGCAGTCCGCAACTGTACATGGTTTCAAGTATTGCCTTGTTTCTTCCTCCTTCCGGCTTGCTCAGATCAATTTGCGAAATGATCTTTTCAATTTCCTCAAAGCTTAACGTGTCGGGTAAGGCCCTTTTCAGTTTTGGAGATTCCAGCAGAAGGGTGGGATCTGTCCTAGTCATATTTTCCATCACACAGTAAGTGAAAAATGAACGGAGTCCTGAAATGATCCGGGCCTGTGAGGAATGCCCGATCCCAAATTCTGCCAACCACTTGAGGAATTGGCGAAGATCGGAAAGTTCTATTTCAGCAGGAGTCTTTGATAATTTAGAACTTTCAATCCACTGAGTAAGCTTATCGATGTCGTGCAGGTAAGCTTCTACCGAATGATCGGAAAGTGATTTTTCTAATTGCAGATAGGCCCTGAATCCTTTTTTCTGTGCTTCCCACATGCAACAATTTTATAATTTAATATGCTAATCCTAAAATATTCTTTGTCGCTCAGGGTCTTTGAGGCATATTTGCTCTCTAATTATTTCAGGCATGCATACGGTTAATTTACGATCATTCAGGCAAATAGTCAGGCACAACAAAAGAAGAATCCGGATTTTTTTGAGCAGACTGCAAAAACAAAGACCCCGCGGCTTGGATAGAATCATTTTAAGAGCGGACCAGTCCATATGGAAAAATTTGGATTGCCTGGATTGTGGAAATTGCTGCAAGACGATGTCTCCAACATATACGACTGCGGATATTTCCAGAATTGCGAGGCACCTGGGAATGACTGAAACTGCATTCAAAAGGAAATGGCTGGAGCGCGACAATAACGGAGATTGGCTGAATCGCCAATTGCCTTGTCAGTTCTTCGATCAGGACACCAATAAATGCAATATTTATGAGGTTAGGCCCAAAGACTGCGCCGGATTTCCCCACCATACAAAGAAGAAAATGGTAGATTATATGCATGTCTACAAGCAAAATATCGAATACTGTCCTGCAACATTTCGCGTCGTTCAGAAAATGATGTTGGAGATGCAAATTGGAAATTTAGAGCTGGAACAAAAATAGCATGATGAAAAGGAAGTTGGAATCCGGCGCATCAGAAATATACATCATCCAGAAAAAAGTAATCGATATTTTCTCCCCGGATCTGAATAGAAAGTACATCGTATTGAATTCGTTCCCATTCCGGAAACTGGAAAACGTATTCTTCGGCAGCACTCATCAGGTTATCTAATTTCTTTTCATCCACACTTTCTTCCGGCATACCAAACTTCGTGGTACTCCTGGTCTTGACCTCAATAAAATGAAGAACGCCTTCCTTTTCGGCAATAATGTCTACTTCTGCATGTGAATAGCGCCAGTTTCTGTGCAGGATATGATAGCTCTTTTCTTGCAGCCATTCTACTGCGAGGTCTTCGCCTTTCTTACCTAATGCAAGATGTTCTGCCATTGCGATTCTTTTTATTATATTTCAGGTTACAAAAGAACGCGGTGCATGGGGGATGATAAAAATAAAGTTTTCAAATTGGAAGGCAAAGTGCAAAACTACGAATGGGGGGGCAAGTCCTATTTGCCCGAACTGCTTAATAGGCCCAATCCTGAAAACAGACCATTTGCGGAATATTGGATGGGAGCCCACCATAAAGCGAGTTCTCTATTGTTTCTAGGTGAAGGACGCAGTATCCCCATGAATGAGTTTATTCATTCAAATCCTAAGGAAGCCCTTGGGTCCCGGGTTTCAAGAAAATTTGGACAGCTTCCATTCCTTTTGAAAATCCTGGACGTAAAAGATATGCTTTCGATCCAGGTGCATCCCACCAAAAAAAATGCAGAAAAGGAATTCAGGAAGGAGAACAAGAAGGACATTCCGCTTCATTCACCTGTTCGAAATTATAAGGATGACAACCACAAACCTGAACTTATGGTGGCCTTAAGTGAGTTTTGGTTGTTGCATGGATTCAAACCCAGGCAGGAACTGAGCCAAATCCTTGAACAGACTCCGGAACTTCGTATGCTTGGGCTAATATTTGATGAAAAAGGATATGAGGGTTTATACAGGACGGTCATGACTATGGACCAGCATAAAGTGGAGTCCATGCTGCAGCCTTTGCTGAATCGGATCATTCCTCCATATGAGCAGGGACAGCTACAGAAATCGGATGAAAATTTTTGGGCTGCAAGGGCTGCGTTGACTTTTAACAAAGCAGGCAATATTGATCGGGGAATTTTTTCTATTTACTTTTTTAATCTGCTGCATTTGCGACCCCGCGAAGCCATATTCCAGGATGCCGGTCTGCCACATGCGTACCTGGAAGGACAAAACATTGAAATCATGGCAAACTCGGACAATGTGCTAAGGGCGGGCCTCACACCAAAGCATATTGATGTACCAGAACTAATGAAACATGTTGTTTTCATGGAAACAATTCCGAAAATTGTCCATGGAAAAATGGAATCAGACAAAATGGAAGTTTTTTCAACTCCCGCTCCAGATTTTGAACTAAGCCTGATTTCCTTAAAAAAGGAAGATTTGCTCAGCCTTTCATCTTCCTCGATGGAAATATTCTTTTTACTGCGCGGTTCGGTAATGGTTAAGGAAAATCCACAGCATCAGTTCATGCGCAACAGAGGAGAAGCATTTGCGGCGATGAACAAAGCCAGATTTGATCTGAAATCAACAGCGGATACACTCATTTGCAAGGCAGGCATAGACCTTGGTAACTGACAATTTTTTATCCTCTTTCATTCCATTCGCCTTTTTTAGACTATTTTTGCCATTCCAAATGCATGTTTATGAAATTGAGTAAGACAATTATCTGGTCCTTAATATTGCTGGTGTTTGTAGCTGCCTTGTACAGGGTCATTCCCGGACGTCCTTATGGATTTGCTCCCCAATGGGCAATGGCCATATTTGCCGGAGCGGTGATAAAGGACAGAAGATTTGCACTGATCATTCCTGTCCTCTCCATGTTTTTTTCCGATATGTTTTACCAGATCCTGTATTCAAGCGGGATATCAGATATGCAGGGGTTCTATGAGGGTCAGTGGCAGAATTACTTACTTTTTGGTTCGTTGACATTTATTGGATTCCTGATCAAAAAAATAAACCTCGTCAATGTTGTATTAGCCGCAATCGCAGCTCCTACTGTATATTTTATTCTTTCCAATCTCATTCTTTGGGCAAGCTGGTCCGGCTCACGCGGTCTCGGGAGACCTAAGACCTGGGATGGATTAATTCTTTGTTACAACGATGCATTGCCTTTCTACAGGACAAGCCTGATTTCCACCCTGGTTTTCAGCGCAATTCTTTTTGGATCTTTTATAATTATCAGTAAATATTCTGCCAGGACGGCCGCAGCATAAAGCTGCTCAATCGGTTGCTGATGCTCTCAATTATTAAGATGATTTAAAAATCACTGACCAATAGCTTAAAGGCCGGAAGATAATTTTTCATATTCCTCGTCGACCAAAAGATCTGTTCCATCGGCTGCCGCTGTAGCTAGTTCATCGCAGCGATTATTCAATGGATTTTCCGCATGGGCTTTGACCCATACAAAACGAATCCGGTTTTTTTTTGCCAGCTCCGCATAAATCAGCCAGAGGTCTTTATTCTTTTTACCGCCTTTGAAATTTGTGCGGATCCAATTTTCGAGCCAGCCTTCTTCTATGGCTTTAACCACATATTGGCTGTCGGAATAGATGACAATATTTAGATCTTCTTTTTTCAACGCCTCCAATCCGGCAATCACTGCCATCAATTCCATGCGGTTATTCGTTGTCAACCGATATCCAGCGGAAATTTCCTTCCTTATATCACCCCAAATCAGGATTGTACCATAGCCGCCAGGCCCGGGATTTCCTCGCGACGCGCCGTCTGTGTAGATGTGCAATGGATTTTTTTGCAAGAATTGAATTTTAAGTGTTTAGCATACAGGCAGACAAATCATCTATTGGAAATGGTGGAAACAGGAAGAGTTTTCAGAAAATCTGTCGGTATCATACCTGGAATACACCCATCTTGAATTCTCCAATCGCCGGGTTGGCTGCTGCGGCCTTTAGAGACTCTGCAATGACCTTGCGTGTGTCCGCCGGATCGATAATAGCGTCTACCCATAACCTTGATGCGGCATAATAAGGACTGGTTTGCTCCTCGTATCGATTCTTGATTTCATCCAGCATTTTCTTTTCCGTTTCCGGATTGATTAATTCTCCTTTCGATTTCAATGCTGCAACCTGGATCTGTAACAGGGTCTTTGCTGCCTGCTCACCACCCATGACAGCAATTTTTGCGGTGGGCCAGGCAAAAATAAAACGGGGATCATATGCTTTTCCGCACATGGCATAATTTCCTGCGCCATAAGAATTGCCTATAATGATCGTGATCTTTGGAACGACGGAATTGGCAACAGCATTTACCATCTTGGCTCCATCTTTAATAATGCCGGCATGTTCACTGCGGCTCCCTACCATAAATCCGGTCACGTCCTGCAAGAAATACAAGCGGGATCTTTTTCTGGTTGCAGTTCATGATAAAACGGGCAGCCTTGTCTGCACTGTCATTATAGATTACGCCACCCATCTGCATTTCCCCTTTCTTATTCTTCACAATTTTTCGTTGATTGGCTACGATACCCACTGCCCAGCCATCAATACGCGCATATCCGCAGAATATCGTTTTGCCATAGTCTTCTTTGAATTGGTCAAACTGCGGAATCGTCAGTAATCCTTTCAATAATTTCAAGCATGTCATAGGGCTTGGAAGTAATCTAGCGGGGATAATTCCTTATAGCTCTTCTGATTTGTTTTTGGATGGTCTGGATTCGATCCGGTCAAATAGCGATTGCACATTGTTGTGTCCCAGCTTACCCATAATTTTTTTTACATGATCCAGGCATTCTTCTTCTGTTTTAAATTTATAATCTGCAATACCGGAGATTTCTGTGTGCGTGACTGCACCGCCGAGTGTTTCAGTATCAACCTCCTCACCAATAGCTGCTTTTACGAGATAAGGACCGGCCAGGAAAATAGATCCATTGCCTTCCACCATCAGTGTCTCATCACTCATGATGGGCAGGTAAGCGCCACCAGCCACACAGGCACCCATAACCGCAGCAATCTGTGTAATGCCCATCGCGCTCATCCTTGCATTGTTTCGAAAGATGCGGCCAAAATGTTCTTTATCGGGAAAGATCTCATCCTGCATGGGCAGAAAAACACCGGCACTGTCTACCAGGTAAATAATCGGTAAATTATTTTCCATCGCAATTTCCTGCATGCGAAGATTTTTTTTCCCGGTAATGGGAAACCATGCGCCGGCCTTTACCGTTTGATCATTGGCAACGATCACGCATTGCCTGCCACTGACATATCCTAGACCCGCTACAGTTCCACCGGCAGGGCAACCGCCTTGTTCTTCATACATTTCATAACCGGCAAAAGCGCCGATTTCAAGGAAATCACTGTGCTCATCAATGAGGTATCTGATCCTTTCGCGGGCCGTTAGTTTTTTCTTTTCATGCTGTTTTTCTATGGCCTTCTTTCCTCCCCCCAAAGCAATCCGGTCAAACCTTTGTTTCATCTGGCTCAGGGCCAACTGCATGGCATCCTCATTCTTATTGAATTCCAGGTTCATGGGAATCATTTAATAATACGCAATTTAAGATTGATGGTGTAATATTGATTTATTTTTAGAAACATGGTGTGGAAACGTTCGGTGACCTGTATCGTATTGGCTGTCCTTGCTCTTCTGATCAAAATTTTTTCTTTTTTCCCGGACGCAGTTGAAAAATATTATGCACGGGGTTTCTATCCTTTCATTTCACGTATTCTGCGCATTCTGCTGGGATGGATTCCGATCAGCGCCGGCGATCTTTTATATGGAGCAGTACTCATTTGGATCATAGCCCGTTTCATTTCTTTTTTTAGAAAACTTTTTGCCGGGAGAATCAAAGCCGCCTATGCATCCTGGCTTGGATTAAGAATATTGAATTTTTTGCTTCTTGTCTATATCATTTTTAATATTCTCTGGGGACTGAACTATGAAAGAAAAGGAATCGCAGATCAAATGCAATTGGAAATCCGGCCATACTCGAACGAAGAGCTTTCACAATTATTGCAATTGGTCGTAGACCATCTGAATGCCAATGACACTGCGGCTCATGAAAATCGGATGGCCCTGAAAAAAAAATCACATCTTTTCCATGAAGCCATCGAGGCTTATCAAAGCAGGAAAGCGATAGACCCATTCCTTCAATACAAATCACCCTCTGTCAAACCTTCCATGTTTAGTCTGGTAGGAAATTATTTTGGTTTTACCGGATATTACAACCCTTTTTCCGGAGAGGCCCAGGTCAACACGACCGTACCTCTTTTTATACAGCCATTTACAACCTGTCATGAGATTGGACACCAACTCGGATATGCGAAAGAAAATGAAGCCAATTTCTCAGGTTATCTTTCTGCAATGGCTTCGGAAAATCCGGCATTCCGGTACTCTGCAAGTTTCGAACTCTATTCCTACGCTGCACTCGAATTGTACCTGCGTGATTCCACTTTGCTCAGACCACTAAGAGAGAGACTGAATCCAGGCATTAAAGAGGACTTTGCTGTTTTAAGGGCCTACCTAAAAAAATATAAAAATCCCTTCGAACCCTATATCCGTGGTCTCTATGGCCGCTACCTCAAAGCCAATGGCCAACCCCAGGGACTTAAAACCTACGATGAAGTGACGGCTTGGATTATTGCTTATTATAAAAAGTATGGGAGAATTGGGGGTTGACAGATGACAGTTGGCAGTTGACGGTTGGCAGTTGACGGTTGGCAGTTGACAAGGGACACGAGACAAGGACCAAGGACCAAGGAATAAGAGTTAAGAGACAAGGAGCAAGGGTTGAAAGAGAAATGCAAGACAACCTCTAATTATTCCAGCGCAAATATTTAATGACTGTCAACGGTCAACTGTCAACTGTCAACTGAATTCAAAACTTGTTCTTCCACATCATGCTTTCAATGGGTTTATTTCCCTGACCACTGTACTTGGCATCCTTCTTCTGATTGTACTTGACTTCAATTTCTCCATCCACAGGGAAATAGATCAATTGTCCAATGGGCATCCCCTTATATATTCTTACAGGCTGTTTCACAGAAATTTCCAGGGTCCAATGACCGCAAAATCCAACATCTCCTTTTCCTGCCGTGGCATGGATATCAATTCCCAGCCGTCCGGTGGAAGATTTACCTTCAAGGAATGGTACATGGGCATGCGTTTCCGTGTATTCATCAGTAACGCCCAGATAAAAAATATGGGGATAAAGAACAAACCCCTCCTCCGGGATTTCAAAATATTCTATTTCGTTGTGTTTCTTTGCATCAAGTATATGTTCCCGGTAGGTAGCCAGATATTTTCCAAGGTGGACATCATATGAATTGCTTCCGAGGCTCTCACGCTGATACGGCTCTATCTTTATCGTTTGATTTGCCATTTCCTCCAGGATGCGTTTGTCGGATAAAATCATCGTTCTTTGCTGGTTTATTTGTTTATTTGTGAGACTTGTTTTTTGCAAACGAAGTGCAGCAAAAAACTTAGTCGAACAATCCCGCCGAAGGCGGAAGGTATATTACCCGCTGCTTGTTGCGGAATTTGAATTCATAGTTTGCTTTGATACACCGTACCTGTGATTTGTTACCAGGGTTAAGGACCGGGTCCATGGGCAGGCGAATTTCGGATTTTACCATTTTGAAGATGCCATTATTTTATCAACAAGATATTAACGAGTCCACGAAAATCGGTATTTGGAAAATTGAAGAGCCGGAAATCTTTTTTCTCGATAAAGTGCCTCTCAAAAAAGATGTTTCTCATCCACACAAGAGGCTCCAACATCTCGCAGGAAGATACTTGTTGCCCTATTTATTTCCTGATTTTCCTCTCGAAGAAATTCTTATTGCAGACACGCGCAAACCCTTCCTTAAAGACGAAAAGTATCATTTTTCCATTTCACATTGCGAAGATTTTGCCGCTGCGGTTGTGAGCAGCAAAAACAGGGTAGGGGTTGATGTGGAAGTAATAGTGCCCAGGATCGAAAAGATCCAACATAAATTTATCTCTCCGGAAGAATATGCAATAGCATACAGTCACTGGCCCAATGTTACCGATGTCCATACGGCGCCAGGCCAAATGCACGCACTGCAAACCCTGATCTGGAGCGCCAAGGAAGCCATCTACAAGTGGTATGGAGATGGACTGGTAGATTTCAGGAGACATATGGTCCTGAAGTCCTTTCAACCTCAATCTGCACCTGGGAACTATCTGCTTTCATTCAGGTTTGCCAAAGGAAACGCCATTTCGCTCCCGCTTCATATCAAATTTTTTGACCGGCTTGTACTGGCCTGGGTGAATTCATGAAATCAGCGAGTATTCTTATATAATATTCTTGGAGGATGAAAAGTCCCAGTTCATGAAATGAAAAGTTTCCTCATTCCCTTTTCATTTTAATCCAGTTGCAGATCATCCGTCCCATCGTCAATTAAATTCAGACTGATGGAATCATTTCCGGAAATACCTTCTACAGAGCCTTTGATATGCACTGCATTGAGTAAAACTTTTTCCAATTGTTTTTCTCTTGACTTCCATAATTTTTCCATGGCATCCCGTTCTCGCTGGATGGAATTTTTCATTGACAAAAATCCTTCCCTGATGGCCTTCCATTGTTCTGCAAATTCATTGCTTGTCAGGTAATCATATAAAAGCTGCACCTTATCGCCTTTGTTCTCCTGCGACTTGGATGCCTGGAATATCCGCACAATGCCATCTCTCAGGACATAAGACAATGCCCGCACTTCAGCGAAGGTGCAAATCCATACGCCCTCCCGTTCCCCAAAGGAATCCATATCCCTGGGCATGGTCTTGGTAACAAGAATGGCAAAATGAGCGCCCTGGCTTCGCATATCCGCTTTCAATTTTTCTACCCAATCCCCTCCAAAATGCTCAGCTCTTTTGCTTTCATAAATTATTTTTCCGCATTCCTGGCCCAATGGATTTCTAACGATCTGAACACAATCTGCTCCGCGCTTGCCCTTGCTCACTTCCCGGATTTCATCCATTGGATAATGTAATCTCAGTAATTCTTCCAGGGCAAGCTCCTGTACTTCGCCCTGCAATTGCATGCTTCCCTGGTCGGCACGTCTTTTCATTTCTTCAGCCAGCTTCTTCTGATCCTCCAGTTGCTTTTCCATTTCCTTCAGGCGAAGGTTATATTCAGTCTCCCGGGAAGCCATTTTTTGTTCTTCTATTTTTCTGATTTCATCGGAGATCTTTGTTCTTTCATCTTGCAATTTTCTTTGAAGAGAAAGTTCTAATTCCAATTCCTTTGTTTTTAGTTCCTGTTCCCTCTGCATAAATTCCAACTCTTTCTCGCGCGAAGCGCGCAATCTTTCTTCATTGTCTTTATTTGCCTGGGTCAGGAGGCGCAGTTGATTTTCGAAATCGCCGGATATGCTTTTCCGTAAGGATTCTTCCAGACTTTGTTGCAGGAACTTCTTTTCATCCGCGAGCTTCTTCTCAAAATTTTCCTGCTGAAGGAAAGCCTGCTTTGAAAATTCATTCATTTTTTTCTGGTATTCCTCTTCTCTGAGTCGGTTAGCAGTCATCAGTTTTTCTGTTGTCTCCAGGTCCTTTCTGGAAAGCTGTTCCTGCAATTGCTTCACTTCTTCATCTTTCCTGCTTTTATAGGCGATCATTTCCGCACGCAATTCCTTCCTGATATCATCGGTCATCACTTCTTCAAGTGCGAACGAATGTTTACAGGAAGGACATGTGATCATCGTTGCCATCGGTATTTTTTTACAAGTTTACGACAATTGCTTATTTCGACGCTGGTTGTTCGAACCAGGCGTTGACCCCTTTGATCAATAAAATCCGGGAGAGACTAGTTCTTCACTCTGAAATTGAAGACGATGGTTCCTGAAGATTCCTGGCCGGTAGAATTGAATTTTATTTGTTTTGCTTTCCGGCCTGCAATGGCTTTCATGTTTGGGTCTGAAGTAGTTGAGCCGCGTGGCTGATATTGTGCATCTGTCACATTGCCACTTCCATCTACATGAATATCCATTGCTACTTTTGCGTTCTCGGAAAAGTCATCTGTAAATGAGGGCATCTTAAAACTCCTTCCTTGTAGGCCGCCCAATAAAGTGACTCCGGAATTTCCTTTGCCACCACCCGTATAATTCGCGGCATTTGGATCTCCACCAGGCCTGCCCTGGTCCCCTTTCCCTCCGGCGATCCCCTGGTTTCCTCCGGGCTTATAAGAGTCAGCAGCATTTCCACCCTTGTCATTTCCATTCACCCCATGAAAAACTGCCTTGGGCTTGGGAGGCGCAGGTGTTGGCTCCACTACAGGCTGCTTGGTTTTGACTGTTTTAGTCTTTACAATTTCTTTATCGGGTATTTTGGTTGCCTTTGGTTTCGTGACGGCGGGCTTGGCCACTTCAGGAACATCCTTGGCCTTGTCATCGGTCTCCACGTCTTTTTGCGGTTCATTATTTACCATCGCTTTTTTGGGGGGAGCATATTTTTCCTTGTCTTCGGGAGAAGGATTGCCAGGGAGAAATGGCTGTTTGTCGCCCAGACCCAAGTCACTGTTTCCGAGATTGACTTCTATGCCTTCTTCAGCAACAGCAACCGGCTGGGAAGGGAGCGTCCAGGTTATGTACAAGAGCATAATTAGGATCAGGATACATATCATCAATGTGTATCCGCTCGCTTTCCAGTTTTTCTTGGATTCAAAATGATCAGTCTGATAGGAGGGATTCATGATACGAATGTAGCAAAACTTTCTTTTTTCCAGCCTCAATAAATGTTAATATCGATCGGGGCGATGGTTTCAAAATTCGTCTTTAGCGTACTCTGTGGTAAATAAAATCTGGGATCCAGGGAAGCAGGATGGCGATGAGCTTCCATCGCCTCGTGATATAGACCCGCCATTTCTTCCTTTGAATTGCAGTGACGATTTGTTCAGCGGCCTTTTCCACAGGGGCGACCCAGAAACGCTTATTCGATTTGGCCATTTTGGTATCAACAAAGCCAGGTTGAATATCAGTAACGTAGATGGGAAGTTTCAATTTTTTTAATTTCATGTGGAGCCCTTCAAAATATATACTTTGAAAAGCCTTGCTTGCACTGTAGGAAGGAGCATAATCGCTTCCTCTTTTGGATGCAATGGAAGAAGTCGTCACCAGCTGCCCATGCCCCTGGTCAATGAAATAATTAAAACCGAAATGAATGATCTCCAGAAACCCGGCAACATTGGTATCAACAGTTGCTTTTTCAATCTTCCAATCCAATGCCCTGCTGGGCTCTCCATATCCAGCATTATAAATTAGCATATCCATCCCTCCCAATTCATGGATCAATGATTGAAGCATCTTGATATTTTCGTTGCCGGTTACATCAAAACAGGAAGTCTTTATATTCTCTGGAAATTCCTTCTGAAGGGACTGCAGCAATGCATTCCGGCGCCCTGTTATCCCCACCATATCACCTTTCCTGGCGTATATTCTTGCCAAAGCCTGGCCTATTCCGGAACTGGCTCCAATGATAATGATTCGTTTCATGATTGAGCAAAAATGATTTTTTGGGAAAGGGTCAACGAAGACTAATCAGAGATGCGCAAAATCCATCTCAAAATTTCCACGGATGCGCTCGATGGGCGGATTGAAATAGCCAAATTTAAGCGCCGGAAATTCTTCACGGATCAGGTCCATTAGTTGGCTTACGCCCATGCATTCTCCTGTGTCCATGACCCCAATTTTACCTAGGTACCAATCGGGATCGATATTGAAATTTCGCCATTGGATCATGGTCAGTCCCGTTTCCCTGATCATTTTTCTCAAGGCCTCATATTCATCGATGCTATCTGTCATTCCAGGAAAAACAAAATAATTGATCGAAGCCCATCCACCATAACTGCGCATCACTTTCAGGCTCTCCACAATATCTTCGAATGAATAATTGTTCGGGCGATAATAGGATTCATAAATATGCTTTCTTGCTGAATTCATGCTTACCCGGATGGAATTTAGCCCGGCTTCGCACAATGCCCTGACTGCATTTGGATTTGAACCATTCGTGTTGATATTCAGACTGCCCCTCGATGTATGTTTTCGGATCTCTTTTATGGCTGTGCTGATGGTTTCCCACATCAATAGGGGCTCTCCTTCGCAGCCCTGGCCAAAACTAACGATGGGAAATGGTGCAGTTTGCAAATGCGGAACAGTGAATTCTACGATCTCTTCCGGCAGAGGCTTAAAATTCAGCCTGTCCTGCGTAGACGTAATCGATTCTTCCGCAGGTTGAAAAGAAATACATCCTATGCAATTGGCATTGCAGGCGGGCGAAGCAGGCACCGGACATTCCCAGCGACCCAATGCAAAATTCCGAGCTGCAGGACAGTGATAGGTCAGGCAGCAATTATTCATTAGATGATTGACCAGGCGATTCTGTGGATATGCTTTGAGGAGTTTTGCTGCGCCAGCTTTTATTTTTTCCTGGTCATAGCCCGCGTTTTCCTGTCGGATATCTTTTTCTATCCTGACAGCAGGCACATGAAATTTTTCCGCCAGCCAACCAGCGGCAGTATAACAGAAGAGTGGCAGGGTAGGCGCATCATGGCCCGATTCATAGGCTGCAAGGAATAATCCGGTATATGCTGGAGGAATAAATGCTGCAACTGCCCAACCCTTATCACATAACTTCATCTCACCGGTTTTTACATCGATGCCGATTCCGCGCCTGCCTGGCAATTCATACAAGGATCCGCCGGAAGGCAATTCAATCCATTCTTCCCGAGGAACAGGCAGGGCATCCCAGCCGCTGCGGCCACTGGCATAAAGCGTGGTGTCTTCAAAAATATTTCCTTTTCCATCAGAATAAAGAAGGTATGGAGATTGTTTCAAATTCAATTCAATTGTTTTTTTCTTTCTTCAATATGACATTCATCCCTACACGAAAAAATAGAACATGAACGAGATGCAAATTTCGTTAAAATTAGTGATCTTGGGGGCTATCTTAAAGTCAGGGCAATTCGATCTTTCGGTTCAGTGCCAGTCTGTCACTGCAATACCGATTGAATTCGTCTTCATCAGCATCGGGCTCATCATCTTCCGCTGTTTCCCTTTGAAAGATTCTGTTGTTCCGGAAATCAAGTGTAAGGAGACCGTCCTTCAGGACCACATTGTTAAATGCAGACCAGGCATATTTCTTTCTGAATAAAGTATTAATGATCACGAGATCATTTGAAAAACCTATTTCAAGCGGATATCTCGCCTGGTATTCTAAGAAACTCAGGAGAAAAAAAGGAATCGATAGGAGTCTGAGATATGGCATACCCAGCCAGAAAATGCCTGTGAGCAGAAGCCAGATCCGGAAAGAAATCGACTTCTTCTTCCTGAAAAAAAAAGAATTGATGACCAGGCCTCCGGCAATGACCAACACAGCAAAGCTCAGGAAGAGATTGATTTCACCTGTTCTGATTTGCTGATAAAGGAAGGCAAGAATGGAGAGCGAGCACAACACAATACTGATGAGATTCACTGCATTTTCCCTCTCCCTTTTTAACACGACTACATACTCGTAACGCATTCCAGGGATTTCTGAGGTTCCGGTACAGCATTGCTGGCGACGAGCAGGTTGCTCAGTTTCCAAAGGATCCGGGCTCCCACATTGGCATCCCAGCCAGTTTCGCCCACGCCAATTTCGTCCAGATCAAATCCTAAAAATTTACGACCACTCTGGATGAGCTTTTTTACCAGGTAATTGATCTGTTCAAATTCAAATCCACCTGCTACAGGAGTACCTGTATGACGTCCTAGCTTTGGATCAAGTCCGTCAATATCAAAACTGACATATACTTTTTCTGGCAATTGATTAATGATATCGTCTGCAATTTGCTTCCAGTTTTGCCCCTCAAACTGCCGTTCTTTAATATCCTTGTCAAAAAAAGTGGTCACGCGTTGCGCATTGTCCTGAATAAAATTCCATTCTTCTTCGCAAAAGTCTCTGATACCAATTTGTACGAGTTTGCGGATTTGAGGGATTTCAGCAAGTGCATTATACATTACGCTGGCATGGCTATAGGTGAAATTCTCGAAAGACTTTCTTAGATCGCAATGTGCATCGATTTGAAGGATGCCAAAATCGCCATGCTTTTCAGCAATGGCCTTGAAAAATCCCAGTGGCGTACTGTGGTCACCACCAAGCAGGGCAACGAGCTTGCCCTTTGCCAGCAAATCCCTTGTTTGCTCATATACCCATTTATTCAGATTCACACTTCCTTCATTGATTTCTTTCAGTGATTTGCACATGAACGTATTGTTCTCTACCAACTCTCCTTTGGAAGTATAATCAATAAATAATTCCGCTTCTTTGCGTAAGTAATCACTCTTCATTAATATTTTCCTGTCTGTGGGCCGCATATAAAATCCCTTGCGCCATGCATTGCCAGATTCTGCATCAAATAGATCAACCTGCATGCTGGCGCTGAAAATATGGTCTGCTGCTCTTGAGGTGCCTGCTCCGTAGCTCACTGTCACTTCCCAGGGAACGGGAAGAATGACAAGCATGGCATCGTCTTCAGAAAAAGGTAGGCCGAAAATATTGTTTCTGGGATTGCTTGCGCTGTTAGGATCAAATTGCGTTAGATCAGTCATTGTGGGTGCTCTTGCATAAGAAACGCTGTGCAAGTTAGTACAGTATTCATTACTCCAAAAAAAAAGCTTGGGTCCTGCCCTTCATTGCCCATCTATGCTAAGGTTTTTTGAACTAACTTTGCAACTCATGAAAAAAAGCCATATAGTCTTATTGGTCTTTATCGCGCTGGTCATTGGAATGCTGATCAGTTTTATGGGCAATTTGTCCACCTATGAAACGATTGCTTCAGCCAAGCAAAAGGAAGGCAAAAGTGTAACGATTATAGCCAAACTGGATAAATCGCAACCCATTGAATATGACCCGGTGAAAAACCCAAATTACCTTAGCTTTCATATTGCCGATACCTTGGGCAATACCGCAAAAGTGGTTTATTATTATGAAAAGCCATATGACATGGAGAAGGCTGAGCGAATCGTACTCAAAGGCAAGATGAAGGGCGATATTTTTGAAATTGCAAGTAAAGACGGCATCCTTATAAAGTGTCCTTCCAAATACAAAGACAACCCGGAAGAAGCCAGGAAGAATCTCAGGGAAAATCAATAATTAACAATGAATTATATAGGGGAACATTTGTTGCCAGGTAAGCTGGGTCATTTTTTTGTTTTGCTTTCCCTGGTCTCCTCCCTGGTGGCAGCTATTTCTTTTTTCAAAGCATCCCAATCCAAAATTGGCGACGAAGCAACATCGTGGAAAAAATTGGGAAGGATTGCATTCCTGATCGACGCCGCCTCAGTATTTTCCATTTTTGCAACCATATACTATATTATCCGGGTACATTATTTCGAATATAATTTCGCCTGGTCACATTCCAGCATGGCGCTGGACTTCAAATATCTGCTCAGTTGTATCTGGGAAGCGCAGGAAGGCAGTTTTCTCCTTTGGACCATGTGGCATGCGGTGCTTGGAATCATCCTCATCTTTCGCGCAAAGCAATGGGAAGCGCCGGTGCTCACGGTAATTAGTTGTGCACAGTTTTGCCTTGCGACGATGATCCTGGGATTGTATTTCTTTGGATCAAAAGTCGGCAATAGTCCTTTCACGCTTGTGAGGCAGATGGAGGGACTGATTGATCAGCCGCTTTTCAATCGGGCTGACTATCTATCCTTTCCTCAAATGAAAGATGGTCAGGGGCTAAATGCCTTATTGCAGAATTATTGGATGGTGATCCATCCACCTGTGCTATTTCTTGGATTCGCGTCTACCATTGTTCCATTCTCCTTTGCAATTGCCGGGCTTTGGAAGAAGCATTATGGTCAATGGACAAGGGTTGCGCTTCCTTGGACCTTATTCTCGGCCTGCGTACTAGGTACAGGCATCATGATGGGAGCTGCCTGGGCGTATGAATCATTGACTTTTGGCGGCTACTGGGCCTGGGATCCGGTTGAAAATGCGTCTCTGGTTCCCTGGCTGATCCTGATCGCCGGCCTGCATACCCAGGTAATATACAATTCGACCGGCCATTCCCTTCGCGCTACTTACCTGTTCATATTTCTTTCCTTTATCATGGTGCTGTATGCGACCTACCTGACGCGCAGCGGCAAACTTGGAGATACTTCTGTCCATGCGTTCGTTGAATCGGGAATGGATTTACAGCTGATCTCTTTTATCCTCGTTTTCTTTTTTCCCGCAGGCATTCTCTATGTCAAAGAATACAGGAGGATTCCTCATATTTCTAAAGAGGAGAATACTTATTCAAGAGAATTCTGGATGTTTATCGGGTCATTGATCATATTCCTTTCAGCCATATTTATCATCATCGCCACATCCCTTCCGATCATCAACAGCATTGCAGGAACGAAATGGACGACAGGTGAAGACGCCGCTTTTGCGTACAACCGGATCGAGATCTTTATCGCCATCATTCTTGGGATACTCACTGCCGTTACACAGTATTTGAAATACAAGGACACGCCTAAAAAAGAATTTGGAAAGAAGATCTTGCTGCCTACTGCCATCGCATTGGGCGTTTCATTCCTGATCAGCTTTTTCGGTGGCATCCACTATGATAAATATGGGACGGGATACCTTGCAGCCATTCACCTGGCATTGTTTTCAGCGGTTTATTCCATTGTTGCGAATATCGGGTACATACGGATTGGCCTGCGTGGAAAACTGAAAGCAGCCGGCGCATCAGTTGCTCATATCGGTTTCGGTATCCTGCTTTTGGGAATCCTGATTTCATCCTCCAAAAAAACTGTTCTCTCCTGGAATACGACCGGGATAAATCTGCCTCTGGACCCTGCAATGAAGGAAAATCCCATGGAAAATATTACCCTGCTTAAAAATGTAAAAACGGATATGGGTAAGTATTGGACGGTCTATGATAATAATGATTCTCTGAACGAGGCTGGAAATATCATGTATTTCAAAATTGATTTTACGAGGAAAGATGGTGAGAAATCATTCAGCTTATACCCGAACCTGATCAAGAATACCAAGGGCCAGGAAAACTATTCTCATAATCCTGACAAATACCATTATTGGGACCGGGACATATTTGTATATCTCAACTATGCGAATGCAATCGATAAGGCAAGGGATACGACAAGTTTTCATCCACATGAGATCAATGTCAAAGACACTGTTTTCTATTCGAAGGGATATTTGATTCTTGATAAAATCGTCGTGAATCCCGACAATGAAAAATATCACTTTACTCCAAAAGATACAGCCCTGATGGCAATTGTCACTGTGACCAGCAAAGACAGCATAAAATATACGGCGCGGCCATTGCTATTCATAAAGGACAATGAAGCGCATTTCGTCATGGATACCGTATTCGCGCAAAATCTCGCGATCGGATTGGGTAAAGTCACGGCAAATAATAAGATTGAGCTCCTTGTCAAAGAATCATTCAATATGGTTCCTTTTGTTTCCCTGAAAGCCTATGAATTTCCCCAGATTAATTTGGTTTGGCTGGGAATCATGATCATGATGACGGGATTTGTGATGAGCATCATCAGAAGAAGAAAGCAGAAAATGGGCATTTCTGTCTGACAATCAACTGACTGACGATTTTGGTCAGACAAGATAAGTCTGACAACAATCGTCAGACGACTCTTGTCAGATAGTTTTGGTCAGACGAGAAGTGGGAGAAGCCATGTTTAGCCTTTCATAAACTATTCATTCTTATTGCCATACCTTCATTTTCCGGATTCTGATTTCGGATGGACTCGTTTAAAGATTGTGAGATTTTTATTATCTTTAATCTCCATTTATGGGCAATTCCCCTAAGAAATATAGTTCATACGCACTGGTCCTCTGGCTTTCTATTTTCTCTGTGCTGTCTGCCCATGCCCAACAATCTTCGTCATCTTCCAAGTACGGACACAATGATACTTTGATCGTCCCAATGATCATATATCAGGGTGATACCATTCCATCCCGGACTCTTGCGATGGTTTGGGTAACCAGGCCAATGTCCCGTGCCATGAGAAAAAGAATAGAAGAATGGACCCGGCTCCGCAATGCGGTATACGTCACCTATCCCTACGCACGCAAGGCAGGTATAATTCTAAATGAAATGAACCTAAAGCTTGCCTTCATGTCGACTGAATCAGAGAAGTCGACCTATATCAAAACCAGGGAAAAGGAGCTTAAGAAGGAATTTACTGATCCATTGGAAAAACTATCAGTTTACCAGGGTAAAGTGCTGATGAAATTAATCAACAGGCAAACAGGAAATAACTGCTACAATATTATCAAGGAATACAAGGGTGGGTTCACGGCGCGTTTCTGGCAAACGGTGGCATTCTTTTTTGGCAGCAGTCTTAAACAACCTTACGACGCAAAAGGCGATGACCAGATGATGGAAAACATAGTGCTGGAAGTGGAGCGAATGTATCATAGCTGACCTGCCAGTACATATACTTCAGCCTTTTCAGTTTTCATTCTTATTTAAGCCGATCTAATTTCTGACTCTTATTCAAATTTCTGATCTTCTCCAAAATTAAGGAGGTTGAAAATCCTTCGAGGATCGGGTTGATGATGACGCGCCCTCCGTCAGCAATCACTTCATTGGCTCCAACAATCTGATCGATGGTATAATCCCCCCCTTTAACCAGGACATCTGGTTGGATCTGTTTAATCAGCTCGAGAGGTGTGTCTTCTCCAAAAATGATTACTGCATCGACCATGAGCAGCGAGGCCAGGATTATTGCCCTGGCATGTTCATTGTTGACCGGACGGCCTGGGCCTTTCAGTCGCCTTGCAGAATCATCTGCATTTAGTCCTACGACAAGATAATCTGCTTCTTTGGCTGCTTCGGAGAGAGATGCAATATGCCCCTCATGAAGAATATCAAAACAGCCATTGGTAAATGAAATTTTTCCGCCCAATAACCGCCAGCGGCGTAATTGAGGCATTAGTTCCTTTATAGTAAAGATCTTATGCGGGATGATGTCTGCCTTTCTCATTGGGATTTCTATTGATTCTTGGCAATATGATAAAGCTTAGTACGCCGAACAATACAAAGCTTAGGAATTGACCGAACCATAAGAGCCAGCCAAGGGCCATTCCATAAGGCTCTTTGGGAATATTGTAAAATGCGACCACTTCCTGTACCAGTAAGGCATATGCGCCAATGCCTCCCGGGGAAACGATCATACCAACGCTTCCTACCGCCAGCACAGTAAGCGCATCTGAGAGGCTGAGATTTCTTGTTTCGTCAATGGCAAAAAATCCCACCCAGGTGGAAAGAAGGTATAGAAACCAGATACCCAGAGTATACAGAAAGAAGAGTGGTTTGTTCTTTAGCGCCCTGACGCTGATCAGTCCATGCCAGACACCTGCCAGCATGGTTCTAAATTTCTGCACAATATTTATGTGACCCAATCTGTCGAACAAGATTTTCAGGAGTAGAAGGAATATGACAATGCCGGAAGTGATGTATATGATCTTAATATATGATATATGGCCGCTTTTGTTTTGAAACAGGGGATATATGCTGGTTTGAAAAAGCGAGCTGATGATATCGAATTGCAGAATGAATGTGAGTCCGAAAACGATTGTCAGACAGATCACATCGAACGCGCGTTCTGCGACGATGGTTCCTACCAGCTTATTGGCCGGAACTTTTTCATAACGGGCAAGTATAGTGCATTTCAATACTTCACCCAGGCGGGGGGCGCCCAGATTCACAAAATATCCAATGATAACAGCAAGAAAAGTGTTGATTTTACGCGGGGCATATCCGAGCGGTTCCATCAATTGCCGCCAGCGAAGAGCCCTTAGCCAGTGACTGAGCAGCAACAAAAGGAGTACAGGAATTAATAACCAATAATGTGCGTGATCCAGGGCATTGCTGAGCTGCTGCCATTTTGCCCTATCCATTCCACGAAGGCTCAGCCAAAGAAAAAAAGCTGCCAGTCCAGCAAACAACAGGTATTGAAATATGGTCAGGATGCTCTTGTTCATGGCTAAGGTAAATTACGAAAGGGGGAAACAAAAACGGTTGGTAAAAGTTTATATTTTATTCCCTTCCCTGAGAAACACAACACTGGGCTTAAATTTCTTTGCCTCTTCAAAACCCATCCTGGCATAGGAAATCACAATCACCACATCACCCACCGCACCCTGCCTGGCTGCCGGACCGTTCAGGCAGCAAATGCCTGATCCTTTTTTTCCTTTGATCAGATAGGTTTCAATCCGGGTGCCATTGTTCACGTTCACCACTTGCACTTTTTCATTTTCGATCATCCCGGCAGCATCCATGAGTTGCTCATCCAAGGTCAGACTTCCAACATAATTCAGATTGGCTTCAGTAATGATTGCACGATGAATTTTTGACTTGAGCACTTCAATATCCATGATATCACTTTTGTATTTTCAGATAATCAGGCGCAAAAATAGGCATCTATTCTTAGTCCATGTTATCTGTCAGGATCAGATTGTCAATCAGCCTGATTTCGTGCTGGTATGCTGCAATCAGACCCACGAGGGCCTGCTTTCCATCCCAATTTGCGCAGGGCTCAAGCGTCGCCGGATCCGCGATGGCTACATAATCTGTACGGAAATCCCGAAAAGACAAAATGTCCCCGGCCTTCCCTATCAATTCAGACAAAGACCCTTCCTTCAAATTCTTTTTCAAAAAATTCAATGCCTCATAAATCGCAATCGCATTCTTTCTCTGCGCCTCGTTCAAACGAATATTTCTACTACTCATCGCCAATCCGTCCGGTTCACGCAAGGTCGGACAGGTATGCAGTGTGATGGGAGAATGAATGATCTCCAAAAGTCTTTGAACAACCATGCATTGCTGGAAATCTTTTTGACCCATGAAGAGGTGATCCGGTATGATAATGTCTCCTAAGCGATGCATTACCTGGCAAACACCCTGGAAATGTCCCGGACGGTATTGTCCTTCAAGAATGGTTTCAAGCTTGCCAAGATTATATTTCTCCAGCCGCTCTGTTCCTTCCGGATAGATTTCATCCAGGGCAGGAAGGAACAAAATATCCACTCCATTCTCTTCCAGGAGGCTGATGTCCTTTTCCAGCGTGATAGGGTAGTTTCTAAAATCATTTTTATCGTTGAATTGGGTCGGGTTTACGAAGATGCTGCAGATGACCCGGCGGCATTTCTTGCTTGCATCATTCAAAAGGGAAATATGACCTGCATGAAGCGCACCCATGGTAGGAACCCATCCCAAATTGCCCCCTCCAGACCTAAATTCCACGAGATAATGTTGGAGTGCTTTGCCGTTCTTGAAAAGGATCATTCAGTTATCAGTTAATTTTGATGAAAAGCAGCCCAGACGCAGATTGCAGAATAAATTCCTTACCTTTGCAAACTGTTTTGGTTAAGTCTCTATTAATTTTCTTCAATAATGGTAACAAAGAAAAGAATTTTATTTATTGCCAACGAAATGTCTCCATATTTAGAACTAACAGAATTCGCGGAGATCGTTAATAAACTGGCAATTAAATCGAATGAATCCGGATTTGAAGTGCGCTGCATAATGCCCCGTTTTGGAGTTATCAATGAAAGAAGACATCGCTTGCATGAGGTGGTTCGCCTTTCCGGCATTAATGTATCCGTCAATAACGATGATTATCCTTTGCAAATCAAGGTAGCTTCCCTCCCCAATGCGAGATTACAGGTTTATTTTCTGGAAAATGAAGACCTTTTCAAGCGGAAATATATTTTCCACGATGAGAAAGAGAAATGGTTTGAAGACAATGGGCTGAGAACGGTTTTCTTTTGCAAGGGCGCTCTCGAAACTGTGAAGAAATTCGGATGGCCACCAGACGTAATCCATTGTAGTGGTTGGATGACCGGACTGATCCCCATGTATCTGAAAACAGTGTATAAAAAGGAGCCCGTATTTGCCCATAGCAAGGTGATCTTTACGATCGGTCAAAACACATTTAAGGAGAAACTCGGATCCGATTTTCTGAAACTGGCCAATATCCATGCTTCTTTGAAAGACAAAGACCTCGAAGCATTCAGTGAATCAAACAATAGCGGTCTGTTCAGGGGCGGCGCGGTGTATGCCGACGCGATCAGTTTTGGTGCGGAGAAAACAGACAAGAAACTGGCAGATGAATTTGGAAAAGTGCGTGGGAAGAGAGTGCTGTCCTTTAATGCAGAGTCTGATTTAACAGATTATTTGCAATTATACACAGACCTGTCCCAGTGATATTTCTCCTTTTAAAATAGCTCAGCGATAAGCATTAAATAAACATTAATTTGATATTATCTTTGCGGATGAAATTCCATTAATCTGAATTTGGGGGTTAATGGATTTTTATTTGTGAGACTTGTTTTTTGCAAACGAAGCGCAGCAAAAAACTTAGTCGAATCCCGCCTTGGGCGGGACCGAAGGCGGAAGGTATAACACCCCGCAGCTTTCTGCCGACTTTACGGTCAGAGCTTGCTCTAAGGTATCATACCTGTGATTTAGTTCTATTAAAGTCAATTTCAAATCTCATATATTTTATGCCTTATTTATTTACTTCTGAAAGTGTTTCTGAAGGTCATCCAGACAAAGTGGCTGACCAGATTTCTGATGCCCTGATCGATCATTTTCTGGCATTTGATCCCCAGTCAAAAGTAGCCTGCGAAACGCTTGTGACAACCGGTCAGGTTGTACTCGCCGGAGAAGTGAAATCTAAGGCATACCTCGACGTACAGGAGATTACCCGTGGAGTCATCCGCAGAATTGGATATACAAAGAGTGAATACATGTTTGAAGCCAATTCCTGTGGAATCTTTTCTGCTATACATGAACAGTCATCCGATATCAACCAGGGTGTGGACAGAAAAAAGAAGGAAGAACAGGGAGCCGGTGACCAGGGAATGATGTTTGGTTACGCAAGCAATGAAACAGACGATTATATGCCTTTGGCGCTGGATCTCGCCCATAAGATCCTGATTGAACTCGCTGCTCTGAGAAGGGAAAATAAGCAGATCAAATATTTAAGGCCGGATGCAAAGAGCCAGGTCACGCTCGAATACAACGACAACAACAAACCCATCCGGATTGATGCCATTGTCGTGTCTACCCAGCATGACGATTTTGATACGGAAACAAAAATGCAGGCTAAAATCAATAAAGATATTATCGAAATCCTGATCCCGAGAGTGAAGGCCAAGTATAAGAAATATGCAAAGCTCTTCAACAACAATATCAAATACCATATTAATCCCACGGGAAAATTTGTGATTGGAGGGCCTCATGGCGACACCGGGCTCACTGGCCGGAAGATCATCGTGGATACCTATGGTGGAAAGGGTGCCCATGGCGGCGGTGCATTCAGCGGAAAAGATCCTTCCAAAGTGGACAGAAGTGCGGCTTATGCAACGCGTCATATTGCAAAGAACCTGGTGGCTGCGGGTGTTGCTGACGAAGTGCTCGTACAGGTATCTTATGCGATTGGCGTGGCGCAACCGACTTCTATCAATGTGAAGACTTTCGGAACAGCAAAAGTGGATCTTTCCGATGGACAGATTGCAGACATTGTTTCTGGGTTATTCGATATGCGACCCTATTTTATCGAGCAACGCCTGAAGCTTCGCAATCCCATTTATAGCGAGACAGCAGCTTATGGACATATGGGGCGCAAGTCGGAAATTGTTGAAAAAGATTTCGCTGGCCCGGATGGTAAGATTATGAAAAAGAAGGTGGAACTTTTCACCTGGGAAAAGCTGGACTATGTTCCGAAGGTGAAGAAAGCTTTTGGATTATAATCATTCCCATTCATCCATAAAATATTTCGAAAAGGTCTGCAACTGGCGGACCATTTTTGTGCCCTCATTTTAATCACATTCCCGAATTTCATACTTTCGGCTCATGAGTGAAACGGAGAATCCTTGGAAAATACTAGCGGAAAAAAGTATCTACGATAATCCGTGGATCAACCTCACTGAGTTTACGGTCATAAATCCTTCAGGTGGAAATGGCATTTATGGAAAGGTGCATTTTAAGCATTTGGCAATTGGCATCATTCCTCTTGATGAGGAATGGAATATATGGTTGGTGGGTCAGTTTCGCTTTCCTCTCAATGAATACAGTTGGGAGATTCCTGAAGGAGGCGGCAGCATCGGAAGAAAGTCCGCTGGATGCTGCAAAAAGAGAACTTTTGGAAGAGACTGGATTGAGTGCAGAAGAATGGACTCCTATTCTGAGTATGCATCTTTCCAATTCCGTCTCTGATGAAAAGGCAATCCTGTGGCTTGCCAGGAAATTAAGCCAGGGTGAGGCCAAACCGGAGGAAACGGAGCGTTTGCAGATCAAGAAAGTTCCCTTTGATCTGGCTTATGAATGGGTTGAATCGGGGAAAATCTCCGACTGTATGACTGTTGCAGCCATTCAGAAATTAAAACTGATGATGCTGGAAGGGCGAATACAAAAATAAAAAATGAAAAAATCTTCCCTGATCATTGGGCGGCAACCGCTGATAGAAGCCATGATGGCCGGCCAGGCCATCGATAAGATCCTGATGCAAAAGAATCTCAATGGGGAATCGATTGGCGACATCCGAAAACTTGCAAGAGAAAACAATATACCCATCCAGATGGTTCCACATGAGAAATTGAATGCTATGGTGAGAACCAATCACCAGGGTGTGATAGGGATCGGTGCCATCATTCAATATTTCGATCTTCAGCAGGTAATTGATGAAGTAGTTTCCCAGGGCCAGGCTCCCTTATTTCTGATGCTGGATGGGATTACAGATGTCCGCAATATCGGAGCCATTTCGAGAACAGCCATCTGCTGTGGCGCCCAGGCTATGATCATTCCAGAAAAAGGGGTTGGCGCGCTCAATGAAGAAGCGATGAAATCTTCTGCAGGAGCACTGGCAACCATTCGTGTTTGCAGGGTGGGGAGTTTGCTCAAAGCCGTGGATCTTTTACATCTGAATGGCATAAAAGTATTTACCAGCCAGCTCAATGCAACGCAGCCATTGTTTTCCTTGTCGTTCGGGGAGCCATGCTGCATCATCATGGGAAGTGAAGACAAAGGCGTACAACCCTACCTGATAAAAGCAGCCGATGAGGTTTTTTGTATCCCTATGGCAGGAAATTTCGACTCATTTAATGTATCTGTGGCTGCCGGGATCATTTTATTTGAAGCACTGAAGCAGAGGATGGGGTGAGTTAAGTGGTTGAGCGATGGTGGGCAGTTGACAGACTCATAATCGAATTGCGGAATGAATTCGGTCACTAGTCAGGAACAAATTAACCTTGAATATCGACGCACCCGTTTCTAACGTCCGCTTCCCCCTTTTAATGGGGTAAGCATACTGCCAACTGCCAACTGTCAATTCGTCTATACGCAACGAATATTGCATTTGAATAAAATCTCATTACATTTATACAACCCCCTTATCCAGTCGACTATTCCTTTGACTTTAATTAACTAAACCATGGAGCAACCACATGTTCAACAGGTTTTTTTCCAGCATATCAAGAACAACCTGCCGCCGCACCTTTCCTTCGTTGATGAAATTGCCGAGATCCTCAACATCAGCAATGACAGTGCATATCGCAGAATCCGGGCCGAAAAGGGGATTTCCTTTGATGAAATCAGGACCCTTTGTTCTCATTTTAAGATATCGCTTGACCAGTTATTTGCTCTGAAAAGCAATTCGATTATTTTTACCGGCAGGTCTGCTGACAATGCCAATTTCACCTTCGATATGTATCTCCAGCAGATGCTTGATCAACTTAAGTACTTTAATTCATTCGACCACCGTGAATTTTTCTACATCAATAAGGATGTCCTTCCATTTCATTGGTATAATTTTCACGATCTTGCCGCCTTTAAGTTTTTTTTCTGGATGAAAACCCTGGCCCAATACCCTATGTTTGGTAAAAGCCTGTTCGTTGCAGACGACTTTATGGAGTCTCTGCATAAAACAGGGAAAATATTACTCGACGAGTACAATAAGTTTCCATCGCAAGAAGTATGGAACATTGAAAATATCAATAGTATGCTCAGCCAGATCCAATATTATGTGGATACCAAAGTATTTGCCTCCAATCAGGACATTATTCAATTGTATAATTCCTTTGAAAAACTCATTGACCATATCGAAAAACAGGCAGAAGCCGGCTACAAATTTTCGACTGAGGGGAAATACGCCAATCCAAAAGCGGGATTTAAACTTTTTATAAATGAATTTATTTTGGGAGACAATTCGACTCTTGCAATATTGAATGATTTCAAAGTGGCCTACCTAAATCACTCGGTGCTTAATATAATCTGGACCAAGGATACTTATTTTACTGAGCACATGTACCAGCATGTACAGAATATTCTCCGGAAGTCCACACTCATCAGCGACGTTGGTGAAAAAGAAAGGAGCCGCTTTTTCAATGGGATGAGGGAAAAGATTGACGAAAGAAGAAAGACCATTCATCCTTAGCCTGTTTCTGAGCAAACTCTTTTATTAAGTCGGTATTTGTTTTTTTAGGCCCGATAGGAGCTCGCTCTTCCCAAGTGCTCGTAGTCTATCAATTCCTGTATTTTTGGGCATGGATATTCAAAAGGACAAGGCTCATTTGCAAAATATCAAACTCGTCGAATGTCCGAGGGATGCGATGCAGGGATGGAAGGAATTCATTCCGACTGAAAAAAAAATCGAATACCTCAATGCCCTTCTCAGGGTGGGATTTGATACCCTCGATTTCGGATCCTTTGTTTCACCGAAAGCCATTCCTCAAATGGCAGATACATCGCAGGTCATTCCCCGATTAGACATTTCAGGTTCGCAAACCAGGCTGCTGGCCATCGTCGCCAATACCCGCGGAGCGGAAGAAGCCATCGGGTTTGAAAATATCCATTTTCTCGGGTACCCATTTTCCGTTTCAGAAACTTTTCAGATGCGCAATGCCAACAGTACAATAAATGATTCTTTAAGGAGGGTGGAGGAGATTCAAAAACTTTGCCTGGACAACAAAAAAGAACTGGTGATTTATATATCGATGGGTTTTGGTAACCCTTACGGCGATGCCTATTCGGAAGAAATCGTTTTTCAATGGGTGAAGCGCCTGGTAGAGATGGGAATAAGAATCGTTTCACTGGCAGACACAGTGGGAGTGGCGCAACCTCAACAAGTGTTTAGAATGACTTCCTATCTTATCAATGCGTTTCCGGATATTGAAACAGGCGTTCATCTCCATTCCAGGCCAGAGGGCTGGAAATTGAAAGTGGATGCAGCTTTAAATGCAGGGTGCAATCGCTTTGACGGCGCTTTGAAAGGGATCGGTGGATGCCCGATGGCCGACGATAAGCTGGTAGGAAATATGAACTCGGAATTTCTGATCCCGTACTTTAGAGAATTGAAGCGATTGCCAGGCATAAATGAAGATGCATTGCTCCAGAGCATGGATCTTGCTTCCGCTATTTTTCAAAATTGAAAGCTGCAACCATGGATTTCATGTTGGCTCCACCGGATAGTTCTCTTCGCGACAAAATAAATTTCAAAGATTCACTCCTGTTTCTCGGATCCTGCTTTACTGAACATATCGGGGGATTGCTGAGAGAACTCAAGTTCAATATTTGTCAAAACCCGCATGGAATCTTGTTCGATCCTGCCAGTGTGGCTTCATGCATTGTTTCTACTATTCAAAAACGGGAGTATGTGCCAGATAACCTGTTTTACTTTAATGAACTCTGGCAGAGCTGGCAGCATCACAGTGTGTTCTCAAATACGAGGCAGGATTTATGCCTCGAAACAATAAACAGTTTCAGCGCGAAGGCGCACACTTTTCTGCAAAGAGCGGAATGGCTGGTCATTACCCTCGGGACTGCATTTTCATACAGGCTTAGTGAAGATCTGCCAGTAGAATTCAGAAATAAGACAGAAGGCCCTGCGGGCGAAGTAGCCAATTGCCATCGTGCGCCCGCCCAATGGTTTGATAAGCACCTGATGCAGATAGATGAGATCAATTCCGTCCTGGATAATTGTATTCACCGGCTTTTCCAGTTCAATCCGAAAATCCGGATCATCTTTACGGTTAGCCCTGTGCGTCATATCCGGGATGGCATTGTGGAAAATAACCGGAGCAAGGCGAGACTGATCGAAGTGGTGCACAACATCTGCAACAAATTTGACGGGATCTATTATTTCCCTGCCTATGAATTGGTCATTGATGTGTTGAGGGATTACCGGTTCTACGATATCGATATGGTCCATCCAAATTATCTCGCGACGAATTACGTCCTGGATCAATTTATGAAGGGTTATATTGATGAGGAATCCAGGGCCCTAATGGATGAGTTGAGGAAAATTGTTATTGCGAGAAAACACAGGCCGTCTCAGCCGGATACACAGGCCCATCGCTTATTTCTTAAGTCCCAGTTCGAAAAATTATCAGCCCTGCAGAAAAAATATCCTTCGCTTGATCTTGGAGAAGAGCTCAGTTATTTTTCCTTAGCTGAATGAAGGGCCATATTTGTCCTTCAAAAATTCCTCCAGTCGCTCCAGCAGGATGAGTTGGTTCAATGCCCTGTTGAGGTTTTGGTCATCATATGATGTCTTATAGTACCTGTCGCCGTCCAGGTAGTCTGCGAGAAACCGGATGCCCTGCATATAGATCATGATGAGCCCGGCATAATGAATATGTTTTTTTTCTTCGATGGTCAGGATATCATTTGTTTTTTCCAGATAGCTTTCAAGGATGGCTGTATAAAATGCAGGCATGATTTTGATCCTTTCCCACGCCGTGCTGTTTTCTTCTTCGGAACAGGCCATGGACCGGATCATATCTCCGAGGTCAGAGAAATATTTGCCTGGCATGAGGGTGTCAAGGTCAACAGGGCAGATCACTTCCTTGCTGCCCACCTCAAACAGAATATTGCTGATCTTACAATCATGGTGCATGACTCTGTCGGGATAAGAAGGGCTTGACTTAATCGATATATAAAAATCAACCAGCCATTTTCTTTCTCTGAATGATGCAATCTGGTGGGTTGACTTCAGCAGCCTGTTAATAGATGCCTTTTGAATGGCCAATTCCAACTGGATATATCTGAAATCGAGATGGTGGAACCCGGGAATAATTTCTTTCAGGTCTCCCATATGGATGCCCGAGAGCGCACGTGTGAATGCTGCAAAAATACCGGCTACTTTGCCTGCAGCCGCGGGATCATTGGCAATGGAAGGAGAATAGGAATCCTGAATAAATGCCGTTGCCCGCCAAAAGTTTTTTTCCGGATCTATAAAGTGAGTTTTACCGGATTTCGTCCTAACCGGGGAAGCCATGGACACCCCTGGGCGCTGCTCTCTTAGAAATTCATAAACAAGAAAATAATTGCTGACGATGTCTTCAGGATTTTTGAACACTGCTCTGTTTATCGCCTGCAGCACAATTGCATGGGCCCCCTCCGTCACCTTATAAGTCTGGTGGATCAGGCCCTGCCCCAGGGATTCAATCATTGCCGGAGAATTGCTTCCGATAAATTGTGATGCTGCCTGCCTTACCAGTTCAATTTCCAATGTCAGGGTTTTAAAACTCATCCGTTGCAGCAAAGATGTTCTTTTTGTACATCCATTGGCCGCCAGTGAAATCGGGAAATGCGATCGCCTGGTTTCCGAGCTCAATGCTTTTTTCGCTGAGCGGGGTAATCACACTCCAGGTCGCTGCATCATAAACATCCATAGGTGTAGGAAGCCCGCGCTTCACAGATTCAATAAATGCATGCAAAACAAAAAAGTCCATGCCTCCATGACCCGCTCCTTCAGTATCTTTTCCCCAGCGTTGCCATAGCGGGTGGTCATATTTTTCCAGCCAGGTTTTGGCATCCTCCCATTGATCCTCTTTTTTGCTCATTCCCTCAACATAAATCGAATGGTTGATATCCATCCAGAGTCCCTTTGTTCCCTGTACGCGAAATCCCAGGGAATAGGGTCTTGGTGAATTGGTATCGTGTTGCAGCAAAACGGTTTCTCCGTTTGCACAATTGATCTGAGTAGTTACAATATCCCCCAGCTTGAATATGACTTTTGCATTTGGATGTTCGGCGCCGCCTTTGGCCACCACATAGTTATGCAGTCCCCTGGCCTTGGTTGCAAATGAAGACATTGAAATAAACCGGTTCCCATGGTTGATGTCCAGCATTTCGGCCACAGGGCCAACCCCATGCGTAGGGTATAGATCACCGTTACGATGCACGGAATGATTGGTTCTCCACCTGGCTTCTGAAAAAGCCTTCGGACCAAATTCCGCTCCGCTATTGTATGGGTCAATTCCATTATTGAATTTTACACCGCGGAGGTCGTGCTGGTAGCCTGCCTGCATATGAATTAGTTCGCCAAAGATCCCGTGGCTTGCCATATTCATCACGGCCATCACATCGCGACGATAGCAAACATTTTCAAGCATCATGACATTAGCCTTTTGCTTTTCCGCCTCATGCACAATTTCCCAATGTTCGTCTACCGTAATGCCCAGGATAACTTCTGTTCCCACATATTTGATCCCGGCCCGAAGGCTATCCAGCACCATGGGTGCATGCCATTCCCAGGGTGTTGCGATCAACACTGCATCCAGGTTTTTAAGTTCCAGGAGTCGGCGGTAGGCATAGGGATCGCCTTTGAATACCTGGGGCATGGTCTTTCCTGATTTTTTCAACAGATCTGAAGCCATACCCAGCATTCGATCGTCCACATCGCAAATGGCAATCACTTCCACATCGGTCCTCCGGAGGGCATTGTCAAGATGGTTTTGTCCCCGCAGGCCAACACCAATGATTCCAAGCCTCACTTTCTGAGTGGGATTGGAAGGCTTCCTGGATGGTAAAATTGTTATTGCAGCCGCGGCAATGCCTGTATTCTTTACAAAACTTCTTCTTTTCATATAATTCTATTGACGTTGAATCGGGAAGATATTAAAAAGGGATGAATAGAATGCCTGAGTCCAATACTGAGCCATTTGCATTTCTTCATTTCAGGATCATCGACCTGTGCGTTTCGTAGAATGGTTTGCGTGGTTTATTTTTCATTCGCTCCTCAATTCGTTCGGCCAGCCATTGAAAGTATTCGCCCAGAAAGGGGTCAGGCGCCTTCTCCCGAATGTCTAGAAATAATGTTTTATATTTTTCCCAGGAAGTCGTGACAAAGGAACCAAGCGTTTTGTCTACCAGGTCAATATTTATTAGCCGCTCCGCGACCTGGATCCCGAGCGATTCCATTTCCTGGGCGAATTGCATATAGTTTGTTATTTTCTCGGATGGGAGTGCCATTAATTCTTCGCGTTTGACAGGTAGATCCTGGGTGAGGATAAAATTCATCAGTTCTATAAATTCTCTTGTTTGAAATGTGCGTATAGTCTCGAGCGTGAGCCTTTCACGTCGGTCTCTGGCTGCGGCCCGGACCTGTGCAATACCAAATAGGAGTCCTACAATAAATGATAATGCCAACGCAATATTTGCCATCATGGCAATGAATTCATTCGTCATGCTTCGGCGGGAGTTTGTATGATACTAATTTAAAGAAAGAAAAACGATTATAACAGGAGGGTCCGGGACATCAATGGATTCTGTCCCCCCTGATCTCTAACTGGCCAATGATTTCTGCTTCATATTCAAGCCACTCTTTCCAGCGCATCCTCACCAGATTTTTTTCGAGATAGGTTTCAGCCAGATCAATGAACAGATGGTAATGACCAGCTTCGCTTTCCATGAACCGACGGTAAAACGAACGAAGCCATTCATCCTCCAGGCCTTCACTGAGTCTTTTAAAACGTTCACAGCTTCTTGCTTCGATCAGGGCCATTGTTAATAACTGATCAAGGAAGCGGATTTCCGGACTGCCTCCTTTTTTCTGAAATTCAAGCAACTTATTTACATATTCATCTTTTCTCTGTTTACCCAGCCTTAACCCCCGCTTGCGAATTTCTGCGAGCACCTGGCGGAAATGCCCCCACTCTTCGGTCACGATGGGTGCCAGCGCATTGACGAGTTTATCTTTATCGGGATATCGCTGGATCAGGGAAATGCAGGTATTGGCTGCTTTCTGCTCGCAATAAGCATGATCGGTCAGGATTTCTTCCAGGGAAATGCTTGCCAGGTCAACCCAGCGCGGGTCCGTGGGCAATTGTAAGCCAAGTATATTTTTCTGGTCAGTATGCATGCATCTATTGGGATTCCGATGATTAGGATGATATTTGATGCGCAAAAATATGCAAGAAGATTTTCTTCATAAGAAATTAAATGAGCGCAAAGAGCAATCGGCTTTTCGTCAAATGCGATTGTCTTCTGGAATGGTGGACTTTACTTCCAACGATTACCTGGGAATCGCCAGATATAAGTGGATTGAAAAGGAGATGGCCGCAAATCATAGCCAGGCAGCTTCTACCATGAGCCACGGATCTACAGGCAGCAGGCTGCTTTCAGGAAATTACCCTCTCATTGAAGAGGCAGAAAATAAAATTGCAAGATTTCATGATTCGAATGCAGGATTGATTTTCAATTCAGGTTATGATGCAAATCTTGGTCTGCTGAGTGCGGTTCCGCAAAGAGGTGATACTGTATTGTATGATCAGTACGCGCATGCATCGATCCGGGATGGCATCCGCTTGTCTTTCGCCCAATCGCAATCTTACCGTCATAATAACGCGGAGGACCTGGAAGAAAAACTGCGCAAAGCGTCTGGAAATATTTTCATTGTAACGGAATCTGTTTTCTCGATGGATGGCGATTTGGCTCCATTGCAATCACTGGTTGAGCTCGCAGAAAAATTTGGAGCACATTTAATCGTTGATGAAGCGCATGCCACGGGGATCATTGGTGAAAAAGGAGAAGGACTGGTACAGCACCTGCATTTGCAGCATAATTGTTTTGCAAGGGTTCATACTTTTGGCAAAGCGCTTGGATGCCATGGTGCAATTGTTTTGGGTTCTGTTGCTTTGATCCAATACCTTATAAATTTTTCGAGGGCATTTATCTATACGACGGCGATGCCCGAATCTGCGACAGCAGCGATTCTTTCTTCCTATAAAATATTTCCAGCCATGCTTAGTGAACGGGAAAAATTACAAAACCTGATCCAGCGGTTCAGGGAGCATACCAGGATGCATGACCGAAAAAATGAGCAGGGAGCCCCAATCGACAGCCCGACGGCAATACAGGGTTTTGTTGTCCATGGAAATGAAAGGGCAAAAGCATTATCGGAAAAGCTCGCGCAGGCAGGGCTGGATGCAAGGCCCATTCTTTATCCCAGCGTTTCCAGGGGGGCTGAACGGCTGCGGATCATTCTACATGCTTATAATACAAAAGATGAATTGGATGAATTGTTCAGGCAACTAATTGCATAAATACGGCCGGGATCAAAAGATGCCGGCCGTCCCAAACACACTTTCTAACCTGAATTCTAATTTTTTCGCGGGTGTCGACCGTGATCTTTTTTTTGAAGAGGTTTAATGATTAATGGTAAATAACAGTCCAAAAATGAGTCAAATTCCGGCATGGAACAATACAACAAAGCGGTACTACCTGTATGTGGTATCTTCATCCGGCGGACCTTCGCAGATTGGCCGGTGTCTAGGGATTTCGTATTATGGATCAATGGATTCGGTCATGATGAATAGAAAAAAAAGATTATTTTTAACGGATATTGACGACTCACCAAGCAGATTCCTATGAGATTGATTCCTTTTCTGGTTTCCCTGACGACGACCCTGGTTTTGATCATTTGCCTCAACATGCAATGGGGCAATATTCCCCCCATCGGCAAGTTCCTGAGTCCCCAGCATGGTTTTTGGCAGAATGCCGATCCTGTGGGCAAAGATTTTAGTGGAAGTATTCAACTGCCTTTTCTGAAGGGCAAAGCCGAAGTTTACCTGGATGACCGGCTGGTTCCTCATGTTTTTGCTGAAAATGAGTCTGACGCCTACTTTATCCAGGGATGGCTGCATGCCCGCTTCCGGCTTTGGCAAATGGAGTTTCAGGTTTTTGCTGCATCCGGACGGATCAGCGAATTGATCGGCCCTAAGGGACTTAGTCATGACCGGGAGAAAAGGCGCCTGGGAATGGTCTTTGCAGCTGAAAGAGCATTGAAAGAAATGGAAAAAGACAGCATTACGAAATATGCCTGTGATGCATATACGAAAGGAGTCAATGCATATATTGAAGGCCTGAATGAAAGCCAACTGCCTATTGAATACAAGTTGCTGAATTATAAACCTGAGAAATGGACCAACCTGAAAACGGCGCTTTTCACTAAATATATGTCGCTTGAACTTGCCGGCCAGGAGCAGGACTTTGAATATTCAAACGCAAAAGCAGTATTTGGCTGGAATGATTTTGAAAAGATGTATCCCTATTCTCAGGACTCATTGGATCCGATCCTGCCCAGAGGGACACTTTATCCGCCGCCGGCTCTTTTGCTCAAGCCTCCGGTCAATGTTGATTCGAATTACCTGGGAAGAAAAACAGAGACGAATATAGAGCGCAAAATGCCCGACAAAGACAATGGCAGCAATAACTGGGCTGTTAGCGGAAAAAGGACGAGGAGTGGGGCGCCGATCCTTTGCAATGATCTTCATCTTGGGTTAAACCTTCCATCCATTTGGTTCGAGATGCAAATTTCCACTCCCAATTTCAACGTTTATGGAGCAAGTTTTCCCGGGGCTCCCAGCATCATCGTTGGCTTTAATGACAGCATCGCTTTCGGGTTCACCAATGCCACCCGCGATGTCAGGGACTATTATGAAATCAAATTCAAGGATGAAACTCACAAACAATATTTGTTCAATGGTAAATGGCTTCCCACAGAATTCCGCTATGAAAAGATTGCAATCAAGGGGGAGGCTGATTTTGTAGACACTGTTGCCTATACATTGTTTGGGCCTGTCATGTACGATAGAGGATTTACCGGGGGAAGGTCTAACCCGAATGCATCCTATTCCGTCAGGTGGAAGGCCCATGACCCCAGCAATGAATTGCTGCCTTTTAACAGGCTCGATCATGCGAAAAATTATGATGATTACTACGAAGCCATCAAGGGCCTGCATACCCCAGGTCAGAACTGCATTTTTGCCAGCAAAAGTGGAGACATTGCCATATGGGACCAGGGCGAATTTCCTGCCAAATGGAAATGGCAGGGGAATTTTTTAATGCCGGGTGAGGATACCAGTTATATATGGCAGGGAAATATTCCCCAGGCGGAAAATCCACATATGATCAATCCGGAGAGACAATTTGTAAGCAGCGCCAATCAATTGCCTGTGGATCCATCTGTTTATCCCTATTATCTTGGCGGAGAATATCCACCTTACCGTGGGATCATTATCAACCGATTCCTGAACCGTTTGACCGACAAAATGGAACCTCTCGACATGATGAGATTACAAAATGAAAATTATAATGTCTTTGCGGAAATGGCCCGACCGGTTTTATTGGGATCGCTGGACCCGGCAATCCTTGGAGGGGAAGAAAAGATTTTTTATGATTTGCTCGAGTCCTGGAACCTGAAGAATGATCCTGATGAAAAAGCACCTACAGCATTCACCCTATTCTGGGATTATTTTAAAAAGGAAGTCTGGGACGATGAAATGAGCCTAACCAAACTTCCGCTGGTCTATCCTTCGGAAAGCACCCTGCTTGAAGCGATTCTCAGGGATCCTGAATACAAGTTCCTGGACAATATCAGCACGCCACAGAAAGAAAGCCTGTCAGATGATGTCCATGCGGCATTCAAAAAAACAGTCGCTGCCTGCATGAAGGCAGATGCCGAGGGCAAACTGGCCTGGGGAAAATACAAAGCGACCAGTGTCAATCACCTGGCGCGCCTCTTGCCTTTTAGCAGAACAGACCTGAACATTGGCGGAGGCGCAGATTGTATCAATGCGGCCAAAGAAACCCATGGTCCCAGTTGGCGGATGGTGGTGCAACTCACGGAAAAAACAGAGGCATATGGAATATATCCCGGAGGCCAAAGCGGTAATCCGGGAAGTATTTATTATGATACATTTATTGATGATTGGGTTGCTGGAAGGTATTATCCGCTTTGGGTCATGAACAAAACAGAAATAAAAGACAAAAGAGTCAAAGCAATCATTCACTTTTCGGGTAGCCAGCCATTGAATTAAATGAATACCGGACAAATACGTATGATCAAATATATTTCTTCCATTTTTCTTACAGTACTCTTAAGTTTTATTTCAGGTTTGTTCCTACCCTGGTGGGGCATTGCATTGGCATCTTTTGCAGTGAGCATCATTGTTCCCCAAAAACCGGGCATGTCTTTTTTGGCTGGTTTTGTCGGCGTCTTTCTTTTGTGGGAATTGCTTGCCTGGAGAATCGATTCGAATAATGATGGCATTCTATCCCATAAAATAGCGAATATCCTGCCCCTTGGAGGCTCTTCGGTTTTCCTGATCTTCCTCAGTTCTCTGATCGGTGCATTGGTGGCAGGATCTGCTGCGCTGGCAGGTGCTTATGCATGGAAACTGATCCGAAGGAGCAATTAGCATGAAGAACATGCAACTACCACTACTAATTTTCACTTTTTGACAACCATTGTCTGCTTAAATTCGTCATCTGTTAAACCATAGGGATGAAAATTGCAGTACTGATTGGGATTTTTTGGATGGGATTTGTTCAGGTTGTAAAGGCGGGGAAGATCATTGGAACAGTGACGGACGAGCAGGGTTCGATTCTTCCTTATGCTTCCATCTTCGTGAAGGGTACATCCCGCGGCACCACCACCAATAACCAGGGAAAATATGCTCTTGAATTAGAACCTGGATCCTACACGATCGTCTGCCAATACGTGGGTTATGCCAGACAGGAGAAGCAGGTTGTCGTGGGGGCCACCCCAACTACTATCAATTTTCAACTTTCGCTGCAGAGAACGACCATGAAGGAAGTAGTGGTTAGACCGGGAGGGGAGGATCCTGCTTATGAGATCATCCGACACGCGATCAAAAAGCGAAAGGACTACCAGTCCCCTTTGGATTCTTTTACCTGCGAAGCCTATATCAAAACCCTTCTTAAGACGAGAAAACTTCCGGGGAAAATTTTCGGCCAGAAATTAGAGGACAAAGACCGAAAAGAGATGGGCGTTGATTCCGTAGGGGCAGGAATTATTTACCTCTCTGAATCCCTGACCAAAGTAGCCTTTAAAAAACCGGACAAGATTAAGCTGGAAGTCATTTCCGGCAGGGAAAGCGGGACCAATGGATTCGGGTTCAATTTTCCCACTTTCATCAACTTTTATGATAACAATGTAAACATCTTTATCTCCCAACTCAATCCCAGGGGTTTTGTTTCCCCCATTGCGGATGGAGCGCTTGGATATTACCGTTATAAATACCTGGGCTCCTTTTTCGAGGATGGCAAGGAGATCAATAAAATCCAGGTCATTCCGCGAAGAAAATATGAACCCCTGTTTACAGGTACCATCAACATCACAGAAGGTGACTGGCGGATCCATAGCCTGGATTTATTCCTGGTGCAGGCATCCGCACTTGAAATCCTGGATACCCTGGTCATTAAACAAATCCAGGTTCCCATCAATGACAGCATCTGGCGCACCAAAGACCAGGTAGTCTATTTTACTTTTAACAAATTCGGAATCGATGCCACGGGGAATTTTCTGAATGTCTATAATAAATATGATATCGAGCCGGTATTCAGGAAGAAGTATTTTAACAATGTGGTGGTGAAGTATGATACAGGGGTAAACAAGAAAACGATTGCTTATTGGGATTCAGTGCGTCCAGTGCAATTGGCTCCGGAGGAGATCAGGGATTACAAAACCAAGGACAGTACATTTCAGACAGGTAAGGACTCTTCCCGTTCGAAAAGAGTGATTGACTCGTTAAGAAAAAAACAGAGCCGTATTACCATCGGTACCGTATTCTGGTCGGGATTTACCAGGTCGAATTTTAATCCTGATCATCCCATTTCATGGACCTGGCAACCCATCTTGCCCAATCTCCAGTACAATACGGTGGAGGGCCTGGTGATCAACGGAGAAGTCACGATTGAAAAATCATTTCCTGAGCAAAGGAAAAGAATCAGCCTGACTCCGCATATCAGGTACGGGTTCAGCGGGGGTTTGCTCAATGCTTATGCAACGCTCGCATTCAGGAAGAGCAGCTTTGAATGGGATCCCAATGGCGGTTCGGCGGACCGATCCAATTGGTCCTTGTCGGGAGGGAAAAGAATCACGCAGTTTAATAATGCAGATCCAATCAGCCCGCTGGTGAATGAAATCTATACTTTGTTTGTGCGCGACAATTATATGAAGCTCTATGAAAATTATTATGGAGAATTAAAATACACCAACAGGATGGATAATGGTCTGCGCATTGCAGCCAGTTTACTCTATGAAGACAGGATACCGGTAAACAATTCCACCGATTTTTCATTTTTTGGCGATAAGAATAAGGCCTTTACCCCAAATTATCCTTATGAAATCATGGATTCCCAGTTTGTGCAGTACCAGGCTTTGCTGTTGGGCATTGGACTTCAGTTCCGGCCCGGTCAGAAATATATTGAATTCCCAAACAATAAGATTCCCATCGGATCAAAATACCCGCTGTTCTCTCTCTACTATCAAAAAGGGCTAAGCGGAATTCTTGGCAGTGATGTCAATTTTGACAAATGGAAATTCTCCATTTCTGATGAAGTAAATTTTAAGCTGCGCGGATTGCTAAAATACAATTTCAGTATTGGGGGTTTTATCAACACCAATACCGTCTTCATCCAGGACTATCAGCATTTCAACGGAAATCAAACCATCTTTGCAAGCAAATATCTAAATAGTCTGCAGGTCGCACCTTATTACCAGGAAAGTACCACAGCTTCGTTCTATGCGCTGGGACATTTGGAACACCATTTTAATGGAATGATCACCAATAAAATTCCACTCTTCAGGAAATTAAAATGGTACCTGGTGGCCGGAGCGAACGGACTCTATGTAAATCAGAATAATAATTATATAGAAGTATTCGGAGGGATTGAAAATATTTTCAAGTTGATGAGGGTTGATTTTGTGTGGTCCTACCTGAATGGGCAAACGGGGCAATTTGGCGTCCGCTTCGGATTTGGAGGCTTGTTTGGCGGCCTGATCAGCACGGGGAATGGAGCTAACGGGAACCCACAAGTGAGAATTAATTAATTTGCGGACTTAATTGGGCTTTCCCTTCTTTTTCCGAAGCCAAGGCCTATCGCAAAATACAGTTGCACACAAATAATAAAAGTTATGCTGACATAATTGTTCATGAAGCATAAAACTGCCCCGATTGCATATAGTCCCTGGGCCACAAACCCTCTTCTCCTGATTGCCCGGTCGACCATTCTCCGTTTATTTTCGGGCAGGTTCAAACAATGATGGTTATAGGCATATACCCAATGGAAAAACATAGTCAGGCCAAGGAAGAAAATATTTAACCAATAGAGGGCAATGGAGATCCTGAATTCGATGTGTTCGCTCAGGAATGCAGTTGTGAAGGGCAGCACGGAAACAAAAAGGAGAAAAAACAGGCAAAGCCAATTCAAATGCCGGTCGCTGTGTTCAATGAATGTATAATGCGCTGAATGCGCAGTCCAAAAAATGCCCAGGGTAATAAAACTCAGAAAATAACTCAAAAATTTTGGTGTCAGCGTACCAAGTGCATGAATAATGTCTTTTTCGGTCTGTATCGATTCGCTTATGGGTACTTTGATATCCAGGACCAGGAGAGTCAGGGCAATGGCAAAAACGCCGTCCGTGACGGCCTCCAGGCGATGAATTTTTTTTCCGGCCAATTGATCGTATACCAATGGTTCGCTCATAAAATTAATTTAGTACAAGTTTAGTATTTTCATTGGAAACCGGGAAGCAGTGCAATCGGTCACTTCACCAGCAGATAAAATCAATTATCTTTGCAGGTCATAATTGAATAGGAATTCCTCCCAATCTTTAATAGCAATGGCTGCATTACATAACCGGATTTCCCAGAAAGAATTAAAGGAACGCATGCTCCGGGAAACGGAGCCGCGAGTCACTGTTTCCTTTTACCGTTATATTCACATCCCTGATCCGGGCATCTTCCGTGATCAGCTCTATAGTTCACTCGAAAAACTGGGTGTTTTCGGCCGCATCTATGTTGCCCATGAAGGCATCAATGCGCAAATTTCTGTTCCCCGAAATCAATTCGAGTCCCTTAAGGCGTTGCTGGATTCCATTCCCGAACTAAGCCAGCTTCGGCTGAATCTGGCAGTAGACAATGATTCAAAATCATTCTGGGTACTTAAGATTAAAGTGCGGGACAAGATTGTAGCGGATGGGATCAGGGATCCGTCCTTTGATATGGCCAGGAAAGGGAAATATGTGGATGCGAATGGATTTAACCAATTGTCTTCTGATCCAAATACAGTGGTCGTGGATATGCGGAATCATTATGAATATGAAGTAGGTCATTTCCGGGATGCGATCGAAGTGCCGTCAGATACTTTCCGTGAGCAGCTACCCATGGCTGTGAAAATGCTGGAAGAAAAAAAAGATGCCAACATCATCATGTATTGCACGGGCGGCATTCGATGCGAAAAGGCCAGCGCCTATATGCTGCACCATGGCTTTAAGAATGTATTTCACCTGGAAGGAGGGATCATTCACTATGTGAATACCGTAAGGTCCGAGGGAATGGACAATAAATTTTTGGGCAAGAATTTTGTTTTCGATGAACGCCTCGGTGAGCGTATTACGGATCAGCCGATTGCGCATTGTCACCAATGCGGCGCCCCTAGCGACCGTCATACCAACTGCAGGAATGAAGCCTGTCACCTCCTGTTCATTCAATGTGAATCCTGCGCGGAGAAATTTGATGGCTGTTGCAGTGCGGAATGTCAAACCATACTAAACCTTCCGGAAGAGGAAAGGAAAATACTAAGAAAGGGAAAGAAGAACGGGACCATGGTTTTTAATAAATCGAAAAGCAGGATGAGGCTGAGGAGTTGATTGGTTGAGTGGTTGAGTGGTTGATTAGTTGATTGGTTGAAGGGTTGATGGGAAAAAGCATCAGAGCCGAAGGCTCGGCTCATTTTCAGCAACGGATTTCAATCCGTTGTTGGCAATGGATGAGGACCATTATTCAGCAATCGAAGAGCGCGGGGCATACCTTCGTCCACCATCAATCATTGACTCAAATGATCTACGATAAGTAGCTGCGAATTGAATTGCGCTACTAAAATGTTAATCGAGCTTTCCAGCCCTTTAGAAACTTCTTCTCAACCCTTCAACCCTTCAACTAATCAACTAATCAACCAATCACATATTTCCAAGCGAAAATAGCACCCGTTGATAAGTCTCCTCATCGCTTAAGGCCTGAGGATGAAATTTCTCTCCAATCACTTTTTCATAGAGTTCAATATATCGCTGGGAAATGGTTTCTACCCAATCGTCGCTCATTTCAGGAACAGTCTGGCCTTCCTTCCCCATAAAATGATTTGCGATCAGCCATTCCCGCACAAATTCCTTGCTCAATTGTTTTTGTTTTTCTCCGCTGGCCTGCCTTTCCTCATATCCTTCGAAATAAAAATAACGTGATGAATCCGGTGTATGTATTTCATCCATCAGGAAGATTTCATCCCCGATTTTTCCAAATTCATATTTAGTGTCTGCGAGGATAAGGCCCTGTCTACGGGCAATTTCCTGGCCTTTTCCGTAAAGGGACAGCGTATATTCTTCGAGCTTCGCATACTCTTTGGAGTTCACAAGTCCGCGCAGGATAATTTCATCCCTGGAAATATCTTCATCATGCCCCGTCTCCGCTTTCGTGCTGGGTGTAATTATGGGTTTGGGGAAGAAATCATTTTCCCTGAGTCCTTCGGGAAGCGAGACACCACAGAGCGTCCTCCTGCCACTGCTATAAGTTCTCCATGCATGGCCTGTCAGAGTTCCTCTAACCACCATCTCCACCCGAAATGGATTGCATTTTTTACCGATGCTCACGTGAGGGGCCGGAGTATCCAGGAGCCAATTCGGGCAAATATTCCTGGTCGCCTTTAGCATATGCGCAGCAATCTGATTCAAAACCTGTCCTTTATATGGAATGGTGCGCGGAAGGATGACATCGAATGCTGAAATCCGGTCGGAGGCGACCATGACAAGCCATTTATCTGCGATCGTATATACATCCCGCACCTTTCCGCGATAGAATGCAGTTTGATGGGGAAATTGCAAGGTTTTCATGCTTCGAAATTAGCAATCGGTTAACAAAAACCGAGGAATGACAATGCACTAAATATCAACAGGAACAAAGTAAAAATATCAAATAAAATTTCTGCTTCATCATACAAATATGTACTTTGCTTTTAATACATAACCAAATTGATTGCCATGAGAAAAATACCTGCTTACTTAGGTCTTTTCCTGATCAACCTATTCATGGTTCTGTCAGGTTCAGCTCAGACCACAACAATCACAGGAAATGTTCACAATGGCGCCACAAAGGAAGTCGTTCCCTCTGCTTCTGTATTAATAAAGGGCGCAACCACGGGGACTTTTACTGACAATAAAGGAAATTTCAGGTTGGTCACGAGCCAGAAATTGCCATTAACCCTGATCGTGAGTTCCATCGGGTACGAGACGCAGGAAATAATTGTTTCTAATGCGGGCCCTGTACAGGTTGAATTTAAAGCGGTTTCCAGCCTCGGCACGGAAGTAGTCATATCTGCCAGCAGAGTTCCTGAACGGATCCTGGAATCGCCTGTATCGATCGAGAGGGTAAGTGCATCGGCGATCCGCAATTCTCCCGCATCATCTTATTACGATGTATTGGGCAACGTGAAGGGAGTGGATATCACCACTTCCAGTTTTACATTCAAAACACCCAGTACGAGGGGATTCAACGGAAGTGGGAATGTGCGTTTCAACCAGATCGTGGATGGGATGGATAACCAGGCACCTGGTTTGAATTTTCCTCTTGGAAACGTAATCGGTCTCACGGAACTGGATGTAGACAATATGGAATTACTGGAAGGTGCATCTTCGGCACTTTATGGCCCCGGGGGTATGAATGGTACATTGGTCGTCACAGGCAAGGATCCATTCAAATACCAGGGTTTGAGTGCGATGGTGAAAGGGGGTGCAATGAATATCAACAGCCCGGCAAGGTCGGCCTCTCCATACTGGGATGTTGCTATGCGCTGGGGCCAGGCCATCAACAATAGATTTGCTTACAAAATTTCCGCGGAATATATCGAAGCCAAGGACTGGGTAGCCTATGATTCGAGTGATTACAGTATACCGCTGCAGTCTTATAAAAATCCGCAGGGAACCAGGCAAACAGATCCGGCATATAATGGAGTGAATCTTTACGGAGACGAATACATCAGCCAGGTACCTGATATGCTCACACTTTCAAACGGGATAATATACCTGGCCACCCAGCAATATATTGTGCAATTCACGCAGATAGTTGGGCGCCCACCTAATCAGGCAGAAATTACGAGCTTTCCTGACCTGCAATCCGGCAACTGCACCTTTTTATGCTGGAGTGAATTCAGGCATCATCAAGAATCAATACGTTACAAGGACAGGGTACAAGGAATCAGATATCATTGATCCGACCACGAAAAACATCAAGCTGAGTGGCGCACTCTACTATAAATTCTCAGATAATGTCACCGGATCTCTGGAAGCGTATTGGGGAACAGGTAATTCCGTATATACCGGAAGCGACCGTTATGCATTGAAAGATCTTCAAATGGGTCAATATAAGATTCAATTCAATGGCAAGAACTGGTTCCTGCGCGCATTTACTACACAGGAAAATGCCGGCAACGCCTATAACGCCACGGTAAACACTGAATTATTGAATGAAGCCTGGAAGCCCACAGTCGATCCGACCAGTGCCACTACGTTGGCAGGAAGTTGGCTGCCTCAGTTCATAGGTGCTTTTGTTCAGGCCAGCCAGGGCGGGGCGCCGGAGCAAGTGGCGTATAATATTGCCCGTGGCTTCGCGGATATTGGAAGACCTGAAGCAGGCTCAACACAGTTTAACAAACTCTTCGATTCCATATCCCAGAAACCCATACCGCAGGGAGGAAAATTTCTCGACAAGAGCAGCCTTTATATGGTGGAAGGCCAGTACGACCTCACAGATGCATTTAAGCTGAAGGATAAGGGAACGGATATCCTTGTGGGAGCTAACTGGAAGCAATATGTGCTGAATTCAGAAGGCACTTTATTTGCAGACAGCGCCGGCCCGATCCACATCAACGAAATTGGTGCCTACGCCCAGATTTCGCAAGTGATGTTTAATAAGAAATTCAAATTATCCGTCGCAGGGCGATATGATAAGAATGACAATTTTGAGGGCAGGTTTACTCCCCGCATAACTGGCGTCTACACCTTTGCAGAGAATCAGAATATCCGGCTTTCATTTCAATCGGCATATCGTTTTCCAACCACACAAAATCAATACATCAATCTTCGTGTAGGTGGAAATACCATCCTGATCGGTGGCCTGCCGGATTTCAGAACATACTACCACTTTGATACAAATCCTGTGTATACGCAGGCCAGTTTTAACAATGCAGTGGCCGCTGGCGGGGATACTACACTGCTCGTACAGCAACAATTCGGTACCTACAAACCGGAAAGCATGAACTCTTATGAAATCGGTTACAAGGGACTGGTCCTGGAAAACCGCTTGCTGATCGATGCATACGGGTACTATGGTGAATATACCAACCTGCTGACAAGAATCAATGTGGTGCAATCGCCAAACGGAACAAAGACAGGGGTGATGATCAGTCCACATTCCTTTTCTATTTCTGTGAATAATCCCAGCACGGTATATACCTACGGATATGGGCTCTCGTTGGAGTATTGGTTGCAAAACAATTATTTTATAAATGGTAATTTCTATTCTGATGAGATCAACGGGGTACCGGCCGGATTCAAGGCTTATTTTAATACACCGAAATACCGCGCCAATCTTTCTGTGGGCAACCGGGGTTTTGGGCCACAAAAAAAGATTGGGTTTAATGTGGTATGGCACTGGCAGGATGCATTCTTCAACCAAAGCGATTTTATCCAGGGTGAAGTACCTGCATTCAGTGCATTGGATGCGCAGGTTTCTTATAAGTTACTATCGATAAAATCACTGATCAAGTTGGGTGCAACCAACCTGACCAACCATTACAATATCAACGCGACAGGAAACCCTGCGATCGGGGGCCTGTATTATATGAGCATCATGTATAACGTATATTAGAAAAGAAGACAAACAAAAAGTCCTGCAGTTTCCAGGAATTATCCATGGTTGCTGCAGGACTTTTCTATTCTGGCAAGTTTATACATTGAAGCGGAAGTGCATCACATCCCCATCTTTCACAACATATTCCTTTCCTTCAATTCTTAATCTTCCATTGTCTCGGCAAGCGGATTCCGAGCCATATTGGACAAAATCTGCGTAAGAAATTACTTCGGCCTTGATGAATCCTTTCTCAAAATCGGTATGGATAACAGTAGCTGCCTGGGGCGCTTTCCAACCTTCATGAATTGTCCAGGCGCGCACTTCCTGTTCCCCGGCAGTAAAATAGGTGAGCAGATCCAGTAATTTGTAAGAAGTGCGGATGAGCTTATTTAATGCGGGTTCGGTCATTTTGTATTCTTCCATAAACAATTGCCTGTCTTCCATGCTTTCCATTTCTGCGATCTGGGCTTCTATGGAATTATTCATGACGATCATCTGCGCATTTTCATTGACGATCGCAGATTTCAGTTTTTCCGAATAGGCATTGCCGGTATTCATCGAAGCTTCATCTACATTGGCGACATACAAAACGGGCTTACCTGTCAAGAGGAAAAGATCGGCAATGGCAGCCTGCTCTTCTTTATTCAGGTCCAATTCGCGTATATTTTTTCCTTTCTCCAGGTGTTCATAGCATTTCTTCAGTGCGGCATATTCTGATTTGATTTTAGGATCAGGAGTCTTCAGCATTTTTTCGGCGCGCTGCAATTTCTTTTCCACCGATTCCAGGTCTTTCAATTGAAGTTCGGTATCAATGATTTCTTTATCGCTGACCGGATTGATTGCGCCTTCATCCCTCAGAATATTTTCATCTTCAAAACAACGAACAACATGCACGATGGCATCGACTTCACGAATATTGGCCAAAAATTTATTTCCAAGTCCTTCTCCTTTGCTGGCACCCTTTACCAGGCCTGCGATATCCACAATTTCAATTTGCGTGGGAACTACCCGCTGCGGGTGCACAAGCGATTCCAGTTTAGTGAGACGTTCATCGGGAACATCCACCAATCCTACATTGGGTTCGATCGTGCAAAAGCGGTAATTGCTTGCCTGCGCTTTGGCGCTGCTGCTCACTGCATTAAATAATGTTGATTTTCCTACATTGGGTAATCCCACGATGCCTGCCCTTAATCCCATCTTGGTTCAATTTTTTTAGGCCGCAAAGATAAGATTTGGATTCGTAGGATTTTAGGATTAATGGATTTATTTTGGTTAGCTCGATTCGCATTTGTAGGATGAGAGGTTTGAAGGGTTTTTTTGGCCAATTCATTGTTGGCTATGGCATACAATATCTATTCAATTGATTTCGTTAGACAATTGGCCTACATGCCAGAGCTTGATTTAATTCACATAACTTGTGCCGACAAATTCAATAATCCCTCGATTCCTTATTCAGAAAAATAATCCATTAATCCTAAAATCCTTAAAATCCAAATTTCGTGGCACTCAACTTTATCTGGATTGCTTTTTTTCTGATTGCTTTTATTGTGGCCCTGGTTAAATTGATTTTTTTTGGAGATACAGAGATCTTCAAAACAATCATTGATGGAGTCTTTGGTGCAGCAGGCACAAGCGTGCAAATCTCTATCGGCCTGATCGGTGTCATGTCCCTTTTTCTTGGATTCATGAATATTGGAGAAAAGGCCGGAGCAGTTAATTTCTTGTCCAGGATCGTGGGGCCATTCTTCAACCGGCTGTTTCCTGATATTCCTAAAAACCATCCAGCGCTCGGACAGATGGTCATGAATTTATCCTCCAATCTGCTCGGGCTTGACAACGCTTCCACGCCATTTGGATTGAAAGCCATGCAGAGCCTGCAGGATTTGAATCCTGATAAGGAGACCGCATCCAATGCACAGATCATGTTCATGGTCCTCAATGCATCCGGCCTGACCCTGCTACCCATCAGTATCATTGCACAGCGCGCCATATTGAAATCAACGGATCCAACTGCTATATTCATTCCCTGCATGATTGCCACTTTTGGAGCAACATTGATGGGGGTCACCGTGGTTGCGATCAGGCAAAGAATCAATTTATTTAACCGCGTGGTACTACTCTGGGCCGGAGGAATATCGCTGTTTATTGCCGGATTGATATATTATCTCAATGTGCACAAAGACGGAATCAATACTTTCTCCAAGGTCTTCAGCAATGGACTCATCCTTTCCTTATTCATCATTTTTATCATCGCAGGACTCATAAAAAAAATAAACGTTTATTCTGCGTTTATTGATGGCGCCAAATCCGGATTTGATGTGGCTGTAAAGATCATTCCGTTCCTGGTGGGCATGCTTGTGGCCATTAGTGTGTTGCGAACCTGTGGGGTTTTTGATTATATCATTCAGGGGTTCAGCTGGCTCTTTGCTTCTATGGGCCTGAATACAGATTTTGTGGCTGCGCTGCCCACTGCATTGATGAAGCCATTGAGCGGAAGCGGCTCGAGGGCCATGATGATCGATACGATGAAACAATACGGCCCGGATTCTTTTCCGGGACTTCTTTCCTGCGTATTCCAGGGTTCTTCAGATACGACTTTCTATATTGTCGCACTGTATTTTGGCTCTGTGGGAATTAAGAAAACAAGATATGCGATTTCTGCTGCCCTGCTTGCCGACCTTGCCGGGATGATAACGGCCATCCTTATCTCTTATTTTTTCTTCCATTCAGGTACGTGAAACAGTAGATATAAAAGGATTGACTATTTCAATGTGAAACGTATGGAAAGGGCAAAAGCATCGGCCTCAAAATTAATTGCTGGGGAAATATCCAATTCGGGTTTCCAATCCAGAGATAGATTGATCGGGGCATTGTCGAATTTATAGTCCAAGCCGACGATGCCTGTCGGTCCAGTATATACTAAATTATACTGGAATCCAATATATGCGCCGCCACCGAAAAACCAATTCAGGTTAGGTGTGCCGCCGATCTGCCGATGAACTTCATATAGGCCGCCAATGCCAAACCTTGTTCCAAAGGAAACGAGCCCTTCTATGGCGGCATTGTCGCTCACAAAATATTTCACGGATACTGAGCTGCTGATGGTAGGGGCCGGTGTGCTGAGCCTTAATCCAAAAGCCAATTTGTAATCCTGTGCGGCCAACCGGTTAATAAAAGATGAGAAAATTCCGATTCCGATGACCAACAGGATTTTCCGCATGAGGGTTTTAGCGAATAACGGAAAGCAATCTGATTTATTGAAAATGGAATGTTAGGATTTTCTTAATGTGGCTCCTCCCGAAAGTAGAAGGCATCGGAGTAGTTTGGAAGAGTTGTCAATCTTTGATCAGTTCAGCTTTTGATTTTGGCCTCCTGGCTTCCTGCCATTTGAAGTTTCTCAGACGCATTTCTTCAAGATGCACTTTGCGAATGGGAAACATGGTTCCATTGGCGTCGTTCCGGAGCACGACCCGGTTCAATTCCTTGTCGAGAAAAATCATATCAATGATATCGGCCTTGTTCACACGGTTTACTCCCACCAGCGCGAGACTGTCGTCCTTGATGAAATAAATGCTCTCCGCGCTTCCTTTTGCCCGCATATAGTCAATCGAACCATCTTTAAAGTAACCATTCAATGTGGTCCCCCTTATTTGGTCATACATGTTTTCACCGGATTTGGCAATGGCGAGCGCATTCTCAAAGACATACAATCTTTCGGGCTTTTTATTTTTCGTATATAGGTAGATGGTATCCCCGGATACCTGTCGGTCGACGGACCAGATCACAGGGTCCGTATACAAACGAAAAACCGAATCCACTCCTGAATAAAACAGGCTGTCAGCAACCGCCTGCAGTGAATCAGAGTATATGCGCACATGATGGAAGCCCTGCATATAACGAAGACTATCATTGTGGGCACTGCTGTCCCTGATGGATCTGCCTGAACTGTCCAACTTAAATAGCATGGAATCGGGAAGTTTTGCTGAATAGAGCGTATCCGCCGTGACGAAGATGGAATCTTTATCCTGCTTAATGATCATGAGTGGTTTCTTTGTTGCCAGCACAGTATTCGTTCGCTTATTAATGACCATCAGGTTGGCTATAAGTGAAATACCCTGGGCGGTATCAACGTATATGGCATTTCCCGTCGCGGTGCTTATTCCCAGGCTGTCATCGTAGGTAACATCATCTCCGACCAGTGACTGGGATCCATCTGTAATTTTTGGCCTTTTTCCTAAAAATGAGCGGTGATTCCTCAGGTCATAGGTTCCCTCACGGGTAGTCACCGTGCGGCCGCTGCTATCACGTATAAAGGTCTGCGTGATGAATGTAGCAATTTCCGTTTGTGTATTGTACAAGAGGGAATCTGCGGTAAGGTCATAAGCAGGATCTTTTAACACCACATTTTTCTTGAAATAAATATCGCGGGACTCGGAAAAATAAGTCCCTTCGCGGCTGGTGATGGTCGTTTTTCCGTCGATCACTTTTCCACCATTCGCATAATCACCAATCCTTGTCTTTTGATCATAGCGCAATTCTTCTGTGGTCAGGGATCCCTTTTTGTCTGTCAGTAAAACATTCTTTTGGAAGATAATCAGCTTTTGGTCCACATAATACCGCATGTATTGGGAGTAGATATCAGTAGTGTCTGAGTCGTTGATATGGACATTGCCAAAAGCCTCAATGATATTAGTGCCCTGGTTGATGGCTACACTGTCGCAATAGAATAATGTCTTTTCATTTTGCAACTTAACATGACCGTAGAGGGATTGTACAGTATTTACGGAATCTATTTTGGTTTGCTTGAGCACATCTGTTTGCCAGATATAGACGGTGCGTGTACTGTCATTGTCTTTCGATTTGAATTGAACGGTACCTTGCGCATTCAGCGTGTTGCCGGATAAGCAACCCCAAATGGAGCCAGCCATTAAAACGACATACTTCATTTTTTGTTAGTTGCCGGCATTGCGGTTGTATCACTGGTGAGTGGAGCCATTAACGGGCCAGATTTGTCTTTCTTACCAAAAACAGAAATATTAACATATCGTTTGGGGTGAACACGGAAATCGTCCAGCAAAATATTCAGGCTTCTGGAAGTAGATTCAAGATTCTGATATAATTTCTTATCATTGATCAGCAGGCCGAGGGTGCCGGATGGGGTATTCACTTTGGCAATAACTGACTTTAATTCGGTCATGGTGCTCTCGATCGAAGCAACTGCTTCTTCGATTTTTGAATTGGACAATTTGCCAGTCGTTTTTTCCAGGTTGTCGAGCGTCTTCGTGATGCGATCGCCATTGCTTGCCAGTGATCCAGTAAAGCTGTCCACATTATTCAATGCATGTGCGAGGGCGCCGGTTTGGGTATTGAGCAATTTTTGCAGAGACGCAGAGGACAGCGCCAGGTTTGCAATGAGGGCGCTGAAATTATTCTTTGTGCGCGGATCAAACATGGTGCCGACCTGTTTCACCACCGAATCGAGAGATTCTAAGGTATTCCCCAATTTGGCTACGATAGGATCAATATTCTTTTCCAGCTGAGAGACCAGGTTGAGTTTTTCCTCCGTGAGCAACGTATCACCATCCTGCAGGAATTCAGTTGAACTTCCTTTGGTAATGACAATGGATGAAGAAGTCAATAGTCCTGAATTGATGGTGGCGATGGAATTTTTTGGTATATGGACATCTTTTTTCAGGCTGATCGTCACGATAATTCCGCTCAGGTCCTCATCTTTCGCATTGATCTTATACACCGAACCGATTTCAAATCCCTTAATACGGACAGAATTGGCCAGATCGAGTCCTTCCACTTTGTTGAACACAGCATAAATCTTCTTGCCGCGATCAAAAATATTCTTGCCCTTCAAAAAATTAAATCCAAAAAACATCAGGGCAATGGCGATGGAAGTCAGCGCGCCAATTTTGGTTTCGTTTGAAATAGTCATTCAGCAGTTGTTTTGCGGAAATGGTCTGGTCTAAAGATCCTCGTCTTAAAATTCTTAATAAATCCCCATTTACTCAACAAATCTATGGAAAATTGCGGGGGTATTGGGAGGACCTCCATTCCCGGGTAATTTCGTCTCTTATTTCGCGTTTTGATCCGGGTTTGAACTGGCTGCCCCTGCACCACGTGCATTTTCCAGGGCTTCTTTGTAACGCCGGAGGGCGTTCATGATATCATCCACTACTTCTTCCTGGCCCTTATCACTATTCAGGTATTCTTCTTCTTCCTTGTTTGTGAGGAACCCGGTTTCTATCAGGACGCTGGGCATGCCAGTTGCCTGTAATACCCGTATGTCTTTATCTCTTTGCTTTACACCCCAGCTCTCACGCCCCGTCTTCTTGAATTCTTCTTCCACCAAACTCGCAAATAGAAAACTGTTGTCAAAGAATTTTTTTTCATAGAGCTGGGCCCTGATCTTCGCTTCAGCCGAATTCATGTCGAAGATCGCTGTAATGGTGCTGTCTTCCAGGTCAGCGCCACCTTCATCTGTATCCGCTTCATTGATTGCATCAATTTTATTGCCGCTCCGGTCCGCCTTCCAGATATATGATTCAGTGCCCACGTGCATATTTTTTAACCAGTAGGATTCATAGATGGGCGCATTGATTACTTTCTTATGTTTTTTCTTTCCCGAACCAACGTATACTGTCTTTTTCTTATGACCAATCACTCTTTTCGCATAGTACCCGCCGGGAGGATGGCCATTTGAATTGCAATGAATGCAAATGAAGAGGTCTCCCTTTGCCTTATTGGCAATTTCAGCGCGTACAAGGAGAGCAGGACGGTAGTCATCTCCGCCGCCAGGCAGCATGTCACTTGTCCTTGTATAGATGACCTTTATGTCCGGGTATTCTTCCTGGATGGCTTTCCCTAATTTGAGTGAGATATCAAGCGTCACATCCTTTTCCGTCGAAACCAGTCCATGCGTTCCGTGATCGGCGCCTCCGTGACCCGGATCAATGATAATGGTGCGGAGTTTTGGAGGCTTTGGATTTTGAGGATGTTTGTCAAAGGATAGAATCGAAAGTATGAATCCGAAAAAAATAAAAAATGGAATCAGTTTTCTCACCATACTTTTCATTTTAACAGGGGGTTAGCATTCTTTGCCAGATCTTACCCTCGTAAAGCCTATTTTTGTAAGATCGTAATTTATGAATAACGGACGCAAAATTAGCTTAAAATATGTTCTGGCGCTGATTTTTGCAGCATTATTATTCACTATAACGACTGAGTCATCAGCTAATTATTCACATCACTTCGTTTTTTACAAATTCTTAACGCCTTCTTCTGATACGATTCCCAAAACAAAGCCCCCGCAGCGTGCCGATTCTCTGAAATTGGACTCGTTGTCTGGCGGAATTCAGGTGAATGACACACTTACAAAGGCAAGGGATTCCAGCACATTCAGGATCTCAAAAGACTCGCTGGATGCACAAATTGAATACTCAGCATCAGACTCCGTCGTGCTTGATGTTCCGGGAAAGATGGTCACCCTTTACAGTAAGTCTAATACCAAGTACAAGGACCTTTCCCTCGATGCCAGTAAGATTCAACTGGACCAAACCAAACAGGTCGTCGTCGCTACTTATTCATATGACACCGCCAACAGGATCGTTGGCAGGCCTAAAATGGTTCAGGCCGGCAACACGATGGAATCGGACTCGATTACTTATGATCTGAAATCGCAGAAAGGAATTACCACCAATACCTATACGCAGAGCGGAGAAATGTATGTGCATGGTGAAAAAATGAAGAAGGTTTCAGAAGACGTGTATTTTGCCTACCACGGCCGCTTTACCACCTGTAACCTGGATACGCCTCATTTTGCATTCCGGACGAATAAAATGAAATTGATAAGTAAGAAAATGGCTATCTCAGGACCGATTCATCCGGAATTTGAAGGAGTCCCGGTGCCTCTGTATATCCCCTTCGGCCTGTTTCCGATTTCGGATGGAAGGCATTCCGGCCTGCTTCCTCCGGCATTCAATGCGAGTCCGCAATATGGTCTCGGACTCGAAGGCCTGGGCTATTATAAAGTGCTGAATGATTATTTTGATGTGGAGGTCAGGGGCAATTTCTATTCTTATGGCGGCTGGAATTTGTATGTGAGACCCGATTACCGGGTCAGGTACCGGTATAATGGCCACGTCAATCTTGCATTGCAGAAAACAGTCACCCTGAGCAATTCAGGTAACCAGCAGTATGATGAAGCCAGCACATGGAGTTTCAATTGGGCACATCAGGTAGATACTAAGGCCCGTCCCGGGCAAACTTTTTCTGCCAATGTGAATCTGATGTCTACTTCCTACAATAAATATGTATTGAATAATCCGACAGCAAATTTTACTAACCAGATTTCTTCTTCGATCAATTATTCCAAGACATGGAATGGACTATATAATTTATCTATCGTCGCCAATCATAACCAGAACAACTCGACAAAAATTGTCAATATCAGTTTTCCAAATGTTGTCTTCACAGCAGCCACATTGTATCCGTTGCAAAGAAAACAATTCATTGGTGCTCCAAAATGGTATGAAAAATTAGGCATTGGTCTTACTACTCAGATTAACGGAGGTTCTTCTTTTTATGATTCGAATTTCAGTGCAAAAAAACTGATCGATACTTTTCAGTGGGGTGCGAATCATGTCATCCCCATCAGCCTGTCCCTGCCTCCGATATTGGGCGGTGCGGTGCAGATTGGTCCCAACATAGCTTTTGCAGAAAGATGGTATTCGCAAACATTGATCCGCCACTGGAATCCGACCCGGAATAAGCTGGATACAGTCATCACGAAAGGATTTTATACTGCAGAGGATGTTGGATTTGGATTGAGCCTCAGTACCTCCTTATTCGGAACTTTTACAAGTTTTGGGAAGAAGAGCTCCATCCTCGGCATCCGGCATGTGGTGCGGCCTACGATCGGCTTTAACTATAAACCCAACCTGGCAGGAAAATATTATTATCAAACGCAGGTAGACAGCGCAGGCAGGGTGTTGACCTTCTCTAATTATGACGGAAGCTATTACGGACCCTATACCAATGGAACTTTTGGAGGAATTAGTTTTGGTTTGGACAATAATATAGAAATGAAAGTGAGAGATAAAAAGGATACGACGGAAAGCGGGATCAAAAAAGTGAAAATCATTGACGGATTCGGATTCAACGGTAGTTTTAACTATCTCGCGGATTCATTCAGGCTTTCTCCCATCACTTTTTACCTCAGGAGTACATTGTTTGATAATATCAATATAACGGGCGGGGCCACCCTGGATCCCTATGTGACGGATTCTACAGGATTCCGAAGGAATATTTATGCATGGGACCAGCCTGGAAAAGGATTCTCGCTGGGTAGGTTTACTTCCGGGAATGTGGCGATCACTACATCCTTTAAGAGTAAGCCCAAAGACAAAAATGCCGCGGCTCCTGAACAGAAACTGAATCCCAACCAGATTCCGATGACTCTGGAAGAGCAACAGTCTGCATTGAATTATATAAGGAGCAATCCGGGCGAATTTGCTGATTTCAATGTGAATTGGGAATTGAATGTTTCTTTCTCCTTTAATTTCACCCAGCAACTCAAGCCGGATTATTCAGGCTATACCACGCTAATCAGTTCGGCCATTACACTGAATGGCGGATTCAACCTCACCGAAAACTGGAAAGTGGGATTCAATACCTATTACGATATCAAAAATCTAGCCTTGCAATCCCTCAGCTTTTACCTGACAAGAAATCTGCATTGCTGGCAGTTGACCATCAACGTTACACCCGTTGGGCCATGGCGTTCATTCAGCATCAACCTGAATCCAAAAGCAGGTATACTCAGGGACCTCAAAGTAAACAGGACCCGGAGTTTTCAGTAGCTTTAGAGGGATCCTGCATTTTCAGCGTAATAATTATACATGATTTCAAAAGTCCTGTTCTTCAGGCTTTCCACATCATCCTCTTTCGCCATTCCAATCGGGGGAAGAAAATGCATGGACAAAGGCTGCGGCCAGAGAAAGAAAGCCTTTGATTCAGGAAGGGCCCGCCTGCTGTTGAAAATAACGGCAGGCATTATGCGCTTCCCGGTTTGCGCGGCCAGCCTGAAAGCGCCGTCATGGAATTGTTTCAGGGGATGATTTGTTTTATTCCTCGTGCCTTCGGGATAAATGCACATGTGCAGACCCATATCCAGTACTTCTTTCATTTTTGGAAAACTTTCGCGCCTGCTGGCATCACTTTTTCTGTCCACCAGCACACTCCCTGTATTATACAAGAGATTGAAGATGGGGATTCTTGACATTTCGATCTTTGCGATGGTCTTATTTCCACCGGGTATGCCCGGCGAAGACACTGGTACATCGATCAATGAATTGTGGTTACAGACCACGATATATGTTTCTCCTTTTTGAAAATATTGCTTTCCCCTGACTTTAAGCGGGCACCCGACGCCATAGAGAAAAATGCCCATCCAGACGCGGGAAAAGCTAATAAAACGGTTGGTTTTTTTGGGATCCGGAAGGAAATAACAGAATAAGAGAAAAGGAATGAGGAAGAGAATCATTGTGACGACAAATAGGATCAGGGCCCAAAAAGCCCAGATCCTTCCGAAGACTTCTGCGAATATGCCTAATGGATATGTATCTGTTTCCTGCCTTGCCATGATCTGCGTATAATTTAGTGCCGATGCAAAAATGCATCATAATTTCCAGTCAATCGGATCTATGCCTTCTTTTACCAAATAGGCGTTGGTTTTTGAAAAATGGCGGCAGCCGAAAAATCCTTTGTCTGCAGAAAAAGGGGAGGGGTGTGCGGCTTTGAGTAAGTGATGCCTGGTCTCATCTATCAGGGCCTGCTTTTCCTGCGCAAATTTCCCCCAAAGGATGAATACCACCTTTTTTTTCAATGTGGATATTTTTGAAATGACCGTATCCGTGAAAATGGCCCAGCCAATATTCGCATGGCTCATGGGTTCATTTGCCCGTACAGTCAGTGAGGCATTGAGGAGCAAAACGCCTTGTTCAGCCCAATGGGTCAGGTTTCCATGATTTGGCGGAGAGACTCCAATGTCAGCCTGCAATTCTTTAAATATATTATTCAGGGAGGGGGGAGGGGGGATGCCCCTTGGCACGGAAAAACTGAGTCCATGGGCCTGTCCCGGGCCATGGTAGGGATCCTGTCCCAGGATCACCACCTTAACCCGGTCAAATGGTGTTGTGTTAAATGCATTGAAAATTAGCTGGCCCGGAGGATAGATCGTTTTGCCGGCTGCTTTTTCTGTTTTGATGAAATTGACGATTTGTAAAAAATATGGTTTTGAGAATTCCTGTTGGAGAACTTCTTTCCAACTGGCGTCTATTTTAACGTCCATAAGTGATAGATCGGGAGTTTTGCGTTGATGGATGATCGATGATCGATGATCGTTCGATATTTAAACCGATGAAGGTATAAATATTCTAAAATTTGTATCCTGCGCTCCCAGATTTATGAAACCAGATACCTTCATCGACCATCGACCATCGATCATCGATCATCGATCATCGTGCTCACGCCTCCTCCTTCTCCAGCACCCTATTATGTTCATCAATCAGTCTTCTTTGGATCTCGAAGGGTACTGGTGCATATTCTTGAAACTGCATTCTGAATTTTGCTCTTCCCTGCGTGATGGAACGAAGAGAGGAAGAATAATCCTGCATCTCAGATGCGGGTACTTTAGCCGTGATTTTTGTAAAATGTCCTTCCGTATCCATTCCCTCCATAATGACACGACGGGTTTGCAGGTCACCGATAATATTTCCGGTAAGCTCATTGGGGCACAACACTGTTACTGCATTGATAGGCTCCAGGATTTGCGGATCCGCCTGCTGGAAAGCCTGCTTAAATGCCATCAGGCCGGCAATCTTAAATGAAATATCATTGGAATCTACCGGATGCATTCTTCCATCATAAACGCTCACACGTACATCGCGAACATAGGAGCCCGTTAGTGGGCCGTTATGCATTTTTTCCATCACCCCTTTCAGGATAGATGGAAGAAATCTTTGGTCGATGGCGCCACCGACGATACAATTGAGAAAAACCAGTTTCCCGCCCCAGTCAAGAATATGTTCATCCCTTCCACGCACAGAAAATCCTTTTGGATCGGGCATGCCTTCGTACCATGGTTCTACCTGCATATACACTTCACCAAACTGGCCCGCGCCGCCTGATTGTTTTTTGTGCCGGTAATTGGATTGAACAGACTTTCTGATGGTCTCACGGTAAGGGATACGTGGTTTTGTGAATTTGACTTCCAGGTTTTTGACAATATGTTCGAGCTTCCATTTAATCACAGACAAATGCAATTCGCCCTGGCAGTGCAGGATGGTCTGGCGCAGCTCCTGGGAATTTTCGAGTGTTACCGTAGGATCTTCCTCCTGCAACTGGTGCAGCGCGACAGATAGCTTCTCTTCATCCCCTTTTTGAGATGATTCAATAGCTATGCTCAATAATGGCGGCGGGAATTCAATGGGTAATAATTCAATGCTCTTTCCCCTGGCATGGAGTGTATTATTAACATGTGTATGTTTCAGTTTAATGGTAGCGCCAATATCGCCGGCAGCCAGTTCATTTACGGCGGTTCGTTTTATTCCTTCCACAACAAATAGCTGGTTGAGTTTTTCATTGACGCCATTGGATTCATTGATCAGTTCCATTCCTGACTTGATCACACCGGAATAGACTTTGAAAAATGACATTTCTCCAATATGGGCTTCAGAAATCGTTTTGTATACGAATATGCAGGGCGGTCCGCCGATATTGCAAGGGAGCAGTTCGCCGGATCTTGTTTTTTGTGCCGGCATTTCATTGGCACTGGGACATACATTATCTATGAATCCCATCAACCGTCCGCTTCCATAATTTTTCTTTGCTGAAATGCAGAAAAGCGGGAACAGGTCGTGGTTGATCATGGCTTTCTTCAGGCCCATCTTCATTTCGTCCTCATCCAATTCTCCTTTATCAAAATATTTTTCCATCAGGGTCTCATCATTTTCAGCGATGGATTCGATGAGTTCTTTGTGCAATTGATCTGCTTTTGCTTTTTCTTCCTCAGGAATGGGGAGCTTTTCCGGCTTGCCTCCCTGTTCGGGAAATTTATACATGGTCATCCGGAGGACATCGATAATGGCATTGAATTCGAGTCCCTGGTTGAGCGGGTATTGTACGATCACCACATTTCTTCCGAAATGATCCTTGGCCTCGCGCACCGTTTTGTCAAAATCCGCCTTGTCCTGATCCAGTTTATTGACGGCAAAGATCATGGGCGTTTTGAATTTCTCCGTGTATTCCCAAATGATATCTGTGCCTACTTCCACTCCAAAGCTTGCATTCAGGAGCATGACACCGGTATCGGCTACCCGAAGCGCGGCCAGGACTTCGCCCGAAAAATCATCGTATCCCGGAGTATCGAGGATATTGATCTTATAGCCTCGCCATTGTGTATGCAGGAGCTTGGAGAAAATGGAATTTCCCCTTTCCTGTTCCAGTTCATAAAAATCGCCAACGGTATTTTTTTCTTCAACGGAACCCCTCCGGGTTAATAAGCCTGCCTCAAAGAGCATGCATTCGGAGAGCGTGGTTTTTCCCGATGCAGCATGCCCCAGCAGGACAATGTTTTTGACGTGTGCAGTATCGAAGTTTGTCATGACAAGCAGATTTATTGAATAATAAATATAATCAAGACGGAAGGGAGGGACTAGTGGAGAAGCCAGCTGAGGGTTCGGACAGTCCGCGGAGTTCAGGGACCTGAATCTGTAAGCATGCAAACCCAGAGTTTCTTATCTGCTATATGGTAAATTAAGAAATACCCCGGACCAATCAAAACGGAATTTTATTTCCTATTGCATGTGCCGACCGGTTCTTGATTCAGGACGAATTCGCCAGGGCCAGTGGCCAAACATATTCTCCGAATGATCAGTAAGTCAGGCAAGTAGATCGATTATCCGGCCCGAATGACGGGTCGGGACCTTCCATTCTTAATGAGAAATACCTAGAGCCGCCAGATGCGGTTATGGTTTGCAAAATAGTCCCTTACTACCCTTCTATGAATAAGGCATTGTCCCTGATTCTTTCATGAACTTCAGGCTTTTCATCACCATAGCCTAGTGCGATAGCGATGTGAACCTGTTCTTCAGCAGGTATCCCCAATTTGAAAAAGCTGTCAGTTTTTTCCACATATTTGCCAAATCCTATCGGGCAACTGTCCAACCCCAATGATTTTGCTGCCAGCATTATATTCTGTGCGCACATGCCGATATCCAGGGCCCCCCATTCGTTGTTTCGTGGGGCAGTAATAAAGATGACCACCGGCGCTCTGTGAAATACCGGATCGCTGGTTTTAAAAAAATCGAAACCATGCAGGAGCTTTGCGGCCGTTTTTAGGATTTGCCTGGGGCCGGCTTTCAAAAAATCTTTTGCAGCCACTTTGGCAATTTCTTTTGAAAATTCGTGAATAGTTTCCACTTTTGTGAGCACATAAAATTTCCAGCTTTGCCTGTTCATAGCCGTAGGCGCCATGCGCGCCGCATCGAGCAATTGTTCAACCAGCTCTTTTTCTACCTTTTTATCCTTGAATTTTCGCACGGCACGCCTTTCATAGATGGTTTTTATTGTTTCTGTTCTCTTCGTAATCGGTGTAAGTATTCCTGCTTTCATTTTTTTGATATTTAATTGAGACAAGAAATAATTTCTTATGCTGCCTTCATGCATCTATTGTAAACAGTGCATTGAAGCCAGTAAACCTGAATTGCATCTTCCCTGTATATTATCTTATATCATTTAATTTCCCGGACTACGCTCCTTATTTTCTCGCATACAATCCAATCAATTCGCCAAAACCAATTACGTGCCCGCTCATTGCTTTTTCGAGATCCGCTTTTTTGGAACTTTTTGGTAGTTCCAGCTTACAGTCCAATGCATATACTTTGAAGAAATAGCGATGGGTTCCACTTGGTGGGCAGGGCCCTCCATAATTCGTTTTCCCGAAATCGTTTATTCCGGAGATGCCCGGAGCATGGTTTTCTTTCAGATGATGCGTGACAGGAATATTCCATAATACCCAATGCACCCAGGTACCGCCGGGCGCATCCGGATCATCCATAATAAAGGCAAGGCTTTGAGCATCTTTTGGTATATGATCAAAGTTTAAGGGAGGATTTATGTTGATTCCATCACAGGTATACTTCGACGGAATCAGCGCATTGTTCTCAAAACCTGCGCAACTGACGGTTAATTCTTTATACGTTGGCGCTCCTTCCAGTTCTTTATGTGGATCATGCTGAGTCATATATTACTTTGCCATTAAAGAGCATTTCAAAGTTAACAGGCACCAGAAGGAGGAAATATGACAGTAGTCAGTCAGGTTGTTGATATTCATTCCAACTGCCAGCGGGTGGCGCGATGTACAATCGTTAATGAGGAGGCAAACTTCTTTCATTAATTCTCTTCCGCCAGTCCCTGGCATTGAACCACACACTCATTCCCACACTTGCGAGAAAGGCGATGAGCGTCACCTTTTCAACGAAATCCAAATTGAAATTGACGCCTGTCAGCTTTAGCAGAAGAAAATGAATATAAGAGCGGCTCTGGTCATGATATCCTAAATGTTCCCTCACAGTCCAGTGCCATTCCGTACAAACGCAATATCCCCAGCCGTACCAGATACCTAATACAAACCAGGAGAAAGCCGTTAACATTAGTGTAACCAGGTTCCATTTCCTTGTTGGAGCGAAGATCCATCCTGTTATGTTAAACAGTGTCCAAACCGTATGAAAAATGAAAAAAAAATAATTCAGGAACTGGTACCACATTCCGTCCAATTATAGATGAATTGAATTGATCTTAACAAAGAAAGCAGACTTGCTTTTGCTCCGGCAATTTCAGCACAGGAGGCTGCCATTTTATTCGCTTAAATTATTATTATGGGCTGCTGCATCATTAAGGTGATTAATCATGTTTGATTATTTTTGCTCCTGCTTGTTCTTTCATTGTTACGTGAATCTCGGTGAAAATACAGGTTACTTTGTGGGCTGCCTGATTTTCCGGTAAATGTATTAAGTTTGGCGTTTTATTTGGACCGGTAGCTCAGCCGTAGAAAATCAATGCGACGAAGGAGCATTAGATTTTCAAGGTCCCGAAGATCCGCCTAAGGCGGAGATTTCGGGATTGGATCTTATAATATTGGACCGGTAGCTCAGTTGGATAGAGCATCCCGACTTGTAAGTCGGGAAGGTCATTGGAAGGTAGAATAAAATATTGGACCGGTAGCTCAGTTGGATAGAGCATCCCGACTTGTAAGTCGGGAAGGTCATTGGAAGGTAGAATAAAATATTGGACCGGTAGCTCAGTTGGATAGAGCATCCCGACTTGTAAGTCGGGAAGGTCATTGGAAGGTAGAATAAAATATTGGACCGGTAGCTCAGTTGGATAGAGCATCCCGACTTGTAAGTCGGGAAGGTCATTGGAAGGTAGAATAAAATATTGGACCGGTAGCTCAGTTGGATAGAGCATCCCGACTTGTAAGTCGGGAAGGTCATTGGAAGGTAGAATAAAATATTGGACCGGTAGCTCAGTTGGATAGAGCATCCCGACTTGTAAGTCGGGAAGGTCATTGGAAGGTAGAATAAAATATTGGACCGGTAGCTCAGTTGGATAGAGCATCCCGACTTGTAAGTCGGGAAGGTCATTGGAAGGTAGAATAAAATATTGGACCGGTAGCTCAGTTGGATAGAGCATCCCGACTTGTAAGTCGGGAAGGTCATTGGAAGGTAGAATAAAATATTGGACCGGTAGCTCAGTTGGATAAGCATCCCGACTTGTAAGTCGGGAAGGTCATTGGAAGGTAGAATATGACCGGTAGCTCAGTTGGATAGAGCAGCTGCCTTCTAAGCAGCAGGTCATTGGTTCGAATCCAATCCGGTTCACAGCAAGATGAGCCGACGGACGAAGTCCCGGATTTTTATTTGGAGGCGAGGCAAACTTGTTTGCCCGAGCCGACAAATAAAAAATCCAGCATCCGCGAAGCGGATGGTCGGCGAATAATATGATGTGGGCCCCCTCAGGAAAGCCCGAGCGAAGCGAGGGCAATCCAATCCGGTTCACTTGTGAATTCCTGCCCTAGCAGCTTGTATTGATATTTTATTAATTTGGAACAAGAACGGAAAAATGCCCATTCCTTATGCTTAATTTTCCGGTGCTGTCGGATGCTTCAAATTGGAAAGTTCCGGTAATTACTTCACCAGTCTTATAGGTTGTTTTGTCGAATGAGCCAATATTAATCGCTCCACTATCACTATAGTACGTTGAGGTTCCATAAATGTAGCCGCAATCCTTTAAACAAAAACTACCCGTGCTACTACTTTGATTTCCGTTAAGAAAGTTAAAAGTTGATTTGGTTCCGTCATAGTCAAGCATATATAAGAATAACCGACGCCCACTTCCTTCGTTGGCGTCAATTGTTACATATCCTGGTCCCGAAGCCGTATACCCGAATCTAAATACTTCAATGGTCGAAGGAACAAAATTAGATTCTGTAGGCCCTTCGACAGTCGCAGAAAAAGTATTTTGATGAGGTGGTGTATCGGCGTCTTTTTTGCAGGAGAAAGTTAGTAGTACCGAAAACAAAAGTAGAAACGAAACTCGCATATTTTATATTATTTGATATTTTATTGATTTGGAACAAACACTGAAAAATGCCCATCCCTTACGCTTGATTTGTTTCCGGTAGTGTCACTTGAATCATATTGGAAAGTTCCGGTAATTACTTCACCAGTCTTATAGGTTGTTTTGTCGAATGAGTCAATATTAATCGCACCACTATCGCTAATATTCATATCCCATGAAATTGGATTAAACAAAAAGCAATCCTGTAAACAAATGCTACCAAAACTGACACTTGGAGTAAAGTCACCTTGATTAGCGCGAAGAAGGTTATAAGTCGTTTTAGTTCCGTCATATTTATCCATTAATAAAAATAACCAACTTGGATCTTCGGCGATAATACTTACCTGTCCTGGATCTCCATACCAATTTCTTGAAACTCCAACTTCAACTTTGTTAGGAAACTTAACTGCATGTCAGTCGATAGTCGCAGAGATAGTATTTTTATAGGGAGGCGTACCTGCGTCTTTTTTGCAGGAGAAAGCAAGTAGTCCAAAAAACAAGAGAATAATCGAAAATCGCATATTTTATATCATTTTAATGGAAAGTATCCTTTAATTATGAAATATGCAAAAACAGAAAAAAATCTTGTCTGAAATTAAGTATTGGAAAAAATCCCCGGTTAGAAAACCAGGGATTTGGATTCTGAAATAATTTTCGCTTATCGAATCAGCAACCTGTTTTGGAAGCAGGTAGGGAAGAACAGCTGTTAAGAAATCTGTCTTTTCCCTGACAGTCATTCCCATGAACATCTCTTTCAACTTCTTGGTGTGTACTCTAAATTGATAATGCGCTGTAACCTGCTTTTGGTTGTTTGGGACCGACAATTTAATTTATATTACCTTAACTTGACGACAGAGTCATAGGTGACCATAGACTAAGAACAATAATAACGAGTAACCAATGGAAAGTAAAAACAGATTAACAAAAGACATACTAATTAATGCTGACATAGAAAAAGTGTATGGCATTTGGACTGACATAGAAAAATGGAATTTATGGACTAAATCCATAAAACAAATTTCATATTTAGAAAATTTTAGTTTTAAAGTTGGCGGAAGAGCGAAAGTTATACAACCGAAATTATCCCCAGCTGTATGGAAAATAACTGAAATAAAAGTAGATAAATCATTTACTTGGGAGACGAAGATATTGGGCGTAACTGTCATTGGAGAACATATTTTGGAGAGTTCGTCAAGAGGTACAATTGCTAAATCAATACTAACGTACAAAGGATTTCTTGCAAGTGTATTATGCGCTATTTCAAGAAAATTAACTATCCGATATATGACAATGGAAATGGAAGGACTCAAGAATGAATGTGAGAAATCTCAATAATGCCCGAACCGCTAACACGGGCTTGGCAAAAGTGGCGGTTCAGTACTCCGCAGAAACATTTGTGGTTAATCAAACATTGGTTCACCGCATCTACATTTGTGGTGAAAATCGCCACCTTCGCCAAGCCCGAAACCTTTAGCAGAAATTTTATTACCGGTCGCATCACCATAATTAAACAATTGAAGAACAGACAAACGCCGGTAGTAGTATTCATTCAATAAGTAACTTTCACAGAAAATGCTGACAACCTTAATCGGACTATTATTATTTTTTATTTTCTCTTTTCTTTCAGTAATTCATTTCTATTGGGGACTTGGTGGAAAATGGGGCGCAAACGCTGCTATTCCAACAAGGGAGAATAACGAAAAAGTAATGAACCCAAAACTATTTGAATGCTTCGTTATTGCCTTTGGGCTATTGGGGTTCGGACTTTTTATTTTAGTGAAGACCCAAATTTTACCTTTGAGTCTACCGAATTGGTTGATGAAATATGGACTTTGGGTGCTTTCTACAATATTCATTTTGAGAGCCATTGGTGACTTCAAATATGTAGGCTTTTTCAAGAGAATCAAATCAACCCAATTTGGCCAATTAGACACAAAATATTATTCACCATTGTGTTTGGTAGTAGGACTTTTGGTAATGACACTAACATTCATGAGATAAAAACCATAAATGGTCCTCGTTTGTGCCAAATAATCGTTTCGAAATACAGTGATTTAACGAGGACCGTCAGTCACCTGCGTTTGTATATTGTCTGAATGAGTGGTGACAAATACACAATTAGCGATCAGCGAGGTTGCTATTTTCTAACTTTTACAGTTATCTATTGGATGGACGTATTTTCAAGACGGGAATACAGAGATATTCTTGTCGAGTCGTTGAATTATTGTATTGCTACTAAAGGATTAGTCGTTTATGCATGGGTTATCATGACAAATCATATCCACTTGATAGCATCAACAAAAGAGGATGGCGAAAATTTATCAAATATTATCAGAGATTTTAAAAAGTATACCTCAAGAAAGATAGTTTCAGCTATACAAAACGGGAGTGAAAGCAGAAAAGAATGGATGCTTGAGGAAATGAATAAAGAAGCAAAACGAATAGGTCGGGCCACAAACTATAAATTGTGGAAAGACGACAATCATGCTATTTACCTGGATGACCATGGAACAGGCATGCAAGATTGCCTGGACTATATTCATGATTATCCTGTTGTAAATGGACTAGTATCAAATGCGTGGGAATATCTTTATAGTAGCGCGATGGACTACGAAATAAATACAAAAGGACTCGTGAATATCGATTTAATATAATTGATTATTTTGGTCCTCCTATGAATGAATGATGGTATTAGTTAGAAGTGAGTACAATTCATCCGTGCCCTAAAAAACTAGGTTTCATTTCCTTGCAAAATTTATTATTGGTCATTTAAAGCTACAAATTTCTATTTACCTCATCCTCCTATTAGTGGTCAAAAATGCCACAAGTATTTATTAAAGTTTGATAGATAAGTCAGCCACACACTCGTTAAAAGTAATTGTCTTACAAGGACCAAAGAGTGGTCTGACTTAATTGTATTATAGGTGGATAGAAATTCATGTTTAAATGACTCCTTTTTGATACTCAATTTTGTTTATCCAGACAGATCTTATTTTCGAAAGAAGCTTCCTGGCAATTCTTACGATGGCTCTTTTCCCACCCATTCTCATTTTTAAATCAGCATATGCTTTAGTCATTGCGGGATCCGTTCTGATGACAATCCAGGCCGCTTCTACCAGTAAACTTCTCAATCGCCTATGCTTCCTTCCAGTTAGGTTTCCCTGATGAATGTTTTCTCCAGTTGAAAACTGTGATGGATAAAATCCAACAAAGGAATTAAGTCGTTCAAAAGTTGAAAATCTTTTCATATCATCAATTTCCGTGACTAGTGATGCTGCTGTTATAGCTCCAATACCCGGAATAGTTAGTAAACAATTTGCAATTGCAGCATACCTGTGTTTTTTCAACAAATTCCTGATATCTTTTAGTACAGCAAGCTTTTGCCGGCGGATGATTTCGGCCATCAATACCTGATGCCGAAGCGCAAGGGTAGCTGATATATTTTTTAGCTCAAGCTGGTTCAGCCACTGGATAAAGTAATTGCTCCAGTTGCATTTGGCGAAGTTTTCAGGCAGGCTAATACCTAACTGATATAATAAGCCTTTGATGCGATTCTTTGCCCTGGTTAAATCGCTATTGAATCGTTCATTGCAGCGAACCAATTGTCGGTCCGCCTCAAGTTCAGCATCTGGTATGTGATTGGGCTGAAGCATACCAGCCTGCAAACCTTGCGCTATGCGCCTAGAATCATTTTTATCTGTTTTATTTTTTATGCCCTTATCGGTTTGGGGAATGTCTGCTGCATTCACCACAATGCAATTGATATTATTTTGTATGAGTTCCCTTTGGATCCAATACCCGCAAAAGCCCGATTCATAAGCACAACTAAAGGTTGCGCCTGGATAGGAATTAAATAAAAATGATTGAAGTGCTTCAACGGAAGGAGGCTGATTGAAGCTTCTCAGATACTGATTATCCATGTACACAGAGATATTCCAGCTCTTGAGATGGACATCGATCCCAACATAAATGGTGTGTCCGCTGAAATCAAGTTTTTGATTTACCTTTATCATGGTCTTAGATTTAGAATATTTAGTACAAAATATTGTGGCACTCGACCACTTCTAATCTAAGACCATTTTTCATTTACATAGATACTCGTTAAATTCTTGTATGGTCAAATCTCGGCGCTGCACAAACGAGGACCATATTTGGGGTTATCTCCATATAACTTAAATGAATCCCGAATATTGAAACTAATGAGATTTAAATATAAGCTAAGTGTTATTTGGAGTATACATAATTCAAATTATCATCTAATGGGGTCATCTTTGGCATCAATAGTTGCACAAATCCCAATATAAGGATATAAGAAAAACCTGCGATCATGAATGCCCAGAAATAACCCGAATTACCAGCGGTATCCAGTACTGCCCCTAAGGCAATATCAGCAATTATCGCGACGGCCACCCCAATCATTTTTCCTATTCCAATTACTGATGCAATTGCTTTCTTTGGAAAAACATCCGGAACCAGCGTATATCCATTAATCGACCATGACTGATGACCTGCAGCGGCGAGACCAATTAAAAAGACTGCCATCCATTTGCTTGCCATAACAGGTACAAAGCTAACAGGCAAAATGATAATCGCACAAACCAGCATGGTTATTTTCCGCGCCTTGTTGATTGACCAGCCTTTTTTTATTAATGCACCCGAGGCATATCCTCCAAGGAGGCTTCCGGCATCCGCCATAATAAAAATAACCAGGAATGGAAGCCCAATGTTTTTAATGTCTACGCCAAACTGTTCTGCCAAAAATTTGGCGCCCCAGAAAAGGTAAAACCACCAAACACCATCAGTTATCGTTGTTAAAGAGAATGCCCAGGTTTCCCTCTTTGGTAATAATCTTAACCAGGGAATTTTTTCTTTTGTTTCCTCTTCGGAATCACTGTTAATATAGGCTAACTCCGCTTATTGATAATTTTGGATGTTCTTCCGGTTTTTGATAGGTTCTCATCCATAAAAATACCCACAGGGCGCTAAGCACACCGGTAATAAGAAATGGTATCTGCCAGTGATCTCCGTTAACAGAAACAATAGCGCCAACGATAAACGGAGCTAAGATCGCACCAACGCTTGTTGATGCATCAAAAATGCCTGTGGCAAAAGCCCGGTCCTTTTTTGGAAACCACTCTGCTACTGTTTTAATTGCTGCAGGAAAATTTCCCGACTCGCCAATTCCCAGGCCGAAACGCGCGACAATAAAACCAATTAAACTGAAGGCCGGCCTGATGACAGCATGCAGCATCCCGAATATGCTCCAGGTAACGATTGAAATAGTATATCCTGTCCTCGTGCCAAGCCGGTCAATAATACTACCCATGAACAGCAACCCTATGCCATAAGCAATTTTGAAGGAAACCATAATGGCTGCATAATCCTTATTTGACCAATGGAAAAGTTTTTGCAAGGTCGGAGCCATTACGCCTACTATACTCCGGTCAAAGTAGTTAATTGTGGTAGCCATAAATACCAATGCAAGGATTCGGTAACGGTAATTGCCTATTCGCTGGCTTTGGTATTTCATTTTTATTTTCGTACTATTTGAATGCTGTATTCCCGGGTTGCCTATAGTTTAATCTAAACTTTTCAAATTCTCTTTGATTTTCGTTTAACATGTTCCCTGTTATCTTTTGTCCGGATATAGTGACCGGGTCAATGAAAACAATGTTTTTGCCGCTGAGAGCCGCAGCCAATGAAACATCTCCCCATTTAAGAAAACCGGGTAGATGGATGGCAGCGCTATAGAAGTCAATACCTTCCCGGGTATCAAATAAATAGCTAACAGGAGCTTCACGCAGCGTAAGATGATCGACATTGCCTTCCAGTGCACTAAGAAATAATCCGGCTAGTCCGGCTTCCTTACTTCCATCTATGCTTACTTTCACAGCTTTGTATTTGGAGTTCAGGAATTGAGTAAGGATATTAAGCTCTTTTACCCATTCACCAATCATGGTTCTGCCAAACCATAACTCCGACCTGGCAATAGTGCGAAGCCCTCCTGTACGATAATTATTTCCTACGAAAGTTGAAGAAGCTTCTCCTGTTCCGGAAAGGTCAACAATCGCGATACCTTTACCCGATTTACCTATTTCATCAATCAAACCAGGCGGAATACTTTCTTTTCCTTCAGGATTGCAAACAATTACAAATTCCTTAGAGTTATCCCGTGGAGAGCGCAAGAGCACAGGAATAAGCTTATTATCAGAAGTTGCTAAAGCGAAACGGTTCCATCCGTTCATTTGCTGATATTCGTAAACATGATTCAAAATGGATGTTTCGGTGACTCCCAATAAGTTTCTCAGGTCCTTTCTCTTTAACGCTGCATCAGTGGAACTTGTATTCAGAAAAACAGATCTTAATTCGTTCCCTCTTCGTTTGCAGTATTCAACGGTACCTGTTACATTGGCATCTCTTTGTCCCTTAGGGAATACCATGAGTTGTTCCTCCGGCAGTAACTCAAATGGAATTTCCTTTTTCGGGGAACCGTTACCAATACCTTTCAAATGCATGTCAAACCATCCGAGCACAGCCTCCCGGTCTTCAGGCATATATCCGTGAGGAAGATCGAACAACTGGAAAGCTATATTATCCTCAACTCCGTACAATTTAAATATCGGTTTGGCATTGGTATAACTGCGTATCATTTCAGATGGAAAAAAAGCAGGATTGTCATCTTTTTTATGATTGCACATCTTTATTGCGCGGGGTGCAATAAGGGCAAGAATGCCTGCTTCTTCTGTCATGTCAAAGGCATCAGCCACCACCTCACAAATACAAGGAGTTCCCATAATGTAGGATTGAAAGGTTCCGACGCTTACTACAGGCATGGCCGCTTTAATGCGCTCATCGAGTGCTGTCAGCCACATAGTTTGGTTTCCACCTCCACTGGCTCCCGTTGCCCCAATATTTTTTGAATCAACATAAGCCAATGAGCAAAGCAGATCAACACCTCTCATATTATCTGAAATTTCAATGCCCATTAACGTTTCCCCGATATTCATCAGCGATGATCCAAGATTATTCTCATCTCCATGGTCTTCAAATATGCCATGGATCGTAGTCCGTTCGCCGGAACCCCAGGGATCAATGCTCAGGCATACATAACCATTGAGCGCCAGGCTATGCCCTACTGCTTGAGGGCCCCCTGCATCGATCTTGCCTTTAGGCCAATGGCCTATCATAAAAATTACTGCAGGAAATGGCCCTTTGCCATCAGGGATATATAGATTGGCCGTTGCATAAATCCCCGGACGGGTTTGAAAGGTTATTTTTTTAATTGCATAACCTTTCATTTGAATGGTACCCGTTTCCTTCATGTTTAAAGCCAGGTTATGATTTATTACAACTCCTGTTTTTTTTATGATCCCGTTCCTTAGCTGTGCCCTGCGTTTTTCCCATTCTTTCAAGTTGCCAGGCAATTGATTAATTCCAAATCCTAAAGCAGCGTCAAGTCTTAATTTACCTGCAATTAAATCAGCATGGTTCTTTGGAAGAACCTTAGGTAATGTGTCTGTAATGAGTCTTATGTTTTCAATGTCACGCCGATCGATCGTCTCATCGCCAAACCTTTTCAGTACAGCACTATATGGACTCAAAACAGCACAGCACACATACGAGATCAGTAAATATTTCATAATTATTGGAGAATGAATATGTACTTGAATTACGAAGAAGGCATCTGATCAACTATTTCCTCGGTTTTTCGATCCCAATATAATTTTTTTCCTTCCCGGTAAGCACGGGTTGCCATTATGGTGGCTATCGAATGCCAGAAGCCAGTATCAATATGCCCATTGGGTACAAGACTTCTGTTCCTCATACAATCAACCCAGTTGTTAAGGTGGTAGGGCATATTATCACTCACCCAAGCGGGACCAAGTTTCATCCCATATTCCGGAGTTGTTATTATTTCCGCTTTCCCGTTTTTTATTGCCTCTTTCATCCCCTCGTAAAAATTAAATCCACCGGGGTGGTTCTCTTGTTCGGGAATAAGAAACCAACGGGAACTGCCTTCTCCTCCTGCCGAGAATAAGGTTCCTTCTTTCCCGCGAATGCAGGTATAATCACCAAATATATTTGCAAAATTTGTAGCGTATGAGTACAATAACTTCTCCTTCTCAAAAGTTGCGAGTGCCTGAAATGTGTCCGGGTTCTGTCGGATATCTGGCCAGCCAAATATCCCTCCGTTTGCTACCATAGTGTCAGGAATGGCTGTGTCGGTATAAAAATGCACCAATCCTGCTCCATGACTCATCCATTGAGACGTGATACCCCCGGAGTAATCACGGAATATCCTGAATTCAAAATATTTCCACGGATCGAACGGAACATAAGGCTTTCCTAACAGCCACCTGTTCCAGTCGGTATCCTCTTCCCGGATCGCCGCCACATCTGGATCTGTTGGAACATGCCAGCGAGGTTCATTATCATTCCACTCCTGTTCTATTTTTGTGATCTGACCCAGTTTACCCGAGCGAATGATCTCGCGCACCTTCAACTGTATCGGGTCGCTCAGCCATTGCGATCCCTGCTGTACAACCTGTTTGGATGAGCGGACGGTATTCCTTGCCAGTTTAGCATCTTCCACATTTATGGCCATAGGTTTTTCACAATAGCAATCTTTACCGGCCCTGACAACTTCCACTAAAAGCTGTGCATGCTGAAAATCTCCTGCACCGATCATTACTGCGTCGAGCTCCTGCATTTTTAACATTTCTTCGGAATATTTAAACTGTTTTACATCTGTTCCGAACAATCTTTTACAGTTTGCTGCAGCTTTTTCTTTATTATGTTTCCAAATGTCGCAGACGGCAACCACGGAAAGATTTTTGTCTTTTTGGGCTGCTTTTACTATACTTTGATGATCACTGCTGCGATCACCACAGCCGAGAAATCCGATGTTGATCCGGTCGTTGGCACCGAGAATTCTATTATAGGAAGCAGCACTGGTAAAGGAAGCCTTAGCAATACTACCTGTCACAGCAACTGTAGCTATACCTGTAACGGTTTTGCCAATAAAACCTCTTCGGGTAACACTTTCTTTAGTCATGACCATATTTATTTAATAGTTAAGAAAATTAAAGTATGTCGCTAATGTTAGCATTACTATTTATTTTTCGAAACCCAGGCGACCACTGGGCGTACTATCTTCTGCTGAAGGCAATATACAGAACAAGAAAATTTTAAAGCTTTGAAATATCGCTTTCTTTAAATTTAGCATTTTAAATATTCGATGCCTTGGATACTTATTTTTTTATCATTATGAGAACTAAAGATCCACTTTTTTTAAATTTACTAAGCTTTATATAGATAGTCTGAAATCCTTGCCTGCAAATGGTTACGGAAATTAATTTTCGCAAATTGACTTTCTATGCAGCACTCACCAGTTTTGCTCAAATTCATTTAATTGGATATAGCCGGGGCAGTGGCACTTATATAGCGCCGTATTATCGTAGTAGCCCTAACTACACAAAAGCTGACAATTACAGTCCTTTGGGAAATGTATATCCCCACACATCAAGTGTTGGTCCCGAAACCTATAGCGATAGCCAACAAATAAAAATCCAGCTTCCGCACAGCGGATGGTCGGCGAATTATATGATGTGGCCCCTCACGAAAGCCAGAGCAAAGCGAGGGCAATCCAATCCGGTTCACATGAAATTCCCATCAAATCCTTGACATTTAAGGTTTGGTGGGGCTTTATATTTTGGTAGTTATCAGATCCTTGGACGAACCAAAAAATAAAAACACTACTCTTCCCATCACTGCAAAGGCACTGGTTCACTCAAATCAAAATGACAATAATTTCATCGTTAAAGGCGTTTCCTTATTTGGTGCTTAATAGTTTTTTTTGATTGAATGGTAATTTGATTACCCTTTCATCATTTATTCTTAATCTTTAATTGAGTTTATGCCTTTCGTGTCAGAAAATCTGAAAGGATCTTACAATTGGCAGACCAGCGCTGACGATCCAAAATTGAAGGGCCGGCAGGATCACTGGAAATTCAATCGTCGCCAGGGCAACGAGGTGCTTTTCATTGCTAATCAGTTTCTCGAAGACAATCATCTCAGCGATATCCAAAGCCTCCATAGGCTTGAAGATTTGATCTCGCAACAGATGCCAAATTATGTTCTTAGCCAGAGGCATGCTTATGACTGGCTTCGGATTCATTGGGGGGAGCTCCACCAAAATGCTGCCTGAGGGACAAGCCGGAAACGAGAACAGAGAAAGGTTCCTACTTCAAATCCTTGGTCAATCTTTTCTTCTACAAGAGAGCAGAAATCAACCGACATACTGCACAGGTTGGTCGGTTTCCCATGGGCTCATTCAAGGTTTCCTTATAGCTAAGCTTGATACATTCTTTATGGTCATTCAATTGTCCTTTGTCTGGTGTTCCTGCCTTACTTCGGGGCGACTTATTGTCTAATTATTATAAAAAGTGGTTTAAAAAGGGGTTAAATAGGAACTAAAGAGGGATATTATCCGAGTCTGGCCCCTGTCTGATCCCTGTCTGGTCCCTATTTGATCCCTTTTTGATGATAATTAGATATTGCATTAACTCGAAGAATCTCTGGTCAATCCCGGCACACGAGGCAGCGGAACTATGGGTCCATGTCCGCTGGTATATAATTCCGGGTTAAGTTCTATCCTGGCCATGGAATTACCATATCAGTACAAAATATATGGCATTCAACCAGTCCCGGCCTCAGACCATTTTCCATATACACAAATCCTGGCTTGATCATGATAAGTGCTAGCCCATTATAATCATAAACGAATGGCTATGAAATTTGATTTTAGAGGAAAGCAGAAATCAGCCGGCATACTGCATAGGTTAGTCGTTTTCCGATGGGCTCATTCAAGGATTCCTTATAGCTGAGCTCGATGCATTCTTTGAGGTCATCCAGGAAAACCTGCTCCAGCCGACGGCCGAATTGCGCTCCATATATAACCGACATCATCTCAAAATTGAGATCAAAGCTGCGGATATCCATATTGGCCGTTCCCACCACGCTGATTTTTGAATCTGCCACTACTGTTTTTGCATGCACAAATCCCTTGTTGTATAAATAGATCTTAACTCCAGCCTTCAACAATTCCCGGTATTAAAACCTCGAGGCAGCGCCAACAATAAAGGAATCCGATTTCTCGGGCATGAGTAGCCGCACGTCCACTCCACTGATAGCGGCCCCCTTGAGACTGTCCAGAATGCTATCGTTGGGGATGAAGTATGGGTTGGTGATATACAATTTATCCTTCGCCAGGGTGAAGATCCGGAAATAGCTGAGCATGATATTCGACATTGGGAAGATGGGCCCGCCGGCAACGACCTGTCCCATTTCCTTTGGGCCTGGCAGGCTTACTGCTTTCTCATAAGGGAATAATAAATCATTAAAAACCAGTCTTTCTTCCTGGCATGCGTTCCAGTGAATGATAAAATGGCGCTGCATATTCAGTACCCCGGGCCCTGTGATTTTTACATGCGTATCTCTCCAATAGAGACCGGTATCAATAGAATTGTCATAACGATCGGAGATATTGATTCCTCCCAGAAATCCGGTATGCCCATCTACGATGATGACCTTCCAGTGGTCCCGGTGATTAAAGCGATTGGCCATAAACGTTATCCTGATCGGGATCACCGGATAAATATCCACTCCTCCGGCTTGCAGGGTTTTGACAATATTGTGCCTGATTTTTCTGGAGGCATAGGCGTCAAACATGGCCCTGACCTTCACTCCCTGCCTGGCTTTTCTGAGCAAGACCTCCTTGATCTGATTTCCACGGGTATCATTTTCCCAGTCATAATATTCCAGGTGGATGAAATGAACGGCTGTTTCCATAACGCGAAGCACTTCAGGAAATTTTTCTTCTCCATTCACCAGGAGCTGGTACTGGTTTTCGCAAAGACTTTCTATTCCTATCTTATGAATAAATGCCGCTAATTCCGTGTATTGGCCCAACTGGGCTGCGGACGACTGGATCAGGTTATTCGTCCTGTCCGGAATATACTTTTTGATTGAGGCGGTCAGTTCATGCATGGCCTCAATTCCCTTTTCCGTCATTTTAAGATGGCGGTAGTTCACACCGAATGAAAAATAAAATAATATACCTGCAAGCGGAAGCAAAATCACCAATAAGATATAAGCAAGTGCTTTGGAGCTGGAATGGGTGTCAAGTATGATCCGTACGACGGTAAATACCAGTAAAACCAAATAGAGCAAATACAGAATATATTTTATATCATGCGACATCATTGTTTATTTATTATTCCATGAATAAAGAGGCCTGCCATATAGGGAAATGAAAGAATCAAAATAATCATTAAGAGGGATCGCGATCACACAACTCAACAGGCTGCCGGATTGTTCATCATTCGATCTTTGGCAATTGTGAGGGTTGGTGCACAAATGAAGGATAGGACCAGGTATCTGTATCCCAAAGATTATAAAAATTATCCGAAGATTAATCTTGCTGGATTTTTTTATGCTTCATTAGAACTTCCGCCGAACCTTAAAGCGCATGAGCATGTAAATTGTTGAACCCATAGCTTCCGCCTATGCATTCATCGATGATGGATTACGAATCGAAGAAGGCTCGTGATTCAAAGCCTACTGCCAATTGAAACAGTTTTAATTATTCGCGAAGGAGGAGGGATTATCGCGATGGTCTCCATCATATTCCCATTGATCGTGAATGTAGCTGTGGTGGTTATTTTTTTCGGGTTAAATTGTGGTTCAAGTGTTAATTTCAATTGATCCTGCGTTGCCTCCCATACTCCTTTCATTGTAATAACTTCTGAACTGTTCGGAGAGGACATATTCAGGATAAAAGTATGGTCGGCGTTATAGATCACTTCTGAATTCCCTGCATCCTTCGCCGTTTTTTCTTCCATGGACTTGCCTGTTTGTTTGGCATATTCAGGACTATAATAATTCTTTACGGATACCCCTTTCCATTTGCCCACGATCGGCTGGGCATAGCAGGCTGTCAAAATGAAGATTCCTGCAAGAGTACAAATGGTGAGTCGCAAAGCCTTCCGCAGCAAAGTTATCTGTGATATGATGTTTGACATTTTCAATTGATTTATCGAACATGATTTAAAACCTGATTTTCAGAATGCGCATTTTCAAGGTATGCTAAAGAAAGTCCTGGATCAGATAAATCTTTCTCAAATGCTCAATTCGAAGCAGAATACGCTATTTATTGAATATTTGGAACGTAATGGGCTATCCGGATACTTGTCTGGCTTCTCCGGGTTTACATACCAGGCTCAACAAACATGATCCATTTTCTATTCTAAGAATTGTAAAATCAATTTGAGTCAGATTGAATAGCTTTGTTTACTATTTAATAATCAAATCTTTTCTTCAAATCACAGCCACATGAATCCTCGTTTGTTTTTTATCACAAGCACCATCGTGGAGCTGCCCATAGGGCTTTTACTTTTGATCATTCCTGCGTTCATTAGCCATCAGCTATTGGGGGTTGAAACCTCTTCAGTGTTTGAGAATACCATTGCCAGGGTAGCAGGAGTCGCCATTACTTCTTTAGCTATATCTTGTTGGCTGTCCCGCAACAATACAAAAATTGATAGCCAGAGACCAGTTATCGCAGCCATGTTATTTTACAACCTGGCTGTAGCCATACTATTAATCAATTACTGGATAGCCGCAGGCTCGACGCTGTTGCTGATTGTTGCGATCGTTGTCCACTTGCTGCTTTTTGTTGCCTGCCTTTATCTATTCAACAGGTCAAAGTCCACGCGGAAGTAGAAAAAAGCCCTCCGAATTTGTCTGATTCTGCCAACACCGATCGTCATAGTTATGCCAATCCTTTAAAGATTGCAGTTAGCCGGTCGGTTAATTCATTTCATCACTTTTAAACATCATTTATGACAACCAAAGAAGTTGCAAATCGTCTCGTGGAACTCTGCCGTAGTGGAAAAATCCAGGAAGCCCAATCAGAATTATATGGTAAGACCATGGTCAGTATTGAACCTCCGGGAGCCCACGTGGAAAGAGCAGAAGGGCTGCAGGCTGTGCTTGAAAAGGGAAACCAGTTTGCGAGCATGATTGAAGAAAGCCATGGACTGACTATTTCAGATCCTGTCGTCAACGGAAAGCATTTCAGCATGGGAATGACCCTTGATTGCACCATGAAGGGTAGGGGTAGGGTGCTGCTGGAAGAGATCTGTGTGTATAAGGTAGAAGGGGATAAGATCGTGTTTGAGCAGTTTATCTATTAAGGTTTTCTTTAGTGGAAGCCCCTGCTTGTTTCTCGCAAAGCCGCAAAGAAGCGCAGAGGCGCAAAGAAAGAACAGAAAAAAGCCAAGCTTTTCAGTTGGCTTTTTCCATTTTCTTTAAGGTAGAAATCGAGGCCGATATAGACAGATAGTCCTCCAATATGTTATTTTTTGTGGGATAAATTTTAGTCGCGCACATCACTTGTGTTGCTTATCTATATTCAATAGAAAGCCTGCAGGTCTGTTCATATAAACTGAACAAAATGCATTATCTAAATATTAGACGCAAATTCTTTTCTTTTAGAAACACTCATAGTAAAATAGAGAACTTCTCTGCAGCTTTGCCCCGCCATAGGCGCGCTTCTGCCTGATACAGATTGAGCGCCATGAGTAATAGCACCAACATTTAAGAGTAAAACTTTTCTGCGGGGATACCGGCTGGTGTATGAACCATGGAGCCCGCTTCCTTTGTTTTATTAGCATATTTCCATTCAGGCTCCCGGGATTATTTGCGTTTATTCATAAAACGCCAGGCTACTTCCTGTCTTTTGCAAAAAATACTTCCTCCTTCTATCATCATTTCCACATTACTCGGTAATTCCCATCCATGAATAGGTGAGCCTGGGATTCAATTATGAATCGGCTGACTGCGACTATACTTTTGAGTTGTCATCATTACAACACCTAAACCTTAGTATATGAAAATTCAAATAACCCCCGCAGTCCTGAAGATGATGTTTATCATCGCATTCACTTTATCACAGATAACCAGCAATGCACAGGAAATGCAGCCAAAATATAACGTGGTATCTAATTATCAAAGTTTTAATATTAAATCTGCGAGCTTTCTGTTGCCCCTTGCGCATCCCGCATGGCATTATTATCATTCCATTTCTTTCTCTTACGTAGACATTCCACCGGCATGGACACTTGACAGAATTAACGCACCCATGCTTTCATATAATGCAAAATTCAGCCTGCCTTACGGTTTGAATGTTCAGACCAGCCTCTCAACGATGATCGTCTCAAACAGACTGAACATAGGTCCCTTCTGGAATTTCTCAATACACAATTATCATTTTGGAATTGGATACCAGCTGGCTTATAATTTGGGTTTCCTAAACCAGTCAGGATATGATACGAAATTCAGTGGCTGGGAACATCAGCCATCGGTTACTGCCGGGTATAGTTTCAAAAAATTCGCAATCATCCTCCGGGGAGATTATTACTGGACAAAATCAATTGATTTGAATGAAGGTGGCCATACGCTTCATTTATGGAATGGAATGAACAACGGTTATTCTGTCTCAGCCAGCATTGAACAAAGGTTGTATAAAAACAAAGTAGTTAGCCTGGGAGTCAAAGTGAATAATATTCGCTACCATTTCGTGGCCTGGCCCGCTTTTCCTGTTAACCAGTACAGCTACATCGTTCCTGAATTTACGCTTGGAATAAACCTATAAAAAATGAATCATGAAATACCATGCTACATTTTTACTGATTTCGATACTGCTTGGTTTTTCCTGTAAGAAAGCCGGCATCGTCGCACCTCCGGAAAATCCCGAAGACAATCTGAAAAACACAGTATTCCTGTCCGATTCACTGGTGAAAAGCATGGAAGGCATCTATACTCTATATGATGGCAGTGCAGATATGGGAACAAACTTTGTATGCAAAGTGTCAAAGTCGAGGGTGTCTTTTTTTAGCAATATAGCAGGTGTATATATCATCCTGGAGTATGGATTGGATCTTAAGGACAGCAGCATCAAGTTCGCTGGTTTCTGGAGGCAATCAGAGAGCAAACAGCAGGACCTTATTAATTTAACGGTGGCTTCAAATGAAGGCGTCTCCGATTTGTTAACCAGAGGTCTGGCCAGCCGGCTCAAATTAAACGGAACTGTTTTCGGAAACAACCGTTCTCCCCAAACCATAGGATTGAAATTCGAGAGAGTGTTTTCTCAATATACAGTTGAGCATGAATTCATGATTTTCGCGCACCACGGTGTGCAGACCACGGCCAATCCACCTTATAGCGAAAATTCACTCAACGGTGCAATACGTGATCAGGACTATGGCGCGAACGGATTGGAATTTGATGTTCAGCTAACCAAAGACAATGTGCCGATTTGCGCTCATGACGCATCCATTAATATCCGTGTAACCCAAAAGGGCCCATTGACTGGCGAATACATTCAGTACAATTTTGATTTTCTGGAAGCGAATGTGAGGCTCACTGATGGCCAGAAAATTCCATCCGTAGAGCAGGTGCTAAATGCAGTGATTGACTCGACAACCCTTAAATATATGTGGTTGGATATTAAAGGAGATCCCGATATCTTCAAATGGCTCGAACCCGTGGTCAGGAAAGCGAATGAAAGAGCTGCCAAAGCCAACAGGAAACTTGAGATCATTACGGACCTGACATCAGATGATGTAATATCAGAATTTAAATCTGACCCAAGCTATCGCTCTCTTCCTATGATGTCTGAATTGGGTCTTGACAATTCAATCGAAAACCATTGTCAATATTGGGCACCCAGGTTTAGCCTCGGACTTCTCCTCAACGAAATCAATATCGCACATGGACTGGGAATTAAAGTCCTGAGCTGGACATTGAATGACAGAGACCTGATTTTGGATTATCTGGTGAACGGAAAATTTGATGGGTTTATTTCTGACTACCCGGCCTATGTCGTGTACGATTTTTATACGCTTTTTTAATCTTTTCAACTGGAATATGAAATAATCATTTTTGAATGAATGCTGATCATGAAATGTATTAGACACTATATTGGAATTTTCTTTTGTATACTTACCCTGAGCGTATTTGCCCAGGTTGACAATAAAACAATGATAAAAAAGCACAGGCTTTCGATTTATGCGGGTATAGGTCCTAATTATTATTTCAACAACCTTGTGATTAATAAAGAACAGCTTCAGCCCTGGAATAAATCCCTTGTCTTTCGCATAGTTTGGGAGCCTCAACATTTTATCAGCCTGGGACTTGAATCAGGGTACTATCAGTTATACACATATGAATATACAGCCCAAAACCTGGGTCCCGCCCTGGTAACCAATGCAGCCATACCCATTCAGTTGGTAGCTTCCATGAAATTCCTGAAGAATTATTATGCAAACGCTTCTGTGGGACAATCCTATATGATCAATCAATTTACGAGTGCCGAACAAGGGAATTTTAACTCAGCCAGCTGGTCATTGGCCGATTTTGGGATTACGGTGGGCTACAAGTACCGTTTTAAAAGCAGAATTTCTCTGGGTGTTGAAACAAAATTCTTCCATTCTGCTAAATTCAATGACAACAATATGGCAATTGTCTTTATGGCCGGATTCAATCTTTAATGTTTAACAATTTCTCAAAATCATGTTGGGTTATTGTACATTAATGGTTTCTCAAGGAGCATACAATTTTGTTTGCAAAGGAACTTAACGTTTCTCTAACAGCGGGTGCAGGGAAATTTCGACTCAATAGAGTATATTCAGTAACAAATTCGGCGCATATGAAGAGACTCTACTTCTCCGCCATTTATCTTCTTTCTTTTCTCCCTGGCCATACACAGGAAATGGTTTACTCAGATCCCGAAAAAACAGATTTTTTTCGGATGAAAACGGATGTTATCGCCAGGAATGCCAATAGTATCCTCGTGTATAAAGCGACGTACACGCAATCTCCAAACAGGCAGGATCCTTATCGCGCCGGTCAAAGTTTTGCTGCCGGTACGCCGGAGTTCCTGCTTATGAGTCCCGGCGTTGTACCCATGCCTGGCAATTCTATTTATGAAAGTGCTATCCTGGTCTATGATCATCAATTGAAACTCAAGAAGTCTATTGCGCTGGCTCTTCCCAATACATTGACCGGTGTGCATTTCCTGACTTACGATGATTTTTTCTATATGTTTTATCAATATCAGCGAGGGCATCGTATTTTCTGTATGGCGGCAAAAATGGATTTGGAAGGAAGCATGCTTGGAGAGCCCATTGAATTGGATCACACTGATATCCTGGACATCCATTATCAAAGTCAGATCTATTCAGTCATATTCAGTGAGGACAAGAAGCATATCATGGCTTTTAGCATCAATAGTTTGAACGAGCATGGGAATAAATTGTCCTGCCTGTCTTTTGACGCACGGCTAAATTGTTTATGGAGATATACGAAGATAATAGATTTGAATGGTGCGGACTATTTGACCGAATTCAAAGTGGATAATGAGGGCAATCTTGTTTTCCTGGGCATGTCGAAATCAAAGGACGAATTAAATTACTACCGGGCAGTATTTTTTTCGCTCAGAAATGAGGACAATAACATAACCTATCAATATTTTGTCCCGGCTGCTTTTTTTGCAGATGACTTCCGTATAAAGGTCGACAATAAGCATAGAAAATATTTCCTGGCCTCTCTCTATACTACAAAATATATGGGAGATATCAAGGGACTCTATTCCCTTACAATCGATGCGGCAACGGATAGTATAATGAGCGCCACCAGTACCATTTTTGAAAATGGATTGAGGAGAACTGTTCGTGAAAAAGGCAACTTGAAATCTACATTCAATGAGTTCTACATTCAGGATATACAACCGCGCAGCGACGGGGGAATGGTAGTGGAATTGCAGGAATTATACCTGCACCCCGATCGAATGTTATTCAATCGCTGGAATTACCGTGACTATCTCACCGAACTCGTCGCCACGGATTATGTTTTTTACGATCCATTTGAACAGGATCAATATACTCCCTGGAATGAGTGGAAATATTTTGGTAACGGCTACAGCTTCAGCAGTAAGAATATGCTTGTCGTCGCATTTAATGCGGAAGCAGGAGTAGAATGGATTAAATTGATAAATACTCCTCAGTTAAATAAATTCTATTCACTCATTGGATTTAAGGCGATTGTTGCCAATGATCTCATTTACCTTGTCTATAATGAAACCATCCGGGGAAAAGTTTATCTCACGGCTCAAAGCATCGGAGCAGATGGAACTCTTAATCCTGACAACAGACTAAAAGAGGATGTTGCGTTGAGGGGATTTGATAATGACTATACCTATTTCCCCCGGATGGCGAAGCTGGTTGGCCCCAATGAAATTATTTTTCCTTATTTCAAGGGCAGGGGAAATGTGGGCCTGGTCAAGGTTAAATTTTAGATTAATCCCTTCCTATAAATACCATATAATTCGATCGGAGAAAGTTTGATAGCATTACAATGCACGAGGCTCCGTATATTATTTGTTAAGGTCAGTGGCCAATCCCATTTCTATCAGTCCGAACAAATCGACATGTATCGATAGCAGGAACAAGATGGCGGCAGGGGAAAAACTATATCCAGTTGGCCGGCCAATGGAAAATCCTTTAGATATTAATTCGACGCTTTGTTCGGGGGACAAACTGTTTATTTTCCGAAGCAGGAGTTTAACTGGGAATGTAGCATCCCCGGTGTCATATTCCACAATATTTCCATCTTGTGTTCTTGTTATGGTCTTGTTTTCTTTAATACCAATCAATACGCCCTGGTTGGTTTGACAGCCTAGGTAAAAAGCAAAATATTGCGCTATTTTCTCTGACATCGGTTTGTTACTAAGAATTTGCAGCTAGAATTTACGAAGCAATTGGCAAACTACTTGTTTTTGTCATTTCGAGCCCGGGTAGTTTCGGGGAATTACATACTACATGAGACAGGGCGAGAAATCTGGCTGTTTACACGCTCTGAAATTGCAGATTTCTCGCCCTGTTTTGATCTCTGTTACAATTATTCAAAATTCCACGAGTTCCCCGCCTTCACTTCGTTTCGGCGGGCAGGGAAATGACAAAATAATTTTGTGTGACAATTATCATTGACGATCCTGGATTTTATTGAATTTGTTAAACCCTGCTTGAATAAGCTCGTCTGTGACCAAAGTTTGGTACCTTGCCTCCCGTTTGTCGGATAAAATGGGGATTCTTCGGATAGGTGTAGAAAGTTAAAAACATAAACCATTCGAAAGTATCCCCAAACTCACATTCATGATCAAATGAATTAACTACAATGAAAAAATATATCCGGATTTCTTTTGTTTTGGTCCTGATTTCCGTTCTGGTAAACGCTTGCACAAAGGATTCGGCTCCTGCACCACAGCCGGTAAAGCCAAGGACCATTCGTTTTGAATTGTTCACCAGCAGTAGTTTTACAACCGACTTTAATATGATTACTTTTACCCTTCATATAAAAAGTGCCGATAATAGCATAGCATGGGATTCCGTCATGGCCCCGATGAAAATAAATGAAATTCCGAGTGCTGCCAATAAGATCGAAGTAGACAAAGCAGTTCCCAATGATGATGGCAAAAAAACATTGGCGGTAGGATTCTTATACACAATTCAAAATGTTGGAAATTCCTGGTATATCGACACTTGCAATGCCGGGGACACTTTGAAGACCGTCAGTTTTGATTTCAAATAGATATCACCGTTGAGATTGGGAGCCACCATGGCTTCAGATTAATGAATAGGCAATGTGATAACAAAGTTTGTGCCTTCTCCTTCCTTCGTTTCTACATCCAATTTGCCCCCGTGCGCTTTAATGATATCATAGCTCAGGCTGAGTCCGAGACCCGTACCTTCTCCGGGAGGTTTGGTCGTAAAAAAAGGTTGGAATATTTTATCCAAAATTTTATCCGAAATCCCCGGACCATTGTCTTTAATAGTGATTAGCAGATTCCCTCCGTGTGCTGCATCCAATTTTGTAGATACGGACAAAATCGGCGTATAGTCCGCACCTGCAAGTTTCTTCTTCTCATTGATTTCATAAAAGGCGTTATTGTACATGTTCAATAGCACGCGCCCTATATCCTGCGGAATCAGGTTTACTTTGCCAATGCGCTCGTCGAAATTTGTTTTTAACTCTGCATTGAAGGATTTGTCTTTGGACCTGAGACCATGATAACTCAATCGTAGATATTCCTCTGCCAATGCATTGATGTCGGTAGGTTCTTTGTGTCCACTGCTTGTCCGCGAATGTTGCAACATCCCTTTCACGATGGCATCGGCTCTTCTGCCATGATGATTTATTTTTTCAAGATTCTGTGCAAGGTCTTCAATGATGGTTGTCGCATCTGCCTTATCCTGCCCATCTAATTTAAGCATGGGTCCGTTCTTGAGTTCATTCAGCAATTCTGTATTAATGTCAGAAAAATTATTTACGAAATTCAGTGGATTCTGAATTTCATGGGCAATCCCTGCCGTCAGCTCACCCAGGGAAGCCATTTTTTCTCTTTGTACCAGCTGGGACTGTGTGGACTTCAACTCCTCAAGAGTCTCTTCAGCTTTGTTTTTTTGAAAGTCTGTTTCTTGTTTCTGTTTCTTTAGCAAGGCATAAGCTTTTTCCTTTGTCCGGTTATTCCGCCACAGGAGGACGGCGACGAGCAGGAAAATGAGCAGTCCGAGGACCAGCCCATAAGTCCGGAGCTGGTTCCTGTACGTTTTTTTTGCCAATGCCAATTCTTGCTGTCGCTGTTGTTCTTCAAAGCCGACATGCTGGAATTCCTGGATTTGTTTTGAATTGAAAATGCTATCCTTTAGTTTAATGATGAGGGCCTGATATTTGGCTGTACTGTCGTATTGTCTATTCGTATTGTAAAAACCAGCCAGCGAAGAATAGGATCTTAATAAAAGGTCAGGTACATTCAATTTTTTAGCCAGAGATAGCGCATGCCTTTCAAAATAGAGTGCGGAATCTTTTTCGCCTCGTTGATTTGAGATATCTGCCAATAAAAGTTCTGCTGCTATCTGGCCACGTAGATAAGAATTAATTAAACTATACCTTAACGCTTCCCTAAGGTAATCTCTAGCCAGCTCCGGTTTGCCCAATGCTACATAACATTTTCCAATGGTAAGAAAAACGCCACTGGGGTCATAGTTTGGCGTGCCTACAATCATATCATAAGCCTTTTTTTCGTAGACAAGACCCGAATCTGGTTTATTTTGAGACAAGTAGGCGCGACCCAGAATATAATATATTTCGCCAAGTACAATCTCATCTCCGAGATCCTCGGCATAATCTTTAGCTATCCTGAGCTCTTCCAGTTCCTTGTTGAACTCGCCGGTATTTTCGTAGAGAATGCCGAGGAATTCATGGAGAAAGCCAAGTGTGGATTTCCGAAAGTTGATCGTATTAGTTAACCGGTGAGATCCGAATAATGCCAAGAATTTTTTTGGCAAAATATTCTTCTCTACTGCAGGGTCATTGGCCAGTTCAATGCCCGAAATATATGATTGCAGGGACTTGGAATAAAGTCCCTTATTCATTTGCGCATAGCCGATAGTGCCCAGAACAAAAGCCTGGCTCAATTTGAAATTCAACTTTTCCGAAAGCGCGAGGGCCTTTTCGCCATAATTCAATGAACTGTCCGGGTTCGATTCTGAGAATTGTGAACAAATAAGATACATGCATGCGAGCCTAAGGGTATCATCTGATGACTGCTTTATTTCGTTCCTCAAACTATCAAGATAGGGCGTCTGGGAACGGAGAGCAGGAGTGCAAAAAAGCAAGGCAACAGTGAATAAGAGAGCTCTTTTCATTTTGGACTATGATGTGATTGGGATTTGAATGATGAAATTAGCGCCGCTCCCTTCTTTTGTTTCGACACGAAGCTCACCTCCGTGCCCTTTGGTAACAATATCATAACTCAGACTAAGGCCCAGACCTGTGCCCTGTCCCGAAGGTTTGGAAGTAAAAAAGGGTTGAAATATTTTATCTAAAAGTTTTTCCGGAATTCCCGAACCATTATCCTCTATCATTATCTTAACGCCGGTAGTGGAATGGGCTGCATTTGCCAATCTTGTGGTGACCAGAATATTTGGCTCATAATCATTGAACAGCATTTTCTTTTTTTCATTCATTGCATAAAATGCATTATTGTAGATGTTAAGCAGCACATGCCCGATCTCCTGGGACACAATGTTTATTTTTCCAATCTGCTGATCAAAATCTGTCAGCATTTTGGCGTGAAATTGACTGTCCTTGGCCTGAAATCCACGATAACTCAGCCTTAAATATTCATCGGCAAGCAGGTTTATGTCTGTGGGTTCCTTAAGCCCGGTACTTGCCCTAGAATGTTGAAGCATGCCTTTTACTATCGCATCCGCTCTCTTTCCATGATGATTCACCTTATCCAGATTTTGTTCAATGGAATTTGCAAAGGTTATCGCATCGTTGGTATTTCCTTTCTGCATAGCCTGCTTCATTTCATAAACGAGTTCGAGATTGACTTCGGAAAAATTATTTACAAAATTCAGCGGATTCTGTATTTCATGGGCAATCCCTGCTGTGAGTTCACCCAGGGAGGCCATTTTTTCTCTTTGTACCAGCTGAGCCTGCGTAGTTCTCAATTCTTCAAGGGTCTCTTCTGTCCTGGCTTTTTGGAAATCGGTTTCTGCCTTTTGTTTTTTTAATAAGGCATAGGCTTTTTGTTTGTTAAGGTAATTGCGCAATAAAATGAATGAAAAGAGTAGAATGGTGATCAAACCTGCTATCAGGACATATACCTGCACCTTGTTGCGGTAAGCCTTCTGCGCGGCCTCCAATTCCTGCAGCCTTTGCTGATCGTCGAATTCGATATTTTGAAATTGCTGGATTTGCCGGGAGTTGAAAACGCTATCCTTTATATTTATCATCAAAGCCTGGTATTTGGTAGAGCTGTCGTAATGTTTAGTGGATCCATACAGACCTGCGAGGGAAGAGTAAGACCTTAGCAGCAGATCAGGAACTTTCATTTGTTGTGACAATTTAAGGGACGCTTTTGAAAAATAAAGCGCTGAATCTATTTTGCCTTCCTGTCTACAGATATCGGAAAGCAGGAGTTGGGAGGCAACGACGCCACGGAGATAGTTCTGATCTTCTCCGGAAGAAATCGCCTTTCGCAGGTATTCGGTCGCCAGCGGAATATTCCCCATGGCCAGATAGCATTTCCCTATATTCAAAACAATCCAGCTTGGATCAGGTGATCCAGAAGCAACTGTTATATCATAAGCTTTTTTTTCTAAGATGAGCGCAGAATCAGGTTTCTGCATGGATAAGTATACTCTGCCCAAAACATAATATGTAGCACCCAGGGCTCCGGAATCTCTAATTTCCTCTTGTAAATTTTTTGCTATGCGAAGGTGAAAAAGTTCCTTGTCGAATTGAAGGGTATTTTCGTATAGAATGCCGAGATCATGGTGAAGCTGTCCTAGGATACCCTTACGAAGCTCGATAGGAGTTATATTCCCGTCAATATTTGACATCGCCAGCCACTTCTCGGATAACATATTTTCTTCAGCCTTTGGGTTATTGGCGAAGTCAAGCGCTGAAATGTATGATTGAAGAGACCTGGAGTGAAATCCTTTGTTCATCTGCGCATACGCAATATCCCCCAGGCATATCGACTGGTAAAATTTTAATTTCATCTTATTCGCCAGGGCCGCTCCTTTTTCAGCATAATATAAAGAACTGTCCGGACTGGGTTCTCTGTAATTGGCCGCCAGCAGTTTGAGAAGTACCAGGGTTAAAGTATCATTTGATGATCTATAAAGCTCGGTTCTTAAGCTATCAAGATATTGAGACTGGCCGCGCAGATCTGAAACAAGTAAAAGAAAGGAAATAAAATATAAGAAAACGCTTTTCATATCACTTAATTAGCGATTTGGAATTGTAGATTGAATTGGAGGACTCCATTCATCGAAAAGGATATTAAGTGCACATTCTCCATTCCTTTTTTCTTCTAGTAATAATATCTGAAGATTGCTTCATCTCTTTTCGGTCAGTCCTGAACAAGAATCAGTTTGGTTTTGGTCAACTTAAAAGATAAGCAAACTATAATGAATGAAGAAATTTCGAAAGGCTATTCCCTGTCTGTTTTGTATTGTCGGCCGGAACCTGTAGCTTAGTGAACAAAGGCGCTATTTGAAAAAAAGAACTTTTCTAAAATTGACATCAGGAGCCATTGCAGCAGGTATACTTTCTCCGGTGGCCGCCCTGGCTGCGGATGATCCCCTCAGAAACTGGGCGGGGAACCTGGTGTATAGTACTAAGAACCTGGTCAACCTGCAACATGCTTCCGATATTCCAGCCCTTCTGAAAAAATATCCCAAACTAAAGGTCCTGGGCACCCGACATTGCTTTAACAACATTGCAGATTCCAAACATCAATTTATTTCGGTGACACAGATGGATGAGCCGATCGTCATTGACAAGGCAGCTTCCAGAGTAACTGTAGGTGCCGGAGTAAGGTATGGGCAATTGGCTGAGTACCTGGAAAAAAATGGGTTTGCACTGCATAACCTGGCCTCCTTACCGCATATTTCAATAGCAGGTGCCTGTATAACGGCTACCCATGGCTCAGGAGTAAAGAATAAGAATCTGTCCGGCGCAGTCGCAGCGCTCGAGTTCATGGATGCCAATGGAAAAACGATCAGGCTTTCCCGGGATAATGACGGGGATCGATTTTATGGGGCGGTGGTTAACCTGGGAGCAATTGGCGTGCTCTTAAGGCTTGAGCTGGAAATTCAACCTACTTACCAGGTCAGGCAGGATGTGTATGAAAATCTTTCTTTCGGAGAACTGGAGCACCATTTTGACCAGATCATGTCTTCAGGATATAGTGTGAGCTTGTTTACGGATTGGCGCAATAAGAATTGCAGTGAAGTTTGGGTGAAAAGAAGGGTAGAGCCTGGCATTTCGATGGCTGTTAATCCCAATTTTTACGGAGCAAAACCTGCTACCAAAAATCTTCATCCCATCGTCGAACTCTCTGCTGAAAATTGCACTGAACAAATGGGTGTGCCGGGCCCATGGCATGAAAGACTTCCACATTTCAGAATGGGGTTCACACCGAGCAGCGGCAAGGAATTGCAGGCTGAATATTTCGTTCCGCGTGAGCATTCTTATAAAGCCATGATGGCAGTGGAAAAATTGCATGAGCAAATCAGCCCTCATCTCATGATCACTGAAATCCGCACCATAGATGCAGATTTATTTTGGATGAGTCCCTGCTACAAACAACCCTCTACGGCCATCCATTTTACCTGGAAACAGGATTGGCCTGCAGTAAAGAAGCTATTGCCACAGATCGAAGCCCAATTATGGCAATTTGGAGTGAAACCACATTGGGGCAAGTTGTTTACGATGGCGCCTTCAAAATTGAAACAGCGGTATCCTCAGCTTCCTGAATTTTTAAAACTGGTGGCTGAATTTGATCCGGAAGGAAAATTCAGGAATGATTTCCTGAATGAGAACATATTTAGCGCGTAGCGCTTATTTTGCGCCCCTTGTTCCAACCCCACTCAGTTTGCTCTTCTGGATTTTCGCAACAACGCTCACATTTCGGTCAGCCACCTCCGTTATCTGGTACTCTATGGCTGTGCCAAGCACGATGGAGGTCTCACCAGGGGTCAAACCATAATCCTGCTCAAGCCATTTTGCCAATTCTGTCGTCGCATCGCGAAAGGCTTCATCCAGTGAACCATTCAGGCCAATGGCCATCAGGTAACCTGCATTTTCTGCACGGGGCTGGCCCAATTTGGCAGCACCCCCACGAATAATTTCGACTGTGAATCCGACATCCAGTGAAGTCTCCAATGCATCCAGGTTCAATTCTCCATCTCCCTGCAAAGCATGTCCGTCTCCCATAAATAATAAAGCGCCTGGCTGAAATACCGGCAGGTAAAGCGTAGTGCCTTCATTCAGCAATACAAAATCCATATTTCCACCGATGGGGCCGGAGTCGATCGCAGGAAATGGGTAAACCCAAAAGGCAGGAGCAACCCCCACACAGCCGAGCATGGGTTTCACGGGCAGACTATAATTCTTAAGACCGCCTGTATTTCCAGCCAGCGTGGCCATACCCTTTTCCAGGTCGAGATTCCAATGGACCACACTTTCATCCAATTTCGCATGTGCGGCATAGTCATGAGAGACAGATCGGCTCATCAGGTGTTCGGCAGAGCTGGCCCAATTGCGGTTCAGGCGGATTCTTGTAAAATGAATAGCAATCATATCACCCGGAATGGCAGATTCTATATAAAATGGGCCGATCTCAGCATTGCCTTCCATCACACGGTGGATGCCCAGCTTGTCAAATCCATTACAATCTACAGTCTGTGTAAAAACAGTGTCGCCGGGCCAACAATGCATGGCAGGGGGAATCTCGCTGGAATATCCAAGATGAAATGCAGTAGGGACAAAATCATATTTCTTTGGCGGACCCGGTCTCTCCATTGGAAATCGTTCACCGGTCCAGGGGCATTCCAATGATTTGCCTGTCACAGGTTCCTTCAACGAGACCTTGCCGTTCATTTTTCCATTGGTGTATACCCCTTCATACTGACTGGAATTATCCTTCCCCGGAAAGGGTTTCCAAACTGAATTTATTTTTTTCCAGATTTCCCTTGAGCCTGGTATTTTCATTTACATATTGTCCATCGAGGGTTCCTTTATCGGTGCTTATCTTAACAACTTTGTACATGGGGTTCCCGATATAGTCGATTTTGAATAGCCAGTACCCGTTGATCTCATTCGGTCCTTTCCCTTGTGCACATGTATCCCAAAAGGAAAATAGCCCAAAAAATAAGATGGTCCCAACGGATGAGATGCTTCGCATTATTTTCATGATAAAAATTTTCCCGATTGAAATTTTAGTTGCCTTTTTGACTGGCAGGATTTATGATGAATTCCTTGCCATAATGGTCAAGCAGCCGATTGTATGCTTCAGAAGCTGCACCATTTCCCCAATCATAGATGGTAAATTCTCCTATCCCCAGGCCCTGGTCATTGGTTTCACCACCATGACCATAGTTTTCCATCATGAACCCATAATCCTTTTCATTAAAAAATGGATAAACTTTTTCCCATTGCATTTTAGTTCCCGGATTTTCCGGACAATACATCATGACAAAAGAAGCCTTCAATGCTGCAATTCCTCTTTGTATATATTCCTGCTTGCCCAGAATCTTGCCATACTGGATGATTAGTTCGGCAAATAGACTCTGCCTCGAATCATTCCATTCTCCATCTGCATTCATGACACCGAAACCACCCAAAGCCGCGATGGCAATATATGGCGGTTGCCAGCTTGCCTGGAACATCAGGAGTTCATCAAGCACCCGCTGCCCCAGTGCCAACCATTTTTTATCCTGTGTATCCTGGTATGTATTATAAAGAGCTTCTGCCGTCCAGAACATGGATAAGGTGTTCTTTTTGTACTGATCATTACGGGCGATTTTTTTGTTGACATACTGCCCGAATACCCTGCTGCATGACCAATAAGTTTCGAAATCCTCCCATTGGCTTTGGTGAATAATATTTTCCGCGACCGCCTGCATTGCCCGAAGCGCAGAAGACGAATATTTTTTATCATTGGTTATTTTCGAAAGTTTCAGAAGGAAGCTGACTGACATCGAAGTTTCAGGTGACTGGTCCAGGATATGCAAGGGAAGTTGGTTCAGTGTGTCGAGCCATGCAGGAAAGAATCCATCCTTGTCTTGTAGAGAGATCAGTCTGTCTCCATACTGCTTTGCCCAGGATAAAAGCCTTTCATCTTTTTCCAGTTCATCGTACCAGTTCAGCATCAGCAGGGCGGTCCAGCTCATGTCAAGGATATGATATGGTGCTGCGGCGCCATTATTCCATTGATTGGAAGGAAAGCGGTTTGAATTTCCGAAATAATAATTCTTCCAGCCTGTAGATCGATTGACCTTCTTGCCTTTTTCATCCACCATCACCATGGGCGTGGCAATCACACTATAAAACAATCCGTTTTTCTGGGGAAAATGCAGGGCGAGTTCTTTTGTCAATTTCGCTTTTCTCAATAGGGAGTCGTTCCCCGTCCTTCGGGCATAACGGAAAAGACCAGACGCAGAACGAAGTGAACTGAACCAGGCCTGGTTCCATATCGACCGGAATTCCCGCTCATCGACGGGTCCCGGATAATTTGGACTTTGGGTGACATTTACAATGAATACCGGGGCTCCAACCGGAATTCCTTCTATTTCAAATTCCTGCCAAACAGCTTTGCGCCATCCTGAAAATGCCCAGTCATAGACATGTTTCGAATAAGCATCCAAATCATGGTCAATCGGCTCTCCTTTTTCATACAAAGGCTGGCCCCATCTCTTCCACATAAATTCCAGGGGCCTTCGCCAGGGATCCGCAATCGACGCCGGCCGATCGTCAAATAAGACAAAGAAACCGAACCTAAATGCGGGTGGTTTATACTGCTGACCTCCTTCACGTACAAAAAGGACATGTTCTTTCACTCTGCTTTTTGAAATGCCTACCACCATTTGCTTTGAGGAGGCGTCCAAGTCAAGATACCAGTCATAACCTGTTTGACGCCTGATCAGGTTCATATCCGGAATGATCGTTAAAGATTTTTTCCTATCTGAGACGATCAGCGCGGGCGCTCGGAAGACATGTTGTGCTATAACATATTCATTGCCGGGAGTAAGATGGGGCGACCAGTAGAAATCGGGTTGGAAAGCAGGAACAATGGTCAGTTTCCAATCGTCCTGTGGGAAAGCTTCAGGAATATCATAGGCAATCCCGATATACGCCGTATGGTTGTCGATAAAGTTGATTCTGACGGAAGGCTGGAGATTTCCTAGTTTATCTATCCGGATACCATGGATGAATTCTGTCAGGGCGGCGGGAAAATTCTTTAACTCAAGACCCTGGCCCCGGGAAGGTGTAACCGAACCCAGCAGGACAATCATTGCAATATGAAAATGCAGGTTGGACTTAGCGCGCATGTGCTGGTGGTGAAAATGTAAAAATTAGAAATCGTTGGCTTAGGAGGTTGATTGAAGATAATAAAATCTGTCAAGAAAAGGGATCCGGTACGTCAAATGGAAGTGGGCCTGGTTTTTCCCCAATCCGGGCAGTTTCAGAAATCTTTTTCTGTAAAAGTTACAAAAGGCGCCCCTGCCTTTACCAAGCCTTGGGTGATGACTTTTAGGTAACAATCAATTCATTAGAAATTAAATTTATTTTATGAACAACAAGAGACATTTTTCCAGGCAAATCGTCCTTATCGCGATATCCATTTTCATGATGGCCATATCGGCTTGTAATAAGGAACAACCTATTCAGGATGACCATGGCAATCATGGAAATAACCAGGTTCACATTTTTCTGACGGATGATCCTGCCATTGTTTTTGACCATGTATATCTGAATATTATCAAAGTGGAGATCAAGGCAGAGGACCATGATCAGGAAGAGCAGGAAAGTGAACACCAGGGAGAATCAGATGACAATGACCATCACGGAAGTTCATCCGGAGGCTGGATCTCGCTTGACATGAAACCCGGGATCTATGATATTCTACAGTTCAGGAATGGGCTGGATACGCTGATGGCCAGCGGTGTTTTTCCAACGGCACATGCAGTTAAGAAAGTGCGGATCACCCTTGGAACTGGCAATAGCGTAGTTTTCCAGGGTACTTCTTTTCCCCTTACAATAAAGGATGAAATGAATATGATCCTGGTAAAGCTGGAAGATGATTTTGCGCCTGCAGATTTCAATGGGCTCCTTAATTTTTCGCTTGATTTCGACGCGGGTCGTTCCATCCGGCTCAAGGACAATAAATTTGAATGGCAATCTGACATAAGAGCTTTCAGAAAAGATAAATCAGGCCAAATTGAAGGACGCGTATTGCCGGCTGGTACCGCGGTGCTCGTTACGGCAAGTAATGGTGTGGATACAGCCACAGCAACAACGGAAAGAGAAGGCGAATTCCGGATCACAGGGCTGAAGCCAGGTACTTACAGTGTGGTCATTCATGCTATTGCAGGCAATTTCCAGGACACCGTGATTCAAAATGTGATCGTCAGTGAACAGGAAGACACACATTTGCCAAATGTGACGCTCACTCCTTAAAAATGACTTTTATACTATGCGGCCGGGCTCATTTTTTGAGCCCGGTTTTTTTTTGGCAGGAAGAAGACCAAAAGCACGAACAGTATCAGGCCACCGATAAGCCATAGTTGCCAATGATTTTTTGGATGGATGATCTGCGGGTCTCCAATCAGGATAAACTGAGCCCAATAAGATGCCGACTTGTGTGCCGATTCAATGTCCCCATTGTCCAGGTAGTCTAATTTTGCTTTTCGCAGGGCCTCGTCCTTCGAGAGTCCATCCTGCAGGTAGGCGTGCAGTTTTTGCATGATGAAAGCCGTAGCGGCATCATCTGCTTTCCATAGTGAAGTGATCACTGATTTGCAGCCTGCATAAGAAAATGCCCTCGACAGGCTCATGATGCCTTCTCCATTGATCAATTTCCCATGCCCGGTTTCACATGCGCTGAGAAGAACGAGGCGAACACGTGCCAGATCTAGGTGGTAAATTTCAGGTTCGTATAAGCGATGTATGGAATCTGCTTCCCGGCCGCCAATATAAAATTCTATATGAGACTGCAATGGATCCTGGTCATTCGCCACCGCATGTGTTGCCAGGTGGAGAATAGGAAATGCAGGCGAAAATTCGATGAATGCAGTTTTTGTTGCCGTGCTATCGATCAACAGTTTCCCGGGCAGGTTATCTGTTTCCTTTTTAGAAAATTCCAGCGCTGGCAATCCAGTCCCGGATTTTGGTTCAGCAAAGGGCGCCATGGCAAGCACTTTATAATCTCCGAATTCGTCTTTGCTTTCTCCCCCCAGGAAATTGGCGGAATATTGATAGCTGATTGAGAATTTTCGAAGGAGCAGCTCATCCGTTTGGGGATTCACCAGGATTTCAAAAGGGATATAACTGATTTCATTATTCGGGATGATGATCAGTCGCTTGTATGGTTGAATAAGATTCTGTACCGGAGCAATGAGGCGATTGTAAATAAGAGATTGCAATTCCCTGATCTTGCGCAGGTCAGATCCATCGACAGTGCCCAGCGACCTTCTTAAAGAAAAAATAGCTTCACGCAACTGGTTATCGATGGGTGTCTCTTTAAAACCATATTCGTCGTGATTGATATAGAAGCAAATGAGGCTGTTCTTCAAATAATAATAGGAAAGCAGGACGGCATCATGGGGGAGGACATCATCCCTTATGCTATCTATCGAAAGTCGGGCGGAACTGAATTTCAGCTGGTGATATTTTGGGTTTTTTTGCAACTGGTCCTGGATCGAGCCCAACCTGATTTCATCATCTACCAGTTTCTGCTCCAATAATGCAATATCATCCTTGTCTGATTCATTGCTGATACGGATGCTAATTTTTGAAATGGAATTTTTCAATTTCTTTTCTTCACTGATCAAATCTCCGGGCAATCCTGCAATGGATTCAATTTCCAATTCGTGCAGACCTGCCTGCAGGACCGAGGCCTTGCTGATTTCGATATAATTGAAGATATCCTGCAGATCTTCTTTCTGGTTTGACAATTTATACAATGTGATTCCTGTCGATATGGCCTCCTGATATGCGGGGCCCACGCTATTTGCCAGGAATAACCGGGATTCTTCTGAATTGAATTCCTTTTCTACCTGGCCAGCAAGGGCCAGCGCGGAAGCATAGGTTGAGAAAGCGGACCGGAGCATTTCGATTTTCATTTGTGCTGCATACAAGGATTGAAATGCCCTGGCTTTTGACACAAGGATCTCAAAAAGAGCAAAGGAATTGACCAGGCCCTTGAAAGTCCCGGGATTTTTTTCAAGTGCCGTATCATTGAATGCCTGATCCAACTGGATTGCAGCGCGTTGAAAATACCCCAGGGCTTTCAACGGCTGGTTTTTTTTCACCATTAATTCGCCCATCCACTTCAGGGTCATTCCGTAGTCATAGTTCTTCTTGGATGATCGCACGTGATCATATTCCCGGATGGCCAGCTCAAAATAATGTGCTGCCGAATCAGGGGTATTGGACTGAAGCCAGGCCCGACCAATATCATTGTATTTTGACTGGCTGTTATAGTTCACCTTTTTGAGCCAAAGAATCGATTCGCTGTATTTTCCTGCATCCAGGTAGGTGACGCCAATATTGTGATAAAGTTCATTTTGATTGATTTTGTAAACAAGCAGGCTCTTGTACATTTTCATAGCCTGATCATAATCGCCCATTTTTCGCAGAGCGGAAGCAATATTGTTTTTGTAGTTGACCAGGAAATAGTTATTTGCCTGACCATATTCTACCAGAGAGAGGGCCTTGGTGAAATATTGGATGCTCTTCCTGTAGTCTCCCATTTCGTAGTAGAGAACGCCTGCTTTGTTGTACAATCTTTCCGGTTCTTGCAATTCAGGGTATTTGTCTATGAGTTCCTCAGAAAGCCTGTAATAATATTGGGCAGAGTCCAGGTCGTTCAGATTATAATATGCGCTGCCCGCAAAAAGTTTTGGTCTAAAAGTAAGGGAGTCCGGAATCGATGGGGCCCTTCGCTGCAGCCTGATGGCCTGAAGCATGAAATCGAGTGCAGCCTGGTCTTCTCTTCTGCCTGTTGCCAAAATACCGGCTTTGGAATAACTGTCAAAGAGTATGCTATCCTGTCGCCCTGACCCTTCGAGTTCTGCTATCGCTTGTTTGAAATAAACAATCGATAGGCTGTCGGTGCGGTCAGTGGCATTTTTTAAATTGTAAAGTGCATTTGCTTTTTGATATGATTCAGGTCCCGGGGCGGGATGGTTGCGGCGCTGACCAAAATGGATGATCACAGGTAAATTCAAAAGGATAAGCAGTGCAAATCGTTTGGACATGCAGTCGGGTTTCGCTGATTATGCCCTGCAATGTACAAAATCAGGACAAGCGAACCTACCTGCTCACAATAAAAATACAAGGGGGTCTTGGACTGGCCGATTTATTCGTCACGCCGAATGTTGTAGTTCGACTGTTGGAGACCGTTATACCGGAAACGGCAATCCAGGGAGTATAAGAATCAATGATTGTTCCTTCACGGGAGGAAATGATATCATATACTTCCTGCGTCACATCATTCATCGTATCAAAATAATACAATTTTATACGGATGTGGTTTTGTGCTTTATCACTTTTGTCGCTGATACCATAATTCAGGTCGAATTCATGCCGGTCATTGTTGGATGGGGAGGCACCAAAAACGCCATTGCGAACGGTTTGCGCTAGATTGATTTGCCCATTCGCAGTGTTCACTGCGCAGCCATTGTTATTGCAAGAAGCGGTTTCATCGAACTGACTGCCGCTGCCGATGCCGGGAATCGGATTGACGGATGCTGCATTATAAATCGGATGTACGATCGAGTCAGCAGAATTTAATTTGTAAAATCCATCCATGAAATTTATGCCGGAGATGATGACGTTGGTGGACACACTGTCCTTGCTTCCGGTAGGGATAAAGCTGACCCTGTATTTGAGCCCTGTTTCACTTTTGGTTACATTGATCGCGCCGGTATTTTCATCCAGTTCTATCCCCTCAGGATATGCGCTATACCTTCCTGATTTCTGTTTCGCTGGGTAAACGATATAGTCATTCGACTGGATTGAAAGATAAAACACGGAATCACCATAGCTCAGGCTGTCAATAACCGTTCCGCCTCCCTGGGGAACAGCAGGAGCGGTACTGGATTTAGAACAGGAAATAGCCATAAAAATCACATTGGCAATGGCTATGGTGCGCTTAATTCCTTTCATGGTTAAAATCATATCTTATTTGTCAATTCCATAGGCCATTTTGTAACCGCGGAAAATGGTCTTTTTAAGAACTCAACATCCTTGAATCTATACGCAAATTTAGGGCAATTGTTGCCCGGATGGGTTCTTTTAAGAAATTATTGACAATCAACGATATACTGATGTTTTCAGTGGCCTGTTCAAGCTGTTTTATGGAATGGGCCTGCTGAGGATTTTGGGGCCTTCTGAAGAACCCATGACCGCCCGGTCAGCCATATGATAAAAAAGAGAGGTTTCCAACACACCTGTGAGTCCTTTAAAAAAGGGATTGATCTCTGCCAGCGCTGGCCATCTTGCATACCAGATTTCAAGAAGTATATTCCCGTGCGAGGTCAACTTGGGAAGGTTGGACTTCTCTCTGTTCCGAATTTTGATATCGATGTCCCGGAATTGCCTGCGGCTGGCAGCCTTTACGTAGGCCAGTGCTTCCGGAATGCACTCAACTACAAGCGGAAATTTTTCGTCGAAAGCCTGAACCCATTTTCCTTCATCACCCACAATTATGAATTCCTTTGCCATTGATGCCAATAATTTTTCCATGGTATGAATGCCACCGCCGCTCTTTAAGGCATTAAGGTCCTTATCGAACATATCGCATCCGTCAAAGTAAATATCCAACGCATCGGCTTGCCCTGGTCTCCGTGCATTTCAATCCATTTTGAAGGATGATTTCCCTCGTGGCTTCGGATGAAGTGTAGAGCTCGATTTGCAGGCCACTATTTATTTTTTCTTTTAAAGAGCCTACCATGTGCGCCATAGTGGAACCTGCGCCCAGCCCAATCGCCTGCCCATCCGGGATAAGGCCAACAGCCTGCACTGCGGCCATTTTTTTCAGGTCCATCCTCTAATCCGGTTTTTAATAATTAAAGTGCATGCAACATAACATTAATTTTGAGAAAGCGGCGAGATGAACCTAAGCGTTTAGTGAGTTGACTTAATTCGTCGGATTTCATTTTAAAAATTTGAACATGCGGATCACATTTGAAGCATTAAAGGAAACTTTTAAGCGAGTCCTGGTTGCATCGGATTTTTCAGAAGAGAAAGCGGAAATATGCGCCGATATTTTTGCGTCGAATAGTCGGGATGGGGTGTACTCGCATGGCCTGAACAGGTTTCCTGTTTTTGCTGAATATGTCAAACAAGGTTTGGTCAATCCCAGGGTTGAACCGGAATGCATTTCCGCGAGAGGACAGATTGAAATTTGGAATGGTCATCGCGGGCCAGGCATGTACAATGCGACCATTTGCATGCAGCGTGCTGTTGTCATCGCCAGGCAACATGGAATCGGTTTGGTCGCCATTAAAAATAACAACCACTGGATGCGTGGCGGAACTTATGGATTGATTGCTGCTGGATCCGGTTGCATCGGAATTTGTTTCACCAATGCATTGGCCAGCATGGCGCCCTGGGGTGGAAAAGATGCCCGTCTCGGCAATAATCCGTTGGTAATTGCCGTGCCTTACAAAGACGGACCCATCCTGCTGGATATGGCCATGTCGCAATTTTCCTACGGCAAAATGCAGGAATACGAATTGCAGGGCAAATTGTTGCCAGTAGATGGAGGGTATGATGAAGATGGTCAATTGACCCGCGATCCTCATCTCATCAGGAAAAATAAGCGGGCCCTGCCCATTGGATTTTGGAAAGGATCCGGATTGGCGATGCTATTGGATATTCTTTTGGCAGTATTGGCAGGCGGGGAATCAACTGCTACGATAACAAGGTCAGGACAGGAGGTTGGATTATCACAATGCTTTATTTGTATTCGTCCGGATCATTTGCATCCGGCTTTGGTGGAAGACATCATTCGTTATGCCAGGACTTCCCGATCAGGAATCGAAGAAGAGAAAATTACCTATCCGGGTGAGCGCATGATGGCAAAGCGCATGAAAAACGAACGTGAAGGGATACCCGTAGATCCGGGAGTTTGGAAGAAAGTGTCGGAAATGGACGGGGCCGGATCTGCAGGATAACAATGCGTTGAGAATGCTCACGCCTTGTTTCTTGTTCTTTGAACCTTGAATCATCTTCCGCCTCATCCTCCTGCTCCTTCTCCTGGCGGTGAAGGAGTGCCCATGTGCCACCATTGTCCCTTGTCACTTGTCCCTTGGATCTTGAACCTTAATAATATCTTCCTATCAGGTGATTTTCCACAATAAGTCTTTTCATTTCATCAGGATCAATGGCCCCTTGTTTGGCGTAGACGATTTTTCCGCCGGGCTCTACCAGAATAGTGTAGGGGAGTGCACCCTGCCAATTGGGATCGATTGCTTCAATGAGTTTGTATTTGTCGTCAGAGTCGAATAAATAATTGGGGGAAGAAGATTCAGCTTTCTGCAAATATTTCAACACTTTTTCTTTATTGGCTGGATCGTCGGCGCTGATGCTGACGAATTCAAAGTCCCTTCCTCTATACATTCTGTTGATCGTTATAAACTCCGGAAATTCCGTCACGCAGGGTCCACACCAGGTGGCCCAGAGATTGATCAGGCGAAGCTTTTCGGAGCTGTTCTTTACCAGATTCTTTATCCCGGCAACGTCAACCATTTCAAGCTTGACAGGTTCAGCAGCCCATTGCTTGGCCGTCTTCGTCATCCAATCACTTTTTTCCTGCCATTTGATTGAACAGCCAAAGACTTTGGTCGTGGTTACAGGCACAGGCTTGTTGTCCAATATTGCTTCAATGGCCACACGGGTATCCAAATGATTGGGTGTTTTCGAAGGCTTCTCTATATCGTCTATACGTCCCTGGTAGCGAAGCTTTCTGCTCTGATCAAAAACGAAAGCATGTGGAGTCGCTACCGGCCCGTAGGCTTTGGCTACCGTTTCAGTATCACCATCATACAAATAAGGGAAATTGAAGTTTTTATCTTTTGCGCGTTTTTTCATTTCATCGAAAGAGTCTCCCATATCCGTGTAACCAAGTTCGGAAAGCTGCACAGACTTGGGATCATTAGGCATGATGGCAATCACTGCTACACCCTTACCTGCGAAATCCCGTGTTAGCTGTATAATACGGTCTTCATAAGCCTGGGCAGTTGGACAATGGTTGCATGTAAAAATGATCACTAGCACTTTAGCTTTTTCGAAGGAGGAGAGGGTATAGAATTTGCCGTCGACACCTTCCAGTCTGAAATCCGGGGCGGAGGCTCCGATTTCCAGGGTCTTGTGGTCTTCATAAAAGGCGGATTCCTGCATGGGAGAAACCGGGAATTGAACCAGACTAATCAGAATGGGTAGTGTGGTTTGAAAAACAATTTCCTGCCATCTCATATTGGTGGATTTATGAAAAGTTAGAGAAAATTATACAAATGAAAAAGGATTGGTTGCCGTTTAATTCCAATGTGGCCTAACGCTCAAAATAGCAAACGGAGCCTCCAACCCAATCCTTGTCCTTATTATATCTGACACCAATCATTTTTCCTTTGCTCAAGCGCGCAAGATTAATGGCAAGTTTTGGTCTTGGATCCCCATCCTTCCACATATACATCATGCGGATCTCCACTTTCGCAGGGATGTCCGGCGTTTCAATGACGTCTGCATATTTTACTTTCTGCTGCAAAATCCAGTTCTCCGGATCCCTCACTTTTTCAATGTCATCGGGTGTTACGTCAATCACTACCCCCTGGCCAGCGAAGGAAAAAAGAGGCTTGAGTACAAAATCACTGAGTTCCTTCGGAACCTGTTTGATTTCATTCATAAAAAAAGTCTTGGGAACAAATGGGTGATGGATAAAAGGCATTGTGTATTTGCTTATGCGATAAAACCAGTTTGGATGGGGCGCCCATTCCAGGTCAAGTGGCTGCCTGATGTCTACTATCGGTCCGAGCCGGTCTTTCTGCGCATATAAATCATCAAATATGATTCGGTTATACACCCGGAGTACGCGCGTTTTTTTCCCGCTCGCTTTATGGATATAGAATAATTTGTCTCCTTCCTTAATTAATTCGGTTATACATACCGGTTGTATTCCCAAATAATCTTCAGTGCAATAGAAGTCAATCCTTGTCTTCTGTTCATGTGGCTTGATTTCGAGCAGGATGGTGTTTTCAGGGGCAACATCCCCGAGGATCACTTTGTTCAGGTCCTGCAAATAGCTCTCGCGGTTATATCCATTCAGGTATTGACTATAGTTTTCAGGCACCGAAAAATATTTTCTAAGCAGATCGGGGTAATATACCTGGAAGCCAAAAAGTGTAGGAAAACCCTGCATTTCGATCAGCTGGGGTTCAAGTGCTCCATTGGCATTGATGCATACCCCAAAATCGAAAGCAATGAATTGGGTATGTTTATTTTCATTTGGAACAAAATCGCCGGGTGGAATGGACCTGTTTGTCATGGCCATAAAGCCTGGGTCCGTGATTTGATCGACAATGAACTCGCAGGTTTCAATGATTTTGTTTCCAAAATCCTTTGGGACGAAAACAGGCGTTTCGGCAATTCTGAATTCTATAGCGTTCGGGTGGAGATGATTCAGGTCTTTCAAAAATGCTTCATATGCCTGGTTGGTATATGCCTGGTTAAAAGCCTTTCGCAGCGCTGGTACCATACTTTTTTTTGTTGATGGAAGATACGAATTATTGGTGCGAAGCGCATGTTGTATGCATCACCAGATAATTTTTCAAATGGCAGCCGGAGTTTTATCGCTACTTGTGTATGGCCTCCCTGCTCAAACTTCCACCCCGTGCAAATGTTCGATCGCCATGTTGAGAAAATTTGGAATGACGTGCGAATAGGTCCAGGAAATCTTGTCCGGATCATTCAGGTGCTCAATCATGCTTTTCCATTTATCGATCCCATGTTCTGCAACCACTGTTTCCTTTTTATCTTCCCGTTGAAGGTACATACTCATGCCAGTGGCATCGGCTTCGGGATGAAATTGGGTGCCGATCATATAGTCATTGAATCGAATGGCCATGATGGCTCGTTCCAACGGAACATGGGGTCTTTCCTTTTCAATTGCCAGCACATGGCCACCCTTATTGATGAGCAGGTTATGATTTGGTTTTATAGCCTGGTAGTCCCGGCTGTCCACAGCAAAAAAAGGATCTTCGAGCCCCGCGAATACCGGTTCAAGCTTACCTTGATTTTGAAGATGAATTGGAAAAATGCCGAAAGCCGTTGATTTTCTCTTTGTGACTTCTGCATAATTATATTGACGGCATACCAGTTGGAAGGAGTGGCAAATCAGGAATACAAATTTCTTTTTCGGCTGTGCCGCCTTTGCATTGTGGGCTTCCAATTTTCTGAGCCAGTGAAAGTAAACTTTCTCCCAATCGCTATGTTCAGATTCCAGTGGACTTCCTGGTCCGCCGGAAGAAATATATATATCAAACGAAAGATCGGGAATTTCTTTTTTTATTCTGACTTCAAATTCCTTCAATTCCAGAGGCAACTGATGTTGCCTGCTAAATTGGTCCAGGATTTCCCTTAAACATCTCATTCCCTGATTGGCATGCCCTTCATAGAGGTCCAGGATCGCTACTCGTATTTTCTGTGACATAATTAAGTGACAAACTTACAATTTTTACCGATTTATGCATAAGCAGCAGATTTCCACAAATGTGTGAAAAGAATATATGCAGTTTGCATGATAGCGGTAAGTGGTTGTGGGGCTAATGGTTTTGTCTTATTTGGTTGTTGATATGTCTTCATCCATTCCATACAGCAATAATCACAGGTATCATATCTGGCAGCCCGGTCAGGTCACAGACTCTGCGAGCGGGCCTTCCACCTTTGGTCCCGCACTTGCGGGATTCGACTAAGTTTTTTGCTGCACTTCGTTTGCAAAAAAACAGGTCTCACAAATAAAATAGCCAATCATTTCCCTTTTTAGTATCTATCTTTAGAAAGTCAATCGCTCGTCTGCAAGCTTGGCCTCAATATAGAAACTGCGTCCCCGTTTTCCTGACAAGGATTTCCCCAATGAAAGGATTTTGATTGACTCCTGATCCGGCAATTCATGTGTTCATTTTTAAAATTTAATTTATGGCAGCCAGCAAAAAATCTTCCTCCAATTCAGGCAAAAAGCAATCAGGCTTCGTAGGAATCAAAGGCAGTACCAGAAAGGTTCCGATGGGGCGCAACCTGGGAATGACCAATGGCAATGATACGATCGAAGTGACTGTCCGATTGAGAAGGAAAGCTTCCATTGAAGAATATGTGAAGGATATGGAGAAGGGAAAGAACAAGACCCTGAGCCAGGATGAATTTGAGCAAAAGTTCGGTGCGAGTGAAAAAGATATTGATCTGGTGGAGCAATTCGCCAGGGACCATGATCTGACCGTTGTTAATTCTTCAGCTTCGCGTCGTAGCGTCATCCTCAGGGGGTCCGTCCAAAATTTCTCCCAGGCATTTGGTGTTTTCTTATCTAATTATCAATATACAGATGGCAAAATATTTCGGGGAAGGATGGGTGATATTAAGATCCCGGCAAAATTGCAGGCAGTAGTTGAAGGCGTTTTTGGACTCGATGACCGACCTCAGGCCAGGCCTATGTTCATGATGGCAAAAATGGATGGACACCATATTCAACCTCATGCAGCGGGCACTTCTTATAATCCGAATGAGCTTGCAAAGACGTATAATTATCCTAAGGGTGTGGATGGCACGGGTCAGACCATTGCCCTGATTGAATTGGGAGGAGGCTACAGAAATGTGGATATGAAAGCCTATTTCTCAAAACTTGGCCTCCCCTTGCCGTTTGTGAAATCAGTTTCTGTGGATGGAGGTCTCAACAGCCCTTCTACCCCTGACAGTGCGGATGGTGAAGTCGCGCTGGATATCGAAGTGGCAGGTGCCATCGCGACTGGCGCAAAGATTGTAGTCTATTTTGCCCCAAATTCTGATAAAGGATTTTTGGATGCCATCACCACCGCATTGCACGATAAGGTCAATAAGCCATCTGTCATTTCCATCAGCTGGGGTGCTTCTGAATCACAATGGAGTGAGCAGGCCATGCAGAACTACAATCAGACTTTCATGTCAGCAGCCGCATTGGGTGTAACCATTGCCGCGGCTGCTGGTGACAACGGTTCTTCAGATGGTCAGACTGACGGTAAGGCACATGTGGATTTTCCAGCCAGCAGCCCATGGGTTTTGGCATGTGGTGGCACCAGACTGATCAAGAGCAAGGAAACAGTATGGAATGATGGGGATGGCTGGGCTACGGGCGGAGGAATCAGTGATGTGTTCTCTGTACCAGATTACCAGAAAAAAATAAAATTACCCGATTCAGTGAATTCAAAGCAGCATAAGGGGAGAGGTATACCGGATATCGCTGCGAATGCTGATTCTGAAACTGGGTACAATATTTTAGTAGATGGTCAGTGGAGTGTGATCGGTGGCACAAGCGCTGTCGCTCCCTTAATGGCAGGGCTGATCGCTTTGGCGAATCAGAAGCTAAAGCGGAATGTAGGATTCATCAACAAGAAACTATATAGCGCAAAAGCATCTTCCTTCAAAGACATTACGGAAGGGAACAACAAAACCGCAAAGGCTGGGGGCTATTCTGCAAAGAAGGGTTGGGATGCATGCACCGGACTCGGAGTGCCGTTAGGAACAATCGTAACTGAGCTTTAAAAATAATCAGCATCTGTTTTTCATGCTAAAGGAGGGAATCACTAGTTGAATCGTTTTCCTTTGGTGTACCAGAAATCTCTGTAGGAAAGGAGTATGCCCACATTGAAATAGTTCTCCTGGATCAGCTTGCCTTGCTGGGTGCCCGTTACTCCATAAGTAAATGTGAGGGCCCAGGCAAACGGGCTCCGTTTCGCATTAATTCCGATGGCAGCCGTGATCCCCATATCCTTTATCTGCGTGCCGAATACATTGAGGTAGCTTTCACCATAATAGACCCCCGCCTGGAAATAGGAGGTCTCTACCATGGAATTATAAATACTTTTCTTCTGGGAAATTTCAAATCCGATGGAACCTCTGTAGCTATTTTGTAATGAATAATTGAAGCCGGTATAATTCAGTGGCGTCCATTCCTGGTATTTATAGTCTGCAAGAAGGGTATATTTCTGATTCTTAGTTAATGAAATTCCGACCCCATATGTATTAGGCAGAGTAAAGTAAGTTTGATTTACCTCTGCATTCTTCAGAATGGAGGAATCCTGTCCGAGGATCAGGATGGTGTATTGCGCATTGAGCGATGTCTTATTGGCATAGGTTCCACCCACTACAAAATTCCATGCCTTCCCGATTTTTCCGTAAAATTGAATTCCGTAGTCGAGATAGAAATTTGTCAGGAAAATATTTTTGTTGGTGGAAGCGTATGCTGAAGGGATCTGTGGATTTTGCAAAATGGATTTTTGATTAATAGAACCAAAAAGGTAAGAAGCCGTCAGTCCCAGGGAAACATGGTGGAATAATTCGAGACCGTTTGCCCAATACACTTTATTTACGCCGCCATATCCTTTATAATAAGCCTGCGCTGTTTCTCCAATTGTTCCGAGGATGGGCTGCGTGACGGTGAATTCATAATTTTCGGAGCTGTAAGGCATCAATCCAACACTGGTGCCCCAGTATTTTCCGATTTTTGTTCCGAAAGCAAATCTTCTAAAGGTGATATCGAATGATGTGTTCTTGTAAGGATCGACAGACTCCCCTGTGTAAGTGATGTATTTCGCTCTTAAACCGATCTCTCCAATAAACCACTGGTTTTCGAGCGCCGTGAGGGATGCCGGATTGTTATTTACCAGGCTCCTGTTGTTGCGATAAGCGAAACCGGTATTGGCCAATCCATTGGTGCGGTTGAAATAGCTGTCTTCTATGTCGCCAATTCCAAGTACGGAATAGGGTGAATTGTTCGTCTGGCTATGTGCTTCAAAAAATGAAATGATCAGAATAGATATGATCAGATTTTTTTTCATTGAACTCTTATTAGCAATTACCATGGCAGCCTTTCCAGTCTTTTCAGTAATATGAAGCGTAATATATTTTTAAAACAACTTTTGTACTTTGGTTGGGATTGTTCTTATCTGGAAGAATAACCCGGTTAAAGGTTGTATTGTCGAGCGGGGCGGGGATGGAAATCATGACTCCGTAATGATCCACATTGCCGATCCCGGCCGCAATCTGTGACTTTATAAAACTAGTTATATCAAACTTATATGTTGTATTGACATTGTAGATATAATCGATCTTGAAATTCCCATAGGCAGTCCCCGCGGCTGCGATAGGAACCCCCACCTGATTTTTTTCATCTGTCGTAAATATCTGGAGCTGGGTCGGCAGCGTGATTTCAGGTGAATAGCTTCCCGCCAGCGGGCTCAGATCGAGTTCTGCCTTCAACACACTCACAAAGTCCGGTCGTTGGACCAATTGCCAGAGATAAGGAAATTTCAGCTTAGCATGAACAGCAGTTCCATTCTGTACATAAATGGCATTTGCTGTTGAATCAGAAGAAATTTCGACAGGCGTACCAGGCACAGGGGATTTCAGTGAAGGCAGCAATTGCAAAGGAGTACCCGTGCGGTCGTAAGTAATTTGGTTCCACTGGAATGCCCTGTTCCAAATAATGAAGTCTGTGAACTTTGGCGTCATCACCACTCCGGGTTCGTGATAATAAAGCCGCATGACCACTGTGTCCTTGAATCCGTACAGGGCCCCCATCGTGGAAGCTCCGGGAGCCATTGAGACTCCTTTGAAATATCCCAGGAAAATATTGGTGTTTGTGACGGTATCCGATACGGACTGAATCATTCGGAAAAGCTCGAACCCCTGCGCATCGGACAGTCGGACTTTCAGGGAATCATTGGCCAGTTGGGAAGTATAGCCCGCTCTTGGATTGATCGTAACTGCGGCTACACCTAAGGGTGAGCTCTCTGTAGGAACGCTGTCATTGTTGAAAAAGGCGAATTGGTTGCCCGGGAACTGAATATTGTTCTTTAGCTGACTCACCACATACTGCTGTGAAACCGAAGTATCGCCGTAAAAATAATTGTTCAGCCTGGTGATCAGCACCAGGGAATCATATCCTGCCTGGTTAGAGATCGTCGGAAGGACCCTTGGAGGAGCAAGCTGGTAATAGGTCTTAGACGTCACAATTCCAAAACCGTTGTCCTTATACCTGCCTACCAGGATGGATCCGGTGCCAGAAGTGGGAAAGGAATCAAAATAAACTGTGGACATCACGGAACTGAAAGTGTCCACCACAACAATATTCGTATTGTTGTCATTCACGAATGCGGTACCGAAATTAATGCTTGGCTTCACGCAACTCCCAAAGATCAAAAGGGCGGTAGCGAATGGGAGTAGAATGCTTAGAAAATAGCTGATTCGTATTCTGCTAGTCATGATTTCGATTTCCAGGCTTATGGTTCTTAAATGTTTGCTCTCAAAACCGGAATATTCAGTCCTTAATCGCACCTATCTTCCAGTTCCGGAATTGACATTGCGTGCACACCTGACGACTGGGAACCAGTAGTTGAATGAAGTGGCAAAAGTATATTTTTAAAAGTTGATTCTTTTGCGATGGAAGGACCCTATTTTCGAAATTTTTGTTAAATAAATGTTTTTCCTGCTATCCCCTTTTACATTAAGCGGATTTGATTGATATTTGCCTGCTTTTCAAAAACAGTTTGCTTAAAGTAGCGGCGCCTGTTTTTGTGTTCATTTTCACATTACTAAGCAGCCAACCTAAACCGCTGCGAAAATATCAAAAAACTATGAAGCGTTTCAGCAATGTATCCTCCACACTTTCCTGGATTGTATTGATTATTTTCATCATGGGGTCCTGCTCTAAGACAAGCGTACCTGCGACGCAGGAAGGCAACTGGGTGACCAGATCTTCTTTCAATGGCCCAAACAGGAGTGAGGCGGTAACATTCACCATTGGAAATTTTGTTTATCTGTCCACAGGAATTGATCAGACGAACAAAAGGTATAATGATTTGTGGCGCTATGATCCAGCCGCAGATAATTGGACGCAAAGGTCAAGTATGCCAGACACCAGTGCTTCCGGGGCATCTACGGTGAGAAGTTCAGCCGTCGGTTTTTCTATAGGCTCCAAGGGATATGTGGGAACAGGTTATACAGGATTTACACCAATGAGCGATTTTTGGGAATATGATCCTGCATCCAATGAGTGGGCACAGAAAGCTGACTTTGCGGGATCAGCCAGGTATGATGCGGTGGCTTTTGGGATAAATAACTTTGGATATATCTCTACAGGCTATGATGGAGCCAATGCACAGAAAGATTTCTGGCAATATGATCCATCAAACAATATCTGGACGGAGAAAGTGAGCATGGGTGGCAGCAAGCGCAGTGGAGCTGTTGCATTTGTTTACAATAACAAGGGTTATATCGTAACGGGGATCAATAGCGGATCACTGACCAACGACTTTTGGGTATTTGATCCTTCCCAGCCTGAAGCAACATCATGGAGCCAGCTTCGCCATATTACCAATTACAGTACGGATACCTATGACGACCAGTATCTGTATATTGCCAGGTCAAACGCCGCAGCCTTCGTCATCGGCGATTCGGCATATATTTCAACAGGTAATAATATCACACTTTACCAGTATACTTACGGATATAGCTTTGCAAATGACCTCTGGGGTCAGAGAACCTCATTTGAAGGTTCTCCCAGAGAAGGCGCTGTTGGATTTTCTGTCGACGGAAATGGTTATATCGGAACAGGAAGAAGCAGTTCCGGTGTATTTGATGACCTGAGACAGTTTTATCCCAACGAATTGTATAACGCCAATGATTAATCAAAAATCATCCAGGTACCTATTTGTTGTCGTTCTTGTTTTGGGTTCAGGGATCGTTTTTTTCCGCAATCACCGCAAAACGGAAGATGCCGGAACTAATTCCCTGGTTCAGGTGCAACCGATAAGGAGTTCTGATGGTGGATGGGGATATGATATCATGAAGAATGGGAAACGATTTATCCACCAGGAATATATTCCCGCAATTCCCGGTCAGCACGGATTCAGATCAGAAGCCGATGCGTTAAAAATTGGCCGTGAAGTAGCCTCCAGGATCAATTCAAATCTGCTTCCCACAATTACATTGAGTGAACTCAAATCCTGGGGTATTATTGACGACTCCCTTGTCTTGAAGTAACCTGATCTAAACAAATCTGAAAATATTTGACCCGGCTCGCCGGGTTTTTTGTTTTACCCAGCAATATTTTTTTTAGTTCCCATCTTTTTTTACTTTACCTGACTTTACCTGAGGATTTGTAGAGGAACAGGGAGTGCAGGTACTGGCTGCACAATTTTTTGTAAAAGCGCAAACCATATGATTCATGGATAAAAACAAGTATCTCTATCCATTTGTGCTGGTCACGTCCTTGTTCTTTCTCTGGGCTTTTTTGCATAACCTGAATCCCATCCTGATTCCCCATTTGAAAAAAGCCTGCCAGCTGAGTGATACACAGTCTTCATTTATTGATGTGGCTATTTACATCGGCTATTTTGTGATTGCCATTCCGGCAGGCATGTACATGCATAAAAACGGGTATAAAAAGGGCATCCTGCTAGGGCTCTTTCTTTTTGCCATTGGTGCATTGCTGTTTATTCCGGCAGGATATGTTCGCAGTTATTCATTTTTCCTGGTCGCTCTTTTTGTTTTCGCAGCAGGAGCCACATTTCTTGAAACCTGCGCAAATCCCTATGTTTCCGTGCTGGGCCCTCAGGACAAATCCGAACAGCGATTAAATTTTGCACAATCATTTAACGGACTTGGCGCAGTGACGGCGCCCATCATAGGAAGCAAATTCATACTGTCAGGGATTGAATATTCAAAAGCACAATTGGATAAAATGAGTCCAATCGAATTGGCGACCTACCTGCAAAAGGAATCTTCGGCGGTGATCGTTCCCTATGCTGTATTTGCCGGAGTCATTATCCTGGTGGGGGTTTTGTTTCTTATCGCAAAAATTCCTGAGCCTGCCGTGGTGGAAGACAGTGGGCATTCAACCGTGTTTTCGTTTGGGGTATTGAGACATCGCCATGTTTCATGGGCAGTGGCCGCCCAATTTTTTTATGTGGCGGCGCAGGTAGGGGTAGGCAGTTTCTTTATTCGTTTTTCAAAATTTGTGATGGATCTGCCGGAAAAAGAAGCCGCATTTCGCTGGGGTTCGATTGCAATGGTAGGGTTCATGGTGGGGCGATTCACAGGAACCTGGCTGATGCGCTATATTAAGCCGGCGAGGCTGCTAAGCATCTATGCCCTGATCAATATTGCTTTGCTTTTGATCGCGCTTACTACCCAAGGATCCCTGTCTGTGAACGCAGTGTTATGTGTTCCGTTTTTTATGTCAATCATGTTCCCGACGATCTTTGCATTAGGTATCAAAGACCTTGGAGAAGAAACAAAATACGCATCCTCTCTCCTGGTTATGTCGATCATCGGTGGTGCACTTGCTCCGGTTTTAATGGGTTATATTTCCGATCGTACGGGAAGCATGCAAACAGCATATATAGTGCCCCTGCTTTGTTTCCTTGTAGTATTGTATTTTGGTATAAGTGGATATAGGATTCAGAAGCCAAAAGCTGCTTAGGATGAAAAAATACTGTCTTACGCTCGACTTAAAAAATGATTCGGCGCTAATTGCAGAATATGAACAATGGCATAGAAATGTCTGGCCAGAAATCAAGAAAAGTATCCTCGATTCCGGGATTACAAAAATGGAAATTTTCAGGCTTGACAATAGGATGTGTATGCTCATAGAAGCGGATGATCATTTCAGCTTCGAAAAGAAATCGGCAATGGATGCCAGTAATAAGAAAGTGGGGGAATGGGAAGAATTGATGTGGAGATTTCAGCAACCCCTGCCAAATGCCGCACCCGGAGAAAAATGGAAACTTATGGAAAAAATTTTTGAATTGAAATCCTGAGTTTCCAGAAAGAGGAGCGCAAGATTATGTTTTTTATTTTAATATCTGTCAAAAATGGATCTGCAATTAAGAGATAAACTGATTATCGTCACCGGAGGTGCCAAGGGCATTGGAGCCGGCATTGTGAGTGTGCTGGCCTCCGAAGAAGCAATACCTGTTATCATTGGTAGGAACCGCGAAGACAACGCCCAAATGCTCGCTGAAATCGGAGGCCGGGGTTTTGAGATCACCGCGGAGCTGACCGAACCCGGCGCTGCTCCTGAAGCAATTAAGCAGGTGATCGCAAAATATGGCCGCATTGATGGCCTGGTCAATAATGCAGGCGTCAACGATGGGGTAGGATTGGAAAATGGAACCTATGAATCTTTTATGGCCTCCCTGCACAAGAACCTGGTGCATTACTATCTGATGGCGAAACATGCATTGCCCTTCCTGATCAAATCAAAAGGAGCCATTGTAAATATCAGCTCCAAAACGGCTGAAACAGGACAAGGAGGAACTTCTGCCTATGCAGCGGCTAATGGTGGCCGTAATGCCCTGACGAGGGAATGGGCGGTGGAATTGCTCAAATATGGAATCCGTGTCAATGCCATCATCGTGGCAGAATGCTGGACGCCACTCTATGAAAAATGGATCCGGTCATTACCTGATCCTGATGAAAAATTAAAATCCATTGTCGCGAAAATTCCACTCGAAAACAGGATGACAACGGCAGAAGAAATCGCAAATATGACTGCCTTCTTAATTTCCTCAAAATCGAGTCATACAACAGGACAATTGATCCATGTGGATGGCGGTTATGTGCACCTTGACCGTGCCCTGGCAAATGCATGAATGGTGAAAAACAATGATTTATACATGAAGTTCAAGTCTCTCTTTCTTTTGGCAGTTGTTCTGGGTTTCTCCAAAATAGGCATGTCTCAGGAAAAATTTTTGCCTGAATGGAATTCACTGAATAATTACGAGGTGCCGGCATGGTATAAGGATGCCAAGTTTGGAATTTTCATACACTGGGGCGTTTATTCTGTGCCTGCTTTTGGCAGTGAATGGTACCCAAGGCTGATGTATGAGCAAGGATCTGCAGAATTTAAACATCACCTGGAAAAATATGGGCCGCAGAATAAGTTTGGATACAAAGACTTCATTCCGATGTTCAAAGCGCAAAAGTTTAGTCCCACGCAATGGGCTGAATTATTTAAGAAATCCGGGGCAAAATATGTTGTTCCTGTTGCCGAACATCATGACGGGTTTGCAATGTACAATTCCAGCCTCACAAGATGGAATGCTTACCAGATGGGGCCAAAAAGAGATATTATTGGAGAACTGGCGGCAGCCATCAGGGCCCAGGGATTGATTTTTGGTTTGTCTTCACACAGGATAGAACACTGGTTTTTTATGAATACGGGAAGGCCATATGATTCGGATGTCAACGACAGTTCCTTCGCCGGCCTCTATGGTCCAGCCAAAGGAGAAAAAGACAGTCTCACGATCGAATATATGAATGACTGGCTGCTTCGCTCTGCGGAATTGGTGATGAAGTACAAGCCCCAGGTATTTTGGTTCGACTGGTGGATTGAACAACCTTCCATGGAGCCATACAGGAAATCCTTCGCTGCTTTTTATTACAATCAGGGATTGCAATGGAATAAAGGAGTTGTACTGAATTATAAGAACAAATCCTTCCCGGAACATGCGGCTGTGCTGGATATTGAAAGAGGAAAATTGGAAGGCATCCGGCCTTTGACATGGCAGACCGATGATGCCGTGGGATACAAGTCCTGGGGTTATATCCAGGGGGAGGAATATAAATCTCCCCAGTATGTGGTGGATGAGTTGATTGATATTGTAAGCAAGAATGGAAATCTTTTGCTGAATATCGGACCCCGTTCGGATGGTACCATTCCTGAAGAACAGCAGGAATTGCTGTTGTCAATAGGAAGATGGCTATCTGTCAACGGGGAAGCGATTTATGGCACCAGACCCTGGGTCATTTTTGGAGAAGGCCCGACGGAAAATATTGGCGGATCATTTATAGATGGGAAAGTGAAAGCATTTACGGCACAGGATATTCGCTTTACCAGGAAAGGAGCATCTGTTTATGCGATTTTGCTTGTCATCCCTTCCGGAAATGAAAAAATCAGGATCAGGTCTTTGGCAACAGGAGCGGGCAGGGGAAAAGTATCCGGCATATCGCTGGTGGGAGCGAATGAAAAAATTTCCTGGAAGCAGGATGAAGCTGGACTGGAGATCAACAGTCCATCAAAATATCCTTCAAAATATTCGGCAGCTTTCAAAATCAGTCTAAAACCCCAGTAGCAATCAGATGAAAATTTGATTATGGATGCATTTGTTTGTACAAGTCCGGGCAACATAGAGCAGCAACAGCGGGAATTGCCCATTCTTCGTGAAGGCCGGGCTATCATCAAAATAAGGCGTATAGGCATTTGCGGTACAGATATCCATTCGTTGAATGGAACACAACCATTTTTCAATTATCCCCGCATTCTGGGACATGAATTGTCGGCTGACCTGGTTGATACAGACGGTATTTCCGGATTTGTTCCAGGAGAGGCCTTAACCATCATACCTTATTTTAATTGTGGTTTTTGCGTAGCCTGCAGATCGGGTAGGCCTAACTGTTGTGAAAGACTGAGTGTATGCGGAGTGCATGAGGACGGGGGCATGGTAGAATGGCTTTCAGTTCCTGTCCAGTCGCTTGTGCATGGCCGTGGACTCAGCCATGATGAGCTGGCATTGATAGAACCGCTTGCCATCGGCGCACATGCCATCGCGCGGGCTGCTCCGAATGAAAAGGAATTTGTTCTGGTAATTGGAGCAGGCCCCATCGGCCTTTGTTGCATGCAATTTGTTCAATTATCGGGAGCCCACCTGATTGCCATGGATATTGATCCGCACCGGCTGGGATTCTGCAGGCAAATGCTAAAGCCGGAATTTGTATTGGACGCCGGGAAAGAAGACATTGATGCTGCGCTGAAAGAGATCACTGGCGGTGATATGCCATCTATTGTAATTGACGCCACGGGCAACCTGCATGCAATCAATCAGGGCTTTCGTTATATGTCGCATGGTGGAAAATATGTACTGGTGGGTTTGCAGAAAGGAGAGATCCGCTTCAGCCATCCTGAATTTCATAAAAGAGAGGCCACGCTGATGAGTAGCCGAAATGCCACGACCCGCGATTTCTCAAATGTGATAGACGCCATACTTGACCGCCGCATCCAGCCTTTGCACATGGTCACGCATAAATACAATTTCAGAGAGATCGCTCAGGATTTCAGGGAATGGATGAAGCCGGAGAATGGAATCATCAAAGCCATGGTGGAGCTGGATAGCTAAATAGAAAAAGCCGCCATTGCTGGCAGCTCTTTAATTCGTTAAACCGGGTAATCAAACGCGTAAACTTCTTTTTAAAAGGTACAGGATTTGTTGTCAACCTGGTTCTTACGATACTGGTCTGGATTTCTAAGGATAGGATTCAGGGTTTAGGGGTTCTTCAAAGGGTTTATCGGTTTTCAAAGGATCTGGTCTGGTTATTCTGGTTTGGGATATAGGGGCTGGTTATTTCAGGATTTGGATCTTGTTGGCTTTTTGGACTTGGATCTTGCTGGTTTTTTGAGCTTGGATCTTGTTGGCTTGTGTACTTCAATCTTGTCGGCTCTTTTAGGATATCTCGTTCTTGCAATACAAAGATTGGCAATGTTTCGCTCCATGCATAATCTATTCGATCATTTAGCCTAATCCTTCGATTTTTGGTCAAAAAGTGTAGATGAAGCCTATTTCCCCTGGCTCAATTTTAATGAAGAAATGCCGGATATCTCCTTATATGCGATCGGCAGGTGTGTAAATTATTGATTATCCATGACTTCCACCACCCCCTCCAGACAAGTCGGCTCCGTCCGAAGATCGTGGTCTGTTCATGTTGCTGTTATTCAATAGCATTTGCTGGCCCTTTTCAACACACTTTCGCGCATCTGATATTCCCTGCTCATATTTTACTTGTCGACGGAATCCTATCAGGCATCCTGCCAGCATTTGTTGTCGCTGCTCCGCTGGCTCCAATTTCTATTATTTTCCAGCTGCATCATATAGCCGCACTTGACATCAATTGTCGAGGCATTGCTCTGGCAGTCAGGCAGGAAATTCGTACCTTATGTGACTAAAACCAACCGTCATGAAAAAATTACTTGGCAAAGCCTGGCAAATGCTTTTGCTCAGAGGCGTATTCGCACTTCTCTTCGGGTTGATGGCTTTTGCCTGGCCCGGTCTCACTTTGGTTTCATTGATTTATATTTTTGCATTCTATGCTATTGCGGATGGAATTGCCACCCTGTCCGGCGCCTGGCAAAACAGAAAAACGGACAACAACTGGGGACTGATTTTTTTCATTGGGATCATTAGTTTGCTTGCAGGCATCGTGACATTATTTTACCCGGGCCTGACTGCCGTTTACCTCATGATCCTGATTGGCATTCGCGCACTCCTTGACGGCGCCCTAACTGTTTTTGCGGCTATTCGTTTGCGTAAGGAAATCCAGGGAGAAGGCTGGATGATCCTGGGCGGCCTGATTTCGGTTGCATTTGGGCTTTGGGTTATATTCAGTCCGGGTGAAGGTGCCCTGACCCTGATCTGGGTAATCGCATTGTTTGCCGTGATACTGGGCATTATCCTGATCTTATTGGCATTGAAAGCCCGCCGCTGGCTACATACGCATTCGCCCAGTGCAGGCTAGATAGCAGGCCGTAACAGGGGCTCGTTTATTTGAATACTAAAATTTCAGATCGCATGAAATATTCATCACTGGCGAAGGATGGAATATTGATCCTCCTGCCTATCACAATGCTGTTGTCTTCCCTTCAATCTGCAAATGCTCAGGGCGGGAATTCCAAAGCCTATTTTACAATTGAGAATTATTATAAAGTGAAATGGGGCTATGCAGACGAATTCATTGCCCTATGGAAGAAAAACCATTATCCATTGTTGAAAAAGGCAAAGGAAAAAGGCGATCTCATCAGCATTTCAGCTGAAAAACCCATCTATCACAGCGGGGAAGATACCCGGTGGGATTTTAAAGTAATCCTTGTTTTTAAAACGGTAGAAAATGCGGTCGACCCTGATCTGACAACACCCTATAAAAAATTACTCTACCCCGACCAGGAACAATTGACAAAGGATGAACAGCATCGCTTCGAGCTGCTCATCGCCCACTGGGATGTCATGGTGGATACTGTTCAGCTAAACTGAGTTTCATAAAAAATGCCCTCAGATAATATGAAAAAGCGGATTTTTATTGCGTTGATGGCATTGGGATCAGTCACCGCAATAGGACAAAACAAGATCGTCGTTTTTCAGTCAGATTTTGGATTAAAGGATGGCGCAGTGTCGGCCATGAAGGGCGTCGCAATGGGCGTTTCTCCAGACTTGAAATTGTTTGACCTGACACATGAAATTCCCGCATACAATATCTGGGAAGCTGCTTACCGCCTGGAGCAGACAGTGCCCTACTGGCCTCCGGGAACAGTGTTTGTATCAGTGGTTGATCCGGGGGTGGGCACCCAACGTAAGTCTGTCGTGCTGAAAACAAAAACGGGCCATTTTATTGTGACGCCCGACAATGGAACCCTTACCCTGGTTGCGGAATCCCTGGGCATTGAAGAACTACACGAAATAGACGAAAGCATTAATCGCAGGGCAGATTCAAAAAAATCCTACACATTCCATGGGCGCGACGTGTATGCATATACGGGAGCCCGGCTGGCGGCAGGAGTGATTGGACTGGACCAGGTGGGAAGAAAATTGCCCGGCGAAGTAGTAAGCATTTCCTATCAAAAAGCAATCCTTGAAAGAATGAAAATTAAAGGGGCCATTGCCATCCTTGATATTCAATATGGAAATATCTGGACAAATATTCCCGGCGACCTTTTCAATCAACTTCAAATTGGATTTGGGGAATTTGTGCATCTTTCCATCTTTCAAAAGGGCCAAAAGAAATATGAAGGGGATATGCCCTACAGTCAAACTTTCGGAGCTGTTCCTAAAGGCTTGCCACTGACCTACCTGAATAGTTTGTTGCAACTCTCCTTCGCTTTGAACCAGGCAAGTTTTGCGGATAAATTCCATATTGGAAGTGGAAACGAGTGGACTGTGGAGGTCACAAAAAGTAATAGAAAAAAATAATCCAGTCTAATCAAAATAAAATCTGAAAATTTTTATGGCCAATTCCAAAACCGTAATCATCACTGGCGCGAATGGGAACCTTGGCTCTGCGGTGACGAAAGCTTTCCTCGATAAAGGATATAAGGTGATTGCGACGGTCGCAGAAGAGCATATGAAAAAGGATATGCCCGTGAACCAGCAACTAGAAACAGAAGTAGTAGACCTTGCTGTGGAAGCGGAAGCCACGCAGTTTGTAAAAAGCAAAATACTGGGATACGGAAAGATCCATGGTGCGCTCCTCCTGGTCGGGGGATTTGCAATGGGATCGATCGAAAAAACTTCCGGTGATGATCTCAGAAAACAAATTTCATTAAATTTTGAAACGGCCTATTATATCGTGAGGCCACTCTTCAAGCATATGATGGAAAATGGATCTGGACGGATTGTGCTCATTGGAGCCCGCCCCGCAATTAACCCGGCCCAAGGCAAGGATCTCGTCGCATACGCTTTGAGTAAATCACTGTTATTTCGTCTGGCAGAATACTTGAACGAAGATGCGAAGGGTAAGAATGTGGCTGTGGCCGTGGTTGTTCCAAGTACGTTGGACACCCCTTTGAATCGCAAATCTATGCCTGATACCAATCCCAACGACATGGTCAGTCCTGCTGCGCTGGCTGGAGTACTCGAGTTTTTAATCAGCGATCAAAGCGCAATCCTTCGCGAGCCGGTGCTCAAAGTATACAACAATGTATGAGGCTTGACTCAAATCGTTTCTCTTTTGTTCCTGAATGACATGAGACTGCATTGTAGCATTAATTTATCATGAACAAATCGCTCGCCTAAAATCATTTAGGAGCGCTTGTTAAACAATTCCTCCTCCTTCCTGTAATAATATGTAATAACAAAAGTCATTGGCAGTGGCTGCCAGATATCTCCTAAAATATTCTTTATGGCTGATTACATTGTCACACTCCGTGAGATCATAAAGCGAACGCATAATGTGAATACATATCGGGTTGACAAACCCGGCGGATTCGTATTCGAGCCAGGGCAGGCGACCGACCTGTCGCTAAGGATGGCTGGATGGGAGGGTGAAAAAAGGCCATTCACATTTACTTCCCTGCCAGATGAACAGTTTCTCGAATTTACAATCAAGAGTTATGATGATCATGATGGCCTCACCCATCAATTGCATTCGCTGAAAAAAGGAGACCAGTTCGAAATCAGCGATGCATGGGGTGCAATCCAATATGAAGGAGAGGGGGTTTTTATTGCGGGAGGGGCGGGCGTAACACCCTTTATCGCCATTTTCCGCGACCTGTACAGGAAAGGAAAAATTGGCAATAATCGCCTGCTGTTTTCCAACAAGACAGAGTCTGATATTATCCTCCATGACGAATTTGAACACATGCTGGGGAACCAATTTGTCAATGTCATTACGCAACAAGAGAATACTATCTACCACAAAGGAAAAATAGACAAGGCATTTCTTCAATCGCAGGCCTCCCCATTCGATCAGCATTTTTATGTTTGCGGTCCTGATCCTTTTATTGCAGCCATGCTAGAGATCTTAAAGGATTTGGGTGCAAGCCCCGAATCGCTTGTATTCGAAAAATAAACATTCATCCGGGTTCCCGGTTCATTCCGATTTTTAGAAACCATAATAATTGTATATTCAGGTTAAGCTTTTATTTTACCTGAATATTGATCCATATGAAGAATTATCTATTCCTGCTGATCCCCTTTTCCTGCTTCGGCGTATCGGCGCAAACCGTTGCATGGCCTGTTCTAAAACACTATGAAGGGAAGTGGCTTGACAAAGTGGCCATGCCTGTCGGAGGAATTGGCACGGGGAATATTTCCGTTGCCGGCAATGGTCAATGGAAAGATGTGGAGTTAATGAATAAGCCCGGGATAGGTTTTTATGGAGCCGTCTCACCAAAACTCGCTCCCTGCTTTATGGTATTTACTAAAGATGGTGCTGGAAAAAGAAATGCCAGGGCACTGATGGGGCCCATACCCGTGGGCCAGTTTCAGGGCATGCAGGGGAGTGAGGCGCCCAACAATGGATTTCCCCGGTTCCGAAACGTGGCCTTTGATGTCGCTTATCCCTTTGCGGTAGTCAGACTGGATGATGAGTCTATGCCGGTTTCTGCCAGACTGAGGACTTTCAATCCATTTATTCCGTGTGATGCCGATGCCAGTGGGATACCTGTGGCTGTTATAAGATATGAAATCACAAACAAGACGGGCAAGGAACTCACTGTCTCCGTGGCTGGATCCATGGATAATTTCATCGGCATGGATGGCTCTGTGGTTGAATTCAACTCTTTTGACAGATCCATTAACCCCCTGGGCGCAAAAAATAACAAAATTATATTCAGGAAAACACCCGGATTGGCTGGATTGTTCATGAGTTCAGACAGTGTAGACAAAGATGCATCTGCATGGGGCACCATGGCACTGACTATAACAGAAATGGATAGCCGCGATCGGATCAGTTACCGGAAAGAATTGAATCCGAAAGGCTGGAATGCAGATGTCAATGATTTATGGGATGATTTTGCGGATGATGGCCTGTTCATAGATACACTATTCGATGAGAAAAAGGACCTGCCCCATGGCGCACTGGGTGTACAGTTCAGGCTTAAACCCCATGAAAAAAGAGAAATTCAGTTTCTCCTGACCTGGGATTTTCCCAACAGAAAAGACTGGAATGACAAGCAAACGGTGGGTAATTATTATTCCACCCTATACGAAGATGCCTGGGATGTGGCTGAAAAATTCGTACCCAAACTGCATGAGCTGGAAACAAAGACGCTTGATTTTGTAAACACTTTTATTCAAAGCGATTTCCCGGAACCTATAAAAGAAGCAGCACTCTTTAACAGCAGCACCCTTCGTTCGCAGACTGTTTTTCGCACCCGGGATGGTAATTTTTTCGGGTGGGAAGGAGTTTTTAATTCTACAGGATCCTGTTATGGAAATTGCACACATGTCTGGAACTATGAGCAGGCGACGGCATTTCTCTTTGGATCGCTGGCATTGAAAATGCGTAATATCGAGTTTCGGTACGGACTAAACGACAGTTCGGGACTGATGAGTTTCAGAGTTTCATTGCCCCTGGACAAGACTACAAACTGGAAAGTAGCTGCTGCAGACGGTCAAATGGGCACCATTATGAAAATGTACCGCGAATGGCAAATGTCCGGGAGTTATCGTTTTCTGCAATCTACCTGGCCGCAAGTCAAGAAGGCCCTTGCCTTTGCATGGATTCCGGGTGGCTGGGATGCGGACAGGGACGGGGTCATGGAAGGCGTTCAGCACAACACGATGGATATTGAATACTACGGGCCAAACCCGGAAATTGAATTCTGGTACCTGGGGGCACTCAAAGCCGGCGCTGCCATGGCCGGAGCCGTTGGAGATACTTCGTTTAGAGATGAGTGTGAGAGATTATACCTGCACGGCAGGAAATGGGTGGACGCAAATATGTTCAACAAGGAATTTTATGTTCAGAAGATCCGGCCAGTCTCCAATAAAAATGAGATCGCCTTCGGACTGGTTGCCGGTATGGGCGCCAGGGACCTCCAGAACCCCGATTTTCAAATCGGCGAGGGCTGTCTGGTGGATCAGTTGGTGGGTCAATACATGGCCCATATCTGTGAGCTCGGCTGGCTGGCCGATAGCAGCCATGTCAGGAAGACCATGCAGAGCATCTGGAAATACAACTATATCTCTTCATTTGAAGACCAGTTCAACAACATGAGGACCTACGGCTTAGGCAACGAATCTGGCCTGGTGCTCACAGCATATCCTGATCCATCTAAGCGTCCCAGGATACCGCTATCCTATTGCAATGAAACCTGGAGTGGCCTTGAGTATACTGCTGCCACTGAAATGCTCTATTGCGGAATGATCCCGGAAGCGATCAGAACAGTGAAAAACGTCAGGGACCGCTATGATGGATGGAAGCGGAATCCATTCAATGAAGAAGAATGTGGCAACCATTATGCCCGTGCCATGGCAAGCTGGGCAACGACGCTGGCATGGAACCAATTCAATTATTCTGCAGTCACTGCGAAATTTTCCGTCAATTCAAAAAATGGCCAGTATTTTTGGTCTAACGGATATGCCTGGGGTAAGTTCACAGTCAAGGATGGAAACATCCGCATTGCTGTGCATTTTGGACAAATCAGGTTAAAATCCATTGAATTAAGAGGGATGGGTCAGATGAACCTGAGCCAGGACAGGAACCTGAAAGAAGGAGAGGAGGCGGATTTTCAGGTCAGAAGAAATGCAAAGCATTGAATAAACCGAACGAACCGGAATGTTAGTTAAAGATGCATGTTCAGTCCATTTAGAATAAACCAACACATCAGATGATGAAACAAATTATCCGGGAATCACTCAGAAGGTTGGCAAAAGCATTTATGTCAGGCAAATATTTTTCGATGCTTGGTTTAGTTTTTATTTTTTCCTGTACTGGCGGGAAGGAACAAAAGAATGAGGCTGACCCAGAGGCGTGGTATGCTTACCATAAGGATGCTACCACAAGATGGAGCAGTCCGGAAAACCCGAATGGACAAACAGGTGCAGGAGGCAAGGAGAATGGATCAGCTAAGGGCCGCGCTTATGTTGGTATCGATCCGGGAGCATCAGCGACACTCCTCGATGTCCAGGGTGCCGGCATCATTAATCGGATATGGATCACCGTGATAGACCGGTCGGCGCAAATGCTCCGTTCACTCCGGTTGGAAATGTATTGGGATGGGCAGGACAAACCAGCTGTTTCAGTACCGCTGGGCGATTTTTTCGGTCTCGGACTTGGAAAAATGTTGCCCTTCCAAAACGCTGCATTTGCCGATCCGGAAGGACGCTCCTTCAATTGTTTCATCCCCATGCCCTTCAGGACCGGAGCCAGGATATTGGTCAGGAATGATTCAGAGAAAAGACTCAGCCATTTGTTCTTTGACGTGGATTTTCAGCAGCTGAATGAATGGAAGGAAGGGAGTTTGTATTTCCATGCCTATTGGAACAGGGATACTGCGACGACACTGGCCAGGGATTTCGAATTGTTACCCGCAGTGCATGGCCAGGGTCGCTTTCTTGGAGTTAATGTCGGCCTCAATTCAAATCCATTGTATGGCGATGCCTGGTGGGGAGAAGGGGAAGTGAAAATGTATATGAATGAGGATAAGGAATTTCCTACGATTGTAGGCACAGGAACGGAAGATTATATCGGGACAGGATGGGGGCAGTCCGTGTTCAGCAATCCTTTTGCGGGTTGCCTGATTGCGGATGCCAAGACGAACCAGTGGACATTCTATCGGTATCATATACCTGATCCAATATTTTTTGATTCAGGGATCCGGGTGACCCTGCAGCAGTTGGGAGGTAATATGAAGAGTAAAATCCTGGCCCTTCAAAAAGCCAAAATCCCACTAATTCCTGTGACAATTGATTCCGGAGGAAATGCAATCCTGCTGTATAAGGACAAAAAAACATTGGATGACCCTTCATTGCCGGACGGCTGGACCAATTTTTACCGTTCAGATGATGTTTCTGCTACCGCCTATTTTTATTTGTCCACTCCTTTCAACGGATTGCCCGCCCTGCAGCCGCTCGCCGTCAGGACCTACCAATTGAAATCTCCTTAGCAGGGAATGGAATCGTCTATTGGCTTGACAATTTCGCTACGGCCTTCATTTGGACCGGTATAGTTTTGTTTGAATTATTTCCTGACGACTGACTTTTCATCTGTACCTGTCCAACCAAATCTTTCTTCAGGTCGGCTTCTTTGATCCAGCCAGTGGAGGCATCGACTTTGAAAGTCATTTCAGAAGTTCCATCAAAGTCATATGTGGCCGGAAACATGCTGTTATGTTTTTGTGAATTATTGGCTTTTGAAGAACTGGTGCCCTTGATCGTGGCAATTCCGCCAGAGTAATCCACCAAACGGTATACTGTTTTCACCATATGATCCGAGGCCGAATCCGGCATGATCGTGTAACCCCACTCTTCATTCAGTTTGACTTTCTTGTTGGGGAATATGGCTGTCATTCTTTCTAAATTCTCACGCATGGATTTCTCACTGAATCCCTGACGCATATGGCCCATCATCATCATTTTTTTCATTTGATCCATGCCAGGGAAGTTCTTCATCATTCCTTCCATTCCCGACATTCCCGCCATTCCTGAACTATCCGGGTGATGAATCTTTTTGATTGCCCCGTTTTTTAGCAGGGTAACAGTGAAATGCTGCATGGCCATCGCATTCATTGCTGACACCGTACCATCTTTTACAGCCTGGGCCTTGTCCGTGCTGTATTCAAACTTACCCATCGGCGATCTAACGGTCATGTGCATACTATCATAAGTGCAGTCGAGCACAAATCCGGAATCCGTGGCATCCCTCACTTCAAATCGCGCCATTCCGTCCATGGTTGAACTGATCGTCGTTTTCTGACCGTTCATCTCGGTATTCAGGCTGATATTCGCCTGCATATTGAGAAAGTAAGTGTTTCCCTTTTTCAGATTAAGGCTGATCGCATATTGGCCATTCACATACTGCAGGCCCAGGAATAAGATCGATAATAGATATTTCATGATCAAAGGAATTAGTTGTTGAGGAATGCTAATGATCCTAACAAGAAGGCCAGGGAATTGTTTACCTGACCCCCTTGAAGAGCTTAAGTTCAGTACGACCCGGATCAGCCCTAAGTTTCCATAGAAAGATTTTAAAATCAGCTTTGATCCGGGATTCTGCTCATCCCGCTGGCCGATTCGGGCTGAAACAGGGCCAAAAGGAATTACTTTCTTATTAAATGCAAAGCTGCTCCACCTCCACCGGAAAGACTGATTTCGAGGTTGTCAGAGGAATTCAGCCTTCGGACAAGCTTTGACAGGTGATTTGGATTCACGGAAGCGTCGGCTGCATCGGTGTAGATACTGGCTTCAAACTCACCCCTCCCGAGAAATTGAAGGGGAATATGCAATGACCTTTGTTGGTGGTTATTAATTGCTCCGATCCACCAGTCATTGTTTTTTCTCCTGGCAATCAGGATGAATTCATTCACTTTCGCGTCTAGCACCCGGGTTTCATCCCAAACCGTGGGAATACCAGAAATGAATTCAAATCCAGCTTCGCCTTCATAAGCGGCGGGGTAATCACAAACCATTCCCAGATAATTCTCGAGTACAACATACATGCCCAGCATGTGGCAGCGAGTTCCGATAATGAGGGGCCTTGTATACTGAATAATGAAGGCAGAGTCGGTCACGGACCTGAATCCTCCCAGATGATAATCCGTGCTGCCGGCCAGCATCCTGGTGAATGGAAACTGGATATCATGATCCGGGGTGACGCGTTTACTCCATTTATTCGATTCATAGTTCAAAGTGCCCTCTCTGGTGAATTCATTGGGGTAGGTTCTATGCAAGCCTGTGGGCTTGTATGCACCATGAAACTGAATGTGCAGGTGATGAGCCGCTGCCTTTCTCAGAATTTCGTTCTGCATATTGACCATCTCCTGGTCGTCCCGATCCATAAAGTCAACCATCATACCACTAATACCCCATTTTTCAAAAAGGGCAAAAGCAGTATCCAGTTTGGGATAGAGTGCGTAAAAATGAACCCATACGCGGATACCAACGCCTTTCGACTTTGCATAATCGCATACCTCCTGCATATCCAATCCGGGCACGGCCCTGGTGACGTCGGCATGTGGTCCAGGTGAAAAAGGAATTCCATCATCCACGTACCATTGGTGCAGCCCATATTCCACCACAGAATGATAATCGATGCCATTCCTTGCGCAGAAATCTATATAATATTTTTGGGTGACAAAATTATTCCCGGGGGCATTGATCGTGTCAGGAACAACATTGCCATTCCACCAGGGGAATGTCGTTTTTCCAGGTCTCAGCCAGGAAAGGTCAGCGATAGCGCATGGCTCGTTGAGATTGGTCAGGATATTGGATTCGATGAGTGCACCAATCCGGTCGCTGATCATCATTACCCTCCAGGGACTATTATGTGGCAGATCAGCTTTTACTTTTATTTCCGCCTGATTGGGAAGGGGCGATAGTTTTGACTCCAGCACATTCTTATGCTTTTCCAGGTACATGCCTGCATAATCCACCAATGCTGCTTCTGTGATGCCCAGGTACACCGGCCCAGGAAATTCAAACAATGCCGGCATATCCATTAAGCTGTCTTCCTTCAACTCATTCCAAGCTGCCGTTGTATATTCCCCTTCATGCGAAGTGGTATAATTCGGCAAAAAAAGTGCATGCACGATTGGGTTATATGCAAGGCGGAACTGAGAATTTTCATCAGTCAGTTCCATCTTTGACCAGCCGGGCTGCGAAGGAATTTCATAGCGGAAGGCGAGCCCGTCGTTAAAAGCTTTTACCCGGATGATGACCTTTCGTGGATGGGTACCCGCAATTTCGAGTGGAAGGGCGAGGCCTTTGTAATGTTCGAAAACCTTGCTTGTCTTCCCAACAGCCAGTGTATAATTTTCATCTCCTTCACTGAACTGCGGCTTGCCCATGAGGACTTGCCCAAGGAAATCTCCATCATAGAACCTCAGACCCAATTCGCTTGGATCCACCAGGCGCTGTCCCTTGAATTGGACAGTATACATTGGAACACCGTTGCTGATGGAGAACTGGAATTCGATCTGTCCGTTGGGAGAAAATAAGCTGAGTTTTTTCTGTGCCGATGCGCGACAAAAGAAAAACAGACAAATCAACACTGTGATTTTCCTGACCAAAACCATTGGAGGACTTTGAGCCAAAGATAGGGTTGATTGGGTGATTGGTTGATTAGTTGATTGGTTGATTGGTTGATTGGTTGATTGGTTGATTGGTTGATTGGTTGATTGGTTGAGTGGTTGATTGGTTGAAGGGTTGAGAGGTTGATTGGTTGAAGGGTTGAGAGGTTGAATGGTTGAAGGGTTGAGAGGTTGAATGGTTGAAGGGTTGAAGGGTTGAGAAGTTGAAGGGTTGAATATGTGAACACGTAGCTTTCTTGCAGAGCTGAGCGTTCAGCGTTCCGCGTTCAGCGTTTCGCGTTTAGCGTCTCACAGCCAGCATCGGAAACAAAGCCCGGATTTGATCCCTGCTGGGTTGAAAGCCATATTCGCAGATTTGAAAAGCTTCTGCATGCTTGATGCTGGCAGCTCTTTCTATGCCATACCATTTCTCCAGGGATTCCCTGACTGCAGGTGTAATGGGAAGCGATCTTGACTCAGAGAGCCAGGCCTTGCGATCAGATTTATTTTTAGGGACCTGGTCCGAATAATGTCCAATCCATGGCAGCCATTCATATACCTGTGATTCATGGGCATCGAGAGCATTTATTTTTTGTTCGAATGCGGCATTTATATCTATCGCAATATCAGGTTGAAAAGGATAGGGGCGTTTGAAGCGGTCCTGGAAATAAAGAAAGAGCGGATTTTTCTTTAATGCAGGCGTTTCAGGGGCTATATCCGGAACCATGACCATATAAGCTGCATCCTGAACCAATACCCCTGCATACCTATGATCCGGATGATAGTCATTCGGCCGGGGGGCGAACACTATGTCCGCATTCCACTCCCTGATTTTTCGAATCACTTCCAGCCTGACTTCGATATTCGGTTCTAAATTTCCGTCGTGGTGATTGAGCACTTCATAAGTTACGCCCAACCTCCTGCCTGCTTCTTTGGCTTCTTCCAATCGACGGGCGGCCAGTTTTGGCCCTTTTTCGGTCATATGTCCAGCGTCACCATTGGTTAGTGCAACGAATTTTACTGAATAGCCCATCGAAACAAACAATGCAGCTGTGCCTCCTCCATTCAGGTCGCAATCGTCGGGGTGGGCTCCAATCATGATAATTCTTAAATGCGATGTATCTGGTTGTGCCTCGGCATGCGCAAAAAAGGAAATTCCAAAAAGGACCAACCAAATCGGCCTGGCAAAGATGAGCATCATATGAGCAGATTTGCCTGAGGAACAAAGGGCTTCCATCCAGGTGCAATTATGAACTTGAAGTTAAGTGATATTAAAAAATAACCTAACTCAAAAATGACAAAAACCTGTATTTATTATGCAAAAATTACTATTTTCATTTCTGTCAACCACGGGATCATAGCGTTTTGAATGTCTCGTGGGAAAATGCAAGGTTCCTTTCCCAACTGCCTTCCTATGTTTTGCCCATCCTTTGAAATGATCTGACGGAAATCTATTTTTTGCAATAATTGTTTTTTCATGAACCAAAATCAACCTGCTGCAGCTATGCCCAAAATCGGTCATGGCAATCGATTATATTCATTAGATGCTTTGCGTGGATTCGACATGTTTTGGATTATGGGAGCGGAAGAGATCGTTCATGCCCTTTCGAAAGCGACCGGATCTTCGTTTTGGGAAAGCTTTGCCAATCAGTTAACCCACCCTGCATGGAATGGTTTTCATTTTTATGATCTGATTTTTCCGCTATTTCTATTTCTGGCCGGTGTGGCCACCCCTTATTCTGTTGGAAGGGAATTGGAAAATGGCAAATCAAGAAAACAACTCTTAAGACGCGTAGTCAGGCGCGGATTGGTCCTCGTCTTGCTCGGCCTTGTCTATAACAATGGACTTGTAATCAAGCCGCTTTCTGAAATCCGCTTTGGCAGTGTATTGGGAAGAATAGGAATTGCCTACATGTTTGCAAACATCATTTATCTCTATTCCAAAGAAAGAGCGCAAATCCTCTGGTTTGGCGGACTGCTCATAGGATATTGGCTGCTATTGAAATTTACCAGCGCGCCGGGATTTCCAAGGGGGGACCTTACCATGGAAGGAAATTTCGCTTCGTATATCGATCGCCACCTGATTCCGGGGAAACTTTATCTTGGAATCCATGATCCGGAAGGACTGGTTTCTGCTATTCCAGCCATTGCTACCGGATTGCTGGGGATCCTGACCGGCCGCTTCATTAAAAATAGTCCGGTCAATCCTGGAAGAAAGGCGATGATCATGGCCGTTGCGGGCGCTGTATCTATTGGCCTTGCGCAATTGTGGAATCTCGACTTTCCAATCAATAAGAACCTCTGGACCAGCTCATTTGTATTGCAGGTAGGTGGTTGGAGCCTTTTGCTGCTTTCCCTTTTTTACTGGGTTATTGATGTGCTGGGATACAAAAAATGGGCTTTCTTCTTTAAGGTCATTGGAATGAATTCCATCCTGATTTATATGTCGGGACAGTTTATCGAATGGGAATATTCTACAAAAGCGTTTTTAGGCTGGCTTGGTCAACTCTTTAACGATCCATATACCCTGGTGGTCATGGCCATTTGTTATGTTTTCGTCAAATGGGCTTTTCTCTATTTTATGTATGTTCAGAAAATTTTCTTACGGGTATGAGTACCCGCACCGTTAGCTGGCCAGGAATGAAGCGATGGATTGTTTGACCTTGATCAACTCGCAACCGGGTGCCAGATGCCCGCAGTCACTGGTCAGCACAAGTAATTTTGCATTTTTTATTCCTGCGATAATCGTCGCTGGAATTGGATTAACCATTTGATCCTGCCTTGATACAATGACCAGCATTTTTGCCTTTATTTTTTTTGCAGCACCTGCCAGGGTTCCGCCATTTGATTTGGCGATATCCATACTGATCATGGCTTCCAGCTGTCGGTGCCAGTTATTCCAATCGAAAGCATGCTGATGGATGGTTTCATTAAACCAGATTTCAAATGAATCACGGGTAATGCTTTTGGCATAGTATGCTGCCGTGGCGACTGCAAGGCGGTGGAGTACAAATACGCCAGGTATCGAAGGGAGCCCTTCATAATTTCCATTGTGATAAGCAGTATCACTTTCCATGGCTTTGATTTCTCCTGTCCAGAGCATCAGGTCATTGGATGTAAGCTGTGGTGAACCTGCGATGGGGATGATCTTTTCTGCAAAATCAGGATAAGAAACGCTCCATTGAAAGGATTGCATTCCCCCCATAGAAATACCGGCGATGGCTTTCACATGCCTGATATGCAAACTTTCGGTCATCATGCGGTGCTGGCTTTCCACCATATCCCGGACGGTGAATACCGGAAAAGATAATCTTGGCTGACGTGGACTGTTCGAAGGAGAGGATGAAATCCCGTCGCCCAGTGCATCGACCAGGATAATATAATACCTATTGCTATCGATGAGTTTTCCTGGCACACTGTTGGCCAGGTCTTCCGTCGTTCCTGAAAACCAGGTGGAAAATAGAATGATATTGCTTTTGGCAGCATTCATTTTTCCAAACTCGCGATACCCGATCTTACAGTCATATATCGTTTGCCCATTTTCCAAAGTAAAATCGCCAATAGATGCAAACTGGATTTTATCCGACTGCCCATTTTCCGCTTTCAAGATTGAAGCGAAGAGGCAAAAAAATAAGAGGCAGAAACAGATTAGAACGGATTTCATGGTGTTTTCCTTGTCTAGTTAATTTAGGAATTATTTTTCTTTCTTGATTAATTGCAGCCATTGCAGCGTTTCCTTTACCTGTGGGAGAGCTGCCGGAGATTCGTCTTCAATATAATAATGTTCAATTCCGCTTTGCCAGGCTGTTTGCAAAATTGACTTGAAATCCAATTGGCCCTTATTCAATGAGACACTGGATTCATCCGGTGCTTTTCCGGAATAAATCCCGGTCGGCTCTCCATTTCTTATTTGTTTGAGGTGAAGGGCAACAAAGCGGCCAGGATATTTCTTCATCAAAAGCACAGGGTCAGCGCCTCCATGATATGCCCAGAATACATCCAGTTCAAAATCGGCGATACCGGCATTCATATGCTTTGCCATATAGTCAAAAAGGGTGGTGCCATCTTCTTTAGGCGCAAATTCATATCCATGCGCATGGTAAAAGAAATGCAGGCCCTTTTGTTTCAGTTTCTCGCCCCTGTCATTGAACATGGCAACGGCTTCGGCCGCTTCCTTTTCTGAAAATTCTTTTTGATGAGGGATCCAGGCGCAGCCCACGAGAGAAACGCCATAAAACTTGGCCGTATTGATGATCTGATCAAGACTATCACGGAAAAGATCATACGAAAACATCATGCTGCCCGGCTTCAACGAATATTTCTTTAACAGGTCTTTGAATTGCTGGGGAGGCAATCCGTAAGAATCCACCGAATTCAATTTCTCTGAATCCGAAATCCTTTACAATTTTCAGCGTTCCTTCGAGGTCCTTGGCAAACTCCCTCCGGAAAGTATAGAGTTCCAATCCGATCTTATCAGGAATCATATTGCGAAAATTATCCGGCGTGCGGCCGGTCCCGTTTTGCAACCAGATATCTATTCTTGGTGTACGCCAGTTATAAGGTTTGGAGAATATGTCCAGGTCTCCATCGCCATCCAGGTCAGCAATCCTGGTTTCGTGGAAGTCATAGGCTCTTTGAAAAATCGTCTTTGCAAATCCACCCATTCCATCTCCGTAAAAAATGAAGGCTTCTGCGGAGGGGTTGTCAGGCTCGGCTTTTGATTCAGTCCACTTGGCCATTTCCGCAACAAAAATGTCGAGGTTGCCATCTCCATTGATATCTGCCACTTGCAAACTATGTCCATGCATTAAATTTCTGCCTGCCAGGTCATGACCAATCCATGATACAGGATCGTCCGGGTCACCCTTGCATTCATACCATTTTAAAGGACCCTGTCCGTCGCCGGGAGCCACTACAATTTGCATTGTCTTCCCTGGCTTGAATTTTCCTGCGGCCACGCGACCCGCTACTTCAGCAAAATGGATTGCTTTGAAACTGGCTTTTTCAGGATCATATTTGAACCAGGCATTTCCGGCAATGATATCCGTATAACCATCTCCGTCAACGTCACCCAATGCCAGTCCTTCCACATAAGTTCCGTGTTTTTCATCCGCCGGCTCGGAATGGTAAATGGTTTTATATTCCCAATTGTCTTTTTTGGGATCCTCAGGAATATCAGCCAGGTATAAAGTCTTATTGCCCTGGTTCCAAAAGACCAGTTGGAATTTTTCGTCGTGCTTCAATTTTCCAATTGCCTGGTCATGATGCTGCGTAGCCCCTTCGCTCTTGATCAGATGTTTCTTCCAATGAAAATTCATTTGAGGGTAAGGGTTCTCCCACCACCACAAATTGCTACTTTGTACGTCGCCACCAAAGACCAGGTCCAAATCTCCATCTCCATCTATATCGAAAGCAACACCGCCAGCTTCAATAGAAAGCTCCTGGTCTTCTACAATATATTTTGTCCAACCGTTATTTTTGCGCTGGTACCAGACAATGGCAGGCGCCTGCTTTCTGCAAGCGATCACGAAATCATTCAGGCCGTCCCTGTCTAAATCAGCCACCAATGCTGCTGTTTGCTCCGTACTCTTCCAGGGTAGAGGCACATCACCTAAATCCGTCGAAAGATGTTTCCACTGTGTTGTTTGCGCCACAAGGACCGAATGTCCTCCCAGGAGAAGAGCTATTGTGACGAGTCCCTTAAAGGCTATTTTGATGCGATTCATTACCATAGTAAAAAGATTCAAATTTAAGAGCCAATTATTTTGCATCCGGGACGGACTTCAAAAATCAACGGCTCCAAAGCCTTTCGGTAAACCGTATAAAATTACCAAAAGCCATTTAACAAATAGTTTTATCGAATAAATGAACGGGGACCGGGAATATGAACTTTTCCTATAACTTTAGTAGGAAGGTAGAGCTTTGATTATATAAATCTGAATTATGAGAATTGCATTCATGGTTGGGGCCATTTTAGTTTTTTTCTCCGGATTTGGGCAAACTGGCGATTCCCTGGTGGTCATTGGCAAAAAGGACTCTATTCATTCCCGGGTAATGCAGGAAACCAGGCCTTTTTGGATCCATCTTCCATCTTCCTACGATGATAAAAGCGGGGTTTTTGAAAAAGAGAATTATCCTGTTCTGTACCTGCTTGATGGGGATGCCCATTTTAATTCCGTTTCTGGTTTGATCCAGATCATGGGCGGAGGCATCAACGGTACAAGGGTGATCCCGGACATGATCGTAGTAGCCATTCCCAATACAGATCGTACGCGTGACCTTACGCCAACCCATGCCTTGAAAGACAACGCAGGTCATGAGTTGCCATTCCTCAAGACGAGCGGGGGCGGGGAACGGTTTCTCCAGTTCATCAAGACAGAATTGATTCCCCATATTGATTCCAACTTTCGAACGATGCCCTATCGCGTATTTGTAGGACACTCTTTTGGTGGAATCACGGTGATTAACGCGATATATACCATGCCCGAAACATTTAATGCATATATCGCCATAGATCCCAGCTTGTGGTGGGATCACCAGGTTTTGCTCGATAAGGCCAGAACATATTTCCAGAATGCGTCATTAAAAACTTCAGCACTTTATCTTGGACAGGCAAATACCCTGGACGCCAGCGATACGAGCATCAATCAGCACTATGAATCCATCCGCGAATTTGCTTTATTGCTGGAAACGAGAAATCGCTCAGGGATCAGGTGGAAATATGAATATTTCCCAGATGACGACCATGGTTCTGTTCCCTTTCATTTCAGAGTATGACGGTCTACGGTTTATTTTCAGTAATTACAGAATAAGGTATTCTGATGTATACAATCATCCTGAGAAAATCCAGGAACAATTCCAAAAGCTATATCAGGAAACAAATGTGCATTTCAAGCCCCCGGAAAGCATTTTAAACGCTTTTGGCTATCAGGCACTGAGTAATAAATCATATGACCTTGCCATCCGCTACTTTCAAATGAACATAGATTATTATCCCAATAGTTCGAATGTGTATGACAGTATGGGGGAAGCATGGATGAAAAAAGGAGATAATAAAAAGGCGATTGAATACTATAAACATTCGATTCAGCTCAATCCTTCCAATAAATCAGCCATGGAAATGATCAATAAGATGCAGGCGCAGAAAAAATGACTGGTAGTAATCATTCTTATAACATTAAATTGAAAACCATGTCAAAAACAATTGTTCACAAAGTGCTGTTCAAGAAAACCAGGGCGAAAGACCTGTACAACCTCTACATGGACTCAAAAAAACATTCCAAAGCCACGGGCGCTCCGGCAAAAATGTCAAAGAAAAAAGGAGGTAAATATTCTGCACATGATGGCTATATCATCGGGGAAAATCTTCAGCTGGTAAAGGACAAACTCATCGTTCAGACCTGGAGGGCGCAGACATGGCCGCAAGAGGAACCGGATTCTATCTTTTCAATTTACCTGGAGCCCAAAGGGAAAGATGTTGTCCTTCATGCCATCCATGCTAATGTGCCGGACAAAGAGGCTGAAGGAATTGATAAAGGATGGTTTCATCACTATTGGGGACCATGGAAACAATTCCTGAAGGGAAAACCAATTGCCAAGTCTCCGGAAATGTAATTCATCGGCAGCCTGATCATACTATCAGCAGACCATTTTAATGATGTCCGCAAATGGCTCCATCAAAATTGGCAACCTGCGGAAGGAATCCCCCTTGCTTAAAGTTGAATTTTTCGAATAGGCTGATGCTGGCAAGATTATGTTCAAGCACAATGGTGAACAGGAGCCTGGTTGCATTTTCTTGATGACCATAAGGATTGCTTATATAATTGTTAAGGGCTGCAATATTTTCTCCTAATCTTCAATAAAGATTTCTCTTTTGAATATTTTTGTATAACCATCTAAATTAATGATTGCAGGGTGAATTAGATGATTCTGATACGGAATGAAAATGGTTCTTTGAATGTTTCTTAATCCTGCAGGAAAATCCTTTTCAACCGATTAGTTATGGAAGCGCAAAATGAACCCAAGTATGACTGGAGCCGGTTTGTTAAAAGAGTAAATTTGAATACGGATCAGCGAACCGCATATCGCCTCTGGGCGACGCGAGATGGATTGGAAAAATGGTTTTTGCGAAAGGCATTATTTAAAAGGAATGGCCGTGAGGTTCCGCCAACCACGGAATTAAAAGCGGGAGATGAATACGAATGGTACTGGCATGGCTGGGGCGATGATATGGTAGAAAAAGGAGCTGTATTGGAAGCCAATGGAAAGGATCTGTTCAGATTCAGTTTTGGAAAGGCCGGTGAAGTAAATATCAACATCAAATCAGAACAGGGACAATTGATTGTTGAACTTTTGCAGGAGAAAATTCCCCTCGATGCCCATGCGCGTTATTATTTTCACCTGGGCTGCAGCACCGGATGGGTCTTCTACCTGACCAATATGAAATCTATTTTGGAAGGCGGAATTGACCTGAGAAACCGGAATGCGGACTTGAAGAATGTGATTACGGCGTGAGTGGTTGATTGGTTGATTGGTTGATTAGTTGATGGGTTGATTAGTTGAAGTTGAAGGTTGATTAGTTGAAGGATCGAAGAGTTAATTAGTTAAAGAGTAATAGGGTTGAATTGAACATGGGCACTTCTTCTCCGCGAGGAGAAGGAGCCGGAGGATGAGGCAGATGGGTTGGAGAAACAAGAAAAAAGGTTCAAGGTTCAATGAACAGGAAACAAGGGGAAGTTTTTATTGAGACCGAAATATAATCTGAATACTTTGCGAATACGAATTTTATTCCTTTGCCCTTTGCTAATTCTGGCATGCGCTGGATTTTCCCAAAAGGATCTGCATCCTGAAGACGTATTTACGAGAGCCAGGGCTGAACAGAAGGTGGTTCTAATGATTTTCTCTGGATCTGATTGGTGCCTACCCTGTATCCGGCTTGAAAAGACCATATTTGCAGATAGCTCGTTTTTGGAATATGCAAAACCAAAGCTCCTGGTATTCAGAGTGGATTTTCCACAAAGAAAGAAGTTGAGCCAGGCGGAGATTGAGACCAATGAAAAGCTGGCAGATGAGTTTAACCCCCATGGGGTATTCCCTTTGCTGCTGCTGGTAAATCCGAACCGTTCAGTCATCACTACACTCAAATTTGAACGATATACTACTGAGCGATTTATTGATGAGATCAACCAGGCTTTATCGGGGACAATGACAAAAGAATATAAGGCGAAAGCCAGGCTAATGGGCTCTGCATTTGAGTTTATAGTCAGCGCGGAATCTGAGCGCGGGGGCGAATCTTTATTGCAGGAATGCGTAGAAGAAGTCTCAAGGATTGAAGATAAACTCTCGGAATTCAAGGCCGGGTCTGAAACTTCAAGGATAAACGCATTGGCAGGGAAGCAACCCCTTCCGGTTTCAGAGGAGACTTATCATTTGTTGCAGCGCTGCATGCATATCTCGACTCTGACAAGAGGCAGGTTTGATATCAGCGCCGGGCTGTTGAAAAAGCTATATCATTTCAAAAATGGCCATTCTGATTTTCCAACTGAGGAAAAAATTCAGGAGGCATTGAACAAGACCGGGTATAAAAAGATCCATCTTGGCATTAATCACGAAGTTTTCCTGGAACTAACGGGGATGCATATTTCTTTTGCGGCCATCGGGAAGGGATATGCTGCGGAAAAAGTGAAGGCCCTGATGATAGGAAAAGGGGTTGAGAGCGGGATGGTCAATGCAAGCGGAGACCTGACCGCCTGGGGACTCCGTCCCGGAGGACGGCCATGGAAGGCTGGCATTGCGAATCCTGCGCATTCCGGCGAAATCCTGTGGTGGCTGCCATTGAATGGAATGTCCATTGCCACTTCGGGAAATTACGAGCAATATTTTGAATACAAAGGCCTCCGCTATTCGCATAATATCAATCCTGTCACCGGCCTGCCGGTGACAGGTATACGCAGCGCCTCCGTCGTCAGCCCGGGGGCAGAACTCAGTGATGCATTGGCTACTGCGGTTACCGTGATGGGAATCGATGAAGGGATCTGGCTGGTTGACCAGCTTCCTCAAACCCACTGCATCATTGTGGATGATCAAAATGCCTCGCACCATTCAAAAAAGATTCATGTTAACCTTAAAAATGCCTGAACTGCGGGATTTATATCGAACGTACGCGGGTGTAATCTCCATGGTATTTTCACTGATGGTCCTGGGACTGATGTCCTGCCATACAGTAAAGCCTTACCAAAGGGCATATCTGAATGATGCGGCCATGCAAACAGGTAAGCGTCCCATCGAAAAACTCTCCTCCAATGCCCACAATTACAGGGAAGGCGCATCCGGAGGTGGCAAGGCAAAGGGCGGTGGTGGATGCGGATGCAATTAAACAGATCGGAATGAAGAAAAACTACATTGTTCTCGGTCTGTTTGCCATTTCTTCTGCCTATGGGTTTAGCCAGCCCGTCGTGAATCCCTTTCCAAAAAAGAAAATTCCAAAATCCGCTATTCAGCTGGTATACGCACAGTATTTGCAGGACGGAGAACATTCAGCAATTACTGGCGGGATAGGAACGGAGAATTTACAGGTCTATGCCCCGGAGGTCATCATAGGGCATGAATTGGATTCCATCAGAAGTTATTCGATTGATGCAGGTATCGATGTAATCTCTTCGGCTTCCATGGACAATATTGATTACGTCATGTCATCTGCATCCAAGGTCAGTACGAGGGCATATATGTCCCTTGAATATGACCAGCGCCTCAAAAAGCACCAAAATAATAGCATGGGTGCAAGAGCCAATTTTTCCATTGAATCGGCCTACCTGTCCTTTGGTGGGGCCTTATCCTATAACCACAGCAGCGCGGATCTTTCGAGTGCGTTTTCTGCAGAATTTGAAGCTTATTTTGATGACCTGCGCTGGGGAAGACTCAATGGAGAAAGGCCGCTGCAACTGGTCTATCCCTCCGAATTGAGGTATAAACAATGGTTTCAGGCCTATCTCCGCCAATCCTATAATATCAATATCAGCTGGCAACGGACCATCAATAAACGCATGGTGCTGGCCATCCTGCCGGGTATTTCCTATCAGCATGGATTATTGTCCACCCCATACCACAGGGTCTATTTTATAGATGGCTCTGAGCGGGTAGAAAACCTGCCCGCTGATCGCTGGAAGATCCCATTCGGCATTCAATTGAATTCGTTTATGGGAGACCGGTATATCCTGAGGGCCTATTACCGTTTTTACTGGGATGATTTTGGCATCATCGCTAATACCATCAATCTGGATCTCGGTATCAGGCTGCTTCCTCAACTCACACTGACTCCTTCTGTCCGGTTCTATACGCAAACGGCCGCCGATTATTTCCGTCCATACGGGAAAGCAGATTCATCACAAACATATTATACCTCTGACTATGACCTCTCCGCATTTAGTGCTATAGAACTTTCATTGGAGGCTAACCTGGCGGCGATTGAGAAGGCCATGCACCGGATCGACCTGAGCAATGCATCGCTCAGGTATTCTTTCTATAGACGAACAGATGGATTGTTTGCACATATGATCTCCACCATTTTTAATTTGAACGCGTATAAAAAGAGCCCGAAGAGAAAATTTGAAGATGGATTATAGTGCATAGGTCGAATGGAACTGAGTGGCTGGAGACTTGTATATTAGAATTCGCACAAAATTCATTTTATCCCTGTTCACTGATGATAAATTAGCTAATTTTAAATCCATCCGGATAACCAGTGCCGGAACTGAATTCCAGCATATGAAGAAAAAGCGCAGCCTGTTTCCATATCTCGCGATGTTGCTGGTTTTCGGGTCTGTCATTTACTGGATTCTCGAAAAGGGCAGGGGACTAGGACATAACGGGAATGCACAGCTGCAGCTTTCAAATGGAACCGATCCATTCAGCCATTTTGCAGAAACGGTTCAACAGAATGTACACCTTGGCCTGCCGATCCTGCTTTTGCAAATCGTCGCCATCATGGTATGCGCCTGGTGCTTTGGTTGGTTGTTCCGAAAAATCGGACAACCTGCTGTCATTGGAGAAATCGTCGCCGGGATAGCGCTTGGTCCCTCCCTGGTGGGGCTTTTCTTTCCTCAATTTTCAATATTTCTGTTTCCCGCGGCATCTCTGGGGAACCTTCAATTCCTCAGCCAGTTGGGCTTGATTCTATTCATGTTTGTTATCGGTATGGAGCTGGATGTGCAGGTCATTCGCAAGCAGGCTTTTGAGTCCCTGTTCATCAGTCATGCCAGCATTATCATTCCTTATGCACTTGGTGTTGCATTGTCCTATTTCCTTTATGAAGAGTTTGCATCTTCTACAACACCATTTGTATCCTTTGCTCTTTTTATGGGTATAGCAATGAGCATCACTGCTTTTCCGGTGATGGCCCGGATTCTTCAGGAAAGGAATATGACGGGTACCAGGCTGGGCACGATGGCCCTGACATCCGCTGCCATGGGGGATGTCACTGGTTGGTGTATTCTGGCGCTTTTGATTGCAATTATAAAAGCCGGTTCATCCGTCAGCGCTTTGTTCACCATCGGACTTGTCATTTTTTATGGATTATTCATGGTATATATCCTGAAACCCCTGCTGAAAAAATTCCATGGTTATGCGAAGAAGACGGTATTTGGTAAATCTATGATGACCCTGGTATTTATCAGTTTATTGATATCCGCTTTTGTCACCGAAGCGATCGGTATTCACGCATTATTCGGCGCCTTCATGGCGGGCCTGGTGATGCCGCAGGATCCATCCTTCAGAAAAATGGTTAGTGAAAAGATAGAAGACCTCTCTATTGTTCTCCTGCTTCCGATTTTCTTTGTGATCACAGGATTGCGTACACATATCGATTTTCTGCTTCAGGGCGCTATCTGGGCTCCATTCGTTTGGATTCTACTCGTTGCCATTGCCGGGAAATTTGGCGGCACAACCATTGCGTCGAGGCTGGTGGGACAAAGTTGGAAGGATTCTCTTTCTATTGGTGCCCTCATGAATTCCCGGGGTTTGATGGAATTGATTGTCCTGAATATCGGATTTGACCTGGGAATTATTTCTTCTCAAATATTTTCAATGCTGGTACTTATGGCACTCATCACGACATTCATGACCAGCCCTGCGTTGACATTGATTGAGAAAGCATTTCAGCCATCCAAAAAAATACCCAGTCCCGAATTGCATTCATAAGTCTGAACTGGGATTTATGGGGTTTGAGGGATTTGTAGGAAAGTGGAAGATTTTCGGGAATATCTAGTTTAATCTTTCTTTCGGAACCAACTTCCCTGTAATTTAAAATATTGGACATCCCCATTGAAAAAAGTGGCATTTACCCTGATCTTCTGCGGGTCGATAATTTCAAATTTCAACTCTGCCATGAAAGTCGGTGTAATCCGTGGATCAATCAACGAGAGAAATTTTAAATGGTCGGCACCGGTCAACTTGAATTTGCCCGCGAGTCGTTCTTCTAACAATTCTTTTACGATTTGCACCATGCATACGCCGGGCACGACAGGCTGCCCGGGAAAATGACCTTCGAGGATGGCGTGTTTCACATTGATTAAAATGCTTGCCTTAAGCCCACTTTCTTCAGATTCCAGCTTTTGGAGAGTATAAAAATCATTTTTGAGCGGCTTCATTCATTTTCTTTAATCCAATGATGAAATGGATATTTTTATGTTCGATGCCGATGGTATCAGGCATGCCTTGTCGATAGTTATTCATAATGGCTTCCACGATGATTTTTCTATCAGATGCGCGCTGCATTGCATATAAAACGCTGCAGCTGCTGTCTGCAATGTAATAATTGACCCCAGTCTCCTGAGGAAAAACATAATAGTATCGCACGGAATCTCTAAGCAAATATCCTCTATTTGGATTAGTATTGATAAATAGGATAAGTTCAAAATCCCTGCGCAGCGTCTTGACGACTGCTTTCTTGTCCAACTTGTCCATAATATACAAAACCCGGAATCCGGAGTTACTGGTAAATTCAAAATCAAAAAGTTTGATGCCTGGCTTTGTTGAAAATACAAGGCGAATATTGCTGTCGGGCATTTTCTTCATGATCAAAATTCCTGACAGTTGATGGCTGAGAATCTCCACCTTCGCTTCAAAATAAGCCGTTTGAAAGGCAGGCTTGAATTTTTGGATGCAGCCCGGGCTTCCATCTGCCTTTTGCAATTTCCTGAATGGAGATGAACAGGCAGCGAGGATGAGCAGCCCATTAATGAACAGCAAAAAGCGAATCCGGAATTTCACCATTCAATTCTTTATTGATAAACCGAATGAGCGTTTTGTCACCATTGATTTCGTTCAGCTCGATGCGGGATGCAGAATAATCAGTTTGCTCCACATACACGACGACATTCTTAAACAATTCCTTCATTGGTTTGCTTATTGGACTCAGTTCGATAAGATAGCGCTGGTTGCCATCGAAGATGCGGATGCTGAAACCCGGATTCGAAAACACCGTTCCCTGCACACAATCGATCATGATCTGGTTGATCTCTCCAAATTCTTTATTCGAACGGGAGGAGATTTTATTTTCTTTTTCGCCATCCCGGACAAGCACCTGCCTATTATTGATCACCAGGAGGTATTGAAATGGTTCCTGGTATTCCATCCTGACACGGTTCTCTTTTTTAAACCAGAATTTTCCTTTTGAAACCATTTTTTCTTCCAGCATGCTAAGGCTTTTCTCCTGGATAAAATTGCTTTTGATTGAATTCGTTTTCTGGGATGAGGCCGCGAAATTCCTTTTGAACGCTGAGGCATCAGTAAGAAGGGTGTAGCCCGGGTATTGCGCAATGGAAGAAAGGTTGCCAAGCACGAATATCAAAATATAACATAGCTTAAGCATAGGGTTCCAATTTAAGCATTTTATCCAACCTTGTAATTTTGAAACCCTGCTTACTCACCTGCTGAATAAATTCACTCAAAATGGAGAGGGTGGTATTGCTTGTATCGTGAAACAGAACGATGTCTCCGGGCCTAAGATGGCGAGTCACTTTATTCAGCAGTTTTATTTCATCTTTAATCACAGTATCCAGCGAACGGATGTTCCAGCCAATTGCTTTATAACCGCCGGCCCGCACCGCGCTTTTCAGGTTTGGATTAGTTACTCCATAGGGAGGACGGAAAAGCTTAGGCTTGAGCCCGAGCATATTGAATATAAGTTGGTCCATGGATTGGAGGTCTTCCAGCATTTTTCTGGAAGAAAAAAAATCAAATAACGGGTGGTGGGAGAAACTATGGTTTCCGATCAGGTGCCCGTCCGCATGCAATTTGCTGACCAGGTACTCCCTTCCCGGGATTTTTTTCCCAATTAAGAAAAAAGCAGCTTGAATATTTTCCTTCTCAAGAATAGAGAGGATGGCCGGAGTTATTTCCGCGTCGGGGCCATCATCGAAACTGATTGCGATTTCCTTATCCTGGGTTTTTGCCGAACAAATGACAGTCATGTAGAAATTCAAATTCACTGTATAGCTTCCATATGCCAGGACGCAGAGATAGGCGATGAAAGTGAATCCATATGCGAAGATGGGAACAGCAGCAAAAGCGGAACTTATTGCGAGCAATATCACCAGGATGAAAAAAAAAATATTGGTATTCCTGAAATTCAGCATGCGGATACAAGATATAGAGCGTGATGGATATCGAAATGATTATTGTAAATCAGGATGCGCCCGATTTTGCCGGGAGCGTCATTTTCCGGAACCCAATGGGGCAGGTTTCCAATTTTTAAGATCCGGCTCGCGTACCAGAGCGCAAATGCCGTGGACGTCGGGTATTCACCACATAGATTCTTAAAAGGAATTTGAAGAATCCTTCCGAAGAGATGATTTTGCAAAGCGGATTCCATGTTTTCTCCGGTAATGACCAGGTCAATATCAGATATTGTCAAAGATTGCGCTTCCAGGAACATCGAAATGAATGCCTGCACTTCTCTCGGGTCAGCCGGCTTGTAACAGGTGCTTACTCCATCCAGTCTCGCAAGGTTTTCCCCACCCGAGTGATTGGTTAATAAGAAAAATCCGGCTCCTTCCCCTGCGACATATGCTTCGGAGGTTTCTGTCATGGATGGTCCTCTTGCACCATGCTGGCGATAGAGTCCAAAGCGAGAAAGTATTGTATGACTGATCGACGTCAATTCATCCACCCCACCCACCAGGACCAGGCCCGCTTCATTTTCCTGCAGGAGAAGAAAAGCATCAAGGATTGCGTTTTCGAATGAGAAACCACGATGAACATGTGTGTTATTGTATTTATGACATTGGAGCAGGAGCGCAATTTGCGCACCGACCGTATTATGTGTGGATTGAATAAACGAAGTCGGGGTGAGCAATTCTTCTTTGTTCTCTACCAATTTTTTAAGAAAAATTTCCGTATCCTCGAGACAACCATATGCTGTGCCAGTAATAATTGCATCCGGTGTTTTCGTTCCTGCTTCCTGGAGGCAATCCAGGGCAGCAGCAACGCCCATCTTGATGATGCGGCTCATCCGCCGGATCAATTTGGGGTCAATCAGCTTTGTATAATCCGGTTCTATACATTTCATCATGTCTCTCTGGGCAGGAAGGAGCCGCGATGGAAAAGCAACATTTCCAAAAGTCATTTGTGGAGAAATGATTCCAGATGCCCTGATAAATATTTCCATCCTATTTTTTTGAGAAGATCAATGATGAACAATTCCCTCCGAATCCGAATGAATTGGAGAGCACATGATAAAGGGTTTGATTTTTCAATAATATTTTCTCTGGCACGAATGGCAATTCGGGCATTGGTTTCTCGAGCCTGAGATTGGGAAAGATCATTCCTTCATGCATGGCCATGACAGAAAACACTGCTTCTACTCCACCACTGGCACCAAGGGTATGGCCGGTAAATGATTTGGTCGAGCTCATGGGCGGATATTGCGGATAGAATAATGATTTGATGGCCGTTCCTTCAGCGATATCATTGTTCTGTGTCCCCGTACCGTGAAGATTGATATACCCGATATCTGATGGAATGATTGCACTCATTTGCAATGCGCCCTGCATAGCAAGAAAGGATCCTGTGCCCTCGGGAGAAGAAGCCGTCTGGTGGTATGCATCATTGGCATTGCAATAGCCGCTCAGCCGGCAATACACTCTCTTAAGTGATGCTGCAATCTTTTCTGAAACCAGCACAAGGTATCCTGCTCCCTCGCCCAGATTCAGGCCCTTGCGCTCTTCGTCGAATGGCTTACAGGGAGAAGGATCCAGAATCATAAGCGTATTAAATCCATTCAAAGTGAAACGGGTCAGTGCATCTGTGCCACCTGCAAGGACAAGGTCCAGATGATTTTGCCGGATCAGTCTTGCTCCATAAAAAATGGAATTGGCCGAGGAAGAACATGCTGTACTGATGGTGGCCATATACTGATGAATGCCCAGCTTGTCGGCTACGATTTCTGTAGCGCTGCCACACTCATGATGAACAATATTCTTAAGCCTGCCCTTTGCCGGGTTTTTCAGGAAATCAATAAAAAAATCTTCGCTCTTATCCATTCCGCCTACCGTATTGGCAGAAATAAATCCTATCCTAAGGTTTTCGGCATTTTCAATTCCTGCATCTTCCAGGGCTTCTGAAGCGGCCATCATGCTTAAAAGTGCTGTTCTGGTAATTTCGGGGGATAAACCGGTGCGTTTGGCCAATTCGGCATTACTCAATTTGACTTCGGCCACAGGTAATTTTTGGCTGTGTAGAGAGTGCAGCCATTGCATGTCGCCAATTCCGGCCCTGGCTTCTACCAGTGATTGAAGACATTCAGACTTATTGTTACCTATGGCACTAATTACTCCAAGGCCGGCAACATAGACGGGTGAGCTCATAGATATTATACCTTCAGGGCGCGCTGCGCTGTAATGTACTCGGCAATTGTCCTTACCGATTGGAATACTCTAGGACCCTCTTCTGCATTGGACAACTTAATGCCATATTCCTGTTGAAGTAAAACGATCAATTCCAGCGCATCGATTGAATCCAATCCCAATCCTTCCACGAAAAGCGGTTGATCATCGCCGATATCCTGCGGCTTCAGATCTTTCAGATTCAATTGTGCAATGATCTGCTCCTTCAGGGCGGCCATTAATTTATCCATGGTCTAAAGAATATATTTTTTCCAGATTTTTCTTATTAAAGAACAAGTTGGTCTCCTGATTGTTTTGCCCTTTTTCCACATGAAAGAGGACGGCCTTATATGTATCATGCAGCAGGTCGACCCAGCCACAAATACAAGACTGCAAGATATTATTATTAATCAGGTTATCGACATATTGACTTAGAAAGCCCGCGTTGAAGTCTTTTGAAACAAAGAAAGCATTTTCGCCCTTGAAATGATGGCGTATGCAGATTTCGCCGATCATGATATTGGGCAAAGTATACACGAATAGGGAAGGGCTGGGGTACTCCTTCGTGGAACGGTAATATTTATAATCTGTATCCAGGCTTGCATTGGCATTGCTCAAAATGACGCCCATATTCTCCTGCTGTGCCTTTGTAAATTGTGTTACACCGATCAGGACTTCAGTTGCCAGAAATCCCAGTTTGCTGAGATTATCCATTTTATAAAACTTCGGATAACTGATCCCCAATTCCCGGTAAATAAATTCCAGGAAGGGCAAAGCCACTTTGCCGGGGTTTTTGAAGATGAGGCGACCGTTCCGGAATACAGCCTGACCATCGATCCGACAGCTGCTGATGATATGGTTTTTTGAAATCAAACTTTCCGGATTAATTGGCAGGCAATTTTTTCCGGCTATCCCGGTATTCAATCATTGATGCCAGCTTATAAAGCGCATTGTGGTGATATTTCACATAGGGATTCTCCAAATCCCAAACATAACCGGCGAGTACCGAACAAATCTGGCTCTTGATCAGCGGGTCCTGGTCATCTGCAAAAAATATGGTATCCAGCGTACCATCATACCAGTTGGTTACATATGAACGGAATGTGTCGACGCCCTGCATCATGGGTTGGGTGTATTCTTTTTCCCAATCAATTTTTTCTCCTTTCAATGTCCGGATCACAAGGCCCGCAGCAAGCTGACTGGAAACAGTGGCCAGTGTCACGCCCGAAGAAAAGACCGGATCCAGAAATTCAGTTACATTTCCGGTCAGCACAAATCCTTCCCCAAAAAAACGATTTGTAGTTGTTGACCATGATTCAAGCACGCGTGGTTCAAAAATGAGCTCCACATCTTTGAATCTTTCCCTGAGATAAGGTTCCGCTTCAATCAATGAACGGAATTGAGTTTCGGGACTGCCTTGATATTTTGAAAAGAAAGATGGGTCTCCAACATAGCCAAGAGAAGTGATTCCATTAGAGAAAGGGATGATCCATATCCAAACACCAGGTGCATGTACCACGATAGTGATCCGGTTCGGTTCATCTGACAAGGATCTTTTCAAATCGACTGTATGAGAAAAAAGCGCTTTTCTAGGCGGCAGATTGGAAGGCTTGTCGAGATTGAATAATTTCGGAATGACTCTTCCGTATCCACTGCCATCTATGATAAATCTTGCATCAATAAATGACTTATTCCCCTGGTTATCTTCAACCGTAGTCCTTGAGGAAGAACCCGTGAACTCGATGGCGGTTACTGCAGTCTGATAAGTAACAGGAACTCCCATTTTCTCCACTTCATCAGCCAGCGTCTTGTCGAATTCTGCCCTGGGCACCTGCCAGGTCCAGGTCCATCCTTTTGTAAACTGGTCAGCAAATAAATAATCGCAGATCTTTCCGTCCTTTACAAACTTGGCTCCGAATTTATCCTGGAATCCCTTCGCTTTTACTGCTTCAAGAAAACCAGCTTCGGAAAGCGCTTCCATGCAGCGGGGCAGCAGGCTCTCCCCAATGACAAATCTTGGGAATTGTTGTTTCTCTACGATCCTGACTTTATAGCCCGCCTTATTGACAATCGATGCCGCCACCGTTCCCGAAGGACCCGCACCGATGACTAATACATCTACTTTTTCTGAGTTCATGCCAGTTGTTTTTGTCTTTGTGGTACTTTGAATCCGCCAACCAAAGATTTATTATAAAATCCCTTTTCAATTCTTAAGGAAAGATAGTTATTTCTTTTTTTTGCATTTCAGCAGGGTATGACTAAGGCCGATCTGATCCACCCGTTCAACGATTTCAAACCCTGCCTCGACAATACAATTTATAAAAACTTTTGAATGATACATCTGACTGTTTCCATTCGCCATCGCTGTAAAATAGATGGAGGTTTGTTGAAGACAAAAAGCAGCAGCTTCAAATCTTTGAGAATCCCAAAATGCTTCCAGGATGAGGACCAGGCCATCATCCGCAATGGCCTCGTGGCATCTTTTCAAGATGGAAACAATTTCTTTTTCTGAAAAACAATCCAGGAATTGACTCATCCAGATGGCATCATATCCTTTGGGCAATGGGGTATGCTCATCCAGGATATTGACGGCCAGGAAATGGATCCTGGATGATAAACCCAGTTGTTCAATTTTTAATTTCGCAACTTCCAGCTGACCGGGGAGATCCATGATCGTCACTTGAATGTCCTCGGCATGTTTTGTACTCAAAATGGCCCATTTCCCTGTATTGCCTCCTATGTCCAGTATCTTCTTAATTCCATTCTTGTACACATGGTGCATCAAAGCAGGGAAAGCCGTATCTGAAAAAAAATGGTCAAAACTAAACCAGCTTTTTTGCACCTGGGCGGGCAATTGGGAAAGACCTTCATAAATGGTATCCCAATTTCCGAATTCTTTCAGACCCTCCGGCTTCCCGCTTTCAATGCTTTTATCCAGAGCGAAGAGCCCTTTATAGCAAACATCATGTATGAAATCCATATTTACGCCGGCAAGGGGGTCGTGGAGAACAAAATGGCCTGTTTTGGTAATTTTGTATTTGTCTTCCTGTATAACGATCAGGCCTATCCCAAGTGAAGATTCCAGCAATACGCGAACACCGTAGTATGGCAACCCTGCTTTTTCAACAATTTCTTCCAGGCTAAGTCCTGCAGGCCTGCTTTCTTCTATCAATCGGAGTATTCCGCTATTGCGCATCACACGGGATACCTGGAAAATCACAGGCCCAAACGCAATCCACTGCGCAATTCCTTTTGCTTCCAAAGCCGTTTTCGTATCCTGCGTAAAAAAATTCGAAGCCTCCATCTGATTAATTTATAGTTTGCATTGGGTTGAATTCTGTTGGCAATTTTTCTTATTCCCTGATCATGACGAGTGCTGCATTACAACCACCAAAGCCGGAAGCCGTTTTTAAACAGTTTCTAAATTGGCCTTCCCTGGGTAGGTCAGAAACCTGAATGAACTTGCTTGTCCCAGGGGTATTATAGCCTGCTGTAGGGAGGAAGAAATTTTCTTTCATGGAATGCATGGAAATGATCGATTCAATCAGACCTGCCGCCCCCAATGTATGCCCATAATATCCTTTGAGGCTGTTCACCGGTTTTTCTTCCAGACCAGCCAGGTGGATCGCCTTGGCTTCCATCTCATCATTATAAATGGTGGCTGTTCCGTGCGCTGAAATGAAATCAATATCATTTGGTTTTAATTGCGATTCAACCATGGCTTTCTTCATGGCAATGGATAATTCTTCTCCTGTTCTGGACGGCCCGGATATATGATTGGCATCATTGCTCGAAGATCCCCCAGCCAATCGGATCCCCTGGCTATCGATTTTGTTTGTTGACAACACCACCGTGGCAGCACCTTCTCCGAGTGTCACTCCGTTTCTTTCGGCATCGAAAGGTTTGCATGGGAGTGAACTGACTGCCTGGAATGATTGGAATCCGGACAAGATAAAACGGGTAATCATGTCGGCCCCTGCAATAACTGCATGGTCATAAATTCCCGAACTCAGGATGCGCATCCCCGTTATTATGGCCAGGAGTCCTGAGATGCATGCATGGGAAATGATGATGGGCTCCCGGGCAAGGCCGAAATATGAAGCGATCAGCCGGCCAGATTCAGGGAGTGAAATCCGGGATTCCAGGTCGGGGCCAGATTCGCCCGATTCCAACATACTGATATTCCCTTTTGTTGAAGAAAGGATCAATAGGGTCCTATCGTCCGAAAGATGGATTCCTGTGTTTTGAATTGCGCCATGTATTGATTCCAGCAGACTCAGTTCAAAACGGGTATATTTCTCCCTTTTCGGAATCGTAGCTATTTGGGGCAGTTCAGTGAAGACGGAGGCATAAAAGGGTTCCTGTGCAATGGCTTTATTGGTATGCTGCCGGATTCCGGAATTGTTTCTTCTGAGCGCTGCGAAATTTTCAGCGGTGGTAAGACCAAGCGGGGAAAATATATTATCTGAAGCAACGAAAATTTCTCGCATGATCTGTAAAATTACATCAAACCCTGCTTCTTCTTCCACTCCTCAAAAAATGGAGGATTCGTCAGCTGCAGCAAAGAATGGTTGCGATCCAGGAATACCTGCACGGATTCCCCGGTGGCCACGAGTTGCTCATTGGCCAGTTTATAAAGCCTGTATGTAAATCTCATTTTGGCCGCTTCGCTCGGAACAAATCTTGTTTCCACAATTACTTTGTCTCCAAACTTCAACGAACGTTTGAAATCGCAGGTAATATGGACGATGGGTACGATGTAGCCCTGGTTATAAAAATCCATATAACCGACTCCATATTTCTTTCCAAAGGACTCCCTTCCATCTTCAAAATACCTTATATAGTGTCCATGCCACACAATCCCCAAAGGATCGGCTTCATTAAACCTAACCAGGATTTCTGCACGATCACTCAATTCTTTGCGCATATTCTTTTCCGGGAATTTGGAGAATAGAAGTGCTCAACTGCCATATTTGGCTTTCCACTCTTTGTATTTTTTCTTTTCTACTTCATCTATCATTTTCTTAATCGAAGTGGCCCAATAATTCCGAAAGCTAAATCCCATGCCCACTTTCCCTTCCAGGCGTTCTGTCATCAGCACTTTCTTTCCTGAAACATCCACGAGTGTAAACCATGCTGCAGACACTTTATCCGTCTTGCTCATGCCTTCCATCACGATCACGAGGCCAATACCCTTGCTTGTACCGAAATTAAAACCCTTGATCAGCGCACTAATGCTATCCTGGTTCAGCCTATAAAGATCCTTGCTGTTTGTAGACAAGATCGTATTGGGATCCACGCTTTCATTTTTCTTGTCGACGAAATTCAAGTCTTGATTCATTGTAGTGCGGTAATATGCAGATTTGATATCATACTTTTTGGATTCGTCAAGTATAAGCATATTCAGACCTGTGTATTGCCTAGCTACTATATCCAGGGGGCTGGCTGAATAGTCACCGATGATCCTGTTTTTTGTAAAGTCAATTCCAAAATAAAATAAAGTCGTATTGGGATCATTGAAGAAATCTTTAAGACTTTGCGCCTGGACCACTCCCTGCAATGCTGAAAAAGCCAGGGTTAATGAAAGGATGCGGTAAATGGCTGTTCTTCTGTTCATAACTCGAGATTTATTGTTGTTTTGTGATAAAAATCTTCAAATCGGCATTGGGCCAGTTTTTTTCCTTCTGCCCTGACGGTTCCGGAAACGATTGTAAAGTCAAAGATTTGGTTTTTTATGGAAATTTCAGTTTCTATCAGCTCATTTATTTTCGGTAGTGCAAAGACCATGAGGTTCTGAACAGCAGCGATAAACCCGACGGGCACATGGCGCTGCTCCGCCGAGACATATATAACCCATTCGGGCCGCGGCTGTTTGTGCCATATTTTCTATCAGCCCGGCTGCACTGAATGCTCCATCCTCCACAAAAATATTTTCCTCGCGCCTACCATAAAGCGGGTTTTGCAAACCGATTCATTCGCTAATATCAGTTCATCCATCATGACCATCGGGCCTCTTTGAGGAATATATTTAAGAATGTCTTTCTACGAATGCATGGTCAGGTTTTCCAGAAATCATAATAGTTATACCATTGTTCCGGATATTGCCGGATTCTTTTTTCCATTTCTCCGGCAAATTCCTCCAGCATCATTTGCATCTCTGTTTCCTTGTCCTGGCTTCCTGCATATCTGATCGGCGTTGCATAGAAGTGATATTGAAGGCTCGTTTCTTTCATTGCAAATACAAAAGACACGGGTACTTTGAATGCAGCAGCCAAAGCGAAAGGACCTGCCGGAAAAGATGCTTCGGATCCCAGCAATTTTGTCCGAAGCGTCCTGGTCCCTTCCAGGAAGCGGTCAGCATGCATACAGACCAGCCCGTTTTTTTTCAAAGCATCGCTAATTTCGTAAATATGCGACAAATCTTCTTTAAGGACAATAATATTTGCCTTGCTTTCCCCCTTGATTGATTTTAGATATGCTTTAAGATTTTCGTGTTCTCCGTCAAACATCACGATATAAACCGGTGCATTTAGCCTTTGCAGCAAGTGCCCTGCTATTTCCCAGTTGCCTACATGGGCGCTTAAGAGGAGCCCGCCCTTATTTTGGGCAAGCATTGAATGAAAATGGACTTCGTCATCAAAATTAAAACGAAAGCGGTTGGGGATGCCCGAGAGCAGTACGATCCGGTCAATGATTGTTTGGCCAAGGAGATAATAATTCCTATATAGCCTGCTATAGATGCCCAGGTTTCGAATAGCCCAACCTGCTAAAATATGCCAAGAATTATCCCGGAAGATCTGGGGGAAGAAACGAAATAATAGAAAGAAACAAATCTGAGAAGGAAGTATGCGGGCTGCACGCCCAAATGCTTTAGGACGGATACAAAAATGCTATATCCTAATCTGCTACCCTTTGATTTACCTTGCCAGGATGGCATTAGGCAAGTTCTTTAGAATTTACGCGGGATATGAGATAATCATAAAAGTCCTGGAAATGAAACTATGCCTGCAAAATCCTCCGGCTTCACTTTAAATTTGAAATTGTTTTCAATAACTACTACCAGGTCAATATAATCCAGGCTATCCAATTCAAGTGTTTCCCTCAAATTTGCCCCAGGCGTTATTTTTGCAGCATCCACCTCAAATTCTTCTACCAGGAACTTCTTTGTTTTCCCGATAATATCTTCATTTATTTTCATAGCAGTTATTTAAGCCATCTCCTTACGACGAGTGACGAATTGGTGCCGCCAAACCCAAAAGAGTTGGACAAAAATACACTTATATTTTTGTCTATGGAAGTTTTTACAATATTCAATTTGGCTGAATCCTCGTCAGGATTTTCGAAATTGATATTGGGTGCTATGAAGTTATGTTGCATCATGAGAAGAGAATAAACTACTTCACTTGCCCCCGCCATCCAGCACTCATGACCAGTCATGGATTTGGTGGAGCTTACCAGGTTTTTCTTCTCTCCAAATACTTCAAAAATGGCCCTGGCTTCGCTGGCATCTCCTGCGGGCGTTGATGTTGCATGCGCATTTATATAATCCACATCTCCCGGACCGATGCCTGCATCTTTGAGCGCCATCTGAAGAGAGCGGACCGGACCGCTGACGGTGGGATTGGAAATATGTTCTCCGTTGGAAGAAAAGCCGTAACCCACCAGTTCTCCCAAAATGCTAGCTCCCCGTCTTTTCGCTGAATCTTCCGATTCAAGGATCAGCGTTGCCGCACCTCCGCTGGGAATCAGACCGTCCCTGTCCCTATCAAATGGCCTGGATGCTTTCAGGGGGGCATCTTCGCGTACAGAAAAAGCCGACAATGCATCAAAACTGCTCATGGAAAGAGGGTTGATTTCCTGGGCGCCACCGGCGATGATGCATTTCTGAAGACCTGTTTTTATGAAGTGGTAGGCAAGTCCAATGGCATGTGATCCACTGGCGCAGGCCGCGCTGATGGTCAGATTGATTCCTTTAAGCTTGAAGATGGTCGACAAGTTCATCGTGACGGTTGAATTCAGCGTTTGGAAAACAAATCCCGAACCCATCAGCGTGGTATCCTTTTTCTGACGCATGATATCAGTAGACTCAATAACCGGCTTGGCAGAACTGTCATTGCCATACAAGATGCCGAGTTCATGCGTATTAATATATTCCTGGTCAATGCCTGCCAGTTGCAGAGCCTCTATGGTGGCCATATATGCATATTCGCCCTGCTCGGGAAGCATGATGCGTGCCCGGCGGTCGAGCAGCCCCTTTAAATTGGGCCTTTCAACATATCCGGTCAGGCCCGAACGGTATCCGAATTCTTTGCGGGAAGGGTCAAAGATGATTCCTGATTTGCCTTTTTGCAAAGAGTCCCTCACCTCATCGAGATTTTTGCCGATGCTGGAATAGATGCCCATGCCGGTGATCACCACTCTGTTCATATACAATTGCAATTTATCAAACCTAATAATCCCCCGGGTAAATGAAGCCTGGCCATTCTAAAGCTGTCCACCCTGCAAAATAAATGATTAGGTGAAACCGGCAATTTACAAAAGCAGGAGAGAAAAAGAGGAAACTTTTCTTCGCGGTGGTGACATCATGATGTATATAGAGGAGGCTTCGGTAGCTAGACTAGGAATACATGCCTCCATTTATCGAGAGCACTTCAGCAGTGATATATGCTGCTTCGGGGGAGGCAAGAAAGCCTACCGCATGCGCAACTTCTTCCGGTGTACCGAAACGATTCACGGGTATCAGGGCTTTCAAATCTTTCTGCGGAATATCTGCAGTCATTTCTGTGGATATGAACCCGGGGGCCACAGCATTTACAGTAATTCCTCTTCTTCCTACTTCCTGGGCCAGGGCCTTTGTTGCCGCAATGATTCCACCCTTTGATGCAGAATAATTCGTCTGCCCGGGAAGCCCTTTAATTCCGGAAAGGGAAACTATATTGATGATCCGGCCATATCTCTTCATCAGCATGCCATTCAAGACCAATCGGGTGATATAGAAAAATGAATCCAGGTTTGTTCTTAAAACTTTCTCCCATTGCTCATCTTTCATCCACATCATGAGCGTGTCATCCTTGATGCCAGCATTATTAACAAGTACCTCGATATGGTCTTCTGTATGCACTTCAATCCATCCGCCCAGTTTTTTGCTGATCTGGTCTTTGTCTGATACATCAAATGGCAGGAGTTCTCCGCGTCCTCCGCCGGATTCAATTTCGGCAAGGGTCCTCGCGGCTTCATCCCGATTGCTTTTGTAATTTACCAACACATGATAACCCATCGTGGCCAGTTTGATGCAAATGGCCCGGCCAATGCCTCTCGATCCGCCGGTAACTAAAGCACATTTCATGTCAATAATTTCATTTATGATTTACCGGAATGAAAATTTCAGATCGCACCCGCCTGGATCAGGCTGCTTTTCAGGGACAAAGCCGGATCCCTGCCTTCAAAATAGATCTTCATCTTTTGAAGGTCCTCATATTTCGGCTTGTCTTCCACAAATTTCGGGAATAAATGCCTCAAGTCAGCGTAGATAGATCTTGTGAAAGGGGAGAGCCGACTTGCGGCTTCCAGGTAATCGATCGCCTGCAATACGGTCATCATCTGAATGACCAGTACTTCAAAAGAATTGTCGACCACTTTCTTTGTCATGAGTGCGGCATTGCATCCCATGCTGACAATATCCTGGTTGTCGTTGTTGTTTGGAATACTGTGGACATACATGGGAAAGGACAGGGTCTGATTTTCAGCCACTGTAGAAGTAGCTGTGAATTGCATTCCCTGCATCCCAAAATTGAATCCGAGAATGCCCAGGTTCACAAATGGAGGCAGGATCTGGTTTAGTTTATCATTGAGCAGGTAATTCAATTGTCTTTCCGAAAGCATCGAAAGCTTCGTGATCGTGATTTTCAGTTTGTCCATTTCCAGGGCCACATAATCGCCGTGGAAATTGCCGCCATGGAAGATATTTTTGTTTTCATGGTCCACGACAGGATTGTCATTGACTGAATTCAGTTCATCGATAAGAATTTTTTCCGCATGGGCAATGGTATCATGTACAGGACCCAAGACCTGTGTTACACAACGCAGGGAATAATATTCCTGCACCTTGTCTTCAAACACATCATGCTTTATTTTTTCCGGATTATAGAGATGTTCCGAACGGCTATGGATCATGCCGCTATCCTTTAAGATGTCGCGCAGCAAAGAAGCAATCCTGTTCTGTCCTAGGTGATGCTTCACAATATTCAACTCATAAGAAAAATGATCATCATAGGCTTCCACAATCTCATTGGTCATCGCAGAAAGGACCACCGACCAGGATAATAATTTCTTAGCCTGGATAAGATTGACCAGTCCAATGCCTGTCATGGCGGAAGTGCCATTGAGAATGGCAAGTCCTTCGCGGATATATACGGAGAGCGGCTTAATGCCAAGTTTCTTGTATATGTCAGCGGCCTGGCGAACCTGGTCTTTGTAAATCACATTTCCTTCTCCGATAAGGGCGAGGCCGAGATGTGCCAGTTGTATCAAGTCCCCGCTGGCACCTACGCCGCCATGTTCGTAAATGCATGGAGAAATATGATGGTTCAACAAGTCCCTAAGAAGTTCTACCAATTCAGGGTGAACACCGGAATGTGCCTGCATGAGGCTGTTTAACCTCGCCACCATCAGGGCCCTGACAAGCAACGGTGACATTAATTGACCTCCACCGGAACAATGACTGCGGATCAGGTTATATTGGAGATCAATTGCCCTTTCATCACTCACTTTATACTGTGCCATGGGGCCGAACCCTGTGTTGATCCCATAAATCAGTTTTTCTGTAGAAAAGTTTTTCAGGAATTGATAGCTGGCTTCTACTTCTTGAATGGCCAATTCTTCCAGCTTTACCTCATCTTCCAAAAAAACAATCTTAAACACATCGTCAAGAGAAAGTGGTTTTACTCCAATATTTACCATGTACAAAAGGGAGTTTAGCTATTTAAACAGAAACTTGCATCGCAAAAAAAATGAAATATAGGGAAGGTATCAAATTTTTATTCATTCGTTAATCAGGGTTCCTGATAATTTCCCCAATGGAAACGAACATTGCAACATAGAGAAGGACTGTTTTTTTATTGCAGACTGGGCATCCTTTTTTTCGGGTTTACGGGTGCTTCTGGCAAAGACCTGGCCTGTTATTTAAAGGCAGAGTGCAAGAGGCATAGCCTCGTTTTTGATGTTGTGACAGCGGATTTAAATCCGCTGTCACGAGCCAGGTCGGGCCTATGGCTCTTTGGGAACAAGCAATAGACTAAGACAAATTTTAAATAGAAAAACTCCATCCTGTCACAATCAAAGAAAATCCAATTCAATAAATCATTCGGGTATTCGCGGCCGGTAGGAAGACAGTGAAAGAATTTTTTTTATTGCTCAATTATAACCGTGGCCGAAGCAATGGATTTGAGGTGGGAAAGAGAAACGAATATCTTATTTTCCCCAATTGGAGCCAGGACTTTGGCGGTATCTCCCAAAAGGACCAGGCCCGGTTTTCCGAGATCTTCATGCGTAATTTCTACTTCATTGAAAGCGGTGCCATTCTTCCAGCCTGTTCCAAGGGCTTTAAAAAATGCCTCCTTGGCTGCAAACCTGGCCGCATAATGTTCGAATTTATTGGTCCTGGATTCGCAATAGTCAATTTCATTTTTTGAAAATACCAGCTCGCGGAATCCTTTTTCTTTGGATATTTTTTTAGCGACGCGGTCGACTTCAATAATATCCTGTCCAATTCCCTTGATCATAGATTGAATTTAGGAAATGTAGAGGAATAATTCATTCTTATATAATATCCCTCGCAGTTTGGAAATGGAATTAGATCCACTTTGCAATTTATCCAAATGGAAAGCTGAGCGTCCTTACGCATGCTATGCTTCTGATTTCCATATTGAAATTCATTTCGCCTGGCATAAGGATCGTTTCCAGACGTGATCAGCTGCCGATATGCTTGCTACAGTTTTCCAACTGTTTCCTTATGTATCGTTCTTCCTGCTTTGTAGCAATTTCTTTTGTCAAAGCCATTTTATAATTGTCCATTGCCCGGCTCCAATTCTTCTTCCTGAATTCCTGGTCACCGGCCAGCACATAGGTTTGATAGAATGATGGGTTGCTGGCGATCAGGCTATCAATATTTATCTGTTCTCCATTTGCAATCGCCTGTTTATATTTTCTAAATTCCATGAAGTTGGCAAATGGTTTGCTTTGCATGAAAGGATCGGCTTTTATATTGAGGCCAGAGTCAACAATTTCCCGGTCTTTTTTCATTCCAGCAAGGCTAAAAACTTTATTCAAATCATATGCGACATATTCACCCAATTGCCAGGGTGCGGTGGATACCCAGACCAATAATTTGTCAGGTTCAAATATGATAGAATGATGCCCTATGAGCTGGTTGATGGCCTTTTCATTGCCAAGGCCAATATCTGCGTTATCAATGCCTTTTCTGTCACGGAGGATGGCTGCTGTCTTTTCAGCAGTATTTTCTCCATTTGCGGCAAGCAGCTGCGACAGCCTTTGATACCTGTAAGCAGAGGCCGATTCATTCATTTGTTGGATATTCGAAGGGGAATGCCCAAGTGCATTTCCCTGGAAATGGTTGGTGCAAATGATTTTGTTTTGATTTGGATCATAGATATCCAGCGAATCTGGTGTTTTTTCAATGAGGACGGCTTTATGGTCTGACGAAGAGCCGATGAGAAAGGATTCGGATACAAACATCTCACGTCGCTTTGCGATTGCCAGGGCTTCACTAATATTTTGTGCGTACTGCAAAATTTCCCTTGCCACCAATGAGACAGGTGTTGCCGAGCCCAGTGGAACTTTTGATTTTGCGGCATTAATTGTTACTGTCAGTCCCTTTTCATTCATCCCGGAAACAACACCTATAAAGCCTGCCCAGGTTACCATCATGAACCTGTATCCATCCGTCGGATGAACGAATGCAATGATCTTATTGTCGGCAAACCTGTCGCCGACATAAAAATCAAAGTTTCTTCCAATGATCAATTGACTGTCTACCGACATGGACCCCCAGGTTCCAAATGATGTGCAACCCACCAGCGCCAAATTCTGCAATGCATGCCCGATATCATGTGCAGCATGATAGTTCAAAATGCGCTGATAATTTGAACCGATATATAAATATTGTTCCGATGCCGATTCGGAAATGCCATAGATCTCATCCTTGTACTCTTCTTTAATGTTCTTGTCCAGGTTTCGGTTGAACCATCCTACAAAATATTTTAAGAAGTGGAGATAGAATTTTGAAGGGATGATCCTGTTGATCTGCGCATTAAAATAATCCTCCTGCACCTGTACCAGTTCTTTTGTCAATTTTCCATTCACGACTCCTCTGTTGAATGGCGCACCCTCTATATACAACTCAAAAAGGCCAGATTTGCTTTTCCTGAACCAATTATTTCCAATGGTGTAAAATCCAGGGCTGGGCTCTTCTCTTTTCCAGGACAGGCTGGTTTTGTTGTTTATGACGGGAGGATTGACCTTGCTCACCCAAACCAGCCAAGCGAATCCGGCTAGCAGAAGCAATACTATGATACCAAGTCCCAGAAAGACGCCCCTCCAAAATTTTCTCTTCCTAAGCATTCTTTACTTTTTCTATGAACGCATCATTGCCAAGGTATGCAGTGCAGGTGAGCAAACCGCTCAATGCAGACCCCAGAATTCCATGCAAGTTTAGGTTTTGGCCGGTCAAATACAAATTTGGCAATTTGGTCCTTGGAGGAATCAGCGTTTTGAATGGATCTTTATAATCTTTGGCGAAGCCGTATAAGGAACCATCATCCGTTCCGATATAATCACGCAATGAGAGTGGAGTAGAGCTGGAATAGGATTGGATAGCCTGCCTGATGGAAGGGAATTTCTCTTCCACACAATCCAGCAATTTTTGGCTTCTGTCTTCTTTGAATTGCTCATAGCTTTCGCCGCGGTCATTTTTTTCAGCAGTTGTATTAAAACTGGAAGCCCATCGTATAACTTCTTCATAGCGCATATAGGTAAAGATGGTCATGCCTTCACTGAATGCCTGGGACCTGGATGAAGCCGTGAGATATATCGCATAACCCAGCGGCCAATTCTCATGATTGTAGTCTGCCATTGACCATACATGGCCTAGCTTATGGTAATAAAAATTTTGCCGCAGGTAAGGGAAGCTGTCTTTCTTAAAAACGATATTCAATATAAATGCAGAAACCGTGTTGGGGATAGATTTTAAACGCCTCCGGTAAATATTTCTGATCAGCGGACTCTCAATGCGGTCAATGGTTTGATTGGGATGCATATTGGAGATGAAGGCCTTCCCGTGCACGAGGGACCCATCTTCAAGCTGAACAGCTTCCACCCGATCCTGATTTGTAATGAATTTATTTACTCTTGCTTTGGTTCTGATCTCGCCTCCATGTTCGCGAATGCCCCTGGCCAGCCATTGCGCAATCATTGATCCTCCGTCGATACATTTCCAGGCACTTTCAATATAACTATTAAGCACAAGTGCATGCACATAGAAAGGCGTCTCATCCCCACTTCCAGCATATAGAATATTATTGCCTGCCAGCACTGCCTGCAATATGGGATCGTCTGTGATGGATTCAATATATTGTTTTGCGCTTTGGTTAAGGACCTCCCCCTTTTCTTCGAGGCTTCCGCCTCTTTCCAGGTTATACAGTGGAAATCTGGCGCAGACCATTTTGATTTTCTCGCAATACGCACGGATCGCATTTTCTTCCCCGGGAAACGACGAAATCAGGGTGGAAATAAATTTTGGATAACCCTGCGCCAACGGATATTCCCGACTTTCTCCACCGATCAGGATCCTGTCAAAACTGTCTTCATCCATCTTTTCCAATTTCAGCTTATCCAAAATGCCAAGCCACTTAAAAATCTGGTAGAGGTTTTGTCCCTTATTGAGTCCGCCGAGGTAATGTACACCTGAATCAAATATCACTTTGTCGCGGACAAAAATCTGGAGGCTGCCACCGATTTGCTTATTTTTTTCGAGCATGCATACCCGAAATCCTTCCCTGCTTAGGATGCTGCCGCAAACGAGGCCGCCCATACCTGTACCAATTATTACGATATCAAATTCATTCATTGAACCAGTTGTTGTGCCCTGCTTAAAACAAAAATCATGTTTGAAGTATATATTGTATGATCAACTACCCGGTATCCAAGCTTCTTTTCAATTGCCATTTCCTTTAGCATAGATCCTGATAGAAAAGACAGGCCTTCGGGTCCCGTTTTGTTGAAGCCCAGGACCCGCGTTGAAAAAAATTCAGTAAGCCTGGTTCCGCGATGCTTTTTTTCGAGGTCCTGGTTCCCTTCCCGGATAATAATCATTCCTTCCTCAGATAAATGGTCAATGCATTTTGCAATCAATTGCTGTTGTTTTTCTTTTGGAAGATAGTGAAGCGTGTCCGAAAGGATGATGGCATCGTAGCGTCCAAAAGAATATTCAGCAATATCGGCACATATAAACTCAATATGATCATTCCTGCTGAAACAGTGCCGGGCAAGATTTATTTTGTCTTCATCATAATCGATCCCGGTGATCCTTCTGTCGGGAGCAGCGAATTGCAGCATATAGTCCATGAATCCGTATCCGCAACCGAGATCCAGGATCCTGGCATTTCTTGGAAGCATTTCATGGAAGGCCTGGTAATTTTTTTCCAATCTCAGTTTCACTTTCAAATACCATTCCAGCACAGGTCCTTTGTAGATATAATTGTATATGAGCTGTTCTTTGAAAAACTTTGGCTGCTCTTCTGATATTTTAAATTCTTCAAATTCTTCTCTGAAATAACGCGCGACATATTTTGCCCTGTTAGCATAACCTTCACCAAAACGATCATCATCGGGAAGGATCCGGGGCAGGAATTTCAGGCAGACCCATGCGTCTTTTAAAAGAAAATCTCCCTTTGTAATCCCATACCCGCTGCCATGAATCATGATGGGAAGAATATCCAGTTCCAGTTTTTCTGCAAGGAAGAAAGCGCCTTTGTGAAACCGCCTGATCTGGTCATTTGGAGAACGCGATCCTTCTGGAAAAACGACGACTGAATATCCATGGTTGATTCGGTCAGCCAGTAGATCAATACTGTTTTCGATCCCCTGCTGAACGGGATAATAATCAGCCAGCTTCACAACTTGTCCGAAGACCGGCGAATTCCAGACCCAGTTATTGGTCAGCAGGATCAGCTTTGGATAAAGCATGGCGGTGAGCAGAATATCCAGAAAGGAGGAGTGATTGGCGATGATGACACAAGGCTTTGTAAAGTCTTCTTTCAAAGGGTTGAGGACCCTCTTCTTCACATTTCCCATAACATACATGACAGACCATGCATAGGCGGAAAGCAGGCGATGATAGACCACTTTGCCCTTTTCCTTCTGAAATGGATTCAGCCTGATCAGGAAAAAACCGACAACCGTCAAAAGCAAGGCTCCCATAGCGAAGTAGAAATAGGAAAATATCGATAAAGAATAACCGAGAAATGTCCATGGAAATCTGTTATTCTTTACCCTGTTTGTGATCAGAAGACCAAAAAGGAATGGAATGAGCGTCTGCGCAATCAATACCACGCAAAGCATGCCGATGATGGACACGATGGCGATGGATCGAAGGGCCGGATGCCTGGCGAAAATAAGAACGCCGAGTCCGGCAAGGGTTGTGATCGCAGAAAGGATGATGGATGATTTGAATGAGGACAAATTCTTTTTTCCCGTTTTATATTCCTGGAGCAAGCCGTCCATGATGAATAAACTATAGTCATCCCCGAGTCCAAAAATGAGCGCCGAAAGAATGATATTGATGATATTGAAGCGAATGCCGGCAAGACCCATAATCCCAAGGATCCAAATCCAGGCAATCGCCATGGGGATGAATGAAACCATGGTCAGTTCGATCCGACCATAGGTAAGCAGGAGCACGGAAAATACAAGGATGGAGGTCATTAGGGCTATCTTCGTAAAGTCAGCATTGACGATCTCGACGAATTTCTCTGCGAGATATTGTTTGTCCAGCACCGTTATGTCCGGAAGGCTTTCAAATGCTCTGTAAACGGTTTTCTTGTTTTCCGGACTCACGCGCAGCACAGTGGAAACGGTTGCTCCATTATTGTCTTCTGTGATATAATCAGCCAGTGCTCCTTTTTTCAATTGCTCTACTGTCTCCGGATCTAATGGCTGAAAGTCCCTGTCAATGAAACTGGCAAAGGATAGGAATGCATCTTTTTTGAAATGCAGGGCTGACCCCTCTTTCTCAAGAAGCCCCAGGAGTTCCTGTTTTTTCCCGGAAGACCAATATCCTTTCCATTTTCGAATTCTTTCCTTCTGAAGCGCATTTGAAAAAAGCAGCACAGAAACTCCTGAAGATTTCTTCACCAGGCTCCCGGCTTTGAGGGAATCTATGCGGGGGTTTATTTTTTCCATATTGGCCAGGGCCTGGTCCAGGTTTTTTCCTGATGCAACCAGGTAAACCGATTTCAGGTAATTTTCATTGATCTTGTTCAGTCTGGCTTCTGATGCCTTTAATTCGGGAGACATGTAATTCATGTTTGTCATGTCCGATTCGAAACTGACTTTGCCGGCATAGAATGAAAAAATGATGGTCAGTGCAATGATCAGCAGAATGAGCCATCTTTTTTTCTCCGGATGGAATTGGGAAATTTTTTCTATCCAGGAATACCCGCGATATTTCTCCGATGATGCTTCGGGAGCTGGTGCGAGGAGATGGGGCATAAAGACCAGCGAGCAAAACGCTGCGCCGATCAGGCTGAATCCGGCAAACAACCCCAGGTCTTTAAGCATTTCTGATTGGACGAACTCGAGGCAGAAAAATCCGCCAATGGTGGTGAAGCTTCCAATCGTGAGAGGGAATGCCAGGTCCCGGATCAGTTCTTCCTTATTTTTCGTATGTAGATAGTGGTTATATACGTGAATGGAATAACTGATGGCCACGCCAAGGATCAGCGAACCTGTCCCCAGGGCGATCACGGAAATAGCGGGCTTAATAAAATGGATACAGGCCAGCGAAAATACGGCGCCATATAATGCGGGTATCAGGATGAGCAATGGAGCCCTTTTTCTCTTGAAATACCAGCCGATAAATAGGATGAGAAAAACCAGGATGATGCCAAGTGTGTAAATGCTGTCTTTTCTCAATTGCCTGGCGTTCCCCGCGGAAACAGCATTGGCCCCGAAATAATCCAGCACAATATTGGGGTTCTCCGCATTAAATGAAGAATCAATCCACTGGTCCAGTGCCCTAAGCATTTCGCTATTTTTTCCGGTATTGTTGGGCGGGAATACAGGAGTTATAAAAAAAAGCAAATGTTTTTGGTCCCTGGTGAGGATGGCATTGTCATACAATTCATAATTCTCGTCTACCTGGATTTGAGATAGTCTTTTTAGTGCGGGGAAGGAAATGCCAAGCGGGTCACGGCTCAGGATTTGCTTCAAAGCAATGCCTGCAGGAGAGCTAAGTGTCCTGATATCCTGCATGAGCAGTTGTCGCACCGAATCGGGATTCATGATCTGATCTATCCGGGAATAATCTTTTTGATTTAGGAATAATGGCAGGTTTTCACTCACCGTATTCATGAGGCCTGCAAGTGGAGAATCAGAAACTTTGTATTCAATCCTTGATATGAATGGTTTCAACTGGCTCGGAAGCCTCTCCATGAGAAAATCTGCCGATCCCACGAGGCTGTCCGGATGAATTGCCGTTGTATCCTTCAAGCTGAGACTGAAGATGAGCTTGTCCGCGAATTTTGCGTTTTGAAAGATCTTGGTCATCTGGTCGATCTTCCTTTCCCTCGGCAGGATCTTGGAGATGTCTTCTTCCAGTTTTATTTGCGAAGCAAAAAAGAGGAAGATTAAAAAACTCGAAAGAAAGCAAATGAAAAAGCCCAGCCTTCGCTTTTCGAAAAAATGAAATATGGCCAAAAGCATTTTTTCCATCTCGTCATGCTTTAGACTGCCGGTGAAGTTTTTCTTCTGAATAATTTCAGGAGGATAAAAGTGGCGCAAAGAAAAAGAAATCCGGCCAGGAAGGCGAGGGTGATGCTTCCATAGATATATTGTTGGAAGTTATACCGGAAGGATTCAAGGGTGAGATTCCATCGAAATGAAATTGCCTCATGTCCGGCAGGCATCCAATAGGCTCCCAATTTATAGCTGCAAAAAACAATAAGGGGAATCATGGGAGGGACACTAATATTGGCAGCCAGGATCACCAGGGGTTTGTTGAGTCTGCAAACGATGGCAATGAAAATGGCAAGCAGGAGCTGAAAACCCCAAATGGGCAGGATTCCCATGAAAATGCCAAAACCTACAGAAATTGAAAGGACCAGATCGGACTGTCCGGGATCAAAGAGTAGGTCCTGGATTATTTCCTGTCCGTTTTTTTTTTGATATAGGCCCCTGAAAAAATCCCTGGGCCTTATATATAGAAAGGTGATCAAAACCAGAAAAGTATTGAGGATACTTATCCTGGTGAAATCGGCAAATGGCCTGAAATGCGAGACTCTTTCACCTTTTGGAGGATAATAAACATCAACAGGGATCGATTCAATCGAAATTCCTTTCCACGCGCTCCTAACAAGCACTTCAATTTCGAATTCGTATTTGAGTGTGTAGAAACTAATTTCTTTGAGCAATTTTAGCGGATACAAACGAAATCCAGATTGCGTATCTGGAACTCGGATTCCAGTTTCAACCCAAAACCAGAAGTTTGAAAATCTATGACCGAAACTGCTTTTCCCGGGAACAGATTCCTGCTGCATATTTCTGGCGCCGATAATGATGGCGGGGCCCTCTGATTTCAGTTTTGTGATAAATGCAGGCAGGTCCTTTGCAAAATGCTGCCCATCTGAATCAATAGTGATGACATAGTCATAACCAAGCTCCAGTGCCATTCGGAATCCCTGCCTGATCGCCCAACCTTTCCCCTTATTATCAGCATATGATAGGGACTTGAGAAATGGGTAGGAATGAATAATTGTTTCCGTTTCGTCTGTCGAACCATCATTAATTACAAGGATATTTTGGGTGTAAATGGCTACATCTTCTATTGTTTTGCCAAGCGTTTTTGCATTATTGTATGTAGGAATAAGGATGCAGACCCCCAGGGAAGAAAAATCGTTAGCCGCTCCATTGGGCAGGTTCATTTGCGGATTACTCATTACTTTGTCCTTCATTAAATATTCAAACAAGTGCTTCCAGGCATTGGTAAGATGTAAAATTAAGGTTAAATTGAAAATGTGTTGGCGATTGTCTGAATATCCGGTTTAGAAATGGCCCCGGATGCCAGCCCAATTTTCCAGTTTAAAGCCTTGCTGGAAATTTCAATCATGTGAATATGCACGATCGGCCGGTCAAATCAAATTATGATGTTGCAGTTATTGGCGCGGGAATCGGGGGATTGACCGCGGCGGCCCTGTTGGCAAAAGTTGGCCTTTCAGTTTGTGTGCTGGAAAAGGAACCTCATGTCGGCGGGTACCTGGCAGGATTCAGGAGGCATGATTTCAGGTTTGATACCGCGGTGCATTGGTTAAATCAATGCGGAAGCAATGGATTGGTCCATAAGATATTTGAATTTCTGGGAGATGACCACCCAGTAGCTATACCTCAAACATCTATCCGCAGATATAAAGGCAATCAATTTGATTATCTGTTGACCAATAATCCGGATGAATTCAGGGAGAAACTGATTGCGGCATTTCCACACGAAAAAAAAGGGATAGACCGCTTCTTCAGGACCTCAAAAAAAATGGGCCGTTCCCTGAGTCATTTCAATAAGATATTCAGGTCCGAAGAGACGATGTCTATTATCGAGAAATTGAAACACCGCTTTCAGCTGCTGCAGTTTGCTTTTCCTTTCATTCCATTTGTTTCATATAGCGGTAAAAAGGGCTTGTTGCGTGGGTTGAACCGATTCTTTAAAGACAAGGGCATTCACAAGATCTTTGCCTCTGAAACAGAATTGATTTCCTGCATGATACCCATTGGCTGGGCATATTACGGCGACTTTCAAAGCCCCCCAATTGGTGGAGGCCAGGTCATTCCCGAATGGCTGGAGAATATTTCGGAGTACTATAATGCAGAAATTTTTTGTTCTTGCAAAGTGACGAAGATTCTTACTGATGGAAATATTTGCAAAGGGCTCCGTTTTGAAAGGAGGGGACATGAAATGGAGATAAAGGCCAAATACGTTATTGCGGCTTCTGACGTGGAAACCTTATATGAAAAGATGCTGGCTCCGGAGATGATCCCGGATAAATTGAAAGGCAGACTAAAGAATGCAGAACTCTATCATTCATCTGTTACAATCTCAGTCGCGCTTGACTGTCCGACGGAAGCACTTGGTTTTGGAGAAGAGATGATTCATCTTTCAGAAGAAGATATGCCGTTTGGCGAACATGCAAATGGAGACCCCCTTACGAGCGAGATCAGTATCCTGGCTCCTTCAGGTAGAGACAAGACCCTCGCTCCTGAAGGCATGGGGACGCTCACGCTTTACATGCCAGCAAAAATCGATTATAAAAATGAGTGGTTTACAGAGAAGGACAGAAACGGAAATTATATCCGGGGAGCCGCTTACCGAAAATTGAAAAATGAGGTAGCAGATTCAATTATTGCAAGGGTAGAAGAAAAAATTGCTCCCGGCCTCAGGTCACATATCCTCTTCTATGAAGTTTCTACTCCGGTTACCCATTGGCGCTATACCGGGAACAGGAATGGCACGATCATGGGCGCAAAGCCCGGAAGGAAAAATATGAGCAACGGGATCGCACATTATCAGACCCCTGTCAGGAATCTTATTCTGGGGGGCCATTGGGCGGAGCTGGGTGGTGGGGTTCCTATAGCAACCAAAGCTGGAGCAAACGCAGCGTTGATCATACTTAAGAAGGAGAATATGCATGCTTTCAGACTTTTGGCTTCATATATGGAAGATAAGATAGGATTGGATTATATGAATAAACAGGCCTGCTTCAAGCCCTATCTGGGACATTGGCGGCCTTCGCTCACTCCGGCACAAAAAAAGGCCCTGCGTGCAGTTTCCGAATGACTTTCTGCAAATTGGCTGCAAGGCAGCACTCATTGGCTAATAATACATTATTCTTATATTTGAAACTTGATGCGAATAAAGATAGTTGCAGCCATATTTGCTCTGAATCTTTGTTTTGCAACTAAGGTTAGGGCCCAGAGCCAGGCGGCAGAGTCAGGACCTGACCGGGCGACATTTTACAAGGCTATGAAGTCGGGCGATCTGGCTGCTGTCAATAAGGAACTGGGTGTCCTGGCTGGGTTGAATTTTCCGGAGAAAGACGCTTTTGTTGGCGCATTGACTATGAAAAAAGCAGGTTTCGGTGCCCTGCCGGGAAAGAAATTGAAACTGTTCAAATCTGGTCATAAGAAATTGGAAGCTGCGATTCTTAAAGACAGTACAAATGCGGAATTGCGGTTTCTTCGCCTGCAAATACAGGAGAATTCACCGGCTTTCCTTGGGTACAAAAGAGATATTGAGAAGGATGAAGCATATATCCGAAAATCCTATAAGAATTTACCTGAAGTCATTCAGCGGGCCATTCTTGATTATAGCAAAGAGTCAAAGACATTCAAACTGGCAGATTCTTAATTTTGTGATCGCATGATGAAGAAAGTATTAGCTATTTACTATACCCAATCCGGCCAACTCGAAGAAATAATAGATCAATTAACAGTCCCTTTTATTGAATCAGGTGTTTGTGTAGAAAAATGCAGGGTTAGAACCAAAGTGCATTATCCCTTGCCATGGACAGGAAAGGAGTTTTTTGAAGTTATGCCAGATTGTGTGCAGGGTATTCCGACCGAATTGGAGCAGTTTGAAATCAAGGAGAAAGCTTATGATCTGATCATCCTGGGATACCAGGCGTGGTTTCTTTCCCCAAGCATTCCTGTCAATTCAATACTAAATCATGCGTCGTTTAAGGCCATTTCTTCAAATACGCCCGTGGTCACGATTACAGGTGCAAGGAATATGTGGATAAGTGCAATGGAGAGGGTGAAGGCATCTTTGAAAGCTCAGGGCGCCCGCCTGGTGGGAAATATTGCCCTTGTAGACAAACATGCCAATTTCATCAGTTTTATCACCATCTTTCACTGGATGTTCAGCGGAAAGAAAGACCGGTACCTCAATATTTTTCCAAAGCCCGGAGTATCGGATCAGGATATATCACATGCAAAAGTTTTTGGTTCAATCATTAAGGAATATGCCGACAAGGGCATTTGGGAAGGCTTGCAGGAAAGACTGGTTGCAGAAAAGGCTGTCGTCGTCAAATATAACCTGATGTTCATTGAATCAAAAGCCAGACGCATATTTGCAATCTGGGCTGGAATAATCAGCAAAAAGAAAAAAAGAACAGCATGGCTTGTCGCATTCAAATATTATCTTTTAATTGCGCTTTTTATCGCAGCGCCCGTCATTCTTACTGTTGATGCGATTTTTTTTAAGCCTTTTTTGTCAAGCAGGATAAAAAGGCAAAAACAATATTATTCAGGAGTGAATTAACCTATGCAGCAGATGTCGTTTAATGAGGTATATATAAATAGGACAGCAAGTTATTTTCCCAACGATCCGGTGTCCAATGAGGAGATGGAGGAATACCTGGGCCTCATCAATCAGAGCCCTTCCAAATCCAAGAGAATTGTGCTTCGTAATAACGGCATTAAACGCAGGTTCTATGCATTAAGCAAAGAAGGAAAACCAACCCATACCAATGCCGGAATGACTGCCCTGGCGGTCAGGGCCCTGTTTAATAATGATGCAGAAAAACTGAAATCCATTGAATTGATGGCCTGCGGCACCTCATCCCCCGATCAGATGATGCCTTCCCACGGGGTGAGTGTGCATGGGGAACTTCCCGAAATGAGATCCATTGAAGTCGTTTCACCTTCCGGGGTCTGCTGCGCTGGAATGCATGCATTCAAGTATGCATATATGGCCATTAAGACCGGCGATGTCCACAATGCTGTGGCAACAGGCTCGGAAAGGTTTTCCGGATCTCTGCGTGCCTCCGTTTTTGAGGACGAGGCCCAGAAACTGAAACAGCTTGAAGAGAACCCATATATCGGTTTTGAAAAAGAGTTTTTGAGATGGATGCTCTCCGATGGGGCATCTGCTTTTCTGCTCTCAGATAAGAAAAATGAAAATGGCCTTAGCTTGCGGGTGGAATGGATAGAAGGGATTTCCTATGCCAATGAAATGGAAGCCTGCATGTATATGGGCAGTGAAAAAATGAAAGACGGGCACCTCAAAAGCTTCATGGACTTCACTCCGGAAGAAATTCTTTCCAAGTCCATCCTGAGCATCAAGCAGGATGTTAAGCTGCTTAGCGAGTACATTGTACCGTTAGGCGGTCTAAGGCTCAAATCACTGCTGGCAGAAAAAGGCATCAACAGCGATGAGATTGACTTTTTCCTTCCACACATGTCAAGTGAATTTTTCAGAAGCAAGATTTACGAACAGCTGATCAAAAACGGGAATCCCATCCCTTATGAGAAATGGGTTGTAAATTTGGATAGCCTGGGCAATGTAGGGGCAGGTTCAGTATATTTTATGGTCGATGAATTGTTCCATAGTAACCGCCTGAAAAAGGGACAGAAAATTCTCCTCCTGGTTCCCGAAAGTTCGCGGTTTTCTTATATGTATAGCCTTTTAACGGTCTGCTGAGCGACGGCAATCGAACCATCCTGTATGACTGAATGATATGCTGCCGTCCAGTCGATCAGTGCTGGCTTTGAATAAGTCTTCAATTGTTTACTGAAATATTAGAGCGATGAAAAAAGAGGACATACCGCAGGATCTTGGTGCATTGGGTAAGGTTACAAAGGAAGTCTGTTATGTAGTCGATGCATCGGGCAATTATGTGACCGACCTCAGCAATGGCTGGGAGATAAAATCCAAGGCCCTTGACGCGGCCTGGGACGATATTGGTGAGCGGGTGCAGGCAGCTAAGACCAAAGTCATCCAGGGTGCAGCAAGCCCGCTATTATATTTTATGGAATTGAAACTGATGGATATCCCAATCCTTTCGGCGTATACCGGAATTTGGCAATGGAGGGTAAGGCGCCATCTCAAGCCAGGTCCATTTAAGAAGCTCTCTGACCGCACGCTTCAGAAATATGCGGACGCATTTGAACTCAAAGTGGAGGACATTAAATCATTCAACACAAATGAAGCTTAACTACCAACATTTGCAGGCGGCGCACTGCGAGAATGGCGTTACTACCAGTTTACTGCGACACAATGGAGTGGAGAAGATAACAGAACCCCTTGCCTTTGGTATTGGATCCGGCTTATTTTTCATATATATCCCATTTTGGAAGATCAACAATGGTCCTGCCATCGCCTTCAGGACCCAGCCCGGACTCATTTTCAAAAGAACCTGTAAATCGCTTGGAATTCCTGTCACCAGGAAGAAATTCAATTCAAAAGAGGAAGCCATGAAGGTCCTGGACGATTGCCTTCGGTCAGGCATACCCGTGGGTTGCCAGGTGGGAGTCTATTATCTGACTTATTTTCCAAAAGAATACCGCTTTCATTTCAATGCGCATAACCTGATCGTTTTTGGGAAAGAAGATGACAATTATCTGATCAGCGATCCGGTCATGGAAGAGGCGACCAGTTTGAGCAGCTATGAATTGGAAAGGGTAAGATTCGCCAGAGGGCCGCTCGCACCTAAAGGGCAATTGTATTATCCAAAAGAAAAAGCACATGTGACAGATGATCAGATCCGCAAAGCAATCATTACAGGGATAAAGAAGAATGTTAGCGACATGTTAACCATTCCTGGACCGATCGCAGGTGTCAGAGGGATACGTTTTATGGGAAAGAGGATCCGGAAATGGCGTGATAGCATGGGACTGCATAAAGCAGGACTATTCCTGGCGCAAATGGTGAGAATGCAGGAAGAGATCGGAACAGGCGGGGGAGGTTTTCGCTTTATTTACGGCGCATTCCTTCAGCAGGCCTATGGTTATTTTGGCATGGATGAACTCATGGATATTTCCAATAAATTTACCCAGTCTGGTGATCTTTGGCGCTCCGCCGCCATACAATCTGCCGGAATTTATAAGGGGCGCCTGGGTTCACAGGCCGATTTTAATGTGGTCGGAGACCATCTTGATGAAATTGCTAACCTGGAAAAGCAGGCTTTTGAATCTCTCGCAAAAATTAAGTGGCTTTCATGACCAGGGAAGCTGTTCATATTGAACGACTCGGATTTAATTATTCCCATCATTCAAATTTTTCCATAGAAAACCTCAACCTGACTGTCAGGGAAGGGGAAAGATTTGGTCTGTTTGGTCCAAATGGTGCAGGTAAGACCACACTGATGAGCCTGATGACCGGGCTCAACAAGTACAAAAAAGGGACCATCCGTTTGCTTGGTGAAGAGATCAGCACTCACAAACGCGAGATCTCAACGCTGTTTGGATTTGTTCCGCAGGACTTTTCCTTTTACCAGGAATTGAGCCCGGAAGAAAATCTGGAATTTTTTGGGGCATGGTACGGACTAAAAGATCCGGAGATAAAAAATAGGACGAATGACTTAATGCGGATTCTTGGGTTGGAAGATTACCGGGATAAACGAGTGAAAACATTTTCGGGAGGAATGAAGCGACGTGTGAACCTGGCTATTGGAGTCATTCATCAACCAAAAATTCTCTTTCTTGATGAACCGACAGTGGGAGTGGATGTACAAACCCGACATGCCATTATCGGGTATCTGAAAACCCTGAATCAATCCGGAACGACCCTGATCTATACCTCGCATCAACTGGCCGAGGCGGAGGAACTATGCGAAAGGATTGCATTGATAGATGAAGGAAAAATAATTGCACACGACGATCTGGAAAAATTGCTTTCCGACTACAGGCAGGAGGGTCTCGAGGGCTTATTTCTAAACCTGACCGGCAAATCTTTCAGAGATTGACCATGTTCAAATTGTGGGCCACCATAAAAAAGGATTTTCGTATCCTGATCCGTGACCGGGTCGGACTGATCCTGCTTTTCACCATGCCCATTCTACTGGCGATAGTGATCAGCAGTGTGCAAAACAGTACTTTCGAATTGGTCAATGAAAATAAGATCCATTTGCTTGTATATAATGAAGACGGGGGAAATCAAAGCACACAGCTTATCAGTTCTCTGGATAAAATGGGGCTTTTTCAGATGACCGATATTTCGGGGACAAAGCCCAAAGAAGAAATCAAAACGATCATGCATGATCACAATGCTTTGGTAGCCCTGATTATTCCCCAGCATTTTTCAGCACAACTGGAAGGGAGGGCAAAATGGATCGCCATGCAGTCCCTGAAGGATCTTGCTGTCCAGGAAGACAGTTCTGCTCCTAACATGGTCTTGTTGGATTCCCTGACACTGTTCTATCATCCGGTCTTACAGGAATCTTTCCGGCATTCTATAAATGGCGCCATTTCGAGCGCGCTTCAGTTATTGCAAAGCAAGTCGATTGTAAGAAATCTCTACTCCTCTCTGCATGAAAAAGAGATACCAGATACATTGGAGAAGGAGATTATCAATAACCAGATTCCATTGCAGGCAGTTGCAGTATCCAGGGACGGAAGCAGGAATATTCCCAATGCAACGGAGCATAATATCCCGGCCTGGACGATATTTGCGATTTTTTTTATTGTGATTTCTCTGGCCGGAAGTGTGGTAAAGGAAAAACTGAGTGGGAGTTTTGTGCGTCTCAAAACCCTTCCCACACCTTTTTATTTGGCCATTATTTCAAAACAGTTCACTTATATATGCCTGACCCTTGTGCAGGCATTGGTCATATTTCTCATTGGATTTTGGCTCTTTCCTAAAATGGGCTTGCCAAAACTCCATTTGCCGTCTGATATCCTGGCCTTGGTGCTGGTGACCCTTGTCTGTGGTTTGTGTGCCACGAGCTATGCAATCTGCATCGGAGTATATGCTGAAACACAGGAACAGGCAAATGGATTTGGAGCTGTATCTGTAGTCATCCTTGCAGCCATTGGCGGATTGCTCGTCCCTTCCTTTGCCATGCCACATTCTTTTCAGTCGATTATGAAAATTTCGCCCCTGCATTGGTGCCTTGAAGCATATTATGGACTTTTCCTGGAAGGAGGAAAACTGAAAGATATATGGCTGAATATTTTATCTTTATTGGTTATTATCCTATTCCTGCAATTGCTGACATATTGGGGATTAAAGAGAAAAAATCTAATTTGAATCTTTGAACATATGGAATCCACTGAATTAAAACAATCGTTAAAGAAGCAGATCGTTGAATTCTTGAATCTTTCGGTTAAGCCTGAAGACATCAAGGATGATGAGCCCCTGTTTGGGGAAGGACTGGGTTTGGATTCTATTGATTCAATCGAATTGATTGTTTTGCTATCAAGGGAGTATGGAATAAATATCCAGGATCCTAAGGAAGGCCGCAAAATATTGGTAGACATTAATACCATGGTAGACTATATTGAAAAGCACAGGACAAAGTAAAACTTCTTTCCGTGAGCAGGATCTTCGTAACGGGCATGGGAATTATCAGTGCAATTGGAAAGGATCTGGATACGAACAGGCAGGCACTTAAGGATGGAAAATGTGGGATCCATGTGCTTGATCTATTCCCTTCCCGGTATTCGGGCATTCTCCCCTGTGGCGAAATTGAGTTTCAAACGGAAGAACTTCGCCAAATTTTAGGTGCAGGCCAGCCCACTTATACAAGGACCTCCTTAATCGCCATTCATGCTTTCGAGGAAGCTATCCGCCATTCAGGCTGGGATAGCGGCTTGGTACAGTCTCCTGATACTGCACTAGTATCCGCCACAACCGTAGGAGGAATGTGTTTAACGGATGAATTATATCAGGATGCACACCTTGCATCAGGTGGTTCTCCCCACCTGTCTTCTTATGATGGAGGCTCTGTAGCCCTTCACCTGCAATCGCATTTCGGTTTGCGTGGAATGATCAATTCGATCAATACGGCCTGTTCTTCTTCGGCCAATGCCATCATGTATGGAGCCAGGTTGATTCGACATGGCTTTGCCAGAAGGGCGATTGTAGGTGGGGTCGACTCCCTGGCCAAATTTACCCTGAATGGGTTTAATGCATTGCATATTCTGGCTCCCAACCCCTGCCGTCCCTTCGATCAGGATCGACAGGGTCTGAACTTAGGGGAAGGCGCCGCATTTCTTGTCCTGGAACGCGCAGAGGACATTCATAACAGGAAGGTATATGCGGAATATGCCGGCTACGGAAATGCAAATGATTCATACCATCCATCTTCGCTGTCTGCGGAAGGGGATGGCCCTTTTTTATCTATGGAACAGGCATTGAGCGATGCTAAGTTGGATAAAGATGAGATCGGATTCATTAATGCGCATGGCACGGGAACGGAAAATAATGACGAATCTGAATGCAGGGCGATGATTCGTCTTTTCGAAAATCCACCGGAATTCAGTTCGACGAAATCAAATACCGGCCATACCCTGGGAGCGGCTGGCGCTGTGGAGGCGGTGTATTCCATTCTAAACCTCGTTCATCAGGAAGTTTATGCCGGTCTGCATTTCAGTCAGCCCATTCAGGGTATGGGCCTTCAGCCTGTATTAAAATATGGACCCAAGAGGATTGAACATGTAATGTCAAACTCATTTGGTTTTGGTGGCAATTGCACATCCTTAATTTTTTCAAAAGCCTGAATCAAATGATCTGTATCCATCATAGTGCGGCCATTTCACCTCAGGAGAGCTTTGGGAAGATCAATCTTGACCTGCTGCATGAGTATGGCCATAACAAGTTGCATGTAATAGAGCCCAAGTACGAGGGGATTCCACAGGGTGCACTGCGGCGGATGGGAAAGGCAGTGAAGGTCGGAGTAGGTGCAGCCATATCGTTGCTCAAGCCAAACAGGCCTGTACAGGGTATAATCATAGGAACAGCCCATGGCGGATTGGAAGATTGTATCAAATTTCTTAACCAGATTGTAGAATACGAAGAGGGCTTACTGGCCCCCGGTAATTTTGTCCAAAGCACGGCCAACGCGATTGCTGCCCAGCTTGGCATGATGACAGCAAACAAATGCTATAACATTACCCATGTTCATCGGGGACTTGCATTCGAAAATGCGCTGATCGATGCGTTCATGCTCATCAAAGAATATCCGTCCAATCAATACCTTGTAGGCGGTGTAGATGAAATTTCTTCGTACAATTTCAATATTGAGCGCCTCGGCGGTTGGTACAAAAAGGAAGCGATCACCAATAAGGATCTATATAAGGCAAATTCTGCGGGTACTATGGCAGGGGAAGGTGCGGCTGCATTTTTGGTGAATGGGGAAAAGAATGCCGCCATTGCTGTTGTTGAGGCAGTCCAAATCATTCATTCAATAGAAGCCGAAAAAGTCAGTTTCGAAATCAGCGCATTCTTAAAGAAATATTTGCAAGATGGCAGAAAGATTGATTTGCTGATTTCAGGAGAAAATGGCGATTGCCGAATGAATGCATTTTATGAGGCTTGTGAACAGCTGATGGATCCGCTATGCACATTCAGCCGATATAAACATATGTGTGGCGAATATCCTACGGCCACAGCGATGGCCCTTTGGCTTGCCTGCCAGATCCTGAATACACAACACCTGCCCCAGCACATGATCAAGAAGAATGGGCAAACGGATCAGGTGAAAACTATTCTTATTTACAATAATTTTAAGGGATTGCAGCATAGCCTGATCCTGGTATCGGGGACCTGATGTTCAATATGCGTAATTGTAGATTAGTTGTCATTTATAAATTATTGATAATTAATATAGTGTAACATGTTTTATCGTTTAATAAAAATCCTGCAGCGCAGGTTACAATACAGAAAACTGATCAGACTAATTTATGAAGACAGCTGGAACATATGATGACAATGAATTGATAGCGCTGGTCCTTGACAAAGAGCATTTGAATGTGGCGATCCGGAGTATTTACAATCAGTTTGCAGAGCCGGTGAGCGCTTTTATAATGAGTAAGGGGGGGAGTTTGCATGATGCAGAGGATATTTTCCAGGAAACGGTGATGGCATTCATAGAGATTGTAAAGAAAGGAAAATACAGGCAAGAGGCGACCATCAAAACTTTCCTGATATCCATTGCCAGGAACATATGGTATAACACGCTAACAAAGAAGACAAGGACTGCAGCGAGAGAAAAGCTTTATGACCTGGGCACGGAAAAGGAAACGCAAGATATCAGTCATGAAATTGCAGCGCGGGAAGTGAAGCAGGAATTGAGCGGACTGATGGATCAACTGGGAGAATCCTGCAAAAAGATATTAATCATGTTTTATTATGAAAACCTTTCTACCAAAGAGATGCTTGAAAAGCTTCCTTATGAGAATGAGCAGGTGGTCAGAAATAAAAAATACAAATGTTTGCAACAGCTCTCAGAAATGATTAAATCAAAACCAGGAATTGTTGCGCAAATGAATGAATTCTTAAAATAGCATTGCATGTCAGACAATACTACATATCTAATTGATCAGCTCGACCGGAGCCTGCGCGGAGAAGCAAATCCTGCTTTCGATGATAAGTTAAAGCAGGATGCGGCCCTGGCTGAAGAATGGAATGCTCTTCAGGTTGCGCTTGCGACCATCCGGGAAGCCGGGCTCAGGGAGCAGGTGGAAGCGGTTGCCAAAGAATACCGTTCTGAAAAGAAGCAATCTCTTCCTAAACAGCCAGCGAAAGTCATTCAAATGAAGAGGATGGTCTTCAGGGTTGCTGCCAGCATTGTGCTTTTGCTTGGCCTCACCGGAATCTATAAGTATAGCACAGTGAATTCATCCGGGTTCTATGCAGATCATTTTTCAGCTTACGAATTAAGTACAACGAGGGGAGGGGAAGCTAGTGATAAGCTTGAAAAAGCATACCGCGAAAAGAATTGGTTGGAAGTGATTGCGCAATTCAATGCACTTAGCAAAAAAGACAACAAGGGTTTCTTCCTAACCGGGCAGGCAAACCTTGAATTAAAAAATTATGGGGCTGCAATACCTCTCTTTGAACAGGTTCTTGCAAATAATGCAAGTGGGGCTGACCAGTATTTCCACGACGAAGCAGAATACTATCTCGCACTGAGTTATATGGGAAATAATGAAGGTGGAAAAGCAATACCGATCCTTGAAAAGATCAAGGCAGATAAGAATCACCTCTATAACCGGGTCGTGGAAGAAATGTCAGGCATCGATTTGAGAATTATTCGATATAAAACAAGTAAATAATTGAATATTAATATTATAAGTTGTTGTAAAAATATTTAATTAGAGGTTACATTCTTTCCCGTGGCGGGTACTAATATATGAAGTCAGATCTTTGAAAGGCGGCATTAAAATGATAAGAAGAATAATGAAAAACCAAGATAGTTACTAAGCCATTTGAATCCGAAACAAGATCAAATCCCTAAGTCCAAATACCTTAAAAACCGAAATTACCTGAAACGTCCAACAGGTGAAACCTTTCCGATCCATTGAAAAACCATTATCCAAAATCCATGAAAAGACCTTCCGATATCAATGAAGCCATGATCCCAATCCAATGAAAAAACCAAGCGGATCCAATCCTGAAAAACCAAGACCAAAAGTCGACGTATCCTAAAAAAACCAATAGCTCTTTCAGACAACGTTTTCAATTTAGTTAAGATCCTCTATCTATGAAAGCGTCGACTTTTTTTTCTTTTTTAAACGTCATGAGCAACAATCCTGCGAGTAGCATGCCGCTGGCTGCCATGACGAGCAGCCAGGTTTTCCTGGCTGAGTAAACTGGATCGGCATCACCGATCAGCACGAGGTGCGACCAATATTCCGGTGATTTATGCAGGGAATTTCCTTTGATATAATCGAGTTTTGCTTTTTGAAGGGCCTTTGACTTCGAATACCCTTTTTGAAGATAGTAATGAAACTGATTCAGGATTTCGGCTGTTGATTGGTCATCCGCCTTCCACAAACTATTGATCACGCTAGGGCATCCGGCATAAGTAAATGCGCGTGCAATACTGATAACGCCTTCATTCGCGACGAGTTCTCCCTGGCCAGTTTCACAGGCACTTATGATCAGTAGTTGGTTCTTCTCCATATCCAGTCCATATAATTCTTCCAGGTAAAGGTTGTCTTCCAGTTTGGATCCATTCGCCGGATAAAATGCAACAAATGATGCTGCACTATTCTGCACATCTGACCTCGCATGAGTGGCAAGGTGAATGATTGGATACTGATCCATAGATTCAAGAAAAGCCTTTTTGGTTGCTTCATTTCCTATAAGCCTTTTGCCACTGAGTCCGGAGATTTCGTTAGCAGAAGCAGGGAGTGGCTCCAATTCATTTGCAAAAAAGCCTTCATTATTTTTTCCCGCGAAGGGCGCAAGAGCCAGGATGGATCCATTCCTAGCAAGCCTGGATATTTGCGGTTTCTTATTGCTTAGAAATTTAGTCGAGAATTGATAACTGATGGCCGTCGTTTCCAACAAGTATCCCTGTCCACTGGGATCAGGCAGGGATTCGAAAGGCAAATAGCAAAGGATCCCATCAGGAATAATGATCCATTCATCTTTATTCCTTAATGCAGCTTGTATAGGTTTTATTAGCCTGGCCGATAATTTTTCCCCTAGCCCGGCCTTTTCGAATTTTTTCCCGGATTGGTGCGATTTCAATGCAGTTAGCCATTCGTTGATGGCGAAGGTCAATGCGGGAAAGGAATCAATCTGTATATGTTGAAATTTATCTGAGCTGATGATGAAAACATGCAGTGCTTCGGAGGATTCATAAAAACCAATGACAGCCTGATGAGATCCAAGTTCATTTTGAATTTCCGCTACTCCGGGGTAGACATCATTGTATTTGATTTTATAGTAGTGATCGTTTTTTTCAATTTTCTTCTGTAGTTCTGCCAGTTCAATTTCAAATCCCGCTTTTTCTTTTGCGATGGATTTCAGATTGGACGCATTCTGAGATTGATTGCTTTTTACGTTAAGCCTTGCGATATTGTATTTAATATTTCTTTCCTCTTCCAGCCATATCTCTTCGGCCTGTCCCGTTCCCTTCATATTCCTTTCACTCAGGCCTGCGGCTACGATGGAAGCTTTGTTTCTTTCGCTAATAAGAAATGCCATTTCGAGGTAAGCGCCAGAAGGTTTCAACTCATTTAGCCGTAGGCAGACTTCAAAAGCCTTTTGATAGGCTTCCCAGCTTTTCTTTTTCAAGAAAGTTTTTGCATCATCAGTGGCATAGCTTTTTTCAATATAGGATAAAAGGGATAGAATGCTTTGGTATACATCCAATGCATGGTCCAAATCATCCGCCTTCTTTTCCTGATGGTACAATGATTCAAAGCAGGACGCTTTTTTCAAAAGCGCATCATAAAGCCAATAGTAGGACAATGTACCTGTGAAATCTTTGGGGTTATTGAAGATTTGCTCTTCATTGAAATGCCCAGAAAATATTCCGATGGCATTTTGGAGACGGTGAAGGGCAGATATATTATTTCCCCAGGACATTTCCAGGCCGGCCCGGTATAGTGTATTGATGCCGAAATCGAGCTGATTCACTGGCCTGGAAGCAGCAGCTTTCACTAACTTATCCAAACTATTCAAGGCGTCTGCCGTCTGGCGCAATCCAATCTGGGCATTTGCAATTTCATTAAAGACTGAAGGCAATTGTTGGGGATTCACTTTTGTGAAGCATTCGAGTGCTTCTTTGAATTGGCCCTTGGCGGCAAATGCTCTGCCCAGATTCATATTTATGAAGTCCGTGTATTTATGAAATTTGAGAATTTTTTTGTAGATCCGGATCGCATCGTCGTATTGATCCATCCGGTATAATGAAGTGGCTATATTGGTTTCTATGCTCACTGCCGCTGCAGTATCGAGTCGCTTCCTGGACTGAATGATATCCAGAGCCTTGCCAAAATAATTCCTGCTCACCTGGTAATTGCCGTTATCATAGTATAGAACACCAAGGGTATTAAAAACAAATTCCTTGTCGGGCAATTGGGGAATCCTGCTAATCAGGTCCTGCGCCAGGCCCAGGTAATACTTTGCAGAATCGAATTTGTTCAGGTTATAATAACAAGATCCGGCATAAGTAAGTGCAGAGAATAGGAATTCCTGGCTGATCGCAGGATCTCTTTTTTGCACGCTGATCGCCATTCGATAGCAATAGCTGGCCTTCTTGTAATTCTTTTTTAATACTTCAAGCAGGATACCTTTTTTGAGATAGGACTGGAACAGGAGGGTGTCCGAACCGGGGAAACTTGTGCCTTGTTCCAATTTAGATAAAACAGAATTGAAAAGGGTTAATGCAATGGCGAAAGTTGAATCGTTCGCATCCTGATCACGGTATAGCTTATCCGCTTTCTTATATTCCCTGGTGAGGTCATTGGCAAGTTCGGGTGGTTTGTTGCCATGGAAAGACAAAAGCAGCGGGAAAAGAAATAGGAACAAAGAGGCTTTCCCGGACATTGGATAATTTTAACGGAGGAAACAAAAAAACCAACCGTTTAACTAACGGCTGGTTTCTTGCATTATTGCCCGGCGGAAGGCATGGCCAAAGGCCGATGCCACTAATTTTCGTCTCTCGTAATGATGATCAACGGGGGCTTGGGGTTACCGCCCAAAAGTATCAGTACCTGATCCAAAATATTTGTCCTCTTGCTGTTTACTTGATTCAGCAAGGATTGTGGAATAGATGATTTATGATCGTAATAAATAAGCTTGACGGGCGTATGCTGCACCGCCTGGTTACTGTTGTCCACAAGGGTATAATAAATATCAACCTGAACAGTAGCGCCATTGAGGAGCACGGGACCGAATGCGCCACTATTCAGCGTTTTTTCCAGATCAATAATACCAGTGTGATTATCTATGATGACATTCTGCAGTTTGGCCGCTCCAGTGAGGTCCCAATTACACACAGGTCCTCCGGACGTTCCACTTCCCGATGGACAAACTGTCGTTAGATTAGGGTTTGCGTCAAAGTATGGATTTGCTTTTTTTGCATTTAGTGAAAACACATAAAGACTGTCCGAAAAGGCAGCACCCCCTATGATCAAATGCTGGAGGCAGGTGTCGGAAGTGCCATCCTTCACAAATCCAATAGCATATCGCTGGCCTGAGGCGCTTTGCGTCACATCAATTGCACCAGTGTTCGGATTAAGCGATAATCCATCCGGCCAGGAGAAATATTTCCCCGAGCCAGGATTATTCTTTGGATTAACTATATAATCCTGCAGAACTGCGGAAGGCTGAGGATAGATAATGGTATCCCCATAATCGGGCCCTTCACAATTGAAATTAGTTATAGTCGGGTATGGAGGTGGTTCATTATTGGCGGTGGAATTGATCTGACTTGAATCTGCGCTGCTTTGCCCATTGATCGTTGGTACACTTGTTTGCTCGGTTTGGATGGATTTTTTACAGGCATACACCAAGAACATGGCTGTAAAAAGCATAATGAGCCGCTGAAGGTCTAGCTTAATTTTCATGGGTATTAGGGATTAACGGGTCGAACAAAATACGTAAAGTTTTTCAGGTTTTAAAGCGTTTGGGGGAATAATTTTCATATTATATATCTGATAATCAATAATTTAAAAAATGATATCTTCGGATTTTACGATGCGCTTCCCCCCGTCCTTTTCGCTATATGGAGACGTAATCCTACCCGGGGGAATCCGGATCAAATCATCATAGTGTGTAAGTCCAGATTCAGAGAAGGATGCTGATCAGCATTCAAATAGCTCTGGGTATTGATGCTGCTTGTTGGTCGGTTTATTTCGATTTCGGAGCAGCGTGCTGGTGAAGTTGAGCGTTGTCAAAAAGAAGTGCCCACACCCGATCACAGCAAGGCTGATTTCAGATATGGGGCACATAGGTCTGTTTAGACCCTACATTGAATATCCCCGTCCTATTAATGTTTGTAATAGTTCATTTTCAGGTCCTCGATGGACTGATTTCTTTCTGCCTTTAATTTTTTTACGATCTCCTTTTTTTCCTGTTTGGAAAGACTTTGGTCAGATTTTGCAGATTTGATTTTGTCTCGGTAATCATTACGGATGTCTTCGATCTGCAATTCCATTTTAGAAGCCCTGTTCGGATAGCCATATGGCGGATAACCAAAGTATGGTCCATAGCCGATCCCATAGTAGGGATAGAACGGAGAATAAGCGCCCAGTCCAACAAAGACCCTGGGATGATAATAGTAGACCTTTGCTGTGCTACCATGTTGCGCAAATGATCCCATAGAAATTCCTGCAAGAAATAAAATCAGAAATAGTTTTTTCATAACTACGTTTTATCTCTTATTAAACGTAGATATTGCAGAAAGGATTGGTCTGCATTTTCATTATAACTTATTTCTAACAGTTGGCTCTTTTCTGTTGACCAGGATCAAAAAAGAATTGTTGAGAGTGGATTGCAGATGATCATATTTGCAGTTCTAAATGCAAATCATGGCTCTTTTAACAAGGCGTTCACATGCGAATGCAAGGATAGAATATTATCCGCCGATAGTTGCCATGGATTCATGCACGCCAACTTTTTCCTTGCGGCTTTGCTCTGCAATAAAGCCATCCTTATGCCTTTGACCAAAACAAGCAAGAAGTGATTTTCGAATGCTTTCGTCGGGCAAACCTTCCCGCATGAGATCCCTTATATTTAGAACGCCGTCATCATATAGACAGGTCTTCAATATGCCCTGGGGCGTGATGCGAATTCTATTGCAGCTTCCGCAGAAACTGCGCGTGTAGGCGGCGATGATTCCGACCTCTCCTTTGAATCCAGGTATCTTATAATTTGAGGAAGTAGAGTAGAGGGGGTCAGGAATTTTTTGAATCTCGGGGTATTTATCCCGGATCTTGTTGAGGATGTGCACGTGATTCCAGAGCAATTTGTCATAGTGGTTTTGCTGGCCATTGAATGGCATTTCCTCGATAAAACGGATTGAGATGGGAAGGTCTCTTCCGAGTTCCACAAGCGGGATGATGTCATCTGTATTTTTCCCATCCATCACCACTGCATTGATCTTCACTTCAATGTCAAATTTTAGCAATTCGTCAAGGGTATTCAACACCGCCGGCAATTCATCCCTGTGCGTTATGGCAAAAAACCGATTCCGGTCTAGCGTATCCATGCTGAGATTGACTGCGTGAACCCCGATTGATTTTAATTCAGGCACATGGGGTGCGGTCAGTACACCGTTTGTAGTCAGAACCAGTTGCTCCAGGCCGTTCAAAGACGCGATGGATGTAAGAAAATGCATGATGTCTTTCCTTGCAAATGGCTCCCCGCCCGTGATCCTTATTTTTTGGATACCCATCTCCGTTAGTAAAGTGCAAATACGGATCATCTCCGCTTCGGTCATCAGCGCGGATCTGCTGAGCCAGTCAAGTCCCTTTTCGGGCATGCAATAAAAGCAGCGAAGATTGCACCGGTCTGTGACAGCCAACCTAAGGTAATTGACCACTCTTCCATGGTTATCATGTAGCATGGCGCCGGGGTTTATGGTTCTTGGATGATGCCTTCTCCTTATGATGTTGGGTTGTAGCCAATGCTTCATTTGTTGTAGATGAATCAATGCGCTGATATGTTTCGGCCATGGATTTAATCTCTTTCATATGTGAAACAGCTACACACGTTTTATGTTTATTGGCGTTCAAGTTAAAGCAAAAAAATTTTGCAGGAAATAATTAGCCCTTATCTTTGCACTCCCCAATCAAAATGGGAGCATAGCTCAGCTGGTTCAGAGCATCCCGACTTAGAAGTCGGGAGGGTCCAGTGGTAGCAAAATAGTTTTGAAATAATGGGAGCATAGCTCAGCTGGTTCAGAGCATCCCGACTTAGAAGTCGGGAGGGTCCAGCGGTAGCAAAATAGTTTTGAAATAATGGGAGCATAGCTCAGCTGGTTCAGAGCATCCCGACTTAGAAGTCGGGAGGGTCCTGTGGCAAATAGTTTTGAAATAATGGGAGCATAGCTCAGCTGGTTCAGAGCATCCCGACTTAGAAGTCGGGAGGGTCCAGTTGTAGAAAATATAAATTGGGAGCATAGCTCAGCTGGTTCAGAGCATCCCGACTTAGAAGTCGGGAGGGTCCAGTGGTAGCAAAATAGTTTTGAAATAATGGGAGCATAGCTCAGCTGGTTCAGAGCATCCCGACTTAGAAGTCGGGAGGGTCCAGTGGTAGCAAAATAGTTTTGAAATAATGGGAGCATAGCTCAGCTGGTTCAGAGCATCCCGACTTAGAAGTCGGGAGGGTCCAGTGGTAGCAAAATAGTTTTGAAATAATGGGAGCATAGCTCAGCTGGTTCAGAGCATCCCGACTTAGAAGTCGGGAGGGTCCAGTGGTAGCAAAATAGTTTTGAAATAATGGGAGCATAGCTCAGCTGGTTCAGAGCATCCCGACTTAGAAGTCGGGAGGGTCCAGTGGTAGCAAAATAGTTTTGAAATAATGGGAGCATAGCTCAGCTGGTTCAGAGCATCTGCCTTACAAGCAGAGGGTCCGCGGTTCGATCCCGTGTGCTCCCACAAAATGAAGGCCTTGATTGAAAGATCAGAGCCTTTTTTATTTATGAATTGGCAACGCTTTAAAGCCAATTAAAAGTAGAGGGAAACGCACATAGAATGGTGGACTGATTCCTGTTATGGGAAATTTGCATTTTATTACCCAATAAATCACTTTTCCAAGCTTGAAAATTCCTTCAATTGTCCAGTCTTACATGGCTTGCATGAACAGATTTTTGTCATTATATTTGCAAAGCGATTTTTTGGAGTGAATGTGTAACCAATAGTGAATAGCAACCACAAAGCTTACAAGTGCAAGAATATGAACATCTTGATTACTGCACCCTCATTAGATGAACTTGAAAATGTAAGTGGAATTTCATCGGTTGTAAAAGCCATAATCCAACATAGGCCTGCATCAAATCGGTATGTTCATTTCCGAATTGGAAAACCTGATAACCAGAAAAGAGGAATTCGATGGATCTATGATCAATTCATGCTTTTGCCTCGTTTTTGTTATTATGTTCTTAAATATAGGATACAGGTAGTTCATCTCAACACTGCCTTAACTGCGAAATCCATTTTTCGTGATTTGCAGATCATCCTATTCACCAAACTAATTAGAAAGAAGATTATACTGCATATTCATGGCGGTGTTTTTTTAATGAATCCGCCGAAGCGGAATTCTGTAATGCATTTCCTGATATTGCGTATGCTGAGAAATGCAGATTTGCGGATTGTGCTAAGTGAAGGGGAGAAGGAAGTCATTAGAAATAATTATGGATCTGAATGTTTGGTTTTGCCGAATGCTATTGAAACTTTTGCGGATCATAAGGAAAAATCATTTTCAGGTGTTCTCCATTTTATTTTTATTGGGAGGATCACGGAATCCAAGGGTGTTTTTTTGATTGGTGAAGCAATGAAAGAGTTAAGAGAGGAGTATCAAAAATTCATTCTTCATATTTATGGCTTCGGTCCTGATCTTGAACCACTTTTGGCTCAGCTAAAAGAATGCCCTGGACTTCAATTTCAGTATCATGGAGTAACCAGAGGCGACGATAAATTGAAGGCCTTCGAGAATGCGCATTTATTCCTATTGCCATCTTTGTACGGCGAAGGATTGCCAATGGCCATGCTGGAGGCGATGAGTAGCGGATGTATTCCAATTGTTTCTACAGATGGCTCTATGGCCTCCGTTGTGAGAAATGGTGATAATGGCTATTTAGTTCAAAAAGGAAGCAAAGAAGAATTTAAGAAAACCATCAGAACTGTTCTTTACGACAGAGAGCACCTGGTTGAAATGAGTCAATCAGCATTGAAAACAATTAAAAAGCATCATAATATCAGTACTTACATGCAGGCATTGTCTGCTACTTATCCTTGAAATCCGATTAACCCCTGTTGAAGAACTTTTCTGGCATGAAGCGCTACGTCCCTTTCTTGAATGTTGGATTGGATCCTATTACCTATGATGAATTATACACGAAGATTGATGGATGGATTGCAGATAAGAATGGCCGTTCTCATCATATAGCCTGCGTTAATTCTTACAATGCAGCGCTTGCATTGCGCAATAAGGAACTTGACAGGATATACAATTCGGCAGATATTACCGGGGCTGACGGAATGCCTTTTGTGCGTTGGATCCGCTATATGACAAGACAGCAATGTGATCGAATTGCGGCGCCTGACACCATCCTGAAACTGGCTGAACACGCCCGCATAAAGAACTACAGCTTTTACCTATATGGTGGCGCTCCGGATGTTTGCATAAAAATGAAAGCTTATCTCGAAAAAAGATTCCCGCATATCAAAATTGTCGGTCACTTTTCACCTCCTTTCCGGGAACTTACACCCGAAGAGGATCAACAAATCATTGATGAAATAAACAGGCTTAAACCTGATATCGTTTGTGTCGGTCTGGGAACACCTAAACAAGATTACTGGATTGATCAGCATATCTACAAGATTCATGGTTCTGTACTCATAGCTTCCGGTGCTACTTTTGACTTTTTTGGAGGAAGGATCAAAATGCCTCCGGAATATATCCGCAGATCAGGATTTGAATGGCTGAGTCGCCTGGCAAGCAAGGATTTTAAGAGGCTTTGGAAAAGGTACACTGTTTTGCAGGCCGTATTTATGTTTAATTTTTTTCTTCAGAAAACAAGATTGGTAAAATATAAAGTTATTAAGACAGTCCGTTCGTGATTAACTATTTTAAAAATAAATCTATGAATAAAAACAAAACTGCGATCGTATGTGGTGGTGGAGGCTTTATCGGAGGCCATTTGATTAACAGGCTCAAAGAGGAAGGATATTGGGTTAGAGGAGTAGATATTAAAAGAAAATGAGTATGGCAATAATTTCGCCGATGACTTTATTGTTGGTGATCTGCGCGATCCTGAACTATGTAAATCTTTATTCGACCGTCCCATTGACGAAGTCTATCAACTCGCTGCTGATATGGGAGGAGCCGGATATTTGTTTTCCGGTGAAAATGATGCAGCAGTTATGCATAATTCCAGTTTGATCAATCTCAATATTGCTGAGTGTAGCCGATTGAATAATGTCAAAAAGTTGTTTTATTCTTCTTCTGCCTGTGTATATCCGGAATGTAACCAGATGGACCCAGACAACCCGAAATGTGCAGAAAATACGGTTTACCCTGCGGCACCGGACAGTGAATATGGATGGGAAAAGTTATTTAGTGAGCGACTTTATCTATCGGTTCAAAGGAATTATGGACTGAATGTGCGTATCGGCCGTTTTCACAACATTTTCGGACCTCAGGGAACCTGGCAGGGTGGAAAAGAAAAAGCGCCGGCTGCTGTTTGTCGTAAAATTGCAGAAGCAAACGATGGAGGCGAGATAGAGATCTGGGGAGATGGTAAGCAAACCCGTTCATTTCTTTTTATCACTGAATGCGTGGAAGCTGTTCGAAGGCTAATGGAAAGTGATTTTGTGGGCCCTGTGAATATTGGATCGGAAGAACTAATAAGCATTAATAACCTGGCACAATTGGTCGCTTCTGTAGCTAACAAAAAAATAAGAGTTAAGAATATACCAGGCCCTATTGGCGTGCGCGGCAGGACTTCCGATAATGCACTCATCAGAGAAAAACTCAATTGGGCCCCTTCGCAGCCACTGGTGGACGGCATCACAAAAACATATCGATGGATTGAAGAGCAGATCGCGCATCGTGACCATGCAAGAAAAGCTTCGTAATCAGCCAAAAGGTTCTAAAAGGAAACTTATTGGGTTAATGAATTTTCATTCATAGCCTTTTGGTTTTCGGCGGATGCTTGAGATTAGGCTTGATTCAATAAGATTGATTCGTCTGTGGATGTCTTTCAAAAATCAGGTGCGCACCCTCAATCGACTCCGATTGGGATGAACTGACCACAGGTGTAATATGCCCGGAACTGATTCTTATTATCGTTGTGGAGCCTCCTGCTCAAATTCGAATACCGGTCCTTCTCCTGTCGGGTCGGGTCCATATTTGTTTTCACCTCTGGTGCCTGGTGTGCAATAGAGGATGAGATTGTAAATTGGAATCAAGATGAACCAGCCGCTTTTATTTATGTCATGCATCCTGCGCACGCTTACCGCCATCGTGGGAATGAATAAAGCCAGAATATATATGGCGTAGACTAGCTGTGAATTCATCGCATCAGCAATCAAAGAAGAAAGGATAATAAAAATTAAATGGAAGAGAACAAAATACCAATATTCCTTTCTTCTTGCCCTGCCATGGAAGTTGGCATAATTGCGGAGGACATGGATGTACCATTTCATGGTTAAATAATTTAGTTTTAGGGGGGATAGATAGGCTAAAGAAATATAATTTGTCGTGCAATTCCTATAGGGGAAAACTTCTATTTTGTTCCAGGCCAGCCACCTTCCGGATTCTCATCAAAAGCCCCTATATTTGCCATCCTAATTTTGACTGCTCAGCTCAGTTGATAGAGCATCCCGACCTTGGTCGGGAGGGTCCATGTTAGAGAATTAAAATATTGACTCCGTAGCTCAGTTGGTAGAGCATCCCGACCTTGGTCGGGAGGGTCCATGTTAGAGAATTAAAATATTGACTCCGTAGCTCAGTTGGTAGAGCATCCCGACCTTGGTCGGGAGGGTCCATGTTAGAGAATTAAAATATTGACTCCGTAGCTCAGTTGGTAGAGCATCCCGACCTTGGTCGGGAGGGTCCATGTTAGAGAATTAAAATATTGACTCCGTAGCTCAGTTGGTAGAGCATCCCGACCTTGGTCGGGAGGGTCCATGTTAGAGAATTAAAATATTGACTCCGTAGCTCAGTTGGTAGAGCATCCCGACCTTGGTCGGGAGGGTCCATGTTAGAGAATTAAAATATTGACTCCGTAGCTCAGTTGGTAGAGCATCCCGACCTTGGTCGGGAGGGTCCATGTTAGAGAATTAAAATATTGACTCCGTAGCTCAGTTGGTAGAGCATCCCGACCTTGGTCGGGAGGGTCCATGTTAGAGAATTAAAATATTGACTCCGTAGCTCAGTTGGTAGAGCATCCCGACCTTGGTCGGGAGGGTCCATGTTAGAGAATTAAAATATTGACTCCGTAGCTCAGTTGGTAGAGCAGCTGACTCTTAATCAGCGGGTCCACGGTTCGAGCCCGTGCGGGGTCACAAGAGAGGCTATGAAGTTGTAGCCTCTTTTTTTATGCCCCACATGTATGTCATATTTTCGGAAAAACTAAATAAATATTATGTTGGCAGTTGCATTAACCTGAACAGAAGACTCCATCAACATAATGCGGGGCAATCTACATTTACTAGTCTTGGAGTTCCATGGAAATTGGTGTATGCTGAAGAATTCGGAAGCCTGCCAAAAGCAAAATTGAGAGAGCTTAAGATAAAACGAATGAAGTCCAGGAAATATATTGAAGAATTGATTTCGAAGGGTAGAGCATCCCGACCTTAGTCGGGAGGGTCCACGGTTCGAGCCCGTGCGGGGTCACAAGAGAGGCTATGAAGTTGTAGCCTCTTTTTTTATGCCCCACATGTATGTCATATTTTCGGAAAAACTAAATAAATATTATGTTGGCAGTTGCATTAACCTGAACAGAAGACTCCATCAACATAATGCGGGGCAATCTACATTTACTAGTCTGGGAGTTCCATGGAAATTGGTGTATGCTGAAGAATTCGGAAGCCTGCCAAAAGCAAAATTGAGAGAGCTTAAGATAAAACGAATGAAGTCCAGGAAATATATTGAAGAATTGATTTCGAAGGGTAGAGCATCCCGACCTTAGTCGGGAGGGTCCACGGTTCGAGCCCGTGCGGGGTCACAAGAGAGGCTATGAAGTTGTAGCCTCTTTTTTTATGCCCCACATGTATGTCATATTTTCGGAAAAACTAAATAAATATTATGTTGGCAGTTGCATTAACCTGAACAGAAGACTCCATCAACATAATGCGGGGCAATCTACATTTACTAGTCTGGGAGTTCCATGGAAATTGGTATATGCTGAAGAATTCGGAAGCCTGCCAAAAGCAAAACTGAGAGAGCTTAAGATAAAACGAATGAAGTCCAGGAAATATATTGAAGAATTGATTTCGAAGGGTAGAGCATCCCGACCTTAGTCGGGAGGGTCCACGGTTCGAGCCCGTGCGGGGTCACTTAGAAAACAGGCACTAATGAATTTGAAATTCGTGGTGCTTTTTTTTGAATACAATTGCTGCCATATTTTAAAGGATAAGCTGATTTATCACAACCACTTTCCGAGTTTCTTAAGACTTTCAAGATTATAGACAGGGGCAAGAATATCTATATAGGGCAACGCAATCCGCATACCCGCCACTTCGGGCTTATACCCTTCGTATCCGGATAAGGGATTTAGCCATATTACCTTTCTGGATCTGGAATGAATAAACTGCATGCTTGTTTCCAGTTTTTCAATTCCGTCAGTATCCCATCCATCACTCATAATAATAACGATGGTCTTTGAGTTTACTAATTTCCTGCCAAAATGTTCAACAAACACATTTAGTGATTCCCCGATCCTCGTACCTGCACTCCATCCATATTGTTCATTGCCCAATAGTTGCTTAACATCGCTAAAACTCTTTTGTCTCAGGTCTTTGGTTATTCTTTTTAATGAAGTACTGAAAATAAATGTGTCCATGTGTTTGTATGACTGCTGAAAGGCATGCAGAAATTGAATCAGGAATACAGTGTACAGTTCCATTGACCTGCTCACATCACAAATAACTACCCATTTTGTCCTATTTCGTTTCGGTCTCTTGTGAACGATCTCTAAAAGTTCCCCACCACGGCGCAGGTTTTTCCTTAAAGTGCGTTTTAAATCTGGTAAATAAATATCTTTTGATCGTTCATACCGGTGTGAAAGTTTTGCTCCCAGGTTTTTTGCAAGCGCTTTGATGCTGCGCATCATTTCTGCTTTTTCGTCCTCATGCACTGCAGAAAAATCTCTTTCTGAAAATTTTTCTGTCGCACTATAGGTGGCAGTTTCTATTGTTTCATCATTGTGATTGCCATATAGCCAGGATTTCAGTGATTTAAAGGATCCTTTTTGTTGTTGATTTTGCTTTTTTGCTTCGGCTTTTTCTTTGGAATCCAATGCTAAATCCAGTTTTTTCCAGTATTCATTATATAAATTGCTGAATATTTCGGCCTGCTCTTTGTTTCGGCAGAGTACAGCTTTCATTGCTTCATAAAACAATTTGCTGCTTTTAAAGTCAATATGCTGCAATGCCAGCAATGCCAAGGATTCTTCATCCACACCAACTGCGAACCCGTTCAGTCTCAAAAACCTGCAGAATTGAACAATGTTCCCTGATAATGAAGTTTGCCTGGAAATCATCGCTTATCAATCTTAGAATGAATGCCCGTTTTTTCCATCAATTCGCTCAGAGACAACTGAACATCTCTCGTGTCCTTCCAATCTTTAATTACCACACCAAGGGTTTGTTCGATGATAGACCTGTCAATATGATCTATGTGCAAAGAGGCCAGGGCCCTTGCCCAATCCAGCGTTTCAGAAAGGCCTGGTTTTTTTTCCATCTTCATAGTCCTCAATTCCTGCATAAACCGGGTAATTTGTTCGGCAAGTTTTGCGTCGATGCCTGGTACCTTTTGTTTTACTATCGTCCATTCTTTTTCAAAGACGGGATAATCAATATACAAGTACAGGCACCTTCTTTGCAATGCTTCGCTCAGTTCCCTGGTACGGTTACTGGTTAATATGACCTGGGGAATCTGAGATGCGACGATAGTACCTATTTCAGGTATGGTAATCTGCCAATCGCTTAAAACTTCCAACAAGAAACTTTCAAATTCTTCATCTGACCGGTCAATTTCGTCTATCAGCAATACTGGTTTTTTTACCTCGGTGATGGCTTGGAGCAGGGGCCTTTTTAACAAAAATGCATCACTGAATATGGTCTTTTCCTTGTCTTCCAGTGATTGTTCATTATGTTCTGTCATTTTCAGGTGCAACAATTGACGCTGGTAATTCCATTCATACAATGCATGCGTTGCATCGAGTCCTTCATAACATTGCAGTCGAATCAATTTTGCATCCATCGCTTTGGCCATCACTTTGGCAATCTCCGTTTTTCCTACGCCTGCAGGACCTTCCACGAGCAAGGGTTTATCCAGCTGCAAAGAAAGAAATAGAGACATGGCAACTGTATCGTCTGTAATATAGCCTTGCTCCTGTAACATATTTTTTATATTATTCAACTGAATCATTGCTATGAATATGATTTTTTTGTGAAGAAAAATGTTGAATATTATTCATGAATGAAAATAGGATGTTTAATGGAAGAAGGATGATAATTGATCTTATTAATAAAAATCGGATTTCCAATTAAAATGTCAGCACAGAAAATAAGGGCGGCATCGCTGTCGCCCTATTCTGGAAAATGAATCAGGGTGTATATTCAGGAGACGACCAACAACGCTTTTTTCAAATATACTTTTGCTAAATGTTTACGGTACTCTTCGGACGCATAGTGATCGTCCAAAATATTTGTATTCTGAACGGCACCATTAATTGCTGCAGATATTGACGCTGCATTAATAGCCTTTCCCGATATTATTTTCTCTGCATTGCTGTCGCGAAATGCACAGTCGGAAACTCCGGTGAATGCAATATTGGTTTTGCCATCTGCAAAACGCATGACAGCGCAGCCTACGACGGCAAACCGAGATGCTGGTTGAATGAATTTCTGGTAGGCTGTTTTGGTGCCGGGAGGCGGCAGAGGTATGCGGATAGCAATAATCATTTCGTCAGATTGCAGGGAAGTTTCAAATAGGCCGACAAAAAAATCAGTCGCTTTGATTTTACGTTTTCCTTTACTTCCCTGGACTTCTATGGAAGCGTCTGATGCAAGCACCAAAGCGGGCCAGTCCGCAGCAGGATCTGCATGTGCTAAACTGCCTCCGATCGTGCCGTAATTGCGAACCTGCATGTCGCCTATGAGAGCGCCCGCTACTGAGAAGAAAGGTATTTTGCTTTGGATCAATTTATTTTTGGTGATGGTTGCATGTGTTGTGGCTGCACCTATGACAATTTCTCCATTCTCTTCCCTTATCCCTTTAAGTGCGTCTATGCCGGAAATGTCTACCAACTTTGCAGGTTGGCTTAACCGGAGCTTCATTGCCGGAATTAGACTATGCCCTCCGGCAAGTATTTTCCCGTCTCCACCTGATAAGACAGCAATTGCTTCAGCGACAGTAGAAGCTTTTTTATAATCGAATGTAGCGGGTATCATAAAAAATGCGGTTTAGCATGAAAATTTGAAATTATGATTGCATTGCTCTCCACACCCTTTCCGGGGTTAGCGGCATCCGGATATCTTTTACCTTATGTCCACCGCTCCACAAAGCGTCTATGACAGCATTTACCACTGCTGGTGTTGAACCTATGGTTCCGGCTTCTCCTGCACCTTTTACTCCCAGAGGATTGTGTGGACATGGAGTCGTCTGGCTTCCGGTTTCTATCATTGGAAAATCATCAGCGCGTGGCATGCAATAATCCATATAGGAAGCATTGGTCAGCTGACCATTTTCATCATATTGAGCGCCTTCAAATAATGCCTGTCCTATGCCCTGGACCACACCACCGTGGATTTGCCCTTCTACGATCATCGGATTGATCATATTGCCAACATCATCTACTGCAATAAATCGCTTTAAGGTCACTTTGCCTGTATCTTTATCCACTTCAACTACGGCGATATGACAACCGAAAGGATATGTAAAATTAGTGGGGTCATAAAAACTGGTGAAATCAAGTCCGGGTTCCAGGTCTTTCGGATATACATGGGGGACATAGGCTGTTAATGCAACATCCCCAAAGCCAACAGACTTATCAGTTCCTTTGACTGTAAACTTTCCAGCCGCAAATTCAACATCATCCGCACTCACTTCCAATTTATGTGCAGCTATCTTTTTGCCTTTCTCAATTATTTTTTCAATGCTTTTTACAATGGCAGTTCCACCAACGGCCAGGCTCCTCGATCCGTATGTGCCCATTCCAAACGAACTAATATCACTATCTCCATGAAAAACTTCAACATCTTCGAAAGCGATCCCCAATTTATCTGCTACCACCTGCGCGAATGTCGTTTCGTGCCCCTGGCCATGAGAGTGAGAGCCTGTGTAAACACTTATTTTGCCTGTGGGTTGCACACGAACCTGGCCCACTTCCCAACCGCCTGCCCTGCTGCCCAATGCTCCTGCAATTGCAGATGGTGCCATGCCGCATGCTTCTATATAAGTAGAGAATCCAATTCCTAAAAGTTTGCCATTATTTGCAGCCTCCTTCTGTGCTTTCCGCAGGTTTTCATAACCCACCATTTGCAATCCTTTCTTTAATACGCCTTCGTAATTTCCACTATCATATTGCAAAGCCACCTGCGTCAGGTAACCGGGTTGATTTACTCCATCAAAAGGAGGTATAAAGTTTTTGAATCGGAGTTCAGCAGGATCCATCTTCATTTCCAATGCGGCCAGATCAATTAACCTTTCCAGAAGATAAGTTGCTTCAGGTCTTCCTGCTCCTCTATAGGCGTCTACCGGCGTTGTGTTGGTAAACACTGCTGTTATATCTATATTGATCTTTGGCGTCGTATACAGTCCCTGCAATAAGGTTCCATGAAGATAAGTAGGTATGGCTGTGGAGAAAGTGGAAAGATAAGCTCCCAGGTTGGCATAAGTCTTAACGCGCAAGCCAGTGATCTTCCCATCTTTATCAAATCCCATTTCGGCCTTCGTAATATGGTCGCGTCCGTGCGCATCCAGCAAAAAACTCTCACTTCTTTCAGAAGTCCACTTAACCGGGCGACCTATTTTCCTTGTACACCAGGTCAATAATGCTTCTTCCGTATAATGAAAAGTCTTACTTCCAAATCCGCCGCCCACATCCGGACTAATGACTCGCACTTTATGTTCCGGGAGGCCCAGCACAAAAGCACACAATAATAAACGAATAAGATGCGGGCTCTGCGAGCTGGTGTACAGCGTGTATTTGTCGGTGCCTGCTTCATATGAGCTGTTATAACTACGAGGCTCAATGGCGTTCGGTATCAATCGTTGGTTTACGAATTCCAGTGTTGTTACATGTGCAGCATTTGAAATGGCATCATTTACTTCCTGAATTGGGTTACCCAGCGCCCAGTCATAACAAATGTTATTTGGAACATCTTCATGAACAAGAGCAGCACCGGGCTGCACTGCTTTGAACGCATCTACCACTGCAGGCAGTTCTTCATATTCCACATTCACAGACTGCGCGGCATCTACTGCTTCAGCCTTTGATTCTGCAATTACGATAGCTACCGGATCGCCTGTGTGCCTGGTTTTATTCACAGCCAGAAGCGGGTGCTTTGGCTCCTTCATAGTGTCTCCGTTCTTAAAATTGACCTGCCATCCACAGGGTACACCATTTAAGTCAGCAATATCTGCCCCTGTATATATGGCCACCACTCCCGGCATCTTCCTGGCGGCGCTTGTGTCTACACTTAATATTCTCGCATGCGCATATGGGCTTCGAACAAAAGACGCATATGTTTGGTGTGGCAAAATAATATCATCTACATAATTGCCTTTTCCAGTAATAAGTCTCTTATCCTCAGACCGTCTGACGGATTTTCCGATCAGTCCATTTGTAGTACTCATATAGCTGCCTCCTTTTTCATTTTGTTTGCCGCGAACTGTACCGATTTAACAATATTGTGATAGCCTGTACAGCGACAGAAATTGCCTTCAATGGCTGCGCGGATTTCTTCCTCAGACGGGTCAGGGGTTTCTTTGAGAAAGCCAGCGGCGGTCATAATCATACCAGACGTACAAAAGCCGCACTGCAGCCCATGGCATTCATTGAATCCTTCCTGCAAAGGATGCAGTGAACCGTTCTTTGCGAGCCCTTCTATAGTAGTTATTTTAGCTCCATCTGCCTGTACGGCAAGCAGGGTACAACTTTTGGTTGTTTTGCCATTGACCAGGATGGTGCATGAACCACAACTGCTTGTGTCGCAACCTACGTGAGTGCCAGTCAGGCGCAGTGAGTCGCGCAGGTAATCCACAAGCAACAATCTTGGTTCAACGAGGTGTGAAAATTCCACTTCGTTTACTGTAACCTTAATTTGCATATTCATGAACGTTAGATTTATATGTGAGACTCGTTTTTTGCAAACAAAGTGCAGCAAAAAAAACTAGTCGAATCCTGCCAGAGGCGGGACTTCGAAATTTGAATTCAGAGCTTGCTCTGAGGTCTTATGCCTGTGATTTTTTATTGAAGCCAGCGATCTAAATCTACTTAAATTCCTTTAATCGGGATGATTTGATTTCTTTCATGTACAAGCGTCGATACGATGCCACTTTACACGAGATGACCATTCAGCTCCCGGTCAAGATTTGCAAAAAATTGCCTGGTCAGGCTATTTGAAATACTTCCCACGACCCTGTTTCCCATCGTTGCCATTAAACCCGTCAGTTTGACTTCTCCTTCAAAATTTACTTCGACTTCATGTTCTCTTAATTCTGACAAACCAATTCTTATGCTTGCATTGGCATTGCCAATAGTGCTTTTTTGTTGGACATGCAGCGTAAAGCCTTTTTCCACATCAATATTTTCCATTTGTAAAATACCGGCAAATTTGCCATCGACCACTCCAAATTTTATTTCCAATAAGGACTTGTAGGTGTTTTCGCCAGTTTTCTCAAGCTGATAAATGCCAGGGATTATTCTTGAAAGCGCATCTGGATCCATCAGTAACTGCCAGAGTTTTGCAGATGTTGTCCGAACGGTATGCCTGCCTGAAAGCTGCATCTTGGAGAAATTATTATGATTTTGGAAAAAGGCCCGATAAGTTCATTTGCAGTTACTGCGCTAAGCCTGTACTAAGCTAAGGAAAAGTTCCAGTACAATTCTATTTTATTTTAGGGCCAGCTTCAAGCTGCTGAAATAATTTTATTCAGGGCCCACGGGCATGTACATACGGGCACTCTTGATGGACGTCATGTTTTCGGGCAACCTTTCATGTTTCCTTAGGATGAAAGTGGGATCAATGAGCGTTCAAATATTCCAATTTTTAATATCAGAACTTTAAATTCTTTCAATCCATATTCCTAACTTTAAATACCAAGCTGACCATAATGAATGTATCCCGCCAACTGGCTGCTATAATGTTTACCGACATTGTCGGTTACACTGCCTTAATGGGAGATGATGAATATAAAGCGTTTGGGCTTTTGCGAAAAAACAGAGAGGTTCAGAAGCCTATAATAGAAAAATATAATGGCAAATGGATAAAAGAACTGGGTGATGGAATACTGGCCAGCTTCCAGACTGTGACTGATGCTGTACTTTGCGCGGGAGCCATCCAACAAGCTTGCTCTGATATTCCTGAGTTGAAATTGAGGATAGGCATTCATTTGGGAGATGTCATATTTGAGAACCAGGACGTGTTTGGGGACGGAGTCAATATTGCATCCCGTTTGCAGGCATTGGCGCCCATAGGTGGGATCTGGATATCTGAAGCTGTTCATAAAAATGTTTCTAATAAAAAAGGCATCAACTCGACATTTGTGTATGAAGAAGTTTTGAAAAATGTGAGAGAACCCGTCAGAATTTATGAAGTGAAAATTGAAGACCAGGATTGGATGGAGTCGGTCAAAAACATAAGCGCTCCTGAGCAATCAAAAGGCATCCCGGAAAAAAGCGTGGCAGTACTTCCATTTGTTAACATGAGCAACGATCCTGACCAGGATTTTTTTGGCGATGGTATTGCGGAGGAGATTCTTAATTCGCTGGCTCACCTGAAAGAATTGAAAGTGGCCGGAAGGACCTCCTCTTTTCAGTTCAAAGGCAAAAATATTGATCTCCGTGAGCTGGGAGAAAAGCTTGGCGTGCGCCATATTATGGAAGGCAGCGTCCGAAAGCAAGGCAACAAACTTCGAATTACCGCTCAATTAGTGAATGTCCAGGATGGTTTTCACTTGTGGTCCGAAAAATACGACCGCAATATGGATGATATATTTGCCGTTCAGGATGAGATCGCTTTGGCGATTACTGAAAAACTTAAGATCAGCCTATTGGATAAAGATATTGAGCTGATCACTAAAAATTATACCAATAACCCGCAAGCCTATGAATTATATTTAAAAGGCAGGTTTGATATAAACAGGCGTGGCCGGCTTATTTTATCAGGACTCAAATATTTCGAGGAAGCCATAAACATGGATCCTGATTTTGCCCCGGCTTATGCCGGATATGCCGATGCCTGCTGCCTGGCTGGCTTCTATAGTTTTTTTCCTGCGAAAGAAATATATCCCAATGCCAAGAATAGCGGCTTACAAGGCAATTGCATTGGATCCGGGTCTTTGTGAGCCATACACTTCCCTGGGATTTTATTATGCCTATTTTGAATGGAATTTTTCTGAATCCAAGAAAAATTTTCGCAAAGCAATTGAGCTAAATCCTGCATATGCAACCGGACGCTGGTGGTATGCAATGCTTTATCTGTCGTGGATAGAAGGCAATTTTAAAGAGTCCCAAAAAGAAGGATGGATAGCCATAAAACTGGAACCTTTCAGCGCTGTAGCACGTGCCCTGCAAACGGTGAATTACGTTATAGCCCGCGACTACGAGGAAGCTGTTGCGATAGGGAAAACCGGAATTGATCTCGACCCGAATACTTATACAGCACATAAGATGACTGCAATGGCCTATATCGGTATGAACAGGATTCAGGAAGCGATCGAAATGATTAAGGAAACACTTGTCAAATCAAACCGCTATCAATGGTCAGTGTTTGATTTGATTTGGGCATATAGCCATGTGCCTGATCATGAAGCGATGAAAGAGCTAATCGCTGAGATGGACGACCGTTCAAAAAAGGAATATATATCGCCTTTCAATCGCGGTCTTGCGGCTGCCTGGATGGGCGACCTGGATCAGGCGTTTTTGTACCTGGAAAAATCATTTGAAGACAGAGAACCGATGTTACTCACCATCAAAACCTGGCCGAATGTTCCCGATAATATGAAAGCAGATAGCCGTTATTGGGAATTAATCCAGAGAATTGGCTTTCCTGAATGACAGAATGGGAGAATGAAATGTCCTTATCTGCTTCCCGCTCTTACCAATGTTTTTCATACCCGACCATCTAAATCGGTCTTTCAACTCTTTAAGCCCTGTCAGCGTCTATAAACCCTGTCAGCGTTTTAAACCCTGACAGCGTTATAAACCCTGACAGGGTAGTATTACAACTCATTAAGATAGAATACTCTTGGGTTGCCCCTTCAGACACAAAGGCACAATTGAAACTCTCAAAAATCTCACGGGTGATGATTTTTCTAATCGGGCATTAATCCTTCCAGCGCATGTGGTTTATATAATCGCCTATCGGGAATTTCTACTTCTCCAAAATTGGAGTTTTCTTAAGTCAGAATCCAGGATTGATGGTTTGTTTCCCTGTCGGGATGAATTACGACCAATCCAAAAACAATCGGAATGAAAAATATCCTACTCTCTCTACACCATGAGTATGCGTGGATATTTATATTGTTTGCAGCTTGTAATAAGTATATGATATCATGAGGAAAATCCAGGCTAAAATTGCGGGCTTTTCTACCCTCATCAGGGAATAATTTTTTGGATTTGGCTTATGAAAATTATTATCTTTTGGATTGGTATGTTGATTCATGAACTCCTAACTTAAATTGACATATATGAAAAAGACAATTTTCTTTTTTGCCATCTTGTTGTTTTATTCCTGCTCAAAGCAAGCGCCTTCTAGCACCGTTCCTCCTTCCCGGCCGATGCAAACCGCTACCTGTGATTCCTGCGTGATACTCAATAATTATGAGAATCTTCCGCAACTTGAAATTTATTCTTTAGATTGGGAAATTGATTCAAGTGGGGGGTATAAGAAGGATTTGGGCGCCCTTTATGAAGCAGCTTATCCATGGGAATTTGGCGCGGGAAGAATTCGCTGGATCGTCATCAACCATGGAACAGTCAACCAAAAAGCAATCAAAGAGGGTGAAAGCTTCGACATTTTTGGAGGATCCTTAAGTTTGAATGAAAATGAGATCCGATTTCGCGGCGCACTCAGTTTATTGCCTGATAGACTGATATTGGCAATATCATTCTTATAACAGATTTTTCGGGCCAGGCATATGTATGCATGGCAATTCGCGGGATCTGATTTGTGAAAGCGGGATTTCCTAACTGGCGATTCCCTCCACCACTGATAGATCATGCTGAAAAGGAACAATCCGATTCAATTTCAGTCCGGCCTTTCCAAAGACGGATTCAAACTGTTCTTTTGTCCTCTCTTTTCCGCCAATCAGGAGCATACTCATATCAAGCAATTTAAAAGGACTTGGCTCATTGCCCGGTTGAATGGCTGCTTCAACTACCAATATTTTTCCGCCTGGGTTCATGGATTTTCTACAATTGCTTAGGATAGTCACGGAGTCTGCGTCGTTCCAGTCGTGAATGATATGTCGGAGAATATAGGCATCCCCTCCATTGGGAACGGATTCAAAAAAATTACCGGATACGATCTTGCACCGATCTCCCATTCCCCTGGCCGTTATTTTATCGTGCGAACGCTCCAAAACGTCAGGTAGATCGAACAAAATACCTTTTGATTTGGGATTTTTCTTAAGGACGCCTGAAATCACTTCTCCATTTCCGCCTCCGACGTCCACGATGGTATTGAAAACGGAAAAATCATATGTCATCACCATGGGTTCGGTTTCTCCACCATGAAAATCCGTCATCATCCGGTCAAAATTCTTCCCATCTTCAGGGTGAGCCGTAAGATATTCAAATGGGGATGCATTAAAAGCCTTCTGAAATCCCCGGTCACCCGTTTGCACGGAGTATGATAACTCCCCATAAGCTTTGTAGAAAACACTTCCAATGGCAAGGGCCATAGCTTTTGAACCTTCAGGATTGTCGTCTCTAAGAAATTCCGCAAGCGGAGTCAATGAAAATTTTCCGGTCTCATCTATGCTGAAAATTCCTGCACTGGCCAGCGCGCGAAGGAGTCTGTACAATGATTCTTCATGGGCGCCAGAAGCTTTTGCCAATGCAGCAGCATCCATCGGACCATGCTCAGCCAGGAGATCAGCAATATTTAGTTTCGCGGCTACATGGATGGCCTGGGTGATTACACATCCGAAAATCATTTGATTGATGATCACTTTGGGAGGAAGGTTGTTCTCCATATTAAGGGGAGTTATTTTAAATTTCTGAAGATTGGGTTTCCGAATCTGAAAAAGAAGTTATCAAGCGATTGAAAAGTTCATGTTAGTTATTAAAGTGAATATAGTCTGAGATTCCGCAGTTCTGGTGACCTGAAATAAATTTTTTTCCAGATCTCTATCATGATTGTTCAATGAAATGATTAAGGAAGGCAAAACAAAAATGGGCCGGCATCCTGGTCAGGAAGGAATTTGCAATCAATTGCCGGGATTTCGCTTTTTCTTGCGTTAGTTACTTAAGTCATACAGAAATCAATCCCTGCACCCACTTGCATGGTAACAGGGATTGAGTCTTTTGCTTATTTTTTAGGAGGCAACACCGGTGGTGTTGGCTGAACAGAATTATTCTTGATGGGATTAACCGTTCTCAGATAAGCATAATACTGCTTTGAGTTCGTCCTCAGTCATAAATTGGGCTGACATCAATGACATGGGCGGCAACAGATGTCTGGAAGCGGGGAGTCCTTTGCTCTTCATGTTCCTTCAAAGCATATACGAACTGATCTTCAGTCCAATTGCCAGTACCTGTTGGATCAGGAGTAAGGTTTGCGGAATAGGTAATGCCCCAGGGACCCACCCAGGAAGTAAAATCCTGGGTCATAATGATACCTTTCGATTCAGCCATTTTGCGGTCAACATCAGGTCCGGGAAATTTTTCTGGATGTCCTGACAAGAAAAGGGTACTGTCATCCGCTGGACCCATGGGGGTCATTTTCTTAGGCGTATGACAATCTGTACAACCGCCGATGGTGACAAGGTGTTCGCCCCATTTGACCTGGCTTTCAAAGCCTGCGTATTTGGGTTTTTCTACTTCTGCCGTAGTTGTGGCTGCCGCTTCGGCTGGTTTGTTCTCTGAACATGCGTAAAAGCAGGTAACCGTCAATGCAAAGCCCGAAATCAATAGCAAACTGTGCTTAATCATAATGGTTAGTTTTTATTTTTAATGTTGGTTTATGAGACTAATTATTGGACATGCTTCCGCCAAGACAGGTTCCCTCAGAGGTAAATTAAATGGAAACTAGGTAATGCATCGATCACACAGCCATCCAGAGAAAGCAGATCCGGGACGGAAAGGCGTGGTTTCTGATTCCTGCAACAAGCTAAGATATTTTCCGGAAATAAAATTTATCTTTTTTTTTACAAACCTGGCTGAAATCTGGGGATATTCGTTAAAGTTGGTATCAGATCAAGTCATATTAAGCACACCCTTGCTTGCTGGGGAATTTCATTTGAAATCCCTTCTACATTTTGTCTATGCACTGGCAACGCTTTTTAATTTTTCTCTCAAAGCAGTGAAATCAACCGGTTTGGTTAACAGGCCATCTGCACCAGACTTCATCGCATGGGTATAATTTTCATGATCACCATAGGCTGTGATCATGATGACATGGGGTGAAGGTGATTCATAGTTCTTCTTAATCGTTTTCAGTAATTCCAGGCCACTCATGCCAGGCATATTGATGTCTGATAGAATCAGCACGGCTTCATGGCCATGTTCGCGCAAATAGTCCAATGCATTTTCACCGGAAAATGCAAACATAAATTCCATTTCCCCCGACCTGATCTCTTTGCGGAATTGCTGTTCAAATAAGAACCTTACATCCATTTCGTCGTCTACTACCAATACTTTCATAAACATGATTGTGTTTTATAAATATAATCAAATGATGAATCCGGTGGATACTTCTTCTTTGCTTGCCCGTCCGGCTGGTGGGGTTAGTGATTTCAACTCCCTGCTAAGCCATTGTCTGAATTTGGATTTATGGATTTTAAGATTAAAGGATTCTTTTCTTTGGATTTTTTTGATAAGTATCTAAATCCATGAATCCTAAAATCCATAAATCCAAATTCAGACAGTCAATTGAATAATAAACTCTGTAAACTCGCCCTCTTTGGTCTCCACTTTTATTTCTCCTCCATGTGCTTTTACAATATCATAACTCAAACTTAGCCCTAATCCAGTTCCCTGACCGGTTGGTTTTGTAGTGAAGAATGGTTGGAAAATCTTTTCTCTAACTTTTGCCGGGATTCCGTTTCCATTATCCTTAACCCTGATCTCAATCTTGCTGTCCCTTTTGCTATGTGCTTACTGAAACAGTTGGCTCGTAATGGTCAGCCTGTATTTTCTTTTTTTCCGAAACAGCATAAAAGGCATTGTTATACATATTGAGCAGGACGCGTCCGATGTCCTGGGGGATGAGATTGATTTTACCTACACCAGGATCAAAATGGGTTTTCAATGTTGCATTAAATGTCTTATCCTTGGCCCGGAGACCCTGATAGGAGAGTCGGAGATATTCGTCTGCCAGAGCATTGATGTCGGTTGGTTCCTTTTGGCCTGTCGTTTCCCGTGAATGTTGGAGCATTCCTTTTACGATAGCATCTGCTCTCTTGCCATGATGATTTATTTTTTGCTCATTGTCTTTAATGTTTTTCGCAATGGCTTTTGCATCCACCAGATTTCCCTTTTCCATTTCCTGCTGCATTTCATCAATTAATTCAGTATTTACCTCGGAGAAATTATTCATGAAGTTCAAGGGATTCTGTATTTCATGGGCTATGCCTGCAGTGAGTTCACCAAGAGAAGCCATTTTCTCCGACTGGATGAGTTGAGATTGCGTGGATCTTAGATTTACAAGCGTTCCTTCCAATATTTTATTTGCATTTTTCTTCTGCTGATTGTTGCGAAAAAGGATAAAGGCAATGAGCAGAAACACAGCCAGGCCGGCCAGTAAGGAATATACTTTTACTTTACTTTGAAATGCAGCCGTAGCCGTTTCAATATCATATTGCCTTTCTTTTTCATCAAAATCAGTCAGGTTCTTATAGGCATTCTTCATTGCCCTATTGTATAAGCTGTCTTTAGCCGCAGAGGCAATGATGTTGTATTGGAGGGCGAGTCTATCATCCTGCCGGACATATAATTCAGACAACAAACTGCTTGCATCAATGATCTCTCCGTACAAGTTAGCTTTTTGCGCTATATCAAGGGATCGTTTGGCATATATTAATGCAGAGTCGGGTTTGTTTATCTGCTGATAAGTTTTGGCAATGAAATAATGTGTCATTGCATCTCGGGAGGGCAACCCTTTAGAATAAGTCAGGCCTCTCCTGAAATAATTTAGTGCCAATGGATAGTCGCCATTCTTTGCCTGTGTATTTCCAATATTATCTAAGATCCAGGTAGCTGCTTCGGGTACATATTTCCCTTCATCACTGCCCATTTCGTCATAAGCCAATTGCGCATACTTCAAGGCGGAGTCCAATTGATTCATTTTAATATAGGTTCCCCCCAGGCCAGTCTTTACAAGTTGGCTCATCATTCTTATATTCAGCGAATCGAAGATGCGCATGGATCGCCGGTAATAGTTGATTGCTTCAGCATAGTCTCCTTCCTCGACATAATAACCGGCAATATTATACATCGCATGTGCTTTTTCATACCCGTTGATATTGTTGCGCTCTGCCACCTGCAGGGCTTTCAGAAAAAGATCCAAAGCTTTAGTGTAATTTCCAATGGTGTTATTGATCAATCCCAGCATGGCCAGCGCATTTGATTCTCCTTTTGGAAATTTGATTTGCCTGGCCAGTTCCAAAGCCCCTTGTCCAAAAAAAAGGGCCGAGTCAGACTTGTAAGTCCAGTAATGGCCAGCCAGCCAAATCATGCTATTCACATGGCCCGTGTCTTGTTTGGAAATGGATAATTCGCGACTCAGGCTGTCTATGGCTTTTCTGTTTTGGGCAAATGTTATGCTGCACAGAATAGCAAGAAGAATGGCGAGTGCGAAGGATTTTATCATTGGTTAGCTTAAATCGGTAATTGTCTGAATTTGGATTCGTAGGATTAGGGGATTGAAGGATTCCTTTGTTTGAATTTTTTGATTAGTACCTAAATCCACAAATCCCTGGCAGTGGCAGGCAGGCTAATCAGGCAACTGAATATTAAACGTTGCTCCTTCTTTCATTTCCACTTTCTACTCTCCACTATTCCATTGTCTGAATTTGGATTCGTAGGATTAGGGGATTGAAGGATTCCTTTTTCTTGAATTTTTTGATTAGTACCTAAATCCACAAATCCCTGGCAGTGGCAGGCAGGCTAATCAGGCAACTGAATATTAAACGTTGCTCCTTCTTTCATTTCCACTTTCTACTCTCCACTATTCATTGTCTGAATTTGGATTTATGGATTTTTGGATTACAGGATTCTTTTCTTCGGATTTTTTTCATAGGTACCTAAATCCATCAATCCTAAAATCCAAAAATCCCAATTCAGACAGGCAGTTGAATATTAAACTCCGCTCCTTCACCTTCCTTCATTTCCACTCTTGACTCTCCACTATTCATTGTCTGAATTTGGATTTTTGGATTCAGGATTCTCTTCTTTGGATTTTTTTGATAAGTACCTAAATCCATCAATCGTAAAATCCATAAATCCCCGTTCAGACAGGCAATTGAATAATAAACTCCGCACCTTCTCCTTCCTTTGTTTCCACTTTCAACTCCCCGCCATGTGCTTTTACAATATCATAACTGAGTGACAAGCCCAATCCTGTTCCTTGCCCAGTCGGCTTGGTGGTGAAGAAGGGTTGAAATATTTTATCAACAACTTTTTGGGGAATGCCATTTCCATTGTCCTTCACACTGATTTCTACTTTTCCATTCACTTTGTTTGTGCTGACTGAAACCGTGGGTTTATAATTATCAGGATACTTTTTCTGCTTTTCAAATACTGCATAAAAGGCATTATTGTAAAGATTCAAAAGCACCCTTCCAATATCCTGTGGGATGACATTAATCGCCTCCATGCCCGGATCCAGATGGGTTTGCAAAGTGGCGTTGAATGATTTGTCCTTGGCCCTTAGTCCCTGGTAGGAGAGGCGCAGGTATTCATCTGCGAGCGCATTGATATTGACCGGCTCTTTCTGTCCAGTCGTTTCCCTGTGAGTGCTGCAGCATGCCTCTCACGATGGCGTCTGCCCTTTTTCCATGGTGGTTTATTTTTTCCTCGTTGGTGTCTATATCATTTGCAATTGACAGTGCCTGTTCCTTATTGTCCGATCTTATTTCATTTTTCATTTCCTGAATCAATTCCCTGTTCACTTCGGAAAAATTATTCACAAAGTTCAACGGGTTCTGGATCTCATGTGCAATGCCTGCCGTGAGTTCACCAAGTGAAGCCATTTTTTCTGATTGTACCAATTGTGCCTGGGTCTGTTTCAAATCAACAAGGGTTTTTTCAATCTGCTCTTTGGCAGATTCCAGTTTGTTGAAGTCCTCATAACGGGCATAGGCAGTGGAGAATGCATCAGCCAGGTTTTGCACCAATTGCAATGCATCATCGCTGAGCGATTCGCTGCATTCCCACATACAACATGCCCTGCAAAAAGGGCAAGAAATGCAAATAGAGATCTGTTGGCCTGTTTTCTGAAAGATATTTTTCCCCGCTGGCGATCGCTCCCTGCTGCACCAGGTATTTTGTGAAATCAATAAACTTCTGTGCATCCCAATGCTGTTTATACATTGCTTTCTTATGCCAGTTCTTCACTATCTGCGGTATATTGAAGGGAGCATCATATGGCAAATGAAATACAGCAATGGCTTTTCCATCCGGAGTGGACAGATGCATGTGCACTTTTTCCTGCAGATCATCCATAATAAAAACACCGCAGCGGTTAAAAGGAACGTCGAGCGTGGTGAGTTCATTCCAGATCAGTGGCTGGATCCTTTCCAGGTCATTGGTGGTACGCATGGAAGCTATTTCTGCTCGTACCCTGTCAACCGACGCCTGCTTAACAGCTTCCAATGCCTGTGCTTCTGCTTTTTGAAGATCAAGAAAACGGGTATAGGTTTGTTGGAATACTTTTCCAAAACGCATCAGCGTATTATTCTCTTCATCTGAATAAGGAATACCCGAAAAATTCTCGATGTACAGGCAAACATTGTCTAACAATACAGTCGATACTGCAAGGCCAGGGCAACTAAAATAAAATTCCTTTGCTTCCTCCGGCAATCCGGGGACATACTCAAAAAGCTTTTGATAAAATTTGTTTTTTTCTTCAAAACTCAGGTTGGTGGCAAAGAAATCCTCTCCTTTTTCTTTTGCTTCATTAAAACGATTGTAATACACAGAATCAAAATAAGGAATTGTTACCTGGGAAGGAACCCCGAGCGGGTCAGCTATCCAAATATTGTAATCATCCCTTGCCTTATAATCCATAACAAACCCTGTATGTTCAACATGGATATTTAAGTGAACGAATTGTTCGTATACAACCTGAATCACCTCTTTGAGCTCTTCGCTTTTTTGCATGCCCATGGAACGGCTTCTCACTCTTTCCAATGCTGCTTCAATTTGTGCTTCTCTTGCCTGTGCTTCGGCTTTTTGAAGATCAAGAAATCGGGTATAGGTTTGCTGAAATACTTTTGTGAATCGAAGCATGAGTTCAACCTGTTGATCAGTCAAACGGTTGGCTCCAACAATCATAAGGTAGCCTTGTTTGAAATTGAAATTGTGCAGGAATAATCTTTTCGGCGAAAGCGCAATCAATTTTTCCGCCGTTATCCAGTGTGAAATCGTTCCATCCATTCGCAGCCCTTTTTCTGCGACAAATGTTTGGTGTGCGATCGTTTCCTCTTCATTCATTTCAACAACGCTCAAAGGCTCCTGTTTTTCCCAGTACGAAAGAACCTTAAGCATCTCTTTGGTTTCAGTATGACAAAGACCTAATGGTTCAGCAATTTTACCTGTTGCGGGACTGGGAGCATAGAACCAACCAATATTTTCATCCTTATCCATTAACACATAACCGCTGGAAAGGCTTTCGATACCTAATTTGGTCAATTCATTCCATAGCAATTCACCTGCTTCTTTCAATTCATCGCTTTTGTGCATGGCTAAAGAACGTGACCGCACTTTTTCTAATGCTGCTTCTATCTGCGCTTCTCTTGCCTGCGCTTCTGCTTTTTGCAGATCAAGAAAACGGGTATAGGTACGTTCAAATTCAATAGCAAAGCGACTGAGTATCTTTTTTTCTTCTCCGGGTAATGGGCTCTCGATCATTACCCCAAAACAACCATATTTCATAAAGGCTTCCACGTAATATAACCCACCGGGAAAGTATTCCGGTTTTAGTTTTTCAACCCCGTCAAGCAATTCTTTCCATGCAGCAAAATAATTTTCCACTTCAGCTGGCGGCACATGGTATGAATGAACAGACTCATCGCTTTTCCAATCAACAAGGCATTGTGCCGTTGCAGGTTCATTCCTGTCGAGCGGATAATTAATGGCCTTACTTTTAAAAATGGTTGAACCGTCTTTAGGTGATTGATCTGTAGTTAAGTTTTCGGCCCAGGCTGCCCAAAAGATATGCCGGTCTTTGTTCTTCATCCGGCAGCCACAAAAATGAAAACGCTGAATGAATGCCAAGCAAAAGAACCTGTTCGTGAAAAACCCGCAAGGTATTATCGAGTTCATTTGAATGCTGCATGAGCATGCTTTGTGTACGGGTACGCTCCATTGCTGCTTCTATTTTCGCGTCCCTTGCCTGGGTTTCTGCTTTTTGCAAATCAAGAAAACGGGTATATGTTTGGTCAAATACCCTGGCAAAGCGGATAAAAATCTCATGAAAAGCCGGGCAGGGCTCCGGAGTTATGAAAAGCAAATAACCATGGGCAAAATGTACATTATTGTGCACCTGGCGCTCAGGAGTTTTATAACCAGCGGCTTCCGATCTGGCAAATGCGGAATCAAGCAAAGGGAAAGATCGTAGAAACTTATAGTGTTTAACCAGGCGTTCTCCCCTGAGATCATCTTCTATAAATGCATCATGTTTTTTCCAGGATTCGTATATCTGCCGGTGCTGGTCATATTCAAGAATGGGCATTTCAAATGGAGGATTGATTGACCCCGTTGGGTTGCTCATCCAGGATATAAGATTTTTTTGGTCATTGTCCCATATATTGAATCCACTGGCATAAGTTTCCACTCCCAGGTGTTTCACCTGTTCAAAAAGCAGGCGGGCCACTTCAGCCAATTCCCGGCTCTCATGCATGCCCATGGTTCTTGCACGAACTCTTTCAAGGGCAAGCTGAATCTGTGATTCTCTTGCCTGGCTTCCGCTTTTTGAAGATCGAGGAAACGGGTATAGGTTTGTTCAAACACGGTTGCAAACCGCTGAAGGACCTTGGTTTGTTCATCACTGATTGCTTCGGGCCCCAGATTTATCGCACCATATTTCATGTATGCCATTGAAAACTCGACCGATTCAAGGCTTGCCATTTTAAGTCTAATTTCTTCGGGGGCTCGTTTGAAATCAGACTCAAAGAGAAAGTTTTTGTCGAATTTTACTTTTGATTCGCCCGAGACAAGAATACGCGCAAATTTTTCTTTGCTCTTCCAACGCCGCAGCATCTCGTTAAATGCCGGATGATCGAAATAATTGACAAAATAACTGTCAGGAAATTCGTCTCGCCCAAATCCCGTGAACCACCATTGCGTATCCCCGGTATCAGCCTTGATTAAGACAATGTTTGCTGCTCCATGTATGAAACCCAATTGCATTAGTTGATCATAAAGAACATACACTACCTCCCTTAATTCATCACTATGATGCATGGCCATCGTTCTTGCACGAACCCTTTCCAATGCGAGTTGGATCTGTGATTCTTTGACTTGGGCTTCTGCTTTTTTCAGATCGAGAAAACGGGTATAGGTTTGTTCAAATACTTTCCCAAATCGTTTGAAAATATCATGCGCTTCAGGTACCGGTTCATACGTAATAAATAACAAGTTGCCATTAGAAAAATTGACACCGTGATCTATTTGGTATGTGGGTAATGAAATACCTTTTGCCAAAACCTCATTCAACATTTCCCCAATCACAGGAAGTGAACACAAATATTTGTAGTGTTCTTGCTCTTCCTGACCACTTATCTCCTTTACCCAAAAATCCTCTCCATTTTGTCTCGATTCATAAAAACGAATAAAAACGGGGTCCTCTGTAAGCGGTATTGTGAATGGTGCTGCCAGATTGCCTTCCGGATCACTAAAATAGGAAGTGCATACTTTCTCATCTTTTTCCCAGATATTAAACCCGCAGCCCCATGACTGTATGCCGAATGATCTGACCTGTTGAAATAATAATACTGCAACTTCTGATAATTCAGCACTTCGTTGCATGCCCATGGTTCTACTTCGCACTCTTTCCAGTGCTGCTTCAATCTGCGCTTCCCTCGCCTGGGCTTCTGCTTTTTGTAAATCATTAAATCTCGTATAGGTCAGATCGATGACCCTGCCAAAACGGTAGAGAATATCGAATTGATCATCCTTCAATGGCTCAAGCGTAGCAAATTGCAGGTATCCGAAATTGTTGAACGATGAAGAAAGAAAGACCCTCTTTAATCCCCTCATAAAGGAACTGGCCTCTTGGGGCAATTGGGAAAGCTCTGTTTCACTGAATAGAAATTTATCCCAGGTTTTCTTTGTCTCTCCTTCCAGCAAATATTCCCATTTCTGCTGTCGCTCCTTCCAAGCTTGCAAATGGGCCAAGTAAGGCGGGTGTTCATGGTATTTTACGAAAAGTCCCACGGGTTCCCCCGGGTCCTCATGGTTCGCCATCCACCAGGTAGCATCCAGTGTAGCCAAATCATAAATCACGATAAGGCATCTGTCGAGGAAAATATCTAGTTTGTTTATTTCCACAGAAACTGTACTGATCAGATCTTTTAATTCGTCTGAGCGCTGCATAGCCATTGCTCTGGCCCTGACTCTTTCAAGTCCAAGTTCAATTTGCGCTTCCCGGGCCTGGGCTTCGGCCTTTTGCAGATCGAGAAAGCGGGTATAAGCCTGTTCAAAAACCCTGGCAAATCGTTTTATTATTTCGATTTGTTCTACTGTAAAGGGTTTTTCCAAATACGTTATAACACCAATTGCCGAATGCTTTGAGAAAGCAAAAGCATTTGTCATGCGCTTGCTTTCATAAATCATGGTCTTATTTTCTTTAGGCAAATTCCTGAAATCGGTATGCTCAATGAGGTAGTCCCAAAAACTGTTTTTTTGTTCAAAAGAATATGTTTTGAAATGAAAATCACCTCCCCTCTCCCTGATTTTCCAGATATCATTGTTAATGACATGGTCAAAATATGGAGTAGGGAAACAAGTGGCGGAAATATAATCCGGATTTGCCGCCCAATAGTCTATGCCCTTTGTTTCATCATTAAATATCGTAAGCCCCACTCCTCCATCTGCCTGGAAATTCAATTCATGAAATTTTTCAAAGACAATGGCAACGACTTCCTTTAGCTCTTCACTATGATGCATTGCCAAAGAACGCGAACGGACTTTTTCCAATGCCGCTTCAATCTGCGCTTCCCTTGCCTGTGCTTCCGCTTTTTGAAGATCGAGGAAGCGGATATATGCCTGCTCAAAGACACGGGCAAACCGTTTTAAAATATCATTCTCATTCTCTGAAAATGGTTGATTGGAGTATTTGCCCAGACAAACCGCTCCGTTCCGAATGGCCGCAATTGAAATGCAATATGATTCAGCATCCAAAACAAATTTTTTTCTGGCATCGGAAGTGCGCTTAAAATCGGAATGTTCAAAAACGAAACTAAACCAATCATTCTTTTCTTCTTTTGAATAGAGTGCAGACAATAAATCCTTTCTGGTAGTTATGGAATCCCGCAGATCTGCGCCTAGTTTAGTTTTCTCATGGAAGGGAGCTATCATTCGCGTAGAAATTGTCCGTTCATCGTTTTGTATCCATTGCTCCATTTCGTTAGAACCTTCTTTATAAATGACGATGGAGGCAGTGTTGGTTTCTATACCCAAATCTCCCAACCGGTCGAATACCGTATTAATTACGTCCTGCAGCTCCTCACTCTTATGCATAGCCAGGGAACAGGACCGGACTTTTTCCAATGCCGCTTCAATTTCCAGTTCCCGGTTCTGGGCTTCCACTGCTTTTCTTTTTTGTTCCAGTTCCGCAATGGTTTCTTCCAGGAGAATGGCGGTCGTATGTTTTACTTTTTCGGTGCGTTGCAGTTTGAAACTAGTTATCTCCAGTTCTTTTTCTGCAGATTTTGCCGCTTTTGATAAAGCCGCTTTTTCTTCAGCACTCAGATGGGCTGACTGCTCAATTAGATCAAGAATGGATTGAAGATGGGGGTTCACATTATATTATTTTTCTTTCATTATTACAGTGCAGGCTGTTAAACCATGCATTTCCAGATTCCCGTCTGTAGCGCGTGCCAGTTCAGCATTAGAGAACATACCTGCAATGGGAACATCCCAGATTTTTCTTATCCCTTCTATTTCTTCACTGATCATGGGCCCCAGGGAAAGCAGCCTGCCTGCACAATTAAACAAAAGCAAGGCATCTGCTTCGGGCATATCATTTGCTTTCAACTCTTCACAGCCTTTAATAACTTTTTCAATTACATCAAAATCCGGGGGCAATGAAAAACGGACTTTGGAACCCTGTGGGACGGGGCCGCCGCAGTAGAATGAACGGTCTTCCCAGTCTACCACCAGTCCTGCACGCATGACCGGGTCTCCTGTTTCCCGCTGCAATTGCAAAGTCAATGCGATGGAATGTTCGGTTGCAAAATTTTCCGGGGTCACGTTTTGATGGCCCCCATATTTCAGCGTGAGGTCCAATACTGGCACATCATCTATTGTATACACGTGATTGCCTTCGCTCCTGGTAACGGTTTTTACTGTACCCACCGGATTCCAGCCGCAGGTGGCCCGGCCCTTTATGCTGATTTTGTCTTCATCAAGCACGATGGCTACGATGCCGTTACTGCTGGACTGCTTATGGGTGAATACGTATTGTTCTTTAAATGCAAAATCATCTCCCGCCATGCCTCCGGTTACATTGACTTCCTTACCAAGGATGTCTTCAAATCCATGTAATAATTCTTCTGCATCTGTATTCAGGTTACTGCCGGCAATGAGAAAGCAGGGATGCGCAAATTTTTCGAGCGCTTTTTTAGCCATTGTGCGTGTGGTTTCCCGGTAATTCTTTTCAGGAAATTCTTCGAATAGGATGGAGAAATATGCCCGGTTCAGCTCGAGCAGCATGATGGCAATTTCTCCCGCAGTTATTCCATCCTCCGTAAATTCTCCATGGGTTGTGACCCCATAGATTGCTATGCCCGCATTATCTAAAATGTCACAAAGTGCTTCTCTGTCCTGCTTTATTGAAATAAATACCATGGCCAGTGTAGGTCTAAAACCTGCCTGTCCTGCAGGCATGCCCTCGGTCATGCACTGCTTTAGTGCCTTTTCGATTTCTTTCGGAGAATTTCCCTGAATTGATTTTGCTTTCATATTAAATCATTGTTTGTCTGAATTTGGATTTGTGGATTTTAGGATAATAGGATTCTTTTCTTTGGATTTTTTTGATAAGTACATGAATCCATCAATCCTAAAATCCACAAATCCAAATCAGTTCCCTGCCAGTTGAGCCTATGATATTGAAATGCCAAAATAAGTTATCTAGATTTTTTGTGGAATACCGTTTCCCTTGCCTTTAACCTGATCACAATCTTTCCTCCACTTTGTTTCCGCTGACTGAAACCATAGATTTGTATGGAACATGGAAAGTTTTGCTACTGGCCCGCTGCCCTTGTATGAGACGAGCAGGCATCAATCAGCCAAAGCTTTGGCTCCCGAATATACCCTTTATGTTTCACCGTTAGGGGGTTTGGCGGCCTTTTTTTAGGCAAGATGCACTAAAGGCATAAAATCACCCTTCCCCTTTGGTATGATGATTGATTTCGAGTTTCGAAGAAGACTTTTACTTAATGACCATCTTATTTATGCCATAAGTAAGGGTGGTATAATACAGTCCTCCGATTTCCGGCCCTCCGAGAAAGGACCTGTAATATTGATTCAGCAGGTTGGTGGCTCCCATTTTAATTTGAAGCTTAGCAGATTCGATAAGATATGTGACCTGTGCATCTACTGTGTAATAGGCAGGTGTATTGCCACTGACAAGGAAGGATTGCCAATAATAGCTGCTCTGCCATCTGAATGTGATTCCTGCACCCAGATTTTTATAAAGATTTCCATTGGAGATGCTGAAATTGGTCATCCATTGCGGAGTATTGAATCCATCTTCCAGGCCGTCTTCATTGGCAGATTTCTGCAATTTGGCAAATGAAGCATTTCCATTGGCTGTATAACCATTTAAGAAGTTGTAAGTTATCCCCAGGGAAAAACCATAATTGTAAACGGTCGTTTGTGAATTGGTCCACATCCTGTATTGGTTTTGCTTTGTTTTGTCATACAGGTAAAAGGGAATAGAATCGGGATCGCTCGTTCCAGGCACATTCATATTGGCCTGCGCAATGAATGAATGGTAGTTGTTAAAATAGAAATCTGCATCTAAGAAAATTTTGCCGGAAGCATATAGTCCTTTATATCCTGCTTCGAAAGATTGGACATGCTCAGGCTGGATATAAGTATAAGGATTCTTTATGAGCAGGTTTTCATTCTTAAGGATAGCATCATTCTTGGATAATCCATTTTTGTTGATATCTGTAAGAACGGCCGCCTGAAATGCTGCAATGGAGGTTGCCAGCCATGCATTTTCAAATATCCCGTTTGACATGACGGGCAGGCCACCCACCCGCTTTACACCCCCACTGTTGATATTTGAATAGGCCTCGAATATGCTCGGGTAGCGATATCCACTTTGAAAAGAAACACGAAAATTATGTTTGTAAATGGGCGAATAAACTGCAGTGAATCGCGGGCTCCAGGTAAGGGGGAAATAGTCATTTTTATCCAGGCCAATAATTGCGCCAAGCTTCAGCTTGTTATGAAAAAGCGCATCTGCCACTGAGAAGAAGGCATTTGTTTTGCCATAGTTGATGTTCTGATAAGGTTCTCCTTTTTGCGGATTAATAAAATAATTTCCATCAGGAACAATGATATAAGTCCGCTGGCTTAAGCCTGCCAGCATTTCCAGTCCGGTCTTCCCCTTTAATTTGGAGAGCCATTGTTCTGTCAGGTTGAATTGGATTTCTCCCTGCACAAAGCTTGCTTTTACGCGCAAGGCTGCTCCACTGTCCCAATTGTTCACAGTGGCCAAATGATCCTGCACATTTTTGAACTCCGCTGAGCCAGGCAAATACCTGCCTGCATCTGCGGAAGCTCGCGCCTGCTGATGCGCATCGGCGACTGAGGCGCCCGAAACTGTAGCGCCATTAAATGCTGAAGTATAATCTGCGTACCATTTGGTATCCGGTTTGTAATTCCGGTCGATATTCTCCGCCATGGAACGGAGATTGTATGATTTGCCGGTATTCTCATTATTGAAATAGAGTTTGGCTGATACAGAGCGGGACTGAAACTGCAGACCGTGCTGCTGAAGCAGATATTCTTGCAACCTGAAACGGTTGGCTCGCTGGTAAACATCATCCAGCAATGCAATATGACCAAGGTAAACGATGGAAGTGGTCGGCGATAATTTGAAATATAATCCTGCGTCTGCTTTGATGTTCTGCAAAGAATAATCCACGACCTCTTTTTCATAATAACCGGTGCGTGCCACGACGTAGGACTTCCCCTGCAAACTGATGGTTTTCCTGTCCGAAGATTCATTTCCATAGCCATTTACGGGATCCTGTGCGGGATTATCATAACCCAAAAGATTTGTGCTGGCATTGGCATTTGGGTTAAGATCCGTATGGTCGTCTGCTATCCAGTCATATCCCACGCTATAGCCCCCGCTGACCTTGAAGGCAAATTTCGGTGAAACCACTTTCGCAAACCTGAAGTTGGTCTCAGAATATAATGTTGCACAATTATTGGAATCTCCGAGATGCATGATGCCAGTTTTTTGCTGTATGGTAAGCCCTTCTGAATTGAAAGGGTTCTTTGTGGTGAAATTGGCCATGCCGTTGATGGTGTTCATGCCATACAAAGCGGAAGCAACTCCGGGGACGATCTCCACATTATCTATGTCCAGGTCAGTGGGCCCCAGGGAATTTCCAATCGGGGCGCCAATATGAGGGGATTGCATATCCATTCCATCCACCAGTTGAGCGAAGCGCACATTGGTCGTATTGGCAAATCCTCTTGCATTGATGACCCTGAAACCAAGGCTGGGAGTAATCATTTGAACGCCCTGCAGATTTTCAAGGGCATCAAAAAAAGTAGGTGCAGGTGAATTATGAAAATATTTTTCTCCTGCTTTCTGTATACTTACCGGAGACTGCAACAATTTTTCATTTACCCTGGATGCCGAAACCACCACTTCATTCAATATGGCAACATTCACCGAATCGGGGTATTTATTTTGAAGGCGCACGCTATCCTGCCCTTTCACTTGCACAAAACAGGCAACAGGACAAGACCGTTAAGGATGCTTTGGCGAAGTAAATGCGCACTTGGTTCGTTATATTTTTAAAAATATAACGCTAATATATAGTTATATGGTGAATCCCTCAAATTGGTTCAGATTTTCAATTTCCGGGTTTCTTTCTCCAGAAACCGGGCAAATCTTTCGCGTAACTGCCGATGGTATTCTATCAACTGCAAGGCCTCAGCAGTCAGGATGGATCCGCCTCCCTTGTCACCACCAGCCTGCGGTATAACCACAGGCCTGGCCGTTAGTGTGTTCAGGGCATCGACCATTTCCCAGGCTTTCTTATAGGACATTCCCATTTTTTTTGCTGCCTTGCTGATCGAGCCGGTTTCCGCGATGGCACTCAACAATTCCGCCCTGCCCGGCCCAAAGAAACGTTCCCCCTTGCATTCTATCCATAGGCTACCCCTGGCCTCATATTGCAGTGCCCGCCTTAAAATTTGTTTTATTGATTTAGGCATGGTTAAAGTTACAATGGCTCACTTGATTCCCAGATTGGAAATTAATCTGACGGCAGTCCCGGCCTGTTGCATTCATAAGGCCGAATCTTAGAGAATCAACGAAATATGCCGTATTCGGTGTTTTGTTTTTGCCAATATAGATCTAATGGGCTCAGTCATAGCTTAAACCGCCATGCACTCATCAACCCAATAGTGCCTATTCATTGCAATAGGATTCTAAAAGCATATCTCAGACGCTGCGCGTGATGCCCCAGGGTATTTTATTTTCTTAATACCGAATGAACAATCAGTACCTTTAAAAGACAAGAAATAGTTCTTTTAATTAGCCAATCATTAAACTGACGTGTATGAAAAAGATAATTTTTTTCGTTGTCGTCGTTATCTTCTATTCCTGCTCAAAGCAAACTCCAACCACAGCAGTCGCCATCCAGGCAAATCCAACCCCTCTCTGTGATTCCTGCAATACGGCAGCTAGTATTGGCGTCGCTACTGTACCGCTTGAAATTAAGTCCGCAGATTGGGAAGTTGATGGAAGTGGAGGAATTAAGAAGGATTTATATCTCCTTTATTATTCTACATATCCCTGGGACTATGGCTTGAGTATTGTGAATGATGTCGTTCTGAACTATGGTGGAGGGGTTAGCGCAAAAGTAATCTTACAGGGCAAAAGCCTTGATTATTTGGGTGGCACTTTCAGCCTGAAAGGAAATGTTCTCCAATTTAGTGGTGCAGTCAGTCTTCTGCCCGATACATTTGAATTGGCAATAGAATTCGAATAGCTATTTCCTGCCTTGTTTGCCCATGCCGGTCTGTCAGCTTGGATTTTCGCCAGGGTGTTACTTGGTTATGCCCTCATGAGATTTTTCAGAAGAGGAAGGACCCGACATTGTATCGATCCGCCTTTCAAAAAAAGGATCGAGTTGTTCCTTTGTCATCAATAATTAAATACAGACGTTATTTAACGCCGCTCTTGCTAAAGAATTTATATCTCACCCAGCTTCGCACCCCGATCAATACAGGAATAAATAAGATAAGGGCGATCAATCCCAGGAAAGCGATGGTATTGAGCCCTCGTCCGATCATTGGAATGAACAGGATAATAATTCCTCCAATAATCAATAAACGGGTGACCGGCCTGATATATGATTGATCTTCTTCCTCCTCCTTCATGTTCCTGGTGATTGCAACAATCAGAAACAGTATGATGGCAATCGATCCGCAGAATACCCATTTTACTACTGGCGGTGACCCGGTCTGCAAGTCTTCCAGCAATCTTTTAAGGCAGGCTCCGGCAAAACTGAAACAGGCAAGCAGGGGGAAATGCAAAAAAATGAACCAGCACATGTAGCTGTATCCAGTCTTGGTTTCCTGCTCGCTGGTCATATCAAAATATATGCTCCAAAGTAAAAAAGAGATCAGGATAGAAAGGATAAAAGCGATCCAATGCATGCTGTGCTTCTCATGGACAGATGCGATTCCCGTCACAGTTGCCAAAATACTTTCTGCGAGCACAATGATCGTGAAAGATCCAAACCGTTCGACGATGGCAGAGGAGGCCGTGAATACCTGCCCTCTTTTTTTAAGCTCTGACACGATCTTGCGGGCGCCTGTGAGGGGAGGTGTAAGATTAAGTAAAAGAGCCAGGGTCCACAGCCAGGTAGCGACGTGGGTGGGGACAAAAATAGAAATGGAAATGACGGCAAAAGCCAGCAAATAGTTGACCGTATAAAATTTATTAAAGACCCGGTGGGAAGGATCATACAATCCCACACTCCACCAGATATATGTTATCATGATTTGTATGAATAGAAAAGCAATGGCAAAATCTTCATGCCTTCCTTCATATGCATCAGGAATGGTGATAGCAACAGCAGCAACAGCCAGCATTTGCCAGAATGTGAGCAGCCGGGTGCGTATTCCTTCGTTGCCATGCAGATCATAGTATTGGCTACCATTTACCCATGACCAGAAAATCAGGCAAAAGAGAAGGAACGAAAAAGCAACATTGTTCCAGTCTGGGTCCTTTGAAAAGTAAAGCGTCAGTTCCCCAATAACGGCAACATATACAAGATCATAAAATAGTTCAAGCCAGCTGATCTTTCTTTCATTCTTCCGGTCATTGAAATTTCTTGGGGGTCCCCACCAGAGACCAGGATGTCTTAGGCTCATATGATGGCATAGGTTGATTTAGACTAAGTTAATTAAGATGAAACAATTTTATTCTTTCTTTGCATAATCGAATAATCTGCCTGGCAAGGGGAATCCTGTATGTTCCAGCAGCTTTAAAAACAAATTCTATGGCTTCAAGTTATTGTGAAGTGGTATGGCAAATGGAAAAAGGAAATGTGCATGTGCATTATCATGACCATGAATATGGATTTCCTATTAGCGACGATGATCAGCTTTTTGCCCGACTCGTGCTGGAAATCAACCAGGCGGGCCTGTCCTGGACGACCATTCTTAATAAAAAAGAAAATTTCTTTAAGGCATATGATGGTTTCAATATAAAGAAAGTGGCTGCTTATAAAGAAAAACAGAGAAATCGTCTCCTCAATGATGCAGGTATTATTCGTAACCGGCTAAAAATTGATGCTGCCATCGAAAATGCAAAAACGATTCTTCGATATTCAGAAGGAATCAGGATCATTTGCAAAATGGCTGGATTCCATTCATCCGCAAACCAAAGAAGAATGGGTGAAAATATTTAAGAAGACATTTCGTTTTACCGGAGGGGAAATCGTGAACGAATTCCTGGTGAGCAGCGGATATCTGCCTGGTGCACATATCCCGCAATGCCCGATTTATGAAAAGGTCATCAAAAAGAAACCCGCATGGCTAAGCGCCCAATAATAGATCTTCATCTGCCCAGGAAAGCCAGGTGGCTCCTGGGTCTGTTGGCAGCCTGGTTTATTGTTCATATGATTTACATTTCGATCGATGGTCTGGTTCCCTACAAAGGCAATGCAGATATTGCCATCGTGCTTGGGAACCCGGTCAATGCAGACAGTTCATTGTCGCCCTGGTTGCAAGGCCGCGTGGATAAAGCATTCCAATTATATGAAGCAGGAAGAGTAAAAAAGATTTTCGTCAGCGGCGGGGTCAGTGAGAATGGAATCGGAGAGGGGGATGCCATGAAATCTTACCTCCTCAAAAAAAATGTACCGGCAGGGAATATCATTTCGGATAATGCCGGGCTCAATACTTATTTCACCGCCAGGGATTTCTTGAAGTTGAATGACAGTTCCCATTATGCTTCCGCGATCCTGGTCACCAGTTTTTATCATATCACCAGGGCAAAATATATTGTAAAAAAATTAGGGTATAAGAGAGTGGGCGCAGTAGCATCCGGAAGTTATTTCTTCAATGATTTTTTTGGAATGTTCCGCGAATTCTTTGCATTCTATGAATACCTGGTCCTGTATTGATTCGTGAGCCTTCCTGAAAGGTCTTATACCTGTTATTAATTCCACTGTACATGGGGCAAGCGATAATGCTGGCCATCGTAGAGATAGAGTTCATCAATTTCGTAGGTCCAGAATGGATGGAGCGGAGATTGGTGGAGATAATCCTCGATTTCTTCCTTGCTTTCGCCGGTAGAAAGTAATCCAGACCTGCTGGCTTTCCATTGATACAGCATACTGGTCGATCGCACCTTTTTCAATCAGGGAATTAACATACACACGATGGGCTGGTATCAAAGACATGAACTCATCATTCATATCAAACTGGATTGTGGCCTGAAATTTTTTCATTTTGATTTACAGGTTTTATGACTCAGTGATCAGATTGACCATTCAATGACTTTATTTGCCCATTCCTGGCGATAGGGAATGGTAACTTTTATATAATTATCCGTGTACCCATCCATCATGCCATGGCTGCCCGATTTTTCAAACAACACTTTGCGCTTCTGTCCGGCATGCATTTCTGTAAAATGCTGCATTTTTAAGTAGGATAAAGATTCCTTAAGCACTTTATTTCTTTCGTAGCGGACATGCATCGGAACAACCGGTTTGAGTTCAAGGGCCCGGGTATTGTCTCTCTCGGAATATGTAAACACATGGAGATAGGAGAGATCCAGTCCATGCAGGAAATCGAAGCTGGCCTGAAAATCTTCTTCCGTCTCTCCCGGAAAACCTACGATAACATCAGCACCAATAGCACAATGAGGCATCAATGATTTTATTTTCCTGACCCGTTCTGCATAGAGTTCCCGCTTATATCTTCTTCTCATCAATCCAAGGATTTTGTTGCTCCCGCTTTGCAAAGGAATATGAAAATGAGGCATGAATTTTTGACTGCCCGCCACAAAGGAAATGATTTCATCCGTCAGCAAATTGGGTTCTATGGAGGAGATCCGGTATCGTTGGATGCCGGGTTCCTTTTCCAGTTCCTGAATCAGCTGAAAAAAATCTGTCTGCTGGTTTTCTTCTTCTTTTTGGGATGGAATATTTCGTCCAAAATCCCCAAGATTTACTCCGGTCAAAACAATTTCCCGGATTCCTTCGTCTGCAAGTTCCCTCACTTTCCTGATCACATTGGGAATCGAATCGCTGCGGCTTTTTCCTCGTGCCCTCGGAATGGTGCAAAATGAACAATTATAATCGCAGCCATCCTGCACTTTCAGAAAAGAACGTGTTCGGTCATTTAATGAATAAGATGCGTTGAATTCCTGTACATTTTCTATATCGCAACTGCAAATCCTGGCTGAGTCTCCTTTAGACAATTCCCGCAGGTGACTGGCGATATTGAATTTTTCTGCCGCTCCGAGTACAAGGTCAACGCCTGGAATGGAAGCAATTTCTTTGGGCTTTAGCTGGGCATAACAGCCGGTGATGACGACCAGGCTTTGCGGAGATTTTCTTTGAATGCGCCTCACGAGGTGACGGCATTCCCTATCCGCATTTTCAGTGACTGAACAGGTATTGATTACATACACATCCGCTTCTTCCTCAAATTCTTTTTTTGAAAAACCTTCTTTTTCGAGAATACGTGAAATGGTGGATGTTTCGGAATAATTTAATTTACATCCCAGCGTATGAAATGCCACCGTTCTACTTACTTCCATCATTTCGCAAAGATAGGAATACTGGGATTCTCCCTGAATATGTTCCCTCTTCCTGCGAGGAAGATGTTGGCATTCATGGGCATATGGATTACTTGCCTGTTTTGTCAATGCCGGCAGTCAGCTGCCGGTTTTGATCCCGCGCTTCGTCATGAAAAACACCTGATCTATACACACCATGCAAAATGCAGGATGGGATGCCGCCACATTACAGAAAAGGAGATCTTTGAAATTCTGGAAAAAGGAGAGGTCAATGATGCAAAGAGTGAACCCAATGGCCACCCTGACCCGAAATATGCGTTGGAAGGCTACACAAAAGAAGGACAGCATCTCCGCGTAGTTTTTGCACCTGAATCGGATGGCCTGGTGGTCATCACATGTATTGAACTGGGTGCAGAATGGCCTTGCGATTGCCACTGAGTGAGTCCATGTGAAACCCTGGCCAGAGATTTAGATTACCCCATTCCTCATAAGAACATATTGGCTATATTCGCTTTTACGCGGTGATTTCAATTTTCATGAAAATATTTTTGAAATTCCTTCAACTCCTCTACTGGATATATGCGGCCGCACTTTTTATCATCACCATGTTTTTGGCTTTTCCTTTTGTCGTTCTGGCATCGTTTTTTGGAAAGATTGAAGGCGGAAATATGATATACAAGCATCTGCAGGGTCTGGGATCATGTTTGGACCTTTCTTGTCGGGATTCGCCATGAAAATATTCTTGAATTTCCGTCTGGACAGGAACAGACCTTATATATTCGTAGTAAACCATGAGTCGTACATGGATATTCCTGTGATCTTAAAGGCCATTAGAAACCAACACTTCCGTGTGCTGGGTAAATCAGAAATAAAGAATATACCCATTTTTGGATTTATCTATAGCAGGGCCGTTGTGATGGTGAACAGGGGAAATGCAGCCAACCGCTCGCGAAGTGTCAGGATAACCAAATCTGTGCTTCGCAAAGGGAATCTCTATCGTCATTTTTCCGGAAGGCACTTTTAATATGACGGAGAAGCCGCTAAAGGCTTTCTATGATGGCGCATTTCGCATCGCCATTGAGATGCAAACGCCAATCAAGCCCATCCTCTTTCTTGATACTTATGCAAGGATGCACAATAAATCTTTCTTTTCATTGAACCCCGGCAGATCCAGGGCTGTTTTTCTAGAAGAAATTCCCGTTGAAGGCTTGTCGATGGACCAGGTCGGCATGCTGAAAAAGAAGGTCTATGATTTGATGGAAGCAAAACTGATCAGCTATCAGGCATCCTGGATAGTCGAAAATCCTTAGCTAAACTGGAAAAATGTGAAAAGGATTCGCTCCAGATTTGGAAGGACCTGCCTATTAAATTTATTGTTACCGGACATGTACGCAGAAATCATCATACCATTGGCCCTGCCAAAAAATTACACCTGGGCCATTCCTGAAAAATGGCATTCCATCCTGCTCCCGGGCTGTCGTGTGGAGATTTCTTTGAAGAATAAAAAATATGCCGGCATCATTAAGCGCATCCACAATGAAAAACCAGAGGCCTTTGAGCCCCGGGAATTACACAATATTTTGGATGAAATGCCCATCATCTATCCCCAACAATTAAAATTGTGGGAATGGATGGCACAATATTACATGTGTTCTGAAGGAGAAGTCATGGCGGCGGCACTGCCTGCACATTTTAAATTATCCAGCGAATCCATACTGGTTTTTAATGAAGAATACGGAGATGATTTTTCTGATCTTGACCATGATGAATTCCTCGTGGGTGAAGCCCTCCTTCTGAAGAAAGAATTGAAACTATCCGAAGTACAGCAGATCCTCTCTGCATCGCACGTTTATCCCGTCATCAAACGGCTCATTGAGAAAAAAGTCTGTATTGTTTGGGAATCACTTAAGGAAAGTTATAAACCCAAAATGGAAACCTTTATCATCCTGAATCCAGCATATGCGGGAGAAGAGGAAATGAGCAGATTGCTCAATGAAGACCCAAAATTGCAGCGGGCCGCAAAACAAATGGAATTATTGCTCAGTTGGCTCCATCTTTCCAAAACGGAAGGTGAAGTGACCAAGTCGGGTCTGCTGAAGAAATCAGGTGCCACCGATGCCCATTTAAAAGGCCTGATGGATAAAGGAATCCTGGTCGCTGAAAAAAGAAATATCGATCGCATGCCATTTTCTTCCCGGCAGAATAGAAATCGATTTTGAACTGACCAAATTACAGGAAGAAGCATTCAGCCAAGATTAATTCCAGACTTTAATCAGCACCAGACCTGCCTGCTCCATGGCGTGACCTCCAGCGGTAAAACGGAGATCTATATACGCATGATAGAAAAGTTTATCGGCCAGGGTAAGCAGGTGCTTTACCTCCTTCCCGAGATCGCCCTCACTTCGCAGATCATCCGCCGCCTTCAAAAACATTTCGGAGGGCATATTGGAGTCTATCACAGCAGATTCAGCCAGAATGAAAGAATTGAAATATGGAACAAAATCAAATCGGGCGAGTTGAAAATTGTTCTTGGTGCAAGATCCGCCTTGTTTATGCCTTTCGAAGATCTTGGATTGATCATTGCGGATGAAGAACATGATCCTTCCTATAAACAACAGGAACCGGCGCCAAGATACCATGCAAGGGATGCTGCCATTTACTATGCCGCTTTGTTCGGCGCAAAAGTGCTATTGGGTAGCGCAACACCTTCATTGGAAACCTATTTTAATGCCAGCACGGGTAAGTATGGTTTGGTTGTTCTGCCTGAAAGATTTGGAAACCTTCCCATGCCACAGATTGAATTGATTGATACAAAGAAATTTCCCAGCAAGGATAAAACCAAACCCATTCTCACGCCACCCCTGGTCGAATCCATTGAGCGCTCCTTGGGTCAAAAAAAACAAATCATCCTGTTCCAGAACAGGAGAGGGTATTCTCCTTACCAGGTTTGCCAGGTTTGTGGCTGGATACCCCAGTGCAAGAATTGTGATGTTTCGCTGAACTTTCACAAACTCACCAACAAATTGCATTGCCATTATTGCGGCACAATCTATCCTCTCGTACAAACCTGCGCAGCCTGCGGGAATCATCGTTTCGCGCAAAGAAATTTTGGAACAGAAAGAATTGAAGAACATTTGGAAGAAGTTTTTCCAAAAGCCAGGATTGCCAGGATGGATATCGATAGTGTGAGGGGGAAAAACGCACACGAAAACCTGATCCAGCTCTTCGAACAGCAAAAAATTGATATTCTTGTCGGTACCCAGATGGTCGTGAAAGGACTTGATTTTGAGAATGTAAACCTTGTAGGCATTTTGGATGCAGACAGCCTGCTTCATTTTGCCGAATTCCGTGTCAATGAACGCGCATTCCAGCTCATGGAGCAGGTGAGCGGCAGGGCCGGAAGGAAGGCGGGGGATGGAATGGTCATGATCCAGGTAGCGGACATGAAACACCCGGTGCTGGGCTTTGTACAAAGACATGATTACCTGGAGTTCTATGCCAATGAATTAGAATCCAGGAAGAAATTTTTTTATCCGCCTTTTTCAAGGATCATCCTTGTTCATTTCAGACATAAGATAAAGGAGGTGGTAGAATCAGCGGCAAGTCTTTTTGCGCTGAATCTTAAGCAGGGACTGGAACAATGGCTGGTAGGACCTGCAGAGCCAGTTGTAAACCGGGTTCGAAACCAGTACCTGATGGAATTGCTTTTGAAACTTCCAAAAGACACACATACTATTCAGCTGGCCAAGCAGATGATTCATCAGCAAACCATGATGCTTCAGCACAACAAGAAGTTCAGAAGCGTCGTGATCCTTCCCGACGTGGATGCCATTTAGACAGTGAAATCTAAACTAAATTCCTACGATTTAGAACATCCCATTCTCAGAAATCTTCTAATCCTAATCCTTTAATCCGAATCTTTAATTTGCATCTTATAATTATGAATGGAAATGTGGCATCGGCATTTGAAACGGAAATAATTAATCAAGTTTTTCCGAATTGAAGAATCCGTTAATCTTCTAATCCATTAATCCAAATCCATGGGCGTCTTTGAAAATATTTCTTTAAAGCCTTACAATAGTTTTGGAATTGATGTGCTTGCAAAAAAATTTGCAGTCTTTTCGGATGAAGAACAATTGAAGGAATTGCTCAGGGGCTCCGGAAATGAAGCCCCATTTATTCTTGGTGGTGGCAGCAATGTTCTCTTCACAAAAAATGCCGACAGACTTGTTTTGAAAAATGATATCCGCGGCATTGACCTGATCAAAGAAGATGAGCGGCATATATATGTGCGAGTGGGTGGAGGAGAATCCTGGCATCCATTTGTTATGTATTGCATTCAAAGGCATTGGGCGGGAATTGAAAACCTTTCCCTGATTCCGGGAAATGTCGGAGCTGCCCCCATGCAAAATATCGGAGCATATGGAGCGGAATTGAAGGAAGTATTTGATGAACTGGAGGCTTTTGACCTCAAAGAAAAAAAGATCCGCATTTTCACCGTGAATGATTGTCAGTTTGGATACCGCGATAGTGTCTTTAAAAAGCAATTCAAAGACCGCTTTGTCATCCTGCGGGTCACTTTCCGCCTGAATAAGATTCCCCACTATAACACACGATATGGAGTCATTGAAGAAGAGCTCGAAAAAATGGGCGTTAAGGAACTGAGCATTGAGGCCATATCCCAGGCAGTGATCAGGATCAGGACCTCGAAATTGCCCGATCCTTTGGAAATCGGCAATGCTGGAAGCTTTTTTAAGAATCCCCAAATTCACAAGAATTTGTTCATTCATTTAGGGAAGGAATTTCCCGGAATCATCGGCTATGAGAACTCCGACGGAACCATCAAGCTTGCTGCTGCATGGCTAATTGAATCCTGTGGCTGGAAGGGATTCCGGAGAGGAGATGCTGGATGCCATTCAAAACAGGCCTTAGTACTTGTAAATTATGGCCATGCGACGGGGCAGGAAATCTACAATCTCTCTACCGAGATCCAACAATCCGTATTCCAAAAATTTGGTGTGAAACTGGAGAGGGAGGTCAATATTATTTAGGTTTTAACGTTTTTATGACAGCGGGAAAATGGATATTCCTGTCTGGAACATAAAATACGACCATGAAAAAAGTATGGATTAGCGGAAGCTTGCTCGTGATAGCATTATTCCTTCGAACAGGATCTACAGGCCCAGGGAAAAGAAAGGGGAACAGAAGTCTCAGCCAACGCATCCCAGATTTTTTTTGAAATCGGTGGTCCCGGCATCATTTATTCATTCAATTATGATGGCAGGTTTGGCGGCTATGAAAATGGTATTGGTTTTCGCCTGGGGATTGGAGGAGCTTATTGGAACGGAGATGGCTATGTAGCCCTGCCAGTCCAACTCAATTATCTTTTGGGCACCAATGGAAGATATCTTGAAATCGGAGCAGGCGTTACCTACGCCCCAGGCCTAAACCTTTTCGGAACAGACAATAACCCGGAAATCCCCGGAGACCAGTACACGAATACCTACGGTACGTTTACGATGGGTTTTCGCAAGCAGCCACTAGGAAAGAAAGGGTTTACATGGAGGGCTGCCTTCTCGCCAATATTCGGCTTTTCAGACGGAGGAAGCTTCCTGCCCTTTGTCGGCTTCAGCTGGGGTTACCGCTTCTGATAATTTGTAGAAAGAAAATTATCTGAAATCATCACCAAGATCCTCATCGGTGCTATATGTACCCGAACCCAGGTTCACCATGGATCCGATCAGGTCCTTGAATTCAATCTTTCCTTCCACAATTTTCTTGCTGATCAAAGAATAAGATGCCAGACCATGGAGCACAAACTCCATGAGCAGGGCAGATTCTTTTTCATTCGCATGTTTGAAATATTTTTTGATGAGGGCATGGAGACCGTCTACCTGGTATAACTGGTGAATCTTGTCGTCATCTTTTGTATTGAAGAAAAGATTTAACTGGTTGCCCTTATCAAACCAACTGGTGATTGGCCTGAAAGGATTTTCTTCTTTGGGTTCACCTGCTTTTCTCTTCTTCAACTGCTCGGGATTAGGAAAGTAATGCACGAACTGGGTACGAAAAGCTTTTTCAAGCAGGTTGAATGCGACCTGGTATGGTCCTTCCTGTTCTCCTTCATAAACCAGTTCAATCTTTGCCCGTTATGGAAGGAACAATGCCCACGAGGTCGCTCATCCAGACCTGGGTTTCCTTTTCCTTATTCAGGATTGCCCTCCGCTCTGCGGCACTTATAGAATTTTCGAATGCTGCTATGGTTAATCTTGCAGAAACGCCACTTTTCTTATCTACAAATTCACTGGTCCGGGCTTCAAATGCGACTTGCTCAATCAGCCTCTTCACGAGGTCGCTGACTTTTACTTTGACTTTTTGTTCTTCCAATACATCCGCTTCCTGTTCCGTGATGGCCAGCGCTGTTTCTATTGATTTTGGATAGTGTGTCAGGATCTGGCTCTCAATTCGGTCTTTGAGCGGTGTCACAATCGATCCGCGGTTCGTATAGTCTTCGGGGTTAGCTGTAAATATGAATAGGATATCCAGGGGCATACGCAATTTGAATCCCCTGATCTGTATATCACCTTCTTCGAGGATGTTGAAAAGGGAAACCTGGATGCGGGCCTGCAAGTCTGGGATTTCATTGATCACAAAAATGCCGCGGTTACTTTTCGGTATGATTCCGAAATGAATCACGCGTTCGTCGGCAAAATTCAGGCGGAGATTTGCCGCTTTGATCGGATCTATATCTCCGATCAGGTCAGCCACGCTGACATCCGGCGTAGCCAGTTTTTCGCCATAGCGATCACTCCGATGCAGCCAGCTCACCGGGGTATCATCGCCTTTTTCAGCGACCAGGTCCTTTGCAAATTTTGAAATGGGCTTTAGTGGATCATCATTGATCTCACTTCCTGTGATAAAAGGAATGTACTCATCCATCAGTTCAATCATCTGCCTGGCCATTCTTGTTTTGGCCTGTCCGCGCAGTCCAAGGAATAAAATATTATGCCTTGAAAGAATCGCGCGTTCTGTATCGGGGATCACGGAATCCTCATATCCTATGATGCCGGGAAATGTATTCTCCTTGTTCTGCAATTTGCGGATAAGGTTTTCGCGAATTTCCTGCTTTACAGATCTGTGATGATATCCGGCTTTCCTGAGTTCGCCTATGGTCTTAATTTTCTTAATGTCCATTTTTTCTAATTTGTTAATTTGTCTTCACCCTGATGCCGATCCTGCGAAATTCTCCAATCAGCCATTTCAATATTTCATGGCAGGAAATATGAGATGATTCCAAAAGAATCCCAAAACTTTATTCGACTAAATTAGTATACCGTTTTTCTTTTTCCGCTCTCAAAATCGCGAAAGATGAATGCTCCCAGATGATCCAGGGAAGCAAAGAACGCCTTGCCATTATTCGTTTCTGTGAATTCATTGACGAAACGTTGCAGGTAGGGGTCACTGGCAATCATAAAAGTGGTTATAGGTATTTTTAATTTCTTGCATTGTGCGGCCAGGTTCAAACAGCGGGATGTAATTTTTCTGTCTAACCCGAAACTGTTCTTGTAATATTTCTTTCCGATCTTCAGACAGGTGGGCTTGCCATCTGTGATCATGAAGATTTGTTTATTCGGATTTCTTCTTCTTCTGAGCAAATCCATTGCCAGCTCCAATCCGGAGACGGTATTGGTATGGTAGGGCCCGACCTGCAAATAAGGGAAGGTCCCTGATCTCCACGGGCCAGGCATCATTGCCAAACACTACAATATCCAGGGTATCCTTTGGATATTTCGTAGTAATCAATTCACTGAGGGCCATAGCCACTTTTTTTGCAGGGGTGATCCTGTCTTCACCATAGAGGATCATGGAATGGGAAATATCGATCATCAATACGGTCGAGGTCTGGGCCTTGAAATCTGTTTCCCTGATCTCCAGATCATCTTCCTGCATACTAAAGCTTTCGATGCCATGGTTGATTTGTGCATTGCGAATGGATTCGGTAAAATCGATCTGCTCCAGTTGATCCCCAAATACGAAGGGCCTTGTTTCCGGGTTCTGTTCATCGCCTGAACCGGGTTTGAAAGTGTTGTGATTGCCCTGCCTGGTTTTTTTTAGCTTTCCGAAGATTTCTTCGAGTGAACGTTTGCGAATTCCCTGTTCTGTCTTGGGAGTAATGGAGATCGATCCCGTCTGTCTGTTCTCATCAATATAACCTTTGTCTTTCAGATCATCGATAAAGTCTCCCATGCCATATTCGTCATCTGTCAGTTTGTATTCCTTGTCCAGCTGATTCATCCATTGCAATGCTTCCGCCACATCTCCATTTGTGTATGTGAGCAGTTGCATGAAGAGATCCAGGAGCTGGTCAAATTTCGACTTCCCCTTGGCATTGGGATCAAATTTTGTAAAATGAAAACCGATCATAATTAGATAAGGTTATTCTTTTCCGGAATTGAAGTTAAGAAGTTTTTTCCTCAACGCTGCCGCCTGCTGACGCAGCCTTCCATTATTTTTATAAACAATCCGGGTGCGCAATTGTTTCGTCTCATTTTTGGAAAAGAAATGGACTTGATTCCTTCTGTGAAATCACATTAAAAAAAAATCCCGTCCCGGCTCAGCCGGGACGGGATTTTAATTAAAGCTTATTTCGCCTTTTTAGATTTAGAATCTGATTTTGTGGCTGGAGGCGGATTGCTAATGATCGCCGGATTGGTTTCTGCAGGCTGGCCAGTGAGTGGATGCCTGAATTGTTTGTCAAATTCCCCAATCTGCATCAGCATCCTGTAAGTTGAAAAAATATCGCTGACAAAGGCCAATTGGTGGTCATCCAGACTGCCACCCTTGCCCTGGAGAAGCATATATGCATTGTTGGCAAGCTGGTCATCACTCATGCTTTCATCGCCCAATGCCTTATAATATCTTAATTGTTGCGTCAGGTCTTTCTTAACAGAAGTCTCTACTTTTTTTGCAAGCACAGTATCACCTGCCATATAACATGCCTGCAGGAACTGCATGGAGATCATATCGTGCTGGTTGCCCCGGTTGCTCGTCATTCCGTATGGGAAATTGGATTCTTTTACATTCTGGTCGAAATGTTGCAATATGCGGCGTGCAGAATCCTTTTTGCCATTCATTGCGAGGCTTTGTGCAAGTTGTGCATGCGCCAGGCGAATCGTGTTCAGGTGGCGACGGTTTTCTTCATCATAATAGACGCTTGGCTTATCCGCATTGCCATATGAAAATTTTTCCATGATGGTTTTATAGGCCATGTCATCATCCACGCCGGGATTTTCAACAGGAACGAGCCTGTAGGAGAGTCCCGTCAGGCGAACATATTTTGCAAGCCCAAGATCAGTCAATTCCTGCGTGGAAGTAAAGCAGATCGGGCGTTTCCAATGATTGGCCGCAATGATTGAATAAATGGCAAGATCATTCTTAAGAAGATAATTGCGGTTGGGCAGGTCGAGGTGCATTTCACTCACCACGCTGTCATTTGGATTGACCGTTCCATTGGCTTTCACTGTGGCCAGATCAACAGGCACACTGAATTTTCTTACCGGGAATAAGTTCAGCAGATCGTCTTCATTCGTCGTCGTATATTTTGCATCGTCACTTCCGATCACGTTCTTCATCATGTCGTAGAGATCATAGTATTTTTTCTGATCGAAACCAGGAAGCGCGCTGTAGTAGATGACGCTGCGTTTGTCGCCGGCAATTTGATCGGGGGTGAAGATCACGTCGAAGGGTGCACTCTGGTTGATTTTATATCGCAACTGGTTAATATACCAGTCTGTTCCAAGCAAACTATTCACCATCACGCGCACATCGGGCCGGATGCCTTCCACTTCCTGCGCATACCAGAGCGGGTAAGTATCATTATCGCCAAATGAGAAGAGGATCGCATTTGGAGGACAACTTTCCAGGTAATCTTTGGCGAGGTCACGGGCCAATACTTTCTTGCTGCGGTCATGGTCATTCCATTCCTGTGATCCCATCAGCACAGGCACAGCCAGGAAGCAAAGGCCGGCAGCGGCATAGTTTGCATTGGGGCCCTTAATGATATTTTCCAAGCATTTCCTTGACCCATATAACGCCAAGGCCTATCCAAATGGCGAATGCATAGAAGGATCCTACATATGCATAGTCCCTTTCACGCGGTTGCTGTCCCGCCTGGTTCAGGTAGAGCACAACAGCCATACCTGTAAAAAAGAAGAGCAGGAAAGTAACATAGAAATCCTTCCTGTTCTTTCGATATTGAAAGTAAAGGCCAATGAGTCCCAAAATCAACGGTAGGGAATATAACCTGTTATAGGATTTATTGTTTGTATGAATGCTGTCAGGCAATTTGCTTTGGTCTCCAAGGAAATAATTGTCAATAAAAGGAATCGAACTGATACCGTTTCCGTCTCTGACATTCCCAAAACCCTGCAGGTCATTTTGCTTACCTGTGAAATTCCAAAGGAAATAGCGCAGGTACATCCAGTATGTCTGGTAACTCACGAAATACTTGATATTATTCATCATCGTGGGCGTTTCACCTTCTGAAAGGCCGGAGTATCGCTGGTACATATCGGTCTCGCCTCTTTCATTGCTGCTATTATACATTCTCGGGAAAATATGCGCACCCGTCGTGCCGGCCCAATCCTGGCCATACACTTTTCCTGCTACTTCATATTTGTCCTTCCCTTTGATATACAGATCACCATTATCCACCCGGGCTGGTCTTTCATTGAAATCCGGACCATACACGATGGGCCAGTCGCCATATTGGTCGCGGCTGACGTAGCCTACCAGGCTCACCGGATTGTCAACATTAAACATATCTACAGCAGGGTCTGCATTTGAGCGGATAAGCGTGGTGAAATAAGTGGAATAACCGAGCAGCATGAAAACGGTGCACCAAAGGCCCAGTTTCAAGAAATAATATTTTTTTCTTACGGCATAGCGAATGGCAAAAATGATTCCGGCAGCAAGAAGGATAAAGAAAACGCCAAATCCGAGGAAGAAAGGCGCACCAAATCCGTTGACGAATTTAATATCGAACCATCCGGCGCCTTTGATGGTGTATTGGATCACAAATTTCTGGACGAATCCCGTAATCGCACAGGCAATGAGAAAGGCAAAGATGGTTCCCCAGGTCGTTGCCTTATATTTTCTGAAATAATACACCATGACGATGGCAGGAATCGTAAGCAGGTTCAGCAGGTGGATGCCGATGGAGAGCCCCATCATGTAGAAAATGAAAATGATCCATTTGTCGGCTCCGGGTTGATCTGCTTCATGGTCCCATTTCAGAATGGCCCAGAAGACCAGTGCTGTAAATAAAGAAGAGGAAGCATATACTTCACCTTCCACTGCGCTATACCAGAATGAATCGCAAAATGTATAAGCCAGTGCACCGACTACACCCGCACTCATGATGGTAAATAACTGCTGGCCGTTTAGAGTGTCCTTTCCGTTCTGCACAATCTTTCGTGCAAAATGGGTGATGGACCAGAACAGGAAGAGAATCGTAAAGCCGCTGGCCATCGCACTCATGAAGTTTACGCCGCGGGCCGCAGAATGAGGATTGTCGCCGAAAAGGATGATGAAAAGTCTGCCCATCAATACGAATAAAGGAGCGCCGGGCGGGTGGGGGATCTGCAGTTTATAGGCACTGGACACGAATTCACCGCAATCCCAGAAACTGCCTGTCGCCTCCATGGTCATGATATAGACCGTACAGGCAATGGCACACACGATCCAGCCAATAATATTGTTCGCTCTCTTAAAATTCATATAGCGTTGTTTTTAAAGAATTGGCAAATATAAGGGTATGGTCAGAATGTTAAATGTTGCCCCCCCTTTTTAACGATTAATTTGTTGAAGCTCCGGAAGATGGGAATGGCAACGGTAAGATGTTCCGATTAGATGTTTCTATTCAAAATGGACCTTGATGGTCTGGTAAAAAAGCCTGCTTTGGAGGTAATTGGTTTGGGACAATTCGGTAAAATTCTGCAGGCCGAAAAGCCCGGCTGCATTGCCCTTATTGATTGCTATTTCGAGATAGCCTGCCGCATTGAAGAGGGCCAGCTTTTCTCCTTCCGGCGCATCCGCATAAGACTCACTGATCCTGTCAATCACTTCATCACGCTTGAAGACAATGCGAAAGCTTCGCCCTTTTCTTTGTTCTTCGAATTCATCGCGCGTGATGTTTACGACTACGTTCTCGAAATTATCGATGAAAATGATCTGGCCTTCTATCCAGTTTTCGCCCAATTGGGGACGTAGATGATATTTTTCAATATAAGGAATATCGGGAATGCCAATCTCTTGTAATGAGAGGCCAGAGGCATGTGCTTTCACCGCCCTACCCATCAACCCGGTGCAATAGAGTGATATTCTTGATCGAATTCTTGTCCACCGGAAGGCCGATGATCATTTCAGGTTTTCCTTCGATGATCATGGTCAGCAGTCCATTGTCGGCGCATAAAATATATTGTTCCTTATGAAATGCGAAGAGCAGGTTTTCCGGTTTCTTATCGAACAAATTGACGAGTACAAGATGATAAGAAAATGGAGGGAAATTTTTGATCGCATTGCGGCAGATATAGGCAGCCTGGGGATAATTAAAAGGGGAAAGCTGGTGCGAAATATCTGCGACGGTGAATTCGGGATTGATCTGGTATAACTGGCCTTTGACTGCACCGACTAAATAATCCTGGTTGCCGATATCAGATGTTAGGGTTAATAAGGCCATGTTGGAAGAAAAGGCGATGAACTTTTTTAAAAAGGGACCTGATCAACTCAGCGGGTCAGTTCCCCATCCTTAAAATAATAATTGTGTACCAGTCTGTCGGATAGGGAAGGGAATACTTTATTCATAAATATAGTGAGTTTCCCCATAAAGGTCATGGTGAGGGTCCTTTTCCTTTTTTCAATGGCATGGAGGATAAGCTTTGCGCATTCTTCCGGGCTCATCAGTTTGCCTTCATCCAGTTTGCTTTCTCCCTGCAGTTCTCCTTTCTCATTGAGTGCCGCATAACGGATATTGGAACTCACAAAACCGGGCGAAACCCACATGACATGCACGCCCGTTTTCAGCAATTCCGTTCTCAGTGCTTCCAGCCAGCCCTGGAGTGCAAATTTGGAAGCAGAATATCCGCTTCTTCCCGGCAGGCCACGGTAGCCTGCAGTGGAAGAAACACCAACGATGATGCCTTTTTGTTGGGTGATATATGGAAGAGCATACTTGGTGCAGTAGACTGAACCCAGGAAATTTACATCCATCATCCTCTTGATTACATCCACTTCTGCGTCTTCAAACAAAGAGCGCATACTGATGCCCGCGTTATTGATCAGGATATCGATACTGCCAAAGGTTTCTATGGAGGATTCGATAAACCGTTTGCAGTCCTGTTCATTACTCACATCGCAGACCATTGTATGGAGGGGAAAATTGGTGTATTGCATCTGTAATGCATACAATTTATCGAAATGGCGCGCGCAGGTGGCCACCTTAGCGCCTCCCATGAGCAGGGCATCGATCAATGCTTTTCCTATCCCGTCACTGCCGCCGGTGACGACCACAACCTTGTTACTGTAAAAGGACATATAAGTACTTACAAAGCAAAAGTACAATAGTTCGGGGCGAGTATAAAATCAAAATGTTGATAATAAGCGATCTGGGCTGGATAAATTGATAAATCAAAAATTTGGCATAAACCCAATTTCACTTATTTTTGCACTCCCAATTTTGGGGATCGATGAGCGATGGTCGATGATGGATGGTCGATGATCGACTTTGACGCGGGGAATTTGTCTAAATTGGGTAACTTAAAGAAAGTAGTTCAGCTGTCTATATCATTCGACCATCGATCATCGACCATCGATCATCGAAATTCCGATTCCGTAGCTCAGCTGGTAGAGCATTACACTTTTAATGTAGGGGTCCTGGGTTCGAGTCCCAGCGGGATCACTTGTATAGGCTGTAACAAATTGTTTTACAATAAGTTACAGCCTTATTTTTTTGGCTGCGTGCAGAATGGGGTGCAAATTTAATTTCACATTTTTACACTTGCTCCCTGGACGTTTTTTTTGTTTCGTAAATTTTCGATGCAAACACTACCCAGATGGAAAATAAAGTTGCATCAACACCTCTTTTCACCCACCTGGATATGCACATTGCATCATGGAATGGAGGAAAACTTATTTCCCATCTTATTTACAGATGACTGCCTCTATTGAAATCCCTATTTTCAAAGAAAAGTTGAATTCATTCTTTGGGGGTTGATGTCGGAAATAAAATCCCTTTACGATAAGTACGCACAAAATAATGTCTAAGGTTGTAGAATATAAAATTGAATCGAAAACGGGACATTTTATAAAATAAGCAGTGAAAAGACTGCGTCTATTGATCTGAGCTGAGAAATGAAATTTGAAGCCATAATTTTAAAGAATTTTTTCTCAAAGGGGAAAGTAATTAACAGATTAGTTTTTTAAAACCAATTTTGTTAAACAAGATGATTTTATTTACGGAAATTCTAATTTGGTAGTGATGTAAATTTAAAAAAGAATCAGAACCAAATATGTAGGAATTCGAATCTACTTTTTTAAACTACCATCCATTTCATCAGACAAGAAGAAGCTAACAAACAATCTTGAACCTAACTGGTACTTTCGGAATAGAAGTCAAAAAAAATATTTAAAATTACAAATTTCAGATAATAAAGACTGAAAATGACTAACAAATTCGTGGAACCGATATTAAACCAAAAACCAATAACAAGCCATTTCAAGTTATATAATGGTCTCACTGGATTGATTGAAGATGTTATGGCTTTTTTCATGGCAACTTGTCTAAAAAAAGATACTAAGGAGATGTCATAATATTTAAAATCGGAAATACAATTATTCCCAGCAACAATACAGGTATTTCGACATCTTCAGGTATAGGATTAACAACTTTGAAGAGTGATGGCCGAAGTTTAAGCCAGAATAGAAATAAGAACTCACTGGAAATTGCAATTATTATCAACAGAACAATTCTCACGATTAATACAATTTAGAAATATATACATCCCTTTCTTGTTATTTGCCCCTGTCAGTTCCGTATTTGTTAGCCAGCGAACAGTGTAGTCCAAAAATCTTGAAGGGTTCAGGGAGGTGTTTGGTCTTTTTCACATATCGTCAATGTACCGTCAAATCACCCCTCTCTGGCGCGAGTCTTCCGAGCAACTCCACTGGTATTGGGAGATTCAAGTAGTTTCATGTTGCGAGGGTGACTCGTGCCGAATTTGGTAAATGTCTAATCAGCATTTTGTGGCAAAATGACCTGATTAAAATTAGCTATTCTGTAATCAATTTTTCCCAATCTATTTATTAGTAATTCTCGGGATTTGAAGAATGTGAAATAAACTTTAATAGTATTTTCTAAGGCACGAGTCGCCCTTGCAACGCTAGAATCACACTTATATTAAATTCACAAGGCGTTGCTCGGAAGACTCGCGCCAGTAGGGGGTATTATTGGTTGATTCTCCTAACGGTGCCATCAAAATTCCTGCACACTATTTCGTTTGAAAGAAAAAATGCATAAATTGAAGAACCTATATTTCTTGTCAACCTCACCTGAAGGCCGGAATTAACTTCCGGCTTTTTTATTCCTTTTGGGCTTTTTTTCTTTGGCGGAGTCTGGGGTTATAGAGACTTCCGAGGATCTATATATTGCACATCGAACAGGGATTCTTATGCAGTTTTGTATCGGAAGATCGAGGAGGATCACTCTTTAACTTTCTCTTTGTAAACTGTTTGTAAATTTGTAGTTTTTGCAAAGGATGAAGGACCTACAGGTCGAATTGTACCGATATGCAATAGATCGAGAAAATAGTATCCTGCTTCATTTAGATGTCCTACCTTCGGATCATATCCTACCAGTCCTTAGCTCATACCCTCTGCAGGTTATCTAATGTGTTTACTTCAGAATGCTTTACCTCTAAAAGTTGAATTTTGCATTTCTTAATAATGCAGATATCAAATAATGATCAAATATTGAAATAAGCACTTTCTTATAGACGAATCAGGTTCTCATCAAAAAAAATGCGTTATGAAACATAATTCCCTTTATTCCAAATCGTGGCTCTTTGGATTGCTAATTGGCGCCATAGATAACAAAGTATAATTCTAAACACAAAATAAAATGGAAAAGCAAAAAACAAATGAAACTGTCCTTGATGTCGCAGTGATTGGCGCAGGACATGCCGGACTAAGCATCAGTTATTGCCTGAAACAACACGCACTGAACCACATGGTTTTTGAGCGCGGAAGAATCGGGGAGGCATGGTTGAGCCAGCGATGGGATTCATTTGTGATGAATACTGCAAACAAAAAGAATGTATTGCCGGGTCAAACCTATATAGGCAATGCTCCTGATGGATTCGGCACAGCGATCGAGTTTGTTGATTCTCTTAAAGCATACGCAAGAGAATTTCAATTGCCTGTGGTGGAGAATGCGCAAGTTATTTCAGTAACGAAACCTGATGGGGAAAAATACTTTACAATTTCTGTTTCCGAAAAAGGAACTGTAAAAAACTATCAAAGCAAACAAGTAATCGTTTCTTCTGGAAGCCAAAACGAAAAAAGAATTCCTTCGTTTGCAAACAATATTTCTTCGGGTATTTTGCAATTGCACACAAGCGAATATCGCAGCGCAGCGCAATTGCCAGAAGGGGCTGTGCTTGTAATAGGCAGTGCACAATCAGGTTGCCAAATTGCCGAGGACCTTGCAGAGCAAAGAACGAAAGTTTACCTCTCCACAAGTATGGTTGCACGCATTCCAAGAAGATACCGCGGGAAAGATATTGTTGACTGGCTGACGAGTATGGGATTTTTCAATGTGCAAACGGAAACAGTAACAGACCCGAATGTTCTTGGAATGAAAGTGCCACTGTTATCGGGCATCGGGGAACTTGGACATACTTTGAGTTATCAGTTGCTTTCCAAAAAAGGAGTGACTATTTTAGGTAAGATGGAAAATGCAGATGCGGATAATCTATTCTTCGCTGCAAATGCATCGGAACATATAAAATTTGGAGACGGGTTTTCACAGAAAGCAAAAGGTATGGTTGATGATTACATTCTCAAAAATCAAATATCTGCCCCTGTCCCAGAAGTGGATATTGCTGACCTGCCGGACACCGGTGGAACCTGCGCATCATCTATTACATCGCTTAATTTAAAAGAACATAACATTACAGCCATCGTCTGGACAACTGGCTTCAATGGTGACTTCAGTTATCTGAAATTACCTATCAGTTTCGCTAACGATGGAAATCCAAAACATACAAACGGGTGTTCCGATTTTAAAGGTTTGTATTTCCTCGGACTTCCATGGCTTCGTACGAGAAAGTCATCAATGATTTTCGGAATAAATGACGATTCAGCATTTATTGCAGACGCCGTAGTAAATAATCTGAGTGCGCTAAACTAAATCATTTCAGTTGTGCTAAATTCCCCCCTCTCTGGCGCGAGTCTTCCGAGTCCCGGCTGAGGCGGGACGAGGGCGACTCGTGCCAATAGACGCCAGCGCTGGTTTTATTCCGGTTAGGAAACCGGGTTTTTGTAGGGTTCGAGGTGATCCGCCTCAGGCGGAACACGAACGGCGAGTATTAGACCATTCCATCGTTTGCTAATTGCTTTTTCAAAAAAGATTTACCTTCAGCAATCAAACTTACCGTCATGGCTACACAAGAAATAATGATCATTCGCTTGCCCTTTACTGATGATGAGGCAACCCACGAAGCGATAGTTTACGAGATGCTCGACAATGACGAGTTTATTGGAAAATATCGCGTCGTAATCAATGGCAGAGAAAGCATCGTACTGGAAAAGAAAGGCGATGGCTGGTATGAAGGTGAAAAAAGCACTCAACGGGCCAAAGCTATCGGCAAATTGATCGAAGACTACGAGGATTAAGCAAGTTTCGGTTCAGTCTTTTTCTCCCTCCCCTTCTGGTCCTCGTTTGTGATATTCGAAGATTCAATAATTCGGCGAGTTAACGAGGACCATTTGCGACATTGAATTCAAATGAGGTCCTCGTCAAGTCCGTGTGCGCTGATCATAATAAAATGCACAAACGAGGACCATTTACGGGGGGAATCCACCCCCTGCACCCCCCTCTTTGGCGCGAGTCTTCCGAGCAACTCCACTGGTATTGGGAGATACAAGTAGATTCATGTTGCGAGGGTGACTCGTGCCGAATTTGGTAAATGTCTAATCAGCATTTTGTGGCAAAATGACCAGATTAAGATTAGCTACTCTCTAATCAATTTTTCCCAATCTATTTATTTGTAATTCTCGAGATTTGAAGAATGTGAAATAAACTTTAATAGTATTTTCTCAGGCACGAGTCTTCCTCGCAACGCTAGAATCACACTTATATTAAATTCACAAGGCGTTGCTCGGAAGAGTCGCGCCAGTAGGGGGAAAGACTTTAAGCTTTCACCCCGCCGATAGCAGGGCAAAGGAAGCAAAGGCGATAAGAGAGATGCATTCGACCCCGACTCATTTAAAACAAAGTGGAATTTTCTTAGATAGCCTTGGCGCCTCTGCGCTTCCTTTCCGTCTTTGCTTGAAACAGTCAGCGTACTTAAATCATAATTAAATTCAGAAACGAAGACTAGGGAGGGGAATCCCTATTCAAAATCTCCATTGCTTCATCGTCCTGATATTGCATGATCAAGTCTTTCAATTGTTTTTTTAGTGAAGACATCAACGGACTCTTCCTTCTTTCGTTATAAATATTTTTCATCTCGGACGGGTCATTTTTCAAGTCGTATAGTTCCCATGCATCGTCAGGGCCATAGAACCGCACCAGCTTATATTCACTGGTTCGCATACCAAAATGCGGCGACACATGATGTGGTAAGGGATATTCATAATAGTGGTAATAAGCTGCTTTGCGCCAGCTTCCAATATTGTCGCCTTGTAACAAAGGCAGAAAAGAAGTTCCCTGAATGGATGCGGGGACCGGCAGTCCCGCGATCGACAAAATGGTTGGCGCAAAATCGATATTCATGACCATTTGGTTTACTGAGGTTCCGGGTTTTATCACTCCCGGATATCGAATCAAAAGCGGCGTTCTCATCGATTCCTCATAGATAAAACGCTTATCAAACCACCCGTGTTCCCCCATATAAAATCCCTGATCAGAAGCGTAGATCACAACCGTATTTTCAGCTAATCCGCTTTTATCCAGATAGTCCAATATCTTACCAATGTTCCGGTCGAGAGATTTGGCCACCGACAAATAATCTTTCATATAACGCTGGTATTTCCATTCTGTCAACGCCTTTCCTTTGTAATGGTGACGATCAAAATCTGTACTCAGTTTATCATAATAGGATTTAAAAACCACCAGCTGATTTTCATTCAGGCGTTTATAAAAACCATTCTTTTCGTAGTCTACATGCACTTTCAGATCCTCTCCGAGCAGCATCGTTTTAGAGATGGTCATATCCTGATGCATTGCCGCTATGCGGCCTTTATAGTCGTCGTAAAAGTTTTGTGGCATTGGAAAATTCCGGTTATCAAATGCGCCAAGGTCTTGCAGATCGGGCAGCCAGGCCCGGTGAGTTGCTTTTTCACCAATCACTAAACAAAACGGTTTGGAAGGATCCCGGTGGTTGAGCCAGTCTACGCTGAGCCATGTAATAATATCCGTGATATATCCCTGGATGCTGGCTGTATCATTTTTATTATCGATAAAATCGGGATTATAATAATCCCCCTGATCTGGTAATATTTTCCAATAGTCAAAAGCATCTCCCGGCAATGTTTGTAAATGCCATTTTCCGATCCATGCAGTCTGGTAATCTTTTTGCTTTAGTAAACGGGTAAATATCTCCTGTCTGATATTGAAGGGATTGGATAAATTATTAATCTTTAAACCATTCACATGGCTGTATTTCCCTGTTAGCAGCGCCGCCCTACTGGGTGCGCAGAGAGAATTTGTTACACAGGCATTTTGAAAAATGGCCCCCTCTTTTGCAATTCTGTCGATATTTGGCGTTTGCATTAGTTTGCTTCCATATGCACTGATTGCCTGATAGGCATGATCGTCTGAAAGAATGATCAGAATATTCGGCGACATTTTTTTTTGTTGCGCAATGACGCTAGCAAAACATACCAGGAAAGCCAATAACAATTCGAACTTTTTCATAAGCCCTTTTGCTGTATTAGAAGTTTCTCACCCAAAAAAGGAGAATAGTAATTTAATGGATTCATCTGAAAACCTGATATGGGGCCATTGAACACTTTAAGAATTCAATAGCCAGCAGGTGTGGGATTCTTCGTTGTTTGTGTTGTAAATTTCATTAGATGGAAATCCCAAAGGAACACCAACAACCGCGGAGGGGTAAAGAGCAAGGCTGGCGCAAGCGTCGGCTTGGCCAGCTTTGGATCCAACTGGTTCAATAAGCATTAAATATCTTTGAACATATCATGAAAATAAAAGCCTTATCCAGCGTGTTTGTGTTTATCTGTGCTTTAAGTGTACCTTATCATTATTGCTCTGGTCAGGAGAGTTCCAGGGATTCCAGCGTAATTACACAATTTGCTAATCAGCTAAATAGTGATATAGAGAAAGACGGAGTTCATGGCAGTATATCCGCGGCGATAATAGAGGACGGAAAGGTCATATGGGCGGAGGCGTATGGATACAGAAGACGGAGTAAGGATATTACTGCAGACACCAACACTATCTATCGTATCGGATCTATTACCAAAACATTTACGGCTGCTATATTAATGCAACTTATAGAAGAAAGAAAGGTAAAGCTTGATGACCCTGTTGAAAAATATCTGCCGGAAATAAAATCCCTAAAAGGTTATTCAGATAGGACAATCATCACTTTACGTCAATTGGCGTCGCATACTTCAGGGCTGAAACGCGAGCCGGATATGCCGGGTGCGAGTTTGGGCCCGGTGGACCAATGGGAAACTAAATTATTATCCAGTATTCCTTCTACTTCATTCAAAAGTAGCCCCGGTACCAGTTTTCAATATTCTAACATTGGATATGCCCTGCTTGGGCTAACCCTCGAAAGAGCTTCGGGTGTACCATATATTCAAATGGTGCAAGAAAGAATATTTATACCGCTGCACATGGATAATACCTTTTTTTCGTTGCCCGAAAATAAGATGGCCGAACTTGCAGAGGGTTTTGTTGGTTCCAAAAAGAATTTAAGAGAAAAAATAAACGAAAGCTCTTCAATGCATCGGGTTGCAGACAGCACATTGGGTGGTTACACTGTACCCTGTGGCGGGATTTACTCAACTTCTCTTGATCTGGCAAAATTTGTAATAGCGCTGATGGGAAAGACACCCTTACTTGAAACGGAAAGCCTACGGGAAATGCAAGCTATTCCCCCGGGTGGCAGCAATTATGGTTTAGGTCTTATGCTTTCAACATATAAAAAGTTGGACTTTATTGGGCACGGCGGCCTCGTTCGAGGGTACCTTGCACAATTTTCTATAGAAAAGAACAATGTTTACGCGGCCATTCTGCTGCGCAATTATAATACGGGCAAAACCAACCTCGCTTTAGATTCACGGAAACTTTTGAATAAATTGTCAAATGGTAGTAAAAGATGAATCCATTGAATAAGATCTAACTTTTTGCATAAGCACATAAGTCCCTTCGATTCCCTCACTGGTCCTCGTTTGTGATATTCGAAGATTCAATAATTCGGCGAGCTAACGAGGACTATTTGCAGAATCTAATTCATGTCAGGTCCTCATCAAGTCCATGTACTTTAATCATAATGAAATTCACAAACGAAGACCAGTTGAGGGGTTTCACTAAGAAGTGCAAATCAGGAATACCTGAATAAACAGAAATTCCGATGCGACCGGAACTCATTGTTTTGAAATGAATATAGCGGTTGCAGCAGCATCCGTTGTTCCGTCGGTAAGATTTTTTAGTGTACCATTTTTCCAATACTTGGCAATACCAAAGGTTCCATATTCAGTTCCTGCCACATACACGTCAGTACCCGAAACAGCTATCGAGTTTGCAATGGCGTCAGTTGAGCCATCGGTCAGGTTTATGGGACTTGTATTTTTCCAATATTTTGCAATTCCATTGGCGGTTCCATCAATGATTAATCCATCAAACTGTACTCCTGCCACGTAAACATCTGATCCAGATACGACAATTGAAGTAGTTCCGGCTCCAATTGACCCGTCAGTCAGGCTTACCGGATTCCCATTTTTCCAGTATTTAGCACTAACAGGGGGTCTTCCATTGACATCAGGTAATAGATCATCATATTCCTCTCCTGCTACAAACACATCATTACCTGAAACTACTATTGATGAAGAAGATGTGCCTTCGGCCAGTTCCTGCTCAATGCCATTCTTCCAATATTTTGCAACACTAAGGATCGACCCAGCAACATAGAGATCACTTTCTGAAACAAAGAGGGACCTTATATATGTAAATGGAGTATAAATGGCTGGATCCATAAGTATACCATTTTTCCAAATTCTTCCTATGAAAACTCTGCCAGCGTTGCCTATCGTAGGATTAGCTCCAAAACCTCCCATATAGACATCATTTCCTGAAATGGCGATGGAGGTGGCCTGAGTAGCTTGCCCCTGGGGCGAACTACCATCAGCAAGCACCTGACTCTCTACTCCGTTTTTCCACATTGTTGCTTTGCCGCCTTCTGCGCCCCCTACATATACATCAGTACCTGAAACTAAAATTGAATTTGCAACGGCCGGTTTCGTACCATCAGTAAGGAACACCAGGCTTTCATTTTTCCAGTATACCGCCCTGCCATTCACCTTTCCGGTTATATATATATCTACTTTTTGATTTGTACTGGTACTCTGTTCTTTTTTGCAGGAACCTAATACCAGGATGGAGAAAAACATGAAGAGGAAACAGAGCTTTTTCATAATTCAATTTTTGAATGAATGGTTTGCCTGCATACGAGGCGCATTTATAAAATGTCTTAGATGGGATTCCTGGATGGAACATCAGGAGAATCTCATCTAATCGTCAGTTTCCGGTCGGGATAACCAACATTTAATGCTTTCGAAAGTGGATTAGTCAGCAGGGTAATCAGCAATATATCGTTGTGGAATTTTTCAGAGGGAATAGTAGTCAGTCCTCCTCTTCAACAGTGCCCGCTTTTGACAAAATGATCTCTAGTTAAAAGGTAAGGAAGTTTCCCGAATGAACAAAAAATAAGTCTTAGTTTACTTCCGAAACCCTTACCCCCTATCTCTGGCGCGAGTCTTCCGAGTCCCGGCTGAGCCGGGACAAGGGCGACTCGTGCCAATAGATGCCAGCGCAGGTTATATTCCGGTTAGCTAACCGGACTTTATTCGCCTCATGCGGAACACGAACAGCGATTTATAGACAATTCCTTCCTTTGCTTATTGCTTTTCAGAAATGAGTTACCTTCAGCAATCAAACTTACCATCATGGCTACACAAGAAATAATGATCATTCGCTTGCCCTTTCGTGATGATAAGGAAACCCACGAAGCGATTGTTTACGAGATGCTCGACAATGAAGAGTTTACGGGAAAATATCGTGGCGTAATCGATGGCAAAGAAAGCATCGTGCTGGAAAAGAAAGGCAATGACTTGTACGAAGGTGAAAAAAGCACTCAACGGGCCAAAGCTATCGGCAAATTGATCGAAGACTACGAGGATTGAGCAAGTTTGCTGTTCTGACTTTTACCGCCTCACCTGTGGCAAGCGTATCCCCCTTCTGGTCCTCGTTTGTGATATTCGAAGATTCAATAATTCGGTGAGTTAACGAGGACCATTTGCGACATTGAATTCAAATGAGGTCCTCGTTAAGTCCGTGTGCGCTGATCATAATAAAATGCACAAACGAGAACCATTTACGGGACTGTCAGCCAAATTTATTTTTATCCTAAAAATCCCATTCATCCCATAAATCCCAGTTCAGACCATATTTTTCACATTTTGGGTGGGTTGTACCGCATGGTGCAATTTCTATGTATATTTAAATTGAAACTTTTCTAACCTTTCCTACAGTAAAAGCATTGGCTTTTAAATTTTACAGCAAGGGATATATAGGCAGAAGCACAGTAATTCATTCATCGGGCCTAATCTTAGCCATCGGAATAAGATCCTTTAACAATAAACATTTTTTTTATGAATGATATATCAAGAAAAAAATTCCTGGAATACACGGCTTCGGCTGGCGCGGCGGTATTGTTGTCATCACTTCAAGGTTTGGCGATGGAACGCACGGACAAAAAACTCAAAGTTGCCATTATAGGTTGTGGAAGTGTGAGTGGGAGCTATATTCCAAAATTGCAAACTTCTGATCTAATCGAGATCGTTTCACTCTGCGATATAAAATATGACAGGGCGCTGGAGCGCAAGAAAACATTTAATGTAAATGCGCAGACCTATCCTAACATTGATGCCATGCTTGCAGGCGTGCCATTCGATATGCAGATTACGCTTACGAATATGCAGGTGCATGAGGAGCTGAATCGAAAGGCCCTGATGGCCGGCAAACATGTGTGGAGCGAAAAACCCATGGCAAACAGTTATGCCGCAGGCAAAGCGCTCCTGGACCTCGCAACGTCAAAGAATCTTCGCTTATGGGGTGCACCGGCCGTGGTGAATAGTCCGCAGTTTGAATTCATGAGCAAGCGGCTCCAATCGGGCGAACTGGGCAGAATTAGCGCCGCGCATGGCCAGTATGGTCATACAGGTCCGACATGGAGTGCATTTTTTTATGAGAAAGGCGGTGGCAGCATGCCTGACCTGGGCGTTTATAATATGGCAACGCTAACCGGTCTGCTGGGTCCTGCAAAAACTGTCATGGCCATGCTTAGTATAGTGACGCCGGAAAGAACAGTGGATGACAAAGGGAAAATAAAAGTGGAAGCGGAAGACAATGCCCAGGTATTATTGGAGCATGACAGGAATGTGCTTAGTCATGTCATGTGTGGATTTAATTACTATGACAGGTTTGGACACCAGGCAAAAGATCAGAGCCTTCACTCTGTTCAGATTTATGGCAGCCAGGGCAATATGCGGCTCATCGGTTACGACTGGGAAACAAATGGTGTGACAATAGATAGCATTCAAACCAACGGGAAGGAAGAGTTGCTTTGCACAGACAGAGGCGGTTATCAATGGCAGGAGGGTGCAAAGGTTGTAGGTGAAAGTATAATAAAGGGGATTGAGCCAAGAATAAATGTAGAGCATGCACTCCATGTGCTGGAAATAATTCAGGCCGCAAGGGAATCCCAGGCAACGGGGAAGCGCATCAAACTGCAAAGTACATTTCCCTGGCCAATGGTCAAATGACTGTTTCCCCACTCGGGCGCGATTCTTCCGAGCAACGCCTCGTGTATCTAATATAAATTAAGTGCTCGCATTCCAATGGCGACTCGTGCCCAGGATATTATTATTGAAATCTATTCAGCTCCGTGCCATCGTTTATATTTTAGATAAATAGGTCGAGTTCATTTGACAATCACAAGATTATTCATTTAGCTATTGTTCTTATCTTCAACTTTCACGCCTGCGTGGTGCAGTCAGGCAGGAGTTTTTTAATAAGCACTACCCCTTTTTTACATTCAGGCCTAACGGTTATGGCATAAAAACGAAATAAAATGCTTGTCAAAACTTTATTTAAATCCTTTTTTGCTTTTTTATTTTTTCCTTGGCTAAATAGCAGCGCTCAAACGTTTACGAGGAACATAAGAACAGCTGAATACAAACAAATGCAGGTCGATCTCTGCAAGGGCTGGAATACCTGGTATAATAACAGTATTTTGACACACGCTTTGTTGCCGGAAGGATTTGCGATTAATTTGTGCATAAACACAAAAGACAACAAAGCCTACCTGAAAGAGGCCTTTAAAGCTTCTGAGATACTTAAGCGTCCTGAAAAAGTTTCTTTGGGCTTGCGATCTGAAGATGGAAGTTATACCAGCTTAACATTGAAATACCTGGGCATCAACCTGACTGTTGAAACAGCCACTGATGGTGATGATGAAATTATTTTGGTATCGCCAGCCAAATCATCTGAAAATTTTCTTATTGTAGAAGCTGGTCTATTATGGAATAAAGAAGGCCTGATTGGCATGAGTCAAAATAGACTTACAGGAAAATTTGGCAATAAGTTTATTTCTGTCAGTTCAACTGCAACACCAGTATCAAATACTTACACCATTTCCACAGCGCCTCGTTTAACATTCGTTTTAAAAAATGAAATTGGCATATATACAGGTAAAACAAGGAGTCTGGGAACCATAAAAAACATTATTGCCGCACATCGGGAAGCACAACAAAAAATAGTGGATGGTTATGGTCGTTTATCGGAATCATTTTTAGCCATGCAATCAATACTTGCATGGAACACTATTTACGATGCGGCCAATCATCGTGTGCTTACCCCTGTAAGCAGGCTATGGAATATGATCTGGGGTGGCTATGCATTGTTCGAATGGGATAATTATTTCGTTAGCTACATGTTTTCCATGTTTAATAAAAAAATGGCTTATGTAAATGCTATTGAAATTACTAAAACCATCACGCCGGCAGGTTTTGTTCCCAATTTTGCGACGGGTGGCGGTTACCTGCCTGCCAGCGGCGAGCCTTTTGCCGTTCGAACTTCTTCATGGGACAGATCCGAGCCACCGGTTGGCAGCATGATCGTGCTGGAGATTTATAAAAAGTATAAGGAGAAATGGTTCCTCAATGAAGTATATGATGAACTACTAACCTGGAACAGATGGTGGGCAAAGAACCGTGCCATTAATGGCTATTTGGCCTGGGGAAGTTATTATGCTAATGATACTGCAGGAATTACAGGTGAAAGCTATTCGCAAAGTGCAGCTTTAGAATCGGGGCTTGATAATTCGCCCATGTATGATGGCATTCCTTATAATACCATCACACATACAATGGAATTAGCGGATGTGGGCCTGATGAGTTTGTATATTAAAGACTGCAATTCGCTTTACGAAATTGCCATGGCATTGGGTAAAAATGAAGATGCTGCAGAATTGAAAAAAAGATCGTCTTTTTATAAGCAACAATTGGGTACTTTATGGGATGAAAAAACGGGGATATTTTTAAATAAGCGTTTGGATATAAATACAAACAGTTACCGTTTGTCTCCTACCGGTTTTTACCCCTTGCTTGCAGAAGCCTGTACGCAACAACAGGCGGAACGCATGATAAAAGAGCATTATTACAATACCAACGAATTTTATGGCGATTATGTACTTCCTTCCATAGCCCGAAACGATTCGGCCTTTAAAGACAATGACTACTGGCGTGGAAGAATATGGGCACCCATGAATTTTTTAGTATATCTGGGTATGCAGAAATATAATCTAACCGATGCCAGAACTGACCTTGTTAATAAATCCAGGAACTTAATGTTGAAAAACTGGAGAGAAAATGGCGGGATATATGAAAATTATAATTCGGTTACAGGCAAAGGCAACGATGTATATAATGCAGATGGTTACTATCACTGGGGTGCGTTGCTTTCATTTATGGAATTTATAGAAAAGGGATATATGAAGCCCAACCGTTAGAAACGGCAGGAGTCTGCCGAAGATAATCAAGGGTAAAATGATCGTCACCTTACAGTTCCTCGTTTGTGATATTCGAAGATTCAATAGTTCGGAGAGTTAACAAGCACCACTTGCACCACAGAATTCATGCGTTTCTAGTTAAGTCCATATTTCTTGATCATAATGAAATTCACAAACGGGGACCAGAGAAACAATACCTGCGCCTTAGCCGTCATTTTATTTGGATATCCCTTAAAGATTTTGGAACTCGTTTTAGATTCGCCTGTCCAGCGTATCAAATTGAGACAGATCTGTAGCATAATCGGACAGCAGGAGCATCCACTAAAACAACTATCTAATTGATTTGCAAAAATCAAATGAATTGGCATTTAATTAGCTATGCTTAGATTGTTTAAAGCTTTAAAAATAAAAACCGAACAAAAATGAAAAATCGGAGAAGATCAACTAATAGTAAATTCTACAGATTAATTTTTGTGCTTCCCTTCCTGATAGCGGCATATTTTGCCGTCAATCCGGTTCGGGCGGAGCATATTAATAAAAAAATCCCCGTATCTGTCCGGCAGTTAAGCGACTTTGAAGGTTACTATCGATTAGAAACAGATTCAAATCTTTATCTGCAGATCCTGGTGAAAAATAATAAGCTGGTTTTAAAACAACTCTGGGATGAGCAGGAAATCCCTTTTGAACAGAAATCAGCGTTAGCTTTTTACAATGACGAGAAATCATTTCCGCTAAGCTTTTCCAAAAATGCTAAGGGAGAAATTACCCAGCTACTCGCCTTTGATCGGGATACCTGGGTTAAAGTAAAGGGCTACAAACCGAAAGAGAAAAAAGAGATCACGCTTTCAGCTGAGAAAATGCAGGCCTTTGCTGGTAAATACAGAATGGCGGATGGTGGCCAGGAAGTATTCCTTCAGTTTACGGCAAAGGGTAATTCCTTGGAAGTAAAAGAACTTTGGACTGGTAATCTTTTTACGATTGTACCGGAATCCGAATTGGTCTTTTTTGGAAAAAATTTATATTATCCTGTTCAATTCAGTAAGGATAAAGACGGAAATATCACCCAGGCCCTGATATTTAATAAAGACACATGGGTAAAGGTTAAAGACAAATAGTTTTATTTCCTAAGCTCACGCAAGCCTGTCTGACGGTTAATTCGGGTTTTATTTTCATTGAATTAAGCTAGTCAGTGCGGATTGCGCCTTCAATTCTTATTTTTTTATTCCGGCCTACTGCTTTTTTCTACGAATTTTTTGGTATAAAGAATATCGTTCATTAAACTGGGGCAAGCGTCCGCTTGTGCCAGACCGCCTTGACTTAGTCTATCCGAATTTCAAAATTGGAATTTGCAAAAAGGATCTCCAATAGCGCGGGCGTTCTGCTTTGACTTTTTATTTTTTTTGGGCCGGTCAGAGGTTTTCTCCTGGACTTTTGTTGCGCCTGTCCCGCTACATGCGGGGTCCCAATCTTCGGCGGTATGAATACTATTCAGCTAGAGTGTTGAACCCGGCACAAGCGGACGCTTGCGCCAGATTCGGGGGTCCCTTCGGAACATATAGAACAACTGGCATTCAGCGTTTCGCGTCCCACGCTTACTTCGTCAGGATCATCCTCTTGGTGTCAATTAAGGCCCCGTCAATAATTAGGGAATAGGTATAAGTTCCGGAATTCAATTGAGAAGTAGCAAGCGTGAGCTGCCCATTCCCCTTTGAATTAACAGAAACGGATTTAATGGTCATGCCGTTTATGTCAGTTATTTGTATTGAAGCTGATCTCGTATTTTCAGGAATATAGTAATTAATCAAAGTGGTTTGATTGAACGGGTTGGGTGCATTTTGATATAGCTTTGCCGAACTTAATAAACCAGATGATGAATTTTGGTTATTGTTGGTTATCCCTAATAGTTTTTCCATCTTATTTAGCCTGTCATTTAATTGGGCGATTTGCTCAACGAGTGAGTCATTCTTCATGCTGAGCTCCTGTGCAGCTTTTATCAGTGGCACAATAAAATCTGTATAGTTGAGTCCATAACTGTCTTTGTCGTTTTTTGGTTTGTACAATCCACTAAAATTATAGCCAACTTTAATTGAAGCTGCCTCTACGTCCTGTGCAATAAGTCCGGTGAAGAGAATCCTTTCTTTTTGAGATATGGCTGCTTCATCTAATTCAGATGTTTTTAAGGTGGATGAGATTTTAGAAGCCAGGTTGGTATTGCCACCAGGCGATCTATGTGCATTCAGCGCTTTGATATTATAATTATACGTTACTGGTTTCAGGAGTTTAATAAACTCAAGCCCGCTTGCAGCTTCCTTGATGTTCTTCTTAAAACGACCATCTGACAAAGCCGTAATTCCTGTAACCTCCGCTTTAATGACTTCTATGGAGGTGTTACCAAGTACGATTTCGTTGGATGCATCAATCGTTGCCTCATATCCCAGCGCAGTGGAATTCGAGTAGCCATCTTGATTTATATTGCAGTAGCCACCTATGCCAGTCAGGCCCACACCTGTGGCATTGTAGCCCAAGGATGCGAATCCTATGGCAACATTATTAGATCCGCTTATATTGCTAATAAGGGATTTCATTCCGATGGCCGTGTTACCCGCACCCGACGTATTGGCGTACAAAGACCCGTTTCCAATACCCACACTGGCGTAGCCACCTGGTGAAGTGGCATTAAGACCTGCTTGATTACCAATGTAAACATCATCAAGGGTCAGATAGCCGCATCGGATTCCATTGACTTTGAAAGTCAAAGGCACATTATCAGTTGTTCCAATAAAATTTACTCCATCTGTCGTTCCGGAATTACCGGTCAGATTCCAATAGAATGAAGTGGGAATTTTCCAAATCGCATTCCCATTATCATCAGCGGTCAATACACTGCCCACCCCCGGCGAACCTGCAACCTTAAGGTTATTAGTCGTAACGTTCTTAAATGATGCACCGCTTCCTGCCAGATCCCCTGCCAGACTTCCACCTGTTAAGGGTAAATAGGGCAGCATGGGTATTTGGCCGGGAGCTAATGGACCAGAACTTAGCTTTCCTGCAGCATCTGTAGTTAAAATGCCGGGGCCGATTCCCGTAAAAGTAGTTAGGCCATTTATTTGAAGTCTGCCAAGCGTGGTAAGACCCGCAACTCCCAGGGTTCCTCCGATCCTTTCGTTGCCTGAGGCGTCAATATTATTGACATAAAGCGTTTTCCAGCGATTGGATGGGCTTCCAAGATCAAATCGGTTGTTAACAATTGGAATCAGGTTCTGTCCTGCAGCCTCTTGAAAAATGACAATGAGAAACAAGATCGATACAGAAAATGCGTAGATCTTTTTCATATTATGGAAGGTTAATAATTATGAATTTGGTTTTGTTTAAGGCAATAAAACCATACTTGCAATTTTTTGCGAAAGTGTTTTCGGGATAAGTGAGATTTTAACTATGGCCGGATGTAAGAACTGATATTGTCAGATTGCATAGGTTATGAGTCCTCCAAAAGTGGTATGGCGGAAGGATAATGAAGCCGGATACGAGCTCAAATTGAATCAAACTCTGGCGCAAGTTTAGCGAAGGGCAGGAGTAACTTGACATTTTCTTGAGGCTATGCCCTTTGCGTAACTTGTGCCTGCATTGAATGCTCATTCAATTGCGCCATTTTGAATTTTAGCCTACCATTCACTCTTCCACCATGCACTTTTCTACTTCCCCACCAGCCAATCTACATTCTATTTACCAATCAAATTCCCCACGGCCCCGGGACCCGGAGCAGCAACAGGAGCCATCAAACACGCATAATCCGCAAAAACTCTTGGGACCCCAGTCCACGGGATAGCCCTGGGCATTATAAGTATAGGTCAACATTAAATTCAGCAACCTGTGTCCAACCGTTTCCTCCATTTGGTGCATTGGAAACATACGCCTCACCAACCATTTGGATTATTCTTACTATACAAATACAGAAATAATTGAATTGTCCGGTCCGATCGGCCGGGATCAATTTGATTGTCATAACCAAAGCGTATTCAATGAAGAAGGGAATTTGAACTCCTGCATACACCGAATCTGTCTGCAGGTTCCCTCCAAAATCATAATTACGAGATTCAAGCCGTGTACCGTTATCATAAACAGATACAAGTTGAAATTCGGTATTGAAGTTATTAGTCAGAACGTGTTGTGGAATATATGCGGTGCACCACCCTGTATTGTCTGCAGGATATTGGCCAGATAGAATCTTTGTGTTTGCAAAGTATAGGAGATCGAAGCCGCGGTGTTTGGCGGGTAGGTGTAAATGATATAGACAACAGGGTAATTCAGATTTGGTATGGAGGTATCAAATTCGTCAATTCTAACCATATTCGCTTTAGCATCATAGCTGAAATAAAATTTAAAAATGTGACTAAAAGAGCCACCATCATTCTGTAAATTGAGGATGACCTACAGCCTGCGCACTGATCAGCCTGCGATTAATGTCATAAGCAAAGGTAAAGTCAGTATATTCTCCAGAGGGATTTCCTGTTGCAAAATTTACAGTATAAGACATATTAGTTTCATAATGGTAACGCATGGAGAGATATCGTCGGTTTACAGGTAACCTGGGGTATGATTTCACCCGTTTTGTAACATGAAGAATACAAGATGAACGTGCAACCGACGATGAACGCGGCAATTGAATTACTTTTCATAAATGTTTTTTGAGCATAGGTGATTCAATTATCCCTTCCACGAGAGCAGATTAACCAGAATGGTCCTGGTAAACTATTCTTACGAATTGGCTTGGTGATTAATTATTCTTCTGATCTTTCTCTTGAATTCAGTCGGGCAATTCCAAAGTAAGAGCTTTGATTCCCCGTTTTCAACCCGGAGTCAATAAGTGGCCACTATGATTTAATAGATGGCGGAAATTGGAAATAACTGGATCGCGAATCATTATTTCAACAATGATCAGGGAATATCACTAAGAAATATCATGCGTTTATTGAGTCTCCCAAACCGAATATTATTCAGGTCCGCCAAATATGAATTCAAATGCTCCGTTCATTGGGTTCTGCTAACCAGGCAGGGATTGTAATAGTAATTTAGAATCAGCTTTCTTGTATCTGGATATTTAATGCAGCCTGTAGGAAAGAAATGACATTGCTGGCATTCCTATTGTCTCTTGGCTGCCGTCGTTGTCATTAATTTTTTTTTGTGGGGTGATGTTTATGGTAACTTTAAGAAACAACAAGGGGACCATGCGGAATATCAGCTGGTTTATCTTCATTAATTGCCTTTTCTTTGAAAGTTATGCTCAAAACTTTCCCAATCTTCAGTTTACTCACCTTACTCAAAAAGAAGGATTGTCAAATAATAGTGTTACCTGCATTGCCCAGGATCATGAGGGTTTTATCTGGATAGGAACCAGCGATGGACTTAACCGGTTTGACGGATACCATGTTCGTAGTTTTTATCAAGTACCCGGTGAAAAAAATTCCTTGGTGAATAACCAGGTTTCCAATGTGGTTTTTGACAAAAAAGATCGTCTTTGGATAAGCACGAGGGAAGGGCTTAGTTTCTACGATAAGAAGACAGGTGTATTCCGGAATTTCAGGCACGATCCTTCAGATACGAATAGCCTGGTGAACGATCAGGAACTTGGCATATACATCGATCATGACAACAATTCCTGGGTGGCGACTCCAACTGCGCTATACTATTTTGACAGTTTGCTAAATTTCAAAAAAGTGCCAATTGGATCTGAGCATTTTGTGGTGGATCAGAATGTGTTCGGATCCCGCGGCTATCTTGTAGAAGACAGGCAAAATCAACTTTGGGGTATTCGGTACGGTTATCTCAATTTATTTGACAGGAATCCCCGGCTTCTTAAAAAACAATTCGGACCCTTAAAAGGAGACATTCGCTGCATATATGAGGATGCACAAATGCACTATTGGGTAGGATCTTTTTCTGGCGGACTATATAGTTTTGATCCAACATCCGGCATATTTCAAAACATCCCTTTAGACAATGGGTCGGGAGTAGTCTATTCAATCACAGAGTGGAAAGACCAGAACGATTTCACCTGGATCGTTGCGGGAACAGACGCAGGTACCGTACTGGTCAATCCAATTACCAGGAAAAATAAGGCCTATTATTATCACCCGGGGGGTCTTCAACAGAACCATTTGAGTGGAACGAACAACGGCTGCGTATTTGTAGACCGTCAGAATATTCTCTGGATTACAACAGATGGAGGAGTGAGTTATGTTCAACCCACTAAGCAAAATTTTGAATCATGGAGCATATTTGAGCCCAATGATACCAGCAGGCAATCCATTCTTGATTATCCTTATGCATTTGCGGGAAATAAGGAAGGTATATTCGTAAGTACATGGATGCGATCTGGATTGATTTACTTTGACAGCAACGGCGAGTCCCGGACTAAAATGAGTTTGCATCATCTGAATGAAGTGGGAATGCGGGCTTCATTCGATTCACTCAAACCGTACGATGTAAGAATCAAAGGCTCTAATTTACTTTGGTTCTCCGCAGATTATTTGTTGGTAAATCTGGATTTGGGATCCGGCAAAATGAGAATATTCAAACCGCCTGATGGACAGCAAGGGCTCGGACTTCGTACCATCATTCCATATGACGATCATGACTGGTGGATCAGGACACGCAATAACGGAGGAAATGGCATCTATGTGTTCGATCCCATTGCCGGAAAATTTACGAGGCATTATGAATATAATCCTGACTGCAAATCTTGCCCGCCGAATTATATCATGGACATCATCGTCACCCGGGGAAAAGATATTTACCTGGTTTCCAGAATGGAGGGACTTTTCCGATTTGACAGGAGTTCAGGCCAATTCATCTCACTATTGAAATTCGAAGGGGATAAATTGCCCTTGCATAGCAATGGTTTTGAATGTCTCGCGGAAGACCCAAAGGGGCTTATCTGGATCGGAACCTTGAAGGGGTTGATCGTTTATGATCCCGTATCAGGAAAGATTGCCCGTGATTATTATGATGATCGATTGATTGGAGGGATCGAAATATCAGCACTTTGCTTTGACGAACAAGGAAACTTATGGATGAATACTCGGAGAGGAATTTTCAGTATCTCAGGTTCAAATGGCCTGATCAGAAACTTTACCAATTTTGATGGATTGCCAAATGCTTTTGCAGACGGGTTCTTAAAAATGGGCACTGATCATTTTATGTACAGCGGTTTGCGGGATTACCTCATCCGTTTTCGTCCGGATCGGCTACTACAAAAATCGGGATCTGCTGCGAACGTACATTTCAGTGAAGCTACAGTCATGGACCGCCCTTATTTCTTTCAGCGCACTAAATCTGGCGAGAAGATGATGGTGATCACTCCGGGTGAAACCCGGTTTACCCTGGATTTCTCCATTCTGAATTACGATGTACCAGGCGATAACCGGTATTATTACAGGCTGGATGGTCCGATGAGCAACTGGCAACAAAACGAAAATGGACACTTATCCTTTTATAATATTTCCCCGGGCAACTACACTCTTCATGTAAAAGGCACCAATAATAAAGATGCCTCGCTGGCAGGCGAAGAAGATATCGTTCATATCCTCGTGAAGCCGCAATGGTGGCAGACGCTCTGGTTCAGGGTAGTAACAGCAGTTGTTATTCTCTTGATAACCATTATCCTTATACGAAGAAGAATCTCGAATATTAGGCAGGAGGCCCGCATCAAGCAAAAACTGGCAGAGACGGAAATGATGGCCTTGCGCACCCAGATGAATCCGCATTTTATTTTCAACAGCCTGAACAGTATAGAAAATTTTATTATGCAAAATCAAAAAAGGCAGGCCAGCGATTACTTAAACAAATTTGCCCGCCTCATCCGTATGATCCTGGAGAACAGCAGGGATGATCTGGTGACGGTGACCAAAGACATGGAAACCCTGCAGTTATATATAGACCTGGAACAACTTCGTTTCAACCATAAATTTTCATATGAAACAGAAATAGACAAAGCATTGCTCGATGATGACTTTCGAATCCCTCCTTTGCTCATTCAGCCTTTTGTTGAAAATGCAATTGTGCATGGTTTGGCCAATAGCGATAAACTCGATTTATACCTGAAAGTGAAAGTGAAACTCGAGTCCGATTTTATCCATTATGCTGTGGAGGATAACGGAGTGGGTCGCAAACAGGCAGCGGAATACGTGGCACAAAACAGGCCGCATCATAAAAGTGTTGGGATGTACATTACACAGGAACGAATTAACATATTTAATAAACAGCAGGACTCCAAAAATGAATTGAGGATTATTGATATTGTGGATGACCAGGGAGAGCCGGCGGGCACCAGGGTCGAAATAAAGATCAAACCGGTTTAGATGCATGAATTACTAAAGGCCATATTAATCGATGATGAATTGAGCAGCCTCCAAAATCTTCAGCAGAAGCTGGCAGAGTATTGTCCTTCCGTAAAAGTTATGGCTGCAGTTCAAAAGCCTGAGGAAGCAATCCTTTTGATAAGGACTTTCAAACCACATGTTTTGTTCCTGGATATCGAAATGCCAAAGATGAGCGGATTTCGGATGCTGGAAGAATTGGGAGATTACGATGGAGAGATCATATTTACAACCGCTTATAATCATTTTGCCGTGGAAGCCATGCGGATCAGTGCTTTTGATTATCTCGTCAAACCAGTTTCCATTGCAGACCTCCAACAGGCTGTGCACCGCCTAAACCGGGAAAGAGCTAAGCAAACACAGGAAAGACTGAATATACTCAGGAAATCGATTACTGAAAACAAGAACCAGGAGAATAAGATTGCCGTTCCTACCAATGAAGGCCTGGAGTTTATTGTTATCAAAAACATTGTTCGAATTGAGTCTAGTTCCAGCTATTCACGCATCTTTTTGGTTAACGGACACAATTTATTCGTTACGAAACTTTTAAAGGATTTTGAAGAATTGCTTGCTCCTTATCAATTTTTCCGGGTGCATAATAGTCACCTTATAAACCTGACCCATATTCGAAAATATATCCGTGGCGAAGGCGGGCAGGTCATGATGGAAAACGGCGACCTGGTCGACGTGTCACGAAGGAAAAAAGAAGAGTTTCTTGGTTTGCTGCATGGATAGAATCTGAACTGGGAATGTCTGAACTGGGATTTATAGGATTTATGGGATTAGTGGGATAGGTTAATATTTCTTATTTGTAAATCGTCTATGCATATCCAAGACCAAAAGAATCATGCGAAGTGTTTTTCTTTATCCTAAAAATCCCATAAATCCTATAAATCCCAGTTCAGACCATTTCTGGTACAAGCCTTCTGGGCAACTCGACAGGGGGTGACTTGAATGATGAAGCTGATCGTCTTTTCTGCAGATAACAGATTGATTTTGTGAAGGAATGATACAGAAAAATAAATCAAAACGAAAAAATCATCGTTCAGTCAGGCCCCTTTCTTCGCTATTTCTCATTGGTTATTAATAGTTTACTTATTGTTTGGGCATTATAGATTCCGATACTTTTTTTATGTTTGTCCGATAACTCTCCGGTAAATCACTGGCATTTCATAGGAGAGTTACCGGACAACTGCCGGTCACTTCCCGGACAACTGCCTGTGACGCCCCGGACAACTGACAGTCACATCCCGGACGAAACACAGCTTATTCAATAATTAAACAAGGATCCAACAATAAACAGGCAAGGAGAACCAGCGAGGCGGGATGGAAAAACGGGGCTGTCCTGATTTAGGTTGAAGGCTTTTGTCGTTATTCTCTGCCTTGCTGTTTTAATTTAGGCCATTGCGGTATTCTTTTGGCGTATCTCCTACATGCTGTTTGAATAATCGGGTAAAATGTTGCGGGTACTTAAACCCCAATTCATAAGCAACCTGGCTGACTGATTTGCTTTGGTCAAACATTCTTTCCTTTGCCACATCAATTAATTTCGATTGTATATATTCCTGGGCCGTCTTTCCTGTTTCCTTTTTTATCAGGTCACCAAAATATCCGGGAGACAAATTTAATTCACTGGCGCAGTAAGCGACGGATGGCAACCCGACTGTCTGTGGTTTTTCTGTCTGAAAATAATCATTTAACAAATGTTCAAACTTTTCCAAAATGCCTTTATGAACATTTTCGCGGATAATAAACTGGCGTTCATAAAAACGGGTGCAGTAATTAAGGAACAATTCGAGATTGGATATAATCAATTTTTTGCTGTGCTTATCAATAGCATGTTCCAGTTCGTACTTAATTTTTGAAAAACATTCCATCACAATATTTCTTTCCCTTTCTGATAAATGAAGTGCCTCATTGGATTGATAGCCGAAGAAAGTATAGTCCTGCATATGGCGTCCGAGAGAAGTCCCATGAATTAAATCCGGATGAAAGACCAGTGCATAACCTTTCGGCTGATAAGTTTCTCCATTGCTGTTTATACCTGCTACCTGACCTGGTGCAAGAAAAACCAAAGTGCCTTCCTGGTAGTCATACACATGCCGGCCGTACACCATATCGCCGCATTTTACATCTTTTAAAAAGATGGTATAAAAGCCGAAATACATCCTTGAACCCTGACGTGGATTTGCCTTCGACAAATCAACAACGCTTACAAGGGGGTGCAGGGTTTCATTATTGTTGAAAGCGTTATAATCATTGATTGTTTCAAATCGTTTGATGGTGTCCATCTTTTTTGCTTTTGTCTAATACAAAACTACTGCTTTATTCAACCCTTTAGCAGTGGTTATTTTCTAATCAGCAATATTGGTATAGAAAACCGGAATCCATATACAATGGAGACAAACAAATGCGAAGACATTTGTGCAGAATGCAAATAGACATGCGTTGCAAAAATGAATAACTAAATAATAAAAGGACTATAATGAGAAAATTAATTTCAGGATTTGTATTATTGATCACTTGTTCCCTGTATGCCCAACAGACGCCAGGTACAGAACCGACCGTTCTAACTGCGTCGGGAATTGTACGCGGTGTAACCGAAGGGGAGTCATCCAGTTTCAAAGGAATTCCATATGCTGCTGCTCCGGTCGGCGAATACCGCTGGCGCCCGCCACAGCCTGTTCAGGTCTGGAAGGGAGAACGGGATGCTACTAAGTTCTGCGCAGACTGCGCGCAGGTAGGCTTTCAACGAGGTGCTGACTCGATCTCAAAAGGCTCGTCGGAAGATTGTTTATTTCTCAATATATGGCGACCGGCAAATGCATCAAAAAATGCAAAATTGCCGGTCATGGTATGGATCCATGGTGGCGCCTTTGTATTCGGCAGTGGAGCATTTCCTGACTTTTCGGGAGTTCAATTTACCAGCAAAGGAGTCATTCTCGTGTCCATCAACTATCGTCTCGGCCGTCTGGGATTTTTCGCTTTTCCTGCACTGAGCCGGGAACACCCGGAAGAGCCCAAAGGCAATTACGCCTACATGGACCAGATTGCAGCTCTCAAGTGGATCCAGCAGAATATCGCAGCTTTTGGAGGAGATCCAAAGAATGTCACCATATTTGGCGAATCTGCCGGTGGCGTCTCGGTCCATTCACTCCTGACCATACCGCTTGCGAAAGGACTTTTCCAAAAGGCGATTAGCGAATCTGGTGGTGGCCGGAACGGTGTTCTGACGGGTAGGCCTATACGTGAAGAAAACGCCGATTCCTATTACCCTGTTTCAGCGGAAACGATCGGAATAAACTTTGCTCACAAACTCGGGATCGAAGGCACGGATGCTGCCGCACTGGCAAAACTGCGTGCGCTCACGGTGGCACAGGTTGTTGATGGAGGCCGTGAGAGCAACGGTCCCAACGGTCCGGCTACTTATTCAGGTCCGATACTCGACGGCAAACTGGTTGTAGAAACTGCGCAGAGCGCATACGAAGCCGGCAGGCAGGCACGGGTTTCGCTCATTATCGGCTCAAATAGTGCGGAAGTGCCGGCTGGTTTCATCAATGCCAATTCGAAGGAAAAACTGCTTTCTCTATTCGGGAGCATGAAGGACGAAGCGGCCGCCATCTATGATCCTGATGGCAATACTGATTTGGCTAAGATGCTCACGATGGTCAACACAGACAAGGTATGGGCAGAGCCGGCACGGTTCACCGCAAAGGCCTTTGCCGCCAAAGGGCGATCCGGCTTATATTTATCTTTTCTCCTATGTTTCCCCTTCGATGCAACAGATGATGCGGTATGGCGCATCACATGCATCCGAAATTCCTTATGTGTTCGACAACCTTAGACCGCGAAACGGAGCGCACCGTGGCTACCCAAGGACCTGGAAGTTGCCAAGATGATGAACAGCTATTGGACAAACTTCGCAAGAACGGGTGATCCTAATGGTAAGGGACTGCCGAAATGGCCCGTCTACGATCCCAAAAAGAACGAGATCCTCGAGTTTCGATCCGATGGATCGGCAGTCGGTGAACCCGATCCTAAGAAAGCAAGACTGGATTTGATTGAAAAGGCCGTCACATCGGGAAACCTACACTAACTTAGTTGGTATTTGCAGATAGCACGAAATAGGAAAAGCCGCGATGAAAAGTATCCCGGTTTTTCGCAGCAACATTTTTTAAAAATGACTCTGGTGAATAAAATTATTGTTCAATTCTTGCTTTGCTTTTTTGTACTTGTGGAAAATGGTTTTTCTCAAACCAATCCCATGATCAACGCTTTTCCGCCGGGTACCATCTTGCATGGCAACATTCCTTACAACAACGATACCCTGCAAAAACATTTACTGGATATTTATTTGCCGGCCAATGCAAAAGGGAAATTGCCCTTAGTGATTTTTATACATGGTGGTGGTTGGTTAAGTAATGATAAGTATGCCGATATGGGTTACATGAAAAAAACAGTGGCGGAAATAGTCAGCAGTGGCTTTGCCCTGGCATCTATTGACTATCGATTCAGCACACAAGCCGTTTTTCCTGCACAGATACAGGACTGCAATCGGGCGGTTGCATTTTTGTAGGACAATGCCGATAAGTATGGCTTGGATAAAAAACGATTTGCTGTAATGGGATTTTCTGCAGGCGGGCACCTTGCATCATTGCAGGGCTTATCTAAAAATAATAATGTCGAAACCTTTTTTATGCCTGGTACAAGTAAATCATTTGGCTTTAAAGCCGTTGTAGATTTTTATGGTCCAGCTGAATTGATCTTGTTTCCCGGAAACGATGATGAAAAATCTCCCGAAAGCATATTAATTGGTGCAGCTCCGATTGCACGTCCGGATTTAGCCAAGGCCGCCAGCCCGGTTACCTATGTAGACAAAAATGATCCGCCATTTTTGATCATTCATGGCGAAAAAGATGAATTGGTTTCTCCAAAACAATCCAAGCTTATTGAGTTCCTGGCTGACCATAGTTGGTGTTCAGAATGAGCTTGTCATTGTAAAAGATGCACCTCATTTTGGAGTAATGTTCGATACGGATGAAGTTAGAAACAAAGTCATGGCTTTTCTTAAGAAGCAATTGAATTGAGTAGTTGTTCATATTCTTCCTGGTTTGTCAACTTCGGAATCAGCTTTTTTTCACCCTATTCATTAAGGGCATCCCAATCAGCAATATTGGTAGATAAATCCGTAACCTGTATACCATTCGAGGAGAAGAAAGTGAAGACCTTTGTGGTAGTAAAAAAAATAAATTTTGCAGCAGGTTAAATTAAATAACGGAGTTGAGATGCCCATCCTTGGTTTTGGAGTTTTCCAGGTAACTGATTTAGAAGAATGTGAGAGAAGTGTGGTGGATGCGATCGAAACAGGCTATCGTTTGATTGACACCGCTGCTTCTTATGGAAATGAGGAAGCAGTAGGAAAAGCCATCAAAAGAAGTCGTGTGACAAGAGAAGACTTATTTATCACAACCAAACTTTGGATACAGTCAAATGGCTATGAAGGAACAAAAAAGGCTTTTGAAAATTCACTCAAACGATTGCAATTGGATTACCTGGATTTATACCTCATGCATCAACCATTCGGTGATGTATATGGTGAATGGAGAGCAATGGAGGAATTGTATAAAGAAGGGAGGGTCAGAGCTATTGGTGTAAGCAACTTTCAGCCAGACAGGCTTATTGATTTGATTATTCACAACGAAATTGTTCCCGCAGTTAATCAGATTGAAACACATCCATTCCACCAGCAAATTGAAACACAGCAATTCTTACAGGAAAATAATGTGCAGATAGAATCCTGGGGACCTTTTGCGGAAGGTAAAAACAACATCTTTCATAATGAATTGTTGCTCTCTATTGGGAACAAGTATAACAAAACCATAGCACAGGTTATACTTCGCTGGCTTACACAAAGAGGTATTGTTGCCATTCCAAAATCAGTTCGCAAAGAAAGAATGGAAGAGAACTTCAACATCTTCGATTTTGAATTAAGTGATGAAGATATGGAAGCCATCAAAACATTGGATACAAAGACAAGTAGTTTCTTTGACCATCGCGACCCGGCCATGGTAAAATGGCTGGGAGAAAGAAAACTGAATGTTTAATCAATCATAAAATCCAAAAGAAAATCCATGAAAAAAATACTGTTTATAATGATTTTATTTTCTGCTGCTTTCTATTCTAAAGCAGTCGCACAGGAGGGCGCACTATTTCCTAAAGGTGAAATATCTACCACAGATAATCATACAGGAAGCATTTGGCTCAATGAATTAAGCAAACCGGACAGCATACTTAATTACAGCATTGCTGTCGCAACCTATGCAGCAGGTGCAAAATTAGATTGGCATATTCACCCAGCCGGGCAAACCTTAGTTATAACAGAAGGCACTGGTTATTACCAGGAGAAGGGCAAGCCAAAACAAATCGTTCATAAAGGGGATGTCATTAAATGTGCTCCTGGTGTGCAGCATTGGCATGGTGCATCTCCCGAAAGCGGATTTGCCTATTTCGCAGTTACCCCGGCACAGAATGGAAGAACAATATGGTTACAAAGGGTAACCGATGAAGAATACCATTCAACAAAATAAATTATTTGCTATAAAGTCTATAAATAGTAATAATATGAAAAAAAACATCTTCGGACTGATTTTATTAATGACGGCGACACTTTCGTCTTACGCACAGCCACACGGAACAATTACAACTGCCACAAATCCCACACCAGAACAACAGGTAATCATTAACCTCTCAAAACAGAAATGGAATTGGATGGCTGACAAGAATGTAGATTCGTTAAATCTGCTGTTTGATGACAAATCCATGTTTATTCACATGGGAGGAACCTGGGGAAAAACCGAGGAACTAGCAACAATTAAAGATGGAGGTATCTGGTATAAGAAAGCCGAGGTTTACGCAGTTGAAGTGAACATCTTTGGCAACACAGCCATTCTGCTGAATGATATCGACCTGGTGGCAGTAGTTGGTGGGAGAGAAGTCACTAATCCTTTTATGGTGACGGAGGTATATATCAAAGAAAACGGCAAATGGAAGATGGGCTCTCTCACATTCTCGCATCTGATGAGGCCAGTTAAAATGAGTAAGTAATCAGCAGCAGAATTGAGACAGCTCTATTGTTTCCCGGCAACCCACTCATTAAGTGATGTTATTTATATTTATTTCCTTTCGATCTGTTCATCCGGATAACTGGTCAGTATCGGAAACTTTTTTTTCAATCCAAGGGAGTAAATGATTGTTGATATGAAAAATGCAATACTATTCTTGACAATCATTGGCTTGAGCTTATCATCTGGTTGCTTAAATGCACAGTCTATGGATTCGGGAAGAATTTTGATTGTGTATTTATCCCGCACCAGCAACACGAAGACAATAGCTGAAATCATTCACAGAAATACAGGTGGCACAATGGTCTCTCTTGAGTTAGAAAAGCCATATCCTGAGAATTACAGGGCTACAGTGGAGCAGGTTGTGCATGAAAATGAAACAGGCTATTTGCCACCGCTGAAAACGAGAATTGACAACATCCAGAAATACGATATCGTGTTTGTGGGTTTCCCTACCTGGGGAATGAAATTACCACCACCTATGAAAAGTTTTTTAAAGCAATATAATCTGGCCGGAAAAACAATCGTGCCATTTAATACCAATGACGGCTATGGAATTGGAAGCAGTTTCGAGACGGTAAAGGAATTATGTCCAAAAAGCAAAATGCTTGAAGGCTTTACTAACGCGGGGTGGAGATGGTCAATGCCGTTACTGATGCAAAAGAAAAGAGAGTACAGAAGTGAAGAATGGAGATAACATGAAAATAGCGATGGCCAAATAATATCCTAAACGCACTTGGCAAAATTTTAAAATGATGCAAAATGACACAGTCAAAAAACTTCATTAACAGAAGATCATTTCTGAAATCTCTGCACTTGCCGGCGGCGGATGATGATAAGTTTTACCTGGTTGTCGAATTCAAACTTGCCGGTAAAGCAATGATCCTGATTCCGAACAATGGATTGAAATAAACGGGTATATAAAAATCACCCCGGATAATATCATAAAAATCCTTAACCCTAACCCGGAATTTGGGCAAAATGTGATGACCTCACTTCCCATGATTGTAGCCGAAGAGTTGGATGCAGACTGGCAACAGGTAGTAGTAGAAATGGGGCCGCACGACAGTGTGAAATTAGGACCGCAATTTACCGGCGGAAGCAATTCAACGAGGATGTATTGGAAACCACTCCGCCAGGCAGGGGCGGCAGCCCGTCATATGTTGATGCAAGCCGCGGCCCAAACCTGGGGTGTACCTGTGGAAGAAGTTACAACCAAAGCAGGGATGCTTTATCATGAAAAAAGCGGTAAATCAGGAACGTATGGCGAGTTTGCTTCAAAAGCTGCGGCCATTCCTATACCAAAAGGAGTAAAGCTAAAAGAACGCAAAGGATTTTAAAGTAGTGCGACACTCAAAGAAAAATGTAGAAGGTTTGAAAATTGTCACCGGTAAACCTCTTTTTGGATTGGATTATAAACATGAAGGAATGTTGATTGCCATGATTGAACATCCACCTGCTTTTGGGATGAAACTTAAATCTTTTGATGCATCTCAAACCTTGAAAATGCCAGGCATCAAAGATGTTTTTAGCCTGAAAATTGTATGAAGATGGTTTCGAACTGGGCGGTTTCGATACGCGAACATTCAATGATTTGCTGGTAGTGGTGGGCACTACCACCTGGGAAGTAATGAATGCACGTAAGAAATTAATTGTGCAACTGGGAACCAATTAGCGAGACAAAGGAAACGGTTAGCAATTTTGGCCGCAAACAGGAGGTCATCATACCTGCTGGTCTGGAAAGTTCGGAGTACGCAGTATCAAAAAATGCAGGAGAGAGCTAAAAAGCCGGCAACGGTTTTACGAAAAGATGGCGATCCGGAAACGGCATTTAAAAATGCGCCCAGATTATAGAACGCACCTACAATGCCCCGTTTTTGGCACACAACTGTATGGAGCCGATGAATTTCTTCGCCCATGTTACAGATGAAAAAGCTTTGTTGGTGGGACCTTTACAAGCACCGGGTTGGACAGAACCTACATTGTCAAAAATTTTAAACCTGCCCGCCTGATAAAATTGAAATTCAAATGACCCGCATGGGTGGTGGTTTTGGGCGTCGTGCATATGGACATTATTTGGTAGAAGCAGCGCTTATTTCCAGAAAAGTAAAAGCCCGGTCAAACTTGTTTACAGCCGGGAAGATGATATGACCTACGGTATCTATCGCCCTATGTACACGGCTACTTATCGGGCTGCGTTGGATGCAAATAAAAATTTAATCGCATTTCATGTAAAAGGCGGCGGTATTCCTGAGCATGCCGATACATGCAAACAGGTTTCCGGCTGGTGCCATTGATAACTATCTGGCTGAAGGTTGGGAGATTGCCATCAAATATCACGATCGGAGCATTCAGAGCCCCGCGATCAAATTTTAATGCGGCTGCAGAGCAATCGTTTTTAGATGAACTAGCAGAAGCAATGGGTAAGGATCCGATTGAATTCAGGTTGGAACTTTTGAAAACGAGCCAAAGAAAATCCCGTTGGTAAAAACAATGAGTATGATGCTGACAGGTATGCAGGCGTATTAAAATTGGTCAGGGAGAAATCCGGATGGAATAATCCGGAAAATAAAAAATACAGCCGTGGAGTTGCTGCTTATTTCTGCCACAATTCTTATGCAGCACATGTAGTGGATATGGTAAAGAGAGATGGACAGCCTTATGTTGAAAGGGTTTTCAGTGCGATTGATTGCGGTGTGGTAGTAAATCCTGATGCGGCTATTAATATGGTTCAGGGTGCAGTTGTGGATGGAATTGGGAATGCATTTTACGGAGGATTAACGCATAAAGATGGTGTTGCGGAACAAAGCAACTTCAGTCAATACAGAATCATCAGAATTCATGAAGCGCCAAAATCAATCGAAGTTCATTTTGTAGAAAATGATATTGATCCTACCGGATTGGGCGAGCCGCCTTTTCCACCTGTTTTTGGAGCAGTAGCAAATGCATTATATAAAAACATGGGTAAACGATATTATAATCAGCCTTATAACAATAATATTGATGACTAAAAAAGCTTTTTAAGATTACATAATCAGAGACCATTGTATATGATTAGAAAAAATATTCTTCATTATTTATGTTTCAGCTATGATCACATTAAATATTAATCAGAAAGACTACGAATGTAGATGTAAACCCTGATATGCCTTTGTTGTGGGTATTACGCGATATCATCGGTCTTGTAGGAACAAAATATGGTTGCGGTGTTGCACAATGCGGTGCCTGTGTTGTTCATCTGAACGGCGAAGCGGTTCGATCCTGCGTTACAAAGGTAAAACGCGCGGAAGGTCAGAAAGTAGTAACGATTGAAGGCCTGTCGAAAAACAACGATCATCCTTTGCAAAAAGCATGGCTGGAGGTAGATGTATCACAATGCGGCTATTGTCAAGCAGGTCAGTTTAAATTTTTCCTAAACCTGCTAAAGACTGATTGACGGGCTGACTATTTACAGCATATTTGTAATTGCTTTCTTAATATTTCATTCGGTTAAAAGTTCTTTATGCAGGCAAAACTCAATCTCAGTTTATTTTCTATTGTGACGCTTATATATTCCCAAGGCTTTGCAAATTTCCAAACAACTTCTTCCGGTTTACCACCAGTTGAATCCAAGTCGCCAAACAGCAATTACAAGCCTGCATTCACCGGCCAAACAAGAATTGCCGGCGTAAAAACAACAACACCATACCAGGTTGAAAAAATAGCAGAGAAGCTGGGTCCTCCCTTTGCCATTGTAGCCATGCCCGATGGAAGGTTAATGGTAACCATAAAATCAGGTTTTATGGAAATCCATGATGCAAACGGGAAACTGGTCAAGAAAATTACAGGTTTACCGGATGTGGTATTTGCAGGACAGGGTGGTTTGCTTGATGTGGCTTTTGACCCAAATTTTGCAAGGAACAAAATGATGTATTGGAGCTATTCAGAAAAGTATCAGCAGGGTAGTCTGACGGCCGTTGCGAAAGGAAGCTTAAACGAAGCGGAAGGCAAAGTTGAAAATGTATCAGTCATATTTCGTGCAACACCTGCCACGAGGAGCAACCTGCAGTTTGGTTCACGGTTGGTGTTTGATAAAGATGGCAACCTCTTTGTAAGTGTGGGTGAAAAATATATTCCTGAAGCCAGGGTACAGGCTCAACAATTAGATTCATATCTTGGAAAGATAGTAAGAATAACAACCGACGGTAAACCGGCGCCGGGAAATCCATTCCTCAACAAAGGAGATGCCAAGCCTGAAATATTTTCCTACGGGCATCGCAATCCTGACGGACTGGATATAAACCCTGCAACAGGTGAATTATGGGAATCAGAATTTGGTCCCCGCGGTGGTGATGAAATAAATATTATACGGTCCGGCAAAAATTATGGATGGCCCGTTATTACATACGGTATAGATTATAGCGGCCAAATAATGGGCGATGGTATCCAACAAAAAGAAGGTATGGAGCAACCGGCTTATTATTGGGATCCTGTAATATCCCCATGTGGCATTTGCTTCTACCCGGGGAATGCTATACCCGAATGGAAGAATAATTTGTTTGTTGCTGCGCTTAGCGGGCTGCATCTTGACAGGCTTGTAATTAAGAATAACAGGATTGTTGGTGAAGAAAGATTACTCACAGATATAAATCAACGCATTCGGGATGTAACTTATTTGAACAATATGTTGTATGCCATAACTGATTATGGGGATATATATCGCATCAGCAAGAAGTAACTTTGGCGAATTCGAGTATTCCTTCTAACTCTGGCACAAGCTACACTAAGGAAACGCTTTGCTGCGTTTCGTAATCTTTAAAGCCCCTCGCTAAACTTGAGCAAGCGTTGGGTAAAAAAATAAATCGAAAAATAACCTTCGTTCTTTTATCAATTTTATTGAAAAGCGGGTTTAATAATAAGTTCGGGGTGTCCTTTAGAACACCCCGAACAAGATAGATTTCAAGAACAGGATAACATTATTTTGTGAAGGCAGTATAATCAAATTTTTGTCCCCCAACGGAAGCTTCGTACATCAGACCGCCTTTCAGCTCCGTAAATATCATGATGCCATTCATATATTTTGCATTGGCCGTTGCGCCTGCGGTCACAGCAATAGCAGATGCCTGCGCGGAAAATTCCACTTTATCTTCCTTGAAGCGGTCGAAGGCCTCTTTGTTTTCGAAGAACAACAGTTCCCTGTCGACCTGCCCCTCGGCCTAAAAGCCTACGGTGAGTTGACTCAATTGCGCTTTGCCCACAATGGCTCCTTTTTCATAAACAATTCCACCTCCTGCAGCGCTGCCAACCACCATAGCTCCCTTGCCCACATTGGGGAAAACGGCATATGCATACGCAGATTTGAATAAGGCCTTCATTAATGTATCCGTGTGTTTGAACTCCTTTATGGCCTCCTGAGAGTCTTTGACCATTTTTTTCCTTATCTGTTGATTGTCTAATGGCAGCGAAGCAAAACAACAAAGAGGTGATTACCTATGTTGATTTCATGATCGGTGTTTGATAAGCGTTTCTCATATACTTAATACTCACTGTAATTAAATTAAGTTTTCGCTTGAACCCAAATAATAATCCATGACTGAGCAGTGTTTCCGCCCTGGCTTGAATTTTGTTGCCTTATTTAGCTAACTCAATCAATCGAGGGGATAAGCTCTCCATTTTCAGATAACGAGGTTTCAAACGGCATCAATTCGGAGTTAAGTTGTTTTGAAAAACGCACATCTCGATCCTTATTGCACACCTCATCAAAATCTAAGTAAAGCTAAACATAGTGCCTAATTCAGCGTCGTGTTGTTCCGGGTGTTCCGAACGGCACGCAGAACATCGCCTGTTGGTCTCCGTGAGACCTTGAAAACCTGGTGCATGATTTATTCACAAACAGGGACCAGGGGAAGGTCATTGATAATTATAGCAACACCCTAGCCCTGACAACTATTTTCGTTGCATTAATTAGAATGATCAATAGTTTATCTCCACCACTTTCTTATCATGCAATTTCTGCATGGGCGCGGGCACAATGTGGAGTATTTCCTCTTTCAGCGTTTTTATGAGGCGGTTTTTAATATGATCCCGATGCGTGACCAGGCTGACTTCTCGCGCAGGACTTGGTTTATGCAGTTGTTTCACGAGTTTAAGGTGGGCCTTGCTAAACTCCATCACCGCCAGCTCGGGTAAAATGGTAATGCCATCGCTCTTATCCACCATGCGCTTCAGGGTTTCGATATTGCCGGTTTCATACCTGAAATGAAAATCGCTGCTTTTCTTCAGCCCGCACAGGCTTAATATCTGCGACCGGAAACAGTGTCCTTCTTCCAATAGCCATAGCTTGCTGGGATCAATTTCTTTGGCCAGTACATACTTTTTACCAGACAGGGCATTTTTTGTGGAGACGTAAACAAAAAGCTCTTCATAGAAAAGAACATCTTCCCTGATGGAAGGATCCTTCAGGGGGGTAACTACGATGCCGCAGTCCAGCCTGTTGTTCTTGAGTTCGTTGATTACATCTTCTGTTATGTACTCTTTGATGATCAGGTTTAATTTGGGGTATTTCTTGCTCATCGATTGATACAATGGAGGCAATAAATATGGAGCCAGGGTGGGGATGATGCCTATGCGCAATTCACCGGAAAGTGTATCCTTTGATTCATTGATGATTTGTTTGATCATGCCGGCCTCGCGCAGCGTCTTTCGGGCCTGTGCGATGATGCCGGTTCCGATTTCCGTGGGGATCACGGGCTGCTTGGTGCGGTCAAAAATCTTTACCCCCAGTTCGTCTTCCAGTTTTTGAACCTGCATACTGAGTGTGGGCTGGGTAACAAAACAGTGCTCAGCGGCGATGGCAAAATGGCGGTGCGTGTCGAGGGCAATAAGGTATTCCAGCTGGGTAATAGTCATAGAAAAAAACTATTAAATCATAAAAATAATCAATTAGATTGATTGGTGGCTCTGCCGTAGATTTGGTTGAGGAAATATATTTGTCGGAATTAAAAGCCATTTATTATCAACTAATATTAATTTTTGTAACATGAGCCAAGTCACAACGCACATTACGTCAGTTAACGGGAACGGAGCCGCGAAGTGCCCGTTTTCCGGTGGAGCGCTCAAGCAAAGCGCCGGTGGAGGAACAAGAAACCGCGACTGGTGGCCAAACCAGTTGAAATTGAACGTTCTTCGTCAGTATTCCTCACTCTCGAATCCTATGGGTGGCGATTTCAATTATGCCAAAGAATTTAAGAAATTGGATCTGAAGGCCGTCAAAAAAGACCTGTTTGAGCTGATGACCACCTCACAGGACTGGTGGCCGGCAGACTATGGGCACTATGGACCTTTCTTTATCCGCATGGCCTGGCATAGCGCCGGTACTTACCGGATTCACGACGGCAGGGGCGGAGGAGGAAAAGGCACTCAACGCTTTGCACCCCTCAACAGTTGGCCCGACAACGCCAACCTCGACAAGGCGCGTTTGCTATTGTGGCCCATAAAGAAGAAATATGGTAGGCGTCTTTCCTGGGCCGACCTGATGATCCTGGCCGGCAATTGCGCCCTTGAGTCGATGGGCTTAAAGACATTTGGTTTTGGAGGAGGTCGTGAAGATGTCTGGGAACCGGACGAAGATGTCTATTGGGGTTCTGAAAAAGAATGGTTGGGTGATAACAGGTATACCGGCGACCGGGAACTGGAAAATCCGCTCGCCGCAGTTCAAATGGGACTGATTTATGTAAACCCGGAAGGCCCTAATGGAAAACCGGATCCACTGGCCGCTGCACGCGATATCCGAGAAACCTTTGGCAGAATGGCGATGGATGATTATGAAACCGTCGCGCTGATTGCCGGAGGACACACTTTCGGTAAAACCCACGGTGCCGGTGATCCCGGAAAATACGTGGGCCCACAACCCGCCGGAGCAGGGATCGAAGAGCAGAGCTTGGGTTGGAAAAATACTTACGGCACTGGTAATGGAGATTACACCATCACCAGCGGACTGGAAGGAGCATGGACAACAACGCCAACAAAATGGAGCAATAACTTTTTCGAAAATCTTTTTGGTTACGAATGGGAACTTACCAAAAGCCCGGCGGGCGCCCACCAGTGGAAGCCTAAAAATAATGCCGGTGCAGGTTTGGTTCCGGATGCCCATGACCCTTCGAAGCGCCACGCACCATTCATGCTAACCACCGACCTGGCCCTGCGCGTGGACCCTGCCTACGAAAAGATCTCCCGGCATTTCTACGAAAACCCGGATGAATTGGCCGATGCTTTTGCACGTGCCTGGTTCAAGCTTACGCACCGTGATATGGGACCGCGTGCCCGTTATCTGGGGCCGGAAGTTCCGGCCGAAGCACTGATCTGGCAGGACCCGATTCCGGCTATTACCCATAAGCTGGTTGATGCTGATGACATCACTGCACTAAAAGCAAAAATTTTGGACTCTGGGCTGACCATATCACAACTGGTATCCACCGCATGGGCATCTGCATCCACTTTCCGCGGATCAGACAAACGCGGAGGCGCCAATGGAGCCCGCATCCGTTTGAACCCGCAGAAATATTGGGAAGTGAACAACCCGGCAGAATTGTCTAAAGTATTGGACACATTTGAATCCATTCAGCAGGAATTTAATAAAGCCCAGCCGGGGGATAAGAAAGTTTCCCTGGCTGATCTGATCGTGCTGGGCGGTTGTGCCGGTATTGAACAGGCGGCAAAAAAAGCGGGGCATGAGTTGAAAGTAGCTTTTGCCCCCGGACGTGGCGATGCCTCCCAGGAGCTAACCGATGCGGAATCTTTTGCCGTACTCGAACCGGTTGCAGATGGTTTCCGCAATTACCTGAAAGGCCGTTCCACTTCCACACCAGAGGAGCTGTTGATTGACAAGGCACAGCTGCTCACACTGACCGCTCCCGAAATGACCGTGCTGGTGGGTGGTATGCGCGTGCTGAATACGAATTTCGATCGGTCTCAGCTTGGCGTCTTTACGAAGACGCCCGGGGCGCTCACCAATGACTTCTTTTTAAACCTGCTTGATCTGAATACTTCCTGGAAAGCCAATTCAGAGGCTGAACAGGTCTTTGAAGGTCACGATCGAAAGACAGGACAAGTTAAATGGACAGGCACCCGTGTCGACCTGATTTTTGGTTCCAACTCCGAACTTCGAGCAATCTCGGAAGTGTATGCCTGTGAAGATTCCCTGGAGAAGTTCTTAACAGACTTCATCGCTGCCTGGAACAAGGTGATGGACCTGGATCGGTTTGATCTTGCCTGATTTAGAACCGCAATATTTAATATTGAGGTGGTCTGGTCACGGACCGCGTCTTTTTATTATGGGATGTGCCAAATGGCTTTTGACAAAATGAAGTTGGCCGTTGGCTGACGGTGAATCAAAATTTTTTCGATGCCCTCGTGGGAAGACACACGCCAGGGTCTAGTATTGCACTAACTCAATTAATCAAGTGGAAATATAAATGCTTTCCCAGGGGTCAGATATATGCGAAAGGAAAAGGAAGTTTGAACATATATTTTGTTGAATAAACAAATAGTAAGTGTGCGTAATAAAAGATTTTGCACTACTGCATGGACCCGAATTTTGTTGGTGTCCGCCGCACCCAACAGAAGCATAATCTCTGATGGAACATCAACAGCGGCAAGGAAAAACATTTTTTCATGAATCAATTTTCGCTAATGAGGAGTTGGCGGAGGAGTCGGATTCCGCTGACGATGAACCCTTATAAGAATGATGGAAAAATTTAAACATGATTGGTCGCGGCGGAATTTTATCTACAGCCTGACCGGAGCAGGGGCAGCATTAGGTTTGAGCCCGCTGATGTCATTTACTGTCGATGATCCCGACCCCAGGGTATCAGCAATCGTAGCCAAAACGATCGGAATCGATACGCATAATCATATTGATGTTCCCCTCAACGCCGCAGAATTGCCCGGCCCAAAACTTGACCTGAAGGGCGAGATGAAGAAGTCAGGCTTAACGGCGATCTGCATGACATTCGCGGTGGATTATCAAAAACTAACCAGCCCGGGCGAGGCCTATGACCGGTTCTCAAACGGATTGAATGCAATGGACAAGGTCCTGGAAAGTAACAATATGAAACGCGCAATGAACATGAAGGATATCCGTTCTGCTTATCATGCGCACAAACCAACCGTCATTCAATCGGTGGAGGGCGCTCATTTTCTTGAAGGACATTTGGATCGACTTGGAGTAGCTTATGGTCGGGGCCTGAGACAACTTGGCCTACTTCATGACAGTGATGCTTCCGTGCCTTTGGGCGACGTTTATACAAACCCCGCACAATGGGGTGGATTGACTCCGTTCGGAGTGGATACAATTAAAGAATGTAACAAGCTCGGCATTGTCGTAGACCTTACACATGCCAGCAATGAAACGATAGACGCCGCACTAAAAGTGACAACCCACCCGGTGCTCATTTCTCATACGGGTCTCGATACACAGCTGGGCCAGAATGAGCAAATGGCCAAGATGATGCGCCCGAGACTCATCAGTAAGGAGCAAGCCAAAATTGTTGCAGGAGCTGGTGGTGTTATTGGTGTATGGACACATCTATCAGATTCCCCGCTCGAGTATGCCCAAAATATTAAGGCAATGGTTGAGGTGATCGGAATTGACCATGTCTGCATCGGTACCGATACTAAGTTGACCCCGGCCTACAGGGCTCCAGGTGCTAATCAAAGAGATGGCCGACCCGGAGAGCGCACCAACGAGGCCTGGCAGGACCAGAAGTTCGGTTTCTATTACGTTTTCGTGGATGCCATGTTAAAGACAGGTTTCACCGAAGATGAAATCGGTAAGATAGGTGGCGGTAATTTTTGCAAAGTATTTGATGCAGCAACGAAAGGACATTGAAGGAGTTTTTTTATTTTCCTTAAACTGGCGCAAGCGTCCGCTTTTGCCAGCCTTAGAGGAAGCTTTTATTAATTGGTAATTCCAAAAGATTTCTAACCAAGTTGGGTATTCAGTTTTTCTTGGTTTTAATTTTTTGGGAACCAGCTTAGGTTTTCTATTGCGCTTTTGTTGCAGATTGCCCCGTCACCGCGGGGTCTCATTCTTCACCGGCATAAATTCTACTCGGGTAAGGGGATGAATCTGGCACAAGCGGACGCTTGCGCCAGATTGAGGAGAAGTTGGAAAGATTAATAGCTCAGAGACCACATATGAATTAATCAAGGGGAAATATAATTGCTTTCCCAGGGGTCAGATATATGCAAAAGGGAAAGGAAATTTGAATATGTATTTTGTAGAATAAACAAGTAGTAAATGTGCCTGACAAAAGGTTTAAAAGTACTGGGTGGAACCGAAAGTTGTTGGTGTCCGCGGCATCTAATAGAAGCATAATCTCTGATTGAACACCAACAACGGCGGGGAAGAGGATTTCACATTTCAAACCCACTGAATCATTTGGTTATTTTTGATTCTGCTTTTTAATCACCCAATATAAACCTTTCACATTGGCTTGCCAGCGAGCCAGTATGAGCACCAGGATGATCTCTTCTGTCAGATCGAGTATGGTCGCAAAGGCTGCTATATAGAATACTGCATAAAGAGGTTCGGGCAGAAAAAACAACAATACCAGGAAAATTCCCTGCAGTATCGCCGCAATTTTTGCAATGTATGTGTGAAAACTGGTCATTCTTCTATACCGTATCAGGGCCAAACCATTCTGCAGTATGTATAGTCCCAGCATTATTCCAAAGAAAATGAGCTCGTGCCTGATAAATCCCGGCTTAAATACCAGAATACCGGCCATGGCAGCGACGATGGTAAGATCATCTGCAATGGAATCGAGCTTTGATCCTAAAATGCTGGTTACTTCATACCGACGCGAGAAATAACCATCAATAGCATCGGTAAAGAAACTGACTGCCAGCAGCCATTTGAACGGATCGGGCCGGTGGTCAATCGCGAGGAAAACCAGCAAGGGAGCTGTCATCAGCCGGTAAAGCGTAATGGCATTAATGATATAATAACTGCGCTTATGCATGCCCGAATAAAGATAAATAACAAAATACAAAAGGGGCTGAGCCCAACAGAGTATCAAACCGGTCAAGAATGCCTCCATGACCCGGCAGAATTGTTCCGGAATCCTTGATGTTGAGGCTCCTTTTCATAAGCGATTTAATAAGATCGCCAAATGTACCGGCTATGATTATTATCAACGCAATGCTGAGCCACTCTAGCGAATGAATAGTTGAAAAGAACCTGGAAAGGATAAAGGTAACCGACAACGCGCAGATAGCGCCTCCCAGGCTTCCTTCCCAGGTCTTTTTTGGAGACAGGCGAAGAAACAAAGCTCGTTTACCAAAATATTTCCCTGCAAAGTAGGCTCCGCTATCATTTGACCAAAGAATAAAAAAATATCCTAGCACCAAATAAGGATAATTACCTGAGCCCAATGGCAAAAGGGCAAGGGCAATGAAGAAACAGAGAGGAACAGTTACGCAAATTATGCCCAGGAAAATAAAAGCCAGATTGTGAAATGGTTGGATTGATTTCAGGTATAGCTCGGTTATAAATATTCCAAATGCGAGAGGAATATTAATGAATAATATCCGCCAATCACCCATGCCAGATATGACAAGGAAGAATGTGATCACGATGGTTACTGATAATAAGATACCGATTATATTCCTCGGTAAAAGAGTGTAAGGATTATATAGCCGGTAAAATTCCAGTAACCCAAGAACATTAATAATTAGTACTAATAAAATGAACCCATAAGGGCCATAGATAATTAAAAGAACAATCACAATAGCCAATATCATTCCGGTAAGTGCACGTTGTAACAAATTCGTCATAATAGAAGTATCATCGTGTTTAGATCATTGCCCACGTGTGCAATATTAAACCTTACCCTGCAAGGATATACTGATATAGGTCAGTCGTGCTACTGATTGGACGCAATGCTTAAACTGGCGCAAGCGTCCGCTTGAGCCAGCCTTGCCTTGACTTAATATATCCGAATTTCAAAATTGGGATTTGGAAAAAAGAACTCCAACGACGCGGACATTCTGCTTTGACTTTTTATTTTTTTTGCCCCAGGCTGAGGTTTTCTCCTGGGATTTGGTGCGACGCTCTCTTCGGCGACATGAATCCAATTCGGCAAAAAGGTTGAATCCGGCACAAGCGGACGCTTGCGCCAGGTTTGAGTATTGTACTGACAGTTGCTCGCGCCAGAGTAGGTATCCCTAATTTTGTCAGACTAAATATTGCCTGGACCATGTTGAAATTTCGAAGCTTGAAAGGAATAAAACGCATAGCGCTCAGCCTGGTGACGGGATTGGTGTTTTTCCATCATGCTCAAGCGCAAAAAGTGGACACTACTAAGCAGGCAAATGATTACACGCCGCATGTCTACTTCATCATTTCAGCCGGATCAGAAATAAATGCATTCTTTCACGACAAGCCACTGCAGGTTTCAACCATGGAGGATTTTAATAATTATGTTCAGGCGAATATTAAGACCCTGAGGGATTCCTGGGTTGTCGTTACAGGCAAACCGAAATCGGGAACTTTTGATGAAGTTATGAAGACCCTGAAGCGAAATAAATTCAAGCACATCTCGACCAATATTAAAGATTAGGCTATCAATCTGAGTATATTTCGATTAGGGTAATATTTCTTATTTGTAAATCGTCTTTGCACAGCGAAGGTCAAATGATTCACTCTACATGTTTTTCTATATCCTAAAAATCCCACAAATCACAAAAATCCCAGTTCAGACTATTTCCTCGTGTTTCTGTATGAAGCCGCCGGATAACCCGGATAACTGTGTGACTCAGTTCGAATGCTGCCGGAAATCGAAAAAGTACCGGCATCATTTACATACATGAGGCCCATATATACTCCGGGGTTAATCCCAAAATAATTGTTGGGGTATGAAGCGCCCGGATAAGATTTGTTATATGGGGAATACATCATGCCGGAATTGAAACTGGTGTATGTTGGAGCAGCATAAACTCCACCAAAGGCATAAAGGTTTTTATTCAGTTGCCTGTTCAACTGCAGGCCGACGGGAGCTGAAATATAAAAGGCATTGGCCCCGGGATAAAAAATATTGCCCGCCGAAACCGCGGTATATCGACTCACAAACCATTTCTGATTGAACTGCCTGGCCTGTTGGTAGGCCTGATAATCCGGAAGCGCCATCGATCCAAAGGGTGGGGCACTGTTTATTGTTGCAGGCACAAAGGCCTGGGCCCTTGCTGTTCCAAAGCAAAGGATGAAAAGCATACCCATTAAGAGATGCCATCCGAATGAGCTGATTTTTTTGAGCAGGAAGGGCTCCGCCATCATGTCTGTTTATACCATACAATGTACAAAAGGATAGTCGTAAATCCTTAGTTCACAAATGATTTTTGATAAGTGGGCCAGTTCAGGCTTACAGAAAAAACCTGGGCGGAATGTAACCGGCCAATGAATTGGTAAGTAATACGTATCCGGCCTGGGTCTGGAAAATTGATTTTGCTTTCCATGCAACATTCGGCCCTTTCGCATCATCCTTTGAGAATCTATTCTATATGCTAAGAAATTATTTCAAAGTCGCCTGGAGAAGCCTTTTGAAGAATAAGGTCTATTCCTTTATCAATATTGCAGGATTGGCTAGTGGTATGGCCGTTGCCATGATCATCGGATTATGGATTTATGATGAAGTGAGTGCCAACAAGCATTTTAAGAATCACGATATGCTGTACCAGGTCATGATGCATCAAACCTTTGATGGCAATCGTGGATCACAGCAGGCGCTTCCTTATCCTTTGGAGGAAGAACTGAGGAATAAATATCCGGATTTCAAAGGCGTCGCCATCTGCGATTGGGGACAACCCCATTCTCTTGTTTATGGAGAAAAAAAGATCAGCAAGTACGGTCATTTTATCGGCGAACAAGCAGTGAGTATGTTTTCGCTGAAGATACTCGAAGGCGATAAAAATCCGCTGCACGATCCCTATTCCATCGTATTGACTGAGGAAACAGCAAAAATCCTATTTGGGAAAGAAAATCCTCTTGGCAAAATGGTTAAACTGGACAACGAGACCAATTTGAAAGTAACGGCAGTCGTTGAAAAGCAGCCAAAAAACAGCTCACTCCGGTTCGATTACCTGATCCCGGCTCCATTGATGGAAACCATTTTTTCCTGGATCAAACTATATCATAAAACAAATTGGGGCAATAATTCCTGGCAGGTCTTTGTTCAGCTGAATGATCGGTCGACTCCTGAATCCGTGAATGCCAAAATCAAAAACGTAGTCATCTCCCATTTCACGGATGAAAATACCCTGAAGCACGTAAAGCCCGAAGTATTTATTCACCCCATGTCCAAATGGAGATTATACAGCGATTTTGAAAATGGAAAGAATACGGGAGGGTTTATCAAGTATGTCAGAATGTTTGGCATATTGGGCTTTATTGTTTTGCTGATTGCCTGTATCAACTTCATGAATTTAAGCACGGCCCGTTCTGAAAAGAGAGCCAAAGAAGTGGGTGTTCGAAAGGCAGTGGGTTCGGCAAGGAAACAACTGGTCAGCCAGTTTCTGAGTGAATCTTTATTGATATCTGGTCTCGCATTCCTATTGGCATTGTCTATCGTACTGATCTCTTTGCCTTTTTTCAATAAGCTCACGGATAAGGCCATGAGCCTGCAAATCGCCAACCCCCTTTTCTGGATCATCATGATCTTGTTCACTGTTATTACAGGATTGCTCGCCGGAAGTTATCCGGCATTTTATCTTTCTTCTTTTAATACGGTTCGCGTGCTGAAAGGCAACATAAAAGCAGGGAAAAGCAGTTCATTGCCCCGCAAAATTTTGGTTGTTCTCCAATTTGCGAGCTCCGTCATACTCATGATCGGGACCATTGTTGTCAATCGACAAATACAATTTGGGAAAAATCAGCCCATTGGGTTTAATAATAAAGGACTTCTCACCATCAATTGGTCAACTGATATTGAAAAGCATTTTGATGTTATCCGGGATGAACTTCTTCGCACAGGTGCCGTTGCTTCAGTTTGTCAAACCAATTCTCCTCCTTCTGAAATTTACAGCAACAATAATGGATGGGAATGGAAGGGTAGTAGCCCGGTTGAAAAAACAACGATCTTCTCGACCATCGCTACCACTTATGATTATACGAAGACCTTAGGTATCAAATTGCTCGAGGGAAGAGATTTTTCAAGAAATTTTGCGGACTCCAATGGGGTGGTGCTGAACCAGGCGGCTGTAAAACGCATGGGCTTAAAAAATCCCGTAGGAGAAATATTGAAATGGAATGATAAGCCGATGATTGTTTTGGGTGTGATACCCGATTTGCAGATGGAATCTCCCTACCGGCCCATATCTCCGCTTACCATCATATTCAACAAAGGTTGGGTGGGTAATCTGAACCTGCGCATCAATCCGGGTTTTTCGGCTTCAAAGGCGATAGATTTAATAAAACCCGTTTTTGATAAATACAACCCGGCATTTCCGTTTGAATATCAGTTCGCAGATGAACAGTATGCGAAAAAATTTAATTATGAAGAGTTGGTTGGTAACCTGGCAGCCATTGTAGCGATACTCGCCATCTTTATCTCCTGTCTCGGGCTTTTTGGACTGGCCTCTTTCACCGCCGAACAGCGGGTGAAAGAAATCGGCGTCAGAAAAGTACTTGGAGCCAGTGTTTTTAATTTGTGGCAATTGCTCTCAAAAGATTTTGTATTACTGGTTCTGATTTCATGTGCCATCGCTATTCCCATTGCCTGGTATTACATGAATGAGTGGTTGAAATCTTATCCACTTAAAACGACAATCAGCTTAGGCATTTTCGTTTTGGTTGTTACGGTGGCCATGGCCATAACTTTAGTGACCGTGAGCTTCCAGGCAATCAAGGCCGCCATGTCAAACCCGGTAAAAAGCCTGCGGACTGAATAAAAGTTGAAAAATAAATTGGATCGGTTTCAGGCTTGGGAAAATAAGTTTGGATGTGAGTTAACTTCTTTCTGTCCCCGTGCTGGCACAAGCGGACGCTTGCGCCAGAGCTATGGCATGCTGAAATCACCCGGAATATTTTTATCCAAAAAATCCCATTCATCCCACAAATCCCAGTTCAGACGTTTCATTCACTTTCAAATCTTTCTCCACCCTTGAGGATGCGATAGGGCTGACTGATTTTTCCCGCTTCCCTTGCGAATTCATTCACATCAGCCGTATTGAAGCTAAACATATCGTAATGGCAGGGTATGACGCAGCCTGCATGGATTGCCTTTCCCAGGGCTGCGGCCTCTCTGCAATCCAGATTGCCCGCTACTTTTCTTTCGGGCCGATTGCCATTGATGGGGAGGAGGGCAAGATCAACTTCAAATGGTTCGAGCAATTCCACCATGCCATCAAACCAAAGCGTGTCGCCGCTATGATAAATCCTGAATCCTCCAAATTCGATCACATAACCCATGAACCTGCAGTTTCCTTTTTCGTCCCTTTCCAGTTCATTGTGTTTTGCAGGGATCCCGTGATATGTGAATTCTCCCACTGTTACTGACTCATCGTCATTCAAACCAATTGGAAAATCTCTTGGGCATTGCACTCTTTCTGCAACAAAATTCCTGTTTGCTTCAGGAATGATAAATTGAATGCCGGGGTTATTTTTTAGAATGGGGATCAGTGTTTCTGCATCCAGGTGGTCTGTATGGTTGTGACTGGAACTCACCACAAGAATATGTTGCAGCAAATCAGGCCGTATTACCAATTCACTCATTCTTGTATGCGGTTTATCAGTTGCAGCATATTTTTTGGTGAGGGAATCAGAAAGATAAGGATCGATTAATATGCGCTTGCCCTTCCATTGCAATAAAAATCCACTTTGACCCAGCCACCAGAGATGGAAATGGCTGTCTTCGGGTAGCAAAGCATCCATTTCACGCAACGAGGGACTCATCTTTTTTAAATGCGGGAATCAGGCTCATAAAGCTTCTCTTGCCTTTTTTGCGCCCCTTACCATATTGACTAATTTTTGGCGCGAAGCCCATCTGGCGGTCTGGCTCAGGCCGCAATCCGGAGCCACCGATAATTTTTCGGCAGGCACATATTTCAAACATTTTCTGATGCGTTCAACCACGTCATCGACAGATTCGATATAATAATTCTTCACGTCAATGATGCCTACCGCCACATTCATTCTTTCAGCGAAGGGTTTCAGCAATTCAATTTCTGCAAATTCCCGGTTGGCCATTTCAATATGAATTTCATTGACAGTCATTTCCAAAAAATCAGGCAGCATGGGTTTGATACTCCTGTATCCAACAGGCCTTCCCTTAAAATTGCCAAAACATAAATGCGTACTTAGATTGCATTTGCCGACAATAGGTTTGACCGTGCGATTGAAAATATCAACAAATCGTTTAGTATCTTCTTTGTATGCATAACAACTCATCGAGGGCTCATCAACCGTGATCTCGGTGCAACCTGCAGCCACGAGTGCTTCCAGCTCTTTGCTGATCATAGGAAGGAGGGATTCCGTAATGGCATAACGGTCCTTATATTGTTTATTGGGCAAAAATCTTCCACTCAGGGTATAAGGTCCGGGCACGCTGGCTTTTAATAGTGGGACCAGGCAGGAGCCAGTTTTTTCAAGCGCTGAAATTCTTTCACTGCACCTAGTCCATTGGGAGCAACCAACTCTCCGACGATATTATGCTTACCCCGCTGGTCATGCGCAGGCGGGCCAAATTTCCTGGTTTCAGTTTCGTTATTTTCAATGCCCTGAATGAATCCGTAAAAAGATAAATTAAAATCGAGCCTGGTTTGTTCTCCATCGGTGATTACATCCAGTCCGGCCGTGACCTGGTCATGAATGGCGGCAATCACTGCATCTTCAATCATCTCTTCAATATCAGCAGCACCGAATCGGTTCAGATTTTGCGATGCAAATTCCAGCCATCCGGGAAATGGATAGCTTCCTATAACAGTCGTCCGAATGGGTATCTGATTCATGTGTAACTCCTTTTATCCAAAGGGCATTTATCGTTTACGAATTATTTGTGAGACTTGTTTTTTGCAAACGAAGTGCAGCAAAAAACTTAGTCGAACAATCCCGTCCCGGCTCAGCCGGGACGGAACTTGAGTTCAGAGCTAGCTCTGAGGTATCATACCTGTGATTTTCCTGCATTTTTGTACAGTTCAGCCATTCTGTGGGCATGCTCATCATAAGCAGCTTCAAAGAGGGCAGTCGCTTTTTCAGTACCGACTATGCAACCTGCTGTCAATACTTTTGGAGGCTGGCCTGCAACTGTCAAAAGCTTCGCCAATTCAGCCTTGATACTATTTATGATCATGACCCCACCCACAGTGGAACCGGGAGATACCGGTGTGTCCAATCCATCAAAATAAATCATCGAATCGCCGGCAGGTGCACCCGTATCCAGAACAAGGTCTGCAAAATCGGCCAACTTTTTTCCATCCGTTCTCCTGCTGCTGCTTTTCTCCAAATGTTCCCTGGTCACAATGGCGACCACTTTGATTTTCTTTTGCTGAAAAATCTCAGCCATTTCCACCGGGACGACATTGCAACCGCTGGATGAAATGATCAGCGCGGTATCCTTTTGGCTCAGACCAAAATTTCTCAGGATCCTTTCAGCAAGACCTGAAACATTTTCAATGAACATAGCCTGTCTTTGCCCATTCGCTCCGACCACATTGTTATGATTCGTCAGGGACAATTCGACGATGGGATTAAAGCCTGGAAATGATCCGTAACGCGGCCACATTTCTTCCACCATGATTCTGCTATGTCCGGAGCCAAAGCAATGAACCATCCTGCCTGCCAGTATGGAATCGGCAAACCATTCCGCAGCCTGATGGATCTTGTTTTCCTGCGCCCTGATCTTTTCAATAATTCCCGCACATTTTTGTAAATAGATTTCCGTTAGACTCATAGATTTCAATTTTCCATTGCAAAACAGGCCGCACCAATGGCGCCGGCCATGTCGCCATGAGAAGCTTTTACAATTTCCACTTTATTTCCGCCCGCCCTCCACTCATATTTGAGCATATATTCATCCAGGGGCTCAAACAAGTCCCTTCCTGCCTCCGTAATTCCACCGCCAAGCACAATGACTTCCGGAGAAAGAATATTGGCAATCGATGCCATCCCGATAGCCAATTGCCTCACAGATTTCAGCCATACATCTTTTGCAAATGAATCCCCCTTTCTATAGGCCGCGAGTAAATCATGCGTGGAAATATATTTACCCCTGCTTCTTTTTTCTATGGTGCAATTTCCGATGCAATCTTCCAAACTACCCGGCATACCGGTTACATCTATGTCGCCTTCATCATTGATCACCATATGTCCAATATGTCCGGCCTTGCTGAATGAACCCTGGTAGGGTTTCCCATCGATCAGGATGGCTCCGCCTACTCCTGTTCCCAGCGTAAGCATCACAACATTTTTCCTGTTTCTTGCAGCGCCAAATTTTGCTTCTGCCATCATCGCCGCCACTGCATCATTCAAAACAAAAGTCCTTTGATGCAGGAATTCTGACCACACAAGATTTTCCAGCCCCTGCATTCTTCCTGGCATAAACGCAATGGCTGTATTGAATTCATTGGGTAGCCCCGGAGCCGAAATCCCCACCGTGCATTTGCCGGTCCGGAGAATGTCAAGCAATAAGTTGACAGCGTCCCAGACCGCCTGTTTCCATATTGCACCATCGCCGTCTTGTGTTGGCAGGTAGAATTGATGGAAAATATGGCCGTCTGCATCTAACGCAACAGCTTTTATTCTTGTGCCACCAAGATCAATTCCAATGGTCGATTTCATTTAGTCGTATTGTCCTTCGGTGATCGCCCAGCCACCATCCACACTGATTGCTTTGGCCCGTGGTGAAAAGAGACTGGTCGCTCATAAAATAAACTGCAAGTCCGTCGAGATCCTCTGGTCTTCCGATTCGTCCACCATCCAAGGGGTTGTTTTGTTTTGATGAATGCCAGGATTTCTTCATCATTCGCCGCCCTTTGCGCCATCGGCGTCTCCACCAGTGCCGGAGTAATCACATTCACTCGAATATTGTCTTTTGCATAATAGGATGCGATCGACCGCGTGAATCCAATAACAGCTGCTTTTGCAGCTGCATATGCATGAGTGGAAAAATGTCTGGGGGAAGGCGAAAATCCCAAAACTGAACTCATATTCAAAATGCTTCCCGGCTTTTTTGATTCCAGAAATTTTCTGACGGCTGCCTGGTTGCTCAACATAAGGGAACTGAGATTCAGTTCTAATGTTTTGTTCCAACCTTCCAATGTCAATTCATGCAAGGGTCCATCACCCATCTTCCTGCCGCTGCCACCGGCCACATGGTATAGTCCGTCAAAGCCTCCAAATTGGCTGATGCAGGATTGAATGGCATGTTCTGCCGTTCCTTTTTCTATCGCATCTCCCTGCATCGCGAAGGCATGATTTCCAAATTCATTTTGGACCGCAGCAACAGATTCTTTCTTTCTGCCAACAACCACAACACTTGCACCATTGGTAATAAATGCCCTGGCGGCGGATAAACCTATCCCTGTAGTGCCGCCAACAATCACAATATTTTTTCCTTCCAGCAAACCCATCTATTGATATCCAATGAGCGTCTAAGATACAAAAGCTGGCGTTTTTCTGATGCCTCCATTTAAAATGGAATGAAGGATGAACTATTTTTCTATCGAATTTCGGTGGGCATTTGTCGTAGAAGCTGGACCTTTGATTGTGTTTCACGCAGAGGCGCAAAGAATCCTTTTGCTGGCGCAAGTGTGTCTGACGGTTAGTTGGTGGATGTTTGAGTCTAATGAAAGTAGGTCAGACCGGCTTGTGCCAACGTTACCCTGCGAAAACATTCAGATACCACTTTTTTTACCACATGCTTTTGTTTAAAATCAGTGTAAATCTGAGTATTTTGATTGGGTGAGTCGAAAATATAAATTTGGAGATAGAGAAGAGTTATATTTCATAAGCTACGCGGTTGTATATTGGATAGATGGGTTTGTCAGGAGCGCTTACCTCGAGACAATCATTGAGAGCTGGAAGTATTGCCAGAAAAATAAAGGCCTTGAAATATATGGTTGGGTTATTATGCCAAGCCATGTGCATATGATTATTAGCAGCTCTGACAATAAGCTTGAGAACATTGTCAGGGACATGAAAGGTTATTCCTCTTTGCGACTGAAAAAGGCGATTAAGCAAAATCCTGTCGAAAGCAGAAGAGAATGGATGGTTTGGATGATGGAGAGAGCTGGAAAGAAGAACTGCAATAATGGCCAATGGCAATTCTGGCAGCAGCACAACCATCCTATTGAGTTGATGAACGTCAAAATGTTCTGTCAAAAGCTTGACTATATACATGACAACCCTGTCGCAGCAGGCTTTCTGGAAAAACCAGAAGACTGGCTGCACAGCAGCGCCCGAGATTTTTACGGAGGAAAGGGACTAATTGACCTTTCTTTCATAACATAAGTCTGGCAGGGCACAAGCCGGTCTGACTTTCTTGCATTAATTTGAACTCCGTTGCATATCCTCGTCAGACACGCTTGCGCCAGTGTTGTTATTGATGAATTTCTAAATGAATGTTGGATTCTACGCTATAGTATTTTGTAATATATAAAGTGTTAGTCATAGATTCCAAACGATATGGAATGCCGGTAGAATAGCTGCCAACGACTGTTCCTGTTTGTGTCCCTTTTAACCATGGATTTTCGGATAATCCTGCCTGCAAGGTTGACTTGAAGCTGACTAATGCTGAATCATCTTTGGATTCATCCAATTGGAATAGGTTGTCAATATTTATGGGGGCTTTGGATGCCTGAAGCGTCTCACATGCCCAAATTTCACCCTTAATCGGCTTCGCTCTTGGTATATATGCAAAAATAACTGATAGCAAGTCTTTGATAGCGCCCTCACCGACATAATCGAAGGTTCGTCCATTAAATACGTAGGGTTCCATCTTAAGTTTTGAAGCAATCGAATCGACAAAGCTACCAGGTCGAATTACACTTAACACCTCGCCATTTTTGGCAATTTCTATCGAATACGTTTTTCCTATAATTGATTTCCACATGGATAACCATTCCGACGAATCTATATATGCTAAGGATTTAGGTTTAAATACCCAAGCCTGCTTGAATTCCATCCTAAAGAGATTGAAGCTGTCAAATTTTTTAATGCAATTTAGCTGCAGAGTTAGCTTCAGTGTGTCATAGGTTAGTTTCTCTTCCCACTTGTCAATCCCCGTTTTCAAAATATGAAATTGAAACTTCGTGCCTAGTGGTGGATCAAGCAATAAATCATTTGGAGATTTTTTCGTTTCCCGGCAATTAAGTTGAAATAATATGAAGATTGTTAAAAGCAGGAAAAAATTAATCCTTAAGCGCAGCATGCTGATTCAAATAATTTAGATGGCCTGACAAAAATATGATTTACCATCCTTCGGCGCCAGGAGGTCGCACCTTTTTCCGGTAATTATTCTATTTGGGATGAAAGTTCTTTATCTGGCACAAGCGGACGCTTGCGCCAGTGTTGTGCTTGCTCCATTGGCAATAAATGCCCTGGCGGCGGATAACCCGATTCCTGTGGTGCCGCCAACAATTACAATATTTTTTCCCTCCAGCAAACCCATCTAATGATATCCAATGAGCGTCTAAGATACAAAAGATGGCGTTTTTCTGATGTCACAATTTGGAATGGAATGAAGAGCGAACTGTTTTCTTTTCGTGCATAGATGGGCATTTGTTGCAATACAAGCAAGTATCACATGCTGGTGCCAGTTTATTTCTTCTTTGTCATTTCGAGCCCGGTTAAGTTCATGGAATTGCAATGAATGAAAGACAGGGCGAGAAATCCGGATGTTCAGGCTCTTCGAAATTTCAGATTTCTCACTCCGCTTCGCTCCGTTCGAAATGACAAGATAATTTTTTTTAGATTACAGAATACGCCAGCAATGGGGTATTAATGAAACTCAACTAATCCAGTGGAATAAGCTTTGCGTTTTCAGCTAACCATGCATCAAACGACATCAGTTCCGGGTTGAGCTGTTTTGAAAAACTTACGTCCCGTACTTTATTGCATACTTCATCAAAGTCGCGGTAAAACTGAAACATGTTACCCAATTCATCCGCACCCGGGAATCCGAAAGCCCTATAAGTGTCGGGGCTGACATTATTATACAATACTTCCTTTCCCAGTGCTTTTGATAATGCGCTGGCCATTTCCTGTCCGGTTAAATGTTCTCCGGCAACGCCAACGGTTTTGCCAATTAATTCCTTGCCCTTTTTAAAGATTCCATAGGCGCATTTTCCAATATCGTCTGATGCGATGCCTGCCATTTTTTTATTGTCCAGGGGAAACGTAAGATAGAGCTTACCATCCGGTCCTTTCTTTGGACCTGCACCAAAATAAATAAAGTTGTCCCAGTAGAAAGAGGCATACATGAATGTTGTTGGAACACCTTCATCAACAAAAAAATGATCTGCCTCGCCCTTGGCATCAAAATGCGGGATTTTATATTTGCCCTGGAGCGTCGGCATCCGGTTGTCGCTGAGTGGTATCCATTTGCGTGTATCTTCCAGCGTGGACCAAATGATATGCTGTATGTTGGCTTCTCTTGCAGCCTGTGCCATCATCGCCGCCTCGGCCAATTCTTTTTCGGGAGAAAAATGTGCCCAAAAGAAAGTAACAAAATAAACGCCATAAGCTCCCTCCAGTGCCTTCTCGATTGAATTTTCATTATTGTAATCAGCTTCTACCACTTCTGCTCCCATACTGGCGAGTTCCCTTGCTTTCTCAGACGTTTTATCCCTTGTGATGGCGCGAGCAGCAAATTCACTTTTTTTGTCATTAAGGATGGCTCGTACAAGGCCACCTCCCTGTGCACCTGTTGCTCCGAATACGGCGATGATTTTTTTAGACATGCGTTTTGTTTTAAAGGTACAACATTAATTTTGTTCGCGCAGAGGAGCGATGAAGAGACCTCACCCCTTTCCCTCTCCAAAGGAGAGGGGTGAATTTCCTTCGAAAGCCTTGGCCCCGCATGTGTGGGTTGAAACATTCATTCTGGGGATTTCACATGTACTGAAATTTATCAATAAACTTCATTTATCCTGGTTGCCTTGATCCCTTCGACAATGGCGAGATAAAGAAATTTCCTTTCTCTGGATTCCCAACTGCTCCATAAAAATGTATCGTTAGACTGATTGTACTCCAAATCGAGCCTGTCAGCAAATGGATAAGGCAATCCTTTTTGATCCGGTTCAATTGTGTAAACGCTGGTATTATAGTAATCGGTCACACGATACGCTGCCAAATAAGATTGGCCCTGGTAGGTAAATTCAAATCTCCGTTTCATAATGATTTTTTTGTATTGAAAATTTCAGATGGTATGCAATCTATTTTTAGGAGTCAAGATTACATAAGTTTTCAGGATGGCAGGGAATTTTTGGCTTTATCTTTTTGTTAAGTGAAGTGAAGTTTATTTTGGGATTTCCTGCGCAGGAATCAGTTCTGCTTGAAGTTATCCGGTAGCCAGAATTGACCGTTTATGACTTTCTCGATAGAATAGACCAAAGTGATGTTATATAGATTGGATGCCGTTGGATCGATCCTTGTAAGAATTACTTCCTCCTCAGTTATGCTCTTTACCCGGAATGGTGAAATCTGCTTTGCATCTTCAGGATTGTAGTATTCGTGTATTTCATCAGAGTTGAATGGGTATTTGTAAATCAGGTCACCTTCGGAAAGGTTCTCCAAAAGAGATTTGGTTAGCTTTTGCATTGGTTTGCGTTCCCGGTAAAGGTAATGGAGAATAAATGGTCGACGAAATGAATTCGGGACTTTTAATGTACTTGTTGCTGATCAATATCCTGGAATATATTCGGGATCATCTTTGAATTCTAATGGTCTCTATTTTTGCCTTATCCAAGGAATCCTGATCCTTGCCCGCCGGCATTTTTTTCTTCCCAAATTTTCGGGGCAAGGCTCTCCTGGAACTTCGCTCCTTAACAATGCAATTGTCTTAAGGCTCGCAGGGATGCCGCTTCATTACATTCCAAAGGGGTGGCCAAATAAAGTTTACTCAATTCATCGGCGTTATTTTTAAACCAGATGAGCTGCTATTTAATTTGGGGAAAGCCTCCATTACAAGTGAGCTGATAATTGGATCGGCTGTATGGGGTTGAAAAAAAGAATTTATCATGAAGTTCGGGGCATTCTTCAGAACACCTCGAACTTCGTGGAATTCGTTAGCAGGATGTTATTACTTTGAGAAAGAAGAATAATCAAATTTTTGCCCACCTACGGAAGCCTCGTACATCAGGCCGCCTTTCAGCTCCGTAAATATCATGATGCCATTGGAATATTTTGCATTGGCTGATGCGCCCGCGGTTACAGCAACAGCAGATGCCTGTGCGGAAAATTCCACCTTATCATCCTTGAAACGATCGAGGGCCTCTTTGTTTTCGAAAAACAGCAGTTCCCTATAGGCCTGTCCCCCGGCCTGAAAGCCTACCGTGAGCTGGCTCAATTGCGCTTTGCCCATAATAACTCCTTTTTCATAAACAATCCCACCTCCTGCAGCGCTGCCAACTACCATGGCTCCTTTGCCCACATTGGGGAAAACGGCATATCCATAAGCACTTTTGAACAAAGATTTCATCAATGTATCCGTGTGCTTGAATTCCTTTATGGCCTCCTGGGCGTCTTTAGCCAATTTTTTTTCCTTATCGGTTGATTGTCCAATGGCAGCAAAGCAAAACAACAATAAGGGAATTACCCATGTTGATTTCATGATCGTTGTTTGATAAGTGGTTTTCATAATCTTAATATTTATTGTAATTAAAGAAAATTTTCACAAGAACCCAAATAATGATTCGTGCCTCAGCATTGTTAATATCAAAGATTTCACCCCGCATGTGCGGGGCAGAGGAAGCAAAGGCGCAAAGACTCTCGAATCAAATTTATCCCTCTCCTTGGGCAAATGCCAGGCGGATGTCATTTCTTTGCGCCTCTTGTAATCTCTGCATGAAACCCAAAAATCAGCGACAAAGTACAATAACCTTTATTTTCGCCTCATGAAAAGGATCCTGGTCGTTGCTGCCTGCTTTTTTTTGCTTCTCGAAGTATCGGGGCAAAGCTCGCAGGATACTTCGTTGTTTAATATGGCAATGGCCACAAGGCTCGCTCGCATGCCGCTCCATTGCATTCCAAACGAGTGGCCAAACAAAACCTCCCATCTTTCAGATACGGTGACCGATCATATTCTCCTGCCACATCAGCTGCATCCTGCTTTTTATGGTTGTCTCGACTGGCATTCCAGTGTGCACGGACATTGGATGCTGGTCAAATTGCTCAAGACATTTCCGGATATGCCTGATCACGAAAGGATTTTGGCTTTATTGGACAATAGTTTTCAAGCAGAAAAAATCATTGCAGAAGCAGAATATTTTTCCAAATACCCGGCAGCGAATACTTATGAGCGAACCTATGGATGGGCCTGGCTCTTAAAACTGGATGAGGAGATTTACAACTGGAACAATCCGCGGGCGAAACAATGGCATGCAAATCTGCAACCCCTCACAAAAAAGATCGTGGAACTGTGGATGGCCTTTCTTCCCAAACAAACCTATCCCAATCGTACCGGCGTGCATCCAAATACTGCTTTTGGTTTGGTGTTTGCGTTGGACTGGGCGAATGCAATGGGCAACACCCAATTTGCCAACCTGATAAAGAAAAGGAGCAAGGATTATTTTCTTTCCAACAAAAAAACGCCTGCCTATCTGGAGCCGGATGGAACCGATTTTTTATCCCCCAGCCTCGAGATCGCCGATTTGATGCGCCGGGTTTTGCCCAGGACGGAATTCCTTAACTGGTTCAATGCATTTTTCACAAAGGAAGGCATTGCAAATCTTGTCCAGCAGCCTGTTGTCAGTGACAGGACGGATTATATGATCGTTCACCTCGATGGCCTGAGTCTGAGTCGTGCCTGGTGCATGAAAGGCATTGCATCTGATTTGCCTACTGGTCATCCATATAAGAAATTATTTTTACGAACTTCCAACACTTTTATAAAATCTACTTTACCGCATATTGATTCAGGAAATTATGGAGGAGATCATTGGCTGGCTACATTTGCCGTTTATGCGATTTTTGGATGGCAGAATGGAAATTAGATGTGAAAGAAGGCCAACTGGTAACCCAAAAGCGTGAGTATGTGACTTTACTCACTAAGCAATTCTCAAGGAACACCAAACACGGCAGGTTAAACACTGACATTGGCGGAGAAAATCCTAAGGCAATTTTTTCTGTTGCTCAACATTCAAGAATGGTTTCAACAAATCGATCGGAACAGGGAATATGGTCGTTGAATTTTTTTCAGTGGCAATTTCTCTCAGAGTTTGTAAATAACGCAGGGTAATCGCACTGGGCTGTTCAGCGAGTATTTTTGCTGCATCAGCCAATCTTTGCGATGCCTGGAATTCCCCTTCGGCCGCAATCACTTTAGAGCGACGCTCTCTTTCAGCTTCTGCCTGTTTGGCCATGGCCCTTTGCATTTCCTGCGGAAGATCAATCTGCTTGACTTCTACATTGGATACTTTGATACCCCATGGTTCGGTATGGCCATCGATAATCTGTTGAAGGCGCAGGTTGATTTTTTCCCTTTGCGACAGTAAATCGTCCAGTTCAGATTGGCCAAGAACGCTTCTTAATGTTGTCTGCGAAAGCTGTGAGGTGGCGACCAGAAAATTTTCAACTTCAACAATTGCTTTGTATGGCCGGACAACGCGGAAATAAATTACAGCATTCACTTTGATCGACACATTGTCCCGGGTAATGACATCCTGTGGTGGCACATCCATGACCACGGTTCGCAAACTCACTTTCACCATCTTGTCCACAATAGGAATGAGAAATATTAAGCCAGGCCCTTTCTCTCCGCCAGATACCAGGCGACCCAGCCTGAATATTACGCCGCGCTCATATTCGCGAAGGATCCGGATGGAATTAGCCAGAATAATGATGGCGAACAGAATGAGCACCATTGGGAATATGGGATAATTTTGCATGTAAACAATTTTTGCTATTTATGAATGGATGAGTTCAACAAAAAGGACAAGCTCTTTCACTTCTAATATGCGCACTTTTTCACCTTTCGGGACAAAGCCGGATCTGGACACTGCATTCCAGATTTCTCCCCGTATCTGGACTTTTCCCGCCGGTTCAAGGGAATCCAGGGCCTCTGCCGTTTGACCGGCCATGCTTTCTATTCCTATAACTGGTTTTCCGCGTTGTGCACGCAATCCCATAGTGATCACAAAGAGGAAAAAACCACCAAGAACAGCGACAGTGGATATAATCAATGCCCGGGAAATGCGCACCATATCAAGATTTGAATCGGGGCGGATTAACATCAGTGAACCGATCAGCAATGCGCTAATTCCCCCAATGGCAAAAATCCCATGACTCACTATTTTGATTTCGAGCACAAGAAGAACAATCCCAAAAATAATCAGGGCCAGCCCTGCGTAATTCACTGGCAAAGTATTTAATGCATAAAATGCCATTACAATCGAAATAAAGCCAATGATACCCGGGAAATATGCCCCTGGATTGAATAACTCGAAAAGCAGGCCCAAAATTCCCAGCATAAGTAAAACATATGCTACATCAGGATCACTGACGATATTTAGGATATTTTCCCCAAAGCCCATGTCCAATGTTTGAATGGTCGCACCCCGGGTATGCAAGGAGATGTTGATAGAATCGCGCATGAATCAATCTTCCATCCACCTGGCTAATCAGGTCCCCATCATTGGAAACGATAAGATCTATGATATTTTTCTTAAGCGCTTCACTGGCAGTGATCGAAACGCTTTCCCTTACCGCTTCTTCGGACCATTGCAAGTTTCGTTTTCTGTATTCTGCAATTGTGCGGATAAAGGCAGCAGCATCATTCGTGGATTTGCTGTTCATGATTGAATCAGACTCGCCATGCAAGGTCACAGGATGCGCAGCTCCTATATTCGTGCCAGGAGCCATAGCAGCGATGTCCCCAGCCAGGGTAATAAAAAGTCCTGCCGATCCTGCATGTGCACCTGACGGGGAAACATAAATAATGACTGGAACCTTTGATTCAAATATATCACCCACAATCATCCTGGTAGATTTCAACAAGCCACCGGGTGTATTGAGATGGATCAAAAGACATACTGCTTTTTCGCTATTGGCTTTTTCAATCCCGCGATGGATATATGCTGCAACCACCGGGCTGATTGCTCCATCCACTTTTATGGAAATAACTTTTTGGGCCGAAAGCGGCAGGGGCAATGAAAGGGTGAGATATAATAATAAATGCTTCATGAAAATGTTTCCAGGTGAAATGAAGCCAGAGAGAAGTAAAAGGACTCAATGTAATTTACTATAATCCCGGGGAATCAGGAATTTCACTTTCTTTTGCCCTGCAAATGTACTTGCATGACAATCTGGTGCTCCGCGGGATGGCCGGATGGTGCTAACTTATCGGAAAGAAAATAAAAAGCCGGGAAATCAAGTTTCCCGGCTTTTTCAATTCTTCTATGATATAATTAGGATCTGTTTATTGTTAGGAGAATAAGCCACCCTTTTTGAGCTCTTTCGTTCCTTCTCCAATTTTAAATCCATTGTGATATATTTCAATCTTATACAATCCTGTCTGAAAGACTGTTTCCTGCTTCCATGAAAGCTGTAGAGACTTGGTTTTACCCTCTTCAAATTCAACAGGCAGTTTGGAAGTAAAGACTTTGTCTCCCTCATCACGTGTTGTAAAAGTTCCGGATCCCAACGCAGGGACAGAAATCATTTTTCCATCCGGGCCTGTTATGCAGACATAGACGTCAGTCTGACCACTTAGTGCAATACGATTTGCTACATCAAACGTAATGATCAGCTTGTCAACTTTCTTTGCTTTGTCAGTTAGTCTTTCCTCACCGTTCTTCTTGTCCTGCACGGGAGTAATCATAATATGAGATGCAATAAGAGTGGAGGCTATATCCACTTTCTTTTCCAAATCAACCTTGGCAGTTGAAGTTGTTTGCAAATCAGAGGTGAGTTTGTCTTTATCCTGTGTTAATTTCGTCTTGTCCTCATTCAGGTTTTGGTTCTCATGGGAGAGACGCGCAACTTCCTGTTCCATATTATTGATTTTTTGATTCAATTCAACAAGAAGATCCTGTGCCTGTTTCTTTTCCAATTCGGTTAATTTTTCCTTTTTCAGAATCTTGCGGATCTCAACTTTCATTTTTGAAATGTCTTTTTGCCGGCCAGATAATACGTCCTGCATTTTATTGCTTACGCCAGCCATGGAATCAAGACGCACAAGTGATTCATCGAACTTTTTTTGCAGCTGCCCCTTTTCATCTACAGACTTCGCAATCTGAGTTTGCTGTATTTGCTGCTCTGTTTGATGATTGCTATTACTGTAAAGAGCATACCCCGCAGTTCCAAGCATTCCTGCTGCAAGCAGGCCTATCACGATGCCCTTAAAACTTTTTCGGGGCGGCTGGATTTGCGGATTTTCGGATGGATAATTAGTTGTATTCATGATATTATAGTTTTGTTTTGTTAAAAAAATATTTACATTAAATAATTAGTAGAAACGATTACTGGAGGCGGAAATATATAGGGAAGACGGAAAATGCAGAGTCAGATCAACCAAGGCTAGTATAGTGAGGTCTAAAACCGTGCCAAAGGAATTGAAAGATCTCAAAGAAGGTCAGACCGCGATTACTTACTTCACTATGCGACAGTGTGGTAAATCCAAATACACGCTTTTACGACGACCCAAAAATATCGGTTAATGATATTTGTTAAAATTAAGCTCATGAAAAGCACATGGACGCTGACTCGCGCAAAGGTTGGCCTTGCAAGACTTGAATGTTTCAGCCCTCACTTGTTGGAAAGAAAGTATAAATATCAAAGGTTAGCAGTCCTCACCGATTTGGGTATATGACCCGTTTTCTTTTTAAAGAAGTTATTGAAGTAGGTGGGATATTCAAAGCCAAGGGCATATGCAATCTCAGCAATATTCCAGTCTGTATGTTGGAGTAGCGCCTTTGCTTCGCTAATTACTCTTTCAGAAATGTGCGCAGTAGTTGGCTTACCGGTAACTTCTTTTACGGAACTGTTTAAATGATTCACGTGAACAGATAAATGACTCGCAAAATCCTGAGCCGTTTTTAATTCCAGCGGGTGTTCGGTGCTTTCAATCGGGAATTGCCTTTCCAGGAGCTCAAGAAACACCGAGGTAATTCGTGCAGCCGCATTTTTATTTTTATAAAAACTTTCCGAAGGTTGCATTTTTAACGCTTCGTGAATAATAAGGCCAATATAATTTCGCATCAGCTCATCCTTAAAGGCATAATTGGATTCCTGCTCTGCATTCATTTTCTGGAAAATAGCTGCTATGGACTTCTTTTGCAGTTTACTTAACGTTAAAATAGGTGTGCCTCCAATTTTAAACAGGGGTGATTGCAGAAGACTTTCGGAACGGTCGCTCAAATTTAGAAAGTCTTTACTGAAGAGACATGCGTAGCCATCGACGGATGGTCTAATTATCTCACAAGAGTAGGGGACACGCGGATTGCCAAAAAATAAAATGGTCTCATCCGTCTCAAAACTCCTGTCGGCATAATGAAAAATATACTTTCCCGAAGTCAGGCTGATCTTGAAAAAATCTTTGCGACTATAGTTGTGGCCAGAAGCATTGCTGTCCACCTCATAGACCTTAAAGCCTTTCAATTTTAATTCAGCATTGAAATCCAACGCAGGTGCAGGATTGTTTTTCATGGTGTAAAATTAAAATATTCAAAGGATACATTCAACGCTATTTACTTCATCCTTACCCTTCAACCTATCCACAGGACTTCATTGGGTCGGTCGGACCTTACTTTATCATCGATCTTTGAAATTCTTAGCCTTTCCTTTGATTATCATTACTCATATGGGCCTGGACGAAGATAACTTTGCAAATGATTTCGCATTCTATCAGAAACTATCAGTATGGCAGAAAGCTCAAAAAAATAAATCATGAGAAATAATAAAGAAGGAAATATTTGGCTCATCACCGGCGCTGCCCGTGGCATGGGCCTGGAGATAGCTAAGGCTGCATTAGCTGCTGGCCACAAAGTAATCGCTACCGGACGCGATATAGAAAAACTGAGTAAAACTTTAGGGAAATCTGAAAACTCGCTGGCAATTAAACTTGATGTGACCAATTCAGTTGAAGCAGAACTGGCTGTAAAGTCTGCCGTTGAACACTTTGGTGCAATCGATGTACTTGTAAACAATGCAGGCAATTTCTACGCTGGTTTTTTTGAGGAGTTGTCTATTGAGCAAATTCAGTCTCAGATAAATACTAATCTTTTTGGACAGATGATTGTTGCCCGTGCGGTCCTTCCTCAAATGCGCAGGCAACATTCTGGTCATATTATCGCCATTTCATCTACCGCTGGCATTGTGGGATATGAATACTGCACGGCTTATGCTGCTTCAAAATTTGCTGTCGAAGGATGGATGGATTCACTGCGAATCGAGATTGCGCCTTTTGGTATCAAGACCACGATCGTTAATCCCGGGTTCTTCCGTACCGGACTACTCGAACCGGGGTCCACGATCTGGCCGGAAAAATCTATAAATGATTATGCTGAGCGGAATGCTCAACTTCGTCCTTTCTGGGAAAGTATGAATGGAAAACAGGGAGGTGATCCTGAAAAGCTTGCCAGGGCCCTGATCGCAATAGCAGATCAACCAGAGCCGCCATTGCGGTGGTTTGCAGGAGCGGATGCGATTGCAGAAGGGGAACGAAAGATCAGTGAACTGCTGGGTCAAACAAATTCAAATCGTGAAGTATCGGGATCACTTGCAATTGAAGAAGCACATGCACCGGCGTAGATGTTTAGGAGAAGTGTCGCAGCGTATCCATGCGAAAACTATTTAGAACCAATGCAATCATTCAAAAAAAATCTAAATGAAAAATGTGTTGATCTTAGGAGCAGGTGGACAGATTGCAAAGCATGTTATTGATATGCTTTTAAAGAATAAGGATTACCATCTGACCCTTTATTTGCGGAAACCAAAGAAGTTGACCAAGGTTCATAGCAGTAATGCGCGAGTCATCGAAGGTGATGTGTTGGATTTTAAGAAACTTAAAGAAGCAATGGAAGGCCAGGATCTGGTATACGCAAACCTTGCGGGAGAATTGGAAAAGCAAGCTCAACTGATTGTGAAAGCAATGAATGAATCCGGTGTAAAGCGGCTCATCTTCATAGCCTCCATTGGAATATATGATGAAGTGGCCGGGAAATTTGGTACCTGGAACAAAAAAATGATCGGAAAATATCTTGGGCCATACCGAAAGGCCGCTGAAATTATTGAAGCCTCAGATCTTGATTACACGATCATACGGCCCACCTGGCTAACCGATGAGGACGAAATCGATTTTGAGACAACGCAAAAGAACGAACCAGTCAGAGGAACAGAAGTTTCGCGTAAGAGTGTAGCCGCTTTGGTCGTAAAATTAATTGAACATCCGGCAACAGAAAAGCGTAGAAGTTTAGGTGTCAACAAACCAAATACGTATTGGGACAAGCCAAGTTTTTATTAGGGTAAGAGTAGTTAGCACCATATTGCATCTAAAACACCAGCAGATCCCCGTTCCTCAATGCGTGGTCATATTTTTTCTTATCAAATTTGTATAAGAAAGGGGAGCGGTGTGCGCCTATCTTCTTTGTTTCCTTCAACTTAACGACAATTCCTGTCGCCATTAATCGTCTGGTAAAGTTCCTGTCGTCGAGCGACTTTCCAAGTACGGTCTCATAGAGTGCATGAATTTCAGGCAAGGTGAATTTTTCAGGTAGAAGTTCGTATCCGATCGGGTAGTGAGCGATATGCATCCGCAATGTCTTCAAGGCCTCAGTAACGAGCAGTTTGTGATCAAACATCATCGGAGGCAGGTCACTTATCGGCCACCATTGGCAATCTTTCTCGAAATCTCCTTTCTTGGGTTCCACAAGAGAAAACTCTGTCAGTGTATAGAATCCCACAGAGACAAAGTAGTCAAATATCCAAAGATCAGGGGGCAAGTCAGTTCCCCACAATTCGCTTATATGTTTAGCCGTGAAGCCGCTGTCTACAACCCTTTCGGGGTTTCCAAAAGCACGAAACTGCTGAAAGAATAAATTTTTTAAGCCTGTTCTCGCAAGAGCTATCCTGCTGGCTGCTTCCTCAATCGATTCTGTTCTCCTGATATAACCGCCCGTAACGGTCCATTTATTTACAGACACGGGTTGTTGCAGCAACACCTTCAGTTCCTTATCATGATAACCGAAAATAACATTATCCACGGCTACGTTTCGAAGGTATTGGTCTGAATTCAAAATGGAGGCTACTTTATCCGATTTTTTCATATGAGTATTCATAATCCTGCCAATGACGATTTGTGGAAAAATTATATTCCGTCAAAAATACGGAATATTATTTGGTTGAATCAAATCGAAGACTTAGCTTTATTCCGTCAAATAAACGGAATATGTTGCTATGCTATTCAAAATCAATATTCTGAATGTTTATGTGATGGTATCATTCATTTTCTCAATCATCAAAAAAAATCAAGATGAAAAAGTCGAGCTTAATTTTTACTGTTATTGTGAGCCTTCTCTTTTATGATAGCGTAAATGCACAATCAAAAACTGGTGCTGACTATTTTGCGGGTAAATGGGAAATTCTGGTAAAAGGCACGCCCAATGGCGACGCTAAAATGCTGGTCATCCTTCAAAAGTCGGACACTTCAATGAGTGGCGATATCCAGGACTCGACCGGTATAGAATTATCTAAATTTTCTAAAGTGGAGTTAAAAGAAAACCAGGTGACCGTTTATTTTTCGACTCAAGGCTACGATGTTTACCTGGTAATGACCAAAAAAGATGAAGATCATGTAAACGGAACCATGATGGATATGTTTGAATCAAACGGAGAGAGAATAAAGCCAACCAAGTAAACAGCAGTTGGCAACTGAGCTGGCATTCATTTTTCAGCAGGATGCTAATTTTTATTGTTGGAACATTTCAAATGAATTCGTTTCACCTTAAACCTTGTATTGGCGAGGAATGACAAATTAATATAACCATTGATTTTATGATAGTCTATCGGAAATTGCTCATTTGTCTTTTTTTATTAACCATATCTTTTTTTTCATTTGGCCAGAATCATTTTAATAAGGATGGGAATAAAGCGGATAAATGGTTTCCCAAGTACGACTTCAAAATAGCTTCTTTCAAAAAGCCTTCCCTCGAATTTGCTCCATTTGCGCGCTGGTGGTGGCCTGGAAATGATGTGACGAAGGAAGAATTAAGGAGGGAAATTAACCTGTTTGCTGATTATGATTTTGGGGGTGTTGAAGTACAGCCTATGAACCTGGCTATGCCTCCTATAAGTGATTCAGAACGAAAAATATTAACAAGCTGGGATGGGCCTGCGTATTATGAGAATCTTAGGGCAGTAATGGAGGAAGCACGTAATCGGGGACTCATAGTAGACATGACCAATGGGAGCGGATGGCCTCCCGCAAGTCCCAACCTGACCCCTGAAGATGGCTTTATTTCCCTGGAGTTTAGTGATACAACAGTTATTGGCGGCAACGCATTATTTTTTACAATTCCCATTCTTCCTGATTCAAAAAATAGAACAAAACGGCCTCCACTTTTGCAGGCAGTTGTTATGGCCAGGATGTTGCCGGAAGCCAACGGAGCAAGCAAGACCATTCTATTGGATGCGGCCTCCTCAAAAGACATCAGTTCCTATACAAATAATGGAACCCTGAACTATTCTTTTCCCGAAGGCGAATGGAAGGTCATCGCTTTTTGGGCGGTGCCAAGCGGCGAACAATCCAACTTAGCAGCCTTTCCTAAACCAATGACAATTGTCGATCACCTTGATTCTCAAAAAGTACTCAAATTATACAACTATTTGTTTGGCGAAAGAACCGGCTTGCAGCCTTATTTCGGAAGCCCGATGCGAGCTGTTTTCAGCGACAGTTATGAATTTACAGTGAACAGGCATTACAGCTTAGATTTTCTTTCTTACTTCAAAAAACACCGCGGGTACGATATCACGCCTTATTTACCTGCCAACATGCAGAAAGGCTACAATTACGTGGCCTATATGAGGCCGAAAGCACAGCCAGACTTTTTCTTTTCGAACCAGGATTGGCGGCTGCGATACGATTATGATATAACCATCAGTGATTTATTAGCCGATAACTTTTTTAAAACCAGCAGGAATTGGGCGGAGAAAGAAGGCTTGTTATTCCGTACGCAGGGCTATGGCATGAACATGGATATGATTGCTATGGCAGGTTTGGCATCTATTCCCGAAACAGAAAGTATGTTAGGCTCTGAAGCAAACCTAAAGGTAATGACTTCCGGTGCGCTCCTATATAATCGTCCTATTGTTACCGCAGAGTCTGTTGTATTCATCAATCGTGCTTATACCACAACACCGCAAAAAATAAAACTGGCAGTAGATAAACTTTTTGCGGCTGGCGTAAATCAAATTATTTATCATGGAGTTCCTTATCGATATACACAGGAGAAATTAGGCTTGGAAGGCTGGTACCCGTTTTCATCCCCAATTATTGGTGGCATCAATTTTTCATCTAACCTGGGCGAAGGCAATATATTTTGGAAAGATCAGAAAGCGGTTAATGAATATGTTGCCCGCGTACAATCTGCACTCCGTTCAGGAAAGCCGCATGCCGATGTCCTCCTGTATTATCCATTTTTGGATGTAGGTGAAGGAACGCTTAACAATGAAGAAGAGATACTCACTGTTGGTTATTTGAAAGATGTGGAAGGGCCGCTCCCACCAAAGGAGGAAGCAAATCCTGCAAAAGCAGTATGGGCGCAAAAAATATATCCGCTCATCAATCAGTTAGAAGCAAACGGGATAAGCTGGGCCTGGGTAAACGATGAGTCCATACATGAAGCAATATTGGAGAAAGATGGTCAGATCAATATCAGGGGCAATCATTTTCAGGCACTCATACTTGCCAATGATACCATCATTCAATTACAAACCGCCAAACAAATAAAGACACTTTCAAACAAGGGCATGAATTTATTGGCTTCAGGTGCATTGCCCAACAAGCAGCCATCATTCCTTAACTGGAAAGAAAATGATGCCACAACAGCAGAAGATATAGCCACAGCTTTAAAATCAAAGAATGCCCATTATATTAATGATGAAAGGGAATTGGCTGCCTGGATTAAACAGTTGCGCAGGCCTGTTGCTTTCCAACAACAATTTCATTTTACAAGGCAGGCGCAACGAGATATGAGCGACGGCAGCCGGATTCAATTTATCTGGAATAAAAGCGATCAATGGCAATCCGTCTCCTTATCGCTCGGTAAAATCTACCGTGAAAGTTATTGGCTGAATGCAGACGGAGGAACAGTCATAAAAAACCATGGAAGCATCATTACTTATTCATTGCCTCCTTATGGTTCGGTTATCCTATATGCCGCCACAAAAAATATCATCATGGAAAATGCCTTGCTGGCAACTCCAATTTCAATGAACAAAACAAAAGAGATGATTTCTATTGGTGAATGGAATATTAAAGCAGATAGTATTGAAATAAAGAATAGCCCCTTGTTTGACTGGAAAACAAACGAGCAATTTAAATTTTCTTCTGCCCAGGGAATCTACACTTCATCTTTCCAGTGGAACCATCCCAATTCACCTGCTCATATTTTTATTGATTTGGGCAAAGTCTATTTTACTGCGGAAGTATATATTAACGATAAGCTCGCTGGCAAAAGAATTTTTGCGCCTTACCTGCTTGATATAACTCCTTTCCTGATTCAAGGTGTAAACAAAGTTGAAATTCATGTAACTACAGGCCAGTTGAATGGATTTATCGGGCGGGCAAAACAGGGAGACAACCATTATAAACAATTTAAAGGCAAGGAAGACCAATTAATGTCGGCCGGACTGATTGGGCCAGTTGTTTTTAGAACAATTGAATAATTATTATGAAAAAAAGCGTAATGACTTTTTTGTTTGCATGCTGTAGCATCCTTTCGCATGCCCAAAATAAAACTGCAGAAAGAAGCAAACAGTTTGATGACAACTGGCTTTTTTTAAAAGACAGCCTTATTGGTGCCGAAGATCCTGGGTTTGATGATGCAAAATGGCGGGCAGTAGACCTGCCCCATGATTGGAGCATTGAGGACTTGCCCGGCCAGGCGGCAGGACTTATCGAAGGGCCGTTTGACAAGAATAGTATTGGCCAAGGCGCTACCGGGTTTACAGATGGGGGCACGGGTTGGTACAGGAAGAAGTTCATAACAGAGGCATCTTTTCCTGGCAAACTGGTAACTGTCCATTTCGACGGTGTATATATGAACTCCGATGTCTGGCTAAACGGCCATCATTTGGGTAACCATCCTTATGGGTATACCCCGTTTTATTATGACTTAACACCTTACCTCCTTCCTGTCGGAAAGCAAAATGTGCTGGCGGTGAAAGTCCGCAACGAAGGAAAGAATTCCCGCTGGTACAGCGGTTCTGGTATTTATCGCCATGTATGGTTAACCACAACAGAACCTATTCATTTTGCTCCCTGGGGTGTGTTTATTGCCACACCTGAAGTATCAAAAATTACTGCAACGATTAATGTAAAATCCGTGATCAATAATGAGCAATCAACTCAAAGTAATATCATTATCGTAACCACTATTCTTACTCCGGATGGAAAAACAGTTGGACGGACGCATAAAGATGTGCAAGCGGAAGCCAATGCATCGCATATAGATTCTCAAACAATTGCAATAACAAATCCTGTTTTATGGTCTGTAGAAACACCGTACCTGTATAAACTTATTACAGAAATTAAATCAGGAAATAAAACGATTGATCGAATTGAGACTGCATTCGGTATCAGAAGCATTCATTTTGATGGCGTGAATGGATTCATGCTAAATGGAAAAAGAGTCTTATTAAAAGGAGGATGTATTCATCATGACAATGGCCCATTGGGCGCTGCAGCAATCGACCGGGCGGAGGAAAGAAAAATTGAACTCTTAAAAAGCATTGGCTTTAACGCAATACGCATCAGCCACAATCCCCCTTCCCAGGCATTGCTAAATGCCTGTGATCGCCTGGGCATGCTGGTTCTCGACGAAGCATTCGATATGTGGGAGAACGCAAAGAATCCCCAGGACTACCATCTTTATTTTAAAGATTGGTGGCAAAGAGACCTGCAGTCTATCATTCTCCAGGACAGGAACCATCCTTCTGTAATCATGTGGAGCATCGGCAATGAAATCTACGAAGCACCCGATTCCATTGGGCACCAGCTTGCAAAACAATTGGCGGATGAAGTTCGCAGACTCGATCCCACAAGGCCTGTAACTGAAGCCATTGTTTTCCTGCCTCCGTATACTAAAAAGCCCTGGCAGGACTATGAACCGAACCTGGCGAACCTTGATGTGGATGGGTATAATTATTTTCTTGAGCATAACTCTACTTATTTCCAGCGCGACAGTGCCACCGCACACCGTTTTGAAACGGAGCATGCCAAACATCCTCAAAAGGCATTTATATCCACAGAGTATTTAGCAGTTGATGCATTGGAAAACTGGGAGGAAACTGAAAAATATCCTTTTTTCCTGGGTGGTTTTAAGTGGACAGCAATGGATTATATAGGAGAAGCTGGGATTGGGAGATCTATCTATCTGGCTCAATCGAAAAACATTCCAAAAGGTCTGATGGGTATGGGATTGTTTTATAAAGATTCCTGGCCGGTGTTTAATGCATACTGCGGCGACTTAGACCTTATTGGAAACAGGAAAGCAGCTTCTTACTATCAAAGCGTTGTTTGGCGCAATAGTCCAATTGAAATGCTTGTGCACCGCCCAATTCCCGACAGCCTGAAAGAAGTAATTGCCCCCTGGGGGTTTTCGGATGAAATTAAGTCCTGGTCCTGGCCCGGGCAGGAAGGCAAAAAAATGCAGGTGAATGTTTACACAAGAAGTAAAAAAGTAAGATTGGAACTAAACGGTAAGAAGATTGCAGAACAAATAGTACAAGAGGGCTCTATTGAGGCCAGTTTTGAAATCGAATATCGGCCGGGTACGCTTGTGGCAAAAGGATTTGACGGCGGAAAGGAAACTGGCTCAAGCACTTTATCAACCACTGGTAAACCCGTGGCCATTCGTCTTGTAGCTGACAGAACTTCCATTAAGGGTGATCTAAATGACTTATCTTATGTAGGGGTAGAAATCATCGATGCCAAAGGTCAAGTCGTGCCATATGTGGATGATCTGGAGATTACTTACCAGATTACTGGAAATGGTATGATCGCCGGAGTCGGAAATGGAAGCTTTGATGATATGTCCAGCTTTCAACAAAATCATAAGAAAGTTTTTCACGGTAGGGGACTGGTCATTGTGAGACCGAATGCAAATAAAGGAATAGTGGTCTTAAGAGCATCTGCCGATGGGTTGAAAGATGGCTTTGCGCAAATCAAGATGAATTAGCAATTGAAAGCAAATCTAATTTTGAAAAGATGGAAAATAAATTTAATAGAGCTGCGGTGATATTGTTCTTGGTATTGTTTGCCTCATTATCAAATGCTCAAACCACTATCTGCAATCCATTGAACCTTAGTTACCGGTTTCAGTTGGAGAAGCCTTCCCGACGTGAAGCTGCTGACCCGACAATGATTGTGTTCAAGGGTAAGTATTATTTGTTTGCTTCAAAATCCGGAGGTTATTGGTCATCCAATGATTTAATCAATTGGAAAATGATTACTTCCCCAGACCTGCCTTTTGAAGATTATGCGCCAACAGTCGTAGCAATCGATAACACAGTATATTTTCTAGCAACGAACTGGGGCAGGAATAGTAAAAAGCTCTATAAGACATCTGAGCCTTCCAGCGGAAGATGGCAGGTTGCAATTGATAGTTTTTCGAAAATTATGAGCGATCCAGATCTGTTTTTGGATGATGATGGAAGGCTTTATTTTTATTATGGCACTTCAAATCAAACACCGATTTATGGAGTAGAATTAGATTCTAAAACTTTCAAATTAATTGGTGAGCCCGTTGGTTGTCTTAAACAGTGATATAAATAATCATGGATGGGAACGTACTGGAGACTATAACACAAAAAATCAAAGACCTTTTGTTGAAGGTGCCTGGATGACAAAACATGATGGCAAGTATTATTTGCAATATTCATCGCCGGGAACTGAGATGAAAAGTTATAATGATGGTGTGTATGTTGGCAATGCACCACTAGGACCTTTCAAGTCAGCTGATAACAATCCGTTTTCTTATAAGCCTGAGGGCTTTATTGCCGGCGCTGGTCATAGCAGTACCTTTCTGGATAAGTGGGGAAACTTCTGGCGAGTGTCTACGATGGTTATTTCTGTTAAGCATCCGTTTGAAAGGCGATTGGGACTATTTCCTGCCTTTTTTGACAATGATGGCATGTTCTACACTTATACCGGCTTTGGTGATTTTCCCCATATCGTCCCACAAAAGAAATTGCGAGGTCCTGAAGATTATCAGCCCGTATGGATGTTGCTTTCTTACAACAAACCCGTTGAAGTTTCTTCTGCTTTGCCTAATCATCCAAAGGAAAACCTAACTGGCGAAGAAATCCGCAAATACTGGAGCGCGGAAACAGGAAATAAAGGTGAGTGGGCACTGGTTGATTTAAAAAGCCCTTGCAATGTGAGCGCAGTTCAGATAGATTTTGCAGAGGAAGGCTCGACTATTCTAGGACGGTCTGATTCTATCTACCATCAATATTTACTGGAATATTCGAATGATAAAAAAAACTGGGAAAAATTAGCAGATAAAACGTCAAACAAAACGGATGTTCCGCATGATTATATTGAACTGTCAACACCTGTTTCAGCACGATACCTAAGGCTAACTAATTATCATGTCCCGGATGGGAAATTCGCAGTTTCCGGTTTGCGCATTTTTGGAAAGGGGAATGGTAAGCCATCTCCAACTGTTTCATCTTTTATAGCTAAACGTGATACTGCAGACGCAAGGAACATAACGCTAACATGGCAAAAGAGTCCCAGCGCTGTTGGTTATAATATTCGCTATGGAACACAGCCAAACAAACTTTATGAGAATTACCAGGTTTTCAATACGGATACACTGACCATTCACAGCCTTAACAGATTGCAACCATATTATTTCGCTATTGATGTATTTAACGAAAATGGAATAACGAGAGGGAAAATCGTCCAGGAAGGAAAATAAAAGCAAAAGCCAGTATGATCTCTATTTGTATGACATCATCAAAAGAAAAAACATGAAAGTTCAAAACAAAGTCGTCGTTGTAACAGGGGGTGGGAGCGGCATGGGACGTGAGCTGGTGCTGAACCTCCTTTCGAAGGGTGCTAAAGTAGTGGCTATAGACCGCAATGAGTCTTCATTGCAGGAAACCCTTGCAATGGCTGGCGACAGAAAGAATTCACTTGTTGTCTTTGTCGTTGATATAACTGAAAAGGCATCCGTTGAAAAACTTTTGAATGATGCCATTGCGCATTTCGGAGTTGTTGACGCCATCATTAACAATGCAGGGATCATTCAACCTTTTGTTAAAGTGAATGACCTGAGCTATGAAGCCATTGAACGTGTCATGAATGTGAACTTTTATGGCACACTGTATCTGACGAAGACATTTTTGCCGCATCTGCTTGCGCGCCCTGAAGCGCATATTGTGAACATCTCCAGCATGGGTGGTTTCCTGCCCGTCCCCGGACAAACTATCTATGGTGCTTCAAAGGCAGCAGTAAAACTCTTAACGGAAGGCCTGCATTCGGAACTATTGGGTACGAATGTAAAAGTTACCGTCGTTTTCCCGGGAGCCGTCAATACAAACATTACAAAAAATTCAGGCTTAAATCTTCCACAGACATCGTCTCCAGGATCCAAAGCTCCTAAAATATTGTCGCCGGCCAAAGCTGCTCAAATCATCATTGACGGAATGGAAAACAACCGTTACCGCGTGTTGGTTGGTTCAGATTCTAAAATGATGGACTTCTTCTACCGGTTTAATCCAAAGTCTGCCGCCAAATTGATTGCCGAGAAAATGAAAGGATTGTTGTCGAATTGAAAGAATGTGCTTCTTGCTGCGGATGCTTGCATCTGATAAGCTAGGGTTTCACACCGCCGATGGCGGGGCAAAAGAAGCAAAGGCGCAAAGAAATACTTCCTAACCCTAACCCTCTAAATGGATGCTGAATTTTCTTAAAGAGCCTTGGCCCCACCAGTGGCGGGGTGAAACTAACAAATCAGGCAATTCGGAAATTATTGCGTACATTATATAAACTAAGATAATGGTGCGAAAGTCCTTTTTAGCTGGTTGCCTTTGGTTATTTGTTATTGTCTCTGCCAGCGCTCAGGAAATTTGGCCAACCAAAGCCTGGCCATTAGCGACGCCCAAGTCGGTTCATCTCAATGCCGACTCTCTTATTCTCCTTGATCATGAACTTGCCAGCGGGGCCTACGGACCAATAGATGGCATGCTGATTATCAGACATGGTAAAATTGCTTATGAAAAATCATATACTAACGACTATGCACATATATATGAAAAGCAGGCAAAGGAAGAAAGCGCATTAAATAGCGGAGATCCCACCGGGCCCTACAATTACTTTAACCCCTGGTGGCATCCTTTTTACCATGAGTCCAAGTTGCATAGCCTTCAATCTGTCACAAAAACGATCACCTCTGTCATCATCGGTGTGGCAATAAAACGCAATGATTTTCCCTCGCTGAATACGCCTATGATTCATTTTTTTGATACGACCAGGATCAAGAATATAGATGCACGCAAACGAAACCTTACCATCCTTCACCTGCTTACGATGACCGCGGGATTCGACTGGAATGAGAATCTGCCTTATACTGATTCAAATAATACAGGCAGCCAGATGGAAGCAAGCTCCGACTGGGTTAAATATACTGTCGACAGGCCGATGTCGGACGACCCGGGAAAGGTTTTTAACTACAACAGCGGAGCAACACAAATCCTTGCTTACATATTCAGAATGGCGACGGGAAAAGATATAGAAGAGTACGCAGTTAAAAACCTTTTTGACCCTTTGGGGATTAAAAATCATTATTGGAAACGCACTCCGTCGGGACTGGCAGACTGCGAAGGCGGCTTGTACCTGGAAAAAACTGATCTCGCAAAAATATTCTACCTGTTTTTAAAAAACGGGAAATGGGAAGATCAACAAATTGTCAGTGAAGAATGGGTGAAGCAATCCGTAAATCCTTATATCCGCCTGGCGCCGAATCTCGCTTATGGATACAAATGGTGGCTCTCTTCTTATGGAGATAAAGATGCTGAAATTGTGTGGGGAGGCAATGGTTTTGGAGGTCAGTATCCCATGATTTTTCCAGAATATGATATGGTCGTTGTATTTATGGCCTGGATTGTGTTTCCGCAAAATTTTTCAAAAAGATATAATTCGCGGTTTGTGATCAGTAAAGTACTTGGTGCAGTAGATGAATACAATAATGCAAAAAAATAAATTCCTAACTGCACTGGTGAAATCGTGCAAATGCAAAACTTGCCGCCGGCACCGGTCATGAACCTGAACAGTTTCTAAAACCTGAGTATATGAAAATAAGAATCTTCTCCGTTTTGTTTTTACTCGTATCTGTTCTTTCATTTGCAATCCTTGCCAGGGGTTTTGGACACGCGGTCCTTAGCGAACCCTGGACTTCATCGCAATTGCTCGCGCCCGCAGACCTTGCTAAAACCATCAATGATCCCAAAGCAAAACAACCCCTCATATTTAGTGTGGGACCAGGTGCATTGATCAAAGGCTCAATAGATATGGGGCCTGCAAAAGATAAAGAAAATCTAAATAAGTTTAAAGAGGCGCTTGGGAAATTGGCTAGGGATGCAAATATTGTGATCTATTGTGGCTGTTGTCCATTTGAACATTGTCCAAATATCCGCCCTGCGTTTTCATTACTGAATGAAATGCATTTTATAAATCAGAAATTGCTGAACATTGAACATAACATAAAAACCGATTGGGTAAATAAGGGCTACCCGGCGAAACAATAGCTGGATGATTCGCAATGCTTGCTCCGGATGGGGTAGACGGTCATAATTGCAGATTGATGTCGGATCTTTGCTGTCTATTAGTGAAATCCTTACAGCATATTCAAGGATTTTGATTTCGAGTGAACTGACAGGGCTTTAGACCCAAAGGAGGACAAACTGTATAATTTTTCCCGACATTCATCAGTCAGCGCACAATTCGTCTCAGAATTCACCCTTCTCGTCTCAATCCTAAAGTCGTAACTTGGTATTTATGCTAGATTCATATGTCTGCTTCTAACCTTTTAAACTTTCTGAGATCCGGTAGGTTTAATGCTTAGGCCCGGGTTGATACTAAAATAAATAACATCTTAAAAAATCAAACAATGAAACATTTATCGAGGTTCTGTTTAACGACCCTTTCTCTGCTTTTTTTTGCAAGCAGCTTTGCTCAAACGGTTGATGAAATTATTTCAAAACATCTGGATGCAATTGGTGGGAAGGATAAGATAAAAAGCATAAGTTCTGTAAAATTGGATAACACCATGGCCGTTATGGGCAATGATGCGCCTTCTACTACAACACTGCTTGTCGGGAAGGGAAAGAGAATAGAATCGGATATCAATGGGCAAAAAATGATCCAGGTAGTTACGGACAAAGGCGGATGGTCCATTAATCCAATGGCTGGCGGAACTGATGCCCAGGCCATGCCCGATGATGTGTACAAACAGGCAAAAGATCAAATTGAATATTCTCCGTTCGTCGATTATCCAGCCAATGTGAGTAAAGCAGTAGTGGCAGCCAATCAAAAAATAGGAACCGCGGATGTATATAAACTCGATGTCACGAATAAAGACAACATGCTAACTACCTATTTTATTGACGTTAATACTTATTATATTTTGAAAGCGGTCAGGATGGCAAATATGATGGGACAGGAAATGGAAATTACTACCACTTATTCAGACTTCAAAAAGACTGATTTTGGAGTAACCGTCCCTTATACGACGGAAGTTGACTATGGTGGCCAGTTTCAAGTAACCTCAAAATTAAATAAGGCCGAGTTCAATACGCCGGTGGATCCAGCGATTTTTGAAATGAAAAAATGATTAAGTGTGATTCCAGGTGTTCTTTAGAACACCTGGAACAACAATCTATTGATCCATCATATCCCAAAGCTTGGCAAGATCAGGATTCAGGATAAGCTGTATACGACGATTCGTGGCTCTTCCTTCCTTCGTATCATTGCTGGCAATTGGATTGTATTTGCTTCTGCCGCCCGACAATAACCTCGCAGGGTCCATGCTGTAGCTATCTCTCAATACACGTACAATACTGTTCGCTCTTTCCGTGCTCAAGGTCCAATTATCTTCGAATCGGGCATTGTGAATTTTCAAATTGTCTGTATGCCCGACTACATAGACCTGCACTTTAGGATAATTATTGAGCACAGAAGCCAATGGCGATAATGCATTTTTGGCATTCTTGCCTAATGTTGCACTTCCTTCCTTGAACAATAAATTCTCAGGGAGACTCACATACAATAATCCACTTTTAAAAGTGATATCAATCCCGGAATCCAAAAGTGCTGACAAGCCTGCAATAATTTTTTCCCTGATTTCTTTCAATGAAGTGCCCTGTTCTGCAAGGGCCGCATTCAATTGGGCCTGTCTGGCTTGCAGATCTTCCTTGAGTTGTCTATAAGCCATGGCATCCGGAGTCAAAGATGCATTTTTGTTCGTAAGCGTAGTGATCTGTGCATTCAGATCAGCGATTTTGGCATCAGCTTCTCTTTTCGCTGTTACCATATTGGAGTTGCAGGTAGCTAAATCTCCCTGAAGCTTTTGATTTTCTGCCTGCGCTGCTTCTAATTTTTTACCAGTTCCGCAAGATGTAAATGCAAATGCCAGAACCAACAGGAGAAAAGCTGTGAATTTTAGTTTCATGATTTTTGTTTTACTTAATTGAATAAGGTTTATGAAAATGAGACTGCAAACAAAGATATCGACATGCCCCCGATATCGGGGTTTTAGTTATGACACTTGACAGATATTTCAAATTGTTGAACCGAATATTACCATACATTCCCACCCTCCGTCAATATCACCTGAATCATCGTGGGCTAAACTAGTTCAGCACTTTTCAATTCCAGAGATCAAAATTATTCATCTCGTAAATTCCTTGACCTATCTTTAATCATCCCTATGCATGATATATATCACGATTTACCAGGTCAACCTGATGGGGCATCGCAGTTCAGGTAGTTTCAATGGGCACCTGGAGTTCATGCTTGAGACATGTTTCGAACGAAATGGAGGTATTATTCTATATTTATCATGGTCTCATCATTTCATCATTGAGAATCTTCCTCTTACCTTGTCTAATTTCTGGCAACTGAGAAAAGGTTTTCTTAAAATCAGAATGGAAAGGAGCTAAAATATCCGAGAAAGTGTGAAATCTATTCAATACTGCAACTCAATTGCTGGAGAACCTTTCCTTAAGACTTCAACTTCTAAGGGACCGCCTGTTGAAATAACTGAATCTGCTGCATCGTAAAATTTCCAGGTAATATAATTTTTCTGTCCGCCAAATGGCTGGACAGCAACTGTAGTATCTGAAGGGAATCCATATACCCTGGCTAAAATATTTCCCATGGTATATCGTTCATTCTTGGCAAGTATATCAATATAATAAGCGCCTGGGAATGAATTTGTTTTTACGAGATGCAAATTGCAATCAGCGATGAGGTCTAATTCATATTTCTTTTGCGTCGTGTGGTCCGGAATACTACTAAAACCCCAGTAATTTTCTGTAAGCGAATTAGGAGTGATCGTTATTGAATAATTTGGGTCATTGAAAATCGATTCCGGTATTTCAGCGAAACCTCCCGCAGAAGTAGCCGTCACAAATACACGATCATAACCACCGAGCCAACGCGAGCAACTTGCGCAGGGTTTGTAATATTCTACAATGGCTGATGCAATGGGAATGTTTGATTTGTATTCTACTACGGTGATTTCAATATCCTTTTCATTGGAGGAAGAAGAACTGCTTTTTGAGCAAGACAATGAAATGATAATTAAGCATAAAAATGCGACAGATGGGAGTGGCGATTTCATTTTAGCTTGTTTAGCAGTTAGGTTAATTGATTGGTGTCAAACTATAAAAAACCAGTACGAAGTGAATCTCGGGTTTAAGTGACCAGCAGTTCAATGAGAAACTCTGTAAATTCCCTCTCTTTCGTATTCACCTCCATTTTGTGCTGTTCCAGTTGTTTCTAAGGGCGACTGGACTCATATTGCAAACCGTTCTTTGAACAGAATCTGCGATTTGGTCCTATTGTCTTGTATTCGTCCTCATCTCTGATTCTCCTTCTGTTGAGACTTTTCGTGAATCTAGGGAATCAGAATTGCTACACATGGTCTGTTAAAGTATTCTTCTGAAGATGGTAAAGCTAAACTAAATCCGAAAATCTCGCTAGAATATGCTACCTTTGTAATGTAGTCTAAAAGTGCTATCAACATTCAGTCCTGATTAGTATCAATTCTTACTCCTCCTAAGTAATAGTTAATCTCCTCTTTACTCTTTGCTGCGGTTCTTTTTCACTTGTATTTTATCATTTTATTTAACTAATGTATTTATGAACATGTATGTTTCTAATCTCAGCTTTCACACTACGGATGAAATTCTGAGACAATTATTCGACAAGTATGGTCCTGTGTCCTCTGCCAAAGTGATCATGGAACGTGAAACCGGACGCAGCCGGGGATTTGGTTTTGTAGAAATGGAATCAGACGAAGATGCCAACAAAGCGATGAAAGAATTGAACAACAAAGAACTGGAAGGAAGAGCCATTGCAGTTTCAGTGGCAAGGGAAAAAACTTCACGCAGAGATAGCAATGCTTGGTAGAAATTTTCATAGTAAAGAGCCCCAGGGCTCTTTTTCTTTTTTGTCATCTAATAATAATGCGATTTGTTCTTGTCCGATATGATGACCAGCCTGAATTGAGAAATAATCGTTCTTTCAAAATCCTGCAATATGTCGACCATCTTAGAAATTGCCAATGCAGACAGGAATCTTCATCTGCTGATCAAGGGATTGAAGGCATCAAGACTGGTGGACAAGCTGGATGGAATTGGCCCTTTCACACTGTTGGCACCTATAAATCTTGCATTCAGAAATATTGCTTATCCTAATTCTTTTGAAAATCTTCTGAAGTCCGATAATCTGGCCAGACTCTGGGAGATACTTGCCTTTCATGTGCTGACCATTAGACGGATGATGAAAGATTTCGTGGATGGACAAAGCATTAAGACTTTCCATGGTAAGGATGTGACTGCCAAAGTGAGCGATGGAATAGTGCATATCAATGGAGCCAGGATCCTTTATCAGGGAATGCAGGGTTCAAATGGCGTGGTGCTCCTGGTTGATGCCGTGAACATCCCCGCTGTATAGGGGTTAGAAGAATCTTTGCCTGAATTGTAAATCTCTACGACAATGAATAATCATATTGTTCAGTTTGTTTGCTTTATAACCAAGCTTGAAATAGTGGATTTTGTGCCTGAGTGGGAATTTTTTGCAGGGGGCATGGACCACGTCAAGATCCCCACTGCATTGCTCCAAAAGCTGCCTGAGACTGCCGGGAAATTCAGATATATATCGCTGCATCCCTGTCCCCAGGATGACACCCAGTTTAGTTTTATTAAGCAAAGGATTTCGAAGCATTTCCATAATCACGATGTTAAAGTCATCCATGCAGGGGGTTATATACCTGTGCAGATGAATAGGACAAGCAAAGCCTCCAGGGGTGAAGTGAAACTGATCGTTTGCCTGAGTCACCATGATTCGGATATTGAGTTCTATAAATCATTGCCACTTTATCATGATTTGAATATTTACCAGGCCTACTATGAGAGCTGTTCTTATGGTTTTATTCTTGAATTTTTTGTAGGGGAAAAAAGTGCCGAAGAATTGGAACAAAAAGTAAAAAGGAGATCCGATACTGAAAGAGGGATCTATAAAGAAATGGCCAAAGTGTCTTGAATTCTACTGAACAGGTCGTTAGTAATGTGAAATGGCCCTTTACTAACTTAAGTATCTGTAATCCTGCTAAACCCGGTAACACACTGCATTGATGTTCATTCCGGCCCCTACGGAAGCAAAAAGCACAATATCCCCTTCGCTGAGTTTATGCTTTGTCATTTTTCCCTTCCGGACCATGTGATAAAGAGTGGGAACGGTTGCGACTGAACTGTTTCCCAGCCAATGGATAGTCATAGGCATGATGTCCGGCGGCGAATGGGGTAATCCATACAATTCATACAATCTCCTCAGAATTTCTTCATCCATCTTTTCGTTGGCCTGGTGAAGGAATATTTTGGTCAAATCACGAATATCGATTCCACTTTGATCGAGACATGATTTCATTGCAGCCGGTACGTGCTTAATGGCATATTCATACACTTTTCGACCTTTCATCTTAATATACAAATGCTCATGTTCGTTTTCTTCATGGGAGTGAAAAGCCTTTCCCATATTGATATAATCTACTTCATCCATGCTATGTGTCTGGGCACAGGCACCCAGGATTCCTGCACCGGAAGCTTCCATTTCTTTGTATTCTAAAACACAGGCCCCGGCTCCATCAGCGAAGATCATGCTGTCCCGGTCAGATTTGTCGATGACCCTGGACAAGGTCTCTGTTCCGATTAAGAGAATTTTTTTCGCCATGCCCGCCTTAAACCATGCTTCGGAAAGAATAAGAGAATGGACCCAACCGGGGCAGCCCACCAGGACATCGTACGCTATGCATTGTGGATTTTTAATACCAAGCATATGTTTTACCCGGCATGCCAGGGAAGGAACATTTTGCGATTGCATGCTGCCAAAGGACACGTCCCCGAAATTGTGTGAAACAACGATCTGGTCAAGGGATTCGGGGTTGATGCCGCTATCCTGCAAAGCTTCTTTCCCCGCTTCCATGGCAATATCAGATGCGTTTAGATCATTGTCGATATAACGCCTTTCAGAAATCCCGGTAATCTTGCTGAATTTTTCAATGATGATTTTGGGAGAACTCTCCAGTGCGAGGCCATCTTTTCCAAAAAAAGCGTGGCGGTCAAAATCTTCGTTTAATTGGACATCTTCAGGAATATAAGCGCCTGTTCCTGTAATAACAGATTTTATCATAGTACAATCTCTCCCTCAAACCCCACCGTTTTAAAATGCCGGCCAATGAAATATTCAAGGCAGTGCCGCGATGGACCTGATCGAAACAAATAAAAAAGGAAAGGATGATAAAAGGTACGACAATTATTCAGGATTTCCCGAAATTCCGGGAATTCTTTCCTTTGCGGGATAGTAAGAATCAGCAGGATGGAATGGATCCGGAAATGATTCGAAGACCCGGACTGGCCTCCTAAATCTATTTCACCCGCTAACAACGATTTTGGATTGGTCCTGGCCCGATCAAATAAAATGGTTGGGTGAAGTGACCAACGACATTGAATGTCGGCCTAATATTATTCCCGGATAATAAATGCTTTGTTGCTAATTTTAAGAAGCAATTATATCCCGATCTTATATCATGTTCGAAATCACATATTATTCTTTGGCTAGACCCGGGCTGTCATCTCAGGATATTTCTAATATTCTAAAGACGGCAAGGGAATTCAATGCAAAAGAAGGACTCACAGGCTGTCTATTATCCTACAAGGACCAATTCATTCAGGTCCTGGAGGGGGAGAAGGCGATTGTTACTCAATTGCTCAACAGGATAAAACAAGATCCGAGGCATAGTAATCTCTTTGTAATGGCTGAATCTGAAAAAGAAGCAAGGTCATTCGCGGACTGGACAATGGCTTATCATGAACTCAGTGATGATGAAGCGAAAAATATGGATGAAAAGCTTTTTGTAAATAATATATTGAGTTTCTCCGTTCTTGCGGATAAACCGACCTATACATTAAAGACATTTTGGACCAGGGTTCAGAGATTACTGACTGACGACTACACTTCCTAATCGTCTCAGCAGAATTAGATTTTGGGACGCTGGTCGAAAATGGGGTGAAGCGCAAATTCTCATTCCAAATACCCCGGGAAAGCTCAAGTCAAATCCGGAACAAAACAACCCGGTGGCGTGGATCAAAAGTAATTAGACTAAATTGTTGTACAACTGAAATTTCGCAATCTAAATTATATTGTGGTTGCGTGAACATCAAATGAGATCCATACCGGACCGAATGGCGGATTTTTTTCATTCACAATTTCACTTTCATGGGGACCTTTAAAAAAATTATCAAAGAGCTTAAAACCATTGCCCGTACGGCAGCTTATTTCGCCATCGTATTCATCCTTATGATGGTCTTGAAGAAGCTCTATCTCGAAGATTATAATATTGAGTTTGTCGGTCTTTCCCAGGCGCTCATAGGGGCGCTCATTATGTCTAAAGTGATCCTCCTGATGGAGCTGATTTCGCTTGGACCATGGGTGCAAAGCAAGCCGCCGATCGTGGATGTGATTTTACGCACACTTTTATATTCCCTGGGCGTGCTGGTGGTTATGATACTTGAGAAAGCATTCGAAGCGCGTCATGAGGCCGGTGGCTTTGTGCCTGGCATTTCCTATGTGTTTAATCATCGCGACATCTATCATGTCTGGGCAAACACGATCGGCGCAGTGAGCTCAATATTCGTTTATAATGCTTTTTCCATTATACAGCGCATGATGGGGGAAAAAGGCCTCGCGAATTTGTATTTACACACTTCCCTTAACAAGGTTGAACATGCCGATTTAATCGACAAGAAAATTGTTTACAAGAAGGCATAGGCCTGACTTGCTAACCTGTGCGATCATTTGAACTTTACTAGAAAACATTCCTTCATTTGGATTTTGAAACTTTCTTCCTTCTTTCCATGGTGAGACGGGAAGCGTATCGTTCCCTTGCCATTTTCATGATCAGGTCTCCCCGTTGGATATAACAGGAGGATACACCCTGTGTCGTCTTACCTGCAAAAGTAATGCTCCAGTCAAATGTCAAAATAATCTTCTGGTGATTTCCCTGGGCCTGGCCAGGTCCCTTTCTGCTAGCTCTCTCCAGGAATTCATTCCCATGGCCCGTAAATAGGCCTTTGTCAGGGGAAACATTCTATTCTGTTTAACCATAGCCTGATTTCAGAAGTTTTGATTTATGTGGTTCCAGCGAATAATGGTCAGATCACACCTGCAATGAGAAATTATCCAGGTCCTCAATGCTTTTTCCTGATATGAAATGTTTTCTTGAAGGTATTGATGATGTCGGGAGGCCGCTTGGCAGGACTATTGCGATTGCTCTTTCCCAAAGGATAATAGATAGTACCATCGTCAATAGTTGAATTGAAGAGCACCATGATATCTTTTCTCCCATCTCCGGAACTGACATATTCATTCTGTTTCATTTCTGTATTCGTCTTTTTATTCTGGATCAGGAGGAGAAAAGTATCACTCAGGATGTCTTCCAGTTTGAATTTGAATTTTCCTTTAGAGTCTGTTTCTGTCTGGCTCTGAACCGGGCTGATGATCTTGACTATTGCATCCACGGGCACGATGGATTCTTTGGTTGCCGTTACATAGCCTGAGATTTCAGTGAAATGTTTGGATTTAAACTGGTTATAGACCGTAATAGAAAGTGTGATGATGGTGGCAATGGTCGCCAGCAGGATTTTCCCATTAGAAAACCATTGGGTTATTTTCTCCTTCTTAAACATATGGGCACCTAAAATACAAAAAAATGATGGCAGGAACTGCCCTGGAACAGGGCCTTTTTCGAAATAATGGGGGGGAATGGAGATCAAAAGCGGGCTGGATTCTTAAATCTTTCGATTGGATTTTCAGTAAAACTCAAATAGATTCCCGCAAAACCTATCAGGTGGCCAGGAGAATTTTCATCTTTAATCAATACCTTTATTTTCTTCAAAAACGATAAAATTGCAAATATGGAAAATGAAATAATTCAGCAGGACCCGTCCTTACCAGAACAAGAAAATGCGGCTCCGCTTTCCCAACCAGGTTCACCGATCGACCGGCGCAAATTTGTAGAAGTGATGTCTGCAGGCGCTTTGGCTTTCACTATTCTGCCAAGACATGTGCTTGGCGGGAAAAACTATACGGCACCCAGCGACATGATCAGTTTGGCCTATATCGGTTGCGGCACGCAGGGCATCAGAGAACTGCTTCCTCTGCTCGCCAATACACAGTTCAGAGTGACTGCTGTATGTGACCCCAACAAAGATGCCGTCGGTTATAAGGATTGGGGAAAAGACTATCTGAGAAATGAAATACGCAAAGCCATCAATAAGCCCGACTGGACTTCCGGTGGAGACAATATCGTTCCCGGAGGATTAAATAATGGAAAGTCTATTGTAGATACTTTCTATGCCAATGTCCATCCTGAATTAAATTATAAAGGCTGCGCAGCATATACGGATTACCGTGAGTTGTTGGATAAAGAAAAAGACCTGGATGCAGTCAAGGTCATGACACCTGACCATCTGCATGGAATTTTTTGCATAGCAGCTATGAAAAGGGGAAAGCATGTGTTGGTGCATAAGCCATTGTCGAACCGGTTGCTGGAAGGGAAAAAAGCGATAGAGACTGCACGCAATTCAAAATCCATCACGCACCTGATTCCCTGGGATTCCAATGGATCGATGGAACAGGTTATGGCCTGGATCAATGCAGGCGCGATTGGAAAGCTACAGGAAGTGCATAATTGGACTAACCGCCCGGTATGGCCCCAATACCCCGTGATACCCACCGAAACGGTTGCGGTACCACAGGGATTGGATTGGAATTTATGGCTGGGTCCTGAAGCTGACCGTCCTTATTCTCCCAATTATACGAATATGGTGTTCCGGGGATGGTATGATTTCGGTGGCGGGGCCATGGCAGATATGGGACATTATAGTTTGTGGACCGTCTTCAATGCGTTGAAATTGACTTCTCCTACAGTCGTTGAACCCAACCTCAGCCATATTGTGGGCATGCATGATCCCGTTCCTTACCAAATCAGGAATGACTATTCTTTTCCTATAGCCAGTACCGTTAGATTCAAATATCCTGCAAATGGTTCCAGGCCTGCTGTGGACTTGTGCTGGTACGATGGAGGCATGCGTCCGGCCAGACCTGTTGAACTGATTGAGGCCAATAGGGAATTGCCTGCGGAGGGTATGATGTTTGTGGGAGACCAGGGAAAGATCCTGGCAGGATTTAATGTGCAAAGCCCGCAGATCATTTCCGGTAAGAAGTTGGATGCAATGCCAGTCAAGGAAGACAAACGCAGCCAGGTAGAGCAGACATCCCAGGCATTGCCATTATTTGTCGAAGCAGTAAAATCAGGAAAGCAATATCCGGGTAATTTTGTCGAGGCGGAATACATTACTGAAGCCGTAAATCTCTATGCAGCCTCTTTAAGAGCTGGTCGATTGTTGCAGTATGACGCGGCCAGCATGAAGATCACCAACGTGGATAGCGCTAATAAATATTTATCGCGCGAATATAGGGCAGGCTGGGACCCGGCTTCCATTTAAAGCGCTTCACAGTGTAAATTGTTATTCATACAAATCATAGAAAATATGGACAGGAGAAAATTTCTTGCGAAAGCTAGTCTGGGATTGGGCGGAGCCCTGGCCTTATCACAATGGCCGGGAAAATTATTGGCAGACCCTCAATTCAAACTTTTGGATATTCCCATCGGCTTCCAGACTTTTCCTATCAGGAATATGCTCTCAAAGGATTGGCCTGGCACGCTGAAAACAATGGCGGGATTTGGATATAAGTACACGGAAATGTGCTCGCCCCAGGGATATGCGCAGATCGGTTTTGGATTTTTGGCGAATACCAAACCGGCAGAGATTCTTAAAGTGATCAACGATGCCGGACTCGGTTGTCCCAGTTGCCATTTCGGTTTCAAAGAACTGACAGATAACCTGGATGACCGGATAGAATTTGCGAAAGCACTCGGACTGACTCAAATGATCTGCTCCACTTTTTGGCTTCCGAAAACGGCCACACTGAATGATTATTATTCGGCCTGTGATAAGCTGAACAAGGCGGGTGAGAAAATTAAGAAAGCGGGAATGCAGGCCGGATTTCATAATCATGATATGGAATTTGCCATGCTTGAAGGGCAATTGATATACGACGCCCTCATGAGCCGTTTTGATCCGGACCTGGTCAAGATGCAATTCCAAACAGAAGTGATCAACCTGGGGTATAAAGCTTCTACCTATTTTAATAAATACCCGGGCAGGTTTATTTCTGCGCATTTGTCTGATTGGACAACGGAGAAGAAGGAAGTAGCCATTGGAAAGGGTATTATTGACTGGAAGGAATTTTTTGCTGCAGCAAAGACAGGCGGAGTGAAAAACTATTTTGTAGAAATGAATTTCGATACATTTAAGGACAGCGCTTCTTATATACAGGAACTAAAGTTGGGCTAAAGATGTTCTTCCTGCCAGATTACCGCTGCTGCACATACGATAATTATGTTCTTCATAATGTATTGGCCAATCAGTGTAAATCCATAGGGAACATATTTGAAGGATACCGCCGGGAATAGCACGAGCGGTGCAAAAGTGCAGGACATATGGATAAACAATAAGACGAGTGCTATCCTGATCCATTTTCCATAAATGAGTAAAAGACCCACTGCCGTTTCCCAAACAGCTAATAAAATGATATTTGCAGGGGTAGGAATGAGACCGAAACTGAGCTTATTTATTGTATTGATGGCAAGTTCTTCGGCAGGGCTATAGCCATGAAAAAATTTTAGCATACCAAACCAGATGTATACAATACCAATACTGGCTTGCAAAATTCGGAGGGACCTTTTGCTAACCGAAACTGTAGCGGTCGGATTCATAAAGCAGATAATTAAAGTTCAGGTCAGTAAAGGTATAGCCGTCCTAAGACCAAGGCATGACAAAAGTCAGGAGCTCTTATGATAAATATTAGCCAGAACCAATTGGAGAAACCATGAGCACGCATGCGGAAATCAGCAAGTCAAAATTTCTATGGCGCCTTATCCAATAAACGGTCAGGGAAGGCTATCCGAAAGGGGGAAATGGACATTCACTTTATTGTGCATGGAATACAAACGCCATCGCCGGCCATCATTCACCATGATTCCGCTGGATTTATTTTCTGTCAGGATGGGGTTGCCCGGATATTTTTTCCAATGGATCAAATCTGCAGAAACGGCTACGTCGGTTGTCCATTCCCGCCAATCCTTAAACGCTGATGCGTGGTAGTATCCATAATAAAGTCCATTCCATTTAATCACCTGGTCCATTGCCACGGCAAATTTGTCGTATGCATCCGGGCCCATTTCGATTACGGGATTATCCTGCACATTGGTCCAGACCTTCAGATCCCTGGAAATGGCGAGCCATATTCCAAGATCCCCTCGCTCATAAAATAAATACCAAATGGAATCTTCTTTTAAAACAGTAGGGGTACCATAGGAGCCGGCACTTATTTGTTTCCCATTTGTTTGGCGGATATCCAGATTACCTCTTTCGGTCCAGTGTATGCGATCAGGTGAACTAAGTAAATGGGCAGTATCGCCGCGGCCTTCCGAAAACATATAATAGATACTGTCTGATTTAACCACGCAAACATCTTCCACCCATCCTGAAGAATAAATTGGGTTGCCGGCATCCTTCGTCCAGTGATACCCATCCCTCGACCATGCGTAGCCGAGGTGTTTTTCAGCATCCTCATTCACATACCCGGTATACCACATATGGTAGATGTTGTCTTCTTTCAAAATCCATCCTCTTTCCCGGATATGCCGGTCCCAGGTGCTCGTGTCAGTTCCTGAAAAAACAGGGTTCTGTTTGTAGGGAACAAAATGAACCAGGTCATCCGGGAATTGCCCTGGCAAAACCTCATTTTTCCTGTTGGCCAACCGGCATTGAACAAGGATTAAAATGAGAAGAATACATAGAACAGGAATGCGCATGCGAGGACCTTTATTCTGCAAATTATTTATTATATCCCTGAATCGAGGGCAGATTTCGGGTAATCTTCCCTGATATCAATATGATGATTGACTTTGATGAATTTGAATTGTCTATACATATTCTTAATAAAAATATGTATCTTTCTTATTCACCAAACCCAACTGTATGGATACCCAAAAATTCACCATCGGCACATTAGTAGGAGGAATTGTATATTTTCTCCTTGGCTACCTGGTCTATGGCCTTTTATTGGCAGGTTTTTTTCAATCACACTCTGTCGCTGTGGCTGGCTCCATGAAAAAAATGGAAGAGTTTGTATGGTGGGCCCTCATCCTTGGGAACTTCGCAGGAGCTGCCTTGCTGACGTATATTTTCCTGAAAATCGGGAAATATTAATTCCTTCGCAAGCGGCGCCCGCATTGGACTGGCCGTCGGATTCTTTGTCGTAATAGGTTCTGACCTGATCAGGTATGCTACTGAAAACGCAATAGACATTACAGCACTGGTGGTAAACGCAATTGTAGGTGGTGCAATAATGTTTGCCATCGTGGGAGGTGCTATTGCAGCTGTGCTCGGCAGGGGAAAAAAGGCCTGAGATTAATTTTTTTGAAAGCCCTGGTCTAAAGACCGGGGTTTTTTCATTTATTCCAGGGTAATTCCCAATTCTCCCGGCTATGATAAAAATTTGAAATTGATCCTATCCAAAATGTTTCGCAAATCCCCCGGAATTTGTTGACTCTACACCCCTTCGAAGACGCAATAGTCTGTTAGATTTGTAATTTCAAACTCAAACAGAAACTATGGAAAAGTTCAATACAGTGCCAGAATACCTCGCATCTCTTCCTGCCAAACCCAAGTCCATGATTAAAGAGATGCGGAAGATTGTTAGAGAAGAAGCGCCGGGAGCCGAAGAAGTAATGAGTTATGGCGTGCCCGCCATGAAATTGAACGGAATGCTTGTCTGGTATGCAGCGCATAAAAACCATATCGGATTTTATCCGCGGGCTTCTGCTATTGAAATATTTAAGAAGGACCTGAAAGGTTTCGAAACTTCCAAAGGCACCATTCAATTCCCTTACGAAAGCCCTTTGCCCGAGGCGCTGATCAGGAAGATTGTGAAACACAGGGTAAAGGAAAATATGGCGAAGGCCTCGGTGAAGAAAAAGAAGTTGAAGAGTTGATTGGTTGACTTGTCCGCCGAAGCGACAGCGTTGGCGGATTGGTTGAAGAGTTGAGAGGTTGAAGGGTTGAGAGTCTCATTTCACATAAAGCTAGTCATACCTCTATCTTATTTCTCGCGGAGGGCTAATGAAACTTAGAGGGTTTCAAAAGTGGGCACCCCTCTCTATTGGAGAGGGGCCGGGGGAGAGGCCGCCAGTCGACTTGGGTAACATGGGGAAACAGTGTTTTCATTTCAGCATCATTGACCTGGCGGCCAAATTCTGCTATTTCAAAAGCTTCGGCGTATTTGACTTTGGAAGCAGCTTCGGACCCATACCATTTTTCCAGTGCAGGCCTGTTTATATTTGTGACGCTACTGAATGGATATGTGTTCTGGTAAATAAGCTCTTTCTGTTTTTCAGGGTTTGCTCTCACCTCTTCTAAGATTCCCATACTGTGCGGAATGGCATCCATTACCTGCGACCTTTGCACAGTGCAGGCGGCCAATTTTGTGGCCCAAACGCTGTCAATGGCGACCGCAAAATCCGGTATATACGAGAACGTGATCGTATGATAGTCGCGGATATAAACAAATACCGGCATTTTTGCCATTTGTAAGCGGGGCGCAGCATCCCGGACAATATATCCTGCAGTCATATTGTCTGTATGTCCACCTTTCGCTGGATAATAAGTAAAAACAATATCAGCATTCCAATCCTGAATACTTTTGATCACTTTGTCCTGGACCTCTTTCGTATTTTTCAGGTATTGATCGTGATAATTGAGTACTTCATAATCGCTCAGCGACAAAATGCCTTTTGATTCCATCGCCTCCTGGTAACGCATCTTAGCGAGGTCGGCGGGTTTCATGGAATAATGCCCGGCATCACCATTTGTTAAGGACATAAATTTCACCTGGTTCCCCATTTTTGTAAATAAAGCGGTGATCCCACCGGTATAAATCTCCCCTTCGTCAGGATGTGCAAAGATGACCATCACTCTCAACCGATTTTGGGAAAAAGCAAAAATGGAACAGAATAAGCCAATCGAGATTGACAAAAACAATTTTTTCATGATCAATTTTTCAATGATGAGCAATGATATGCCGGGATTAAAAATAGGAAAAAAATGCCTTTGCAATCCTGGGCTGGTCGACCTGGTAAAAGCATTGCCATATTCTTTTCACGCCGAGTCCGCAAAGGAAGAAGGAGGCGCAGAGGATCCCAAAGGTGGGCACCCCTCTCTTTTGGAGAGGGGCCGGGGGTGAGGCCGAAGAGAGTCCCAAAAGTGGGCACCCCTCTCTTTTGGAGAGGGGCCGGGGGTGAGGTTGGGGAGAGTCTTTCACTCTGAGCGGAGGCTGTTCACCGGATTGGCAAGTGCGGCCCGGATGGCCTGAAAACTGATGGTCAGGATGGTTATCATGATAACCGAAGCACCGGCAACCAGGAACACAGTGTATCCCATTTCAATACGATAGGCAAAACTTTCCAGCCATGTTTTCATCGCCCACCAGGAAACGGGGAATGCAATGACAAGGGCAATGCAAACAAGTCTTAGAAAATCTGCGGATAACATGAATGCAATGCTGTTTACCGAAGCGCCGACCACTTTGCGGATGCCAATTTCTTTCTGCCGCTTTTGTGCTGTAAACGCAGCTAGTCCAAACAGGCCAAGGCATGAAATCAAAATAGCCAAACCGGAAAAATATTTCGACAGGGTAGCGACGCGCATTTCCGTTTCATACTGTTTCTGATAAGCTTCATCAAGAAAATCATAGGCAAAAGGGAAGCCCGGATTATATGCTTCATAATATTTTTGAATCCTGTCGATGGTTCCTTTCTGCTCCCCGCCTTTGATTTTTACCATGATCCGCCAGAGATCATTCGGAATGAGGCTCCCTAGCAAATAAAGACGGTAGGGATAGAAGCAACCCTTTCCGAATTTCAAGGTCGCAGTCTAAAGTGGCATGTTCAACCTTTATTCTTTTCCAGTTGTTCAATCGCTGCGGTGATTGATTCCTGCAATGCGCGGGCTTCAGGAGAGGATTGAGTTGAAGGCTCGTATTCTCTTTTCACTTTTGAAAAATGGATCGTGACCTGGTCTCCCAATAATTTTTGCTGCTCTGGTTGGCTCAACTCTACATAATAGGTTCTCAGCCGGTCATCTTCATTAAAAGTGAATGCTGCAGAATATCTCTGTTTTTTGAATGAATAAGATAATTCCATGGATGGTTTGATCATTTTGACTGGAAGTTAAGAAAAGTTTCATCATGGAAGATCCTGACGTGCCATGAGGATCAATCTTTGAATATACATTTGTATCGCAACTAATAATAGAATTCTATATCTTTTTCCGTTTTGATGGAAACGATTTATGATGCAATCATAATCGGGGCAGGCGCAGCCGGCCTCGTGGCGGCTTCTGACCTTTCAAAGCAAGATAAGAAATTGCTTGTCCTGGAAGGCCGGAACCGCATAGGCGGAAGAATCCATAGTTTTTCCTCGCATGGATTGGTATGTGAAGCGGGAGCTGAATTTATACACGGCGAATTGCCCCTCACCATGGAGCTGCTCAAAGCTGCAGGGATTGATTATCATCCATCAGGCGGAAAAATGTGCATGTCTGAGAAAGGGAAATGGAATGCTCAAATTGGTTTTGAGAGCGGTTGGAGTGAATTGATGGCAAAGATGGGGAGATTAAAGGAAGATATTGCGCTATCCACGTTTCTGGATCTGCATTTCAAAGATCCGAAATATAAAACGCTGCGCCGTTCGGTCATCGGATTTGCAAAAGGATTTGACCTTGTGGATATTTCAAAAGCCAGTACCATCGCCTTGTACAAAGAATGGGAGAATGAAGACCATGAACAATTCAGGATAGCAAAAGGATACGGATCAATAATAGATTATTTGGAGAAGTTCGTCAAATCCAGAGGTAACGAAATCCTCACCAATCAATGTGTGAAAGCTGTTCATTGGAGTGATTTGGATATCCGGGTGGATACCGGAACTGGCGAATCATATTTCGCGAAAAATTTGTTGGTCACAGTTCCCGTTTCTCTGTTCCAGGACCAGAAAGCAAATGCTGCAATCCACTTTGATCCGCCAATAACCAAACAAATCAAAGCATATCAGAAAATCGGGTTTGGATCCTTGATCAAATTGCTTCTTTTTTTTGAAGAACCCTTCTGGGAAAAGATCCAAAAAAATATGGGTTTCGTTTTCAGCGACCAGCTGATTCCAACCTGGTGGACGCAGGCACCTCAGAAGAATGGACTATTTACAGGCTGGTGGGCGACGACTGGTGATGCTCTTCAGAAGACGAATGCGCAAATACAAGCCATTGGCCTGGAATCCCTGGCAAATATTTTCAATATGCAAGAAGATATATTAAAGTCAAAATTACTATCTGCTTCCATTTTCGACTGGGAACATGACATGTATTCACTTGGAGCATATTCTTATGCCATGCCTGGTTCTTTGGAAGCCATTACAGAATTGAAAAAGCCCCTGGCCAATCGTCTGTTTTTCGGAGGCGAGGCCATTTACCTTGGAGGCTCGCCCGGAACAGTCGAAGCCGCCCTTGCCAGTGGCAGGGAATCTGCTTCGCTAATGGGCCTCGCGTGAATTTGGATGGTAAGATTCACTTGAAAATCTTTTTTTGGAGCGGGCAATGATTTTGCCCTTCCTGAACAAGTTCGTAATTTCAGGAGGGCTCAATCCAGCGGTAATTTGATGGAAGAGAAAAGGGAGCCAGATCAGATTCCACGTCGCGGAGAATCTTCAAGCCTGGCATCATAAATTCCCATCCAGGAATGTTTTATTAAAATTCCAAATGCTCTATCGATCACCAATGAAAAAGCGAGCCATTGGCAGTTTATCGTCATAACCACCTTAACATAAACACAGCCCTGGAAGGAATATGATCTGACATAATAAATCTTTTCTGTCATCATGGAAAAACCCGGACTTAGAAAGAGACTTTTTGCCTGGGCGCTGAAAAAGGGCGATAAGTTCAATCACCAGATCTATGATGAATACAAAAGGAATTTGTTCAAAGATATCAGAGGAACAGTCGTTGAGATAGGCCCGGGCACGGGCGTAAATTTTGATTACCTTCCTCCGCACATAAAATGGATTGGAATAGAGCCCAATGGCGCATTTTTCGATATCCTGGAAGCCAGGGCCCGTGCAGTTGGAATTTCTGCAGAACTTATTTTTGGAAATGCAGATCAGATCCCTCTTCCGGATGAAACAGCCGATATATTAGTTTGTACTTTAGTTCTCTGCTCAGTTAAGCAAGTGCCAAATACGCTTGCTGAAATAAAGCGGGTGCTTAAAACTGGCGGAAAGTTGATATTCATTGAACATGTAGCCGGTCCTGCGAATTCATCACTTCATTTCTTCCAGAATTTATTTAACCCTATAAATAAAATACTGGCGGATGGTTGCCATTGCAACCGGGAAACATGGACCTTTATCGAGCAGGCGCACTTTTCAGATATTCAATATACACACCATAGGATTTCAGCCGCGATGGTCTTTCACCGCCCACATATTATGGGTTATGCCATAAAATAAAGATCAAAAGTTTTTTCTGCCTGAGATCTTGAACAAATACGGTTTTTATGCCATGGAATTTTATAAGCTAAAATAAATTTTGATTAATGTCACTTGCGCAATACAATCAGAAGCGATCCCTCAAACAATCTCTTGAACCGGTTGGAGGAATGAGCAGGTCAGATCAGCTGATATTTGTAGTACAAAAGCATGCGGCCACAAATCTTCATTATGATTTTCGCCTTGAAATGGACGGAGTCTTAAAGTCCTGGGCGATTCCAAAAGGTCCTTCCACCGATCCAAGCGTAAAGCGCCTCGCCATGATGGTGGAAGATCATCCTTTCGATTACAAGGATTTTGAAGGGATCATCCCCAAAGGAAATTACGGTGCCGGTTCAGTCATTGTTTGGGACCGTGGGGTATATGAACCGCTGGAAAAGGCAGATTCCAAAGTTGAGGCCGAAAAAAAGCTTTTGAATGATTTGGGAAAAGGAACCCTTAAAGTAATTCTCCATGGAAAAAAATTGAAGGGTGAATTTGCATTGGTCAAATTGAAAGGGAAGCTAGATAATTCCTGGCTTCTCATAAAACATCGGGATCGCTTTGCGAGCGAGGAAGATATAACGGTTAAGGATAGATCGGTTATTTCCGGAAAGAAAATTGAAAAGCTGATTTCCATAGCCGACAATACAAAGGAGGACCTGGTGATTAAACTCGTCCCAGATTCCGGGCAAAGCAAAAGTAAAAGCGCACCTCCATCAAAGAAGGGAAAGACGGCAGAAAATAGGCCGCGGGCAAGGAAAGTGAAAGAGTAAAATTGTTTAAGGACAATCCAATGCAGCCTTCGTAAATGGGAGCAAATGCAAAAAGTTAGACAATGAAAGCCAAGGCAAAGATCAAGCTTCGAGTCACTGCAAAACTTAATTCTGTTGGGAAATCAGAAAGAAAGCCTTTCCTTGATCCAAACGAAGAAACCCAGGTGAAATCTATCAGGAATAAGGAATTGAAATTTTCAAACCTTAGTAAAATATTCTGGCCTCATGAAAAGTATACTAAGCGGGATCTTTTGAATTACTATTACGAGGTAGCTCCATACATCCTCCCATACCTCGTAAACCGCCCTCAATCATTGAATCGATTTCCAAATGGAATTGAGGGGAAGAGTTTTTTTCAGAAAGACATCACAGGCAAGGCGCCTTCCTGGGTAAAAATGTTTCCATATCATACGGAAGGAGGAGAGGATGGAAATTTCCTTGTAGTGGAAGATGAAGCCAGCCTGCTTTGGATGGCCAACCAGGGATCCATTGAAATGAATCCCTGGAACAGCACGATCAAAAAGCCGGATTACCCCGATTGGTCTGTAATAGATATAGACCCCTCTGATAAAAATAGCTTTGATCAGGTCATACTCGTGGCGAAAAAAGCCAAAGAAGTCTTGGACGCAATGACTATCCCGGGCCACGCTAAGACTTCGGGTGCCACTGGAATGCATATATATATTCCATTGGGCGCAAAGTATGATTATGCGCAGAGCCAGATCCTGGCGCGCAAGATTGCCACTGCGATCAATAAGGAATTGCCGGATATCACCAGTATTGAAAGACTAACGGGAAAACGGAAGGGAAAAATCTATGTGGATTTTTTACAAAACCGCCCCCAGGCTACTTTGGCCTCTCCATATTGTGTCCGGCCCAGGCCAGGTGCCACTGTATCTATGCCCCTCCATTGGAATGAGGTGGAAAAAGGATTGAAAGTTTCCGATTTCACTATGAAGAATGCGCTTGAAAGGATCAGGCTGCATGGAGACTTGTTCAAACCCGTGCTGGGGAAGGGCGCAGATATTTCTAAAATAGTCAAATCAAATGCTTAGGCAGCTGCATAAAGATGGCAGAAAATTTCAGCATTTTTAGAATGATTTTCATTTTTGCCTTGTATTATCCGCATGGGGCAAATTAAAAAACTGCCGCCATTGGCGGCAGTCACCTCTACCTTGTTCTTTCAAATGGATCATTCAGCGGGCCATATTGGCGATTGTTTATTCCAGCCCTTCTATTGGTCTAATGTATCAAAGCGGGTGGCCCATCCCGGTCTTTAGAATTATTTATTGATGCGTTAGCAAATACACTTCTGAAATATCTATTTCATCGAGATAGGGGTTGAGTTCTCCGACCTCTTCAAAACTCCGGATGCTGATGTAGGATTTTTGGGCAATATGGTAATAGAGTTCTACATAAAAATACTCCAGCTGGTAAAGTGAAATCCGGAAGCAACCTTCCCGCCGGGTGCCAAGGAAAACGCCGGAATGCGTGAGCAATTCCGTCTTGGCTACGCTGTCCAAATAATCGAAATCTTCTGTTGTCATGGCCTTCTATTGATTTTTCTCAGTTATTTCAATTCAAAACATATGCCATCCTGAATCTATGTGCAGAAATATTTTATAAGCGGTGGCCGGAACGCCATTAATGATTTTGAAGTTCTTCATATTGAGACATCTTATTATATAAAGTCTTCCTGTCAATCTTTAGGAGCTGGGCGGCCTTGCTCTTATTGTAATTCGACATTTTCAGCGCCCTGAGGATCATTTCATATTCTGCATCAATACTGGCTTCCTTAAGCGAAGTTTCAGAAACTTTGTATTTCCTTGCAATTTCGGCTGGATAGTTATGCAGGGAAACGGCAATGGAAGGTTGATTTGCCGGGCCGTCGGGAAACTGTAGCTTATTGAAATTGGAGATCTCAAATGGAAGGGCGCGGGCTTCCATCCATTCCGTATCTGTAAGGAGAGAGGCTCTCTTGATGACATTTTTCAATTCTCGCAGATTACCATACCAGGCGTATTGCTTAAAGATCTCTTCCACTTCAGGTGAAAACCCTGCAATTGTTTTGCGAAGTTCCAGGTTGGTCATCTTTAAAAAATGATTGGCGAAAATCATGATGTCCTCCTTTCTGTCTCTTAGAGGAGGCACTTCAATGGAGAATTCATTAAACCGGTGATACAGGTCTTCCCTAAACTTATTGGTCCGGGTGGCATTCCATATTTTCTCATTGCTTGCTACTATGATCCTGACATCAAGATCGATTTCTTTGTTTCCCCCAATCCTGCGCAACTTTCTTTCCTGGACTACCCTGAGCAAAGATGCCTGGACATTCGCGGATAGGTTTGTCACTTCATCAAGGAAAATAGTGCCTCCATTCGCGAGTTCAAACGAACCAATTTTCTGGTCGATTGCTCCCGTAAAAGAGCCTTTTTCATGGCCAAAAAGTTCACTTCCGGCCAATTCCTTTGATAATGCTCCGCAATCTATGGCGATAAATGGTTTTGATTTTCTGTCGCTGCGCTGATGAATCTCTTGAGCAATGGACTCCTTGCCTGTTCCCGTTTCTCCATACACTATGACGCTATAATTGGTAGGCCCAACCAGTTTTACCTGGTCCAGGATCTTCTTAAATGAATCCGATTCGCCAAAAATATAAGGGCCTGTATACGCAAAGGATTCATTGACCACCATTCGGATGGGCATACTGCCATTTGTCTTTGATTCTCCTATTTTTCCATGTTGACCCAGGGCCTGTTCAATTGTGAAAATGATTTCATCCGGAAGCAGAGGCTTTATGATATAGTCTATGGCTCCCATTTTCATTACCCGTACTGCTGTTCTGATTTCCCCGTATCCCGTGATCACAATCACCGGCATATCCGGGTTTTTAGTCTTAATGCAGCTCAGCAGATGTGTGGCTTCCATATCTTCCAGCCTGAAATCACACATGATCAGATCCGGCAGTTCTGATTCCAGCCAGTTGAGCGCACGCTTTCCAGAATACATTTCAATCACCTGGAATCCTTTACGCGTTAAAAACCGATTTAATAAAAGACAGGTGTCCCTGTCATCGTCAATCACCAATATTCTTTTCATATTGCCTTGTTTAATTTAAGTATGAATAATGTAAGCTAAGCCCATAAGGATCGCATATTGGCTACAGGTATATTTAGCTGATCCCGGTATTTGGCAATGGTCCTGCGTGCCACAGAATATCCTTTTTCAGAAAGGAGTCTGACCAATTGCTGATCGGTAAATGGTTTTTTCTTATTCTCTTCTTTTACTACCTTTTCAATTACAGTGCGGATCACTTTATTGCTGATATTTTCACCATCTTTATTCATTAACCCCTCTGTAAACAGGCTCTTCAGCAGAACCATACCGAATGGAGTATCCGCATATTTATTGCAGGTAATTCTTGAAACAGTTGAGATATCCAAACCCACCTCATCCGCAATATTTTTCAGCGCCATGGGCTTCAAGAACATTGGATCAGCCTGTAGAAAATATTCTTTTTGGAAATGGAGGATGGCTCGCATCACTTTGAGCATATTGGTTTCTCTTTCCTGGATGGCTTTGATAAACCATTGCGCCGAAGAAAGCTTGCTTCTCAAATAGAGCTTTGTTGAGTTGTCGTTTCCTTTATCCTGGTCGGCAAGATGAACTTTTTCCATCCAAACCTGGCTGATGTATAAGCCGTTCGATCTTTGCCTGGCAAGGCTCACCTGTAATTCTTCTCCATCCAGGGTAATAATGAAATCAGGACGCACCTGCAGATTGGGTTGAATGGTCGAGGAGGGCTGGCTCACAGGCTTTGTTTTCAAACCGCCCAGTAAGTGCAGGATCTCCTTCATTTCTTCTTCCCCGAGTCTCATGATCTTTCTTATTTTTTCGATATTGGCATTGCGCAAATCCTCGAAATAACGCTTTGTAAGTATGAGGGCTTTCTTTGCCTTGGGCTTGGTCTCAGACATCAGGTTCAGCTGGATGATAAAGAATTCCTGCAGATTTCTGGATCCGACGCCGATCGGATCAAGTGTTTTGATCTGCATAAGGATTCCTTCCAGGGCCTCTTTTTCAATGAACATGTGGCGCTTAAAAGAAATCTGTTCAGCAATTTCTTCAAGATCCTGATTTAGGAATCCATGCTCATCAGTTGAATCGATCAGAAAATCAGCCAGTGCAAAAACTGAGGCCTGGGAAGAATTCATCCTGAACTGCATCTTCAATTCTTCTCTGAAATCAGCCGTGGCGACGATTGGCTTGTCAGGAATTTTATTTTCTGGCAGGAAATGTTCATATTCCATCTTATAGTCCGGGATATCATCATATCCATATTCATCCCAGCTCTGAAAATCCTGGACTGCATCCTTAGAGAAATTATCCTTACTGTCGACGTCTTCGGAGAGATGCTCTTCAAGCAATGGGTTTTCATTTAATTCCTGCTCTATCCTTTGTTCAAATGCAAGAGAATCCAGGTGAAATAGATTCAGCAACGCGATTTGCTGGGGCAGGATTTTATGTTGTAATTTTTGCGTTTGCGTTTGATTGACCATAGACTTGCATTTTGACATTTATTTTAATGAATCCAATTCAAAAACAACAGATGCACCCGTTGCGGGAATCGATTTTCAATGGGGTGGGAGGATCATGAATGGTACTACGGAAGCTCAGGCTTGGGGGAATGTTTTTCCCTGAAAATGAATTGCGGGTTAAGGATCGGGCCGGAACATTCCCCCATCAATCAAGGAAGGCGGACAGGGATATATATTTCTTGCACTTTATTTTTCTGGTTATTTCTGGATCTCAGGAAGGGGTTGTTTTCTCTTCCTTGAGAAATTGAAAATATTTTTATCCGTGGCCGGCATTGTGTCTCCCAGGAGGTAGGCCCAGGGCTTCAGACCTTCGATATGTTCGAAAATAGCCTTTAGGATGCCCGTTACCGGTAGAGCAAGGAACATGCCAGGGATACCCCATAACGCATTCCCGATCAGCACTACGATCACGGCAATCAGCGCATTTATCCTGACTTTGGAAGCAACAATTTTTGGTGTTATATAGTGGTTATCGATAAACTGGATCAAGAGATATGCGCCAAGCACTGCAAGGGCATAATAGATGGAACTTTTTGTAAGAATAGCTATGAACATCGGAAGCGCAACGGCAACCATGCCACCAACAAAGGGAATCATGTTTAATAGCCCGCCGATAATACCCAATAAGATGGCATAGTCGATGCCCAGCAGCAGCAATGCCGACGCATTCAAAGCGGAAACGATGACTGATTCAATCAGCAACCCGTTGAGATAGCTTTGAACAATAGTCTTAGTTTGAATCAGCACTTCTTCCAATTTCAGGTGATGGGATTTATCAAAGATTTTCTTGCCAAAAACAAGCAGGAGTGGTTCATAATAGAGTATCATAGCGACATATACCGGCACCAGGAAAACGAGCACTAAAATGCCTGATATGGTCAGTACTGTTTTGGCCACAAATGTGTTGCCATTGCTCAGGATTCCTGCTTTGGTATGATCGAACCAGGCATTGCATTTTTGCACGCTGATATTGAAATGGATGGCAATCCATTGTGTGGCCTGGTCCTGAAAAACATTGAATTTTTCCTTCATTGTAGGCAGCGCATTATTAAACAGACTCAATTGAGAAGCAATAAAATAAATCAGTCCAAGGGTAAATAGGACAGCAAGGATGAGTGCGATCCCAATGGCCGCGATTCGGTTCATTTTTTTTCTAACCAGGAATGCAACCAGGGGTGCCAAAAGAATGGACAAAATGAACGAGTATGCGATGGGAATAAGAATATCCTTCCCAATAAATAGTACATAAACGAAAATGTAGATACCGATGAAAAGGAATGCGATCCTGATATAGGCTGGTATTCTGGTCGTTCGATCCATGGCTTGCATGTCAGTTTGTGTAGTAATGAAGAATAGGATAGAAATATCATGCCGTTTTGTTCAGGCGCTCTTTTGCACATAAATAATACGGAACATGCCAAATGCGGGGCTTAATCGCTTATAAATGAGGAAAAAATTGCCCAAAGGAGCAAGAGCAGGGATTTGACTTTGTACCGGGGAAGGATAAATTTATCATCTGGCGTGGCCTGATTTTTATACCTTTTGGTGGTTATTGAGTCCCTTCAGACCTGAAGGAACCTATTTCAAATTTGCAAACACTTAAATTATTCATCTATGCCTGCTATCGTTGATGAACATCCGCTGGTTTCCATGTTAAATGAAACCCGGAATTATGTCGAAACCAGGATCGACCTGGTGCAGTACAAGACCATCGACAAAACTTCTCAAATTGCCGGCTCATTGCTCTCCAGTGTTATTTTAGTCATGGTCAGTTTTCTTGCCCTGTTAACGCTGGGATTTGGCCTGGCACTCCTTATCGGAGAACGCCTTGGAAAACCCTATTATGGATTTTTCATTGTCGGCGGATTCATTCTCGTCCTGTTCCTCTTGCTTTATGGATTCAGGAGGCAATGGATGAAAATTCCAATGACAGACCAATTCATCAGGAACATATTTAACCAATAGTATGAAAAGCATTCAATCTTCGAAGGATCTCCAAAAAATCATTTCCTCCCTGGAGTCGCAAAGAATTCAACAGGAAATCCTCATCAAAGAAAGATGGGAAGAAGTAAAAGAAAGCCTCAGACCCGTCAATATTGTCAAGAGATCATTTAAAGAAATGGTTTCAGGAACTACTCCGAAATCAGCCTTGTTCGGATCGATTGCTGCCATAGGAGTAAGCATGCTAGCCACCAAGTTCGTGAGGGCAAATGCTTCCAATGGGCTTCGAAAATGGATGGGGAGCCTTTTGCAAGTGGGTATCCGTTCGCTGCTGGCAAAGAAAGATTCAGAAGAAAAAGACAAGCCCTCGCTCTTTAAGAAACTGTTCTCCAGAAAGAAAAAGCCGGAACTATTGCCCGGCTAAATCATTCTTCCTGGATTCAGATCTTATTATCTTGTTCAGTTGAATCTGTTTTCGATGGTATGCATCAGGCTGGAAATCGGGCCTTGCATTTTATGGGTCCGGTCATCCAACGGGTTATTGTTTATCAGGTATCCGATACCCAAAGCTCCGGGCAGATAAAGCAGAGATTCATTTTTTTGCCCTGCTGCGAATGCGTGGATCGCTTCCTGACTCTTTGCATCAGCAACTGCTTCACGAATCAGTCTGACTGCTTCATTGGCGATATGGATGACTTCCTGCCTGGTTGATTCAATGCTGGCTCCAGCATATTTTGCAATCTTTTGTATAAGCTCCTTTAAATTATTTCCAAAAACCAAACCTGGCCAGTTTGCATTTTCAGTTCGCAGGATTTTTTCTGCGCCTTCCGGCGATTGCAATCTATTTAACAATCCACAAGCCATGGATGGGATGGCCGCCTGAGGCAGTGAGCGGATGCCTGCTCTATTTTCATCCGCTTTAACATCCTGGGTATTTGGATCCATTTTGAAAATAGGGTGATACCCGAGATTTTTTTGAATAGATTCGATCAAACTTGTCATAATTCGAGTTTAGACATCTTATGAGAAAAAGCATGCCAACCCGGAATAAGATACTTTCAGAAGGTATTTTCGTATGCGGAAATGCTTCTAACCAACCAATCAATCAAAAGGTTCATTTGCGGTAGCATTCCCCAGGCATATTGGAAAGGACAAATGGAAAATCATTAGCCAATCCCGTTAGCCAAATGCTATCTGCTCATCCCGATCTATTTTTGGAATGGCCAGTATGAATTCATCATATCTAACATCATCATAGTTACTAAAAGCGCCGTAGGCATCTATCGAATATCCGATGAGTCCATCATTGGCTTCAATGACATATAGTATAGAGGAATCTCCGGGATCAGATTCGCCTTCAAACCGAAAGGTCCTGATCATTTTCAAATCCTGTGGTTGGTAGAATTTTCCATTGCCGACGCTAAAACCATTTGGGGTCAGGAGGAATTCATTATCATGCCGCTTCATTCGCAATTTTTCAATGACCTGACTGAGCGTGGTCATTTCACCTGGTTTTGTCATAACATTTTTGAGGCATGAACTTCAATTTTCATACCACCAGGATGGTTAGACAAGACGAAACAGAAGGATGAAAGATCGAAGCTCAGTTGCATTGGTTTGACGGGCTAGGATTCTGATTCGTAATTCCTAATCTTGTTGTACAGAGTTTTTCGGTCGATTTTGAGTAAATCAGCAGCTTTAGATTTATTAAAATTCACTTGCTTAAGCACTTTCATAATAGTATCGTATTCTGCCTGAGCCGCCGCGTCCTTTAAGCCAAGGCCCCTGTTTTCATGTGCATGTGACAATTGATCAGAAACTGATAACGGTAAAATCTCCTGGTAAGACACAATTTCATCTGGCAGCACTTTCATGCTGATCTTTCCGGAAGAAGTGAGAAGGGCTGATCTTCTGACAACATTCCTCAATTCTCTGAGATTGCCAGGCCAGGCATAATCATGAAATGCTTCCATAACTTCCGGGTCAAATCCATCCACATGCTTGTTCAATTCTTCGTTTGCCTTGGATAGAAAATGATCCGCAAAAAGGGGAATATCTTCCCTACGGTTCCTCAAAGAAGGCAGACTAATAGAAAATTCATTGAAGCGATGGAATAAATCTTCTCTGAATTTGCCCCTGCGATAGGATTCCTGCAGGTTTTCATTGGAGGCAACTATGATCCTGACATCAATCATTATTTCTTTATTACCACCGACCCGCTTGATTTTTCTTTCCTGGATAACTCGAAGAAGGGCCGCCTGTGTCTCGGAAGAAAGATTTGCCACTTCATCAAGAAAAATGGTACCTCCGTTGGCCATTTCAAAATGGCCTTCTTTATCATTGACTGCCCCTGTAAAGGATCCTTTCATATGACCAAAGAGCTCACTGCCAGCAAGTTCTTTGGAAATTGTACCGCAATCCATCGCAATAAATGGTTTGTCTTTCCTGTCACTGGATGCATGGATTGTCCTGGCGATGACTTCTTTTCCTGTACCACTTTCCCCATAGAGGATGATGCTGTAATTGGTAGGCGCGACAAGCGCAACCTGGCGATACAATTCTTTTGTGATTGCCGATTCGCCTACAATGGAATCGGGATGGTTGAGGTACTTGACGCCTTTTGGACGAGGCATACGGGTAGCCATTTCTTCCATCCCTGAATCGATTTTCGATCGATTGGCAAGGGCCTTATTAATCACTGCCAACACTTCATCGGGGATCAATGGTTTAGTGATATAATCAAAAGCTCCTGATTTAATGACGTCCACGGCAGTCTTGATATCAGCATAACCGGTAATGATGATTACTATAGTTTGGGGACTGATTGCGATCAGTTCCTTTAATACCTGGTTGCCTTCCTTATCCCCCAATCTGAAATCGCATAGTACGATGTCAAAAGGAGCGTCCCTGAATTTGGAAATGCCTTTGTTCCCGCTATTTGCAGAATCTGTTTCAAATCCTTTTCGCTGAAGGAATCTCAGTGAGCAAGTTGCACATGTCAATGTCATCATCAATGATTAGTACTCTCATCGTTTTAGTGCAGTTTTAAATTTAGAAAAATTGGAAGGGCCGGCCATTATACCCATAAACACCTTGCCAAAAAAGAAATCAGGTCTAAACAGGATAATTTTCAAAAATATTGCCAAATTGGGGAAATTGCGCCCCATGAAGGCCTATTAAGGAGTTTCAATCTTATGGCAGTAAAATTGCTGCGCATAATAATCAAATAGAAGTCGCTGTGAAAACACCTGAAAATACTCAAATTAACGCTTCACAGGTATTGATTGTTGACGATGAGCCGGACATTTGTTTCCTCCTAAGTGAAATGCTGAAACAAAAAAACCTTGTTCCTCTTATAGCCTATAACCTGAATGATGCGGAACGCTCTCTGGAAAGGAATCATCCTTATCTTCTTTTCCTGGATAACTGGCTCCCCGATGGATTCGGATTGGATTTTATTCCTTTCATTAAGAAAAATTTCCCCAATACGAAGATTATTATGATGACTGCCCATGACAGCGTCAGCGACAGGAAAAGGGCTTTTACAGAAGGCGCCGATTTTTTTATCAGTAAACCTCTCAGCAAAGAATCGATTAGTGCAGCATTGACCGCTGTCGCATAACCATCCGCCTCATACATTTTGTAGAACTAAATACCCAATTTCTAACCTTTCGCGGAGAAGATTCCATTACAAGATAGACGATTTGCTGTTATTAAGGCTATTTAGTTCCCTGGCAACATTTTTTTAATGATCTATGGTATTGAACATTTAATCAATCCTTAAAATCATTTTATGGGAAATCTTTTGTATCTCATTGCAGTTATCTTAGTCATTGCCTGGGCCATCGGATTCTTAGGATACCATGCAGGAGGTGTTATTCATATCCTTCTTGTCATCGCCATTGTTGCAGTATTGCTGAAAGTGATCAGGGGCGCCGCCTGATCGTGGCTACTGACAGGTCTGCCGGATCGGATCTTTGACGGGCTGCGCACAAGTGAGAATGAATCTGGATCAAATCGGACGGACTTGGTCATAATCATCAATTTGAATGAAATGTGCATTGAAGCTATACACTGTCACTGGCGTCCGCGCCGGTGGCCGTTTTTTATGGAAAGTTCAGGCTGATGATAAAGCTGGTTCCTTTGCCCTTCTCACTTTCTGCATAGATCGCACCATTGTGATTTAGAATGATGTTCTGTGCATTGGTCAGGCCCAGCCCTGTCCCTTTGGGCTTACTCGTGAAATATGGCTCAAACAATTTGGTCAGTGATTCTTTGTCGATGCCGACTCCATTGTCCTTGATAGTGACAACACATTTTCCGTTCTTATTTTCCGTTTTCACCTTAAGAATGCCTTTATCGTTTTCCACTGCTTCAATGGCATTGACGATGATATTCAGAAATGCAATTTTGATTTTTTCAATATCAACTGAAACGTCACACATGTCCTTTGTGTAATCCTTAATGACCTTTATATTTCTCAATTGCAGCCTGTCCCGTGCCAAATCCAGGGTTTCGTCCATGATTTTGTTGATGGATATTTTCTGGCTGAAGAGCTCGGTAAATTTGGTCGAATTCAAAAGGTCTGTAATCAGGGTATTGATTCTGTTGCTGTTTCTATGGATCATTTCCAGCAATGCCATTGAATCGGCATTGCCATTTGTATTCTCTTTAAGCTGGTCTGCCGAAAGATTGATATTGGTCAAAGGGTTCCTTATTTCATGTGCAATGGTTCTTGCAATACGGCCGGTTGCAGCCAGTTTTTCAATGCTTCGCATTTGCACCAGTTCCTTATTGGCTTTTCCAAGTTCATCGATTCTTTGTTTCAGCTCTTCCTGGTATTCAAGGACAGAATGGTCGGCCTTGCGTCTGGCTATATTTTCTCTGGTATAGGTTACAAATCCATAAACCACAAGCAGGAAAGCAAGCACCAAAGAAATGACCACCACTCTGTTGAGTGCATTGAATTGAGAATGCATTTTTTGTTCCCGCTCGCGAAGGATCCCTTCTTCGTGTATCTGCATTCTCAAGATCAGATTCCGGATATTATCCATAACCGTTTTTCCGGCGTAGGCTTCATTTATCAGCGTGTCGTTCATTTCCATATTATTTTCCTGGAACCTTGCGATATTCTCTTGAAACATATCAAATCTTAGGTCGATCAGTTTCTTCAGCGTGTCGAGCCTTTCCATTTGTAGCGGGTTATTTCTCAGCTCTTCGCTCAGGAGGTGATGCACAGAATCCACTTTTGTCTTGCTTTGGAAATAGGGATCCAGGAAACGCTGGTCCTTCATAATAGTATAGCCCCTTGAGCCTGTTTCCGCGTCCTTGACATTGGAGAGGATCGCTTCGAGATTGGTCAGCACCTTATTAGTATGGTCTACCCAGCCTGCCTCTGACAATAGCTGTCTGTTCACATATAGGGTCAGCAGGTAAGAGACCAAAAGCAGGAGAAATGCACTCCCATAACCCACTCGGGTGCTGCGGTCAATGGCAAATTTCTTTATAAGTCTTTTCATTTTTTGACCACTTCTAATTGGTGTTGTTTCCGGATTGTTCAAAATTTAACAGGGAAAAGGATAATAACCTGTTCCAGATTGACAAATATCAAATACGATTCCAAATTCCTACGCGACCGGGAACCTTCCCAAACTCCAGGCAAAAAGGTAACCTGATATCCTTATTTCTCAGTTTGTAGAATCTTTTTCACAGAACGGTAAAGGCCAACATAGTGTACAGGAACTAATGAATGTTCTGAAATCCTTTGCAGGCAAGGCTTCCGTGCAATTCAGGAAATTTCATGGGAATTGGCAGGATATTTCTATAGTAGAGTGAAGGTATCTATTAATTCAACCTAAAAAAAGTAACATGAGTATATCAAGAATTATGACTGGTTTTATCGCCGGAGCGGCTATTGGTGGAATATTGGGCGTCCTTTTTGCCCCTGACAAAGGAACTGAAACCAGACGCAAAATATCTGAAAAGTCCAATGATATGGCGAATTCGCTGAAAGAAAATTTCAGTGGAATAGTAGATGGAGTGAAAGATAAATTTGGCATTTCCAATTCGGAAGACGTGGAAGAAAATGCCATTGCCAAGCAGAAAAAATTCAAAGGTCAGGCCAGCGCAGGATTCTAAAGCCATATGACCATTAAACCACTATGAAAGGGATTGGAGCACTCCCCAGTTCTCCGATAGCCGGGTTAGGACTAAGCTAAAATTCAGGGGACGGGTATATAAGAGCAGGTGTGGGCAACCGCATTTGCTCTTTTTTCATGGGTATTAGTGTGATTGCCAATCAGAATCTGAAATTTCGCAAGGCAGTTGCATAGTGCCGGAGAATTGCTGAATAAATAAGGGCCAGGCATATACCCGGCCCCAAATGAAGACAACTGTTCAAAGATTCACTTATCTTTCTTCTTCAGCTGCTTCATAGTTAATTCCATTTTCAGCTACAGAGGTCAATAATTCGTCTGCTTCTTTTTCTTCCATCAAAGTCTCTTCGAGAATCCCTGCTACATCCTCATGATCCAGGGTACGGGCAAGTTGTGCTAATCCGCCGTAAGTGGAGATTTCATAATGCTCCACCTTTTGCCCAGCGAGTATAAGACCCACGTCTCTGGTGGCTGTTCCTTCCTCTGTGTCCTCTATAATGCTTTCCCCTTCCTTTGTTATCCCTTCCATCGCATCGCATTTCTTCGCCTGGGCTCTCTCTCCGAGCAATTCAAAAATCTTTTCCAATCGCGTTACATGTTCCTTTGTTGCTTCCAGATGGTCGCCGAAAGCTTTTTGTAGCTCTTCAGAATTGGCTGCTTTTTTCATTTTTGGAATCGTTTTGACCAGATGTTTTTCAGCCCAATAAATATCTTTCAGTTCGTCCTTAAAGAATTCCTCTAGCATAGAGTCATCCTTTTTTTGCGAATTCTTTTTTATTGAATTCGCTTTGTGATTCACAAATTCTGATTTGTCCTGCATAATATATATGTTTTAATGATGAGGAATATGTCCTTTACTGGGAAATCTGTGCCAATGCACGATAACACTTGATTTGGTTAGGCAACCAACCGCCATGAGCAAATGGTTCCCCAGATTGGTTTTATTTGTACCAGGGCTGACCCGACAGCTAGAACCTCTGGTGGGAGGATAAGTAACTATTCAGTGATATATCATATCGGGCGGGACAGGACTGTTTTCTGAACCTCTGAAATTTAATCAGGTGATTAAAATATTTGGTTAAATAATTCAGCCCGCTTATTTTTGTGATCTATGAGTAAAAAGACGCCTGCTGGGATGAAGAAAGCAGACCTGAGCAGTGAGGAAAAGATAAAGGAGGCGGCCCGGATCGTTTTTACGAAAAAGGGCTATGCGGCCACCCGCACCAGGGATATAGCCACCGAAGCCGGAATGAACCTGGCCCTGCTGAATTATTATTACCGGAGCAAGGAAAAATTATTCCAGCAGGTAATGATGGAAAAATTGCAGTTGCTCTTCGGCGTGATTGCGCCAATTGTTAATGACACATCTACCAACCTGGACCAAAAAATTGAAATGCTGGCAGATGAATATATCATCATGCTGCTCAATCATCCGGACCTGCCTTTGTTTGTTCTCAGCGAAATCAGGCTAAACCCCGATCAGTTTAAGAAAAACATGCAATTGGAAAAACTGATCCGCAATTCTTCCCTGATTGAACAACTGAAACTAAAAAGACCGGACATAAATCCTTTGCATTTCCTTATGAATCTTTTAGGAATGACGGTGTTTCCGTTTATTTCCAGGCCTATATTGTTTTCGTCTTCGCAAAATGATGCCGCGCAATTTGCAGCTATGATGGAAGAGAGAAAAGCCCTGATTCCTAAATGGGTCAAGGCTATATTGAAAGCTTAATTAAATTGTTTTTTAAGTAAATCCATTAAAAATGGAAATCAACAAATACAGGCATAAGATAAGCAACTGTACAAAAAGCTCGTTTCTTCTGGCTTTGCTGCTGATCTTCATGGGAAATGGTTTTAGCCAGACCATGCGTTCGCTGAGTCTCGATAGTTGCTATGAAATGGCCAAAAGAAATTACCCGCTGATCAAAAAATATGACCTCGTGGAAAAATCGGCCGAGTACAATATTTCCAATGCAGGAAAAGCATTCTTGCCACAAGTAAGCTTGACTGGTATTGGAGCTTACTTATACACGGGCATTCCGGCTCCACCTGGCAAGGAAGACTCGAAGTTTAAATTCATTGGAATTATGCAGGTCAATCAGGCTATTTGGGATGGTGGAGCAACAAAAGCACAGAAAGATATCATCAAGGCCAACCAGGTTGTGGAAGAAAATGGTCTGGCTGTATCTCTCTATGGCATTCGCGAGCGAGTCGACCAAATCTATTTCGGCATTCTTTTGATCGATGAACAGCTCAGGCAGCTAAACATTTTAACCGACAGGTTTGCGATCAGCCTGCAAAATGTGAAAATGTCAAAAGAGAACGGGTATGGCTACCAGTCAGATATAGACGAAGTCCGGGCTGAAATCCTGAATATAGATCAAAGACAGATTGAATTCAGCTATTCCCGCAAAAAATATGTAGAGATGTTGAGTTACCTGATTGGAAGCCCTCTGCCGGATTCGGTGCAATTGCAAATGCCTGCTGCGGTTTTGAAAGCTAATCTTCAACCTATGAACCGTCCCGAAATTTCTCTTTTTATCGGGCAACGTGCAATGGTAGATGCCCAACTGAAGCAAATCAAAGTGGCAAATATGCCAAAACTGGGCCTGGTGGGAATTGGGGCGCTCATCCAGCCAGGTTTTTATCTGGGACAAAACCAGGTTTCCGGCATTGCCCTGGCGGGTATTAGCCTTTCCTGGGATGTGGGCGGACTTTATCGAAGCGGCAATAACCGGGAACTCAACAGGATTCAGTTTGACAAGATTAATAATGACGAAGAGGTTTTCCGATTCAATAACGGGTTGGAACTTAAGAAAGGATCTGCTGAAATCGAAAGCCAGTCCGCCATACTCCGGAAGGATGCCGAAATTGTGGCCCTGAAAGGCGCAATTGTGAAATCTTATCAGCTGAAATATGATAATGGGCTTTGTTCAATGAACGATCTTCTCAATGCCATGAACAAGGAAAGCGAAGCAAAAAGAAATCAATCACTACACGAAGTGCAACTCACGATGAGTACATATAATTATAAAACGGCAAGTGGTAACTAATCATTATCTCCCCCAAAACCAGATTATGTCAAATCCAATCATAAAGATATCCATCGTCCTGACCTTTGTTCTTTCCTGCAAGCAGGGACCCGTGTCATCCGATGCATCCGGCAATTTTGAAGCGATTGAAACCATCGTTTCTGCAGAAGCAAATGGTAAAATCGTGGCGCTGTCGTTGGATGAAGGTGACAAACTAAAAGAAGGACAGTTTATTGGCTTTATGGACAGCATACAGCTACACCTGACCAAGCTTCAGTTGGAACAAAATAAGAAAACAATACTTTCAGCCCGGCCGGATATTGCTGTCCAACTTGCATCCCTAAACAATGAGCTTGACAATGCCATGGCTGACAGAAAGCGGATCGAAAATCTGGTCAGAGGGGGCGTCGCTTCACAGAAACAGTTGGATGATATGGATACTAGAATCAACATTATCCGATCAAAGATCAGTGCCCAGCAAAGCTCGCTGGCAACCACAACGACAAACATAAATGAACAGGGTCAAAATATTTATACCCAGTTGTCCCTGGTGGATGACCAGATTCGCAAATGCAGGATCATTAATCCGGTAAACGGTACGGTGTTGGCGAAATATGCTGAAGAGGGGGAGGTTGCGTCGATCGGAAGACCTTTATATAAAATTGCTGGTCTGGATACGCTGAATCTGAGAGCTTACATCACGGGAGACAAGCTGAGTTCTGTTCGAATAGGCCAGAACGTGATAGTCAGAATGGATGATGGCAGGAAAGGATTCAAGACATATCCAGGTACGATTCGTTGGATTTCAGATAAGTCTGAATTTACGCCCAAAACCATTCAGACAAGGAATGAAAGGGCCAACCTTGTCTATGCGATCAAAGTGCGTGTAAAGAATGACGGATATATTAAAATAGGCATGTTTGGGGAAGTCATCCTCGACCAGGCAAAATAAATCCAAGATGGGATCAGTCATTGTGGATCATATTACGAAAACATATAACGAAGGAAAGGTCCTTGCTGTGGATGATGTGTCATTTACTGTTGAGCAGGGAGAATTGTTCGGACTGATCGGCCCCGACGGCGCGGGCAAGACCTCCGTTTTCCGGGTGCTTACTACGCTCTTGCTGGCAGATAAGGGCAGCGCAAAGGTCGCCGGCTACGATGTTGTGAAGGACTATCGCCAGATCAGGAACCTGGTAGGATATATGCCGGGAAAATTTTCACTTTACCAGGACCTGACCGTAAAGGAAAACCTGGATTTTTTTGCCACCGTATTCGGCACCAGCGTGAAGGAGAATTATGATTTGATCAAAGAGATCTATGACCAGATCAGTCCTTTTAATAATCGCAGAGCCGGGAAATTATCGGGGGGAATGAAACAAAAGCTTGCACTCTGCTGTGCAATGATCCATAAGCCCTCGGTTTTGTTTCTTGATGAGCCCACGACAGGGGTGGATGCGGTCTCGAGAAGGGAATTCTGGGATATGCTAAAAAATTTAAAAAAACAGGGAATAACCATCCTGGTTTCAACTCCCTACATGGATGAGGCCATTTTATGTGAGCGGATTGCATTGATCCAAAATGGTAAATTGATGTCAGTAGACCGGCCGGAAGCAATCATCCGTTCTTTTCCTTCCAAATTGCTTGCGGTAAAATCCGATAATATTTATGGGTTACTGAATGACCTGAGAAAATATTCGGATATGGATAGTTGTTATGCTTTCGGAGATTGGCTGCATATTACGTTGAAAGAATTTGAGGAAGACAGCATGGATTCATTAAGGAAGTATGCAAAAGAGCTGGGTCATCGCCAATTTGAAATCAGGGAAATTATTCCTGGCATTGAAGACAGTTTTATCCGGTTGATGAAGGATACACAATCGAGTCCCGGGAACCATGCGGCTTGAATCTTTACATCCGGGAATGGCTATTTTATTCGTGAGACTTGTTTTTTGCAAACGAAGTGCCGCAAAAAACTTAGTCGAACAATCCCGCCGAAGGCGGAAAGCCCGCCTAACCGGACAGACAGGTATAATACCCCGCTGCTTGCTGCGGAACTTGAGTTCAGAGTATGCTATGAGGTATCATGCCTGTGATTAATTTTTATGGAAGAGAAAGTAATCATATGCAAAGACCTTACCAAGCGCTTCGGAGATTTCTATGCTGTGGATAGGATTTCGTTCGATGTGAGAAAAGGAGAAATCTTTGGGTTCCTGGGGGCGAATGGCGCAGGCAAAACGACCGCCATGAGGATCCTTTGCGGGCTTTCCTTTCCAAGTTCCGGCACAGCCACCGTCGCCGGCTTCGATGTATACCGGCAACAGGAATCCATCAAGAAAAATATTGGTTACATGAGCCAGAAATTTTCGCTTTATGAAAATCTTAGTCCAAGGGAAAATATTGAATTTTTTGGCGGGGTGTATGGGCTAGCAAATAAAGAAATTAAGCGACGAAGTACTGCATTGATCGAAGAACTGGGCCTTTTCAAGGAAGCAGATAAAATGGTTGGCGAACTTCCCCTCGGGTGGAAACAAAAACTGGCATTTTCAGTTGCTATTTTTCACCGTCCCCGCATCGTATTCCTTGACGAACCAACCGGAGGCGTGGATCCTGTGACCAGGCGCCAATTTTGGGAAATGATCTACGCTGCCGCCGCTTCTGGGATCACCATTTTTGTGACGACCCACTATATGGATGAAGCAGAATATTGTAATCGCATTTCTATGATGGTGGACGGTAGGGTGGAAGCGGAGGGTTCACCATCAGACCTGAAGAAACAATACTCAGCCGATTCGATGGACCAGGTCTTCTATCAATTGGCGAGAAACGCAAAGAGAACAGACAACTAATCATCGATTCATGAAGCAACTATTTGTTTTCATAAGAAAAGAATTCTATCATGTCTTCAGGGACCCGCGCACATTGCTGATCATGTTTGGACTTCCTGTTGTGCAAATCGTGCTCTTTGGATTTGCACTCACGAGTGAAGTCAGAAATGCCAAAGTGCTGGTTTCCGATAGGGCACGGGATGTGAATAGCCAGCAATTGATCAACAAACTCTCTGCTTCCACTTATTTCTCCCTTCAAATGACAAAGGTCCCTGATGACCAGCTCGAAGAGGAATTCAGGAAGGGCAATATCAAATGCGTTATTCTTTTTCCTCCCGGCTTCGGAGATGATTTAAGACATAGTGGCAAAGCGCAGTTGCAGATCATCGCCGATGGAACAGATCCAAACATTGCCAAGACCATGATCAGCTATATCACGGCAATTGTAACTGACTATCAGCAGCAGATTTCTCCGTCACCCGCTTTGCCATACAGGATCCTTCCTCAAACCAGGATGCTTTATAATGAAGAAGGAAATGGATCTCTGAATTTCATCCCCGGGGTGATGGCCCTCATCCTGATGATCGTGTGTACTGCGCTGACTTCAGTCGCCATTGTGAAGGAAAAAGAGACAGGTACCATGGAGGTACTTTTAGTTTCGCCATTTAAGCCGGTGTTGGTCCTGGTATCCAAGGCGGTTCCATACCTCCTACTTTCGCTGGCGAATTTTACTTTGATTCTTGTACTTGCCGTATACGCGCTGCATGTGGAAATCAGAGGCAGTATTCCTTTGCTTTTTGCAGAAAGCACACTTTTCATAATTACCTGCTTATCCTTTGGATTGCTCATTTCAAACAAAACCTCATCCCAGCAAACCGCCCTGCTATTGTCCATGATGGGGATGATGTTGCCCACCATGATTTTTACCGGATTCATGTTTCCGTTAGAGAACATGCCTCTTGTATTCAGGGTAATCTCACATCTGGTGCCGTCAAGGTGGTATTATATCATAATCAAATCAGTTATGCTTAAGGGTCTGGGCTTTGAATTTATCTGGAAGGAAACCCTGGTCCTGGTGGGGATGACGCTTTTTCTGCTGATCGTGGCATTAAGAAACTTTAAGATCCGCCTTGCATGAAAGTATTGCGCTTCATATTGCAAAAGGAATTCCGCCAGATCTTCAGAGACAAATCCATCCTGGCACTGATGTTTGTTATGCCAGTAGTGCAGTTGATCATCATCCCGCTGGCCATGAACTTTGATGTAAAAAATATCAATGTTTCCATTACAGATCATGATCACAGCACGTATTCCGGCAAGCTGATATCCAAGATCGCTTCTTCCGGATATTTTCGAATCATTAGTATTGATCCTTCCTATCGTAATGCGCTAATGAAAATAGAGCGTGGAGACGCTGATCTGGTAATGGAAATACCGCCATCATTTGAAAAAAATCTCGTGCGGGAAGGAGTGGAGAAAGTTGGGATTTCAGTGGATGCCATTAACGGAACCAAGGCATTGATCGGTGGCGGATACCTGAATGCGGTCATTTCAGATTTTAGTGCCAACCTGGAGATCAATCTCAAGACTGCCTCAGGTAAACAAAATCAGGGCCTGATCGATATCCGTTATTCTAACTGGTTCAACCCGCTGGCTGAATATAAATACAATATTGTTCCGGCGATCCTCGTCCTCTTATTAACTATGATCGGGGGATTCATCTCTTCATTGAATATTGTCCGCGAAAAAGAATTGGGCACCATCGAGCAGATCAATGTGACGCCAATAAAAAAATGGCAATTTATCACAGGAAAACTCATTCCGTTCTGGATGATCGGCATGATCGTTTTTAGCATTGGACTATTGGTCTGCAGGCTTGTATATGGAATCAGTCCGCAGGGCAGTATTGGCCTGCTCTATTTGTTTGCAGCAGTCTATCTCGTCGCATTGTTGGGATTCGGATTGCTCATTTCTACTTTTAGCAATAGCCAGGTGCAGGCCATGTTTGTGGCTTTTTTCTTCATGATGATCTTCATGCTCATGAGCGGATTGTTTACTTCCGTTGAAAGCATGCCCGGTTGGGCCCGAACCATTTCCAACCTGACACCCGTGACACATTTTATCCGGGTGATGCGCATGATCGTGCTGAAAGGGAGCGGATTCCAGGATGTGCGCATGGAGTTTATTTATCTCTGCTGTTTTGCATTAGTATTAAATGGGTGGGCAATTTGGAATTACAAAAAGACTTCCTGATTGACAATTTGCATATTACCCCAGCAGATAGGGTGATTTTACTTATTTTGAAATTTTCGAAATCTTTATATTGACCTTTTGGTCAGACGAAAATGGTCTGACCACAATGGTCTGACCAAAATGGTCTGACCAGGTATTACAAGCACGCCGCTAGTTTATCTGATTTATATTCAGGAGTGGCTTCAAGTTCCCGGGGCTTTTGGCTTCGGACACATTTAAATGTTTACTTTTATTTGGCCCTCAGACTGGTGTGGTAGGAAGTTTTTCTCAAACCAACAGGCAGAATCAATGTCTAACTATTTCCCATACCGGTTTCGCGTATTGATTCTGCTCTTTACCCTGATCATGATCACTTATCTTGATCGGACAACGATCTCGTTGGTCGGAGTAAGGATCAAGTCGGAATTCCATTTGAGCAATGAGCAATTTGGTTGGATACTTGGGGCTTTTGCCCTGGCTTATGCGCTTTTTGAGATCCCTTCCGGAGTGCTGGGCGACAGGCTAGGCCAAAAGGGAGTGCTTATTAGGATTGTTTTGTGGTGGTCATTCTTTACAGCGCTTACTGGAGCGGCCTCAGGATTTATCTCTTTGATCTTATACAGGTTTCTATTCGGAGTGGGTGAAGCGGGGGCATTTCCAAATAGCACGGCAACCATTTCGCGCTGGTTCCCGGCTAAGGAAACTTCGCGGGCCATATCATCTGTTCTCATTGGTTTGAACTTCGGAGCTGCAATCGCTCCTTTGTTGGTGGTCCCAATTGCTGCAGCATTTGGATGGCGGACTCCTTTTTTTGTAAATGCGCTGATTGGCGTGGCCTGGGTAATAATTTTCTGGCGTTGGTTTCACAATGAACCTTCAGTCATGAAAAGAATTTCCCAAAAAGAAGTACAATTGATTGAAAAAACCCGGAGATACACTAAGCATCAGGAAGGATTTCCCTGGATAAAAACCATTGGTTCTCGCAATATCCTGGCCATGCTATTCGCATTCTTTGCCTCGCAATGGGCATTGTATTTCTTTATCGCCTGGATGCCAGTCTATTTGCAACAGGGAAAACATTTTTCAGAATTCGAAATGGGGCGGACCACCTCATTTCTGTTTATTGTCGGCATTGCGGGTTCCATCTGTTCGGGTTTTCTTGGAGATTGGCTTACAAAAAAGAAAAGTCTGAAATTTTCCAGGCGGTTGGTTGGAATGACGGCCTTGTCTCTGACCAGTATAGCTTTTTTCCTGGTGGCCAAAACGGAAAACAAACATTTGATATCTGTCGGACTGATCCTCGGAGATTTATTTTTCTCTTTTTTTGGAATTGCAGGTTTTTCTACCTGCATTGATATAGGACGACACCGGGCCGGAACAGTCGCTGGCATAATGAATTTTGCGGCACAGCTTGGTGCATTCCTGCTTGCCATCTTTTTTGGAAAAATGGTTGATCTTACGCATGATTTTAATTTCCCAATGTATGTGATTGCAGCGATCCTTCTCCTGGGCGGCCTGACCTGGGGAACAGTCGACCCGAACAGGCAAATTGCAGTTAAGGAGGGAATTTAATTGAAGTAAATTATTCCCTGGATCATTTAAACTTTGTTGGGCAGGGTGTCTGGAAATATATTTCATCGGGATGATCAGCTGCCTTCCCCGGGAATTATTTATATTTTATGCAATTGAACTGCATCACATTCATGGGCTGATTGGACGGCTGGTTATCATAATTTAGTTTGGTATGAGCCCCGACAAGTGACTGATTTACGAGTTCATTTGTTGTTTTGGTTTCTGTGCTGTCGCCGGATTTGCCTCCAATCACCTGGATTCCGGAAATCACGACTGCATCCGCGCCATGAAGTTTAGCTTCTTTTTTGATCTTCTCCATCATCTCGTTAAAATCACCAGAAGACTTCCTGTACCCTTCGATTGTCCCTATGATTTCATAAGGCCTCTTAATTTCTTTATCACTAGTGAATACCTCTACATTGATTGTGGCAGGGTATGATTTGCCCGTATACTTGATCGAAGATGCGCAGCCCTGGAATAGAATCCAGCAAAAGAGCAACAGATATATCTTTCTATTCATATCCAATCTATTAAATCTACAAAATTAGAATGGCTTTGAACGAATTTAGAATAGGAGTGTGAAAATGAAGCGGTAAACACTAGGCTTCAAGCGATTTATGCGAGGGCGTCATGATAAAGGCCGGCAGCCCCCAAAATGCCGCTGTTTTCCAATTCAGACAATTTGATTTGTAATCGCTCCTTTGCTTTTGAGAAGGCAAAAGTCCTGACTCTTTCCCACATGGCTTTCTGAAAAAAATCGTAAGCGAATCGGACAGAGCCGCCGAGGATGATGAGTTCAGGATCATAAGTATACATCATCAGTTTAATGGCATTTCCCAGGTGACCACCCATTTCGTGATAGAGCATGAGTGCTTCGGGTTCACCTTTTTGGGCTGACTTAAATACATCCTGGCCATTTAGTCCATATACGTTTTGAAAGAACGAGCCGCTGCAATAGTATTCATAGATCTTATCGAGGTATTCGGCCATTCCGAATTCTCCGGCACCACAATTAGTGCCGGCATACAATTTATTATTAATGATGATGCCTGAACCCAGGCCGGTCCCAATGGTCACCCCGATCATGGAATCATATCCCTGGCCTTTTCCGTAATAATGCTCGCCCAATGCAAAACAATTCGCATCGTTGTTCACAAATACCGGGACCTTATACCTTTCTTCCATCCTTCTCTTCAGTGGCATTTCTTTCCATGATGGAATATATTGGGCATCATATACAATACCCAATTTCGTATCTACTACACTTGGAACGCCAATCCCAATGGAGAGGATATCCTTGTCGACTAACTGATCTATTAGCCTGAAAACATCATCCAGCACTTCTTCCGCTGTTCCATTCCTTCGGATAAGGTTTGCCTTCAGATTGTCGATGGTCTTTCCCGTTACCAGGCCGCCCCTGATATTCGTTGCTCCCAAATCGATGCCTATGAGTTTTCCGGATTGCATAAATTATTTAGAAGGTTCTTTTTTTTCAAAGAGATTTATTGTCTTGTTGGTAATAATTGGCCGCGCCCAGAAGCCAATACTCAAAATATACCCCATCGTCAGATAAAGGAAAAACATGCCTCCTTTCAATCCAATATGATCACCCAGCCAGCCGATGGCCAGGGGCACAATGGCACCGCCGATAATACCTGTGAGAATGATTCCTGCGAACGAACCATGGTGCTCGGCTACTGAATTTAATGCAAGCGAAAAAATGATGGGATACATGACAGAGGCAAAGAAACCAACCATGGGGAATGCCCATAGAGAAATATGGGCAGGGCCAAAAAGTGCGAACGTAAGTGAGACTAAGGCCAGCAGGGTAAAACTGATCAGGACTTTTCGGCTATCCATGACCTTTACCAGCAACAATCCGAGCACACCGCCTGCCGTCATCAGGCCCCAGAAATAGGCAACGGCTTTAGCGCCGGTGGTTTGCGGATCATATCCATGGTATCGGGACAGAAACTCGGAAGTCCAGTTTGCAACACCCTGTTCTGTTCCTACATAGCACATCATCGCGAGAAAGAATAGGATGACGACACGCTTACGAAAGAGCAGCACATAAATATCAAGGGTCCCGGCTTTCTCGTCTGCTGCCAATTCCACTTTTGGAAATTTTGAAAGGGTGACAACCAGGATCATCAATAGGCAAATGATAGCAAACAGCCAATAAAGTGAAATCCAGGGCAGGTTGGCTGGTACCAGGGATTGAAATATTTGGACAAGTCCGCCGGCATTCTTTTCTCCGACATTGACGGCCAGCCAGGAGTAAGCCAATGGACTCAGGAAAGACGCCAGGCCGAAAATCAACTGCGCCATGATAGAATAAAAAGCATAATGTTCTTCCCCGCCTGAAGTCCTTAGCAAAGGGTTGATGACGACCTGAAGCATGGCCATTCCGCAACCGATCAGGAAGAGGGAGAGAACGGCAGTAAGATAATTGGGGAAAATGGCCAGGAGCAGGGAGCCAAAAAATGCCACGATAAATGCGGCGATCATCACTTTTTTTTCCTGGTATTTTTCTATTAGTGTTCCCGAGGGAATGGACATAACCCCATAGGCTATAAAAAAGGCAAAGGGCAGGAGTGCTACCAACGTAAGACTTAGACTGAAACCCTTAATGATATCCGGGACAAGTGGCCCCAATACATTGGTGAGAAAGGAAATGACAAAGAATGTCAGCATGATCAACGCGACGATATAGGGGTTCCTTTTCATGAATGATAAATTATGGCGGGCGTAAACGTTAGGATACACAAGATAAAAGAAAGCACAATATTTATGAAGAATTTATGACTCACCGAAAGCAGGATCCAAAAGGCAAAATAGTGCCGATATTAAGGCAGTATCTCATTAACTTTAGTGTAGAAATTGAAAGAATAGATAAATGCAGGATGCAAATTAATTGAAGATCTTCTTTAATCTCATTTTTCCCAATGAAACGACCCTTTGCTATCACCCTGTTCAGTCTTGCTTGTTTTTTTGCGAATGCACAGCGCTTCTATTATGTGGAAGAATTGAATGGCAATGAAGTCTTCATTAAAGAAAAATTGAAGAATGCAAGTCAATTTGTGATCGATTCGCCACTGGCTTCCGACTATATCCTGAAAACCTCTTTTGCTTCAACATCCCAAAGGCAGTTTTCCATTAAAATGCTGGTAATTGATTCGCTCAGTTTCAAGACAATCCTGGAAGCGGAGGAAAAATATACATTGCGCAGGCATGGTGCCGGACTTAAGCATGCAATTCCCCTGGCCATACAGACTATGGTAGAAAAGAACCTGCAGGAAATTATCTTCGCAGGGGGAAGAAATCATTTCCAAATGATCACAAAAGAATTACACGCCAAAAAAGACAAGACTTGATCTGGTTTGCAGTCTGTAATAATCACTATTTGTTCAGACAAACAATGAATTTTAGAAAGTACTTAATCTTTCACCTACGGAATTCGTTTTAATCTCGATAACAATTTTCAGTAACTTCAAATCATTATCCCTCCCTCTCCATTTTTTTACAACAAAATCAGCCGGGCACGGTACAGGATTGGGTTTGAGCCTGGCTTATGATATAGCGATGAAGGAGCACGGCAGAACAATAAGCCTGAGTACGGAAACAAATGAAGGCGCTGAGTTTCTGATCAGGCTTCCTTGAAATAGAAAAATGATTCTCATTGCCTTCTTTGGCAAAAAGCCAGGAATTAGCTTACTTTATTTCTCGAAGACAAAAATATATCCGACTTCTTTCTGGTAAATAAAGCGATATTGCAACTGCATAACATCGCCGTATTTTGAGGAAATATATTGTTATCATCTTAACCATTCTCTGCTCAATTTCCAGTTCGGCTCAACGAAAATTTTTTGACAGCCTGACCGAAATGTTGGAACGGTCGAAGGGCAACGATTTTTCAAGGGTAAGAGCCCTGGGAGAAATTGCAGATTACTATGCTTTCACAGACTTTGATAGTTGTCTGATATACTCGGCAAAAACCATCGACCTGGCAAAAAAGATAAATTTTCCATTTGGCGTATACCTTGGGTATTACAGCAGGTTCCACGGTATGAATTGCCAGGGGGATTATCCCAAGGCTTTGGAAGCAGCACTAAACATGCAAAGGTTATCTGAGCAGATAAAAAAAGATAGCCCATGGGTTGAAGCAAGTGCTTACTATTATTCGGGGGTGCTCTATCGTGAAATGGAAGACTATCCCAACGCCATCAGCAAATTCAGGGAGAATATTGAGCTCTGCAAAAAAATTGACAATCTGGGAGGTCAATTTGCCGGTCTTTCGCAGCTGGGAACCATTTATTTGAGGATAGATAAATTAGACTCTGCCATGCAAAATGCCCAAAAAGGATACGATTTGGGTTTGAAGGCAATCCGATTTAAAAAATTTTTCGCCCTGTCAATTGGTGTCTTAGGTAATGTCCATACAGCTTTGGGACATTTTGATACTGCCAGAGCGCTCTTTCATGATGCTATTCAGCAAAGCATCAGATATGATAATGCTTATTTCGAGACGTTAAATTATTTTTATCTGGCTAACCTCTATCTTAAAATGCATCTGAAAGATTCCTGTCTTTGGTATGCTGGAAAATCTTTGCAACTGTCCCGGATGCACCATTTTACGGAGTTCACACTCAATGCCAGCAGAATTTTGGCAGCAGTATATAACAATGAAAAAAATGCTGATAGTACACTAAGGTATACGACAATAATGCTGGGAGCGAAGGACAGCATTTTCAGCCAGGCCAGGGTCAGGCAATTCCAACAATCGGCCTTCAATGAAATACAACGCCTGCTGCAGCTAAATGCAGAAAAGGAAAGGTATCAGAATAAAATAAGGACATACTTGCTGTCAGCAGCCCTGTTCTTTTTTTTGTTGCTGGCATTTATCCTTTTCAGAAACGCAAGGCAACGCCAAAAAGCGGCTGACCGGATTGAGAAAGCCTACCAGGAACTGAAATCTACCCAGGCTCAGCTGATCCAGTCGGAGAAAATGGCCTCGCTTGGAGAACTCACGGCAGGCATAGCCCATGAGATACAGAACCCGCTGAACTTCGTCAATAACTTTTCTGAAGTTAATGCAGAGTTGATTGATGAAGCAGAATTGGCTATTGAGACAGGCAGAATAAATGAAGCAAAAGAATTGCTAACCAACCTTAGAAATAACGAGTCCAAGATTAATCAACATGGCAAACGTGCCGATGGCATTGTTAAAAGCATGTTGCTTCATTCAAGGGAAACAAAAGGCCAAAAAGAACCAACTGACATCAATGCATTGGCTAATGAATATCTGCGCCTTTCATATCAGGGTCTTCGGGCCAAAGACAACGCATTTAATGCTGCTTTACATACCAATCTAGACCCCAAAATTGGAACTATTAATATCATACCTCAGGACATTGGACGTGTCTTGCTCAACCTCTACAACAATGCTTTTTATGCTGTATCTGAAAAGTTAAAGCACCAGCCTCATGATTATGAGCCAACTGTTTCAGTAAGCACAACAAGGATAGATGGTAAGGTTGAAATCAGAGTAAGGGACAATGGCGATGGCATTCCTCAAAAAGTATTTGACAAAATCTTTCAGCCGTTCTTCACCACAAAACCTGCAGGCACTGGAACAGGGCTTGGTCTTTCGTTGAGCTACGATATTGTCAAAGCCCACGGCGGAGAAATAAAAGTTGAAACCAAGGAAGGAGAATTTACAGAGTTTATTATTCAGATGCCCATTTCTGTAACAGTGTAAGATCAAATGTTGCCTTTAGTTTATTATTTGTTTGATCAAGTAGTGGCTTTTACAGTAGATCTGTCTGTAAACTACGTTTTCAGCTGAACCCAGGATCTATTCTACAGCCTTTACTACTCTGCCAAATTCCGCATCTTCAGGAATTGTTTTGGCCACTTTCATATATGCAGATCTTACCTGGTCATTTTTCGGCATCCTTGTGGCCAATTCAATCAGGGTATTGCTTTTTTCAAAACTGGATTGAATCTGTCCGCATGAATAGATTAAAGCGACCCATTGCGCATCGGTTTCAAGATTTTTCTCCCCTAGCTTTTTCAGGATATTTGCCCTTTCAAAATCGGTATTCACATGGTTTACCGCATTCAGCAAATTGTTGAATGATTCTCCCGGGTATATTTTCTTATCTATCATCTCCTTTAGGATGTTCGCCTTTTCGAAATCAGAACCCAGTCCATCCGCCACGGCGATCAACTTGTTGTAGCTGTTTGAATCGAGGTTTTCTTTTTCAATTAATTCCTTTAGAATATTTGCTTTCTCAAAATCTGAACCAAGCGTATTCGCTACAAACAGGAGCTGCTCGATCTGGTCGGGCCTCAAAGGCTGACTATACATGTTCCTGATGGCATTGGCTCTTTCAAAATCAGACCCGATGCTTTTCACTGCATCGAGATAAGGCGCAGTGTTTACTGAATCATTTATATATCTGGAAGGGAACTGTTTCAGCAACTGACTCTTTTCAAAATCAGATCCCACCGTTTTTATTACCAGCAGGATTTGTACGGTTTGGAAAGGTTCCAGGTTTTGATCAAATAAGTGACGGATCGCATTGGATCTTTCAAAATCGGAGCCTATGGTTTTTACGGCCTGAAAATAAGCAAGGGTCGTTGCAGGAATCTTTTATGACCGGAAATTTTGCCAGGAGCCTTCCTTTATCATAATCTGAACCCATGGCAGTGGCAATTTTTTTTGCTATTTCACTCAAATCTTCTGGTTGCAGATTTGATGCATCAAGTAAGTATTCCAGGTAAACCCCCTTGATATAATCTCCCTTAAGCCTACTAACTTCGGCCATTACGGCCTTGGGGCCTCCTTTCTGATAGATTTTGTCAAATCGGTTTTTCGAATCAAATCCAAACGAGATCAGATCCTGTATTGCCGCAGCCATAAACCTTTGCCGGTCCTGCTGATCCAGAGAAACTCTGGACCCGTCCTGGTAGAATTTATATTCAATTTCACCATGGGAATTGCTCTGCGCTTCAAATTCGCGGCCATTTCTCTTATACATTAAAAATCCATTAGGAGAAATACTTTGAATGGCCGTCTCATCATCATTGAATCGGATATCGCCATTGTAATGCACTTCAATGGTTTCGCCGTCTGTGCTGGTGATCATCGTGTTTCCCCGGTAGTGACAGGCATTGATCAGTACAAAGCCAATTATGAATGTAAGAACCTGTATTTTTTTCATGAATCCATTATTTGTGATTATGATTTCGGTCTTGCCGGGAATTATTGTGTTGAATTCCGCGTGAATAAATAATAACACAGAAAACTGAGCGCGATACTAAATGACATGATGGCCATGGAATGTATTCCCAAGGGAAGCGTCATGCTGATAATACTCAATCCAAGACCAAAGCCTGTCAGGAGCAGGAACCACTTGATGATTTGATTTTTTGTTTCTTTCACACTGGGTTGGAGAAATTGCTCCACTACTTTATCGGAAACGCCCTTCTCGATCAATTTAGACTTCAGCCGGTATTCCTGAATGGACCTGACGACTGCAAGGATAAAGGACACAACGATATACATTCCGATCAGTGTGCTGATCAGGCTGATAAATTCGCGGTCGATGGATTGTCCTCCGGGAAGATGAATAATATCCTGCGCACTTAAAGCAAGGGGTCCGATCAGAAAACTTAAGAATGGAATGAACTTTTTCATTTTGGTGATTTACTGTTTGAATGATTAATCTGACAGGTCATGATGTTTTATGTTGCAAAATCTTCAATATAAATTCAGGGCATCGATTTTTTGCTGGTACCGTCTCCAGATTTCCATTATCTGCAGTCCCAGGAAGGTAACAAGGGCCGCAAGGAGGAGGTAGACCATCAAATAGGCAAATCCCGTAAAAAGCTGGCGCAGGTATTTACCAAAAAACCAATAGGCAGAGAGGATAACAGTGGTAATAAATATAAGGACATAAAGAATTTGACCGATACGCCATGGCCTCGCGCGTTTGGTACTCACTTTTTCAAGCACAAGCATGCTTAGGTCAAAATCAAAAGCAGCCCTAGGCATTTCCCTTATCATAGCGAACTCATCCCGGTAAAAAGCTGCTTTCATCCTGCATGGTTCGCAGGAATGCAGGTGATCAAAAATGAATGAATCACATGCTTGCGGATCAAAAACAGATTGCTGGATGGCAAGATCAGAAATATGGCTTTCTTTCATAAATCTCCTGATTTATATTTGATCATCAACCTGTCCCGAAGTGCTCTGCGCGCCCTGAACAGATAATTTTTAATGGTCCCGATAGGCATTTGCGTGATATCGGCAATTTCATCATAGCTCAATTCTTCCTGGTGGAACAAAGTGATCAGCATCTTTTGAACTGGTTCCAGCCTGGCAATCTCGGACCACAGGATGCCCAGCAGTTCCTTTTTATGGATTACAGAGATGGTATCATTGTGGAAGCTTTCTGCATTTCCCGTAAAAAAAATATTTTCCGTCTGATCATTTTCTTCTTCCTCACTTTCATGGAAATGAGAAAGCAAAACAGGTTTTTTTCTTTCCAGATGGTTGATGCAGGTATGGTAAGCGATCCGAGCAATCCAGGTTGATAATTTCGATTCAAAACGAAATCCGGATAATTTTTTGAAGGTCTTTAGGTAGATCTCCTGTGCAATATCTTTCCTGTCTTCAGGATGGTCTACCAGCCTGAAAACGATCTGACTGACCAATGCTTCCGTATGTTTAATGATTAATCCAAAAGATCGCGTATCTCCGCCCAAAGTCTTGGCTACCAGTTCTTTGTCAGTTGATCTATTTTCAATATGGTTGTTCAACACCCTATTAGACAGATATGAGTTAGAAAAGTTGCAATTTCAGGGCTAATGATCCTCCTTCGGTGAAATTTATTTCAATCGTTCAAATTGATCAAGCTTTTTTGAGAAATGATTTGATTTGGTAGCATTCCGGAACTCCTGGTTGCAAATTCAAATTTCGGCTAAATTGAGGATGAATTGGAAACTGACCTGGATCCTCTTCGAACTGAAATCCGGTGAATCCGGTAGTCTCAAATAATATCATTCAGTCCATATTTATGCGCGTGCTCCAAAAGCTGACTTGTATTTTCATTTTTTTGATGCACAATGATCTCAACGCCCAAATTGATTGGGATCTTAAAACCGACAAGGAAGGAATTAAAGTGTGGAGCCGTACAGACCCTAATTCAAAATTCAACCAGCTGAAATTGGAATGCAAAGTAGAAGCCAGCCTTTCATCTCTTGTAGCCCTGCTCCAGGATGTCCCAGCTTATCCGGAATGGGTTTATCACAATAAATCGGCAAAGATTCTTAAGAAAGTTAGCGATCGGGAAATGTATTTTTATGAACAGATCCAATCTCCTTTCGGTACGAGCAACCGGGATTTTGCAGGGCATGTCATCATTTCGCAGGATGCCGACTCCAAGCGGGTTCATGTATCTGTTAAAAGTGTGCCTGAATATGTTCCGGAAGATAAAGATTTCGTAAGGGTCCCTCTGTCTGATGAGACCTGGACCATTGTGCCCATCAACAAAAATTCTTCCAGGATTGAGTACCAATTGGACATTAACCCCGGGGGTTCGGTACCTGCCTGGCTCGTGAATTCCTTTTCAGAAAAAGGTCCCTTTGAATCATTCCACAATCTCAGAAAACAGGTGAATCTCGATAAATATAAAAAAGCCATCTTGCCATTCATTGTAAACGCGACCAACTAATGGGATTTGCACTGCACTGAAACTTAGTTTGGCATTGCTGTTTGCAATGAGGACATCAGTGCTTTGGTGCCATGATGCAACCCTGAAAATAGGGCTTCGTCTTCAGAGGACCAGGGTTTCCCTTTCCTGAAATCCCACCATCTGTATTCGATCTTGGAATAATCATTGGTAATTCCCTTCTCAATGGGTTTTTCGTAAAAATCATATACCTGCACTGTATAAGTTCCTGCTGTCACATGGACTTCTGCTTTGGCCCTGATCCAAAAGTAATTTGCACTGCCGGGAATCAAAACCTTGTATGCGACCATTCCTGAAAGGATTCCTGATTTCTGATCCTGCTGAGTCAGTGTTTTTTTAAACTCACTTGAAGGGGTACTGAACCAATGCAGGGCGCGTTCGTAAAGATCATCCGCTTGCTTGGATGAATTAACTGAATAAGATTGCTGATAAAATACGATCCCATGATCCATGGGTATAGGGAAGGCAGCCGTGTCGTACTGGCCAAAACAAAAGCCAAAGCAGAGCAAGGAAAAAGACAGGAACAGGTATTTCATTTGAACGTGTTTGAGTTTACGCAAGGATTCCTGACTAAAATAAAACATTCTTATCAATACTTATTTTGTTCTTTTGATTCCATTTTTGCTGGCATTCTAAACAGGATACTTCGAAACCTGATTGAATCCAGCAGCGGGGAATATTATTAAATTAAATTATTTTAATGCTATGGGCGTGATTCCTGCTTCGAAGAAGGGTTGGAAATGGAAGGAGCAAATCCTGGCATTGTATTTTGGGATGACTGACCCGGCTACTCCATTTTGGTCAAAGATCCCCGCATTTATTTCAGTCATATACCTTTTTAGTCCTGTCGATCTCATTCCGGATTTTATCCCTTTTGCTGGATGGCTGGATGACATGGTCATTGTTCCCTTGCTTTTTGCTTTATCTGTCAAACTATTGCCCAGGCAGGTCCGTGAAAGGGCAAGAGGCAGGGCAAAGAAAGAAGCAGGAAGACTCGGTGCCTTCTTAGTCATTGTGCTCATCATTCTTATTTTGCTTGCAATCGGATTGGTCTACCTCCTAAAAACAGCAATCTATGGGATGCCATTTCATAAACCATAGCAGTCTTGTTTGGCGATGGGCGGTTGGGGAATCATTTTTTCCCATTTTAATTTTTAAAAGAATGCAAGGATAGCTTTATTTTTGGCCATCTATGTTTCTTGAGATCGCCTCACTGAATTCCGGAAGTAATGGAAATTGTTATTATATCGGCAATAGGGAAGAAGCTATCCTGGTTGATGCAGGCATCACCTGTGCGGAAATTGAGAAGCGTATGGAGCGGTCCGGGCTCTCCTTAGAAAAAGTGCAAGCAGTATTTGTTTCGCATGAACACAGCGACCATATTCTTGGAGTGCCCGCCCTGGCCAGGAAGCACAAGCTTCCTGTATACATTACAAACGGGACCTATACCGGGTCCAGGTTTCATATCCGCAAACAGCTTGTGCACCCTTTTCTTCCACTTGAGCCTGTCCATATCGGCCAGCTTGCTGTGACTGCATTTTCCAAACATCATGATGCGATCGACCCGCATAGCTTTGTCATCAGTTGTGGCGGAGTCACTGTCGGTGTGTTTACGGACATCGGTCATCCCTGCGACCAGGTGATCACTCATTTCTCCAAATGCCATGCAGCTTTTCTTGAAACCAACTATGATGAAGATCGCTTGAGCAAGGGAAAGTATCCTGCTTTTCTAAAAAGCAGGATCCGGGGTGACAAGGGCCATTTGTCCAATATCCAGGCTCTTGAATTGTTTACTAAGCACCGTCCTCCATTTATGAGCCACTTGCTCCTTTCTCATATGTCAAAAGAAAACAATGCACCGGAAATTGTCGATGCCCTTTTTTCTGCGTATGCCGGTCCAACAAAAATTGTGCTTGCATCGAGGGAAAAAGAAACGCCAGTATACAAGATTGAGCACATTGAATTCCCAGTAGCAGAGATCCCTTCCCCATTTGTCAAAAAGGTACAGGGGCAGTTGTCCCTGTTTTAATTTCTCAAAATGAGGTTTCCATGTTAAATTCTATCCATTGTTTGCAGGATTTTCACCCAGGCGCTCGTAAATTCATCATAGCATTTTAGCAAAAGCCAGATCCGCCATGTATAGATTAATTCCCACCTTATTTATTTTGCTTTTTTTCTTCGCTTGCAAGCAGACGGAAAAAGAACTTATCCCTGATGATTTTAAGCGCAAAGTGTTGGACAAGGATCCACCGGTCACTCCTTTATCACCACAAGAAAGCATGCGCCGCGTACAACTTCCTCCCGGATTCCATATGGAACTGGTTGCTTCAGAGCCGATGATTCAGGAGCCGGTCGCCATTGCATGGGATGGCAATGGGCGGATGTTTGTTGCCGAAATGAATACTTATATGCTCAACGCCGATGCAGAGGGTGAGTATGCGCAAACAAGCAGGATCAAACTTTTGGTGGATACGAATATGGATGGAAGAATGGATAAATATACCATCTATGCGGATAGCCTCCTCTTGCCGCGCGCCATCCTCGCCGTAGGCAATCAGCTATTTGTGCAGGAGACGAACCGGCAGCATATCCTAAGCTTTCGCGATACGAATGGAGATGGGATTGCAGACGAAAAAAAGCTCGTGTTCCGTAATGACGTGATTGATTCAAGAAACCTGGAACATCAGAACGGTGGCCTGTATTGGAATCTTGACAATTGGATATATCCTACGCGTGACAATCTCCGCTATAAATTGAAAAATGGGATGCTGGTCTCTGATACGCTGATCGATAACATGATTGGACAATGGGGAATCACAAGTGATAATTTTGGGCGCCTGTATTATTCCGAAGCCGGTCCGGGATTGCCTGCAGTACAGATAGAACAGATGCCAGCCTATGGTGCGCTGAATTTTAAAGATCAGTATACAGAAGATTTCACAATACCCTGGCCAATTATTGGAACGGTGGATGCACAGGGTGGGGAATATGCGCTCAGACCTGAAGACAATACCCTGAATAGATTCACATCAGGTTGTGGTCAATCCATATTTCGGGGCGACCGGCTTCCTACGGACATGGTCGGTGATTATTTTATTCCGGAACCTGTTGGCAGAATAATTAAGCGCGGAAAAGTGACTGACAAGAATGGGAAAATTTATATCGCTGATGCCTACAAGGAACAGGATTGGCTGGCATCTGCCGACATGAATTTCCGGCCGATCAATACTTATACAGGACCAGATGGCTGTTTCTATATTGTGGACATGTACCATGGGATCATTCAGGAGAGCGAGTGGACAAAGCCTGATTCCTATCTTGGAAAAATGATCGCAAAAAAAGGACTGTATAAGAACAGGGGAATGGGGAGAATTTACAGGATTGTCCATGATGATTTCAAACCGGACGAAACCCGGCCTGCGATGTTGGATGAACAGGGTGAAAAATTATTGAGTCATTTCCAAAGTCCTAATGGCTGGTGGCGTGACAACGCGCAAAAAGAAATTATCGTTCGCCAGGACAAAACCCTAGTTCCACAGCTGAAAGCAATGGCTGCGGGTACTCGTGTTGCTTCCGGTCAGCAACCAGGCCAGCTTGCAAGGATCCATGCATTATGGACGCTGGAAGGATTGGATGCCATTGATAAGCCCGTATTATATAAAGCATTGGCAGATTCGGATGCACAGTTACGAAAAGCTGCGATTTGGATCGGTGAAATATTCATACAAAAGAATGACCAGGAATTTATTGGCAGACTTGCTAAACTTCAAAATGATCCGAGTCCTGACGTGCTTGTGCAGCTTTCATTGTCACTGCGCACGAACCCGTCCCCAAAAGCGCAGGAAATCGTAAAATATCTTTTGGCCAACCATCCTGAAAATGAAATGATGCAATATTCCTACACTGTATTTACAGAAGCCCAAAAAAATCTGGAAGCAGAACGCAAAAGAACAAGCAACCTGAGTCCTGAAGAAAGGGATTTGGTGAGCCATGGTTCCACTATTTTTCATCAGCTGTGTGCTACCTGTCATGGAGCCGACGGACGTGGCGTGGTGATTGGGGGCAAGGGAATGCCGGCTCCTCCGTTGGCAGGATCACCCAGAGTGAAGGGCGATAAGATCATGAATATTCAAATCCTGTTCGATGGGCTGAAGGGCCCGATTGATGGGAAAAATTATCCGGACATGATGCCTTCTATGGCCAAGAATGACGATCAATGGATCGCTTCCGTCGTCAGCTATATACGAAACAGCGGGGACCTGGGAAACAATGCCTCCGTGGTCACTCCGCAGGAAGTCAAATATGTCCGGGACAGCGTACCGAGGGTGCAGGGCGGCATCACCATTCAAACCCTTGAGATATTTAAGTTAGGGCGCGCTGAAAAAAAACAGTTGGGACGCTAACGGAAGTTATGATAGCGTGAACCAATATGCGCAGATTTTTCATCTTAGGCTAGTGGGCTCCCCGTTGTTTGCAACCATGGCCAAATTGCTTTTCGAGCATTGTGGCGGGAGAGGATTTATTTCTGAATGTGCTGCGGGAGGACAGGGGGTGACGGTTATTCTCGAGAAATGAATTTTGAATGCCGAAAGTTCAGAAACACAGTTTTTTGAATTTAATCAGCGGCCTTTGCGCCTCCATTCTCCTTTGCCCCGCCATGGCGGGGAGAAATAGTAAGGAGAAATAAATCTTCATTCGGAAAACAAATTAAAGGAGAGTCCGATTTGAACTCTCCAAAAGAAACAGGATAAGGATTCTTGTCTTTCAGATTCAGAGAAAATCAAACGGTTTGTGATTTCATTTGTAAGCCGAATTTCCATATGGTTCGATGGGTTACAGTACGTGGCATGCATTTGATCCGCCTGAATTGCATTTTCCTCCAGTATTTGAAGAAATTCAGACCACCCGCCATGAACGCTTTTTTATGCGCCATCCATACGACCACTGAAGTCATCATAAAAAAAATCAGGTATATTTTTGTGGCAATCCATTGACTTGATGGCCCCTTGCTTTGAAAAAGAATGGCAAGGCGTTCTGACTGAAAACGGATATGATCCGCTTCATCGATCAGAATATCTGTGCAAATTTGTCGAAGGAGATGGCAGGTGCTGGCATCCTTGATGGCCTGGTAGAATATCTGGGCAGTACTTTCCACAGTAATCACGGCCAGGGTCCAGACTTCCATACTTGTATTAAAATACCTGATCCTGCGGAACAACTCATCTCCCCAATTGTACCTGATCCTTGGCGCTCCGATTGCATCCAGATAAAACCCCAGATTGCTTCCATGCTTCTGTTCTTCCTTTATGAATAGCCGGACGGCTTCCGTATAATCCGGGTCTCCAATCTTGCTGGCATATGAAGTGGCTGCTTTTAGCAAATGAAACCCGTCGGAAGTTTCGCCCAGCTGCCAGGCCTGCAAAGAAGACAGGATGGGCCTTAATTCGGTTTCTGAAATATCGGGCGCTATTGAAAAATCAATCCTTTTCTTGCTGGCGTTTTCCTGGAAATGAGTAATCCAGTCATGGCTGGTAGGCATATGGTTTCTGTTTTTTGATATTAATAACCGAAGCCGGGGCAACAATATTTATAATATTTCAAAGCACTTTGCAATGCAAAGTATATAAAAAATCCATTCAAATGAAATTATTTGGTAATTTTTTTTAGCGGGACTTTTTAGGCATAATCAGGTATTTGTTGGGAAGAATTTTGTAGCTGCCTGCCGCCCTTGGTGCCCGGGACACATTTTGCCAAGGCAGCATTGAGTTTTTGCCGAAACCCACCAAAATCATGTTACTAAATGATCACCATCATGGTTTCACGCTCATGCATTAAATAGTTTTGAAAAGTGCCTGGAGGACAAAATCCAGAATATAAAGGGAGTTAGCCTGATTGTTCAATTTCATGCCTTACTGTCCTAATAAGTAATTGGATAAACAAGAAAATACGCGTTCTCAGCATTCATGCAATTGTATGTTGGCTTAAGAGGAGTATTTGAAAGATGTTTTCTAATTGAACTCCGCCATTCCGGCTAACCTCGAAAAACTTTCAGCAAAAAAATCTTTCTAAGCCTTTGCACATCTGCATGACAGGTCATGTTGCAGTATGCAATGGAGAGCGAGATAAAGTTTGCATGGGTCAACAGGACTTCATAAACAGGGTGAATATGAAAAAAAAGATAATTATCGGCCTGGTACTGCTGATCGTCCTGGGATTCCTGGCTTATTGGTATCTTGGTTATAACAAAGAGAAGAGCTCCATATTCCTTGAAATAGCTAAACCTCAATACGGCTATATTTCAAAAAGTGTAACTGCAACGGGTACTGTTCAGCCTGAGGATACGGTTAGCGTCGGCACGCAGGTTTCCGGGACCATCAGGAACGTATATGTGGATTTCAATTCTGTAGTTAAAAAAGGGCAGCTCCTGGCAGAGCTCGATAAATCGCTCTTGCAGGCCCAGGTAAATCAATTCAGGGCCAACCTGGAAGTTGCAAAAAATCAGGCAGTATATCAGGAAAGTTATTTTGCAAGAGAAGATACTCTATTTAAAAATCGAGTCATCAGCAAGCAGGAATTTGAAACGGCATTGTACCAGCATAATGCAGCCAAGGCTGCGGTACCCAGCGTGCAGGCACAATTGGACGCCGCGGAAAAAAACCTTTCGTACTGTGATATTTATTCGCCAATAAACGGTGTGGTCCTAACCCGGAATATTAGTATTGGACAAACAGTCGCGGCCAGTTTTAGTACGCCTACCTTATTCATTATTGCCAGGGATATCACGAAGATGCAAGTTCAGGCATCAGTTGACGAAGCGGATATTGGAGCAGTGGTGCCGGGAGAGATTTCCGAATTTACTGTTGATGCATTTCCTGATGAATCCTTTTCCGGAGTGGTGGGACAAATTCGCCTGCAACCAATTGTTTCAGCCAATGTAGTCACATATACAACCATCATCAAAGCGCCGAATCCCGAGATGAAATTAAAACCGGGTATGACGGCCAATATATTTATATATACCAGTGAGGACTCGAATGCACTTCTTATTCCTTCATCTGCCCTGAAGTTTAAGCCCGATCAGTCTTTGGCCGAGCAATATAAAATTCAGTCAGGACGTGAACCAGATATACCGGCACTAAAACCTGATACATCAAAAAAAACAGATAACCGTGTAGTTATTAGCAATACCGGAAAAGCATATCCGAAAGGAAGAGAATCCGGGTCTCCGGCAGCTGTCTGGGTCAAATTGGGAGATAGCCTGATAAAAAAAAGAATTATAACTGGTATGATTGACGATGTTCATGTGCAGGTACTTGCAGGACTCTCCACGAAAGACGAAGTTGTCATTTCGACCAGTTCAACGGCAAAAAATTCAAATGGGCCTGCCATTGCAAAGAGTCCGTTCATGCCAACAAGAAGGCCAACAACACCAGCTGCTGGCGCCGGACGACCCAATCGTTAATGACAAATGAAGTACAAAAGCAAGATAAAACATCAGTAGATTGAAATGGACTCCACCGGGCATAACATATTGCAATTGGAAGATATCAGGAGAGATTTTATTATCGGGACAGAGACGGTAAGAGCACTCAGGGGTGTTTCCTTTGGTGTAGTAGCGGGTGAATTTGTAACCATTATGGGCAGCAGCGGTTCCGGTAAAACAACCCTTCTGAATATTCTGGGTTGCCTTGACAAGCCAACCAGCGGAACCTATTTATTGGATGGCTATGATATTGGGAATTTGTCGCGAAATGAGCTTGCGCATATCAGGAATAATAAAATTGGTTTTGTATTTCAGACTTACAATCTCTTGCCGCGCACTTCTGCACTTGAGAACGTGGAATTACCATTGCTATATAACCTTTCTGTATCAGCAAGACAAAGAAAGGAGAGGGCCGTCGAAGCACTCGATGCTGTAGGATTGTCCGATCGGTTATATCATACGCCCAGCCAATTATCAGGAGGGCAGCAGCAACGGGTAGCCATAGCGAGGGCCATGATCAATCAGCCGGTCATGATTCTTGCAGATGAAGCCACCGGCAACCTGGATTCAAGAACCTCTTACAATATCATGGCTTTGTTGCAGGACTTAAATCGAACACAAAACCGAACTATTTTATTTGTCACTCATGAACCGGATATTGCTTCCTTCAGTAACCGGACGATCTTCCTGCGCGACGGTAAACTATTGAAAGATAGCCCAAACCTAAACAAGAGATCAGCCAAAGAAGTGATTGAAGCATTACCCCAATCGGAGGAGTTTTAAAATCTCTTAATATGAGTTTCCTTAATTTATTAAAAATAGCGTTGAGAGCTTTGCAGAGAAATAAATTCAGGGCATTCCTCACCATGCTTGGGATAATCATTGGTGTTGCTTCCGTTATTGCGATGGTAGCCATCGGCCAGGGGTCAAAGCAGAGCATACAGGCGCAGTTGTCTGCGATGGGATCAAATATGATCATAATACGGCCTTATAGCAATGTCCAGGCGGGTGCAAGGTTGGACGCAACAACCGTTCAAACCCTGACCATGGATGATGTAAAGGCCCTGCAAAAAAAGGCTGATTACCTGAAAGCAGTTTCGCCTTCGGCGACTGCAAGGAGCCAGGCGATTTACGGCAATGAAAATTGGCGGACTACCATACAGGGCGTAAACAGGTCCTACCTGGATATGATCCGGGAATGGCCTCTGGCAGCGGGTAATGAATTTACAGACAAGGATATCATTACGGAAAATAAAGTGTGTATCCTCGGTCAAACGGTTGCTAACAATCTTTTCAGCCAAAATGAGAATCCGGTAGGCAAGTATATCCGCTTTGCAAAAATTCCATTCCTGGTTATTGGCGTCCTAACGCCGAAGGGAGAAAATACATTTGGGCAAGATCAGGATGATGTTATTTTTGCCCCCTATACCAGCGTACAGAAAAGAATACTTTCGACCATTTATTTCCAAAATATTTTTGCATCCTCAACCGATGCTGGTTCTACGGATGATGCGGTCGCCCAAATATCAGATATCCTCCGGGTTACGCACAGGCTTAAGGCATCAGACGATAATGATTTTGCGGTGAGAACCATGAAGGAACTGATCAATACGTTTACTTCAACCAGCCAGTTGCTGACCATCCTGCTGGCAGTCATTGCCGGCATATCGTTGGTGGTTGGGGGTATCGGGATCATGAACATCATGTATGTATCTGTTACCGAGAGAACCCGGGAGATCGGATTGCGCATGGCCATCGGCGCGAGGGGCGTGGACATACTATTTCAATTCCTTACAGAAGCATTCCTTATCAGTATCACCGGAGGATTGATAGGTGTGGCATTGGGTATTTCCGCAACCAAGCTGGTAACCTATTTTCTGTCATGGCCGACTCTGATTACAGAATCTTCAATCATCTTATCATTCCTCGTTTGTGCCCTCACAGGCATATTTTTCGGATATTATCCGGCCATTAAGGCTTCCAAACTGGATCCAATTGATGCGCTGAGGTATGAATGAATCTTATGCAGCTGAGGAACACCTTAGCCGCAATCAATGGGACACATATTTTCCGAATATGAAAAGGGTTCGATAATTAACATTCCTGGTAATTAAATGGAAGCACAACCAGGTAAATACTAATTGAGACCGATGGTCTAAAATGGATCGCGCCGCGATTAAGATCCGAAATGGATGTTCAGGCTGGAATTGAAAACATCAATTCAAATGCTTACCACTTTTATATTTCTAAATATTCGCTCCGCGCAAACTACGAAGCAGGTAAAGATTGGCGGCACAGATGACACATAGTCCAATAATAATAAGCCAGAGTATATTGTATCCCCAGTGATTAATAACAATCGCACCTAAGCCCGGACCGGCAATCATAGCAACAGACCAAGACAGCGCATAGGCAGCAGCATATCTTCCTTTATTCTGATCATGGGCTCTTTTCATGACAGTGGTATTTATGAATGGAAGTGCCAACATTTCTCCAATGGTCAAAGTAACAACAGCCAGCAAGACCATGACCCTTGGGTCAAACCCCGGAATGAGCAGGAATACATAACTCAGGGCCAGGATAATCACTCCATAAATAATATAATACATCGTGGATCTTCTGCCTTCCCAGTATCGCACCAACACCATTTCAAATAGTGCGATGATGATTCCGTTCAACCCCAGGAGTATCCCTATGATCGATTCGCCCATGTGTAATTCTTCTTTCCAATACACTGGTGCCAGGCGAAACATCATGATGAAGCAGCTATTGAACACCGTTACAAGGATCAGGAAACGGACCAGAAAAGGATCCTTCCAGGGCGAGATTGGAGCAGCTTTCTTTTCGGAAACCGTGACCAGTTTTTGATTTGGTTTCTTGGCTGCCGGAAGCATGATCAGAATCAGCAAACAGATGCCGATATAGGAAAGTCCTTCTACCCAAAAGAGCAAGTGGTAGTTAATTGCAGCGAGTATCCCTCCCAGTGAGCTGCCAAAACCCCAGCCAAGATTTACGGCCAGTCGGTTAAGGGAATAAGAGCGGGTGAGATTCTCCGGCTTTGAGTAAGTCACTACCGCTGTGAGGTTGGCCGGCCGGAAAGCTTCGGAAAAAAAGCTAAGCAGGATAGTCCAAATACACAATACCAGGAAATTGGAGATCATACCAAAACTGATAAAGAGCAAGCCTCCGATTAGCGACGTGAAAATCTGCACGGACCTGAACCCAAGCTTGTCTATGAAATATCCGCCCGTTGCGGAACCGGCAACAGATCCCACTCCAAATAATGTGATGATCAGTCCGGCATCTCCGATGCTCCGATGCATGCTTTGGGTAATATACATGCTCATGAATGGGACAACCATGGTACTGGCCCTGTTGATGAACATGACAGCGCTAAAAAGCCAGGTCTCCCTGCTTAGTCCTGAAAATGATGCACGGTAGGTCTTCGCAATTTTCTTAATCATATAGAGGGAAAGAGAATTGCTCAAAAAAGCAATGAGATCATTTTTTCGGAATTGACTTTGGAGATCAGGTTTTCAAAATATTTGTATGTGGCGGTGAATATAGAGCTACCCATACTGATCCTTTTTACGCCGCAGGCAGCAAGTCTTTCATAAGGCGGTAATTCCGGCATGCAAAGTACGTTCAGCGGAAGCTTTATTGAACCTGTGATTGCTTTGATATCCTCTTCATTCTTTACGAATGGTACAAAGATGCCATCGGCGCCCGCATTTTCATAGGCCATCGCCCTCGTCAAAGACTGTTCCAATGAGGAAGGCTGTTTTAATAGGAATGCATCGGTTCTTGCATTAAAAAAAACAGTTCTCCTGCTTTTTACAAGATGGTTCTTGATGGTGGCGATCTTCCTGCTAAAATCGTCCATAGAAACCAAAGCTCTTTCCCCTCCCTTACCTATAGAATCTTCCATATTGATACCGACAGCGCCGGCATCAGACAGGGCATTGATATGATCAATCACTTTGAAAATGTCGCTGCTATAGCCTTTTTCGAGATCTACAGAAAGTGGGATGCTGATGCCGGCAATCATTTTTTCCACGGCAAAGAAAAGCTCCCGGAAGGGAATCTCTTCTCCATCCTCATAACCAAATGCCCTTGCAAGCGCTGCACTGGAGGTTGCAACGGCGGGAAATCCGTTTTTTTCAAAAAGCTTTGCACTATGCACATCCCAAATGTTTCCCAGCAAGAGCGGATGCTCCTGGTGGTGCAGACTTTTGAAAATTTCAAAATTTGTCATGGCCACTATTTTGTCATAAGAATATTCCAATTTTTCAGGAGGCAAAAGGCTTGGGGGCTCTCGCTCAGTTCAAAAATAATATTTTGAATCAGAACGATTTTACGTTGGAGTCCGGATTCGTTTCTAAATGAGTCGGATGAGGTCGCATACTGATTTTATGGCGCAATGCATTTTAATAAATAGTTTTGCAAGGAAAATAGGGCATCCTAAAATTAAAATTCAATATATGGATGAACAAACGCGTAAACATTTCGATAATCTGCAAAGCAAGGACCCAGAAAGCCGTTATCAATCCTTTCAATGGCTCATCAAATTAACGCAAAAACCGGTTGATTGGGCCTATGAAGTTTGGAATGACTTGCTGCTCATGCTGGAAGCCGGAGACAATCACCAGCGCACAATTGCTGCACAGCTTCTAAGCGGCCTGGCAAAAAGTGATCCGGAAGAAAGGATGGTTAAGGACCTTGATAAACTCATGGCCGTGACTCATGACAAACGTTTCGTTACAGCAAGACATAGTCTTCAGTCATTATGGAAGGTGGGCACGGCATCAAATGGCATTCAAAAAGAATTGTTGAATAAATTAAGCAAACGATTTAAAGAAGCTAAGCATGAGAAAAACTGTACCCTGATTCGTTACGATATTCTGGAAGTTTTGAGAAGGATCTATAACCAGCTGCCGGGGGAGGAGTTGAAAAAAATAGCAATAGAACTGATCGGATTAGAAGAGGATCCGAAATATGTTAAGAAATATACCGGCTTATGGAAGGATCTGATGAAGATGGAAGAATGAAACGCTAATTCATTTTGCGAATAGCCAAATCAACAACTAGATCGAGTTGAATCAAGAATCACTTTCCACACGAATTGCGGAATATTATTCCTGCAATGGACTTTTCGAATCCATCCATGCCGAACTACTATCGAAGGGGATAAAAATTCCATCCAGACAGGATCTTGCCCCCTTTGATGAGTTTCACGTTCAGGGAGCTGCGGTTTCCCTGGAACTTGCAAAAGGTGCCGGATTCCATAAGCATTCCCGCGTATTGGACCTGGGCTGTGGTTTGGGTGGAGCCTCAAGGATGATCGCTGATATATTTGATTGTTATGTAACGGGCGTTGATATAACTCCTGAATTTATTCGGACAGCTGAATTATTGTCGGACTTAGTTGGCCTCAGAAGGGAATACTTGGTTCCTCATAGCTGATGCAGAACAATTGCCTTTCCCTGATAATAGTTTTGACGTGGTTTGGACGCAGCACGTACAAATGAACATTCAGAACAAAGAAAAATATTGCGGCGAGATCAAAAGGATCTTGACCCACGGCGGGTCATTGGTTTATTATGATATTTTTAAGAAAGACCGGCGTCCATTGTATTTTCCAGTTCCCTGGGCCGAAAGCACATCATTAAGTTATCTCCTTACAAAGTCTGCCTATGCGGCTTTGCTTTCTGAGTCAGGGTTTGTAAGGAAGAGTTCAAAGGACCAGACGGCAGATGGCATCACATTTCTTAGAGAACAGCTGAACAAAATGCGCAGCCCTTCCGTGCCGAAGCCCGGTTTACAGCTGATTATGGGCGAATCATTTTCTCAAAAAATAGAAAACCTTCTTAAGAACCTGGAAGAGGGCAGGATTGAATTGCAAAGTGGCATTTATCATAATCAATGAACCCTGGGATCCTTATCCTGCCTGCATCTCTGGCGATTTATTTCAAAAATGATGATGCATCAATTCTTTCTTTGAACCCTCGCAATTCCCAAATTGGGAAATAACCATCACTTAACATGTTAATTCTCTTTCCCCGACAAATATTTCCAGCCGATTTTCGTTTTCTATGGGTCCCTAACCATCCTTTAAAACTAAAATTCTACACATGAAAACAACCTATTCTGTAAAACTTATTGTCTTGTCAATTGCATTGACAGGCGTGCTATTTTCCTGTAAGAAGGACAGTAGCTCTCCTTCGGGCGATACTACAAATGCCAGCAATCTCAGCACCCAGGCTGATGACCAGACCATGGTTTCTACTGAAAGTGAAAACCTGACGAATGATATCAATGCTGCTTTGATCAGCCAGGTTTCTACCAATGGAAATTCAATAAAGTCCGTAGAAAAATCGGGAAACACAGAAGTAAATAGCGTAAACCAGGTGAATGGGGTTTCATCAGTTGACGGTACATTGATCTGCGATGCAACCGTTAGTTTCGATACAGTTTCAAATCCAAGAAAGATCACTATCAGCTATAATGGCACCAATTGTTGGGGCAACCGGACCCGGACAGGTACAGTGATTATCAGCATTGCTGCTGGAGTTCATTGGCTTGACCAGGGAGCCGTGGTGAATGTGCTTGTACAAGATCTGAAAATCACACGTCTGAAGGATTCAAAATCGATTACCATTAATGGTATCAGAACCATCACCAATGTGAGTGGCGGAAGTTTGAAAAACCTCGCCAGTCTGGGCTCCATTACACATACCATCAATGATAGTGTGGTTGTGTTGTTTGCAAATAATACCAGCAGGACATGGCATGCAGCAAAACAGAGGGTATTTTCTTATAATGGTGGAATGGTGCTGACGATCACAGGTACGCATACTGACGGAAATAATCTTAACATAGCCGAATGGGGAACAAACCGCTTCGGGACTGATTTTACAACTATGTTTGTGCAACCCATCGTCATCCGCCAGGATTGTGATTTCAGAATTGTGAGTGGTCAGGTCCAGACGCTGAGATCAGATAACCTGAATTCCACTATAACTTTTGGATTGGACGCGAGCGGAAACGCAACAGGCTGTCCCGGAACCGGCAATTATTACTTGCAACTTACATTTGTCGCATCGAATGGCAAAACCTATCCGGTCATTCTACAATACTAAATTCTAAAACGAATCATAGCCCCGCGGAATTCCGCGGGGCTTTTTTATTAGAGTGAGGCAGCATTTTATTTTGAAATGGCTACACCTACAAAAGAATCTGCCGTTCCATAGTAAAGAAACCATTTTCCTTTATAAAAGACCAGCCCTTCTGAGAAAATCGTGCCGGCAAGGTATTGGCCGGTTTTTTCATGAGGAAGTGTAGGTTTCAAAAAACAACTATCTGACCTGCCGATGGGCTTTTCGGGGCTCGCCTTGTCGAAAATAACCTGCCCCACTGAATAAGTGCCCTTCGGTAAGCCTGGATCTGCATTTTCTCCCACGGCATTTTTCCCATTGTAGAGTAGAATGATTCCTTTGTTCGTCATGACAGCAGGTGGCCCGCATTCCGTCAGGTCACTATCAAATTTTCCAGGCCTGGTTAGAACAATTTGCTTTAATTCTCCCTGTTCATTTAACAATGGATTCCAGTCAAGCAAATTTTCAGACCATGCGAGATTAATAAAATGCTCTCCCCAATACATCCAATAGCGGCCTTTGATTCTGGCCGCTATGAGTTTATTCTTCACCACTTTTGTTATGATCGATCCTGACTTGCTATCCATATCAAGAAATTTTCCGTGGTATGCTTTTGCAAAAGCCGGCCCCTTTTTCTCCCAATGAAACAGGTCTTTTGAAACAGCCACAGACAGCCGGGGCGTTTTATTATTCCATGATGTATAGACGACGACATATCGCCCATCTTCCGCCTCCACCAGCCTGGGGTCTTCGCAGCCGCCGGGGTAATCGTACATTGAAAAAGCATCATTATCAGGATAGAGGACGGGAGAGGGGAATTTCTTAAAATGAATACCATCATCACTTTCAGCCAGGCCAAGCCTGGAAGTGCGGCCTCCGATCGCTGCAGCAGGGTTATCCTCGCAGCGGTAAAGCAAAAATATTTTTCCATTCCTGACAATGGCTCCGGGATTGAATACATCCGCTCTTTGCCATCTTACCCATTCTTTTTTAATCGGATCAAAGAATTTCAAATTGGAATCCGCTCTGAGGATTGGGTTCTCCTGAGGTTTATAAAATTGATTGAGTTCTCCAGCGTCTGCTTGTGCCAGGGAACAAAAGGTGAACAAACAGCATACTCCTATCAGAACGATTTTTTTAATTGTGGCATCCATGGTTTCACTTAGGTGATTATTTCATTTTAAATCCGGCGATAAGATTGATCGCTCCTCAAACAATCCGAAATTTTTTCTCATGAATTGCCCAGAGCCTAATAAAGATATCAACATAAAATTAACTTAATTGTAAAACTACCAGATTCCGAAAATAGGAGCGTGGAAATCAAATATCTTTGTCAGGAGTTTCACGGATTCAACTATTGTCAGGATGTGATGGTATGGACGAAATGCTGCCATGTTCATAAATTCATTGATCCTGCAAAAATCAGGGCTGACAGAAAGGGCAAGCAAGAACCAATATCAATAGAAACTCAGGGTCCGCAGCTCTCTGAAAACTTCCATCTCTTAGTCAAGGCTCCTTTTAATAAATACACCGAAGCCCGAAAGCAGTTCCGACGGATGGCATGGTTTCATTGGGTTAGTCTGCACGAACGGAATCTATATTATTTTTCATTTGCCTTAAACCGCAAAATCCAATTAGTATGCCCAAATCCATTTGCCTCTTTTTCAAAGTGCATCAACCCTTCCAGCTCAAACGTTACCAGTACACTGATATTGAAGTATCGCATCTCTATGAAGATGCAGACGCCGATCAGGCCACCCTTAACCATCTGGCCGATGAATCCTACCTGCCGGCCAATGAAGTCATTCTTGATTTGATCAAAAAAAATGCTGGCCGCTTCAAAGTCAGTTATTCCATCAGTGGTACTGCCCTGGAATTATTTCTGAAGTACAGACCGGACCTGATTCGCTCTTTCAAGGACCTGGTGGAAACGGGGTCTGTTGAATTGCTTGGGGAAACCTATTACAATTCCCTGAGTTATCTCTATTCCCGGAACGAGTTTGTAAGGCAAATAGAAAAGCACAGGGCATTGGTTGAGCGCATATTCGGATTGCGCCCGCTCATTTTCAGAAATACTGAATTAATTTATGACAACCAGCTTGCAGCCTGCATCCACGAATTGGGTTTTAAAGGAATCCTTTGCGAAGGAATTGAAAGGATTCTGGGTGGCCGGAGTGCCAATAAGATTTATTCGGCGCCAGGCATCGAAGGGCTTGCACTTTTCTTAAGGAATATGAGCCTGTCCAATGATATCGCATTTCATTTTGACAATTCTTCCTGGAACGAATTTCCGCTGACTGCCGATAAATTTGCTGGCTGGCTCCACGCGCATCCTGAAGGAACAGAAGTAATTAATCTTTTCTTCGACTACGAGACCTTCGGTATACACAAAAAAATCTCATCAGGTATTTTTGAATTCTTGAAGCATTTTCCAAAAGAAGTCCTGGCGAATCCTGAATATCAATTTGAATTGCCCGGTGTAATAGCAGCAGCTATGGATGGACAGCCGCAGATATATGACGTACCGCAGATGATTTCCTGGGGAAACAAATCCCAATTGGATGCCGCCTGGAGTCAGAATGTAATGCAGAATAATACGCTTAAAAAAATCTATAGTCTGGAAAAGATTGTGAGATCTTCGGGATCACATGCTGCCATCGATACCTGGGGAAAATTGCAATCGGCGGATTTCTTTTACTATATGATAGATAATCATGCCAGGGGAGATAGATATAAATACATCAGTCCATTTTCATCTGCCGAGGAGATCTACCGGTACTATACAAATATTGTGGTAGATTTTGAGATCACATTAATTAGAAAACTTATTGTTGATAATAGGAACCTGGATCATAAAGAATTGGAAATAGTCAATCAATAATAACTGAGAGTCAGAATGGAGAAGACATTAATGTCCGGGTACACGCTTATAGGTTGCAATACCAGGCGCCAGCGTTGGCCGTTGGCTCAAACATGAATTCGCTGGGCAAGTTACCATAAAAGTCGATCATCGACCATCGATCATCGATCATCGGCCAATGATCTAACCACCCTGCAAGGATTGCCCGCAGCAAAGACATTTGAGGGAATATTTCTTGTCACAACACTGCCCGCCCCAATGGTAGTGTTCGATCCGATCTCCACGCTCGGGCAGATGATGGCTCCCCCTCCAATCCAGACATTGTCTCCAATATTTCACGGAACCGGCAAGTTCCGGGCCTTTGATTCTTTCAACTGCTTCCAATGGATGGTAGGCGGTATAGATTTGAACCAATGGCCCCAAAAAAACATTCTTTCCGATCCGGATATAATTGCAGTCGAGGAAAATGCAATTGAAATTCGCAAAGAAATTGTCTCCCACTTCGATATGAAGTCCATAATCGCAGAAAAATGGCGTTTGAATATCAACGTTAGCTCCACATTTCCCCAATAAGATCGGAGATTGATTTCTGCCTTATAGCCTTGTCATATGAAAGCTGATTATATGCAGATATCAGTTTTCTTGCCCGGGTCCTCAATTTCATGAGCTCCGGGTCATTGGCATCGTATAATTCACCTGCAAGCATCTTTTGATGCTCAGTCTGGCTTCCCATGCGAATAGTTTTTGTCTAAGTTATTGACATATTCCAGAAATGAAGCCATTGAATTTTCACTTTATTCGCGTGCCGTCTGGAAAGGACCTCAGATGGTCTTGCAAAAAATTTGTAGATTCATTTACAGAATTCCACCGGCAAAATAAGATTTTGCACCTTTTGCATGGCTATTAAATTATTCGGAGCTTTGGCTATCTTGAATCTTTATCCCAAATAGATTTACCGATGAAAATAATCTGGCTCTACATTGATCCGGGAAGCGGGAGTTATCTGGTGCAGGTCATCATTGCCGGCATACTTGCTGTCGTGTTCTACTTTAAGAACGGATGGGTAAAAATAAAATCGTTTTTTTCTAAAAATAAAAAAGACGATCCGTCAAAGGATGACCTGACATGACCGATCTCATCCATCATCCCGCCTCATTCAAAGATCCATCCGGTTTCATATTTTATAAGCATGGCTTATACTACCGGCATGTACATGGAGAATATGCCCCAGACTATGAACATCTAATGTCCGGCGGATTATATGAAAACCTTGTGGCGCGAAAATTTCTTATTCCCCATACAGAAGTCATTGAAAATCTAAGCGGAGTTGCAGACTGGTATAAAACATTGCTTCCTGAACAATTGCCATTCATCACTTATCCCTATGAATGGTGTTTTGATCAACTGAAGGATACCGCCTTAATTTGCCTGGCCATTCTCCAAACGAGTATTGACCATGGGATGATACTCAAAGATGCAACTCCATTTAATTTTCAATTTCATCAAGGCCAACCCACACTCGTAGATACACTTTCATTTGTGCGATATGATCCTGCTAAGCCATGGGTTGCTTACAGACAATTTTGCGAATCATTTTTATTCCCATTGCTGATCAACCATTACCTGCAACTGGATGCCCAGAAATTACTATCCATTTACCAGGAGGGTATACCAGTGAATATGGCTGCCAGGATGCTTCCTGCGAGGAGCAGATTTAAATTGAGCGTGTGGTTGCATGTGTATCTTCAGAACAAGATCAGTCAGCGTCATCAGAAAAATGGGCAGGGAACCATTGTATTTACTCAGGAAAAATTAATCAGGTTGATAGATCATCTCCGTTCGACGATTGAATCGCTAAAGTTAAATAATGCGGCGAAGTCGGGTTGGAATAATTATTATGGAGAAACGATTTTGGGATCAGACTACCTCCATACCAAAGAAAAGATCTTCAGGGAACTTATCCATGGCCTGGAATTTGAATCTGCGCTCGACATGGGTGCCAATGATGGATATTTCTCGAGGATATTGGCGGAAAATGGGATTTTTGTGATCGCTTCAGACAATGATGCCCAATGCTTGAACAGGCTCTATTTGAAAAATAAGGCAAAATCTGAGAAAAATATCATTCCAATGCTGGTCGATTTAGCAAATCCTTCCGGGCCATCAGGATTTCGCAATGAGGAAAGAAAATCATTTGGTGAAAGAACTTCGTCTGACCTGGTATCGGTACTGGCGCTTGTTCACCACATGGTTCTTTCCAGGAATATTCCTATTCCGGATTTTGCGATTTTATGCGCAGAACTTGCAAAGAAATTTCTGATTATTGAATTCGTTCCATTGAATGATCCAAAATCCAGGCAGTTGATCACATGGAAAGAAAAATTCCACAGCCCTTATGATGTCGCTGTATTTGAAGAGGCCTTTCTTGAATATTTTGACATTGAAAGGAAAGAATCCATTTCAGGCAGCGATAGGATGATGTATCGGATGAGAAGAAAATGAATTTCCCTGGCTATGACTTTTTGTGAGATTTCTTTTTCTTATGCTTTGATTTTGGCTTGGGGTTGCAGGTAGTACATTTCTTGATCATTTTCAGACAAACCGGATTGGGAATCGATATTTGTTCGCCGGTTGGATTCAGCAGGCCCGTCTTGGGATCGATGGAGAAAATGACAATATTGTCTGAGTCCCGGTTGGCGATAAGCAGAAAATGTCCGGTAGGATCAATCATAAAATTCCTTGGATGCTTTCCCTGCGTGGACTGAATGCCTGAAAGCTTAAGTTTCCCCGTTGACTGGTCAATTGCATACACGGCGATACTATTGGCGTCTCCCCGGTTGGTCGCGTAAAGAAATCTTCCATCGGGCGAAACATGGATGTCAGCACTGCCCTTATCTCCCTTGTAGTCCTCCGGGTGACTGCTTATCTCCTGGAATTGGTTCAGCTTTCCATTAGAATAATTAAAAGCAACCACCATCCCGGACAATTCATTAATCAGGTATGCATAAGGTTTAGTAGGATGAAATATAAAATGCCTCGGGCCACTTCCTGGTGCCAGGGTCGCAAAACTATCCTTCGCCGGACTCAGCGGTTGCTTCCTGCTGGGATCGAAATGATAAATATATTCACGGTCATTTCCCAGATCAGCGGCAAAAAGCCAGTGTTCATCAGGAGACAATACTGCAGAATGTACATGCGCTTTTTCCTGCCGATCGGGATTGGCCCCCTTTCCTTCGTGTTGTAAAAGCTGAGTCAGAGAGTCAAGGGAACCATCAGAATTGACGGGCAATGCGGCAAGATTCCCCCCATTGTAATTGGCGACAAAGATCCACTGGGCAGTTTTATTTTCAGTGATATAACAGGGATCTGCGCCACCGCTGGAATGCTGGTTGATGAATTTAAGTTGGCCATTTGACTTATCAAATGAAAAAGCACTTACGCCACCTTTCTGATCGGACCCATTCTCATTTACAGTATACAGATATTTTCCATTGGGTGAGATCGTGAGATAGGAGGGATTCTTCGAAGAGATTTCACTGACCGACTTGAAGTGGCCATTGGCCGCATTGAACTGATAGACATAAATGCCCTTGCTTTTGCCATTGGTGTAAGTGCCAATAAATAAATAATAATCCTGTGAAAAGACGTCCATGAAGAAAAATATTGGAAGCAATGCAATAATGAAGCGCTTCATACGGGTTGATATTTTTGAATCCATGCAATTTACGGCTTGGGCATTATATTCAGGAACCTGAAAATAATAAATGACTAATTTTATCGGTGAATTGCCGCATATGAAATACTTGTTTTTCTCCATTCTTGTTTTGACCCTATTGGCTGAGCCTTGCTCTGCTCAGGACAAAAAGTCGCTTTTAATTCCGGGCAAGATATGGAAGGACCAGTCTGGAGAAACGATCAACGCACATGGATGCGGAATTCTCTATTATGATCATACCTATTTTTGGTTTGGCGAAGTAAAGAAGGGGAAAACCTGGCTGGTGCCAAACAGCAACTGGGAAGACTACAGGGTAAATGCGGGAGGCGTTTCCTGTTATTCATCGAAGGACCTCATTCACTGGAAATATGAGGGTCTTGCCCTTTCTCCGGAGCCAGATGACAGTTCCAGTGACTTGCATACCAGCAGGGTCATCGAGAGGCCCAAAGTGATTTACAATGCCCAGACCAGGAAATTTGTGATGTGGATGCATATTGATAAAGAGGATTACGGCTATGCACATGCGGGACTTGCGGTCAGTGATCAACCAGTGGGACCATACAAATACCAGGGCAGCCTGAGGCCAAATGGCCAGGAATCCAGAGACATGACGATCTTCCAGGATGAAGACGGAAAAGCATACCTGATTTATTCTTCAGAAGGAAATAAGACCATGCACATTACACAGCTATCGGAGGATTATCTGAAACCAGGGCCGGGATTTAACCGGATATTGGTCAATGCTAACCGGGAGGCACCGGCGCTTTTCAAATCGGGAAAGAAATACTATCTGATCACTTCCCTCTGCACTGGCTGGGACCCTAATATGGCATTATATGCGGCTGCCGCAGAGCCAATGGGTGAATGGAAATTGGAAGGCAATCCATGTACAGGTCCGGGTGCGGACAGCACCTATCGTGCTCAAAGCAGTTTTGTCTTACCGATTGCCGGAAAAATGGATCAATTTGTTTTTATTTCTGACCGTTGGAACAAGACGAATCTTGAGGACTCGCGATATGTTTGGTTGCCTCTAAAGATGCTTGAAGGGAAACCGGTTATTGAATGGAAGCCAGCATGGGCACCCTAAATTCAGGGTCTAAAAAAAATAAAGGGCTGGTTTTTCAACCAACCCTTCAAAGCTTGTTTGTAAAAAGATCTGATTTATTTGATCAATTTCACATTTACTGCGTTTAAGCCTTTCTTGCCATTCTGTACATCAAACTCTACACGATCATTTTCTTTGACTTGATCAATAAGGCCGCTGGCGTGTACAAAAGTTTCTTTGCTGCCATCATCGTGCTTAATAAAACCGAAGCCTTTGTCGACATTGAAAAACTTTACGGTACCTGTTGTTTTTGTGCTCATTATTAATTGTATTGGTAATAAAATGGTGTGCAAGATACATAATTTTGCCGAGTTAAGCGCAATCTTTGTTTTTTGGGTTCTTAAGCAAGTCCATATATCTTCACAAAAAATTTGTTGGTGAATAAGATGTTCTTTTTCATATACTTACTCTTAATTGGTGGTATGGGCTGCAAGTCCGCGGCCACCAAGGATTCCGGAACAGAAACAAAGCCAGACAGCATTGCCGCTCAGGCAGGAAATCAAAAAATGACTGATTCTGTCCCCCAGGTAAATCATGATGCCGCTTTTGTGCTCAGCCAGCGGGAAGTCCCGATCCTTTGTTATCACCAGATCCGAGACTGGAGACCCACAGATTCAAAGTCGTCCCGCGCATACATTGTACCGGTACAAACCTTTAGGGAACAATTGAAAATGCTTGCCGACAGCGGGTATCAAACGATTTTGCCCGACCAGCTATATGCCTGGCTGACCAGCGGCAAGGCCATTCCCCCAAAGGCAATCATGCTTACCTATGATGATACGGACCTGGATCAATACGAGATCGCAGTTCCCGAAATGAAAAAGTATGGGTACAAAGGTGTCTTTTTTATCATGACCGTTTCCCTGGGCAAGAAACATTATATGAGCCGGGAACAGGTGAAAGAACTTTCTGATGCGGGCAACACAATCGCCTCACATACCTGGGACCACCACAACGTTAAAAAATACCAGGGCGCTGACTGGGAAATTCAAATCGATAAGCCGACAAAGCAATTGGAATCGATTACGGGAAAAAAAATCGTTTACTTCGCTTATCCATTTGGTTTATGGAACAAGGAAGCGATACCTGAATTGAAGAAAAGGGGTTTCGTTGCCGCATTTCAGCTGAACGAAAAGCGGGATCAACAGGATCCATTGTACACGATCAGGCGAATCATAGTTCCAGGCTCATGGACTCCGGCCACCCTGCATCAATGGATAGTAAGGGATTTCTAGTTTCCGCATATTATAGGTACATGGCTGAAGGTTACAAGCCAGGTCAGTATTCTAAAAAGTAACAAATCATTCTTTTCAAATTATTTTAAATGAAGGAATCAAAGGAAGTCAATATATCCCCCGAATTGGTAAGCAGGATGATCCGATCCAGAAGAAGTGTTTTTACGGACCAGTTTGTTCCGGGGAAAAAAATCCCCGACGATATCGTTCATGAAATATTGGAGAACGCCAACTGGGCACCTACGCATAAGAAAACAGAACCCTGGCGCTTCATGATTTTTACCGGCCCGGGTTTGCAAAAGCTGGCGTCTTTTCAATCCGCTTTGTATAGGGAATTTGCCGGTGAGAAATTTAAAGAAGATAAATTCCGAAAATTGTCCACCACACCGCTCGACTGTTCCCACGTGATTTCCATATCGATGAAAAGAAGCCTGGAGGCCAATATTCCGGAAGTCGAAGAAATTGCAGCAGTAGCCTGCGCAGTTCAAAATATTTATCTCTCCGTTGCTTCATATGGACTCGGTGGGTATTGGACCACCGGGGGTGTCACATACATGAAAGAGGCGAAACCTTTTTTTCATTTGGAGGAAGAGGACCGGTTGATGGGTTTTTTTTATCTGGGATATGTTCAGATTCCATCAGTGCCTGCAACCAGAAGGCCCATTGACGAAAAGACCGTCTGGGTCATTGAATAAAAATAGTACCTTCGATGATTCCTTGCTGGCCTAAGTGTTTTAATTTTCATTTGTTTCCATTCATTAACCATAAAATATGCACAATGCGTACTAGTAAATTCATTCCTATTGTATTACTGACCGGGCTATTTGCCTGCGGGGATGGCAGTGAAAAAGCCAGCACTGGAACAGACACTTCAAAAGCTGCCGCAACCCAGGACACCAGCATGGCCAATATGAAACATGATGCAGTGACTGCGAATATCCAGCCGGTTCCAGCCATTCCGCAGGGAGCCAAGGTATTCTTCAAAAGTCTGAAGGATGGACAGAAAGTGAAGTCGCCTTTGAAAGTTGAAATGGGCGTTTCAGGAATAAAACTGGATACTGCAGGTCCAATTGTTGCTGGTTCAGGGCATCATCACCTGCTCATCGACGCGGGAGATTCATTGGCTTCCGGAACTGTTGTACCGAAGGACTCTACTCATTTGCATTTCGGCAAAGCTCAAAAAGAGACCACAATCAATCTATCACCAGGAAAACACAAGTTGACCCTTCAATATGCCGATGGTATTCATCGTTCATATGGTGCACCTTTGTCCGCGACGATTTCTGTTGTGGTGCAATAGGAGTTGATGGTTGACAGATGACAGTTGGACAGATGGTAGATGGTGCGTGAAGAAGATCTCGATTAGTTGCTGGCTTATTGAAAAATATTGCGTTTCATTTGCAAATTTTTTCCAAAATCAGTCATCTGTCAACTGTTCAACTGCAAACTGTCAACTATTTCCCAAGCCCCAACGCTTCTATGTAACCGCTGTTTGGCCGGCAGTTCTGAAACAATGAATTGGAAATAAACTCATCGAGGGCTTTTTGAATGGCCTCCTGGTTTTTGGGTCTCAACTTTCGAATCGACTCGAAACTTGCCCCTGGCTGAATCAGCAAATTGACTGATCTCACCATAGGCGGCAGGCTTGTTGAACGTGACAATTCCCCTCGGATCGTCCATTTTTTTGTATGGCCAGAAATGCCAGCCAATATTATTCTTCTCCAGTAGTTTTCTGAAATTTAGTATCCAGGCATTGTCGTTTTCGCCGGTTTCACCGCAATAGATGGGCACTTTGTATTTGGTCCTGAAATCAAGATATTCCTGGATTACATCCTGGGTGGTGGCTGTCCAGTATTTGTGAAATGTGTATACAGATTTTGCATCAAAGGGAGGACCGAAGGGCTTAAAATTTGAATCCCACTGCGAACCACCCAGGAATACGATATGATTTGGATCCACTTCCCGAATAGCCTTGACTATTCTCTTGTACAATGGTTCCAGCAGCGGATTAAAATGTGAGGCGTCAAAATAATGAGCAATGGGCTCATTCAATAAATCATAACCCATAATGATGGGCTCATTTCTGTAGTGTTCCGCTATTTTTCGCCAGATAGATACCGTCAAGTCCTGGCTTTCCTTATTGTCGAAGAGAAAAGGATATCCATAGCCGTCATCGATATTATCTCCTGTTTGTCCACCCGGTGCACAGTGCATGTCGAGCAGAATATATAGATTTTCACTTTTGCACCAATTCACCAGTTTATCAAGTAACTCAAAAGCCTTTGATTCACCCAATCCACCCAGGTAATCCGGGTCGGTGAATATCCTGTAATTGAAAGGAACCCGGATGGAATTCATGCCGATGCTCTTCATGTAATGAATATCCCCGGCACCGATATAACTGACCTGCCAGTTCTTCCAAAATGCCTTGACTGCTTCCGGTCCGATCAATTCTGACAGGGTCTCATTAATTAATCGAGGAGAACTTGCATTTTTGAATTTAAACATATATCCTTCCGGAACCAGCCAGTTTCCCAAATTCGTTCCCCGAATCAGGAAATTTTTTCCGTCCGGGCCAATGATCTCTTCTCCTCTGACGGAAATGAAAGCCGATTGGGATAATCCGGTAAGCGCACAGGAAAGCAAAATAAGAAGCTGAAATTTTCTTAGAAGCATAATAGGAGATAGGTTGCTAATTTAGAGAAAAATCATAGGATCATCTGCAACCCTTAAGCCTTCGTGAAAGGTTTTCATGAACTGTATGTCCTTTTCTTCCAGACTGAAGTTAAATATGTCAAAGTTTTCTTTTAGCCTCTCATGACTGGCAGACTTTGGAATGGTAGAAACGCCTACCTCGAGGTCCCACCTGAGCATAATTTGCGCCGTTGTTTTCCCATATTTTTCGGCCAGCCGGATAAGCCGCGGGTCATTCATTCTCTTTCCCCTGACCAGGGGAGAATAGGCCTGCAAAACAATTCCTTTTCGATTGCAATATGCAAGCAATTCATCGGGGTATAGATATGGACTGAATTCCACCTGATTTAATGCAGGAACTATATCTGAGTACGAACTTAATTCTTCGAGAAAAGGAACCACGTAATTTGCAACCCCGATCGCTTTGGCTTTGCCGATTGCATATATTTTTTCCAATGCCTTCCAGGTATCTTTTCTTTTGCTTTTGATCGGCCAGTGAATAAGGTAAAGATCAATATAGTCCATTTGCAATTTCCCTAAACTGGTGTCAATTGCTTTCAGGGTAGAATCGAATCCCTGGTCACTATTGTTCACCTTGGTAGTAATAAAAATATCCTTTCTCGCGATGGGGCTACTTTTCACCGCATTTCCAATTTCCCTTTCATTATTATACATGGAAGCGGTATCAATTAGTCGATAGCCGATCTCCAATGCATCATGTACGGCCTGCTCAGCCTCCTTGCCGTACATGTTATAAACGCCCAAACCCAACAATGGCATCCATATGCCATTGTTGAGTTTTATTTTTGGATTACTATCGGTGATGCCTACCATTTTTCCAGTCCCAATAATTTTTTTCCCAGATCACTCAATTCAGCGGTCTTATATTTTGTTTTTTCCCAGTTCCGCGGATCGCCAGGGAATGCATAGCCTTCGGGTGCATTCCTTTCTCTCCATGACCTGATCCTCCATTCGCGCAATGCATCATTGTCTTCTTCTGCCGGCATCATGGAAATATATTGTGCGAGGCGAACTTTATTGCCACTTCTGTTCGGGCGGATGCCATGAGGCTGAAGACTGTTGAATATGAGCAGGTCACCTGCATTCATTTTTACTTTGTCAAATTCGAATCCTGTTGTATCAGGTTTAAAATGATCCCTGTCTTCAGGTTGTGTCAGTTTCCAGGTATCATAGGTCCTGTATAGTTCAGGCAGGCATTGGAAGCCTCCCATATTCTCATCATTCTGATCTGCCAGTGCCAGCACACCCTGGACATTCTGTGGTTTTGTTTCAGGATCATAATCCCAGTGAATAAATCCTTTGTATTCATATCCCGGTCGTATTGGGAGGTTAAGATTTGCCCTGTCAATCGTCACCCATAATTTTTCTGTTCCCCAGATATCCGAGAAAGCCGCATGCACTTTTGGCATCTGTCGATTATCCCACAAATATTGATGATTGTATACTTCCACCATGCCTGTATTTGTGAGCTCCTTCATCTGCATTTCCGCCCTGGGGGGAGCATACCATGTTTCAGGATTGTTCGGATCCTTCTCTTCAAATTCCCAGAGGAATTTTGCCAATCGCTCTACTTGCTCTTTAGGAACCGCATTGCGGATCACGATATAACCGTTTTTAATCCAGAATTTCCAGTCATCTTCCGAAAGGACTTTCAATGGCTTTCCATTTGACCGATCATTCAATTTGATGCTACTGCTTTTGGCTGTAGAGGGATTTCCCGGAATGTCTTTATGCGCATTATTGGGAGCCATGGTTGGTGCCATTGTCTGGGCCATGGTCTTTTGTTCTGTTTGCATATGGCTGCTTTTAAATTTTATAATAACCAAAATTAAGCCATTCGGACACCCGCTTTCTACAGCTAAAATGGCCATCTTTTGCTCTGTATTGATATTTTTAGGGAAAATAGGGCCTGTAAAGTATATTTATAGACAAATTCTATTGTATGAAGGTCGTTTTGGAAAAACTCCGGCCGGATATCGACAGTTCCTTCAAAATTCTGCTAACGCCCAATTTGAACGACATGTTTTACTGGCATTTTCATCCAGAATATGAAATTGTTTATGTTGAAGCAAAAGAGGGCATGAGGCATGTGGGGGATCATATTTCCAGGTACCGGGAGAGTGACCTGGTATTTATAGGACCCAATATTCCGCACCTGAATTTTGATTACGGAGTTCATACGGAATGTGAGCAGGTCGTCATCCAAATGAAGGAGGATTTTCTTGGAAAGGATTTTTTTGGAATTCCCGAATTGTGGGCCGTCAATCAATTGTTTGAAAGAGGTAAGAAAGGATTGTCATTTTATGGAGATACCAAGGCAATTGTCGGAGCCAGGCTTAAGAAACTACCGCGTCTTAAACACTTTGAGCAGCTGCTGGAATTGCTGAATATTCTGCAAGAGCTGGCGAGCACAGAAGAATTTACCCCACTAAATAGTCGCCCGATTGCCTCCGCATTCGTCGGGAAGGAACAGGCGCGCATGCAAAGTATACATCGGTTTATTGAAGAAAATTATCAGCGAGCCATAGATGTGCAGGAAGTAGCTGACATGATTCATATCACGAAAGCGGCATTCTGCAGGTATTTTAAGAAAACCATGCGCACCACATTTACAGAATTCCTGAATCAATACCGGATCAACCAGGCGAAGCGGATGCTATTGCATGATAAAAATGTAACAGAAGCCTGCTATGAAAGCGGATTCGAAAATCTTTCCTACTTCAATAAGACATTTAAGAAACTGGCAGGAGAAAACCCATCTCAATTCAGGAAAAGACATGCTCTATGAATCCTGGAAAACTGGAGATGTTTCGCAATCGCCTGACCAAAGTGTACCGTCATATCAGCAGGCAGGCCATTAAGCAAAAAGTTTCCTGTTACAGAGTTTATGACCATGATCTTCCGGAATTTCCATTTTGCATTGAGATTTATGAAGACCGCATTTACCTGGCTGAATACAAGCGCCATCATTCCCTTTCAGAAGAAGACTATCAGGATTGGCTGGATTCCAGTCTGGCCCTGATCTCAGAAATATTATCCATTCCAAGGGAAAGGATTTATTTGCGACAAAGGCAAAGAAAAGAAAGCAGGCAGGGTCAATATGAGCGCCTGAATACAGCAGAAGACTTTTTTGTCGTGCATGAGGCGGGTCTCCGGTTTCGGGTAAACCTGACGGATTATCTTGATAGCGGGCTTTTTCTCGATCATCGCATTACGAGGCAGATGGTAAGGGAAGGATCCAAGCAAAAAAATGTACTAAATCTTTTTTGCTATACAGGTTCCTTTTCAGTATACGCGGCCGCAGGTGGGGCCGCAAAAATTCATTCTGTAGATCTCTCCAAAACCTATCTTGGCTGGGCCGAGGAAAACATGAAATTGAATGGACTATTAAAAAAGCCTGACCAGCTATTTATCCATGCGGATGTAAAGCAATGGTTAGATGAATCGCCCTCCGATTCAATATGATATTGTGATCATGGATCCGCCCACCTTTAGCAATAGCAAGCGCATGGAAGATTTTCTGGAAATTCAGCGCGATCATGCAGATCTGATCAATAAAACGTTGCAACGGATGAATCCAGGCGGCATTTTGTATTTCAGTACCAATTTCAGAAAATTTAAGTTGGAATCGGAGAAAATTGAATCGGCAATCATCAAAGACATCACCAGGGCCACCACGCCTTTTGATTTCCAGGGAAAATTATTCAGATATTGTTTTCGGATACAAAAAGAAAGGTCTGAACTTGGATTGTCTGAACAGGGATATATGAGATTTTAGGGATTTTTAGGAAAAGGAAGAAAATGATTCAGACAATGGCGCTGCTACTCGCCATCGTCTCTGTATAGGTGAGAAATATCAATTTATCTCCATAATCCTATAAATCCCACAAATCCCTGTTCAGAATCTCAAGTGCAAGTTTAGCGAAGAGCAATGAAGACTTAGCATAATTTCTTCTTTAACTCTTCGCGTAACTTGTGCATTTTTATCATGGCTTTTCAATTTTGTATACGCAAAGGCACTGCTGTCATTGTTTCGGATGCGCCTTGAAGAATTCCCAAATCACTTCGCTTGCATTAATATCACGAGAAGTCTTCCCAACTAAAAATGAAGGTAAATATTGCCATCCCCCAGGCCAGGTATGGCCTCCGTTCTCAATAGTATAGTCAGTTACCTCTGTGCCTTTCATTCCATTCACATAGTCATAGCGGACAACGGTGGTTCCGTCATTACTGATATCAGGCATATGCGTCACTACCGGATCCGGATTACAATGATCAATTGAAACCCAAAGATTAATTGCCTGTTGGTGAGACAAAAAATAATCTCTTTTCGCAGGACCAACGGTCGTATGGCCTCCGGCAAAGGGAACAATGGGATCTGCTGTTCCATGCATATAGATCATGGACACAGGAAGCGGATACAATCCGTAGTTCACGCCTGAATCAATGGAGGCTGCATTAACGGCTGCAGCTGCAAAACGGTAACCCAGTTCGAATGCAAGCCTGGAAGTCATAAATCCTCCATTGGAAATGCCGGTTACAAAAATTCGCTTAGAGTCGATATTATATTTTGATTCAAGCTGGTCGATCATCAATGAGAAAAATTTCACGTCATCAATGTTCTGCGAATTGGCAGCTGTAGACCGGCCGTCATTCCAGCTCCTGCCGATTCCCTGCGGATAGACGAGCACGAATTTTTCATCCCTTGCTATTTTTTTGAAAGAAGTGAGCGTTTCCATCCCTGCCGCAGTACCACTGCCTCCATGCAGTGCAAAGACCAGGGGCATGCTTATCTTTTCAAAGCTGTCAGGCAATTCCACGATAAATGTCCGTAGCAACCCATCTACTGACATGCTGTCCGTATATTCCGTGGTGGATTGTGCCGGCTTAAAATTGTTCTTATTGCAGGAAGCAATGTATACAATGGAAAGAAGCAATAAAATGATAAGTAGGTTTACTTTCAGCCGCATATCGGGTTGGATGGGTCAATGATTAAACGAAAAAAAACCTTTTTAATTACTTTTAAAATGTTAAATAACGTGATATCCATCTCCACTTTGCTGCAAATGTTGACTGAATCCTCAATACCGAGAACTGGCCGACTGAGACAAGTCAAATACACCGCAAATCAGCTTACTTTATTAAGTCTTGGTCCATCTCATTATGCTTGATCTCAAATGAAACTGGCATCATTTTAAAATATCAGTATAAGTGAATTTCAATATTGAGTAATTTTTTGACGGTTTTGCGGGGAGCCGAAACGGGAGTCTTTCCCTTTTCTAATGCATTATCTTTATCCTATGAAGCAAACTACTTTTGGGCGGAAGATCTCAAGCGTTCGAAGGCGGATTAAAAGAATTTATGATCATGTGGGTAATGAAAAACTTAAGCATAATGTGCTTAGTGCGCTGCCTTTTTGGGTAGCCTCATTATTTACTGGTTTGATGGCCGTTTTCTATTCCAAGCTATTTCTGCTTGCAGAGACAACTGCGGATTCAATCTTTAGGTCTTACCACTGGGTTTTTTTCGTGATCACCCCTTCCTGTTTTCTGATAGCATGGTGGCTTGTGGTAAAGTTTTCAAAATTTGCGGGAGGAAGTGGCATTCCGCAAGTAATGACAGCCATCGATCTGGCCAACCCGCGCGATAACCAGAAGATTCGCGGGTTGCTTGGCATCCGTGTGATTGTTATCAAAATAATATCGAGTTTATTTATGATCCTCGGCGGCGGCATAATAGGCCGCGAAGGTCCCACAATTCAGATTGCGGGTTCCATTTTCAGAAAAGTAAATCAACTGCTTCCGGATTGGTGGCCAAAAGTTTCAAAAAGAAATATGATTATGACGGGGGCAGCGGCAGGACTGGCGGCGGCATTTAATACGCCTTTGGGAGGAATCGTTTTCGCCATTGAAGAGCTTACCAAAACACATATAAGTTATTTCAAAACAGCTCTATTTACCGCGGTGATCATTGCGGGTTTGACGGCAGAGGCCTTATTTGGTCCTTATTTATACCTTGGATATCCATCTACCAACGGATTATCCGGCTATATTTTCATTGGAGTCATTTTGGTTGCTTTATTTTCAGGACTAGGAGGAAGTATCTCCGGCCGTGTTCTTATCAATATCATTGATTGGAAAAGCCGATTGAAAAAGAGAAGACAGCAGGTTGTATTTGTATTGATCTGTGGTTTAGTTGTTGCTTTCATTGGATACAATACCAATACACATATGATTGGATCAGGGAAATCCCTTATGACTGAGATCTTATTCACTTCGAATAAGAGTCTACCATGGTATGCACCTTTAATCCGTATGACAGGATCAGTTTTTTCTTTTAGCGCAGGGGCAGCTGGTGGTATTTTTGCGCCAGCCCTCAGTTCCGGGGCCTGTATCGGATCTGTACTTTCCGGCTGGATGCACTTGACCGACTCAAATACAAACTTGCTAATTCTTACCGGGATGGTAGGATTCCTGACTGGTATCACACGAACCCCATTTACTTCAGCTATCATAGTTTTGGAAATGACAGACAGGCATAATATTATTTTTTATCTGATGCTTGCTGGAATGCTTTCCAGTATGGTATCCATACTTATCGATAAACATTCCTTATATGATCATTTGAAAGCACGTTATATGCTTAGAATCGAAGCTGATTATTCAAAAGCTCATGAAAGTTGAAAAATGGAAAATAAACTAGATTATGGATGTGAAATAGTTTTCTAATAGGAAAACGACAATTCCGGATAAAAATCCTAAAAATGCCAGGATGCTTATATTTTTAAGGTACCACATGAACTTAATCTTTTCAATGCCCATAGCTGCTACACCCGCTGCGGATCCGATAATAATAGTACTTCCTCCTGTTCCTGTCGCCAAAGCAAGCAATTGCCAGAATGAATGGTCGGTAGGGTAATCATTCAAAGAGTACATGGCCTGAGATGCTGACACCAGTGGCACGTTGTCAACAAGAGAGGAGACTATTCCGAGAAAAGAAGCGATCAGGAAATCATTCCTGAGCATCTTATTCAAAACATTTGCCAATGTTTCCAGGACTCCAACTGATTCGAGCGCAGCAACTGATAGCAAGATGCCCAGGAAAAACAATATACTGGGTGCATCGATTTTTTGCAGAGCTTTTGTGACGCTAACATTCTCGGCTGATTCAGGCAATTTCTTTGTATTCATGAAGGCAGCAATGACCCACATGATACCTAAGGCAAGGAGCATTCCCATAAAGGGTGGTAAGTGGGTGATCGCCTTAAATATGGGCACAAATATCAGGAGGCTGATTCCTGCGATCAATATTATTCTTCCTTCATTTCGTTGTGCCGGAGTACACCTTGATTTGGGACTAGATGCCAAGTTCTGCCCTTTGAATTTGTTTGCGATAATATAAGTAGGAATGATGCATACAGCAATGCTTGGAAGAAACAGGTATAAAATGATATTCAAAACTGACACCTGACCACCGATCCAGAGCATGGTGGTTGTAACATCTCCCAGCGGCGACCAGGCACCTCCCGCATTGGCAGATATTATAATGATTCCCGCAAACCATAGACGGTCTTCTTTCTTCTCTAATAGTTTTGCGCAAAGTGAGGTCATTACAATGGCCGTAGTCAGGTTGTCCAGGAACGCGGAAAGAAAAAAAGTGAGAATACTAATGATGATTAGAAGTCTGCCTTTCTTTCTAGTCTTTATTCTGTCTGTAATAATTTCAAACCCGCTGGATGTATCAATAAGTTCAACAATCGTCATGGCCACAAGTAAGAAGAATAGTATGGAAGATATATTTCCAAGGTGATGCAGGAGCAACCCGTCGGCTTGACTCAATGAATTTTGATTCAGAAAAACAGGTATCCAGCACAAAACAGCAGTGATCAAGGCGCTTGCCGCTTTATTTATTTTTAAAGGGTGTTCAAATGCAATTGCCAGGTACCCGATGATAAATATAATCAGTGTTAAATGGCTATTCATTATTCAAAAATAACCGGAATGACTGAGCAGAATACAATCAATGGTGAACGATTTTCATTTTATGCAGTTTATTCAATTTTCCACTTTGAAAATTCGAAAAAATGTAATAAAACAGACAAAACCTGCTCATGGGATATGGCTATTGTTTAACTCTCGAGACATAGAATCCATCAGGTTTTTTTGATTCTGCCCGATATGAAAAGGGCAATCAGGAGAAGAAGACCTAAAGCAAGGAAGCCTGCAAGATGCAATGAAGTTGGATATTGCATCCAAAAAGCAGCTCCAAAAATCGTGATCACCAGGCCAATGATCAGGGCTTGTGACCAGGCACGACGCATTCTTCTTCTTAAATCACGTGCCAGGTATAGTAACCATACTCCAACCAGGAATAATAAAAAACTAGATAGAGCCCAATTGATAATTACCGAAGGCGCATATGATTTATTGATATCTCCTGTATGCAACGCAACATAAAAATTATTCAGGCTGACAGCCCTTGACAAGGATGCCAGGATCAGGAGGAGACCGACAAAAATCGACGCCAAATAGAGGAGTTTACTTTCTTTTACAGGTTCAGCTGGATTCATATTGGATGAACTGGAATAAAAGTACAAAAACTGCCGTGGAAAGGTGAAACAGCTTATTTCAATGGAATATCCCGCTTAAGCATCTGGTCCCGGTTGGCCATATCCCAGGAAGTGTAAAACACAAGCTTAGCCCTCTTGGCAAGTATATCGTAATTTATTCGGTCAGGCGTGTCTGTGGGTTTATGGTAGTCGTTATGAATCCCATCAAAATAAAATATAATCGGCACTCCTTTTTTGGCAAAATTGAAGTGGTCGCTGCGATAGTAGATTCTGTCCGGATCAGCAGGATCATTGAATTTGTAATCCAATTCCAGCTTGGTGTATTGTTTGTTTATTCTTTCGCTTATAGGTTTCAGTTCAGTACTAAGTTTGTCGTCACCTACCACATAAACATAATTCGTAGAATCGCCTTTTTTGCGGTTAGGATCGATCCTGCCGATCATATCAATATTGAGATCCACAGTAGTCTTATCAAGCGGGTAGGAGGGATTGTCAGCATAGAATTCGGAGCCCCATAGCCCTTTTTCTTCACCCGAATTCGCAAGAAATAAGATGCTGCGCCTGGGTCCTTTGCCCGCAGCCTTTGCTTTTGCATAAGCCTTGGCAATTTCCAGAACACTTACCGTGCCAGATCCATCGTCATCTGCTCCATAATAAATGACCGTATCTTTTTTTCCCAAATGGTCATAATGGGCCGAAATGACGACCAACTCATCCTTCAAATCCGTTCCTTCCAGAAATCCGAGTACATCACTGCTCTGCCTTTTCTCAGTGGTCTTTGTATAATCAAGAAATAATTGGGCAGGGTAAGATTTTCCCTGCAAATGCCCTGATTTCGCAAGCTCATAGTCGGCATCCATAATCGATCTAGCTATTTTTTCCGAGACATAATATGTATTGGGTCTGATTATTTTCTTGTAAAGGTTAAGGTACATGTTTCCCAATGCAGGCGTTGACTTTCTTGGGAAGTCTTCCTGAATGATCATCACGGCAACGGCTCCGTGCTTTTGTGCTGCGTCTTGCTTGCCGTATGGATTATACGATCCGCTTTTGATTTGAGCCTGCAATCTTTCTTTCGGCATGCTATTTAATACCAAAACGATTTTGCCTCTTACGTCCAGGCCTTTATAGTCATCATTTGTGGAATCTGTTATCCCAAAGCCTGCAAAAACCACTTCTGCGGCAGGAAATGTAGAAGCATAATTAGACAAATTCAGATCAAAATCTTCTTTGTATTCATATGCCTTGTTATTGAGCTCGAATGCAACGTGTAGCAAGGAATCCTGAAAAACGGGATAATACATTTGATAGCTTTCTTTGTTTCCTGGTTGCAATCCCACGGACTTGAAGAAGCTTTCAATATAAGAAGCCGCTTTTCTTTGTCCCGCCGTTGCGGTTTCCCTTCCTTCAAAATCCCTTCCCGCAATCGTGTAGAGGTGCTTGCTGAGGTCGATTTCAGTTATGCTATTGGCAAATGGCCTGGGGTCTGGTATTTTTTGTTTCTGCGCCTCCGTGGCAAATGCAATAATTAATGAAATGAGCAGCAAAAAATATCTCATGTAGTGGATTTATCGATTTTGTGTAGATAGAATTTTCAAATATAGAGCAGGTGAGGAATTAAACAAATTATCGCAAAGATTTATTGATGAATGGCAAAATGCTAGGGGGAATGCCTGTTCGGGGATTTCCGGGACTTGTAAATCAGTCGCTCAACTCGAGCCATCTCATTTCTTTATTATCCAACTCATCCATGATTTGCTGCATTCGGGCAGAGAGTTGGTTCCATTCTTCGAATGGAAGTTCGCCGTGGGCAAATTTATTATTGATCATCTCTTTTTCGCTGGTCAATTCCCTAATCTCTGCATCCAGGATCTCCAATTCTCTCTTTTCTTTATAAGACAGTCTTTTTTTTATTTCTGTCAATTCTGACTTGGTGAATCCGGACTGCCTCGAAATTTCAGATTTCTGTATTGTAGGTGGTACTGTCTGTCCCAGTGAAAGCTCGCCAGATTCCCTCAGACTAATCCTGTATTGAGAATAGTTTCCGGGAAAGTCCCGGATAAATCCATTTCCTTCCATGATCAGGAGATGATCGACGAGCCGATCCATGAAATATCGATCGTGGGAAATAATGATCAGGCAACCTTTGAAATCCATGAGAAAATTTTCAAGGACACCGAGGGTGGGAAGATCAAGGTCATTGGTCGGTTCATCGAGGATCAGAAAGTTGGGATTCCGGAAAAGGATGGACAATAGATGAAGTCGTCTTTTTTCACCCCCGCTCAGTTTTGAGATATACGTGTATTGTTGCTCCGGCGTGAACAGAAATAACCCAAGAAATTGTGATGCACTCATGGATCCTCCATCAGCCAGCGGAAAATTTTCTGCAATGTTCTTTACGAATTCTATCACCCTGAGATCTTCCTTTACCACTAAGCCCTCTTGTGAATAGTAACCAAAAACCACCGTCTCACCGATATTGACTTTACCGCTGTCTGGTTCTTCAATGCCCTGTATCAGGTTGACTAGGGTAGTTTTTCCCACACCGTTTTTCCCGACAATGCCTAGTCGTTCACCCTTTTTGAAAGTGTAGTCAAAACTCTTCAGGATTGGTTTTTCGTTGAAGGACTTATTCAATTTCTTTATTTCTGCAATCTTACCACCTAAGCGGCTCATTTTAATCTGCAGTTCAACTTTGTCATCCTGTACTTCCTGGTTCGCTTTTTTCTCGATCACATAAAAATGGTCCTGGCGGCTTTTGCTTTTGGTAGTCCTCGCACGAGGTTGCTTACGCATCCATTCCAACTCTTGTCTGTATCTGTTCCTGGCCTTGTTGATGCTGGCATTCTCCTCTTCCGTTCTGGCCGCTTTCTTTTCCACAAAATTCTCATAGTCTCCTTTGTACACTGAGAGATCGTTGCCTTCAAGTTCCCATATTTCTTCACAGACGGCGTCCAGGAAATAACGGTCATGGGTAACTAATAACAAGGTGATACGTTCCTGGTTCAGGAATTTTTCGAGCCATTCTACCATGTCCACATCCAGGTGATTGGTGGGTTCATCCATTATAAGAAATACATGCCTGGGCTCGAACCCAATATCAATAAGGGTCTTAGCCAGCGCAGCACGTTTTCTTTGCCCACCGGAAAGAAATTTTAAAGGCTGTTTGAGATGATGGATATTCAGCCTGGACAGGATCAGTTTGACCCTGGCATCAAAATTCCAGGCATCCAGTTCATCCATTTTGGCGATCGCTTCTGCGATGGCATGGACGTTTTCATCTTCGCATACCGCCTCATAGGATTTGATGGCATCAATGACAGGATGATCATGCTGCAGGATATTGTCCAGTATCGATTTCTCCTCGTCAAAAACAGGATCCTGTTCAAGAAAGCAAACCGAAACCTCTTTGTTTATCCAAATTTTCCCCTCGTCTGCCGATTCCTTTCCGGCAAGTATTTTCAGAAGGGTGGATTTGCCACTGCCGTTCCTTGCAATCAGGGCAATCTTATCTCCTTCCTGAATATGAAAGCCAATCCCCTCGAAAAGGGGTTTAATGCCATAGGATTTGCCCAGGTTTTCTACTGAAACATAATGCATTGATCAAAGGTAAGGCCATCAAGCGCATAACATCTTTCTCCATAGGCTAAATCAATTGTTTATGAAAAATTTCACAGAAAGATCACAGCAATGGGGAAGAGTCCATTATTTTTTATCCTGGTTGTCTTCCGGGGCTGGCTGGTTGATCCAAATGGAGATCTAATTTATTATCATCGAACCTGATGCCTTTTTCGCGGAATTCGCTGGTAATGGATTCGAGCACTATACTTTTTATCATGGCCCCCTCCCTCACATTTCCGCACCAGAAATTACAGGTATACATAATGGCCCCGTTTTCGATGCTGCTCATCAGGACGCGTGGCTTGGGGTTTTTCATGATCTGCTTATGTTCGTTCATTATCTTTTCAATGGAAGCCCTGGCAATATTAATATCCGTATCTAGTTCCACACTCAGATTAAATTGGATTCTTCTCGATGGACTGCTCAGTGTCCAGTTCGTGATATTCTTGGAAAGGATTTCGCCATTGGGAACAATGAGGTCTAAGCCATCGTCGGTGTACAGCTTACAGGCACGCACCCCAATTTCCTTCACAATCCCTGTCTGTGAATTGATCTCAATGGTATCACCCAGCCGGATTGGCCGCTCGAAGCTGATGACAATTCCCGAAACGATATTGTTGGCCAGGTTTTGCAATCCAAAGCCAATGCCCACACTTAATGCCCCAAATACGATGGTCAATTTGTCGATCGGAATTCCGGAAGCAGGAGAAGGATCCAAAATAAACGGTCGTAGATTTTGTTCATAGTGAGAATGTGAGCATTAAAATTATAACATAGGGCGAATATTCCTCCTGAATTAATTATGTCTTCTCAATCTTCATCCAATAAATGTGCAGGCAGATCATATTTCCTAAGGGCCAGCTCATATTTCTTTTTGTACATTCTATTGCTGGCTACCCTTATATTAGTTAAAAGTCCGCTCAATGCAATTCTTCCCCAATAATTGAATATGGATTTGTTCTGAAGTCTTTCTACATAAATGGTTCCATCCTTGGCATTATTGGTTCTGACAATGATGTTTGCAACCCAGGAAATAAATCCCTGTTTTTTTTGCTGCAGGTCAAGTTTTTCGACATGCAATTTCCGGTAATCAATTTGCATTTGTCCAAATGCAAGGATCGCATTTGCCCTGGCCTGAAGCCAAAGGGTATCAATATGGCCCTTGGTAATTTTAATCAGGATCAGGGGGACGAGTATCCTGTTCAATTCGGGCATTTCAAATTTTCCCATCCTTGCAGTAAGCAGGAAGCCCTGCAGACTGTCCATATAGGATTCCCTGAATCGCATAGAAAGATTGCCAGTGCCCATGATCCTGGCATTGACGCGTATCCTCAGCGAATCATCTTCTACAAATTGATGGTTCTTTATATTCAATAGCATGCCACTAACATCCGTAAAGAAAATAGTGCCCTGTTCTCCCGTTTTTTTGGCGATCACATTGTGCCAAATGGTAGTTCTTTGTAAGGCAATTGTATCAATAATAATTGGGAATGGAATTTTTTGTGCAAGGCCTGTAAACATGGGCTTGTGAGCAATTGTATCATCCGGGCGCAGCTTATCCCTTTCAGCCATGATAAAAAAGTGGTCTGCATCGATCCGTTTTATGGAGATGCCTGTATCTTTTTTGTTCTTATCTATGCCAAAACCGTTTATTTCAAAATGGCCTGACCTCAGCGTGATATAATCTTTTTCAAATTCCTGGGCCTCAAAAAAACTGTCCCTGCTGATTTTATTGGTTAGACTAAAGCTGTCAATGCTAACCCTTTTTGCTTTGAGGTCTGCATTGATATTGCTGATCATGATCGTGCTTTTCGGGTTATCCAAAAGCACCTGCGTATTAGTTAAGTCCAGGTCAGGCCGGTCATATGCCATATGAATAAGAGAGTCTTTATTCACATGGATCAGATGATCTGAGAATCTGACATGCCCGGCATCAAGGGTCGTTTTTTTGTCTTTCCCCGTTTGCTGAAAATGCAGGCTGTCAAGGCCCAATTCCTGGAGATAGAATTGGATCGGATCTCTGTTACCCGCTTTATAAAAATGAACAATGGTTGCGGTTGTCCCTTGCATAGAAGCCAGCAAATCTTCATTCTTATGAAATACCGACGGACCTCCGATCATTGAAATTCGTCCGATCATTATTTCGGGTTCTTTCTGTGCTAGACGTTTTATTTGCGTGTCAAAAATCCTCCACTGGTTGATATTCGATTTTAATCTTGTCCTATTCGAATCCTTCTGTCCTTCATAGGTGAGGGTGGTGGCGTCAAGATCAATTGAATCAACGATGATGAGCCTGCTTTTTGTAAGTTTTGAGGGAACTGGGGGAGTAATGATTTCCTCCAAAGCAGTTTGCTCGACGACCTGTATTTGTGGCCTGGTCAATTGCAAGTAGGGCAAATGAATTTCTTCGATTTTTGAATGGTGAACCGGCCAGCGCCATTGCAAGCTTGAAAGGCTAACGGAAATGGCTCGACCGGGCTTTTCCATCTTAAAGTTTATACCGCTCAATGAAGAAATGCCTTCAGTATTGATATAGACTTTTGCTACATCAGCATTCCACTCTTTTGCTTTCGCCTTCATCTGCTCAAGATTAGCTTCTGCCTTTCGCCATCTGAAATGCTCTTCTTCATTTGTCACATTTTGGAGCCTGAGATCAATCAACCGCCCACTTATGGTCCTATCCGCATTTTTAATACTTATCCCGACCTGATTAATATTGATTTCATTTACTTGGATGGGAAATCCAATATTTGTTCCTCCTTTTTTTTCAGGATCGGTTTTTTTTATGAGGTTAAGGTCGACCATTCCGGACTCAATTGTAAGCTGCTTCACGTATAGTGATTTCTTATCCTGGATCAGATTATTTATAGAATCCAGAGAAATTGTCATGCCTTCAAATGCCACTACGCTGTGGGTTGCTTCCATCATATAATTCCCTTTGCTGAGCGTAATTAAGCGCGCTGATGGTATTAGCTGAATTCCTTTCAGGTTCACCTTGCCAGTTGGTGTGAGGTATTCAAGTTCCTCCATACCAAGTTTTCCAAATGCATTGGGAAACTCCTGGGTCGATTTTGCTGATAATAATTTGTTGGCCAGGATCACCCCATATACACCTCTTGTTTGCAAACGGGGATGACCATTATTTGAATCCAGGGTATTGAAAGTGCCGTTCTGGATACGCACTGTTTTTATGTTCAGAAAGGGGAAATATTTTATTAAAGGTTTGAAGGGCACTTTAGGGCCTATATCTTCCTTCGTTCTTTTGACTGCGATCAAGTTCACGTTTGGTCGGTCCATGAATAGTTCATTTATTTCCAATTTCCCCTCCAGCAGGCTTGGGATGGAAAGACCGGTCATATCAAGTCTTGGGACTTTTATGATATTCTTTAGTCCTCTGTTCGCGTTTATGCCTGACTGAAAGATATAATCCCGCAGGGCGATATGGTCCTTCGAGATCCTGAACGAGGAAAAACTGGACTGCCATTTTTCGGTTTGATCCCTACCCAGGAACTCCCTGATATAAAGGTCAAGGCTGGCAACAGCAAAGGGTTCCATCCGTTGGTTATCGATGGACAATTCTTCCACTTTCAGGCTATCACCTTTCAGAGATAATGAGACCTGGCGATCGCCTGGCCGAATGACAGCAGTGGATTGGATTTCACGGATGATGAAATGCTTTACTGAGAGCGGGCTGATCAATCCCAGGAAATTTTTGCTGATTTTTGTGCTGTCTTTTTTGCCTCGCTTACCCGGAATCGCAAGCACCAATTGGCCAGAGCTGGCTGCCATGGAATCAAAATCCAGCTTACCCGAATCGAACCATATTTTATAATTCAATTTGCTTAGAGTGACCTTTTGCAACTGGAGATGAATGCTGTCATAATCTTCCTTTTGTTTTCGCCAAGAAAACCCTATGTTCTCCAGGTATAATATTCGGTATTTTGTGTTCCAGTCAAGATTATCCAGGCTCACTGAAAGATTACTGTCAGGATAAATTAGATTGGGTTTGTCGAGCCAAAGATGAATGTCTGCTGAAAAATCAAAGTTCGCGGTCTTAGCGCTTTCAGATGATTTTACGATAAGATTTTCTATATGGAGAAATACCCTGTCTACGAAGAAGTAATTACCTGTATCGTTATAGATTTTCAAACTCAGGTTATCCATTCTGAACTTTTCCATTCTTAGAACAGAAATCAGTTTTTGCATTTCCTGTTGAATAGTGAACAGGTTTTCGTGGAGATTAAATTCTTTTCTTTCTGATTTTGGCGAGCTCGATTTTCCAATGATTACCAGTGAAGGGTTGACCAGGGAGATATCCTCAATGTCTATGGTTCGTTTAAAAAGCAGGGGCCAGATGCTGCGAATCTTTACATGCAGGGTATCTATGGCTATCTGGTAATTCTTTCTGGAAAATGAATCAGTGGCGGGCTGGATACTGATTCCCGTCGCATGGATACTTTCAGGGAAGTAACTGAATTTTACAGAACGAGTCTGAAGCGTATATTTCCCTTTTGAAACCTGATATACGATCTTTTCAAGTATTATCGCGGCCTTCTGGGTAATGAACAAATGCAGACTGACCAGCAAGAGAACCACAATTGCCAGTCCGATCAATCCCTTTTTATGGTGTTTTAGAATGGAACTCCGGATACTCATGAAAGGTCAGCTAAGAATTGGAGTGTTCATGGGTTGTACTAAAAGTTGACAGTTGGCAGTTGGTAGTTGACAGTATTTGACAGTTGCACTTCAACTAATTGATGCCCATTTATAGACACAAGTTAAATTACATACGGTCAACTGTAAACTGTCAACTTCTCAGAGCTGTTTAATCAATTCCACGTTGCAGTGTATGCGCACATCATCGCCGGCCACCAGCCCGCCCGTTTCTGTAACTGCATGCCATTCCAGACCAAAATCTTTTCTGTTGATCTTACCGCTGATGGTGAAACCTGCGCGGGTATTGCCCCAGGGATCTTTTATAATTCCTCCAAATTCAACTTCCAGTCTCACTTGAATCGTCGTGTTTCTGATAGTCAGATCGCCAAATAACTCATAGGATCCATCATGATCTACTTCTTCATATTTCTTCGCAACGAATTTTAATTTTGGATAATTGACGGCATCAAAAAAATCAGGAGATTTCAGATGTCCATCCCGCTGATCGTTGCCAGTTGTCACAGAATTGATATCTGCTTCAAATGAAACCCTGGCAGTCATGAAATCATCATCTTCCGTTTCCACATCGACAGAGAAGGAATTGAATTGACCCGACACATTGGTGATCATCAGGTGCCTGACCTTGAAACTGACCTCAGAATGTGTTGGATCCAGAATCCACCTGAATTTTGCCATAAGACAGTCTATTAATTTCTTTTCATGAATAAAAGCCTGCTAATATACGGAAATGAACCCGTATTTTTCTTGCGTGAAGGACCAGTCTATTAGAAGTGGAGGATAATAAATTCGCTAAAATATTTTAAATAGAAGAATTTCTGCAAGGGATATATGTTGAGAAATTGTACTTCAATTTATCGAGGCAATTTTTATTGCTAGAAATCGATCATAACCGAAATTCCATAGGTCTTATAATGCGCAGTTTCCAGGCCATACTTAAAGGACAGGCCGATGGCAATAGCCCAATCCGGATGTTGTTCATCACTGACACCAAACCTGATTCCGGTTCTTGCCAATGGACCATAGCTGTTCACATGGTTCGTGGAATTTCCGCCTGACCAATTGGTCAACGTATAACCGAAGCCGCCTCCAAAATAAAACCCGAATTTTTTGACATTATCATTGGTTGACTTACGCCCGGAGTTATAATCAAAGACCAGGGGCAGATCGAGGCCCCAGTATATTCCGTCGCTGCCCCCGGCTGCTGAACTTGCAAATCCAAGTCCCACACCAACTGGAATGCCACCACTAAATGAAGTGTTTTCACTTTCAACGAAATTATACCTGGGAAAATAGGTGAGGTTTGCAAATTCAAGCGTAGAGCTGTAGGAACCGTATTGATCGGAAACCTGCGCATTCATTACGGAAAAAGCTACTCCTGCACTCTGCATGAATCTCTGGCCATGAATTCTTGCGCTTAGCAAAAAAGATATGACCAGAATACAAAAAAATTTCATAATAACGCCTTAGGGGTTTGCCCGCTCAAAATGCGAAGTTAATGCATGGGATAAAAATAGTCTGGGAGGGGTATCACCTGCGGTCCCTGACCTTGAATATTTATCATTTATCCTTTCCACCAAAGATCTTATTCCAAAGTCCTTTTTTCTTTGGTGGAGGTTTTTTATCTGCATCGGTTACGGTTATTTTCACTGATCCATTCGCGTCTGATTTTTGAGTTGTTGCTTCGTTCAGCACTTTTTTTTCTTCTGATGACAATCTTGAATCGACAGGGATCTTTGGCGAACTCGTGTCGAAGTATTGATTTGCATTTCCATTTCCCTGATTATCTCCTTCAGCACCGGGAGGAGGAGTCTTGTCAATAATATTCATGTAGTCATACATCATGTCACTTTTCATGTTCTCGGGCTGAATGAACTTCACCTGCCTGTTCAATCCAAGGTTCTTATCAGCGAGTGATTTTGCAAAGAAATATTCCCAGATGGGTCGTGCAGCCTGAGCTCCCTGACCAAGATAGTTATTGTCCATATGGATGAATCGATCATCGCAGCCTATCCAAACGCCAGCAAGCAGCTGGGGCGTATAGCCAATAAACCAGGCATCTGAATTGTCGTTGGTTGTGCCTGTCTTGCCGCCCATTTCGGATATGCCTAACCGATTGCGGAGGCCTGCAGCTGTTCCGATATCGACCGGACCCTGCATCATCCTGCACATGGTGTATGCCGTATTCTGACTAATCACTTCTTTTCTTTGTGTGTCAAACCTGTCGAGGGTATTTCCATTCTTGTCTTCAATCCTGGATATATAGTAAGGCTTGGTGCTGAACCCGCCGGACGGAAACATACTATAACCCCAAAGCATTTCATATAGAGAAATCTCCACCGCGCCCAAACAGATAGAAGGATAGGGCTCCAGGTGCGATTGGATATTAACATTTTTCAAAAATTCTACAAACCTTGTCGGCGTAACCTGCTTCATAATGAAAGCAGATGCGCAGTTCAGGGAATACGCTAATGCACTCGCCATACTCACCATACTGCCATCTCCTTTACATAGTCCGCGCGCAGGTACAAGTCCATATCCCTCGAACATCTGGGCCTGATTTTCGCATGGAGTTTCCGGTGTGAATCCTACGTCTTCAATGGCGTCGGAATAGAGCAGTGGCTTGATGGAAGATCCTACCTGGCGCTTGGTATTGATATTGACATGATCGTATTTATAGGTCTTGAAATCTATTCCGCCGATCCAGGCTTTCACTGCGCCTGTCATCGGATCCATGGCCATAAACGCAGACTCCAGCATTTGACGATGGTATTTGATTGAATCCATCGGCGTCATGATCGTGTCTTTCTCCCGCTTGGCATTCCATGCAAAAACCCTCATTTGTACCGGCTGATAAAAAGTCTTCTTGATATCGGCATCGCTCATCCCATCATCTTCCAGATTTTGCCAACGGTCACTGTTACGCATAGCCGATTCCAGAATATTGGCGTGGTCTTTCCAAACTGTACCCTTGCGAATGCTGGCTTGGTCGCTCAACGCTTTTTGTAAGATGGGCATGTGCTTTGCCACGGCTTCTTCCGCATAGATCTGCATCCTGGGATTGATGGTTGTATAGATTCTTAAGCCATCTTCATAAAGGTTATATGGCTCATTGGTAGCAGGATTCTTATGCTCCTTGCACCATTTTTTCAATTCATCCCGAATCACATCCCTGAAATAAGGAGCAAGTCCATTGTTCTCATCCAGCTTTCGGTAATTGAGGTCAATCGGTTTTAACTTGAGGGATGCAGCGTCGGTTGAACTGATAAATTGTTCGTCTGCCATTCTGTTTATGACAGTATTCCTTCTTTCAATAGCTGCTTTGGGATTTCTTCTTGGATTATACAGATTATTTCCGCTCAGCATGCCTATCAGAACAGCAGCTTCATCGACCGTTAGCCGGTCTGGTTCCTTTTGAAAAAAAGTGAGTGATGCATTCCGGATTCCATATACATTGTCACCAAATGGAACGGCATTCAGGTAAAGTGCAAGAATCTCCTCTTTGGTAAAATTCCTTTCCAGCCTGATTGCGGTGATCCATTCCTTCATTTTTTCGATCACCCGAAGGAACTTGTTTTTTGAACCTTGACCCAACATGTATTTTGCAAGCTGCTGCGTGATGGTACTTCCTCCGCCATCGGTTCCCAATTTCACGATGGCCCGCATGACACCAAGCCCGTCAATACCAGAATGATCATAAAATCTTTTGTCCTCAGTAGCCAGCAAGGCATTTATCGCATTCTTGGAGATGTCTTTGTATTCAACGCTGCTTCGGTTGCTTTTATCTTTATAATACTTACCCATCAGGGTGCCATCATCGGCGTATACTACCGAAGCCAGCATAATAGATGGATTTTCCAATTCCTTAAGGGATGGAAGCTTTCCAAAAATCATGATAAGGAGGATGAGCAGAACAAAGGAGATGAGTCCGCCGAAAAAAACCTTCCAAAAAATCTTAACTGGTTTTGACATATGGTCTTGAATTTAAGGTATTGGCTGACATTCGAGCAAATACCTGCAAAAATCTTACCTGAAAATAACCAATCCTGCCTTCACAAGTTTTAATATTATCTTAATTTCTAGAGTTATAACCCGCAGGAATATCCCATTGGTCTATTAATGCGATCCTGCAACAGGAATTCCAGGATTTTGTGAATTATTTAGAACTTTCCCGGATAATAAACTGTCAGGAATTTCTTATAGTTCGCCAGGTCTTTGTTGCTTTGCAAAACGCCAAGGTTTTGTAGAGATATAATCAGGAAACTGTATTTGGCCGCAGGCAGCCAGGGTAAAATTTCAGCTGGTGACAAGCGCCTTGCCTTTTCCATATAATCCAGTGCTTCGCTGCTATTCTGAAATCCCTGGATCAATACCAATTTGATGCTGTCATCGACTGCTGCATTGACGATCTCCAGATTTTTGCTATAGAATGATTCTCTATTATATCTTATGAATGCATTGCGGGCCTCTGAAATATAGACTGGATCTACTTTGTTCATTACAACAGCGACAGAATGCGGCTGTTCTGGTAAATAAGTGAATGATGTTTTCAATGTTGAAATCCTTGCTTCCGACGCCGTTGCAGAGTCCGCCTTCATCTTCTTCAATGCAGTCTGTACTGAATCGTTTTGAAATTTCAGATAAGCGAGTCTGTCCGCATCATTTTTTGCTTTTTGCATGGCAAGCTGTATAGAATCGGCCCTTTTCTGCAGGTTGGTCAGTTTTGCCTGGTCAACAGCAATTTTTGGAATCGCTGCAGGAACAGCATTCAGCTTTTGGTTGCCAGGCTTATTCAATTCCGCTTTTTGATTCAATACCAGGGGTGCCAACTTCGCTGCCTTTGCGTTGGCCAATGTGCTGTCTGAATTTTGCGTGGAATCAATTTTAGTTAAAGAAGGTTGCCTGGGTTCTATGGTGACTACCGGGAAGTCATCGTCAGTTGCCCTTGATACCTTTAGATTGGTAAGATAGTCTTCAATTTGTCTTCTTCTGCTCAGCACATCAAGCACATTTTTCGCTTTTGAAGCCATGCCTGTATTGGGGAATTTCTTTATGATATTATTCAGCTCTGCAGCCGCTTCACCATCTCTTCTTTGATGGATAAAATAAATTGATTCGATGTAGAGAAGTTGAGGAGTCCAATACTTCGAGCCATAGAGACTATCAGAAATTTTCTTCTGAGCCAGTGCTTCTTTAAAATGCCCTTCTATGAAGTCAGTGTATATCTTATCGTATTCTTTCGTGGCCACGATCCTGGAATTGTTCTCAGATTTGTTCACAGCATTGGGATCCTGAATCATGTGCAGGTATTTTCCGGATGGGAATCTTTGCCTGATGATCTCCAAAATCCTGGCAGCATTTTCCTCATCTCCAAGCATCTTGTAGCAAACCCAAATATTGTAATAGGTTTCTTCACTCAGTTTGGAATCGGGGAAACGGACCAACAGACTGTCATAACTGTTGATGGCAGAAAGATAATCCGGGACCTCATTCTGAAGATTGCTTCCAAGGGCAAAAAATGCTTTTTCAACAGAGTCAAGAGATTTCTCGCGTTTTTCTGGCGTTAATGGAAGATTGGTCATGAGCCGGTCATAACTGATTGCGTTGTCCGGGATTTGTTCGGCGGGCGTTTCTGACACGACCCCGTTCACTTGTCCGGGGGCGAGCTTGTTGGAGATGCCACCTTGTTTGGAAACAGCCGACATTAGAAACCAGTTGTCTGCATTGGGCCTGTTACCCCATCTGGATTTGAAATCAGTAAACCCTCTCGACTTGAGAGCAATATTGTTAAAATACCATTCTGCAGTTGCATCTTTGGAAAATAGATCAGGATTTGATTTGGTATTATTGATCAGGGAAGGATTTGAGGACTCCATTTGCTCTTCTTCTGCAAGCCCCTGTTGCTTTCGCAGGGCCCGGGCAAGTTTTTTCACATACGCGTTTCGCTCAGCGGTGGGCATGTCGGCGATTTGTAATAAGCTATCCAGGCGGCGTATGATGTTGAGCTGTACGACAATCTTGTCCAGGGCTCTTCTTCGATCTGCAAATAAATCAGGATTTCCAATGATATCCGGATCCATTGTATTCACGCTATCATAATAATTCTTTGCCTGTTTGTACTTTTTTGCGTCAAATGCCAGGTCGCCCATTTGCATAAATGCCATGTTTTTTATCGGGCTGTTAGGCAGTGCATATTTTACTGATTTCGACAGGTCATTCATTGCTGCGGATATATCTTTTCGTTGAAGCTCCATTTGGGCAGCGGTGTAATAAATGATGTCCCGGTATTCCTCATAAGCCTCTTTCTTTGCCAGCTTATTTAATGCCTCAATATTTTTCTGTATAAAATCATCCTTCTCGGCATTGCCACCTCTGTTTTCACGGATGGCATTTAACCTTGCATATACGTCCAGAACAGGATCATAGGTGTCCTTGCTGGCTTTTTCAAAAAAGCTTTTGGATAATTCCGGCTTATTTGCCCTATCATAGAGTTGGCCGATCAGGTATTCCCATCGTGCAAGCTCCGCCCGGTTAGCAGCTTTAGGCAGTGCTTTTTCAAGATGAAATGCAGCACTATCGTACATCCTTTGATTGTAAAATAAATGCGCGTGGACTTCTTCCAGGTCTGGACGGAGACGTTCTGGAAATTGTGGATCTATTCTCAGGATTTCAATCAGGGCCTGTGCTTTGTCCAACATGTTTCTCGCAATAAATGTCTTTATCTGCCAAATGAGAGATTCATTGCGGCTGGGGGGCAGACTGAAAGTGCGTTTTGCAATATTCCTCTTTTCATTGGTAGATACTATAAAAGCATTTCCACCTTCCTCTGCATTGTCATTGCTGGCAATGTATTTCGGGTATCCATCCTCCTCTTTGGGTGCGAAAGCGTAATTCAGAAACTGGAATGTGACATATGCAGAATCCATCAGTTTTTTGTAATAGTAGGCCTTGCCCATTAACATGTACAAATTATCGACCCAGTCGTTGCGAAGATCATGGATCAGAATTCCGGTATTGCATTTGTAGATGACGGAATCGAGTTCCCTTGAAGAAGCGGCCATGGCATCCAGGCTATAATTGTAGAAGGAGAGGAGGGTGGAATAATCATCCTGGTGTTGTGACTTTGCCCTGGCCAATGCTTCATTCAACTTGGTATTGGCGTTGAAAAAATAGTTGTAATGAGTAACCGTATTTTGGATGAAGTGGCGGGGAAGCTTGAACTTGGTTTCTGCGGTCTTTTCGTATCCCAGTTTTCTGTTCTCATATTTGGCGGGCTTCTTGATATCATAATCAATACCCGCCTGCCCGAAACCCTCCAGGCAAAGCAAAGAAAGAAGCCCCAAAAAAAGGAATGGTATGCGTTTCACCGTAAGCGCCTGCGTTTGCCGCAAGCTAATTTCTTAATAACTGATTTTCAAGAATTTTATTATAAAATATTACTTAATTTGACTCCACTTAAAGGCTGCGATTAAATAACTCGCTATCTTTAAATTGCCAATCTTTTCTATGGCCAAATTCGATGCCAATTCCACGCTGAAACGCCTCCAAAACCGCTACCGCCTAGTGGTCATGAATGATGATACTTATGAAGAAGTGGTCACTTTCAAGCTTTCCCGACTAAGTGTTTATATTTTTCTGAGCACGGTTTTTGTGCTATTAACCGGACTCACAGTGGCTCTGATCGTGTTTACTCCATTAAAATTGTATATCCCCGGATATGGGGATCTAAATAATACTAAGGAGCTCCGTGAACTAAAAATGCGTACTGATTCGTTAGAGCAGGAGATGCGATACCGTGACCAGTTTTACCAGAGTCTAAAGAATGTGTTGGGAGGGAATACGGCGGTTAAAATGGACACTACCTCATTAAAGATTCCGAAGCCTGAAAAAATAAACGACTAAAATCTGATACCATGTTTAACGCAAAATCCAAATCCGAAATGCTTGGCGAAACGCCTACCAGCACAAGCACCAGCCTCATTGGGGCAGGAACCACATTAAAAGGGGATATTACCAGCAATGGTGACCTGAGAATCGATGGCACGCTCGTGGGCAATATCAATTGTACGGCAAAAGTTGTCATTGGCGCAAATGGTGTTGTCGAAGGAGATATCGGTGGTCACACAGCCGATATTATGGGTAAAGTCAGCGGAACGATCAAAGTCAAGGACCTCTTACAACTCAGAAGTAACTGTGCGGTGAGCGGAAACCTTTATGCATCCAAATTGCAAATTGAACCTTCTGCAAGTTTTAATGGTCAATGCCATATGGTGGCTGAAGTAGGTAAGGGCGGCCTGGAAAAAAGCTTTTCTGAAAGCAAGAAAGAATCAATCCAGGTTACTCCGTCTATCGCTGTTTAGGCGGCAATATTTCGGCACCTGGACCAGTTTTTTAGAGGGCATTTCCCTTCTTTGCTGCGAGTAATCAAATACCCGGGACTCGACACCTGTGCTGGCCTATTTCGGTTCTTATTACCTTTGCCTCTGTATAAATAATAGCTCAATTTTTATTCAGGGGAAATGATTAAGTTTAAGCAGCTTGCACAACGGCCCTGGCTCCTGTTCGGGTCTATATTTGTCTCTATTACGGGCCTTTTTTTCCTCCTCAAGACATTAGTGAGTAAGTTGCATGTCGACTATTCACTATTATTTTTGGGCAACCTGATTCTCTTTCTCGCCACAGTCATATCATTTGGCTTTTATAGAAAATCACTGCGAAACAATAAGGCCAGCTACATTATGCGCATGGTATATGGGGCCCTATTTTCTAAAATGATGATTTGCCTCCTTGCGGCCCTGGTTTATATTTTTCAAAAAAGAAGTGCTGTGGATAAGCTTGGTTTGGGGATTTGCTTTGTCCTTTATTTCGTTTATACTTTTGCGGAACTTAGCGTATTAATGCAAATGAGCAAGGAACAAAAAAATGGCTAAACAGGAAGCACCCCTTGAATATTTGGAAAGCTACATGCCTAAAGGATCTGGTGAATTGGTTTTCAAGTATTTGCATGATTATAGAGTACATCTCACGATCACCCGGAGTAGAAAAAGCGTTCTGGGTGATTACCGCCACTCGACTGGCCACCAAAACCACCGGATCAGTGTTAATGGAAACCTGAACAAATATGCGTTTCTCATTACCCTGATTCATGAACTCGCCCATCTTTTGACATTCATTCAGTTTGGAAATCGAGTGGCCTCCCATGGGAAAGAATGGAAGCACATTTACCGTAAAATGCTTGTGGAATTTCAGCATCTGCAAATTTTTCCGCCGGATATAGTCACTGCATTTAAGAAATCCTTTCACAATCTTCCTGCAAGCAGCTGTGCAGACGATGATCTAATTCGAGTGCTGAGAAATTATGACCAGGGGGCAAAAACCTCTATTTTTGTGGAAGAATTGGCTGAAGGGGGGCTTTTTTGTCTCGAAAATGGCCAGATTTTTCAAAAAGGCAAGAAAATCAGGAAAAGATTTCAATGCAAAGAAATATCTACCGGGAGAATTTTTCTATTCAGTCCGGTTTATGAAGTAAAAGCGGTATAAAGCCGAAAATTGCTTGATTTTCGGTCAAATTTGGGAGAAAATAGGTTTTTTTGCCTTTAAAAGAGCTGTTTTAGCATCCACACATCACATCCGAAATGGCCGGTATTTCCGAGTGGCCCTTTAATATATTCGAACCCGAACTTTTCATATACTGCCATCGCCTTCTTAAGTTCTGGAAGGGTTTCGATATAAATCTGGGTATAGCCTGCAGATCTTGCAAAGGAAATGCATTTTTCAATTAGCAATTTTCCATATCCCTTTCCTCGGGCAGCAGGGCGGAGGTACATTTTTACCAGTTCACATGTAGATTTTGGTAGTCCCGGGGAGGGGAGGATGCCGGCACCCCCAACTGGCTGACCTTCCAAGGCTAACACATAATAAGTGGCACCCTGCGTCTGAAAAAGCTCGAACAAATGGTCGGTGGTGGGGTCGTAAAATACTGTACCTGGCTTGTTTGCCCCAAATTCTGCGAGGGAATCCCTGACTATGGAAGCCAGGATCTGATTATCGGCAGGTTGTATCGTTCTGATCTCAGCAGCATTCATGCAGCTAAGTTAGCCAAACTCGATTTTATATCATATCGACAGCCTGATCAGGCGATCAGTGCAATTAAACCATAAAGTAAGCCGATGGAAACGACGATGATAGCGAGAAAAGGTTTGTGTGCTTGTTTCATAGATGGACTAATTGGTTTTCATATGGATAATAACGTCAAGATAAAAAAAATATTTTCGATGCGCAATGGGATTTGTCCGCAGTTTGCAAAGAGCGGGCCAGAAAATCCCGGTAGCCATTTTGGAACAGCATTTTTCCCGATTTGAGCCTGTTTAAAGGTCTGAATATTCCGACGGATGGAGCAGGAATATGTCTATATGGGAAACATTGTTTTGGTACTCCGGCATGGAAGACAGTTTCTTCCAGTAAGGATCATCTACGAAACTTTTCCAATGTTGGTCATGGGATGCCATATTATCAAATGAAGTCATATACATAAGGTTAGGCATATGAGAGCCCGAAATTACCGAAGCATAAAAGACTGCGTTGAATCCCAGTCTTTTGAACAAACCAATTTCATCACCCTTGTTGAACATCTGTACTTTATTTTCGAATATGGCTTCAGTGGCCCCCTCGTAACTTCTCAATTCATAAATGCGTTCATTTTTCGGGCCTGTTAACGCAGGCACTCCGGTGGATTGCATTCCTGGAAAAGCCTTGAGCAGGATAGAAGCGATCCGCAGATAGGGTGGGTTTGAATAAACCGCATTAAGATAATCCGCGGCATCGATGTTAAACTGTAAATCCTTCTTTAGCTGCTGGTCAAGTTTTTCCCACTGACTGAGGGAACTGAATGGAATCAAAACATAAACTTTCCTGATAAGCGCCGTATCATTTCCAATAGGCTTGAACACACCCACATGGGTAATCCCGATTCGGTGTAAAGCAGGCAAATAAGCTGCCTGGAGAAAATGATCTAGTCTGGACTCCTGGTCTTTATCCTTCAGATCGTAGATTTTTATTTGGAAAAATTCTGTTTCTGCTGCTTTCGCAATCATTTGAATTTGGATCAAAGAAACAAAGAGAACGAGGAATTTTGTGCGCAGAGCCGCAGAATATATTTTACTCATGTATCGCAGGTTGAAAAATGTTGCAGAAAGATATGAAATAAAATAAAGAGTGAGCATCTCGTCGGCACCCTTTTTAGATGCGTCTACACAACATCCATTCTTCCTCCATTTTCAATCACCACATTATTTTGTTTTACTTTGCTTCCTTAAAGGTTTGAAACATGTTCGAGCATCTGACTCCTATCTGGGAGCATTTCTATTTTATTGTCCCTGTAACATTCATGGCCCTTTTCCATGTCGTCAATCCCATTGGTTCAGGGATTCTTTTTCTAAACCTGACCCCATTGGCTGACAATAAAACCAGGCGGCAATTGGCAAGAAAAATAGCAGTTAATTCATTCATTCTGATGATTATTGTCCTGATTGTCGGTCTGTATATTCTAAAACTTTTCGGCATTACGATTCCGATCGTCCAAATGTGCGGTGGGATGCTGATCCTCATGATGGGATGGCGCTCCCTGAACCGGGATGATTCAACCAATGAAAGCGACCAGAAGAATTATCTCAAAACACAAATTCAGGAATCCGGGTACAAATCTTATGAAAGCAAAGTGTTTTATCCCTATACTTTTCCTTTTACTGTGGGTCCCGGGAGCATTGCCGTTACCTTAACCGTCAGTGCTGAATCGATCACCAACACCCCGGGAGATGATATCATGCAATATTTGGGTGCTGTCATTGCCATCCTTCTAATTTCTGTTAGCATCTATATCTGTTATAGTTCCGCCAATTATTTTATGGCGAGAATTTCTGAATCTGTTCGGAAGGTGATCATGAAAATAATGGCTTTTATTTTGCTTTGCATCGGCGGACAAATTGTATTTGGCGGGATCACAGAATTCTTAAAAGGATTGCACAAAGCAGGAATAATCGGCTAAATTGGACCGGTTTAAAAGATTGTGCTGATGGCCAAGGAAGCAAGAACCCTGTTGATCATTACACCAGGATTTCCGAAAAATGAGGCGGACACGAACTGCCTTCCTTCACAGCAATTGTTTGTACGAGCATTGAACAGGGTTGAACCCCATTTGAATATCGTCATCCTGAGTTATGAATATCCCTTCTTTTCTAAGACCTATCGCTGGCATGGCAACACAGTAATTTCATTGAATCGCTGGGAAAAAGGCTTTCTGGGTAAATTTAAGACGGCCCTGGATATTTATAAGGTGCTCAGAAATCAGTACAAGGAAAAAGAGCTTCTCGGCCTCCTTAGCTTTTGGTGTACAGAAGGTGCCCTTGTCGGGAAGTATTTTGCCAAATTCCATGGGCTCTTCCACTACGCCTGGATTTTAGGACAGGATGCCAAAAAGGAAAATAAGTGGGTAAGATGGATGTCTCCCGCCTCTGAAGAACTCATTGCAATGTCTGATTTCCTTTCGATGGAATTTCTCAAAAACCACAGGGTCCTTCCCGCCCGAGTTATTCCGAACGGCATTGATACTTCTTTGTTTAGTCAGTATGAACCAGAAAGAGACTTAGATGTGTTGGGAGTGGGTTCTTTGATTGAGCTGAAACGATATGATGCCTTTATTTCTCTTATCAAGGAGCTGAGTGTTCAGATTCCGAATATCAAAGCAGCAATTTGTGGTAAGGGTCCCGAAAGCGAGCACCTACAGTCACAAATCAATCAATTGCAACTCCAGGATAATATCTCACTTATGGGTGAAATTCCCCATGGAAAAGTTTTGATACTAATGCAAAGAGCGAAAATATTATTGCATCCCTCATCATATGAAGGATTCAGTACAGTTTGCCTTGAGGCCTTGTTTGCAGGGGCGCATGTTATTAGCTTTTGCAATCCCATGAAGGCGTGGACCAGGCATTGGCATATTGCGCGAAACAAGGGGGAAATGATGGAACTTCTTCTGGATATATTGCAGGACCCAGAGACAGAACATCGTCCGGTATTGCCCTTTACCATGGATAATAGCGCAGTGGCCATCCTCGACCTTTTTAAGCATGCTCCCAGGAAGGTGGTTATTTAGCTGAATTCATATCTGTGATCGGAATTTTGTTTTGATTAATCAACAATAGAATGAAATGAAGTTAAAAGACGAAAGATTGCGGATAAGTAGACAAAATATTTTCTATTACGATCAGATTGCAGGCAGGTATAATGCCATGATGGATAAGGAAACATTCAATAGAACCACCAGGCAAACTGTCGCGGAGAAATTCAGACAGCTCATTCCGTCCGGATCTGTGCTCGATTTCGGTGGAGGGACGGGATTGGATTTGAAATGGATGACCTCACAGGGCTATTCGGTTATTTTTTGTGAACCTTCGTTCAAAATGAGAGATGAGGCCATTTCATACAATAATAGCTACCTACAGAATAAGAATATCATTTTCCTCGACGATCTTCAAGCTGATTTCAGAAATTGGACGAGAATTCAGCCATTTTCTCCGAAAGTTGATGGGATACTTGCCAATTTTGCAGTGCTGAACTGTATTCCTGATCTCGCCTTATTATTCAAAAACCTGGCCCAGCCAATCAAACCTGGTGCTCATTTCCTGGCGCTGGTTCTGGATAACGGATGGAAGAAGATACTTCGATCACATCCATATCGCATGCTACGAAACCTGGTGCTTGGGGAGCCAGTTCATTTTCGGATTAGCTTCGAAGAAAATGTTCAGGTCGTTTACGTTCATACGATGCGGGAGATTAAAAAAGCGAGTGCTGCCTATTTCAATATTTCTAAATTGGAAACCATACCCGCCTCAGGTTTCGTGCTGATACACTTAATCAGGAAATGAAAAATATACTCAGAAGACTGCTTTTTGGCGACACAGTAATCACTGAATATTCCACCATAACAATCAGGGATGGTGTTAAAGAAGCTGCTTGGTTGGAATCGGGCAGACAACGGATGGACGTTTCACAGAGGCATTGGCTGCTCTGTCTTGACCCAATTATATTTGGCGTTTGGATGAATAATCAAGAGGATTTGATCACTTCTGCCAGCGGGGGCAGCTTTAAAATCTACTTCAGGGATCTTACTGAAGGCGGATCATCAGGACAGGATATTGCCATGATGCATTTGACCCTTTTCGGGAAAATAGAAGAAGAGGGAGGCACTCTCTTCCTTCTGAAATGCAGCAGGGCAAGGATTTTCCATATCCATCATTGGAAAGCCCGGTTGATCTATCTGAAATACTATAAAAAGCCTGGCTTCCCATTTAGCCGGTTAAAGGAATTCGCTACAGCGTATAGCTATCCACGTAAAGTCAGGCTGGTGTCATTTACCAGTGATGATTATTACAATATTTTCCCAATGGACTTGCTGGGAGAGATTCCGGGCACCCATAAATATGTGTTCGGACTTAGACACAGGAATATTGCACTTCCCAAAATGATCGAGTCTCGTAAACTGGTCGTGTCAGAAGTCTCATACCTATTCAAGGATATAATTTATCAGTTGGGAAAGCACCACGCTTCATTGCCTCCCTTATTGAACGCGCTTCCATTTAAAGTGATTCGGAGTGAAAAATTGGGGTTCTATATTCCAGAATGGGTTGAGAGTTATAAGGAAGTGAAGATACTAAGAACGCTTAATCTGGGGAGCCATATGCTGATGTTAGGCGAATATGAAAAAGAAAACATCCTAACTGCCCCTGTAGACCATTTATATCATATTCATTTTCTGCTTTATCTAAGAAAAGAAATGAAAAAGGAAAATTACCCTTTGGTGTGAAGTCATTTTTTGGATCAATCATCATTCACTGTCGGGCGGGGCGAGGCCTCTTGCTTTGCTAAACTCCTCTAGCGACGGCTTCAATTACAATTTGAATTTTTTGGGAGATGGCTTCAAAAGAAAGTTCCTGATGGAACTGTAGGAGTGTATTTTTTCTTTGAGCTGTGTAATCTTCCTGGATGGATTTCATTAAACTTTTTATCAATTCTTCTTCATTTCCCTTTTCGTATAACCATCCGCATTGACCCATGCTGGTCATCGCCCTGAATGATTCGATATTCGCTAGTATGGGCACACAGCCACAGGACATAGCTTCACAAACCGCAGTTCCGCTTCCTTCATATTGTGACGCTGATATAATAAAATCAGCACTGCTGTACCAGTATTGCAATTGTTCATGAGGCAACCGTGCCGATCAATATGACCTGTTCCCTGTTTTTTTCAGATAACAGCTTCCGGATCTCTCCCAACAAATCATTCGTTTGGTAAATCATGTAGAGACGTGCCGAAGGGTAAAATTCGCAAAATCGCAGGAATGATTTTAACACGAGTAATAGGATCTTTGTTCTCATCCAACCTGCCAACCCATAAATAAACCGGTTCGCCATTTACTCCGGTTTTCATTCTCGCTATTTCCTTATCCAGGGGATGAAAAATAGAGGAGACTTCCATCACTTCGTGGATTTTATTTGCATCCGATAGATTTCCCTTCCTGACCCAAGCCTCGCCCAATTCAAGGGAAGAAAAAAAATAAGCATCAACAAAACGATCCGCAATGCGCTGCAGCATTTTTTTTAAGCCTGAAAAGGGTTTTTCTGCGTGGTGTTGCGCAATGATTTTTACTCGCGCAGGAAGCTGCATGCGAAGTTGAATCACCTGTAGAGGATAGTGGAGGCCAGCGACCACGACGATATCTGGACTCAACTTTCTCAGGATTCTATGCAGGCGCCATGGAAAATAGGTTTTCCTGGCTTTGGTATGAACAAATTGATAATCTATTCCGTTGAAACTGTGAAGACCAACATACGCGATCTGATCTATTCTGATGATTTCGTGTGTATCCGCCAATTTCTCCCAGGAGCCAATATAAATGTTTATCCTTTGGAGCCATTCTTCTGGCGACCAGACATCATTGGAAGGGGAGTAGGTAATACAAACGATTCTCATTGTTGCGGAACTTGCACTTTTTATGGATTACAATTCGGCAATACTTGTCAAAGGATGCTATAACAGTTCAGCAGGTCATGCTGCCGGATGCCAGGGCACTACTATTTCAGGACAAATGGAGCGGATCTTATTCATTAATGCAGGAAAATCGCCTTCCACATATTTTCGGCAATGATTCCATTCGACGGCGCTGAAATGCTCAGGCTTTATGGCGTCGAGACAAAGAGACTCCAGCAGTTCCTGATCAAAAAGCCGGATCAGGCCATCCTGGATCACCAGTAATATGTCTTCCGGATTGATGGAATAGAATGAATCCCATGTCGAATTTCCCGGGTTCTGCCTTGCGATCACAAGGTCTGCTTTCCTTCCCTGATCTATAACACCAAGATTTGAAAGTCCCCAGCATGCCGCTGCATTGGTCGTGAGCATCTCAAAAATTGCGTCGTCCGATGCCATCCTCGTGTCTCTTGCATTTCTGAAATGGTCCCAGGCATTCCAGGTTGCAGTTAAAGTGGAATCCGTTCCAAAGAGGATGCGGCATTTCTTGCCCAACGCCTGAATATTGGCTGTTTTGCCCAACAAGAAGAAATTTGAGGCCGGACACCAAATCAGGCCCATGAAAGACCCTGCCTGTTTTTCACTCATGCCCACAGCATGTACCCCGATTAGTTTTCTTTTCAAGAGGTTCCATTTGATCAACTGGTCAATTTCCAGACTTGCCAGTTCATCAGTTCCTTCTCCTACATGTACCACGAAAGGCAATGATCTCAGGAATGGATTATTCAGTTTTATGATCCAGTTCTTTTCAAACCCGACAGAGTGTAGCACATGATGATTTTGCTCCACACGAACGGGAGCGCCAGCCACCTGCAAAAATTCGCCATGGTTAATGACCGTGGTGAAGCCATTGATCAGGTTCTTATAGGCTCCAAAAAGAGTGCGCAAGGACTCTGGAATTTTCCTGATCTTTTCGATCTCATCTTCGAATTGATTGTGCAATGATTCTCCCCACTCTCTGTAATTTTTGTAGGTCCTGTTTCCGAGTTGAGGGTATAAATTGAAATCCAGATGATCATGTGAATTGATCAGGCCGGGAAAGGCCAGTGCATTTTCAAATACAAGTCCGGCTGAATCTCTCGGCTGTGAAGAAAATTCCATTGAAGGGGAAATACAATCAATTATTCCTGCTTTTATCTGAATATCATTCAGCCCATCTTTGCCTATGACGCTAAGATTTCGCAGCAGCATAGGACTTTTTGAGGATGATTCCATAAAGGATGGCCAGCCCTTTATATCGTTCAAAAACAGGAACTGCATTTTTCATTTCGTAAAAGGAGCGCATTTCTTCATTCAGCCGGATTTCCCGGAATTCAATTGTCTCAAATCCGGTTGCGGAACAAAGGTCCTTTATCAATTGAATCGGATAAATAAAGCTTTTAACTGCCTTCCACCTTCCATGGTGTGCATAAGTTCTTCGGTTTCCTTTGGCAAGTGCCTCAGGATGGAAATCAGTGATGATCATTTCTCCGCCCGGCCTCAATACCCTATGCCATTCCTGCAAAACCGATTTGAGGTCGGGCATATGCGCAATCGCTAGGGTGGAAACTACCAGGTCGCAGGATTCGTTATTTAATATTGCGAGTTGAGCATTTTTCAATACATAGGTTTCGGCTCCAGGGAACTTCTTATTAAGTTGAGCCAACATTCCTGTAGATATGTCAAAACCGACCAATCTTTTGGGATTCTGATCCAGCAGGGCGTGCCAATGTCTCCCCGTTCCGCAGCCAATATCTGCGATGGTCAATCCTGCAAGCTGCTTATTAATAATAAGTCTTCGGAAGAGCTGATTGTCCAGTGCCAGCACCAGGTTGTCTTCCTGGTCATCATAGTGTCTGGACCAGATATTGTAAGCCTTGCCAGGATCCTGGTCACGGCCGCCTGAAGAAAATATTCTGGATATCAATTGCTTTATAATAGCAGCTTGCATGGTGGAGAGACTCTTGAATATAAATTTAGCAATTAAATGCAGTCCATCTTAAAGCAACCCTTTGAATATCTTGTTCGTTCTTTTTAAAGCGAAATGAGCAAAGTCCTTTTATTCAATCCACGCAGTGCCATCGCAAAGTGCCGCATCCCTAATTCCATTCTGAATATCGCCGCTTCCATTGAAGGGTTATTCGATTGGGTAATAGTAGATGGGAACCGGGAGCGCGAGGGGGTGGACACCTATGCAAAAATCAAAAGCTATTTGAAAACTGGGGAATTCAAATATATCGGGTTTACAGTAATGCCCGGACCACAACTTAAACAGGCCGTACCCTATGCTAAACTCATAAAAGAAGAATTTCCAGAAACAATCATGATTTGGGGTGGTTATTTCCCTACGAATCAATATGAAGTTGTGTTGAAATCGGGTTATGTCGACTTTGTAATCAATGGCCCTGGTGATCACGCTTTCCCAAATCTGTTAAAGGCACTTGACCATGACCAGCCTTACGAATTGATCAAGAACCTGATTTATTCATTCAATGGTAGGGTGATCAAAACCGGAAAAGAAGATCTGATTGACCAGGACAAACTCGCCCCCCTGCCGTACGAAAAGCTAAACAGATTTTATTCGATTGACAAATACCTCGGCCGCACTTACCTCGGAAACAGGACCCTCGCTTACCACTCCAGCATCGGCTGCCCATTTACTTGCTCCTTTTGCGCGGTTGTGCCTACTTATGAAGCCCGCTGGAAGGCAAAACCAGCCAGCCAGGTATATCGAGATATTAAGATGATCAAGGAAAAATGGGGGGCCGATGCTATTGAGTTCCATGACAACAATTTCTTTGTTTCAGAAAAAAGAACAGTAGAATTCGCGAACCTGATAAGGCCGGAAAAGATGCATTGGTGGGGGATGGCAAGAATTGACACCATGGACAAATTTAAGGATGAGTCACTGGCAAGAATAAGAGAAGCAGGATGTAAAATTATTTTTTTTGGAGCAGAGAGTGGCAATGATAAAGTGCTTAAGCAATTGGACAAGGGTGGAACTCAGACCGGAGACCAGATCGCTTCGTTTGCAGAAAGACTCAAGGCCTTCGATATTATTCCTGAGTATTCTTTTGTGCTGGGAACTCCCGCCCCTACCCAGGAGCAGGTGATGGAACAGATTGAATTTGATGTTCAGTTTATCAAAAAAATTAAAAAAATAAATCCTAGAACTGAAATAGTCCTCTACACTTATAGTCCGGTTCCGACACCTGGATCCGAATTATACAGTCAAGTCCTTGCGAGTGGTTTCGAATTCCCAAAAAAGTTAGAGGATTGGATTACGCCGCAATGGGAGCGGTTTGATCTGCGGAAAAACCCGCTTACGCCCTGGCTCAAGCCGGAGATGATAGACAGGATCCGGAATTTTGAAACTGTGCTCAATGGATATTATCCCACAGTTTCGGATATCCGACTCAATTCACCAAAGAAAACGATCATTCGTTTGATTTCATCTCTCAGATACAAAACCAATTTCTACCGTTTCCCATATGAAATAAAACTCCTGCATCGGGTTTGGAAATACCGGCAGCCCGAGATTCAGGGATTTTAAAAAAAAATGCATTGAACGCAACTGGTACTATAGTCCTGACGAATTTTTCAATTTCAGCCATGGGCCCTGACCATCATTTTGAAGAAAATTATCTTAACGTGCGCAGAAAAGAAAGCCGGATGTATAGTGATGGACAGGTTTATGGATTGCCTGAAATGGAGAAAGAACACCCTCATTATGCAGAATGGAAATTAAGGCGGGCTACAAGCCAGAGATTGATCAGGTACCTGAAAACAAAAAATCCAAATCCGCAAATCCTCGAAATCGGGTGTGGTAACGGCTGGCTTACAAATCAATTGTCTTTTATAGCTGGCAGCCGGATTATAGGGTCAGATATTAACCTCACAGAATTGCAACAGGCTTCCAGGGTCTTTGCAAATAATCCCCAGGTAAAATTTATTTATGGAGATATACGTTCAGGAATGCTAAACGACAGGGTTTTCGATTTCATCATATTTGCTGCGAGTATTCAATATTTTTCAAATCTTGCTGAGATCATCAGCCTTAGCTTGGAAAGATTGCTCCCGGGTGGTGAAATCCATATCCTCGATTCGCATTTTTATAGGTTTTCTGCATTGGCAAGTGCAAGAAAAAGGACGGCAATTTATTATCAGGCACTCGGATTCCCAGAAATGACCTCTTTCTATCATCACCATACAATAAGGGATCTTCGATTTTTTAATTACAGGATCCTTGCCAGTCCTGGTTCAATTAAGAACATATTATTCAAGCGCTCTCCCTTTCCATGGGTATGCGTAAAAAAAAGATAAGGGAATCATGGGCGGACAGACCTTAAATGAAACATTTCAGCGCTACAGAACCCTGGAGACAAACTGCATTTCGCGGCTGCCCATTGTAATCCTTATGCCCCATAGCGCATGCAACTGCCAGTGTGTTATGTGTGATATCTGGAAAGGGAATAGAAATCTAAAACAACTTAAGGAAGAAGACATTCGCGGACTGCTTCAGACACTAAAGAAATTTCACACCCGCGAAGTTGTGATGTCGGGAGGGGAAGCGATCCTGAATCCAAATTTCTTTTTGTTTTGTGAGCTTCTGAAAGCGCAGGGTATTCGGGTCGTGTTGCTTTCCACAGGACTTACCATGGAAAGACATGCCAAGGCGTTGTTGAAATGGGTCAGCGAAATTATTGTTTCTCTCGATGGCGACGAAAAATGCCATGATCGGATTCGAAATATTCCGGGTGCATTCAAAAAACTAAAAACGGGTGTTCAAACCATCACCATGTTGAATCCCCAATTTAGAATTACAGGGAGGTCAGTCATTCACAGGCTCAATTTCAGGTCATGGGCTGCTATAATTTCTGCCGCAAAGGAAATTGGTCTGCACCAGATCAGTTTCCTTCCGGCCGATGTTAGCAGCCAGGCATTTAACAGGCCGGAGCCCTGGGATGCGGACAGGCAGCATGAAATCATGCTGTCAAAAGATGAGTTGGAAGAGCTTTTGTCCGTCATTCAGCAATTGGAAATTCTAAATTCGCAGGATTTTGAATCCGGGTTTATTGCAGAATCGCCTGAAAAATTGTATAAGATTCATGAATATTATTCTGCATTCTATGCCCTGAATCCATTCCCCTTCAAGAAATGCAATGCCCCTTGGGTGAGCACAGTGATTGAAGCAGATGGCACTGTCAGACCTTGTTTTTTTCATGGTGCAATAGGCAATATCCGGACCCAATCTTTGGAATCCATTCTGAATAGTGAAAAAGCAATTTCCTTCCGGCGAAATTTGGATATGAAGGCGAACAGCATCTGTACACATTGTGTATGTTCTCTTTATTTGCCTGCCTGGAGAAACCCAGTTCACTGAATTGTTGTGTGATCATGAAATTGAAAAGTCGCTTTTTCGCTGGTCAGCTAATCTGTAAAAAAGAATTTGAATATGCCAGATTCATCAAGAGCATTGAACATTCAGCCCTGGAAATGGGTCCTGCTATTTGGCATTTTTCAGATTGCGGTGGCTATGCTTACGTATAATATGACGCTAAGTTTTGACGAATCGATCTGGTATTATATCGGAAGAAACTGGTTTAGGAACGGGCTGGTACCCTACCAGGGCGGTGTGGACAACAAATCTCCCCTGATCTTCGCTGTGTTCGGACTTTCCGATAGGATCTTCGGCACAAACGAATGGATTCCGAGGATAATGGGCACATCAGTTCAATGCCTTGGTCTATATTACGTTTACAAATTGGGTAATTATTTATCAGCGGGAAAGTCTGGATGGATTGCCATGACCATTTATGGTCTAAGTCTGCTTTGGTCCGCCTCAGGTGGAAAATATGTTTCTTATACCGAAACCTATTCCGTTGCTGCAATTATTCTTGCTTATTATGTTTATTTGATCGCATCGCGAAAGGGCCAATATTTTCTTGCAGGAATTTTCGCAGGCCTGGGCATTGCATTTAGAATTTCTGCGGTATTTGCCGTGGTTGCGTTGGGACTAACAGCAATCCTTAACCGGCCCAGGTCTTTCATCCAACTAATTTTAGGAATTGGATTAAGCATTCTTCTTTTTTTGGTGCTCTTGTCGCTAGCCAGTGTGAATGTGAGAGAATTTTTTATTTATGGTATTAAAGATAATTTCGGATCCGGCAGTCCTACGGATCATACATGGCATTGGAAACTGAATAATTTCTCCGATCACTTTATTTTTTCGTCATTTATTTTATTTTTCCCGCTACTGGCAGGTTGGTTTTTCCTGCCTGAACGACCCCCCGTTGTTTTCTATTGGCTCCTGGCTTCATTTATTGGAATTCATTTTATTGGGATCTATTCTACCCAACACTTCAAGGAATTGCTTCCTTCACTCGCCCTGATTTCAGCATTCGTCATCTCCTATTTTGGAGGACAGGTGGCAACTTTCTCAGAAGACGATGCTGATTGTCATTTGGATATCGTTTATGCCCAAAACAATTGAACCGTTGGTCGCTTTTCGAAATATCTTCCAAAAGAAGCCTTTGGAGCCAGCAAAATATTGTCTTGATCTCAAAATGAATGCGGATGATCGGGCAAAGAAGGAATTGGGATTATGGATAAGATCCACGGCAGGAAAGGAAGACAAGGTATTGGTTGCAGGATATGGTGCCGTGGTGCAGGCATATGCAGAGAGAGTTGCACCCAGCATATATTTCAATGCTACACAGACCGGAATAGCCATCAGTCGATTTTGTACGGATCTTTCGCAAGCCAAACCTGCCCTGGTCGCTGTTCCTGTTTCAGAAGAATATCGAATGATGGTTAACCAGGATATCAGGACAGCGGTGGAACAATTGCTAAACAGAAACTATGCATTTGAAAGATGTGCCTATGGCTATGATATTTACAGAATAAGGATCAATTAATGATGAATATTCAAGTCTGAATCATTCCCAAATCATGATGATGAAAAGAATATTGTTTTCCCATTCATATTTCCTCCGCTTTGATCAAAAGCAATGGGATGCGGGTCAACCATACGCTCCCCTGGGGACGTTGTATGCAGCTGCCTTACTGAGAGAGAATGGTTATAGGATATCGTTCTTTGATACCATGTTTGCCAGTTCGCCGGCGGATTTAAATGACGCATTACAAGGGACTCCACCGGATATTTTTGTCATCTATGATGATGGCTTCAATTACCTGACGAAAATGTGCCTCACGAATATGCGCGAAGCTGCTTTTCAAATGATCAAGATAGCAAAGGAAAATGGCTGCAAAGTCATCGTCTCAAGCTCAGATTCCACTGACCATTATGCCCAATATTTGGATGCAAGGCGCTGACTTTGTCATTATTGGGGAGGCTGAAATGACATTACTTGAGTTAACAAATTCAATTGCAAATGGGAGTTCGGAGTTTTCAAGCATCGATGGACTCGCATTCACAAGGAGCGGGGAAAATTTCAAAACGCAAAGAAGAAGCTTAATCAAAGATCTTGACGCATTACCCATGCCGGCCTGGGACCTGGTAGATTTTCGTCCATACCAAAATATGTGGATGAGGAAACATGGATATTTCTCCATGAATATGGCCACGACAAGGGGCTGCCCGTTCAAATGCAATTGGTGTGCTAAACCCATCTATGGTAACCGCTATCATGCCCGTAGTCCGCAGCATGTGGTGAAAGAATTGAAACACCTCAATGTCCTCCTTTGATGTTGACCATATATGGTTTTGCGATGATATTTTTGGACTCAGACCTGGATGGATCAACGAATTTGCGGATGTTCTGGAATTGGAGGAATTGAAGATCAGGTTTAAGATCCAGGCACGCGCTGACCTGCTCCTGCATGATGGGGTGATCGAATCGCTTGCGCGCGCAGGTTGCGAAAATGTGTGGATGGGGGCTGAAAGCGGTTCTCAGAAAATATTGGATGCCATGGAAAAGGGGATCAGGGTGGAGCAAATCGGTCAGGCAACAGCGCAATTGAAAAAGGCTGGCATCCATCCAAGTTTTTTTATTCAGTTTGGTTATTTGGGAGAAACAAGGGAAGATATATCCAGCACAATCCGGATGATTCATGATTTGCTTCCCTTTGAGATTGGCATTTCAGTTTCTTATCCTTTGCCCGGTACAATTTTTTATGAAAATGTGAAGAAGGATTTGAAAGAGAAGTCCAATTGGACTGATTCGGATGAATTGCAAATGATGTTTCGAAATACATATCAACCAAAATTTTATAAGCAACTCCATCGCTATGTGCACAAGAGCTACCGACGGCAGCTGGCCTGGCAAAACATCAAAAATATCTGCAGGCGTCCTTTAGGTATCACAAGAGCATCAGTTAAATCTGCTGCTTCATTCGCTTATTACTTCCCTGCTTGCCTGATTGCGAGGCAAAAATTAAATGCACTGGAAAAAGCAGCCATATGAAACCAACAGATACAAACATATTATCTGAAGCTATGGTTGCAAATGCCTTTGACAAACAGGCATCCATTTTCGACGCACTTTTTTCAATGAACCAGATCGTTCAATATAAAAGAGAAAGGGTGAGGAGACATGTGGATGCATTGCTAAAACCTGCGAGCTACATACTTGAACTAAATGCAGGGACTGGCGAAGATGCCTTATATTTTGCCCGGCATGGCCACAGGGTTCATGCCACAGATTTGTCTCCGGCCATGGGAATCGAAAGATTGCGCAAAATTCAGGAAGCTGGTCCTGGTATTCAAATCAGTTCCGCTTGCTGTTCATTTTCGGATCTGGGCAATCTTTCAGAAAAGGGGCCATATGATCTGATCTTCTCAAATTTTGCAGGCCTCAATTGTACCCCTTCGCTGGAACTTGTGTTAGATTCGTTGGATCCATTGGTGAAGCCGGGCGGTTTGGTGACCCTGGTCATGTTGCCGAAAATATGTATTTGGGAAATAGCTTTGTCATTAAGGGGCAAATGGAATACGGCTTTCAGGCGATTTAGTGGTAGGAGGGGTACAAAGGCACATATCGAAGGTGAATACTTCAGGTGCTGGTATTATAATCCTTCTTTTGTTATTAAACGCTTGCAAAATTCTTTTAAGCCAATCAAGCTCGAGGGACTTTGCAGTCTGGTGCCACCATCATATTTAGAAAATTTTCCACAGCATTATCCGCGTCTGTATACATGGCTTAGAAAGCAGGAACTGCATTTAGGAAAACATTGGCCCTGGAACCGGGTTGGGGATTATTATATTATTTCGCTCAGAAAGAAGTTGTGAATAATTTTCTTCCAGGATCTTCGCCCATTTCTGGTTTAAATGAGCATATTTATTTTCGAGTGACTGAAGAATTTTTTTCTGGAAGAGTTCGGGATTGGGTTTTGAAAAATGTTTGGCCGTTTTCAGACCCATCAATTCTCCTTTGTAATTTCTTTTTTGACGCAATTCTTTAAGATTCCATCTTTTGCTGGTGACCTTCATAAAATAATTATCCAGCCAGTCTCCCAAACGATTTCTAAGTATGATCTCAAACCCTTTTTTGATCCAGGCATCATGATCTGATGTCTCATGGGCGGGATAGGATGCGAACTGGTTAGGGAAATAATTCTTCACCCACGCATTACTGGAAAAAAATTGATGGAGGGTTCCATTTCCCTGTACTGGCAGAAGAGTAGCCATTTCCGTAGCAGTGAAAACATTTCTTTCTTCGATCAGGAGTGCCTCTTCATCAATATAATAATTCATGCAAAGCATATGCTCATGGCCTGTCAAGAAGCTTATTTTTTTGAGGAAATGCATTAATGTGCGGGCAATCCAAAGCCTGTTGGCCTCTGTAATGATAAAATAATCTATGTCTGCATTTTCGTCGGCGTAACGCTTTGACAAGGATCCCGAAATAAAGATTCCCCTGACAAATGGAAAGCAATAAAGCATTCTGGAAATCTTTTTGGCCCGGTTCAGGAGCTTTTCTGCGCGAACAGTTCCCAGGATGCGGTTTTTCAACAGCTCAGGATTATTTTGGAGAGAATAATATTCCCCGAATCTGAAAATGCAGCCCAGGGTAGCCAATTCATCCAGATTTGAGGAAAGTTCCTGCAGGTCGACCCTTGCATTCAAGAAACGGAATATTTCCTCTAAGTTGATGGGGAAATTGAAAAGGTCAAAATACCCAAGGACCTTCAAAATACCATTTTTGAGCGGGCTATTCATGTAGATATTTCTGTTGATTTGAAAGACCTCTAAAGATGTCTGCCTGCATTCAAAATCTTGCTATATAGAGCATTTTAGTGGTCTGGCTACTCCAAACTTCAATACTTCCAAATGTTCTGAACGGTTGCTTTAGGGGGATAAGTACCATTCGCCAAGTTCAGGGAATTGAAAATGGTTCGTCCGGGTCTTGAGTTTTCTTATAAATTTGGCACCCATATGAAGCAGGTAATTATAATTGGCGGGGGAATTATCGGCCTTAGTTCAGCGTATTATCTGGAAAGATCCGGGTGGAAGGTAACGGTGCTGGATAAGGGCGATTTCCTGGACAATTGTTCTTATGGAAATGCTGGTTATGTTTGTCCCAGCCACTTTGTCCCATTGGCGTCACCAGGGATCATCAGCCAGGGATTAAAATGGATGCTCAATGCAAGGAGTCCATTTTATGTCCAGCCCAGGATGGATCTGGCCTTGTTGGACTGGGGTTGGAAATTCATCAGAAGCGCAACAAAGGCAAAAGTAGAAAAAGCAGCATTGCCGCTTCGGGATATTGCACTAATCAGCCAAAAGGAGTATCGGAATTGGGAATCTGATGCGGGCATGGAGTTTGATTATGTCCATAAGGGACTCTTAGAGATTTTTCAGACAGACGCCGGATCAGACCACGCAAAACATATTGCCGAAAAGGCGCATGAACTCCATCTCGAAACAGAATTGTTGAGCCTTCAGGACTTGGAGCAGAAAGAACCCGGTATCAGGATCAATGCCAAGGGTGCATTGCTGTTCAAATGCGATTCACATCTCTATCCAAACAAGCTCATGAAGGCGCTGATCGGTCATTTAAAAACCAGGGGCGTGGATTTTTGCCCCGGGGCTGAAGTGACAGGTTTTGAATTCAACCAGGGGCATATTAGTAAGGTCATTACAAAAGAACAGGCGTTTTCGGGTGATGAAGTAGTTATCGCTACTGGATCCTGGACACGCGAGTTGGTCGCCACGCTGGATGTCAGGATTCCTCTTGTCCCTGGTCGCGGTTATTCAGTCACGTTAGAAAATACTGGTTACCACTTGAATCACCCGGCGGTTTTGGCTGAAGGGCGGGTAGCGCTGACTCCATTGGATGAGAGAACCATTCGTTTCGGCGGCACCATGGAAATAACTTCAGTAAACCGGCCACCACGATATGAACGGGTGCAAGGGATCCTGGATACAGTTCAACGTTTTTTTCCGGATTTTGTACAACCATTGCCCGCTCCGGAAAAAATCTGGTTTGGATTTCGTCCATGTTCTGCGGACGGACTTCCCTATATCGGCAGGTCTGGCAGGTTTAAAAACCTGGTCTTGGCTACAGGGCATGCCATGCTGGGATTAAGTCTTGGCGCAGGAACAGGCAAACTGGTTGGAGAAATTGTCGATCGTCAAATTCCAAGTATGGACATCAGCCCTTTTTCCGTGGATCGATTTGCTAAATGATCACGTGAATTCCCCTCATCGGAATAACATGTGATCAAATCAGGGATCCGCGAATTTTTTAATTCCCTATTTTTGTTTATTTAATATTTCTTTATGGCAGAATGTATCGTCGAGCTTAAGGGAGTCAACATATTCCAGGGCAGCAGCCTGATTCTTGAAAATGTGAACATCAAAGTGACCAAAGGAGAATTCTTATATCTCGTAGGGAAGACGGGCACAGGCAAATCCAGTTTATTAAAAACACTTTATGGTGATCTCCTGCTTAAGGAAGGCGAAGGAGAGGTGGTGGGCTTCAAACTGCGAGAAATGACCTGGAAGAAAGTCCCTTACCTGCGCCGCAATCTGGGTGTGGTTTTTCAGGACTTCCAACTCTTGACGGATAGGGATGTGACGCAAAACCTCAAATTTGTGCTCAAGGCGACCGGATGGAAAGATGAGCATTTGATGAATGAAAAAATATCAGATGTGCTGGATAAAGTTGGATTGAAATCGAAAGGATTCAAGATGCCTTTTGAAATGAGTGGGGGAGAGCAACAACGCATCGACATCGCACGCGCCCTCCTGAATTCTCCCAAACTAATCCTTGCGGATGAACCTACAGGTAACCTTGATCCCGAAACTTCAGATGAAATTATGCAATTGCTGTTTCAGATTTCCAGAGATTATGGCACTACTGTAATCATGGCGACGCATGATTACCGTGTAGTGAATAAGTTTCCTGCGAGGATGCTCAGGACAGAAATGGGAAAAGTATTTGACAACGCTACCATATCCATGCTATAAGCTTCTCTGCGTTTTTCCTGTTATCAAATTTGGACAGAAGAATATTTTTTCTTTTCTCAATTTCCTGGTTGTCGAAGCTTTGTTGGTATGCTTCCTCAACCAAAGTTTTGAACTCCTCCGCATTGGCAGCCACTTGGCAGAGACATTCCAGTCCGGTCTCTTTCACAGCTTCCCTGTTCACTACGCAGTGACGGCCATTGTATATGGCATTTAATAGTTTTAGTTTAATACCGGTACAGTTGAATGAAGGAATGACATTCACCTGCGCTTTACCAATCATATCCTGTAGTTCTTCTTCTGATGGATCAGCAACGAGACAAGCGTGTTTGTTTTGTTCCACCAGCCTTCCCAGCCTGGCTGAAGGCCTTTTGCCTGCAATGACCAGGGGCAATTCGAGTTCATTGAAGACATGCTGCAAAAGCCAGACTGCCGACTGCTCATTTTCCGGCACGGAAAGATTTCCATGGTAAAGGCAAAAACAACCCGCGCCTTCGTGTGATTTCACTTCTGTAAATGGAACGAAAACGGGTAGAAAATCGATTTTTTGCGCATCAAAATGTTGGCGGTAAAAATCTGCATCTCCTTCCGTTACTGCAAGCAGCATCGCTTTGTTTGCAATGGATTTCTCGTATTGCCGGAGGATTCTGCTTTCATGGAGAAAATAGAGCTTCTTGAAAATTGAATTGGAAGCGCGATAAAGCTGTCGGTAATAAATACATTCCACATTGTGGATGCGTAAAATTATTTTACGGTCTTTCAGCTTATCATCATGGAGCAGATAACTGCAATGTATACCTTCCATAAGGATAGGATATTGATCTTTCAGCAGGTTTTCTTCTAATGCCTTATTGGACCTGGAGCAAACAATATATGGCAGTTTATGCGAAAACCCTTTGTGACCTTCATTCCGATGATAGTAGTTCACTTCTACTGCGAAATCATTTAGTTTGGGCTGCTTTCCACGACCATACTCAAAACAATGAAGATGGATCAGAATGCCCTGGTCATGCAGAGCTACTATTTTGTGATAGAGGTCGAAAACCCCTCCATAGTCCGTTGGATAGGGGACATCCAAGCAAACAATATGCAAATGCCGGGGATCCATTTGTTTACTTAACCCTTTCTGATTGAACTTGTTTAAAAATATCCAAAACAATTCCACCTTCTTTTTCCCAGTTCAGGTCCTTCTTCACGTTTTCTGTGTTCGATTTCCAGATCTGCAATTGTTTGGGATCTTCAAATATTTTTTCAATACAGGTGGCAATATGCGAAGGCTCATGGTTTTCAATGAAACTACCCACCTGGTATTGGGCCACAATTTTTTCCAATTCAATCAATCTGCTCACCAGCACAGGAAGACCGGCGTGCAGGTAATCAAAGATTTTATTAGGCAGGCCAAAACGATGATTGAGATTATCTGGTTTATCAAGGGAAAGGCCCAGATCGGCCATCCTGGTCACCTTCCTAAGGCTTTCGAAAGGAAGTTTGGGTTCAATCGTGATCCTGTCCGAAAGGCACTCATCATGGATTCGTTTTTCAATCTCCAAAAAAATATCACCACCACCAATAATCAGGAGATGAAATTTGTTTGGGTCCAGCCATTTCATGGCCGTCACCAATTCTTCTGCGCCCCGGTGAGGATTAATCCCCGCACCTTGGAATAGCAGAAGATTCCGAGACGGCGGAATACGGTTTCTTATTTCCAATACACGCGCATCCTCTTTGTCATTCTCCTGAAAATGAAGATAGGGGAGATTTCTAACCGTTCTAAGATCTTTCCCATAGTCTTTCTTATACAAAATGCAAAATGAATCACAAATCGTATAGATATATTTTACTCTTGGGAAAATAAATGATTCAATTCCTTTCCAGATATTTCGGATCAGCGGTTTGCCATCCAGGCCGGCCATGGCCATATAATACTCATGCGTGTCATAGACCAGGCCCTTTCTTCGGAGCCATGAAGACAGCCAGGTGGCGGGCATTACATCCAGGTCATTTCCCAAAAAAATATCAGCTTTTGCAAAAAGCAAAATGAAAAATAACCGGAGATTAAATTCCGCGTAGAACGGAAATTTCTTTTGAAAGATCAGTCGAATGCGCTTGGTGGAATAGTCTCTGGAACTTAATTCCAGGCTGCCTCTTTTTTTTGATCCGATCAGAAGGACATTATATCCTGCTTCGTGCAAGGTCTGGCAAACTTTATGTACCCTTTGGTCTGTGACAAGATCTGAAATAACAGAAACGACAATCCTTGTGGCCATAATAAATAATTGCCCTTTACTGAGGGCTTTCTATTTTTAATTTGCGGCAAGCAGGACCCTGCAGATTTCTTTGGCAGCACTGCCCGTCCCAAATATATCCACATTAAATGGCTTGCGGCTGTTCATCAGTACTGCGTGCCTGGCAATGATTTCACTGGTTCTTGGATTCGATTGCAGGCAATTGCCATGAATGAATATCTCGGGCCAAAATGGATGCTGCATAAGTACCAGCGTTGGTTTTTTCAGGAAGAAAGCTTCCCTTGAAAGGCCACCACTGTCAGTGATGACTGACTGGCATTTTTGCAATAAGTCCAGCATATCAAAATAACCCAAAGGATCGCAGGTATTTACTTGCAAAGCCAATTGGAATTTCTCCAACATTTTTTTTGTTTTGGGATGAAGGGGTAACAAAATGGCCGTATCCTTATGGAGACTATTTAATGCATCTGCAATTTGCCGCAGGTTTTCAGGATCCTCATTGTTTTCTTCACGGTGAATGGTCGCGAGGATAAATGGTTTTTGGGTTCTGGTATCATGCTCAAATTTTGAATTTGATTTTGATCTGGGGCTAAACATCTTTACTGCATCAAGCATGAGGTCTCCTGACAAAAAAACTTTGGATTTTATAAACCCATTTGAAAATCCTTCCATCTCCAGATTTTTCTTTCCCTGGTAGGTACAACAGAAATTCAGATCGGCCATCCGGTCGACAAGGTAACGGTTCGATTCTTCCGGCATCAGCTCGTCTCCTGTCCTGATGCCAGCCTCAATATGCGCCAGAGGCACACCCCTTTTCTTTGCTGCAATGGCCCCGGCCAGGGTTGAATTCGTATCTCCATAGACTATGATGAGGTCTGGGCTTTCCTTCACAATTACCCTGTCTGCTTCAATGATCATCTTACCTATCATTTCATTATGCGGCATCTGATTGATTCCCAGGTCGTAATTGGGCTCCGGGATACCTAATTCCCTAAAGAATACCGAAGACATGTTGGAATCAAAATGCTGGCCAGTATGTACGATGATTCCGCTAACTCCCAATCTTGCCAATTCAGGATAAAGGATGGCCAGCTTAACGAATTGTGGCCGATTGCCAACTATATGCATGATTCTCATATGAAAGCCTTTGTTCTTGGGGTCATTTTTGCATTGGCGGGATCTAAATTTATTTGAATATCGCCCATCTAGCACAAAGCTAATTCATTTAAAAAAAAGGCCGTTACGGCCTCATTTTTGAAAATAATTCAATACCTTTGCGCCGAAATTAGCAGTATATTATCTGGATGTTTCATAAAAAGAATTGAGATGCCTTATTTGACTAAAGAGAAGAAAGCAAGTTTTTTTGCAGATTTTGGTACCAAAGCAACCAATACGGGTTCAATTGAAGGACAAATTGCCCTCCTGACCGAACGCATTAACCGGATTTCTGAACACTTGCAAGCCAACTCAAAAGATTTTTCCACCCATCGCGGGCTGATGCAGCTGGTTGGAAAAAGAAAGCGCTTGCTGACCTACCTGAGCAAACATAACCTGCAGGAATACCGGAAATTGATCGAAAAAATTGGACTAAGAAAATAACTATTTCCATGTTTGTAAAAACCTATTCCCAACTACTTTGCGGTTGGGAATCCTTTTTTGAAACAGAAATCAGTGCCGAATTATTTTATAACTGAATTATGTGATGCTTTCAATTCCTGCCTGACCATCTATAATTCAAAAAAGAGAATTGCATTATGCTTTCACAACCCAATCAAGTTGTTTTTGATTTAGGGAATGACCGTTTGGTCACCATAGAAACTGGCAAATTGGCCAGCCAAGCCGATGGCGCCGTTACAGTGCGTCAGGGCAATTGTATTTTGCTGGCTACTGTTGTGGCAAATAAAGAACCTAAAGAAGGGCAGGATTTTTTTCCGCTCTCCGTAGACTACCAGGAAAAATTTGCATCAGCCGGAAGGATTCCCGGCTCATTTTTTAAAAGAGAAGCGAGGTTGAATGATTATGAAATTCTGACCAGCCGCCTTGTAGACCGGGCATTGCGTCCTTTATTTCCTGAAGATTATTTATGTGATGTGCAGGTATTGATCAGCCTGATCTCGAGTGACCAGGAAGTGCTTCCGGATGCATTGGCCTGTTTGGCTGCCTCCGCAGCACTGGCTGTATCAGATATTCCTATCAAAGAAATCATCAGTGAAGTGAGAATTGCCAGGGTAGATGGAAAGATGATTGTGAACCCGGTCCGTTCCGAGCTGGAAAAGTCTGATCTGGAATTCATGATCGCAGCAACGGATAAGAATCTCATGATGGTGGAAGGGAAGGCATCTGAATGCAGTGAAGAAGACCTGGTAAAAGCGCTCGAATTGGCACATGATGCCATCAGGGTGCAGGTCAAAGCGCAGGAAGAATTGAGGTCAAAGCTGGGCATCAAAGGAAAAAGAGATTATAAGAAGCCTCCGCAGAATGAAGAATTCAAACAAAAGGTATTTGATTTTGCAAAAGACAGGGTTTATCAGATTTCCAAGGCAGGCAGCAGCAAACACGAAAGGAGTGATGCATATGATGTATTGAAAGAAGAACTGATCACCAGCTTTGGTACAGAGATTACCGATGATGATAAGAAGCTGGTTAAAAAATATTATGAGGATTTGAAATGGGAGGTGGTGCGCAACATGATCCTGGATGACCGCATTCGCCTGGATGGAAGAAGCCTTGACCAGGTTCGCCCCCTGGCGATGGAAACCGATCCGCTGCCCACGCCACATGGCTCTGCATTATTTACAAGGGGCGAAACGCAATCCCTGACTACTGTTACACTGGGCACACCCCTTGACGAATTGCTGGTGGAAAGCGCAGCAAAATCAGACTACACAAAATTTATTCTGCATTATAATTTTCCGCCTTTCTCAACAGGCGAAGTAAAAATGATGCGCGGACCCGGAAGACGTGAAGTTGGTCACGGAAACCTCGCCATGAGGTCATTGAAACAAATGATGCCAGGTAACGATTATCCTTATACGGTGCGCGTTGTCAGTGATATCCTGGAATCCAATGGATCCTCATCTATGGCCACCGTTTGTGCCGGTTCTTTGGCGCTGATGGATGCTGGTGTACCGATCAGCAAACATGTGAGTGGTGTAGCAATGGGCCTGATCACGCGTCCTGCCGATGGCAAGAATGCAATCCTGACAGATATCCTTGGTGACGAAGATCATTTGGGTGATATGGATTTTAAAGTGACAGGTACAAGGGATGGAATTTGTGGAGTGCAAATGGATATTAAAGTGGATGGCCTGAGCATGGAAACCATGCGGGAAGCACTCGAGCAAGCGAGGAAGGGCCGTCTGCATATTCTTGATGCGATGTATCAATGCATGCCTGCTGCAAGAGAAGACGTCAAACCACATGCCCCCAGAATGGTGAAGCTCTTTATTGACAAAGAATTTATCGGTGCGGTCATCGGGCCTCAGGGCAAAGTCATACAGGAAATTCAAAGAGAAACCGGAGCAACGATCAATATTGAAGAAGTGGGCAATCAGGGAGAAGTCAGCATTTTCAGTCCGGCAAAAGAAGGCCTTGATAAAGCGCTATCATGGATCAAGGGCATTGTTGCCGTTCCTGAAGTGGGTGGCGTGTATGAATCCAAAGTGAAGTCCGTGATGCCTTATGGTGCTTTTGTTGAATTTCTACCTGGGAAACAGGGCCTATTGCATATCAGCGAAGTAAGCTGGAAGCGTCTTGAAACGATGGAAGGCGTATTGAATGAAGGTGACAGTGTGAAAGTTAAATTGATCGGTGTGGATCAAAAGACCGGCAAATTCAAATTGAGCAGAAAAGTGCTCATGCCAAAGCCTGAAGCCAAGGTGCAGACCCAGTCACCGGAACAGGGTAAATAAATTTATTCCGCATTATTTCAAAGGTCTGCAATCCAATGCAGGCCTTTTCTATTATGGATGCACATATTCAGATTTCCATTGAGACCCCAGACAATGCGCTTGCAGAAATCATGATCGCGGAATTGTCTGAACTCGGATTCGATGGATTTGAAGAAGGTGAACAGAGATTGGATGCATTCATTCCGGAAGAAATGTTCAAAGAATCCGCACTGGTTCAAATCATAGGAAAATATGGCTTGGAATTTGAAAAAAAACGGATCCCAAAACAAAACTGGAATGAACAATGGAAAAAAAACTATGAACCTGTCCTCGTCGATTCATTCTGTGCCATCCGCTCCGGCTTTCATCACCCCATCCATCATACGAAATATGAAATCATCATCACACCAAAGATGAGCTTTGGAACCGGGCATCATGCGACGACATACCTGATGGTCGCTGCCATGGGAAAGCTTGCATTTCATCAAAAAAATATTCTTGATTTTGGTACAGGCACTGGTGTATTGGCGATACTGGCCGAAAAAATGGGTGCAAAAGAAATATTGGCGATTGATACAGATGATTGGAGCATTGAAAATGCTATGGAAAATATTTTGGCAAATCATTGCCATCGGATCAAATTGGAGAAATCTGGCCGTCTTCCTGCAACGAACTCGTTTGATATTATTTTGGCGAACATAAATAAGAACGTGATATTCAATAACTTAATGGAAATGGAACAACATTTGACCAAGGATGGCGTTTTAATATTGAGTGGAATATTGGCCGATGACCTGTTCGCGATGAGATCAAAAGCAGAAGAATGCAGTTTGCATATTTCTGAAATCAATGAGCGAAACAACTGGATCTGTGTCAGGCTCACCAAAGAAGGGTAGCCGAATCTTGTCCTTTTTTTATAATTTTGATTTCCAACTACAACCCAGCCCCTGAATGAAGGAAGTCTTGCTGATTATATTAGCCTATCTCATAGGTTCTATTCCGACCGCGGTTTGGATCAGCAGATATTTTTTTGGAATTGATATTCGTGAATATGGAAGTGGCAATGCTGGTGCGACGAATACATTTCGTGTGCTTGGGTCCAAATGGGGAAGTTTCGTCATGGTAGCGGATGTTTTGAAAGGCGTTTTGGCAACCAGCCTGTACATTTTTGTTCCCCTCTATTTGCATGATGAATGGAACCGTACAAATTTCATGGTCGGACTTGGGTTGGCTTCCGTGCTAGGACATATTTTTCCAATATGGGCAGATTTCAGAGGAGGAAAAGGAGTTGCTACTTTATTTGGAATGATCCTGGCTATACAGCCACTGGTGGCTGTTTATTGCGTTGGTGTTTTTCTTCTTGTCCTATATCTTACCCGTTTCGTATCGCTTAGTTCCATTTTGGCTAGTATTGCATTCGCCGTGCTCATCCTTTTTATATTTAATGAAAAGGAACCGCTTTACCGTGCATTTGCCATTGCAGTTACTTTGTTGGTCATATTGACGCATCAGAAAAATATCAGCCGCTTGTTGCGTGGCAGTGAAAGCAAGGTTCCCATTCTGAAATACCGCGATAAAAGAAGGCAAAGAAAATTGGGAAATAATAGAAGGTAGATTCCTTCAAAGAGATGACTTACCCTGATATACGTGGAATTCGAACCTGAACATCTTTTTAGATGATTTGCAACATTGTGCCCGTAATCCTGCCATTTGAATTAATAAATCGCCCTATTTCTAAATATGTTTTTATTGTCCGGTTCCTTTGCCTAACTTTGCCGGCCCACCTTGTCTTATTCAGATTTTAACCAAAATACCAGACGCATGTCACAATCTTTGTTGGAAAAACTCCAGTTAAAGGATGAGAAAAGTCTATTGATTCAGGGATTACCATCTTCTATTGAGAAGCAATTTGCGAAATTGGCATTTTCAAAAAATGTAACTCCCTGGCTTAAGAACAAGAAAATTGATTTTGCATTGGTTTTTGCAGTAAACGAAGTGCAATTAAAGGCGATTATCAACGAAGTATTGCCTGCATTGCATGTCAAAGGCAAATTGTGGGTGGCTATTCCCAAAACCAGTTCAAAGATTGCAACTACACTTAACCGGGATTGTAGTTGGTCATGTCTGACACACTCGGGCTTTGAAGAAACCGAGCAGGTGCCATTGGACCATGTTTGGACGGCCCTCCATTTCAGAAAGGCGGGGGTTTCTTCAGTCAGCAAAAAATCTGTCTCCCGTAGAAGTGAGGAAGTTGTGGTTGTTTTGGAAAAAGAAATGGACGCTTCCCCCGGCCATATTTCCCGTGATCTGAAGAGAGGGAAACTGGAAACTCAGTTTCTGGGAAAATTATCTACTACCAATAATCAGGAATTTGCAGCCTGGATCAAAGATCCCAAGAAGACGGGGGCAAAGAATGGGAGGCTCAATCAAGTGGTAGGTAAATAAAGCAATCTGAACGCTGGTCTTGTGGCGGGGCAGGATTCGTTTGTTCGGCCTTCTATTTTACAATGACGGTTCCCAGATTCTCCAACAGTTCCTTTTCCATTTTTTTCAAATGCTGATGTGTTTGAACAAACATTAATTGATCTTCAGGCGATTTGGATTTTTCAAGATCTTTCTGATTGAGTTCCATGAGCCGCTTGATTTTTCTTAGCTTCAGGTAGTTTAGGGTTGACAACACTTCTTCCTTATAAAGTTCTTCCCTGGAAAATAACTTGCCTTCATAGTGGTCCTTCCAGTTTGGACTTAATTCATAAGGGAAATCCATGATGGTGACCACCAGGCGACTCAGCTCCTGATCCTCGTCATAGAGAAAATTTTTGGGCGTAGGCTCCAGTCCATTTTCGTACCATGACCTGTAGGTTTCCAGCACCCTGACCAGTTGTTTATTGTCGATCATGTCCTGCTCTCTTGATTCTTCGAGCATGAAATCAGCGACTCGCTTTTCATTGTCCCAGGGTTTCAGTCCAAATTCAAGTAAGGAACGCACAATGGCTCTTTCCTGCTGTTCATCTCTGTTCAATAAACTCAGGCCATCATCATCAGCCGCCAGGAATTCCGATTCCGCTGGTGCTTCCATTTCCTGACCGGAGAAGGATTGTCTGTTTTCCGCTTTATTCACCCGTTCCCGAATGAATTTGTTTACCAGGTTGTTGAGACCCTCTTCTCCAATCTTTAATAATTCAGCGCTTTTGCGGATATAATCTTGCTGACGGGTAAAATCTTCCGCTTTATTGATTTTGGAAATGGTCTCCGCGACCTGATTTACGATCGCTGCTTTCTTATTTGAATCATCAGTGCCTTCTTGCAGCGCAATCTCCAGTTGGAAAAGTATGAAATCCTTTTTATGGGTTTCAACGAAAGATCGAAATGCAGCGCTGCCCAGTTTATTTACATAGCTGTCGGGATCTTCTTTGTCAGGAATTAATACCAGGCTTACTTGCAGGCTTTCTTCCAGCGCCATATCCAATCCACGAAGCGCCGCTTTAATTCCGGCAGCGTCCCCATCATAGATAATGGTGAGGTTATTGGTATATTTCTTAATCAATCTGAGTTGGTCCTGTGTCAGGGAAGTCCCTCCACTTGCCACTACATTTTCTATTCCTGCCTGGTGCAGCGAAATGACATCTGTATATCCTTCGACCAACAAACACTCATCATGCCTGTCGATGGCCTGGCGTGCAAAATAAGAGCCATAAAGAATTTTGCTCTTTACGTAAATCTCATTCTCCGGCGTGTTGATGTATTTGGGTGCACGGTCATTGTTGCGGATTACTCGGGCACCAAAGCCAATGACCTTTCCCGTCACATTATGCACCGGGAATATAATCCTGCCCCTGTAATTGTCGACTAATTTTTCATCACGCATCACGACAAGCCCTGACTTTTGCAAAAGATCAGGATTGTATTGCGCCTGAAATGCAGCTTTGGCAAATGCGTCTCTTTCTTCCAGGCAATATCCAAGCTGGAATTTCCTGATGATCTCTTCCCTGAATCCTCTCTGATGCAAATAACTCAGCGCGATATCCTGCCCCTGTTCGGAATCCCATAAATTCCCGCTGAAATATTTTTGTGCAAATCCATTAATAACAAAAAGACTCTCAGAAACCTGTTGCTGCAATTTTATTTCAGGAGAGGTAACGGTTTCTTCAATCTCAACATCATACTTATTCGCCAGCCAGCGCAGGGCCTCCACATAAGAATACTTCTCGTGCTCCATGAGGAAACTAATCGTATTTCCGCTTCTACCGCAACCAAAACATTTATAAATTTCCTTCACCGGAGACACAGTGAATGAAGGCGTTTTTTCATTGTGGAATGGACAAAGTCCGAGGTAATTTGCTCCTCTTTTCTTTAAGCGTACAAAGCCGCCGATGATCTCGGTAATATCGATGCGGCTCAGAATCTGTTGAATGGTCTGCTGGGAAATCATCTGCTTGTTTTCATGGTCCAAATTAAAGTAAAAATGCATAAAGACTCTAAGTTTCATCCGCCTATGGCGGATGAAACTCATATGGCACAACGAATCCTTCCAGGGTCTACATTTGCAGGATGTCTGATCTTCTCTTATCGCTCGAACGGGTGAGCTTAACTATAAATGGACAAGACCTGTTGCAAGAGATTAATTTAGAGATGAAAAGATCGGAACAATGGGCTTTGATCGGGGCATCCGGTGCAGGCAAAACATTGTTGGCTCTTGCCATTGCCGGCAGGCATTTCTACAAGGGAAACATGAGTGCAGGATTCGGAAACCAGGAAAATTTTCAGCAGGAGATTGCCATCGTGGAACAGCAGTCAAGGTTCAAGGACTTATCCAATCGCAGCCAGTTTTATTATCAGCAAAGGTTTAATGCTTCCGATGCGGGAACTACGATGACAGTGGCTGATACATTGGAGCCCTTCTGGCAAATGGAAGCTGATCAACCGGGTGAGTTTGAAGTAAACTGGTTGCTCGACCAGCTGCATCTCACACATGTTTTGGAGGAGCCTCTTATTCAATTATCCAGCGGGGAACATAAAAGATTGCAGATTCTGAAAGCTTTGCTCCGCCCCCATGCGCTTTTGATTCTTGATCAGCCGATGACCGGCCTTGACAATAAAGGAAGAGAAATTGCAAATGCGCTATTTGGGGAATTGTGTACCCATGGCAAAAACTTCCTTCTGATTTGCTCACCGGACGAAATACCGGATTGGATCACGCATGTTGCCTTACTGGAGAAGGGAAAGCTGCTTAGAGCAGATACAAAATCTCAAATGCAAGAATATTTGACAAACGAATCCATTTTTCCAATATCTGTGCCTTTGGCGGTTCCTTTTACAAGATATGCAGCACCGGAAAGAAGTGGAGCAGAATTGATCAGGATGGTAGATGTGGAGGTGAGCTATGGGGGGAAAAAAGTGCTGGAGCATATTCATTGGGAGATGAGGTCGGGAGAAAAATGGGCCATTACTGGTCCAAATGGGGCAGGAAAATCCACACTGCTGTCCCTGATCACAGCTGATCATCCACAGGCCTATGCGAATGAGATATATTTATTCGGAAGGCGCAGGGGAAGTGGCGAAAGCATTTGGGACATTAAGCAGAAAATCGGATTTCTTTCTGCTGAGCTACACAATTATTTTGATGGCAGCATGACCTGTTTTCAGGCCATGGCCTCTGGATTCTTCGACACAATTGGATTATTCCGTCAACTTGGACAAGGACAGGCAGAAGCCGTATTGGAATGGTTCAGGCTACTTTCTCTTTCAGGCACTGAACATCGATTTTTATCTGAAATGCCCCTGGGCAAACAAAGGCTCGTTCTTCTGGCCAGGGCGCTAATTAAGAAACCACCTTTGCTGATCCTTGATGAACCCTGTCATGGGCTGGATGTTTCACAGGCAAGAGAGGTAAGTCGACTAATTGATCAATATGCACAATTGCCAGATACTTCATTGATTTATGTTACCCATTATCCCCGGGAAATCCCTGCAGCAGTGAATCGCTTTCTTCAACTTGACAACGGGAGCGTTATTTAGCAAACCTATCCCTCTCTATCGGTTATCCATATACGATAAATTTTGTAGAATTCTTTCCACGGATTGGTAAGATTTCGTTAAGGCCGGTACTTGTCCACATAAAACGCTCCTATGTGCTGAGCTGGCACAGTAGTTGAATTTCTATTAGCAAATTCCTATCTCTGAAGTGAAGGCCGAAAAGCAGTTTTTGGTTCAGAAGTATGTATTCTTATTCATCATTTAAATTCAACAGGTATGAAATTCACTAAATTAAGTTTAGCTGCCGCAGCCATTGCTGTGATCAGCCTATTTGGATTCAGGAGCCTCACAAATGGTTCTATGAAAGGTTCGGTAAGTCCGGCAGATGCTGCCGTGCGGGTATGGATCATTTCCCAAACAGACACATTGAAAGCACCAATTGAAAAGGGAATGTTTACCATCGGTGATGTAAAACCGGGGACCTATAAAGTCATTGTCGAAGCAAAGCCACCATTCAAGAATGGAGTAAAAGATGGTATTACAGTCGGGGATGATCAACAGCCAGTAGATGTTGGCGAGATCAAACTCAAGCAGTAGTTCACAACTTAAAGAAGCAGCGCTCAACCGCTGCTTTTTTCGATTATTATATATAATTAAAAATTAATTATTCAATGTAAATAATTAATTATCAATTTATTATGCTTACTATTGAATTTATTAACTTTTCCCTTCCTTTCTTCGATATAAATAATTCCCAAAATCATTAGATTTGTTGAACGCTTCAGGATCCTGATCTGTTCTAATCACAGCAGCCTGGGGCGAAAACCAGCTGCACTTACTCAGCTCCATTAATTTTCGATTTACTACCCATTGCTTCTTTGTTCATCCTCAAAAAATTGGCGAGTATGTATTCGTATGCGTTGCTGGAAAAAAATTGTTATTACCTGATTCAGGAGAAAGCGGAAGAACCGATCAATCTGATCAGGGTGAATTTTGAAACAGATCAGTGTATGTATGTTTCCAAATTTTCAGATCCAACCCTGGTGGAATGGAAGCGAAAGTCCGATCCTATTTTCGACATCCTTGAATTATTGGGCGATGACAAGGTAAAGGATTGGGAAACGATCTACAAAGACAATCAGGATACTTATAATTACGAAGAGGACGAGGATTAATCCCGGAACCTTGACTGGTAAGCTCTGGAAAGGTTCGGGTCTCTATATCTCCAAAAACCAAAGCAGGCGATCGTGGTGGCGAGGATAATGCTCAGGTAATACAGGAAAAGGTTTTCCGATACAGTTTCTTTGTGGAAATTCAGGTAATTGAATACCCAAATGATCGAGAAGATCCCAAAATAAAATACGAACGAGGCGTAAATGAAGACCATGGTGTTCTCTGTGGTCGTATGCTCCATCTTCTGAAAATATTCAGCCAGGCGCCATAAGCTGTACGCAAAACTGAGCATGGTGCCCACTCCGATGATGACGGTATTCGAATCAAAATTGTGGCCTTTCCAGAAAATCATGATGGTTTCAAATACGACAAAAATGAGGAGCAGCCAGCGCAGGAGATTTCGTTTAATTCCCTCAGAGGAAAAATAGAAAATTAGTAGCATCAGGGGCGTATCAATCAAATTGTCGAGCAGCGTGACATTTTCCTCGAATTTCTCCCCCTTGTATGCAGTGGGCAAATATTGGGGCATATTGATCAACCCGGTGATTGACCAATATATGCAAACAAGAAGAAAAACTCTTTCCCTATTCATTTTCTTCCAGAACAATAAGGCGAAAGGAACAAAACAAAGGATGATCGCTATGAATGATATATAGGGATTTAACATGGTATAGAGGCCAGGTTTCAAGGATAAGCGTTTCTATATAAGCGAAAAAAGGGCCTTATTTAGTATAGGTAGAAATACTTGGTTTTATTCTCAATTTACTGCAGCTTCCATCGCGCAAATACCTTACTCACAATAAGTGAAAATGAGGACTGGCCTGCATTTCAGCGAGGGCAGGGGCTCGCCATATTTTTTTATCAACAAAACGTGTATAATTACTAAAAAAGCCTTCTGGGTCTCATTTATTATATTTGCCCGATTCGCAAAATCTGAACCTATGGCAGAATCAAAGCGGGAATTGTTTGAGTATACCGAAGAATCCATCAAATCGCTAGACTGGAAAGAACATATCCGGCTCCGGCCAGGCATGTATATCGGGAAACTGGGAGATGGCAGCAGTGCCGACGATGGGATCTATGTCCTCCTTAAGGAAGTCATTGACAATTGCATCGATGAACATACTATGGGATATGGCAAGCATATTGACGTGGAAGTTGAGGGGAAAATGGTTTCCGTGCGCGATTTTGGACGTGGCATTCCGTTGGGAAAAGTAATAGATGTGGTTAGTAAGATTAATACCGGCGCGAAATACGACAGCAAAGCATTCCAGAAATCCGTTGGGCTGAACGGCGTGGGCACAAAAGCGGTCAATGCATTGAGTCATTATTTCAAGGTGACTGCCTACCGTGAGGGAAAAGAGAAGACGGCTGAATTTGAAAGAGGCCATCTTACCAAAGAATACAAAGAGACCAAGACGGGCGAGTCGAACGGAACCCTTGTGAGCTTTATCCCGGATGAAACAGTTTTCAAAAATTTTCACTATCTCAACGAGTACCTTGAAAACCAGTTTTGGAATTACTGTTACCTCAACGCGGGCTTAATCATCAATTTTAACGGAAAAAAATTTGTTTCAAAAAATGGCCTATTGGACCTTCTCCAGCGCCGGACCAATGAGGATGAACTTTGTTATCCCATTATTCACCTGAAAGGAGACGATATCGAGGTCGCGATTACCCATAACAATGATTATGGGGAAGAGATTTTCAGTTTTGTAAATGGCCAGTTTACGACACAGGGTGGATCGCACCAACAGGCATTCAGGGAATCTTTCGTCAAAGTAATACGTGATTTTTACAGAAAGGATTATGATGCTGCCGATATCCGCCAAAGCATAGCAGCGGCGATTGCTGTGAAAGTGATTGAACCTGTATTTGAATCTCAAACCAAGACCAAACTGGGCAGTCAGTATATGGTCGAAGGCGGCATAAGTATGAAGAATTTTGTGGGAGATTTTTTTGCAAAAGAACTGGACAATTATCTTCACAAAAACCCATCCACGGCCGAAGCGCTTAAAAAAAGGATTGAGCAAAGCGAAAAAGAAAGAAAGGAACTGGCCGGGATAAAAAAACTGGCAAATGAGAGGGCAAAGAAGGCCAATCTTCACAATAGAAAACTCCGTGACTGCCGCTTCCATTACAATGATGAACCAACAGGAAAGGAAAAAGATACGATCATAGAGAGACAAAAAGAAAGTACAATCTTCATCACGGAAGGGGATTCCGCCAGCGGATCGATTACAAAAGTCAGGGAGGTTGAGACCCAGGCCGTGTTCAGTTTGCGCGGAAAACCCCTGAACTGTTTCGGATTAACCAAGAAAGTGGTTTACGAAAATGAAGAATTCAACCTGCTTCAGCATGCGTTAAATGTGGAAGACGGCATTGAAGGCCTGCGATATAATAAAATTGTGATTGCCACGGATGCCGATGTGGATGGAATGCATATTCGCTTATTGCTGATGACCTTTTTTCTCCAGTTTTTTCCTGACCTGGTTAAGAACGGCCATGTGTTCATTCTGGAAACGCCATTATTCAGGGTGAGGAATAAACAGGAGACCATTTATTGTTACGATGAAAAAGAAAAGCAGGCGGCTATAAAGAAACTCGGTTCAAAGCCCGAAATCACGCGGTTCAAAGGCCTGGGAGAAATTTCTCCATCGGAATTTGCCCGCTTTATTGGGGCCGACATGCGGGTGCAACCCGTCCTGATCATGCCCGATACCCATATACAGCAAATGCTGGAGTATTATATGGGCAAAAATTCTCAGGACAGGCAGGATTTCATCATTGAAAACCTTAAAGTGGAAATTGATCTGGTAGAGAAAGAAGAAGTCGCGAATTAGGAACGGGGGAATGGCCAGGTTAATTTAAGTATTATTAAAGTCGCAAAAATATTTTCCGCAAATGATTCACATAGTCTTTCAATCAAATGATGTGCATGTTTTAAATGAAGCCATCCTGCTTGACGAATCCCTTCAAGGCGAAATCATCCAGATTCAGGATGACTGGGCAGTGGGTCCCATCGATAATATTTTTTCCGTAGAAGGAATTGAAACCAGAAAACAATGGTGGCGGATTGTTTTAGGTGGGGGGGATTATGATGGACTCGTGGATGGTCCTTCCGGACCCAGGGACCAGGATACTGTGGCCACACTCATTGAAAAACTGAATCAGCACCCGGAAGAGACTCTGTGGATCTGGGCAGCACAGAATAAACATGATGTGAGTGGATATTACTGGCTGATCAGCCAACTGAAATCATTTCAGGGCAGAGTGTACATTCTCTATTTGAATAACCTTCCTTTTATCAATCAGAAAGGCCAAATTTTTTATCCTCAAAATCTTTTTGAGATTCCCGCGAGAGAATTCATCAAGGCAAAAAAACTGGCAAGGACAGTCACTCCAAGTGAATTTGAAGTGGACGGCGACGAGTGGCTAAAACTCGCACAGGAAAGAAAGGGAGTCAGGATCCTGGAAGGCGGCAAAAAATTAGTGCAATTCGAAATTGACTATTACGATAAAGCGCTCAGAAATTTTATAACACCCGAATGGCAAAAAGCCAGCAGGATCATTCATCATTTTTTGTCGAAGGCATCACAGGTTACAGGAGATGCATTTCTACTGTGGCGACTGAAGGGAATGGTTGAAGCGGGTGAAGCGGACGTCCAGGGAGAACTGAAAAAGATGAAGGATTTTGAATTAAAATCAAGGACTGCTCAGGTGGCACCTGATTTGGTAGAAGCAATTAGCTAATTATTCTGATTATCGAAAACATGGCAAGGCAAAATAAGAAGGCTGCAGTAGAGGTTCCGCAAAATGAAACAGGTCTCACCGGTCAATATCGCAATTGGTTCCTTGATTATGCTTCCTATGTCATTTTGGAAAGAGCTGTGCCTGCCGTCGAAGACGGCCTGAAACCAGTGCAGCGCCGCATCCTGCATGCCATGAAAGAAATGGATGATGGCCGATTCAACAAAGTGGCCAATATCATTGGACAATCCATGCAATATCACCCGCATGGGGATGCTTCGATTGGAGAAGCGCTTGTCAACATGGGGCAAAAGGATCTCCTGATAGAGACGCAGGGGAACTGGGGCGATATCCGAACGGGAGATGAAGCTGCAGCAGCACGTTATATTGAAGCCAGATTGAGCAAGTTTGCACTTGAAGTGGCATTCAACGCAAAGATTACTGAATGGCAATTAAGCTACGATGGCCGAAAAGATGAGCCTGTCACATTGCCCATGAAATTCCCGCTCTTGCTTGCACAGGGTGCAGAAGGGATTGCGGTAGGATTGGCCACCAAAATTTTGCCTCACAATTTTATTGAACTCTGCGAAGCTTCCATTAAATCCCTGAGGGGAAGGAAAATGGATCTCTATCCCGATTTTCAGACGGGCGGCATGATTGACATCACCAATTATAATGATGGAAAAAGGGGCGGAAAGGTGAGGGTCAGGACCCATATTGAAGAATTTGACAAGAAGACGCTCATCGTTCGTGATGTGCCCCATGGTGTAACCACTACACAATTGATCGACTCCATTATCCGGGCAAATGACCAGGGCAAAATAAAAATCAGAAAAGTTACCGACAATACAGCTGCCGAAGTGGAGATCCAGATCGATCTCGCACCTGGCATTTCACCCGATATTACGATTGACGCCCTGTATGCATTCACGGATTGCGAAGTGAGCATATCTCCCAATGCCTGTGTGATCAGGGATGAAAAACCCGAATTTCTCGGGGCTTCGGAATTGCTGAAGGTTTCTGCCAGCCATACCAAAGACCTGCTGGAAAAAGAGTTGGAGATCAAACTCAGAGAATTGCAGGACAAATGGCATTACACCTCTCTTGAAAAAATATTTTTTGAAGAAAGGATCTACAAGGAGCTTGAAAAAAAACATGAATCCTGGGAAAAAGTCCTGGAAGGCATTGCCAAGGCGTTCGAACCTTTCCGCAAGCAATTGAAACGGGCCATTACCAGAGAAGATATCCTGAAACTCACGGATAAGCCTGTGCGCCGGATTTATAAATTGGATATTGAAGAATTAAACGACCAGATCAAAGGTCTGGAAGCCGAAATCAAACAAGTAAAATTTGATTTGAATAATCTGGTTGACTACGCGGTCGCTTACTATGAAAACCTGATCAAAAAGTACGGAAAGGGTCGTGAGAGAAAAACGGAGATCAAATTATTCGAATCCATCCAGGCAAAGAAAGTGGCCATTGCAAACACAAGGTTATATGTCAACAGGGCGGATGGATTTATTGGCACCGGGTTGAGAAAAGATGAGTTTGTTACAGATTGTTCCGACCTGGATGATATCATTGCGTTTACAAAGTCCGGGAAAATGAAAATTGTGAAAGTTGCGGAGAAGGCTTTTATTGGCAAGGATATTCTTCATGTGGCCGTCTTTAAGAAGAATGATGAAAGGACGACTTATAATATGATTTATACGGATGGAAAGAGCGGGGTCAGCTATGCAAAGCGGTTTAATGTAACGGGCGTCACAAGGGACAAGGAATATGATCTGACCAGGGGAGAAGAAAAAAGCAGGGTCCATTATTTCTCTATTAACCCAAATGGCGAAACGGAATCTGTACGCATAATCCTCAGTCCAAGCAGTTCTGCTCGGATCAAGGAATTTGATTTTTATTTTGAATCGCTCGAAATCAAGGGGCGCAGCAGCATGGGCAACCAGGTCACTAAGTACCCAATCCGTACAGTGAAATACAAAGAAGCAGGAAAAGCGACCCTGAGCGGACGCAAACTTTGGTTCGATGATACTTTCGGAAGATTGAACACTGAAGAAAAGGGTGAGTACCTGGGAAGTTTTGGCTCGGAAGACAAGATCCTTGTCATTTATATTGAAGGGCAGTATGAAATCAAGGACCAGGAACTGACCCAGCGTTTTGAAGCAGACAAGATCCTGCTGATAAAGAAATTCGATCCGGAAGAAATCATTTCTGCAGTATATCTGGATCAGGACAAATTGCAATACAATATCAAAAGATTTAAAATTGAAACCACGACCCTCCATACACGCTTTTCCTTTATAAAAGATGGAGAAGGAAACAGACTTGAGACTGTGTCGACCCAGGCAGAACCTATTTTGGTGGTCCAGTCAGGACGCGGATCGCAGGTAAGAAAAGCCAAATTCAAAGTGGCAAGGATGGTGGAGGTAATGGGTTGGAAAGCGGTAGGTGCGAAGCTGGCCGATTATAGTAAGAGCATGGTGATGGAATGGGAAGAAAAAAAATCGGATGTAAAGCAGCCTGATCTTTTCGAATAACTGAATGCCCACAGACATTTTTCGTTGATCGATGGTCGTTGGTCGATGATCGATTCAAGGTCATAAGCCAAGACATAAGTCGATCATCGACCATCCATCATCGACCATCGATTTCAATCTATTTCTGTTTCACCCTTTTGAACCGAACCGTAGCATTTCCCTTAAAATCGCTGCTGAGGAAGATTTCATATCGTTTGCTTCCATCATTGACTACCATTAAGGCCGTATTGGGAGGATATTTTCCGAGGTTTTCAGCAAACATGCTGATTTCATTTGTATCTTTTGTGCTGTCCAGCTTGATATAAACATTCAGTGCCTGCGAATTCAATTCCTGGTGTGCCAAAAGTAAATTGCTATTCAGGAATACGGAAATGCTGTCTCCATCCACTTCTGCATTATCATAAAAACTCAGCCTGACTGAATCAGAAAGTACCTCGACTTCTCTGCCAATCAAAAGTTTTCTTTTCTTAAATTCCTCGTTTATTTTCAGGATGTCTTTGCGCTGAATGGTAGGTGCCGCACTTGAAACGGGTCCGATGATAGCGGTATATCCCGACTGCACAGACTTATTTTCCCTGGTTTCCAGTTTTCCCTGGGTAATCGTCGCTGGCTTGGTATCCACTGCCATGGGCTCGTTTGCCTTAGAATCCTGCAAATTCTTTTCTACAAGTTTGGCTTCAGTTGCCTTGGCACCCTGATTATTCTTTTCCCTGACACTTGCCTCAGTGCCTTTTTCATCCGCCGTTTTTATCTCTGCTGTTGCATTGTCTTCTTCATTGAGTCCATAATTGGCCGGAACTGGCTTCCAGACCCTTTTGATGGAAGCCATATCATTGAAAAGGCTGTCTTCGTTTACTACGCTGCTAAATAAGGTATAATTCACCCTGAGGTCGGGACAAGTGTATTCATATTTTTTATCCCGATAAAAATATCCGGTCAGCGAGGTTCTCACCTTCGAAACGAGCAGTGTGCCATAAAAACTGGTGATACAATCCACACTGTTAATCGTAGAATTCGTATTAAAATAAATGATCGGGATATTCCTGATAATGATCTGCCTTGTTTTAGGATCGAAAGAGCCTTTGACCAGGAAACTTTGATATACATCTTTGAAATAATAACCAAAGAAGCCCTTGACTTTATTTCCTTTTTGAGCGATAATCAGTTCTGTGAGGTAATTGTTATGGATATTTCCCGACATCTCAACATTGGCCTGGCCATACCAATAACCCGTGACTTTTTGGGCCTGAAGAGATGAAGCAGAAGAGGCAAGTAAAAAGGCGATAAGTAATTTTCTCATTAGCACTAAATATGATAGAAAATATCGGGCCAAAATGCTTGCATTTTCAAATGAAGAAAATGACTATCAACACCATACAACGTTAATTCGGCACAATCATTATGTTTGAAGCAGAGTATTTTTAGGGTCTTTTTCGATCCTGGCGGAGGGCATTTCAGTACTGGCTTTCAAGGAAATCGTTGGGCCACAGGCCCTTCTATTTTAGCAATCGTTTTATTTCGCGATCTGTATCTCGATCCTTAAGGGTTTCCCTTTTGTCATATTGTTTCTTGCCCTTTCCCAGCCCGATTTCCATCTTAGCCAGGCTTTTTTCATTGAAAAAAATGCGCAGCGGAATGATGGTGAACCCCTTCTCTCTGGTCTTTGATTCCAGTTTCCTCAATTCTTTTTTCGTCAGCAATAATTTGCGGTCATGCACCACGAGGTGATTGTTTGTGGTGCCCATACGGTATTCAGCTATGTGCAGGTTCTTTACCCAAAGCTCACCTTTATGGAATTGGCAAAAACTGTCCACAAAGCTCACCTTCCCTTCACGGATCGATTTCACTTCCGTTCCTGCCAGGACCATGCCAGCCAGCCATTTATCTTCAATAAAATAATCGTGAAAGGCAGACCGGTTCTTGATTTCGCTCATATTCGATGATTTCTTACAGTTTCACTTGCTGGCGCAAAATTACAGACTTATGAAAACGGTAACCAAACTAAATCCTGCTTATTAAGTTCCCATTCTTATAAAATGATTTGCTTGACTTCTGTGCTTCCTGAATTATTGGGAGCATAAAAAGTTAGGAAGAAAGAACGTTTGAAAGATGGCCACAAGGCATTCCGGTCGTGATATAATGAGGGTAGATTTATAGAAGCGAAGACTGATCGGAAGATTAATTCTTAAAAAGAGTTAGCACGGTGGCAATCTTTTCTTTCAATTCTTTCCGGTTCACAATAAAATCCAGAAATCCGTGCTCGAGTAAAAACTCGCTGCGTTGAAAGCCTTCCGGCAAATCCTTCTTAATTGTTTCTCTGATTACCCTGGGTCCCGCAAAACCAATCAGGGCGCCGGGTTCAGCGATATTGAGATCTCCGAGCATGCCGAATGACGCGGAGATGCCCCCGAAAGATGGATCTGTCAGGAGAGAAATATATGGGATCTTTGCATCTGTTAATTGGGACAATTTTCCCGAGACCTTAGCCAACTGCATCAGCGAAAAAGCACTTTCCATCATGCGGGCGCCACCGGATTTGCAAATAATCATGAGAGGCGCTTTATGGGCAAGGCAATAGTCTGCTGCACGCGCAATTCTTTCACCCATTACACTTCCCAATGATCCGCCAATGAATTCAAAATCCATGCATCCGACAACGATATGATGTTCCTTCAAATCGCCCGCAGCGATGCGAATGGAATCTGTGATGTCTGTTTTATGCCAGGTTTCTTCCAATCGCTGTTGATAGGACTTCAGGTCAGTGAAATGCAGGAAATCTTTTGAACGAATATTTTCAAACAGGATATCAAATTGATTATTATTAAATAGAATCTCAAAATACTCCTCACTACCAATGCGGTGGTGTAAACTGCATTTGGGGCAAACGAATACATTTTCCCTAAGTTCGGTTACTGTACAGATATAGTTACAGTTTGGGCATTTGGTCCAAAGGCCTTCCGGAGTTTCTTTCTTTTCCGCAGTACTCGTCAGAATGCCCTTCTTGATTCGCTTAAACCAGGTCGTTTTGCTCTCTTCTACCGGCCCATCATCACCAGCCAGGTTCGCGTCAAAATCATCTTCTCTTTTCATTCAAAGCTGTTTTGAGCGGCTAAGATAATAAACAACGGGGACTTGAGACCGAAATTAGTTAGGGCAGAGGAAACCCTTACCGCCTCTTTTTGCGAGCTTAATCAAAGAATGCTTTCTAATTATCAAATCGCTGAATTATATTTATTTACTATTGGGATTCCCGTACTATTTTTGCACCAGGATTGGATCCGAATTTAATTCATCAACTGGATATTTTTATGAAATGGGCAGATTTCTTTACTTCCTCGATCGGTAAAAAATTCGTAATGGCTCTGACAGGATTATTTCTGATCAGTTTTTTGGTCGTTCATGCCGGGATCAATGCCTGCATTTGGGCAAATGACGGGGGCGAAATGTTCAATAAGGCTGCACATTTTATGGGTTCAATGATAGTTATCAGAGTGATAGAAATTGGGCTCTTTATTGGTTTTTTCATTCATATAATCCAGGGACTGGTACTTGTATTTCAAAATCGTTCCAAACGAAAAGTAGACTATGCGGTAACCATGGGAAATAAGGGCAGTACCTGGTATGCCCGATCGATGGGGCTGCTTGGAACCATCCTCTTGATATTTCTCATCATTCACTGGAAACATTTTTGGATTCCTTCCCGTTTTACTGGCGTGGAAGAAACTTTGATTGATGGAAAACCTGTCCATGACCTCTATGCGCTAATGCGGGATACTTTTGCGGAGACCTGGGTTGTGGTGCTTTATGTGATCGCTTGTATATCCCTGGCATATCATTTACTCCATGGATTTCTCAGCGCATTCAGAACACTTGGGCTTGGAAATAGCCGCTATGTCCGCATTGTGCGCGTGACGGGAATTGGGTTTTCGATCATTGTTCCATTTGTATTTGCCATGATGCCGATTTCAATGTATTTGGGCTGGGTGAGTTGAGAGACGAGAATCAGGAGACAAGGATCAAGGGACAAGAATCAAGGGACAAGAAACTGGTAAGAGGGAGCCGAAGGATGAGACGGAAGAAGTTGAAGAGTTGAAGGGTTGATTGGTTGAAAGGAACCCACTGTAGAGTCGAAGACTCGGGCCAATTCATAGCAACGGATTTCAATCCGTTGCGACAATGACAAAGGTTGAAGGGTTGGAGGGATCAAGAGACAAGGATCAAGAAAGAGCGCGCACGACTAAATATTATTAGTAAACGGGATGCAAGAATCTTTTTCAGCATCCCAAGAACAATCATAAACAGACCATGATTAATTCAAAATCACCCGCAGGACCTCTTGAGCAAAAATGGGAAAACTATAAGGGACATGTGAAATTGGTAAACCCGTCCAATAAACGAAAACTGGAAATTATTGTTGTGGGTACAGGACTGGCAGGTGCTTCGGCTGCAGCTTCTCTGGGTGAATTGGGCTATAAAGTAAAAGCATTTTGTTTCCAGGATTCTCCCCGCAGGGCCCATAGCATTGCTGCGCAGGGTGGAATCAATGCAGCCAAGAATTATCAAAATGACGGGGACAGCGTATTTCGTCTTTTTTATGATACGGTCAAAGGGGGAGACTACAGAGCACGGGAAGCGAATGTGCATCGCCTGGCAGAAGTCAGTGCTGCCATCATTGATCAGTGCGTGGCACAAGGTGTTCCTTTTGCAAGCGAATATGGTGGTTTATTAAGCAATCGTTCTTTTGGTGGCACCCAGGTACAAAGAACATTTTACGCTGCAGGTCAAACCGGACAGCAATTATTGATGGGAGCTTACCAGGCGCTGGAAAGACAGGTTGCCCTGGGCAATGTAGAAATGTATTCCCGTCACGAAATGCTGGACGTGGTCATGATTGATGGCAAATGCAGGGGAATTATTGTCAGAAACCTGATCACTGGAGAACTGGAACGTCATTTCGGTCATGCGGTACTGTTATGTTCTGGAGGATATGGCAATGTATTTTATTTATCTACCAATGCCATGGGTTGCAATGTTACTGCAGTCTGGAAAGCGCACAAGAAAGGTGCTTATTTTGGAAATCCATGTTTTACACAAATTCATCCAACCTGTATTCCGGTGACTGGCGATTATCAATGTAAGCTAACATTGATGTGTGAATCCCTGCGCAATGATGGAAGAATCTGGGTACCAAAACAAAAGAACGATACGAGAATCGCATCGGAAATTCCGGAAGAAGAAAGAGATTATTATTTGGAAAGAAGATACCCTGCTTTTGGAAATCTTGTCCCCAGGGATGTGGCCAGCCGCGCAGCCAAGGAAAGATGTGATGAAGGATATGGAGTGGGTACAACAAAACAGGCCGTTTACCTTGATTTTGCAGATGCGATCCAACGATATGGAAAGATAGAAGCTGGCAAACAGGGTGTCAAAAATGCTTCTGTGGAAGAGATAATCAGACTTGGGAAAGAAGTTGTGAAAGAAAAATATGGTAACCTCTTTGAAATGTACGAAAAGATCACCGGTGAAAATCCATATGAAGTGCCCATGCGAATTTATCCTGCGGTGCACTATACGATGGGTGGTCTCTGGGTAGATTATGAATTGATGACAACCATCCAGGGACTTTATTGTTTAGGAGAAGCCAACTTCAGCGATCATGGTGCGAACCGTCTGGGTGCATCTGCATTGATGCAGGGGTTGGCTGACGGTTATTTTGTAATTCCCTATACAATTGGAAATTACTTGGCAGATGAAATCCGGACAGCGGCTATACCTACAGACCATCCTGCATTTGCAGAAGCTGAAAAAGCAGTAGCTGACAGGATGAATAAATTAATGAAAATCAAAGGCAGACAATCAGTCGAAAGTTTTCACAAACGGCTTGGAAAGATCATGTGGGAAAAATGTGGCATGGCAAGAAATGCAACCGGACTGCAGGAAGCCATCAAAGAAATCCAGGAATTGAAAAAAGAATTCTGGAGCGATTTGAAAATACCTGGTGAAATCAATGAGATGAATCCCGAACTGGATAAAGCAAGCAGAGTGGCAGATTTTATAGAATTGGGAGAATTGATGTGCATTGATGCACTGGAAAGGAATGAAAGTTGTGGTGGACATTTCCGGGAAGAAATGCAGACAGAAGAAGGTGAAGCAAAAAGAGACGATTCCAAATTCAGTTATGTTTCGGCCTGGGAATACAAAGGCGAGCACAGCTGGGAATTGCACAAAGAAGAATTGGTTTTCGATGTGGCGAAACCGACGCAAAGAAGTTACAAGTGACTGGACGTCCGGTCGCCCGGTTCTGACAATAATAAATTCATGAATGAGCAGCAGGAATTATTTGTTTGTGTATGGAACGCTTCGAATGAAGGACTCACTGCTAAATAGTGCGGAACTGAAAACGGAGATAAGTTTTGAGGGCAAGGCAAAGATCCGAGCTGCTTTATTCGATATTGGGCATTATCCCGGTGCGGTGCTGGATAAGTCGGGGAGCGAAGTGATCGGCTCGCTGTACGAGGTGAATCAGCCGGAAAAAATGTTCAGGATACTTGACAGGTATGAAAACATTGCGGAAGGGCAGGAGGCCAGTGGAGAATACATAAGAACGAAAACGCGCGCATGGTTGGCTTCGGGAAAATCCAGGATGACATGGGTCTATTTGTACAACCGGGATCCGGGCTCCAAGCCGAGGATCAGGCAAAAGGACTACCTGAACTATTTAAGTTGGAGAAGAAAGAAATTGGAAAAGTTGGGGAGTTTGGCTGAAAAGCCATCAGCATAACGGTAAGGATTAGCTGGAAATAAAAACGCCAAAATAGTATTATGCAGCATTACACCATGAACCTGACGCTTAAAGTCTGGCGGCAGAAAAATCAGGAGGATAAGGGTGGCTTTGAAACATACAAGGTCGAGCATATTTCTTCCGAAATGTCTTTTCTCGAAATGATGGATGTGCTTAATGAGAAACTCATTCAGGATGGGAAGGAGCCGATCGCATTTGATCATGACTGCCGGGAAGGGATATGTGGAACCTGTTCGATGTACATTAATGGGCGACCTCACGGCCCCTGGCTTGCAAATACGACCTGTCAGCTCCATATGCGGGCATATAAGGATGGGGACACCATAACCATTGAACCCTGGAGAGCAAACGCATTTCCCGTGATCAGGGACCTCATTGTTGACCGAACAGCTTTTGACCGGATTATCCAGGCAGGTGGATTTATTTCCGTTAACACAGGAAATGCAGTGGATGCAAATTCTCTTCCGATCGAAAAGGAAAAAGCGGATGCATCTTTTGCTGCTGCTGCATGCATCGGATGTGGCGCATGCGTTGCGGCTTGTAAGAACAGTTCAGCCATGCTTTTTGTCTCTGCCAAAGTTTCGCATCTTGCGCTCCTCCCACAAGGTAGTCCGGAGAGGGGAACCAGGGTGCTGAATATGCTGGCTCAGATGGATAAAGAGGGATTTGGAGCCTGCACGAATACTACGGCCTGTGAATCTGTCTGTCCAAAAGAAATTTCGATGGTAAACATTGCAAGACTCAATTCCGAATATATTCTGGCGGGTCTTTCTGCTGACAAATAGTCCCGGATTCCCACACTTACCATTACGGATGATTTATTCGTGAGACTTGTTTTTTGCAAACGAAGTGCAGCAAAAAACTTAGTCGAATCCCGCCTGGGGCGGGACTGCGGAATTGGAATTCAGGGCTTGACCTGAGGTCTCATACCTGTGATTCGATTTTTTCTGGCTTTTAGGCGCATGAATCGTACCTTTGCGCCTTCATAAAATCCGGAATAATGATCAGAGTGAATAATGTGACGCTGTCTTTTGGTAAAAGGGTACTCTTCGACGAAGTGAATCTGACATTTACCAAGGGGAATTGTTATGGTGTCATTGGAGCAAATGGAGCAGGCAAATCCACTTTTCTGAAGATCCTTTCAGGCGAAATTGAACCCAATAAAGGCGCAGTGGAGATCAGCCCGGGCCTTCGTATGGCCGTGCTGAAACAGAATCGATTTGAGTTTGATGAGTTCACTGCGCTGAATACTGTTTTCATGGGGCACCAGAAATTGTGGGAACTGATGCATGAGAGAGAGACGATTTATGCAAAAACTGATTTTACAGAAGAAGATGGAATGCGCGCGGGAGAGCTGGAAGCTCATTTTGGAGAAATGGGAGGTTACACAGCAGAAAGTGATGCTGCTGCATTGCTTAGTGATCTCGGCGTAAAAGAATCCTATCACAATACCCTGCTGAAGGATATAACAGGCACAATGAAAGTGCGCGTATTGCTGGCGCAGGCGCTGTTTGGGAATCCCGACATTTTATTGCTGGATGAGCCCACCAATGACCTCGATGTGGAGACCATCAATTGGCTGGAGAATTTTTTGGCAGATTATGAAAATATTGTCATCGTCGTGTCCCATGACCGTCACTTCCTTGATGGCGTTTGCACTCATGTGGCAGATGTTGACAGGCAGAAAATTAAAATATTTACAGGGAACTATACATTCTGGTACGAATCATCCCTTTTGATGTCACGCCAGTTGAGTGATAAGAATAAGAAGACAGAAGATAAAAGACAGGCACTGCTGGAATTCATCGCCCGGTTTTCTGCCAATGCTTCCAAATCAAAGCAGGCTACTTCGAGAAAGAAAGCACTGGAAAAGCTGACCATAGAAGAAATTGAGCCATCCAACAGAAAATATCCGGGCATCATTTTCAGACAACAGCGGGAAGTGGGAAACCAAATCCTTCGGGTGGAGAAATTGTCCAAGACCGCCGAAGATGGTAGGGTCCTCTTTTCAGATATTCATTTCACGGTAAATAAGGGAGATAAGATTGCCATTGTAAGCCATGACCACCTGGCGCTGACAAGTTTTTTTGAGATCGTCAATCGCGGCATGAACGCCGATGGCGGCCAATTTGAATGGGGGACAACTGTGACAACTGCATATCTTCCCAATGACAACAGCCAATATTTTCTGAACAAAGACACCAACCTGATGGATTGGCTTCGACAGTTTGTTCCCTCGCATGTGACAGATGTGGATGAACCATTCCTCAGAGGTTTTTTGGGCAAGATGCTATTCAGTGGAGATGAAGTGATGAAGAAAGTGGGGGTATTAAGCGGCGGCGAAAAAGTTCGATGCATGATCAGCAGAATGATGCTGCAAGATCCGAATGTGGTGATGCTGGACGAACCAACCAATCACCTTGACCTCGAATCCATTCAGGCATTCAATGAATCTATGAGCAATTTTAAAGGTATCGTATTGCTGACTTCCCATGACCATACATTCCTTCAAACCGTAGCCAACAGGATTATTGAACTCACACCCAATGGAGCCATTGATCGGCTGATGAGTTTTGATGAATACCTGGAGGATACAAGAGTGAAGCAACTTAGGCAGGAACTCTATGGAGACACAAACTTAGCGCTCGCTTAATTATTCTTACATGGCATATACCATTCCGGCGCAAACGAAGATCGGGCATGTTCACTTGAAAGTATCAGACATAAAGAAGTCATTGGCTTTCTATCAGGACCTGCTTGGTTTTGAGGTCACCACATGGTATGGCGATGCTGCAGTATTCATCTCTGCAGGCGGATATCATCACCATATTGGGCTAAATACCTGGCAAAGCAAAAACGGTCCTCAGCCACCGCACAATAGCACGGGCTTGTTTCATACTGCAATACTTTATCCAACGAGAAAAGACCTGGCGATTGCACTCAAACGCCTTCTGGATGCAAAATATCCACTGACGGGCGCCTCCGACCACGGAGTTTCAGAGGCCATTTACCTGGATGACCCGGATGGGAATGGGGTAGAATTGTATTGGGACCGGCCAAAATCTGAATGGCCGCTTGACTCAGAAGGCAAACTCACCATGTTTACTGATCGTCTAGACATCAATGACTTATTGATGGAGATCGGGAAAAGCTAGTTTAATTAACCTTTGAGGGGCATAAAATTGGCCCCCCAGGCAACTTCTAACTGCCTGATTTAGTCTAATTTAATACAATAAATTCCGCATTTCGGCATTTTAAGAAAAACCATTCCTTGTTTACCAGGAAGCTGCTTATATTTTTTTTGACTATCTGTGGGTTTTTTCTTGCAGCAAAAGCACAAAGAACCCAGCTTAGCGCAGCTGTCTCCAATCCAAAATCACCTTTGTCCAATCTCCATCATAAATACATTCCGGTAAGGGAAGGCCGGTTGCATCTCGATTCTTTCAGTATCATACCGCAGAGTTTTTTCGTTACGGCCATTTCCGATACAGCGTACTCGATCGATTATGTGAATGCTACCATCAGCTGGAAAAGAAAGCCCAACCTGGACAGCGTCTTTGTGACCTACCGTTCATTTCCTTACAAATTGAATGCAGTCGTCAAACGCCTGAATTATGATAGCGTCGAAAACAAATTTCTTGTCAACCCAAGCGTTTTTAATACTCCGTATGACCATGGCAGTGATAATTTCTTCAATTTTGGGAACCTGACTTATAACGGCAGTTTTGGAAGAGCAATCAGCTTTGGAAACAGCCAGGATGCAGTGGTCACATCCAACCTGAACCTGCAGCTGAGTGGTTACCTTGCCGACAGCATTGAAATCCTCGCCGCCATTACAGACAATAATCTGCCCGTTCAACCGGACGGCACAACGGCAGAACTCAGTGACTTCGACAAGATCTACCTTCAGTTCAAGAAGAGGAATTGGGCCCTTAGTCTCGGAGACCTTGATCTTAGACAGAACCAGCAATATTTTCTGAGCTTCTATAAGCGGTTGCAGGGTGCTGCATTTGAAACGACTTCGCGTATTTCATCTTCGGTTACAAACAAAGCGACGATCAGCGGAGCAGTGTCCAAAGGGAAATATACGAGAAACATTTTCCAGGGACTGGAAGGGAACCAGGGTCCGTACAGGCTGCAGGGCGCTAACAATGAATTGTATTTTTTTGTATTGGCAGGAACCGAAAAAATATATATCGATGGACAATTGTTGCAACGCGGGGAGGACCAGGATTATACGATCAATTACAACACGGCAGAAATTACGTTTACCCCAAGGCGTTTGATCACCAAAGACAGCAGGATACAGGCAGAATTCGAATATTCCAACCAGAGTTACCTCAATGTCAATCTCTACTTTGCAGATGAACTTAACATCGGTTCAAAACTAAAATTGAAGATGGGAGTATACAGTAACAGTGACTCCAGGAATTCTCCCATAAACCAAACCCTCAATGCGGACCAGAAAAAATTCCTGAACCTGATTGGTGACAGCATCAACAAAGCGTACTATCCTTATTCAAGTGTGGATACACTTTCCCAGGGGAAGATCCTATATCAGAAAGTGGATACCGTTTACCAGGCCGCCAATGGATTGTTTTACCATGATTCCATTTATGTGTATTCAGTCAACCCCGCCGTGACACTCTACAATCTTTCATTTACAAATGTTGGACAAGGCAATGGAAATTATCTGCCTTCCCTGAATGGAATTAACGGCAATGTATTTCAATGGATCGCTCCGATCAATGGCCAGAAACAAGGACAATTTGAAGCTGCAGAATTCCTGGTTACCCCAAAGACGCAGCAGGTTTATAGTGTAGGGGCCGATTATTCGATTACCCACAATACAGTGGTGAGCGGAGAGTTTGCTGCCAGCCACTACGATGTCAATACGCTATCTACTAAAGGGAAAAGCAACGACAACGGATATGCGACCAGGCTACAGCTGAATAATTTTCATCCTTTCCTGCGCTCTGCCAAGGGATTGCAGTTGCAAAGCCGTTTGTATTATGAGTATGACAATATCAATTTTCAACCGATTGAAAGGCTAAGGCCCGTAGAATTTTACAGGGACTGGGGACTACCGTACCAAATGCCGGCAGCAAATGAAACCTTATTTTCGGCCAGTACCCAACTGATCGATGCGAAAAAAAATACGGTGAGGTATGAGATTTCAGGGCTATGACAGAGAAACGCAGTTTCAGGGAATCCGAAATAGCATTATCCATTCCCAAGACTTTGGAGGTTGGATTCTGAATGACCAGGTCAGCCTGACCAACGGAAATTCTCCCACGGATAAGGGATATTTTTTCAGGCCCACCATCGATCTGGCCAAAACGCTGAAGAAATTCAAAAACTACACGATTGGTATCAACCTCGCAGTGGAGCACAATGAAAGCAGAAATAAAACCACGGATACCGTTTCAGCTTCGAGCTATGCTTTTCAGACCATGAAGGTCTATCTAAAGTCTCCTGAAAGAAACCTGAATCATTGGGGCGCCAGTTTTTATACAAGAGACAATTCCTATCCCCTTGGAAATGAACTGGTCAAAGGGGACCACAGTGATAACCTGAATGTGTATGCGGAACTTAATGCCAGCAGGCACCATCAGTTTCGCATAAATGCGACATACAGAAACCTGCAGATTATGAATACCAAAGCAACGAGCCAGCAACCTGATAAGACATTGCTGGGCAGGTTTGAATATCTGATCAATGAGTGGAAAGGAATGGTAACCGGGAATCTCCTCTATGAAGTCGGATCAGGCCAGGAGCAGAAAAAATCATACAGCTATCTCCAGGTACCTGCTGGTACCGGTCAATATGCCTGGATAGACTATAATAACGATGGCATCCAGCAGCTCAATGAATTTGTACTTGCACAATTTCCTGACCAGGCCAAATTTATCAGGATATTTACGCCAACCAATGAATATATCAAAGCGAATTACAACACTTTCAACTATAGTATCCTCGTCAATCCCAAGGCGATGATGGGGCCTGGCGCCAAGGGCTTTGATAAGTTTCTTTCCAGGATGAGTTTCCAGTCTTCTCTTCAGCTCAACCAGAAACAGCAGGCCGACGGATTGCTTCAACTGAATCCCTTCCAGGCCCCGCTGAACGATACGGCCCTGATCACCCGGGCAATGGCTTTCCTGAATACATTTTCATTTAACAGATCAGAATCCAAATGGGGATTTGATATCAATAATTCAAGAAATACGAGCAAATCATTGTTGACCTATGGTTATCAAACCCAGGTACTCAATGAATGGAATCTGCGTGGAAGGTGGAGCATGTCCAGATCCATTCTAGTCAATCTGACCTTTAAGAAAGGAATCAGCCAATCGATCAGCAATAGCAAGGATTTTACGAACAGTAATTACAGTCTGGATCAATATTCCATTGCCCCTGACCTGAGTTACACCAGGAAAAGTAACCTGCGCATAACCGTTGGGTATATATATGCCGACAAGAAAAATGATCCACAATATGGTGGGGAAATATATTCTTCGCAGTCCGTGAACAGCACTGTCAAATACAATATTCTGCAGAATACTTCCGTGCAGGCCAATTTCGTGTATACAGATATTAAGTACGATGCGCAGAACAGCAATCAATTGAATTCAACTGTGAGTTATGTCATCCTGAATGGGCTGCTTCCAGGCAAGAATTATTTATGGAACCTGGATTTCACAAAGAAGCTGGGCAATAATCTGGAAGTGAATATTCAGTATGAAGGAAGACAGCCAGGTGAGGGGCATGTCATCCATACTGGAAGGGCTTCGATCAGGGCCATCCTATAAAAGAAAACCGGGAACTTTCGCTCCCGGTCTATTATAATTGGTTCTCTGTTATTAAATACTAACCAAACAAGCCACCTTTCTTCAATTCTCTTGTTCCTTCTCCAATTTTGAAACCATTGTGAAAGATTTCAATCTTGTAATCACCCTTCTGGAAAGGAGTATTCTGTTTCCATGCGAACTGTACTGATTTGGTCTTGCTTGCTTCAATTTCCACTGGAACTTTGGCAGTAAAGACCTTATCACCTTCATCGCGTGTTGTGAAAGTACCAGAACCCAGTGAAGGAACCGAAATCGGTTTTCCGTCTGGACCAGTGATGCAAACATATACATCAGTCTGGCCTGTCTGTGCAATTCTGTTGCTCACATCAAAAGATATAATGAGTTTATCTACTTTCTTGGCGTTGGTGGTCATTTTTTCCTGACCATTCTTCTTATCCTTTACCGGAGTAATAGCAATATTGGAAGCGTTCAGGGTAGAAGCAATGTCCACTTTCTTTTCCAGATCCTGCTTGATCGTGGTTGTGGTTTGCAGATCCTGGGTCAAGTTTTTCTTTTTCCTGAGTCAGGTTGGTCTTATCCGTTGTAAGTTGCTGATTTTCCTGAGTCAAACGGGCAACTTCCTGTTCCAGGTTGCTGATCTTATCGTTCAATTCTTTGATTAAGACTTCAGCTTTCTTCCTTTCTTCTTCGCTCAGCTTTTCCTTTTTCAGGATGCTGCGAATCTGACCTTTCAATTTTCCTATTTCAGTCTGACGCTCGTTCAATTGCGTCTGCATTTTATTGTTGGTCCCTGTGAGTGAATCCAGTCTGACCAATGCGTCATCAAAATTCTTCTGCAACTGACCTTTTTCGTCCGTTACTTTTGCAATCTGAGTTTGTTGTTGCTGTTGAACCTGCTCCTGCTTGTTATTATTCCATAACAAGTAGCCCCAGGTGCCAAGGAATCCAGCTGCCAGGATTCCTATGATAAGATTTTTGAAATCTTTTCTAGGAGGCTGGCTCTGCGGCGTAGCCGATGGATAATTGGTTGTGCTCATGGTTTGTTATTTTTTAATTTAAGAAGATTAGAACCCAAAATGATGGTTTAGGTAAGCAGCAATTGACTGCTTTTGTCCCAATTAGTCTAAAACCGTGCCAAACTAGTTTCTTATAGTGCCCAATTCCCCCTGTTATTCACATAACACAGTGTATTTCTTTTCGTTGTAATCTTATTGATTTCTACCCTTTTATGTAATATTGTAGCTTAATTCAAACAATTGCCTGTAGAAAAAATTTTAGCAGATTGGAAGAAAAATCATTTTAAGCCAGTTTATTGGTTGGAAGGGGAGGAGGAATATTTTATTAACAAACTGGTCGATTTTGCGGAGCATCAAATCCTGCCTGAAGGCGGAAAAGGAATTTAACCTAACCATTTTTTATGGTAAGGATGCCGATTGGGCAACGGTCATCAATGCCTGCTGCCGCTATCCCATGTTCGCCGAAAAGCAGGTTGTATTGCTCAAAGAGGCCCAGCAAATGAAGGATATCGAAAAACTTGAATCCTACATACAAAAGCCCCTTTCTTCCACCGTATTTGTCGTAGCCTATAAGGAAAAGAAGCTGGATGGTCGAAGCAAATTGGCCAAATTGCTTAAGGATAAAGCCGTTGTATTTTCTTCGAAAAAATTATATGATAACCAACTCCCGGAATGGACTCAGGAATTGGTCAGGGAAAAGGGATTTTCTATTGCGCCCAAGGCCCTTGCCCTTCTGATAGACCATGTCGGCAATGACCTTAGCAGGCTCGACAATGAAATTGAGAAAATGCTTGTGAACCTGGGAAAAAGGAAGACTATAACTGAAGATGATATTGAGCAATATGTTGGCGTGAGCAAGGAATATAATGTATTCGAATTGCAGGATGCACTTGCAAGAAAGGACCTGTCCAAAGCCATCCGAATTATCCAATATTTTCAGGGGAATCCCAAAGCGGCCCCCATTCAACTTATCCTGCCTTCACTCTATAATTTCTTTAGCAAGACCTATATGCTATTCGGTCAATCGGGCAATGATGAAAAAAATTTAGCTGCGACGCTGGGAGTGAACCCGTTTTTTTTGAAAGATTATATGCTTTCTGCAAAGAACTATGATTATGCAGGTATTGAAAATGCGCTGCTTCTGCTGCATCAATACAACCTCAGGAGTATTGGTGTGCATTCTGCTCCGCAGGAAGATGCTTCATTATTAAAAGAGATGGTCATTAAGATGATGATGTAATCATTCGAAGGAAAGCGATCATACATTCAAATAGCGGCTGGCTTCTTTCTGATCTCTGAAAAGTTGCTCCCTGAGGGCATCGATCCCATTAAATTTCACTTCCTTTCTCAAGAAAAATTCCGAAAAGACCCTGAGCGTTCTCCCATATATCATTTCTGAAAAATCGAAAATATGTACTTCAATATGATGTTTGGAACCGTCTACCGTTGGCCGAAACCCAATATTCATCATGCCGGAATATAATTTGCCAAATTTTCCTGGCAAGCCGGTTTCAGTTCTGATACCATTTTCGCCGTCAACGAGGCATGCGTGAACTGCATACACTCCATCACCAGGGATCAGTTTTTCCGGATCGTTGATGCGCAGATTGGCAGTGGGAAATCCGATTTTCTTCCCCAATTTTTCACCTTCAGTCACACTTCCTGAAAAGAAAAAAGAATATCCCAGCAATTCATTTGCATTGGCGATTTCACAATCAGTTATGGCCTGGCGGATCCTCGTCGAGCTCACTGAAATGGCATTTAAGACATGGACAGGGATTTCGCAAAGTCGATAATTAAATATGGAACTCATCTCCTCCATCAAGTGGTAATCGCCCGTCCTACTCTTCCCAAAGCGATGATCATAGCCGATAATTATAGTGTGAGGATGAAATTTATCAATTAGAAAATCCTTGATATATTCCTGAGCAGATAGTTGTGAAAAGGCAGTTGTAAATGGAATGACGACCAGGTGGTCGATACCGCTTTTGGCCAGGAGTTCGATTTTTTCTTCGAGCGTATTAATCAGTCTGACTTCCTTCTGCGGGCCATGAACAATTTTCCGGGGATGTGGATCAAAAGTAATGATAACTGTTTCGCCGGAATATTTTTCAGCTTCCCGTTTCAATTGTTCAATGATCTGTTGGTGGCCCGTATGTACGCCGTCGAAAGTGCCAATAGTGATGACCGCATTCTTAAAGTAGGGCAAAATGTCTGAATTCCTGTGAACCTGCATACGTACTTGGTGCGAAAATACAATAAAATTAAGGCACAGCAGCCCCTCCCCAACCCCCTGGCCTCTCCCCCGACCCCTCTCCAATAGAGAGGGGTGCCCATTTTTGCGAGCATCTGCGTCTTCAGGCTTTTCTTTGCGCCTCCTTCTTCCTTTGCGCTCTCTGCGAGAAACAAACAGCGATCTACTCCCATTCGTTTGAATCAATTAATTTCGCAGCATCTCAAACACAGCATAGTCCATGTCTTTATATTCCAAAAGAGGCGTTTCTGCACAGAAAGAAGAAGTACATCAGGCCACAGCCAAATTGGACAAGGGACTTTATCCGCATGCATTTTGTAAAATATATCCTGACTTTCTTGGCGGAGATGCCGACTGGGTGAATCTTATGCATGCCGACGGAGCAGGAACCAAATCTATCCTGGCTTATTTATATTGGAAGGAAACTGGCGACCTGGAAGTCTGGAAGGGGATTGCAAGAGATGCGGTAGCAATGAACCTCGATGATTTGCTTTGTGTGGGGATATATGATAATCTATTGTTTTCTTCGACCATTGACCGCAACAAACGAATCATACCTGGGGAAGTTCTTCGGGCCATTATTGAAGGCACGCAGGAATTTTTTGAAGAATTGAAGAGTTATGGAGTGGGCATTCAATATCTCGGTGGTGAAACAGCCGATGTAGGGGATGTAGTCAGATCCATTGCAGTAAATGGAACCATGACGGCGAGATGGCCAAAGAAAAAATTGATTACTAATGAGAAAATCAGTCCGGGCGACCTAATCGTAGGGCTAAGTAGTTTTGGTTTGGCAAAATACGAGAATGAGTACAACAGCGGAATCGGAAGCAATGGCCTGACCAGTGCCAGGCATGATGTGCTGAATAAATATTATGCAGCAAATTTTTTGGAATCATTTGATAACGAATTGGAAGCTGGTGTCGTTTACATTGGCCCGCATCGAATGACGGACAATATGGAAGTTGAATCAAATGGCAAACTAGTGAATATCCCGGTCGGTAAATTGTTGCTTAGTCCCACCAGGACATACGCACCCCTAATGAAAGAACTATTAGAAGAGCAGGGACAGCAATTGCACGGACTGATCCACTGTAGTGGTGGCGGCCAGACTAAGTGCCTTAAATACCTTCCTTCTGCCATGCGTGTAATCAAAGACAATCTTTTTTTTCCCCCTCCGATATTTCAATTGATCCAAAAGGCTTCGGGTGCAGATGACCGGGAGATGTACCAGGTCTTCAATATGGGCCATCGCATGGAAATCTTCCTGGAAGAAAGCCAGGCAAATGAAGTGATGAGGTCAGCGGCAGGATGGGGGATTGAGGCAAAGATTGTGGGAAGGGTAGAGGCATCTGACAAAAAAGAATTGGTCCTTACAATCGAATAAGAAGAAATTGGTTTACATGGGCTCCTGATTATTTTTCCTGGGCGGGGGCTTTCGATTTCTTTTTACCCCAGACCGATTCCACATAGTTATATACTTTTTTTTCTGCAGGCGATCCCGGTTTAGCATGGCTTAGATATTCCGCGTAATATTTTGATGCCGCTTTTTGATTTTTGAGATTGCTTTCATAAATCCGGCCGGCATTGTATTTCATCAATGGATTCCTGAAAAGATAATAAGCGGTATCATAGTTGGCGATGGCTTTCTTATATTGCTTTAATTCTTCTTCGTTCATTCCAAGTTGGTAGTAATAGGTTTCTGCCGTTTTTGAAATGGCTTTGGCCAGGCAGGTTTGCAGCAACTCATTGCTTTTTGTGTATTGTTTAAGTTTTGCACAGGCCATGGCTTCATAATAATATATTGATTCAGCTTCCACCTGGTGCTGAAACAGGAATTCGCAAACCCTGATGCAATCATTGTATTTCTTTAGCTCATAGTAAGACAGTGCCAATTGTTTCATGGAGCCCAGGCGTACTTCCTCCATGCTGATCAACTGTTCTCCCGGAGCCAATGCTCTTTCATAGAGTTTGGCTTCATAAGCCCGCCGGATCTGAAGAACAAGAAAAGTGACGTTCATTGAATCTCTTTCAAGGCCTGCGGTCAGGATACTATCCGCACGAGTGAAATCCCTGAAGTCGATGAGTACTTCTGCGAGGGCGCCAATATTTTTGTTGTCTTCCGGCGCAAGCTGGTAGGCTTCTTCATACAGGGTCTTGGCAGAATCTTTGAGCTTTTGCTTTTGGAGAAATTCGCCCATATATCTCCTCCAGATCGATTTTTGCGGCTGGATCAGGATGAGCCGGTTCGCATAGATTGCCGCGAGTTCCGGATGATCATTGGCGTTCATGCGTGCCAGGTAGTAGAGTGCGGTAATATTATTCGAATCTATTCCGGATACTCTGCCAAAACATGCGATGGCGGCCTTGGGCTGATCGTTCATGTAATAGCCATAACCCAATTGGTTTAACAATTGTGGGTTCAAAGAATCTAAAGCGGCAATGGGTTCCAGGTATTGGATCACTTCATCATATTGCTGGTTTTGAAAATAGTCATTGAGCCGGTTTCTGTCGAATGGGGTAGATTGAGAATAGGTTTGGAAAAAGCCAAACAAAATAGATAGCAGCAGGCCGGGAATTGTTTTCATGTTAGCCCATTTAATCAGAAGATAAATTCTATTACAATGCAGAAAATATGGATTTCCATAAATCAGCCGGGGCGGTGGTGCAAAAAAAATCGGGAATAGCTGCTCCATTTTTATGATGGAAAATGCAGGTTATTCCCGAATGATTTAACCCGATCTATTGTCGCTCCAGCCGGTATTTTATCGGCTGCTTTCTATACGCATTTACCTTTTGGCCAGCTTGAATAGCAGGTATCCATTTCCCGCTCTCCTTTATTATTCTCACGGATTCAGGCCTTAATTCCTGAGGGCCTGAAAGAGCCTTTACATGGCTGATATTTCCCGACTTATCCACTACGAATTCAACTACAACATCTCCCATTAATTCTTTATCAATGGCTTTTTGTGGATATACTAAATGGCTGTTAAGGTAATTCAGCCATGCTTGCTTACCTCCCGGATATTCAGCTTCCACTTCCACCTTAGTGAATATTTTTTCCTGTGGATCCATTTGTTTTGTTGGCGATGGGGAGGACATTTCTTCAAAAGTACGCTGCACTGGTGGGGGACCATTGCCCTCCTGGCTGCCAGGATTGGTCTGGCTATATTTCAAAATTCCCGCCAATATATCCTTTGCAATTTTTTCCTGGTTTTGTTCATTGCTGATCATGACCTGGTCTTTTGTATTGGTCAGGTAACCACATTCCACGAGCACTGCCGGCACATTGTTGTCATGTAAAACGAGTACACGATCACTTTTTTTAAGATCATTCGAAACCTGGTATTCTTTGCCCAGACTCTCCGTGATCAGCGTCCCAAGGAGGATACTTTTCGAATTGGGATTTTGGTCTGAAACATACACGTCAAATCCATTCGCAGATGGATCCTTCGGATCAGCATTTACATGTATGGAAATAAATAGATCTGCATGGAGTTTTGATGCGAGTGATGCGCGGTACTTAAGGCTTTCATGCATGTCCGTGGTCTTGCCAGCCAGTTCATCTGCTTCCCTTGTCAGGATGATCTCAATTGGATAATCTTTAGACAGCGTCTTTATTTTTTGGGCAATTTGGAGGTTGATGCTTTTTTCGTCTGCTCCATTTGCTGCAATGGCGCCCATGTCGGCTCCCCCATGGCCTGCATCCACGATTGCCTTTATCCGTTTAGAAGAGGAAAAGGTCTCTTTAGGAATGAAACGAAATGCAAAGACGATGCTTAGGAAAAGAAGCAAGGGCAGGATCATTAGCCTGCTCAAATAACTTTTTTGAATGGATTTGTTCTTTGTGATCATGGCAATGCGGCGTTTAATTTGGTTATGGAAAAATGGATTGGATATCTGAGGATGTTCCGGTTGCATTGAACTCAAAAGCAAAATTTCAGCATAAGCATACTTGTTATGGCCTGATACAGCATATTGGTCAGCCAGAAATTCGTGTATAGCGTTGATTTCTTTCCTGATCAGTAAAAAGAAAGGATTGAACCAGAAAAAAATCCGGAGGAATTCGAGAAAGACGATGTCAAAAGAATGTCGCTGCTGAACATGATATAGTTCATGGCGGAGGACCTGCTGTCCTTTTTGGGATTTAAAATCGAGGGCACGATTCCAGAAAACCAGATTGAAAAATGAAAAAGGAGTTCCTTTCTCATCTGTTTCATAAAATCTGGCCCCGCCCATCTTTTGATAAGGATAGGACTTGCTGATTCTGAAGATGTAAAAAGCGGAACGCAGAAATACCAGGAGGAAAGCGATAACCAGCGCATAATAGATAAAGAAGAGACTGGCTAAGAGATTGAGATTGCCTCCGATCTTATTCAAGGATGGTCTGACGATCACTGCATCTTCCCAGCGCCCCTGCGTGACCTGCAGCAGGCGGGCGGCTCCCTGGCCGGTGCTTCCCCAATTCAGGCAGGGAAAGGAAATCGTCATTAGAGGCAGTATAAGGGCAATGCAGGGAATCCCTATTAGAAAGAACCTGTTGTACAAGTGAAATTGCTTGTTCCTCAGAAAAAGCCAGTAATAGATATAGAGCAGGCCTGAAATGATCATGGTCTTGACTGCATAGATCAGGAGTATCATGAATTGTCGTTTTTCGATGACCTAATTTGTTGCAAAAGCTCTTCCAATTCAGTAATAGTCAGTTTGTTGTCGTTAACGAACTGAGACACCAGTTTGGCGGGAGATCCTTCAAAATAACCTTTGACTAACAGATTGATGCTCTTTTTGCCATATTCGGATTTGCTCACCAGGGCTCTGTATTGATTATTCCTTCCCTGTACGTCGAATGCAACAAAGCCCTTTTCAACCAGGATCTTAAGGATTGTTGCCACCGTATTAGAGTGGGGCCTGGGATCAGGCATCATGTCTACAATGTCTTTTAAGAAGCCTTTCCCAAGCTTCCACAGAACCTGCATGATTTGTTCTTCTGCTTTAGTAAGTGCTTTCATATAACTAATTATTTAGTCGTAAAACAAATATATAACTAAAAACTTAGTTTCAAAATATTTTTCTTATTTTTTTAATTTTTCTTTAAGAATCTATTGCGACCAGGACAAATATATTCCGGCTGAAACCCTTATTGGATCAGGGTTTGAGAGGATGTGTAACGCTGAGGCATCAACGTTATTCACAAATTGTGTATAAACGAATCGCGCAGGAGTGTAATAATTGTCTCAAAAGGTTATGTAGTTCGGAATTCCGTGCGTATTTTTGCAGACGGTTCAGGATGGTTTTGCGTAATAGGGCATTTTCTTTCTTTGGCAACTTTCTCCCGACACCATTGTTATATTACTGTGATTTGTACCCGACAATAGCATCATTGTCAACTTTTATTTTTAGATATGAGGCAACTTAAAATTGCTACCCAGATTACAAACCGCGATTCGCAGGCGGTTGAAAAGTACTTACAGGAAATTTCGAAGATCTCAATGATTACTCCCGAAGAGGAGACCGTTTTGGCCCAAAGGATCAAGATGGGAGACCAGAAGGCTTTGGATAAATTGGCCCAGTCGAACCTGCGTTTTGTGGTTTCAGTGGCCAAGCAATACCAGCATCAGGGTCTTTCATTGAGTGATTTGATCAATGAAGGCAATCTGGGGCTGATCAAGGCTGCCCAGCGTTTCGATGAAACAAAAGGATTTAAGTTCATCTCTTACGCGGTTTGGTGGATCCGACAATCTATCCTTCAGGCCCTGGCTGAACAAGGCAGGCTGGTGAGGTTGCCCCAGAACAAGATTGGCACTTACAATAAAGCCAACAAAGCCTATATGGCTTTTGAGCAGGAGCATGAAAGGGAACCAAGTACAGAAGAACTTGCAGAATTGCTCGAAATGAGCGAAACTGAAATCAATAATATTTTTCAAAGCAATACCAGGCATAGTTCGCTGGATGCTCCGGTGCACGAAGCAGAAGATGTAGCCATGGGCGATTTACTTGAAGGTGGGGATGATACGGATGATGATGTGATGAAAGATTCCCTTCGTGCTGAGATTCGCAGGGTATTGAAATCTTTGAGTCCAAGAGAAGCAGAGATTGTGAATGCTTATTTCGGTCTGGATGGTGAGAATGGTGTTACGATTGAGCAGATCGGACAGAAATATGATCTAACCAAAGAGAGAATACGCCAAATCAAGGAAAGGGCCATTAAGCGATTGCAAAAAGCTCGCTATAGCAGCGCTTTGAAAGCGTACCTTGGATAAAGATGATATTTTTTTCCCCCGCAAATTGCGGGGTTTTTTTTTGCACTCTATTTCCTGAATCGAAAATCCGGAAACGGATGTTAAATTTTATATATTCCCGCTCAAGTGCAAAGCACCTGCCTTGTTTCTTTATGCGCCAGGCTTACCTTTGTTCTGCATGAAAACTTTTCTGTGCGTCTTTTTTCTCCTCTGTATATTCTCATCCTGCGAAAAAGACATCCACTTTGACCTGGACCAGTCACCATCCCAACTTGTCGTGGAAGCAACCATCGAAAATGGATTGCCTCCAAGAGTTATTCTTTCAAAAAGCTTAAATTATTTCAGTGAAATAAGTCCGGATATACTGGAAGCTTCTTTTGTTCATGGAGCAGAGATCGTCATATCCAATGGCATCAAGAACCAAGTGCTAAAAGAGTACGCCCTGCCAGTAGACAGCAGTGGTTACCAGCTGTTTTTTTATAGTTCCGACTCCAATGATCTCGCCAATCTTTTTGTGGGTGAATTGAACAGCGAGTACAGTTTGACAATCACAACAGATGGAAAAAAATATTCAGCCACAACGACCATTCCGGCACTGACCAAAAAAGTAGATTCATTGTGGTGGAAGCAGGCGCCCAATAATCCTGATACAAATAAAGTGATCCTGAAGGCGAGGGTAACCGATCCGCCAGGGTATGGAAATTATATCCGTTATTTCACCAGCACAAATGGAGGGCCTTTTTTTCCGGGTTTGAATTCTGTTTTTGACGACCAGATTGTGGATGGTACCACATATGACATTGACGTCGATAAGGGTGTTAACAGGAACCAGTCCATTGATCTGGAAAATTATGCCTTCTTTGCCAGAGGGGACACAGTGATTGCTAAATTGTGTAATATTGATAAGGCCACTTATGATTTCTGGAGAACGATGGAATACAGCTACCGGAGCATCGGGAATCCGTTTTCCTCACCCACCAAAGTATTGGGAAATATCTCCAACAATGGCTTAGGCTATTTTGGCGGTTATGCGGCGCAGTACGATACCATCTTCATCCCAAAATGAGTGGTATTGGTGGCCCATCCAAACTAGTCATATATCTGACCTTCGAAATGAATTTTTCCATCTATTTTTGTCGACCTAAATGACCGCAGCAAGGGTAGATCGATGGCTGATGGGTCATAAATTTTGAATATGGAAAATGCGACTACGGAAAAGGTGAATTGTTTGATTATTGGTTCCGGCCCTGCCGGATACACGGCCGCGCTGTATGCTTCAAGGGCCAACCTGAAGCCTGTGTTGTACCAGGGCATTCAACCGGGAGGCCAATTAACCATCACGACGGAAGTTGAAAACTATCCCGGATATCCGGATGGCATTCAGGGACCTGAGATGATGGTGCATTTCGAAAAGCAGGCCGCTAGGATGGGTGCCGATATCAGATATGGACTCGCCACCAAAGTTGATTTTTCATCCCGGCCATTCAAGATCTGGATCGATGAATCAAAATTAATCGAAGCCCATTCTGTGATTATCGCTACAGGTGCATCAGCAAAATGGTTGGGGATTGAAAGCGAACAGCGATTAAATGGCTACGGCGTCAGCGCTTGTGCGGTGTGCGACGGATTTTTCTTTCGAGGCAAAGAAGTTGCCATTGTCGGTGCCGGCGATACTGCAGCGGAAGAGGCTTTATACCTGTCTAAACTCTGTGCGAATGTGCATATGCTCATTCGGAGGAACGAAATGCGCGCATCAAAAGTGATGCAGGAAAGAGTGCAACAGACCCCCAATATAAAAATTTATTGGAACACCGAAGTGGATGAGATCATCGGTGAAAGCAGGGTGGAGGCGGTGCGAATCAAAAACAATAAGACGGGAAATTTGCAAACCATTCCCGTCGGAGGATTTTTTGTGGCCATCGGACACCAACCGAACTCAGAAATATTTAAAGATTGTATAGAGATGGATGAAGCGGGCTATATCAAAACAATCCCCGGCACTGCCAGGACAAATATTGATGGCGTTTTTGCTGCCGGCGACGTGCAGGACAAGATATACCGGCAGGCTGTAACTGCTGCAGGGAGCGGTTGCATGGCTGCCCTGGATGCGGAGCGCTGGCTATCTGCCAAAGGTCATGGTTGATTACTTTATCCCTGTCCGCTTGAATGAATACCATACAAGTTGCTGCCAATTTCATATTTTCCTGTTTCTTCTTAATAGAATTTTATGGTTACCGTTGAATTAAGAAATGTTATCATGCATGGGCATCACGGTATTTATGCTGAGGAGCAGGAAGTCATGAATACTTTCGAAGTGAATTTGGACGTTAGTTATGAAGAATCTGATCTCCGATTTGAAATGGTAAAGGATACCATCAGCTATGTGGCTCTTTTTGATATCGTACAGGAAATAATACGGATTCCGGTTTTTTTGCTTGAAAAAATTTGCATGGAGACAATGGCTAAAATAAAAACTAAATTTCCCCAGGTGAAGGCAATTCAGATGTCAATTTATAAATTGCAGGCACCCATTGAAAATTTTCAGGGAAAAGTGGGTGTGACGATGCAAAAGCATTTTGATGATTAAATCCAATATGATTCGATTTCTATATTTATCGTTATTTATCCTGCCTCTTGAGAACTTTTCACAGGATGCGAATGCATTGTTGAAGGAGGCTCAATTTCAGGAATCCCTCATGAAGGAAAATGAAGCATTCCTGAAATATTCCGAATTGTTGCGCGTCCAGCCCAACAATCTCTTGGCCATTTGCAAATGCAGTGAACTTTGCAGCCGAATCGGCAATCGCCAGGCAGAAAAATCAAGAAAAATCGATTATTTCAAAGCTGCCAGAACCTATGCATCCGCCGCTTTGCGGGTAAACCCTTCCAATTCTGAAGCAAATTTTGTCATGGCATTTGCTTTGGGAAGAATGACTTTGATTTCTTCAGGGAAAGAAAAGATTGGAGCGGTTAAAGAAATTCAACACTACGCGGTAGTATCCATCAGGGCAGATACAAACAACTTCAAACCATACCATGTGCTTGGAAAATGGAATTACGAAGTCAGTGACCTCAGCCTCACTGAAAGATCCCTTGCCAAATGGTTCTATGGAGGCTTGCCGCAGGCCTCTCTAAAGGATGCTATTGCCAATTACGAAAAATGTTTGGCGCTAAGTCCTAATTTTTTGCTCAACTACCTTGAGTTGGCAAGGGCTTACTATAGAAACAACGAAAAGAAGAAAGCGATTAGTTTGATTATTCGCATGGAAACGCTTCCGAACAGGATGGCAGACGATGCTCGCATCAAGGCAGAGGGAAGCCAATTGCTGAATAAGTGGGAATAGCGAGGAAACCGTCTTCATATTACTTTCTTTTTCCATTTTCCACTTCGCATATACAAAAAAGAGAGTACAAATGTGAAGGACCAATAGACCCACTCTGACATCCATCCGTACAATAATCGAAAGATTCAGCACGCTCAGCACATAGTAAACATAAATGGAATAAAATACGATCGTAATGAATTCAATGCCGAGATTGATTGTCGTATTTCCTGTTCCGGTCACTGCGTTCAGCCATATAGTAGCGAAAGACATCATGACGAGTGCAGTGGATACAACCCTCACCACAGGAATCGCTGCTTCAATAAATTCGCTGCTTTGACCAAACATGGACAGAAATACCTGGGGGAAGAGGTTCAAAAGCAGTGCAACAGAAATTGCAAATCCCATGCTGAGCCTGACGATCTTCTTAATTAAAGGAATAACCTGGTCTTTTTTCCCCTGACCGATAATATTGCTCACCATCGCATTTGTGGTGGAAGCAAACGCCCATGTAAAGGCACCGAACATGCCAAAAATATTTCTCATGGTATTGCTGATGGCCAGGTCACGTTGTCCATGGTGTTCAATAAGGATATAAAAGAATTCCCAACTAATGATGCTGATCGCATATTGGAAAATCAAAGGTGAGGATTGAACGAGAATCAGGCGGCTGGTTACTGCATCATAACCAAAATGTTTGTAAAGTTGAAGTTGTTTGCTGATGCCTTTTCCCTGGATGACTGCAAATACAACAATCATTCCGACAGCCTCAGCAAAAACTGAAGCGACCGCAGCTCCGTTAAATCCCATGACTGGCATACCAAAATGCCCAAAAATCAGCGAGTAGTCAAGCAGAATATTTGCCAGGGTTTCAGCAATGGTTCCGTATACAAGGAATTTACTTTGATTGGTGCCCACGAGCAATGCATTTCGAAGCTGATATATATACAGAAAGGGCAGTCCCCATATCCTGATCCTGAGAAATTGAACGGTTTTGTCCACGAGTTCGGGGGAATGCAGGGACCATTTCATCACTATCGGAGCTAGAAAATAAGTAATCGCGATCCCCATGGCGGAAAGCACAAAAACAATCCGAATCCCCTGAGAAAATAATTTCCCGATTTCCTGAATCCTGTTTTCTCCTGCTCTTCGCGCAATCAGGGCCTGCAATCCATTATTGATTCCGTTTCCAATCACGGCAAAAATGAGATAATAGACGCCGGTAATCCCGGCAGCCGCCAATGATTCTTCATTGAGATGTCCGAGGAAGATATTGTTGGTGATAAAATTAATTTGAGGAACAAGGATCGCCAGGCTGATGGGCAATGCAATGGTGAGAATCTGGCGATTCGTGATCTCAACCTGGAACTGCGGCGCATGGGATGAATTGCTCATTTTGAAAAGGCCTGCAAGCTAAGCAAAATCGTTTTATCTGTAAGGCCACCCATTGAATCCGGACCTGATAAATTTCCGCAGATAGCCAGGTGCTGTTTGCCAATGACTACCATCTCATATCCAAATCACAGGCATTAGCCATCAGAGCGAGCCTTCTAGGGGACTCCGCGAGCAGGCCTTCCGCCTTTGGTCCGCCTCAGGCGGATTCGACTAAGTTTTTTGCTGCACTTCGTTTGCAAAAAACAAGTCTCACGAATAAATTGTAGTATTATTGTGCACTTAGTATATGCCAAAACCGGTATTCAATATTTGCAAGGAACAGGAAATTCCTGCCGATCTCGAGCAGTGCCGACTGCTTATGGAAGTAAATGCCAATTCATTAAGTTACGTGTTGCTCAATCTCAGGGGCATGCGTCCCATTGCGATTAAATATTACCAATGGAATCAGTATAAAGCAGAGTTACTTGAAAAAGTATTACAGGATATAATCGAAGAAGACCCGCTCCTGGCAACCAATCCAGATGAGACCTTTCTGGTTTATAATTTTCCCGAAAGCAACCTGGTGCCGGAACGTTTATTCAATTTGGATGCGAACAGGGAAATTATGGAATTGGTTTATGGCAGCCTGGACAAAAACCTGGTGCTTACTGAAAAAATTCCCTGGTGGGATTTTCACAATGTCTATCGAATACCCCAGGAGGCTCACCGGCTCCTGCAGAGGAAATTCTCAGCGGGCAGGTACTGGCATTTTTACAGCCTGCAGCTCAAGTGCCATAAGATGTTTATTGCACGCGAAGAAGACCAATTTGTAAAAGTCTTTTTCTATCCGGAAAAAATTGTGGTGATGGTTTTAAAATCCGGGCAGCTGCAACTGATCCAGACTTTTTTATATCATGATTCAAAAGATATTGCTTACCACTTGCTGAATTGTTGTCGGCAGCTTGGATTGAACCAGGAATCAGCAATATTCGAGTTGAGCGGTCTCATTGAACAGAATTCAACTTTATTCGAAGAACTCAGTAAATATTTTCTTCACTTGCATTTTGAAGGCATTGGCGATAACATCAAGATGTCGGATGAATTGAAAGAGTATCCGCATCATTATTTTTCTTCGCTTTTGAAAATGGCGCTATGCGTATAATTGGAGGTGATTTGGGTGGAAGAAAGATTCATCCGCCTTCGAAAATGCCTTATACCCGGCCAACAACAGATATAGCCAAAGAAGGATTATTTAACATTTTGGAGAATAACCTGCACCTGGAAGGGATGAAAACCCTTGACCTTTTTGGAGGCACAGGAAGCATCAGCTATGAAATGGCATCCCGTGGTGTAAGTGACCTGACAGTGGTAGAAAAGGATCCTTCGATGCATGCATTTATTAAAAAAACTGCGGACTCACTTGGCCTACGCAATTTAAAAGTTGTGCGGTCGGATGTCTTCCGGTTTATCAGGCAATGCCAGGAGAAATATGATCTTATTTTTGCCGGACCTCCCTATGCTTTGGAGCAAATTGACGAAATTCCCAGGCTGATCATCTCACAAGGACTCCTTCGCAAAAACGGATGGTTTATCCTGGAGCATACCCCGAAAAATAATTATAAGGCTTTCCAGGCCTTTGTTACGCAGCGAAATTATGGCACTACCATATTTTCTATTTTTGTGAATAAGGAATCAGGGAACTGAATTTGCCTCTCAGCAAAAACAGTTGATCTATTCCGTTATATTTTGCTCCGCATTGCGTTGGTAGATGCTGGCATTTCAAATTGAATGACCATGAAGGCATTGTTTATTTCAGGCATAGGAACAGGAATTGGTAAAACCCTGGTATCAGCCATAGTGGCGGAGGCCCTGGGAGCGGACTATTGGAAGCCGGTTCAGGCTGGCTTCACAGAAGGTACAGACAGTGAATGGGTGAAAGATAAACTGACCAATTCTGCCAACAGGGTTCATGAGGAGAGTTATATACTCAGACTTGCTGCCTCCCCACATATTGCAGCAAGGGAAGAAGGAAAGAAAATAGACCTGGAAAAGATTGTGCAGGACTTGAAAAAAATAATGGAGCAACGGAAAGGCCAGGCCGAATGGCTGGTCATTGAAGGAGCCGGCGGACTCATGGTGCCATTGAATGAAAATGATTTTGTCATTGATCTTGTTGAAAGGCTGAAAGTACATCTTTTGCTGGTTAGCAGGAATTACCTCGGCAGCATCAATCATTCCCTGCTCACGGCATGGGCTTGCAAAGCGTCCGGTACCCCGGTAAAAGGATGGATCTTCAATGATCAATATCTTGCTTATGAATCAGAAATTGTGCGTTGGTCTGGCATTGATCATATCGTTTCCATTCCATTTCAAAAACAGCCGGACCGCGATTTTGTGAAGATTCAGGCTGAACTCATACGAAAAAAGCTGCTTGCTTTCCTTTGAAAAGTTTGTGGCGGTTGCGTTCACACCTGAAAATAGATTTAGTGTACCTTTAGGTTTCGCTCCATGAAATGCCTGTATGAATCTTAATTTTCTTTTCTTTAAAACCATCCGGATCTTATTGCTGCCTTTTTCATTTGTTTATGCCCTGATTGTTATCGTTAGGAACTGGTGCTATGATTTGAATTGGATGCAATCGGCATCATTTAATATGCCCCTGATTTGTGTAGGAAATCTTGCAGTGGGAGGGACGGGAAAGTCGCCCATGGTGGAGTTATTGATCAAAAAGCTGAAAGACCAATTCCATATTGCTGTGCTGAGCCGGGGGTACAAACGAAAGACCTCAGGCTATGCGCTGGCAGATGAAGAAGCGACTGCCCTGGATATCGGTGATGAACCCATGCAATTCAAAATGAAATTCCCTGATGTCGCCATTGCTGTGGGGGAAGAGAGGGTTGTTGCCATCCCGCAATTATTGCACGACCTCCCGGATACAAAAGTCATCATCCTGGATGATGCTTTTCAGCATCGGGCAATAAATGCCGGGCTCAATATCCTGCTGACCGAATGCAGCAATTTATTTACCAGGGATTGGTATCTGCCGACCGGGGACTTGCGGGATCAGAAAAAGAGTTATAAGAGAGCCGATATTATCGTGGTAACCAAATGTGATCCCTCTTTTTCGCTTAAAGAAAGAAATGATATCATCAATGAAATCCGCCCTGTAGAAAAGCAGGAGGTTTTCTTTTCTTATATCAAATATGGACAACCCTATCATATAAGTTCCGGAGCGACAACACAATTCTCAGATTCAATGGAAGTCTTGCTGGTAACGGGAATCGCAAATCCGGTGCCACTAAAGCAATTCCTTGATGAGCAGACCCTGGCCTTTTATGAAATGGATTATAGTGATCACCATATTTTTACGATCGATGATCTTAAATCAATTATCAAAAGATTTGACGGGATTTCGGCCACAAATAAAATCATTCTCACTACTGAAAAGGATTCAGTTCGCCTGACCAAATTTACCCAGGAGTTGAAAAACCTTCCGATCTATGTAATACCGATTGAGCCCGGGTTTCTTTTTCAGGAAGAAAAACGGTTTACTGAAATAATCATTTCCTTCATCAAGGATTTTAAATATCAATAATTAAGGATGGGACACAGACATGCAGATAAGAAAAAATTAAAGAAGAAAAACTGCGGGGCAACAATCGCTTAAAGGAAAATTAGAGATCACCCGCTCCGGAATGGGGTTTGTTATCACAGACACCATTAACCAGGACATTCTGGTCAGACCTTCAGATTTCAATACCGCACTGCATGGAGACACGGTGAGGGTCAAGGTACTGAAAGATGCCGGGCAGGGCCGGCGTTTGCAGGGGGAAGTCATAGAAATACTGGAGAGAAAACAAAATGAGTTTTTGGGTCATGTTGAACTCAGTTCCGGATTTGCATTCTTTATACCGGAATCGGACAAGCCCATGCCCGATATTTTTGTGCCTTTGGAACTGCTCAAGGGCGCGACTGACAAGAGTCGGGTAATCGTTCGTATTGTTGAATGGGAAATGAATCGTAAGCCAAAGGGTGAGGTGATTGAAATTCTGGACAATGAAAGTGAAAACAATCGTGCGATGAAGGAAATCCTTCTGGAGAACGGATTCCCGATTCTTTTTCCCGAAGCAGTCAAAGAAGAATCCGAAAGATTACCTGAACTTATTGGAGACAAAGATCTTGCAAAAAGAAAGGATTTTCGGAATGTCCTCACCATTACAATTGATCCCGCAGATGCCAGGGATTTCGATGATGCCATTTCATTCCGGGAGCTTTCGAATGGCATATATGAAATTGGTGTTCATATTGCAGACGTCAGCCATTTTGTGGAACCTGAGACTGCCCTTGATAAAGAAGCCTATGAAAGGGCTACATCGGTATACCTCCCGGATCGGGTAAATCCGATGCTGCCGGAACGCATTTCCAATGAATTGTGCTCATTGAGGCCTCATGAAGACAAACTATGTTTCTCCGCCATTTTTCAATTGAACTCGAAAGGAGAAATCAAACACTTTTGGCTGGGAAAAACGGCCATCCATTCCGATCATCGGTTCACTTATGAAGATGTTCAGGAAATCATAGATAAAAATGAAGGTACTTACCGGGATGAGGTCATGGTGCTTCACGGCATTGCACAGAAGCTGCGCAAACAAAGATTCAAAAAAGGAGCCATCAACTTTTCTTCTACCGAAGTCCGTTTTGTGCTCGACTCAACGGGTAAGCCGATTGGCCTCACGGTGAAGGAGAGCCGGGAATCACACCAGTTGATCGAAGAATTCATGCTTCTGGCAAACAGGACGGTGGCAGAATTCGTGTCAAATATAAAGGTCCACAAGAAGCCTATTCCTTTTCCCTACAGAGTGCATGATGAACCCGACAAAGAAAAGCTGCTTCCTTTCATTGAATTTGCAAAAAAATACGGACATACATTTGATACCAAAACGCCTGAAGCGATTGCTTCCTCTTTCAATCAGATGCTTGCAGACGTTCATGGAAAACCGGAGCAGCATGTGCTGGAGCAACTGGGTATCCGGACCATGGCCAAGGCAATATATACTTCAGAAAATATTGGTCACTATGGTTTGGGATTTGAGAATTATTGTCATTTCACATCTCCCATTCGACGCTATCCTGATATCCTCGTTCATCGCATATTGGAATCCTGTCTTGAAAACAAAATTGAACCCGACAAAAAAATGGATGCCAAATGCAAGCATTGCAGTGAACGGGAAAGAGCTGCTATGGAATCGGAAAGAGCTGCCAATAAATACAAACAGGTTGAGTATATGCAGGGGTTTTTGGGACAAGACTTCGCAGGTGTCATCAGCGGAGTGGCCTCCTTTGGATTTTGGGTTGAAACTGTTGAGCATAAATGCGAAGGACTTGTAAGCTTAAACAGCCTTCTTGATTATGATGACTTCAGACTGGTGGAGGGTGATTATTCCCTTGTAGGAAGAAGAAGCGGGAGGCAATTCAAGATGGGAGATAAAATAATGATCCGTGTCATTTCTGCAAATTTGACAAAACGACAATTGGATTATGAATGGGTTTTGGGAGCAGGCGAAGAAGACCTGCAAAATGATTTCCGAAATCATTTGTCGGCGAGAAGCAAAACAAAAAAGAAAAAGCACAGATAGTCTGGCTCAGTATTAACCATGAAAAATTTTGAGGAATTATCCAGGGCCTTTATTGCCTATTTCAGCCGCCCTCATTTTCCCGAAAAACCGGCAAGCCTTTATCAGCCCGCTGAATATTTTTTGAATTTAGGAGGGAAGCGGATCCGGCCTGTGATGTGCCTGATGGGAAATGAATTGTTCGACGAAATTCATCCTAACTGTTGGGACATAGCGACGGCCATTGAACTGTTTCACAATTTCACCCTGATTCATGATGATATAATGGACAAGGCCCCGCTGCGAAGAGGAATGCCCACATTGCACGAAAAATTTGGACATTCCAACGCACTTCTTGCCGGGGATGTGATGCTGGTTGCGGCCTATGACTCGCTGAACAAAATATCATTTCCGGTCATTCAAAAACTAATCTACATATTTAATAAGACCGCGAAGGAAGTCTGCGAAGGACAGCAATTGGATATGGACTATGAAAAATCGGGCCATGTAAGTCTGCAGGAGTATTTGCACATGATTGAATTGAAAACCTCTGTATTACTGGGTGCAAGCCTGAAGATGGGAGCAGTCATTGGTGGTGCTGGCGAAGGAAACCAGGATCATCTGTATGCATTCGGACTAAACCTTGGACTGGCATTTCAAATTCAGGATGATTGGCTTGACGTATTTGGCGACCCGGCTAAGTTTGGGAAGCAGCCAGGAGGAGATATTGTGGCCAATAAGCAAACATTTCTTTTTATTAAGGCAATGGAAACAGGATCCCCTGCTCAGAGAGAAGAAATGAATGCTCTGATGCTAGCCGACTCAAAAGATAAAGTGAGCAGGATGATTGAGATATTTAAAGATTGCGGAGTTGATGAGCAAGCCCATCTGCTCAAGGAAGAATACCTTGCCAGCGCCATCTCGCACCTGGAAGAGATTGCGGTCTTGTCTAACCGCAAAGAACCGCTCATGCAATTGGCAAAATTCCTGATCCAAAGGGAATTCTAATCCGGGATCATCCCCCTTTTGGTAATGATCTGATCAGCTTTTTTCGTTAATTTCCCTGCGCATTCAAATATTTCTACATGGCGAGTTCCCTGTTCAGAAAAAAATCATTGGACAAGATCATTAAAGACGCAGAAGCGGGCTTTGGTGATGGCCATGGCCATGGAGAAATGAAAAAGGTGCTTGGTGTTCGCGACCTCACTTTTATGGGCATCGCAGCCGTGATCGGAGCGGGCATATTTTCCACCATAGGAACGGCTGCCTACCACGGAGGACCGGGAGTTATTTTTCTTTTTATGATTACTGCAGTCACCTGCGGTTTCACTGCACTCTGCTATGCAGAATTTGCTTCCCGCATACCTGTCTCCGGTAGTGCATATACTTATTCCTATGTTGCTTTTGGCGAAGTGGTGGCCTGGGTTATCGGATGGGCCCTGATCCTGGAATATGCCATTGGAAATGTGGTCGTGGCCATTTCATGGAGTGCCTATTTTAACAATATCCTGCAGGCTTTTGGAATTAACCTTCCTGACTGGCTGACCATCGGCTACCAGACAGCTAAAATGAATTATGATACAGCTTTGCAGGCAGGCAAGCCCGTTACAGATCTTGTTTATAGCCACGCACCAACAATTGCAGGGCTGAAGTTCATAATTAATTTTCCTGCATTTATGGTTGTCTGGCTCATTACCATCCTTGCCTATATCGGGATCAATGAGAGTCGGAAAAGCGCCAATTTTATGGTAGGGTTGAAAATAGTTGTGTTGATATTTATTGCTGTGGTCGGTTTCTGGATGATTTTTACAGATATCGGCACGAGCAACTGGAAGCCATTCCTTCCCGAGGGAATGAACGGAGTGCTTCAGAGCGTCTCGGCTGTCTTCTTTGCCTATATAGGATTTGACGCTATTTCTACTACGGCGGAGGAGTGCAGCAATCCCCAAAAAGACCTGCCGAAAGGAATGATCTATTCCCTCGTGATTTGCACGCTGATTTATATTGTCACCGCCCTGGTCATTACGGGTTTGGTAAATTATAAGGAATTCAACGGCGTCGCGGATCCTCTGGCCTATGTATTCGACAAGATCAATATGCACAAGGTTGGATTTATCATTTCGATCAGTGCAGTCATAGCGGCCACCAGCGTGTTGCTGGTTTTTCAGATTGGCCAGCCAAGGATCTGGATGAGCATGAGCAGGGATGGTCTGCTTCCCAAGCCATTCAGCAGGATCAGCAAAAGATTCAGGACACCGGCTTTCGCTACCGTGATTACCGGCTTTGTTGTGGGTGTTCCTGTATTGGTGGTTGACGATAAATTAATGACCGACCTGACGAGCATCGGCACCCTGTTTGCATTTGTACTTGTATGTGGCGGCGTGCTTTTTCTGCCAAGAACCGGAAAGGTTGCCGGTAAATTCCAAATCCCTTATATAAACGGGAAATATTTTGTAGCCCTGCTATTTGCAGTTTTTGTTTTTTTGTTCCGCCAGCGGCTTATGGATGCATTCTCCAATATCAGCGGAGAAAGCCGCCAGGAAGTATTGTTTATCGTTTTTTGCGTTTTCGCATTGATCGTCTCGATGATTAGTTTCATTAAACATTATTCCCTGATCCCGGTATTGGGGGTGCTCTGTTGCACTTATCTCATGATTGAAATACCGGCCAATAGTTGGAAGGTCTTTTTTGGATGGATGGTCCTTGGACTTTCCATCTATTTTTTATATGGCAGGCGGAAGAGCAAACTGGCACTGAAGCATTAAACGAATCCTTCACTCATTCAAACCATCGATTTTTGCCCGGGTTCTTAAGGGATTCATTTGAATCAATTTACTCTGCATTATGAAGTTCCAGGTAGGAGATAAGGTGATCATCCATCATTCAGAAGAAGAAGGAGAAGTGGTCGAAATTATTGACCGCGAAATGGTCATGGTAGAGGTCCGGGGTGTCCGGTTCCCTGCTTATATTGACCAGCTTGATTTTCCCTATTTCAAAAGATTCACTGAAAAAAAACCGGAGCAATCAAAACCAGGCAAGAAATATATAGACCAGGTTCCGGCCGAGAAATCCAAATCGGAGAATAGGGTAGAAGACGGCGTCTGGTTGTTTTTCCTTCCTGTCATGGAAGAGGACGAATTCGGTGACGAAATTGTTCAAAGCCTGAAGGTCCATCTTGTCAACCACCTGGGTTTTGGTTTGAAATTTCATTACCGGCTCACTTATTTCGGAAATACGGATTTAGAATTGCAAAACGAAATTCTTGCCTTTAAGGAATTCTATCTTCACGACATTCCCTTCGAAAACCTGAACGACAGCCCGGCATTTGAATTTGAGTTTTCGCTATTGACTCCTGAAAAAAATAAGGCAGATTATTTTGAGTCTGCCATCAAGCTAAAGGCAAGACAAGTTTTTGCCAAGATCGAAGAAATCAGGAAAAAACAGGAAGCCAGTTTTTCATACCGGCTTTTTGAAAAATACCCCGACAAGATAGAATCATACGATGCGCCAAATGCTGATTCAAGACCGAACGCTGCAAAAATCTATGATGTCTCCAACCTGAGGCAAAATTTGCCGCCTGCTAAACAGGAACTGGATCTGCATATTGAAAAGCTCACTGATCAATGGAGGGAGCTCAGCCCATTTGATATGCTGGCCTTACAGTTGCAGACTTTTGAGCATTGGCTCGATCTCGCTATTGCGCACAGGCAATCCACTATGGTCGTCATTCATGGCGTTGGATCTGGTAAGCTCAGAGATGAAATTCATGAAATGCTGCGGGTGAAAAAGGAAGTAAAATTTTTTGTGAATCGTTATCATGAACGATATGGGTATGGGGCGACGGAAATTTATTTTCAATTCTGAACTGGGATTTATCTGAATATTCTTTGAGGCAGACAGGTTGGGATTTATGGGATTTTTAGGATAGAAGTGGAATGTTTGAGATTGATGTGACACTTATTTACTCAGAGAGTCTCAGCGCCTTTGCTTCCTTGCGGTCTCTGCGTGAAACAAAAAGCTCTATATATATAATACGCACGCGCGCGCGTACAACTTTTTTTTCAATTCATTTAGCAGCCTGCTAAGGAATTATTTATCCACATTTTCTATATGGAAACCATTAGAAAAAGTCTGCATTTTTCGCCATCGCCTCGCTGGTTTTTCCTGTCGGTGTATTATTAGATTCTTGTTTGGTTATTGTGTAGCCCGGGTTTTCTTCGATAGTTCTTCGATAACTCTCCAATGAAACACCAGTGATTTATCGAAGAATCATCGAAGAAACATCGAAAAGCCATTGAAGTGAATAAGAATTAAACTATAACTAAACAATTAAGAAACAAGGAGAAACAACGAAGAATGAGGATTGTATTAACGATGATTTTTCTTTTTTGATTTATTTTTTCTGCTTCATTCTTCAACGAAATCAGTTTGTTATCTCCAAATAAATCCATTCCCAGGATCCTTCCGGCCAGGAAAATCGCAGTTCCACAAAAAAAATCTTTAGCAGGCTGCCAGCGCACTGCTAAATGCCGCTTCTTCGCCAATCTACCTTGCAGCCATACCGGTTCGGGAAGGGACTGCTGCAGCAGAAGATCTTAGGTTCCGACCCCGCACATCAGCCGGTAGGAAAAAACAAATTGTAAACTTTTAAAATTGATTTTTATGGGACGTATTAAAAAAGATGTCATGGGCATTATCACTGGAAGGGTTGGCAATGTTTCGGGTAGCACCTGGAAAGGCCAGTCAGTCCTTAAGAGCCGGCCGGGGCGCAGGAAGAAAGGATCTTTCTCGCCCGAACAACAGGTGCAGCAGTCAAGATTTGCGTTGATGATGGCTTTTCTTCAACCGATCACTGATCTGCTGAATCTAAATTTCGACAGAAAAGCCAAAGGCATGTCGGGATTCAACAAAGCGTTTGCGTATAACCTCGTGCAGGCGATCGCCGGAAGCTTTCCCGACTTCGCCATCGATTATCCCAAAGTGCAGCTCAGCCAGGGCAACCAGGCAGGGGTAGACGCAGCAAACTGCAGTTCCCCCGAGGCCGGCAAATTGGTGTTCAGCTGGCAATTTACCGGAGAAGAGTCACCACAGGCCAATGACCTGGTATATGTGGCAGCTTACAACCGGGAAATTAACCACTGGGTGTATAACCGCGGAACGGTGCAACGTATAAAAGGGACAATCACGCTAAATCTTACAGGATTGTCGGGTAAGCCTTTTCATACTTATATCGGATTTATTTCCGCGAAAAACGGGCTCACTTCGAATACTTTTTATTCGGGCCTGGTGACAGTGTCGTGAGCACGCTATTGTTTGTTGGATTTGTCGAATGGTAGCAACAGGCCCTGGTTTATATCAGGGCCTGTTTGTTGGGATTTTTGGGACAATTCTGAACCTGCCTGTCGGAGGCAGGTGGGATGCAAGAGGCCTTTTGCCACTATTCTTTGTCTTAATCACGGATAACACGGATTAATTGATTTCACAGAAGAGAAAGAATAGATTAGAAGCTTGCCCAAAAATAGAAAATCTGTGTAATCCTTAAATCCGTGTTATCCGTGATTCAGACAAATTTCAGGCCCTGGTGATCCTCTTTCGTCTGTTCCAGAGGCCTACCACGATTATGGTAATTTTTGACACCTATGAATTGGTAATTTCCATCGCCCAGGGAGAACATTCCAGGCTATTACGATAATGGCTGTGCTTATTCGATACCTGCCAATCATATACAAACAAAAGAAAAGAATCGCGATCTTTTTTGATTTTGACGAGCATTTGAACAGTCGGATGCAGTCTGTACCTGGAGCGGTGTGGAGCAAAACGCTAAAATGCTGGCATATTCCGGATACCATGGAGCACCGGGTCAAATGTGGTTTGGCTCCAGCCGATTACCCGGCGACAGACAAATCGCCGAACCATTATATCAGGCAACAGCTCAAAGCCACTCAGGACAAATTAAGGTTGAAGGGATACAGTGAAAATACAGGCAGGAATTATTGTCTTGCACTTGAAGGAATATTTTGCAGCGATTGCCCTCAGGCATCACCCTGAACAAGTGTCCAAAGAAATCATCGAAAAATATTTGATCTGGCGTCTGGACAGGAAACGGCCGAGTGAAAGCGATATGAACAGCCATATCAATGCCATAAAGTTCTACTATGAAAAAGTATTGAACAGAGAGAAAATGCTATTTGATCTTCCGCGACCAAGGAAACCGCTACCAATTGCCCAAAGTGCTTGGAGAGCGGGAATTAGAAAGACTGTTCCGGGCGATGCCCAATATAAAACATAAGGCCATCCTTCTTGCTGCATTCAGTTGTGGGCTGCGGGTGAGTGAGACTGTCAGGTTAAAGCTCAGCGATATTGACAGTGACCGGATGCAGGTATTCGTTGAAAGGAGCAAGGGGAAGAAGGACCGCTATGTGATGCTTAGTCCATTGCTACTGGATATCCTTGGAGCATATATTCGTTTGCATGTGCCAAGACCAAAAACATACCTGTTTGAGGGGATTGTTCCCGGCGTTCCATATAGTGTGCGCAGCGCACAAGAGGTATTCCAGCATGCCCGTAAAAGAGCAGGCATTCATAAAGCGGTCAGTTTTCATAGCCTGCGGCACAGTTTTGCCACTCATTTGTTGGAGAAGGGCATTGACATCAGGTATATTAAGGACCTCCTCGGGCATTTCAGCATAAAGACTACGGAGCGGTATTTACATGTAGCTAAGGAGAAACTCATATTTATTGCCAGTCCGCTGGACTATTTATTCGGTAAAAAAGTTGAAGACGATCGAATCGGATTAGCGCAACTCCCCAGTATAAAAAACGCGGGTGAAAACTGATGGGAATCAATATCTTTTGAAGATTTGCAATTGAGATGAATAGCGGCTATATTAGTGTTGTGCGCAACCTTTTTCAGACTTCATTCAATGCTACGACCTGACTTGACTTATTATAAATGGAAATAAGACCATCAATTCTGGTAACATTTTTTCTCGGACTCTTTTTCCATTTCTTGCAACAAAGCATCACCTGCAGGATTTTGGATGAGCTACAAGAGCAATTTCATTGTTGATAATAACAGCGATCAAGGACCAAACGGTGGACACAGGGCAATTTTTTGGAGAACAAAAATGGATGACACTTTCCTTTCTCATGAGGTTATAGAATTTGCAGAACTCGAAAAATGGGTGGGAATTGGTTGACGAGTCGGAATTTAATCAAGATCAAACTGCAAAGTGGACATATTTTGGCAAAGCCATATTCCCTTTGACAAGCACTGGGTTTTCAGAAAAGGAATTGTATAACGCGGAATTGACCAATTTCCCAAGGTGGTTTGATGGTCCGATAAAAGTTTATAGATTTAAGACGGGTTGGGAGGAACAATTGACCCAGGTACAAATAACTCTATTGGCGAGAACGGATTTATTGTAACAAACAGTGACATGAGGCAAATGGCCGTATATCACTTGTGGGGCGAATGAT
>CAWHHG010000007.1:0-1162639 GCA_963829115.1 uncultured Chitinophagaceae bacterium | reverse complement strand
TGTGAGTGAGTTGCTATTGATAAGTAAATTTAAAAATATTGTAAATGCAGCAGGATCAGGGAATGTTGGATATTCCGTGAAGTATCCTTTAGGTGATTTTGAGTCTAATTGCTTTGAAACTGCTAAAATATTGGATGCAATTCGGATAGCAGGAGTTAATAGCAATTTCCTTCATATTTCCAGTGCTGCAGTGTATGGTAATCCGGATAGTTTACCTGTCAGAGAGGAATCTTCTACAAACCCATTATCTCCTTATGGATGGCATAAGCTTTTGAGCGAGATTTTATGTAAGGAATATCTTGAATTATTCGGTATCAGGTCATGTATTATGAGACCGTTTTCAATATATGGACCGGGTTTAAAGAAGCAGTTGTTTTGGGATATTTATAAAAAGGCAATTGACAGTTCGATAATAGAATTGTTTGGAACCGGGATGGAAAGCAGAGATTTTATTTACATAGATGATTTGGTAAGGGTGGTTGATATTTTATTGAATAATTCAGAGATGAAAGCAGAATGTTATAATGTTGCGAATGGCTCTGAAATTTTAATTAAAGAAGCTGCTAAATTATTTATCGAAAACTTTCCCACAAAAAAGTCAATTTATTTTAATGGCCAAATGAGAACGGGAGATCCATTGACATGGAAGGCCGATATAAGTAAAATTCAAAAAATGGGATTTAAACCTGAAATAACTATTGATGAAGGTTTAAGGCAGACTTATTCATGGATTAAGAATTTTGAGGACTTACAGAATTAATTATTTTTAAAAATTACCTTAACATGATATTGAATACTATTTAGAATGATTAAGTCATTAATTAAGAAAATAATATCAACCACTGGTTATGGGCTGTACAAAATAAACAAAAGGGAAAATATTGTACAATATGACGGTAATTTGATGATTGCTGGTCTTCAGAGGATGAAAAATATCGGCATTGATCCAACCTTAGTCGTAGATGTAGGAGCCGCACAAGGTAAATGGTCTGAAAACTTATTGGGATTGTGGCCTGCTGCAAATTATCATTTGATAGAACCTTTATTTGAAAACATTTCACATTTAGATAAATTAAAAAAGTCTCATTCAAATATAAAATTTCATTTGGCTGTTGCAGGTGAAGGAGAAGGAAATATAGAACTTTTTGTGTCTGACGATCTGGACGGAAGTGGTATTTATGGGATTAAAGGAGAGAAGACAAGAGTGGTTCCGATGACTTCTATTGACACAATTGTTAAACACGAGAAAGACATTCTTATAAAACTGGACACGCACGGCTATGAAGTTCCAATTTTAAAAGGCGCCGAGAAGACTTTGAAAAACACAATACTATTAGTTATAGAAGTCTACGGATTCCGCATTTCCCCAAGCTGCTTGCTATTTCACGAGATAACGGCTTATTTGGATAATCTGGGTTTTCGTTTAATTGATTTGGTAGATATTATGCGCCGACCCGGAGATCAGGTTTTTTGGCAGGCTGATGCATTTTATGTCAGAAAAGAGCATCCTGTTTTTAATAAAGTTTCCTATGCCTGAGAAGTTTCCTAAGATTTCAATTGTAACAGCAAGCTACAACCAGGGAAATTATATTGAAAAATGTATTCTTTCCATTATTGACCAGCAATATCCCAATCTGGAATATATCATAATGGACGGTGGTAGTACGGACAATACAGTGGATATCATCAGAAAATATGAAAGTCAAATAACTCATTGGGAGTCTGAAAAGGATGAGGGTGTATATGATGCTTTGCACCGCGGTTTTCAGAAATCTACCGGCGATATCATGGGATGGCTAAATTCAGACGACATGTTGATTGGCAAATCACTTTTTACCATTGCAGATATTTTCACCGAAAACCCGGATATTGACTGGATTCAGGGACATCCTTGTGTTGCTGATGAACGGGGAAGAATAGTATACCAGCGCCCGCAGAGATCATCCAAGTTTAGTTTTTATTTGAAAGAATATCACGATGGAAAATTTATTCAACAGGAATCTACTTATTGGCGCCGAAATCTGTGGGAAAAATCAGGTTCGTCAATTTCCAGGGACTTCGGATATGCTGGTGATTTTGAACTGTGGATGCGTTTTTATAAATACGCCGAACAATACATAACACCTGCATTGGTAGGTTCATTCAGAGTGCGTAAAGATCAGATATCTGAAAAATACTATACGTCATACATTGAACAATGTGATAAGGTCATTGATAGTTATGTAAAGGGATTGTCGGAAAAGGAAACATCCCAGTTGATGAAGATGAAAATTATAAAAAGATATCCGAAATATGCCGCACTAAAGAGACGATTAGGAATTTTGAATTACCCAATTGAGGAAAAATATGTGGTTGAATACAATTACGAATTGCAGAAGTTTGTAAAAATTTGATTGGGAAATGAAAGGTTCTGTTTTGATCACTATTATAGTTCCTTCATATAATTCGGAAATCGGAATTCGTCGATGTTTGCAAAGTATTAATGATCAAAAATTTAATGATTACGAGGTATTGATAATAGAAGGATTATCCAATGACAATACATTGAATATCATAAAGCCTTTTTCTGAAAAAAATGGGAGAATTCATGTTATATCAGAAAAAGACAAAGGAATATATGATGCAATGAATAAGGGGATTTCCTTAGCCAGAGGAATCTGGTTATTTTTTCTTGGGTCTGATGATGCACTCACCGATGCCTTAGTGCTGGAGCAAGTCAGTGAAAAGTTAGAGGGAACGGATGCGGAATTTGTTTACGGAGATGTTCAAATCGTTGGTGGCGACACCTCCTGGGTAAAAGATGGAAGTATTTTTGACGGCGAATTTAACAGGGAAAAGCTCTTTTCCATCAATATTTGCCAGCAGGCCATTTTTTATAAGCGTACACTGTTTAATAAAATTGGGAATTTCAATATTGCTTACACGACTTGCGCAGACTGGGATTTGAATCACCGTTGTTTTGCATCCGTGAAAACACTGTATTTGCCATTGACCATTGCCCTTTTTTCAGCAGGGGGGGAAAGTACACGAAATGAAAAGGACAGGTTTGTAACAAAGGATATCGTTTTGAACCTGAGAAAATATTATCACTTAAATTATTGGAGTCCGCTCTTTGCTAATTTTGCCTGGCCCTTTTGGAATCTCTCGATGGAATACCTGGAGAATAAAAAATATCCCAAATCTGTGGCCTTCTTCTTATATGCATTTTTTCATGGAAGGAATAAAATATCATTGGTGAAAAAATACCTGCTCATCTTTTTTAGATCTTTTCAGAACCGCTAATTTGGCTTTACCAAACATTTCTTGAATTCATGGCTGGAAGCATTCGCCCGATTGCGATTTATCTTCCCCAATTCCATCCGATCCCGGAAAACGACGAATGGTGGGGCAAAGGATTTACAGAATGGACCAATGTCGCAAAGGCCAAACCTTTGTTCAAAGGACATCATCAGCCCAAATTTCCTTCTGATTTGGGATATTATGATTTAAGGTTGCCAAAGATTTTGGAAGAACAGGCTGATCTCGCCAGATCGCACGGTATTTTTGGTTTTTGCTTCTATCATTATTGGTTTGGAGGCAAGCGTCTGTTGAATAAACCTATAGATGAGATGGTTTCTTCGGGAAAGCCTGATTTTCCATTTATGCTATTTTGGGCAAATGAGACCTGGAGCAGGCGTTGGCTGGGTGAAGACAAAGTGATATTGATTAAACAAACTTATAGCAGAGAAGACGACCAGTTGCATGCAAATTGGCTTTGCAATGGGCCGTTCCGCGACGCCAGATATATAAAAATAAATAATCGCCCCGTTTTCATGATTTATCGGCCAAATGATCTTCCCGACTATAGAGGCACCATCGAAATAATTAAGGAAACTGCCATCAGGAATGGTTTACACGAGCCTTATATCATCGGGAGTAATGCCAATAGCCATAGTCTTTCGGGATTTGATAATGTACTAAACTTTGAACCCCAACTGAGCGCTCTGCCAAATGCATTTACTGATGGGTTTTCATTGGGAAAGTGGTTTAATAATATGAAACTTGGTGTGAATTCCTTTTACCTGAAAATCTATGATTATACCAAGGTTAAAAAGATAATGTCTCTGAGGAAATTTCCATATTCTTTCCTTCCATGCGTTTTCGTGGGATGGGATAATTCCGCAAGAAGGGGCAAAGAAGGAATTATAATTGTCAACCAAAATACGAGCGATTTTAGAGAATCATTGGTCCAGGCCAAAGAGATAGTAAAGCATTATCCGCCAGAAGAGCAATTCGTCTTTATTAATGCCTGGAATGAGTGGGCAGAAGGGAATTACCTGGAACCATGCTCAAAATTTGGTCATTCATTTCTTAAGACTGTTGAAAGCGTTTTCAAAAGCTAATGAATCGCTATTCATGATTTTCAGGATGGCGCAAAGCTATTTAGGCGCAATGGTTCGATTATCCAGCAAAAGGAAATGGAGGCAATTGGTCAGCTCCTTTGACCGACCCTTCTGGTTCGATGTCAAAAGAAATATTGTCAGGATTGTCCTCCGGTGATTAGATACCTTTTATTGGTTAAGCAAGTCGTTCAATAATGATCCGTATAATTGCGCACTACCTTCCCCAGTTCCATCCGATCCCGGAAAATGATTCCTGGTGGGGAAAAGGATTCACGGAATGGACTAATGTAGTCAAAGCGAAACCATTATTTCAGTGACCACCATCAGCCTCATTTACCTGCCGACCTTGGATTTTATGATTTGCAGACTGGCTGAGTCCAGAAAGGCACAGGCAGATCTTGCCCGTGAATATGGAATCTACGGTTTTTGCTATTATCATTACTGGTTCAATGGCAAAAGACTTCTTCATGAACCTTTGGATGACATGCTGAAAACAGGTGTGCCGGATTTTCCTTTCATGTTTTGCTGGGCCAATGAAAACTGGAACAGAAAATGGGACGGTGATGAAAATCATTCGCTCATAAGGCAAAATTATTCAAATGAGGACGACAGACTACACATCCGATGGTTATGTGAACATGTATTAACCGACAAAAGATATATCAGAGTGAATGGGAAGCCATTTTTTGCTATTTACAGACCAGGACTATTTCCGGATATCAGCAAAACTTTAATGACCTGGAGGGAGGAAGCCAAACAGCTTGGTGTTGGGGACTTATATATTGGATACATGCAGGGATTTGGATTTAGGCAAGATCCGGCGATTCTGGGTTTTGATGCTGCTATAGACTTCCAACCTGATTTTTTTGATTCACCAAAACCTCTTTCAGGAAATTTATTACATCGATCACTCCATAAATTGAAGATTGGGTCTTCAGTCTACCAGCACAACAGGATCATTCCTTATGAGGATTTTGTCAATCATCAACTTTCTATTCCCAGACCTCCATTATAAGCAATTCCCATCGGTTACACCTTCCTGGGATAATACTGCTCGCCGGAGAAAGGATATGTTTATACTCAAGGATTCCTCACCGGCCCTATATGAACATTGGTTAACAGAGGTAGTCAGGAAATTTAAGCCCTATTCACCTGATGAAAATTTTGTTTTTATAAATGCCTGGAATGAGTGGGGAGAAGGAAATCACCTTGAACCCTGCACGAAATGGGGAAGAGCTTACCTGGAAGCTACGCAAAGAGCAATTCAGCATGGATGATCTACCGCTTATTTCTGTCATCATTCCGGTCAAAAACGGAGATGTATGGCTTAGAAAACTAATACCGGCCATTTTAAATCAGTCCCTGGCAAGCAAGACCGAGATCATTCTGATTGACTCGGGATCGACCGATCAAACTAAGTCTGTTGTCCGCAGATATCCGGTCAGGATGATTTGTATTGAACCGGAGGAATTTAATCATGGGACTACACGTAATCTCGGCGTTAAGGAGTCAAAAGGAAAATATGTGGTGATGACCGTGCAGGATGCAAAGCCGGTCGGTAAGCAAATGGCTCGAACAACTTCTTGAACCTTTTAATGATGATAAAGTAGCCGCAGTTTGTGGCCAACAGATTGTGCCACATGATCCCGATAATAACCCTTTACAGTGGTTTCGACCCGTTTCTAAACCATCCGTCAGGAAGCTATTCTACCCGCAAAGGGAAGAATTTGACATTTTGTCTCCGCTGCAAAAAAAAAATGCTTGTAGTTGGGACAATGTGAATGCCATGTATAAAAGAGATAGCCTGGCCAGGATTCCGTTCCGGAAAATTGACTTTGCAGAAGATATACAATGGGCCAAGGATGCGCTGGAATCCGGCTTTTGCCTGGCACATACCGGATTTGCGCAGGTTGAGCATTATCATAATAACTCAAAGCATTCCAATTATGTAAGGCAGTTTGCGGAGGACTTTCAGCTTTATAAAATGTTTGGCATCGTCCCCGGCAAAAGCCACTGGCAGCAATATGACCTTGATTCGGAATATAAAGCGCCTCTTAAATGAAAATCAGGTTTCATTCAGGGACAAGTGGAAATGGCTTCAGTATAATCGCATGCTGAGGAAATCATCTAAGGATTCTATTCATCATTTCCTGCAAGTGCTCGCAAGGGGAGACGAAGCGCTGGAAAAAGAATATCACAATCTGAATCCGCACTCTTCACAACCCCTTAAACCAGGCATATCTTAAAATATGCAGGAACAACCACTGGTAAGCATCTTAACAACCATTTATAACCGGGAAAAAGAGCTTCCCGATGCCATAGAAAGCGCATTGAATTCTTCTTATACCCATTTTGAATTGATCATGGTAGATGATTGTTCGAATGATGGTTCAGTGGAGGTAGCCAGGTCATACGCAGCGAAGGATAAAAGGATCCGCGTCTATGTTAACGATACTAACCTGGGCGACTATGCGAATAGAAATAAGGCGGCATCTTACGCGAACGGAAAATACATTAAGTTTCTCGACGCAGATGACATGATGTATTACTATGGATTGGAAGTAATGGTCAGGTTTACTGAACAATTTCCAGAAGCAGGTTTTGGTCTGGGCTGCTTTCCGGATGACGACCGGCCCTTTCCTTATTTGCTCAGTCCAAAAGAAATTTACCTGGAAAGTTTTGGCAAAGTGAATCATTTTGACCGGGCTCCGGGCTCCGGGTTGATCAAGAGAGATGTTTTTAATGCCCTGGGTGGCTTTTCCGGCAAAGAGAATGATCGGGGATTACGAATTCTGGTTTAAGATTTCAAGATATTATTCTATGGTCAAGCTGCCATTGGATCTTTATTGGAACAGATTGCATGCAGGGCAGGAATCAAAAACCAGCTATGCAATGCAAAACTATGAACGATTAAGGAAGGAAGTTTTGGAGGAAAATTTAAATCATCCTGAATGTCCTTTGACAAAGCAAGAAATAGAATGGGTGCGAAAAAAAATGAAGGAACAGCAAATCAAGAACAGTCTTAAAGGCCTTCTTTCGAAAAGTTTTCGCGTTTTCAAAAGATGAAAGAAAAAATTCTTTTCTATTTAAGAAATCCGATTAGGTTTATAACGGTCCCCATATCCTGGCTTCCCTATTTCCGGTTTATTCATGATACCAGCGATTACCAGTGCAGGATAAATTTTGAGATCTGGTTCAAACAAAAAATCCTGAATTGGGGAGGAAACAGGAAAGCCTATTGGCCCGTGCACTATACAAGCAAAGTGTATGATGTTGAAAAAATTCTCGTGGGAGTAGATGCATATCCCGGCATCATGAACGGATGCTATATCCAGGGCCAGGGAGGAATCACCATCGGTGACTATACTCAGATTGCGCCGAATGTGATCATTGTCAGTGCAAATCATGATCCATATGATAGTAGGAAACATGTGCTGAAACCCATATCAATCGGAAAATACTGCTGGCTTGGCGCAGGCGCAAAAATAATGCCCGGCGTTGTCCTGGGAGATTGGACGATCGTGGGAGCCGGTGCAGTGGTTACAAGTTCCTTTCCGGAAGGCCATTGCATCATTGGTGGAATACCTGCGAAGATAATTAAGGAATTAGAAAAAGACAAATGCATTCCATTCCATAATAGGATCGCTTACAATGGATATATTCGATCAGATAAGTTCGAATCTTTTAGGAAAAAAAACCTTGCAATTTAGCCTGACTATGGAAAATGCAGCACTCCCTGCATTTAAATTGTCCGGATTAAAACGGCTTCATGCCGCAATGAACGGATTGGCATTGAGATTATAGAATCCCGACAATACCTACTGACCTATTTATGTGTGGAATTAGTTTGATCATCAATAAAAAAGATGTTCCGGTAGAGGATTCTTTGATCCTTGCCATGAACAATAAAGTCATTCATCGCGGACCGGATGATGAAGGTTTTTATCATGGACAGAATTTTGCTTTCGGCCACCGCCGCCTATGCATTCTTGACCTGAGTTCCGCTGGTCACCAGCCGATGTTGCGCGACAATTATTGCATCAACTACAATGGAGAAATATATAATTACCTGGAGTTGATTGAGGAGCTAAAAAAAGAGGGTCATCGATTTAAATCCCATTCCGACACTGAAGTGCTTGCACCGGCCTATCAAAGCTGGGGAACAAATGCATTCAGCCGATTCAATGGAATGTGGGCCTTTATGATCTATGACAAGGCAAAGCAGGAAATCATTATTTGTCGCGACCGGTTTGGTGTCAAACCTATCTATTATACTCAAACGAAAGATTTTTTCCTGGCTGCATCGGAAATAAAACAATTTACTTCCATTCCCGGATTTAAACCGAAACTCAACAAAACGGTCGCCATCAATTTCCTGACCAAGGGCTGGCTGAACTATTCTGAACAAACATTCTTTGATGGAGTACATGAAATCAGGCCAGGCCATTTCATGAAATATGATCTCAAGACGCATGAATCAACCATTCACCAATGGTATTCGCTTGACCATCCCGGAATCCGGAATCAAGACTCAAAAAAAGAAGCGATTGAAAATGTGCATACTCTTCTTGCCGACAGCATCTACCTGCGGATGCGCGCCGATGTACCGGTGGGAAGTTGTCTCTCCGGCGGAATCGACAGCAGTTCCATCGTATCCTTTATCCATGACCATGGGATGGCCAATGGAAGTTTTAAAACGATCACCTCATGTTATAATGACAAAGAATATGATGAACAGGAATTCAGTGATATCGTCAGCAACAAGTCAGGCTTTGAGCCTGTAAAAATTTATCCTGACCTGGATAAATTGCTTGATGAAAACCATTTGGATCAGATGATTTATAGCCATGACCAACCTTTCAGTGGAGCATCCCATTATTCTGAGTACAATGTGTTCAAAGCAGCAAGGGATAATGGAGTTGTCGTATTATTGGATGGCCAGGGTTCGGACGAATATTTCTGCGGTTATGACGAACATTTTACGGTTTATCTGAAATCCCTGCTTCGCAAAGGAAAATTGCGCAAAACCTGGCAAAATCTGCGGTTTAAATCAAACCTGCTGCAAACCCGAATATGGTCTCAATGGAAACAATTCCTCCTCTCAGCATATGGGTATCCCCTGTTAAAACTTGCTAAAAGAGTGATCGGTAAGTCTGAGTTTACATGGTTAAATGCAAGCTGGCAAGAACAGGCTGACAAATATGGAAAGGACTTCGATGCGAGAAATATTCGCGAATTGAGCATCCAGGAATTGTCCTATTCCAGCCTGCCTTACCAATTGCATTCAGCTGACAGAAATTCAATGCATTTTTCACTCGAAGTGCGTGAACCCTTTATGGATTATCGACTGATAGAATACGTGGTGGGATTGCCGGATGACTATAAGATCAACAAAGGATATTCCAAATATGTCCTGAGAGAAGCCATGACTGCCCTGCCTGCAGAAGTGAAGAATAGAAACCATAAAATGGGATTTGTTGCCCCGGACAAGCCCTGGGTATTAAAAAATCAAAAAAGAATTCGAATGGAACTTGAAGAAGCCATTCAAAATACCGGAATATTTTCTGAGGAACTGCTGGCCAGGTTCGATCTCTTCACTCAAAATAAACTGGGTTATGAACCCATTTATTTCAGGGCCATGGCGCTGAACCGTTTCTGCAAAATATTCAAAATGGAGATTGACTGATGCTGACGATCGTGGACTATGGCGTAGGTAACCTGGCTTCCATTCAGAACATGCTTAAAGAAGGCGGGCGCTGACTCCCTGATCAGTTCGGACAAATCGGCGATCCTGGATGCAGAAAAATTGATCCTGCCCGGTGTAGGAGCCTTTGATACCTGCGCAGAAAAACTCAATCATTCCGGATTGATTGACTCCCTAAACAAAAAAGTGTTGGAAGATAAAATACCCCTGCTCGGAATTTGCGTTGGCCTTCAATTGTTAACCAATGGAAGTGAAGAGGGACTCGATTGCCTGGTTTGGGGTGGATTAAAGGGGAAGGTCGTAAAGTTTAAGCAGGAAAAATTATCTTCTTCATACAAAATCCCCCATATGGGCTGGACCGATGTCTCCCTCGCAAAATCATCTCCTCTATTTGAGAACATGTATGAAGAACCCAGGTTCTATTTTGTGCATTCATACTACCCTGAACCATCTGACCCTTCCAACACACTGGCCTATGCGAACTATGGCTACCGGTTTCCGGCTGCGCTGGCGCAAGGGAATATTTTAGGGGTTCAGTTTCACCCGGAAAAAAGTCACAAGTTTGGGTTGAAACTAATGGAGAATTTTGTAAGAAATTATTGATGAACAGAATTCGTGTGATACCTGCCCTGCTTATTCAAAAGGGCGGATTGGTAAAATCGGTGAAATTCAAGGATCATAAGTATGTGGGGGATCCCATCAATGCCGTAAAGATCTTTAATGAAAAGGAAGTGGATGAACTGGTTGTCCTGGATATTTCTGCAACGATCGAAAACCGGCCTCCCAACTTTTCCCAAATCAAAGAAATAGCCAGCGAAGCATTCATGCCCCTGGCTTATGGAGGCGGAATCACCAAATTGGAAGAAATAAAGGCACTGATTGGCGGCGGCGTGGAGAAAGTCATTCTAAATACAGCTGCTTTTTCAAACCCGGGGCTGGTTACCGAAGCAGCAAAATATATTGGCAGCCAAAGTGTGGTTGTTTCCATCGATGTCAAAAAAAACTTTTTTGGAAAATATAAAGTGTATGTCAAAAACGGGAGTCAAAATACAGGGCTTGACCCTGTTGATTTTGCCAGACAGATGGAAAGAGCAGGAGCCGGAGAAATTCTGCTCAATGCAATTGACAGGGATGGAACTTTCTCAGGATATGATACAGAGCTAATCCGCATGGTCAGTTCAGCCATCAATATTCCCGTGGTAGCCCTTGGAGGTGCAAGGACAGTAAATGATTTCAGGAATGCCATTCAGCATGGTGCTTCTGCCGTCTCCGCCGGCAGCATGTTTGTTTTTCAGCGCCCGCATCGGGCAGTCCTGATCAGCTATCCTTCCCAAAAGGAATTGAAAGAAAATTTATTTAGCCAGGTTATTTAATATTGCGAGATGGTGCTTAGTAAGAATGATTCGGGATACCAGCAATGCACAGTTCACCGTGATGGACAATATCGCAGATCCTTCCATTCATTTTGATGAAAAAGGAATTTGCAATTATTATTATGAATATAAAAAAGCCGAGTCTGAAAATGTGTTTTCAGGCGATGAGGGAAAGGCAAAGCTGGACCAACTGGTAAGAAAGATCAAAGAGGATGGGAAAGGGAAACCTTATGACTGCCTCATTGGACTCAGTGGAGGCGTAGACAGTACCTATGTAGCCTGGCTGGTTAAGCAATTGGGACTGCGTCCGCTTGCCGTCCATCTGGACAATGGCTGGGATTCTGAATTGGCGGTGAAGAATATTGAAAACATCATTACGAAACTGGGCTTTGACCTCTATACCCTGGTCGTCAATTGGGAGGAATTCAGGGATATCCAACTGGCCTACCTTCGGGCATCCGTAGTGGATATCGAAGTGGTATCCGATCATGCCATTTTTGCCACCATGTATAAACTGGCCAAGCAACACGGAATTGGTTATATTATCAGCGGTACGAATGTCGTTACCGAATATATTATGCCTCCTGACTGGCTCTACCAGAAAATGGATTTTGCGAATTTAAAGGATATTCATAGCCGTTATGGAAAGATAAAACTTAAGACCTATCCCAGTTTTGATTTTAAAAAATATGTATATTATTCTGCTATTTTGAAATTATCCCCGGTTTCCATTCTAAACTATATTTCTTACAATAAAAAACAGGTAAAGGAAATCATCACGAAGGAACTGGATTGGCGCGATTACGGCGGAAAACATTATGAGTCCGTGTTTACTAAATTTTACCAGGCTTATATTTTGCCTGAGAAATTTAAAATTGATAAAAGGAAGGCACACTATTCAACCCTGATTTGTTCCGGACAAATGACCAGGGAAGAGGCATTGAGCCTGCTGGATGAGCCTTTATACAATTCCCGGGACTTGAATAGCAGATAAAGAATATGTATTAAAGAAATTTGGGTTGCCGGCATCTGAATTCGATAAAATCATGCAATTGCCACCCAGGAAACATGAGGATTTTAAAATGGATAAGCAATTGAAAGAATCATATATGAAACTTTTGCAAAAAACAGAACCCATAAGAAAGGCATTTAAAAAAATGATTTTTCGATGAATGAACAGATCGGGTTTGGCATCATTGGTTGCGGGCGAATAGCACAGCGACATGCCGAGCATATCCATAAAAGAGGAAAGTTGGTTGCAGTCTGTGATATAGTCAGTGAAAAAGCGAAATGCGCTCGCGGAGAAATATGGGGCCAAATCTTACAATAGGATAGAGGATTTACTTGCGAAAGAAAAGGATATCCAGGTCATTGCTATTTGTTCTCCTAATGGACTTCATGCAGAACATACTATTCAGGCACTCAACGCCGGGTTCCATGTACTCTGCGAAAAACCAATGGCATTGACCAGCGCCGAATGCGGCGAAATGATGAAAGCGGCTGAAAGAGCCAATAAGAGGCTATTTGCCATTAAACAAAACCGTTTCAACCCGCCGGTAGCTGCAGTCAAGAAATTGATTGATGAAGGACGATTGGGAAAGATCTATAGCATTCAGCTCAGTTGTTTCTGGAACCGGAATGCGGATTATTATGAAAATTCCTGGAAAGGAACCATGGCCCTGGATGGTGGAACACTATATACACAATTCAGTCATTTTATCGATTTGCTCTACTGGATGGTTGGAGATATAAAGGAAGTACAGGCCATGACTGCAAATTTTGCGCATCAGGGACATCATTGAATTTGAAGATACTGGTGTTGTAATTTTGAAATTTCAGAATGGAGCACTGGGAACGATTAACTATACCGTAAATAGCTATAAGAAAAATATGGAAGGATCACTTACCATTTTTGGAGAAAAGGGAACGGTAAAGATCGGAGGTCAATACCTCAATGAACTGGATTATCAGCAAATCGAAGGATACAAAATCGAGAATCTGCCTTCTGGCAATTCGGCAAATAATTATGGCAATTACCAGGGATCCATGAGCAATCATGATAAGGTCTATGACAATGTCATTGATGTGCTGCAAAAGAATGCAGCTATATCCACCAGCTCTTTCGAAGGGATGAAGACGGTGGAGATCATTGAAAAAATTTATAAGGCTGCAGGAAGGTAAACCTTCCCTCTGCGCCTCCGCGCTCTCTGCGCCTCTGCGTGGCACACACACAGAAACTTTGTTGTTTATGACTCTTTGTTCTTCTCGATTTCTCGCCCTGCATGTTTAGTTCCAATGGGTAGTATCGTGCCGGGCTCGAAATGACAAGCAAATGAATTTTTTTCCTTTTTGTCATTCCGAGCGAAGCGAGGATCTGGCCATCCACCGAGTAGCCATGCAACTAATGTCTTCATTCAATCGCACTTACGAATACAGAAACCTTGATGTTTATGACTCTTTTCCTTTCGTCTCCGCGTGGAACAAAAGAAGTTTCTCGCAGAGGCGCAGGGATGCGCAGGGGCGCAGAGATTGAACATCTAAAATCAAATTTCTCAAATGCATAAACCCGTCATCCTCGAATCAGGAATCCGTGAAGACGTCGTATTTGGCGAGAAAGTGAAAGTAGTACTGCCCGTCAATCTTTATGGATGCACGATTGGAGATTTTAGTTTCGTGGGTCCATTCGTGGAGATTCAGAAAAATGCCGTGATCGGAAAGCGAACCAAGGTCCAATCCCATGCATTTATTTGTGAGCTGGTCACGATCGGCGATGATTGCTTTATAGGACATGGTGTCGTTTTTATCAATGACCTTTTTTCTGAAGGTGGTCCTGCAGGTGGCGATCAGTCAAAATGGAAATCAACCACGATTGGCAATTTTGTTTCCATCGGATCCAATGCAACGATATTACCTGTAACCATTTGTGATCATGTCGTGATCGGAGCTGGCTCTGTGGTCGTCAAAGACATTATTGAACCGGGAGTCTATGCAGGAAATCCTGCCAGTTTCATTAGACCAATATAAGTCCTGACACCGCAATTGAGTCATTCTTTTATTCATATGAAATTTGTGGGCGCTTTAAAAAATAAAACCATACTCCTGATCTCTCCCCAGGCCTGGGGAAGGATGTTTATTTCGAAACATCACTATGCCATTGAACTGGCGAAGCAGGGAAATACTGTTTATTTCCTGAATCCTCCGGAGGAGAAGAAAACAAAAAGGGCGAAAAGAATTACTATTGAACCTTCGGGAATTCACGAAAATCTTTTCTTGATATACCACAGGCTAGTATTTCCCTATGATATCAAATTTCATTTCATCAGCCTCTTCCACAAATTGATGAAGCCTCATATTAAGAAGATACTCCGGCACATTGGAAAACCGGTAGATATCGTCTGGAGTTTTGACCTTGGGAATTTGTATCCCTTTGAATTATTTCCCAAATCAGCGATAAAAGTTTTCCATCCCGTGGATGAACCTTTGAATCCGCCGGCCATTCAATCAGCGAAAGGAGCAGAAATTATTTTTTCAGTGACGAAGGAGATTCTTGAAAAATATAAAAACCTGGCGGTTCCGAAGCATTGTATTAATCATGGGCTCACTTCAGAATTCATTTTCGCCAATGCCAATCATAAACCAAATGAGACGCCTGCCGTGTAGGCATTTCGGGAAATTTCCTCAGACCTGATATTGACCGCGAAATATTATTGGAAATCGTCAGGGAAAATCCGGGCATCCTTTTTGAATGCTGGGGTCCATTTTTACCAAAGCAATCCAATATAGGAGGAGTGGAGGATGATGAAATCAAAAATTTCATTCAGCGCTTGCAACAAATGCCAAATTTGATGCTCCATGGAGCTGTCCCGGCTTCTGTATTGGCAAAGGAATTTCAGCGCATGGATGCTTTTCTGATCTGTTATGATGTGACAAAGGACCAAAGCAAGGGAACGAATTATCATAAAGTGATTGAATATATCAGTACGGGAAAAGTGATCATTTCCAATAATATCACGACTTACCAGGACTTGCCCGATTTGGTGGTCATGGTTCAGGCAAGGGATGATAACCGCGAACTTCCAAAGCTTTTCAAAGAGGTGATGGAAAATCTTCCATTGTATAATCGGGAGCAGTTGTATGAAAAACGCAAAGCCTTTGCGCTGAACAATACATATGAAAAACAGGTGGAGCGAATCGGCACATACCTCGAAAGCTTTCTTCTGAAATCAGAAAATACATTAACCAGCGCGCAGCATTGACTGTATTGACGACGCCATCCGCCATCAGGTCAGAAGTAAAATCAGTCACCATGCTTCGGGGATTGGCCTCCACGATGGTTTTTGGGTTCCATCTCTTTAATCTTTCCAATGGATATTTAGGCACTGAATCGTTGTGGAGGCTCACTTATTATGGAAAATTTGGCGTCCAGTTTTTCTTTGTGATCTCAGGATTTGTGATTACTTATTCCATGCTCAACGCGCATTACAAACTAAAAGATTTCCCCAGGTTTCTGATGAAAAGAATCATCCGGATCGAACCACCCTATCTGATTGTGCTGGCCCTGACCGTTATTTTTCTTTGGATCAGGGTGAAGAGCGGATTGGGCAGGGGTGAATTGTATATACCATCCTGGGACCAGGTCCTGTTGCACCTGGGCTACCTGATTCCATTTTCGAATTACACCTGGCTGAGCATTGTATTCTGGACCCTGGCCATCGAGTTTCAGTTCTATCTTTTGTTCTCCCTATTATTCACTCCCTTTGTGTCCAACAGGATATTCAGGTGGCTTGCAACAGCTGTCGATCATCACCCTGTTTTTTTTGAGTCATTCTGAGTCTCATTTTTTTTATTGGTCACCTGTTTTTTTGTTAGGGATCAATCTGGCCTTATTTAAAAAAGAGAAAATTGGCGCTTATGAACTTTGGAGCTTTGCGATCATGTTTTTGGCCATGATATTTTTCAAACTTGGCCTTGTGATTTTTGTTTTTGCCCTGGTTCCTTTTCTGATTATTTTATTTGAACCCGATCTGAGGATTGCCATCCTGCAATTCCTTGGTAAAATTTCATATTCTCTTTACCTCTTGCATACCCTGATTGCATTCTTCATCATCAACCTGGGCATTCGATTATGGCAATCAATTCTATCAAAGACTAATTTTCGGCACGCTCGCTATTGCATTGACCATATGGGGAAGCTGGTTGCTCTATCGTTTTGTCGAAAGACCTTGCCAAAAATGGGCATCTTCCATAAAATATAAATCACGGTGAGCCTTCTGGTGATCAGCCCTTCGGGAAATTTTTATGGCAGTGAGCAGGTACTTATGGATTGGCTTCAGATGACGAGTCTGACTGCTGACCTGCGCGTCCCGGAAAACAGTGTGTTTTACGAAAAGCTGAAATCTGCAAAATGGAGGCATCAAATCAAACCATTTGATAGTCTCGAACCTGGCCCGGTTTTATGCCGGCATTTTTTTCCAATTGCTTTCAGGAAAATATAAATCCGTATATCTAAACGAAGCAGGTCATATCCGATATATTGCCCTTCTTTCAAGACTTTTTCCCAAAAAAAAATTCCTGGTCCATGTTCGCATGCTGGAAGACACGGAACCTTCCAGGTGGTCGCAGGGTGAAAGAAAAAACATAAAAGTGCTTGCCATTTCCAAATATATTATCGGTAAACTTCCTGTGGATGCACTATTGATCTATGATGGGTATCATTTTACGGCAAGAAATAACGCAGAGACCAATTCTCCATTAGCCGAACTCCGCATGGCCATCATCGGCCGGATCACAAAAACGAAAGGACTTTCCATTCTTCCTGCATTGGCAAAAAAATTAAGCATACAAGACCCCGGAGGGGTATATAAATTTCTATTGTTTGGAGAAATTGCCGCAGACCTTCAGGGAGATTCATTGCTTGCTGAACTCAATAAAAATGAGAATATCCGGTTTGAGGGATTTGTGGAAGACAAACAAAAGATCTATGCATCTGTCGACGGGGTATTGCATTTAAGTCTCCAGGAAGGACTGGGTAGGGTTTTTTTAGAAGCGATTGATTTCGGAAAACCGCTGGTTGGTTTTCGGGCGGTGGAATAGGCGAAATTGGATCATTATTGGATTTGAATGATTTGTTGGTCGATCCGGGTCAGACCGATTTGGTTTCCGCATTATCCGGGAAATTGATTTCACTTCGCAAAGATTATGCTTCTTATCATGCTGAAGTATTGGTGAAGAAAAGAAAGGCAATTAATATGTTTGACCCGGCCAGGTACACCGATGATTTGGACAAACTGTTGAGTGCATGAAAGTTTTATACGTGGGGCATTATATGCCAGGTTGTACGACAAGAATGCGCGGAGAATATTTGGAAGAACTCCTAAATCCTTCTGTTTTTGATGTGGTGGACATTGATCAGCCCATCAACAAAACCTTTCCATTGTTCCGTCCCCTGGGCTGGCGGCTTAAAGCCGGTCCGCTCATTTATCAGATCAATAAATATTTGAAGCAAAGGATAGACAAAGTGGATGAATTCGATTTGGTCTGGATTGATAAAGGCGTTTTCATTGATCCAAATATACTCGCGAGGTTAAAAAGTACCCGCAATAAACTCGTTCATTTTACTCCTGACACGGCATTTATGCACAACCAATCTGAATTATTTTATGATGCCCTGCCTCTCTATGACTATTGTGTCACTACTAAATCATTCGAACGAAAATATTACGAATCCCGTGGCGTTCGACATTTGCTTTTCTGTACCCAGGGCTATGATCCACGTTTGCACAGGAGCTATCATACATTTTCTGAGAAGCGGGGAATTGCTTTCGTTGGAAAACACGAAGCATGGCGGGAACAGGTCATTGCAAAGCTTTTGGAAGAAGGATTTGAAATTAAGCTAGCTGGCGCGGACTGGAATCGCTTCGCAAGAAAGAATCAGTACAAATCAAACCTGCAATTTTTTGGAGAAGGACTATTTGGTGAAGCGTATGCAAAACTGATTTCCGGAAGTCTGATTGGCCTTGGTCTCCTAGCCAAGGCATTTTCCTGAAAAACACACTACACGCAGCTTCGAAATTCCCGCATGTGGAACGGCTACTCGCAACTGAGAGAAATGAAGAGCTGCTATCCTTTTATGGCGAAGAAGAGGTTTTGTTCTTTTCAGATCTACCGGAATTGATTGAAAAAATCAAAAATGGGATGGCTGATCCACAAACATTAGAGGAGTATGGTATTCGGGGCAACAGGCTGTAGTATTCCGGTGGCTACGATTATCGGTCAATCATGGAAAAATTGTTGCACCAAATGAATATTGGTGGATGATAAACAGAATTGCCGTTTTTCATTTCAGTCCACTTGAACTTTTTCCGCCGGCCATGAATTTTCTGGATTGCCTGGATGAATCAGTGGCCGAATGATATGAAGTCATAGTATATACAACCAGGCCGGCAAAAGCAAGAAAACGCTTTGAAATCGAAAGGGTAGGATCAACATCAAACGACTCGCTAAATTTACACTTGGACTTCCCTTGTTCAGACGTCTGGTACAATATCTGCAGTATTTTGCGGTCTCTTTTTTGTGCCATTATAATCAAACCTTCTAAAATCCTATACTTTGAAACGATTTCCGCATTTGTTCCCTACATCATTTGCAAATGGTTTTACAGGAGCACGGGGCTGTTTATCCATTATCACGAGTACATGACCCCACAGGAATACAATATCATGTTTCTGAATAGAAATTTTCATAAACTCGAACGGAAAATCTATCCCCGTGCAAAATGGATTTCGCATACCAATCGAATGAGAATGCAGTTATTTCTTGAAGACCTTGGAAATCCTTTGCTCAAGAACACACATATTTTTCCAAATTTCCCACCAGCTAAATGGAAAAGAGAGCTGTCAAATACTCAACCTAGAATTTCCTTTAAGGATTGTTCATGTTGGATCCCTTGGATCCATAGAAAAGTTATATATTAGAGAAGTGATTTCCTGGATCAGGTCCTTGCATGGACAATTGTCTCTGGATTTATATTCAATGGATTTGCCAGGAGAAATCAAGAATTTGATTGAAAGCGAAGGTTCTGCTTTAGTGCGGTGGAAAGGTCCTGCTGATTATGGTGACTTACCGAAAATATTGCAGGAATACCAGGTGGGTTTGATTATGTACAAAGGGGCTGATGACAATACCTCATATAGCGCTCCTAATAAGCTTTTTGAATATCTGGTTTGCGGCCTCGACGTTTGGTATCCATTAGAATTGAAAGGCACCTACGAATATGATTCTTCGTCATGGCCCTAAAACCCTTAGACTGGATTTTTGAAACCTTGCAAAATATGACGTTCAATACTTTGCTGGACCGTAGACAGGGTGAGCAGAGAAATATTGATTTCACATGCGAGCATGCCAGCAGTGAATTGATTTCAATGCTTTTCGCATGAATTATTTTCGTATTTTCTTATTCATGAATAGCAACAGTACATATAATTACTGCTTCCTATGTTGATCTTCACAGACAAGATAAAGCGATCTAAATCCTTTTACTACTGCTTGATTCTGGCTTCGACTTTCATTATTTCGCTTTTTACACAGCAGTTGAATGAGCCGTTGATATTTGTGCTTTCCGGGACTGTCTTATTATTTGTGCTGGATAAATTGGGAAAGGGCATCGTATTGAGAGAATTGATCGCCTTGCATACCTGTTTTATTTGTCTGGTTATGCCCTGGCTGGGCTATCAATGGTATACGATCGAAAATCCGCTTGCGCGCCTATGGGTACGATATATGCCTGTGAGCGAAGATACTTATTTCAATTTTGCGCTGCCGGCTGTGGCTGCTTTTGTGACCACACTTTGCTGACCAATCAGGAAAAATGATGTAGATGATGAAGGAGAATATATGTTCAAGTATATTCTTCGGCTTAAAGTTGTATTGCAAACAAAGCCATTATACGGGAATTCAGATTCTTCTTGTGGGATTTCTCGCCACATTGATTACGCCTTTCCTTGCCGAGCGGGCTTGAATTTGTTGGCAATTTGATGGCCTGGAGTGCCTTTGCAGGTATATTATATGTCTATTTTACGCCAAAACTCAAATACAGGAAACTGATACTTGATCGTTTTTGTTATTCTTGATTTTGAGCAGGCTTTGCAGCAGGCTATGTTTACTATTGTAGCTTATATGGGAATCACGATTTTCTCCTTCTTCTTTCTGCAAAGAAGATCTCCCATGTGGAAAAAGCTATGTCCGCATTTCTGATTGCCGTTTTTCTGTTGCTGATTATTCAAAATGTGAAGACAACCTTCCGAAGAGCAACCTGGTTTCAGGGCTATGCAGGGCGACAAAACGGAACTTTTCACCGACCTACTTTCTCAAAAAGTCTGGACGCAGGAGTTTTTCAATTTGCTTACTCCTGATGCACTTTTTCCAGTTTATTACCGAACCAATCAGGGTTTCAATATTGGTCTTGGTCATGCGTCGCTTTCCGGCCAGTAAAGGATTTTGACAATGGAAGCAAATTAGCCATTGATGTCGCCGTCATACATTTGTTCCGAGCTTTCTTTGGCCAGATAAACCCAAGGCGGGTGGAGCAATACAATATGAAATATTATACAGGACTTGCTAATTGATGGTTGGTCAACCAATGTAGGACCAGTAGGAGAAGCCTATGGAAGCTTTGGAGTCAACGGTGGAATTTTTTATATGTTTTGCCTGGGACTTATTTATCAGATGGGCATATATCCTACAGGTCTTCAAGGTAAGCCGCAAAATTCCCGCTGCTAATCTTATGGATGCCTGTATTGTTTTATCAGGTCACCTATTCTGCAGAAAATGATTCTCTGCAAATATTGAATTCCTTGTTGAAATCAGCATTCCTGATCTTGCATATTATATAAAGGCTTCCGACTCTGTTTGGTATTGGGCGACATCTTAGCAAGGCCAAACAATCCGATTCGCTTCCAGCATTCCCAACCCATCAACCTGATCTTTGCCGACTGCAATCATTACCGGAATTACTGGCCAGGACGGAGCATATCTTAGTCGCTTTCTCTTAGAAAAGGACTATAAAGTGATCGGCCTGGTAAGATCCAGCTATGGACAAAACGTTTACAGGCTTAAGTACCTGAATGTTTTTTCCAGGATTGAACTTGGTGGAATGTGACCTTAAAGACCTTTCACAGGTAATCAAGATCATTTCAGCATTCAAGCCAGATGAAATATATAATCTCGCAGCACAGAGTTCTGTCTCGATGTCTTTCCAGCAACCCATCGGAACGCTTGGATTTCAATATAAATTCTGTCACCAATTTGCTTGAAGCCATTCGCCTGCTGAATATGCCAGTAAAATTTTACCAGGCATCCACAAGCGAAATGTTCGGCAAAGTGGAAGACCTGCCGATAACAGAAAATACCCGGGTTCATCCTTTAAGTCCATATGCGATCTCTAAAATCACTGGCCACCATATTTGTATCAATTATCGCGAGTCTTATGGAATTTTTACCAGCTGTGGTATTCTTTTTAATCACGAATCATACCTGCGGGGCGATAATTTCTTTGTTAAGAAATTAATGCGGGGAGCGCTCGATATTCTTCATGGCAGGAAGGAACATCTCGAATTCGGAAACCTTGAGATTAAAAGAGATTTTGGTTCTTCTGAAAAATATGTAGAAGCCATGTGGATGATGCTTCAGCTAAACCAGGCAGATGATTTTATCGTTTGTTCCGGAAAATCAGTTCGATTGCGCGATATCGTGGAATATGTCTTTGAAAAACTAGATATACCTAAAAGCAAGATTACCATTAATCCGGCATTTTTCAGACCTACTGAGATCAAAGATATTTATGGCAGCAATCAGAAAGGCGACGACAGTACTCAAATGGGAATATGACCTGGATTTCTTTTCTGTTTTGGATAATTTGATTGCGGAAGAGAAAATGAACTATGAATAGCAGTGAGGATGGCCTGATCAATGTCAGTTTCTTTCAAAGGAAAGCGAGGGCCTTTGGTAATTATAGCGTGGAATTCATATTTGCAGATGTGCGCAAACAACTGAATGGACTTATTCTAAGCAGGGAAATTTATTCTACTTATGAAAGCGCAGGCCTATTTAAAAGGATATACAATTGCATGGAAGCAGCAGCAAGGCAGCATGGTGTCAATCATGTCACGGGAGACATCAATTATATAGGCCTTTTACTAAGGAAAAAGAAAACAATTCAGACCATTCTCGATTGTGTTCATCTTTCTTCCACTTCAGGAATAAAACATGCGGTGCTAAAACTTTTTTGGATAACCATTCCTGTGAAAAGATCCAGATATGTTACGGCCATTTCTCAGTCTACAAAAAATGAAATCCTGAAATATGTGGATTGTGATCCGGATAAGATCAAAGTGATTCCTGTGGCCATTTCAGAAAAATTTGTAAAGAAATCGAAGCCTTTCAATCAGCAAAACCCCAGAATCCTTCAGCTCGGAACCGCACACAATAAAAACATCCCCCGCCTGATTGAAGCACTCGAAGGGATTCCCTGTACATTGGACATAGTGGGGAAACATGAACCGGAATTGGAAAACCTCCTCAGGAAACATAAAATTCATTACGAATATAGCGGGGGACTTTCCGACGCCGAGATCCTTGCCAAATACGAGCATGCAGACATCATTACCCTGGTCTCCACTTACGAAGGATTCGGAATGCCGATTCTCGAAGGTCAGGCCACGGGCAGGGCAGTGATCACCAGCAATATTTTTTCCATGCCCGAGGTGGCCGGCGAAGGGGCCTGTATAGTGGACCCATTCAATGTCCAGTCCATCCGGGAGGGTTTTGAACGCATCATCAGGGACCCGCACTATAGGGAAGCCCTGATTCAGAAAGGCTTTGAAAATGTCAAAAGGTTCAACCCCCGTGAAATCGCTATGCAATATTTCGAACTCTATAAAACCATTGCGTCGGAGAATTAATGTGTGGATTGGCTGGCATAGTTCAATTTGATAATCAATTGGTCCCGGAAGGACTAATCAATAAAATGACATCGGCTATGGCCCACCGTGGGCCGGATGCAGCAGGTTACTTTAGCGACCCGGGGATTGCCCTTGGTCATAGACGTTTGTCCATTATTGATTTGTCGGAGGCTGCGAATCAGCCTTTTTCGGATAATAGTGACCGTTACAGGATCATCTTCAACGGGGAAATGTATAATTATGCCGAAGTAAAGAAGAAATTACCCGACTATGCTTTCCGTACGACCAGCGATACAGAAGTGCTGCTCGCAGCCTATATCCACTGGGGGCCATCATGCATTCAATATTTCAGGGGCATGTTTTGTTTCGCCATTTGGGACCGGCAGGAAAAGGAGCTTTTCCTTGCGCGGGACAGGGTAGGAGTGAAGCCCCTCTATTATTACCTGGATGACCATAGATTGTATTTTGCTTCGGAAACGCGCGCTATTCTGGCTTCAGGCGGGGTGAAGCGAAAACTAAATCAGCATGCACTAAGAGATTATTTTGTCTACCAGTCCCTCAGTTTTCCTGACTCCATGATTGAAGGGATTCAACAATTGCAAGCTGGATCCTGGATGAAGATCAAACAGGGAAGAGTGGAAAAAAATCAATATTGGGACATAACAAATCTCCCTAAGCCTGAATTTGAATTTCATAATAGAACCAAAGTAAAAGAGGAGATCCATGCGCTATTGTTACAGTCAGTAGAACGCAGGATGGTCAGCGATGTTCCGGTCGCGGCATTTTTGTCCGGCGGAATTGATTCAAGCATCATCGTCGGATTAATGGCGGAGCTCGGCAAAGGCAAGCCCAACAGTTTTACAATATCTTTCGACGAGGAAGGATATGATGAATCTGACTATGCGGAAAAAATTGCGAAGAAATTTGATACACACCACACGCGGCTTTTGCTCAAACCTACCATCTTGCTTGATGAACTTGACCATGCATTGCAGGCCATGGATTCGCCAAGCGGAGATGGTATTAATACTTATGTCGTTTCAAAAGCCATCCGGCAAAGCGGACTAAAGGTCGCGATCTCAGGTGTCGGTGGAGATGAACTTTTTGCGGGATATCCTTATTTTGAGACCTACCTCCAATTGAAATTACAATCCAGGTTCTGGGATCTTCCCAAACCTTTCAGGACGCTGGCCGGCCTGACTGCGCAAGGCTCAAGGAAAGAGCGGATCCGTCAGATGATCGATCTGCCATCCTGCACAATAGACCAGGTATATCCGATCTTTCGTCAAATTGTTTCTCCGAAAAAAATCAGTGAATTGACCACTCTATGTGCAAATGGCCATTGCGGGTCTTCTCTTGAAAAGATGCTTACGGGGAAAAAAGACGAATTGTCAAAACTCCCTTTGCTTAGCCAGGTCTCCGTGGCGGAATACCTGGGATATACGCAGAATACTTTGTTGAAAGATGCAGACCAGATGAGCATGGCCGTTTCTCTTGAATTGCGTGAACCTTATTTTGATCATGACCTCCTGGAATTTGCCCTCGCCATTCCTGATCATCTTAAGAAACCGCTCTATCCTAAAAGCCTGCTTGTGGAATCTGTCAAGCCATTGTTGCCTGATGAAATCGTGTTCAGAAAAAAGCAGGGTTTTTCATTTCCCTGGGAACCCTGGTTAAAAAATGAGCTGCGCGCATTTTGTGAAGAAAGAATTAACAATATCTGCAAGAGAGATTTTGTGCATGGGCTGCCACTGAAAAAATATTGGCAGGCCTTCTTAAAAGGTGATCGAAGTGTAAGATGGGCTGAGATCTGGCTATTTGTCGTTTTGGAATTCTGGTTGGACAAAAATAATGTCGGGTAAAAAAAAGATCATGTTGTTCACAGATTGGTATGAGCCAGGATTTCGGGCTGGTGGCCCAATCAGGTCTTGCGCCAATTTTGTGCATCATATGCAGGAGGATTACCGGATCCTGGTCTTTACTTCCGACAGGGACCTCGATGCTCCTGCCGCTTATGATAATATACTTGCTGACAGCTGGACAAAAACCAATTCAAATGTCCACCTCTATTATTGCTCCCCGGGAAAACTGACATTCAAAAATATCCGTAAGCAAATCAAAGATCTGGCTCCGGAATTTATTTATCTAAATAGCATGTTCAGCCGGAATTTCAGTCTGCTTCCTTTGTTGATTCACAGGACAGACAGGCTGAAATCAAAAATCATCCTGGCGCCCAGAGGCATGCTTCGGCAAACTGCTATCCGTTTCAAGTCGGTAAAGAAAAAAGTTTTTCTTTCTCTGTTCAGGATGATGGGCTTTCCGAAAAAAATTCATTTTCAGGCAACGGATGAAACGGAAGTGAAGGATATCAGGAATTTTTTTGGGCGGGAAGTGGATATTACCATGTTGAGCAATTTCCCGGGATCTGCGGCTGGGCAATTGAAAGCAATCAACAAGGAAGCAGGCCAATTGTGCATGGTCTTCATCGGTAGAATTCATCCCATAAAAAACCTTGACTTCCTGTTAAAAGCGCTCAGGGGAATAACTGCCAGTATTGAATTGACCATAATCGGCATTTTGGAAGATGCGGCTTACTGGGAGCGATGCCAGGCAATTGCAAAAACGCTCCCTTCCAATATTAAAATAAATTATGTCGGCGAAAAACCCGGATCGGAGATTCCGGATTGGATTCAAAAGAATCATATACTGGCCATTCCGACCTCCGGAGAGAATTTTGGACATGCCATTTTCGAAGCTTTGATCCTTGGCAGGCCGGTTTTAATAAGTGATCAGACGCCCTGGCGAGGCCTGGAGCAGCATAAAGCAGGTTGGGATCTTCCGCTAGATTTCCCTGAAGCATTTACAGAGAAAATAAATCTGCTGGCAGGAATGAGTCAGGAAGAATATGGCATATTAAGTCATCATGCCAGGAATTTTGCTGAGGCATTTATCAAGTCGCAGGATTTGAAAGCGCAGTATTTAAAACTTTTTAACTGAGATGTATATTTTGGGGGTTAATGCCTATCATGCCGATTCTTCTGCAGCCATATTTAAAGATGGGAAACTATTGGCGGCAACGGAAGAGGAAAGATTCAAACGTGTTAAGCATTGGGCAGGATTTCCCTCAGAGGCTGTTGCATTTTGCCTGAAAGAAGCCGGAATTACGCTGGATCAATTGGATCATATTGCCATCGGCAGAGATCCTTACGCCAAACTTGGGAAAAAAATTCTTTATTTATTAAAAAATCCGGGAGGAGGTTGGCATGCAGTAAGGAACAGGCTGAGCAATGCAAAAAAAGTATCTTCCCTCGATGAAGAGTTTTCTTCCTTAAATGGTATCCATAATACGAAAGAAATTCGCAGGAAAATCCATCATATTGAACATCACCGCAGCCACCTGGCCTCCGCTTTTTTCGCCTCTCCATTCGAAAATTCGGCCCTGCTTTCGATTGACGGGTCCGGCGATTTTACCACTACCATGACTGCAATTGGAAAAGGCAACAAGATTGAAGTCCTGGATTCCGTCGACTTTCCACATAGTGTTGGCATTTTCTATACCGCATTCACTCAATTGTTGGGCTTTCCACATTATGGTGACGAATACAAAGTGATGGGACTGGCTCCCTACGGAGAGCCAAAATATGTTAAGGGATTGAAGGAGATCCTGCAATTCACAGATGATGGCCTGTTCCGCCTAAACCTGCACTATTTCCGCTCAGCAAAGAGTGGGATTATTTCTTATGGCGAGAATCATATTCCGGAAGTTGCACCACTTTATTCGGATCTGATGATTGAGAAATTCGGACCTGTGCGAAAATCTGATCAGCCTTTGACCCAGTACCATAAGGATCTTGCTGCATCGGTGCAAAGAATAACCGAAGAATTAATTTTTCATATTCTCCTCCATTTACATAAGCAAACAGGCCAAAAAAATATTTGCATTGCAGGTGGCGTTGCACAGAATTCTGTTGCCAATGGAAAACTGACGAGGAATACGCCATTCGAAGCGGTATATATTCCGTCAGCCGGCCATGATGCCGGAATCTCCATGGGCTCCGCCATTTATGTCTACAATCAGATATTGAATCAGCCACGTGCTGCCGCCGTCCGCTCGGCATATACCGGTAGTAGTTTCACCAATGAAGAGATTGAAGATTTCCTCAGATCCAGGAAAATCGAATACAAAAAATATCCTGACCGGGAATTATTTGAGATCGTCACTTCGAAGCTCATAAACGCAGGAGTGATTGGATGGTTTAATGGCAAGGCTGAGTTTGGTCCCAGGGCATTGGGAGCGAGATCCATCCTGGCTGATCCGAGAAGAATCGATGCGAAGGATCTCTTGAACCAGAAGATTAAGCGCAGGGAAAGTTTCAGACCTTTCGCTCCTTCCATTCTAAAGGAATATGTGGAGGAGTATTTTGAAATTATGGATGAAGTTCCTTTTATGGAAAAAGTATTTCCAATAAGACCTTCGAAACGTGATCTGATTCCTGCTGTAACCCATGTGGATGGAACAGGCAGATTGCAAACGGTGGACAGGGAAATTACGCCCCGGTACTATCAATTGATTGAGGCTTTCAGAAAAAAAACTGGTGTGCCCATTTTGCTAAATACATCTTTCAATGAAAATGAGCCCATCGTCAACTCACCGGCAGAAGCCCTGGATTGTTTTTTAAGAACAAGCATGGACATGCTGGTGCTTGAAAATTGTTTGATCAGCAGATAAGAAATGAAAATCACCATCATCACGGCCACATACAACAGCGCAACTTCCCTTGAGCAAACACTCCATTCTGTCATCCGACAGGATTTCAAGGAAGTTGAACATATTATTGTGGACGGAATGTCTACTGATAGTACACTCGAAATTGTTTCGGGCCATCCCCATATTGCTAAACTGATCCATGAAAAAGACAGTGGAATATATGATGCAATGAACAAAGGAATTCAGGCTGCTTCGGGAGATATCATTGGCATCCTGAATTCGGATGATGTATATGCAAATGAGAAAGTATTGTCAAGCGTCGCAGCGGTATTTGCTGATCCGGACATTGATGCCTGCTATGCCGACCTTCAATATGTCCATAAAGAGGATCAGAATAAAGTAGTCAGGATTTGGAAATCCGGGCATTTCAAAAGCAGGTCATTCTACTGGGGATGGATGCCTCCACATCCTACATTTTTCGTTCGACGGACAGTTTATGAAAAAGTGGGTCTTTTCAATATCTCTTTTAAATCTGCAGCCGATTATGAGATGATGCTGCGGATCCTTGTAAAATATAAGTTGCGCGCTAAATATATTCCGGAGGTACTCGTTAAAATGCGAATGGGTGGAATCAGCAATGCTTCTATCCTCAATCGTGTCAGGGCCAATAAGGAAGACCGGCTGGCATGGAAAATCAACGGATTGCAGCCGTATTTTTTTACCTTGTATGTTAAACCATTTCGGAAGATCTCTCAATTTTTAATAAAATAAATATGTCAAAAGTTGCATTGATCACAGGTGTCACCGGACAGGACGGCGCATACTTAAGTGAGTTGTTGCTTGATAAAGGATATTCCGTGCACGGGATTAAACGAAGGACCTCCCTGTTCAATACGGACCGCATTGATCACCTGTACCAGGATCCCCATGAATCACATGTTCATTTCAGGCTGCACTATGGCGACCTCACGGATTCAACAAACCTGATCAGGATTATACAGGAAATTCAACCCGACGAGATTTACAACCTGGCTGCCATGAGCCATGTGCATGTTAGTTTTGAAACGCCCGAATATACCGCCAACGCGGACGGTGTCGGTACTTTACGCATATTGGAGGCTGTTAGATTGTTGGGATTGGCAAAGAAAACCCGTATTTATCAGGCTTCCTCTTCCGAATTATATGGGCTCGTGCAGGCGGTACCTCAAAATGAAACCACACCGTTTTATCCAAGGTCTCCCTATGCAGTCGCAAAATTGTATGCTTATTGGATCACGGTGAATTACCGGGAAGCCTATAATATGTTCGCCACAAACGGAATTCTATTCAACCATGAATCGCCTTTGCGTGGTGAAACTTTTGTAACGAGAAAGATCACGCGAGGAGTAGCCAAAATAGTACACGGCATGCAGGAAAGGATCTTCCTGGGTAACCTGGATGCGAAAAGAGACTGGGGACATGCTAAAGACTATGTGGAAGCCATGTGGAGGATCCTCCAGCAACCCGAGGCCGAAGACTTCGTGGTTGCAACCGGCGTGACGACCTCGATCCGGGATTTTGTGAGAATGGCATTTGCAGAAATCGGTGTAGAGCTGGAATTTAGGGACAAAGGGGACAAGGAAGCCGGCTATGTCGTTTCCTGCAATAATCCTGACTTCCATCTCAAAGCGGGGAAAAAAGTCATTGCTGTAGACCCCAAATATTTTCGTCCTACGGAAGTGGACTTGCTCATTGGGGATGCGACAAAAGCAAGAGAGAAATTAGGCTGGGCCCCAAAATATGATCTGCCTGCATTGGTGAAAGAAATGGTGCATGCTGACCTTGAATTGTTCAGAAGAGAAAAGGTATTAAAGGAATCAGGCTTTTATATCAGAAACCAATATGAATAAGAAAGACAAAATTTATATTGCCGGGCACCGCGGTATGGTGGGCTCTGCCATTCACAGGAGATTGAAACAGGAAGGTTTTGAAAATTTTATTTTGAAGACTTCATCAGAGCTGGACCTGCGGAACCAACAGGCAGTAATGGATTTTTTTGCCAAAGAAAAGCCCGAATATGTGTTCCTCGCTGCGGCCAAAGTGGGCGGAATCATGGCAAATAATACTTACAGGGCTGAATTTATTTATGATAACCTGCTCATTCAATCGAATTGCATTCATGCCTCATGGGAATACAAAGTGAAAAAACTCATGTTCCTGGGGTCTTCCTGCATATATCCCAAACTGGCTCCTCAGCCATTGAAAGAAGAATATCTCCTGACCGGGGAATTAGAACCTACCAACGAACCTTATGCAATTGCAAAAATTGCCGGCATCAAAATGTGTGATGCCTATCGTGCCCAATATGGTTGCAATTTCATTTCAGTTATGCCTACAAATCTCTATGGTCCCAATGACAATTATGATTTGAACAGTTCTCATGTGCTGCCAGCATTGATCCGCAAATTTCATGATGCGAAAATAAAAAATGACCCTTTTGTGACAATCTGGGGATCTGGTAGGCCCAAACGGGAGTTCTTATATGTTGATGACCTGGCAGATGCCTGCTTCTTCCTCATGCAAAAATTTGAAGATCCGGGATTCATAAATATCGGATTTGGAGAAGATATCGAAATCAAAGCATTGGCCGAACTGGTCAGTGGCATCGTCGGTTTTGAAGGAGAGATCCGACTGGATCTAAGCAAGCCGGATGGAACGCCCAGGAAGTTGATGGATACTCGCAAATTGAATGAAATGGGTTGGAAACCTAAGATGCATCTGGAGGCAGGAATAAATAAGGCATATACAGATTTTTTGCAGACATATAGCTAATTTGAATAATACCTTCTTGATTCAAAAGATCGATGTTCTCTTTTTTTAAGAAAAAGCCGGAAGTCCATTCGGACATGTCTGAACTGTATGCAGACATGCATTCCCATATGATTCCTGGAATCGATGATGGCGCAGAAGACATGGATATGGCCCTTGAAATGATCCGCGGAATGCAGTCATTAGGCTATAAAAAACTGATTACAACGCCTCATATTCAATGGGATATTTACAAAAATACCCATGAAATCATAACCAACGGGTGCAAGGCAGTGCAAGAAAAGCTCAAGCTTGAAAATATTTCGATTGAATTCTCTGCTGCAGCCGAATATTTTATCGATGATCATTTTGAAGATTTGTTGGAAACCGGCCAACCCCTTCTGAGCTTCGGAAAAAACCTGATCCTTGTTGAATTCTCTTTTGTGAGGCAGCCCGTTGAATTGAAAGATATATTGTTTAAACTTCAAATAAAGGGTTATCAACCTGTTATCGCTCATCCCGAACGTTATCTCTATTTTGCAACGCAAAAGAATTGGTTTGATGAGATGAAGGAAATGGATTGTTTGTTCCAGCTTAACCTCCTCTCGCTGTGTGGCTATTATGGAAAAAAGCAGGAAGAGCTGGCCCATTATCTGATCAAGAAGAAATATGTGAGCCTGCTTGGCTCCGATCTGCACAATACCCATCATATTCATGTCATTAAACATTCTTCGACAATCATGGACATCACCAAAAAATTATTGGATGACAAAGTATTGCTGAATCCGGATTTATAATTGTGATTTGTACCTTCTTATCTGGGCCGGCATTACGCCGGCCCTTTTAATTTTGAGTGAATATTAGCGAGTATATGATGCAGCGTTGGCCATAGAATAATTGTTAAATAAAAGTAAAGGGATCAGGAATCCTAATTTGGATGAACGGTCAAATGGCAACATTCCTTCCTTCATAAAATGCCTCTAAATGATTAAATTTGTAAGGGAATAATATTAAACGTTAAGCTATGTCAAGTTTAGAATTTAATCAGCTTTTGGTAAATAATGCGGATTTTCTTAAACCCTTTGCAATCACGTTGACAAGAGATTCAGAAGCGGCGAAAGATCTTTTTCAGGAAACCTTATACAGGGCATTGGCCAATAGAGATAAATACAATGTAGGGACAAATATCAAAGCATGGTTATACACTATCATGCGAAATATTTTCATAAATAACTATCGGAGGAAATCCAAACAAAAAACCATTTTTGATAATACCCCAAATGATTTTCTCTTAAACAATAATCAGACAGTTGTAGCGGGTACTGCTGAAAGTAATTTGCGGATCAAAGACCTCCAACAGGCCATACATAAATTGCCTGAAATTTTCAGGAATCCTTTCCTTTTGTACTTCGACGGGTTCAAGTATCATGAAATTGCAGACATGCTTCGAGAACCATTGGGAACCATTAAGAGCAGGATCCATTTCGCACGTAAATTGTTGAAGACCCAGATTGAGCGGTATTAACCCAAATGCAATGATCAACTTATTTCAGGAAGTGATTTTGGTAAATGAACGCGATGAAGTGCTCGGGACCATGGAGAAAATGGAAGCGCATAGAAAAGCCCTTTTGCATAGGGCTTTTAGCATTTTCATATTCAATGGAAAAGGGGAGATGCTTTTGCAACAGCGTGCAAAAACAAAATACCATAGCGCTGGCCTATGGGCAAATGCATGCTGCAGTCATCCGGGCCCGGGTGAAGAAGTCAGGGATGCTGCAATTCGCCGTTTGAACGAAGAACTCGGGTTTAAGACAGAGATTGAAAAGATTTTCGACTTTATTTACAAAGCCAGTTTTGATAATGGTCTGACAGAATACGAATTTGATCATGTATTTGTCGGCACGTTTTCGGGAATCATTTTCCCGGACAAAAACGAAGTGGCCGATTATTGTTTCAAGTCAGTTGAAGAAATCAGAAATTCCCTGGAATCCCATCCTTCAAAATATGCCGATTGGTTTCGCATAGCATTTCCCCGCGTGATAAAATGGATGCACGAAACCCGGCCTCTATCAAGTATATCTGATTTTTCTTAGAAGCATCTTTCAGGATCAGTGAAACGCCCGCCTAGGAAGCAATACCCAAAAACAAGAATACAATCCCAACCATCGCCAATGCCATGCTGCAATACCACAATGGTTTTTTGCGCGTGAGTATGGCAATGGCTGAAATGGCAATAGCAATTTGAAATATCGTGACGGCCTTCGATAAAGTGACATGAATTTTCAAATGATTCTCTGAAATCTTTTCAAATTCTTCCGCCTTCTCCCGGATTTCCTGTTTTTCCTTTTCGTATCTGGCAATAGTCTGTGCAGGCTCATCAGGAGCTTTTGTGCCTGGTATGGATCGGATAATCTTATCCGTGGAAGCAGCGATCTCGGATTTTATGCTTTTCGATTGAAAAAAATTCCATTGATCGGAAGACTTGATCTGTTCGATGAGGGCTTCATTGACATGGTGTCCACTCAGGAGTCCCGCAATCGCAGCGAGTACAGCAATAAATGCTGTTGTGAGTGCAGTATGTAAAATCCATCTCTCCTTTTGTTCCTTTTTTATTTCTTCAGCCTGTTCCTGGATCTTATCTTTCAAATCTTCAATAGGAATTTCCTGTTCTTCCATAAGAATTCATTTTGTAATATTAAAAATAGAGGCATCCCTGGTTAACGGCAGGTTAATGATAATCCAATCCAGACATATTACTTGTTCGCAAGTTATTATGAGTTAGCTGTTCGAGGTGTTCCGAAGGGCACCTCGAACTATAGATAAGAACCGTTCTCCGAACGGAACCTGAAACCCGCCCTTTCTTAATCCACCATACTCAATCATTCCAATAGCTTAATTCGATCAGGCCCTTTTTCCCGTAGAAATCTCCTGCACTGCTCCAGACCCAATGCTCCGGGATAGACACGTAACCGGCGTTAACTGGGTTATCATGAATGTACTCCATTTTAATAAAGAAGAATTCGCTACTATAAATCTCTTCCGGGTGATTATCATCCCTCCAAAATGCTATTTCCGATTTTACTCCTGAAGCTCCTCGTCTAAGCAAATGAACCAGCCACCGTTTTCTGCTCTCCATCTGGTTCTTCTCGATGGCCAATACTATCTTTCGTGAAGTAAATTTCTTGAAATCGCGGATGATATCACTAAGTTTATTTTCTTCCTTACAACTTATGATCATGTGAAGATGATTACTCATGATTACCCATGCATAGACCAACAGACCTTTTTCTGCTTGGCAAAATCTAATGCTAGCTATTATCATTTCTACATAATCCTTCCTGGTAAAAACATCAACCCATTGCTCAATCGTAAATGTTACGAAATAAATTCCCTGCTGATCTGTTATGTGCCAAGCAAAAGCCATTTCTAAGTTTTTGCAATAAACTTAAGGCGAAAAAAACAAGTTTGAAATACCCATATCCGGTTATAAACCGGATTTTATCGAAAGTTCGAGGTGCCCTTCGGAACACCTCGAACAGCTTTATTGTTTTGTCATTTCGAACGGAGCGAAGCGGAGTGAGAAATCTGAAATTTCGGGGAGCCTGAACAGCCAGATTTCTCGCCCAGTCTTTCTTTCATGGCAATTCTCTGAAATTAACCGGGCTCGAAATGACAAAAAAGATATAAACTGACGCAACTAGCGCCAGAGTTGGGTTAAATAGAAGCCATGCCGAATTTATTTTTAGGAACAATTTATTAGTATCTAAAATTCAATTAAAATTACAATGACTAATTATGGTCCCGGTTTAAATTTCATATTATGCGAAGCTGGTTAAGACATTTATTCTTTCTCACGGGTGGAATCTGCATGACGTTGGTTCTTCCCGCACAGGACAGAGTCAGCGGAAGAAGCTTTGCAACCCGGACTTCGGCCATGGCCCAGCATGGTATGGTCTGCACAAGTCAGCCCCTGGCAACTTTAACTGCCATTGAGATTTTGAAAAAGGGAGGCACTGCTGTCGATGCTGCCATTGCGGCCAATGCCGTCCTGGGTGTGGTGGAACCTGCCATGAATGGGATGGGTGGTGATCTCTTTGCTATTGTATATGATGCAAAGACGAAGAAACTCTACGGGCTAAACGCTTCCGGTCGTTCTCCTTACAGTTTGACCCTTGATGAATTCAGGAAGCAGGGCATCACGCTGATTCCTGTGGGGCCACTTTCAGTTTCAGTTCCCGGTTGCGTGGACGGCTGGTTTGAATTACATAATAAATTCGGCCATTTGCCTATGCAGGAAATTTTGAAAAATGCCATTCAATACGCGAGAAATGGATTCCCTGTAGCTGACGAGACTGCCTTTGTCTGGAAAGAATCTGTCGGGAAGTTGAGCAAATATCCAAATGCAGCAACGGTTTACCTGCCAAATGGCAAAGCGCCCTCCCGCGGAGAATTATTTTCAAATCCCCAGCTGGCCAATACGCTTGAAAAAGTTGCCAATAACGGGCGCGACGCGTTTTATAAAGGAGATATCGCTAAGGCAATCGATGCCTACATGAAGAAAACAGGAGGATATCTTTCTTATAAGGACTTTGCTGACCACAAGTCTGAGTGGGTTGAGCCTGTGTTCACCACCTACAGAGGGTTTAAAGTATGGGAAATCCCGCCCAATGGACAGGGAATCGCCGTACTGCAAATGTTGAATATACTGGAAGGTTTTGATTTTAGTAAAATCGAATATGGTAGCCCCGAGCATATCCATTTATTTGTTGAAGCAAAAAAGCTGGCCTATGAAGACCGTGCCAAATATTATGCTGATATGGATTTCGCAAAGGTTCCCGTGCATACCCTGATTTCAAAACCTTATGCTGCGGAACGCAGGAAATTGATCAGCATGGACCATGCCGGAGCTGATTATACAGCAGGAGAAGCGGCGCTATCCGCAGGTGAAACGGTCTATCTCACTGTTGCAGATGACCAGGGCAATATGATCTCCCTGATTCAAAGTAATTTTAGCGCTTATGGTTCAGGGTTAGTTCCCGATGGACTTGGCTTTGTCTTGCAGAACCGGGGTCAGCTTTTCAATCTGAAAGAAGGAATGAACAATACCTATGCACCACATAAGCGGCCATTTCATACAATTATTCCCTCCTTCGTAACAAAGGATGATAAGCCCTATATGAGTTTTGGAGTCATGGGCGGGGGATTTCAACCCCTTGGACAGGTGGAGGTCCTTATGAATATGATTGATTTCGGGATGAACGAACAGGAAGCAGGAGACGCGCCACGCATTGATCATTCGGGTTCTTCCCAGCCGACAGGAGTAGCAAAAGATGGATCAGGGACCATTCTCCTTGAAACAGGTTTTTCTAATGAAACCATCCTGAAACTCCGATCCATGGGACACAAAGTCGGGTTGGGAACTCCGGGAGATTACGGAGGCTACCAATGCATCAGGCTGGATGGGGTGAATAGAATCTATTTCGGCGCTTCCGACCCGAGAAAAGATGGAATGGCTGCGGGATACTAGAAAGGATGGAGAAATAATTTGTCGGCCAGCGCAATATTCGATGATCGATGGTCGATGATCGATGGTCGATGATCGATGGTCGAGGGTCGATTATCTGGAGGCGTGATTGTTGGAGTACTCGCATTCTGCGTTCCGCGTTCAGCGTTCCGCCTCTTCTAGCTTGCCACTTTATGCACTTCCTTTATGGCAGTCTTCCTTTCTCCCTTGCCCCTGTTGGCCCTGGCCATGCGTGAGTACACGGAGAGTTTGGGATCTGTCAGAAATTTTATCAGAAGGACAGTATAAGAACGGTGAAAACCCAGGCTGCTATAATAAGAATCAGCAATCTTCTTAATCCTGGGCAGCTTATTCCATGGAATGGAAGGAAAATCATGATGCTCATTATGATAACCTACATTCAGGTTAACCGTATTCAGCGGACCATAATAGCTCTTTGTTTCCTGGTCCCCGTGTGTAAGAAAATGCTCCTGGATCCACCTGGCACCCAAAGGATGCAAACCAACTGAAAAGAAAAAACTGGCGGTCAGATAAACCAGGGCTTTCAACCCGAAGAAATAAATGAAGAACCCCATAAAGGTGATCTGGACACCCATATTGATCAGGGTCCACTTGTCCATAAAATCGATTTCCTTCAAACGCATTGGCCTGATCATCTGAAACAATGGATAAAATAAAAGCCAAATAGCCTTACCAAACATTGAGTTGTTGATCAAAGCACCCTCCCAACGGTAGGGCATATCCGCATCCAATTCCTCAACGCCCTGATAGGAATGATGTTTCAAATGATATTTTTGGAAAGAAATTGCGCTGGGAAAAACCAACGGAAGGTTGGCCAGGATAGCGGAAAGCGAATTCAGGGCCCTGTTCTTAAACAATAAATTGTGCGCACACTCATGGATGCATACATATAAAGTGTGGCAAAAGAAAGCCCCGCCAAAGTATGAAATGAGGAAAATCAGCCACCAGGACTTATCCCTTAGCCACCAGGAAAGCGCAATTTGAGCGCCTACGCAGAATATAATGACCAGGACGGTATACGGATTCTTTGAAATAAGATCCCTGATCTCCGGGTGCTTGGCGATAATCTCTTTCGTACGCCCCTTATGAGGCTCCGCTTCATTGCTCCACTTGAAACTATTTAGTTTATCCATAGACTTCTTTTGATCCGCTGATCGGGGCGCAAGATACTCAAAATGTGGCTTACCGTCAAACCCGCCCCATGAGCCGAAATGGGACAATGATGTATCAAAATCGGACTGAATGGATTTCTCCGTATGTTAAACACATTGTATATCAATCATATCAGCTTTGGCATGAAATAGGTATTCTTATTCCGGATCTCTGACAAGCCATCATTTCCATAGAAATCCTGATTTTGAATCTTATAATGAAGAAAGCATAAGCAGAGTAGTTGTCCATAACTATATGTTTGGATGCACTCACGGGGAACGTTTCTACGATTCCCCTTCTTTTTTCAAATCGGTGATGGTTTGGAAGCACTTTCTAACAAATACCGGTCAAAGATATTTTTCAGCTTGTTGCAAGTGCGATCGCCTGTTCGAGTGAGAGCGATTTGCCAATTTCAATTTCTCTTTCCCGCTCTGCTTTTTCAGTGGCTTTTTCCAAAGCAATTTTTGCGAGTTCAAACGATTTGCGGTTTGAATTCCAGGTATTATGACCAACGAATTGCTTCCCGAGATTTTCTACCGCACCCATCAATCTTGCTGCTTTAATTTTATTACCTGTTAAACAGGCATGACTGATAAAAGCCGTAATGGCGACAAGCATCATGGCTTTCTCTCCGAGTTCCCTTGCTTTATTCAATCCGATGGAGAGATATTCAAACGCCTTTTCATGTTGACCGAGCTCAGTCATACAGGATCCTAATCCTATAAATGCCCAACCATAGATTAAATTGTAGGAGGCAACCTCAAATTGACGCTGTCCTTCAAGATACCCATCGGCGGCCTTTGCAAACTCCCCCTCGTAATAATACAAATTCGCCCTCTGAAAAGAAGCCATGCCCAGTCCAAATGCAGATCCCCATTCTTTGGACAATTCCTCAACTTTTTCCAGGTATTCCTGCGCTTTTTGAAAGTCACCCGTGGTGGTACATGCTTCCGCAAGGAATGTTAAACCACTGATTACTGCCATCTTGGCTCCTGTCTTAAAGCCCAAATCAATTGCTTTCAACAAATATTCTTTTGCTGCAGGATCACCCAGACTGATAAGTATAATACCCAGATAAGTATAAACGCTGGCCAGGCTTTGCGATGCGTCGGACGCTTCAAAGATCCTGGCAGATGCACGGAGAAATGTGGCTGACGATTCAAGCTGACCGGTATATGCGTACACCGCACCTGCAGCAAAGAATGCTTTCGCAAATGTATACGGGTCAATCCTGGTAGCATATTCACCAGTCACTGAATCTATGTTAATCCTGGCCTTATGAAACCAATCAGCAGCCTCTGAAAATCTTCCTTTGGCTACCCAGTACGTGCCCATAGAACCATAAATCTTCCAAATATTTTCAACGTTGCCGGTCTGCAGCGAATAGTTAAAGGCACTTTGAATATTCTGATAGTCGGCCTCTATGCGATTTAATGCCTTAATAGGATCTAATTGCCAGCATTGCGGTTCTGTTTCCAAAAGAAATTCTACAAAATAATTCGCATGGCGGCTTCTTATCGCCGCTTCCTCGCCGCCTGCGGCAAGTTTTTCCAGGGCAAATTCCTTTATGGTCTGCAACATGGTGAACCTGGGTTCAGCCGGCAGATCAATCGTTTTTGAAGAAGATTTTGCTCCAGGAACAATCGTATTGATGAGGCTAAAATCATTTAGCCTTTCATGCAATCCTAATGAATCTAATTCAGCTGCGTCTTTATCGAAGACAACCAATTCGGCAGCGAGGGAAGTCCAGCCATCGTTGAAGACCGATAACCTGCTGAAATAAGTTTGTGTATCCTTATCAAGGAGCATATAGCTCCATTCAATGGTTGACCTTAAAGTTTGCTGTCGTGCTGGGAGATCCCTCGGCCCCTGGTTCAGAAAGTTCAATGTACTTTCCATCTTTTTAAGCAGCATAATGGGCTGCACGGTTCTGGTTCTGGCAGCTGCAAGTTCAATCGCCAATGGCAGCCCGTCCAGTTTATGGCAAATTGCAGAAACAGCCTCGAGATTTTCTGCAGATGCCTGGAAATTGGAATTTATTTCCAATGCGCGGTGCGTAAAAAGTTTTATGGCCGGGAATTCAAGTATTTCCTCAGGAGTATAACTACAATGGATATCTGGTCTGGCCAGTTGATCGAGCGGGAAAAGGTATTCGCCACGGATATGCAAAGGTGTACGGCTCGTGACCATGATCTTCAAGCTTTGACATTGGTCGATGATTTTCTTCACGAGCAGGCCGGCTTCAAGGATCTGCTCAAAATTATCCAGCACCAGCAATGTGGCTTTATCCTGCAAATAATCAAGCAGGGTTTCATTGATGGACTGACGACCGCTGTCATAAAGACCCAATTGATTTGCAATTCCTGCGGCGACCAAACCGGAGTCAGAAATGGCCGCGAGAGATACAAAAAAAGCGCCATCTTTAAACTTGTCTTTTATCCTGTTTGCCGTCTGAAGCGCCAGTGTGGTCTTGCCTGTGCCTCCTGGCCCTGTAATCGTAACGAGAGCCAACTCATCCTGATCCATCAGGTTTTGCAATGATTCCAATTCCTTTTCCCTTCCAATAAAGACACCCCTAAAAAGCGGTAAACTGCTTTTTCTTTTTTTTGCTGAATTTGGATTGGGTTCCTCTTCTGTATGAAATCCTTCTGAAAGCAATAGGGCCAGATCATTTTCCAGCAATTCCGCCAATTCTTCAGGCGTTGAAAACTTATGATAGCTGACTGATTCGCTGCGTTGAATTTCACTAATCATTTTCTCAAGCCTGGTGTCCCTGGCGCTCGCAGGCTGCTTGATATAAATTAGCTTAGGCTTGTTGCCCGACAAAAGATATTCGTCCTCCAAACCGGATATGGACATATCAGGAGCAATCCATCCATAGCTATTCCAATAAATGCCCACAAAAACCTGGCTCTGTTCCAGGTAGGCCTTGTAAAGATTTTTTGGAGGATGCGGCCTTGCGCCCAATTCAAATAATACCGGAGTCAGATGTAATTTCAAAATTCCATCGCGCACCGCCTTGCGTTCCGCGGCGAGTTCTTCCATAGTCGAACTAATAAATACGCGTAGTTTTTGATCCGGGGTTTTTATTACAGTCATGTCAGAAAAGGGGTGGATTAAAGTTACTTAATATCTTGTACACTGAAAATCACCTGGGGTCTCCGAAAGATGCAATTAATTTATCAGTATTTCATGCATAACATGGAGATTTCCTATTTACCTGATTTCATGTTGGCGCATTTTCAGCAATTTCCAAGAATTATTTCCCGGGCCTAATGTTTAAATTTGTCTAAAAGAGAATATGGCGCTCAGTCTGCATGAAAAACTCCGCATCAAAAATGGGATGCAAATCCTGACACTGAATGCTCCTGCTAATTTCAGACAGACATTGAACCCCTTGCCAGCAGGAGTCGAGATCTCCGTTTCTCCCAAAAAATTTGACCAGATTCATTGGTTTGTAAAGAATAAAAAGGAGATGGAAAGCCAATTGCCCGGGGTTTTGAAACGATTAAAGCCGGATATCATTTGTTGGATTTATTATCCAAAAGGAAGTTCTTCCATTCAAACTGATTTGACCAGGGACAAAGGGTGGGAAGCCTTGCTTAAGCTCGATTATCTGCAATGGCTTTCCCTGATTTCATTTGATGATGTCTGGTCTGCCTTCGGAATGCGCCTTAAGACGGCATCTGATAAAAAGAAAGAAGCAGCACCGAAGGAAAGGGTAATTTTTCAATATGTTGATCCCAAAACGAAGGCCGTCCGTTTGCCAGATGAGGTTGCTGCTTTATTGAAGAAAAATAAGAAAGCCCAAACTTTTTTCGATGGCCTTTCATTCACCAATAAGAAGGAATACATTGAATGGATCGTTACTGCAAAGAGAGAAGAAACAAGAAATGAAAGAATTGCTGGCACTATAGAAAGATTGAACAAGGCCTGGAAAAATCCCAGGAACCTTTGATATATGAATTGATGTGTTATACCTTTCTTAAAAAGGCACTGGATTCGGGTTTGGCTGAAATAATATTCTAAGATTGTAAAGAATTTTCATCCACCTTTTATTCTTACAATTCATTCAAGGCGCCGATATGATCAAAAACTACCTGAAAATTGCCTGGCGAAATCTGCAAAAAAATAAGACTATTTCCATTCATCAACTATTGCAGGACTTTCCATTGGTCTCGCTTCCTGCATCATTATTTTTCTATATGTGCACAATGAAATGACCTTCGACCAATACAATGCAAAATCGGACCGTATTTCAAGAGCGACAACAATTCTGCGCACACCGGAATCCGATATGGTTTTTGCAACTTCCCCCGCACCACTGGCAGGTCGCTCTTAAACGCGACTTTCCTGAAATAGAATCTACAGTCAGACTTGAGCCATCTCCCAAAGTAGTGAAACTAAACGATGACTTTTTCAGGGAAGATGCATTTTATAAGGCTGACCAATCCGTTTTCTCAATATTCAGCTTTGACTTCCTTGAAGGATCGCCTGCGGACGCTTTGCAAGGTCCACATTCAATTGTTATTTCAAAAACCATTGCCAAGAAATATTTTCCACAGGATGCTGCGCACTCACAGAGCGCTGCGCGTCCACAGGGTGCTACGCATGATGGCATACTTGCATTAGGCAAGACAATGCGGTGCAACAATGAAGATTATTTAGTTACCGGGGTTATCGAAGACAGACCAGCAAATTCTGACATCCGGATCGATGCCCTGCTTTCGACTGATTTTTCAAAAATAACGAGTTGGATGGATGATTTTTCCGTGTACACTTTTATTCTATTCAAAAGAAAACAGAATCTCAAGCTCTTCGCCACTAAAATGGCTTCGACAGGAAAATATGCCCAGGCAGAGCTGGATGCCCAGGGCGCAAATAAATACCATGTTCAATTTGAATTGGAAACTTTAGGTGCCGTTCATTTCAGCCAGGGAAAATTAGTAGACACACCCAAAGGAAATAAACAATTCAATTATGTGTTTTCATTACTGGCCATTTTCATATTGATCATTGCTTTGTTAAACTATATCAACTTATCCACTGCTAAATCAACAGAAAGATCGAAGGAAGTAGGCATCCGAAAAGTGAGCGGTGCCTCACGCTTCCAGTTGATGCGGCAGTTCTTGTTTGAATCATTATTTCTCGTGGGCATTGCCTGGATACTTTCTGTTGGATTAGTACAAATTGGACTTCCCTTTTTTAATAAATTATTCGATACGAAACTAGCCATCCACTGGACACAATGGATCTTTTTTATGCTGGGCATATTTGTCGTCACTTTTTTGCTGGCAGGTTTGTATCCCGCTTTTGTAATGTCTGCGTTCAAGCCCGTCAAAGTCCTTAAAGGCAGTTGGCGGCAAAGCAATACAGGTATTTTCCTACGCAAAATGGTAACCATTTCACAATTTGCCATAGCTGCTGCGCTGATTCTGGGAACGACAGTTATTTATAAACAGATGAGTTTTATCGAAAGTAAAGACCTTGGTTTTAACAAAGACCAGTTATTGAATATAACTCTTCCAAAAGATTCAGCTTTCGTTCCTATGGTGAAGGCTTTCCAGGATGCATTGCGCCAGCGATCGGAAATCCGGGGCCTCACAATCGGGAATGGCATGACTCAGGATGGGATTTCAATGGCTAGCACAAACATAGAATCGCAAGGGAAGAAAAGGGAATTGATGTTCAATTATTATTTTATTGACCCTAATTTCCTGCCGCTGTTTCAAATTCATTTATTAGAAGGGAGGAATCTGTCGGATAGTTTCAGTACGGACAAAAATGAGGGTTTCCTTGTGAACGAGGCTTTTGTAAAAAGCCTGGGCTGGAAATCGGGTATTGGACATGAGATAGATGGGTTTGGACGCCATGGAAAAGTATTGGGAGTAGTGCAGAATTTTTATTATAAGTCTCTGCACAATATGGTTGAGCCTTTGGTAATGATCTACAATACTTTTCCGGCAAATACAACGACTGTAAAAATAAAGCCCAGGGACCTGCATGTTGTAAAGGATATTTTTAAGAAGAATTTTCCAGCACTGCCATTCGATTATTCATTTTTTGATGAAATAGTAAAGAAGCAATACCAGAAGGACAGAATAGCTATGACATTATTCAATGATTTTACCATCTTGTCCATTCTGATCTCCTGTCTTGGATTGTACGGATTGGTGACCTTAATTTCATTGCAAAGAACAAAGGAAATGGGCATAAGGAAAGTATTAGGCGCCACGTTGGCTCAGTTGCTTTCTTTAATGACCAAAGATTTCATGAAACTAGTACTCTGGTCCCTCATCATTGCACTGCCTTTTGCGGGAATGGCTATGCATACATGGTTATCATCATATGCCTATCATATCCAATTGAGTTGGTCGACCTTCCTTGTTCCTGTCCTGCTCCTGCCGATCATTGCGATATTGGTGATAAGCAGGGAGATATTCAGTTCTGCGCTGGTAAATCCTGCTGATAGCCTTAGAATGGAATGAGTGTAGTGTGGGAAATAGGGGATGAAACTTATGGATATCTGCCTATCAGGTGATTTTCGACGATTGTCTTTTTCAACAGCGCCGGGTCTATCTCTCCCTGTCTGGTATAAACGATTTTTCCTCCCGGTTCAATCAGCAGAGTGAATGGCAATTTTCCATCCCAGTGCGAATCAATGGAAGATCTCTCGGCTTTTTTAAATGGACTTGTGGTTAAATAGTTTTTGTTTGATGCCTGTTGGACCTGGAGAAATGAAAGCACTTTCTCCTTATTGGATTCTCCATCCAGGTTTACGCTCATAAATTCAAAATCCCGGTCCCTATACATCCTGTTGATGGTTACAAATTCCGGAAAAGATTTTTCGCAGGCATTGCAATTGAGCCCCCAGAAAGTGATCAGTCTTAATTTCGCGCTTGTATCCTTCATCATAGTCATCAATCCTGGCTGATCAATGTTTTCAATATTTACAGGCTCCTTTGCCCATTTAGCGAAAGCTTTGGCAACGGATTCCCTTTTTTCTTTCCATTTGACGGAACACCCAAATACTTTTGTTGTCTTTACTTCTACTTCTTTTTTATTTAGTAAGGCGTCTATTGCGTTCCGGGTATCCTGGTTACGGGGAGTCTTGTATGGACTTTCCATATCATCAAAGCGGCCTGTATATCGAAGAATCCTAGCTTCATCGAAAATGAACACATGTGGAGTGGCGATGGGACCATAGGCTTCTGCCACTGCTTGCGTATCTCCATCATAGAGATAAGGAAAATTGAATTTTTTTTCTTGTGCCCGGATTTTCATTTCTTCATAGGAATCCCCCAGGTCTGAAAAATCAAGTTCATCCAGCCTCAGGCTTTTGGGGTCGTTGGGCATAATTGCCAGCACGGCAACATTTTTGGAAGCATAATCGGAGGTCAGACGAATGATGCGGTCTTCATAAGCTTGTGCCGTCGGACAATGATTGCAAGTGAAAATGATCACCAGGATCCTGGCGTTTTTAAAGGTAGAAAGGGAAACCATTTTGCCATCCAGTCCTGGCAAATTGAAATCGGGCGCCGGCGAACCGATGGGCAAGGTCTTATGTTCTCCCGCTTTGGAGGAATGGATAAGCAATCCCATTGTCAAAACGAGGAGAAATCTTCCCAGCGCATATCTTATCAGACGCGGCCCTGTCATGCACGAAATGAATGTTTTTTTCTCTTTCAAACTTACGGAATTCAATCCTGCTATCCATCTTTTCCATTTCAGGGCCGATTACCCTATTTTTGCGGAAAGCATGACCATGGGTATTGCAGACAAACTATTCCAAATGAAAAATGAAAAAGCTGTGTCAAATCTCAAAGCAGGTGAAGAATTCCTGAAAACGAATAAGGCGAAACCCGGCATAACAGCCCTGCCTAGTGGATTACAATATGAAATCCTCGTGGAAGGCAGTGGTCCCAAGCCTTCTGCAAGAAATAAAGTGACTTGCCATTACCATGGCACATTGATCGACGGAACTGTGTTTGACAGCTCTGTAAAAAGGGGCCAGCCTGCTACTTTTCCCCTGAACATGGTGATTAGTGGATGGACGGAAGGTGTACAACTGATGCCCTTAGGGAGTAAATGGAGATTTTTTATTCCACCTCATCTGGCATATGGTGATCGCCAGACCGGAGCACATATCGGCCCAAACAGCACGTTGATTTTTGATGTAGAACTATTGGAAATCTCCTAATCCAACAAAAATCTTGGAATGCGCGTGACGAACCCAGACAATGGGTTCTTCCCTTTTATGCCTGGTTCGTTGAAATGCACATTTTGCAATGGATATTTCCTTTTTGCCGTTACCGTATCAGGCAGCAAACTGATCTTATATCCGAACGTGGATAGAAATTTGATAACCCTTTCTGCATCAACCGCTCCTGTGTCAAATTTGATTCGCAGGATACGGTCGCAGTCTTCCAGGTCAAAATTTGCCTTATAATCCGGGAAAGAACTTTCTATTTGTTCAACCAGCAATGCTGCCTCGGATTTTTCCACCACATTGGTTGTAAATACTTCTACCATTTTTTAAGAAATTTTGTCGGTCTGGGCCTATGCATGCTTTTCCATAATTGCCTTAAGATTGTCAAGGCTGGTTTGAAGATCATTGCCAAGCACTTTTTTTAGATTTAAAACACTATGCAAAACTTTCATGGGATAATTACGAACCCCTTTGAAAACCCAGTCCACTTTTGTCTGGTTTGCGTTCACCGCTTCAGTTGAAATCCACGCGCTGGAAACTCCGCGAAAAGGCCTGATAAACCGGATTTCATAATTCACTCTTTCACCTTCCGCAATTCCTGTAATCTCCTGTTCGCCTGCGCCCACATTTTTATTTGTACTATCCCAGAAATATACAAAACCAGGAGTCCCATCCGTCCCTTTGAACCCTTTCTTCATGTTGGGGTCCATCATCACCCATTTATTGTAGTTCTCGGCATTTCTCAACAGCCTGACATAATCAAATACCGATTGCTTCGGTCTGTTGATGTTCGTCTGCTTTTCAATTGTGTATTCGTCCGTCAGAAAAAATGCCCTGATAAAGGGAACGGCAAGAATGATCAGAATAATAATTACAAAGGTCATGGCTAGGTATTTTGCGTTGGTTTTGATTGCTTACTTTAGGTTGGGATCATGACTGATCATCCACTGAATGCCAAATTGGTCATGGAGCATACCAAAATAGCTTCCCCAAAATTGCTTTGACATCGGCACACTGATTTTTCCGCCGGCAGCAAGCCCATTAAAGACCCTATTGGCTTCTTCTTCGGAATTTGCGCTCACGGATAAAGCGAAATTATTTCCGGCTTTATATGAATTGCCCATATATCCAAGCGCATCTGTTGCCATCAGGATATTAGCCTTTCCAATAGGGAGAGAGATATGCATCAGTTTATTTGCATCTTCCGGTTTCACTCTACCCGCTTCAGGGGAATCTTTATATTTTACAATACTGGCAAATTCCCCTCCAAAAACAGATTTATAAAAATCAAATGCCTCTTGAGCATTTCCATCAAAATTCACGTAAGGATTAATGGTTACCATTTTCTTTTATTTTGAAATGATTGACTAATTTGATTCCAGCCAGTTTTTTGCGTTGGAAAGCCCGGCTGACAATTGTTCACCTAGCACTTTTTCAAGGTTTACAAAGATAAGAATGGCATTCCATGGATATTTAATTGTCCCCTTAAAGCCCCATTTTACCCTGGTCTTTTGTTGATCAATAGAATCAGTGACCATCCAGGAATTCGCCCATCGGTCAAATGGCTTCATGAAATGCAATTCAATGTCAATTTCTTTGCCTTGTACGATGCGCACTATCGTTTCTTCGCCCTGTCCTACTTCGGTGATCTGGCTATTCCACACGTGTCTGAATCCTACTTCTCCGTCTTTGCCATGAAATTCCATTTTTTCACTAGGGTATTTTAAGATCCAGGGATTGTAATGCACCTGGTTTTCCAGGAGCTTTAAGGAATCGAATACTTCCTGTTTTGGTTTATTGATGGTGATTTCCCTCTCAACTTCATATTCTTTTTTTGTGAATATTGCCAGAATGAGCAGTACCACGATCATCAAGGATATCCAAATTGCGATTCGCTTTAACCATTTCATGTTTCAAAATTATGTGCCAGTCCCGGAATTGAATAAAATTTGAATTACCCACATGGTCATATTTTCTATTTCTAAACATATCTTCCATTTTGCGCTATCATTCCTTCTTAGATTCATAATACTAAACCACTACTGCAGAATCAAAGTTCATGGCCTGCACCAGGCGGAGATATATTTGTCCATTTTGTTATCGGTCATCGTCATCCAGTCCTGTTCCCAATTGGCCTGCATAGGTAGCCACCAGGAGATATATGTGTACAGAGGATTGGTTTTCTCATTATTCATACGAATTCACTGCAACTATAGACATGGGGCTTAGCAGTCATATGTAAATCGTTTCCAAAGCCAGTTTCGATTTGTGGCCCAATTTCATTGTTTTTTTAACTACCTTAATTGACTAAAACAAAAAATATGAAAAGCACCTTTATCCTCGCTGCAAGTCTTTTTTTGACAACTGCCACGCTATCTACAATTCAGACGTCTGCCCAAAGCCTTAGCAATGAAGACATCAAAGATCAAATTGTCAAAGAGTGGGAACGGGCAAAGGCCTACACAGTTTCTTACCTGAATACAATGCCCGCTGATAAATATGGTTTTAAGGCTATTGATAGTCTTCGCAGTTTTGCGCAGCAAATGCTTCACCTTGCAAGTGCAAATATTTTCCTGATGTCAAAGGCTAATCCTTCACCTACCCCGGGTTTTTTCGGATCAGATATTGAGCATAGCCCTTCGGCCCAGAACAAAGATTCCGTCATGGCATACGTTGTGGCAAGCTATGACTTTTGCATTGGCGCAGTGAAAAGCCTGCCTGTAAACAAATGGGGAGAACCAATTGAGATCTTTGGATTTAAGGAAACCAAATTTGCCATGGTGCTTAAAACCTTTGAACACCAATCACACCATCGCGGCCAGACCACGATTTATATCCGGCTGCAAAATATAATTCCACCTCAGGAACGGCTTTTTTAACCAATGGAGTCAATTCGCAGGGCATCGCACAATGATCGTTGTGACGCCCTGCGGAATGATGCTGGTGTAGTAACATGTCTCTCTACAGGGTACATGATGGAGGTTAAATTTGTCAGATCAAAAGGGAGGAAATGTCGCTAATACAGGACCTGATTTCCTCATATAAATTATTCAAATTTCAGGCTCATATCCGGGAAAAATAGGGTGGTTTTACCTATTTAGAAATTTTGGAAATCTTTATATTGACCTTTTGGTCAGACCAAAATGGTCTGACCAGAGCGGTCTGACCAGAGTCGTCTGACCTGAACAAGGTTTATACGGCGAAATTCGCCCAAAATCTGCCTGCTGATAGCTTGTTCCTGTAAATGGCGGACTATAGCATAGCCGGGGTAATCTATTCGATTACCTTAATTCGCAAAACAAGAGCATGAAATCTTCCATCGTTTCATTCGCATCCCTATTTATAGTGACCGGCTTTTTTTGCTGTACTAAATCCTTTGCTCAAAGCCTGGGTTCAGAAGATATAAGGACCCAGCTTATCAAAGAATGGGAGCGGGCCAAAGTGTATACGATCTCATATATGAATACCATGCCTCCGGATAAATATTCATATAAAGTAATTGACAGTCTCCGGAGTTTCGCACAACAGATGCTGCATCTTGCTGCGGTAAATGTGTTCCTTATGTCAAAAGCAGGCATGACTCAGGCGCCGACTTTTGGGAACAGTGATATTGAACATAGTCCTACTGCCCAATCGAAAGATTCTGTTTTTTATTATGTGGTAACAAGCTATGATTATTGCATTGATGTAATTCGTAATACACCTGTCAATAAGTGGGGAGAAGTAATAGACTTATTCGGGGTCAAGGAAAGTCGCTTTGCATTGATCCTAAAATCTTTTGAACATCAAACCCATCACAGGGCACAAACTACGGTATACATCCGGCTGCAAAATATCATTCCGCCCAATGAGAAACTTTTTTGAATCCAGGCTAATAGTGCATATGACACCTGCGGTGGGAATCACATGATGCTCACGGGCAAAAAATATACAGGAAATAATTTAGTATCTCCGGTTCCTGTCGCGATTGAAGTTACCGCGATTGTCCCGGTTATCTCGTCCGCGGTCGCGGTTATTGAAGCCGCCAGGTCTTGGCTGGTCTTCCGCCTGTTTCACTGACATTTTTTTTCCTTTGATGGCAGCGCCATCCAGGGTTTCGATGGCGATCTTTGCTTCATTATCGTCCGACATGTCAACGAATCCAAATCCCCTGCTCTTACCGGTTTCTTTATCTAGAATAACTTTTGCTGAGTTAACCTCCCCGTATAATTCAAACATTTCCTTTAAGTCCACGTCATCGAAATCATAGGGTATTGCGGCTACAAAGAGTTTCATTGCTAGGAGTTTATTGAGTAAAATTACAAATACCCCATGGAATAGTATATTCCTGGAGGAACTATTTCGGGCTTTTTTACAAATTATGAAAATGTTACCAAAGCCAAGCTTAAATGTTCAGTTTAAAGCGAATAGAGTTGGGCAAGCGAAGGAATGTGGATAAGTCAAGCTGCCTTAAGTACATTCTATCCGGCTTTCAGCCATAAGTCACTGCCCGGGGGACAAGCATTCAGGTGTTTTCAGCTTTTATCTGCCTATGTCTACATTTGTGTGGCTGTTTAAAGCTGGGAATAGGACACATCGGAAAATGCAGACTTATTCAATATTTTATTCTACATGATGTCCAATTGATCCCGTCCCATTTGTTATTAGAATATCACTAATATTAATAAAACATTTAAATGCCTAAAAAATGGACGAGTTTATTTTGATTTTCAGACATCCCGACGGCCATAAAGTGGCTTCACCTGAGCAGATCCAGATTTGGATGGAGCAAACCAGAGAATGGTTGGGAAAAATTGCAGCCCAAAATAAGTTTAGCGGACAAGGCAATGGCCTGTCTTTCGATGATGCAAAGGTAGTGAGGCATAAAAACGTGGTAACGAATGGCCCTTTCGGAGAAATCAAGGAAACAATTGGAGGCTATGTGATCGTCAAAGCGGATTCTATTGATGAGGCGGTTGAGTTTGCAAAAGGATGCCCGGTGCTGCAGGGAGAAGAATGTAGTGTTGAAGTGAGAAAACTCGCGCATTAGGTTGACTGGTTGATTGGTTGATTGGTTGATTGGTTTCTCGTTTCGCAAGTTAATATTAATGTGAAATCAGGTCCATCCCGAAATTTTTGTTGATTGGGAAGAAATATTGCTGAAGGATCTCAGAAAAAATTTATTTTTCAACTAATCAACTAATCAAATACTAATCAACTAATCAACTAATCAACTAATCAACTAATCAACCAATCAACCAAAGCGGATGTACAAAGAAGAACTCATACCACATTTATTCAGGACTGAGTTCAGGAAGATAACAGCAGTACTCTGTAAACTCTTCGGTATTGACCATATTGAATTGGCGGAAGATATCGCCAGCGATACTTTTTTGCAAGCATTCGAAACCTGGACTTACAAGGGCATTCCATCCAATCCAACGGCCTGGCTATATGCAGTAGCAAAGAATAAGGCAAGAAACCAATTGCAGCGAAACCAAGTCTTTGCAAAACGAATTGCCCCGATTATAAAATCAGATGCAGCAGTCAAATGTGGAATCCGAGATTGATCTTTCTCCTCAAAATATCAATGACAGCCAGCTAGAGATGATGTTTGCTATTTGCCATCCTGCTATTCCACCGGAAGCGCAGATTGGACTGTCTCTAAGAATTCTTTGCGGATTTGGAATTGATGAAATAGCAGATGCATTTTTGACAAATAAAGAAACAATTAACAAGCGATTATTCAGGGCGAAAGAGAAATTGAGGGAAGAACAAATAAAAATTGAAGTGCCTGAGTTCTCAGAAATCGAAGGCAGGTTGGATACAGTGCTTACTACTATTTACCTTCTTTTCAATGAAGGGTATTATTCCGTTTCGCAAAATAAGACTCTGCGAAAGGATCTATGTCTGGAAGCCATGCGGCTTTGCTATATCCTGATTGAAAACAAAATCACCAATAAGCCCGGAGCAAATGCGCTACTGTCACTGATGTGTTTCCATGCATCCAGATTTGATGCCCGATTAGATAAGGACGGCGAACTCGTCCTTTATGAAGAGCAGGACACCAGTCTCTGGAATGCAGAACTGATTAGCAGGGGAGGATATTTCTTGCGCTGCTCGGCAAGCGGAGATTCTATCTCAAAATATCATTTGGAGGCACATATTGCATATTGGAATACTCAGAAAACGGATACAAAAGATAAATGGGAGAATATGCTGAAGCTTTACGATCAGCTGCTAAAGATGGAAGATTCCCCTTTCGCTGCACTCAACAGGGCATTTGCGATATCAAAGCTGAATGGAAAAGTAGCCGGGATCAGGGAAGCCGAAAAACTGAATATGAAAGACAACCAATTTTATTTTGCTTTGCTTGGAGAGCTCTACACCGGTATCGACAATAAAAAGGCAAAAGAAAATTTCAAAATGGCTCAATCCCTGGCCAGGACACAAACAGACAAAAATGCAATTGAAAGAAAATTATTGAACATATCCTGATACAATGCCAAATTACAACTGCTTCCCCTGTCACGAAAAATAAAGATGGCTCACTTTACTTTTTTCAAATAAACATCTTTTTCTTCGTGTGAAATCAATCCAATTGTCTTTCCGCTGGCATCTTGTACAAAGTCCAGTTCTACGCCTGCAACTTTCAGAAAGAACCTGGTTTTGCTTTCAGGGATCAGGGGCAATTTGGGAAGATTAATCTTTGGCCCTTCCACCATCAATTCGCCATTTTCAAAACTGATGGTGAGTTCGTGGTCTGCATCGACCTGGTACACGCCAACATATTTTCTTAAGACTGGAAGGATCGACCTGACTGCAAGATGGTTCTTCCATCTGAACCACTTAGATCCATTCACCACGCTTGAACGATCAACACAATCATCGCTTATCATTGACATTCTTGTTGTATCATGACCAAGCGAGTACTTATATTTTCCAATCGTAGCATTATCACAATCGCTCTGTCCGGAAATCTTTCTGCATTGTCAGCACATGGTCCTTATCAGTAAACAACATAGTTTCGATCAGTGTACTATCAGAAATCGTGTACACAATCAGGGTATCTATCTTAAAATCAAAAATGACATTTTTGGGCCCGTCTATATCGAGGGTGGTCTTCCATTGGGTGTTTCTGAGTTGGCCTTTGGCCGAAGAAATCATCAACACTAAAAAAAAGCAGAAAAATAAATACTTCATATTTAAGATTTGAGTGGCCAATATAAAAAGGATTTGAATAAGATTCTAAATTGTTTTAAATGCCTGCTCATTCTGTGGAGTCTCTGCGCCTCCTTCTTCCTTTGCGGACTCCGCGTGAAAAAAAATTGAGATCCGCCTTCAACAGTTTAATTTCTTGAGCAATCTGCCACTGTCTTACAAGGCATTATTTTGTGGGATATAATTTTACGCGAATTTCAGCTTTCTTCTGTCTAAATATTTTCAATATCGCATCCATACTGAACTTGCCGCCACCATTCAATATGAAAATCCATGCGAAAAGAAAATAAGAAATCGTAAACCCACCATCAATGGTCCAGTTCTCGCCCAGGTTAGCGACTAGGGTAGCGACAAGCATGGTAAATGCGATGAGGGAAGCGCCAAATCTTGTAAACAATCCGACCAATACCAGGAAGCCTCCGAACAATTCGGCTCCCTTGGCCAGAAATGCCATAAGCAATGGCATGGGGAAATGCAATTCCTGGCCAAACCACTTTTCAAAAAATGCCCTTTCTTTTGGATGGAATATGATGTCAATGACGGAAGAATAGCTTGCGCCGATCAGCCTGTACCCAAGCCAGATCCGGATCAGAAGGATGAGTATGACCCAGGCGCTTTCTTTGTGAATTTTCATATTTGGCAAACTTTATTGGAAGTTAGACCGCGCCATTTGATCCTTTTGTTATGGAAATCAGAATATGGTCCGAATCATTATAAATTTCGATTGAGACCTTTATTTCTATCACTGGTATTGCCGCTGTAGGAGGAATAAGCAGCGGCTACCGGGGTCCGTCCTTGTGCTTTTAGTTGAATCGCTTAAATTTATAGGCGTTTTAATGCATTACTCATTCCCCAAAATGCCCTCCGGATGGCCCAGTCTCGCCAACTTGCAGCGATCATGTTCACCGATATTGTCGGATATACGGCATTGATGGGCGCCAATGAGAAAAATGCTTTTAATCTCTTGCAAAAGAACCGCGACATTCATAAACCGGTCATTGAAAAATATCGTGGCCAATTGGTCAAAGAATTAGGCGATGGGATGCTGGCCAGTTTCAATTCAGTGTCAGATGCCGTATGCGCTGCGATTGAAATCCAGGAAAAATCTGCCGAGGAAAAAGCATTTCAACTCCGCATCGGTATTCATCTTGGAGAAGTTGTATTTGAAAACAATGATGTTTTTGGAGACGGAGTCAATATTGCTTCCAGGATCCAGGCCCAGGCTGAGCCGGGATCGATTTATGTTTCTGAATCGGTACATCAAAATCTTTTCAATAAAACCGGTATCAGCAGCATTTTCATAAGGCAGGAGACCTTGAAAAACGTCAGGGAGCCAATCCGAATGTATCGGGTATCAGATTCAACTGTGAAGGATGAGCCAGTCCAGGCGCTCGTGCCCCTTCCCCAAAAATTAGCCGACAAAAGCATTGCCATCCTGCCCTTCGTTAACATGAGCAATGATCCCACGCAGGAATATTTCAGCGATGGCATGTCAGAAGAAATCCTCAATTCATTGGCCAGAATCAAAGAACTGAAAGTTGCAGGCCGGACCTCCTCATTCCAATACAAAGGAAAAAATATTGATCTGCGAGAAGTAGGGAAGAAACTTGGCGTGACGACGGTGCTTGAAGGCAGTGTAAGAAAACATGGCAACCGCATCCGGATCACCGCACAACTTGTAGACATTAATACGGGCTATCATTTATGGAGCGAACGCTATGACCGGGATATCGAAGATGTATTTGCAATTCAGGATGAAATCGCATTAGCCATCACCGAGAGATTGAAATTGACCCTGCTGGAGAATGATCGCGAGCAGATCATTAAACAATGTACCGCAGACCCCGAAGCCTATTCATTTTATTTGCAGGGCCGTTTTCTATGGAATAAAAGAAATGAAGCAGACATGTCGACTTCTGTCAGGTTCTTTCAAAAGGCAATTGAAAAAGATCCGGGCTATTCCCTTGCCTGGGCAGGACTGGCAGACTCATACAATCTTTTGGGTGAACACTCCAAGGAAGTTCGCAAAGGATTTTATCAAAAGTCAAAAGATGCTGCCTTGAAAGCGCTTGAACTGGATAATGACCTGGCAGAAGCCCATATTTCACTTGCCAGCCTGCTCATGCTTGATGACAGGGATTGGGTCAGATCAGGCAATGAATTCAGGCTCGGCATTCGCATGAACCCGGCTTACCCGACAGGCCATCACTGGTACACAGAATGGTTATTGGCCAAGCAGTTTCTGGATGAGGCCCTTCAATCCATTACCAGGGCCATGGAACTCGATCCGGTGATTTTTGCCATGATCAAAGACAAAGGTTTTGTATACTATTATCAACGCAAATATGACAAGGCGATTGAACTTGCCAATTCCGCATTGGAGCTTGATTCAAAATTATCGGGAGCATACAGATTATTATCACTTTCATGGCTCGGACTGGGCATGTATGATAAGGCACTGGAAACAAACTTGACCTGGGGACAGCTGACCGGATATCAATTCAAGGCAAGTATGGGAGAGGCGTTGATCCTGGCTTCATCCGGAAAAAAAGATGCCGCAATAAAGATTATTGATGGTTATGACCGAGCCAGACTGGAAAAAGGAGAAGATTATCGCGGGCTTGGCCTGGTATACCTCCAACTCGGGCAATTTGACAAAGCGGTTTCTTCATTCGAAAAAAGCATTGATGACCATGAATTGTCAATGCAGACCATTCAAATTGATCCTAAGCTGGATTTGATCCGGTCTGATCCCAGGTATGCAGAATTGGTTAAGAAAATGGGTTTCTAAGGATGTTCCCGCACAAGCGATGCCACTCAGAAAAAATGAAATAGCATGGATTGGCGAAAGATGCCTGGTTGAACTTACTTCCTGTTGGCTGGGCTTTCATGATGCAGACCTGTTTGCATTATGTCGAATTGTTTAACCAGGAATTTATATTTATGACCCAAATTTTATGCATATGAAAGGATTATTCTTATTCTTTTCGGGGATGGCCATATTATTTTCAGGCTGTTATTCATTCAATAATGTTTCAACAGAAGAAAAAACGCAGGTTACGAACGAAATAAAAGCTTTATTGGATGAATATCCGGAATCGTTCAAAAATCATGACTTAAAATGGTTTCAGCATTTCTGGGCAAAAACCAGTGGCTTCGCCCTTGCTGGAGATGGTAAATTAGAAACCAATTATGATAGTTCCATCATCAACCGATATAAAGAAGCCTTTTCCAAATTCAAGGCAGTAACTCATTTTCAGTGGAGCAATGGAATTGCTTATGTTATCGACAGAAACTCAGTTTCCTATGCGACAGAATTTGATTGGGGATTTGTGACAACTGAAGGAGATACATTGAAAGCAAGAGGCTCATGGCTATATGTATTCAAGAAAGATGGCGTGGAATGGAAAGTCATTCAATCTGCGGGAACACATATTTATTATAAATGAAATGGGAATCTGGTGGGATTCACAGTCGGTTGGTTTCATCGCAAAAAAGAACGTCGATAAATACTAACTAAAATGGTATCTTTAGTAGTCTTTCCTTACCTGATCGGATAAACCACTATTTTGATCCGGGCGCTTTTTCGGCGCCAATGGGGCTCTTTTCAAGACATATTTTTTTTTCATTCTTAAACAAAACAACATGATTCTCAAAAAGTCTCTGATTTTTATTTTCTCAAGCATCGTTCTTTTTGGGTGCAACAGCGAGGCACCAAAGCAGGAGGAAGCCAAAACGGATACCACAACCACAGCGAAAAAAGAAACATACACTTATCCATTCACGCCGAGAACTACGCTGAATTGGCAGATGGGGGACGAAAAGTATGCCGTGATGGTGCTTAATTCCTTTAAGAAATACCTTGATGGTGATGTCAAAGGGGCCTTCGCTGACTTTGCCGACCCTATGGAATTTATTGGTGACAATTTTCATTTTAACGGTAAGAAGGACAGCCTGGAAGCCATTATTACACCTATGCGGGCGAATTACGCTTCCATGTCTTTTGTGCCTGACACCTGGATTACCGCCTATTATCCCGACTCTAATGTAACATGGGTTACTGTTTGGGGAGTTCAAAAATGGATTGATAAAAAGGGGAAAACAGATTCTGTTTATATAACAGATGATGTTGAAATAAAGAATGGCAAGATTGTCCAGATTGATGAAAAGGAACGCCGTTACCCGGCCAAGAAAGCAAAAAAATAATCATTACAAGATTTTGGTTCTAATCTCCTCCATGTTGAGGAGATTTTTTTTTGTTTCACCTTGGTTCATTACCCGCTCGCAGACTCTGCTCCCGAAGTCATGCTGCTCATACAAGGCCTCGTCGGTTGAAAACTTTGGTCGTCTGGAAGTAATGTTCCCATTTGACTGCAGCCGGCCTCAGCGTCTTTTATGGAAAATTTGATTGAAATTCTGCCTGATATTGTTTGAAGTATTGTTTGCAGGATTAGTTCATTATCTGGCGATTTACCCGACCTTATTAAGGATCCATTGAACAAGTGCAAATTCTGATTTAATCGATATCTTTAGAAGGCTTTCCTCACCTGATCGGATAAGCCGCTATTTTAGGCTGAGAGCTTCCTGGCGCCCTACCAGGCTCCACTTTGACATATTTTTTATTTCATTTTTAAACAATAAACATGGTTATGAAAAACGCGCTGCTCTTTATTATCTCCAGTATGGTCTTTTTTGGATGCAGTAACGACGAGCCCAAAAAAGAGGAAGTCAAAACGGATAGTGTTGCAAAAAAGGAGGTGCTCAATTATCCATTCACTCCGGTATATTCTTTGGATTGGCAGCCTGGTGATGAACAGAATGCGGTGCTGGCATTAAATTCCCTGAAGAAATATGTAGACGGCGATATAAAGGGAGCTTTCAGTGATTTTGGCGATTCCATTGTATTTGTGACTGATGAATTTTTGTTTAAAGGCAGGAAAGACAGTCTGGAAACATTGTTGACATCTATGCGTACTCAATTAGCTTCCATGTCCTTTGCACCTGACACCTGGCTCACTGCCTATTATCCCGACAAAAAAGATACATGGGTTACAGTTTGGGGAGTTCAAAAATGGACTACTAAGAAAGGGATAACAGATTCTTTTTATTTGGTGGAAGACATTAAAGTGAAAGACGGCAAGATCCTTGAGATTGATGAGAAAATGCGTAGATACCCTGATCCTAAGGCAAAAAAAAAGTGAATTGAATTATATTAATTGGGAATCCCATCCTTGTGGATGGGATTTTTTATTTGTGAGGCTTGTTAAGAGGCATCATACTCGTGATTCCTGTTATTTGAATGAATTGTATTCCTGGTCATTTACTCTTTGCAACCATACTACTATTCCCAATTGGGTATTGGTGTTTATCGCAATATGGCTAAGCTCGCTCTCAGGGGTTGCACCGTGCCAATGCACAAGATCCGGAAGAATCTTAATGGTATCTCCTTTATGAATTAACTGGATTGGCTTTCCTTTTTCCTGGTAGTATCCTTTACCGTCTGTTACAATTAAAATTTGTCCACCCGGATGTTTGTGCCAATTATTTCTTGCGCCAGGTTCAAATACCACATGACCTATCTGGCAATCTAATGTGCGATCATCCGGTACTATCATTTTCACCCATGCGGTGCCGGTAAAATATTCAGCCGGGGCCCTTTCTCCCTTGGGGAATATGGGGTTGTTATTTTCTGACATGTTCATTTATTTAGGTTAATTCTAATCGAAAACAGATTGCGTCATCACTTGATCTTCATCCCTGGCACTATGGGATCTGTCGCGACAAGTTCGAGGGACTTGACCATATCCTTTGTGCTAGTCTTGTATTTTATGAAATGTGGTGTCTGCAAATGCGCTTTGTATGCAAGGGTATCAGCATATATCTCTAAAATCGTGATGCGGGTGGGACTGGCTTTTTCAGATACCGCATATAGAGTCAGTACTCCGGGTTCGAGCCTTACGGATGTTTCAATTTCTTCTTTAAGTGCCGCTTTATAGTTTTCCAATTGAGCTGAATCAATTTGAATTTTTGCCAGCCGCACCATTTGGTTTTTAACCTGGGCAGAAACATTGCTGCCGAAAACAGAAGTCAAAATCACGGTGACAATAATTAAGGGTGGCAATCCCGATCTTTTCATTTTCATATTTTCCTTCTTTTATTCTTTCCTAAAGATTATTAAGAATTGGGTTTGTTTGTGAGCCTTTTTTTCACAAATGAAGCTATCTGGTAATTAGTTAACTATAGAAATCAAAGTTGGTAAGCTTTTTGAGAAATGACCAATTTTTTTCCACCTCTAACTTTTACTTGTCAAAAGTTGCGTAAGGCTCCACTAACATTTTCATGTGATCTAATACTTTTCAATGAGTTCAAATGCCTGTTCCTCCACATCTTCCATCCTGGATCTATATTCTATTCGCTTGCTGCCTACGCTAAGGATGATAAAGCCGAGCAAAGCACATCCCGCCATTACGCCCGTCATAGGCAGCGATCCGCCGTTACTCAGGATACCGACAAGTGCGGATGCTGCTGCGCCGAAGCCCATTTGCATAGCACCCATTAGTGCAGATGCACTACCGGCTTCCTTTGTAAAAGGCGCTAACGAAAGAGCGGATGAATTGGGAAAGCTAAATCCCTGGCAGCTTAAGAATAAAAACATTAAAACTATTGCACTATACAAATTGAGCCAATCGAAAATACTTCCGATGCACAAAAAAAGCCCAATGATTGTTTGCACCAATAGCACTTTCTTTATGATCTGCTCACTGCTGTATCTTTTGAGCAATCCATTGTTTAGTTGGCTGCTGGTGATAAGTCCTGCGGCAATGAGACCAAAGATTAAGCCGTAGTGCTGTTCGCTCACTTTAAAAATATTCATGAATAAAAAAGGCGATCCTGCGAGATATGCAAACAAACCTGCGGCTGCTATGGCGCCTGCAAATGCATAGGTGAAGAACTGGGGTTGTTTTAAAACCAAAAGAAAACCATTTAAAATAGATTGCGGACTTAGCGACATGGAAGGATCAGGTTGTTTACTTTCTGGCAAAAGAAAAATAACAGCTGTCAAAAGTAAAGCGGTTATGATGGCAAGCACGATAAAAACAGCATGCCATCCAAAAGCAAGGATCAAATAACTGCCCACGGTGGGTGCAACAATGGGCGAAACACCCAGAATAAGAATTAGCAGAGAAAATATTTTCGCATTCTCGTTTACCGGAAAAACATCACGTACAATGGCGCCCGGTGCCACCATACCAACACAGCCACCCAGTGCCTGCAGAAAACGAAACCCGATCAATAGCTCCACAGAATTTGACATGGCACAACCCAAAGATGCTATTATGTAAATCACCAGGCCAACATATAAAGGTCTTTTGCGTCCAAACCTGTCAAGCAAAGGACCGCAGATGAGCTGCCCGGCACAAATGCCAATGAAAAAGCTCGATAAGGAATAGGAAACATTATCAACTGTTGTATGCAGATCAGTGGCAATAGCCGGGAACCCTGGCAAATACATATCTATTGAAAAAGGTCCAATCGCTGAAAGCAAACCCAGGATCAAAATCAATAAAGAGCGTTTCCTTTTAGCTAAATATTCCGATTCTACATTCATTTGCTTATAAATTCTGCAGGTTTGAAAAAGATTGATGCGGCCTTCTTCCGGGCTACTGTAATATAGAAAAATTCAAACGACTTTCATTCTGCGGATTCATACAAGATGGATCGCAGTACAGTTCTTCAGAATTTAGTATGATCAAGCCTTAGGCTCCTACAAATGTTAGTTTCAGGAGATTAAATAATTCCTGTGATCAAAGTGGCGAGTCTTTTTAGAGAAATGACTGATCCTTTTACGCACATACCTTTCCCTCTGGTTTCATGGTGCAATTGTTTGCTTTTGTCAACGCGACTGCTCTTAGTATAGCGAATTATAAACGTGGGGCACTGCAGAAATTGTATTTTGGTGAGCACTACCTTTGGCTTTTAGGCAATTGGAACTTGCAGTTACTCCTGTTTAATAGTAACTATTTGCCCTGAACAATTCCGAACCAGCACCAGAGGAATAAGAGTCAACTCTGGATGTGGACCTGATGAATTCAATCAGCCCTTAACGTCTTTGCTTAAGACGTTCTTGGGTGAGGGGTTATTGGTCAGGCCAGATACCAGGGGTTGGTTATAAAATCGTTTTTTCTTTGCCTTATACAAAGCATTTGCAAGCGCAGCAAAAGTAGGAGGGAACAAAGGTTCACCAAGACCAGTCGGATCTGTTTCACTTTTCACAAAATGAACCTCGATAGATTTTGGCGCCTCACCGTGCCTGATCATCCGATATGAATTAAAGTTATTTTTTTGCGGCACCCCATCCTGAAATGACATTTCTCCATATAGCGCATTCCCTATTCCGTCCACAATGCCCCCTTCGCCCATGTTGGCCGCTGCATCAGGATTCACTACAATGCCACAATCAACTGCTGCATATACTTTTTCAACTACAGGTTTGTTGTCCTTCATCGTTAAATCAATCACCTGGGCTACGTAGGTATTGTGACAAAAGTAAGCTGCTACTCCCCTGTGAACATTTTTGACAGGTTTGCCCCAGTTGGACTTTTCCTTTACTAATTTTAAGACCCCTGAATAGCGTGCAGCTTCATAGTCATTTTTCGAACCCACAGGATTTTTTAGCGCCCGATCCAACAGTTCAAGTCGGAACTCAATCGGATCTTTTCCTGCAAGTTCCGCTACCTCATCCAGGAACGATTGCTCCGCGCCCCCAAGGAAATTTGACCTGGGTGCCCGAAATGCCCCGATGGTAATGTTTGAGTTTACCACCCACTCCTCGGCTAAGTAATTGTCCACTGCCCCTGCGGGGAAGCGGTTTTCCGAATGGCCAAGCGGGCCTTCGGGAAGGCCACCTGCCTTCACATGATAGGCAACCAGGTTATTTTTTGCATCGAGGGCTGCACGGTAGGTGGCAGAGTAAGTTGGGCGGTAAATTCCATATGTCATATCGTCCTCACGGGTGTAAACCAACTTGACAGGGGCATTCAGTTTTTGGGAAATGACCGCTGCTTCTATTACATGATGGCCATATGCCCTTTGACCAAATCCTCCTCCCATCCTGGCCAATTTGATATGTATCTTTTCTTTAGGCATTCCCAATCGGGCAGAAAGGGTTCTCATAGTGAATTCCGGCGCCTGAATGGGCGCATATATTTCAGCGTTATCCGCCGTAACAAAAGCAAAACAGTTGACCGGCTCCATGGCATTATGCGCAAGGAACGGAGCGGTATAAGTTCGCTCAAGAATCTTGGCTGCATTCTTAAATGCACCTTCGGGATCACCATCTTTTCGAAGCAGCGTCCCGGGTTTTTTCGCCATTTCGGCCATGCTGGCTTTATGTTCCGCAGTACTTTCCAAACCACTGGGGATTTTGACTGTTTGTTTACCTCCAAAACCCTGGACAACTATACTGGACTCAGAAATTTTTTCCCATTCAATTTTCAGGGCTTTCTTAGCATTCAAAACTTCCCAGGTGGAATTTCCCACCACCACAACCAGCTCCGTGAAAGAAGTCGTGTCAAAAGCATTTCTTTCGTAATCATCCGGAAGGGTTTTGATGGTAAATATATCCTTGATGCCAGGCATGGATCTCGCTCCAACATCATCTACCGATTTAACTTTCAGTCCAAATGCAGGAGGATGGGCAATCATAGCAATCAACATTCCCTCCTGCTTATAGTCTAATGCAAACAATGGTTTGCCGGTGACAATATTCAGGCCTTCCACATTTCTCCTGGAACTGCCTATGATTTTGAAATCCTTTATTTTCTTCAGTGGAACCTCTTTGGGAACCGGGAGTGTAGCCGCAAGAGATGCCATTTCGCCATAGCCTGCACTCTTTCCGCTCAATGCATGGTGCAGTGTTCCGGCTTCGGTGGTAATTTCATCAGCTGGTACATTCCATGTCTTTGCAGCCGCATTGATCAGCATTTGCCGGGCAGTTGCCCCTGCAGTTCGAAGATTTTTCCATCCCAACCGGATTCCCTGGCTGCCGCCTGTAAATTGGCGTTCAAATCTTTCAGGAAAGAAATCAGCCTGCAGCACCACAACATTTTTCCAGTCAATGTCCAACTCATCAGCCAGGATCATCGGCATAGAAGTTTTGACATTTGATCCAAATTCCGGGTTGGGAGACATCAGTGTCACTGCTCCGTTTTCTTCGATTTTAATGTAGCTATTCAACTCAAACCATCCTTTGGGAGGGTTCAAATTTTCTTCTGCTGTCTGCGCGAGTCCCGTCAGCCAGCTAAAGCTAAGCAACATACCTCCGCCTGCAAGAGAAGAAGCCTTTAGGAAAGATCTTCGGTTTATGGTAGTTTTTACTTGTGTCATTTGCCGGTAAGTTTGAAGTGATTAAGATTTAGCCGCCGTTCTTATCGCAGCTTTGATCCGGACATAAGTGCCACAGCGGCAGATATTGCCATTCATGGCCGATTCAATTTGCTCATCGGTAGGATGCGGATTCTTTTTCAACAATGCAGCAGCGCTCATCATCTGCCCGGATTGGCAATAACCACATTGGGGCACATCATGAAGGAGCCATGCTTTCTGCACCGGGTGGTCACCGTTTTCAGATAAACCCTCAATGGTGGTTATCGATTTATTGGCAACAGCTGAAACGGGCAACTGGCAAGATCGAACAGCCACTCCATCTAAATGAATGGTACAAGCTCCGCAAGCCGCAACCCCGCATCCATACTTTGTACCTACAAGTTGTAAGTGTTCCCTCAATACCCAAAGCATTGGCGTCTTAGGGTCCACGTCTACTACCTGCTTTTTTCCGTTTATGATCAGGTTGATGACTGCCATATTTTTGAATTTTGTTCAAAATTAACCACTTTTTCGGTTCATAAAGGTTACGCATATCAAACAATTGCTTACGATATTCAAACATTTCATGATCATCGCAGACTTACGAACTGGGTTTATTCACGCCCAGATTTTCACAAACATAATTTTCATGAGATTCGATAATCTTCGAAATCAATTCAGCCAGGCTTTTTTGAGAAATGACCGATCCTTTCTCAGGCTCACCCTTCTTTGTTATTTCGTAATCCACTTCATCGACATTGGTAAACCAGGTTGGTCTCAGAATGGTATATTCAAGACCTGATGTTTCGATTGTATCGGCCGCTTTTCGGTAGGGCTTTAAGACGGATTTTAATGGAAGCTCATAGATGCCTATTGAACTTATGAAAATGATTTTTTTCACTCCTGTTTCTTTCATTGCTTTCACAATGTTTTTTGCCATCTCCTCCAGGTCCCCAGAAAGATTCGCATAAACAATATCCTGTCCGCTAATTGCTTCTTTAAGTTGGTTGTAATTCAATACATCGCCTTCTACGATATGGCTCTTGGAAATATCCTTATTTCTTAGCCTGCTTTTCTTACGTAAGAATAGCGTAAGGTGGATATCATCCTTTTTTATTAAGATATCTATGACAAGCTTTGCGATATTGCCGCTGGCGCCAAGGATAATTACGTTTTTCATTTTAAATTTATTCGCGAGGCTTGTTTTTTGCTTTTCTGTTGTTTTGTGGTCTTGTTTTTAGAAGCAAGACAAATGAATCTCAGATGAGGCAGCAAGATGGGTTCAGGGTCTCTGATTCAACATGATCATTTTTTGCTCGACGAATATCTTATTGATTGTGTAAACCAAACTTACATTCCAGACAAAGTTTTTGTTTCCTGTAATATCCGAATTAATTGTCTGGTTAATGATACCTGATACAAAGAGTGGAAAATTCTTCCTTCCTGCGGTAAGCGCCGAAGAAAAGTAAAAACCATCCTGTGCATCCAGTTTTAGATAATAGAATTGAGGGCTGATATTCATGAAAAATTGATTCCATAATTTGATATCTGAAAAATTAGCATTGAGTGTAAGAAAATTGGTATTCTTTATTGTGCCTTCATCAATGCCATGGGAATACAGGTAATATAAGCCAACAGTGATATTTTTTGAAAGTAAAAACCTGGGGAAAAGTTCTCCTGCTACATAACGTCTTACAATGGTTACTTCGCTTGAGTCTCCGTTTATTGGTACAACAGATGTCATAAAATTCAGCCCGAAATGCGTGCCAACACTCATCTGAAACTTGCCCTCGGGTACTAATTTGTACCTGCCCCAGAAAATAAAACCCCAGGGGACTCCCTTTAATGAGAACCGAAGGTCCTGTTCATAGCTAAATCTGTTTTTTGTCACAGCCAAATCGAATATAGCCGCAGGTTTATCCAAAGAAAAAGTGGGTACAATTGAAATTCCGTTATTGGTAACACTTACCGAACCGGAAACAGACGTGATGGTTTTTGAACTGTCCGTTCCTTGCGAGAAAGAAATATGCGTAAGATGCATTAGCGCAACCAGGAACAATATACTCTTCATAATATCTCTCATCAGCCGAAAATTCTGAATTTGTAAATTGTGAGGGGGTCTTATAGTACGGATTATCATTATGCTCTTCCATATAATGCATAGGAAAAATATAGATATTTATTGAAGTGATGAAGATGATTTTGTCCACCCGGTTTCTTCAATATCATTCTCAATATCCTGGCGGGTTATTGCATTTTTCATTTTGGAATGATAATTGCAAACTATTCAGGCATCAAAAGCTTACTGGTGCCAGGTTGGCTTCATTTACGATGTTTACAAACCAGTTGACCTTTCCATCGCCTCTGTATAACGCGCACCCATTATTCTTATCTGAGCAGAAGCATTTTCAATCTGCTGGAGTTCTTCAGCAGTTAATTTGATGGAGGCAGCACCATTATTCTCTTCAAGACGATGCAGTTTCGTGGTGCCGGGTATAGGAACGATCCAAGGTTTTTGCGCCAGTACCCAGGCTAGTGCAATCTGCGCAGGGGTGGCATTTCTTTTTGCTGCAAACTGATGGAGTAGATCCAAAAGGGCTTTATTGGCAACCCTGGCCTCTTCAGTATATCTTGGCAAAATATTTCGAATATCGCCTTCACCAAACTTGGTGTTTTCATCAATTTTACCTGCTAAGAATCCTTTTCCAAGAGGACTAAAAGCCACAAGTCCAATGCCGAGTTTTTCTATGGTGGGAATGATCTCCTTTTCATGCTGTCTTGTCCAAAGAGAATATTCGCTCTGCAATGCGGCAACTGGCTGGACTGCATGTGCGCGGCGAATTGTTTCGGCACCTGCTTCAGACAGACCGAAGTATTTTACCTTGCCTGCTGCAATCAGATCCTTTACTGCGCCCGCCACATCTTCAATGGGAACATTGGGATCAACTCGGTGCTGGTAATACAAGTCAATAAAATCTGTGCCCAATCTTTTAAGCGATCCTTCCACCACTTTTTTAATATGTTCGGGACGGCTGTTTACACCCACCATTTTTCCATCCTGGATGTTGAAACCAAATTTGGTGGCAATTATCACCTCATTGCGCAAAGGGGCTAACGCTTCACCCACCAGCTCTTCATTGTTATAGGGCCCATATACTTCAGCTGTATCAAAAAAAGTGACACCCTGTTCCACAGCTTTACGAATAAGAACAATCATGTCCTTTTTCTCTGGAAATGGCGTATAAGAAAAGGTCATTCCCATGCAGCCAAGTCCTATAGCCGAGACTTCGAGACCGCTTTTTCCAAGCTTGCGCGTATTCATTGTTGTAGTCATAATAATTTGAATTAAATCTTAAGCAAAGGTCAGTTAAAAGCTACTCATTAAACAACGAAAACGAAACAATGATTTACGAAATTCAAACATTACTCAAATTCATCGGATTTGTAATGGTTTGCTTGAAGGGGATGTTGTTGAGATGAGTTGCTATTTGATCAAATAGCTTTCAAACTAAAAGGAAGTTTCCTTATTCTTTTGCCCGAAGCTGCGAAAATTGCATTCGCCAATGCAGGTGCAAATGCAGGCAAACCGGGTTCACCCACTCCTTATATCCTTGTTGCATGGCTGTTTAAATCTAATAGAATGAATTGCGCATCTTTCCTATTATTAAAACAAAAGAAACCATAAACCTCTTCATTCAGAAATTTCTGAATTTCAGTGGGCTCAGTTGCACATGCTTTTTAAAGAAGTTGTTGAAATGAGTAACCTCAGTAAAGCCTAAAGCATATGCAATTTCAGATACGGACCAGGCACTATGCTTCAGCAAAATTTTCGACTCCTGCAAAATGCGTTCGCCAACGATTTGCGATGTTGTTTTCTCAGTGGTTTCTTTTACCGCCCTGTTCAAATGGTTTACATGTACATTTAACTGTTTTGCAAAATCAGATGCGGATCGCAGAGTGACAGCCTGGTGATTATCATCAATGGGAAATTGTCGCTCTAACAATTCCATGAACAAAGTGGAAATTCTTTGGTAAGCATTTACAGGATGTTTATCAAGTTTTGTGGACGGCTGCATTTTCATGGCAAAATGGATCAGTTCAAAAACAAGCGTTCGCAATACATCGTATTTATGAACATAGTCAGAATTGATTTCTTCAAACATGCGAATAAAAAAACGGTTTACTTCAATCACCTGTTCGTCTGTCAGTTCAAATACATGGGTCCCTTCAGGCTGGAACAAGGAGTATTGATTCAGATTTCCATATTGATGAAAAAAATGCTGATTAAATACGCAGAAAACGCCACTGCGGATATGATCGGTATGTTCCCATTTGTAAGGAATTTGGGGATTGGAAAAGGACAAAGCCTGTTTCTGTACTTCAACAACCTTGTCCGCATAATGTACCCTGCCGTTTCCGATCACGAGCATGATCTTATAATAATCTCGTCGTTTATAGGGCACAGGTTTGGCGTTTGCACCGACGAAGGGATCCAGCTTAAACACATTGAAATGCCCGATTTCACTTCGGATATTGTCAGGCATCCAATCGAACTTACTCTTGTAAAATTCCTCTATTGTTTCGACCTTGCTCATTTCCCATAAATTTACGGATTTCATGGTGCCTATCGTATTTTCAAGATCCAAAAGAACTTCATTCAGGCGGGTTTTTATAACGAAGATCAAACAGATCATTACGATTTTCAAATAGTGGAGACCGCCAGGATGGGGATACAGTTATGAAACCTGATTCAATCGGCTTTTTTACGCCAAGGCGGTGGAGAACAGTCTTGTAATCTTTGAGAATAAACTAAAAGATAGCCGGAGGATTGTGCCTGCCTAAACGATTTGTTGGAGGAGCTGGAATATTCTTTGCAACATAGTTTGCGGGCATGCACATATTCCATTGCGATTTGACAAATTGCTATTCCTGCCGATGACCGTTCACAAAATTGACAATAAGGAACCGCTTTCCTATTTCACAATCACGGTTGCTTTCATGCCAGCATGGATAGTACAATGGTATGCATAAGTGCCTGCTACAGTAAACTGCTTACTGAATTTACCACCTGCCGCAATATTACCGCTGTCAAAACTGTTGTCATCAGCGGTAACTGTATGCGCCATATTGTCGTTATTATTCCATGTAATCGTTGTGCCCACTGTTACAGTGATTGTTGCAGGATCATAGGTCATACCCACTATATTCACAGTATTAACTGTAGCTGCGGGAGGTGGATTGCTGGTCATGGTGCCGTAGCCTCCCCCCTTGCTACAGGAAATCATAATAAGTGAAAGGGCCAATACTATACTGATGCTGCTAAAAATAATCTTCTTCATAAATTGGCATTTTATATTCAATACGGCTTAATTCAACCAACTGTTGCTTGTTAACAATATTTTGGATTTAATCAAATCAGTTGAAAATACTCAACTTAATAGGGGCGGTCACCGAAAAATCCTTTGCAGGCTGCATTCATTACCAAAGCCAAAAGTTAGATTTCTCTCTTAACGAATGTTTCTCAGCCGTTGTTGGTCTTCAGACCAACAACTTCTTTGTGATTGCCAAGACTTCATTCTCTTGAAAAATTTTGAATAGGGTTTTCAAATCAGCCATATTACCCCCTCTTTTTTTAGGTGCGTTGAGGATGACTTCGCCCAAATTCCCGAATCCATTCTGATGGTGGTACGATCTGATTTTTATTAGATTAATTAGCGAAGCATTCACATGTGAATTCAGATGTAGGCGGAATGATTTATATGAAGTAATTTTTCCAGGATGAGTGACTGGTTCCTCCTGATTAATGCCAGTAGGTTGTTCAAGAAAGCGCTTCCGGTGCAGGGTTATTGCCTTGTTTCGAACGATGATCTTCAGGAAGAGGAACAAATTCCTGGTTATCAGAAGGCGGTAAGAGTATTCTGCCCTCTTTCCAATCTGCTTTGGCCTGTTCAATTCTTTCCTTGCGGGAGGATACAAAATTCCACCAGATATGTCTTTCACCCAGCGGTTCTCCCCCTAAAAGCATGAGGATTGTGTTTTCTTTCGCCAGGATCAGTGGATCAACCCCTTTATTGAATACCAGCATTTGCCCATTCCGATAAATATTTCCTCCCACTTCCACACTGCCTTTTGCAATATAAAAACCACGCTCCGAATGTTCTTTCGGTAGACCAAATGATGCACCCTCCTGTAACATGACATGCAGGTAAAACAACGGGGAGTTTGTTTTCACCTCGTTTCTCAGCCCGTATGCGTCCCCTGCAATGAGTCTCATCCACACCCCCTTGTCCGTAAATATGGGTAGTTGATCCGGTGCGTAATTATTGAAAGACGGAGCTGATTCTTCATCTTTTTCAGGGAGAGCTACCCAGGTCTGAATCATTTCCAGTTCTCCTCCTGCAAGTGCAGTAGGATCTTCAAACCTTTCGGAATGTGCAATGCCTTTTCCGGCTGTCATCCAGTTTACTTCACCAGGCCGGATAATTTGTTCAACACCCAAACTATCGCGGTGTGTCACTTTTCCACCGAAAAGGTAGCTTACTGTTGATAGTCCGATGTGTGGATGAGGCAATACATCCAATGAGGATGGCTTTGAAGGAATATCTGCAACTGGTCCGGCATGATCCATAAAAATAAATGGACCAACCATTCGCCGCAATCTGAAGGGAAGTATACGTTTAACCTTCATGGATTTACTGATCGCAGCATCACGGGCCTCAATAACGATATCGAGCATAGGTTAATGATTCATTTCTTATCATGAAAGAATGGCCTTTCTGTCATTGTTGGGCTTCAGACCAGCAACCTCTAGTAAAAAAAATTTTGATATAATATTCGGACTAATCTAAACAGCTATTGGCGAATTGCCCATGCAAGACCGTCCGGCACTCCACCAACGTCAAGCCGGCTGGTCACTTCCAAAGTTTTGAGATCGATAACAGCAATATTATTGTCGGCTGAACAGGCGACAAAGGCACGCGGACTTACCGGGTCCATAAGAATTCCTGCGGCACCATGTCCAATTTTCAGTCTTTTCTTTTCTGTTCTGGATCTTGCATCATAAATGGTCAGGTCCCCGGTTTGCAGACTCGAAATGAATACCAACCTACCATCCGGAGTAAACATCAGTCGGTTAGCACCTTGAACCTTTGCATCAATTTGTGCGGACAATTTTTTGGCTCCGAGATCTATGATGGAAATAATCCCTTCCTCACTCGAAGCAGTCCATAACTCTTTGCCATCAGGTGAAACATCAAATCCCTCCGAACCCCTGGCAGTAGGAACAACCGTTTGAATCCAATCCTCTCTCGGCCTGGCGTTAGGTGGTGCATTTCTCCCGGGCTGGATCAGCGTATCAACAAGAATGCTAACCGTTCCGGAAGAAACATTTGTAGTGTAAATCCTTTTACCGTCCGCAGATACCCAGATCATATGTGTCCTGTCCTGACCTGTTCCCATGCTCCAGTCAAGTTTCCCGGTGGAGGGATCGTAGCGGCCAACGGATTTAGAACCTTCCGCAGTGAACCAGGCCTTCCCATTGGCGAAGGTCAGACCATGTGGTCCCCACAATGGTCTTGTATCCACGTTGGGCAAAGGTTTTTGCGCAACAAGGTCAAGTACGTTTAGTTCATGTAAACTGCCGCCTCCATAAATGGTAACATAGGCAGTCTTTCCGTCGGAAGAAGCGATCACTTCATGTGGATCCTCGCCCACAGGAATGCGGGCAATAATATTTAATGTGGCGGGATCTACAATCGCCAGTGTATGATTGGCTTTTGAAAGTGCAAGCAATGATCGTTTGGGTGTGGCTTGGGCTTTGGATTCTGTTGCGGGGCAAATGAATGTCATCACCAAGCCATTTATTGCAATCAACCGGAGCATCTGGTATTTTAAATTTTTCATGTCCTGAATCATTTTATGATAATGACAACTGTTTCCAGCAGGCAATTCTTGCCTGAGAATACAAATCTATTTCATAAAAAAGAAGAAAATCTTAAAATGCGGTAAACAATGAAAACTTTGCTACGAAAAGGGAAATTTGTGGAAAATAGCGTTATAAATGTTATTGTGACCCGGTTACACCATATAAGCCGGGCCTTAGAGCTGAAAAGCGAATGAAGCAGATGCTGCGAGCGGAGAGCTGGCTAATTATTAGAAAACCCACATAAGAATTGGTTTTTCCGACTTGTCAATGATTTCGGAAAGCCTATTAAAAAAGGATTCTGAGACCATTGGACAACCAAAACTGTTGCAAAGAAATTTCGGGTAGGTTTCCTGATCTGGCACTGGGCGATACCCATGCAACACAATAGCTCTTTTAAAAGCATTTGAATTGGTTGAATCCAAACCATAGAGCCGGTATGATTTACCAAATTCGCCATGGTATGAGCCACCCACTTTATATTTACCAGATGAGCTGCAACCGCAGTTGGGTTTGTTTGAGAATCTCGCTTCTTCCAGGAATTTGGTATTGCAATTTCCGTGTGCCACCAAACCGGAAAATGCCAGGGTGTCTTGTCTCATATCAAAGACAAAGAAGCGGTTTTTGCCACTGTTGATTTCCATATCGACGAGGAAACAATATTCGGTAGAATACTTATTTTGATATGCGTATTTGATGACCTCTTTCAGCCGGCTACTAAAAAATGAAGTTAATAGTGTGTTTGCTTTATTTTGTTCGGCTCCGGATGAATCGGTTTTATTCTTTGTGACGGGCGATTCCCTGGATTTGCTTTTTCCGAACATCTTGCAGGATGTCAACAACACAGTCCATCCTGCGATCAGGCAGAACATCCGCAGGGTCTTCATAGGCGTAGCTTTAGTACACAAAATAATACTAAGAACCTGGAAAAAAAACCGTGATGCTCCTGTGGCAGAATGCACAAAAAAACCTAAAAGCCATCGTGTTATTACGAGAACTTTTCCGTTCGTTGTGGCATGCTGCATTCCCTCCTGTCCCGCACGGAATAATGACAATTCCTGGAATGCTTACAGAGTCAGCATTTCATAGTAGTCCGATTTAAAAATGCAGACTTGCGCGGAGATTTCAAAACTATGATTCGAGCAATAGGTTCAACCCTTCCCTTTCGAATAGTATCCGGCCTAGTTTTAAGTCTGACCAGCCTTCTTTCAATTTGTAAGTAAATACCGGGTTATTATCATTCAATTCGCATTCAATATAATATGTTGCAACCTTGCTATTCTTTATTTCTTCCATATCCTTCAGCTGGTGCAGGTGGGTAGATATAATAAAAATTGAGTTTGTAAATTTCACGAGGCCTTTAATAGTTGCAACACTAATTTCCAGCGCGTCTTCTATATTTGTTCCCCTGAATAATTCATCGAAAACAGCAAAACATTTTTTGTTTTCTGAAGCTTCTAGAAGAACATTTTTTAGCGTGACAACCTCCGACATAAAATGACTGTAGCCACTTACAATGCTATCAGTAAGGTTAATAGCTACGGAAATAGTTGAGAAAAAAGGAATGATTGCTCTTGAAGCCGGGACTGCAAGGCCAATATGTCCGAGGTAAACGCATAGACTAATCGCTTTCAATAAGGTTGATTTGCCAGACATATTCGGACCAGTCAGAAGAATAACATTTCTGTGGGCTGTCAAATCATTTCTGACAGGGTTTTTTACCAACGGATGATAAAGCCCTTCCATTGCAAAAGTTTGGTCATCGAATGATGGAAAGATAAAGCCATGCCTGATGATCCCTTCGCTGATAGAGAGATATGCTTCAAATAAATACCAGCGATTCCAGAAAGCGGCTGCCTGACCGTTGGTTACCTTTTCAGTGATGACCTTCATCAGTTCTACAATATGAGGAATTCTGATTTTATTTTTTTTGCGATAGATGGATTCATAGTGTTCCAGGTCAAAATCAATTAAGAAGCGGTCCAGTAGCCGTAGCTCAGTAGCATATTCCTCAGGGAAAAGGGTCGTATCCATTTTTCTTATATAGGCAGTGTGTATTTTATTAAATAGCAGGATAAGCATGATCAGCTTCCCCCTTTTTTGGTTCCTTTCTTTCTCTGAAAACATAAGTTTTCTTCTCAGTTGAATTCCAAAAAAAGAGCCTGCCGCAAACGATTCAAAGAAATTATTTACGTCAGATAAATTAAACCGCGAAAAAGAATAATCCTTTAACACTTTGTTATTAGCAATAAAACCTTTTAAAACTTCCTGCCTGAATAATATTTCGGAGGGTGAGCCAGGCGCTTGAGTTAAGATGTTGCGGACTGCCTCTCCTGAAAATGGATTATAAGTGAAATCAAACAAAGGCAGGATTTCATCTTCAATATGTAAGTCAGTAATATTTCGCATTTGCAATTTCTCTATGTGCCAAGGTAGACCATAATTAAATTGACATGGATGTGAAAATTAATATCGAGTGAGCTGATCCAAATACGATCTCAGAGCAGGGCTTGCATTTGACAACCTCTCCAAGCGTCCAGTTTGCAATTCAAATAATCGGGAGTGCCGACGATATCGATAAGTATCAATCCCGTCTAAAGCTCAAAAATAGCAGATTATTCAAGGTTCATCTTTTTCAAGAACGCTTTAAACCTGGCGCTGATTTCTAATAGGAGCCATGCAGTATCCGTCTTCAGGCCTCCTACCATTAAATTCCCGTGTTTCATTGGCTCTTTCCAAATCAATCCATGGCCTTATCATAATCTTTCAACGCGACATAATCACGGGCAAGGAAACAAGGTAATCCATACGTATTCTCCGCAATCGTTTTTGCCAGTTCTTTCTTTGCCCGGATAGTATCTCCCGTAGCTGCATAGGCATAGCGAGCAAAGTACCCTGGTATTCCTCGACTTACGGGAATTCCTTTTGTAGGAATCTGTTTGATTAATTGAATGGCTTCAGGATATCTTTTTTGAATTAAAAGAAGCCAGGTAAGTGGTCTTTTTGGCAAAATGCGTATTGCCGGGAAAAAGCTTTATGGTTTTTCTCAGTTGTTCTTCTGCAAGATCATATTTTCCGGCTTGAAAATAAGTTCTTCCCATATCCAGTTCACTTGGGCGGACAAGGGTTCAAGGTTCCATGCAATTTTATGCTGCTCAATTGCGCCTTCTTTATTTTCACCGGTAAGAATAAGCACGTTACCATAAAAAAGATGGGCATAAACATATTTAGGATCCAGCCTGATGGCTTTTTCAAACATCTGCTTGGCCTTTTGCCAGTCATAATCAAGACCCGATTCAACAAAGCCAAGGCGTGCGAAGCCTGCGCAAGCGTGCTATCAAGAGCCAATGCCTTATTTGCAAAATTCCTGGCAATGGGTAATGCTTCCTTTTGAGTTAATCCCTTTTGATTGAAGAGATATAGTTCCGCCAGCACCGGTATAAGCCAGCGCATAATTGAGGTGTCCAGCTCAATGGCTTTTTTGTAATTGGCTTCTGCGCTGTCATAACTTGCCTGGATTCTGGTATCACAGAAATTCCGGCCCTTATTGTAATAGTACCATGCTTCTGGATTATCGGTGTATTGTCTTTTTAAACCTATCTTTTCTTCCGGAGTGATACTTGCAGACAATGAGGATACAATTTTTTCCGCAACCTCTGTTTGCACGGTCATTATGTATCACCCTTTTCCTGTCAAACTCTTCGCTCCATATCTTCTTACCGGTGCTCACATCAATCAGTTCGGCTGCGATCCGGAATTTATCAGCCTGTTTTTGAATGTTCCAGGAAAGAATAGCCGCGACACCCAATTCCTCTGCGATATCTTTTGGGCTTCTTGCGGGGATCCTCTAAGAGTTCTTACCCTGGCCCATCCGACATTACGGTTAGCGCTGTCAGTTTTGTAAGCTTTATTAATGACTTCGATGGTGAAGCCATCGTTTATCCCTTCACTATCCTTGGTCTGAGATAAAGATTCCAATGGAAGTACGGCGATGGATTTGTCTTTCCCTGTAAATCCCGGCCTATAAAAAAATTGCCTGTAAACAATGAATAAAATAAATAGAATCAGTAAGGCGGCAGCTGTAAAAAATATTTTCTTGTTCTTAGATTTTGCATCTTGCAGTTTTCCTTCCATTTTTTTCCTGTCTGGTACCACCAATCCCTCATTTGCCAGGGCAAATACTTCCATGGGAGCATCCACATGTTTGAACTGAAACTTTCCGAGGGAAATGCATTTTAGCGATGGCTGGTTGGCCAATTTGGAATGGATCTCATTGGAAAAGAGAATGGAATTGGCAACTCCGAGAGACTGTATCCTGGAGGCCACATTTACACCATCACCGAGTACCTTGTCATCTTCAAACAAAATTTCGCCAATGTGTAATCCAACGCGCAGGGGAACGATGGGTGCAAGCCGGAACAATTCCTGCATCTCGATGGCACACTTTACGGCTTCAGTTGCACTCGTAAAACTGCAGAGGCTTCCATCTCCATAATCATTCAGGATTTTTCCACCATGGGCAGCTACAGATTGTTTAAGCACGGCAACATAGCGCTTGTTTATAGACAGCGCTGCCTGTTCGTCCTTCTGCATGACGGCAGTAGAACCAACAATATCAGTGAAAAGAATGGCGGCGAGTTGGTGGGTTTGTTGCACCATAAACAGGAATAGGAAATTTGCGGGAATTGTAATTTAATCATTTTTGAGCTTTACTCGTTTTCTCACCGATAGCTTTTTGGTTCGGGAGCCAGGAGAAGAAAATAGCAGGTGCCGATTATTTGCGTAGTCTTCTGTGGCCCAGATTCGAACTTTCAATGCTCAGATCTCATTGTCTTTCTTTAATCTAAGCTGGAATGCTGCAAAATCTGGGATTAACAAAAAAACTCATCCATTATTCAAAACAGCCAAATGCTTAGCAAACCCAGGAAATCTGCGTTTAACAGATGATGCAAGATTTATTATATTCCGGAATTTACAATTGACTTTCTGAAAGCGAATCAAATTTCATGCTTTACTGCAACCCTTTGTGCATAATCCGCTAACGAAGTCAACCTGAAAGGATAAACTTTCCGCGTTTCATTCGTATCTATATTGTCGCCTTCAGCATATGCCAGCATCAGGGCAGCAAATGATTCGCTAAGCGAATCCGTGGACGCAGCTTTTTGAGCTTGAAGGGCCGCTGCAGGTACATGCTCAATTGTAAAACTGTTTCCAGCATGTTTTTCGAAAATGCTGACAACTTCCAAAGGACTTAACGCTTCTGGTCCACCCAATTGTAATACTGAATTCCTGACCGTCGCATTATCCAGAGATGCTACCGCGATGGCAGCCACATCCATCAGGCTGATCCAGTTCAGCTTATTCTTTCCATCTCCGTAAATAGTGGCTTTTGAATTCGCAAAATCAAATCCGACAGCCGGACTAAGCCATACTTCCATAAAAAAACTTGGCTGCAGAATCGTATAGGTCATCTTACTTTCCCTAAGCAACTTTTCAACACTGCGTTTTGCGGATTGCAAAGGAAATTCCTGATTCATGGGGAAGAAGGAAATGAAAACAAAATGATTTACTCCCGCATCAATGGCAGACTTAACCAGATTTAGTTGGCCATTGTGATCTACGCTTTCAATTGAATCTCCTTCCTGGCGGGAAATGGTGGAAGATGCAGTTGAAATAACAGCGCCTGCACCTTCAATCGCTTTGTTGATTGATTTCGTATTTTTTAAATCACCCACGATTGTTTCCACTCCCATCTGCTTTAGGGCTGATACTTTTGCAGAGTCAGAAGATGCGCGGACCAATGCCCTTACTTTTTTTCCGACCTTCACCAATTGGCGACAGATTTCGAATCCCAGAAAACCAGTTGCGCCAACGACCAATACTGATGCATTTTTGGAATTTTCAGACATAGGTTTAAATTTTGGAATGATTGAATAGAAAAAAATGCCGGGTATGGAAGACTGTGTTAGGAAGCCATGAGATTATATATTTTCACCAGCTTTATCGGAATGAAACCTGATATCAAAATTAAAGAGAAAAACAAGAAGACAACAAATTCAAAAAGATGATTGGTTTTCAAGCCGGGTTCTAAATCATATATATTGTTGCTGTCAAAACTCCAATTCCCCCAATCTTGAATAGTTGTCTTTGGAAGGAGCCCCGCCTAGAACCCCAGCCTGCCCGTATCGAATGGCGGCTTCGGGCGGGCCTCCCTGCCGAAACGAAGTGGGGCGGCCAGCTGGGATCAAATTTTTGTCGACCCAAACCCCGGATCGAATTTTCTATGTCTTGATTTTATGAATCAATCCCGATACTAAGATGAAGATCAGGACCTGTATTACCATCTCACAAAAGGAAAATGATCCCTTAGCACATTGATGAGTTTCCTCCATTATGTATCTTTAGAATGACCGGGATTTAAGGGTATTTACAGATCGCATTATCTTAACAAACCTTAAGCCTTGACTATGGAACAGTTATTCAGAAAAATCCGCCTGCTCATTTCGAATAGAATTTTTGATGCACTTTATGGATTGAATTTTAGCAAGCCCTCATCATTCAATTGGGTAAAAGAAGTTTTTGAGAATATTAATGTGCGGGACCACGCAGAAGCTACTGCACTTATTTGGACAGACGGAAAGAAAACCGAATCATTTTCGTTTTCTGAAGCAAGCAAATTGTGCAACAAACTCTTAAATTATTTGCGCAACCGGGATATCCGGCAAAATGATATCATTTTCACGCAAATACCCCTTTTACCTGCCAACTGGCTCTGCTATCTTGCTGTCATCAAGGGCGGATTTCGTCTTGTGCCGGCGGCCACCATACTCAATGTACCCGATATTGTATTTCGCTTTGATAAGCTCATGCCCAGGGTTGTCATCTCTGATTTAGATAACGCAATGAAAATTGATGAAGCAGAAAGACACTGCGAGAAAACCATTCATCTGAAAATTTGTGTGGATGGTGAGAGGGCAGGCTGGGTATCGTTCTCAGAAATTCATAAAGAAATTGACCGCGCGGAAGCCGCTGTGACAAAACCGGATGATGAATTGTTTTTGTTTTTTACCTCGGGAACCACAGGAATGCCCAAGGTAGTAACCCACACTCATTTTAGCTATCCCCTGGGTCATACAACAACAGCTGCATGGATTGGCCTCCATCAAGGTGATATACATTATAATATTTCTCAACCGGGCTGGGCGAAATTTGCGTGGAGTAGCTTTTTTGCGCCCTGGAATATGGGAGCAACAATCTTTGCCTTTCACCCAATCGGAAAGTTTAATGCAAAGGAACAATTGCAGATTATCGAAAAGAACAAAATAACGACGTTTTGCTCACCACCTACTGTTCTGAGAATGCTCATCCTGGAAGAGCTTAAATTATATAAATTAAGTCTCCGTGAATGCGTGGCGGCCGGAGAACCGCTTAATCCGGAAATTATTGAAACATGGAAAAAAGGCACTGGAATTACCATCAGGGATGGATACGGACAAACAGAAAGTACCTGCCTGGTTGCCAATTTGCCGGATAGTAAAATAAAACTAGGTTCCATGGGCAAACCAACTTTCTTATACGACATCAATATTGTCAATGATCAGGGCACTGAATTACCGGTATTTGAAGAAGGCAGCATCGCCGTAAAAACCAACACAGATAAAGCAAGTGGTATTTTTTCAGGATATTTTGGAGATCCTGAAAAAAACAGAGGTGTTTTTAAACATGGATTGTATTATACAGGCGACAAAGCCTATAAGGATGAGGATGGCTACATTTGGTTTGTGGGAAGAGATGATGACGTGATTAAAGCATCAGATTATCGTGTCGGACCTTTTGAAGTAGAGAGTGTATTAATTGAACACGAATCAGTGGTGGAATCTGCTGTTGTTGGAAGTCCTCATCCAATAAAAGGATTTGAAATAAAAGCATTTATTATTCTGGCCTCGGGTTATATCCCTCATGAAGATCTGGCAAATGAAATCTTTGCTTATTCAAGAAAAATGCTGGCGCCTTATAAAATGCCCCGAATCATTCAATTTGTATCAGAATTGCCTAAAACGATCAATGGTAAAATAAGAAGAACTGAATTGAAGGCATCTGAGGCCCACAAAAAAGCCAAAAATCTTCAGGCGGAATTCGAATATTTTTATTCGTGAGACTTGTTTTTTGCAAACGGAGTGCGGCAAAAAACTTAGTCGAATCCGCCTGAGGCGGACCCAAGGCGGAAGGTATAATGGCACGCAGCTCGCTGCGGAACCTGAGTTCAGAGTTTGCTCTGAGTTGTCATGCCTGCGATTTGTAAGTCCTTCTGGTAACGGAGTATAGAGAATATTTTTTTTCTAAAGCCCTTCATTGTGAAATAATTCGCGCAGACCCGCGCAAAATCTCCTCAGCTGATATGAGGCTAGGGCGGGGAACTGGAACAAAATAATCATTGACCTTTGTAGCAGGAGTTCGAACGATGCGCTGATGATTTACATCAGATTTTTCTTGATACCAATTTTTTGCAAGAAAGTTGAAGCAAAACATTGTCCATACCCTACAATGCGTGACCAGAAGCAGAACCCATGATTCAAAGAAGCCTGATTCGTAATTTGAGTTAAGCGCCTGCTTCGGGCTTTCCTGGCTGAGTTTTCATTTCATGAAGCCTGGTGATGATATTCATACCCAGACAATTTAGAAATAAGAGGATATTCCAAAACTAAATCCTGCAGTTCTTGCAGGTGGATTACCCAATATATCAGTTTGCATCATGAAACGATAATTTAAACGGAAAACGGTTTGGGAACCAGGTCTGAAGCTTATAGCGGGCATTATACTCCAAACATCATCTCCAATATTTCCGCCCGTTTTGGTGAACTTACCCACATTCCAATCCACATACTCTAATCGACAGGCAAGATTCAATACAGCATCATCCCAACCCAGCATTCTCCTTCTTAAAACAGGCTGAACAATGTCCACATAACCACCTTGCTGTTTTGAGCCATATTGCTGGGTATAATCAGGAGGAATATCTACAAATATCCATGCCCATTCACCTTTAAAATTTGTATTTGTTTTATTTATCGTACCGTTAAAATCTATGTCATATACATAGACACTTCTTTTTTTGTCTATTGTCACACCATCCACCTGCCATTTATTGTACACGCCACCCATATACGACAAACCAATTTCACCCACCCGGCTGTTTCCAACCGAAATTTTTCCGGTTATTAATGGTTCACCACTTGCGCTTTTTTCAAAGCGTTCAGGATTATCTTTAGCCGCAGGGAGAAATGTTTTGTTTTCTGAATTGTCAATAATCGCACCATTAAAGTTTCCTGTCAGGTAGAATTCATAACCAAACATCCATTCTTTTTTATAATATTTTCCATACAATCCAAAGCCGGCATTATTCCAGGTATCGGGTAACATTTGTTCTGCAGCGATCGGCCTGTCAGTAAACTCCCATTTAGGGCCATCATGGTTTTGGTTAAAAGCCCCAATCGGGTTTACAACCATGCCACCCCGAAAATTTAATAATGGATGAAACTCCACATCCAATGCGGCAAATTCTACCTCAATCAGGTTTTCCGATGGTTCAAATTCCACTTCAGATAAGAATTTAATTCTCTTGGAAATACTTGCTGAAAGAAAGATGCTAAGGCGTCTGAATTGAAACTGATGACCTTCCGAAACGCCGTCCGTGCTAAGGTGCTGCCAGTCTGCTTCCACATAGCCCCCCAAAGCAATGGGCAATTTGCCAACCTGGAAAGAAGGACGATTATACATGGCATCCATATTCAATAGAAGCTTTGAAGTGTCTTTGGGAACTCTCCTTAACAGACTTGAGTCAATTTGTCCCGATGCGGAAATCACCAACATGATGCAAATGCAGCCGAGTGCCAATTTTTTTTATGCGCCTTGCGGCATGGTTTAGTCCATCTCATTTCAGGGAGATTTTTAGCTCGTTATTGTGGATGGTTACCGGGAATGTTCTTAATGAAGTGTTGGCAGGACCATTTTCGACTTTTCCTCGATAATTAAATGCACTACCATGGGCTGGGCATTGGAGTTTGTCGCCAAATACCTGCAACTCTGTGCCCTGGTGGGTACATTTCATCCAAAGTGCTTTATAATTATTTTCATCAATCGATATACACAAATTGGGTACAGCAGTCTTTCATTTTGGACTACTATGTATCTTTTATACTTTTTTATGTCGCTTTTATTTATTTCGAAATCGGGTAACAACACAATCAAGTCTGAGCCTGTGATACTTGCGTTTATTATTTTTGAACTGCTGCATGCTTCCAAAGTCGAAAGCATCCATCCGCCAGCTAAGCAACTGATACAACCGGTTGATATAAAATTCCGTCTGTTCATAATCTATAAGCTTTGCAGGAATTTTATCATCCTCTGTTTGTCAGCTTCGCTGAGTGAATTGAAATTATTCTTTGCATTGGTTGCTTCGCCTCCGTGCATTTCAATGGCATCTTCAATACTGTGCGCCCTCCCGTCGTGAAGTAAGAAATACTGACCTCCCTGCGATTTAGGGGCAAGTCCCAATCCCCATAAGGGTGCAGTTCTCCATTCGCTGGTTTTAGCAGAACCTTCTGTATAACCATCGTCTAATCCAGGCCCCATATCATGCAAAAGCAAATCAGTAAAAGGGCGCAAATGTTTTATAACTCAATGCGTCCACATAAGAATACCCGGTTTTTAATTCTGGTTTGTGACATCCGGAACAATTAGCCTTTATAAAAACTTGCCTGCCAGCCAGGACATCCGGATCATCCTGATTTCGTTGTATAGGTGCTTTTAATGTTTGCAGGTAAAAAACCACATCATTTACAATTTGGGTTGATATTTCAGGATCAATATTCAGGTGAGTGTAGACATCATTGGGTTCAAAAACAGAACTGATTCCGATATCCTGATTGTATGCGTTCACAGTCTGCTGCAATAGACTGAACACACTGGCTTTTTTTCCAAAACGGCAAATGTATTTTCCATTTCTTATTGCAGCATTAGGTGCCGGCTTACTATAAGAAGGGATGGAATTCCAGTTAGGTATACCTCTTATCCCATCTCCATTTGCGTCATTAGGATCACTCATGGCAAGCAGATCAGCGTCGGAAACCAGTTCAATAAATCCTAAACCCGTATTTATTGGAGGCATAAATTTAGAAGAAGCCGCTCCCGCAGGTATTTGCTTCCGGGGTATAACCCGGCAATGCCTTGTCCTGTAATTGCGGTCCGCCCTGATCTAAAAAATGATTGCCAGTACTATCTGTTTGCCCGAATCTCGTAAGCATGGTAAAAGGATGGCCCTTGCCATCGCCGGCATGGCAACTACCACAACTTGTAGCCACGAAAATTGATCCAAGTCCCGTGGTCGCTTGTAAAAACCTGGTTGGTAAAAGCCGCATCGCCGCGGGCGTGCTGGGCTGCTTCTGCATAGTTCAATCCGTCCACAAGACCATCCAGTTTCTGGTCATCGGCAGGAGCATCCGGCTCCAGTTTTGTGCATGAAACGCCCACCACAATAATGCCTGTGATCAGACCTATTAAAAAAGCGCCCTTTCTCATCTATGAAAAATTAATTTTGGTAAAAATAGCAAATAAATTAGGGTAACCAAAATATCTTATTTAGGCATATATAATAAAATAAATTTGAGTGGATGGTATCCTGAACATATAAAGAAAGCTACTTTTGTTATTATGGTCCTGTCAAGTACGGAAGAGAACTATCTTAAAGCCATTTTTTCATTTTCACATCTGGCAGAAGGCAAAGTGGGCAACCAGCTCATTGCAGAAAAATTAACGATCAATCCGGCATCTGTTACACAAATGTTGCGCAAGCTGCATGAAAAGAAACTAATAGAGTACAACCGAATAGATGGCGCCAAATTGACAAAAGAAGGATGGAAAGCGGCCATAAAAGTGATACGAAAACACAGGCTTTGGGAAACTTTCCTGGTTCAGCATTTAAACTTCACCTGGGCAGAAGTTCATGAAGTGGCAGAACAATTGGAGCATATACAATCTGACAAATTATTGGATGAATTAGATACATTTTTGGGAAATCCCGGTATTGACCCGCATGGGGACCCCATTCCTGACAAAAATGGCAAAATGTCAATTGTAAAAAGCAGGCAATTAGGGGAAGCTGAAATAGGCAAAAAAGTCAAAGTGGTAAAGGTTGGCGATAATACGGCTTCATTCTTAAGATATTTGGACCGACAGGGTATTGCGCTTGCAGACATCATTATCGTTAAAGAAATTCAGGATTTCGACAAATCCATATTGGTAGAGCTCAAAGGAAAAAGAGAAGTGTATTTGAGTGCTGAAGCATCAAAAAAAATAATAGTTGAATAGCAAGATAATCGTGAATTCTGGTCTGGTAGTCCCGCTCAGAATCCCCGCCCGCCTGCGTGGCCTAGTCGGGCAACTGTGATGTTAAGTTCTGGAGACTTGCATAATATCACCACTTTACTCGTGCCAGCGAGGCTGCCTTCGGCGCCTTTATAAGGTGAGTATCGAAGCTTATATGGAGCTTATATGGAGCTTATATAAAGCTTATATAAGAGGTTTATCAGTGACTTTTAAGAAAACCCTAACCAGTTGCCCTTTTCTCCCTAAGAAATCCGATTACGATTGGCTCAGAAATAGGGAAGCGTACTCAGGTATTGGATCCTAAAATACTGAGCTTATGAAGAGTAAATTCCCATATCGTTACCGGATACTTATTTTTCTTTTCTTTTTAACTCTAATCACATTTCTGGATAGGATTTGTATTTCTCTTGTAGGGGTAAGAATAAAAGCAGAATTCCATCTCAGCAATGAACAATTTGGTTGGGTATTGGGGTCATTTTCATTAGCATACGCAATTTTCGAAATTCCTTCCGGAATGCTGGGCGACCGCATCGGGCAGCGGGCTGTTTTCATACGGATTGTTTTGTGGTGGTCATTGTTTACGGCTTTGACAGGTGCAACAACTGGGCTGGTCACGTTGATATTGGTTAGATTTTTTTTTGGGGTGGGGGAATCAGGCGCTTATCCAAATAGTTCCGGGGCAATATCCCGTTGGTTCCCTGCAGCTGAAACTGCAAGAAGTACATCATCATTACAGATAGGGGCTAATGCAGGTGCAGCAATTGCTCCATTAATCGTTATTCCGATTGCATCCGCTTTTGGCTGGCGCGCTCCTTTTTTTGTGAACGGATTCATTGGCCTTATATGGGTATTGATATGCTTTTTATGGTTCCGGAATAATCCTTCTGAAATGAAAGGGATTTCGAGAGAAGAACAAGTTTTTATTGAAAAAGCCCGTCGCTTCATAAAAACGAGTCACCGGTTTTCGTGGAAAACTGCTCTTAGAAATCGCAGCCTGTGGGCTTTGGTAATATCCTTTTACTGCCACAGCTGGGGTAATTATTTTTTTATCGCCTGGATGCCCATTTACTTACAGGAAGGAAGGCATTTTTCAGAAAATAGTATGAAAATGACTACTTCCTATTTGTTCTTTATTGGAATTATCGGTGCCTTGTCAGCAGGCTTCATGAGTGATTGGTTAGTTAAAAGAAAAGGGGTACGGTTTGGTCGCCGATTCATCGGTATGTTGGCTTTAGGAATGTTAGGGTTACTAATCCTTCTGGCAGGAGTAACTACAAATAATATTATGGTTATTGCATGCCTGATTGGCGCAAATTTTTTTGTATGGCCAAATGGGATTGCTTCCTTTTCGACATGTGTTGATATAGGAGGCGCTCATGCTGGAACAGTTGCGGGCATCATGAATTTCTTTGGTCAGCTTGGCGCATTTTCCATGGCAATAGTATTTGGCAAAATCGTTGACATCGCTCATGATTTTAACACACCATTGTTTGTTCTGACAATAGTATTATTTGCCGGATCTTTATGTTGGTTAGCCATAGATCCCGATAAGCCATTGATTGCAGAAAGTACGAAAATCATATAGAACATATTTACTGAGTGTATCGACATTTTAGGTTTTGAGCAGGTTTCACATATTATCCAAGGCCACTATATCTAACTAATGATTTATGAGACAAACCAAAACTGCCATTTCCTTTCGTTCAATTTAATTCTTGTAGACCTATTTAGACGCAGTTCGAACTTCTTGCCACAATACATGGCAAATACAGACTCATTTTGATATATTATTTAGCTAATTAGGATTGATGAAACTGCACATAATTGCCAGGTTTGGATCAAAGCCGGCTTTTCTATTTTACTATCTTTAATCGATTCCCATTTTTAGGTAACTGAAACAATGATTAAATGACCAGGATAATTGTAATAATCTTTCTCTTAGCCAGTGGTCCATTCAATCACATCTTTTCTCAAAGCTTTCTTATTCCTGATACAGTATCAGTTCATTCCGGAAAGTTGACATTGAAAGGCTTACTGTGGCGTCCTGCTGGTGCTGGTCCCTTTCCGGCAGTTATTTTTTGTCATGGAAGTTATGGAGGTGCTGATACCATACATGACCCTTTACAACAATTATCATTATTAGGACCAGTGTTTGCCAGGAAAGGGTATATTTTCCTTGCACTTTTTAGAAGGGGAGTAGGCCTTTCCAAGGGTCAAGGTGAAAACAGCTCGGAGCTCATGAATAATGCATTTAGAGAAAAAGGACAGGAAAGCCGAAACAAAATACAGCTCGAACACCTTGAGACTGATCAATTGGAGGACATGATTTCGGGACTGAATTTATCTACGAAAAAGATTAGATGTGGATTCTAATCGTATAGCCATAGTTGGTCACTCTTTTGGAGGGTCACTTACTTTGCTGGTTGTTGAAAATGATCACCGATTGAGGGCTGCAGTTATTTTTGGTGCAGCAGGTGGCAGTTGGGACCGTTCTCCACAGCTTCGAGCAAGATTAATCACAGCTGTCCACAACATACCTGTACCCATTTTGATTATCCATGCACAAAATGATTACTCTGTTAATCCGGGGTATGCGTTAGATAGCGTAATGAATCATCTCAACAAAGCGCATGAATTGAAAATATATCCAAAATTTGGGAATTCTGATAGTGAAGGTCACAATATGATATTTCTAAGCATAGAAACCTGGGAGGCAGATGTTTTCAGGTTTCTTGATGAAAATCTGAAGCGATAAAATTCAGTAGAAAATTGTAGTCCCGCCCAGAATCGAACTGGGATGTCAAGTTCCGGAGACTTGCATACTATCCATTGTACTACGGGACCAAATATTTCAAAAAAACTAATTTCGACCATCGACCATCGACCATCGACTCTATTTTATCAATCCACTTGCATTAATCGTAAAGATCTTTATTGCAATAGCCAGCAAAATTACGCCAAAAAATTTACGTATCGCAATCATTCCCCCGGGTCCCAGGGTCCTTTCAATGCTGTTCAGCATTTTCAAAACAATGAATACAAATATCAGGTTGATGAGAATGGCGATCAGCACAGTCGATTCCGGATAGTTGGCCTTCAAAGACATGATGGTCGTCAAAGTGCCAGAGCCTGCAATCAGTGGAAATGCAATGGGCACTACCGAACTCGCGCGGGCATCTTTTTCGCTTTTAAAAAATTCAATACCCAGCACCATTTCCAGGCCCAAAATAAAAATGACGATCGAACCGGCAACAGCAAATGAACGCTTGTCAACTCCCAGGATGCCCAATAATTTTTCACCGAGATATAAAAACAAAATCATCAGGGCACCTGAAATAATGGTCGCCCTGAGTTCGTGGATGCCACCTAGTTTTTTCTTGAGCGACAAGAGCAGGGGCACTGATCCGAGAATATCAATGACGGCAAATAAAGTAAAAGTTACGGTGAGCAATTCGTCGAGATCAAGAGCCATGCTGGGGTTTTGGCAAAGTTAGCCGCTTTTATTTCTTAACGATTTTGCATATGGGAAGCCCGGAGGAAGCTGTTTTTATCCATCATCTCCAACAAGCAATTCCTGCAAAGGCAATCCTGGTATTTGTTCGCGACAAAATCCTGGCTTTCGCCGGAAAGATGGAGCCCATTGCATTGGCAATGGGCTATATTTCCAAGTTTGCACTCAAAGAATTTATTTGTGAGACTTGTTTTTTGCAAACGAAGTGCAGCAAAAAACTTAGTCGAACAATCCCGCCGAAGGCGGAAGGTTTAATACCCCGAAGCTTGCTTGGGAACTTGAGTTCTGAACTTGCTCTGGGGTATCATACCTGTGATTGCAGCGTGGACAGGTCTTTATTTCATGGTTTGGCATCCATATCGATTTAAAAAAATCAAAGATTGATTCTCACACCTCCGGTCAATGTAAATCCGATGGTATTGTAACCGTACACTTCGGTAAACTGCGCATCCGTTATATTTTTTGCATCTGCAAACAGGACCAGCCTTCCCTTTTGGAATTTATATTCAGCATAACCGTTCAGCAATCCATAACTCGCAAGGGTAACCGGAACGATGCCATAGGGAGGATTGGGTTGAAAGTACACATCGTTCCGCTCGCTCAGCCACTGATAGGCGAGGCTGACAAAGAATTGCGCCGTTGGCTGGAATCCCACACTGAAATTGATAGTGTTTTTTGGCTTTCTTAACAAATCATAAAAGCTGCTGTCTTTTCCTCCGACATTCATTTTCATTTCCCCGGTCAGGTAGGCCCATGAAGCTTTGATCCATAATTTTTCAATCGGCGCATAAGTCGCCTGCAGTTCAATCCCCCAATCATTTTGTTCATTAATATTCGTGTACATGTTGTTGGAGTATGTGATCAGATCTTTGATACTCCTTGTAAAAACCATGGCAGAAAGATTCAACTGATTGTCCATCGTACCAAGCTGGGCGCCGGCCTGGAAATTAATTGAAGTCTCAGGTTTCAGCAATGGATTTGCACCAAAGGAACCAAAAAGTTGGGTCACCGTGGGTGCCTTAAAGCCGGTGGAAAAATCAAGAAAGACTTTTACCAGGTTATCGATCAAATAAGAAGTATTGATGCTATAGGTGAAGATCCCTCCGTATTTCGAATGATAATTGTAGCGGCCCCCAATTTCTGCATTTAGTCCGAAGCCAGTATGGATAAACAAGGATGCATAGGGGCTGCTGATATTCGTCTTAGGATTTTTGTCAGCCAGACTTGTATCCAGCAATTGGTAACCCTGGTAGTTGAAACCGGCGAGTAATTTGAGGTTTGGATTAAAAGCCTGGGTCCAGTAAAGATCTGCCGTATTGAACCTTCCTTTGAAAGTATATGGTCCATAATCCGAAATGTAATTTCTCTCCGCATAGGTATAACTGTAATTGGCGGTGATGGATCCTTTTGGAAGGACAATGGTTGCCATCAGCCCAGGATTATTCAGGAGATAAGTAAATTTATTGTTGCCGTCAATGAAGGCATCCACATCATATTCTCCATCAAAATAGGCATAGCGATAAAATGGTGTAATGTCTACTTTTTTTCCTGCATGGAAGGTCAGCTTTGCCTGGACATTCTGACGTAAAAATCCATCCTTATCATAATTCGCATTCTTTGTTGTATCCGTGGATTCAGAAAAACCACTTGTGGAAGTATAGCTATAGCCCACACTATAATCCAATAATTTCAGGCGACCATTCAGGGAGGCATTGCCGTTAAAAGTATTATAGGTCCCATAGCTGGCACCGCCCTGAAAATTGATTTTCTTATCAATCTTTTTCTTTGTGATGATATTGATCACACCTGCCACAGCATCTGAACCGTAAAGCGTCGACTGGCTTCCTTTAAGAATTTCTATATGATCGATTTGGTCCATGGGGAATAAACGAAGGTCGAGTGCTCCTCCGATGCCCGAGGGGTCCGTTACGGGAGAGCCATCCACGAGAATGAGCGTATAGTCATTGGCGGCACCCAAGGTATATGTTGATTTGTCCTTTCCGGGATTGCTGTATGCTCCGTTTACTAAAATGCCGGTCTGCTCGGTTAATAATTGAGAGAGATCCTTACCTGCACTGCGTTCCACTTGTTGCCTGCTGATAATGGTTAGTACTTTCCCAGTCTCACTTAGTTTGACGGGATACTTGGTCGCTGTCACGACAGCCTGGTCGAGATACCTTGCGTGGGCGCTGTCCTCCTGCGCCCGGATCCAGCCACTGCTCATCAGCAGTGCGGATAACAGAATCTGTTTTTTCTTGCTCATTCTAAATTTTTTTTGCTTTCCATATTGGAAAGCAGGATGAATGAATGAGCCTTCGGTGTTTGAAAAATAAGTTGAAATATAAATTACCCTAAGGCATTTTACATTCCATGCTTTTCGCCCGAAAGCCATGAATGAATAATGATTCTGGCAGGTCTTCTGGCTTGTTCCCTGTTCAACACCTTCCCATCGTTGATTTCATTCGACAGTGGTATGTAGATCGAACAGACGTGGACTTAAATGAATTTACCCGGTGCACCGGGCCATTCTGACCACGAAAGAACTTACAGCTACGGGGATAGCGCCGGACTCACTGATTTTTCAAACTGTTACACCGGACTTCCCTTTTAATGATCCCGCTTGAAGCGGGATCAACCATAATCGGAAACAAAAATAATTGAGTTGGAAGAAATTAAAAAATGAATTTGAAAGAGGGATCAGTGGAAAAGATATGTCAGGGAAACGCCGCCATAATAATTTGCGGTTGCCGCAGCATTATAATAACGGCCACCTACGGCATTGATGTCATTGCCCAAACTGTATTTGGTATTGAACAAATTATCTGCTCCTGCAAAAATATTCATCTTCAGGTGTGCAGCCGGGAACTGTTTCTGCCAGCCCAGCCTTGCACCGAATAAATTATAAGAGCCGGCCCAGGCGGTATTTGCATCATTCAGCGCGATCCTGTCCGTGTATGTGTATGTAACATTCGCATAAAGTCCCATGCCTGCATAAGCATCCAGGCCGCCAACAAAAACCTGTGATGGTATTCCTGGCATTACTTTGCCGGAAAAGTCATTGGTGGCCTGTTTGAAATCCTGGTAATGAAAATCGTCATATGCATAGCTTGCCCACACTTTAAAATTATTCAGCCAGCCATGCGCCAATCCAGTCAACTGGTAAGCGATATATGTTTCAATGCCATTTTGCTTTGTTGAACCGGCATTCACATTGTACATGACATTGTTTGAATCAATCCGTTGGACAATCGTGTTGTTCAGATTAAAGAAGAAAGTATTTATTTCTACATATAATTTTTCCTGCAGAAAATTTCCTTTCAGTCCGGCTTCATAATCTATTCCTTCTGCCGGTTGCAAATTATCGCCGATGGTACCGCTTGATTTCAGCAATTCAGATACCGTAGGAGGGGAAAATCCGCGGGCCGCACTGGCATAAACTGAAATTTGCCGGTTAATCTTTTTCAGTAGGGATATCCTAGGCGCAATCTTGTTGTCGAAGGTTCTGGTCTGCGTAACAGGGGGTGGCGCGGAAACTCTGGTAAATTGTACAGAAGATTTGTTGAAGCTGGCGCCTGCGGTAAGAAACCAGCCATGAGAAAAATGCAGGTCCGCCTGTGCGAAAATCATGTACTGCCAGTTATTGATATCGTCATTGGTCAAAAGGGTATCGGACAGGCCATTCTTATTTTGAAAATCCTCTGTGGTGAAAAATCCTTTCTGTGCTTCCATACCTGCCACGAATTGCAATTCAGTTGCCGAGTACTTGTGATTGTATTGGATAAGCGTTCTGCCCCCAAAACTGGGTTCCTTTCTTTCTTCATATACGCGGATTCCCGGATTTTTGAAATCAGTATACGTACCATATAATGAAGTTGTATTCACCCAGCCTGCTCCTAAATCATATTCATCGCTGAATCCCACCAGAAAAGTCTTCTGGTAGATCGCAGCCTTATTTTGAACAGCGCCCGGCGTATTTCCAACCGGTGGTCTGGCCTGTTGTGGGTCTGCATTGTATTCTGTGATGGTTAATGCGCCTGGTGTTTGGTAGTAAAGGTCACTATAAAACATATAGGCATGAAGCGTCTGTCTTTCTCCTGCCTTGATTCTTGTTTCATAACTAAAAATGTCCCGGCGCATATTGGTTTGTTGGCGGTAACCATCAGATGCCTGGTGGGAATATGAAATAGCATTTTGATTCTCTTCTGTTCCTGCATATACCGTCGCATTGATCGCATTCAGGTTATAGCTTCCGCCGAGCAAATCTATCGTGGCACCGGCCTGCCATTTCGATGGCATGGTTCGGATCAGCATCGCGCCTCCGATGCCTGCCCCATATAAACTCCCGGCGGGACCTTTAATGATTTCGATATTTTGAAAATTATAAAACCCAAGCTCATTCAGATAAGTATTTCCGCCCGGATCTGTCAGCGGGATTTCGTTGTAATAGATTTTTACATCCCTGACGCCGAAAGGAGAGCGAATCGAACTTCCGCGAATGTTCAGCCGGTAACTGGCCGGAGATCGTTCTTCCATTCTTACACCGGGAATCATATTGACAGCGGGCAGGATATTGGTATTGCTGAACCGGTTCAGTTGTTGTTGTCCCGTGAGGCCAATGGCTGCACCCACATCGAGCAACTTTCGGTTTTGCTCATACGCTTTGACAACGACTTCCTGAAGTATCAATGGAGAGCTGGTATCGGTCCTGGAAGAATTTCCTTCTGTCTGTGCCGAGATCAATTCGGGTAGGATAATAAAAACCAAAAATAGAATCCTTGGATTCATCCCATAAGTTTTAACCCTAGCAAAGGTAGAAAAGAATAATTCATTACCTTGACGCGGTCTTGAAAGAGCCGGACCAAAATCGAAATAATAAACGCAAATAGCCTCCGGTAAGTATATTTTCTGCCATGCAAAGATCCACCAAACTAAACCTTTTTGATTTCACCATGATCGTGGTCAGCCTTGTGATCGGGATGGGTATTTTTCGGACACCCGTCAACGTGGCAAAAGCTGTACCCGATTCAACGGTATTTTTTTCTGCCTGGCTTGCGGGAGGATTCATAGCCATTTGCGGTGCCCTGACCTATGCAGAAATTGGATCCCGACTGCCTGTGACCGGGGCATATTACAAGATATTCTCTTATTGCTATCATCCTTCCATCGCATTCGCTGTGAACTGCATTATTCTTATTTCCAATGCTGCTTCACTGGCCGGTGTTGCCCTGATCGGCGCAGAATACATTACGAAGGTCATTTTCCCTGCAGCGGCGAGTACACAAACCACGGAAGTCATTATTGCCATTCTTTCCATTATTATTTTTTATGGAGTCAATCTCGCCGGGCTTAAGATGAGTGCCAAAACGCAGAATGTGCTCACGGTGATCAAGATCAGTATGATCCTGTTGCTGATCCTACCCTTGTTTTTTGCAAGCGGCCAGGGGGAGGCTGCAAATACTGTGGTATCGCATGTGAGTCCGACGATGAAAGAGTATCTGAAGGCATTTGGAATTGGCCTGGTCGCTGTTTCGTTTACATATGGAGGTTACCAGCAAACCATCAATTTTGGTGCTGAAGTTGACCGGCCAAATAAAAATATCCCCAGGGGTATTTTTATTGGCATTTTCATTATTATCAGTCTATACCTGACCATCAATTATGCATATGTCCGTGTCATCGGCTTTGCAAATATGAAAGAAGCTAAAGGAATTGCTGCCATCATGGCATCGCATGTATTCGGGGATGCAGCGGGCAAAATATTATCAATTTTGCTTTTTCTTTCTGTGCTGGCTTATGTAAATGTTTTGCTAATGAGTAATCCAAGGGTCATGTATGCGATGAGTGAAGATGGCGTGCTGCCAAAAATCTTTGGCAGGCGCACGGAAAGAACAGGTGTCCTTTTTGCATCATTAACGAGTTTTGCCCTGGTTTGCGTATTGATTGTTTTCTGGGCAAAACAATTTGATGAGATCCTGAGTTTTACCATCTTCCTCGATTGTTTTGGGATGGCCTTATCTGCCGGAAGTATTTTTATATTGAGAAAGAGAACCGCGCACCTGGATAAAGCAAGCATTTACTCCATGAAGCTCTATCCATTTCAGCCACTGGTTTTTATCAGCGCGTATATTTTTGTCGCGATCAGCATTTTTCTGGATAAACCTTTGACTGCGCTCATGGGACTTGGTGTGCTGGGCGTATTCATCGGGATTTATTTTCTAACCAGAAAGAGAAAGAAGGAAGGAGATATTTCTATTGCTTCATAGCCTGGCATCCTTCAGCAAATCCAGCAGTCGTTTTATTTGTTCATCCTTAATCTGCAATTGTCTGATTAATTCCTGGCAGCATCCTGCATGTTTGGCCGGATCGCGTTGTCCGGAAATTTCTACCATTGGTTCCAGGATTTGCGTCCGGTTGAGATTCAGGATCTGCAAATAATCTATTTGCAAAACCTTTGCGATTTGTAAAAGCCTGGTGAGCGTGACATCTGTCTTCCCGGTTTCAATATTGCTATATCCGGGAATACTCATGTTCAGCTTGGTGGCCACATAATCCTGAGTGAAATTCTTAAGTTCCCGGATGGCTTTGATATTCTGACCTGCCTGCATCATGAGGAGAGGATGAGTGATTAGGTTACGGTAAATTAAGGAAATGGAATGCCTTTCCAAATACCATAAAATGGTTATTATGCTTTGGAAAAGAAATTAAAAAAGTTCATCTAAACTAAAATTGTTTAAGCATGAAAATATGGAAACAGACCATCTGTAATGGAACTTTGTTCCGCTGGTTCTTCTATTTATCCTATAGGAAAACCTGCTCCGGGTGGATATGAGATTTAAGATGGGATAGGGCCGGGGCAGTATGAGATACGTCATCTGAATGAGGTATGGGGCAGCCGGGAATTGCTCTTTGCGGCATTTTAGATGACGTATTTTCTTGTACCCATAGTTACTTTAAGGTTGGCCATCTGCAATATGCAAAGGGTTCATGCGTTAATCTCGTGAATAACCTATGCTAAAAACCTTTGCTATATGCATCTTTTGCGCCTTACTATATTGTGTGGCCGGCTGCAAAAAAGATACCGTGTCCGAACAGACCGCACCCAAAACAATTTCACAACGGAACCAACTTTTTGGAGCATGGGAATTGAGAAGGACTTATGGCGGATTGTCGCAGGGTCAATATGATCCGGGAACCGGAAATCTCCTGATATTTAATGGCACAGCATTTACTGAATATTCAACGATGTCAATTGCAAAAAGAGGCTTATATGAGATTATAAGTGACAAAGCAGCGTCCGAAACTGTTTGCAAATTATTGCCGGATGGACAGTTTGCCAATCGCATCGTTTATGATAATGATTTCTTTGGTCAGAAAGTCTTCTTCCAGATTAACCATGATACCCTGACCCTGGTTTCAGGTTGTTTCACATTGGGCGAAGGATCCTTCGTTGATTATATCAGAAGACAATGACCCCCCCATTTTCTCCATGCACTTTTAACTTGATTTAATCAAAGCGCGATTTTTATTCGCGAGACTTTCTTTTATAAACCTGCCTGTGGCAGGCAGGCAAAGCGCAGCCAAAAACTTAGTCGAATCCGCCTGACAGGACGGCCGCCCGAGGCATGCAGACGGAGACAAGAATGATGCCTCGAAGCTTGTTGTGGTATTTAAGTTCAGGGCAAGCCTGCCGGACAGGTCGCTGACGCTGCGAGCAGTGCTGGCCCTAAGGTTTCATGCCTGTGATTAGCCATTCAGCCAACAGGCCATGATGGTTTTTAAAAATGCCGGAGCACATCTTCCCAAATTCTTCAGATCACAATTAAAGCTTTATAGGCTTTTCAGGCAGCCTGCTTTCCATTAGTTTTGTCAGCACCATGGACCTTTCATACATTATTAATGAGCTTGGAGAAGACAGGGAGCATTATTTTAATGCGATTTCTGCACCCATTATTCAAACCAGCAATTTCAAAGCGAATAAGGTTGAAGACCTCAAGTCTTTGCTTGCAGATGAATACAGTGGTTATTTATATAGTAGGGGGCTCAATCCCACAGTGGAGATATTGAGGAAGAAATTGGCAGCACTTGACGGAGCTGAAGACTGCCTTGTATTCAATAGCGGCGCCTCGGCCATTTTTTCATCCATTCTGGCAAATCTTAAGGCAGGAGACCATGTAGTATCCGTTGATCAACCCTACACCTGGGCCCAGCGAATGTTTGATGTAATCCTGCCCAGGTTCGGTGTTAGTACTACATATATTGATGGAGCCCGAATTGAAAATTTTGACAGGGCCATTCAGTCAAACACATCTCTAATATACCTGGAATCGCCAAATTCCTGGGACTTTGCCCTGCAGGACCTGAAAGAGGTTGCGGCGCTCGCCAAATCAAAAAATATTATTACGATTATAGATAACAGTTACTGCAGCCCCATATACCAGCAGCCCCTTAAGTTCGGCATCGACCTGGCCTTACAAACGGCAACCAAATGGATTGGGGGACATAGTGACACTTTGGGAGGCGTGCTGAGTGGAAGCAGGGAAATGATCAAAAAAATATTTGATTCGGAATTTCTAAATACGGGGAGCGGGATCCAGCCTTTCAATGCCTGGCTCCTCATCCGCGGGCTGAGAACGCTGCCTTCCCGGCTCGAAAGGATCAGTCATACGACAAGGGAAATGGTGAATTGGCTTAAGCATCACCCGAAAGTAGAGTCCCTGATTTTTCCGTTGGACCCGGATTTTCCACAATACGAATTGGCCAAGACGCAGATGAAAGGGGCATGCGGGCTGATCAGCTTTTTTATCAAGGCGGAATCCAGAAAGGAGATTGTTACTTTTTGCGAATCATTGCGTCATATCATGATGGCTGTTAGTTGGGGCGGACATGAATCCCTGATCATTCCCAGGTGCGTTTCGATTGAGGAACAAGAATTCAACCCAAAAATAAACTGGCATCGCCAGCTTCGCTTATACGTTGGATTGGAAGAATTCATCCTACCTGGTGGCGGATATGGAACAAGCTTTCAACAAAATCAGCTAAAGCACAGTATTTTAAGGGGGTTATTGCTTGCAGATGCGTCGGGAATCAGTATTTTAGCGGACTTTTTTAAAACCGCTTATCAAAAACCTGCGGTTGGCCAGGCAACTACTTATAAATTTGTCACATGAGCATAATAAAAAGAGGAATTTTCCTTGTGATTTTGAGCCTGACCCTGGGGGAAGGATACGCACAGCAGGATATTTGGGACCTCAAGAGATGCGTGACCTATGCCATCAATAATAATATCTCTATCAAGCAATCGGATATTGATGCCCGTGTGGCAAAACTCTCTTACGATCAGGCAAAGGCCTCCCAGTTTGGAAGCCTTAATTTTGGTACCAGCGTAGGATTGAATTTCGGACGTTCTGTAAACCCCACTACAAACTTATTTACCACAAGCCAGATCCTTTCACAAGGTTATGGATTGAATGCCGGCGCCACTTTGTTCAATTGGTTTAGCATAAGGAGAACTATTGAAGCATCCAAACTGAACTATGAAGCTTACAATGTAAACATAGACAAAGCAAAAAATGATGTTACGCTGAGTGTTGCAGCCGCTTACCTTACTGCCCTCCTTGCACGCGAGCAGGTAGCACTGAGTAAGACCAAGATTGAATTGACAAGAAAACAACTGGATAATACGCAAAAACTGGTTGATGCCGGATCCGTGCCAGAATTAAATGCAGCTGAATTGGAGTCACAGCTCGCCCTTGACAGTTCCACATTGATTGGAAACCAGGAACAGTATGATCAAAATTTGCTCGTCCTGAAGGGCACTTTGAGTCTTGACGCTGCGGTTCCATTCCAGTTGGACACGCCTGCGATTGAAAGCATTCCTGTGGATCCCATTGCGCAGAATCCTCCTGACCTGGTCTATGCCCTGGCAGAGAAATCGTTTCCAAACCAAAGAATCAATGACCTGTATATCCAGGCTTCTGAAAAAATGGTGCAGGTCAATAAAGGACAATTATATCCAACCTTGTCTATCAATGGCAGCCTGGGAGATAATTTCGCAAATGACCTGAGAAAGCAGATCATCACCCAGGGGCCGGATGTACAGACCAATTCACTCTATGTTATCGACCCGAGCGGCAAAAACTATGTCTATCAGCCGACCTTCACGCAGGATTTTGTGCACCAGCCATTCAGCAAAGTATGGACGGGCTATGGAAGCCAGTTGGACAATAACTTCAGACAGTATGTTGGTCTGACACTTAATGTGCCCATATTTAACGGCAACCAGGTCAGGACCAATTACCTGAAGTCAAAACTGAATGTGCAAACGGCAAATTTGAGAAAGCAGACTGATCTGCTCGCACTCAAGCAGAACATTTACCAGGCATATTACAATGCAGTGGCTGCGCTGCAAAAATATGAAGCAAATAAAAAATCAGTTTCCACTGCGGCAAGGTCCTTCGATCTTGCGAGCAAAAGATATAATATCGGGTTGCTGAATACGATTGATTACCTCACAAACCAGAACAACCTCTTCACGGCACAGATCAATCAATTATTGTCACAATATGATTATGTATTCAGAATGAAAGTGCTTGAATTCTATAAGGGCCTCGGCATTAAATTATAAAAATTATACCTTCGGTTTATGAATAAGAAATTACTTTGGATCATTATAATTCTTGTCGTGATTGTCGTTGGGCTTGTGGCTTTGAAAAAAGCGGGAGCCTTCGGAAAAGACGAAGGAGTCAAGGTTTCAGCGGAGAAAGTGACGAAGCGGACAATCATAGAAACGGTGACAGCCAGCGGGAAAATCTATCCTGAAATAGAGGTAAAGATGAGCCCGGATATTTCAGGTGAAATCGTTGAATTGAATGTGCAGGAAGGGGATAGTGTGAAGAAAGGCCAGCAACTGGCAAAAATATACGCAGAAATTGTAATGAACCAGCGCAACCAGGCAGCGGCCCAGGTAAGTCAGCAGGAAGCGCTTGTCTCCAATATCCGTGCGCAATTGCCCGGACTGAAAGCGACCATGGACCAGACCCAACTCCAATATGACAGACAGAAAAAGCTTTTGGATCAAAAGGTCATTTCAAGAGCGGAGTTTGAAACTGCAGAAACTGCGATGAGAACGGCTTCAGCTAATTATAACGCGGCATTGCAAACCATTAATGGGAATATTGCAGGTGTTGAGAGTGCAAGGGCAAACCTGAGCATCAATGATAAGCAACTGGGAAGGGCAACACTCTTGGCTCCAATGGACGGGGTGATCTCCCTGCTAAGTGTCAAAAAAGGGGAACGCGTGGTGGGTAATTCCATGATGGCCGGAACGGAAATGATGCGGGTTGCAGATATGAGCAAGATTGAAGCGATCGTTGATGTGGGAGAAAATGATATTCCAAAGGTTCACCTGGGCGACTCCGCATATGTGGAAGTGGATGCATACAATAACAGGAAATTCAGAGGCTATGTAACCCAGATCGCCAGTAGCGTCGCCAGCGCTTCGGGCGCTACAGGCTCCTCCGGCGCTTCCACGAATGATGTGACCAATTACAAAGTGCATATCCGGCTCAGCTATGATTCATATAAGGAGCTGATTGATCCGAAAAGGCCAAAAGCCCTGGTATTTCGGCCTGGCATGACCGCTAGTGCAGATATCCAAACCAAGGTTCATCCCGATGTCCTTTCAGTTCCAATCAATGCGGTGACCACAAGGGAGAAAGGCTCTGAGAATACGGTTGGAGAGGGCAAAGAGAAAAAGCCGGAAGACAATAGCATGGAAGAGCAGAAATCGCAAACTTCATTCGCGCCGGATTTGGATGAAGTTGTATTCGTGCTGCAGACGAATGGGACAGTAAAAAAAGTGAAAGTAAAAACAGATATCCAGGACATCAATAATATAGAAATCAAAGACGGTTTGAAAGATGGCGAATCAGTGATTACCGGTCCATATGGCACAGTAAGTAAGATTCTGAAGGATGGCGCAAAAGTGAATGTCGTGCCCAAAGACAAATTGTTTGAAACAAAAAAGAGTTAAGTAATAAGTTGAAAAATGCCATCCTGCCGGGCTGATTTCAGGCAGGTTCTATATTGAAATTCTTCTAGCAGCAGATTTTCTTTTCACAGAAACCTGATCCATCGATGCGATTTGGAATTATTGGCGGCGGAAGCTGGGCCACTGCCCTGGTAAAGATTCTTACAGACAATCAATTGACAGTAAATTGGTGGATCAGGAACAAGTCCATTGCCAGTCACCTTCAACAAAAGCATAATAACCCCAACTATTTAAGCTCAGTCTTTTTTGATACTTCACTATTGGCCATCAGTGACCAGGTGGCAAAGATCATAGAAGATTCAGATTGTTTGGTCATTGCAGTCCCCTCGGCTTATATCCTTGACACATTTAAGGGGCTTAAGAAAAATGTCTTTAGCGGGAAAAAGATTGTTTCTGCTGTCAAAGGCATCTTGCCCGAACAGAACCTTCTCCTGAATCAGTATCTGAAAAATGAATTTGATGTCGAGCTGGAAGAATATTATACCGTGATGGGGCCCTGTCACGCGGAAGAAATTGCAGCCGAGAAATTATCTTATCTCACTTTTTCTGGTACTGACGAGGCGCGCGCCGGGGAAATAGCTTCGCATTTCAATACACATTATCTCAACACACTCGTAAATCATGATATCTATGGAGTCCAATATGCTGCCGTCCTAAAAAATATATACGCCCTCGGTGCCGGAATTGCCCATGGGCTGGAATATGGCGACAATTTCTTAAGTGTGCTCATTGCAAACTGCGCCGACGAAATGGCCGGCTTTCTTCGAAAGGTAGGCATCAGCCATATTGAAGTGGGCATCCATGAAGCAGAAAATGCCGTGACGCATAAAAAGAGCACCAATTATGCAGCTTCGGTTTATCTGGGAGACCTGCTTGTTACCTGCTATTCTTTGTTCAGCAGAAACAGAACCTTTGGAAATATGATTGGCAAAGGCTACTCTGTCAAGGCAGCACAACTCGAGCTGAATATGGTGGCAGAAGGGTATAATGCAAGCAAATGTATTTATGAAATTAACCAGCAGGTGGGCGCTGAAATGCCCATCGCAGGAACCATTTACCGAATTCTTTGGGATAATGTTAAAGTGTATGACGGCTTTAGACATATTGAAGAATTTCTAGTCTAACAGGTAAGAACGGATGGATGGCTTGGAGACAATCTAAACAATGACCTCCGCCAACCGGGTGAGTGAATTTGATAGAATTATTAAAAGAAGATCAAATGCCCCTCTCTTACCAGGGTTTTGGATTTACCGCCATTTTGCTAATGCTGGGTATCCTGATTGCCAGCCAGCTGGCCCGATACATCAGGGAGCATCGTCAGGGAAATCATCGCCAGAATGAACACTGACTGTTGCTGAAGGCTCAAAAAACAGATGGGCCGCGATCCCGTCAGCCAAAAGCTTTCCTTCATTTGTGAGGCGCAACACACCATTTTCCAAAATCAGCTTATCCGTTTTCAGGTATGCCATGGCGTTAGAAAGTATGCTGGCTGCCACCGGCTCACCGAAACGGGAACTGATAAATTCCAGCTGAATTCCTTCTGCCGTTCTCAGTGCCGTCATGATTGTTTCATTCACTACCTGAACAGGGGTCAGATCTTCTGATTCAAATAGCAGCTCATTCCTATTCATCGACTGTATATAGAGGTTATTATTAGAGACATTCCATTGTCTGGATTTACCATTATAGGAATGTGCCGATGGTCCAAGTCCAAGGTATTTTCTGCCCTGCCAATAGGATGAATTGTGTTTGCTCCTGAATCCCGGCTTTGCAAAATTCGAAATTTCATATTGTTCATAACCCGATGCATTCATCCAGTTCATCAACAATAAAAACTGCCTGGCCTGGTCTTCCGGATTAACGTCTGTTTTTCTCTTCTGCACAATCATCTTTTTCAAAGGCGTATTGGGCTCGACGGTAAGTGCATAGCATGAAAGATGTGGAACACCAAGACCAATCGCCAGGTCTGCATTTTTCTTCCAGTGATCATCTGTTGTCGTTGGGCCACCATAAATCAGGTCAATGCTGATATTTGAAAAACCAGTATCCATCGCCAGCTTAATGCTATCGAGGGCCTGGCTGGCATTGTGGGCCCTGTTCATCCAAAGCAGATCTTCATCATAGAAGGACTGAACGCCCATGCTCAACCGGTTTATTCCTGATTTTTTCCAAGCCATGAGTTTATCCGGATCAATATCGTCGGGGTTTGCTTCCAAAGTGATTTCGGCCTTTGATTCCAGGTCAAAGGCATCCTGAAGGCTGTTTAAGATCAAATCCATTTCTCCCGATTCAAGTAAGGAGGGCGTTCCTCCCCCAAAATAGACCGTCCCGACTTTTTCTTCTCCCAAATAATCTTTTTGCAAAGAAATTTCCTTCAATAAAGCTCCCAGAAAATCGTTTTTATAAGCCAATGAAGTGGAGAAGTGAAAATTGCAGTAATTGCAGGCTTGTTTGCAAAAGGGGATATGTATATACAAGCCGGCCATCTTGATTGATTAATTTTACCAGATATTCGTTTCGAATCGCTCGCCCGTCGAATGACAAAATTAAGGTTATACTTACTTATCAGCCTCTTCACCACCAGTAGTCTTCAGTGCCTATCCCAATACCATCTGCAAATTCGTTTTGTGGATAAGGACTCCTTGTTTAATCCGGCGAGACTGGGACTTGCGACTTCATTCAAATCGAGAGCGGAATGCACAGAATATATTTACAGGATACCATCCATTTTGCAGGCCAAAGGTTTTACGAATGCGTCGGTCGACAGCGTTCAATATGATAGCTTACAAGCAAACGCGCGCATATGGCTTGGGGTTATTTTTAAATGGGGGTCTATCCATACCAGGAGGGAGGATGCCATTATCCTGAATGCATCCGGATGGAATGAAAAAAAAATGCTGGCCAAGCCGGTTAATTTCCAGGACTTTCAGCGTGAACAGCACCAGATCCTGGACTACATGGAAAACAACGGCTATCCATTTGCGCAGATTTACCTGGACAGCATCACAATGAGCATGGGCGGCCTGAGTGGAAGTCTTGTGATTGACAAAGGCCCGTTGTATAAAATTGACAGCATTCATCTTTTTGGAACTGCAAAGATTTCGGAGGATTTTTTGCAGCGTTATCTCGGAATTCAAAACGGAAGCATTTACAGAAAGGATCGGTTGCAGGCGATCAGCAGAAAGATCAGCGAATTGCCCTATTTGCAGGAAGAAAATACCTGGAACCTCACGATGCTGGGCACAGGATCCACGCTCAATTTGTTCTTGAAACCCAGGAAGAGCAGCCAGGTGGATGTGCTCATCGGCCTCATGCCAGATAATACCCAAACAGTCGACAACAAATTATTGATAACTGGGGAAGCCACCATTAACCTCAAAAATCAATTTGGAGTGGGGGAGAGCATCGGTCTCAATTGGCAGCAACTGCAACCACAATCTCCCCGTCTCAACATTTATTATCAGCAGCCCTATATATTCAAATCGGCATTTGGCCTGAATTTTCTTTTTGACCTTTACAAAAGAGATTCATCTTTTGTGACAATCAATGGCATCTTAGGTGCGACTTATTCAGCTTCTTCGACAAAAGTGGGAACTGTATTTATCCAGGCGCTCAGCTCCAGTCAGCTGACGGTAGATACCGCACAGGTCATCGCAACCCATCAGTTGCCTGCGCAGGCCGACATCAGCTCAGTCAGCTTTGGAGTAAACTATGAATTTTCAAATACAAATTATCGCTTCAATCCTTTAAGAGGGAACGAACTCTTATTCACAGGCTCGGCGGGAACCAAGACAATCAAGAAGAACAATACGATAGAACAACTCGTCGATCCTTCGGATCCAGGCTTCAATTTTAATTCTCTATATGATACGTTACAATTGAATTCATATGAATTTCGACTCAAGTTGGTGGGTGCTCATTTTTTCCAGATGAGCAGGGCATCGACACTAAAATTGGGTTTGAATTCGGCACTGTTTCAGAGTCCAAATATTTTTCGAAATGAACTTTACCAGATAGGTGGCTATAAAGTGCTGCGTGGATTTGATGAGGAGAGCATATTGGCTTCCGTGTACGCTGTGGGCACAATAGAATTCAGGTATCTCATTGCACAGAATTCATTTCTTTTTACGTTTACAGATTTTGGTTGGGCAAAGAATAACGTTCCGGGTTACCAAATTGACAATGGATACTTAGGTTTTGGTCTGGGGCTGGCATTTGAAACCAAGGCAGGTATATTCAATATTTCCTATGCCGTGGGAAAACAAAACGATCAGGAATTGAATTTCCGCCAGGCCAAGATCCATATTGGCTACCTGAACTTTTTTTAGTGGATGAAATTTATGCGAATTTGCGGGCGGAAAAAATCACGGCAAAACGAAGAAGCTTTAGATGGATGAAGACAATTTGAATAGAAGTTCTGGAATGATTTCCCTTCCCGGAAGGATCCGGTTCCTGCGTCCGGCATTTCCCGTCATGATGTTGATATTGGGTTTGACCTTTGCCGAAACTGTTACAGCGCAGGATTCTGCAAGTCAACCGATCGATAGCCTGGCTTCGAAAGTGCGCAAGCCAAAGATCATCGACACAACTCGGGCACCCCTTTTGAGGAAGCCGGCCATTCTGAAAAAGAAAGATACTGTTGTCGAGGTTCCGATTGATACTGTTGTCGTAATTCCTCAGCAGACGGTTAACCCGGAATTCTTTTTGCGCTTTCAACGGGCCCTTGGCGCCAATCCCTTTTTCAATTTTCTCGGCAAGCCCATCATCGTTTATGCGGAGCCTCATGAGACACATACAAACAGTGAGATGTTTTATGTATTGGTGAGTATCCTCTTCATATTTGCCTTCATTAAACTATGGTATGGGAAATACCTTGCAAACCTCTTCACCCTCTTTTTTCGGGTATCGATGCGTCAACATCAAATCAGGGAACAGGTACTGCAGGCACCCCTTCCATCTTTGCTTTTGAATGGCCTGTTCATCATTTCAGGCGGAATGTATTTAAGCTTTCTTCTAAAGCATTATGGGCTCGGTCAAAAGACGGATTTTTGGCTTCTTTTTGCCAATTGCGGATTCATCCTGGTCCTCATTTATCTGGTCAAATTCCTGCTTTTGAAGTCTGCCGGCTGGATCTTTGGCATCCATCAGGCCACAGATACTTATATATTTATAGTGTTCCTTACCAATAAGATCTTGGGAATCTTTCTCCTCCCATTTCTGATAATGCTTTCATTTTCAAGTAGTTTGGCTAGTGAAATCCTGATCACGCTCTCCCTGGTCATGGTATTCATATTCTATCTCTACCGCTTTTTTGTTTCCTTCGGGCCCGTAAGAAAAGAAATAAAAGTAAGTGCGTTTCACTTTTTTTTATACCTTTGCGCCTTTGAGATAGCACCCCTGCTCTTGATTTACAAGGTGTTATTGACTTATTTGGAAAAAGCTTATTAATTTTGCATTCCAGACCTGAGCTAATGGTTAAGAATAGGGAAAAAACTGATATTTCAACGATGTCTGTCAAAACTGTGAAGAAAATTTTAATCACCCAACCCAGACCGGAAACTGATAAATCGCCGTATTTTGAACTTGCCAGGAAATACGGTGTGGAACTCGCTTTCCATCCATTTATTTTGCTGGAACCTATACCAGCAAAGGATTTCAGAAAGCAGAAAATAGAAATCTCAAATTATTCTGCAGTTATTTTTACAAGCAAACATGGGATCGACCATTTCTTCCGGATCTGTGAAGAAATGAAGGTGATTGTATCACAGGAAACAAAATATTTCTGTATTACAGAATCTGTTGCCTTATACCTTCAAAAATTCATTCTTTACCGCAAACGAAAAGTATTTTATGGTGCAGATGGCACCAACAAGAGCATGTTTGATGTGATCAACAAGCATAAGGAAAATGAAAAATTCCTTTATCCTTGTTCTGAGAATCAACAGGATAATGAAATCGTGGGCTGGCTAAAGAACAACAATTGTGGATTTGTCACACCATTCATGTACCGGACCATCAGCAACGATATCCGGGAAGTGCTCACCAAGGTAGAATACGATATCATTTGTTTTTTCACTCCTAGTGGCGTGCGCAGTCTATTTGACAATTGTCCAAAATTCAAGCAGAACGGAACCAAGATTGGTGCGTTCGGACACAATACTTCCCGTGCAGTGGAAGAAGCTGGTCTGACTTTGGAAATCAAAGCCCCGCAGCCGAAAGCGCCATCCATGGTTTCAGCCCTTGAATTATATCTTTCTGCTGGCGTCAAGAAAAAATAAACGCGCTCACTAATTCCAGAAATATCTGCCAATATTTCAAACCGGCTTTTCGAAATGATTTCTATTTCGAGTAAATCTTCTTTTCATAAATTATGTATAATAGTGACTGAGGGAACTCGCCCACCTGCAGTTCCAAGTATCTTTGCGGCTTAGATGCCAAATCGCCTTTCAAAAGAATTGAGCCCTTATTTATTGCAGCATGCAAATAATCCGGTGGATTGGTATCCATGGGGTGATGAAGCATTAGAGAAAGCAAAAGCCGAGGATAAGCCTATTCTTGTAAGCATTGGATATTCTGCATGTCACTGGTGCCATGTGATGGAGAGGGAAAGTTTTGAGGATCATGATATTGCAAACATAATGAACAGTCATTTTGTGAATATCAAGATCGACAGGGAAGAAAGACCAGACCTTGATCATATATATATGGACGCAGTGCAGGCGATGACCGGGTCGGGTGGATGGCCGCTGAATGTTTTCCTTACGCCAGACAGGAAGCCCTTTTTTGGTGGTACATATTTTCCACCAGTTCCGGCGCATGGCCGCAGTTCCTGGAAGGATGTCCTGGAGGGGATCAATACCGCGTATCATACCAAACGAAATGAAATTGCTGCGCAATCCGAATATCTTGTCACTCATCTCGGGAAACTGAATTCATTTGGGACTGCCAGGAAGCAAGGGGAAGAGGACCAGACCCTGATTACAAAGGACCAGGTCGAATCCATGACAAAACAAATCATGAAGTCTGCCGACAGGGTACAGGGTGGATTTGGTCGCGCTCCGAAATTTCCTCAAACTTTTTCCATTCAGTTACTTTTAAGAGACTATTACTCGACCCATACACGGGAAAGCCTGGATCAGGCATGTCTGAGCCTTGATAAAATGATCATGGGCGGGATCTATGATCAGTTGGGCGGAGGATTTGCGAGATATTCCACTGATGAAGAATGGCTGGTTCCGCATTTTGAAAAAATGCTTTATGACAATGCCCTATTGGTTACTGTTATGTCGGAGGCATTCCAACTGACGGGGAAGGAGATATACGGGAAAACGATCATGGATACCCTAAGTTTTTTGGAAAGGGAATTGATGTCAGTTCATGGCGGTTTTTATGCTGCCCTGGATGCAGACAGTGAAGGCGAAGAGGGCAAATTCTACGTGTGGAAGAAAGAGGAAATAGAGGAAGTGCTGGGAGCGGATGCGGGGGCTTTCTGTTCGTTTTTCCAAGTGACGTCGCGGGGGAAACTGGGAAGGAAAAAATATACTCCATCGGAAAGATTCAGAAGAGGAAAAACCGGGAAGCAGGGAATTTCTAGACAAGCTCGAATCTTTGAAAAAGAAATTATTGGCGCATCGGGATCAAAGGACCCGTCCTGCCCTCGACGATAAAATTATTCTGGGCTGGAATGCCCTGGTAATTTCAGCTTATTGCAAAGCTTATGCAGCCCTGGGAAATGAAAAGTACAAAGAGATGGCCATCAGTACCTATTCCTTCCTGATTGACCACTTCAAATTGAAGAATGAACAGGCTTTTCACCATGTGTACAAAGAAGGAAAGTCCAAAATCATGGCTTTCCTGGATGACTATGCAGCCCTGCTTCAGGCCATGATTCAATTGCAGGAAGTGACAGGCGATAATAAATATTTGTTAAATGCGAGAGACCTCCTTGAATGGATGATTGTTCATTTTGGAGAAGAAAATGGGGGCTTTTTTTATTTTACGCATGAGGATCAGGAGGATGTGATCATCAGGAAAAAGGAAATTTATGATGGGGCCATGCCCTCAGGCAATTCTTTGATGAGTACTGTTTTATTGTATCTCGGCATTGTATTTGACAGAGCGGACTGGAAAAAAAGAGCATTGGATAATTGTCTTTCAATATCAAAACTGGTCACGGAATACCCCGGATCCTTTGGAATTTGGGCAACCCTGTTTCAGGCTCAGACGTATGGAATGAATGAAGTGGCGATTTTGGGGAAGAATCCACATGAAATCCGAAAGAATTTTTTGCGTAATTTTATTCCCTGGCGGGTTTTTCAGTCCGCCGACGCCCAAAACGATCAATTCCCTCTATTACGTAGTAAACCGTGCCTGGATCAACCTCAGATATTCTTATGTAGAGACTATACTTGCCAAGTCCCTGTTACTGAAGTTGCTGAACTAGTCCCCCTTTTGGAAACTTTTAATGGCCTTTAAAATATAGTGTCTACAATAATACTAGTAAAAATACCGTTAATAAAATTACAGTTTCAAAAGCTTTGACTTTTAAAAAATAAACTCTAAAATTGCGATGAAGATTTTGTCAAAACATTATTTTTGTCCAATACCCTTTAATATTATGAAAATGAAAAACCTATCCATTCTCAGCTCATTGGCCGCGCTCCTTTTTATGGCGGCAGGATGTGGTAAAGTTGGAAAGTCTCACAAGGGGTTAGCTAATGATGGCCAACTACATGGAGTTGCTCCAGCCAGTAAATACAATCTGACAAAGCCCCCGGGAATGATTTACATCCCGCCTGGCACCTTTCATATGGGTCCGAGCGACGAGGATGTCAATTTTACCTATAATGCAAGGAACCGGCAGGTTTCCATCAGCGGATTTTGGATGGACGCTACTGAAATTACCAATAATGAATATCGCCAGTTTGTAAATTGGGTGCGTGACTCCATCGCTGCCACCATGCTCCAGTATGGTAAGGAAGTGGATGGCAAATTCGCCGTTGACTGGAATAAAGCCCAAACCATTAAATGGGGTGACAAAGCAACGATCGAAAAGATCGACAGGATGATTGTGACTCCTGAAAACCGCATTTTTGGTAAGAAAGAAATAGACCCGAATATCCTGGTCTATCGTTCCGAAACTTTTGATCTCCGTGAAGCTGCTTTGAAGGTGAATGAAGGCAAGTCCCGTTCAAACTTCATTAAGGCTAAAAATGTACGCATATATCCAGATACATTGGTTTGGGTTAGAGACTTCTCTTATTCTTACAATGAACCCATGACCAAGCGTTATTTCTCTCACCCTGCTTTTGGAAACTATCCCGTAGTAGGTGTGAACTGGAACCAGGCTACTGTGTTCTGCGAATGGAGAACCCAGTACCTCAACGCAAAATTGGAAAGTGAAAAGAAAGCAAATGAATCAGACTTCCGTCTGCCTACAGAATCTGAGTGGGAATATGCCGCGCGTGGTGGCCGTTCTCAGTCGATGTTCCCCTGGGGTAACTATTACTTGAGAAACAAAAAAGGATGTTTATTGGCCAACTTTAAAGTAGGCCGTGGTAACTATCCTGAAGATGGTGCTTTTTATACTGCCCGTGCAGATGCTTACTGGCCAAACGATTTCGGTCTTTATTGCATGGCAGGGAATGTGGCAGAGTGGACTTCTTCTGTTTATTACGAAGGTGCATACAATTTCCAGCACGATATGAATCCTGATATCCGTTACAATGCCAAGGACTCAGATCCTCCCCGCATGAAACGCAAAGTGATTCGTGGTGGTAGCTGGAAAGATGTTGGATACTTCCTGCAGACCAGTACCCGCACCTACGAATATCAGGATACGGCCAAATCATACATCGGATTCCGTTGTGTGATCGATCTGCCTGCAACTTTGGGCAAGAGGTAATAAATTCCTCTCGATAAAATTTTTTCAAATAAAACCCGTTATTGATTTTAAACAGCCAATAAATCAACCGGAAATATTTTTCTGGGACCCTTACAAAACCTATTAAAAACAAATTAAACTTACAACTATGGCCGGAGTTTCTAAATCTACTGAAAGACTCGTGAACGTAATAGTCTGCGTTGGTGCAGCGATCGTAATTTTTGGTGCATGGCAAAAGATTACACACCAGAAATTAGCCAACTTCTTCCTGACTGCGGGTCTGATCACGGAAGCACTTATATTCATGGTATATGCATTCCTTCCCCCTCCAGGATCGGAAATGCATGCCCTTGCTGAAGCACTTCCAAAATTAGCAGGTGGACCTGCTGGTAATCCGGCTTTAGAGAAAATGGATAAGATGCTCCAGGATGCCGAAATCAATCCCATGACCCTCGGCCGTTTAAGCGAAGGTTTTAAGAAATTCGGCACTACCCTCGATAGAATAAGCGATGTGTCAGGCGCTTTGGCCGCGACAACAGAATATACGAATAAAACCAAAGAGGCGGTTGTTGCGTTGGACGGCATGAAGAATGCTTACCAGGGTGCTACTGCTACTATTGGTCATTTTAACAACGCTGCAGAGAGTACCAAACAATTTCATGGCCAGGTACAGATATTAACCAAAAACCTGGGTTCTTTGAATGCTATTTATGAACTGGAATTGCAGGATACAAATAATCATTTAAAAGCCATGAATGGTTTTTACAGCAACCTGGTTCAGGCTTCAGAAACTATGCAGAATAGTGTGGGAGATGCCAAGAAAACGCAGGAACAGATTGCTTTGCTTGCTAAGAACCTGGGAAGTTTGAACCATGTGTATGGTAATATGCTGAGCGCAATGCAAGGAAGACAAAGTTAATTTAATACCGTTCTATCCAATACTGGAAAACCATTATTAAACATTAAATTCTCGGGATCATGTCTTTACCTAAAGAGCCGCGGCAAAAGATGATCAATATGATGTACCTGGTGCTAACAGCAATGCTGGCACTGAATGTATCTGCAGAAATATTGAACGCCTTCAAGACCGTTAATAATAGCATCACCAGTTCGAATTCTGTGATCGCAGAAAAGAACGACCTGACCTATAAATCCTTCGAAGAAAAGCTAAAGGATCCTCAGACCGCAGCCAATGCGCAGATCTGGGCCCCCAAGGCCAATGAGGCCAAGAAACTTTCCGCTTCTATTTATAGCCAGATTGAAGAAATGAAAGGCAAGCTCGTCGCTGCATCAGGCCCTTATGAAGAAGATGGAAAGAAGAAGTTCAGGGAAGATGACCTGGATGCTCCAACCCGCCTGCTGATCGAAGAAGGTGAAGGAAAGAAATTATTTGCTGATCTGCAGCAATACAAGCAGCAGATGTTGAATATCCTCAAACCAGAAGAATTTGCCACAAGCCCGCTTTTGCAGGCTGACGTGAAGAATCAGAAAGATGCTTTCACCAAGCAATTTCCCCTGGATCTGAAAGTTCCTGAATCACAAACAGGAAACAACAAGACCGGTGATGACGCACTGGATTGGACGACTAACTATTTCCACATGACTCCGTCTATTGCGGCCATGACGATCCTCAGCAAATTCCAGAACGATATTAAGAATTCAGAATCTCAAATGGTGGACTACTGCCATAAAAAAATTGGTGAAGTAAAAGTGGTTTACGACAAATTCGAAGCTTTTGCCGGCACCAATGCCACTTACCTGATGCCCGGCGACGAATTGGATATCACTGCAGGTATCGGTTCTTTCAGTGCAGCTGCAAAACCTGATATAACTATTAATGGCGCTCATCAGACCCTGAATTCGGATGGCGTGGCTGAATACAAAACAAAGGTTGAATCTGCAGGTGAAAAGACGGTGGAAGTTAAGATTGAATACGTCAAACCGGATGGTAGCAAGGATCACGTAACGAAACTGATCAAGTATACCGTGGGCCTGCCTTCTGGCGCCTCTGTATTCCTCGAAAAAATGAATGTGGTTTATATCGGTGTTGACAATCCCATTACCATCTCGGGTGGTAGCGTGGGCCGCGAAAAAGTGAAAGTTAGTTTCACCAGCCCCGGAGCCAGCCTGACCAATACCAGCGGCGACCATTGGGTGATTAAGCCAACTACCCAGGGATTGGCCAAATTGATTGTCAATGCTGCCGGAAAACCATATTGAATTCCCCTTGCGTGTCAAGAACCTTCCGCTGCCTGCAGGATTTGTAGGAGCGAAAAAAGGTGGTGGCATTTCTGCTGCTGAATTCAAGGCGATTGGCGGCTTGATCGCCCGTCTGGAAGATTCAGACTTTGAAGCACCTTTCAAAGTGGTGAGCTATACCATGGGAGCCATTGGCGGAAGCATTAATCAGTATGCACAAGCTAATAATGAAGGCAACAGATGGAACGGAGCCGCGGGCAATCTCGTAAACAAAGCCACGCCGGGTACGAATATCTTTTTTGATAACATTAAAGTAGTAGGACCGGATGGCAAGCCAAGAGATATTGCGCCGATGGTATTTTCACTAAAATAAAATGATTGCAAGCTCCGCCACCTTGATAGTGGCGAACTTGTTTGTAGAAACATATTCATAGATAAATTTTTCGCAATGAAAAACGGAATGATCAGGTTGTGCTTGTTGATTGTAGTCATCGCGCTGGCCACCGGCACAGTTGATGCGCAGGCACCAGCCGCCAGGAAGAAGACCAAGAGGACAACAACCGCTAAGAAAAATACCGCAAAAAACAGTGCCAATACAGCAACTGTTGCACCTCCAAAGGATACAGTGGCAAAGCCAATAGTCGTACTCGAAGCGGATATCAAGCTCGACACGCCAAGGAAATCATTGCGTAATGACGCGTCTATTGAATTGAACCTGGTCAAGGATCGTACTCCACTGGCCTATGAGCATATTCGTGAGGATGATGCCGTTTACCGTCAGCGGGTATGGCGTGAAATTGATGTGCATCAAAAAATGAACCTTCCTTTTGTTTACAAGGCTTCAGAAGACAACGGCAACCAGCGTTTCATCAGCATCTTGTTGAACCTGATTAAGAGCGGAGAAATCACTGCTTTTGATGCAACCATGGATGACAGGTTTACTACCCCAATGACTTTTAAACAAATTGCTGAGTCGATGATCGGCAAACCCAAGACTATTTCAGTTCCTGACTTTGTTCAGGATCCAGATGGCTCCAAAGGAATTATGCATGATACAACGATCATGGAAGAATTCAACCCCGACCTGATCGAAAGATATGAAATCAAGGAAGAATGGGTTTTTGACAAAGAGTCTTCCAGAATGCATGTGAGAATTCTCGGCATCGCTCCGCTGAAAAGCATCTTCAATGCTGATGGTTCATTCCGTGATGTAGTTCCTATTTTCTGGGTCTACTATCCCGATATGCGCCCGATGCTGGCTAAATACGAAGCTTATAATGGAAAAAATTATGGTGCAAGGATGAGTTGGGAAGAACTGTTTGAAAGCAGAATGTTTGCAAGCAGGATCATCAAGTCAACAATCGACAATCCCGGCGATCTCTTCATTGCAAACTATGTCAAGGATCCGATCCTTCAATTGCTTGCAGGAGATGATATGAAAGAAAAGATATTTAACTACGAGCAGGACCTATGGTCTTACTAACATAAAAAGTTTAACAGCCCAAGGGTATCGTAAATCTACGATACCCTTTTTGTTTTTATACGATTTGGTCTTAGCGAATGTTAATAATGAAATGGTTATAGTACGATAATTATTTTTGAAAATACCCAGGGTCAATATTGTTTAATAAGATTGTTTTACTATTTTTACAACGGTTTTTCATAGGATATTGGATTTTAAAAACGGGGCTGGATGTCTATTCGGGCCCCTTTTTATTTTTAACAATACTTTCTGCTTTCGCTATCTTTTTTCATCCTGCGAACCATTTTCATTTTCAAAAAAACTCCGAATGATTCTTGCCTTCGCCTCTCCCACATATTCGGCCAATTCTTCTATCGATAATTCCCTGATTTTTTTCACCGAGCGAAATGCAGACAGCAGGCGGTCGCTGGTTGCTTTTCCAATTCCCTCAATTTCTTCCAGCTGATTTTTGAAAGTTCCCTTGCTTCTTTTCAGGCGGTGAAATCCAATCCCAAAACGATGCACTTCATCCCGAATTCTTCGGATGAACCGAAGGCTCCTGCCATCGTATGGCAATTTCAATGATTCCTGGTCGCCGGAAAAAAATAACTCTTCCTCATTTTTCGCAAGCCCGACCAGTGTCATCGAACCATCGAGTTCCAGTTCATGAATGGCTTCAAGTGCAGCATGCAATTGCCCTTTTCCGCCATCAATGATTACCAGCTGGGGCAGGGATTCGGCTGCTTCTTTCAGTCGTTTATATCGCCTGTACACGGCCTCCTTCATGGTTGCAAAATCATTGATGCCTTTGACTGTGCGCACATTGAAATGGCGATAGTCTTTCTTGCTTTCCACTCCGTTCTTGAAACAAACCATGGCTGAAACCGGGAAGCTCCCCTGGAAATTTGAATTGTCAAAACATTCAATATGGACGGGAAGGGAAGAAAGCTGGAGATCTTCCATCAATTCTTCCAAAATTCGTTCGGGACTTTCTTCCGGATTGCCGGTCAGGTAAAGGGCCTTCTTTTTTTCCAGTTCTCCTTTGAAGGCGAGGGTATTTTTTTCTGATAACTCGAGCAATTTCTTTTTGTCGCCGGCTTTCGGAACCGTGATCTCCACTTCAGCCTGGGGAAATTCAATCGGGATCGCAACGATGATCTCGGTTGCTTTGCTATCGAAAGCATCGCGGATTTGTGCGACCGCAAATGCGAGGATTTCTGCCTCCGTCTCTTCCAGGTGTGTTTCAAGTTGTGTGGAATGGGTCTGCACGATGGTTCCATTTTCCACCATCAGAAAGTTTACATAGGCTTTGTCTCCCTCCCTGATCATTGAAAATACATCCGCGCGAAGGATGCGGTCGTTTACAATCACTGATCTTGACTGGTAGGTTTCAAGGTGTTCTATCTTTTTTCGAAGTTCTTCTGCCTTTTCAAAAGCGAGTCTTTCCGAGGCATCCTTCATCTCCTTTCTGAATCCGCTGATGACAGGGCCCAGGTTGCCTCGCAACAGGTTTCTGAGGCGTATGAGCCCTTCATCATAATCCTCCGGCGATTGCTTTCCTTCACATGGTCCTTTGCAATTTCCGAGATGGTATTCCAGGCAAACTTTGAATTTACCTTTGCGTATATTATTCTCCGTTAGGTTCAGTTTACAGGTACGCAACTGAACATTGGCCTTGATAAAATGGAGCAATTCCCGCACCTTGGCTACCGAAGTGAATGGCCCCAGATAATGCGAACCGTCATTGTATTTTCTCCTGGTAAGAAAAACCCTCGGAAATGGCTCATTCTTTATAACGATATAGGGATAGCTCTTGTCATCTTTCAGGCTGATATTGAATTTTGGCTGGAATTGCTTGATGAGGGAATTTTCCAGCAAAAAAGCATCCTGCTCTGAATTCACAACGGTAAATTCCATATGGTGGATCCGTTGTACAAGTTCGTAGGTTTTGTAGGTGCTGAATGTCTTATTGAAATAGGAGCTGACTCTCTTGCGCAGATTTTTTGCCTTCCCTACATATAACAATTCCTTTTTTTGATCAAAGTATTTGTAGATGCCGGGCTCATTGGGTATAGTAGATGCAAATTGCTGGAACTCCTGCTGCGTCATGTTATCAAATTAATCCTTATTGTCCCAAACCACTTTCAGTTGGCTGCTGGTAGAAGGTTGCTTAGGCAGTTCACGGATCCTGATGATTTGAAAATTGCTCCTGGAACGCCAGTACATTTTTTCTATGATCGTACTGTCTTGCGAACGGGACAACTTTTCCAGGTATATACTTTTGACTTTATCGAAGCCCAGGCTTGGAGATGCCAGCACGTCCACTCTCTGGATTTGGAGCTCGATTGTTTTGGGTAGAATAGGTAAAGCTGAGGGACTGGCTGGTTTGGTCCAGGAATGAACTTTCCTTAAACTCCTTTTCAAATGCAGTTTTTTCAAGTTCAGGTGACAGGAATTCTTTGGCCAGGTCGTCAAATGCATGTGTTTGAATAATGGTTGAATCCTTATGCCCTTCGCTAATTGTATATTTTATGATTCGCAGCGGGAAAGAATCTACGTAGGCAATTTCTCCCTTCAGAAAATCCAGCACAGGAAAATAATCCTTCTTTTCCACAACTACCGAGTCTTTTGCTGGAGGTTGTACCTTATTGTTCGCGCAGCCGCAAATCAGGGCTTCAAAAAAAATAATTCCGATCACAAGTAGCTTCATAAATCCTTTCATAAGTATTAAAAATAAAAAAAGCTGTGGATCCGAGCCACAGCCTTCAAAATTAAGGTAGTTTGTTTTTTCAGCGAATAATTTTGGTAATACCAATCTTGATACCGTACTCCATCAGGTTCTCTTTCAGCGGGTAATTGTCGGTATACGTAGACAATAGCTGGTAACGGAACTGCGGTCCAATTTGCCAGCGCAGGCCACCAATCTGGTAAGAGATATAAGCTTCCAAACCTCCATTCACATTCCATCTCCGGTACAATGATGGTTCCTTTGTATAATATGCATAATCTGTTGTGAGTAAGTAATTGTTCCTGTTTAATAGGTAAGTGGGCTGAATAGTACCCGCAATGCTGAATTGTAATTTTCCATTGCCAAGGATCCTCATTTCAACTCCAACCGGAACGGAAAGCTGATAATACCTGTTTTGCAAATTCTCCTGCGATTTTCCACCGAAATTGCGCACATTGGTATAGGCCGTTATGCTGTCGGCATATACGCCATAATAGGGATTGAGATTGATTGTGGCAAGCTGTGGCGTGGAGCTAAATGCTTTTATATAATAGCTGCTATAATCAAATTGAAGTCCAGCTTTTAAAGTCAGGTTCCGGGTCAAACGGTAGAGCAGGCTTCCTCCGACTTCATATCCTACACCCGGAGTGTGGTCAACAAAATCATTTGCACTTCCATAATGAACCAATGAAATGGGAACATTTTGAACAGTTGACCTTGAGTCGGCGAAATTTCCGCCTGAAAGTTTCCTGTAATTGACAGTAGGCGAGAAATAGACCTGCCAGTTTAATTTATGTTGCCTGATCGGTGACAAGTGCTGTGTTGCATGATCCTGCATCCATGCAAGTTGCTTCTTATCATCTTCATTAAAATTTCGCAGGGTAATTTGTTGAGCTGCATCTTCTATGGAAGACAAAGAAGAATTTACGATATCAGGATCAGATACAGCAATGTTCAAACTGAGCGGAAGCACATCTATAGACAGAAGATTTGTACCTGGCAGTGATTTATCCCGAATAGAATGCTCAGGGTTTTCACGGCTCAGGCCATGGACCGGCGAAAGATCGGCTTCAGATTCGGGGAATGATGCTGCGACTTCTTCAGTTTGTTCCGCAGGCTTTTCATCAAGTTTTTCAGGTATGGTAGGTACCAGGGACTGATGGGAAAGAGGGGACTTCTTAAATGCTGTGAGATTATTTGCTGAAATTTCTTCCTGGCTTCCAACTGTCGAAATGTTTTGTTCAACTTGTTTTTGAGCAGGAACGCGCTTGGCCGGAGCAAGGAACTCTTTGCCTGCGAATATCAAAATACCAGAAATCAGCACAGACATGCCCACTACGTATCTCCTTTTCCGGGTATGCAAAGAACCATGTATTTGTTTCCATACCTTATCGGAAGGATACATTTTGTATTGGTCTGTCTTCTCGCGGATCAGGTCTTCAAATTCCTCATTATAGAAATCTCGTTCCATTATTGTCAATCGTTTTTGGGCAGTTTTTCATAGGAATGTTCCCATTTTACCTCATGCCTGCCAACAACTTCATCTTTTCTTTCGGCCTTTGCAGGATTTTCTTCCTGATCAGGATTTCTTCCAGCATTTGCTTTGCCCTGGTATATTGCGAGCGACTCGTGCTCTCCTCAATGTCTAGCATACCCGCAATTTCCTTGTGTGAATACCCTTCAATCGCATACAAATTCAGCACTGTTCGATATCCCACAGGTAATATTCTGATACAATCGACAATCTGCTTTGCCTGAACAATAGAAGGAACGCTTTCCTCGCGGACCTGGATGCTGCCTGCATGAAGGATGTCAATATTTTCACTAAACCTTTTATTCTTTTTTAAGTGATTGATGCAGGTATGAACGATAATTCTCCTGATCCAACCCTCAAAAGCGCCCTTATTCTGAAATGTGTGTATTTGAGAAAACACTTTGATAAAGCCTTCCTGTAACATATCTTCAGCATCCTCCCGATTATGGGCAAAACGAAAACACACTGCCAGCATTTTTGGACTATACCTATTGTACAGTTCCCGCTGAGCAGCTGCCTGGTTCTTTAAACACCCTATCAGAATGGCTTCTTCGGTCATAGTAAACCTAGTTGCCATGTAATTTAGACAATTTTCCGAAGTTATAGCTGCTTGGCTTGCCAAAAAGTTGATTGGTTAATTGGTTGATTGGTTGAGAGGTTGAGAGGTTGAAGGGTTGAAAGGTAGCTTGGTGGATTGGTTGAAAGGTTTTGGAAATGTTTGAATTGACTTATTGGATAAATTGAGTAGGTGGAAATGAATACTTTATTGGTGTTGGACTAAAATCTTTTTGAAATGGACTTCTTGGTGTTCGGCCGATCAATTAACAGAATGAGCTCCCATATCTCTTCAACCTTTCAACCTCTCAACCAATCAACACCTCCCCCGTCATTTCCCGCGGAATATCCAGTCCCATAACCTTCAGCATGGTGGGCGCAATATCTCCCAACTTACCCGGGTGGACGCTGCCCTTCCAGCTTGCATCAATGACAAAGAGTGGTACCAGGTTAAGCGTATGTGCCGTATTGGGTGAGCCGTCTTCATTGATCATAAAATCTGCATTGCCATGGTCGGCAGTCAGGAATACAGTATAACCGTTATCAATAGCTGCAGTTACAACCTTTTCAACACATTGGTCTACCGTTTCAACTGCTTTGATGGCAGCCGGCCAAATACCCGTATGTCCAACCATGTCCGCATTGGCGAAATTCAGGCAGATAAAATCAGCAGATTTGTTTTTGATTTCCGGAAGGATTGCCTCTGTTACTTCAAAGGCACTCATTTCCGGCTTCAAATCATAGGTAGCTACTTTGGGTGAAGGGATCATGATCCTTCGCTCACCCTCAAATGGCTTCTCCCTGCCGCCGCTGAAGAAAAATGTTACATGGGGATATTTTTCTGTTTCGGCAATGCGGATTTGTTTGAGTCCCTGCTTTGATACAATTTCTCCAATCGTATTCTTCAGGTCGTCATTTTCAAATATTACGTCCACGCCCTGAAAGCTATGATCATACTGGGTCATGGTGGTATAGTGCAGGGACAATTTCTTCATTCCCTGTTCTGGTATATCCTTTTGTGTTAGCACTTCGGTTATTTCCCGGCACCTGTCAGTGCGGAAATTGAAGCAAATAACTGAATCTCCATTTTGAATGGTTGCAACAGGTGCCTGGTCTTTGCCAGTAATTACGACCGGCATGATGAATTCATCTGTGATGTTTTTAGCATAGGACTTTTCAATAGCCTCAATTCCCGATTCTGCTTTTTCTCCGGTTCCCTTCACCATGGCATCATATGCGAGCTTTACTCTTTCCCAGCGTTTATCTCTGTCCATTGCATAGTAACGGCCGCTGACACTGGCTATTTTGCCCACGCTTTTGGCGAGATGAGCCTGGAGGTCTTTCATGAATCCAAGCCCACTTTTTGGGTCTGTATCACGGCCATCAGTAAACGCATGTATGTAAACTTCAGTCAACCCTTCCTTTTGACAAACATCTACCAAGGCTTTGAGGTGCACAATATGAGAATGAACGCCTCCGTCGCTGACCAGACCCAGGAGGTGAAGTTTCCTTTTTTCCGACTTCGTTTTGCGCAAGGCACTGAGTAAAACTTCGTTCCTGGCAAAAGAACCATCGCGGATCGCCACATTGATCCTTTGCAATTCCTGATAAACGATGCGGCCGGCTCCTAAATTGAGGTGCCCCACTTCCGAATTGCCCATCTGGCCATCTGGCAAACCAACGGATTCTCCACAGGTCACCAGGGTAGTATTTGGGTATTTTTGGTATAAGGAACTTACAAATGGAGTGTGGGCATGCCGAATGGCATCGGAGGATTCGACTTTTCCAAGGCCCCATCCATCCATGACGATCAAAATGGTTCTTTTATTGGCCACGTTGTAATTGCTTTATTTACAGTTAAAAAGGACCTCAAAGTTAGGGGGAATGGCCCCTTGTTAGTAATTTTTCGAGTAAAATCTACTTTGGCATATTTTTAGTAGCCTATGTCCTGATAACCGTAATATTATGAAAAACCTGACTGGATTAGCGATAGTAGCGATTGCGCTGGTCCTTGGATCTTTTAAATCGCCTTCCTTTGAAATTGATACCGTGGTAGGTGCTTTTCGCACCGGAAATGTGGATCAAATTGTTCCGTACCTGGATTACAGGGTGGATATTAGTTTACCAGAAAAGACCGATACTTATAGCAAAAGCCAGGCGGAGATGATTATCCGCGATTTTTTTGAAAACAACGGGGTACGCAATTTTCAAGTGAAGCAGAAAGGAGAGAATAGCGGATCTGAATTTTGTATAGGTGTTTTGCAGACCCGAAATGGTAATTACCAGACCTGCTTATTCATGAAGCAGAAGGGGGACAAGCAGTTCCTGCAGGAAATCCGCTTTCAACTGATTCCGTAAAATAATTACTCCTTAAAAAAACCAGGGGACCTATAGCGTTGAGTTATAGGTTTTTTTTGTGCCCCTAACTGAGGTTCTGTCGGGCAGGTTGCGGATTTGGTTATTTTTGTTTATGCGCAGCCACGCCGAACAATTATCTATTCTTGCCAATGCCGCATTCCTCGAAGATATTGGGGGCGGTGACCATTCCACCCTTGCCGCAATCCCTGCGGATGCAAGGGGCAAAGCCGTCTTAAAGATAAAGGAGGATGGAATTCTAGCCGGGCTCGAGGCAGCCCGGAGCATTTTCCTTATGAGGGAGCCTAGCGCGATCTTTAACGCCTTGAAAATGGATGGGGATGCCATGAAGTCGGGCGAAATCGCTTTTGAGATTAATTGCACTGTTCATAGCATCCTTGCCTGCGAAAGGCTGGTGCTAAACTGCATGCAAAGAATGTCCGGGATCGCTACCCTGACCCGTGCCTTCGTGAACAAACTAAAGAGATTTCATACCCGGGTTCTGGATACAAGGAAAACAACGCCCAATTTCAGATTGTTAGAAAAGGAGGCTGTGCGCATTGGCGGCGGATTGAATCATCGATTTGGACTCTATGATATGATTATGCTCAAGGACAACCATATAGACTATTGCGGTAGCATTGAATCAGCTATTGAAAAAGCATATTTATATACCCGTGGACTATCATCTCCTCTCAAAATTGAGATAGAAACCAGATCCCTGGCAGATGTTAAAAGAGTGCTCGCCGCAGGGAGGATTGACAGAATCATGTTGGATAATTTTTCTATTGCTGAACTAAAAAAAGCGATTGTCCTGATTGATGGAAAATATGAAACGGAAGCTAGTGGAGGGATCAACATAGATAATGTGGTGGAATACGCGGCAACAGGGGTTGATTTTGTCAGCATCGGCGCGTTGATCCATCACGCAAGGAGCCTGGATCTGAGCTTGAAGGCAGTGGTTGAGTAGTTGAAGGGTTGATTGGTTGAAAGGTTGATTGGAAGACGGATTTTCGTTTGTTGATGAACGATGGTCGATGGTCGATGGTCGATGGTCGATGGTCGATCAATGAATTCGGAGAGCAATTTACCAATTAAGTCGGTCATCGGTCATCGATCAACGGTCATCGAATGATAATGATTGATTATGAAGAAACTCACGTATACTAACGGGGAAGTAACAATTGTGTGGAAGCCGGATGTCTGCATCCATTCGGCCAAATGCTTTACGGGATTGCCCCGCGTGTTTGATCCCAGGAGAAGACCCTGGATTGATCCAAGCCAATCAGACACAATGACCATCACCGGACAAGTAAAAAAATGCCCGAGTGGAGCGTTGAGTTATTTCATGAACCTCAAAGAAGACACGCCTGGAACACATTGATTATTGATCAATAGCTGGCTTAATTTCGAAAATATGGCTAAGAAGAACAAACCGGATAGCAGAGGATTTGTTTATAGTACCGATCCGGATTTTCATTGGGAAAATGAGCATAAGGAGCAGGAAAATACCCTTGCTCCGGAAAAACAAAAATTATACATCCGCCTGGACACTAAGCAGAGAGCAGGCAAGGCAGTAAGTCTGGTGGAAGGATTCCTGGGCAAACAGGAAGATTTGGAAGCATTGGGCCGCAAGCTCAAGACGCATTGCGGAACCGGGGGATCAGTGAAAGATGGATCAATTATCATCCAGGGAGATCAACGCGAGAAAATGCTGCAATGGTTGATGCGAAACAAGTATAATCAGACTAAAAAATATTGACCCTTTTAGGGAAAGACACAAGGCATTAGACTCAAGACACAAGGCACAAAATTCAAGAAACAAGATGCAGAACGCCGAACGCTGAACGCCGAAAGCAAAACGCTCAATGCGCTTCTCAACTCTTCAACCCTTCAACTAATCAACTAATCAACCAACCCCTCACTGCCCCTGCGCCAGGCTATAGGCTTTTTTATCACCCCAGACATTTAGCAGTTCAAGTGAGCAGATCTTGAAATCGCCGCTCAGGCTCACATACAGTCCGATGACATCCTGCTGATTTAGCGGATATCCGTCCATGCTTTCAAAGCGGACATTGTATTCATTGACCAGGTTCGTATATACAGAACCGGTAGGCCATACCTGGGTTCCGCGGTTGCTGATGCTGATCAGGTTGAATTTTACTCCAGCATGGCGCTGGCATTTGCGGGCGATCACTTCCGGTTGCTCCGCGCTGGCGATGAACATATCCACGCCGATAATTTTTTCATTCTCCAATTCTTTCGATACCATCATGGGGTTTTGGTCCAGTTTGAATACAGTTTGCGTAACCGGCATATTCGACAAGACGGGCTTTGCACCATGTGCAGGGGTTTTTCCAAAATTCTTAATGATGGCCTCTGCAAACTGGGTGGTGTTGAGCGAAGTAGTATTCTTATCTCCAAAATCACCGGTGTGCTGGCCCTTCTCCAGCGTATACAGGAGTGCATTTTCAATAACGGCTGCATTTTGCATGAGGCCAAGGTGTCGAAGCATGGCAATTCCACTAAGCAACAAGGCCGTGGGATTAGCGATATTTTTTCCTGCGATGTCAGGGGCCGTTCCGTGAACAGCTTCAAAAATGGAAATATGGTCACCAATATTGGCAGAGGGTGCGAAGCCAAGACCGCCGACCAAACCCGCACAAAGATCCGAAACAATATCACCCTGGAGGTTAGTCAGCACAACGACATCAAATGTATCCGGCCTCGTTACAAGTTTCATGCAAAGGTCATCTACAATCACATCATCTGATTTTAGTTCGGGATATTCTTTGGCCACTTCATAGAAACATTCGAGAAATAATCCATCAGTAAGCTTCATGATATTGGCTTTGTGGCCGCAGGTGATTCTCTTCGTCCCCTTTTTCTTTGCCATTTCAAAGGCGTATTTGATCACCTGCAGGCTTCCGGGTCTGGTGATGAACCGGCGGCTAAGCGCCACATCATGTGTAGGCATATGTTCAATGCCTCCATATGTATCCTCAATATTTTCCCGTACAATGGTAATATCAATTGGAATTCCGGCTTTTGAAAAAACCGTATCTACACCGTGCAGGGTTTGAAATACTCTTTTATTTGCATACGTGTTCCAGGTCTTGCGCGCAGTAACATTCACACTTTTTACACCCTTGCCTTTAGGCGTTTCCATGGGACCTTTGAAAAGGATCCCGAGCTTTTCGATGGTTTCCTTTGCCTCAGGCGTCATCCCATTAGAGAATCCTTTGTCAAAGACCCATTTTCCCATATCCACAACTTCATATTCCAGGGCCACTTTGTTGGCATCAAATATAGTCAGTACAGCGTCCATGATTTCAGGACCAATGCCATCCCCCTTAGCGATTGCTATCTTCATTGATAAAGCGTTTTAGCTGGTATAATCCTACTTTTAAACGATTGTATTCCAGCCAGCATGTCTACTGGCAGTGGCTAAATTAACACAGAATCTGCATTAATGATTATTTTGTAGCGAAACCATCCACCCTAGGCGGAAATTGATTAATTTTATGGAAATTTGATTGCATGGTAAGTAAGATTTCACAAGGAGTAGAGATCAGCGTGGAAACCTTTTATAAACCGGACTACAGCAATCCATTGTCCGGTGAATTCATGTTTGCTTACCGGATCAGTATAGAGAACCACAATAATTTCCCCGTCAAATTACACCGCAGACACTGGCATATTTTTGACAGCAATGGCACCTATCGTGAGGTAGAAGGGGAGGGCGTTGTCGGTGTACAGCCAACAGTCAGCTCCGGCGAAAAATACCAATACATGAGCGGCTGTAACCTGCGAACGGAAATGGGAAAGATGCACGGCACTTTCACCATGGAAAATCTGCACGATAAAAAAACTTTTGAAGTCAATATTCCTGCGTTTGAGATGATCGTGCCGTTTAAGATGAGTTGATTGGTTGATTAGTTGATTAGTTGAACTGCTGGTGAGATTGCAAGATAATTCCAATGAATATATTGAAAATAATTTGATTACTGAATCGTAATTCCCGGACGATTGGTTAAAAAATCAAAATAGCATTTAAATAATTTTCCAGTTGATTTACCAATCAACTAATCAACCAATCACCTTACTCTCCCACATGCATCATTTTCTGCAGCTTTCTGGTCAGCATGAATAGGATCAACGATGCCAGACCAGACATAAATACGAAGAGCATAAAAAATTCATAGAGATTGCTCATGTGATAACCAAGAAATGAAGTGATCTTTCCTTTTTCCGGATATAAGGAACTTAACAGACCTGCCATGTTATTTGCAATTGAGTTGGCCAGAAACCATACTGCCATAAGCAGGGAGGCGAATTTTAATGGAGCCAATTTATTTACAAGTGCCAATCCAATGGGTGAGAGGCACAATTCGCCGCATGTGTGCAAGGCGTACATGCCTGTCAGCCAAATCATGCTCACCTTAATCGCCGGCTGCACATCTTTCACTCCAAAAGCAATCCATAGGTAGCCCAAAGAAAGTAGAAAAAGACCGATGGCCATTTTTGTTGGAGAGGAAGGTTCTCTCTTTCCAAGCTTTATCCAGAGCCAGGCAAAAAGTGGCGCAAAGGAGACGACAAAAAGAGAATTAAGGGATTGGAACCAGCTGGCAGGAATGTTTTCCAGCACAATGGCACTTTCTCCTTTATAAAGCAGATACAAATTGGCGGCAACGATACCAAGAAATAACAGGGAAAGCAAGAAATATACTGTAAGGCGAAGTTCCTTGTCAAAAGGGGTACCAAGGTTTTTGGATGCTCTTATGAAAAGCCTGATGGTATAGTAGAGCAGGATAATGGAAATGACAGCAATCCAGAGAACAGATATATGCCATCCTACTTGTCTTTGAGTTTGCTCTTCCGCGAAAAAGGTGAGCGAAGCTCCGGCCTGCTCAAAAGCACTCCAGAAAAAAATCACAAAAAATGAAACGATGAAGATGACACCAATGCGCTGTTTTTCTACTCCAGTTAGTTTTCTGTCGCTGAAAATCATGACTACAATAAAAACCAAACTTAAAAAAAGCAAATAGGGGAGATATTGGACAACCTTGGCATTCACATATAACAATCCAATAGTTACCAAAGACAATCCCAACAAACCCAATACACGAAAAACCGAATTGCTCCAAATGGCGGGAGCATCTTTAGGAACCAGCCCCAATACATTATTGTTGGGATCAACTACATATTTATGCTGGAATACTTTTTGCACTATAACGCTGATGGACATTCCAATACCTGCCGCAAGAAAAGCCCATCTGAAATCGGCCGGATTACCCGTATCACCAACCAATCCACAGATGAATGGTCCGATGGCTCCTCCGGTATTGATGCCCATATAAAATATGGTATAGGCGGGGTCTATTCTCTTATCTTGCGCGGGATATAACTGACCAACCAGTGAAGAAATATTTGGTTTAAAAAATCCATTTCCTGCAATCATGAATCCAAGTCCGGAATAAAATAGAAGGGAAGAAAGTTGGGGGGAACTATGATATAGGCTCCCGCAAAAAAATAAAATGAATTCTCCGATGGCCATGACAATACCACCCGAGATGATGGAGCGCCGGTTGCCCCAATATCGATCAGCGATAAATCCCCCTAATAATGGAGTAAGGTAAACGAGGCTTGTATAACCGCCATACAATTTAGAAGCAAATACTTTGTCGAACATCAGGGCCTTGGTCATAAACAGAACCAAAATTGCGCGCATGCCATAATAGTTGAAGCGCTCCCACATTTCCGTTGCAAAAAGTATATACAGGCCTTTGGGATGACCCTTTTGTGGGAATGACTGGCTCATGAGCTTTCTTTGGTGGATAAATAAGAAATAAAACGACGTAAAATACAGATAAATTCGAATAAAGAAGGAGCGCCGTAGGAATTGCCATTCATAAAATTCTTTTCATGGTCTGATCATGAAAATCGAATTTCGGGCTCGAATTGATTGCTATGAACATTTTGATTATTGGCTCAGGTGGAAGAGAACATGCTATGGCATGGAAGATTTCACAAAGCAGCCATTGTTCCAAACTTTTTATCGCTCCCGGAAATGGAGGCACGGCATCCTGTGGCAGTAATGTGGATATTGCTCCATCCGATTTTGAGGGCATCAGGAAATTATGTACTAGCCAGAAAATAGAAATGGTGATTGTCGGTCCAGAAGAGCCTTTAGTAAAAGGCATTGTCGATTTTTTTGCGGCAGACAAATCGCTGAAGAATATTTCGGTGATTGGCCCGAGTGCGCAGGCTGCGCAACTGGAAGGCAGCAAGGCTTTCTCAAAAAAATTCATGCAGCGGTATAATATTCCAACAGCAGCCTATAGGGAATTTGACCTGGAAAATTATGAAGACGGTATTTCCTATCTCAAACAGCATCAGCTCCCCATTGTATTGAAAGCTGACGGGCTTGCAGGCGGCAAAGGGGTCGTCATCTGTCAAAGTTATGTAGAAGCGATGGCTGAATATGAGCTAATGCTTCAGCACAATAAGTTTGGTGAAGCCGGAAGGAAAATTGTGGTGGAAGAGTTCTTAACCGGAATTGAATTGTCGGTCTTCGTTCTGACCGATGGCAAATCCTATATCATTTTACCCGAGGCGAAGGACTACAAAAGGGTTGGGGAAGGCGAAAAGGGCCCGAATACCGGAGGGATGGGTGCGGTGAGCCCGGTCCCATTCGCGGATCACAATTTCATGCACAAGATTGAAGAACGAATCATCAAACCAACCATTGCCGGACTGACCCGTGAGAACATTACCTATATGGGCTTTATTTTTGTCGGCATTATCAAGATCGGAGACGACCCCTTTGTCATCGAATATAACTGTCGCATGGGTGATCCTGAAACCGAAGTTGTCATCCCAAGGTTGAAGAATGACCTGGTGGAATTGTTCATCGCCACCACACAGCAACGCCTAAACGAAGTTAAAATAGAAAAAGATGAACGGATAGCCGCAACGATCATGGCCGTAAGCAGAGGATATCCTGGCAGCTATGAAAAAGGATTTGAAATAACAGGACTTGAAAAAGAAATTTCCCATGATAGCCTGATCTTTCATGCAGCCACGAAAACAGAAGATAATAAAGTCCTGACCAATGGTGGCAGGGTATTATGTGTTACTTCATTTGCCGAAACAGTGTACGAAGCAGTAGATAAGTCGAGGGATGTATTGGAGCATATTGACTTCGACGGCATCTATTATCGTCGGGACATTGGCTTCGAGTTTCTTTAGAACCATCATCTTGTATATTCCCATTTCATTTCAACTAATCAACCAATCAACTAATCAACCCTTCAACCCTTCAACCTCTCAACTCTTATCCCCCCTTCGTATCTTGCAAGCCAATGTTGGTTTTATGCCTGATGAAGTTCAGTACAACGATTATCTTCAGCTGCCAAAGATTCTCAATGCCCAGGATCTTATCAGCCTGAGCCTTTCCAAAGAGGCACATGATGAGATGTTATTTATCATTATTCATCAGACATATGAGCTTTGGTTTAAACAAATTCTATATGAAGTGGCATCAGTGAATGAGATCATGCAGAAGCCTTCTTTGAATGATAATTCACCTGAATTGCAGACAGTGGTGCATCGATTGGGGCGTTGCAGCTCTATTTTAAAAATTCTGGTGCACCAGATTGATGTCATGGAGACCATGACGCCCATGGATTTTCTGGATTTCAGGGATTTGCTCAGGCCGGCATCGGGATTTCAGAGCTGGCAGTTCAAAGCGCTTGAAGCCAGGCTGGGACTAAAATACAGCGATCGTCATGGCCAGGAATATTATATTTCCCAGTTGAGTCCCGAGCAGATTCATTTGGTCAAAATGGCAGAATCAGAAAAATCGCTGCTTGAGCTGGTCAATCAGTGGCTGGAAAGGATGCCTTTTTTCCAGGAGACAGAGAACTGGAAAAATTTTGAATCATCTGCTCCAGCAGAAAAGGATCGAAAGGATGAGGATCTACCCATATTTTGGGTTGAATACAGGCAGCGTTATGCCCAAAGTCTGGCTGAGCCGGAAAAGAACAATCTCGAACGATTTGACCAGGTTTTTGCAGGTTCTTTCCTGAATGGTCAAACGCCGGGAACGGAACGCAAAGCAGAAGGTTCGGGAGCATTGTCATTTTTGGCCTCTCGGGCAGCACTTTTTATCATGCTCTACCGTGGCTATCCGATCTTGCAATTGCCCTTCCAGCTTCTGACTCAATTGCTGGAAATCGACGAACAGCTCAGTACCTGGCGATATCGCCACATGAGCATGGTGCATCGCATGATTGGAACGAGAATTGGAACGGGTGGCAGTAGCGGCAAGGACTACCTGAAGGCCGCACTCGATAAGCACTATATCTTCAAAGAGATTGCCCAACTGACGAGTTTCCTCATTGAAAGAAGAAGATTGCCTGTGTTAAGCAAAGAGATGGAAAGAAGGTTGGGTTTTGCAGTCTAAACCAAAATTTTTAGCTCAGCAAGATCCCCAATTCAAGGAGGAAATCAGGGTAAGAAAATAACTTCAATGAATGATCGAAAAAAATCATAATTCCTGAGAAATAACATGTCAAATATAACGTTGAGAGTGCTGGATCGAAGTGTTTTCCCTGAACCGTTGACAGATCTTCTTTTTATTTCTGGCCGCGTTTGCGCTTTGTGGAAAAAATACCTTTAATCCAAAGGTTCACTTTGTTATTTCGGATTATTTGCATCAATTTTGCAGGCATTGAGCCTGAATTTAAATCTGACCTTTTAAAATGGGATTATTCAATTTCCTGACGCAAGAAATAGCCATGGATCTGGGTACAGCCAATACCCTGATTATTCACAATGACGAAATTGTGGTGAATGAGCCGAGCATCGTGGCTTTGGACCGAAACAATCCCAAAACTGTGCTGGCGGTTGGGAAAAGGGCACTGATGATGCATGAAAAGACCCATGAAAGCATCCGCACTGTCCGTCCACTCAAAGACGGGGTAATTGCAGACTTTAATGCTGCTGAACTCATGATCCGGGAAATGATCAAAATGATCTATCCCAAAAAGCCATTGTTTCCGCCCAGCTGGCGGATGATGATTTGCATCCCTTCCAGTATTACTGAAGTAGAAAAAAGAGCCGTTCGCGATAGTGCTGAACAGGCAGGCGCAAAAGAAGTCTACCTGATTCATGAGCCCATGGCTGCAGCCCTGGGTATTGGGATTGATGTGGAAGAGCCGGTGGGAAATATGATCATCGATATTGGCGGTGGAACTACGGGAATTACGGTTATTGCGCTTGCAGGTATTGTTTGCGACCAGTCCATACGCATCGCGGGTGACGAATTCACCGCAGATATCATGGAGGCCCTTCGCAGATATCATAGTCTGCTGATTGGTGAAAGAACTGCAGAACAAATCAAAATAAATATCGGTGCCGCTTTGAAAGATCTTGACAATCCCCCCGATGACATACCAGTGAATGGCCGTGATCTGGTTACCGGAATTCCGAAGCAGATTATGGTAAGCTACCAGGAAATTGCTGAAGCGCTTGATAAAAGTATTTTTAAGATTGAAGAAGCGATTCTGAAAGCTTTGGAAACAACTCCTCCAGAACTGGCGGGCGATATTTATCGTCGCGGACTTTACCTCACAGGTGGCGGGGCTCTATTAAGAGGACTAGATAAAAGACTTAGTCAGAAAATAAAGTTGCCTGTTCATATTGCAGACGATCCGTTAAAAAGTGTTGTACGGGGTACCGGTATCTCCCTGAAAAATTATGACAGGTATCCATTTGTAATGAGATAATTCTTAACTACCCAGTGCTCAATATTCAACATCCGCCAGCCAAAGGATTTCGGGCCATGGGTTTTGAATATAAATTTTCTTCCCGTGCGTAATATTTTTCTCTTCATCAGAAGGTATTCCAATTTTCTATTCTTCCTGGTGTTGCAGATTTTTGCGCTTTCCTTTCTTTTCCGTTATAATAAGTATCATGAAGCTGCTTTTATGGGTGTTGCCGGAGAAATTACGGGTCGCCTGGATGATAAATACAATGGAGTAGAATACTATTTTCAATTGAAGAAAACCAATGAACAGTTGGTACGTGAGAACCTGCAATTGAGACAACAATTAAAAGAAAATTTCGAAACGGCCGATTCTGCCAGAAAGGTTGTCACAGATACCGTCTCGTCAGATTCAGCAAGCAGGATTCAAAAGTATTATTACCTGGAAGCCAAAGTTGTAGGCAATTCCGTTTCTTCCCAGGCCAATTTCTTAACTATTCATCGCGGTTCATTGCAAAATGTTAAACCGAATATGGGCGTTGTCAGCTCGCTGGGCATTGTTGGAACAGTAGTGAATGTAAGTTCAAATTATTCCAGTGTAATGAGTTTATTGCATCCACAATATAAAGTCGTTGTCAAGCTGAAAAAGTCCGGTGAAAGAGGCACTGTAGAATGGGATGGAAAGAATCCCCTTTATGTAACGCTGAAGGATATTCCCAAGAGCGCAAAACTTAGTGTGGGCGATACCGTGGTAACGAGTCCGACTTCTTCCCTCTTTCCCGGGAATATTATGGTAGGCACCATCGCAGAAGTCGTGGATGATAAAAGCAGCAATTTTTACACCCTGAGATTAAGGACGGCCACCAATTTTTTTAACGTGGAGTATGTGTATGTGATCGAGAACGTTCAATTTGATGAACAAAAAAGGTTAGAAGATTCTACACGTAAAAAATTTCAATGAGTATTCTGCTGAAAAATACCATCCGATTCATCCTGTTCATTTTTGTCCAGGTATTTATACTTTTCAAAATTCCGCCGTTGCACCGATTCATCACCCCCTATCTATATTATCTCTATATACTTTGGTTGCCTTTCAATTGGTCAAGGTCGGGAGTGATGGCACTTGCATTTGTATATGGACTTTCCCTCGACTATTTCACCCACACGCCGGGATTGCATGCAGCCGCCTGCGTTTTGATTGCATATCTGAGGCCATTTGTAATCAATTTGCTCATTTCCCAGGAAGGCGCGGACAAGAGTTATGCATCTCCGTCCATTACGAGCATGGGTTGGGCTCCCTATGGGACCTATGTGCTTGTGCTCACCTTATTTCATCACGCTTATTTGGTTTTCCTTGAGTGGATGAGTTTTGGGACTTTCTGGTATTTTTTAGGTAAAGTCGTTGCCACTTCTGCCATCAGCATGCTGCTCATATTTCTCACCGAATTGCTATTCTACAGAAAAGAAAAATTCAAAACCAACACCGCATAAGCCGTTTTGTTTACGATGGGCTGTTAAATCAGCTGAAAATGATCGAAAGGCGGCCATTCTTCGATAATCTTAAAATCCTATTAATCTTAGGTCGATTGGTGATCCAAAATCTTAATTCAGCATATATTGCAGCGGGAAGTTTTGCGTTATAGCTATAGCCCATTCAAACCACAAGCAGGAAGCCCCGTTAAATATCGTATATCCGGAAATGCCAGTATTCAATCAATCACGCAGTAATATTATCCGCCTGATTTTTGGTGCCATGTTCCTGGTGATTTTTGCGCAACTTTTCAATCTCCAGATATTTTCTTCCAAATACAAAAAGATGGCGTATGAAAATGCCCTTTTTCCAAAGCGCATTTATCCATCCCGGGGAATTATTTATGACAGAAAGGGGAAAGCAATATTAAATAATACGATCATGTACGACCTGATGGTGACCCCATCTCAGGTTAAGAATATTGATACTGCCTATTTCTGTCAACTCCTGGATATAGATACGGCTGAGTTCAGGGACCGTATGCTGGATGCCAGATACAAAAATGGCCCCTTTCGACCCACAATCTTTGAAGATCTGCTACCACCTGAATTGTATGCAAAGCTGGAGGAAAATATATGGCGCTTCCCCGGATTTAACCTGCAGGAAAGACCAATCCGTGTTTATCCATTCAATGCTGCAGCGCATATTATGGGCTATGTAGGTGAAGTGGATTCCAATATCATCAGGAGGTGGAACTACGGATACCAGTTAGGCGACTATGTGGGAAGAAGCGGGCTTGAGCAATCTTATGAAAGGGTTCTTATGGGAAAGCGGGGGATTGAATTCTGGATCAAGGACAATAAGAATCGCCTGGTCGGTCATTTTGAGAATAAATCATTGGATACTCCGGCTATTGCAGGAAAGAATCTTAAGACCTATATGGACATTGAATTGCAACAATTGGCAGAGAAATTACTGGCTGGAAAGGTGGGAGCCATTGTTGCGGTTGAACCCAGGACCGGGGGCATTTTGGCCATGGCCTCAGGTCCTGATTTTGATCCAAACTGGCTCACAGGGCCAAACAAACAAAAAAACTATGCAAAGCTTGCCCTCGATGTGTCAGCGCCCTTGCTGAACCGCGCAATTAAGGGACAATTTCCCGCGGGTTCAACATATAAACCGTTGGGTGCATTGATTGCTTTGGATGAAGGACTAATTACTCCGTCAAGCGGATATGATTGTCATGGTGTATACCTGGGCTGTACCCGTCCGGTGAAATGTGAGGAAAAAAACCCTGGTCACGCGGCAAACCTAAGACTGGCCATCGCGCATTCCTGCAATTCATTTTTTTCGAATACGCTGAAACTTACGATTGACAATCCAAGGTATCATAATGCAAGGGTGGGCCTCACCAAATGGAAAGAATATTCAAATGCTTTTGGATTGGGTCATCGGATTGGGGTTGACCTTCCCAGTGAAGATGGCGGAAATATTCCCGATACCACTGCGTACGACAAGGAATACCGGGGGCAATGGAATTCTTGTACCATGGTGGGAGGCGGTCTTGGCATTGGGCAGGACAAAATGCTTGTCACGCCCATACAGATGGCCAATGCCATGTGCATTGTTGCCAACAAAGGATATTTTTATGTTCCGCATCTGGTGGAAACAGTAGAAGGCCTTTCGCCTGAAGATACCATCCTCAATCGCTATAAAGTAAAACATGAAGTACTCACGCATATTTCTGACGATGCGTATGAAGTGGTAATGGATGGGATGCAGGATGTGGTAGAAATTGGAACGGCAAGGATTGCCCGGATTCCGGGAATAAATATGTGCGCGAAAACCGGAACCGCACAAAACCGAATCGTCATAGATAACAGGGCAGTCGATCTTCCAAGCAATTCCATGTTTGTTTGTTTTGCTCCAAGGGAAAATCCAAGAATCGCAATTGCAGTGGTCATTCAAAACGCAGGCTATGGATCAAAATGGGCAGCACCCATCGGATCCCTGCTTGTTGAAAAATATCTCAACGATACGCTTCGCCCGGAGCGCGTAGCAGAAGTGAAACGGATCGCAACAACCAACCTGATGCCGAAATATCTGGTCAGGGTGCAATACAAAACGGACTCTATCCGCGCGGCTGACTGGGCAAGGCAGACAGGAGATAGTGTAAGGTGGATAAAATACCAGGATCCTGTTTTCCGGCATGACGCACTAGATACTTTTCATCTGAAAAGTGTTCAGGCTGCGTTGCCATCACCACAAAAATCTCCTGCCATGAAACCGAAAGATATTCTGGAGCCAGCTCCGCCTGATTCGCTAAATAACTGATATGAACCAGCGCAATACAACCATAACCAAAGGTATTGACAGATCATTGATCTGGCTATGGTTCATTTTATGTGCGATTGGGATTACCAGCATTTTTGCAGCAAGCTACAGGGAAAGCGAAAATATCCTGCAGGGTTTTGTCTCTTTGAAAACGGATTATAGCAGGCAAACTGTTTTTTTTATTATCGGAGGTATTTTCGGGATTTTTATTTTGCTGACGGACAGTAAATTCTTCACGGCCACAGCGAACCTCTGGTATGCCTTCGGAATTTTATTGTTGTTGTTGGTATTTCCGTTTCATTCAAATATCAAGGGCACCAAATCGATCATCCGGTTTGGTGCTGCTTTCCAGATCCAGCCAGCTGACCTATGCAAGATTTTCGTCAATCTCGCGCTTGCAAAATACCTCTCGCGAATAGAAACGGATTTTGCCAGGCCACGCTCACAAATCATTGCTGCCATCATTGCCCTGGTGCCTGCCTTGCTATCCATCCTGCAAAATGAAACCGGATTGGCCCTTGTCTATTTCTCATTCTCTCTTGTCATGTTCAGGGAAGGACTGCCATCCTCCGTATTGGTCATCGGCGCTTCCCTCGCAGTGCTGGTGGTTGCCACCTTGCTGATGGAACCCAATACCCTGGCACTTATCCTTACCGCCATTGCCGGATTAACAGTATATATTTTGCGAAAGCAAATCCGGAGGCACAGAAATATCCTGGTGATGATCGTCAGCATTTGGGTCGTCTGCGTAGGCGTGCAACGCTTTGCCGTTCCATTTGTATTCGACCATGTATTCCAGCCCTACCAGGTCAAGCGCATTTATGATTTGATAGGGAAGGACTATGTGCCCAAAAATGAAGCGGTCGCCCTGGAAATCGAACAGCAGCAAAGCGGGAGCAAAAGAAAAGGAGCCACTGACAACAATTATAATGTGAAGCAAAGCAAGATTGCCATCGGAAGCGGAGGCGTTATCGGAAAAGGACTATTAAAAGGAACCCAAACGAGATATGATTTTGTCCCGGAACAAAGAACTGATTTTATTTTTTGCACCATCGGCGAAGGATTTGGGTTTGCAGGAAGTGTCATTTTTCTTGGAATATACCTGCTTTTGCTAATGCGCATAGTAACAGTAGCAGAAAGACAAAGAAGTGTATTCAGCCGATGCTACGCTTATGGAGTGGCTTCCGTTTTTTTCTTTCATATCGTCATCAATGTTTGCATGACCATCGGCCTCGCTCCGGTCATTGGCATTCCCCTTCCATTCGTCAGTTATGGAGGAACCTCGCTGCTAACGTTCACGATCATGTTATTTATTTTAGTCAGGCTGGATGCAGACAGGCAGATGGTGTTGAGGTGAGTCGTTGGTCGATGGTCGAAGGTCGTTGATCGATGGTCGATGGTCGATGGTCGATGGTCGATGGTCGATGGTCGATGGTTAAAATTTCGCCCACCAATTTAGACATTCCTTAAAAATTATTGGACTCGAATAACATTTTTTTAAATTTTAATAAGGCTTTCTCAGACAATCTTGAACACAAGATTAAATGAGTCGACCATCGACCATCGATCAACGACCATCGTTCTTCGCAAACTCCGTATTTTTGCTTATGAAAATCATCCCCCTCTCAGAAGGCGCATTCACTGTCGACAAATCCAAACAATTTGTTCCGTTTGACAAAGTGCAGGATGATCTTCAGGAGAGAAATACGGGCAGCCTGTTGGTAGAGGTACAACCATTTGTGATCATCACATCGGATGACATTATCGTTTTGGATACCGGACTTGGTTTCAGTCGCAATGGCGTGATGCAGATCCACCAGAACCTGATGGAGGCCGGGATCAATCCCGGTGAGGTCACCAAAGTCCTGATGAGTCATTTGCACAAAGACCACGCAGGCGGGATTTCCCGGTTCACAGGACAGGGATCTCCTGCAACTCCCTCATTTCCCAATGCAACTTATTTTCTCCAAAAAAAGGAATTGGATTTTGCGATGGAAAAAGGATTTCCTTCCTATATCAAAGAAGAATTGGAAGGAGTGAGAAATTTTGAGCATCTCGTATTGTTGGATGGCAATGGGGTGATCAATGGCTATATTAAATATGAAGTAACAGGGGCGCATTGTCCCTATCACCAGGTATTTTGGATAGTGGACGGAGGGGAAACTGCTTTTTTTGGAGCTGACGTGGCTCCTCAATTACACCAGATGAAGCATCGGTTTGTTGCCAAATACGATTACGATGGAAAGAAATGCATGGAGTTGCGCAAACTTTGGTGGGAGCAGGGAGAGAAAGCGCACTGGACCTTTTTGTTCTACCATGACATCCGTACGCCGATCTGGAATTTTTAGTCCCAAATATTTTCTTCAGCCCAAATTATTTTAGGATCGGTTTTAAAATTTTCAGGTTGCCATCGATCTTTTCATCCATCCTGAGTCCCAGAATTTTTGCAATGAGCGGATATACGTTTATGTTTTCAAAACCAGGTATCTTCTGTTGGGTTTTAAATGCAGGGCCCCATGCATAGAAGCTGGCCCTCATTTCGGGAAATGCCGGGTCATAGCCATGTTCAGCAGCGGGCATCCGGCGGTGCAAAACGTTAAATGACTTTGGCATGTGTGGTACAAGCAGGATATCACCCAAACGGTCGTACACATCGCCGCTTTTTTTGTAATTCCAATGGGCCGGAGTAGACTCTGTCAGATATACATCGAAGTTCCTGGCTCCTTTTTGCAAAGCTTCAAAAGTTGGCAGGATATCACTCGCATTCTTGGCATACAAATGTACCAGTGACATTCCGGTAGTGTATAAAAATTTAGTAGTGTCCACCACGACAGGCAATGAGAGTGTTTCTAATGTATCCACGTTCACCATACCGTGATCTGAAACAAAAATATAATTCAGGGGTAAATGCAGTGAATCAAGAGCATCTACCATCTTGCCGATGCTTGCATCTACAAAATGAATGGCTTCGATCGCTTCCGGTGATCCAACACCATAACGGTGCTGCTGGTGGTCCACTTCGGGCATATAAAAAGTTATAAAATGAGGTCTGATTTCAGCAGGGAGCCTTAGCCATTCTTTCATGATCTCGATTCTTCTGTCCATGGGAATCGCCTCATTATATGCGTAAAAATAGGTTGGACGAATCCCCTCAATCGCACTTTCCGATGCTACCCAATAAAAACTGGCAGAGATCATCTTTTGTTTTTCTGCCAACACCCAGAGTGGCTCTCCTCCATACCATGAACTGTCGGCTACCGCTTTCCTGTTTCCAAGGGTATAAAAAGCCCTTTTCTTCTTATCATAAAAATTATTGTCAACAATTCCATGGTGCTCGGGATACAATCCGGTGACAATGCTATAGTGGTTTGGGAAAGTCAGAGAAGGATAGGAGGGCTTCATATATTCCGCTGCGACACCTGCGCCGCTTAATCGAAGTAAATTTTCGGCATTGTATTTTTCGGCCAGGTCATAGCGGAAGCCATCTGCAGAAATCAGAATGATATATGGTTTTTTTGCCTGCTTGCTGCCATTCATTCGGCCTGGCATTATTTTTTGAACCGTGTCTTGGGCCGATGCTGCAAATGATATGAGAAGGAATGCTGTAAAGAATAAACACTTTGCAAATGGATTCATGTAAAGGGCTTAAAAAGAGATGCAATGTTACAATTTTATTCGAGAGACTAGTTTTTTGCAAATGAAGTGAAGCAAAATACTTGTTCGAATCCCGCCTGGGGCAGGACTGCGGAATTTGACTTTAGAGCTTGCTTTGAGGTCTCATACCTGTCATAGCGGGAGAAATGCTGCTTGTCGCCTGGATAGCATGGCAGCGCAAATAGAAAAGGCCTGCTCTTGAAAGAGCCGGCCGTTGCTAACCTATGAAAAACACCAGATTCAAATATCAATATTCGGGTATGGAGAAACTAAATTAATCGGCCAATGGGCAAAATCTTGGGGCTATTGATTGAATAAAGAACGTTTTTGTTGTTGCTTGAGTTGCCTGCGCTCGATTTCTTTTTGCACAAAATTCCCAAATTCTTTTTCAGCTCTGTAGAATTCATTCACTTTTTCCGGCGACAATGCTTTACTAAATTCTGCATTGTATTTTTTTCGGATATGTAAGATGGTGTCTTCAAGATCGAGTTCTGTTCCGTTGTTTCTTTTAGAATTCTGCCTGGCTAGCCTGATCTCGTCCATATATTGGTTATACACCGGCCAGAATTTTTGAGCTTCTTCGGGTGAAAGATTCAGCCTCTTAGTCAGGTAAGCGATCTTCAATGCCTCCAACCTGCTTCCATCCTGTGAAATGGCTTTAAGCGTGAAAAAACAAATCAGAGCTAAAAGTAAAAGTCTTTTCATGGGTGTCCTTAGTTTGTGATCAGATCCTTTCCATTGCTCCGCTCATTCACGTATTGTTGCAATTCCGCATCGGGGACCTCATCAAATAAATCCTTCACATCATTGTCCGTAATTTCAAGGGAAGCCAGGCCATTGTTGGCTTTCTCATTCAGAAGGATATCCTGGTTAGCAATAAAATTCACGATTTCCTGATCACTGGCTTTTGACAATGCTGCCAATGGATCTATATTCGAAATGCTATGCTTATTAAAAGTAAAAAGTCCAATCGTGATCAAAATACCAGTCAAAGCAGCAGCTGCTGCATATCGCAACAAAGGTTTCCTGCCAAAGATGGAAACAACTTTTGCAGGCTGAGCATTTACCTGACGAAGAATATGGCCGGGAAGACTTTCAAAATAATTCACCGGAACCTGGTAAGGATTTCCTTTTTTCAGGCTGATCATGACAGGCGCTAAATTCTCCAATTCATCGTTTACAAATTCGATGGCTTTCATTTCTCCCCTAAGACTTTCTGGCAAATCATTAAAATATCCCTTCGGTGCGCTGTATGGCATTCCTTTGTCAAGGCTGCTTAAAACAGGGGAAAGTATTTCAAGTTCATCAACAGCATTCAAAACTTCATCTGCTTTGATCCGTGTTATCAATTGTTCTGGCAGGGTATCGAAATATTTTTCGGGAACCTGATATACTTCACACTTATCCATGGATGCGATAACAGAAGAAAGCTGCTTCAATTCATTTCCCGGAGAATCCGTTTCCAAAGTCCTGATCCGGGACAATATCCTGTCAGGCAGTTCATGGAAATATTCCATTGGAACTGAAAAAAGATTCGATCCGCTATCCATTTCAGCAATGAGCGGGCTGATCTCCATAAGTTCATTCCATATTTTACTTTCCTTTTGCATTTCCGACTATCAGACCAAATTTGAGTTCTAAAGTTTAATGATTTAGTATATACTCTTCAATCTTTTTGACTGCATGATGATAGGAGGCTTTAAGCGCTCCTTCTGAGGTTTCCAAAACCCGGCTCATTTCTTCATAAGGCATTTCATCATAATACCTTAGTGTAAATACAGCACGTTGTTTTTCAGGCAGCTCCTGGATGGCCAGTTGTAATTTCCATTCCATTTTTGAAGCATCAAAATGTTCTTCCGCCCTGATCTTATTGCTCAGGCCGGATTCTACCTCGTTCAGCGAAACAGAGGCCCGCTTTTTCTGTTGGTCTAAGAAAGTCAGGGATTCATTGGTCGCAATTCGGTAAAGCCAGGTATATAATTGCGAGTCTTCGCGGAAGTTTTCCAGGCCTTTCCAAACACGGATGAAGACATTTTGGAGTACATCATTGGCATTATCATGGCCAACCACCAGCCTCCTTACGTGCCAATAAAGCCTTTCCTGGTATTTCTTGATGATTTCCGTGAAAGCCTTTTCTTTCGTCTCAGGGGCACGAAACAGGAGCAATAATTCACTGTCTTGGGTAGAAATTGCCATTAGGTTAGCCATTTGAAAGAAAGTCCGAATTTAGACTGCCATGAACACTGAACGTTTAATCAAATGAACTATTTCATGCCTTTCCTGGAAAGCACTTTCTCTGCTGCGGCTACTATGTGGCCTGCTGTAAGTCCATATTTTTCAAGGAGTTGATCGGGTGTACCGCTTTCTCCAAAAGTGTCGTTCGTGCCTACATATTCCATTGGAATGGGCAGGTTGCGGGCCGCAACCTGGCTGATGCTGTCACCCAGGCCACCAATAATATTATGTTCTTCAGCGGAGACTGCGCAACGGGTTTTACGGATTGAATTCAAAACTGCCTCAGTATCAATAGGTTTTATCGTGTGCACATTGATCAAATCCACAGAAATGCCCTTTTCTTCAAGGGTCCTGGCGGCTTCAATGGCCTTCCACACCAAATGGCCACAGGCAAATATGGACACATCTTTTCCTTCCGAAAATGACTGCGCCTTTCCGATGGTGAATTCCATTCCATCAGTAAAAATGGGCCATACCGGCCTTCCAAACCGAAGGTAGACTGGGCCCTTATAGTCGGCTACAGCCAGGGTCGCTGCTTTGGTCTGGCTATAGTCGCAGGGAACAATAACGGTCATTCCGGGCAGCATCTTCATCATGCCGATATCCTCGAGGATCTGATGTGTGGCACCGTCTTCGCCCAGGGTGAGCCCGGCATGTGAAGCGCAAATCTTTACGTTCTTGCCTGAATAGGCGATTGATTGCCGGATCTGATCATAGACCCTACCGGTGGAGAAATTGGCGAAAGTAGTTGTGAATGGAATTTTGCCTCCGATCGTCAGGCCTGCGGCAACACCCATCATATTGGCTTCCGAAATCCCGCATTGAAAGAATCGATCCGGAAATTCCTTCATGAATTGCTGCAGCTTGAGTGAACCTGCAAGGTCTGCAGTGAGGGCAACAATCTGGTCGTTTTTTCTTGCGGCTTCTGCAATGCCGTCACCAAATCCACTTCGGGTGTCTTTTTTTCCAATAACCTGTATGTCTTTTAGCATGAATTGCTGATTAAATTAGATAGAAGGTGCAAAGTAAAGGAGAAGTTTTGAGAATCGGTTGAGAGGTTGATTAGTTGATTGGTTGAAGGGTTGAAGGGTTGAGGGGTTGAAAAAGTGGTGGAAAGAATGCTGAAATTCCTGTCTGCATGTTTTTCCAAAAGAGATGGCTGGCGCGGCAGAGGTTACCGGAAGAGCTTCCCGAATAAGAAGGCCTGGCAAATATTCTGCCAGGCCTCATGAAATGTTTATGTATGGATTACATTAAGTTTTGATTTGGCCTAATCTAGAATGAGCGTCGCATTTTCAGCGTCTATTGTATCATCAATTTTTTGGTGGCCACATAATTTCCCGACCTCATTCTATAAAAATAAATTCCTTTAGGCAGATTGAACTTGCTCAATTCATACACATAATTGCCACTTTCTTTTAGTTCATTGACCAAGACTTTAATCAGCATCCCTTGCATGTTAAACAATACGATTTCTACTAATGACCTGGAAGGTATGGCGTAATTGATTTTGGTACTCTGTGAGAAAGGATTTGGATAATTCTGGCCGAGATTATATGCCAGTTTTGCCTGGGCCGTATCTGACTCAATCACCAGACCCATTATTTGAGCTTGTTGGTTTGAGTTGGCAGACACCGTACCAGCATTAAATATTACGTCTACCCAGTAATTGCTTTTTGCGTAGCCAAATGTTGGAAAAACCGGTGTTGTGGAATAACTATAAGTTCCATTTACGCCTTCTGTCCCGTCTGCCAGGGCAGTTAATGAACCATTTACTGAGGCGGAAGCAAAATAACTTGCTGTACTCGCATAGTTTCCTGCACTGCTGAAGTAAGCTGCAACGTAAGTGGTGTTTGCACTGATAGATACAGGTGTGGTAAATAATACCTGCTGCCACCCGGAAGCGGTTTCGCCCACAAACACTGCCTGAGCCAGCCTTGTTCCAGCAGAGGAATACAACTCACCTGTATGAGTACCTGAATTTCCTGCCGTCTTGTAAAAACGAATTCCATTTATTGTGCCCGCAACGGATGATCTGAACTTAACACCTAATTCCAGCGCTCGTCCATCATTCTCTGTCCCTGTGCCGGGAGTCTGCGTGGTGAAAATATTTGAAACGGTAGAGCCTGAATTTGCCTGGACAACATTTATACTAACTTGTGAAGTGCTGACACCACCGTTTAGTGAAAGTTTATAGACATATGTTCCCTGAATCAGACCCGATACCGTCGTACTAACAGCAGATGGCGAGTTAATTGTTGAAGCGTTCGGGCCAGAAACCTGAGTCCAAAGATAACTTGAAATCGTGCCTGTTGATCCACCTCCGTTGAGGGTGACTGATGAAGTTGGTAGCGTGATAGTTTGGTTAGATCCAGCATTTGCTAACGCCGGTACAGTTGATGAATTGGTAAATATCAGATCCACCCAATAATTGCTTTTTTGAAATGTACTCGCCGGAAAAGCGGGTGTTGCAGAATAAGTGTATACGCCATTGGGCCCATCCGTTCCGTCTGCCAATCCGCTCAATACACCATTGGTGGTAGCCGTTTGGAAAAAACTTGCTGTACTCGTATAATTACCGGCGCTGCTATGATAGGCAGCGACATAGGTCGTGTTTGCCGAAATCGTAACCGGAGTAGGGAATGATACTGTTTGCCATCCTGAAGCAGTTTCTCCTGTGAAGACAGCCTGAGCCAGTCTTGTCCCTGCCGCATTGTATAACTCACCTGTATGGGTACCTGAATTTCCAGCCACTTTGTAGAACCGTATACCAGTAACAGATCCGGCAACGCTTGAACGGAATTTAACACCAAGTTCCAAAGCCTGTCCATCATTTTCCACACCGGAAGCGGGTATTTGTGTCGTGAAAATGGAAGCATTTCCTGTTGTCCCACCACCAGTCGCCGCATTAACAGTTACAGAGACCTGGTCGGTACTTGCACCATTGTTGACAGATAATTGAAAGGTATAGACCCCCTGAATCAATCCAGTCGCTGTGGTAGTCACAGCAGAAGGAGATGTAATAATCGCGTTATTTGGACCAGACAATTCTGTCCATGAATAGCTGGTGATCGGGCCGGTTGATGAATTTCCAGCGAGCGTAATCGATGAAGTGGGCAGCGTAATGGTTTGATTAGGTCCCGCGCTTGCTGTGGGAGGCAAATTGCCTGCTGGTCCAACTGTAATATTATTTCTTAGAAGATAACTTCCATCTGCATTTCTACCGGTGATGGCTAGGGGCAGCGGTTTCTTGTAATTGTTAGGATCCTTAATGATCAGATTCAAACTGTAAGTTCCGGAAGACACCGTCGCAGGGAGGGTAAAATTTTCTGAAACAACCGAAGGTGTTCCTGAAGGCAGGAAAAGTTTGGGTTTGAAACTTGAATTGCTCGTCCAAACCACCCCACCGCTGCTGTTTCTTAATTCATACACCACATTCCAATTTTCGTATGTTGGTGCCAGTCCAATATTTTGCCAATTCAAAGAAATATTGAAAGCCAATCCTGGAGTCAGCACGGTGTTCATGGCACCACCTGTTAAGACAAGTCTGTAACCCGCAATCCTGGAAGCCTGTTGTAAATTTGCCTGAGTGGTAGAGGATCCCGGACTCGCCAAATTACCATTGCCAAATGATGATCCATGGTACAAATTCACTTCCGTGATAAGGTGGCAATAAGGACTGCCACAATCAAAGCTGTTGGTTAATCCATTCAATGGTTCGCCTGTAACTGGAGCGAACTTATATTTATTCAGGATCAATGAAGCTATACTCTGACCATTGTAGGTTTCAGGATTGTTTTCAAGAATTGAACTATATTGAGCATCTCCCCAATTATCCCTGCGCCATCCTATTTGTCCCCAGTTATTAGTGGCCGTAAGTATATAATAACTTGTCTGCGCGGGAACAAAAGATGCTGAAGTATTTGTAAAAGCGCCTATTAGTGCCTGATTGGGATAGTTTGGAAATATCTGTAAATTATCATCGATCAGTGTTTGAAGTGTTGCAGCTGTAGGTAATATACTGGAAGGAAATCCAGAATCCTGAACCCAGGGCCATGAATGCCATTCCCCATAATTTCCATAGCCCCGTATATCAACAACGTAAACCACACTTGAATATGGAATAGGTGCTGAACTCCAGGATGGTTGATATGAGGTTGTTGCGATGTGGTTGGCTATGGCCTGTAATAATGCTTTATACCTTGATAAATAGGAAGGACTGTTCCAGTTGGGAACCCATGCACCATCCGCGGAATAGAACCAGTCCTTGACTGATTCACCCTGCATTAAATTATGTAAATATGTTGGTATGAACGAGCCACTTCCGCATCCTGAACAAATCGGCATCACACCAAAAGAAAACATTTGGTGTGCATCCATTGCCTGATGAATTCTCTGATCGAACAGAGTCCATGAATAATTCCCTTGAGAACCGTCACTTTCAATGTCCTTCCATGCAAAGCGGGTATAATAATTAGGACCAGGCGTTGAATTCCCAGCCGGAATATTCACACCTGCTGAATTATCCCAGGGAAGATGTTGCCATTGCTCTGCTCCCCGTCCCGGACCCAGCACTTCTGTGCCGGAAGCTAATTGAGAAAATGAAAAAGACGAAGTTTGAGAATAAACTGAAAAACCAAACCCCAGAGAAATTAAGAAGATTGTGAATATTTTTCGTGCATTCTTTTGCCCAGAGATTTGAAAGCGTAAATCGTTTGGTTGGAAAAATTTGGTCCCCATAGTACGGATTGAGAAAGGAAAAAAATAAAAAATTCTGTAGTTGCACTCACATGCAAATTTCTGGCCAAAAAAAATTTGCGAATTGAGAAAATTTTTCCGCACTCATTTTGTATTTGAAATAGATTCCTGATCCTTAATAGCTAATCCTGTTCACTTGAATTTTTAAATACAGTAAAATGTGAATAATTGCTGGTCAGATAATAAGGAGGCGCGTAGAGGGGGAGTGAAGAGTTGATTGGTTGATTGGTTGAATGGTTAGGAAGTGACTTAGTCCCGCTGAGGCAGGGCCACAGGCCTGATTCAACGGCGCATGAACATTTCGGGGCAACTATTTCCGAGTTGAGAAAAAGGCATGATTCAGGAACAATATTTCTTATCCTTTTGGTTGAAAAATTTGGTGGATTGCAATGAAAAAAATATTTTTCAACTAATCAACTAATCAACTAATCAACTAATCAACTAATCAACTAATCAACTAATCAACTAATCAACTAATCAACTAATCAACTAATCAACTAATCAACTAATCAACTAATCAACTAATCAACTAATCAACTAATCAACTAATCAACTAATCAACTAATCAACCAATCAACCCCCCTCAATTCAATTCGGAAAACTTTCCATTGTAAAACTTCTCATCCACTTTTAGTTTTTGCTCCCACTTCCAGGCAGTAGCCATCATTTCATCAAGGGAATATTTTGGAGCCCACCCCAGTAATTTTTTCGCAAGGTCATTATTCGCGTAGATGGCCATGACATCACCGGGTCTTCTGGGGCCTATCACATAATTCAATTTCATGCCGCTGACTTTTTCAAAAGCCAGGATTGCTTCCAATACAGTGACACCTTTTCCAGTGCCCAAATTAAATACTTCACATCTGTTTGGGGTACCCCTTTTCAGGAGAAATTCAAGCGCCAGCGTGTGTGCATGCGCGATATCACAAACATGGATAAAGTCCCGAATGCATGATCCGTCACGCGTTTCATAATCATTACCATGAACAATGAGCTGGGGAATTTTGCCGACCGCCGTCTGCGTTATCGCCGGCACCAGGTTTGCTGGTATCCCGATGGGTAGTTCCCCGATCAAAATAGTAGGGTGAGCACCCACTGGATTAAAATACCTGAGCAAAATACATTTTGTATCTACTGATTTTGAAAACTCATTGATGATTTGTTCTCCCATTTGCTTTGTATAGCCGTAAGGAGATTCGGCAGGTTTAGGCGGAGTCATTTCAGTAACAGGAATCTTATCAGGGCTCCCGTACACCGTACATGAAGAAGAAAAAACAAAATGGGGTATCCTGAACTCCTGAACACATTTCAGGAGATTGATGAGCGACATGAGATTGTTTTCGAAATAGATCAGAGGCTGTTCTACCGATTCATTCACTGACTTATAAGCCGCGAAATGGATGATCCCACTGATGCCTTCGTTCTCCTGGAAAATGGCAAAAGTGTCGTCAAAATTGCAAAGGTCAACCTTATAATTCTTTATTTTTTTTCCGGTGATTTTTTCGATTCCTTCCAGGATCCTGGGATTGGAGCGCGAATTATTATCCACAGAAATGACAGAAAACCCATTTTCAATCAGATCAACAATGGTGTGCGATCCAATATAACCACATCCTCCTGTGACAAGAATTTTTTTCATATAGATAAGGCTAAATATTTATTCGTGAGACTTGTTTTTTGCAAACAAAGTGCAGCAAAAAACTTAGTCGAACAATCCCGCCAAAGGCGGAAGGTATAATATCTCGCAGCTCGTTCCGGAATTTGAGTTCGGAGCTTGCTCTGAGGTCTCATACCTGTGAGTCTCTGATCAGGTTCATAAGGTATTCTCCATATCCACTTTTCAACAAAGGCTGCGCCATGGCCACCAATTTGTCCGCAGATATGAAACCCCTTCTAAAGGCAATTTCTTCGATGCAGGCAATCTTTATACCCTGTCTTTGTTCAATCACCTGTACAAATTGAGCCGCCTGCATCAGGGAATCAAATGTCCCTGTATCAAGCCAGGCCGTTCCTCTGTCAAGGATGGATACTTTTAGTTTTCCCCTTCTCAGGTATTCTTTGTTGACATCGGTTATCTCAAATTCACCACGTGGGCTTGGTTTCAGGTTTTTCGCAATCTCTACTACTTTCGAATCATAAAAATACAATCCGGGCACAGCATAACTACTCTTGGGTTGTTTTGGTTTCTCTTCGATGGACACTGCATTCATCGACTTGTCAAATTCCACCACGCCATACCTTTCGGGATCGCTCACATGATATGCATATACAATGCCGCCATCAGGGTTGGTATTTTTTTCCAGCAGCTCGCCCAATCCGGTTCCATAAAAAATATTATCACCCAGGACGAGCGCGACACTTTCATTTCCGATAAAGGATTCACCGATGACAAATGCCTGTGCGAGACCATTGGGATTTGCCTGCGCTTCGTAAGAGAAGGATAAGCCCAGGTGTTCACCATCTCCAAACAACTTTTCAAATAAGGGAAGGTCATGAGGGGTGGAAATAATAAGGATTTCCCGGATTCCTGCCATCATCAGAATGGACAAGGGATAATAGATCATGGGTTTGTCATACACCGGCATGATCTGCTTGCTGATGGCAAAGGTGATGGGATGCAGTCGCGTACCTGATCCTCCGGCCAAAATGATTCCCTTCATTCAATCAAAATTATTGCCGGCAAAGTAGTAAAGATTGGGCAATTAAAAAACTAAGGTAGACGGCAGGAACTATTGATCAGGCGCCCCTTTCCAGCTTTTATTTTCGAAAAATATGCAATATAAAATACACGATTCCCGAAAATAAAGCACTCACGGGTATTGTGAGGATCCAGGCCCATAAGAGATTGATGGTAACTCCCCATCTTACGGCCGATAATCTCTTTGTCGCACCCACTCCCATGATAGACCCCGCAATCGTATGCGTGGTACTCACAGGTATGCCTAGCTTTTCTGTCAGGAATAGTGTTAAGGCGCCGGCCGTTTCTGCGCTTACACCTTCCAGTGGTGTCACTTTGGTGATGCGTGTACCCATTGTTTTGACAATTTTCCAACCCCCGCTCAGGGTTCCGAAAGCTATACAGGTGAAACTTGCCAGTGGCACCCACATGTTTGCATTCACATATTCCCCAAATGTCAGGGTATGGCCCTTCGACTTCTCATAATAAATCATGGCCGCTCCTATAATGCCCATGACTTTCTGCGCATCATTGCCACCATGACCCAGGCTGAAAAGCGCTGAAGAGACGAGCTGCATTCTTCGGAACCATTTATCCGCTTTATATGGATTTGCTCTTCTGCAGAGGTTGACAATGGTAATGGTGATTATAAGCGCGATAATCATCCCGATCAGTGGCGCGAGGAATATAAAAAGAAAGGTGGGGATGACCTTGGCATAATTGATCACATGAACTCCATTGCGGCTGATTGAGCCTGCATGTGCAAGTGCAGCACCCATGAATCCACCAATTAGCGTATGGGATGAACTGGAAGGAATACCGAACCACCAGGTCAGGAGGTTCCAGGCGATGGCTCCTATCAGTCCTGAAAAAATGACTTCCAGGGTAATGAATTCTTCATTGACCGATTTCGCTATTGTATTTCCAATTTTGAATTCCCCGATCAGGTATTTGGAAATAAAGAAAGCGGCAAAATTGAACAATGCTGCCCAAAGCACTGCCTGGAAGGGTGTCAACACCTTCGTTGAAACGATGGTTGCGATGGAATTTGCCGCATCATGAAATCCATTAATAAAGTCGAATATCAAAGCCAGAATGATAATGATCACCAGGAAAGTCATAATTGAATATTTGCGAATTTGCGAATTCCAGTGGCTGCGGGCAGGCAGAAATGCTGGCTAAATGGAGTTGGTTGATACATCTTTTCCCTGGAATTCATTGCCGTTAAGTCGTGGATTTTTACAATTCGCGTTCGCTTTAAGTATCAGGCATATTTAATAATAATCGACTCTATCACGTTGGCGGCGTCTTCACATTTATCTGTGACAATCTCCATTACCTGATAAATTTCTCTTTTCTTGATCACTTCCTTCGCATCAGGTTCGGTTTCAAACAGGCGATCGATACTCATATCAAAAATATCATCGGCCTGGTTTTCTATGCTGTTCACTTTAACCAGGGCATCGGTGATTTTGCGCATATCCCTCATATTCCGCAGTTCTCGTACAGCTGCGCGGACCTGTTCAGTTGCCTGTACAATGAGGTCCGCCATTTTCTGAATCCCGGTGTCATTGGGATTGATCTTATAGAAATTGATTTTTTTTGCCGTGGCATAGATATAATCACAAATATCATCCAGCGAGCTGGCCAGGTAATGAATATCTTCCCGGTCAAAAGGAGTAATGAAATTTCTGCCTAATTCAGTGAAAACCTTATGCGTAAAATCATCATTGACATGCTCCTGGTCTTCGATCTGGGATGCGACGGAGGCACGCCTGTCCGGATCAGGCTCTGCAACCAGCTGCTTCAAGAGCACGCCCATCTTCGCAACGCCATCAGCTACTTCTTCAAAGAGAGAATAAAATATTCTGTCTTTCGGCATAAAAATGTTCATGATCGAATTGAGCCCCATGAGGAAAATTTTGGGTAAAAATAAAATATTGTTTCTGGCTTCCCTAAAAAGGGCTGGTATAAGCGCTTAATTTACAACCTTTTTTAAGAATGAGATGGGGGTAAATGGTTATTTTGTTCTGGCTGGCATTCTTCTACTCAATATGATTCAACCTTTTAAAGGGGATTGGCGCCTTTTATTATATATTGTGCATAGTTCCATTTGAGCCACCTGATCGGCACTTTTGAATATTTCAGTCAGATGCAGAAGCGTCACATTCCCTTAATGTTGACGTAATCTTTAGGTAATATTCAGGTTATAATTTCTTAATCTCCCAATAACTTCCGCTTAACATCATCAGAATAGTTTCGCCCTTAATTAAAAGGCAAAAGTGAAACAATCTGATTGGCGCAATATTCTGCTCATTACTTTATTTGTTGGACTGACTGGATCCTTATCGGCACAGGAAAAATTAGTAAGAATTACGGGGAAAGTGACAGATGCTGAGACGGGAAAACCAGTGGCCGGTGCATCTGTCACATTGGAAGGTTCAAAAAAAGGAACTGTGTCAGATGTAGAAGGCCAGTTTTTCTTTGCGGTCACCGTATCGCAAAAATTCAGCATCCGGATTGGGAGCCTTGGATATACACCTAAAGTAATCAGTGATTTAGGGGGAACAAAAGATCTCGCACCAGTCGATGTGGTACTTGAAAGGAATAAGAACAGCCAGATGGAGGCAGTAATCGTCACTTCTCCAATGGCGAAGAAACAGACTATCGCAGGGCTTTATGTTGTACAAAAGAACAGCTCCTCCATTTCAGATGGCATTCCTGCTGAAATCATCAGGCGCTCTCCGGACAGGAATACAGGGGAAGTGCTCAAAAGAGTAAGCGGTGCATCTATACAGGATAATAAATTCGTGGTGATCCGTGGCTTGAGCGAAAGGTATAATGTCTCTCTTATGAATAACTCTGTTCTTCCCAGCACAGAGCCGGATAAGAAAGCCTTTTCATTCGATATTATTCCATCATCCGTCATTGACAATCTGGTAATTTATAAGTCTCCTACTCCAGATCTTCCAGGAGATTTTTCAGGGGGGGCCATCAAAATAACTACTAAAGATTTTCCCTCAAAAAGCACAAATGAACTATCTGTTGCCATTGGATTTAATTCAATAAGTACTTTTCAAAATTATTATAAAGGATTTCCAACTGGCAAACTGGACTGGCTTGGATATTTTGATCATTCAAGGGACATGCCAGGCTCGTACTACCAATACCGGGGTGCAGAATTCATCAATCAGCCGAATGATTATAAGCGTGGATCAACGAAACAATTTCCCAACACCTTCGGATACGAAGCAGATTATAAAAGTTCACCGACCGTCGCGGTTTTATATACCGGAGGGAATACGGTTTTACTGAAGGGCAATAGGCGGCTGGGATATAATTACGCAGTTGGTTATGCTTCAGGGAAAAGGGTGGCCGACCGCGTTCGGGATGATTACACATTTGACAAGATCTTGCAGTATAACTACAATACCAATAATTATGACTATAGGAATAATTTGCAGGCCCTGCTCAATTTTTCCTATAGTTATGGAAAAAGCAAGATCTCATTCAGGAATTTCTACAACAATTTATTCATAAAGACGGTAGGTATTCGAAACGGCAGCAATTATTCAAATCAGCCGGATACCTTTTATTATAAGAGTACAATCAGCGAGGCCTCAGGGAATGGCATTTTTAATTCAGTGATTGAGGGGCTTCATAAACTGAATAAGGGCTGGGTCATTGACTGGAATGGATCTTTTGGCGTTACCTATCGCTGGCAGCCTGATCAGCGCATACTTTCCTATCGCACGCCGGATAATACGCCGGGCAGCTACTATTTGAAACTGTCTAACGAGAATTCGCCAGCCATTGAGAATGCAGGCAGGGTATATTCATTCCTTAAAGAATTTATTTACGGGGCCAATTTGAATTTCACAAAACAATTCAAATGGAATGAAAGGACTCAGGTTTTCAAAGCAGGCTCTGCCAATTATTACCGGGACAGGAGTGTGGAAGTAGATGCGCTGGGCTATTCTTCTTTGGAAAGTTTGGGCGTTACGATTCCAGAAGGCAAGAATACCACATTCAATAATATTTTCAGCCCCGAAAATATTGACAAGTATGACCTAACGGTTGCGAATATTGGAACAAATTCTACTGACTATACAGGAACGGCCCTGCTGAATGCCGGCTATCTCATGTTTGACAATACTTTCAGCAATAAATTCAAGCTAACCTGGGGAGTGCGGGCCGAAAATTACACCCAGGAAATAAAAGCAAAGAATAAGCAGAATATTTCTTTGCATAACCTGGATTTCCTGCCTTCCTTTTTATTGACGTTTGGACTGAATAATAAGACCAACCTACGTTTGGGCGCTTCTCAGACGGTCAATCGTCCGGAATTCAGGGAACTAGCCAGTTACAGTGTTTTCGATTATGACAATTACAATAACATAATTGGGAATCCCAACCTCCTCCGAAGCAAGAATACAAACGCAGATCTTCGTTATGAATATTTTCCTGAAGGAGGGGAAATCATTTCTGCCAGCGTCTTTTATAAATCATTTGAAAACCCGATTGAGCAGGTTAACCAGGGCAACAATGTGTTGACCTATCAAAATGCCAATTCTGCCATTTCCTACGGCGCAGAACTTGAATTCAGGAAAAGACTGGATTTTATCAAGGGAAATTTCTTCAATAATCTGACCATCTATGCCAATGCGGCTTATATCAAGGGATCTGTAAAATTTGGAGATCTGACTTACAATAGCCCACTTCAGGGCCAGTCGCCTTATCTCATCAATGGGGGGTTAACCTATGTTTCAGAGCATGATGATTTCTCAGTAAACATTCTGTACAACCGGATCGGCCCGAGGTTAAGATGGCGGGCAGTGAGCGGAGCTGCTCTCAGTATCTATGAAATGCCAAGGGACTTGCTTGACTTCCAAATCTCCAAGAAGATCATTGGAAATAAACTGGAGATCAAACTAACGGTTGGGGATATCCTTTCGCAGGCTTACACACTTTACTATAAATTCGAACCAAATCCTTCCAATACGAATTACAATCCTTCACAGGATAAAATAATAAATACCGTGAATTACGGCACTACGACTACTGTGGCGCTGCGTTACATATTTTAGAATTAATCATTGCATAAGACAGACTTAACTATTCAATCACATTCAAGTAACATTTTTGCACTACAAAAAAAAACACATGAAAAAAATCTATTCCCTTGCTTTCCTGGCAATTGTTCTTATGGGAATCTCCTGTTCTAAGAGCACAGATACAACACCACCACCGCCTCCGCCTCCACCAAGCGGCGACACGCTTAATGTATTTATCAGGGGAATTATATCGGCCAGCGCAACCTGGTCGAAAGCCAAAACATACCATCTGCGTGGATACGTGTATGTTACAAACGGGGCAGTGATTACAATTGAGCCTGGAACAAAAATCGTGTCCAACAAAGATTCTGCAGGTGTGCTGGTTATTTATAAAGGAGCTAAATTAATAGCAGATGCAAATGCAGATAATCCGATAGTATTTACTTCGGGTGAGACCGCTCCGGCACCTGGAGACCTTGGCGGTGTCGTTCTCGTTGGAAATGCGACAGGAAATGGCAATCACAAAGTCATAGAAGGTGGAGTTGACTTGCAATTCAGCAGTTTTGGCGGGAATAAGGACGATGATAATTCCGGAACACTTCGTTATGTGCGGATTGAATATGCGGGCAAAGCGGTAAATCCGGGAGATGAAATTAATGGCCTCTCATTATATGGCGTCGGCTCAGGCACCACGATCGATTATGTAGAAGTGGTCAGGGGACTGGATGACGCCTATGAATTTTTTGGCGGCGCAGTAAATTGCAGACACCTGATCGCATACAATTCAGCAGATGATGATTATGATATGGACGATGGTTATCATGGAAAGATCCAGTTTGCGATATCCGTAAAGGATCCGGCTTTCACTGACAACAAAGGAACAACAGGCGATATTTCAAATAATTTCGAGGTGGATAATGTCAATCCAAGCAACGGGCTGCCATTTGCGCAGGCGCCTATCTCTTATCCCACGCTTTCCAACTTTACTGCCATTGGGCCTAATGGTGCAGCAAATACCAGTCCTGATTACGGATACGGAATGCGTTGGAGAAGAGGAACCAAATTCATTCTGGCTAATTCCATTGTAATGGGTGGACAAAAAGCCGGACTTGTCATCGAATCCGATTCCACGGCATCCTATTATAAAGCCGCGTCCACTGCTAGGTTTTACAATAGCTTCCTCAATGCAGTGTCAACTCCATTCAAGGTGGCCAGTTTAACGGTGACCCCGGCCATTTTGGATTCAGCCGGACTTGCAACAATAACAACTACCACCAATCATAGCGTGTATTATGCGAATGCCGGGGACATACAATTAACAGATCCATTCAATGATGCCGCTCCGAATTTGCAGCCAAAAACGGGTTCACCTGCTTTGACAACGGCAGGAAAATTTGATGCCGGAACCCTGAATGATGCATTCTTCACTGCAACTTCATATATCGGGGCGCTGGATGGTACAGTAGACTGGACAGCAAAATGGGCAGTTTGGGGAAAATAGTATCTAATTCTGTCGCCTGGTTACCCGGGTCTGATGGCTTAATTGACATTGAGACTGACAACAGGCAGCGATAAAGACCAAGTTCTTTGAAATTCGAAAAACGAATGGATAAATAGAACCAGTCCGAAACCTCTTGTGCTCAAGGATTTAATGTTGCAAAGGGAGTTTGTTAATGAAAAGGTAACATTAAGTTAATATAGGCCGACAATCTTAGTCGGTTATTTGTAGTAGTTTTTAAGTAAATAAACTTATATGGGTGAGTTAGCACAATTTAATCTAGAGGCATTGCACAGGAACGGCATGGTCCGAAAAGCAGATTACGATCTGACAATTCTTCGAGAAGGTTTGTTCTCTGTCTCTGTGGACCGGTTGCCCCTGGTTGAATATTTTGTTTTCTTTGATCATCCGGTAAAGTCCGAGCAAATTAAAGTGAAAGTGTATAAAACCCCAGATGGGAAATGGTATGACAATAGGTATTCGGAAGAGGCAGAATTGAATTCTCCTGAATTTGGCGCTCCCGCAATTAACAAAGAAATAAAGGATGCGATTGATATGTATGAAGCGGGCGTTGGACAGGTAAAAGGATATTCATAGTTACCAGATTCAACCAGGTTTTTTGCCTAGCTCGGTAAAGATTTTGTAATAAATTGATTAGTGACCGGACTGAAAAAGTCCGGTCATTTTGTTATGGTGAGTTGGGACCTTGCAATTGGTATTCAAGGAATTGTAATTATCTAGTGAGTTGAAAACCATCGATTAATTGCTAGTTAAGTAACATTAAGGTAACATTGCGTTAACATTGCGATAATCGGTCGATGCTTCTTTTGTTCAACCAAACAACAAAAATTGTTATGAAAAGCAAAAGATTCATTCTGCCTGTTTACTTTCTCCTTTTGTTGACTGTTTTTCTATTCTCAGGTTTTAAGGTTAAGGCTCAATACCTGTGGAACAATGATTCCGCGTTTCGAGCGGGCGCTCCTAATTCGGGAAGACTTTGGGGCTACGTTTTCGGAGACTGGTTCTATAAATCTCATGCGGATTCTCTGAATCGGGGAGGCAACAACCAATATACCAATGTGAAGCAGGGCACAAATGAATTTCAGTTCCGACGCATTTACATTGGATATGATTACAATATTAGTAAAACCTTTTCTGCGGAATTACTGTTGGCTGCTGAAGATGACTTCACTACCGGCGACCTTCTTCAAAACAATAAATTTACGCCCTACATCAAGTTTGCCAACGTGCGCTGGAAGAACTTTTTGATAAAAGGGAATGACTTTGTTGTAGGATTGCAGCCCACCCCCGCTTTCCCATATATGACTGAAAATATATTTACATATTCAAGGCCGATTGAAAGAACCATCACTGATATCCGAAGAACCCCTTCTTTTGATTTTGGCGCCGGACTGCAGGGAAGGTTTAACTCAAAGGATTCCTCGTTGGTTTACGGATATAATTTTTTGGTGGCCAATGGAACAAGTGCTAAACCCCAGGCTTTGAACGGTACGCTTTATAAATGGTTTTACTTTGATGCCTTTATTGGCCTTTTTAAACATAGGCTGATCTTTGACATCTATGCGGATTATCAAAGGCAGAACTGGTCCCCTAGCCCTCATGGTCATTCAGACCGGCAAATGACTAAAGCATCGATCGTCTGGGTAGGAAAAAATTTCACTGTTGGTGCGGAAGGATATATGAATGCATTAAGCCAGGTGGAACAAGGAACCTCCGGTGCACTGAAAGATACGCTCGATGGTCAGGCAACCGGATTATCATTATATGCACATTACTTTATAACCCAAAAGTTTCGCGTATGGGCACGTTTTGACTGGTACAATCCAAATACAAAATACAATGCTGATTATGGCAAAAATGCGGCATTATATAGTGTGAGTACCACTTACGAACCTAACAACAGGGAACGGTTTTTAAGCGCCGGCTTTGACTTTGCACCAACCAATGCTGTTCATATTATGCCGAATATTTGGTGGGATGAATACTTAGGTCAACAGGCGGGTTTGACCGGGCTTGCCGCGAAGGACTATGACCTGGTTTACCGGATTACTTTCTTTTTCACTTTTGGAAGACTCTTTACGAATCCTAAATATTCTTATTATCCATATATCCATTAGTTGTCTTCAATCACTTTAATTTGAGACAATATTGGAATCTTGCAAAACCTCAACAATAAACTTCTAAAATAGATATATGAAACAGATTCTTATAAAATTCAGAATGCGGCTTTTGCCGGTATTATTGATCTCAGGATTAGTGGCCACGTCTTTGCAAACGTTTGCGCAATCGGACGACAAGACCTTATTGGGAGCGGGAGCAACCTTTCCTTATCCTTTGTATTCTAAAATGTTTTCAGAATACAATACGAAAACAGGGATAGAAGTGAATTATCAATCCATTGGTTCCGGTGGCGGCATTTTGCAGCTGACAAACAAAACAGTTGATTTCGGGGCTTCGGACGGTCCGCTGAATGACGAACAAACCAAGAAAATCGGAGTGCCTGTCCTTCACATACCCATGACCTCAGGGGCCGTTGTTATTACCTACAATCTACCAGGAGAGAATAATAATATCAGCCTGACCCCTGATATCATTGCAGACATTTTCCTGGGAAAGCTTACAAAATGGAATGATGCTAGCATTACTTCAATTAATAAAGGAGTAAACATACCTGGTACTTCCAATTCTCGTAGCCCATCGTTCAGACGGAAGCGGGACGACGAATATATTCACAAATTATCTCTCCAAAGTCAGCCCGGAATGGTCTACTAAGGTGGGAAGCGGGGGAGCTGTCAATTGGCCAACCGGATTAGGCGGCAAGGGCAATGAGGGGTCTCAGGATTGGTAAAGCAAACTCCTGGCGCGATCGGTTATGTGGAATTGATTTATGCGCTTCAAAATAAAATGGACTATGCTAAGCTGAGAAATAAGAAAGGGAAGTTTATTCAGTCCCGTCGATTGAGTCGGTAAGAGCAGCCGGAAATGTAAAAATGCCGGACGATTCCAAAATATTTATTACAGATACTGACGCACCCGACGGCTATCCGATAAGCGGTTTCACATGGATCATCATTTATCAGGAGCAAAACTACGGTGGCCGTTCTGCTGACAGGGCTCAGAAGCTTCTTCAACTTCTCTGGTGGAATCTTCATGATGGACAAAAATTCGCACGAACCGCTGAATTATTCACCCTTGTCAAAAGAAGCGTTGAAGGTTGCCGAGAAAATTGTAAAATCTGCAACCTATGCTGGCAAACCTATATTGAAATAACTCCTTTATCATTTGTATATTGAGTTACCTGCTTGATATAATGAGTGGGTAACTCTATTTCTTGACCTATGACAGTAATCGCGAACAAAAGACTTCGAAAGTCTAACAGGCCAGATTCGGACTGAAAAATTATTCAGGCAATCACTGGTCATTATCGCAGCCCTGATGGTCGTGATGGTATTTGGTGTCATGCTGACGCTGATAATTGAATCAGTTCCATCCATGAAGTCCCTCGGTCTGAAATATTTATGGGGAAAGACCTGGGATCCCGTGAATAATGTCTATGGGGCATGGCCATTCTTATTGGGCACACTGCTAACATCATTTCCTTGCTTTGATCATTTCCATCCCTTTTTCATTTGCCATTGCTGTCTACCTGGGTGAATATAACCCCACGGGATGGTTGTCGAATTTTTTGAAAAATACAGTGGACCTGATTGCAGCTGTGCCCTCTGTGATTTACGGATTTTGGGGATTGCTCGTGTTGGTTCCGCTTGTGCGTAGTCTCGAAATGAAGCTTGGGAGTACTCCCATATGGAATTGGCATTTTTACGGCTTCACTCGTTCTTGCCATCATGATCATTCCCTATGCCGCTTCCCTCGGAAGGGAGATGATTCGCCTGGTGCCCTCTTCTTTGAAAGAAGGTGCCTATTCCCTTGGTGCGACCAGATATGAAGTCATTCGAAGTGTGATCCTGCCTTATACCAAATCAGGACTGTTTGCGGGAATATTGCTTTCGCTTGGAAGAGCTCTTGGGGAAACCATGGCTGTCACGATGGTCATCGGAAATACAAGCCTGATACCAGACAAGTATCTTTGCGCCGGGCAATACCATGGCAAGCGTGATAGCGAATGAATTTACCGAAGCGGATCATACCGTTTATTTGTCCGCTTTAATTGAATTAGGTCTTGCTCTTTTTCTGGTTACTGTTGTTATCAATATGATCGGAAAAAGAATTATTAAGAGATTTACCAACGAATAGTTATGAATCCGAATATTAAATTCAGGGTTGGGAAAAGCAAATTCTTTCAGGCATTCATCGTTTTCATGGCATTCCTGATTACGTTGCCTTTGCTTTTCATCATCTTTATATTTTCAGGGAGGGCGTTACCAAAATAAACTGGACCTTTCTTACCCATATTCCTAAACCGGTGGGAGAAACAGGAGGTGGAATAGTCAATGCCCTCCTGGGTAGCATCATGATTGTGCTTGTAGCTTCTATTATGGCTATTCCACTTGGCATCATGGGTGGAATTTACCTGAGTGAGAATAAAGATTCAAGGTTATCCTACTGGAGCCGGCTGGCGGTGGATGTGCTGCAGGGGGTTCCTTCTATCGTGATAGGTATCGTCGTTTATTTCTGGGTAGTAAAACCTTTGGGAACATTTTCTGCATTTTCCGGGAGCGTTGCACTGGCCATTATGATGCTTCCCATCCTGATCCGCTCTACGGAAGAAACCCTGAAGCTCATACCCACCTCTTTGAAGGAAGCCGGACTTGCGCTTGGCCTTCCATATCATAGAGTCATTTTGCGTGTCTTGGTTCCCTGCGGGATAAGTGGCATCCTATCCGGCATCATTCTTTCCATTGCAAGAATCGCGGGTGAAACGGCTCCGCTCCTTTTTACCGCTTTCGGTAATCCCTACCTGAATCTTAATATTGCGAAACCGATGCAAAGCATGCCACTTTTGATATTCAATTATGCAACCAGTCCATATGATGACTGGCATGACCTGGCCTGGGGAGCCGCGCTGATTTTGCTATTTACCGTATTAGTATTGAACATCCTAACCAAGATCATAACTAAAAGATGGAACGTACAGTTATAAGCAGCCGTAATTTCAATGCGTATTTTGGCACCAACCATGCGGTCAAGGATGTAAGTATCGACATTCCAAAAAACAATATCGTCGCCGTCATGGGTCCTTCGGGCTGCGGAAAAACGACCTATCTGCGCTGCATCAACCGGCTGCATGAACTCACACAGGGTGCGACTTCCAATGGGAAAATGCTGCTTGAACAACGAAGATGTCTATGAGATGCATCCCATTTATACGCGTCTGAAAATCGGGATGGTATTTCAAAGACCCAACCCATTTCCCAATCTGAGCATCTATGACAACGTGATCGCCGGATATAAATTAAATGGTCTGAAAATTCCCAAAAATGAAAGGGATACCATCGTCGAGCAGTCACTGACAGAATCGGCGCTTTGGAAAGAGGTGAAGGATTCATTGCACAAGAAAGGTACTTTCCTGTCGGGGGGACAACAGCAACGCCTTTGTATTGCCCGTGCCATAGCCATGAAGCCCGAAGTACTGCTCCTTGATGAACCGACTTCTGCACTGGATCCCATTTCCACTTCCAGCATTGAAGAATTGCTGCATGAGCTCAAGAAAAATCTTACTTTGATCATTGTGACCCACAATATGCAGCAGGCCGCCAGAGTGAGCGACCGGACCGCGTTTTTCTATTTGGGAGAATTGGTGGAATATGACGAGACCAAACAAATGTTTACCGCCCCGAAAGACACGCGAACCCAAAATTATATTACCGGGAGATTCAGTTAGAGAGAATGAATTATTGAGTAATTTTTTATACCTATCAGTCATGACACAGCTCGAAATCGAATTGCAATATTTAAAGACAGAAGCGATCAACATGTGGAGCCTGGTGCATTCGCAGATGGTCAAATCATTGTCGGCGCTGATCAATTTTGACAAGGACCTGGCCCGGGAAGTCGTGCTTTCTGAAAAAAGGGTCAATGGACTGGAATTGAAAATTGACCGGGACTGTGAAAATATTTTTGCTTTGCTTACTCCTGTTGCCGTTGACTTACGTTTTGTCCTCGCGGTACTGAAGATCAATTCCAATTTGGAAAGAATTGGAGATATTGCAGAAGGAAATGCAAAATATATTATTGACGCGGAAGAATCCTTCAAAGAAGAATTGCTGGATGCGACCAGGACCATCACGATGTATGATGAATCCATCCTTATTCTGGAAGACACACTCAAAGCCTTCGAAACTGAAGACACGATACTGGCAAGAAGTGTGTTCAAAAAGGACGAATCACTGGATAATATCAATGCCATGGCCACCCAGGCAACGGTTGAATATCTCCAAAAACACCCCGAAGATGCGAACCAGGCGCTTTATAATCTTTCTATCCTCAGGAAACTGGAGAGGGTGGGTGATCAATCCAAGAATATTGCTGAGGAAATTATTTTTTACCTGGAAGCAAAGGTCCTTAAACATAAGAACAAGCACTAGTTTACGAGGTATTATGGTTGGTTGCTTTTTTCCAGAGTTCCAATCATTAGAGTGAAGTATTCATCAAGCAAGACAGAAGGGAGCCTTTACATTAAATTAAGCCACTAAATAACTATTGTCCAAGTTTCCAGTAAGCAATGCTTCCCGCCTTCCGTTCGTCAGTTGCACGCATAACTAAAGTGTCCCCGTTATTGATGTTCCCGAATACTTCGCTGCCTTTATCGGTCGACATGCCTTGCCGTACGTCCACCCACTCGGCCTTCCCGTTTTTCACTCTTATAACAAATTTTCTTTCCTGGTTGGTTACTATGGCACTGGAAGGCAGTATAAATGATTTGACGCTTCTTTGTAAACTCAATCTTACATAGGCAAAAGCACCAGATTTAAGTTCCTTGCTTTTATTGTCGTATCTAAATTCCCATTGTTCAGTTCTTGTGATCGGGTCAATTGCTCCGCTCTTTCGGGAAAGTGTGGCAGTGAATAATTTTTCAGGGTAGGCATCCACGCGAAAACTAATTTCTTTTTTTGCGGTGCCTGAGGCGACGTATAATTCAGGAACGGCGATCCTTAGTCTTAGCACACTGATATTCTGTACTGTCAATATCATTTGATTATTGCCCACCATCGCTCCCTTGTCCGCATTCCTGGCTGTGACGATGCCATCAAAAGGTGACTCGAGGACCAAATAACCAGCCAATTCTTTGTAAGACTGGGCCAGTTTCTTTGATGCTTCATAGGATGCGCTGTCGGCCAATAACTGATTGTGGCTGCGTTCGAGGTCAACCGGGGCAACTATACCAGCTGTTTTTGCCTGGGATGCTTTATACAAGCGCTGATATACATCAACACTGCTCATATACTTTGCTTTTGCCGCCTGAAGTGAAGACTGGAATTCTGCGTACTTGCTTTGCAATTCCGGCGCTTCAATTACTGCAAGGGTTTGTCCGCTTCGAACTTTATCTCCTATATCCACTTTCATTTCTTTAATGTAGCCCTGATCACGCGAAAACAATGTTGCCTGCTCATAAGGCAAAAGTTCAGCAGGCAGTTCAATATTTTTGATGGCCGTAGTATCATGCAAAATAAAAACAGAAACGGTATCCATTGCATTAGCAGCAGTTTGTTGTTCGTTCTGCACGTTATTGCAAGCAGCGAATCCAAACAGAATAGACGATATAGAAATAATTCGAATCAATGCTGGTAAATTCCTTTTCATTTTTCATTATGATTTTGACTTGTCACTTCATCAGGATCCATCGATGCCGAGATATATTTTCTCTTGCCAATTCCCCAGTGATAAACATGAGGCAAAAAGAATAGCACACTAATCGTTGAAAAAAGCAATCCGCCAATAACGGCGATACCAAGCGGTGCAGTCTGGTCGCCTCCTTCGCCCAGTCCCAATGCCATTGGCAGCATCCCCGCTATCATGGCCAGGCTGGTCATGAGGATCGGCCGCATCCTGTTTTCCGCTGCCAGAAGATGGGCAGTACTTATATTGCCCTGCTTTCTCAGCTGTTCAGCATAAGTCATATATAATACTGAATTCGCAATGGCGACGCCAATAGCCATAATGCTTCCCATATATGATTGTATGTTCAGCGTTTGGCCAGTTGTCAATAATAACAGCAAGGATCCTGCAACTACGGCGGGCACAACTGAAAGCGTGATGGCCGCGATACGAAAGGACTGAAAGGAAATGGTCATGATTAGAAAAATGACTACAATGGCAATCAGCAATCCAAATTGTAAGTTGTTCAAAGTTTGTTCCAGCAGCTCCGGTTGGCCACGTAATAAAAGCTTTGAGCCTTTGGGTATAGATTTGTTCTTAATAATTTTATTTACTTTTTTAAATGCGCCGCCCAGATCCTCTCCCTGTACATTGGAAGTAATGCTAATATATCGTTGTTGATTGAGTCTGTCGTATTCACCGGGCATTATTATTCTTTTCCAGGAAGCGACTTCATTCAGGAGGTGAATGTTGCCATTTGCAGACGCTACCGGGACCATCTCCAATTGGGTGGTGGAGTTCATTTTGTATTCTGGATATTGCACCTGCACGATATAAGCCGTTCCGGTTGTTTTGTCTAACCAGTAGCCTGGTGAAGTAAATCGGCTGGATGAAGTGGCAGCTACTGCGGAACGTGCAACCTGGTCTGCAGATATATTTAATTGACCCGCTTTTACGCGGTCTACTTCAATCTTAATGGCCGGGTAATCCAGTGGGGTGGCAATTTGAACATCCTTCAATGATGGAATGGAAGATAATTCTTTTACCAGCTGAATGGCCGTTTTTTTGCCATCTTCCAAATTCCTGTTCACCACCGCGATTTCAATTGGATTTGTAGAACCCAGGTTCAACACCTGTTCGGAAAGATCACCCGGTTCAAAAGATATTTTAGCATTGCTGATTTCCTTGCTTACAGATTCCCTTACCCTTTCTTTGAATTTTTCCAGGCCAATCGCGCCTGGCTTTAATTTTATTTTAGTGACTGATTCATGGGGACCACTTGTCCATAAATAAACATAGTTTACAGGGAAGCTGGATGGTTGCGTGCCCACAAAAGCAGAAGTAATTTCCACATTCTTTTTACCAGCAATATCATTCACAATTGCCAATAATTTCCTGGTGGCATCTTCTGTGCGTTCAAGTCGCGTACCCACAGGCAAACGAAGCCTTATCTGTGTTTGGCCTGTATCGGTTTTGGGGAACAATTCAGTCCCCGAAAACGAAAAAAATAAAACGATCAGGCCGACACATACGACGATAAACAAAATGCTAATTATCCCGGCACCTGTTCTGATGCGCTCTCCGGCGCTCACATATCTGTTTCTAATTCTCTTAAACAACCCGCCTGTTCCTTCTTTTTCCCTTTCAGATAATTGATCTTTCATTATCCAGTTGCTGACCACCGGGACAAAGGTTTGTGACAGCAGAAAAGAAGCTATCATGGCAAAACCTACGGCCAATGATAGCGGAAGAAACATGGCTTTAGGTACTCCGTTCATAAAAAAGGATGGAACGAAGACGGCCAGTACACTTGCTAAAATCAACAATTTTGGAAGCGCGATTTCCCTGCTCGCATCAGCAATAGCCCTGGCTTTTGGTTTACCCATTTCCATATGCCGGTGAATATTTTCAATAGTTACAGTTGCTTCATCCACCAATATGCCTACTGATAATGCCAGCCCTCCGAGCGTCATGATATTGATGGTTTGCCCGAAGAGATACAATAATGTGGCAGAGGATAATAATGCAAGGGGTATGGTCATCAAAACGATCAGTGCTCCTCTTCGGTCGCCAAGGAATAGCAGTACCATCAGCCCCGTCAGCATGGCACCCAATCCACCTTCAATCAATAAGTTTTTAAGTGCATTGATGACATAACCTGATTGGTCGAATTCGTAGGAAACTTTAATGTCGTCAGGTATAGCTGCCTGCATATCTGGTAAAGCGGCTTTAACTCTTTGCACCACATCCCAGGTAGATGCATCAGCCCTTTTCGTTACAGGAATATATACAGAGCGTTTACCATTAATCAATGCATAACTGCTGGTAACATCTGATCCCAAACTGACCGTCGCAATATCTTTCACATACACAGAGACGCCACTGCCCATTTGCAGGGGGGTATTTTGCAAATCCTCTAATCCTTCAATAACACTATTTAGAGGAGTGATATAAGTGCTGTCCCCAATGCGAATATTACCTGCCGGGCTAATGCTGTTGGATTTCATCAATGCTTGCACTACCTGATCCGGAGTCAGATGGTAACTGCGGATCTTATCGGGGTCAACATTTACAAGCACGGTTTTTTGGTTGCCTCCGAAAGGCGGTGGTGCGGATACGCCAGGCAAGGTGGAAAACAATGGACGCACTCTAAATAATGCCAAATCAGAAATTTCACCTAGAGACCGGGTCTCTGAACTGAAGATCAATTGGCCAACCGGAACACTTCCGGCATCAAAACGAGTTATAAAAGGTGGGACAGTACCCGGAGGCATAAATGCGCGTGCACGGTTCACATAGCCCACCACCTCAGCCATTGCCTGGCTCATATCTGTTCCCTCATTGAATTCGATCTTGATGAGTGCAGCGCCTTGTATGGATTTTGACTCTACATACTTAACACCAGTGATATATAGGAAGTGATATTCGTAATAAGAAGTAACAAATCCTTCCATTTGTTCAGGTGACAATCCTCCATAAGGTTGGGCAACATAAACTGTAGGTAAACCCAGCTTTGGAAATATATCAATCTTTGTGTTGCCGATAGCCAGCCATGAAAAAAAAGCAATTGCCAGTACTGAAACCAATATGGTAATGGGATGTCGTAATGCTCCCGTAATAAGCTTCATGCTTTTATTTCAATTGATCCGTAAATAAATCCAAATTCCCTTTTGCTACCGCAACAGCAAGTAATGAACGCCATACTTGTAAACGGGAATTGGCATAATTCACTTCTGCATTCAATAACTCATATTGCGCTTGCGCTAGTCTTGTATAATCAATCAAGCCTGCATCATAACTCAATTTCAATCCCTCATATACATCTGTTGCTGCTTTTAATAGTACAGGCGACTTATTGGCAATCTTTACATCCTGCCGGTATTGTTGTAAAGCATTGGCTGTTTCTTTTGTAATATCAAGTTGCACCTGAACCAGTCTTGCCTCATCAGCCTTTAGTAAGGACTCATATTGTTTCTTCTTAATATTCATTTTGGTCAATTGAAAAACAGGAAAGCTCAATTGTACACCTATCCCTGCATTGGTACGGGACAAATTGAAACCATCTGACTTGTTAACTTGTCCATAAGCATCTATTCCTGAGCCACGGGCGTATAGATTACCCCATATGTCTAATTGTGGGACCCATGATCTTTCTATTTCTCTCAAACCTGCTGCAGTGATGTTTTTCTGAGCTTCCAGGGATTGAAAATGTGGATGTGAAGTAATAATTGTACTTGTATCAACTAATAAATTAATAGTTGGATTAAACAGGGTATCTGTTAGCAGAATATCTTCAGCGGAACTGTTCATAGCGGTAAGTCTGCTTAATTCTATAAGCCTTCCCTGGTAGACTCTTTCGGATTGCAAGAATTCTATTTCTCCCTGAGCAATGGCAGAGTAAAACTGGACCGTGTCCATGCCCTGGCGCAATCCATTGATCGCAAGTACGAGCGCTTGTTCCAAACCCACTTTGTTTCTGTCAATTGAAGCCTGTACACTCTTCATCAGTTGCTTATAATACACAGATTCGAGATAAATATTGATTGCATTGTATTCTGATTGAAATAAGTCTTCATTGTATGCAGCATTGGCCTGTTTAAATTGCGCAGTAGCTTTCTCTATCGCAGCATTCCGCTGGCCAAACGTGATTGGGTTCCATTTTAGTAATGCGCCGGCTGCGGTGCCAGGAACAAAGTTCAAATCATTTGATACAGAAGGTGGTCCACTGATAGGCAATAAAAAACCAGGATAGCTCATGCCCGTAATATTATTATAAGTTGCCAAATTGACCTGGTAACCAATATTAAGATCAGGCACCATGCTATTTTTTGCGAGTTGTATATTTTCTTGGGTGGCTGATGCCTGCTGCCTCAAAGCTTCTAATTTGGGAAGATTGGTGCGAACTCTTTGCAAGACTTCTTTTATAGATAGGGGTACCGATTGGCATGCAGCCTCCTGAAAATCCATCGCAATAATGAGTCCTGTGAGGATCAAAATCAATCCTCGAGCTCTGTTGCCAGTCCTAAGCTTAGACATTGTTTGTTGTGATTTTGTCGCAAATCGGAACACCCAACCATTGTATCATGCTATGATACGTTTTGAATTTGATACAATTTAACTGAAAATGAAATATCCTTTCACTTAGAACTCACTTGAAATCCAGTGTTATTCCTGGGAAATCTATTTGGAGAATTTTAAAACAAGTAAAAATTCAGAATTTCCTCAAGATTAATATGGGATTATCTTTTAATGAGTTGATTTGGATTACCTGTTTTTCAAAATCAATTAGAGGCATTGCATCGAAAATTGAATCCGCTGATAGCAGCTCATCCGTAAAATGAGGCTAAAATTACTTATTCCAAGACCTGAACTTATACCATGATAGGGAAATCTGCCTGTAGTTATTGATTAATATTACCATAACCTTGAAGTAAAACCGCCTTAACATGTGCCATATACCTTGCAGCCAGTTTAGTGAGGCAATAGTTGTTAGAAGCTAAAATGGTTTTAGTAAGTAAGAGCAGATTTTCTCATGAGCCACTTCATTTCCATGACGGTGGCCTTTTTTATTTCTACAGTGAGAGAAAATCTTCCTGCTTTTTCAGGAAGTCGCAAACCCTCGGAATGGGAATTTTGCAGAAATCCTGTTTCGAACTGCATGTTTCATTACAAATCGAACAATCGCCTCGGTCGAATACAGCCGGTCTGAAGGAGATCTTGTTTTCCCTTTCGATCCATTGTTGGAAACTTGTAGCGAATCCGCCGTTTAAACAATTTAAACTTTCCACACCCATTCTTTTTAGTGCCGCTGCATTGCAATATTGTTCATACTGGCCTGCGATGGGAATGACCATGAGCTTTTTTCCGAGCCAAAGGGCCTCAGCAGGTGTTTCAAATCCGGCACCCGTGATGATGCCCTTGCATTCAATCATGCTTTTTGTAAATGCGTCTTTGTCTACAGGCATAAATTTTATATTTCCCAGGGTCCTCGGCATTGAAATTTCTTTGGAGAAAACCTGGAAATGATGATCCTTCAATGGGATAAGAAATTTCGAAATTTCTTCGTCGCAATAGGAAGAGAGGTACACCGTGATATGACCCAGATCCACCGGCTCTGCTTCGATCACATTTTTTTTAATGACCGGAGGCAGGATGAAATCATCGTAGGACTCGAAATGCAATCCGATATACTGACTGGCCCTTGCATAATGCTGAAGTATCCATTCTCCAACTGGATCTTTCCTGGAAGGGCGAGGTGTTTTCGCGGATTTAAAGCTTGCCTGGTGTCCGAAATTAACTGAAGGGATTTTCTTGAGCGCGCATGCCATAGCAGTAATGCTTTCAAAATCATTCAAGACCAGGTCGTATTTTTCCACCGGCAGGTCCCTTACTTCCTTCATCATGCGCAGGGGAGAAAAGTTTTTCACCGTATTGAGATAGGACAGCCCGCCGCTGTGGTTATAAAAAATACAGAGTCCCTTGCTCCTGTATTTTATGGGCAGGTCCAGCTTCAGGGTGCTATTGGCGCCACTTAGAAAAATATCCACCGATCCGTACGCTTCCAGAAAAGGCAGGATCTCCATGGCCCGGCTGATATGGCCATTTCCTGTTGCCTGCACTGAATATAATATTTTCATAAGACTTATTTAAATGGCTAATGAATTAATATAAAAATTGATATCGTCCGTGATGACCGTAAGCGGTTGCTTTTCTTCTGACTTTTTTGTATCAGCGAAAAGATTCCTGTCATAGACGAATATGTTCCACTCATTCTGATGGTATTCCAATGCGGTCAGGTGTTCTACCCAATCACCTGAATTCAGGTAGATGACTTTCCCACCATTTTTTTCGATTACTCTTTTCTGTGGCTGGTGAATATGCCCGCAGATCACATAGTCATATCCTTTTTCAATCGCCAATTCTGCGGCGACTTCTTCAAACTCATTTATTTTGGCCATCTTGTTGATGCCTTTCATGATGCGTTTGGAGATAGAAATCCTTTCTTTTCCGATAATGCGCAGGAAGAAATTGATTAGCCGGTTGATCAGGATGAGAAACCCATACCCCTTGCTGCCCAGTTTGGAAATGATTTTAGCCCATCCTTTATTTGCGTTGTCGAAAACATCTCCGTGAAAGATCCAGGTCATCTTATGATCTATCTCCAAAACCAGTTTATCTGTCAGTGTGAGATTCCCGGTTTGTAAATCAGTATAGCGTCTCAGTGCTTCGTCATGGTTTCCCGTAATATAAAAGACCCGGGTGCCATTGGTCATCAGCTGGATGATCTCTTTGATCACGCCCATATGCGAAACAGGGAAATATCTTTTGCTGAATTGCCAGCCATCGATGATGTCTCCGTTCAGGATAAGAATATTCGGAGCGATGCTTTTAAGATAGTTGAGTAGTTCTTTGGCCTTGCATCCATAAGTGCCGAGATGTACGTCAGAGATAACGACTACTTCAAGGGGACGTTTTTCCATTCAATTGGTTTTTCAAAGGTCATACTCGAATGTTACCCCCTATTTAAGTGAATATTAAGGATTTGTTGCCTTTATATACGGTCAATATAAAGCAGGACCTAGGTAAGACATCTATAATCAACCTGTTAAAAGTTGCGACTGATTTCGATTATGCTGTTCTATCAAAACATGTAATAAATTATGGGCTACATTTGCGCCGGGTTTCACTCAAATCATGGGCATGATGGATAAATTCAAGCGATTAATCATGGACAATCGGTTGCTGATGACCGGTCTTGGGATTTTTTTCCTTTTGTCGACTTTTTTTTTGATGCTCAATTCTCGTGGTGATGGTTTCCAGGAGATCACTGCCTATCATAGTCCATTCCTGAACAGTTTTTTTGGGTATTTTACGAACCTGGGCGACGGGATGTTTTCCCTTTTTTTGGTTGTCATTCTTCTGGTGATGCGACGATTTGATTTCGCCTTGCAAATCCTGATCGCTTTTCTGATCTCAGGTTTGTTCACGCAGGTATTAAAGGGATTGATCACCAGTCCAAGGCCCAGGGATTTTTTTTCTGTTACAGACAATATTTATATCGTTGATGGTTTCACCCTTGGGGGAAAGGCTAGTTTTCCATCGGGGCATACGGCTTCTGCGTTTGCGCTGGCAGTATCACTTTCTTTATATTCAAGAAATAAATCCCTGGGCATTGTATATCTCTTGTTGGCCATCGGGGTAGGGTATTCCAGGGTCTATCTATCACAGCATTTCCCTGGGGATGTGTTTGGAGGCGCTATCATTGGGGTTGTGGTTTCCATCTGGGTCTATCTTTTTATGGAGAAGTTTAATCCGGGGATAATGAGGCGCGTGAAAAAAAATCAGGCCAAGCCAAACTGATCCGTGCAAAAAAGCAATCCACAATTATGATTCTTGGAAAAAAACTGGTCATTGTGCTTCCTGCTTACAACGCAGCGCTCACGCTGCAAAAGACTTACAATGAAATTCCTTTTGACATTGTGGATGAAGTGGTGCTGGTAGATGATAAGAGCAGTGACAATACGGCGACGCTGGCAAGGAGTTTGGGAATCGGCCATGTGATCCGTCATGAAATAAACAGGGGATATGGCGGCAATCAGAAGACCTGTTATCGAAAAGCACTTGAATTAGGTGCCGACATCGTCGTGATGCTTCATCCCGATTACCAGTATACGCCGAAGCTTATTCATTCCATGTCTTACCTGATTGCAAATGATGTATACCCGGTCGTGCTCGGTTCGCGCATTCTGGGCAAAGGAGCCCTGGCAGGAGGGATGCCTCTGTACAAATTCGTCTTCAACCGTATGCTTACTTTGTTTGAGAACATTATGCTCAACAAGAAATTATCGGAATACCATACCGGGTACCGTGCATTTTCAAGGCAGGTGCTGGAGAAAATCAATTTTGAAGCGAATTCAGAAGATTTTGTTTTTGATAACCAGATGCTGTCGCAGATATTATTCCAGGGGTATGAAATTGCAGAAGTGACTTGTCCTACAAAATATTTTGAAGAAGCTTCCAGCATTAATTTCAGCAGAAGCTTGAAATATGGATTTGGGGTACTGCAGGTTTCCCTCTTGCATCGGCTCTGTAAATGGGGGCTGATGAAAAGCGATATTTATACAACCCGGAATTGAATTTAATCTCCCCTGGCTTTGTAAAAAACAAATCCATTTTTTTCATAGAGCTTTTTCATCTGCGGATATCGTGCTTCATATGCTTTTGCGTTTTGGATTTTAATCACACAATAGGCATTCACACCCGGCGGCACTTTATTTGTAAATACTTCATCTTCCCTGATTCCTCCAAGGGCAGCCGGTCTTCTGGCATAGAATAGATTCGCGTAGCTTTTGAAATTGAGCGGTTCGATGACAGCCAGTTCATTTTGCTTGCTTTCGTAAAATTCGATGGCTGCGCCCTGTGAATAGGGCTCTACCTTAGGTGCAATCATTGCCGTAGCAAGATTTGTACCCACAAGACTGCAAACAAAAATGCCTTTGATGGCATACGCGGGGTTTCTTTTGACATAAACGCCGAACAGAATGACCCCTGTCAGCATGATCAACCCGGGCAGGATTTCAAAGCCGCTCCAGGGCACATTTGCCTCCAGGTTTGCACGTGCAAATTCATCCCGGATCCTTCCGGGTTCCAGAAGCCAGGGTTTGAATTTGTCAATAAATGTGATCCCGATCAGGGCAATGGCCAGCAGGAAGCCTGTTACCATTTCGAGTATCCGATTCCAAACAGGAAGCCTGAGACGGCCCTGGATCATGTCGTGGCATGTTACGGCGGCCAGGAAGCTTAGCGGGAAATAACACAAAGAAGAATAATGAACAATCTTTGTTTTGACAATTGAAAAAAGGATGAGCACCACCCAAAACATAATCAACATCCAGCGATGGAATTGTCCGGATCTATTTTTGCTGATGGATTTTGCCCGCATGGACAGAATGGACAAGGCCGCAGCGGGGAAACAACCCAACAATAGGATTACGAAATGATAGAAGAATGGTCCTCCGTGGTCGGCATCTTCAGTTCGAAATAATCTGATTTGGTAGGCAATGAATTCTTTGATCACATGTTCCTGTCCCTTTATTAGAAGTGCGAGAAACCAAAGTCCACCGATCGCAGACGTGATTGCCAGGAACAGGAGGATATCCGAAAATCGGAAAAAATGTCTGAATCGATTCAGAAGCATGAATACGCCATAAGTAAGGCCCAAAATCAATAATGCAACCGGACCCTTGGTCATCACAGCAAGGCCGCAATACAGGCCCGCAAGGGCAATATTCATTCTGTTTCTATTGGCATCGAAATCGGTGTAATTAAAAAATTGGTAAACAGCGAGGAAAATAAAAAGGTTGAACCAGGGATCGATGATGCCGGATTTGAAATAAAAATGAGGGAGAAGAGAACCCGCATACACCAAGACCCAGAGGATTCCGAAAGTCTTGTCGACTATTTTTTTTCCGAGCCTGTAAAGAACCAGCAATGTAAATATTCCGCAAACGGCATTGGGAAAGCGGGATGCAAATTCATTCACGCCAAAAATTTTCATTGAAATGACCTGGAACCAAAAGAATAACGGGGGCTTTTCCCAAAAGGGCTGAAAATTTATTTGAGGGATAGAATAATCATGCGTGATGAGCATTTCCCGGGAAGCTTCGGCAAAATTCACTTCATCCCAGTCAAACAAATGCACGGAACCCAGAAAAGGAAGAAAAAGAATGATCGAAGCCAGCGCAATCAACAGCGGAATGGGCAGAGCATTTTGCTTCATTTGAATGGATTAGGATTTCGATGGTCGATGGATCGATGGTCGATGGTCGATGATCGATGGTCGATGATCGATGGTCGATGGTCGATGGTCGATGGTCGATGGTCGATCATTGAATTCGGAATGCAATTTAGTCAATAGGACGATCATCGATCATCGGTCATCGATGTTTCAATCCCGCTTCGCTTCCAAAGTAAATCCAATCGTGGTGCCGACATCCGGGGTGCTTCTTACATGCATGAACTGGTCATGTGCTTCGATGATATGTTTACAGATGGCCAATCCCAATCCGGTGCCACCTTTATCGCGGCTGCGTGCAGCATCTGTCCGGTAGAATCGTTCGAAAATGCGCATGAGGTGTTCTTCCTCTATCCCAATTCCGTCATCACTGATTTCCACAAGCACATGCTGGTCATCCGTTTTGTAAATACTTGCCGTGATATTTCCCATCGGCTTGCCGTATTTTGAAGCATTCTCCACAAGATTTATCAGGACCATTCTTATCTTTTCTTTGTCGGCAAAAACGGTGATGGGAGATTCGCAGCCCTTTTTTATCATTACTTTCATCGTGGCACTTTGGGTTTTGATAGAAAGAGAATCGAAGACTTCCCTGATCAGGTCCTGGATAACAAAATTTTGCTTATATAATGGCTGTTCACCTCTTTCCAGTTTAGAAATTTCGTCCAGGTCATTCATCAGGTTCACCAGCCTGTCCACATTCCTGCCAGTACTCTCTAAAAACTTTTTCCTGACAGTCAGGTCATCTATGGCCCCCGCCAGTAACGTATCCACATATCCCTGGATGGCAAAAATGGGTGTTTTGAATTCATGCGCAAGGTTCTGCAAAAATTCCTTGCGATAAGCTTCATTCTTTTTTAGTTGTTCGATTTCTTCATTTCTTTTCTCTCCCCAATTTTCTACATCTTCCCTAACCTCATCAATACTTTTTTGAGGAAGAATATATTTGAAATAGACTTCCTCCTTTCTGGTCGCTTTGGTTTGATGTATGAGTTTGTAGATCAGTTTGATTTTCCTGTATATGAATCTTTCCAGGGTGAAAAGCATGAGTAAATAGCTCCCGGCAAATATGATCAGGAATGAACCAAGGCCGGCTTTCCAGTTCAGGGTGAGAAAATAAATTCCGGCTGATATGGGAATGGCCAGCACTGCGGCTGTAAATGCAGAAAGCTGTCTGGGAGAAAGATTCTTGGTCGAAAACATATTTGTTGTCGGGAGAAGGATCCCGGGTCTAAAATTATTAAAATAGTTCTTTGGCCGGGATTTAGATTCGCTGGGATTGCTGGCGCTAAGTAATCTATTTCTCAAAGAGAGAATTTATAGCCTACTCCTTTGACCGTGGTTATGCAATCCAGTCCCAATTTTTGACGCACTTTGCGAATATGCACGTCAATGGTTCTGTCTCCCACGATGACATCATTTCCCCAGACCTGGTTAAGGATTTCATTTCTGAGGAATACCCTGCCCGGGCGGGATGCCAGCAGGTATAGCAATTCAAATTCTTTTTTTGCAAGTGTAACGTCCTTGCCTTCCACGATCACTTCAAACTTATCAGGATCAATGGTCAGGTTTTCTATTTTAACTATCTTTTCATCGGGCATGCTATGCATGCGCCTGAACAGGGCATTTACCCTGCTGATAAGCACTTTGGGACTGATGGGCTTATGCACATAATCGTCCGCCCCGGTTTCGAGACCCTTGATATGTGAGACTTCATCATTTAGTGCGGTTAGGAAAATAATAAGGGTATCTTTAAAGGCGGGTTTGGATCTCAGGATCTCACAGACTTCAACCCCCGTCTTTTTAGGCATCATGATGTCCAGTATAATCAGATGCGGATGAAAAGATTTGGCTTTCGTCAATGCATCGTCTCCATCCTTTGCCGTCATGACTTCATAACCCTCCTTAACGAGGTTATATTGAATGACTTCGAGGATATCCGGTTCATCGTCGGCTATTAATATTTTCTTGCCTTTGGATTCCATTAACAAAAAATTTACGCAAACCTAATAGAAATATAGCGTAGAAGGCTTCCGTGTGGCTGAGTTCACAATTTTTTAATATAGATATAATGCAAAATCAAAGGGAGAAGTTCAGCTATTTTGACCAAATCAGGATGGAACAGACAAAAGGAATAGCAGGCACCTGTAAAATAATATTCCCAAACAGGCGTTGGCAGGCCGTTTTCAAAGATTCAGCACAATTGGTAGTATTTTTGCACATATTGCGTATATCCTGTTAGGCATCTTATGAAACATTTTTTACGTGTCGCTCCTACTTTAATATTTTGTCACTTCGCGCTGGGGGGGGTTGCCCAGCCCAATTCCTATCCTTATAAGGTCGACCAGACCAGAATGCTTTGGCATGACAATATTGATAAACAGCAAAAAAGATTGTTGGCACTGGACGGTAAATCCGATGATAGTATTACGATGTCAAAGGATGAAAATATCAACCTCCAGATAGCAGATGCTATGATCAGGCAGGTGGATGACTTGCAAAAACATATTGAACTTGATTCCGCAATGGCTGGCCAGGCCAAAATAAAATACCTCCGATCGCTGGAATCGATGCTCAAGGGCTATAACAACAATTATAAAAAGGGGGATTTTCCACCTTCCATGGCTCCTGCTCTGTTTATCGCATTTCAAAGCGCCATGGCCCTGGACATGAAGAATGAAAGCATTGAGCCAGTGATTGAAGAAAACAGCTATGGTGTCGGAAAGATCCTTGTAGAATGTTTTTTGCTTCCCTCTGAGAATATTGGCGTAAAAGCCTCACGTGCAGACATCGTCAGGAAATATTGTGAGCTTCACCCAAAGGAAATACTGAATGTACTAACAAATTATCCGGATCTGCCATCCGCAGACAGCCTGATCATTGTTGCAGGCCGGAGGGATCCCAGGAAATTATACGATTTTGCTTCTGCACGAACGGTGCTTGCAGGAAGGATACGGACAAGCAGGGACTCACTGGTAAGTACAGTCGCAAAGATGGCCAATAGCAAAAGCGGACAATTGTATTTTCCCTTCCTGGATAATATTATGAAAGGCAAAATGACTTTTGCTGAAATCAACAAAGTAAAAGACAATGGATTTAGTTATTACCGCCTGCTTGTTAAAACAAGAATGGACTATGCCCAGCGAATGCTTCCGCCCGCAAGAGACACTGCACTGGAAATGGCTGCTGTTACGCAGATGCTGAAAATAAAGGGAGACGATGTTTTTATCCGGGAAATAAATGCGCTGCATACGGTCGCTAATCCGGCCATCCGGTTCAAAGTGCTGGAAGGGCTTAGTCCGGAAGAATTGTACTACCTGATCGTTTTGGGAGAAGATGAAATTTATACTTCCAGTTATCTTGGAGTCTATGAAAGAATCTTTCAAAGGATGGCCAAGCCTCGCGGAGACAGCCTGATCATGGCCATTCATGGAGACTATTTCCGGAAATTCATAAAGATGGCTGCAGCGTACAATAAACTGGATAATTTTTTGGGTACCATGGACAAGGAGAATGCCAGCACGATCATGAAAGCATTTATCATCGGGCTTGAAAGGGCAAAAGAAGAAGATGCAGTGGATGTGGCGGATTCCTATAGCAGCATTTATGATAAAAATCCAGCCCTTGCTAAATTCGTATTGAGTGAAGTGAAGTGGAATGAGGAGCGCAATGTGATCAGCAACAACAAACGAGGCATAATCATTTACCAGTTACTGGAGACTCTTTTTGAATCTGCAGATACAGCAAACAATATTGATCTTTCCACCAGACTAGGTATCCCACCTGTGTATTCAGTGAGCTATGATGCCCTGGCTGACGATAGTGGCCGGGTGATTCAACAGGTGTTTTTTTATGGTGACAAGGATAAGGATGGGCAGACATCCTACGCCAATTTTATGGCCTTGTTCCAGCGAAAACCTGAATGGAAGATCACGGAAAACCCGACCAAAGAATGGGTGTCCATTGTATCAACGCGGGGAAAACCAGTTTGGATCTTTGCCAATAAGCCCTTGTACGGCGAAGATGACCCCGATGACAAGGCTCAGCATCACCTGGATGATTATTTGTATGATAATAAGTTAAAGCCGACCATTTATATTCATCGCGGCCACAGTTACCATGTCCGTTATACGCTGAAGCAAATTGAATCTTCAGCCAGGATCGTCATCCTCGGGTCCTGCGGAGGCTATAATAATCTGAGTGAAGTTTTGAGGATTAGTGAAGATGCCCATATCATTTCATCCAAGCAGGTGGGCACCCGGACCGTAAATGAACCCATTTTGCAGGCCATTGACAATAATCTGCTCGAAGGAAAAAATATCGACTGGATAAGTCTTTGGAAAGAGGTGAGCCTGAAATTTCAGAAAGACCCGGCAGCCAAGGAAAGGTTTGATGATTATATTCCTCCCTACAAAAACCTTGGCGCCATTTTCATAAAAGCTTACCGGAAAGCGATGGGGGATGATGAGTGAATATCGATGGTCGATGATCGATGATCGATGGTCAGTGTCTGAATTTAAGAAGCAATTTACTTCATAGGCCGGTCAACTAACATCTGTCAACGAAACAAAAATTCGAGTAACGAACATCGATCATCGATCATCGGCCATCGTTCAAGAACTTCGATCTTCCCCCGTATCTTTGTCTCTTATGTCTGACCAGGTTAAAAGGAAAAAGATTTTTGATTTCAGTTTATTGCGACGCGTTTTCCATCATGCCGCTCCCTACAAGAAGCGCATATATATTTCCGTTGTATTGGCCATCCTCCTGGCGGTCATTTCTCCCCTCAGGCCATTTCTAATTCAGGTAACAGTGAATGATTTTATCCACAAAGGAGTCACGACCGATATTCCTTTGAAGAACCGGATGGCGAACATGCTCGTTTACATTACCCTGCTCCAGATTGGGCTCCTGCTGGTGGAAACAGCCATGCGTTTTTATTTTTCTTTTATTACCGCCTGGCTCGGTCAAACCGTGGTGAGAGACCTGCGTATAGCCGTATATAATCGCGTACTGGGCCTCAATCTTTCCCAATTTGACAAGACGCCGATCGGCACACTGACGACCAGGACGATCAATGATATAGAAGCCATCAATGATATTTTTTCTGACGGACTCATTCCGATCATCGCTGATATGCTTTCCATCGTCTCCATTCTGCTATTCATGTTCTTCGTCGATTGGAGGCTAACCCTAATCTGCCTTGCACCATTTCCGTTTCTTATCGTTGCGACTTATTTTTTCAAAGAAAGTGTAAACAAATCCTTTATCAGGGTCCGCAATGCAGTAGCCAGCCTCAATGCATTTGTTCAGGAACATATCACGGGCATGCAGATCGTTCAAACCTTCGCGGCAGAGGAAAGAGAGTTTTCAAAATTCAGGAAGATCAACCGGGAACATCGCAATGCCAATATCAGGGCCATATTTGCTTATTCGGTTTTTTTTCCTGTGGTGGAAATTGTGCTCGCTGTGTCGACAGGACTCTTGGTTTGGTGGGGAGCCAGCAGGGTATCGCATCTTTCAGGAAAGCAAGCCGAGGACCTGACGGGAGAGATCATCGCTTTCTTCCTTTACCTGAACCTGCTGTTCCGCCCGCTTCGGTTGATTGCCGATAAGTTCAATGTATTGCAAATGGGCATGGTCGCCAGCGAACGCGTTTTCCGCGTATTGGACAATGATGACAGCATTCATACGGAAGGAACCGTTTCCCCTGCCCGGCTCCAGGGAAAAATCGAGTTTGACCATGTCGACTTTGCGTATGTGGATGACCGGTATGTGCTCAGAAACATTTCATTTGTTGCCAGGCCGGGCGAGACCCTGGCGATCGTAGGGCATACAGGAAGCGGCAAGACATCCATCATCAGCCTGATCAACCGCCTCTACCACATTCAGCACGGGACCATCCGGATAGACGATGTGGACATCACCAAATACAAACTGGAAGCATTAAGAAAGGGCATCGGAGTGGTACTCCAGGATGTATTTTTGTTTTCCGGTTCTGTGCTGGACAATATCACCCTGCGCAATCCGGATATTCCCAGGGAGCGGGTGATTGCAGCCGCTCAAATGATCGGGATGCACGATTTTATCATGGAATTACCCGGGGGATATGATTACAATGTGATGGAAAGGGGTGGTTCCCTTTCACTGGGTCAGAGGCAATTATTGTCTTTTATCCGCGCCTTACTATATGATCCATCCATCCTGATCATGGATGAAGCCACTTCATCTGTGGATACGGAATCCGAATGGCTGATCCAACAGGCCATTGATAAATTGATTGCCGGCAGAACTTCCATCGTTATTGCCCATAGATTATCCACCATTCGCAAGGCCAGCAAAATTATTGTGATGGATAAGGGAGAGATTAAAGAAGTCGGCACCCATGATGAGTTGATCAGGTTGAATGGGTTCTACCATAAGTTGCATCAGATGCAATTTGAAAAATCCCACAGGTCAAAAACGGATTTGTTCTCTGTCAAAGCCAACGCCAAGGGCTACAGTCCCGACCGGAATTCATAAGAAGCGGGCGATTTTATGCTAGTGAATCGGTCGTTTCTAAAGCTTTCTGATTCATTTTATATTTCGGGCCTGCACTCGTATCTTTGCGGCAAATTTCAGAAATCGAATGCCTTCCGGAAGCATCAAATCTTTATTGGTAGCGGGTTTCAGCCTACTTATGGTGTTTTTTTTGAATATTTCATCGGCATTCGCTGGAGAAGATCAAAAAGAGCAAAAAAAGCTTGATCCGGCAAAGCTTATCATGGAGCATGTTGCTGACGGCCATGAGTTTCATTTTGCCACCATCGGCGGTCATCACATCACCATTCCCTTGCCCGTTTTTTTGTATTCCCGAGAAAGGGGTTTTTCTGTATTTATGTCTTCGGCTTTTGATCATGGAAAAACTGTGAATGATGGTTACCGTTTGCTCGAAGATGATTTCATAGAAGAGCATCATTTGAATGAAGTGAAAGATGCAAAGGGGAATCCTGTTTTTTCCGTGGGCAAGATTTATGCAGTGGACGCAAACGGAATGCCCGATCAGCATGTCAGCGTATTCGATTTTTCCATGACAAGAAATGTTGTACAAGTGCTGATTTCCCTGATTCTTCTCACCTGGTTAATGACAGGTATCGCAAGGCAATATGCGAAAGGAACCGGAGTTAAGACGGCCCCGACCGGATTTCAGAATATGATAGAACCGGTGATCACTTTTGTGCGGGATGAAGTTGGCAAACCCAACCTGGGAGATAAATATGAAAAATACATGCCTTATCTGCTCACTGTATTTTTTTTCATATTGATCAATAACCTGATTGGACTGATTCCAGGGACTGCCAATGTCACGGGAAATATTGCATTTACCGCCATGCTTGGCATTTTTTCTTTCATTTTGATCATGTTCAGTTCCAATAAACATTACTGGGCCCATGTATTTAATCCACCGGTGCCTTTTGGAATTAAGTTCATTATGGTGCCCATAGAAATTATGAGCATTTTCACGAAGCCCTTTGCATTGATTATCCGGTTATTTGCCAATATGATTTCAGGCCATATCATTATCCTTAGTTTTATTATCCTGATATTTATTTTCGGAGCCATGAGTACAGGCTTGGGATGGGGAACCTCGCCTCTGTTTGTACTATTTTCGGTTTTTATTTACTTGCTTGAACTGCTTGTAGCTTTTATCCAGGCATTTATTTTTGCCAACCTGACCGCTGTTTTTATTGGAGAAGCTTTTGCAGGGGGGCACGATAAAAAGCATGGCCATGGTGAGCCGGTTGCCATTTAGTTTTTTTTATCATAAAACCCAAGTATCATGAATTTGATGATCATTCTGTTAGAAGCTCAGCCCGGACTTGGTGCCATTGGTGCAGGACTTGCTGCTGTTGGTGCCGGCATAGGCGTGGGCCAGATCGGTAAGGGCGCAGTGGAAGCCATTGCACGCCAGCCCGAGGCGACTAACGACATTCGTGCCAACATGATCCTTGCTGCTGCGCTTGTTGAAGGGGTTGCCCTCCTGGCTGCGGTTGCCGGATTGCTTGCTGTATTCAAGTAAGCAGGTACGTTAAAACTATACTGCACCTGATGCAAAGGGCAAAGGGTGCAGTATTTCATCTCAGCCAACGAAATATTTTTAAAAATATACAATATGCAATTATTGACCCCTGATTTAGGTTTGTTTTTTTGGAACCTGCTGGCATTTGTTATTGTGTTTTTTATCCTGAAAAAATTCGCATGGAAACCTATACTGTCCTCCCTGAAAGAAAGAGAAACCGGGATTGCGGATTCTCTTGCCCAGGCCGAAAAGGTGAGAGCTGAGATGGCGGAGCTGAAAAGTGAAAATGAAGCGTTGCTCGTGCAGGCAAGGGAAGAAAGGGCAATCATGTTGAAAGAAGCAAGGGAAATTAAAGACAAGATTATTAATGAAGCAAAGGAAAGGGCTCAATTGGAAGCAAAGAGAATCTTAACCGATACACAAGGCATTATTGAACAACAAAAGATGGCTGCTATTGTCGATGTTAAGAATCAGGTGGGGCAAATGGTTGTAGAAGTGTCGGAAAAAATTTTGCGTAGGGAATTGTCAAATAAAAAGGACCAGGAAGATTTTATTATGAGGCTAGTGGGCGAAGTGAAAAAGAGATGATGACTCATAATGAGCGGGATTAATTCAAGCGCTATCTCAATTTGATTTTATGCCTAATCCAAGATTAGCCGAAAGGTATGCCAGGAGTCTGCTGGATTTCTCCATTGAAAAAGATCAGCTGGAAGTTGTTCATAAAGACGTACTGTTCTTGCAGGAAGTCTGTCATCGCAATAGTAATCTTGTCGACTTTATGAGAAGTCCGGTGATTCCTGAAGATAAAAAGGAATTGGTATTGGATGCGGCGGCAAAAGGCAGGATTTCCGAAATAACGGCCGATTTCAATAAGCTTTTGGTAAGAAAAGGACGTGGAGGATTTTTGCCGGAAATTGTCGATGCGTTCATCATGCTATATAAGGCAAAGAAGGAGATCTATATTGTAAAACTTTTTACAGCCACGCCGATCAGCGAAGAATTAAAGAAAAAAATAGTAGACAAAATTGTCGAGGTGACCAAAATGAAAAATATTGAATTGATTGCAGAAGTCAGGGAGGATATTATCGGCGGACTTGTATTTGAAGTGGGTAACCTGATTGTGGATGCGAGCATTGGGTTTGATCTGAATAAGATAAGGCAGCAATTTGAGACCAACGAATATGTTTATCAGATCAGATAGAAAAAGAAAATATTATTATAAAGAAGCTAAGACCAAAATAGAAAAACTATGCCAGAGATCAAGCCAGATGAAATTTCGACGATACTTCGCCAGCAATTGGGGAATTTTAATGTTAAGGCTGACTTTGAAGAAGTCGGTACTGTCCTCCAGGTGGGCGATGGTATTGCCCGCGTCTATGGTTTGACAAATGTGGGCAGCGGTGAACTTGTCGAGTTTGAAAATGGAGTCAAAGCCATTGCCCTTAACCTGGAAGAAGACAATGTGGGAGTGGTGTTGATGGGTGATTCAGGGAATATTAAGGAAGGAGGCAAGGTTCGCCGTACCAATCAAATTGCTTCTATCTCGGTAGGGGAAGGAATGCTTGGAAGAGTAGTTAATACGCTGGGTATAGCCATAGATGGAAAGGGACCTATTAAGGGTGACCGATATGAAATGCCACTGGAGCGAAAAGCACCCGGTGTGATCTTTCGCGAGCCGGTAAAGGAACCATTGCAAACAGGAATTAAGGCGATCGATGCAATGATCCCCATTGGTCGCGGCCAGCGGGAATTGATTATCGGAGATCGCCAAACAGGAAAGACGGCTATCGCAGTAGACACTATTATCAATCAAAAGGAATTCCACAAAGCAGGAAAAACTGTCTATTGCATATACGTGGCCATCGGTCAGAAATCATCCACCATTGCGGGTGTCATGAAGACCCTTGCAGATAATGGGGCACTTGAGTACACCGTCATTGTAGCGGCATCGGCTTCTGATCCGGCGGCACTGCAATACTATGCTCCTTTTGCTGGAGCGGCTATCGGAGAATTTTTCCGCGACACGGGTCGCCCTGCATTGATCATCTTTGATGACCTTTCCAAGCAGGCCGTTGCCTATCGCGAGATTTCACTGTTGCTGCGTCGACCACCAGGACGCGAAGCTTACCCGGGAGATGTATTCTATCTACATAGCCGCTTATTGGAAAGAGCAGCAAAAATGATCACAGATGATTCAGTGGCAAAAAATATGAATGACTTGCCTGATTCCATCAGGCATCTGGTAAAAGGAGGTGGATCCCTGACGGCGCTGCCAATCATTGAAACACAGGCTGGCGACGTTTCTGCCTATATTCCAACCAATGTGATCTCCATCACGGATGGACAGATTTTCCTTGAAATTAATCTTTTCAATGCCGGTATCCGGCCCGCTATTAATGTCGGAATTTCGGTTAGCCGTGTGGGTGGTAATGCGCAGATCAAATCAATGAAGAAAGTGGCAGGTACCTTGAAACTTGATCAGGCACTTTACCGGGAGATGGAAGCATTTTCAAAATTTGGTGGCGACCTGGATGCCAGTACAAAACTTGTTTTGGATAAAGGAGCGCGCAATGTGGAAATTCTCAAACAGCCCCAGTACACCCCGTTTGCAGTAGAAAAACAAGTGGCTATGATTTACCTGGGTACCCAGGGCTTGCTACGGGATGTGCCGGTAAAAAGGATCCGTGAGTTCGAAGACCATTTTCTCTTGGAGATGGAGAATAAACTTCCAGAAGTCTTAGCTGAATTCAAGAAGGGAAACTTTCCGGATGACGGAGTGAAAAAAATGACTGAAATGGCGAAGCACCTCATACCTCAGTATAAGAAATAATGATCTCATTTCGGGAAAAGGGCGTGGATTCGGTTCATAGCCCTTTTTGCTTTCAGAGGATTGCATTCTTCAAATATATTTTCCAAAACACTTGCATTTTCAAGAAACGCTTGCAATCTTTGTGTGGTAAAACCCTCACTGCCGTACCCAATTTCCTGATTAAATACCACGGTTCCATTTCCTTACTAAGTCTTGATTTCTTAGATATCTCTCTATTTTCCAATTCCTTGTGAAGAGTTGATTCCAATAGCTATGGACTGAATGATCCGGTGTAATCCGATTCCATAACTAGTAAAATGATTCCTTTGCACCTGTGTCCCGATAGTTCAAGATTTTTTTATGTATTCCGCATAAGTTTTTGCTTATCGGTTCTTTTAATCACCATGAACACCTACTCCCAAAGCCCAGCACCTCCACAGCCAGCGATTAAAACTTTGCCGCTGAGCCTGACAACATTTACTGCCCAACTCTTTAATAAAAGTGTGCGTTTATCCTGGTCTACTGACATGGAAATAAGCTCCAGCCATTTCGTTGTACTCAGAAGTTCGGATGGCCGCTCCTTTGACGAAGTCGGCATGGTATTTACAGACGGCGAAAGACAGAACAATTCGCACAAAGAATATAATTTTTCCGACAATATCGATGGTGTTAATTCCAGGATCCTTTTCTACAGGCTCAAAATGGTAGACCTGGATGGAAAATACAGCTATTCCGAAATGCTTCAGGTCCGGGTGGTGAACGATGCAGAAGCCAGCCTCATGACGATTTTTCCGAACCCGGCCAGGAGTGAAATTCGGGTTACCATACCCGCCAGCTGGCAAAATAATCGTATTTCGTATAATATTTATAATATGGAAGGGGTCCTCATGGGAGAGAGAATCATGGTGCGTGCTGGTCAAACGGAGACTTTTCCTATTGCTGATCTGCCCTCAGGCACTTACCTCATCAGAACTACAAATGGAAACCAAACAGCAGTGGAAAAATTTATAAAAGCACAATAAGAGGCTTCAAAGTTTTAGTTTTAAAGGGTACGATCAACAACCGCCGGGCTTTTCTAAGCCTGGCTTTTTTTTTCATACTAAATTTGGTTTATGTTATAAACTACTTTACATTTGAAATAAAAAAGGACTGTGAAGCCGCTTCTGATACTTTCCATAGGGATCTGTTTAGGGATGAGCACCTACTGCCAATGTCTCCTCTCCGGAAAGGTGAAGGATCCCAGGGGTCGCCCGGTAGCCGGGGTCAGCCTTTCAATAAAGAACAGTTACGATGGCGCCACTTCGGATTCAACCGGGGCTTATCAGTTTACGGCCACTGAAAAGGGTCCCCTGGTCTTGCTCGTCAGCTCAGTCGGTTATAAAACGCAGGAGCTGCCCATTGACGGCAACCTGGCAAGAATTACATTAAATATAACCATCAGGGAAGAGCCCAATGAAATGACCGCAGTGACCATTACAGCAGGATCTTTTGCTGCAGGGGACAAAGTGAGGGGAGCCGTTTTGAGTTCCCTGGATGTGGCTACCACAGCCGGTTCAAATGCGGATATTACTGCCGCATTGAAAACCCTGCCCGGAACCTTGCAAGTCGGAGAACAGGAAGGCCTGTTTGTACGTGGTGGTACAGGCAGCGAGACACAGCAATACATTGATGGTACGATCGTCAACAATCCTTATTTTACCCCGGTTCCGGATATCGCCCAAAGAGGCCGTTTCCTGCCTTTTCTATTTAAGGGGACCGTTTTCAGTACCGGCGGTTATTCTGCCTTGTATGGACAAGCGCTTTCATCCGTTATACTCCTGGAATCGATTGATCTTCCTGAAAAATCGGAGATCAGTGCCAGTATTTCCCCCCTGCTGGCAGGTGCTGGAACCCAGCAGTTATCAGCCAACAAAAAATCATCCTGGGGTCTGACCTATAACTATGTCAATACCGCGCTCTATTTCACGATGGTACCCCAAACACCTGATTATTTTAGAATGCCCCAATTCCATTCAGGCGATGCCAATTTCAGGATTAAGACCCGTAGCGGGGGCATCATTAAATACTATACCACTTTCCAGTACAATGTCCTTGGGCTAAGGAGGCCGGATATTGACAGCCCTTATTTGAAAGATGCTTATGGATTAAAAAACTACAATTGGTACAATAACCTGAGTTGGAAGGAATACCTGCCAAATGGCTGGAAAATGAATCTTGGTCTCGGCTATAGCCTCAACAAGAACAATATCATGCAACAGGTTCAGAATGCTGCCAATCAACCCGAACCTTTCAATGATTCCACTTTTTGGATGACTGCGAAAAATTATACGCTTGTGAATTCGCAAAGCCTGGCCCAGGCGAAAGCAGTGTTTGAAAAGAAACTGGGAGGATTGAATGCGATCCGTTTTGGCGGGGAATATGGTTACACGAACAATCCGAGTGTTTACCAGGATACTGCGAGGCAGCAGATCGATCATTATACCGCAGCATTTGCAGAAGCGGATATCTATATCACCAATAGTCTTGCAGCAAAACTGGGCGCCCGCTTTGAACATTCCTCTATCGTTCACCAATCGGACCTGGCCCCAAGGATTTCACTTGCTTACAAAACAGGTCAACATGCCCAGGTATCGGTGGCATATGGCGTTTTTTACCAAAAACCAGAATATCAATACCTGGCTTTTTCCGAAAACCTTGGCTTCGGCAAGGCTGAACACTTTATTATCAATTATCAAAAAATGACCAACGACAGGATTTTCCGCGTGGAGGCCTATTACAAGAAGTACCAGAACCTGGTCAAGACGATTCCTGTCAACTACTATTTTTCCTATTATGACAATACCGGTAGCGGATATGCGCAAGGGATTGAATTGTTCTGGCGCGACAAAAAAACTTTTAAAGATTTCGATTACTGGATCAGCTATTCATACCTTGATACGAAGCGCGATTATCTCAATTATACAGGGCAGCTCATGCCAAATTATGCAGCCACTCACACTGCGTCTATTGTAACGAAGCGTTTTTTTACAGAGATGAAAGCAGGGTTTAATATTACCTACAGCTTTGCAACCGGCCGCCCATATTACAATTTCATGCTCAACAATGGAAGTAAGTATTATATGGCCGACCAGGGCAAAACACAGAATTACAGCAGCCTGAATTTTAGTATGGAGTATATACCCAGCCTGGGCAAGAAGGACGCGAAGACCTTTATTGTGTTCTTTGCAAGTGTGACCAATGTTTTCGGATATAAGGCAGTTTACGGGTACAATTACTCATATAGCGGCGCAGTTAAACAACCAATTGAGCCACCGGCAAACCGGTTCTATTTTATTGGTTGTTTCCTCAGCTGGGGAGTCGACCGGTCGCAGGATGCCATCAACAATAATTTATAGGTCCAGAAACATGCAAATGATCATGATGATGATCAGGAAGTATTCGCAGGACTTGGAAAAGAATAAGACCATGATCGTTCCCGGGAGATATGAATAAAAGTGCAGGGATTCATAAAATATTAATTATTTTTTTTTAAATCGATAAAATAGCATCATTATGAAACATTTTATTCTTTCATTTTTTCTTCTCAGTTCATTGTCAATATTTGCACAAAGTGACAAATATGCAGAAGCCATGCAAAAAAATATCGATCTACTGGATGCGGCCAAGACTACACAGGATTTTCAAACTGCTGCGAATGCATTTGAGCGCATAGGGGAGGCAGAGAAGACCCAATGGCTTCCTTACTATTATGCAGGACTTTCCCTTGCCCGCGCAGGCTGGTCGGATCCGGCAATTGATAAAGACGTTAATTCGGCTCGCATCAAATCTTTATGCGAAAAGGCATCTGCCATAGAAAAGAATTCAGAGATTTATTCCATTATGAATATGGCTGCCACCCAGGAAATGATGGTTGATCCGCAAACCCGCTGGCAGACCTACGGGCAGGAAGCCAGTGCGGATTTAGAAGAAGGTTTGAAATTGGATCCGAATAATCCGCGATTGTATTATCTAAAAGGGATGAGCGTTTTCAATACTCCCGAGGCATTTGGCGGCGGCAAGGCCAATGCAAAGCCTCTTTTTGAAAAGGCGGTTTCGCTGTATAAGACAGAAAAGCCCAAGCCGCTCCATCCGCATTGGGGTGAGTCGCAGGCGGAAGATATGGTAGCCAAATGTCAATAATTGTTGGAATCTATTCATCATAATACAAACGAACAGGATAAAACCATTCATATGGAAGATGAGAAATTTTCTCCGGGTGAAAGCCTGAAACTTATTCAATCCATGATTGATAAAGCAAAGGATACAGTAGCAGATGACAGCTTTTATTTCCTTTTGTGGGGCTGGCTCGTATTTGCAGCGAGTGTCTCCCAATATATTTTAAAAGTAATCTTTCATTCACCCCATCATTATTATGTTTGGCTACTGATGATTGTTGGATTCGTCTTATCTATTTATTATGGATTCAAGGGACATAGGACCCGCAAGGTTAAAACCTATGTTGAGGAGCTGATGAGTTATTTGTGGATAAGCATTTCTTTCACTTATATATTATTTGCATTCATTTTCTCAAGTACTGGCTGGGACAATTGTTCTCCATTCTTTATGAGCCTCTACGCCATCGGGACCTATATTACCGGCAGGGCACTGAAGTTTTCGCCACTGGTCTGGGGATCAGTAGGATCCTGGATTTTGGCAGCTGCATCCACCTTTGTTGCGCCGGATACCAAGATCCTTCTGGGTGCAGTTGCCATCGCTATTAGCTATATTGTTCCCGGCCACCTGTTGCGTATGAAATATAAAAGTCATCCAAAAACAACATGAAATGGAATATCAGGAACCATTAACCGAACAGGAAAGCCTGCGCCTGATCAATGAAATGATCGGCATTGCAAAAAAAGAACAGAAGGATGATGGAAGGGGGTGGATCCTTTGGGGATGGCTTTTGTTCCTTGCATCCGTTTGCTCATTTCTGAACAGCAAATGGGACTGGGCACTGTCCCAATATATATTTTGGAATGCCTTTGGGTTTTTTTCAATTGGATATTTCATTTTTGTGATGTTCAGGTATTTCTTTTCCAGACCAAAGGCGGGCATTAAAACGTATACACGCGATTTCCTGCATCGACTGAACCTGGGATTCATCATCTCCATGTTCTTCATTATCGCGGCAATTAATTTAGAAATCCTCCCGGTAAATACAGGCTTCATGTTATTGATCAATCTGTATGGATTCAGGGTCCTGATGCAGGGAACCGCGCTTCATTTCCGGCCTTTTGTGGTCGGAGCAGTGATCTGCTGGCTCATGGCCACTGCCGGATTATTTATCAAATCTTTTGACTGGATCATGGTCATCCATGCGACCGCCGTGCTTTTCGGATACATCATTCCAGGGCATATGGCGAATCGCGATTTCAAAAAATCTAAACTGATGTCCAATCATTCGAAACAATATAGTGTTTAAAGAGCTGGATCCCATATTGCATTCCCAGTTACGGCTTGCCGTTATCTCCCTGCTCATCAGTGTGAGGGAGGCGGAATTCACATTCCTGCAGGACAAGACCAATGCAAGTGCGGGCAACCTGAGCGTGCAGATTAACAAATTGAAAGAAGCCGGGTACATCCACGTGACCAAGCAATTCAAGGACAATTATCCTCAGACCATTTGTAAAATTACTCCCGCGGGTATCCTGGCTTTTGAGGAATATGTCAGGAACCTGAATGCATATTTAAGTCCGAATGGTAAGTCTGGCGGAGATCAGTCCGGAAACAAAAAATAAATCCTCCTGATGCGGAGGATTTATTCCTATAAGGACCAAGTAAGAAGTTTTAGATTTTTTCAAGTTGCATCGTAAGCCTTTCATTGCTGTTGACGATGACTTCCAGGATATACTTTCCCGACTCCAGCTGATTTGAACCATCCAATTTAAAAGTATTTGTTCCCCCCTGCGCTTTTTCAGATCTTTTAATGATTTGGTTGCCATCCTGGTCAGTGATTTTCATAACCACGTAGGAATTCTCCTTTAGCTGCACATTGACGAGGATATCATTTACTGAGGGATCAGGTGTAATGCTAAGCGATGCCAGGCATTTTGTGTTGTACATTCTTGCAATTAAAATCTTTGAATAGGAAATCTGGCCATCTGCATCCACTTCCCTTAGGCGATAATAGAAATCATATTTTCTTGCAGTCACCGGATGAAAATTATCGCAGTACGAATACAAATCTTCACTTTTCGAATCATCATTCCCCTTTACTTGGCCCATTTTTTCAAAATGCAAACCGTCCAGGCTGCGCTCGATCTCAAAATGATCGCAACTGTTTTTTGCAATGGTGTTCCAGCTTAGCGTAAAAGAATGGCGGCCGGAAGAGGCGTTGAATGTAACCAGGCTTCCGTGCAAGATAATTTTCGATGCGGGACCCCTGTTTTCTGAATTAAGATTAAATCCTGTGTCTAATCCTGTTCCTCTGGTGGAGTAAACCGAGTTGCCAGACCCTAAGGCAAGTGCGCCGGAAGCTGTGAGGAGAGTGGCCAAAGCAAACAGCAAGCGCTTTGAAATGATTTTCATTTGTTAAGTTTCTGAAGTTGAATAATTTGATTCATGCACATTTGACCCCAATCTAATGTGGCAACCAATACCACAGGATTGAATCAATGGGTTGTTCAGAGGAAAATTCAACTTTAATTTACTTAGTGTAAGAAAGGGTAGCAGCCAAAGGCTGTCAAAGCAATTTACATTAAAGGCCTAACGATCTCAGGTTTTGGAAATTGGACCAGGAAAATAGTGCAGAATTATCAAAGGATGGTATTCAAAGATATATAACACATTCAATATTTGCAATAGCCCTTTGATATTTTGTCCGGCCAGGCACCAGGCCAACCATTTTCTATCGACCTTGTAATGATATTGAATGTCTTATGCCTTAAATTACCAGAATTTCTTATGCCAGCAATAATCAAGGTGGCCGGTTTGACGAAACATTTTGGTTCCATTCGGGCCGTCGAAGACCTGTCTTTTTCGGTCGAGAAGGGGGAGATCTATGGCTTTTTGGGGCAAAATGGCGCCGGAAAATCAACGACGATCCGTATGCTTCTCACGCTTGTCCGGCCAACGGGGGGAGAAATGGAAATATTGGGAATGAACCTGAAGACAAATCGCAGGGAAATCCTGCGAAGGGTGGGGGCAGTCATCGAAAGGCCGGACACCTATAATTACCTTTCAGGCCTGGAGAATTTATCCTTGTTTGCCCGATGGAGTGGTTTGCGCATCCCCAAAAAAACGCTATATGAAAAATTGGCCAAAGTAGGCTTAGAAGGAAGGGAGCATGGAAAAGTGAGAACCTATTCGCAGGGAATGAAACAGCGGCTGGCCATTGCCATCGCCATGGTGCACGACCCGGAAATCATTGTTCTTGACGAACCAACCAATGGCCTTGACCCGCAGGGAATCGCAGATATTCGCAACCTCATCCTGGATCTGGGAAGGCACCATCAAAAGACCATCCTAATTTCTTCGCATTTATTAAGCGAAGTGGAATTGATTGCTGACCGGATCCTTATCATCGACAAAGGAAAAAAAATTATGGAGGGGAAAGTCAGCGACCTGCTTAATCCCGACCGCATGATTCTTGAAATCACCACAGGGAACGAAGAGAAAAGCTTTTCAATCATCATGGGTTCCCTGTGGAAGGCCCATTTCCGGAAAAGAAAGGCCAACCAATTTATTTTTCAGATTCAGCAGAGCGAGATTCCAAAAATCACTCGGGATTTGGCTGATCAGGGCGTTGAAATAATGCAAATACAGCCAAGGCATTCATTGGAAGACTATTTCTTATCACTGACAACACCTAATCAGCATGTGGACAATTTTGCAAATTGAATTGTTCAAGATATTCAAGCGTCCACGCACCTATATCAGCTTCGGGGCCATTTCTGTCATTATCCTGATCATTCAGTTGGGGCTAAAATACGACGGAGAATCATACCTGGAACTCATGATGAGCGGCGTCTCGGAATCATTTGAAATTCCTTTCAATCTGATCCTGAATGGATGGCTGGTGGCTTTTGTTATCCTGAATACTTTACTGATTCATTTGCCCCTGCTGGTTGCATTAGTGGCAGGGGACGTCGTCGCAGGCGAAGCCAATATGGGCACGCTCCGGCTGATCATGTCCAAGCCATTCAGCAGAACTGAATGTTTAATCGCTAAATTCATGGCTTCAGTAATTTATACTTTGGCCTTGTTGCTGTGGATGGCAATCCTCGCGCTTTTTTTAAGTGTTCTTTTTTTTGGAACAAATGATATGATCATTGCCCGGAGCAATGGCATGGAACAACTTCAAAATGCGGATATCTTCTGGCGCTATCTGGCAGCATTTGGATTTGCCGCCGTGGCACTTAGCACGGTTGCTGCATTGGCATTTCTCTTGTCTGTACTTGCCGACAATTCCATAGGTCCGATCGTGTCCACCATGAGCATCGTGATCGTGCTGACGATCTTATCGGAAATGAAAATTCCATTATATGATGAGCATATAAAACCCTATTTGTTTACGTCTCATATGCTAGCCTGGAAGGGATTTTTTTATTCAAAAGCCAACCCGGAAGGCGCGGTGATCAGGGGGTCCATAGAGAACCTGCCTTCGATACTTAGAAGTCTGGGTATATTGCTTGGATACATAGCTCTTTTCGTTTCTGCTGCAATATTTATTTTTAAGAAAAAGGATATCCTGAGTTAGCGATAGCCGGTAAACAGGCAAATTGAAAAAATGTAAATGAATCAAGGACATGTCCAGAAAACTGTTGATTTGGTTTATTTTTTTAGTCTCCTCCAAAAGACTGCCGGCCCAGGAAGTTCATCAGCTTATTCAGCAAGTCAGGGCCCGGCTTGAAGGGGTTTCCAGTTACGAAGCGGATGGCCTGATGAAAACCAACGTCAGCTTCCTGAAACTCTCGGATGCTTTGGTCAAAATTTATTACAAGCAGCCTGATAAACTAAAGATCAGGAATGAAAAGGGGATCTCTCTTGTGCCAAGGGGTGCGATGGTATTCTCAATGAATAGTCTCCTGCGTGGCGACTTCGCAGCCATCGACTCGGGCAAAGACAGTGTGAATGGAAAATCTGTCCGAGTGGTGAAACTGATACCGGTCAGTGATGCTTCCGCCTGGGTAATTGCCACGGTTTATGTGGACGAAAACCAACTCCTGATTCTGAAAGCCAAAACAACAACGAGAGATAAGGGAACTTTCGAAGTGACACTTGAATATGGGAAATACACACTGTATGCACTACCGGATAAGATCACCTGCAGTTTTAGTACCAAAGATTATAAGCTGCCCAATGGGATTACATTCGATTACGATGATGGCACAAAAAAAACAGTGACCGGCGTGAAAGGAGATGGCAAAGGAACAGTCCAGATCATATTCAGCAACTATTCTGTCAACAAGAAAATCCCGGATAATATTTTTTAAGATAGAGCGTTCTGCGAAGCACTTATGCTTCTTCAATTTTTTCGTCCTCTGCATTAGCAAGCACGACGGATCCCATCTTCTTCAAGGGGTTCTTATGATTGTCCTGGTACCCTGCCCGGTGGTTGATAATATCAATACAGGTATATATGGCAGCCAGGAAGGAAGAATTATCTGCCTTGTTCTTTCCTGCAATATCAAACGCTGTTCCGTGATCCGGTGAGGTCCTTACCATGGGAAGTCCGGCGGTATAATTCACCCCTTCACCCACGGAAAGAGATTTAAAAGGGATCAAGCCCTGGTCATGGTACATGGCGAGGACAGCATCGAATTTCAAATGCTGGTTTCTGGCAAAGAATGCATCTGCACTGTAAGGCCCAAACACCAGCATATTGTGCTTGGCGTCTTTGATCGCAGGTTTTATGATATCTTCTTCTTCCCTGCCTATCAATCCTTCGTCCCCGGCATGTGGGTTCAGGCCGAGGACTGCAATCTTGGGTTTATCGATTCCAAAATCGCGGATAAGGCAATCTTTCAGAATATTCAGTTTTGAAAGAATGGTCTCCCTCGATATTCCTTTGCTAATCTCGGCAACGGGTACATGTTCCGTAACCAGGCCCACTCTGAATTGTTCACTTGTCATCAGCATCAGCACATCATTGACTCCAAATGCCTGCTTCAGGTAGGGAGTATGACCGGTGTATTTGAATTCAGGCAATTGGGTATTTTTTTTGTGGATGGGCGCTGTAACAAGTCCATGGATCTTTTTTTCTTTCAGTGCATCCACAGCATCCATGAAAGATTTGATTGCATATTTCCCTCCCGTTTCCGTGAGCTGGCCGGGATTGATGGGCAATTCTTCTTCCCAACTATTATAAATATTTACCTGACGGGGATTAATTTTTGTAAAATCTCTTGAACTCTGATAATTGAAGTTGATGTCCGGTACAGCTTTGCGATAGAAATTAATGACCTTATTTGAAGCAAACACAACAGGAGTACACAACTCCAATACCCGATGATCAGAAAAAGTCTTGATGATCAGTTCAGGTCCAATTCCGTTCAGATCTCCTATAGAAACACCGATCAATGGTCTTTGATGCTGCATGCTCATGACAAAAATTTTCAGTTCGTAAAAATACAATTATTAATCAGGATGAGAAGGTTAATTTTGCCTGTGGAATTAGTTCGGGCCCGGATGATTTCACTATATGCAATGGACCGGGATTTAAGCAGAACTTCGGACTTTTAAGTGGCAGGAGCAGCGGGAGGAAGTCCATTCACTTTTATGATTCAATCTTCTTTCATGGGCCTCAGTTTGAAGAAATCTCTCGGGCAACATTTCTTAAAAGATGAAGCCATTTCCAGAAAAATTATCTCTGCGCTAAAAGAAAATGCGTTTACACATCTGCTTGAGGTCGGCCCGGGAGCAGGTGCTTTGACTAAGTACGTGCTGGCCTTGGATGGAATCGAATTCAGGGCTGTCGAACTGGACAGGGAGAAGATCGACTGGCTTCAACAGCGCTATCCAGAACTTAAAGGCAAAATCATTCATGAAGATTTTCTTAATATGGAAAAGCCCTTTAGTGGGAAGTTTACTGTGATAGGCAATTTCCCGTATAATATTTCTACCCAGATCCTATTTAAGATAACGGAATGGAAGGAGGATGTGGAAGGGATCGTTGGCATGTTTCAAAAAGAAGTGGCTGAAAGAGTGGCTGCACGAGAGGGAAATAAGATATTCGGCGTGCTCAGCGTGCTGATCCAGGCATTTTGGGACGTGGAATTCTTGTTTGAGGTGCCGGCGAATGCATTTAATCCACCTCCTAAAGTGAAGAGTGCTGTCATCCGGCTTCGCCCAAGAAGGACAGCACTTGCATACCGCTCCGAGAGAGAATTTGTAATGTTGGTAAAAATGGCATTTAATCAACGTCGAAAAAAACTTCGAAATGCCGTGAAATCAATTTTTGATCCTGCCATTTTGATGGATCCGATATTTGACAAAAGGGCAGAACAGTTGCGCGTGGAGGAATTTGCATCCCTGACCCATTTGATGAAATCAATTCAGATAAAATAAAAAATCAGATATGAGGAAAGTGATCATTACAGCCCGTGCACATGAATATATTACTGAGCGCCTGACAAATGCAGGATATAAGGTCCTCGATGAACCGAAAATATCTTATGACGAATTAAAGAATCAGATGGAGGATGTGGAAGGATTGATTGTGACCACGCGACTAAGAATAGACAAAGAACTTATGGACCGTGCACCACGGCTGAAATGGATTGGCAGGCTGGGAAGCGGAATGGAGTTGATTGATACGGCATATGCATCCGCGAAAGGGATAAAATGCGCCAGCAGTCCGGAAGGCAATCGAAATGCTGTTGGTGAACATGTATTGGGCATGTTATTGAATTTGATGAATCATATTGGTTCGAGTTACAAGGAAATCAGCCAGGGGAAGTGGATCAGAGAACCGAATCGGGGAATAGAATTGACCGGAAAAACAGTGGGCATTATCGGATTTGGGAATACAGGGGAAGCTTTTGCGAAATTATTATCATCCTTTGATGTAACGATACTCGCTTATGATAAGTACAGGTTTGATTTCGGCCGACGGCAGGTGAAGGAAGCCAACCTTGAGCAGATTGAAAGATATGCCGACGTGGTCAGCTTACATGTACCATTAACCGAAGAAACCAGGCATATGGCGGGGGATAGTTTTTTTTCAGCGCTGGAAAGAAAACCCTACTTCATCAATGCATCGCGTGGAGAAGTCCATGACACGCATGCGCTGATCCGTGCATTGCAAAATGGCAGGATCGCGGGCGCAGCACTCGATGTACTCGAAAATGAAAAACTAGAAACCTACACAAAAGAAGAAAAGCACGCGCTGGACATTCTTTTGGCGATGCCTAATACGCTGATTACGCCGCATATTGCCGGCTATAGCAAGGAGGCCTTTTATAAGATGGGCAAGGTATTGCTTGACAAGCTATCTATATAACTTATTGTAACACAATGTACTGAGCAATGAATACAGAAAATTCATTCCCTGTGATTGCATAAAAAATTCTATATTTGTATAAATAGTGCAATGCTTCAGCCGAGCTGAAGCGTTGTATTTTTTTTCTTATTACAAACCGAAGGAAAGGAGGATTTATGAGTGCTATCACTTACTTAACGAAGGAGGCCATGGATCAATTAAAGGCTGAGCTTCAAAAGATGAAGGCGATTGACCGTCCTGCTGCTTCCCGGGCAATCGCTGAGGCTAGAGAAAAGGGAGACCTGCGTGAAAATGCGGAGTATGATGCGGCAAAAGAAACTCAGGGTTTGCTGGAAGCCAAAATTCAGAAATTAGAAGGAGAGCTTGCAAATGCCAGGATCATTAATGAAGACAGCATAGATACGAGCAAGGTTTCCATTCTAACGAAGGTAACTGTGACCAACCTTGGAAGCAAGAAGCAAGTCACCTATCATCTTGTATCAGAAAAAGAAGCTGATCTGAAATTGGGTAAGATCTCTGTCACATCTCCGATTGGCAAAGGCCTGCTGGGAAAGCATGTGGGGGAGGTAGCCGAAGTGCAGGCTCCTGCGGGGACCATCAAGTTTGTCGTTGAAAAAATCAGCATCTGATTGTATCCAATGAATGAGCATGAGCCTCCGAAAATGGAGGTTTTTTTTATTCAACCAAAAATTCGTAAATATGAAAACAAATTTGACTCCATGACAATTTTTTCAAAAATCATAAAAGGAGAAATCCCCTCTTACAAGATTGCAGAGAACGATCATTTTTTTGCATTCCTGGACATATTTCCCCTTCAGGATGGACATGTGCTTGTGGTTCCGAAATTGGAAGTGGATAATTTTTTTGATCTGCCAGATAAATATCTTTCTGAAATGCTTCTGTTTTCCAGGCCGATTGCAAAGGCCATTGAGAAAGCTTTTGAATGTAACCGATGTGGGATGGCAGTCGTTGGTTTAGAGGTTCCACATGCGCATTTACACCTTGTGCCGATCAATGGAGCAGATGACTTGAATTTTACGAGAACAAAACTCAAACGTTCTCCTGCAGAATTGAAGTTGACGCAGGAAAAGATTCTGAAAACCATCTGAAACTAATTTTCTGATTTGGTGCTGGCGGAATGTGCTTCAAATCTTAACCCTGCCCGGATTCCGGGAAATAAATTCCCCCCAGCCTTTTATTTTTTTTGCCGCTGCAGTTTGGATGGGCAAGCTTCCCTGAAAATGATGACACAGGGCCACTGCAATTGCATCGGAAGCGTCGAAATATTTTATTTCTTCATTCAATTGGAGCAGCCGCTGAAGCATTTTCCAAACTTGTTCCTTTCCTGCGTTTCCATTACCTGTAATCGATTGTTTTATTTTTCTCGGCGAATATTCAGACACCGGAATTCCAGCATGCATGGCTGTAGCAATAGCAACACCCTGGGCTCGGCCCAGTTTAAGCATGCTTTGTACATTTTTTCCAAAAAACGGAGCTTCAATGGCCAGTTCATTTGGATTAAAAAGTTTTATTAAGTCCTGCATTTTATTGTGAATAAGTTCTAGTCTTTCATATCCATCCATACGGGAAGACATCTTGAGCACATTCATTTCGATTAGTATAGGCCGTTCCGGGCCAACAGCAATCAATCCATATCCCATCAAAATTGTCCCGGGATCTATGCCCAAAATTATTTTCGCTAGCTTTTGCAAGAGGAGAATTATTTTTGATGATTGATCGTGCGCATAAACAAAAATATCAAATTAATAGTCAATTACTTCCTGGGGCCCCTTGTATTCCTTTTTTTATGTTTTACAATCTATTACCAATTATCAAGGCAGGCCAATTGGAAAGATTCCATTCAGCTTATTAAGGCCGCGATTTGGGGAGTTGGACAATGGAAATTCTGGCTGGCGATGGGATTGATGGGAGTGAACTGGGGGTTGGAAGCATTAAAATGGCAATATTGTAACCAATCCTTGCAAAGGATTTCTTTTGGCCGCGCATATAAAGCAGTTCTTGCGGGCATTGCGATTGCATCATTTACACCTAACCGGGTCGGAGAATATTTAGGCAGGGTATTATTTCTTGAAAAAGCCAACCGAGGGAAATCGGTTTCTCTGACAATTGTTGGCAGCATGGCCCAATTCCTGGTGACGATATTTCTTGGTGTATTGGGAATGATCTACCTGCAATGGTATTTACGTAATCAGTCGCCTGCGGGGCATCCATTATTACATTTGTCAATGAACCTGCTCATGGTTATTACCATTGGCGTGTTGATCGTATTGGTCATCCTTTATTTTCGTTTATCCGGCCTGGTAAGTTGGATCAGCAAACTGGATACCGGAAAGAAATTTATAGATTATGTTAAAGTTATAAAAGACCTGCCTGCCGCTCTGCTTTTAAAGATTTTGTGCTTATCTTTTATCAGGTACCTGATTTTTATCATACAGTATGGCTTGTTGTTTTCTTCCTTTGGCGTTCAATTAACCTTTCAGCAGCTTTTTGGAGGAATTACAGTCATGTTCTTTGTAATGGCCATTGTGCCCACCTTTACTTTCCTGACTGATTTGGGACTGCGCTGGGAAGCCAGTATTCAAATCATGGAATTATTTAGTGCAAATACAATTGGTATTTTTGCTGCTTCATTTGGAATTTGGATCGTGAATTTAATAATACCGGCTTTGATAGGGAGTTTATTAATTTTAAGGATAAAAATATTCAATATCGATGAGGGTATTTAAATCGGCTTTGGTCCTTTTGTTAACCGGCATTTCATATTCGACACAGGATGGGGATGAATTTTGTGGTGTAAAGAATTCTGCTTTTCAATATAATGAATCAATAACATACAAAGTATTCTACACTTTAGCGGGGGTGTATATTGGCGCCGGAGAAGCGATGTTTACTACGGGTTTGGAAAATATAAATGGAAAGATCGTTTACCATATTACCGGCGATGGAAAGACCTATAGCTTTTATGACAATTTTTTCAGGGTCCGGGATAAGTACGAAACTTTTATTGACACTGCCACCATGCAGCCGCTGAAATTCATCAGGAATGTAGATGAGGGAGGGTTCAAAATTTATGAAAACGTCACTTTTAATAAATCCACGGATGCTGCCATCACAAACAAAGGGGTGTTCAAGGTGCCAGCCTGTGTCCAGGACGTTTTGAGTGCGATCTATTATGCTCGCAATATTGACTTTTCGAAGCTGAAGAAAGATGATAAAATCCCATTTTCAATGTTTCTGGATAATCAGGTCTACAGTTTATATATCCGCTACCTGGGCAAAGAGGTCATTCGCACAAAATATGGGAAGTTCAGGGCCATTAAATTTAAACCACTTTTGATTAAGGGGACAATATTTGAAGGCGGGGAGAAAATGACCGTATGGGTGAGTGATGACCCTAATCATATTCCGCTGCGTGTGGAAAGTCCGATCAGTGTAGGAAGCGTAAAAGTAGATATGATGGATTTCAGGAATCGTCGTTCACCTATGAGTTCGCTGATGGATATCAACTAAACTTCACATCAGACCTGCAGGACTTTTTCCATTTGCATGCTTCTCGATCCCTTGATAAGAAAATAACTGTTGCTGACCCCTGTTTTTTCGAACCAATCCTTCGCCTGATCGACATTTTCAAATACCCTGAATGAAGATTTTAATTTTAGGAAATCTCCACCAACCAAAACGACATCCTTCCACTTGTATTGGCCGATCAGATCAAGGATGCCCTGATGTTCGGCTTTGCTTTCGTGGCCAAGCTCTGCCATGGCTCCAAGGACCAGAAACTTATTATCCGCATTTAAATTTGCAAAATTTTCAATTGCTGCCCGCATGCTTGTGGGGTTTGCATTGTAAGCATCGAGAATGATCCTATTTGTGCCCCGAACGATAAGTTGTGAGCGGCTATTTGAAGGTTCATATGCTTCAATGGCTGATTTTATTTTTTCCGGATTCACCTGGAAGTGATTTCCAACTGCAACTGCCGCCAGTATATTGGGAAGATTATATTCTCCTACAAGACGGGTTTGAATTTCCAGAGGTTTTATGCCGGCGGTGATTCCAACCTTAATGAAAGATTCGTTTTGAACTATCCTGCCGGTGATCAGGGCTTCTTTTGTCCCATATGTTATGCATGGGGAAATCCCCTTGCTCATTTCACGCAAATAGTCATAATCCCACATGACAAATGCGGTTCCATTATTTTCTCTTAAATAATCATATAATTCTCCTTTTGCTTTCCGAACTCCTTCAATGCTTCCAAAACCTTCCAGGTGTGCTTTGCCGCAATTGGTAATGAGTCCGTGGGTTGGGAGGGTATATTGGCAATAGCCGGCGATTTCCAGGAGGTGATTGGCGCCCATTTCAATTACTGCCATGGCTGCATCCCTTTTCACTTTGAGAATCGTCAGTGGAATGCCAATTTGATTATTGAGGTTTCCCTCCGTAGTATAAGTTTTCAATGTTGATGAAAGCACCGCATGGATCAATTCTTTAGTTGTTGTTTTCCCGTTGCTTCCGGTGATTGCAATAAATGGGATCCTGAATTGCTGGCGATGAAATTTTGCCAGGGCCTGCAATGATTCAAGCACATTGTCTACGTGCATTACCCTCTCGGTTGCCGGCAGTTTGACCGGCTCATCCACGACCACAAGCCTTGCGCCGAGTTCAAGGGCCCGGGAAGCGAATTCGTTTCCATTGAATCGATCACCCTTGAGTGCAAAGAATAAATCGTCGGGGCGGAGTTTCCTTGTATCTGTCTGGACCGATGGATATTGCTGAAAAATAGTATAAAGCGAAGCGATGCTCATGAGACAAACCTAAATGAAAAAAATGAACTGTGAAGGAGCTATGATCCCGAGATTTTATTGATTGATTCGTTCGCGGGCGGGCAAAAAAAAGCCAGTCTGCTAAGACTGGCTCTCATCATTTTCGTTAAACTATTGCTTTCTGGAGTTTTGTCTTCTTTGTTTGTAATAGATCCCCGTCTTTCTGCCGTTACCAGCGGAACTACCTACGCGGTCCATAGCACAACGGAATCCTACGGTGGAACTTGCCTGGTCTTCTTCCATGAAACGCCTTGTGCCAGGGCTCAGCCAATATGCACGGTCGTTCCAGCTACCCCCTTTAATTACTCTTGATTTATCACTGATCAGGGTTGTTTTTCCATAACCATAGCTAACACCTGCAATCAGGGAGTCACCATCGAGGTAGTTGATCACATCGCCTTTCTGATAATTACGGCGACTCTTGCTTTCCTCATCGGTTACGTTACGGTACTTGATTCTACCCAGGCTATCCCTTTCAGGTTTATTTTCTTTTCCAAGATCTACGGTGGCAAATTTGTTACCACGATACGGAGCCACATCATCCACGTCCTCAGAAGAAAGGGGACGATAAACGTCTTCAACCCACTCATTCACATTACCAGACATATTGTATAATCCGAAACCATTGGGATAAAATGAAGTCACGGGGCCAGTATACACTGCATTATCATTTAGTCCACCTGCAACACCCATATTATCACCTGATCCGCGCTTAAAGTTTGCAAGGAATGAACCCTGCCAGCTTCCCTGGCGTGAATCACGCAATCCGTTTACGTTTTGGCTCCAGGAATATACCTGCTTATTTGCAATCAATTCTTCTCCTCTCTTGCTGTCCTTGTTGCTTGGCATGGGATTCTGGTTAAGATATCCTAAAGCTGCATATTCCCATTCAGCTTCTGTCGGCAAACGATAAGAAGGTAAAAGAATGCCATCTTCAAAAGTAACCTGGGTTCTAGGAGTACCATTCGGGTTCTTTAAAGGATTCTTTTTAGACCTGGCTGCAGGACCCGGGGTCGGTTGATATTCACCCGCGAGATAAGACTTGGTATTAAAATTTTCCTGACCCAGACCTTGTATATTCTTCAATGAATTCTTATTGATATAACCTTTATCTACCAGGGCTTTTTCATTCACACGATCAGTTCTCCATAAACAAAAATCTTTGGCCTGTCTCCAGGTTACACCAACAACCGGGTAATAATTGTAAGATGGGTGACGGAAATAGTATTCAACGAGAGGTTCGTTATACGCTAATTCGCTTCTCCAAACCAGGGTATCAGGCAATACACCTTCACGGACAGCTTTGAATTCATCTCCTTCAAACACGTTGTTTACCCAATACAGGTACTCACGGTAATGCACATTGGCAACTTCCGTTCTGTCCATATAAAAGGAGTTCACTGTAACCCTTCTTGGGGTATTGTTCCAGTCGCTCATTACATCCTCCTGGGTTTCACCCATGGTAAATGTACCGCCCTGAACAAACACCAAGCCTGGGCCCGTTCTCTGCTCTTTTTCGCTGGATACCTGGTATCCACCCATGTTTTTGTCGTTGTAATTCCAACCGGTAACGTCTGAGGATTCGGCCTTTTTGCCGAATAACTTACCGTCTTTACAAGAGGTAACCAATGCGGCACAACTCGCCAGGATAATTAGATTTTTAAAATTCATATACAAACGCTTTTAGCCGTGATGTTTAAAGATGAAAAACGCTCATTCAAAACAAATATTGCACTTAATGAGGTGCATATTATCAACATACGGGCCTAAAAACAAAGATAATCAGTTTGGCCAGCTTTTTTTAGGTAGATACACGTCATTTTATTAGGAAAACTGCTATTTTTGCGGCTTAAGTATTTGTAAAATAATTAATTGCAGGCGTTGGAGGATGAAATTAAATTTACCTTAAAATCGAAGCCAGGGAAAATCCTGGAGAAATGCCCGAAACAAGGAGAGCCACAACCTTTGTACCAATCAGATAATCAACCGGTTAAGCCGGGTGCCCAAATTTTCTGAATGCACAATAAATTATTTTACAAACCGTTGGAGTGGAAATAGGAGAATTGGAGTAATAATTGTTTGGTTGCCTGGGCAGTCCTCTCTAAACCCTGAAACAGGTGTTAAAATGTAGAGCCTGTTTTTGAAAATCAGAAGTTTTTAGGAAAACTTCGCCAAATCAATTCCAAAAATTATTTAAAATCATTCATTTAGGTTGGTTATAACTTTACACGATTTGTTCAATTAGCTGCTGCAATCATTTTGCATCATTTTCATTTACCCTGGCTATGATGGAAACATGTTGTTTGCGACTTTTTTTAAAGCCAAATTGTTAAATACATGAAACGTATACCCTTTATTGTGACTGCTGTCATTTTAGTATCTTCTTTTGCCAATGATCTTCGAGCTCAAACCGACCAATTGAATGTTGTAACCACTGCCGTTCCTTTTCTAAGGATTTCTCCGGATGCAAGGGCAGGAGGGATGGGTGAGCTGGGTATCGCAACATCAACGGATGCAAACTCTGCCTTTTATAACCTTGCAAAAACGCCATTTTCAAAATATAAGACCGGGATCGGAATAACATATACGCCCTGGTTGCAGGACCTCGGACTAAAAGATGTTTACCTGCTGGCCGCCACCGGCTATCATAAACTCGACGATCTTCAGGCACTTTCCGCTTCGATCAGGTATTTCAGTCTGGGAAATATCCAGTTCACGGACTATAGTGGCGCTGAGCTTGGTGTGGGTCATCCCAATGAATTGGCAGCAGATCTAGGATACTCCAGGAAGTTATCTGATAAAGTAGGTCTCGCTTTGACCATGAGATATATTTATTCTAACCTGGCGGCAGGATATGCTACCAATGGAAATATTTACAATCCAGGCACTGCATTCGCTGCCGACATTTCTTTCTATTATGATGCAGCGAACGAACAGGGAGAAGGCTGGCGTTTTGGTGCCGCATTGTCAAACCTCGGAACAAAGATTGGTTACACAAATGATGCTTCTGCCAAAGAATATATTCCTGCCAATTTGGGAATTGGTACTACGTATACTAAGGTCTTTGATGAACAGAGCAAGTTGAGTATCGGTCTTGATATCAATAAACTGATGGTACCTACTGCACCGACATCAGTGGATAATGGAGGCCCCGTCGATTCTGCAAATCTGGCAGAGTATCATGACATGAGTGTGGTGAGCAGTTGGTTTAAGTCATTCGGCAACAATGCCCTTTCCTTTTCCGGCGGTGTTGAATATGGATACAATGACCAGTTTTTTTTGAGAGGGGGTTATTTTTATGAAGGTCAAACACAGGGGGACAGACAATATTTTACTTTAGGTGTTGGGCTGAAATACAATATCATCGGTCTCAATTTCTCCTATATTATTCCTTCAGGAAGTGGGGTTACGCGCAATCCGCTGTCGAATACCATTCGCTTTGGACTTGTATTTGACCTTGATGGAGGAAGTGAATCCACCTCTGAAAGCAAATAATTTACTAGCGGGTTATTCAAATCCGATAATTTTGAGCGCCTTGCGTTGTAGTTACTTCCAGGGCGTTCAATTTTTTTTTAAATCTATGGCATACAGGATCGGTTTTGGGATCGACTTTCATCCCCTGGCAACCGGAAGGACATTGATGCTTGGAGGCATAGCCATTCCATTCGAAAAGGGCGGGCTCGGTCATAGCGATGCAGATGTGCTGCTGCATGCCATTTGCGATGCCCTGCTGGGGGCCCTGAATCTTGGAGACATTGGCATTCATTTTCCAAATCATGATCCCGTATACAAGAATATTGACAGTAAAGTGCTTCTGCAAAAAACATATGGACTGGTCAGGGATAGAAATTACCGGGTTGTAAATATCGATTCTACCATTTGCCTCGAGGCGCCGAAAATAAAACCATATGCTGATAAAATGCGTGATGCCATCGCGCCCATCCTGGAGATGTCGGCCGACGATATTTCCATTAAGGCAACTACTACTGAGCAAATGGGATTCGTTGGCAGGGGAGAAGGGCTGATCGCATATGCCACACTGTTGTTATATAAAGAACCCTGAATGGTTCCGCCCAAGGAAAATGCATTCCAACAGGTTCTTCACTTAGTTTTATCTTATAGATTCAGTTCTTCAAATTACCTTTGCGCAGATGTCAAAAGTGAAGGTCAAAATCATCAATCAATCAGACAATCCCCTGCCCGAATACGCCACAGAAGGATCGTCAGGTATGGATCTCCGTGCAAACCTTGAACAACCGATCGTGCTTAGGCCACTGGAAAGAAAGCTGATTCCTACAGGCATATTTATTGAATTGCAGGATGGATATGAAGCACAGATCCGACCCAGAAGCGGACTGGCCATCAATCAGGGTATCACCTGTCTCAATTCTCCTGGTACCATTGATGCTGATTACCGGGGAGAAATCAAAGTGATACTAATTAATTTATCGGCTGAAGACCAGACTGTTCATCATAAGGACCGCATTGCGCAAATGATTGTGCAAAAGGTTGAAAGGGTGAAATGGAAGACTGCAGAAAAGATCCGGAAGACCATCAGAAGCAGTGGCGGCTTCGGACATAGCGGAAAATCATGAATACATGAAGCAAGCGGAGCAAAGGAATACCGGCATCATTAGTAGCAAGCGATATGGAATCTTAATATTGCCCGCCTGGGTAATTATTTTATTCGTATTTGCCTCCCTACTGCCCAACTGCCGTTCGGCAAAAAAAATACAAACTGCGATCGCAAAGAAAGACACGATTGAAGTGCAAAAACCACCAGAACCCACCGTTGACCTGAAGGCAGATTCCATAAGATATATTCGCTTTCTGGTAGATCGAATAGAATCAAGCCAGATCGACTTCAAGACATTCAGCGCAAAAGTTAAAGTAAATTTTGAAGGCTTCGATGGCAAGAATTACGATTTCAATGCGTTTATCAGGATAGAAAAGGACAAAGTAATCTGGGTGCTCATCAATGCGGGTTTTGGGATTGAAGCGTTCCGCATCAAAGTAACACCCGATAGTGTGAAAGTAATTAGCAAGCTTGAAAAAACGGTTAGGCTCAGGTCTGTAAGCTATCTCAGAGAAATTGCACATCTTCCGGTCGATTTCCAGGTATTGCAAAACCTTTTGGTGGGAAACCCTGTTTACCTGGATAGCGGCAGTATTTCTTTTTACAGGAAGGGTGATAATGAGGTTTCCCTAATGAGTGTCGGAGAACTCATCAGGAATTATATCACACTCAACGGGAATAACTATACCGTTAAGCATAGCAAGCTAGATGACCTGGATGAAATGAGTGCCCGCACTTGCGATATTACTTATTCAGACTATGAAAGAAGGGATACTTTTTATTTCTCGACTTTCAGGAAAATATCGGTGGCAGAAAAAACAAAATTGGACATTGAACTTGGATTTAAACAATACAACTTTAACGAGGCCTTAAGTTTTCCATTTACTATTCCAAAAAATTATAAAAGGAAATAGCCGTTATAAGAAAATTGAATATTATTGTTTGCTGAAAGCAGATGAATATTCAAGGCAGAAAAATCAATACCATGCTGAAACCTGCATTACTCCTGGCCATAACCTGCATTTTTTGCCTGCTTCATCCTGCTGCGGGCCAGACTCCGACGCAAACCCGCAGCGACCTGGAAAAGGAACGCGCGGCCATCCAGCAGGAAATTGAGGATGTGAAGAAGTCCCTGGATGAAAACAAAAAGAATAAGAAAGAGACCCTGGGCCAGCTCGCCCTTCTTCAAAAGAGATTGCGCTTGAGGCAACAGGCAATTTCGAATATCAATCAGCAAATCAATTTTATCCAGTCCGACATAAACAATTCCTGGCAGGAGATTGGTAAACTGCACAAAGAATTGGACACTTTGCGGCTGCAATATGCAGAAAGCGTAGTCTACGCTTACGAGAACAGGTCCAATTATGATTTCCTCAACTTTATTTTTGCGGCGACCAGTTTTAATGACGCCCTGAAACGCGTGGCATACCTTAAGTCTTACAGGGCATATCGCGAGGAACGTGCTGAAAATATAAAGACAACGCAAATGCTCTATCAGGATAAAATATATGGGCTGAAAGTAAAAAGGATCGAGAAGGATGAAGCACTGCAAAAACAAAGCAAGGAAAAGGCTGTGCTTGAAGTGGAAAAGAAAGAAAAAGATGCTGTGGTAACCAAATTGCAATCGCAGGAAAAAGAATTGAAGAAGCAGATGCAGGCTAAACAAAGACAAGACCAAAAATTGAACAGTGCCATTGGCGCTGCCATTCGGCGTGCGAGGGATGCGGCTGTCAAAGAAGCCAGGAAAAATGCGGAAGCAGATAAGCCCGCAACTACTGCTAAAACGAGCAATGTAAATTCCGCAACAGATAAACCGGCAGCAACTGCCGAAACAAAGCCAAAGGCAGTAACCGTATTTGATAGCCGTGCGGATGTTGCGCTCTCAGACAACTTCGAAAAAAACAAGGGTCATTTGCCCTGGCCGGTCAATTCAGGAAATATTGTGATGACTTATGGCCCACATGAATACATCAAAGGAATCACACATAATAATCCCGGAATCACAATCGAAGCAAATCAGGGAAACACGGTGAAAGCCGTATTCGAAGGGGTGGTTCAAAATGTCATTAACGTCGGTGATGTGCAGGCAGTCATTCTTCGCCATGGAAAATATTTTACAACCTACAGTAACCTGGAGGGTGTATCTGTGTCCAAAGGAGAGGGCATAAAAACAGGGGAAGCATTGGGCAAAGTATCAGACGTTGGTCAGCTGGAATTTATTATTTCAGATGATAAAGACCGCAACCTGGACCCTGAAAGATGGTTGAGAAGATAATCCTTTGTTATTTAACCAGTATCGGTTCCTGCACAAGGAACCGGTTATACAGCGCTTCATATTTAGGCACGATATGGTGAATATCGAATTTCTTCGCATGTGCGGCGGCGTTCGCCTTAAATTTTCTTAATACCGCCTCGTCCTGCAGGATTTCTAATGCATGCGCACTCATTTCACGGATATCCCCAACCGCACTAAGGTAACCTGTCAGACCATTCACATTTATTTCAGGCAATCCTCCCACATTGGTGGAAATGACGGGTACACCTGCGGCCATCGCTTCCAGCGCGGCCAAACCAAAACTTTCATATTCTGATGTCAAAAGGAAAAGGTCAGCTATTGCAAGGATTTCTTCCATCTGTTCCTGTTTGCCTACAAATCGCATATCATCACAAAGGCCCATTTCCCTGCAAAGCTCTTCTGCAGCCGGCCGGTCAGGCCCATCACCGACAAACAACAATTTAGCCGGAATTTTCTTTCTCACCTCTGCAAATATTTTGGCCACATCGACAACTCTCTTAATTGGCCTGAAATTGGACGCATGCATCAGGATCTTTTCTCCATCCGGGGCGATGACTTTCCGAAAAGCATCAATGGGTTTTTTGTGAAAACGCCGCACATCGACAAAATTGTGGATGACTTCTATTTCCTTATGGATGTTGAATATTTCGTAAGTCTGGTCCCTCAAATTCTGTGAAACGGCGGTAATGGCATTGCTTTCATTGATTGAAAAAGAGACGACAGGTGCAAAGGTCTTATCCCGGCCGACAAGGGTGATGTCCGTTCCATGAAGAGTGGTGATGACCGGAATATGTCTGCCCTGTGATTCCACAATTTTTCTGGCTAAATAAGCGGCGGAAGCATGTGGAATGGCATAGTGCACATGGAGCAGATCCAGGTGCTGGTTCATGATAACATCCACCATAGTGCTTGACAGCACGGTTTCATATGGTGGAAAATCGAAAAGCGGATAGTTGGCGACCCTCACTTCATGATAAAATATGTTGGCATTGAACTCTATGAGCCGGACAGGCTGCTGATAAGTTATGAAATGAACCTGGTGGCCTTTATCTGCCAAAGCCTTACCCAATTCGGTGGCAAGTACGCCGCTACCGCCAAATGTTGGATAACAAACAATTCCTATCCTCATAATTAATAATTGAAAACCGAAGTTAAATAAACTGACCGAATGCAATGGTTCCGGTTTATACAAACCCTGTCAGCCGGTTCAGCAATTTTGCTCCTGACGGGGTTTCCCACTGATTAAATTATCTTCGCAAAAACTAACATTCATGCATCGTTTATTGTTTACCGGTTTATTTTTTTTACTAAAATACTCAGCATCAGCTCAGCAGGAAGACTCTGCCATGATCCGAAGGATCGCCAATGAAATACTGACGAACGGAAAAGCCTATTCGAATCTTAAAACCCTGACCAAAACGGTTGGACCAAGACTATCAGGTTCTCCCCAAACATATAAGGCCGAATCATGGGCCCAGAAGGCTCTCAAGGACGCAGGTGCCGAAAAAGTATGGTTGCAGGAATGTATGATCCCGCATTGGGTGCGGGGCGGAAAGGATGACGCGAAGCTGATAGAAAGCAATATTGAAATTCCGTTGCGGGTGATCGCCCATGGTAATTCAGTTGCCACCTCTGCCAAAGGGCTAACTGCACCGGTTATCCTGGTTAATTCTTTTGCTGAGCTGGAAGAAAAGAAGAATGAAATCAAAGGGAAAATTGTTTTTTACAACGCAAAATTTAATCCGGAATATATTCAGACATTTTATGCCTATATGAATGCAGTTCCCTACCGGGGTTCAGGTGCTGCAAGGGCTGCAAAATATGGTGCTGTGGCCGCCCTGGTTCGCTCCATGACTGAATCGGTGGACAACAATCCGCATACAGGGGCTATGAATTATAAGGATTCTATTCCAAAAATTCCATCTCTGGCGATTGGCCTATGGGATGCGGATAAACTGGCATCTGAAATTTCTGCAGGCAAGAAAGTGAAAGTCTACCTGAAAACCAATGCGCATACTTTGCCTGATACCGTCGGCTATAATGTGATTGGCGAAGTCAGGGGTTCGGAATTTCCTGACCAATATATAACTGTAGGAGGACATCTCGATTCCTGGGATCCGGCAGAGGGTGCCCATGATGATGGAGCTGGCTGCGTACATGCAATAGAAGTCTTGCGTGCCTTGAATGCGCTAGGGTACAAGCCAAAACATTCGATCAGAATTGTATTGTTTACGGACGAAGAAAATAGGGGGAGTGGTGCAGTGGCTTACGCAAAAGATGCCAAAGCGAAAAATGAAAAGCACGTTTTTGCATTGGAAAGCGATGCCGGTGGCTTCACTCCAAGGGGATTCAGTTTTATGGCAAGTGAAAACCGACTAAACAAAATCCGAACCTGGCTCCCCCTTTTCCGCGAATATGGTGTTTATGATTTTGCAAGGGGATTCGGAGGTGCAGATACTGAGCCCCTGGCTCAATCGTTCGGCACTCCTGTGGCGGAACTTATGCCGGATTCGCAACGCTACTTTGATTACCATCATGCTGCAGGAGATGTTTTTGAAAATGTAAACAAGAGGGAACTGGAGCTTGGGGCGATCAATATGGCCGCTTTGATTTATCTTGTTGATAAATATGGTTTATGATTTCCTCAAAGCCTAAATCGTAAAGCACATGAAAAAGTTTCTGAGATACTTACTCATTATTATTATCCTGGCATTAAGCATTTTCATTTACTACCGCTATTTCTGGGTATTTGGGGAGGGAGTCAAAGCGGGCCAGCTAAACCAGGTGGTAAAGAAAGGATTTATTTTTAAGACTTATGAAGGCATCCTTATCCAGTCGGGATTTAAAGGAAGCACAGCGGGAACCATTCAATCTTATGAATTCAAATTTTCTGTAGTGAAAGATGAGCTGGCCAATCAATTGATGATGAACAGCGGGAAAGTATTTGAACTACATTATAAAGAATACATGGGCTCCATACCATGGCGCGGAGTTACGGTATTTGTAGTTGATAGTATACTTTCCATGAAAGATGTTAAACCTGCGCTCCATGAACTTGTGGAATAAGAGCAAGTTCTTCATTCCCAAAAGTTATTATCCGGCCTGGATTAGGAAAATGGCCGGTTTCTTATGTAGTTCTGGAACAACAGTTTTCCATTGGGCAATGGTCTTTGTCCGGATCGATTCTTCCCTTCCTGTAATATTTACGGCAACACATAAGCGCGTATTGGCCTTGCAGGTTTTAACCAAGACTTCAAACAATTGATTGTTCCGGTATGGTGTTTCAATAAAGATCTGGGTGCAATTTGTTTTTGCAGACTCACTTTCGAGTTCCCTGATGCTTTGTTGTCTTGCATGTGATTCGATAGGTAAATATCCGCAAAAACGAAAATGCTGGCCATTCATGCCGCTGGCCATCAATGCCAGCAATACGGAACTTGGACCGACAAGGGGTACTACCTGCAGATCCATTTCCTGCGCGAGGCCGGCAAGGAATTGGCCGGGATCTGCAACGCCCGGACAGCCTGCTTCACTGAGGATGCCAATTATCTTTCCATCTTCAGCTTTCTTCCGGAATGCGCCCCTGGCAAGTTCTTCTGTTTTATGTATCGTGTACCATTCGTAATTGTCGATGATGATGTTTTTATCGAGGGTCTTGATAAAACGCCTGGCACTTCGTTCGTTTTCAACAAAAAATACTTCGCAGGTTTTGATGCAATCCAGGACATAGGCAGGAATTGTTTGAATGGCCAATTCATCGAGGTATGTGGGGACCATATATACCCTGGATTTTTTATTCATGGTTCCAAGTTCTGATGATAGAGGCTGATCGTGGCCGCCACTACTGCATAGGAAGGAGCAAGTATCCAGCCTATGAATGGGAAAAAATGCATCAGGTAAAAAACGAAGCCATTGCCAATGGCCAGTCCACGTCTTTTTGACAGAAAGGCAATGCTGTCTGCCGGCGACATCTTGTGCCTTTCACAGCTGTAATCGAGCATGGAAAATCCATAATAGTAGCATTCCACTGAGGCAGAAATCACAGGTGTGATCCATCCCGCCAGGGGGATAAATGCCAGGATCAGGATGAAGATCGTATATACTGTTTGCCAAAAACAATTTCGAAATGCGAGTTGAATTCCCCTCGACATATCCTTCAGCATCTGAGATGTGCTGAATGGAGTATCCCTGCCTTCGATGATGGATTCCGTCTTTTCGCTCAGATAGGAAAAGACCGGAGACCCAATCACAAGAAATAAGTATTTGAAAAGTGAGAAATAAAAAAAGATTAGGGTGAGCCGGAGCATGATCCCGCCCATCACAAAAATAAAGCTCAGCGCTGCACTTTGCTGGCGGTGCAACCACCTGTCAATGCCGATGACAGCGCTTAATTCAGAAACTGCCACATCTGATGAACGCCAGAAAAAATACATACCGATACAAAAAAGGATCATGTATGCTATGCCTGGTATCAGGATCCATTTCCATAGCCTATGCCTGCTGATGAACTGGTGTGCCTTAAAATAAGATTGTATGGCAATGACAATTTCTTTAAGCAAGACCTAGGTTTTAAATTTGGTTTTTTTTTGATCGGCTTATGGTATAGTTTAGATGCCAAACCTACGGGAAAAAAGCTATTACGCAAAGTAATGGCATAGTCTATGCGGCTCGTTTCGACGGCTTTCGTAGGGGAATTGGCAAACTCAATCCAAGGCATTCTCCAATTGATTTTGAAAGGCTGATCAATCATGCGTATTATCCATTCTTCAATAATCAAACTGGGCGATCAATTCTTTAATCGCAGGGATGTAGTCAGGATTGCCAGGGAATTGATAGGAAAAGTGCTCTTTACTTCATTTGATGGCCGGCAAACATCAGGACGTATCGTTGAAACAGAAGCCTATGCCGGTATCACCGACCGTGCCTCGCATGCTTATGAAGGCCGCAAGACGGAACGAACTGAAATAATGTATAAAAAAGCAGGAACTTCCTATGTATATCTCTGTTATGGCATCCATCACCTCTTTAATATTGTTACCAATAAAGAAAATATTCCACATGCCATTCTTGTGAGGGCGCTGGATCCATTGGAAGGGATCGAAACCATGCTGCAAAGGTCAGGCAAGAAGAAATTGGATCATACTTTGACCAGGGGCCCTGGAAATCTCTCCAAAGCTTTAGGACTTACGACCAGCCATTCTGGTCAGTCTCTTTTCGGCGATAATATTTTTATTGGAGACGATGGATTCAAAACCCATGCAGCAGACATTGTCATTACAAGCAGGATTGGTGTTGATTATGCAGGAGAAGACGCGCGATTACCATACAGGTTTTTCTTGAAAGGAAATCCATTCGTAAGTGGTAAGAAAGGGAATGGAGCAAAATAATCAAATGGAGCATGATGCGATCTGGCTGCCCCAAAAATAAATTTTATGATGAGCCGCTAGAATTTGGGACAGGGCATTGGCTTTCTGCCATCAGCAGGTTTCTTAATATAAATGAGTGACACTTCTATTCCGCCAACGCTTTCCGAAGCTGACTTTAATGAAGAAACATTGACATCATAACTCATGCCCAGCGTGAAAGGACCAAAATCAAGACCCACGTAGGGGATGATCGCATCTGTCAGGTTATTGAATCGGGCCCAGGTGCCAAGATAAAGATTGATCGGGTCCGCATCGTTATTGTTCAGATTGACTGACCAGGCACCCCCAAATACAAAATCTATTGCGTTGGCCTGCTGACTGAATAGCCCGCTGAAATGAATATAGTTCATCGAATTTGCCGAGGACAAGGGAAATGATCCACCGCCATGAACAGTTACCCTTGGATGAAGTGTATATTGTCCATTCCCTGTAAATGATTCTTTTGGACGATTAATATGGTAAACAGAGGCCCCCAGATAATAATTATTCGCACCGTTTGAAGAACCGTTAAACAGTGCACCAGCATTAAAGTCAAAATAACTGAGACTAATCTGTGATCCATCGATGATCTCTGCGCTTGGTATTGTCCAACCACCCTGCTGATCCAGCTCATCTTCAAAATTTAATTTCGTCCCATCAAGGCGCTTGCTTGCATAGGTTCCCTGAAATCCGATACCTACCTGATTTAATCCATCTTCATCAAGTGCTTTGTAATAGGATGTGGACAGCGCAACATAATTGCTGTTCAGTATACCATTTCCTGTTTTGTCTGTCATCACCATCAGTCCCAATCCCCAAAGATCCGTTTCAGGCAATTTGTCGCGCAAAATGCTTCCGTCAACCGAAATTGTGGAAGTGATAAATGCATTGTTTATGTTGGGCCATTGGTTGCGATAATTTCCAGCGGCACGGAACACACCACTGAATTTTCCTGTAAGTGCCGGATTTAATGTTAGTGGAGAAGCAAAAAACTGAGAAAAAGCAGGGTCCTGGGCCAGCAATGTCTGATCCAAAGCAATAAGCAAAAAAGATATCGTGACGATCTTTCTCATAAGCAGAATGCCTCTTCAATGCGTAAAGTGTCTTTTCCCGTAAGGCAGATGAATTAGCATAACGGAAAATCCAACCGGCAGGTTGTTACTAAGTGGTAAATGGAATGGATTATTCATAGGGATACTTATGCTTAGCCAATATGAAATTAGAGAAAAAACCTCATAAACCCTACTGCTCACATTTGCACTTTGTTACCAAAGGCAAGGTCACCGGCGTCACCCAATCCCGGTACAATATAACCCTTGGCGGTCAATTCATCATCTATTGCCCCGCACCAGATTTTGCAATGGGGCTCACTTCTTTTAACAAATTCTATGCCTACTGTGCATGCAATGGCAGTCACAATATGAATCTTACTTGGGCGCCCTTCTTCCCTAAGGTATTGTATAGTCTTGACCATGGATGATCCTGTGGCCAGCATTGGATCTGAAATGATCAGTACTCTGTTTTCGAGGTCTGGGCAGGAAACATAATCCAGGCTGATTTCAAAAGATCCATCGCGTTTATGTTTGCGATAGGCGGAGATAAAAGCATTATCTGCCTTATCAAAATAATTAAGCAGCCCCTGGTGCAATGGAAGTCCGGCTCTCAATATGGTAGCTAAAACAGGCTGGGCCGACAATACCCTGTTAGCAGAAATTCCAAGCGGAGTTTGGATTTCCTTTTCTTCGAAATTCAATTCCCTGCTGATTTCAATGGCTGCAACTTCCCCGATTCTTTCCAGGTTCCGCCGGAACCGCATACGGTTCTGCTGAACCTCGACATCGCGCAATTCACCGACCCATTCGCTCACCAGGGAATCTTGCTGGCTTAAATTGATCACCATAAATCAAAATTAAAAATGCGAAATTCGAAAAACAAGCTCGGGCAAATCTAAAAGTTATATCTGTAATGTAAAATTCTTTTCATGTTGTATTCGGCAATCGGCTTAATGAGTGGAAGTTCCATGGATGGACTGGACATTGTATTTGTCCATTTGCACGCCAATGCGGGAAAATGGAACTACGAAATAAAACAAAAAGCCTGTTATCCCTACAGTACGGAGTGGATGGAAAAATTAAAATCTGCTATTCGTCTGTCTGCCCCGGAATACCTTTCGCTGCATGCGGCTTTTGGGCATTATTTAGGTAGAGAAGTGAACCGATTCATAGAGGAATATCAATTGCAATACCAGGTTCAACTCATCAGTTCCCATGGCCATACGGTGTTTCATAACCCTTCTCAAAAAATGACAGCACAACTGGGGGATGGGGCTGCCATTGCGGCCGAAACAGGCATCAATACGATTTCTGATCTCAGGTCGATGGATATAGCACTCGGAGGGCAGGGAGCGCCAATTGTACCTATCGGTGAAAAATTATTGCTGGAAGAGTACCCCTTCTTTCTAAACCTGGGCGGTATCGCAAATATCTCGGCGCATATTCAGTCTCCGGGAGCTGCCGAAAAAACTTCCCTGTATCCGCATGAATTTATTGCCTTTGATATTTGTCCCGCAAACAGGATCCTGAACATGCTTGCTGCTGAAAGAGCTAAGGCATTTGACAGAGGTGGTGAAATGGCCGCAGCTGGAAAGACTAATCAAGCCCTGCTTACCAAATTGAACGGATTTGAATACTATAAGAAGACATTTCCAAAATCGCTTGACAATGCTTTCGGGGTTTCAGAGCTTTTTCCCATAATAGCAGCCACCCAGGATAGCATTGAAAACAAATTAAACACCTATGTGGAACATATTTGCTACCAGATTGGGCACTCGGTGAATAAATTGGTCAGGAACATGGCCGCCCGTGCGGACGCAAAGAAAATCCTGGTTTGTGGAGGTGGAGCGCACAATCTGTTTTTGGTTTCAAGACTCACTGCTGTGCTTGACGCGTTGGAGGTCAGGGTAGTCATTCCTGAACCGACCCTGGTTGATTTCAAAGAAGCACTGATCATGGCATTCATAGGTGTCTTGCGCTGGCGGGAAGAAAACAATGTCTTGGCTTCGGTAACAGGTGCGAAAAGAAATAGCATTGGAGGCGCAGTCTGGATCGGGCAGGAAGCCTGATTCCATTCTTCCTTTATCCTTGAGTCAAAGGCCCAGCACGGATTTCAGCTTTGTGTAACCGGTTTTGCTCACAGGAACCTGCGCACCGGATTTGAGAATAGCAATATGGTTGTCCTTTTCATAAGGATCGATACGAGTGATCTGTTGTACATTGAGTATATAAGAGCGATGCGTTCTCACAAATTGCTGGGGATCCAGTACCTGCTCAAAATGGTTCATGGTTTTATTCTTCAGGAAAGCACCTTCTTTGATATGAATTTTGACATAGTCGTCTGCTGCTTCGAGGAAATGGACCTCATCCACAGGAATGATTTTGATCTTGCCCGACATCTTCACTACGATACGACCACTCTGGGCTGGGGATTGGGCAACAGATTGCAGCAGGCTTTGGGTATTTGCTTTTGAAATCCCCGAGGTTTTCTGCTCCATCCATTTTTGCATGGCTTTATCGAACCTCTCCCTGCTGAAAGGCTTTAATAGATAGTCCACTGCATGACTTTCAAACGCCTTGATGGCATATTCTTCGAATGCTGTGGTGAATATAATTGAAGGAGGCTGATCAATTAGCTCCAGCATTTCGAAGCCATTTATTTTTGGCATCTGGATATCGAGAAATACAAGATCAGGTTGGTGTTGCTGAACTGCTTTAAGTCCTTCAAAGCCATCATTGCATTCTTGAGCAACTACAATGTCCGGATAGCCCTGCAGGTATTCTTTGATTATGAGTCGCGCCAGGGGTTCGTCATCAATGATAATTACATTCATATTGTTTGCGGTATAGTCACTATGGTGTTAAAGATATTATTTTCCGTTTTTGTAACCAGTAAGTCATTCCTTGCGAAAAGCAGGTAAAGTCTGCGTTTTATGGAATTCAAACCAAAGCCGGTTCCCTTATTCGGAGCAGCCGTTTCAGGGTCGAATGGATTCTGCACTGAAATTTCAAGCGCATTTTGTTTTGCACGGGCCATAATTTTTATTGTTACATCCTGCGTCGTGTCATACAATCCAAATTTGATGGCGTTTTCGACAATGGGTTGTATCAGCATCGGCGGCAGCCGCATCTCACGGGATGATTCTTCACTTTCAATGACTGTCGACAACCTATAGCCGAAGCGAACCCTCTCAATGTCAAGATATAATTGCAGGTATTGTAATTCTTCCCCCAAACTTACCCATTGCTGATCTTCCTTTTTAAGGGTTCCCCTAAGAAAATCGGAGAGTTGCTGGATCATTTTTCTGGCTTCTTCGGGACGGGACCCTGCAAGGGCACTGATCGAATTGAGACTGTTGAAAAGAAAATGGGGTTGCAATTGCTGTCTGAGCTTATAGAGCTCTGCTTCCTTTTCGAGTTTTTCAGCATCCGTTTTTCGCTGGCGGTTCTCATGCTCTTCTTCCATGGTATACCAAAGAACACTTACGATCGTCATACAAACAATCAGCAGAAAAGTAAAACAAAACCGGATGGGAAGAGACATCGAGAGAAATACTGGGTAATCGGTGGTATTCGAGAAGGACAGGTTCAGGGCCCATCTTGTACCGACCAGCGCGAGGGCGCTGAGTCCGATGGTAATGAACAGCATATTCCATTGCCTGCTTTTTTGCGGGATGTAATATTGATAGATATTGCTTACCAGCCAGCAGACTGTCAATTGCAGTGCATTACTGATCGCACTATCGCCAAGGGCCAATCGCCAGTCGAATCCAAATCCCATAACGAGCAGGCCCTGAATGATGGTCCAGAGGATCCACCAACCAAAGAACATAAATCTGAATCTTCTGACACTTAAAGGAGATCTGGCCAAAATGGATATTTTATAAAATCTCCAAATATTTATGCGTGCTGTTCGACCGGATATGAGCAGCCTTCTTATGCGTGAGTTCAATGTAAAGGTCTGCGTTCTCCGTTTCCTGGATCCTTGAATAAAGTTCTGCACCATCCATCAATCCACTGAGTTTATAGAGCTCAGCTATATTGATGAATTTCCACTGCACCAGTTTTTTTTGCTGGTTATAAAATTCGTCCTCCTCCAATTTGCCGATGGCCGTAGCTTTATTGAATGCTTCTTTTTCGTTTCCTGCTTCTATCAATCGCAATTGTTCATCAAATTGAGGAGTATGTTCTCCATCACCGCAAATGATCCTGAAGACCAACTTCGATAAATACCAGTTCATATCAGTAACAGTTTAGTAGAAAATAATAGAATAAGGCCCGAAAGGTTTAATAGTTTCTAATTTCAATGCCGCCAAAAACAGATGTCCCGTCAATGACCAGTACTTTTTCAGGATTGGTGATTCTATCCTGCTGCCGCTTGTCTTCCACACTGCCAAAGACAGAAGTAATATTTGATCTCACTTCCCAATTGGGTGGCACAATGAGTTTGGTTCCACCCATGATCTGAGTAATATCGATCACCACCCTTCCGGTAATATCTGCTTGTGACAAATTGATTTCTGATCCGCCCATGAAGATTGTAATATCACCCCCCTTAAAATCTTTGGATACAATGGATTTGTGCACGCCCCCAAAAACGGTGGTGGCATCGATAAAGTCTTCGGATGACATATTACCGTACTTGCTCTCTCTATTCTTCCATTCCTCTTTCCACTCTTTCTTTCCAAGATTCTTATTCTTCCATTCTTCCTTCCATTTATCCCATTCGGGATGCCTTCTTGGTCTCAACAGGATCGCGATTCCTACGAAAATGATAAGCATGGGCCAGATAAACCGGTGAAGAGAAAAATCCGGTATGAAGTCATCGAAAAGGAAAAAACCTCCGATCAGGATCATAATGAGCCAGCCAGGTCCGCGGAATCCATGCTTGAATCCAATGAGGATGCCGATCAGGATCAGGATCATCGGCCAGGTAAATAGCCAACCTGGCAATGGAAGTCCCATTCTTTCCAGGACAAGCGCCGAGCCAATAGCGATCAGAATCAGCGCTGCCCATACGTGGCTACGACCGCGGTTGGGATTTTTATTTTCTACAGTTTCCATTTTCTTGATTTTTACCAAAACTACAAGCATACTAAAGGCTGGACAAGCTCATTTAGGTTATGGAATAGCTTCGGGCGGCGAAAGGCATAGTTTGACCGGTGAAAATTCTCTTCCTTCTAATGGGCAGTGGATTGGTCAACAAACCTAAACAAATCCACATCGAAAAGGCCGAGATCACTCAATTTGAGGTGGGGTATGACCAACAGCGCCATAAAAGAAAGCGTCATAAAGGGAGCTGATAAAGAAGATCCCAATTCCTTTGCCATGGCATCGATTCTTGTATATTCTGCGGCTACTTTGTATCCGTCATTTGTACTCATCAATCCTGCTACGGGAAGTTCCAAAATTTTTTCAAGTCCTGGAGCAGCGCAGCTGATTCCTCCTTTCCGATCAATGACCAGGTTCACGGCGCGCACTATGCTTTCATCATCCGCCCCCACTGCCACGATATTATGACTGTCATGGGCAACCGAAGATGCAATTGCGCCTAGTAGCAGGCCAAACCCTTTGATCCATGCAATGGCAGGAGGTGCCTGATGATATCGATTCACAACTACCAATTTTAGAATATCATTTTGCAGGTCTATCCCTTTGAAACCGGTTACAAATAGTCGGTTCGTAATGAGCTGACCGTTGAGCGCCCCAATCACGGGCATTTCATTGTGCAATGGGAGTCGCGGACGAAGATCAGGAAGATGTATCGGTGGAATAGAAAAATGATTGATCAAGGAAGAAGGTACGCTATTGATCAATGATTGGCCATCTTCTGCCACCAGCTGACCCCCAATATAAGTTTTTAACGGAACAAAATGTTGAAGGTCTCTCACCAGGACAAAATCTGCCGGATCCCCCTTTCGAAGCTGGCCCACTTCCAATTGGTAATGATCGACCGGGTTTATGCAGGCAGCTTTCAAAATCTTGAAAATATTGATCCCTTTCTCTACTGCTCTTGCGCATAGCGTATTGATATGACCGGCGACCAGGCTATCGGGGTGCTTATCATCACTGCAAAACATCATCTGGTCGGGATAGTCATTCAGAAGACTGATCAGCGCTTCAAAATTTTTTGCGGCACTTCCTTCCCTGATGATAATCTTCATGCCCAAATTGAGTTTTTCAAGAGCTTCTTCCCTGGTAAAACATTCGTGGTCGGTACTCATTCCGGCTTCTACATAACTCCTTGCAGCTTCTCCTCTGAGTCCAGGAGCGTGACCATCCACTGGTTTGCCAAGATTCTGGGCAGCTCGTATTTTTTGCATGGGCACCTCATCACGATTCAAAACACCTGGAAAATTCATCATTTCACTCAGGTATTTGATTTCTGGTCTATGCAGGAGCGATTGCACTTCTTTCAAATCGACGCGGGCGCCTGCCGTCTCAAAATCCGTTGCAGGCACGCAGCTTGGAGCGCCAAAATAAAATTTAAATGGGACCCTGTTGCCGTTTTCAATCATGAACAAAACTCCAGACAGACCGCAAACATTGGCAATTTCATGCGGATCACTTACCGTGGCCACGGTTCCATGCACTACGGCAAGCCTGGCGAATTCGGATGGCAGAAGCATTGAACTTTCAATATGGACATGGGCGTCAATAAATCCTGGAATGATATAGGGCAGTGTTCTGGTACTATGGGCATCCGTTTCAGAAGGAGAAAGGGCCTCAACGGCTGAAATCTTGCCATCAATTACCATCAAACGGGCGGCATAAATTTTTTTTTCGAAAATATCTACCAGATTCCCTTTTATCTGTACATTCATGCCCCGACTTTAGACAGGAAAATTAAGAAATAATTTATCGGTCCGTCATGATATTGCTTTTGAAGATCCTGCACTATGGAGAAGGCTGGCCAGAATGAAGGAGGTGCTGAACCGCAACCCAATTTTGTATCACATTACATTAACTTAAAAATAGAAAAATGAAAAGTTTGAAATCAGGATTGTTGGCTCTTCTTGCCATATTCAGCATGGTGGCTCTGAAAGCACAAACAGTAGATGAAATTATCAGTAAACATATTGATGCCATTGGAGGAAAGGAGAAAGTAGCTGCAGTAAAAACCCTGTCGATTGAAAGTACGCTTGAAGTGATGGGCAATGAAGCCCCTTCGAACACACTTATTGTGAATGGCAAAGCCTATAAATCAGAAACAGATTTCAATGGCCAGAAAATAATTACCTGCATTACAGACCAGGGTGGATGGTCATTGAATCCAATGATGGGTCAGACGGCTCCAGAGGCTCTTCCTGCAGACCAGGCAAAAGCAGGTCAAAGTCAGCTGCAAATCGGTGGTCCCCTTTTTGATTATGCTGCTAAAGGAAATAAAGTGGAGCTGCTTGGGAAAGAAGATGTAGGAACTGTTAGTGCATTCAAACTCAAAGTCACTACCAAGGACAGCGTGATATCGACTTATTTCATTGATCCAAGCACATATTATGTGATCAAAGCGATCAGCACTGCAAGTGGCGGCGGACAGGAAGGAGAAACCATTGTTACTTTTTCAGACTACAAAAAAACAGATTTCGGTTATGTATTTCCAATGGGTCAGCAAATCACGCTTCCACAGGGAATCTCTCTGAACATTACGCATAAAAAGGTAGAGGTCAATAAAGAAATTGATCCCAAAGTTTTCGAGATGCCAAAATCCTGACCTTAGCAAATTGAGCAATATGAATAAAGCCGGTTCTGCCGGCTTTATTAATTTGTTAGAATGGCATCTTGTTTTTTAGAATCTGGGACCTTTGCGTTATGGACAAATGATGCAAATAAGGCCTATTGACTTCGTTTATTGAGATTAATGTTCGAACTTCGCGGGTCGTTTTTTATTAAGCTTTTCAATGAATTTAGGAGGATTTTTTAAAATTGAATTCAACCTGAAATTTCGCTTTCTCCGGAAATCATTCGGCCGGCGCTCATTTCGCCTTCTGGATGTGGGTGCAGGAAACCATTCAGCATCGAGGATAACCAGCCTTTTTCCTTGTTGCGAATATTACGGCATTGACATCAGCAGGGAATATTTTAATGACGAGCATGATTTCAAAGCGATGATGGGTTTCTACGAGCTGGATCTTACGAAGTTGGATTTTTCGACTGTGCCAGATCACTATTTCGATGGTATCTGGATGGTCCATGTGATAGAGCATTTGAACAATGGGGATTTGGTGATCCAAGGACTCATGCAAAAGCTTGTCCCGGGTGGATTCATGTATATTGAATATCCCGGCAGGAATAGCACAAGCCTGCCCTCAATGTATGGCACCCTCAATTTTTACGATGATCATTCGCATGTTCGTATCTATTCTGTTGCAGAACTAAAACAGCTTTTCGAAAGCAAAGGCTTTGAAGTGATAGAAGGACAAACAAGAAGAAACTGGTATTATATTTTGGCCATGCCATTTCGCATTGCGGGCCGTTGGTTGCGCGGAAAGAAATTGATGGGAAATATATTTTGGGATCTCCTTGGATTTGCCGAACTGATCTATGTCAAAAAGAAAGAATAGTCCATCGCCTAATCGCTGATCATATCCGGTCTCCGCTCCTGCGTTTTAAGTTGGGATTTTTCGTTTCGCCATTCTTCGATTTTTACAGGATTTCCGCTCAGCAAAATTTCCGGTACTTTCCATCCTCTGAATTCCGCAGGCCTTGTGTACACAGGCGGGGCCAGTAGATTATCCTGGAAAGAATCAAAAAGCGCAGAAGTTTCATCGTTCAGCACGCCGGGAATCAGTCGGCCAATGGCATCTGCCATGATCGCAGCAGGCAATTCGCCACCACTCAATACATAATCACCTACTGAAATCTCACGAGTAATAAAATGTTCGCGAATTCTTTCATCTATTCCCTTATAATGCCCGCAGACCAGGATCAGGTTTTCCTTAAGTGATAAATGATTGGCATGTTTCTGCGTAAATTGTTCTCCATCGGGAGTCAGGTAGATCACTTCATCATATTTCCTTTCTGCCTTCAGGGATTCAATGGCATTGGCCAGCGGTTCGCACATCATCACCATCCCGGCACCGCCACCGTATTGATAATCGTCGACCTGTCCGTATTCATTGATGGCCCATTTCCTGAGGGAATGCAATTCAATCTGCAAAAGATTTTTTTCGCGCGCTCTTTTCAGTATGGAGTGCAAAAAGAAACTTTCCAGGAGTTCCGGCAATACAGAAATGATGTCAATACGCATGAAGCAAAGATAACAAAAGGCTTGTTGGACTTAAATCAAGGCAAATACACCGAGCAGTGGATAATCATTCTTCTAAGAATCCTTCAATATCTCTTCTTTGTTTTTTCGTAGGCCTGCCTTGTTTGCTAAGCCTTTTTCCCGTATTAAAGCTGGCTGCCTGGAATTGCAGTCTTTCTATTTCATCTGCGGGAGTAATATCAAGGTATGATTTGATCGCTTCGGAATGCTGAACCCGGTGATCCAGCAGTTTCGTCACCTGGATATGCCAGCGCCTCGCTTCCGTTTTCACCACAAATTCATCACCCACATGCACCTGCTTTGATGGCTTGATAGAATCGCCCTTGAATTTCACCTTTCCTTTTTCGCAGGCATCTGCGGAAAGGGCCCTGGTCTTAAAAAGACGGATTGCCCAAAGATATTTGTCCACCCTCAGTTTTTCTTTCATAATGATCTGATGCGTCCGGGTTTCGGCTTTGGAATAGGAAGTTTGGTCTTGATGATCCGGGCCTATCACAGACGATTAGCTCATCTCTGCAAAATACTTATGGAAATAAGGAATTGTTTCAATGCCCTTATAAAAATTGAAAAGTTCAAATTTTTCGTTTGGAGAATGGAGATTGTCGCTGTCCAATCCGAAGCCCATAAATACAATTTTTATACCCAGTTCTTTTTCAAACAAGGAGCAGATGGGAATGCTTCCTCCGCCGCGAACAGGAATGGGTTTTTTCCCAAAACAGGTTTCAATGGCTTTTTCAGCTGCCTGATATCCTTTGGAATCCAGGGGCGTCATGTAAGGCTCCCCACCGTGGTGATCTATGGCACTAACCTTCACACCAGTAGGCGCGATGCTTTCGAAATAATGCAAAAGGAGTTGAGTTATTTTTTTTGCGGATTGATTAGGCACAAGTCTGGCAGAGATCTTTGCATACGCTTTCGAAGGCAATACCGTTTTCGCTCCTTCCCCTGTATAGCCACCCCAGATCCCGTTCAATTCCAATGTAGGTCTGATTCCTGTTCTCTCATTTGTAGTATATCCCTTTTCGCCCCAGAGTGAATCTACTCCAAGGTCCTTTTTATACGCACTTTCATCAAATGGGGCCATGGCCATTTTTTTCCTTTCCTCCGTACTGGATTCCAATACACCATCATAGAACCCTGGAATCCGGATATGGTTATTTTCATCATGGCAGGATGCAATCATTTTTGCCAGCATGGTGATTGGATTAGCGACTGCCCCGCCATAAATTCCACTATGCAGATCACGGTTTGCGCCCGTCACTTCGACTTCAATATAAGAAAGCCCACGGACCCCGATATCAATCGAAGGATTTTCCATGCTCAACATCGCCGTGTCACTAATCAAAATTACATCTGCTTTCAATAATTCTTTGTGCGTGGAAACGAATGCCGCCAGGTTGGGAGACCCAATCTCTTCTTCCCCTTCAATGATAAATTTTATGTTGTTGGTCAGTGTGTCTGTTTTTGACATGATCTCAAGTGCCTTGACATGCATGTAAAATTGCCCCTTGTCATCAGCAGAACCCCTGGCAAAGATTTTTCCATCCCTGATCACAGGATCAAACGGTCCGGTTTTCCAAAGTTCCAATGGATCCGGCGGTTGCACATCATAGTGACCATATACAAGAACTGTAGGCTTGGAAGGGTCAACGATTTTTTCGCCATAGATCAGTGGATGACCCTCCGTACGATAAATCGCTGCTTTTTCGGCCCCTGCACTAATTAAAGCCTGCCTAACGGCTTCGGCGCAACGCTCCATATCCTTCTTGTGCTCACTTCTCGCACTGACGGAAGGAATACGTAAAAGTTCTAATAGCTCCGCTAAAAAACGATCCTTGTTCTTTTCCTGGTATGAAGTCCAAGCTTGCATGTAATCCTTGTTTTGTTTTGTTAATGTACGAATGTAAAACCTTTTTGAATCAAGTCCGTTCCGCAAGATATCTGCTGTGTTTTTTGTCAGTCAGGATATTCTCCAATGTCCATTCAATCTTTTCCTGGAATGGATACTGCCGCACCTGGCAGTCATTCTTCATACATATTGGGCAAGAGAAGTCCCCGCAGCCATCTACATGCACGAAGAATTCCATCATTTCACCAAATTGATTCATGATAAGCCGGGTCAGTTCTTCTGTTTCCTCGTGTGCTTCAAGCACATTTAGATACCAGGGTACAGTAAGGTGACAGTCCACATGCAGGATCGATCCAAACTTGATGACACGCAGATTGTGCACGTCGATCCAGTGGGACCGTCTGTGCGCATTAAGCAATCGGACGAGTTCTCCAAGAATTTTCTGATCCGCTTCATCCATGATACCTGCAATGGATTTCCTTGTGATCCTGTACCCCACCCAGATAATAAGAAACGACATCAATATGGCGACGATACTGTCAATGGCTTCGATTTTTGTAAAGTAGATCAGGATAAGTCCGGCAATGATGGCCAGCGTGGAATAGGTATCGGATTGTAAATGCCTGCCGCTGGATTCCAATGCCAGGGATTTATTTTTCTTGCCTTTTTTGACTGCGACATAGCCCATCACGTAATTAAAGACTGCTGAAAGTCCAACAAGAATGATCCCATAATCAAGTTTCTTCAATTGACCAGGATGCAGGAGCTTATTTATGGCTTCATAAATAATGATGAGGCCGGCAATGATGATCAGAACGCCTTCGACGGCGGAAGACAAAAATTCCGCTTTGCCATGACCGTAAGGATGATCCCTGTCTCTTGGTTTGGCGGCAACATAGAGACTGTAAAATCCGATGAGTCCTGATATGACATTGACTGTGGATTCGAGGGCATCTGTGAGAATGGCAACCGAAAGCGTAAGGAAATATGCAAAGATCTTCAGAACAAAAAGGATGATCGCCACAATCACAATCCATCGTTGTACTCTGAGATTTTCTTTGCCTGGTTCCAAATGAAAAATTTCACGCTAAATTAGACAAGAAACCCAATTATCTGCATTCTGGTTTTTCGCGCTGTTCCCTGAATTCTTGAGGTCTCACAATGTAGCCTCCAATGCAGATCAGGCAACTGCTGCTGATTTGGATTGGTTCCTGAGTCTTGCCATCCCGAATTTTTTGAAGACCCGGTGATAAAATTCTTTATTGAATAGTTGGGAATCGTGTAGGGCTTTGTAGGTGAGGAAAAGTCCTATCGGGACCAGGATATATGTCGCCATCCACATGCCTGCGAGTGGGCTCAATACTTCGGATTTCACAAACTTCTTTCCAAAATTATTCAGCAGGAAGAAGATCACGAAAAAAATGACTGCAAAAACCAGCGGCAGGCCGATACCTCCCTTTCGGATAATCGAACCCAATGGCGCGCCGATCAGAAAAAGCACGAGGCAGGCAATGGACATCGTAATCTTTTCATGCCATGCCGTAAGGTTAAGGATCAGGTTTTTCTTCTCGCTCTCCAGCAATAATTCAGTTTGTTCGAGGTTTGACCTGATGGTGGTTATGGATGATATGGACCTGTCGAGCACGTAGGGCCGGGCACTATCGGGTAACAAGTTCCTGAATGTATCATTTTTTATGGCAGGGAAAATTGATTTACTTACCCATGGAGAATCCAGAAGCTTTATGCTCGGCACAAAGATTTTCATTTCCCTGATGAATCTATCCTTATAACTCAAGGTCATTTTTTCAGAAGTATCGATGGCAGCATTTAATTGTCGCATATTGAGCATCTGATAATTATTCTTGAATGCACTGTCGTCTGTTTTATTCAGTTTAAATGAGCTGAGGTCGAATACTTTCTTGTAGTTTTTGAAACCCAGCCTGAAATATTCCGTGTTGGTAGTCATGCGCTGCCCTCTTTCCTGATGGTTCCATCCGTTTTCAAGGTCAAACTGAAGAAACTTCTTGTCCGGCGTAATAGTCATTTTTCCTTTTTCGGCTACGATAGTAATATCCTGTAAGCCCAGGTTTTGTTGATATATGAGCACATCCCTGATTGTGGCTCCATCTTTTTCTTTCTTACCTATTTTTATTACATAACCGTCTATCTTGTCATAAAATACGCCTTCTTTAATATCGAATGCGGGTTTGGAAACAATGATATCATATTTCAGTGTCTGCATTTTCAAAGAGGCCACGGGAATAATATAATTATTGAAAAGAAATGCAATCCCGCATATAAAAATGCAGACGATAAATAAAGGTCTCATGAATCGAAGAAGCGGAATACCGGCTGACTTGATGGCCACCAATTCAAAAGTCTCGCCCAAGTTTCCAAAAGTCATGATGGAAGACAGGAGTACCGCCAGTGGCAGCGCAAGTGGTACCAGCGTAGCGCACACGTAAAGGATGAATCGTCCGATAGTGAACATATCCAGACCCTTTCCAACAATATCATCGATGTAGAGCCAAAAAAATTGGAGAACCAACACAAACAAAGTGATAAAAAAGGTCGCGATGAAAGGACCTATAAAGGCCTTGATGATGAGTTTGTCCAACTTTTTTATCACAGCTGAATTCTTTCTAAATTGATAAATAACTTTGGCACATGGGCCACGCAAAAATACTGTTTTCAGAAGAGGAATCTGATTTGGTTCAAAAAGCAGATCTGATTTTAACAAAGAATCTGATCATAGCCAAAGTGTGTGGGCTTTTCGGACAATTGGCCGAGTCAATGGAAAAAGAGTCCTTCATCCGCGGGTTTCCTGCGAGAGAAAGTGATCATCGCCCGAAAATATCAAAGGGAGAAAATTTCAAAGGACTTCCCTATGTTGTGTTGGACTTTCCAAGAGAATTTACAAAGGATGATATTTTTGCGATTCGCACATTGTTCTGGTGGGGTAATTATTTCAGCACGACCTTGCAGTTGAAAGGGCGTTATAGGGAACGCTTTGCTGGAAATTTGAAAAAGAACATGGTTCGGCTAAAAGGGAAAGATTTCTATCTGTCCAATTCATCCAATGAATGGGCACACCAGGTCAATGAAGAACATTATATCAGACTGGATGAATTGGGTACTTTGCAGCTCGATGAGATAGTGACTGAAAGGTCATTCTTAAAGCTGGTCGTAAAAACTAACCTGAGCCAATGGCCATTGGCCGGGGAATTATTATGGAATAATTATATCCTGCTGTTAAGTGTTCTTGAGTACTAATTTCCCAGACGGTGAAAGAGATCCTTTACCTGGTATGTCCAAAGCTGGCTCTGGTCTTTAATGTCTTTTTTATCAGCAAAATCCCTAATTACCAGGATGGTCTGATTGGTAACTTCTGATTTTTCTATTCTGAATTCAAAAAACTCTTCTACGGGCGCATGCGACCAGTGAAAACGGATAAATTTTTCGGGTTCACTTTCCAAAATTTCCGCCCGGTCTATCGTGCCATTCCATGAAAAGCTGAATACATTATCTCTTTCGTCCACTTTATCTGCAAACCATTCCTGCAATCCCGCCGGGGTACTTAAGAAGTCGTATAAAATAGAAGGAGAACATTTTACAGGATACTCCAGTGTGAATAATTGTTTCTTGCTCATCTACATGTCAATTGATCTTGTTACCAACTCACCCGGATTGTTATATTGATGACATTAGCAATCAGTAAAAACACCAGGAATCCATCCCCTGAGCTGAAAAATATAATTTCAGAGGAATCATGCAATTATAGATAAATATTTCAAGCATCAAAATTTTATTTTGCCTTTGGATTTGTTAAAGAGGGGGGCTTAAGTAATTGGTCCAGCTCATACAATTTGAGTTGAAAACCAACTATTTAGAAGCCAAGTTTCTTTGATCATATCCCAATAATCGTTAAATTGCCTGGTGAGGGCATATAATTCGAACTAGTTGTTGACATGAACAAGAAAAGGGCGAATTGTGCGTTTTTATATATCCATTATTATTTGGAAAACCTGAAACCTTTAAAACCCTTTAAATTGATCTGCCTATGAGTATGCGTCAACTCAAGATCACTAAGAGTATTACTAATCGTGAATCTCAGAGTTTGGAGAAATACTTGCAGGAAATCGGAAAAGTGGAGTTAATCAGTCCCGAAGAAGAAGTTAAGCTCGCCATCCGTATCAAGCAAGGAGACCAGAAAGCTCTCGACAAGCTTACAAAAGCCAATCTCCGATTCGTCGTTTCTGTTGCTAAGCAGTATCAGAACCAAGGACTTACGTTACCAGACCTCATCAATGAAGGAAATCTGGGCCTGATTAAGGCTGCGCAGCGTTTTGATGAAACCCGCGGTTTTAAATTCATTTCTTATGCTGTTTGGTGGATCAGGCAAAGCATTTTACAAGCTTTGGCGGAGCAATCCAGGATCGTCAGGCTACCACTCAATAAGGTCGGCCTTACCAACAGGATCCAGAAAGCTTATTCCCAACTTGAGCAGGAGTTTGAGCGTGAACCTTCCGCCGAAGAACTCGCAGAAATGCTGGAATTGGAAATTGATGAAGTGTCATCTACGCTGGGTATAGGAGGGAGGCATATCAGTGTGGATACGCCGCTTTCAGAGGGTGAGGACAATACCCTGATCGATGTACTTGAAAATCCCAATGCAGAGCATGCGAATACCAATATAGAGCACAAAGAGTCTTTGAAGCAGGAGATCGACCGTTCGCTGAAAACGCTCACAGAGCGGCAAAAAGAAGTGATTTGCTTCTTCTTTGGTATAGGCGTAGATCATCCCATGAGCCTTGAGGATATCGGTGAAAGATTTAACCTGACAAGGGAAAGGGTCCGCCAGATCAAAGACAAAGCCATCACCAAGCTGAGGAGCAATTCGCGCTCCAAAATGCTGAGAAGCTATCTTGGAATTTGATTCATCTAAAAGAGAACTATTTGATCTGATCATTACATTTTATTTTTTACAGATTACTCTGCAAAAGAACCTGATCCGAATGCACTGATAATTACTCCGGATTTTCATATTTTTGCAATTCTTTAAAAGTGAATATAGCTTAGGTTATATTCACTTTTTTTATTGGACTTATGGGTCCTTCAAATGAATTAAAATATGTTTGAAAGTTTAACGGAGAAACTTGAGGCCGCGTTTAAGCAGATCAAGGGAGAAGGACGGATTACGGAACTGAATATTGCTGCAACGGTTAAGGATATCCGAAGAGCCCTGGTAGATGCTGATGTGAATTATAAAATTGCTAAGGAATTTACAGACACGATCAGGGAGAAGGCCCTCGGCCAAAAAGTGCTCACGGCGGTCAGTCCCGGCCAACTCATGGTAAAGATTGTGAAAGATGAACTTGTCAGTTTAATGGGCGGGGAGGAAACTGTTTTCAATGCAAAAGGAAATCCAGCAGTTATCCTGATCGCTGGGCTGCAGGGTAGCGGTAAAACAACATTCAGTGGAAAGCTGGCCAATTTTCTTAAAACAAAAAAGGGCCTTTCTCCGCTATTGGTTGCAGCCGACATATATCGCCCGGCGGCCATCGAACAGATACAGGTTTTGGGTGGTCAGATCAATGTAGACGTATATAGTGAGCCAGATAACCAGGACCCGGTTAAGATCGCAATGAATGCTATCGGTGAGGCAAGGGCGAAGAATAAGAATGTCGTTATTATTGACACAGCGGGTAGGCTCGCAGTGGATGAAGTGATGATGAAGGAAGTCGCAGACATCAAGAAAGCCGTCAATCCCCAGGAAATCCTTTTTGTGGTCGATTCAATGACAGGCCAGGATGCCGTGAATACGGCCAGGACATTTAATGAAAGGCTTGATTTTTCAGGGGTGGTGCTGACCAAACTGGACGGGGATACCCGCGGCGGCGCAGCCCTTTCCATTAAATACACCGTTCAAAAACCCATAAAATTCATCAGCAGTGGCGAGAAGCTCGATACCCTGGATATCTTCTATCCGGAAAGGATGGCACAGCGGATCCTTGGGATGGGCGATATTACCAGCCTGGTTGAAAAGGCGCAAGCCCAGTTTGATGAAGAAGAAACCAGGAAGCTGGAAAAAAAGATTCGCAAAAACCAATTTGATTTTGAGGACTTTAAGCAGCAACTCGAACAGATTAAAAAAATGGGTAATATTAAGGACCTTCTTGGTATGATTCCAGGCCTGGGCAAAGCTGTAAAGGACCTGGATATTAGTGATACCTCTTTTAAAGGCATTGAGGCGATTATCAATTCCATGACACCGTATGAAAGGGCAAATCCGGATGCTATTAATCAGAGCAGGCGCTCCAGAATTGCCCAGGGAAGTGGCAAGGACCTCACTGAAATCAACGCTTTTATAAAGCAATTTGAACAGATGAAAAACATGATGAAGACAATGAATAAAATGCCGATGGGAGGACGTATGGGCATTGGAAAACGGTGATTGCCCGTTCATAAAAAAATTGAACCAAGATTCGCCCTTTAGGCTCTTATTTGTTACATTTGCAGCAAAGATGATTGCCTAGTCGCAATCACAAAGAGAAAACCTATTCGTTAACGCATTTAAATTTCTATTTAAGATGCCAGTAAAGATCAGACTCCAGCGACATGGGTCTAAAAAGAGGCCATTCTATTTTATCGTAGTCGCCGACGCACGTGCACCCAGAGATGGGAAATTCATTCAAAAGATCGGTACTTACAATCCACTAACTGTTCCTGCTTCCGTTCAATTGGACCGTCAAAAGGCCCTGGACTGGCTGCATAAAGGTGCCCAGCCCACAGATACGGTGAGGCGGATCCTTTCTTTTAAGGGGGTATTGTACCTCAAACACCTGCTGAGAGGTGTCAAGTTGGGTTTATTTGACGAGACTGCAGCCATGGAAAAATTTCAAAAATGGCACAGCGAGCATGAAACCCATTTGAAGAAGCGCCAGGACGATAACAAGAAAGGAAGAAATGGTGCAAGAAGAGGCCAGGCTCCGATGAGAAAAGTGGAGAAAAAAGCCGAAGATAGCGCAGGCGCTGAAAGCTAAAAAATACGAAAATGAATCCCGGCACGAGACCGGGATTTTTTTTGTTCATTGTGCCACTCCGACTTGCAAGGTGTGGCGGCGCAATCTCTAAATCAAAATTCAAATGCATCATCTCCGGAATATTGGAAAATTAGTTTCCGTATTTGGACTTAAAGGCGAGTTGATCCTGCATCATCACCTTGGCAAGAAAACCTCATTAAAAGACCTGGAATTGATTTTCCTCGAAGAAAAAAAAGGAGAAATGCTTCCGCATTTCATCGAGCAAACCAAAATAAAAAACGAATCTGAAATATATATTAAGTTAGAAGGAATTGATACAAAAGAAAAAGCCAGGACCATGCTGCAGAAAGAAGTCTGGCTAAGGGAAGAAGATTTTTCCCGTTATGCAGGAAAATCGGCTCCCATTTCGCTTGTTGGTTTCAGGATAATTGACAATGGCAGGGAGCTGGGCGAAGTCCTGGAAGTGATGGAACAGCCGCACCAAACCATTTGCCGCTTGGAAATGGAAGGCCGCGAAGTGCTGATTCCTATCACGGTGGAATTTCTCAAACATATTGATCGAAAAAACAAGCTGGTGACCGTGGTTCTTCCCGAGGGTCTCCTCGATGTTTACCTTAAATAGCTTCCTGTATCCATTTTCTCCCGGGCAGGAGATGCGGCTCATGTTAAAAAAATCAAAAGACAAAATATCAGCAATTCAAAGGCGTTTCCAATTTGTATTCATGACAACCAAATTCCCACAATTGGAAAATAGACAACTCATCCGCCCCGCCTTCATTTGGATTTTCCTGTTGCTCATGGCGGACGCAAATTCACAACCAATTACCGGCCTTTGGAAAGGGAAGATCAAATCCACTAACCTGGAATTGAAATTGATAAAAAAAGGAGACAGCCTGGTGGGTACTTCATATTATTACAGATCAGCGGATAGTTATCGCAGGTATTCAGTTCGTGGCTATCTCGATGCGATGACCAATGATGTGGTTTGGTGGGATGAACAGTTATTGGAAGAAAAAGCAAACGGAATTAGTGTTGGAAAAGAAGCCATGATGATGGTGGCAGATTTTAATTGCCCCGATCCTGGAGGCAACGCACCGATGACGCTGGAAGGGGAAGCCAGGCTCCGCGACGAGAGCAAAGGACCAAGTATGCCACTGGATCTCACAAAAAGAGGATCCTCTTTATTTCCCGACGAATGGGATTATGTTTTGGCGAATTACACCCGGGGTGCAAACAGACCGGAGTTCATCGACAGCATATCTCTGGTCGCAACCGGAATTTCAGTTGTACCTCCAGGTTATGAGGAGGCGCCATTAGCGGTAAAAATAAAAAATCCGACTGAGTCTCCCTATGGTGCGAGGACCGAACTCCTTCCCGTGACGGAAGCCAAACCTGGGGCGAAAACACCGGAACTGCCGCAATTGACCCTCTTGGAAAAGTTTTCGAGCAGGTCAAAAATGCTGCAAACGGTTATTCCGGTCAAAGGCGATTCCATTGAATTGCGCTTCTATGACAATGCGGAAATAGATGGAGACTCCATTGCTGTTTTCCTGAATGGCCAGATGCTTGAACAACATATCCTCTTATCCGATCAACCCCATATCTTGAAAATTGCCACCAGCGAATTGTCAGCCGACAATGAAATGGTGATGGTGGCGGAGAATCTAGGATCCATCCCACCAAATACTTCATTAATGGTAGCCATTGTCGGCGAAAACCGCTATGAAGCCAGGCTCCAGAGTTCTGAAGGAAGTAGTGCCCTGGTTCGCTTTGTTAAAATAAATGGCTCCTCCGCGAAGAAAACAAAATAAGCGTCTTCATGACCCCCGCGCAAATCTGAACACTGTCTGTATCATAATCGGACAATCATTTTAAAAACCGAAAATAGGAGTCTGAGAATCAATTTTATGCGTTCTGGCATTTTAATGGTGGAAAGATCGGGACTCTTAACTACTAAAACCATTCTGATAAATTCTCAACATGTTTAAGAATTATTTCAAAACAGCCTGGCGGTCTTTACAAAGAAATAAATTTTATTCGGCCATCAATATAGCAGGGCTTACCATCGGACTTGCGATTGGCATGATGATTTTGTTATGGGTCCAGGATGAATTGAGCTATGATGGATTTCATAGCCAGGCAAAAAATATCTACCGCCTCGAAAACCAGGTGGGTACAGGCAAGAGCATTCAAATCTGGCGCGTGACAAACAGAGGTATTGCCGTAGCAGCTAAGGCACAGATCCCTTCTGTGAAGGATGCAGTTCGCATCACTGACAATTACATATACCAGGTATATAAATACCAGGGAAAAACATTCGCTGAGAATAGATCCTATTTTACTGATCCATCTTTCTTTTCTGTTTTTGATTTCCATCTCATAAAGGGAAATAATAACAAACCATTTCCCACCGACAATGCTGTTGTAATGACAGAAGCAGCTGCCAAAAAATACTTTGGTAACCAGGATCCCATCGGCAAAGTGATCAGCGGCGACGATAAAGCCAATTTCACCGTGACGGGAGTCATCCGGGATTTTCCAAAGAATTCAAGTTTCAACGGAGAAATGTTTTTTCCATTGAGCTACCTGAATCAATTGTTGCGGGTAGAAAAACCTGTTGCAACGCTTGATGAAGATTGGGAACAATTTAGTTTTACAACCTATCTCCTGGTTCAACCTGGTACATCCATTCCGGCTTTGGCTGACCAACTTAAAGCAATCCATTTAAAGGTTGAGCCGGCAGACAATGACATTGTTTACCTGCCATTGGAGCTGTCTAAAATGCACCTTTATAAGGCGGACGGTACTGCTGGTGGAATCGAAACGGTGAGGATTTTTGCCATTATTGCTGTATTGATCCTGGTGATTGCCTGTATTAATTATGTCAACCTGTCTACAGCAAGATCTATGTTAAGGGCAAAGGAAGTCAGCCTGCGTAAAATCGTGGGTGCAGCAAGGATTCAACTTTTTGCACAATTTATCATTGAAACCACATTCTTATTTCTGCTGGCCTCATGTCTTGCCATCGGCCTCATGTATGCGCTGATGCCTTTGTTCAATAATATTTCCGGCAAAGCCCTTGCCATTGATCTGAAAGACTACCATATTTGGATGGTCATTTTAATTTCTATTCTTTCCACCCTGCTCATTTCGAGCATTTATCCGTCTCTTCTTCTTTCTTCTTTTGAACCTATCAAAGCGATCAAAGGGAAAATCTCCGCTGGAATCGGCGATTCGCTATTCAGAAAGATGCTGGTCGTGGGGCAATTCGCAGTATCTGTTGCACTCATCACCGGCACTATCGTGATCAACAAACAAATGAATTATATCCGTTCTAAAGCCCTTGGTTATGATAAGACAAATGTCTTTTCTTTTTATATGCGCAATGTAAATGAGCATTATCCTGCCATCAGGGAACAATTACTGAAAAGCCCGGGCATTGCAGATCTGACGCGCGCTTCTTCAAATATTATAGAATTGGGAGAGCAGACCGGCAATAACCATTGGGACGGAAAGGAACCCAACCGCACTTTCATGATGTACCCGCTGGGTGTGGACAAAGATTATATCCCATTTTTTAAGCTGGATCTGATGGAAGGAAAAAATTTCTCTGGCGCAGTCAATGATTCAGCACATTTTATTTTGAATGAAACGGCAGTAAAGGAATCTGGCATCAAAGATCCGATTGGGAAAACATTCAGGCTGTGGGAGAATACCGGTACCATTATTGGAGTGGTCAAAGATTTTCATTTTGCATCCATGAAACAGAAAATCGAGCCCGCCATTTTATATTATAACCCGGCAAGGAATTCTGCCATATTTATTAAAACAACCGGAAGGGATGTCGATAAGGCAATTGCATCAACCCAAAGGGTATGGAACCGCTACAATGCTGACCAGCCTTTTAGTTTTTCATTTCTGGACGCCGCGTTTGAAAACCTGTACAGGACGGAGCAGCGTTCAGGCCAGCTGGTGTCTATATTCGCCGGGATCGCCATTTTCATATCCTGCCTTGGTCTTCTTGGCCTGGCTGCATACACTGCGCAGGTGCGTACCCGTGAGATCGGTGTCAGAAAAGTGCTTGGTTCCAGTGTGAGCGGTATCATCAGGTTGTTGGCATCAGATTTCATCAAACTGGTAGTCATCGGAATTTTAATCGCCACACCGGTGTCCTGGTATCTCATGCATAGGTGGCTGGCTGATTTTGCTTACAGAATGAATCTGAGTTGGGCTATTTTCTCTGTTTCTGGTGGGATTGCGATACTGATTGCTGTGCTCACGGTCAGTTTTCAGTCATTGAAAGCAGCATTGGCGAATCCCGTCCATTCCCTTCGATCTGAATAATGGGGAAAATGGGTTTTGGCATCAGACGACCACATTGATCATTTTGTTTTTCACGTAGATTATTTTTTTCGGAGGCTTTCCTTCGAGCCATTTCTGAACGGTTTCATTGGAGAGAATCAGTGCTTCCACCTGTTCCTGGCTGGCATCCAGACCAATACTCAATTCTGTGCGCGTTTTGCCATTGATTGCGACAGGATAATTTTTTGAAGACTCAACCAGCCATCTCCGGTCGAAATGTGGAAATGGACGATTTAAAATGAATTGGCCAGGTTTTGCATCCGCATCCAGCTGGTTCAGCAGGTGAAAAAGTTCCTCCGCAATATGAGGAGCATAAGGCGCCAGTGTGATCAACAGGGGTTCAAGGATTTCCCGCTTATGGCATTTGAGATCATGCAATTCGTTTACGGCGATCATGAAAGCACTCACTGCGGTATTGAAGGAGAAACGTTCCGTGTCTTCTTCAATCTTCCGAATGGTTTTGTGTAAGACCTTCCATTCAGCATCTGTTGGCTTTTCATCCGTCCATATCTTACCTCTTGTCTCATCATAAAAAAGCCGCCACAATTTTTTCAGGAACCGGTGCACGCCTTCAATACCCTTGGTATCCCAGGGCTTGCTCTGTTCTACCGGTCCAAGAAACATTTCATACATACGGAAAGTGTCTGCGCCATATTTGCTGACCAGATCATCTGGATTAATAGCGTTGAATTTTGACTTGGACATTTTTTCTACTTCGGCAGCGGTATAAAATACGCCTGAGCGGGGAGCGTCGGGATAGCCTCCATACCATTTGCCTTCCATATAAAATCCATCTTTGCAATAAAAAATTGAATTTTCTGAATAGCGAAGATCTTCTTTGAATTTATTTAAGTCAAGCCGGTTGGAATCCACATATTGTATTGGAATATGCTCTTTAATAATATTTTCAGGATCAATAGAATTGATATCTAACTCAGCAGAAAAATAATGGTAAAAAAATTTGTCACCAATCGGATTCTCCTCCAAACCATACAATCCTCTCAAATACTTAAATGAATTATGAGCAACGGAATTTCTGAATGCAAGCTGAGAAACCCCTTGTATCATTCCCTGGTTCACCAATTTCTTGAATGGCTCATCGATGCCAACAAAGCCGAGGTCAAATAAAACTTTCGTCCACATGCGGCTGTACAATAAATGGCCCACAGCATGTTCTGTTCCGCCTATATAAAGATCTACCTGTCCCCAATAGTCGCTGGCTTTGCGGCTGCAGAATTCTTTTACGTTTTCGGGATCCATATAGCGGAAGAAATACCAGGATGATCCCGCATAGCCAGGCATCGTATTGGTTTCTCGCAAAACAGTCCCTTTGTCGTTTCCAAATGATTTAGAAAGGTCCACCCATTCGATCAGATTCGCGAGCGGGCCTTCACCCTCCGGTCCGGGTTTATAAGTTTCTACTTCCGGTAATTGAAGTGGAAGTTCTTTTTCTGATAAAGGGTAGGCGATGCCTTCTTTCCAGATAATCGGGAATGGCTCTCCCCAATAGCGCTGACGGCTAAACGCTGCGTCGCGCATTTTATAATTCACTTTTCTCCTTCCAATACCCAGGGATTCAATCTTGTTGATGACGATTTCAATGGCATCCTTCATCAGGATCCCATTAAGGAAATCACTATGCTCCAGGATGGCGTCTTTGGTGGAATTGGCCTCTTCGCCGTTGTAATATGAACCGATAATGTTTGTGATAGGTATTCCGAAATGTTGGGCAAATTTAAAATCGCGCTCGTCTCCACAGGGCACCCCCATGATGGCACCGGTTCCATAACCTGCCAGCACATATTCTGAAACCCAAACCGGAATTTTCCTTTCGTTGAAAGGATTGATGGCATATGCGCCTGTAAAACATCCGGTAATTTTCTTTTCGGCCATGCGTTCGCGTTCACTCCGGCTCTTAACATATTTGAGGTATTCATCTACAACCTGCTTTTGAGCAGCAGAAGTCATGTGTTCCAGCAGCTCATGCTCTGGAGAAACGACCATGAAATCCACGCCGAAAATAGTATCGGGGCGGGTGGTGTAGACTTTTAGTGAGGCCTCATCCCCTAACCCCTTCTCCTGCTCTTCGGGTAGAGAGACCTCACCCCTAACCCCTCTCCAGAGGAGAGGGGAACCGGAAGCTTCATTCAGATTCTTTTCAGACAAGGATTTTCGAATCTCTTCTAGAACGCCGGGCAAATTTTCAATTACTTCTTCGTTTGTAAACCTGATTATTTTATATCCGTTTTCAACCAGCCATTTTGTGCGCTGACCATCGAGATTTTTCTGTTCTGCTATGTTATGGTATCCGCCGTCAATTTCAACAATGAGTTTTTTTTCGATGCAAACAAAATCGGGAATGAAGCCCGCAACTGCATGTTGTCTTCTGAATTTTTGGTTGTCAAGTTTTCTGTCTCTCAACTCTTGCCACAATTTGTCTTCACCAGGAGTACTTTTTTTTCTATTTTCTTTGGCGAATTCATTGACAGCTTTCCATTCATCAACTGTATTTGTATAATATCCGGGTTCGGAATCTACCTCCACTCTCCCTTGGAGAGGGGCCGGGGGTGAGGTCTCTGAGGGGCCAGGGGTGGGGCCCCCTGCCGGGCGTGAGGTCTCTGAAAAAGGAGCAGGATTGAGACTTACCCTAAACTCCATCTCTGCCCCAAAACTTTTTCCTATCCAGTTGCTCTGCATCTCCTTCATGGATTCGCTGAATTCGATCCGCTCCAGGCCTTCGAGCAAACGATCTGCATATTCCGTAATCCGCAAATACCATTGTCTTAATTTCTTCTTCACCACGGGGTAGCCTCCTCGCTCACTCACCCCATTAATGACTTCATCATTGGCCAGCACCGTGCCAAGGGCTTCGCACCAGTTTACTTCCCCGTAACTGCAATATGCGAGGCGCCATTCCATGAGGACTTCTCTCTTTTTCCTTTCATCATACCCTTTCCAATCAGCTGCTGAAAATTCGCGACCTGCACGCAGGCGAAGCGTAGACGCATTTCCTGATTTCTCAAAGATGGCGACCAGGGTTTCGATGCCCTCAGCCTTTTGTGTTTCACGGTTATACCAGCTATTGAATAGTTGCAGAAAGATCCACTGCGTCCATCTGTAATAAGCCGGATCGCTTGTCTTGACCTGGCGTGTCCAATCAAAGCTAAATCCGATCTTGTCGAGCTGGCGGCGGAAATTCATGATATTTTCTTCCGTACTCACGGCAGGGTGTATCCCATGCTCGATGGCAAATTGCTCCGCAGGCAGCCCGAATGCATCATAACCCATCGGGTGCAATACATTGAATCCTTTAAGTCTCTTGAAACGGGCATATATATCACTGGCAATATAGCCGAGGGGATGACCTACATGCAATCCTGTGCCACTGGGATAAGGAAACATATCCAGGACATAAAATGCAGGTTTATTTGAATCATTGCTGACTTTGTAGAGGCTGTGCGCGTTCCATTGAGCCTGCCATTTTTTTTCTATTTCAGCGAAATTGTACTCCATGCAATCCTTCTATTTGTTTTCCAACTTTAGTAATTCCATTCAACATCGTTGTGTCACTCCCTTCAGCAGCAGTCATTATATTGAAAAGAAATTGGAAAAGTTGGTAAAAAGTTAAAAGCCCAAACCTTTAAAATAATGCTGGAAAGCCATCGTTTAGAGGGCAACAAAAATAGGGATTGTGCTGCTAAATCCGTTATTTTTGCCCGACACAAATTGTCAGGAACCAAAAACATTGCAGAAATGGCGCAATTTGGAAAAGGCTATGCCAAACGATCGACACCTTCGTATCTTATGGCTATCGTCGGCGTTTCTCTTGTCCTTTTTTTACTCGGTATACTCGGTTGGATCGTGATAAATGCCAATAAATTGGGTGAGTTTTTCCGGGAAAATATAGAAGTAGACGTGTATGTAAGGGAAAATGTTTCGCCCAAGGATAGCGCGGCTCTTGTCCAGTATATCGCCGCTCAGCCTTACGTTAAGAGTTATGAATACATTACCAAGGATGCGGCGAAACAGCGGTATATGCAGGAAGGAAATAAAGACTGGGGAAAGTTGCTGGATAAAAACCCACTGCCGGCCAGCGTGGATTTCAAGATCAGGAGTGGCTATGCGGTGAATGATTCTCTCAATAAAATCAAAGCTGAACTTTTGCAAAATATTGCAGTCAGTGATGTATTATATCCTCAATCGTTGGTCAGCAATCTGAATAATATCATCAACAAGATCAGCCTCATTCTGCTGGCGGTGGCCGTCGTGATCTCTATTCTCGTCATATTCCTGATTGACAATACGATTCGCCTGGCCATGTTTAGCAATCGATTCCTGATCAAGACCATGCAAATGGTAGGTGCCACAAGATGGTTTATTGCCCGCCCGATGGATGCGCGGGCTCTGTTGAATGGTGCGATCAGTGGTATTCTTGCCGTGGCGGGCATCGTCGCCGTGATCTTTCTGGCCGAGACGAGGCTACCTGAACTGCGTGCACTCAGAGATTATCCCCTCCTGCTTCTCCTCTTTGCGGGCCTGATATTCCTGGGGATCTGCATCTCATTTGCAAGTACCCATCGGAGTGTGATCAAATATCTTAAAATGAAATTGGACGATCTCTATTGAGCTTGGGCTTGACCTGCTGCAAGCTCACCTTAGGCACTTGATGATCCGGGTATATTCATTATCTTGCAGCCCCAGTTAAATTGAAAAAAATGGCAGAAAAGAAAAAAGTAAGTACAAGGCAGTATACACCACTTTTTGGAAAAGAAAATTATCGCTGGATGATCATTGGTGTGGCCGTGATGGCGCTTGGTTTGTTCCTGATGACCGGCGGAAAGAGCAAAGACCCAAATGTCTTTAATCCTAAGGAGGTGTACAGTTTTACAAGGATCACCATAGCACCCATTCTTATTTTGGCCGGACTCGGGCTTGAAGTTTTTGCTATATTTAAAAAATCCAAGGATACTAGTCAATAGATACTGACAAATTCGTCGAAGCGGTGCTATGCATCGCTTTTTTATTTTAGGATATCCTTCCCTATCTTGTATTGAATTATTTTAGTGCATGGGCGCGCGCTCATTCAATCTTTAATCAATTCCATGGATTTTATTCAGGCCATTATCCTGGCTATCGTCGAAGGAATAACAGAATTCCTGCCCATCTCTTCCACGGCTCATATGAAATTCACCAACCCATTGATCGGAGTCAGACCCTCTGCATTCCGGGAAATGTTTGAAGTGGTCATTCAACTTGCTGCCATTCTTTCTGTCATCGTACTCTATTGGAAAAAATTCCTGGATTTTAAAAAGGTCAGCTTTTATATAAAATTGATTATCGCGTTGATTCCTGCCGTTGTATTTGGTATCATTTTGAAAAAACATATTGACGCAGCCTTGAATAACCTGGTATTTATCGCCTCCGTCATGATTGTAGGCGGTTTTGTTTTGCTTTTTGTTGACCGGTTCTTTAACACCAGCACCATCCATAATGAATCAGAAATCACAAATAAGAACGCTTTCATGATCGGTTGTTACCAGGTGCTTTCGATTATATTTCCGGGCCTGAGCCGCAGTGCTGCTACCATTATTGGTGGAATGACTCAGAAACTCGACAGGAGCACGGCGGCAGAATTTTCATTTTTTTTGGCCGTGCCTACCATGCTGGCTGCATCCGTGAAAAGCTTCTACGATACTTATAAGATGGCTCCTGAAGTGCTGGCTAAAGAAAACATGACCATATTGCTTTTGGGAAGCCTGGTATCATTTATTGTAGCGATGATGGCCATCCGCTTCTTTATTGGTTGGCTACAGAAACATGGATTCAGATTATTCGGATATTACAGGATCCTTGTCGGGACCATTGTGTTGATCCTCGTTTGGAAGGGGATCCTGCATGAATGAGGCCCGCGATTCGGACCCGGGTTCGCTGGGCGGTGTCGGACCCTGATGAATGATGGCAGGATGAGGAATCAGTTCAATTTACTTAAACTGCTTTCGCATGGAAATGCAAACAGCACCTAAAAAAGTAGTAAACGCCTGGGCCATGTATGACTGGGCCAACAGCTCTTATTCTCTCACTATCGTGTCGGCCATCTTTCCAACTTATTATACCGCGTTGGCTCCGGAACGCGTGGAATTGCTTGGAATGACGTTTGAACGGACTGCCCTGGCATCTTACTCCATTTCACTTTCATTTCTTGTGATAGCACTTCTTTCACCCATACTCTCCTCAATTGCTGACTACAAGGGGAACAAGAAATCTTTCATGAAATTTTTCTGCTACCTGGGTGCTGTTTCCTGCTTCGCCATGTTTTTCTTTACGAAGGAACATATCGGATTTGGATTGCTTTGCTCCATTATTTCTTCCATCGGGTACTGTGGCAGTATTGTCTTCTATAATGCATTTCTCCCTGAAATTGCAGCCGAGGCAGACCAGGACAGAATCAGCGCAAAGGGTTTTGCGCTTGGGTATATCGGCAGCGTCCTCCAATTGATTTTATGTCTGAGTTTTATTACCCTGAATGAGCAGCTGAATTGGGGATTAGACGATTTTCCGGTAAGATTTTCCTTTCTTTCAGTGGGAATTTGGTGGGCCGGATTTGCTCAAATTACTTTCCGCCACCTGCCTGAATCAAAGAATCCTGATCGGAGGCCCGAACATAATATCTTTTTCAATGGTTTCCACGAATTGAAAGGAGTCTGGAATCAACTGCAGCACCAGATCAGCCTGAAAAGGTTTCTGCGCAGCTTTTTTTTCTATAATATGGGAGTACAAACGGTGATGTACCTGGCCGCTTATTTTGCATCAGATGTACTTAAGCTGAAATCGGGACAACTCATCGTGACCATCCTTATCATTCAGCTTGTGGCGATCATTGGCGCTTACCTTTTTTCAATCATTTCAAAAAAGACTAGCAATATCTTTGCTGTCAGTGTACTGATTTTTATTTGGATAGGCATTTGCGTGGGAGCATACTATACTTACACGGTCAATCAGTTTTACCTGCTCGCATTTACGGTAGGTATGGTCATGGGGGGTATTCAATCTCTTTCCCGTTCAACTTATTCCAAATTATTGCCGACTACTTCCGATACAGCATCCTATTTTAGCTTCTATGATGTTTGTGACAAAATAGGAACAGTTTTGGGCACTCTGTCTTTTGGATTTGTCGGCGAATCCCTGGGCATGCGCAATGCCGTTTTGGCCCTGATGGGATTCTTTATTATTGGCTTTGCATTGCTGATGCTGGTGCACCGCCGCCAAGAAACTTCAGCCCTGAATATTCAATGAAACTATATAGCATACATACGGGGTATTTTAAATTGGATGGCGGCGCCATGTTCGGCGTGGTCCCTAAACTGATTTGGAATAAGATCTATCCCGCAGATGAAGATAATCTTATCAATATGGCGATGCGATGCCTGCTCATTGAAGATGGGAACAGACTGATCCTGGTAGACAACGGCATCGGAGATAAACAAGATGCAAAATTTCTAAGCCATTATCATCTTCATGGAGAAGACACGCTCAATTCTTCCCTTGCCAAAAATGGATTTCACCGCGACGATGTCACAGATGTCTTTCTTACCCACCTGCATTTTGACCACTGCGGCGGTTCCATTATCCGCAAAGGAGACCAACTTGTGCCTGCCTTTAGGAACGCAACCTACTGGAGCAATGAGCGGCACTGGACCTGGGCCACCTCACCCAATGAAAGGGAAAAAGCTTCATTCTTAAAAGAGAATATCCTTCCCATACGGGACTCAGGTCAGCTCAAAATGATTGAAGTACCGGTCAACTTTTCCCAGACCCTGGTCAATTTCACGGATAAAATAAAAATCCGGTTTGTTTCAGGACATACAGATGCCATGATGCTGCCTCAGATTAATTACAATGGGAATACGGTAGTCTTCATGGCCGATCTGATTCCATCCATCGCACATATTCCAATCCCATACATAATGGGCTATGATATGTTTCCCTTAACTACACTGGAGGAGAAGAAAGCATTTCTCACAAGGGCCCTGAACAATGAATACACCCTATTTTTCGAGCATGACGCAATGCACGCGTGTTGTACACTGGAAATGACCGAAAAGGGGATCCGCAGTAAGGATCGTTTTGAATTGGAAGAACTATAAGAAGGACATAATATTCGGGAAGACCTATCGTTATTAAGGCGTCTTACTAATCCTAATCATAGCTCCAAAAAGCCGGATCTCGTTTTCCGGCTTATTTTTTTAGTCCTGACCCGGACTGGGATTTGTGCTCTCTATAATAATCTTCCGACTTATAATCGAATGTTTTGACTTCTGAATCCTTATAGTTTTTGTTGTAACCTACAAAAAAATAGAGGTACATCACCCGACTGATTCTCATAAGCCAGGGTTGAAGAAGGACCAGGATAACAGAATTGATGCCCAGCCACCAGAAGAAACGGTCATCCTCTGATGAAAACCCAATCAGAAGCCACCAGGCGACCAGACTCACTGCCGTGAGCGCAACAGTCAGAGCATAGCTCACATAGCCCGTACCATACCAAAACCCTACTTCCAGCTCAAATGGCTGTCCACATTCAGGGCATTTTTCCGGCATCTTCAGTGTCTGTTTTAAATTCCAGGGATTGTCGTTGATAAACATATGGCCCTTGCGGCAGCGGGGGCACTTCATTGTTAGAAGACTCCAGATAAAGTTGGGTTTGCTTTCTTGTGACATTTTTAAAATCTGTGCGCAAGTTAAGGCTTAGTTTCAACAATGGATAAATGAGCGTCCTAAGCGTTGAGAAGAATGGATAAAGTGGAGACTATTTGTTCAGGCCTTTCTGCAATTGATATAGCTTAACATGTTTCAGGAAGGACAGGTGGGCTATATTCACTGCGATAATAAAACCGGCAGTACCGTCCAGGAAACCAGCCCTAAGAAAGTAACTCAGGAAAAATGCCCAGGCAGGATTGACGAATATCCTAATAGGGCTTGTTCTCTTTCCTTTTTTATGATGCGATTCTGCCGAGAGACTGCTGAACCGGTTGTTTTGCAAAATATGGTCGGTCACCGAATGGTAGGAATAATGAAGGATATCGCCCTTGAGATGCTTTGTCTCAACAGGTTCATTCATTTCCACTTTGTCATGCGGGTTATAGCCACCCCATCTCGCGATCCTCCTATCGAATAACCTCAATTTTCTATCCGGATACCAACTTCCATGCCTGATAAACTGGCCGCAATAATTTGTGCAGCGGTTGATCGTATAGGCCTTCGCTCTAAAATTTGATTTGGCATCCTTAATAGATTGAATGGATCGTTCATCCAGGGCCTCGTCTGCGTCCAGGCTCAGGACATAGGAAAAGGTTGCAAGATCCAATGCCGCATTTTTTTGCTCAATATATCCTGCAAAAGCCTGTTGCTTTACGATGGCCCCCTTCTCCCTGGCAATTTCGATTGTCCTATCTGTCGAAAATGAATCCAGGATGATGATTTCATCGGCCACCTGCTTTACAGAATCAATGCATCTCCCAATATTTTGCTCTTCATTAAAAGTGATGATAACGGCAGAAAGTTGGTCCATACTGCTTTTCAATAGCTGGTGCAAAAAATGGATTATATGATTCCGGATGGATGATTCGAATGAAGATTCAACAAAAACCCTCATCAACCATTGAATCCCGGCCTTCCCAAATCACTACAATTTCGGCTAATTCGCGGAGATAATTTCATTTACAGGGGGCATCCTGGCAGCAGCAGTCGGTACATATTTGCGCTCGCCAATCTGTTGCCGCCACATCGCATAATAAAGGCCCTTTTCAGTCAAAAGTCCTTCATGCGTTCCTGTTTCGACCACTTCCCCTTTTTCCAAAACGTAGATCCTGTCTGCATGCATGATCGTTGAAAGTCTATGCGCAATAAGTATTGTGATTTGATTTCTTTGGGATGATACTTCCCGGATGGTCTTAGTGATTTCTTCTTCTGTCAGGGAATCAAGTGCTGAAGTTGCTTCATCGAAAATCAGTACCCTTGGTTTTCTAACCAAGGCCCTGGCAATGGATATGCGCTGTTTTTCTCCACCGGATAATTTAAGCCCACCCTCACCAATCATGGTATCGAGTCCGTTTTCTGCCCTGGATAAAAGCCCATTGCATGAAGCCTTTTCCAGTGAATCCAGGATGTCTGCATCCGTAGCCTCGGGGTTTACAAATCGGAGATTTTCCTTTATTGTTCCTGAAAACAATTGAGTATCCTGCGTCACAAAACCAATCTGATTTCTGAGGTCTTCAAAATTGATGGAATTTTCATCCAGGTTGTTATACAGTATATTTCCTTCTTTTGGCCTGTATAATCCGACCAGTAATTTCATTAAAGTGGATTTCCCTGAGCCGGAGGGACCTACAAAAGCGATGGTTTCGCCCACCTTTACTTCAAAACTGATATTGTCAATGGCGTGGTGTTGCGCCGTTTTATGCTTGAAAACGACATGCCTGAATGATAGCTTTTCAATATTACCAAGGTGGCTTGGATCTTCCGGCTGTGATTCCGGAAGTTTTTTCATAAGGGATTCAAAATTGTTTAGTGAGGCTTCTGCTTCCCGGTAGGAAAGGATGATATTCCCTATTTCCTGTAAAGGACCAAATACAAAAAACGAAAAAACCTGCATGGTGACCAATTGATCCGGCCGCATCCTTTCACGGTAGATCAACCACATCATCAGGAAAAGTATGATCTGTCTCAAGGTGTTGACGAGGGTACCCTGCAAAAAGCTGAGGCTTCGAATGCGCTTAACCTTTGTCAATTCCAATCCCAGAATCTTGAATGTATTCTTATTTAATCGCTCTACCTCCTGTGCAGTAAGCCCAAGACTTTTTACCAGTTCTATATTCCTCAATGATTCGGTCGTGGATCCCGCCAGAGAAGTCGTTTGGGAAACAATATTTTTTTGAATTGTTTTTATTTTCTTGCTCAGCAAATTGGTGATGGTTGCGAGAATAAAAATGCCGGCAAAGTATACTAGCGGGAGGGACCAATGAATGAAGAATGAATAAATGAAAACAAATACCATCCCAACAATGATACCGAAGAGTACATTGATAAAATAGGACATGAATTTTTCAGAATCTGCCCTGACTTTCTGAAGGATACTCAGGGTTTCACCACTGCGTTGGTCTTCAAATTCCTGGTAGGGTAGTTTCATCGCGTGCTTGAGTCCATCTGTAAAAATCCGTGCACCGAATTTTTGTGTGACCAGATTGAGGAAGTAGTCCTGGAAATTCTTTGCAATCCTGCTTACCATGGCCACACCAATGGAAGCCAGCAAAAGCCAAAGGACTCCACGAAAAAAAACAGTCTCAGTGGTATTTTTGTAGTCAAAGCCAAGTTTGACCATCTTTCCCAGGATAATGGGATCGATGAGCGAAAAGCCGGTATTGATTGCAGCCAGGCCCAGGGTCAGTGCAACAAGCCATTTATACGGTTTTAAGTATGTTAGTAAGATTTTCATCAAGAGTATAATAACATCAGATCGTGTAAAGAAGTTTAAACTTCAAATACCATACAAGTTATCAAATAGTGACAAGATTTCAGTCTTCAATTCAACTGAGCTTGCTTTACAACAAGACATGAAAGAAATGATTCTGGATTAGTTGGAGCATCATACATGCTAAGACAGGCATTATCTTGGCAATAAAGTGTATTTTTGTCCCTTTTCCTGAGCTAAAGGATTTTTCAATGAATGACCGGCCCCTCGTATCTGTAATCACAATCGTTTACAATGGCGAATTGTACCTTGAACAAACCATTAAGACTGTATTGGAACAATCATACAGTCCGGTGGAATACATTGTCATTGACGGAGGTTCAGCGGACAATAGCCTGAACATCATAAAACGGTATGAATCCCGCATTGAGGCATGGTTGAGCGAGAAAGACCATGGCATTTCCGATGCCTTCAACAAGGGATTAAAATTGGCGAAGGGGGAAATCATAGGAATATTAAATGCAGACGATTGGTATGAACCTGATGCCATTGAAAAAGCCGTGGCGGCGCTCAAAGATGCAGACATTGTATATGGAAACCTGCGTCTGATCAAAGATGGAAAAACGGATTTCATTTTAATAGGAAACCACCATTTTCTGGAAAATGAAATGACCGTCAATCATCCCACCGTTTTTGTTCGCAAAGAATGCTATGAAAACTTTGGCATTTTTGATATGCAATACAAATGCGCTATGGATTATGATCTGCTTTTGCGTTTCGACGTCAATGGTTGCCGGTTTGTGCACGTTCCGGAAGTATTGGCCAATATGAGATGGGATGGCAATAGTGATTCGAAATGGCTGCTTGGCTGCAAAGAAACGCTTGCCATTAAGGATAAGTATTTTCCTGGAAGAAAGATCAGGAACCACCTCTATTTCTATAAGCATGTCCTGGCCATATTCCTTTCAAAGTTCCTCAGAAGGATTAAGCTGAATGCCCTGACCCGGGCTTATCGCTCGCAAATTTCGAGGGTAAAGAAAGTGTACGAATAGAATTTCATTTGGCCATTTTGCGTCGCGGATACAAAAAAAGGAGAGGAAAAAGGGTGCACAAAAGCATGCCGATTTCTCTTTCGAATACTGATTCAGTAAAAAAAAATACGAAAATCAGGCATACAATGGCCGTGAGCATCTGGTCTCCGCTTTCCAACGTTCTTTTTCCAAGTGCAATGCACCATAATAGGAAAACGGAAAGTCCCAAAATTCCAGCCTGGAGCGAGATCTGGAGCAATTGGTTATGGCAATTATAATCCAGGTAGCCAGGATCTCCCTTTTGTTTGTTTCCTACATACAATCCCATTCTTTGGTATTTTTCAGACAGGAGGGATTGGGTGTTCGCAGCGCCGACTCCGTAGACAAAAGCATTGTTCTCTTTTAGAAGATTATATGTTAAACCCCAGAGGAGTACCCGAAATTCCATCCCGTTTAAATAGTCTCCCTGGGTGTATTTTTCATTGATCAATTGCTCACGGTTCATCTTAAGCAGATCTGAAAATCTTTTCCTGACCGGATTGTCGAAAATGAAAACAGAGCTGATCAATAATACAGCAACAACCGCCAATGAAATGGTTTGCCATTTTCTAAAGCGCTTGAAAAGCAATCTTCCCAACATAATCGCAAGAAAGCATATCAAGACAAGTATGACCAATTTGGAAGCAAGCAGGTATATAAAAATGAAAAAAAAGGATATCCAAGTAATCCGTGCCCAGCCATGCTTTTTCAGCCATGGATGGCCGTGCCCCGGGAGAAGAAGAAAGAGCAGGCAGATGAATATGAAAACGGAGAAGTAGACTGCATGCTGGTCAAGGGGATCCAACAAAGTATGGTAATAAAAAAGATTCGGGTCATGTGTTTGGAAATATTGGCCTGTATTGATGGCCACGCAATACAGCAAGGCGATCGTCATGGTAATGCTCAGGGAAAGCAGGATATTTCTTCTGACCGTCTCATCTACAAAATTAGATGAGCAGAAAATGATCGGGAGTACGATGAAACCCAATTTGGTCTCTACGTTTTTCCATCCACTAATAATATCTGGCGCAAGAAAAATGCCAAGCAATTCAATAAGAAAATAGACTGCATAAGCGATGAACAAATAGTCTGACCGGAGCAATTCCCATTTTGACTTCAGGTTCCCTTCAAAAAACCAGACTGAAGTCAGCATGATGATGGAGATACTTCCTAAAACCAGGAAATTGAAAATGATGAAGAAAAGCGTCGCGCAGATCAGCCAGGTTTTGGTTTTGGTCAGCAGCTCATTTTTTCCCTCTAAATTCATGCCAGGCATCAGAGAAGCATTTTTCTATTTGATTTGTGATATAGTCCCAGGAATAGAAGTTGGCAATTTTTTCATTGTTATTGTGAATAAATTCCAAATATTCATTTTTGTCAATGCACTTGTCCAGGAGTGCAGCAATATCTGCAGCGGAATCAAAATAAAGTGCATCTGGTCCGAGCACTGATTTGTTGAATACATTATTGTGAGAGATGACCAGGGCCTGCGATGCCATGGCTTCAAGCAGGGAAGGGTTGGTGCCACCTACTGTGTGGCCATGAAAATAGAGAGAAGAAAAATGGCGAAGATTATTCAGCAATTGGAGGTCATAAATAGGTCCCCAAAACTGTATTCTTCTATCAGTATATTTATTCTTAAGGTAGGTCCCGAAATGATTATTGTAATTGCCGACCAGGACCAGTCTTTTTTGTGAGGAAGAATGCATATGGCCCTCAAGAATCATTTCAATATTGTTCTCTGGTTCCATCCTTGCCACCAGCATATGGTAATTGAACTTTGACAGGCTCATTCTTTCAAGCATGGATTCTTCCGGCTTGGTGAAAAGCGATGCACCGTATGCGATATAATAGGACGATTTCCCATATGCGTTCTTAAGATAGGATTGAATCTCTTTGGAATCGGAGATCAATTGATGGCTATTAAATGCAGCCCATTTCTCCGCAAGTTTCAGGAACTTTTGAACCTTTTTCGAATACCTGCTGCGTTTCCATTCCAACCCATCCATATTCGTTACAATGACAGGACGCCTGGGCATTAGCCATGACCAGACGCTGCTGCTTGTATATCCTAATTGGAGGATCACATCAAATTTTCTGCGATGGGCATCCAATATGCAATTGAAATCATAAACGAATTGTCCAAAAGTTCCCAGCCTGTTTTCGGGATCTAATCTGGTGATGATCCTGACCCCATTCCACTCGGACTGACGGTAAGGGTGAAGCGATGAATTGTAGACAATGACCTGATGACCTCTTTTTACCAGCGCGGGGGCCACGAATTCGGCAAATTCTTCAAATCCGCCATAATAATTGGGTATCCCTCTGGTGCCAATAATGCCTATTTTCATGTCAATTGATTCTCTCGAGAACGCTATGATAGACTTCTCTAGTCAATTCAGCAGCCCTGGACCAAGTGTTTTTCGAATAAATGATTTCACGTAGTTGCTCATTAAACAATGAGCTTGCAGCATTTTCCACCGCTGCAAATATAGATGCTGGCGAATTGGGATCGCAATAAAAACCATAATTTTCAAAATATTCCCGGGTGTCTCCCTTCTCCGTAATGACAATATTGCACCCCATGGCGGCAGCTTCCAATGAACTAAGACCCGTCGTTTCAAACCAGCTAGGCAATGCATGGACTTTGGCTTTGCTGTAATATGCAATTAAATCTTCCTGCGGCAGCTTATGGATAAACGAAATATTCCCTGCTGCTAAACGCCTGCATTCTTCATCATATTGTGCCTGGTTAGCGGAAGGAGATCCAATGAGCAGGAGCTGGTATTTTGTATTGTTCAGTGCCCTGATCAGGTTTATCTGATTTTTGCGGCTTTCAATTCTACCCACACAAATCACGAGGTGGGGATCCCTTGGCTGCTGCTCTGTTTGATGAATAAATAAAGAGGGATTGATGCCATTTGGTATAATAGTATAATCCTTTTCCACCTGAAAGTCTTTCTTCAACCGGTCATATTCGCTTCTGGAATTGGGTAGAAGCATGGATGCCTCCCGGATAATTCTGCGAATAGATTTCTTTTGGCCCAACAGGAGATAAGATGGACTGATTATTTTCTCTCCATTCACTAGCCATCGTGCGACCACTTTCATATATTCAATGGCATTGCTGGAAAGCATCCTGAAGACGGTTCCGGCTAAGCCCTTCCTTAATTGTCTTTCCTGTTCTGAGTAATCAACATATATCGTAGAAATAACAAATGGCTTCCCTGATTTCCTGATATGCTTTAAAATATCGGCAGGGCGGATGATATTGAAAAAGTGAATGAGGTCATATTCAGCATAATCAATTTTTTCATTACATAATTTTACTTCCACTTTCACTCCCAGCTCTCCCAGGTGACGTGCCGTTTCAGTCAGCTGAATGGTATCTCCTCCGCGGTCTTTAAATAAAGTGGCGCGAGATATAAAAACAATTTTCAACATAAGAGCGATCAATGAATTTGCTATGTGGACCTGATGGATAAAATAAGATCAGGCATCTAAACAAATTTGACTTGAAGGTATCTCAAAAATACGTTTTGGGATGTGGATAGATAATAAATAGTTCTTTGATTTAGATTTTCTGATCTAAAATTCCATCCCTGGTGGGAGTATTCTAAGGAGCAACAGCTCCTCCTATTCCTTCCATTGAGCGTAAAATAAAATCGCAACGGTGGTCTCCATTAATATCAGCGCATTGTAGTGTGGTACTATAATAAGGAAACTTATACCCCGAGCGATCCGTAAATTCCGAATGGTACCAGATGATATCTTCCAGAAAGGAATGGCCATTGGATACCAAGACATGCATTCCATCCTTAGCCCTTGCAATGATATCTGCCATTCCATCTCCATTAACATCACCGAGACGGATCGCTCCATAATAGCTCACATCATTACCCCATCCACTTGCATCAGAAAACGAAGTAGACCATAGGGATGAATGTCGAAATTCATTTCCGGTTGATAAACATACTAATAACCCTTTTGGACCTCTGGCGATAAGGTCAGCCATACCATCCCCATTAACATCTGCCAATTGAAAAGTCGAACTGTATCTTTCCTCCCTCCAAGAAATGGGTCCCTGATCAGAAAATTCAGTATTCCAAATGGTCGGCGGCATAAATGAAGTAGATGAAGAAAGGCTAACATAAATTCCTCCGGGCCCTCTCACCACAATATCTGCAAATCCATCACCATTTACGTCTGCCGAGCAAATGGTTCCGGAATAGCCAACCACTTTTTTCCAAGGTTGCATTGAATCATCAGAAAAATAATTTGTCCAAAGAGTGGATTGTTCAAAACCATTCCCCGTACTCAATGCCACCTTTATGCCATCCCGGCTTCTGATGATGAGATCGGCCTTTTGATCACCATTTACATCTGACCACCTGATTGTGGAGCTATATTCCGCTGCATTCCAACCATTATTATCTGAGAACTCACGACTCCACACTTCTTCATTTGCAAATCCGAATCCCGTTGATAGTGCAACATGCACACCTTCAGCATTGCGGCCGATGATGTCGGCCTTCCCATCTCCATTTACATCGGCCAGTCGAATCGACCGAAAATATTCAGCAGGCCAAAATTGTTCACCAGAAAATTCACCGGGTTGAACGAGATTTATTTTGCCAGGTGAAAATTCAAGTGTAGGTGAAATGAACGTATATCCCCTTGATTTCAGAAATTGCACTATGATCTTTGTTTCCTGCAAAGCAAAATCCTGATCAGCATAGGCATTAAAATCATGCATCTTAATAACACCGCCATCACCCTGTCTAAACTTCATTGAATTGGAGGAATCGCTGAGAAAATTATTCGCACACAAATCGGCCGACTCGTTTTCCCTGTACAAATAATCATGGGTATCGAAGGTCATCCCGATAGGACCTCTCAGGTGATTTAATTCCGGATCAGAGAGTATGCATTGAGCTACTGGCCATGACCAGCTGAACCAGGGGGGAGTAAAATAACATAGATTATTATGCAGTAGTGGATCAATAAACAACTGATTCTGCTTAATTTGGTATTTTGCGTCCTGACACGAAAGTTCCCTCAGGTCCCTGTGGTTGAAAGTGTGATTGCCTATTCGCTGTCCATAATACACGAGACTATCTAATAAAGGGTAATTTATATATCCGCCTCCCTGGTCAGAATTTCCAACAACAAAGAAAGTTGCACAAATATTTTCACTGTGAAGCCATTTCGCCAATTCCAAAGTTCCCGGTCCCGGACCATCATCATAAGTCAGGGAAATTAAGCCCTTTGGTAATGTCGCATACATAGGGGATCCAAGGGAAACGGTTCCGTCTTTTGGATGCAAAACATTTCGCTTGCAGGAAATGAATAAGAGATGGAATAAGATCGCGCAGTGAATTATGGACAAAGTGCCGCGTTGCCGAGCATTCAATCTAAGCATTTTTGACATATGGTGCTTTTCAGAGTCCTTGGTTTTCACAGGATGGATACCAGGCTAAATTTATATCGTATTTCTCAAACCCGGGCATTTTGTTCGGGCCTGAGTTAAGACCTTGCTCTAAGCAAAGTCATATATGTGCTTCACTACCATTTCATTTGCGATGGTTAAATTAGTAATTATATCGTATAAAACGTCATGATTAATGCAATCATTGTGCTAGAGTTATGTGCATATGGGATTTTGCAGGCCCAACCATGCCAAGACCAGTCGAGTAAACTTCATATGACTTTATTTCTTCTGGAAAAAGCAATTTTATCAAATTCCTTAAAGATGCCCGGAAAGAACGCCAGAATCCAGATCACATATTCTGCGATATTCATTATGAAACTTCCTGTGAACTGATAGATGAAAATGAATGCAAAAAGGCTGAACCTGTAATAGTTTGAAAAGACTTTGGACTTAAAGAACAGATAAATTTCTGTCATAAGCCGCAATGCCACGCCTACGATGCCAAAAGTAGCAAGGGTATCAGCTACTGCATTTGGAATTCCGACGTCCTCAATTGTAAAATTTGTGTAGTTATAGAATGAAATGAAATAGGGTAGGCCAATTTCTTTCACCTGTCCCAAACCACAACCAAACCAAATGCTTTTTGCGCTCGCAATCCGCCAGCCAAGATAAAATGAATCGAATGTTCTTCCTTTGAAAGATGTATCCCTCCCGGATAAAACATTGGCTATGCGTGTCACAAAAACATTTTCCGGAAAGAATAGGAATAAAAAGGCTCCGGCTATCAGCAACAGGAAGCAAGCGACCAACGCATAAATTGCCCAGTTTTTTCCAGGAAAAAAATTCCATATGCCATATAAGAAAGTGATTAGCAGCGCCAGAGATAACCCTAAGATAACACCAAAAGAAAGAGACAAAAGAAGGGGAACTGTCACTAAAGCGAAAACCAGTTTTGGGTTGGGCACTTTAAGGATCACGAATTTCAAATAATAGTACAATGCAATCGGAGCAAAAAGAAAAGAATAATAGGAGGGCTCATAGGTGAACATTTTCAATCTCCGGATGCCCGCAATCCCTACTGTAATTGCGTTTGAATACCAGAATTTCGAAACCAGTCCGGGTTGGGTCAGCATGAACAAAGCCAGCAGGACAAAGGGGACATTCAAAATCAGCAATTGACGGTATATGGTCCTGATTGAATTAGACAGTTTCAGGTAGCGATAAAAACTTAAGGCAAAAATGAATACCGTGAACAAAAGGAGGAATGACCGGATATAATAAAATGTATTCACTCCATTTATCAAATGCACTACCAGGAAGGGCAACAAGATGAGCAGGAATATGCCAATGGGCATAAATAAATTGTATGAATTGTATTTATAAAGCCAAATCAGCAGAAAGGGGGCCAGTAGGGAAGTGTACAATAATCCGTGAGGAAGAAGAAAACCATTGAAGAAAAAATACAAAATGGCGATTGGCAAATATTTATTAATCAGGAAATGATCCTTCATGATGACCTCCGGAATTTAATCAGCTTTGCGGGGACCCCTACATATATACCGGCTGCCTGGTATAAGCCCGCCTTGACTACAGCTCCGGCCCCAATGATGCATCCATCTTCGATCTGGGCGCCATCTAAAATTGTTGCTTTGGCTCCAATCCAGCAATCCTTCCCGATTTTAATTCCTTTGTGGCTAACGCCTTGTAATCGTATAGGTATTTCCGTGGTTTCATAATTGTGGTTTTCTGAATGAAAGCTCACAAAATTCCCAATGATCGTATCATCTCCAATTTCAATTCCCCCGGCACATCCAAAAAAATTATCTGTTCCCAGGCCCACGTTCTTGCCCACCCAAAGCCCCTTGCCCAGCCATTGAAGATTACCTGTACATTCTATGATGGTGTTTCGGCCAATGGATACATTGTCCCCGAGGGTAATTCCATCTACAGACAATGCATCTATCAGGACATTACGACCAATGGTCAGATTCAATCCTGCCTTAAACTTCGATTTCGCCTTGATATTTACTTTGCGGCCAATAAAAGGGGTATTTGCGCAATGAAGTCCTTTGAACCATCCTCGACACTTCATAAATATTTTTTCCCAAATCAATCGGACAAGATATCCTTGAGGAACTCGGGCATCAATAGCATAGTTATTCCCTTTTAACCCTGAAATATATTTATTGAGAACTTTGTTCAGCATTCATTAAAATTTATTCATGCATTCAATTACCTGCTCTATGTCCGCAGCAGAATGGAAAAAAGAAATGGGCAAACTCAGTGTGGTTTCATGGATTTCCTTTGCAATCGGAGTGTCCTGGTCATCGATGATGCCGCGCATGGCAACCTGCATATTGGGAGGTACCGGGTAATGAATTTCTGTATGTATTTCGTGCTTCAGAAGGTGGTCTTTGAGTTTATCCCTCTGTGGATGACGGATATTGAAAATATGGTAAACATCAAAATAGTCGGGGTGGACCGAAGGCCTGATAAAATCCTCTTTTAACCCGGACAGATATAGTCCCGCCAGTTTCCTTTTGTGGTCATTGATTTCATCGAGGCGTTTAAGCTTTACTGACAAGAATGCAGCCTGTATTTCGTCCAGTCTGGAATTGTAACCCACCAGGGAATTGTAGTATTTTTTTTCTGATCCGTAGTTGCGCAGGGTGGAAATGATGCGTTGGCATGCCGGATCATTCGTGGTGATCGCCCCGGCGTCTGCAAGTGCGCCCAGATTTTTGGTAGGATAAAAACTAAACGCACCATAGTCTGCAAAGCTACCTGCTTTCTTTCCCCGGTATTGGGCGCCATGTGACTGTGCGCAATCTTCAATGACTTTGAGTCCATGCTTTTTTGCAATGGCCAATATGGTTTCCATCTCACAAAGCTTCCCATATAGATGTACGACCACAATGGCCCTGGTGCGCGGACTTATTTTTTCTTCTATCTTTTTTGGATCGATATTGTAGGTTGAAATATCAGGCTCGACAAGCACGGGCTTCAATCCGTTATGAATAATGGCGAGAATGGTAGCGATATATGTATTTGAGGGAACGATGACTTCATCTCCTTTATCAAACTGGAAAGCATTGAGTGAAATGATCAGTGCATCGAGCCCATTGGCGACACCACAGCAAAAACCGGTTTGGCAATATGATGCAAATTCCTTTTCGAATTGGTTGACTGCTTTGCCCAAAATATACCATCCACTTTTCAGCGTGACGTCAAATGATTTCTCATACTCATTAAAGAAAGGCGAATTTAGCCTTGCCAGGTTTTCGTATTCAATCATTTGGTGTAGGGTTCAAAAATATAATCATCCTGGTCAAAAAATTCAGAGGCGAGGACCATCAGTATGGCATCGGGTGTAAACTGGTCCATGGTGTGCCAATCCTGGGTTTTCAGAATCAGGCATTGATTTGGGGCAGTGAGATGAAAAAATTGCTCTTCCCGGCCATCATGATTGTATATCCGGCAACTGCCCTGTAGGCATATGGCCGCCTGGACGGTAGTTTTGTGTCGATGTCCGCCTCTTTTTGAGCTGTCCACCCCGTAGATATAAAAGATCCGTCTGATATCAAAGGGAATTGTCCTTTCAATGACTGTCAGATTTCCCCGCTTATCCGTAAACGTTTTGAGATCTATAATATAGGCCATCAGAGTCTTATTTGAGCTGATGAATTGTATAAAAGTGATAGTAGTTCCTGAAATCAAATTTTGAAAAATCAAAGACCGATATTTTCCCTTTCATCACAAGGAGGGTGCGCTCCTTCAGGAATTGGGCAAAGATATTCAATTTTGAAGGAGCTGGCTTCTTGCCGCCATTGGGATTGAAGCGAACGCCTTCCTTGTAGAGCTTGGATTGAATACTTTCTAAAATATTTACATAAGGCTGATAAACCAGTTCATTCACTCGGGAGTCTATTTCATACATAGTACCTGTATAAGAGACTTTTCGATCGGAATAGAATTTCAAACCGTGGAAATGAAAAAAAATAAGAGACTCCCACGTGGATTGATTTTTCTTCCTGAGTCTAATTTCATTTCCATCGACAGAAAATTCATATTGCTGTACATTCCATGGGGCTATCCCCCCGCCGGGATGTTTCATCACATGAACTCCCTTGAACCTGGTGGTCCAATCGTCCAGGTATTTTTGATCGCCAAATCTTCCACGGTCCAAATAAGCATAGCACCATTCGATGCATTTCGCACGCCACCAGGTCAGTGCCTCAAGGCCTTCTTCATCAGTCTTGAAATACATGAATTGAACGCAATAAATCCCGTGGGTCTTTGAAACATTATATTCCCGTGTGTACCGATGTTCAGAGATGATGATGGAAGATGATCCGGCCTCATCAATCAGGAGCTGCGGGTCTTTGTAAAAAATCATATCCGCATCCACATAGGTGCAGGATGGCAGGTCAAATCTTTTCAAACAATACAATATAATTGAAGGTGTACAGGTCCAGCAATATTCGGCATTTGTTCTGCCGGGTTTCACGCGCAGCAAGGCTTCATCTTCAAACTCAATTAGACTGATGACGGTGAGATGAGGAAGTTTGGCTTCGAGCAGGTAGTTCAGGGTATTGTCGTCAAAGGCCAGGACGTAAAGGTGAAAGGCCGAGTTGGTTTTCAGAAGAGACTCATACATAGCAAGTCCCCTCGTCAGGTAATTTGAATCAAATAATGTACAGAATTTATTCATCAATGCTTCCAAATAATTTATTGATTTTTCTTTTCAGAAATATCAGAGGTAATTTCAATTTTTCAGCACCTATCTTTTTTCTTATTGCTTTTTCACATGCTTGAAACAATGGCTCCCTGAATTGGCGATTTCCATAGTCGGCAATTTCAAGAGCAAAACCAAATTGCCTGTCCAGGACAGCAAAAACATAAAGCATCAAAAGCGATCGCTCATTAAGGCCTTCAGGATTTCTCAAATAACAAATCTCCGCCCAACCAGGGGACTTTCTGATCATTCTGCTGGTCGCGAAGGTGCTGAATTCTTCTGCAAACTTTCGGGTGATTCTTTGAGTTCCTTTTACTTTCATCGAAGAGAGCCAAAAATGCCTTCCGTTCATTTCTTCCATAATCATGTACAATTTGTCTTCATTTTTATAAGCATCCATAATCCCTGGTTCGAATTCTGCTGCCAGAATACTTTCTTTTATCTGCTCTGGAAGACTCTTGAACAGACGAAGATCTGTACCCTGGGTATCCGTTTTGAACCAATCGATATAGTCTATTCCAATATCATGTATTGACTTCTGTAAGGTAATGGCCGGCAAGGTTATTTTACTTGATAACTCAAACAGGGGTTTGAAAATCCAGGGTGTTAGCTTTTCGAGATCTGGCTCCAGTAGGCTTGAGCAATAAGGAGAAGCGGTAAGGTAAAAGGCAGGGTTCTCTATGGACTCTGCAGTAAGGATCCTGTTTACCTTTAATAATTTCTTAAACGGGGTATTGGTACCTTCGTCAATCTGAAATTCCCTGTCATCGGCATCAAAAGCAACACAAATAGAATGCTTCGAAATACGATTCCATTTTGGATTGATCTCGCCTGACGCTCCAATGTCAATCAGGATAGGCGGTTTTGAGATAAAATGCCGCGATTGTAAAATATCATCTATAATTTTCATTCTTCTTTATTGCCAGAAATCCTTTGTAGGAAATCTTGTGGCCATCTACGTAAATAAATGAATCATTCAAATGCTGTGAAACGATTTCAAATTCTCTTGAAATTTGGGCTTTTACGTGATCATAATTGAGCAACCAGCACGGATAACTTGCTTTGTATATTTCTGGCGGCACCGATTGCACAGAGATTCTGTCTCTTTTTTCATAATTGAAATACGTGTTGTCAATCAATAGATGGGGTATCCCTAAACGAATAATCTGATCAATGATTTCATAAGGCTTTTCCAAATAGGGCAATACGCAGGATAGGAGAACAATATCTGGCAATCCGTGGGCCGAAATACATGAATCAAAATTTTCATAAAAACGAAGCCGCTCATCTTGAATATGCTTAATTCCGCATGAAACAAAGTTGGGCTGTTCTATTACACTCCAATTAACAATGCTAATTTTTTCAATAAATTGATTATTTTGAAAATATGAGCTTCCCAACGAGCCTCCGAAATCCGCGACATGAATTTTTCCCATATTTTTTGCTGCGACCCACATAATGCCTGCCAATAGGGGCCATGAGTATTGGATTTCATCAAACAATACTGAATCTCTTTCGTAAAGGGCTTCTTTATTTTTTACTTTAATGGTAGCCGCTTTCACTTTCTCTAAAATGCGGACATCTTCGTAAGATCCGGCATATTTCTTTGCGTTCTCCCAGCTTGGAAAATCTCCCGACCAGCCATAGTTTACCTTGAAGAATTTCCGAAGAAATGCTTGTAGAATATTCTTTTGAGACTTGAAACTGGTCAAATTTTGAATTGTCTTTAATGAAATAAAATGAATGAGTTCGCAGGGCATCTCATAGTAATAGACTTTAGTATGAAACGGAAAGGCTACCCAGGTCTTTCCCTGCTTTTGCCATTGTTAATAATGCGTTTGGCCTTTCTTTTGAACCTATACCATAGGGGTGGATTCATCCATCTCCTAAAGAATTGAATAAACGCATGGTATGCCTCTATGTTTTGAATGACAGCCTGTTTCGAAACGTTCACGGGAGATTCATTCAGTTCGACGTCGAGGGAATAATCAAACCCTGAATTGGTACCTGTCCCGTCGCTCCCGATATGATTAATCAAAGATCTTCCGGGATAAAGGGTAAACATATTCTTTAGAAAAGCAGTGGCATACCATCTGATGGCCCAAGAATTGTTTTTCCCATTTACCTGATCAATCAGCATCTGAGAATAAGGGTAGGAATTCTGAAAGTTAAATATCTGATCTTGTTTTGAATCGATGATTTCTTTCAGAAGCAATGCTCCATTTGGCTGAAACAGGTCCCACCCACGCTTCCAGGTCGCCCATCCCAGGCAATCTGCCCCACGCAGGAAAAAAGTCTCCGGAAGGGATCCTTTGACCGGGTAAACATACCCATGAATGCTTATTACGTTTTGCTCCATTTCATAGAGGGAAAGTCCACTATTCATATAATCCAGAAAAAATGGAGACGTCACCAAATCATCTTCGAGAACAATGATTTTGCCGAATCGATTGATGATCTGAGTAACACCATCAATGATATTATTTCCAAGGCCGAAATTTTTTTCCCTTTCAATAATCTCAATAGATTCAAATCCTGCTACGGAGTGAATATAATTTCTGACTTGCCGAACCTTCTCTTTTCCTTCGGCATTCTTTGGGCCATCAGAAAATATGATCAGGCGGCTTTTAGCAGCCAATTTGTTCAACAACAATGCCTCGATGGTTCTCCTGGTGTGGTCAGGGCGATTATATGTAAAAATTGCAATCGGAGCAAATTCCATCAGTTCAGTTTTTTTAAGATCGTTGTTTCAGCGAAATTAGAGCTATATGGAACAGGACCTGCAAATCTCCATTTTTTCCAGGCGCTTCGGTCAAATGAAAAAGGTTGCAGGTAATATTGTCTTTCTGTGTTGTCAATAATTAAATAGCCGTCCTTTTTTAGCTTACTAAGACATTGCTGTATGCAGGAAGGCCTCACCCTTCCATCTACAACGATGATATCATAGGTGCTATTCTGAAATCTATCAATTGTTTTAACATACGATTCAAAACTCATTCCGTCATATGCGGGGTCGCTTGAAATATAATGATCAGGATTTAGATAGGATTTGTGACTGAATGCGGGATCTGTAACGGGTTCTGACAGAATATAATCAACGTTCTTGATTTGCTGCATATCTAATTTAGCGATCATCTTATTAAACCATGGGAGATCGTGTTCAACGGAAACAACTTTACGTACATATGATGCCCAATATAAAGTAGACCCCCCCGAACCATATTCAAATACATTCATATCCGGCCTTACTATTTTCTCGATAAAACGAATTGCGGAAAAACTTATCCATGGCATCTTATCATCAACGGAATTTCTCCCTCCCTGAAGGTGCGTTGACCAGGCTGGGAAATCTCTCAAAATGGAAGAAATCGTTTGCCCGGTGGGGTGACGCAGAATTGTCTTCGCGGACATTTTAAGATAAATCAGAGTCTGGTTAATGCTCATATCAGGGTCGTTTTACTCCGCTAAAATGGGAGAATCTGTTATCCTTTTTTGTTTGTACTCTTTTACAATAAAATAATAGATTAAGAAATAACATGCATTCCCCAGGACTGAAACGAATCCTGCTCCATATACCCCGAATCTTGGAATCAGCAGAATGCTCAAGCCAAGACTGACGCAGGAAATGATTAGCCCCGTAGCGGAAACAATGTGCGTCTTTTCAAAATAGACAAGATAATTTGTATATAATGGGACCAGGGCAGCAATTATCTGCGAAAAGAGCAAAATGGGAAGAATATAGAGGGTCTGCTGGTATTTGTTTTGAATAATTCCCAATAAAAGCAGAATTTTCAAAAACACCAGGATGAGAAGGGATAAGGCGATAAAAGCAAAAAAAAGTCTGACAAGTAATTTGTTGGTTCTGGCTATATTCTTCTTAAGATTCTTTTCTTTAAGAAAAAGAGGTAACCAGGCATTTTGGAAAGAAGCAAATATCATGGGAATTACACTTGCGCAAGATACAGCCAGGTAATAATATGACATCTCTTTAAATGAGCCATATTTTTCGAGGAAGAATTTGTCGCTGAAATTTATGATGATCCCAAACACAGCAGACAACATGACGGGCAGGCCGAGCCTGAGCCCTGATAACGCAATTTTTTTATTGAAAACAGGATGAGTTTCCCTTGCATAGACATACATGAAGCATAAAAAAAGAAGAAATTCTATCAGGTAAGTTGTTTCAAGCCTTGTCCTGACTTTGTCCTTATCTGCCAGAATATATAAAAATGAAAGTGTAAATAGGTTGATGAAGACAATTCTCAAAATATTATATTGTTTAAGGTGTTTTATTTTTTCAGAAGTAAAGAAAAAGTTTGTCAGCATGAAATTGCAAATGGTTGCGATAAGCGCTAGCAGAACAGAACCCCGATAATTTGGATAATTAATTTGATTCTTGAAAAGAACCTTCACAATCGCATAGTCCCAGCCAAATAAATAGATGGGGATAATAACACATAAAAGGATACCGAATAACAAACAAAAGATTGTAAACAAGAGCTGGCCAATATCCTTCTCATTATCAAAGTCATGGTAGTATTTGCTTAAGGGGATGTATAAACCAAAATTGAGTACAAGGGAGAAGGTGAGAATGATCGATAACAAATAACCGTACAATCCATATTCCTCCTGTGTCATTAGTCTCAAATAAATAGGAAGCAGAAGAATGCCCGATAATTTCACAAGAATATCGATACTTAGGACGGAAATCAGCCTGTTGATAAGGAGGTTGTCTTTGTATTTGCCAAACCAATCTTTGATTCGGTCGGCTGCATTCATTTGCATGCTTCTAGAATGGGTAGGTTGTATCTATCTAATTGGGTGTTCGTTAGGTTGTATATCAAATGATTATCATGAATCAGTGCCTCAATGAGATCTTTTTCGTCTTTTCATTCAACTCAATAAGCAGTCCGAAAAGAAAGCAGGTGCTGACGCCAATCGTTGCACCGATGAACAAAGCCCTAAAAAGAGATGCCGATTTTGGTTTTGCCATGGATTTGAATTCGTCAATCACAATGAGCGGCTCTGAGCTCGTACTTAGCCAGGACAATGCTTCCTCTTTGTCTTTCATGAGCGCACTCGATTGTTTATATATATCAGCAGGATTAAACGCGTTGTTATAAAATGTTGCTGACACTTTTGAGGATGCAAGAAAATGCGTGTATTCTGTTTTCAGTGAATCGATTTTAGCCAATTCCTTGTCAATAAAAGCCAGCCTTTCTTTGTAAATCCTAACCTGGTCATCGCTCATTCTCTTGATGTTCACTTTATTGTTGAAATAATTGGCAAGGGACATCTGCAATTTGGCTGTCAACTCCGTATTGGAAATATTAGCCACAATCTTGAATGGCCGATGAAACCGTGTGGAAGTATCTTTTTCAAGCAGTTCGTTATCCATTCCTAGAGCAGCAATCAGACCGATTTGCCTGGCTTCATTCTCGTTCATTTGCAAATCCCGAGAGAGGGACTGGTAAGATTGAGTGCTTATCAGGCTGTTCAGATTCTTCACCATTTCTGCAATGGTTCCAATATTCAAATTGGAGGATTCTGCGATCATCGAAACTTCAAATTGCCTGGACTTGTTATAATAATAATAGTATCCCAACAAAAGACCCAATACCAATCCGGAACTAAGAAGCAATTTTCGGTTCTTGAATACTGCTGAAAATTGACGCAGGATTGAAAAAAAGAATTGAAGGATTTCTATAATCAGCCTTTTTAGAGAAGGCATGGCAATATAGTCTTCCGGATTTATTTTTTCTTCATTCATGTCAATCGGTTTCCCCAAAAAAGGTTATCTATTAATGAAATTGGTTTTTTTTTGATCGGCAAACTTAGCAAATATTATCTACATAGGCTGAAGATCTGTCTGTGCAAAACCAGCCGCAGGCCAGCTTTCCAGGTTTGTTTTGAGGCGATTATGTCGAGACCTTACCATTGTAATACAGGATCATCATCAGTAGCTCTGCATTTCTTTGGCTATTCAAAGCCCGACCATTTCCAGGATTCAAATTTTTGGCACAGATTGTGGGAAACCTATAAAATAATTTTAGATTGTTTCCTATTCAATACTTTTGCGCGACCAAACAAAAGAGAAGCTTGTGTAATAAAGATCGGGTAAGTCCGTTTTACAATCGCCGGGCCAAATTTCTCCTGACATGCAACATTATTGTGCTTGGAGATGTCAAGAGCTAAATAAATGTTAAGAGAAGCCCCAATCTGGATAAATAATAGCATTATTCCGCAGATTAGTGCCGGTTGGCTGGAAAATTGTAAGCAGGTAGGCTTACCTTAGGGGCTGGAGTGGTGGAACCGAGTTGTCGTCATTTGTACCTGGACTAGAGTAAGTCATTGATTAATATATATTTATAACTTAAATTTTGGTTTACTAACCTTACCTTAAAAATGCCTGAATTAGGAAGACAAAGACTTATGCATTTTGGAGAACAAACTCCCGAAAAAAGACCTACTGCTATTCGTGAATACGTTAACGAACACCGCGTATATTTTATCGCAAAACGGATTTTTGACCTGGTTGTATCTTCCCTGATTGTTGTTTTCATCTTAAGTTGGTTGGTCCCCATTTTGGCGATCCTGATCAAATTGGACTCCCGGGGCCCCATATTTTTTGTCCAGCGCCGTGTTGGCTTTTTAGGGCGGAGCTTCCTTTGCTTCAAATTCCGGACAATGGTGGTCAATAATCTTTCTGACAAACAACAGGCTACCACAAACGATCCCAGGATAACGGGAATAGGAACCTTTCTGCGGGTCACCAGCCTGGACGAATTGCCCCAGTTTTTTAATGTACTGATCGGAGACATGAGCATCGTTGGGCCAAGGCCACATATGCACAAAGACAATAATGATTTTGGCCGGCAGATTGAGAATTACAGGTTACGTACATTTCTGAAACCTGGAATAACGGGTATGGCCCAGGTAAAAGGCCTTCGCGGACCAACGCAGGACTTCTTCAAAGTATTTCATCGTTATCAGTGGGATGCATTTTATATTCGCAATGCTAACCTTTCTTTGGATTTCAAAATTATCCGCCTGACTACTTTTCAATTCATAAAGAGTATTTTTTCCTTCAAAAGGGAACCGAAGAAGGCACCTGACGCAATGCATGCACTCCAATTTGCCAAAGACATCTCCGTTAAGCAATAATTTATTCCCCTTACCCGGCCCAGCCTTCCCTGTCGAGGCTTCTGTATTGAATGGCTTCAGCCAAATGTTCCGTTTCTATGGCTTCAGATCCAGCCAGGTCCGCAATCGTCCTCGAAACTTTCAGGATCCGGTCATAGGCCCTTGCTGACAGTCGCAATTTATTCATGGCGTTTTTCAATAAATTTTGTCCGGTAGAATTGATCAGACAGATTTCCTTAAACGACCGGCTGCTCATATGTGCATTCGAATAAATTCCTTCATTGTTCCTGAATCGAAAGGCCTGTATGTCTCGGGCCAGGATGACCCTGTCGCGTATAGCCGAAGAGGATTCGCCTGTCTGTTGAGCGCTTAATTGAGAAAAGGACACGGGCGTGACTTCGACGTGCAGATCAATTCTGTCAAGCAAAGGACCGGAAATTTTGTTCAGGTATTTTCTAACTGCACCTGGGGGACAGCTGCATTCTTTTTCAGGATGATTATAAAAACCACATGGGCATGGATTCATCGATGCGATCAGCATGAAACTCGCAGGAAAATCTATGGCGACTTTCGCCCTGCTGATGGTTACCCTTCGCTCTTCCATAGGTTGTCGCATCACTTCCAAAACAGAACGCTTGAATTCGGGCAATTCATCCAAAAACAATACTCCGTTATGAGCCAATGAAATTTCGCCTGGCTGAGGTATTCCGCCTCCGCCAACTAGCGCGGCATCTGAAATACTATGGTGTGGTGACCGGAATGGCCTTCTGGCGATTAAAGTGGCATTCTCAGGCAATTTGCCCGCTACGCTATGGATCTTTGTTGTTTCCAGCGCTTCGTATATGCTTAAGGGTGGTAAGATAGTGGGGAGTCGTTTGGCAAGCATTGTTTTTCCAGCACCCGGAGGACCAATCAGAATGGCATTGTGCCCGCCAGCTGCAGCAATTTCGAGCGCTCTTTTTATGTTCTCCTGCCCCTTGACATCGTTGAAGTCCAAATCAAAATTATTCTGCGAAGAAAGGAATTCTTCTCTTGTATTGACACAGACTGGCTGGATTGAATTCTGATCTTTAAAAAAGCCAATCACATCTTTCAGGTGTGCCACTCCGAAAACCTGGAGATTGTTTACCATCGAAGCCTCCCTGGCATTTTGCTTTGGAACGATTAACCCTTTGAAGTTTTCTTTTCTGGCCTGTATGGCGATGGGCAATGCGCCTTTTATGGGTTTAATGCTGCCATCGAGGTTGAGTTCTCCCATAATAATATATTCTGAGAGCGCAGAATCATCTTTCAACTGCCCACTTGCCGCAATTGTGCCCACAGCAATGGCCAGGTCAAAAGCTGAACCTGTTTTCCGGATATCTGCAGGTGCGAGATTGACAATTAATTTGGTGCGAGGCATCCAAAACCCATTTGTCTTCAGAGCACTCTCTACCCTTTGAAGACTTTCCTTCACCGCATTGTCGGGAAGGCCGACGATGAAATACTTTTTCCCTCCCAAAACATTCACTTCGACCGTAATGGTTATCGCCTCCACTCCGTAAACTGCGCTGCCAAAGGTTCTGACAAGCATGGCAAGAATAAGGTTATGGGAGAAAGGTAGAAAGTTCCGGCAGACCCAAATACCCCATTTAGTGGTATTTGCACATTAAGTGGAGTCATTGAAATATCAGCTACAAAATGGATATACAGCTGAAATGAAATGCAGAATGAATCATTGCTTATTTCCATCAGCGCCAGGGTGAGCTACTGCGGCGTTATATTGTGTTGTGAGCGGATGGAAACTTTGCCAGGAATGCCAAAACTCCTGATATGCCTGGATCGATTTGAGTTCTGCTCCCTTCAGCGTTCCATCCAGGCAATGGCCAGTCCAAGACCAGGAGGAGTGGGTCTGATCATCCCGCAGCAATTTTGCATTGGCATACCAGGAGAATGAAAGCGTTTGACCATTGATACGCCTGTCCATGGCATGAAATGTTGCGTCGTCATTTTCGAGCACAATGAGCAGTGGCAGGCCAGGGAGCGAATCGTTGATCACTTTCTCTGTAACAAGTTCATTCCAATCGTAGGCCCTTGCATGGTCCAGGTAACTTATGCCCACTATCCAGGACTTAAATTTCCAAGAACTGCTATCTCTTTTTTCAAGTGATCCTTTAATTGTTCCGGAATCAAATCCCTTCAGGTCTGCATACTGCTTGGAGAATACGGAATCTGGCTGCAGGATCAGCGTACCAGGATTTTCACGAATCCACGCTCCCAATCTCATTTGTGCGGATGGAAGCTCAGGCAGTTTTTGTCCTCTCAGTGGGCCGGCGATTGCTTCTCCATTCACCTGGCGCCACCAGCTTTTAGTATCCTCATCCTCGAACATGGCATTGAAATGATCCATGCCCACGAGCCTGAACAATTGATATTTATTATTTACGAATGGACTAAATATGCGTCCTGTCCGGCAAACGGTGCAATAAGTGACCATGATCGGCTGTCCATGGAGAGTATCTTTCACCTGGTGATGATAACCTATGATCTGTATCGGGTATGCTTTTGATTCTCCATTCATTGATATGCCGATGACCAGTTGATTGGTATCTACTTTATTCCGGTCTGAACCAACCATGGATTTATGTCTTGGCTGGTAAAACATTTTGTCTGCTAGAAATCGAAAATTAAATGCGTAAAAGATCAGAACATAAAAGGCGACCGGGATAAGAAGAAGCAGCTTTTTCCAGAATCCCGCTTTGTTGAAATAATAATAGAGCGCAGGAAGAAATAATAAAAGCCCCAGCAGTCTGAACCAAATGATATAATTATTGAGGAAATATGCAATCCGGATGCTGTTTTGATGTTGGCTGCCCGGAAAAGGCATGATATAGTAGACCCTCAGTATCTCAACGCAAACCAAAATAATAAATCCCAAAAGAAAAAAAATCAATTTTCTCATAATATATTTTAGCCAATCCAGGTGGAGCCTTGAAATTAAAGTTTTTCAAGCATCTCAACCACTTTTTCTCTTTTGAGTATGAGGTATCCAAGGCGGTCATTGCTGATTCCATCTCTGAGCTGGTAACTGAACTGGAGTTGATCGCCATTTACCGATGTTTCGAAATACTTAAACGAGATATTCGGATATGACCTTAATTCTTCCCCTATTTCATATAAATGAGTAGACAAAATAAATAGGGAGTTTTGAATTTTTATCAATCCTTTGATAACGGTCGAAGAACATTTCATAGCGTCCTGAACATTTGTGCCTTTAAAGAGTTCATCAATCAGCACCAGCCATTTTCTATGGTCATTGATCTTGAGAATAGTATCGCGTACCCTCTGTACTTCATTGAAAAAATAGCTTTCCCCTTTGATGATATTGTCCACGACATTGATATTGCTCAATATGCCGTCAAACAAACTCAGGCGCATGGATTTAGCCGGTACTCCCATTCCAAGATGCGCGATATATACGGCCACGCCTACAGCCTTTATAAACGTGCTCTTGCCCGCCATATTAGCCCCGGTAAGAAATAAGAAATTCGAATGCTTTTGCATTTCGATGGAGTATGAAACTGGTTCAGTCAGGAGCACATGGTATAAATCCACCGCCTCCAGATGAGGTTCATCCTGTTCAATGAATGAAGGATATACCAACTGAAAAGTTTTCGTAGATATGGCCATCGAATACCAGGCATCCAGTCGGCCATAAATATCGATGAGCTCAAATGCAGCATGCTTAAAGCGGTTTCGGATAAAATGGCCATAACTGACTACCTGGACGATCGAATAAACCGTTTTTTGGTCTTTCTTTCCCAGGCTGCGGATGATATCCTGTGCAAGCAGACTCTTCGCCCTCTGAAGGTAATTTCTTAAAAGCGCTGGGCAATTGTCATGATCAAATTTGTCAATTAGTACCAGCATTCCCTTGATGAATTCTGCGAAATGTCCAATGGAATACCTGGTAATGGAATAGTCTGTTCCATGAAGGACCTTGAACATAAGTGAATTTACCGGATCCTTGGTTTCGGGAATATTGTCCATCTGAGTTTCATAAAATCTTTCCATCACCATGATGGTGCCATTGCTGATCCCTGCAGGCCAGTCATTTTCGTTTTTCAGAATCAGCTGTAAGATCTGTTGGGTATCGTAGATATGCTTCAGGTCACTGAAAGGGCTGGTAAAATAATTCCGAAGCCAGTGTTTTCCTGAAACCGTACGGGTGAAATCAAATTTTTGCAGAACGCCCGTCTGTTCATTGTTGTTCAGGATAGCGAGGTCTTCGTATGTGGTTTTGTCTATGTCCATCAGTGTTGAGTTCGTAGTTTTTAGTTGACAGTTGACAGACATCTATTCAATCTTTCCTTTCTTTCTGTCAACTATAAACTGTCAACTGTCATCTGTTAAACGCCAGCCGCATACCCACCTGAGATTCATCAAACACCCCATTTCCATAAGCCAGATGGCCATTTATAAAAGTGTGGGTAACAGAAGCCGGTAGCTCTGATCCTTCCAGGGGACTCCAACTGCATTTGTACAATATATTCCTTTCTGAAATCAGGTAGGGTTGATTCAAATCTGCAATGATCAGGTCTGCGAAATAGCCCTCCCTGATAAATCCCCTTTCTGAGATCTGGAAGCAAGTAGCCACCCCATGGCTCATTTTTTCAACTGTTTTTTCGAGAGAAATCTTTCCCAGCCGCACATAATGCAGCATCAGCATCAATGAATGCTGTACCAGCGGAAGGCCTGCATGCGCCTTATCATAAGGAATCCGGCCTTTGGAGCCGCCCATACCTTCTACCAATTGGCCATCTTCCGCGCGATAAAGTCCCTTCTCCTGGAGCGTATGAGGAGCATGGTCGGTAGCAATCAGGTCGAGGCGATCGTCGAGCAGGGCTTTCCAAAGTGCTTCCCGGTTATGCGGCGCTTTTATTGCAGGATTGCATTTGATCCGATAGCCTAGTTTCGCATAGTCCTCACTGGTAAAATGCAGATGGTGAACACAGACTTCCGCCGTGATCCTTTTTTCAGAAAGAGGGATCATGTTGGTAAAGAGCTGCATTTCCTTTTCCGTAGACAAATGAAAAATATGAAGTCTGGAATCATGTTTCTTGGCAAACTGGATGGCCGCAAGAGAGGATTCATAACAGGCTTCTTCATCGCGGATGATGGGATGGTCGTCTGGTCCCGGGACCTTGTTTTCCCTAATGTAGCGTTCCGTATTTCGACGGATAATTCTTTCATCTTCACAATGTGTTGCAATGAGCAATTCGGATTCACGAAAAAGAGTATCCAGGGTGAGGTAATTATCTACCAACAAATTCCCGGTGGAAGATCCCATGAAGATCTTTATTCCACAGATCTCTCTTTTTTTTTCGTTGGTCCTAAGCACTTCCTCCACATTGTCGTTGGATGTGCCCATGTAAAATGAAAAGTTGGCCAGAGAGGAATTTGCGGCGAGTTGGTATTTGTTTTGCAACAATTCCTGTGTAAACGCTGGTGGTATGGTATTTGGCATCTCCATAAAGGAAGTGGTACCGCCTGCTACTGCAGCTTTGGCCTCGGTATAAATGGTAGCCTTATGCGTTAGCCCGGGCTCCCTGAAATGCACCTGGTCATCTATAACGCCGGGCAACAAATGTTTTTTTTCGCCGTTTATTTCATGTACCCGGAATGCAGGCTGGATCATGGTTCCGATCTTTTCAATACGGCCATTTTTGATCAGCAGATCGCCATGCTTAATGCTCCCCTCATTAACAATGGATATATTTTTTATAAGGTAATTTTGCATAATATTGAGCCGGAAAAGCTAAAACCGTATCATGACGCAATTTAAAAAAACAGTTCTTAGGCTTTCTATATTTTTATTCCTCCCTGTTTTTGGTCTTTCACAATCTACTTATTTACCGATAGGCTCCAAATATGATCATTTTCTTGACAGAATGGGAATTATTCTGCAGGATAATCCCGAGTTAAACATTTATACACCAAAACCTATTTCGAGGAAAGTGGCAGTTGACGTCACACTATTGGCAGATTCACTCAGCAATTTTGACCAGCATAAAGATTATTACAAGCTTTCGAAAGTGGATCAGTTCATGGCGAATGACCTGCTCATGAATAACAGTGAATGGATCCCCGCAGAACAGGATACCTTTAAGAGCAAGCGCCCAATCTGGCATACCATTTACAAAGAACCAGCGAATTTCTTTAAGGTAAATGTGAAAGATTTTTTCATGGTGATTGATCCTGTATTGCAACTAAACGAGTCTTCGCAAAACGGAAACCCGGATCGGATCTTTTTCAATTCAAAAGGGTTGACCCTGAGGGGAATGATTGCAAAACATCTTGGTTTTTCTTCCACGATTCTGGACAACCAGGAAAGAGGACCCGATTATTTTCAGGAGCGCGTTACCGCATCCGGATATCCTGCAGTTCCGGGCGCCGGATATTATAAACCTTTTAAAACTACGGCCTTCGATTATTTTGATGCGCGAGGATATATCGTATTTGATGTTTGGAAATATTTCCAGTTTCAATTTGGATATGACAAGAATTTCTTCGGCAATGGATATAGAAGTCTTTTCCTGAGCGATTATCCGGCAGCCAACCTCTTTCTCAAGATCAATGCCCGAATCTGGAAACTGAATTACCAGATTTTATACTCAGAACTTATCAACCAGCACCAATTGGGAGATTATCAGTACGCAAAAAAATATGGCGTCTTTCATCACCTCAGTGTGAACGCAACAAAATGGTTGAACCTGGGCATTTTTGGCAATATTATGTTTAGCAGACCAGACCATTTTGAATTCTCTTACCTGAATCCATTAATCTGGCTGGTCCCTGCACAACAGGAAAATGGAAGCCCGGACAAAACAACGATGGGGCTGGATTTCAAAGCCAATATTGCGCATACGGTGCAGGTCTATGGTCAATTGTTGTTTAATGAATTTAATTTTCAGCAAATCATTCATTGGTCAGAGGGATGGTGGGGTAATAAACAAGGATTGCAGCTCGGGGTCAAATATGTGAATGCATTCAAGGTGAAAAACCTGGACTTCCAAATCGAAACAAATATACTGCGGCCGTACACGTATTCACATGACGATACGGTTTCCAATTATTCCCATTACAATCAGCCAATGGCCCATCCATTGGGATCGAATTTTTTTGAATTCATTGCTTTGGGAGGATACCAGCCAATTCCCAAACTAAATATACAGGCGAAATTAATTTACTATGAGCAGGGACTTGATTCATCCGGAGTAAATTTCGGCAACAATATATTTGAGAATTACAATACTCGTCCCAGGGACTACGGATTCTTTGTTGGCTCCGGTATTCCTGCAAAATGCGTGAATGCTTCGGGGCTTATTTCCTATGAACTGCTGGACAATTTTTTCATCGATCTTTCCGCCCAATATAGAACTTATAAGAAGGAAGACATTGGTGGTACAACTACACAAAGCTCTATGATGTATACTATCGGAGTCAGGTTGAATTCCGTGAGAAGACAATATGATTATTGAGCACTGACTGGCCGGTTTTTCTTCTAATCTTGTAGGGAAAGCGTTTGCGAACTAACCTTCGAATATAAGCGAGAATACAATCATCCTCGAGTTGAGCTTGTCAATATTGCTGGAATATATGAGGTTAGGATCCCGACTGTGTTCGTTGATAATGCCCTCACTGATTTTTAATTCAGGAGAAAGAATAAATACGGGAAAGTAAAATTGGAAACCAATTCCCGCCTCAATACTCAGGTCATAAGGTTTCAGTTTGACCATGTCTTCGGCCTTCCTGGCCGTAGCGTTGGATGCAAGATCGTACTGGTAGTTAATGCCTCCCACCAGGTATACCCGGAAATTATTAATCCGATCGGATAGAAACTTTAGCTGGACGGGGAATCCTAATAAAATCGATTCCATCTGTTTCGTCGTCGTAGATTGTTCCCCACTAGGGTATTTGAGATCATAAGTAAGGTATTTGTAGGAGAACATCAGTTGCGGAAAGATGATCCTGAATTCTAAATGGGTGCCCAGGCGGAAAGTGTGAAGACCCGCCAATCCGAAGCCCCCGGTATTCAGTGGATTTACTGACAGCAGACTGTCATTTTGCAGAAATGAGGGATGCGCACTGACCTGAAAATGGGAATTATTGTAAATAAGGGCAATGCCCAAATGATAAAATTTTTCATCGTGATTGGGCAAATTGAGATAGTCCCGCTGGGCAGCCACTTTTAATGAAGATGCCAGCAGGCAGAGCAGCAAGCCATTGATCAGGATTTTCTTCCTATTCCGTAATAAAAAGTAATAACTCATAAGTAAATACAAATCAATATGTTATCTGATTTTTACGTGATAGATGGATGAAAGGGGTTGCAAGGTTATCAATTGCTGGTCTTCGGTAATCAAATTAACGGCCAAAAATGAAATTAATTGTAAATAAAGCCCCATATAACATGGACTTGACCCTCCCTGAGAAGCAACCATATATGCGCTTGCGGGAGACTATTTTCCAAAGTTGCTTATGATTGCCCTTTTGGGTATTATCATTTGGGTAAGCTTTTTACGAAGAAGAATATGAGGACCGCTGCAGGAATCAGACAATAATAATTTTTTGCCTTCTGTGCCAAGATTGTGAATGGCCCTATAAAGATTTTATAGATATTATTTGTATCCGCAATAAATTGAACAAATGCCAAAGCTAAGAGGCACCTGGTAAGCATGGGTAAATCCTGCCTTATTCATTATGTTCAGGAATCGCTGGCCTTCCGGAAAAGCCTGTATACTCTTGTCCAGGTATTGGTAGGCCTGTTTTTTGGAAAACATTTGAACAAGAAACGGCGCAATCCGGCTAAGGTAAAACTTGCAAAGCATCCTGAATTTGCTGTTTCCCGGCTGTGAAAATTCAAGGATCACCAATTTTCCTCCTGGTTTCAGCACGCGAAACATTTCCTGCAACCCCTTTTCAAGATTTTCAAAATTCCTAACGCCAAAGGCAACTGTAATGGCATCAAAATGATTGTCCGGGAAATGGAGCTCCTCGCTATCCCCCTGCTCTAATTTGATATTTTGAGAATTTTGGAGATGTAAGATTTTTTTTCTTCCTATCTCCAGCATCCCTTCAGAAATATCAATCCCGATGATTTCCTGAGGTGAGATGATCTTGTTAATCAGGAGCACCATCTCCGCGGTTCCGGTGGCTACATCCAGTATCCTTTTTGGGGACAGGTCCTTTAATTCTGCGATTGCCTTTTTCCGCCAATGAATATCCCTGCCTCCACTGAGAAAACGATTCAAAAAATCATATCGAAAGGCAATTTCGTCAAACATCTGACCGACCTGCTGCTTCTTTCCTAACCCTGAATCTTTAAATGGTACAATCGTATCATGTCCAAACTTTTCCATTCTCCCAAAGATACTGAAGAGTTCATTGTGGAGGGGTAATCGGAGCATGAAATGATCCCAACCGATCGCTTGTCATGAAGTATTCGTTCGGGGTCCTTGAAAGGAAATTATTAAGTGCATCGCTTATCTTGCAAATGATTCATTTTTCATCTATGCATATTCTTCACTCAGTCTATCTCATCAGCAGCCCGGACTATACCATGTGCCCGGCGCCTGACAGGCCGGAATATGCTTTCATAGGGCGTAGCAATGTGGGGAAGAGCTCTCTCATCAATATGCTGGTCAATAAAAAAGAGCTGGCCAAAATTTCAGGAACTCCGGGCAAGACACAATTGATCAATCATTTTGAAATCGAAAACGCAGGGAAAGAAGGTTCATCACAAAATTATAAATGGTATATTGTTGACCTTCCCGGCTACGGATTTGCTAAAGTGTCGATTGCACAGAGGACAAAATGGGAAAAAATGATCCGGGACTACCTTCGCAAAAGGAAAAATCTTGTGAATGTTTTTGTGCTGATAGACAGCAGACATGGACCACAAAAAATAGACCTTGATTTCGTGAATCAGCTTGGGGATTGGAAAGTGCCGTTTTGTTTGGTTTTCACAAAGGCAGATAAGGAGACACAAAAAATCGTGAGCCAGCATGTAAAAGCATTTTTGCTAAGAATGAGAGAGCGCTGGCAATTTCTGCCACAGCATTTTGTTACCAGCACAATCAAGAAATCCGGGAGGGACAAAGTCCTGCAATCTATTGAATCGATGAATGCTGATTTTGAAAATGCCCTGGCGGAGGAATAAGAAGGGGGGACAGAGATTTTCGCCGTGAGTGTGTCACGCCCTGAGATCCGGCGCGGACCTGTTTAGTTTACCACTTTATTTGCACAGCTGCTGCTCGCAAACGCTTCCGGTTTGGCTTTGAAAGCGAATCCCATACCCAGGATGTATCCCATGGCCTCCTTTAATGCGTCGTTGCTTTTGAAGTGTGGATTGGTGTTGATGTCTGCATGCACCTCCATGTCCACGTCGTACTTGTTGAAGAGGTTACAGAGCTCATATGCGATTTCAATGCTTTTCGCCACTTCAACCAACATTCTTTCTTTGATGGAATACTGCGTTTTCGTTTTTTCGTTGTGGATAAACATAAATCCACCGTGACCTTCCCTTAAAAAAACGATGACTGTCGCGAATTCTGTTTCAATCCCTTTTACCTGGGAGTCGGTGCCAATGCATACTTTAAGATGATAGCCTTTTTCTGTTTCACGACGGATTGCATGTTCAACAGCTGAGGCAATGGGGAGTTCAATTGGGTCGCCATTAAATTTTCGCCATAACATATTGAATAGGTTTTTCGAATTTACCGATTTATCATTTACAAACAAAATCGCATGTGTATCGCAGTGTTTCTGCAATCCGATCAAGGCATACTCCATTACAAAAAACCTCAAAGCAGTTTTCTAGGGTACGGATTATAATTAGAGTGTAGGGGTACTATTTTTATTGTCAAGGGCAAATACTATCCATGCTTTCGGTGATTCAATCCCCCGAATCTGTTATAATTCATCGAAGCAGTTCTTAGTGGAAAAGCAGTATCGTTTTTCAGCCTGAAGGGACCGCGGAAAATATAAGCCGAACTATGGTGGATGGAATATCGAGCGGGAATTGGTTGTCTTAATCTTAAGATGGCTGAATTGAGAATGCCGAATGGCAGACTTCTGAAGACTCTCCGGTCGATCATTGGATATTTTTTTGCGGTTGTTTTGCAGGGGCAGATTGAAAAAGAATCGGCAACCCGATTCCGCTTTGCAATTTAAACGGAGGACTTTAAAAAATATTGCACTAGAATTGACCTGTTCCAAGCAAAACGAGGGTGCAGGCTTCCATGACCTGAATTCCATTTTCCGAAGCCATTGCTTCCAATTCCGGGTTTTCTGCTCCGGGATTAAAAATAATTCGCTTCGGTTTCAAAGCAAGGATATCCTGGTAGTATCCTTTCTGGTTCTTAGGATTCAGGTACATGGTTACCGTGTCGAGATTGTCTAATTTTTTTATTTGCGTTTCTATTTCAACTCCAGCTACCATTGCCTTATGGCTCCCGATGGCCACGACAGGATGACCATGCTCACGGAGACGGTTAAGGGCCAGGAAGCTGTACCTTTCCGGATTATCTGAAGCACCCAGGACCAATGTTTTTTTGAGTATTTTATCTGCCATCTGGCAAAGGTAGTCCAAGTCTTTGTTTCTAGGCTTTTGGGCTTTTCATATCAACTTCAAAATGGCTGGCCATGCGTTTTTCCGATCAGCCAGCTGATGACTTTAGGAAAAGGCCGGAGTGTGCGGATCAATATGTTGGAAAGGGCAGCGTTTCCGAAGAAGAATTGAAAAAACCTTCCGATGCGTAATCTTTTCTGAAATTGCCTGTTCCATCGATCTGCATAGTTCTGTTCCATTTCATGCCTTTCTACTTGCCCCTCGAGCCATTCCTGAATGCATTCGAACGCAATCTTGCTTCCGTGGAGTGCCATACTCATTCCATTTCCGCATAGCGGGGCGATCAGGCCTGCAGCGTCTCCAATGAACAAAATATGGTCCTTGACCTGGGTCTTTTTCTCAAAGCTGATCTGGGAAATTGTCAGTGGCTGGGTGAAAAGAAATTTCGCCGAAGAAAAAATATTGTGTAGATGGGGATTGGCAGCGAGCACTTTTTTTTCAAGCTGTTCCAGGGAGTTGTTGTTTCGCTGTAGGTTTTTTGCTGTAGTCAGATAACAGAGACAAAACTTGTTATTTTCAATTTGAGAAATGCCACAATATCCATCCCTGAAATTATGGAGGGCAATCAGGTCAGAAGGGGAGTCTGTTTCGATATGGTATTTTACCGCCACATAATTATTCAACTTATTGTTTTTCTTTCGAGTGAATTTGCGTTTCCATCTCACATCCAGATTGCTTCTTTTGCCAAATGTGGCACAAACGATTCTGGCCTTGCATTCGATACCAGATGATTGCAAATGAAACAATCTGTTTTCAAAACTCACATCTGTGATTTTGGAATCTTCTTCCAGGTCTACTCCATTTGCGCGGCTGATGGCTGCAAGCGCAGCATCAATCTTATACCTGCTAATTCCAAAGCCACCCAGAGGCAGATCTTGCAGGATGGAAGTTCCTCCCGGAGCAGAGACAAGCAATCGCTTAACAATGGGCAATTCCCAGTCGCTCAAAGGAAGCCCAAGGTCTTCCAGGAAATTCCAGCTTTCAAAGCTGATGTATTCGCCGCAAACTCTATGGAATGGATATTTTTCCTTTTCAAAAACGATGACACGGTAACCTGCCCTGGACAGTTGTATGGAAAGCGCGAGGCCGGCTAATCCGCCGCCAATGATGGCCACATCGTATGGATGGTTCAGATTCAAGAATTGTTTTTTACGACGATCAGCCATCGAAAGGCCCATCTCCATTTAATTGAATAATTGAAGATACCTGCTGCCTCCAGTAATTTCTTCCATTCCAGCTTTCTGAATCCGCGCAATACAGACAATGGCGCATCATGTTTCACCAGATAGGATCGGGAAAAAATGGATGTAAGTAAGCGTATAGAATAATACGCCAATGGAGAACGATGGAGATCATTGATGAAGAACCCCAGGCCGGCGTTTGCATTCATCCATTTCAATACAAGTTGCAAGTCATCGTCTGTAAAGTGGTGACAGAAGAGGGATGCAAAGATAATATCTGGTTTATCCTGATCAAATTGAACGTCTTTATAATCTGAGACGATGAATCGGGCTTCTTTCCCCTGAAACTTTTGCCTGGCTACTGTAATGCAATCTGGGTTGATATCAATCCCGATCATTTTAAGGTTCATATTTTGATTCGCATATTTCTTTGATATGGCAAGCAGATTATCCCCACCGCCGCAACCGATCTCACAAATACTCAATGCGGATTTATTTTCCGCCAATGCTCCAAACCCATGCTGAGAAATTCGATGGCCACCAAGGCGCATATTTATGATTTCAAGCTCAACCATGTTTCGTTCTATGGCAGCAAGTGGAATATGTTCTCCGTCCAATAATTCCTTCTGGTATGATCGTCTGGAAAAATCCATGTATAAGAGAAAGATAGAAACTAAATTCCAATTGGGGGCTGCTTTTCCCTTCATGCTACAGATTGTGCAAGAAAAGTCTCGACTGTGAGCCCGGGTCCAAACGCAGCTCCAAAAATGGTTTTTTGTTTGTTGGATTCAGGTCTTTGCATGAGTCGCTCGAGCACAAAAAAGATGGTGGGAGATGACATATTTCCATATTCCTTTAGTATTGCGTAACTATCATCCAATTCTCCATTTGAAAAATGAAGGCAATAATGAATCGATTCCAGAATCTTTTTCCCTCCCGGATGAACGCACCAGTCGGTGATATCGGTGATGCGGAGATTATTCTTTCCTAATATTTTTTTTGTGAGTCCTTGAAAGTCCTCCTCAATCAGATCGGGGATATAATTACTCAAGGTCATCAGAAATCCTGTGGAAGACAATTCCCAAGCCATGTCTTTTTTTCCCCTGGTCAGGACTTCAGAATAAAAATCTGTCATTATGATTCCACTTCCTGTATGATCGTCAGGAGTAACAAGTAACGCCGCTGCGCCATCCCCAAATAAGAGGCTGGAGGTAATATTGTCTGACGTGGGTTCCTTCTGAAAATGAAGCGTACAAAGTTCTGTACAAACAATTAAAACCTTTGAATCCCCATTCCCTCTGCAAATAAAATCAGCCATCTTAAGGGCGTGAATACCGGCATAGCAGCCCATAAAATTGATGGAGGTCCTGAAGATATTTTTTGGAAGATCCAGGAGTTCCATCACCTGAAGGTCCAGTCCCGGAGCACTCATGCCCGTGCAGCTCACAGTAATCAAATGAGTGATCTCTCTGGGATGACACTTATTCAAAAGACATTTCCGAATCGCATCAACCGAAAGCGGACCGGCATGCCTGTCGTATATTGCCATTCTTTGTTCCAATGAAGGAAATGGTTCAATTCCTTCCCCTTTGGGATAGAATTTCCATTCATTGATTGGCCTGCTATAATCGGATATGACCGAATATCTGCTATCTATCTGGCTCTGATGATAGATGAACTGAAGTTTCCTTTTGTCCCGCTCATCAAAGGCATATATGCCCTGCATGAATTGAAGGATTTCATCCTGTTTATGCCTGAAAGCTGGGACTGCGGTGCCAATTGAAATGATCTTACTCAAAATATGAACTCTTGCATTTGAAAGAAATATACAATGGAACTAGTTTGCCAACATTACGATAATAAAGCCAAGATTGGTACAGCAGGAAGCGAGGATATTCATCTTCATGGTGTTTTCAAAACTAGCGGCATCTTCATTTTTCCACACTCTGAATGCCCACACTAAGAAATATACGAGAATAGGAAGCAAACAGGTTGCCAGTATCAAAAATTCCTTTTCTTCCAGGTTGGATATAAAAACCCATGCCAGCATAATGAAAGCCAGTAGATAAGTGATCATTGAAAAAATAAATGTTCCACGGTATCCAAGCAGGGCGCTGATGGATTTAATTCCATCCTTCCGGTCAGATTCATGCTGGTAAATCTGGGTTAGGGGATAAAATCCCCCAACCAATAAGGCGCTGGCAAGCATAGGTGCAGCAGGCACGCGCAGTGTACGGCCATCGCTCGCGCCATGGTAGACAAGGAAAAATACAAGGGCTCCCTGAAAGATCACCACCGTCAGGTACCCGATAACAGGATATTTTTTAAGGCGAATACCCCGAAAACTATAGGCTCTTGAGGCCGATATATAGGCGAGAATACCCATGGCAAAAATCGGGCTTACAAAAAATCCCAAAAGCAGGGCCAGAGCATCCATTCCCAATGAAAAAAAATAAAGCTGCCTTGTAGGCATCAAAGGTTTTTTCAAACCGCCGATGCTCGATTCATCTCTATCCATAAAACTATTGTATCCATTGCTTGCTGGGTAAACCAAAAAATGTAAAATGAAAAATATAAGAATCACTCTTGCCAAATCTTTATGCACAATCTGACTCAAAGCAAACCAGTATACGGGCATCAGAAAAAATGAAAAGTGAAACCTCAACAATTGAATCGTTGATTTTCGGATAGGTCCAATTTTATACTCTTCAGGCTCTGTCATTTTTGTGGCTGCAGAATGGCGTTGTATGAGTTCATAAAAATATTGTTTGTTCAAAGGGAACCAATCGGGTAATCAAATTAAACAATATGTGGGAGACGAAGGTTGTGAAGGAAGCTCCTGCATTCCCTGGCGATATTTGGGGCATAAAATATATCCTTATGTTTTTCTGAGGGTTTCTCTCTATTGGAATCCGGTTCCCCGGGAAGGAAGAAAAGACGACCCAATATTTTTATATTGTATTGATAACCAACTATTTGTAAAGTGGTATGGGATTGGAAGTGATATGGTATCACCCGGTTGCCTGGAATTGAAATCCAGATCTGCTTCCTAACAGTGAGGGATACCTTAAAAGGAAAACAGAGAGGAAGAAAAGTAAATGACCCGGGACTAAAAAGATTACATGGCTTCTAACATATCGGCCTGGACGGTCAAAGCCTCACTTTATGTGGGGCTTTCTTTTTTCAGCCCTGCGTGACAAAATCAAATACATTTACCTTTGGCCATCAAGAATATATTTCCATGATCAGTGCAGGCCAGTTTCATAAGCTGAAAGTTGTCAAGAGCGTGGAATTTGGATTATATCTTGATGGGGATGGAAGCGAGATCTTATTGCCTAAGCGCTTTGTTCCCCCAAAAGCCCGACCTGGAGATGAACTGGATGTTTTTATTTACCACGATTCAGAAAACCGATTGATTGCGACTACGCAAAAGCCGAAAGGTGTTGCTGGGGATATTGTAGCGTTGGATGTGGTTAGCGTGACTAAGCAGGGTGCATTCCTGGATTGGGGACTGATGAAGGATCTTTTTCTGCCCGCCTCGCAACAAAATCTGAAAGTATTGAAAGGCCAGCGGGTGCCTGTTTTGATCTATATCGATGCGCTCACCGGCCGCGCCGCCGCCACCGAAAAATTCGGGCATTTGCTGAGTAATGAAGGAATTGAATTGAAGGAAAAGGACGAAGTTGATCTCTTTGTTTACCGGAAAACCGAGCTCGGATACGAAGTCATCGTCAATAAGAAGCATGTGGGCTTAATTCATTATGACGATGTTTTTGGCCGCATTGAAATTGGAGATCAGCTACGGGGATTTGTAAAGAAGGTTAGGTCTGATAATAAACTGGATATTATGCCAGGCTTCGCCGGATACAAAAGGGTAGATCCGGAGTCAGATAAAATTCTTCGTTTGCTCAGGGAAAATGATAACTACCTGCCATATGATGATAAATCAGACCCTGAAAAAATCAGCGCTTTTTTCGGCATGAGCAAAAAGACATTCAAAATGGCTGTAGGCGCCTTGTATAAGCAGAGACTGATCTCCTTTGGAAAGAATGGAATCCTCTTGTCGAATGATGACGGAGATTAGATGGCAAAATATTCTGCGGCTTGACTCAGTGGATCTCGCACCTGCAAATGCACGTTAAGCATTTCAAACCAGCATTCTCAAGGGCTCTTCAAGCAATCCTTTCAGGGTTTGAAGGAATGCAGATCCTGTGGCGCCATCTACTACGCGGTGATCGCAACTTAATGTAACCTTCATAATATTTCCTGGTACGACCGCACCGTTTTTTACGACGGGAATCTGTTGTATGGCTCCAACCGCAAGAATGCAGGAATCAGGTGGATTGATGATGGCTGTGAAATCGTCGATTCCAAACATGCCCAAATTTGAAATAGTAAATGTATTTCCTTCCCAATCGCTTGGTTGTAGCTTTTTGTTCTTGGCCTTCTGTGCAAAGTCTTTGACTTCGGCACCAATCTGTGAAAGGGATTTTGTATCTGCAAAACGTACCACGGGCACCAGCAATCCATCTTCAACAGCAACGGCCACACCAATATTTACATGGTGGTTTATTCTTATTTTCTCGCCCAGCCAACTGCTATTAACGGCAGGATGTTGCTTCAATGCAATGGCTGTCGCTTTCAGCACCAGGTCATTGAAAGATATTTTGACAGGAGAGACCTCATTGAGCTTTGCCCTGCTCTCTACTGCCTTATCCATGTCAATGCTCATTGTAAGGTAGAAATGCGGTGCAGTAAATTTGCTTTCTGCCAGGCGCTTAGCAATTACCTTGCGCATTTGCGAAATGGGCACTTCATCAAAACTTATCTGCCCCGCAGGATATGTCGGAGCAAGCGGAGCGATGGGCTTAGATGCTGGAGTTGCGGCAGTGCCTGGAACAAAATTGTCTACGTCTTTCTTGATCACGCGGCCACCGTCACCACTACCAGCTACTTTTGAAATATCTATTCCTTTTTCTGCAGCTACTTTTTTTGCAAGTGGTGATGCTTTCACCCTGCCGTCTCCATTGAGCGATCCTGCGGCATGTTCCTGGATCGAAACAGCCGCGCTGCCTGCAGTTTGCTGTTCAGCCGGCTGAGTTGGAACCGGTGCGGTACCCTGTGTTTTGGACGCTGTAATTATTTTCGCAAGATCAACTTTCTTTTCATCTCCTATCACAGCGAGCAAATCATTGACAGCAATTTTTTCTCCTTTCTGTGCGCCGGTATACAAGAGTTTTCCTTCTTTATAACTTTCCAGTTCCATGGTCGCTTTATCTGTTTCAATGTCGGCAAGGATATCGCCTTTCTTAACATTGTCGCCAACTTTCTTATGCCAATCGGCAATTACACCTTCAGTCATGGTATCACTTAGCCTCGGCATCAGGATCACTTCTTCCATTTTTGAAAGATCCATTGACGGCGTGCCTGATGGTTGTGCAGGCGTTGCAGCTGGGCTGGCTGCGGGTGTTGCTGCAACCGGCGCTGCCGATGCAGGAGCGGAGGAGGAACTTCCGCCGGCTTTTACCAGCGAGGAAATATCTTCACCGGGTGCGCCAATGATCGCAAGCAAATCATTCACTTGTACCTTGCCACCTTTTTCCGTTCCTGTGTACAAAAGGGTTCCGTCTTTATAACTCTCCAGGTCCATTGTTGCCTTGTCTGTTTCCACTTCGGCCAGGAGATCTCCTTTTTTGACAGCATCCCCGATTTTTTTGTGCCAGGATGCAATGACTCCCTCCGTCATGGTATCACTTAAACGGGGCATCAATATAACTTCCGCCATATGTGAAACTGTATTTAATTGGATTGAAGCCTCGAAATTAGTGGAAAAACAGCAATTGCTAAAGAGGATAAATGGATGTTAGGTCAGGGCCTGCTTAGCCTGCTTTCTGGTTTAAGCCGTGCAGCAGAAACCAATTCTCTCACATTTCCCGTTCTTTTCAGTACTCCCCAATGCTGGAGCTCGCCTTTAATGGCTCTGCGCACCGATTTGAATAATACCCACCACATTAACCAACGCCAGACCAGCCGCTGTGGAATTAGCCAGATTAAGGCGGCTTTTTTTTCCTTCTCGAAGCTGAATGCCAGCAGGGCCACAGCAACATCCACCAACATAAAGAGAACATAATAGAAACCGATCTTGGCATAGTTTTCCGTCAAGAGGCCTATGAGCATGAAGAAATCAGCTAGCGGAATCACGGACGGAATGATATACTGGAAGATGAGAATATTTGGCATTGCAATCCAGCCCAATCGTTTGTATTTCCAGTTGAAGAGGAGGTCCCGGTTCTTCCAGAATGTCTGCATCACACCAAAACTCCAGCGGGATCTCTGCTTTATAAACATACGAACGGTTTCCGGGGCCTCAGTTAATGCAATGGCCAACGATTCGTTTTCGATCACGTAATTGCAACGTAAAAGGCGGATGGTCAAATCACAGTCTTCTGCGAGTGTATCTATCGTAAATCCGCCCGCATCCTGGATGGCTTTTTTTCGAAATGCGCCAATTGCACCAGGCACGACCGTAATCGCATTGAGATAGGCGAAGGCCTTGCGGTCAAAATTCTGGCTGCTGACATATTCAATGGCTTGCCATTTCGTGAGCATGTTCACTTTGTTTCCCACTTTTACATTGCCTGCAACGGCTCCGACTTCTATTCGCCCCTGACCATCCGGCAGATAAAAATGCATCATCATTTTGGATACCGCGTCTGGCAATAGTTTGGTATCTGCATCAATACATATTACATATTCAGCCTGCGACTTGCCAATGCCATAATTCAAAGCAGAAGCCTTTCCGCCATTTGGTTTACTATAGGCTTTAATGATCGGATGGTGAGGGAATGCCGCACTTACTTTCTTGAATGTGGAATCCTTGCTGCCGTCATCGACAAAAATAATTTCGAAATTCGGATAGTCGGTTCTTAGCAAATTTTCTAGTGAACTGACCACATTCACTTCTTCATTATATGCCGGCACGATAATGCTCACCAACGGTGTGGGTTTCTTATTGAGTAGCCAAAATGGCTGGAGGTTCATTTTCTTTTCTCTTATGTATTCCCTGCTTGCGATAAATGCCAAAAATATAATCCGGGCAAGGGAAAGGATGATAAATAAAATGAAGAGAGACATCAGAAAATGACTTCCCATGTAGGCCATCAATGCCAGATAATAATTGAGCTGCAGAAGATAGTATCCGCTTCCACGGGGAACCGGAGGCATCAGGTCATTTTTTTTCTTTCCCAGTAAATCAGCAACCGTCGTAAAAGTGTATCCCCTTTCCTTGAAATAATGAATGATCTCAGGCAAAGCTTTGACAGTAGCTTCCCTGCTTTCTCCGCCCGCATCATGCAAGAGAATAATATTCCCGCTCAGATCCTGCCTTGTCATGTCTTCCTTTCGCCTGATCACTCTCGCCACAATTGAATCAGACGAAGTGCCTGGTTCCCAGTCCAACGGATCGAGGGATTCACCGATGTCGAGATAATTTTTTTCCCTTGCGATGGCAACTGGAATAAGTTCTTCCGCATTTGTCGGTTCAAAATCTGCATTGAATGGTGCCCGGAACATAATGGTGGAATGCCCTGTAATGCATTCGATCAGCAGCCGCGTCGCTTCCATTTCCAGGATCGCCCTTTTCTTACTGACTTTTGCAATATTTGGGTGGGTAAATGTGTGGTTCCCGATCTCGTGGCCTTCTTTGAAAATTCTTTTCACAATGGGAATATTGTTCTCTGCGTTTATGCCTACCAGAAAGAAAGTAGCCGGCACATGCTCCCTGCTTAAAATGTCCAGGATCTGGGGAGTATAGATCGGGTCGGGGCCATCGTCAAAAGTGAGTACCAGTTTCTTCTTGTCCTTGGTTCCATATTTATGTGCTACCCATTTGGAAGGAAGGGAGTCATATTGTTCTTCACTGATCAGCATTTCACTGGTATCCACTTCCGGGGTGATGATGCCGCTCGCGGGACCGCTCAACACGTCGAGCACTTCTCCCTCTCCTTCATAAGCAGGCGTTTCGTCATTGGAAAAAATCTTTACTGTATTAAAAATTCTGAAATCAAAATTCCGGATGCTGTCTCTTCCCATGTCCCGGTCATAAAATTCCCAAAGACGCGAATCCTCAGAACCGAGCCTCCAAAGACTTACCCCACTCAATCCATATTCTGTCGCGAATCGAAGGGAATTGAAAGTGGTTGCTGCATCAGTGAAGTGAACCTGGTGGGTAGAGCCATTGTCATCGTCATAGGAGAAATGCAAATTGTAAGAGTCATTATCGAAGTCAATTTTTGCCCGATAGGTCCGGGCCAGCGTCAGGGCATCAAGGTAAGTAATGGGACTTGCCGAGACCACTTTACCATCATCCGTCATTTTCCAATCGTACCCGAATCCCGCAACAGCAAGAACGAGTTTTTGTGCAGGAATTTTCTTAACTGCATCGTCGATGGCACCCTCAATCCATTTTTGATGACAAATAGGACCCGGAACAGTTGACTCCGAATATTGGTCGTATGCCATGACGAATATATAATCGTTGTACCTGCTCAGTTCTTTGAAATTATAGTCTTCGTTAAAAGGAACGACATCCTGGGTCACCAGCATTCCCCGGGCATGAAGCTTCTCATACAATGTTTTCTGGAATTGAACCAGGGTTTCATTTTTCTTTTCCGTCAGTTCTTCAAAATCGATATTGATCCCATCCAGCCCATTTTTTTCCAGGACTTTGATGATATCATTGATCAGCCGCTCTCTTTTTACAGGATCGGTGATGATGCGGTGCACGGCATCGCCTCTAAAAATCTGTTTATAATTATTCGTTAGCAGCGGGAGGATCTTCACGCCAGCCTTTTTCATGATGTCCAAGGCGCTGTCTATCTGGGTATAGAGTGTGTCCGCGTTGGGATTAATGAAAAGCCATTCCGGGACGACCATATTCAGATGGGCGATATTTTGCTCCAGCGAAGAATAGGATTGCTTTTTCCAGGTAACATAGAAAGCCGCCCGGATACCAGCATTGAATTTATTAAAAGAATAAAAACTTGAATCTGCCTGGACGATGATTCCGTTCTTTTTTCGGAATCTTTTTGGAATCGGGAAGCCTCCGGCTTTGTATGCTTCTTTTTCATTGATGAATTTCCTGAATCCTCCATATTGCCTCCCAATCTTACTCTTGCTGAAAAGCCAGCTTCCGGTACTGTCCAAAAGTGCTTGCTTTTCCTGTACACTGATCATATTGGGAAAGGCGGGAGTATATACCCGGGAAAGGGTGAGCACTACGAGGACAATACCCAGGATAACAAACAAGAGCAAGAGTCTGGTACTCCATTTAACACGTTGCCATCGGGAAGGAGAACTGGTTTGAAAAACCTGGTTTGTGGATTGATCTTCCATAATGTGGGCCGGCAAATTTCCTGCGATTCAGGGAATTGTCAAAATTGCAGCTATCAAATTAACCAAGTTTATAGAGAATTTAGGGATTGAATGAGTTAATAGTCCAATTCAAGCCTTAGACGGTCTTTGAGTTCCTTTACGAGAGGGTATTGTTCGATGATTTGCTGGTATTGTTCGCGCTTGCTCAAATGTTTTTCAGTTGGAGTTTCCTGAACCTGATTTTCACGAATGATGACCGTAAGTGAAAGCGATTTGTTATTAAAAACCAGCTTGAGCCATTCAGAAAGATTTCTTTTTTCCTGTTCGATGAACTTCTGTTCCAGGTTATTGTTTGCGATCACTACAAATTGACCCGGATCAATGACCTTTAATCCAGCTCTTTCAAAACTTTGGGTTGCCGAATGCTTATTTTCTTTGAGCTTCTGGGTATATGTTTGCCAGGCTTCTTTGAGGGTTGCATCTTCCAATGGTTTGAAAAGGGGATCTTCATCCCGCTGGCGGTTGGCAAACTGTTTCCTGATTTTGGAGAGGGCCTCCATGGTCGGGGCCGAAGCCTCAGGTTTGACAATGGCTTTCTCCATCTGCGCAGTTTCTTTTGACGACGCTGTTTGGATGGTAAGCCTTGCTCCGAAGTTTATTTCTTGCTCCTTCAATTTCCCTGGTTCCAGTTCCTTTTGATTTTGAATCAATTCAATGGGCCTGATTTTGCGGAAGGCCACCGGCTTTGGATTTTCAATTCCTTTCTTTTTGGAAGATATGCTACCATCTTCAAGCAATTCAATGGCCTGTCGCAGGTAAGAAAGTTTGATGAGGGCCAACTCCACATGGAGACGCTTATTGCGCGCCGCCTTATAATTGATCTCTGCTTCATTCAGGATGTTCAGAAGGCCTATCAGGTAAGCGCTATCCACGGATTTGGAATAGGAGAGATATTTATCCTTGAAATTTTCCACTACATCCAGCAGAACAGCTGCTTTTTCATCTTTGCAGACCAATAAATTTCTTATGAATTCCGCAAATCCATTCAAAACCAGGTCGCCTTCGAATCCTTTGCGATTGATTCCATCATAAAGCAGCATGGCATCGGCTAGTTTCTGCTCCCGCAATGCTTCCATCAGTTTGAAATAATAATCCTCATCGAGTACATTCAGGTGTTCGAGTACGTTCTGGTATGTGACCTGGCCGTTGGTGAAGCTGACTATCTTATCCAGGATACTCAATGCATCGCGCATGCAACCGTCACTTTTTTGGGCAATCACCTGAAGTGAAGCTTTGTCGGCGCTGATCTCTTCTTTCTGGCAGATCTCCTGCAGGTGCTCAACCGTATCGGGAATGGTTATGCGCTTAAAATCAAAGATCTGGCAACGACTGAGTATGGTGGGCAGGATTTTATATTTTTCCGTCGTAGCAAGAATAAAAATGGCATAGGGCGGAGGTTCTTCGAGGGTTTTCAAAAATGCATTGAATGCTGAAGAACTCAGCATATGTACTTCGTCGATAATATAGACTTTGTACTTTCCTGCCTGGGGTGCGAAGCGCACCTGTTCAACCAGGGTCCTGATATCATCGACTGAATTATTGCTGGCAGCGTCTAACTCATGGATATTGAGTGAAGTACCTTCATTAAATGAAATGCAGGAATTGCATTGGTTGCATGCTTCTCCATCGGGCCCGAGATGTTCACAATTGATGGTTTTAGCCAGGATGCGCGCACAGGTTGTCTTGCCAACACCACGGGGCCCGCAAAACAAAAATGCATGCGCCAGCTGGCTGTTCCGGATGGCATTCCTGAGGGTGGTCGTGATATGTGATTGCCCCACTACAGTAGAAAAATTCTGGGGCCTGTATTTTCTCGCAGAAACAATAAATCTTTCCATAACCTTTCGCAAGATACATGATCTATTAATGCAAAAAAGGATGTCTCTTGAATTCCCTGCTGCGATCGAACAGGTAGCGGTAGGTGACCAGGTTTCTTGATCTGAATGTGTCGCCAAACCCTTCGGCCACATTGATCATTTTAGGATTAAAATCGCCGATCCATTGCATTTCATATTCTGAATAATCCAGATTGACTATCACTTTTCGAGATTCACAAATCATGAAAGCATCAATTCCCTTGCCCTGGAATTCCGGTGCAATGGCAAAAACAATGCCCACAAATTTTTTGTTTGGCCTTGTCTTTTTGATCCAGAGGAATTTGATTTTTTGCCAGAGGCCGAATTTGCCATCCAGATATTTAAACCACTGATTCAGATCCGGCAAATTGATGAATAAGGCAATGGGCTCATCATTCCAATAGGTATACCAGACGATATTTTCGTCCATGACGGGTTTCATCGAATTGAACATGATCCTTACCTGTTCTAATTTCAGTTCTTTCCCCCCGCCATGGCCTGCATAGGCTTTGTTGTAAACGTTCGTAAAATCCTCAGCAAATTTTTCCAGTTTTTTCTTCTTTAGCGTAATGGCTTTGTAAGCCGGATCTTTCATGATCTGATCATGCCTTGCATTGAATTTGGGTGAGAGTGGTGCTTTGGGATTCACGCCAAAGCAAACCTGGTTGAAGAAAACGCGAAAGCCGTATTGCTCAAACAATTCTTTATAATAAGCAGGATTAAAATTCATGCCATAGGGTGGCTCGTGAAATCCTTCTGTGACCAGGCCCCACCATTTGTCTCTTTCTCCAAAATTAATGGGCCCATCCATGGCACCCATTCCCTTTTGCATTAACCAGTGTTTGGCCACATCAAATAACATGTCTGCCGCTTCCTGATTTCGAATGCAGTCGAAAAAGCCAATTCCACCCACAGGTTGCTCATCCCCTTTCGATTTATACCGCTTGTTTACAAAGGCCGCGATCTTTCCAATGGCTTTTCCATCATCGTCTTTCAGGATCCAGCGAATGCATTCCCCATGGCGGAAGGCCTTGTTTTTTTCTGGATCAAAAACGGCCCTGATTTCATGGTCCAGCGGACGGATATAGTTGGGCGTCGTTCTATTCAGGTCAGCATTTATTTGAATGAAAGCCTGGTCATCGTTCGTCGATTTTACTTCAGTCAGCCACATCCTTTTTTTCGTACAAACCTATGGAAATTCGGTGAAGTGAGTTGACATATGGCAGTTGGTAGTTGGGTACGAATCCCCGCGCATTTATTAGTCAGCAGCAAATAGTGCTTATTAATCCGCGGTTATTGTTGAAAATCAAAGGAGTCAAAGGGGTAAATAAATAGCGGAATTTTTATAAAATGGTTTCAATATATATGAGGCTCCTCCCTTACCTTTGCAGCCAATTTAGAATCCTCACATTTAATTTCGAAAATATGCCTCTTGCCGGGAAGATCAAACAGATCATAGGAGCAGTAATTGATGTACAATTTAATGGACAACTACCTGAGATTTACAATGCATTGGAACTAAAAAGGCCAAGCGGAGAAACCCTTGTGCTTGAAGTGCAACAGCACCTTGGAGAAGATAGTGTTCGCTGCATCGCGATGGATGGCACGGAGGGACTTACCAGAGGACTTGAAGTTCTGGATACGGGAATGGCTATTAAGATGCCGATTGGAGATGAGATTAAAGGAAGATTATTTAATGTGACCGGAGATCCGATTGATGGGCTTCCAGCTGTTTCAAAAGTCAGTGGACGTCCTATACACAGTAAACCCCCGGCTTTCGAGAATCTTAGCGTGACTACAGAAGTATTGTTTACCGGAATCAAAGTCATAGACCTGATCGAACCATATGCCAAAGGGGGAAAGATCGGTTTGTTCGGTGGGGCGGGCGTTGGAAAAACAGTTTTGATCCAGGAGCTGATAAATAATATCGCCAAGGCTTATGCCGGCGTATCCGTATTTGCCGGAGTAGGAGAGCGTACCCGTGAGGGAAATGACCTGATGCGCGAAATGATTGAAGCGGGTATTATGAAGTATGGTGATGAATTCAGGCACAGCATGGAACACGGTGGTTGGGATCTGAGCAAAGTGAACATGAAGGATTTGTCAGAATCCAAGGCCACATTTGTATTTGGACAAATGAATGAACCTCCGGGCGCCCGCGCAAGGGTTGCACTGAGCGGACTAACCATTGCAGAATATTACCGTGATGGGGATGGTAAAGGCCAGGGAAGAGATATACTCTTCTTTGTTGATAATATATTCCGTTTTACACAGGCTGGTTCAGAAGTGTCTGCACTCCTCGGCCGAATGCCTTCTGCTGTGGGTTATCAACCTACACTTGCTACTGAAATGGGTCTCATGCAGGAAAGAATCACTTCTACCAAGAACGGTTCTATTACATCAGTGCAAGCTGTATATGTGCCCGCGGATGACCTGACAGATCCGGCACCAGCAACTACTTTTGCTCACCTTGATGCAACTACGGTATTGGATCGAAAGATTGCTGACCTGGGTATTTACCCGGCAGTAAATCCATTGGATTCTACATCAAGGATCCTGACACCGCAGATCGTAGGCGATGCACATTATAATTGCGCCAACAGAGTGAAACTGGTACTGCAACGATACAAGGAATTACAGGATATTATTGCAATCCTGGGTCTGGATGAATTGAGCGATGAGGATAAGCTTATTGTAGCCAGGGCAAGAAAAGTGCAGCGTTTCCTTTCCCAGCCATTCCATGTAGCGGAAGCATTTACGGGGCTAAAGGGAGTGCTGGTTCCCATTGAGGAAACGATTCGAGGGTTCAACATGATCATGGATGGAGAAGTGGACGAATATCCTGAAGCTGCATTTAACCTGGTGGGAAGCATTGATGACGCCATAGAAAAGGGCAAGAAACTGATCGCGCAGGCACAGCAATGACCAGCTTTCCTGCGATTGCAGCGAATTGAATCTATAATAAAATTTTCCCAAAGGGAACCCGGGCATGAATCTCGAAATCTTAACACCTGAGAAGAAAATATTCAGCGATGATGTGTACGGTGTGCAATTGCCAGGCATCTCAGGACTATTCGAAGTTCTGAACAACCATGCGTCCATCATCAGTGCGTTGAAGGCAGGCAGGATCAAAGTACTGAAAGACAAAAACAATCACCTTGCATATTTTGAAATCCAGAGTGGATTTGTAGAAGTAAATGCCAATAATGTGACCGTACTAGTTGAAGGCGCTAAGCCTGTTGAGGGTAAATAGACCTGCCACATAAAGTCAAGGAGCGGTCCATTATCCACTGAAAATGTTAGTTTGGCCCCGGGTAATCCGGGGCTTTTCTATTGAATTACCTGATTGAACTGGGATTGAATTCCGCTTAATTCAGTTGTGGGTCTATCGGGTAATTGGCCAGCAATTCGTAATCCCCGCCCAGGTGACGAAGTGCCTCCTTCCAGATTTCATCTGTTTTTTTGTGAAACACTAAACTGCGCGTGCCCTTCACCGATAGCCATGACTTTTCTTTCATTTCATCCGCCAGCTGACCGCCGCTCCATCCAGAATAGCCAATATAGAACCGGATCTTGGACGGGCTGATATCTCCGGAGCGGATCAGCTCAATGGTCACTTCAAAGTCACCACCCCAGTACACGCCATCAGCAATTTCAAATCCTCCGGGAATTTTGTCAGGATATTGGTGAAGGAAATGCACCGTATCCATTTGTACGGGGCCTCCATAGAATACAGGGATGACAAGGTCATCAATTCCACTCACCAGCTCATTCAGCGTATAGTCATAGCTTTTGTTAAGAACAAACCCAAAACTACCTTCCTGCTGGTGATCACATAGGATAACCACGGTTCGCATGAAATTGGGATCCTTAAGAAAGGGATCAGCAATTAGCAACACACCAGGAGCGGGATTTTCCATATTGTCTAAATTAGTTATTCTGATTGAAAAAAAACGGCTTTTTCCATAGGCGAGGCCCGGAATTCGGCTGATAAATCCGGCCCTAATTCCTATTGTCCCGAAAAGCCCTTTCTTTGTGAAACCTTAGTTAAATAGCCTGGCATATTATAGCGCTCAGTTTATAAAGCCTGCTTCAATGTTTACATTTGTTCTGCTTCCAAGGTACCCGGCATGAGCCAGGGACCTCGCCACTAATTCTGAAGATGTGAAAAAAAATTTCCCCATTATTTTCATACTGATCAGCCTTTCCTTGATTGGAATGATTTATATCCAGGCAAACTGGATATTCACTATGCTGGAAAATAAGGAGGAAGAATTACATCATAAATTGAGTGATGCGGCTCAGGATGTCGGCCAGGAACTGATCAATTACAAAGAATCAGTACTCACAAGACCCAGCTATTTAAGCAGCCCGGGATTTAGCTGGCGCCCTGCAGAAGAGATCCGCAAAGAGCTCATGAAACCCCCCACGATTGCTGATCGATTTACTTCAGATCAGATTCGTTCGAAGATTCAGAATGCATTGAATAATCGCGGGCTTCAAAACACACCATTCGAATTTTCCATTTCTTCCGGCATTGAAACTGGCCTCTCCAAGCAACTTACTTTCAACGCTGAAATCAAGTCGGCGAATTTCATTAAAACCTTTGAAGATACAGCCCACAATAAATCTGCCATTGTATTTCTGGTAGCGCCCAGTGGAAGTGATCTCGAAGGCCTCAGTCCACTCGAAACGCTGACGATCCTTGTGCCAGACTATAAGTCGGTTGTGCTAAAAGAAATGAGGCTTAAATTCTTTGGCGTCATATTTTTCACCCTGGTGATCGTTGCTGCTTTTTATGTGACAGTGAGTGCCCTCCTCCGCCAGAAGAAACTCAGTGAGATCAAGAATGATTTCATCAATAATATGACGCATGAGTTCAAAACTCCGCTTGCAACAATTTCCCTCGCAGTCGACGCTTTGCGGAATGAAAAAGTGGCACAGGATAAATCAAAGTCGGATTATTTCAGCGGTATCATCAAGGAAGAAAATAAGCGTATGAATAAGCAGGTTGAATTGATCCTGCAGGCCGCCCTGATGGACAAGCAGGAACTACAGCTCAGCCTGCAGCCCGTGCATGTTCATGATATGATCAGGGATTGCCTGGAAAATTTTCAATTGCAATTGCAGGAAAAAAAGGGCAGATCAGAATTGCAATTGAATGCAAAAAATGATCTTCTCCAGGCCGATGAAGTTCATTTTACGAACCTCCTTACGAATATTCTCGACAACGCGATAAAATACTCCAATGATCATCTTGTTATAAAGATTTCAACCCAAAATTCTGGCAAGGGGCTTATCATCCGCATGGAAGACAATGGCATCGGGATGAACAAGGAAACTTTGCGGAGGATTTTTGAACGATTCTATCGTGCGCATACGGGTAATATTCACAATGTAAAAGGCTTTGGCCTTGGTCTGAGCTACGTAAAGACAGTCGTTGAAGCGCATAACGGCAAGATCAAAGTAGAGAGTACTGTGGGAAAAGGGACTGCGTTTATTATGGAATTTCCGCTCAGCAAAGCCTGATATTCATTCTTGAGACTTGTTTTTTGCAAGCGAAGCGCAGCAAAAAACTTGTTCGAATCCGCCTGAGGCGGACCTAAGACGGAAGGTATTATAACCCACCTCTTACAGCGGAATTTGAGTTCATAGCTTACTTTGAGGTCTCATACCTTTGATCTCAGCAGAAGAGAACCATCTCCATAACTCAGGAACCTGAATTTATTCGCTAAAGCATATGAATAAACCTTCTTCCATTCATCGCCAATCAATGCAGCGATGAGTAAAAGTAGCGTGGACTGCGGCTGATGAAAATTTGTAATGATGCCTGAAGCCATGCGAACAGAATAACCCGGCGCTATCAGAAGTCGTGTGGAGCTTATCAAACTCTCCAGGTGATTATTCGACATCCACTGAAGGAGTCCCTGAATGGCTTCCATTGGCGAAAATTGTTCAAATGTAATCTCATAGGGCTCCCATTGACTGATGCTAATCTGGTCTGGTGTCAATGAAGGATTAAGAATTGACTTTACTCCCATCCAGTATAAAGATTCAAGGGTTCGCAGGGAGGTTGTGCCGACAGGAATGATGGGGTATTCCAAAGAAGCCAGGATTGATTCGATTGTATGCTTGCCGATATCGATGCATTCGGCATGCATCACATGATCAGCAAGGGTATTTGATTTTACCGGCATGAAAGTGCCGGCGCCGACGTGCAGGGTAAGCCATTCCGTACGTATCTTTTTCTCCTGCAATTTTTCAAATATTGTTTCCGTGAAATGCAGACCGGCCGTGGGCGACGCGACTGAACCCTCATGCCTGGCATAGATGGTTTGGTACCTCAGCTTATCTTCTTCTTCTGCTTTTCTTTTGATATAGGGTGGAAGAGGAATCGCTCCTATTTGATGAAGAAGTTCCGAAAAACTCCATTCTTCGGGCTGCCACGAGAATTCTATGATAAAATGGTCGACTTTTTTTTCTACAAATCTTGCCTGAACCCCGCAATTCAATTCTCCTTTATCAAATCTTTTCTCAAGTACAACTGCTTTTTTCCATTTTGATGCGCCGCCGATCAGGCATTTCCAAAATACGCGGCCTTTTTGTTGCAATGCCAGATTGATATCAGGGAGATCCGAATTAGGCTCAAGACAAAAAACTTCAACGACTCCGCCACTCGGTTTCCGAAATAAGATTCTTGCCTCTACAACCCGGGTATTATTAAACAGGAGGAGACTGTTTTCCGGAATATAATCTGCAATATGGAGATAGGTGTCATGAAGAATCTTTCCCTTTCGGTAGACCAGGAGCTTTGACTCATCGCGGTTTGGAAGCGGATATTTGGCTATAATATCTTCAGGAAGTTCATAACTAAAGTCCTTTATCGAGATTTCTTTCGGATGCATTGCTGGCACAGCCAACTGCTGTGGTAGCCGCAAAATTAACAAATGATCAGGGGATTTGAATTTGTTTTGGATGAAGCGCAGTGCGGTCCAACCTAGTGCAGGTTGGAAAGGAGGCCCGATCTTAGAATGTTATTTTATGAGTGGAAAAACCAGGAAGATGGCTATTGATCCGCTAATCTGACCAGGCATTTCATTTCTGTTTCTGATATATACCATTCCACGCAATAGCCATCGGGATCAATTCCGGGATGTTGTAGCATTTCATGAAATGTCTTCCCAATGCTTTCCATCTGTTTCATGTAATTCATAATCGTTACACTGGTATAATTCCCCTTTTTAATAGATAGCACATCAGCATGGAGTGCTTCGGCTTCTCCAGGGAAATCTTCCTCGGTAGCCGCCTTGTATTCAATTCTTCCATGCTCTGGCCTTGAGAGTCCGAATAATTTCCTCTCTGCCATCTTTGGGATCAATGCCTTTAGTTTAGCAAAGGCTTCCAAAATGCCTTCAGGAAATTGAACTGCTTTGATATATACAACCTTGATGTCTTTGTCAAATGTTATGGTATTCATTGGCTTATTTACATTTCGAGGAATCTCCCATCTTCATTTATTAGGTGACCGAAAACTCAACCCTCCTTTTTTGAGCTCAGCTTTCAATATTGGAATGGATCTCTTGCCCATTCCATGAAGATTTAAGATATCTGATTCCGAATAACCTGATAATTTTTTAAGGCTGGTAATGCCTTGATTTTCTAAAGCCCGCCTCGCTGGAGCACCAAGCGCTGACAAAAGCCCTGATTTCGGTTTTCTTTCTTTTTCACAAACCGGGCAGGTCGGGCAATCGGAGCTTTTAAAATACCGGTGACCATTTACACAGACCCTGAGTGTCGGTTTTTTCTTTTTCATACTGTCATTTTTGGATGAATTGCTGAAGCCATGCTTTGGCTTCTCTTTCATCTGTAAAACTTTTCATGGGGATGGGTGGGGGTTTCATTCTAAAAAGAAAATTCATGATAAATCTGGATAGCCCAGGTTTTGATACCATGGCCATGGCAGAATAGATGCGTGGTAATTGTTGTGTGGCAAATTGCCTGGTTTCTTTATCCGGTACAGGAGATTTAGAAAGATATATTAATAGTGGCACTCTTCTATTGCCCGTAATTTGTGTTACCAGCGCTATATTGCCTCTAATATTTTCCACTGTACGTCGCGGGCTTTTCGAAAGGGAAATGAGGATTCCTTCTTCGAACCAATAGTCTGCTATTTCTCCTTCATACACTTCCCTGTCTGTTGGCCGGTCTACCATCATTTCTGCATTAGATTATTCAATTCAGTATGTGAAAAAAAATGCAAATCAGAGCTCTGCGACTTTTCTTCCAAAATGCATTGATTCCACAAATAATCCCCGGTTAAGGTAGAAACGATAAGCTTCATGTCGTTGGAATCCTGAATTGAGGGCAAGGTGGTCGCATTGATTTTCTTTTGCATATTCTTTTATCCAATCGAATAGTTGGCCCGCATAGCCTTGTTTGGTATGAGAAGACAATGTCACCAGGTCATCTACGTATAAAGTTTTGCCACTCCACAAACAATTAAAAATCCTGAAGCCGAGCAAGGCCCAGGCGAGCTGATCATCTCCCAAATAAATAATGGAAAAATTTTCTTTGAATAAAAGAGGAATCATGTTTCTGATCTCTTTTTCTGACCTGTGTGGTCTCAATTCCCTGTAGGCAGGAATTAGTTTTTCAATATCATTTTCGAGTGCAAGTTGTACCGAAGGCATTTCTTTAATTTTTGGACAAGTACTTTGTTTCCACAGGGACACCTTTAGTCAGGGTTTGGTATACCACGCAATACCTTTCGGTGAGTTTGGCGATGCTGGCTAATTGTTCGGATGTCGTTTCAGTTTCCAGTTCGAAGAAAAGCCGGATAGATTGAAATCCTACGGGAGCTTCTTTTGAAACGCCAAGGGTTCCCCTGAAATCAAGATCGCCTTCAGCCCTGACCTTTCCTTTAAGGTCAACTCCAATGGCCGTTGCCACAGCGCGGATAGTTACTCCTGCGCAAGCTACCAAAGCTTCAAGGAGAAGGTCACCAGAGCAGGCCAGCATGCCGGTGCCGCCTGTTGCGGGATGAAGACCCGCTTCCACCAGGGCCCGGCCTGTTTCGACTTTACAGGAAATGCCTTCTCCAATTTCGCCGCGTGCCTTCAGCGTGACCATTGCAGAAGCGGGATGCTCCCGGTATTTTTCTTTCAACGGAGATTGCAGTTGACGAAGTTCAGTTGCGTTCATGATGAGGGGACTTAATTTTAGGCTATAAGATTTAATCTATTGTACAAATGTAAAGATTCCACTTTTCTCAGGCGATGCCCGCCCATGGTATTTGTTGAGTGAGAATATCACTACAGTTCAGCACACTATTACAATAACGAAGTTTATATCGGTTGTCTCGGTTCGCATTACCAGCAATGGGTAAAGCGGGGTGGTCTATCTTTTCGCCCTCGGCACCATCAATTTCAATCCGCTCCAAACTTCACTGACAGCGCAAACTTTGATATCCACTAGTCCATTTTTCAGCGCATACTCACGTACATCATTTTCTGTAAGGTTGGTTGGTATGCCGGCGGATTTCTTGTACCAGGAAACCCAAATCACCAACCTGGGATTCTGCTTACGTGTTTTTTTTAATTGAGTCAAGCCCATTTCCATTTCTTTCTTGCTTTTTGCAAAAAGGTGAACGAGATCTGGGATTTCATTTGCTTTTATCAACTGTCTTGAAATATCTGCTTCGAGCAAAGCAAAATAATTATCTGGTGCGTGAATCAAAAGCAGTTTTGTAGAGTCACTGATGCCAAGTTTTTTTAATAACGGCGTACCGGAATAACCTGCTGGCATATAAATTCTGTTAGGATAAGAAGCGGATAAAGAATGGCAGGATAAAATTAGGGTGATCCTGTTTATCCACAGCAATGCACATCAATCCACATCCAATTCACATATGTCTGCCCCTATTCAAGCTTCAAATTTCTTCTATAATTCAGCCTGCATTGCATTCCATCCGACCTTGTTTTCTGTGGAAAAATTAAAAATTTGAAAATTAGTTGGTGAAGTGGGAAAAAGTGTTATTTTGTGTCAATTTTAGTGGAATTGATTCAACCTCTTGTAAATGATTGGTTTTCTGGGCGAATACGAAGCTACACTGGACTTAAAGGGTCGCTTCCTTCTTCCCGTCGGCTTTAAAAAGCAGATGCAGGAGGGAGAAAGCTCCCATTTTGTTATAAACAGAGGTTTCGAAAAATGTCTTAGTCTGTACCCTCTGAAAAGCTGGGAACCCATATTTAAGGAAATCAGTGAGTTGAATGATTTTGACCCTAAAGTTCGCGAATTCAGGAGGTATTTTTTAAATGGGGCAACAGGCATGGAGCTGGATTCTGCAGGGAGGCTACTGATTCCGGCCAACCTGAAAGAACATGCCGGACTGGAAAAGGATATCGTGCTTGTGTCAGCAGTTAACAAAATTGAAATCTGGGATAAAAGTAAGTACCAACAGTTCTTTGAGAACTTTTCACCCGAGTCGTTTAGCAGATTGGCCAACGAAGTCATGAACCCCCGCAAGGATAAATTGAGCGGATAGCTCAGGAAGGTGGTTATGGTTAAAGCCAGCGATGAACATAGTAAATCAGGGTTAGGCGAGGAGCAAAACAACCCAGTAGGGTTCCATGTACCTGTTCTCCTTTCAGAATCCATCGATGGGTTGAACATAAAGCCTGACGGAATCTATGTCGATTGCACTTTTGGCGGGGGCGGACATTCAAATGCAATCCTGACACACCTGTCTGCCAATGGGAGGCTTTTCGCTTTTGACCAGGATGCTGATGCCAGAGAACAGGTTCCTCATGATGCGCGGATTGTTTTTATTCCGCACAATTTCCGGCACCTGAAAAAGATGCTTCGTTTGAACAAGATCGAGCATGTGGACGGGATCCTGGCTGACCTGGGCGTGAGTAGTCACCAATTTGACGAAGCAGACAGAGGATTTTCGACGAGGCTTGAGGGAAACCTAGACATGAGAATGGACAAACGGCAGTCACTCACGGCAGGCATTGTACTCAACACTTACAGTGAGCAGGCTCTGAAGAAATTATTTGAGGAGTATGGAGAAGTGACGAATGCAAAGACACTGGCCAGGCAGATTGTGCAAATCCGGACTCTGTCTCCTCTGAAAACGATCAATGGTTTCAAACAGACGATTCACAAAGTGGTGAAAGGAAATCCGAACAGGTACTTCGCACAGGTTTTTCAGGCTTTGCGCATTGAAGTGAATGATGAATTGGGCGCTTTGAAGGAAATGCTTAAGGAAATTCCCTCACTGCTCAATCCAGGTGGACGGGCAGTCATCATCAGTTTCCATTCATTGGAAGACAGGATCGTAAAAAATTTCTTCAGGAAAAACAGCTTTGCAGAAGAAGACCACTCGAACCCCTTCGGACAAGAAACCGTAGCTAAAACATTGCGGGTAATTACTAAAAAACCCATTGTTCCCACGGAAGCGGAAATCCGCAAAAACAATCGCTCCCGAAGTGCATTGTTGCGGATCGCAGAAAAAACAAATATTGAATGAATCCTGCAATTCCAGGATTGAAAAGACAAGAAAAGGATGGATAAGATTGCAAACCAGGAAAAAAAAATCGGACTGAAAAGATTGATTCGGTACCAGTGGATCGTCAGAAATATGCCTTTCTTTCTTTTCCTGACCCTTCTTGCTGTGATCTACATATACAACGGGCACTATGCGGACAAAGTCGTCCGGAATATCGGCAAAACAAATAATGAACTGAAAGAATTGCAATACGAGTATAAGACACTGAAGAGCGAAGTCATGTTTCGGAGCAAACAAAGTGAACTGGCTAAGGCGGTTGAACCTTTCGGATTGAAAGAAATGATCCTGCCTCCGGCGGTTTTGACAGACAGCATCGCAGATCCTGATAACATAAAGTAATTGAACATCACCAATCGGGAAATTGGAGCTTAAACGTGATATATTATGGCGAGTGTACCTATGCTTTCTTGGCATTGTGGCCATGTGCATTTGTGTCTTGGGCAGGGCATTCTACATACAGAATGTACAAGGCAAATACTGGCGTGGACTAAGTGATAGCCTGCATCAGAAATTCGTCGAATTGGATGCAGAACGCGGAACCATCTTTAGCGAAGACAGCAATATGCTCAGCACTTCCATTCCATTCTTTAATATATATATAGATTTTGGCGCAGATGGACTCAGAGAGAAAAATGGAAAACGATTTAAGGAAAACCTGGATTCTCTTTCCCTCAAACTTGCCTGGCTATTCAAAGACCAGTCCGCAGCTGCTTACAAACGTGAGTTACAGCAAGGCTACAGGCATCAGGACAGGTATTATGAACTGCAGAAAAATATTTCCTTCGAGCAATATAAAATCCTTCGGACATTTCCTCTGGTCAGATTGGGAAGAAACAAGAGCGGATTCATTGCCGAGATGAACAGTAAGAGATTAAATCCGTTTGGCTTGCTGGCCAATCGTACCATTGGCCTGGCAAGAGCAAATGCACAAAATGTGGGCTTGGAAAGAACCTATGATACCCTATTGAAAGGGGAAAACGGGAACCGGCTGGTCAGGTATATGGCAGCCGGAACCTACATCCCGGTGGAAGGGTATGAAATCGAACCGGAAAATGGTAAAGATATCCTCACTACAATAGATGTGAATGCCCAGGATATTGCGGAAAGCGCATTGCTTAAGATGATGATCGAAAATGAATGTGATCATGGCACTTGCATTGTCATGGAAGTGGCTACTGGGAAAATCAAAGCCATCGCAAATCTTGGGCGGCAGCCTGATGGCAGTTATTGGGAAGACCTGAATTATGCGATCCGCGCATCCGAACCCGGCTCCACTTTCAAACTGGCTACGATGTTGTCCCTGCTTGAAGACAATCAGGTTCAACTGACCGACCATATAGATCTGGAAGGTGGTGTTTGGAAAATCGGAACGCGCACTGTGCGCGATGTGGAAAAACATGAAAAGAAAGAATTCACAATCAAACAGGCTTTTGAACTAAGTTCAAATGTAGGCATGGCCAAACTCACGGTTGGCCATTATGCGAAAGATCCCAATCAATTCGTTGCGCACCTGAAAGCACTTCATTTGAATCAGCCCACGGGGATTGACCTTGCCGGTGAAACTCAACCCATCATCAAGAATCCTAAGTCACGTACATGGAGCGCCTCGACACTGCCTTGGATGGCATTCGGATATGAAGTGCTGATCAGCCCTCTCCAAACCCTGACATTATATAATGCAGTGGCAAACCAGGGCAGAATGATGCGTCCTTACCTGGTAAACAATATTCAGTTTGCAGGAAGAACGATAAAGCAAAATGAACCAGTTGCTGTCTCTGAAAAAATATGCAGTGAGAAAACTTTAAAACAATTGCAAGAGTGCCTTGAAGGAGTTTGTATAGAGGGAACGGGGAGGAATGTCTTTAAAAACTCTTATTATAAAGTGGCAGGAAAGACCGGAACGGCCCTGGTAGCAAATGGAAACCGCGGCTATGCGGATCATATTTACCAGTCTTCCTTCGCTGGATATTTTCCAGCTGATCATCCGAAATATTCCTGCATCGTGGTGATCAAGAACAAACCCTTCGCAAAAAAATTTCTTGGGGCAGCAGTTGCCGGTCCGGTATTTAAGGAAGTATCGGATAAGCTGATGAGCCAGGAAATAGAATTCTTTCAGGCGCGAGTAGGCGCAATGAGCAGGGCAGACAGCGTCCAGTTTTATTATGCCGGATCAAATCGTGACTTTAAAACGGTAGCGAATTTTCTGCATGTTTCTTATATGGATTCTTCCAATAATTCGGATTGGGGAAGATGGTATGCAAACAATTATGAAGCCGTGCTGAACGAAAAAAAGATTCAGAAAAATCTCGTGCCAGATGTCAAAGGCATGGGATTGAAGGATGCACTCTACATCCTTGAAAACAGCCATTTCAAAGTGATATCAAAGGGGGTGGGAAAAGTGACATCACAAAGTATTCTGCCCGGAACGGAATATACTAAGAATGAAACCTTAATGCTTGAATTGAATTAATGCCCATACTACAGGATATATTATATAAGGTGAAAATCAGATCCATCTTTGGTCCGCTCGATATTGATGTCAAGTCAATACAAACCGATTCGAGGAAGTCAACTGCGGGCGGCGTCTTTGTTGCAGTCAAAGGCCTCCATGCAGACGGCCATCAATACATCGATGCCGTGGTAAAGCAGGGTGTCATTGCCGTGGTTTGCGAAGTATTACCTGAAAACAAAGTGGATGGAATAACCTATGTACAAGTGGAAAACAGTGCGATGGCAGCAGGCTATATGGCACACAATTTCTTCGGTCAACCATCAGAGAAATTGCGATTAGTTGGCGTAACAGGAACAAACGGAAAAACGACCATCGTAACCCTTCTCTATAAGCTTCTTACTGCTTTGGGTTTTAAGCCTGGGCTACTTAGCACTGTCCAGAATCAGATTGGAGAGATGGTCCTTCCGGCCTCGCATACCACACCCGATCCGATCAGTTTGAATGCGCTTTTACAGCAAATGGTCAATGCAGGCTGTACACATGCATTCATGGAAACAAGTTCCCACGCCATTGACCAGCATCGGATCGCGGGACTTCAGTACGCAGGCGGAATCTTTACAAATATCACCCACGATCACCTTGACTACCATAAAACCTTTGATGAATATATCCGGGTCAAAAAGTCATTTTTCGATGCCCTTCCAACTTCTGCATTTGCGCTATCAAATGCCGACGACAAGCGGGGTGCCGTCATGTTACAAAATACGCACGCAAAAAAATATTTCTATGGTCTCAAAACCCTGGCCGATTTTAAGGGAAAGGTCCTGGAAAATAACCTGACTGGCCTGGTGATGTCGGTGGATGATCAGGAAGTACATTTTCGGCTGATCGGAGAATTCAATGCATACAACCTGATGGCAGTGTATGGAACAGCCATCTGCCTCGGAGAAGAAAAGCAGGAGGTCCTGCGCTGCCTCAGCGTCCTTACAGGGGCTGAAGGAAGGTTTGATTATATTCTTTCTTCCAGGCAAAAACTCATGGGCATTGTGGATTATGCACACACACCGGATGCCCTGGTCAATGTTTTAACGACAGTACAAAAACTAAGAAAAGGCCAGGAAAATATCATCACCGTGGTGGGTTGTGGCGGAGACCGCGACAAGACCAAGCGGCCTGTGATGGCAGAAGTCGCCTGCAAATACAGCGACCAGGTCGTATTTACTTCGGATAACCCACGCAGTGAGGATGCAGCCGAAATCATCAGGGAAATGGAAGCGGGCCTAAATACGACAGCGAGGAGAAAATCAATTGCCATTGTAGACAGGAAGGAAGCAATCAAGGCGGCGGTCAATCTGGCCAAACCAGCAGACATCCTGCTGGTTGCAGGAAAGGGACATGAGAAATACCAGGAGATCAAAGGGACCCGGTACCCTTTTGATGACAAAGCCGTGCTGAAAGAAATGTTTGAACAATTGGATAAATAAGAGGAGTCGGAAAAAAATAATTTGGACGGGGACCAGAAAACAGCCAGAACAACTCCAACATGATATATCACTTATTTGAATGGTTAAAACAAATTGGGGTAAAAATACCTGGAGGAACGCTTTTCCAGTTTATTACTTTTCGGGTATTGCTGGCTGTTTTACTTTCTCTTGTCATCACCACATTATATGGGAAAAGGCTGATCAATTTCTTAAAACATAAGCAGGTTGGAGAAAGCGTTCGCGAATTGGGTCTGGCCGGAGAGCAACAAAAGAAAGGTACACCCACCATGGGAGGCATCATCATCATCCTGGGTATTCTGATCCCGACCTTTTTGCTGGCCAACCTGGGCAAAGCGTATATCCGCCTTATGATCTTTAGCACGATTTGGCTGGGGATGATCGGATTTATTGATGATTACCTCAAGCTAAGGGCCAAACGGTATGCACAAGACCAGGGAATTCCTTATAAAAAAGGAGACAAAGACGGATTGGCAGGATGGTTTAAGATCCTGGGCCAGGTTGTACTTGGGTTTGTAGTAGGAGCAACACTTTATTTCAACAGCAATACCAAAGTCTGGCGTGAATATGTCGGAACCACCAAGCCCTCGGACACTACGGGTATCAAGACAATTATTCTGGATGGGAAGGAAAAATTATTTGTCGAAGCCAAAGAGCCCATCACCACTATTCCCTTTGTGAAGAATCATGAATTCAATTATTCAAAGCTTTTGCCATCAGCCATCCGGGGCATCACATGGATTCTTTATATCATTCTCGTCATTTTTATCGTCACAGCTGTATCCAATGGGGCAAATATTACCGACGGCATAGACGGGTTGGCAACTGGTGTCAGTGCAATCATCGGCATATGCCTTGGTGTATTTGCCTATGCCAGTGGAAATATCCGGGTGGCGGAATATCTAAACATCATGTATATCCCAAATCTGGGAGAGCTGTCCATATTTATCGGGGCGTTGATTGGAGCATGTATAGGATTTCTCTGGTACAATGCATATCCAGCCAGTGTGTTCATGGGAGATACGGGAAGCTTGATGCTGGGCGGAGTCATCGCATCTCTTGCATTCATAGTAAGAAAGGAATTGCTAATCCCCATTTTCTGTGGTGTGTTCCTGGTAGAAGTGCTGAGTGTGACTTTACAAGTCACCTATTTCAAGTACACGAAGAAAAAATATGGGACGGGACAAAGGATATTTCTGATGAGTCCCTTGCATCATCATTATCAGAAACTTGGATACCATGAGAGCAAGATCGTAACAAGGTTTTGGATAGTGACTGTGCTTTGCGTTGTGTTTACAATTGTGACAATGAAAATCAGGTGAGGATTGTATAATAAATGGATTTATGAAAAACCAAATTGTACACGGATCGTAAGTCCACACTAAAAAAATTGTGGTGCAGTATTAGTTCATGCTTTTGAAGAACCTAAATCCGCCCTAAAATAAAAATACAGTCCATTGGCAAAAAGAATGGTCATACTTGGAGGTGGAGAAAGTGGAGTCGGTGCAGCATTGCTCGCCGGCACCAGAGGTTATGAAGTATTTGTTTCTGATGGGGGCAATTTGCAAGACAAGCACAAAGCGGAATTGGAAGAAAAAGGAATCGATTTTGAAGAAGGACGGCATACGGAAAGTAAAATAATGAATGCCTACGAAATCATGAAGAGCCCTGGTATTCCTGAAAAAAATGAGCTCGTAAAAAAAATCCGAGCAGCCGGAATTCCCGTGATCAGTGAAATTGAATTGGCTTACAGATACAAGGGAGAAAGCAAAATCATTGGAATAACAGGCAGCAATGGAAAGACAACTACTACAGCAATGACATATCATATCTGCACTCAGGGAGGGTTGGATTGCGCCTTGGTTGGCAATATAGGCTATTCATTTGCCCGCCAGGTCGCAGAGGCGCGCAAGCCCTGGTATGTGGCTGAAATCAGCAGTTTCCAGTTAGACGATATACATGAATTCAGACCCGATATCGCCATCCTGACCAATATCACAGAGGACCACCTCGATCGCTATGATTACAAGTTTGAGAATTATATCAGGAGCAAATTCAGGATCGTGATGAATCAAACCACAAATGACCATTTTATTTATTGTATCGATGACCCTGTGACAAAAAATTACATAAACCAATATTCATTTCATTCTAACCCATTACAAATTACTATGCAACATGAACCAAATCAAGGTGGCTTTATCAAGAACGGGCAGATGACTGTACAGGTAGGCACCGAGAAGATGCAGATGAGCATATATGATTTTGCATTGAAGGGGATACATAACCAGTATAACACAATGGCAGCAGGGTTGGCAGCAATGACCATTGGGATCCGGAAGGATAAAATAAGAGAGGCGATACAAAGTTTTGAAGCGCTGGAACATAGAATGGAATATGTGAGTACAGTGAGAGGTGTTGAATTTATAAACGATAGCAAGGCGACCAATGTCAATTCCACCTGGTACGCGCTCGAAAGCATGACCAAGCCAGTTATATTGATTTTAGGAGGAATTGACAAGGGCAATGATTACGGGTTGATTAGAAACCTGATCCGGGAAAAGGTAAAAGCAATTGTTTGCATGGGCGTGGACAACAGAAAAATTCATGAAGCATTTCAAAACGATGTTTCCCTGATCGTGAATACAGGTAGCGCCCAGGAAGCGGTCAGGTCTGCATTTCATTTTGCAGACAAGGGGGATGTGGTGCTCCTCAGCCCTGCATGCGCAAGTTTTGATCTTTTTAAGAATTATGAAGATCGTGGAAAGCAATTCAAAGAAGCCGTATTTGATCTGTGAGACAATAAACAATTTTGGATGAATGATTTTACCAATATAGAGAAAACCACATTCAGGCTTGGTCAAAGAACCAGGGGAGATAAAGTGATTTGGGCCGTCGTCCTATTGCTTGCACTCGTATCCCTGCTTGCAGTGTATAGTTCCACCGGGTTGCTTGCGTATAAGATGTATAAGGGAAATACGGAAGTATATCTGTTTAAACAATTTGCATTCATCGTGGTAGGTGTGCTCATCATTTATTTTGCACACCAGGTAAATTATATTCTTTATGCGAGGGTTGCAAAGATCCTTTTCTTGTTATCCATTCCACTTCTCCTATACACGCTCTTTTTCGGTGTGAGGTTAAATGAAGGCAGCCGCTGGATCAGGCTGCCCATCATCAACCTGACTTTCCAAACTTCAGATCTTGCAAAACTCGCGCTCTTCATGTACCTGAGCCGTTTGTTAAGCAAGAAACAGGACCAGATCAAAGACTTCAAAAAAGGTTTTCTGCCGGTTATAATTCCTGTTGCTGTGGTTTGTCTCCTGATCGCTCCGGCCAATCTTTCCACTGCATTGCTGATTGGCGCTACTAGCCTGATGCTTATGTTTATAGGCAGGGTAAGTGGTAAGCACCTTCTGCTAACCATTGCTGCTTCACTCATTCCAGTGATGATACTGGTCATCGCAGCAGTATTTCGTCATGGCCACGGAGAAACAACAGTTACAAAACTTAAGACCGAAAAGAGATCTAAACTTTTTGCGAGGGTCGATACCTGGATAAACCGGGTGGAGACTTTTATGTATGGATCAAAGGAAAACAATGATGACGACAATTACCAGGTAAACCAGGCAAAGATCGCTATTGCAAATGGAGGTTGGGTAGGATTGGGTCCAGGCAATAGCAGGCAGAGAAATTTCTTACCACATCCTTACTCGGATTTCATTTACGCGATCATAATAGAAGAATATGGAATGATCGGAGGGGCATTTATCATTTTCACCTACCTGCTCTTCCTTTTCAGAAGTATTCGGATATTCAAAAGGTGCCCATTTGCATTCGGTGCATTCCTCGCACTTGGATTAAGTTTTACCCTGGTCATACAGGCTTTGGCAAATATGGCGGTCAACGTGAATTTGTTTCCGGTTACCGGAGTCACATTGCCATTGGTGAGTATGGGAGGAAGTTCTTTTCTCTTTACCTGCCTTGCGATTGGCATAATCCTTAGTGTGGCAAGAAATGTGGAAAAGCTGGAAGGGCAACCGGAACCTGTGGCGTCGGAATAATATTTGGACATCAGGAGGGATCAAACATTGAGTAAAAGAATCATCATAGCAGGAGGAGGAACAGGAGGACATATATTTCCTGCATTGGCGATCGCGCATGCGTTGAGGAAAAAGGATCCGACGATTGAATTGCTTTTCGTTGGTGCAAATGGCAAAATGGAAATGCAAAAAATACCGGAAGCAGGGTTCAGGATTGAAGGAATAGATATTGCCGGGTTTAACCGAAGTTCTTTGATAAAAAATATTGCACTGCCTTTCAAATTGATTAGAAGTTTTTTCCAGGTGCGAAAAATCATGGGTTCATTCGAACCCAATGCGGTGGTTGGTGTCGGCGGATATTCCAGTTTCCCGGTATTGCGCTATGCTGAATCCAAAGGGATTCCATGTTTTATCCATGAGTCCAATTCTTTTGCTGGCAAGTCCAACAAGCTATTGGCAAAGAAGGCAAAACGGGTCTTTGTGGCTTCAGAGGGGATGGAAATTTTCTTTCCGGCATCCAGCATCGTGATTACGGGAAACCCGGTGCGTAAGAATATTGTCGACAGCAGGATATCGCGCGATGAGGCGTTGAAATTCTTTGGTCTTAGTACAGACAAAAAAGCAGTGCTCATTGTGGGAGGAAGTTTGGGCGCAAAAAGCATTAATGAGGCCATTGATGTTGGCATCCAAATGCTGATCGATAACGAATTGCAGCTGATTTGGCAAACCGGGAAGTTCTATGAAGGAAGGGCTTCAGAAAAATCAGCATTGTATCAGGGCCTTTGGGTAAACAATTTTATCGACCGGATGGATTATGCATTTGCTGCCGCTGATATTGTGGTATCTAGGGCCGGGGCCATGACAATTGCTGAATTATGTGTTGCAGCCAAAGCAGTGATCTTCATTCCGTATCCCTATGCTGCCGAAGATCATCAAACGGCAAATGCGAAGAACCTGGTGAATAAAGGGGCGGGAATTATGATCAGGGACGATGAAGCGGCGCAAAAACTAATACCTGCCATCCTGGACCTTGTCAAAGATGATCAAAGAATAAATGAATTGGCAGGAAACATCAAGAAACTGGCTATTACAAATGCAGATGAGAGAATCGCTGAAGAGATATTGAAAACAATCGAATGATCGTACCCACAAGGCCTAGCATGATTGATATAATAAACATAAGAAAAATATATTTTATAGGAATTGGCGGAATAGGAATGAGTTCTTTGGCTAGATATTTCAAATTTCACGGAAAGGAAGTCAGTGGCTATGATAGAACGGAAACGCTATTGACAAGGCAATTGCAGGCAGAGGGAATTCCTGTTCATTATGAGGATGACCCGGAATTGGCACCCAAGGATGCGGGACTGGTAGTATTTACGCCGGCACTTCCTAAGGATCATCGAGAGCTGAATTTCTATCTGGACAAACAATATCCAGTCCTCAAAAGAAGTGATGTTCTGGGCATGATCACCAATAGTTCTTTTAATATCTGTGTGGCGGGCACGCATGGAAAAACAACGGTCACCACCATGATTGCACACTTATTAAGGGACAGTGGCTATGGATGCAACGCATTCCTGGGAGGTATTTCGGTCAACTACAATTCCAATTACTGGAGCAATGAAAGAAATGTTTGTGTGGTGGAAGCGGATGAGTATGACCGTAGTTTCCTGAAGTTAAGTCCGGACATCGCTGTAATCACTGCCATGGATGCTGATCACCTGGATATTTATGGAACACCCGAAGCAGTTGAATCAGCGTTCATCGAGTTTTCCGGAAAATTGAAACCCGGGGGTCTGTTGCTGAGCAAATATGGACTGAAGAGATCAGCGGCGCTTAAAGGTGCAAACCATCAGACCTATAGTGCAAATGATGAGCGGGCTGACATCGCTTCAAAAAATATTAGGATTATTAACGGAATATATTCATTTGATGTGGTGAGCCGGAATTGGAAGTTAGAGAATGTTGAGCTGCGCATGGGGGGATTGCATAATGTGGAAAATATCACGGCAGCCATCGGTGTAGCGCACCACCTGGGGGTAGCTGAAGAGAGTATAAAAAAATCAGTTCTTTCTTTCAAAGGAGTGAGGAGGAGATTTGAATACATCATTGCCGCTTCAGCAGGAAAAAATTTGGAAAGAGATACTGTATTCATTGATGATTATGCGCATCATCCGGAAGAATTGAGGGCATTGATCAGTGGGGCAAAGGGAGTTTTTCCTGATAGAAAATGCACAGTTGTTTTTCAACCGCATTTATTTACCCGTACCAGGGATTTTGCGGAGGGGTTTGCGGAGAGTCTTGACCTTGCGGATGAGATTATCCTCTTGCCCATTTATCCGGCGAGAGAGCTGCCCATCGAAGGAGTAACTAGTAAGATGATTGTAGATAAAATGAAAAACAGGTTCGGCAGCTCCAAGACCAAAGAGGAAACTTTAGACTGGATCAGGAATAATAGAATTGAATTAAATAAAAAAGGGTTATTAATTACGGCAGGTGCGGGTGACATTGATGCAATGGTAATTCCAATTAAGAAGATCCTTGAATAAAATGACTAACCCATGTTGTGGACGGGACCAATTGCCCGGCCACTTTGTACCCGTCTGACGGTTAATTAGACCGTTGGGCGGGTCTAAATGGACAAAAATGAGTTTTAAGGAAAATATTAAGAAGCTTTTGATCATCGGAATCTGGTGCTGCCTGGGCTTGGGCGTGCTGGTATTGCTTGTAGCTGCAATTAACCGGAAAAACAGCAGATCATGCAAAGCATATCGGATTGAGATCAATGATGGAAAGGGCCAGTTATATGTGGATCAGAAAAGCATTCTCAATCTGCTGACTGAAAATGGCACACAAAAGCTAACGGGGAAAACCATTGCATCCTACGACCTTAAGAAAATGGAAGAACTCCTGAAGACCAATGCATGGATTAGGGACGCCCAACTGTTCTTTGACAATACTGAAACCCTTCGCATAAAGGTAACCGAGAGAACTCCTATTGCAAGAATTTTTGCTGTCAGCGGAAACAGTTTCTTCATTGATAGTAGTTGTGTACAATTGCCATTGCCTGATCATATCCAAACCAGGGTCCCGGTTTTTACGGGCTTTCCGCTGGATAAGGTAAGAATACACGGAACTGACAGTGCGCTCTTGCAACAAATCAAAACGTTAAGCGGTTTCATTATGGCCAGCCCGTTTTGGTTGGCAGATATTGAGCAAATTTCCATCACTGCCAAAAGAACTTTTCAAATGGTTCCAGTTATCGGAAATCACCTGATAGAATTTGGCGATGGAAATAATTATATGGAGAAATTTCATCGTCTTCTGATATTCTATGAAGAAGTTGCTGCAAGGACCAGCTTCGACAGGTATTCCAGACTCGATGTCCGCTTTGCTGGACAAGTGATTGGTACCCGGAGAGGGAGCGACATATCTCGAAATGATTCACTTCTGGCCATTAAGAATATTCAGCAGTTGATCAGGTCGTCGCAGCAATGGCAGGCTGATACAGTAAAGCAGCAGGTTACAAAGCCATTAGAGCATAACACGATCACTGAACAATCATTGACAGGATATGATTTGGTTGCAGATGATGAAGACAGTGAATATGGTAGTGATAAAGTAAAATCAGCATCTGAGAAAAAAGAGAAGGATAGAAATTCAAAAAATCAATCATCAAAACCTAAGAAATAATCTTCCACCCACGATCAAATAAAATTTTGACAAAACTGTAAACAACTAAAAACAATACACTAGACTATGAACCAGGAACAACCCATTATCGTAGGCCTCGACATCGGAACCACAAAGATTGCAGCCATTGCCGGGCGCAAGAATGAGTATGGAAAGCTCGAAATTCTTGGCTTTGGCCGGGCAAATTCAAATGGAGTCAAGCATGGACAGGTATTGAATATTGATGAAACCATTAAAGCCATCAAGATGGCATTGGATAATTGCTATGCATCCAATCCCAGTCTGCCGATATCAGATGTGTATGTCGGGATTGCAGGCCATCATATAAAAAGTTTGCAGACACGCGGAGATATTGTCCGTCAAAATACAGAAGACGAAATTACCCAGCACGAAGTGGATCAATTGGTGGCTGATCAGTACAAAACTTATATTCCGGCTGGAGACCAGATCATTGATGTGATTCCCCAGGAATTCGCAGTGGATAATTTTCAAAATATTATTAGTCCCATCGGTTATGGGGGAGTGAAAGTAGGAGCAAATTTTCATATTATTACCGGCGACAGGAATGCCATCAAAAACATCAACCGTGCCGTCGAGAAAAGTGGTTTGAATACCAAGGACCTTGTGCTTCAGCCATTGGCATCAGCGGCAGCTGTTATGGGACAGGAAGATTTGGAAGCTGGCGTGGCTATTGTGGACATAGGCGGTGGAACGACTGATCTTGCTGTTTTTTATGAAGGCATTCTCAAGCATACAGCAGTGATTCCTTTTGGTGGTGAAAATATTACGAATGATATCAAAACAGGGCTTGGTGTATTGAAAACCCAGGCTGAACAAATGAAAGTACAATTTGGCTCTGCACTTTCCAACGAAGCAAAGGCCAATGCCTTTATCACTATTCCAGGTTTGAGAGGAATGCCTGCAAAAGAAATCAGCGTCAGGAATCTGGCAAATATCATTCAGGCGCGCATGAGTGAAATCATGGATTTTGTAACCTATCATCTCAAACAGGTGGGACTGGATAATAAGATGCTGAATGGAGGCATCGTGTTGACAGGGGGCGGATCGCAATTGAAGCACCTGATTCAGCTCACAGAGTATGTTACCGGATTAAATGCGCGCATAGGATATCCGACAGAACATCTGGCAGCAGGCCATATCGAGGAATTGGCCAAGCCGACCTATTCTACCTGTATTGGTTTGATCCTAAAAGGATACAGTGACTACGAGAACAATAGAAAACAATTTGTGCATAGTTCAGGCAGGTTTGAAATACCTGAAAACTTGAAAAAGGGGGAACCACGTGAGGAGCTGGTGCAGGAAGAACTGGTGGCGGCTGAGAAAATGAGAAACAGAAATGGATTAAAAGATTTCTGGGGAAAATTCAAGGATGGAATCATCGATTTGTTCAAAGAAGAAGAAGATCATGCGCTTTAAAAGTTGACAGTTAACAGGATTTTGCTTATGAGATTGATTAGCCAGCATCTCCTTTACTGCCAACCATCAACTATCAACTGGCAACTAATATTAAATAATTACTAACCCAATTTACCATTATGATTCAATTTGATTTGCCCAAAGAACAGTCATCCATCATCAAAGTAATTGGTGTGGGCGGCGGCGGAAGCAATGCGGTGAACCACATGTTTGGTCAGCACATTGAAGGAGTAAATTTTATTATTTGCAACACGGATGCGCAGGCCATCGCGTTGAGCCGTGTGCCCAACAAGATTCAGTTGGGGCCACATCTGACCCAGGGTTTGGGAGCGGGCGCAAATCCAAATATTGGTCGCCAGGCAACGGAGGAAAGTTTGGAAGAAATCCGGAATATCCTGGAGGTAAACACTAAAATGGCATTTATAACAGTCGGTATGGGCGGTGGAACCGGAACCGGCGGCGCGCCAATCATTGCAAAAATTTGCAAAGACCTGGGAATACTCACTGTGGGCATCGTGACTACTCCATTTTCATATGAAGGGAGGAAAAGGCAGCTCCAGGCGGAAGAAGGTATTCTCCTGCTAAAAGAATATGTCGATACTTTGCTTGTGATTAGCAATGACAAACTGAGGCACCAGTTTGGAAACCTCAAGATGAAAGAAGCCTTCGCTAAAGCTGACAATGTTCTTGCCACTGCGGCCAAATGTATAACAGATGTCATCAACAGCACGGGCCAGATCAATGTGGATTTCGCGGACGTTTGCACAGTGATGCGCAATGGTGGCGTGGCCATTTTGGGAAGCGCCGCAGTGGAAGGAGAGGCGCGCGCACAACAGGCTATTGAGGAGGCGTTGAATTCTCCATTGCTCAATGACAATGATATCCGCGGCGCGAAATGGATCCTGATCAATATTAATTCATCTGAAGGCGACCACGAGTTCACTATGGATGAAGTAGAGATCATTCAAAATCACCTTTTGAGTCAGGCTGGAGAAGACACTGATATAATCCTTGGACTTGGATACGATGACAACCTGGGTGAAAAAATCGGGATCACCCTCATCGCGACTGGATTTGAATACAAGGATCCATTCTATAAAAAAGAATCTACAGTAGCCAATCCAAAAAAAGACGAAAAGATCACTATGGTGCTGAATATGCCAAGTGATGCAAAGAAGACAGAACAAACGCCTGTGCTACCTGCTGAAACACAAATGAAAGAAGAAATGGCTGCAGCCATCCTGGAGCAGGAGCTGCAGCCCCAAATGGAGCTGGTTGAAAGGCCGGTGGCCGTCACACCCTATGTTGCTTTTACTGACCTCGAGCCTGGTAAATCTACTGTGAACAATCTGTTGGAAAAAAGGGACGAAGGAGATAAAGCAGAATGGATACTTTCGCGGGAGACGATTTCCTTCCCTGAAGAAAAAGCTACTCAAAAGATTACAGAAACGAATTCTCCCAAACCTGCAGTATCGGGAGGATACCTTGCAAGGCCATCCAATATCTATGTAGAAGAAACCAGATCTGAAAAAGAGTCCGCCCCCGAAAGAGCCCCTGTGAAAGATTCCGTCTTGAATGCTGCGACTAATCCGCCGAAGGAAGAAGAAAATACTTCGGATATGCAACTGGTATTCAAAGATGCTATTCCAGCGGCGGATGTGCCTTGGGCCCATCAAACACCACATCATTCGAACACGGTTGCTACTGCAGAGGAGCCTGCAATGCAGGACGAAGCAGAAGAGCAAAGACGCCGTGCAGCTGAACGAATCAACAAGTTACGCAACCTGTCGTTCAACATCAACGCTGCCGACCCGAATAATGAGTTTGAAACTGTGCCGGCTTACATCCGCCGAAATCTGGAATTGTACAATACCATTTCAAGCGTGGAGGATTTCTACAGCAATTATGAAGTAAAATCAGATGAAAATAACAACACGGAGATTAGTACAATTAACTCATTCCTGGACGGGAAAAAACCCGACTAAACCTTAGTGGTAACCGATAGAGTTTGTTTTTTAGTTGTTCAAAGCCCCCTGGTTTTCCGGGGGGTTTGTTTTTCCATGGAATCTTCAGAAAGGCTGCACCATTGGATCAGTGGAATTTTCTCTTCAGTTGAAGACAGAATTTGCGGTATTCTCCTTGTGGAATTGTTGTAAATTCAGTGGATCCGAATTCAAATTTAATCAGCCTGCTTCTATGTCTACAGTGCTCATTTCTGGCGGTACCGGCCTGACCGGGCGGGCCCTCACAAAGGAACTTTCTGCGAAGGGGTATGATATTATTATCCTTACCCGAAGGAAACCCGCCAATGAAAATTCGATGTCTCCAAATATATGGTACGCAAACTGGGACCTAGTCAATGGTTTCATCGATCACAAGGCGATTGCCGAGGCAGATATTATTATTCACCTGGCAGGCGCTGGCGTCGCCGAAAAGCGTTGGACAAAGAAACGGAAAAAAGAAATTTTAGAAAGCAGGACGAAGTCGGCCGACCTGCTGGTCAAGTCTCTCAAGGAGATTCCGAATAAAGTCAGATTGGTGATTGCAGCTTCAGCGATCGGATATTATAAGGCCTCACTACCTGCAGAGGGAAATTATATGCGCATAGAATCTGAGCCTCCTGATCCGGGATTTCTTGGCAGGACCTGCCGTAAATGGGAACAACACCTCCAGCCATTTTTAGATCTGGGTATTCGGATGGTCATATTAAGAACGGGAATCGTTTTGAGTACCGAAGGGGGTGCATTACCTGCCTTTATGAATCCGATTCGATTCGGAATTGCGGCCGTTTTAGGAAGCGGAAATCAAGTTATTTCCTGGATTCATATAGAGGATCTCTGCAGAATTTATCTTGCGGCAATATTAGAGGAGAATATGGACGGGACCTATAATGCAGTAGCCCCAAATCCCGTGACCAACATAATATTTACAAAGGAACTCGCCCATCGGATCAGGGGCGAATATTTTTTAACCATTCACGTTCCTGCATTTGTTTTAAAATTGGTTCTGGGAGAAATGAGCGTTGAAGTGCTGAAGAGTGCTCGTGTGAGCGCTGAAAAGATAAGGCAGACAGGATTCCAATTCGTCTTCCCATCCATTCAAAGTGCGTTTGAAAATTTGTTCAGGAATCGCACCTCTAATTCGGGAAATACGGTATGATTCCAGATGCTGGGGAGTAGGCCCCTCACAAATCATTTTTCCTGAATCGCCAGATTGCAAAAGAAGTATAAATTAATATATAGATCGTGGCAACGGCCAGATAAATGGGCACATGGTCTTTCCAGTCCTGGTTATTCCCATGCTGAAATGCTTTCGGGGCATAAGGCTGCGGTATGAGCATATCCGTGACTTCTTCAGGAAGGTAATTCACCCATTTCACTTTGAATTTATTTCGCCCGATGGCCACTACAAATTGCTCCATAATCATATAGATGAAGAAAATTCCCATGGTTAGTCCTGCCCGCCTAATTAACATGCCCATGAAAAATGCAATCAGTGAATAAGATAACATTTGAACAAAAAATCCGAATATATAATAGGAGTCCTTGAATTGACCTACAGGTTCCGGTGCTTTCACTGCAAGACCGAAAATCCAGGAAGTGATGAATACGATGATAGTTACAAAGATGGAAAAAATCAGAACTTCAAATAATTTGATCCGAATAAACTGATTCCTGCTCCAGCCATCAATAATGTTTTGCCTATGAGTTCTATAAGTGAATTCATTCGTGGTCAGGGTGATGATCAGGATGGCAGGGATGAACAGTAAAAGGGCTGAATTAAAACTTACCGTTTGCCAGACATTGGGAAATGAAAAAGGGGTTCCGAAAATACTTTGCCCTTTTATTTTTGGAAATGTATTATCTGTCAGGTCATAGAAGCTATAATTGAAAGCTGGGATACAGATGACCGTGATAGCAAGCAAAATCCAGAATGTGCGATAGTTTTTTAATTTCAGCCATTCAATTCCTAAAGTACCTGCCATAGAAATTTGTTTAATTGCTTGCGTTTTTAGTCAGTTCAATGAATTTTGATTCCAGGCTTCGCTTCCTGATCTGCAAATGATTCAATATAATGCCATGGCTGAAACAATATTGGTTGAACCGGGCAAGGTCAGCAGAACCGTGGTTGAAAAAAATGGATATTTTTAGGTCTCCTGCCTGGATACGCTTAACGCCTTCAAATTGAAGCGCTATTTCTCCGAGCTTTTTAAGGTCTTCACTGCCCGCCTCCACAAGCTCTTCCTCAACGAGCACTTCGTTCACGTGACCAGCAGTGATCAATTCACCTTTTTGTAATATGGCTACATGAGTGCAAACCTTTTCCACTTCATCGAGCAAATGGCTTGCAAGGATGATTGTTTTTCCATCTTTGGCCAATTCGCGGATGAGTTGGCGGATCTCGGCTATCCCGGCAGGGTCGAGTCCATTGGTGGGTTCATCAAAGACCATCACATCGGGATTTCCCAATAGGCAGGATCCGATGGCAAGCCTTTGTTTCATGCCAAGAGAATAGGTACTGAATTTTGAAGTTTGTCTATCCGTCAGCCTCACGAGGTCTAATACCCTGGGAATGTCTTCAGATGAAACTCCTTTGATTTCAGCTGCTACGCGAAGATTTCTTCTGCCCGAAAGGTAATGATAGAAATTGGGCGTTTCCAGGAGACAACCGATGCGCTTACGTTGGGCTGCCGTGGGCGCTTCTCCAAACCAATTATAGTTTCCGTTTGCGGCTTTCAGCACATCCATAATAATTCCAAGTAAGGTTGTCTTACCACTTCCGTTAGGTCCGAGAATACCGTAAACAGAACCTTCGGGCACATCAAAAGACAGGTCATTTAGGGCACGGATGCGGCCATAAAATTTGGTAATATGATTAACGGACAGGATATTTTTCACTGTGTTACTTATGATATTCAAGTTAAAACGAAATTGCGAACTGGAATCAACTTAAATGCATTTTGTCATTACATTATGAAACGGGAAGATGTTTTTCGTGATAAAGGCTTGAAAATTCTCCGACAATAGCAATGCCATTCCTGTCAAAAGGCAGTTTGAAAAGGCGAAGATCGTCTATATCTGATGGCAGTACCTTTCTCGTGTACGGATTAAGTGTTCCTCCAGGCTGGAGTGGGGCGGCCGCCGGGTCATATTGAAATGCCGGGTCACAGATGGTTCCCCTCGGATACATGATACCAGGCTGTCCCTTTCCCCGGATATCAAGATCCAGCGGGTGGTCCAGCCCAAGCGTATGACCATATTCGTGAGCGGCAGTGGTGGAATTATTCAAAAGGTTATCCTGCTTAAAATACCCGGTATTGCATTTGAGGCCGTCCACAAATGATATATGGCTCGCTGAAAATTCCTCTATACGGAAGTAGTTATTACGTGGATCGGTATTATACCAAACTGTTTGGGGATCCAAATCCGGGGCATAAGACCCTTCAATCCTGAAAATGACATCATAAGCCTGGTTCTTTAAAGTAAATTTTCCTCTGGGTTGATTCCAGTGGTTGCTGATGTCATCAGCGATCTGAATGGCCAGATTGGAACTTGCCGCATCTCCATAGAAGTAAAAGATCGAATGAATAATGAGCTTTTGTGATTCTTGATGCAGTTCTGCTACGCCCATATGGTAAATTCAAATTGGAATCTCGTTTCCACGAATGAGGTCATCCGCGAATAGACTATACGAATCTTCAACAAAATTATATGGATTGTATGAACAGAAATCAGTTGCGAGTTTCTTATTACAAATGGTTCCATTTCTCAATTGTGCATAGTCTTTAAAGGAGGAGAATTCCCATTCATTCATCCGATGGGCTATTCCTGCGCGGACAGGATTTTGATGTATATAGTGAAAGCACTTATGGTAATAGTCGCTTTGTTCAAGTGGTTTTAATGGAGTGGAATCAATTTCAGATAAGCATTTTGCTTTCGTTTTTTGCCGAAATAGTGAGCCGGATCTATTGGTACGGAAATTAAATTTTCTTGCATACGAGCTAAGGAGTATCCTGATGCCATTCGCAATGGGATCTAGAGTGAGGTCTCCCTGCTTTATTGATTTAAGGCATCTTTTATCAGCGAATAGCAGGAAATGGAAGTGATTTGGCATAAGACAATAAGCGATCATTTCGGCATGTGGTAAAACCCATTTTTTCATTTCTTTGAGGAATAGGTAATAGTGCGAGGCATCCATAAAAATGGGCTGCCTATTGTTGCCTTGATTATATACATGGTAAATATTGTTGGGTGTAAATTTCATTTTGTCTGACTTTCCTGGTCTGACTCTTTTGGTCTGACCGATATGGTCTGACCAAATGGGCAATGTATAAACCAGTGCAACTCAAACCAAGATGAAATCACCCTTTTTCTTCTGTGGATTTTACTTCTTCCTAATTCCTAATTGGTTTGCCCCCTTTCAAAACACTTTGAATCCTTTCAAGTGTTTTCTTTTCACCACAAAGACTAAGAAATGCCTCTCTCTCCAAATCAAGCAGGTACTGCTCACTCACCAACCCGGGTTCACTGAGGTCACCTCCACACATGACATATGCCAGTTTTTTTGCAACCAATACATCATGGTCCGTCGCATAATTTCCGCGCCACATGCCATTAATACCTGCATACAATGCTCCGAGCACCGACCTTCCCAGAACTCGCACATCTTTGCGTTGTGCCGGCATAAGGTAACCATCATCATATAATTCTATGACGGCCTGCTTGGCTTCTGAAATCCGTCTTCCCTGGTTTAGGCTAACAAAATCTCTCCCTTTTCTCAAAATTCCCATTTCAAAGGCTTCAAATGCAGAGGTTGATACCCTAGCCGTCGCAACCGTGAAAAAGCGATTCTTCATCGTTACCGTTTCAGGTTCGTCTTCGTGCATTTCGTCAGCTGCACGGAGCGCGAATTCTTTTGTGCCGCCACCACCAGGAATTAATCCTACGCCGAGCTCCACGAGCCCTATATAGGATTCAGCCGCTGGAACAACCTTGTCCGCATGCAGACTCAATTCACAAGCGCCACCTAGTGTTAGCCCGTGCGGAGCCACAACCACAGGCACAGCAGAATACCGTGCACGCATCATCGTTTGCTGAAATTGCCTGACTGCCATATCCAACTCATCATATTCCTGTTCAATTGCAAACATGAAGATCATGCCGACATTTGCGCCTGCAGAAAAATTCTGCCCCTCATTGGCGATAACCAGGCCCTTGTAATTTTCTTCGGCCAATGAAATTGACTTCTGGATTCCCTCAAGCACTTCTCCTCCTACAGTGCCCAGTTTAGTATACCATTCCAACCCAAGAACTCCTTCGCCCAAATGGTAGGTCCTGCAGGCACTATTCTTCCATACAGTCTTACTTTCAAAATTCCTCATGACGATAAAGGCTGGACCGTTGGCACCTCCCGACGGCGTTATATATTTCTTTTCCCCGGGCGCATAGGATTGCCGGACTCCCTGCTCAATTTTATAAAAGGTCTTAATTCCGCTCGCCAGCATTTCCTCCACCCATTTTGCCACGGAATAACCAGCCTCTTTCATTTTTTTGACAGTGGCCTCAACACCCAATGTGTCCCAGGACTCGAATGCGCCGATCTCCCAGCCAAAACCTGCCATCATTGCATCATCTATCCTGTAAACCTCATCCGAAATCTCAGGGATGCGGTGGGAGATGTAGGAGAAGAGTCCATAATGAAATTGCCTGTAGAATTCTCCTGCTTTGTCGGTTCCTCCGACAAGTGCCTTTAGCCTCGTTTTCAGATCATCAATGGCTTTCGCAGTTTCCACACTTGCGAATTTTGCTTTTTTGCGGGGTTCATATTCTAGCGTCTTTAAATTCAAAACCCTGATTTCCTTTTCGCCTTTACCATCTGCGGGCATTTTCTTGAAAAAACCCTGGCCGGTTTTATCTCCCAGCCATTGATTGTTCACCAGTTTCTCCAGCCATTCCGGGATAATAAAGATGTTCCTGCTTTCATCCTTCGGGCAATTATCATAAACACCCTTCGCCACTTTAACCAGCGTATCGATACCCACTACATCAGCCGTGCGAAAAGTAGCCGATTTAGGCCTTCCTATGATCGTGCCCGTGAGTGCATCCACTTCATCGATGCTCAAAGATAATTTGTCCAACAATTGGAAGATTGCCATAATTCCAAAGACCCCGATCCGGTTTGCAATGAATGCAGGCGTGTCCTTGCACAATACTGTCGTCTTGCCCAGAAAGAGATCTCCAAAATGCAATAGAAATTCCAGCACTGCAGGATCTGTTTCCGGCCCGGGAATGATTTCAAGCAAGCGCAAATACCTGGGAGGATTAAAAAAATGTGTGCCACAAAAGTGCTTCCTGAAATCTTCAGATCTTCCTTCCGACATCATATGGATAGGAATTCCGGAGGTATTGGAAGTTATCAGTGTTCCGGGCTTTCTAAATTTTTCGACCTCCACGAAAAGGGATTGCTTAATATCAAGTCTTTCCACTACAACTTCAATGACCCAGTCACAAGCAGCAATGTCCTTGAGATTATCTGAAAAATTGCCAGAAGTAATTTTTTTTACAACGTCCTTTGTATAAACTGGAGAAGGATTTGATTTAATTGCCGCAGCTAGTGCTTCGTTTACGATCCTGTTCTTCACTGCAGGTTGATCAAGCGACAAGTTTTTGGCTTTCTCTGATTCTGTCAGTGATGAAGGTGCGATATCTAGTAAAAGCACTGGTATCCCGATTCCGGCGAAATGACAGGCAATCCTTGAGCCCATGACACCACTCCCAAGAACTGCCACCTTCTTAATTATTCTTTTCATATAATAAATTTAAGAACGACCACGCAGGCAAAACGAAATCAGGATCTGTTGTATAGGGACTCGTAATTTAGTCCTTTTGGGCAGCTAAAAAAATTGCACTCCAGTCCAACTGTTCTCGCCCTGAAGAAACAAGTGCTTGCAAATTATCCCTTAACAAATGCGCCAGTGCCATTGGCATATTCACGGATGAAGCTTGGTCTACTACAAGGTTCATATCTTTTAGTCCCAGCTTTGCCGTGAAGGCCGCAGGCTCAAATTTTTCTTCCAATATGATTTTGCCATAATTGACATAAACTGGCGCTGCGAACAGGGTTTGCGTGAACATCTCCCACATTTTCTGCGCATCGATTCCGCTTTGCCTTGCCAGAGAAATCCCTTCACCCATGGCCAGAATCGCTGCACCGATCAAATAGTTTCCGCAGAGTTTGACGGTATTGGCTGCATTCACTTCGTCTCCAAAATCCCAGATGGTTGCACCACCGGCATCTTTTAGAATTTGTGTTGACTGGGTTCGAATCTTTTCCTCTCCGCTGATGGCAAAATTTAATTTTCTTGCCCTTGCAGCTTCTGGTCTTCCAAAAACAGGTGCTGCCAGATAGTGGGTTTGTTGCGTCTGATGAAGAAGCTGCATCTCTACAGCAGTCTTTGGAAGAATGGTGCTCATGCAAATATGAATGGTCTCCGGTTTCATGGTCGAAAGCAATCCATCCTTATCTGTTATGATGGATTTCAGAGCAACATCGTCCGAAACAATGGAGAATACGATATCGCTCTGCGCAGCAAGAGTACCAATATTTTCAGCTACCGCGGCACCCATTTGCCTAAGTGGAATTGATTTGGAAGATGTTCGGTTATAAACAGTTAGTCTATACCCTTTTTCCAGAATATTCTCTGCGATGGGTGTCCCAAGGCTTCCCAGACCAATAAATCCAATACTAGGTTTTTCAGGCATGGTGATGATTAAATTTTAATCAGTTAGTCATTTTTCATTTATGATACAGAAGCGCCGTTCGATATTTTCTCTTCCGGATGCACGAAAATTAATTTTCCATCTTTTGAATCTGCCATCAGGATCATGCCATTGCTTTCTATGCCTTTCATTGTGCGTGGAGCGAGGTTCGCAACAAGCACGACCTGTTTTCCGATGATTTCCTCCGGTTTGAAGTGTTGTGCAATGCCTGAAACGACCTGTCTTTTTTCATATCCTAGGTCCAGCTCCAGCTTAAGCAGTTTGTCGGCCTTTTCCACTTTCTGGGCGGAAACGATGGTTGCGATTTTCAGATCCAGTTTTGCAAAGTCATCATATTGAATCATAGATTTTGTGTATTCCGTGACTGGTTTCTGTTCTTCAGGCATGGCAGAAGTATTTTGAGTTTTTGATTGCGCGTGCAATTTTTCAATCTGGGCGCTGATTTCGCTGTCTTCTATTTTTCTAAACAAGAGTTCAGGCGCACGGAGACTATAACCTTCTCTCAATAATTTCAATTGACCGGCATTTTCCCATTCGAGCATTTTGTCAACCACCTTAAGCAAGTAAATCATCTTCTTTGCAGTGACAGGAAGGAATGGATTGATCAGAATGGCCAGATTGGCTGTCAATTGAAGACATAGGTGTATGCAATTATCAATCTGGACCTGATCGCTCTGTGTGACAACTTTCCCTTTTTCATTGCCCGCCTTTTTCCATGGTTCTTTTTCCTGCAGGTATTTATTTCCCTTCCTCGACATATCGATTACTTCATATAGCGCTTCCCGGAATTTGTATTGTTCAATTAGTCCTTCAACTTTTGGTTTGGAGGATTCGATTTCACGGATCAATGACCGGTCCAGTTCATCCAGGTTTGACAAATGCAACCTGGGCACTTTTCCTCCACAAAGTTTATGCATCAAGACGAGGGCACGGTTAACAAAATTTCCGAATATGGAAACAAGCTCGCTATTGTTTCTTTCCTGGAAGTCTTTCCAAGTAAAATCATTGTCTTTAGTCTCCGGTGCATTGGCGCATAAAACATACCGCAGCACGTCCTCGCATCCACTAAAATCTTTGACATATTGATCTACCCAAACCGCCCAATTCCGGCTGGTAGATACTTTCTCCCCTTCGATATTTAGAAATTCGTTGGCGGGTACATTGTCGGGTAGTACAAAATTTCCATGAGCCTTGAGCATGGCCGGAAAAATAATGCAATGGAAAACGATATTGTCTTTGCCAATAAAATGAACCAGTTTTGTATCCTCCCTGCACCAGTATTCAGCCCAGTCAGGCGTAAGCTCTTTTGTGGCTGATATATATCCAATCGGCGCATCAAACCATACATAAAGCACTTTTCCTTCAGCATCGGGTAGCGGTACTTTAACACCCCAGTTGCTGTCGCGGGTCATTGCCCTCGGCTGCAATCCATTGTCCAGCCAGCTTTTACACTGACCATATACGTTATTCTTCCATTCTTTATGATCTTCCAAAATCCATTGCTTCAACCAGGCTTCATAATCGGGTAAAGGAAAATACCAATGCTTCGTCTTTTTCTTTACCGGTATGGCATCGCTAAGGGTGCTGCGGGGATTGATTAGTTGCTCAGGACTAAGCGAGGAACCACAACGTTCGCATTGATCTCCATAGGCATTCGGATTACCGCAAATGGGACAGGTACCTGTGATGTATCGGTCGGCCAAAAAGACCTTTGCTTTTTCATCGAAATATTGCTCCGTTACTTTTTCCTCAAATAAGCCATCATTATAAAGCTTGAGAAAAAAAGCAGAAGAGGTTTCATGATGGACCTTATTGGAAGTTCTTGAATAAATATCAAAGGATATCCCCATTTGCGCTAGGCTATCCCTGATCAGGAAATGGTATTTATCGACAACTTCCTGCGGGCTGATCCCTTCTTTCAGGGCTCTGATAGTTATGGGCACCCCGTGCTCGTCACTTCCGCCCACAAACTTTATGTTCTTTTTCTGTGCTCTTTGATAACGGACATAGATATCCGCCGGCAGGTAACAGCCTGCGAGGTGACCAATATGAAGGGGTCCGTTGGCATAAGGCAATGCTGCAGTGACCAGGATTCTATTGTATTTATTCATGTCTTATCAGAGATTGTCGAGGGTCCGCCGGCCTGCCGGCTTTATAATGGACCATCCTCCCGCAATTTGCATAGCTTAAGAATATCTGGAAGGATTGCAAAAATACCGCAATCTGCTGCCAACTCCAAAATGCCGGCCTGTGCTCCTTATAATGATTGATTTCTTATATCTTTAAAAGATGAAGCGGAAACATTTTCTTTCTTCAATTGGCGGCGGACTTTCGCTTTCCTTACTCACCAAAAGGACCAGTGGGGAGGAGCCACTGTACGAATTAGAAAAAAAATGGATAATCCCTGCTCACCTCAGGCCGGGCGATAGCATTGGTATTAGCTGCCCGGCAGGTAATATTACCCTGGAAGAAATTCAACCGGCCATCCTGCAGATTGAATCCTGGGGTTTCAAAGTGCGCATAGGCGATACGGTCGGGAAAAAGGACTTTACCTATGCCGGCACTGACGCGGAAAGAATAAAGGATTTTCAGCGTATGCTGGATAACCCGGACCTGAAAGCCATACTTTGTGGCCGTGGAGGTTATGGTTGCATTAGGATCATTGACCAGCTCGACTTTAAGAGATTCGCCGCAAAGCCGAAATGGATTCTCGGATTCAGCGATATTACCGTTATCCATGCTCACTTATGCCATAATTTTCAGATTGCTTCTATTCATTCCAAAATGTGCAATAGCTTTCCGGAAGATTGGTCCAAAGCAGAACCTATCCAAATTGAAACTATTTTATCTATAAGGAAAGCGCTGAATGGCGAACATATGCAATATGATGCATTGCCCAATCCTTCCAACCGTTTGGGCTCTGCCGAAGGAATATTGGTTGGCGGTAATCTGAAAACCATCGAATCTTTGTCATGTTCAAAATCCGACTTGCTAACAAAAGGACGCATTCTGTTTGTTGAAGATACAGGTGAATACCTATATAGTATCGACCGGATGTTCTGGAGCCTGAAGAGAACGGGCAAATTGGATCGATTGCAGGGCCTGATCATCGGTGGATTCAAAATTAAACCTGATGATCCAGGCGAAGAATTCGGTAAGACCATTTATGACATAGTACTGGAAAAAGTTGCTCCTTACAGGTTCCCCATATGTTTTGATTTTCCTGTGGGCCATCAAAAAAATAACTATGCCTTGAAATGCGGGGTCAGGCATAGGCTTGAGGTGAAGAGCGAATCAGTTAGCTTAAAAGAAAAATAATATCGGCGATTTTTTTCATCTTAATAAAAGAAAAAATATGGTCAGGATTCCCCCTTATCTGCAAAAAGGCGATACCATTGGGATGGTTGCACCTGCAGGCTATATGTTGCCAGAAAAGGTCCAGACTTGCATGCATGTTTTGCGGGAATGGGGATACCATATTAAGGTTGGAAATACCGTCGACAGCCATTCCCACAATTATTTTTCCGGATCGGACAAGGAAAGGCTTAAGGATTTTCAAAATCTGCTGGATGATCCAGAAGTAAAAGCCATTCTCTGCGTCCGCGGTGGCTATGGGATTGGCAGAATCATAGACAGGTTGCGATTCAAAAATTTCAAAAAAAATCCCAAGTGGATCATTGGATACAGTGATGTTACGATCATGCATTCCCATATTCACACAAATTATGAAATTGCGACCCTGCATGCCCCAATGGCCGCCGCATTCAATGAAGAGGAATGGCAGAATGAATTTGTCCAGTCATTGAAACTGACCATGGAAGGTGAAAGGATAAAGTACCAGTCAACACCACATGAATTTAATATAAAAGGGGAGGCCATCGGCGAACTAATTGGAGGCAACCTGAGCTTACTCGCACATCTTGTAGGAACCTCCTCAGATATCAAAACCAGAGGGAAAATTTTATTTTTGGAGGATGTAGGAGAATACCTCTATCATATTGACAGGATGATGTATCAACTGCAAAGGGCCGGAAAATTGGAAAAACTTGCCGGCCTCATCGTTGGCAGTTTTAGTGAAATGAAGGATACAGATCGTCCTTTCGGAAAAACGGCCTATGAGATCATCAGTGAATTGGTATCTGAATATAAATACCCGGTCTGCTTTGGATTTCCCGTCGGGCATACCCGGGAAAATTATGCCCTGAAAGTCGGTATTGGCTACAAACTAAAAGTGACGAAAAATAAAGTGACCCTGGAAGAATAAAAAGAGCTGAACGCTGAACTACTGAACACTGAACGCTGAACGCTGAACGCTGAACGCTGAACGCTGAACGCTGAACGCTGAACGCTGAACGCTGAACGCTGAACGCTGAACGCTGAACGCTGAACGCTGAACGCTGAACGCTGAACGCTGAACGCTGAACGCTGAACGCTGAACGCTGAACGCTGAACGCTGAACGCTGAACGCTGAACGCTGAACGCTGAACGCTGAACGCTGAACGCTGAACGCTGAACGCTTAGATCTTATTGGAGATGCAAGTTCTGTCATTAGTATGAATACTGTTTGGGTATTAAGAAATTGAAGTTGTTTATGAGCAATACCTGCATTTAGCGTTGGGCGTTAGGCGTTCGGCGTTCAGCGTTCAGCCTTTCTTCGTATTTTTAGCCGCATGAATACAATAAGAAAGTTCCTGCTTTCCTTGTTGGGCGAAAAAAAATATCTGGCCCTGCTTTCTTCTTCTTTCCAGATTTTATATAAAAGCATTGGGGTAGGCGGGGATTACCAGGACATTTATTTCTTGAAAAATTATATTCGGCCTGGAGATTATGTGGCAGACATCGGCGCACACCTCGGATATTTTACGCTGGAGTTGAGCAGGCTGGTCGGGGATGGAGGAAAAGTATTTGCTATCGAACCCGTAAGTAAGTTTCATGCAGTTTTGCAGGAACAGGTATGGAAAAGGAACCTTAGAAATGTGGAATTGCTTCAGGTTGCCCTTGGGGGAGACAATGATTTTGTAGAAATGGGAATCCCAAAAGTAAACAACATCAAAAAATTTGCCTACGCAAGGATCAAAAAATCACATACGGGATTCGATTATGTTGAAACGGAAAAAGTAAGAAATGAAAGTGGAGACAAATTGTTTCTGGGGCTGTCGAAGCTTGATTTTGTAAAATGTGATGTGGAGGGGCTCGAAATTCCCGTGTTCAGCGCCATGTTGAAAACCATCGCAAGACATAAACCCATTTTGCTTTGTGAACTGGCGGACAAGGGCGACCGTAGGAAGCTTCTGGACATGTTAAGCCCCTTCGGCTACAAAATGTTCATTCTCGAGCACAAAAAATTGGAAATGATCGAAGCCCAATCACCAAAGACGGGCATATCGCATAATCATTACTTCGTTCCTGAATCCAGGATGGAGTATATGAGAATCCTGCTCCTTTCCAAATAATTCTAATTCGACAGAATGGAATCAAGCACCTGGTGAAATAGCGGAAAATCATTCAGGTTATTATGAGCGCCGTTTTCGATGGTGAAGAATTCGTCCCCAGGTTTCATCAAAGCGGTTAATTTTTTTGCGTTGCGATATGGAATGAGTCCGTCGCTGGTACCATGAAAAATAATGACGGGGGCAGTCACTTTTTGTAAATATTCATTTGTAGGAAATTGGTAATGGAGCAGGTTTTCCACGGGGTAGATCGGAAGCCAATGCGATACCAGGGACTCCATACTATAACAGGGCGTTTCCAACACCAGAGATTTACAATCACGAACAGCAGCCAGCTGGCCAGCAAGGCAGGTGCCAAAACTTTTTCCATAAATAATAATTTGGGATGGACTGAATCTTGTCCGGGCCAGCCGGTATAACTGTAAAGCATAATCGTAAAGCTTCTCTTCTGTAAAAACCCCGGTACTTTTTCCAAAACCCGGGTAGTCTATCATCCAAACATCATAACCATGGCTGGTAAAATTGACAGCATACTGTGCATACCTGGCGATATTGTTTCTGTTGCCATGAAAGTAAAGGACTACGCCTTTGACAATGGTATCCGCAGAAGGATGGAATTGAATAATATTCAGATTGGTTTCTTTGTCATAGGGCAGATTTAATTCTGTATGTGGTGCTGAAAAATGATAGTCGTAGTTCCTTGCCAGCGGAATAGGGTGGAACAGGATCCAGTCCTGAAGAAAATAGAAAAGAATGCCGATCAGGCCGTAAAGCAGGGCAATCCAGGTTATCCATCGGTATATTTTATTCTTCATACGGATATAGAGCCTGCAAGCTAAGCATGTATTTCTAAATAAAGCCTTAAAACCATTTCATTAAATAGTCTCCTGCACAGTGCAGTTCAAAACAATTCAATCTGTCACAATAAGGTTAGGTATATTTTAGAATATCCCGGATAAAATTGTGGTACTCAGGGAAACTCGATAAGTTATTGTGACCCCCGCCATGAATTCTGATAAGAGTAATTTTTTGAGGATTGATTTTTTGCAGGTTTTCGCTTTGCCGGATGGGAATCAACCAATCCCTCGTGCCATGAATGATATAGATATGGCATTTAACGAGAGGAATCCACAGATCTGTCCTTAAATGATAGCGCAAAACGAAACGGACTGGCAATATGGGAAGAAATCTTTCCACTACTTTCTTAAAACTGTAATAAGGTGCATCCAGAATCAGGAAGCGGGGATTGTTGTCAGCTGCAATTCTGGCCGCGAAGCCACTTCCAATGCTTCGACCGTATACGATCAGGTGTTGTTCTTCATATTGGGTCGCCAGGGTGCGATATACAAATTGCATATCATTCAGCATTTCCTTTTCGCTGCGCTTACCGGTACTTTTTCCAAAGCCGCGATAATCTACCAGCACGACATCATAGTTGTAGCGGTAAAAATCCTTCGCACATTTTGCCCAACCCTTGATGCTCCTCGTATTTCCATGCAGGTATAAAACAAGGCCATCAGGATCTTCGCGGTAGAAATGCAATCCATTGATCCGCACTCCTGGTTCAACATCAAAGAACAATTCCTTGAAAGGAGTGTCATATTGAAATGCGAAATCTGCAGCAAGTACTTCAGGTTTGAAAATGAATTTGTCCTGAATAAAATAAGCAATGACCAATAATGCCAGATAGCCCAAAATGATATATACCAGGGTTGGAGACAAGGAATAGGTTTTAGATCTGCCTGCTTTGAAGTTAATCAAAGTCCGCTTATTCGCTGAAAATCCAGTCTACGTGCCTCTGGATCATATCAGGCATCTGTGCGCTTCAGGTTGAAGCTGGCTAGAGGGGAAACAATGAGTGGAAATTTTTCTATTGTGACATTGGAAGGATCTAGTCCAAATCCCCGCTCTTCCGACAGACTCACTTCTTTCAGCCAGAAATATAATTTCATGACGACTCTCTCGAAGAACGGAAGTTCATTGTCCTGGCTTAAGTACTTTTCCATGACGATGATCTGGAAGTCACCCACCACGTTATTTTTCTCCAGGGATTCGTACCTGCTGGTAATGTTGACTTCTTTGTTGTTGACAAGGTCTTCCACAACTTTGCGGAACATCAGGTTGATCTTGGGTTCAATCCTGAATCCCAACCTGAATTCCACACGGATAATATCATTTGGAATGATATGATCCACGGAATACTCTGCAGTATATGGGTCATCCAGGGTATCTATATGCACGAACCAATAGATATCGGCTCTTTTTGGTTTCTTATTCAGGATGGAATAGATGATCTTATGCTCAATTTCTTTCGGGTTATTTGCACTGGTCATATACACCAGGTGGGTAGCAAATTTGGGTACTGTCCGGTCATTGCTCAGTTCCTGGATCTGCGGTATATAGTTCTCCATGCGCACAAATTCAACATAGCGGTTCTTAATTTTTCGAGATCGGAACCATACATACATGATGGAAAACAATGCTCCACCCACAAGGAGGGTCACATACCCACCATGTTTGAATTTATCCAGGTTCGCGAAAAGAAAACTGAGCTCGATGGTAAGGTACACCAGCAGATAGAGATAAATCAGGATTGATTTCACCCTTCTCGTGATGAGATAATTTGCGAACAAAATGGAAGTAGCCAACATGCATAAAGTAATGGCCAGTCCGTAGGCAGCTTCCATGTGCGCGGAATTCTTGAAATAGAGTGTGATACCACAGCAGCCCACAAACAGCATGAAATTGATTGCCGGAATATATAACTGGCCTTTTTCTTCTGTGGGATAATTGATCCTGAATTTTGGCCAGAGGTTCAGGCGCATACTCTCGCTGATCAAAGTAAACGAGCCGCTGATCAATGCCTGGCTGGCTATGATCGCCGCCGCCGTAGCAATGATGATCCCCGGGACCAAAAACCACTGGGGCATGATGCTATAAAACACGCTGGCGGTACTTGTATCGAAGATGGTCCCTTTTGAATTCGCCATCAGCCAAGCACCTTGCCCAAGATAATTCAGGATAAGACATGTTTTCACATATATCCATGAAATACGAATATTGGCTCGTCCACAGTGCCCGAGATCAGAATACAACGCTTCGGCACCCGTCGTACATAGGAATACGGCGCCCAGTATCCAAAATCCTTTCGGATAAACCGTTAACAATTCAATCGCATAATAGGGATTCAGGGCTTTGAATATATAAAGATCATCGAGCAGATGAATGGAGCCCATGAAGGCAATCATAGTAAACCAGACGAACATCAATGGGCCAAATAATTTTCCAATAGAATCCGTCCCAAATTGCTGCAAAAAGAAAAGAGCCACCATGATGGCCAAAACAATATAGACGATAGTAGATTGCGGAATTGTTTTCAGACCGGGCATCTGCCTCAACCCTTCGATGGCTGAGGTGACCGAGATCGGAGGTGTAATCATGCCATCCGCCAACAATGCAGCGCCGCCAATCATGGCAGGCAGGACGAGCCACCTTTTTTGCCTCCTGACTAAAGTATATAAAGAAAAGATCCCGCCTTCCCCCTTATTGTCCGCTTTCAAGGTGAGCCAAACATACTTTATGGTGGTCTGTAGTGTTAACGTCCAAATGATGCAAGACAAACTTCCCAGGATCAGACTTTCACTAATCACCCTTCCATTCACGATGGCATTGAGCACGTAAAGTGGTGAGGTGCCAATATCCCCGTAGATTATTCCTAGTGCAATGATTAAATGAGCGAGAGTTACCTTATTGATCTGTTTACTCACCGGGAGTCAGTTAAATGGGTGTTTTACAGTGTACGGTCCAAAATCCGGCAAATGATGAGCCAGTTTTTGTCGAGCCCGCACAAAGATATATGGAAATGGATAATTCAACATGTCAATTTTTTGCAGGCTGGGAGAGGGTTTCCCGCTGCAGTTTTGCATCTTTGTAACAATATTCGGTTGTACTTTTGACTAACTTACAATTAAAATCAGCTTGGTCCGTGAATCTCCTAAATGAAATTTGACTATGAAAGCATTGCTTGCATTCTTATTTTTTTCAGGGCCAATGATGCTAAGCGCCCAAAGAATCACATATTCCAATCCAGAGCAAGAGGACAGCCGCAGGACAAACTTTGAGATTATTGGAAGGGTGAGCGGAAATGTCCTTCTTTTCAAGAATAACCATTTGGACAATGTGATCTGCGCTTACGATAACAATATGCAACTCGTAAACAGGCAGGTACTTGATTTTCTTCCCGAAAAATATGTCAACGTCGATTTTGTTCAGTACCCCGATTACTGCTATATGATCTATGAATACCAGAAAAAAAGCACTGTGCATTGCGCAGTCGTTAAGCTGGATGGATTCGGGAAAATCCTTGCCGGGCCGGTAGATCTTGACACGACACAAGTCAACTCAGCAAATAATTCCAAAATCTACACGACGATATATAGTGAGAACAAGCAACGGATCATGGTCTTCAAGATCAATAGCAAGAACATTAGAAATTATTTCATTACCAGCTTTCTCTACAATGATTCCCTGGACTTGCTCGACAGACACCATATTGGCCTGGCCATGGATGAGAAAGGTGATATGTTCAGTAATTTCCTGCTCGATAATGAAGGCCAGTTTGTGTTTGCAAAATTCCACGCCAGCAATAGCGGTGATTATATTTCAAAGGTGTCACTGATCACCAAGGGGCCTACGGCAGATACTTTTGCCATCCGGGACCTTGGCACCAGCGAAAGGATATTGGATGACGTCAAACTGAAAATCGATAACAATAACCTGCGTTATATCCTCACGGGGTTTTATTATAAACAAAAACGGGGCAATATTGAAGGGCTCTTTACGGCCATCTGGGATAAGTCAAGCGATACCAAGCTAAGGGAAACCCTCACAGTCTTCAACGATGAGTTGCGCACATTGGCAAAAAGTTCGGAAGCGAATCTGAAAATGGCATTCAACGACTTTTTTATCAAGAGCATCATCGTGCAGAAGAATGGCGGATACCTGATCATCAGCGAATCAGAATATACTACGAGTCGCGGTTCGACTTTTAACCGCTGGGATTACATGTATGGATATAGCCCGTATACGAGTCCGTACGATTATTATTCATCTTATTACAATCCTTATTCTCCCTATAGCAGGTATGGATATGGGAACTCAACAAGATATAATTCTGAAAATATCCTGATCCTTTGCTTTGACAAAAGCAGTAACCTGGAATGGAGCAATGTCATCCCAAAGTCCCAGTTTGATGACGATTCTGAAAACCTCATTTCCCATCATATTGTCAATACTGGTGGCGAATTGCATTTTCTTTATAATCAGTACGAACGCAGGACCCAACTCCTGAGTGATGAAAGTATATCTCCGGATGGGAAACTCACCCGGTATCCGACCTTGCGCAATCTTGATAAGGGCTATGAGTTTATGCCCCGGTTTGGTAAGCAAATCAGCAGTAAACAAATCGTGTTGCCCTGCCTGTTCAGGAATTATCTTTGCTTTGCAAAAATCGAATTCTAAAATTCCTTACAGGTGATCGGGATCTTCAGACAGAAAAACTCTACCAATGCATTGCTATTGCTTGTTTACGCGTTGGTGCTCAAATTTTCCATTTTCCTTCATCCGATATTACCAATACTTCATAAGGAAGATAACTATTTGTATCGCTTCATCCTGGGCGCCATCAATTCATTGTTTAATCAATCTGCAGTACCCTACAGTGTGCTGACCTTCCTGCTATTGTTCACCCAGGCCACTTTGTTTAACAGTATCTGCAATTTTCATAGGCTTTTTCCGAAACCCAATTATCTCCCGGGCATGGCCTATATCCTGGTCACCTCCCTTTTGCCAGACTGGAACCATTTTTCGGCCCCGCTTTTTATTAATTCGATCATGATCTGGTGTTTGTATCGCATGATTGCATTGTACAATACCCAGCGTCCCATCCGTGCAATCTTCAATATCGGCCTGCTTGCCGGACTTGCAACGATGCTCTACATTCCAGCTGTGGCATTCCTGGTACTCGTACTGTTTGCATTGATCATTATGCGTCCATTTCGGATCCAGGAATGGCTTATTGCTCTGCTTGGTTTCACTGCTCCCTATTACTTTCTTCTTTTCGTTTTATATTTCACCAGCCAGTTGAATTGGAAAAATGTTTTGCCGAGTATTACACTCACTTTTCCTGCTCTGCCAAATTCCGTTTGGACAACTTTAGGATTGGTTTTACTGGTTGTCCCCTTTATTGTCGGTGGTTATTTTGTTCAAAATAATTTGAATAAGATGTTGATCCATGTCCGAAAAACATGGAGTCTTATCCTAATGTTCCTGATTGTGGCAGTCATCGTGATCATGATCAATAAGGCCAATTCATATGAAAACTGGATTGTTACGGCAGTCCCTTTTGCTGCTTTCCATTCAGCGGCATATTATTATCCCTCGAAAAAGATCATGCCCCTCATTATCCACTGGCTCAGCTTTGGCCTGGTGATGATTATCAGCTATTTTGTCTAGGCTGACTTCTAACAAATCAATTGGTGCAATTGTCTGGCCGGCTTTCATGTTTCCAGCTTCTTTGTTACCTTTGTATCAATCAAAAGGCCCGCTATGAAGTTCGGAGTGGTTGTTTTTCCGGGATCGAATTGTGACAGAGACATGCACGATGCATTGAAATATGACCTGTCGCAGGAAGTTATCATGCTATGGCATAAGGATACCGACCTCAGCCAGTTCAGCATAGAGGATTGCATCGTTTTGCCCGGTGGATTTTCTTATGGGGATTATTTGCGTTGCGGAGCCATTGCCCGCTTCAGCCCCATGATGCAATCCGTTATCGAATTCGCAAGCCAGGGTGGAAAGGTATTCGGCGTTTGCAATGGTTTTCAGATTCTTTGCGAATCTCACTTGCTTCCTGGCGTATTGTTAAGAAATGCCAACCAGCAATTCATTAGCAAGAATATTTATATCCGGTCTGACGCCGGATGCAGGATTGCCACTCATGATGCCCATTGCGCATGGTGAGGGTCGTTATTTTGCAGATGAGAGTACATTAAACCAGCTGGAAGCATCCGGACAGGTCATTTACAGGTACACTGATGAAGCAGGAAATCAAACCGCAGCGTCAAATCCAAACGGATCCGCAAGAGATATTGCAGGCATTTGCAACCGGACCAGGAATGTTTTCGGTATGATGCCCCACCCTGAGCGGGCATGTTCAGAAGCTTTGGGAAATATGGATGGAAGAATGGTCTTTATGAACCTGTTCATTAATAAGAAGCCTGAATTTGCGGAAAGGAAAACGCAGGTCCTTAACTTTTAGTTATTATTAGCATTTATATTTTGACCTTTGAGTTTCAATCTGGTCAAATCAAATACCAGGAAATTTGTGAGATATGAAGAAAGCCGGAATTTATTTTATCAGTTTGCTGATCCTCCAGTCAGGCCTGGCTCAATCAAGCCTGGCTCAGTCGAGCAAACAGGTCCAGTGGTCTTTTTTAGCAAAAAAAATTGCTGAAAAAACTTATGCTGTGCATATGACCGCTACCATAAATGGAGACTATCATCTCTATGCCCAGGACGTGGGCGCTGAAGGTCCGATACCTACAAGTTTTACATTTGTAAAGTCGCCATTGCTTGTGCTGGACGGCAAAGTCAAAGAATATGGTAAGCTCATTAAGAAATTTGAGACTGCCTGGGTCCCCCCCCATGATGTAAATTATTATGAGAAGACGGTTGATTTTGTACAGGTCGTAAAAGTGAAGGGAACTGTAAAAACGAACTTTGCAGGAAAGGTCGAATTTATGGTCTGCAACGACAAACTGTGTCTCCCTCCATCAGAAGTGGAAATTAAAGTCAATATAGGTGGATAGTCGGCCATGCGACAATAAAACCATTCGCAAAACGGGTTCTTTGTAAGAAGAACTCGTTTGCGTTTTAAAGCGTTTCCCTGAATGAATAGATTACTATTCTTTATTTCTTTTCTCGTCCTGGCATCTTGGCCGAAAAACTCCGAGGGCCAGGAAAAGGATTCGAGTCTCCATATTGTCCAGTGGACCTTCAGCGGATCGAATCAAAATGATACCCAAGCGCTGATTAAATTGTCAGGAAAAATTCGACCCGGATGGAAATTATTCTCCACAACGATGCCTGAAGATTCGCCCAATTCACGCGTGCTTATCGATACTCTGGCTAAAGAAACACTCATTAGTATTGATGAAGAAAGGAAACCGCTGCAAAAAAAATTCGCAGCACTCGATCAGGCGGAATTGCTGTTTTTTGAGAACGAAGTCGAATGGCAGGTTAAAATTTCGGGTGATCTAAAGAAGGAAAATAGGGGAACTGTTCTATTCATGGTTAACAAGGGAGATAGTTTTCCCAACTATGATAGTGCATCCTTCCTATTTTCATTGGGTGCAGATGGAAAATTTAAAATCCGGTCTGGTGATTTACAGGAATCGCCGGATCAGGCCCAAAACTTGAAATTGGCAAGCATTGACCTTGCCCACCCAGTCAATTCCTGCGGAGGTACCGGAGTGGAAAGCGGCAAAAGCAAAGGACTTTGGAGCATATTTTTTCTTGGATTCCTGGGTGGACTGATTGCCCTGTTGACCCCCTGCGTATTTCCCATGATCCCATTGACGGTTTCTTTTTTCACAAAGCAATCGACTAACAAGAAGAAAGGAATCCTAAATGCTACCCTCTACGGTTTTTTCATTTTTCTGATTTATACATTGCTCAGCCTTCCGTTTTATTTTCTTGACTCTTTGAATCCGGAAATACTGAACAATATTTCAACCAATGTCTGGCTGAATATTTTCTTCTTCATTGTTTTCGTCGTTTTTGCGCTTTCATTTTTTGGGCTATTCGAAATTACTTTACCCGGGAGTCTCGCAAATTCTGTCGACAGCAAGGCGAGTACTGGTAGTCTCCTTGGTATTTTCTTTATGGCGCTTACCCTGGCATTGGTTTCCTTTTCCTGCACAGGGACCAATCCTTGGCTCTTTGTTAGCAGGATCTCTGTCCAATCAGGGTGGCGCATTTCAACTTACATGCGGAATGGCCGGTTTTGGCCTTGCCCTGGCACTTCCATTTGCTTTGTTTGCATTGTTTCCCAATTTGCTCCATTCTCTTCCAAAATCAGGTGGCTGGCTGAATTCCATTAAAATCGTTTTAGGTTTTTTGGAAATCGCATTGGCAGTAAAATTCCTATCTAATGCAGACCTGGTCGAACATTGGGGAATTTTGAAAAGGGAAGTATTCCTGTTGATCTGGATAATCACCGGAATCCTGCTGGTTTTATATTTGTTTGGCCTCATCAGATTCAAACATGATTCACCTTCTGCCAGGCCAGGTTGGGTGAGGATCCTGACAGCCCTGTTTTTTCTCCTCTTTACCATCTATCTTATTCCCGGAATTTTCAAATCAAAATATGCAAACAGGACTTTAATCAGCGGATTTCCACCACCGTTGTCCTATAGCATTTATGGAAATAAACTGGTTGAGTTATGCGGTTTGGAAGCCAATATCCGGAATGACTTTCAGAAAGCGTGGCAAATGTCTAATAGAGAAAATAAGCCGATCCTGATTGACTTTACAGGATGGGCATGCGTGAATTGCCGTAAAATGGAAGAAAATGTCTGGACTGATCCGGTAGTAAAAGCATTAATAGAAAAGAAATTTATTTTGGTTTCTCTTTATGTAGATGACCGCAAAACGCTGCCCACCGATCAGCAATTCATTTATACTACACATGAAGGATTTAAGAGAGCCATCAAGACGGTAGGAGATCAATTCGCAACTTTTCAATCGGAGAATTTTGTCAATGCATCCCAACCATTATATGTCATCCTAAGTCCGGATAAGAAACTTTTGACCCTTCCCATAGGATACACTCCCAACGCCAGGGAATATGCTGGCTGGCTTCAGTGCGGACTGGACGCTTTCCGAAAGGCCGGACACTAAGGGCAAGCTCAGAAATCGGCAAACAAGAAATCAAGCCCTCCTTTGCGCATTATAATATTGGTGAGTGCAGGTCTCCGCTTATCAATTTCCTTTTTGACAGCAAGCTTATTTACACTATAATTATGCTTCTAAAAATCAAGTAATAAATCAGTGTATATGAGAAAACATGGAATGCAGGCGCTGCTGGTGACAGCCTCCCTTTTGGTGTTGAACTGTTTGCACGCGCAAACCAAGCCGGCTATCGTCATTGACACTCTAAAGAAAACGCCACCTAAACCGAGCATAACCGATAAGGTTAAGAGCAGCAAGAAAATCGATGGCCTTTTTACTGTTTACCAGGACACGGCAACAGGGAGCGTTCAGTTATTTATCAGAAAAGAACAGCTTGGCAAGGAATACATTTACCAGAGCGTTTCACTTGGCGGACCTACTTCTTTGTTTCTGAATCAGAATATGATCCGAACCAATTGGGTCTTTAAAATTCATAAAGCTTTCGATAAGATTGAATTTGTGCAGGAGAACACCAGCTTCTTTTATGACAGTAATAATGCTGTAAGCAAAGCTGCCAACGTGGATGTAACAGAAGCAGTATTTTATGCTGATAAAGTGGTGGCAGAAGATTCGTTGGGTTGGCTGGTGAGTGCTGACGGATTGTTCCTCAGTGACAAACTGGACCCGATTAAGCCAACGTTTCCTCCTAACCTTCCTCCAGGCATCGCATTTAATCTTGGCGGCCTGAATCTCTCAAAGTCCAGGTATGAGAAGATTAAGTCCTTCCCAAGAAATACCGATTTTATTGTGGACCTGGCATTTGACAATCCTGCTCCTTTTAATACCGGAGGGAAAGACATTACAGATGCCCGTTATAACCGGATCCGGTTCAAGCATAGTTTTCTTGAAATGCCTGTAAATGATTTTAGGGCCCGCAGGGATGATCCTAGGGTAGGTTTTTTTACTGAAGAAGTAGATAACCTGACTTCGATTGACGTCCCAAATTATAAGGATATGATATTGAGATGGAGCCTGAAAAAGAAAGACTCTTTGGCCCCTTTGAGTGAACCGATACAGCCTATTGTTTGGTGGATAGAAAATACGACTCCGGTGGAGTATCGTGAAACGATCAGGCAGGCAGGATTGAAATGGAATGAAGCTTTTGAAAAAGCCGGTTTCAAAAATGCGGTGGTCATGAAGATCATGCCTGATACGGCCACATGGGATCCTGCAGATATTAATTATAATGTCATCCGTTGGGTGTCTTCTCCGACTCCGCCATATGGTGCAATCGGAAATTTCTGTATTAACCCAAAGACCGGCCAGATCATGAGCGCAAATGTTACGATCGAGTGGTATAGCGGCAGTGCAATTCCTATTTTGAATGAATTATATGGCCATAATGCGCTCAACAATGATGAAACATCCACAACCCAGGGATTGCCCACAATTTCGAACAAACATATTTTAGACTGCAACCTGGTACAGGAATTGAAAACTCAATTCATGGCCGGCATTACTATGGTAGAAGCGGCCGGGGGTACTGCGCAGGAAATTAGCGAAATGCACAAGCAGTTCCTGTACTATTTGATCCTTCATGAAATGGGTCATACCCTGGGGCTAAACCACAACATGAAAGCAACTCAAATGTTGAGTCCTGCAGATGTAAATAACACGGCGATTACCCATGCGATCGGATTGCAGGGATCCGTGATGGATTATCCTGCAATCAATATTGCGCTGGATCACAGCAAACAAGGCGATTATTACACAATCAAGACCGGCCCCTACGACGCCTGGGCGATCCAGTTTGGATATACCGAATGCAGTGCAAAAGAAGAAGACAAAACATTGAATGCAATTCTTAGCCGCAGCACAGATCCCCAGCTGGCTTTTGGAAATGATGCGGATGACATGCGTTCTCCAGGAGGCGGTGGGGTGGATCCGCGTGTCATGATCTTTGATATGAGCAATGACGTGGTGGCCTATGCGAATGACCGGTTTCAGCTGGTGAATAATCTGATGGGAAAGATAAAAGACAAGTACAGCAAACCAGGAAGATCCTATGCAGAACTCAGGTCAAGGTATGCTAATCTGAATGGCCAGCGCAACATCATGGCAGCTGCTGTTAGCCGTTATATCGGAGGAATTTATGTCGACCGTAGCTATGTGGGCCAGAATTCAACCAATAGACCATTTACCCCGGTTCCCGTAGCTTACCAGAAAAAGGCGACCGAGCTGTTAGCGAAATATATTTTTGCTCCAAATGCATTTGATGCGGATGCCCCATTGTTTGCATACCTGCAATTGCAGAGAAGAGGATTCAACTTTTTTGGTGCTACGGAGGATCCCAAGCCGCAGATTTCGATTCTCTTTGTTCAGCGAGGCGTCCTGGCACACGTTCTGAGCTCAACAAACCTGCAAAGGGTGAATACGACATCCCTTTATGGGAATACGTATAGTGTGGCAGATATCATGAATGATTTCGGAAGGGCGATTTTCGCTGCCGATCTGTCTGGGAATGTGAACCTCTATCGCCAGAACATTCAAACCGAGTACGTAAAAGACCTGGCCTTGATAGCAACTACACAAATGAGCTTATATGATGATCCTTCAAGAGCGGCTGCCTTGCTGGAGCTGAAGAAAATCAAGACCATGCTGGCAAGAGCCGTCTCTCCAAATGAACAGACCAAGGCACACCGGACCAATTTGAATTTTCTGATTGATAAGGCGCTCTTGATTAAATGAAGAGAAGTTGACAGATGACAGTTGCAAGGTGCCATGATATTAGAACTAATTTACGGCTGCATGCAGGTTCATGTTCTTGGGCACAAACTACACCCTGTCAACTGCCAACTGTTAACCGTCAACTAATCTTCGACCAAACAAAAAAGCCACTTCGAAGTGGCTTTTTAATTAGGTGTCATTCTGCAGCAGCCTTCCAACGGCAAGCAATTGATTGGTTGGATGGAGATGTAGAATGACAAAACGCAAGGGTTCCTGCCTTTAGGACAGGAACCCGAATATGTTTAAACAGTATTTTTGCTCATGAAAATTAGCCTGGTGTTATTGGTTTGTAAGCATTAGCAAGTGTAAAAAGATCTCATCAAAGCGCTATCTTTTTTTCTGTCATCATTTTGCGAAGATTGATCAGGCCGTATCGCATCCTTCCTAAAGCGGTATTGATACTGCAGTTGGTCAGGGAGGCGATTTCTTTAAAGCTCAGATCAGCATAATGACGAAGAATAATGACTTCGCGCTGGTCTTCGGGAAGTTGGTCAAGCATCTGTCGTACCCGATCATAGCTTTGACGCTTCATCATTTTGGTGTCAGGACCCTCTTCTGTGAAATTAATGACCTCGAAAATGTCGCGGTCGTCACTGGTTTTGATCGCTGGTGTCCTCTTCACTTTCCGGAAATGATCTACACAAAGATTGTGTGCGATGCGCATGGCCCAGGGAAGAAATTTTCCTTCTTCTGTGTAACGGCCTCCGCGGATCGTGTCAATAATTTTGATCAATACGTCCTGGAAAATGTCCTCGGCAAGGTATTTGTCCTTAACCATAAAGAGGATGGAAGTGTACAGTTTGTCTTTGTGGCGGAGGACCAATGCTTCTAAGGCATGCAGGTCGCCGTCCCGAAACTGATGAATTAATTCATGGTCTGTTTTCGTGCGTAACGATTTCATAAACTTCTACGGTTTTTAAAAGGTGATAGGATATATTTTGGATTTAAAAGATGGTTTGGCTTTTCTGTGTAGAAGTGATCAGTCTATAGGCGATGAGTTGATTTAAGTTTTTATTTATTGTACGAATCAGCAAATAAAGATATACAATTTTTGGAAAAAACAACATTTTGGGAAAGTTTTTGTTCTAAAAATACCTCTCAAATCATAATCGCGTGAATCCCGCCGAATTGAATTAGTGGATTTCCAATAAATTTGTCGTAGATATACTATGGACCTCAAAATCAAGCACAGAAAAGAGGATAAAATATTGTTAAAGAATTCAACTCAGGATTCAATTTTTATTAAAGGAGCAAGGGTCCACAATCTCAAAAACATTGATGTATCCATTCCAAGAAATAAATTAATTGTAGTAACCGGTGTTTCAGGTTCTGGGAAATCATCTCTCACTATTGACACATTGTTTGCAGAAGGTCAGCGGCGGTACGCTGAAAGTCTGAGTGCATATGCAAGGCAATTTATGGCCCGTATGGATAAGCCGGATGTGGACTATATCCGAGGTCTCTGCCCGGCAATTGCCATAGAACAGAAAGTAATTACAAGAACGCCAAGGTCCACCGTCGGCAGCATGACCGAGATCTATGATTACTTAAGATTGTTGTATGCCAGAGTCGGTCATACATTTTCTCCCATTTCTGGAAAAGAAGTGAGGAAGGATGATGTGCAGGAAGTGATTGCAAAAATTTCGGGTCTCAAAGCCGGCGACAAGGTCATGGTATTGGTCCCCTTCCGCCAACACAAGAACAGGAACAGGCAGGAGGAACTGAACATTTTATTACAAAAAGGATTTTCGCGTCTTTACCAGGACAGGGAAGTGCTCAAAATCGAAGACTTGTTGGAGCCTGCTGAGGGAAGAAAAAAAACATCGGCAAAAAACCAGCCTTTGGCATATGTTCTAATTGACCGGCTCATAGTAAAGGAATTTGATGAAGACGACCTGCACCGGATTTCTGATTCCGTGGGGACTGCATTTTATGAAGGTGAAGGAGAAATGCAGATTGAAGTCAATGGAGCGGAAATTTTTTCATTCTCCAATAAATTTGAAGCTGATGGAATCCGTTTCGAAGAACCCGTTCCCAATTTGTTCTCCTTTAACAACCCGTTTGGTGCATGCCCCACATGTGAGGGTTTCAGCCAGGTGCTCGGCATTGACCCCGAACTCGTCATACCGGACAAAAGGCTAAGTCTGTATGAAAACGGGGTAGCTCCCTGGAAAGGAGAAAAACTGAGTTGGTGGAAAGACCAGTTCATAAAGGCGGCAAAGAAATTTGACTTCCCCGTTCATAAGCCGCTGGGTGAACTCACCAGGCATCAAATGGACCAGCTTTGGGAAGGCAATGATCATGTTTACGGGATCAATGAATTCTTCGAGGAAGTAGAGAAGAATCTTTACAAAGTGCAATACCGTGTCTTGCTTTCACGCTATCGCGGAAGAACTCAATGCCCCGAATGTAAAGGATACAGACTTAGAAAAGAAGCATTATATGTAAAAGTTGCGGGTAAGCATATCGGTGAGGTGAATGAGATCCAGGTCAAGGATCTTGTAAAGTGGTTTGAAGATCTGAGCCTGACTCCCTACGACTACCAGGTCGCAAAGAGAATCCTCGTTGAGATCAAAAACCGTTTAAAGACCCTCATGGACGTTGGTTTAGGATACCTTACCCTGAACAGGTTAGCCAATTCCCTGAGTGGTGGTGAGAGCCAAAGAATTCAACTTACAAGATCACTGGGCAGCAATCTAACCAATTCATTGTATATTCTCGATGAGCCATCCATTGGATTGCATTCGAGGGATACCTCCCGGCTGATCCGAGTGCTGAAAGATCTGCGTGACCTTGGAAATACCGTTGTGGTGGTGGAGCATGACGAGATGATGATGCGTGAAGCCGATTATATAATTGATATGGGCCCCCTTGCAAGTCACCTGGGTGGTGAAGTAGTGGCTTCAGGAAATTATGAAGAGTTGATAAGAAATGAAGACAGCCTGACAGGTCGATACCTAAAAGGGGAATTGAAAATTGAACCCCCACGTACACTGCGTAAATGGTCCAGGTCCCTGATGATTGAAGGAGCTTCCCAACACAATCTTAAAGGTATTGACGTGGAATTTCCATTGGATATTTTCTGTGTCATTAGTGGCGTCAGCGGCAGTGGAAAAACCACACTCGTCAAGCAAATCCTGTATCCTGCCCTTCGAAAATTAAAGGGCGAATTTGGAGAGCAGCCAGGCGCTTACCGTAAGCTCGCGGGCGACCTGGATTATATTTCACAGGTTGAAATGGTGGATCAGAATCCGATTGGGAAATCTTCGAGAAGCAATCCTGTAACTTATATAAAAGCATATGATGATATCCGTGAGTTATACTCCAGGCAACCCCTGAGCAAGGTCAGGGGCTTTCAACCCAAACATTTTTCCTTTAATGTGGATGGGGGCCGCTGTGACACCTGCAAAGGAGAAGGCGAACAGATTGTTGAAATGCAATTCCTTGCTGACGTTCACCTCACATGCGAAACTTGCCATGGTAAAAGATTCAAAGAGGAGGTGCTCGAAGTAACTTACCTGAACAAGAGCATTTATGATATCCTCGACATGAGCGTGGACCTTGCCCTGGAATTCTTTAAGGATGAAAGAGAAATCGTTCAGAAAATAAAACCCTTACAGGATGTAGGATTGGGATATGTAAAACTGGGGCAATCTTCAGCTACGCTTTCTGGTGGAGAGGCCCAGCGGGTAAAGCTTGCTTCCTTCCTTGGCAAGGGGAAGGCCCAGGGTCATATCCTTTTCATTTTTGATGAACCCACGACGGGGCTGCATTTTCATGACATTAAGAAACTGCTCAATTCATTCCATGCTTTGATTGCGCAAGGCCACTCTATCCTGGTGATTGAGCACAATACAGATATCATTCGATCTGCGGACTGGGCGATCGAACTCGGACCTGACGCCGGTGATGCCGGTGGCAACCTGGTATATGCTGGGGTACCATATGGCCTGAAAAAAATACGTGAAAGCTTTACAGGAAAGTTTCTCTAAGAAATGAAAATTCTTGACGATCGATTTACCTGAGCCTGTCCAGGCTCTTGACTAGCTTTTCATCCTTATATATGCCGGTTGCGGCAAGAATGAGGAGGATGGGAATGGCAATAGCTAAAACGCAGGTTAGGTCATAATTTCCTTCACCGGCAACGAATTTATTTGTCTCGCGGAAATAAAGAATAATATTAATTACTGAAACCAGGATGGAGGCCAGTACGATCCTGAGTTGCAACTTCCTGTTTTTGTATAGAAATATATCTATCAATACACCGCTAACAACAGCAACTGTTAGAATCAAAATGAGAATGCTCGAGCTGGCTGTCAAAAACTCAAAAGTCTTGGTCTGGGTCGCCGATAATTTGTTTCCACTGAAAAATGAATATTTTAAAGTCAAAAGCCCGCATGCGCCGGCAATAAGCAACCAAAGGGATTGCATTCTTTGTAGCATATATTCCGATTAAGATTCACAAGATATCTAAAATTCCCGATTATATAAACCGGAAAGCTCGAAAATCGGCTCGTGCAATTCTGAATAACTTTACTAATAATTTTGTTTGGTGGGCTGATGTATCGTGAATGAATTGAAAACATCAGGCGATCTGAATCCAGCACGAACAGCAAGCAATTCATTCTGCCTCCTTCTTCTCCATGATGGTCTGTGTTGATTTTGTATATTCATTTAGCAAATCCATATCGCCATTTTCGGTTACCCTTAGGTGCTTAATTCCTGATTCGTTTTCCAGATGGACAACATAATTTGTGCCTTCATGACCAGTGAGTTGTTCCACAATGGTGATCCTATAGTCATAGTAATTGCTTTTTACCGACGCACGGATCGTTTTGGGAAGGCTGTCTTCATAATAGAATGCAAGGGAATATTCCCAGCACCCCTTCTTTGTATAGAAGACGCGGTGTTCGGATTCGGTAGTTTGGTAATATGAGATAAATCCTCCAGGCACTATGAACCAGGTTTCCCCGCTTGCTTTGCGAAACCTGCTATTGAAATCATTCCGCGCTTTTGTGTGAATACCTGAAAGATCATCGACCTTGTTTTTCGATAGCTTAACGGGATCAAGAAATGAATAGATGGATCTGATGGAAGGCATAAAACCTTTCTTGGCCTTGTTTACAAAAAAGCGATTGGAGCCCTGCGTACGAGATTCTGCAAGCAGCACTCCAATTAAAAGGAAAGCGGTAGCCAGGACTGTCCATGTACTGTTCATTTTAGTAAGGTTTAATGGTTAATGGACTTGACAGGCGTCAATTATATTTGGTATGCTTTCTTTTCCATTTTGATGTTCCGAATAAACAGTTAGCTCCCTTTCCAGGTGTCAGATTCGCTGCATTATTTTGGCATGAATGTTCAATCCTTAGTCGTATATTTTGTCGTTGGAGGAACAGATTTTTTTTCTTAGCTCCTGAATATTTTTTAAATTAGGATTGTAACAGCAAGCAAAGCATGGATAAGGGCTCGTCCATTCAGTATAATGATCAGGACATCATTGAACATTTAAGGCTAGACGGCAGGGAAAGAAGAAGAAGCGAAGATCAATTGTTCAGCCGTTACGCTTATTTTGTAAGGGAAGGCATGTCCAAACACGCCTTATCAGAAGACGAATCATTTTCTGCATATTCCGACTCCGTCTTGTCGGCCATAGAAAAAATTGTAAATCAAAGCTTTGAAGGTAGATCCACGTTAAAGACCTATCTCTATCAGATTTTTCACAATAAATGTGTTGACCTGATTCGGAAAAAAACGACCAATAAGGGCAGCGTGCATAAAACGGAATCAATCTCAGACATGTTGAACCACATTTCGGATTCTGCCCGGTCTGTAGTGCAGCGACTTATAGATAAATCAGACTGGGACCTGCTGAGAGAAAGAATGAATGAAATCGGAATCAATTGCAGAAAACTTCTTGGGCTTTGGTCAGAAAGCTTTAGCGACAAAGAGATAGCAGCGCTGATGGAATATAAAACGGCAGATGTAGTAAAGACGAGCCGCTTGCGGTGTCTTGAAAAATTACGACAACTCTATCATCAAACCTGATCCTTAAAATTAAGAAATGGACAATCTGGATTATATTGACAATTACTATCAAAATGAGCATGACTCCGAACAGACCAGGTTGTTTGAAGAAATGATCTTAAGAGACCCTGCTTTCGCAGCAGATCTGGCTTTCTACCTGAGTGCTCGACAAACCGCTAAAGACAATTACGCGGAAGATAGCAGGGAAAGATTCAGGAATCTTTACCAATCTGAAAAAACAGTAAACATAGCAAGGGGTCGTAAGGTCAACATGCGCGTGCTTTACTACGCCGCAGCCGCCATATTCGCAGCAGTGCTGCTGGGCGTATTTATTGCCAACAGGCCTTCTTCTCCGCAGCAGCTGGCCGAACGCTATATTAATAAGGAATTTCAGGACCTCTCCGTCACCATGGGCAGGGGGGATGCATTGCAAAATGGGTCTGACTTATATAACGCCAAGAATTACCAGGGAGCCCTGGACGCATTCGAGCAGATGATTAAGACTGATTCATCAAATGCTCAGGCGCTGGAATATGCAGGAAAGAGCTGCATTAAGCTGGGTCAATACGAAAAGGCAGCCGCGTATTTCAAACAAATGGAAAAACTTCAAACCTATGGCAATGCGGGCAAATTTTATGAAGCACTCACCTTCATGATGCGAAATGGGGTCGGCGATAAGGAAAAGGCCAGGGAACTGCTCCAGGAAGTGGTAACCCAGGACCTTGATAACAAAGAAATTGCCAGTGAATGGCTCAAAGCTGCCTGGTAGGCCAACCGCCGAAGATATTCCCGCTTCCCTGACTAATTTGTGGCCCATGGATGCTAAATCTACTCGTGGACTGAAGAACTCTTTTATAAATTTCTTTCGCAGGGATTTTCTACTGATATCGAATTGCAAAAGGACAAAATCGAATTCATTACACCTTCTTCCAAACAGAAATCATTAATTCATTATTGCGCAGCAACTGTTCTGACCGGTAAGGCGGTAGTCTTGCATCCCGACGAGCCTATCATATGAAAATGAGTATTGTTTGTTTCGATCCTTGCAGGTATTGCGGTCTTAGTGATCTGGAAAAACAGAAAATTAATTTTGAATCGCGCCTGATATGGAGTAAATTGTTATGCGCCGGGGCTCAAGGCATCTTGGAATCTGCTCATTAATCCTTCTCTTTGATTTCTTTGACCGATAACCTGCTGTACCCTTTCGCTGATTTTATTTTTTGACCGATTAAATCTTCATTATGAAAAAGAAACTATACCCTGCTCTGGGAACGATTACACTGGCGGCTTTTCTTTTCGCGTCCTGCCAAAAAGAAAATGTAAAGCCCAATCAATCCGTAAAACAGAGTGGAGCCAGTTCGGGCACTGTTTCTTCAAGTGCTACTGAATCTTCTTCCGGTCAATCCTCAGATACCTACGATGCTTCCCATCCTCCAACTTGTCCTAACCATGGCGGTTAATTGCTGCTCGCTGATGATGTCGTCTGATTCTTCAAGGCATTCTAAATTAGGGGCCTGATTATCTTATTCCAATTCAGGATAGAGAGGGAATGCTTTCATAAACTGATTAACCTGTTTCCTTATCGCACCAAGTGCTGCATCGTCATCTGCTTTAATTAGGGCCTGGTCGATGAAATCTACAATGGGTTGCATATGACTCGCTAGCATGTTTCTCGATGTTATTGCAGGTACCCCTACACGTATCCCTGAAGTAATAAATGCTGACTTGTCGTCGAAAGGCACCATGTTTTTGTTCACTGTGATGTCGGCCTTGCCCAGCGCAATCTCGGCCTTTTTGCCGCTGATGTTCTTATTACGAAGGTCAATCAGCAAAAGATGGTTATCTGTTCCGCCGGATACAATATCATAACCTTTTTCCAAAAAGGAATTTGACATGGCCTGCGCATTCACAATAATTTGTTTTGCATAGACTGTAAATTCATCAGTAAGGACTTCACCAAAAGCGATGGCCTTGGAGGCAATAATATGCTCCAGGGGTCCGCCCTGCGTTCCCGGAAATACAGCCATATCTATCAAATTGCTCATCATCCGGATATTCCCTTTTACGTCCTTCAATCCAAAGGGGTTTTCAAAATCCTTTTTCATCAAAATAATTCCCCCACGCGGACCGCGCAGGGTCTTGTGTGTGGTAGACGTCACGAAATGACAATGTTCGAAAGGGGAATTCAGCAATTTCTTTGCGATCAACCCTGCAGGATGGGCCATATCGCACATAACCATTGCATTTACTCCATCCGCAATATGCCTGATCCTTGCGTAATCCCAGTCACGGCTATGCGCAGATGCGCCGCAAATGATCAGTTTGGGTTTCTCTTCTTTGGCCACTTTTGCCATCATCTCATAATCAATCCTGCCATCTTCTTTCTTCACTCCATAAAAAACAGGTCTGTATAATTTTCCAGAGAAATTTACCGGGGAGCCGTGGGTGAGATGGCCTCCCATGCTGAGGTCAAGACCCAGGATGGTGTCGCCGGGCTGAAGCACAGCCAGGCACACTGCATAATTCGCCTGGGCGCCACTATGAGGCTGAACATTGGCGAATTCGCAATCAAAAATTTTCTTTAACCGGTCGATGGCCAATTGTTCAGTTTGGTCAACAATCTCGCAGCCGCCGTAATACCTGCGTCCAGGGTATCCTTCAGCATATTTATTGGTCATCACGTTGCCCATGGACTGGATGACCTGGAGGGAAGCAAAATTCTCAGAAGCAATCAATTCGATGCCATGACGCTGCCGTTCAAGTTCCTTGTGTATGAGGTCGAATACAATGGTATCTCTTTGCATGGCGCAAAATTAGTCCAACAATCAATAAAAGAAACAAAGGATTCAATTTTGGTGAAATATTTATCATTAATGTGGAGAATTTTGATCAATTCCAGCAATAATTTTTCCTGATCTATATCGTCTCTATTGGAAAAAATCGCTATGGCAATTTTTTGCGCAGGAATAGTGAAGGACATAGCCCGGAATCCGCCATTTGATCCGCTATGATAGACTGCTTTGTCTTTTGCTTTTTGATTAATGAACCAGCCAAAGCCATATGAGAGTTGATTCACGCTGTCTATCAGAAACTGAGGCGATCTCGCTTTCTCAATCCATTCACGGCCAAGGATCCGGCCTCCTTCAAGTGCATTTATCCATTTCAGGTAATCATTGATAGAAGTATAGAGTCCGCCATCACCCTCTGTCGTGAAAAAAATTGACTCATCTGCATCTGATCTGGTGAATGTTTGCTGTTTTTCATTCCGGTCATAGCCAAATGCACGGTTGAGAATAGCCTGGTCTTTCGCCCAAATTTTTGATTGGGTCATCTCTAAGGGAATGAATATATTTTTCTTGAGATATTCTCCATAGGCCATTCCCGACACTTTCTCAATGATCAGTGCCAAAAGACAGTAGGCTGTATTGCTGTAACGATATGCAGATCCCGGTTCAAAATAGGTACTGTCCAGGGGCTCCACAGCGCCGAGTACTTCTATACAACCTGCGTGCACCAGGCCTGCCTTTTCCACATGGTCATAGTGATCGATCAAGCCAGAGCTATGGCTGAGCATTTGCCGGATGGTGATCAAGGATCCGACCTTTCTGTTAAAGCCAGGGAAATATTTGATGAGTTTATCGTTTAATGATATCCGTTTTTCTGAAGCAAGCTTCAATATGCAAATCGCAGTAAATTGTTTGGTGAGTGAACCAACATTGAAATTGGTTTTATCTGAAATGGGAACCTGCGAGACAAGGTTTGCAAGACCATAGCCTTTTTTGAAAATGATTTTTCCATTCATCCTGATCGCAATGGCAGCGCCGGGGGCATTTACCGCATAATAGCCCCTGAAAAAGGAATCCAGTACATGTTGACGATGTTGAGCAAAAGCCACTAAGAAAAAACAAAGGCCCAATGCCGCCAGGAAAAGTTTTCTCATGAAAAAAATCAATTTAATTCAATCTTTGAAGATAAGGAGGTTCGTCGAACAGATAATTTCACTGCAGAACCATAAAATTCACTATTTTCACAGGCTTTTACAAGCAGCTTATTCATTGGTTAAGGTGAAGCATTGGTAGCAAATGCTTTTTTTGCGTAAGTGAAAAACGCGTAAATATGAAAGCAATCATTCCTGTTGCGGGTGCGGGAACAAAATTGAGACCGCATACATATACACAACCGAAGGCCCTGATTCCACTGGCAGGGAAAACCATCCTCAGCATTATTGTAGATCAGTTAAGGGAAGCAGGTATCCATGAATTCATTTTTATTGTGGGATATCTTGGTGAGAAAATTCAGGACTATGTACTGGACAAATACCCCGAGCTCACTACTCATTTTATTTACCAGAATGAAAGACATGGTATCGGGCATGCCATTTTGCTGACTAAAGAAATTGTAGCCGATGATGAAATATTTATTGTACTCGGAGATACGATTTGTGAATATGATGTCAAGCAATTGCTTGAATTTGCAGATTCCATCCTTGGCGTGAAAAAGGTAGATGATCCGAGAAATTTCGGAGTAGCGGAGATGGATGACGATGGTGTGATCAGCAAAGTAGTGGAGAAGCCGCAAATCCCTAAATCAAATATGGCCCTGGTGGGCATCTACCGCATCAGGGAAACTTCTTTTTTATTCAGTTGCCTGGAAAACAATATTCAAAACCAACTGACCAGTTACGGAGAATACAATCTCACAGATGCGATTGAATGCATGATCAAGAATGGCGTGAAATTCAGGGCTTTCAAAGTGCAGAACTGGTTCGACTGTGGCAAGAAAGACACTCTTCTCGATTCCAATGCCAAATTGCTCAAGAAATTTGGAGGAAATATCTCAGCAGACCATCAATTCGAAAATACCATTATCGTACATCCGGTCAGCATAGCCCCGGGATGCGAAATCAAAAATTCAATCATTGGTCCAAATGTGGCCATTGGCGAAAAAACTCAAGTCAATTATTCCATCATTAAAGATTCCATCATTGGATCATTTGCCGATTTGCACGATATCGTGCTGACACAGTCGTTGATTGGAAGTGATACGGAAGTGAAGGGCGAGAGCAGGAGTCTGAATATTGGTGATAATACGGAGATTGATTTGGGTGAGAGCTGAGAGGCCCCTTCGGCCCCACCCCGACCCTCGCCATTGGGGAGTGAGATTTAAATAGAGCGTCTTTGCGCCTCTTTCCTCCTCTGCGCGCTCTGCGAGAAGCAAATGCGGATCGAGAATTTTTTCTCCCCTTTTTTATGGAATAATCAAGTGCTCGCATCAGTGTTTGAGACCATGGACCCGCCTTATTTAGCCTTACCTTTAAGGCCACCCAATGCCGGTCTCATGAGCGCCTTTTCAAACAGGATCACCAAGTTATTTGAAATAGAATTTCCTATCATCCAGGCCGGAATGGTTTGGACCAGTGGCTGGCGCCTCGCCAGTGCCGTAAGCAATGCCGGGGGACTGGGCCTTATAGGCAGCGGAAGCATGCATCCGGATGTCTTGGAAGAACATATCCGTAAATGCAGAAATGCAACCCAAAAGCCATTTGGGGTTAACCTGCCCTTATTGAATTCCAGGGTTGAAGAGCATATTAAGGTCATCCTCAAAGAAAAAATTTCTATTGTTTTTACCTCAGCCGGTAACCCTGCGACCTGGACCAACGTCTTAAAGGATAATGGGGTGAGGGTAGTGCATGTAGTTGGCAGCAGCAGGTTTGCAATAAAAGCTGAAAAAGCGGGTTGTGATGCGGTGGTCGCTGAAGGATTTGAAGCAGGGGGGCATAACGGAAGAGAAGAGACTACAACCATGGTTCTAATTCCCGCAGTTTGTGAGGCAGTCGAAATACCAGTCATCGCCGCAGGAGGCATAGCGTCAGGAAGGCAAATGCTGGCAGCCATGATACTTGGCGCTGAAGCCGCACAGATGGGAACAAGATTTGTCGCTAGTGAAGAAGCATCATCCCATGAAAATTTTAAGCGACTGGTAACCGGGTCTTCAGAGGGTGACACAATATTGACACTGAAACAACTGATGCCTGTACGCCTAATAAAAAATAGATTTTTTCAGCGAGTTCAGGAGGCAGAGCAGCGAGGAGCCACTGTCTCCGAGTTGCAACAATTGTTGGGGAAGGGACGTTCAAAGAAGGGCATTTTTGAGGGGGATCTTGACGAAGGTGAATTGGAAATAGGGCAGGTAGCTGCCCTGGTGAAAGCGATCCTGCCCGCGGGCGAAATTGTCAGAAATGTGTGGCAGGAATTTTCAGAAGCATTAACTTTACCATTGCGAACTGTATAAAAACCTGATTATGAAAAATAGAAGAATTTTGGTCCTTTTGTCGGGATTATTGTCGCTGGCCCTTTTTGCAAAGGCTACGGGCGGAAAGACCCTGCCTTCTCAGCTGGAAGGATATGTTAAGGATGCCGTAACCAAGAAACCGGTGGCCGGAGTAGTAGTTTGTGCTTTCGCGGCCGGAGCAAATAATTCAAAAGAAGCAGTAACAGATGCCGACGGATACTTCCGTTTTGTTGAATTGCCTTCGCTACAGGTCAACCTGCATTTTGGCAAAAAAGGATATCAACCCTGCAAGCGGGCGGGGGTTGTCATCAAGCAAAAAACAACTGTTAAAATCAATATTGATTTTCAACGTGAAGATATTGTAACGGATCCTGATTCAAATACTGACAATTCAGAATATCCCCTGTTGCGTATGCTTGAAATCTAGACTAACCTTTACTGATCTAATATAAAAGGGATTCCATAAAATGGAGTCCCTTTGTTTTTTATTCTTGAAGGGAGTAGTCAGGAAGTAGTGGTAGCCATCCGAAGAATAAAATCTTTGTAACTAAATCTCCTTTTAACCGTACATGGAATGTAGCAAAACCGGATATGGATATTGCCAATTTAAAGAATAGGCCATTGATTAATAGGAATATGATAATGCGACACTTTCTTCGATGTACGATGCTGGCGATTTAACCAAAATAATGCGAATCTTATGCTGTTAAATTATTTTAAGATCGCGTTCCGAAACCTTCTAAGGCAAAAGGCCTTTTCCATCATAAATATTGCAGGTCTTGCGATCGGAATGGCTTGTAGCATATTTATCCTTCTCTGGGTCCGTGATGAATTGAGCTATGATGATTTACATGCGAAGGCGGACCGGATCTACCGGATGACAGCACAAGCTGGCGAATTTCATGCTGCAATCAGTCCGGCGGGCATGGCTGCTGAACTGAAAAGGCGGTTGCCGGACATTGAGGATATAACTCGGATGAGTGAATTCTCAAACGATTTATTTGAAGTCGGCCTGCACAAATTCCAGGAAAAGCGGGTGCTCTATGTCGATTCAAATTTTCTGGATGTTTTTTCTTTCCCCCTGGTGAAAGGCGACAGAAAAAGGGCATTAGACCCGGGGAATATGTTGATCACTGAAGAAATGGCAAAAAAATATTACGGAAATACAGATCCCATCGGAAGAACCATTCGCCAGAACAACAAAGAAGTTCGAAAAGTGTCAGGAATACTTGCCAATCTGCCTTCCAATTCCCATATACAATTTGATTTCCTTATTCCGATGTCAGCAATTGAAAAAACAAATTCGGACCTAAAAACGAATACCTGGGATAATTTCAATTTTTATACTTATATCCAATTGAAGCGTCCTGCTGGACCGGCAAAACTGGCGGCGCTCGGCGCTCGATTTGACCTCATGTACAAGGAACATGTGACCGATCTTAAAGTCAATTTTTATCTCCAACCGCTGAGGAAAATCCATCTTGAACCAGGATTGCAGATCGATCTTCCCGGCCATGGCAACAGACAATATGTAAATATCTTTTTTGTTGTTGCTCTTTTCATACTTGCAGTCGCATGCATCAACTTTATGAATCTGGCAACGGCAAGATCGGCCAGGAGGGCCAAGGAGGTTGGCCTCCGTAAAGTTGTCGGCGCAGGTAGATTTCAGATTATAGGTCAATTCCTGGGCGAGTCTATGATCATCACCGCTATTGCATTTCTACTCGCCCTGGCTTCAGTTTGGTTGCTGATGCCAGCATTTAACCTGCTAGCCGATAAGAATACATCCTTGCATCTGAATCTGAGCTGGGTACTTAGCCTATTTGGCATTGCCCTGGCTACTGGACTGATCTCTGGAATCTACCCTGCTATTTATCTTTCGGGATTCAGGCCCTCCGCAGTATTGAAAGGTAAATTGAAAAGCCTGGGCGGCAATTTGATTTTTAGGAATGCCCTGGTTGTTACCCAATTTGTTGTTTCAATTATTTTGCTTGTGGGAACGGGTATTGTTTACCGTCAGTTGCATTTCATAAAAAAAATGAACCTGGGTTTTGATAGATCAAACCTGCTCTATATTCCAATGACAGGGGAGATTTGGAGCAAACAGAAAGCCCTGAAAACGGAATTGGCCAGGAATTCCCTTACTGATCAATTCTGCATTAGCTCCGATCTTCCGATTGATCTTCAGTCAGGAACCGTGAATGTCCAATGGGAAGGAAAAGATCCGAAAATGCAGGTTGTCATTCCTTCAATGTATGTGAGTGAAGATTTTGTTCATGTCATGAATATTAAACTATTGAAAGGCCGTTTTTTTTCGAAAGATTTCCTTGCCGATACTTCCAATTTTGTCGTCAATGAAACAGCACTGAAAGTAATGGGCATGGATCCCGCCAAGGCTATTGGGAAACAGCTTGACTGGTCAGGTACGAAGGGTATGATCATTGGGGTCGTAAAGGATTTCAATTTCAAACCCATTCAACAGCCTATTGAACCCCTAGTGCTACAACTGAACAGATGGGGCGGATTCGTTTTTGTGCGCACGAAGGCAAGCAATGCTGAAGCGACGCTTGGGGCACTTGAAAAGATTTTCAGGGAGCTCAACCCGGCATATCCGTTCGATTATGCCTTTATTGATCAGGACCTGGCTAATCTCTATAAAGGGGAACAAAAAATCGGGAGCCTGTTCAACGTGTTCGCAGCATTGGCGATTTTTATTTCCTGTCTTGGTTTGTATGGATTGTCAGCTTTTATCACTGAACAGAGAACAAAGGAGATCGGGGTAAGAAAAGTGCTTGGTGCTTCTGTTTTCAACATTGTTTACCTGCTTTCAACGAATTTTACAAAAACAATTTTCATCGCCATTGCCATTGCGATTCCGGTTTCCTGGTACGCAGTAAATAGCTGGCTCCACGAATTTGCCTATCATATTGAAATCGGTTGGACCATTTTTGTCATTGCTTCTTTATTGGCTTTCCTGATCGCATGGTGCACAGTGAGCTACGAGTCAATTAAATCAGCTATTGCCAATCCGGCAAATAGCCTAAGAACTGAATGATCTGATTAAAAAGCAAAAACAAACGGGACTGGGAACAGCCCCGTTTCTACTACACATGAGGCTTAATCTATATCGACATTAAACCTGCGTTTTTGAGAATTTGCCTGCACAACCTGCTATTCTCCTACACCGGCAGATCCATTAATAAAGTCACCCAGATCAGATCATTGTTGCACGCAGAAAAGAATCAATTTACGACATCTTTCGTATATCTCTGGCGTCAAAGATGAGAATCCAAATTCAAGGGCTGCACAGGGACGCCAGAGAATCGCAATTTCATGGAAAAGGGCAGGTCAGGATGGAGCCAATCTCAGTTATGTTCATCTTATCCCCCTTATTCAAAATTCATGGGAAAGGATTATATTTATAATGGAAATATTAGGCCCGGAGAATGAAAAAGCCGCTTATACTTCTCATCGGTGTTGGTTCTGCATTGTCCTGCAATAAAGAGGAATCCACTCCAAACAAGGGCCTGGATTGGTTTGGGGTGCATGACAATGCGGTTTACAATTATGTTTTGATAAGCGGGAATCAGGTGACGAATAAATCTGATACTAATGATTATCAGATTTCAATTGCGGCTGCATTTATAGACAGCAATACCAATAAAATCACCGGCGTCGGCGATCTTAGTGTCAATGACAGAAATATTATTCCGGGAGCTGACAGCACTTACAATTTCGGATATAACAATACGCCTTTCTTCCAGGAAGGCCTTTCATTATTTGGAACAAATATCAAGATACGGATTCATGGCAAAAATGAGGCTGACACCGTTTCCAAAACAGTATACTTGCCAAAGAAGATTGTAAAATTGGTTTCTGATTTTCCGGAAGTACTGGACCTTTCAAAATCACTTACGCTTCATTGGGTGCCCGATGAGCAGAACAGTTGGGGCAAAGTCATAGTCCAGGTTTATTATTATCCCAATTTGAGCCAGCACAGTGATTCTTCCCTTCCAAAAGATGTTAAGCCACTTAACTATACCACCATAGACAATGGTAGTTTTACTGTTTCACCTCCTGACCTCATGCGTTTTCCATTGAATTCTTTTGTTGGCATTTCTATTGCCAGGGGAACGCAGAATGTTGCTTTGTTACCAATCTCCCAGAAACGTGTGTATTTTTTTTCAAGCTCTTCAGCGAGTACTGTTCCAATGCAGGTCGTCACGACCAAAGCGCCCTAACATATAAAATTTTCACTTAGAATTTCTGAATTCATTCACCTATTCGCTTTAGGCATCACCGGGAGACTTTCATTTCCATCCTTGGCCACTGCTTCTACTCCGAAAAAATAATTGTCTTTCGAATAAGGCAATTGCATGGAAGTATTTGACGTAAATATTTTTTTCTGCCATTGAGCGGCGGTTGTCTCTCTGAGAAGAACATAATACCCAAAGGGTCTATTGTGTTTTCCGGGTGTCCAACTAAGAAAAGTATAATTGGATAATTGTTTTGTATCCATGATACATTCCTGCGGAGGGGCGGGAGATTTGGCCAAATTGGCAAGCACGCTGAGATTCATCGCAGTATTCTTCCTTAAATATTCAAAGTCCATAAACTCTGGCAAGTCACCCATCTGGTGGCCATCTCTGATTTTTACATCCTGGTGCTGGTGATCATAGTTCTCATTCATTTCTGTTATCCGCACAGCTGGATAATTCTTCTTTAAGAATGGCAAATGGTCGCCGCCACGAAGAAAACGATCGGTTCTATAAATCATAACGACGTCCAGATTGTCTATATATCGCTCCCCGGTCTCTTTAACATAACGCGCAAGCTGGCGACTGTTTCCATCATTTTCGAGCCCTAGTTGCCGAATAGTAGCAAGGGACGAATCAGGCAATCCGGCCGGTATGCCCTCACTGAATACCCTCACGCTGATATTGCCGCTTTTTTCGAAGGAATTCTCATTATTTCCGCCGATGATATCATTATTGAGCACACCAACAATATTCCAATTCGCCTGCTTTGCCCTGGCAGTCAGGTGCTCGCTTCCAAGCAAACCCTGCTCTTCACCCGAAAGTGCTACGAAAATAATGGTAATGGGAAATGAATGGGGGCTCATTACCCTTGCACATTCCATCACTGCGGCCGTGCCACTTCCATCATCATTCGCCCCTGGCGCGTCGGATTTCCTATCCATGATATTCGTGACCCTGCTGTCCAGGTGCCCGGAAATGATCAGTAATCTCTTGTCTGCAGTATCAGTACCTTCAAGAATTGCCATGATATTGACCATCTCGACAGCCGTATCCACCCGCTTCCCATCAGCAAGCTGGGTCCACATATCGGTTTCCACCCTCATGTGTCCTTGGCTATTCTTCGCATAGGCATTGAATGCAGAGAATACCCATGCGCTTGCTGCGCCAATCCCGCGGGTGGGTGACTGATTTGCACTGAGCGTATGCCTTGTTCCAAATCCAACAAGGGTTCGGACATAAGATTTGAGGCTGTCCCTATTGACCTCACCAACCATTTTTTCAATTTCCTGGTCCTTTTGAATGATGGTCTGGCCTGCACCATGCAAGAATAGCAAGGCAGTTAAGCAAATCCCAAATATTCTTTTCATTTTTGAAAATTGAGCAACTGAATGTTCGCAATTTACTTTGGGCTAAACCCCCGTCCCGGAAATCCGGAATTGCTCAGGGCATTGGAGCACTATTTCCTCAACGCCCACTTCCACATTTCTTTCCAGGTGATTTTTTTCCCGTATAGAAGGATTCCTGTCCGGTAAATTTTTGCCGTCAGCCAGGTCATGAATAAGAAGGTCAGGACAAGAAGAATCATGGAAGTCGCGAGCTGCCAAATGGGCACATCATAAGTAACTCTTCCCATCATGACTATGGGAGAAGTGAATGGAAACAGACTGCCAAATAAAGCCAGGCCGCTATCAGGATCATTCACGGCCTTCGTCATGATCACAAAGCCCAGAATGATGGGCATCATGATGGGGAAAGTCAATTGCTGGGCTTCCTGCTGGTCTTCACTAACAACACTACCAACTGCTGCAAATAAAGATGCGTACAACAAGTATCCTCCAAAGAAATAAAAAATGAAACAGAATAGGATCCGGCCAATCGGAAGATTTTTGAGACCCTCTGTAATCGTAAGCAGTGCCGATGGGCCACCTCCCTGCACGCCTGGATTTGTCGAAGTCTGTTCGGCAAGCTGATGAAAAAGGCCTGGGAATATCAGGGGCAGGATAATTTGCAGAATGACAACAAGTATGATCCAAATCGCAAATTGAGTAAGACCCACCGCCCCGATACCTATCACTTTTCCTAGCATGAGCTGAAAAGGTTTGACGGAACTTACAATCACTTCTGCTATGCGATTTATCTTTTCTTCCATTACTCCTCGCATCACCATCATTCCATAGATCAGAAGAATCATATAAATGAGCAATCCGGCAACAAATGAAACGGCATAGGCAACACCTGCCACACTCTTCTTTTCTCCCTTTTCGGAATCAATCGTATTGTCGATGGAGATATCCGAATTTATGGCATTGTATTTTTCAGGATCGATTTGAGCGATCTGCATTCTTTTTCGTTCGATGGCCTTATTGATCTTGTTCTCAATCTTTGCTTTTGCGGTAATGCTCAGAGAAGACTGGCTGTGCAATTTGATGCCAGCGGGACGGTCGATATCGATTTCCGGAATAAATAAAAATGACGTATAACCTTCCTGTTTATATTTCTCCTTGAAAGAATGTTCTGTTTCATTTGTGATGATCGTATACGAGTTCTTATCATCTTTATCATCCTGGACTGCACCATTAAGCAGGTTCGCCCGGTCTACAATGGCCACTTTTTGTGTATCAGAACTTCCGGAGATGGAAATCGCAATGATGGCAGCATAGAAGCCAATGATGATAATAGGCACCAGGATAGTGGTCAGCAGAAAGGATCTTTTCTTCACTCTTGACAGGTATTCCCTCTGTATAATCAAACCAATCTTATTCATAAATTCATTTTAAGCTGGTACTGTTTGAAATTGGCGGGCAGCTGAAGTTCCTTCGACCAGCCTGATGAATATATCACTCAATGAAGGCAACATTTCACTGAATGAACTGATGCCGATGTTTTTGGATAGAAAATATTGCAAGACATCATTGGACCTGTACCCTTCATTTATCTTCACGATCAGGCTATGGTCTTTCCTGCCGATGACCTCGAAACTTTGAGTTGAAATCGGATCGGGCATCTGATCGAGTCCAATGCTGAAAAGGTTTTCTTTGAATTGTTGTTTTACTCCGCTGACTGTGCCATCCAGGATCTTCTTTCCTTTATTGATGAGGATGATATGGTCGCAAATTTCTTCCACCTGCTCCATGCGATGGGTGCTGAAAATGATGGTGCTGCCATTCCTCGCCAGGTTATAAATCTCGTCTTTGATGAGGTTGCTGTTTACAGGATCCAGGCCACTGAAAGGTTCATCCAGGATGATCAGCTTCGGTTTATGTAATACCGTTGTTACAAATTGTAATTTTTGACCCATACCCTTACTGAGGTCCTCAATTTTCTTGTTCCACCAGGTTTGCATTTCAAATTTTATAAACCATTCCTTTACACTTTGCGTGGCTTCCTGTTTGCTAAGTCCTTTAAGCCTTGCCAAGTACACAGCCTGTTCCCCAATTTTCATTTTTTTATATAATCCCCTTTCTTCGGGCATATAACCGATGCTGAGCACGTCGTTCACAGGATCGAATTTTCTCCCGTCGAGAAAAATCTCACCTTCATCTGGATAGAAAATTCCGGTAATCATGCGGATCAATGTTGTTTTGCCTGCACCATTTGGACCCAGGAGACCAAATATCGATCCCTGCTCCAATCCAAAGCTTATATCATCAACCGCTTTCTGCGTGGCGAACCATTTCCTGAGATTCCTGACATCAAGAATTTGCATTCCATCATTATTTAGTTGTCAAATATAATTTAGATATGGTGAAAGACACTGAATTAGCAAGTCATTTGCAGAATCCGCTTCAGGACAGGATCCTAACCAGCTGTGCTGCCACTCTTTCGCCGTCCATTGCAGCACTTACAATCCCTCCTGCATAGCCCGCACCTTCCCCACATGGAAATAAGTTCTTTATTTGGGGGTGATGAAGCAACTCCCTGTCCCTGGGTATTCTCACCGGGGAGGAGGTTCTGGATTCGGTGGCCAAAATGACCGCTTCCCTGGTATAATATCCTTTCATTTTTTTTCCAAAGGCGACAAAAGCTTTTACAAGTCCTTCGTTGATGAAGCCAGGCAAGACCTCACTGAGAAGGGAAGAACGAATTCCAGGCAAATAGGAACAGTCGGGAAAATTTGCAGTATGATTATTCTCTACAAAATCTGTCATTCTCTGTGCCGGGGCAACGAATTTGCCGCCGCCGGCTTCGAAAGCTTTTTGCTCTACGGATTGTTGAAAATATAACCCGGCAAGTGCTTTATGTACGCTGAATTCTTGCACATTTTTTTCTTCCACACTGACTACAATTCCGGAATTGGCATATGGGTTGTTTCTTTTGGAGGGGGACCAGCCATTGACTACCAGTTCTCCAGGCGAAGTAGAAGCTGCTGCAATGATTCCTCCCGGGCACATGCAAAATGAAAAAACCCCCCGCCCACTTACCTGTTGAATGAGGCCATAAGATGCCGGAGGAAGAAATTCATTTCTTACCCATTCCTTTTTATCAACTGCCGGATGATGAGTATACTGAATACAATCGATAAGTTGTTGCGGATGCTCTATCCGAACACCCAAAGCGAAGGGTTTAAACTCTAAGTCTATGTTTTTTTTGTTGAATAATTGGAAAATATCCCTCGCAGAATGCCCGGTAGCTAAAATGGTGCCATCTGAATGAATCCTGTCATTGTCCGATGTGACTACAGTGCTAACCAGTTCATTATTGATTTCCAGATCGACAAGTTTTTTCCCGAAATGAATCTCACCCCCGGCATCGAGGATTTCCTTTCTCATGGTCGTGATGATCTGTGGTAGCTTGTTCGTGCCAATATGCGGATGGGCATCAAATAAAATATTTTCTTCAGCCCCAAATTGGACCAGGATATTCAGAATACGATGCACATCACCTCTCTTGGTACTTCGGGTATATAATTTTCCGTCGCTGTATGTGCCAGCGCCCCCTTCTCCGAAACAATAATTGCTTTCGGGATTCAAAATTCCATGCTTATTTAGGATGGCCAGATCTCTTCTTCTGGATCTGACATCCTTTCCCCTCTCCAAAATGACAGGACGGATTCCGTTCTCCAATAATTTCATGGCGGCAAATAAACCTGCTGGTCCGCTCCCAATAATTACCACGCTTTTAGGTGCGCGTGAAACATCCCTGAAATTGATCCGGAATAAGTTTCTTGGCTGTATTGGCTCATTAACAAAAATCAGGACAGTCAGGATGATTAAAGTGCGCCTTGACCTTGCGTCAATAGAACTTTTTAGAATGTGGAATCCAGTGATATGATCCAATGGCAGTCCCGAAGACAATGCAGAGGCTGTTCGTATGCTTTCTCCATGAGCTGCTTCCGTCGGAGTCAGCTTGAGTTGAATTGTTTTTTGCATCAGTCAGGTAGTTAACCCAAAATTTTTCAGGAGGAATGGATGAGAGGAATTCCAGCCTGGTGGCGAAGTTAACTTTTCGAGACAGGCCGGGCAAATGGTATAATTTATAATTAATTAAATAAGTGAACTTGCTGGTAACCATGCCATAAAAAAAAGAGCGAAAAATAGTTGAATCCTTGCTGCATTTTTCGCTCAATTTTTTTTTAAAAAAACTTGGAGGAAAATTGAATAGTATCAAAATATGTGTATCTTCAATTACTTCTCAAGAATTTCACTATGAAGAAAAGGCTACTGATTCTGATGTCTCCGTTTTCTCTCTTCATAAAAGTTCCGTGTAAACCACAGGTTCCAATTCTTTCTGATTTAATTTACTGGTACAGGCGGCTTGTTTTATCCATTGAAGCGGGTTAAGAAATCCTTGCATTTCCTTTCCTGAAAATCATTCAGAAAATTCATCCTTCGAGATGATAAAATGTGATAAATTCAATGATTGGGGCCTTTTTTTTAGAATCGAATATACTGTCAATGAACGGTCTCGGGAGGAAGGAAATTTTTGATGAATAAAAAATTTTTTTTTCAATAAAAAACTTTGATATTCGTCCCCCTGCAAAACTTTTTTTAGTCTGCTTCCTATGAAAAACGATGAGAAAATCGAATTCTTTACACCGCTTAAAACTGCCCATTTCGTAATGCCTAAAACCTTCGATAAAGTCTGGAGCAATTGCCTGGAAATAATTAAAGACATCGTAGAATGGCAACATTATAAAACCTGGTTCGAGCCGATCCATCCTGTAGAATTAAAAAACAATATTTTAGTGATTCAGGTACCCAGCCAGTTCTTTTATGAGTACCTGGAAGAGCATTATGTGAATTTATTGGCAAAGACTTTGCGCAGAATCTTAGGAAAAGATGCCAGGCTTGAATACCGGATCATGGTAGATAGCGGCAATCAGCAAAACAAACCTTTAACAATGGATGTGCCTGCTCAGACTTATAAGACTTTTTCAAATAATGAAATGGATTTTCCCCTGATCATCAATAATCCTGTAAAAAATCCTTTTGTCATTCCGGGGCTGAAGAAGATGCAGATTGATGCGCAGCTAAACCCTGTCTATACTTTTGAATCATTTATTGAGGGTGATTGCAACAGAGTGGCAAGAAGGGCGGGAAAAACCGTTGCTGAAAAACCGGGAGCAAATTCATTTAACCCACTCGTGATTTATGGTGGCGTTGGACTTGGCAAAACACATCTTGCGCAGGCCATCGGCAATGAAGTCAAGCGAACTCACCATAATAAAGTGGTGTTATATGTGAGTTCTGAAAAGTTTATAAATCAGTTTATCGATCATAGTCGCAATAACGCCATCAACGATTTTATTCATTTTTATCAGCTGGTCGATGTATTGCTGATTGATGATGTGCAGTTCTTCAGCCGTGCTGAAAAATCGCAGGATGCATTCTTCGCTATATTCAATCATTTGCATCAATCGGGCAAACAACTCATCCTCACTTCCGATAAGCCGCCAAAGGATCTGGATGGAATGCAGGAAAGATTACTCAGCCGTTTCAGGTGGGGATTGAGCGCTGATTTGCAGGTGCCCGATTATGATACACGCATTGAGATTTTGGAGAGAAAGATGAAGAATGATGGTCTCGATATGCCTAAAGAAGTGGTCAAGTATTTGGCCTATAATATCAATAGTAATGTACGCGAATTGGAAGGTGCACTGATCTCGCTTTTGGCACAGTCTTCGCTTAATAAGAGGGAAATAGACCTTGAGTTGGCGAAGAAAGTACTCCGTAATTTTGTGAAAACCAGCAGCAAAGAGATTACCATCGAAACCATCCAGAGAATGGTTTGCGAATATTTCGATCTGCCTTATGACAAGTTGCTGCAGAAGACCCGCAAACGTGAAATCGTGCAGGCCCGCCAAATTACTATGTACCTGGCCAAAGCCTTTACAAAAAACTCACTCAAAACAATCGGCGAACATTTCGGCGGAAGAGATCATACTACGGTGATCCATTCCTGCCAAACAGTGAAAGACCTGATGGATACCGACAGCCTCTTCAGAGAGAATGTTACGGAGTTGCAGCAGAAAGTTCAGCTGGCAGCCATGTAATCATATCAACATATTAACGCCCATTCATGTTTCATGGATGGGCTATTTGTTTTGTTTACTAAGCAATAATCTTTATTTTTGCGTCCCCTTCCACCAAGGGGCAGGGAGAGGTGCCTGAGTGGCCGAAAGGGCCGGTTTGCTAAACCGTTATACGAGCTTAAACTTGTATCGAGGGTTCGAATCCCTCCCTCTCCGCGAATTGGGAGAATAGGCATCAACAATATTTCGGGGCGTAGCGTAGCCCGGTCATCGCGCCTGGTTTGGGACCAGGAGGTCGCAAGTTCGAATCTTGCCGCCCCGACAGAAGCTTCACCAAATGGTGGAGCTTTTTTGTTTCACGCAAAGACGCAAAGAAGAGTGGAGGCGCAAAGAAGAGGCCCTTGGGTATTTCTTTGCGCCTTATCTTACCTTTGTGTCTTTGCGTGAAACAAGACAATGACTGGCCTTTTCTTGCATTTTTTCTGTAAGTTTATTGTCTGGATTGATGGCAGACTTATGAAATTCTTCCTGAAATACAAACTGGCCATTTTCGGAGCTTTGATCGGAGCCATCATCGGCTATTCTTATTACCATTTCATAGGTTGCAAAACCGGTACCTGCATGATTACCAGTAAACCCCTCAATAGCAGCCTATACGGGGCAGTTATGGGCTCACTCGCCTTCAACATCTTTAAGTCTGACCCACCCACAAAAATGGACAAGGATCAGAAAGAATAATTACTCATTAGCAGGAATATCATTCCAAATCTTTTACAATATTAAATGAATGGGTATGTCAAGCATAACCAATGACTACATGAAGGAGATGATGACGAAGACTAAAAACTATTCAGCCGTCATCCTGAAAGCTGGTCCTAACCTTAATCAACAAGATGCACCAGGAATCATCTGGGAACATGGAAGAAGAAATTTCGAATTAAGAGCGGCAGGAAAATTGTCGATTGTTTGTCCAGTCACAGATTCAAGTGATGTCAAAGGAATTGGAATTTTCAATGTAGACCAGGCCGAACTGAAACAGATTATGGATAATGATCCCGGTGTGAAGGCGGGGATTTTTTTATATGAGATTCACTCAGTCCGCAGCTTTCCCGGTGATCAGCTTCCCTGAGCGCAGCCTTTCCTCCAAAGCGATATCTATCTCCTTCCGATTCGGCCCTAATTTTTCCAGATTTTGAGATTTTTAAAGCTTTGTTATGACCAATCCTTGTCACCAGAAACAATTCAAACAATCCACATGAAACAGGAAATTGCTCATATTGCGTTAGTTGTTGCCGACTATGACGAAGCGATTCGTTTTTTTGTAGATAAACTAAACTTCACATTGTATGAGGACCAGAGGTTAAGCGAAACAAAAAGATGGGTTATTGTGAAACCACCAGGTAGCAGCGGGTGCAGTTTATTGCTCGCAAAAGCAAGCGATGAGGAGCAAGGCCTCCACATAGGAAACCAAACTGGGGGTAGAGTATTCCTCTTTCTGCACACGGATAATTTTTGGCGCGATTATGACCATTATATTTCCGTGGGCGTTCATTTCGCAAGGCAACCACATGACGAAGAATATGGTACAGTCGCAGTTTTTAAGGACCTATATGGAAATCTTTGGGACCTTATCGGGCCTGGAAAATAAATGCGCTGCTTCCCGATGATGACAAATGGAGATATTATAAGTCAAAGACTACACAATCAGCATATCACAGGGAGCACACATAGAGATCCTGCAAGCCTCATTTCCGCTTTGACTGCTATGCAGGCCCAGGAATTTCCGATGGCGAAATGGGCCATTGGCCTGCGCCTCCCCGGAATTACTGAAGAAAAGGTCGAAACAGATTTTAATCAGGGCGCTTTCCTGAGAACGCATATGCTTCGCCCTACCTGGCATTTTGTTACCCCAGAAAATATTCAATGGGTACTCAAGCTGACTTCACCCAATGTGCATGCTTCTAATGCCTACTATTATCGGCAGGCCTCATTATTACCGTCGGATTTCAAAAAAGCGATCAGGATATTCGAAAAAGCACTTGCAGGTCAAAATTTTCTTACCCGAAAAAATTTGCAGTCGATTCTGGAAAAGAATAAGATCAAAGCGGATGGGCTGCGGCTTGGATTAATATTCATGTTTGCGGAATTGGAGGGCTTGATCTGCAGTGGACCCAGGATTGGGAAACAATTTACATATGCACTGCTTGACGAAAGGATCAAGGGAAGAATTGCTTTCAAGCCGAAACAGGCATTGGAAGAATTGACGAGGAGGTATTTTATAAGCAGGGGGCCTGCGACAATACAGGATTTTGTCTGGTGGTCGGGCCTTAGACCACAGCAGGCCCGAGAAGGGGTTGACCGATTGCAGAATGAATTCAAAAAAGTGAGGGTTTCCGGCCAGGAATATATTTTCCTAATAGCAAATAAATCAAACCAGGGAGAGATTCAATCCTGTTTTCTGCTGCCTGATTATGATGAATATGGAATCAGCTATAAGAACAGAGAAGGCTACAAGCGGGAAAATTCAGACAAGGAATTTTCATCAATTGATGCGGCATTCAAAAAGTGGCTGATCGTAGATGGATTGATTGGTGGTAAATGGAGGAGGAAGCTGAAAAAAGGGAAATGGACAGCGGAGGCTCAATGCTTTTCAAGCCTGAATAATACCCAGCGGAAGGCGGTAAGAAGAGCTATAGATAGATACAATGCGTTTACTTTGGATCCGAAATGAGATCCGGCCCGGAACGCTTGTCGATTTACCAGGGTCATGTCGCTTGCCATAGAATTTGAAAATCGGTCATTAACTAGCGGTATTCAGTATACGATAATCCGCCGCCAAAATACAATCTTATTCCTTATCTAGCCAGGCGATTTTTAGTTCGGCATGATGCGGGCTGGCAATAATATCACCATATAATTCGGGTCTCCTGGCGTTTTTATACCTGAATCCCCCTGCTTTTGAAAGCTTTTCTGCCGTGATAGTCGCCGATTGCAATTCATCGCCCAATATCCTGCATTCTGCTACGATATCGCCAAAAGGATCAATGATCATAGAGCATCCATTTTTCAATTGGTCATCATCCATTCCAATGGGATTGGAAAAAACAACATAGATCCCATTGTCATATGCCCTGGCCGGAAGCCATTTCATTAGCCATGTTCTCCCTTTCAGTCCATCAAATTCTGCACGCAATTTTTCTGGCGAAGACTTTCGCCTGTTCCACAGGTCGGGATCCACAAATCCGGCACCCGGTCTCGTAGAAGGGGTGCACATGGTAACATGTGGCATAAACAGAATATCAGCACCCAGCAGAACGGTCGCTCTTACATTTTCAATCACATTATTATCATAGCAGATTAGAATTCCGCAAGTCCAGTCATAAATATTGAATACGGTGTACTCGTTTCCAGGCTTCAGGTGCGGATTGATGAATGGATGAATCTTCCTGTGTTTTGCAATCAACCCATTCTTGTCCACACATACATAACTATTATATAAATCATCCTGTTCATCCTTTTCGAAAAGTCCGGCAAGGATCACCATGTCATATTTTGAAGCAATCTGCTGCAAAACCGAAATGCTTCTGCCGCCTGGAATGGGTTCAGCAAGTTTGAGCATCTCTTCCTTTGAAAGCTTTCGTGCCAGGGAATACCCGCTGATACAGCATTCATGGAAGGCAATCACTTTTGATCCCTCTTTCGCGGCTTTTGAAGTCATCGCTTCAATGATTTCCAGATTGTATCCTTTATCCCCGCTTTTATTTTCAAATTGGACAGTGGATATTTTCAAGTCTTGCATTAATTGAAATATTTAAGATCTAAATACGCCAATTCTAAAGGTATATGAATATTTTAATTCTATTTTTGGAAGATACCTTGAACAATGATCATAGATATCATTGGCTGGATTGGTTCAGTTCTTGTAGTCATCGCTTATGCGCTGAATATGTACAAAAAACTGGACGCAAATTCCCTGCCATACTACTTTATGAATATAGCAGGAAGCACCTGTTTGATTCTCAATACGATTTACCATCATGCCATTCCTTCGGCTGTGGTAAATATCATTTGGATAATCATCGCCATTGTCGCATTGGTAAAGAAGAAATAATGCCTGGCGCTCTGTAAGCGACCGATTATCGAATGAAATACTGATCCACTTTGTCCAGGAATCTTTCATCTGACATTCCGGACCTGGTAAACATAACCACGCTGCCCCGCTTTATTTGCGGATAGAGTCTGATCTCACAATAATATCCGCCACCACCACCTGCATGGCAGAAATATTCTATTCCCTTCAATGAGCCCGAGAACCAGCTACAACACATCCCAGTTGGCTTTCCATTGTTCGTTTTGTTCTCCCTAAAAAGAAATGTAAAATATTCTTCAGAAAGAAAAGGATTTCGCTCTTGCAGCAACGCCTGCACATATTTGATCAGGCCATTAAAATTTGCAATTAAGCCACCATAGGAAATGCCATTGACGTAAAAATAGTTGAACGGCAACCAGCCATTTTCGGCTTTGCCAGTGAATTTCGATTTGTCAATGAAAAATCCGAGCAACAAATTGATAAAGCTCCATTGCTTCTGGTAACCGATTGCATGAATAGAACTATCCGGGTGAGTGAACCCCAGATCAACCGAAGAAACTCCAATTTTCTGAATTACCTGCTCTTCTATATATGTTTCATAAGCCACGCCTGTAACTTTCTCAATCAGCTGACCCAAAATAACGTAGCCCAGATTTGAATATGAGAACTTTTCATTGGGCCCTGATACGGTTTTTTGATTTTTCAGAAAAATTTTCCCGAAGAATGCATTTCTATCAAATAATTTATGTTCACTAACAAGGTGAATCCAATTCAAGGGCAGGGGATTGGGAATCCCTGCACTATGTGACAATAGTTGTGCAATGGATATTCCATCGGGATAGGGCAGATGTGGCAGCCATTCCTTAATAGGATCTGAAATCTTCAATTTTCCTGCCATGGCCAATTGCAAAACGCCAAGTGCAGTAAATGTCTTTGTGATAGAAAATGCATTGATTGTATGGTGTGCACTTATTTCTTGCCTTCTTCCAATATCTGCTAAGCCTTTTACAAAATGTAAAATCATATCGCCCGGGCCAAAAAATGCATATTGAATGCTAGGCGTCTTTTCAGGTGCCCCATGGAGTTCAAGAAATTTAGTTGGCGCATGCATGGTTTTTGGACTAAGGTGCAAATACTTCGTAATGTTGAACCTTCTCTTCAAGTTCCAATAAGAAATGCTTGTCCTCTGGATAATATTTTGCTTTTTCCACATCTTCTCCAGCAAAGTCACGGATTGCATCCATATTTTGCCAATAAGTGATCAGTGTAAAATGGGCCTCAGAGCCAATAACATTGCGAAGAAAGCTCATGCCCTGCAGCCCATTGGCTTTTTTGTAATCAGGGATAGCGGTTTTTCGCAAAAATTCGCTATAAGCGACGAAGTTTGATTTATCCGTTTTTCCGTGCCAGATTCGTGCTATCATGCATTTGGAGTTGAAAAAATAGAATATCACGCAGAGGCGCAAAGGTTAGATGAGGGGCAAAGAAATTTACCAAGATCCAGCCTCTGCGTCTCCGCCCTGCTCCGAGTCTCTGCATGAAAAAAATCCTTTCAAAGAGATATTTCTTTTCATGCAAAGCTAATGATAACTTTAAGCTACAGTTAAAACCTTCCACTTGACAAAGCAATTTTTTTTCAGATCGATCGGTCTGGTTGCATTCATCCTGCTCGTATTTGCTTTTAGCCGAAAAAGTCCCGGGCATCAAACCAGGTTCAGGGTATTTGTCACCACCTCGAAAGCAAAGGATCATATTAAAATGATGGCCGCTGCCGGACCGGCTTTGCAAAAAATGGCGGCGGAGAATAATTTTGAGATAGATATCAGTGAAGACACCAGCCTGATCAATGATCAGAATCTTTCCGGGTACCAGGTATTCATTCCCCTGCAGCAGGCTCCATTTGACATGTCGCCAAGCCAGCAGTCAGCAGTACAACATTTTGTCGAAAAGGGAGGAGGCTGGGTGGGTGTGCATGCCGGCGGACTCACGGGAAACTTCTTTAAAGGCGCAGATAAGCCCTACTGGCAATGGTTTGAGGATTTCATGGGCGGAATAACCTATTCACCACACCCGGGATTTCAAAAAGCCATCCTTATTATTGAAGATCCAAATCATCCGGTGACAAAAGGCTTGCCCGATCAATGCGAGATCGCTGATGAATGGTATGAATTTAATAAGAGTCCCCGGCCCAATGTGCATGTCCTCGCCACAGCGGACGAGTCTAGCTATAAGCAAAATAAATCCATGGGCGACCATCCCATCATTTGGGTAAATGAAAATTTCCGGCGCATGGTATACATAGGCATCGGGCATGATCCTTATCTGTGGGAAGATGCTAATTTCAAGACACTGATTAGAAATGCGATTTTATGGGCCGCGGAGCCACGGGGGAAATAATCATCTTATATTCTTTTCGATCCAATCCGAGATCATGGATAGCGCAAGAGGAGAAAACGTTTCTTCTAATTCTCCATATTCCTGCACCGTACATTTATTGCAAGTCTGAAACAAGTGATTCAACTGCGGAATTTCGGAGACAGTAAATTTTGCGTGGCCATGCTTTTCCAGCGCCTGCTGAATGCCGGCGAGGTTCGATCTGGAAATTACCTGGACGTCTTTCTCACCATTCAGCGCAAGGACTTTGCATTTGAGTTTTTCCAGGTTTGGAGCAGGATCATAATTCAGGAAATAAAGGAACCAGGGAGTATACATCACAGCAGTGAGGTTCTCGACATAACTTTTCTGGCTGCTGTCATTGTATATGCCCGTTGTGGCCAAAATATAATTTTTGGGGGTTGATTTTTTCCATTGGTCAAGGGCCTGACTAATTTGTTTTTTTGCTTCCGCGACTGATTTCGAAGCTGTGATGGATTGCATCAGGCTTGGATAAAAAGTTTCAAAAGACTGCACAGCGTCTTTGTTGATGCCAGCCGACTTGAGTATTGCTGCATTTTGTTCTGCAAGTAATTTGGGAATTTTTTCGCCGGGGCCGGCCAATAGAACAATGAATTCAATATCTTTTCTTTGAACTGCGACCATGGGTGCGATCATTCCGCCTTCACTGTGTCCAATCAGTCCGAGTTTGGATTTATTCGCTTTGGGCTGCATTTTCAGGAAGTCCAGGCTTGCATTTACATCTTCGGCGAAATCTGCAGAAGTGGAAGTGGAAAAATTTCCTGTCGATTTCCCGACTCCTCGGTCATCTACCCTCAATACAATCAGACCATGCCTTGTCAGAAAGTCTGCAAGTACTGCAAAAGGTTTGTGACCAAAAATGCTTTCATCACGGTCCTGTGCACCCGAACCTGTAATGAGGACAACTGCCGGGAAGGGGCCATCCCCATCCGGAAGAGTAAGCGTAGCCCCGTACCGGAGACCCGTCCTGACACTTGTATATTCCAGTTCTTCTGCTATATAAGGAAATGGTGGTTTCGGCGTTTGCCTTCTTCTTACAATTTCCGGAGGATTAGCCGTTTTCTTTAGCGAGAGATCATATCTTGCCATTTGCTTCCACTCCCCGCGAATGGTAGAATCCGTTAGAAATACGCCTCGAAAACTGCCCTTCGCGGTTGGGATCTGTAAATGGATTGAGTCGCCCTCAATGAGCACATCACTGCATGCGATACCGGTTGCATATTGATCAGGGCTGTCAAAACTGGCTGACCATTGCCCGGTTGCATTTTGTGAAAAATGAAAAACCATTCTCAGGCCTTTTCCGACCTGCAAAATGCCTTGCCAGCTTCCAGTAAGCTGACCAGATAACTGAGCATGCAAGCCCGTCATGTGGAAGAGGCAGAGAATATATATTGTAAATTTTTTCATTTGGAATCGGGCGCTATTGGTGTTAATAATGAATAGACCAGGGTATCCAGAAATTTTCCATCGTAAAGAAAATTCTCCCTGAAATGAGCCTCCCGGATGAATCTGCAACGCTCGAGCAAATGGAAAGATGCGCTATTATCCGGGCTTACATTGGCTTCGATGGAATGCAATTGGACGCTGTAAAAGCCATAGTGAATGACAGCCTCGAGCGCTTCCCGCATGATGCCTTGGCCCTGCCATGCGGGATCCAATAAATAGCCTATTTCGCCTCTGTAGTTTTCCCTGCTGATTTTCCAAAGATGCACCGTTCCGATCATGCCGGGATCATCCTTCTTTGTAATGGCCCATGTCAGCCCTTCATTGCTTTCTATGAGGCTGACCATCATATCTATGAGGATGATCACGTCTTCCTTCGTTTTCGTAAGTGGCCTGTCAATAAATCTCATAACGTTCTTGCTTGAGCGTAAGGCAAAGAATGCGTCCTCATCTTCGCGACCAATTTTTCTCAATAGAAGGCGCTTCGTTGTCAAAACCGGGAATGGCTGGAATTGCAGACTGAGCATACCTGAAGTTAGATAAAATGAATTCACAAAGAATCGCAAAGCCTGATCAAGCTGCGTTTTTTGCCAGGGAGCAGGGAGGTGGGCGATAGACCAGACAAGATGGCTGCAAGTTATTTATTTGGTATTCATCTCTTCTATGTCCTGGCCAAACTGAATAATATATCCGTTATTGTCAAGTACCGCAAACTCGCGCATTCCATATTCAAAATTTTCTATGAGATAGAAAATATTTGCCTTTTGCTTCAATTGTTTAAATGGGAAATCAATATTTAATAAAACTCATTCCTGATATCGCATTCTGCCGTTGGCGTTCTGCATCTAGCGTTCAGCGTTTAGCCTTCAGCTTTGCCTACTGTGTTACCTGGTTCTTCACCAGATCCATACTCGACTTTCTGTTCTTCAGAATATTCACGTAGTACAGAGAGAGGCGATTGGCGTAGTTTTCATAGCCTTTTTGTGCCCAGCTGATGGCGGCATCCAAATCGCCATTGATTTCATTAATGATTGCCATGTTATAGCATGCCCTGCCGGCCACTCTGGGATCAGGGTTTTTTGTTTCCATTTCCCAGATCTTAGCTGCTTCGGTCCAGTTTCCTGTCTGTGCCATTCTGCGCGCAACCCTGAATTGATCGCTGCCTCTAACAAAATAATCTCTTGTAACCCTTATCCAATAAGGAAGGATCCTTATGGCGTATTGTTGTCCGATTCTGTTTCCCGCTTCCATCACCGCATCCTTACGCCCCGCGAGCGCACTTGCAGCCATCGCTGGATTAATTCCTGAGGAAGAGTAAGAAAGAGACCTTGACATAGGATATTCATCCAGAATAATTTTCGTTACCGGGTCATAGATCCTCCATCCAGTCCGGATATTGGTAAGCATCGTTGCTTGTTGATTGATAACAGGCACATTTCCCAGCGGTGTGGCCATGGAAGCCGGACTGACCGCATAATTTATCTTTGATTCAGTATCAAAAAGCTCAAGAGAAAAAACCGCTTCCACATTATTTTCACGACAGATTTTTTCAACCAGCTCCCAAGACATGGGACTAGGAAATAATCCTGATCCAACGGTAGTGAGTTCAAGATTACTAAGTGGCTTTATTTCTGTAAACCTGGTATTTTTCGTCAATTCATCTTTCAGGCCGGTGATGGTGGCCTGGGCACCAGCTTTGTCCAGTTTGGTGCCTTCAAGTGAAAATATTTTGTCAACAGCATCGATTACTTTGGTTTCTTTTGAAGGAGCTGTCCGGTTAACCAGACCCACGATCTTAATGTCGTTAGGAATGGTTACGGGTGCGGGCTCCTGTACGCTGATATGTACGAGTTCTGTAGATGAGCAGGAATAAAGCAGAATGACTGCAGCGGAATAGGGTAAAAATGGTTTTCATGATATAGGATTTGGATAAAATGGTTCCCATATAAAACGGATATTGGAATTGAATAGTATGAATCCCAATGCTTTTGTAAGTGCTTTTCAGGCAGAAGCGCCAAAATAGCCACAAAGATCGCCATACAGACCCTATCTTTTTATTCCTTGTGAGTCAATAAGTTATACAATAAAAAGACTGGGAAGAACCTGTTAAGGCATAATTTAAGGCCAGTTGATCAAAATAATGGCTGTGATGTAATGATGGCCGACTACACTTATTTGGTTAGCCAATGCAGTGAAATTACTTAGAAACAATCATCGACATAAATGAGGAAAAATCATTCGCTATTTTTTCGCAACAAAATAAATTGCAGGAAAAACGTATTTGGCGAGACCCATATTATATAGCAGTTGGATGATATTTTTCTTGCCGGTATAAATTGCATCGTAATAATTCCTCGTTTCATTTTCAACCTTCGGAAATTCCTTCATTAGAATTGCTTGCATTTCAACCGATGTAAATCCAGCATGTGCTCCATACTCATTTTTGAATTTACCTCTCAATTTATATTTCCAGTCCGTGATATTCCATCTCAATTTTTGGAAATTTGTTGCTCTTTTGCTGCCGAGATATCCTATCAACCTGTTCCTGTTTGGTGTTCCAATCCAAACGAGTCCGTTGGGCCTTAATACTCTTCGTATCTCAGCTATCGCCTCCAATGGTTTACTAATATGCTCTAACGCATGGAAAGAATAAACAAAATCAAAACTGTTGTTTTCAAATGGCATTTTCGTAGCATCGGCTTCAATGAGGGTACAAACTTTAGACGCTTCCACATCAAACTCAAATTCACTCTTGATATCAATTCCAACAACTTCTGCAGATAAACTATGGGCTAGTATTGCAGCTTCGAGACCCGTTCCGCACCCAACTACCAACACCTTTTTTATGGGACGACTTGTATTGGCAGAAATCAAAGCAACTAGTTTTTCGGTTTTTCCATCTTGCATACGATCAATTTATTTGGTTTTGAATAAGTTTAAGCTACTTAAAAAAGTTCTCTATTCAGATGCTTTTCAATGAAAATTATCTTTGAATCCTATAGACCAGAGATTGTCATTGAGAATTTTCAGGCAAGCGCGGAAAAATAAAATACGAGGCAAATATTTCTACGGCAGATGGTGGGTGCGGCATTAATTACATCGGAGAACGAATGTAACAAAAAATGGCAGGCAGATACATATCCTTTTGCATTAATTTTAAAATGTTGATATTCATTTGTGTTTAATGCAATCCAAGATTCCCATCCTGGGAATAGGAAGTCCAAAAAATAAAAACCAGAATGCTGGCGCATTCCGGTTGAGTTGAATATTAATCGGCAATTTATTTAGATTTCGCCCACTTGGTATTATTCAATACCTGAGACCTGCCTGCGCAATCATCTGCTACCAGCGTCAATACCAATTCGTCATTCTTGAGTTCATATTTATATTTTCCTTCTACTTCGTTGCAATCACTCTGGCCGTAGACTTTTTTTATGGTCAGTACTTTATCGACATCAGTAAATGTCATTGTCTCCAAAGCAGAATTGTCCGCAACAGTATAAACCGAAAGGCTGTCTTTTCCAAAGTCGAAAATCACTTCGATGGGATTATCTAGCTGCAATGTGCCTTTCCATTTTGAATTTGCAAGTTGTGCATTGGCAGAAGCACCAGCGATGACTACACATAGCAGAAGGATGATTTTTTTCATAAAGTTTGCTTGTTTAAATTTTAGTATGAAAGTGCAAAATAAACTAAGATCGGTAATTATAAAAATAAGCCAATAAAGGCCTGCTTATTCAAATGCCCTGGGAACCTGGATGCGTCTTGTTCAACGCCCTGCCCAATGCAATGAAGGCTACATTAGTCAGGTTGGTTTTATCTTATCTGCCGTTTCTTTTTCACCGGTATTTCGTCAATGGAATAGAATATTTTTTTGCCTTTGGCCAGCCCCGTACTTACCATTTCGTCAGCTCCTGAGGATGGGCCACCGATTCTGAATACTGCGTCACAATGGTCGATCAGATCAACGGCAAGGGGGTGGAAAATTGCATTAAATACGCCATCGCCCATTTGTTTTGATCCTGCCGCCTCTATTAGTGGAAGCGCAAACCATTCGCCCAAAACAGGCATATGCCCGATGCTGTACAATTCAAGGGCCCAGTCGGTCATTCTCTTAACGTTTGCGGCAATCAACACTGGGTTATCATTTGTGCCTGACCGATAGGGCCCTGCAACAAGAATCATCATCGATTTGGCTTCTTGCATGAATCAAATTGATTTAGTGGAAAATGAATCGCTCGAAGATGCGGCAGATTTCTACCAAATGCCGTTTTAATCAGGAAACCATTTTAGATCCTGTTACCGCTTTCCTAATCATGGTTTCAAGTACTTTCTTGTCAATATCATCGAGCTTTTTTATATATATACAACCCTTGCCCGTTTTGTGTTTGCCCAATTTATCGAGCAGGTGCCGGAAGGAGTCGAGTGAACAGGTAATATATAAGGAAAACTGTTGCTTGCGAGGAGAAAATCCGCAAGCGCATGTTTCTCCGGAATGGCCGCTGGCATACTGATAATGAACTTTTCCAAAACCAATAATGCTTTCACCCCACATTTTAGGCTCTTTACCGGTAATCTTCTGCATCATCTCCAAAATAGTGTAGGCATCTTTTTTCTTTTGGACGCCATCAACCCTATCCAGAAAGGCATGGACGGAGAGAGATGTTTCTTTGGTTTTAATTTCCGCCATAGTTAAGGTTTTTAATTTTAGCGATCATATTTAGGTCATCAAATACCAGGAGAACGTTTTCATTGAATCTAGGCTTGTGGAATTTTCATGGTCGTAACTATGAAATCATTCCATTGGCCTTCTGTGGTGAATTTGGTCAGCTTTTCGAGTTGTTTATTTCTCGCCACGTCGATTCCTTTTTTGTACACCAATGCTATGGACTTCAGTGCTGCCTTGGTTGCACTAAAATTACTTGCCGAATTCTTATTTTCCAGGAAATTCCTGGAATAGCTTGCGATAAAAAGAGCCAGTAACTCAGGGTTTTTCTCAGTCAGCACAGAAAGGGGTTCATCGAGATTCAGTGTAAATGCCGGGGTTCCTGATACCCATTTGATGATAAAGACGTCAATCTCTCTTCGTTTTTCTACATCCTTGTCCAAATCAGTTTCCTCCAGCCAAATCGCGGCGTTGATTACCACCTTTTCATATTTAGCATAATCTTCCTTGTTATTTAATTGGATTTTTTGAGGGAGTGCAAATCCGGTCTGAGCGGAAATTGTCTCACTGATGATTATTGCCGCCAACATCAAAACGGATAAAGCGCATATTCTATTCATGCAAAACATATTCAGTCCGGTCAGTGATTTTTTAGTATGAAAAGCAGGACAATTTCCCTAATTTAGTAAGCACCTGAGCCAAACTGTCTATATGAAAATACGTTATTTTTCCTGCCTATTGGCGCTAAGCCTCTTTGTTGCTTCAGGTGTAAATGCGCAGTCTACTTACGTAGGTGTTAAGGGAGGAATCAGCATTCCAAACCTGAGCTCTGGGAATGGAAATCCCATAAACAGCGGTTATAGTTCCGGTTTAGGACCTGATTTTGCCATTTTTGGTGATTACGGATTAACAGATCGTTTCTCACTTGAATTATCTTTCGAATATTCTTATCAGGGCGGAAAGAAAAATGGAAAGCAGGCCCTGCCTGTTCCATCCTGGTTGGCTGCACAATACCCTCCGGGACTGGCTCCATCTTATTTGTACGCAAATTTTAATGCATCCGCAGAATTTGATTACCTCTTGATTCCCCTCTTAGGCAAATTCGGAGTTGAGCTGGATGATGAGGGTAGCTGGCAGTTTTATGGAGCTGCTGGTCCCTTTGTTGGATTTCTTCTTTCAGCCAATTCAATTACCTCAGGTTCCAGCAATGTATATGCGGATGCTGCGGAGACTATGCCCCTGCTCAGCGGCCCCATTTCATTTGATACAACAGCCGATATAAAAGACCAGCTGAATTCAACAAATTTCGGAGTGGAAGTCAATATCGGTTTGCTATACCAAACGGGGCCGCACCGTATATTTTTAGAAGGGGGAGGGAATTATGGTTTCATCCCTGTTCAAAAGGATAAAGCGAATGGCCAGAATAATGCGGGTGCCGCAGTGATTCGTCTAGGGTATGCTTTCCAGATAGGAAGCAAAGTGCGCAGGTACTGAAATCTTAAACCGAATTCACCGGGATGGGCACAATCGCCAATACTCATTCTACAATTCCTGCGAGTTCCAGGCTTTTTTTCTTCAGCTTTCTGATTTCCACATCTTCAATAATAGCTTCTGGAGCAAGAATAAGCGATGTGTTATTTTCACGCCACCAATTTTCCTGGTATAATTCTTCAAAAGGAAGCACGCCCACAAGGTATTTCCGCTCGCTTTCTGCATGCCATTCTTCAATCCATTCGAATTTTTCTTTGGGAATATGTGCCCAGTCATCAAAACTAATATATGTTTTTATGAAGAAGTTGCGGGTTAGTTTATGCGGTACATGGTGGTAGAGCTTTTTATATTCATACTTGTATTGATAGCGGAGGGCAGATAGATCGCTCAATACGGCAGATGCAGTGGGAAAACTGCCAGCCCCCTTGCCATAAAAAAACTGCTTATCTGCAAATCCGCTTTCTATCACGACCCCATTGTATTCGTTTTTTACAAAGCCCAGGTGATCATCGTGCCTGACAAACTGGGGCAATACGAAGGCGGCCACGCTGCCATTCTGCAGTTTTTTTGCCTGTCCGACCAACTTAATGTCAAACTTTTTCTCGGCTGCGACTGCGGCATCAGAGGCCAGAACATTTTGAATGCCTGTAAATAGGATCTCATGCGGATTTTCTATTATTCCGTATGCATGGGTCAGCAGGATGGTCCATTTATTTACCGCATCAAATCCTTCCACGTCGAGCGTCGGATCCGACTCTGCAAATCCCAGTTGCTGGGCGAGGAGCAGGGCCTGCTGAAAGTCAAGTTTCTCTTCGAACATTTTAGTAAGAATGAAATTCGTTGACCCGTTTACGATGGCTCGAATAGAATGGAGCAGGTCATTGTCATAATATTCTTCAAGGTTTCTGATCACGGGAATGGATGCGCAGGCTGCCGCCTCATACAAAAAAGATCGGTCGGTTTGTTTTTGCAGGTCGAGCAACTGAGGCAGATGCTCAGCGATCATTTTTTTACTTGCGCTGACTGCATCTTTTCCTTTGCGAAGGGCCGCAGAAACGATTTCGAATGCAGGTTCAGACTCATTGATTACTTCGACCACCACATTGATCTCGGGATCATTCAGTAATTCAAATTTATCCGTTGTGAACAGCTCGGATGGCGCATTTCTTTTCTTTTCCGGATTCTTGATACAGACTCTTTTTATTGTGGCCTTTAGTGAAGGTGTTTGTTTCAACACCTTGTATAATCCTTCACCCACTACGCCAAATCCAAATAAACCAATAGTCAATTGCTTATGTGTTTCCATACATCTTTATGCTCTCTATACGAGGGCCCGATTTTTTTTCATTTTCAATAAAATCAAGAATTTGGGCGCTGATGGCAGCATATTCCAGCAAAAATCCGTCATGTCCATATTCGGAGGATATGGTGGTATATACGGCGCCTGGAATATGAGACGCCAGGAACCGCTGCTCTGTTAAAGGAAACAGGATATCCGTTTCAATCCCGATAACCAGGGTCCCTGCCCTGATTAGTTGCAATGCCTTTTCCATGGTGCCTCTGCCACGGCCTATATTATGGGCATCCATGCTCTGGCTCAATACATAATAGCTAAATGCATTGAAGCGGTTGGCCAGCTTCTCGCCCTGGTAACGCTGGTAAGACGCAGCCCCGTCCCAGCCATCAAAAGGAAAATCATTTGTTCTCGGTTGTGCATGCAGGTAAGTATTATAATGTCGGTAGGAGATCAGGGCAGTTGCCCGAGCCGCTTTCATGCCTTCCATGCCCGCATGGGGATGTTTTTCTCTCCATGATCCATCCGCCTCAATCGCCATGCGCTGGGATTCATTAAACGCAATTGCCCAGGGAGAATGCTGGGCATTTGTAGCTATAGGGAATATAAATTCAAACAAATGAGGTTCCATGATCGCCCACTCCAGCAATTGCTGGCCGCCCATGGATCCTCCCACGCCCATCCGTATTTTCTCTATTCCTAAAAAAGATTTGAGGGGTTGATAAGCGCGCACCATATCCCTTGTCGTAAAAAATGGAAAATCATGATAATAAGGTTCATGATTCACGGGATTAATGCTCAGCGGACCAGTGCTGCCGTAACAACTGCCTGGCATATTGGCGCAAACAATAAAATGACTGGACGGATCAAACAGCTTGCCTTCACCTACCAGGCCTGGCCACCATTCTGCAGGATCACTATTTGCCGTAAGGGCATGAAAAATCCATATGACATTATCGCCATTTGCATTTAATGATCCATGCGTGGTATAGGCCAACTCGTAAGAAGGGAGTTCAGCGCCCGAATCCAGGCGGAGCGGATGGTTGTATGTAAATATTTTGTAAGGCAAATGATTTTTCTGCTTTAGATGATGATGGGATCACTCGTCCCACCCGAATTTCCAGAGCCTGGGTCCTTCAGTATCTGTTCCAGATCTGCAGCGATTGTTGCTACAGGTGAGTTTCCGAAAGCTGAAGGGACTTTCCCAAAAAATTACGGGAACCAGGAATTTCTCCAGATAATAGACGGAGAGATGAATCCTAGTAATATCGATTATCAAAAATACGATAATCCCATCATCAGCCGAATTCCTATCCAACCAATTCGTTGGTGAATACCTTTTCAAATGCCTGTTCAAAATCCGCTTTAATGTCATCAATATGTTCAATTCCCACACTGATGCGTATCTGATTTGGTTGTACGCCCGACGCAATTTGCTCAGCTGCCGACAATTGCTCATGCGTTGTGGTTGCAGGATGAATAACCAGTGTTTTTGCATCTCCTACATTCGCCAGGTGACTGGCCAGTTTCAGAGAATCGATGAACTTGCTTGCATTCTCTTTTCCACCCTTTACTCCAAAATTCAGGATGCCTGCATATCCGCGCGGCAAATATTTCTTCGCGAGATCATGATATGGACTGCTCTTGAGCCCCGGATATTGGACGAAATCTACCTGGGGATGTTTTTCAAGCCAATGTGCTAAAACCAGTGCATTGTCTGAATGTCGCTGAACCCGTAGTGATAAAGTTTCAAGGCCCTGCAACAGGAGAAATGAATTGAAAGGGGCCTGCGATGCGCCGAAGTCGCGAAGACCTTCGACCCTCGCGCGAATAGCAAAAGCGATATTCGGAAGCCCGAGTGGATTTCCCGCACCAAAAACTTCCCAGAATTTAAGCCCATGGTATCCTTCAGAAGGTTCTGTGAATTGTGGAAATTTGCCATTGGCCCAATTGTAATTGCCTCCATCTACTACCACACCACCGATCGTGGTGCCATGGCCTCCGATCCATTTTGTTGCTGATTCAACCACAATATGAGCCCCCCATTCGAGTGGTCTGAATAAGTAGCCGGCAGCACCGAAAGTATTATCCACTATCAGAGGAAGGTCATATTCTTTTGCCAGATCGCCGAATTTTTGAAAATCAGGAATATTTAATCTTGGATTACCGATGGTCTCAAGATAGATTGCTTTTGTATTCTTATCAATCTTCTTTGCAAAACTTTCCACATCATCGCCCTCAGCAAACCGAACATCGATACCGAGTCTTTTGAATGATACTTTGAACTGATTGTAAGTGCCGCCATATAGGAAACTTGTCGAAACAAAATTGTCACCTGCCTGCAGGATATTATTCAAGGCAAGAAATTGGGAAGCCTGACCAGATGAAGTGGCCACGGCCGCAACTCCGCCTTCCAGCGCGGCCATTCTCTGCTCGAATACATCTGTAGTCGGATTCATGATCCTCGTATATATATTTCCAAATTGTCTCAGGCCAAATAAATTGGCAGCATGTTCTGCATTATCAAATCCATACGAAGTGGTTTGATAAATGGGCACAGCCCTGGCTTTGGTAGTAGGGTCAATATGCTGACCGGCATGTAGCTGAAGTGTTTCAAAATGTTGTGTACTCATAGAATGTGTTTTTAATGTATGAACAGTGAATTGACTAATACAAATGAATGTAATGGAGTTTCAATAGTGACGGCAGGCCCTAAAGGGAAAAAATTAGCATATGCCTTGCGGCATACAACAGACGCAATGGGTAAAATGTTGGGTAGTAAGTTGAAACCAGTTCGGATGTGTTTGATTACACATGCAGATCGCGAATCCAACAAATTTAGTAGGGTTTTTATAATTTTCATGCATTTCATTATATTTTTTTATCCGTCGCTCTAATTTAACAGATCAATAATCTTTCCCCTTTTTTTACGATTGCTGAAAAAGCCAGGTCCAGGTCCTGAATCAGGTCCTCCGGATCTTCGAGCCCGACAGATAACCTGATCAGGCTGTCCGATACGCCTGCCTGCCTTCTTTTTTCTGCAGGAATAGATTTATGCGTCATGGCCGCCGGATGACTCACAAGGCTCTTAATGCCACCCAGGCTTTCTGCCAATTTGAACAGGTTGGTATTACTCACAAATCTACCGGCCGCTTCTTCGGTATTTTCATTTAAGGTAAATGACACGATCCCTCCAAATCCGGTCGCTTGTTTCTTTGCGATTTCATGGTTTGGATGTGAAGTCAATCCGGGGTAGAAGACCTGGTCAATGGCAGGATGACCGGATAGAAATTCTGCAATTGATTGCGCACTTGTACAATGCTGCCTGATACGGAGATGCAGTGTTTCAATTCCGCGAATGACCAACCAACTGTCAAATGGTCCCAGTATCCCACCGCAGGCATTCTGATAAAATTTGATCTTCTCACCCAATGCCTGGTCTTTTGTCACGACAATTCCGGCAATCAGGTCGCTGTGGCCACCCAGGTATTTAGTTGCAGAATGGATCACAATATCAGCTCCCAGCGTGAGAGGTTTTTGAAGCGCCGGTGAAGCAAAAGTGTTATCCACGCAAAGTAAACATCGATTGGCCTTCGCCATTTTTGCAATGGCGCTGATATCAGAAATCTTCAGGGTAGGGTTGGTTGGCGTTTCAATCCAAATCAATTTTGTGCGGAGGCTGATGGCATTGAATACATTATTTGCATCAGAAGCATCCACATAGCGGACATTGATCCCGAATTTTTTATATACCTGCTCAAAAAGGCGAAATGCCCCTCCGTAAATGTCATCCACGGCGATGATCTCGTCGCCCGACTCCAGCAACTTGAGGACCGCATCAATGGCTGCGAGTCCACTGGCAAAGGCAATTCCCATTTTTCCTTCTTCCAATTGGGCCATGATTTCTTCAAGCGAGGTCCTGGTAGGATTTCCTGTGCGCGCATAGTCATAGCCTTTATTGACGCCGGGTGCTTCCTGCACAAAGGTGGACGTTTGATAGATTGGAACAGAGATGGCTCCGGTCAATGGGTCGATCGGAATGCTGTGGATCAGTTTTGTGGATGATAGCATGATTTCTTTTTTGTGCCCATTCGCCATGCGAATGAACGATTAAAAAATCCACGCATCTGATCAAGAAAGGTTTTGGAGACGATTCGACTAAACGAAAAAAGCTCCCCGATGGTCAGAGGAGCTTTCAATATGATGTAATGATATTGTCAAGCGGGATCTGACTTATCTGTCCGCCTTAGGCGGATGGAATTGGCACCTTGTCTCCCAGGAGACAGGTTGTCAAGGCTTCAGCGGGCCATTACCCTCAGCCTTTCTTGATAAGAGATGTGGAAGAACTGTCGCAAAGATATAGGAGGAAATTGCAAACCACCAAATTTTTCCCTCTTTATTTTCTAAAAAGTCTATAATATTTATAGACTATATAGAATCCGCCACTCTCATAATTGGGAAATAATATCCACAGCATGAATACCAATCTGGTGTTAATGAAGTTGCTCTATATTAAATAAAACTATTTGAGTATCGTAGAAATACTAGGTTCATTTTATTTTTCGTGATTTGCTGGATTTAGTCAATGCTTAACAAGAATTGGAATGGAATTTGAAATTTTCGAGAAGGACATTTCTACCTAAATTTTACTGATATGAAAATTAGCTCAAAGTGGCTGGCAGCGGCCTGTGCCCTTGCCATCCTGACTGGCTTTCTTGCCTGCAACAAAGAAAATGGGTCGAATACGGATGCGAGTATACCGGCCGGACAATCAAAAATGTCCATTTACATGATGGATGGTCCTGTAGAATATTATAAAGTGCTGATCGACATTCGGCAAGTGGCCATCAAAATTGATACTTCGAAACACCAGGGGGATGATGACAATGGGCTCCAATGGGATGACGATTGGAAAAATACGATTTGGGACACACTGAGTATTACCCCCGGTGTATATGACCTGCTTAGTCTGCGTAATGGCGTGGACACACTGCTTGCAGCAGGAAATTATCCTACGGGCAAAGTGATTAAGGTGCGAATTACACTTGGGTCGGATAATACCATTTTTACGGATAGTCTTACCAGTTATCCTTTGGTGATTTTTGGACCGCACCCTTATTTTGACGTAAATGTGCGGAGGGAGCATGTGTTTGACGTGAGCAATAATCAGTTTAAGCTCTGGCTTGACTTCAACCTGCACCGCTCAATCTTCTTCTGGAGCGGGACATTTTATCTGAAACCATATATCATTATTTTCAATGACCATACGACGGGAAGAATTGAAGGGCTGGTATTACCGCCAGGATCTTCGCCCCTGGTTCAGGCATACAATTCGACAGACACCATTTATGCTGTTCCGGGCTGGGGAGGCGGGTATCTCGTGCGCGGCGTAAGTCCGGGGACATATAGCATCGCGGTCATGGGGCATAATGGATTCAATGATACCAGTATGGCGAATATCGTTGTAGAAGGTGGACATACGACGAAGGCGCCGACTGTCACCCTGCATAAATAGATAAAAGTTTATTTAAATTTAAAGGCCGGTCATTTTGGTGGCCGGCTTTTTATTGTGAGGTATTCAATTTCATTTAGTTTTTCAGCATTTGAAGTGATCCTTTCCATGCCGCGCTGAATTCCTGATCTAATCATTGCTCCATAACCATCCTCCGGCAGGAATCCCGTATAGGAATCTGCCAGCTGATAGTTGTTTAGCGCTTTATCAAGATCACCAAGATCTTCAAATCCTTTTGCGATATTCAAATAAAGGGAAGAATAATTTTCATTGATGTTTTTATCGGAGGACGACAATGCAAATGAAAGCGCCAATTCGTCCCATCGTAATTTTTCCAGGAGTGAATCCTGGTGCCTGGCGATGAAATGACAAGCGATGAATTTTTCAAAATTTGTTTGGGCCTTATCCCAGGCTTCATTAAACAGTTTTTTTGCTTCATCCTGCTCAAGCTTTCCTTCCAATTGCATTCCTTGTGCACAGAGTTGAACTACGATATTGTTTGGATCGAATGCCATTTTAATAGACGCCTGAAATTAGCATTTCTGCTTTACTTTTCAATGTTTGGGCATGGGAGCTTAAACAAAAGGAGCAAACGATGAGAAAGTGAATACCACCCGGCCAAACGGCGCTGCCAACTCTCATCTTTAATCCTTCATTAGCATCGAACCAATAGTCCCTCTATTTGTTCTTATCTTAGCAGTCCATTTCCCGTTTTTAAAAGCAAGCACAGTAAGCACATGCCAGGAGAGATTATTCAGGAAGAGGAAATAAGAACAAATGATCTGATAGAAGTTTTTGGCGCGAGGGTACATAACCTGAAAGACATTGACATTCAAATTCCCAAAAACAAGTTGGTCGTTATCACAGGCATCAGCGGCAGTGGAAAGTCTTCATTGGCCTTTGATACGATCTATGCAGAGGGGCAGAGAAGGTACATGGAAAGTTTTGGAGCTTATGCACGACAATTCATAGGTGATATGGAAAGGCCGGATGTAGACAAAATTACCGGACTGAGCCCGGTCATCTCTATTGAACAAAAAACAACCAACAAAAATCCAAGGAGTACGGTTGGCACAGTGACAGAAGTCTATGATTTCCTTAGGCTCCTTTTTGCACGCATCGGCGAAGCCTATTCTTACAATACTGGAAAGCGGATGGTCAAATTCAGCGAGGAGGAGATTGTTGACAATATTTTTAAAAAATTTACCAATAAAAAAATTACAATACTCGCTCCAGTCGTCCGTGGCAGAAAGGGGCACTACCGGGAATTGTTTGAAGATATTCGGAAAAAGGGTTTCGTGAAGGTTAGGGTGGACGGTGAGGTTAAAGACCTTGTCCCCAAAATGCAGGTTGACCGCTATAAAATTCATGATATTGAAATCGTGGTCGACCGGCTGCCAGTGAGTCCGGATATGAAATTCAGGCTCAGCCAGTCGGTTCAAAAATCACTTCAGCTGGGAAAAGACCTTCTATTTCTCCATATCCAGGAATTGGATAAGTTGGTGCAATACAGCAAGCAACTTATGTGTGAAGATACTGGCATTAGTTATGAAGAGCCATCTCCAAATAGTTTTTCATTTAATTCACCTTATGGAGCCTGTCCGACCTGCAAAGGACTTGGGTCTGTATACCAGGTAAGCCTAAGCGCAATTATTCCGGACAGGAACAAGAGTATAAGCGAGGGAGGAATTGCGCCATTGGGAGAAGAAAGAGACGCCTATGTCTTTAAGCAAGTGCAGCAATTGGCAAAGAAGAATAAATTCAGTCTGGATACACCCATAAAGGACATGCCTGCAAAGGCACTGAATCTCGTCCTCTATGGCCATGAAAGCGGATCTGCAGAAATGAACCTGGATTTTGATGAATCCATTTCCGGCACTCAAATTTATGCCACAGAATACGAGGGCCTGATCAATCAGCTGAAACGCTGGTTTGCAGGAGGTACTTCCGATGCGCTAAGGGAATGGGTTGAACAATTCATGGAATTGAAAAGCTGTGAGACCTGTTTCGGAGCAAGACTAAAAAAAGAAAGTCTTTGGTTTAAAGTGGACGGCAGAAATATTTCCGAACTGAGCGAATTAAATCTTGACAAATTATTGCTTTGGTTTGGGAAAATTGAAAGTCGCCTGTCAGAAAAGCAGAATGCCATTGCAAAGGATATTCTGAAAGAGATCCGGGAAAGACTTGGCTTTCTGACAGATGTTGGACTCACCTATATTACTTTAAACAGGCCTTCCCGGACCCTGAGTGGCGGTGAGTCCCAACGTATCCGACTTGCCACACAAATCGGATCGCAATTGCAGGGCATCACTTATATACTAGATGAGCCCAGCATCGGCCTGCATCAACGGGATAACCATCGCCTCATTGTTGCATTGAAGAATTTACGCAACATCGGAAATAGTGTATTGGTGGTTGAGCATGACCGTGATATCATGCTGTCAGCAGATTTCCTTGTAGATATTGGTCCCAGGGCCGGCTTGCATGGAGGCAGGGTAGTGGCCCAGGGAAAGCCCGAGGATATGCTTAAACTCGATACACTTACTTCTTCTTATCTGAATGGTCATCTTCGCATTGAAATCCCAAAAGAAAGGAGAAAGGGCATTGGCAAATTTCTTGAACTGAATGGAGCTAGTGGAAATAACCTGAAGCAGGCGAGCGTCAGGTTTCCGCTTGGAAAATTTATTGTTGTTACCGGAGTAAGCGGGAGCGGCAAATCTACGCTGATCAATGAGACACTGTACCCCATACTTAGCAAACATGCTTATGGATCGAGAATGAGCCCGCTTCCATATAAAAATGTAAAAGGTCTTGAGTTCATAGATAAAGTGATCGAGATAGATCAATCTCCCATTGGAAGAACACCCAGGAGCAATCCAGCCACTTATTGCGGATTCTTCACGGATATCAGAACGCTTTTTGCTTCTGTGCCTGAAGCAAAGATCCGGGGTTATACTGCCGGCCGCTTTTCTTTCAATGTAAAAAGTGGACGCTGTGACGTTTGTGAAGGCGGAGGGATGAGGGTTATTGCAATGAATTTTTTGCCTGACGTGTATGTTCCTTGTGAAAAATGCAATGGCAAGCGCTATAACCGGGAGACGTTGGAGATCAGGTACAAGGGCAAATCCATTAGCGATGTCCTCAACATGACCGTGGATGAGGCAGTGGAGTTCTTTCAGGCCGTGCCATTTATTTATAGAAAGATCAGGGTATTGCAGGAAGTGGGGCTCGGTTATATCACCCTGGGACAGTCTTCGGTTACCCTTAGTGGCGGGGAAGCACAAAGGATTAAACTTGGTACCGAACTATCAAAGAAAGATACTGGCAAAACTTTTTATATCCTGGATGAACCGACAACAGGGCTTCATTTTGAGGATATCAAGCATTTGCTGGAAGTGCTGAATAAGTTGACTGACAGGGGAAATACGGTACTGGTCATTGAGCACAACCTAGATGTAATCAAAGTAGCCGACCATATCATTGACCTTGGCCCTGAAGGCGGAGATGGCGGCGGGAGAATCCTTTTTGAAGGGACTCCGGAAGACCTGATCAAAAATAAGGAAAGCTATACCGGAGAATTCCTGAAGCAGGAATTCATGCCAGGGGGTCGCAAGCAGTTAAACGGTCATTAAAACAAATTTTCATAGGGAAAAAGAGAATAAATGGAGAGAGTAATAATTGATATGGATGAAGTCATTGCGGATCCCATGGGCGACATGATCGCATGGTACAAAGAAAAATATGGGAAAGAGGTGAACTATAATCAAATGCTTGGAGGCTCCTGGATTCGGGGTTTTCCGGAACAGCACCAGTCGCTTGTGCTGGAGCGGCTGAAGTCAGAGGGATTTTTTCGAGGGCTTCCTGTCATGCAGGATGCGGTCGAGGTTCTGAATGAAATGAATAAAAAATATGAAGTCTTTATTGTCTCTGCAGCGACGGAATTCCCGAATTCGCTTAAGGAAAAGCTGGAATGGCTGCTGGAGCATTTTCCCTTCTTCAGCTGGCGCCAGTTGACGCTCTGTGGCGATAAAAGGGTGATCACGGGAGACTATATGATTGATGACCATATCAGGAATCTGCAGCATTTCCCCGGTAAAAAATACCTTTTCACTTCAGCGCATAACCTCGATGTCAATGGATATGACCGCATCAATAACTGGAAGGAAGCAGGTGAGATTTTTTTGAAGTGAGACATCTCCAAAACAAATAGCCAGCAACTACTCATCGCCGGCTACTAAGGATACTGGAAGAGAACCAGAAAAATTTCAGAGACCAATAAGGATAGCAGGGAGTGATTAATAAAACCGTTTGTAGGGTACCTAAAATAGGGAACGGATCAGGTTTACTTAACCTTTCGGATATTCGGATTTTACCAATTTCCCTGCTGCTTATTGGCTTCAGTTAATACTCATTCAATGTTATTTTATGGTGAATTGACCGCTTTCAATCTTTTCATCATCCAAAAGCACTTCAAACATGTAGTTTCCTTTTGACAGGTTGTTCAGGGCAGCCATTTCGCCACTACGCATAGTAGTATGCGTTAACAGCTTGCTGTCGATGGTGAACACAAAGATCTGGTATGGTTTTCCTTTGACTCCATTAACGGAACATAGCACCTTATCCTGACCCGAACCAATGATCCGGATCTTATGTTTCTTTGCATTTTGTGTCGTCTTTGCTAAGTAAGAAACTTCGATGATTGCAATTGACGGTTTGTCGGCAGCCAGGGAAGAAGTCGGCACATTCATGAATATCAACAAGGCTGACAATAAACCAATGCACCGTTGGATCGTTTTTTTCATGGGGTCAGTTTTCATCAAAATTTACCTGATCCGCCAGGGCGGATCAGGAAATTAAGGGTACGGATCAAACAATATCTTAAGTTTCTATATTAAAAACGCAACAATGGACAATGGGTCGAATTATACCATTCACGGCTCCTGCCTATGCGAAAACCAATCTTGAACTGGGCAGTGAAATAGGCGTCGTTCTGACTGGGGTCGCCTCTCTTGCCTCCGGGACCATAATCTGCTCCGGGCGAGCTGGATCTCAATGGACTCTTATTGCTCATATAGTCCGCAGTCTTTGCCTGGCTGGGCGTCAGGTGTGCATAAAATAAATTCGGATCAACAAAAGTCTGGCTGACATCATCAATATAATCTGTGAATGTTTTGCGGTGAATGACCTCAAATGAAAGGTTCACGTTTTCATTCATATAGTATTTTATACCAACGCCCATTGGAATATTTATCTGGGTCAGTTTATAGGGCTGCCTGTCCGGATATTCGGGAAATCCCTGACCTTCTGTATGAAGAGGCGCCAGGTCTACCCAGTTGGTATTTCCATTTACATCCACATAAGTTCCCTGCGGATTAAAATGAAATACACCTACGCCAATGAGGCCATAAGGCCTTAGCCTGCCCCAGACGTCTGTCGGATCGTCTTCCAGGAATACTGTGGGATAAATTTCCGCAGCAACAAATCCTTCCCAAATGGACGAACGAAAATCGAGGTTTCTGTTTTTTCGGGCCTCTTCCATTCCACCCTTTCCAGTAATATAAGCATCATCACCATCCAACTCACCATAAGTTAATGCAAGGCGGAAAGCGATAATTTCTGAAGGATGCGCAGCGACGAAAGCTCCAAAGGAAAGTTTGGTGGCCTTCATATTATAGTCTTTAAGGAAAGTTGTGCCGCGGCCAAAATGCCCGCCAAGGTCGCCCAGGAATACCATGGGTCCCACAGTGATGCCTGCTTCAAAATAGTTACCTGCGGAGAATTGACTGAATGAAGAAAAATGTGAACCTATTGCTACAATCAGTAAGATAACACACTTCCGCAAGGAGGGGTGTAAATGTCGTTTCATGGAATATCGATTTAGTTTTCGACGGTTTGGATTCCAGCTCTAAAATAATAATGAACCGGTTACCATACAAGAACGGGCGTATTACTTAATTGGTGTGAAAAAAGCGGAGTATATTATTTGGATTTTTTCCAAATAATGGAACGCCATCCCATTAGTAGCTTAACCGCATTTCAATATGCGGAATTCCATCTTCAATGTAAGTCTCACTGGATTGTTTGAACGAAAAACTTTCGTAGAATTCTTTAAGATAAAGTTGCGCACCGATTTTGATACAAACCCCTGGATACAAGGCTTTCAACAGTTCGATGCTCTTCGACATCAGTATTTTTCCAATGCCTGTTCTCCGAGCGGAGGGGGAACTTACGACGCGGCCTATCGAAGATTCCGCATAGGAAATTTCCGGTGGGACCAATCTCGTATATGCAACCAATTTCTTTTCATTCCAGCACATCAGGTGATGACAATAAAGATCCTTGTTATCCATGTCCTGGTATGGACAATGCTGTTCAACGATAAATACCTCATTGCGCAGCTGGAGGATAGCATACAATTCATGCGGACTGAGCTCATCGAATGTCTTACAGATCCAATCCATAGTCATTTATTCAGGCCATCTGGCGAGGCCATCGGATTTTGCATTTTATAATGATTGCAGGTGCTGGCTTATGCTAGTACCCGTATTTGTCCTTCCAGCGATCTTTAAGGAATTTCCGCATTTCCTCTTCCCTTGCATTCTTGCCTGGTTCAAAAAACCTGGATCCCGCAATCTCCTTTGGCAGGTATTCCTGCGCAGAGAAATTATTATCATATTCATGACTGTATTCGTATCCCTTTCCATAGTCGAGTTCTTTCATCAGCTTTGTGGGTGCATTTCGGATATGCAGAGGGACTGCCAGGTCGCCATGATTCTTGACGGCAGCACCGGCGGATCCTATACCCGCGACCGCTGCATTGCTTTTGGGAGAGGAAGCAAGGTAAATGGCACATTGCGAAAGGATCAGGCTGGATTCCGGATACCCAATCTTATTTACTGCATCAAAACAGGCATTGGCAAGGAGCAGGGCATTGGGATTTGCATTTCCAATGTCTTCACTCGAAAGGATCAGCATTCTTCTCGCAATGAATTTCACATCTTCACCACCTTCAATCATTCTCGCAAGCCAGTAAAGCGCAGCATTGGGGTCGCTCCCGCGAATGGATTTAATGAAAGCAGAAATAATATCATAATGCTGTTCGCCCGACTTGTCATACAAAGCAATCTTTTGCTGTGCAGTATCCATCACCAGTTTGTCAGTGATTTGGATTTGTGCGCCTTTTCCGCCAGACGTGACCACCAGGTCAAGCAAATTCAGGAGTTTTCTGGCATCACCACCCGAGAGTTTGATCAGCGCGTCTGTTTCTTTCAATTGAATTTCTTTTGATTTCAACTGCACATCCTCGCTGAGTGCCTTTTGCAGGAGTTGTAGCAGGTCTGTTAAATCCAAAGGTTTTAGTACGTACACCTGACATCTGCTCAGCAGCGCGCTGTTCACTTCAAATGACGGGTTCTCCGTGGTGGCGCCAATGAGCGTGACGATTCCTTTCTCCACTGCGCCAAGCAATGCGTCCTGCTGTCCCTTATTGAATCTGTGGATTTCATCTATAAATAAAATAGCTCCTGGTTTATCCTTCGCTTCCTGTATGACCTCCCGCAAATCTTTTACGCCTGAAGAGATCGCGCTAAGGGTATAAAAAGGCTTGTTTAACGTATGTGCTATGATGTTAGCAATGGTAGTCTTTCCTGAACCCGGCGGCCCCCACAATATCATAGACGGCACATGACCCTGTGTAATAGCTGTCCTTAAAATGCTACCTTTGCCTGTCAAATGCTGCTGCCCAACCAACTCGTCCAGGGTTCGCGGGCGAAGCCGCTCTGCAAGTGGTGCAAGGGAAGAATTCATATGAAGATTTTTAACGGAAATCCTGCAACAAGTTAGCTTTTTTAGAGTTTTGAATAGAAAGAGGAGCCTATGGTGCAAAAATTTTCTTCGCGTCGGTCATGGAAAATCTTCTTCCATTCGCTCGTGTTCTTCTTTACAATGACCGCCGGACATGCACAGAAAATGGGTGCAGTGGGAAATTATGCCATGAACCGTCCGGCAGTGGTTATGATTAAGACCGTTTTTTCTGCCAATGTATATGTGAACCAGATGAAGATGGATAACAAGCGATTTAATCGTCTTCTGGATTCAATTCAAAAATTGGACACGAGCGGAGTCATTTTTACCGCTGAACAAAAACTGGACATGGTGCTAAAGCAAATGAACAACAGTCCAAATCGCTTTTTCAAGGGCACCCTCGATTATATAAAGCAACCAGAAGAAATCACATCCACAGGAACAGGTTTTTTCATTACTGGAGATGGCTATGTTGCTACCAATAGCCACCTGATTGACCGTGAGAATGCCTTTATCCGCCGACGATTTATCCTTTCGGCTTTTCAACAAATCACAGAGGCAAATATCAAAGCACTTGAATATTCATGGGCAACGCGGTTCACTGAGCAGCAGAGAAATCTTTTATACAATACATACGCATCCATGTATTCCCGGCTTTTTTCGATGCAACTATATGATTTGAAGAAAGAAATTTTTGTCGTGTATGCCAGTAATAAGGCAGGAGCTGAATCCAGCATTGAAAAAAAGCCCGCCAGGATCATTACGAAGGGACAGGCTATGCCAGGTAAGGATGTAGCCATCCTGAAAATAGAAGGAGACTCATCTCTTCCTACTTTGAAAATTGCGGGCGATCAACTGCCACAGGTAGGCGAGCAATTATATGTATATGGATATCCGGCACCTGCAACAAATAACGATTTTGTCTCAGTTGAATCGGCAATTGAACCTACTTTGACCACAGGTATTGTCAGCGCCATCAAGAAATCCGTGGATGGATGGCCACTGATCCAGATGGACGCAAATATTAATCACGGAAGCAGTGGTGGGCCAGTCTGTAATGGCGATGGCGAAGTGGTGGGATTAACCACATTCGGCAGCCTGGAAAATAATGGAATTCTTGCAGCAGGCCTGAATTTTGCTATCCCTGTGCTCATTCTGCACGAATACCTGGATACTGCTGATATTGTTCCTAGTATAAGCAAGGCATCCCAGGTATTTGCTGATGCTATCCAGTTGTATGAGACCAAATTATATCGCAAAGCACTGAATAAATTCCAGACGGTAAGAAAAATGAACGACCATTATCCCGGGCTGGACGCCTATATTGACAGCTGTTCCGTCAAGATCAGCAAAGGGGAAGATAAGAGCGGATTCCTTTTACGGAATGACCTTTTGGTGAGTTCACTTCTGGTTCTGATCATCGCCATCATTTTATTGAATAATAGAAATCGAAGAAGGAAAAGAAAAAAAGCTTAGGCCTCATTTCCGGGTTCCTCCGGAGGCTGGTGCATCATTTGGTACCAACGATAGAAGCGCAGGTTGAGGATTACATTTAATAGGACGCTGATACTGAAAATCAACATAAAGATTCCACTCTTTTTAAAGGCTCCTGTCATGTCGATGTCCTTGAGTTCAGCAGGAAATTGCATTTGATCCATGATCTCTTTGGCATGTTGAAGAGTATATATTGAAGAACTGCCAAACATGAAGGCAAGAAATAGCGCGATATATCCAATAAAACGGATGCCCGTACTCGTCTGCCTGGCCAGTGGAATGGCGGGATTAAGAAGACTCTTTCTGAGCTGCAGGGCCGCATAACTATGAAGGGTAATCGAACCCATAAGTACGACGACCATGAGTATATTTCCAAATCCAAGCATGAAGGAGCCTACCAGGAGGGCCACCGCGATGAACATACCTGATATGATCAGGTTAAACCAGGAAAGTATAGTGGAAAATTGGATCAGTCTCTTAATTTGCATGGTCGCTTGTTGAGTTTAGATTAAACTAGGAAAGGTCGAGCTTAATCGAAAGTTCCTTCAATTGTTTTTGATCGATCGATGCAGGCGCGTCAAGCATAACATCGCGACCGCTGTTGTTTTTTGGAAATGCAATAAAATCGCGAATGCTTTCGCTTCCGCCGAGAATGGCACATAACCGGTCAAATCCAAAAGCAATTCCACCATGTGGAGGTGCACCATATTCAAATGCACCCAGTAAAAAACCGAATTTATGCATGGCTTCTTCTTTACTCATGCCCAGTGCCGCAAACATTTTTTCCTGCAGATCCCGTTGAAAGATTCGTATGGATCCGCCACCAATTTCATTTCCATTGAGCACCATATCATAAGCATTTGCTTTAATATTTGCATAGGGATGCTCAAGGTAATTGGCAGCATTGTCAATGACCGGATTATTATTAATCATCATGGATATATGATCTGGCTTCGGAGCGGTGAACGGATGGTGACTGGCTACCCATCGGGCGGTTCACCCGTTTCCTTGTCTGCTTCGCATATTCAAATAACGGAAAATCAGTAACCCAAAGTAGTTTGAACTCTTCCGGTTTTCTCAGGCCAAGTCGTTCACCCATTTCCAGACGCAATTCACTGATGGCTTTTCGGGTTCGTTCTTCTGGTCCGGCAAGAATAAGCACGAGGTCACCAGGATTTGCCTGACAGGAAGAGGCAATTGCTTTTAACCGTTCTCGGGATAAAATTTATCTACGCTGCTTTTGAAACTGCCATCTGCATTGCATTTAATATTGACCAGGCCCTTCATGCCAATCTGTGGCCGTTTCACCCATTCGGTTAATTCATCCATTTGCTTCCGGGTGTATTCGCTGCACCCGGGACCGCGATGGCCAATACCGTTTCTGCCTGATCGAATACATTGAAACCAGCTTCATGAATCAGTTCACCCCTGGCGGCAAGTTTTCCATCCATCCTGAAACCAGCTTTCAGGTTTGAGATTTTCATGCCAAAACGAATATCAGGTTTATCATTTCCATAATTCCACATGGCATCTTCCCAACTCATTCTTTCAATATTTGGCGTAGATCGAAATCTGTTTGACCTGTTTAAATATGTATTGAATCATTGCCTTCGAACATTTCCAGGATATCTTCCTGTTCAACAAAACTCATTTCACAATCGATCTGAGTAAATTCAGGCTGTCTGTCAGCACGCAAATCCTCATCCCGGAAACATTTTACAATCTGATAGTAGCGATCATATCCACTTACCATCAGCAATTGTTTAAATGTTTGCGGTGATTGTGGCAGCGCATAAAATTGGCCTGGATTCATCCTGGATGGTACAACAAAATCCCTCGCTCCTTCCGGAGTTGACTTTATAAGAAACGGCGTTTCAATATCCATGAATTCTTTGGCATGCAAATAATTCCTTGCGGCACGATTAACTGCATATCGCAATTCGAGATTTTTCTTCACTGCATTTCTGCGAAGATCCAAATAGCGGTACTTCATGCGCAGGTCATCACCTCCGTCAGTATCATCCTGTATAGTAAATGGAGGGGTGACAGATTTATTTAATATGGTAAAAGAGCGGACTTTTACTTCAATTTCGCCCGTGGCCAGGTTAGGATTCTTGTTTGTTCTTTCAGACACGATACCAGTGGCCTGCAAAACAAATTCTCTTCCCAGGGGCTGTTGGTCCAGCTGTGCATTCAGTTCTTCCCCAAATAACAATTGTGTAATGCCATAGCGGTCACGCAGGTCAAGAAAAGTGATGCTTCCAAATTTCCTGATGGTCTGTACCCATCCCGCCAGGGTCACTGTCTTATTCTTTTCGGCCAGGCTTAAGTCCCCACAGGTATGCGTCCTAAACATTTATTTCTTTTTCGGTGATTTATAAGAGCAGCAAAGGTAACAAAACCATTGTGCTTTCAAAGGCTGGTTCGCTGGTTTTGCCTGGCACAATTTCATTTTTTTCATTGCTTATGCCGCAGGATTCCACCTATAAAATCAACCAGGGTTCAGATACCATTCCGTTGCTTGATTCTTTAGCATTTAATCGTCCACAGACAGATACGAGAATCAGTATCATTCCCACAAATCAGCTTCAGGAGAATAAATTCATCGACCAGAGCCAGGAAAATCAAATCATTTTCGCCCTTTCATTGCTAATTGTTTTTCTTCTTTTCAAATATGCCCTGTTCCGGTGGCTGAACAGAAAAATGGATACAATCTATCTGGGAAAAAGATTCAGCTATGACGGGATGCTTTCAAGCCACAATCCTTACTACCGCAGCCTGGACAAAGAAAATAAGGACCGTTTCGTCAAGCGCGTAATTTTTTTTATTCCTGAAAATTGTTTTTTGCAAACGAAGTGCGGCAAAAACCTAGTCGAATCCCGCTAGAGGCGGGACTGCGGAAATTGAGTTTAGAGCTTGCTCTGATGTCTCATACCTGGGATTGAGGGTAAGGAATTTGAATATGTGGATATGGAAGAAGAGGAACAAATGACTGTGTTGATAAGCGCAACGGCCATCCAACTGAGTTTTAGGCTGGATCATTATATGCTGAACTATTTTAAGAAAATCTTCATCCTGAAAAATGAATATCGGTATGGAAGCTATTCCCAGCCATTTGAAGGAAATCTAAGTGACGCAGGAATATATTTCTCCCGGAGCAATTTCACTAAAGAATACAATAACTATACGGACGGGGAAAATGTGGGGCTTCACGAAATGGCCCATGAACTAACCTATGTCAATTTCACTGTACAGGATAGGGTGGACTATTCTTTTAGAAGCAAATTCTTTGCGTTTTTACTTGTTGCCATGCCCATTTTTGAAAAAATGCAGGGCGGGGTACCCACACTCCTGGATAAATATGCAGCAACCAGCTACCAGGAGAATTGGGCGGTCTGCATTGAAGCCTTTTTTGAGCGACTTCTCCCATTTCGGGAACAATTGCCGGAATTATTTGCCTGTCTTTGCCAATTGCTGAACCAGGATCCAACCTCCAGGGCCAAGATCCTTCATCCTGCCGGGAGTCAATGAGCAGGAAATTCAAATATTTCTTAAAATAGGGCTTATCAACTTTATATTTCAAAAAATAGTTTTTATCTTGTATTTACCATTCCTTCCCTCCTCTGAAGAAACCCACATAACTTTTATTACTCTACTAGAAAGATCATCCGATTCTATCCAACACCCTTGTAAGGCCATCTCTAATATTCGATCACCTTGAATATCAAAAAGAAAAAGGAGCCTTATGGAGTTTCTAGTCATTGCTTCAGTCGTAGCCGCAGTCCTCTTACTTCACCGGCCAGTATATCTATTTGCTAACCAACTATATACAAAATTTCAGTATAGAAAATTTGTAGAGAAAGAGACATTCTATCATTCCATTGTTTCCAGATACATCAAGTATTATAACCGTCTTGGATTGGTTGAACAGCGCAAATTTCTCTTCCGCACCTATCTTTTCTGTAAATCAAGGCGTTTTCACTATATCGAAGTAAAAGAGAACCCCGAAATGCCCATTCTCATTAGCGCCGTTGCAGTACAACTCACTTTTGGCCTGGATGCTTTCATGCTGAATTACTTTAATGATATTTTTGTTTTGAAAGATGACTACCATTATGGATTCTACTCCAGGCCATTTATGGGGCATGTGGACCAAACCGGGATCTATCTATCCTGGGATAATTTCATGAAGGGGATTTGTGGTCAAACACCCAATTGTAATGTGGGCCTACATGAAATGGGTCATGCGCTTGCATATGTCAATTTTATCACGGAGACTGATGAAGACAAGCATTTCAAAAAAGATTTCAAGAATTTTTCTCGGGTTGCGCGGCCTATTTTTACGAATATGCAGCAGGGTTATAAGAACCTGTTGGGAGATTACGCATCCTCCAATTACCATGAATTCTGGGCCGTGGCAGTGGAAACTTTTTTTGAAAACCCGGTAAGATTCAAACATGAGTTGCCTGAGCTTTATTCGGCCATGGCCCAGTTGCTAAATCAGGACCCGCTCAATTTTGTATCTGGAAAAACGACCATCATTATCCGTAAACCCGCACATGCCAAAGCATTTCAAATGGCATAGTACTGCTTGCTGACATTTAACCGATCGTCTGCATATTTTGATTCAGCTTCTCCTTCTTTTTCTCCCGGGGTAAAATGACGAGATAATAGGATAGAATGAAAAATAGCCCTATCGCAAAAGGAATCGAAGTGTATTTTCTGTATTGATCGTCATTTCCGGTAAACTCAAGCAGCATCCACATGGCATTGGCACAGATCCAGAAGGTAACGGCGAGGTTATGAAACAGTTCGGATTTGATCTTTCTGGTTTGCCAGGTGATAAGTAGGGCCACGCCCAGGGTTGGTCCGATCATAAATATACCTATGGGCTTCCAAAGCATAGCCCAGCTAAGGTCTTTCACGAGCCAGAATAAAATATGCAGGTTTTCTGTCTTCCGGAATTTTTCCGGGATGGAGTACAATTTGGGCTGATTGTTCATGGAGCGTGCAGTCTTTAAGAAATAGATATTCCGGTCATTCCGGATCAACAAAAATAGATTAGGATCGCATAAGAATTTAGCGATTTCCAGGAATTTATGAATTCGGCATTATTCCAGCCTTCACCAAAATTCACTTTTGTAGGCGATCAGATCACCGTGACGATAGGATCATAAAATTTACCTGCTCAGGATGCGCGAATGGCGATTGATATCAGCTTCCGGGTGAATGGGAGATTGATTCGTTATATTTCCTTTCAGTTGCGCTGCAAAATAAGGTGCCAGTGAACAGCCCTTGGTACCCATTCCATTCAGGATGCCGATCTGGCTGTGCTTTGGATGGAAGCCGACAAAAGGCCTTCTTTCCAAAGTTGCCGGCCTCAGCGATGCAAAATGATCGAGGATCCTGAAAGGCATGCGCAACCATTCCTTCAGCAATTGTTCTGTCTTTTCCCTGAATGCCGGGCTGGGTTGATCATTGCTGAATTCCCATTCATAAGAAGAACCGATCCAGAACACATTGTCTTGCCAGGGAACCAGGCTTAGTCCTCTCTTATATATTTGATTTGCCGGCAGCCCATCAATTTCAACCAACATGGCTTCGCCTTTATTTGGAGCAAAAGGGAGCATTTCAAAAATTGGATTGGAGCAACTTGAAATCCCATCGCAAAAAATGAGTTTATTCGCCAGGAGCCCCTCGTATTCCAGGCCTCCGCTGGTCAATTTTATTTTTTCTAAGAAGAATTTTTCTTCCCGCAGTTTCCCGCACTCAGCTATTTTTTTCCTAAACGCAGGAATGAGCAGATTCAAATCTATCAGACAGCAGGGTTGAATTTCTCCAATGCCGAATTCATAATTGAACCATGTTCTCCAGGCATTTTCATCCCCGCCTATCCTGAGCCAATGCGGGTCCTCTTCCATTCGCTTCAGGAACGCAATGCGCATTTGAGGAGATGGAAAAAAATCTATCATCGATTTTTGTGAAATGCATTGGATGCCCAATGACTTTCCGATCTCTTCATAGGCATTCATGGCAAAGGGGAGCAACTCCTCGATGATCCAGGTCTTGACCATTCTTCTGCCGGTGATTGGATTGATGATCCCGGCTGCAGCCTTGGATGCCGTATGGGGCCTTGATTCATCAATTACCAAATAAGTGAGCCCGGCCTTTTCCAGTTCATGTGCAAGAAAGGTTCCACAAATTCCTTGTCCGATGATCAGGCAATCGAGTTTCATAATATAAAAATAGAATCTGCAAGGCGCATCATCGCGATATTCTAGTCGGGTTGCCGGACATTTATCTTGAGTCCTTCGCTATGGGCTCCGAATTCTGGCGCATACATACACTGAATGGTCGTTATTCCATTCGTAAATGTTCCGGCTGCCGAGACGTACAGGTCATATTCAAACACATGGGTTCCTTTGGGCAGCCAGTTAAAAAAGAAATTGGTGCTGGCGTCCTGGGTGGCTTCATAATATCCCAATGCACCCTGCCATTTGTATCCACTCAATACATTCACTGGTTCCATGCAAGAGGCTCGCATGTCTTTCATATGTACATATTCCATATCGCGGTCAGATTTTAGTTCAATCCGGACCGTTACCCGGTCCCCAGTCTTCAGGTATCCATTTTCGGCTATGGGTTGCAGTATGGGTCCCTGGTCGCTATTTTTTTTGAGGAAGATTTTTTTGGAAAGCTTTAGCGGGTTTCCTTTCTTGTCGCTGGCGCTGAGCTTGTCCATGTCCTCAAAATACTGCCAATAAACAGCCCCCCAGGAAGGAGATAATTTCTTTTCCCCCGGTGGGGGTGAGACTGTCACTTTGATATTTCCCATTTCCGGCTTAATGAATGGCGGAAGAATCGATTCTTTGAAATATCCCAGTCCCGGGGAGGTCTTATCCGTCTTAGAAGGAATTTCCATATTGCCGAGTTTTATTCTCAGACTCGGTGAATTTTTCAGCCAGTCGGCTCCCTGGAGCAGCAAAGCATAGCAGGCATCTGCTGTCGCCCTGGTGGTGCCCCAGTTTTGAGTTTGTTTTTGAGTGAGGAGCCAGGTCTTCAAAGCATTCACTGATTTTGAATCCTTATCAATTTCGCCAAAGGCTTCAATCAGGAGTGAAACCGTTTCCAGGGGCGATTGATGCCAATAATATCCACTCTGCATATCCTTCCAGTACATCCCCATTTCTTCATTGTAAATGGCATTTTCTTTTAGGGAAGCCAGAATTTGCTTTGCTATTATTTGATCTCCTTTTCTATACAGGAAAATGGAGATCATTCCCTGCAAAAACCGGCTTTGCTGCAGCCATTGCTTTCCCGCTTTTGAAGAATAGAATGCGTAAGCTTTTGCGTTTGCTGCCGGAATGGGAAATTCAGGGAAGAAACTGCGCATATAGAGCCACTGGATATGAATCGCAGTGAGCGGAGGCTCCTCGTTTGTTTTATTTTTTTTCTTTAATGCTGCCTCGTAATCTTGCAGCACTTTTTTATCTACCCATGCCATGGCAGCTTGTACAAGCTGATTAATCTTAATGGCCATCTCCTGTGGAATGGCGCCTAATTTTTTAAGATGACCAATACCCGTCAAAATATATTGTGTGATATAACGATCATCCGGACCCTCTTTAAACCATGGGAATCCGCCTCCGCCACTTTGCATGGCTTCCAGTTTGCTAAAAGTGGATTTTGTCTCATCGTGCATCCTGACCATATCCATTAGCATAGCCAGGTTCCTGTGTTGCTCCTCCTCATTTTTTGAATCGAGGACCCAGGGCGTTTCCTGCATTAGGACCGACTTCAGTTCCTGGTTTTTCTGCAGATTGCTCATGAGGCCGGCACTGTCTTTTTTCCATTGTTCAAAAACGTTCCTGATGGCAGGCGAAGCTTTGATGATATAAGTTCCAAGCGCGTTGGCGTAGAATCTATTAAAAACCTGCTCTGCACATTCATATGGAAATTCCATCAGCCAGGGCAGGGATTGGACTGCATACCAGGCCGGATTGCTCGTGTATTCCACCGTCAAAGCATATGGACTCAGAGATTCGCTCTCTGCGGTCTTTATCAGCTTCTCAAATTTGAAATCCCTGGTTCCGCCAGTGGGCATATTCAGTGGCAGGGTTTCGGTCACCAGCATTCGGTTAGACAGTACCGGTAGCATGGCTTCCTCGCCATCACTGATTTGGCCTGCCACCTGATTATCTGAAGCAGTTCCGGACCTGGCTTCCACGCGGTAATCAAGTACTTTATTGTATTCATATGGCACATCGATGGGAAAATAGACCGTCGTGCTTTGCATGGGACCTGCAGTAAAATATTGATTGGGCTGGCGATTGCTAAACCATCCATCCACAGGTTGATTTGTTGTGGGGTCAATTAATTGCAATAGCGCCTGGCCCGTTAATTCGGAATCTGTCATATTCACAATCTTGACCGGAAATTCGATATGGTCGCCGGAGCGAAGGAACCGGGGCGGGTTCGGCTGCACCATCAATTTTTTCTGGGTGATGATGGTCGCTTCTTTATAGCCAAAGGCGAGGTCCTTAGTATGGGCAAGACTCATCCATTTCCACTGGGTGAGGGCCTCGGGCATCGTAAAAGAGAATTCAACATTGCCTGAATCGTCGGTCCGGAGATCAGGGAAGAAGAAGGCGGTTTCATTAAAATTCTTGCGGATTTGTATGGAGGAACCTGGGGTACTGTTCTCGGATTTATCCTGGTTGCCAATTGGCTTAATTGTATCCGTTAAGTTTTTTCGGGTGGCATACCCCGTTACCACTACATCACTTAAAGGACTGGCGATAGCTAATCCCGCGACCTTTCCATCCAACATCGAAAAATACCTTTTCACTTCAATGTATGGTGGAATTAAGTCATCATATTTAATAATAAAAGAACTTTGCGATTCGGACTGACTGCCTAAGTCCCGGGAATGATCAGCTCTAAAATTTTCCGTTCCACCCCATATGCTATATTTTGAATTATTGGGATATAGGGTAGGCTTTTGCCAATCATGCATTTCGAATTGATCCAAAGAAGCATCATACATGGCCGACAAAACTTCTGCGGCAACTATTTCCTTTTTGTTCCCGCTGACATTTACCCGCCATTTTTCATTGCTACCAGGGATGGTCTTATCTCTGTAGCTGCTATACCTGATGTTTAATGCCTTATTGCTCCAGGGTACGTTTACAAAAAACGTATTGGAAAATATCCGGTTATCCTTAACAAAACATATGCTTTCCGTTAAGCCTCCGCGATCAGATTCTTCAATCGGAATATTAATATTTTTCTTGCTATTGTTCAACCGGACAAAATCAAAGGAAGTTTTTCTGCTAACGGATTGATGTATTAAAAAAACAGAATCGGCACCAGAGCCCACTTTGAATACAAATGGATTTCCTGGCTCTACTTCAAGAATATTGGCTTCTGTCCGAATATATTGGGGATACATAAAGCTATTATTGGCCGAGTCTGCTAATTCAACATAACACTTAGTTTTAATCAAATCTCCATAGTTATCATTGGTTTCAATTTCTATCAAATACCACCCTGGTTGCATGAACTTTTCTGGCAGATTAAGCTTTCCATCTTCTCTTGAGCTGTCATGTACGTCAAATACTCTGTTCCCTTTAGGCCAGTTTTCTTTTTTTGTCTCGTTTTTGTACTCATCATGTGGGAAATAACTAAGGTATTCTTCCTTTGACATCACAAATTGATCCGGTTCCTGCCAGTACCTTGGCCTGATCAGACGATTTGGAGGGCTTAGAGAAAATATAGTTAGGTGCAGCCCTTTTTGTTCAAAATCTCCAGCAAGATTTGTGGTAATGATGGCCAATGATTTCGGGGTTTCAGAAGTAACGAATTGTACTTGTTCCAAGTTCAAATGGATAATAATTGACTGATATCCTACTTTCACAGTCGTCTCACCGTTTCTTGTTTCCCCATTCCTGTCGGTTATGTCTGCAGAAACACCAAATTCGAAAATCGGATCGAATTCTTTATTTACTGAAGGATCAGGAAGGGCTGGGAATTCGATAACGAAAGAGCCATCAGCTGCCGTCTTTAGCTCTCCATATTTGATTTCCTGGTCCCTTTCATTTGGAAATGGCCTTGAATATAACATCCATGGATAGGGAAAACTTGCTTTTCGTCTAATTCGATATTTTACTATTGCCCCATCAATCATATTGCCGGCATAGGATTTTGCCCGGCCTTTCAATTGAATCATTTCGCCAAGGCGATGACTGCCTTGGACTTTATCATATTCTACAAAAAATTTTGGTCTTTTGTATTCTTCTACAGAAAAGTTTTGATTTCCTTCTGTTTTTTGATCATCCAGACTAAACAGACCAGGTAGTCTGCCCTGCGGTAGTTTGAATTGTCCAGAATAGGAACCGAATTCATTAGTTACGACTTCGATAGAATCGATTGGTTGGCTATTTGCATCACGGAGATAAACCCGGGATGCAAAATTAATCATGAGCTTAGGGAGCTTAGTCGAGAATTCCTTGGTGGTGACGATACCTTTGAAATGTACTATTTGACCTGGTCGATAGATTGCCCGATCGGTAAAGAAAAAGGTTTTTAAATGGTCATTTTCAAAATCTTCTTTGTCATCCTCGTCGTACTCATCATCATTCTCTTCAGAATTCCTCCAGTAACGATAAGAATTGTATTCTACATTTATATTTAGACGATCCTCTTTTATTTTAAATTCCAGGCGCAGTCGATCATTGAAAGTGTTATTCGATTTTGTAAGATGAAAATATCCGTTCTTATCAGTGTTAAAATTCTCGCCTTTTCTTTCCAGCCATTTGCTCGATTTGCCGTCATAATATGTATACCAGGCTTGAACATCTGTGCCTCTCAGAGGCTGGCCGCTTTCACGATCAAGAACGAAATAATCCTCGTTATTGTAAATAAAAGAAATCCTGGAAATATTCAAGAATTGTGCAGACAATGGGTTTGCTTCCAAACGAAATATGCTATCCTCACTTGCAATTAATACATACTCACCCGGATCCAATCCTTCAACTTTTATTTCTACCCGATGAATTTGAAAGTCGCGCGGATCAGGAATTGATTGTGAAAACGTTTTCAACTCTTTAAGTCGAACCAGGGTTTTCCAGAAAAAATCATTTTGAGCCTGGTTAAGCAGCGACTTTTTGGTGCTGTCCTCCAATCTCACCAATCGAAAATGAATTTCACTTAGATTCTTGTATGCAACTAGGGTCCTAAAAGGCTTCCTTGGAACATTTACATTTTCCGTTTCTATGCGGATCTCCCTTGTTAAGATATTTCTTAGCAGTTGCTGGCACCCTGATTTTCCTTCTGAACTGTCTGATTCTTTCAACACATTATCGCAGATTGATTTTGCCTTTAAGTAGCCTGATCTATTGGATGTGTCACCTCTATAACTATATCTGGAAGCTTGATCAGCATAATGCTGGGCCTGTAATAGCCATGCGGAAGCAGCTATCCGGTTAACCGGATATTGATTGGTGATATATGCCAAGGCCTGCATATATAATGAGTCTTTATTTTTCATCACCCCATATTCATGAACAAAGCTGATTCTTTCTATATCTACATCAATTGAGGCATCTGGCTGTTCATCATTGGCATGAAATCGGATAAGGTTTTGGAATATCACTATGGCCCTGAAATGTAAAGAGTTTGTGTCTGGGCTCGAAAATCTATAATTGATAAATTCTGTTTTACCTCCTATATATGCAGGACTAAGCATCTCAAAGGCATTAGAGGGCCTGGAGAAAGGAAACCGATCATTCTTAAAAAAATCAATCGCTTTGTGTGCAAGTAAATCAAATAGCGTAGGACGCAAATATCTTGCGTTTCCTTTAATGATGATTGGATCAAAGGACGCCAATGAAGTTTGTTTTAGAAGCTTCTCATCCTTCAAAGATTCCAGGTATAAATCCGAAATGGTCTTTCTAAAATCGGAGATACCCCAGGTTTCTACATCATTTTTATTTGATTGGATCGTCTTCGTTCTACTATAAAGATTTCCCTGGTTTATCTCAAAATAGTTTAAATAAATTCCCGCCAGGAGACATTTAAGGATAGCTCTAGAAGGTTCTGATGCCAGGGTTATCTCCTTTTGGATTTCTGTTACATTTTGGACTATATAATTGTCCTGAATCTTTTCATTTAATCGCAACCGATAAATCAAAGTCCTGATCATTTGCGATTGATTGTGCTCTTTTTTAGAAAGCTGATATATTTGTTCGACTGCTGCCAATGCAGATCGCGTGAGACCTTTCTTCTCGACCAGCGAATCAATGACTTTCCATTTTGCTGCATAATCTGCCTGCGCCTGAAGAATTTTGGGAGCCAATAATAGCATTGTAAAAATGTAACGACAAAGACTTCTCATGCATAAAGCTTTCTTAAAGTTAATTGATTCAAATTGATGATTACAGGGATTACATATCCGGATAGATGCATTATTTCTTTAATTACATAAGAGCATTCTTTAACATACTTGTAACGGCCGGAACTTAAACCTCCAAACGCATAATCCATCTTAATAAGGAACACAATTTTAATAAATGTAAAACCACAGGTATGAAAACGAAATCTACAATCTTAGTTGCAGCCGGATTATTTATCGCTATGGCTTCACAGGCGCAATTTCGAGATGCAAATCATGATCGCAAAGAGATCAGGCAGGATAGACGGGAAATCTTCCAGGATCAGCGGGAGATTCAAATGGACAGGGCCCATGGCTATCTGGGAGAACTGAAACATGATCGCAGGGAATTTTTTAGGGACAGGCATGAACTGTACCGCGATCGTCGGGAAAGAAAGCACGACCGCAGGCAATTCTACTATCTGCACGGTAAAAAATATTGTTTTTAGGTTTTGGTTCATTTTGTAAAGGCGGTTAAAAAATAACTCCGGTTAGCCGGGGTTATTTTCATAATTCAAACAATCCTTAAATCCATTAATCCATAAATCAAATCAAAGGCGGTTAAAAGTTAACCCCGGCTTGTCCGGGGTTTATTTTTATGAAAAAAGTTGACTACAAAGTCATTAAGGATGGAACAATTAAAGATTAGACTAAGTAAGGGTAGCCCCGGGATAGTGTATAGTGAGACCTTCAAAAAACAAGCTGTTAGGGAATATGAAAGAGGGGCTTTTAGTAAGAAACAAATCCAGATGAAGTACGGTATTAGAGGCAAAAGCCGGCTTCTTGATTGGTGTCGCAAGTATGGTAGATTTGCCTATCATCAAGCTACTCCAAATGGTCGTCCAATGAAGGATCCTCAAAAACAACGCATCAAGGAGCTGGAAAAGAAACTAAAAGCCGCAGAGCTGAAGTTGAAAGTTTATGACAAGCTGATAGAAGTTACTAATCGGGAGTTGGATGCCGATATAGTAAAAAAAATCGAGGCCGAGTTGTCCAGGAGCTTACATCAGAAGGGAAAGTAAATATTACTGCTGTATGTAAACAGCTCGGCTATAGCAAACAAGCCTTCTACAAGTCAATGTATGTTAAGAAGCTCAAATCCCTAAAAGTGTCGGTTATTAAGGAAAAGGTCTTAAAGATCCGAAGAGAAATGCCCCGGCTGGGCACACGAAAGTTGTATTATTTGCTCAAAAAAGTTTTTTTGAGAGAAGGAATACCAATAGGCAGGGATAAGCTATTTGATCTGCTGCGAAAAGAAGGATTATTGATTATTAGGAAAAAGAAATACACAAAAACAACCAACTCAAAGCATTGGATGCGCAAATATCCTAACCTCATAAAGGGAATCGAAGTACATCGTCCGGAACAATTGTGGGTTGCCGATATCACTTACTTGGCCATATCGGATCGGTACTGTTACCTTCATCTGATTACTGATGCATACTCAAAACGGATCATGGGGTACTGTATCAGCGAAACGTTGGCTGCCAGCCATTCTTAAAATCCTTTAATCCAAAAATCCTTAAATCCAAATCTCTACTTGTTCAGCACTTTGGCCATCGTGGCTCCGATATCCGCCGGGCTTTGCACGACATGAATTCCACATTCTGCCATGATTTTCATTTTCGCAGCCGCCGTGTCATCGGCTCCGCCGACAATCGCTCCGGCATGTCCCATGCGGCGACCCGGAGGTGCAGTCTGACCGGCAATAAATCCAACAACAGGTTTTCTATTGTTCTGTTTTATCCATTGCGCTGCTTCGGCTTCCATGCTTCCGCCGATCTCTCCAATCATAACAATCCCTTCCGTGTCGGGATCATTCATCAGCAATTCCACGGCTTCTTTTGTGGGCGTCCCAATGATCGGATCGCCGCCAATTCCAACGGCAGTGGATATCCCAAGACCGGCTTTGGCCACCTGGTCGGCAGCTTCGTAGGTGAGCGTGCCCGATTTGGATACAATCCCAATCTTCCCTTTCAGGAATACAAATCCGGGCATGATGCCGACCTTGCATTCACCAGCAGTAATTACTCCGGGGCAATTAGGTCCGATCAACCTTGAATTCTTTCCCAATAAATAATTTTTTGCCTTGACCATGTCCTGGATTGGAATGCCTTCTGTGATACAGATGATCAATTCAATGCCGGCCTCAGCCGCTTCCATAATGGCATCGGCAGCAAATGCGGGCGGAACAAATATGATAGAAACATTTGCACCCGTCGCTTTCACGGCATCCGAAACGGTATTGAACACCGGACGATCCAAATGCATTGTGCCTCCTTTCCCGGGAGTTACCCCGCCGACAAGCTGGGTGCCATATTCGATCATCTGGCTTGCATGGAAACTTCCTTCAGTTCCCGTGAATCCCTGGACTATAATTTTCGATTGCTTATTTACTAAAATTGCCATGTGGTTGTTTGATGGATCACAAAAATAGGAATTTGGTTGATTGGTTGATTGGTTGATTGGTTGATTGGTTGATTGGTTGATTGGTTGATTGGTTGATTGGTTGATTGGTTGATTGGTTGTTGATTGGTTGATTGGTTGATTGGTTATTCAGCTGTGCAAGATACCCATTATAAGAATTCCGTTTTCACTTTTACATTTTCTGGTATTATGGAATTTAAGTTGGCCAATGTAACCGGTAAATATTCTATATAAAGGATTTGACGCAGAATGAAAGACTTTTTCGGATTTCCGAACATCATTTATTAAGCATTACTATTGGCGATCAACCAGTCAACTAATCAACCAATCAACCCTTCAACAGCTCATCCATATTCCGGTTATTATCGATCTTGCCCTTCATTTCAAGCATCCGCATGTCTTTGGCATCCTGCAGGAACTCAGAAGCGAAAATGAACTCATTGAGTTTTTCGTTTTTGGAAAAAATAATTTCCTTATTGCTGCCTTCCCATTCCTTCAATCCCTGGTACATATAAATAATGTGGTCGCCGGTTTCCATGACGCTGTTCATGTCATGGGTGTTTACGACTGTAGTGATATTGTATTCTATAGTAATTTCCTTGATCAGTCGATCGATGAGTAGAGAAGTCTGGGGATCAAGTCCTGAATTTGGCTCATCACAGAATAGATACTGCGGATTCAGCACAATCGCACGGGCAATACCGACCCTTTTCTTCATTCCGCCGGAAATTTCTGCCGGATATTTTTTATGCGCATCGGTCAGGTTCACACGGTTCAGCACTTCATCCACTCTCTTTAATTTCTCATCATAGGTCTTGGAAGTGAACATATCCAGCGGAAACATGACGTTCTGTTCCACGGTCATGCTGTCGAATAGCGCCGAACCCTGGAAGAGCATGCCGATTTGCTGGCGAAGCTCTTTTCTGTCTTCATCATTCATTGCTATGAAATTCTTGCCGCCATAGAGTATTTCTCCGCTGTCTGGTTCAAATAGGCCAACAAGGCATTTCATGAGCACAGTTTTTCCGCTTCCACTGGTGCCGATGATCAGGTTGCACTTGCCAGGGTGGAATTCTGCACTGACATCACTTATGACAATCTTCCCATCAAAAGACTTTCTGATATTTTTTACTTCAATCATAATGTAGAATCTGGCAACATGCATTAGAGCAGGAGTGCCGCCAAAACATAATCCGCAAACAACACCAGCACGCAACTCACAACAACCGATTTGGTACTGGCGCGGCCAATTTCAAGGGCACCTCCACGCACATAGTATCCATAAAATGCAGGAATGCTGGAGATGATAAATGCGAACGTGTATGATTTGGCCAATGCAAAGAAAACATTGTAAGGTTTGAAATTTTGCAGGAGTCCCTTGTCAAACTGTGGAGCAGGCACAATTTCAGTCATGGTGCTGGCCAATCTTCCCCCCAGGATTCCGAGGACGGCAGAGATGATGACAAGCAGGGGAATTACGAGCAGGGAAGCGAGGATCTTAGGTAAGATGAGGTAAGTCTTAGTATTGATGCCCATGATTTCCAATGCATCGATCTGTTCACTCACCCTCATATTGCCCAATTCTCCGGCAATCTTGCTACCAACCACACCAGCGAGCACGATACAGACCAGGGTAGGAGAGAATTCGAGAATGACCGTATCTCTTACAATCTGCGCAATGGTAGATAAAGGAATGAAGGGGCTGACCAACTGGTATGAGGTTTGAAGGGCAGATACTGCCCCCATAAACACAGAAATGATGACGACGATTCCCAGGGACCCAATTCCAATTTCAGAACATTGGTGCATGAATTCCTTCCAATACATTTTTCCGTTTTCGGGTTTGGAAAACATGCCCCTGATCATGATCTGGAAACGGCCAAATTCTGTAAAAAAATTCATGTGATGGAAGAACGAATGCCGGTTGTTGGTTTTGAGCAGAGACATTCATGGTCCCCAGCAAATACCAGCGCTCTATTTAGAAATGAAAATACAATATTCTTAGCTATTGAAGAGGCCATCACTGCTATTTTCTGGATCTTTTCCACCTGGAAGATTTTTCCATGGAATCACCTGATGAAATTTTGCATTTAATCTGGGCATCAATGACAGCAATTAGTGCCATGTTATAAATGCTACGCACGGAGCTTCCCAGTTGAAGGACATGCACGGGCTTCTTCAGGCCCAGCAGGATGGGTCCGATGGCGTCTGCGCCACCTACTTCTTTCAATAAATTATAAGCCACATTGCCTGCAGCGAGATTCGGGAAAATCAGTGTATTTACTTCCTGGTCAACCAGCTCACTGAAAGGATAGTTTTCCTTCATCAGGTCATTGTTCAGTGCAACGCTTGCCTGCATTTCGCCATCAACGATCAACTGCGGATCTCTTGATTTCACGATCTTCCTTGCTTCCGCAACCAGTTTGGCTTCAGGCGAATTGCTTGTGCCAAAATTCGAATAGCTGAGCATGGCAATCCGCGGGACGATATTGAAATTGCGTACTTCGGTTGCCGCGAGCAATGTGATATCTGCCAGCTCCTCTGCCGTTGGATTGAAATTGACCGTCGTATCTGCCATAAATAAAGGTCCTTTTTTGGTAAGGAGGAGGTACATCCCGGCAATCTTTTTTACACCTTCTTCGGTGCCGATAACCTGGATCGCAGGCCGGATAGTATCAGGATAATTCTTGGTCAGTCCGGAAATCATACCGTCAGCTTCGCCGCTTTCAACCATCATGCAACCAAAATAATTTCGGTCACGCATGGCTTTTAAGGACTCATATTTATTGACTCCGCCCCGCTGACGTTTATTGAAATATATTTCACTGAATCTTTTCCGCATCTCTTCTGTCTCATCTCCTTTTGGATCGATGATCTGAATATCTTCCAGGTCAATATTGTTCTCAACAGCAATTTTACGGATCCTTTTTTCATTTCCAAGCAGGATGGGATATGCGACTTCCTCATCATAAAGGAGCTGTGCGACCTTGAGTATTTTAAGGTTATCGGCTTCTGCAAAAACCAGGCGCTTTGGATCTTTTCTGGCCTTGGATCCAAGCACCCGGATCAATTGATTGTCCAGCCCCAGCCTTTTGTTCAGTTCGATCGCATAGGAATCCCAGTTATCGATATTGATTTGTGCAACACCCGAATCGATCGCTGCTTTTGCCACGGCCGGAGCAACGGTGGAGAGTAAACGCGGATCGAGGGGTTTTGGAATAATATAATTCGGACCAAAGACGATATTGTTTTCATTATATGCCATATTCACGATATCAGGCACTGGAGTCTTGGTTAATTCTGCCAGCGCATTCACTGCAGCCAGTTTCATTGCCTCGTTGATTTGTGTGGCTCGTACATCCAAGGCACCACGGAATATAAATGGGAACCCAAGTACATTATTCACCTGGTTGGGATAATCACTCCTGCCTGTCGCCATAATAATATCGTCCCTGACTTCCTTCGCTGTGTCATATGGAATTTCCGGATCAGGATTAGCCATAGCAAAAACGATTGGCCTTTTGGCCATACTCCTGATCATTTCCTTTGTAATGACATTGCCCGCACTCAGTCCAATAAAAACATCTGCGTCTTTCAAAGCTGAAGCAAGGGTCCAGTCTGATCTTTTCACTGCAAACTGTCTGGCATTTTCGTCGAGGTCGGTTCGCCCCTCGTGCAGTACACCGCCCTTATTAAATAGGATAAAATTTTCCTTGCGCGCTCCTAAAGCAACGTAGAGTTTAATGCAAGCCTGGGCTGCAGCACCAGCGCCGATGGCCACAAACCTGACCTTGTCAATTTTCTTCTTCTGTATTTCGAGAGCATTGATTAGCGCCGCACTGCTGATGATCGCCGTACCATGCTGGTCATCATGCATGACAGGGATCTTGAGGGCTTCCCGCAATTTCTTTTCGATGTAGAAGCATTCCGGCGCTTTAATATCTTCCAGGTTGATTCCTCCAAAAGTCGGCTCCAGGGATTTTACAATCTGCACAAATTTTTCAGGATCTTTTTCATTGATTTCAATATCGAATACATCGATATCAGCAAATATTTTGAATAGCACGCCCTTTCCTTCCATCACCGGTTTACTTGCCTCCGGACCAATATCACCCAACCCCAGCACGGCCGTACCATTGCTGATGACAGCTACCAGATTGCCTTTGGCAGTGTACTTATATACATTGTCCTTATTCTCTGCGATTTCTTTGCATGGTTCAGCCACTCCAGGCGAATAGGCAAGGGAAAGATCCTGTTGGGTCTTGGCTTCCTTGGTGGGCACGACTTCAATCTTCCCGGGTCTTCCCTTTGAATGATATTCAAGTGCCTGTTCTCTTCTTAGTTCCTTTTTCTGCATAGTAGAAATTTTTTACCGGCAGTTGGAATGCTGCCCAACATCCTTGTAGCCTGTCCCGCAAAATGCGGGATCACTCACTTCAACCCCAGTTCCCTGATCAATTATTTAACCTTTCAACCAATCAACTCTTCAACTAATCAACCAATCAACTTCTCAACCATCCTATCGTCATTCATGCCGCAACGGATTAAAATCCGCTGCTATGGTTTGAATCGAGCCTTTGGCTCTTAAGAATTTTCTTTCAACCTTTCCGCCTTCTCCGCCAGTTGGCGGATACGGCGGACACAGTCAACCATTCAACTAATCAACTCTTCAACTTCTCAACCATCCTATCGTCATTCATGCCGCAACGGATTAAAATCCGTTGCTATGGTTTGAATCGAGCCTTTGGCTCTTAAGAATTTTCTTTCAACCTTTCCGCCTTCTCCGCCAGTTGGCGGATACGACGGACACAGTCAACCTTTCAACCAATCAACTAATCAACCAATCAACCCTCAACCCCCACCGACGCCCCCAGCCAGGCCATCATCCCCATGCCAATCTCAATGGCGGACTCATCAATATTGAAAGTGGGGGTATGCACGCCTGATACAATTCCTTTTTCAGTGTTCATAACACCCAACCTGTAAAAGCATCCTGGGATAAGCTGGGTATAATACCCGAAATCCTCAGAGCCCATACGCACCTCTGTCTCCAGCACATTTTCTCTGCCCATGAATTTTTCAGCCTGGCGGCGGGCTTCTGCATGGAGGGCCTCCTCATTGTATACCATCGGATATCCCACATCAATATGCAAATCAAGTTCAGCACCCATGCTGCGCACCAATTCCAAAGATAATTTACGGATAAGCTCATGCGCTTTGAATCGCCAGCCCTCATCCATGGCCCGGAATGTGCCCATCAATTTTACTTCGCTGGGTATGACATTGGTTGTATAGCCGCCCTGGAAAGAGGTAATGGAAAGCACCGAAGGCGAGAAGGGATTGCGATTCCTGCTGATGATTTGCTGAAGGGCCGTGACCAGGTGGGATGCGACAAGGATGGTATCCACCGTGGTATGGGGCGCTGCCGCATGGCCACCCTTCGACCTGATTGTGAAATACAATTCATCTGCGCTCGCCATCACCTGCCCGCTTCGAAAACTGAGTTTGCCTGTCTCTAAACCGGGATGCACATGCAATCCAAATATGGCCTGTGGTTGCGGATTTTCAAGGACACCTTCTTTGATCAACAAACTGGCGCCTCCCGGATTTCTTTCTTCACCCGGCTGGAAAATCAGCCTGATGGTTCCTTCCCATTCTCCCTGGAGTTCCCTGAGGATCCTGGAAGCACCAAGCAGAATGGAAGTATGGACATCATGGCCGCAGGCATGCATCACACCTTCCTTTGTTGACTTATATGAAACCTGGTTTTCTTCCCTGATCGGCAAGGCGTCCATATCTGCGCGCAGCGCAATGATTCTTTTTTCAGGATTTTTTCCTTTAATTGAACCAATGACCCCCGTCTTGGCCTTGACTTCAAATGGAATTTCCAGCGACTTCAGTTTGTCCTGCACGAAGGCCGAGGTCTCAAATTCCTGGTAGCTCAATTCCGGGTGGGCATGAAGGTGATGGCGAACGGCAATATATTCAGGCGAATATTTCTTCGCCAATTCCTTAATTTTTTCCTCAATCATGGGTTGGATGATCAAATGGGACATGCAAAAATACAAGATGAATCCCGGAAATGCCTGAAATCATTCTGTTTCTGCTTTTGGAATATCCGGTTTTACTTCAATAATATCATGGACGATGTAGACACCTGTCGGAAATAATTTGATCAGTTGATCCAGGTAGGGTTGTGCATCTTCTGGCGTTTTGAAATTGCCCAGTTTCAGCTTATAGTTCGGCGCCTGGTAAAGAATATAAGGCTTGAGCTCCGGGTATTTTTGGTAGACGGTTGTTTTGATACTAAACACTTTATTCCTGTCACTCGAATTGATGACCTGGATCCTGTAACCCGGAATATTCCGTCGGCTATCCCTGGTCGTTTCTTCGTTGATCTGCACCTGTTTCCTGATCAAAAGATCAATGCGCGGATCCTTCTCCAGAGTTACAGATGAGTCGGCCTGGGCGAGTGCCCTGCCTGAGAAAAAAATAAATAAGACAAAAATTGCTTTCATATCATTTGGCTCAACGCAAATTAACCCAATTTCAGTTAGCCGGGAGATGAGATATTTCAAGACCGGTCCGGAACAGATGCTAATAATTTACATTTTCCTGTGCCGTCGCTCCGCTCACAATGGCCACGCTGGCACTGCACCCCAATCGACTGGCACCGGCCCGGACCAGCTGGTTAGCAAATTCAAAAGTCCGGATTCCGCCGGATGCCTTAATCAATACCGATGGAGGCAAATGACTTTTCATCAGGGCAACCGCTTCAATGCTTGCACCCCGATCTGCATATCCGGTGGAAGTCTTTAGAAAATCTACACCCATTGCACCATACAATTGGCAGCATGCAATGATTTCTTCGTCATTGAGTATCCCGGATTCAATGATCACCTTAATTTTCCTTCCATTGTCATGGACTAGTTTTGTGAGCACCCCCATTTCTTTTGCAAGCTTGTCCCAATGACCATTCTTAAGATCGATCAGGTTGATCACTGTATCCAATTCATCGGCACCAGATTTAATGGCATCTTCTGCTTCTGATTCCTTGGCCTTTGATACTGCATATCCGAATGGAAACCCTATGACCGTGGCCACCCTGATCCCGGTTCCGGAAACCAAATCCCTGCAAGTTTCGACGACGGTTGGAGGAATGCAAATCGCTGCAAACTGGTATTGCCTGGCTTCTGCACATAATTTTTCAAATTCAGCCTGACGCGCAGCAGATTTCAATAAAGTGTGGTCGATGTATCCGGCAATATTCATCGGTGTAGAATCTATTCATCCTTTGATCAAATAGTCAATCCGAAATTAGTTCATTTTAGTAGATTTGATAAGTACAAGCCTGATCTTGCTCAAAATGAGCCAATACAAAATCAAAATGCGCTTTAGTAAACAATCAGGAAGATATTTTTTCCGGAGTTTGAATGCGGTTCTTATTTTACTGTCTATTTTTTCTCAAAATGTGAAATCACAATCTAAGGTTGACAGCCTCCTGCCAGTCAGGGGCATTTGCATGAATATTCCAAGACCTTCCGGAGTGGATTCCTTTGTGCATTTTATAGAAACGGAATTGGCACCGCGAAAAGTAAACCTCCTGCTTCTGCTGGTCGATTACCATTTTGAGTTTACAAGTCACCCGGAGTTGACAGATAGTTTTGCTCTCTCCAAATCCGAAGTAAGAAAAATTGCTAAAGCCTGCCGCAAGAACAATATCCGACTAATTCCACAGATCGATTTATTAGGGCACCAATCCTGGGCCAACCATCCCAATAAATTATTAATAACATATCCCCAATTCGATGAAACGCCATGGGTCATCATGCCGGTGAAGTATGAATGGCCCAATGCAGACAATTTATATTGCAAAAGCTATTGTCCACTGCATCCTGACCTGCACCCCATTCTCTTTGCTGTGATTGATGAGCTCTGCGACGCTTTTGAATCAGATGCATTTCATGGAGGCATGGACGAAATTTTTTATCTGGGTGAAGATAAATGCCCGCGATGTGGAGGAAGGGATAAGGCAGAACTTTTTGCAGGTGAAGTGAGAGCAATCCAGGAACACCTCGCAGGAAAGGGGAGGGAATTTTGGATTTGGGGGGATCGCTTAATTGATGGCAAAACAACCGGCATAGGCATTTGGGAAGCAAGCTTCAACAAGACCTATCCTGCGATTGATATGATTCCACACAGTGTCGTCATTTGTGATTGGCACTATGAAAGGGCGGATAAGACGGCTGTCTATTTTGCTATGAAAGGATTCCGCGTATTGAGCTGTCCATGGCGCAATCCATCCATCGCGGTTCAACAATTAAATGATATGCTCGCATTCCGCGCGCAAAGCACGCCAGAAATGCGCGACCGCTTTATGGGCATCATGCTAACGACCTGGTCAAGGAATGAAATCTTCCTTAAGAATTTCTATGACGGACCGCCCGCTCCGGACGCGGATGAAAATACGGCATCGAATTGTTTCAGGGTATTGTTTGACAGCATCCTGAAATTATAAATGCGGATCCCTAAAGGTGGATACTAATTTACTTTTGAAACCGTGCCCGCTCCGCTTACATGCTGTTTGACTTCAGTAGCATTTCCTTTATAGTTTATAGAGCCGGCACCACTCACTTCCGCATCAAGCTTGACGCTGGCATACACATCGGCACTGCCTGCTCCGGAAATGGAAACCGTCGTCGTTTCAGAAAGCAGATCGAAACAATGTGCTTCGCCGGCGCCACTCAGCTCCAGGTTTGCATCCTTGGTCTGTCCTTTCAACGCAATGGATCCTGCGCCAGATATTTCAGCTGAAAGCTTTGGGGCATCCACTTCCATTTTGATATTTCCGGCTCCGCTTGCGCTCAGGGATAGATTTTCGGGATTATTGATTTTCGTTTGCCCGATAATATCGCAACTTCCGGAAACTTCAATTTCATTGTAAACCGGTGCTGTGACATATACCTTCAACTCCCCACTCGGTTTTAAGTTGAAGCCTTGCTTGGGTCTTACTTCCAGACGGTCACCCGACTGAGTCACTTCAATCAAAGACAAAAGATTTTCATCCCCTTCAAGTTTTACCGGTTGCACCGGCCCCTGCGATACATAAACCTTGAAATCACCACTGACTTCCACGTTTTTAAAATCTGAAACACTTCTTTCTTCCGTTTTGATCACCCCATTTCCGGTCATTCTTTTTCCCCACATATATCGGCAACTGCTAAGAAACAATGGAACTACCATGAAGAGTACTATATATTTTCTCATTTTATAAAAGTTTGACGATACAAAATTTCATTTTTTAATCCATTTGGAGAAACAATCATGTATTAGACTATCCGGATGGCCTGCAGGTTACATTATGACCGGAAGGCTCAAACGAACCTGATCAATGGAAAAATCCAGCTTCCCGAATCCGCATTTTAAAATCAGTCCTTTTCATATCTTCGCAAAACCATGACGGAAAAGATTCTTATTCTTGATTTTGGATCCCAATATACCCAATTGATAGCCAGGGCCGTACGTGAGGCCAATGTGTACTGCGAAATCACGCCTTTTAATAAGCCCGTCAGCTACGATCCAAGCCTCAAAGGCATTATTCTTTCCGGATCTCCCTTTTCGGTTAATGATAAAAAAGCGCCTGTTGTGGACATCAATGCCCTCCACCAACGACTTCCCATTCTTGGGATTTGTTATGGTGCGCAGCTCACTGCAAAGCAATTCGGAGGCCGTGTTGCAAACAGCAGCAAGCGAGAGTATGGAAGGGCCCTACTTCAAAAACAGAAAGCCGATATTATTCTTCAGGATGTCATCGAGAGATCCCAGGTTTGGATGAGTCATGCAGACACCATTCTTGAATTGCCGGATAGCTTTGATGTACTAGCGACAACAGAAAATATTCCGTTTGCGGCATTCAAAAAGAGAGGCGATGAACTTCCACTTTACTGCCTCCAATTCCATCCTGAGGTTTATCATTCCGTTGAAGGCAAAAAAATCATAAGGAATTTCCTGGTGAATGTATGCGGTTGTGTGCGCGACTGGACCGCTGCGCATTTTATCAATGATACAGTGGAGCAATTGAAAAATCAGATAGGAAGTAAGAAAGTGATCATGGCACTCAGCGGAGGAGTGGATTCCACAGTTGCAGCAACATTGATTCACCGGGCAATTGGGAACAACTTGTTTGGAATATTTGTCGATAACGGGGTATTGAGGAAGAACGAATTTTCAGAAGTGCTTAAAACTTACAAACAACTTAGTCTGAATGTGAAGGGTGTGGATGTCCGAAAGGTCTTTTATAATAAGCTCGCGGGAAAAACCGATCCGGAAGAGAAAAGGAAGACCATTGGAAAGCAATTCATCAAGGTTTTTCAGAGCGAGGCAAGAAAGGTAAAAGGGATAAAATTTCTAGGTCAGGGCACCATTTACCCGGATGTAATCGAAAGTATTTCGGTTCATGGCCCTTCCGTTACAATCAAATCACACCACAATGTGGGGGGGCTCCCGAAAAAAATGCATCTGGATTTAGTCGAGCCCCTGAGGTACCTTTTCAAAGACGAGGTCAGGAAAGTAGGTGCAGAATTAGGCATTCCTGTGGGTATGCTCCAAAGACATCCCTTTCCGGGGCCGGGCCTCGCAATCCGTATATTGGGAGAAATTACAAAGGAAAAGGTGCAGTTATTACAAATGGCAGACCAGATATTCATCCAGGCATTGAAGGACCATCACTTATATTCCAGTGTTTGGCAGGCAGGGGCCATATTGTTACCAGTTAAAAGTGTAGGCGTGATGGGCGATGAAAGGACTTATGAATATACCATTGCATTGCGTGCTGTAACTTCAGTAGATGGCATGACTGCCGATTGGGCTCATCTGCCATATGATTTCCTTGCAACGGTTTCAAATGACATTATCAATAACGTGAAAGGGATTAACCGGGTGGTTTATGATATTAGCAGCAAGCCGCCTTCGACCATTGAATGGGAGTAGGCTGGTAAAGTATTCCGCTGGTATGAGCCTGGATACTCCTCACTAAATCCGAATCCTTGCAAGCTGAATCTTCTTTATGGAGCCACTCATGCACAGGGAATCAGATCGAAAATTGTCCGGAGCGTCGGTAATCAGACCCATCCGAACGATCCTTTCTTCATTTTATTTTGCTCTTCTTCTCTTCATGATTTTCCGCAATGATGCACAGGCACAGGCGGATTCGTCAAGAAAGCACCGCGTGGCCATTTTTACTCCGCTTTACCTGGATTCCGCTTTTGATGCGACGGGTAATTACAGGTATGATAAGATTTTTCCTAAGTTTATCAACCCGGGTCTGGAATTTTATGAAGGGGTCTCCATGGCCATCGATACTTTGCAGATGATGAAAGTTCGCCTGGATATCCGCATCTATGATACAAAGTCATCTTCCAATCCTATAACCAGGATTTTGCAGAGCCCGGAATTTGATTCGACTGAATTGATCATTGGTCATGTGAATGTCTCTGAGCTCCGGGAGCTCGCGAATGCTGCTCAGAAGCGGAAAATTCCTTTCATCAATGTCAATTTTCCGAATGATGGAGGAGTTACAAACAACCCGGAATTCGTGTTACTGAATTCAACGCTCAAAACTCATTGCGAAGCTTTATATAGATTTATTCAAAGGAATTGGGGGACATCAACCATCTATTATTTTTACAAGGCGGGTGGGCAGGAGGATCGCCTGCGTGGTTATTTTTCCGAAGTGGAAAAAAATACGGCATCCGTCCCGCTGAAGATGAGGTATATTCCAGTATCTGATCCGGCTGATCCGAATCAGTTCATTCCTTATCTCGATAGTATGCGAAAGACGATATGTATCGTCGGCAGCCTGGATGAAAATTATGCCAGGACCATCTGCGCATCTCTTTCCTCACTGAATAAAACCTTTCTCACAAAAATATTCGGAATGCCGACCTGGGATAATATCAGCGAATTCTCCCAGCCCGTCTATGAGAACCAGGAAATTTATTATACATCACCCTTCTATATTAATCCTGCCGACAGCCTTGTCCTATCCATCACGAATATCTACAAAAACAAATTCTATTCCCGTCCAAGTGATATGATATTCCGCGGATACGAATCCATCATGCGATTTGGCAGGTTATTGGAAAAATATGGGCAGAATCTCAGTGGAAGCATCGGAGAAAAGAGATACAAGGTCTTCGATGATTTTGATATCCAGCCGGTCTTTCTAAATAAACAAAACATGGTGCTGGATTATTTTGAAAACAAGAAACTTTACTATATCAAGAAAGTAAACGGCATTGTCGTTGCCGTATATTGATTTTTTTTGTTAATACATCGAACAAATTCCATTCTTACCAAAAGGGGCCATTCAAAAAATTAAACTTGTTCAAATTTGAATACCATGCCGTAGATCCGAGTTAATCACAGGTATGCAGTCTCAGAGCAGGCTCTAACCCAAAAATCCGCGGCAAGCAGCGTGGTATCATACATTCCGCCTTCGGTCCTGCCCAAGGCGGGATTCGACTAAGTTTTTTGCTTCACTGCATATGCAAAAAACAAGTCTCACAAATAATTTGGCTTAAATTTGACAGATTAGATATTTTCTCTATGAAAAAATTGCTGGTGATGGCCGGAATTGGTTTGTGCTCTCTCGCATTCACTACAACAATGCATTTTTTCACTGAAGACAAGCCGGTTTATATTCCCCCCAGCGTGCAGCGGACTGGCAATGCAGTACAGGGGTTCACTTATCTCACTACTGGTGACTATCTTAAAAGTGGTATTCCATTAAATTATTTTAAACTGGGATTTGGTAAGGGCTCAAATACCTGGCTCCAAAGGGATGGCATCAACAAGGATATCCCTTATGAATATACAGCAGTGAAAGCCTCCAATGGCGAAATTGTTATAGCCCCCAATTGCTTACAATGCCATGCACAAATTTTTGATAATAAGCTGGAGATCGGATTGGGCAATACGACCATCGATTTTTCTTCAAATCAAAAACTGGATCCAAAGAATGCAGCATCCGCCGAGACTGTGCTCAAGAACCTTGATCCCAAAAAATATGAAGCCGCTGAACCATTCCTGAAAGTGGTTAAAGTAATTGGCGGAAAATTGACAACCAGCGTGAGGGGGGTAAATACAGCTGACCGGCTTGCAGCACTGCTCGCAGCACACCGTGACCGGAATACATTTCAATGGAGCAATGAACCCATGCTTGAAGTTCCGGAGCAGGTGATCCCCACGGATGTGCCGCCATGGTGGCTCCTGAAAAAAAAGCATGCCATGTTTTACAATGGATTTGGCCGTGGTGATTTCAGCAGGTTTCTCATGGCGTCAAATTTGCTCACCGTAAATGATACTGCAGAATCAAGAGAAGTGGACAGCCATTTTAATGATGTGCTGGCATATATCTATTCATTGAAACCTCCCCCTTATCCAAAAACAATAAACAAAAAATTGGCGAAAACCGGTGGTGTGCTCTATATAAAAAATTGTTCCAAATGTCACGGGAATGGTGGGAATGGGGAAGACTATCCAAACCTCCTTATTCCGGAATCCATCATCCAGACTGACTCCTTTCTATTCAAAAGCAATTATCAAAGTGAGCAATTCATCGACTGGTTTAATACGAGTTGGTTCGCCAAGGGTCCGCATCCTGCGCGTCTGGAACCCTTTAATGGCTATATCGCCCCGCCGCTGGACGGTATTTGGATTACGGCTCCTTATCTGCATAACGGTTCCGTACCTACGCTGGAAGGTGTCCTCAACAGCAAGGCCAGGCCGGCATACTGGGCAAGGGATTTTAATAATGTAGAATACGATTTTGAAGCGCTGGCATGGCCATTTGCTGTGAAAGATCAGCCGGAAGCCAATTTGGTATATAACACTACACTTCCGGGCTATGGGAACTATGGTCATTACTTTGGTGACAAACTTTCTGATAAAGAAAGGAAAGCCATTATTGAATATCTTAAGACACTTTAGCACAAAATATTTCCTATCCAGATAAAGATTGCAAATTCGAGCTACCATAGGATACCGGATCATCCATTCCTGGTTTATGGAAAAGGGTTTGCAGCCCTTTGCATTCCAGGAAGAGACCTGGCAGCGCATGTATGAGGGCCATTCGGGTTTAGTGAATGCGCCGACTGGGTGCGGAAAAACATTTTCTGTTTTTTTGGGTGCGATCATTGATTTCATAAACAGACATCCCGAGGACTATAGGAAAAAATCTGCGAGTGGTCTGCAATTACTCTGGGTGACACCCCTGCGTGCCCTGGCCAAGGATATTGGGCGGGCAATGGAGGAAGTAATCCGGGAATTGGGAATGAGCTGGAAAATTGGAATCCGCAATGGCGACACAGAAACAAAAGAAAGGGAAAAGCAGAAGAGGCAGATGCCGGAAGTGCTGTTAATCACTCCGGAGAGTCTTCACCTACTCATCGCCCGAAAGAATTATCCGGAAGTTTTTCATTCGCTTCGGTGGATTGTAGTGGATGAATGGCATGAATTGCTGGGAAGCAAAAGAGGTGTGCAGGTGGAATTGGCAATATCAAGGCTGGTGGGCTTACGATTTTCGGCAACCACCGCAAGATATGGTGATGGAACTCATCTTGTATCTGTTACACGCCCCCCATTTTCAGTCTGGGGTATTTCCGCAACGATCGGCAATCTCGAGCAGGCCCGGGAGGTCCTCTTGTCTCCCATCATTCATTATCCTGGGGCAGCAACTGGAATAAAACCTAACTCAGGCAAATCCATTCCTTATTCAGGAGCCATTGTGATTGCGGATATCCGGAAGCATATCCTCATTCAATCCATTATTCCTGATGAAATTGAAAAATATCCCTGGGCGGGCCATTTAGGGATCAAACTCATTGATAAAGTCATACCCATTATCCAGGAAAGCAGGACGACCCTCATATTCATCAATACGCGCGGCATGAGTGAGCGGTGGTACCAGGAATTGCTTAATGCTTCTCCCGACCTTGCAGGTGCCATTGCTTTGCACCATGGATCCGTGGATATGGATCTTAGGATATGGGTGGAAGAAGCACTCCATAGCGGGAAATTGAAGGCCGTTGTTTGTACGGCGAGTCTTGACCTCGGAGTGGATTTTCGTCCGGTTGAGACCGTTATACAAGTAGGTTCTCCAAAAGGGGTTGCTCGGTTTCTGCAACGTGCAGGAAGAAGCGGGCACCAGCCCGGAGAGACCAGTAAGATCTATTTTCTTCCCACCCATTCACTTGAATTGGTAGAAGCAGCGGCACTTAAATCTTCCATGCTTGAAAACGTAATTGAATCCCGCGAGCCCCGGTTGCTCTGTTTTGATGTACTCATCCAATGGTTGAGCACACTGGCAGTTTCAGACGGATTTTATCCGGAAGATATTTTCAGGGAGATCAAGTCCACATTTTGTTACCGTGACTTGTCTGAAGAGGAATGGGTGGAAATCCTTCATTTTATTACTGAAGGTGGTGCTGCACTTCAGCAATATGATGAATTCAAGAAAGTCGAGATCATCGATGGACTTTTCAGGATCCTTGGCCGCCGTGAAGCGATGCGGCATAGGTTGCATATTGGGACGATTGTGAGCGATTCGATGCTGAAAGTAAAATTTATGGGAGGCGGTTATATAGGGGTCATTGAAGAATATTTTATTTCAAGGCTGGATCCTGGAGATGTGTTCACCCTCGCCGGAAGAAATCTCGAGTTTGTCATGATTAAGGACATGACTGCCCTGGTCAGGAAATCAAATTCTAAAAAGAGCATTGTGCCGAGCTGGCAGGGTGGAAGGATGCCGCTTTCTGCCAACCTGGGGCGCATGTTAAGAAAGAAGTTCAATGAAATCGATACAAGCCCTGAATTTCTCCAAAGTACAGGCAAAGACCCCGAATTGCGTGCTTTGCAGCCGCTGTTTCAATTGCAGGAAAGCCTTTCCCATATCCCCAAAGAAAACGAATTGCTGATTGAGCAAATAGAGACTAAGGATGGATTTCATCTTTTTGTGTATCCTTTTGAAGGGAGGCTTGTCCATGAAGCCATGGCTGCATTGCTTGCTTTCAGGATCAGCAGGATCAACCCGATCAGTTTTTCATTTGCAATGAATGATTATGGGTTCGAATTACTAAGCGACCAGCCCATTCCTGTCGATGACAGCAATGTTTATGATCTGTTTTCACCCGTTCATCTTACAAAGGATATACAAAGAAGTGTAAACAGCGCGGAAATGGCAAGGCGCAAGTTCAGGGATGTAGCAGTCATTGGCGGCCTGATTTTCCAGGGGTATCCCGGAGAGTATCAAAAACCGAGACACCTGCAATCTTCTGCATCGCTTTTGTTCAATGTATTCAGTGAATATGATCCAAACAATTTGTTGTTGCGCCAGGCCTATTTTGAAGTCATGGAGCAGGAAATGGAAGAGGCCAGGCTGCGAAATATGTTGGAAAGAGTTCAGGCTGGTCGCATAGTGATCCAGTTTCCGGAGCAACTCACTCCGTTCTGTTTCCCAATTAAAGTGGATAGCATGAGGGGAAATATTTCTTCTGAAAATTTGGAAGACCGCATTAAGAAAATGCAAAAACAACTGAGCAGGTGATTCGTTTCTCAAAAAAAATGGGTTCATTTGAAAGGATTTCTTAATTTCAGTCCAACTTCAGGAGAATGAAAAAGAAAATAATATATACACTGATCGCATTGATAGTCCTGATTCAATTTATCAGGCCAAATAGAAATATCTCGCAGGAGATTGCTGCGAATGATATAACCAGGCATTATTCAGTCTCAGATTCAGTATTGAGTATTTTCAAAAGATCATGTAATGATTGCCACAGTAATAATACAATCTATCCGTGGTATACTAATATCCAACCAGTGGGTTGGTGGATGCAGCACCATGTGAACGATGGGAAAGAAGAATTGAACTTTTCCGAATTCGGGTCATATCCCCCCAAAAAGCAAGCGCACAAATTGAAAGAAACCGCGAAGGAGGTAAAGGAGGAGGGGATGCCCATCGATAGTTATCTATGGGTTCATAAGGATGCCAAGCTTTCGGATAGCGAAAAACTAACCATAATAAGTTGGGCTACTTCCCTAGAAAAAGAAATAAGGAATAAATTTAATCTGCCCGATGAGCCTGATCGCCCTCGGCGCGATTAGTTTGGGTTTTTGAATGACCACCCACAATGGAAAACAGATCTTCATCTTTGGCAGGCTTATGAGAGCTCCCCAGGCATATCGTCTCAGAAATCAGCAGTTGTGGCTAAGCGCTACCCGCTCTGTTTTTTGGGAAGAAGAAAAGGCCCTGATTCTTGCTGACCTTCACTTTGGTAAAACAGGACATTTTCGGAAAGCCGGATTGGCCGTACCTCCCGCCGTGTATAAAGAAGATCTGCAAAGACTTTTTGATCAAATCCAATATTACCAACCCAGTCAACTCATTGTCGTTGGAGACCTCTTTCATAGCCGCGCGAATAAAGAATTAGAACTGTTTCAAAAATGGCGGGATAATTTTTCCAGCCTTGTCATCCATCTAATCAAAGGCAACCACGATATTTTAGAAGAGGGTTGGTATAAAGCGGCTGGAATTGAAGTAAGCCATCCCAGCCTGGAAAAAAACCATTTCCATTTTATCCATGACATAGAAACTCACAATGAGCCAAAGAAGGAAGACAAGAAAGGAAAAATCGGGAGCAATCAATATTTTTTTTCAGGGCATATACACCCAGGCATCAGGATCAATGGTGCAGGGAAGCAGTCACTGTGCTTTCCTTGTTTCTATTTTGCAAAAAATTACGCAGTATTGCCTGCATTCAGCCGATTTACGGGTGTCGCCCTGATTGATCCTGAAAAAACGGAGTCTGTATTTGCCATCGTCGATGACCAGGTGATGCAGATTCTTTGAAGGAGTTGACAGTTGACAGTTGGTAGTTGGCAGACCTTAATTCGATCTTTCATGATACACTGTCAACTGTCATCTGTCAACTGTCATCTGTCAACTGTGATCTTTCATCTGTCAACTGCCAACTTCTTCCAATTCCACCATTTCAATTTTTCCTTTTCAGGCGAATCTGTTTCAGCGAAATAAACTGCGCATCGAAAAACATAAAGCAGACAGGGATCCTGGATCGTTCCAGCCAAAGCGTTGGATCTTTTATAAAGACTTTCCGGGCTGCGACCCACCAGGTCCTTGACCGAGCGGATACCCAGATTGTAAAGATCGAGGGATATGGACTTGCCAACTCCGGGAATAACCTGCAGGTTATTCAGCACTGCATTTTTTCTTGTTTTGATATTTATCGCGGCAGGCCGATTCATCGTTTGTCTTTTTTTGGGGTTGGGTGGTAGTTGACAGCCTTTGCTCAAACTTGCATTTCTTCTGTCAACTGCCAACTGTTAACTGGCAACTTGATCTAATTCATTCTCTTCTTTAGCGTGCTTACCTGTTCCTGCAGATTACTGACAAGATTGGCAAGCTGATTTACATCCCAGCGCTGCTGAACATTGGCTTTGCTCAGGATCATTTGCGCCTTCCAAACTTCAATCAGATCTTCTGTATTGACATTGTATGGCTGGTAGGTGACATTATCACTGACCAGGGTGAATTTATTTTTCAGCTTATTGTTTCGCATGATGCGCTTATACACGATTCCTTCACTGCGGGAAACGACGATATAGGTCTGGTTGCTTTTTACGTCTTCGATATCCTCAACTTTCTCTCCTACGATCACAGATCCGCTGGGTGTGGGCAACATGGAATCACCTACAATTTCGAATGCCCTGTAATTGCCCGGCGCCATCATAGGCAAAGTGAATGTATTCAGTTCGTCCAGGAATTCGGGATCGGCATAACCTGCAAGATAGCCAGCGGCCGCTTTAACGGGAACAAGCTGGATATCGTTGGTAGCAGCTGCCAATTTTTGAGCCCTTCTTTTTGCCAGGTAATTGCCTCCTTTCAATTCGTTCAGTTCTTTGCGAAGCAGTTCATCCAGGCTAAGCTTAAAAATATCTCCCACCGTTTCCAGCACTTCAATCCTGGGCTCGGCTCTTTCTTCCTCGTAAGCGCCCAACAATGACCGTTTGATTTTAAGCTTGAGGGCGAACTCTTCCTGCGTCCAGCCCCGGAGTTTCCTGAGGTATTTAAGGTTTTTACAGGCAATAGACATAACTAAGTTATTTAGCTATAAAAATACTAAGATTTTTGACAAATCCAAAAATTGTTTATTGGTAGGAAAATGGTAAATTTTGTCATTCCTTTCAAAGACCTGGTGCCGGAATCATTTAATAGGAGGTCCTCGGTGCTTCATATGAATGGTTGTCCTGCACATCTTAAACTTATCATTGTTTTGAAAACCAGAGAAAATGGTTGACAGAAATTTCACGAATTGAATCCTAAATCTGATTTCATTCCATTCTCAAGGAAAGAATAAAAGAAGACTATTATTTATTTATTCAAAAATTGATTTTATGACACAGATTGCCGCTAAGGAAGAAAAGGTAACAACAAGCCAAAAACCCGATCCTTCGAAAATCATGCAGATAGGCATGGGGTTCTGGGCATCCAAAACGCTGCTGACTGCAGTCAAATTCAAGCTTTTTACTTTTTTGTCAGGAACCTCTATGAGTGGGATGCAGCTGAAAGCCAAATTGGGCCTGAAAACCACTGACCGCCATGTGTATGATTGGCTCGATTGCCTTGTTTCGCTTGGCTTCCTGCAACGAGATGGGATCTATGAAAATGCATTGTATTGCAATGCCCCGGAGACGGATTTGTTTCTGGATAAAAACAAGCCCAGTTATATAGGTGGAATTTTGGAAATGGGAAATAACCGGTTGTATAAATTTTGGGGTGATCTGGAAGAGGGATTGCAATCCGGACTTCGACAAAATGAGAGCAAGACCGGATCGAATATGGATTTTTTCATGGATCTCTACAAATCGCCTGAAAGGCTGCAGGAATTCATAGATGCCATGTCTGGAATCCAATTGGGAAATTTCATGACACTTGCCCACCAATTCAACTTTTCCGACTATGCAACCATGACAGATGTTGGCGGCGCGGATGGTTTCCTCTCGATTCAGGTTGCGCTGATTCACCCAAATATTCGTTGCACCAGCTATGATCTCCCACCTGTAGAGCCGTTATCAAGCGCTAAGGTTGGAAAATTCAATCTGCAGGGTAGGATTAAAGTGGCGTCAGGAGATTTCTTAACAGATTCATTCCCGCAGGCTGAAATCATCACTATGGGAAATATCCTGCATGGTCTGGATGAGAAGACCAAACAGCAACTGATAAAGAAAGTGTATGATACACTTCCAGCCAATGGAGTCTTCATTGCCATCGAAAATATAATCGACAATGACCGCAGGCAAAATACATTCGGCATGCTGATGAGCCTGAATATGCTTATTGAAAACGGCGAGGCCTTTGATTATACATTTGATGATTTTGAAGGATGGACAAAGCAGGCGGGATTCAGGAAGACTGAACTTATGCCGCTCGCAGGCCCGACGAGTGCAGCAATCGCCTACAAATAAATCAGGGCCTGACTTGTCAATGACTAAATTTGCTAACTTTGCAAATTACTTATGACGCTCCGTTTTCAGTGGGTAAACTTGATTTGTAAGGCTATCTCCAAAATGGTGACAGGCTTAATATACCTGTCATTTTTCCTGGTGCAATTCGACATTCACCTGAGCGGATCGACCCAGGATATCTCTTTTTTTTCCAGCGACTACAGTTCAATTAATAATGGCCGGCAGGCTCTTTACCCAAGGCATTCAGGACTGGCAAAAGATTCCAGGCATCATGGTCTAAAACTTAACAAGCGCTTTCATCCTAAACATTTATTCATAGCGCCAATTTCTTCGATGGCAGAGGTCGAAATGGTATTTCAAATCTATTCGACTCCAATCCATACTGGGGAATGCCCGACTGACCTCCTTTTTAATTCTCCTTCACGAAGAGGACCACCGATTGTTGTTTAGGATGCTTTAAACAACTTTTTCCATTTTTAATCAAAACATATGTTCATTTTGAAGAACTGTATGCGTGTAGCCATACCGTTTATAAGCCTGCTTTTGCATCCTTGTTCCCTTCTTTCACAAAATCATTATATAAGTCTCGCCGCATTGACAGACAGTGCTGACCGCTACCTGCCTAGAATTTTGGAGAAGAAGGCGCAGGTTGATGCAGCCACTGCAAATGTTTTGGATACAAAACATCAATTCCTTCCGGCTTTCCGATTCAATGAACAGATCAATATGGGCTCAGACAATTCTGTAGCGGGGAGCTATTTCCCATATGGCATCATTCCTTCCACTTCTTCCGGAGTCCGCGCTGCAGGTGACATGCAGGCTGCTTCAGGAAATATTGCCATCCTGTATGGAGAATATGATCTCCTGGATTTTGGATATAAGCGAGCGAGGGTTGAATATGCTAGATCCATTGAAAGATTGAGTGGAGCAGATCTTCAAAAAGAATTATACATCATGCATGGCCAGTTGTGCAGGGCCTATTTCAATTTGGTGATCAGTGAAGGAAAGCTGGCCGTCGAAAATCAGACGGTGGAGCGGTACAATATGATATTCATGATCATTCGTGCGCTTACCCTCAGTGGATTAAGACCCGGTTCAGATTCTTCCCTCGCCATGGCAGAACTTTCCAAAAGCAGAATTACATATAATCTGATAGAAGAACAAGTGAGAAATTATAGGGAAGAAATCTCTTATCTCAGCGGCTTGTCGCCTGATAAGATCATGGTTGACCAGGGGCTTGTTTCCGAGTTTGAAATGAAACGGAGAAATTTGATACCAAATAACCCTACGCCAAATCCGCTGATTGATTATTACGAACAGATGAGAAATCTCTATGTATCCAATGAACGACTTCTTGCCTCGAGCTACCTGCCCAGGATCATGCTGACCGGTGCATATTGGGCAAGAGGTTCAAGCATTGTATACAACGATCAGTACAAATCGATGGATCAGGGTCTTGGATTTCAGAGGTTTAATTATCTCGCAGGGGTAACCTTTCAATATGATTTATTTAACAGTATTCACAAGAAAGACCGCCTGAGGAGTTTTGGATACGAAAGAGATGCCATCAGTTTGGATTTGCAACAACAGGTCCTTAACCTGGTATCTGCTTCAAAACAGGCTCAAAACGCGCTTGATATTACAGAGAAGAATCTTTTGGAATTGCCAGTGCAAATGCGCGCCGCATCCGATACCTACAATCAGAAATTGGCACAATATAAGGCCGGCATTATTTCTTTAATCGATTTGACCAATGCCGCCTTTGTTCTTGACAGGTCATTAAATGACTATGTAGACGCTGTGGGTCACTGGTGGCAGGCAAGCTTGTCGAAGGCGATCGCCGGAGGCACATTGCCAGGGTTTGTTCAATCCATTCAATAAAAAATTATGGTACGCTTCGCTTTACGTCGGCCTATAACTATTATCGTTTTCTTTTTGGGTATCCTCATATTTTCAGTGATGGCTATTCGTACAATACCCATTGATATTTTTCCCAAACTAAACTTACCCACCATTTATGTAATAGAATCCTATGGTGGCATGTCGCCCCAACAAATGGAAGGCTTTTTTTCAACGCGAATGCAGGACCAGTTCCTTTATGTGAATGGAATCAGGAATATTGAAAGCAAAAATATCCAGGGACTCACGTTGATAAAACTAGTATTTTATGAAAATACGGACATGGCTGAAGCTTCTGCCCAGGTTGCTTTGCAGGTAAACAGAGCTTCTAAATTTTTTCCTCCCGGCGCTCTTCCTCCGCAGGTTATACGCTTTGATGCGTCTTCCCTTCCGGTCGGACAATTGGTGTTTAGCAGTAAATCAAAATCGCTAAAAGAGATTTACGATCTGGTCGCAACAAGGATCAGACCGATGTTCTCTTCCGTTAAAGGGCTCTCGGCACCTCCGGCTTTTGGCGCAAATTCCAGGTCAGTTGTTATAAGAGTAGATCCTGAGAAACTCAGACGGTTTAATATTTCTCCTGATGAAGTAGTCGAAGCTGTTTCGTCCAACAATGCTATGACTCCTTCTGGAAATCTTAGGATAGACAGTCTGATGTATATTACGTCTGTCAATTCACTGGAGGATAATGTAAGTGATTTTTCAGATATCCCCCTAAAGACCAATGGCACCACTTCGGTATTCATTCATGATATAGCGTCTGTAGCCGATGCTTCCGATGTTACAGTAGATTTTGCCCTGATCAATGGGAAACGGTCGGTTTACATGCCAGTGGTTAAAACAGCTGATGCATCTACGTGGGATGTTGTGCAGACATTAAAATCCAGGATTCCAGAGATGAAGAGTTTACTTCCGGAAGACATGAGTATCAGCTATGAATTTGATCAGTCAGTGTTTGTTATGAATTCCGTGAAAAGTCTGCTTACCGAAGGTATATTAGGAGCCATTCTAACGGGCTTAATGGTCTTATTATTTCTAAAGGATTGGCGGAGCAGCCTGGTTGTGATTATTACGATTCCAATCTCAATATTAAGCAGCGTAATGCTGCTTAGTCTTTCCGGCCAGACAATCAATATCATGACATTGAGCGGCCTGGCCCTGGCTGTGGGGGTGCTTGTAGATCAGGCAACGGTAACGATTGAAAATATTCACCAGCATCTTGAAATGCGTAAGACCAAAAGACAGGCCATCCTTCAAGCCTGCGAGGAGATTTCCTTTCCTTTATTATTGATCCTGCTGTGCATACTGGCTGTTTTCGCCCCTTCTTTTGTAATGACCGGGGTGCCCAAAGCCATGTTTCTTCCACTTTCCTTATCTATCGGATATGCCATGGTTGGTTCATTTATAGCGGCACAAACGCTGGTCCCCGTCATATCAAATTGGCTTATCAGGGAAGATATGTTTCGTTACGATCATACGAAGTTCCACGCACATGCAGGCTTTGCATTAAATAAAGAGGAGTTGAAGGAAGTAGCTCTTCATACCGAAGAGGATAAAAGACATGCTACAGAAAATACTTTTTTTCAGCGTATTAAAATGTCACTTACCAAGAGTTTGGAAAAGTGGATGCCCAGACGGAAATTCATCGTTGTGGTATATCTGGTGTTTGCCTTCTTATTGGATGCCATTTGCTTTATGGTTATAGGGAAAGATCTCCTGCCTAAAACAAATACAGGTCAGTTACAAATTCGAATAAAGGAACCTGACGGGACGAGACTGGAAAAGACCGAAAGGACAGCGAGAAGGATACTCGACATCATTGATTCAGCAGTTGATGGAAATGTTTCCGTCAGCTCAACCTATGTCGGTCTGGTTCCCAGCAGTTACGGATCCAGCAACCTGTATATTTTCAACAGCGGTACACATGAAGCCCTGATGCAGTTAAACCTTAAAGCGGATTATAAGATAAATCCGGATAAGTTAAAGGACCTGCTGAGAAATAACATAAAAGCAGTGTTTCCTGAAGTAAGTATTTCCTTTGAACCGATAGAATTGACCGAAAAAATCATGGCTCAAGGAGCATCCACACCCATAGAAGTTCGGGTTGCAGGAAAAAACATGAAAGACATAGAATCGTTTGCAAACAACTTGCTTAAGTCGCTTAAGGAAATAAAATACCTGCGAGACGTCCAAATAGCCCAACCCCTTCATTTCCCTACAATCAAAATAAATATTGACCGGTTTCGGTTAGCTCAAATGGGTTTAAATCTTACTGAAGTGGCGAGAAGTATTACTGATGCCACTTCTTCGAGTCGCTTTACTGAAAAAGTGCAATGGTTGGATCAAAAAGTGGCATATACCTACCAGGTTCAAGTCCAGGTCCCGGAATACATCATGAATTCAATAGAACAATTAAAATCCATTTCGCTGGTGAAGGGAAAATCTAGACCTATCCTGTCAGATGTTGCTGATTTCAGTACAGAATTTCAACCGGGTGAATATGACAGGCAGGGCCCGCGCAGATTTCTCACGGTGAGCGCAAACATCAGCAATAAGGATCTGGGTTCTGCGACCAGGACCGTAAGCAAGGCAATTGAGCATCTTGGCACCCCTCCTACAGGGCTGATAGCTGAGATCAAGGGAATGTCATCCTTACTAAATGAAACTTTTGGTTCATTGCAAACGGGATTGATGGTTGCCATTGTGGTTATTCTTTTGCTTCTGGCCGCCAATTATCAGTCATTTGGCGTTTCCATTGCTGTATTGACTACCATTCCCGCTGTTCTGTTAGGTGCCATGGTAATGCTTCTTGCAACATCTTCTACTCTCAACCTGCAATCTTATATGGGCATCATCATGTCGACTGGCGTTTCAGTTGCCAATGCTATTTTGATTGTTACGAATGCAGAAGCTTTGAGATTGGAATATAAGGATCCCTTTAAGGCGGCAATCGTCAGTGCGAGCATACGTCTGCGTCCGATATTAATGACAAGTATGGCTATGATCGCGGGCATGATTCCCATGGCAAGTGGCTTAGGGGAAGCAGGCGATCAGTCTGCACCGTTAGGACGCGCAGTCATTGGGGGACTGCTTGCATCTACCTTTGCCGCCATATTCATCGTGCCTCTGGTGTATGGATGGATCCGGCAAAGAAAATCTTTCCATTCCGTGTCCCTTTTACCTGAAGATCAAAAAAATTAAATTTTTTTTTCATGAAATATTTTATCATAACCGTTTCAGCGACATGTTTTTTAACTGCATGTTCATCAAATAAAGCGGAGGTAGAAAAAGCAGATAAAGACAGCAAGCCTGCAACGAAATATCAATTGGCAGAAGTTACAAGAGCAGGGATTTCGTCCAGCATAAAGCTTCCAGCCCAATTTGCAGCATTCCAGGAGGTGAGCATCTTCCCAAAAGTCAACGGCTATGTGAAAACCGTTCTGGTGGATATAGGGTCTAAAGTAAAAAAGGGAAATTTACTCATGGAACTGGAGGCCCCGGAGTTGAAGCAAGCCAGTGCTGAGGCCAAGGAAAAATATGCCCGTGCCACCACAGATTATGCAATAGATAAGGAGCATTATATGCGTCTTTTGGAAGCATCCAAAACTCCGGGAGCAATTTCCCCTTTGGATTTATCTGTCATAAAATCAAAGATGGAAGCAGATAGTGCATTGAGTAATGCAGAGAAGAGCAGTTGGGAAATGCATCAGACCATGGAAAGTTATTTAAAAGTGACTGCTCCTTTTGATGGCGTCATCACTGAACGCAATGTGCACGCAGGTGCCCTTGTGAGTGCCGAAGCAAAAGATTCCAAACCGATGCTTGAATTAAAGGATATCGACCACCTTCGCCTCCAGGTGGATATTCCGGAAAACCTAAGTGAAAGCCTCAAGGTAGGGGATACCATTTCGTTTTATACAAGCGCTTTCCCTGGAAGAAAAATGTCAGGGCATATCAGCAGGAAATCAATGAATATGAATCCAAGCTACAGAACGGAACGCATCGAGGCGGATGTCATGAATAAAGATGCCCTGCTCGTCCCTGGGATGTATGCAGATATTCAAATCCGGTCAGAAGGGAATGGCAGTGGGTTTACCGTGCCGAAATCGAGTGTGGTCATGTCAACAGAAAGAAATTATGTATTGGTGGTAAAGGAGGGCAGGATAAAGAAAGTAGATGTAACCACCGGAAATGAATCAGAAAATATGGTTGAGGCTTATGGAAATCTTAATATGCGCGACAGCATCATTGTGAACGCAAATGATGAAATCAAAGAGGGAAATTTTGCCAATTGATTTGCGGGTTCATCCTTGAAAAGGTCTTTTCATCCAGGTATGACCGAACGAATGCCACCTTCATTGACTAATTAATCCTATATTGGTTATGCTTTCCATATGTTCAAGATTCCTGATATCCCATACCGGTTCCGGGTGCTTGCTTTCATATGCTCCCTCACGACATTGACCTATCTGGACCGGATCTGCATTTCCATTGTGGGCGTCCGACTCAAGGCGGATCTTCATTTGACCAACGAGCAATTCGGCTGGGTCCTCGCGTCTTTTGCCCTGGCTTATGCGCTATTTGAAATTCCTTCGGGCGCCTGGGGCGACCGCATCGGTCCACGTGCCGTATTTATCCGGATCGTTCTCTGGTGGTCTTTTTTTACTGTGATGACCGGCCTGGTCAATGGACTCATATCGCTGTTGGTTATGCGCTTTTTATTTGGCATGGGTGAATCGGGTACCATGCCCAACAATGTACTTGTGATCTCCCGTTGGTTCCCTGCAAATGAAACCGGGAGAGCATTGCCCTGGATGGGCATCGGCACCCAGATCGGGGCCGCCATTGCTCCATTGATGATTGTCCCCATTGCGCAGGCCTGGGGCTGGCGCATGCCATTTTATGTCAATGGCGTGATCGGTATTCTATGGGTGCTTCTGTGCTATCGATGGTTCAGGAATTTTCCTTCGGAAATGAAAAATATTTCTAAGGATGAAGTGAACCTGATAGAATCCAATCGCCGATACAGCGCCCATCACCACCTGATTTCATGGAAGATTATTTTCAGGAACCGGACACTTTGGGCCCTGATGGGCATGTATTTTTGCTACCAGTGGGCGAATTATTTTTTTATTGCCTGGATGCCCATTTACCTGCAGGAGAAATTGCATTTTACCGAAAACCAGACCCAACCCATCATTTTCACCATGTTTGCTGTGGGAATCATTGGTTTGATAGGGGGTGGATATTGCATCGACTGGATGGCAAAAAAAATGGGATTATTGTTTGGAAGAAGATTCATTGGGATGCTGGGTATTGGCGGATGTGGACTCAGCATTCTGCTAGCCACCCTGGTATCTCAACCTTATTTCGCTGCCGGATCACTTATTGCGGCCAATGGATTTTATTCATTTGGCGTGATGTCCAGCTTTGCTGTTTGTACTGATATTGGAAGGAACAATGCAGGAACTGTGAGTGGAGCGATGAATTTTTCTGGCCAGATGGGTGCATTTTTTTTAGCCGTCGTCGTTGGCAAAATGGTTGAAGCAACACATAATTTCAATGAACCTCTGATGATCGTGGTGATTGCGCAAGGCATTGGCTTCCTTCTTTGGTTTCTGATTGATCCAACCAGGCCAATGGTGGCAAAAATAAAAGATTCCAGCTAATGCAAGTAGAAGAATGCCGGCACCGAATTGGTTTTGCAGAAATGCCTTCGAAGTATCCTGTCTATAACATTATAACCTGATCGTTGCAGGCAGGTATTTGGCGATCAGGTCCTGGTAATAAGGTTTTAGTTCCGATAAAACCGGTGGCTTGGGACTCTTTGAATAGAGATCGTAAGGATTAAATTTCTCCACCCACTTGAACATCTCCCGGTCATGGCTATCCAATAAATGATCATATCCGTGTTCCCGGTGCTGTGCATAAAAGGAGTGGTACCGCATCATATATAAACCGGCTTCGGGAATATATGGCTTCATCAACTGGTACAAGTATTCATCATGACCCCATGACATATGCACATTTCGCAGTCCACAACCTTCTGAATATACACCATATTTTGTATTGTAACGCTCATCGCTGTAATCCGGATTGCTGCTAAAATATTCCGGGTAAACAATCTTATCCGAATATTTGCAACCCACAGGGAATGTGTCTCCAACTACGGCCCACTGCGGTTCTCCGAACAGGCATAATACTTTTCCCATATCGTGAAGGAATCCAGTCAGCACGAACCAGTCGGGATGGCCATCGGCGCGAATTGCTTCCGAAGTTTGCAGAAGATGCTGCAATTGATCCAGATCGGTATCCGGATCAGAATCATCTACCAGCGTATTAAGAAATTCCATGGCTCCCCATACTGGCATCTCTTTTCTGTTAAACTGGAGAAATTCTTTTTCTTTCTCCATCACAAAATCATAAGTCTGGTATTTATGGTTCAGGCGATAAAATTCGCGCACGGTGTCTCTGACGGGATTGTCATAATTCCGGAATTCCTCTTTTTTCTTTGCGGGTTGACCCGGTTCCGGGTAACGGTCAAGCACATCCTCATCCCATTGATCAATATTTTCCAGCGGGGTCATTTCTTTGGCGGGTATCTGCATTTTTTCTTTCATAGCGGGAAACTTTATGGCTCTAAAAATACAATTTTATTCGCGGAATTTTCCTCTTTTTATGACAAGATCATTCATGCTAAATCAGTAAGTATCACCAGAAAATCGTGTATAAAGCGGTCAGCACACCTAAAATAATGATTGAACCCGCTACAAAACCCGGGGATACCCGGAACATGCTCTTGTCCACTATTATGATTTCTGGAGGGCTAGCGCTCTTTTTATTTGAAAGACTGATCAGGACCATCAATGCCAGAATAATTACAAATACAATCGACATGCGGTCGAGAAAAGGATAATCCGGAAAGACTCCGTTTGTCCATGAGGGTAAGAATTTCAGCAGGGTGGAAAGGGGTATGGTCAATAGCGCGGCCGTCATGGCAGCAGCAGTGGTCGTTTTCTTCCAGAAAAACCCCATCAAAAATATCGCAAGGACCCCGGGGGAAATAAAACCCACGTATTCTTGTATGAACTGGTAGGCCTGGTCCAGACTGCTGAGTGCCGGGGCGACCAGGCTGGCAAGCACCATGGCAACAATCACGGCCCATCTCCCCATCCGAACCAATTGTTTTTCTGTCGCGTTCTTATTGAAAAATTTATGATAGATGTCAAGGGAATAAATGGTAGAAATGCTATTTGCTTTGCCTGCAAGTGAGGCCACGATGGCAGCAGTGAGTGCCGCAAAGGCAAGGCCCTTCAATCCGGCGGGAAGAAGATTCATTAAAGTAGGATACGCATGATCCGGTTTTACTGCGCCCACAGCATCTGTCAATTCCGTGTGAAACAAACCCTCCTTGTAAAGTACGAAAGCCGTAATGCCTGGCAAGACAGCGATTAAAGGAATCAGTAATTTCAGGAAGGCGGCAAATAAAAGTCCGCTCCTTGCAGTCTTCAGATCAGCTCCCAAAGCACGCTGAGTGATATATTGATTGCAGCCAAAATAATTCAGGTTATTGATCCACATGCCACCGACCAGGACGGACAATCCAGGCAGGTCTTTATAAAAAGGGTTAGATCGATCGAAGATCATATGGAAATGGGAGGGAGCATTGGATTTGATTAGCGATAATGCTTTGAAAATATTTCTTCCATAACCAAAATGCTCTGAGACGAGGTTCAATGCAAGATAGGTAGTTACCAAACCGCCCAGGATCAAAACCAGGACCTGGAAAACATCTGTGTACCCGATGACCTTCATGCCCCCCAGGGTTACAAAAACTGCAAAGATGGCCAGGCCGGTAACACACCAGCCAAATGGAATGCCGGAAATGGAATTGATTGCCAGGGCTCCGAGGTAAATGATCGAAGTCAGGTTAACAAATACATAGACCAGGAGCCAGAAGATTGCCATGATAGTACTCACCAGGCTGCTATATCTCACCGCAAGAAATTGCGGCATGGTATAGATTTTATTTTTCAGGTAGACGGGAATAATGAAAACGGCCACTATGATTAAAGTAGCCGCCGCCATCCATTCATAGGTGGAGATGGCAAGTCCAAGTGCAAATCCGGAACCCGACATCCCGATAAAATGCTCTGCGGAAATATTGGATGCAATCAATGAGGCACCAATGGCCCACCAGGTCAATGCCCCTTCGGCCAGGAAGAAATCCTTTGAATTGGTTTGGGAAGATTTTTTTTTATGATAGATGTAGTAGCCGTAGGAGGTTACCGCCAGGAAATACACAAGGAAGACGGCATAATCTGCCGCATGCAATTGATTCATAAGCAAGCCATAATTTGGACAAAATACAAAATAGTTGACAGTAAGGCGATGATCGATGGTCGATGATCGAATGATGGCGCTTAATTATGTTCTTATCGGCTTGTGCAACACATTTTTTTTAGAGTAGCCAACTAGTTCACTTTCAACTGTTATTTGTTAACTGTCAGTTATAGGCTTTGTTTTGTGTTTAAGGCGACCATCGACCATCGACCATCGAACCTCGTCTAAACTCCCAATTTGCCCCTTTCCACCAACATTTCTTACCTTTGCATCCCTGTCAATTTGGCTCATTGTCAAAGCATAGCACCATATTTGACGGCTCTACATCTAAAATTATTTAATCGCAATATATGTTAGGTTTCATATCGAAATTATTTGGAGGGAATAAGTCGGAGAAGGACATAAAACTCATTCAACCCCTGGTTGGCGAAATAAACAATCACTGTGCAGCATACCAATCTTTGAGTAACGATGCATTGAGGACGAAGACGGCAGAATTTAAATTGAGGATAAAAGATCACCTGCAACAGATAGACCATGAAATTACCGAACTGAACAGGAAGGCGGAAGAGCTTCCATTCAGCGATATCACCGGCAAGGATTCACTATATAATGAGATAGATAGATTGCAGAAAGACCGTGACAAACAGATAGAAGAAGTACTTAAACAACTCCTGCCTGAAGCATTTGCAGTCGTCAAGGAAACGGCACGGCGTTTTAAGGAAAATGCAGAGATTGAATCCATAGCTACGGAACTTGACAAGGAACTAAGCATAAAAAAGGATCATATCAGGATAGATGGCGACAAAGTCATTTACAAAAACACCTGGACTGCCGCCGGCGGCCAGATTACCTGGAATATGATCCACTACGATGTACAACTTATTGGCGGTGCGGTTTTACATGAAGGAAAGATTGCGGAAATGGCTACCGGTGAGGGTAAGACGCTTGTTTCAACGCTTCCCGCATATTTGAATGCACTTGCAGGGGAGGGGGTCCATATCGTCACTGTGAACGATTATCTCGCACGAAGGGATGCTGAATGGAATGGGCCGATTTTTGAATGGTTGGGTATCACTGTTGATTGCATTGACAGGCATGAACCCAATAGCGAAGCACGTCGCAAAGCATATCAGGCCGATATTACCTATGGTACGAACAATGAATTTGGCTTCGATTATCTCCGCGATAATATGGTGCATTCGCCGGACGAAATGGTGCAGCGGAAACACCATTATGCCATGGTAGATGAGGTGGACAGTGTACTAATTGATGATGCCAGAACTCCGTTGATCATTTCAGGTCCTGTTCCACGCGGCGACGACCAACAATACCATTTGCTGAAAAGCCGGGTAGAAAAACTGGTCGAAGCGCAAAAAAGAGTGGTTAACCAATTCCTCAATGAAGCCAAGAAAAAAATAGCAGAAGGAAATGACGATCCCAAAGACGGAGGCCTTGCCCTTGTGAGGGCATTTCGTGGCTTGCCTAAAACGGGCGCCCTGATTAAATTTCTGAGTGAACCGGGCGTGCGTGTGAAATTGCAGAAATCAGAAAATTATTATCTGGCAGATCAACAAAAAGAAATGCCTAAAGTAGATGCTGAATTATATTTTCATATCGATGAGAAAAATAATTCGGTTGATCTCACCGACAAGGGTATCCAAATGATTACCCGTGAAGGGGAAGATCCTGAATTTTTTGTTTTACCCGATATTGGCATCAAGTTGGCGGATATTGAAAAAAGCGAGTCTGGTGCTGATGAGAAATTGCAGGGCAAAGAAGCATTGCTGAATGACTATGCGATCAAGGCGGACCGCATCCATACCGTGCAGCAACTTTTGAAAGCATATACACTTTTTGACAAGGATGTGGAATATGTTGTAATGGAAGGCCAGGTGAAGATTGTGGATGAGCAAACTGGTCGTATCCTCGACGGACGCCGGTATTCTGACGGTTTGCACCAGGCCATTGAAGCGAAAGAAAATGTAAAGATTGAAGCGGCGACACAAACTTATGCGACTGTTACATTGCAGAATTATTTCCGCATGTATCATAAGTTGGCAGGGATGACGGGTACAGCCGAAACGGAAGCGGCAGAACTCTGGGACATTTACAAACTGGATGTGGTCACGATTCCAACCAATGTGCCTGCGATACGCAAGGATCATCAGGACCTGGTATATAAAACCAAGCGCGAGAAATACAAAGCGGTCATTGACGAAATTGAAAGATTGCGTGCAGAAGGCAGGCCATCGCTGGTGGGAACAACTTCTGTTGAAGTCAGTGAATTGCTCAGCAAGATGCTGCAGGTGAAAAAGATTCCGCACAATGTACTCAATGCAAAACAGCATGCCCGCGAAGCACAGGTGGTTGCAGAAGCGGGCTTGCCAGGAGCGGTAACCATTGCCACAAATATGGCAGGTCGCGGTACCGATATCAAACTTGGACCCGGTGTGAAAGAAGTGAGTGGGCTGGCCATCATCGGCACAGAAAGGCATGAGAGCCGCCGGGTAGACAGACAGTTGCGTGGTCGTTCAGGCCGCCAGGGTGATCCCGGAACTTCTCAGTTCTATTCTGCCCTGGAGGATGACCTGATGCGTATGTTTGGTAGCGAAAGAATTGCGTCCCTTATGGACAAGATGGGATATAAAGAAGGCGAAGTGATTCAGCATAGCATGGTCACGAAGAGCATTGAAAGGGCACAGAAAAAAGTTGAAGAAAATAATTTCGGAATCCGCAAGCGACTGCTGGAATATGATGACGTGATGAATAAGCAGCGCAATGTCGTATACAAAAAACGCAATCACGCATTGTTTGGGGACAGACTGGCGCTGGACCTCGACAATGCTTTTTATGTGGTTGCCGAAGGCCTGGTTAATTCATTTAAAGAGATGGATGATTTTGAGGGATTCAAGCTTGCATCCATAGTGAATTTTGGAATTGATACTGCCATTGACCAGGAAGATTTTTTGAAAGGAGATGCCGTCCAGCTCACCGAAAGATTATATGGAGAAGCGACCCAACATTATGAGCATAAGATGGATGAATTGCGGAAGAGCGCAGTGCCTGTCTTCAAAAATATCCTGCTTACCCAGGGGAGGCATATTGAAAACGTCATGGTTCCTTTCACAGATGGCAAGAAATCCATTAACGTTCTTGCAAATCTTCAGAAAACGCTGGACACACAGGGCCGCGAATTGATGAATGCCGTGGAGAGGCAGATTACCCTGGCAATCATTGATGAAGCATGGAAAGAGCACTTGCGCGCAATGGATGACCTCAAACAAAGTGTACAGACTGCATATCTTGAGCAAAAGGATCCTTTGGTGATCTATAAAATGGAAGCTTTTGAATTGTTCAGGAGAATGGACAGCGAAATGAATAAGGATATTGTCGGTTTCCTTTGCCATTGCGGAATTCCTTCAGAGCAGGCACAGGGCCCGATCAGAGAAGGAAGGGAGCAGAAGACCGATATGAGCAAGATGAAAGTGAGAAAAGATGAGTTGGTGACTTCAGGCGCAGGCAACGGTCAGATTGTGGACGAAGGCCGCGATTATTATGAGCCCAGCAGCCCGGTGAAACAAGAGCCCATCAAAGTCGGGCCGAAAATTGGCAGGAATGATCCCTGTCCATGCGGCAGCGGGAAGAAATACAAGAATTGCCACGGCAAGGATGCGGCTTAGAGCGACTGCCTGAATCAGGATTTCCAGAAAATTTTGCTATGCTGAATTATAATGTCATGGGAAGATGGTTATATATCCTGTTGCTTCCAGCATGTCTTTTGTTCTGCGCATACCCATCCAAGTTATCTCCGGATGAAGAAAAAGAAATTACAAAAGAGGCCAGACAGGCTTTGGATGATTATTACCGTGACATTGCGTCCGAAGGGTTATTATCTGAATTCAAGTGGCTGGACAGTTCCGCCTCTTTTTTCTGGTTACCTCCTGGGTACTCCGCCCCCATAAATTATGACTCTGTTTCAAGAATCATCCGATCCAATGCCGCCGCTATTAAGCATATTGAAGAAAGCTGGGAAGAATTGCACATCCAGCCTCTTTCCCGGGAATTTGTTTCATATTCAGGCAGACTCAAATCCACCGCCACCGACACGGTGGGAACAACGCATATAACCCGTTTGGTAGAGACGGGCATCCTGGCAAAAAAAAAGAACGGATGGAAACTGCTTTGCGGGCAGACGAATGTTTTTTCTCCTGGTCTGGAAAATCATTGATTAAAAAAATGCTGGCAAACACAACTATTTCCAAGGGCCTGGAACCCATTTCCACCCATGAGGAGCTTCTTTCCAATGCCCGTCTACCCAATGGTAACCTTCCCTATGTCTTTCCCAACTGCCTTCTCTCCACTCATATTTTCCATGGATCCATACCCAGTCACCCGAAATCCAAATATATTCTTTTGAGGGAGGTGCTAGTATCGTATATCCTATAACAGTATGCCTTTATCTAAGTGCATAAGAAGCCACACAAGAGGCAAGACTGATCATGACCATTGTTAATCCAATAGATGAATAAATACTTTTCATTTGCAAAGAATTTAATGAATGGTTTGACCAGCATGATGTATTGGGATTAGCTGTTAACGAACAGGTAACAACCGATATACTGGGTAGCGCATGTGGGCTGGCTCGTAATATGGAGATTTTCGATAAATGTATTCAAGTTGAGCCCTTGGGTTGGCACCGAAAGCTGAATCTGATTTTTTCTTTTCTTCGAGTTCAGTTTTTAGTTCCGGATGCAATTGAAGATAATTTGCTGCAACATCTTCCCATCGGTAGTCACTATAACCTTCTTTTTGCTGCAGAATCGCATCAAAGAAATTCCATGCGAAATAAGAATCGTCACCTGTCGGCTCAAGCATTTCAATCAGAAATCTTTTATTTTCCTGATTCAGTGGAACCAGGTAATCACCCTTCAGGAATCTCAGGTTTTGAATGGAAGGGGATACCCGGATATCATAATTTTTATGGTGTTTTTCATAAGCCTTTGAAAAAGTTTTGTAATCATCTATGTGATACGCCTGCACCTGGATAATTGTATCCTGCATAAATCTCTGCATCTTAATTCCATTCAGCTTCAAAAGGTCTATTACCTCATGCCAGCCCTGGGGTATGATATAGGCAACTGGCGGATTGATTATTTTTTCGCTCTTAAAATAATCAAAATAGGGAATTCGTTTTTTAAAAGGCCTGCTGCGATCATAGTATAACCTTGGCCGACCGCTTACAGTGCTGGTCTTGGTGTCGGCTTGGTATCCTGAAAAGAGAATGGTGTCAGCAAGGCTGGTATTGCAGCTCCAGTTCAGGGCAAATGCATCCTTTTTTATGTCCTCTTCCAAATCTTCTTTCCGGAAGCGACTAATCTGACTTGCATTGTCAGCCGTTGATTTGATCAATACATTCATGAAAGCATAAGTAGCCATCACCCTATCTTTGAAAGGCTTAAGCATATGCGTTTCTGAAATAAAAGATATTACGTGAAACAGGGCCGCATAGCCGCTGGAATACCTGGGGTAATCCATAAACGCCTGCCATCCTTTCTCCAGACTCCCTTCTTCCAAATTCACATAAGGACACATGGGCCAACCTGCCTTATCCATTCCAATATTTAGCGCCGGGCCAAAATGTTCGTGTAAAAAATCACTTGTTTTTCCTCCCAGTTTATTCCATTGGGTGCTGATCATTGTCATGGTGTATTGGTAGTCGGCTCCGTCACTGACATGGTTATCCAATTGCACATCCGGATTCAGCCAATGAAATATTTCTGTAAACGATTTCGAATCCCTGGTATCGCATTTTGTGAAATCCCTATTCAGGTCAAGATTTTGCGCATTACCCCGGAAGCCATAGCTAAGAGGCCCCTCCTGATTCACCCTTGAATATGAGTTTCTGTTGAGCGCACCGCCAATATTATAAACCGGAATAACAGCCAGCACAATATTGTCAGGCAATTTGATCTTACCAAGGTAAAAGTCACGCAGCAGCATCATGCTTGCATCGATCCCATCCGGCTCACCTGGATGGATCCCATTGATAATGAGCAAAACCATTTTGTTTTTCGCATGCCAGCCAGCCGGATCAAATTGGCCATCGTTTGAGAAGAGCACCACATCATATGGATAACCGGCATCGCTCATGCCCTTGGTCCTGATTGCAATTTTTGGGGAAAGTTTTTCCAGGGCTTTATAAAATTGGATACATTCAAAATAAGTAGCGGATTCCCTGCCACCTGATTTTTCGAATGGAGTGAGAAGAGATTGGCTAAAAACAAGCGTCGGAAACAGAGTCAGGCAAAAGGCAGCTTTGAATTTCATGATCGAAAAGGATGGTCGAAGTTCTGATTCCTGGGCGACTGAAAAATCTCCACATGTTAGTCAGTTAAATATACGCATATCTGTAAGCAAATATAGAATTTTGGACACTACGCGAAAATGATCCTTATTATAGATTTCTATTGGTCTTCCTGTCTGATTTTTCAATAATTTACAAGAACCAAGTCATTCATGAATTTCAGTTTTTCCGAAATATTATTTGTGCTGGTCATTATCCAGCTTTTTTTCATCTGCTTCTTCTTATTCTCGCATAATAAAGGCAGGCGGACAAGCAACGTTTTGCTCGGCCTTTTTTTTCTCGCAATCAGCCTGAATTTACTCGATAGCTTTTTGGTGCTTAAAAAAGTATGGCTTACAAACCCAAATCTTGTAGGATGGGGAATTTGCATGCCCCTGCTTTTTGGTCCTCTGCTTTTTCTCTATTCAGAATCTATATTGTATAAAGACTTCAGGTTAACTAGTCGAAAATGGCTGCATTTCCTTCCATTCTTCCTCTGTTTTATTTTTTCTGAGTTTCAATATTCCTCCTTAGGCCAGGAAAAACAAGTCGATCTGTTAAATCACATCTTTGAGAGGGAACTTCCGCCTTCCCTCTATTGGTCAAGCGCTTTGATATTTTTGCAATTTTTCCTCTATATCGCGGCAAGCTTTCGTCTAATCGACCGGTACAAGAGAATAGCAAGTGACCAATACTCTGACCAGGAGAAAGTCAATATCTCCTGGCTCTCCTCGACGATCCTGTTCTTTACCCTTTGCATGATTCTGGCTGCATTGAATGGGTTCAGCGGGCTCACTCCCTTCTCCAAATATTACTTCCTGGTGCTCAATATCCTGGTTTTGCTGATTTTTATTTTTATTGCCAGAGTGCTCTTAAAGGCGCTGACAAAACCAGAAATTTTTTCAGTCATGGAAGAAGCTCCGGGGGCCGCAATAAAGGCCGGTGAAATTGCTAAATATCCAGGCTCAGCTATTTCAGATGAAGACAGGAAAAGGATGCTTGAGAACCTGAACCTGCATATGAGGACAAGAAAGCCCTACCTGGAGCCGGAGCTATCCCTCGAACAGCTGTCCTCCCAGATTTTTCTGAAACCGAAGATTCTTTCCCAATTGATCAACGAATCTCTTGGACAAAATTTCTTTGATTTTGTGAACCGCTACCGTATCGAAGAGGCTCAGCGCCTCCTGACCAATCCAACCGATAAGAAAATCACGGTACTGGAAGTTTTGTATGAAGTTGGATTTAATTCCAAATCTTCTTTTAATACCCTTTTCAAAAAATATACGGGTCTCACACCCAGTGAGTTTAAGAAAAAGCACATCGAGGGATAAGCGTTCGACTTCAGCAAAACGTAAAAACGAACCAATTAAATCCGTTCGACTTCACGCCGCCGGTCGACAAAGCTGTTTTCCATAGCCATTTTTGCTAAAAACAATTTTTATGGAACAGCATTCGAAATCTTATCTGCAATCCGGACCACTGACTTTTGGACTGCTATTGATTGCCTTTATCAGCAATATCTTATCATCAGCTAAATGGGGAATCGCTTTATTTGGATGGATCAGTCCAATTGGGTTTCTATTTTTTATCCGGTTTTCCAGGATCCGATGGAAATGGTTTGTTTTATTCATTGTTCTATTATTGGCATCAATAATTGATGCTAAAGACGTGGCTCCTTTCCCTCTTCCCTTACTGGTCATTTTGGGACTTATTGAAAGTGCAAAGATTATATTGGTCTACCTCACCAATGAAGTGGTGCAAAAGAGAAACAGCCGATTTTCAGCCACTTTGTTTTTACCCGCAGCGTTCACCAGCCTGGAATTCATAAACGCAAAATTGGGTGGTGGGGTCTGGTGGTCGGTAGCCAATGCCCAATATGGCTTCAGTTGGTTGAGACAGCTCGCATCTGTGACTGGCATTTGGGGAATCAGCTTCATGATCTATTGGCTGGCTGCAGTGGTGATCTGGTCAATCAGTGAATTTCGCAAGGACAACCATAGTTTAAGAGGGATTTGGGTGTATGGATTGCTATTTGCAATGGTGATGATATATGGAGGGATCAGGTACCATGGCAATTTGCAGATGGAAACAAAGAATGTAAGAATTGCAGGCATAACGGCTCCCTCCTTTGGATTCCTTACAGGGTTGTATGAGGATTTCTCGGGGAAAGAGGTTCATATCAACCCAAGGACGTCGATGAGTTCTCCTGATTTGCAGGAAATCAACCGTGCACAACTTCCGTTCATTGAATCAGCAGACACGGTAAAATTTCACAGAGGGTATGCCGCAATGCATGCGATTAATGACAGTTTATTTTTTATGAGTGCAAGAGCGGCGGCGGCGGGTGCCAGGATTATCCTTTGGTCGGAAGCCAATGCGCTGGTCTTTGCATTTGATGAAGCTGCGTTGACACTTCGTGCAAGCCAGTTTGCTGAAAGTCATAAAGTATATCTCCTGATGTCCAGAGCGGTTATTCTGCCAGGTAAGATTGAACAGGGAAGAAAGTTTCTGAAGAATGAAGCCATCCTGTTCGGACCGGATGGAAGGATCCTGAGCCTCTTCCATAAAAACAATCCAGTTCCCTTTGCAGAAGCCAGCGTTCCAGGTGATGGGAATATACCTGTCACTGAAACGCCATATGGGAGGATAGCAACTTCAATTTGTTACGATGCCGACTTCCCGATCCAGATGCGACAGCTGGGCGAAAAAAAAGCGGGACTGCTGCTGCTCCCTTCCGGTGATTGGTCAGCAATAGCGCCTTATCATTCTTATATGGCCATTTTCAGGGGAATTGAAAATGGAAATGCCATCTTCAGGCAGGCAAGTGGCGGACTCTCTGTTGCTACTGATTATCGGGGGAAAATGATCGGATCCTTCGATTTCTATGGGGCAGGGGAAAAATTATGGTACGCGGAGATTCCTGTTGGGCATGTATCCACGCTTTATAATCGCATTGGCGATTTGTTCGCTTATGCTTGTCTGTTGGTAGCGGTGGGTTGGCTTGCTTATCTTGTAATTGGATATTTTACCAGTACGACCAGGAAAAATCGGACATGGGCCGTGAACACGCGGGCATGATTCCAGAGAAACAAAAAAGGCACCGGTTCAATTCCGATGCCTTTTTATATTGTTTGTAGTAGAGTTATTTTGCGAGCACATTCAGTTTTCTGGCGAGCTTACTTTTCAGATTGGCTGCCTTATTCTTATGGATAATTCCTCGTTTTGCCAGTTTATCTATTTGGGAGGCTACATCAGGAAATTTTTCTCCTGCTTCCTTACCCGACTTAATTTCTTTCAGTTTTTGGATAGCGTTACGGGTAGTTTTGCCATAGTAGCGATTGCTTTCCCTGCGTTTGGAAGCCTGACGAACGTCCTTTTTGGTAGCCTTATGATTAGCCATGCGAATAGAAAATTTTGGACGGCAAAGGTAAGGATATGGCAGGAAAGAACAAAATAGATGGCCATCTGGTTAATAATAAGATGAACCAGGCAGAGGCTGAAAAAAGAAGAAGACCCTGTCGGGGATTATAGCCCTGACAGGGTTTAAAGCCCTGACAGGGTGTATCTCGAAATGTATGAAAATGAAATCATTGAAAATCAACCCGCCCCAAGCCGGGACCGGCTGCTGATAACAGCTCTAAAAATTCTTTACCTGATGGTCTAACTTGTTCAATGTCAAAGTCAAAAACATAGGAACCTATTGGCATTTTAACCGATATTTGTGTTCCTATTGCAAAAGCCGTTTTTTATGAAAGATTATCAATATATCACAAATTCCTCTCCGGCTTATATAGAAGGATTATACCAGGATTTTGTAAAAGATCCCACCAGCGTAGATCCGGAGTTCAAGAAATTTTTTGAAGGATTTGATTTTGCATTGACCCAGGCCAGGAATGGCGCGAATGGAGCGAATGGAGCAGCAAATGGAAGCCTTGTCGCACCGACTACAAAAGAAACCTCATATAAGACGACCGATGGAGTCGATTGGAAGAAAGAACTTGGAGCATACCGGCTTATTCTTGGATACCGGAACAAAGGGCATCTCCTCGCAAAGACGAATCCTATTCGCCCAAGAAAAGACCGGGGTGCCAATCTCGAACTTTCATTTTTTGGGTTTATTGATGAAGACCTCGATAAGAATTTTTATGCTGGCAATCTCATAGGACTGGGAACGACCACGCTTCGGTCCATACTTGCCCATCTTCAAAAATGCTATGCCAGCCACGTCGGCATTGAATTTAAATACATCAGTGACCAGGTTAAGATCGATTGGCTTACCAACGAAATTGAAAAAAAATTCCTCGACCCGATTTCGCTGGACAAGAAGAAAAGGATCCTCGAAAAACTGAACGAGGGGGTCATGTTTGAAAAATTCCTGCATACAAAATATATTGGGCAGAAACGGTTTTCGCTTGAAGGTGGAGAAACGACAATTCCCGCACTGGATGCCATCATCAATACGGCAGGCGACAATGACGTGCATGAAGTAGTGATCGGGATGGCGCATCGAGGCCGCCTGAATGTGCTGGCGAACATTTTGGAAAAGACATATGAACAGATTTTCAGCGAGTTTGAAGGAACTGCCACGCTTGATCAAACCATGGGAAGTGGGGATGTCAAATACCATATGGGTTATGGCAGTGAATTGCATACACCCTCCGGAAAAATGGTCCATGTCAAGCTTATGCCGAATCCATCGCACCTTGAAGCGGTTGATCCGGTAGTAGTTGGCTTTGCGAGAGCAAAAGCTGATATCATGTACGAAAGCAATTTTGATAAGATATTGCCTATCCTGATCCATGGAGATGCCTCAGTTGCAGGCCAGGGAATTGTATATGAAGTTCTGCAGATGTGCGATCTGGAAGGATATTATACAGGCGGAACCATCCACTTCATCATTAACAATCAAATTGGATTCACTACGGATTTTGACGACGCCCGCAGCTCAGATTATTGTACTTCGCTCGCCGCAGCCGTACATGCTCCTGTACTGCACGTGAATGGCGATGATCCGGAAGCTGTTGTCAAATGCGTGGAAATTGCCACACGCTACAGACAGGAATTTAATGATGATTTTTTTGTTGACATGGTCTGTTACCGCCGACATGGACATAATGAGGGAGATGATCCGAAATTTACTCAACCCCATCTATATGCCCTGATAGAAAAGCATCCCAATCCCAGGGAAGTATATACTCAGTTTCTTATAGAGAATGGCGAACCGGATGCGCGCGATCTTGCAAAAGACATGGAGAAGAAATTTTGGGCGGATTTGCAGGAAAGGCTGGATGAGTTGAAACAAAAACCTTTGCCATATAATTACCAGCAACCTGAATTGTGGTGGAGAAGCCTGAGAAGGGCTGTGGCGGCCGACTTCGAAAGCTCACCAGCTACTGCTATCTCAGAGGGGGATTTCAAAAAAATATTTGATGCTATGATGACATGGCCAAAGGACTTTACCCCCTTGCGGAAGGTTGAAAAATTACTTCAGGATAAGGTCAAATTATTTTCAGAGGAGAAGAAGTTAGACTGGGCATCCGCGGAATTGATGGCTTATGGGAGCCTTCTCCTGGACGGTAAGGATGTCAGAATGAGTGGACAGGATGTGAGGCGGGGAACTTTCTCGCACCGTCATGCCGTTCTTCGGGATGAGAATTCAGATCTATCCTATAACCGACTCAGTAATATTCCCGGAGCGAAAGGTCAATTCAGGATCTACAATTCACTGCTCAGCGAATTTGGCGTGCTTGGTTTCGAATATGGATATGCGTTAGCAAATCCAAATACACTGGTACTTTGGGAAGCCCAATTTGGAGATTTTTGCAATGGTGCTCAAACGATCATTGATCAATTCATTGCAGCCGGTGAACAAAAATGGCAGCGCATGAACGGGCTTGTGCTCCTTTTGCCGCACGGCTATGAGGGCCAGGGGCCGGAACACAGCAGTGCAAGGATGGAGCGATTCCTTCAAATGTGTGCAGAATTGAACCTGGTGGTTACCAATGTGACAACCGCCGCCAATCTCTTTCATGCATTCAGGAGGCAGGTGGCCTGGCCATTCCGCAAACCATTAATCAATTTTTCTCCAAAAGCCAATCTTCGACATCCCGGATCTTATTCTGTGATGGACGAATTTGTGAAAGGCGGTTTCAAAGAAATCATAGATGATTCTTTCGTGGATGATCCTGCCCAGGTAAAGAAGGTTTTATTCTGTTCAGGAAAAATTTACTTTGATCTGGCTGAAAGACAACAGAAAGAGAACAGGAAGGAAGTAGCCATTATCCGACTGGAGCAATTGTATCCGTTGGCGGAAAAGCAATTGCTGGCATTATATAAAAAATACAGTAAGGCTACCTGGTTCTGGATCCAGGAAGAACCGTTGAATATGGGAGCCGCCTCTTATCTGCAAATGAACCTGAAGAGCATCAACTATGGCTTTATCAGTCGTCAGGCAAGCGCAGCAACTGCTACTGGGCATGCAAAGATCCATGCGCAGGAACAAAAAGAAATTGTGGACACTTCATTCAGCATCTAGCTTTGGCTAAGATGCAATTTCAATAGGCAGAGCAGTTGAAAATTCGGGAGAATGGCTTTATTCGTGAGACTTGTTTTTTGCAAACAAAGTGCAGCAAAAAACTTAGTCGAATCCCCCAATTGCGGGACCGAAGGCGGAAGGTAGAGCCCCGCAACTTACTGCGGAATTTGCGTTCAAAGCTTGCTCTTAGGTTTTATACCTGTGATTTTTTATATTCGCTCATCCTAAATTGTAAACTCGACATTCCATGATTGACATTAAAGTCCCGGCGGTAGGTGAATCCATCAGCGAAGTTACTCTGGTCAAATGGTTGAAAAATGATGGCCAGTATGTGGACCGGGATGAAGTGATTGCAGAACTCGAAAGTGAAAAAGCCACTTTTGAAGTGAATGCTGAACAGGCTGGTGCTTTACAAACGGTAGGCAAGGAGGGAGATACTTTAAAAATTGGAGATGTCGTTGCCAGGATCGACGAATCTGCAACCAAACCCGCAGGTAATGGTCAATCTTCCAAGCCTGCAGCGGAAGTGAAAAAAGAACCTGCAATAAAACAGGAAGATGCTAAAGCAGCACCTTCTGCAGCCAAGACGCCCGCGCCGTCGCAGGATTTGAAAGCCACGCCCGTCGCTGCAGCCATTATCTCAGATAAAAAAATTGACGCACAAACGATCACACCTTCAGGAAGCGGAGGCAAGATTCTTAAACATGATGTGTTGGAGGCATTGGCCAGCCCCGGCAGAGCGCCAGGTAAATCGCTTTTTTCCCGCGAAACGCGGAAAGAGAAGATGAGCAATCTTCGCAAAACGGTTTCCAGAAGATTGGTGGAAGCAAAGAATACGACCGCCATGCTAACCACATTCAACGAGGCTGACATGAGCAATATCATGGCTTTGAGAAATAAGTTCAAGGATAAATTCAAAGAAAAGCATGGAGTAAATCTGGGATTCATGAGCTTTTTCACCAAAGCCTGTTGTTATGCACTTCAGGAATGGCCTGCTGTGAATGCCTATATAGATGGGGAAGAAATTGTATATCATGACTATTGCGATATTTCAATTGCAGTTTCTGCGCCAAAAGGTTTGGTAGTCCCTGTCATTAGAAATGCGGAAAGTCTCAGTATGGCCGAAATTGAAAAGAAGGTGGTAGAACTGGCTACCAAGGCAAGAGACAATAAGCTCAGCATGGAGGAAATGCAGGGCGGCACATTTACAATTACCAATGGCGGAGTATTTGGTTCACTTATGTCAACACCAATCATCAATATTCCCCAATCCGCAATTTTGGGCATGCATAAGATCGAAGATAGAGCAGTTGTAATCAATGGCCAGGTCCTGGCACGTCCCATGATGTATCTTGCCGTGAGCTATGATCATCGGATCATTGACGGCAGGGAATCGGTTGGATTCCTTGTGAGAGTAAAAGAACTGCTTGAAAACCCCGATCAACTCTTATTCGGCAAAGATCCGGTAAAAGCGTTGCTTGAATTGTAACAGGCTTTCGATGATCGATGTCCGATGGTCGATGGTCGATCATCGATAACTTAAGTCCACTTATGAAGTTAAAAGAAATTAAAACTATCTTCATTTTTCTTCTCCATATTTTCCTTTCTCGAGATTCACATTCATTTTTGATTTACAATCGGTCATCGGTCATCGGTCATCGGTCATCGACCATCGCTTATGAAGTACGATAATCAGTTGAGATATGCTGTTAAAATCATTGAAAATTACAGTGGCGAGGTTCCGCTTCAAGGCTGGCTGAAGAAATTTTTTCGAAGCCATCCTCAAATGGGTTCGAACGACAGAAAGCAGGTATCCGGGATGATCTATAATTTCTACCGCCTTGGCCACGCTGTTAGAAATAAGGATGTGGCTGATAGAATTTTGCTTGGGCTTTTTTTCTGCAATTCAAGTTCGATCGCATTGCTTTCCTATTTCAAACCTGAATGGAACGATCGGATTTCTGAATCGATTGAAGATAAAATAACCATTTGCAAAAAAGCAGGTATAGATTTTCAAATCGGAGATATTTTTCCATGGAAGGATCAATTGAGCCCAGCTGTTGATCATATCTCCCTATGTAAATCTTTCCTGATTCAGCCGGATTTATTTATCAGGATCCGTCCGGGTTTTGCAGAGTCTGTAAAGCATAAACTGGATGAACTGGGGCTCACATATAGTTTAGAGGCACCCGATGCTGTTCGACTGCCCAATGCCACGGCGATTGATAAATTTTTCAGGCTGAATAGAGAAGTAGTTGTTCAGGACTTATCCTCACAAAAAGTCGGCGATTTTTTTGGCCCTGCCAGTACAGATCCGGAAGCCCAACTCAAAGCCTGGGACTGCTGTGCAGCCAGCGGAGGAAAGTCGATCTTACTAAATGATAAAATGCCGGGAATAGAACTGACGGTATCGGATATTCGCCCGGCAATCCTGTCCAACCTGAAGCAGCGATTCGAACAGGCGGGAATAAGAAAATACAATTCATTTATTGCCGACCTGGCTGGAGATGGAGCGAAATTTCCAGTCTCAAAGCAGGACTTTGACGTATTGGTTCTGGATGCACCATGTTCAGGCAGCGGAACCTGGTCTCGGACTCCGGAAGCATTGTATTTTTTTGAAGAACAAATGATTGATAATTATTCTTCATTACAAAAGAAAATTCTCCACAACGTGGTGTCGGCGCTCAAAAAAAGGGGAAGACTAATTTATATAACCTGCTCGGTATTCAGGAAAGAAAACGAATCTGTGATCGAATTCATCAGGAATAATCTGGCTTTGGAAACACTGGAGACTGCCTTTATCCAAGGATATGATCAAAAAGCAGATTCGATGTTTGTTGGCAGTTTCAGAGCTTGATCGATTTTAATGTTTTACGCGTATGGCCATCGTCATAACGGACAAAATACATCCCATCCGGGTAAGCATAAGGCAGCGTGAAATGTACGGAGCCAATCTGGTTCACTGTTACCGGAATTCGTTTTGAATCGATGATCCTTCCGCCCGCGTCGATCAAAATTAAATTAGCCATCCCCGTTATGGCGGGTTTGAATATGACAGATAACTGATCTCTGAAAGGCACGGGATAGATCATTAGGGTGGCGCCAGGTGCAGCATTGGCAAAGGCAGCTGTCAATCTTTTCTCCTGCAATAGCTCGTAGGCTATTCTGAAATTGGGGAAGCCATAACCATAACGGTTGTCGGGATAATTGTAACGGTCTGCGCTTTTTCTGGCTGCTTCAATGATATCATGGTTAGTAAATTCCGGAAATGCCTGCCAGAGACAAGCGAGAAGGCCCGCGAGGTTGGGATTGGAAAATGAAGTACCGTTTGCAAGTGCGGGAACTCCGTTTGTCTGGGCCACCACGGTGTTCTGACCGATGGAAACAAAGTCGGGTTTCAACTGTCCAGATGAATTGGGGCCCCAACTGGAAAAATCAGCGATCTTCCTATTTAAATCTGTGGCTCCGATTGTTACTACACTGTCTGCATCAGCTGGGCATCCAATGAACTTTGAATCATCCACTGCAAGGCCACTATTTCCTGCGCTTGCGGTAACGATCATTCCTTTGGCTACTGCAAAATTCGCGGCCCTGGTGATAAATGTCGTATGACCATCCCTGTCAGCATAAGGATGATCAAAATTTGGATCATCATAATTGTCATATCCAAGAGATGTGGAGATCAGATCGGCGCCAGCACTATCGGCGTATTCTGCGGCCGCAGCCCAATTTTGTTCTTCCACCGGGAACTCAGAGCTCACATCTTCCGTTCTCAGTAAATAATAACTGGCGCCAGGGGCAGATCCCGTCATGGATCCTGGCTCATTCGCTGCTAAAACGGAGAGACAATATGCGCCATGCTCGTCTTCTTTGTATACGGCCTGTTTTTGACTGACAAAATCATAGGTACCCAGGATCCTGTTATTGAGCAGCAGACTATCAAAAGCCGGATTCGATAAATAAGCATGGAAACCGGCATCCAGCACGGCAATGGTCATGTGCTGCCCCCTAAATCCTAAATTATGCAAATACTCTCCTTCATGGACATGAATTTGTGCATAGCTGATTCCATAATTGATTGCGTTTCCATTTATGCCGTTCAGGGATTGAGACCCATCCGTAACAGCCTCCGCGGTCATGGATAGATTCTCAAAAAAACCTTTTGATTTATTGATCATATTTCTCACCGAATCCGATCGTGCCTGTCGGGAACGGAGTGCCACAGGATCGATATGCAGGACAAAAGAGAATGCACTAATCTTTGAAAGCGCAGATGAGTCGGTAACTTTTACCAATACCTGGTTAAGCCATTTAGAATAATTTAATATAGTCACCTCTGGAACAGATCCAATGCTGTCGAGATAAGCGGGTGAAATAGGAAGGTCAGTAGAATCCAGTGAAAGATGTTGTTTGTCCCGCCTGTTAATGGAAGCCTGAGTTAAAAATGCAGAAGGATTTGATAGCTGGTAAGGATTAGCTTGTTTGTCCCTGAATTGAACAACATACCTTGAATATTGCGACATCGCTGCCCAACGGCCCGATAAAAATATAAAACCTGTAAGAATAAACGCTTTCAGGGAAGGCATTTTGGTTGAAGAATTTTGGCATTATCACCAGATTCAATTATGGTCTACCATAGTCAATTTGATTCCATAGCCGGAGAAAGATCCGACCGGGACGTTCACATTGGGAGGTTGATATTCCCAATGGACATAATTCTTGTAAATTAATCCCACCCCCTTCCCATACACTTCCTGGCTATAGGTTTTGGTGCTGAATACGTTGTCCGGAACAGAACCGGAACTGTCATTTGCCTGCCGCACGATGAGTGCATCGGGAATGACCTGAGCTCCCAGCGCATAGGGCTGCGACACACTATCATAATAATAATTCCAGCCATCCATAAAAGCAAAATCAGTGAAGGCCGAACGGGTATCTATATACGAATTCCCCAACCAACTGTATCCGTTAACAAAGGGTTCAACCAGTTTAATATAGCGCAGGTTGTTTTCGACCACCTGGACATTGGTTGCTGTGGGAGTGATCATGTAAGTTTCAATCGGATTCCATGGCCCTGCTGCGGCGGTATCATTCAGGTATCGAACGACACGCAAACTTGGCCTTCCCTCATTGTCCGAAATGGAATCTTCTATCACGTCTTTGGCCAGGTAGGAGACGATGGTATCCATGGTCCCGAATTGAATAAAAACGAGCGAGTCGAGGCGATAAGTGATGTATTTGCCCACCTGCAATGGCATATAAGCACTCAATGGAGTGGAAGGATAATTATAGGATTTGCTGCATCCGATCATTCCAATCAGACTTGCAAAACCAAGAATCAAAATAAAGGGTAGTCTTGTTTTCATGGCAGAGCCAGGTAGTTTGTCATAATGGGAATTGGACTTAGGTTTCAGTATAGAGGACAGTGGAAAAACGAGCAAAGTTGCTTGGGGTTCATGATCCGTAAAAAAACCTGGAAATTTTCCCCTGATTTAAAACGAAAATACGGACCCTTTATTGTCTTCAAATCTTATATACAACACTGTTATACAAGGAGATCTATAAAACTACCGGGGAAGGCTTTCCCGCTGGATGATTCCGCCGCCGATCACATCATCTCCCTCATAAAATACGGCACTTTGGCCTGGTGCGATGCCTTTTGCCTTTTCGTAAAAACGGACCTGGATATGATTTCCTTCAGGAAATAAATTGCTCAGGCCGCCCTTGTCTTTATACCTGATCTTGGTAGTCGCTTCCATACCCGGACTTACAAAATCGTACTTCATCAAATTGATTTTACCAACCAGCAGGGCGGACTGTTCAAGATCCTTTTCATCTCCCAGTACGACCGTATTGGTATCCGGGTCGATGGCCGTTACATAAACAGGCTTACCAAAAGTGATGTCTAGTCCCTTTCGCTGTCCGATGGTATAGAATGGATAACCTTTATGGCTGCCGAGGATTTTTCCATCCTTGTCTATAAAATGACCATTGGCAACCCTCTCTTCCAATCCTTCTACATTTCTTTTTAAGAATCCGCGATAATCATTGTCCGGCACAAAACAGATCTCATAGCTTTCGCTTTTTGCAGCAAGTTCCGGATAGCCATAATCATTTGCCATCTGCCTGATTTCCGTTTTGCGATAATTTCCAAGTGGAAGAATGGTCCTGCTCAACAGGTCTTGTTGCAGGCCCCATAGCACATAGCTCTGGTCCTTGGTATCATCAATGCCCTTGCTGACAAAATATCTGCCATTTTGATGCTGATGAATTTTTCCATAATGTCCGGTCGCGATAAACTCACAGTCAAGTGCATCCGCGCGTTTGAGCAGTGCCCTCCATTTGATATGGGTATTGCACATGACGCATGGATTCGGCGTTCTGCCGGCCAGATATTCATCGACAAAATTTTCAATGACAAAATCACCAAATTCATCCCTGATGTCGAGGACAAAATGAGGAAACCCATGCTGGACTGCGGCCATGCGGGCATCATTGAAGCTATCCAGATTGCAGCAACCTGTTTCTTTTTTTGATGCGCCTGCGCTGGCATAATCCCAGGTTTTCATAGTGATCCCCACTACTTCATAGCCCTGGTCATGCAGCATGAGAGCGGAAATGGTACTGTCGATACCACCGCTCATCGCCACCAAAACTTTGCCTTTTGCACTCATGGGTTCTTCTGTTAAGCTCCTGTCAGCAGGACAAGCGGCAAATCTACAAAAAAGCCATGAATCGGGACTGTCTTCGCGGTAACATTCCTTTCTTAAGAAAGGTTAATTCTTGGTAAAATCCTGGATTACATCCATCTGTTCCTCGAAAATCCGGAGGTTTTTCCAGCTGGACTCGTTTTGCATGTGAACGATGTATAGTGAAGTAGAGGAATTTTCTAATGCCTCAATCGTAGAAATTGCATAGTCAGGATAGTCAGACTTTATCAGGCTAAGGATCCTTTCTGGGAGCTGGCTTTCTTTCAAGTAAGTTATTGTGAAAAGCCAGCGCCCCTTGATATTAAATGCAGCCATATTTTCAAAACCTTTATCCTGGAATTTTACAATCATCCCATTGCTCACAGAATACCATTTTTCATTGTCAATTCCTTTATACCAGGAAACGAATTGACGGATGGCTCTTTTATTGATCCTCTCCAGGTTTTTGGCACCGGCTTCAATCATTGTTCCTGTTTGACCACGAAGCAAAGGGATTTCGAGATTAACCGTTGTTCCCGGAACGGAGGCATTCCCTTGAGATTGGCCCTTTAAAGCGTTCAGGCAAAAACCCAAAAGCAGGAATAGAGCGAGTGTAGTTTTGATATTTTTCATATTGAGTCTTGATACATGATCATTTAGAAAAGCCCGAATCCGGAGCCTTTTCGGTTACTGATTAGTCGAAAATCATTTCCTGAAGGGAACAGATAAATTGAATGTCTCGATGAATTCTGCAAGCAAGTGGTTATAAAAAAATCAGAGTAGGCAAATTCCCGTCCATCTAAATTTAATACAATTTCATCTTCTTTCTAAATAAAATTATACACCCAAAGCGTGGCCGGTGCTGCCCGTTCTCCTTCAACCGTTCTATTCAAATGAATCATTTCCAAAATGAAAGGCCGTTGAATATGTAAGCATTGAACTGAATATTAAGAGGTAGGTGACGATCAGGATATTCAGGAATCCAGTCAATAATTATGCATATTAATTCTTCGTGAAGTCTTCCATAATTTTTATTTCTTCATTATGGATTCGAAGATTCATCCAGCTGCTGTCATTTTGCATATGGACAAGATAAATATTGGAGGACGGGCTTTCAATTTGTTCGATTTCGGCGATTTTGTAATCGTAAAAACGTGACCTAACCAACCACCTTATCCTGGCAGGAATCTTGTTTTCATCAAGATAAATGATCGTAAAGAGCCAATAGCCTTTGGTGTTAAATGCTGCCATCTTCTCAAGCCCATTTTCTTCGAACTTAACCACGATACCACTATTCACGTGGTACCAGTTTTCGTCCCGGGTATCCTTGTACCAGCCAACGAATTGGCGCATGGTTTTTTTATTGACTTTTTCCAGGTTTTTCGCGGCGGCTGCGCTCGCCTGGTTGACTCTTGCAGTCACTGGAGTAAAATCATATCCTGCCCCAATCCCCCCATTTGTTCTATCCATTCTTGATTGGGCCCACAGTGTATTTTGAAAAATTCCCAACAGCAGGCCACAGGCTGAAAGGAGTAAAATCTTTTTCATATATAGTATTTTATATAAGTCCTTTTTGAATGGTGAATATTCAGGTCAATATCACCTGACTATTAGACGAAATTTACTTAACGGCAGGAACATGATATTAGTCTGAAATAGGAGGGAAAGAAGATAATCAAGATGGAAGGAAGTCAGGGAAATAATATGTGCCAACCATTGAGTTTCAGGGGTATCCACAGGAAGTTTTGCATCATGATTCTTGGTTATGTTATAATGAATCGGGTATAATCTCAAGACGTTCAATGCCCGAAGGCTTGGATTTGAATAAGCCATCGTACTATTAATCGAATGAAAAGCAAATAGTTTGCCTGGCAAAAAGAAAAATTCATCTGTAACAGTCAGTACTTAATCTTGCCATTTTGCCCATTGGGATCTTCCTGGAGCAACGACTTACAGGTAAAATTGATCTGTACCTGGATCTAATTCTCAATTCATCCTCAATGATACCTTGATGCCTCCTCTTTGGGTCCTCGGATTCCGAGGACCCAAAGAGGACCCAAAGAGGACCCAAAGAGGACCCAAAGAGGACCCAAAGAGGAGAAACAGAGGAGAAATTGGTAATCATCAAAGGTTTTTCTAGTATTGTCCAGCTTCTCGAGGACACCATCCCTTTTTTGGGTAATCTGACGGGAGTTGGCAGTAGATTTGTTTTGTCCTTTTCAACCAGGGCTATATGTCAGATTAAATATTAATTTCTACATCTTTGCAAGACAGAAAATGATAGGGCGATTTACCCCCGCAGCCCGAAAATATGTCCGTCCCGTAAAAACTAAAAATCCTTCACTGTTCGATTAAATATTGTCTATGGCATTTCAATCGAATGAAATCAAATAGTTTGGCTGGCAAAAAGAAAAATTCTTCATTAAATTGATCAACCCTTTCGCCTTCTCTGCCAGTAGGCGGATTCGGCGGACGCAGTCAACCACTCAACTCTTCAACTTCCCGGGTTCCCCATTTCTACAAAATACATATCTACCTCCCCTATCCAATAATCAGATTGCTTGCCATACAATTACATCATTCGATGGCTTGTGCACCTTGTTTCATGCGGGTAATACTATAACAAATTCCGCCCCTTCACCTTCAACCGTTTCAACCTTCAGTTCACCACCATGCATTTTGGTGATGATGTCATAGCTCAGTGACAGGCCTAGTCCTGTGCCTTCACCGCTTGGCTTGGTTGTGAAGAATGGCTGAAAAATTTTTTCGGCAATTTTTTGGGAGATACCCATGCCATTGTCCCGCACCCTGATCATTATTTCGTTGGCCTGATATAAGGTGCTTACCGAAACTGCAGGTTCATATGAATCTCCGAGTTTTTTCTTTTTTTCACTAACTGAATAAAAGGCATTGTTGAACAAATTCAGTAATACTCTGCCGATGTCCTGTTGGATGACATTTATTCTTCCAATGTTTTCATCAAAGTTGGATTGTAGGGAGGCATTAAAGAATTTATCTTTTGCCCTTTGGCCATGATAACTTAACCGCATGTATTCGCCAGTGAGTGCGTTGATATCAACAAGTTCCTTGATACCCGAACTGCTTCGGGAATGTTGAAGCATTCCCTTTACAATGGCATCCGCCCGCTTGCCGTGCTGATTTATTTTTTCCAGATTTTTTTCTATATCATTCAATAAGTGCCCTTCATTTTCAGGATCGCGTAATTGTTTTTTTTGCTCCTCCCGCAATTCTTCAATCAATTCTTTATTTACTTCAGAAAAATTGTTCACAAAGTTTAAAGGATTCTGAATTTCATGCGCAATACCCGCGGTCAGTTCACCAAGAGAAGCCATTTTTTCCCGTTGGACGAGCTGGGTTTGAGTTTCTTTTAGTTCTTCCAGTGAATGTTTCAATTCGCTGGTGCGGCGCATAATTTTCTCCTCCAGCTGAATATTCTTTTCTTTTAGTGCCCGGGAACGGTAACTGATAAAGGTCCATAATAAAGCAGAAAAACCTAGTGCAAAAAGAGAAATAGCCCACCATGTTTGCCACCATGGTGGACTGATATGAAAATACAGGATCTTTTCTGGTCCATTAAATTCATTGGAGGCATTGGATGCCTGCATTACAAGCTGGTAATTGCCTGGCGCCAGATCTTCGTAATGGATAGTATAGTTGGCTGAGTTGGCCGGATATTGCCAGTCTGCATTTTCTCCCAGCTTATAACGTAAATGGTTCTTCCCGTTTGTATAAAAATCTAAAATACCGGTTTGGATGGTGATTTTATTCTGAAAAGACTTGAGAGATAATTCCAGAAGGCTGTTAATCCCCGTGGGAAGTGGAAAAAGTTTTTGATTTACCAGCAATGATTGTAGATATACTGCAGATGCCGGGTAGGATTCCCTTAGCTTATCCGGAATAAACCGGTTAAAACCTTCGCCATATATGCCACCAGGTAAATACAGTTCACCGGAGGCTGATTTTTCGTACCCCAAAACAAAGGGGAAAGTTTGTGGAGGAATGCCATCCTTTTCTGACAATAATGATATTCTTCCTGTTTTCATATTTAACTGGTGAATTGACCGGTCCGTATTGAACCAGATATTTCCCCTGTTATCAGGTATAATTGCACAAATATTAAAATCAGGAAGACCATCTTCCCTGGTATAATTGCGTATCAGCTGAAACTTCTTATTGTAGTGGAGAAGCTGTTTTTCAGCGGCCACCCAAAAGCTCTGGTCTGCATTATTGTAAATGATCTTTTCCCATTGAATGCTATCCAGTGGGTAGGGTGTCCGGATCCATTGGCCATTTACAAGAGTATAAGTGAGGTTAACAGTCGTATCCAGCCGTCTTAAGAATAATAAATGATCGTCATCGGTAGCGATATTAAAGTTGTCGATTGTTCCCGCAGGAAAGGCCAGCACCTGATGGGCAATTGGACTGTCGCTGTTTCCAATAAAAATGAGCTGTCGATTGCCGTATTCGAGGCTAAAGAAACAACCCTTTTTGTAGGATGTAGGAAATCCGCCTTTGCGGAGTGGGATGATTTGGTTTGCGCTATCTTTAAAAATGACGGCCAGGCATTGTTTTGTAACCATATCCATTTGATAAAGGCGATCGGCATTTATCCAGGCTTTCTGTGCGGAAGAATCAATAAATATAAGATTGAAGACATTATCTTCTCCTTTTATTCCTGGCAAATCTTCTTTGCGCAGCACCTGGAATAAACCGGTTTTTGGATCAAATATATTAAGGCCGTCAGCAGAACTCAACCAAATCCTCCCCCGGCCATCATCAATACAACGCCCAACTCTATTAACGCTTAAGGAATGAGGCTTTGCAATATTCGCTTTATAATGTATGACGGCGGTTGAGATCGGAATCAACTGATTAATCCCTTTTGGCAACCAGGAACTCGACCAGACAATTCCGTCCCGGTCGCAATAAATATGCAAATTCGCAGCAGAAACATTATGCTGCAGCACAGAATCGTTTGGAAAAGGCAGGCTAACGGAATGGTTGGAAGGATCATAAATGATAATCCCTGTTGGATATGTGCCTGCCCATATTCTGCCCTTTAAATCGACTTCAATACCTGCAAATGGTTGAGAAAGTTCTTGATTTAACCATTTATTCAGTTCGTCAATATGGTGAAATTGTTTATCATTCAGTGTAAATTCCATTAATCCGTCGAGATTGATGATCCAGATAGAATTTCTTTTCCAGTCAAATCGCATCCCTTCCAGAAAATGAGAATGGTTAGGGATTTTATAGTAGCAAGGCAAAGAAAATTTCTCTCTTTTTCCATTAGTGAGAGAGATCTTTAACAGAGCACCTCCAGGCTGGTTGAGCTCGCCACTTTGGATCCATACACTGTTTGACCCGACATCAAAAATAAGATTCCGAAATCCGTCACCATTAATCAGGGAGTCAGTCGGTGTGAGTTTCTCTAATTTTTTTTTGGCAAAAGAATGAATGTTATATACAGTTATCAGGGTGTCCATTTCCAGGCAATACAATTCATCGCGGGTGGCCCAGAAAGGAACTATGGGAGCATCGGATGAAGCATAACCCTGGCCCCGTAAAAAATTCTTAATCGTATCAGCTCTGATATCATATCGTGATAAACCCATTTCTGTTCCGATCCAGATATTGTGAAGGCTGTCTTCAATTAATCCAAAAATTTCGTTGCCATTGATGGCGTGCCGATTGCTTTTATCTTTAAAATAATTTTTGAAATAGCTCCCATCGAAACGGTTTAATCCAACTTCAGTGCCGAACCATAAGAACCCATTCAGATCTTTAATCATTGCATAAACCACGCCATGTGACAAACCCTCATCGATACCCCAATGGACGGCCCTGTAATTATTTTCAGGGTTTTCCTTTTTCGTGTTTTGTGCGGCGGAATTCAGGCAGAAGAAGACTGGCATGATGAACCCGGAAATATAAAGAATCGGGAAGAAAAAATATTTCCTGAGCCTCGGAATCAACCGAAGGAATAAAAGCGCACAAGCCATGGAAGGGAATTGTATTTTAAAATTAGCTGTTCTGCCATGATACAGTGTAATTATTTTCCAGGTTGAAATTTATTGAGCAGAATATTTCAATTTAGTTCCTGGATCTACATGGATACCTGCTTATCCGGGATTCAGAATGGCAAATTCGGTAGGCATATTTTTCATATGGGCAACTGAACCGTAAATTCCGTCCATTCTCCTTCAATAGTGTCGACTTTCAGCTCACCACCATGCATTTTGGTGATGATGTCATAACTTAAGGATAACCCGAGGCCCGTTCCTTCTCCAGTTGGCTTAGTTGTAAAAAATGGCTGAAAGACTTTATCCAATACTTTTTGCGGGATGCCCATACCATTGTCCCTCACGCATATCTCCACAAGGCCGCGCCCGCCAACCGCTGTGGGATCTATGAGCCTGGTTGACACGTTAACTGTTGGTTCGAATTTGATTTGATCAGCCTGGTTTCCGCCTTCTTTTACCAGCTTATTCTTCTTTTCGGTTACTGAATAAAAGGCATTATTATATAAATTCAAGAATACCCGGCCGATATCCTGCGGGATAATTTCTATTTTTTTAACGCGCGGATTAAAGTCAGTGTGGATGGTAGCGTTGAATGTTTTATCCTTGGCCCTAAGCCCGTGAAAACTTAAACGGAGATATTCATCAGCCAATTGATTAATATCTGTAGCTTCTTTTTGACCTGTGCTGGTCCGGGAATGTTGAAGCATACCTTTGACAATCGTGTCCGCGCGTTTACCGTGGTGATTGATTTTTTCCAGGTTCAATACAATATTGTCCAGGATCTGTTTTTCGTTTTCGGGGTCTCGCAGTTGTTTATTTTGCTCCAAGCGCAGTTCTTCAATCAATTCCTGGCTGACTTCAGAGAAATTGTTCACGAAGTTGAGTGGGTTTTGAATTTCGTGTGCGATGCCAGCCGTTAATTCTCCTAATGAAGCCATCTTTTCCCTTTGAATAAGCTGGGTTTGAGTTTCTCTTAATTCTTCAAGTGATTGTTTGAGTTCCCTGGTTCGCAGCACTACTTTTTCTTCGAGCTGAATATTTTTTCGTTTCAGGTTCCTCGAACGGTATTGAATGATTCCAAAAATAATGCCTATGCCTGCAATTGTTACAAGGATCCTGAACCACCAGGTTTCCCAGAATGGTGGACTGATCCTGATCAAAATTATTTTTTCCGGACTATTGAATTCACCACTAGCACTGGAAGCCTGCATCGTTAACTGATAAGTACCAGGAGCCAAACCATCCAACCTGATGGCTTTATCCTTAGGATATTGCCATTCATTTTGCTTGCCTGGTTGCTCCAGTTTATATCTTGTTTGACCCTTGCCCCTGGAATAATAATCGATGATCCCTGCTTCAATTCCAATTGAGTTCTGGTCATAATCAAGCGATAATTCCTCAATGCTGTTTAATCCAATAGCACCAGAAAATGGTTTTTGGTTAATGGCAAGCGCGCGCAAATAGACTATGGAAGTATTTGATGATGTATATCTTTCCGGGTAGATGCGATCTAATCCCTTGACACCGCTAATAATATCAAAGCCGGTCCCAAAGTATAGATTGCCTCCTGGATTCTTAGCGACGGGGACGGACCAATCAAATTCCTTATCTTGAAAACCGTCTGTTTCTGTAAGCATAGAAAATTTGCCGGAAGAAATGTTTAGCCTACCCACCTTTTTTAAAAAATTAATAAACCAAAGATTTCCTGAATCGTCAAATAGCATATTATAAATTGGAGCACTGTATCCATCTTCGGGGCGATAGGTCTTGATTTTGTGGAAGTCTTTGTCAAAATGCACCAATTCATAATCAAGACTGACCCAATGGGTTCCATCTTTTTTATTATAGAGCATAGAAATCCATTGAAGGGAATCCAGCATGTGTGTGATCTTCACCCATTTTCCATTTTTATATTCAAAATTCAAATTGGGAAGGGCAAGATATTTTCTTAAAAACAGAAACCGTTCGTCTTCCAGAATCATTTTGCTGATTTGATTGGACTTATCAAACGGTGCAACAAGTTCTGCAATAATACTGCCTGCTTTGACTTCGAAGACGCCATGGTCATCGTCCTCAACCAGGAAACCGTTCTTAAATGGCCGTATTTCAGCAGGTACCATGACCAACTTGCCAATCCGTTTCAAGCCATTCATGAATACCATTGGCCTGCATTTCCTGGTTTGTAAATTCATTTCATACATCTGCATATCATATGCGCTCCCTGGATCCGGCAAACCCGAATTGAGCCATGCGATTTGGCGAATGGTATCGATATGAAGAGGGACGATAGCCTTGCCCCTGATGCCCGGAAGATCTTTTTCCCGCAACACTTCGAATTTTTCGGTAACGGGATCAAAAATATTTAGACCATCTCCTGTCCCCAACCAGAGTTTGCCATTTGGGCCGGGAACGATGGAATATATTCTGCCATTACTTAATGAATCCTTCACGCCAGGCTTCGCATTGTAGCGTATGACCGGTCTGCCAAATGGCAACAAAGCATAAATACCTTTTGTGTTCCAACAAGTGAGCCATACAATCCCATCCCTGGCACAAAGGATTTGGAAGTTAGTTTCTCCTGTTGTTTGCTGAAGGTTCTTATCTGAAAAGAGTTGCCGCACCTGTCTCGATTGCGGATCATAAATCAGTATCCCTTTCGGTTGTGTGGCAAACCATACCCGGCCCCATTTATCCAGTTCAACCCCTACCCAGCGGTCGTAATCTTTCATCTTAGTAAACTCATCCAGGGCGTCGATGTGGAGAAATTGCCTTTCCTTAAGAGAAAATTCTATCAGCCCGTCACCGGAATTTAACCAGATCGAATTTCGCGCCCGGTCAAATCGCAAGGCTTCCGAGAAATGGTTGTGATGGAAACCAATCCTTGTACATAGCCAATCGTAATTCTGCCTTTTTACTGTAGAAATAGAAATATTTAGTAAAGCTCCTTTTGTGGAATCTTCAGCTCTGAATGCAGGCATCCAGAAACTATTTGATGCCGAATCGAAAATGATATAGGCGGGATTAAACCGTCTTATGCCCTCCAAAGCCTTATCAAGGAGAACCTTTCTTTTTAATGAATGAATGTCATAAGATACAATCCTGATCTTTGATTCCAGACAGTAGATTTCATGGTGTGTGGCCCAGAATGGGATAATTGATTTGTCGGCATTCATGGAATCAATGGGCAGAACAAAATTGGTGAAAGTATCGGACCTCATATCATACCTTGACATGCCATTTTCAGTGCCGATCCAGATATTGTTGAGACTGTCTTCCCTTAGCGTCCTGATCTGACCGCCATTGAATGCACCCGGCTTAACCGGATCAGCAATATATTTTTTAAACTCAACTCCATCGAATCGGTTGAGTTCGCTTTTGGAATTAATGCCTATCCAAAGGAACCCTTGCACATCCTTTATCACAACGCTGGATCGATCATCACCCAGACCATCGGCGGTTGACCAATGGATGGCGCGATATTGATCGGGGCCAAATTCTTTCCGGGTTTGTTGTGCATTGGAATCTATCGCTGTTAGGCAGCTGATCAAATTCAGCAATAGTATGATTATTGTGTCAACCCTTTTCATATACTGAATTCACAAACAAAAAAATCTTCAAATGGGCAGCCTGACAATAAATTCCGCATACTCTCCTTCCCGGGTATTCACTATAAGGTCACCTCCATGGCTCTTGGCGATGATGTCATAACTTAAGGATAGCCCGAGGCCCGTTCCTTCTCCTGTTGGCTTAGTTGTAAAAAATGGCTGAAAAACTTTATCCAATACTTTTTGTGGGATGCCCATCCCATTGTCCTTTACGCGTATCTCGACAAGGCCGCGCTCCCCAGGCGTTGTAGGGTCTATGAGCCTGGTCGACACGCTGACCGTTGGTTCGTATTTGATTTGATCGGTGTGGTTTCCGCTTCCTTTTATTGAGTGATTCTTCTTTTCAGTTACTGAATAAAAGGCATTATTGTACAAATTCAAAAATACCCGGCCGATATCCTGCGGGATAATATCTATTTTTTTAACGCGCTGATCAAAGTCAGTGTGGATGCTAGCGTTGAATGCTTTCTCTTTGGCTCTAAGTCCTTGGAAACTTAAACGGAGATATTCATCCGCCAATGCATTGATATCTGTAGGTTCTTTTTGACCTGTGCTGGCCCGGGAATGTTGCAGCATGCCTTTCACAATGGCATCGGCACGTTTTGCCATGATGGTTGATCTTTTGTTCATTCTGAAGGATATCATCTAAAATTTTATTTTCATTTTGAAAATCACGGGATTCCTTTTTCTGTTCTACTTTTAATTCTTCAATAAGTTCAGTATTCACCTCTGAAAAATTGTTTACAAAGTTTAACGGGTTCTGAATTTCATGTGCAATGCCTGCAGTCAATTCTCCGAGCGAAGCCATTTTTTCACTTGAATAAGTTGCGTTTGTGTTTCGCTTAATTCTTCCATGGAATGTTTTAGTTCCCTGGTGCGAGACAACACTTTTTCTTCCAGTTCAATATTGCGTCGCCTCAAATTGCGCGAACGGTATTGAAAAATTCCGTAAACCACCAACAACAAACCGCCAATCAATGCCGAAATGCGGAACCACCATGTATCCCAGAATGGTGGATTAATGGTAATTTTTATTATTTTCTCCGGACCGTTGAATTGATTGCTGGCATTTGAAGCCTGGATCACCAGCCGATATTCCCCTGGCGACAGGCCGTCCATTCTTATTACATAGTCCGTAGGATATTCCCATCCTTTTTCTTTACCAGCTTTCTCCAGTTTATATCTTATATGTGTTTTTGCCTTTCGAATAGAAATCGATGATTCCGGCTGTCATGCCAATTGTGTTTTGGTCATATGCAAGTGACAATGCTTCGATACTATTTAATTCGATATTGGCGGGATATGGTTTTTGATTTATGCTGAGTGAACGCAAATAAGCTGCTGAACTACCGGATGGACGTATATCTTTCCGGGTACGATGCGATCCAATCCTTTGGTACCATCCATATTAACCATATCGGATCCAAAATATAAATTGCCCTTTCCATCTTTTGTGATAGGTGCAAACAAATCGAAATCTTTTTTATTAAAACCATCTACATCGGAAAGAGTTGAGATTATGCCGGATTCCATTTCAAGTCTACCCACCTGGTTTAGATTATTGATAAACCAAAGATTTCCGGAATGATCAAGTACCATATTAAAAATTTCACTGGTGTACCCATCTTCTTTTCGATAGGTTTTGATTTTTTTGAAATCTTTGTCAAAATGGACCAAATCATTACTAAAGCTGACCCAGTGAGTTTTATCCTTTTCGTTATAAATCATGGAAGTATATTCCATTGAATCCAGGATGTGCGGAATCTTCACCCATTTACCATTTCTATTTTCATAATTTAAATTGAGCCCATTAAAATCATTGGCTCTCAAATATAAAAACCGTTCCTCTTCCAGGAGCATTTTACTGATATTATGGTAACGATCAAAAGGGGCAACAAGGTCTGCAAGCAGACGCCCTGCTTTCACCTGGAAAACACCATGGATATTATCAGAAAAGAGAAATCCATCTTTAAAGGGTCTGATCTCAGAAGGTAGCAGCTCAAGTGTGTCCAATCTTTTTTCGTCAAACCTTACAACAACAGGGCTGCATTTCCGGCTCACCATATTCATTTCATATATAACCATTCCGGATAATTTGAAGCGGTCTGGTGAGCCGGCGTAGAGCCATGCTATTTGCCGAATAGTATCAATACACAGAGGGATGATGGCGTTGCCTTTGATGCCCGGAAGATCTTTGACCCTCAACACTTCGAATTTTTCTGTTTCAGGGTCAAAAATATTTAAGCCGTCTCCGGTGCCTATCCAAATCTTCCCTCTGTCAGCAGGAACGATGGAATAGATCCTTCCATTACTTAATGAATCTTTTGCTTTTGGTTTAGCATTGTAGCGGGTGGCTGGTTTGCTAAAAGGCAATAATGAATATATTCCTGATTGACCCCAATAAGAAGTCCATACAATCCCATCCCGGTCACAATATATGTGCAGGTTAAATTCCCCCGTCTTCCTGATCAATTCCGGATCCGAAAATACTTGTTGAACCCTGTCTGTTTCCGGTGTGTATACCAAAATACCTTTTGGGTGAGTGGCGAACCAGATCCTGCCATTTTTATCAATGTCAATCCCAACAAAACGAGTGTAATCCTTCATGTGAACATATTCATTCATCGCATCTATATGATGAAATTGTTCATCCTTCAGCGAAAATTTCTCCAGGCCATCGTGACTATTGATCCAGATGCAACGTCGCCTTTTGTCATAACACATCCCTTCAGCGCCTTTTTGACCTGAGACCGGACCATCTTTGTAATTCGGCCGGCTATGCCTGGTTATTTTACCATTTGAAAGGGAGATTTGAATCAGACCTTCATCCCTAGGCAACATCCATAAGTTGTTGGATGCTGCGTCAAATATTGCATAACATAATGAAACACCGTTATTCAAACCATATGCTTTTGGAATGCTTAAAAGCTTTTTTCTTTCGAGAGAATGAATGTTATAGCTAACAATTGTTGTTCCGGATTCCAGGCAAATCATTTCGTCACGGGTAGCCCAAAGCGGCGCGGATGTTTGTCCCCAACCTGCAGGATCAGGATTGGTTGGCGCAGGGAAATTGGTGAATGTATCTGATTTTAAATCATACCTTGACAGGCCTGTATAGGTCCCGATCCAGATATTGTGAAGGCTATCTTCTTTAAGCGCCATGATATGTCCACTAATGGATACTGGCTTATTTGGATCAAGAGTGTATTTTTTAAACTCCATTCCATCAAAACGGGTGAGTTTCCCATTAACATCACTTGCTACCCAAAGAAATCCTTTTACATCCTTAATCATCACATTGGCGAGGTCATCGCTTAATCCATCGCTCTTTGTCCATGGTACTGCGCGGTATTGATCGGGAAGAAAGTCAGGTTTTTGCGGCTGTGAAAATGCAGCACTTGTAGAAATGAATAAGCAAAAACAAAAGAGAGTTATTTTTATAAAGGCCATATTGAACAAGCTAAATTGAAGAAATACAAGAGACGGATATGTCTCACCATACCGATATGGTGAACTATTTTAAGAAGTCTCCCAATCGCAAATTTGAATCCTAATAATTTGGATTTTGCTCCAGGTGATGATCTGTTTTATCAATTTCACTTTGCGGAATGGGAAAATATTCATTCTTGTTTGGGACGAATACCGCGCCTGCAAGGTAGCCGTTCATATTTTTTTCTTTTTCGAGATAGGGGTTAATACTTGTCTCAGCAATTCCCCATCTTACCAGGTCAAAAAAGCGATGACCCTCCATGCCCAATTCTAACATTCTTTCATATCTGATTGCCTTTAATGCAAAATCCTTATCTGTCCATATGCCGGGATATGGTTTAATATAGTATTTCGCGGCCGGGGTATCAGAATATCCCTTCGATGGGTCCTGGGGATCCTTGTATTTATACACCCATCCCGAGGGATCAGCAGCTCTCATCCTTACCTGGTTGACATAATCCCTGGCTTTTTCCAAATCACCATTTGTGCTTTGAACTTCAACTTCTGCCGCCCAAAGCAAAACATCTGCGTACCGGATCAGATTAATATTATTTGCCGTGGCACCGGGTGACCAAAAACTGACGTCTGTCAAATTCCCATGCTCTGATCTATTATAGGCAGTTTTTATCGGGCTGTAAGGACCTCCACTAGCTTGCTCGCGAATCCAGTCAGATCCCGGATGATTTCCCCAGTCGCGATATGGGATTCCACGGCGACCAACGGTCCAGTCTAAACGAGGATCCAATGTGCCATCATAGGGAACAAAAGGGTCAGTGGAAGATAGTCCCCAATCATTTTTTACATTGACCTGGTTGAAATTGTCCAGGTCAGGCAACCCGGTTATGGAATCTGTCTTGAAATGGTTAACCAGGTATTGAGATGGCTGGAAGAATCCGCAACAATCTGAAGCACCTCCCCCATATGGGAAGTTCAGTATATCCCCCAAATTGCCGTTGCCCCCCTGGGCACCATCGTTAACAGAAGCATGAGCAGCGAATATGTACTCTTTGCCGTTTTGAGTTTCTGCATTAAAATTATCAGCATAGTTACCCAAGGCATATTTCCCACTGGAAACAATTTCATCAAGCAGCGTCTTGGCGGAGTCAAACTTATGTTGGAATAAAAAAGCTTTAGCAAGTAAAGCTGAGGCAGTAAAATGGTTGGCTCTTCCAATCTGGTCTTGTGAAAATGGAAGATTTGCCAGGGAATATTTCAAGTCTTCTTCAATTCTTGGCCAGATATCTGTTGCATTATCCATTTTATAATTGCCCGCATCATAAGTAATATTTTCATCAACGAATGGAACCTTATTCCACATTTTCTTTGCTTCGAAATGATAATGAGCCCGGAGAAACAATGCTTCCGCTCGTACTTCAGTCGTGTCGGATGCAGTCATATCCTTTGCATTCCTCATGATCCTGAGCACGTCATTGCATCTTTGAATCCCATCATATACGGTCGCCCATTTGCTGGCAAGAATTCCATTGGTTGCAGCTGGAGTAAATCTTTCTAAGGATTGCATGTCCGGCTGGTCTCCTGATTGAGAACCCTTATGCGCTTCACTGCCGCATACAGACCCAAATAGCCAGTTGGATCCTGCGCCTTCCCAGGGGACCCTCGAATTTGGGGAGCCGACTCCGTCCAGCAGGGAATAAGCACCAATAAGAAGACCCTGCACTCCTTCCTTATTTGCTAATGCAGTGGCATCCAATTGCCCAAGAGGGCGTTGATCCAGTGCACTCTTATTGCAAGCATGGAGGATGCATCCTGTAATGATTGTAATCAAAAGAATTTTATCCTTTTTCATGATCAAGATTATAGGGCATTTGTTTATAATCAGAAGTCTACATTCAGTCCCACCAGCCATTGTTTCTGGTTATTGGGATAATTGCCGTAATCAACTCCAAAAGAACTTGGATTGCCACCGGTTTCCGGATCAAGTCCTGTATAACCTGTAATTGTGAACAGGTTGGTAACCTGGAAATAAATTCTAATTTGCTTCAACTTGATTTTTTGGATTGTTCTTCTGTCAATTGTATAGCCCAGAATCATCGACTTATTTTTGAAATAGGATCCATCTTCAAGTGGATAAGAATTTGCGACCGCAATATTGCTGAAATTAGTCAGGTTTTCATTAATGGCAACCTTTGCCTGCATATGGGTGGGCGACCAGGAGTCATACAATAATGTCGTGCTTTTTGCTCCACCGCCGCCATTGAAGAAATCAGTACTCAATTTCACTGCATTAATTAGATCATTTCCAAACGAGCCATAAAATAATGTGGAGAAATCAAAATTTCTGAAGTTTAGCGCGATATTCAGGCCAAGGGTGAATTTCGGATTTGGGTTACCAAAAAAAACTCTGTCCGAATCAGTAATTTTGCCAGTTCCATCGGCATCGAGGTATTTGAACCTTCCTGGAGAGGCTTCATCCTGTTTAGGAGATTTGGCTATATCATCAACGGAATTAAAAAAGCCAATGATCTTGTAACCATAAAATGAACTAACGGGATGGCCTACTTCATTTCTTGATGCCCCCTGGTCAAAATACAATTGGCCTTCATTGAGCTTAACAATTTTGTTTGCATAAGTTGTGAATGTAACAGTTATATCAAACTTCAGGTCCTTCCCAATATTGCCTCTTGAGCCCAGGAGCAGGTCAAATCCTGCATTTTCTATATCACCCACATTCACATAAGGCGCAGTGGCGCCTCCCAGCAGGTAGGGGAGTGAAAGAGGAAAAAGCAGGCCCGTTGTTTTTTTAATGTACCAGTCAGCAGAAAAGGATAATTTGTTATTCCAAAAAATGGCATCCAGTCCAATATTGGTTTGAATATCTGCTTGCCACCCTGTTTTTGGATTTCCTAAATTAATGGCTCTGAACCCCTGGGTGGCGCTCGTATTGTTGCCTGTTATACTGTAAAAAGAAGAACTAGGATCGCCACCGAATAAACTAAACTGATTGGTCCGTGGGGTATTGCCATCAAAACCAAGCTTGCCCCAACTACCCCTTAATTTCAAATCAGTTAGCCATGTTATGCTGGTGGCAAAATTTTCCTTACTTATTCTCCAGGCAGCACCGATTGATGGAAAAAATCCATACCTGTTTTCGCTGCCAAATACGGAAGATCCATCTTGCCTAATGGTAACATTCAGCAAATATTTATCCTTGTAGCCATAATTGACCAGTCCGAAAATGGAAAATAAAGAGGAATTGAATGCCTGGCTTCCATTGTTTTGTCCTTCAACGCCGCCATTGGACAGATAACTGTAGTTGGGATCATCACTATAAAAATTGACCCTGTTCCCGGAAAGGCCGCGGCCGTAGGAACTGATATACTCCGTTCCAATAAGCGCTTTTATCCTGTGATCCTCGTCAATAATTTTGTTAAAAACTAATGTATTCTGCCAGCTCCAACTGCGATTATAGCCGGAGCCTTCGGCAAGGCTATTGGGAATGATACCACTATATGTGATATATCGGGGTAGATAAAAATAATAATACTCATAGTTGAAGGTTCCGCCAAAATTGGTCCTAAAGGTGAAATGTTTTGCAAAATCAAATTCGGCATATACATTTCCTAGAGCGGTCCAGATGTATCTTTTTGAACGTTTGGTATCTTCGAGTCCCTGGATCGGGCCGGGGTATCCCAACCCGGGAGGAGCGCCATATACGTTGTTACCCTTAATATCATAAAGAGGTAATATGGGATTGCTTAAAGTATAGCTGGCGGATTGTTGGCCGGGATTGCCAACGCCATCATAGTCTGGTGTTTCTCTGGAAGACAATTGAACATTTTCACCAATACGAATATTATTCAGGATATTAAACTCCGTATTAATCCGGATCGTGAATCTTTTCAGATAAGTGTTTATCAGCGTGCCTTGCTGATTGAGGTATCCAGCCGAAAAAAGATAAGAGCTCTTATTTCCACCTCCGGAAGCAGTAAGGGTATAGTTTTGCGAAAATGCAGGTTTATATAAAGCATGTAGCCAGTCTGTACCCGATTTGTTTGCTTTTACAATCTGGTAGATATCACCAGCGGAAGGATCAATGTTATATAAGTCCGGGTTGGTAGCCGGGTCGCCTTCCGAAAGGCCACCCATATTGCCCGCCAATACGTAATCAGGTAATACAGGTGATGGCCCATTTCCGTATTGCGGATGCGTAAGTGGTTGACTCGAGTTGGCATAAGCCTTCCATGTTGCATCAGCCATCTCCTGAGGATTCAAAAGTGAATAGCCGTTATTTACCGGGACTTGATATCCAAAATAGCTTTCAAAATTTACTGCCGCATTTCCCTGCTTTCCCCTGCGCGTTGTTACAACGATAACACCATTAGCACCACGCACACCATAGATTGCCGCCGAGCCTGCATCCTTCAATACCTGAAGCGATTGAATGTCGTCAGGGTTAAGTGCATTGATATTGCCGGGAATTCCGTCAATAATATACAATGGGGCAACATCACCAAAATTACCATATCCATGAATACTAATTAGTGTATTTGCTCCGGGTGTGGCTTGTGTGATGACATTCATGCCGGCCACCCTTCCCTGAAGCATCGACTCTACCTGGCCTGTAGGAACAGCTGTAAGGTCTTTAGGCTTCACAATGGCCACAGCGCCCGTTATATCCTTCACTTTTTCTGAAACATATCCTGTTACTACCACTTCATTCAGATTATTGATTTGTTCAGCCAGGACAATGTTAATAGGAGTGCCTCCTTCTACTTTTACTTCCCGCGTTACACGACCGACAAATGAAAAGACAAGGCTTTCTCCCTTGTTTGCATTAATGCTATAATTTCCGGCTGTGTCAGTCTGGGTAGCTTTTTTTGTCCCCTTGATTAGTACAGTAACCCCGGGCAATCCCAAATCATTATTACCGGTTACTTTGCCGCTGATTTTTTCCTGTGCAAAAATTGAGTAGCCAGAGAAAAAAAAGATGATGAATAACAGAACAAACTTGCGAAAGATATTACTTGCCGTTCCCAGGATTTGATCTTTTCCAAACAAAAACCTCCGCTCGCGCTTGCACGAAGGTGCAGAGCCCTTTACAGTTAGCTTGGCGTAACAGCAATGCATAGGTCAATGTTCTATAGGGAATGTACATGATTTTCATGATGGAACCAAAATGGATATGCTGCTACAAAGATATTTTTCGACCAAATGCCAAATTCTTAACCGATATCATCAGGCTTGTTAGCATGGGGGGTAAATCATCATTGCTGGACTCCGCGATCGGCTGCATAAAGAGATTCGGGCAATTGAAATTTCAAAATTCTTCCCGTCCAGGTAAAAGCCTCAATTCAAAACAAGATCAGTACGTTTTTGATCTGGTACATGAGAACGGTTCAGTAGGAGTTAAGAGATGCTGCGTTTAGATGTGACTGAATAGAGAAAAAGCCATTGTCCACATTGGCTATGGGGTCTGAATTCGTTCATGATGTCGCTAAGCATAGATCACCGGCAGCCGTATTAATACTTCAGTACCTGCTGGCGATCCATCCGGCAAGGTCAGGTCATTAATTTTAACCGGAGTTCCAAAAGATTCTTCCCGCTGAATGAGCGTAATTCTGTCCTCCGTGATATGGAGGCCCATGGACTTGTTTCTTGTAGTGGTTTTCCCTGCTATTTCTGCTGCTTTCTTCCGCCCAATGCCGTTGTCTGTAATCCGACAATATAGATAATCCTTCTCCAATGAAAGCCCTATGTCGAGTTGGCCTTTTTCTTCCTTGTTCATGAGCCCATGCCAGATGGCATTTTCAACGAAAGGCTGAATGATCAGCGGAGGCACTTTGAGTCCGGAAATGTCAAGGTCTGTTGATATTTCGATTTTGTAATTGAAATGATCATCAAATCGCAGCGCTTCAAGGTCGAGGTATAATTCCAATGCCTCCAGTTCACTCTCCAGGCTGATCAGCTCGGCCTGTGAATTCTGAAGAATCAATCTGACCAGCTTTGAAAATTTCGTAAGGTAGCCAGAAGCCTGAGTCCTTTCATTCTGCAGGATGAACCTGTTAATGGAATTGAGTGAATTGAATATGAAATGTGGATTCATTTGTGCCCGAAGAACTTTCATTTCCAGCTCGACGGTCTTATGCTGCCAGTCCGATTGCCTTTTTTCATTTTCCTTTTCTTGTAAAGCAATCTCTTTCTCCAGCCTAAGCTTTTCATGCCTGCGTTTAAGCATGGTATACCTGAAACCGATAAGCCCGAACAGGGTTAACACAATGAATCCCCCGGCCATAACATTCCTTAGTAATCCACTGCTTTGAAGCCGCTGTTCTTTTATCTTATTGTCTTTCGCAAGGAGTTCTATCTGCGCCTGTTTTTTTTCGACGTCGAAAGTAGTTTTCATAAATGCCAGTTTCTTTTCATAATCCGCAAATTCGGCGGAGTCCCTCGCAGATGAATATAGCCTGAGGTAAAAATAGGCGCTATCATGATTTTTTAACCGGTCAAAAACCTGCCAGAGTAATTTGCGGGCATTAAGGATTTGTTGTCTTGCCCCTGTTTGATTGGCAATGGCACAGCAATTCCCTGGTGTTTCTTAATGCGATTTCATATGATTCTTTTCCATAGTAGGCCTGGCCTATCTGGTATAATGTCCGCATCACCTGGTTTTGGTTATGCATATTCTTAAAAGTGGATAAGGACTGGGAGAGATAACTCAATGCCGTATCGTATTCTTTTTTGCCTACAAATACTTCACCTATCCGTGAACTGGCAAAGGGAAACTTCTCGTTCAACTTCGAAGGAACGACATTTGACTCCGCCGAAAGAATCGAAAGCATGCGGTGAAAATAGAAAAGTGCGGAATCATAATTCTTCATCAGGATATGGGTTTCCCCGATCTCCCTGTAAATGGGCACCCGGTAAATGCCCGGAAGGTTTTTTGCACCGAGTATCAAAGAAACAGATTGGTGAAAATATTCTAATGCTGTGGGGTAGTCACCTACATCGCTGTACAGTCTTGCCAGGAGAGCCAGTTGGTTAGCTGCACCAAATGGGTTATCTATTTTTTTATACAATTCAAGGCCCCGGATGGTATTTTCATATGCTTTATCATAATAGCCATTTTGCTCATCCGTTGTACTCATTTGGAAATATGTTCTTGCCAGCCCATCATCATTATTTCCTTTCTTAAATTCGAGCAGCGCCTTTGCATAGATCTCCTGGGCTGCGCCGAATTTACTCTGCATCATGTAGGCCCAGCCTTCGTTCAGGCGTGCATTGCCTGCTATGGAATAAGCGCCACCACTTTCAAGGAGGGGATAGGCTTTTTCATAATAATCCATCATCCCGGGAAAATCATTGTACAGATTCCATCTGATATCACCCAACTGCAAATACGATTTTGCTTTTCCTTTGATATCATTGTTTTTTTCCGCTTCATCCAGGGCCTGAGAAGCAAAGAACCAACTGCTGTCATTTTTGTAAATGGTATAGATCGAGCTGAGAGCAAGCAGGCATTCGGTTCTTTCATTTTTCTTTACAATCTTTAATTCTTTTAGCAGGCTATCTTTTTTCAGAGAAGGATTGGCAGATCCCACGCCTTGGGCAATGCAAAACTGCCCCATAAGGAATAGAGTGCAAAAAGGAAGTGAACGAATAATCGAATTCATTATGGTGTTCATTTCATAAGCTGCATAAAGCTAGGTCAGTCATTGCTTTCAGAAGTACGGTATGCTTGGAATTGCAGGAATGCGCCTGCAGAAAAACGATACATTCTATTTAAAAAGAAAATGGATGATTGCCCAGTGATCTATCCTTTCTTAAGATAATATAAATTTTGCTATATAGGAACAAAATGGTTCCTGATTTGCATAATTTTTGCCCGGGATCAAGCATCTAAGAAATGGAATTTATATTCTATTTCTGGGTTATCCGGGTAAAACGATAGTGAATGTTGCATATTCACCTTCAACGGTTTCAACCAAAATCTCACCGCCATGGACTTTATTGACAATCTCATAGCTTAGGGATAAACCGAGTCCTGTGCCCTGTCCGGTAGGTTTTGTGGTAAAAAAGGGTTGGAAAATCTTATCATTCACTTTCTGCGGAATGCCCATGCCATTGTCCCGCACGCTGATTTCGACCCGGCTATCACGTCTGGCCGTGCTGACAATAACCAGTGGTTCATAAGTGCCATTGGCCCCCTGTTTCTTTTTTTCATTGACTGAATAAAAAGCATTGTTGAAAACATTCAGCAGTACCCGCCCGATATCCTGTGAGATGATATTAATTTTCTCTATGCTATTATCAAATTGGGTTTCTATGGCGGCACTAAAGGATTTATCCTTCGCGCGCAGGCCATGATAGCTTAGTTTAAGGAACTCTTCAGCGAGCGCATTGATATTGGTTGGTATTTTCTGCCCGGAACCCGCAAGGGAATGTTGGAGCATACCTTTTACTATTCCGTCTGCTCTTTTGCCATGAGTGAGAACTTTTTCAATATTTTTTTTGATGTCTTTGGCAATGGCTCTTGCTTCTTCCATATCTCCCTTGTCGAAGGCGCCGTCCATTTCATCAATCAATTCCTCATTGACTTCAGAAAAATTATTGACAAAGTTTAAAGGATTCTGAATTTCATGGGCAATGCCAGCGGTCAGTTCCCCAAGAGAGGCCATTTTTTCCCGCTGGATGAGTTGGGTTTGCGTTTCTCTCAAATCTTCCAGCGAATGTTTGAGTTCTTTGGTGCGGTGAATCACTTTTTCTTCAAGCTGAATATTTTTTTCTTTTAATGAACGGGAACGATAACGGATAAAAGCCCACAGCGATAAAAGCAAAAGATAAGGCAAACAACGTGTAAGCCCATGGCGTTTGCCACCAGGGTGGACTAATTTTCAACAGCAGGACTTTCTCTGGTCCGATAAATTCATTGTTCGCATTGCTTGCCTGCATGATTAATTTGTAATCGCCTGGCGCCAGCGCTTCATAATAAATGGCGTAGTTAGAAGGGCCGAATTGCCAACTTCCTTTGTCTCCCAGTTTGTATCGGATCCGGCTTTTGCCATTTGAATAATAATCTAAGATTCCTGTTTTAATGCTGATTCGATTTTGGGCAAAGTTGAGTGACAATTCCTTGAGATTATTTGCGCCTGTTGGTAGCATGAATTCTTTTTCATTGATTTCAATTGATTTCAAGTATACGGATGATGGCGGATATGATTCGACAAACTTGTCGGGTTTTACCCTGTCCAGGTAAGAATAGCCATAGAAATACAAATCACCATATGCATCTTTGACAATATTAGCACCCTGCTTAAATCCCTGCGGTTTCCAGCCATCCTTTTCCGAAATGGGAGAAATTTTTCCAGTAGCGGGATTGAGTTTTGCAATGGTAAGTTCAGAGTTGAACCAAATATTGCCCCGTTATCCGGTATTATTCCCCACACATTGACGAGAGGAATACCGTCATCCCGCGTATACTTTTGAATCATGCGGAAGTCCCTGTTGAAATGCATCAGGGTTCCAGGGGTGCTGACCCACCAGCTTTGATTTGCTTTGTCAAAAACAATACTGATTCCAGGATATGCTATCCAGGGGAGTCGCGATTTTTATCAGCTTTCCATCCTGGTAAGTGTAGGTTTGGTTGAAAGCACTTTCCCGGAATCTAATGAACAGCAAATGATCTTCATCTGTTGCCATTTTTGTGATATGCATCCCTTTAAGTTCAAGTAACTGGTGTGCAGTTGAACTGTCCTTCTCAAGAATAAATACCAGACTATCATTTGCATTCAGGAAAATGATTGATTTCTCCCCAAACTGCAATGCTCCTTCATCGAGATGAAGATGAAGATGCTATGGTTTGCAGCATCTTTAATCGTGAGGGGCCTGCAATGGTTGGTTGTCAGATCCATTTCGAACAAGCCACCCGCATCATTCATGGTTAGCAAACCCTTATCGAGGAGTTCTGGATGCAGTCAAAATGGAAATTTCTTTATTTTTTTCAATCCCTGTGAGGTCCTTTGCCTGAACCAGCCGGAAGGATTCGGTCACCGGATCAAAAATATTTAGACCATCTCTGCAAATATCCAGACCTTGTTACCTGCTGTAGCCATTGCACCCCCACAGTTTGTACTCAATGAATTCGGCTTGTGGGTCCCGCCCGGATATTGGTAAATGGATTTCGACATCGGGATCAATTGATTAACCCCGATGGGGGCCCCGGGCCAATATCCTATCCAAACGACACCTTCCCGATCGCAGAAAATGCGATAATTCTGCATTATTAACTTTGGCATTTAAGATAGAATCCTGGGCGAATGGCAGGTTTAGTTGAACCGGTCTCTGGATCATATACAATCAATCCTTTATCCTCAGTGCCCAGCCAGACCCTGTCCTGCATGTCCATACTAATGCCCACACCTCTGTTATATTTATCTTTTAAAGCGCTTATATAATGAAATTGCCTATCGTCCAGGGTAAATTGTATTAAACCATCTTCACTATTGAGCCAAATTGAATTTCTTTTCCGATCAAAACAAATACCTTCTGTATAATGACAATGGTGGGGTATATTTTTAAAGCAGATCCAGTCATGAAGTTCCAATTTTCCACTTGAAAGAGAAAACTTGAATAATCCGCTGGGAGCAAAGAGACTGCCTCTGGCCGGTAATAACCATACGCTATTTGTTTTGGCTTCGTAGACAGAAAGTGAAACCTCACAAATCAATTCTTTTTGGAAGTGCCGCCCAATGCTTTTTTTTCATCGAATGAATATTGTAACTGGTGAAAAGGGAATCAGCTTCCATGCAGAATACCTCTTCCTTTGTAGCCCAAAAAGGAATAATATTTGTGTTGTCATAGGGCGTCCCCTGCTCAGGTAAAAAATTCCTGATGCTGTCTCCTTTCCAATCATAAAAGGAAAGGCCCTTGTCGGTTCCGATCCAGACATTATGTGCACTGTCCTCCACCAGGCTAAAAATCAGATTACTGATGATGCTTTGGTTTTTGCCTTGATTGCTGAGATAATTCTTAAATCCATTTCCGTCAAACCGATTTAGGCCGTTTGCCGTCCCGATCCACAAAAAACCATTTTCATCTTTGATAATAGCAGTTGTTCTACCATAGTACAACCCTTGATCAAAATTCCAGTTTACTACCCGGTAGTTTTCCTGGGCCGTTAGGACAATAGAAATACACATAATGGCCAGACAAAATGAAATATATTTCTTTAAGACAGCCATATATAAGTTGAATTAATTTCTGATTTAGATTTACTCATACTTGACCGGAATTTTAATAATTACTTCCGTTCCTGCTGCGCTTCCATCCGGATTGACCAGATCATTGATGGTTACAACCGATTCTTTTAATTCCGAATGCTGCATCATGGCTATCCTGTCTGCCGTAATCCGAAGACCCATCGACTTATGGTTGACGGCTGATTTACTATTCATGGTCTCAGATTGTTTACGACCCACTCCATCATCAGCAATCTTGATGAATACATGTTCATTTTCCCGTGAAACTTCTATATCCAATTGACCCTTTTCTTCTTTGTGCATCAATCCATGCCAGATGGCGTTTTCTGCATAGGGTTGGATAATGAGTGGCGGTATTTTAAGCGTTGAGATATCCAGGTCCGGTGTGATGGAGATTTTGTATCCGAACCGGTAATCAAAGCGCAATGCTTCCAGGTCGAGATATAATTTCAATGATTCCAGTTCGCTTTCTAAACTGATCAAGGAGGCCTGGGAATTTTGCAGGATCATGCGTACCAGTTTGGAGAATTTAGTCAGGTATTCGGAGGCCAGTTCCTTATTGTTCTGCAGGATGAAACGATTGATGGAATTGAGCGAATTAAAAATAAAATGAGGATTCATCTGTGCGCGAAGTGCCTGCATTTCCAATTCGGTTGCTTTTTGTTGCAATTCAGCGGTCTTCTGCCGCATTTCGGCAAATTGTTTTTCCTTTTCCGAATTAATTAATTGGAGAACGTACTGCTGATGCAAACGCCACCTGACAATGCCATATAACAAAGCAATTAATCCAGCAGCGGCAGCAATCCTGAACCACCACGTATTCCAAAAGGCGGGAATAATCCGGATAAGCAGGATCTTTTCTGGCCCATTGAATTCATTAATGGCATTGGAAGCCTGCATTACCAGCTTATATGTTCCGGCGGACATTCCCTCGTAACGGATCGTATTGTAATATGTTCCATATTGCCAGTTTGAATCCCTGCCATCTATCTTATAACGGAGACGGCTACTCCCTTTTGAATAATAATCGATGATCCCGGTTTCAATATTGATCATGTTCTCGGAATATTTCAGTGAGAGTTCTTGCTGGTTATTGAGGCTTGCTTCCAGTGGCAATGATTTTTGATTTACTTCCAGGGATCTGATATAAACGAAAGAAGGCGGATATGTTTCTCTTAGTTTGTCAGGCATAATATAATCAAGACCCTGGTATCCGCCATCCATAATGAAGTCACCGCCGCCAACCTTTATTGAGCAGGTAGTGAAAATATTATATTGTTGTGGCTGAAAACCTTCCTTCTCTGAAAGTGCAATGAATTTGCCTGTGCCAGGATTAAACCGGACAAGCAATCGATTGGTCATGAACCAGACATTTTGATGAGCATCTAAGAGAAGATTGTAAATATCATTGCCCTGGGGCACTATCTCTTCAGCGGAAAAATTACCCGTTTCCTTAAAATGCTTATCAAAGTGAAGGAGTTTCCGGTCTGTTGAAATCCACCAGCTGCTATCTTTACTATCTGAAACGATGGCCGTCCACGCCATGGTGTCGAGTGGAATCCTTGTCCTCACGAAGGCGCCGTTCACATAGGAATAAGTGTAGTTGGTTATTGATTTGTTCTTTGTTTCAATATAGAGATGGTCATCATCAACGATTATTTGCGTGATCAGTGCGTTGGGGAGATCCACTATTTCGCGCGCAATAGCACTATCATTTTCAAAGATGGAAGATGGCTTCGGTTTTGTCGGGCTTTACCCCCCAAAAAATCCAGTGATCCTTAAATCTTTCTGGTAAAGTATCCGTAATAGATCCCTTTAAGCACCACATGGCTGATGATTTGACCGGAGGCCTGTTCTGATCACGATGGGCCTGTATTGTAAGCTAGGTACATCCACCAGGATCAAGTTCCCGGTCTTCCTTTCAACAAACCAGGCGTTCCTGGCTTCGCTGTCTATTCCTAAGAAACCAAAATTCTTTTTTTTATAAAATGCCCGAATGGATTTCAAATGGATTGAATTCTTCAGGGCAATATTGCGATCCACTATTTTGAAATTATCGTCATGAGAATATCGAAACGCGACAGGAGAGAATGGGATCAGTTGGTTAACACCCAGACCGCTTTTGTGGCCAATACACCACCCATGCCATACCATCCCGATCACAGTATATTCTTAAATTCACCTCATTAATTCTTAATTGAAGTGAAGAGTCATCGGGAAAAGGAATGCTCGCCGATCCGGAAGCAGGATCGAAAATGATAATTCCTTCTGGATAATTTCCAAACCAGACCCGGTTTTTTGAATCCATATGGATGCCTGGTGTTGGTTCCTCAAAATCTTTTACCACATCTTTGAAATGGAATTGCTTGTCCTCAAGGGTGAATTGCATAAGCCCTTCCACATTATTAATCCAAATGGAATTTCTAAGCCGGTCATAGCACATGGCTTCAGCCCAATGAAAATGATTCTTGATATTTCTGAAACATGGCCAGTCAAAATGATCTTCTTTTCCCGTTGAAAGGTTAAGCCGGTGAAGACCTCCCACTGCATCGTCGCGGCTGTCAGAAGCCCTCCAGACTGAGTTAGATCCTTCTTCATAAACCAGGTCCTGATTCCTGGTATTGTCTCTAATCTTGTTCGATAGTGGAACCGTGTTTTTTCTCTTCAAACTGTGCGTATTGAATACTGCAATTTTGGACAGGGCCTCCAGACAAAACAATTCATCCTTTGTCGCCCAGAAAGGAATCATGCTGTTATTTGAGCCCGGTGTATCTACCAGCGGGAAAAGATTGGTAAGGGAATCTGCTTTGATATCATAGCGTGACAGACCTTCATCGGTCCCGATCCAGATATTGTGAAGGCTGTCTTCAATTAAAGCCCTGATATTTTTGTTCGGAAGAGATTTTGAATCTTTTTCTTTGGGTAGAAATGTCTTGAATGAGTTCCCGTCAAAACGGTCCAAACCTGCCTGGGTGCCAAACCACATGAAGCCATATGCATCTTTTAACATGCACCTGATAAACCCATTGGACATTCCCTCTTCCATATTCCAATTCACAACCCGGTAATTTTCCTGGGCGGATACCACTTGCAAGAAAAGTAAGAAAGCCAGGCATATTGATGCATGTTTTCCTGATAGGTGCATTATTATCTATAAAGTGAATTCCTTGATTTGGATCGGGTCGTGAACGAAGAGGCCTTTATCAATCAGGATTCCAACAAAGTTCCCGAATAAATTAGTTTGAAAATGGTCAGAGTCACTCTCTGCCTGGCACAAGCTTTTTCAACAATAAATCCTTGCGACTGCGGGAAACATTGACCGTTGTACCATCACTCATCACCAGGTAACCTCCTTCCCCGCGGATATATTTGGTCACTTCATTCAGGTTGACAATATAGGAATGATGTACTCTTACAAAAGAAGAAAAGTCCTGCAACTGGTCCTCGATGTCTTTCAGCGTCCGGCAGGCAATGATTTTGCTTTTGTTCTTTAAGTACATATGCGTATAATTATCGTCGGCTTCACAACGGATGACCTGATCCGCAGGAATTAATTCAAATCCTTCCGCAGTTGGCATGGCGATCCGTGTAAAGTTGCTTTCGGTATGCTGAATCTGATTTCTGAGCATTTGGTACTGCTCTGTTGAGGGGAGGTGCTTTTGGGTCTGAATTTTATGCACAGCCGCAACAAGTTCTTTTGGATCGATCGGCTTGAGCAGGTAGTCAAGCGCACTGAAACGGATGGCCTTGATGGCATATTGATCGTAACTGGTCGTGAAAATGACTGCAAAAGGAATTTCTGAAAACTGTTCTAACATTTCAAACCCGTTCATGATGGGCATTTCGATGTCGAGGAATACCAGCGCCGGCTGGTATTTGTCAATTGCGACCAATCCCTTTTTGGCCGAAACGCATTGCTCCATGACCTGCACTTCCGGGCAATAATCGCTGATCAACATACTTAATGTGTCGAGACAATGTACTTCATCATCTATCAATATCGCTTTAATCATAGCTAATAGGTATTTTGGCAATTACTTCTGTTCCTGCGGGACTCCCATCAGGGTTCACCAGATCATTTATAGTAAGGCCAGATCCTTTGATATTACTTTGCTGCAACATGGCAATTCGATCTGCTGTTATATGTAGTCCCATGGATTTTTCGCGGGTAGCCGATTTGCTTGAAAGCTCTTCAGCCTGTTTCCTTCCGACGCCGTCGTCTGTTATTTTGAAAAACAAATCATCTCCTTCCTGCCAAATTTCGATATCCAGCTGGCCTTTTTCTTCTCTGTGCATTAATCCATGCCAGATGGCATTTTCAGCAAAAGGTTGAATGATCAGCGGGGGAACTTTCACCATAGAAATATCGAGGTCTGGTTGAACAATCACTTTCCACCTGAAATGATAATTAAAGCGCAAAGCTTCAAGGTCCAGGTACAATTCGAGGGTTTCCAATTCATTTTCCAAAGTGATCAGGGATTCCTGCGAATTCTGGAGTATCAGGCGTACGAGCCTGGAAAATTTTGTCAGGTATTGAGATGCCTGGGCGGAATTGTTCTGAAGAATAAAACGGTTAATTGAATTCAGCGAATTGAAAATAAAATGCGGATTCATTTGGGTGCGCAATACTTTCATTTCCAGTTGAGTTTTTTCCTTTGCCATTTCGGCCAGATGGTGTTCGATTGCTTTTTCTTCCAATTGGAGTTTAGCAACTTCCATTTGTTCCTGAAGTTTCTCCTTTTTCCTTGTCAGGCTGATATTTCTCATTATGATTGTAGTTGCCATAAGACTAATCAACAAAGCTCCAATAAAAAAATTGCGAATCAATACCTGCCGTTTAATCAGACTTTCTTTCAGCCGGTTCTCCTTTTTTAGCAAATCCAAATTCGCCTGCTGTTGTGCTTCCCTGCTTTTCATTTCATTCGCCGACAAGTTGCTGATTATGTTTTTCAGGCTGTCGATCTCGGTCTGTTGTGCGGAACGAATTGTTCTTTGTCCATCACAATGAGTAATGACACCCGATTGAAATATTATCAGCACTATTAAGGATATCTTTTTCATTTTTTTTGACCTTAACTGATCAGCCCCGGACCAACAAACAATTTGGTTTCTCATATGGGTTCTAGTCGTAATCTACGCTTCATCACTCATTTTTTCATAAGCCGATTGAGTAGTCGGTAGTATTTATAGGATATTGGCAAGCTATCATGACCATTAGTAGCCTGGATTCTGTTTCAACATTCTAACTCCATCTTGGCCTGCACTCAAATCTATCTGGACCTGAGGAATAGGGAAGTATTCATTTTTACCTTTGGTGAATGATGCACCATTTAAATATGTCCTTGCTTTCATTTCCTTTAGTAAATAGGTATTAATTTCATTAGCAGCGAGCCCCCATCTCACAAGATCAAAAAATCGATGACCTTCCATGGCCAATTCGAGCATCCTTTCATAACGGACGGCCTTTAATGCTAATTCTTTGTCAGCCCAGGGCTGATCATATGTTTTAATATAGTAGTTGGCCGCAGGGATATCTGTAAATCCTTTGGTTCCATCTGAAGGATCAATGTAGGTATGAACCCAGCCCTCCGGATTCTTCGCCCTTGATCTTACCAGATTTACAAAATATCTTGCACTATCGGGATATCCGGTTTGAGCTTGCACCTCGGCGTACCAAAGCAGTACCTCAGCGAAACGGATTAAGTTAGTATTTGTGGCAGTTGAAGTAGCAGTCCAGAAAGAAGCATCTGAAAATTGTTCTTTCTGAGATTTCTTATATATATTCTTAATCGGGCTATAAGGTCCTGCGTATTGCTGATTCCTAATCCAATCTTTTCCCGGGTGGATGCCCCAGTCAAGGTATGGGATGCCACGTCGACCCACAGTCCAGTCCAGGCGTGGATCCAGGGTTCCGCCATAAGGTGTGTAAGAGGAATCATCCGATGCATATCCCTCATCATTGGTTACATCATCTGCATTAAAAGTGTCAAGGTCAGGCAAGCCGGTGGCAGGATCAGTTTTAAAATGGTTCACCAGCCATTGTGAAGGCTGAAAAAAACCATACCCAATGTTCCATGGAAAATTATTTAAATCTCCAAGGTTTCCATTCCATCCACCTGAGCCATCATTTACGGAATTTTGAACTGCGAAAACAGATTCAGCGCTGTTTTTAGTTTCAGGGTTAAAATTCTCCTGAAATTTTTTTAGCAGGGCGTAAGGAGTGCCCAGCGCGGTAACACCATTTGTAATGAGGTCCTGGAGCAAAGGCCTGGCCGAATCGTATTTGCCTTGAAAAAGGTATGCCTTAGCAAGGTAAGCCTCTGCGGCATATTTATTCGCTCTTCCCGGAGCATCCATTTTTGGCGTGAGAATATTCATCGCATATTTAAAATCGTTTTCTATCTCCGGCCAGATAAGCAGATCATTGCCCAGGCGAAAATTACCTGATTCATAGGTAATGGTTTCGTCGACATAAGGTACTTTGTTCCACACTTTGAAGGCCTCAAAATGGTAGTGGCCGCGAAGAAATCTTGCTTCTGCTGCTATGCGTTGACTGTCTTCTTTCTCTATCTGGGTAGATTTTTGAAGTATCCTCAATACTGAATTTGTTCTTTGCACGCCGGTGTACACAGCAAGCCATTTTTCTGCCAGATATTCATTTGTGGCCGTTGGTGTAAAGTTTTCAAGTGACTCAATCTCAAACTGGTCTCCCGGATTTGAGCCCTTATAAGCTTCAGAGCCACAAATAGTGCCGTAAATCCAATTTGAGCCCGACCCTCCCAGGGCAAGTGGGTTGGTGCTTATACCATCTAACATGGAATAAGCACCTATTAGCAATCCTTCGAGGCCTTCTTTGTTTTCCAGTTTTGATTCATCCAGATACCCAAGGGCAGGTTGATCCAGGTTTTTCTTATTACAAGAAAAAAAACCTGATCCAGCAATAGCCGCGATCAATAGCAATTTCTTATGTTTAATAAAATCAACCATAGTATTCTCCATTGTTAAAGCCCGAGACTTAAGCCACCATAGACTTGAATCTGATTGTTCGGGTAGTTTCCATAATCAATTCCAAACGACGAAGGATTGTCGGCCGGCGTAGCTGGATGAAATACGGCATGACTATACGCTTCTGGATCCAGGCCTGAGTATTTTGTAATGGTAAATAAGTTAACTGCCTGAACATAGATCCTCAGTCTTTTCACCTTGATCTTTTCTAATTGACCTGACGGGAAGCTGTAACCGATAATTAATGATTTGTTCCTCAAATAAGATCCTTTTTCCATTGGATAAGAATTGATCGTGCCGAATGTGCTGAAACCACTCGTCACTTCCAAAATGGGTACTTTTGCGTTGATATGGTACGGTGTCCACGAATCGGTCAATGCCCGCTCGCTATGTGTTGCCGACCCTCCGAAGTCCATTCCCGCGCCTACCTGATTGTAGACATCATTGCCAAATGATCCATAAAGAAATGTGGAGAAGTCAAAGTGTTTATAAGTAATTCCGATATTGATTCCCAATGTGAATTGTGGATTGGGATTCCCAAAATGAACCCGGTCATTGTCTATGATATTTCCAAATCCGTAGGTATCCCGGTATTTAAATCTCCCAGGTGCTGCACCTTCCTGTGTGGCGGAGTTGAGGACGTCTTTTTGATTCTTGAATAAACCCACAACCTGGTAACCGTAAAATGAGCCAATTGGGAAACCGACCTGATTTCTGACTAGACCTGCGTTAGCGTCGATATAAGGAAAATCATTTAAGTGGACAATTTTATTATCGTAATGGGAATAGAGAATGGAAAGGTTCCATCCCCAGTTTCTGGAAAATCTTCCTGTGGATCCTACTGCGATATCTATGCCTTTATTTTGAATATTTCCAATATTAGCATTGGGTACTTCTGCATCGCCGCGGATAAAATCTGGCAATGAAACGGGAAACAAAAGGCCATTTGAAGACTTATCATACCAATCTAGTGTGATGCTGAATTTTCCATTCCAGCAAATAGCATCAAATCCCAAATTGGTTACCAGGTCTTCCTGCCAGCCTGTTCTAGCATTCCCAACCCTGACAGTCCTGAAACCCTGGCGAATATTTCCGCTGCTTATTCCCTGTATATCATAGTATGCATCTCCTGCCGTGCCACCATATAAAGTGTATTGATTTAATGGATCAGTATTGCCATAGAATCCGGACTTTCCCCAGGAGAATCTTAGTTTCAGATCTGTCAACCATTTAGAATACTTGAATGCATTCTCTTGGCTGACCCGCCAGGCCAGACTGAATGCAGGAAACCAACCATACCTGTTTTCCAGACCGAATATTGACGAGCCATCATCCCGGATGGTGGCTGAAAATATGTATTTGTCCCTAAATGTATAATCGAGGCGGCTGAAGAATGAAGACAAGTAAGAACTGCTTGCAAGGCTGTAGTTGCTTAGGCCAAGAGTTGGGCTTCCATTGATGAGAAACCGGTAGTTAGGGTCATCAGTGAAAAAATTCTGTCTGGAACCGCTTTCTTCCCTGTTGTATGTACTTATCTCCTCAAGACCAGCCAGAAACCTGACATTGTGGAAGGAGTGGAATGTCTTCGAAAAACTAAGTGTATTTGTCCAGGTCCAGGACCTGCGATAGCCCATAGTTTCCGTTAAGTTATTTTTTTCCGGGTTTTGATAAGTGCCATAATGATATTCTGTGAAATTGTAGTTTACAAGCTGGCCTCCAAAACTTGACCTCAGTGCAAAATATTTCAGGAAATCCACTTCCGCGAAAACGTTACCTAAGAATTGCCAGGTATTTCCTCTGTTATCTTTAGCAAGTTCCCGCCCGCCAACGGAATTTTGTTCCGGGCCACTACCTGGAGGATAAGCAACCCAAGCACCCTTGATGTCTCGAACAGGAAACCCCGGATTCATGCCGAGTGTTCTTGAAATTTCATTTGTGTAGTCTTCCAATACTTTTGCATACTTAGGATTATCACGAAATTCAAGCTGCAGATTTTCTCCAATATGAATGACATTTAAGACTGTAAAATCGGTATTGATCCTTGCAGTGAATTTTTTCAAATAAGTGTTTATTAGAGTGCCCTGCTGATCGAGATAACCAAGTGAAAACAGATAGTGATTCTTTTCCATGCCTCCGGATACCGACAGCACATAACTTTGACTAAGTGCGGGTTTAAACATTTGATGGTACCAATCCGTACCGGAGCTATCAAACTTAGCTATTTGGTATATTGTGTTACTTGGATCGAGGTTATACAATTTGGAATCAATTTCGGGGGCCCCTTCAGGGTAGCCCAGGCCATTTAGTATGTATGCCGGCAGGGTGGGATTTGGGCCATTGCCATAAAGCTCGTCGGAGGGGTTTCCATTTGAATCAACCCGGCCGGAATTCTTATAAGCCCTCCAAAGTGCTTCTGCATTTTGTTGGGGGTTTAGAATCTTTAGTCCCTGATTCGGAAAAGTTTCGCCAATATAAAAATCAAATGCGATGGTAGGTTTGCCGATTTTCCCTTTCCTTGTAGTTGCAACGATGACACCGTTGGCTCCGCGCACGCCGTATATTGCATAAGCTCCCGCATCTTTTAATACCTGTATAGATTCAATGTCATATGGATTCAGTGAATTGATGTCGGCCTGTACGCCATCAACTATATATAATGGTTTGGTATCACCGAAATTTCCAATTCCATGTAATCTTATGATGGATTCGGATCCTGGTTCGCCGGTAGTGATGACAGATAAGCCAGCCACTCTTCCCTGTAGCATTTGTTCTACTTGTCCGGCGGGAACGGCCAATAGTTCCTTTGGCTTGACTATGGAAACGGAACCAGCAATGTCTTTAATCCTTTCAGATTCGTAACCTGTCACGACTACTTCATTTAAGTTTGTGGCCAATGCATTCAAAGTCATTTTGACACTCGTGCCGTCAGCTATCTTAAGTTCCCGGGTTTCATGTCCAACATAAGAAAACACAAGTATTTCGCCTGGTTTACCCATAATATTGAATACGCCGTTTGTATCGGTCAATGTAGCCTGAGTGCTGCCCTTGACAAATACATTTACCCCTGCAAGTCGGGAACCATCGGCACCGGTGACGATTCCGGTGATTTTTTGTTGTGCCAGCAAAGACCCATCCCAGAGGGAAAATGAAGTGAAAAATAAAAGGATATAAAGAAGTCGAAAGTTGCGCAGGTAAAATACAGGGGTGCTCCTAAATTTAAAATGAATCAGAGCGGGTTTAGAGCAAGTTATTTTGTTAGAAGATCTACTCATGCCCAATATTGTTAGCTGAAGAAGATTTCTTTACAATCGATAGCCTGCAAAGCTAAAAGCTCAACCAGGCTGCGGGAGCCCGGTTGAGTATTTAGCCAATCTGAATGGTGGTTAACAAATTTTGGATGGCAAATTCAGAAAGTGAAAAGTCGAATTGACAAATAGGAAGGCTTTCCGGATTTGAATTATCGGGTATTCACTTTTCCATTTCGACGGTGACATCTAAGTAGCTAAATGGAAGAGATTCATAAACAGTCTGGCCATAATAGCCCACTTTTTTTGCATTATAGATCAGATTATTTTCACCCTGGCTGTTGGTTAGGAAAATAGTGCCATCGTAACAATTGGTTGGATAATTCAAAGGAACCTGCATGTTCCCGTTATCCGAATTAATTGATACACTATAAATATGTTTAATCGCATCCACTTTCGACCTGATCATATCATTTAGGTGACTGATATACTGTCCTCCTGCCTGCCCTATCCAGCTGCTGTCCCTGAATTGAACGGAGATGGTCGGTGGGGTTTCCTGGCGGCAATTGTCGCAAACAGATAATACTTGAATCGGATTGGGTGCGTCCTTGGTACAGGAAATTGCGAGGCTGAATAACATGCTGAGCGCAATTGAAAATATATAGGAATTATTCGGTTTCATATACTTGATTTTGATTTCTATAATAAAGTTATTGTCGGCGGAGACTTTTATCCAGATGCACTGAGTAATTGACGTCCCGCATGGATATTAGACGAAAATGATTGAGCAGGCGAAAACAGTTCTTTGTTGAAATCGAAAATTCTTTCCAGAATGGTTGATTTTTTAACAATGCATAACTGTAGGGAATAATCGTTAATCAACATGCATCCCTGTGGTATTGCGTGTTCCTACGGAACGAAGTTTCAATGGTGGCGCCTTAAAAAAATAGTATAGTTGCGAAAGATCAAACCGCCTAAGGCGTATTCATCATTAATTCATTCAATGGACTGTAAAATTCATTCGAGTTGTGGATGCTCGTTAAACAAAATGACAATCTGAGGATTTGAGTTCTTAACTGATTAAAGCTAAGGGGATGGGCAGTTGATGATTAGGAATGGCAATTGATGAATTTTCTATAAATGAGTCATCAATAACTTAAGTGCCATTGATTCTGGTGGCGATTGGCCATTGGGAGCCTGAAAATTCAGCTTATATCCAAACCAGGTCAGAGAACCATTATCGTAGCTGATCGCAATGCCATTTTTGAGTCTCTTTGCGTCTCTGCCACTTCCTACGTACAAGTAGTTAATATAATAAGCGTCAATGGGGCTAACCATATTTTTCACCAAAGGTTCCAGGTCGCATTCGAAGCGACCATTGCTCCGGTCGGCCCAGTCAGATCCTTGCGGATAAACGATCACCGTTTTGCCACTGGCAATAGCAGGTCCCGCACAGGTGTCGCAGGGTGGTGGCGTTGGACTTGGCGTTGCGCGAGTCCAGGAATGTGATTCCTTTGAACAGGACATCACAAAAATGATTCCCATAGCAGACAGTGCCAATATAGGAAGCATGCGTATTTTTTTCATGTCTCCAAAGTTTAATGCGATTCAAAGTTCGTACAGACACATGAATATCCAATGATTATTTGCGTCTTTCCTATATCTAAAATGCAAGACCAAAATCTATTCCAGTTGATCTTGCAATTATCATCGATATAAGGTGATCTCCATTCTTAAAGTTAACGATTCGGGTGGGCATCGCCATTACGATTTTGGAAGTCCAATAGATTGCCAAACCATCCAATAAATCGTTATTAAATGCAGTCAATGCCCCTGGCTTGATCTGTATTGCACTAAGTCCCGTTCCTACCGCCAAATGGTTATAAAAAAGGAATCCAATGGGAAAGACTGATCCCTTAGAAGTCGCTCCAGGTTACACTCGAAGCGACCATCCCCTTATCGGCCCAATCCGACTTCTGCGGAATGATAATCACAGTCCTGTCGGAGGTAAAATTTCCAACAACTGGTTGGACACAGGTGTCGCAGGGAGGTGGGGAAGGGTTTGATGGAAACCGGTCCATCGAAATAGGTTCTTTTGAACAGGATTGGAAAAAAATAATCACAGAGCTAACAACAGAGCCCAGCGAAGGAAGGGTATTTTTTTCATACCTGCCAAATTTAATCCTGAACTAAAGTTCGTCCAGATAAAATGATTTTCCTATGTTTATTTTGGCACAATCACGAAATCCGCCTTAAATTCCTGCTGATTCTCATTCCTGCTTCATACAAGATACAAGTTGATTTTTACCGCAGGATAATTCAAGGGGAGGCTGGTTATTTGTAGATTGGAAATATAATCTGAATCCACTTAATGTCAGAATTCCATTTTCGACTGCAACTGCCAAATAACTATTGTTGATTTGCATATACTGAGATCCATAATTAAGGAATGCCCACAAACATGATAATCCCTCATTGGAGACTGCAGGCTATCTCCGGTGGAATTGACAAGTCGCACACATATTTACCATTGCCAAGATTAGTCCAGGGCCCGGGCAAGGCGTCTTTGAGAATTGCCATCGATCTGGGGAGTGCCGAGGATTGGAATCAATGGAGCTTGCGGTGTTGAGGAGGTGGTGCCACTTGAGTAATGGGCGCAGGTTCCTTCGTGCAGGAAACCAACAATAGAAGTCCTACCAGGAACTGGAGATAAAGAAAAATGAGGTTCCAAGAGCGGATAGGCGGGAAGAATAAATTCTTTTTCATACTTATGATGTTTAAGCATTAGAAGAAAATCGGATACGGGTTTTCAGGGTACCAAATCATTTTTGCCTTAGCAGCTAGATTTTCAAAGGTTGATTGGAAGAAATATGATGGAAATTATTGCCTTATCAGTATACTATGACCCTAAGTAACATGGACTGCACTGCTGATAGTTGCGAGGAGATACCAGCCTTGAAATTCAAATGCGTACCGGATCTTCTTAATTGTCCACCTAATGCATTTATTTCGTTCCCGTCTGGGAGTTCATACTCCTGGCCATTATATTCTAAATAAGTATTGGCAATTCCCGCGTAGCCACCTGTTGCTGTATTGAGCGCCGCGGCAAAATCAGTGCTGAAAACACCGCCTCCTATAGTTTGCCAATTATTTGTTCCAAGTGTTACTGATTTAGTTGTAGGTGGAGGGCTGCAAGGGTTACATGGAGGGGGTGGTCCATTTTCTATTGTTTTTGAGCAGGAAGAAGCTATAAACAGGAAAAGTGCGAAGGTTCCAATTGCTGGTATATTTAATTTGTTTTTCATTTTGCTTGCGGTTTAATTTCAATTCAAAGCTCTATCATCAACGGGCGATTGTCAAGACCAACTGAGTAAATACACTCCTCGCTGGTTATTTGACGCAAATGAAAGAGCAGATAGAAACAAATCCGGCCAAATGCAGAATGGAAGGGTAGTTGGCGTTTGGAAACCTGCCTTGCAGGATCACCCTAGTCCACATGATTGTCATGTAATATCCCTGGCAACGCAGAAACAGCCAGTTGTTTGGGTTGGAAAAACATTCAAAACAATTACAGTTCAATCATTTCTGTACTTGTTAATAAATGGATATAAAATCACCCTAAAGTGTTATCAGGGGGAAGCTTCAAAACCTGTAAATTGCCTGAGTTAATCATATTTAAGTACGAAGCTAAATTTTCAGCGTTATGATCAAATTACAAGTCATCGGGAACCTAGGAAAAGATTGCATCACGAACACGGTCAATGGTAAAAATGTGATCAATTTTAATGTGGCGCATACGGAAAAATTCCGGGATGCTCAGGGCAATCAAAAAGACAAGACGATTTGGGTAGAATGTGCTTACTGGACTGACCGTACCGGTGTTGCACCCTATCTCAAAAAAGGAACCCAGGTTTATGCTGAAGGAACTCCGGAAGTGAGAACCTATCCGAAAAATGATGGCACGACAGGCGTTTCTTTAAGTCTGAGGGTATTCAGTGTGCAGTTGTTGGGCAGCAGAAGTGGGGGAGACTCCTCTGGTGCAGCGGGTGAAAGCTATTCATCTCAGGCAGTTTCTAGCCATGGAAATATTCCTTCGCCAAACGAAATTACTGCACCAATGGACGATTTGCCATTCTAGTACTTTTCAACTGGGATCTTTGGCCAATTGCCTAAATGGAAGTTGCCGGGTAAAATTTTATACAGGCTGGAATTGCGGACATGCTTCAAATGCTTGAACACCGCTCCGGGCTGTCCATTTTACCGGCAACTTTCTCTTTTTTGCAAGGGCTGATTAAAATAGAAAAATTTGTAGCAAATTCGACCCATGTATTCTTTCTATCGATCGCTTGCTATTTCCCTCTCCTTCGCATTTTTGCTTCCGGCCATTTCAAAGGCACAAATCCGGCGTAGCACGGATATTCTTGTAGTGGGCGGCGGAACTGGGGGTGTTGCTGCAGGGATTCAGGCAGCACGTTCAGGCGTTCAGACATTAATCGTGGAATCCACAAACCAACTTGGCGGAATGCTCACGGCTGCAGGAGTCAGCTGCACGGACGGAAATGATTCGCTTCCGAGCGGAATCTGGGAGGAATTCCGCAAAGCTTTGCATATTCATTACGGAAAAACAGGGCTCGCTACGGGCTGGGTGAGCGAAACCTGTTTCGAACCTCATGTTGGAGATAGTATTTTCAAAGCATGGGCAAGAAAAGAGAAAAAACTCACGGTGCTTTATCATTGGTACTTTTCAAAATTGGTCAAAAAAAACAACAGGATCGACTCGGTATATTTTGAGAATGACAATAAAGAAATGCTTGTCGTCAGCGCAAAGATCGTTATCGATGCCACTGAACTTGGAGATATCCTGGCCTCGGCAGGAGTTTCCTATGATGTCGGGACAGAGTCTGCTATGCTGAGTGATGAAAAGATGGCACCAGGCGAAACAAATATAATTCAGGATATCACCTGGGTGGCCATCCTGAAGGATTATGGAAAGGGAGTGGACAAAACCATTTCCAAACCTTCCTCATACAAGGCCGAGCAGTTTTATTGTTGTTGCAGTTCTGCTCCTTGCAAGGACAGTCCATACAAGGTGGATGCCCTCGGCATGTTAAACTATGCAAGCCTGCCCAATCACAAATTTATGCTCAACTGGCCTGCACATGGCAATGATTATTATCTCAATGTAATCGAGGAGGACCATGAACAAAGAGAGAAAAAATACCAGTTTCCCAAGGACCGAACCCTTGGATTCATTTATTTCATCCAGACAGCATTGGGATTCAAAAATCTTGGTTTGGCGGAGGATGAATTGTCAGAGGGGATGGCACTGATTCCATATAATCGCGAAGGGAGAAGAATGAAAGGGTTGGTTCGCCTCAATGTGAATTTTTTGGAAAAACCATTTGACCAATATGAAAAATTATACCGGACAGGCATAGCCGTAGGAGATTACCCGGTGGATCATCACCATAGTGAAAATCTACAATCGCCAAAGATCCTCTTTCCCCTGATACCTTCATTCAATATCCCTTTGGGCGCCCTGATTCCCGAAAAACCTGATAACCTGATCGTCTGTGAAAAAGGGATTTCAGTATCTAATATTGTGAACGGGGCGACAAGGCTTCAGCCTGTTGTATTGCTGACAGGGCAGGCAGCGGGGCTGCTCGCCGCATGGTCAATCAGAAACGCCCAGGCTCCAGCCTCTGCCGATATCAGGTCTGTGCAGGCTGAATTGCTGGCAGTGCATGCCTGGCTCATGCCATATGTTGACGTGGGCAATGACGATCCTGACTGGGCTTCCATTCAGCGTGTAGGCAGTACCGGCATATTGAAGGGAGTAGGGATGGCACATGGCTGGGCGAACAAAACATTTTTCTATCCGGATAAATTCATAGGACACGAAGAATTTGTCAATGATTTTGAAGCATTCAATAGTAGCGTTTTCTCTCTTGGGTCAGATAGTCTGCTCACGGTAGATGATGCATGTGCCATCGTCGAACTTTATGTGGGGCAGCCTGGAAAAACAAGGAAAGTCAGAGTTGAAGAGGCAGGTGCATCTTCACAAAAAATCTGGAAAAGCCTGGGCCTGTCTGATTTTAATCCCTCCAGGCCAATCAGAAGAAGGGAACTGGCTGTTCTGCTTGATAAATATGCCCATGTTTTTGAAAAAAACAAAGTGGATGTGCATGGGTTCTTTGAAAGCCATTAGCTATCAATCCTTATTTGCTTTTCTCAAACTCATTTACCCAATGTTCCATCTCTGCTCTACTCACAGGTTTTGCTGCATCGTTCAAATTGATTACATACAAATACCCGTTAGATCCTGACGCCGATTCAAACGCGTTTGCGAGACTGAATTGTTCACTAACCAATAGCCTTCCATTTGTTGGGTTCCAGATTTCTTTGGCGCATAGGCATCCAAGTGTGGGAGTAAGCGGATAAAAAGGTCTATCCCTGAAATATTCCGGATCAAGGGCTGTTCCATGTGCGATGATTTCAGTTCTTCCGATCCTGCCTGCGTTCCAGGATTCCATCATGGGAGCATAGTTTCTCCAGCTGGCAGGTAAAAGTTGTAGGTAAAGTTCCAGGGAATCGAAAGGGCCGCCTGTATGGTCAGAGAAAAATTTCTGCCAGGAGCTTTCGAAGGGCATGATCATTTGGATATTCGGGGTAGGTCCAATAAATGCATTGTTGGCTACGGCCAGACCCTGTATACTGAAGATACCTTGCGGTGTATTTCCGTTGGTGATAAAATAAGGCAGTCCTGAACCTGACCTAGCCAGCTGCTCAAAGACCATTAATTTGCCATTGGGCAGTTTTGCAAAACGGCCATCTGCCATCTGAATGATCGCAAGACCCGGATAATCGCGGTTCCATCTTTGAAAGGAATAGATAATTTTTTGCCTGATGGATTTCTGATATCTAAACAGCTGCACAATATCGGGCGTCCTGCCCAGCGACCAGTTATGGTGAAAGCTTAGCCATTTCTCCAATTCAAAGATGATTGGAATGGTATCATATCCCGGGAACTTGCGCGCCAGTTTTGTTTTAAGAAAAGCACTGTTATTGGAAGAACTGTTGTACCTGTATAGATATACGGCGCATATCGAAAATAATCTCGGGTCATTTTCTCTTGAAAAGATATCTTTTATGTTTTGCACATATTTCTGTGGATAGACGGCGTACACAGCTTCCAAAAAAGCCCTTTTGGTTTCGGGCTGGAGAGAGTCGTAGAAAGAAAATAATTTTGAGAACCCTAACTCGACGGCAGGTCCCGTAAATAAAAATTGAGAAATCGCCCAGCAGGCTGATTCATATTTATATTCTGTATTACTGTCCAGCGGCAAGGCAAAATCATGGCCTATGATCCTGTCATGCAGATCTTTTTTCAGCGCAGCGCGCTTTTGGAATAATACAAATTCAGAATAAATATCTTCCCGTTTCGCCTGCGAATGCCCATTCAATGAGAAAAATAATGCCAGCCCCAGGAAAAGGATTAATCTCTTCATTCTGTAAAAATATCACCAAAAATCCGATGGTCACCGATCGTATAAAAAAAACGATGTCGAGGAGAATTTGATTCATTATTCCTTACCTTCAGCAAGAACACTTATTTCTTCTGAAAAATATTGCAATATGAAAAAAATCATCTCTCATTTTCTACTCTTCTTCTTTGGTTTCCAATTATTGAGTTGCAATGACCAGCCGTCTGCCAAAGAAGGAACGGAAACTGCAGATTCCGTGAAGGCAGCATCAACACCTGATCCAACCAAAAACTGGAAGATCGGCACTCAAATGTGGAGTTTCAAAGAATTCCCTTTTGAATTGGCGCTTAACAAAGCAGACAGTGTTGGAGTAAAATACATAGAAGCATTTTTTGGGCAACCCCTTTTTGCAGGATCGAAAGACAAATTTGGCACGGATATGTCGCCTGAAACCAGGGCCAAGCTGAAACAAATGCTTCAATCCAAGGGAATCCAGATCATAGCCATGGGAGTCATTTCTCCGAAGAACCGGGAAGAATGGATAAAGGCATTTGATTTGGCCAAAGAATTTGGCCTGAGTTATATCACGACTGAGCCAGCAAAAAATCAATGGGATATGATTGATAGTATGGCTTCCCAATACAATATAAAGCTTGCCATCCACGATCATCCAAGGCCCAATCCGTATTGGCATCCGGACTCTGTACTGGCAGCTATTAAAGGACACAGTAATATCGGATCATGTTCTGATGTCGGCCATTGGTCAAGGAGTGGACTGAATCCGGTGGAATGCCTCAAAAAACTTGACGGGCACGTTTATGGTGTTCACCTCAAGGATATTGTAAAATTTGACAATACAGAGGCTGCGGACACACCTGTTTCAAAAGGTGTCATCGATTTTCCGGCAATATTTGCAGAATTAAAACGCCAGGGTTTTAATGGTATGTTTTCCATCGAGCAGGAATCAAACTGGTTTAATAATGTCGGCGATATTAAGAACACGGTTCAATATTATCATGACCAGGTTGGCAAACTGAAATAACGAATACCACCCAAGATCTAATTGAATATACTTATTGTGAAGTGAAAATGACGTTTTGATTCAAATCCCCACCCAGGATTTTGCCAGGTGGGGATTCGTTTTTTTTTGAAGTGGATCCGCTATGTTTTCAGAGACAGTTTCCAGAATCATTTCACAGGAATCATGTATTTGATTCGTGAGACTTTTTTTGCGAACGAAGTGCAGCAAAAAACTTAGTCGAACAATCCCGCCGAAGGCGGAAGGTATCATACCCCGCGGTTTCCTGCAGAACTTGTGTTTATAGCTTGCTTTGGGGTATCATACCTGTGATTGCCGATATTTGCAATCTGTTTAGCTTATGGAACAATTATTTTCTTACCATCATCTTCGGAATTTTTGCGCACAGGTTTTTCTAAAAATGGGCTGTACTGACGAGGATGCTATTATAGCTGCAACTGCATTGCTAAGTGCGGATTTGCGGGGCGTTGATTCTCATGGTGTGGCAAGGCTTGCAGGGTATGTCAGGTTATGGGAGGCAAAAAGAGCGAATGCAAATCCAGATATCCGGATTATACATGAAACCCTATCCACTGCCGTTATAGATGGAGACAGAGGATTTGGGTTAGTTGTTGCTCCATTCAGCATGCAGGTTGCCATTGAAAAAGCAAAAATTGCAGGAACAGGCTGGGTAAGTGTACAGAACTCAAATCATTTTGGAATTGCCGCAGTTCATGCAATGAAAGCGTTGGAGCATGACATGATCGGGATCGCCATGACCAATGCAAGTGCATTGGTGGCTCCTACATTTTCTACTGAAAGATTGCTGGGTACAAACCCGATCTGCGTAGCCATACCCGCTGGTGAAGAACCACCATTTGTTGCTGACCTGGCTACAACTACTGCAGCCAACGGAAAGTTGGAGATCTTGCAAAGAAAAAATCAGCTCGCTCCAACGGGCTGGATCCAGGATAAGTATGGAAATGAATCAGTAAATCCCCATGAACTAAAATCCGGTGGAGCCCTCTTGCCTCTAGGCGGCGACAGGGAGCATGGTAGTCATAAGGGTTACGCGTTGGGCGCGATCGTCGATATTTTTTCTGCCGTCCTGAGTGGAGCAAATTATGGTCCCTGGGTGCCTCCTTTCCCAGCATACATCGCTATGCCCGAAGACATGCCGGGAAGAGGCATCGGACATTTTTTTGGTGCTATGCGCATTGATGCATTTAGATCTGCAAGCGAATTCAAAAAGCATATGGACCACTGGATTACCAGGTTCAGAACAGCCAAGACAGTCGAAGGTCAGGAACAGGTATTGATTCCGGGTGATCCTGAGCGTGAGATGGAGACCGAAAGGCTGACAAGAGGAATACCTTTACTCCACTCCGTGGTGGAAGACCTGGCCTTCCTGGGCGAAAAATTTGGGCTTGACCTCTGATCATATTTGTACTTCAACGTTTTTCACTTTTAATCGCTTTTGCAAACAATAATATAATAGTATGGTAAGTTATTACACTTACAGAATGGCTTCTTTTTTTTCGTGTATTCGACATGGTGATAAGCCATTTGCAAAACCTGCCAAAGCGCTTTCACTGGATTCTGTTTGAAGGAGTTTTTGTGAAAAATCTGGAAATTCAAGTGAGTCTCAAAATTGGAAAATTAGTCCCGGAACCGGAATCCCCGGGCAGGTGGGGCGTTTGTAACTAGTTAAAATTGAATCCAATATCCAATGGTATGGCAATTGTTCATATGCCAGTGTTCAAACCGTGTTTTATGAAATCGATCATACCCTATACTCAGAATACTAGCATAAGTGTGCTGGGTATCTTTTGGCGGAAAACGATTAGTTCAACCAGATACAGGTTAGTACTATTGAGTTTGTTCTTTGGCCTTATTGGTCAAATGGCATTTGCACAGAACTGCCCTGTGAGTGGAACCCATAGTCAGAATTCGAGTGAAAATACTTACTATCCTGGTACCCAGGCCAATGTATCCGTTGGCGCAACATCTATTGCCTTGGGTGCTGCGACGGTAGGAGCGAACTTCGGTTCAACGCCTATTGCACTTGGTGATATCGTCCTCATTATTCAGATGCAGGGTGCTCAGATCATTTCGTCAAATAATGGATTTTACGGAAATGGAGGTGGAGCCGGCTCAGGCTTTACAGCAACTAACCTTGTCGCGGGCCAAATGGAATTTGCTGTGGCCGCTAATGCGGTTCCTCTTGCAGGCGGAACACTGAATCTGGTATCTGGAACAAGTTATGCCTACGCATACTCACCTTATGGTGCCTTTGGCCAATATACCTATCAGATAATACGGGTTCCGTCCTGGTATAATATACAAATTACGTCAACTATCACCGCTCCTTCATGGAATGGGTCAACCGGTGGAGTAATTGTATTCAATGCTGTAAATCAGTTCGACATAAATTCTAATACAATCACCGCTGTCGGAGCAGGATTCCGGGGCGCTGGTGGGCGTTCTTTATCTGGTGCCGCTGGTACTTTTAAAACCGACTTTGTTACCCTCGCAACGACAACAACCAATGGGAGCAAAGCGGAAGGGATGGCAGGAACTCCCAGATATATAAATAATAATGGAGCATTACTTGACAATATAGTGGAAGGTTATCCGAATGGTAGCTATGCAAAAGGTGCACCCGGTAATGCTGGTGGAGGAGCTACTGACACACATCCTACTGCCAATGACCAGAATGCCGGTGGTGGCGGAGGTGGTAATGGAGGAGTGGGCGGTATTGGTGGCTGGGGATGGTTTTCTCTTGGAAATACAGGTGGTAGAGGAGGAGCAACTTTCCTTGCTTACGCTGCCCCTGGCAGACTCATTATGGGTGGAGGCGGTGGAGCTGCTTCAACTAATAATTCAACAGGAGTTCCTGGATCTGGATTCGCGAGTAGCGGCGCAGCAGGCGGGGGAATGGTTTTGATTAGTGCTACTTCAATCGTCAATGCTGGTATTATTGATGTATCAGGAGCTAACGCAAACAATACTGTGCTGAATGACGGCTCGGGTGGAGCTGGTGGTGGTGGAAGTATTTTGATTTATGCCAATAGTGGTCATGCAGGTATAACTGCCATTGCAAATGGAGGCATTGGAGGCAGTAATACTCCCAAGAATGTTGGAGCTACTCGACATGGTCCCGGAGGTGGTGGCGGAGGCGGAGTGATTTATTCAAACGCTGCACTAAACGCTGGCTCGTCAGTAGCCGGAGGAGCAAGTGGTATTAGCCAGGGTACTGAAGCAACAGACAATTTCGGCGCGGGGCCTGGAACAGTAGGTGCCCTTACTTCTACATTTCCATTTGCCCAGTTGCCTCCGAATATGCAGAAATGTCAAATTTCTATCTTGCCTGTTGTACTGAATTCATTCACTGCTTCGAATAACAATGCGGGTTATGTTCAGCTTGCATGGAATACAAGCAATCAGGTCAATGGCAATTATTTTGAAGTGGAAAGAAGCCTGGATGCCATCAACTTTTCGGCAATAGGACAGGTTTCTGTTAATCAGTCAAATGATCCGACCCATTCATATTCTTACAATGATAACCTGGCTTCAGTGAATGCCTCTGTACTTTATTATCGTTTGAAAGTAGTTGATGTGGATGGAAATTACAGTTATAGTAAAGTGGTTTCAGTTAACCTTGATCAAACAGATACTAAAATGTCATTGTATCCGAATCCGGCCACAGAATATGCGGTGTTAAAGATCTTCTCAGAAAAACCAAATATGGCAATTATGAGATTGCTTGATGAGTCGGGCAAAACCCTCAGGTCAGGTTCCTATACACTGACCCGAGGTAACAATAGCCTGATGATTGACCAACTGGCCACACTGCCAAAGGGAATGTATGTTGTTCAGGTAGTTGTGAATAGTAGCCTATATAATCAAAAACTGATTAAAAAATAGTCTCTAGTCTCCGAATAATAAATGGGCATGCGCGAAGCATGCCTTTTTTTTGGCCGTCCATTAGCAGAAGTTCCATTCGTAGGATTCTTCTCATCAGGAAAGCTTACTGTTTCAGCCTGTATAGGAGTCCTTTCACCATTGATTGACTTCATATGCTTTCAATCTTTATCTTTGCCATCCCAAAAAAAGCATCAGATGAAAGTATTGAAATTTGGAGGTACATCGGTCGGGAAACCGGAAAGAATGCACCAGGTCTGCGAACTCATCACAAAAGAAAAAGTGGCCAAGATTGTGGTACTCAGCGCCCTGAGCGGGACGACCAACGCGCTGGTCGCGATCAGTGAATTTCTGGCAAAAACTGAGCGCGAAAATGCAAAAAAGAAAATTGATGAGCTTGAAGCGCATTACAGGCAATTTGTTAAGGAACTTGTTCAAACCAAAAATGCATTGGAGAAGGCGAATGCCGTCGTTACCGAGCATTTTGAATTTTTGAATATCATATTACGGATTTCATTTAGCGAGGCACTGAACAAAGATATTCTTGCTCAAGGCGAATTATTGAGCACGAAACTCTTTTCTGCATATCTTGAAGAAAAAAAAATAGACCACCTGCTTTTGCCTGCATTGGAGTTTATGAGTATTGACGCAAATGAAGAGCCCAATATCGCGGGCATCAGACAAAAACTTAACCTTCTCCTCCAGAAACATAAAGATCATTCCTTATTCATTACGCAGGGGTATATATGCCGGAATGCAAGAGGCGAGGTGGATAATCTAAAAAGAGGAGGTAGTGATTATACTGCATCCCTTGTAGCAGCTGCTGTCAATGCCACCGTTTGTGAAATCTGGACGGATATCGATGGGATGCATAACAACGATCCGCGCATTGTCAAAAAAACAAATCCGATTGTACAGCTTAGTTTTGATGAAGCTGCTGAGCTTGCTTATTTCGGCGCAAAAATTCTGCATCCTACCTGCATCTGGCCTGCCCAACAACAAAATGTGCCTGTCCGACTCCTGAATACAATGCAACCAGATGCTCCAGGAACTGTTATTATGCAGGAAGCCGGTTCAAAAGGCGTAAAAGCCGTGGCCGCAAAGGATGACATCATTGCCATCAACATCAAAAGCAGCCGTATGCTTCTTGCACATGGTTTTCTGAGAAAGATATTTGAAGTGTTTGAGAAGTATAAAACATCTATTGATATGGTCACCACTTCCGAAGTAGCCGTATCCGTTACGATTGACAATAAATTCCATCTCAGGGACATAGTCAAAGAACTTGAACCATTTGGTGTCATAGAGGTCGAGGAAAATCATACAATTGTTTCCATTGTGGGTAACGAGATCGCTCAGACGAAAAATGTATTGAGCAGGTTATTTGAAGCATTGTCGCCGATTCCCATCCGAATGGTCAGTTATGGCGGAAGTAAACACAATGTGTCTTTGCTGATACCCTCATCTTTTAAAATACAGACGCTCCAACTGCTGAATGCCGGGCTCTTCGGGCTTGAATAGGGATGGTAGACATCCATGGTCCCGTGGATATGCATATATTTTGAAAAGTCATGGAACAAAAAGCGAAAATATTGCTTAGTCGGCCCAAAGCCTGGCTTAACCAGTCAAGACCATTTAAGGTCTATATTGATGAATTGGAGAAGGGAATGATCCACAATGAAAGTTTGGAGTCCTACGAAGTGGAACCGGGGAATCATAGTTTACAATGCAAAGTCGCATGGTATAGCAGCCAGGACCTTAAGTTAAATTTAGGTGCGGGCGAAATCGCATATCTCAGGGTAAGCAATGGGATGAAATACTACTGGCATTCCTTCCTGATTCTGCTTGTTGGAATATCTTTGAATATTATGGCAGTAAGGCAGGAAACAGAGAAGCCTTTATGGGCACTGCTGGTTGAAATGGCGCTGATTCTGCCTGCCGTGTCTTATATGCTTTTTTATATGACCATTGGAAGAAGAAAATACCTTGTACTGGAAGAGGATAAAGAAAACCTTTTTGCTTCGTAATATCGAAAGCCGCTTGTCATCAATACGAAAAATTCAATCCCTAAAGCTCATGAGGAATTTGAATAATGCATTGCTTCTTTCCACTTGTTTACTCCTGTTTTTCTTTCATTCTTTTTCTCAAACTTCACTTATCCGCGGAAAAGTTGTGAGTCAGGCAAATGGAGCGCCGATTTCAAATTGCAGCGTATTCATCAATAATTCTTCCAGGGGAACGATTACCAATTCTGTTGGCGAATTTGAACTCAGGAACATCCCAGCGGGCAATCATGAATTGATTGTTTCGAGTATTGGATATGAAACCTATGTGCATTCATTCACCGATAAGCAGTTTCCAATTCAATTGGATGTTCAGCTCAAATTAAGGGCGACAGAAATGGAATCAGTAACTATTGAGCCTTATGTAAAAGATGGATGGAAGCAATGGGGTGATTTTTTTATAGAGAATTTTATAGGGAATAATGAAAATGCCTCGGGCTGCAGTATTAAAAATACAAAAACAATTAAATTCCGTTATTCCAAATCGAAGAACAGACTAACGGCCAGCGCGGATGAACCCCTGATTATCGTGAATAAATCCCTTGGATATACTATTTCCTATCAATTGGAAGATTTTTTTTCCGATTTTGCGAATAGCACAATTGGATATTCCGGATATCCATTTTTCAATGAGATCGCAACAAGCAGGGCTAAACTCAAAGAGCGATGGAAGAAAAACAGGAAGACTGCTTATCAATTATCCATGATGCATTTTTTTCGTTCACTGTACCTGAACGACCTGGATAGCCAGGGGTTCACCGTTAGGACGCTAAAAAGATTTGAAAATGTGGAAAAACAAAGGGTAAAGGCTTTATATGCCAGGCCAACCAATGATACGCTGATAATGATGAATGGAGACCTTGTGAAAATGTCTAAGATGGAACTCATGCCTCAGGATTCCATACATTATTATCAAACCATTCTTGCAAAACCGGATTACTACGAAAGCCCGGGGCCGCCCATCCCTGCAGACAGTCTGGTAAGCGGAGAATCGGACGAGAGCCGGGTCTTTTTTTTCAATGGAACCATTTTTATTTCTTATCTAAGGGCAAGAGAAGGTTTAAGCCAACAGTCAAGCATAAGATTAATGACTCCAACCCCTGTGCGCATCTGGTCGAATGGCAATTATTTTCCTCCCGGAGAAGTTTTTACAATGGGGTATTGGTCCAAATCTGAAAAATTGTCGAATCTTTTACCCATTGATTATTCGTCGGAGAATGTTAAGAAGTAAGATTGCCATGTATTACTTCTTGAGCCATCCATTCTTTACCATCCATTGCTTCACCAGGGCCATCCATTTCACCTTACTGGTTTCATTGACCATGCCAAAACCATGGCCACCCTTTTCATAGAGATATATTTCTGCTGGCACTTGATTGGCCCTGAGTGCATCATAAAAGTCAATGCTGTTTTGGACAACAACCACATCATCATCTTTGGCATGTACCAAAAATGCAGGTGGTGTATTGGCGTTCACCTGACGCTCATTTGAGTAGTATTTTATTTTTTCAGGAGATGGGTTCTTGCCGAGCAGATTGTCTCTGGATCCAATATGACCAATGCTATCGCCAAAACTGATGACAGGGTAAACAAGAATCATGAAATCGGGCCGCAGGCTTACCAGGGGTTTTTTCGGGAGGACGGATTTGGTGTAATGCGTGCCTTCGGTGGAAGCAAGATGGCCGCCAGCAGAAAAACCCATGATTCCGATCTTGTGGGGATCAATCTTCCATTTTTTTGCATTTTCTCTTACAATCTCTATGGCGCGCTGTGCATCCTGCAGTGGCCCGATTTCCTTATTGAGCATACAGCTGTCATCAGGAATCCGGTACTTGAGCACAAATGCGGAAACCCCCATCTTATTAAATTCCCTGGCCACATCATAACCTTCATGCCCAGCCGCCACAATTTGATAGCCTCCTCCCGGTATGATGAGGACGGCGCAGCCAGTAGATGAATTATTTGGTGCCGGGAAAAGGGTCAGGGTGGGTCTGCTGACCTTACTTATGATCAGAATATGTTCCGGACTCATTTCCGACTTCTCTTCATCCTTTACGGGTTTTGAGTTTGGTATCGAACCCGGGTAAAGAGGAATGACTTTTTGAGCGTCTCCGCGATTTTGAAGGATGAACATAATGAAAAGAATCAGGATTTTTTTCATGACAGATCTTGAAACTTAAAAGTAAAATATTATGGCCAAGAAATTTCTCAAATCTCCTGATCTTATCCCTACTTTTATGTCCCATATAGATTCCTTTAGGTCAAAAATATTCTTATATGAACAGGTATAGATGCTTCATAGTCTCGATATTTTTTTTCTGCGTGGGTCATGCGCAATCCCAGAATGGGTGGATCAATTTGATTGAAGGAAATTCTTTAAAGGGATGGAAAAAAGCGGTGGGAGCCGCTGATTTTGGGATTGAGCAGGGAATGATCGTGGGGAAAGCGGTATTCAACTCACCCAACAGCTTTCTTGTTACGGAGAAGGAATACGGTGATTTTGTTCTCGAACTTGATATAAAGATTGATGATACAAGCAGCAATTCCGGTGTGCAGATTCGGAGTCATTTTAACCCTGCAGGCAACGATGGCAAAGGACAAGTCTTTGGCTACCAGGTTGAAGTTGACCCTTCATCTCGGAAATGGTCAGGAGGAATATATGATGAAGCCAGAAGAGAATGGCTTTATACAGGCGCAATGAATCCTGGGGGGGAAACTGCATTCAAGCCCGGCGTCTTTAATCATTACAAGATCGAATGTATTGGCCATGAAATAAGGACATGGATTAATGAAAAGCCCATCTCTTTTCTTGTGGATACCATGGATTCAAAAGGATTTATTGGTTTGCAGGTCCATTCCATTAAGAAACCTGAGTTGACGGGAGAAAAAGTTTTTTTTAAGAATATCAGGATCCGCACGAATGGAATAAAGGCGACGCCTTTTCCGCCAGGAATATTTGTCGTTAATACCATTCCCAATCACCTGGTCCCTTATGAAGCGAAATCTGGTTGGAAACTACTTTTTGATGGAAAAACTTCAAATGGTTGGGTTGGAGCCTATAAAAAAACATTTCCGAACAATGGATGGATCATTCAGAATGGACTGTTGTCTGTGCTTTCTTCCGAAGGGAAAGAGTCTGCCAATGGGGGAGATATCGTTACCCTCGAGGAATTCAGCGCATTCGATCTTTCCTTCGATTTTCTTTTGACACCCGGTGCAAATAGCGGGGTCAAGTATTTTGTGACTCTTTCCGAGAATAATGCCGGTTCGGCGATCGGCCTGGAATATCAGTTGCTTGATGACAGTTTGCATGCCGATGCCAAGCTGGGAAGAGATGGCAACAGAACCATAGCTTCTTTATACGATCTCATTCCAGCCATCAAGCAAAAAAGATTTGTTCATGCGATAGGTCAATGGAATACCGGGCGCATTATAGTCTATCCTAACAATCATGTGGAGCATTATCTCAATGGAGTGAAAGTGCTGGAATATGAAAGAGGTTCAGCGGCTTTCAGGGAATTAGTAGCCATCAGCAAATTCAAAGTCTGGACAAATTTCGGCGAAGCACCCAAGGGGCATATCCTGCTACAGGATCATGGGAACAATGTCAGTTTCAGGAGTATAAAAATTAAGGTCTTGCATTAACATGTGCAAACAAGCATTCTAATGTAAAAACTGAAAGCTTGCAAAGCTATTAACCCTTCAACGCTTTAACTAATCAACTAATCAACTAATCAACTGACTTTCGGTTCCCATCCCGGCGCATACTCACGCTTCCAGAGCCTGGAAGCATCCTCGTCATTTTTTATATGGCCATTGGTTTGGTCACAATGCAGCGTGTGGCTTGTACGCTGGGAGATATTTGCAAGCTGGCAAAGCAGCACCGTTTTCTGTGCATCATCCACCGGAGAATTCAGTGTTGATTCACCGCGGATCGACTTTACAAAATTTTCGAAATGATACAGATCAAGATTACCATTTGCGCTGATGGGATTGGTAGGATCGGGGGCAACTTCCGATTTTGCTTCCCTGATCAGTTTGTTTTTTTCATCGAAGATCTTGTAATCACCGCCACCAAGATTTAGGAGGCTTCCCTTGTCTCCATAAATGCAAAATCCACGCCCTGCGCCTTCTACGGGAAAATTATTGCAGGATCTTCCTTCCCAGCTGATGGCTTTACTGTTCTCGAATTCGAATGAGGCCACTTGTGTATCCGGGGTCTGCCAGTCATCCTTAAACGCATATCTGCCTCCCGATGATGTCACTTGTACCGGATAATCGACGCCCAGAAACCAACGGCAGCAATCGATTTCATGGGTACCATTATTGCACACTTCGCCTGTGCCCCAATGCCAGAACCAATGCCAATTATAATGGATCAGGTTATCCTGGTATTCTTTCCTGGGGGCTGGGCCCTGCCATAATTCAAAATCCAGGGTGGAGGGAACTGGAGCGAACTTTCCATGTCCGATGGATTTTCGATCGTTGGTATACCAGGCTTTAGCAAAATATGCATTCCCAATGATTCCTTCTTTTATGAGCCTGGCAGCTTCGATCATATTGGGCATTGATCTCCTCTGGTTTCCCATTTGAATCAATTTTCCATATTTTCTATACGCCGAAACCAGGAATTCTCCTTCATTTGGATTTTGACTGCAGGGTTTTTCCACGTACACGTGTTTGCCATGCTGGACGCCCATGATTGCGGCTGGCGTGTGCCAATGATCAGGTGCAGCAATGATCAGTCCATCAAAATCCTTCTGTGCGAGCAGGACCCGGACATCTTTGATCACTGCTGGTTTTTTCGGTGCATCTTTTAGTGCATTCAATCCGTTCTGAATGGCTTTTTCTTCCACATCGCAGATATACGCCACTTCAGTGTTAGGTAGCTGGGAAAAAGATTTTGCGAGATATGCTCCGCGGCTATTCACCCCCATTACAGCTACAACGACCTTATTGCTTGGAGCATTTTTGCCAAAGATTGGAAAATTGATCAGAGTCATGCTGCCGGCAGCCATTGAACTATTTCTTATGAATTGTCTGCGTTTCATAAAAGATTATTATTAGCTAAAGGTATATAATCACAGGTATGAAACCTTAAAGCAAGATCTTCTTAAATCTCGCAGCAAGCTGCGATTTTTTGCACCTTCCGCCTTTTGTCCACCTCAGGTGGATTCGATTAAGTTTTTTGCGGCACTTCGCCTGGCTGCCCTGCCTACCGCAGGCAGGAGCAGGCGGGTTTGCAAAAAACAAGTCTCACGAATAAAATTCCCGGTTTGATCTCGTGTCGACCTTCGGCAAAAAAATCAAAATACTATATTTGGATATCAGATTTGAAACAATCTTCTTTTAGAATCCTATCGCCGGATGACCATTCAACGCCAGATAGCTATTGTATCGAATCCAGATTCCGGAAATGGCAGGGGAAAGGTCATCCAGGAATGGCTTTGCAAAAAGCTTTACTCCCTCGAAATGGCTTATTCTTTGTTCACTCCCCCCTGGCCTGAAGGACTTGAAAATTTTTCGGAAGTTTGGCTGATAGGTGGTGATGGAACCCTTTTTCATTTTATCAACCAATACCCGAACCTGGAAAAACCAATTGCACTTTTTGGAGGCGGAAGCGGAAATGACTTTGTCTGGAAATGGCAGGGAGAGAAGGACTTGGATTCCTGCCTTGCTGCAGCGCTTGAAGGGAAATCTCAATCGGTGGATGCCGGGCTTTGCAATGGAAATTATTTTCTGAATGGAGTGGGGATTGGTTTTGATGGGAGCGTGGTGAGATCCATGCACAATAAAAAATCTTTTTTCCGCGGGCATGCCGGATATCTGGCTAGTGTGATCAGGCAAATATTTATATTCAGGGAAGAAGAAGTTGAAATAATTTTTGAAGATGGCAGCACAAAAAGCACAAGGATATTCATGGTTAGCATTGCAAATGGCTCCAGGTATGGAGGAGGGTTTCTTGTGGCGCCCCATGCGGACCTCAAAGATGCGCTTTTGGACTTTGTCCTTATTAGGCCCATTTCTATTCTTAAAAGAATGATTCATTTGCCGGCGGTAGAAAAAGGAAGACATTTAGATTTGCCATTCATTGAATACGCGACGGTGAAAAGGATTTCCTTCAAATCACGAAAACTTATGGAAGCACATTTGGATGGTGAGTATATGGCAGACACTCATTTCGATATTGAAATCAGGCCAGGTAAGTTCAAATTCATTTATTGAACCAATGCTTCATATACCTGCTTTCCGTTGACGATGGTGCGCAATACTTTTATGTCTCTGATTTTCTCAGGTGGAACGGATAGCAAATCTCCTGATAAAACCACCAGGTCGGCAAGCATTCCTGCTTTTAGCATTCCCAATCTATTTTCCTGAAAGCCAGCATATGCATTGTTGACTGTATAACATTTCAAAGCTTCTTCCACACTTATTTTTTCATCCGGGAACCAGCCGGTTGGATTCTTATCATCCAGCGTGCGTCTTGTTACAGCGGCATAGATTCCGGCAATGGGGTCCAGGGGAGCTACCGTCCAGTCTGATCCAAATGTGAGCGTGGCTCCATGAACCAGCAGGCTCCTGAAAGCATAAGTTCTTCTCAGCCTTGCGGTATCCAGGCGCTTATAAGCCCATTTTCCATCATCAATAGCATGATAGGGTTGCATAGATGGTATGACCCCTAGCTTTCCGAATGCTATGATAGCATTTTCCGTCAAGTGCTGTGCGTGCTCAACACGAAACCTGCGATCTTTTTTTCCGTTTTGATTTTCTGCCTGCTGATACACACCCAGGATCCAGTCATTTGCACGGTCGCCAATCGCATGCGTCGCGACATGAAGCCCTGCCGCATCCGCACTAAGAATCCATTGACGAAGCAATACAGTATCCGTGACTTGTAAGCCTGTTGAACCAGGTGCATCTAGATAGGACGCATAGAACCATGCTGTGGTGGAACCCAGGGACCCATCCACGAATCCTTTCAGTCCTCCCCAACGCAATCTATCATCCCCTCCTCCGTTTTGCAGTACGAAACTGTCCAGCATTTTCCAGGTGCTAACAGGGACAAATGAATATAGCCGAAGCCCGAGTTGATTATTCGCATATGCCTTCCTGTAAGTAAAAAGGTCCAGCCAGCCTCCAAAGCTGCCCATATCGTGGACCTGTGTTACCCCATGTTCAAGTCCGTGACGAATGGCTTTTTGCAGATATTCACTCAATGCAGATTCCGTAGGAGGAGGAATGACTTTATTCATCAGTTCCATGGCTTCATCCCGCAGAACGCCAGTAGGCTCACCGGTCTTTGGATCTCTAACAATCTGACCTCCGTGCGGATCTGCCGTATGCTTGTCAATCCCTGCCAAGGCCAGGGCTTTCGAATTGGCCAGGGCCATATGACCATCATAGCGGTTGACAAATACCGGATGATTGCCGCTTACACTGTCTATCCAATGTTTGTCCGGGAGTATTCCGCCCCAGGCCTCATGGTCCCAGTCACCGCCCATAACCCAACGGTCATCCTTAAGTGTTTCAATATATTTACGTATAGAATCAATGAATCCGGCATTTGTCTTCACATCACGGAGATTTACATTACCCAATTGATATCCGCCGCTTAGGAAATGAGTATGATTATCGATAAAGCCCGGAGCAATCATATTACCGCCAAGATCGATCATCTCAGTTCCTTCTCCCTGGTAAGTTGCATAATCATCCCCAACAAAGAGAATAGTGCTGTCCTTTATTCCAATGGAGGTTGCCCTCGGATTGGAAGAATCGCCGGTCCAGATCTTGGCGTGAAAAAAAATGCGATCGGCCTTTTGCCTTTGGACGCATGAATACAGGGAACAAGTAAGGATTGTGAAATAGAATAAATTTCTCATGGTATTAGTGAATTGAAGCCTGAATTTTGGAATAACCTATCCGCCGGATTTCAGAATCATGGAAGCAAGTCGCTCATCTCTTTTGTAAATATCATCTCTCAGATTCAACTTCCCATCGCGATCCACCCATGCAGTTAGGTATGCTATATAAACTGGCACGGGACGCTGGAGTGTCACAAATTGTTCCTTGCCACTTTTCATGGCCGCCTCAATTTTAACTGGTGTCCATCCCGGAACATCCCGCAGTAAATAAATGGCCATCTTACTTGGCTCAGCCAACCTGATGCAGCCATGGCTGAAGGCCCGGACGTCTTCATTGAAAAGACTTTTTGCAGGACTGTCGTGAAGATAAATATTGAAGCTATTAGGGAAAAGGAACTTAACCAGCCCGAGAGAATTTTTTGGTCCTGGTTTTTGCCTCACCATATTTCCGTTCCATTCCATATTGTGTTTGACAAGATAGTCCGGATCTTTTTTTATCCCTGGCAGGATTTCTTTTTTCAATATATCCGGAGGCACATTCCAGTATGGACTAAATACAACATACTTCAAATCTCCGTCAAAAATTACTGTTTTATGGATGGCTTTTCCCACCACGACCTTCATGATAAATGCGATAGTGTCTTTTTCAAATGCAAATAATTCGAAGGCTGGAATGTTGACGATGAAATAGTCACCTGCCAGATTAACGGGCACCCAGCGGCTTCTTTCCATATTTACGATGATCCTGGTAATATAATTTGAGATCGGTGTATTCAGACTTTTAAGAAAAGTCTTGCCAATGACTCCATCTGTATTCATACCCATCCTTGCCTGGTAGCTCCTTACACCCGATTCCAACTCCTTGTCAAATAGCAAGCTGCCCGAATTTTTATCCAAATCACCAAAAGCAAATAACCTTTCTCTGATTGCAGCAATCATACTGGAAGAGTCTGAATACTTGTATGATTTCTGATCCCCATGAAGTTCTGCAAAATGATTTCCAGCTTCTAGTGCGCGATATTTTTTCAGGTAGCCTTTCAGGAGGTTGTATTGTTTGAAGCTATAGCCCTTGGCAATGAATGAAGAATCTTTAATAAGTGAATCCAGCAGAACAGGAAGGTCCAGTTGTTTTCTGGGCAGGAACCAATCAATTGAGCGTGTATGCTTCTCCGTTAAGCCTCCCCAGGCAACTTCTGCATATTGAAAATACTGGGCAGATAGCATCAACTCGATTTCCGGATCAGGGCCTTCTCCGGCATTGGCCAGGATCATCGACAGCGAGTCTCTGTATTTGACGCGATCAGGTAGACCTTCGGCCCCGAGGTTTGACAAATGATTTTGAAGGTTGGAAGCCTGCTCAATCAGCCCGCCATTGTCGAACCAGGCATATGCAAATCTGCGGCCGCGGTAAAATGCAGCTATATCATTTTTATATGCTTCAAACAAGGGGTATTTTTTCAAGAATGGACCAATAAGTGCACTGTCAAAATGGAGGATCTGCTGGTTACTGAAAGCTCCTTTGACCGTTTGAGTGGCAGTGGCGCCTTTTATCGGAATCGAATCCTTTGCCTGGTTCACTTCCCGATTTTCTGGGCTGTTATTGCAGGATATTAGGAATATTAATGGAAAACCAAGGCTTGCAAGTCTGGCGCAAAGCATCTTTTGTCTCATGCTTATCAATTCTTTCAGATTACAGTATAAAAAAAATCCTTCCGCCAGGAAGGATTTATGTAACAAAGATATATTGAACAGATGAATTAATAATCCCTGTCATATCCGCCACCACCGCCACCGCGGTTATAGCCACCTTTCTTGTAGCCTCCGCCGCCGCCGCTTCCACCGCCAAAACTCCTCTTTTTGAAGCCTCCTCCACCGCCGCCTTGTTGCTTTGGCTGGGATTCGTTCACAATAATCTTACGACCCATGACTTCGCTGTCGTATAGGGCTGTAATAGCTGCCTGCGCTTCCGCATCGTCTTCCATTTCAACAAATCCAAAGCCTTTGCTACGGCCTGAAACTTTGTCCTTAACGATTTTTGCTGATGCAACAGTTCCGTGTTGTTCAAAAAGATTTCTGAGATCCTCATCGGTCATTTGCCAGGAGAGGTTGCCTACATAAATGTTCATTGTTCTAAAATTAAATATGAAAAAAACAAAATCTTGATACTATTTGTGATCCTGGACCGTGAACTGAGGAACTAACTTTTAGAAGCCGCGACAGCACAGATTTGAATTCAAAATAGCAGAGCTGCTGTAAAGATAGGAATTTTTATTACTTATCCGAATTTTGGCAAAAAACTGCCAAAATAAAGCTACTGCAGGTTTTCATCATTAGCCATAGATGTTTTTCCTCATTGGGCTACAAAAAAACCCGCCAATAACAGCGGGTCTGAAACAAATTTCCGGAGGACTTTATTCAGCCACCACTTCAAATTCCACTTCTGTATCATTTCCATTTCCGAAATCTACTTTGGCTTTGAAATTACCAAGCTCCTTCACATCATCAAGAATTTGAATACGACGGCGATCAATTTCATATCCTTTTTGGTCGCGAATTGCACGGGCAATCTGCACTGAAGTCACGCTACCAAAGATCTTTCCGCTTGTGCCTGTCTTGGCGCCAATCTTCAATGGACCGGCCTTGAGGATTTCGATCACCTTGTTCACTTCAGCCAATAGCTTTTCTTCTTTCTTCCTTTGCTGCTTCAGCCTTTCTTCCAGTTGCTTCATGTTGCTAGGATTGGCTTCAACGGCCAACTTGCGTGGGATCAGGTAGTTACGTGCGTAGCCATTCTTTACACTCAGTTTTTCATTGGCGGCACCCAAATTGTCCACATCCTGCACTAAAATGATTTCCATATAATTTTTTTGTTCACCTTGTTCCCAATCCGCCAGCTGGTGGACTGTTTCTCCCGCCGCCGGCGGAAGGTTAGGGTGAGGTTACTTTAAAAGATCCGTTACGTAAGGCAGTAAAGCCATCTGGCGAGCTTTCTTAACTGCATCAGATACTTTGCGCTGATATTTCAAAGAATTTCCTGTGATGCGCCTAGGTAGTAATTTACCTTGATCATTCAAGAATTTTTTGAGGAATTCGCCATCCTTGTAGTCGATATACTTGATACCGTACTTCTTGAAGCGACAGAATTTCTTTGGGCGTTTTTCCGTCTTAATCGCCGTGAGGTACTTAATTTCGTTTGCTTTTGCCATGATTTAAGCCTCCACTTTTTCGGTTCCTGTTGGTACGCCTCTTCTCTTTTTGGCATTGTACTCGACGGCGTATTTGTCGAGTCTGGTAGCCATAAATCGCAATACATGTTCATCGCGGAGAATCTGAATTTTCAGCTTCTCATTGAAGTCGGATGGCGCACTGTATTCCAGGACCCAGTATAAACCGGTCGTCTTCTTCTGGATTGGGTACGCCAGTGATTTAAGACCCCAGGGATTTTCGTGCAGAACGGTTCCTCCATTTTCTTTGACGAAGGCCGTATATTTTTTCTGAGAAGCCTTATAGTCTTCTTCAGACAGCACAGGGGTAAAAATCACCATCAATTCATAATTGTTCATTTCCCTGTTTTTAATGATAAAAAAAGATTTGGGCTGCAAAACTACGGCAATTGGCTTGAAAGGCCAAACTAAGTTGGCTTAAAATAGATGACAGTTGTCAGATGGCAGTTGACAGTTGGTACACTGAAAATTGTATTATGTAAAGTATTCAAATGTTCTCTCAATACTGCCAACTCCCAAGGGTCAACCGCCAACTACTCCTCTTGACATCCTGTCAGTCTGCAACATATGGCACTTTGTTTGTCAAATCGCATTCAAAACTTGTACATATGCAAAAGGGCAGCATCCGGGTTCAGACAGAGAACATCTTTCCTATCATTAAGAAATTCCTCTATAGCGATCATGAAATCTTTCTTAGGGAGTTGATTAGCAATGCTGTAGATGCCACCCAGAAAATCAAGACCCTCTCTTCCGTGGGCGAATCCAAGGGTGAATTGGGGGATCTTTCCATCGAAATCAAGTTGGATAAGGAAAACAAAACCATTTCCATCGCTGACCATGGCATAGGGATGAGTGATGAAGAAGTAGATAAATTCATCAACCAGGTCGCTTTGTCCGGGGCCGAAGAATTTGTAAGCAAGTATAAAGGGCAGAACGAAAATAATATAATTGGAAAATTTGGGCTTGGGTTTTACTCCTCCTTTATGGTGAGCGAAAAGGTCATTATCCTGAGTAAGTCCTATAGGGAAGAAGCCAAACCTGTAAGATGGGAATGCGATGGCAGTCCAGAATACCAACTTGAAGAATCTGATAAAGCGGAAAGAGGAACAGAAGTCGTTTTGCATCTGAATGCAGAAAGTGAAGAATTCCTTGATGAAGGACGGATCCGTTCCATCCTGAATAAATTTTGCCGGTTCCTTCCTGTTCCGATAAAATTCGAAGGCAAGCAGGTCAATAATACAAATCCTGCATGGACAAAGAAGCCATCAGAATTGACCAGCCAGGATTATAAAGATTTTTATAAAGAGCTCTATCCATTCAACGAACCGCCTCTGTTCTGGATCCATCTGAATGTGGATTATCCATTTAATCTGACAGGCATTTTGTATTTCCCCACTATTAAGCACAGTTACGAGATCCAAAAAGACAAGATCCAGCTCTATAGTAACCAGGTATTTGTTACCGATGAGGTGAAGGATATTGTGCCGGAATTCCTCATGCTTTTGCAAGGCGTCATAGATAGTCCGGACATTCCATTAAACGTGAGTAGAAGTTATCTGCAGGGAGATCCGAATGTAAAAAAGATCAATAACCACATTACAAAAAAAGTAGCCGATAAATTGGAAGAGATCTTCAATAAGGATCGGAAAGAGTATGAAGAAAAATGGGAAAGCCTGGGATTATTTGTCAAGTATGGAATGATGACCGACGAAAAGTTCCTCGAGAAGGCCAATAAATTTCATATCATGGAAGACGCTGCTGGTGGAAAATTCTACACTCTGGAAGAATACAGGCAGGAAACCGAAGCGTTGCAAAAAAACAAAGAAGGAAAGCTGGTCATATTGTATACAACCAATCCCATTCAGCAGGATAGCTATATCCAGGCAGCAAAGGCAAAAGGGTATAAGCCGGTCAGATTGGAAACCCTGGTAGACACTGGCTTCATCAACCAGATGGAAATGAAATGGGAGAAGGTGCATTTCACCAGGGTGGATAGTGAAATTCCTGATAATCTTATCGACAAGCAGGAAGAGGCCGAATCTGTGTTGAATAAAGAAGACGAATCAAAGCTAAAGGAACTTTTCGCCATTGAAATGCCAGCACTGCACCTGACCACAGAGGTGAAAGGCCTTAGTCCTGAAGCGCCACCAGTTGTTGCTACCAGACCGGAGTTCATGAGGAGAATGAAAGACATGGCTTCGATGAACGGGTCCATGGGCGGTTTCTACGCCAACATGCCTGACGAAGTATTGCTTACTGTAAATGGCAATCATTCAATTTTTCAGCAGATTTTAAAGGAAGAAAATACTGACAAACAGAAAAAGACTGTCCAAAACTTAGCAGACCTGGCGCTCTTGTCGCAGGGGCTGCTCAAAGGAAATGAACTCACTTCATTTATTAGCAGGAGCATAGAACTGATGAATAGTTCGAAGGGTAAGATCATTCTGGAAGCGTAGACGCTTAATGCTGAACGCATAATGCTTAACGCTCTGCATTATGCGTTCAGCGTATAGTGTATAGCGTTATGCGTTCAGCGTCATGCCAGCCTGAAATCAATCACTTTCAATTGTAGCGTTTTTTCTCCGTTCCATTCATTCTCATCCAGAGTAAATACAACGTCGATTGGCATTTTATGAAGTAGAAGGGGAAATTTTTCGGCCAGATTAAATCCGATCCCATTAAAAGACTTACCATCTTGGTTCAGGACAAAGCGGATGTGATCATTCTTCACAATTTTTGAATATCCAAGATCAGTTACCTGGCGGGATATGAATATGGGCCGCATATTATCCGGCCCAAAGGGCTCCATTTGTCTGAGCAGGTTAAAAAATCCTTTGGTTAATTCCCTGAATGATATTTCAGCATCAATTGTGATTTGAGGTATCAGCAGAGCGGCCGGAATGGTTGAGCTCACAATTTCCTCGAAACGGGCGCTGAAGGATTCAACTTGTTCAGGAAGCAGTGTCATACCTGCTGCAGCGAAATGCCCTCCATAGCCGAGGAGATGGTCCCTGCATGCATGGATGGCCTCATAGAGATTAAATCCGCTCACGCTCCTTGCGCTTCCTGCAACGATATCGCCGCTTTTTGTCAGCACAATCGTGGGTCGATAATATTTTTCTATGAGACGGGATGCAACGATTCCCACAACCCCCTTATGCCAATGGTCCTGGAAAACGACGGTGGATTTCCGGTTTGTCCAGGATGGATTATTTTCGATCATGGCCAGTGCTTCTGTCGTGATGGAGCTATCTGCTTCTTTGCGATCGGTGTTGTCTGAATGCAGCATTTCAGCATAGCTCAGTGCTTCTTCATAGGTAGGTGAAATAAACATTTGCACTGCCTTTCTTGCATCATCCATCCTCCCGGCCGCGTTGACCCTGGGCGCAATCATGAATACCAGGGTTCCGATGTGCAATTCATTCTTTACTGCACTTAGATGTGAAAGTGCCCTGATCCCGTTGTTTGGATTTTCATTGGCTTTCTTTAGTCCAAAATACGCAAGGATCCGGTTTTCTCCCGTAATAGGAACAATATCCGCTGCGATCGCTGTAGCCACAAGGTCCAGGGAGGCCATCCAGTCTGCATCGGGAAGTCCAAGATGCCGGGCAATGGCAACTGTGAGCTTAAACCCAATGCCGCAACCGCAAAGCTCTTTATACGGATATGGACAGCCGAACTGTTTAGGATTCAAGATTGCCACGGCCGGCGGCAATATTTCATCTGGCAAATGGTGATCGCAGACAATAAAATCAATACCCAACGATCTCGCATATGCGATCAGATCGGCGGATTTGATTCCACAATCCAGGGAAATGATCAGGGAAAAGCCCTGTTCCTTTGCAAAATCAATTCCAGCTTTGGAAACACCATATCCTTCACGGTAACGATGCGGAATATAAAAGTCAATCAGGTGGGGCTGATAAATTTTTCGGAGGAACTGATATACAACAGAAACGGCTGTTGTGCCGTCCACATCGTAGTCTCCAAATACCAGTATTTTTTCCTTCCTTTCAATTCCTTCAAAAATCCTAACTACGGCTTTTTCCATGTCCTTCATTAGCCATGGATCATGCAGATTGTCCAGGCTGGGGCGGAAAAACTGACGGGCCAATTCATATTGATCGATTCCTCGTTGTACCAGGATCTGACAAAGGGTGCGGTTTATGTTTAGTGAATTGTATAATGCATCTACAGCGGGCGGGGCAGCTTCCAATATGTTCCATCTTTTTTGCATCATAACGAGAGATCAAGTCTTTATTCACCATTCAAATCAATATTTCCTGTCGGTCGTGAACCGAACCAATTCCTCCATTCCCTTACGGATATCTGTATCCTCAAATTCATAGAGAATGCCAAGCGCCTCATCCCTGTATCTGTTCATTTTTTCCACTGCGTAGGCAATTCCTCCAGATTCAATCACTTTATCAATAACATATTTCACTTTTTGCGCATTCTTGTTATGGTTCTTTATTATGTAGATCAATTCTCTTCTTGTTGCCTTATCTACGGAGTTAAGAGTATAGATCAATGGGAGAGTCAGTTTTTTTTCTTTGATATCATTGCCTGTCGGCTTGCCGAGGGCCTCATTGCTGCCATAATCGAAAAGATCATCCTTGATTTGAAATGCAATGCCGACTTTTTCTCCAAAACGGCTCATTCTATCCGCCAGTGCCTCATTCTGGCTGGAGGCAAAAGCTCCTGCAGCGCATGAAGAAGCAAGTAAGGATGCCGTCTTATTCCTGATAATTTCAAAATATACTTCTTCGCTCATGTTCAGAGAACGTGATTTTTCGAGCTGCAATAATTCTCCCTCACTGATTTTCTGTACAGCATCCGATAGGAACTGCAATACCCTGAAATCCCTGTGCTCAAGGGAAAGGAAGAGGCCTTTGGCAAGCAAATAGTCTCCAACCAGAACAGAAATCTTCGTCTTCCATAGTGCGTACGTAGAAAAAAATCCGCGCCTTTCCAGAGATTCATCTACGACGTCATCGTGAACCAGCGTCGCCGTATGTAGTAATTCTACGAGTGATGCTGCCCGATAACTGGATTCGTTGATCTCACCGCAAAGCTTGGCCGAAAGCAATACGAACATAGGCCTTAGCTGCTTACCTTTTCGGTTAACGATAAACCGCATTATACGGTCAAGTAGGGGAGAAGCCTGGCTTTTTACGGCCTGTTTGAATTTCTTGTCGAAAATGATCAGCTCTTCTTTTAATATGGCTTGAGATAGCTTCATGGAAAGGGGGCAAATTACTACTTTGAGAATATTTTCAGGTAGGCATCAAATGTAATATTTCGGTTGTCTATGGAAGAGGGTGAAAAAACGCATAATATATTTGGCTGGATATCGCAAAAAAATTTGTTATTTAACTGCCAATCAATATTTTTGCTAACAAATCCATACTAACTCTAATTCATTCATTCACATAAACTTCAGTTATGCCAAGCAAAAAGTACACGTTGTTATCCGGCTTACTATTGCTTCTTACCTCATGCCTGTTCGCTCAGGATAGCAACAGCAGTTACGATTTGCGTGATTCCTCTCTCATACCGTCCAAAAGAATTCCTCAGCACAACGAATTTCTGAATAATGCATATCCTTTTCCTGCTAAGCCGCGAAACCAAATCGAAGTAGGGCTGAAGGGTGGTCTTTCGACAGTATCAGGCGATATTAGAGCCTGGCTGCCTACAGGGGGAGTAGGCATTCATATAAGAAAGGCGTTGGGTTATGTTTTTTCTTTAAGGTTAGAATATGATTGGATGCGGGCAAAGGGAGTAAACTGGTCACCATCTTATACTGGATACGCTGCAAATCCGACCATAGCGCAGTATTACGATGCCTCTGCGCATACGCCCGTTTTTTATAATTACAAAACAACAATTCAGGAATTGACTATTCAGGGAGTTATTTCACTTAATAATATACGTTTTCACAAAGCAAAGACCGGCGTAAACTTCTATGCGCTTTTAGGAGCTGGTGTTTCGACTTTTGCTACGTACCAGAACATGCTGGACGCGAGTGGTAAGCCTTACAATTTCCAACCTATCGTAAACCAGTTTGCGGCTACCGGTTTCAACTATTCGAACAGGAAAGATATTCGCAACGCTTTGAAGGATATGAGTGATGGTACATTCGAAACCATTTCTCAAAGAGATCCGCAGCAACCGACCTTCGGAAATGTTCCGATCAAGCCCGTAATTGTATTCGGCGGCGGCGTTGCCTTCAAGCTCAGCGATAAGTTCAATTTAGCGCTTGAAGACAAGGTTACGCTCGTCAAGTCTGACCTGGTTGATGGCCAGGAATGGCAGGAAACAGGGAGTACCGCAGTTCATGCGATGACAAGGGATGATGATATATACAATTTCCTTTCCCTCGGACTGAACTATAATATTGGCAGCAAAGCAGTTGAACCATTGTACTGGGTCAACCCGCTGGATTATGCCTATAGCGAAATCAATGCCCCCCGTCACATGAAGCTGCCAAAACCAGTTTTGGATGATGCAGACGGTGATGGCGTGACTGACCAATTTGACCATGAACCCAATACACCAGCAGGTTGTCCGGTTGATACACATGGTGTAAGTCGAGATACAGATGGAGATGGCGTACCTGATTGTAAGGATAAAGAATTGATCACCCCGACCCAGTGTCAACCTGTTGACGCAGATGGCGTAGGTAAATGCCCGGATCCTGCATGTTGTAAGGATATTATGGGCAAACTGGATTCAGGTGGATTCGGCGGCGGACCAAGAAGGTGTAATATTGGTGATCTGCCAAGCATTACCTTCAAAGGCAGGTCAGTGACACTCAGCAAAGACGCCCAAGCCCTCCTGGCAACAGTAGCTGACAAGATGCGTAATAACCCGAATTGCAAAGTGGCTGTTATTGGATATGGAGAATCCAGCAAGTCTGCACAGCAATTGAGCTGGGATCGCGTGAATGAAGTCATCAAATACCTTGTTGAAAAAGAAGGCGTCAGCCTGGATCGCTTCATCTTCAGGTATGGACAGACCGGCGGCGATGAAAATACAATCGACCTGAAAGACGGTACGGGTGAAGAAGGTCCGAATACGGTTCCTGCGCCACATCCGAACCTCAGGAAGAAATAATATCACTAATTCTTTAATCTGATAGAGACCCCCCGAATTCGGGGGGTCTTTTATATAATACTTAACGCTCCAATTTTGGGACAGTAATCATTTACTGGCATATTTGCCCAAAAAGCTTAACTTTGCAAGCCTTTATGAGAATTTTCCTGATCGTTTTAGTCAGTGCAGTTAGCTTCAGTTCATGCTCTTTATTTACTAAGAGCGAGGATAACTTTGGAAAAGCACTGAAGTCTACCGATTATGAATATAAGCTGCGGATGGCGGAGAAATATTTTTCCAAAAAAGATTACAATCACGCCCAGCAGCTGTACGATGATTTATTCCGGGTCATGAAAGGTACAGATCGTTTTGAAGATATTTATTATAAGTACGCGTATTGCGCTTTTTACCTCAAGGACTACCAGAATGCAGAAAATTTATTCAAAGGATTTGTAGAAGCTTTTCCAAATAGTCCCAAGACAGATGAAATGGAGTTCATGCGGGCCTTTACTTATTACAAGGAATCACCCAAATATCCGTTTGATCAGACCAATACAACCAAGGCAATTGGATTTTTGCAGGCCTATATCAGTACGCATCCCGGAACTGACCGGGCAAAGGAGGCCCAGACCTATATCGATAAGTGCAGGGCCAAATTGGAAGAGAAGGACTTTGCGAATGCGCACTTGTATTATGATCTTACTTACTGGAGGGCCGCAGTGATCAGTTTCAACGTGCTACTCACCAGCTATCCGGAATCTGAGCGGAGTGATGAGTATAAATGGTATGTAATCAAGTCGAATTATAAATATGCTTCCTTGAGCATGGAAGAGAAAAAGATGGCAAGGCTTGAACAGGTAGTGACAGATTGCAATGATTTCATAGATCGCTTCCCTGAAAGCAAGTATAAAAAGGAAGTTCAGGAATATCTGGATTTATCAAAAAATACACTTAAAACGTATAAAAATGAGCAGAATTAGAAGGCAGGCCGGAACCAGCACCAGCAACAATGCGGAAACCAGGAATCTGACAGAGCTTAAGAACAAGACTGGCAATTTGTATGAGTCAATTGCCATCATTGCTAAGAGAGCCAACCAGATCAATATTACTGTGAAAGAGGAATTGCACAATAAGCTGGAAGAATTCGCCACACATACAGACAGCCTTGAAGAAATTCATGAAAACAAGGAGCAGATAGAAATCTCCAAGGCTTATGAGCGTATGCCAAATGCAGCGCTGCTGGCTACGCAGGAGTTCCTGGAAGATAAGGTCTACTACCGCAAGAACGAAGATGATTTGTTTAGCTAATCAATGCCAATCAAATAATTGATGCCTGCTCCCTGAGCAGGCATTTTTTTTGACATTCTGTTTTACCACAAGAAAAGTTTCAACGGTGTTTGCTTACAGAGTGACCGATAGTTCAAAGACTGTATCCAGTCTTCAGAATACCTTAGATATCCGAGTTGAAAAGTAGCACGGTCCGGTTTGGTGCTAAAAGGTGGCTTCCATTTCGCTAATTAACATGCATTGAGGTTCTGAACGGATTAAGCTAATAACCCTGTCGGAGCTTTAAGCCCTGACAGGGTGTATCCACAACGTTGAAAAGTAGCAGGAGCTGGTTAAGTGCTAACAAGTGGCTTCCATTTAGTTATTTAACATGCATTAAGGTATTCACGAAGATTAAACTAATAACCCTGTCGGAGCTTTAAGCCCTGACAGGGCTTTAAACCCTGACAGGGTGTATTCGCAACTCATTGACTTCTTTCGGCTGTCTTCAAAAGCTGAACTTCATTCTGAACGAAGGCTATTCACAGGGTTGGCCAGCGCCGCTTTGACAGACTGGAAACTTACTGTTAGCCAAGCGATCCCTGTAATGATTGCAAATGGCAATACAAAAAAGATCCATTGCATATCGATCCGAAACGCATATCCCTGCAACCATTTTGAAATGGCAAACCAGGCAAGCGGCGCAGATACAAAAAATGCGAGGAGCAGCAGCAAGGCAAATTCGCGATAAAGTAATTTCAGAATTCCGCCAACCGAGGCGCCCAGTACTTTCCTGATACCAATTTCTTTGGTTCTTTGCAGAGTGGTAAATGAAGCAAGTCCAAATAGCCCCAGACAAGCGACAAGAATTGCCAGGCCTGTAAATAGTCCGAATACCTGGCCGAAACGCTGATCGGCTTTATATTGATCATTGAAATGATCATCAAGGAAAAAATATTCAAAAGTATTTCCTGGAAAAAATTTCTTCCATTCAGTTTTCACAAAATCAACAGACTGACCTGCCCTGGCCGTGGTTGTTTTGACAGAAAGGAAGCCACGAACATCGGGAATCAGGCGCAGAATGAGTGGCTCAAAAGATTCTCTCAGGGATTGTTGATGAAAATTCTCAGTCACTCCGACAATGGTGTATTTCTCGCCCCAAAAATCTATCTTCTTTCCGATCGCATCTTCAGGTTTGTTAAATCCCAATTGTTCAATTCCTCTGCGATTCAAAACAACAGCCTGGGGATCTGTTCCGAAATCTTTCGAAAATTCCCTTCCGGCTACGATTTTCAGATCGTAAGCTTTCAAATAATCATAGTCCACTGCAATTACCCGATATTGCTTTTGTTTGCTTTCCGGCTCTCCGACAAGCTTGATGCCGCCTGCATTCCATCTCACTGCTTCTCCGGGAATGCTTGACGACATTGTTATTTTCTGAATGAAAGACTGCCGCATCAAGGCCTCTTTAAAGCTCCCCATTTTTTGCAGAAAAGTAGAATCAATTCCAACCAGGGGAGGCCTCACGACCAGGGTTTGCGCTATATCTATTCCAAGTGTTTGTTTGCGCATATATTGGATCTGGCGATACACTGCAAGGGTGCCGATCAAAAGAAAAAGGGAAGCAGCAAATTGGAAAACAACCAGAGATTTTCTCAGCATGGAGCCCTGAGTTGTCGTCGCCATTTTTCCTTTTAGCACTTCGATCGGTCTGAATGACGACAATACAAAAGCAGGATATAGGCCGGAAAAGAATACTCCGGTAATGAACAAAACCGCAAGGCCTAGCCAGAAATTTGCTTTTCCCAACAGGGAGAAAGACAATGCTTGCCCCGCGAGATTATTAAAAATAGGAATAGCAATAAGCAGGAGTACAAATGCCAATAAAACAGCAAAGGCATTAAGTAGTGCAGATTCGGATAGAAATTGAAATATAAGTTGCCGGCGTTGTGAACCAATGGTTTTCCTGATGCCCACTTCTTTCGCACGGTTAATGGCGCGGGCAGTAGCCAGGTTGATATAATTAACCCATGCAATAATGATAATAAAGCAGGCGATGCCTAGTAATAGATATACAGTCTTGCCATCTCCATTCGCTTCGGGTTCCAGCATATAATGGGAATAAAGATGGATGTTTTTCAGTGGCTGAAGTCGATAAACCACCGCAGCATTAAACTTTTTCATATCCTCCGCCGTGAATTTGACAACAATAGGAATGAATTTCTTTTCCACGGCAGCCGGATTGGCACTTTTACGCAATAGCAGGTAAGTCAGACAGCCATCCCATTCCCAGGCCGTTTCTGGATTATTATTTGGGCCAACGAATTTGATAAATGTTGCGTATGAAAGCAGAATATCCGGCCTTATCTGTGTATTGACAGGGGCGTCCTTAAAAACAGCAGTGATCGTATAATTGCTGTTGCGGTTTAAAGCCAATGTTTTTCCTACAGCCTGGGGGCTGCCAAAAAGTTTTCTAGCAGTAGTTTCTGATATGGCAGCAGTAAATGGCTCGCTTAGGGCGGTGTTGGCGTTGCCTCCCAGTAATGGATAAGTGAAGATGGAAAAGAAGGACCGGGTCGCAAAAAACACTTTTTCAATTTTAAACGGCTGATTTTTGATTTCTGCCACTACTTCTCCATTATTTACAAGCTTTACATAGTCTTCTACCTCGCCAATTCCATCTTTGAAGCTGTTGCCTACGGCATATGCACCCGCCGCCCATTGGGTACTTAGTTTTCCATTATCATAGCGATCCTGTTCTACCCTGTAAATCCTATCCTTGTTCTTTTGAAAGTTTTCATAACTCAATTCGAAACTGACATATTGCAAAATGAGAAGACATGAGGAAATACCTATAGCCAGTCCAAGGATATTAATGGCAGAATAACCCCTCTGCTGCATGATGCTCCGCCATGCGGATCTAATATAGTTTTTTAGCATATGAAGTTTTGAGAATTGTTTAATTGCACATGTCCGAAGAAAGTATAATTCAAATTAATGATGAATGGAGAAAACTTTTAAAAAGTGAAATAATCAATTAATTGTGTAGGGATAATCACCCCGCAATGAACCAGAGATCACTTTGACCAGGAGCCAAATCTCTGAAAAGACAGGGTCATATTTAAAATGTTGCACTGATCGGTGAATAAAAACCCATAATTTTAACCCATGTGGAAGGGTAAAAAAGTATTGCTGGGCATCACGGGCAGTATTGCTGCTTATAAAGCCTTGTTCTTGGTCAGGCTGCTTGTCAAGAAAGGGGCAGAGGTCCGGGTAATTTGCACGCCAGCAGCTAAAGATTTCGTCACACCACTTTCCTTATCAACTTTATCCAAGTACCCGGTGCTTACCGAGCTCTTCGATGAAAATGCATGGGCAAACCATGTCATGCTTGGGCGTTGGGCCGACCTCTTCGTCATCGCTCCACTAAGCTGTAATACCCTATCCAAAATGGCCAATGGTATTTGTGACAACCTGTTATTGGCAACTTATTTATCAGCAACATGCCCGGTGCTCGCTGCTCCGGCTATGGATGAAGACATGTGGAAACATCCAAGCACCCGCGCCAATATTGAAAAGATCATTTCCTTTGGCAATGTCATCGTGCCTGTGGAAAACGGCGAACTTGCCAGTGGGCTCTACGGAGATGGCCGCATGGCCGAACCCGAAACGATTGTCAGGCATATTGAGAAAGTTTTTTTTTTGAAGAAGGACCTGGCGGGAAAGAAAGCACTCGTCACGGCCGGACCTACTTATGAAGCGATTGATCCCGTCCGATTCATTGGAAATCATTCTTCAGGGAAAATGGGATTGGCTCTGGCAGAAGAACTCTTTTCAAGAGGTGCAGAAGTTTTTTTGGTTTTGGGTCCCGGTACCGTAGATGCGAAAATTCCAGGAATCCATTTGGAAGAAGTCGAAACGGCTGAAGAAATGTACAGAGCATGTATTGAAAAGTTTTCATCAATAGATATTGCGATCATGGCTGCCGCTGTTGCCGACTATTCTCCGGCAAATCCATCAATTGAAAAAATAAAGAAAAAAGATGATAGCCTCACGCTTGAGCTTGTTCGCACGAAAGACATACTCAGGGAATTGGGGAAAATAAAATCAAATGGACAGGTGCTTGTTGGCTTTGCCCTGGAGAACAGGAATGAAATGGAATATGCAAAAAATAAGTTAAAGGAGAAAAATGCAGACATGATTGTGCTCAATTCACTCAATGATAAGGGCGCTGGGTTTGGATTCGAGACCAACAAAATAACCATTTTCGAAAAAAATGGCCCACCCATTCCATATGAACAGAAATCAAAGCAACAAGTAGCTAAGGATATCGTTGATAGAATAGTAAAAATGGTATATGCTTAGAAAATTGCTATTGGCTGGCTTATTTCTTCTTTTCCGGTTTCTTCCAGCTAGTGCACAGGAGCTGAATGCAAAAATATCCGTCCTGTCTAACCGGATATCGCAGGTGGACAAAAATGTTTTCACCACATTGCAGTCTGCACTAAATGATTTCCTGAACAACAGGAAATGGACCAACGAAGTATTCCAGCCAAGGGAGAAAATATCCTGCAATTTCCTGCTCAACCTCAGTGCCGGTTCAGACAATATTTACACGGCTTCACTGATCATTCAGGCCGCAAGACCAGTATATAATTCTTCTTATCTGACCCCGCTTATGAACTACCAGGACGAATCAGTCACGTTCAGGTATATTCAGTTTCAACCCCTTGATTTCAATGAAAGCCGTGTTCAGGGTTCCGAGCCGCTGGCAGCGAATCTAACGGCCGTATTTGCTTATTATGTATATATTATCCTTGGGTTGAATTTTGATTCCTTTGCATTGCGCGGAGGCGATCCCTATTTTCAAAAAGCTTTATATATTGTAAACAACTCTCCTGAAGGAACTAATTTATCAGGATGGAAGCCCTTTGATGCAACCCGCGACAGGTATTGGCTTGCAGATAATCTGACAAATTCAAAATATACCCAGCTTCACGATGCGTTCTATGATTATTTTCGCAGGGGGCTTGACCAGATGTATGACAAAGAAGACCAGGCACGCCAGGGCGTCATGGCCTGCCTGAGCATCCTGAATACCATTAACCAGGACAATCCCAACCTGATGATTATGCAATTTTTTTTCCAGGGAAGAGCAACTGAAATCTCCAATATATTCAAACGGGCGACGCCGGACGAAAAAAGCCGGGCTGTTGATTACCTGACCAAATTAGATATTACGAACATCAACCGATATAAACAAGACCTGCAGTGAGGCCAATCTTATTTTGCCTGATGGGCATTTTGCTTTTTTCCTGTTCCGAACGAGGTAAGGAGGAGGCTATCATTCCAAAGGAAAAGATGGAGAAGATATTATGGGATATCATCCAGGCCGACCAATTCAGCGTACAATACCTCAAAAAAGATTCGGCAACATTAAATGTGAAAGAAGAAACAATGAAGTTATATGACGAGGTTTTTGCTGTCAATCATGTGACCAGGGAACAATTCAAAACGAGCTATAATTTTTATATGGAACATCCGGATATTACCAGGTCGATGTTCGACAGCCTCTCTGCCAGGGCAAACCTACTGCGCAACGAAATTTACAAGCGTCAAATACGCCCGACCACAACCATCATTCCCAAAGGCCCCCCTGCGCCATAATGAGAGGGGCAGCTGGCAATCTAAATCTTATATTAATATGCTAAATTGAGGGCATGAATAAAGTCGTTGCCAATGCAGATGAAGCCATCAACTGCATTCAAGATGGAGCGACGCTGATGCTGGGTGGGTTCGGACTTTGCGGCATACCGGAAAACAGCATCAATGCGCTCGTGAAAAGGGGAGTTCGCAATCTCACCTGCATTTCAAATAATGCCGGCGTGGATGATTTCGGGTTAGGGCGCTTGCTAAAAACCCGACAAATCAAAAAAATGATTAGCTCCTATGTTGGGGAGAATGCTGAATTTGAAAAGCAATTATTGAACGGCGAGTTGTTGGTTGACCTGGTACCCCAGGGAACGCTGGCTACCCGCCTGCAGATGGCAGCGATGGGGATTCCGGCATTTTTCACGCCTGCAGGTTTTGGAACGGAAGTGGCAGTTGGAAAAGAATCCAGAAATTTTGATGGCAAGGATTATTTGATGGAATATGCACTGCATGCAGATTTTGCTATTGTAAAAGCTTGGAAAGGGGACCACCTGGGTAATCTTGTTTTTAGAAAAACCACAAGGAATTTTTCCACTTCCATGGCCAAAGCAGGGAATTTTACAATTGCCGAAGTCGAGCATCTTGTTTCGCCTGGAGACCTTGATCCAGACCAGGTGCATGTGGCAGGAATTTATGTGCATCGTATTTTCCAGGGAAAAGACTATGAAAAACGCATTGAACGCAGGACAACAAAAATCCGTTAACTAAATCAAATCAAATGTTCGTATCTGTTCCGCAATTGTCCAATGAAATGGGCGTGGATGAGGAGATCGCCAGGTATTTTGTTAACAGAAAAGTGCCCGCGCATAATTCCTTTTGGCAAAAACGTTTTGTATATATCGGAAGGGCAAATGGCTATATTTCGATTCCTGTGTACTATGATCTATTGTATAAAATTGGAATCTCAAAAGAAATTTTATTGGCCGAAGGCCATGTTCAGTTTATGGAGCAACTCATGCATTTTGCCATTTTGCATGAGAAGGAAGAAATCAGTTTCTTTCAGCAATTGGAAAAAATGAACGAATTGCTTGCCGGCAGAATCAGGAACCAGGCATTTTTTGAAGAATTGATCAGCTACCTTACCCAAACCGTTTTGTTGCCGATGGGCAGACTGGGTACACCCAATCCTTCCTTAAATCGTGCGGATGCATTTCTTTTTGTTTTATGCGACCTTCCTCTTTCGGAAAATCAATTGGCCCTTGCCATAAAATATTGGTATGCTCTACATCCATGCTATTTAATATTCGATGATATACATGATTATCAAAAGGACAAATCTGACGGAGAGGAAAATGTAATTATGGAATGGGGCGGCGGCCAAAAGGGACTTGAAAAAGCAATAGCAGTCCTTGAAGAAAATGCCGGCATCCTGGAAAAACTCAATCAGAAACTGAGTGAATCGATTGCACTTTATATTGAAGACCTGCGAGAACAGTCAATAAAATTGGATTAGCCATGGCTCTTGATAAATTTGGAATTGCAAAGCGGATTGCCAGGGAGCTAAAGGATGGAATGTATGTCAACCTTGGCATCGGGATTCCGACCCTGGTGGCAAATTATATTCCGGAGGGAATTCATATCATGCTGCAATCAGAAAATGGAATGCTGGGCATCGGGCCTTATCCTACAGAAGATGAGATTGATTCTGATCTGATCAATGCCGGAAAAGAGACGGTGACCATTTTGCCTGGGGGCGCTTTTTTTGACAGTGCAGAAAGCTTTGGAATGATCAGGGCGGGGAAGATCGATCTTACAGTGTTGGGTGCTATGGAAGTGTCTGAAAAAGGTGATATCGCCAATTGGAAAATCCCGGGTAAGATGGTGAAAGGAATGGGCGGTGCGATGGACCTGGTGGCAAGCGCTCGAAATATCATTGTGGCGATGCAGCATACAAATCCAAAAGGAGAATCAAAATTATTGCCTGTCTGCACGCTGCCTCTTACTGGCCTTAAATGTGTTCGCAAAGTCGTCACAGAGCTTGCCGTCCTGGATATCACTGCTGAAGGATTCAGATTGTTGGAAAGAGCTCCTGGTGTTTCTGTGGAAGAGATCCGCACAAAGACTCTGGGCAAATTGGTTGTTGATGGCGAAATTCCTGAGATGGATATTTAGTCCGGATATTTTGATTCACTCCCTGCCGGCATAATTCTCACCCACACAGCAATGGTGTAAAAAGTGTATCTCGCAAGATCAGCCATATCGACTATGATTATTTTTTGAATTCCTGCACCCAGTCCATGCCGCCCATATTCCTGGTGAAAGATTTTTTCCGTAATTGCAGTAAGCGCCAAAATAAGAATATAGAAAAGAGTGCCCGCGGCAATCCAGAAGATCGGGAATTGCAAAATGCGCGGGTTATCTCTTTTGATCAGACCGGCCAAGCAATAGGAAATCATGCAGGCAATGAGCCCGAATTGAATCAGTTGCATGCTCAATCTTTCCTGGTTAAGCCCGGCGACGAGATAATAAGTGATCAGTGAGGAGAAAAAAGCGATCGCAAAATAAAGCAGCACTTCCCTCGCCATTCCGGCAAAATGATTTCTGAACAGAAGAAAATAAATCACAGATTCGAGCAGCAGAAAGAGATTGCTGATTGCAGGTACTGCCTCGATTGGAAAAGCATCCAGTCTTAAGCTCAGGTGTTGGATAAACTGGAGCAGGCAAAGGATCATTAAAAAATTCAGGTTGTCCTGCCTGTATAGTCTTTTCCATAGTATAAAGATGACAGGAATCAGGGGGAGGAAAACCAGGAGCTGGGAGAAAATATCCAAAAAAGTGTCGGTGGTCTTAAACATCGGGCCAGGGTTAAATTCGGATCAATATGCGCCTAAGGCAGTTGAAATTATCCCTCGGGAATTTTCAATCAATTAAATTATTCTTGACTGCAAAGAATACCAGGCCGGCTGTATTCTTTGCTCCAAATCTTTCCATTAAACGGTCCTTTATGGCTTCCACTGTTCTGGGACTCACTTCCAGTTTCTGTGCAATTTCCTGGGCAGTGAATTCCATGCAGATGTATTTCACCACTTCTCTTTCCCTTTCGCTGAGGGTGACCTCGGTGTTCAGGTTGGGAATGACCTTGGTCCTGGAATGAGATTTTTTCAGGAGAATGCGGTTCACGAAATTATTTAAATAATAACCTTTGGCGGAAACTTCTACAATGGCTTTCTTTATTTCTGCAGGATCCGCGCTTTTAAGCAGGTAACCATTGGCTCCAATCTCCATCATGTGGCTGACAAAGCGCTCGTCCTCATACATGGTCAGCGCGATGATATGAATCTGGGGATATTGTTTGGCAATGACCTTGGTCGTTTCAATGCCATCTTTAAGTGGCATGCGCAAATCCATCAGGATGACATCAGGTTGGGAAACTGCCAGTCCATCGAGCAGTTCCTGGCCATTCTCGGCTTCTTGAACAAATTTAATATTGGTATAAGGGCGTAAAGAAAGTACTACGCCCTTGCGGAATATTTTGTGGTCGTCGGCAATTGCAACTTTGATCACTCCCATAGGTTATTGTGCGATAAGGGTAATTAAAGATAAGACAAATTCAATCAGCCTTATCATCTTCGCGGATCAATTCCACAGTCACCTTGTAATAGGTCTGTGACATGTCTTTCTCAAAAAACACTTTTCCATGCAGCACTTTCAGGCGGCTCTGGATATTTTTCAGTCCCAGTCCAACATTGCTCTTGTTTAATTTTTCAAAATCCGTTTGGGTGATGCCTCTTCCGTCATGATGGATGCGGATAAAAAATTTGTTGCCGCTCATATTCTGGGTAAGGTGGATAAAACTTGCATTGCTGTGTTTGAGAATATTGTTGACCAATTCCTGGATGACGCGGAAAATGATCAATTCATTTTCCGTTTTCATGCGCTCCCGGTAATCGTGAAATCGGCAACTGGCATTCATGCTGCCTGAGCCGCTGATCTTTTGAAAGAGGTCGTTGACGGCTGATTCCAGTCCGAAATTCTTGAGGGTGGGAGGCATCAGGCTATGCGAGATATTTCGGATAAGCTGGATGGTATCGTCGATGATCTGCTTGGCATTGTAAATGCTTTGCAGCTGAGTGGCTTTGTCCAGGTTGACCAGGTTTTCATTGAGGTAGAGGCGGGCCGTGGCAAGGAGTGGGCCCGCATCGTCGTGGAGGTCGGCAGCGATGCGCTGTCTTTCCTCTTCCTGCAGGCGGATAGAAGCATTGAGCAGGGTCTTTTGCTGATCCTGTTCAAGGCGCTGCAATTGCTGCTGGTAGCGGATCACCTTGCGCTGGTGAAAGGTGATAAAGACAATCAGACCAATGGTCAGAGCCAGCATCCCGATAGTACCAAAAAACAGCACGGTCGAGATCCTCTCATCAGGATTCAAGGCTTGTAATAGTAACATGTAGATTCATTCCAGGGTTTAGGGTTCTAGTTTCCTTGGTTTTCCGGAATATTTGAAAATTCTAATGGTGATTTTTCTATTGGTGAATTGGGCGGTTCACTAGTCTTTCGAGCTTTTAAGAAAGCGATGCCAAATATTAGTTTGAAATTATGCTTGAGACTGAATTTATGATCCAATACTTCTCTTTTTCCCTTTCAGAAAGATTTCCTGCAATGATAAAAAGAAATAACGTCGACGACATATAAATTAGGATCGCCAAAATGATCCAAAAATTAGAGGAGTTGAAACATTATATATGGAAGAGGCTTGCTTATTTCTTCAAAGAAGAAAATGACACAAAATATTATTAAGGTCAATGATTCCGTTGATACTAAGGTTGAATCAAATCTCTCTTTGTTTGACTTAAGAAAGTTAATTACTAAGAAAATTAGGACTAGCCCTGAAGCAAAAATCATAATCCTTTTGAATAGGAGATTTTTGACGGAAGAATAAAAAAAAATTGCAAAAATTGTGAATTCGCATATCGTAAAAATTCCCGATAAATTGTTGCGAATGACTCCTGCCCAAAGGAGCTTCTTGCAGGAAATCAGTTAGCAAAAGATATTAGGACATAAAAAAAAATTACCCATAACTCCCATCCTGCTCTTTTCATTGCAAAGATCAGGAAAAAAATTATGGGTATTAAATATGATGCAAACCCTAATATAGCAATCAAATTTCAAGATTTTATAATTCAAATATAAAATATGAAATCCAAACTGCTAAATATTAAAGCAAAAATGCCCTACCAATTCCAGCCACCAAGGCCTTTATCTCCAATTAATCCCTCAACTCTGCCAAGCTGGCCGTCCTTGTTAACTCCTGAACATTCGAAAATCGTATTGCCTTTGCTATCAATTCCAGCATAAACCAAAGTTTCATTTCCTGCTTCATTGATGGCTTTGTATATACGAAGTCCCATTACATCCTGGCTGAGCAAGCACTTGTTCAAGAATATTCTTGCCCACCGTAAAGCAATAATGTTCATTCGGATGCAAGTCATTGTAGTCCTTAACCATTTTTTCAGCCAGTTCATGACTGATAGCTTCCCCAACTTCAGCATAATTGAGCTTAGCACTAAGGGTTTGATTGTTCATGTTACTAATTTTTGGAGGTTTCGAAAATGTTAGTTTGGTATCCTAAATAACCCCTAAAAAAAAGAACACACAACTGGCCCGGAATCAATGAAATTGGTTTAAATTGCCTGGAATTGAGCCCTATCGTTAGTTTACTATGATTTTACAGGTTAATATACTAGTAAAAATAAGGTAATTTTCCCTAACGACCTTAGTATTTTTACTATCGTCTTTTGAAGGCGGATTCTTGAAAATGCGGAGTTTTGGACCTGCTTTTCACATCAGGGCTCAAAATGTGGATAATTCGAATAAGTGTTTTCGATTAGTATTAAGATAAGGAGGTTCCTGGATCCTTGATTTTCGGTAAGATTTGGCGGAGAAAAAGTTTCAGAGATAGGCTCGGATGATTCATTCCTTAATGCCTTGGCGCCCTTTCGATGATCGTTTAGAAAAAAGAAGAAGTTGACTGATACTGGATTTTACTGCTAGGCATTCATGGATATTGAAATCTTTTACTGGACGGTGGACGGACATTGGATGGTTCGAGGGCAGATCCTCATCAATCAACTTCTGAACCAAAAATAGGTGATGCAGGGACTGAAGACAAGAGCAGAATTGCCCTTTTTTGAATCTGCAGAAAATACCCGGGCATCCGTAGAATTGCTACAATTTATGAGTGAAGTTGCGCGTTAGTGAGTAGTGGGGCGAACCGGAGGAAAATATTTGGCGATCAAACCCAATAAAATTCATTAGAAAACCATTGAAATATCCAACAATTCTACAATCCCCCGGTATGAACACTGCTGAGCTTACAATCAAAGTATCCATTGCAGACGACCACAAGATTTTCCGCGACGGCATTAAAATGGCCCTGAAGAACAGGGATTATCTCAAGATCATCTGGGAAGCAGAAGACGGCAAGGACCTGGTGCATAAAATGCAGCTCAAGCGTCCCGACGTCCTGCTTATGGATATCCGGATGCCTGAAGTGGATGGGATCAACGCCATCGGCATCCTGCGCAAAGAATACGAGGATGTCAAGATCATCGTGCTGACCATGTACGATGACCAGGAGATGATCTCCAAGATGATGGAGATGGGCGCAAATGCCTACCTGACCAAGACCACAGATCCGGATGAGATTTACCAGGCCATTCTCGCGTGTATGAATGATGATTTTTATTTCAATGACCTCGTCAATAAGGCCGTCCTGTCCAAGCTTCAAACAAAACGGCAGGTCAGGCAATTTTATCCCGATCCGATTAAGTTCTCAGAAAAAGAGGTGAAGATTTTGAAATTGTTGGCGCAGGACAAGACGACGGAAGAAATTTCCAAAGAAGTATACCTAAGCCCCAGGACCATCGAAACCATAAGGCAGAACATGAAGACGAAGGTTGGCGCTAAGACCATCGCCGGCCTGATCATGTATGGGATGCGCAATAAGCTGATCGATTAATAATCGAGCGTAACAATTCCACTTCTTATGGCATAAAGCGCCAAGCCGACCCTGCTCTTAACATCTAATTTGAGGAATAAAGAGTCTCGGTAATTATCAACAGTTCTAGGACTGAGGTTCATTATCCTGGCAATTTCCTTATACGTCATGTCTGTGCTGGCCAATTTTAGAAATTCCAATTCATTTTTGCTCATCGAGATATTATTCGGAAAATTCTTCTTGCCAGACTCGTTCCTGAATAAATTCACCAGCCTCCCCGCCGCGTTGTGCGAATAATAATAACCGGTATCTATCACGGAATGTATGGCGTAATTAAGTTCAGAGGGGTGGATATCCTTCTTCAAAAAGCCTCTGACCCCAGCTTGCAGTAATTGAATCAATGCCGCTTCAGAATCATACATGGTCAATACCAATACTAAGATTTCAGGAAACCGGGCCCTCAACCATTTTGCTGTTTCGTAACCATTCATTTCAGGCATGTTCAGGTCTAGGATGACCAGGTCAGGTGGGTGGGAAGAGTCTATTTTGTCCAGCAATTCTTTTCCGTTGCTGGCCAGCAACATGATCCTGCAATGATCAAATCCATTGACAATATTGGCCAAAGCGTCCCGCAAAAGGATATGGTCGTCAGCAAGGGCGATTTGAATCGTTTTTGTTCCGAGACCAGCGATTCCGCCATTATATTGGGGTGGTAACGGTAATTTTTGTTCCATATCCTGGTTTGCTTTCAATTTCAAAATTGGCATTGATGAGTTTTGCTCTTTTGTGCATGATATTAATACCTCCAATTATTTTAAGTTTTGCTTTTCGAAGGAAGCTATCATCGAAACCTCGCCCATTGTCCTGTATCCGCATCTTAACATAGTTATCTATGCTGCATATGAGAACCAGGATCTCACTTGCCCCGGAATGGCGAATGATATTGTTAAACGCCTCCTGTAAGATACGGAAAAGGATAATTTCTTTCTCCTCACTTAGGTAGTGGTATTCTCCCTGAATATCGAGAGAAACATGAAACCTCCCGATCTTTTGCAATTGTCCAACCTGTTGTTCGATCGCTTTAACGAAACCACCTGTTTTGATAAGTTCAGAGCTCAGGCTTTTGGATAAGTCACGAAGATCATCCAGGGCCCTGGTCAATAAATCCGCGGAATTATTGACTTTTTCAACAGCCGATTCCCGTTGATCTATGTTCAAAGTATTTAAATGCAATTTCGCAAGGGATAAGAACTGGCCCACATTATCATGAATTTCCTGGGAAATATATTGAAAGGTTTCCTCCTGCATTTCCAGCTGCGCCTTGAATGTTTCCTTTTCATAATTCGATTTCGTCAATTCCAATTCCTTTTGAAAACGGCTTTGCCTTCGCTGGTATAAAAAGAGAATCGTAATTATGAAACCAATTAGAAGGATAATTACAAATATCACAATCAGGATGAAAATTATTACACGTATGCTACCGCTTTCTTGCATAGATAAGCTTTAATAAACAATAATATAAACCAAGCTATAGAGCATGAAATTGAGTGAAAATATGATTCTGTAGTAGTAGGGATTTGTGGTGTAGAGAAGCCTTTCGAAAACATAAATTGGAAGACTACAACAATTATAAAATAATATTGCAGTAACCACCCAGAATGAGGGTAATTCTTTTAAATCGATAAAGTTTGATGATTTGAACAATTCGTAGAAATAGAAAAATGAAGCAATAATTATACTAATGGAATCTAGAGTCGAAATTGACACATATGCGTAATTAGCTTTGTCAAATTCGTCATGTTTTTTGAGGACAATTGACCCTATTAAGATGCACAAGTAAAACAGAAAAATAATCCCCCTTGTAATTTTCTTTCTAGTCGAGCCTCCAATATTATTAAGAATAAATACCATATAGAATCCGAATTCACCCATAACAAAAATGTCGGTGGCTAACTTTTCCACTGTATTAACTGATTGTGTTCTTCTTGCTATCGCAGCGGTGTAAAATGACACTATATCGATGAATAGAGAAAGTAATATGAAATATAAGATCGGATTAAGCTCTTTATGCAGATTTTTTCTCTTAAGACCTATTATAAGTGCAAGGATTGTCATGGCTATGGCTATGAAATCGCAATAGTAAAATTCTGATAAAGAATATTCCACTTAGTTAAGATTAGCTCAATAGGGACATTAAAATTAGTGGATACATGTAGTGCGTAACAAGGTGAAATCACCTTTTTATTGAAAGAAAGTGGGGCTTTGCTGAGGGTGAAGGCACCCTGCATATGTGAATTTTTAATAATAGGGCCTAAAAAAGCCTGCTTTTTTAATCAAACCAGGGCTTGATTGAAAAAACAGGCTGATAAATTGGGAGGCAGCTCAACTGGATAAGGTTCCCGGATATGGATTGGCCTCAACCTGGATGCTTTTCATAGGTCAGATCAGCAGTTGGTTTTCAGAGGAAAATAAAATTAGTTTAGATGGGGCTGGATATTGGATGTTCTTTCTCGCAGGGCGGATATTGGATCTAGGGTTTTTTGGTATTGGGCCTGGACGGCATTTCGAAGGATCCGGATCTTGAAAAAAGCAAAGTTGATTGACATTGGACTTTGCGTGGTATTCAAAGGATATTTGGAAAATTTTTATTGGACGGTAATCTAGGACATTGGATAATCTGAGGTTGCTAATTCCTGGTCAATCAACTTTAGGCTAAGATAGATGTGGACAAATTTGTGGACAAGAGCAGTAATGCCCGATTTTAACTATACGGTAATTACGGCGGGCATGGTAATTGCCCTGCATACCATTGGGAGAAACCCCATGTCATATTCGTAAAAGCACCAGCCAAAATATGTTTTTAGTATATTCCGAAATCTCATAATTTCGTAAATATCCTATAGTAAGTGTCACAAAAAATTATCATTTTGGGGGAAGAATTAAAGGTCTAGAACCGCCCCAATAGTCAATCGTATGAAAAAACCCGATAATCAACCCATAAAAGTCATCATTGCGGATGACCATGTGCTTTTCCGCTCCGGGGTTCGTGCCGCACTTTCCATCAAGAAAGATGTGGAGCTGATTGCAGAAGCCGATAATGGCATGCAATTGCTTAACCTGCTGAAACACATGGAGCCCGACGTGATCCTGTTGGATATTCAGATGCCCATCATGGATGGCATCGCCACTTTACCCGAAGTGCGAAAACTCTATCCCGGGGTCAAAGTCATCATCCTGTCTATGCACAATGACCATTCCATGATCTCCAAACTGATGGAGATCGGCGCCAATTCTTACCTCACGAAGAATTCCGATTCCGAAACGATCTACAATGCGATCAAGACCTGTTATGAGCAGGAGTTCTTTTTCAATGAACTGACGAATAAAGCCCTGCTTACGGGGCTGCGTACCAAACGTACAGATCCCGGTTCACCGGCAGAAGTGAACCTGACGGAGAAGGAACTTACGATACTAAAAATGATGTGCGAGGAGAAAACTACGAAGGAGATTGCTGACCTGGTCGAGATCAGTCCGAGGACCGTAGAAGCGATCCGGGACAAGCTAAAGACCAAGACCGGGGCCAAATCCATGGCAGGACTGGTCATGTATGCAGTAAAAAATGGAATAATCCAGCAACAATAGTTTTTTTTTCCCTTAACTTACTAAACCCAGCTCGCTGGGTTTTCTTTTGACCTTAAACAACCCCTTTGTCAACTTTTTTTAATCATAACGGAAAACTCCTTGCCCCCGGACAGGCCATCATCGACCCTTCGAACAGGGGATTCCGTTATGGAGAAGGTATCTTCGAAACTATGAAGATCCTGAATGGCAAGATCTGCCTGGAGGAATTTCATTTTGAGCGACTCTATGCAGGCATGAAATTGCTTGACTTCGACGGCGGCACCCGTTTCACTCCGGGAGGATTGAGCAGACAGATCCTCGGACTGTGCAGGGAAAACAACTGTCTCGATTATGCGCGGGTCAGGCTGGCAATATTCCGGAGTTCAGCCAACGCGGGGGAAAGTGAAGACATGATGCCTGATTATGTCATTGAATGCTGGCCCCTGGTACTCTCTGCATATAATGAACCAGCCGATGGACTGAGCATCGATATTTTTCTTTCCGGGCGAAAGTCCATGGACCAATACAGTAACCTCAAGTCAAATAATTACCTGCTCTATTCCATGGCCGCCCGCTGGGCCAAGGTCAGAAAGCTTGACGATTGCCTGGTCCTGAACGGACGAGGCCGCGTCTGCGATGCCAGCATTGCCAATGTTTTTGCGATCAAGGGCAATGAAGTATTCACACCCGCCCTCACGGAAGGCGGCGTCGCCGGCACGATGCGCCGGTATATCCTCGGCCATGTACACAAACAGGAATTCCGGGCGGAAGAAATTGAAATGACCACAGACTGGCTGCGGTCTGTAGAAGAAATTTTCCTCACCAATGCCATTCGCGGCATCAGGCCGGTAAAAAAGTTCGGCGACAAAGTTTTTCCCACAAAGAAAACGCAACTACTCATCAAATGGCTGAATAATATCTTCCAGGAGCCCCAACTTTCCATCAGGGGCCGTGTTTAGCCAGTCTAAGTGCTGATGAAAATTTCGGTAAATATTTTCTGGTTCCGCCGCGACCTGCGCCTGCATGACCAGGCAGGATTGTATCATGCCCTGCGATCGGGGATGCCTGTGCTTCCTGTATTTATTTTCGATCGAAAGATCCTGGACCTTTTAGAGAACAAATCAGACCGCAGGGTAGAATTCATTCATGGTAGATTGTCCCAAATGCAGCGCGAGCTGGTTCAGCTGGGCACATCGATGGAAATTTATTATGGAAATCCGGAAGAAGTTTTTGCGTCGCTTATGGAGAAATGGCATGTCCATGCCGTATACACGAACCATGACTATGAGCCCTATGCGCGCGAAAGAGACGAAATGATCAGCAGGAAACTGGCCGATGCGGGGATTGCGTTTATTGATTCTAAAGACCAGGTGATTTTCGACAGGGATGAGATTCTTAAAGAGAATGGGAAACCATACACCGTGTTTACTCCCTACAGCAGGAAATGGAAATCCTGTCTGGATCCATTCTTTCAAAGATCTTATCCGACGGAAAGCTATTTCTCCGGTTTTTTGAAAAGGGAATCTTCCCCAATCCCTTCTCTTGCATCTATAGGGTTCACTGCAGAAGGAAAACCGTTTCCTGCTGAAGAAATTCATGCCGAACTGATCAGGAACTACAGTGCGGACAGAGATTTTCCTGCAAAAGAAGGTACGAGCAGACTGGGTATTCACCTGCGCTTTGGCACTATCAGTATCCGCGAACTGGTTCGTTCAACAAGGGAATTGGATGAGGGATTTTTGAATGAGCTGATCTGGAGGGAATTTTACCAGATGATCCTCTGGCATTTCCCACGTGTTGGTAAGGGCAGGGCTTTTAAGCCTGCCTACGACTGGGTAGCCTGGAGAAATGATGAATCTGAATTCGATGCCTGGTGCCGGGGAATGACGGGCTATCCCCTCGTGGATGCCGGCATGCGGCAATTGAACGTCACTGGCTATATGCATAACAGGGTGCGCATGGTAACGGCTTCTTTTCTGACTAAACATTTATTAATTGACTGGCGCTGGGGTGAAGCTTACTTTGCCTCTAGGCTCCTGGATTTTGACCTTGCAGCAAACAATGGGGGCTGGCAATGGGCCGCGGGTTCTGGCTGTGATGCAGCGCCCTATTTCAGGGTTTTCAACCCTACGCTTCAGATGGAAAAATTTGATCCCCAAATGGACTACATACGGAGATGGATACCCGAATATGGCAGCGCGGACTATCCGGACCCCATCGTAGACCATGTCATGGCGAGAAAAAGAGTGATTGATGCATATGAAAAGGCTTTGAAAGAAAATCATCCCACCGGTGAAATGGGCTGAATGGCTGCCTTATTCATTGTTGCAAATACTTTGAGAAATTGCCGGATAGCTTTCTTACCATCCTCTCCAAGGGAAACTGAATAATCATTCACATACAGATCAATATGCTGACGCATCACCGATTCTTCCATCTCCTGGGAATTCTCCTTCACGAATGGGGAGAGATCGGGATAATGTGCAAAAGCAAACTCGATCGATTTCCGGATTAGCCGGCTTAATTTTTTCTTCACCCCGCCATCAAAATCTTTTCGAACAACGATTCCTCCCAAAGGAATAGGCAGGCCGGTTTTTTCTTCCCAATAATTTCCAAGATCAACCCATTTGGTTAGTCCTCTTTGCTGATATGTAAAACGATTTTCGTGGATGATGACGCCGCAGTCTACTTTTCCCTCAAGGATGGCATTTTCAATTTCAGAAAAGACCATGAATTTCTTGTTTGCTGCCTCCGGAAAGGCCATAGAGAAAAGTACATGCGCCGTCGTGTTCTTCCCGGGGATAGCGACCGATAACTTACCCGGTCCATCTGCAGGCATCGGACCTTTAGCAATGAGCAGGGGACCTACCCCCTTGCCCAGGGCGCCTCCACTGTCGAGCAAATTGAAATTTTCTGAAACCAAAGGGTAAACTCCATAGCTGATCTTTGACATATCGAGTTTTTTTTCGAGGGCCCATTGATTCAGGGTCTGGACATCTTCCAGGAATAAATCAAATTCAAACCCCTCCGGGTCAATTTTTTTATTGACCAGGGCATCGAAAATAAAAGTATCGTTCGGACAGGGGCTAAATCCCAAACTCAGTTTCATTTGCTTCATTCAATTTTTGTAGCATGCCGATCAGCTTTGCATTCAGGGTTTCTATGGATTTTTTCAGTTGCCATTTGGATTTATCTCTCTCACCGATTTCATTTGAAACCGTTCGAATTTGCAGAAAAGGTATTTTCTCAAAAAGGCAAACATAATGACAGGCTGCACCTTCCATGCTTTCAACAGCGAGGCCATATTTTTGTTTATAAGCTGAGATCTTTACCGGGTCAGTGCTGATTCCATTGACAGTAATTCCATGGCAGGTTTCTAATGATGTCCATGATAGCCATTTTTTATTTGGGTTTTCGATGATGCCATCCCTGAAAGGAAATTCTTCTTTGTTTGCAAGGCCCAGGTCAAAAATCGTTTTGAATTCTTTATTTTCAGTTACGCCCAGGTCTGCCATTTCATCCGAAAGGATCGCAAAGGTTTTCCCAATCTGGTCCCTGCTGGTCGCTCCGCCAATGCCAGCCTGTATGACCAGACCCGGCTTCTTCTCTAGAATTTTTTTTGTCAAAGAATGGGCTGTCGGCAACATCCCAACTCCTCCAATGAGGAAATCTATGTCCAGGCGGTTGAGGCTGGATTTCTCTGATTCAATAAATTCCCTTGTAGCTTCCAATTCAAATGGTGTGGCGCTGATCAGGAGCAGATGCATTGGACAAATATCCGTAATCGTAGGTATTCGCCGCCATATATTAACTTTGCGAAAATTTTTCCTGGTATGGTCTATCTGACCCGTGTAGAGCATTTTAATGCGGCACATAAATTATATAATCCGTCCTGGTCAAAGGAGCAGAATGAACTGGCATTTGGCAAATGCGCAAATGAAAACTGGCATGGGCACAATTACGAGCTTTATGTCACCATCAAAGGGGATCCGGATCCGGGCACAGGATTCTTATTTGATGTGAAGAAACTGAGTGAATTGATCAAAGAGAAGGTGATAGATCAACTGGACCATAAGAACCTGAATATGGATGTGGAATTCATGCGGGGAAAAATGTGTTCGACCGAGAACCTGGCCATTGCCATCTGGAAGGAATTGCAGGCCGGACTGCCTGCTGCTGTCAGGCTCCACGCCATCAAATTATATGAAACGCCACGTATATATGTGGAATATTTTGGGTAGATAAGATTCCCCAGTCGTGAACAATGCCCCGGAAACCTTGTTAAGTCTCTTACCCTGAGAACTGCCCGGGATGGCACATTCATTGAGTTGAGGTTATTTGGAAGGCTCCAGTTTGCCTATGCAGTTTTGATATTCTTAAGTTTAATTATTTTTTGCGTTCATGAGTAAAAAAGTAGCTGTATTCAGGAAAGAACATTTCAATGCGGCGCATCGCCTCTTCGTTCCCGCATGGGATGATAAGAAGAATGAGGAGGTTTTTGGAAAATGCAATAATCCGAATTTCCATGGTCATAATTATGAACTGGAAGTGAAGCTGGTGGGCTCACCAGACCCGCAGACAGGTTATGTAATGGACCTGAAATTATTGTCTGACTTGATCAATGAAGAAGTCCTGGAGAAATTTGATCATAAGAACCTGAACCTGGATACGGTTTATTTCAAGCATTTGAATCCGACAGCAGAAAATATTGTGGTCGTGATCTACGATATTTTACGCGCGAAATTGCCAGTTGACCTGAGCTTAACCGTGAGACTATACGAAACAGAAAGGAATTTTGTGGAATACCCTGCAGGGCAGTCCTGATTTTCGTTTAGATATCCGGGTGAGTGCCGCTGCCGAACTTAATTTATGAATCAATCCACTAAAAATCAATCATGGCCTATTCAAAAAGGGAAGAGTTTGACGAGAAAACTTCAGTTGAACTGCAGGGACATTATAGAGATTGCCTGAATTTACTTGGTGAAAATGCAAGTCGGGAAGGACTTTTGCAGACCCCTGAACGCGTGGCCAAAGCCATGATGTTCTTCACGCAAGGGTATAAACAGGACGCGCATAAAATTCTGAACTCGGCAAAATTTCATGAGGATGTGAGTGAGATGATCATTGTAAAAGACATCGAAATTTACAGTCTTTGCGAACACCATATCCTGCCTTTTTTCGGCAAGGCGCATATTGCCTATATTCCCAATGGCTGGATCACGGGCCTGAGCAAGCTTGCCAGGGTAACCGATGTATTTGCCCGCAGATTGCAGGTGCAGGAGCGATTGACTACACAGATCCTGGAGGTGATCAAGGAGACGCTGAATCCTCTTGGGGTTGCCGTGGTCATTGAGGCATCTCATTTGTGCATGATGATGCGGGGCGTGCAAAAGCAGAACTCAGTCACGACCACGTCTGCATTTTGGGGAGAATTTGAGAAGAATGAGACCAGGAGTGAATTCATCAAACTGATCTCTGCAGACCTTCACTGATGGCCTGTTCCAGGCCGAATAGAGCTAAGATTTTCTTTGCTGAGTGCGGGCTTTGTGGCATATTTGTTCAGTAAATTCTTACTGCTTATGAAGCATGCTTATGTTTTTCCCGGCCAAGGATCCCAGTACCCTGGCATGGGGAAAGAGCATTATGAAAAGAGCGCTTTTGCTAAGAAACTTTTTGAACAAGCCAATGAAATTGCCCGATTCCGGATCTCTGATATCATGTTTGAAGGATCTGAACAGGACCTGAAGCAAACAAGGGTTACCCAACCAGCCGTTTTTCTCCATTCTGTAATCGCTTTCAAGAGCATTGACAATGCCAAACCTGAAATGGTCGCAGGCCATTCCCTTGGTGAATTTTCTGCACTTGTGGCGAATGGCTCATTGAGTTTTGAAGATGCATTGGGCCTGGTCTTCTTGAGGGCTTCGGCTATGCAGAAAGCATGTGAAAAAACTCCATCCACGATGGCAGTTGTCCTGGCATTGCCCGATGAAACGGTAGAGCGGATTTGTGCGGAGGTGGAAAAGGAAACAGGGGAAGTTGTTGTTCCCGCAAATTATAATTGCCCTGGCCAGCTGGTGATCAGCGGATCTTTGAAAGGAATAGAAGTGGCCAGCCAGCGAATGAAGGAAGCAGGTGCAAAAAGAGCTATGGTACTGCCTGTCGGAGGCGCTTTCCATTCACCTCTTATGGAACCCGCAAGAGAAGAACTAAAGGCTGCAATTGAGAAAACTACATTTTATAATCCTACCTGCTCCATATATCAAAACGTCGTCGCGAAGGCCGTAATGGATAAAGAAGAAATCAAAAAAAACCTGATCGACCAATTGACGGGCTCTGTTCGCTGGACCCAAACCATACAGAACATGATCGGAGACGGCGCATCAAAATTCACAGAAGTCGGGCCAGGTAAGGTTTTGCGCGGATTGATCCTGATGATCAGCAAGCAGGCCGAAGTGGAAGTCGTTTCCTGATCTTTCTATTTCCTCATACTGAAATGCTGCAGTTTACCCATTCATTGTCGAAATGGGCATTGTATTTTTTGTAGAACGAGATGGCTGCCTCATTCCATTCCAGCACCTGCCATACAATTCCAGAAAATTTTTTTTCCCTTGCTTCAATGATGAGGCGGTCCATCAACAATTTTCCAATGCCCTGTCCCCTGGCTTTATCAGTGACAAGAATATCTTCAAGGTACATCCGCTGGCCCTTCCAGGTGGAAAAGCGGATATAGTACAATGCAAAACCAAGAATGGAGTTCTTTCCGTCAGGGGAAAGATCTCCGGATTCAGCGACAAAAGCCCACCATACCGGATGGGAACCAAATCCGCTTTCCTGAAAATGCGCAAGACTTACGGTCACTTCATCGGGCGCTTTTTCAAAGACTGCCAATTCCCTGACCAGTTCCAATAGCCTGGGACAATCTTCTTTCACCGCTCTTCGGATACTGATATCCATTCTTAAAAAAATTATTTTTTCCTGGTCGCTTTGAATGTTCCGTTGGGTTGAATGGAGAGTAGCTCGAACACTTCATTCTTATCATTTGTATTGAACTGGATCGTGAATCCATTCAGGGACTTGATATTGAATTTATTCGTGTCGATCGGCACTAGCTCATATTCTGGCTGTCCCGGCACATTTAGTACAAGGGTCTTGTCATTCTTGAGAGAGACCTTTGCGATTTGGCCGCCAAGGTCATAATCACCCACCAGTTTTTGCAGATCTTCCTTGGTTAATTCTTTAGGTTTTGGGACTTTTGAAAATTCAATCGCCTTTGTACTGGGCTCCAAATTTACCTTCAGCGACTCCACATCTCCTGCAGGATTCAATTCAAACAATATCGGACTATTATGGTCTGATGTATCGTACTTGCCCTGCGAATCTCTTATGAAGGGCTCGAACTGGTCATAATGCGTATGGCGAAGCCACCAGGTGCGGATAGACGAAGATGCAAAAAGGGAATCCCTTGCAAATTCCACATTAAGGATGCCGTATCCTTTGTTGAGATACAAGCCCGCATAATCTTTTAGTTCATGTGAAGGACTGGATTTTATTTTCGCGGCCGGCACTACGCTCTTTTCCGCTTCTATTGCTGCAGCCTTCCTCTTGTCTGTCGCTTTTTTCAAATCGGATTCCCAATCAATATATTTTAATCCCAATAGCCTGTCTGCAATCAGATTCCGCACGACGGAAGGAATCGTGGAGCCGTCCTGGTTTGTCAAAACAATGATACCTATGCTGTCGGATGGAAAGAATGAGGTATTCGCAGAGAAGCCGTCTATATTGCCTCCATGATCCACACGATAATGGCCGCGATAAGAACCCAGGGCCCAGCCCAGTCCATAGTTCGCGAAAAAAATGTCTTTGTATTGGTCAGGAAGCGCCGCCGTGATGACCACCTGCGAACTCATCGCATCTTTCACATAGGTGGGAGGTAAGATTTCTTTACCCTCGAATTTGCCACCATTGATCCAGGTGATCACCCAATTCGACATGTCGTGCACGGAACTATTGATGCTGCCTGCGGGGCCCATGGCATCGATATGGAAGTAAGGTAGTTTGTCGATGATGCTGTCATTTTTCAACCCATAGCCTGTAGCATGGTCATCATTTTTAAGCATTTCTTCAATGGAAAAATCAGAACTCCCCATCCCCAACGGAGTGAATATTTTCTCCTTTACATTCTTTTCCCAGCTTTGATGTGTTAATTTCTCGACCAGGGCGCCCTGCGCCATGAACATGAAATTATTGTACTGCCATTTCTCTCTCACCGCGGCGGATGGTTCCTGGAATTGGATGCGCATGATCAGGCTGTCCCTTGTAGAACTCTGAAAGAAATACCATGAATAATCATGTCTTGGAAGGCCCGTGCGATGCGACATCATATCACGCAGGGTGATCAGATTATTCATGTTTTCATTATAGAATTTCAATTCGGGGAAGTAGATCTGAACCGGTTTATCAAAATCAAGCTTTCCTTCCTGTCTGAGCAGGCCGAGCAAGGAAGCTGTAAAAGCCTTTGTGCATGAGCCGATGGCAAATAATGTATTTGGAGTAACCGGTGACTTGCTTGCCACTTCTTTATATCCAAATCCTTTCTGGTAAATCACTTTGTTTTTTTCGACCACGGCGACGGCGAATCCTGCTGCATGCCAGTCTTTGAGTACCCGTGCAAAACTGGTGTCAAGTCCGGCAAAGCGGTTGTCGGTGCCATCTTTTTGTTTTTGGGCCAAAGCCGATCCAGTAGACAAACAAAGAACCCATGCGAAAAAAATTCTCATATACAGTTTAGTTTTATAGTAACTTAAAATGATCCCAGGGCTTGGTCAAGATCATTGAGGATATCATCCGCATTTTCCATTCCTACGCTCATCCGGATAAGTCCATCAGTAATTCCATATTTTTCTCTTGCCTGTTTAGGCACGCTGTAATGTGTCATAGAGGCAGGATGGCTGAGCAGGGTATCACAGGTGCCGAGAGAAACCGTTCGGGTGCACATTTTCAGACTATTCATGAAGTGGATACCTGCCTGCAAACCGCCTTTCAATTCAAAACTCATCATGGCGCCCGGATATCGCATTTGTTTTTTCGCAATTTCATGGTCGGGATGCGATGGGAGCCCGTTAAAATTCACTCTTGATACGGCTTTGTGCTTTTCCAACATAGCAGCAACTTTCATCGCGTTGGCGCAATGCCTTTCCATCCTGACTTCGAGCGTTTTCATGCCATTGACCAGCAGGAAAGCATCGAATGGACTGCTATTGGCACCAAGCAATTTATAGGTCTTTGTCGCTTTGGTTTTCATAAATTCGATATCGCGGCCGAGCAAAACTCCGCCGATGGAGGTTCCATGCCCATTGAGAAATTTTGTAGTAGAATGGATAATGAAATCTACATTATATCGAAAGGGTTGTTGAAGGTATGGTGTAGCAAAAGTATTGTCGCAGGCAACAATAAGTTGATGGGCTTTGGCCATCTTGCTCAACGCATCAATATCGATACATTGAATGGTGGGGTTTGCTGGTGTTTCAAGATAGAGCATTTTCAATTTTGGATTGGCCTTCATGGCTTCTTGCGCTTTGTTAAGGTCCCGCAGGTCAACAATGATCGCTTCAATGCCCAGGGCAGGCAATGCATTGGTGATGAGTTCTTCCGTTCCACCATATAAAGAAAAATGCGTAAGAATCTGGTCGCCTGCTTTTAGGTTCATCAACATCAGCGTGCTGATGGCTCCCATACCTGATGCGTGGAGGAGGGCTTTGAGTTCCAGCGGCTGACCCTGTCCGTTGTCGAGTCCAAAGGACTCCATGGCCGCAATTTTTTCTTCTGCTTCTGTAAAGCTTGGATTGCCCCATCGGGTATAGATATAGCCCTCTTCCATTCCGCTGAAACGGCGCATTCCCTGTTCGGCATCATCATATACAAAAGTGGTGCTGGCATAGATTGGTGTCAGGTGCGCATATTTAGGATCCTTACTATGTCCCGCATGAATGGCCAATGAGCTGAAACCGGAATACACATTTTTTTTGTCGGGCATCTTTTCTATGAATAGTTAATTTTGAGATAAGGAATCAAAAATAAACGATAATTCTATATGAAAGCATTGTTAGATCAATATGCCAGTTACAATGAATGGGCTCATCGTCGCTTATTGGACCTGATTCGTACACTGGATGAAGAAAAGCAGCACCGTGAAATAGCCAGCAGTTTTTCGGGTCTGTATAAAACCGTCTTTCATGTATGGACTGCTGGAACCGCCTGGTGGCAGAGACTGCATGAGGGCCAGGTCATGATTAAGGAAGATCCATTCAAGGGAAATTTTAATGATTTGGCAGATGGCCTGTTGTCGCGAGACAAAGACTGGAGGGATTGGGTGCTGGCCAGTGAAGAAGAATTCTTTAATGAAAAAGTGATATATAAGAATTTGAAAGGCGCTGAATTCATCGAGCCCCGGTTTCAGATCTTATTGCATCTATTTAATCATAGCAGCTATCACAATGGGCAAATCGTGACAATGTTCCATCACCTGGGTGTTGATAAGATTCCGGCCACGGATTTTATTGTGTGGAGCCGGGAGAATGAATTCTTCTGATCTGCAGTTCGAAGTTTTCAGGGCGACATCACAGGTTGTTCTGGGCCATCCGAAACACCTGAAATTGCGCCCTTGGGAATAGTAGCAATAATGCAGTTCCAGGTGACATTCAGTACACCTGGAACAACATTTTTACTTTGATGATTTGATTTATGCCCTTTGAGAAAAAGTTCTGCCTCTCCTTTTAAACCCAGTGGTTCTGCGCCCATTGGCAGATGCGGCGGATGCATTGGTTTGAGCTGCGCTCACATGCATGGATGGCATATCGAATGCATGTCCCTGCACAATGCGGATTGCCTTTTTAGTAAGCTTCTGAATATCGGCCAGATATACTTTTTCACTCCAGTCGCAGAATGAAATGGCGTTGCCACCTGCACCTGCTCTTCCTGTTCTGCCAATTCTATGCACATAAGTTTCAGGCACATTGGGTAATTCAAAATTGATCACATGGGTGATGCCTTCGATATCGATTCCGCGGGCGGCAATATCAGTAGCCACCAGCACGCGGACCTTCTTCTCTTTAAAATGTTGAAGTGCCTGTTGGCGCTGGTTTTGTGACCTATTGCCGTGTATCGGCGCGCTGTTCAGACCCGCCTTGTTCAGGTTGCGTGCAACTTTATCTGCTGTATGCTTCATTTGGGTGAATACAAGAACAGATTCCATTGACTTATCTTTCAACAAATCGATGAGGAGGGATTGCTTATGTTGCTTTTCTGTAAAGAATACGGACTGATCGATAATTTCTACTGTTGAAGATACCGGAGTCACTTCTGCCTTTACCGGATTATTCAATAACATATTTGCAAGCTGCTTAATCTGATCAGGCATTGTCGCAGAAAAGAAAAGCGTTTGTTTTTGCGCAGGTAGTTTCGCAATGATCTTTTTCACATCTTGGACAAATCCCATATCAAGCATGCGGTCGGCTTCATCAAGCACAAAAAACCGGATCTGGCGAAGTGAAATATGACCCTGGTTCATCAGGTCGAGCAGGCGGCCCGGAGTGGCAACGATAATATCCACGCCACTGCGTATGGCCTGCACCTGACTATGCTGCGGTACACCGCCAAAAATGACCTGATGCTTCAGATGCAGAAAGCGCCCGTATGCACTTATGCTTTCGCCTATCTGAATAGCGAGTTCCCTGGTGGGCGAAAGAATCAGGGTGCTTAGGTTGCGAAATTTGTTTATTGCGTTTTGCTCATGCAATAATTGCAAGAGAGGAATTACAAATGCGGCGGTTTTGCCGGTTCCCGTTTGTGCACAACCGAGAAAATCTCGTTTTTGAAGTATAGCGGGGATTGATTTTTCCTGGATCGGAGTTGGGCTTGTGTACCCTTCATGGCTCAAAGCCCGGAGTACAGGCTCAATGAGCTGTAAATTACTAAATGACACTTTTAAAAAATTTGATGATAAAATATGGTAAGGCTATCCGGTTGAAGAGATACATTACCTGCCTTAGGTTAAGCGATCATCGCAGAAGGTGTGAATCAAAACTGCGCCAATTGAGAAAGCAATAACATTAAGAACTACAAAGATAGTACAATTTTCGGTATATCCAACTAGGATGCCGAAGGTTTAGCATTTAATTTAACCTTGACATGGTGGTATTTGCTTAGAAATTCCTTTTTTGAATCATGATAGGATGATACCAGCTTCAATTTGTACATGCAAAAAATAGCTATCCATGCAAGATCCAGCTGGTAACGCAAAAAGCCTGCGCGGGCACTGGTGGGATATAGGTGATGGTTATTATGCCATTCACCGGTGAGCATACCGGGCCTGGACTGGTTGACTGCGAGATTGGTTCTGTCAAAGTCCAGCCCATCCACATGCTTTACTTTTCCCTTGCCATGACCTGTATAATTGAATGCACGGATAAAAATGAACCAAAGCATGGCCGAACTGAAAATTGCACAGGCGAGACCAAAGCCACCGATGAAATACAATACGCCAAACCAAAATGTCCAGTTCAACAGCAGGACTGCTGCGGTATAATATGGCGAAGAAACAGAGCCCCAATACCGGTATTGCTTGTAGCTATTGATGAAATTCCCATTGTGCCGGAGAAAGCGGGATGTTTTATTATAATCCATTTCAGACAAATCCTTCGAAATACTTTGATGATTCATCTCTGCAAGCATGCAATACATGAATCCAGCGCGGGCATTGTAAGGATCCCCGGGCTTATCAGCCTTTGCATGATGCACATGATGTGAAATGACATACATCTCTTCCAAAACCGTCCTGATGACCATGTTCTGTGTGATGATACGCCATAACGGATGACTGAAGTTATATGCTTTATGGGTGCAGTATCTGTGAAACCAAACAGTACCGTGGGTGCCCATGACAATCATCGTATACAATACAAAAACGATGATCAGTGGCCAGGAAAAATAATGAAAGATAAACAAGTAGAGGAAAGGCGAAAGACAAATAACAATAAATGGACTTAAGAAGGCGGTCCAGTTCCTGCGGTCCCGAAAGATATTTATTCGAAAAAGAGCTTCTTTGAATAATTGTTTGAGCGTGGGCGTGATCAGATCTCCTTTGCTATTTTTCCATCCATAGGAGGGCGTTTGTAATACATGATCGATAAAAGCCATAAGAATGCATGGGTGTTTTATGTTTTAGATTGAATTTTTACATTTATAGCCACGGGTCCTCGGTTTCCCGGTTCCGTGACAAATTCTACTTTGTCGGAAGCTTTGACAGGAGCTGACAAATTGCTTCCATGAACGAATATCCTTTCACTCGTTTTATCATCCATGATAAAACCAAATCCTTTTGCATCATCAAAAAACTGAACCGTTCCCTGGCGAGTATGATTTCTCTGATTTCCTTTCGGCACTGATATCATGACATCTTCAGCATTGATCATTCTCTTCTTTCCAGGATCTGGTGGCTTGTCAGAAATATTTCCATGTTCGTCGATATATGCCATCATCTCTTCCAGGGTCTTTCCTTTCTTTGCATTCAATTTGCGCTCGGCTCTTTTTTGCAGTTTTTCCTGCTTTTGTTTTTGACGCTTTTGCTGCTTGTCTTTTTTGTTGAAAGTTTCCCTGGATTTCGCCATAGTTGGAACAATTAATTTTTAGAATGAATAAGACCTGAATTGCCATCAGCCGCCATTCAGACTGGTGTATCGCCCATCTCATGCTGTGCCGATCCTTCAGCGCTGGCTGACAATTTTTAAATTATAACTTATTCAAATGACTTGCTGTGCAAGTTGAATAAGCTGTTGAATAAAAAGCTCGACAGGTAGTTTCATTCAGCAGCGCAAAGCCCTGAAGGTTAATCTTAATTCACCATTAAGATTATTGGAGGCCGTCTTTTAACTTTTGACAGAAATTCTTATTGCTGTATTGCTAAGGACGACCTACCCCGCAATGATTACCAGTTCTTCCTTGTGTTCGTCTTCTCTTTTTCCCGAGCGATGGTCACGCTGATAGAACGACCTTCAATCTCTTTGTTGTTGAGACCAGACATCGCACTATTGGCTTCGCTACTGGATTCCATTTCAACAAATCCAAATCCACGGCTGCGCCCTGTGGCCCGGTCTGTAATTAGTTTAGCAGAGGAAACTTGACCATAGGCCTCGAAAAGTTTTCTAAGATCATCTTCGCTTACATGGAAACCCAGGTTGGAAACGTACATATTCATATTAATCAGGTTAAATAAAAAAAATAAATTCCGGTGATTAGATGACCGCAGCAAGGAGAAAAGAGGAGGAAAAATTATTACTGCTCGAAAAAGTAAGAATTAGAACTGATCCTGACTAAATGATGTAGATATGGTAATCACTAAGTAAAAGTAAGGAAAAAAATCCACACTTGCTGAATAATAATGTTAATGTGAATTCCTGCCCGGCATCGAGTCAGAGAAATCAAATGCATAGTAAAGCGATCCAACTTAAATTAATCCGGATTTTCTTGTGAATTCTCTCACATAATATCCAATACCCGCCGTAAGGTTGAGGCGGAGGTGTTCGGGGTTTTCGGAGTTTTCATATTTACTTACTGTTTGCTTTACTGCCTGCTCCAGGGTTTCCTTAAGCTTTAGTATGTAATCTCCTTTTTGTGCCAGAAATGAGCTGTCGTATTGTCGTCTGCCACCAACTTCAATAATGTGCTGGAATTCATTAAACAGAGTAAATAACACCCTGTTGGCTTCCTGATGAAATTCGATATAAATAGTTCTAAGATCTTTACCCATATTGATCATTTGTATTCTTCCCTTTTTTGAAATGCTTCAAAAGCCAATTCCACCTCTTTAATGATCTCCTCAGGAAGATCAGTCACGCCAAGCCTTTCGATTGTCATCATCTTCATTGAAATATTATCAAAATGCTTATAGTGGTTTCTCAAAAGGTCATGGGGTTCACCGGGCCATCTTACATTGCCTGCCTGGAAGAAACTGATAAATTTATCTTCCACTTTTTGAAGATTCTTCTTCAATAATTTTACTTCATCTGCCTGATCCATATAAAAATTTTAGTGTATTAAATGATTGAAAATAAGGCGGCAATTTCAGGCTGGCTGATTCTGCTTACGTGTCAAGGAGAAGCGCCGTGTTCATTCTAATTTAAGTCTCCCTCTTAAAATGTTCAGAAAAGAATCTGCAATCAATCACTCCCTGCCTGTGGGGCCCAGTATTAATTGATTTCTCTGACCTAAGAACTTGAGATCTGCAGGTGTAAATAAAATGCGGAAAATAGAGAATTGATGATTTTTTTACAAGCGCAATCTAAACTCAAAAGAACGTGCAAAGGTAACTCAAATTTCCCATATCCTCCGGATTTGTTTATGCAGGCAGAATGGCCGCGGCCATTTTTGAAATTGCATGAAATGAATTAAGTGTTTGCCATTAAGAACCAATTTTCAGATGCACAGATTGAAATCGTCATAGACTATATATGCTGATCTGATGCAAGTTGGGCGGAAAAGATTCTATTAAAGGTTTTTCGCGGAACAAGCAACATTCATGTCGAAAGCCTGTCTTTCCGGTTCAGAGCCAAAACTGTATACCCATGCTGCGCAACTATTTATCGATTGCCTGGAGGCAACTCAAGAGAGAAAAAATGTACTCCGCCATCAAATTGGGAGGCTTTGCACTCAGCATCGCCGCTTGCTTGCTGATCACTTTATATATGATAGATGAACTGAGTTATGACCAATTTTGGCCGAATTCAGATCGATTTTACCGTGTGACCCATGAATTTGATAATAATGGAAAGATTGGCGTGGGGACCGATTTCCAGGCACCATTTGCCGCCGCTCTGAGAGCGGATTTTCCAGAAGTGGAGAAAGTTGGCAGACTGATGCCACACCCGCTTTTTTACGGGGCAGGGAGTAATTTGGTCATGACCGAAGACAAAACAGAAAATATTTTCGATGAGGGATTTTCATATGCTGACCAGGAAATCCTGGACCTTTTCGAAATTCCTATGGTGTACGGAGACCGATCAACCGCACTCACGGAGCCGAATACCGTCGTGATTTCAAAACGCAAAGCGGACAAATATTTTCCCAATCAAAATCCGGTAGGAAAGCTCATCTATCTGAACAAGGAAAAGAAAAGGCCTTTTAAAATCAAGGGGGTCATGCAGAACTTTCCACATAACTCCCACCTGAAATATGATTTTCTTATTACCCTGAAAGGTGTTGAATTATGGAAGGGAGAGCAAACTTTCTGGGGAGCCAATAATTATTACACTTATGTTCTCCTGAAGCGAGGCACAAACAGCGCTGCATTTGAATCAAAATTGTTTTCTATCAATAAAAAGTACATCGGCCCCAGGTTATTGGAGATGGGATATAAGGATGTAGAGAAGGAATTGTCGTCGAATAAATACCATTTGCAACCAGTCAAAGACATCTACCTGCGTTCGGAAAATATCTATGACAGATATTCACATGGGGATATCCGTTTTGTCTGGATGTTTGGGGTGATTGCTGTTTTTATTCTCGCAAATGCCTGTATTAATTTCATTAACCTGACCACGGCAAAATCAGCGAATCGGGCAAAGGAAGTGGGCATAAGAAAAGTGGTGGGTTCATACCGGATTCACCTGATCCGTCAATTCCTGACGGAATCCATGGTATTTAGTTTTATCTCTTTTCTGTTTGGATTGATGATTGCATGGCTCCTGATGCCTTATTTTAATTCGGTTACTGACAAATCCATTGCATTTCCATGGAAGATCTGGTGGCTTCTTCCGCTTTCTGTGGTTTGCGCATGCTTTGTCGGATTCATTGCTGGGATTTATCCATCATTTTATCTGTCTGCTTTCAGACCTATCCAGGTTTTGAAAGGACATTTGAGCAGGGGGAGTCGAAATGCTGTTCTGCGAAGTGTGCTGGTAGTTTTCCAGTTTACCACCTCTGTCATTCTTATTGTAGGGACAATGACCATTTATCGGCAATTGCATTTTATTCTTAATCGCAAAGTGGGTTTTGATAAGGATCAGGTCATGGTGATACAGGGAACGAATTCGCTGGAAGATCGCATCAGATCTTTTAAGGACGAGTTGAAAAGACTGCCTGAAGTGAAATCCGCTTCAATCAGCGATTATCTTCCGGTGAATGGCATGAAAAGAAATGGAAATGGTTTTTGGAAGGACGGAAAGGTCAATATTGATTTGCCGGCATATGGACAGCGATGGGTAGTGGATGAGGATTATCTAAGAACGATGGGTATGCACTTAACAGAAGGGCGAAATTTTTCCAGGGAGATTGCAACTGATACACTTGCTGTCATTATAAATCAGGAAATGGTCAGGCGCCTCAATCTCGGAGACAGACCCCTCGGAAGTAAAATTTCCAATGGAGGGCCAGCTTTGACGGTCATTGGAGTGATTGAAGATTTTAATTTTGAGTCCATGCGCAATAGCCGCATTGATGGTGTGACCATGATCCTGGGGATCAGCCCCTCGATTATCTCCGTAAAGCTTAAAGCTGCAGATGCCAAGTCAGCCTTGAGCGCCATCGGATCATTATGGAAGCAGTTTGCGCCCGACCAACCTATTCGTTTCAGTTTCCTGAATGAGAGTTTTGAGCAAATGTATGCGGACGTGGAAAGGACAAAAAAGATCTTTTCAAGCTTTGCAATCCTTGCAATGATCATTGCCTGTCTCGGCCTTTTTGCTATGTCTGCATTTATGGCGGAACAGAAAACAAAAGAAATTGGCGTACGCAAAGTATTGGGCGCGTCTATCATGCAGGTGACAACGCTTTTGTCAACCGGATTTGTGAAACTCATAGCGATCTCCTTACTGATTGCGATCCCGCTTTCCTGGTGGGCAATGCATTCCTGGCTGAAGGATTTTGTTTATCGCATAGAACTCGGTTGGTTAAGTTTTCTTTTCTCTGCCTTACTGGTCTTATTCATTGCACTTCTGACCATCAGTTTTCAATCGATCAAAGCGGCTATTGCGAATCCGATCAATGCGTTGAGGTCGGAGTGAGGTGGATGGGTTGATTGGTTGAAGAGTTGATTGGTTGAAAAGTTGACTGCGTCCGCCGCATCCGCCTGAGGCGGAGAAGGCGGAAGGGTTGATTAGTTGATTAGTTGATTAGATGATTGGTTGGTGGTAAGTAGATTCTCTGCGCCTCTGCTTTCCCTTAGTTTCTGCGTGGAAAATGAATCAAAGTTGCTGATAAGAGATTCAAATGTCGAAGAGTGCGACGCAAGGATGCTGAATAGTGATCAAATGCCGGGTCCAAAAAATTTTAATATTAATAAGCCCATTTCACCAGGGTGGCTCCCCAGGTAAATCCGCCTCCGAATGCAGCGAGCACCAGGTTATCTCCTTTTTTCAGTTGGCTTTCCCAGTCCCAAAGGCAGAGTGGAATCGTAGCTGCAGTAGTATTTCCATAGCGTTGGATATTGACCATGATTTTATCTTCCGAGAGACCCATCCGTTGCGCCGTGGCATCAATAATCCGTTTATTTGCCTGATGAGGCACAAGCCATGCAATGTCTTCGCCAGTGAGATTGTTACGTTCCAATAATTCAGCGCTTACGTCAGCCATACCTTTTACGGCGAATTTGAATACCGCCTGTCCTTCCTGGTAAATATAATGTTCCTTGCTGGCTACTGTTTCCATGGAAGCAGGCCTCAATGATCCTCCGGCTTTCATATGCAAATGGCTTTTGCCCTTGCCATCGCTTCTCAGGATGCTGTCCAAAACCCCATAGCCATCATCGTTAGGTTCAAGCAGGACGGCACCGGCGCCATCGCCAAAAATGATACAGGTACTTCGGTCGCTGTAATCCACGATGGCGCTCATTTTGTCTGCGCCGACGACAACAACTTTTTCATAACGACCGCTTTCTATCAGGGCAGCCCCGGTGGTCAGGCTATAAAGAAATCCAGAGCAGGCTGCTGCCAGGTCAAAGCCCCAGGCATTCACCGCCCCGATTTTATCGCAGACTATGTTTGCAGTGGAAGGGAAAAACATGTCGGGTGTAACTGTTCCGACGATCAGGCAATCTATTTCTTTCGGATCAATTCCTCTTTTCTCACACAATTCCAATACTGCAGGCACACAAAGATCAGAGTTCCCTTTGCCTTCTCCTTTCAGGATCCTGCGCTCGCTAATCCCGGTCCTGGTCCTGATCCATTCATCATTGGTATCAACCATTTTTTCCAGGTCGGCATTGGAGAGTACATCTTCGGGGACAAAGCCGCCCACAGCAGTAATGGCAGCAGTTATTTTATTGGTCATTGTTATGTTCTTCGGTCAGTAAAGATTTTTCAAAGCGGCGTAAAAATACACAAGATGCGGACAATCGCAAAGCATGGTGAAAGTTTAGATTCCCAGGCGAACACTTCACCCTTCCAACTCAACATCATGGCGCAACGGTTAGAAATCCGTTGCTATTAATTGAAACGGGCCTTTGGCTCTTGGTAGTCTTTCTCACAACTTCTCAACTATTCAACCAATCAACTTTTCAGCCCTTCAACCTTTCCGCTTTTGCTAAAGCTACGGCGGACGCGGTCAACCTTTCAACCCATCAACCTTTCAACATCTCAACCTCCCTGGCTCTATTCTTTTTTCACTTATTTTCGCAACTATGATCGCTTTTTTAAAGGGAGAATTCGCGCATAAGTCGCCCACTGTAGTCCATATGGATGTGGGTGGGGTTGGCTATGAATTGCAGATCAGTCTTAATACCTATTCCCGCATTCAAAACATGGACAAGGGAATTTTGCAGACCTACTACCAGGTGAGGGAAGATGCACATGTTTTGTATGGGTTCTTTGACATTGTTGAAAAGAACTTGTTTATCCAGCTGATTAGTGTATCAGGAATCGGGGCTGCAACCGCCAGGGTCATGCTTTCTTCTATGAGGCCGGAAGAGATCTCCAGGGCGATCGTTCAGGGTAATTCCAAAATACTTGAATCCATCAAAGGAATTGGCAAGAAATCTGCGGAAAGATTAGTGCTCGAATTACGGGACAGGATGGGCAAGACATTACCCGAATCAAATTTTTCCTCATTGATATACAATACATTGGAGCAGGATGCGTTGAATGCTCTGATGGCTTTGGGCATCGCCAGACTAGTGGCTGAACCAGCACTCAAGAAAGTGCTTTCCGCTGGTCAGGAAACAGATAAGCTCGAAGACATCATTAAACAAGCCCTAAAAATTATATAGCCTATCAGCGATCTTTCTACTTAACTAATTCTTGAGGAAAGTTTGACCCGGTATTTGATTAAATTGGTTCCAGTGGCCACACTGCTGATCGCTGCTACAGTATTCTTTTCTGATTCTGTGTCGGCGAGTCCTTATTTCCAGCAGGATACTACAAGGCCAAAGAAAAAAGCGGATAGTCTGATCTTTCCTATTCAGGATCGCCGGGGAGATGCATTGACCAACCCGAACAAGAATCCATTCAACCTCAAGGATCCACCAAATATCAGGGACTCCATCTACTACGATCCAAAGACCAGGGAATATTATATCATCGAAAAAGTGGGTACGCAATATTTTCGCAAACCTACCTATCTCACTTTTGAAGAATACTCCAGAATCAAAGCGCAGCAGGCCGAGGACGCCTATTTCAGGCAAAGGGCTGATATGCTGGCTGCGCTCAACAAAAGACTGATTCGTCCCAAACTCACTGCCACGGATAACCTATTTAACCGGCTTTTTGGAAATGGGAAAGTGGATATCAGGCCCCAGGGAAATGTGGATATCCTGGCCGGATACCAGGGCCAAAACGTAGAGAATCCCACCCTTCCTGAAAGAGCAAGAAAGACTGGCGGCCTGGACTTTAATATGGATGCCAATGTCAATGTGGTCGGGAATATCGGGAGCAAATTGAAATTGCCCATTACATATAACACACAGGCCAATTTTGACTGGATGAACCAGCTGAAACTGGAATACACGGGAGGGCCGGATGAGATCATCAAAAAAATTGAAGTCGGATCGACAAATTTTACTACCAAAAGTGCATTGATGGCGAATGAACAGTCCCTTTTTGGTATCAAGACACAATTGCAATTCGGAAAACTCTTTGTAACTGCAGTGCTGGCGAACCAGCGTTCGCAGTCGCAATCAATGAACCTGCAGGGCGGCTCGGCCACTACCCAATATCAGTTTAAGGCCGATGATTATGACGAAAACCGGCACTTCCTGATGGCACAATATTTCAAAAATAATTTCAACAAAGCCATGTCGAACCTGCCCATTGTCAACTCGCCGGTGCAGATACTTCGCATAGAGGTATGGGTTACTAACAGGAATGGGACCACGACGCAGGCACGCAATATAGTAGGTCTGATGGACCTGGGTGAATCCAAACCCTATAATCCGAATATTATTCCGCTGACGGCCCAACCCTATCCGGCCAATGGTGCCAACAATGAGTATACAAATATTACAGGCAACCCAAACAGCAGGGTTTCATACCAGGTCATTCCAACCTTAACTGCACTGGGATTGGTACAAGTACAGGATTATGAACAGGTCTTTGCGCGAAAACTGGGTCCCAACGATTATATATTCAATCCCCAGGTCGGATTCATCTCACTGCAGCAACCGCTGCAGCCGAATGATGTATTAGCGGTCGCATACCAGTACAGTTACAATGGGCAGATCTTTCAGGTGGGCGAATTTTCCCAGGATCTTCCACCCGACACCGCCACGGGTTCAAACCCGGGTGCACAGAAAGTGCTATACCTGAAAATGCTGAAAGCTACTTCGCAGCGAACCAATTTACCCATCTGGCAACTGATGATGAAAAATGTGTATACGCTGAAGACCGGAACCGGAGGCTACCTTTCAAATATCCAGCAGGCAGGATTTCAAATGAATATTCTTTATGAAGATCCGGGCAATGGAACCAAAAGATATTTGCCAGCGGGACCTAAATCCGGGGTCCCACTCATTTCCATTTTGAATCTTGACCGGCTCAATGCGCACAATGACCCCCAACCGGATGGGGTATTCGACTATTTGGAAGGCTTTACGATCGTTTCAAACCAGGCCAGGATCATTTTCCCGGTGCTTCAGCCTTTTGGAAGTGATCTGGCCAATCTCGCATTCAATAATTCCCCGGCCTTTGATTCGCAATATGTATTCAGGCAATTATATGATACCATCAAAGAGGTGGCGAAAACCTATTCCAACGTGGACCGGTATTACCTGGGTGGGGTTGCAAAAGCCACTGCCGGCGCGGATGTCCAATTGGGCGCATTCAATGTGCCGCCCGGATCCGTGCGCGTCAATGCGGGGGGCCAGACACTGAGGGAAAATGTTGACTACGTCGTCGATTATAATCTTGGAACGGTGAAAGTGATCAACCAGGCCATTATTAATTCCGGCGTTCCCGTCAATGTTCAATATGAAAACAATGGCAGCTTTGCCACCCAGCAGCGGGGTTTCTGGGGCGTGCGATTGGATTACCTGGCAAAGAATACGCCAACGGAATCCCTTGCATTCGGTGGAACTTTTGAAAGATTGAATGAGCGGCCATTCTTTACCAAGACCAATTACAATGAAGATCCGATCAGGAATTACATGTATGGTGCAGATGTGAGTTATCGAACGCAGGCGCCGGGTATCACCAGGCTATTGAATAAATTACCCATTTATAATTCGAAAGAGATGAGTACCGTGGTCGCCACAGGTGAGGCGGCATTCATGCAGCCGAACCATCCCCCGCAGATCGGCAAGGGCAGCAGTGGCACAATTTATATTGACGATTTTGAAGGTTCCACCAGCTCCATTGATTTGCGATTTCCATTGACCAGCTGGGCGATTGCTTCCACACCACAGGGGAATGGTTTATTTCCTGAAGGCGCACTGAATGATTCTTTTCCATATGGATTCAACCGGGCAAGATTGGCATGGTATAATATTGAACCCACTTTGCAGGATAGGTCGAATCCAAACAACCCTGTAAAATCTTACCAGAATTTTGGCGACCCGCGCACAGGCTCCATCACCGTTCAAAACATTTTTCCTCAGCAGACGCCGGAATATGGCCAGGCACAGCAAATCACTTTTGACCTCGCATATTATCCTTCCGATAAAGGGCCTTATAATTTTGATGCGAAACCGGGTGATATTACGCCCGAAGGAAAACTCCGCTTCCCGCAAAAAGCCTGGGGTGGCATTATGCGCGCCATTGACCAAACGGATTTTGAAACGAGCAATGTGCAATACATTGAATTTTGGATGATGGATCCGCTCATTACAGACTCCAATGGTTTGGGCGGTCAGATGTACCTTGACCTGGGAAGTGTTTCCGAAGATGTTTTACATGATGGCCGCAGATTATACGAAAACGGATTGAATACGCCTTCTATTCCTGCGGCGATTGACAGTACTTCCGTCTGGGGAAGGGTGCCTTCAAATCCGGTGCAGGTCACCAATGCATTCAGCAATGATCCAAATGACCGGCCCTACCAGGATGTGGGTTTCGATGGGTTGGATGACAATGGCGAAAGAAGCTGGTTTTCCATACAGCCCTACCTCAATCAATTGGCCACGGTATTCGGAACAAATTCCCCGGTTTATCAGCAATCATTCAATGATCCCTCGGGCGATAATTTTGTCAACTACCGGGACGCTTCTTACGATCAGGCACAAACGCAGATCCTCGGAAGGTATAAATATTACAATGGACCCCAGGGCAACTCTCCGGTGGCACAGCAGGGACAAGACTATGTGAACGCATCTACACTATACCCCGACCAGGAGGATCTGGATCACGACAATACGGTGAATGAATTGGAAGAATATTTTGAGTATAAAGTCGACCTGACCCATGCAGGGCTCGCGCTGGTGGGATCAAATTTTATTACGGACAAGCGCACTTTTACTCCTTCGGGTGGAGTGTATCAGACCTGGTACCAATTCAGGATTCCCATTTCCGCATATACACAAAAAGTTGGGAATATCCAGGATTTCAAATCGATCCGCTTTGTAAGAATGTATTTGACGGGCTTTTCGGATTCAGTGGTCTGTCGCTTTGCACAATTTCAATTGATCAGGGATACATGGAGGAATTTTAATTATCAGCTTGACACGGCCGGACAATATATTCCGATTCCACCCAATAGTCCGATCGATTTCAATGTCACTGCGGTAAATATTGAACAGAACAGCACCCGCCAACCGATTCCTTATGTCATACCTCCAGGCATCGCGCGTCAACAGCAATTGAGCACCAATAATGTGACGATCCTGTTGAATGAACAGGCGATGAGTTTGCAGATTTGTAATTTAGGAACGGGCCAGGCAAGAGGTGTATTTAAGAATGTAAATATGGACCTGCGCAGGTATGGCAAGCTGGATATGTTTATCCATGCGGAATCTGCAGGCAAGGCGGACAACCTCCAGGATGGAGATCTCTATGCAATCATCCGACTGGGAAGTGATTTTATCAATAATTTTTATGAAGTTAAAATACCTTTGTATAAGACGATTTGGTTCACCACACTCGATACGAAGATCTGGCCCGATTCAAATAGTCTGAATCTCGCGCTTCAGCGACTCATCACATTGAAAGAAGACCGGAATAATTCCGGATCCACCAATACGTATTATCAGGAAAAGGATGCTGACGGGAGGGTATATGCGATGTATGGAAACCCTAACCTTGGGCAGGTCCAAGCCATTTTCCTCGGGATTCAAAATGTAAGTCCTACGCCCGTCTGCACGGAAGTCTGGTTTGATGAACTTCGATTATCGGATATCAATGATCAGGGTGGTTATGCTGCTGTGGGAAGGGTGGATATAAAGCTTGCCGACCTTGGTACCATGTATTTAGCCGGGAGCATCCGATCGGTGGGCTTCGGAACCATTGACCAGAACATCCAGGCAAGATCGTTCGATGACCGAACGCAGCTCGATGCTGCAACCACCCTGGAGTTGGGCAGATTGCTGCCTAGAACGACGGGCATTTCCATTCCTTTCTACGCGAGTGTGAGCCACGCTGTCAGTCTTCCGGAATATGATCCGTATGACCTGGACATCAAACTCAAAGACAAGATCAATGCAGCGCCAGCAAATGAGAAGGATTCTATCAGAGAGCAGGCTGTGGATGTGCTGACCATTACCAGTTTCAATTTTACCAATGTCCGACGAAATAATATCTCGGGGAAAAGGCTTAAGCTATGGAGCATAGAAAATTTTGATGTCAGCTATTCTTATACCAACTCTGAACACCATAGCCCGATTGCAGAAGAAGACCAGCTGATCACCTACAAGGGTGGCTTAGGGTATAATTATGTGGGCAATCCAAAACACTGGGAACCATTCAGGAAAGCGATCAAGTCCAATTCAAAATGGCTGAGCATAATCAAGGACCTGAACTTCAACCCGGTGCCGTCGATCCTGACGCTGAGAATAGACGTTAACAGGCAATTTGGGGCTTACCGGTCCAGAAACATAGATGGACCAAAGGGAACATTGCCGGAAACCTTTAATAAATATTTTTATATCGACCGCTTATATGTATTGCGATGGGACCTAACACGCTCGCTGAATATTGATTATACGGCGACAAATAAGTCGTGGGTAGATGAAGACAGCGGAAGATTAAACAGTGCTGAGAAAAAACAAATGTGGAGCAATTTCTGGAAAGGAGGGAGGACAGTCTTATTCCAACAGGCATTCAATGCTACTTACACGGTGCCAACCAATAAGATCCCATTCCTGGACTGGACAACGATCCGTGCGGGATATGCATCTACTTATCAATGGACAACGGCTTCGCTGCTTGCCGTGAACCTTGGAAATAGCATACAAAACACACAGCGCATAGAGGCGACAGGAGACTTTAATCTAACCAGGCTATATGCCAAATGGGGTCTGCTGCGCGCATTGGATCAGTCGGACAATCCAAGCCGGCCACCGGGCCCGCAACCCAAAGGGGCGGATACCGCAAAAAATAAGAAGCCGCCAGCTGAGAATATTGACAATGAATATCGCTTGCATGGGGCAACGAAGGCCCTGGCAAAAATTGTCACCATGGTCAAAGACGTCACTGTGAATTATTCGCAGAATTCTATGTCATCTATATTCGGGTATACGGACAGTACAAGATTTCTCGGAATAGACCTAAAGACCGGGCAGCCCGGCCTGGGATATGTATTCGGCTTCCAACCTGATACCAACTTCGTAAATAAATTGGGACAAAAGGGCTACCTGTCGCACGATACTACTTTTAATTTCCAGAACCAGGCTTCCTATACCCAATTGATCAATATTACTGCACAAGTGCAACCAGTGAGGGACCTGAACATCACCGTGAGTTGGAATAAATCCTTTGGAAAAAATTATACGGAATTGTACAAGGACACGATCGGTTCAAGTGATTTCGTGAGATTGAATCCATATACAGCCGGTAGCTTCAGTGTCAGCTATATTGCTCTCAATACTTTGTTCGCCCCCTTCCAGCCCAATGAAATCTCAAATACATTTAAAACTTTTGAAAATAACCGTCTCATCATTTCGGAGCGTCTTGGCAAAGCCAATCCTTATTCCTTCTCGCAGGGACCGGATAATTATTATTACGGATATGGAAAATATGCGCAGGATGTATTGATACCTGCTTTCGTTGCAGCTTATACGGGTAAGAATCCAAACACCGTGGCCCTCGTCAATGAGACCAATTCAAATATCCGCACGAATCCATTTTCGGGATACCTGCCCAAACCCAACTGGCGGATTACTTATAATGGATTGAGCAGGGTTTCGGGCTTTGAAAAGGTCTTTACCAATTTTAGCATTTCTAATGCATACACCAGCACCCTTAGCATGAACTCTTATAATTCAGCGTTGAATTATGCCGATCCTCTCGGTTATGGACAACCGGGATTCATAGATACTTTAACCGGCAATTATGTGCCTTATTTCCTCGTGCCAAACGTGTCGATCAGTGAACAATTTGCGCCATTGATTGACCTGGATATGCAATTTGTGAACCAGCTGCAGGCGCGCGTTGCATACAGCAGGTCAAGGCAATTGGTATTGAGCCTGATTGACTACCAGATGAGTGAAAGCCTGGGTTCTGAATTCGCGATTGGTATCGGTTGGCGCAAACGGGGATTGCCACTTCCGTTCGGGATAAAAGTGGGAAAGAATGATTCCAGGAAATTGAATAATGACCTGACTTTCCGCCTGGACTTCAGCGTACGAGATGATGTCACTTCCAATAGTTACCTGGATCAGAATGCATCGATGCCTGTTGGAGGCCAGAAATTGGTCAGTATCCTGCCATCGATCGATTATGTGATCAATAACCGGATCAACCTGAAATTCTATTATGAACAGCGACGTTCTGAACCAAAGATTTCGAGCTCTCCGCCGATCACGACTACGCGTGCTGGAATTCAGATCAGGATTTCGCTGGCAGAAGCTGCGAATCCTTCAAAGAAATAGGCAGGTCATTAGGGGTAGCAAGATTTTTCACGCAGAGGAGCGGAGGGCGCAGAGAATAAAGTAAAAATGGTTGCTGGCATCCATCCGTTGCTAACGGCCAACTGTCAACGATCAACTGCCACCTGTCAACTTTCTTCCGTCACCTCACTTGACCTTTTTGAACAGTAATACATAACCGCAGAGCTTTTTCTTTTTCTTGTTTACCTGTACGGGTTTGATCATATGGTATTCGGTAAACTGGGGAACATAGGAGTAAGAAATGATATTGCCGTCGATATCGCCCCACATCTTCTTTTGATAGACCACCTGCTTTTCATTGTAATCGAACATCCTGACTTCATAGAGTTTGGAGCTAGGCTCTCCGATAAATATGAATTCATAGACGGTACCCTGCGTCATCGGAACCACAATGGGCATTTCATATTCACTCTGCATGGATATGGATGCTTCCCTTAAAACAATAAACCCTTTCGCTTCGAATAGCTGTTTGAGGCTATCGATTTGGGGCTTATATTGAACGCTGTCGCAGGATTCCTGCCGGATAATTTCCTGGGCCTGGATCCAGGTGGAAAAGCATAGACTTAGGACTGAAACCAGCACCAGGCTTAAAATTGACTTGAACATTGGCTACTAGGATATTGACTATTGAATCCTTAACTATAGATCGGCCGCCAATATTGTATTCAGGTCCAATTTTTATGCCTTATTTCTAGATGCTGGCAAAAAGGAATGAAAAACTAGGGGTATACATGGGGGACGATGATGGTCGATGATCGATGACCGGCTTTTATTCGGATTTAGACAGTTTAGTTGATTCTTTACCATCGCGGAAACCAATTTCAACCAGCAATAACTACAGTTCGAGTGGGGACCATTCGACCATCGATCCTCGACCATCGATCATCGTTCAGGTACTCCGATAAGTATAAAAGCTATTAGCCTGTGCTAAACTGGTCAGCACGAGGTCATTGATACAAACATGGGGAGGCTGGGTGGTGCAATAAAATATGACATCGGCGATATCTTCAGCCTGCAGAGGCGAAAAGCCTTCATATACTTTCCTAAATTCTTCCATATTGCCTTTGAATCGAACCTTAGAAAATTCAGTCTCAGCTGCCCCGGGTTGGACGGCTGTGACTTTAATTCCATGTCTTAGCAGATCAATCCGCATGGCTTTGGTAATGGCATCGACAGCAAATTTTGAAGCGCAGTAGACATTGCCTTTTTCATACACTTCCTTACCTGCGGTGGACCCTATATTGATGATCTGCCCCCTTTTTTGAGCCTTCATAAAAGGAATGATTGCCCTGGAGACATAAAGCAGGCCTTTTACATTGGTATCGATCATGGTTTCCCAGTCTTCCATCAGTGCCTCATCAAAAAAGTCCTTGCCCAGGGCAAGGCCTGCATTATTGATCAGCACATCAATCTTTCTCCATTCTTCGGGTAGATTTCCAATGGAAGCTTTTACGGCAGGATGATCCTGCACATCAAAGCAAAGCGGGAGCACCCTGACTTTGAAATTTTTTTCAATTGACTTTTGCAGGATGTTAAGTCGTTCTTTTCTTCTGCCGGTGATGATGATATGGTAACCATTGGCAGCAAATTTTTCCGCACAGGCTTTTCCTATCCCTGAACTCGCTCCAGTGATGAAAACTATTTTGTCCATGATGCTGTTTAATTTGAGGATTGCAATCTATAATAAGAAGCGGACAGAAAAAAATCAGGCGCCTGGGTTTAATCCCCTGGGGGGCGCAAAAGGGAATTTTGCAGGAATTCAACCAGGTAACTATTGCATTTCTCAGGGTTTTCAATCATGCCCATATGTCCATTCTTTTGAAGGATATGTATAAAGCTGATCGATGGGAGATGAGCTTGTTTCAGACTATCCTGAAATGGAACAGCCTTATCTTCTTCGCCCATGATAAATAGAACCGGTTTTTGAAAATGTTTCAGGATGGAAGTTCTGTCAGGGCGCAAGATCATGGCTTCGTAATATTGTATCAGGGCCTCAGGTGGTAAGGTAGAATATGTCTCTATCAGCTCTCTGATTTGTTCAGGATGGCTTTCACAAAATGATTGTGCGAATAGATTTGGTATGGTGGTTCGGATAAAATCTGCAGCGCCATGCTCCTTAATAAATTCAATGCTCTTTCTCCTGGCCAATTTTTTTTCTTCGGTATCTGGATAGGCAGTAGAGTGAAAAAGCCCAAGGCCCGCCAGTCGCTCAGGATATTTTTCTGCGAAGGCCATGGAAATATAACCACCCATACTGTGGCCAATCAGCGCCATGTGATTTATTTTTTCATGGTCAAGAATGGGATTGATGATTTCTGCAAAATCATCAATTGTAACGAACGCCTTATTGAATGGGGATCTCCCGCTGCCCGGGATATCTGGAACAATGAGTTTGAATTTATCTTTCAGGAATTCCACCTGATACTTCCAGATTTCACCATCTTCTGCAAATCCATGCAGCAAGAGCACTGGCTGTCCATTGCCATGCACCTTGTATGCTATTTCTGAGCTCCGCAATTTGATTTCTTTATCCACGATGCTTTCTGCTTTTGACAATGGTATAGAAATTCCAGATGATCAATAGGATGGTTGCACCGATTACTATTCTGGAGAGGATATCACCATGCGCTACAAAGAAACTGATCTCTTTATTTTGCGGTACATTCATCCTGATTACTGTTTTCTTATCCCAGGGTTGTGGATCAATTGTTTTTCCATTTGGATCAATAAAACAGGAAATGCCTGTATTGGCGCTTCTGACGATCCATCTGCGGGTTTCTACCGCCCTTAGCCGCGCATAGCTCTCATGTTGTTTATATCCTGCGGTGTTGCCCCACCAGCCATCGTTGGTTTCGATAGCGATCAGGTCGGCACCATTCTTTATGTATTCGGCCATAAATTCTCCATAAATACTTTCATAGCAGATGGCTGGAGCGATGGAAAAACTATTATTATATGATTTGAGCACGGTCCGATCTTTTTGCCTGGTATATGATCCGGAAGTGCCGCCAAATTGTTCGAACCAGGAAGCAAGGAAATGGATAAAGGAGGGAAGGGTTTCAGCTCCGGGAACGAGTTTTGATTTGTGATAGACCTGGAACTGGTCGCTGTCTAATAATACTACGCTATTGTAACTTTCAAAATAATAGGTGGTGTTTGGAATTTTTTGGGCATTTGGATGATTTTTGTTTTCGGAAAAAAGTCGATAACCTTCGATGCCGGTAAGGAGATTGAGGGCTGGATGCTTTTTTAGGAAAGTCCAAAGCGGAAGAAGGAAATGGCTTGTTCTCAGTGAATCCTCATCAAGGGAAGTTGGAATGGCGGTTTCGGGCCAAACCACCAATGCGGTACTTGAATCCTGGGCTGCTTCACTTAACCGAATCAGTTCCTGTAATTGGCTTTCTTCACTTCCTGCCACAAATTTCTCATTCCAGGGATCCACATTGGGTTGAACAATGACCACATTTTTTATTCCATCCTTAATCTGTTCATTCGATTTCAATGGCATAAGATATGAAATGCCAAAGGGGATGATCAGCACCAAAATAGCTCCGAAGGCATATCTTCTGCTCACCCCAGCACTTCCCCTGCTTCTAAGCGCAAGAAAAACAAGCAAGTTGGCGGACAGAATCCAAAGCGTTCCTCCGCTTGTTCCTGTGATTGCATACCACTGGACCCATGCAGGATGCGTAGAAAAGCCATTACCCAGCGTGAGCCAGGGCCAGCTCAACTCCCAGTTCAGGTGAACAAATTCGAAGCTCATCCAGAATAGTATCAGTGAAGCATAACCGAAGATCGGACCAAATCTTCTCTTCACATTATAAAACCCTATCCATGGGATGGACATGAGCAGGCTATTGGCAAGGATGGCACTGATCCCTCCCGGTACAGATGCTTTGCACATCCACCAGGTTGTGCCCGCATTCCAGACCAGGAGACTGATGTAAGTCCATAAGAAGAACCATGATCTTTTCCTGCAATAGGTTTCCAGCCAGAGCAGGGGAACGAAAGCTATGAATACCAAAAATGTGAAGGGCGAAACAGGCCAGCAGGCGAACAATAGGAATCCGGACAAGAGGGACAGGAAAAACGAGCGAAAATGCTTCAATGGGAAATATTTAACTAAAAATAGTTCAAATTAAATTATCTCCTGTCTCTGTTGGTATTGTCAAAAGATTCCAGCCCTTGAGCTCAAAGGGTGCAGGAATTACCTGCTGTAGTTTGGCGCTTCCCTGGTAATTTCAATATCGTGTGCATGACTTTCCTTCATACCTGCATTTGTGATTTTTATAAACTGGGCTTCCTGCAAAGTGGCGATATCCTTTGCTCCGCAATAGCCCATACCAGCACGAAGTCCGCCCACATATTGTAAAACCACTTCACTCAGATTGCCTTTGAAAGCGACGCGTCCTTCTATGCCTTCCGGTACAAGTTTCTTTATTCCATCTTCCACATCCTGAAAATAGCGGTCACTGCTTCCCTCGCTCATTGCGCCTATGGATCCCATGCCACGATATTGCTTGAATTTTCTGCCCTCATATATAATGGTATCGCCCGGACTTTCTTCTACACCGGCAAAGACGCTGCCCATCATGACAGTATGCGCGCCCGCAGCAATTGCCTTGACCATATCGCCGGTATAGCGAATGCCACCGTCCGCAATAAGGGGTATGCCTTTCGGTTTAAGTGCAGCCGCCGCTTCCATGACCGCAGTGATTTGCGGTACGCCGGCCCCGGCTACAATCCTCGTCGTGCAAATGGATCCTGGCCCGATGCCCACTTTTACTGCATCAGCGCCTGCTTCGGCCAAAGCCTTTGCGCCGGCAGCGGTACCAATATTACCGGCTATGACCTGCAAATTCTTAAATTCTTTTTTCAGAGCCTTTACTGACTGGATTACGCCTTTCGAATGCCCATGTGCACTGTCGAGGCAAACGACATCAACGCCAATTTGCATTAGTGCAGCTGCACGATCCCTTAAGTCGCTGGTAATTCCCAAAGCCGCGCCTACCAGCAATCTGCCATAATTGTCTTTTACTGCATTCGGGCAACTTTGCAATTGAAGAATATCGCGGTACGTAATCAATCCGATCAACTTGCCGGATTTATTCACGACAGGAAGTTTTTCAATTTTATGTTTCTGAAGAATTTTTTCCGCCATTTTCAGATCCGTTCCTTCGGGTGCCGTGATCAGGTTATCTTTGGTCATCACCTCTTTGATTTTCCTTCGGATATCATCTTCAAATCGAAGGTCTCGGTTGGTAAGGATACCCACCAGTTTTTGGTTATGATCTACAATAGGTATTCCGCCGATTTTGTTTTCTTTCATCAATTTTAACGCATCACCAATCGTAGCTTCCCCATCCAGAGTAATGGGATCGATGATCAGTCCGCTTTCACTTCTTTTCACCTTCCTGACCTGCTCCACCTGGCTTTCAATACTCATGTTTTTGTGCAGGATCCCCATTCCGCCTTCACGTGCAAGGGCAATAGCAAGGGTGGCTTCTGTTACCGTATCCATCGCGGCCGAGAGCATCGGAATATTGAGTTTGATCTCACGGGTGAGATGAGTCTTGATCTCTACTTCACGCGGCAGTACCTGGGAAAATGCGGGAAGTAACAGGACATCGTCGAAGGTTAATCCTTCACCGAAAAATTTTGAATGGGATTTCTGACTGACCGGAGGGGTAATTATTCTTGCCATGTGCAAAGATAGTGCAGCGGCCAAATACCCCCCAAATGATTTTTGGAGCGCTGATTTTCAATTTATATTAGAATTGCATTTGCGGATCAGCCAGGGTATATCTTTTTCCCGGGATCGAAATGATCAATCCCTGCAATTCCAGATTTAATATCGCCGCCGCCGTTGTGCTGCTGCTCACCTTGCTCCGTAGATGAAGTTCATCAATATGCACTGTTTCATTTTCTTTGATGATAGTCATTAAATTCTTTTCATGTGCGCTGAGCTGAATAAACATTTCCCTTTGCTTTTTTGCCAAAGAACTATCCAGCGGTTTTCGATCCCAACTCATCACTTCAACCAGCTGCATCGTGTCGGTCAGGAGCATTGCTTTGTTTTTTTTTATTAGTTCGTTGCAGCCTGAACTTTTTGGATCTGAAGTTTTTCCCGGAATAGCGAAGACATCTTTATTGTAACCATTGGCCAGCTCTGCCGTAATCATGCTGCCACCCTTGATCCCGGTTTCTATAACCACAATGGCATCCGACATGCCGGCAACGATGCGGTTTCTGATGGGAAAATTATGTTTGTCAGGTTTTGTCTGGCTCCTGAATTCCGTCAGAATTCCTCCATTGGAAATCATTTCCCTCGCAAGGGCTGCATGTTCAGGCGGATACATTGTATCAAGGCCATGTGCCAGCACACCCAATGTCGGAAGATTATTTTTCAGCGCCATTTTATGTGCGAGAGAATCAATTCCGAATGCGAGACCACTAACTACAAGGGCGCGGTATGGTGCAAGGTCTTTGATCAGCTTTTCAGTGAGGTGTTTCCCGTATTCTGAATGTGTGCGTGTGCCAATAAAAGCAACGACGATGGATGCATTCAGGTCGGCATTGCCTTTAAAATACAATAGGGTCGGAGAGTCATAACAATTCAACAGGCGCCGGGGATATTTACTATCTGTAAGACAAAGTGGATGGATCCTGTATTTCTCAATGAATTGCAATTCTTTTTCTACGTCGGGAAAATTTGTAAAGGTCTTTATAGACTTTGCCCTGGCCATTCCGATGCCTTCTATTTTTTCGAGTACAGATTTCTTAGCATGAAAAATATCGGTCGCATTTCCAAAATGCTCCAACAGGATTTTTGCATGGACGGTTCCGATCTGCGGAACCAGCGTTAATGCAATCTGGTATGTGAGTTCCGTGTTCAGTGCGCAAACCTATTGCACAAGTAAGACGGGGAAAAGCGTGAAATGACCTGGGCCTGGTCGTTTTTTCGTCGCTCGCGTTTGGAGGTTCAGCGCGTGACTAGTTGCTAACCACTTTCAATTCTGTTCTTCTGTTTTGTGCCCTGCCAGCTTCCGTTTTGTTGTCAGCAATTGGCTGGGTGTCGCCCCAGCCTTTGGAAGAAAGTCTTTTGGGGTCGATCCCTTTTAGAATCAGATAAGTAACCACCGCTTTTGCACGGTTCTGTGAGAGCGTGAGGTTATCTGAGGCTTTGCCGATTCCATCCGTGTACCCATTGATCTGAATCGCGAGTGTGGGATTGTCTTTCATGAGCTGCACTAGTTTGTCCAATTCGACCTGGGATTCAGATTTCAGGTCAAATTTATTGAGGTCATAAAAAATATTCTTCAGCACGACAGTAGCATTTGGCTCGAGGGGCTGGAGCGGAATGTCAACGTTGTACACAGAGTCGGAAGATTTCTGGCTCAGCGAATAATTTGCGGAGAAGATCAGATAGCCTTTGCGATTGACGATAAAAGCATAATCTTTTCCCACGGGAAGCGTGATCAGGTAATTTCCCGTTTCGTCTGTCTGTACCTTGCTTAATAGAATTTTGCTGGAGAGATCAGTCAGTTCAACCGAAGAAGGAAGTCCCTTTCCCGTTTTCTTGTCAAATACTTTTCCCTTTACCCAAAGTGTTTTAGCCGGCCTGATATCGTTGCGCAATTCGAAAGTATAAAGGTCCAATCCGCCACGGCTATCGGCACGGTCACTGGCATAGTATGCTGTTTTTCCATCGGCTGCGATCACGAGGCTGCCTTCGTTTTCGATCGTATTGATCGGGTACCCCAGGTTTTCCGGGATCGTCCATTTGCCATCCGTGGTTTTCCGCGAAACGAACAGATCATCACCCCCATAACCTTTATGCCCATTTGAAGTAAAATATAGGGATTGATTGTCTGCATGGATGAAGGGAGTGCTCTCATCGCCCGCCGTATTGATCACCGGCCCCATATTTTCGGCCGGGCTCCAGCGGCCGTTTTGCATCCTGTGGCTGACATAGATGTCATTTCCTCCAAAACCATCTTGCCTGCGGCTCGCGAAATAAAGATCTCTTTTGTCAGGTGATAGAGAAGGAGCAGCCTCCCAGAATTCAGTATTGATGGCCGGGCCCAGGTTTTCCGGTGTACTCCATCCTTCAGTGCCCAAAAATGAAATATATAAATCACAGCTTCCGAATCCATCAGGAAAATTGCAGCCAGTGAAAATTAGCCATTGACCGTCCTGCGAAACATTTTGTGCGCCTTCATTCAAAGTGGTATTGATATTTCCAAAAAGGGCTTTCGCTTTTGTCCACTGTGAATCCATGCTCGCAGACTCATAAAAATCCTCATTATAATTATTCACCCGCCGGGTAAAAATGAGTTTTTTGCCGTCGACGGTAATTGTTGGGTAATATTCTGATACAGCACTATTAATGCTGTCTCCAAGGTTTCTCGGTTCGAATTTATAGTTCAATCCCTGCATTTTTTTTGCCCAGTCAAGTGCAAATTGGTAGCAGCCCTTACGGTATTCACCGGCCTTTCGACTTCTATCATTCAGGTTTGGAATACTGAGAAATATCTCAATGGCATCGAGTGCTTTTTGAAATTCGCCCTTACCTGCGAGATTGATTGAATAAGTGATATTATAGTCCGAAAAATAAGCGCTATCTATCGAGCGAGCTTTTTCATAATTATCGATGGCCCCCTGGTAATTTTTTAACTCTCCGTACATGCCGGCGATGGACAGGTAAGCATCAATATATTTGGGTTCAATCTTGACTGCATCCTGCAAAGCCTGTATACCTTCTAAGAAATGGTCATCCTGTGCCAACTGCATTGCCTTATTGTACAAGTCCAGGGCTTTCTTATTAATGGAAGGAGGTTCGTTCTGGGCCCGGGCCATTTTAAGGAAAAACAGGAGGATTATCAATCCGGCAAGGCACTTCATAAAGGAAAATTACAATTCAATTCCTAAAACGTTTGTTATAAAGATTTATTCTTTGAATTTGAGATCAGTTGACAGATGACAGTTGGCAGTTGACAGTTTACGGTTGGCAGTTGGACATTAATGCGCGTTGTTCGTCGATAAGAGCAGGTATTATAGCAAGTAACCAGTCTAGATATTTGGGTTCGTTATCCTATCGGATTAAAATCCGGGTAGCGATATTAATCGAGCCTTTGGTTTTGCATAATTTATCACAATAACTGTCAACTGCCAACTGTCATCTGTCAACTTATTTGAATCAAGGCACCTGAATATACTTATGCAGTTGCAAAGAAAATTCCCATTTAGGATTTTCTTTGATATACTCTATGATCAGGGGCGTGATGGTTTTTGATTTGCTCCATTCCGGTTGCAGGAAGAGCTTGCAATCGGGCGAAACCTGTGCCGCATATTTTTCTGCCCATTCGAAATCAGATTTATTGTAAACTACAACTTTCAATTCATGTGCTTTCGAAGGGATATCCGGCTGTGGGGCCTTGAATTTTTTTGGTGAAAAGCAGATCCAATCCCATTTTCCGCTCATAGGCCAGGCTCCGGAAGTTTCAATATGCGTAAGAAAATTGGCTTTCCGCAACTGCTCTGTCAACTGATTACAATCATGCATTAACGGTTCTCCGCCGGTGATGACCGCAATGCGTGCCGGGAACTTCTCTGCCTCCTTCACAATTTCAATTATTTTGATTCTGGGATGCATCTCCGCATTCCAGCTTTCTTTCACGTCGCACCATGAGCAGCCCACATCGCATCCTCCCAAGCGAATAAAATATGCAGCCTTTCCCTGGTGATAGCCTTCTCCCTGTATTGTATAGAAGGCTTCCATAACGGGAAGGGTTTGGGTGGCAGGTATGAGGACTGTTTCCATATTGCAAAATTCGTCAATTCAATTAAACCAGATTGAATGAAATATTCAGGATGGCATTTGCCCATTCCCTGGGACGGTCAAATCAAAGCTTTCATTTGGGGGCACGTCAGACCATTTAGGTCAGACCATCTTCGTCAGACTATTTTGGTCAGACCATTTTAGTCTGACCAAAAGATCAATATAAAGATTATAAAAATTCCAAAATAGGTGAAATCACCTAATTTCAAAAGGCGTATTTATCATCAGGTTATTGATCCATATTCTTGAAAAAAATGAACATCCGACTAAGTCAGGCGGGGTCCTTTTTTGATTCAAAAGAGGAAGAATAGAACTCTTTGTGAAAAAAATATGGGCAGATGAGAAAGAATAACCGACTATTGAATACTTAATTGTTTTTATCCATGCAGGCTTTAAAAGTGTTCTTCATCAGGGCGGCAATGGTCATCGGACCAACGCCCCTGGGTACCGGTGTGATATAACTGCATTTAGGAGAAACAGATGCAAAATCCACATCACCTCTTAGAGCAAATCCTGATTTTTTACTGGTGTCCGGGACGCGGGTAATGCCTACATCAATTATTATTGCTCCCTCTTTAACCATATCTGCTTTCACAAACTCGGGTCGACCTAAGGCAGCGACAAGAATATCTCCCTGGAGGCATATGCCTTTCAGGTCCCTGGTCTGAGAATGGCAGATGGTAACAGTGCAATTTCCCGGATCCGTATTACTGCTAAGCAAAATGCTCATGGGTCGACCAACGATATTGCTTCTGCCCAGGATGACCGCATGCATTCCTCTTGTATTTATCTTATAATGTTCCAACAGGAGCATAATGCCATGCGGCGTAGCAGGAATAAAGCTGGGCAACCCCTGTACCATTCGTCCAATGCTGATCGGGTGGAATCCGTCAACGTCTTTTGAGGGATGGATGGCATTGATCACTTTTTCATCTGAAATATGCTTGGGAAGCGGAAGTTGAACAAGAATTCCATCCACCCGGATATCAGTATTCAGTTCATCTATAGCAGAAAGAAGTTTGTTTTCGCTGATGGTTTCCTCCAGCCTGACAATGGTGGACTGAAATCCAATTTCCAAGCATGCTTTCACTTTGGCGCTCACATAAGTTTCACTAGCTCCATTATTACCTACCAAAACTGCCGCGAGGTGGGGCGTTTTCTTGCCTTCGGCTGTAAGTTGGGCTACCTGCAATTTGATTGCATCCTTGGTCACCTGAGATACGAATTGGCCGTCTAAAATTTGCATGGCGCAAAGGTAATATTCGGCCAGATAGAAAGAACACAAATAGGGTTTTTTTACGGTAATTGATGGGCCGACTCCATGCTAACTTTCGAAGAGAAATTGAAAAGTGAGCAGATTGGTTTTTTGTGCGGTTTTATTCCTTTGCCTGCCGGTTAGAGCACTTGCGCAGGTCATTCATTCCCCAATCAATTCCAGCCGACCAAATCCGGGTGTGTATGATCCGAATTTTCTGGATGCTTTTTCCTTTACCGGAAACCAGGCTGCATTGGCTTGTTCGCGAAACCTTATGGCTGGAATATATTCCAGCCAGAAATTCCTGATAGAGGAATTGGAATATACTGGTGCTGCCTTAAGTTTCCCTGCAGCAGGCGGAGGAATGGGATTTCAAATCATGCATTTTGGATTTTCCCAATACAATGAATCGGGGTTTGGGCTCTCTTATGGACGAAAACTGGGAAAGCTGGTGGATCTGGGTATACAATTCAATTATTACCATATCAGTATTACCGGTTATGGTCATGCGCAAAATATCCATGCGGAATTGGGACTGATTCTACACCTGTCGGACCACCTGCATGCAGGACTTTATGTTTATAATCCTGCAGGTATCAAGCTAAATGGCATGAGCAACGAAAGCCTGGCTTCCATTTTCAAGACGGGCATCGGGTATGAGGTCACTGGCCAGGCCTATTTCCAGCTCGACCTGATCAAAGAAGAGGACCAGCCCATCGACGCCGATGCATCCCTCCACCTATTTCTGACCGAAAACCTCTTTTGTGGCCTTGGAATTCAAACCAATGCATTTTCTCCATATGGTTGGGCCGCGTGGTCATGGAAGAAGCTAAAGATAGGGCTCTCCGTGAGTCATCATCCTCAGCTCGGATTTACTCCGGGAATTTATTTTGAAGCCGGGACGAATGCCCCCAAAAAGAAATGAATCTGGAAATATGAAAACCATCCTGTTTATAGTGTCCATACTTATCGGTTCCGGATCAAAGGCACAAGTGGCACCATTTAGTCAGGAATTCGAACAGTCATTGGAAGATCAGGCGAGCAAGGATGACGCTCCTACAGAAGACGACTCTTATTTGGAAAGCCTGGACCTGCTAAGAAAGCATCCTTTAAACATAAACCAGGTGAATAGCGAGGATTTGGAGGGACTTGGCCTGTTGACAGATTTGCAAATAAGTTCCTTTATCAGGTATAGAAGCCTGTTAGGAGAATTGATCAGTATGTACGAATTGCAGGCCGTTCCTGGATGGGATCCGGAAACGATCAGATCTGTCCGGCCTTATATCCGCCTGGACGATGGACAGCTGGGATTCGTTGGGTTCGGGAGGCGACTGAAGGAAGGAGAACAAAGCATTTTATTTCGTTGTTCCGCCGCGGTCGAAAAATCAAAGGGATACCAGAAACCAACCGACACGAGTGCATCCTATTATTTGGGTAGTCCGGAGAGGATTTTTTTCAGGTACACCTATACATATAAGAGACTGCTGCATTTCGGTATCCTTGGAGATAAAGATGCCGGGGAACAATTCCTCAAAGGATCGCAGCCATATGGATTCGATTTTTATTCTTTCCATTTCTTTATCGGTCAATTTGGAATCATTAAGGCCCTCGTGATCGGAGATTTTACCATTAATCTAGGTCAGGGCTTGATCCAATGGCAAGGCCTTGCTTTTTCCAAAAGTTCAAATGTGCTTGCAATTAAAAGAGAGGGGCCAGTATTGCAAGCATATCATAGCGCAGGCGAATACAATTTCCACCGCGGTTTTGGGATTAGTCTCGGGAAAAAGAGTTGGTCCGCAGCATTTTTTTTGTCCGCAAGAAAGCTGGATGCCAATCTCAGTCCGGATACGCTCTCAAGGGAAGATATCATCAGTTCTTTCGGTACCAGCGGCTATCACCGGACAAAAAATGAACTCGTGGGTAAAGGAAATTCCAGTCAAATAAGCCAAGGTGTTCAGTTGAGTTTTTCGAAGAATGGCTCGCATCTGGGATTCAATGCGATTGGTCACCAATTTGCAAAACCTATACAACACCAGGATTTGCCATATAATCTCTATTCTATTCGTGGGCAATCCTGGTGGAATGCAAGTGTGGATTACAGTTTTGCATGGAAGAATATTCATGTTTTCGGAGAATTTGCAATAGACAGGAATTTTCAGAAAGCCGGGCTGAGTGGCGCCTTGATTAGTCTTGGACAGTCTGCCGGACTAGGGTTTGTTTACCGCAACCTTTCTCCGGAATATCAGGCCCTGAATGGCAATGCATTTACCGAAAGTATCAATCCGTCCAATGAAAATGGGTTCTATTCAGGTTTGACCATCCAGCCTGGCAGGGGTTGGCAATTCGATTTCTTCTTTGATGTGTTTGCTTTCCCATGGCTTAAATACCGTGTGGATGCACCGGGTTTTGGACGCGATTTTCTGGTACAGGCCATATACCGGCCAACCAAAGATTTGACCCTGATCAGCCGGTTCAGAAATGATGCGAAATCTGCCAATGGATCCATCGCCATTTCTGGTAACCATCCTGTTTATTTGGAGCCAAAAAGGGACTGGAGAACTGAGATTTCAGTAAGTATTAATAAAGAAATTAATATTAGGTCAAGATTGGAATTGCTGTGGATCCGAGACCATTCCGGCCATTTTAATCAAGGTTTTCTATCACTTTTCGAAATTTACTTTCATTTACGAGCCAATTCAGTCTCGGGAAACTTTTGCATGCAATACTTTGAAACAAGCGCATATACCTCCAGGATATATGTATACGAATCGGACCTGCTCTACAGTATGTCTCTGCCTGTATACTATAACCGGGGATATCATTATTATGTTAATGTACAGGCTCGTTTAAACCAGGTTTTTAGGGGTCTCCGGAAGATGAAACCAGAGCTGGGTTTTTGGCTGCGATGGGGTCAGACTTTGTACAAGAATTTAGGCGAAATAGGGACTGGATTGGATGAAATCTCAGGGAATGTTAAATCCGAGTGGAAATTCCAAATTTTTGTTAACTGGTAGCGTAAGATGACAAATGGTAAAAAAGTTAATTTTTTTGCAGCCTTTTTTCAAAAACGATTGTCTTCAACTAAAATAGGGTCTTTTTTTAACATTTTTTTTGTCAAAATTAAAAGTTCCTATATTTACAGCTTCTAAAACCAAAAACTCACAGTCACATGAGAAAATTTCTAACACTGTTTGCAGTGCTGGTATTGTGTTCCGTATTGGCACTAGCGCAAACAAAAACTGTTACCGGAAGGGTAACGGACCAACAAGGGCAAGCCGTCCCCTTTGCTTCTGTCCGAATCAATGGAAGTAAGCAAGGTGTCAGTGCTGACGGTGAAGGAGCCTTTACAATCAAAGCGAAAGTAGGAGATGAATTGCTTATCAGCGGTACCGGAATTACGCAAAAAAAGGTAACCGTTGGAGCTGACAATTCAATGGTGATCCAGGTTACCCGACAGACTTCAAATCTGACTGAAGTGGTGGTAACTTCTCTGGGTATCCAAAAGCAGGCCAAAGAATTAGGATATTCTACGGCCAAAGTCACTGGTAAAGATATCGTTCAGGCCAAACCCATCAGCCTTGCAAATGGTTTGACTGGTAAAGTGGCCGGTCTTCAAATCAACACAGTTAATAATGGAGTTTTTGCCCCCACTCGTATCACGCTAAGGGGTAACCGGTCTTTGACTGGTAATAACCAGCCACTGCTGGTCGTAGATGGTGCTATATATTATAATGATATAAGCACCCTGAATCCGGAAGACATCCAGGATGTCAACCTGCTGAAAGGATCCAGTGCATCCGCAATTTACGGATCTGATGCCTCGAACGGAGTAATAATTGTTACCACCAAGCATGGAACAAGAGCCAGGCCTGTGGTTACGTTTTCCGTTACAGCTCAGAACGAACAGGTTTCTTACCTTCCCGAATACCAGACCCGGTTTGGTAATAATGGTGGTGAAAGGTATGTGTATGACTATAATGACCTTAGTACTTATGTCCCTTACGAGAACCAGAGCTACGGACCGCAGTTCAATGGCGCCATGGTTCCATCAGGTCGCAGACTGGCCGATGGCAGTCTCAATATGATCCCTTATTCTCCGGTGAAAAATCAGAAAAGGGATTTCTTTGACAAGCCCTGGACCATGCAATACAATTTCTCATATAGTGCCGGTGATGAAAACTCCCGCTTCTTTATGAGTGCTCAGGATGTAAATACCAAAGGTGTTATGCCCGGCGATGTTGGCCGTCGCGATGCCTTCAGGGTAGGTGGATCTAAAACCTATGGCATTTTCTCAGCTAATTATTCTCTTTCTTATACTTACAAGAAGACAAACCTGACCAATATGGGTGAAGTTTACCAATTGGTCATGAATACTCCTGCTGAAATTCCCCTGTCAAGCTTGAAGGATTATACCAATTATAAATATGCAACACTGGATGGGTATTACAATGACTATTTTGAAAATCCATACTGGGTTGCAGCAAATCAGCGGAATAATGTAGCGGACAATAACCTGTCCGGTAACATGCAGTTAAACCTGAAACCACTTAAATGGTTGAATTTGTCTTACCGCCTCGCATTGAATAATCTGAGTAGGAATTACAACTATCAACAGGGAGAAGCTGATTATTCCAACTATACCAAGACATCCGACACGGTTTGGTATTCTAATCCATCCGGTACTGGCATCGTTCCATTCGTGGAAGGTCCGAAATGGATCTCTCTCAATTCAGGCTATACGCTGCCAGAATATAATAATGGGACTTATAATAATTTCCTTGTTACTTCCGACTTCCTTGCTTCTTATGACAATGACCTGAGCAAGGACTGGCATTTGAGAGCAACAATTGGTACAACTTATCTCGACAACCAGATCACTTCAACCTACACGAATGCAGGAAGTATTTTCTTCCCGGTATATAATGTGAATAGCTTGACTGGAATTGCCGGACTGGGGTCCAACAACTATTTTGAAGAAGCAAACAAGCTGGGTTATTTTGGTGAAGCTACGGTAGGTTTCAAGAACCTGGCATTCCTGCACGGATCATACAGAACAGATATCGATTCCAGGTTATCAGAGGATAACCGATATATTCCGTATTGGGATATCGATGCCTCCCTTATTTTAAGTGACCTGATTCCCGCGCTTGGAAATAGCAAGGTGATGGATTATTTAAAACTGAGTGGTGCCTACTCTGTAACGGGTAACGCATCTGCCCTTGCAGGCGGTTCACCTTATATCGCCGACGGTGCTTATGCTACCGTTCCTACCTTGGGTAGTGCCTCCGGATTTCCGTACAATGGATTGGGTGGATACTTGCTGAACACGACCATTGCGAATCCAAATATCAAGCCTGAAACGGTTACAGAAACTGAACTCAGACTTGAATTGGGCTTTATGCAAGGTCGCATGAATTTCAGCGCCACCGTGTATCAACAAAAATTGAAAGACGGTATCGTATATGCGCAGGTTCCAAGGTCAAGCGGTTCCACCTCAGCCCTGGTGAATGCAGCCAATACGGACAACAAGGGGCTTGAAATGGAATTCAAGGGGACAATCGTGAAGTCAAGGGACTTTAACTGGAATTTAGGAATCAACTATACACACAATACCAGTGAAGTCATTTCTATTAACGGTGGTCAAACGCAATTGGCGATCAATCCAAATAACAACGCCAATTCTTATGCAGTTGTGGGCCAGCCATATCCAGTGATCATGAGCCGCGACTGGGTAAGGGATCCATTAAATGGCAAAGTGATTGTAGATCCGGTTACAGGTGATCCTTCCATCAATCCAAATCTGAAAGTGCTTGGAAATGCAGCACCGACTGATATCGTTGGAATCACAACCTCACTAACCTGGAAAGATTTCACTTTAGTTGCTACAGCTGATTACAGAGGCGGATATAAAATATTCAATTCAGTTGGTCAATACATGGACTTTACGGGTATAACTACAACAACAGCAGCCACAGGCCGCCAGCGTTTTGTATTCCCTAATTCCGAGTTTTCCACAGACGGCGGAAAGACTTACGTGGCCAATACCAATGTTACGGTGGATGATGCGAATTTCAACTTCTTCCCCGGACAATACCAGAGGGTGGGTGCCAACTACGTAGTGAGCGCAGCTGCATGGAAATTAAGAGAAGTAGCGATCAGCTATAACATTCCAAGGAAAGTAACCGCTCCAACCAAGGTAGTTCAGAGTGCGGTCATTACCCTTTCCGGCAGGAACCTGGTTATGCTGAGGCCAAAAACAAACGTTTGGACTGATCCTGAATTCAATGATGGAACAGGGAATGACTTTGGTAGAACATCCACCAGTCAGGCACCTCCCACCAGAATTTATAGTGCAACACTGACTCTTACTTTCTAATCAACTTTAAATTATAAAACATAGCAATATGCTTAACAGAATTAAATCAGTTTTCTTAATTGGAGCCTCCGGCTTACTGCTGGTCGTTGCGGGCTGCAAAAAAGGAACATTTGATATAAACGATCCAAATCCCAATCTGCCTTCATCGGTTTCGCCAAAATTTGTACTTTCTGCCGCATTAAACACTACTGCTTATCTTATGCAGGGTGGCGATGCGGACTATGCGAACCTGTACATGGGCTATTGGTGTGTCAGTGGGGATTATATTCCTGTGTCCACTACATTGACATATAATACGACCACTACTTATTATAGTGACAACTGGAATTCCGGTTACACTACACTGAGAAATTTCAAGCAGATTATTACACTTTCAGGTACTGATCCCAATAACAATTATTACGTAGCGATGGCCAAAATCATGATGGCCTTCAACTACGGAAGATTGATTGACCAGTACAATAATCTGCCATACTCCCAGGCATTGTTAGGCGGTACAGAAAACTTCCCTCCGTATGATGATGCCAGTGCAGTTTATCCAAGTCTTATAAATCAGTTGGACACTGCTATCATTTTGATCAACACTGCGCCTCCGACTGCTGTCAGCGCGGGCAATTATGATATCATGTTCAAAGGAGATATGAGCAAATGGATCCTTTTTGCGAATACTGTGAAGCTGAAACTCCTGATGAATTTAACGCAAACATCCGGTGGACCAGCAGTAATTCAGTCTGGACTTAATGGATTGACCGCTGCCAGCTTCCTTGGAGCAGGACAGGACGCAAAACTAAATCCTGGATTTACCAATGCTGTGGTCGCTCAGCAGAGCCCCTTCTGGCAGGATATGGGATTTGCCCCAAGCGGAGCAGTACAGGGTAATAATTCTTATTACCGCGCATGTTCTTATGCAGTTAATTACTATAGTGCGACCAATGATACGGTCCGACAGAAACTGTTCTATGCACTCAATTCAGACGGAGTAGTACAAGGACGCGCTTTCGGGAGTATTGGTGCAAACGAACACAATACCGTCATTTCCGCGATGGGTCCGGGATTACTGAAATCCCCAAGCATGGATGCTGTGATTTTACCCGCCAGTGAGAGCTTTTTCCTTCAGGCAGAAGCCATAGAAAGAGGATACTTGGCCGGAGGCGCTGCAGGGGCTAATGCGGCATACCAATCGGGAGTTGAAGAGTCGTTCAGGCTTCTTGGAGATGCTACTTACAAAGCAGACGCTGCTGCGCTGACTTCGCAAACGGGAAGCGCCAGCTTAGTAAATCAGGTCAAATATTCTCAGTTCCACAAACCGGATTCAAACGATCATTACCCAGGCATGGGCAGCTTTGAATGCTTATGATCCTGTAGAATCATGGAGCAATTGGAGGAGATTGAATATTCCATCTAATATTCCGGTATCTATATATCCCGGTACAACGGCAACGCATGTGCCTTACCGCCTGCTATATCCCGACACGGAATACAGCTACAATGCGACTAACGTGAATAAGGAAGGAGATATAAATAACCTGAGTTCCAAAATTTTCTGGCAGCCCTAATCAACTCTGATAAAAAAAGTAATTATGAAAAAATTATTAATAGCGTTTCTAACAATCTTCTCCCTATCCTTTGGAGGATGTCTCAAGGATACTCCCAACGTGGATTTCTCTAATATTGTGCCCCACGCGGAATTTGAGTATCCGGGAGGAGCCAATAGCAATGGGTTGGGTAGTGGCATGGAATTTTTTGGTGGTGCAGCTTGGACCTTTCCACCCGTAGATGCAAATGGTAATCCTTATGACACTACCATCTATTTTCTGGTAAATATAGCAGCGCCAAATCCACCCACAACGGCTACGACTGTTACTGTTGCTGTAGATCCGTCCATTACAACAGCTTACAATGCAGACTCTAACAATGAAGTGAAATTTGAAAACATGCCGGATTCAGTTTATAAGCTGGTGAATACTTCAGTTACGATACCGGCTGGTAAGTACGAAGATACAATCTGGATGACCATTTCTCCGAGCAAGATAGATCCGACAAAAAGCTATATGGCACCGGTCAAAATCGCAGATGCAGGTGGAACTGCAATCAGCACCAACTTTTCAACGATCTTCTTCCATACCATCGGTAATCCGATTGCCGGATCTTACACTTGGGATTACACACGTTGGAACCAGTCAACCATGACCGGACCGACTTCTGGATTCGTAGGGGAGCCCACGCTCTTCCTCCCTGATAATCCAAACCAAGTTGAAGTAAGTACGGGATATGGTGCAACGGTTGGATTCACCCTGAGGTATGTTATTACATTTGACTACAGTGGGGGCGTGGTAAGCAATGTTGCTATGGAACTGAATCCGACAGATGTCGCCAATATGGTCGCCAACAATGGCATTTCAGTGACTACACCCGCTTCTATCATTTTGGCTGATCCGGTAACCGGTCAATATAAATTTACTTTTGGCGTGTTCAATGGTACGGCATTTCGAACGTTTATAGATTATTTCTATAAGTGACGATAGTAAATGCTGACTGAATTTACTAAGCCATCCGTCTCAGGCGGATGGCTTTTTTTTGGTATTTCCGTGGGTGAATTCCGGCTAATGATCCTGATTCACCGACCAAATATGCATAATACCAGACTGCCTTTCCATAGACGGATTCCTGGACTGTTTGCGATATTTGCTAACTTTGCGACAAATTTCCGTCATGCCAGATCAACCCCCGAATAATCAGCTAAATATTGAGATTAGTGAAGAAGTCGCTGAAGGTGAATACGCAAATCTTGCGATCATAACCCATAGTCATGCTGAATTTGTCATTGATTTTGTAAATGTGATGCCCGGGACACCCAAGAGCAGAGTAAAATCGCGCATTATATTTACACCTCAGCATGCCAAGCGTTTCATGAAGGCCCTGAATGAAAACATTGGCCGCTTTGAAAACTCAAACGGGAAGATTCAGGAATTGGAAGAAGTGCAATTGCCCATGAATTTTGGAGGTCCCACGGCCCAGGCTTAGTATGGTGCAGAATCTGTAATCTTGCAATAGAAAATCCGAAAGGAATGAGAGCTTTTTTGGTTTTTGTAAATCTTATTTGGTTGCTGGATTCTGCGATTGGGCAAAGCAATATCAATAACCAGATTATTCAAAATACGTTCCAGGAATTCAGTGCCGCTTCGGGAAACAAAACGTATACAGGGTCGGCAGTTCCGGTATTTAATCACCTGGAAGATACGCGGGGAACGCGCTATCTCTTTGACAAATGGGTGCATGGTACGATTCTTAGCGCGAAGGGTGAATTGATCGCCAACGATTCTTTTTTCCTGAATTATGATAAAATCAGCGAAAGCCTTTTTTTGACCATTGACCGGCAAACCATAGTAGAGATTGCCAAGAAGGAGATCAGGGCTTTTACATTGATAAATGGAGACCAGAAATTGCAATTTGAGAGGGTTTACCTTATTGATAATAAGAACCTTTTCCAGGTATTGATCCGGGATTCCATTGGATTTTCTTTGTATAAATTATATCATACAAAATTCAGGAAAGCGGACTATACCAATGATGGTATTCATGAATCTGGAAAAAATTATAATGAATTTTTGGATCAGCCTCAATACTTTGTTTTGTATCCCAATCGCCAAATCATCAGCATGGATGTGCTGACCAGGAAGGCCATCGGGAAAGCGTTTGAGCTCAATGTCATTCACGACAAAGTGTTGTCCTTTCTTTCACAGCATGAAAAGGACCCCGAAGATGAGAACCTGCTGAAAAACCTGGTTCTTTACTTAAACCAATAATTAAAAATTGAAAGGCAAATAGAATTTTGAAAAGATGAAGAAGAAATTATTGTCATTGTTTTGGATATGTTTTGCACTTGGCCTTGGAAAAGCAGAAGCACAGCTCATCACGATCAAAGGAAAAATAAGGGATGAAAAAAAAGATCCAATTTATGGAGCTACCATAATAGTGAAAGGTGCTAATGCCGGTGTAAGTACGGATAGCCTCGGCCAATTTCAATTGCAAGTAAAGGCCACTGCCGTACTATTGATCTCTGCTGTCGGTTATGCTGAAGAAACATTCAAAGTACACGATGCGGATGATCAATCAAAGATCGAGCTGACACTTCACCCTGATCCTAAAATGCTGAAGGAAGCAGTCGTGAAGGGCAGCTCAAACGGAGGTGCGGAGAGGCAAATGGAACCAATTAACCAGCAGGTGGTTGGTTCTACCATTCTTGATTTCCGGGAGTCACAGAATTTGTTCACGGGTCAAACGCTTACGGAGCGTCTGGTACAAAATCCTACGGGACCAGGAGCAACATTGCAGCATACCGTCAGCAGCTCGCCTAACGGCACCGTGTATACGGGCGCAGCAATCCCTGTATTTAGTCACAAAGAAGATACCAGAGGCACAAGGTTTCTGTTCGAAAAATGGGTTACCGGAACGGTAGTTGACAGTAGTGGCAATGTATTCAACCCGAAGAATTTTATCTACAATTACGATAAGGTCACGAGAAATTTATTGCTTACCCAGGATATGAACCAGGTGGTGGAAGTGGAAAAGGAAGTTGTACATTCATTTACTTTGAAAGGAGACGAGGGAGAATATCACTTTTGAAAAAGTGAATGTCATAGATAAATCTGGCCCCCTGCTAAGGCTGGTTAATCCACAAGGGAAATACGGTTTGTACAAATATTTAAAAGTAAAATTCGTAAAATCAGATTATCATTCTGATGGCATGGTGGAAAGCGGTAACCCGTATGATGAATACGTCGATCAGTCCCACTACTTTATTCTATATCCGGATGGAAATACCTTCCATGAACTCACCATGAAAATGAAGCCACTTCGCGAATTGCTTTTAAACGAAGCAGGAGGGAAAGCCGGTGCTTACCTGAAAGAGCATCGGTACGATCCCATAAACGAGGAATTTCTGGTCAGCCTGGTTACTGCAATGAATCAATGATGAATAGTGGAGCCGTTACAACATGCCCTTGTCGGCAAAACTGAAATAACCCTCTTCGCTTACGATAATATGATCCAGCACTTTTATATCGAAATAACTGCTGGCTTCCTTGATTTTGGCGGTTAACTCCTCATCCGCCCGGCTGGGCTTCAAACTGCCAGAGGGGTGGTTATGGCAGAGAATCAGGTTGACTGCATCCATTTCCAGCGCTTTTTTAAGGATTATTCTTGGGTCAGCGACCGTGCCCGTCATCCCGCCCTGGCTGATGATCTCAAAATGGTTGATTTTATTGGCCCTGTTTAGAAACACCACAGCAAATATCTCCAGCTTTTGGTCCTGCAATGAGGCCCTGAGAAAAGATGCGACGGCTGTGCTGTCCTTTATGACAGGCTTTTCCAGGGAAATGCAGGCCTGACGCCGTCTTCCCAATTCCAGAGCAGCTGCAATGGTAATGGCCTTGGCGGGGCCTATTCCTTTGATTTTTAACAGGTCATGCACAGAGCATTTCCCCAGTTCGGCCAAATTATTATGGCATGATTTCAATATCTCCCTGGAAAGGTCCAGGGCAGACTTGTTGCGGGTGCCGATATTTATCAGGAGTGCCAATAGTTCCGAATCGCTGAGGACCATCGGGGTTTTACTAAGTAATTTTTCTCGTGGACGATCATCCCTTGCTAAATCCTTTATTAAGTATTTCTGCGCTTGCATGGTCCAATTTTAGTGAGTATTTTTAGTTTTTACAATCTCCTATTCGTGGTATTTAATCCACCACATTAGGCCAAACCCTTTGAAAAACTAAACACAAATCCAATGACACGCAAAACCACTCTTTCCGCGATTGGCGGCTGGCAGTCCTTCCTGTTTTGTATCGGTATGTATTTTGTTGCATTGTTTTTTTCCATTTTTGTTTGTTCGTCGATCTTTTATGTAATGAATGGCAGAACCCCTGCTTCCAAGGAGAATTTTGTAGAAAAGTCAGCGTCGGCAAAACAGGTATTTGCCTCTGTTAACCACTAAGGCAGGCTGGCATTCTCCCGATTAAGATTGAGCAATTAACAGTCTTCGCACATATGACTGAACCGAAAATTTTTGTCCTGCCGCAAGGCAGGCTTTTGCTTTTAGAGTATATCTTCGCTCCATATTTCTTATTATGGAAAGAACAGCCAAGATCTTCTCCGGAACAGGCTCCCAATATCTGGCAGAAAAAATCACGCAGCAGTTTGGAAATCGTCCGGGAAAAATAACCATTCAGCATTTTAGCGATGGCGAAATTCAGCCGATCTTCAATGAAAGCATCCGGGGGGATATGGTTTTTCTTATTCAGAGCACTTTTTCGCCCGCAGAGAACTTGTTGGAGCTTTTGTTGATGATTGATGCGGCCAGGAGGGCCTCAGCCTATAAAGTGGTCGCAGTCATCCCTTATTATGGGTACGCAAGGCAGGACCGCAAAGACAAGCCCAGGGTGGCAATTGGCTCCAAGCTGGTAGCCAACATGTTAGTGGCGGCTGGGGCGGATAGGGTAATCACCATGGACCTACATGCTCCACAGATCCAGGGCTATTTTGATATCCCCGTTGACCATTTGGACAGCTCAGCCATTTTTATCCCATACATTGAGCAACTGAAGCTGGAAAATCTTACCTTTGCGGCCCCCGACGTGGGAAGTGCCAACAGGATCCGGGAAATCGCTTCCTATTTCAATGCGGAGATGGTGATTTGCGATAAGCACAGGAAGCGGGCCAATGAGATAGCCAGCATGGTCGTGATCGGGGAAGTGACTGACCGGGACGTGGTGTTGATCGATGATATCTGTGATACGGGGGGCACCCTGGCCAAAGCGGCCAACCTGCTGAAAGAGAAAGGAGCCAGAAGTGTGAGAGCACTTTGTACTCACCCTGTACTTAGCGGTAATGCTTATGCGAATATAGAAAACAGTGTGCTGGAAGAGCTGGTAGTTTGTGATACAATTCCGTTGAAGCAGATTTGTGGCAAAATCAAACAGCTGAGTGTTTCAGAGCTATTTGCCGTTGCGATCCGGAATGCCTTTGAGAACAGGAGCATCACGGGTTTGTTCATTCACTCGCAACTGCGGAATAAGTAGCGTTAAATTTTAAACAATATAAAGATGAAGACAATTACAATCGAAGGACAACTCAGGACCGAACTAGGCAAACAAGCCGCCCGCCAAATTCGCTCTGAGGGAAAAGTGCCCGGTGTAATTTATGGGGGTGCGCAGGAGGTGAATTTCTCTGCTCCTGTGATTGCTTTCAAGACACTGGTGTATACGCCCAATTTCCAATTGGCAGAAATCAAGCTCGAAGGAAAATCTTATCACTGCATTCTAAAAGACCTGCAATTTGATAAAGTGACTGATTCACTTAATCACGTGGATTTTCTTGAACTGGTCGAAGACAAAAAAGTCATTGCGTCCATTCCCCTTAAATTTAAGGGAATCCCTGCAGGCGTAAAGGACGGCGGAAAACTGATCACAAAAATGAAGGCGCTCAAAGTAAAAACGCTTCCAAAATATTTGAAAGAAAATATTGAAGTGGAACTATCCGCGTTGGAATTGAATGGAAATGTCAGGGTAGAAGATGTGAAAGTGGACCATTATGAGATTTTGAATTCTCCCAGAATTCCCATTGCATCAGTGGTATTGACGAGAGAATTGAAGCAGGAAGAAACTCCGGCAACAGCAGTGGCAGGCGCAGTTGCACCTGCAGCCACTGGAGCCGCTCCGGCAGCGGGTGCACCAGGGGCGCCGGCAGCAGCAGCTGCTCCGGCAAAAGAAAAGGAAAAGGAAAGGAAAAAATAAGAATCGGCCAAGCTTTTATATGCCCCGTTCCATGCGGGGCTTTTTTTTTCGCGCGCAGAGGTTCTATTTGTGAGACTTGTTTTTTGCAAACCTGCCTGTCTGACAAGCAGGCCGCTTTGAGGTTTCATACCTGTGATAATTTCAATTATTTTTGGGCACATGTCAAAATACCTGCTGGCCGGTTTGGGCAATCCCGGCGCAACATACCAGGCTACCCGTCACAATATCGGGTATGATATGCTCGAGGCATTCGCGTATAAGCATGGGGGATTGTTCAAGACCTCCAGGCTGGCAGAGAAAGCAGAAATAAAGTGGAAGGGTAGGATCCTGATCTGCATTAAGCCCACCACTTTCATGAACCTGAGCGGGCTCGCTGTGAAATATTGGATGGACAAGGAGAAAATTGCGCTCGAAAATCTGCTGGTGCTTGTAGATGAAATTGCCCTTCCCCTAAACAAGGTCAGGCTTAGGCCTGGCGGAAGTGCGGCTGGGCATAACGGGTTGATCAATATCGAGGAAGTTCTGAAAACCGATAAATATCCCCGGCTACGCTTCGGCGTGGGCAATGATTTTCCTCCGGGAAGACAGGTTGACCATGTATTGGGAAGATGGAGAGAGGATGAATGGCCGTTGGTCAGACTAAAGCTTGAAAAATCGGTTGAAATCATCGAATGTTTCCTGCAAATGGGCATCGAAAAGGCTATGAATCAGTACAATAAATTGGATATTACACTATGATTTGTAACTGGGAATCATTATTTTAGCGGAATCAAAAATCCGTGATGCCAATTGAACGGATAGAAGATTTCAATATTCAATATTCCTATGTAAGTGCCACTACCTGGGTCTTTTCAGGCCTTTTTGAAAACTAAATAAGAATTTTCTATTTAAACCCTTATTGAATATGAAAATATTCTGTGTTGGTCGTAACTATGTTGCGCATGCCATTGAACTGAACAATGAGGTTCCTGATGAGCCGATTGTTTTCATGAAACCAAAGAGTGCTTTGCTGCAGGCGCATACGCCTTTCTATTATCCTGAATTTACGAACGAGTTACATTACGAAGCAGAGCTGGTGCTGAGAATTTCCAAGAACGGAAAATATATCCAGGACCGTTTTGCAGGAAAGTATTATGATGCCATTTCAGTAGGAATTGATTTCACAGCAAGGGACATTCAAAATGAACTGAAGGAAAAGGGGCTGCCCTGGGAAAAAGCCAAAGCCTGGGATAATTCTGCTGCTGTTGGTAAATGGATTCCATTACAGAATATCAAGAACAAGAAGGATATCAATTTCTGCCTTTATAAAAATAAAGAGCTGGTGCAACAGGGAAATTCGGGCCTCATGATCAATAGCTTTGATAAAATTGTGGCCTATATCTCCACCTATTTTTCCGTCAATATCGGTGATCTTGTTTTCACAGGGACTCCTGCCGGCGTTGGAGAATGCGTGGTGGGAGATGAGTTGGAAGCATTCATAGAAGATGAAAGTTTGCTTTCAGTGGAAGTGAAATAATTTCCACAGATATTCCATGCAACCCTTTGTGCGCAAATAATTCCCTTTCTGGTTCTGCTGATTTCTGTTTGCAGATATATTCCGTAATTTAATGCAATATCGGAGTGCTCTTCTATGCTTAGCCAGGATACCTTAATAAAAGCCTTTCGACTCATGTCTATTGCCAAGACCACGGCAATTCTATATGAGAACAATCGCAGCATTTGCAAATATGTTCATTCTGTTTCGCGCGGACATGAAGCCATCCAGCTTGCTACGGCCTTCCACCTGCTTCCCTGTGATTATGTGAGTCCCTATTACCGGGATGAGAGCTTACTGTTAGGCCTTGGGTTTACGCCATACCAACTCATGCTACAGCTCCTCGCAAAAAAAGAAGATATTTTTTCCGGCGGAAGAGCCTATTATTCCCATCCCAATTATCGCGGAGAAGATCGGGCACAGATCATTCACCAGAGCAGCGCTACCGGCATGCAGGCAATTCCAGCCACAGGCATCGCACAAGGACTGGCTTATCTTGAAAAAATCGGATCCCCCCACTTTAAGAAAGGGCCCCAGGACCAGGCTCCACTTGTCCTTTGTTCGATGGGCGACGCGAGCATTACTGAAGGGGAAGTGAGTGAAGCATTTCAGTTTGCAGTCCTGAAGCAACTGCCCATCATCTATCTCATTCAGGACAATGATTGGGGTATCAGTGTAAGTGCAGACGAGGCCAGGGCCATGGATGCATATGAATATGCTGCCGGATTCAAAGGAATGGGCCGGATGAAAATCGATGGTAGTGATTTTGAGGCCGCGTATTCTTCCATGGAAACTGTGATGGATTTTGTGAGGATGCATCGCAGGCCCTTTCTTGTGCAGGCACGTGTTCCGCTCCTGGGCCATCATACCAGCGGCGTACGCATGGATTTCTACCGTAGCAAAGAAGACCTTGAGAAGCATGGCAGGCTCGATCCTCATGCCCGCCTCAAAAAGCGCTTACTCGATACCGGTGTATCTCCCGAAAAACTTGAACAAGTGGAAAGAGATGCCGCAGAATATACTGCACTTCAATTTCGTGAAGCGGCTGCGGCCGCAGAACCGGACCCGGGCATCGTGTCGGACCATGTCTTTGCACCCACACCTGTTAAAGATGAGTTTGGAACCCGGTCTCCAGCAGGCGCACCGAAGGTAATGATGGTGGATGCAGCACTCTATGCCATTCGGGAGATCATGGAAGAATTTCCTGAGGCCATCGTTTATGGACAGGACGTGGGCAAAAGGCTCGGCGGCGTGTTCCGGGAAACGGCTACCCTTGCTGATCAATTCGGAGATCATCGGGTATTCAATACCGCTATACAGGAAGCATATATCATCGGTTCAACGGTTGGACATGAGTGCGGTTGGCATCAAACCGATTGTCGAAGTGCAGTTTGCAGATTATATCTACCCAGGGTTCAATCAGCTGGTTACTGAGATCGCCAAATCATGTTATTTAAGCAATGGAAAATTCCCGGTTCAGACCCTGATCCGGGTGCCGGTGGGTGCATACCAGGGAGGTGGGCCCTACCATAGCGCCAGCATCGAAACCACGCTGCTATCCATCAAAGGAATCAAAATTGTTTATCCATCGAATGCCGCAGATATGAAGGGCCTGATGAAAGCTGCATTCCTTGACCCCAATCCGGTGGTCATGCTTGAACATAAGGGATTATATTGGAGTAAGGTGACAGGTACTGAAGAAGCAAAATCGCCCGAGCCTTCCAGGGATTATGTTTTGCCATTGGGCAAAGCAAAAATAATATTAGAGGCAGTAACTGAAAAGCTTGACGCTGGAGAAACGGTTTGCATTGTCACCTATGGCATGGGAGTTTATTGGGCCAAAGCAGCAAGCTCTCAGTTTCCAGGACAGATAGAGATCATAGACCTCAGAACACTCTTCCCGCTTGATGAAGATTTGATTTTTTCACGGGTGGAAATGCACGGAAAATGCCTGGTGCTTACGGAAGAGCAGCAAAACAATTCTTTTGCTGAAGCACTCGCCGCTAGAATCTCAAAGCATTGTTTCAGGCGCCTGGATGCTCCTGTAGAAGTGATGGGGGCCCTGAATCTTCCTGCAGTGCCGATGAATATGGAGCTTGAACGGGCCATGTTACCGAACGCCGGGAAGCTGGCCCGTCGAATTGCTGAACTGCTCAGATATTAAAAGCGTTTTATATTTTTGTTACCAAACCTACTTGCATGTTTAATAAACTTCGATTGATTGCCGGCCTGATCATAATTAGTCTATGCATCGCGACAGCCTGCAAGAGAACCATGACTCATGATGAGGTGGAGTTTCAGCTAAAGAAGGCCATGGAAAGAGGGCTTTATGAAACCATCAATAACGACTCAAGTAAGACCAAATTTGAAGTGCTGAAAGTGGCTTTCTTTGAGGATAAGAATTTTTATGATTGTGAATTTATAGTCCGATTAAAAGAACCGGGTTATGACACCACGGGAAGCATGGCAGCTTATATAACCAAGGATTTTAAGAAAATGAACAGGAAATACTGACGGCCACCATGTGATCCTTGTAATTTTCCTTAACGTTTACGCTAACGATGGCTACTGCCCTTACTTACGCTAAGGGCTACCCCGTATTAAGTCCTTCTTCAGAGGAAAATCCAGGTCTAAAATGAATAACGCCTCGGAAACCTCCAGGCACCAGCCAGCTTAGAGGCCTTCCGATTTAGTGGTTTACCGATTTCCTGCTGAGTTTTTTCTTTTTCTCCTTATCAAAAGTTATATTTAGTAAATCAAATCATTGATCCTCCTAACTGGGCCTGCATGGCAAACCGAAACAACCTGAGAATAAGCATATTTTCAATTCTTTTGCTATTGGGAATTGGCTCTTCTTCCTATGGCCAGAATTCAATTCTCCAAAATACCCATATCCGTGGCTTCATGGACCTGGACGTTTCGCACGAGAACGGAAAGGTCAATTTCGGCTTTGGAGAACAGGACTTGTTTATTACATCTCAACTTAATGACAGGTTCTCTTTTTTAGGCGAGACCGTATTTAAATACACACCGAGTACACCCACTGAATTTTCCGTCAGCATTGAACGGGCCATCGTCAAGTACAATTATTATGGCAATAACAATATCCTGCTTGGGAAACAGCATACGCCGATTAATTACTGGAACATGACCTACCACCATGGCAGAGTATTCTATCCTACCATTGAGCGTCCGCTGCTTTTCCCGGCAAACTTCATTCCCTTGCATACGACTGGAATTGGTGCTGAAGGACATGATCTGGGAAAGGCAAGGTTTGGATATAATTTTTTGGTCGGAAATGGGATCGGCGCCCCTGATGTTCAAAACAATGATACACGTGTTTCTGTCACAGCAGAAGCAAGCATAAAGCCTACAGACAATTTGCGTTTGGGCATCTCATATTATAATGACCAAATATCACCTGGTGCGGACCTCCATGGCAGAACCATTGCCTGGCAGGTAAACCAGCAGTTATTTACAGGATCCATTGCCTATTTCGGAAGAAAATTTGAGCTATTGACTGAGGTAACAAATGCTCAAGACAGGACGGACACAACAGGAACACAGAGCAACTGGGCTTCCTATTTGTATGCTGGCTATAGAATAACCGATAAACTGGTCTCTTATTTCAGACTGGACGATCTCCAATATGGGCCGGAGGAGGTCTATTATATAAAAAACGATACAAAAGCTTTCTTAATTGGAACGCGGTATTATGTAGATCCACTGTTGGTGCTAAAATTAGAGTATCAGCACATTGATTCCGAAGTACTCGGCTTGCAAGATATTTTCACGTTCCAGGTTGCGCTTGGATTTTGAATCAGAAAAATTAGAAATGAGCCTTCGTGCTACAATATATAAATATTTAAGAGTGTATTTTCTGATAGGCATTCTTTTGCCTTGCGCTTATTGTGCAAGCGCACAGGATACATCACTGGTGGTCATTGGAAGTCAAACCGGCGTGCCTTCTGATTTGAAATTCTCAGAATTAAAAGCGGTTTTCAAAGGAGAAAGGCAAAGATGGCCGGATGGAACAAAAGTGGTCATTGCAATGATAAAATCTACCACGCCTCTCGGAAAAGTCGTCAGTGAAAAAGTGTATTCGATGAGTGGAGATGAAGTGCGGGGATTCTGGGCATCCATTTCTTTTTCTGGAAAATCTGACCCCCCCAATGTATTTAATACCGCCGCTGAAGTGGAGGTCTTTGTATCCCAAAACCCCGGAGCGATTGCTATCCTCAATAAAGTTGTCACCACGGCAGACATAAAGACCGTATCGGTATCAGGTAAAAAGACGTTCTGAATGCCGTCCTCTAAGTAACAAAATGTTGGTATGCCACTATGCGAATCAATCTGAAAGCCAAGATCTGGCTCACCATACTCACGATTGTGATGCTGTTTTCTTTTTTCAGCTTTTTTTATTTTCCTGCGCGCCAGGAAGAATACCTGCTTAGAAATTATAACAGCGAGGTGCAAAACCTGGCAAATACGGTGGCAGTAGGTGTAGAAATTGCGATCAATGAACAAAACTTTAAAGGGATAAAAAAAGAAATCGAGATTGTGAGAAATGATCCCAGGCTAAGCTTCGTCAGGCTGCTGGAAGAAGATACATTTTGGACGGAGAACCACAAGCGATATATAATCAGGGATACAGCATTTACGACTTTTCCCGACAATGTTACGGTCCCTATTGGAATTTCGTCTAATGATACGTTGATTGTAAAAAGGGCCTCCTTAAACACCAAATTGATGGAGGGAAACGGGGCCATCATGCTTGGGTTTAAAACTTCGGAGATTGTAGCCATCAGGAACAGGATCCGCAGAGTGTCTTTTATTGTGAGCGGGGGCGTTTTCCTGCTTGCTATTTTGGTAGGGTTTTGGCTGGCCAGGCATATTTCCAAACCGATTCTTGGACTGAGGGATGCGGCCCGTAGGGTGGGTGAGGGTGATCTGACGCAGCGCGTGGAGAAAACGACGGGCGACGAAATTGGTGATCTCACCGGGGCCTTTAACAAAATGGTGGAAGATCTTGCAAAGGCCCGCGGAGAATTGAATTTGGCCAACAGCTCTTTGGCGTCCACTAATCAGGCTCTGAATGTTTCCATGGATGAACTCAAATCGGCGCAGGAACAACTGATACAGGCAGAAAAAATGGCTTCTTTGGGGCAACTCACCGCCGGGATAGCGCATGAAATCAATAATCCAATTAATTTTGTCTCTGCCAATACACAACCGCTTAAGGAAGATCTGCAGGATATCATGAAGGTGTTGACAAAGTATGATCTGATCATTAAAGAAAAGAAACTGGAAAATGAATTTCTGGATGTGGAAAAGCTTAAAGCGGAGATCCAATATGAAACTACCATTTTGGAAGTAAGAAAATTGTTAACCGGTATCGAAGACGGAGCGAAAAGGACATCTGAGATTGTAAAAGGCCTGAGGAATTTTTCCCGTATGGATCAGAACGTTTTCAAGAAAACAAACCTTAATGAATGTTTTGAATCCACACTTACGCTGCTACACAGTTCGTACAAGAACAGGATTGAAATTGTAAGAGACTATGCAGATTTACCAGAAGTAGATTGTTTTCCTGGCCAGATCAATCAGGTTCTTATGAACATTTTGTCCAATGCCGTTCAGTCTATACCGGCGACCGGGAAGATATTCATCAAGACCAGGGTTGTAGGTGATATGGTGAAGCTTTCGATTAAAGACACTGGCAGTGGCATGCCGGAGGAAGTGAGAAAAAAGATCTATGACCCGTTTTTTACGACCAAAGATGTTGGAAAAGGAACAGGATTGGGAATGTATATTTCGTATGGGATCATCGAAAAGCACAATGGAAAGATTGAAGTATTCTCGGATATTGGACAAGGCACAGAATTTGTTATTACCATGCCTATTGAACAACAAATAACAGCGTGATTATGGATCAGCAACCGATATATAATGTTTTGTATGTAGATGATGAGACACATAACCTGAATTCTTTTCGGGCCGCCCTCAGGCGGTATTATAACGTTTTTACTGCAGAAAGTGGTGAAGAGGGTATGGAGATTATTACTAAGAACGACATTCATGTGGTCGTCACAGACCAGCGCATGCCTCATATGACCGGGGTTCAGTTTCTGCAGCATATCCCCGGCGATCAGGACAGTATTCGCATTATTCTGACCGGATTCAGTGATATGGAATCCATTATTGAGGCCATTAATACGGGCAAAGTTTATCGTTATATTACAAAACCATGGGACAAAGACGAGCTGAAAATCACGATCGATAATGCAGTTGAAACGGTAATGCTCAGACGAAATAACAGGAAACTGATCACCGAGCTTCAATCCACAAATGAACACCTCGAAGAAAAAGTGAAGGCAAGAACATTGGAAGTAGAGAGGCAGAAGGAGCTTATTCAGGCCGCAAAGGCGCAATCTGACACATTGCTACTGAATATTTTGCCGGATGAAATTGCAGAAGAGCTAAAGCGATTTGGCAGGTCATATGCGCGAAAGCATGACCAGGTCAGTGTGTTGTTTGCAGACATCAAAGGATTCACTTTGGTTGCAGAGACCCTTTCTCCTGAAAAACTCGTCACGGCATTGGATGAAGTCTTCAGGGCTTTTGATAATATCGTGGACAAGTATGATATGGAAAAGATTAAGACCATTGGTGACGCATATATGTGTGCCTGCGGGCTTCCCAGGTCTGACAAGGAAAATGCTGTGAAAGCCATAAGGACAGCGATTGACATGCAGCAATTCATAAAGGGCTTTGGCCTTGCCAGCAAGATCCAAAACCTGCCCGTATTTGAAATTCGCATTGGTGTGAATACGGGTCCTGTGATTGCAGGCGTGGTAGGGAGCAGGAAGTTTGCATATGATATCTGGGGTGATACAGTGAATATGGCCTCCCAAATGGAACAACATGGTGAACCCGGGAGAATCAATATTTCGGCCAGTACTTATGCTCTTGTTAAAGATATTTTCGAATGTTCAGCCCGTGGAAAAGTGGAAATCAAGAGCAAAGGCGGAGTAGAAATGTATTTTGTGGGGGAAGAACTCCAGCCTGCCCGTTCATCGGTTTCATATAAGGCAGAACAGGGATAATGCCGTGGCAAGTCTCTATTTGTTTCACCCCGCCATGGCGGGGCCAAGAAGCGCAGAGGCGCAAAGGAGTTCTTTCAACCGTTCTCCTTTGCGCCTCCTTCTTCCTCCGCGCGCTTTGCGTGAAACAAACAGAGACTATGAAAAAACCCTCAGCTTCGCTGAGGGCATTTTTGAGTGCGGCAGAGGAGATTCGAACTCCCACACCCTTTCGGGCGCTACCACCTCAAAGTAGTGCGTCTACCAGTTTCGCCACCGCCGCATCGCCTTTTGAGGAGCTGCAAAAATAAGATTTTCACCCTCATATGTCAACTATTTTCTAAGCACCATTCTGAAGGTAGTTCCCTTGCCAGGCTCGGATTGTTTTACGAATAATTCTCCCCGATGATATTGCTCAATGATCCGCTTGGACAAACTCAGCCCCAGCCCCCAACCTCTTTTTTTCGTTGTAAAACCGGGGTTAAATACTCTTGGGATATTTGCTGAAGAAATACCCTTGCCAGTATCCATTACATCCACAAAAATATCTGCCGGATTTTCCCTGAGGGAAACGGAAATTTCTCCACTTCCTTCCATGGCATCGAGCGCATTCTTCAGCAGGTTTTCAATTACCCAGTCAAAAAGCGGTTTGGAAATTTTTGCTATGACCGGCTGGTGTGCAGGGTTCTCAATGCTGAAATGTACTTTGCCCGTTGCCCTTTTCCTGATATATTCAACCATTAATTCGATTTGTAGTACCAGGTCTGCGGATTCCAGGATAGGCGTGCTCCCGATTTTGCTGAATCTGTCTGAAACCAGTTTCAACCGGTCAATATCCTTTTGCAATTCGCCCAATATCGATTTATCCGTCGAATTTTCTTTGAGCATTTCCAGCCATCCTTCCAGTGAAGAAATGGGTGTCCCCAACTGGTGCGCGGTTTCTTTGGCCATTCCGGCCCAGACCTGGTTCTGTGTCGCCCGGTTGCTTAGTGTGATGGAATATATGATCAGGCCGATAAAAAGTGCCACGATGAAAAGTTGAACCAGCGGGTAATATTTGACCTGGTCCAGCAACACCGTATTGCCATAATAATAACGGTTAGCAGTATACGGAGAATCCGAAATCTTTATTTCGAGGGGATTGTTTTGAGATTTGAAGGCTTTCAGCCGGGCAGGCAGATAAGATTTGTCTAGCATCGCCTGGTTGGAATCCAGGTTGATGAAATTAATGATGCTGTCTTTTTCATTGGTCTCGATGATGGGAATCGTTTGTTGTTCATTATGGATCAGGCTGGGAAGCGTGAGGTCCAATTCCCGGTTATTCATAATGGCCTTGCTGGCTGCGACCCACTGTTCCACTTTTTGCCTCTCTTCTACCGCAATTTTCTTTGCCAGGTACCTGGAATAAAAAATGGTGCCGAATACAATCGCCAGGGCAGGAACGGCCAGCAAAAACCTCCAGTTAAGCAGCTGAAGAATCATCCTTCGAATTTATACAAAAATGCCTGACCCGGCAGTCCGTTATTTACGGAAAGCGGAGTATTATTTTCCCCGGCTTCTTTTTAGCATGATTCTATAGGCATTACATTATTTTTGGAAAAATTTCTAATTCTTTCTGGTGCAGCCCAAAATAGCTATTGTCATTCTAAACTGGAACGGCAGCAAATATCTCCGGCAATTTCTTCCTTCCGTTTTGGGCAGCACATATCCCAACAAAGAAATCATTGTTGCGGACAATGCATCAACGGATGATTCAATCCATGTGCTCAGAAAAGAATTTCCAAATGTCCGGATCATCGGCCTGGAGCGAAATCACGGCTATGCCACAGGATACAACCTGGCCCTGGAAAAGGTCAGTGCCGACTATTATATGCTGTTGAATTCTGATGTGGAAGTCATGCCTGGATGGCTGGAACCCATGCTGGATTTGATGGAGCGCCGGAAGGAGATCGGAGCCTGCCAGCCCAAATTGCTTTCCTATTCTGACCGCCAGTCATTCGAGTATGCGGGTGCAGGTGGAGGATGGCTGGATATACTTGGCTATCCCTTTGCGAGGGGTAGAATATTTGATTTCTGCGAAAAGGACCATGGACAATACGACGATGAATCTCCTATCTTTTGGGCAAGTGGTGCGGCCCTGCTCGTCCGTGCAAGGCTCTACCATGAAGTGGGTGGGATGGATGGATATTTCTTTGCACACCAGGAAGAAATTGATTTTTGCTGGCGGCTACAGTTGGCCGGCCATTCAGTATTCGTATGTCCCCGGGCGGTGGTTTATCATTTGGGTGGGGGCACTTTGCCCAAAGGCAACGAAAGAAAGGTATTTTTCAATTTCAGAAATAACCTGATCATGCTGGCAAAGAACCTTCCGCTGCATCGTGCCATTTGGACCATTCCTATCCGCCTTCTGCTGGATCTTATTTCGGGGTGGAAATCCTTATTCAATGGGGAGGTCGTTTATTTTGCGGCCATACTGGAAGCCCACCTGGCCTTTCTGAAATGGATCTTTGTCAATCGGAATCAAGCCCTGTTTCCAAAAAATAGAAAAGGAGAATTGAAGGGTTGGTTTCACGGATCTGTGGTCTGGCAACATTTTGTTTTGTCTAAAAAAACCTTTTCGGAAATTGTAAAAAACAGGGCCTGATTTGTATCCAAACCATTATTTTTGTGCAGCAAACCAAAACTCATGGAACAAGAAGAAGTAAAGAATCCTAAACTCAGGGATATTGCTTATAGCTGGGTAAATTCTTCCGTTTTTCTCTTCTATTTACAAGTTTTATGCGTGGTAGCCCTGCTTTTGGGCGGATGCTACGGCTTATATACGCACAGGTACAAGGGCAAGCCCGAAGTGAATGTGCCTTCAAATACGCTTTATACGCCCCAATACAAATAAGGCCAAAAATTTCACGAAAAGCGCCTGATTCCTTATTTTTGCAGCCCCAAAACTTAAGTTCTTTTTAGATTTTCACCCAGCCTTCGCTAAACCTGCCTGCGGCAGGCAGGGCTTCGGCGGGCAATTGCGGAAGTAGCTAAGCTGGTAGAGCGTCCCGCCGTGGCGGGACCAAGGCTGAGGTCGCGGGAAATTTCTTGAATAGTTCTTAGTAAGTTGAAATAAATATGCGGAAGTAGCTCAGCTGGTAGAGCGTCCCGCCGTGGCGGGACCAAGGTTGAGGTCGCAGGAAATTGCTTGAATAGTTCTTAGTAAGTTGAAATAAATATGCGGAAGTAGCTCAGCTGGTAGAGCGTCCCGCCGTGGCGGGACCAAGGTTGAGGTCGCGGGAAATTGCTTGAATAGTTCTTAGTAAGTTGAATTAAATATGCGGAAGTAGCTCAGCTGGTAGAGCGCAACCTTGCCAAGGTTGAGGTCGCGGGTTCGAACCTCGTCTTCCGCTCAGAAGAATTCCATCCACCCAGCTCGCGGATGGAATTTTTTTTTAGAATACCCGGGTGGCGGAACTGGTAGACGCGCAGGACTTAAAATCCTGTTTCCCGAAACGGAAGTACGGGTTCAATTCCCGTCCCGGGTACAACTATTTCATAATACCGGAACCTGCATTAAACTCAAAATTGGCGAATAGGGCGCACTCCGTATTTTAGGGTCTTTTCTAAGGCAGATTGACTGCCATTTGAAAAATCCTCTGCATAGGCATTATCAAGATCAGCTTCGGTGGAACTCCAGTATGTTTTATTCGAAAAACCGCCAATCAGGGTCCTCTTTAAATACATTTTTTCTAGCTGATCTTTTGCAGGTAAAAACCACGAGTTGCCTCCAATGACGTCCCAGCCAGGAATTCTAAAAGATGCACAGGAAACAGCCGCATAGTCAGCGTATGGATATACATAGTCAATCCTCATTGTATTCGCAAGACCGTCTGTTGTACTTGTTGCCAGTGTAATTTTATCAGGACCTTGGATAAACCATGCTATATCAGCCAGATCGCTGAGAGAAGATATGAGGCCATGTTCTCCTGTACTGTCAATAAAAAAAACGATACCGCCGTTTACCATCATGCCAAGGTAGAGCGAATCCGTGGTAAAGCTTATGGTATCCCCATAAGTGTCTCCGACTGGTTCTAAAAGGCCACCACTAACGGCTATATTATCATCCGATCGAGCCCTCATATAATAAGTCGTTTGGGGATGCAACCCTTCAATAAAACAAGAAAAACTATCACCTTTCAAATCATATGGATATACACTCGTGCTGCTCCATGAGTCAAAATCCGACTTTGTATTCAATTCAATGTAGTTAAAATCTACCAGCGCAGGCACGCTCTTGTCGATTACAATGCCACCGGTAAATGCTGAGATTCCCGTAATACCTTGCACCGGCCTGGTGGTGACTTTTACATTATATACCACTGGTGGATGGGGAGTTGGAGTTGGAGGAGGACTTGGCGCATTAGGCTGCTCTTTTTTGCATCCAGTCATCATCACTAGAGATAAACATGTACCCAAAAGCAATGAATAGCAGTCGATCGCTGAAGCGGCCATTTTTAATTCTTTATACTCCTAAAGCTAATTCGCATAATCGCTTCTTCCTAATTGAAAAATGGTTACGCAGGATGTATAATTAGTAAATCTTGCAACTATCGGGGATTTCAGGTCATCCATTATTGTATGCTGCAAATAAGCTCGGTGAAAGTGAAAGAAGTGATGAGTACGAGCCAGTGCCGACAGCTAAAGAAAAAGAAGCGCTCAACTTTTTTGACAAAGTACTTTTCACAACCCCATATACGAACTGATCACTGCGCATAGAGGCCACAAAACGTTTGTGAAGTTATGTCTTGAAAAGGATGTCGGCTGAGGAAGTCATGTCGATTTCCGGGCACATGGACTACAAGTCATTCAAACGATATGTGCACATAACCGATACCCGGAAACGGGACGGAATGAAAAAAGCGTGGCTTTTGTAATTTGGCGCTATAAGAGCATTCAAAAAGAGCAAGCGCATCCTCGTTTTTGGGATCCATATAATCAGGTAAATAAGATTGCCCACAGGGCCCTTCAGATCCACAGGATTCTGCGAAGATTGGCGAAACATCCCAATACGATAAACGCTATTGAAAAGTGATGAAAATCAATATCCTTTGAAGATTTGCAATTAAGATTGATAGCGGATATATTGGTCTTGGCGGTAATTGTACAGCGACACCCTGCGACTTCAAACTTCCCCACATTTTCTCTTTGAAAAAAATATTTGCAAAAAATTTGCGAAACCGAATAGTTGCACATATATTTGCAACCGATATAGTTGCGCAAATAAAAATTTAAACAATATGAGACGAGACATTTTCCAGGCAATAGCCGACCCGACAAGGCGGGCAATTATTACCTTAATTGCATTGCAGGCAATGACACCGAATGCCATTGCTGAAAACTTCGACACTACCCGGCAATCTGTTTCCAAACACCTTCGCATACTCACAGAATGCGAACTGGTAAAACAGGAACAACAAGGCAGAGAAATTTACTACTCACTTGAAATTGAAAAAATGAAAGAGATTGATAAATGGATTAGAACAATTCAGAAAAATTTGGGAAACCCGGTTTAATCAACTTGACAAAGTATTATCAACAATTAAAAAACAGAAAAAATGAAAAACGATTTGCTATTTGATTTTACCGTTGACAAAGCAACAAAAACGGTATTCATAACCAGAGAATTTGATGCCGACCTTTCGCTGGTATGGGATGCTTTTACCAAAGCAGAAATTCTTGACCAATGGTGTGGCACCTAAACCCTGTGCATCAAAAACAAAATTTATGGATTTCAAAGTTGGTGGACGAAGATTTTATGCTATGGTAAGCCCGGAAGGACAAGAGCGTTGGGCAATTCAGAAATATACTTCCATTAGTCCGAAAACCAATTTCAAAATGTATAATGCTTTTGCAGACAAAGATGAAAACCCTGAATTGCCGGGTTCTGAATGGGATTATACTTTCAGCGAACAAAATGGAAAGACAAAAGTGAGTATTACTATTTACAATGAATCCCTTGCCCGCATGGAGAAGATGATTGAAATGGGCTTCAAAGAAGGATATGCTATGACATTGAAAAATCTGGATGAATTATTGGCAACTTTATCGCAACGTCCAGACAAGGAATTGCAGGCCATAGCCGCAGGTAAATAATAATTATTGAACCAATCAAATAAATCAACTTATGAGAAGATCCATTCCTTTCCTGGGTTTTGCATTGGTGTTGACCCTGGCCATGATTTCATTCAGGAAATCCGCGAATAGCCTGGAAGTGATAAAAACAGATGCTGGTCAGATATCCGGTGTAATCAATGCTACCGGTGATGTATATGCATTTAAGGGTATTCCTTTTGCGGCTCCCCCGGTGGGCGATCTTAGATGGAAGGAGCCACAGCCGGTGAAGCCCTGGGGAGGAGTTCGTAAATGTGAAAGTTTTGGTCCCAGTCCCATGCAGGCAAAACCTATTCCTTTCAGCATGTGGTCCGAAGAATTCCTGATTCCGAAGGAGCCCATCAGTGAAGATTGCCTATATCTCAATGTATGGACAGCCGCAAAATCTGCAGGTGAAAAACGCCCTGTCATTGTATGGATTTACGGTGGTGGATTCCTGAGTGGTGGCAGTGGCGTACCCATATATGATGGAGAAGCCATGGCTAAAAAAGGAATTGTTTTCGTCAGTATAAATTATAGAGTAGGTGTATTTGGGTTTTTTGCTCATCCGGAACTCACAAAAGAATCCGGCCGAAATGCATCAGGCAATTATGCGATACTGGATCAGCTGGCCGCACTCAGGTGGGTAAAAAGAAATATTGCCGCTTTCGGTGGCGATCCGGGCAATGTTACCATCGCGGGACAATCGGCAGGCGCTTTAAGTGTGAATATCCTGGTCGCCTCTCCATTGGGCAAGGATCTATTTTTCAAAGCAATCGCTGAGAGTGGCGCCAGTTTTTCTAATCCCTTTACAACGCTGGCCAAAGCCGAAGAAGCCGGCGAAGCCTATGGAAAATCGCTGAATGCGCCAAGCCTGGCAGAGCTTCGAAAAGTTTCAGCGGAGGACCTGATGAAAAAGACATACTCTGTCTGGGGTCCTATCGTCGATGGTTATGTATTGCCCGGGTCCATTGCCAGCATTTTTACTGCAGGGAAGGAAAATAAAGTTCCCCTGTTGACAGGATGGAACCAGGAAGAATTCATGTTCTTTGGGACTGTAAAAAATGCGGCAGCCTTTAAAAAGGAAATGAATGATAAATATGGGGCCGATGCCCAGGCTGCGCTCGAAAATTATCCTGCCACCGATGATTCCATAGCTAAGATTTCTCAATACAGGATGAGCAGTGATCAGGTTTTTGGCACGCAGAATTTTATCTGGGCGAATATGCAAAGTGACCAGGGCGCAAAGGTTTATGTCTATCGATTCACTCATAAAGTACCCGGAACGGGTGAGTATGCGAAATATGGCGCATTTCACGGGGGTGAACTGGCTTATGCATATAATAACCTGAGATTTGCTAACCGGCCCTGGCAGCCAGGAGATCATAAACTTGCCGAAGTCCATGTCGTCTTATTGGGCCAATTTTGCTGCTACAGGAAATCCCAATGGAAAAGGACTTCCCGAATGGAAGCCGTACAATTCAAAGACAAATGAAATTATGATCCTGAATGAGCACTGTTATTCTGAAAAAATGCCGGATTTGAAACCGATTGAATTCCTCGCATCTAAAATGGGATCCAAATAGCGCGAACGGTTGCTTATGGTCGACCCTAAATATGGACCTCGTTTGTGCATTGTCGTGATGTAACTATTCAGTGACATAACGAGGGCCAAAATAAACATTAAATGAAGCTGACATTAATTTGCACTTTCCTATTTAGTTCGAAGACGATAATGGGTCCTCGCTAAATCACCGGATTTCGAAGCGTTTGTTCGGCAGAAATGAGGACTATTTCAGGGATCGTTTTTCCTAAGGCTGATATGCAAATATTTAATTAACTCTCTTTAATTCCAGATTTCATATTCTTGCGCAGGAGATCATTCAGGTCTGATTCCCGGTAAAATATTTTCTTGCCGATCCGGCTATAGGGCAGCCATCCTTTGCTTCTCCAGGATTGCAGGGTGCGCATGCTGATATGCAATCTCATCATGATATCATGATTGTCTATCCAGTGAAAGGCTGGATCTGGTATTTCTGTTTCTTTTTCTGCATTCATTTTACCAGGCATTGGAGACAGATCTGGTTTACGAACCCTTTTATAAACGGGCAATTATTTAAAATGACCCCTCCCTGGAAAGGGAGGGGCTGGGAACCGGTTTAGTCGTCCGGGGTTTTCCATAGGGACTTCTATGGAATGGTTTCGCAAAAAGGATCGTTTCATTTGACCGTTTGCATTACAAATATGGGGCGATTTGAAATCGATCTTTAGCAGTCTGCTGGCAGCCTGCTAAAGATTTTTTTTCTTATGAATGATCCAATTTGAACCATTTTTTGGCCTGAATAAGGCCTATTGACGTGATTTTGGCCTTCAAAAAACCATATTTCGACATGCTTTACGATTTTTTATTGGAATTATTTAGCAGTCTGGTGGCAGTGTGCAAAACTTTTTTTTCCTGTGGATGACCCACTTGGAATCATTCTTTTGCTTTCCAAAACCTCCATTCGATAAGTTCTGTAACTGGCGGGAAAATTATTAGGCAGTTAGCTAAATATGCATAAGCGAGTTGTTCTTTCACCTTCCTACAAGGGCAGCAAAGCGCAACAAAAAGCAACATAGCGCAACATAGAACCGCAGTAAAATAATTGGATTATGGAACTGTTTATAGAAGCAGGCAGGTATAGCGCTGGCCGGTACTAGTGAAGGTTTGCGCGGGCCCCCTGCCAAAACAGTTCTTAGTAAAACGGTGACTTTTTTCGAAGCCTGTATGAAGCTTTTATGGAGCTTATATGAAGCTTATATAAGAGATATATAGAATCGCTAAAAATGATCACTCATTATTCACCTTAAAAAAAAGTTTTATGGCTCAAGCTATAAACAATATCATCACCCAGGGCTTTTCCGGCACGCTGGGTAAAACAATTACCTTCCGGCAAAGAGCCGGCAAGACCATTGTTGGAAAAGTCCGGAGAAAGAACTCCGGACTTCCATCGGAGAAAACCCTGGCAGTCAGAGCCCGGTTCGCGGCCTCCATTGCCTATGCCAGAATTGCGATTAAGGACCCGACAACAAAAGCCTTGTATAAGGCTGCGACTGGTCCTGATCAAAGCGCATCCAACCTGGCATTTAGGGACGCTTTTGTCCCTCCGAAGGTGGAAAATATCGATGCATCTGCCTACCACGGAGCAGTTGGAGATACTTTAACCATTCGTGCCACCGATGATTTCAAAGTGGTGGGAGTGACGGTATTGATCCACGACTCCGCTGGTGCCCTGATTGAACAGGGACCTGCCACCGTTTTTGCAAACGGAGCAGATTGGGTGTACAGTTCCACGCAGTCCAATGCAACAGTCGCCGGATCTAAGATCACGGCCCTCGCAAAGGATCTGCCGGGGAACAGTGGCTCAATGGAGATCACCCTAATATGAGCCTGACAGCAATTCTCAGTGATCTGTAACATCAGAGCGTGATGTTTCAACTAGCCCTGTCCCTCTCGCCTAAGGCAAGATCGGATGGGGCTTTTTTGATCGCTATTGCTGGCTTTGGTTTTATTATTTTCATTATTGTTTATATTTAGTTTATGGGTACGATCAACAGGAAAGGACTGTTCCTAATCCATAAAGCAATTCTCAGACACAAAATATGTGGGCTTTCCATAATGATCTTTTTAGGATTATTATGCGGATGCGCCGACGATCAAAAAAGCAATTCCCGGAAAGATCCCAACAATCTGATTTCGTCCCTGATTCCTGTTGTAAGAAAGTTTTCTTTCTCCGGCGATCCTTTTGCATTTAAAGGAGAATGGAAGATTGCCGGGATGGTCGACGGCCAAGCAGCCGCGGCTTTCCAAAGTTTAAAAGAAGGCCTGCAATCTTATGCAGCAAGCGGCAAAATTGAAATTGCTGAACAGGCAACGCAAAATATTGAACTCGTATTGAAGCCGGGAATTGTTGAAGTGGAACATGGAGTTGATACGAACAATATATCTATATCTGCGCAGGCTTATCTCCTGAAATTGAATGATGGGAGAATTACCATTTCTGCAAATGCAGCTCAGGGATTATATTATGGGGTGCAAACTTTCCTGCAAATCCTGAAATCGCAGCAGGGTGACCTGTTTCTCCCGCAAGGAGAGATCCGCGACTGGCCGGATCTTAGTCTTCGAATAATATACTGGGATGATGCGCATCATCTGGAAAAAATGGATGCACTGAAAAGAATTATTGCTCAGGCATCCCAATTTAAGATCAATGCCTTTGCGATTAAACTGGAAGGACATTTTCAATATAAGCGTGCATCTTATATCGTCGAACCTTATGCGCTAACCCCTGCTGAATATCAGGAACTGACGGATTTTGCGAAAGCTCATTTTGTCGAACTAATTCCTTATCTAGATGCGCCGGCACATATTTCTTTTATTTTAAAACATCCGCAATACGTGCATCTTCGCCTCTTCCCCGATAATAATTATGAACTCGATATGACGGATTCGGGAAGTATTGATTTAATGAAATCGATGTTTTCAGATTTGTTAGACGCCAGCCAGGGTGGCAAATATGTTATGCTATCCACAGATGAAGCATATTATTCCGGAAAAGGCGGAAGCGAAATCAAAGCTGCTGCAGAAGCAGGAAGCAATGGAAAATTGTTGGCGAGATTTATATATTCTATAGCTGAAGGACTGCACAAACAGGGAAGAGAAATTATTTTTTGGGGAGAATATCCTCTGAAGCCAGATGATATTCCTTCGCTTCCTCCTTATTTGATCAATGGGGAATACAATGAGATGTCGCCCTCATTTAGAAAGCATGGCATTAGACAGCTTATATATACATCCACTCAGGGAGAAGAGGATGTTTTCCCAAATTATTATCCCGGTCATTCAGCAGATAATTTAAAGAGTGATGAAAATCGGGCACCTTCTGGCAGAATTCCTTCCATGCTAAAGGATATTCAACAGGCGGTAAACGATAAAGACGCCAAGGCAATGGGATTGATCATTGCGGGCTGGGCCGACGCCGGATTGAATCCTGAAACTTTTTGGTTGGGCTATATTGGCGGAACCGCCATCGGATGGAATCTTGCAAATGCAGACAGTGCAGATTTATCTGGTCGTTTTTATTCATCCTTTTATGGTCCGGGGGAATCTGAAATGGAGCGCATCTATCAATTGCTGAGCCGGCAGGCTGAATTTTTTAGCATCAGCTGGGATTGGATACCCTCAGCTCTGCGAAAACCAATTCTGGGAAACTCAGAGGGCATTTTCCAAAAACCTGAAAAAGCAAAGGATCAAACGATACCTATGCTGCCCGTTCCATCTTCCACAAATCTTGCCATTGCATTTAGTTGGGACAGTCTCAACAGAGGGCGCATGGAATCTGCAGAAAAATTCAGCAAGGAAAATGATGAACTTTTGAAATTGCTCGAAAAGAATCTCGCAACCGATGAGCAAAAATACAATCTTGAAATCCTTGGCACATTAGCTGCACTTTGCAGGCAGAATCTTAAGTTTTTATCCGATCTCTCAAAGACAAATGCCTATTTAAAGCAGGCTGCCAAAAAAGCGCAATTAAATGAACCTGCAACAGCAGTCGGATACATTGATTCCGCTTTGGCCCTGGTACAGCATGTCAAAATCGGGCGAGACAGCATGTTGTCTTACATCACTGAAACCTGGTACAAAGAATGGTTGCCTCTTGTAAAAGAAGGGAATGGGCGCCGGTTCCTGCAGGCTGTGGATGATATAAAAGACCATGAGCCTGTGAGAACAATCGACATGAGTTATCTGATTTACCGTCAATTGAATTATGCCTTGGGCAGATGGACAGACCAGGTGGTAAAGAATAGAAATAAATTTGCCCTTGCGCACGCGCTCCCGGAAATGCATATGCGTATCGATTGGACGAGTTACGAATAATTTTCGCTACCTGGCGCAAGCGTCCGCCGTGCCATCAGCAAGATTGGATCTAAATTAGCGCAAGGATTTTTTATTGAGGAAAGCATTTGTCGAAATTGCATACAGAATCAAACGAAGTTTGGCACAAGCGGACGCTTGCGCCATTTTAGAGCATACCGCTTTCAAAACCCAAACGATGAACAGAAGAAGATTTCTCAGGAGCTCCCTTGTGATTCCTGCGATCGCTGCAAGTCAGAGGTCCTTGTTTTCAATGAATGGAGTTGGATACGGAGATCCATTTAAGCGTGCCCGGCCGGGCGATCCGGGTTGGCCTTCACCTGCGGATTGGAATAATCTGAAAACCGAAGTTGGCGGAAGACTGATCAAATTGGAATCCCCGCTCGACGTTTGCAAATCGGATTCGTCAAAAGCTGCCTGCGATGAAGTTTTTGCAGCATTGAAGAATCCATATTTCAACCGCGATTCCCCTGCATTGACACAAACATCCGGCTGGCTGAACGCATGGAATTCCGAACCCAGTGTGTATGCAGTGGCCGCAGAAAATCCAGTGGACGTGGCTGCAGGAATAAATTTTGCACGCAAACATAAACTCAGGTTGGTGGTGAAGGGTGGGGGACATAGTTACCAGGGTACTTCCAATGCACCGGATTCCCTTTTGATATGGACACGATCCATGGATAAGATCGAACTGCATGAGGCTTTCGTAGCCAAAGGCTGTGAATCCAAATCTGCGCCTCAGCCTGCCGTGTCCCTGGGATCGGGTTGTATATGGATGCACGCTTATGATGCAGTGACAACAAAGGCTGGCCGCTATGTACAGGGTGGTGGTTGCGGTACTGTGGGAGTTGCCGGTTTGATCCAGAGTGGCGGCTTCGGAAGTTTTTCCAAGAATTACGGAATCGCTTGTGCCGGCTTAATAGAAGCTGAAATTGTAACGGCTGATGGAAATCTGCTTACTGTGAACGAGTGCAATCATCCGGATCTTTTTTGGGCGCTAAAAGGGGGCGGTGGAGGAAGTTTTGGGGTGATCACAAAACTTGTGCTACGAACAAGAGAAATTCCTGAATTCTTCGGCACAGCCTTCGGCAGGCTAAGCGCAAAATCAGACGAATCTTATAGATTGCTTGTCACTCGTATCATTGAATTTTATCGTGATGTATTATTCAATCCACATTGGGGTGAACAAATTCGCTTTCATACTGGCCATTCGATCGAATTTCAATTGCTTTTTCAGGGGATGACACAGCAAATGGCACAAGAGACCTGGCAACCATTCCTGGACTGGGTCAAAGCTTCACCGGATCAATATGAATGGAAGCAGCACCTGGCCATTGCTGCCATCCCCGCCAGACATATATGGGATCCTGATTTTCTGAAAAAGTTTGCCCCTCAGGTAATCAGTCAGGACAATCGTCCGGGAATGCCTGATAGAAACATATTTTGGAAGGGAAATGAAGGCGAGGCCGGGCAGTTTCTTTGGGCATACAAATCCGCCTGGCTTTCTTACTCTTTGCTTAATGATAGCTCAAAGAGCAGGCTGGTAGATGGTTTGATTAATGCGAGCCGTTTGTGGACGGTCTCTCTTCATTTTAATAAGGGACTTGCAGGTGCGCCAGCAGAAGAAATCATGGCTGCTAAAAAAACGGCCACCAATCCGGCAGTTTTAGATGCTTTTGCGCTGGTTATTATTGCAGGCGAAGGCAAACCCTCTTTCCTAAAGTATCCTGGTCACGAGCCCGATCTTGTCATTGCCAAACAAAATGCGGACAAGATCAATCAGTCGATGGACGAATTACAAAGACTTTGTCCTTCCCCAGGTTCTTATCTTTCTGAAAGTGATTTCTTTCAATCCGATTGGCAACATGCATTTTGGGGAAGCAATTACAAAAAACTACAGACCGTAAAAAAGAAGTATGATCCGGAAGGACTCTTCTTTGTGCATCATGGCGTCGGCACTGAGAACTGGAGTGATGATGGATTTACAAAGACCTGATTGCTGGCGCAAGCGTCAGCTTGTGCCTAATTAAACCAATCGCTTCCTGGCGAAAGCGTCCGCTTGTGCCTAGTCAAACCAATCTCACCCTATAATGGTATTTGGCGTCTCTTATTTTTCATCTAGGTTTAAGTCTCGCGCAAGCATCCGCTTGTGCTTATGATTAAATGTGAAAATGAAATTGAATGAGCCGTAAATACAAATTCGATGATATTGATGAATTGTATTTCATAACCTTTGGCGTTGTTTTCTGGATCGATGTTTTCATTAGGAACGAGTACAAAGACATTCTTATAAATTCCTGGAAATATTGTCAGCAATACAAAGGCCTTGAAATTTATGGATGGGTCATTATGACAAATCATGTTCACATGATTATAGGAAGTCACGAAAGAAAGATGCAGGATATTGTGCGCGATTTTAAGAGTTATAGTTCTACTCAATTGAGAAAAGCTATAACACAAAATCCTTTCGAAAGCCGGAAAGAATGGATCTTCTCAATGATGACAAAAGCCGGATCTCAGAATAGCAACAACTGGGACTGGCAGTTTTGGCAGCAACATAATCAGCCCATACAGCTGGATAATTGTGAATTGTTCCATCAAAAATTGTCATATATGCACGAGAATCCGGTTAAAGCCGGGTTTGTAGAAAAAGAGGAAGAATGGGTTTACAGTAGTGCAAGGGATTTCTATGGCAGGGTAGGATTGATTGAACTTTCTTATATCGTTTAGGGGAAAAATGGCACAAGCGGACGCTTGCGCCATTGGATGAGGAGGAAAAATGTATTTATAGCAGTGCCAGGGACTTCTATGGAAAAACAGGATTGATGGAGCTGTCATATATAGATTAGAAGATCTGGCGCAAGCGTCCGCTTGTGCCTATCTCAATCAAATCTCATTTCCTGGCGCAAGCGTCCGCTTGTGCCCATCTCGATCAAATCTCATTTCCTGGCGCAAGCGTCCGCTTGTGCCCATCTCGATCAAATCTCATTTCCTGGCGCAAGCGTCCGCTTGTGCCAGGAGAAGAGAATATCCGGTAAATACCAGGAGTCAGGAAAGAATTTTCATTAGCTCTTGTAGTCATGCGGCTCGCCTGTTTGAAAAAAGTTTTTCCGGGCAGCAGCTTGGTGAGATGATTATGTGGGGATCCATTACTTCACACAGCGAATGGATAGGTTTCCGGAACCAGGTGTTTATCTGTTTTCGGGTGTAGCGGATGCAGAGCCGTTGTTTCATCCAGGTAAATAAATGCGTCATATCTCAGGGGAAGCACGGTAGGCACGTAATTTCCATATTGCTCGTACAACGGATTATAAACTACACCAACAGCACGATGGCCCAATGGCTGTTCCATCATGGTGTCATTGGAGATGAAATCATCCATAAGTAATAATTTATTCTCCTTGCCGGATTTATGAAGAAAATATTCCAGACTTCCTTCAACCGCAGCTGGCAGCGGCATTTCTTCCATCCTGGCTCCCCAATTTTTTCCTGCGATCGTGGTTCCTTTATGAGAACCAAATCCCACCAAAACAACGCCTTTTTCATGGTGCTCTACCCTTGCCAGTTCTCCAATATTATACATGCCTTCGTTGGCCATATCTGTCGCCCGTGCGTCTCCGACATGTGTGTTGTGCGCCCAGATAATCGCCTTACTATTTTCTCCATGAAATTGCAATAGTCGATCCAGGGTATCGGTCATATGCCTGTCTCTTGTATTCCAACTATGTGGCCCGCCCATAATCATGTTGTGGTAATATTTTTCGGCATTGACAGCAATCAGGGCATTTTGCTCGGCATTGAATACATTTTCATGGTCTGTATTGTAAGAAGGTAGTCTCAATCGTATTTCTTTGAGTAGTTCAATCACTTTTCCCTGACATAAATCTGGAACTAAATGAGAAGCCCGGGCATATGAAGATCCTTCTTCTTTTCGATAGGGTTCAAAGCAATGAAAAGCTTCCTCGGCCACCTTTAATGCGATGGGGTCTGTCTTCTTTAAATATTGAATAATGCTTTCTATGCTTTCCCAAAGACTGTAAACATCCAAACCGTAAAAACCAATTTTATTTTCTCTGGAAAGGCCTTTATTATTTTTTTGCAACCAGTCGGCCAAAGCAACGATCTCCCAGTTAGCCCACATCCATGTTGGCCAGCGATCAAATCCCTGTAATACTTTAAAGGCACTTTTACTGTCCTGATCATATCCCTTTATGAACCGGTTCAATCGGTAACAATCCGGCCAGTCGCCTTCCACGGCAATAAAATTAAACCCCTTCTCTTCAATGAGATATTTGGTGATGTATGCACGCCACATATAATATTCATGGGTGCCATGACTTGCTTCTCCCAACATTACTATCCTTGCATCGCCGATACGATCAAACAAGGGCTGCAATCCTGCTTTGCTTTTTAATGGGTATGCCCATTGTTTAAAAGCACTTATTACTTCTTCTACATGAAATGTTGCTTTTGAATTGAAATAATGTCTCACGATTTCTGATTGGCAATATCCAAGTTAACACGATAATAAGCTCTGATATAATGATCGGAATCAAAACATTCAATGATCATGGTCATCTATTTGATCGGAACAACGATCTAAATTCGTTTTGGTCTAAGCGGGTTTGGAGCAAAGGAATCTCGACTTTAACATAAGAATAAAATTGGGTATTTATTTAAATGAAAGCAAATGTTCCGGGATAGAATTCATGCAGGTACAATATTGGCAGCCAAACTAAAGAAATACCAGAGCCAGTCGGCATCATCCTCGCCGTGCCAAGGGGAGGAGTGCCTGTAGCTTATGCAGTAGCAAAAATGCTGGGATTACCATTAGACCTTATCCTTACAAAAAAAATCGGTCATCCGGATAACGAAGAGTATGCGATTGGCGCGTAAGCCTGACCGATTTTTTCATCATTTCTCCCAATCTGGTTCCTGAATCTTACATTATAAAAGAGGTAGCGCGTATCCGGCAAAGGATGCAGGAAATGAATGATGAATTTCGCGGAGACAAAAAACCTCTTGATATTGTCGGGAAGACTGTTATCGTGATTGACGATGGAATGACAACCGGTAACACGCTTTTGGCTACCTCAGGTATGTTACGGAAGAGCAAGCCCGCAAGAATCGTGGTTGCTGTTCCCGTTGCTTCTGCATTGGCAGTTCATAAACTGTCAAAAGTGGTGGATGAGCTTATTGCAGTAATCATTCCTGAAGAATTTCATTCTGTGGGGGGCCTACTATGAAAATTTCGATCAGGTCAGTGATGCGGAAGTAATCTATTATCTTGACAAATGTCAGCGGGAAACAAAAAATATAGCCTAGCCCGTTGAAATAAAACGGCCACTGTTTTAGCTTGCTTTGTCAATCAATTGCTAACAAGTATTGTGGCACCATGTATATTGCCATTTCGCAGATCTTTCAAGCTTCATGATGTAGGGAGGTTTTATTTCAGTTTGAATGGGCATCAATTCATTTATACTCCTCGCGGAGTTTTGATCTATGATTTGTAGCAGAATGAATCGAAATTCTCCTCACTGGGAATAGTTGGTATCATTACAAAGAGGCCGGAACTACGTTCCATCTTTTCAAATTTGGAAGTTTGTTCACTGCCATGTTAATAATCCTCTTATCTATGTTCCTCTTTTCCATTTGTTCCTTCACTATAATTTTCATATCTGCCAGCGTCATGTGGGGATTAATGAATGCTCCGTTTTGGTAACAATAGGTGCAATATTCTTTGCTCTTTGAACCGTCCTTTTCCGTGCCAAACATTTCAAGCTTGTCAAGCGGCATGCTGCAGCTCTGACATAAGTTATTTGTTTCCATGACTTGATTTTTTTAGAATGAATGATCAATTGCAAAATAAGAGCCAATAGTTAAGCTTCTGGCTCAAAACTAGCTGCTAAACGGATACGAAATGGTATAGCAGGTCATCCTTATCTATGATAATAGTCACTTAGAGGCAATTTTGTGATCTGGACATTTCTTGAAAGCAGGATAGACTTTCTGTGATAATAATCATTTAGCACCATCATTATGATCATACTGTTGACATGAAGGACCCATGTAAATTGCAATTATAATGGTTGCGAAATGAAAGACGTGATTTCTGAATATAGGGCTACAATGGTGTATCCCGGTCTATATGTGCCCCTATGCAGCCTGGGGGAATTGGAAAAGGATTTCCAACGTCGTAATAAGATCAAAAGAAAAAGTCTTCCCGTGAAACTTACAGATTTAGGGGATTCATTTAGAGTTGACATTAAAGCGCCGGGAGTGAACAGAGAGGATTTCATTGTATATGCAGTCGGAAACATTCTTTTCGTTGAACTCGTCCAAGACGGGCACAGGTCATATATAGGTCAGACATTTGCAGCGAGTAGGTTTAAGCAAGGTAATTTCGGTTGTCGGATTGAGTTGCCTGAAAATGCAGATCTTGAATTTATCAGCGCAGAATACCGGGAAGGTATCTTACGCTTAATTGTACCGAAGGCAAATGAGCCGGCCGGTTTCCGAACTTCCTTGATTGCGGTTTATTAGTTTGAGATCATGGCAACTCTCCGGCCGATCCAAACTCAATCCCCGCGGGAAAGCGGGGAGTTTTTGTTCAGCGACTACTTGCTTCATATCAAGCAGCAGGCTGCTTTGTTTTCAAATTGAGATGTATAGAAGGGATATTGTTGACTTTGATAAAACAGCCAAGCGCTTGCCTTTGAATAAAGCCTCCTTGTCCGCCCTAATGCGGCGCCAGAGAGAAATCATTGGCGATAGATTTCATGGATAATTCTGCCTGTTTGATATTTTCAATGCCTTTTAACAGGGCATCAGGATTGAACGAAATGCTGTCAATCCCCTGCTCTACAAGAAAACGGGCAAATTCGGGGAAATCGCTGGGGGCCTGTCCGCACAAACCAATCTTTTTTCCCGCGCGTTTGGCTCTTTCAATCATCATCGCGATCATTTGTTTGGCCGATTTATTCTGCTCGCTGAACAGATTTGCAACCAATGCAGAATCCCGATCGATGCCAAGCGTTAGTTGCGTAAGATCATTGGAGCCGATCGAGAATCCGTCAAAAATTTTTGCAAATTCATCTGCCTGCAAAACATTGCTGGGAATTTCAGCCATCACATAGATCTCAAGATCGTTCTTGCCTTGTACCAGGCCATATTGCTTCATTATGTCAATGACTTTCTTTCCTTCGTCTACGGTTCTACAAAAAGGAATCATGAGTTTGACATTGACAAGCCCCATTTCGTCTCTCACCCGCTTCATGGCCTCACATTCTAACCTGAATCCGTCCTTATAGAGATCGTTGTAATAACGGGAAGCTCCCCGGAAACCCAGCATCGGGTTCTCTTCTATCGGCTCAAATTCAGCACCGCCCAAGAGGTTTGCATATTCATTGGTCTTGAAATCACTCATTCTCACAATCACATCTTTTGGATAAAATGCAGCTGCTATGGTAGCTACCCCTTCGGTCAGTTTATCTATAAAAAATTCCTCTTTATCAGGGTATTGGTGTGTCTTTGCTTCAATCTGCCGTTTAACCACATCGTCTTTCAAATCATTGAATCTGGCCAATGCCATCGGGTGTATACCGATCGAATGATTAATGATAAATTCTATTCTCATTAAACCCACTCCGTCATTGGGATAAAACGATAGTGTAAAAGCTTTTTCGGGATCTCCGACGATCAGCATGACTTCAGTGCTATCGGGCATTTTTGAACCTGTGAAATCCAGGGCTGTTTCTTTGTATTTCAGCTTACCGTCATATACAAAACCTGTTTTCCCTTCACTGCAGGAGACAGTGATCTGCTGTCCGTCCCTGATTCTTAATGTCCCATCCACGGTTCCCACAATGGCCGGAACTCCCAGTTCTCTTGCAATGATAGAAGCATGGCTGGTTCTGCCTCCTTTATTGGTGATAATCGCAGCAGATTTTTTCAGCACCGGATCCCAATCGGGGCTGGTCAGGTCGCTGATGACGATCTCGCCGGGTTGAAGTTTATCCGAATCTTTGGGAGACGTCAGAATCCTTGCAATACCCGTTGCAACCGATGATCCGACGGCTTCTCCGCTCACCAGGGGCGCTGCCTTTTCAAGTAATTCGAATTGTTTGACCTGCATCGGATTTTTCCGCGAGTGCACCGTTTCCGGACGGGCCTGAATGATAAAGAGCTTTCCACTGATCCCGTCTTTTGCCCATTCAATATCCATTGGCTTTTCGTAGTGTGATTCAATCAGGAGTGACCAGTTGGCCAGCTGGGTGATCTCATCATCGCTCAGTACAAACTGATTCCTTTTGTCGATGCTTGTTTCAATATTGAATACAGGTTCTTTTTCATCTTCACCATAAACCATGGTTTTGGCTTTCTCCCCCAATTTTTTTTGAATGATGGCTTTTTTCCCCTGGCGAATGGATGGTTTGAAAATCAAAAATTCGTCGGGTGTTACGGTTCCCTGCACTATATTTTCTCCCAATCCCCACACCCCTGCCAAATGAATTATATCTCTGAATCCTGATTCCGGCTCTAACGTAAATCCTACGCCTGAACAGGCTTTGTCTGAACGAACCATTCGTTGAACGCCGACAGATAATGCAACCTTTTCATGGCTGAAATGATTGTCTTCCCGGTATTTAATGGCCCGGTCAGTATAAAGAGAAGCAAAACATTTCTGCACCGCAATGATGAGCGCTTTTTCTCCCCTTACATTCAGAAAAGATTCATGCTGTCCGGCAAAGCTGGCTTCCGGTAAATCTTCTGCAGTTGCGCTGCTCCTCACGGCCACTTCCGATAAATTGCCGTCGCACAACTTCCGGTATGCATCAGTAACAGCATTTGAAATGTCGATTGGCATCTTTGCAAGTAGGATTGACTCTCTTGCTTGCCTGCCAATTTCTTTCAGATTCGAAAAATTCTCTTTATCAAGCCTGGCCAACAATCGCAGCAGCGGTTCGCGTAAATTGTTGTTATCAATAAATTCCCAGAATGCGAAAGCAGTAGTAGCAAATCCTTCGGGCACCCGGATACCTTTCGATGAAAGATGGTTGAACATTTCGCCCGAAGAAGCATTCTTTCCACCTACTATCGGCACATCGTTCATGCTGATCTCGCTGAATTCTTTGATGAGATTGGACATATCATTTGAATTTAAGAAGTAAGTCCTGAACCTGATTTAGTAATAAGAAGAACGGACTTTTTGACCATACCTGGCTAATCGTTTGCCATCATTGCTTTTACTGACCTTTCTCTTTGTGCAAGGGCGAAGTCATTAAAGCCTCGGACAATTTCCTAATATTTAAGATAAACGGAAATTGCCCGTGCTTTTTTTCAGAGGGTTCTTTGCCGGGAATGGGTGGACAAATCCTTCCATTTTCCCGCAATTATTTGAATCTGCAACCTATTTCAGTTTTTGGATACAGAGAATGATGCCTATTAGGAGACAGTATGATTATCGTCAGTCATAAGAATTGAAACGGGGACCTGTAAATTTACTGGCCCGGAAAATTTTCCTGGTTTAGATATATTCATCCGGCCAGGGCTGGACTGATACCTGGCGCAAGCGTCCGCTTGTGCCTAATCAAACCAATCTCACCCTATAATGGTATTTGGCGTCTCTTATTTTTAATGTATGTTCAAGTCTACCTCAAGCGTCCACTTCCTGGCGCAAGCGTCCACTTCCTGGCGCAAGCGTTCGCTTGTGCATTTAATTAAACGTGAAAATGAAACTGAATGAGCCGCAAATACAAATTCGATGACATTGATGAATTGTATTTCATAACCTTTAGTGTTGTTTTTTGGATCGATATCTTCATAAGGAACGAGTATAAGGACATTCTTATAAATTCCTGGAAATATTGTCAACAAAACAAAGGCCTTGAAGTTTATGGATGGGTCATTATGACAAATCATGATCACATGATTATAGGAAGTCACGGAAGGAGGATGCAGGATATTGTGCGCGATTTTAAGAGTTATAGTTCTACTCAATTGAGAAAAGCGATAACGCAAAATCCTTTCGAAAGCCGGAAAGAATGGATCTTCTCAATGATGACAAAAGCCGGATCTCAGAATAGCAACAACTGGGACTGGCAGTTTTGGCAGCAACATAATCAGCCCATACAGCTGGATAATTGTGAATTGTTCCATCAAAAATTGTCATATATGCACGAGAATCCGGTAAAAGCCGGGTTTGTAGAAAAAGAGGAAGAATGGGTTTACAGTAGTGCAAGGGATTTCTATGGCAGGGTAGGATTGATTGAACTTTCTTATATCGTTTAGGGGAAAAATGGCACAAGCGGACGCTTGCGCCAGGGATTGAAAGAAGATATGGCACAAGCGGACGCTTGCGCCAGGGAAGGGAGCACTTGCGCCAAGAGCAGAGTTTCTAAGGAATTTATTAGTCTATTAAATTAGTAGATTAATAAAATTATTCCCTTACATTTGATTTTCCGGACTTGTAGGAGCGCCTGCATGTCTCTTTATACCTGAGAGGATAAAATTGCTTTGTTTGGTTGTAAATCTTAATTTCATATAACAAATCAAAATAAAAACAATGGCTGAAGAAATCAAAAAGCAAACTGCCCTTGGAGATGTGGCGGCCAGACAATTGGCCATTGCCACCCGCACAGTGCCCCAGATGATTACCATCACTCCCAGGTGGCTAACTCATTTGATGAGTTGGATTCCGGTGGAATCAGGCGTGTACAGGTTAAATAAGGTGAAAGATGCAAGCAGTGTGGAAGTGGATTGCTCCAGCCGAGACGAGCGGGTGCTTCCGCAAACTTTTGTGGATTATATTGAAAAACCTCGGGAATATAATCTCAGTGCAGTGAACACGGTACTTGATGTACACACCCGTGTATCTGATTTGTATAGTAAGCCTTATAACCAGATCAGTGAACAGTTGCGATTGATCATTGAAACGATAAAAGAAAGGCAGGAAAGTGAACTGATCAACAATAAGGAATATGGCCTACTGCATAGTGTCATCGCCACCCAACGTATCAAAACGCGGACCGGAGCTCCTACTCCGGATGATCTAGATGATCTCATCACCAAAGTCTGGAAAGAGCCCGCTTTCTTCCTGACACATCCGGCAGCCATTGCTGCTTTTGGTCGTGAATGCACCCGCAGGGGAGTGCCACCTCCTACAGTATCGCTATTCGGTTCCCAATTCCTTACCTGGCGTGGGATTCCTTTGATTCCTTCTGACAAAGTCGCCGTTGAAAATGGAAAATCAAAAATCATTCTATTGAGGACGGGTGAGAGCAGGCAGGGTGTGGTAGGCCTGTACCAACCTGGATTGCCTGGAGAACAATCACCAGGCCTTTCCGTTCGCTTCATGGGAATCAACCACCAGGCCATCGCATCCTACCTCGTTTCACTGTATTGCTCATTGGCCGTTTTGGTTGATGATGCCATTGCAGTATTGGATGATGTTGAAATCGGCAAGTACCATCAATACAATTAATCCAAATCTTGATTTTTCATGGACCCGGAAATTCCAAATATGAATGAGTTGCCAGATGCAACCGCGCTTGAGCAATTGGCGAATCAACTCTTTAGGGCCCTTCCGGGTAACCAGCCTTCTCCATTTTCATTGCAGCAGGATAGGCTTCCGCATGTAGCACCACCAGGAGAATTTTCACCTGGTGGGCCTTCATCCTTTGCCGAAAAGGAATCTATTCACAAAGAGGGGCATTTTCCAGGCATGAGTTATGTGCCGCGTTCTGTTGCTGGAAGCGGAATCTCTCCTTCGGCTATAGGTCCGGGTCATGCTTTTAATATCAGCGAACCACAAACCAGTTTACCTGATCCTCATTTTGCAGGGGAAGGAAAAATTCCTCAGTCAGTGGCCGGCAGCGGAATTTCACCATCAGCCATCAATCCGGGACAGAAATTTGATATTAGTGAACCCCAAACCAGTTTACCTGATCCGCATTTTGCAGGTGAAGGAAAAATTCCTCAATCAGTCGCCGGCAGTGGAATTTCTCCATCGGCAGCGGGATTGCAAGACCGATTTGGGGAACGAAACCTCTTTCCTGTACAACCAGAAAAAACCAACCCCGAAACTGGTCCCGGATCCTTCGCAAATCCTCCCATAAGTCCTTTATCTGGAGATTTCGGGACCTATGGAACTGCACTCCCTTATGGCTCCGAATTGAGCGGATTAGGAAATTCTCCCTATGGTTCCATTCCGGGACCCCATATGCCTGATCTGAAAACGGTGCCGAGTGTTTCAACATTTTATTTTCTGGCAGGCAATCCTTTTTCTTCGTGGACAGAGCAGGCGCCTTTTAATCCATTCGCTGATCCCGCAAAGGTTTCCAACGGATCCGCTCTGCCGCGAGCGCCATTTGATGTGAACCTGGTGAGACGTGATTTCCCAATCCTGCATCAGAAGGTAAACGGAAAACAAATCATCTGGCTCGATAATGCGGCTACTACACAAAAGCCAAAGCACGTTATTGAAAGAATAAAGGAATTCTACGAAACGGAGAATTCGAATGTTCACCGAGCTGCGCATGACCTGGCCGCCAGGGCAACAGATGCCTATGAATCTGCCAGGAAGAAAGTGCAGGCTTTTCTGCATGCCTCTTCACCCAATGAGATCGTTTTTGTGCGGGGTGCTACGGAAGCAATCAACGCGGTAGCGAAGAGTTGGGGTGCACAGCACCTGAAAGGAGGCGATGAAATTATCCTGAGTCACCTGGAGCATCATGCCAATATTGTTCCCTGGCAACAACTGTCGAAAGAGAAAGGCCTCATCCTGAAAGTGATTCCGGTGGATGATGACGGGCAGATATTGCTTGACGAATATGCTAAACTCCTTGGCCCGAAAACAAAGCTGGTTTCTTTCACTCAGGTATCCAATGCATTGGGAACAGTTACCCCTGCCAAAAAAATGGTCGAGATGGCCCACGCTGTTGGTGCAAAGGTTTTGGTTGACGGGGCTCAAACGGTATCGCATATGCGCGCAGATGTCATAGACCTCAATTGTGACTGGTATGTATTTTCAGGTCACAAGGTCTTTGGTCCTACAGGCATCGGTGTGTTATATGGCAGGGAAGAATTATTGAATGAAACGCAGCCCTGGCAGGGGGGCGGAAATATGATCAAAGATGTTACGTTTGAACACACAACATATCAGAATGCACCCGTCCGTTTTGAAGCCGGCACAGGAAATATTGCAGATGCAGTTGGGCTCGGCGCTGCGGTCGATTATGTGACCGCCATCGGAATTGATCTTATCAGCCAGTATGAGCATTATTTGCTTACTTATGCTACAAAGGGATTGCTAACAGTTCCCGGTCTGAGGCTGATTGGAACAGCCGCTGACAAAGCAGGAGTCATTTCACTGGTACTTGATGGATATAAGACGGAAGAAGTGGGCCAGGCGCTCAATCAGCATGGCATCGCTGTTCGCTCGGGTCACCATTGTGCACAACCAATTCTCCGTCGATTCGGACTGGAATCCACAGTGAGGCCTTCATTAGCGCTCTATAATACCTGCGCAGAATTGGATGCGCTGATTGCTGTACTTCACCAGCTCAGCGCAGGCAGGCAAAAGAGGAAATAACCAGTGCCCAAGGATAACTGTCATCCAATTCCTGGCGCAAGCGTCCGCTTGTGCCTTTGAAATTTTTCCGCCGTTCTTCTTTGCACCGCCAACGACGGGGAGAAATATAAATTCATTTCCCAAAAAGACACAAACCGGATCATCCTGGCATATCAAAATATGGAAACCCGGGTGCTGCCGCCGCTCAGCAACTCAATCGAAAAAATGGCCCGGCTATTTCTCCACCATGGGCCTATCCCTGGCCGATTCCAGGATGCTGCCCAGCAAGTGCCTGAAGGAATTGAGCTCCGGGTCGGAGAGGCCGGACAGTAGATTTTCTTCCAGCTCATCCAGTGCGCTATTGCTAGTCTCCAGTAATTGCTTGCCTTTTTTTGTCAAACTGATCCGCAGGATCCGCCGGTGTGATGGATCAATATTTTTTTTGAGGAGTTTTTTCTTTTCCAGCAATTGCACCAACTCATTCATCGACTGCGGAGTCACTGAGAACCGGCGCGATAATTGCGCCGAAGAAAGATCGCCCTTGTTAATGTCTATAAAGTACAGCAGGCTGTACTGGATAGGAGTGAGTCCGAAAAGCTCCAGGGCCTTGCTCATCCTGGATGTGACCTCAATCTCCGCACGCTTTATCAGATAAATAATCCGGGGTGTCATTCTGCAATGTTAGGAAAAAAAAGGGGATGATATATCAGGTTTCCTTATATTCGTATCCACTCCTATCTCGAGAGTCCATCCCGGTTATCTTAACTTGCCATACGATGAAAGGAATTTTGATTTTTGATTGGGTGGCCGACTGCATATCGCCAATCGACTTTGGTTGTGCTTGCCCTAAAGCCGGCAGCATGGCGAAAGGGTGGGTCACTCCTTTTGATGGCAATCATCCTAATCAGTGCGGCCGGAAGGTCATCGTCTATCCGTCAAGAAATATTGATAATACATGAGCCGGGAAAAAGGAAAATATTATTCCAGGAGGAACCTGAATTTTATGCTTTTTGAAGTGCTGGATATGCATGCCCTCACCAACCATGAATATTTTTCAGCACACAGTGAAGAATCTATGGGAATGGTCCTCGATGCGGCAGAGAATATTGCGGAAAAAATCATGCGTCCAGCCTTTGTGGAATCGGACCGGAATCCTCCAGCGCTTTCCAATGGCATCGTTAAAGTACATAAATCAGTGGGTGATTATTACAAAGCGTTTTGTGATGCAGGACTGATGTCCGCAAGTTTTGACCACGCAATCGGAGGACAACAACTGCCGAAAACGGTCTATGCGGCGGCGGATTTTATTTTGGGAAACGCGCACAATGGATTTGAAATGTTTACTTCTTTGTCCAATAGCGCGGCGAGACTCCTGGCCGGCTTTGCTTGTCCGCATCTTCTGGATGAATATACCAGTAAAATACTGGAAGGTCGCTATGCTGCTACGATGTGCCTGACGGAAACTGGGGCTGGTAGCTCATTAAGCGATATTGTCACTGAAGCCCAAATCGATTCAGATGGTTTATACAAAATCAAAGGACAGAAAATTTTTATCAGTGCGGGAGACCATGACGTCACAGAAAATATTATCCACCTGGTCCTTGCCAGGGTCAAGGGTGCAGTAAAAGGAGTCAAAGGAATTTCACTATTCCTGGTTCCAAAGAAAAAAATGGTGGAGGGCTCCATAGTAGACAATGACGTAATTTCACTTGGTCTCTATCATAAAATGGGTCAAAGAAGTACTCCGGCCCTGCACCTTGAATTTGGTGGCAATGACCAATGCAAGGGCTGGTTGATTGGAGAGGAAGGAAATGGACTATTCTATATGTTCCAAATGATGAATGCTGCGCGCCTGAATGTCGGAATGGCAGGTTCCTATATTGCATCCGCCGCATACTATACTTCATTACAGTATGCAAAAGAAAGACCACAAGGCAGGAGGCTGAACGATAAGAATCCAAATGAACCACAAACCACGATCCTGCACCACCCCGATGTGAGACGAATGCTTTTTTTACAAAAAGCCATTGTCGAAGGCTCATTGGCCCTTGTGCTGCAATGTTATTTATATATTGACAGGGAAAAAATAAGTGAAGGAGAAGAAAAACAGCGCTACAAAGACCTGCTCGATCTTCTGACACCAGTAGCGAAGACCTGCGGTGCTGAGATGGGGCTGGTCTCAGTAAATAATGGTCTGCAGGTCTTGGGCGGTTATGGATATACGGAAGATTTTATCCTGGAGCAACTCGTACGCGATATCCGCATCATGAGTCTCTATGAAGGCACAACAGGTATTCAATCTCAGGCATTGCTGGGCCGGCAAATTCCTATGCATGACGGCAGGGCCCTGAGATATTGGAAGGAAGAAGCCATGAAGGATATTGAAAAGGCAAATCAAATGGAAGGTCTGCGAGTATATGCTGAACGGCTCATGGAGGAGGTAAAGGGATTCGAAAATGTAACAAGGCATCTATTGATCCTTGCACTGAAGGGAGATCAGGAAGTATTTTTGAGCGATGCCAATCTCTATATGGAATTGTTTGGATTGATAAACATGGGTTGGCAATGGTTGAAGCAAGCCTCATCGGCACAGGAGGCCTTAGAAAAATGGACAAAGCCATCCGAAGAAGAAAGTTTCTATCGTTCGAAAATAGAAACCATGGAATTCTTCTTTCATTATGAATTGATCAAGACCAAAGGATTGATCACGAGATTAATGGACGAAAAAATCCTGACCGTCTGGAAGGAAGAAGATTCGTTGATTTGATGGACCCTTTGATTTGAAAATAGATTTGTGTATTGTATTCTTAAAAAATATTAGATATGAATATTTTAAGACTATCCTTCCGGACTTTAAAAATATTCAGATCTTCCAGAAGATGGCAAAATAAAGAATATTGAAATCATTTTATCTTCCAATTCCGGTTACATGAGCAATGACAATGGATTTAATGGCGCAACCAGCCTCTCCGTGGAGACGGCAATTGAAGGAGAAATTCTCCTTGTGAAGATTGCGCGTACAAAAAAAAGCAATGCCCTCAATGATGAAACGATTTTAGAAATAGAGAAGATATTTTCAACCATTCCTGCCGGAGTGAAATGCGCAATCATTTATGGGGAAGGAAAGCATTTCAGCGCAGGCCTCGATCTCTCTGATTTTATTGAAACAGATACTATTGCAGGTGTACACCATAGCCGCATGTGGCATCGGGTGCTTGACAAACTCCAGTTTGGGATGGTGCCTGTCATTGCCGTATTGCAAGGTGCATGCGTGGGTGGTGGATTGGAATTGGCTTCAGCTTGCCATATTCGGGTAGCCGAGAGATCCGCATTTTATGCTTTGCCAGAGGGTCAAAGGGGAATCTTTGTTGGTGGAAGCGCATCCGTGCGATTGCCCAAGTTGATTGGCATGACCCGGATGGCCGATATGATGTTTACCGGTAGGGTCATTGATGCAGAAGAAGGAAATTCGATAGGGATTTCTCAATACCTCACCGAAACTGGCAAAGGATTGGAAAAGGCAAGAGAGCTTGCGTTAAAAATAGCAACAAATCCGGCTTTGACGAATTATGCGCTCATGCATATATTGCCTCGGATGGCTGATGCCTCTCAGGAAGGAGCGCTCATGATGGAAAGCCTGATAGCCGCGATTTCCCGCGAGTCCCCGGAAGCCAAAGAACGCATGAAGCAATTTCTGGAAGGGAAGGCAAAAAAAATAGGGGAATAGTAGACTTTATATTTATTTGAATCGGAAAGAACAATGATTCTTGCAAAAAAAAATGAGGCCGGATACAAAAAGGTGAACACGATTAAGGTGGACATCCGAAGGGAAGAACGCAAAGACGGAGCCATCGTCCTGCGTTCTTCTATTCCATTGGATCCTCATCCCTATCGACTTACTGAAAGATTCAAAAATTGGGCAAACAGGGAGCCTGGCCGGATCTTCATCGGCAAAAGAAATCCGTCAGGAAATTGGGAAACACTTACCTATGCGAAGGCATTCACAAAGGTTTTGCATATAGCGCAGTCATTATTGGATCGGAAAATTTCTCCTCTCCATCCAATCGCCATCCTCAGCGAAAATTCTATTGAACATGCATTGCTTGCGTTGGCCGCTCTTCATGTCGGCATTCCATATTCTTCCATTGCTCCTGCTTATTCTTTGAGGTCTTCCGACTTTAATAAACTGAAATATGTAATTGAGCTGCTTGAACCGCGGATGATTTTTGTCCAGGATGCAAAAAAATATGAGAAAGCCTTGCAGGCTGTTGCAAATGGAATTGAGGTCGTTGCTGTTTCAGGGGTAAAGAACGGTAGCGGGCAATTGCTTTTTGATGAATTGTTAAACACACCAATCACATCAGATCTGGATGAAGTGCATAGCAAGATCATACCTTCTACTATTGCTAAAATATTATTTACTTCCGGTTCGACCGGACAGCCGAAAGGGGTGATCAACACGCACGGGAATATTAGCACCAACTGGCAGCAGATCACTCAGACATTTCCTTTTTTGAAAGATCCGGGACTGGAATTTGTTGACTGGCTTCCCTGGAACCATACTTTCGGCGGGAATCACAATTTTGGATTGACAATTTATAATGGCGGATCGCTGTACCTTGACGATGGAAATCCAACACCGGAAGGAATTGGTACCACGGTCGCTAATTTGAAGGAAAAAAATCCTACCATCTATTTTAATGTGCCCAAAGGATTTGAAGCGCTGATCCCTTTTTTCAGGAAAGACCCTCAACTCAGGGAGCATTTTTTCAGTAAGCTGAAAATGATTTTTTATGCAGGTGCAGGAATGCCCCAGCATGTATGGGATGCCTGGGAGCAGTTGTCGGAAGAAACGATCGGGGAAAGAATTTTAATCGGCACGGGCCTGGGATGCACTGAATCTTGCCCTTCGGCGCTATTCGCCAGTGAACCTGGTGGATTTGCGGGTTTGTTAGGTGTTCCTGTTCCGGGGCTTGAATTAAAATTGGCTCCCATAGGCAAGAAGCTTGAAGCCAGATACCGGGGTAAAAATATTTTTCCGGGTTATTGGAGGCAGGAGGCGTTGACGGCCCTTGCATTTGATGAAGAAGGATTCTACTGCACAGGGGATGCTTTGAAATTTGTAGATGAAAGAGATCCCAACAAGGGCCTTGTCTTCGATGGCAGGTTTGCCGAAGATTTTAAACTCAGTTCCGGCACCTGGGTCCGGGTGGGCATCTTGAGATCCGAGATCATTGCAGCCGCGCAGGGACTGATCCATGATGTGGTAATCGCCGGACATGACCGTGATTTTATCGCTGTCATCATTTTTCCAGGATTCGATGAATGTAAGAAACTGATTGGCGGAAATAAAGCACTTACTCACGGGGAATCAATTCAGCATGGTGAAGTAAGAAAGGCTATGACCAGGGTACTTACTGAACTTGCTCAAAAAGCGACAGGCAGCTCAAACCTGGTCCGAAGGGCAGTGCTGGCAGACTTCGATTTGTCGATTGATAAAGGAGAGATCACGGACAAAGGAACGATAAATCAAAGCATGGTCATATTCCATCATCAGGATTTGATCAGGAAATTATTTGACGAAGAAATCGGCGATCATATCATCGAAATAGAAACAGATTCACCTAAAGAATTTGATTAAACAGAGCAGAGCAATATGCAACTAAAGAATCAACCCGTGATCGTGACCGGGGGCGCTTCTGGCCTGGGTGCTGCTACTGCAAGACTATTGGCTGCCGCAGGTGCACGCGTGTGCATAATGGATTTGCAATTGGAGCGGGCAAAGAAGCTGGCATCGGAAATAAATGGAATCGCCATTGAATGCAATGTGGCCGATGCCCTGAGCGCGGAAAAAGCGGTTGAAGCTGCAAAGAACGTGCATGGAATTACAAGGATTCTGGTGAATTGTGCCGGCATTGGTACTCCTGCAAGAATTGTTGGGAAAGAAGGACCCATGCCTTTGAAAGATTTTGAAAAAGTAATCAGTATAAATCTTGTAGGAAGTTTTAATATGCTTCGGTTGGTGGCAGCGGGAATGATATCCACGGAACCACTTGAAGAAAATGAAAGAGGTGTAATCATTTCCACCGCATCAGTAGCAGCTTATGAAGGGCAGATAGGGCAGGCAGCTTACAGTGCATCGAAAGGAGGCATCGTTGCGCTCACACTCCCGGCGGCGCGGGAATTCGCACAATTTGGTATCAGGGTAAATGCGATTGCGCCGGGACTGTTTCTTACGCCTTTACTTGACGGTTTGTCGGAAGAAGCAAAACAAAGTCTTTCCGCTGCCATACCCTTTCCAAAAAGATTGGGCTCACCAGAAGAATTTGCAAAACTAGCTATGCATATCATTGAAAACAGGTATATCAATGGGGAAGTGATCAGGATTGATGGCTCGCTGAGAATGCAACCAAAATAGTTCATCAGAAAACCCTGCCAAATCCAGGGATTAATAAAATGAGTAAACTGAATCCTCCATTTCGCGCAGACCAGGTTGGTAGCCTATTGAGGCCTAAAAATCTATTGGAGAAAAGGAGCCATTGGAAAAAAGGAGAATTGCCTGCTGCTGCTTTGCGCAAGGCCGAAGATGAAGCCATCGAAGAGACTGTGAAGAAAGTGGAAAGCCTGGGCATGAAAGCCATCACGGACGGAGAATTCCGAAGGGACTATTTCCATTTGGATTTTCTTCAGCAACTGGATGGCGTTTCGGTGACTGGTGGCATTGCGGCCAATCCCCATGCCAAAGTTGCAGAAGATGGATTCACTCCACCGAAACTCAGTGTAACAGGGAAGCTGAAGCATATCCGTAATATTCAGGTGGATGATTTTAATTTTTTGAAATCAGTAGTTAGTGAAACCCCCAAGGTCTCCATTCCTTCACCTACCATGGTGCATTTTCGCGGGGGAAGAAAGGCGATTGCGATAGATGCTTATCCCGAGCTCGATGAATTCTTTGCTGATCTGTCACAGTGTTACCGGGATGAGATCAATGCACTCTATAGAGCAGGTTGCCGATATATACAATTAGATGATACCAATCTCGCTTATCTGTGCGATCCAAAAATGAGGGAGGAAGCCAGGGTGCGCGGGGATGATCCCAATGAATTGCCACGCACATATGCGGCCCTGATCAATTCGGTTATTGACGATCGTCCGGCAGATTTGACCATAGCGGTGCATTTATGCCGGGGAAATTACAGAAGTACCTGGTTTGCTGAAGGGGGTTATGAGCCAGTGGCGGAAATATTATTCAATGATTTGAATGTGGATGCCTATTTCCTGGAATATGATGATGAACGCAGTGGAGATTTTGCTCCCCTCCGCTTTGTTCCCAAAAATAAAACGGTGGTGCTGGGATTGATTTCATCCAAGCTGCCTCAATTGGAAAACCCTAAGGATCTGTCCAGCCGCATTGAGGAAGCATCCAAATACGTGCCGTTGGAAAATATGTGCATCAGTCCACAATGCGGATTCAGTAGCACATCTCATGGAAACAATATTACCATGGATGATCAGTGGAGGAAGCTGGAATTGGTGGTGAAAATGGCTCGTGAAGTCTGGAAATAACTAGAATGCGAAATTAGACACCCTTAAATATTCAATATAATTATAATGAGAAAATACTTTTCATTTTTAGTTGTCCTGGTAGTCTTCAACACTGCTTTTGGGCAGGTGGTAAAGACAGATACAGGTTCGATTGGTGGTGTCCGTTATAAAATTCTCTTTCCGGAAAACTGGAAAGGGAAATTGGTCATGTATGCCCATGGGTATGAGTTTATGGGCGCAATGCCAAGACAGAGCCAGAGTCCGCAATTTGCAGCGAACATGAAACCTTTTTTGGATAGGGGCTTTGCCGTGGCAGCTTCTGACTATTCCATCCAGGGTTATGCCATTGTGGAAGGCGTGGAGAATTCAGAAGCCCTCCGTCAATATTTTGTAAAGAAATATGGCCAGCCCGATACTACATTTATCACAGGCCATTCCATGGGAGGAGGAATTACACTCGCCACCATCGAGCATTTTGGAAAATTCTATAATGGAGCGCTGCCGCTTTGTCCTCTTTCAAGCCGCTCCTATATTCAGGTAAGGAAAGAGTTTGATTTGTATGCCACATTCAACGGATTATTTCCAGGCATTGTGCCCTCGCTTGCAGAAATTTTCGATTTGTCTAAGCCAATGCAACCAAAATCCATGGGGCAGATGATGTCAAGAATAAATGCGATCAGGAAACAGATTATTGATAAAGATTCTGTCCTTGGAGTGGCCCTGGCCAGTCATTTTAGCCTGAAGCTGAATGATCTTGCATTTGTTTTGGTTTTTGATTCAACTGTACTTCGTGATATAGCCGTGAAAGCGAAAGGAAATCCTTTTGATAATATGAACACCGTGTACAGCGGATTTCCCAATGACTGGGAAGTAAATCAAAAAGCAGAGCGAATGGCCGCGACCGTGAATCCTGACCTGCTTTTTGCTGAATATGACCGTACCGGGAATTTTGAAAAGCCCGTTGTACTCCTGCATACAATCTATGATCAATTGATTCCACCCAATTATGCAGTGACCAATTTTGAGACCATGGTTCACCTGAATGGGAAGGATAAATATTTTACAGTCAAATACACGAATGGACAGGGCCATTGTGCATTCACTATGCAGCAGGAGGGAGAAGCTTTTGATGAATTGAGAAATTGGGCGAAAACGGGTAATAAAGCAAAAGCAGGTTCTATCCCATAATGGATATAAATAGTTTGGGTGAGAAGCAAAGGGCCCTTGCCGGATCAGATATAACCTCGTAAGACTAAAATGATATGTTTGATATAGATAAAATTGTCGCAATAGATGTACACACGCATGCAGAACGAAGTTGCAGGCAGCCTCATGATGATTCCCGCGCGGACCTCGACGAGGCATTTGCAAAATACTTCAAGTCTTCTCAGAGGCCCAGCATCCAGGAGACATGTGATTATTACAGGTCTTTAAATATGGCTTTCGTGATGTTTACGGTCGACGCAGAATATGAATTGGGGAGAAGAAGAATTCCAAACGAAGAAGTTGCCGAAGAAGCCATGAAGAATGCTGATGTGATGATTCCCTTTGCCAGCATTGATCCACACAAAGGCAGGATGGGAGCAAGAGAAGCCAGGAAGCTTATTGATGAATACAAGGTCAGGGGCTTTAAATTTCATCCGACGATGCAGGGATTTTATCCAAATGATAGAATGGCCTATCGCCTCTATGAAGTCATTGCAGAAGCCAAACTACCTATGTTATTCCATAGCGGGCATTCCGGATTTGGAAGTGGTGCCCGGGCAGGTGGAGGCCTTCGACTCGAATATTCCAATCCAATGCATCTGGATGATGTAGCAATTGACTTTCCCGATGCTCCCATCATCATTGCACATCCTTCCTGGCCATGGCAGGATGAGGCCCTTAGTGTGGCCATGCACAAGCCGAACGTCTACATTGATTTGAGCGGTTGGAGTCCAAAATATTTTCCTCCCCAATTGGTTCAGTATGCCAACACGCAACTGAAACATAAAATGCTTTTCGGTACCGATTTTCCATTGATCACTCCCGGGCGCTGGCTGAAGGATTTCGAAAATGCCGGATTCCGGGAAGAAGTGAAACCGCTGATATTAAAAGACAATGCCATCCGGATGCTGAAACTGGAAAAAATATGAGTCAGAAGACGCAGGTTGGAATCATTGGAGCTGGCCCCGCCGGCTTGTCTCTTGCACTCGTATTGAATAATGCAGGTATTGAATCCGTTATTTTGGAAAGCCGGAGCCGCCAATATGTAGAATCCAGGGCAAGAGCCGGGCTGCTTGAACAAAATACCGTTGATCTTTTTGACGAGTTGAAAGTGGCGGATCGGTTGCACAGAGAAGGCCTAAGACATCACGGGGTTTGGCTCAGTTTCGATGGAAGAAGGAAGAGAATAGCATTCGACGAGTTAACCAGTGGCCGTTGCATCACTATCTATGGCCAGCAGGAAGTCCTTAAAGATTTAATTCATGCTAATTTGGAGAATGACTGCCGGATAGAATTCGAAGCTGCCGCCACATCGATAGACGGAATTGATGGGAAAGTCTCTTGTATCCATTATGTCCAGGAAGGGGAGACAAAAAAACTGGAATGTGATTTTATCGCTGGCTGCGATGGCTATCATGGCATCTCAAGGAATTTTCTTCCTGGAGATAGTTATAAGGAATATTCAAAGGACTATCCGTTCAGCTGGCTGGGTGTCCTGGCCCATGCCCGGCCCTCTACGGATGAATTGATCTACGCCTATCACCAAAATGGCTTTGCCCTCCACAGCCTGAGGTCAGAATCTGTCAGCCGCCTCTACCTGCAAGTGGATAACATGGAAAAGCTTGCCGACTGGAGCGACGAAAGGATCTGGGATGAATTGGAAACCCGGCTGCAGGACAGGAATGGCTATATGCTGAACCGTGGTGAAATTTTTGAAAAAACGATTACACCAATGCGAAGTTTCATGATCGACAATATGCAATTCGGAAAAATGTTTCTCGCTGGGGATGCTGCACATATTGTTCCACCAACAGGAGGCAAGGGATTAAACCTGGCAGTCGCTGATATCCGGTGGCTGGCATCCGCCTTCACGGCGTGGTATAAAGATGGTAACGAAGACCAACTCAGGTCCTATTCTGAAAATTGCCTGCGTAGGATTTGGCGTGCCCAGGATTTTTCAAATTTTATGACTTATTTATTTCACAGGCAGGCGCCGCATGGATCCTTTGAATATCATTTACAAAAAGCAAGGTTTGATTATATCTCATTGTCCAGGTCCCAGGCAGCAACGATCGCTGAAAATTACGTAGGCTTGAAGGAGATATGAGACCGTGAAAAACAATTATTGTGCTTCACCGTAGTCATTTGTCAAAGATTAATTCAAGATTATGTGTATTCGAAAATTTACTTTCCATTTCTTATTGACCCTCGGCTCAATATGGGTAAATGGGCAACCAGGTGCAAAATTGAAAACAGATTCTATCAAGAACAAGTGGGTGGACATCGCCTATGCCAGCATTTCTCCGGCCCAAAAGCTGGATATCTACATTCCGAATAACGGGCAAGGGCCATTCCCGGTAATCCTCGCTATACATGGAGGTGCTTTTAAAATGGGAGATAAAGCAAGCGGTGAAATTTCACCGATGCTGGAAGGTCTGAAGAAAGGCTATGCTATTGTATCGATTAATTATCGGATGAGTGGGGAAGCCAAAGCGCCCAAGCTCATCCATGATGTGAAAGCGGCCATCCGATGGATCAGGGCCAATGCAAAACAATATAAGTTGAACCCCGATAAAATAGCAACCTGGGGTTCATCAGCAGGCGGACATTTATCCTCTCTGGCTGGCACGACCGGCGGAATTAAGGAATTAGAAGATTTGTCCCTTGGAAATCCAAATCAATCCAGCCGGGTTCAGGCAGTAGTGGATTGGTTTGGTCCAATCAATTTTCTTACAATGGACGATCAATTCACTATACTGGGGGTGAAAGGGATGGAACATAGCACGCCGAATTCTCCCGAATCAGAAGTGATCGGAAAGCACATTATTTATGCAGAAACGGAAGTGATAGCATTCAATCCTGCAACCTATATTACAAAAGACGATCCTCCCTTCCTGGTTGAACATGGATCGAAAGATCCGCTGATCCCTTATCTGCAATCAACTGTATTTGTCAATCAACTCTATGAGGTATTAGGAAAAAATAAAGTGAGCTTCGTACTCTTGGAAGGCGAAGGCCATGGTGGCCCGCAATTTTACAGTAAGAAAAACCTGGAGCTTGTTTTTGCATTTTTGGATAAAAACTTAAAGAATTAGGGGTGACCAAAAATTATAGGTATACCATCCTGGGCCTGCTTTTTCTCGCTACTACCATCAACTATATTGACCGGCAGATCATTGGGTTGCTCAAGCCCATATTGGAAACAGAATTTCATTGGTCAGAGAAGGATTATGCGGACCTGGTATTTTGGTACCAGGTGATGTATGCGATTGGATATTTTTTGGCAGGAAGATTTGTCGACAAAGTGGGCGCAAAGGTTGGTTATGGGATCGCCGTATTTTTCTGGAGTCTGGCTGCAATGGGGCATGCATTTGCAAGGACGACCTTAGGATTTATTTTCGCCAGGGGTGCCCTTGGATTCACCGAAGGAGGCAATTTTCCGGCAGTGATCAAATCCATTGCAGAATGGTTCCCTGTGAAAGAAAGATCATTTGCCAGTGGCTTTATGATCAGCGGAACCACGGTGGGTCCGATCCTTGCTCCGGTGATCGTACTGTGGCTGGCAAACAGCTATAATTGGCAGACCAGTTTTATTGTGACCGGAGCATTGGGATTCGCCTGGTTGATTGCCTGGTATTTTTTATATGATAAACCTGAAGAATCTAAATTTTTGAGTCAGCAGGAGTTGAATTATATAAAGGGCGATAGCATGGAGACGGGTGCAAAAAAAGAATCTGTCCCTTATGCTATTTTATTTTCTAAAAAGTCGACCTGGGGATATTTTGGCGCCACTTTTCTTACAGATCCGGTCTGGTGGTTTTATCTTTTCTGGTTGCCATCATACCTTACAAGCAATGGAATGTCCAAATCGGAGATCGCTTTTCCATTGACGATGGTTTATGCAGTGACAGCCCTGCTTTCGATAGCAGGTGGATGGCTGTCTTCCTATTTTATTGGAAGGGGATGGACGGTGAATGCCAGCAGAAAAACAGTGATGCTCATTTGCGTATCCATGGCGCTTTCGGTCTGGCTTATCCGATTTAGCAATAATGTCTGGATCAGTGTGATGATTGTTGCACTTGCCGCGGCCGCACAAACCATCTGGAAAGGTGTATTGCTGACTACAGTGGCGGACCAGTTTCCAAAAAGAACTGTGAGTTCAGTTTCTGGGATCGGTGGACTCGGTGGTGCAGTGGGAGGGATGATCGCTGCGAAAGGGGTAGGCTCATTGCTTAACCATTATAAATTAAATGGAAATCTCAACGCGGGATATAACATGATTTTCTTTTTTTGTGGCCTTACATATATTCTTGCCATTTCATGGTTCCATTTTGCATCACCCAAACTAAAACTGGTTGAAGTCTGATGTCGGATTTTATTGAATGCAACGAACATACCATCCATTATAAGTTCCTGGACAATAGATCCGGGAAGACCTTTCTTTTCATAAATTCACTGGGATCGGATTTCCGTATCTGGGATGCAGTGGTGCCCACGCTGAATGACCATGGGAATATTCTGCTTTATGATAAACGAGGCCATGGTCTCTCTGATGTATTGGCGGCAAAAAATGGATTGGAAGATTATGCTTCGGACGCCAGGCAATTGCTAAAAGCCTTATCCATCAGGAAATGCATTGTTGTAGGCATTTCTGTGGGCGGAATGATTGCGCAATTATTGGCAAACCAGGAGCCCGACCTGGTGGAAAAGGCAGTTCTTTGCGATACGGCACAAATCATAGGAAACCAGGAAATGTGGAACGCCCGCATTGCGAAAATAAAAGCGGAGGGGCTGGGAAGTATTGCTGGTGACTTGATGAAAAGATGGTTTTCGCCGTCATTCCATGCATCTTATCCTGAAAAAGTTTCCGGGTATAAAAATATGCTTGAACGATCTGACCTGAGGGGATATGTGCAGACTTGTGAGGCGATCAGAGATGCAGATACGAGCGGGGCAGCAAAAAAAATGGGCAAGCCTGTACTCTGCATTGTTGGCGAAGGTGATCTTTCGACGACGCCTGCAGAAATGAAATCTTTGTCTGAATTAATACCCGGCTCTAAACTCGAAATCATTTCCGAATCGGGTCATATTCCTTGTATAGATAACCCTGTAAAATTTGCAAGTGCCATCATTCAATTTATAAAATAGTAGATTATGGAGAACGAAAAATATCAGAAAGGAATGAAAATCCGTCGCAAGGTGTTGGGTGATGCTCACGTGGATAAAGCAGAAGCAACGAAGACAGCTTTTGATAAAGATTTCCAGGAATACATTGTAAATAATGCCTGGGGGGATGTCTGGGCAAGACAAGGATTGTCATTGAGGGAGAGAAGCCTTGTTACCATTGCTATGCTGGCCTCGTTGGGCCATGACGAAGAATTGGCCATGCATTTCAGAGCCACAAAAAATACCGGCGCGACCCAGGATGAAGTCAGGGAAGTTTTGCTTCATGTTGCAGTCTATGCGGGCGTTCCGGCAGCAAACAGTGCTTTCAAAATAGCAAAAGAAATATTTGCTCAATAAGGGCTTATTATGGAAAATATAAATTTTAATGTACAACCTCCATATCTGTACCCGGATTACAAATCCACGGTATTGAGAAGTCCGACCAGGCCACTCATTCCTGTTGCTGAGCGCTTAAAAGACCTGAGCCTGCCAGCATTCGGCGAATCGGTCATTGGGAAATGGGACAATGATCTTACAAAAAATGCGCGGAAAAATGGTGAGCCCATTGGTGAACGAATTAAGGTTTCCGGGCTTGTCGTGGATGAATACGGTCATCCCATTAGAAATGCACTGATTGAAATCTGGCAGGCGAATGCTGCCGGGCGCTATATTCATAAAGAAGAAATTCATGATGCACCACTCGATCCTAATTTTCTCGGTGCGGGCAGGATGCTCACGGGCGGAGGAGGAAGATATACTTTCTACACCATTAAACCAGGGGCATATCCCTGGGGCAACCATTACAATGCCTGGCGGCCAAATCATATCCATTTTTCTGTCATGGGACACCAGATTAGTCATCGCCTTGTGACCCAAATGTATTTTCCCGGCGACCCTCTTTTCGAATTCGACCCTATTTTCAATTCAGTTCCCGCGCATGCAAGAGATTTGTTGATTGCAAAATTCGTTATGGATTGGACAGATCCTGAATTCGCACTGGCTTATGAATTTAATATAGTTCTTAATGGTAAACTTCAAACGCCTTTTGAATAATGGAGAAATTGAGACAAACCCCTTCGCAGACGATAGGTCCTTTTTTTGCATACGGTCTGACAGCTGAACAATATGGGTATGACTATAATAGCATAGTGACCGGTTCGCTGATTGGAAACGCATCGGGTGGAGAATGGATTAATATAGTCGGCAATGTATATGATGGAAATGGAGACCCGGTTTCGGATGCTATGTTGGAACTCTGGCAGGCAAATGCAAAAGGAGAATATACTAAAATTATTAAGAAAGAGAATGAAGGATTTAAAGGCTTTGGGCGCTTGGGTACCGGAGCGGACTTGAATTCCAGATTTCGATTCCTGACAATCAAGCCCGGAACCATCGCACCCAGTCAGGCCCCGCACATTGATGTGATTTTGTTCATGCGCGGTTCATTGCGTCAATTGCATACTCGCATATATTTTTCAGATGAAGCAGAAGCAAATGCAAAAGACGAACTTTTGATGACGGTTCAGGAAGACAGGCGTCAAACATTGATTGCAAGGACAGCTAAGAATCAGGGCGTTCTGGAATATCACTTTGATATTCATATGCAGGGTAATAATGAAACAGTTTTTTTTGAAATTTAGAATTCATGAATTAAAATGACATTTTAGCTGGATATATAACGTTCATGAGTATGTGGAGATAGGCAAGTCCAAACTCTAGAATCTAATCACACAATGAAGGAAATGAATCAAATCACTGCGAAGGAAGCAGCCGGGCTGGTCAGAGATGGGGACACAATCCTGGGAGGAGGGTTTGGGATGACGGGAAATCCTGTTTTCCTGCTACATGCACTTGCCGAGACTGGAACGCGGAACCTCACTTTTGTTGGAAACAATACTGGGGAACCGGGATTGGGTGGCGGGCGTTTATTACGCAATGGGCAGATAAAAAAAATGATCTGCTCCTTTTTCACGAGTAATCCGGAGGCGGTGAAAGCAGCACAATCCGGACTTGTCGCATATGAGCTCATACCACAGGGCACCCTGGCCGAAGCAATAAGAGCAGGAGGAGCCGGAATTGGCGGTTTCTATACGCCAACTGCAGCAGGCACTTTGCTTGCGGAAGGAAAAGAAACAAAAATCATTGATGGGGTCGAGCAGGTTTTTGTAAAAGCCATTCGTGGCAATATTGCTTTTGTCCGTGCCTGGAGAGCGGACAAGGCAGGAAATCTGACTTACAGGATGACAGAGCAGAATTTTAATAAGGTGATGGCGACTGCAGCGGACCTGGTGATTGCGGAGGTCGAAGAAATCCTGCCTGTTGGAAGTATAGATCCAAATAATGTACATACCCCTGGCTGTTATGTCGATTACCTGGTTCAGCATCATGTTACTGCAGAAGAACTTGGAACTTCCGCATCCCTGGGTTCATCCAGAAAAGTAGAAGGTGCGAGACTTAACATGGCAAAGCGTGCATTCGCGGAACTGAAAAAAGGAGATGTGGTGAACCTGGGCATCGGCATTCCAACTTTGGTGGCAGACCTTATCCGTCCGCAAGATGGAATCATTTTACATACAGAAAATGGTATGCTGGGTGTAGGGCCTTCTCCCCTTGAGGGAGATGCGATCAATTTCCCGGTCAATGCCGGAAAAATGGCTGTGACAGCTTTGCCTGGAAGTGCATATTTTGACAGCGCCGATTCATTTGCGATGATAAGAGGAGGCCATGTGGACATTGCAATCATGGGCGGGTTGGAAGTCGACGAAAAAAGAAATCTGGCCAATTGGGCAGTGCCCGGTAAAGCATTGCTTGGAGTGGGTGGAGCCATGGACCTGGCTTCCGGTGCAAAGAAACTAATCATTACGATGACACATGCGGATCCTGATGGAACTTCAAAGATCGTTCCGCAGTGCAGTCTGCCGCTTACTGCTCACGGAGTGGTGGACATGATCATTACCGACCTGGCTGTTTTTGTATTTGAGGGAGATCAGATGGTTTTAAAGGAATTGATGCCTGGCACGACACTGGAAGAAGTAAGATCCAAAACAAAAGCCAGGTTTGTAGAAAGCTTGCAATGACGAGTGAATTTGAATGGCAGAATATACGATGAAATGATTTTTCAAATTGGGTTCAATTAACGCTATGCCCTACTTGTACGAAAGAATATTTTACTCAGAAAAAGTGAATGCCATTTTTTCCAGCGAAGGTGTGATCGATGCTATGCTTAGGTTTGAAGCAGCATTGGCTGCTGCACAGGCAAAGCATGGGATCATCCCTTCTGAAGTTGCAGACATAATAGAAGCTAACTGCAACGTTGGAAAAATAAATATTGAGAAACTGATTGCAGATTCAGTCTTGGGTGGAAACCTCGCCATTCCCCTCGTAAGCCAATTGACCCAATGCGTCAGATCGGAATCTCCTCAAGCCGCAGCCTATGTGCACTTTGGAGCGACAAGCCAGGACCTGATTGATTCAGCGATCATGATTCAAATAAAAAAAGCTGCGATCATCATGATGGATGATCTTGAGCACCTGCTGGCGCGCCTGGTTTCCATTACCAAAGCACATAGAACAACGTGGATGGTTGGGCGTTCATTTATGCAGCATGCGCGCCCCATCACTTTCGGATTTAAAACAGCAGGTTGGCTGGATCCCCTGCAAAGGTCAAAACTTGAAATGCAGGAGATGGTCAGGGAAAATCTTGTCATTCAGTTTGGCGGAGCAGTTGGAACGCTTTCTGCCATGGAAGAAAAAGGATTGCTCTTGTCCAAGAGTATAGCTGATTCTTTGGGACTAAAAAATCCGCCAAGGCCCTGGCATACCCAGCGGGACCGGCTCGCATCCATTGGGGCAACCTTGGGCATCCTGGCAGGAAATATTGGGAAAATAGCCAAGGATATCAGTCTGCTGGCTCAGACTGAAATTGCAGAGCTGAATGAATCTTCGCAACCAGGCAAGGGTGGATCTTCCACCATGCCACAAAAATCAAATCCTGTAGGATGCATCTGCATTCTTGCCAATACAACCAGGATCCCGGCATTGGTTTCTATTCTGTTTTCAGCAATGAGCCAGGATCATGAACGCGCTACGGGGACATGGCATGCCGAATGGCAGACACTGACGGATATTGTGCAATTGACAGCAGGCTCATTAGACAAGGCGGTAGGAGTGCTGGATGGTTTGGAAATCAATAAAAGCCAAATGCTGTATAACCTGGAACTAACAAGGGGTTTGATTTATTCTGAAAATATTTCACTTGCCCTGGCCCCCCATATCGGGAAATTGGAAGCCCATGAATTGATTGCTGCATGCTGCAGGGAAGCAAAATCAAGGCAAGTGCACCTGAAAGAGCTTTGCATCAATCATCCCATCATTTTAAAATGGTTAAAGAGAGAACAGATCGAAAAACTTTTTGATCCAGGGCTTTCTCTTGGACTCTCTGATCAATTTATTGATCGTGTGCTAAAATACAATCCCTAAGGACTATACTAAAATAAAAAAACCATATAAACAGTTTTTAAACACTCAAAAAATATTATCATGAAAAAAGCTTGGATTGTTCTCTTGCTTCAGTTGGTCTTTTGTTCACCATTCATCAGTTTCAGCCAGACCAATGACGCAATTGTCGCCGGTAAGGATATTGCCATTGTACACACCGAAAGTGGGAATGTAAAGGGATATATTCACAAGGACATCTTCATTTACAAAGGAATTCCTTATGCTAAAGCGGATCGATTCATGGCTCCGGTCAAACTCCAGCCCTGGACACAGACAAGAAGTTGCCTTGTATATGGCCCGGTTTGTCCAATGGATCCGACGACTACAGTCAATGATGAAATTGAATTTGCCTTTCATCATAACTGGGGATACACCAATGAGAATTGTCTTTCTTTGAATGTATGGACACCTGGCATCAATGACAATAAGAAAAGGCCTGTCATGGTTTGGTTTCATGGAGGAGGCTTTTCGGCCGGCTCCTATTTGGAGCTGCCTTCATATGATGGAGAAAATATCAGTCGCAAGGGAGATGTGGTATTGGTTTCAGTAAACCATCGGCTCAATGTGCTCGGCTTCCTGGATCTTTCCGGATTTGGCGAGAAATATAAATCATCGCCAAATGCGGGGCTCCTTGATCTGGTTGCTTCACTGCAATGGGTGAAGGCAAATATTGCCCGCTTTGGCGGCGACCCTGATAATATCACCATTTTTGGACAATCAGGAGGAGGTGGAAAAGTAACTGCATTAATGAATGCACCATCTGCAAAAGGACTCTTTGCTAAAACAATCATTGAAAGCGGAAGTTATTTGAGTAGTTTCACGGAACAATCCATATCCAGAAGAGTGGGCACAGCAATATTGGAAGAACTACAATTGCTGCCTTCTCAGGTGGATTCATTGCAGAAGATTTCCTACGATAGATTAAACGCTGCTTCAAAAAAAGCACTGAGCAAAGTAACAGCAGCATTGAAAGCTGAAGGCAAACCAATCCCTGGCTTTGGATTGGGCTGGGGTCCAATTCTTGATGGAAATTTTCTTCCCTACCAGCCAAACGAATCTGCTGCGCTTGAGCTATCAAAGAATATCCCCATGTTGGTCGGATCAACTAAAAATGAATTTGCTGCATTTGGATCCGGTGGAAAGGATTTGACAATGGACAGTGTGAAAGAAACCCTGAAGAAAAAGTATGCTGATCAGGCGGACAACTATATTACAGCTTTGCTAAAGGCTTATCCGGAAACGACAAAGCCTTCTGACTATGTAGATATCGATTTTCTTTTTCGAAATGGTGCCATTCATCAGGCCAACCTCAAATCTATTCCGGGTGCCGCGCCAATTTATATGTATTTGTTCGCCTGGCAATCTCCAGTTAATGATGGCAGATACAAAGCCATGCACTGCATGGAACTTCCCTTTGTGTTTGAAAATATTGGGCTGTGCGAAGAAATGACTGGGGGTGGAAAGGAAGCCTATGCTCTGGCAGACAAGATGAGCAGTGCCTGGATCAACTTTGCCAGGTCCGGGAATCCCAATACAAAGAAACTGCCTAATTGGCCTGCATATACGCCGCAGACTGGAGCCGTCATGATTTTCGATAATAAATCTGAAATAAAAGATAATCCCGACAAAGACTTAATTGCCATTGGTGCAGGAAAATGAGAACAATAACTTAAAAATTTAAAACATGTAATATGAAAGTTTCGATTCGATGGATTGGATTTCTATGTCTTCTTACTCTTGCATTTGCATCATTCAAAAGTTTTGAAAACAGCCTGGATACCATTAAGACCGATGCAGGACTCATTTCGGGAACAGTGAATAGCAATGGTGATGTCCATATCTATAAAGGAATACCATTTGCCGCGCCACCTATTGGAGAATTGCGCTGGAAAGCACCACAACCCGTGAATGCATGGGAAGGTGTGAGAAAATGTGATGCATTTGGCCCTAGTCCGATACAGGCTCCTCCTGTGCCCTTCAGTATGTGGTCTGAAGAGTTCCTCATTCCCAAAGAGCCGATCAGTGAAGACTGTCTCTATCTCAATGTTTGGACCGGAGCAAAATCTTCCAATGAAAAACGCGCGGTCATCGTATGGATCTATGGTGGTGGTTTTTCAAGCGGGGGAGCAGGAGTTCCTATTTATGACGGAGAGGCAATGGCAAAAAAAGGGATAGTCTTTGTAAGCATAAATTACAGGGTAGGCCTCTTTGGGTTTTTTGCTTACCCCGAACTCACGAAAGAATCTGGTAGAAATGCATCTGGCAATTATGGTTTGATGGATCAACTGGCAGCATTACAATGGGTGCATAAAAATATTGCTGCATTTGGAGGTGATCCTCGTAATGTAACAATAGCGGGTCAGTCGGCCGGATCTATGAGCGTGAATTGCCTGGTGGCTTCTCCATTAGGAAAGAATCTGTTTCAAAAGGCAATCGGAGAAAGTGGGGCTTGGTTTTCAAATCCTTCTCCAAGTTTAGAGAAAGCGGAAGAGGCTGGGGTAGCGGTAGCAAAATCACTAAATGCAAATTCACTGGCAGACTTGAGAAAAATTCCTGCAGAAGCGATCATGAAAAAAGGTGGGGGTTTCGGGGGACCGAATATAGATGGTTATGTCTTGCCTGAATCCATCGCCAGCACCTTTGCAGCAGGCAAAGAAAATAAAGTGGCCCTGATGACCGGCTGGAACCAGGACGAAGGATTGATGTTTGGGCAGCCAAAAAATGCTGAGAATTTTAAGAAAGAGATGGCGGAAAAATATGGCGCAGAAGCACAAACCGCCTTGGAATTTTACCCTGCAACCGATGACAGCACTGCCGGCGTTTCACAAATGAGCATGTCGAGCGATATGATATTTGGAACGCAAAACTATATCTGGGCAAACATGACCAGTGACCATGGATCTAAAGTGTGGGTGTATCGGTTTGCACATAAAGTACCTGGAACAGGTCAGTATGCAAAATATGGTGCATTTCATACTGGAGAAGTTCCATATGCATATGGTAATCTGAAATTCGTAAACAGACCTTGGCAGCCTGGTGACTATAAACTCGCGGAGACCATGTCTTCATATTGGGCAAATTTTGCGTCCACTGGTAATCCCAATGGCAAGGGTTTGATCCAATGGCCTGATTATACTTCGAAGGGCAACGAGATTATGATATTGAATGTGGATTGTGTTGCTGAAAAAATGCCGAATGCAAAAGCGCTTGAATTTTTGATTTCGAAAATGGGAAGCAAATAAATGTTTGTCAGGTCTAATCAAATGGGGAGGCACATCAAATATTCAATTGCAAAAGATTGGCTTAGAAATGTATTCTCACTGACATAAATGAATAAAGAAAAAAATGATTCAGTGTTAAGGTGTTTTACGCAATGTGTATAAGTTGTAGCGGATTCATTTCCATTAAGTTATCATACCTTGTCCTACACCCAATTTCGAGGGTGTAGGACGATTTTGGATCTTATTCTTCTTTTTTTAATGGCATCCACCCTGGGGTGGCTTCTTCATACTGATTGTCGGTTAATATCCTCAAGTCAGATCCATCTGAGCGCATCACAGATATTTCGCCATAAGGTTGAGGATTGATGCGATGTAATGCAGATTCATCTTTGAAACCAGTCTTTCCGCTGCTGAAAGCAATCCATTTTCCATCAGGCGACCAAACATTATGCGCATCATTTCCTGGATCCGTAGTCAGCCTTTTAAGATCGCTTCCATCGGGTCTAATGGTATAAATATCATAGTTGTCCTCTTTCTTGCTTGTGAAAGCGATCAGCTCTCCATTTGGCGACCAGACAGGAAAATTATCGTGGCTATTTCTTGTTAGTGCTGTGATTTTCGCTGTTTCCAGATCAACAATAAATAATCCCATTTCCTTGCCTGTTGCTTCGCGGAAAACAAGTTTCCTTCCATCGGGTGACCAGCTTGGGAATCCATAGTTGCCATTCCCATCTGTAAGCACTCTTAAATGACTCCCGTCACTATTGATTATTGCAATGTCACCAATGGCAGGTCCTTTGATGCTTTGAAAAAATCGTCCAAAACCAAATGCAATCTTATCGCCCTGCGGAGACCATACTGGTGCCAATGCACTCTTTACCGAATCGCCAAAAAGGATAGAACGATTTGTGCCGTCTGCATTCATAAGCATGATTTGATTATGCTTGATACCTGCAGTCTTATCATTACAAATAAGTTGGGTACCCGAAGGAGAGAAAGAGGGAAATACGCCTGACCGAATCAATTGGAATTGCTTGTCACGGCTGTATAATTTAGTAAATGGAGGCCACTCCTGACTTACATCCCGATGATAAACTATTTTTGTTCCATCCGGAGACCATGAAGGGTTTTCGAAATCACCATTTATCGACTTATTATTATTTAGAAACTTAATGGCCCCGTTTTCCTGCCAGGTTACATATGCAATACTCCCATTTCTAAACCACCTGGGGTAAATTTTTTCGCCAGTATCTTTAGTGATGTACTGTTTTATATTGTCGGCTAGGGAAATGGTGGCTAGCTGGGTAGTGGAAGGAGCTGTTTCCACCGTATTCATATTTCTTGCCTGCCAAATTGTGGCTTCATAAAACAACAGTTGTTTTCCGTCAGGAGACCAGCAAGGACTTCCGGCAACCACATCCATTGATGTTCTTCGAGTAAGTTCAGTTCCATCGCTGCGCATCGTGTAGATCTCAGTGGTTTGCCATATGCCAAAAATTGGCCTTGGATTTTTAGAAGTCCGGTCGGAAGAAAAGGCAATCCATTTTCCATCGGGGGACCAGGAGGGCCTGAAATCTCCGCCCGCATGATGTGTTAAGTTTTCTGTTTTCTTAGTCGCTATATCAAGGACATAAATATCTGCCTGTCCTTCATGCGTTGAAACGAAAGCAATCTTTTTTCCGTCGGGAGAAAAAACTGCCTGATCATCAAATGCCGGATCATTAGTCAGTTGTTCTAAACTGGTTCCATCGGGGTGTACCCTATAGATATCCGTTGGGCCATGGAGATCGGAAGTGAATACGACCCACTGACCATCTGGTGAAAATGATGCATTGTAGTCATTGGCGGGGCCCGGAAGAAGTGGCCTGGAATGATTCCCATCTGCATCTGCGATAAACAGATCATCGTTCAAAGGTGCAAAACTTGCAAAAGCAATATGGTAAGTTGGCTCTGAATTAAACCCGACTGATTGTTTGTTTTGGTGAAACCCTACATAAGCGCTGATACATAAGGAAAGCAATACTATACAAAGCGCAGGCAAATTATTCTTTCTCGTTGTCATAGCATATAGATTTAAGGTTTAACAAAGTATGACCAGGAAAATAAATTGCTACTTGGGTAAAGGTCGGCTATAAAGGTCAGTTTCCCTCATCATACCATATCGCGTTTCTGAATGTGGACAAGTACCAGAGATGAGTATGCAAAAGCACTTGAAATTTTGATTTCGAAAATGGGAAGTAAATAATTTGACGGAAATTCAGATGGAGGAGAATTTAATATTCATTTGCCGTTGATTTCCTTTTGAATTTTTAAGCCATGTCGAACCATAATTTCTGCATTTCATTGGCATAAAACAGCAATAAAAGGCCATTCACTGAGAAGAGATTTAATAAAGGAAAAAATAATGCAGCGTTAAGGTGTTTTACGCAATGTGTATAAGTTGTAGTGGATTGATTTCCATGAAATTATCATACCTTGTCCTACACCAAATGGGGAGGGTGTAGGACAAAAAAAGAAGTTTTTTGTGTGCATCACTGCCGGTGAAAAATGGCCATTCGGCTAGCACCAGAGCCCATTTTCGCATAAGGATATTCCTTATATTGCTTTTCCACTATTTCGAAAGTTAAATCAGCCAAAATTGAAAAAGACAATTGCTATTTGTCAATTCCTCGTAACATGCATCTTCACTTCTTGGGCACAGATTGATGCCAGTTTGTTTAAGTTTCCGGATGTTTCCAAGACTGAAATTGTTTTCACTTATGCAAACGATGTCTGGGTAGTGCCCAAATCAGGCGGCATGGCGGTCAAGCTGAGTTCGCCGCCAGGAATTGAAACCGCGCCAAAGTTTTCACCTGATGGAAAATCAATTGCCTTTGGTGCCATATATGACGGCAACCGGGATATTTATGTAATGCCAGTGACAGGCGGGTTGCCAAGGCGGTTGACTTCTCATGGTTATCCGGAACGCGTAGTGGATTGGACAAATGACGGAAAGAATATACTATTCGCTTCCGCCCGTGAAAGCGGCAAGCTAAGGTTCAACCAGTTCTATCTGGTGGCTGCCACCGGGGGTGCGGAGACAAAACTGCCATTAGCCTACGCGGAATATGGGAGCTATTCGCCTGATGGAAAGCAGATGGCCGTCGTGATCATGTCTGTGGTTGGAAGGAACTGGAAGCGTTACCGCGGCGGTAACAATGGGGATATCCGGATTTATGACTTTGAAAAAAAACAGCAAATAAATATAAGCGATCAAAGTGATGCGGATGACGAATTCCCCATGTGGACTGACCACTACATTTATTTCCTGAGTGACCGTGGTCCGGAAAAGCGGATGAATTTGTGGAAATATGATATTCTTAATAAGTCTTTTGAACAACTTACCAAATTCAAAGACTACGATGTGCATTATCCATCACAGGGTCCTGAAGATATCGTCTTTGAGGCTGGTGGTAAATTATTTCTATTGCCCTTTGCATCCCTGCAGCCTAAGGAAATAAAAGTTACCGTACTGACGGATGAAGCCTTGCTAAGACCCAAAACGATTGCTGTCAATGATTTCATGCAGCATATTTCTATCAGTCCGGATGGAAAACGGGTTTTGGTTGAGGCCCGGGGTGATATTTTTTCTGTGCCTGCAGAAAATGGTTACGTGAAAGACTTAACGATGACTTCGGGTATTGCTGAACGATATCCCTCCTGGTCACCAGATGGGAAAACCATTGCCTATTGGAGTGATAAGAGCGGCGAATATGAATTGTGGATGATGGAACCAGGCAAAGAGAACAGTGCGAGGAAAATAACTGCCTATGGGGCCGGATATCGGTATGGTTTGTCCTGGTCTCCTGATAGTAAGAAACTCGCTTTTACTGATAAAGCTGGGAAAATTAAAATAGTTGATGCAGCTTCCGGATTAACCGTTGATGTTGACCAGGGCTTGTATTTTTCTCATGGCGATATGGAAAACTTCAGTTTCAGCTGGTCCCCTGACAGCAGGTGGCTGGCTTATAGTCGCGACCTGCCGAATCTTCATTTTGCAGCTTTTATATATGACTCAAAGGAGAAGAAAACCACGCAAATAACGAGCGGTTTCTACAGTTGCACCAATCCGGTATTTGATTCCGGCGGAAAATACTTGTTCCTGCTTTCCGCTCAGACGGCGCAGCCCTATTATAGTGATGAAGGTGGAACTTTCATTTATGCCAACAGCATGCACCTTGCATCGATGAGTTTGCAAAAGAATTCAGCATCCCTTTTAATGCCGAAAAATGATACCGTTGCGATAAAATCTGAAGCAAACGCTTCGACAAAGCTTGATGATAAAAAGAAAGATGATGACAAGAGCAAAAAAGACAGCTCAACTTCTCCCGCGAAACCTGTCATTATTGATTTTGAGGGCTTGGAGCATCGATTGGAATTATTGCCGGTTCCTACGGGGAACCTTGCCCAAATACATTCCGTTAAAGGGAAGGTTCTTTATTTACGCCTCCCCAATACCGGAGCTCCCGAAGGCCAACTGCCATCTCTTAAGTACTATGATATAGACAAGCGCGAGGAAAAAACCATTTTGGATGGAGCGGACAAATATGATCTAAGCGCCAATTTGGAAAAAATTGTTGTGGCAAAATCAGGCGCATGGGCCGTACTTTCTCCAAATGAAAATGTCAAATTTGAGAAACCACTCCGGCTCAATGAAATGCAAATGACCATTGATCCTTTGCAGGAATGGAAACAGATATTTAATGATGTGTGGAGAATAGAGAGAGATTTTTTTTACGATGCAAATATGCATGGAGTCAACTGGACCTTGGTAAAGGAGAGGTATTTGAAATTATTAGATGGAGCACTGACCCGGGAAGAAGTTGATTTCATAATTGGAGAAATGATCGGCGAACTAAACTCATCTCATACCTACCATGGGGGTGGGGATCTGGAAAAGATTAAAATGGAAAAAGTTGGTTATTTGGGAGTAAACCTGGTTGCAGAAGGCGGGTTCTACAAAATTGAAAGAATCATTCGCGGCGCGTCATGGGATGCAGAATCACGTTCCCCATTGGACATGCCAGGCGTGGAGATAAAGGAAGGCGATTATATCCTGGCCGTGAATGGCATTCCTCTTTCCACTGACAAGGAACCTTTTGCCGCCTTCCAGGGTCTTGCAAACAAAACGGTTGAGGTTTCGTACAATACCAAAGCTTCCTGGGCAGGTGCTAAAACTATCATTGTAAATACCATTGACGATGAATATCGGCTGCGAAACCTGGAATGGATTGAAGGTATGCGTAAACATGTGGATGATGCTACCGGCGGAGAAGTAGGATATATCTTTGTACCAAGTACTGGACTCGACGGTCAATACGATCTGATGCGTCAGTTCAACGCACAATGGAATAAGAAGGCGCTTATTATTGATGAACGCTTCAATAATGGAGGACAAATTCCTGACCGTTTTATCGAAATGCTGAACCGCACGCCTTTGTCATTTATAGCTACCCGCGATGGCAAACCTTGGCAATGGCCGCAATATGCAAATTTTGGGCCTAAGGTAATGCTCATCAATGGATGGAGCGGCAGTGGCGGGGATGCATTTCCCCTTTACTTTAAAGAGAAGAATCTAGGACCACTCATCGGCACTCGCACCTGGGGCGGGCTCATTGGTCTGAATGGATACCCGGAGTTGATTGATGGAGCCTACATTACGGCACCATCATTTCGGCTATACAACCCTGATGGTATATGGTTTAAGGAAGGGCACGGGGTGGACCCTGATATTGAAGTGCCGGAAGATTTGGGTGCCATGGCCAGAGGAATTGATCCGCAACTTGAAAAAGCCATTTCGGAAATAAAAAGTTTACTTAAAACAAAAGGATTTTCGGCGCCGCCAGTGCCCGCTCCAGAAAAAAGAGATTAGGATGTAGACCAAAGTGAATAATTGGGAGAATTCTTGAGTATGCACAGGAAAATGGCCTCATTCAGGAAATGCAAGCCAATGATCCCGAAGAACAGGTTCGATCATAAAAAAGTCCTTGTCTGATTTTGATACCTATTCGCAATATATTGGTAACTTTCTAATATACGAAAGGCTGGCCGGTATCACTATTGCAGAACTTTCTACCCTGAGCCAGCTGATGAAAGTGCATTGTGAATTCCATTCACATTATCGCGGAAAAAATGTATGAGCCCTTCCCGGAAAATATTCATAGGCCTTGCGCTGATCTTTTCCGTAGAGAGTTTCTCTCAGACCGGGCAGCTTCTGAGTCCAGATTCCATTGCATTAAAATTTATCCGGAACACAAGCAATATTAATCGCGAATTGATTTTAGTTCAGACGGACAATTGGCTCTATCTGGCCGGCGACTCTATTTGGTTCACCGCCTATTGCGTGAATGCCTATAACCATAAACTTGACCTGCAAAGTAAAACCATATTCGTGGACCTGGTCGATGAACAGGACTCGGTGAAATGCCGCGTATTGTTAAATAACGGGCGTCTGAAAACCAATGGGAATATTTTGTTGCCGCAAAATATTGAAGAAGGTCAATACTGGCTGCGGGCCTATACAAGAAATATCCTTAAAGAAGACACAAACGAAATTTTTGTAAAAGCCATTTATATCCTGAATCCGAGAAAACCAAAACCACTTGGCGGTGCCGCAAAATATTCAGAAAACATCCGGATGCAATTCTTTCCGGAAGGAGGCCATTTTGTTACTGATACTTCCCAAACTGTTGCGTTTCTCATATCAGATCAAGATGGGAATCCGGTTTCTACAACCGGATATATTATCAATAAATCCGGAGCTGTAGAATCATCATTCAGGAGCTCAACCAGGGGACTGGGGAAATTAAAATTATTTATGGAGGCTGGCGAAAGGTATACAGCCCAAATAAAAAATAAAGATGGCCAGGAAATTAAGTTTGATTTACCGCAACCTGATCCAAATACAAGTCAGTTGCTGGTCATGCATGAAACAGACAGTTCATTCCGATTGAAAGTTGTTTTGGGCGACTCAGTGTATAAGCCTGGCCTAATCCATTACATATTCGGAGTCCAGCTCGAAGATCCGCTATTTTGTATCTCAGGCAAGGGACAATACGAAGCTGAGGTAGCAAAGAAATTTTTCCCGCCAGGAGAGAGTCTGCTGATATTATTGAACCAGCGGGAGGAAATTGTTTGCGAACGGCATGTATATATCAATAAGCCAGCCATAAAAGTAGACCTAAGGCCAGATAAGGAGAATTATCAGAAAAGGGAAAAAGTGAACCTCGATTTTTCAATTGCTGATGCGGGAAATCATGCATTATCCGCAATTTTTTCGATCGCTGTAACTGATGATCATCTTGTAAAGGAGGAAGCTGACGATGATTTTTCATTCTTTACAGATTCAGCTGACATGGACCTCTTAATGATAATGAATCAAAATGGTTTAAGGGCGGGGTTGACCAAACAATATGAAGAAGACGACCAGGTGGCTATCAGAGGCAGAATTCTCAATAAGAAGGGCGGAGGCATAAACAACGATATTGTTACGCTTTTTGGGAACCAGGATGGAATCATTTTTGCTGTAGATACGACGCACGAAAATGGGAGATTTTATCTTGCGGTGCAAAACTATAAAGACAATTCCGAGTTTCAATTGCAGGTAACGAATTTGAAAGGCAGGTCGCAGGACCCGCGGATTGAGATTGATTCATTTCAATTTCCCCTGGTGAAAACGCCAGTTTCCCATAAAAAATATTTAGGCTTTCCGCAGGTAGCATATGTCCAAACTTTTAAAACGCAAATCCTGGATACATTTATTTATGGAAAAGGAAAGGAATGGCTGACACTTGTTACCGTGACTGCAGCTAAGAAAAAACAATTATCCTACGATGAAAACAAGCGCATAAGCATGTTTTCTACAATCATCACACCTGATCAAATGGAAAAGGGTGGTCTAAACCCCGTGGGGGACGCGCTAGTTACAGGACATGGTACTCATCTCATGCTTGGTAAGATCGTCATCAATGGACCGAGCTCTATGGGCGGTGCAACTGAGCCTTTGTTGGTTGTCGATGGCGCATATATTGACTATACCAGTGATAGTGGTGGTGGTTTTGAAACAAGCCCACTCTTGAAATACTTAAGCCATATTCCGGTGGGACTGATAGATTTTATAGAAATAGTACCCCCGCCGCAATCAGCCTACTATGGTAGCCGTGGAGCAAACGGAGCGATCATCATCAATACCCGCAACAATGGGGGAATTTACCAAAACGCATTAACCCTCCCAAAATTTCAGGCAAAAGGTTACCAGGCAAGTCCCTTGTACAAAGGCCCCGATTATGAGAACGAGTTCATTAAAAAGTCTTCCTACCCTGATCAGCGGCCAACCGTTTATTGGAGTGGAAATATGATTACGGATGAAAATGGCAAGGCCCATGTCGAGTTCTTTGCTAGCGATGGCCCCACAACTTATACCATAAAGATGCGGGGTGTCACATTAAACGGCGATATCATAGCGAAAGATGTGAGAATTAGAAGGAATTGAATGAACTGCGTGGGATTTTCTTAACGTCTGAGGCCGGATAGTCCCAGGGAAAATTCTTCGTTGCTGACAAACCCGTGTAATTCTTATTTTCCTGATATCTTATTAATTAGTGAATCATCGATTGGTGCTTTAATTTTAATGACCGGGGCAATCAAATCATTTGGGATCGTCATGGACAAAACATATTGTTCTATTTTCCATTGATCGTTTTGCTTCACGACTACTCCTGAGCCTCTGCAAATTTTCATGGAGGTGTTCAACAATTCGTCAAACCAGGCGGTTTCACTATCCTTTCCAAAATAAATGTGCCGGTCAATGGATTTGAAATTCCAGGTTTTCTTTTTATCAAAAGCCGGCTTAGACCATTCCATGAAAGCTTTTTTATCCCAATGCTCTGTTGCGTCAGTTCCAATAAAAATGGCGTCTTCAGTATAAAACTTAAAATAGTTGTCGAAATCCGAATTCGCCGCTGCCATATTGAATGAATCCAACATCAAAGCAATCTGCTTTTTGTTATTTGCAAGCACGCTTGCATCAGGTGCAGTAGTTTTCTCACTGGCCTGATTGCAACCGTAAAGCGCAGCACTCAGCCCGAGCATCAATATCAGAATAGTCCTAAAATTCATTTTATTTGTTTTTGATTGGTTATATATTGATGCCGCCACTAGAAATAAGCTTTAATGTAGGTCCAAATTCTGTCCGCAATCTTTCTCATGCCTCGGTCAGAGGGATGAACTGCGACCCTTGGATCTGCAAACCTGCTTCCAGCCTGATTGGCCGGGTCAACTGATAAATCCGTTGTTGTGATGAAAGGCAATTTATTGTCTATGGCATATTGCCGGACCATTCTATTGACCACTTCGTTTCTCCAGAAGCCATCTACAATGATATTTAATGAATATTTCCTGGAGTCTATATAGCTGACAAGTTTTTCGTAATACGTCAAGAAATTGCTGTCAACAGCCATTTTTTCATTTACATTTTCAGCAATTCTTAAAATGAACATGTCTGGGTTCCTAAATGAATCCAGATCTGAAATACGAAATGTAACAAAACCAGACTCGAAATCTGCAATGTTGCTATAATTAATAACAACAGAGGAATCTTTCAGCTTTATCCTATGTATTAAAACATGAACAAAGTCGCTGTCTATTTTGGATGCTGCCATGCCCCAATTGCCATTCCATCCTATTTCAGGTTGCTGGCCCTGATACACAATGCTGTTTCCCAGAATCAATACCTTCTTGATTTTATGGATCTTTGTATTATCCACATAATTTATTACTCCCTCAAGGTTATCGCCTTTGCAGGATATAATAAACACAACGAAAATTATAAAAGATAATTGGATCAGTCTTCTCATTCTCGGAAATTATGTTTCCATGGGTAGCTTAGCTCTTCAAAAAATTGCCGCCTGCTCATGGGAAATTTCGAAAGCACGGACCCTACTCTCTCTGGGTGGGAATACAAAACGTCCATTCTGTTCTAATGATTAGGCAGTCCTATATTGTTAAGTAAAATATTCAGTCTCGAATCCGACCTAAATCCGGGAATCAACTGACTATATTGTTTCAAAACTACCATCATTCCCTCGTGCTCTTCAGCTCCTTTTTCCAGGTATTCAATAGCAAGATCGTTTTCACTCATGCTGGCATAAATCATTGCCAAATGGAAATTACCAACGGGTTGATCTGTTCGCATCCTCAATAACTCATCAAGCACCTTTTTTGCTTCTTCATGTTCGCCCAATAGTCCGGACAATAATCCAAGATGAAAAAGCGTGAAAGAACCAGGATTTTGTTCTGCCGCAAGTTTCAATTCAGGGACAGCCTCTTTATACTTACCCATTGAGATCCTGCTAAGTCCAAGCATAAAATGTCCTCCAAAAAAATTTGGTTCAATCTCAATCAATCGCTCTCCCTGGCCGCTACTGTGAATATATTCTCCAAGTAAGCCAATAAATCCAACCCAGCCCCATGTTTATACTGTGCGAAAAGGGTTCCAGGGCAACTGCCATTTGTCCTTGTACCAGCGCTTCATTCCTTCTCCCCAAAATACTCAACCTGGCTTTGCAACGGCCTGGATTCTTGAAGCAATATTTACTCCATCCCCAAACACATCTTTATTTTCAAAAACCACCTCACCTAAGTGAATGCCAATCCGCAATTGAAAATCCCTTGCGGTATAGCAGGCCTCTTGGATTTTGATGGCAGCATTCACCCCATCAGAAACCGTATTGAAGCTGGCCAATATGCCGTCACCCAGTTCCTTGATCCAGCGACCATTGAACTGTTTGATTAGGGGCCTTTGCAGTTCACGGTTTTTTTCGAGGATGGCAAATGCATTTTGCTCGTCATGCCCCATCAATGCCGTATAGCCGACAATGTCGGTGAACATGATGACGGCTAATTGGCGGGTTTGTGCGGACATATTCAAAAATTATTATGACATCTGCAATAAAATATCTTACTTCTTATAAATTCGACTTATAAGACTCCCATTGTTCTTTCATCTTCCGCATTAAGGAAATATATGCCTGGTCGTTTCTTATATTCCTCAGATTTGGATCTTTATTAAATAAAGGATAGCATGGAAGGCCGTGCTCTGCCGCTTTCCGCAGCCACTCCACCGCTGATTTATTATCCCCCATAAGTGCATAAGCTGAAGCAATCAAATGTTCAGCGTGGTGAAAATGAGAGACCCCTTGTCCATATTGAACAGCAAACCTTATCTTCTCTTCAGCTTCCTTTTTTCTTCCAGATCCGGCAAGCAACACAGCATATACAGCCGCTAGGTCGGCTTCCTGGTATCTTGATCTCTTTAATGGTGCCAACTGATAAAGCGTTTTAAATGCTTCATCTGACCGTCCCAGATACCATTGAACCAGCGCTTTTTCACGCATCCAGTCAGGTTGATTAATACCTGAAAATTCGGCAAGTGCCGAATCATATTTTTGCTGGTACCAATAGACCCTTGCTATTCTGGGTCTTGAAAACCGGCCGGCGGGATCAATAGTTAAAGATATTCGAAGTTCGTGCAGCGATTCGTCAAACAAACCAATATGAAAATAAACGGCCCCTAATGCTTCATGTGCTTCAACAAGATTCGGACTGAGCGCAATGGCATGTTTATATTCATTTATGGCTTTTTCGTGCGGAAAACCATTTGATAAAGTCCATGCGAGATTTCCTTTTGCAACATAGGCTTCAGCCAGTCTTGGATCCAGACTCAGCGCTTCTTGCACTGCGACATAAGCTTTGGTTTCCCACTTTGGATCTGAGTCAAGAGAAAAATATATGCCAGTGCATGCCTGTCCCAAATCTGCGTAAGCCAGCGCAAATTTTGGATCAAGGGAAATGGCCTTTTCAAACATTGCAATGGCACTATCGACCTGATTCCGTTCAAAGCCGCTGAATTTCCTCAAAAGGTAATGTCCACGCAAATAGTAATCATAAGCTTCCAGGTTTTGTGTAGGCGCCGGCTTCAATATGGAGTCTTCTTTCTCAATGGCGATTTTCAATGCATCAATGATATGTTTCGAAATGTCATCCTGCATCAGGAAGACATCTTTCATCTTACTGTCAAATTTATTTCCCCATACATTAAAACCTTTTTGCGTTTCAACCAATTGAACAGTGATACGAAGATTATCACCTGAATGCTGTACTCTCCCTTGCAAAATGTAGCGCACCTTAAGTTGATTTCCAACTTCGACAGGGCTCAGAGACTTCCCTTTGTATTGAAAGGCACTATTCCTGGCAATAACCAGGAGGCCTTGAATCCGGGCAAGGTCAGTAATAATTGATTCTGTCATCCCATCACTGAAATATTCCTGAGATGAATCAGCACTCATGTTTACAAATGGCAGAACTGCAATAGAATTTCCAGTTGATTCTACTGTAACAGCATGCTGATAACCCTGCCGGATTGAAAAAAAACGATTTAAAAAAAATGCTCCAATCAACAACAAAATGAGTGCCGAGAAAATAAATACGCCTTTTGGCCGGGCCTTAATTTTTTGTCTATTTTGAAGATATTGTGCCGCTTCTTTGCCTTCGACAATTATCTGGTAAATTCTTACATTTTCCTTTACATTTTTAAGTTTTTCCTCTTTGACAAACTTTGTCTGAAAATCTCTTTTATTGGATATATTATTATGAACCGATTCGGAAACATAGATACATCCCGGTTTTGCAACTGCTTGTATTCTTGAAGCAATATTCACCCCATCACCGAAAACATCATTATTCTCAAAAACCACTTCGCCTAAATGAATGCCGATCCGCAATTGAAAATCCATGGCGGTATGGCAAGCTTCCTGGATTTTGATTGCTGCATTGACTGCATCAGAGACCGTATTGAAACTGGCAAGGATGCCGTCGCCGAGTTCTTTTATCCAGCGGCCATTGAATTGTTTGATTATGGGCTTTTGGAGTTCACGGTTTTTAACGAGTATGTCAAATGCTTTTTGCTCATCCTGGCCCATCAATGCCGTGTAGCCGACAATATCGGTGAACATAATGACAGCGAGCTGACGGGATTGGGGCATACGAGGAATTAGGTACAGAAAGTTAAGAAAACAGGAGGAATATTGGTTGAATTTGACTCATTCAGGGCTTGGGGTCGAAACGCCTCTTTTCTTTATTGGCATGGACCCTTTATTGCCCGAAGACGGCCGGCATATCTTTATGCCATATTGAACTTTATCAATTCAATTTAAGCTTTCGTTAATTTAATGATTCTGTACAATGCACTATTTTGATAAAGTGTGCCTTCCAAGGTATTCTTTTTTATTTTAAACCTCCAGATGGCATTTGGTTGTGAAATAGAAACAATGTCGCCCGTTTTTGCATCATAACTGAATTGAATGATTCCCATCTCTTCTTCCATACCGTTCACGATCTTATTTGCTCTGATTTCTATGATATGGTCTTTTTTGGGTTGCGAGATATAGTATACTACCATCTCATCATGGCAAGGCGAGTTTTTTATCTGGCAAAGCGAGGTGCCTTTCCAAATTCCAATAAATGAACTATCAGCCGCCAGATTCCCTTTGCCTGATTGTGCATTCGATTGAAATAATTGCAGAGAAAATATGACCAGGCAGAATCCTCCTACTATTGGTTTTAATCGTGTCATGATCTGATTTGTGTTTTATATTGAAGAAGTTTGTTTTCGGCTCAAAATTAAGTCAAAGTCTTCTGCCTGGCCATTCTCTGTCCGACAGAAGCATGCTGTATGCTTGCGCCAGCATCCGCTTGTGCCAGGTTTAAAATTGCGGGTAGAGATGACCGGGGCCATCAGGTTCCCATCTTCATACATTTCCTTTTTTTCTCTTTATCCATTTTACAATTTCAAGCCAGGTGACTGAAACGAAACTGATCGTCATACAAAGCAATAGTTGAGACGTACTTAATCTCTCAAATTCAAAAAAGGCTGTCAGGGGTTCTATGAAGAGAATTAGTCCTACAATAGCGATGGTAATAAGAATGATAGTTAAAACCATATTGTTTTTATACTTCAGCGTGGTTAGTATGGAGTAATAAAAGGAACGGTTAATCAGGGTCAGAAATATATTTGCTCCAATCAAAACTGTGAAAGTCATTGTCCTTGTCAAAGGTTCATCGAAACCATTGTTTGCAGCGTATTGGTAAGTAAATAAGGTTCCTGCTGTGATCGCCAATCCCTGGAAAATGCTGAGGGAAAGTTCTTTCCAATTGAAAAAGGTGGTCGTCAAAGGTTTTGGCTTTTGAAGCATCGTATTCTTTTCCATCGGTTCATTTTCATAAATGATCGAACAGGTTGGCCCCATGACAATTTCCATGAAAATGATATGGATGGGAGAAAAAATATTTGGATAAACCCATCCCAAAGCCAAAGGAACAAATACTGTGAGGATGATTGGAATATGTATTGAAATGATGTATTGGATTGCTTTTTTTAAATTAGCGTATATCTTTCTTCCCATAGCAACGGCATTGACCATTTTGGACAAATCATCTTCCAATAAAATGAGTGAAGCTGCCTGTTTTGCGATTTCTGTTCCCTTTTTGCCCATGGCAATACCAATATGTGCTGCTTTCAGGGCCGGTCCGTCATTTACTCCGTCGCCCGTCATAGCTACAATTTGATTTTTTGCTTTTAAGGCATTGATAATTTTCAGTTTGGCTTCAGGAAACATGCGGGTAAAAACATTGGTTTTAATTACACTTTCTTCCAATTCATTTTGGGGTAATTTCATCAATTCATCTCCTGAAATGGTTTTATCAGCCCCCTGGAATCCAATTTGATTTGCAATCGCCTTTGTTGTGGATGCATTATCTCCCGTGATAATTTTTACAGAAATGCCTGCTGAATAGAAATCCTCCAATGTGTTTTGAATATTTTTCTTGGGCGGGTCATAAAATGCGATAATACCTTTGAATTCAAACGGAAGATCCTGTTGGATGGGTGGATAGTCGTTTCCCTTAAAATGAGATATACCTATGCCCAATACGCGATACCCAACAATTGCCAATATTTTGATGGCATCGGTAATTTGCAATTTTTCATTTTGCGTAAGCTGAGAAACACTGATTAAGGCCTCAGGCGCACCCTTGGCAGCAATGATTCTGTTGTGCCTGTTGTCTTCAAAAACATGGGTCATCATGGGCGGGTTGCCGCCTAATGGGTATTCGTGTACAAGTTTGTAGTTTGGCCTCTCGTCTTTCCCGACTATTTCCTGATATTTTTGGTGCAAAGCAATCTCCATTGGATCAAAGGAAATAGGTTCGCTTGCCCACATAGCCGTTTCGATAAGTTTTTTTTCGGCTTCAGTTAATTGGCCATCAGGCTGCGAAATATCGTTTGTTGATAGGAGAAATAGCCTCGCCAGGCTCATTCTGTTTTCTGTAATCGTTCCGGTTTTGTCTGTGCAAATAACAGTGGCGCTTCCCAATGTTTCAACCGTTTTCATTTGCTTTACTACAATGCCCATTTTCATCAGACGCCATGCCCCAAGGGCCATAAAAGTGGTAAAGGCAACAGGGATTTCTTCAGGCAGAATGCTCATTGCCAGCGTGAGGGATTGCAGCAGGCTATTTAAAAGACTTCTTGAATGCCAATAATTGATTATCCAGACAATAGCAAAAACAATCGCACCGGCAATGGCCATCATCTTTACAAAATTTGCTATTTGTAATTCCAGTGGCGTTTTTTGTTCAATGATACTTTCCATACTTGTTCCGATCCTGCCCAATTTGGTTTCATTGCCGATGGCGGTAATGGTCGCAATCGCCAATCCACTGGCTACTGTTGTGCCGCTGTAGATGAATTTGTCATCTTTGGTTTCATCCTTAAAAACGGAAAGCGATTCGCCGGTAAGCACGGATTCGTTGACTGAAAAATCATTGGCATGTACAATGGTACCGTCCGCTGTAATGGAATTTCCTTCTTCCACCATCAGGCTGTCTCCGACCACCAGGTCCTCACTTTTGATTTCTTCCACCTCCCCATTGCGAATGACTTTGCAATTAGGTTGTGAAAAAGCTTTTAGCTTTTCCAGGGCATGCTTGCTCCGGGAGTATTGAAACAGGGAAATAGAAGTCTGAAATATAATCGCAACCGCGAGAAATATGCCGTCACCCATTTTCCCGCTAATGAAGTAAATTGTTGAGGCCGAAAACAACAAGATAAGCATAGGGTCTTTGACTATGCGCTTAATGGCATTGAAGAACTCATTCCCTTTTTTATATTCTAATTTGTTCAGTCCGAATTTTTCCCTTGAGAAAATGACCTGATCATTTGTCAGTCCTAAAATGGAAAAATTATTTGCTGGCATTGGGGAAGATTGTTTTGGTGAGGCGAGTTTTGCCTGTGTCGCCTTTCGTGGCGCTCCATGGGCAGTCCCTCAAGGGCGGAACAAAGTACAAATCTCTCCTCATAAAAAGAGCTGATGAAAGTCATTAGCCGGACCGTTTTCAGTCAGCCAATTGAAAAAAATGAGGGTACCCAGGCTGACCAATGTGGAAATCTTTGTCCCATGGAAGACTGGGCATTGTGGATTCTTAATAAGAGGGCAAGCGGCCACATGCAAATGGCAGATTAATTGCTCTTTTTATCGTCTCGAGGATGTCCTATGGATTAAAAGCAACTCAAGAAACGGGTACAAACATTTCTTTGAGATTATTTCTCCACCGATTTAAGTAACTGCTTTATTATTTTTTTCAACGCAGGTTCCTTATTTTTTGCCTCTTCAATGCTTCTAAGATGAACAATCCTTCGGCCATCTTTGTAGTCCCCCTCCAGCAGACCTGTAGGGTCACTTGCGCTTGCCCCTCTTAGGAAGATTAACCTTAAACAATCCTGTTTGAAAAGGTTGAATCCAACGATATATCTTTTGTACTCTTTCGGCTTAAATGGCTTCATTTTTCCGGTATAAAAAAAAGCAGGGGCATTATAGAATATTTCTTCCCCAAGTTCCTTATCTATGCTTAAAATAAATTCTCGCAGATATTGGACAAGGTTAGACAAGGGATATTTGAGCTTGCTCATAAAAGCATCTACCTTTTCAGGTTCTGATGCCCTGGTGACCAAATTACTTTCTTTTTTCATTGTCCATAATTTAACAAAAAATCATTTACGCCGACAAAGTTATTGGGCTTCTTCGCATACGAGCACGACCATAGCAGGCTGGGCACATCACTTTATTGCCTAAATATAAAATTAATTAAAGTCCCTTTTTCAGGAACCCAAATCATGGCTCATATACCTTCTTTCCGGGTACTAAATGAAAATCCCTGGAGATGTGAATCTTCAGGGATCTAATGCATGCATACCATCGACACCTTGGTATTTATTTTATTTCAGTGACGATTATGGTAAATGAGGTTTTACCGACATTGGTGGTTTTGTGCGTCACGGCAGGTGACCAGATGGCTTGCCCTGCTTTCAGGTTGGCTGTGGAGGCTTGCTTGCCTTTAACTTCTACTCGCATGCTGACATCATTTACTGCATAGACGGTGTGCTGTGGATGCGAATGCCAGTCTGCCACTGCTCCGGGAGCAAATGTTACTTCTTCAACATTTACCTTGTCGTTATTGATTAACACTTTTTCGGTCACTCCGGGCCATGGTTCAGTCTTGTCCTGTACCATTGTGGCAAGGGTTGCTACAGATGCCGTGAGCACAATGGCGGGCACCAGCATCATTATTTTTCTTTTCATTTTATTTGTTTTAGTGATTAATATATTTTGATTACATACTTCTGGCTTGTAATCCGATTGAGTGCATCATTTTTCACAACTAATAAGCCAGGCGCTGGAGTCCATTTGCACGTTTCCATCAGGATATTTTTGATTCACTGCCTCATATACTTCATTTCTTATTTTCGCTTTCATCTGCTTGTCTGCTTTGCCAAGTGCAGCAACTACTGGCGCTACAACTTCTGTCATAAATCTCCAATAAACATCTATCGTACCACAATTCATTATACTGGCAACTTCTTTTTGTGAAATATTTTTTAATCCTTCCTTTGAAAACAAATCAGCAATAAAACCATCCTGCGCACATCGAAATATGCCTGGTGCATTCATAGGTGGTACCGGCAATTCCATATTTCTATTCATTGGACCCATAACCGCTGTCACCCAAAAATTCTTTTCCGGTACATTCCAGACCGTTGTTGAAATTTTACCGCCTGGTTTGAGTACACGGATCATTTCCCTGGTCGCTAAATGCATGTCGGGGAAAAACATATAGCCAAAGCGGCAACTGATTGCATCAAATGTGTTGTCGTCAAAGGGTAATTCACAAACATCGCAAGCACTGAATTCAACATTCCTGATTCCTCTTTTGGCTGCATTTTCATGTGCTACAACAAGCATATCATCCGCGAGATCTGTGATGATCACTCTGCCATTTCTTAGTTGAGATGCGATAGAAAGGCCAGGCTCGCCTGTTCCCGATGCCACATCCAGCACGTAATCTGTATCGTTCAGATTTAATTCCTCAATGATGGCATCGCCCATGGGCCTTAAGAAATTCAATGTCAATTCATCCCATTTTTTCCAGCCAGTTGAAAACTTATTCCAGGTTGTCTTTTGTTGTTCCCGGATTTCAAGAAGTTCCTGCTCCATTTTATTCAGATTGTATTTTAGAAAATTTCAATTCGTTTACTCGTAAAGGATGTATTTGTTCCCGGAAAATGGTTGTTAATGCCATTCGGTTGCCGGAGCAAATATGCAATGAGAAGATGAAGAAAGATGGTAACATTGTTACATTTCTGTGTAACGAATGTTACAAATCCTTAAGAAGTTTGATTTGATTGCGGAAGAGCAGAAGGCGCTTTTCATTTTCGAGCTTTTTGAGCAGCCGTGAAATCACAACCCTGTGAGTTCCCATTTCGTCTGCGATTTGCTGGTGTGAAAGATTTACGAGGGAGGATCCGGTTATTTTCGATTTTTCTTTAAGGTAATTGACCAGGCGGTCGTCCATTTTCTTAAATGTGACATCGTCCACACTTTTGATGACGTCAATGAATTCATTGACAATGGTAGCCATAACAAATTTTTTCCAGGATGGATATTTTGTCATCCAATCTTCCATCGTGCTGACGGGAACACAGAGCATCTTCAAGTCGTCTTCCGCAACCGCTTTTACCAGGCTGGTCTGGGACATCATTCCGCACGAAAAAGTCATGGCGCATCCTTCCCCGGATCTTACATAATACAAAACCAATTCCTGTCCTTCTTCATTTTCGCGGCTCACTTTAAGTGTACCATCTAAAACCATGGGCACCATTTTGATGGTCTGCCCCATATTGATTAGCTGCTGCCCGGGATTTGCCGTGATCAGCATGGATTTTTCCGCGATCTCCTGCATCAAGGCCGATTCAAATATGGAAGAATAAACATTTTCTAATGTGGGGTCCTCGTTTTTCATCATTGCATTCCCATTTGGGTTTTAAATCTATATAAATTGTCTTGTCAAAATTAATTTCTTTCATTTTTCAGGTAAAAGACCTTGCTCCCAAGGAAAGCATAAGGTTCGTGTTTACGCCTGCAGACAGGCCTGTTATGAATTTGTCAGGCTTTTGACCAAACCAACACCCAAGTTGAACAAAACTACGCCCAGCATGGGTGCACCCAGATGAGCCAGATAAATGAATCCGTTGTTATGCGTCGCTTCCGGTTTCAATACGGAAAAGAAAAATGCGGCCGGCAATAATAGGGCAGCCGAGTGAATAAAAATGCGAACAATTGTTTTCCAGCCTTCAGCCAGGTTGGCTTCGTCGACAAATCGGAGCACGACAATTGCTAAAACCAGCAATACCCCTACGTGTGCATGCCCCGGTCTGAAGAGATCCTGTCTCAATGAGTTTTGAACATAGGCCGGGTCATTGATCAGAAAGCGGAGAATACTGATCCCGCCTTAAATTACTGTGGGCATCACAATCAAAAGAATTCCCGCAAGCCGCTTAGATTTATCCGTCATAAATAAAGTTTTGCAACTGGATTTATTCGTGAGACTTGTTTTTTGCAAACGAAATGTAGCAAAAAACTTAGTCGAATCCCGCCGTAAGCGGGACTGCGGAATTTGAGTTCAGAGCTTGCTCTGAGGTCTCATACCTATGATTGAGCACGGGGCAGATAGGAGGAGATGATAAGGGCGACGATTGATAGTCACGGTTCCGGCGACTAAATATGGCTTCCCGCCATCATATCGGGATCAAATTACAAAACCCGGAGGGAATTCCAATCTGGTCATCGGGGTCACGTATTAGTGGGCGGACTTAGCCAGTTGGTGATTCAAATTCTTAGGTTTTGATTTCAACGCTGATGATATGGATTTCTTTTTCGCCAATATTTTTTAGCGCATGCGGAGGCAATGGGTCAGACCAGATGGCTGTTGATGGCAATGGCGTTTGATGTAGGTTTCGGGAATCAAGCACCATATTTTTTTCACTGTCATAACGGATAAAATCAGACCAGCTCAAAATATATAGGGTAGCTGGCCATTTGTGTGTATGGACTTCTGTCATTTCACCTGGGCCAATGTATGTATCAATCACGCGGACAAGATTGTTTTCAAACAACAATTTGTGATGTTTCGGTGCCGCCTTCAAGGCATCAAGCCCTTCCGGCCATGGCCATTCCATTGATTTGAATTCCTGCATAATCAGAGTTTCCTATTGAGCAATTTGCGCTATTCATATAACAGGCATAAATATATATTATTATTAGTAATATGTAAATAAAATAGCAGGATAGCGATATATTTATACATTATTTGCGAGTTGCTAGTATATATAAATTATTTTAAGAATAAAGATGGGAAATGCTGAAAATGAGCGCCTTTCGCATTCATCCAATAATAGAAATTGGAAGAAATGGGGACCCTATCTTTCTGATCGCCAGTGGGGTACAGTTAGAGAGGACTATAGCCCGGAAGGGAATGCCTGGAATTTCGTTAATCATGACCTCGCAAGAAGTTATGCTTATAGATGGGGTGAAGAAGGGATCGCTGGTTTTTGCGACAATGACCAGATCTTATGCCTTGCTCCTGCATTTTGGAACGGCAAAGATTCGATTCTGAAAGAAAGGCTGTTCGGTTTGACCAATGGGGAAGGCAATCATGGAGAGGATGTCAAAGAGCTTTACTTTCATTTGGATTCCTCCCCCACTCATTCATATTGCAAATTTCTTTACAAGTATCCGCAGGAATCATTTCCCTATCTCGAATTGCTGCAGAAAAACAAAAAGAGCCGCCTGGGCCCGGAGTATGAGTTGCTCGATACAGGTTTATTCAATGACAATAAATATTTTGATTGCTATGTCGAATATGCCAAAGCGGAAATCAACGACATACTCATGAAAATTACGGTCTATAACCGCGGACCCGAGGCCTCTACGATCCATGTCATTCCTCAGCTTTGGTTTCGTAATTTCTGGAAACACAATGCCCGTTTTAATAAACCTGAGATTTCTTCGGTCTCGACTAATTGTCTGCAGACAAGCTCATCTCGAAATGGCAGTTTTTTTCTCTATCACCAGGGTGGAGAGCAATTATTTTGTGAAAACGAAACGAATAACCAGCGGATGTATAACAGGCCCAATGATTCTCCTTTCGTAAAAGATGGGATCAACAACTATATCATCAACAAAGAAAATACGGTTAATCCCAAAAAGCAGGGAACCAAGGCAGCGATCTGGCTGAAGGAAAGGATCAAGTCAGGCGCATCAAAAACTTTCAAGGTTAGATTGAGTAAAACTGAGATAGAAGATCCCTGGACTGGGTTCGAAGACATATTCATCAAACGACTTCAGGACACAGACGAATATTTTGATGAGCTTGCACCAAAAAATTTATCTCATGAACATAAAGCCTTGCTGAGGAGCTCTGCTAGTGGCTTGCTTTGGACCAAGCAATTCTATTACCTCGATGTGTTCAAATGGCTCTTCGGGGAACCCCATGAAGCAGCTCCCAATCGGGTTCATAAACGAAATTATGACTGGCAACACCTGACCTGCAGAAATATTGTTTCCATGCCCGATAAATGGGAATACCCATGGTTCGCAGCCTGGGATCTTGCTTTTCATGCCGCCACTTTCGTTCACATCGATCCTGACTTTGCCAAGCAGCAACTCTTGGTAGTACTTCGAGAATATTATATGCATCCCAACGGACAAATTCCTGCTTACGAATGGAATTTCAGCGATGTCAATCCTCCCGTGCATGCCTGGGGCGTATGGTATGTGTTCGAAGCGGACAGAAAAAAAACGGGCGTTCCTGATTGGGATTTCCTCGAAAGAGCATTTCAGAAATTACTTATGAACTTCACCTGGTGGGTCAATCAAAAAGATGCAAATGGAACAGATATTTTCGAAGGCGGCTTTCTTGGCCTGGATAATATAGGGGTCTTCGACAGGAACCATATGCCTCCGGGAATAAAAAAGCTGCAGCAGGCAGATGCCACCAGTTGGATGGCCATGTATTCAATCAATATGTTGCGTATGTCTCTGGAATTGGCGCAGCATAACCAGGCTTATGAAGAATCGGCGGCAAAATTTTTCAGGCACTTTCTCAATATTGGTTGGGCCATGCATCATATCGGCAAGAAAGATATTTCACTTTGGGATGACCAGGATGCTTTTTACTATGATGCCATTCAATTCGAAAATGGCACAAGTGAGCGATTAAGAATCCGATCCCTGGTAGGAATCATTCCCCTGCTGGCCGTTGAAATCATGCATAATAAAGTATTTGAACATCTCCGGCAATTCAATACCAGGTTGGATGTCATCCGGCTCACAAGACCGGATTTAACCCGTATCATTTCAGACATTGAACACAAGAACAAGGATGGAAACTATTTATTTGCGATCATGATCGATGACCGTCTGGAAAGCTTGTTGAAAAGGCTTTTGGATGAAGCAGAGTTTTTATCAGATTATGGCATCCGTTCCCTGTCGAGATCCCATAAGGATCAACCCTATGTTTTTGGATACCAGGGCACCAATTATACGATAAATTATGAGCCAGGCGAAAGTTCCAGTTCTATGTTTGGCGGCAATTCCAATTGGCGGGGGCCCATCTGGCTGCCATTAAATTATTTGATCATTCATTCCCTGAGAAAATATTATGAATACTATGGCGATAAGTATAAGTATGAATTTCCGGCGGGGTCTGGAAATAAGCTAAACCTGAAACAAATTGCAAATCAGCTGACCAGCAGAATTTTAAAGATTTTTGAAAGGAACGATGAGGGGCAATTCCAGTATCATGCCAGCCATCATTCAAATTGGTCAGAAGCTCATTTCAAAGACCATCATTTGTTTTATGAATTTTTTCATGGAGATACTGGACAGGGGCTTGGTGCCTCACACCAAACCGGGTGGACGGCTTTAATCGTTAATTTATTGCTGGAAATGGATGGGGATTAAATTCTGGATACTTACTTAGAAAGCCATTCAGCACACTTTTTTTCCAGGAATGCATGTCCGGCCTGCCAGTATTCCTGGTGTTCCAACTGTAAAATGATCTCCGGGATAGTATGCAAAAACAAAATGAGAGCTTAATTTTTTCATTTCCGTTTCTAATAATTCAACTGCCTCGTTTAGGAAATAATTGTCCTGATTGCCTACGGAGATTCTTATTTTATTATCGATCAACGGTCCAAGTTCTTTCCAATGGTTTCGCAGAATGAGAGAAATATCATATTCTTTCCAATGAGACACGACTGATACTGTCAATTTCTCCGGTATACATATTGCATATTTTCTCCGGTGAACCATCTTTTGATTTTTTACCAAATACTGCATTCCAGGAAGCATATTGTTCTCCCCGGTAAATTACATTTTCAATTCTATAGTCATCCCTGAGGTATATCCAGGGAATGCGTCCGCCAACAGATGCATCTATCCTCAAATCCATATTCGAATCATAGAATAGATTTTTATCAGCATACATATTTACTTTTTGAAAGTTTCTAAAATCAACAGGGTCAGGAGAGCTTGACCAACAACCTGCAAATGCCTTAGGATAATTCACCTGTAGCCATAATACTGTCCATCCGCCACTGCTATGACCAGTCAGCAATCTTGCTCCATTGCATCGGAAATTCTTTTCTACAAACGGGATGAGTTCATTTACAAAAGCATCTCCCCAGGGGCCATTATTGGCACTATTGGCATAGGTACTGTGACCGGTGGGGCAATTCCCGTCAAGGTAAACAGTAATGCAGGCTGTTGTATCAAGGGGAAAACTTTTTGTGTCTTTGCCTGAAAAAAAGTGATAGTCACCTCCATATCCTGAAATGATGAAAATGAACAGGAAATTTTCGGTTTGGTTCCTGATAGTATTCTTTAGGAAGTAAAATGGCTGCATCCACGGTGACTGCCCTTTTGTAAAACGCAGTTAGCATAGGAGAGGGCGCTCTTAATTCTTTTATAAATTCGGTTTCTTTAAATGAAGCAGGAGGAATTACTTTGTCACAAACAAGGTTGAAAGTTTCCGTTATATTCTTAGTAAGATTAATTTTTATTGATTCACTGTACATATTATCTGTACTGCTGCCAATATTCCGACCTCCTGTATTCCTGTCCCAAACAGCCTGTACATAATATTCTCCTCGTTCAATGTCTGAAAGCCTGGCAGGATATGAAATGGCTTTATCATCAAATAATACAGAAGTGTTTGGTCGTATTTGATCTGCCACTATGGAATAGCAGCTTAGTGTCGGCAATCCAATTCCCAACTCTTTGGGCGTTTTGCTGTCCTTAGAGAGGTATAATATTACTCTTCCGGAAAAGATGCCATTAAAAGCCTCAGAAGAATAGGAGACTTTGAATTGCTGGGCTTGTGTAAAAGTATTCAGGAATAATAGGAAAAAGCAAAATCCAAGTTTATTGCACATTTTGAATTATTTAGATTTTAAAACTGCACTAAGATAGACTGGCAACACTAATGGAATGTAGATGAAAGTAGATTGCCTGGATTTGTTTCTTTCACTTGTCATTGTTCGGTGTGGCAAGTATTTTCTTTAGCAGGACGATCTGCCCCAGGTGATAATGGTTATGCTCAATGACGCCCTGGATATTTCTATAGTAGTTGCCATATTTATCAGAAATGTTTTCCCAGAGCTTACTTTCGGGCATTTCCTCAATGAGTTTGGCAAAATTTTCAGCGTCTGTCCAGGTTTTGTCAAGCAAGTTTTCCCAGTCCTGTTGCGATGCAATGGGGGGATGGTCGAAACTAAGCTCATGCTTTGAATCGAGCGGTTTGCCTTGTACTCTGTTGGACACCGCATTTAAGTAGTAGTTCATGTGGTAAACAAGCGTAGCGATGGTATTGAAAGAATAGACTTGTGTAGTCGCCTGTTGCCAGTCAACTACATCCAGATGTTCTTTTAGATAAGACCAGGTCCAGTTCCCACCGAAATGAAGCTCTCTAAGATGTTTGGCTATTTGTCCAGTCAAATTCATGCGCAGCTGTAAGATGATTTAATTTTTGTGATATTTAACGGAGGAATATGCAAGCCTAAATGTCAGATTTTTAATGATTCGCCGGGTGAATTTAATAGTAAATTATTCTCTGCGGAGCAAGGGTTTTTTCTGCAATGTGTATAAATTTTAACCTGTTGATTTTCAAATAAATAAAGGAGGTTGTCGTACACTGAAAGCCGCTGGTGTAGGACAGAAAATCCTATTTTTTTAGAGTAAATAATAGCTCATCCAATCCTTCCATTGCCGTTGTCAGGCCTTCCTTGAAGCCCATTTGGATTGTCGCTTCAAGCTGCGCTAGATCCTCATAGGAAATGCTCAATTCCACAAGCGTTAATTGGCCATTGTCTACAAAACGGACATCCCATTTTGACTGGGGCAGATTCCTATTTAGGTTGCCATCCTCGTCCGCAAATGCATCCAGTCCTGTGAATTTTTTTTGAGTTTGAATTTGCTTGAAGTTTGCAACAGCCCAGTGTGCCTCGCCATTAGGTCCAACCATGGCGTAGTGCCAAATCCCGCCTTCTCTAAAGTCCATAGTCTTTGTTCTAGCCTTCCAGGGTTTCGGCGCCCACCATTGGTCAAGAATTTCGCTTTTTGTGTATGCGTCCCAAACCAATGGGAGGTCAGCTGCAAATTCTCTTTTTACCGTAATCGTTTTGCTCTCTTTGTTTACAGAAAAGTCAAATGCTAAGTTGATGTTCATTTCTTGGTGCTTTTGAGTTTTGATAATACTTTGTCAAGTTCTTTAAAGCGGTTTTCCCAAATCTTCCTGAATTGCGCCAGCCACTTATCTATCTGATTCATTTTTTCTGCTTCAGGATGATAATAAATTTCCCTCCCGTTATGCTTCTGTCCCACAAGTTGGCATTCAGTCAAGATCTGCAGGTGCTTGGAAACTGCTTGCCGGCTGATCTCATACTTTTCGGCGATTGCATTAGGCGTCATTGCCTGAATGGCAATAAGCAAATTGATGGCCCGCCTCGTCTGATCGGCAATGGCCTGGAAGACATCTCTTCTCATAAGGTGAGTGCATTATTTATGAAACCAATCTGTTGCAAATATATAAGCAACTATTCGGTTTCTCAAATTTTTTTCATTTTTTTTTAGAGATCAATTTATCGCTGGGCGGGTACCAGGCCTAAATGGCTTGCAATTTGTGCTGCCAGCTTAACATTGGCATCACTTATAGCACGCGGGATCTTTCCAGAAAGATATTGCTGGCAAATAAGGTTCCTTATCTCTGACCTATAGAATAAGTGATCGAGACCAGTCCGGTCGGATATGTCTTAGCGTTAAGTAGTGTAAGATATATTCTGTTTGTGATATTGCTAAACAAGGGTTTGCCTCCACCTAGCAAAATAGGATAAACGGCCAAAGATATTTCGTCAATCAATCCCAAATTCATAAGCGAAGTTGTTAATCCTGCTCCACCAAAAAGCCAAATGTCTTTCCCTTGTTCATTCTTGATCTGTTCAACAGCTCTTTTTATGTCTCCTTTAATTAAAATTGCTCCTTCTTTTACACTGTCAAGCGTAGTGGAAAAAATATATTCCTTAAGTTTTGGAAATCCGGGTGGGCCCCCTTCCATCTCGGAAGACATTTCATATGTTTTACGTCCAACAAAAATGGCATCTATCCTGCTAAAAAAAGTATTGAAATCGTAGTCAGGGTCAATGAAGCACCAATCATATTCTCCATTGGGGCCTTCAATAAAACCGTCCAGGCTTACAGCAAGCGAAAGTATCAGTTTTCGCATAGCAAGGTCTTTTTAAAATGAAACAAAAGTCAAGTGCGATTTTTTTATTTCTTCCTGATGATTTCGGGAGGTAATGCAGATTCATGTGAGTGGATGACTTTCCAGTCTTTACCAATCTTTTCAAACACGCATGTAATAGAGTAATTATTCATTATCATCCTATCTCCATTCTTAAATTGGGCGTTGATATTTATTGTCGAGCTCAAAACGACAAGATTCGGATCAATCACATGGAATTTTTCCTGGATTGTCTCAATTTTTTGTTCTTTGAGCGCACTATAGTATTCGGTGCTAATTTGTTTGAACTCATCATAATCCCTCATCTTGCCATCACTGCTAATCGCAATAAAAGTGGGAGAATTATCATAGTAGCTCAAAAAGGAGTCCAATTGGGCGCTTTCGGAATATTTAGATATGTAATCAGAGACGATCTGTATCTCTTTTACAATAATATCGGATTCAGCTTTTGTCACTCATTCGGTGTTGTAAATAGACTCGTGAAAAAAGTAGGAGCTTTAAATGTGATGTCCAATTCGCTAATTGAAATTCTATAACGCTGACGATAGCATCCATAAAATTACATAATTGACTATGCCCCAACGCGCTCTTTGTAGCTTAATGATTTCGGCCCCCCTAAGGACAGATTTCAAAACACTAAAAGTTTACATAATGACCTAAATTCTACCAACCTTCTTTTCCTAATGATTAGTTTCTTGGGAAACGATACAAGGTGATTGATTTTACCAGCCCTAAAAAGTGCTCCAGGTATACTTTTCCATCAGGAAAAAGCTTTTTCATTTGCCCTTCGGTTAGAAGTTTAACTTCATTGACTTTTTTGATTGCCTCTTCTTTGGTATGTGCTTTACTAATATGACCTAATTTAAAATTTCTCGTCAGAAAAACCCTGGTTCCAAATGGCAGGAAATGAAAAAATGGGAATAACCAATGGGGCTCCATTGGGAAGTAATAATTTGGCGTTTGTACATAATAAGATTTGCCAACTCTCATTATTTCATCTGCCATCATTTTTTGATTGTCTATTGAGAAGAGGTGTTCAATCACTGAATTTGAAAATACAATGTCAAATTCTTTGTCCTTAAATCTGGACAGGTCCCGAGCATCTCCCTTTATACTTTTGAAATTTTTGTTTCTTGTAGGGAATTCTTCCAGGTTCAATAAAGTAATATTTACATTATTGTTGTCAATAAATTGCATTCTTTCCCAGTAGATCTCAGTCCCACCAATATCTAAAATCTGAATTGGCCGATCAGATTTTATTTGTTCAAGTAAGGAAATGAAGAATTTGAATCTTTTTTGCCTGAATTTCTGATTTAATGAATCTCCAAATTTTGGGTCTAATAATCTATTAGCCATAGGTCGTATATTAATTTCTTTGTTTAGATCATCGCCAAAAGCACTTTGCCGATGTTCATGGCAAGCCCGCCGATTGGCGCGGGCAGCCTGCCGCCGGCCTGACCGCAGGTCACTAACTTTGCGAGCAAACATGTTTGGCCATCCCTCTTCAGCCGAATGGACCAAATTACAAAAGTTGATTGGTATTTCAAATGTTGAGGTTCTGTTAGTCGCCTCATTGTCTGGCGGAGTCGCGTGACACCCATGCTTGTGAACTGTTGTTTCTTTTCTTTTTGTTTCAAATGATTTTGGAAAGATATGCAGATTTATGAAAGGGCATAACTTTCCATTCGTTTTTGACTTTCTTAAACGAAAATGTGCCAGGGTAATTGTTCAGTTTTATAGAATCTCCGGTCTTAAGACGAGGATTGAGATTTGCAGTCGGGCCCAAAACGTGAAGATTCGGATCAATCACAGGGAGTCTTTCCAGGATTGTCTCAATTTCATGTTTTTTAGTGCGCCAAAATATTCGCTTCAGATTTATTTGAACGCATCGAAATGATTGATAATGCCATCGCTTCCAATGGCACGTAAGTTGAGGAGTTGTCATAGCAATTCAAGAAGGAGTCTAACTGTGGGCTTTAAAAATATGCCGCTAATTTTAAGATTCGTCTTCAGTCATTTAATTTGGCTTGAGATAGTGCACATTATATCTATTCCAGTCCCAGCTGCTTTTTTAGTTTGTTTGAAAGTTTATATCTTACTAAATCATAAAACTGTTGAAGATATATCTGCCACGCTGACCTTTTCATTTTATTAATGTCTTCAATCCATACCCATTTGTACTTTGCAACATAAGGCGCCGGTTTGAAACCTGGTAAGCTGCACATCTCTTCAAATTCTTCATCCTTCACTTTAAATGAAGCGGTCGTGGGGGATTGATCAAGCCCCACTACAGAAAACATATTGCCGCCAATAGAGAATACAAGATCGTGTTCCCATTTAATATCCTCTGTTGCACCAGGCATCTGGCGACAGATGAATTGTATGTCTTCAACGTTCATTTTTATATCTTAATATTTTGGTTAGTAGCGCTGCCTTCAGCTGGCACCAACCTATCCCAGGGCCTTGTTTACAATCTTAATGCAATTAAGCACACTAATTTAGCGAATGACGGACAATAAATTCATGATGAATTTATTCTGTTTCATTGGATTCTACTTCGACTTCTTGCGGATAGAAATAAAGTGCCGGTACAAGGGCAAAAATGGCAATTGAGATATAGACTGAAATATAGCCGGCGAAAATGGAAATAACATATAGCGATAGACTCAAAATATTTACTTTTTTTATTCTTCTGAGAATTCTTGGAGAGATATGGGCAATAAAAAGCCCATTCCTCATAGTATGCGCATGCATTAGGCCAAATGCACTTGAAGAGGTAAGCATATTCATTCCATACAATAATGTAACGGCAGGTTTATCATAATGCTCAGCTAATAAGGCTGTCGTCAATGGAATCAGTGAGCACCAAAAAAGGAAATGCAAATTATACCATAATAATTTCCAATCTGTATAATCTATTGCATTATAAAATTGATGATGATTTACCCAATAGACCCCCAAGACAGCGAAGCTTATAAGGAAAGCGAGAATATTGGGTAGAATCCCTGCTAACTGGCGGAAAATGTCAGATGATGTTGCGTCATCTTCTATTTTGGGAAGCTTAATTTCTAAAACCATCAGGGTAATAATAATGGCAATAACCGCATCACTAAAGAATTCAATTCGAAGAGTTTTTATTTTTATTTTCTCCTTTTTCACATAGAATAATTTAGGAGCCAATACAACCAAAGATAATATGTGATAAGAAAAATTCAATGAAAGCAAATGGCTCGATACCATAGTGAAGCAAAATTCTACTGTCAGAGCACTTAGGGTATTTTCTTTTCAATCAACCAAACATGCCCAAACGGGTCTCTGATTTCTCCCTGTCTATAGCCGTAATCATAATCTTGTGCTTCGTTAATCAACGTTGCGCCAGCTTTGATCGCTCTTTCTATCACTATGTCTACATCATCAACAAACAACCCAATGAGGCAGGTAACGCCTTTGTTTTTGATTGGCTCAAATTGTCCCTTGATGGGCCTTTCTTCGTGCAGGTGGAATATCGCGCCGCCAATAGAGAATTCGACTACATGCAAACTGCCATCATCATTGCTCCACCTCCTGAGTTCAATAGCCCCAAAACCATTTATATAAAAGTCAATGTCCGTGACGCCGCTTTGGATAAAAAGCTGAGGAGCAAAATTTGTCTTGTTAGTTTGGTTTGGCATATTGTATACAGTTTAAAAAGCTTGCCGAGATGAATTTTAGCTAATCCATCGACAGTCTTCAAAGTGATAAGAGATTTCGAGAATCGATCTTTAACTTAAAATTAGTGTGTTTTCAATAAGAAAACGTTTGGTTCCCCGTTATCCGAACATGAAAATAAGCCCTGTCATTTGCCTGCTGCTGCTATTATTTAGTCTGATTTGTGCATGCAAAAAGGAGCAGCTTGTAGCTGGGACAGACACAACACCCGCAATGATTACGCCCTGGAAGGATGGCGTGATGGGGGCAAATTATAACGCTTCGACAAGCAGCGTAGCTTATGGTCGACCGGATGTGAATGGAATTTACAAAATTTTTATAAGCAATGCAGATGGAACCAATGAACAGGCGCTCACTTATCCCGGCTGGCAAAGCGACCGCCATCAATGGCCGGAGGAATGGGATCCTACGGGGCAGTATCTTTTTTGTGAAGTAGAGAAGAATGAATATGTGAATGAGCCGGGTCATACCAGAAGCTCCACTGATGCCACTCCGGGGTATGGCGCGTATACTGACATATGGGTTATCAGGAGAGACGGGTCCCAAGCCTGGAAGATTGTTGATCTACCCAATCACTACAATAGCGCGGTTACTCACGCGGTGATTTCGAAAGACGGAACTCTCTTTGCTTGGACAGAACGCACCCAGGCGCCTGTTTTTCTTGACGCTAATCTCGGCGCGGGCGCTTATGTGTTCCGCGTAGCCGCAATCACTTATTCACCAGTTCCGGTGTTAACTGATATTCATACTTATCAACCGGGAAACGTTGCCCAAGGGGGTGAACTGGAAAGCATCTCTCCTGACAAAAAAACTTTGCTTTTATACAGCACATTTGAAACCAAGAATATCATAGCGACGCCGATCTATAGTATCGAGCTGGCTATTGGCGAAACTAGGAAGCTCACCAGCGAAAGCTTTTCGCAGTGCCCTACTTACACACCGGACGGGAAACATATAGTTTACATGACGGGCCGCGATGCAGATATCTTCCCCTTCTCGGTTCAGGGAGCAGACTGGTGGATTATGAATGCTGATGGCAGCAATCAGCATCGGCTCACTTATATGAACAAAAAAGACAATCCTCAATCAGCAAACCAATACCGGTTGGCTGGTAGCCTTTCCTTCATGTCGGATACAACCTTTATCGGAGGTGTGATGACGAATCCGCTCGGCTTGTCTGGCAATACAGTTAAAGTGAATTTTGCCAGCTTTGTACAGTGAAGCTTCATGCACTTGCCCCAAATAAACTTCACTTAAATCTTTTGCTGCTTGACCTGGTAATTCCACCCATTGTCGAGGGATGATTTATTCCTGGGGAATTCTTTGAAGAATTCAAGAACCTAAATGCTAAATTTTTTATTGTGGGGAATAGGAAATTAATAGTAAATTTTTCAATGATCGCAAAGGTTTTTTCTGCAATGTGTATAAAATTTAAAATATTCATTTTCAGAGCGATATATGAGGTTGTCGTACATGGAAAGCCGAGAGTGTAGGACGAGAATTTCGCAATTTGAATTGCTGTGGATTGCATTCATGCCAATAGAATATCTAAACTAATCTCCATGTAATATTCCTTTTAATTCCAAATCTTCTTCATTGAGTAAATCGAAAACTGTTTTTCCATCAAGGTTTGGAATAGATTTGTCCGCTCCGGATTGCATTAAAATCCTAACACATTCCAAATGTTTAAAGAGATCGTTTGGATCTCCTTTCTTTAAACCATGAACTGCCCAAAAGAGGGGAGTGGATTTAAAATCTATACATAGCTTATTAATTTCTGCACCCTCCTGAACAAGTCTTCTGACAACTATGTCTCTTCCGCACCATGCAGCCCAATGCAATGCGGTGCCCCCGTGACATCCGGCATGATTGATATTGGCTCCCTTTTCTAAGTATAGAATGGCGACCTGGTCTGCATGCAGGCTTGCAGCGGCAATCAAGGGCGTATCCTGTTTTTCTATCATCTGATCGCCATTAATATTTGCGCCGAATTCCAAAAATATCTTAGCCATCTTAACGCCTTCCTCATCAGTATAATTTCCGGTAAACACTCCATCACAAATCCTGTGCAACGGGGGGGCTTTCGTGGTATTCACATCGTCGTAGGGAATGCCTTCATTGGCAAGATCTGGATTTTTGAAAAGTGACATTTTAAGTCCTTCAAGATCCTTGTGGTCAATTAGTTTTTTTATTAAATATTCCATTGCTTTTTCTTATGTGTCAGGCAAGGAGGGCGCCCAACTCAATATTGCTTGCTTGTGACTTTCTAACTTTAGTGTTTGACCCCTTTTATAAGTAAGACCGACTTTACGGATTGGTCCTTTAAATGAAGAAATTTCTTACGTTCTTCATCTAGTTTAAAATTTTCAAAATCCTGCTCGCTGTCAAACTCAACCAAATGGATTTCATATGGCCTATCAATATGAGCTTCTATGAAACTGTCTTCGGTTGGCCTTACCCGCAACAAAAGCCGTCCATTATATTTTAAAATGGTTGGAATAGCAATATCTTCAAATTGATGAAATATGCTTTCCTGCCCTTCTTTGATGTAAATTAATTGCGTTAAAAATATCATTACTAATTATTCAAATGATCAATTGTTTATCAGCCCTGGTCAACCGAACTACTAATCTATGCGGTTTTTTTGTCAATACAGTTTTCCGGGACGCCAAAGATGTCAATATAGTTATTTTCTGTTGTCCTCAAGTCGTAAAAAGTAAACCAATGAACCGATGCCGACAAAAAAGATGTGTAAATCCAACAGGTCCCATTTTACCAAATCGGATGGATCCATCAACAATATCCCAAATGTCGGCAGATAGCCCTGCCGTCACCAGCTTTTGTTTACCAACGGCCAAATTGCAAAGTTGAATTGTAATCCAAATGGTGATACCTGCCTTTGCCCGGCGACATAGCGCCTATGCCCGCAGGACCTATTGGGCAATGGCAGCGGTTGTAATTTTACCATGGTTTTTTACATCGAATGTGCAAAAAATATGCAACAATTTGAGTGTCCTGCAAAGCAGGCTGTTTATTTACGGTTTCATCGTTGGCAGAAGGCTCGTTAATTTCCTCTATTATAAAACCGGTTTCCAGGACTGTATTGAACCATTGTGTCAAAGTTCTATTAAAAATGGGGGTCTTGAATTTTGGAAATTTATTTTTTAATTCACTTGGAGCTTGTCCAAAAACCCATTCATCAATTCTTCCATCAAGATTCTTGAAATAATCTCCAATTTCTATTGCATATGTTTTGCGATTAATAATGTTTCTTAAATTTTTTCTGTATGGCGTCGTAAAGCAAGGATGAGTAATTGAATATTGCAGAAATCCGTTCGGCTTCAGGACTCTATATGCCTCTTGTAAAGCTTTGTCAAGATTGGGAACGTCCATTAAACACATAAATGATGTCGCAAAATCAAAATACTCATTTTTAAAAGGAAGCGCTTCAGCACTTGCTACAAAATATTCGATGTTCAATGGAAGGTATTTCTGTACTTCTTTTGCTTTTTCAATAAAGATTTCAGAAATGTCAATAGCTTTTATACGAGCTCCTTTTTGAGCTAGAAGTCGTGTATTGTACCCTTCGCCACAACCAATGTCAATGCCTGTCAAATTGTTGACGTCTGGCAAAATGTCAAAGAATGCTGGTGTGTTTAAATAGTCCCGGTATATGTCAAATCCTGCTCTGGCAAGTTCTGTCCAGGCTTCTGCATTCTCGTTCCAATATTGTCCAGCTTCTGCGTCGTTCATAATGGTCGTTAAATTGTAGCTGATAACAGTCAGGGTTTTATGCTCCGCGGGTTTGCTGTGTTCCTTCAGCCCGGAACAGATGCCCTATAGAATGACTCCTGCCCGACTGGAATTGGTCACACTGGGAAGTTGAAGTTAAGATATACGGTGGAGATTTTGCTGCCGGAGGCATGCAGGTTCGTAACGCGACAATTTGTGCAAACCGCAGTTGTCGCCTGTGCTTTTTCAACTCTTTTGAATTATTTGATTTTAATTATGTTTTCTGTGATTCTTGGAAATCGTTTAAACAACAAAGCATCATGTCCAGGGATTATAAATTTAATATTTGAAGATAAAGTTTTCATCCTTTCCATCGATTTTACATATGCTGTTGTATCAAAAGTAGCTGGCATGGGCGCAGATTTTAAATGCTCTAAATTGTAATAGGTATAAATGTTGTCCGATGCAATAATTATTTTGTCTTCTCCGCTTTCTACAAGTACGAATTGGGAATCAAATGTGTGTCTTGAACCTGTGTAGACTTTGATTCCCGGGATAATTTCTTTATTGTCGCCGTCCACTAAATTTAATTTTCCTGCTAAATTTTCTTCAATAAGTTTCCGAACGTCCCTCTTATTAAATCCCCAGTTAATTCCATTCTTCTGCCAGCCAGTACCTACAAAATAATTGTAGTCTTCCTTCTGAATCCAAATCTGTGCATTCGGAAACAAGTCAATTCCATCTATATGATCCCAATGGGGGTGTGATAAAATGATATCGCTAATAGCGGTTGCTTTCAAACCCAATCCTGAAAGCATTGAATCTGGGCGAACATAGTTCCTAAGACCAATTTCTTTTGCTTCCTCAACGTCTTTATAAAAACCTGCATCTACCAGGATGTTTTTGCCGTTGTTTCCTTTGATCAGCCAAAACATGAATACTGCAGTTACACTATCTGTTTTCGGTCCATTAAGTGCAACCATTGAACTTGGAATCGTCGCTTCTGAAGTAAATTTTAATGCATACACTTCGTAGTTTGCGTTTTGTGAAAATGCGATTATTGAATTTGTCAAAGCAAGTAGTGAAATGATGAATTGTTTTTTCATTTTTTTTATTGTTAGTTCTTAGCGGCATAAATTCTCAGTAGGATAGCCTGCATCGACCGCAACTTGTATCTGTGCTGGTATTTATCAAGCCGAGCCTGGGACCACACCTCAATTGGAAAACGCCTGGCCGACTGACGTCGGTCAGGGGGGATGATGAAATTAACATTAAAAAGCCAAATAGAATTGCCATTACCCGATAATAGCGATCTTAAGCTGAGAACATACTGGTCACCCAGCAACACAGGAACCCAAATGTTAGCGGCTGCCATTGCTTCTTATGTCAATTAAGATATTCTTATGATATCATGTATATTCTCTTAATGATTAAGAGAACCAAAATTGTCAATATACAAGTTGCATTGATGATTTTATATTTGCCAAAAAACAAAAGAATTGTCATTAATAAGAGAGCCAAACTAGTAACCAATGAGCCAACTAAGAATGGTTTAATATCGACAAAGGTTAATGCTTTCGCAGAATAATGTTGTAACCTGAATGGCTCGCTGACACATCTGATTAAAGCCAGGAATATAATGACAATGGCAATTATTGAAAGTTTTCTTGTGTCTTTTGCAATTGATCTAATGCTCACTTTCTATCGTTTTTTTTTGAGTCTACAATGTCCTGGGTTCTTTGCTTGCTTTCCTTTCTATGAAAAATATATAGATCAAACTTTCAATTTCGAGCTTTGTTGTTCTTTATCAGCAGCAAATTCACTTGAGTGTTTTGTCAGCATTCCGGCATAGGTTCGAGGCTTCGCTAAGCCAGGGAATTCAATGAATCACCGGCCCTGCTTTGCAAATACTTTTGTTTTGTGCTCGTACTAATTTTTAGCAGGCATATCCGAGTTCCAGATGTCAACAATGCATTTCCAGTTTCCGTCGGCTTGTTTCTTCCAGGTCTCGCAGAATTTGCCTGTTTCATTCGAAACTTTTCCTTTCGCATCTTTTGAACTGAACTGGTACACACCAGTAGTGTAACCAAGATCACCCATACGGGAAACTTCAATTTTTGTACTTTGAAATCTAAGCGATACTCCTGGAATGGCGAACATGTTTTTAATAGATACTTCCCTGGATGCTTTGTCCTTGCACACGGGTTCATTAGGTGGCATCATAATGGCATCGTCAGTGTAAAAGCTTAACCAACCTTCAGCAGATTTTGCTGCCGAAGCCATATCCCATGCACTGTCGGCTTTTATGATAGCAGCTGCGTCCGAAGAATGGTCTTCAGCAATTATTGCTTTCAGACTGTCGATGGTTTTTTGATCATTGGCTGATTGGTTTTGTTGACTAGTGCATGCAGTTAAATAAAGAACAACTACAAATAATGCGAATACAGGTTTTTTCATAACTAAGTTGTTTTAATAATGCCTACTCTGGTTGGTTTTCGGCTTACCCGTTTTATTTTTAATTTGTTAAAGATAGTTTTTTGGAATCAGTTTGAAGTTTCGATGCCGCCCGTTATATTGCCAAACCGACTTTTGGCGGCTGTAGGATCCTCGCCTTTTTTCATAGATCCTGATTTCTGTTTGGAAGTTGTTAATGACCTAAATAGGAGAGATCGTTCAATTTTCTTTCGAGTCTTATAACAGTGCTATTGGGGAGATACATAAAGAGATATTTAGCAAATCGAGATGAAATCGGATTCTGTGCCATTTTTCCAAATCTCCACGAAGTATTGACTATAAACGATACTTTTTTCTCTCTCAACCTTTGATAGGTGGGGAATATTTCAGAAAAATCCTGATTGGATTTTCTCATTAGGAGAGAAAGGCAATATGCATCTTCTATCGCCTGACATCCCCCCTGAGCTAAATTCGGTGTGGTAGCATGAATGGCATCACCGAGGAAAACAATTTTATTCAGATACCATTTTCGCTTTTCTGTTCCGAGGTCTGCTAAATCGTTTCTGATGAAATTAGATGAGTTGGCTAACAATTCTTTCACAAATGGATGAAAATCATGGTATTCCTGAACCAATTCCCGACATATCGTATCAGGATCATCCTCGCCGTCTATCGCTGCGTTTTTAATTGCCAGCCAAAAGATGGTATTTGAATCCATTGGTACAAATAGGAATCGTTTAGTGTTGGACCAGATTTCGGTATAAGTGTGACGATATTGCTCAGGCCAATTTATAGTTGTAATGCCGCGCCAAATTGCCTGGCCGGTATGCCTGATTTTAATGCCTGGAAAGATTTGCCTTCTGGAAATTGATTGAATCCCATCAGCTATGGCTGTGCACCTGGATTCCAGTTTTAGACCATTGGAAAAGGTTAGCTCAGAGAACTCAGTTTCATTTCTTATGTCGGTGAGTTTTGCATTCAGCTGAATTTTTTCTTTCGGCAACCTTGAAACAAGGATGTCAATCAATTTTGCTCTATGAATGATAGTAACTGGTGATTGTGTTGTGGTAACCCGGATATTTTTTAAACTTTTATCTGAAATATGAAAATGAATTGTCTCATACCCGGCATTCTTTACAGCTGTGGCAAGATCAAGTCTTTCCAAAATATCAAGTGCGGCTTTTGAAATGCTTATTGCAGCACCAACTTCTGTAATCTGACGTGCTTGTTCAAATAATTTGAAGTTGATCCCTGCATGCTGAAGGGCATTGGCCAAGCGTGAGACCGCCTATTCCCCCGCCTATGATATTTACTGTCTGCATTTATTTATGGTCCAGGACATTTACTTGTTCATTTTGCCTAGCCTCTGTTTATAGGATTTCTACATACCCTTCTGTTCCATTCACCCGGATTCTCTGTCCATCTCTTATCAGTTTGGTAGCATTTTCTACTCCGACAACTGCTGGTAAGCCATATTCACGTGCGATAACTGCTCCATGGGTCATCAGTCCACCAACTTCGGTGACCAGGCCTTTTATGGATACAAACAATGGTGTCCAGCTAGGGTCAGTAAAGGAGGTGACTAATATATCTCCATCTTCCAGATCAGCATCTTCCATGTTTAAGATGACACGTGCTCGTCCCTCTATAACTCCGGAAGAAACAGCCAGACCTACAATAGCTTCGGCTGGGAGATTTTCCTCGTTTGTACTTACCTGTAATGATTTCACCATCAGACGTGATAACACGTGGAGGAGTTAGTTTTTCATATAATTTGTACTCGTCTTTTCGTTTGCTGATGATCTGGTAATCCAGTTTATTTGTGCGTACGACTTCGCGAAGTTCTTCAAAAGTGAGATAGTATATATCTTCTTTTTCATGAATAACGTTGGCTTGTACGAGTTGTTCGGCTTCTTTCAGTAAAGCCTGCTTATAAACGAAGTAGCGATTAACCATGCCGTATTTTGGATATTCACGATAACCGATGAAATTCCGGATCAGGTCGATCATTCGTTTTGTTTCTTTGGCTTTTTGTTCACCATCCGGTAATTGCTTCAATCGATCTAATAACTCTTGTTCTTTTTTCAAAGCTTCCTGTCGCCCTTGCTCAAATTTCCGTTTGCTGGCATTCGGCTCAAAGTTTTTGATGTTACTGAGAATCATGGGGACAAGTGTAGTTGGTTTTTCGCTCCAACGAGTTTTCGTAATATCGATTTCCCCGGCACATCGCATTCCGTATTTGTTGAGATAAGCATAGATAGCGTCCCGGGTTTCCTGTCCACCATCAAACTTAACCAGTTCATCCAAAAAATTATCATCTTTTACATGTTGTAAATAATCAATTACTTCCGGATAAGGACGAATCACATCTGCAACATCCAATAGCTCCAGACCCATTTCCGAAGTAATATTGTTTGGCACAGATTGAGAAAGCGTGTCTGCTGCATTTTTTTCACCTAACCATTCCTTCATTTTTTCATTGATCCATGATGAAGCATTCATAGCAGTCATAATCACACCAAAACTTTGTGGGTCAGATAAAGTCTTCTTTAATTGCTGGATATCTTCCAGGATAAAATCAAACAGATCCGATCCTGATTTCGTTTGGATGTTTTGTTTTAACTCTTCTATCGATGTTTGACTACTCTTGATCAAATCAGAAACGATTGTCGGATCGTATTCGTTTAGTGTTTGATAATCCGCAGGCGACACACCTTTATTGCTTTTACCGGGACTCTGTTCTTTTTTATCATCCGGTAACGATTTTATAAAATCTCCCCGCTCTATGATGGTTGTAAGTGCGTCTTTTATGAGCGGATCGGATTTTCCCAGAACATTTACCATAATTTCTCTGCTGGCAGGTGAAGCCAGCATATGTGTAACATCAACAAACAACCTTCCACCAGCTGTACACATGGGTGCACGAGGTCGTTAACAGGAAAAAAGACAATCCCAATGGTTTCATGGCGTCGGTCATCATTTGTTGATGACCGACAGATATGTAAACGTGATTTTCCTGATCATTCGCTTCAGGGATCGGGTATAAAGTAGTGATTGGCCGACTCTGGACAATATAAAATGTATCATCAACCAAACACCATTCGATGTCCTGGGGGCGGCCGAAATGTTCTTCGATCTTTCTGCCCATGCGCTCAAGCTGTAAAATCTGCTCATCCGTCAGCGCTTGCCTATTCTGCCGCTCAGGCTCAATCTCCTGTTCTTTCGTACCGCCATCTTTTAAGGCATAAATAGCCAGTTTCTTGGTGGATATCTTCTTATCGATAATCTTGCCGTTACGCACTTTATAGTTATCAGCATTCACCAGGCCGGAGACCATGGCCTCACCAAGTCCGAAGCTGGCATCAATGGATAACACTTTCCTATTAGAAGTGACAGGATCGGCAGTAAACAAAATTCCTGCCGCCTGCGGGAAGACCATTTTCTGAACAACCACAGACAGGTGGACTTTACGGTGGTCGAAGCCGTTTTGAAGGCGGTAAATTACTGCCCTCTCGGTAAATAGCGATGCCCAGCACTTGCTGATATGCTTTAGGATTGCCTCCTTTCCGATAATGTTCAAATACGTATCCTGCTGGCCTGCAAAAGAGGCCGTCGGTAAATCCTCTGCAGTTGCGCTGGATCGTACTGCATAGGCATTTTTTTCATCAAGCCTGGAGAGGATGCGGGTGATCTCTTCATGAATGTCTTGAGGAATGGCTATCCCTTCGATGACCCTGCGAATCTCACTGCTAAGTTCACCGATTTTATTCCGGTCTTCCACCTTAAGAAGCGATAACTGATCAAGTAATTCGTTAATCGACGACGTTTCCCCAATGATTCTTTTAAAAGCTTCAGTAGAAATACAAAAGCCATCCGGTACGTGTATTCCTTCAATCCTGGAAAGTTCCCCCAGGTTCGCGCCTTTACCCCCAACAACATTGAGTTTTGTTTTGTCAATTTCCTGAAAACCAAGCACATATGAACTCATACTGACAATATTCGCCATATTTTTTTATTTTGTCTGCAATTCCTTTTAGATTGGTTGTAACGATAGAAGTTCTTATCTGGAAAACCTGGTTAACAGTTAAGTTGCCCTAATCTCCGGAGCGGTTTTAACAGTCTGGCGCAAGTTTGTGTGGCTCACTGGTGCGCTTAAGCCCCAACTCGTTCCGACTCTCTTTTTAGGTCGTTGGCGTAAGTCTCGAATATCGGCCTGAATTCAGGTAACAGGCCCTTCATCAGTGCTTTTCTTGTCACTTTTTTAATAATTTATATCACTTTCCCATTCGTGATGAAGTTGAGCAGCCTCTCTTTAATTACCATTGTCCAACCCTGGTAACACATTGCATAGCACTCTTTTTCGGGCACAAGTCCTTCATGGGTAAATTGGAGTAAGGTTTTATTTCCTTTAGTAGCTATTTCAAAAATCATTTTTGTGTTGGTCCATTCATGTTTGTCTTTTTCAAGCCAATAGAGTTTGCTATCTGTTACAAGCCATACCATTTTTTTGTCGGGAATTACTTCAACCAATTTCTGTTTTGAGTAATGGCGGTGGGGATGGTGAATAATAAATTCATCATTGAGTTTTGAGCTGTTTCCTTCAAAATCTTTGCTCCACCATTTTGAAACTTCTTTGATGCAATTAAGAACATCTTCCGCAGATTGTGCAACTTCAATGGTTGCTGTGAAACTTCTATTTTCCATTGCAATTATTGTTTTGATTTGTTATCCAGAAGAGTTTGTAATTTTTTGAGTTTGCTTGTCCAGAATTTATCAAAGTAGTCAATGAAATGCTGCAACTCATTAAAGCCATCCTGTTTCAAAACACAATGCCGTTCTCTGCCTATATCTTTAATGGAAATGAAACCTGCGTTGTAAAGAATTTTTACATGCTTTGATACAGCTGGTCGGCTCATGTCAAAGTTCCCGGCCAATGAGTTTATCGTCATGCTGTCTTTTGAAAGCATGACAAGCATTTGTCTGCGGCTTGGGTCGGCAATTACCTGAAAGGCATCCAATGTTTGAGTTTTCATTATTATTTTGTTTTCAGAAGTTTTTCAAGTTCATTGTGACAATAGTTCCATCCATCTTTGTGAGGAGCAATATCCTCCAGGGCCCTGAACCCATCATGCACTAACTGCAATTCGGTGCCGTTTTCTGTGGGAATAAGGGTCCATTCAATTTTTGAATGAAAAGGGAGACCGTCTTTAGCGGAATTTTTTTGCCAGGAATAGGATAGTTTGGTAAATGGCATTACTTCCAGCACTTCGCAAATAGAATCATTCCCATATGGACTGATGAAACGAAATTTGTGCCCAACAATTGGCTGAAAATCTGTTTCCCCCAGCCATTGTTCAATAAGTTTGGGATTGGTGAGGTAATCCCAAACCATTATTGGCGGCTGATTAAACTGCCATGTTTGCCTAATTTCCTTTTGCATGATATGTAATTTAAAAGTTACTCAAATATATAAGTAACTTTTAAGTTACACAATGTTTTTGTAGGAAAATTTTTGGAGTGAATGGAAAAGTCGGGCAAGTGATATGTTCGATAAAGAGCTGACTGTGAGGTCGTTTAGTCATACTGCAAATGGTCTTGGATTGGCGATGGGCGGTATTTTTGGCAGAAATGTTTCTAAGAGTCCGTGATCCCGCCTTTTGCCAAAATGCTTCCGGTGCTCAGTGTTTTCAATATCATAGCATTTCGACAATTTGAATATTGTTGCCGCAGGTGTCATTGAAGACAGCAATTTTAACAGTCCCCATTTCAGTTGGTTTTACACTGAATTCAACTCCGAGCTTTAGAAGTCGTTCATATTCGTATTGAGTATTTTCGACATTGAATTGTGTGTAAGGAATTCCTGCGTCAAAAAGTGCTTTTTGATAGGTTTTGGCTGGTTCAAAATGGTTGGGTGCCGGTTCCAACAAAATTTCTGGTCCATCCTGTTCCTCCTTGCTAACTACAGTTAGCCATCTGCTATTTCCGTCTAATGGCACGTCCACTTTTTTCAAAAAACCCAATTTCTGGGTGTAGAACTGCAATGCTTTTTCCTGGTCCTGGACTGGAATACCGATAACTCTTACTTTCATTTTTTTAAATTTTGGATTTAATGCTCCAAAGTTTCAAAATTAGAATTAAACCGACTTTGTGAAAGTTGCTCTTTTTTGAAATTCAGTAGGTGTCATTCCTAAGCGGGATTTAAACAATGTGCTGAACGAGCTGGGGCTATCAAATCCGATATCGAAGCAAGTTTCGGTTACATTCGTTCCATTGTTCAGAAGTTCTTTTGCTTTTTCAATCCTTTTGTCAGTAAGATACTGTTTTGGTGTTTGTCCATAGTATCGCCTGAACAGGCGAAGCAGGTGAAATTTTGAGGTAAATCGAATACGCGAAAGCAAGTCTAAATTCAATTCTTTGTCAAAGTTATTGTTTATGTAATGGCGTGTTCCAACGACGGTTTCAACCTGTCCCTGGTTGGAATAGCAGGAACTCCTTATTCGGTTTATTTCACTTTGATAAAATGTCATACACTATGTCTTTGTTAACATTACCGCCAACCGCTTGGTCCTCTGGATCCTTCGGGCCCACGCGTTCCCATGTATCCGAAAAACGCTGCTGCCAAGGTTAGCGGTAATGCATTACTTTGTCGTAAAGGTGTCTTAATTGAACATCGCCAAAACCATATATACTTTCTCTACTCCAGAATTCTTTGAATACCTTATGAAAGTCAGTTGAGATATTTTTTGTTATGTCTTCAAGGACTCTCTCAGGTCTTCCTTTTGTGCCGTCTTTTGGAAAACGGTCAACATGCGCCTTTACCACCTCTTGTAAATATGGAAAAGCAGAAGATTGATTCTTTGCAAGACGAATTAACTCATCAAGATTGCCGTTTTTATAAGCTGTCCATAAGTCTTGCCCTAATTGTAAGTCAACATCATTTAAAGGAATTCTGTCAGCAAGACAAACTATAAGCTCACTTGAGTTTGCCGGTCCAAATCCATTCCAAAACTGTTTATTGGTCCTGTCTAAATAGGAAGTATAGACAGCATAAACTTTTCTCTTAATTGACAAACTATTGATGATTGAAATAACAAACCACATATTAACCTGACAGAACAAGTCAAACTCAAACCAAAGATTGAATTCGGCATTGTCAGGCGCATTGATTATCTTTTGAAATTCTTTTACAACCTTGTTTTGATATTCAGCTTCTGTCAATCCCATGTATTTAGCTCTTGATTGCCAAAAGTCATGCAAATTGTTGCCTGATAGGTCGCCATCTATAAGGCCTTCCCTAACAACGATTATATCTCCTTCAATTTTAGCATCAGGAAAACTATAAGCAAGGGAATCTCCATTTAAAATATTGCAAATCATGATTAGGATGATTTTGCGTTACTGCTAACGTCCAGGAATTTGCAAAGGCTGGGATTAGAATTCCGGCCAGCCCGAACAACTGACCAGTGATGCTGCAAATGCTGAATCACGGCTTCCGTCCGGCTCCGGTACTGCAAAACCCCTTGTTAGCGGTATGTCGTTGGTCGCCTTGTTTCAAAATATTTTTTTATTTATTTTGTTGTTTTAGCACCCATTTTATTGCCCAGCTTTTCATATTCTATGTCATTGGGCTCCCATAATTCAATTTTATTACCTTCTATGTCCATGATATGAATAAACTTTCCGTAATCAGCCGTTTCAACTTTGTCCACAATTGTTACACTGTCTTTTCTAAGCTGATCAAGAAGTGCTTCCAGATTTTCAACTCTATAATTAATCATAAAGTCTTTCGTTGAAGGCTCAAAGTATTTCGTTTTTTCATTAAAAGGGCTCCATTGGGTAAAACCTTTTCTTGTTGTATCCGCACCTTGTCTCCACTCGAAAACTGCTCCGTATTGGTTAGTATTTAAACCAAGATGAGTTTGATACCATTCTCTGATTTTTTTGGGATCCTTGCACTTAAAAAAAATGCCGCCGATGCCTGTTACCCTTTTCAGCGATGGCTGGTCGTTAGCTATTTTAGTAATGAGTGACTTGAAAGCGAAACCAAGTCCGAATGCTGTGATAAGGCTGAGCGTGATGAATATTCTTTTATTCATTTGTCGATATTTTAAAATTGTGATGGTTGCCATTTAAACTCACTGCAAGGGGGCTGTGACCTGGATCCTGCGGACCCACGTGCATTGGCGATGCCGAGCCATTTATTACCCGTCCAGCCCTCAACCGACGATAAGTAAAAATACAAAAGTTGAGCGTTTATGGTAAATCCAGACGATTTCAGTCTTCCGAACCTGATACAGGAGTTTTACTGCCGATGATGTTTCTTTTGTAAGGCCCCGATTGCACAAAACCTGATGTTGTGCGTTCGTCTTATCAATCGCTATTTCTTTGTTTCATTTTTATAGACAACACCTCCTTTCATTACAAAAGTTACGTGCTCTAACACCGAAATATTATCTAATGGATTTCCCTCCACGGCAATTATATCAGCATATTTCCCTTTCTCAATAGAACCTATTTTCCTTTTCCAACCGAGCAGGTCTGCTGAGTTTATGGTAGCCGTCTGTATTGCTTGCATAGGTGTGAGTCCATACTTGACCAAATAAGAAAATTGCCTTGCATTTAAGCCATGTGGAAAAACGCCGGCATCGGTACCATACACTATTTTTACACCAGCCTTTACAGCATCGCTAACACTTTTTCCTATAAGTGGGGTTATTGTTCTTGCCTTATTCATTATTATTTCAGGATATCCTTTCTTCTCAAATTCTTTTATAACATAGTCTCCAACGTATAATGATGGATCATAGAAAGTCCCTTTTTCTTTCATTAGTCTTAAAGCTTCTTCATCCATAATACTTCCGTGTTCAACAGAAGCGACGCCGGCATTTATGGCCATTTTTATAGCATCCGTACCATGTGCATGCGCACAGGTTTTACGACCCCATCGTTTTGCTTCATCCACAATAGCGTTCATTTCTTCTTGTGAATATTGCGGGGCACCTAAACTTTCTTCCTCACTTAATACACCCGCGCTTGCACCGAACTTAATCAGATCTGCACCGTATTTGATATTGTAGCGAACTTGTTCTCTAACTCCCTCCACACCATTCGCAACGCCACTCATGTGCTCCGGCATCTTCCAATCCAGATACGGAGAAAAGCCATTGAGATCACCATGACTTCCTGTTGAACCAATAAACAATGTAGCGACCTGCAGGCGTGGACCTTCTACTTCTCCTCTGTTAATAGCATTTCGTAAAGCCACATCTACAAATGCAGGTGCACCCACGTCACGACAAGTTGTAAACCCCGCTTCCAGTGTTCGTTTGGCATAAACAGGTGCAGTTATAGCATTGTCAATTGGTGTTTTACGGAAAATGTCGGCATAGTAATCCTCACTTGGCTGGCCTGTTAAATGTGTATGACAATCAATCAGTCCTGGCAAAACCGTTGAATTGCTAAGATCAATCATTTCCGCATCCGAAGGAATGGAAAGGGATGTCCCAATATTAACAATTGTGTCCCGATCGATTAAAATGATTTGGTTAATAAGAATCTTTCCGCTTACTACATCTATAACTTTGCCTGCCTTAATGGCTTTTAGCTTCTGCTGTCCATACACAAGGTTGGCTATTACACAGAGTCCAAGAAAAATGAAAAGAATTTTATTTCTCATAAGCATTTATTTTAATGTAGCTGATCTAAATGGCGGACAAAGTTGAAATATTTGCGATGGCATTGAATTCATTGAAAGTCATGCACGGCACAAATGCCCAATTAAACCTGCCTCCCGGCCCGCGGGACTCTGTGAGCAGGCAGGAATATTTTGTTGAAGTTAAAAACAAAAGCTGAATACTGAACGACTAGCCCGAACCGCTGCTGATGCTTGCATATAGCTGATGTTACATTGTCCAGCCTTGCTTTTGCAAATACTTTTGTTGTGCGTTCGTGCTTAAAAATTGGGCTTATTTTACAAATCCCATTTTCTTCAAAATCTGTTGATGCGCTATACCTTCAAAATATTTTTTATCATAAAAAATGGTGATGTTCAAAAGGTAAGCATCCGGCGATCGTTCTGCAATTGCTTTTTCTTCCCACTCATTCGCTTTCTGGTAATCACCTCTTAAATAATATATATAAGACAGATCCCATGGATCTTCAATTTTATTTGTGGAGGAATATCTTAAAAAACGATTCACTACTGCATCTGCTTTTTCCTTTTGATTACACTTTGTATAAATGAATGCCAGCGTTACCTGTAATAATTCAGATCCCCATCCATCTTTAAATAGTTTTTCTGCCTTTGCTGCATTCGCTAATGCTTTGTCATATTGGATCAGAAAAATATAGGCATACGCTTGCTTAATATATCCCCAAACCCAGGTAGGATGAAGGTCCAATGCTTTCTGAAATGCATCAGCACTTTTTTGAAAATTGCTGGCCACAAGATTTGTCCAGCCCAGGTTGTGCAAACTTGAAATAGAAACCGGATCCAGTTCTACAGCTTTGTCAGCAAGAGGTAATGCCTCTTTGTACCTGGCCACATCCGCTAATGTGGAAGAGTATCTGATATAGATGGTGGCATTACCCGGATCCAGTTCCAACGCTTTTTTGTAAGATTCAACTGCGCCCTTCCAATCCCAGTCGTAATAAAATTTTAAGGCACCTTCAGATGTATAGATTTCCGGCAGGTTTGGGTCAAGCGCTTTGGCCGCTTCAATGGCGGTCCTGGCTTCGTTAATTATTTCTTTTTGAGAGGCCGTTGAAAAAAGGCTCTGCACAATTTTTTCATTAGCAATGGCGGCATAAGCAGCTGCATATTTTGGATCAATGCGAATGGCTTCCCTGAAATGAGATAACGCTTTTTCTGATTCTTCCGGTGTGGAGCCGTAGCTCAAATATCTTCCTTTGAGGTATTCTGCATAAGCTTGAGGATTTCCAGACTTATTTTGTTGTATACCTTTTGATCTATCCAGAAGCGTAATTCGCAATGGATTCATTAATGAAGTAATAATGGAATCCTCAACCTGGGAAATATGGTCACCCGTCATTTCATATTTGCTTCCCCAAATCTGGTTTTGATTGGCTGCATCCACCAATTGACAACTTAAATAGTATATACCACTTTTTTGCTGTAATTGCCCGGTGAACACTACATCCGCATTCAGTAATTTTTTCAAACTGCTTACACTTTTGGATGAATCTGCTAATTTGAATGTAGCTGAACGGGCGAACACTTTTACATCCGGGAATGAAGAAAGCCTGTTAATCAGGTTTTCTGGTATACCATCGGATAAGTAAAGGAGTGAAGAATCCTTTTGCGGGTTTTCAAAAGGAAGAATTGCCAACGATCTGGGAGAAGCGGAGCAGATTTTTATTAAAGAAAAAATTCTTGGTTAGAAATACAGATGTAGTTAAAACTGTTGCAGCCAGGGTAAAGATTACAATTCGTTTCTGGTTATTAGCTTTCATTTTCTTCAGCTTGCCCTGCATAGCATCCTTTTTGGGCACAACAAATCCCGGGTTAGAGATGGCGAATACTTCAACGGCCTCTCCGACATTTTTAAATTCAAAAGAGCCGAGTGAACTAATTTGAAATTCAATATTGTTTTTAACCTGGTCACGAATGCTTTTCGACATGAGGACGGATGAGCCGACTCCCAGGGTCTCAATTCTTGAGGCGATATTTACACCATCGCCGTATACATCATCATTTTCAAAAACTACTTCGCCAAGATGTATACCTATTTTTAACTGGAAAAGTTTAGCGGCATTGCAGGCTTCCTGGATTTTCATGGCTGCATTTACGGCATCAGAGGCAGTAATGAAACTTGCCATTACTCCGTCACCCAATTCTTTTATCCATCTGCCATTGTATTCTTCAATGATTGGTTTTTGAATCTGCCTGTTTTTGCTGAGCAATTCAAATGCTTTTTTTTCATCATTACCCATCAAAGCAGTGTACCCGACAATATCAGTGAACATTATGGCGGCGAGCTGGCGGGTTTGTGTCATGTATTTTGGTAAATCTATGTATTTGTCGAAGCTTTTTTTGTGAATATTGTTGAAATGGCTTGACGCACAACGAAAAACTAGTTACGACGACAGGATATTCTTTGAACGTCCAGCCCTGATATTGGAAATACTAATGTTTCGTGCTGTTGTTACCGTTCACCTTTTTGATTCATAGTCAATCGCATATTAGGTTACCTTCAAAAACGGTCACAGCCGTTCCATAAATTAAAACCTTGTCATTATCCAGCTCCACTTTCATAAAACCCGTTCTGTGCGAAGATTGAAAAGCTTTCATCTTTTTCTTATTGAGTCTTATTGACCAATACTTAGTTAAGAAAGTCTGAACACCTCCCGTTACGGGATCTTCATTAGTCCCAGCCCATGGCCAAAAATACCGATAGTGAAAGTCATATTGTTCCGTATTTGAAGGCGCAGTTACTAAGACGCCATTTATATTCTCGCAAGAATTTATTAAAGCGGTAAAGTCGGGCTTTAATGCTGCTAATATCTCGGCGTCTGCTATTTCTAAAAGGATTATTTTATTTTTTGGGCTATAGGAAGAATTCATCACATTTTCCAAACCCAAAGCGCTGAGCACTGATTGTGGCGTTGTCAATGGAGTTGTATCATAAACAGGAAACTCCATTATGATATTCTCAGTATCTTTTTTTATAATCAGGTTCAAATTTTCTCCGGTTATAAAACGAATACTGGACGCAGGTGTTTTTTCAAATATTATTTTAGCAGATGCAAGTGTCGCATGGCCGCATAAGGGGATTTCTCTTTTGGGTGAAAAGAACCTAATGCTATAGGTGTCTTGGTCTTCAATTTTCTTAATAAAAGCGGTTTCAGAAAATCCTATTTCACGGGCAATTTTCAACATTTTTTCATTGCTCATCTCATTGTTGAGGATACATACTCCTGCAGGATTACCTTTGAAAGGTTCCGTTGTAAATGAGTCAACAAAGTATGTTTTTATCATTAATATTTCTTTAATAGAAAATATCGCAAAAGACAGGAGTACGATAAAATAGCACACAACGGGCAGGGCTTTGTACAGGTGTGGAATTAAAATTCCGTCCGCCCACAACCGCTGCTTATAGAAATTACTTAGTTGAAGTTACGAACCAAAGTTGAAGGTTTTTTGTCCAGTCCGAACCATAGCCTGGATTTGCAATTGGTTGATGTTTGTTTGTCAAGCCACACTTGCACAAAACTCCATGTTGCCTGCTGGCGTTTTATTGACAGTCAATTTATTTGCAATTTTCGATAATGAAGTGCAATTACACCACAGGCAAAGGTTTTAGACTCTATAAGATTCAATTTAGTAGTCCCAGTTAAGTCTTTAAATAGCGGCATGCCTTTCCCTAATATTATTGGATTAACAAAAAGCCAAAACTCGTCAATTAGTCCTTCATTTAATAACGATTGTGAAGCACCAGGACTTCCAAAGATTAAAATATTTTTTCCCTCCTGTTGCTTTAATTTATTGATGTTGTCCGAAAGTTGGTCGCCAATAACTTTGGTATTGTGAAGTCCAGTTTCTTGAATAGTTTTAGATAATACAACTTTTGAAACATTGTTGTACCAATTTGAATGCTCTTTGTCGTGTTTTGTTGCGTTTAGTTGTTCACCTGCTTTCGGCCAATAGCTTTGCATCATTTCATAAGTTACTCGCCCATAGAGTGCGGTGTCAGCTTGGTCTGTCATTGTTGCAACAAAGTCAAACATGGCGTCATCCAAATTTATCCAATCCATTTCTCCGTTAAGTCCTGCTACAAAACCATCAAGTGAAGTGTGCATAAAGAATATTAATTTTCTCATCTAATACATTTATTAATTAGTAATGTTTTGTCCGTCAAAGTTTTTAGGGTGTCGAACTACGTTTGCAGGCAACGGCCACGCTTCGCGCAGGTTGAGACGTCTGTGTTCCTGTCGCCCGCTTGGCCGTAACTTTTATTTTATCACGGTCAAATTACTGAAGCTGAGTAGAATTTCAAAAGTATTTAAGTCCAGTTTCATCAGCCTAACTTGCGCAAAACCGCCTGTTGCGTGCTGTATACCCTAATAGAGCACTATCTGTTTTTCTCTTTCTTATTCCAATATAAACCTCCTAAGAATAATCCGAGGAAAAACCCTAGCGGTCCAGTGACCAAAATGCCAAGCAGGGGTCCTTGGTTTGAAGATGGGGTTAGAATAAGAGGGCCAAAAAAACCTAGAGAAAAGCCAATTGTTCCAACCAATATTCCCCCTCCGAAAATAAATGCCGGAAGGCTATTTGAGATATTTCCTATTTGTTTCCATAGAATGATTCCGAGTGGTATTGCGATTGATAATGAGATGAAATTTGCCTCATGCCCTGATCTTCGGAATCCATCTGAAAAGCATGTCCGATAAATCAATAAATAAATGACCAATACGGCAAAGAGAGTTAAGGTTGTTCTAATTACATTCTTCATCAGGTAATAAATTTGAAGTTAGATTATCTAAATATAAGGTTGGAAAATCAATAGCATACAACACTAAAATAGCCGCTATTAATTAATCTCAATGGCAAATCTTCAAAGGATATTGATTACCACCACTTTTCCATAGCGTTTTTATATTGGGGGGTTCAACCATTACAATGCCATGCTTAAAAGTCATCCCTCTGGCTAATGCATCCGTCCCGCCTCAGCCAGGATAGGATCACCGGCGCATTAAAGTTGTCTGAATTTGGATTTATAGGATTAAATGATTAATGGGATTATTTATTGACAACTTTTTTGAGCAATTGCATAATCCTCCAATCCTCTAATCTTATAAATCCAAATTCAGACAAAAAATAGGCACCTGCGGGGGCAAAACTCTCAACTCTTAAGCAGGTTGGAAATCCTAATTGTAGTTCAACCTATCCAAAACCGGCATTTCTGCAAGATGCCACCAGAAAAGGGCGGTCATTGGCAGCCTGAAGGCTGCCAGCTAATAATGCTTCCAAAAGACCTTGCTGTCCTAGGCTTTCTTCGAGACTACTTCGAGATTCGTTCTAGACTTGTTCGGGGCTTCTTCGAGGTTCCTTCGGGGTTTCTTCGACAAGTTGTCGAAGAACCCTCGAAGCAGTGTCGAAGAACTGTCGAAGCGGTCTCGAAGCGGTCTCGAAGAACCCTCGAAGAAAAAGCGAAGCAGTTGCGAGACAGAAACGGGCCAAAAGCCATTTTTCTAAGTGTATATCATTAATAAATGCGGTAAAATAAATCCTGAGCTGGCTGCCAGGAAAGGACCAATAAAAATCGAATGAGCTACCCTCCATATATTAAGATACGCGCAAGCTTTGCTGAATTTAAACTGCAACCCACTTCCTGGCCTGCATCTAATTTAGCGCGGTCCCTTTTGATCCGGGTGCTGGTCCTAATTGATTTTTTTCTCCTATCTTCCAATTCCAATCAACACCAGGTGATCAAAATAGATAGCGCACTTGCCATCAAAGACCTGCAGCCCAAACTGGACCGGCTCTGGGAACTTTCTTCCCAAAAACTGGGCAAAATCCAAAAACACTATGACGACTCGAAAGGATCACCTGTATTCACAGTAGAAGGAAAATACACTACCCGCGGCTGGACCGAATGGACCCAGGGTTTTCAATTCGGCTCCGCCATCCTGCATTTCGACGCGACAGGAGATCAGGACCAATTGGAATATGCACGCAAAAAAACAGTCGGTCTGATGGCCCCGCACCTGAGCCATACCGGCGTACATGACCATGGGTTTAATAATATCAGCACTTACGGAAATCTCCTCCGCCTAATGCATGAAAAAAAGATCCCTGCCAATGAATGGGAGAAGAATTTCTATGAACTGGCGCTCAAAGTTTCGGGCGCCGTGCAGGCCAGCCGCTGGACTCCCGTCAAAAATGATGGAGGATTCATCCATTCCTTCAATGGCCCCCATTCGCTTTTCGTGGATACGATCCGTTCCTGCCGCTCATTGATGGTAAGCCATAAACTGGGCCATATGCTCCAGGCTGAAAATGACGTCAAAATAAGTTTACTCCAACGTGCACTTCAGCATTGTGAGGCTACAGCAAAATATTCTGTCTATTATGGCAATGGCCGGGATTCATATGATATCGCGGGGCGCACTGCCCACGAGTCCATCTTCAATACAAAGGATGGTAATTATCGCTGCCCGAATTCCCAACAGGGCTATTCCGGTTTTTCCACATGGACACGGGGTCTCGCCTGGGCCATCTGCGGGTTTGCGGAAGAACTGGAATGTTTGAAAACCTTTGATGATGAAGAACTGAAATCTTTCGGCGGCCGGGAAAAAACAGAAGGCATTTTTCTCAAAGCCGCGAAGGCCACCTGCGATTTCTTTATAGAGTATAGTCCTACCGATGGGATTCCCTACTGGGACACTGGTGCGCCGAACCTTCACAAACTCGGCGACTATCTGGGCAGGCCAGCAGATCCCTTTAATGCATATGAACCCGTCGATAGTTCCGCTGCGGCCATTGCAGCCCAGGGATTGTTGAGGCTCGGCCATTATCTCCAAGAAAAGAAAGACTCGCTGGGCGAAAAATACTGGCAGGCAGGACTAACGGTAATGGATAGTCTTTTACGTGAACCTTACCTGAGCACAAGCCCCGAACACCAGGGCCTGCTCCTGCATTCGGTTTACCACTGGCCCAATGGCTGGGACTATCTGCCGCCGGGCAGTAAGATTCCCAATGGAGAATCCAGCATGTGGGGCGATTACCATCTCCGTGAAGTGGCACTCTACCTTTTCAAGATCCTGAATGGAGAATCTTATTATACATTTTATCATTGCGTTCACTAATGGCCAAAAACCTAACGAGCTTTTCTGAGCTTTGTGCATTCACACCATCACCACCAAACCATGGCCCATTGAAAAATCTGCCACGGAATTTTCGAAGGCAGGGCATTGGCGGAATCACGGTCTGGCGCGATGCACTCCAGGGGCGGAATATTCCTTCTATAAAAAAAATGCTGCATGAACTGAACCTGCGATGTGGTTTCATTGTGCAGGGGCGGATTTTTCCCTGCCATCGATGAAAAGCAAAGGCAATTGGCGATTGAGGATAATTTCAAAGCAATTGATGAGGCTGCGACACTGGGAGCACCATTGATTGTACTTGTTTGCGGTGCTGCTCCCGGACAGTCTTTGATTGAATCGCGCAAACAGATCCGGGATGGCATTGCGGCCTGCCTCGATCATGCAAAAGAAGCCGGTGTGCGTCTGGCCATCGAGCCCCTGCATCCCATGTATGCCGGCGACCGTTCTGCTATTAATACACTTGCTCAGGCAAATGATATGGCAGAATCATTAAATTCGCTATGGGTAGGTGTTGCTGTGGATGTATATCATCTCTGGTGGGATCCGCAGCTTGAACAGGAGATCATGCGTTGCGGGAAAAACGGGCACCTGGCAGCATTTCATATTTGTGACTGGAAAACGCCTACACAGGATATGCTGAATGACCGGGGACTGATGGGAGAGGGCTGTATCAATATCAAAGAGATCAGGAGTTGGGTGGAAAAGGCCGGGTTCAATGGCTTTCTTGAAGTTGAAATTTTCTCGAATAGTTACTGGCAGCAGGATCAGCAGGAGTTTCTGGAAAAAATCAAGCAGGCTTACCTGAATCATTCCTGAAGCATATTTACCTCACAATTATAATACTCTAAATGGCGGCGACTGTTCACAAGATCGGAATCATCATGAATGGCGTAACCGGTAGAATGGGCACCAATCAGCACCTGATGCGCTCCATCGTGGAGATTATTAAACAGGGCGGCGTAAAAATCAGTCCTTCCGAGTTCATCATGCCCGACCCCGTGCTCGTGGGAAGGGACACCATCAAGCTGGAGAAGCTGTGTTCCCTTTCGGGAGTAAAAAAATTCACCACTGACCTGCAATCCGTTTTGAAAGATCCATCATATCAAATCTATTTCGATGCACAAACGACAGGGAGGAGGGCAGAAGGCGTGCGGCAGGCGGTGAAGGCCGGGAAACATGTCTATTGTGAAAAACCGACGGCGGTGAGCACTGCAGACTGCGATGGAATTATATCTATTATGCAAAAATGCCGGGCTTAAGAATGGTGTAGTTCAGGATAAACTCTGGCTTCCCGGAATGCTCAAGCTGCAAAGGCTGATCAAACAGGGATTCTTTGGACAAATATTATCTGTCAGGGGTGAATTCGGGTATTGGGTTTTTGAAGGAACGACTATTCCGGCCCAGCGTCCTTCATGGAACTATCGCAAGGAAGATGATGGCGGCATCATCGTGGACATGCTCTGCCACTGGCGCTATGTGCTGGACAATATTTTCGGAAAAGTAAAAGCTGTTTCCTGCCTGGGTGCGACGCATATCAAAACCCGCATCGACGAACAGGGAAATGAATACAAATGCACGGCAGATGATGCGGCTTATGCCAGTTTTGAGCTGGAAGATGGAATCATTGCGCATTTCAATTCTTCCTGGGCCACGCGGGTGCGCAGGGATGACTTGCTTACCCTGCAGGTAGACGGTACCCAGGGATCTGCGGTTGCAGGTCTCCGTGAGTGTTATATCCAGCATTATGGAAATACGCCCAAGCCGGTTTGGAATCCGGATATTCCACAGCCCATTAATTTTTATGAGGGATGGGCAAAAGTGCCGGAACAGGAGAGCCATGAAAACGCATTCAAAGTACAATGGGAACTCTTTCTCAAACATGTGGTCAGGGATGATCCATTTCCCTGGGACCTGCGAGAGGGAGCCAAGGGTGTCCAATTGGCGGAGAAGGGAATAGAAAGCTGGGAAAAAAGATGCTGGATCAATATTCCTGAAATTAAATAAGTCATGCCAAAGAAAATCGCATTGATCACTGGAGGAACCCGCGGCATAGGATTTGGAATTGCCTGCGAACTGGCCAAAGCCGGATTCAATCTTGCTGTCAATGGACAAAGGGAGCTGAATGCGGTCAAAGAAGCTATTGAGAAATTGAAAGCATTGGGAGCGGATACTATTTATTGCCGGGGGGATATTTCTTATGGACCCTCACGCAAATTAATGCAGAAAGAAATCCTGGAACATTTCGGAGCGCTGCATGTACTTGTGAACAATGCCGGCGTGGCTCCAAAAGAAAGAAAGGATATCCTGCAGGCGACGGAAGAAAGTTTTGAGCGGCTGATAAGCATCAATTTACAGGGACCTTATTTCCTGACGCAGTCTGTTGCCAATTGGATGATCGAACAACAAAAAAAGGATAAGGATTACAAAGGCTGCATCATTAATATTACTTCCATCTCCGCTACGGAAGCATCGTTAAACCGTGGTGAATATTGCATTTCAAAAGCCGGGCTGAGCATGGCAACAAAATTATTTGCATTCCGCCTCGGAGAATTCAATATTCCAGTCTATGAAGTCAGGCCGGGTGTGGTGAAAACAGATATGACGGCAGGTGTGGTTGATAAATATGACCAGCTGATTGAAGAAGGAATGACCGTTCAAAAGCGCTGGGGAGAAGCAGAAGAAGTGGGGAAGGCGGTAGCTGCTTTGGCACTGGGATATTTTCCTTATTCCACGGGGCAGGTGATCATGGTAGATGGTGGCCTCACCATTCCGCGTTTGTAGATCACTGATAGTAATGCAGCACCTGATTTTCTGAATATATTTCCCAATACTGGATTTACTAGAAAAATGGCCAACGACCAACGACCAACGACCAACGACCAACGACCAACGATCGACAACCAACGACCAACGACCAACGACCAACGACCATCGACCATCGACCATCGACCATCGCATCGATTGAACATATGGCGTCATTTACTGACCATTCCGGTCATCGTGGCGGCATTGGGATATATGGTGGACATGTATGATCTTTTCCTTTTTAATATCGTTCGCGTGCCCAGCCTGAAGGAACTGGGCCTGAATTCAGATGAAGTTTTTTCGAAAGGATTGTTCATCCTGAATATTCAAATGGTCGGCATGCTTGTCGGTGGCGTGTTATGGGGAATACTCGGCGATAAAAAAGGCAGGCTTTCTGTATTATTTGGTTCCATCATTCTCTATTCTCTCGCCAACCTGGCCAATGCTTTTGTTCATTCCTATGATCAATACCTGCTCCTGCGATTTATTGCCGGCGTCGGACTCGCCGGAGAATTGGGTGCTGGCGTCACCCTTGTGTCTGAAATTCTGCCAAAAGAAATAAGGGGCTATGGCACGACCATCGTTGCGACAGTCGGCTTGCTCGGAGCGATCCTGGCTTATTTTGTAGCAGACATTTTCAGCTGGCGTGCCTCTTATTTCGCAGGCGGAATCCTTGGTATCCTCCTGCTCTTTACAAGAATCCGGGTGATGGAATCCGGATTGTTCACCATGCTTCGGAAGAAACAGGTCAGCAGGGGAAATCTGCTCATCTTGTTTACGAGCCGAACAAGGTTCGTCAAGTATTTCTGCTCCATCCTGGTGGGCTTCCCGATTTGGTTCGTAGCAGGCGTATTGATATTTTTTTCTCCCGAGTTCGGTCATGCGCAGGGTGTCACCGGGAATATTGTTGCCGGTAAGGCTGTGATGCTCACCTTAACAGCCCAGGTCCTTGGTGATATCCTGAGCGGATGGCTAAGTCAGCGTCTGAAGAGCAGGAAAAAGGGAATGCTGATTTTTCTCCTCGGTTCCTATTTGCTCATGCTGGTTTACCTTTTGACGAGGACCCATAGCGCCAATGTTTTTTATCTGGTTTGTGCTTGTTTGGGTTTCTTCAATGGATACTGGACCCTCTTTATCGCCATTGCCGCCGAGTTATTCGGCACCAATATCAGGGCCACGGTCGCTACCACAGTCCCCAATTTTGTGCGTGCATCTGTGATTCCAGTGTCTGCCCTTTTTGTTTTATTCAAGGGATATTTTGGATTGACCATGGCCGGCCTCTTATCTGCGACGGTGGTCATTGCCATTTCCCTGATCGCTCTTAGCCAGCTACCGGAAACTTTTTCAAAAGACCTCAATTATGAAGAGGAGCTGGATGGCTAATTCTTCCTTTCACCAAATGGAAATAAAAATAATTACCATGGCCTGCCGGGGTTTAGCCCATTTATTTTATATTGGCAATCTCTTGGAGAACGCTCAACGCTTAATGCTGAACGCATAGCGCTGAAAGCTTAATTTTTGAAATCAAAGATATTCTACCCCCCCTCCATTGGAGGGGGTCGGGGGGAGGCCCGACCTCTCTCCCGGAGAGGGGGCAAGCGGGTGAGGTCTTTCAAGAAGTCTCTCGCGGCCCCTCAAATGGAGAGGCTGGGGAAAGCGGGTGAGGTCTAACAAACAATTCTAAAATAAATTGGAATGAAAATTCGGATCTTTTATTTTTTTCTTCTGGTCTTCAATTTTCTAACTGCATATGCACAGCAACCCGACTATCCACTTGATCCCCTAACGGCAACGGAGATGCGCAAAACAGTGGAAATCCTGAAAAGTTCCGGAACGATCAGTGGCAGGGACCTCTTCAATATCATCAATCTTAAAGAGCCACCGAAAAAGGAAGTGCTGGCATATAAACCCGGACAGCCATTCAGAAGGGAGGCATTTGCCAGTTTCTATGATTTTTCGAAGAATGGAATGACAGAAGCCGTGGTAGACCTGAATGCCGGCAAAGTAATTTCTGTAAAAAAACTTCCCAATGTGATCGGCATGGGATTGGCTGCAGACTCTATAGTAAGTACAATTGTATTGAAAGATCCGGCATGGGTTGCAGGCTTGAAAAAAAGGGGGATCTCACCGGATTCGGTTACCCATCGGAGTATTTTTACCGGCGATATCGGGATTGCACCCATCGGCCATCGGGAACAGTTGGTCATCGCGCGACGCAAGGGAAACAGCGTAGATATAGAAGGTCTGATCGCTTACGTAGATCTTACGAGCGGAAAAGTATTGAAGATTGTAGATGAACCGACAGCATTCAGCGGAAAAGTGGACCTGGATTATTTCAATAAGGATACCATCACGGATGTTTTCAAAGGACCCAAACCGCTGGTCATCTCGCAGCCCGAAGGACATTCATTTGAAATCAGGGGGCATGAAATCATCTGGCAGAACTGGAGACTTCGCTATGGAGTAGATAATCGCGAAGGCCTGGTGATCTATGATGTGCGCTATGTGGATCATGGAAAGGAACGCCCCGTGATGTATCGTGGATCCATGCCGGAAATGGTCGTGCCCTATGGTTCACCCAACTTATTCCAGGCTGCCTATAATTTCTTTGACGCTGGCGAATTCCGCCTCGGACAGGGCATTGCGAGATCTTTGAGTCCGGGGGCAGACGCACCGGAAAATGCAGAATATGTGCCGGCTATCCTTAACCGTGAGAGTGGGGCTCCCTATCAGATGGACCGGGCTGTAGCTATTTATGAAGAATATGGAGGAACACTGTGGCGCCACAATGTGATTAGCCGCAGGGCCACCAACCTGGTGGTGAAATACTTCACCATGATCGAGAACTATGACTATGGATTTATCTGGAGATTTAAGGAAGATGGCACCATCGAGGTGGATATTGACCTCACGGGCATCGTGGAAATAAGAGGAGTTCACCGGGAGAACCAGATGGATATGCCGGATAAGAATGACGATTCATATAATGGTCATAGTTTCGGAACCCTGGTCCGCCCGCATGTGGAAGCCATCAATCACCAGCATTTCTTTGTGTTCCGGCTCGATATGGATATTGATGGGCCACAGAATAACAGCGTGATGGAAATGAATTCCAGGCTAGTTCCGCCAGGCAAACAAAACCCATATGGCAATGCATTCTATGTGGATCAAACCATGTTCAAAACGGAGAAACAGGCACAGAGGTCCGTGGATTATCTGAGCGCAAGGAACTGGCATGTGGTAAATGAAACAGTGCACAATGCGCAGGGATATCATGCGGGCTATATGCTGATGCCCGGCACCCAGGCGAAAACGCTTGTGCCGGAAAATTCATTGCTCAGAAAAAAAGCAGGCTTCCTCAATCATCAGATTTGGGTAACCCAATATGCGGAAGATGAAGAATACCCCGCAGGAATATATCCGGGGAGCAACAAAGTATATGCAGGGCTACCTGAATGGACAGCCAAAAACCGATCTATCGCCAGCAATGATGTGGTGCTTTGGTATGTGGCTGGTATTACCCATATTGTAAGACCCGAGGAATGGCCGATCATGTCAGTACACAAGATGGGATTTTCATTAATGCCTTTCGGCTTTTTTTCAACCAATCCTACGATGGGCATGAGCAATCCGGATTTTATCAGACAACAATTTCCGAAAGTGGAACCCTTCCAGCCAAATTCTGCGGATCCTTCTTTGGAACATCAGTAATTATGAAATTGAAAAGAGGATCTTATCATGAGTCAGGCCCCCGGACGTAAATTTTTAATTGCTACGCATGGCCGTATGGCCTCAGGAATGAAATCTTCCCTTGAGATCATCATTGGCCAAACCGAAAATCTTTTCCTGATTGAAGCCTATGCCGACGGAAACAAGGGCATTGACGAAGATTTGGAAGGAATCCTTAAACATATCGACGGGCAGGACGAGATCATTGTATTTACTGATTTGCTTGGAGGCAGCATCACCAACCAGGTCTTGCGGCTAACGCGTGGACGAAATATTCATATTGTTTCCGGTTTCAACCTGGCCCTGCTGATTGAAACCATCATGGCTGATCCTTCTGAACCGGTTGAACTGATCATTGAATCGGCGATTATTGCTGCCCGTGAGCAGATGGTATATGTAAATAAATTGATGAATTCAAACGAAGAACCAGGAACAAATGATTAAGCTGACAAGGATTGATGACCGGCTGCTGCATGGCCAGGTGTCTTTTACCTGGGTGCCAGCCCTGGGAGTGGATACTGTGATCGTGGCCAATGACAAAACAGCAAAGGATGAATTTCTAAAGATGACGATGAACCTGGCCAAGCCTTCTAATACAAAGATCCTGATCAAATCGATGGCTGATGCGATTGCATTTCTGCTTGATGAGAAGAATAGCAAACTGAAAGTATTAATCCTGATTAGTAGCATTAAGGATGCAGCCATGCTGTCAGCGGGGTTAAGCGAAATTAAGTCTGTCAATTTTGGCGGTATCAGGGGGAAGGAGGGGTCAAGGCTTATTTCCAAAGCCATCGCGATCACTGATGATGATATTCCATTGCTAAGGCAAATGCTTCAACATGGAATTGAATTGGAAATAAGACAGGTTCCGACGGATAGAAAACAGTTGGTGGAAGGCCTGATCGAAAAATAGGAATGGATAGCTATTCATTCGATAGACGCTCAGCATCTTAACATGACAATCTAAAAATTTCATTCTTGCTGGTATCATTTATTCTCATTACGGCGATTGCCATGTTTGGCCACTCGGAAGATTTTCTGGGCACTACATTGATCAACCGGCCCCTGGTGCTTGGCCCGCTTGTGGGTCTTGTTTTAGGCGACCTTCAACAAGGGGTGATCATCGGTGCTACCCTTGAGCTCATATTCATGGGCAATATCAAAGTCGGCGCGGCGATTCCTCCCGACGTTATTACGGGCGGCGTGCTGAGCACGGCATTTGCGATTATTTCAGGTAAGGGCCCGGCCATTGCACTGGCGCTGGCAGTACCCATTTCCATTTTGGCTGAAATGATCATCAGTGGACTATTCGTTTTCCGGGCTGTATTCAATAAGCGATTTGAGCAATATGCGGAAGAGGGAAACTATAAAAAAATTGAGCGGCTCCATATTTTTTCCGGCCTGCTCAAACCCCTGCTCATGGGCCTTATCACATTTGCCACTCTGCAATTGGGAGCCGAAGCCATGAAGTCTTTTCTTAACCAGATTCCTGGCTGGCTAAGCGATGGATTAAAAGTGGCAGGGAATATGCTGCCTGCACTTGGCTTTGCGCTTCTGTTGAACCTGATGTTCAATAAAAAATCTGCACCTTACTTTTTTCTTGGATTCATATTGACCAGTTACCTGAAACTGCCGGTCATAGCGATTGGTGGATTGGGTGTTGTGACGGCCCTGATCATTACGGGCATTACGCATAAGCCTGCCAGTGAGGAAGAGGGCCCCGATGAGCCTGACGACCAGGGGCAAACAATAATAGCAGAATTGCCAAAGAGAACGATTCGGAACCTGTTCTGGAGGTCCATGACCCTGGAAGCCAATTTCAATTTTGAAACCTGGCAAAACAGCGGTTTTGCTTTCTCTATTATTCCGGTTCTGAAAAAATTGTATACCACCCGGCAGTCCATGACCGCTGCCCTGAAGAGGCATCTTCAATTTTTTAATACCAGTCCCTATGGCTCTACCCTGATCATTGGCATCGTGGCCGCGATGGAAGAACAGAATAAGAAATCTGAAGATTTTGATGTGGAATCGATCAATTCGGTAAAACTTGGTTTGATGGGTCCACTGGCCGGTGTCTTTGATTCATTATTCTGGGGTACATTTAAGGTGATTGCTGCCGGTGTGGGCGCCTCATTGGCCATCAAAGGCAATGTCCTTGGCCCCATTCTATTCCTTCTCATTTTTAATATTCCGCATCTCATCCTGCGCTATAACCTGACTTTTATCGGATATGGAACGGGTACAAAATTTTTGCAGAATCTGGCGAAGACCAATGTGATGGATAAACTAACCTCGGGTTCATCCATCATGGGATTGATGGTCCTGGGTGCAATGACCGCCACCCTGATGTCAATCACCACTCCATTAAAGATTGGCGGAACGGAAAGCGCTGTGCCATTGCAAACCATCCTTGATCAGATCCTTCCCAATATGATTCCACTTGGATTGACTTTTCTAACCTACTATTTTGTAAAAAAGAATATCAAAACCACATGGCTCTTATTGGGACTGCTTGCCCTGGGTTTTTTAGGCAGCATAACTCATATTTTTGCTTAATACTTCAAATAAAAAAATGAAAGGAATCGGTGCTTCTCCTGGTTTCGCCATCGGCCGCGCGCTTGTCATAAAAAAGCAGGAGGTTCTTGTCACTGGAAAACGATTGCAAACCGAAGAAGAGGTCAGAAGGGAAATTGAAAAATTTGAACAAGCCATTCATTCCGCCGTACGGGAAATGGAAAGTATAAAAGCGGAAATATCCATTGAGGATAGCGGATTAAACGTTTTTGACATTCAGATAGAGCTGATGCAGGATGAACAGATCAGGGCGGATACTATAGAAAAAATAAATTCCGATCACAAGAATGCAAATGATGCCCTGATTGAAGTCATTGATGGGGCAGTGGAGACATTCCGGAATATGAATGATGAATATTTCAGTGCACGGGTGACAGATGTGCAGGACGCGGGCGACAGAATATTAAAGTATCTAAACAGAAGACCATCCATTGCAGAGCAGCCACTGGAAGACAATACCATCTTCATAGCCGAAGATATCGCACCGATAGACCTCATGAAACTGGATCTCAGTAAAATAAAAGGCTTCGCCACAAGAGCAGGTGGCAAAACATCACATGCTGCCATCATTGCAAGATCTAAGGGAATTCCTGCCGTTGTAGGATGTGGAACGGATCTGAACGAGATCGAAACAAATGACCTGGTCATCATCGATGGGAATGCGGGCCTGGTCATAGTCAAACCCAGCGATGAACTCATCGCATCATACAAAGGAAAGCAGGAAGCATTTGTAAAAAAAGCAGCCTTGCTGAGAAGTTTAAGAGATGTTCCTGCGCTCACCACGGATGGAGTGAAAATAAAATTATTGGCCAATATTTCCGGTCCGAATGACATGGAAGAATCTTTTGTGTTTGGAAGTGAAGGCAGCGGGCTATTTCGCACGGAGCTGGTCTTCATGAACCGCAATGAAATGCCCGGGGAGGAGGAGCAGTTTGAATTTTACAGGCAGACTGCATTAAAATCGCGGGGCCGGCCGGTGATTATAAGAACATTTGATATTGGCGGAGACAAAGAACTTCCTTTTCTGAATTTGCCTGTTGAACAAAATCCATTTCTCGGCTACCGGGCCATCCGGATTTCGCTGGACCGGACTGAAATTTTTATCACACAGCTAAGGGCCATTTTGCGTGCAAGCGCATTTGGGCAGCTCAGGATCATGTTGCCTATGATCAGCCAGGTGCAGGAAATCAGGCAGGCTAAAATAATCCTGGAAGAAGTAAAGGCAGCACTCAGGTCTGCAAATACGCCGTTCAATCCAAGAATCGAATGGGGGATCATGATCGAAATTCCGTCTGCTGCACTCATAGCAGATATACTGGCCAAAGAAGTAGATTTTTTTAGCATCGGCACCAATGACCTATGTCAGTACACGATGGCGGTGGACAGGATGAATGAGCAAGTGAAGCATTTGTACGATCCCTTTAATCCTGCTGTATTGCGATTGATAGAAAATACAATTCAACAGGGAGATAAAAACAAAATCCACGTTGGCCTCTGCGGGGAACTTGCCGGCGAACCCACGGCGACACTCTTGCTGATGGGAATGGGATTGAGGGAATTTTCTATGAGTGCAAGTTCCATCCCGGATATTAAAAACATTATTGTCAACAATAGTATGGATAAGGCCAGGGAAATTTATTTGAAAGTGATGGCCATGGAAGATTCAACAAGCATTGGAAATTATTTAAAGGAACAAACCAGGCAATGATTTCTAAGGACTACCCGATCACGGCGGCAGAAGGCCTGCATGCAAGGCCTGCCACCAATCTCATCCGTCTTGTCAAAAAATTTAAGTCTGTGACCACATTAAAGAAAGGGGATAAGGCGATCAAATTAAACAGCATGCTAAATTTATTATCCATGGCCCTCAAGGGTGGCGACACGATTACCATCATGGTGGAAGGCGAAGATGAAGTGGAGGCGGCTACTGCCATCGACCATTTTTTTTCTGAAGAATTGAAGCATCTGTAATGGTTGAATGGTTGATTAGTTGAATGGTTGAAGGGTTGAAAGGTTGATTGGTTGATTAGTTGATTGGTTGATTGGTTGAAGAGTTGACCGCGTCCGCAGTATCCGCCAACTGGCGGAGAAGGCGGAAAGGTTGAAAAGTTGAAGAGTTGATTGGTTGAAGAGTTGAGGGTAGAATAATTCTTTCTTCGATTAATTGCTGGTGTGAAATTGCGCCGAAATCTAACACGAAAATGAAAATAACGATCACGAAGGACGAACATGCATTTGACCTGGCAGCTGCCTGGCGCATCATTGCTCAGATGCTGGAAAAGCCCTGCTCGGTTATCGGCCTTTCCACCGGGCAAACTACAATCAACATGCATGGCATCGTTTCTGCCATTTTTAAACAATATCCTTTTGATATATCGGGCATCACTTTATTCAATGTGGATGAACTGACCAACCTGCCCCGTGAATATGCAGGATCCTGCTATACAATGATATTGAACCAGATTGCCGGGCCACTCGGAATTCCGGAAGAAAACTTTATCATGCCGCCCACCATTTCGGATGATTTTGTGGCAGAAGCGAGAATATTTGAGCAGCGACTTGCGGCAAGAGGCGGTGTGGACCTGCAAATGCTGGGGATCGGTGGCAACGGTCATATTGGGATCAACCAGCCGGGCACGCCATTTGAGAGCGAGACCTGGGTTTCGCCCATGGACCCGGATTTCGAAGCAAGGGTAAGAAGAGAAACGAATGTATCTGCAGATACAAAACTGGGTGGTTTGACAAGAGGTATCAAAAACATCATGCATACCCGAAAACTGATACTGATTGCAAAAGGCAAACATAAGGCAGATATTATTGAGCAGGCCATCTTGGGACCCATCACCATAGACATTCCGGCATCTGTTGTGCAGTTGCACCCCAACTGCGAAATATTACTGGACGATGCTGCAGGTGCAAAAATCGCCGGGAAGATATAGAGAGGAATATGAAAAGATGATGTGATTATTTTGGGCCCGGCATTTGAGCCTTATTGAGCATTCTTGCGTCGCACTCTTCAGCAGCATAGCACTAATCAGCACTCACTTAGGGATTTTATAATAAAAAAAAATGATTGTTTTGTCATTTCGAACGGAGCGAAGCGGAGTGAGAAATCTGAAATATGAGAGAGTTTAAGCAGCAAGATTTCTCGCCCTGTCTCTTTTTTATGCCAATTTTCTGGAATTATCCGGGCTCGAAATGACAAAAAAGACATAAACTGCGGTGCTTCGCGCAACTTGCGCCAGAGTTGAAGTATTTATGAGAAAGTATCGTTACTTTATCATGCCAACCCAACTCCATTAACCCTTCCTCCATGGCTCAACACCGTAAGCTTGCTGCCATCATGTTCACCGATATTGTCGGGTATACTGCCATGATGCAAAAAAACGAGCCGGCTGCGGTACAACTACTGGCGCATCACCAGGCCATACTGGAAGATAAGATTCCATTGCACCATGGCGAACTTGTTTCATATTATGGAGATGGCAGCCTGAGTATTTTTGGAAGCATCACCCAAGCCGTGCAATCTGCTTTGGAAATTCAACAGGCATCGCTGAAAGATCCGAAAGTGCCCCTGCGCATTGGATTGCATACGGGCGAAGTGCTTGTAGAGGAGGAAAAAGTAGTTGGAGACTCCGTCAACCTGGCATCCAGGATTCAATCACTTGGAATAGCGGGCAGCATTCTCTTTTCAAAAGAAGTATTCGAAAAAATAAAAAACCACCCTCAGTTTACCGCGGTTTACCTGGGCAATTTCATGTTGAAGAATGTGCATGAACCCATGGAGATCTATGCACTATCTCATCCAGATATTCTTGTCCCGACCAAAGAAGACCTGGATGGGGCAGTGCGTGCAAAGAAAACAGTCCAATCGAGAAAGACATTGTGGAAAGGAATAGGGATTGGTCTTCTTTCGGTTTTCATCCTGCTTAACATTCTTCGGATATTTTTAAAACCAGGGCGTTTTATTGGTAAGGAAAAATCAATCGCGGTCCTCCCATTCAAAAACATGAATGGCGATACTGTGCAGGAATATTTTAGCGATGGCATCACGGAGGATATTACCACACACCTTTCAAAGATTGCAGGCCTGCGCGTGATTTCAAGTGCCTCCGTCATGCAGTATAAGAATACCCCTGCCGATATTAAAAAGATCGGGAACGACCTGGACGTGGCAACGGTCCTTGAAGGAAGCGTCCGAAGGGAAGGAAACGAGGTCAGAATTACCGCCCAACTAATCAATGCAAAAAATAACCAGCAGATTTGGGCGAATAGTTATGATAAAAGCATCAATGATGTGTTTTCCATTCAAAGTGAGGTAGCGATGCAAATTGCCGGTGAGCTGAATGTGAAATTGTCCGAAGCAGAAGGAGCGAGGATTCAGCATAAGGCCACCAACAATATGGCCGCTTATGAGGATTATTTGCTGGCCAGGCAATCCAATTTCAGAGAAGCTGAAAAACTTTTGGAGTCAGCCCTGCAAAAGGATTCCACTTTTGCCCTCGCATGGGCCTCGCTCGCATTGATCTATTCTAAATTACCGACCACGGATTCATTCGACAGGCAATATTATGTCAAGAAATCACTCAATGCAGCACTCACCGCAGTAAATTATGGCCCAGAGCTTGCCGAGCCGCACATGATTCTGGGAGACATTCTAAAAACCATCACCCTGAATCCAAACCTCTCCATTAAAGAATTGAATAAATCCATCACCATCAATCCAAACAATGCAGAAGGATACCTTTATCTCAGCTTTGCATTGATGGAGCTTGGAAGATTTCCTGAAGCGGAAGCTAATTTGAAAAAAGCCAGCCAGCTGGATCCTAAGTCATTCTTCATAGTACCTGCCTGGAGCCTTTATTATTATTATTCCCGGAATGTAATAGGATTGGAAAAATTGATCAGGTCCCAGCACATTTCAGATACGATATCGACCGACCTTAGAATGAAATTATCGTATTATTTTCTAAAGGATCAATACGATAGTATGCTTTTAAGTGGCAATGGTTTGCGCCCCATGCCTCAAATGGGCATTGCATTGATCAAAACCGGAAAGACGGCGCAGGTAAACAAGATCATTGATTCCTTAAAGAAGGAATTAGCCGACGACAATTGGTTTGATATTGCGATCCTCTATGCCTGGATGGGAGAAAAGCAAAAAGCGATGGACTATCTCAAAATTGCATACAAATTGAACGACTATGGATTAATCAGTATACGTGTGAATAAAATATTCGATCCCTTGAGGAAGGAAGACTCTTTCAAGAAATTGTTGGCCAGGATGGAAACAGAATAATTTCTATTTGCTATTGCATCTGATGAGTTATTTCAATTCGATATGCTCCATATTTTCAAATTTGGCTTTCACGCCCCAACCGCCGAAGTCCTCGGAAAGCACAAACCATAATTCATTGTCCCCCTTTTTCAGAGGAAGAAAGAGTACATCAAAAAAACCGATGGTTCCAAGAAACCGGTAATCCCTCGACATGAAATTATCCATTCCTGAATACATGGCCTTGTCGTTAAAGAACACGGTAACATAATCACTGAATCCAAAATAAAGCCTTTTGACCTGTTCCGTTTCTGAATGAATGGTGATTCTGGCCACCATCGTATTGCTTGTTTTTGAGAGTTGCCCGTATTTAGAAAGGTTGATTGTACCTGAAGGCTCGCTGTTTTGAGAGGTCCAGGTAAATTTGGATTTCAATTCATTATTCAACTCATATTTGTTTTCAAACAGTGCACGTGTCCACGGTATTTGAAACCTGCCATTTGGTAACCAGTCCACCAGTTCCATTTGCAGGAGTTGGTATCCTGATAGAAGGAGAAGCAGGTTTGGTGCAGTGTACTGCAAATTGGCAAAATGTAACGGGGGCTCCACCGGCGCTCAAACCAATTTTTCCCGGATGCGAGTCCCGTTTAAGGTCTGTTACTTTAATCAATGGCTTTTGCATATCATCCACATAGATCTCTGCCTGCAATCCATGCAGATCAATTTTTATATGGTGCCAATCATCTGGCTTTAGAGGGGCTGCGGCAGAATACCCTTCCCCATGATACAATTGCCATCCGGCCTGCCCATTGAAAACAGGAGTGTATTGTGTGGCATCCGGATTTCCTGATTGATGGGGGCGCACGTAGAAATTTTCAAAATTGTTGCGGTCCTGTAGCCTGAAGGAGAAACCTGGAAAACTCCGCTGAGCTGGAAAGCTTATGTCTGCCTCAATGATACCATCCTCCAGGTCAATATCTTTTAGGAAAATCATCCCTGACTTAATCAGGATGGTTTCCTTACCCATATATTTTTCCGGGATGGCTTCCGCGCCCTCCGTATTCCATCTCTCCAATGCAAGTGGTGCAACGACAGACTGGCCAAGGGTCATGGCACAAATGGAGCTTAGTAATCCTGCGACCAATAGTAATTTTTTCATACAATTGATTTTGCTTAAATTATTTGTCTGCAATAAACAAAGTCCGGATGAAAATCCCATTTCATTTGCAGTTCAATTTGTTGTCATTTACGGTTCAATTCTGCTTTTTGCTTAACTTGAATTTATGAACCATTCTGAAGCGGATTACCTGAGAATGTGTAAGGAAGCGATTGAAGGAAAGTTCCAATTTGAACAAACAGGCGAAGGCCTTCGCCAGCGGGACCTGGAATGGCTTGCCGATGAGATAGAAGAGAAATCTGGAATTAAGCTAAGCCTCTCTACTTTAAAAAGGATTTGGAAGAAAGATTATGACCAAATGCCCCACCCATCCACATTGCAGGCATTGGTTTCCATCATCGGGTACAAAGACTGGCAGGCATTTAAACTTGCTCAGTCTCCTTCAATTGCTTCATCCATTTCAGCTAAGGGAAATGCTCAGGGCCTTTTCAGGCGATGGATGATCCTGCCCATTGGTTTGGCCCTCATTCTGCTGATCTGGTTAATCGGCATTCGTTCTACCCAGGCTGTTAAGCTTAAGCCGCAGGTGAAAGGGCCGGTTGAATTTACCGGAAATAAGACTGTTTCACAAGGTGTCCCCAATACCGTTGTTTTCAATTATGATCTGACACATGTGGTGGCGGACAGTTTTTTCTTCCAGCAGTCCTGGAATGAAATGGAAAGAGTAAAACTGGATCCAAGGGAACATATCTATTCCAATATATATTATTATCCGGGCTTTCATCGCGCCAAACTGATTGCAAACGATTCCATCATCAGCCGTTTCCGGGTGCATATCACAACGGATGGATGGTTGCCACTGCTGCGTTATTCGTTCCTGGACAATGTGCCGGTCTATTTAAAGAACGAGCGTCATATTTTTGATGGCGCGTTGCATGTGCAACGTGAAGAATTGGTTTCATCAAAAATTGATTTGAACAAAGCGTTTCTGCTCAGTTATTTTAATGTGCGCGAATTTGACAGCGTATATAGCGATCAATTTTCACTGGATACCAGGATAAAATCCGATAGTTTCAGCACGGCCCCCTGTCCGGGTTTCGATTTGACCATGATTTTTGAAGAGCATATTTTTTATGTCCGGATGATGGGCAGAGGTTGTGAAATAGAAAATGCGGTGAAGATGGGTGAAGTTTCCCAGGACGGCAGGAAATCCGATCTCCGGGCCCTTGGACGGGATCTTTATCAATGGCAGCACCTTCAAATCCAGGTTCAAAATAAATTGGCAACCATTTTTTTGGATGAGAAACCGGTTCATTCCGTTCAATTCAAAAACGACTTTGGTAAGTTGGTTGGACTGGCCTATCATTTCACTGGCACAGGAGCGATAGATTTTGTAAAGCTGAAGAATGGAAAGAATAAGCTGGTCTATGATGAAACATTCGATCAATAATTATTGGGTCGCACATCATCTTCAGGAATAATGCATTAGGCAACGGGTGGTTAATCAGCTGGCATATTTGGTCTTTTGCGCATATTGTGGGCAGAAATTGAGACTTACCGCATTTGCTTAGCCTCAACCACTTATTCATTTTGCCAGTCAATAGAAAGCAGGCCCGCATGAAAATGAAACGCAAATTTGAATGGGTTGTTCACCATAGACGTAGATAATACGACAAATGAACCACTGCACTGTCATAAAACAGTATTCGCAATAAACCTTTTTCTCATAAGCAGTTAGTTTTTGGCCGGCCCGGGTTTTCACCCGGGCCTTTTTTGTTAGCCAGACCTCTTACGGACGGCTGGGACCGAGCAGTTGGAGTATAATTCAAAGGCTTCGAACCATATTATTTTGCGGCTCTGTTTCCTCCCTGAAAAGCGGTCATCCACTCAGGATATTCTGCTTTGAGTGCACTCACTTCATCGATCTCTTTCAAATCTTCAGGTGATAAAACAATCTCGACAGACCGGATATTGTCTTTCAGCTGATCCATCCTTTTTGCACCGATGATGGTGCTTGTCACTCCCTGCCTTTGCCTCACCCATGCGAGCGCGATCTGTGCTGCGGAAACCTTATGGTCTTTGCCAATTTTTACTATGGTATCGACAATATCATAGCTCTTTTCTTTATCAATGAAGGGGAAATCAAAGTCGTCTCTTCTTGAGTCGCCGGCCTTTTGGGAATTTCGGGTATATTTTCCCGATAGAAAGCCTCCCGCCAGCGGACTCCACGGAAATACGCCCAGATGCTGATCTGCGGCGAGTGGCAGGATTTCTCTTTCAATATCGCGGGTTGCCAGGGAATAATAATATTGCAGCCCAATGAATTTATGCCAGCCATTTTTATCTGCAATACCCTGTCCTTTCATGACCATCCATGCCGGCCAGTTGCAAACAGCGATATACCTTACTTTGCCTGTTTGTACAATATCATTCATGGAGCGCATGGTTTCGTCGATGGGCGTTCGCAGATCCACTCCATGGACGTAGAGGATATCAATATGGTCAATTTGTAATCTTTTCAGGCTTTCATCCACCGAATTGAAAATATGGTATCGTGACAGCCCGACACTATTTGGTTTTTCATGCATCCTGCCTTTCACCTTGGTTGCGATGATCAATTCATTCCGGATCAGCCCAAGGTCGCGGATAGACTGCCCCAGCAGCTTTTCGGATTCTCCAAAAGAATACACATTGGCTGTGTCAATAAAATTAATGCCTGAATCCACGACCTCTTTCATCATTTCATTGACTTCTTTCTGCTGAAGCGTACCGACAGTGTGCCAGATCCCGCCTGTTCCGCCGAATGTCATCGTTCCGAAACAGAGTTCAGAAACCAGCATGCCGGTATTTCCTAAAAAATTATATTTCATTGATTTTGATTTTTACAGTTTGAAAATCCAGCTTAGGCAAATGGATGAGACCAAATAGACGCAAAAGTGCTCGCTGTAATTCCTGATGCTCAAATGATATTCACCAAAATGTATTGCCATGCGGACCACCACATAAGGCACTTCATCAGAAGCATCTAACAAAAAAAATAATATTTGGTTTGATAGATTTTGGAACAAATGGAAAATCCCGCTTCGAAGCGGGATTTAGTTGCTTAAATAATAAATGTTCAGATATATGTAGGGCTATTTCTGCAAAACGACAGTGTCTACGACGATTACCTGGCCCAGCGTAAGAGAGGCAGTTCGGGCTGCATCTTTAAAGCTGGTATCCTCTGGAATATATGACAAAGAATAATTGCCGGCAGGAATATCCTTGAATAGGTATTGTCCTCCAGGGCTGTTGGTAAAGGTAGATGCAATCGTATCTGTTCCGATGATAGCATACACGACTGTACTAAACGAATCCGGGACGACGACTCCCTGGATAATTCCTCCAGAGGGCTCCAGGGAAAGGATCCGCAAAACGGGTTTCAGAATATACTTGCCGCTATTACCAGCCTGCACAATGGATCTTCCGGCATCAAAATCAAGGATGAGCCGGTATAAGATACCTCCACTAACGGGTTGGTGTACCTGCACTTTAAGCCCGGATTCTTGCCCGCTGGGTGTTTTCAAAGGAAGATTGTCGCCAGATTTTGTGATGATATAATTATTATCTCCAAGAATCAGGCGAATCTGGCTGATAGTTCCCGGAGGAATGGTCGCATCAGCTAAAAGGGTATCCTTCCCGTTTGTAAAATCCAACAAATTGTACATGCCTGGATGGGCTCCATTCAGAATGATGGGGTGGCTGGTATCATCCATGATGACTTCAATCTGCTGGACATCAACCCAAACTTCTTTGGCATCAGGAAAAGGCCCATCCGTGAGACGCACCTGGAGTCTTGCAGTTCCTGAATCACTACTGCTTTGATTTCGGGAGCATGAAAAAATAAAGAATGTCAGGGAAAGAAAAACAATGGCTAGCGGACCTCTATTTGCAATCATTTTCATAAAGTTTAGATTAGAAGATTTCGCTTAATAAAACATATATGCAAAGACTATTCCAAGTATATAGCCTGGGCCAAATATGCTTTTATCTAGTTGATAATCATTATTTTGAGATACCCTTGTTCTTGGTAATATTTTGTCAAAAACAAGACGGAGCTCCTTTTGAGCTATAATGGGTTGAAGGATGATTTTTTGCTTTCTAAAAGCTGAAGCTGAGGGACAGAATCAACAGGTTGCTGGAAGAAAAGGGATTGAAATAGTAATCGCCAGTCGTCATTTTCCAAAAAGAGAATTCGGCAAAGGGGCCCGCTTCGATTTCAGCTCCGGAATGGTACAATCTTGTTCTTTGGTAAGAAAGCCCGGCGTGGAGGGAATTCAAAGGATTTATACCCAACTCGCCCCAGGAATAGAGTTAACTATTTGAAGGACCTGAAAAGTCAATGAGCCATTCGGATTCAACATAAAAATCGAATTTTTTATAAGATGCAAATAATTCCACGCCGGGAGCCATCCCATTCGTATTTCCAAAGACCAGTCCCATAATAGGGGTAATATCAAAGGCTAATTCATTCCCGAAAATGAATTTCCTTCCTACAAAGAAGGAACCGGTATGATAGTCTTCATAATTGTACCTGGTCTCGAGGTGCAGATTTTTCACATCTCCTGTAGCGACTCCTGAGATTTCATCCTTATCATGCGGGATAACATAATAAAACCCGGTAACAGAAAATTCCCATGGTGCTCCTCCTGAATTCTTGGATTCTTCCTGCGAATACAATGAAGCGGCGATCAACAAAAAGAGGCTAACCAATAAAGATCGTCTTTCGAAGCTCATTGACGAGTAGAATTGAAAAAATAGTCTGAAACACCAATGCCGCTTTTTCAAGCGGCATTGAAAGATACAATCAACAACAATACAAAAATCATTTTCCTGGCGGCGTATACCATACCGGTGATGTCCATGCGCGTTCTGAAATAGCAGGTTGCACCTTTTTGTTCAAAGGCATATTGTTTTTGACGGCCAGGATCGTACTCCATCTGGGTGTTGGGATATCAATAAGTCGGGCGTAATAGGTTGCTTCGGCAGCCGGATCAAAATCAGGATCAGTCCAAATGCCGATAAGGGATGCGGCACCAATGGAATTTGTGTAAGTCGCTGTTTTCAGATCGACAGTGGATCCTATAGAAGGAAGTTTTCCGGTCTTTGGGTCAGGCTTGCGATCCCCCGCCCAAACTACATCATAAATTTTTTCTATTGACTTGCCATTCTTCGTAGTCACTTTTATGATTTGAATGCGATCCAGATTGCCCATATCAGGATCTTTCATTCCCTGCACGATAAATACCGGAACTTTTGCGCCACCGGTATTTGCCGGCATGTCAGCGCCCATGGGAACACCGCCTGCATATGCGGCCTTTATCCAATCGGATTGTTTGATAATATCAGCAGGATAATTCCAGCTGGCAAACATCCGGACTTTTTCCCTGTTGCCCGATGTACCAAAGCATTCTTTCCTTTTTAATGCATCAAAAATCGCCTCGCGCGTATTTTGTTCTGCCCAAACGCCAGTAAGGCTTGCGGCGGAGAGAACAACCGTGGGTTCTCCGGTCATCGAAACGGTATCCGTCAATACCGCCGTGATGCCTTCTTTGCTGAACTGTTCGTCCAGCCGGTCATGCGAGCCATGATAATTATTTTCTTCCGTGGAAGTAAAACCGGAATGGTAGTCCGTTCCACCCTCCAATCCGTACTTAAAGGGATTGGCCCCGATCTTTTCAAAAAATTCCTGGCCGACGCCATAGGCTTGTCTTACATAGCTCCCCTTCATATAATGGGCAGGAAGTGGAAATCCAACCAGGGTTTCCCATAGCTCAAAATTCGCGAATTCGTCATTGGGTGAAAGTTTTGGATGTGTATCGCTTTGTCCTTTGCCCTGTTCAATTTCAGTGAGCGGCTCGTTTAAGTTTCTGCGAAGCGCATATTCCTTCGTGATAGGCTTTCCGGAGAGAGTCTTCGTATCAAACATCAAACCATTGCTGGCATTGGCGTTGTGTGGCACAGCAATCACATCATCACCTGTCTTTCGGGCATTCTCCAGGAAGGTCCAGAGATTTTCCGGATCCGGACTATCAAAGGCAGAGAAAGGGATGGCAGGCACTTTGTCTCCCCTGAATATGACGCAGCGGTGCAGGTTCTGGCCACCCTTGCTCACGGCATTCACAGGCGCGGAAGTCCATTCATAGCCAACCAGTGAGGTGAACTTGCCGGGCTTATAATATTTGTTCGCTGCATCTATTTCCTTTTGCCAATAGGCTTTCCTCATCTCTTCCTTCATGAAATCCGGATTAGGTTTATTAGCGAAGATTTGTCCTGCGATTTCATGGAAATTTTTACCTATGGCAGCTCTGGCAGTATCTGTGAATTGTTTGTAATAAGGCGTGTTGGCATAGGGACCATTTGGGTCCGTCAATGCATGCGTAAGGCCAAGGTATTCGGAATGATCAGTCACGGCAAGGAAATCGAGGGGAGCGTTTCGCTTGATTTTCTGACCCATATATTCCACTTCTTCTCCCATAGCATATTGATAAGAATTTTCAGGAAATGATTTTGCTCCCAAAAGGGTTGCATCCGCTGAAAAGGAAGTGTGAAGATGTAGGTCTCCGAAATAACAATTTTTGTCTGGGTTAGGAGGGGGAATTTTATTCGTCGTGTCAGCGGCAGCAATGGCTGTACTATCAGTTTCAGATTTATTTGCTCCAGAATTGCAACTTAAAACTAAAATCGTCAGAATAAGCAGGATGAGAAATTGGAGTTTTTTCATGGTTGGTTTGTTTTAATGGATGGGCCATATGTAAATTAGTTCTTTTTGTGATGTTCCTTTGATGACCAATAAAGTAATTCTTGATTTAACCGTAAAGCCTAATGATCAATACCATGCGCTGTATCAACCAGAACGCCGCCAGTCCGCCAATCAGATACGGCGTCATGAAACGTGTCCAGGAAGGGAAATCGGGTCCCCATTTTTTTAGCATCCAAATCAATCCAAGGGCTGTGAATACAAAGAGAAGCTGACCGATTTCCACACCCACATTAAAGAGGAAAAGGGCCATGGGAATCGAAGCTACTGGCAATCCTACTTCATTCAGTGCTCCTGCAAAACCGAAGCCATGAAGGAGCCCGAATACAAAAGCAACGACCCAGGGATACTGATAAGTGAGCCCATCACGGCCCTGGTAATGCCTGACAAGTTCAAGGGCAAGAAAAATAATGCTCAATGCAATCGTAGCCTCTGCCGCAGCCTGCTGCACATTGACAAGACGGAGAGTGGCCAGTGCCAGGGTAATACTGTGCGCTATGGTAAAAGCGGTGATTGTCTTGATCAGCCTGTGCGTTCCGTTAACAAGGAGGAGGAGCCCAAGCACAAAAAGCAGGTGATCCACACCGAAAAGTATATGCGTAATTCCGAGCTGCAGATAGGCAGCTACCGGCACCGATTGATGTTGGGACTGGTGAATTACAAATGAGGGTTCAACGGGTTTGAGCAGGCGGGTTATGGTTTCTCCATTCATGAAGCGGATACTAACCAGCACGTCTGTCATGGTGGAATTCAATCCTTCAATAGAAACTTTCTGACCTTCAATACTATCAGTTCCTGCATGGATATCCCATTGACGGGTAAGATAGTTTTCTGCAAAAAGAGAAACTGCCGTTGAATCTATAAGCCAGTTTCCAAGGGTTGGCTTTAGGTGGAGTGAATATTCGCCCATGGTGGGCTGTTTCCAGAATACAAGAAATTCATGGCGCGATTTTTCTGTGATCTCCAGGTAGGCCGGACGAATTTCATGCGCTTCGGCCTGTGCACAAATCAAGATGAAACAATAGAAAATCAATGATTTTGCTTTTTGCATCAGTCATTCAGGTATTCGCGCTGAATAATATATTTTGATTTTATCTTTTCGAATGCTGCTTTGTTCAGGCTATCCTTGACTTCCGCAGTATAACTTTCAAGGACCTTGTTACTGATAGATTTAAAAGGGGGTACTGTTGGTTCCGTTCTTTCGCTTATCCGGATAAGGTGCCAACCATATCCCGATTCAACGGGCCCAATCCATTGGTTCAGGGGAGAGCTAAACAGTGAATCCAGGATGGGCTTTTTGCCGAAGAGCTGGACGATGTCCAATTTATTCTGGCCTGTATAGTCATATTGCATAGAAAACGCATCTCCAGACTCGGGCGCTCTTTTCTTTCCTGATTTTTCCAATTTATTTTTTATTAGCAGCGCTCTTTGCTTTGCCTGTTCCGCACCCACATTATCAGCGCTAAAATAAATATGCGTGAAACTCACAGTACCCGAATCTCTGAAATATCCGGGATGGTCCCGATAGAACCTGATCAAGGTTTCCTGCGAAGGTTTGGGAACGGTGGCCAGATCGCTTTGAAGGAATTCCATTTTCTGTGAAAGTCTCCGGCGGATGATTTCATCATCCTTATCCAGTTGCATGTGAAGCGATTCCCGATAGAGGATTTCTTCCTTTAATATAATTTTCGATCATGGCATCCAGTTGTTGCCTGGAAGGCATGGCCCCATTTTGGATCTGGTAAATCCTGAGGATGCTCCCGATTTTATCATTGCTGATGACGATGGTTTTTTCTGCCTTCCTGTTTCGATTGCTAATGAACGAAGAAGCGAAGAATATGAGCCCGCCAATCAAAAGAAAATGGACGAGTGGTTCCCGGATAATTTTGCGCATATCAAATCATTGAAGAATAAAGATAAAAGCTTAAGCCTGATTCGGGTAATTTTAAGTCAATTGGTAAGATATTCACGACTGAAGAGACTGAATATTCATCGGGAGATCGATTGATCATGACAAAAGAAAAAGGTGGCGGATTATTCCGCCCCTAAATTTAACCAAATTGAAATCCTTGCTAGTTCTTTTTCGCAGCGGCATTCACAAGCTGTCCATAAGTTGGAATCTGGCTCATGATATGGGCCCTGATCTGGGTGAGCAGGTAGACTTCAGCCTGGTAAAATTGAAAAGCGGTTACTGCACTGGTAGCAGCTTTTATTTTTGCATAATACTCTTGCAAAGTCTTTTCCTGGTCCAGGCGGTTTGAGAAATATTTAGTTGCGAGCGAATCAGCGATGGCCGGAGTCATATTGCCTTAGGCTTTTGCCGTGCTTTCATACAATCTGATTCTTAACTTGGCTGTGGCCTTGTTATGAGCCTGGTATTCGTCATAAATTTCCCAAAAGTCGATGGAATCCTTTCCAGACACATAAACCAGTTTGCTCATGGCCTCCTTTTTCTGAACACCCAAAACATTGATAACAGCGTCCGCCTCGGCATCTGAGGTTTGTGCAAAGGTTTCGAATGTGAAAAAGCTGCAAAAAATTCCAAAGAGGATGAATTTCATTTTCATTTGTTTTAGCAATTAAGAATTGGCTTTTGATCATTTTAACATTTCAGTATATTGATCTGATTGTTCCCTGAGAAGAAATTATTGTGTGGCAGCGTCAGATGCAGGTAATGAGGGAATGATAATACCCGGATCAAGTTCATGCATCTTCTCCCATGCCCTTATATTTTTATGCGCTGCATCAAACAATCTCGCATAATTTTCTTTTTGAAACATGGGAGAATCATATTCAAACTACTTGAATGTATCTGCTGCAGTCTTATCACGGTAAAAAATTTGGGAAAAATTGTATTTAAAAGAGAATTGTAGTTTAAGATCATTTGCTTTATAACTCCCGTCAAAATTTGTGCGGCTGCCATATTCCAATTCGACTCCTGCCATAAAATTTCTGTATGGGGTGGTGACCAGGTTGACGATCGCATATTGGCCGTCTTCATATGCCGTGCCTTTTGCAAATTCGGTGTTGCTGATATGGCAGCTTGAATAGCCAATGGATGTACTGAGCGTGGGGGTCCAGTTATGGTCAAGGAAAGCTACAATTCCAGTGACAGGAAGCGCTTTTCCTTTGACGGGTGTGCGTGCATTTCCGGGATTGCTCACAATACCCACATCAACAGGAGCGTCATTCATATAGTTTTCTACGCCTTCACCATAAATGAAGGAGCCTCTGAAGACATCCATCTTTGTAATATTTAACACAGCGCTCAGGTGGAGACCCCAGCCAACTACACTGCCGCTGATATCATATGTGCCGGACGTACTGAGATCCTGCCATTTAATGTAGCGAAGCATACTGGCCAGCTGGACATGGCCCCATTTGCCGGATTTCTTAAAATGAGCTGAAAAATCAGGAAGGGGAAATTGTGGCGACACACTGTCAAGTTCAATCCTTCCGGCAAAAGGTCCTGCGTCAGCACTTGCACCGGGCCTTTCCAGTGCTAAGAACAATTCATTGTCTCCCTGCATGGCTGCATACCGGATCTGCACATTTCGGAAAAATACCATGCCCGTCGGGCCCCAATATTCAAACGTATTCGGGAATACGTCTCCATCCATGAACGGTGTATTGGCCTGTCCAACGAGAAGCCTTCCGACCTCACCATATGCATTTCGAACCCTCATGGTTGTTTGCCCTTCATCTACACCCACGCCGAACAGATCAAAATCAAAAACTGCGGTCAACATACCGACAGGTGTAGGCATATAACCCTTTACTCCAAACCGGGTCTGCCTGACGCTGAAATAAGTGTTTCCATTGCTGCCAAATTGATTTTTAGAGACCGGCAGTTTCGTTACACGCAATGCATCAAACCAGGCTGGATTGATCTGGTCGAAATTGTAACCCATGTCAGTCATGGCAAATCCATATATTTCCAGGCTCTTGACTTTAGTGGAATCCTGCGCCATTACAGAATATGTGAAGCAGAGGAACACGGATGATAAAATGCCTATTCTTTTCATATCAATAGAATTTGGTTTGATTTGTCAGAATGATATTTTGCAAGAAGTCGCGCATTCTTTCCAAACACCATGCACTTAAGTGCTTCTTTTGCGCCTCTAAATTAGTTATTATCTTCTTAAGATCAGATGTTTAGAAATCTTTACCTTAATCCACAAATAGGCTTTACGGTAAAGTCTTGGGCTATTTCACAGCAAAATATTTTCCAAAGACCAGCATGCTGCTGCATAAGGAATTGCTACCATTCCAGGACATCGAAGTCAGGAACAGGTAGAATTGAATAGCGGGGATATGATGATCCTAACGGCCTCATCTGAAGCAAACAAATGAAAATCTTTTTGAATCTTTTTTGTTCCTGTAAATCAAAGCGGCAGTTCAGTTCAGATCTAATTTTTTCATTTCATAAACTCTTCTGAAAATAATTTTGCAAATTGTGCATCGAATAGATATATGAATCCGTCAGAATCAAATTGACGATTCAATCCTTTTTTCCCTGAACGGCAGGCCCTGAAGAGTGGTAAAGTCACGAAATATTGTGAGTAATAAAATCTATCGTGATTTTGATTAGTCCGCAAGCCTGCAGGCGCTCCCATCCAACAATTGCAAAACAATCAAATTCAAAAATTTACTTCATCGCTGCAGGGCCTATGCATGGAAGCTTAATTCGTGTGCTGATGATAGCTTAGTCTCCCGGCCTCTAAACGATAAATGCGCTGTAACCTGAGCAACCTGAAAAAAAGGATAACCAAAATAACACCTAAGATGGGGGGCAATCCAGTACAATCAATATGCAGAAAAATTTCCTGCAATCAATGCCGGATCAAAACTTATTGCAGGATTGGTGCTGCATCCTGAATAAATTGTCTCTGACCATACAAGCAGGCAATAAGGACCCATCTCCCCAATTCAAAATGACGACGCTGAGACCAAAAAATAATAACAGTGCCGTGCCAATGGTTTCGGATAAATAGAGCTTCCATTCAGATCTGGCATTGACCATGGCATGTATAAATGGCCTGATTCGAATTTACTACTCCTGAATTTTAAATCGATAGTGAGGTTCGAAACCTGGCATTTGCGAATGATAAAATAATCGATTATTGGCAGTTTTCCAGAATTGGGAACAGAAGTTAGCTCATAATATGAGGGTCTACCTTAGGTGAGATAAAATAAAAAAGGGGTCAGAATAGAGATTCAACCCCGATTTAAAATCCAATATCCTATGAAAAACCATATCCTAAACGGGCCATTAAGCCTTGTATTGCTTTTCTGGAGAAATTAAGTTTATCTACGCGTAGTTTTACGATAAAGATTGAGGGCTAACCCTCTTTGCCATGAGCTGACAGGGAGCTACTTTTAGATATCCAATATCGTTAGAAAAACATATCCAATTCCTGAAAAATCAACTTGAATCAGTACCGTCCAAAAAAAATTCAAGTCTTCTGAAAAACCCCGGTTCGCCAGGGTTTTTCTCTTTATAGACAGTCCCTGAATCCATATTCAGAAATTGACATAAATCGTTACCCGCTGTTTCTTCCCCTTGAGGCAGGTCCATGCAGGGCCTTCTTTGATCAGCCTGATGACTTCCGCAAAATGTGCTTTTGAAATAGACTGTTCTGAACGGAATGAAGAAAGGGCTCCTTTCCTCTCTACCTGGAAAGAGATGATCTCCGTTCCTTTCAATACAGAATCCGCTTTGTTGATTTTTTTGTTACTATCGATCCATTCATAAAATGCTTTCCAACCATTGGAGGGAGCCGCCAGCCCTGTATTGATGTCAGAAGAATTTCTTTCATCGATTTTCGATTCGCGGATTTTTTTGGCACGATAATCACTCACTACCACTTCTTTCAAAAAACTGCTGTCGGGCTCAAGAGTGATAATTTTGCGGCCTGATTGATCTTTTTCTATGGAGTAACTGCGCTGCGAATAACCCAGCGCATCCACTTCCATTTGCGCAAGCGATTCATTTGAGTTCAGGTCCAGCGTGAACTCACCTTTATCATTGGTCTTGGTTTTCTTATTTGAATTGGACAGGCTGATCGTCGCGCCGCGGACCGGCATGCTGTTGGCATCCATGACGATTCCTTTAAATTGATGATTATCCGCCGCAACGGATGCTGCAGAAAGCGGTTTTATGCTGGGACTCATTTCTTCTTGCCTGCTTATTTTGTCTGCTTCCTCAGACTTTTGATTTCTTGGAGGGGAAGGCACTGGTTCATCCTGAACTGGTTTTCTTTTTTCGCCGCTCGCCATTCCAGCAACAGGCACCTTGTTTTTTTTGGGAGGAGCCGCCGCAAGATCGACCAGATGTGTAGAATCCTTTTGTGCGGATTGACCCCGCGCCTTATTTGGTTCTTCCTTAAATGTTCCCTGTGAAAGGCTATCTGGCCTTGGCTTTTCTGCAAAGCTGGCAGCAGTATTTGAATCAGGGACGGATTCATTTGATTTTGCAATATTTTGCTGAACCGGCTTCCTGCTCATCAGGAGACGGTCCGCTAGCCATCCAATCCCCAATAGAAGGACAATAGCTGCTGCTGATTTGGCCCAGACAGGAAGAATGATTCCGCGGGATATTTTCTTTTCTGCAGCAATTTTTTCCTGTAATCTTTTATGCAATTCCTGTATGCTTTTATCAATCGATTCCTTCCCTTCGGTCTTCACCAGGTTTTCCATTCCGTCTACGGCATCGGCCAAAAAAGGATCATCCAATGCTGCCCTTTCAAGCGCATGCATTTCCCCGGTGGACATCCTTCCATCCAGGTAGCGCCGGATATCTTCCAGAGTATAGGTACTAATATGTCGATTGGCTTCACTCATTTGAATCTTTTTCCTTTGCCTGTTGGTCCATGCAGATTTTCAAATTCCTTCTGCCATTTTGTATCAGGCTCCTGACCCTGCTCCATTCCATCCCCGTTTCTTCAGAAATTTCTTTATAACTTTTTTTCTGCAGATAGAAAAGGTCAATGGCTTGTTGCTGATCCGATGCCAGTCCCTGCATGCATTTTGACAATTGTTCCAGGGCTGCTTCCTGTTCGAAGACTCCATTCAGATGCGTTTCTTCTTCAGATTGCATAAGTCCAGGGTCAATGATCGAGGTTTTCATTTTAGATGATGACCGGAGATGCATGAGGCAATGGGTTTTGGCCACAGTATAGAGCCAGGGCTTGAAATGCAAGACATCATACTTCATCAATTTCCCTAGCAATTCTTCAAAAATATTCATCGTGGCATCTTTCGCCTCTTCCTGGTCTTTCAGGTATTTCATGCACACGCCAAAAACCAGTTCCATATATCGTTGATATAGGGCAGCCAGCAAATCCTTATTGCCCGATCTTTTATAAGCGGATACCAGCTCTTCATCCGTGGCCGTAGAAGGGGATATGTTTTTCAGGAAAGCCAATATGCATTAGATACAGTAAGCAAATAATCCCATTCCTAAAATAGTTAAAATTTTGTTGTGGCCCATAGGGTGTGTATTCGTCTCTTTCCCGGCTACTCGCAGTTTTGTTTCACGCAAAGGCGCCAAGAAGCGCAGAGACGCCAAGGCTCTCGAATTAAATTCAACCTCCTTCTTTGCGCCTTCGCGTTTTTCTCTGCGCCTCTGCGTGAAACAAAACAGCGACTTGCCAATCTATTCGATATTCCGGATCGGTCCTTTGAACCATTTCTTAACGGAGAGCTCCCACCAGATCCAAAGAATAAATAAAGTGAGACCTACCAAAATTGGAGCATAGTTGACTGCCACCCAGGTGAACCCTTCGCTGCCCGGAATCGCCGCGGGTTCAAAGGGCATCATAAAATAAATTGAAATGACCAGGATCTCTGTCACTGCAAGCAGATTCATCCATTTGTATTTTCTTCCAAGATTCCATTGGCCGTGTTGAAACCTGTTGGCCGCCTTCCATCTCAGCCAAATGGGAATCAGGAATGCGAGATAGAGTCCAATGACACCGATGGATACTACTGCATAAAACGCAGATGGAATTCCTCTGGGACTCTTCCAAAGCGCAGGCACAGTGATCAGCAATCCGACCGCTGCGGAGACCAGGACTGCATTCACGGGCACACCATTTTTATTCACTTTCGCAAGGATTGTGTGCCCGGGGAGTGCCCTGTCGCGCGAGAATGCAAACATCATTCTTGAACAGGAAGTAAGGCAGGCCACTGCACAGAACAATTGCCCGGCCGTTGAAATGAGCATCACCAGGTTAAATAAGACGGGCGAGAGCGCATGATTGAGAATGGCAATCACCGACCCCATACCGTAAGGATTGACCGATGGATCAAATGAATTAACGATTTCAGGTCTTGTCGCAGCGGCCAGAAAGGCGAGCAGTAAAATATATCCGCCAATGGCAGAATAGAAAATGGATTTCCAGATCCCATTGGCCGAGCTGATATCCGCACCCTTCGTTTCTTCAGACAGATGAGCTGAAGCGTCAAATCCGGTGATGGTGTATTGCGTTAGGAGAAATCCCAACGGCAATACAAAAAACCAGTATGTGGTTCCACCATCAAATCCGGAGTTATTGATCTTATGTGTAAAGATCCATTTCAGACTTTGATGCTCAGACGGTGCGGCGAGCAATACGATGATAATAATGAAGGCCCCGGCAACATGCCACCAGACCGAAACATTGTTCAGGAAAGCCTGCACCTGCGTACTGAACATATTCAGCACCGTTATTAATAAAAGAATGATGACAAACCAGAAAAATTGTTGATGGATATAATCACCCTGCAGAAATCCAAGGCCATAACGAGCAGAATAAGAACCCAGGGTCATATTGAGGAAAGTAGCGGCTCCATAGGCGACAGAAGCGCATACAGCAAGCAGCCCGATCAGGTTTAGCCATCCGGTAAAGAAACCCGCCTTTGGTCCGCCCAATTTTGAAGCCCACCAATAAATCCCTCCTGATGTGGGATATGCTGATGCAAGCTCTGCCATGCAAAAACCGATGATTAGAATGAATGTGGATATTAATGGCCACCCAATAGAAATCGCAATCGGTCCCCCATTGTTCCAGGCCTGTGAAAAAGTGGTAAAGCAACCCGACAATATGGAAATGGCAGAAAACGAAATAGCAAAATTGGAAAATCCTGACCAGTTTCTTTTCAGCTCCTGCTTATATCCCAATGATGCCAGCAGGCGCTCATCGTGGGAAATGGGGTCCTCTCCCGGGAGTCCACTGCCTGCTTTAACTGATGACATGTTCCAAATCTAGATAAAACAGAGCAGGTCGCCAATCTTTGAGCATCTTTAATGAACATCCCTCTTTACCAGAATTTGTTTCATTCATTTTTCAATTCTTTGTTCTTTGTTTTGTAAGGGCCAAAGACGCTCTTAACCAGTGGATGTTCCGATTGATCGTCAAGTATGATCACGTAATATTCCCCTCCTCCCGGCATCACCCTGACCAATATATGACCTTGCAGGCTTTTGTAAGATCTTTCCACGCGAGGTCCTATCACAATCTTATTTGCCGGATTCATGTTCGTTGCAAAAAGATCTCTTGGACCCGGGTATAATAATTGATTCGTAGCCCTGATCAGGACATCATTTCCCGGGTGGTCGGCTGACCAGACCTGTTCAACCCAAACTCTTGGTTTAAGTGTCATGACCTGGAAGTCATTCAGCGCATTTCGGTTCCCATGATGATCCATGACCGCCACATCCACTTCGCCTACTACTTTTGCCACCGGGGTTTCCACATCTTTCCATGGTGGATCGCCATAGGATAAATGTCCGGCGCAATCTCCTCCTGTGTAATACACGAAAGGCCCGTAATGAATGGTGAGCACGAGACTAAGACTGTTTTCATCCGGCCAGTTCTTAAAATGATCCGGATCCATGACAGGCAAAATATTTTGAGTTGTAGTATCGACACCGGTCCAAAGATGACCCGCAGACTTTATGTTTTGTACAAAGAATTGCGGGTACTTCTTGGCGGCATGTTGTAAACTGATTTGGGTTCTGCTTCCGGCCATAAGTGGACCGGCGATCATTCCTTTTTTTCTTTGAGCAATAATAAATGCCTGATAATTTTGAGCGTCCTTTAAATAAATGCTGTCCTCCTTGCTCATTCTGGCTGATGGGTCCACTTGCAATGCCTGAAATTCATGCCCCCTGTCAATTAAATAATGAATGGGTATAAGGGCTCCTACGCCAGTAATACCTGTTAATATATATTCGCCATCTGTAGCTTTCGGTGCCCCCTGATACCAGGATCCATAATGATCATTGTGAAAATGAGAAATGGCAGCATAGTCGAGTTTTCCTTTATTGTTTTCGGGTCCGAACTGCATAATGTATGCTGCGATCCATTCGTATGGCTTCTTTGAAGCGTTCGGATGTGGGGTCGTATTTCTTGGCGACCAGGTAAAGGAATCCGTGGGGTCCTGTTCGCCGGCGTCAAATTCCATGGTCGTGCCATCGGGAAAAATATAAAAAGCAGCATTGCCGCGGCCTGTATTGATATGGTGGAGATCGAGCAGGCCCTCTTTCCATGCCGGCAGGGGCTGACCCGGAACTGCGCTCTGCGCAATGCCTGAGCCCTGCCAGCAAATGACGGTGATGATTAGTCGAAAAATGGAAGCGACAAAGACTTTAAAAATCTGCATAAATAGGCCCATTATATCTGCAAGCTCAAAATATTTTTACACTTTTAAATTTTCCTGATACAATTTCTGTAAAATACCAGGAGCAATCAAATAGGATCCAAACTCGGGAGGGTCAATTCCTTATCTTTGAATAGTAGCAGAAAAGGAAGCATCATGAGATTCTTGAAATATCCTATTGAACAGCAAATATTTAACCAACGACTAGATCTCAATATTCAATTGATCATATGCGCTATGTTATATTCATAAGTATTTGCATGGTGGCCTCCGCCTGCCAGCAAAAACCATCGGGCCTCACACTGAAGGAATATTTTAGCAACACTGATTCCGGGGTACAAACCGGCGGCATCAGAATGGTGAATATTGAAACACCCAAAGGCAAATTCCGGATCTGGACCAAACGCATTGGTAATAATCCTAAAATTAAGTTGCTCCTGCTTCATGGGGGGCCAGGGGGCACGCATGAATTTTTAGAAAGTTTTGAAAGTTTCCTTCCGCAGGAGGGCATTGAATTCATAGAATATGATCAGCTGGAATCTTATTACAGCGATCGGCCAAATGACAGTAGTCTTTGGACAACCGAACATTTTGTGGAAGAAGTTGAGCAATTGCGACAGGCGCTCGGACTGAATAAAGAGAATTTTTTTCTGCTTGGTCATAGCTGGGGAGGCATCCTGGCCATTGAATATGCGCTGAAATACCAGGACAATCTTAAAGGTTTGATAATATCGAACATGGTGGCAAGCATACCCGCCTATGAAAAATATAATTCTCAATTAAGATCTCAAATGCGGAAATCGCTGGTGGATTCCCTGCAAGCTTTTGAAGACAAAGGACTGTTCAAGGATAGCATTTACCAGCAACTTGTCCTAAAAGAATATTATCAACAGCATATTTGCCGCCTCGATCCCTGGCCCGAACCTTTGTTAAGGGGATTCAATCATTTAAGCGAAGGAATTTATGTGACCATGCAGGGACCAAGTGAATTCAAGACAGGGGGAAGATTGCTGCATTGGGACCGTTCAAAGGATTTACCTGAAATCAAGGTTCCCACGCTTACTATTGGCGGTGCATTTGATACGATGGACCCGAAATACATGGAATGGATGAGCAGCCAGGTTCAAAATGGAAGTTTCTTGCTTTGCCCGAATGGAAGTCATTTTGATATGTGGGATGATCAGGCCCATTATTTTCCGGGGCTGATAAAATTCTTGCTGGATGTAGATGAAGGCCATTTCGCGAAATCTGCGACAACTGCCCATTGAATAAATCCCGGTTTATAGTATAAACTGCATTTGGCGTCGCGCGTTCAGCGTTCAACATTCAGCGTTCAGCATTCAGCATTCCGATTTCAGCTTTTGCGCAGATCATACCGGTATTCAATCTTTCCCAGCAATTCATTTTTTCTGTTATAGCAGCTTTCCTTTCTTTCCAGTCCATTCTCATTGTACTCATAAATCCATTTCTGGTATTCATTGGTGCCAGCAGGAAGGAATAGCATTGTTTTGAGTTGGCCGCGATTGTTTCTTTCGAAAATATAATCAGGCAGGAGGCGGTTTGCTTTTTCGTTAAAGCGGACCAGGTCTGTAAGATTATTGCTGCTATCGTAGTAATAGTAAATAGCCGGAAGAGCTAAGCCGGTTGCTGGTCGGATGCTCTTCAATTACATTTCCTTTCGCATCCACAACAAATGAAACAAAGGTTGTATCCGTTCCATTTTTTATTTTAATCATGCTCAAAGGGGTTCCATCCGCTTTGTATTTCCATTCGTGGTTTTCAGTATTTCTTACCTGGTTATCGGTTTGAAGGGCATTGTTGCTCACTTTGATGATGCGACCAGCCCCGTCATAATCATATTCCGTAGAACTCTGGTATCTATCGCTTGTATCCAATGTCTTCCTTAGAAATCCTTTGTTGTCATAATAAGCAATCAGACTTGTGGGATTGCTCATATTGGTCTGCGTATATGTATTAATAACAAGGTAATCTTCCGAAACAACCTGGTTACAATCGAACCCAGGGGTAGGTTCGCCTGTTCTTTCAAAGCTCGACAGGTTTACCCTTTTCACCTTATTGTCCTTAAACAGACTCCATTTTTGCATAGTTTGCTTTGTCACAATGATGTCCCGGTAATAATATTGGGCCCTGGTCGGCAGAATAAATACCATCAAGAACAGTATTCCGGTCAATCCCTTCATAAGTGGAAATATTGGTTGGCCAAATGTAAAATTCCTTCTTACAACGAAAAAAAGGCATATTTAATATGTCGTATGATCCTTCGCCCAGAGCCGAAGCGATTTTTGCAGGAGGATGCTTATTTTTAGTTAAATTTTCTCTTTGTCGCATTCCAAAGAAAGAAAGGAAAAAACCTGCCTGAACTGTGGCGCATCACTCCATGGGCGCTATTGCCATATTTGCGGCCAGGAAAACATCGAGCCGCGGCAAACATTCTGGCACCTGGTTTCCCATTTCTTTTACGACATCACTCATTTTGACGGTAAATTCTTTATTACCCTGAAGGAATTGATCTTCAAGCCCGGTTTTTTGTCCAGGGAATACCTTCATGGCCGCAGGGAATCCTACCTTCATCCGATCAGGATGTATGTCTTTACGTCTGCCATTTTCTTCATCATCTTTTTTTCAATGATCGACGTCAAACATATTGCATCTACGAACAAACTGAACATGCAATCGAAGGATATCGAAACATTCAGATCAAATATGCTCAGCTTGGCAAAGACGAAAGCAGATTCCCAATCCGTGGAAGCGGCTTATGCCGTGGCAAACCAGTTTGCATTGCCGCAGGAGAAAAAATCCGTTGAGCGGATCCATGGCCTGAAAATTGGCCTTACATCTGAAACTTTGCATTATACTTCCGCTGCCCAGTATGATTCGGTACAGCAAGTGTTGAGCCCAAGCCTTCGCGACAATTGGCTGACAAAAATAATTGTCTATAAAATCATAGAAATTACTGCCAAATCGGAGGAAGGCAAAAGGAGCTTTCTTGCGGAGTGGTTCTTGGAATTTATTCATCATTTAGGTCAGTTATTATTCATTTCCCTGCCCATTTTTGCCTTGCTCCTGCGATTGCTTTATGTGCGAAGGAAGGAATTTCTTTATGTAGATCATGCCATCTTTTCCATACACCTCTATATCTTTTCTTTTATCATCCTCATGATTTATTTTGGAATTGAGTTCCTGAAGGAAAAGATGAACTGGAATTGGCTTTGGGTAGTGGAGTCAGGGATTGCCTTGTTTGCATTCAACTATTATTATCGGGCCATGTTAAGATTCTATCAACAAAGCAAGGGAAAGACGACTTTCAAATTCGTCCTGCTTTGTATTTTGAGTTTTTTCATGAATATCCTGCTGATCATCATTTTTTCAATATTTTCTCTGTGGGGGACATAAATTATGGAAGAAAGCAAATTATCTGAAGAATTTTTAAGGCTGGTCTCGATTATGGATGATCTGAGGGAAAAATGTCCCTGGGACAGAAAACAAACCATACAGACCCTTCGTTCTATGACAATAGAAGAAGTGTATGAATTGGGTGATGCCATCAATCGGGAGGACTGGAAAGAGATCAAGGAAGAATTGGGAGATCTTTTGCTTCATATTCTTTTCTATTCCAAGATAGGCAGGGAGCAAAATCAGTTCACCCTCGAAGAAGTCATCCATACCATTTCAGAAAAACTGATTTACCGCCATCCGCATATTTATCCGCCCCTCCATCCGGATGGCAGCCTGATCGAAGTCAGGAATGAAGATGACGTCAAAAAGAATTGGGAACAGTTGAAACTTAAAGCAGGAAAAGAATCCGTACTCAGTGGTGTTCCGCACTCCCTTCCGGCAACGGTCAAAGCCATGCGACTTCAGGAAAAATCGGCGCAGGTGGGATTTGAATGGAAAGAAACGGCTGATGTTTGGGAGAAAGTGAAAGAAGAGATGGAGGAACTCCATGAAGCGATATTGAAAGCTGAACCGGATCAGATGGAAGAGGAATTTGGTGACCTTGTGTTTTCGCTGATCAATTATGCACGATTTTTGAGGATTGATGCCGAAACTGCACTTGAAAAAACCAACCAAAAATTTACCAGGAGATTCCAGGCCCTGGAACAAGAAGCCGCATCAAGAGGCAAATCATTGAGTGAGATGACCCTGGAAGAAATGGACGAGATATGGAATACCGTTAAAAAGAAAAAATGGCAGGATTGATGTCTTTTTTTATTGTTTTCTTCAGGAGGAATTTCCGCCTGCTCCTGGCTGCCATTGTACTAATCACGGCCAGTTATATCACTGACTATTATCTGGGAAGCAATGCATCCATAAAATATCTCCGTAATTCAATTCAGTCTTTTCTTAATGACAGGGAAAGAGACTTTGATCTCATCGCCAATGATTCCAACAAAGTCAAAAGGCTTAACGCCCAGCAGTATACGAAATCGGAACTGGATGAGATCGCAGATAAGAAATACGGCATCCTGATATATGAAAAAAGGGAAAGAAAAAAACTGCTGAGTTTTTGGAGTGACCAACAATCCATTTTGCCGGATAGTATGCTGCTTTATCCAGACGGCCGTTATTTTGTTCATTTGAGCAACGGACAATTTGAATTCATCAAGAAAACCATCCCTTCTTCCTATAACCGGCCGCTGATCATCAATGCACTGATCCCTGTCCGTTGGCAGTACTTTATTTCTACGCCCAGCCTGAAGCCGGAATTTGTCGATTTTCCGGGAGCGGAAAACAGGGTGAGGATTTCCACCGACTCTTCTTTTTTACCTGTTAAGAGCGTGGATGGCCAGGCTTTGTTTTACCTTGACCGGATTGAGTCTTATCATGCGGCAAAATACAGCTTGCTGCTTCTCTTATTAGCATCTTTAGGTATCCTGCTCGTCCTGGTGCTGATTCATAACCTGGCCAGGGCGATATCAGAAAAATTCGGGGCCTTCGCAGGAACTATTTTCCTGGTAGTGTTTATCCTTGTGCTGCGAGGTATCATTTATTTGTTCCCCAACTTATTGCATCTCCGACAATATGAACTATTTGATCCCACCATTTACAGTTCAAGCTTTGTGCTGAGTTCGCTAGGCGATTTGCTTATCAATACTTTTCTGTTTTGCTGGATCGTACTCTTTATCCGCCAGGAAACGCTGGAATCAGGATTCACCTATGCTGCGAGTGCCTGGAAAAGATGGTTTCTTTCGGGCCTCGTTCTTGTCAGTCTGGTCATCACGAGTTTTGTATTTGCAGATATCGTCCAAAGCCTGGTATCCGATGCCCGTATTTCATTTAATGTGACCAATTTCTTTAGCCTCAATATTTACAGTTTCGTCGGCTTCATTGTATTGGCAGCCCTGGCATTCAGCTACTTTTTCTTTTCACAAATCCTGCTCAGACTGATCCACAACTTTGTCCAAAGAAATAGCATCGTGCTGTATATTATTATCGCAGGTTCCGGTCTGCTGCTTCTGACCTTCGTTCACAAGCCCGAAATAGTTCAGTTGGATATCCTCGTCCTGGTATGGCTGCTGGCCTATGTCTGGCTGATGCTCCGCAACCTTTTTTCAGGCCTCAATGAACGTCTGAACATGTCTGAAGTCCTGTTCTGGCTCTTCGTTTTTTCCATTTCCATATCCACGGTCATCATTTTTGAAAACCATAAGATCGAGCTGTATCAGCGCAAACAATTTGCAGACCGTCTTGCGCAGCAGATGAGCATTTCCAGCGAGCGGATGATCAATATGGCGCTGGTTAATTTTGACAATGATTTCTTAAATCAGAATTTCGCAAGATTCAGAGATCCTTTCTCTAACCAGTCCTTCAAAGAAAGCCTGATCGGCAATAATTTCCAGGGGTATAACACAAGATTTGACACGAAGATTTATACCTATGATTCAGCTGAGAAGCCGCTCTACAATGAAAACCCCGTCTCCTACGACACGCTCAATACGATCTTCAAACTCCAGGGCAAGCAAACAGATATTCCAGATCTGAAATATTTTGAGAAGTCATTTAGCAAATTCAGTTATATCTATAAGAAAACGGTCCTGGACCGCCGCCAGAAACTGGTAGGTTATCTGTTTATGGTGGCTGAGCCAAAAAACTACAAGGGACCCGGGCTCGTACCAGAATTGATTGACCAGAGAAAAGAATTTCTGCCCGAATACCTGCCCGTATATTATTATGCCATCTACAGCAATCGTGAACTTGGTACCCATTATAGCACCTATCCTTTCCCAACGGTGCTGAGTGAACGGGATATTCCCAAAAGGGACTTTGTACAGCGAAAGAATGGTTCTTATGATGAACTCTGGCAGAAAGTTTCTGACGATCGCCTGGTTGTCGTGGTCAAGAAAGATAATTATGCTATTGAAGCCATCACTTTATTTGCCTGGCTGTACAGTGCATTTTTATTGCTTGCTGCCTTGTTTTGGATCGTTTCTGTGCTTATCCAGACCAGGCTTCACCTCCGTCAGATGAGGACCTACCTGCAAATGAATATCCGCTCGCAGATCCACGCCACCATCATTTTTGTGAGCGTATTTTCATTTATTGTCATTGGTGTGGCCACCATCTATTTTTTTATCAGCAGGTACAATAAAAACAACCAGGACCGACTGAGCCATTCCATCCAGGTTATCGTGAATGAGGTCCAGGTGAAAGTACCCGGACTTGTCGATGAAGAAAATCCGCCAAGCCTGGAAAGGCTTATTCCCAAGGACGAGCTGGAAAAAATAATCACTACCCTTTCTGAAATCCACAGAACCGACGTGAATCTGTATAGTCTGCAGGGAGACCTGCTAGTCGCTTCCAATCCGGATATTTATAACAAGGGAATCCTGAGCAAGAAGATGCATCCGCTGGCATATTACTGGATGCGCCTTTTGCAATCTGTCGAATACTTCAATAATGATGAACAGCTTGGAAGGATATCCTATCAGAGTATTTACAGCCCGGTCCGGGTTGGAAACGGAAGTGCCTGCGCCTACATGAATATTCCTTCATTCAGTACGCAGGGAGAATTGAAAGAAGAGATCTCCAAATTCCTTTTGACGATCATTAACCTCAATGTATTTATTTTCCTTATCGCAGGAACGATTGCACTCTTCCTCACCAACCGGATCACCAAATCATTCATCCTGATTTCGGAAAAAATGCAAAGGATCAATCTGGGCAAAACCAATGAAGTAATTGAATGGAAAAACAATGACGAAATAGGCGTGCTGGTCAGAGAATACAATAAAATGGTGCAGAAGCTGGAAGAAAGTGCCGCTACCCTTGCGCAAAGTGAAAGAGAATTCGCCTGGCGCGAAATGGCCCGGCAGGTTGCGCATGAAATCAAGAACCCGCTGACGCCGATGAAGCTGAGCATTCAGTATCTGCAAAAAGCCATTGCCAATAATTCGGTAAATGTAAAAGAATTGACAGCGAATGTGGCCAGGACCCTGGTGGAGCAAATCGATCACCTGTCAAAGATTGCTGCCGATTTTTCACAGTTTGCCAATATCGGCAATCCCAAAAATGAAGTCTTCGACCTGCATGACATGATGTATTCACTGACATCCCTGTATGAAACGACAGAAAATCTGCTCTTCAAATGGGTGCCTGTACATCAGCGCATCATGGTATATGCAGATAAGACCCAGTTAAACCGGCTATTCACCAACCTGCTGCAAAATGCATTGGAAGCCTGCGTAGGACTTGAAAAACGAGTCATCAGCGTCAGCGAAGAATTGAGTGATGAGTTTATCATTGTAAAAGTATCGGATAATGGAGAAGGAATACCCGATCAGATGAAATCGAAAATTTTCATGCCGAATTTCACCACGAAATCATCAGGTACCGGCCTTGGCCTGGCCATGAGCAAGACCATCGTCGAGCAGGCGAATGGGAAAATCTGGTTTGAAACAAAAGTAGGAGAAGGGACGATCTTCTATGTGGAACTTCCGGTACTGAGAGCAACCGCCGCCGCAGCTGCCATTGCCTGATCAGGCAATTCCTTTTATTTTCCTGGTTTTGCCCAGCCAGGATTCCATTTCTGCAAGAGTAAAACTGCTCAGGTTATTTTCTTTTGTGAGTCCTGCTTTTTGTGCAACCAGGGTGCCATATTTGGTATCGCTGGTAACCTTCAATTGTGTGTGCATCCGGATCAATGGAAATGAGAACTCCTTTCTCCAATGCATAGTCTATCCAGCGCCAGTCAATATCCAGCCGACGCGGATGTGCATTCAGTTCAATGACGACATGGTTGGCAGCACAGGCTTCGATTATTTTCTTATGATCGACAGGATAACCTGGCCGGCTCAAGAGCAGCCGACCCGTCATATGACCAAGGATGATGGTATAAGGATTTTCAATAGCCTTCAGCAATCGCATCATGGCTTTTTCTTCCGTCATCTTCAGGTTGGAATGGACAGAAGTGATGACCAGGTCGAAAGTGGAAAGGACGGAGTTGGTATAATCCAGACTGCCATCATTGAGGATATCGCATTCAATGCTCTTAAATATTCTGAAGGGTGCAAATTTCTTGTTCAGCTCATTGACATAAGCATGTTGTTCGCGAATCCGCTCTTCATTCAAACCATTGGCATAAAATGCGCTCTTGCTGTGGTCGCTGATCACCATCCATTCATATCCTTTTTGAATACAGGCTTTGGCCATTTCTTCTATGGTATTGGAGCCATCGCTCCAGTTGCTATGACTGTGAACAATGGCTTTGATGTCTTCCGGACGGATCACATTCGGCAATGCATTTCTCCGGGCAATGCTCAATGATAGAGCTCTTGTCGCGCAGCCAGGCTGGGATATACTGCAAGCCATTCTCAGAAAAATATTCGGATTCTGATGATAGGTTTTGCCTTCTGATGCACCTCAATTTCTTTTTCCCATGCCTGCAGAAATTCGTCGCTGCAGCTTGTTTCGAAGAAGATTCTTGGAAAATAAGCTGCCGTTCCGGGATGAAAACATAGGCGATAATTTTTCTGGACCCGTCACACAAGCATTTTATCTCCCTCGTCCAGATTCACCGTGAAATTCATTTTTTCAAAGAATGTCCTTCAATGCCTTGATGTCGGCATCTGTCACCCATTCCAGTTGATTGATGATCTCCAATTGGCGTCTGAATTCGCCTGTGAGTTCGAATCTACTTCCGGAAAGCTTTTTTTCAATATTGCATCCATCTCCAGGGTATAGTTTTCCAATTCGGCATACAGATGTCTGCCCTGGTTTTTGCAGAAAGAATTCGATGGTTTCGCCGATACTCTTTTGGGTTTTTTCACCGAATCCTTTGTAGAGAAGAAGGCGGTTTTCCTGGCAGGCGTAGAGCAGCTCACCAACCGACTCAATTTCCATTTCTTTCCAGATAATGGCAATTTTCTTCGGTCCGAGCCCTTTTATCCTGAGCATCTCCAAAACCCCCGATGGGGTCTTTTGGATGAAATCATTGAGCAATTTCAATTCACCGGTCTGCAGAATGTCGATGATTTTTTTGCCGATCGCATCTCCAATGCCTTTGATGGAAAAGATTTTTTCGTGTGGAATATCCGCCAATTGTTCAGGAAGTTTTTCAATGGTAAATGCGGCGATGGAGTAAGATTTTGTCTTAAAGGAATTCTCTCCATGAATATCCATCAATTTCGCTAAGAGTGAGAACTGGTCTGCAATGTAGTCGTTGCTGATCACCATAAAAAAGCAGCCTCAGGGGGCGATTTTGGCTACTAAGGTAGGAAACAAAAAGTCCCGAAAATTTTTCGGGACTTTGATATTTTCTGCCATCTAAGAGAAGAACTATTTTTTCTTCTTAGCAGCTTTCTTTTTTGGAGCAGATTTCTTTTTAGGAGCTGCTTTCTTCTTAGCTGACTTTTTTGCAGTTGCCATTTTTTTTGAATTTAATTGGTTAGTAAACTAATTTACGATAGTAAAAATAGAAACTTGTTTGGAATATCCAAAATTATTTTGAAATAATCCAAAAAAAGCTTTTAGGCAGAAATTTCTACCGCGTTTACGCTAACAAAGGTTCTGTCGCCTTTTTTCTTCTTAAATTCAACTACTCCGTCGGTGAGAGCGAACAAAGTAAAATCTTTTCCAACGCCAACATTTTTTCCCGGATGGTATACGGTTCCGCGCTGACGAACGATCACATTACCTGATATTGCAGGCTGGCCACCGAAGATTTTTACTCCGAGTCTTTTGCTCTGTGAGTCGCGACCGTTCTTTACACTACCTTCACCTTTTTTGTGTGCCATATCTGAAAAGTTTGTAGCTGATTATTTTTTCTGATTCATCAAACCGTTTCCGGTTGGAAGAAGTCTTGGTTAAGCAATGCTGTTGATCCGGATTTTTGTGTAGTGGGTGCGATGACCATGTTTCTTTCTAAAACCTTTTCTTCTCTTCATCTTAAAGGCAATCACTTTATCACCCTTCACCTGATCAAGGATTTCGGCTTTGATCTTGGCTTTCACTTTATCGCCAATCGCCAGTTTGCCTTCATTGGCTGACAGAAGGACTTCAGAGAATTCAACTTTATCACCCGCTTTCCCTTCCACATGGGGAACGAAAAGGGTTTGGTCTTTCTCTACCTTGAATTGCTGACCGGCTATTTTTACGATGGCGAACATAATAAACAATATTAGGGCTGCAAAGGTAAGGGTATTCGCTGAAAATCTAAAGCAGTGAAGGCCAAAAAAAGCGAATTAAAAAGCCCATTTCCGGGAATGGATAAAATCAGGTCCCGGCAAGAGCTGAGATGGGTTCAGTCCCAGGCGGCTATTGACGTTAATACATCCACTTATCTGCCTGTAAATCACCCATTAATCCCAATTGCGCCCGGATTTTGATAGCCTGGCCATTCTATTGATCAAATTCATGTAGGTTTGCCTGATCATATTCCGGATAAACTATGAAGTTCAAATCGTTCCTGGCGAAACCATTCGCTGCATATATATATAGGAGTATAAAGAAGGAGATGAGTACGGCGGTGGCGGATCAGGAAACCATCTTGAAGAATCTGCTGAAAACCGGATCCAAGACAGTGTTTGGTGCGGAGCACAAGCTACCGTGAGGTCAAAACCTATGAGGAGTTCAAGGCTGCTGTGCCTGTCAGGGACTATGAACAATTCAAACCATATATTGACCAGGTAAAGGAAGGCAAGCACAATATTCTCTGGAAAGGAGTTCCGCTATACTTTGCAAAAACTTCAGGAACTACCAGCGGGATCAAATACATTCCGATCAGTAAGGATTCCATCGACAATCATTTCAACACGGCACGCAATGCGGTGATGTGTTATATGGGAGAAACAGGAAACACAAAATTCTGGGATGGAAAAATGATCTTTTTGTCCGGTTCTCCTGAACTCGAAAGGATCGGCGGCATCCCGACAGGGAGGTTGAGCGGGATTTCGAATCACCATATTCCCAGATACCTTCGCACGAATCAGCTGCCCACTTATGAAACGAATTGCATTGAAGAATGGGAGACCAAGCTCGACAAAATTGTTGAAGAGACAATCAAAGAAGATATGACCCTGATCAGCGGCATTCCACCCTGGATCCAAATGTATTTCGACCGGCTGATCGAGCTGAAGCGGAAAAAAGATCAAAGACCTTTTCCCGAATTTTTCCCTGCTTGTCCATGGAGGAGTAAATTTTGAACCTTATAAGGCAAAATTGTTTGACAGCATCGGAAAAGAAATCGACAGAATTGAAACTTATCCCGCTTCAGAAGGATTTTTTGCCTTTCAGGACAGCCAGCAGCAGGAAGGATTGTTGCTAAATACGAATAGCGGAATATTTTTTGAATTCATCCCTGTCGAATGAAATTTTCCAGGAAAATGCAACCAGGATCAGTTTGAAAGATGTTAAGCCTGGTGTGAACTATGTGCTCGTGGTCAGCAGCAATGCCGGTCTTTGGGCTTATAATATTGGGGATACGGTGAAATTTGTTTCCGTCGATCCTTACCGGCTGGTGGTCACCGGCCGGGTGAAACATTTCATCTCTGCATTTGGCGAACATGTGATCGGGGAAGAAGTGGAATACAGCCTGATGAAAGCTGCCGACGAGGAAGGTGTACACATCACAGAGTTTACCGTGGCTCCGATGATCACTGGCAAAGGAGAAGGAAAATCTTTTCATGAATGGTTTGTAGAATTTGAAAAAAGGCCCAGCGATTTGGAGCGTTTTGCGAAGAAAGTGGACAGCAATTTGCGGGCAAAAAATATTTATTATGACGATCTGATCTCTGGCAATATCCTCCAGCCCCTGCAAATACATCCCGTAAAGAAAAACGGTTTCATCGACTATATGAAGTCGATAGGAAAGCTGGGTGGCCAAAATAAAGTGCCCCGGCTGAGCAACGACAGGGTCTTTGCTGAACCACTGGAAAAATATATTGAACAATAATTCGTTTTCCTCCTCGGTGGATTTGCTTACTTTTAAACCCCATCTTCTGAACTGACTATGTCAATTGACCAAGCAAAAAAACGCGTAGCTGTATTTGGGTCCACCGGTTCTGTCGGCAAACAGGCATTGCAGGTCATTGCATCCAATCCCGGCAGATTCACTGCAGATATCCTGACAGCGCAGAACAATGATGAATTGCTCGTCAAGCAGGCGCTGCTCTTCTCCCCTGAGATAGTTGTTATCGGTGATGAGAAAAAATATGCCAAGGTAAAAGAAGCGCTGGCGTCCAAACCCATCAAGGTATTTGCAGGAGAACGAGCACTGGAAGAAGTTGCAGCAATGGATGCATATGATATCATGCTGGCAGCCATTGTAGGATTTGCGGGACTCAAGCCCACACTGAAAGCCGTTGAACAGGGAAAGATGGTGGCACTTGGCCAATAAGGAAACGCTTGTTGTTGCCGGAGATATTGTGATGCGCAAAGCGGTTGAGAACAGGGCACCGATCATCCCTGTTGATTCTGAACATTCTGCCATATTTCAATGTCTGGTGGGAGAGACCAGGAACAGGATCGAAAAAATAATTCTCACTGCGTCGGGTGGTCCCTTTCTTGGAAAGAAGCCAAATTTTCTTGTCAATGTAAAAAGAGACCATGCATTGCAGCATCCCAATTGGAATATGGGTGCAAAGATCTCCATCGATTCCGCAACGCTCATGAACAAGGGACTGGAGATGATCGAAGCCAAATGGTTGTTCAACCTGAAAGCAAACCAGATCCAGGTGATCATCCATCCGCAAAGTATCATTCACAGCATGATCCAGTTTGAAGATGGCAGCATCAAGGCCCAGATGGGATTGCCTGATATGAAACTGCCCATTCAATATGCATTGGGATTTCCTCACCGGATTGCGAATGAATTTCCACGTTATGATTTTCGTAAGCCTGACAAGCTCAGCTTTGAAGATCCTGATTTTAAGACTTTCAGGAACCTGGGTCTCGCGACAGAGGCTTTGTTCAAAGGCGGTAATGCGCCCTGTGTACTGAATGCTGCAAATGAAATTGCTGTTTATGCATTTCTGAAAAACCGGATCGGCTTCCTCGATATGACGGATCTTATTGAAAGAACCATGCAACATGTGGCGCCAGTGGAGCAACCCACACTTGAAGATTATTTTGACAGCGATGCTGAGGCGCGTAATTTTGCGGCTTCGTTAATAAAATTATAAAACCGGACCAGCGTTATAGTGCCTGATTGAGGCATTCGCCTGAAAGTTATATTTTGCCGGAATTGATTCGTATTAACAATTAAAATTCCCGATTGGGATCTTGGATATGGAGTTTTTAGTGAAGGCGACGCAGTTTATTTTGTCATTTTCCATCATTGTGATCCTGCATGAGTTAGGACATTTCCTGCCTGCAAAATGGTTCAAGTGCAGGGTGGAGAAATTTTATCTTTTTTTTAATCCCTGGTTTTCCCTTTTTAAAAAGAAAGTGGGTGAAACCGAATATGGCCTGGGCTGGATTCCCTTTGGAGGTTATGTGAAAATTGCCGGAATGATCGATGAAAGCATGGATAAGGAGCAAATGAAACTGCCTCCCCAATCCTGGGAATTCAGGAGCAAACCTGCATGGCAGCGCTTAATCATTATGGTGGGAGGTGTGACCGTAAACCTCGTGCTTGGATTTTTAATTTATGCCATGACTTCCTGGCATTGGGGCGATACCTATCTGGAAACAGATAAGCTTCCCTATGGTATCGCAACAGATTCTTTGGCTTACAGCATCGGACTGAGGGATGGAGACAAAATCCTGGATGTGGATGGAAAATACATTGATGATTTTGGCAAGATTCCTTTGAAAGTACTTTTATATAATTCAAAGATCATTCATGTACAACGTGAGGGACAGGAAGTCACTGTAAATATCCCTTCGGATTTTGCAGGGAAAGTGATTAAGTACAAAGCCATCGGATTTATCGTGCCTAGATTGCCTGCGAGAATCGATTCCGTGGTGGCGGGATCTTATGCCGAGAAAATGGGGATCCAAAAAGGTGATCGCATTTATGCTGTGGATAGCACCCGCGTTTTTTATACTGATGTAAAGAAAAAAATTCAGGCACATAAGGGCAGGCAGGTGCAGCTGGCATATATCCATGGCCGGGACACGACGAGAGCGGATGCCACCGTTCCTGACAATGGCGTTTTCGGATTCTACTATACTGGAGACATTGATCAGCTGGAGAAAAAAGTAATTAACTATACATTTTTTGAATCTATTCCGGCCGGGATCAGCAAGAGCTATCTGACACTTGAAAATTATTGGCTTCAATTGAAACTAATTTTTAGCGGCAAAGTCAATACGAATGAATCCCTTGGCAGCGTCATCAGCATCGGTAAGATGTTTGAGTCGGAATGGGACTGGCAACGTTTTTGGTCGCTGACCGCTTTCTTTTCTTTGGCCCTGGCATTAATGAATATTTTGCCTGTGCCTGGATTGGATGGGGGTCATGTATTATTCACGCTTATAGAAATGGTTTCCGGAAGAAAGCCCAGCATCAAATTCATGGAGTATGCTCAAATGACCGGCATGATTTTGTTATTGGGTGTGATGGCCTATGCGCTGGGGTTGGATATTTTCAGGTTGTTTAAATGAATAAGAAGGTGACAGTTGATCAGAAAGCAATGGGTCGAAAACGATGAGTGATTTGCCAATGACAAATGGTAATTTAATTACCCGATCTATTAACTACAATTGTTCGAAGTTAATTTTGAATCAAGAAAATAAGTCTGTCAACTACCAACTGTAAACTTTCAACTACTTCGGGGGTGACTGGTTTTGACAGCATAGATCTTTGAAAGTGTAAGCATGTAGTGCGTTGGATAATTAGCACGTTAATCTGAATACTCAAACTTCAAATGGCAATACTCAGTATGCCATGGCTGCCTAATCAGTGATTAAGTAGTCATTAGGGCCGCGTGAGCAGGTTGGTCTGTTACCATGCTCCGCCGCCGACTCAAAACAAATACAGGATGCTGCAACGGAAGGCTGTGACCATTGCTTAAGACCATACAGCTAAGGATAGAATTGGTTTGTTGCTTTCCTGTTTTTTCCCGACAAATAATAAGTAAATAAACATGTAGAAAGCTTTTGAAGAATATGTTTGGACAGGGGTTCGAATCCCCTCACCTCCACAACAAAATGATCATTGCCGACGCCGATAGGTGTCGGCATTTTTATTTCCGGAAGCGTGGCTTGCTTGCAAGCCAAAGCGTACGGGAATAAGAATGTCGCGCGAAGCGCAGATAATCCCCTTTCTTATTCGACCCCTCCTGGCGCAAGCGTCCGCTTGTGCCAGGAGGGGTTTGCTACTGTCGTATATGGTCTTTAATTTTCGACGGCAGTCAGCCGCATTTTAATTTTATATATCCGGGATGAAGCTGGCACAAGCGGACGCTTGCGCCAGGATGCGACTTGCTTGCAAGCCCCCTTCTCTGGCGCGAGTCTTCCCCGCAGGGCAGCACGAATTTTAATAAATAGTTTACCATTGCCCTGCGGGTGACTCGTGCCCAAATGCCGGGTGATTTGAGCATTGATTTCTTCCTCCAGGAGATTATTATTACAGGATCAATGAGTAGGAAATACAAATTCCACGATCCCGATGAACTCTATTTCATAAGTTTCGCTGTTGTGAATTGGATAGATGTATTCATTCGGGATGAATACAGGGAGATTCTACTGCAAAGTTGGAAATATTGCATGAAATATAAAGGTCTTGAAATATATGCCTGGTGCATTATGACAAGTCATGTCCACATGATAATCGGATCGCATGACCGGCCAATGGCGGAGATCATCCGGGATATGAAGAAATTTACTTCTGCCAAACTAATCAAAGCAATCATGGAAAATGCAAGGGAAAGCAGGCGGGAATGGATGCTTGAGATGTTTCGCAAAGCGGGAGAGAGCAATAGTCAGAATAAATACTACCAATTCTGGCAACAAAATAATCAGCCGATCGAACTGAGCACTCCAAAAATAATCCATCAAAAACTAGATTACATCCATGCAAATCCTGTAGAAGCAGGATTTGCCGACTACCCGGAAGGGTACCCCTATAGCAGCGCAAAGGATTACGAAGGTCAAAAGGGTTTACTGGAGATTCAGTTACTCGATCCCATGCTTAGTAATGGTCTGGATTGACTTAAATTCAGGCACGAGTCACACCGCAGGGCAGTAGAAGCTTATTGGCTGGAATCCGAGCTGCCCTGCGGAGAAGACTCGCGCCAGAGTGGTGAATTCATATAGTGTATATTTTGGTTGGCTTCAGGCCGGCATGTTAGATCGTTTAATTAAGCGATATTAGTATAAATATGCAATTGCCGATGTTCAGATTGCGAAATGCAGAAGGTGCAAGCCTTTGTTCCAGCTTATGCATAGGTTTACTTTTCTTTTCATCCTGCAACTCGCATGAAAAATACAATCAGTGGGAACAGTATAAAGGTTCGGATGAGAACATTCAATATTCTTCTCTTACAGAAATTGACACTTCAAATGTAAAAACATTGCGGCCTATCTGGGAATACCATACAGGCGATGCAGATACTGCCAATGATTCCCAGATACAATGCAATCCAATCATTGTGGATGGAGTCATGTACGGAACCAGCCCCCGGTTGAAATTGTTTGCCCTTGATGCTGCTACCGGTACCAGAAAATGGCAGTTTGATCCTTTTGACGTATTGACGGGCGACAAGACTTTTTATAATACGAACAATTGCCGAGGGGTTACTTATTATAAAGAGGCTGAAAACGATGAAAGGATTTATTATACCGCTGGCTCATATCTGCATTGCATAAATGCGCAAACCGGCAAGTTAATGGAGAGCTTTGCAAATAAGGGAAAGCTTGATTTGCATGATGGCCTTGGTGATGCTGCGAAAGATCTTTTTGTAAGTGCCACATCGCCGGGTATTGTATTTAATCATCTTATCATCATGGGTACAAGGGTAAGTGAAAGTCCGCAGGCTGCTCCCGGCCATATCCGTGCATTTGACATTAACACCGGTAAACAAAAGTGGATATTTCACACCATACCCCAGCCTGGTGAGTACGGCTATGACAGCTGGGAGGATCCAAAAGCCTGGGAATTTACAGGTGGCGCCAATGCCTGGGGTGGTTTGGCATTGGATAAAGAAAGAAAGATGGTATTTGCCTGTACCGGTTCGGCTAATTACGATTTTTATGGTGGCAAAAGAAAAGGGAATAACTTATTTGCAGATTGCCTGCTTGCGCTGGATGCAGCGACTGGTCAACGCATCTGGCATTTTCAGGATATTCATCATGATGTATGGGATCGCGATCTCCCTTCTGCACCGGCCCTGGTAACAATCAACAAAGATGGCCATGCAGTCGATGCAGTAGTCATTACCACCAAGACGGGCTTTGTATTTGTTTTTGAAAGAGCAAACGGCAAACCGATCTATGATATTATCGAAAAGCAGGTCCCCGCTGTTTCCGCGCTAGACGGAGAAAAACTATCTCTGACCCAACCTTACCCTTTAAAGCCTGCACCTTTTATGCGACAGGTGATTGCTGAAAAAGATCTAAATGAATTGTTGCCGGATTCATCATATCAGGAAATCAAAAAGGAATGGGCTGGCTATATATCAGATCATATGTACAATCCACCTTCTTTGCAGGGTACCCTTGAATTTCCCGGACTGGACGGTGGTGCAGAATGGGGCGGTCCCTCCTTTGACCCGGAAACAGGGATGCTCTATATCAACGCCAATGAAATGGCATGGGTGGTAAAAGCTGCACCCAGTGCAGTAATTCCTGTCCATGAAAACATGGGACAGGCAGGGGAGAGGTTATATCAATCGCAATGTATGTCATGTCATGGGCCCGGAAGAAAAGGCACGGATAATGTGCCATCATTGATCAATATTCAATCTAAATATTCGCATGCCGCATTTGATACCCTGATTCAAACGGGCCGGCGGATGATGCCATCTTTCAAACAAATGCCGGAAGCTCAGCGTAAGGCCATTGCAAATTTTATTTTGAACGAAAAAATGGAAATGAAGAAATCATTTGAAGACAAATCTTACAAAAAAGATGATCCTTTTCGTCTGCGGTATGTGATGAAAAGCATTTCAAAATTCCTTACAAAGGAGGGTCAGCCTGCTATTGCGCCACCCTGGGGTACCATTAACGCCATCAATTTGAATACAGGAGAATTTGTATGGAGAAAGCCTTTGGGAAATGATGCTGGTTTTCCCGGAACAAAAGAACCGACTGGTACAGAGAATTATGGGGCTTCAGTCATTACAGCCGGGGGCCTGGTTTTTATTGCTGCTTCCAAAGATGGTAAGCTGCGTGCATTTAACAAGAGAGATGGTGGTCTTTTATGGGAGGTGAAACTGCCAGCGGCCGCTTTTGCTACGCCTTCCGTATATGAACTGAATGGAAAAGAATATATCGTGATTGCCTGTGGTGGTGGTAAGCTCAAAACTACTTCTGGTGACAGTTATATCACATTCGCATTGCCCCATCAATAAAATAAATCTGATAGAAAAAATAAATCAAGTGGAAGTAAACCTTGCTATCATGTCTTTTGATAATTGGAGAAAAGAATTTTACCGCAGGATTACTAATTTTACCTGACTACCAACAAGACTTCAATAAGAAAAAAATATGGCTGGCCCGATAAAACGCCGCGAATTCATAAAGGCCGCATCTATTGTCGGAACATCAATGGCTATGGCTAACCCTGTTTCAGCCGGATCCCATTTATCAGAGAATTATCCGGATGAAATAAAAAATGATTACTTCACTGCATCCTTTGACCGGATTAAAGGAACGATTAATGTATACAGAAGCAATGGGATTCCTTTGCTGACTGGCGGCACTGCATGCATAAATACGGATGAAATAAAACGCATCGTTGGTTCAGCTAACTATAAACATTCAATAGATTCAACTGCATTCAGCGACTCCTTGGGTTCAGGGAAAAAATTATTGGTCTATTCAAAAGACGCTGAAAATAAACTGGGGCTTGAGATTCAGATATCGTTGTACGATCATTCGCCGGCCATTGCATTTGAAGCTATTTGCAAAAACGGCTCAGCACGTAACATGATCATTAAAAGCCTTGAACCTCTTCGGGTTCTTAGCATCGAAGGGGCTGTTTTGACTGTACCTGGTGTTTCCAAGTGTATTACGAACGGAGAGATGTATTTTGATACCGGGATAGTTCATGAATTTGGAACTAAAAATGGAAGCATTTCCAGCGGTGAGATGGAAGGAATAAAACTCGCCAACAGTTCACTCTCTTCAAATAGCGAAACGATTCATAGCTGGTGGAATGCAGGTTTATTCAGCGGCTATGACAAAGAAGGTCTGGCGATTGGCTATCTGGAAAATAATTCATGCCTTGGCAATCTCCTGATTTCCAAAACTGCCTCTGACCAGGTTTCATTTTTGGCTGAATCTGTGTTCGCACCTGAATTTATTCTAAAGCCGGGAACAACCATCAGTTCAAACCGATTGATGATCACCATCGCCCCAAATCCTTACGAAGCGTTGGAAAATTATGCGACCGCGGTCGGTAAAATAAACAAATCCAGGACCCATTCAATTTTAAACGGATGGTGCAGTTGGTTCTATACCTTGGCGAAGGTGTCAGAAGAGGAAGTGGTTTCAAATGCGGAATTCGCAGCAAGCCATTTAAGGCAGTATGGCCTCGACTATATTCAGATTGATGAGGGATACCAAAAATACCATGGTGACTGGGAAGGAAATGAGCGTTTTCCTCATGGCATGAAATGGCTGGCGGATAAGATTAAACAAAATGGTTTTAAAGCGGGAATTTGGATCTCTCCCTATGTGATTTCTGAACCGGCGGAAGTTTTCCAAAAACATCCAGATTGGTTGGTGAAAGGGCCGGATGGCCATTTGCAAAGGGTAGGACCCTGGCCGGAGAACTCCAATGCACCGGCGGATGAAAACCCCAAAAGATACTGTCTTGATATCACTCATCCGGAAGCTGCAAAATGGTTACATGATCTCATTGACAGAATTGCAAATGACTGGGGATATGAAATGATCAAAATTGATTTCGTGGCCTGGTCAATTTTAGCGGCAAAACAATATCATGATTCCTCGCTTTCTTCAGCACAGGTTTATCGCAAAGGGATGGAAATTATGCGCATGGCCGCGGGAGATAAATGCCATATCCTTGAATGCGGTCCCGGTGCAATAACTGCCGGCCTGATTGACAGCATGCGCATTGAAGCAGATGTAAATTATGGGTTTAAAAATGCGGCCTGGGATACCTATTTCCTTCACCCGTCATGCAGTGCATCCGCCTCTGCCAAACGTTATTATTTTCACAGGCACACATGGATCAATGATGTGGATCATGTTTGTCTTGATCTGCTAAACAACCAACAATCAGAAGCAGCGGCCACGATTATAGCACTAAGTGGCGGCAATATGTTTTCCGGTGACCGGCTGACACAGCTTGATGGTTACAAATTGGAAATAATCAGGAGAATTCTTCCATCATTCGGGCAGGCGGCTGTGCCAGTTGATCTCTTTGACGGGGAAATGCAATCCGTCTTTGCAATGAAAATAAATAAGCCCTTTGCAGAATGGACGATAGCTGGATTTTTTAATGCAAGCTTAACGGAGACCATTGAAAAAAAATTTTCATTGAAACGGCTCTGGCTAAAGCCCGGGACCACTTACCTCGCATTTAATTTCTGGAAACAGGAATTCATTGGGGAACTGAAGGATGAAATAAGGGTTGTCCTTCCACCGGGTACGGTGACTTTGGTTGCTCTGCATGAAAAGTCCGGCAATCCTCAATTTATTTCAACCGATCGCCATGTATTGCAGGGCGCTGTCGAAATAGAGCATCTGGCATGGAACCAGGATACAAAAACAATTTCAGGAATTTCAAATGGTCCTTTGCATAGCGCGCACCATGTCTCCATATATATTCCCGGAGAGCATCCATGGACCTGGGAGGGATCTGCACTTTACCGGGACTACGATGCGTACAGTTTAAAATTAGTTGACAGCAATATCATCAGGATGCAGCTGCGGTTCGAAAAAACCGACCGGCTCTCCTGGGAAATTAAGATGGATGAATTTTTGAAAGGAAGAAAGGTCAAATAAAGCAACTTTCGTAAATCCTGGTTTTTTTGCCTCTATGCGTGAAATTCTTCTATTTTATGAAGAAAGAATGCTGCACACCATTCGTTCCAATAAAAGACCTGAAATAGGCGATGCCGGACTTCCATAGCAAACCATGCAGCTGGTCTACTGTTGCCTGTGTATATTGGCTCTTATGGCAGGACCAGGCTGTTTTTGCTTTCAGGATGTCTTCTGCGCTTAATGCAATCTGCACGTTAAGATAACGGATATCAGTAGTCGCAAAATTCATTCCCGGGGGAAGGCTCCCATTGGGCAACTCTACATAGAACAAATTGGGATTTTTAGGCCACTGTCTGCTTGCAAAAATCTCTGTCACTACATCGCCCACCAGCATATGGTCAGGATGACCTGTCCAGGCAGAGCCACCCCAGGTGATCACTGCATCCGGATTCAATTCAGCAAAAATTCGCCTCAGCGCCCTGCGCAAACTGTCGAGGGATTTGCCAATCCCGCCCATGCCGTCCCGCATATCCATTTGGTCATGGAGTCCGAGCATGATCGGGGGATGAATGCCAAAGGCCTTCGCCGCACAGGCCAATTCTTCTTTCCTGACTGCTGCCAGGCTGTCTCCCGCAGGTATATGCGCGTGTTCGGCCACACCCAGCCTGCCATCGGTTGCGGTCACTAGCCAAACATTCGCTCCTTCGAAAGCATATTTTGCCAATACGGGTCCGGCAGTTGATTCGTCATCCGGATGTGCAAAGACCGCGATGATCGTTTTGCCTTTGGCGCTTTGTGAAACGGCCTGGGGTGCCGTAATCAAGGCAATAAAAGAGAGAAGCAGGGTCGAAAAGGTCAATTTCTTCATGTTGGAGATTTAGTGGTCTAATATAGGAAATTGTCTGAAACTAATTTAAGCCGGTCATTGAACCCCCGGGCCGACGAAAGATTCAGTGCTTACTCTGGTGTATCACGCCTGTCATTGAAATATTTTCCCTTGTATTAAATGGTGAACTCATCTGGAACTAAGAACTGCCATAAAAAATAATCCTCCCCACTATTTTTTTCATTTAGTAACTTTGTCGCGACCAACCTTATTTTAACTAAGTTATTTTTAATCTCAATGTCTCTACGCCAATTCATTTCATCAAGGAGATTGTTGCGATCTCTGAGTTTTGTAAAGGAAACTGCTGAGCTTGGATGGAAGGAAGTAGCTGCCCTTTTCGGCCTGCACGATGATGTTTTTAGCAACCCACGTCATATAAAAATTGAAAGACCTGTCAGGGCCATCCTGATAGGAGGGGGTCACCGGGGAAATATCTATGCGAATTATGCGCTTCAACATCCGGACGAACTCAGGATCGTTGCGATAGCAGACACCAATACAAGGATCCTGGCAAGGTTCAAACTTCGACATGCGATTGATTCCGCCAACTGTTTTCATCATTGGAAAGAGGTATTCAACCGGGATAAATTTGCCGATGCCGTTATTATTGCCACACCGGATCATGTGCATACCCAACCCTGCCTTGCTGCCCTGGATGCCGGCTATGACATCTTATTGGAAAAACCGATTGCACCCACAGCAGAAGAATGTAACCTGATATTGGATAAAGCGAAGGCCACTGGCCGGATCGTAGGCGTTTGCCACGTGTTGAGGTATACACCCTATTTCCGTGAATTAAAGGAGATCATTGAAGCCGGGCTTATAGGTGATATTATCAGCATGCAACATTTGGAGCCGATCGAACAAATTCATATGAGTCACTCCTATGTCAGAGGGAAATGGAGAAACAGTAAAAAAGCAACCCCCATCGTGTTGGCAAAGTCCTGCCATGATACAGATATTATCCGATGGCTCATCGATTCCCCTGTGCGTGACGTTCATTGTTTCGGCAACCTTAGCTGGTTTACCAATGCCAATGCGCCGGAGGGCAGTACAGAAAGATGCACGGACGGTTGTAAAGTGGAAAGCACCTGTCCTTATTCTGCACTACAAATTTATTTGCGTGACAGGAAACGTCTCTATGTTTTTGATTTACCTGAAGACAAGTCGGATTGGGATGAAATTATTCTGCAACAGCTGAAAACAACCGACTATGGAAGGTGCGTTTACCGCATGGACAATGACCAGCCGGATCATATCACGGTGAATATGCTCTTTGAAAACGGAGTCACTGCTGCATTTTCCATGGAGGCACATGTATCGTATGAAGGGAGAAGAACAAGGATCATGGGATCAAGAGGTGATATTGTGGGCGATATGGAAGCCTTTGTGATGACCGATTTTAGAACAAGAAAGCAAACTTCCTGGGAAATGAAAACAGATGCTCATGGTGGCGGCGATGAATACCTGGTGAAGGACTGGGTGCAGGCCGTGGCACAACAGGATAAAACTTTATTAAGCTCATCTATCGAAGTCTCTATTGAAAGCCACCTGATCGCATTCGCTGCTGAAAAAAGCAGGCTTGACCGGACCATCGAGGAAATTCTACCTAAACGAACCACTGCGGTTATCGCTGGCTGATCCTGCCTTTTATTTTTTTCCAGCTTAGCAGGGCAAGTACTTACGTCAATTTATAGGATGCTTTTTTTTGAATATGGATACAAGATGGCGATCCCACTAAATGCCAGGCATTCAAATACACTTGTCCATTCATTCCCATTGTCTGTCGCGGGGGCGAAGAGGGCTCTCGGAATATGTAAGACGATCAACCAGATGAAAAGCATGGCTGCCAATAGTAGGCTAATCATACCAGGTTTGAAATTTATGAAAATGGCGAGGCCGGCGCCGATCAATGCAACAGCAGCCAGATAGGTCCAGAACAAATCGCCCGGGATCCAGGTGGGCACCAGGGTCTTTACCATATCAACATAAAGGAAATGATCAATGCCGAAAACAACCAGTAGAAGAGCGAAAAAATATTTTCCAAAAGGAGCGATTTTCTGAATAAGACCGATCAGGCCGGCACTTTTTCTTGTCGGGATATAACGTGGAGATGATAAAAGCTCCTCCTGCAAGAGTCAATAATTTTAATGCGTCGGTCCAGGCACCGGGGATGCCTGGATTATTTGCAAGTCCTGTTCGGCAAGATGTCCCAAAATAAAGAACAGCATTAAGAATGTGCCAAGAAAAAGCGAGACCGCTTTTACATTTTTTCCAAATGCAATCAATCCTCCGGTGAATACCAACACTGCGCCGGTCAGGTAGACCAAAATATTCAAATGAGCCGTGGTTTCGGGAGGAATAGGTAACAAGACCGGCCTGAACCCTGGATAAATGAATTGCAGGAAGCCGATGCCGGCAATGCCCAGCCCATAGAAGATTTTGGCAATGGGTTTCAATCGTTCCATTTCACGGTTTTTTTTGTTTTCAGAAATCATCTTATCAAATGCGGACGATAAAGTCAAAACCAAAGGTGATGACAAGTGAGAAGCTACGAACTTTATATGAAAATGAGTATTGGAGGTGGGATGGTTTATTTTGCCCCCAAAAAATGGGAATCAAATCCAGCCGGGATGAAAAAAATCCGCCGTTATGGACTATATTTAGTTCCTCTGGCCATGTTCTGTTCTAAACCATAATAAAAACTCAGGTGAAACGATTTTTCCCCATTTTACTTCTTTGCATATTTGTCATCGGCATTGCCGTATTTTTTGAAAAATATTATGTAAGCAAAAAGCATTTCAATGGCCGGTCCATGGGCTTGCCCCGGATCGCCATTGCCGGCCTTGGCATTGAATCGAGCACATTCTCTCCCGCGCTGACGGATGAGGCCGCATTTCATGCCAGATATGATACCGCGGTACTTTCAGGATTCCCTTTTTTGTCCCTTGATTCGCCACTGCGTAAGCGTGCCAACTGGTTTCCCAGCATTACCGGTCATGCATTGCCGGGAGGAGCTGTTACCCGCGAAGCCTATGAATCCCTTGTGGGTAAAACGCTGGATTCTCTCAAAAAAAACTTACCCTATGATGGTTTGTTTTTCGACATCCATGGTGCCATGAGTGTGGTAGGACTGGAAGACCCCGAGGGAGATTTTATTGTACGAATAAGAAAACTGGTTGGGGATAAAACAATCATCTCCACGACGATGGACCTTCACGGAAATGTATCGATGCGGTTGGCGGAAAATTCCGATCTCATCAATTGTTACCGTATGGCCCCGCATGAAGATGCAATGGAAACAAAAGAGCGTGCACTGAAGAATCTTATAGAACGAATTGAGTCTGGCAAAGGCAAGCCCGCCTATAAAGCTTATATATCTATTCCTGTACTCCTGCCCGGAGAAAAAACCAGCACGCGAATAGAGCCTGCGAAATCTGTTTATGCGGCAGTAGCGCCAGCGGCGGCACAGCCTGGAATTATTGATGCCAGCATCTGGGTGGGTTATGCATGGGCGGATGAAGAGCGTAACCACGCCGTGGTTATGGTCACCGGAGATGATAAAGAAACGGTCATGCATACCGCAGAAAAACTGGCGAAGGGATTTTGGGATGCCCGCTTTCAGTACGCATTTGTAGCCCCTACCAGGACATGGAACGAATGCCTCGACAGTGCTCTGGCAAGCAAGAAGCATCCATTTTTCATTAGTGATATGGGAGATAATCCAACAGCCGGGGGCGCAGGCGATGTGAGCTGGACGCTGACGCAAATTCTTTCCAGGAAAGAATTTCAATCGAAAAACGGACCATCGCTGATCTATGCTTCCATACCGGGCCCTGCGCTGATTGATCTCGCCGTTGCTGCCGGAGTAGGCAATCTGGTGGATGGTTTCGCGGGTGCTGCAGTGGATTCAAGATTTGCACCGCCTGTACGAATTAAGGGAACAGTAGAGTCCATTGTATATGGAGATAAGGATGCAGAAGTGGAAACAGTGGTGCGGGTGGGTAGTGTGCACGTGATCGTTACGAAGAAGCGCAAGCCCTATCATAAAGAGATTGATTTTACAAGACTGGGTCTGGCTCCGCGGAAATCGGATATCGTAGTGGTTAAGATCGGCTACCTGGAACCGGAACTCTATGCCATGAGGGCCGATTGGCTCATGGCCCTTACGCCAGGTGGCGTTGACCAGGATATTGAGCATTTGCCATACAAAAAAATTCAGCGGCCCATGTTCCCTTTTGATAAGGACATGAAGGATCCGGATCTATCCGCGAAACTTGTACGTTCTTCAGATCAATTGCATTGATGTGCGGAAATATCGTGGCACTTGTACTGTAATACCCTTCCACCTCCGATTCGCATCAATTCTAAACTGGTTGTATTTTTAGGCAGCCTCAAAAAAACGCTTGTCATTTCGAACGGAGCGAAGCGGAGTGAGAAATCTGAAATTTCAGTGAGATCGATCTGCAAGATTTCTCGCCCTGCTTATTTCGGTTGTAATATCCGGATACTAATCGGGCTCGAAATGACAAATGGGAAAATGTACTTTCTTGCTTTGAAATATGACCAGCATTCGCAGGAAAATCCATAAACCGGCGAGAGCGTTCAGCAGGGATCAACTATCTTGTTTTTCGGGAGCATCGGCGGCGGATCTCTCCTGCCTGAAATTGGTTTCTTCCGCCAAAAGCATCTTCCAAATATCCTTCAATTGAAATGCTACACAGCTTTAGTAACTTGGGAACTATTAATTTATGCATAATATTCCGGCCCGGCCTTTGGTTTACAATGAATATCTAAAATATGCCTCCAGTAACAATAGAAGACCTGAAGAAGGTAGTCGCCTTGCAAGATCTGCCTGACGAACACCTCAAATGGATTCTCGACCATTCCGATTATGTAGAATATGCTGATGGTGACATCATTGCCAAATATGGCGAACCTGCAGAAGTGATGTGGGTCGCCCTGGAAGGAAAGGTTTCATTCTACATGTATGTCAATGGAAGGCAGGTCTATTATTTTACCTTCGACAATAATAATACGACGGGCGGAGTGGGTGGCCTGCTGCCATATTCCCGGATGAAAACCTTTCCCGGTTATTCTTACGCATTGGGTGAAGTGAAGACCCTAAGGATGCATAAAAAACATTTTGTGGAGCTGGAAGCCCTGAATCCGGAATTCATACAAAAGTTGATTGGTTATATGACTGAAAGGGCAAGAGCATTTGCCACCACCCAACTGCAATACGAAAAAGTAAATGCACTTGGTAATCTGGCAGCCGGCATTGCTCATGAACTAAATAATCCGGCAGCTGCCATCGGTGAAATTTCGAATGAGCTGGCCAAACGAATGAACCGAATGGATGAAATGACCAAAGTGCTGCTCGAAACAAAGACCCCTGCTGATCATTTCCAGCAAATTCGTTCGATTGTGGCAGAAAAAGAAGAGGGCCTTGCCAAAAAAGCAAGGCAAAGCACCCTTCAGCGAATGGCAATCGAAGATGAAATCGAAGAATGGCTTGAAAGAAATGGCATTTCTCAAAGAGAAACAGCCGAGACCTTTGCCGAATTTGGATTAACGACGGCGGATTTGACAGAAATACTAAATAAAACAGGTGCTGCTGCATTTTCGCATCTGATTCCATGGCTTGAGAATCTCATAAGCTGCCGGAAAATCGTCAAAGATCTTGGAGAAGCTTCCCGGCATATTTCAAATCTGGTCGCTTCTATAAAGAGCCATGTGCACATGGACCGGGCCAATGATCTGGAGCTTACCAATGTGCATCAGGGAATTGAAAGCGCCCTGACCCTGCTTGGATTTAAATTGCGTGAAAAGAATATTTCAGTGACTAAGAAATTTTCACCCCAGTTGCCGGAAGTGCCGGTCTACGTTGGAGAATTAAATCAGGTATGGACAAATCTCATAGACAATGCCATTTTTGCTTTGGATAAGAATGGAAAGCTTGATATTGAGACCTGCTTTGATCATAGAAATATCACTGTTTCGATAATAGATAATGGGAAAGGGATCCCTAAAGAAATCGTCTCCAGGATTTTTGATCCTTTTTTCACGACCAAAAAAGTGGGTGAGGGCACAGGAATTGGCCTTGATATAGTCAACAGGATTGTAAATCGACACAATGGGACAATTAAAGTTGACAGCATACCGGGCAGAACTGAATTTTCCATTTGCATTCCACTTGTGCAAAAACCTTAACCTGACAATAAAATGACTGAAGCCGGGACACAAATTAAACTGCCTTATATTCTTCTTATTGATGACGATGAGCAGGTACTCAGAGCCATCCAGCGGGATATAAGGAATAAATACCGTGACGGATATAAAGTGGCGGCCACCGCTTCAGCAATGGAAGCGATGGATATCATCAAGGAATTGAAACTAAAGAACGAAGTGGTTGGCCTGATTATAACAGACCAGCGGATGCCTGAAATGGAAGGCATTTCATTTTTGGAAAAAGCCAATGAAATTTTTCCAGATGCAAAGAAGGTGCTTCTTACAGCTTATGCTGACATGGAAGCGGCCATACAGGCCATCAACAATATCAAACTCGATTATTATCTTTTAAAGCCCTGGCATCCGGCGGAAGAAAAATTGTTCCCTGTTGTTAATGACCTGCTGGATGAATGGCAGGCATTATATAAACCCTTTCATGATGTGACGCGCATCATTGGATTTCAATGGTCGCCAAAATCGCATCATCTCAAGGAATTTCTTTCGGGAAATCTGGTTCCCTTTATCTGGATGAATATTGAAAGCGATCCCGAGGCGGAGAAATTTCTAATCAGTGCAAATGTTTCTAAATCTGACTTGCCCCTGGTGGTATTGAAGGATGGCGGTTTCATGACCGATCCTTCGTTGCCGCAGCTTGCAGAGCGCGTTGGACTTCAACAAAAAGCAACGAAGACCATGTACGATGTGCTTATCATTGGCGCAGGACCCGCCGGCCTCGCTGCATCTGTGTATGGTTCGTGCGAGGGACTCAAGACCATCCTCATAGAAAGAAGCAATCCCGGAGGGCAGGCCAGCAGCAGTGCGCGCATTGAAAATTATCTTGGTTTCCCTTCCGGACTTTCAGGCGCGGAGTTGTCCAGAAGAGCGATCACACAAACCCTTCGTTTTGGCACGGAAATTCTTACTCCGCAGGAAGTGAAAAATATTTCGGTAAGAGATGGATATAAGATGACAGAATTGATGGACGGCTCAGAGATTTTCAGCAAAGCCATTGTCATTGCAACCGGGGTTGCTTACAAACGACTCGATGTGCCCGGAATGGAAGAATTTGCAGGAGCAGGCGTTTATTATGGCGCGGCATCGGTGGAAGCACATGCCTGCCGCAATGAGGCTATATACATTGTGGGAGGAGGAAATTCAGCCTGCCAGGCGGCCATGTACATGAGTAAATTCGCACGGGAAGTAAATATTCTGATAAGAAGGGACGCCCTTTCACAAACTGCCGCAAATTACCTGGTTGAAAATATCAGCCGCACACCCAATATACATGTCATCGTCAATACAGACGTCATTTCCTGTTCCGGTTCATCTGTCTTAGAACAAATTACACTCAGAAATACGATGACAAAGGAAGAAAGAACTGTGCCGGCAAAAGCCCTCTTCATTTATATTGGAACCAGGCCAGGTACAGCCTGGCTAAATGACGCAGTGTTAAAAGATCAAAAAGGATTTATTATTTGTGGAAGCGATTTATTGAAGGAGAAATGCTTTAGTCCAATTTGGAAATTGGACCGGGATCCCTACATGCCTGAAACCAGTGTACCTGGAATTTTTGCTTCGGGCGATGTGCGGTTTGGTGCCCTTACGGGAATATCTTCTGCCGTTGGAGAAGGGTCCATGGTCATCCGGTTCGTGCGAAAGTATCTACAGGAAATGTAGAGCGATCCAATGACATGATGCATTTCTTCTACTAATCAAGATGTATAGAAAGCAAACGAATACACTCGTCATTGGAGCAGGTATTTCCGGACTTGCTACCGCCGCCTCCCTCAACAAAGCGCATATCGAATACTCAATCATCGAAAAAGAAAATCAGGTGGTCACACCCTGGCGGAACCATTATGAGCGATTGCATCTGCACACGAGCAAGCGATTTTCTAATCTTCCCGGTAAAAAATTTGACAGGACCATTCCACGTTATCCGAGCAGGCAACAGGTAGTGGATTACATGGAGGACTATCAAAAATCTTTTAATATACATCCTGTTTTCAATGCGGAGGCCATCTCTGTTTATAAAGATGGCGCATATTGGACGACTGAAACAAGTCTGGGCTCATTTCAATCAAAATACCTGGTCATGGCCACAGGAGCCTATGGGAAACCCAAGCCCATTCATTTTAGAGGAATGGAAACATTTTCCGGAAAGATCATGCATAGCTGCGAATACAAAACGGGCAGCCATTTCAAAGGAAAAAAAGTCTTGGTGGTGGGTTTCGGAAATTCTGCCTGTGAAATTGCAATTGATTTGCACGAGCAGGGAGCTTCGCCTTCCATGGCCGTTCGCTCACCGGTCAATGTGATACCGCGCGATATTTTTGGCATTCCTGTGCTTGAATTGAGTTTGGTATTGAGCCGACTTCCACCCCGCCTGGCTGATTTAATCAGTGCCCCCATCGTAAATTTGATAATAGGAAACCTGACAAAGCTTGGATTAAAAAGAAAGCCCTATGGGGCCCTGGAAGAAATTCAGAAAGAAGGAAATGTACCATTGCTTGATATTGGCACCATTAAGCATATCCGGCAAGGCCACATAAAAATCTATGGCGACATTGATTTCATCGATGGCAGGACCATTCAATTCAAAGACGGGAAAAGAGAAGAATTTGATGCAATCGTTGCCGGCATTGGGTACTTTCGTGATTATGCGGATTTTGTTAAAGTGGACAAATCAAGATTTCTGGATTTGAATTCAAATACAGCCAAGCAAAAATATTTTGGCAAGGACGGTTTGTATTTCTGTGGATATTGGGTAAGTCCAACCGGTCAGATCCGAGAAATCGCTGCAGACGCCAAGAGAATTGCAAAGGATATTGCAAGAAAAGAAATGCAAACAAGGAATGAATAGGAATATTTTTTTGGCGGGAAAATCAAATCTCTCTTTTCAGAAATCATAATCAATGAATAAACCAACCAGGCGACATATATCAACTGGTTCGCCATTCGAACCAAAGATTGGCATTTCAAGAGCAGTCCGGATCGGCCGGATCATTGCTGTAACCGGCACTGCACCATTAGGCCCCGATGGCAAAACGGTTGCAATTGGCGATCCCGCCGCCCAGGCGCGGCGTTGCCTCGAAATTATTAAAGCTGCTATCGAAGGATTGGGAGGAAAAATGACAGATACCATTCGAACCAGGATCCTGTTAATTAGAATCGAAGACTGGGAAAAAGTGGCCCTCGTCCATGGTGAATTTTTTAAAGACATCAAACCTGCCAATACAGTCATGCAGGTGGTCCGATTCATTGACCCTGAATGGTTGGTTGAAATGGAGGCTGATGCCGTCGTTCAGGGATAATTATCAGGAAACAGATTGTTTTTCCAGCTGTACCCAGATATTGCTTAAAAGTTCAAGCAATTTTAGCATAATATAGCCGCCAACAATGAAATAGGCAAATAGGCGAAACATTAACCACTTCACTTTTTTCTTTCTGAACAGACTGAAGCATGCCCAGATGCTGAAAACGAGCGACAGTATAATTTGAAAGAGGTAGAATTTCCAGTGCAGTACATTTAAAGAGAACAATCCACCTCCGATAATATAACATACGGTAAATAACATATAGACTGTGGAAAATGTATATATGGTGATCACTATAGATTCAATATAGCTGTAAAGAGGTCGTGCGAGCACAAAATAAAACATGGCAGCGGTGAAAGGATATGCTAAGATATAGAGCCATTCACCATGCTTAACAAATACGCGGATACTTTCCGGGCTGCTAAATGTTAATCCCTTCAAATAAACCGGGTGGAATCCGCTTCTGGATAAGATGGCCTGATGGGTAAGGATGGAAATGGTCACCCATACCAGGAAGAATCCAATCGGTGTTTGATATTTTTTTCTTTTGCCAGCGAAATATTCATCCATCACCTTTCCCGGATTTTTTATCATCTGCCAGCTTGTGCCTAAAATGCTTTTTTCGACATGCGTGAGTGCATGCAAGAAATTCTGCATTAAATGATTTCCAATTTAGCCGGCCCGTATCCGTAGCCTGGCCGCATTGGGGACAATATTTTGAATTTACCGTATGCCCACAGTTCAGGCAATGCTTTGTCATGCTCCTAAAATACTAATAAATCGCCTACAGTTTGAGGGTGCGTGCCAGCTAACCATTTTACCATGGTCGAACCTTATGGGTCTCAATTCCTTTAATTCGATTCTAAAATATTTCCGACCTTTCTAAGTACAAATTCAACTAAAAGCAAAAAAGGGGCTTATGAAAGAAATTGTCAATTGCGTTGCTTACCGGGAAGGCAGGCGCGTAGCGGATATCGAACTGAATAAGGTGCATGAAATCCTAAAGGATCCAAATTATTTTGTCTGGATTGGATTGCACGAGCCATCTGAAGAGGTGCTTTTGAGAGTGCAGGAAGAATTTAGCTTGCATGACCTGGCTATTGAGGATGCGCATAGTGCGCATCAACGTCCCAAGATCGAATTATATGGAGATTCCGTCTTTTTAGTCCTTCGAACGGCAAATAAGAATCTTCAGCATCATGTCGAGTTCGGAGAAACCCATTTTTTTGTAGGCAGGAATTTTATTGTAAGTGTCAGGCATGGATCTTCGGTGGCCTACAACCAGGTTCGCGCGCGCTGTGAAGAGATGCCTGAATTGCTGAGTAAGGGGCAGGGATTTGTGTTGTATGCCATCATGGATTTTATTGTAGACAAATATTTCCCTGTTGTGGATGATCTTGAAAAAGATCTTGAAGCGATTGAGGATAAAATCTTCAATGAAAAAAGTTCCAGGCAAACGACTGAACAGATTTACCAGCTCAAGAGAGAATTATTGGAAGTCAAAAGGGCTGTCTCACCTCTTGTAGATATTTGCAACCGCCTGATGCGATTTGATATCAAGAGCATCTCTGTCGAAACACATCCATACTTCCGTGATATTTATGACCATGTCATACGAATCAATGAAGTGGTGGATAATACCCGGGAGCTCCTGAATACCGCACTGGAAGCCAATTTTTCACTGATCTCTATTTCACAGAATGACACTTCGAAAAAATTTGCCGGATGGGCTGCCATCTTTGCCGTGCCTGCTATGGTGACCGGCTTTTGGGGAATGAATTTCAGGATCATGCCGGAGGCAGAGTGGCAATATGGATTTTATTTTGTGGTCTTTGTAACCATAACAGTCTGCTTTATTTTGTATTATTTATTCAGGCGCTCCGGTTGGTTGTAGATAAAAAGTTAAGATTTTGATTTTCTCATCCAATTCCAATTGCTAATAAATACGGATGAAGAAATTGATACTGTAATGGATTCTCCAGGTATTCACGTTAAATACTTTTCTGCTATTTTTATCTTGATTTATTTAAGAAATAATTTGGAATGGGATAGAATTCGTCTGGCCAGGGAGACCCTTCATATTATTCCACCTATTCTTATCATATATCATTCAGCTTAAGCTTATGAAACCTCTGATTGTTTTGGTTGCCAGCTCCTTCATTGGATTTTTCTTAATAAAATGGATTACCGGGGAAAACAACCTGGCATTTGCCTGCAGGATCGGGATATCCGTGATGCTCATTTTTACATCCATCGCTCATTTTGTATTTACCAGGGGAATGATGATGATGATTCCCGATTTCATTCCATATAAGAAAACATGGGTTTATCTGACAGGCATTTTCGAATTGGCCGGCGCAGTTGGATTACAAATGGCATTTTCACGATTGATCACTGCCTGGCTTCTGATTGCGATGTTTGCTTTACTTCTCCCTGCCAATATCCACGCGGCCACCAGGCATATAGATTACCAGAAAGGAAATTATCAGGGAAATGGATTGAACTATTTATGGTTCAGGGTTCCTCTCCAAGTGGTTTTTATATTGTGGATCTATCTGAGCTCTATATACCATTGAATTGGAAAGGAAAAAACCGGGATGCCTTAGGAATTTATCTCAAAGGATTCATTTTGTTGAACACAATTGGCCTATTCTTATTTCTAATTTGTCCAGCCTGAGTATTTAGTCTTTTATCCGACCCTTTTTTCACCTTCTCCAGATTGGAATGATAAATTGATGCTTCTTTTTCCCCAACCAAAGAAAAAGGACGGCAAGCGCTGAGCAAAGGATCAATGACTGGATAGAATTTTGCGGTCCCATTTGGCCTCCGGTTAAGAGGGGAGAGCCACTGATCTCGCTGTTAAGCCAGCTCTCTTTGATGGAATTTCCCGGATTTATTCCCCCAAAAATTCCAGGCTCAGCCCAGTCCCATGCAAAATGCATGAATATCGGCAGCCAAAGACTGCGGCTGTAAACATAAGCAGCCGGGAGCAGGACGCCTGCCACAATAGTTGTCGCCGCAACGGACAAGAAACTTGCATTTTTACTGAATGAGTGGATCACTGCGAAGAGAATAGCGGATATAATGAGCGTGATGGTCGTCCCGAAAATTTCCTCTGTCAAACGAAAGAAAACACCTATGATAAGCAATTCAGCAACAAAGCCGGCCATGATAGCGGTTGCGAAGGAAGGAAGCAGGCTGGAGAGTCCATTGGTTTGAATGACAGAATAACTTCCGGAGAATACGAGGACCAGAATTGAAAAAGCCTGGAGAAGGAATCCAATGCAAAAGCCCAGCCCTGCATTTTTTGCGAAATTTGAAATTGCCAGTTCTTTTATTTTTCTTTTCTCAAGGGTCCTAAAAAAGATTATGTAGACGAACAAGGCCGCTGCAATATCGGCCAGGGCATTGATAACATGCTTCGAATTTTCGGCCATTGCCGTCAGACCCATCAACAGCCCCAAAAATAATTCGGTAAATGCGACAGCCGCGATGACGGCAACCAGGCCAATGACCAGCTTCATAAAGTAATTGAGATAGGGGTTGATGATGCGCTGTTTATTCTCCATTTGATTTGGGTTATTCATGCAAATGTATCATCATTCAAATTCTTCACGGTTTTTTGCCCTAACCGAAGTTCTTATATCCAGCCATATCATTAAAACGGATGGACTAAAGACAATTTCCATTCCACGCCTTTCATTTGCCTGCTTATCAATTATTTTCATGCTTTTGCCTTTGAATATTTGTTATTTTCGTTTATACCTGCCTTTTAATTTAATCATTAGGGGCCATTGTTTTTATTTGGCGAGTATGAAATATAGAATTATCACAGGACTGATAGTATTCACGTTATTGGCGGTGCTGGGCATTGAACAATGCAAGTCACCTTCGCCCAAAGAAGAGCCCGCTCTGTTTGAAAAGAATGAATTTACAGGGAATCTTTCCTGTAAATCCTGCCATCACCAGGAGCATGCAGACTGGACCAAATCCCATCACTTCAAAGCCATGTTGCCTGCGAATGATTCTTCTGTACTCGGAGATTTCAACAATGCCACGCTGGTTGCTGATGGGGTTACATCGAAATTTTACAAGAAGAATGGCCTGTTTTATATCAATACACAGGGCGAAGATGGGAAGAACCATGACTATGAAATAAAATATACTTTCGGTTTCACCCCCTTGCAGCAATACCTTGTTGAATTCCCGGGCGGCAGGATGCAGGCCACAAGGGCCAGCTGGGATACCCGGAAAAAGAAATGGTTTCACCAGTATGCCGGCCAAAAAATCGGGGCAGACGATTGGTTTCATTGGACGGGGAATAGCCAGAACTGGAATACCATGTGCGCTGCCTGTCACAGTACAAATCTTCAGAAAGGTTATGATGAGGCTTCAGACACTTATAAAACCACATTCAACGAAGTGAATGTAAGTTGTGAGTCATGTCATGGGGCGGGCAAGCAGCATATTGATTATATCAGGGGAAAGGATTATGCGGCAGGCACAAAAATCAATGGTTCGAAATTGCAGATGACCAGGGCCTCATCCCAGATGGAACAAATAAATGCATGTGGTTACTGCCATGCACGCAGGGCCGACATAACCGGTGCCGTATTGCCGGGGAAAGAATTCCTGAATGATGATATTGTTGAATTGCCTGTCACCCGATTTTTTTATGCGGATGGCCAAATGAGAGATGAAGACTATAATTACACTTCGTTTCTCCAGAGCAAAATGTTCAGAAGGGGAGTGGAATGCTCGAATTGCCACAACCCGCATAGCGGAGAGTTAAAACTTGAAGGAAATATTGTTTGTTCACAATGCCATGCGCCTGCTACTTACAATAAACCATCTCACACCATGCATGCGGAAAATTCGATTGGGAACTCCTGCATCAGCTGCCATATGCCCTCTAAAGTCTATATGGGCAATGACCTCAGGCATGACCATAGTTTCAGGGTGCCCAGGCCGGACCTCACCCTAAAATATGGAACGCCGAATACCTGCAATAGCTGCCACTCTACCAAATCAGCTGCCTGGGCCGTTGCGGCCATTGAGAAAAATTTTGGACAGATCAAGGGCTCCCGTTTTGCCGATCACCTGGTGCCGGGCAGCAGGCTTGATAGTGCAAGTGAATCTCATCTCAATCAATTGATCTCTGATACAGCGACGCCAAATATTGTGCGGGCAGCAGCTGTGGACTATATCAGCAAACTGGGTTCCGCCAAAAGCATAAATTCATTGATTTCTAAATTGAAGGACTCTTCTGCTATTGTCCGCTTTCACGCCCTGGAGGGACTTTCTGATGCTGATCCTGCTCAATGGATCAAACTGGCTGCGCCATTGTTGCAGGATCCGGTCAGAGGAGTGAGGACAGCTGCAGCTGAATTGTTCATTGCCCTGCCCCAGGACCAGATTCCACAGGAATGGCTAAGCGCTTTTTATAGTGCGAAGGCGGAATTGGAGAGATATATCAGCAACCAGACAGATTTTGCCCAGGGCAATGTCAGGGCAGGGGATTACTATAAAAAAATGAACAATTTACCGGCCGCAGAGAGATATTACAGAAGAGCGCTTGCCAAAGACAGCCGGCTTACCATTGCAAAGGTGAATCTGGCCTCCACGCTCAACGAAGAAGGCAAAAATGAGGAAGCATTGCAGCAGCTCCTGGGTGCGCAAAAGCTGGAACCCAATAGCGATCATATTTATTTTAGTCTTGGTCTTCTATATGCTGAACTCAAGCAACCGGCTTTGGCAGAAAAAGCATTTCAAAAATCCATTGACCTAAAGACAAACAATATCCGCGTATATTATAATTATGCACTCATGCTGCAGCAGGATAAGAAGGCGGCAGCCGCGGAAGCCATTTATATCAAAGGCCTGCAAAAAGATCCAACCAACGGAGACCTCTTGTACGCGTTGACAATCTTGTACCTGCAGCAGAAAAATTTGTCAAAGGCAAATGAAACTGCGGGCAGCCTCAGGAAATACCATGGAGACAATCCAAATTATCAGCAATTGCTGCAGCAGCTAAAAATGTAGGGCCATCCCCTTTCGCACCTGTCGGAACAGCTTAATAAGTTTAAAAATATCAAGAAACTCATTTTTCTTGATTTGTTGGCCTGGATTTCAAAAAACCTCCCAAATTTGTTTAATGAAAAATGAGGAAATCTCCGATCCTTTGTTCAGGGAAGCTGTAGAGGCCATTGATGCAGGGCACTTGACGGAATTAAGAAAGCTGGTTGAGAATAATCCAAGGCTGGTGAGCGAACGATTGAACTATCCTCGGGAAGGGTATTTTCAAAATCCTTATCTGCTTTGGTTTATAGCAGATAATCCAATCAGAAAAGAAAGACTTCCAGGAAATATTGTTGACGTTACAAAATTCCTTATCGATCAGGTGAAGAAACTTGCGCCTGAATCCTATGACCAGCAACTGAATTATACGTTGGGATTGGTTGCTACAGGAAGGATTCCGAAAGAATCAGGATCGCAAATCGCGCTGATCGATCTACTGATCGATTCCGGAGCAATGCCTGGTGGCGGAAAAGGAGCCATTGCGCATGGTAATTTTGAAGCCGCTAAGCATCTTATTGAAAGGGGAGGAGAACTTAGTCTGACCGTTGCCGTTGCACTGGATTTGGAAGATGATTTTAAGCGGCTTTTACAAACAGCCGATGCCGATGAAAAGCTCATTGCACTTACCGCGGCCAGTTTTTTGGGTAAATCAAATCACATTGCTTTCCTGCTGCAGCAGGGAATAGATCCGAATGGATATCCTTTGCAAGGCTCAGGATTTCATTCGCATGCTACCCCGCTGCACCAAGCGGTATATTCGGGATCACTGGAAGCGGTGAAATTGTTGGTTGAGGCAGGTGCCAGCCTGCACGCGGCGGATAAGATCTACCACGGAACGCCGATTGGATGGGCGGAGTATATGGGTGCCGAAGAAGCCCATGGTGTAGAAGAAAAAAAGAAATATGAACAGATTGCCGGTTATCTTAGAAACATAAAGGGTCAATAGCCCCATGAAAAGCTAAATCCTTTCTTCTAGATTAAATGCCCCTCAGCCTGATTCTTTTTCTTTATTCCTGTTCAGGGTATAGCTAAAATTCCTGTTGCCCACCATGATATTTTTCTTAGTCGTACGTGGGCCAGATTTTTATTAATGCAATAGGGTCATTAAAAATCAATAGACTCCACCTACTTTTCTTTTATTCAGGGATTTTTCTGAAGAAACTGGTAACGAAGCAGGGGCATCTTCGAAAATAATTTCCTCATTTAATGCAGCAAGGAAACTGAGAAGTTCTTTTTTTTCCTTTGGGCTTAATTTCAATGAATCGCCTTCCAGGGTCTGATTGTCTACGGACATTTTCTTTCCTCTTCCCCCTCCGGCATCATAAAAGTCAATCACTTCATCCAGGGATTTAAAAACGCCATTATGCATATACGGCTTTGTAAATGATGAATTTCGGATTGAACCTGTCCTGAATGCATGCAAGGTTTCCGGAGCCGGATTGATCAGCCATCTGCCTTTGTCCTCACTAATTTCTTTAAAGGTCGTGTCCTGTGGAGTACCAATGACTTCAAATTCCGAACCGACATAAGGTGGTTTAACTCCATTGAAAATAGGCACAAAATGACAGGTGGCACATTTTCCCTTGCTCATGAAAAGATTAAATCCATTTTGTACTTCCTCCGCTACCATGGCCTTTCCATTGATCGCATCATCAAAGGGTGCTTTGAAACGGCTATAACTTCCATAGTAAAAGCTGATCGCGGAAATGACATGCGACAGGCCGATCTCCTTTTCTTCAGGCGTCAGTTTGGAAAATTTCTTCAGCGCCTCCTTATATTCTTTGCATGTCATCAGTTTCCTGATGATCTCTTTTTCCGTACCGTTCATCTCAATTGGATTGGTCATGACATCCTTTCCCTGCGCTACAAGGCTGAAATGCTTACCATCCAGCATGATCAGGTGATTATAAACCACATTGATCAGCGTCGGTGCATTCCTTGGCAGATGGTGCTTCTGATCAAACTGGAAGGGGGTTGTTAAACCCGTATCCGTAAAATATTGTGTGGGCTTATGGCAGGAAGCACAACTGCGCATATTATTGGCCGATAGAATCGGATCGTAAAAAAGCAGTTTCCCGATATGGCTGATTTCATTCAGGGTCTTTGGATCATCTATCAAAGAGTAAATGCCCTTGGAACTTTGAGGGGTGTACAAAGACTTATCAAAAATGGAATTGTCCCGGTTGTTCAGCGTATAGTCATTATTGTTGATAGAGCGGACATTATATGCATTAATATAATGCTGGTTAATGGCGAAGAGCGGATTGACATAGTCCCTGATAAAACGGAAATGATCAAATCGACTGAAATCTGTGGGCTGTTCCTTTACGAAAAGGATCATTTTTTCATAAAGGCCCAGGTATTCTTTTTCCAGTGGAGTAGCGGGAAAGCTCTGGTTGAACTGGTCGTAAATTTTTTCCGTGCCCTCCAGCATCGACAATAATTCGGGAATTACATGTGATTTATCAGGACATTCGAAACCAGTTGTATAAATAGCAGCCAGGTTTAGCAAAAACAACCGGTTGGCGAGAAAGAAATGTGAATAGTCATTTAATTGACTTGTGATCGAATCCGCTTCAAAGGTTCTTATCGCCGCCCTGCTTTTCTTTATAAGGTTGATCAGGGTGTCTTTTACAAACCCCTTCTCATCCATATACAATTCGGCAACGGTCAGGCCGGCTCCTTCGCGCCGGTGTGGGGGCTCAAACTTCTCAAAGACTTCCGTCTCCCATTCTACAGGAAGCGGGCCATTGATCAATCTATAAGCATTCGGTTCAAAATAACGTAGCCAGATATCCAGGTTTTTAAGTTTTAGTCTTGCTGCTGCAATTCTTTTCCGGATCTGCTGCAAATCTTCTTCCGATTGAAGCGCTGACCTGGTAATTGCATTTTCAAGGCTGGCTTGTTCTTCCTTAAATGCGTCCAGGTTGAGCGTGTAAAGCCGGCTATAGGGCTTTTCCTCCCTTCCGCTGAAAGAAAAGATGGTAATGGAAATTGCAACGAATAAAATAACTGAAAGCGTCTTCATTTTACTACGAATACAGGCGTCCGGTTCTGGCAGATACCTTATTTCATGTTTCCAAACAGGTCTTGGGAGCGTACAAACTGAAAGGAAAATTCGCCTCCCAATTTACTAAATATTTGCCTGGTTTAATAGCATTAATACTGCGAAAGGATCATTTCAAAAACAGTGGTTATTTGCACACGGCCCTATTCCTGCTTATCTATCGGCTCGAGCAGCGATATTAAGTCTGATAATTGGCCAATGGGATGGTCAGCGGAAGATAAAGCTCCAAATCCATAACTGGCATATATAAACGGAATCTGGTTCCAGCGGCTCGCTTCATAGTCGCCGGGAGTATCTCCGACATATACAGGATGGAAGAGCCGGTTCCTGGAAATGATGGCCATGATATTTTCTCTTTTTGGATTACCAGTATTCCCGGAACTTTCGAAATCGCGAAAATAGGTTTGTAGTCCCTGTTGTTCCAGGAAATTTTCGATATAACCCTGCTGGCAATTGCTTACTATAAATAGCGGATATTTTTCTGATAGCTTTTCCAGGGACGCCTTTGCATCCGGATAGAGGATTCCTTTTGTTGCGCGCATTTGGTTAGCCTCCTGGACAGCATACAGCTCTATGAAATGATTGTATTGATCTTGAGGTATGAATGGGAGATTTTCCGCCAGGATATCGTTCAAGAGTCTTCCGGAGAAACCTGCGACTATTTTTTTTGTCACCCGGAAAGACTTGATGCCGAATTTTTCCAGTGTCATGTTCCATGCCAGGATGCAGGCTTCCGATGCATCCCATAAAGTGCCATCGAGGTCAAAGATTAAACCGTCTGTCTTCATGTCAGATAGCAAATTTAAATGTAATTCATCTGATGGACACTTGTCAAGAAGCGATCTTGTCGGAATTATTTTTCTCTTGAAGTCTGGGTAAAAGGAAATATTTTTTTAGTTTTGGCTCACGGGCAAAAGAAGTGAATTCGCATGGTCATCACCGTAATAGCTGCTGCGACAAATCGGGGAACGCTGGCTGAACAAATTTGGAGGAAATAAAATTTTAAAATGTTTCCCGGATATTAAAGTAGATTCCGGAGAATCCTTTGCCTATTCCATAATCAATGCAAATATTTGTTCTGTCCCTTTTATTCATTTTAATGCGTAGACCAAATCCACCGGCCGGAGCGATCGCAGCAAAAAGATCCTGCGAGGTAACGGGATTGCTGGCCGTGGTTCCATTGGCAAAAACTACTCCGCCAAACAATCCATTTTTTGACAGAGGGAAACGGTATTCTACTTCGCCGTATACCATATTCGTTCCCCTGAACCTGCCCTGGATATATCCTCTCCCCGAACGGTTATAGGTGTCCCAGGTTATGGCAGGAAGGGCCAGGTAAGGAACATTTCCGCTGGTAACAAAAACACCCCAGAGCCAAATGGCGATCAGGTTCCTTGGACGGCTTTTTTGAACTCCGAAATAGTCCCGAAATTCTGTGTATAACATAGTGCTTTGCTGGCTGCTTCCAAGCCAGGTAGGATTAAACCTGAAGGCCAGGTTGAAATAATGTCCTGTATATGGATTGACTGAATTGTCTCTGCTGTCATGAACGAATACCAAAGAAAGCCCATCAGTTGCATAATGGGCGGTGTCGAAACCATATTTCTTCGAATAAATATAATGTGATGAAAGGTACGCATCGGGAGTATCCAGCTTTAACGCCTGGTCCTGAATTTGATAATGTATGTCAAAATTGATACCCAATCCGGCGTACCAGTTCTTATATATTTTTCTCAATGCTGCATCATAAATCCGGATATAATTAAAGCGCATGGGCTGCGCCATAAAAGACCTATCCACATCGCCACCATTGACGCTGAAAGTCTGGTCGGAACTATCCAGACCGTAAATACCCAGTCCATAAGTAGGTTGCGCAAAGAATAGAAGGCGATTATCTCCTGGAAGGTACCATCTGTTGTCTTTTGTATAAATATCCGTTCTTAAATTAATCAGGATCTGATCCTTGGTCGTAAATGAAATATTTGCCAATGCAGAAGACAATTGCGTTGTCTTTGGATCACCCATTAGTTTGGTAACACCTACCGCGGCCCCAATCACAAATCCATTAGCAGGACTATATCCGAGAATAGGCAAGAGGGACAGATTCTTTACGCCCTGAACAGGGACTTCCGGGCCCTTTGCGGTATCAGGCTTTCCGGTGATTGCCTTGATTACGTCAAATATATCCCTTGGGGTTACGACATTCTGCTGAGTGGATCTTTCAGTTATTTGTTGCGCATGGAGTGCAATCTGTGAAATAAGAAAAAGGAATAAGATCAAATGAAATCGCTTGCCAGGCAAATCCTTTATTCGGTTTGAAGTCAAGTTTTGGGGGCAATTCACTTATTTTTTCCCAATTTTATAATGGTCAAATGAACTATCTGTATTCCAAAGGATAGCTGATTGGTTCAGAACTGTCTGTAAATTATGAAATTCCCCTGGCATTTTCTCTGCGGTACAGATTCATTTCCACAGCAATTGCTAAATGAAGTGGGCGACTGTGCAATATTTTTCTTAGAATGTTTCCCTGATATTAAAATAGATTCCGGAAAATCCCTTACCGATTCCATAATCCACACAAATATTTGTCCTGTCTTTTTTATTCATTCTGATTCGCAGGCCAAATCCGCAGGCAGGAGCAATCGATGCAAAAAGATCCTGTGATGTGATGGGATTGCTGGCAGTGGTTCCATTTGCGAAAACAGCTCCGCCAAACAGCCCATTCTTGGAAAGCGCAAAGCGGTATTCCAGTTCTCCGTACACCATGCTCGTTCCCCTAAACCGGCCCTGAATATAACCTCTTCCCGAACGCCCATATGTATCCCATGTGATGGCTGGAAGTGCCAGGTATGGAACATTTCCGCTGGTAACAAATACACCCCAGAGCCACAAGGCAATTAAATTTCTTGGCCTGCTCTTTTTAACGCCGAAATAATCCCGGAATTCTGTGTATAACATGGTGCTTTGCTGGCTGCTTCCAAGCCAGGTAGGATTCAGCCTGAAAGCCAGGTTAAGATAATATCCCGTATATGGATCGATTGAATTGTCCCTGCTATCCTGAACGATTTGAAGGGAAAGCCCATCTGTTGCATATTGGGCCGTGTCGAAACCATATTTCCTGGAATAAAAATAATGGGAAGAAATATAAGGATTTGGAGTATCCAGTTTTAGCGCTTCGTCCTGGATTTGATAGTGCAAATCAAAATTGATTCCCAATCCTGCGTACCAGGTTTTGTACACCTTTTTTATCGCTGCATCGTATAGCCGGATATAATTATAGCGCATGGGCTGAGCCAGGACAGACCTTTCTACGTCGGCCCCGTTGATGCTGAAAGTATAACTTGAATAATCCAGGCCAGTGATACCCAGCCCGTATGTAGGTTGCGCAAATAAAAGCAGACGGTTATCGCCCGGGAGATACCATTTATTATTTGTAGTATAAATATCCGTTCTTAAATTAATCAGCACCTGATCCTTGGTCGTAAAAGTAATATTTGCCAATGCGGATGACAAATTCGTTGTCTTCCGATCACCAAATAATTTGGTTACTCCCACCGCCGCACCGATAACGAACCCATTCGCCGGTCCGTAACCCACGATTGGCAGCAGAGACATATTTCGAACCCCCACCACCGGGCCATCAGCTACATTTACTGTATCAGGTTTTTTCCCAAACATTGCTCCAATGACATCAAAAAGGTCGCGTGGTCTTACCACATTTTGTGGCTGCTCACTTTGCTGCAGGACCTGGGCCATGGCCGGCGCATGTACAATAAGCAGGAAAAAACATATCGGCGAAAATCGCCTTTTAATCAAATCCTTCATTCGGTTAGCGATCAGGTTGTGAGGGCAATTCACTTATTTTTTTCAGATTTTATGATCATAATAGGTCATTTTAATTTTCGTATATATGGCCATTCGATCAGTGCCAGCTGTAAATTATGAAATCCCGGGAGGACTTTCAGTTAAGTTTCGCATGTTTTTATCTGGATAATAAAACTTTGGAAACGAATATCAGGTCCTCCACCTGTTGCAAGGGTCTTCAAAAATTAAATCCCAATCTTATTTCGGGTCCATACAAATCCATGTCATATAGGAATCGGTCACTGCCGGTTCCCGAATTGTAATCTATGCTAAGCACCCTGTAACCAATGCCGGCCTGGAATAAATTTGAAAATTTATAGTCCACTTCCGGATGCAGTTGCCAGGTCAGCTGTGAACCTATTCCAAATCCGCCAATATCTGCCCGCAATTGAAGGATCCATCGGTTATTTCGAATCGTCTTTAGCCTGGTAATGATAATTGGGTCAACCCATGATTGGGTTTTGTTTCCCGATTTATGATTTGGCCCACTGATCCGGGTACTGTCCACATTGATATCTGTTCCACAATCCAGGTTGTTCAGGCGCGCACCCAGGCCAAATTCCAGCCAGGGCGAAACCCTGTATAACCCGGCCAATTCCCACATCAATTGTTTCACTGTCACATTGCCGTTAATCACTCCATATTTCCCGGATACATCCTGTTTCAGGGACGCATAGAAGAAATCAGAAGTAATCGCAAAATGGTCGTTGTGCGCTTCAGCGTAGAGCATTCCTCCAATGGTCAGGTGGCTGAATACTTCACTGGCCGGAATGCACACAAATGCATCGGGAAGATTGCCTACACCCAGGTTCCCACTCATACTCGTGACCATCAGGTAGGGCTCCACGAGGAAATTCCACCTGTTCATTTTCGCTTCCGAGCTTGTATTTTGCGCCTTTGTCCTATGCGCCACTATGGAAAGAAAGGAGAGGATCATTAATAACCTGATCGAGATGCTTCCGGCTTTTCTATAATAATATTTGAACATGTGATTAAAATTTTCAAAACAAAATCCTTTGCCATTTCCGTAGGTGAAAAACTATTTCGGGAAAATAAGCACTAACTGTGCCCTCCAACCGAAATCTGCTTTTGTGGGACCCTAGATTGAGATTCTTGGACCCACGGCCAGCCGCACAATCTGGCAGAAAGTTCATCGTGTTCTTTGGGCCTTTATATGGACCGATGCCGTAGTCTGTATTATTTTGAAATGGAACGCTGATGAGGCTGGCAATAGGGTTAGCCCTTTTTTTGGCAAGTTCGGCTGCTTCTTCCTGTGATTTCTGCTGTGCTGTCTCCTTCTCTTTTTCCTGTGCCAGTAGCCGGAATGGAATGGACTGAAGAAGAATCAGCACGATAAAGTTTATATTTTGTTTCATCTTCTTTAGATAAGGCAGGCGGGCCCATTCGATTTGGTCACCGAGCTTTGTTTAAGGTACCGAAAATATATGAAAATGGGAAGGCCCTCAAATACCAAATTAGATTTGGAAATTACTTAGGCATATTCCAGCCGCCGCCGAGGGCCTTGTATAATGCAACGATCGAATTTAACTTTGCCTGAAGTGAGATTGATTCCAGCAATTGGGCATCGAATAAAATATTTTGTTGAGTCAGCACTTCGAGGTACGAAGTGAATCCGTTGTCATAACGGGCTTGAGAAAGCGCCAAAGCGCGTGAAGCTGAAGCAACCTGAATTCTTCTTTGCAGATTCTCTTCGTTGAATCCGCGGTAAGCAGCCAGGGCATTATCGACTTCTGAAAATGCTTTCAACACCGTTTGTTGGTATTGGTAATAAAGTTGTTGGGTCCTGCTCACAGCGATATCAATTTGGAGTCTATTCCTGTTGAAATTGAAAATGGGTCCGAAAAGGCTGCCAAATCCATTCGCTACAAAGCCCTGGCTTGAAAACAGGGTAGATAATTGCGGGCTGGCAAAACCGAGCAGGCCTGTGAGGCTCACGGAAGGAAATAAAGCGGCCTGCGATATTCCTATCTGCTCGAACTGTGCCTGTAGGACGTATTCCTGCTCGATAATGTCTGGTCGTCTTTCCAGTAATTGCGATGGCAGGCCCACGGGAATATCCGGAGAAAGGGATTGCTCAAAATTGCTCGACCCTCGCGGAATTTTGCCCGGCCCCATGCCTATCAGCAACCTCAATGCATTTTCCGTTTCATTGATCTGCCGTTCGAAACCCGGAATAGTAGCTGCGGCTGTGGCTTCCTGTTGGATCGACCAGAGTTTGTCTAATTCTGCCACATATCCCTTCGCAAATCTGTCGGTATTGATTCTGGTATTTTCTTTCCTTGATTCCAGGGTGCTTTTTGCAATAAGAAGGCGATTGTCCAGGTCACGCAACAGGAAATAATCGGAGGCCACTTCTGCAATGAGACTAACCTGCAAGGCATTGGTAAAGGCGGTACTGGCCAGCATTTCATCTGTTGCTGCATGGCTGGATCTTTTCAATTTCCCCCAGATATCGATCTCCCAATTTAATACACCAAAAGCACTAAATACTGCGGAATTTAATCCGGAATTTACTTTTATAGCTTCGGTTCCGGCAGAACCACCTCCTGCCTGAGCCTGATAGTTCAGTGAAGGGAAGAGATAGGATTTCACCTGGCCAACAATGGCTCTTGCTTCCTGAATATGTTGCGCTGCCGCAAGCAGGTCCCGGTTGCTGTCAAGGGTGGTTTTAATCAGGTGTTGCAATGCCGTGTCATGATAGATGTCGAACCACCTTGCCGGCATGACCGTATCTGTATGTGTAGCATTTCGAAAATCAATTCCGACAGGTGCTGGCGGCTTCGTATATTTTTTTCCAACCATGCATCCGGAAAAAGCGGCCATAAGGAGCAAATAGAATAAAAGTAGTTTTCTGCTTTTCATAAAGCTTATTCATGTTGTGATGAACCTGGATCAGCAGGTTGATTAGCCTGGGCTTTCTTTTTCTTTTTTCTCTCAATAAGTACAAAAAATGCGGGGATCAGGATCGTACCAAGAATGGTAGCCGTGATCATTCCACTAAAAACGGTCATTCCCATTACTTTCCTGGCCTCGGATCCTGCGCCTGACGCGGTCAGCAAGGGAATAACACCCAGGATAAATGCCAAAGACGTCATGAGGATGGGGCGGAACCTGAGGACCGCCGCTTCGAATGCTGACTCAAATGCATGAGCGCCGCTTTCCATTTTCATCTTTGCGAATTCCACGATGAGGATAGCATTCTTTGCATTCAGTCCAATCAGCATGACGAGCCCTATCTGGGCAAAAACATTATTTACATAGCTCTCAGAAGAAAGCCTGGAAAGATACAACCCCATCATGGCTCCCATGACTGCCCAGGGCGTTCCCAGCAAAACACTGAAAGGCAGTGTCCAACTTTCGTATTGCGCTGCCAGGATCAGGAATACGAATAACAAGGCCATGGCAAAAACGACCCCGCTTTTTCCCTGTGCTGCTTTTTCCTGGAATGACATATTGCTGTAAGTATATCCGATATCCCGCGGAAGCACCTCTCTTCGCCACATCTTCCAGTGCGTCCAATGACTGGGCTGACGTATAGCCCTGGCCGGGAGTTCCTGATACCTCTGCAGAACGGTAAAGATTGAACCGGTTCGTGAACAGATGGGCCGACCGTATCTTTTACATAGGCGAGCGTTGAAAAGGGAATCATATTGCCCTGCGGATCCCTCATAAAGAACTGGTTAATGTCGCCAGGTACCATCCGGAAGTTGTGCGTCTGCCTGGAGATAAGTTTTATATTGGCGCCCAAAGGCATTAAAATTGTTTACGAATGCGCTTCCCAGAAATGCAGAAACAGAGGAATTCACATCATCCAGATTGAGTCCCAGTTTTTCAACTTTTTCTTTGTCCACGACGATACTTTTCTGTGGAACAGCTCGCCCTGAAAAGGGTGTAAATCCTGCCGATCTCAGGCCGCTTCTGTGCTTCTACTATAAATCGCCTCGTCTGTTCAGCAAGGTATTGTGGCGATTGGCCGGTCCTGTCCTGGATTTCCAGGGTAAATCCGGCCGCACTGCCGAGTCCGGGAATGGGAGGAGGAGCCACTGCAACGGCCGTCGCTTCGGAAATACCAACAGCGACCCTGCCATTTATTTCCCTGATTACCACCTTGGATGTTTTCTCCCGGTCATGCCATGGCTTCAGTTGGACAAACACCGTTGCGCTAGTTTGGTGATACGGTACTGGACAGAATGCTATATCCATTGACCACCGTATAGGACTCGATCTCTTCTATAGATGCTTTAAGAATGGATTCCATTCTATGAGTAATGCAGAATCGGTTCTTTCAAAAGATGCCGCGTCAGGGAGGGTAATTCCAATCAGAAAATATCCATCGTCTTCTTCCGGCACAAAACCGCCGGGGACACGTCTTCATAAAAAAACCGGCTGAAACGGTGATCAATCCCAGGAAGAGCAGGGTCAAGTAACAATTTCCTGGTAAAGTAAGATACAATCCGGCCATATCCGTTGGTAAACTTGTCGAATCCTTTGTTGAAAACTCCAAAGGCACGGTCCAACCATCCTTTGCTTTCTTTCTTTGGTCTGAGAATCAATGCTGCCAAGGGCTGGCGACAAGGTAAGTGCATTGAATGCAGACAAACAAACGGAAACCGCAATGGTAATTGCGAATTGCTGGTATAATCTACCTGTGATCCCTGCCTGTCAATGCAACCGGGATAAATACTGCAGAAAGACGATGGCAATGGCCACGACGGGTCCCGACACCTCTTTCATGGCTTTTGAGGTCGCTTCTTTGGGAGTAAGGCCTTTCTCAATATGATGCATAACCGCTTCAACCACCACAATGGCATCATCCACGACCAGCCCAATGGCAAGCACCATGCCCAGCAAAGACAATACGTTTACGGAAAATCCAAGCAAAGGGAAAAATATAAAAGTGCCAATGAGAGAGACCGGTACCGTAAGCAATGGAATCAGCGTGGCCCTCCAATCTTGCAGAAAAATAAATACGACCAGGATAACAAGTACAACGGCTTCGACCAGTGTATGCAGAATCTCTTCAATCCCTGCACTAACGGCCAGGGTTGTGTCAAGGGAATACCTCATGTCCAGGTCCTGCGGAAATTGGTCCTTGAGCTCTTCCATTGTTTTCTTTGATACTGGCTGCCAGGTCAAGCGCATTGCTCCCGGGCACCTGGTAAATAGTAATTGTAGATGAGTTTTTTCCATTCAGGCGGCTGGACTGGAAATAATTCTCGGTGCCCGAGGGTCACCCTGGCCACATCACTAAGTCTGACCAGGGCTCCGCTTTGGTTTGACTTTAGAATGATTTTTCCAAATTCTTCAGGCGAAACCAGTCGTTCCTGTAATTGTGCTGTATACGTATTCTGCAATACCGGGAACGGCCGGGTTATTTCCAAATGATCCGCCCGGATAAATATTGTTGTACACAGACATGGCCTTCTTCACATCACTAACGGTAATACCCAATGCATTCATCCGGTCAGGCTTGAGCCAAACCCGCATTGCATATTCCGCGTCCGCCAAATACGACGACATCTCCGACACCATTCAGCCGTTTGAGCCGATCAACCACATTAATAAATGCGTAGTTGTTCAGGAACTGCGCATTATAAGTGTTATTGGGCGAGTACAGGGAAACGATCATCAAAGGAAAAGCCAGGGATTTTTTGGTGTTTACGCCCAACTCCTTTACTGGTCCGGGAAGAGAAGGATTTGCCTGCGCTACCCGGTTTTGTGTAAGCATATTGGCGTTATCCAGATTTGTGCCCACGTCGAAAGAAACCTGTATTGTCGTCGTTCCATCATTGGCATTGATAGATTGCATATAAATCATTTTTTCAACTCCGTTCACCTGTTGCTCAATTGGGCGTTGCAACAGATTTTTCCACATTGACTGCATTGGCTCCACTGTAAGTACCAGTGATCTTAATCATGGGAGGCACGATATCCGGATACTGAGAGATTGGCACTCCTTTCAGGGTCAGACATGCCAAGGATGACCATGAAAATGGAAATCACCATAGCAACAATGGGCCGTCTTATAAAAAACTCACTCATGGCAGGAACTTAAAATTTTATTCCGAATTCAATTTATCAATTCTTCGATGTGGAATCATAATTCCACTTCATATTAACAGGCTTTACAACGGCTCCGGGTATAATAAAACTATTGCCGATCACTGCGATTTTGTCGCCTGGTTTCAATCCTTCCGTAACAACCCAATTGCTTCCAACACGCACTCCTGCGCTTATCATGACTGGTTTTAACGTATTGCTATCCGTTAGGAAGTAAACCTGGTATAAATCCTGCAGCTGATTCACGGCCTGCTGGGGAACGAGGGTGGCATTCTTTAAGTTCATCCGTTCTGATCCTGACCTTTACATATTGGCCCGGTTTAAGGATACCTTGTGCGTTCTTAAAAATGGCCTGCACGAGCAGGGAGCCTGTTGCTGCGTCGATTTGTCGGTTCGTCAGATCCAATTTTCCTTTTTCTCCATAAATTGACCCGTCTCCAAGGACTAGGTCTACGGGAACCTGCGACCATTTGGTGGATGCCGGTTCGGCTCTTGACTTTGCAGAAAACCGCAGGTATTCAGATTCTGAAATAGGAAATCGTACACGCACATCGCCAAGAGAAGAAATGGTATTGAAACCCATTCCGACTGCTGTGCCTCCGACATAGTCACCGGGCTGGACCTTTGAAATTCCAATAATGCCGGTAATAGGTGCTGTGATGCGGGTATATCCAAGTTCGATTTTTGCATTTGCCAGTTGCGATTCTGCGACCTTCACTTCGCTAAGCGAAGACTGATATGCGGCTGTAGCGGCATCAAGGTCCCTTTGGCTAAGTGCATTCATCTCTGTAAGAGGCTTGATCCTTTCATAGTCTGATTTCTTGTTCTCCATCACCGTTTTAGACTTCGCCAGATTGGATTCTGCCGCATCGATCCGCGTTTTGGCTGGCAGATCGTCAATTGTATATAAAAGGCTGCCCTTTTGAACCAGGGATCCCTCTTTGAAATTGATGCTGGTAACCCAGCCCGCGGTCCTTGACTGAATATTTACATCTGACTCTCCATATGTCTGGCCAACATATTCGGAATACAGGGAAACAGTTTCTTTCCCTGCGGCCACCACCTGCACTTCGGGTGCTGCGGTATTCTTATTTGTCTCCTCCTCTTTGCATGAAATAATTGCCATGCTTAAAAAGAGACTACAGACAAAAACCCACTTATTTGGTATTGAAAACATAGCGAATAACTTTAAAATGAGCGAATCACAAAATGAATCTTATAGGATATGGGAAACTAAAATCGGATAGGGCACAAGATATACTTAATGGCGAATCCTGCCGTTTTGGTAACGGGTTACAATTTAATAGAACTTCTTTATATAAGTTCAACGAATTTTACCGAAGGTCACAAATCCTTTTCAGAATAATAATCTGCGCAATTTTAACATTTGAAGTGTAAACGGAAAAAATCACGTATGCATGGGTTAATCTCAACCTGGTTTGGAATTACTCAAGCCTAAAGAAACCAGTCTCGCAATCACGATAGCAGGATATAATTGTCCAACAAGTGCTTCAAGATTGCCGAGCGATCTGGCCATTTCTGAAGTGGGTGTAACATCTCCATATCCTACAGTAGTCAGTGTGCTGATGCTAAAATAAACAAACTCTCTCCTTGTATATGATAGAAGTCCTTTAATGGAACCAGGCCCTTCTACCAAATAGATTGCATGGTAAACAATGGCAAAGCAAAGCGCAATCAGCAAATAAACGACGATAGCACCCTGCACCCTGTTTCTGTCAATACTTCCTTTTTCAAAAGTTCTGGAAGAAAGGATCCATGCCAGCAAAATAAAATAACACACAATAAATCCATCGATTAAAATTCGCACCCACAAAACAGGCATAAATAAATCAAGAAGAAGGAATCCAATGGGTGCCAGCGTGAAACCGAAAATGAAATCAAACCTTTTGTTTCGGATAAGGAAGGGGAGACCATTAGACAGCATTAGCAGATAGAATAGGATAAAAAGCGCACGTTCCAGAAGATCGGATCGGACTAAGGGCAGCAATACAAAAATGTAAATGCAAAGAACAATAAGTATGGTATTAAAATCATGTGCTTTGCCAAGGAGCTTTGTCAAATAATTTTTATAGCTAGACACAAGACCGGTTTTAGATTTTAGACTCCTTGAGCCAAACATCGAAAAGGCGGTAGCCCAGTGAAAGAATGACGGCCCCCGTGAACAATCCAATAAAGCCAGAATAAATAAATCCTCCGAGAGATCCCAAGAAAATGACCAGCATGGGAACAGGAGCCCCCTTGCCCATGAGCAAAGGTTTAAGAATATTATCCAATAACCCAATGGGGATCATCCACAAAGTGAAAAGGATAGCAGTGGAAGTGCTTGCCGTGCTCCAGATATAAATCAGCGTGCCAATGGAGACTGGCACGATGCCAATTTGAATGATGGCCAGGATCAGGCAGACCAGGGCCAGCACGCCCGCATAGGGGATTCCGGCAACTACAAATCCCAGGCCGGCGAGCGAACTTTGAATGATTGAAACACCCAAAATGCCCTTCACCACATTCCGGATCGTAATGGCAGAAATTTCGGCCATATCAAAAGTCTTGCTGTCGATCATCCTGCTAAAAAGGGCCCTGGCAAATGCTGCGGACTGGTCTGAATATGCAAGAAAAAAACCACAAATGATGATTGATAATGCAAATATGACAAGGCCCTTCCCTGCACTGGCCAGCAGATCAGCTATTTTACCTGCAATGGCTTTTGCCTGATCGGGATGTTTTTCAATCAGGGTACCCATTCCCTTCGACATTTCATTCCAGAGATCATTTACACCACTGCCAATAACTGGAAAGTCTTTCAGTTTTGCTGGTGGTGGGGGAAACTTAATCTCGCCTTGTCTGTAAGCGGACAGTTCAGTTTCAATTTCCGAGCCGGTCTTAACAGCGATAAAAGCCGCAATAGAAAGAAAGAGGATCATCATGAGTAAACATACAATGACGGCAGCAAGCGCTTTACGGCCTTTGAGCAATTTCTGTAGCCGGTTGTGCAAGGGGAAAAGGGCCACCGCAAGAATTGCTCCCCATAGGATGGGATTAAAAAATGGTGCAAGGATTTGAAAACACCATGCGATGACAACGGCCAGGGCAATGATTTGCAGGGCCAGATGGATGATGTGCCTGGACTTTATTCTATTTTCAGATGATGATAATTCTGGACTGTCCATATTAGGAGAGAGATTTATTGTTGAAACAATAGCGATTATTCAGATAAATATATCTATTATTTTTCGAGGCTTATTTTGACCTGCGAGATTTCGGTTTTTTTAGCGCTTCCCTTGCCCGGGAAATTTTTTAAAGCCAATAGCTTAGTCGGCTTTTTCAATCCACATGCTGATTTCTTTTTCAAGATCTGTGAGAATTTCCTGGTATTCTTTCAATTCACACTGAAGTTGAGACATTTCATTCCTGAGTTTCTTGAATGTTTGCTCACATAAAAAAAAATCATCACAGAGCGACCTGAAATCCGGGTCATTTCCATATAGTACATCTATCCTGGATTTCTTTGAAGGAAATTTTTTTCTGATCAGCCCAATTTCAGTTTGAAAAAGGCTCTTGCTTTGTATATTCTTAATCGAAATCAAGTTTATTTCCTGGTTTCTAAAGTTTTTGCATACTTTTATCGGAATAATCCTTCTTAGGTCTTCCCAAGGTACTCTGTTGCAAAATGTAAATACCGCTTATTTGGGTATTTAACTGTAAAACCTTTTTCTATTTGCTATGGAGCCTTGCTTAACCTGTCCACCATTTTCTGAACCTCTTATTAATGAGCAAGTTCAAAAAATTTTCAAAGATCCCTCTTTTTCTGATTCAGATATCCTGAAGCGTTTTCTTCAATACATCGTGCGCGAGACCCTGGGGAGTAGATCAAATATGATCAAAGAATACACCATCGGGGTCAATGTCCTGAATAAACCTGCTGATTTTAAGCCACAGCATGATGCCATTGTAAGGATCCATGCAGGTCGTTTGAGAAGGGCGCTGAACAATTATTACAAAGAGGCCGGGGCCGGGGACCTGATAGAAATCTCCATGCCGAAAGGAAGTTATGTTCCGGTTTTCGGAATCAATGATCCTGCATTCGCCGGGCAGGGTACGGCAAAGCCCCAACGTCAAGCCTTTTCTTTTCCGGCAACCACCCGCATTGCGATCATACCTTTCCGTTGTTTTGAAAATGATGCAGCTCGTTTGGGGCTGGCAGATGGACTTGGTCAGCAGCTGGCTGCTGAATTCGGAAGATTTGCTGACTTTTCTGTGATCGCTTACTATTCCACAAGGCAGGTATCAAGAAAAATTACAGATATCCGCGAGCTGAGCACTTTGTATGGGGCTCAGTATGCAATAACAGGAAATGTCCAGTATGAAGGCAAGCGCCTCCGCGTCGGGGTTCAGCTTACCGACCTGGCGAATGGCGAACAGGTTTGGGCAGAACGATATGATCACTACTACGAATCTGCCCTCGCTTTTGAGATTCAGGATGATATTGTAAGGGCTGTGGTCTCGGTGCTTGCCGATTTTTATGGAATCATAGTACAACAGGCAGCGAAGAGTTTTACAACTGAAAAATACAATGGACTTAGTGCATCAAAAGCATTGATCTGGTATCATTGCTTTTATTCCGAGTTAAATTCAACTGTTTTCATGAGGGCCCTCCTGGCCATGGATGCCGCAGTGAAGGAAAATCCTGAATATGGTATTGCATGGGCATATCTTGGAGAATTTTACCTCCATGGCCATTTGTTTGACCACTCCATGAAGGAAGATCCCATATTACAGGGCCTGAATTGTGCGCACAAAGCGCTAAAAATTGATCCCAACTGCCAGCAGGCTTATATTACGCTCGCTTGGGCAAATATCTATCTCAGAAACAAAGCCGCCTGCATTGAGGCACTCGAACATGCACTCGCGATTAATCCAAATGCCGCTACAATTATGGGCTGCGCGGGTGCTATTATGATTTGCGCAGGAGAATACGAAAGGGGAATCGAATTGCTCAACAAGTCAATCCTTTTGAACAGGAACTATCCTCCTGCATTCAATCTATGCATGAGCTTGTTTTATTTAAAGTCGAAAGACTATGAAAGGGCAGCGCACTGGTCGGATAAATTGAACAACCCGGCATTCATCTGGTGCTCCATCATCCGGGTGGCATCACATGCACTTTTGTATGCCCGAATGGACCGCAATGAATTGCATGAAACCCTGGGTATAGATGTTCATGAACTGCAAGATGTAACAAGGGAATTCATGGGAAAATGTCTGCTCGACGACAAACTGGTGGATCGACTTTATGAAGGATTGCAATTGGCCAAACTTCCTATGTTAACCGTTGCATAGGATACCAGTGCAATTTTAAAAAGAGGTATTTTATCTATTCGTTCAGTTTAATAATTATAAAATCTTAAAATCAATCTAATCATGAAAAGAATGTTGACCGCGATGTTTGTACTCTTTGTTGTTTCAGCTACAGCACAGATAACAAAAGATGATATCAATCTGATCCAGGCCATTTATGGTAAAGACAAAAGAGACCTCATGCAGGCTTACATGACATTTAGTGATTCTGCCAAAGCCAAGACATTTTGGAAAACTTATGACAGTTATGAAGCGGAACGGAAGGCGTTGGGCCAGTCATATATCAAGATCATGCAGGATTATGCGAACAATTATACCACGCTTAATGACGCAAAGGCTGACGGATTGGTTACCCGTATGAGTGCAAATAATATAGGATTTGAAAACCTTTACAAAAAATATTACACGCAATTAAAACCTGTTGTGGGAGCTTTAAAAGCCAGCCAGTTCTTGCAACTCGAAGCTTACTTGCGAAGTGTTGTGAAAGTGAATATCCTTAACCAGATTCCTTTCATCGGCGAAATTGACAGAACCAAAGTCAACAACCTTGGCAAATAAAGGCCTTTGGATACATTGCCAGACTATTCGAATAAGCTAACTTGAGAATGAATGAACTGTCGGCAATATACAATTGGCAGCTCCATTGTTTGAGTCAACCATCCGTTGGATCATTGCTTCTGAAAACTATGATTAGAACAGGGAGCAAAGTTCTGATGGAAAAAATTTGTGACATGAGTATCCGCAGCAAACTGAGATGTTTCAAACTGCTTTCTTCCATTTTGCTAATTTCTATGGTATCAACGCTTCGTGCGCAGGATAATGCTGCGCCTGATAGCTTTGATATCAGGAAACATTGCTTTGTGCTGCCGCAGGCCCTTCCGGCAGGAAAATTTTACCATATGCTCGGTGTTGTTTACGTAGTGGTACCCAGGGACTGGGTAGATAACCTGATCACAGCACCTATGTTCACATATACAGCCAAGTACACCTTGCCAAAAGGGTTTAATCTTCAGGGAAATTTTGAAACCTTGGTAGTTTCATACAGAACCAACCTTGGACCTTTTTGGAACTATGACGTCGACAATTACCATTTTGGTGTTGGATACCAGCTTGCATTTAATTTTGGCATTCTGAATCAGTTTGGTTTCAATACAGTTGTTACGGGATGGGAACAACAGCCTTCATTAATTGCCGGTTATAGTTTCAAGCATACGGCAGTGACCCTGCGGGGCGATCTTTACTGGACCACATCATTGTATATCACCGAAGGGAAGAACACCATACCTTATACCGATGGGTTCATCAATGGGTATAGTATAATGGCAAGCTTTGACCAGCGGCTGTACAAAGAAAAAGTATTGTCATTCGGATTCAAAATGGGTTATCTGAAATACCATGTCATTGCATGGCCAGCTTTCCCGGTAAATCAATATCGCTATTGGGTACCAGAATTTTCATTGAACCTAACTTTCTAAAGTGTCAAGCGTCATGATTTCGAGAAACAGATATATATTTATTTGCACTGATGGCTTTGCTTTTTTCATGCACAAAGAATGGCATTACGCCTCCTCCGCCGAATCCGGACACCAATCTACAAAATACCACCTCACTCACGGATACAGTGATGAGGAATATGGAAGGAATTTACACCCTGACATCGGGTAGTAGTGCTTTGGGCACCCAATTCGTTTGCCGGGTATCAAAATTCAGGGTATCATTCTTCAGCAACCAGGAAGGCATATTCTTTATATTGAAATATGGATTAAATCCGGCCGATAGCTCGCTTCAGTTTTCAGGGTTCTGGCGCTATTCTGAAAGTGCGACCCAGGGCAATATCAGTTTTTCCATCCCCAAAGGTTCCGGTGTTGGTGAATTCCTGAAAAATGGAATCGCAACGAACCTTGAATTGAGCGGAGCGTTTGGAAGCAATACCTGCACACTGAAATATAGCAGGCCTTTTTCTGCATACGCAAAAGCACATCCCTACCAGATTTATGCTCACCACGGTGTTCAGACTACTGCAAATCCACCCTATGCACAAAACTCCCTAAATGGGATTAAACATGATGAGGATTATGGTGTCAATGGGATGGAAGTTGACGTTCACCTCACTAAGGACAATATTCCGATTCATATGCACGATGGTGAAATTGATATCCGCCTTACGAAAAAAAGTGCACTGACTGGTGACTACATCCAATACAGCTTTAATTTTTTGGAGCAATACATTGAGTTGGTGGATGGACAACGGATACCATCAGTAGAACAGGCCCTCAACGCCTTTATTGATTCCACAAATATGAAATACTATTGGATGGATGTAAAAGGAGACCCCGGCATCTTCAAATATCTTGCTCCAGTTGTGAAAAATGCCTATGCCCGCGCTGCGGCAAAGCACAGGGATGTTGTGATCTATGCCGATCTTCCTTCCGATAAAGTGATTGAGGAATATCAGTCAGACACTTCCGTTTATACAGGGCTTCCTAAAATGTGCGAACTGAGCACGCAGGACGTTGTTGATAACAATTGCCAGTTTTGGGGACCCAGATATTCACGCGGTCTCCTGCTAAGTGAAGTGGATCAGATGCATAGTTTGGGGATTCAGTGTGTGAGTTGGACGGTGAATGAAAAAAATCTCATCCAGTATTATTTGCTAAATGGGAGATTCGATGGTATGATTTCTGATTATCCGGCCTATGTCAATTACTATTTTTATACCATGTTCTGACCTGTCAACTGAATGATATGTATTTAAAAAGAATTTATTTAGGATTGTTGATATGTTTGGTTTCCTTTCATGGGATGGCACAAACAGAGAAGCCGATTAAAGTCAAAAAGCACCGCTTTTCTTTTTATGGAGGGGTGGGACCTAGTTATTTCTTCAATAATCTTTACACGTCGAAGGACAAAGTCAATACACTGAATTATTCTGTTGTAGGAAGGTTTATGTGGGAACCACCATTTTTCCTTAGCCTCGGAATTGAGACCGGATATTTCCAACTATACACAGTTAATTATGACCAACCAGTTAGTGCGCATGTTACAAATGCGGCCATCCCACTGCAGATGGTGGTGTCGATGAAACTGATGAAAAACTACTATTTTAATTTCGCCATGGGACAATCATTGCTCATTAATAATGCATCCGCTGAAGGTTATGGCAATTTCGATGCAAGGAATTGGTCTCTTGCGGATTTTTCCGCGACCTTTGGATACAAGCACAAATTCGAGAGCAGAATCTCTATTGGTGCAGAAACCAAACTCTTCATTTCATCCGGGTATAATAACGCAACGCTTGCACTCATTTTCATGGGCGGATATAATTTCTAATGGGCGCATCAAAAAAAATACCCTCACTGGATACTCCAAAGAGGGTATTATATAACCTTGGCCCGGTTTAAAAATTTTTAATTTTTTTAGGCTTTTAGTAAAATTGGCTCGTCCCCTTTATTTTTTTGGTTGAGCCATACCCGGAGGGAAACTGGCCATGATCTTTTGAACCGCCGCAGGAATAGTTTTGTCCGGGTCACTGGATGGTGAATCGATTTCCTGGTTTCCAATGCCTTCCCATAGTAGATTTTTGGTCTTTGCATTAGCGACTTCAACAATTAGTGAGCCGTTCTTATATTCCTGTACGTTGACCGTCGTGGATGAGTATCCCCCTCCCCATGCATATGGACGATAGCCCCCTCCATATCCATAAGAATTTGCAACGAGCTCCTTTTCAGTCTTAAGTATCGTTACAATATTGACCAGCAAATCGGCGTCTTCAGCTTCCGTAAACCCCTTTGCCTGCATCTGAGCTCTGACTGCATTGATGATGCGGTTCTGGTTAAGCTGACTTATTGTTTGATATTGTTGTTCGAGTTTGACAATTCTGAACGTGTGAAAGCTCGCAAAATTTGCGGAATGATCGTAGTCACTTGTTACCGTAAGGGTAGGGCCGCATGAAACAAATAAAAATAAAGCCGCCAAAACTGTTGAGAAATAAACCATTGTCTTTTTCATGATGAGATTTTTATTGGGAGATAATTATAATTTTTGCTATCTCCGTGGTTAAACAAAGCATTAAGATGGGCCGGGTGTCAAAACTAATTTATTTTGAGGCGTTAAAAAATTCATGCCATTGCTAAGTCAGTTTGGGATCTCGTTTAACCGTTAAATGCATTTTTGGGCAAATTGCCGGGCATCTGTTCTTAAATTTCGCTTTTGTTAGCTTTGTGGACAGCCGAAGGGTCAAAGAGGCGCGCGCGTTGGCTCTGTTTGGTTCTATCCTGCCTATGCCGGTATTATTTCATTTTTGACCAAGCTGGCATCCCATTCATCAATTAAAAATTGCCGGTTTCTTGAAAACCTTGTCCATTATCTGCATATTATTTTTATGTGCTCAGGACATTCTTGCACAGGATTCTACATCCCAGCCGAAGCAGGTTTGGCCAGAAGTTGACATTTACTATAAGCTGAATGACAAATTCAGACTCTATGGAAAGATCACTTCGACAAGATTGAACAATGCAAATACGGATGGAACATTGGGAGCATATCTGGATTATTTTACATTCCCCTGGCTCAGGCGGGAAAAAAGCCTTTCTTCTCTAAATGATACAGTTCGAGGATCTTATTTATGGCTCAGGGCGGGATATGCATACTCCCAATCTCCTCCAGGAGCGACAAAAGAAGTAGATCAAAACCTGATTGAAACAGCAGTCAATGCCCGCCATTACCTCCCCGCAGATATTTTGCTCACGGTAACCAACAGGATTGACTGGCTCTTTCAAAACAATGATTTTGATCCCCGATATCGACCTAAGCTAAAATTCGAAAGGGATTTGCATACGGCGTATTTGTTTTTCAACGTATATGTATATGGAGAATATTATCTGTACTTCAATAATTCATCACAGGACAGATTTCGTCTGCAGATTGGATATGAGGTAAAAGTGCTCAAATGGATGAATCTGGAAACCTACTACCTGCATCAGTTTCCTAATGATGGTACCGTTTCATCCATAGATGCTATTGGGCTTCAGGCGAACCTATATTTTAAGAAGAAGATAAAAGAAACCAGGGAATAGAGCAAGAAAGCCTGGTCATTTTGATATTATGGCCGGCCATACTTATCCATGATTGCATTCCAAAAGCTTATTGCAACTTCTTGGCAAATCCTGAATTACTCATCATCAGCTTCATATTTTTTGCCGGCAGATCAATTTCGCCAGCATCTACCGCTGTCAACCCATTGCTGAATGTCTTATAGCTCACCGAACCTGTTACTGCATCGGTGCCATTGACTGTCGTATTGAAGCTCTGCTTAACAAATGAAAGGGAACCCTGGTTAAGCACCATGATGAGTTGGTCTCCCGTCTCGTACAAACTATTTGCCTGCACATTGATGACATTTCCCGGCTCGGTGATGGTTGCCTTATTGAAGAAATCAAGCATCTGCCCCTCGCTCATATAAATATATTTCATACAGCTCTTTACCGCCCCTGTGACATAGTCTTTCAGTTCCTTTATTTTACTGCGTTCAATATCACCGCGGATTCCTCTTTTGGGTGCGCTGGTAGGAGTGGAGGAAATCTCCGTGGCTTTGGGTTTACCTGCCGAGTCAAACGCGATCGCACTCACAACTGTATTTTTTAATTCGCCGTTCACATATATCTGTATGGTCCGATTCCAGACATATTGCATCAACTGTTTATGGTTTGCCGCTGCTGCCTGTGATACCTGCAGGCTTAATCCTGTCTTGGCTGATCCCTGGGAATAGCCCATTTGCGTGGCCACCATGCCTATGCAGATTGAAATCAAAGTTTTTTTCATGTGATAAATGTTAATGATTAAGGTATAATTTGACTTTGCTATTTCAAGTCTTCCAGGCAACTTAAACTATTTTGGCTGAGTTTGACTGGTCGCGTTATTATATTCGTGCAATTGTTTCCGTTTATCAGTTAAATGAATTTGCCATCATCGGCGAATTATAGGCCTGCTGCCATCGGAGATGATATCAAATTGAATTTTATTTCAGAGGGGTCCTCATTAATCTTTGGATCAAACTCCCACCTATTTCAAAATCATTTTTAAATAAAAGTGCATTAATCTTGGTCCCTTTGATTCTGCAAGTTGCAATCATTTTTTGATCATCTTCTGAAACCGCCTCCGCCGCGTCCACCAAAACCACCGCCAAAACCACCCCCGCCAAAGCTGCCGCCTGATCTACCGCCCCAGCCGCCGCCACCTCCGCCCCAGCCGCCACCGCCGCCACCCCAGCCGCCCACATCACCACCACCAGACCTTCCACCGCCACCCCAGCCACCGCTGCCACCACTTCCGCCCCATCCTCCTCCGCCTCCAAAGCTTGAACTTGAAGCGGAGCCGCGACTGCGATCCTGCGATGCCTGATTTAATTCCTGGGAATGCTCAGGAGACATTGAACTTGCACTGCCTGAGGAAGGCTTGGTAGCGGATTGGGGAGAGGACCAGTTTCCATTGCCATTGTATTTTTGATAGTTTCCATTCCCATCGCCTTTATATACATTCCCGTCTTTTGTAGCGTATACATTACCGTTAGCTGTCTTTGTAACACTGCCCGATCCATTGGGTCCAGCTCCTGCTACTGACCTGCCTCCGGCAGAAGTCTGCGCACCCGCTACAGTCTTGCCATTTGAAGTAGCATGTTCCGTGGTTGCGGTGCCACCATGTCCGTTGGAATAGGCAGTTGCACCTGCCTGCCCATACGCATTGGAGCCCTGCCTGGTGGATGCAGACCCACCGGTATAAGGATTATATGCCTGCGCGGCACTTCGCGTGCCATAAGGTGTAGAAACAGATTCACCGCGCGCTGCCGTCCCTGTATATGGATTATATGCCTGCGCAGCCGTTGCGGAACCATAGGGTCCATACGCTGTCGCACTTCTTGCATATGTTCCTGTATATGGATTATATGATGCACCATAGGCTACACCACCGTAATATGGATGATATGCATATGCGCCATAGGTATATGCTCCGGCATAGCATATGGGAAATCCAACAGGTGGATAATAATAATAAGGAGGGGCATAGAATCCGGTGCCGGATGCGATGATGACACCTGCCGTAACGCCAACAGCAAACGCACCCAGGTATCCAGCTGTATAACTGGCATCGATTGTACCGTCATCATTAACTGTCTGGGTGACGAAAGTTACATTGTATACCGGGCTTGAAGATGGAATCGTGTAAATCACCGCAGGAACAGAGGTGGCTGTTTGCCATGGACCATTTGGCGTCGCAGACCAAAACCAGATACCTTGCACACAGGCATAAAATTCACTCGAGTTGATCTGAATGACTTTGTCACTTGTATTTTCTATATAAGAAATCGTCGGATTGGTGCCTTCTATGGTGACATATTTTGGAGGACCAGAATAAGTAACCTGCACATGGGATGCGGCTTCCGCGCCATTGACCTTAACAGTCGTGGGTATCTGTGCAATCATGACTGCATCTGCGGCCTGCTCAGTTCCAGGAACGGAACTCAGGATATTTGCTGCCGGGCTATTTAAAGGAATTTTTGCAAAATCAGCCGGCAGTTCATTTGTAGCATATGTCCATGGACCATTTAGACTTCTTGCACTAAACCATCTTCCGGATGCCAGGTAATAAAATAAATCAGAGCTATTGCTGAAGAAAACTTCGCTGGTTGTATTGGTAGCATATTTAAGCGAAGTTCCCGAAATATTGCTGTAAACCGGAGATCCCTTGAATAGAATAATTTCGGATGGTTTTTCACTGAAATAGATCTTAGGCATTCCCTGCGAAGGACTCTTAGTAGCGGGGACCGCTTTTGCAAGTATGGTTTTCCAATCTGTTTTCTTTGCCAGCTTTTCCAGCTCTTTTGGAAGATCGGATGTGAATTTCAATTCGCTCAGGTGTTCTCCTGATTGCCACTCTTTGTCATCGAAAAGATAGTATTTATGATAATCCTTATCGAAAAAGAGCGTCCAGTTTGCATTAAACACAAATTGAATTCTTTTTTCATCTGTTGAAGCATACGCGGGTTCGCCTTCCAGCTGCAAAAGAATGGCAGGTGAATTGCTCACAAAAATGACAGGAGGATCATTGTTGACTTCAGAAGTTTTTGCAGGCTTTTGCTTTTTTGTGGTTGCCACCAGCTGATCCAATGACATCGTCACAGACTCGTAGGGCGGCAAAAAAGCCCTCACGATCTGACCCATGTCGTGTGCGGTGGTAGGGTCAAGGCCTGGAAAATGAAGTCCCGTAATTTTTAGGCCATAAATATGTACCTGCCTGTCATAGGTGTTGACATACGTCGATGCGTGAACATCCACCACACCAAACACTTCTTTGCCCTGATTTGGGACAAGTGAAAATGCCATCCGGAAATCAATGGTTTGGAACTGCTGCCAATCCTCTACCTGTGGCTGATACAAAGTCAAAACATTTCCCAAATTGGTTTCCTGCTTGGGCCAGCTGAGCGTTTGTGCCACCATCTCGGAGGAAAGTGACAGAATAAATACGGTCAGCAAATAAATTCTTTTCATATTGTTTACTATAAAATGATAATTGAATTGGCCGTCTGGAATGATTTTTTTTTGAATTATATATCACAGCCGATCGAAATAGGTTCCATGCTAAAAAGAAGCAGACTGGAAGCCAGGATAAAGGTAAATTCTCTGCATTAATTTAACAATCCAAAAGTCCAATTAACGGTAAAACCATTTTTGTTTCCAGGTAGCGGTGGAGAAAAGAACACGGGCTTTCTCCCGGGATCGGCATTAGTGTGAAAAAGGGATGAGGCATTGAATCTCGTTCATAAAAATGATTTTTAATTCCCTGCTGAACGTCAAAAATACTAATTTCGAATGGAAGGAATAGCCGATCGGCTTTGCGATGGCGTCACATCTTCTGTCAAATTTCACTGTTATGGATATACGTAATGTGGAGAAGCCTAAATCTCCAAGCCTTCAAAGTAAAACAGCAGCATATACACTAAAGGATGACATATCCCTTGCCCAATGGGCATTGGTCGATGAATTACGGGCTGGTAAATGGAAAAACCTCGATTTCCCCCGGATTGTCAGGGAAGATTTCGGCCTCAATGGAATTGAATTCGTAAACAGTTTTTTTGAATCGCCGACCGAATCCTATCTGAATCAGTTAAAACAGAATGCCATTGACCAGGATATAGAAATGGTCTTGATCATGGTGGATGAAGAAGGAGACGGTTGCGCAGCAACAAAGGAAGGGAGAAAGCAATTTGCAATAAACCACCGGAAATGGGTGGATATCGCTTCCTTTCTGGGATGCCAGTCTATCAGGACAAATTGCAGAGGACCACAAGGTGTAAATAAGGAAGAAGCGCTCCATTGGGCAGAAGAGTCTTATCAATATTTACTGGATTATGCCCAGCCATCAGGAGTCAATATTCTGATAGAGAACCATGGGGGTGTTTCCAACGACCCTGATTGGATGGTTCGCCTTTTTAAGAGAATTAATCATCCAAACTTTGGATCCTATCCCGACTGGAGAAGCCCGGGAGATGAATTCGATAATGTGGTGTATTTAGAAAAGATGCTTCCCTATATTAAAGGCATGTCATACCGTAACCAGCCTGAGGATGAATTAACGATCCGCATGATCAATATGAGCAGACTGTCGGGTTATCATGGCTGGTATGGCATCGAATCAGGTGGCAGGGAAGAAATAAAAAAGGGGATCAGGCTCTTGAATAAGTGGCTGCTTGGAAAATGAAACGTATTATGACTGCAGGGTGTTTCTGATCAGTCCTTCCACTGCAGCGATGGGCTTGATCAGATCATCTGGCAGGGTGAATCGGTGCTGCAGATAATTGGCACTGTTAAAACTTACCCATACTTTATTTTCTGCTGACTCCCAAGCCAGCACTTTCAGTGGGAGATCCAGTCCGACAAGCGGCTCCTTATTCATCAATGGGATACCCGCTTTTGGATTTCCAAAAATCATGAGCTCCATTGGCCTCAATTCAAGGCCGGCTTTTGCCGCCTCCGCTTTCTGATCAATCCTTGCATAAACGGTGATCCCCTTGGATTGGAATGCATTTTGTAACAGATTCAAGGTCTCGGCCACGGGATGAACAGAAGAAATGCTGATGATGTCCAATGCGTAATTCATCGCTGATCATTTTGATTATTAATTGAGCATTGCATGGAGGATCTGATTGGCGGCTGATTACAAACCCATTTCAGTCTTTTCATTTTCCGGATCAATGAAATCGGGTAGCGGATTGATTCACTGGTCGCTTTGCGCATTCACTCTTTTATATTCTTAACTTTCCGTTGCAATTATTTCTTTCCAAATTAATTTAAATATCAGCCATGCCCAAATTCTTTGTCCTCCTACTTCTCGGTGCTATTCAAATATCCACTTTCGCGCAATCGGATGCAGCTAGAGACTGGAAACTTGCAGTGCAGATGTGGACTTTTAACAAATCCACATTTGTTGACGGTATTGCTAAGGCAGACAGCTGCGGATTCAAATATATTGAAGCTTATCCTGGACAGGAATTGGGCGGTGAATTTAAAGGCAGCATCGGACCATCTATGGATGCAGAAACCAGGAGAAAACTCAAAGATTTTTTGAAAAAGCACGGTATCGTTTTTTTGGCCTATGGTGTCGCCGACGGAGCTGATGACGTCAAAACCGAAAAGGAATGGAAAGCTTGTTTTGAATTTGCAAAAGATATGCAGATTGTTGAAATAACGGCAATGCCTACCCCGATACAATTGGATTTGGTGAACAAGCTGGCAGGAGCATATCATATCCGGGTGGCCATCCATGGGGAGCCTGGAAAAAACCTTTATGATCATCCGGATTCAGTGGCAAAAGCGATTCGTGGCAGGCCAAACCTGGGTGCGTGTGTAGACATTGGCAATTGGACCCGCAATGGAGTGAATGTTCTTGATTGTATCAATCATAAATTAAAAGGGCGCGTCTATTCATTGCATTTAAAGGATATCAAAGTGTCTGGCGTTGTGAATACCCCTGACGTTGTATTGGGTCAGGGAACCATCAACATTCCTGGTATCATGGAATCATTGAAGAAGCAGGGATTTACAGGATTTTTTTCCATTGAACATGAATCGGATAAGCCAGCGAATTTGAATGATATCAAATCGGACATGGCCTATTTCTATAGTCAACAGGCGAAGCTTTGACCTGGCAGGAGGAATGCATCACCATGGGCGATCTAATTCCGTCCACAGGGCTTCAAACTTTTTGTTCCTTTAATTTTCTTTTTACTACCAGGCTGACCCTGTACATCGTGAGCAGGGAAACGCAGGAAACCACCACGATGATGTATCCCAAAGTATTATAATACTCCAGCGGACTAATCTTGGTCAGACCACTTTAGTCAGACCATTATGGTCAGACCATTTTAGTCTGACCAAAAGGTCAATATAAAGATTTCCAAGATTTCTAAGTAGGTAAAAGCACCCTATTTTTTCCGTTGGGGCCGGTAATTTGAATTATGTCAAACTAGACATCCCTTTTTAATTTGGTCAGCTGCCAAAGCTTTGACCTGACAGGAGGAATGCATCACCATGGGCGATCTAATTCCGGCCACAGGGCTTTAAACTTTTTGTTCCTTTAATTTTCTTTTTACTACCAGGCTGACCCTGTACATCGTGAGCAGGGAAACGCAGGAAACCACCACGATGATGTATCCCAAAGTATTATAATGCTCCAGCGGACTAATCTTGGTCTTTTGGACGACAATCATTCCGGCAATGGCAGCTGCGATACCGCCGGCAATTTGTTGTAAAGATGAATTAACACTCATAAAAGCACCTCGATCCTGCATTTCCGGCAACCCGGTGGTTAATGCGCCTGAAGGCACCATGCGGCTCATGATTCCCATCATCATCAGCACATTCATGCCAATTACCAATATGAAAGGTGTGGTTGACAAATTGGTGTAAATCACAATCATCACCATCATCCACAAAGAAGCGATACCAAATAATTTATATTTGTCTACCTTATCACTCAGGCGACCGACAAGCGGCATAATCACCAACGAGCTCAAACCCGAAACCATAAACATAAGTGGCAATTGATAGGTAGTTACGTGCAGATTGTTGATCGCGAACGCGCTTCCGAAAGGCATCATCATGAATCCGCCGATAGAAAGCAAAGCTGTTGCGAGAAAACCAATTCTGTAATTTTTTTTAGAAACCGTTTTGAGAAGATGGGTCAAAGCAGAATGGTTATGTTTTATTAACAGATGTTTATTTACTGGTTGCAGCCGGAAACCAATCCAGACTGCAATCACCGTGGCCAGCCCGGCAACCATCAAAAATGGAGATTGCCATCCCCATAGATTGGCAATATATAAGCTGATCGGCACGCCCAATACCTGGCTCGCGCCGAATCCCATTTGCACAAACCCAATGACCCTGCCCCTGTGGTGTATATCAAAGAGGTCCGTGACGATGGCCATTGAAATTGACCCGATGACTCCACCAAAAAGGCCGGTGATGATCCTTGCGGCAACAAGCAAATGATACGATTTTGCAAGTCCGCAAAATATTGTACCAAGGATAAATCCACAATAGAAAAAAAGCAGCAATTTTTTTCTGTCGAAGCGGTCTGCAAAACCTGCTGTCAGCAATCCCGAGGAACCCGCGCTAAAGGCATATGCTGAAACGGCCATGCCGAATTGACTGGGCTTGAGTCCAAGGTCCTTCATCAGCATATCGCCAAGGGGAGACATAACCATGAAGTCGAGAATGACCGAAAATTGAGTGATGGCTAATATAAAAATGACGAATTTCTGATATGGTGTAAATGGGATGCTGGTAGTATCTTTTTTCATGAATGGGCTTTACGAAGCATGAACAATTTGTTGCCGGGATTACAATCTGGCGATAAACGGGTGCAAAAATAATCCTCAAGCCAGCAATTTCTGTGCAATTCTTTTCAAGAAAGGATTCCTTAACAAATGATTCAACCTGTTCGCAATAATCCGACTGTATGGCGTCGAATCGTATGTCCCTAAATTTGGTTGATTCCATTGATTTGCTTTCAGATGGATGTAAAGATTTGTAATAAAAACCTTGAACAATTGCAGCTAATAAAGTCAAGAGAGCTCAATTTGGGAAATTAAGTCAGCAAGTCTGGGAATTTCTGGAAACTGGTCATGATGCCATTTTTAATTCCCGGCCCTCACCTGCATTTCAGCCAAAAATGGCCCCTCCACTCGCTTATCCAATCAGTATCAATGCATTCAATTTCCTGTCTTCAGGTATTATGGCCATTGGGCTGTGGATTTAACCCTTACTATCCATGTATTTATGGCTGCAAACCGGGGCATTTCCGGTACCAGGGGGGAACACTCGTCAACTTTCCATAAAATGATAGAATGAATACCAAAATAAAAACGGATCAGAGAAAAAATAATATGGTGGAAAGGAATACTACATTAACTTTAAGTTATTAAAATGTAAACTTATTTGGTTATGGGTACTTCGAAAAAAAAGGTAACATCAGGCAAAAATGGAAGAAAGTCAATCCGCAGGTCTCTTGAAGTAAAACTGAAAGATTTGGTTATTGATCTGAATGGTGACCAGGTTAAGAAGAAAGTGAAAAAACAAATCAGGCGTGCAGCAAAAATCCTGAGTAAGGGCATTAGTCAGGAAGCTTCATTAAAGGTTGCATCTCAAAAAGCAAAGCCAAAGAAGAAAGACCTGCCGGTAATGGATACTGTAGAGCTTGCTCCATCTAATTAATTTGAAGATCCGGAGAAATCCGGATCTTTTTTTGTCCTGTTTCGGAAGGATCGACCTTGGCATTGCCAGTCATATTCTTCTCCCTTCCCCTGGCAGCCTCTTTACATTTCTGAGATCAAATTTTAAGACTAAGGCCGGTTCATTCCGCATGATAAATTTGCGTTATGGATGCAAAAAAAATTGCGGCTGAGAAGGCAGTGGACTTTGTAAAGGACGGCATGTTGCTTGGGTTGGGCACTGGAACAACCGCCTATTGGGCTATTCAGGCCATTGGGACCAGGATTAAAAAGGAAGGCCTGCATATCCAGGCCATTGCCACTTCTTTGCAATCAGAAAAGCTGGCCAAAGAATTGGGAATTGAAGTTATACCGTTCAACCGAGATACATCCATTGACCTAACGATTGATGGAGCAGATGAGGTGGATGCAAGCAAGACCCTGATCAAAGGTGGTGGCGGCGCTCTGCTTCGCGAAAAAATTGTAGCCTACAATAGCAATCAATTGTTCATTATTGTGGATCAAACCAAAATGGTCTCTGTTCTGGGGCGGTTTCCCTTACCCGTTGAAATCGCGATTTTCGCCTGGGAAAAAACCTTTACTCACCTTGCCGGCCTTGGAAGCCGGCCAGTGTTGAGAATGGAAAAAAACAAGGCGTTCCTCACTGACAATGGACATTATATCCTTGATTGTGATTTCGGAAAGATCCCGGATCCTGCAGGCTTGAATCTTAAGATCAAAGCAATCCCTGGCGTGATGGAGACAGGTCTATTTGTTCAAATGGCAGACAAAATAATTGTCGGATCGCTTGACGGAACAGTGCAGATCATATAAGCAGGAAAAGATTGGAACAAAAGAATGACAACTCCAATGATCAAAGCCACTTTTCTTCAAAGTGACGAAATTCTTTTTTCACTTTTTCAAATAATTTTATGTAAGTGTAATAGCGCTTCTTTAGCGCCGCGTGATTGTCCGATTTGTAGGTTTTGAAATCAATCGCCTTCTTTTCCCTGGAATAACTTGCCAGCTTCATTTTGAGGATATGCATCTCATGCCTTAGTTCATCAATTTCATTTCTTAGAATAACAAATTGCTTCTTGAAATGGTCAATTCCGTTCTTTACTTCAATTTCTTTTCCGAGTGGGCCTAACTCTTTTAGATAATCATCACAAATGCGCAAGACATTGATTTCGGAGTTGAGTTCTGCAATCCAAAGCCGGTAGCGGAGATGCAGGCCCATCGTGGAAGGAGTGGATGGCATAGCGTTCGTTTGTGAGAGCAAATTAAGAAAAAGGGAAGGATTTGAATGATAAGGTGCAACAGGAACCCAGGCAAAGTAAGATTTAATTCAAAATGGCCCCGGAAATAGCTCTTCTGAGCTTAAATACATGTTTAATATGACGTCTTTTTCATGTCCAGAATCGAGACTTTTTTCACCATGGGAAACTCTCATGTAATATATTGTAAATGAATAATTTAGGAGGCATTATTGGGAGAGAGAAATAGGCCCGGAAGCGAAATATAAATATATGTATGGACGTTATATACTACAGGTTTGGCAGTAGCCGACCCATTAAATCGTACCCTATAAAAACAAAACCATGGTTAATCCCAGACCCCTATGCTTTTTAATTATACTCCTCGTTCTATTCGCTGGAGTGTATGAAAAACAAACAGGCAACGTCATGAGCGTGACGCATTTTGGCCGGAGAACAGAATCTTCTCATTTCAAAATGATTCCGGGAGAAGTACTAATCTATTTTTCAGTATTTCTGGCCGCAGTTGCGACAGTGGTATTCAGAAAAAACTCGCCTTAGCATTCAGGACTTTTTAAAAAAAGAATCAGCAATACAGGTCATACCTATTATTGCTGATTTTTTTTATACCCAAGACAGCCATCGGGTTTCTTCGTTATCCGTTCTTGGCAGGATTAGGCTTTGACCAATTTCATATTTTCCGGATCCCATAGCACTATCTTTTGCTGGAAATAACTTTCATTACAGGAAAGTGCCGGAGCTGCTGCCCTGAATCCAAAAACCGCATCTTCAACAACTGTTTTTCCCGTTCTGATAGAGTCAAAGAAATTGGTGAAATGATCCACGTGTTCATTGTATCCCGGAGGGGCTTTGAAATCTATATCCGCCTTTGTAGGTACTTTCCTATCATCTGCGGGCCATTTTGCGTTATATGCAGGATGTCAGACTTTCCTGCATAGATTTTGGATAAGTGAATACCGCATCATATCCGCCAAATCCTGGTGCTTTGGGCATGATGCTATGATGGATTTTCAAACCATTCCCCCTGAGTTCCATAACGCCTTCTTCACCGACAAATCGGATGGATTCCTGTCCGCCTGTTCCACTAATGAAGTTGACCTGCAAAGTGAGCTGGAATGCCTGGAGTTCCGGAGTATCCGGGTATTGAAGAATGCCTGTCATGATATCCGGCACATCGCGTCCGTCTTTCCAATAAGAGAGTGCCCCGCTGGCAAAGATTTTGTTCGGTCCCTTCGAGCCGGTTATAAAATGGGTGCCTGATAGGAGGTGAATGAACAAATCGCCAGCCACGCCGGTTCCGAAATCGCGATAATTGCGCCACCAGAAAAATTTCTTCGGATCATAGGCCATCTTATTCATCCCTTCCACATAACGGTTCCAGTCAGTTGTGTCTGGTGAAGCATCGTTTGGCATCGTATATTCCCAGGCACCGATTGCGCTTTGCCTGTCGTAGACCGCATTGACCATATTCAGTTTGCCGATTTCTCCTGCTTTCAATAATTCCTGCGCTTTTGCATAAGCAATGCTGCTGACTCTTTGGCTTCCAACCTGCATTACCGACTTTGTAGATTTATTGGCATTAATGACGCCCATGCCTTCACTGATCTTATGCACCATGGGTTTCTCGCAATAAACGGCTTTTCCTTTTTTCATCGCCTCAGTGGCAATCCTTGCATGCCACTGATCACTGGTAGCAATGATGATGGCATCAATATCTTTGCGATCCAATACCTCCTGATAATTTCTGGTGGTGAAAATTTCATTGCCATACAATTCCTTTGCGTTTTCCAGACGCCCGGTATAGAGGTCGCAAATGGCTGCCAGTTCAACACCTGGCACTTTCAATGCAGATGCAAGGTCAAAATGACCCTGGATTCCAAATCCGATAACGGCCAGGCGGACTTTGTCATTTGGAGAAATTCTTTTTTCATATCGCAGAATTCGTTCCTCCGCTTTTTCTTTGGCCGCCAGGCTTGAAAGTGGCCCCGTGGCTAATAAAATACTGGTGGTTCCCAATTGTTGAAGAAATTTTCTCCTGGAAGCCCTCGTGCTGTTCGACATATTCAGGATGTTTTGAATGGTGAAAAAATGAATTGAAAATGAGCGCGCCAAGATAAAGATTTTCTGTTTATTCCCTCATCTGAATCATTTGAAATTCCAGGAGCGGTAAGAAATTTTGCCTGTTCATGGAAGGAAAGGGTGAAAATATTTTGATCATGGATGCATTGGTTAGACATTTATATTTGTAGGATGAAGAAGCTGATTGTTTTTTTCCTGGCGTGCATCTTCCTGCTGAAAACAGAAATGCTCCATGCCCAGTTTAAGCCCATTGACACGACTGTAACCACAGGATCTGCCGGATACCGGGTCAGATGTGCCAATAATAAGCCTGACAAAAATGATGTGAATTTAAAATTGATCGGTTTTGAAAAAGAAGCAAAGGGAACCTCCTTTTTGCTGAGTGGTCAAATCGCATATGTCATGATAGATGACCTCAACAATGACAATTATCCAGACCTCTTACTTGTTTCTTACAACGGTCCGCATTTTCAATATGGCATCACCTATGTATTGGCATCCAAGGAAAACAAATCCCTTCTTTTCTTTGGTTCAAAGGACATCATGATGGACGGCAAACTCAGTCCCGGCTACCGTGGCCGTGATCAATTCTCTCTTTTCAATGGATCACTAATTCAAAAATTTCCCATTTACAATACAGGGGATACCGATGAAAACCCGACGGGGGGCACAAGAGTTGTCCAGTACCAGATGGCAATGACAGAAAGTGGGAAGGCTTATTTTAAGGTGCTGAGGACTTATGATCAGAAATAATTGAATATGCAAAACGCTTAATGCTGAACGCTTAATGCTTAACGCGGAATGCGATATACTCAATTTCTAAATTTCCTTTATGAAATTCATAAAATTTGATTCACTCGAATCACTTGATGAGGCAGCTTCTGATTGGATCATTAAAGAAATCAAATCTAAGAATAAGACCCTGATCAGTGCAGCTACTGGAAATTCGGCGACAGGGACCTACAAAAAGCTCGTGCAAAAAAAAGACCAGATTCCCATTGACCAGCTTAGTTTTATTAAGCTTGACGAATGGCATGGATTGGAGATGAAGGATGCCGGATCCTGCGAGCAATACCTGCAGGAACATCTGCTAAAACCGCTGCAAATTTCTCCTTCCAAATTCACTTCTTTTGACAGCATGACTTCCACACCGGAAAAAGAATGTCAGCGTATCCAGGGCTGGCTGCAGGACAATGGACCGATAGATATCTGTATTTTAGGACTTGGGCTGAATGGCCATATTGCATTCAATGAACCGGGAGCTCATTTGATTCCGGGGATACATATAGCGCAATTGTCCACTGCCTCGCTGGCACATAAGATGATCTCGGAAGCTAAGAAGAAGCTTCAGAACGGCCTTACACTGGGAATGAGGGATATTCTTCAATCGCGAAAAATATTGCTGATCGTCAATGGAAAACATAAAGCCGGCGTACTTGAGCAATTGATGCAGGAAAAAATAGATACTTCTTTTCCTGCCTCTTTTCTTTGGCTGCACTCCCGGACGGATTGTTTTTATTGTGTAAAATGAGGAATCATAGTCTGCTTTCAATCTTTTCAATAATGAAATCAATATGAAAAAGCACCCTGGATTTCTATTATTACCCGGCCAAATGGTCCTGGTAGCAATTGCACTCATACTTATATCCTCCAATGCAATTGCGCAAAATACTGGTAAGAGTCAGGATAAATCATATATGGAGGAATGGGTTTACCGGGTGAAATATGGATTCAAAGATGAATGGTGGAAACTGTTTCAAAAAAACCAATTGGCCGTGCTCAACAAAGAAAAAGAGTTGGGCTATATCACCAGCTATACCGATTTACGAACCTGGCCTTCATGCCAGTGAAGAATCAAGATGGGACTATCAACTCATTATCATCTTCAGGAATATGGAAGCTTCCACCCACGGTGGAGAAATAGAAGCTCAATTATTTCCCGACCATGAACTTTTTAAGAAAGAAGAAAGCAGGAGATGGGAACTAACTACTAACCATTGGGATCTGCCTGTAAAAATGGTGGATCCCGCCAAGGTTTATTGAGGAGTCTACATTTGTGACATTGCACAAAACCAGCCCATCAGGTTCCAAGTATTCTTTGATATCCATGGCAAAGTTTGTGAATAGTTTTCCAGGGGTAACATTGAATGATTGGTATGATGACTATTATTGCCATCAATGCTCCGCCCAGTAATCCACCACCAGAGCCTTATCAAGATAGGGTTTAAGTAACGCTACAAATGCCTGGTGTGCAGGATGGGGCAGGTAAGCGTCGCGATCTTTGACGGAGGAGAAAGTCACAAAGAAGCAATGCGTAAATCCGTCATTCAAATTTTCCGGACTGACATTTTTCCCCCACTCGAATCCTTTCACTCCATGGATGATATCGGGTAATTCGCGAAATGCCTCTTCCACTTTGTGAATATCATCGGGAGTGGCAGATTCCTTGAATTTAAAAAGCACGACATGCCTAAGGAGTTTTCCTGGAGCGGACTTTTGATTTTGCGCATACATCATACCGGTAATAAAAAGCAGAATAATAGCTAACGAGATAATTCTGATCACTGAGGTTAATTTTGATTGGCACAATATAGGGAAAGTTTGGAGATTAGATTAGATGTTGATCGTTGGGCGGGGAGTGCTAATAGATGACGGATGACGGATAATTCAGGGCCGCGCAAGTTACTAATTACCAAAAGTAGAATGGTTTAAGTAATGCATGTCAGACCCGAAGACGGTCATCTGTCAACCGTCATCCGTCATCGATTTTTGCGGATGGCCAAAGTCTTAATACTTTATAGCCTCGGATTGCCAGGCCTGATCGGGTGATCAAAAGGGTTGCATCCTTTCACATTCAGTTTTCTCCTATACACTTTATCCCTCGAAGAGACATAAAGAATATTGAAATCCGGTCCTCCGAAGCAGCAATTGGATGACTGACCATTGGGGAGGGGTAAGATGGCGTTCACTCTTCCTAACTGGTCGAGTACCTGGATTCCCATTCTTGTTGTGACAAAGATCCTACCTGAAGTGTCTGTTTTCAATCCATCAGACCATGCATTGTCTTCGGTGTCCGGACTATGGAGCCATCCCATTCTTTGCTTATTTGTGAGCGTCCCATCATTGTTGATTTGGTAAATCCATACCCAATGGGTTGCTGATTCAGTGATATAAAGTTGAGTCTGATCCGGGGTCAGACAAATTCCATTGGCAAATCTTATTCCTTCATCCACAACCAGTTTCTCTCCATTTGGGCGTATCAGGTAGATCTTGCTGGGCTTTGCGATACCATCAGGGACTGTGACATAAATATTTCCATTCATCGCGACAACGAGGTCATTGCCAGCGATGCTATCTGTCAATACTTTTGATTTTCCATTCTGATCATAGCCGATGATTTGTTTTGTTCCTCCTGCAACTTCATAACGCAGACCATCAGGGCCAAAGCAGGTACCGCTGGCTTTTTTCGAATCGACTTTAAGATCAATCGGTGCCCCGCCCGGCCCGATCTTATAGGTTTTACCGTTGGGTATGTCCTGGAAAAATACTTCTCCCTTTGCATTGGCTGCTGTGCCTTCTGTGAAACCATATCCTTCGCCTACCAACTCCCAGTCTTCTCCTGGAATCAGCAAATCTGAAAGAAATCCGCTTTTTGCTTTGCCTTTCGAAATGCCAGCCGGCCATCCTTTCCATAACCAGCGCATGGCTTCCGGAAAAATTGCTCCGGCCTGGTTACCATTGTGTCCACCTTCACCCCAGACATGTTGAACTTCATATCCAGAGAATATCAAGGCTCTCTCCATGGTTTGGTTTGCCATCCACCAGTCGCCGCCATAAATATTCAGGTCATTTGATCCATCCTGCAAGAAAATGCGAATAGCTTTGGGTTCGGTTTTCCTGATCAGGGTAGGATATCTCTCAGCTCCCCTCAGTCCAACATAAGTGCCAATGGCACTGAAAACCCTGCTGAATGATTCAGGATGTTCCCATGCAGCAGTGAATGCGCATACGGCCCCGCTGCTGGCTCCGCCAATGGCACGATCATTTCCGTTTTTTGAAAGCCTGATCGGCCTTCCGTTACTGGCCTTCTGCTTTTCAACATCAGGCAAAATTTCCGTGAGCAGAAAACGCGCATAAGCATCTCCCAATCCATCATATTCAAAGCTGCGGTTGTATCTATCCTGCGCAGTTTTGGAATCTGCAGCAATCACTTTGCCGGGAGCAATAAAGATCCCTATCGTCACCGGCATTTCTTTTTTATAGATCAAATTGTCAAAGACGGTCTGCGCTTTCCAAAACAATCCATCCTGGTTAATGTAAACGCAGGCAGGCGATGCAGGATCGTATTGGGCAGGAATATAAATCCAGTAGTCCCGGGTTGTTCCGGGAAATATCGTAGAATGGTCAAAACTGAATTTCAATACCTCTCCCTTAGGAACGCCGGCCTGTTCGATGCTTGAGGTATCCACCGCGTATTTTTCAACCGGAATTTGCGCGAAGATGATGCGGACCTGGAAAATCAAAAGAACAAGTAATAATTTCTTCATGTTGGCAGCTTTGGGTTATGGTGATCGTTCATTCTAAAATTATAGATCTTTTTTAAGAGTGAAAGATTTCACAAGAGCTTGCTCTTATAGTACCTGATCATCTTCTTCAGGATCTCTCTGATTTTGACGAGAGGAAGATTCTTATGTGGGTCTACCATCAGAATCTTCATTCTTGACCTTTTGCCTGATACCAGGGCCGGATCTTTGATTTGCTTCCCTTCAACTATTCCAAGGTAGGGATGCAAGGTTTTCTTATCAATCCATAAATAACAAGCCATCTTTCCCCGATAATAGAAAAAAGGCATTCCATATCGCCATTTTTCCTTCATCTCCGGATCTATCGCGAGAATGAATTCTCTGAGAAATTGAAGGCAGCTCCTGTTGGGCTCCATTTTCGACAGGTAATATTTGTCAATCGGGTTGAGCATGCGGAGGATCAGGCACAAAAAGATAGTTAGAATTCCCGGGAAATTGTGAATAGGGTTCAATAAAATATAAATCCAAGATTAGAATTATTTCTCCTAAAATCTTTTATTTGCGCTGATCACCGGTTAGTTCATCTTTACCTACTGCATATGTCTTCTAAACAATTAATCACGTCTTTGCTCTTTATATTGGGCTCTGCTTCAGTTTCTGCGCAGGAAAAAGGCCATTGGAAAGCGGAAATGAATAAGATAGGGCTTAGTTTTTCATTGGATAACCAGGGAAAACCCTTCTATGCTGTTGAATACGATAAACAGCCAGTCATTCTTCCATCCTCCCTTGGATTTGTTTTGGCAGAAGACAGTATCTTCTACAAAAATTTCCAGGTTTTGGGAACAGAAAGGAAGGGAGTGGATGAAGTGTGGGAGCCTGTATGGGGTGAAACCAAATTTATCAGGAATCGATTCGCGCAGTTAACCATCCGCCTCCAGGAGCAGTCTGCACCACATCATTTGTTAAATCTTATTTTCCGAGTTTTTGCCGATGGAGTTGCTTTCCGTTATGAAATACCGAAACAACCAAACCTGACTTATTTTACCGTGTCTGATGAACTTACCCAGTTCAGGATGACGGGCGATCATATGACATTCTGGATCCCGGGAGATTTTGACAGCAATGAATATCCTTACACAACTTCTTCTTTAACTGATATCGATAACCGGGAGATGGTGAATAAATCTACAGCCATTGCCGTTAGGTTTGCGCCAGATCCCTATGCCGTTCAGACTCCGCTCATGATGAAATCAAAAGACGGGTTATATATAAACATCCATGAAGCCGCGCTGATCAATTATCCTGCCATGCAATTGCATGTCGACAAATCCAGCCTGGTACTTAGTTCTTCATTGGTACCCGATGCAGTTGGCAATAAGGCTTACCTGCATGCGCCATTTGCAAGTCCATGGCGAACAATTATTGTAAGCAACCAGGCAGCGGACATGCTTTATTCCAAAATGATACTCAACCTTAATGACCCTTCTGTGATAAAGAATGCCGGATTTATTCATCCTACGAAATTTGTCGGCGTATGGTGGGAAATGCAAGCAGGCAAGAGTGGATGGAATTATTCTGATTTTCCTGACAGTGCCGGTTCCAATGGGCTTCCGATTCCCAATGGAAGGCATGGCGCAAATACTAGGAATGTTAAACGTTATATTGATTTTGCCTCCCGGCATGGAATCAAAGGCGTACTGGTAGAAGGATGGAATACAGGATGGGAAGACTGGTTTGGGAAATGGAAGGAAAATGTATTCGACTTTGTTACACCTTACCCTGATTTTGATATCCGGGAAATTACCCGATATGCAAAGTCCAAAGGAGTTCATATGATCATGCACAATGAAACTTCGGGGTCTGTTACAAATTATGAGAGGCAAATGGACACGGCATTTCGCTTCATGAAAAAATACGGCTATACCGCAGTAAAGACAGGCTATGTCGGCAAAATAATCCCAAGGGGTGAGCATCACGATGGACAATGGATGATTAACCACTATCAGCGTGTAGCGCAAAAAGCGGCGCAATACCAAATCATGCTGGATGCGCATGAACCGGTCAGGCCCACCGGCCTTCAAAGAACCTATCCTAACTGGCTTGCTTCGGAAGCAGCGAGGGGCAATGAATTCAATGCATTCAGTGAAGGCAATTTGCCCGAGCACGAAACCATCCTTCCTTTTACCAGGGGGATGGGTGGTCCCATGGATTATACTCCAGGAATATTCAAGATCAAAGGCTATTCAAAAAATCCCGAAAGGCAAATCCATACTACACTGGCAAAACAACTCGCACTTTATGTAACAATGTATAGTCCGCTTCAAATGGCAGCTGATTATCCCGAGAACTACGAAGCACATAAAGATGCTTTCCGGTTCATAGAAGAAGTAGGAGTGGATTGGGACGACACAAAAATCCTGGAGGCTGAACCGGGAGATTATTTAACGATCGCAAGAAAAGAAAAAGGAAAATCAAACTGGTTTATCGGGGCGATTACGGATGAGAACAAGAGGGAAGTCAATATTTCATTGGATTTCCTAGATGCAGGAAAAAAATACCGGGCCGAGATCTACATGGATGGTCCGGGAGCTGATTGGAAAGACCATCCAACAGATTATGTGATAAAGAAAATGACGGTTGATCAAACGACTAAACTTCTGATTCCCCTTGCTGCTGGTGGAGGGGCTGCCATTAGCATTATGCCTTCCGCCGCGAAATAATTCAAAACATGAAACGTGAATCGTAAGAAATTCACGTTTCATCATTTTATTGCCAGCTGGCTGATTTCCATCAGCCGGCGTTTTTCACACTGAGTTGTAGAGAAGATAGAATTTGCGTCTGTGGATGATCCTGGGACGCGTAAAAAATAATCAAATTGGATTCTGCATTCTTTTTTTCAAGATCCAATATTTCTTTGACCGGAATAATCATTGCCCCATTGTTGTCCTTCATATCTGAAAAGGTCCATACCTTGAGCGTATTTCCCTTCTTGTCTTTCAAGGTAATGGTCCTGCCTTTTCCTGAATTGTCTTTTGCATTGCAACGGGTATAATAAATGACAAGCTGGTCTTTCGCATTTGAAGCGTTCAATTCCAGGCTGGTCAGGCTGAGGCTTTGTCCTTTGTATTGCTTGAGAATAAGTTTGTTGTTGAGATAAATTTCATAACCATCTCCTCCGGCTTTGGCAGAAATGCCTGCAAATGATACAAAGAATATCAGGATGGCAAGGGCCTTAGCCAGGCCCCGATGTGCTGATGTCTGCTTCATTATATAAATTTTTAAGTGAAGAATAAGATAACATGACAAAAAAAGGCAAATATGAAAGGGAAAAATAATTTGCTTGACGAAGGGATGGAAATGCTTGATCATCCGCAGTTCCTGATTTGATCTTGGATCTTTTTGCATCTTTGCAGTATGACCAGGGAAAACGCATCATTCAGGGTAGATTATCACGATATCAAACTCTTTCTGATATTAATACCCTTAATCAATGCCCTCAATTACTACCTTACCTACACGAATATTGCCTTTAGCTGGCATACTGCACTGACATATTTCGTCGATACTCTGCAGGGCTATGCTGCATGGTTCACCATCAGATCCATCATTTTACTCCTCGATCAAAGAATGCTCTATACAAGTAATCCGCTTAAACGAATCATCGCACAATTGGTCTTGACTTCACTTGCTGGCCTTGCAGTAATCATCCTCAGCACAGAGATCCTGAATTGGATACTGAAAGGCACTCCGATGCCGGCCAGCTTCTATCGCTTCGATATTTTTATTTTTCTGATTTGGTTCTTTGTGATCAATGGAATCTATATAGGGATATATTATTACCAGCAAATGCGGTTTGCAGAACAAATGCGCAGGGAAGAAAAGAAGGTCAGGTCTGAAGGTTTCCTGACCAGATCAGGGAAACAGCAAATAAATATCCCTTTTGCCGAAGCGGCAGGAATTTATGTGGAAGGAGATTATGCTATTCTGGTAACTACGGCTGGAAGGAAACACCTGCTGGATCAGTCCCTCGACAGGGTAGAAGAGAGCCTTCCTGAAGAAATGTTTTTTCGTATCAACCGCCAATATATCCTGAATAGGAACATGATCAGGGGTTTTGTGCGGGCGGAAAACAGCAAGATTAATATCCTTGTAAAAGCTTCTGATTATTTGCCAGACTCCATGCAAATGAGCCGGACCAGGGCGCCCGCTTTCAAAACCTGGTTTAGGTCTGAAAACTGATGCATTTTGCCAGGCATTTCCCTACATTTCAGCGGGCTGGCAGGAAATTGGAAAATTTTCCATTGCATTTCATCCTGAATATTAATACGTCTCGCCAGAATCAGGCGATCATAAACTTGCATTGGCCTTTATGCTGTTGTTTTTTTGTCAAAAAAAACTATGAAAAAGAGAAATCTAACCTCTATACTGGTTATCCTTGCCTATTATTTCCGGAATAGCTCAACCTAAGGTTGGCGACGAATTTGCCGGCCAAAGCCATCCGCCTCTTAGCAAGAATTATTCAAAGGCCCATTTCCTGGACAGCATCATGCAGCATTATACAGGCCAGGGAATCCCTGGCGCCGCCATTGCTGTTTATTCCGAAGAAGGCTGGTGGCAAAATTCCGCGGGATTTGCCAATATCGAAAACAAAAAGGCACTGAACGACTCAAATCTCCATTATCTGCAAAGTGTTTCGAAATCCTATATGGCCGTTGCGATTATGAAGCTGAAAGAGCAGGGAAAAATTAACCTGGATGCCCCAATCACAAAATATCTCCCTGACAAATACTCAAAATATATTCGCGGTGCTTCGGGCATTACAGTGAGGATGTTGTTGAACCACACTTCTGGGATCCAGGAATATTCCGATCAGCCCAAATTCATTTCCCGGGTGCTCCAACATCCTTTGGAAAAATTTTCTACACTATTTGTGCTTCAGACCATTGAAGGCCAGGACCTGCTTTTTCCACCAGGTACAAAACATAAATATGTGAACACAAATTATGAGGTATTGGCCTTGATTGGCGATGCCATTACTGGAGATCATGCAGCTTATATTTCAAAATATATTTTCGAACCCCTCGGCCTGCGGAATACATTTTACAGGAGCAGCCCAAATTACCTTAATTACAGGGCGCTCGTCGATTCCTATTGGGATGTGCTGAATACGGGAAAGCCAGCCAACATAACGGGAATCCAGAAAACAAATGTTGCATCCTTCATCGGCGATGATGGAATTGTTTGCACTTCGCTCGATGCAGTAAAATTCCTGAAGGGAATGATGGAAGGAAAATTGCTTTCTTCTGCAAGCCTGGATGAAATGGAGCACTGGGTAAATGGTGCAGATGGCAAACCCATTTATGGTCTGGGACTTGTTCACTACGAAGCCGCGGGCATAGAAGGAATTGGGCATAGCGGCGGCGGGATCGGCGGCGGTTGTTTGCTGATCTATATTCCGTCAAAAAAGGTTTACGCATTCATGTCTGTAAATTTTGGAACACTTTTCGGCGGAGAGCTCGCAAAAAAGGCGGATGAAATGAAGGATGCGATCCTGGCCACGCTGATCTTTTGAGCTTTTCATACTTCGGCTATCCATGACTGACTCTATGCTTCCCTAAATTAGCTTATCTTCAAAGCGCAAATGGCGACTCCTGCGAGGAACATTGCAGGACCACCCATTTGATAAGAAGCCAACCAGCCATGAATTTGATGCCTGCACTTACCTTGATCAGTCTGCTAAGTTTGCCAGCGATGGAATCCCGGGCCCAAACGCTGCAGGCCAATGGCTGGAACAATTTTGAAGGAAAATTGGGCAATAGCGAAATGCAGTTGTCTCTCTATTTATTTAAAGATGGATCGATTAAAGGAAATTATTTTCTGAAATATACCGGACCTAAAATGCAATTGGAGGGTCAGCAAAAAGGGAAATCCATTGTATTGAAGGAAATGGTGAAGAATGTGACCTGGGGAAGTTTTAATGGCAAATATTCAGACAGTGCAAATGGTATTGCAGGGACGTATACAGACAGCGGGGCACGTCAGCTGCTACCATTCAGCGTTCGCATGGTTTCCGCGAATCTAGCCCCATTTGACCAGCGATATCCCGGTGTTTTTGGTACTACAGAGGAAATTGAAGGATTTATGAAAAAAGTGGTGGCTGCCATATTGATCAATGACAAAGATTGGCTTGGAGATCATACCAAGTACCCTCTGAAGCATATTGCAGGCAAAGGATTTAGTTCAATCAACAATAAACAACAGCTGATCAGGTATTATGATGAGGTTTTTACAAACCAATTCAAAGAAAAGATCAGGAAGGCTTATACAACCAATCTATTTGCAAGGAACGGTGCAGTGATGCTTGCAAATGGTGAAATCTGGGTAGGCAATGCGCCCAATTCAACAAAGGATACACATTCATTCGAAGTTATTGCTATCAATCCATAACTTTTTTTTCATTCCCTCAAAATGAAATGGATGGAATACAATCAACCTAAATTTTCCGATAAGAAAAATTTGGGTTCTTTTTCCGTTTTGATGGATTTCACGGCTTTGATGATATTGGAATGTTCAAAAGGCAATACCGGACGGAGTGATTTATTGAGGGAATAGTTCAACCCTTAATGATTTTTTGGATGATGAAAAGGAGGGAAAGCATACTAAATTATTCGATACCTTGCAAAGGTTTTTTCTGCAATGTGTATAAAATTTAACGTATTGAATTTCAATGTGCTGAATGAGGTTGTCCTACATCGAAACCGGAGGGTGTAGGACGAGAAATCAGTGTTTTTTGGAATGGCACTAAACGTGATATTAATTCGCGAGCTGATGAATTCCTTTGACTTAGGTAACAAACGATTTCTTCAGAGGCAATAACCCAATTTGCAAAACATCAAAGAGTAAAGATTGAATTCATTCAGTGAAATAAAGGAAAAGAGAATTATTTTATTTTACATCGGACTCGCTATCCTCGTTTACATGATCAGCTGGACCGTCCCCATTATCGAAATTGATGCCGCCCAGTATGCCAATATCAGCCGCGAGATGCTCCATAATAAGAGTTTCCTGCAACTCTATGACAGAGGACAGGATTATCTCGACAAACCTCCCATGCTGTTTTGGCTGAGTTCGCTGAGCATGTATTTACTTGGTATCAATGGTGCTGCTTACCGGATCCCTTCCTTTCTATTCGCCTTGATTGCGATCTACAGTACTTACCGCCTGGCACTTCTTTTTTACAAAGAAAAAATCGCGCTTCTAAGTGCACTGGCTCTGGCAACAAGCCAGGCCATGTTTCTTATCAATCATGATGTCAGGACCGATACCATGCTTATGGGATGGGTGATTCTTGGAATATGGCAATTGGCAGTCTGGTACAAATCCGGAAGATGGAAGAACCTGATCCTGGCTTCGATTGCCATTGCAGGCGGGATGCTGACCAAGGGTCCTATTGGCCTGATGGTGCCCGTTTTCGCTTTTGCTCCGCATTTTATTTTGCAGCGATCATTCAGGCAATTTTTGCGGTGGCAATATCTTGTCATGCTCCTAATCATTGCTATTCTGCTTCTGCCCATGAGCGTCGGACTCTACCAGCAGTTCGACCTCCATCCGGAAAAAACGGTGTATGGTAAGACTGGCAATTCAGGACTTCGATTTTTTTTCTGGACACAAAGTTTTGGAAGGATAACAGGGGAAAGTACCTGGAGTGAAAATGGGCATTTTTACTTTTTATTTCAAAATCTTTTGTGGGGATTCCTGCCCTGGACCCTTTTTTTTATTGGGGGATTAATTGATGAGGCCATTCAGATCCTGAAAAAAAGATTTTATATTGGGCCGAATGAAGAATGGATTACAACGGGAGGATTTCTACTCACTTATTGCGCATTGGGCTTGAGCAGGTACCAATTGCCGCATTATATCTATGTTGTATTGCCGCTCGCGTCAATTATCACAGGCAAATGGCTATACAAGATATTATACAACGCAGAATTGGCAGCATGGAAGAACAGGCTGTTCTATTTTCACGCAGTCATATTTTCATTGATCATGATCGTCCTTTTCATGCTATTGTATTTTCCTTTTCCGCCGCCCAGGATGTTGATTATCCTTTGTTTCATTATACTTGTGATCCTCGCGCTTGGCCTGCTTATCAAAAAAATGATTCCCCTTCCCGGATTGATCAGCCTTGCAGTATTTACAATCCTTATTACGAACCTCATGATCGATATTGGTTTCTATCCTCCCTTAATGCAATATCAATCGGGAATCAGATTGAGTGAGGAAATAAAAATGAAGGGCTGGGATAAGGATCATTTCTATATTTACAAAATTAATGAAGACAGGAGCCTGCATTTTTACAGTGATCATTTCTTCAAACAAATAGAGGATCCTTCGCAGTTATCCCGGAATGATTTAATATTCACTTCCGGTCAATGGCTGGATTCTGGTGCGCTTCATCAGTTCAAAATAATTGATTCGGTGGAGGATTTCCATGTGAGCACACTTTCTCTTCCGTTTCTAAATCCCTCACGAAGGGCGAAAGAAATCAGGGCCCTCTATATTTTGCAGCATCAATAATGAAATGAATTGCCTCATTTCTTTTTGATGTATTTCCAGTTCCTGGATTTCCCTTCCATTAACCATTCGATGGATGTTTTTATTCGTGCATCCCTGGTTGCATCGGTCTTGGCTTCCGTGATCCATTCAATATATTCATACTTCTTCGAATCACTAAACCCATCGAAATGCTGTTTTGCCTTGTTGTTTTTTAGCAACGCTTCCGAGAAGATTTTTGGAAGGGCTGCCTTTCTTGGCTGCAGGGGCTTTTCTTTCGCAGGCAGTTTGATTTTTTCCTTGTTCAATTTTGCTGCCTGTCGGATATAAGAAATTAAGACGGAATCTTTCGGAAGATCTTTAATATCTGAAATCCTGTCTAGATGCCCCATGGAATGTTTGTCTGCCAGGTGCAGGATTTTATCCGGATCTTTCATGATGGACGCTTTCCAAAATCCGAAAGCACAATGTTCCTTGAAAGCAGCCATGCTGCATATAATTGCACCCTCATTTTGAAAATGAGGCATTCCCCATTTCAGGGTCTCTTCCACTTCGGGACAGGCCTTATGGATAAGTTTACGCAAATGGATCAGAATCGGGTGGGCAAATGCAGCAGAATTTTTTATATAAGCGTCAATGCGCTGGTCTGTTTTGGGCATGATGCGGGAATTTTAATTCAGAATAGCGCGGGCAATTCCTAATGCAATGTACAAATAGCATGTTAATACATATATTCCGGCATATTTCCACCGATAAAATGTTCATGCTTTAGATTATACTTACTATATTAGTACGGTAAAAATCCGCCGATGGGGGCTTCATCTTTGATTGTGCTTATTCTTGCCGCAATTGCTTTTTCTGCCGGAGCGATCCTGATCTCCAGATTATTTGTAAAGCACAATCCCAATCCCCAGAAAGGGGAAGCATATGAATGTGGAATTCCTACGGAAGGTTCGCCCTGGAAACAATTTAATGTGGGCTACTATCTATTCGCACTAATCTTTCTCATATTCGATGTGGAACTCATTTTCTTGTATCCCTGGGCCGTAGCGGCCAGAAAAGTGGGTTGGCTGGCGCTGATTGAAATGATCGTTTTCCTCTTTATTCTCTTCATGGGATTTCTCTATGCACATAAAAAAGGAGCATTGAAATGGATGTAACCCAGCAAAAGGGAGAACCTAAACCTTTTCCCGGACAGGTGCATGAATCGCCGGGTGGTGGGATTTTGACGGGCACATTGGATGAAGTCATCGGTTGGGCCCGGAGCAATTCGCTATGGCCACTCGTTTTTGGCACAAGCTGCTGTGCCATTGAGATGATGTCTACGGCTTCTGCTAAATATGACTGGTCCAGGTTTGGGTTTGAGGTTGCCCGGGCCACACCCCGACAGGCCGATGTGATCATCATTGCGGGAACCATCGTCAATAAAATGGCGCCCGTACTTAAGAGGTTATATGATCAGATGCCCGATCCAAAATATGTTATTGCGATGGGGGCCTGTGCGACCAGCGGGGGTCCTTTTTTTTATAATACGTATTCTGTTGTGAAGGGCGCAGACCATGTGATCCCGGTGGATGTATATGTTGCTGGATGTCCGCCGAGGCCCGAAGCGTTATTGCATGCACTGATTACTTTGCAGGAGAAAATCCGGATGGGGGCCAGGAGAGAACGGATTGATATCGATGGCACAAAGAAATGATCCTGATTCCATTTTCGGCTCGTCCTATTGCATTCCGGAATTTTTTCCATCAATCTCTGAAGGAAGTATATGACTATTGAAGAATTAAAAAACATATTGACTGGCATGCATCCTGCTTTGGTTTTCGAAGAGCCCAATGAATGGCTGACGATGAAAATAGAAGCAGAAGCTTGGCACGTTTTCGCAAAGCAAATTCGTTTTGGAGAGGATCTTTTGTTTGATTATCTGTTTTGCCTGACCTGTGTGGACTGGAAAACACATCTGTCCATGATCTATCATCTGACTTCAACCATATTCAGGCACACCATCGTTGTGAAAGCAAGCTTGGACAGGAATAACCCAGTGATTGAATCAGTGACGGATATCTGGAAGACTGCGGATTTTAATGAGCGCGAGGCTTTTGAAATGTTTGGCGTTCAGTTCAGGCATCATCCTGATTTGAGAAAATTAATTCTTCCGGATGATTGGACTGGATTCCCGATGCGAAAAGACTATGAAGACCCGGTCAATATGATCAGGCTTTAATTTTGTTGATTGGTTGATTAGTTGAAAAGTTTATTGGTTGAAATGTGGATGGGATGAGAAGTGGGCTAGTAAAAGGAAAAACATCATCAAATATTAATTACAAATCTCGACACGCGTGATAGAAGAATTGACAAGTACGGCACAGGGCGACCTGGTCATCAATCTGGGACCACAGCATCCTTCTACGCATGGAGTGCTGCATCTTGTCATTACATTGAATGGGGAGACGATCAAAAAAGTGGAACCGCATCTCGGGTACATTCATCGCTCAATCGAGAAAATGTGCGAAAGCCTGTCCTACCGGCAGTTTATTTATGTGACAAGCAGGATGGATTATCTTTCTTCACATATCAATAATCATGGTTGCGCAATTTGTGTAGAGAAGGGCCTTCAAATTGAAGTGCCGCCCCGGGCGCAGGCGATCAGGGTATTGATGGACGAATTGACCAGGATCGCCTCTCATGTGCTTTGGTGGGGAGCACTCGCCATGGACGTTGGCGCCATCACTCCATTTTTTCATGCTTTCAGGGAAAGGGAAGCCATCAACGATATTATGGAGGAAAACTGTGGTGCCCGACTGACCATGAATTATATGGTACCCGGAGGTGTGATGACAGACCTTCATCCAAATTTCCAAAAGCGCGTCCATGATTTCATCCGACTTTTTAAATCCAAGATTGATGAATACGATGAACTGGTGACCGATAATATTATTTTTAAGTCCCGCACGATTGGTGTTGGCATGCTTTCGAAGGAGAATTCAATTTCCTATGGTTGCAGCGGACCTATCGCGAGAGGGAGCGGAGTGAGCTGTGATATCCGGAAACTTTACCCATATGAAATCTATGATAAACTCAGGTTCCAGGAAATAACCGAAACTACCGGAGATGTCTATGGACGCTATCTGGTACGCATGAAAGAAATGCGGGAATCACTTTCGATCATCGAACAATTAATCGATAATATCCCTGAGGGAGATTTTCAGGCCAAGACCAAGGCCGTGCTTAAATTGCCCAAGGGAGAATTCTATTCAAGGGTAGAAACAGCAAGAGGTGAATTCGGAGTGTATATCATTAGCGAAGGAGGCACCACACCTTATAGGATTAAATTCCGTTCGCCGGGGTATTCAAACCTGAACGCACTGGACATTATGGCGCGAGGACAAAAAATTGGTGACCTGGTAGCCATCATGGGATCACTTGATCTGGTGATTCCGGATATTGACCGCTGAAATGGATAACATATATTGAGGAGAATCATAAATAGGATAATTTTTTTAGGAGATATTGCAGTATGTGGAGTTTGTCAGATTTAACCGGAAGTATTCAACACTGGCTTGAAAGGATTTTCCCGCCATCTCTTGCACTGGCGATCGAAATGATCATCGTTGGGCTTTCCGTGATCGGCTTGTTTGCAGCATTGGGATTGGTGCTCGTGATCATGGAAAGAAAAGTGTCGGCGTACATGCAGGTGAGGCTCGGTCCAAACCGGGTTGGACCCAGGGGCATGCTACAATCCCTGGCCGATACAGTCAAGCTGATGGTAAAGGAGGGGCTCACTCCAAACGGGGCAGACAAATTTCTCTTTAACCTGGCGCCCTTTATCGCAATCATTGCCTCGATGCTGCTCATGGCACCTATCGGATTCGCCAAAAACTTTCAAATCTGGGATATTAATATCGGGATTCTCTATTTTTCTGCTGTCTCTTCTATTTCCGTTATTTCCATACTAATGGCGGGCTGGGCCAGCAACAATAAATATTCACTTCTGGGTGCAATGAGGAGCGGAGCGCAGATTGTAAGCTATGAATTGTCTGCCGGACTTTCCGCGCTTACCGTCATAGTCCTTGTGGGAAGCCTGAAATTGTCAGATATTGTCCAGTCGCAGGAAAACGGATGGTGGCTATTCAAAGGCCATATCGCGACGATCATCGCATTTGTAATATTCATTGTCGCGGTCACTGCAGAAACAAATAGGGCTCCCTTCGATCTTGCAGAAGCCGAATCTGAACTGACTGCCGGCTTCCACACGGAATATTCCGGGATGAAATTTGCCCTTTTTTTCCTGGCTGAATATGTAAATGTTTTTATTGTATGTGCCATCGGTGCCACCCTCTTTCTGGGAGGTTGGATGCCTTTCCATGTGGGCCACTGGACCGGATTTAACCACCTGATGGATTTTATCCCTTCCAGCATATGGTTTTTTGGAAAGACATTCTTCCTGATATTTGTTATCATGTGGTTTCGTTGGACTTTCCCGCGATTGCGCATTGATCAGCTCTTAAACCTGGAATGGAAATATTTATTGCCGATCAGTATGTTTAATTTGTTGCTAGCTACCGTCCTGGCCATTGGGGGCTGGCATTTCTGAATTGGATTATTGGATTTGAGGATTGAAGGATTATTATGAATATGAATGACAAATTTTTCTGAAATGTTTTTGAAAAATTATATTAAAGAGATTTTTGGCGCAGTGAAATCACTTTTCATTGGGATGAGAAGGACAGGATATTATTTTTCACACCACAAGGAAATCATCACACAGCAATACCCCGACAATAAAGACAGTATGAAATTGCCGGAGCGATTCAGGGGAGAAGTCGTGATGCCGCACAATGAACAGAATGAGCATCGGTGCACCGGTTGTACGGCCTGCGAAATCGCCTGCCCGAATGGAACAATTAAAGTGATTACCAAATTTGACCTGACGCCTGATGGTAAGAAAAAGAAGGCAATCGATAAACTGGTATATCACCTGGAACTTTGCACCATGTGCAATCTGTGCATTGAATCCTGTCCTTCAGATGCGATCAAAATGGCGCAGCAGTTTGAGCATAGCGTATATGACAGAAGCAAGCTCACCAAAATATTAAATAATCCGGGATCTAAAATCATGGAAGGCGTAGAATAATGAAAGGATCATCAATCATATTTTATTTGTTGGCCGCGCTAAGCCTGGTCAGTGGATTCCTTGCCGTAACTACAGTGAGAATTTTTCGGGCAGCCATATATCTGCTCTTTTCCCTGATCGGAATTGCAGGTATTTATTTTTGGATGCAGTACGAATTCATAGCGGCGGTGCAGATTATTGTTTATGTGGGGGGCATTGTAGTACTAATCATCTTTTCAATTTTTCTGACCCAGCAATCAGGTGAAAAACTTCCAAAACCAACCCGGGGCCGGATGATCCTTGCCGGAATCTCGGCTTTATTGGGACTTGCCATTGTAAGTTTGCAGATTTTTTCCTTTGATTTTTCTGGGACAAAGGAGCCCGCCACAGATCCCGGACTGGCGACGATTGGGGCACAGATGCTGGGAGTAAAAGAAAATGGCTATGCATTGCCTTTTGAAGTAGTCAGTATCTTACTGCTTGCGGCTATGATTGCCTGTATTGTGATCGCATTGAGAACACCAAAGCAAGAGAATGCCATATAAAAGAATAAAATACGAATCTGCGGATTCCACACCCTGAACAGATAAGGCAGCGAATCCTATTGATTGTTATTTTTTCTTTGAATTTTAGCCATGCAACCAGGACTTTATCATTTATTGTTTATCAGTTCAGCCCTTTTTTTTATCGGCGTCTATGGCTTCCTGACTAGGCGAAACCTGGTCACCATGCTCATGAGTGTGGAGTTGATTCTTAATAGTGTTAATCTGAATTTCATTGCATTTAATAAATGGCTCTGGCCTAACCGGCTGGAAGGATTGTTTTTTACAGTGTTTATCATTGCCATCGCTGCGGCAGAAGCTGCAGTGGCCATTGCCATAATTATCAATCTTTACAGGACGCACAAATCAATCGACGTAGAAAACACAGAGGAACTTAAATATTAACAAGGCTTAATGCATCTACTGGTGCATACAAACATTGATCGAGATGCCAAATAGGTTATTTATAACTCTAATTCCATTATTGCCCTTGATCAGTTTCATATTGCTGGGACTTTTTGGAAAGAAAATTTTTAGGGAGAAGGCAGGTTGGTTCGCCACAGCAGTCCTGTTGCTGGTGACCCTGTTTTCGCTTTCAATTGCCTGGAACTATTTTTTTGAATATGGGAAAATCAATGGCATATACCAGGCATTCATTCCCATTGACCTATCCTGGCTGGAATTTTCAAAAGGGATGTCGATCAGGATGGGAACTCTGATTGATCCAATTTCTGTCATGATGCTTGTCGTCGTGAGTTTTGTATCCCTGATGGTGCATATGTACAGCCTGGAATATCTGAAAGGGGAAGACAGGTTTCCAACTTATTATGCTTACTTATCCCTTTTCACTTTTGCCATGCTTGGCCTTGTCTTGTCTGCAAATATTTTTCAAATCTATATTTTCTGGGAACTGGTTGGCATTTCTTCATACCTGCTTATCGGTTTTTACTATGACCGGCCGGCGGCAGTTGCAGCATGTAAAAAAGCGTTTATTGTTACCCGTTTTGCCGACCTTGGATTCCTGATTGGCATCCTCGTGCTTTCATTCAATGCAGGCACTTTGGATTTTAAGGAGTTGATCATCCGGCTCACGACACCCGGCTCTGATGCCTTGCATTCCGCTTTAAGTTCTTCTTTCCTTGGAATTTCTGCATTGAGCTGGGGACTCACTCTTGTCTTTATTGGCGGCGCCGGAAAGAGCGCCATGTTTCCATTACATATCTGGTTGCCGGATGCGATGGAAGGACCTACACCGGTTTCCGCATTGATCCATGCTGCCACGATGGTGGTCGCAGGGGTTTACCTTGTGGCAAGATTATTTCCGGTGTATGCACTTTCTGCACCTAACTGTCTAAACCTGGTGGCTTATGTTGGAGCAATTTCTGCATTGCTTGCGGCAGCGATCGCCTGCACACAAACAGATATTAAAAGAGTGCTTGCATATTCCACTATTTCACAAATCGGATTCATGATGTTTTCCCTGGGTTGCTCCGGGTATCTGGGAGAAAGCAGGCTGGGTTTCACGGCATCTATGTTTCATTTGTTTACACATGCAATGTTCAAGGCCCTCCTGTTCCTGGGGGCTGGTTCTGTCATTCACTTTGTTCATAGCAACGAAATGAAAGATATGGGTGGACTTAGAAAAAAAATGCCCCTGGTGCACATTTGTTTTCTAGTCGCATGTCTTGCCATCGCAGGAATTCCACCTTTTGCCGGATTCTTCAGTAAAGAAGAAATCCTGAAAGCGGCCCATCAACACCACCCTGGCATTTATTGGCTGGGACTTTTTACTTCCGGACTAACGGCCTTCTATATGTTCAGGCTGTATTTTAATATCTTTTGGGGGAAGGAAAATGGCTTGGCAGGCAATGAGCTTTATCAAGGCCATGCGCAATCCGCTGAGGGGGGCGCTGCCATGAAGCTCCCTTTGGTTTTCCTTGCCCTGGGTTCCATCCTGACAGGATTTATTCCATTTGGAGATTTTGTTAGTTCGGATGGAGCACCGCTGCAAATGCCTTTTCATTTGGAATTCGCTATTGCCCCCGTGATTCTGAGTCTGGCAGGAATTGGAATTGCCATGGGCATTTATAAAAAACCAAATGAAAGGAATAAACAGATCCTTTCTTCTGTCAGTGGGCTCTATACGCTGGTGTACAACAAATTTTATTTTGATGAGATTTATCTCTTCATCACTAAAAAAATAATTTTTAACCTGGTTGGCCGGCCGGCAGCATGGTTTGATAAAAATATTGTCGATGGAATGATTAACCTGACGGGGAATACCACCCGGTTGATTTCAGAAAAAATAAAAGGAATTCAGTCTGGCAAAGTGCAGGTATATGCCTTGTACTTTCTGGCAGGAATATTTGCATTGGTTTTATTTTTTATTTATGGTTGAATTTGTTCGCATTTGAATAAAGCTGCATGAATCTGTCAATATTAATTGTTGTTCCCTTACTGACTGCGATAGGTATTCTGCTGATGCAAAATCCGCGAGATGTCAAAAGAATTGCTTTGGCGGGAACCTTCATTCAATTCTGGATTGGCCATCATGCTGCTGATTCTATACCAGCGTGAAAGAATGGCCGGAAACGAATCTATTCTGCTTTTTGAAACCATTCGCCAATGGTTTCCTGCATGGCATATCGGATACCATGTGGGGGTGGATGGCATTTCAGTAGCCATGATTTTATTGACTGCATTTGTGGTGTTGGCGGGCGTATTGATTTCCTGGAATGTGGATCAGCTGACAAGAGAATTCTATTTTCTTCTCCTACTGCTCAGCATGGGCGCCTATGGATTCTTCATTTCATTTGATTTATTCATGCTTTTCTTCTTCCTCGAAATTGCAGTTATTCCGAAATACCTGCTCATCGGCATATGGGGGAGTGGAAAGAAAGAATACAGTGCAAATAAGCTTGCCCTGATGCTGATGGGCGGATCTGCTCTTGTTTTAGTTGGATTGATTGGCTTGTACTTCAGGTCCGGCCCGGAGAGGACCTTTGACATGATTGAATTGTCCCGTGTACATATCCCGATGGCAACACAAAAAATATTTTTCCCCCTTCTGTTTACTGGCTTTGGGGTTTTCGGAGCGCTCTTTCCATTTCATACCTGGGTACCCGACGGACATTCATCTGCGCCCACCGCAGCATCCATGTTTCTTGCAGGAATATCGATGAAACTTGGAGGCTATGGCTGCCTCCGGGTCGCTGCATGGCTCATGCCTGAAGCGGCCAGGGAATATTCATGGATCATTATTCTCCTTTCTACCATTGCGATTCTATATGGTGCATTCGCGACCATGATGCAAAAAGACCTGAAATATATCAATGCCTATTCTTCGGTTAGTCATTGCGGATTTGTTTTGCTCGGAATTGGAATGCTCACTAAGACTGCTATGACAGGAGCGGTCATGCAAATGGTATCGCATGGATTGATGACAGCGCTTTTCTTTGCCGTCATAGGCATGATATACGAGCGTTCACATACAAGGATGGTAGGGGAGATGGGAGGTCTGATGAAGGCCATGCCTTTTATCATGACCATTTTGTTCCTGGCTGGTTTCTGCTCCCTGGGCCTTCCCGGTTTAAGTGGCTTCGTCGCTGAAATGACCGTGTTCATGGGCTCATGGCAAAACAGAGATGCTTATTCGAGAATAGCCACGGTAGCTGCATGCATGTCTATTATCGTCACCGCTGTATACATTTTGAGGGCGGTTGGACAAACTGCGATGGGGGCTTTGAAGGACAAGCAACTACTAACGGTTGGGGATGCCCGTTGGAATGAACGCCTGGCCGCCATCATCCTGCTCGCTGGGATCCTCGCGATTGGGGTAGCACCTTTTTGGCTGAATCATTTAATTCAGGAGGGTGGCAGCATCCGGCAAATAGTTTCTAAATAGAGCCGGGAAGAAATCTTCCCGCATTGAAGATAAATCCATGACTGATTATTTTGTCTTACTAAAGTTTGAGTGGCTGATCACCGCAATCATTTTCATGCTCCTTTTCATGAAGATCTGGAAAGCCTTTAGCAATGAAATGGTATTGTCATTTGTACAGTTTCTCCTTTTGGTCTGCATCATTGCAGGATTTTTTGGCAATAAGGAAGGCAGCTTGTTTGGGGGGATGTTTCACACAACTGCTCTCATCGCTGCTCAAAAAAATATTCTGGTCATAGGAACTTATCTTGTTGTGTTGTCTACTTCTGCATGGATGAAAAAAAGCCAGCACCTCCCTGAATTCCTTGTCCTTATGCTTTCAGCCTTGCTCGGCATGTTCCTCATGATCTCGAGCGGCAATTTTCTTATGTTCTTCCTTTCATTGGAACTCTCAACGATACCTGTCGCCGCCATGGCCAATTTTGATTTGGATAAAAGGATCTCTTCTGAAGCGGCGATGAAAATGATACTATCTTCCGCTTTTTCATCAGGGATCCTTTTGTTTGGAATCTCCATAGTGTACGGTTTCAGCGGCACGATACGATTTGCGGAATTGCCAGCCCACCTGGATGCGAATCCGTTAACCATCATGGCTTTTGTTTTTCTATTCACAGCATTCGCATTCAAATTATCCATCGTACCCTTTCATTTATGGACCGCTGATGTATATGAAGGCTCGCCCATGGCGACTACCGCATTTCTATCCGTCATTTCAAAAGGCTCCATAGCATTTGTGATGACCAGTACCCTGTACAATGTTTTCCAGCCCCTTCACTCCGTTTGGAGGCCTATGCTGATGCTCCTTTCCATTTGCACAATGGTAGCCGGAAATCTTTTCGCCATTCGCCAGGGAAATATCAAACGCTTCCTCGCCTTTTCTTCTATCGCGCAGGTCGGTTTTATCCTCGTGGGTATGAGCAACGGTGGAAATGAAGGTCAGACCTCGGTTGTATATTTTGTGCTCGTATATATTTTTTCGAATATCGGCGCATTTGGAGTCGCGGCCATCATCTCAGCCCAAACGGGAAAAGAAATGATTGGAGATTACAAGGGCCTCTATAAAACCAATCCATTCCTGAGTTGGGTCCTGGCCCTTGCATTGTTTTCCCTGGCTGGAATTCCTCCCACCGCAGGATTTTTTGCCAAGCTTTTCCTCCTTACTGCAGGGGCTTCCAGTGGGAATTACTGGTTCATCCTGATTGCATCACTGAATATGATCATTTCGCTTTATTATTATTTGAGAATCGTCAGGTCGATATTTATGGATAAGAATGAAAGTCCTGTCCAAAAGATTGAGATCGGTAAGCAGGAGCGGTTTGCTTTGTTGATTTGCACTGTGGGTGTTCTTTTCACCGGTTTGTTCAGCTGGATCTATGAATATCTAAATGAATTGCATTGAAATGGAGATCAGCTGGGAAATCATTGTAGGTTTAATTATTAATTTCGGGAATTGCCATGGCTATCAATCAAAATCATCTTTTTGAGGAACTGGATGGGGTCAAATGCGGGATCGTGGAAAAGAATGTACTGCCGGCCCGCGTGGAATTCTTAAAATCAGTTTTGCAGTTCAATGGATTTACTGTGGTAGTTGCCGCTTCTCCGCCTCCGAAACTTGCGCCGGTTGCAAATCCTGCGGCGCCTGTTCAGGAAGATTCGGCACCCGTTCCCCAGGCGCCTGCCACATTTACTGTTGGAGTTACGGATATCACATTTAATCCAATCAACGCAATTTTCGGCCGCCTACTGCATACACCCGATGGGCATGTAGTTACCCTGGCTTACTGGCATCAAAAGGAAAAAATTTCACATGATGAGATTCCGTATTTTGAGGATAAGGGAGATGTTTAGGGTTGAATGTAATTCAGTTGAGGAAAATAACATTTGTACAAGAGCATGCTGTAGCTAACCCACATTGGAAGACAAGTGTTTATTTGCTTTGCTTTATAAAGGCAATCAGGTCGGCCATTTGCTGTTGATCAAGTGATGCTTCCAGGCCAACCGGCATGGCTGAATTGGAGGATGTTTCAATCATTTTGCATTCGCTTCTCGAAATAATCGATAAAATTCCGCCCACATTGCTTATCGTAATCGTTGTCGGCGTTTGAGCAGAAATGATGCCGCTGACTTTTTGCCCATTTGCTTTAGTAATGACATATAGATCATAGGAGGTGGCAATGGATCGGTTAGGATTAAGTATATCTGTCATTATACTCGCCCCGTCCCGATTACGAATGGTTCCGAGATCTGGTCCAAACACGTGACCATATTTACCATTTATACTGTGGCAGGAAGCGCAAACTTTATTAAATACTAAAAGGCCTTTCGCAGTATCTCCAATTAATGCCAACGAATTTTGATATTTTTTGACAACCTCGTCCCTGTTGCCAAAGCTTTCTGTGAGCAGTTCTCTTGATTTCTTTCGTATATAGGAATCATCATTGTTCATCAGGTCTACTTTGAAAGGCCAACTGATTGCCGCCGGTAAAATATCTTTTTGCTGAATGGCGACCAATAACATATTTGCGTTTTGATCAGAGGAAAGGAAGACCTGAATGGCAGATTGGCGCACCGGGTAACTGAGCCATTTCCAATTTCGTATGATGGATTCGCAACAGGATTTGGGGGCAATCTTGTTGAAGGAAAACAATGCGGCTTCAAGGAGAGAATCATTGCTGATCCTGTTTGTGATGATCTTTTCAAAGAGTGCACTGTGGTCCTGGCCCTTATCCATTCCCAGGAGTTTACATGCATCTACACGATAGTCTATAGGTTCGCCATCATCTACCGCTACATCCCTGGCTTTTGCTAAGACGAGATTCCATGCATTTGTTGGGGGAGGTCCCAATCAAGGTTAATAGTTCAATGGCCTGCCTGCGGACCAGGGGTGATGCTTTTGATGAAAACATGGAGGTCAACTTTAACTGTTCCGCGGAAAAATTGGTTTTTGGAATCCCCTTTTCAGAGAATGCCTTCACCAGGCCGCTCAAGCAAGCGGCTTGCCACCAGCCAGAGGTTTTTGATTGATCAGCTGTCGCCAACTCAATCAGATGCTTTATATCGAGAATCCTTTTGGAGAAACCAATCACACCGGAACAATTGGAAATGAACAGCGCCTTACCTTCAGAAGGATTCGATGATAGTATCGGTACAATGGTTTTCAGCATGGTAAATTCCTTTCCTTGCATAGAAGAAAGTGCAGCAATCTGGACCCACTTATCTTCGATATCTCTTATCAGGATCTTCCGTCTCGTGGTTTCTGCTTCCTGGTCATGTAATTCTCCCAAAGTGCACAGCAATTGATAACGGACCCGTGGGTTCACATCATTTTGCATGGCGATCAGATTCTTTTCAATTTCGGGAAATGCTGATAAATGCATTTCTGCGATTTGAATGGCATTTTCACGAACTCCTGCTTCTGCATTTTGGAGTGCCTTTTGTAATTCTTCCAATGTAATAGCGTGAAGACCCTCAAGGAGCCACAACGCGTGGACTGCTGCAGTTGGAAGGATTGGCGCGTTAAGTAATTTTTGAGCTAATGGAATGGTAAGTGAATCGGCTTTGTCCATAAGCAAGCGTTGCGCATTGCGACGCCACCAGATATTGGAGCTGCTCAAATGACTAACCCAATCTGCTGTTGACTCATTGGCTAATTTTAACCGGCCGCACCAATTCATTGCTGGTGCGGAAGAGGGACTGATGCGATATATTCTTCCCTTGTCATGTCCATTGTATAAAGCGCCTGAATTAATTACGCTATCGCTCAGCCATTCTGGATGTTCAATAATTTGGCGATAATAGTCCAATACATATAATGCTCCATCAGGCCCTATATACATCATAACGGGCCTAAACCATGAATCCGTGGAAGCCAGGAATTCTTCTTTATCATATACGCGGGAAGCAACAAAACCTGAGGCATTTTCACGCACAAGGTCGGCATGAATCAAATTGCTTTGAGGTTCTGCAACAAAACTCACGTTATTGAATGCGTCCGGAAAAAGTCCGCCATTGTACCAGGTGATACCGCAAGCTGAAGTAATCACACCGAGGTCGGTGAGCAGCTGGTTTTCAGGATTGGTTGTGATCGGGAACACCTTGCTCGCACTGCCATGATCACTAATATGGTCCGATGCGTCTTCAATCAGCAGGTACGGATTTCTGATCAGATATTTTGCAGAAATTGATTCTTTAAAAATGTGATCTGCATTTTCAACGCAGAAATGGTGTCCCCAATTGTCAAAACTTTGTCCATACTGAGATTGCCCTGAACACATCTCGATTTCATTCTCGTCTGGCTTAAGCCGGATATTGCGACCATTTGCGTTTCGAGGAAGCGCTTTTGAAGGATTGTTTACAAATCCAACGTTGCTTCCGCTGTCACTAAACATCAATGAAATTTTGGGCGTGTAAGTGCCCATATGAGCGAGATAAATCCAATTATCCAAGCCATACATGGGTGTGTTAGCAATATGTTGCGGATTCGTCAGTGCGATGCCGGACAGGATCACTTTGTTTATGTCTGCTCTTCCATCGTGGTCAGTGTCTTCCAAATACAACAGCTCGGGAACATCCACAACGAGAAATCCTTTTTTCCATCTCATAATTCCCGTAGGCAAGCGGAGATGGCTGGCGAAAACGGAGCTTTTGTCAGGAACCCCATCGCCATCCGAATCTGTAAGCAATTTTATCAGGCCCGTGCCTGCAGTATCCGCTGGGTAGCCATGCAATTCGACTACGTAGATATTTCCGGCTTCATCCAGATCCATGGCTACAGGATCAGAGATCAATGGCTCTGTTGCTACTAGTTCTATCTTAAATCCTGGCGGAATTTGAAAAGTTTGCAATGCAGCTTGAGGAGACAAGCCATCAAATTTTTCTGGTTTTGAATTACGGCAGCTTAAAGCAAAAAGAGCAATTAAAAAAAGAATCAAAGATTTTTGCATGAAAAAAAAATTGATCCCTTTAAAGTTAGTCGAATCTTTGAATAACGGTTAACAAGATGAATTGGGAGAATGGGCTGGCCTAATGCCTAATATATAGGCTTCCCTGCTCGCTAAACATACTTTAAAGGAATTTCCTTTTGCAAATGGCATCCAATTGATTAAGCCATTTTATTTCAAATTTTAAGGGTTTTTTTCTACTTTTGCAGCCCATTATTGTTTTCATTGAATGATCTGGCGGGATAGCTCAGGCGGTTAGAGCGCAGGATTCATATCCGCCTAAGGCGGACTCGGGTTCAAACAAAATGGAATAAATGGCGGGATAGCTCAGTTGGTAAGAGCGCAGGATTCATATCCGCCTTAGGCGGACTCAGGTTCAAATAGAATGGAATAAATGGCGGGATAGCTCAGTTGGTAAGAGCGCAGGATTCATAACCCTGAGGCCCCGGGTTCAAATCCCGGTCCCGCTACAAAACTTAAATATTTTAAGAGTTTATGCCTGTAGAACAGAGATTCTATGGGCGTTTTTCTTTTTAGAGCCTCCCCAAATTCTCAGTCTCCACCACCACCAAGGTCACACAAAAGGTAACAAGGTAGAAAGAAGGTATATGAATCCTGTTACGTTGAAAGCCGTTACCAGCCTGCATTTCACTCAAGGAAGATTCATAACCCTCAGGGCTCGTTTTAATGCTACCTCCATTCTTTCCAATTATCTCTAAATCAAAATTGTATGAACATTCTATTTTGGCTCTATAGGTCACGTACAAATAAAGCCGGATATGCGCCAATAATGATGCGCATTACTGTGGAAGGAAAGCGTGTATCATTTAGCACAAATCTCAGTGTTCTGGCAGAAAAATGGGATACCCAAAAACAAAGGATTAAAGGTGCCAGACAATTGGTCACGGAACAGAACCGCCTCCTTCAAACTTTACAGTCCCAAGCTTGGTACCATTTTAATGACCTTCTTAGGAGGGGAATAAAACCAGCCGCTGAAAGGATTATGAATGCTATATTCAAAAAAGATGATTCCAAAATAACCCTTTTAGAAGCATTTGATGATCATATCAAAAATCTGGAACAAAGGGTAGGTCTTGAAGTCACCATGGCTACCGTCAAAAAATATGTTACAACCAGGAAGAAGATCTGTCAATTTCTTCAGGATTTACTCCACAGGAAAGACATACTTCTAAATGATCTGGACCATAAGTTCATTACTGACCTGGACTTTCACATGCGGTCGGTAGGTAAATTAAAGAATAATGCGGTTATGAAAAATATGCAGCAACTGAAGCGGGTTAGCAGGGTTTGTATTTTAAATGGATGGCTTGAAAAAGATCCCTTCCTGAACTACACTTGTAAGTTGAATTACACGGAAAGGGGCTATTTATTAATGGATGAGTTGAAAAGAATGGAAAACGCCTTATTACCTTCCAAGAGACTAGAGCAGGTGAGGGACATTTTCGTTTTTTGTTGTTATACCGTATTAGCCTATGCGGACGTATCCAGATTAACATCTTTTCACTTGGAAACAGATGACGAAGAAAACAGATGGATTATTATTAACAGGAGTAAGACAGGAACTAAATCTTTCATCCCATTATTAGCTATTCCGGCAGGTATCTTAGATCGCAATCGGAACAAAGTTGAATCTAAAAATGGCAATCTGCTATTGCCCTTAATCTCAAACCAAAATTTAAACAAATACCTGAAGGAAATAGCTGACATATGCCATATTGAAAAAAGAGTATCCATGCACCTGGCAAGGCACACTTTTGCCACTACCTTTACCCTCAATAGGGGAGTGGACATTATGACTATTTCAAAAATGTTAGGGCACAGGAATGTAAAAACTACTCAGATATATGCTAAAGTCAACAAGTCCAAAATTCTTGACGAAATGAAGAAGTTGACCTAAAAGAATGATGGTAAATTGAACTAGACGCGATTTAATCTGACAACATGCTCGATATTGAAATAAAAGTGTAAGCAATAGGAAGTTATTGAGCAAAGTTTGCTGTTCTTTGAATTTGAAATTATTTTCATTATGCAGAAATTAACCTTATTAAACCACCAAACAATAATGTTTGGATTCACCATACTATTTATTTGCTTGTTTTCATTTAAAAATAAAACGGATAAAGAAGTCAAAAATGAAGGTTTCACTGTTACTGGCAGGATTGTCGGATTGCATTCAGGAACTGTAAAGTTAGTCCTGCATACTAATTGGGGGGCCGGGTCCAACATTACGATTGACAGAGTACCATTTTTAAACGATTCATTTGTTTTAAAGGGTAAAGTAGAATATCCGCAAATGATGCGTATTGTCTTCGAGCCAGGTTCCTGGTCGCTGGATTTTATTCTGGAAAATAGCTTTATTAAAATTAAGGGTGATACTTCCGGCGCTGAGCATTATGAAGATGAGGGTACCATCGGTGCCTTTTTGAAAAATTATTCTGTCAGCGGTTCCCGAAGCCAGGACGATTGGATGAAATATCAAAATGATCAGGCATTGAAACGATACGATTCCATTCGTGAAGTGTTAGGTAACTCTCTTAGGACGGAAAAAGATATTGATAGAGAATATATATTTAGGGTCCAGTGGGATTCAGTCAACTTTTTACTGAATCTGGACAAGCAGAGGTGGATTTATAATTACGCAAAAGAAAATCCTTCTTCCTCTGTGGGGGCCTATATGTTGTACGATTTGTTATTATATTATCCGGCTTTATCGGTCGAGACTGTAGACTCAACTTTAAAATTATTTGCAGGAGAAGCAAGAGTAACCTCTTATTATAAAACCCTCGATGCCACCCAGAATAGAAGAAAAGCCCTTCTGCCAGGGAAAACGGCACCAGATTTTACTTTATTTGAGCGCGACAGATCTAAATTTACTCTTTCTTCAAGCCGGGGTAAATATGTCATGCTTGATTTCTGGGCAAGTTGGTGTTATCCCTGCAGAAAGGCGATTCCACATTGGAAAGATATTTATGCTAAATACCATTCAAAAGGATTTGATATCATAAGTGTGGCTGACGATTCCAAGTGGAGCGACTGGATTAAAGCGATGGATAAGGAGAAAATGCCCTGGCTTCAGGTTTGTGATGAATTCTCCAGCAAATATCCGACCGCTAAAGTAGGGACACTATATATGATTCCATTCATTCCATTTTACGTACTGATCGACAAAAAAGGGAAAATTATTTTATATACGAAAACGGAAGAAGACATCGACACTAAATTAAATGAGTTGCTTGACTGATTCTGCTCTTACAGTTATTCTACTTTATTCTGGATATTAGTAAACGTGAAACTGTCATTTAGCTTAGTTAATATGCATTCATTGGAGCCTCATCAAGCGAATCTCTAACAATGTTTCCCCATTTTAATGAAATCCTAAAAGAAAAGAGGCATTCCCCCTTACCGAATCACCAAAGTATATACGTACAAAGCTTCTGACCTTCCCACATATTCCGAAGCAGGATGAATTAGAATTTCGGAGCCTTTGAGGAGTTGATTCAATTTCATTAAAAAATGGGGATTGCATTATTTTTCAGGTGTATGGCGAGCGTGTAGGTATCCCCTTCGATGACCCCAACCCCTACCAAAGACTCCGGGCATCCCCGAGGTGACTTTCTTCAGTAAATCTATTTTTCATCACCTCAAAAAAATCATTTTATGGTTATCGTAAAATCAGCAGTATTGCGTACAGGCAAAGATGAAAAGACTTTTGTGGCATTAGAACTTATGGGAGACATTGAACTGGTTCAGTCCCAAAACACAGGTCGTTTTTATGCTACGGCCAGACGCTGTTTCATTTCATGCACATTTGATGAGCAAACGGCCCAAAAGTTTATTGGAAGAAAATTATCTGGGAGAATTTTTAGGAAGGAAACCGATCCTTATGAGTTTGTTATTCCTGAAACAGAAGAAGAAATTATTCTGAGTCACAGCTGGGTATATGAACCTGATCAACTGAAGCTTATTGAGGAGAAACGAGAGTCTTCCGTTTCTCCAGCTGAAGGCATTTATGAATCAATGGTGGCACAAATTCAGCAGGGCATTGATTAATCAGATGAATCATGCAGGTGCGGATTACTATCCGCACTTTCTTATTTCCATTAATTAAATTCATTTATATGCAACTTAAAAAAGCATCGCGCAAGAAAGCTAAGATCAGACTGGCGACAAGATGGAGGACACTTTAATGAATATTGCAAAAGCCATTAACGATTCTATTTCACAAGACTTTAAAATCAAACTGGGTGTAAATACGATAGTAGGGCACAAATTGAATATTAAAAAGATAAAAATCGAAAAAGATAAACCATCTACAGAAATAATAGACTTCGGAATAACATATTATTAAGTAAAATTGGCTGAAGAAAGGTCTTGCCGGTAAGTGTTTCTTTCACAGGATACTTCAAGGTTTCAATCAGGAATGATTGTTTGTTTGAGTCTTATGGATTCTGAGGTTTCGAATTAGGTAGCTAATTTATTATCTTAGCATCTAAAAGTATGATTTTCATAACCCTGAGGCCCCGGGTTCAACTCCCGATCCCGCTGCAAGAGGCTCTTCGAAGAGCCTTTTATGTTTTATATAGTTTACATATTGTTCTTAGAGAAATACGCCAAGATTTAAATTGGGCATTTATACAACTTGCTGAATCGATTCCGATCCCGCATTATCCCGGGAGATGAATGGACGAAGCAGAAACTTGACTCCCTGAATGATTTCGGCATCTATTTAACTGGAATGGTCGTATTAGAAATTATTAATATTATTTCCGATTTGTAGGCTCCCCTTCATACTATTGATAGCTATTTCGTTTACCGAATTCAGTACTGCACAAACAAAAGTGATTAAGGGTGTGGTAAGGGATTCGGCCTCCCATGCCCCTTTGCAAAATGTGAGTATTACCGTGAAAAACAGCGCGAAAGGGGGTCTTACAGATTCCGCAGGTAGATTTTCCATTTTTGTCGACAATGGTGACATGGCAATTAATTTTAGCATCACCGGGTATCGTACCGTGACAATCATGCTGAGTGATGAACCCAATCAGGAATTCGCCATAGTACTTTCAAAATCGTACACGACGCTGGAGGAAGTATTTGTAAATGCCAGGAAGGGAAAATACAGAAATAAGAATAACCCCGCAGTTGATTTAATCCGGCAGGTCATTGCCAATAAATCTATTAACGGGCCGAAAGCAGATCCTTATTCTTCATTTAAGGAATATGAGAAAATTCAAATGTTTACCGATAGCTCCTGGCTCAAAATCACCAATAACTTTTTATTAAAAAAATTCCAATTCTTTCTAAAAAACGCGGATACTACGGTAGTGCCGGGTAAGCCTCTACATTCAATCTACCTGCAGGAAATAGTTTCGGATAACTATTTCCGGGACCACCCTGAAAGTCAAAAGAAGATCATCATTGCGAAAAAGACAGTTGATTATGGCGAATTCATTGATATGAGAGGTATACAGGGTGCGTTGCATTATTTGTTTACCAATATCAATATCTATGACAACAATATTTCGGCCTTTACAATGCAGTTTGTAAGCCCAATATCTGACATCGCACCTGCATTTTACATGTATTTTATTCGCGACACAGTTTTTGAGAATGGCTCAAGAACGGTCAACTTGTATTTTACCCCGAGGAATCCTGAAGACCTGCTTTTCCGGGGTACCCTGTCCATTTCAATTGACAGAAATTACGCCGTTTCAAGAGTGGAGTTGGGATTTGGCAGACATGCCAATATAAATTATGTGAGAAATTTTCACCTTGACCAGCATCTTGAAAGAGGCGCAGGAGATCATTATCACCTGGCGGCTTCAGACATGATTGCTTCATTCAGTCCGTTTCCAAATAGCGCGGAAGTGTATGGAGAGCGAAAGATATTTATCACTGCATTTTCTGATACCGTTTTGCCAGATCATTTGTTTAATGGTCCGGCATTGGATAGCTTGCCAATATCATCTCATCAAACAAGCTTTTATTGGAGTGAAAACCGTCCTGTCCCCTTAAGTCCATCCCAGGCTAAAACTTATTCAAATGCGGACAGCCTGGTAAAATTGCGTTCATATAAAACCCTAATGGATTTGACAACATTGTATTTTGTTGGATATAAATCCGCGGGCAAATTTGATATCGGCCCCATTCGAACATTCTATTCCTTCAATAGTGTGGAAGGTCAGAGACTCCAATTTGGCGGGCGAACCAATATCAAGCTGAGTAATCGGTTTTTTTTCGATGGCTATCTGGGATATGGATTTAGGGACGAGCGATTCAAATACAAATTAACCGGATCCTATTCATTGAATAAAAGGTCTATTTATAGTTATCCTTTCAACTACCTGCAGGCAAGTTATCTCCATGACCTCAAAAACCCCGGACAGGAAGATGTTTTTTCGAGTGGCAATACGTTCTTATCCTCCTTTAGCCGCGGATATAATTCCAACTGGTTATATAGTGACATTTTCAGGTTATCTTATGTGCATGAATTTGGAAACCATTATTCTTATATTCTGGGAACAAAATACTGGAGACAACAACCTGCAGGAACGCTTTTTTACGTCAAGGAGCCATACCCACAGCAACTTGATACAGTGCAGGAAATCACAACGGGTGAATTCTTCGTTACTCTGCGATGGGCACCTGGCGAGCAATTCTTTGAAAATAAGGTTTCGAGAAGGAATATTGTCAACAAATACCCAATAATAACCTTTCAATATTCAAAGGGGATCGAAGGCCTTTATGGAGGCGAGTATAACTATGATGCTTTTCACCTGAATATATCCAAACGGGTCTTCGTCTCACCCTTTGGTTTTTCCGACGTTAGATTAGATGCCGGATATTTGTTTGGAACTTTGCCATTCCCTTTGTTAATTATCCCTCCCGCCAATAGATCTTATTTTTATAGTGGAGGTTCCTACAATCTTATGAATGTGGAAGAATTTGTTGTTGATCATTTTGCGGGTCTTAACATTGACCACCATTTCAATGGTTTCTTTTTTAATAAAATTCCCCTCCTGAAGAAACTAAGACTTCGTGAGGTGATAACGGCCAGGGTATTGTATGGTGGCCTGCGAAGTGAAAACAATCCGAATGATAACCCCAATCAAATGCTTTTTCCAACAACCAATGGGGTGACTTCCACCTTCCCTTTAAATGGTCAACCTTATGTGGAAGCTGGTGTCGGGATTTACAATATTTTTTCTTTCCTCAGGGTAGACCTGATCAAGCGATTTACCTATTTGAACAATCCAAATATCGCCACATTTGCGATACTATTCAGTTCCAATTTTAGTTTCTAGGATATCGATTTTAGATCCTTGTAATTTCGGGCTCTCTAAAATTATGGTTGAACAATAAATGTATGAGACTCAATCGCTCTTCTAATAAATCCGTCGGAATTCATTGCCGGGATCGCTAAAGATGTAACTTACAGGATGCAGGTTTGTGCGCGGGACCATCTCTGCAAATCGGGACCATTCGGATTGACCATGCTCTTTAATCTGGACTGAATTCGAGAGGGAAATCTTACCAAATCTGGCCGCCATTTCCTTTGTTAAGATTTATTTTTCGGCATAATATTCTAAGGCAATGCAAAAGGTATTTTCAAGATTAAAATTCGTAGCCAACATATTCTTCATGGCTATGCAATTCCCGGTTTTTAATATTCATGCCCAGCAGCCAGTTTCTCATATGACGGCAAAATCCGCTTCTCTATTTGATGCAATTCGGTCAGGCGATACCGGGGAACTTGAGCGGCAACTGGCTAATGGTGGAGACCCCAACGATTCACTGAATGGATTTTCTGCTCTTATGGCCTGTGCGCTAAATGGCTCCCTTGAGCAAATGAAAATCCTGCTTGCCCATGGCGCAAAAGTGAACTCTGCCGATAGAGACAGCATTACTGCACTCTGGTATGCGGTCCCGGATTGGAACAAAACTGTTCTGTTGCTGGAACATGGTGCAAATCCGAAACCCCTTTCCAAAGAGGGATATGGTATATTGGTAAAGCTGGCCCTTATTCCAGGAACTGCTCCATTATTCCAGCTGCTTATTAATAAAGGCGCGGATCCCAAGCATAGCGCACCAGACAATTTTCTACTTTATAATGCAGCGGCATCTGGCGATACGACCACCCTTGGAATGTTGATCAGGTTGGGTTTGGATGTAAATGGTAAGGTGGCATTCGGCGATTTTCCGATCAATGCAGCATTGCTCTACCGGAACTTTCCGGCAGTGAAAATGCTTGTGGAAAATGGCGCAGATGTCAACACCAGGATGAAGCCATTTGCATTCGCGTCTTACAATGGACTCAGCACGCTGATGTATGCTGCCCTGGTTCATGACAAACCATCATTCCTTTACCTTCTCGAGCATGGTGCAGATCCTAATCTTAGAAGTACCAGGGGATTTACTGCGTTGATGCTGCTTCAGCAATCAGAAACAGATGACCCGGAAATGACCCTTGCGCTCATCCATCATGGTGCTATTATATCAGAAAAGGCGACAGACGGCAGTGATGCTTTATATTATGCGCAGAGAAATGGGAATGCCGCATCAGAGGAGATCTTAAAACAATATGTTCACAAATAACCAACCATTCATACAGTTTAAATGAAACGCAAAATTTCTTCCACCATCGTGATGCTTTCATGCTGCGTACTGTTGCTGACTTCAGTATCAGGCTGGATGAATAGACCCCTTGTCATTTCTTCCGAAGAAATAAAAGGTTCCGCAACGAAAAGCCTCCTGATATTGCAACAAAGCGGATATAAATTTATTAACAGGAACCCCAGCAAATGTGCCTCCTGTCATCACAACACACTGACTTCAATGGCTGCTGGAATCGCCAGACAAAAAGGAATACCCATGATAGATTCCTTTACACTGCATCGAGTTTCCGGTATGGAAAGGACTTTGCAATTTGGTTCTAATCCTAATCTGATGAATGAATTTATTACCGGCGCCAATTTCGTCGCACCCTATATGCTTCTTGGCTTATATGCGGAAAAATATACACCCAGTGTATATACTGATATTGCCGTAGACTACCTGATCAGTCAGTCCAGGCCTGATGGTTGCTTCCTGACAGAATCAGGACGTGTCCCTTTGGAAACCGGCGAGATACATTTAACAGCAATGGCTATCCGGGCAATCCAGCTTTACGCTTCCCCGGCCAAGAAAAGTCAGGTCAATGAATTAGTCGAAAAATCGAGGCGGTGGTTGGAAAAGGCAAGGCCGGAAGAGCAGCAGGAGCTGGCATTTCAATTACTGGGTATGCAATGGTGTGGGAGCAACAATGAGATGAAAGAAAAAGTGACTGAAAGGCTTATATCCATGCAACATGTGGATGGGGGTTGGTCGCAACAGAAGACTTTGAAATCGGATGCATACGCCACAGGACAGACGCTTTATGGGCTATACATGTCCGGCATGATAAAAACGAGTGACCCGGCTTACCAGAACGGCCTGGCCTATTTGCTCAAAACGCAGGAAAAGGATGGTTCCTGGTTTGTAGGCACCAGGGCATATCCCATACAACCCTTTTTCAACAGTGATTTCCCTCCTTATGATGAGAATCAGTTCATCTCTGCAACGGCTACCAACTGGGCTGTAATGGCTTTGTTGATTGCACTGCCTGATAAGACGAATTAATTTATCTAAACTACCGAAAAACGCCTGTCATCTCACGGGGAACCGTAGAGGTTAGAGGTGGCACAAAGTAGAAGGTTGAATTTGATTCGAGAGCCTTGGCGCCTCTGCCTCCTTCGCGGCTCTGCGTGAAAAAAAGCAGATTAGTTAGCTGGTAGATTGAATTCGATTTGCTCCGGCTAAATGCGCCAACACAAAGAGGCCCTCTGTAAAAACAGAAGGCCGTCTAACGATTGCTTGCCATATGAAAATCTTAGTCGCTGACCATGAAAATAATGGTAACAAATCTATAGAATCTTATTAATTATTTAAAATTTATATATATTTTTTTGCAGGACTTTTGGCAAATTTACAAAATTATAGGGCCAAGTATAGAAGTGTTACGAAGGATTATCTATAAATTATTAACATTTTTACTTATTTTAATATGTTTTCCTTTTCCTTCTTTTTTGTATTTTTTGTACTATATTCTCTTAATGCTGCTTCCAAGCAATCCATTGCCTTATTGATATCATCCACGTTTAATACATATGCCAGCCTGACTTCTTTTTTTCCCAATCCCCGGGTGCCATAGAAGCCAGTCGCAGGAGCCAGCATCAGGGTCTCTCCCTTGAACGAGAAGGATTCCAGCAGCCATTGGCAAAAGCGGTCGGCATCATCAATCGGTAAACTGGCCATTGCATAAAACGCGCCCCCTGGACTGGGGCAAAAAACGCCATCCATGGCGTTCAGCCGGCTGACCAGTACATCCCTTCTTTTCTTGTATTCTGCCCTGGTGGTATCAAAATAGTTCCCTGGCAAATCCACCGCTGCTTCTCCCAATATTTGAGCAAATGATGGCGGACTTAGACGGGCCTGGGCAAATTTCAGCACGGTATCCAATACCATTTGGTTCCTGGTGACGAGGGCGCCGATCCTTCCACCGCATGCACTATACCTTTTCGAGATGGTATCCATCAGCACTACATGCTCATCCAGTCCCGTGAGGTGCATGGCACTGGTGTGGGTTCCTTCATAGCAAAACTCACGGTAAGCCTCATCCGAAAAAAGATAGAGCTTGTGCTTGAGGATAATTTGCTTCAGGGTGTCCATTTCTTCCCGACTATACAAATATCCTGTCGGGTTATTCGGATTACATATAACAATCGCTTTTGTCTTCGGCCCAATGGCTCGTTCAAACTCTTCAATGGGGGGGAGGGCAAATCCATTATCTATATACGAAGTGATGGGTTTAACCACAACCCCTGAGGCGACGGCAAAGCCATTATAATTGGCATAAAATGGCTCGGGAATGATCACTTCATCCCCTGCATCCAGGCAGCTCATGAAACCGAAAAGGATGGCTTCAGATCCACCCGTCGTAACAATGATTTGCTGGTAGTCGATATCAATGCCGACATGCTGGTAGTATTTCACCAATTTTCTGCGATAAGATTCATTGCCCGCACTGTGGCTATATTCCAGGACCTTAAAATCCGAATGTCTTACGGCATCCAGAATAACAGGCGGAGTTTCAATATCGGGCTGGCCGATATTGAGGTGATATACTTTGATCCCCTTCTTCTTGGCCGCCTCTGCAAAAGGGACCAGTTTTCTTATGGGCGAAGCAGGCATCTGCCGGCCTCTTTGGCTGATGTTTAGCATAATACAAAAATAAGCAGAATGGGCCTGCCGGAGATCTAAATCTGGAGCGGAAGACGGCCTTTCTTGCGCCCAAGCTTACTTCACCGACATAAAAAATCCCCTCAGGGGAGGGGACTTTCATAAGAAATATGCTGATTATCTTATTTTGAACCAGATTTGACCGTCTTCTGCTTTTCAGCTTCATATTTGGTATATGATTCTATGTTCAGCACTTCACCGGTAATAGTCAATACAACGGGCTGATCATAGCCTGCAATCTTTACCGTCACGGTCTTGTTAAATAGCCCAACAGCGCCAGCATTATATGATACTGTGATCTTTTCTGATTTACCTTTTGGAATGGCTCCTTCAGGTTTTGCAGGTGTTGTACAGCCGCAGGATGCCACTGTGGATTCAATGATAATGGGAGCTTCACTGACATTGGTGAATGAAAAAACATGCACCGCAGGAACACCCTGTTTAATTTTTCCAAAATCATATTTCATTTCTTTAAATTGAGCCGCTTGCTCACCTTTTGTCTGGGTCTGAGCGAATAATCCACCGGTAAGCATTAGAAGATTTGCAAAGAGGAATAACTTTTTCATTTTTATAGGTTTGTTTGTTTTAAGAATTGAACGGATGCATTATCAGGTGCAGAAGTGATTGGGGTCTTATATACTTCGCCTGTTATAGTCAGTGTTTTTGTCAGATTTCCATTGTACATAATCGTTACTGTTTTGGCAAAAGCCCCATCTGCATGGGCATTGTATCCTACCTTGATCTGAGCCGTTGCGCCAGGAGCAATGGGTTCCCTGCTCCATTCCGGGGTTGTGCATCCACAGGAAGCCTGAACATTGTCCAATTTAAGAGGCTCCTGCCCGCTATTCATAATCTCAAAAATATAGGTTGCTGGCCTGCCTTGAGGTATCTTTCCAAAATTGTGCCCTGTCTCCTTCAGGGAAAGCAATTCCGGCTTGGCCGGGGAAGCATTTGACTGCGTACCGGCTGCAGGTGCAACTTGTGCCCTGGTAAACCCGCAAATAAGCATAAAGCCCATCAAAATCAATGTATTTTTCATGCTTTTCATTTAAAACAGACCTCAAAATACATAGTAAACGCGTGGTTTTCCAATAAATTTTAGGTCCCAGGTTTTTTTTCACAATTGATTAGCATTGTATTGTCGGTTATCATATAAACATATTTTTGTTATATGGAAAATCTCACCGTAAATGAGTCGGCTACATTAGACCAGCTTTCCTTTGAAAGGTTTAGGGAAGAAGTGTTGAAAGATTACCGGACTGCCTGTGAAAGCCGCGAAGCCAGCCTTTTAGGACGCAAAGAAGTGCTTACCGGGAAAGCCAAATTCGGCATATTTGGTGATGGAAAGGAAATACCCCAGATTGCCATGGCCAAATTTTTCAGGCCCGGAGACTTCTACGCAGGCTATTATCGCGATCAAACTTTTGCTTTTGCCAGCGGTGCTGCTTCCCTCCAGGAATTTTTTGCACAATTATATGCTGATCCAGACCAGACCCATGATCCGCATAGTGCCGGAAGACAAATGAATTCGCATTTCGCCAGTCCGTTGGTTGATGAAAATGGAGAATTTCTAGACCTGATTAACAGGAAGAATTTAACCGCCGGTCTTGCCCCGACGGCGGCTCAAATGCCCAGGGCGCTGGGGCTGGCCTATGCCTCAAAAGTTTTCAGGGATGTCAATGAATTGAAATCATTTCCGGAGTTATCTAATAATGGCAATGAAGTATGTTTTTGTACCATTGGAGATGCTTCTACCAGTGAGGGACATTTTTGGGAAACCATCAATGCAGCAGGCGTCTTGCAGGTACCCCTGGCCATTTTTGTGTGGGATGATGGATACGGCATTTCAGTTCCCAGAAAATATCAAACCACGAAAGGATCTGTATCAGAAGCTATGAGGGGTTTTCAGAAAAAAGAAGGCACCAATGGATTGGACATTTACAAAGTGAAGGGATGGGATTATGCCGGTATGTGTGAATTATTTGAAGCGGCTATTGAGAAGATCAGGACATCTCATGTCCCAGCCATTTTTCATGTCGAGGAACTCACCCAGCCCCAGGGACATTCTACTTCGGGTAGTCATGAACGATATAAATCGCCGGAAAGGCTGCAATGGGAGCGGGAATGGGATGGATTGAAGAAGATGCATGAATGGATTGTAGACAATGCGCTCGCCTCCGAAGATGAACTGAGTGAACTGGAATCGGAAGCAAAAGAGTGGGTCAAAGAGAACAAGGTCAGGGCCTGGGAAAATTATGAGGCACCCATCAAAAAACAGGTGGTGAGAACTGCAGAATTAATTCGGGCCATGGTCGGATCCATGCCTGACAAAGAAGAAAGCCTGGAAACGCTGGTGCTGGAAATTATGAGCAACCGGGAACCTACCCGGAGGGATGTGATGCATTGTCTGCATCAGTCCATTGTCATTGCAGGAAAATTGCCCGGATCGCAGGCTGCAAAGAATTATTATCAGGACCTGCAGAAAGAAAATGCAGGATTGTATAATACGCATTTGACGCATGAGGGCGCAAGGAATATCCTGGGGGTGCATGAAGTTCATCCGACCTATGACGACGAGACTCCTACGATCAATGGTTACGAAGTATTGAACAGGTATTTCGATGATCTTTTCATGCACAATCCCAAAGTACTTGCATTTGGTGAGGACGTGGGCCAGATCGGCGATGTAAATCAGGGTTTCGCAGGCCTGCAGGCAAAATACGGTACGGACAGGATAACGGATACGGGCATCCGCGAAATGACCATCATGGGACAGGGCATTGGCCTGGCCATGCGCGGGCTGCGGCCCATAGCTGAAATTCAATATATTGATTATACGCTATACGCGATTCAGACCCTGAGCGATGACCTGGCTTCATTGCAATACCGCACGGCAGGCAGACAGACAGCGCCGCTGATTGTACGCACCAGAGGGCATCGGCTGGAAGGCATCTGGCACAGTGGCTCACCCATGGGAATGATTATCCACTCCCTCCGGGGCCTGCATGTTTGCGTTCCTCGAAATATGGTCCAGGCAGTAGGGATGTATAACACCCTGCTGAAAGGCGCAGACCCCGCCCTGATGATTGAATGTCTGAACGGGTACCGGCTGAAAGAAAAACTCCCTTCCAACTTACTCGATTATACGGTACCGTTAGGAAAGCCGGAAACCATCAGGGAAGGAGAAGATGTCACGTTGGTAAGCTATGGTTCCACACTGCGCGTCGTGCAGGAAGCAGCGGATATTCTGGAAATGACAGGGATCAGTTGTGAAATTGTTGACATTCAGACTTTGCTGCCTTTTGATATTGAACATCGCATCCTGGAATCGCTTAAGAAAACCAACAGGATCGTTTTTGTGGATGAAGATGTACCCGGAGGGGCAGCAGGGTACATGTTTAATAAGGTCATGGAAGAACAGGGCGGCTATAAATGGCTTGACGTGGCTCCAAGAACGATCACGGCAAAAGCACATCGCCCCGCCTATGCAAGCGATGGCGACTATTTCAGTAAACCCAATGCGGAGGAAATCACTGATGTCATTTTGCAGATGATGGCAGAATAACGAGAAGGCGGTTCCAAGTATTTTTGCTCTATTCAAAAAACCTGGGTTTCAAATCTTCGCCAGGCAACCAGCATTCTTCTCTTTTGCCAAACCATTTGTATCGGTTTCTGGCAATCAGATTATACACCGGGTCGCGTATGAATTTTGGGATGAATATGAAAATATAAAGAATGGGCCATGCGGCCCCAAGTTCCCTGCAAACCCGAAGCAGGGCAGTTGATCTTTCGTATGCCTTTTCATTTTCTATCAGTACAAATGAATGAATATTATCCAAAGGCAAGCCAAAAGAGGAAAGAAGCTGCCTTCCCGCATTGCTTTGCAGGGAAGCAAACCTGAATTGTTTTTTTCGGTCTCTTTTCAATACAAACTGCACACTTGCATTGCATAAATTGCAAACCCCGTCGAAGAGGATAATTTTTCTGTCAGCAATATCCATCCCAATAATTGAAAAAACCAAAACTGTCCTGATGCACTTTATGCCGCCCTTTATTATTGCAGGTTATGAAAGACCTTTTGTACATCATCATCCTGTTCCAGTTTGTCCACCAATTTCAGAAGTTCTTCTGCCTGGCTTTCCGGCAATTCAACAGTCGTAGTCGGAATCCATTCCATCTCCGCACTCAGGGGCGTGATTTTTCTTTCTTCAAGGGCTTTTTGCATATTGCCAAAATCGCCAAATGCAGATCTGAGAATAAACACTGGTTCATCGTGTTCGCCTGTGCCTTCGCCCATTTCTTCCAGACCATGGTCAATTAGTTCAAGTTCCATGGTTTCCGCATCCAGTCCTTCCGGTTTGAGTTTGAATACACCCATCTTCTTAAACTGGAAACTTACACTTCCGCTGGTCCCGAGGTTTCCATTTCCCTTGTTGAAATGCGATCTGATATTCGCTACAGTTCTCGTTGGATTATCAGTAGCAGTTTCAACCAATATGGCAACACCATGGGGACCATATCCTTCGTATAAAATCTCTTCATAGTTGGCCATTTCCTTGCCCATGGCTCTTTTCACAGCAGCTTCCACACGGTCCTTGGGCATATTGACACTCTTCGCATTTTGATAGCATCGCCGCAGGGCAGGATTGATATTTGGATCCGGACCGCCTGTTTTAACAGCAATGGCTATTTCCTTTCCAATACGTGAGAATTGTTTGGCCATCTTATCCCACCTGGCAAACATCGTTGCTTTCCGAACTTCAAAATTCTTCCCATGAGTAACTATGCTTTGAATTAGTTAGTTAATTGCTCCATCCTACTTCTTATTGAAAATTTCCATTTCAGACAGATGGCCATTCCCCCAACAAAAGGATGCAAATTTACGAATAAGCCCAGAAAAAAACCGCCTTTGCAGGCGGTTCATTAATGAATAAATCACTCAGATATCTTAAGGCTTACTCAGCTTACTATGAGATTTGCTATATCCAAAATAAATAAATAACCCAACAATCATCCAAATAAAAGCACTCAACAGGGTAGTGCCCCACAGGCTGACAATCATTGCCGTGCACACGATCATGCCTAGTATTGGAACCAGGGGAACCAGGGGTGTTTTGAAAGGCCTTACCAGGTTTGGATCTTTCTTACGAAGGATAATCACACCCATGCAGACCAGCACAAAAGCAAGCAGGGTTCCGATGGAAGTCAGGTTGCCGGTGATGTCTCCAGGAGAAAACCCGGCAAACAATCCAACAAAAATAAACAGGATCATATTGCTCTTATAGGGCGTACGGAATTTTGGATGCAGATCTGAAAAAACTTTTGGCAATAAGTCCGTCAGTAGACATGGTATAAAATACCCTGCTTTGCCCCAACAGCATCACCAGGATCACAGAAGAAAATCCAGCCAGAATGGCAACAGTCACCAGCTTCGACAGCCATTTATAGTTGGTCATGTAGGTTTCGATGGCATATGCGACTGAAGCTTCTTTTCCGGCTTTTACAAAATCAGTATATGGTGCCACACCGGTCAGCACCCAGGAAAAAAGAATATATAATATGGTACAAACGACCAGGGAGCCAAGGATGCCCATAGGCATGTCTCTTTTCGGATTCTTTGCTTCCTGTGCAGCAGTGGATACGGCATCAAATCCAATGAAAGCGAAGAATACGATGGCTGCCCCTTTCAATACACCTCCCCAGCCATGGTTGAAGAAATCCGAGTAACTATACAATGTGCCATCGTCTTGCAAAGCAGGTTTTGCATCAGCCGGAATCATATAAGGCGTGTGATTTGCTGGATTTATGTATTGCCATCCAATAGCAATAAACACCAGCACGATGGATACTTTAATAAAAACGATAATGGCATTCACCATAGCAGATTCCTGTGTGCCTTTGATCAGCAGCAGGCTAAGCAGAATCAGGATAAGTAAGGCCGGGGCATTGATGATACCATGGTGCATTACATTATTTGCGTCCAATGCCGATTGCAGAGGCGAGTGGCACCATTCATAGGGTATCGCGCCATCCAATAATTTGTTTAGGAACTCACTCCAGGCGATAGCCACGGTAGCTGCGCCTAAAGCATATTCAAGAATCAGGGCCCATCCGATGATCCATGCAACGAGTTCTCCCATGGTTGCATAAGCGTAAGTGTATGCACTTCCGGCAATTGGTATAATGGATGCAAACTCTGCATAACATAGACCAGCAAACGCACAACCAACCGCGGCAATGATAAATGAAATGGTTACGGCAGATCCGGCATGCTGGCCGGCAGCGGCGGCCGTTCTAACGAACAGTCCTGCACCGATGATCGCACCGATTCCCAATGCTACCAGGCTCCATGCGCCAAGGGTTCTTTTCAAACCCTTTTCTGAATCTGCTGCCTGTGCCAAAAGCGTGGCAATTGATTTTTTTCGAATTAAACTCATATAGCTTGGTTCTTGGTTTAGAAGGCAAATGATTAAGTGCCCAAAATAAACAAATATTTAATAAAGGCCCATTTCTTTTGGAAAGACAGAGATTTAGGAGTCAAAGTTTTGTGAAGTCATTATTTTTTTGATTTTTTGCAAGGTCAACTAACCTCAAATGAAAAAAATCAGTCTAACGGGATGGATCCTGGTCGCGATGCTGGCGGGAATCTTAGTCGGGCTGATCATTCACTTTACAGCTTCGGAGCACTGGGCAGAATCATTCTCTTCCAGGATCTCCATAGTTACCGACATTTTTTTGAGGCTCATCAAGATGATCATCGCTCCCCTGGTTTTCTCAACGCTTGTTGTGGGCATTGCTAAACTGGGAGATATAAAATCATTGGGAAGGATTGGCGGCAAGACCCTCGGATGGTTTATCGGCGCTTCCTTTATTTCACTCCTGCTCGGATTGTTGATCATGAACATCACAAATCTTGGATTGCATCTTCAGCTGCCGAATCCGGAATCCAATGGTTCAGCGTCATTGGAAGAATCCAGGCTTTCATTCCGGAATTTTATTACCCATGTTTTCCCAAAAAGTCTTATTTGAATCCATGGCCAACAATGAGATCCTGCAGATCGTTGTGTTCTCTATTTTTTTTGGAGTAGCGACAGCAGCGATTGGGGAAAAAGGAAAGCCTATTATTAAGGCCCTTGATGCCGTAGCTCATGTGATCCTGAAAATGACCGGGTATGTTATGAATTTTGCGCCACTTGCTGCATTTGCATCTATTGCGGCCATACTCACGGTAAAGGGTCCCGGAATATTGATCACCTATGGAAAATTCATTCTTATTTTCTACCTCAGCATCCTAACCCTTTGGCTCATCCTTATTTTGATTGCTTCTCTATTTATTGGGAAAAGGGTCATTCATTTGATAGGAAGAATCAAAGACGCCATCCTGCTTGCTTTTAGCACGGCCAGTTCCGAAGCGGCCTTCCCTAAACTGATATGACGAGCTGGAAAAATTCGGCTGCCCCGATAAGATCGTCAGCTTTGTTTTGCCGCTCGGATATTCTTTTAACCTTGATGGCAGCATGCTATATATGACATTTGCATCCTTATTTATTGCTCAGGCATATGGGATTCACCTGGGCCTGGCCCAACAAATTTCCATGTTACTGGTTTTAATGCTTTCGAGCAAAGGCATTGCCGGTGTTCCAAGGGCAGCGATTGTTGTTATTGCCGGAACGCTTTCGATGTTCAATATTCCCCAACAAGGCTTATTATTGCTGCTTGGAATTGACCAGGTGCTTGATATGGCCAGAAGCGCAACGAATGTGGTAGGGCAATAGCATTGCGACAGCTGTTGTAAGCAAGATGGAAAACGCCCTCGGACCGATGGAAGAATGAAGCCGGGACCTTGAACTCCGAATAAGGATTGTGGGACCAGCATTAGATGACCTGATGCAATTTTTTTTGATGAAATTGTTTTTATGATCGGATTATTGGGAATTACTTTTCGGGACCTGTTGAATCCGGAGTTTTACATCAACAATGGCGGCTTATGGGTTATGTTATTTATTGTCTTTGCTGAGACCGGTCTGATGATCGGCTTCTTTTTGCCAGGAGACAGTCTTCTTGTTCGTGGCAGGGATATACAGTCAGACGCTGGTAGACAAACTAATTCACCGGAGGCACAGGCAGTGATCTGCTGGACCTCTCTATCCTTCTTGTGCTGATTTCATTTTGCGGAATTGCCGGAAATTTTGTGGGCTATTGGTTTGGAAGAAAAAGCGGTCCCTTTCTATTTCACCGGAAAGATACTTTTCTATTCAAAAAAAGGCACCTTTACGATGCCAAGGCATTCTATGAAAAACACGGTGGGCAGGCCATAGTCTTCGCCAGATTTCTTCCCATCATCCGCACTTTTGCTCCCATCGTGGCAGGCATCGTGAGTATGGACCGTAAGAAATTCGCCTACTATAATTTTATTGGTTGCGTATCCTGGGTCTTTACCATGCTCGTCGCCGGTCATTATCTCGATAAGATTCTTCATGAACAAATTTGGTTTTGATTTGAAGCAGCACCTTGAAATTATTGTCATTCTTATCGTCCTGATCACCACCCTGCCCGTACTCTATAAGCTCTTCTTTGGTAAACGGGCAGAGCCACCAAGGAACGAAGAACCCAACAGGAAAATCAAACTAACATGCATTCCAGGCAATTCATCCATTTTCAATGTCACCGTTGTCGTGGCCGCGCTTGGATACTTTGTAGACATCTACGATTTGCTGCTTTTCGGAATCATCCGCGTCAAAAGCCTTACATCTCTGGGCCTCGATGCTACCCAGGTCAGGGACAGCGGTGAATTTATTATAAGCATTCAAATGATCGGTTTGCTGATTGGAGGGATTATTTGGGGAATTATGGGAGACAAAAAAGGAAGGATTCAGTGTGCTCTTTGGTTCCATCATTTTATATTCCCTTGCAAATATTGCAAATGGTTTTGTGCATACCATCGGTCAATACGCATTTGTCCGGTTGATTGCAGGGCATTGGGCTTGCCGGAGAACTTGGTGCAGGAATTACCCTTGTCAGCGAATTGCTGCCGAAAGAAAAAAGAGGACTTGGCACTTCCCTGGTGGCAGGTATTGGGATCACAGGTGCCGTGGCCGCATATTTTATTTCCAAAGAATTTGATTGGAGAACCTGCTATTTTATTGGTGGCGGACTTGGTCTGGTACTCTTGCTGCTTCGTATTTCCGTATTTGAATCCGGTATGTATGAACAGGTCCGAACGATGAATATTAGCCGCGGAAATATTTCCATGTTTTTCAACAATAGAACAAGATTCAAGAAATACATCTACAGTATCCTGATTGGAATGCCTACCTGGTATGTCATCGGTGTGCTGGTTACTTTTTCAAAAGAATTTGGAGTTGAATTCGGTATCCGTGAGCCCATTGATGTCGGGAAAGCCATCATGTATGCATATGCTTTTGTTGCTATTGGAGATGTGCTGATAGGATTCATTAGTCAATGGCTCAAGAGCAGAAAAAAAGCATTGTTTATTTTTTATGTGATTAATATTGTCTTTGGAATCCTGTACTTTTTGCAAAACAGCCATAGCACTGATAAGACAATGTACTGGTTGGCTGCAGGACTTGGTTTTGGTACCGGTTACTGGGCTATTTTTGTAACCATGGCTGCAGAACAATTTGGAACAAACCTTCGGGCACTGGCGGCCATCACAGCTCCGAATATTGTAAGAGGTTCATTGCCTCTGATCATTCTGCTGTTTAAGTGGCTGCGGGGATCCGTGGGCTATATTACAGGTGGCTGGATAACTGGTGTCATTGTCATGGGAATTACGCTGATCGCAGCCTGGAATACGGAAGAAACTTTTGGTAAAGACCTGAATTATATTGAGAAATAAGTGAGTGTGAGATTGGATGCCGGAACGCGGCATTTAATGAAATTGAAGCATGAAATTTTTAATTATTCGATTTTCTTCAATTGGTGATATTGTACTAACTACACCTGTCATCAGGTGTTTGAGTAAGCAGGTGCCTGAAGCCAGAGATCCATTATCTGACAAAATCCAATTACAGTTCGATTCTGCAGGCCAATCCATATATCCACAAAGCACATTACCTCGAAGAGAATATTGATAATCTGATTCGTGAGCTGAGAGAAGAACGTTTTGATTATATCATCGATCTCCATCATAATCTGCGCTCACTGAAAATAAAGAAAGCGCTGGAAGCAAAGGCCTTTTCATTCAATAAGCTCAACATTGAAAAATGGATTTATGTAAATTCTAAAATCAATGTGCTTCCGAATATCCATATCGTTGAGCGCTACATGAAGACCCTGGAAAAATTCGGGGTGAAAGATGATGGTGCGGGTTTGGATTATTTCATTCCTCCCGAGGAACACGTGAAAGAAAAGGATATCCCGGCTTCTCATCTGGCCGGATATATCGGGATCGTGATTGGGGCTGCGCTGAATACCAAGAAATATCCTACGCATAAACTGAAAATACTTTGCGAAACCATTGATCATCCGGTTATTTTAATGGGTGGCATGGAAGATGCGGATGAAGGAGACAGGATCGCAGCACTTGATCACATCAAAATTTACAATTCCTGCGGAAAATTTAGTCTGAATGAATCTGCAGACCTGTTGCGGAGGGCCAAATTGGTTGTCACCAATGATACAGGCCTCATGCATATTGCTTCCGCTTTTAAGAGGCCGATTATTTCCCTTTGGGGCAATACTGTACCGGAATTTGGGATGTATCCATATTACGGTTCAAATTATCTTGCCCACAATCCGAACCCTTATGATATTGTTGAGGTGAAGGGATTGATCTGCAGGCCCTGCTCGAAAGATTGGGTATGACAAATGCCCTAAGGGCCATTTTAAATGCATGGAGCAGATCATGGTTAACCAATTGATCGAAAGGATTCATAATCGGATCAGATAGTATTGAAGACCGCTTACCCGGACGATGACTTTAAAAGGACTGTCCACATCCAACTGCAACTGCCAACTGTGAACTTCTATTTTATGTGCTGGCCCGTCCAGTTTCCTTCCTTATCGAAAAGATTATATCCGAAGATCGAGTCAAAGCAAAGATATTTTCCAGTCCATTGACCCTTTACATCGAAAACAATTATAGATGCCATTTCCCGCACGGACGTAAAATCCTGTCCATTCTGTCTGGTTATCAAAACTGAGCATCAACACCTGTGTGGCAACGGAAACATAACCTACAAGTTCATCATTCCTATTGAAGAGATATAGACCCTTCCAGCTAGGATTCCGCGGATGATATTCATTATGAAACATCGGATTGAGGTTCTTATTGATATCCGGGTTGAAGTCATAATGGGTTAGAGGATTGATTGTGCTGTTGGAGCTTGGATTTACATCATCATTGTGAAGGGGATTGATATTCCAGTTGAATCTTCGGATTGATATTTGAATTCTTTTCCGGATTGATTCTTCCATTGGCAGCAGGGCTCAGGTTAATATCAGCTTTGGGATCGTGCTTACAATCCAGAGACTGTGCATTGCCATTTACCGCCAGGAAGATCAGGGTAATAAAAATCAAGTGTAACATTTTTTTCATCAATCAGTTTTTGTGGTTAAAGTTTGCAGAGAGTCTACGAGAAAAAATAAGTTCTTATCTACATTTAAAATACAAAATTATGGCAAAAAACATCCTTTGTTTTCCGGATTAAATGAATAAATTTCAATTTGGGGAAGGAATATTGAGGATTTTGATCGCAAACAACTTCTCAAGTGCAGACACGAAGCGAAAACTATTTAATATGCATACCGGTCCATTTTCCTGTCTTATCAAAGACATTGAATCCGGAAGAATTGTCAAAGCATATAAACATTCCGGTCCAGACACCCGACATGTTGAAAAAATTATACATGCCGTTACTGGCTTTAACAAAGTATCCATTCCAGGTCCCGCTGTTATCAAATGAAATCATGACATTTTGTGAGGCCTGGGAAATATATCCAAAGATTTCATTGTTATTGTTGAACATATAGGACCCATTCCAGGATGGGTTTGCAGGCAGCAGACTCTTCATGATGATCGGATTCAGAATGTCATTTGACTGCGGGTTCAATTCAAGATTGCTTCTTGGGATTGATCAGGCTATTGAAAGTCGGATTAAGTTCATTGTTCCTGATAGGATTGATATTCCAATTATAAGCGGGGCTAATACTGGAATTGCTGTCGGGATTGATCCTTGGATTCAGGAAAGGATTGAGATTAGATCCTTGTGGGATCATGTCTTTTAAAAACCACGAATTGTTGTGCAAGTGAGCGGTAACTCAGGGAGCAAAGAATTAGAATAGGCCGGAATAGACAAGTTTTCGCATAATAAATACGGTTATAAATTATTATAGCGATACGATCAAGTCGGAATTTCTGAAGGGATACAAGATAAGCGGGGGAATGACCGGCTGGAATTAAGGTAAAAATAAGTCAAGTTCCCGGTATTTCTAAATTTTTGAGGTAAAAAAACCCGACCTGGCCTGATTTTCTTTATTCAAAATGAATTCTATAAAGTTTTAAGCACATCATTCATGCTCCTCACGGCTTCGGCGCTCTTATTAAAAAGTGCCTGTTCCTCAGCATTCAGTCCAAAATCCAGGATCTTTTCCCATCCCTTTCTGCCAATCGTAACGGGCACGCCCAGGCAGATATCTTTCTGGCCATATTCACCATCGAGGGATACGCAGCAGGTAAATAGCTTCTTCTCATCCCTTACAATGCTTTCCACAAGTGCAGCGCCAGCCGCCCCAGGCGCATACCAGGCGGATGTGCCTATCAATTTGGTCAGGGTTGCTCCGCCCACCATGGTGTCGGCAACAATCTGCTTTTGCTGGGCTTCGGTCAGGAATTTCGTTACCGGGGCGCTGTTCCAAGTAGCCAACCTGATCAGGGGAATCATCGTCGTATCTCCATGACCGCCAACAACTACTGCATTTAAGTCTGCGGGACTGCAACCGAGATGCTGGCTTAGTTGGTATTTGAACCGGGCACTGTCAAGGGTTCCTCCCATACCGATGATCCTGTTTTTAGGTAAGCCAGTCGCTTTAAGGGCCAGATAGGTCATCGTATCCATCGGGTTACTGATAATGATCAATATGGCATTGGGAGAATGTTTCAAAATGTTCTCCGATACGCCCCTGACAATGCCGGCATTCGTCCCAATCAATTCCTCCCTGGTCATTCCGGGTTTCCGGGGCAGGCCTGAGGTGATCACTACCACATCGCTACCGGCAGTCTTTGAATAATCGTTCGTACTACCGGTGATCCTTGTGTCAAATCCGAGCAGAGTAGTAGTCTGCATCATATCCTGGGCCTTGCCTTCAGCCAATCCCTCCTTAATGTCCAGCAAAACCAATTCTTCAGCAAGTTCTTTTCTTGCGATATTATCGGCACAGGTTGCACCAACGGCACCAGCGCCTACAACAGTTACTTTCATCGAAAAATTTTTAGAATGAGAAATTGGATGACCCCTTTGGGAGGGGGAAACAAAGGTAATTTAGTGAGATGAACATTACAAAGACAATCAGGCTATTCTTTTGAATGGAAAGCAGTCATCAGGGTAGCCGTTTTCTGATTGCCCTGAAAAGTGGTGATGAGGTTTCCTTTTTTATCATACAATGCCAGATAAGGCAGGCTTTGCATGTTTTTGTAGAAAGGAGGCAGGGTATATTTAACATCCCTGCCTAATTTAATATTTGGATGATCGGCTATGCGGTAGTAGGCATAGAATTCTTTCATTTCTTCAAAAGGCTGGTAAGTCGCCATCACAATTTCAACGTCTTTGAATTCCTGGTTATCTGCCAGTATATCCTGGGTCTGGTGTTTGCAGTGATCGCATGTAGGGCTGAAAAACATCACCAGCGTGTACTTATTTTTCTTTAGATCATCTTTCGAATAATATCCAACGCTATCCACTTTAAGGATCTTGAAAGGAGGTATGGTTGGAAACCGTAGGTAAGGCGCTTCTGTTGAAGCAGAGTTCCCGTCCTGTGCAAAAACCGTAATTACTTACCATCCCCAGGGCCAAGATCATAAACCAATATTTCATGGACTTTTTTTTCAAAAATACATAAAATGGATCATGCATCCCAGCGAAAGGACTCATTTTCAGCTTAGGATTTCTTCATCCGGGTGAATAATTTATTGTGCCAAATCGTCTGCTTTTTTCTTTGCCTGCTTGCATTTTTGACCTAATTTTGCCGCCGCACTTTAAAATTGGGAATCTGGTTCTAAATGGTGAGGAAAAAGGGTCAGAAATTGTAATGGTTGACCTCCGATTTGATCAAAAAAATAACTTTTAATATGGCAAATACAGCAGATATCAGCAGGGGCATGATCATCAAATTAGATGGAAGTTTATATTCAGTGGTTGAATTTGGCGAAAACAAAACTGCCCGTGCTGCTGCAAAAGTCTGGGCTAAACTGAAGGGGGTAGACAATACCCGCTCAATTGAGAAAACCTGGAATAGCGGTGATACCATTTTCCCTGTAAGGGTAGAAAGAAAAACTTATCAATACCTGTATAAAGATGATACAGGCTATAGTTTCATGGATACAGAAACCTTTGAGCAGATTGCTGTACAGGAAAATCTGGTGGATGCTCCTCAATTTCTGAAAGAAGGCCAGGAAGTTTCTGTTTTGATAAATACGGATACGGATTTGCCAATGGGTGTTGAATTGCCCGATAAAATTGTTTTGGCTGTTACTTATTCTGAACCGGGCTTGAGAGGTGATACGGCTACGAGGACATTGAAACCCGCTACAGTTGAAACCGGCGCTACTGTGAATGTTCCGCTGTTTGTAAATGAAGGAGAACTTATCCGCATCAATACAAAAACGGGTGAATATGTTGAAAGGGTAAAATAATTCCTGAACATAAAATAATCACCCCGGAAAAAAATGATTTGATATCCAATCCGGAGCATTGTTTTACCTCATTTTTTGATTTTGGATATAACCTTGTTTTGGGTATATTTATCACCTTATCCTTATCTTAGCCCTCCATTTTCTAACTGTAAATTCAACAAAATGGATTTTAAACAAATTCAGGAGCTGATCAAGTTGATCAACAAGTCGAATATAGGAGAAGTCACTGTCGAAGAGAAAGGATTTAGGATTACAGTAAAGCAAAAAGAAGAGCCTGTACAGCATGTCATCGCTGCAGCGCCGGTTCAAGCCATGCCGGCCGTGCAATCAGCAGTTCCTCAGGCAGCTTCTGCGGCACCTGCAACCTCAGCATCTGCCGAAAAACCGAAAGCCGCTGAAGCACCCGCAGCCAGACAATTTCTTAACAATCAAAAGTCCGATGATCGGCACATTCTACCGGGGCTCTGCACCGGATAAGCCACCCTTTGTCAATGTTGGGGATGATATCGACATCGGAAAAGTGGTTTGTATCATCGAAGCCATGAAGCTATTCAATGAAATTGAAAGTGAAGTAAAAGGAAAGATCGTAAAGGTTCTGGTTGAAGATGCTTCGCCTGTAGAATATGACCAGCCCCTGTTCTTAGTTGAACCTGCATAAATGCATTGATGTATTGAACAGGCTTTGAGTTTTACCAGATTCATTTTGCCTGACCTGCTTCCAATCCTTCAGCGATTCGGATCCGAAAATCAAATTCACAAATTGACTGAATGTTCAAAAAAATATTAATAGCCAACCGTGGAGAAATTGCACTGCGTGTGATAAGAACCTGCAGGGAAATGGGAATTAAAACAGTTGCGGTCTATTCCACGGCCGATAAAGACAGTTTGCATGTAAAATTTGCAGACGAAGCAGTTTGCATTGGGAAAGCTGCCAGCTCCGATTCTTATCTGAATATTCCTCATATCATGGCAGCTGCAGAAATTACCAATGCAGATGCCATTCATCCTGGTTATGGTTTTCTGGCAGAGAATGCAAGATTTGCAGAAATATGTGGTGAACATGGCATAAAATTTATCGGGCCCACGCCAGAAATGATCAATTCCATGGGCGATAAGATCACTGCAAAAGAAACGATGATTAAAGCCGGTGTTCCTGTTGTACCCGGGGGTGAAGGGTTGCTCGAAAGTGTTGATCATGCAAAACGAATGGCAAATGAAATTGGTTATCCTGTTATATTGAAAGCAACAGCAGGTGGTGGCGGTAAAGGCATGCGAGTGGTTTGGGAAGAAGGAGAATTGGAAAAAGCATTTAATATGGCCAAAGCAGAAGCAGCTGCCTCATTTAAGAATGATGGCATTTACATGGAGAAATTTGTGGAAGAACCCCGGCATATTGAAATACAGGTAGCCGGTGATCAGTATGGCACTGTTTGTCATCTCAGCGAAAGGGATTGCTCCATTCAGCGCAGGCATCAGAAACTGGTGGAAGAATCACCTTCTCCTTTCATGACCAGCGGAACTCAGGCACCGGATGGGTGAAGCTGCTATCAAAGCAGCATCTGCCATTAATTATGAAAGTGTAGGCACCATTGAATTCCTGGTAGACAAGCACCGCAATTTCTATTTCATGGAAATGAATACGCGTATACAGGTAGAACATTGCGTTACGGAAGAAGTCGTGAATTTCGATCTGATCAAAGAACAAATCAAAATAGCAGCGGGCGAAACGATAAGCGGTCAAAATTATGAGCCGCAGAGGCATGCCATTGAATGCAGGATCAATGCAGAAGATCCCTATAATGATTTCAGACCCTCTCCCGGAAGAATCACTGTCTTGCACCAGCCGGGCGGTCATGGGATTCGCGTGGATTCGCATGTGTATGCAGGTTATACCATTCCTCCATATTATGATTCCATGATCGGAAAGATCATTGCCGTTGCACGGACGCGAAGGAAGCCATTGATACCATGCACCGGGCATTAAGAGAATATGTAATTGAAGGGGTTAAGACCACCATTCCTTTCCATCTGCAACTGATGAAGAATGAACAATTCCGCAGCGGGGATTTCAATACAAAATTCCTGGAAACTTTCAAGATGCAATAGATATCGCTACCACCTTCATCCATCGGCCTAATGAATTAGAAATCAGCAATCATCTCATCAATTCCCTTGCCTCCGGAAAAAATCCAATGATTTTTTGGATGACACCTTCCACGAGCGCGTCAGGACAGGAAGCGCCGCTGGTGATCAGGATTCTTGGGAGCCCTGTCCGCAGGTAGCCATCCGCTGCTAAGCCTTTCGTTCCCTGAATGGATATCATAATGCAGGATCTCCTGCTGCGGAAAGAGATTTTTTCTTCATCACTGATGAAAAAACAAGGCAGAATTTTTTCGCAGAGTTCAACAAGGTGGGTGGTATTGGAAGAATTATATCCGCCAATAACAATGGAGAGATCTGCCGGCGAATTCAGCATGGTAGATCACGGCTGTCTGATTATCATTTGTCGCATAACAAAGCGTATCGCGGGTATCCGCAAAACGTTCCGAAATCATTTGATCTTCCAAATGAAAATGGCTGACCATGGTTTCTCTGAGAAAATCTGCGATGGCCTGCGTTTCAGATGCCAGCATCGTCGTTTGATTCACCACACCGATTCTTTCCAGATCTTTCTTCACATTGAAGCCCTTGCTATATTGGTTCCTGAATACTTCATAAAACGTATTTGCAGGACTTTCTCCGGTAATAAATCCGGCCAGTCTTCTTGGCTTCTTGCATATTATTTACAATCACTGCGGAGTGTATGGGCAGATGCATGCGAAAAAGTTGCCCTGGTTTCTTCATGTTCCGGCTTTCCATGTACGACCACGGTGTATTTTTTTTCAGCGATCTGGGCCGAGCGATTCCATACTTTTTCAACGAAAGGGCAGGTGGTATTGTATTTTTCGGTCTGGATTCCCATTTGAAAAAGAAGGCGTTCCGTTTCGAGGGTCGTGCCAAAGCAGGAATGATAACGATATCGTCTGGTTTCAATTCCCCGAAAGGAATGAGCTGCTTGCCATAATTGTCCTGCAGAAATCGAATTCCCTTTTTCCTGAAGGTCAGCATTGACATGGGGATTGTGGATCATTTCGCTCAATAGAAAAATCCGTTTGTCTGGATTTTCTGCAAGGGTACGAAATGAAATCTCAATGGCATTTTCGACGCCATAACAAAACCCGAAATGGCGGGCCAGAAGAATTTGCAAAGGTCCAAAATCCAGCAGGGTAGGAGCAAAATCCTTTTTCATCTTGTCCAATTGTTTCCGCTTGTTCTTGATAGCAGTAATCAACGGACTCCGGTAAATGATCGGAACCTGAAAGGTTTTCATTGAGCGCAAAGGTAAGCCATTAGAAGTTGACGGATGACTGATGACGGTTGAATTGAAAGTGCTCTAAAGTCGCAGGCGGATTAGGGAAATATAAGTTTATAGTCAGACCATTTTGGTCTGACCATTTTGGTCTGACCAAAAGGTTAATATATCGATTTTTAGAATTTCAGAATTGGTGAAATCACCCTTTTTCTTTTATAGGATTAATAGATTAAATAAACTGATGCCCCTATTGAAACTGGTTTCCTGTGGCAAAAGCAACCCGCTCGGTATATAAATCAGCAACCATTTTCAATTCGTTCGCATTTTGTGACTAAAGAGGAAGATGGCTGAGTATTGGTCACTGTTCGAGAAAGCTGACAGTTCAAATTTCGAAACTACCTGAGCGAGAGCTTACACCAGGTCGGCCCACCAAATAAATGGATGATTATCTCTAATCTACTCCTGGCTCAGGGGCAACGATCATCGACCACCGATTCCCGGCCAATCAAAATAATTCCTATCTTCCCGCACAAACAATTTTCGGAAATGGATTCAGTTTTTGAAGCGCTCCCCTGGACGCATGATTCAAATATCTATGAAGTGAATTTGAGGCAATACACAAAGGAGGGTACATTCAATGCATTTGAAAAAGAATTACCGAGGCTCCGTGATATGGGGGTGGAAGTGCTCTGGTTCATGCCGGTCACGCCTATCAGTTTTGAAAAAAGACTGGGCAGCCTGGGCAGTTATTATGCATGTTCAGATTATACATCCACCAATCCCGAGTTTGGTACGCTCGATAATTTTAGGCATTTGGTTTCCGCAGCACATCGTCTAGGTCTGAAAGTAATTATCGACTGGGTCGCAAACCACACGGGCTGGGATCATCGCTGGACGAGAGAATTTCCTGCATATTATAAGCAAAATGACAATGGCCAGTTTTACGATGCACACGGATGGGAGGATGTGATTGACCTGGATTATGCAAATCCGGCCTTGCGAAGAGCAATGATAGATGCAATGCTTTTTTGGTTAGAAGAGGCTGATATCGACGGATTCAGATGCGATATGGCGATGCTGGTGCCACTTGATTTTTGGAAAGAAGCAAGGATTTTTTTGGATGCCAAAAAGAAACTATTCTGGTTCGCAGAGTGTGAGGAAATTCCATATCACCAGGTATTTGATGCAAGTTATGCATGGCGCCTACTTCATAAAATGGAAGCATTTTGGAGGAGTGAATGCGGTATTCCAGAATTGGTCTCCGACCTCCAATATTATAACATGGAATTCCCGCCTACAGCCTTGCACGCATTCTTTACCAGCAATCACGATGAGAATTCACATAGTGGAACTGAATTTGAAAGAATGGGAGATGCTGCTCTGCCATTTGCAGTCCTTTGCTGCACCTGGAACGGACTACCATTGATATATAGCGGACAGGAATTGCCCAACCGAAAGAGATTAAAATTCTTTGATAAGGATCAACTAGATTGGACCGTGCATTACGGTCTGCATTCCTTTTATAAAAATTTGCTGAGCCTTCGGAAAAGAAATAAATCACTCCGCGCCGGAGATCCGGCTGTGAAAATCAAAATTTGTAAGAAGGGCAAAGAGAAGCGAATTTTCTCGTTTATCCGTGAAGGATATGGAGCTGGAATCATGGTGGTATTGAATTTGTCTGCAGATCCCGCTTCCTTTTCCTTCAACGAGGAAGGATTAGATGGATATTATCTCAATATATTCAGCGGAGAAAGAGAATATATAAGTCATGGGCATCGATTGCTGCTCTCTGCATGGGATTTCAGGGTCTTTGAAAAACAAAGTCTTTAAGCTTGTCGAGGAGCGTTTGGGAATGCAAAATAATTTGATGGAGCAGAATGAAACAAAAAACCCGGGGACCCCGGGTTTTCTTATGATATGCTGATAAGACCTATTTATTCGTCTGAGTTCAATTTCAAAGGATAAGTAAATGCGCCGTCATAGCCCGGATAAACGCCTTCCAGTTTAACAGATCCGGAACCAGCTTTTTCAAGTGCCTTGCGGAATTCTTCCACTGACAACACTTCCTGTCCATTTACTTTCAGGATCACAAAACTTTCTTCCATCCTGGTCTTGCTAAAAATTCCTCTTTCATCAATGGACTTGACAAGAACTCCACCTTTTACTCCAAGTGATGCAGCATCTTTCTTTGCCAGGGTCTGCAGGTCAGCTCCCAATTTATCCATGAAGGAAGACTTTACGACATCGGTTGTGCCGGTTGAATTGCGAAGCACAATGGGAATGCTGTATTCCTTGCCATCACGCTTATAATTGACCGTAATCTTATCTCCCGGGCGATAGGTTGCAATCTGACCAACCATTTCAGATCCTGTATTGATTGGAATTCCGTTGACCTTAGTGATCAGGTCACCCTTCTTAAGGCCCGCCTGTGCAGCAGCACCTCCGGAAGTAACATTCATAACGAACACACCTTCATCATTGGTAATCCCCTGTTCTTTCTTCACTTCTTCACTCAGATTGTCTTTTGCATACTCAATTCCAAGGTATGCCCTTTGCGGCGTGCCAAACTTCATGAGATCGGTAACCACTTTCTTCACAATATTTACCGGGATAGTAAAAGAATACCCGGCATACGAGCCGGTTGGAGAAGCGATGGCTGAATTGATCCCGATGAGTTGGCCCTGCGTATTGATTAGCGGCCCACCGCTATTGCCTGGATTAACCGCAGCATCGGTCTGAATGAAAGATTCAATAGGTGAGTTGCTTTGACGGCGGTTAATATCTATCGACCTGCCTTTTGCACTGACTATACCAGCAGTCACTGTGGTTTCAAGAGTCAATGGATAACCTACAGCAAGTACCCACTGACCAATTTTCACTTCGTCAGAATTTCCGTACAGTAGGAAAGGAAGGCCTTTCGCATCAATCTTGATCACAGCAAGGTCACTGCTCGGATCTGTACCAACGACTTTTGCTTTGAAGGATTTTCTATTGCTCAGGGATACGGTTATTTCATCAGCCCCATCCACCACATGGTTATTGGTGACGATATAACCATCTTCGCTGATGATCACTCCGGATCCGGAAGCCATTTCCGGCATTGAACGGGAACGATCTCCAAAGAAATCATCTGGATCAATTCCGAATAGATCGGAAAATGGATTCCTCCTGGGTAAATTATTGGATGCAGTCCGATTGGTTTTGGTTTTGATGTGGACCGTTGCAGGAATGGAAGCACTTGCAGCATCCGTAAAGTCGGCTGGTCCGCTGCCGAATTTTTCTCCGTCAAAAAACCTGGCATAATTGGCTGGAATTTTGGTGGAATCCTGTGCGTAGAAATAAGTCTTGCTGCCGAAATAATGGTGGTACCCCCATAAAGAACCCAGGGAAGTGGCAGCACTTAGGAAAACAATCGCGGCTACTTGTCTAAATTTCATGTTTAACTTAATTTTTTATAAGATACAAAATGGCCATCTGATCAGACCGGTACAGCAAAATAACGCCAACATGGTTCATTCAGTTATACCAGTCATTCAGTTTAACAAAAAATTTACTAAGGTCTTCGTAGATCAGTCCCTGCAAATTTACAAAAGAAAAATAAGCAGTCCAATAGGTTATGTCTGCTGTTCCTGCAGGAACTTGAGCGTATCCATTCCATCGGCATAGTCGCTTAAAGCAGGTCTTTGCGTCTCTCCAAAAGGCGTAAAGCCGGCTCCTGCAATGCTTTGGATCTCCCCAATGTTTGGTTTTAATGCCATGAGGTCTTCAGGATGGGAATAGTATTCATAGTGCAAGACGCTGATGGCCGAAAATGGGGATTTCCGTTCAGCCAGAATGATGACCTTATTCGTCATGTAATATTCCTTGTTTAAGATGAGCAGAGTCAATTGGTAATCATAATTGTTCTTGTACTTATGATGATCTGCCATCCATGCATATTTAGAAAATGCTTCAAAAAGGGGCACAAAATCGTAGCCCTTTGGCACAAGAATTTTAGTCACATTGCGGCAGCCCAAACCAAAATACTGGCAAACGTCGTTTGCCAGCAGTTCCAGCTCTTTTGTGCTTTCCTTTCCATTGAGAATGGCGACGGATGTCCTGTTTCTCCGAATAATGCTTGGATATTTCCCGAAATAGTATTCAAAATATCTTGCAGTATTATTGCTCCCTGTGGCGATATAGGCATCGCAGCCCTTGAGCATATCGGAAAATTTTATCATCGTGCTGGCTTCTTCATCTAGGGCACAGATTTTTTTTACCAGGTTTGTAATCAACGACTGGTCTTTGGAAGAGCGTTTGATCACCTGCTTATGACCCGAAATGAAAATGCATACAAAATCATGAAAGCCAACCAAAGGAATATTTCCGGCCATCACCAGGCCGATGTTTTTTGGGTTTGGATTTTGATTGGACAGGCCATATTGTTTAGTCCATGATTTTAATTTATTTTCATGCAGGAATTCGACGACGATATTGTGGATGGCCAGATGGATGAATTCGGGTTCAAACCAACTGTTTTCCTGGTATGCTTTGTTTTTGGCATTGATCCATTCCTCCTGATCAGATTCCATATATTTTCCCAATTCCACCATTAATCGGATCCGTTCCAGTAAATGCATAATTCCATCTATATTTGAGCTGCAAAAATAACTTTTTATAATTCCTAATATTTAAACATGGCCATTAAGATCACTGAAGAATGTATTAATTGCGGAGCCTGCGAGCCCGAATGTCCAAACAATGCGATTTATGAAGGGGGAGTGGAATGGGCCATCTCCGATGGTTCGACAGTAAAAGGTCCGTTTACCCTTATGGATGGTACCGTATTGGATGCTGACAAACGGAATCCGCCCATTAGCTCAGACATTTATTTTATCGTTCCCAATAAGTGTACAGAATGCCAGGGTTTTCATGAAGAGCCACAATGTGCTTCCGTTTGCCCCGTGGACTGCTGTGTGCCGGACGAAATGTACAGGGAAACAGTAGAGGAATTATTGGCCAAAAAGGAAAAGTTGCACATCTAAGTGCATTGACTGTGGAAAAAACTGGCCTGGTTTTTTTGTATTGAGCGCTTTGGATGCTTATCTTACAGTAGAATTTGTTTTGCGAATGTAGCTTAGGCTACTGAAAATAGGCGGGTGATATTTCCCGTCATAAAAGGGTGAAGGAGATTATGCCTTCACCTTTCTTATTTGTGGGTCCTGTTTTTTGCAAGCCTGCTTACCGGCAGGCGAAGGCTAGCGAAAACTTAGGCAATTTCTTCAAGTGCGGGATCCAAGCCAGAAGGCATAAGCTTTACAGCTTACATTGAAGTCTCTTGCCAGTGATTTTACAAACTTTAACTTTTTTCTAATTCACTTATGTGCGAATAGCCACGCTCATTGCAAACCTGCATCCAATAAACTCATTTCCTTTTCGTTTATTTGCTAAATTTTCAATGCATGAAACCCAGGATCGCATTCGTGACAGGCGGTTATTCCGGAGAAGCCGTTATCTCATACAAATCGGCTGTTACGATTGAGGAGAACCTTGATCTTGAAAAGTTCCAGGTATATAAGATTGATATGACGCCTGCAGGTTGGTTTCATGAACTGAAAGATGGGTCCACGACCATGGTTGACCGAAACGATTTCTCAATTACTGTAGATGGGCAAAAAATAAACTTTGATGCGGTGCTGATTGGAATTCACGGAACCCCGGGGGAAGACGGAAAATTGCAGGGCTATCTGGACATGATGAATCTCCCCTATACAACTTGCAATGCTGCCACTTCTGCACTCACTTTCAATAAGAGATATACTGTTGCAGTCGCGGCATTTGGAGGAATCAGAGTGGCCAAATCGCTCCATATTTTTAAGAACCGCGCATTGTCGCCTGACGAGATCCTGGCCCAGCTCAAATTGCCCATTTTTGTTAAGCCCAGCAATGGGGGATCAAGTATCGGCATGTCCAAAGTATCGAAGCCCGAGGAAATTTCACCTGCTTTGGCCAAAGCTTTTAAAGAAGATGACCAGGTTCTTGCCGAAGAATTTATTACTGGCAGGGAATTTACGATCGGAGTCTTCAAATCAAAAAATGAAGTGATCACGCTTCCTTTTACGGAAATTAAGACGAGCAAAGAATTTTTCGATTTTGAAGCAAAATATACTCCTGGTTTCACGGAGGAAATCACGCCGGCACAGGTGGATGAATCCATCGCTCAGAGAGTGAGAGCGGCTGCAAAGAAAGCTTACCTTCTTTTCAATTGCAACGGAGTGATCAGGATTGATTTTATTTACAATGAAGAACAGGGAGAGCCTTATTTGTTGGAAATTAACACAGTTCCTGGGCAGACCAATGAAAGCATCGTTCCACAACAGGTCAGGGCCATGGGATGGGATCTTAAATCATTTTATTCAGCGCTGGTTGAAGATGCACTAGCATCCGGACAATAATTTCAATATCACTAAAAGCATTATTTATTACTTTAGTTCTACCTAAAAATTGAATACGTGTTCAGAGCCTTGACCAGCAAACCACTTTGGATAAATATTGTGGCGGGTCTTCTTGTACTTTTTTTGATTTTATTGATCTTTCTCGGATCATTAAAACTAATCACACATCATGGAAAGGTGATGAAAATTCCTGCTGTCACGGGCCAGTCTCTTGCCAATGCAAAAAAAATCCTTGAGGCAGAAGGTTTCGATGTGTTGATACAGGATTCAGTATATAATGATACGATGCCACCTTCCCAGGTGGTAAAGCAATTCCCGGAATCAGATAACCTGGTAAAGATTAACAGGACGGTCTATCTTACCATTAATAGAACCGTTGCACCAGTGATCGCCATGCCGAACCTGGTTAGTATGACTTTCAGGACGGCTGAGATTATTTTGCGTCAATACGGATTGAGGTTAGAGGATACTATTTTCAAACCGGATTTTGCAAAAAATTCTGTGTTGGATCAGTTGTTTGATGGGGAAAGCATAAAGCCAGGCACCAAGATCAAGCAGGGCAGCCCAATCACTTTAGTGCTTGGAAATGGCGTGGGCATGGAATTCATTGTGCCAGACCTTTTTGGCCTCGATTATAGGGAGGCACGCGCCGCGCTTGAATCCAGCGGATTGATCCTTGGCGCTGTCGTTCCGGACAATGATGTGGGAGATACCATTCATGCCTATGTTTATCGTCAAAACCCTGACCGGATCAATGAAGAGAAAAAACTAAATCATATCAGGCAGGGCCAAATCGTCGACATTTGGCTCAGTGCACTCAGGCCTATTCGAAGAATTGATTCTATTCCACCAGCAAGTTCAACCCCTAATAATTATTAAAAAGCCATCATGAATACAATTAGCGTCGAAGAGCTCAAAGGAAAAATGGACCGTGGCGAACCTTTTCATCTGCTTGATGTGCGCGAGCCTTCAGAAAATGCCGACTTTAATATTGGAGGAACCCTGGTCCCGCTCGGGAAAATTCAATCCATGCAAGTGGAAGACCTGGAAGATTGGAAGGAAGAGGATGTGATCGTGTATTGCCGCAGCGGAAACCGCAGCGGTCAGGCCTGCATGATCCTCGATATGCTGGGATTTAAGCATACTTATAATCTTGCAGGTGGAATGCTTGCATGGAAAGAGAAGGTTGAGGGGTTACAGGGTTGAATACTTGATTGGTTGAATAGTTGAATGGTTGAGAGGGCGAAGGGTAGCTCCAAATGCATTTATTCAATACCAATTCGTTTTTTACTTCGTTGTTCCAGGAATTCCGAAAGATAACTGGAACTGACATTAAAAACCGTTCTCTGAAAGAGTACCGGCGATTTCCGATAAATCTAGCAAATAAAATTTAGATTCTGAATACCCCACTCCGCTTATGGCTTGGATTTGGTATCGGGACTTTTCGAACTGATCAACCGCTCAACAAACCCTTTAACCTTTTATACCAAAATCCCGCCAGGACAAATATTTTAATCATAAAAATTTGTTCGTACGAAAAATTTCCTATCTTTAGGCAATGAAGAAAAGAAATGCGCCTCTATCCGGCAAAATAGAGCCCACAAAATCCGAACTTGAAATCCTTCAGGTGCTTTGGAAATATGGTCCTTCCACTGTCAGGTTAGTGAATGAGAAATTAAATGCAGATACAAGGCCGGTCCAGTATACAACCACTTTAAAGCTGATGCAGATCATGGCTGATAAGGGTATCCTCGTCAGGGATGAGACAAATATGAAGCATGTATATAAACCTGCATGGGAGGAGCATAAGACAAAGGGATTTCTGCTGGACAGATTTATTGAATCCATGTATCAGGGTTCCGCAAGCAGTTTAATGATGCAATTACTGGGTAACAAAAAAACTTCAAAAAAGGAGATCCAGGCGATTAAAGATCTGCTCAGGAAAATGGAAGACTGATTTCATTCTATAAAAATTATTTTATGGTTTCATTATTCGCGGAATCCATATTGGGAGAAACAATCATTCGTTCCATTTGCTGGACGCTGATCCATTCACTTTGGCAGGGATTATTGCTTGCCCTGGTTGCCGGTCTGCTTTTATTGCTTACAAAGAAGTCGGGCCCGGCCCTGCGCTACAATGGATTAACCATTTTGCTATTCATTTTCATTTCTATTAATGTATATACACTGTATTGGCAAATCGGCTCAAGCCGGGGTATTGAAAAAGAATCTCTGATCATACAAGATCAATCCCTTTCCGGCGGCCAGAATGCAGGTAGCAATCAAACACAAAGTCAGGGTTTCGTTCCGGAATCGCAGGCTTATGACAAGATGCAAATATTCCTAAATGACCATGCCACCCTGATCGTCACGATTTGGTTCATTGTCTTTTGTTCACAATTGCTAAGACTCCTGACAAGCATCACCTACATGCAAAGAATCAGGCAATTCAAAGTCCATCCTCCATCAGCCTATTGGAAAAAAAGGGTCAGTGATCTTGCTGATAAATTAGGCATCAGGGGTGAGATTGAATTGATGCAATCCGAATTGGTCAAAGTACCCATGATGGCGGGTTATATCAAACCCATCATATTATTTCCCATAGGCATTATGATGCAATTACCTCAAGACCAGGTGGAGGCTGTGCTGCTTCATGAACTCGCCCATATCAAAAGGAGGGATTTTTTCATAAATATGATTCAACAGATTGTCCGACTCTTTTACTTCTTCAATCCGGGACTGCTATGGGTTTCCTCCCTCATCAATGAAGAAAGGGAAAATTGCTGTGATGACATGGCTATCCGCATAACAGGAACAAGCAAGCCATTTATTTCCGCTTTGATTGCTTTCCAGGAAATGAAAATGACAAATCCTGAATACGCATTGGCTTTTCCAGGTCGGAAAAATCAACTCCTTCAGCGCATTAAAAGAATCTTGTACCGTCAAAATCAAACATTAAATACCATGGAAAAAATCTTTTTAACAGGCTGCATTCTTATAGTCGGCCTCGGTCCGATTGCATTTTCGCAGACAACAATGACCAAAGCGGCTGCCGCAGATAAAGAACATACAAGTGCAGTTGCATCTAATAGCGCTTCCTCGGGGCTTTCTAGTACCGTGTCGGAGACGGCTCAGGCAGCTGCAAGTACCAATTCGACGGGTACTGACACAGTTCCATCAGGAAAGAATTCAAGATTATCTTCCATCTCGAAAGACGATCAGGTTACTTATGTGAGAGGCGGATACAAAATTGTGACCAGGGGAGACCACCAGATTACGGAAGCATATTATAATGGGAAAAAATTAACAAAAGAGGAAATCGCTTTTAAAAAGCCCCAATTGCAAAAATTGATGAAAGAACAGGACGAAGATTGGGTGAAAAGTTCGCATGAGTTTGCCGAAGCTGCGCAGTTACAGGAACTTCAAAGCCAACAGGACAAACAAAACTTAGCGCAATTATACCTTGCCAGTCTGGATGCCAAACGCAATGCAGAACTATTGCAATTCGATGCTATGAAAATGCACCTCCAATTACAGGAAGACCCAAAGCTGCAGGAACTTAATAAGAAAATGGCTGAACTCCAAAACCAAATGAATGAATTGCAAATGGAAAGAGCAAAGCTGGAAGCGGAAACCCAGGCCCAGGTATATGAGAATCTTCTGCAGGATCAAAAGCATGGACTTCAGCAAAGAAATTTGGGCCTGGTTGACCAGATCATCAACCTGCTGCGGGATAAGAAAATCATCGGTGAAAGTAAGGAACTCTCTTTTGAATTGAATAATGATGGATTCATAGTAAATAATATAAAACAATCTTCAGAAGTCCACAGTCAATTCAAAGGTGAATTTTTGAAGGGCCCGAAGGATCATGTGATCTATTCCACAAACGGGCATTCTACGCATACGGATGTTTCGATTAATGACTAGTCGGGTAGTTGATTGGTTGATTGGTTGATTGGTTGATTGGTTGATTGGTTGATTGGTTGATTGGTTGATTGGTTGATTGGTTGATTGGTTGATTGGTTGATTGGTTGATTGGTTGATTGGTTGATTGGTTGATTGGTTTGATTGGTTGATTGGTTGATTGGGAAAATTAAAAATAATTTACTGTTCTACATAAAATGTTTATCAACAGATTCACTTTTCAACTCTTCAACTAATCAACCAATCAACTAATCAACAAATCAACCCAGGTCTATTGTATTCTAAAATTAACCGCCAACATGAAATTCGTTCCTGCCATGGGGAATAGAAAATTTTCCGTCGTCAGTTTTCCTCCATAAATATAACTATAAGTATAACCGTTGGGTTCATAGTTGGTATTGAAAGCATTGTTCAATTGAAAGATCAGATTGCTTCCTTTCAGGATGCCCGAAGGCAGGGTATATATCATGCGTAGATTTTGCAGATAATATCCATTTAGCTTGCGATTTTCATTTTGTGTATTATCCAGATATTCCTGGCTGACATATTTCCCCAAAAGGCTCAGTTCAATTTGTTTCAAAGGGAAAAAATTGAGGTTGATGGCACTCACACAGGCGGGGGAGAAGGCGATATCTGTTTTCTGGTAAGTATTGATTTTTTGTCCGCCCAGATCATAATCATCAATATACTCTGTATAGTTGAGTACTTTATTTTGACTCAGGGCAATATTTCCTGAAAGCGAAAACCATGAAATGGGTTTGATCCCCCCCTCTAATTCAATACCCAAACGATAACTGTCGGGAATATTTGTTCTCGTATAGGATCCTACATCATTTATTTTTCCGGTGAGCACCAGTTGGTCCTTGTATTTCATATAATATGCCGTTGCGCCCCAGAAATTTGGACCATTTCTTTTTTGGAATCCAAGTTCAAAATCGCCCAGGGTTTCAGGTTTGGGCAATTCATTAGCGCCAGCTTCGAAATCAGCGCGGTTGGGTTCATGGCTTGCCAATGCATAAGAGAAATAGGCTTGCCAATCCTGTCCTGAGTATGTGAAACCCAATTTGGGATTCATGAATTGGTACCGCTGATTTATTTTAATCGCGGGGTTTTCATCGAATCCATCTATATTGTAATAGATGTTTCTGTATTGGAGATCGGCGAACAGGCTCCAGTGTAAAGCAAATTGATGCTGCCATTTCGCGTAGAAATTAAAGTCTGATTTGTCCGCAGGGCTATTGTAATACTTGTAATTATTTGGGACTCCTCCATTGGCTGCCCAGATGAGATAGCCATAATGCTGGCCATCGTATCCATTTCCTCCACCGCCAATGGTTAGTTGCGTATTTGATTTTTTGTATTGAAGAGAGAAGAGCCCACCATAGAAATAATTGTCCAGCCATTTTTGCCTGATCAGGTCAGTCGTGGTGATGGTATCGCTCCCTACGACCGGCCCCGTTAGACCATATGCGGAATATTCCTGCTGCGGTTTGTATTCTTCATAATACCCGATGCCCCTGGTCATAAAACCCGTAATGTTAAGGGTTAGAAAATCATTTAATTGATGATTCACGAAAAGCTGATAGTTATCCTGTCTGTAATTATCAGTCTGGTTCGGATAGGTAAAATAATTGTATGTCCTTTTGCCCGAGTTGAACAGGTTGATAGAATCCTGTGGTGTGAAATACAATATGCCAATATTATCCTGGTATTCGGTTTCCAAAGCCGCCTGGTCTCCGTTCACTTTGGCTTCAGGGATTCCGTTCCAGGCCTGGAAAGTCCTTTCTGTTCCTGAAAGGATATTGAATCGAATGGAAGTCTTGTAATTGATATATGCAGCCGACACATAAAATGATTTCAGCGTGCTGGCCGCCCGGTCTATGAATCCATTGCTGCTGATCCGGGAGAGCCTGGCATCTAGCAAGAGATGACCACCGATCAGTCCTGATCCCAGTTTGATGGTATTTTTCCAGGTATCAAAAGATCCATAACTGTTGTTGATTTCTGCATAGGACTTTTCATTGAATTCATTGGTCGAAATATTGATGGTGGCGCCAAATGCACCAGCTCCATTGGTGGATGTGCCTACTCCTCTTTGCACCTGGATGGAGTTTACAGAAGAAGCCAGGTCGGGGAGATCAACAAAATAAATGCCCTGCGATTCTGCGTCATTATAGGGAATGCCATTCAGGGTCATGTTAATCCTCGTGGCGTCCGTTCCCCTGATATAAATTCCCGTGTATCCTACACCGTTACCTGCGTCAGAATTGATTACCACAGAAGGGGTTTGCACCAGCACAAAAGGAAGGTCCTGACCCAGGTTATTTTGTTCAATCGTTTTCTTAGCCAGGTTTGTTATAGTAAAGGGTGCTTTATCATCTGCCCGCAGAGGCCTGACTTCGATGGCCTGCATAAACAGACCCATTCGCGTGAGTCGGAAATCAACAGGATAAGCTCCGGGAATGTCGAGGGTCGTATCTAATCCACGGTATCCAATATTCGAAATATGGAATTTGTATTTTCCGGCTTTTATATTTGAATATGTAAAATAACCGGAATCATTTGCCAGGATGGTGTTTAGGGGGCTGGCTTCAATGGTAGCCCCGGCCAGGGGATTGCCAGAAATCGCGTCGCTGACCTTACCTTTAAAATGGATCTGCGACCAGGCCTGCATGCTTAATATGAACAAGCCCGCAATACAAATAAGACTTTTCATCCGAGATATTTTGAATCCCGAACCCACCAGTCAATCGGGTCAAGTGATGATCCCGGCCAAACTGATCCCGGTTCAGGGACCGGTTCCAAAATAATCCAGGTAAAGCCGCGAAAACAAGAGGAAATTGAAGATGGACCACCTCCCTGCGCAGGCATTACCCTGGTCAGGTTCAACGGGTATTATCTCAGCCCCTGCCGGCCAGGCCGGCCCGGAGCACCCCGGGAATCTGAATAACAGCCACAAATTTAGGTTTTTTTGGAATCTGTAACATAACGAGGCATTTACCCGTCTGAAATAAAGCCGGGTTTTTCCGGATGCAACATTATTTATGGTCACCTGTCTTTGCTAAAACAACTGTCATGAAAAACTTGATTTTATCGGCGCTGGTTTCCTTATCCTTTTTTTCTGCCATGGCGCAGAATGGCAAGGTTATCAAGGATGACAATGCCCAAACCAGGAACCTGAAGGGATTTCACGGGATCCGGGTATCGGGGGGGATTGACCTTTATCTGAGCCAGGGACCGGAAGCTGTGGCCGTCAGCGCGGCAACGCCTGAATACCGTGAAAAAATCCAAACCGTAATTGAAAACGGGGTTCTTAAAATTTACCTGCAGAATACCGGGACGCACTTGATTTTTGGATTCAAAAATCCCAAGCTCAAGGCCTATGTTTCGGCGACCACCCTGGATTTGTTGGGTGCATCGGGTGGATCTGATGTATTTATTGACGGCGTCATTACTTCCAATAGGCTTGACATAAACATTTCAGGAGGCAGCGATCTTACCGGCAAACTGGATGTAAAAGAACTTACCCTTGATCAAAGTGGCGGTTCAGACGCGGATATTGCTGGAAAAGCAGAGACGTTGAAAGTGGAAGCGAGCGGCGGAAGTGATTTAAAAGCATATGACCTCATCGCAGATTTTTGTGATATCGTGGCCAGCGGGGGAAGCGATGCGGAGATTACCGTGAACAAGGAATTATCTGCACATGCCAGCGGGGGCAGCGATATTTCTTACCAGGGATCGGGAACGATTAAGGATCTCAGGTCGAGCGGGTCCAGCAGTGTGAAAAAGAGAGGCTGATCAATTCAATTATTAATTATTCTATAAACAAACAAAATGAAAAAAATTGTATTGGGTCTTTTCAGCTTCCTGCTTGCAACAGCAGCTTTTGCTCAGAATAAGACTTTTAACGACAAGAATGCTCAGGTTAGGGAAGCGAAGAATTTTCATGGGATTAAAGTCTCCAATGGTATCCATCTTTATCTTAGCCAGGGGAATGAAGAAGCGGTTGCTGTCAGTGCCTCAAGTGATGAATACATTCGCCGGATTAAAACAGAAGTGGATAATGGGATCCTTAAAATTTATTATGATCATGGGGTCGGTTCCTGGAGCACTGATGGAAAAACCCTGAGGGCATATGTATCTTGCAAAACCCTGGACCAGTTGAAAGCCAATTCGGGTGCGGAAGTAGAAGTGGATGGAACAATTAAATCCGGTGATCTGGCATTTGATTTTTCAAGTGGCGCAAGCTTTAATGGCAGGGTGGAGTCCAATTCATTGAAGGTGGAGCAGAACAGCGGTGCAGAAGCCAAGATCTCCGGTGTGGCCAATAACCTGACTGTGGAAGCCAGCAGCGGCAGTTCATTCAGGGGATATGATCTTGAAACCCAATCCTGCGACGCCAATACAAGTTCAGGTGCTACGCTCAAGGTGACCGTGAATAAAGAATTGAGTGCGTCAGCAAGCAGTGGTGGCCAGATCTATTTTAAAGGAACCGGTGTGATCAAAGAAATCAGTACCAGCAGCGGCGGCGAAGTATCAAAAAGATAAAAATTTGCATTTTAATATATGAAAATTAAAAGGATAAATATGAAAAAGTGGATCCCCGTTTTATTTGCCAGTTTGATGGGGCTGGGTTTACAGGCCCAAAATACAGTGATCAATGATCCCAATGCACAGGTGCGGGACGTGAAGAATTTTCATGGCGTGGAAGTATCTAGCGCCATCAATCTTTATTTAACCCAGGGCAATGAAGAAGCCGTGGCAGTGAGTGCAAGGGATACAAAATACCGTGATCTCATCCGGACGGAAGTGAAGAATGGTATTTTGAAAATTTATTTGGATAAGGAAGCTTGGAACTGGCATAGCGGTGACAGGAAACTGAAAGCATACGTTTCAATTAAAACCATTGACCGGCTGAGCGCTTCCGGTGCATCGGATATTCTGGTAGATGGCACCATTTCCGGTGACCAGTTGGATCTGAGACTTTCAGGAGCAAGTGATTTTAAAGGGATGGTCAAATTTACCGGGATCACAATGGATCAATCGGGCGCATCTGATGCCACGATCAGCGGATCTGTCGGTGATATTTCCATTGAGGCCAGTGGCGCGAGCAATGTGAAGGGATATGACCTCGTCACGGATAATTGTAAGGTGCACGCATCGGGCGCTTCCGATATCAGGATTTCTGTGAACAAGGCATTGAACGCGCATGCCAGTGGTGCAAGCAGTGTATATTATAAAGGAACGGGCGTCATTACGGAAATTCACACCAGCGGCGCGAGCAATATCTCGAAAAAAAGTTAGCCATGAAAAGGAGAAGGGCCGGGTAAATCCCGGCTTTTCAATTTCTTTTCCCAAATGCCCAGATCAGGAAATCCGGGAAGACCTGTGACCAGGTTGGATATTCATGTTTTCCATCCTTCCCTTCTTTGTAATAAATATCTTCTGGTGCGACAATATTCTTATGTTGAATGAGGGCGATGATGTCCCTCGTATCATCGATCACATCTATGATACTGTCTTTGTCGCGATCCGAGTTTTCCTCCGCGGTGCCTGCATAAAACCAAAATTGCAGTTTGGGTCTTTTCCGGGAAGCTTTCAATTTCGCATACATAATGCGGTTGGTCTGATCCGAATAGGTGCTGTCTTCCAGGGGCTTATCCCGCCACCAGAAAGAGCCGGAAAATACACCCACTTTATCTATTTTATCCGGATGATTCCAGGCAATATCAAATGCCGAAAGTCCGCCCATTGAGCACCCCGCGATGACTACCGAATGGAATTTCCGGATTCCCGACATTTTTTTTGCATAAGGATATAATTCATCGTTGATGAATGCATCATAATATCCGGCACGGGCGCCTCTTTGCAAATAATCCGGCCTTCCTTCCACGCCATATTCCTGGAGGCGGTCCCCGGCATGTACTGCCACGACAACGACAGGTTCAATCAATTTAAGATCATATAGGCTGTCCAGGGTTTCTTTTACGCGGAATTGGGTAATGTCCTGGCCATCATTTAATATCAACAGATTCAGTGCTGACTTGTCATCAGGAATGGGAGTATTGATAACCGTTAGTTTCACCTTTCGTTGCAGGTGACGTGAATACAGTTCATCGTCTTTATCGTGCACGTGTTTACAGGCCATGAGTACAGTTAAAAATAGGACGAAGGTTAAAAATTTCATAGGCTAAATTTATAGAATTCATAGGAATCAATTGAAATCTGCGTTTCAGTATCAGCAAAAACAATTTCCCCAAAAAATGAGAGATCAATGGGCGGGATCAAATCAGTGCGCTTTTTTACAATATTGAGCGGCCTGGAAATTCGCCAAAATTTGCGCAACTACCCAGTGGTCTTTTTTGAAGGTTCAGCTTTTTTAAAGTGTTGTTGAGTTTTTTTGACCATCAGAGAACGACCGGCTTTTTCAATGATTTGAGGCGCATAAAAAATAAAAAAAGATACCATGCAATTTCTTTCCGAAAACAATCCCATCTTCACGATTCATAAATAATATATGGGGGATAATTTCTTTGCCTACACCCAGCAACTTGAAATGCTGGCATTTTTTTCCGGATATCCGCTGATTTATTATCTCGTTCGGCTTTTCACTCGCAACGCATCGATTAGAAATAGATGGGTAACTGGCCTTGTTTCGATTTTTCCTTTTGTCTATCCGCTGATAGGTACATTATACCTTGGCCTCCAGTTAAAAAATCTTTATCCTGATTATACCATCGAAAATATGAAGCACCGGGTTCAACAACCTTATTTGATGATTTGGGCGTTACTTTCCATATTGTGCTGGATTCCCGCCATATCCAAAAGACCGCTATTCAGTATCCTTCACAGCCTGGCTTTTTTCTTCATAATAATAAAGGATTTATTTTTTCAGCTCACTGGAGTTATGGAGGACCGCGACATAATAAAAAATGATATGAAAGTTTATACGGTAAGTATTTTTCTAAACCTTGCAGTTTTTATAGTCATCGCATTATTGTCATTTTTTCTTACCTTCAAAAAAAAATATCCTAAATCCTGACCCTGCGAACGGTTGACCTTTCGGATTATATTCAGATTCTATTGCTTTCGACCGAAAGGTAATAAAGCGGTTGATTGCGGCTCCTATTAGTATTTTATTGTCCCAAATTCAGTATTATTTTATCCTAAATCCAGAGATGATTTTAGGAGCATAAAGAGTAAATGATCCATTGCTGCCGGGATTCTTAGTTTGGTCACCTGCCCAGGAGATAACTGTCAGGGACACCTCGAATGTTAAGAATTGGCGTTCAGCAGCAATTTTCAATAAATTTGATGAAGCTCCATCGATTAAGAAATCCATTAATTAATAAAAACTAGTTTTTATGAAACTGCATAGCGAAAAAGTACTCTTAGCATTGCTAGTTATAATAAGTATTGGCGGATATATCACCAGTTGTACGCATGAGAATGAAGTACTGCCGCCGCCCTCAACAAACACACCGGTTATCAATCGTGGCAATGGTGTTTTCCTGCCAGGAACCATGACGGCAGGCGATACAACTCAGTGGAAGTTCGACCAGGCGCACAGCAGTGTATTGTGGTCAGCTAATTATCTTGGAGCACCAGGCCTGCTGACCGGAAGGTTTGACGAATTTGGTGTTAGCAGTATTTCTGACGCGCAAAAGAAGCAATACCCAACGACTGGTCAGCCATTGAAAGATTCCTCATGGGCTTTTTACGAAAGCGATCCAGCAAAAACCTATTTTAACGGCTATGTACAAATGAATACCTCAAATACAGGCCAGCCGGGTAGGGACGGTGGATGTTATTTAGGTTACGTTGGTGCCCCGAAAATTATAGCCAGCACCCAAAACCTGATCGACTCTAACATTGCCGTTATTAAAACTACAAAAGTAGAATTTGACCCAAATAGCGCCGGATATATTTGTACGATGACAATGACCTGGAAAGGTTTGCTTTCGTCACCTCATGACACAACCATCAACGGAATTCTCTCATATAGTAAAAGGACAACTATCGGGGCAGGCACAGCCAGCGCATATGATGTATTCGGGTTGGTATTGAACTTTAGCTTTAACTGCAGAACTTTCGGTATGACCACTACGGAAGTTGGTGATGTCATTACCCTTGAGTGTAACATCAATTTCAATAACAAGTGATCACCCATAAAAACTATTATTATGAGACGAATATTAATTTATGGAGGATTGTTGCTCTTCATGGGCGTTGGAATAGTCAGCTGTTACAAGGATGTGATCATTCCCCCGGTGGCACAGGAAGCACCCCCGCAGTTCGTAAGTTATAGTAGCGACCTCCAGCCTTTATGGGATAAAAACTGTGCATTATCAGGTTGTCACGTTAAAGGAGGGCAGGTCCCTTATCTGACACCAGACATTTCCTATGATCAATTGATTGGAGGAGGCTTTGTCAATACTGTTGTCCCTGAAGATAGCAAACTGTGGATAGCCCTCAACGGAGTCATGATGTCTCATCTCCCATCAGCTTCCGACCGCCAGAAAGTTTTCGATTGGATAAGAAATGGTGCGCCGAATAATTAAGCGACTCTAAAAACTAATCAAATGAAAAATTTTATAAATAGAACAAAAAGACCGCTGATATCCGGCGTTTGTCTTGCGGTTGCATTGTTTATATTAGCTAATGCAGGATACGCCCAACAGGACAGCACGGCCAAGGCTGCCCATCATGACAGCACAGCTGCAGTTGCACCGGAGGCACCTGCTAAACCCAGACCAGTGAAAAATACATTTCAAACCGGTCAGATTATTGATGCCCAAACAGTAATGGTTGCGGTCAAAGGGACGCTTGAAGCAGATATTCAGCACAGGTTTGGATCTGTTCAAAATGGATCTGAGGATTTATGGGGAATTTACGGAATCGCTAATATTCGTTTTGGCTTTCTTTATACACCCATTGATAACCTGGAAATTGGTTTCGGTCTGGCAAAGGTTAATATGCTCATGGATGGAAGTGCCAAATATGCCATTTTCAAACAAACACCAAACAAATTTCCAGTCAGCCTGACTTACTACGGGAATATTGCCGTTAAAACAATTGCGAATCCGGATAATGTTCTTTTCAAATACAACTCGGAACGCTGGACTTTTTACAATGAATTGATGATTGCCAGAAAGATCAATGATAAATTATCCGTGCAAATTGGCTTTAGCATGTCTCATCAGAATTCCGTTCCAGGTTATTACACAAAATCTGATACTTCCAATGTGGTTTTTATGGAACAGAAATTTAATATGTATTCATTTAGCTTTTGCGCAAGGTATAAGTTAACTCCGGGGACATCGTTTATTTTTGACTACGATCAGCCCCTGACTTCTTTTGCAACGGATAATCCGCATCCTAATTTCGCCTTCGGACTTGAATTTAATACAAGCGGTCACACTTTCCAGTTGTTTGCAGGTAATTATACTCTGCTAAATCCACAACAGAATAGCCTGTATAATGCCAACAACCCATTCGGATATACTGACAATGGTGTGAAAGTGCCCGGAGGTCAATTCCAGATTGGATTTAATATCTCAAGGTTATGGAATTTTTGACGGGATGGTTTCGACGATTCCTTCTTTACTTCCATCTTTTAAATAATAAAATCTGGCGTATTCCCTGCCGGACTGCAATTGAATTAGGGCTGATAGCAATAATTCTGTTAACCTGCTCCTGTTCTCAGTCACCTGCGAAGAATAATAAGCAGGTTAAAACAGATCAGGCTCCAAAAACCCGGATCATTATAAAGCCGCCTTCCAGTTTTGGCGATACGGTAATCATTAACAGCCAGTCCGCTGTTTTTTATAATCCTGATTCCCTGCAGATGGAGAAAATAAAGTCGGTGAATGAAATGCGAGTTTATGCTACAATTACCCATGACTGTTACTACCTGATGCAAAATGCACGAAACGTAATCAGGCAACACTGGCCCCGGATCAGGGTTGTTGAAGTGATTAGAGCCAGGTACCTGTTATTTGTAAAAAAGGATAAGAGTAAAATGTGTATTGACCTGAATACTAAAAACGATATCTGTGGTTTATTTCTTTTTGATCCGAAAAAAGATCCCGAGCCAGTCGATATGCCGAACATAAATACGTTCCTTGGGTTCTATTTTGGAAATAATTAGTCAAAACCAAAATCATAAGGCGCCATATTCTTAGTCCTGATTTAGAAAGATAATATTAAAGTCAGATTTACGCGGGGAAATGCAAGGATTGAATTATATTTAAATTAAATTTTCCTTTTTTGCTCCTCGCAGTAGCTAAATAATCAAAAATATAAATTAGCAAAAATTGGATCTGAATTCCGGAATTGAGAAATTTTTAGATAACTTAGGATTGAAATTGAATTAATTAATGTAATCAAAAGAATTAACTATGAAAGTTCTTATCATTAGCCTGATTGTAGGATTATTTATGCTTACTGTTGGATTTAGAACTAATAAGCAGCCCAAGCCCTGGCCTGTTCCTGATGCAGCTGCCAAAAAAGCCAATCCGGTTAAGTCATCTGCAGAATCTATTGCAGCGGGTAAGGCATTATGGAATCAGCATTGTTCATCTTGTCACGGCAAGACTGGAAAGGGAGATGGAACCAAGGCGGCCCAGTTAAAAACCCAGCCCGAGGACTTATCTGGTGCTACAATTCAATCCCAGTCGGATGGAGCTTTATTTTATAAAACTTCAGAAGGCCGGGAAGATATGCCGAGTTTCAAGAAAAAAATCCCTGATGCAAATGATATCTGGGACCTGGTGAATTTTATGCGGACGCTAAAAAAATAGTTCCCGGGATACTTAAAATATTTATATGAAAGAAATTGAATCAGGCCCGGCGAAAGTAAAAACAAGGAGAAAAATATTGATGGGTATCGGGTTGTTATCCTTGTTTCCCTTCCTCAAATCAGGGCTGTTCTCGAAAAAGAATCCTGTCATTGCCTGTACTCCGCCACCGGAGAAAAAGGAAACCATGAAAGTCTTATCCCAGGACGGGAAACTTGTCGAAGTGGATATTACAAAAATTAAAATAATAAAGGGAAAAATTTCTGATGAAGAACTAAAGAACTGGATCAAGGTCTAATAAACTTTTAATCTTTTGATAATGGATACCAACGATACTTCCAGGAGGGATTTTTTAGTAACTGGTTTACTCGCGGGAGCCACACTTGCCGGATGTTCAAACGGGCCCAGCCCTTTTGAGGATAAAGTGACCGCCATGATAAAGCCCTCAGGTAAAATGGTGAAATTGCTTTCCGTAGACGGTGAAGTGATCGAGGTGGACGAAGCCTACCTAAAACCGGTGGATCTTCCGCCAGTTTCTAACATGGAAGCCCGAAAGGGAATACCCGGTAAGAAATTTGTGATGGTCATTGATCTTTCCAGATGTAAAAGTGTAAAAGCCTGCCAGTCCGCCTGCAACCACGCACATGAACTGAATCCTGGTGACAACTGGATAAAGATTTATCCTATGCAGGATGCCGATAAAACAGCACCATACTGGGAACCATCCACTTGCATGCATTGTGACGAACCTCCCTGTGTGAAAGTTTGTCCGGTGGATGCAACTTTCAAACGGGAAGATGGAATAGTGCTTATTGATAGTGATCGTTGTATCGGGTGCCGGTTTTGTATGGCTGCCTGTCCATATTCCACCCGGGTATTTAACTGGGGAGAACCGGATATCCCTCAGGAAATTAAAGAAAAGCCCTATTCCTGCGAGACCAGCATCCCACAAAAAAAAGGTACCGTTGGTAAATGTGATTTCTGCGCAGACAAGACAAGGCAGGGAGAATTACCTCATTGTGTTTCTGCCTGTCCGAACGGAGTATTCTTTTTCGGAGATATGATTGAGGACACGGTGACCAACGGGTCAGAAACATTCCGGTTCAGCGAATTGATCAGGGATAAGGCAGGTTATCGGATGATGGAAGACCTGGGCACAAAACCCAGTGTCTATTACCTGCCACCGGTAAACAGGAACTTTCCTTTTGAAGATGTCGAAGACTCCGTGGAAGTTAAAAAGGAAAAAGTATAATCATAAGTCATGGAGATTGCAGCGAGGCAAAAAATAATCGACGATCTGCTGCCGAAGAAATTTGGCGCAAAGGGAAGGATCTGGGCTATTGCCCTTGTGATTGTTTGCATTATTGGTATGGTTGCTTATGAACGACAGCTGTCCAAAGGACTGATCGTTACGGACATGCGTGATTATGCTTCCTGGGGAATTTATATTTCCAATTTTGTTTTCTTTGTGGCCATCAGCCTCGTAGGATCATTGATTACTGCCGTACTCAGAATCGTTCGTGTTAATTGGAGCACGCCTTTAACCAGGATCGCTGAAATCATTGCTGTTTCTGCCATCACTTTCGCTTCCCTTATTATTATCGTTGATATGGGCCGCCCCGAACGGTTTTATAACCTTTTCATTCATGGGCGCCTGCAATCGCCGATCCTTTGGGATGTGATCGTCATAACAACGTATTTTTTTATCAGTCTCTTGCTCTTATATCTTCCAATGTTACCTGATTTTGAAATAATGCTGAAGGCTAAGAAGGGGGGAGGAAAATTTCTCAAGGGACTCTATTCATTTTTAGGGTCTTTCTGGAAGAATACACCCCAACAAATAAGAATCAGCAAAAAGTCTGTTCGTATATTATCCATCACCATAATACCAGTCGCTTTTGCTATTCATACGGTGACTTCCTGGTTATTTGCCACTACCTATCGGCCGGGCTGGGACAGTACCAATTTTGGCGCGTATTTTATTTCTGGCGCTTTCCTCGTTGGCGCAGGCGCTGTTTTGGTTGCGATGTACATATTCCGATACATGTATGATCTGGAAAAATATATTACCATATATCATTTTGACAGGATGGGCAAGATCGTGGTGATGCTTGCCTTCGTATATCTCTATTTCAATATTAACGAATTTCTGGTGCCGGCGTTTAAGATGAAAAAAACAGATGCAGATCATTTGCTGGGATTATTCAGGGGAGAGTATTCAAGGGTTTTCTGGTTTGCGATTTCTACCTCCATGTTTTTACCCATTCTGATTCTGATCAACAGGAAGGGGCGAAGGCCAGTCCCCGCCTTTATAGCTGGAGCCTTAGTAGTTGTTGGTTCATGGTTCAAAAGATACCTGATTGTAACGCCTACATTATTGCATCCTTTCTTACCGATGCATGATGTACCTGAGTCATACAAGCATTATTTTCCGAGTTGGGAAGAATGGGCTATTGCGATGGGTTCTCTGGCAGGCATGCTGCTTATTATTACGCTGTTCGCCAGAATATTCCCAATCATACCAATCCAGGAAACAATTTCAGAAAAAGAAGAGCATGAAAGAGGTTAAATATTTTGCGCTTATTTGTGTATTTATTCTCTTAGCCACCGGGATCACATTCGCCCAGGTTGAAAAAGCTAATTTAATGCTTGGACTTAGTTATTATAACGATAATGGCCAGGTGCAGTATTTAAAAGCGACTACAAAAGCGAAAATCGAAGGAAAGTTTAGACAGGTCAGTGGAATCCCGGTAAGTTTTTATATTGTTTCAATAGATCGCGATAATTTACTTGGCAGGGCAACAACTGACGATCATGGACTGGCTGTATTGCCCATACCAGCTGCTGCTAAAGACAAATGGAACAAATCATCTTCACAAAGTTTCCTGGTGGTTTCTGATTCCACCCAGTCATATAGTGGCGTTACGACCAACTTCGACCTGACCAAGGCAAGAATCAAACTGGATACGGCGGGAGACAAAAAAATAATTGCCACATTTATTGAACAGAAAGAGTCAACATGGGTACCGGTTAAGGGAGTCGACATGAAGATCGCTGTTAAGAGACTGGGTGGTGATTTAAATATAAATGAAACCCCTACTTATACAACGGATTCTCTGGGATTGGTCAGTGCAGATTTTAAACTCGTCAATCTGCCAGGTGATTCCAAGGGAAACCTGATTCTAATCGCCAGGGTTGAGGATAATGATATATATGGGAATTTGTCAACGGAGCGAACAGTGCCCTGGGGAACTTCTTCCAATTACGTTTCAAACTATAATAATCGTTCCTTATTTGCGAGAGCCGGCCGCCCCCCACTCTGGCTCCTCTGGATGGCCTCCAGCATAACCCTTTCGGTCTGGATCGTGATATGCTATCTTTTTTTCCAAATCTGGAAACTTAAAAAACTAGGGGCTTAATTTACTTCATGGTCTCCTGCCTTCATCCTGCTTTCAATAAGTGTTGCTGGGAATAGAGTTCATCGACTTTATTACTCACATGTTTAGAGGCAAAGATTGAAGTCAAATCGAGGGCAAGGGATAAATCATCCAGCCAAAACAAAAACAAATATTCATCTGCCCATTTTCTCCTGTGATTATTGGTCTTGCCAGTATTTTGAAGAGTGGTTGACTAAAATACATTAAAAAGTTTCCAGTAAGCAAAAAGAACGATCAGCGTCAAATAAGTTAAAGTGTTTACTGTGAGGAGACATTTTGAAAATATGGTCCAGGTTTCCGTTTTGAAAGTACGGATGGTTAATAATATTTGTGGAACAATGAGGCATAGCATCAGGAAAGGGATATATGCCGCAATATTCAGGATTGAAAATTTCCAATCCTGGTAAGGAGATGGGAAATAAAATATCGCCTGGTTTTCGTTTAGTACATATACATAGTAAAGCACTACAAAGCTTAAGGCTGCCATCAGCAACCTTGTATTAGGAATCACATTATTCTTTTCTAAGGCGGACCTCCTGTTTGTTAACCCACTAACAAGAAAATATACGGCAGAAAATGCAAACAATCCCCCGCACAAAATAAGAAACAGGCGCATTTTCAGATTGTTTTGTGGAGTTTGAAAGCTGGTTAATTTTTTATATTCGGCGTTTGGTGGAAATAGGACGGGGATTGCAAACATGTGGTCACCCCTGGCTAACTCTTCCCTTAGATTGAATTCCATTTTGTGGGTGTAGTCGTGATAAAAGAACATAGCAAATTTTCCATTGTCCAGATCAGCAACAAATGAATATAAGGTTCCATCACCCATTTTTCTTCTGCATTCGTGCATCGTGTCGACCAAATTCAAACAAAAGTTCTGGTTTGTGTCATTGTCATGATTATGCAAAAAGATTTCACCCCTGCTAAATCTTGCATAATGAAGTTTTTCTTCCTGAGTAGTTGTTGACGGACAAAAATTCGCAATAATATATTTGTCTTCATTTCCAATAATGATGGTGTCAGGTTCCATCACAAGATAATTTCCAAATTTGTCGGCAAACATCAAGACACTTGAATTTAGAATCTGCCTGTTATACTGGGTTGCATATTTTTTTACTTCCTCGACTGACTTGCAGGTCTGCATGATTTCCTTAATAAAGGCTGAGGCATTTGTTATCGTGGGTTTATGAGGATTTATTTTTATTGTTTTTTGATAGACAGTCAATCCGTCAAAAGCAAGCCCGGCCTCATTCATGCCTCCTTGAGGCAATCCGTCTCCATAACCCACATATATGGTACCGTAATTTCCCCTTAAGCCATTTTCAAACCAAATCCGAGACCCTAATCTCCAGCTGTCTTCGTTATTACCTAAATAAGTGATGCCATTTATTGTCACTTTGCAAATACTGCAGGCGATGCTGTTGAGGTATGGTAAATGCAAAAGGATTGTTAAGGTAAATCCCAGAAAAGATTGAGTCGCCTTCATCATGGTTTCAATAACGAATTGTATTTCGAAGTGTTGTATTCAGGCCTTTTCAATTTATATAGGGGTTCGTCAACTACTTTCCAGCAGATTAATCAGGTTTAGCTGTGAATGCTCTTTCTATGAATAAGAGGTTCCCGCTTTTGTCCATGCCTTGAATGATTACCCGAAAATTTCCTCCCATGCCATCATTAAAGAATGAAAAAGACGCTACATGAGTAGAATCAGTCTTCAACTCAGGATTCCAGTACAAAGTCTTTCTTTTGTCTTCAGATGAAGAAGAATTTCGTCCATCATAAGCAGGCGATGAAAATTGCTGGACCATCGAGTAGCCTGCTTTTTGGGTTTTGTTAAAACTTTGAGGTAGTCTCATCAACATGCCTTCACTGCCATTTTTAAGATAAAAAGCGATGGCTCCGTGGGGTGCATTTCCAGAAACCAAAGGCATGGTGCCAGGCTGATATATACGAACCATGCCTAAATCAGCTACACTTAGAGATTGCAATATGGACATTATTTCATCATATCCTTCAACTCCTTGGTTCATTAGCTGCTCGTTCAGAAAGAACGCTGGAGCATTCATTTTTTTCCTTTGGCTATCGCTCATCGGCACAAAGAGTCCGTTGGTTAAGCGCCAATAAATAAGATACTCCCGCTCTGTTGGTGAATATTCAAAAATAGGACCTGCAATCCTTGATTGCAGGAACTGGATAATATTTGTTCCCGCGAGATTTTTTGCCATCGGGTCATCGAGAAGATTCAGGGTCCTGACACTATATCCAGGACTTGAAAAAATGCCTGTAGCATAATTTGCGACCAGGCTGTCCTGCCGGGATTTCTTGTGTCCCGTTACTGTAACGGGTTGCAGAACGGTTGTATCATTTTGCTTTATTTGGCCGTTTTCCATGCTCAGTTCTCTTCTTTTTACAAATGCATCAATCGCATTTTTTTTATACTCATCCACCTCCCTTGTCCCTCGTTCTGCGACTTCCTGCGGAATGGCGTAACGGACGGTGTCCAGCTGACCCTTATCGAAAATGACCGTGACATCTTTGGCGCTTTTCTTTTTATTGTTTTGGACATAAAAAGTTGCGGTATCATGAAAATTCATATTTGTCAGCGTAAACCTCCCTGAACTATCAACAGGGACATCCATAATATCCATCAAACTATCCACAGGCGCTTTTACCATTAGGGAAAATTCCCCCTCGTTCATGGGTTTCAAATGAGTATCTCTTCCCCAAAATGCCTGCCCCTTCAGTATGAGAGACTCCTCAGCATAATATCTGATCGGCACGAATTCATTATTCAGAATTTTCGTCCATTCAAATCTTTTCCACTTGCTTGAAAGCATGAACAGGTCGAGCGCCTCGAGGGTCTCAGGCTTTGTATCTTTTAGATACCAGGACCAATCGCATCCCGGGCACTGCATATCTGATTCAAGCAGAAAATTTGATTCGATATTTTCTCCAGGCCAAGGATCATCTTTCGAATCAATTTTCGTCACACCGACAGCATAAGATCCATTCATATCGCCGGGAACTTCCAACCTGAATTCATTCTTGCCATGTGGCGCAAGACCCAGATAAGTTATGGATAATAATGGATGAAGTTGTGCCCGGGTGCGATGCAACAAAACCAATCGTTCGGCCAGGATATCATCGGCTTCATTAAATACTGTGATGTGCAATATCCCGGCAGGAAAAGTTTCAAGTGAAAGTGGGGTGGGAGCTGTAAGTATGGAATTGTTATAATTCCCTGCAGTGGCGTCATCAAAATTGATGTATGTGAAATCTGATATTCCATCCATCTGCGCACAAATGATCAAATGCTGATAAGCATTTTTATTTTCCACGCTTCTGGATATGCGGAAGTAAACACTGTCATCTCCATTTTCTGCAATAAAATTTCGCAGGTAGAGGGAAATGCCTGATTTCAGGGGGGAAGGCAATTGGAAAAGGGATTTGGTTCCGTTTGGTAAATTCAATTCGGCGGCATAATTTATTCCAGGTATTGGATGCAAAACAAAACTCCCCATTCCACCATGAATCGTCTTGATTTCTGCAATTTGTTTTCCGGAATTGTCGATTATTTTTCCCTGTCCTTCCAATGGAAGTCCACCTGAACCTGATATCTTAAAGGCAATTTTGCTTGTTAGCCCCAGTACCAGATTTCCGCCCTCCGGGAAAAATGCCATTCTGGGCGTATCAATACTACTTTTGAGAAATTCAGGCTTCGATTGATTGGTCCCTTCAATTAATATCGTTTTTTCAAAGTAGAATCGCTGATCAAAATTCATCATCCATGCAGTATAGCCACGAACCCTGTATTGCCCGTTCGGGAATTCAAAGGGTACCTTAAAGCTTCCGACAGCTGCGCCATCTTCCACGAGCAAAGTCTGTCTTGAAAGAATGATCCCTGAAGAATCAGTGAATTCGACATATAGAATCCTGCTTATTACAGATGGCTTGTCAAGGTATGTCAGCCAGCCTTTATACCAGATCGTTCCGCCCTGTGCATAATTGTCGCGGTCAAATTGCAAAAAGACCTTTTCCTGTGGATTCTTTTGGTAGAAGAGACTTAACGAATTGCTGATCCGGTGAACATCAAATTGATAAGATTTTAAATGGGGGATTCGTCCGGCAGCGAATAATAAAATGCATGTTGTAATAAATTTGCCAAACATTCATGCAGATTTTGCAACATTAACCTTCTTCTTTCGAAAATCCAATTGAATGCCATCCTCATCCTAATCTACGATTAATTGCTGGAGCTCCAATTTCCCACAACGAATATTCGCTTGATAGAAATCAAAATTGATCTCAAAAATGGTATCCTGAGCTCTATCAGGCGGTACCCGGCTCAAGTAGCCAGGGATAAATGCTCACTTAAAATAAATAAGGTTCTCTTACCGGAGAACCTTTTGTTGCGAAGGGAGGGTTCGAACCTCCGTCCGCCAGTTGGCGGATATGAGCTCTCCAAAAAATTGCTAGAAATTCAACAAATAGAAAAAGGCTCACCAGGGAGCCTTTTCTTTCGTTGCGAAGGGAGGGTTCGAACCTCCGTCCGCCTCAGGCGGATATGAGCTCTCCAAAAAATTGCTAGAAATTCAACAAATAGAAAAAGGCTCACCAAGGAGCCTTTTCTTTCGTTGCGAAGGGAGGGTTCGAACCTCCGACCTTCGGGTTATGAGCCCGACGAGCTACCGCTGCTCTACTTCGCGATATGGGACGCAAAGGTAAGCCCAGACGCATTAACGACCAAAGAATTCTTTGTTTTGCATATCTTTGCACGTTTCTCATGAAAGTTGGATTTGTTAATATATTCGGAAAACCCAATGCTGGCAAAAGCACGCTTCTCAATGCACTTATGGGGGAAAAACTGGCCATTGTTTCACATAAAGTCCAGACCACACGCCACCGCATCAAGGGTATCTTGACAGAAAAAGATTTTCAGATCGTTTTTTCCGATACGCCGGGGATCATTGAGCCAAAATATAAGCTCCATGAGAAGATGATGCAGGCCGTCAAGACTTCTTTAGAAGATGCTGACCTTGCCCTGCTCCTGGTTGATATCAGGGATGACTGGGAAGAAAATGACAGGCTATTTCAATCCCTGCATCTAAAAGTTCCTTCTATCCTCATCCTCAACAAGACGGATAAGGCAGAGTCCAATCTACTTGACCAGGCCCTTCAATTTTTTAAGGAGAAATCTTATGCAAAGCAGATACTTCCCATTTCCGCGCTTAAGAAGAAGGGTGTGGATGAATTGCTCCAAAAAGCCCTGTCGTTGCTTCCCGAGGGAGAGCCATTTTTTGAAGGTGATGACCTGACTGATTTGCCTGTCAAATTTTTTGCAGCCGAAATCATCAGGGAAAAGATATTTGATTTCTACGAGGAAGAAATCCCTTACCATTCGACGGTACTCATCCAGGAGTTCCAGGAAAAAACAACCCTCACCAAGATCAGGGCGGATATTATCGTACAAAGGGAAACCCAAAAAGGCATTATCCTGGGAGAGGGCGGAAAAATGATCAAGAAACTGGGTACAGAAGCCCGAAAGGATATGGAAGCATTTCTGGGGAGGAAAGTATTTCTTGAACTCTTCGTAAAAGTGCGGGAGAAATGGAGAGACAGTGAGCTCTTTTTGAAGGAATATGGCTACTGACCGAATATTGCAGCGAGTGCCAATAAATGAATCAACGATTAAAACAAAAGATCTAATATGTCCGGATTTACTGTTGCCATTGTGGGTCGGCCAAATGTGGGAAAGAGCACTTTTTTTAACCGGCTGTTGGAGCAAAGAAAGGCCATTGTCGATGATGTAAGTGGTGTGACTCGCGACAGGCAATATGGCATTGCAGACTGGAATGGAAAAACATTCAATGTCATTGACACGGGCGGTTTTGTGCCTGAAAGTAACGATGTATTTGAACGGGAGATCAAAAAGCAGGTATTGATCGCCGTGGAAGAAGCCAATGCCCTGATTTTTCTCGTAGATACTATGACGGGCATCACAGCCCTGGATGAATCTATGGCGGATGTGCTCAGGCGCTCCAGCAAGCCGGTATTTCTGGCGGTCAATAAAGTGGACAACAATGAGCGCTTGCTCGAAGCATCGGAATTTTACAGCCTCGGATTCGATCACATTTTCTTTATTTCTGCCATGACGGGCAGCGGAACCGGTGAATTGCTCGATGCCATAGCTGACTTGATCCAGCCGGAAGAAACTGCAGAAGATGAAACGCTCCTTCCAAAATTCGCGATTATTGGCCAGCCCAATGTGGGGAAATCCTCCCTGCTAAATGCATTGGTAGGGAAGGAAAGGACCATTGTGAGTGAAATAGCCGGCACGACGCGTGACACCATTCACACACATTATAATTTATTTCAAAAAGATTTTATTCTGATCGATACGGCCGGCATCCGCCGGAAAGCAAAAGTGCATGAAGACCTTGAATTCTATTCTGTGATCCGAGCCATCAAGGCGGTGGATGAGGCCGATGTTTGTTTGCTGATGCTCGATGCAGAAAAAGGAATTTCAGCGCAGGACCTGAATATATTTAGTCTGGTCGTCAAGAAAGGGAAGGGAATCGTGGTATTAGTCAACAAATGGGATCTTGTGGACAAGCAGACCAATACAGCCAAAGACTATGAAAATGATCTGAAGAAAAGATTTGCGCCATTTACCGATCTTAATATTCTTTTTATTTCTGCAAAGGATAAAACGAGGATCCTGAAAGCCATGGAAACGGCGCTTGATGTCTATGAAAACAGGAAACGAAAAGTGCCTACATCAAAATTGAATGAAGCCATGCTCAAAGCGGTAGAGTCCCACCATGCACCCGTGGTCAGAGGCAATGCTGTAAAAATTAAATACGTGAGTCAATTACCTACCCCAGTACCTTCATTTGCCTTCTTTACAAACCATCCGGATGATATCAAAACTCCGTACAGAAACTACCTGGAGAACCAGCTCAGGGAACATTTTGATTTCAAGGGAGTTCCAATCAGAATATATTTCAGAAAAAAATAATTTGTAAGGTATTACTTGCCAATTGGAAATTTATTAATGTGCTCCATTGACATTTGATTACTGGCAAAAATCGGTTAGCTTTGCGCGCATAAAATTTTAAAATAAACATCTACATGAAAAAACTATTTGCAATTCTGGTTGTAGCTGCTGCTTTTACTGCCTGTAACAACAGCACTGAATCCGCTGCCAGCAGCGTAGATTCCGTTGCAAAAGCTGCAACTGACTCTGTTAAGGCGGCTGTCGATACTGCTGTTCACAAAATTGATTCAACGGCTGGAGCAGCTGTGGATAGCGCGAAGAAAGCGATTAAGAAGTAATCTTTTATTGAACCTTTACTTCCTACAAGAAGAAAACCTCCCGTTGGGGAGGTTTTTTTTGACATGACCCACCACAAAATGGTATTTTAATCCCTTCTTTCTTGCGGTACATTGTGTTTCGTTAACAGCTAAGTGCTTTCCTGCACAGTGGCACAAGGCAACCCTGCATATTCAATTCCCGGCACCAGGGCATATTCCCAAACAGAACCAGCGCAATTTCAGATTATCTGCCAAATGCTAATACTCAAAACCAATTTCTATGAATGTGCTTGCATTTCTATATCATGAGCATAGATGGATCTGGCGCCATCTTTTTGTTTTTGCATGCCTGTCCATTTGTATTGATTCGGTAACACTTGGCGCAGTCAAAACCTGGACTGGCAACGGCGGGGATGGCCAGTGGAGCAATCCACTCAATTGGGATGCCAGCCAGCTGCCTGTTTCCACAGATGATGTCCTGCTGGATAATTCGATTCTGGGAACCAATTACACGGTCAGCCTGCCCAACACAATGGTTGTCATCAGAACGCTGAACATTAGGCCGGCTTCCAATCAAACGATTCAGCTTATTCTGCCAACATCTAATTTTGTAGAACCTGGATTTACGGTTACTGGTCCGGGTTATGGAATTAATTTAGACAGGGGAGCCATCTTCTTAAACGCTTCGGGTTTGACCAGTGGAGAAGCATTGATGATTGCCGATTCCATCCGGATCAATAATGGAGCCAGGTATATTCATCATACCCGGGCTTCGCATGCCAATAATATCGTAAGATTAATTTCTACTGCGGCAGGAACGGAATTAGGAGTTTTTGAATTTGATGTGCCCAGATCATCTTATACAATATCAGCGAGCAACAGGACATATGGTTCTTTGGTTTTGCGTGCCGTGGCCTCAGGCGGCGCTAGCACTTATGCCTGCAATGGCAGCAATCCATTGACGATAAATGGAAATCTGCAGATCGAGGAAGGCGTAAATTTTAGCGTTGACCTTGGAGGGGCCAATGGAAATGTTTTCATTAAGCGGGACTATATCCAGAACGGGGGAATTTTCAATCTTGCGAGTGGTGCGGGAAATTCAACCGTCGTTAAAATTTCAGGCAACCTGATTCAGTCTCCTGGTGCTCAGATCACGGAAACCAATACCGGCTTGCCCGTCATTGAGCTAAATGGAACGGCACCGCAGATCATATCTCTTTCGGGAACCATTATGAATAGCATAACGATGCGAATGAATAACCAGGAAGGCGCCATATTGCTTGCACCTTTGCAGTTGCCTTTTAGATTGGAACTTTTGCGGGGAAAAATAACGAGCACAGCGACCAACCTGCTCACCTTGCAGGGGAGTTGTACGATTTTTGTGGATAGTACGCTTAATAACACAAGTTATATTGAAGGTCCTCTTCGAAAATTGGGTCTACTCTCAAATTCTCATTTTCTTTTTCCTGTAGGAAAGAATGGCCTGCGATGGATGGAGCTAAAAAATGTCAGTGGGGATTTTATGGTTGAATATTTCCGGAACAACCCCCGGGCCTTCAGTCAGGCCTATGGACCGGGTATCGATCACGTCTCCGCACAGGAATATTGGACGGTTAGTACGGCCCCTGGTCCGGTTAACATCGCCAAAGTAGAACTTTCATTTCTTGATCCCGGCAGTGGAGGAGTCACTGAAATATCCACCCTGCGCGTTGCAGAATTAGATGGATCCGTATGGAAAGATGATGGCCAGACATTCGCTACGGGCATTCCCGGTAGCCAGGGTTCTGTGTTGAGCAATGCAATTAATCCATTCTCCCAACAGAGTTATTTTACGCTTGCCAGCAGTGTAAACCTTGAGAATCCACTGCCGGTCAGATTGCTGGAATTTTCCGCTCGATCAGAAAACAAACTTGCCAGGCTCCATTGGACAATTGATCTTCCGGAAGAAATGGACCATTTTGAAATTTTAGCCGGAAGTTCGGAATCTGATCTCACAATAGTCAAAACGCTACCCGCAGGCCAAGCTCAAAAAGAATACGAGTGCTATATGCAATTGGTAAATGATGGCAGCAATTATTTCAGGTTAGCCATCCATGAGAAAAGCGAACGAACATTTTTGAGTAGGGTCATAAATATAAGGAGTGAAGACGGTTTGCGCATCGCTACAATTTATCCATCGATAGTATATACAAATGCCACAGTCAAACTGTATGCGAATGAGACAGGCGTCTTTCAGTGGCAGGTCCTTGGCATGGATGGAAAAATGTACAAGTCTGGCTCGGAATTTATGGAAAGGGGAGAGCACATAATGAATTTTGATCTTGCATTATTGCCTTCAGGGATTTATGCATTTGTTGTTTATAGATTGGGAAAGAGAGTATTTCTCCTGAGGTTTATTAAACGGAGATAGGTAATAGGAAAAGCATTTCGCTGCTTTTGGCCGTGGAATGATCATTGATTGAAGAAAACAAATAATCTAGATCTGGAAAGAATTTTTTCCAGCGAGTGGACACCGGGTTAGATTTTATAAATCAAGTTTTTTGATAAGGAGCTGTAAGCTTTTTTTGAAATTTTTAAGATTCTCTTTTTCTTCCAGGATAAATGCATTATCTGCCAGTGCGCCTACTACTGCGTTCATTTCATTCTGACCTTCGTAGACCATTTGCCTGAATGGATTAGTATAATCTTTAGCACGCGAATCATATATTCCTGCTGCCATCCATTCCCTTGTGGCGAGCGCACCCTCCAGCATATTTCGGATTTGAGACCGGGTCAATTTTGTAAGTGATGCTCCATTGACCCTGCTAAAACTGGCCAAAGCATGGTTCAATTTATCCTCGGGATAATTTTCCGATTGCTTTTGATAAAACTGATGTACCTGGTTCCAGTTTTTTATCTTCCCTGAACGTATCTGCTGGACAAATTTTCCCAATTCGGCCGCCTGAATAAGCTGACCGCCAACATTTACCCACCCTGATTTGATCCGCCTGGAATTTAATTTCGAAAAGAGCTCCTCCTTCGTTTTAATTTTAGAATCATGAACAAAACGCAGGATCTCAACAACGGCATGTAGCCGAATCAATTCAATGAATATCAGGTAGGCTTCCTGCACTTTCAGTATCACGGTACTCCGGTCGCTATTTTCAAAGCCTATTGCGAAGATTTTTAGATCTGCGGGAAGTTTCTTCTTGCTTTCCAATAGCCGCTGGCCAATGGATTCCCATTCCTTCACTCCATATTTCGCCCTGGGCTCCATTTTTGTCGAATATGCCTTGCCGGTATATAATTTTAACAAATCCAGGGCGGCGACCATTTCGTCAATACTGTCAGGGGCCAAGAATTCATATTCCAGGAACTGCGTTCTGTCGATCCTCCGGTCCCTGCTTGCATATTTCCATGAATTCCTTGCAAGGGCATACATGTTGTATAAGAACCAATAAGCTGGCATCACCATCAGTTCATCCTTGCTGGTATCATTGCTCACAAGGGAAAATGGGATGGGGATATTTAATTCCGCAGGATAATCGCCCTTGGCGAGTATATTAAAACTTGCAAATTTGGAGTTGTGTTTAAGACTCACGCAGAGGCCCGGCCAGAAACCCCGGCCGGCTATAATTTCGCCATCCGGGCTCCTGGAATTATGATTGGAACCGATGGTTGCGCCTGCTGCCATATTGCTTTGGCCAAGTAAAAGTGCAGCGCATAGAAAAGAGTTGTTGTGGTGCTGCTCGTGTGCCGGGAAAATCAGTGAGTTCAACACTTCACAGCAGGATATGGTAGAATTGTCTCCGAGATAGGAATTGATGAGTCTCGCACCGTATTTCAGTTGGGAATGGGAAGCCATTACGAAACGAACTGCTTTCACACCATAAAATATCCTGCATCCCAAACCGACAATGCCATTGACCAATTCACAGCCTTCACCAATTTGTGTTTTTGCTTCCGCTGAAGAATTGATGGTGAGGTTTTTCAGTTTATTGGCGCCTTTCAGATAAGCATCACTTCCGATGGTAACATCTTTTATGATTCTGCAATTCTTAATGACGGTCCTGTCGCCGATCTCGCCATAATATCCTCTTTGCCTGTCAAATTTCTGCTCGGTGAACTCCTTGAATTTCTGTTGTAATTTCTTATCATCTCTGTACCTGCTCCACAAATAGGCATCTCCCGGCAGCATGCCATCAAAGGGGATGATGCTACGACCACCATTCTCGTTACAAACTTCCAGCCAGATGCGGACTGATTCCGGTTCGCCATTTTTCAAAATCCCATTTCCAAATTTGGCATGATCAGTAGTAGCGACTTCGTTTGTATTGACGATCATGACTTCATTGCCAATTATGTAATGTGAGAGGAAGTTTACATTATCGATGACGATATTGTCGCCAATATCCGAACTGATGATGGTGCTGTGATATAGTCCAACGGGTCTGCGGAGATTATGAAACTCCAGGTAAAAAGCCTCCAGTTTACCTATTCTTACAAGGCCAAAGAATTTGCAATCCTGCACAAGTTCTGGCGTGAATGCATCGGAAACAAGGATCTGGTTCCAGTCGTCGGAGGTATTCCGGTTTCGGACCAGTGACTCAATTTCGTAGGCCGTCAGTTTTCTGTATTTTATTCCGTTATTGTTTTGCTGGTTCCGAAGCCAGTATTCATTCTTTCCCCTCGGGATATATTCTTTTGGAATAAAATGATATCCAAGATCAGCAACGGGACTCTTCTTGATTTCATTCATCTTTAAAAGTAATTTTTCATAAGTAAAACGGCCAGGATCCTATTCAACGGTTACACTTTTGGCCAGGTTTCTGGGTTTATCTACATCACAACCCTTAGCGATGCCCAGGTGATAGGCAAATAATTGCAATGGAATCACGCTCAGCATGGGCGCTACCAATTCGTCCGCTTCCGGAACAATCATGGTATCGTCTGCCATCTGGCTGATGACTTCATCCCCAGCGCTGATGACTGCAATGACTTTCCCTTTCCTCGCTTTAATTTCCTGAATATTACTGATAATCTTCTCATGGTATGAATCCTGTGTCGCAACAAAAACGACAGGTAACGTTTCTTCCACCAGGGCGATGGGCCCATGCTTCATTTCTGCGGCGGGGTAACCTTCGGCGTGGATATAAGAGATTTCTTTTAGTTTTAAGGCTCCTTCCAGCGCCACGGGAAAATTAAATCCGCGGCCAAGATAAAGGGCATCTTTTGCGTCTTTGTACTTCTTTGCAAGTTTCTTCACATGGGGATCCACCAACAATACTTCTCTTGCTTTTTCAGGGATATTGTGCAGCTCGGTGATCAGGTGGAGATATCTCTCCTGGTCGATGCTGTTTTTTTCTTTAGCAATTTTCAAGGCAATCATGGTCAATACGACCAGCTGAGCAGTAAATGCCTTTGTGCTCGCCACCCCTATTTCAGGACCTGCGTGAGTATACGCACCTGCATGTGAAATCCTGGCAATGGATGAACCAACTACATTGACCACGCCAAAAATAAATGCTCCCTGCGCTTTGGCTTTTTCAATCGCCACGATCGTATCAGCTGTTTCTCCGCTTTGAGAAATGGCAAAGATCACATCTCCCTTATTGATCACCGGGTTGCGGTATCTGAATTCGGAAGCATATTCGACTTCCACCGGAATCCTGCACAGTTCTTCAAATATATATTCTGCAATCAGCCCCGCATGCCAGCTAGTTCCACAAGCAATCATGATGATGCGGTTCGCGTTCTTGAGCTGTTCAATATTATTTTGTACCCCGGCCATGGTAATTGTACCGGCATGAAGTTCGAGGCGGCCGCGAAGACAGTCAAATATGGTATCCGGTTGTTCAAAAATTTCTTTGAGCATGAAATGATCATAGCCACCTTTTTCAATCGCCGCCAGTTCAATATCCAGTTCTTGAATAAAGGGCGTGATCTTTTCATTACCCAGGTTTTTCAGGATCAACTCATCAGACTTTACAATGGCCAGTTCGTAGTCGTTTACATAGACGACTTCTTTGGTGTATTCCACAATGGGAGATGCATCAGAAGCCAGAAAATGTTCGCCTTTTCCGATGCCAATGACGAGCGGGCTTCCTTTTCTGGCTGCAAAAAGAGTGTCCGGATAATCTTTGTCAAGGATGATGATCACATATGCGCCGATAACCCTCTTCAGTGCAATCCGCATGGCTTCCTCAAGGGCACAATGATTGTTTTGCTTAATATCTTCAATGAAATTCAGCAATACTTCCGTGTCGGTATCGCTTTTGAAGTGGTAACCCTTCCTGACAAGTTCATTTTTTAGCTGGGTATAATTTTCAATGATCCCATTATGGATCATGGCCAGATTCCCACTCGAAGAGAGATGGGGATGGGCATTCCGATCGCTGGGTTCACCATGGGTAGCCCAACGGGTGTGTCCCATGCCTGCATTTGACTTAAGGTCCTTTCCGATCAGAAATTCTTCAAGATCGGCGACCTTGCCTTTCTTTTTGTAAATCTTCAAGCCATGATTCAGGAGTGCAACACCTGCGCTGTCATAACCTCGGTATTCAAGCCGTTTTAGTCCCTTCAGAATGATTGGATAAGCCTCTTTGGGGCCGATATAAGCAACAATTCCACACATATATGTTCCGGTTTTAAGAGCAATGATTTCAAGAATAAAACTGCGCGGCTTGAAATCATTAGAGTAGAGTTCCTTTTAAAAAGAAAAACGCAACGCTGAAATAAATGATCAGACCTGTCACATCAACCAGGGTCGCTACAAATGGTGCTGAAGATACTGCCGGATCAGCCCCCATTTTTTTTAGTACAATGGGCAACATAGATCCCGACAATGTTCCCCAAAGGACCACGCCAATCAGCGCAAATCCGACACTCAGCGCAACAAGAAACCAATGTTCTCCATAAATATCCTTAAAGACCTTATGCACCATCAATTGATGCCAGATAAAAATTCTAGTAAAGCCTATGATCCCCAAAATAGATCCCAGAATGAAACCTGAAAAAATTTCCCTCCTCATCACACGCCACCAATCACTGAGGGTGACTTCTCCCAGTGCCATGGCCTGAATAATTAGTGAAGATGCTTGCGACCCACTGTTGCCTCCACTCGAAGTAATCAGGGGCATAAACATGACCAGCACCGTTGCTTTGGCAATTTCATCATTAAAATAAGCAAGAGCCGTCGCAGTCAGCAATTCGCTTAGGAAGAGGATAATCAACCAGCCCACTCTCTTCCTGACCAATTTCAGAAGAGGAGTTTCCAAATAAGGCGCATCCAGGGCCTCACTACCTCCGATCTTCTGGATATCTTCCGTAAATTCCTCACTTGCTACCCACAACATATCGTCAATCGTAACGATGCCAAGCAGGACATTATTGTTGTCTAGTACGGGCAGGGCTACCCGATTATTCATCTTGAATGCCTGGTTGGCAGCTTCCTGGTCATCAGTTACTTTTAATGCGATATACCTGTTGTCGATCACATCCTCAATCTTTTTATCCGGCGATGCGAGGATGATCTCACGGATACGTATATCGTCTATGAAAAGGCCTTTATCGTCTACAACATATATTACATCGATGGTTTCACTGTCCTTGCCTACAGCGCGGATATGCCTGATGACTTCCCTCACGGTCCAGTCCTTATGCACGGCAATATAATCCGGGGTCATTAATCGGCCTACACTGCCTTCCGGATAACCAAGCAGTGCCAGGGTAATTTTTCTTTCTTCAGGGTTCAATAGCCTGATGAGTTCTTTCACCACTTCGCTTGGCAGATCTTCCAGAAAGGAGGTACGGTCATCTGCAGGGAGTGTGTTTAGTAATTCTGCCGTCTTTTGAGGAGACAATTCCTGAATGATACGCTTCTGCGTGGAGAAGTCGAGGATCTTAAATGTACTCCCGGCCCGGTGAATGCTGAGATTATTTATGATCAGGTCTTCATGATCCGGCAATTCATCAATCAGGGTGGCCACATCACTGATGTTCTGGTTGTCCAGAAAATCGCGAATAGCATCCTGATCCTTCGATTCAAGAACCTGTAGGAAATCATCTTTCAGGCTGATTATGTCGGTTTCTGTTGACATTTATCAAAAATACAATTTACCTCTTTGCCATCCCAAATTGTAAAAGCTTTTAAATATTCTTAATATAGTTAACTTGTTGCAATAATTTATGCCGGTTCATGATCTTGCCTTCCCTGTTTATTGCTCATTCGAAGAATATGGGCAAAGGTGTATTTACATCAGAAGATATCTCCGAAAATTCAGTGGTTGAGATTTCACCAGTTATTGTTATGGGAAGAGAAGAGCGAAGATTGCTCGACCAAACTTTGCTACATGACTATATTTTCGAATGGGGGGCCGATAAAAAGCAATGCTGCCTGGCATTGGGCTACCTGTCGATGTATAATCATTCGTACGCGTCCAATTGTGAGTATGAAATGGACTTCGAAGAAAAGCTTATGACCATCAAGACTGTGAGGTTCATTCCTGCAAGGGATGAATTATTTATTAATTACAATGGAAATTGGAACGACAGGAAGCCAGTCTGGTTCGAAACAAAATAGATCAGGATTATTTGTGGTTCCCGGCAGAAGAATCTCATAAGGACATAGGCTCATAGATAGAAATTCGCCTCCGCCTTATTTCCTGCTTGATTTTATCAATGGCGCATACCTGATGGAAAGATTTGCTCCAAAACTGCTCAAATCCAAGTTTCCATAGCCCACCCCTTTCATGGGTATCTTAACAAAAGGCTCGATTTGCAATGAAAAACTCTTGCTGATTTTTTGTTCCACACCCATTGAAAAATCAACTACCGCAAATAAATAGTTTTTGTTGGTGTTATACTGCACTGGTCGGGATTGCCCGAGTACGGTAGTGCCACTGTAATAATAATGATAATAGTAAACATAACTTTCTTGCATCATCAGGTACGTAGAAGCGCCCCCGTTAATAAAAATTGTCGTATTTCCAATCCGGTCAAAATCGTAGCGCAGCGTTAACGGGATCTCCCACATATTGCAATTCCCCGAAGCATAGTCAAAATCAACAGTGCCCCCTCCCATTGGATTCCACGGGCCATGAAAATCCGATTTATTTGCGGAATAATTCTTCTGAGTATAGATGGCGCCGGTATTAATAGAGAGGTGATCAAAGAATTGATACCCGATTGTTAATCCATAGTTATTGCTCAATTTATCTGGGGCAACCGCGTGGACGGAAGTGACATCCGACCCATACAATAATCCAATTTTCAGCGCCCTGCTCATGCGTAAGACCCGTTGTGTATTCTTACTTTGTGCAATCGCTTCAGCACTCAATTGAACGGTTGCTTTGGATTGATTCCGTAAGGAAGCATCACTGACGTTTACATTTTGATCCGTCAGGGGAACAATGCCCGATATCGGAGCCATCGCAATATCTCTGGTTGTGCCTGCATTTTGTTGTTGCACTGCGCTTGTGCTCCCCGCTTTCGAATAATTGTATGAATTGCCATTTGGATCTGGTTTTCGGGAAGGCTTTTCAGGGCCTGGCAAAGCAGGAATCATGGTAAGCATTGCAGCAGGCGCGTTGGATTTACCAATGGAGTTATTTTTTCCCCCTCGTTTTTCTGAAGCGGTGTTTGTTGGCAAAGCAGAGGCATTTTCCTTGTCGTTCTGTTGCCTACTCAAATTGGCGGCAGTCGTGTTCGTTTCTTCTGCAGGTGCAGCTTTTTCCAAAGAAGGGGAATGAGTTGCATCCCCATTTACATCCGAAAGGGATGTTTCTGATTTTGCAACAGCACTGGTATTAGGATCTTTTTGCCTTTGATCGGCATTTCCGGCAACAGCTTTGGATTTCTCCGCAGTCTGATTTGCCGATCCAGTCTTAGATGTAATGGTGCTCTTGCTGGTTTCTCTCAAATCGTCGGCCTGTTTCTGTTTTAAGAAGAAAAAAGAAATGATTGTAACACCAAGGATAATGATTCCATAGGCAAGCGGCCCCCTTCCGAAATATCTAAACGAAGTATTCGGCCTGACACCCATCTCGCGGTCTAAACGCGGAACAATCCGATCCCAGGACGAGATCATCTCATCCGGTTCAAAATGTTCAGCGGCTTCCCGGCTTAATCGGTCAAGCTCTTTATCGGAGGGATTCAACATATGGTTTCAATTCTGTTTTCTTTGTTAGGATCTTTCTTAAGTTTTCACGGGCCTTGGATAAATTTGATTTTGAAGCGCCAATGGAAATACCCAATTGTTCGCCAATTTCTTCATGTGTCAAACCGTCGATGACAAATAGGTTGAATACTGTTCTGTATGCAGGTGATAATTCACGGATCGCTTCAATGATTTCTTTGTAGGACAGTATATCCAAACCATTTTCCGTGTGGTCGGCGATTTTTTCTGATTCTTCTGTCAAAACCTGCCCATTAATATAGGAAGCATTCTTCCGGTAATAATCGATGCAGGTATTGATAAGGATGCGCTTAAACCATCCTTTCAACGCAATGGAAATATCGGCATGCCTATTTTCGTCGAACTGTTGAATATTCTTAAACAATTTCGTAAACCCCTCACTAACTACTTCTTCTACGTGTTCAGTCCGGTTTTGATAGCGGTAGCAAATTTTCATAGCATATCCCTTCAGCAGTTGATACAACTCTTTCTGGCTTGTCCGGTCATTGTTCCGGCAGCCCATTAAGATGGCGCTTATGTGATTATTGCCTGGTATCAAATGTTTTAAGGCCCCCCTTTATAAATGTGAAGGTAATGAGCGCGAACTACCAATCACGCCCCATTATACGCAAACGAATTGTTAAAGGTTGCCCTTATCTCGTCCTTATAAAGTACAAAAAAATTAAGAGAATGTTTATCAGAATTTTAGGGCAGATCATGGACAATCACAGCGATTTCCGCGTGAATATAGACCTGCATAAGAAGCTTATCTTCCCTGGCAAGGATGCCCAGTGCTTTGGCTTCTTTTGTTGTACCAAGCGTGGAGATATTATCCGTCAATGCTCTGGATAGCTGGGTATTGAGGTCTGTAAGATTCGACTTTACAAGTGCAGCAATGTCGAGGTATGAATTTCCCTGTAGCGTTTTTTTAATTTTATTCCTGAATAAAGTCTTTGCAAGTTTCAAAGCCAGGTCCTGGCTCTCCAACGTGTAGGTCATATCCTCAATGGTGAGTGCCTGCTTTGCCGTATCCAAAACTGGCTTTCCTCTTAGAGAAATACTCCCTTTATTGCTTCCTGAAAATTCAATCTTCAATTCAACCTGATTATTGCCGATGCCCCTCATATCCACTTTTTTAATGACTATGGATCGTCCCTTTAGTTCAAAAACCCTGTTATATAAGGTGTCACTTAATAATCTGGAAAGAAATGGATAATCGTATGCCATGTTGAGATACAATGACACATTGTTTTTGTTTGAGGTTTCCTCTAAGGGTGGGAATGAATTCGAATGGACATGGGTGCTGCTGTCGGAGCTCAATTCCGGCCTGCATGACATGCCAGCGGAAAGGTAGAATGTATCCTTTGCATAGTTTAGCTGGCCGACACGCACTGCCATCGGATTTAACTCTAGAAATCCATATTTTCCGAGATTGGTCTTAGCTAGGCTTTTCTCCTTTGCCATTTGCAAAAAATGGCCCGGGCTCAGGCCTGCAACTGTGCTGTCCAACGCAACACAGAAACTGTTGACCGAAGATTTGATGCTGTCCAGAACCTGCTCAGTGATATCATTTGACAATAATGAGACCTGGCATTTATCATATGCCTGCATCTGGATCAGCCTGGTATTGGTTCTGGACTGGTAAGTTGGCAAGAACTGCAGTCGGGATTGAATGTTTACTGAGACCTTTCGCATAGGTTCATTACCGAATCCGCAACTTCCGCTGATCCATGGCGAGACCGGTTTGCCATAGGAACAAATGCAGCGGCTGCCCGCCACCTGGTAATTTCCCGCAAATGCGATATTGATCACATTGTTCATGCAACTGACGGAGAGGCCTGATCGAAGAAAGCGGTATTTGTATCTGAAATCGCAGCTGGGTTGAACATAATTTGGCCAGGCTTCGGAGGAGAATTCCTTTGAAACAACTTGCTCCGCTTTTTTAAGAATCGCCGGGGCATATATTTTGATCGGGATATCTATTTCTGATATGGGTAGCGGGCCCAGGCTATCCAGAACCGGTGGTGGATTTTTAACGGCCTTTTTTGTGGATGAGCAGGAGGACAACAAAGAAATAAACAGGATGGCTAACAGGATATGGAAATTTTTCATTTGCCCTTCGTGTGGATATAGAGAGAACGAAAATACGGACGACACGGTATAATTGGGTGCAATTATTATTCTTTAATTCTCTTCAGCGCTTCCCTTTTACTTAAAGGGGGCAATGCATGCTTGCGAACGAACTGTTTAACCCATCCCGAACTTGTTTTAGAATATTCGCGCAGGGCCCAGCCAATGGCTTTTTGCACAAAGAATTCTTCAGACGCGCTCAGGTTTAAGATGTATTTTGAAAGCATGGCCAGGTCTGTTTTCTCCCTGTATTTTTTTTGAAACATCAGGCTGCTTCTTTGAAGCCAGAAATTATCGGACCGATTCCATTTGCCAGTGACCTGCTTTGTCTTTTTTGGAAAACGAAGAAAAAACGGTCCGGTCAGTTCACTGGTGATATGATCTACAGTATCCCACCAGCTTTTGTGCGTAATCAGCCATTCGATCAGGAGGACCAGTTGCTCATCCCATTGTTTTTTTTGAGCGGCGATCAATTCAACTGCAAAATAATGCCAGTCCCGTTCGGGTTTTTCCCAGCATGCTTTGGCAATGGAAGGAATTTCTTCATAGGGAGGCATGCTTTTTTTCATATGAGCCAAACAGATTGTCCTTCGCAAGGGCGTTTTAATGCCATAGGAGTCAAACTGATTTCTCAGATAAGCATTTATAGCCAATGCATTCTCTTTATTTGCATGCTTCTTAAATGCAGCTTCAAGTGGCAATAGATAGGCATTCATGTTGACTGAAAATAGTCAAAATAAACAAAAGGCGGAACTCAAAGAGTCCCGCCTGGGTAAGGGGTGATGTAGGGCAAAGGTTAAGGGCTAAAACTATTTATTAAGCACGTTAAATGATTGCGTTTTGTCATTGATGGTTACTTGCACAATGAGGTTCATGTTCCCGCTTGCACGCGAAGGCAGGCTGATTCGGTATTGGAACTGCCCTCTTAACTGGGTATTGTAAACAAGAACTCCTTCCTTGGTAAACACATTCACGTCAATCTGATTCATGGTAGGAACTTTAATATTGAAAGTTTGACCCGTGATCGGATTTGGATAGATCGTGATGTCATGCTTTGTTAAAGAACTATTCACCAGGTGAATCGTTTTTGAATATTCGACTTGTCCATTTTCATTCACCATGGCTACACGATAATATTTGTACTGTGTAGTATTTAAAACAGGCGAATAGTAAGTATGTCCAAATTTGTAGTTTACGGCAGCCTGTTCATCTATATTGATAAACTGGTTGCTATCCTGACTCGCCTGCAATTGAAATTTTTCCACGTCAAATTCCTGCGAAGTGGTCCAGCTAAAAGAAGCTGAATTTGCATTTACAGGTATATAATCAAAAGAAGCCAGGGTTAACTGGAATGCTGAAAAATCTCGGGTGGCAGTTGCTGCAACCTGGTTATTGGCATGCGCCAGCTGAGTGGCAGCAACAACCAGGACCAGGGCCAGGATGCTTTTTTTTGCTTTGGTGATTGAATGTCTCATAGTTCCGAATTTGGTATATAGAAGGCAAGCCAGGTGCCATAGTGTATATAATTGATTATAAGTTATATACATATTAAAAACGGTTTAATCTCTTCCAATTTTGGGAAAGCCCTTCCAAAAGCCGGCGTAGTCCGAGCTAAGGAGAAGGTGGAGTGGGCTATGCGGTTGCATGGAAGCCGGAACAGGGCCAGAAAGAAACCGGAGATTTTTCTTTCCATTCATTAAAAAAAGGTCCCAAACCATATTGGGACCTTCTTCTATCCATTAAAGAAATGTGTTTAGCCTTTTGCGAACGCTGTTCGGATCACATTGAGCGCACCCCCGGCTTTGAACCATTCAATTTGAGGCGCATTATATGTGTGATTAACCGAAACCTTGTCTTCTGATCCATTCTTGTGCCTCAGTACAATGGTTAGCGCATTGCTTGGAGAAAACGATGACAGGCCAATGATGTCAATCTGATCATCTTCCTGCACTTTATCATAGTCTTCCCTGTTGGCAAATGTCAGTGCAAGCATTCCCTGCTTCTTCAAATTGGTTTCATGAATGCGTGCGAAACTTCTTACAAGGATGGCTCGAACCCCAAGATGCCGGGGCTCCATCGCTGCATGTTCCCTCGAGGATCCTTCTCCATAATTTTCGTCTCCTACTACAATGGTTCCTATACCTGCCGCTTTATATGCCCTGGCGGTCGCTGGAACGGGGCCATAGACACCTGTCAACTGATTTTTTACCAAATCTGTTTTTTCATTGAAGAAGTTGATGGCTCCGATCAGCATGTTATTGGAAATATTGTCAAGATGCCCTCGGAATTTGAGCCAGGGGCCAGCCATTGATATATGGTCGGTTGTGCATTTGCCCTTTGCCTTGATCAGCAGCCTGAGCCCTTTGAGGTCTGTTCCTTCCCAGGCCTTGAATGGTTCTAACAGTTGGAGGCGCTGAGAATCCGATTTGACAACAACCTGCACCTTGCTACCGTCTTTGGCGGGCGCCTGATAACCGGGATCATCAACCGAAAATCCTTTTGGCGGCAATTCCAAGCCGGTTGGTTCAGACAATTTCACTTCTTCGCCGTTTTCATTGATCAAAGAATCGACGAGTGGGTTAAAAGTTAGGTCTCCGGCGATTGCGAAAGCGGTGACAATCTCAGGAGAAGCCACAAAAGCATGGGTGCTGGCCAAACCATCATTTCTCTTAGCAAAATTTCTATTGAAAGAAGTGATAATGGAATTCTTCCTGTTCGGATCATCTATATGTCGCGCCCATTGGCCAATGCAGGGACCGCAGGCATTGGCAAGCACTACGCCACCGATTTCATCAAATGTTTTCAGGAAACCATCTTTTTCTATGGTATGACGAACTTGTTCACTCCCCGGCGTGATCGTAAATTCGGCCCGGGTCTTCAATTTCTTTTCGATTGCCTGCCGGGCAAGAGAAGCCGAACGACTAATGTCCTCATAAGAAGAGTTTGTGCAGGACCCTATGAGTGCCACTTCAAGCGTTTTTGGCCAGTTATTGGATTTCACCGCGTCTGCAAATTTTGATATTGGCCAGGCAAGATCTGGCGTAAATGGCCCATTTACGTGGGGCTCAAGTTCACTCAGGTTGATCTCTATTAGCTGGTCATAGTAAGTCGAAGGATTTGTATAGACTTCAGGGTCTGGTCTCAGGTGCTCCCGGATTCCATCCGCGAGCGATGCGAGTTCCGCACGATCCGTTGCAATGAGGTAGGAAGACATCTTCGCATCGTATGCAAATACTGAACAGGTAGCTCCAATTTCGGCTCCCATATTACAAATCGTGCCTTTTCCTGTGGCGCTCAGGCTATCAGCGCCTTCTCCAAAATATTCTACGATGGCACCGGTACCACCCTTTACAGTCAATATCCCCGCTACCTTTAAGATAACATCCTTGGCGGATGTCCAGCCATTCAGCCTGCCAGTCAGATGAATTCCTATCAATTTTGGCATTTTCAATTCCCAGGCCAACCCTGCCATAACATCCACTGCATCAGCTCCACCCACTCCAATTGCTACCATACCCAAACCGCCTGCATTGGGTGTATGTGAATCGGTTCCGATCATCATGCCACCAGGAAACGCATAATTTTCCAGTACGACCTGATGGATAATTCCTGCGCCCGGTTTCCAAAAACCAATGCCGTATTTGTCTGAAATGGAAGCCAGAAAATCATAGACCTCTTTGTTGACATTCAACGCTGTGGCAAGGTCCGCTGCCGCACCGGTCTTTGCCTGAATAAGGTGGTCGCAGTGAACGGTGGATGGAACTGCCACGGTAGAGCGGCCACAGGTCATAAATTGCAATAAGGCCATTTGGGCAGTGGCATCCTGCATAGCAACACGATCGGGAGCAAAATCCACATAGTCTTTTCCCCGGACAAAGGCCCTGGTAGCCGGTTCGAACAAGTGGGAGTAGAGTATCTTTTCTGCCAGGGTCAGGGGCTTGCCTGTTATTTGCCTGGCCTGCTTAAGCTTGGCTGGCAATGCGGCATATATTTTCTTGATCATCTCCAGATCGAAAATCATAATAAGTATGTTTTAGCTTTTTTTGTCCATTTACAATTGATTTACAAACAGGGACGCTAATTTACCGAAAAAATGCGTTATCAAGTCATGATAAATCCTGAACGGATATTTGATTTTTTTTAATTTTGCACCATGAACAGGTTTAAGCATTTTATTGAATGGCATGCTTTCGGCGTTTGTACTGCCATCGGTGAGAGAATGGGTATTGCTACTTCGCGCATCAGGACATGGTTCGTTTATATTTCTTTCCTCACTATGGGTTCCCCTCTGATTATTTATTTTGTCCTTGCATTCTGGATGAATATTAAGCGATACATTCTATCTGCAAGGAGAAATCCACTCAGGTATTTGTAGGATTCTTCTTTCCCATTCATATCAGGCAACAGCAGCTCGCAGTTTTACCAATCGTTCCAGCATAGGACGGAGCAAGTCCAGTTTCAACATGTTGGCGCCATCGCTTTTTGCAATCGCAGGATTGGGATGGGTTTCAATGAAGAGGCCATTTGCGCCGGTTGCAATGGCTGCCTTCGCAATCGTTTCAATCAATTGTGGATTTCCTCCCGTGACGCCGGATTCCTGATTTGGTTGTTGGAGAGAATGTGTACAGTCCATAACAACTGGCACTCCGTGGGCCTGCATCCAGGGGATATTTCTATAATCCACTATCATGTCCTGATAACCAAAACTATTGCCTCTTTCAGTCAATATGATTTTTTCATTGCCGGCATGACGGATTTTCTCAACGGCAAATTTCATAGCGGGTCCGCTCAGGAATTGGCCTTTTTTCACATTGACCACCTTTCCTGTTTCCGCGGCTGAAATCAGAAGATCCGTTTGTCTGGAAAGGAAAGCGGGGATCTGTAGCACATCCACATATTTTGCTGCAGGTGCTGCTTCATCATGCGCATGAATATCGGAGGTCGTAGGGAGTTTGTATTTTTCACCCAGTTTCTTAACCAACGCCAGAGCGGTTTCATCACCGATTCCGGTAAATGAATTGGTGCTTGTTCGGTTTGCTTTTCTATATGAAGATTTGAAAATATAGGGTATTCCAAGCTCCCTGCACATGTCAGAAACCTTGGCGCCCACTTCCATAATGAGTTCCTCCGATTCCACGACACATGGACCTGCGATCAAAAAAAAATTCTTTTCATTGTATTGCTGGCCTGTGAAAAGAGCTTGTAGAAATTTTTCCATGCGGCAAAGATAAAAGATAGTTTTCATTAGGTTTGTCGGATCAAATACCGATGAATTTATGGTAAAAGAGAAAATTCTGGTCATTGGCGCTTCGGGACAGATTGGTGTGGAGCTCACCCTTGCACTGAGAAAAATATATGGCAATGCAAGTGTTGTGGCTTCTGATCTTAGGGAAGAAAATGAATTATTAAAAGGCTCCGGGCCCTATGTTTCATTGGATGTGATGAATAAAGAAATGCTTCATGTTCAGGTGATCCGGCAGAATATCACCCAGATCTATTTGCTGGCCGCCATACTTTCCGCAACAGGAGAAAAAAATCCGGGCCTGGCCTGGCATCTCAATATGCAGGGCCTCCTCAACGTATTGGATATTGCAAGAGAAGAGAAATTGCAAAAAGTTTATTGGCCGAGCAGCATTGCTGTATTTGGCCCAAGCTCTCCCAAGGAGCAATGCCCGCAGCAAACGATCATTGAACCTATTACAGTCTATGGGATCAGCAAATATGCCGGTGAATTCTGGTGTAATTATTTTCATCAGCGTTGGTCCGTTGATATCAGGAGCCTGCGATACCCAGGTTTGATCAGCTATAAATCTTCCCCAGGCGGAGGCACGACGGATTATGCTGTGGAAATATTTTATGAAGCAATGGAAGAGAAAAAATATAAATGCTTTCTTAAAGAAGATACTTATCTGCCGATGATGTACATGCCCGATGCAATTCGTGCAACGATTGAATTGATGGAAGCACCGATGGACCGGATCACGATTAGAACCGCATACAATATATCTGGAATGAGTTTTTCTCCGCGCGAAATTGCGGCCGAAATCAGGAAACAAATCCCGGAATTCCAGATTAGCTATATGCCTGATTATCGTCAAGCCATCGCTGATAGCTGGCCGAAAAGCATTGACGATTCAGTAGCAAGGGCTGATTGGGGCTGGAGACCTGAATTTAATCTTGAAAAAATGGCTAAGGATATGCTAAATAGCTTGCGCAGCAATCCGTGAATCCGCCTTCTTTCCCGCTTGGCAAAATATTTGTTAAATGGCCCCGTTAGATTAAACGAATGGGACTCGAAATCGTCTGATTATAAGCTACCCAGGCTTTATCAACCAAAAATAATGAACATGAAACGGATTGCCGGATTGGCAGGATTGATCTTGATGGTCTCTGCCTGCACCAAAACAGTTACTCAGATTCAGCAAGTTGACCAGGCATTTTCGACAATATACACATTGCAGCCTGCCGGTTGGGGCAGTCCTGATGGTGGCCTGAGCTATTCCACCAATCTGAATGTGCCGGAAATCGACCAGGCTATGCTGAACAATGGCGCCGTCGTCGTGTATTTGTCTTTTGACAACGGATCCAATTACGAAGCGATTCCGGAAGTCTTTGACGGCATTTCCTATGGGTCCCTCCATTCCCTTGGGTTAATTACGTTGGATCTGCACGCTGTAGATGGATCGAAGATTAACGGACCAGGAGGAACGATCCTTGCAAAAGTGGTGCTCATACAGGGGACTCAATTGCAATAGTCGGTAATCTTACCTGTGCTCTCCAAATACCTCCCTGAGTGTATCAGCGATTTCTCCCAGGCTGCATCGGTTTTCTACGGCTTCAATAACTGTGGGCATGATGTTTTCGCCGGCCATGGCCTTATCATTGAGGGTTTGTAGTATCTGGTCGCATTTGGCATGGTCCCGATGCATCCGAAGGGCAGCCAGCTTAGAGATCTGAAGCTGGCGGATAGAATCATCAATCCTGGTCATCGGGATGGGCTCATTCTCTTTCTCAGCAAATTTGTTAAGGCCTACAATAATTTTTTCTCCCCGCTCAATTTTTTGTTGGTACTCAAATGCACTCCTGGCAATTTCCTGCTGGATATAGCCTTGTTCGATCGCTGAGACGCTGCCACCCATCGCATCGATTTTGAAAATGATTTTCCATGCTTCTTCTTCCACATTCCTGGTCAGTGACTCCACAAAATAACTTCCTGCCAAAGGATCAACCGTTTGGGTAACGCCACTTTCATAGGCGATGATCTGTTGGGTTCTCAATGCAATTCTTGCTGCCTCTTCCGTGGGCAGGCTAAGCGCTTCATCATATCCGTTAGTATGAAGGGACTGAGTGCCTCCCAATACAGCGGCAAGGCTTTGAAGATTGACCCTGGAGATATTGTTCAGGGGCTGCTGCGCAGTCAAAGTGCTTCCACCGGTTTGGGTATGAAAACGCAGCATCATGGCCTTCGGATCAGTGGCGCCCAATTCTTTCATTATTACGGCCCACATCTTTCTCGCCGCCCTGAATTTTGCAATCTCTTCAAATAAATGATTGTGGGCATTAAAGAAAAATGACAATCTTTTTCCGAACACATTTATGTCCAACCCTTTTTCAAGGGCAGCTTTAACATAGGCTTTTCCGTTACTCAGCGTAAATGCGATTTCCTGCACGGCAGTACTGCCGGCCTCACGAATATGGTATCCTGAAATGGAAATGGTATTCCATTTGGGCAATTCCTTTCCACACCATTCAAAAATATCCGTGATGATCTTCATAGAAGGCTTTGGCGGATATATATAGGTTCCACGGGCGGCATATTCCTTGAGGATGTCATTCTGAATGGTACCGGTTATCTTTTTCAGATCGGCATGCTGTTGTTTGGCAAGCGCTACATAAAAAGCAAGCAAAATAAAAGCCGTGGCGTTAATGGTCATGGAAGTGGAGATCCTTTCGAGCGATATCCCATCAAAAAGAGTTCTCATGTCCTCGATGGAATCGATGGAGACGCCTACTTTTCCAACTTCTCCTTCCGCCAGAGGATGATCGCAATCATATCCGATTTGCGTAGGGAGATCGAAGGCCACACTCAATCCCATCACGCCCTGGTTCAATAAATAATGATATCTCTTGTTGCTCTCTTCGGCTGTGCTGAAGCCGGCATATTGGCGCATGGTCCATAACTTGCCACGGTACATGTCGTCCTGGATTCCTCGCGTGAATGGATATTCGCCAGGCAGTTCTTCGGGTCTTGCAGGAGGAATCCAGTCCCCGGCAGTATACAAAGACTTTATCTCAATGCCGGAATCCGTAAATATTTTTTTCTCTGTCATGAGCAGGTTTTGTCTGGCCTTCTGGTTCAATAAAAGCGGCCCGACTATTTCAGTACTTTCTTAGCTTCGAAACTCAATGCATCAGAGACCACCTGTTGCAATGAAGCTTTCGGATTCTGAACAAGCAATTCCAGCAGACTTTTATTCAAATCGAGTCCCGACGCTTCAGGAGGCAGTATTGCGGCGACCTGGTTAATGATTAGGATATTTTGCTCCTTGAAATTTCTAATGGCATCCCAGGCTTCGGCGCTGACATAAATCTGTTGGGTGATATTGTGCTCGAATTCCTGCTTGATCGTTTGGGTCAGCAGGCCCTGCATGTCCCTGCAATTGAATCCGGCCTGATTTACTCTGTTGACCAGGTTTGGAATGGCAATTCTGTCAGTCAGTAAAATAAGTCGTTCATAAGCCTGCAATTGCATTTGCTTTGTATTGATGCCAGGTGTTCCCTTATCTTTCATTCCCATTTTGACTTCTTTTCTTTGTTTCCAGAATAAATAGGCCAGAGTGCCGGAAAGCAAAACGGCAATGGCAATCCCCCATAGTAATTCGCTTTGTGATAACGACATCAGGAATAATTTAGTTAAAACAAATGTAGGGAATGCAGTCAGCTTTCCCGAATGCAATTTCTGATCAAGCGACAGCAGAACAGGGCAATATGGCATGCTGCGATCATTGGTAAATCTGGGAAATTCTTGGTATCTTTGTACATTGAAAATAAAATATGATGGAAACGACAATGGACATACCGGTTCAGTTCACCGAAAAAGCCGTGGGAGAGATCAATCGCCTGATGGCAGAACCTGGATTTGATCATAAAAGCATATTGCGGGTAGGCGTCAAGGGGGGAGGTTGCTCCGGGTTGTCTTATGTGCTTGGATTTGACGAAAGACAGGAACAGGATGAGACCTATGAAATAGACGGCCTTTCTTTTATCATGAACAAAGCCCATGGTATTTATCTGATGGGAATGGAAATTGATTGGCAGGACGGCCTGAATTCCCGCGGATTTACTTTCCGCAATCCTAATGCATCAAAAACCTGCGGTTGTGGTACTTCATTTGCAGTCTAAGGGTCCCAAATTATAAAAATAAAAGCCGGCCAAGCGCCGGCTTTTTATTTTTCATCGATTTAATAGCTAACTAACCACTCCCGTCCTTTTGAAGAATCTCATATTTGACCTCTTATGCATGAACCGGTAAACGATTGCGTAAAGCACAGGAAGTATGAGTAAGGTCAGCAGGGTAGAAGTAAAGAGCCCCCCAATTACCACGACAGCAAGTGGTTTCTGGGTTTCGCTTCCAATGCCCGTGGAGACAGCAGCTGGCAGCAAGCCAATAGCAGCCATCAATGCGGTCATGATCACAGGACGGATGCGGGAGCGGACGCCCTCACGGATGGCTTTGTCCAAAGGCTCGTGTGCCTCCAGATTTTTCCGGAAGACCGAGATCAGGATGACTCCATTTTGTATGCACACGCCAAAAAGCGCAATAAAACCGATACCGGCAGAGATGCTGAAATTAATTCCCGTGAGATGGAGCGCAAGAATGCCACCAATAAGTGCAAAAGGTACATTCAGTATTGTCAATACGGAATCTTTTACATTCCCGTAGGTAATGAACAAGATGAGGAAGATAACGAGCAGGCATATGGGAACAACCTGCGCAAGCGTTGCCGATGCCCTTTGCTGGTTTTCAAATTCGCCGTTCCACGTAATGGTGTATCCATCGGGCAAATGGACGGCATTGTCCACTTTTTCCTGCGCTTCAGCAATGGTACTTCCCAGGTCCCGCTCCCTGATGGAAAATTTGACGGCGATATATCGCATGTTATTGTCCCGGTAAATGAATGCAGGACCGGTTAACGTTTTTATTTCTGCAATTTCATTCAAAGGAATTTTTGAATTGTCATTGGTAGGCACCATCAGTTTTTCGATCTTTTCCTCTGATTCCCTGTAAAGCTTTTGGTATCGGATGCGCACATCAAATTTTCTTTCGCCTTCATACAATTGAGTCGCCGCTTTTCCTCCCAGGGCCATTTCAATCACAGAATTTGCATCCTGTGTGTTGACTCCAAAGAGAGCCATTTTTTCCTGATTGAGTTCAATCCTGAATTCAGGTTGTCCCAGGTTACGGAGTACACCGAGGTCATGGATGCCGTCCACTGTCTTCAATTGGCTTAAAATGGTATCCGCCGTCTTATCAAGGCGTTCAAAATCAGATCCAAAGATTTTTACTGCGAGGGCAGCATTTACCCCGGCTACTGCTTCTTCCACATTGTCCCGAATCGGTTGCGAATAATTGAATACACATCCCGGTATCTTTCGAAGTTGTTCATCCATTTCATCAATCAGCTTTTCCGTAGAAATGGCTCTTGTCCATTCTTCCTTCGGTTTAAGGTCAACCTGGATCTGCACATTGTAAAACCCTTTAGGATCGGTTCCGTCATTGGTTCTTCCAATCTGGGAAAGGGTCTGTTTCACTTCATCAAATTTGCTGATGATCTGTATCATTTTTTGGGATACCGTTTTTGCTTCATTCAGCGAAACGCTCATGGGCAATTCGCTCTCTACCCACAGGGCGCCTTCATTTAGTTGGGGCAGGAATTCTGTTCCAAGGAATTTGACGGAGAAGAAAGTGACGGACATGACAACCAGGGCAATTAGCAGACTCAATTTTCTGTTCTTATATGTGAAGTCGAACATCCGGATCACTCCTTTCTCAAAAAAGATGACAATTGGGTTATGTTTTTCCCGCACATTCTTTTTGAGCAGGATACTAGAGAATGCAGGGACCAGGGTAAGCGTAAATAGCAATGCGCCGAGCAATGCAAAGCCAAGGGTATAGGCCAGGGGCGAAAACATTTTGCCTTCCACTTTCTGAAATGCGAATATGGGAATGAGACAGGTAATGATGATGAGTTTGGAAAAGAAGATGGCTTTTCCCATTTCCGTTCCGGTATTTTTGAAAAGTCCCAGTTTGGCCAGTTTATTGAATTTCTCCATGCCTACTTCCTTCGCTTTATGATCCAACGCAACAAATAATCCTTCCACCATCACGACTGCGCCATCAATGATGATTCCGAAGTCAATGGCCCCCATGGAAAGCAGGTTCGCGCTCATGCCTTTGATGCGCATGCATATGAATGCAAAGAGCAGGGAAAGCGGGATGACAATACTAACGGTCACCGTCGTTCGCCAATCGGCCATAAACAGGAGGACAATGACAGTGACCAGGATGATCCCCTCGATGAGATTATGAATGACCGTATGCTGGGCAAAATTCATGAGGTTTGTGCGGTCATAGAATGTATCAATCTTTACATCTTTGGGCAGGATGGAATTGTTAAGCTCATCAATTTTTGCTCTTATCCTTTTCAGGACATCGGCCGGGTTTTCTCCTTTTCTCATCACGATGATTCCTTCCAGCACATCATCCTGCGCATCTCGCTGTACATGGCCCAGCCTGGGTTTCCCGGATTCGACCACGGTGGCCACATTTTTTACCATGATGGGAACTCCATTGACTTTCTCAATGATAATGGTTTCGATTTCAGGTATATCATTTAGCAGTCCGATGCCCCTGACCACATAGGCCTGTCCGTTTCTTTCGATCACATCCCCACCTACATTGACATTGCTTTTTGCAACGGCATTGTACACATCCAGGGAGGTAAGGTTGTACTTAAGCAGTAAGTCGGGATTCACGCTGATCTCGAAAATTCTTTCTTCACCCCCAAAACTATTTACATCGGCAACTCCCGGGACGGACTTGAACTGTCGGTCAAGCACCCAGTTTTGAATCGTTGTGAGGTCCCTGACGGATCGCGTTTTGCTTTTCAAAGTGTAACGGAAAATTTCACCGGTTGGCCCATAGGGAGGTTGCACGTCGGGCTTTACCCCTTCCGGCAATTCTGCGCCTCCAATCCGCGTAAATACCTGCTGCCTTGCAAAAACATCATCCACATCATCGTCAAAAATGATCCGGATATAGGAGAGTCCGAATGCCGAAGTCGTGCGGAGGTTAGATTTTTTCTGTACAGAATTCAATACGGTTTCCAGCGGAATGGTCACAAATTTTTCAACCTCTTCGGCGCTTCTGCCCGGCCATTGGGCAATGATCACGATCTGGGTATTGGTTACATCCGGGAAAGTTTCAATCGGAGTGGTCCGATAACTCCAGATGCCCAATGCAACCAGGATAGCCGTCAGGAAAAAAACAAAATAGCGATGCCGGAGAGAGAAATAGATAATGCGTTTTATAAACTTATTCATATGGCCTTTGCATTAAGTTTGATTGTTTTCATCTCGGGGTTTCGGAATCGCCTGAATTCAATAATTCATCACCATCTTATTCTACGAGTGCATTGTATAGCAGGATCTGATTTTGCGATATCACTCTTTCTCCCGGTTCAATGCCGGAAGAGATATATGATTGTCCGTTCACACTTTTCAACACGGTTACCTCCTTTACATGCAAATCGCATGTGTCGGAATAAACGACCACATAGTTTTTGCTGTTGCTGAAAACCAGCGCAGATGAAGGAATACTGACTGCTTTCCGGCCTTCCTTATTCATGACTTTCACATTGGCAAACATTTCCGGCTTCAATAAGCCTTCTTTATTTGGCAGGTTGATCCTGATACGCATCACTTTGGTTTGCGGGTCAAGGACATCACTGATTTTGTCGATCTCCCCACTAAAAACTTTTTCGGGATAGGCCAGGGTGCGGACTTCGGCGGCATAGCCCAATTTTATTTTTGAAATATCAATTTCATAAACATTGGCCCAGACCCAGACATTCTTGAGATCAGAAATGGTGAACAAATTGTCCGGGTTATCCTGCCTGATAAAGCCCCCGGCATTGAGTTTTTTTTCTACGATATAACCGCTTCTTGGTGCTTTAATGGTGAAAGTTCCATTGGCCATTGTATTTCCTTTGCCATTGATCTCAATTTGATCACTGATTTTCTTGGCGCCTGCCTGCGCCTTTTCGTAGTTCAATTTGGCTTCATTGTATTCCCTTTCACTGGAGATCCCATTCTTATAGAGATTTTCTGCATTTTCCCATTCTCTTTTAGCAATGGCAACGTCGCGTTCCGCTGAAGAAAGGTCACTATAGTTCCCTACGATCTCAGCACTCTTGATAACGGCAAGGACCTGGCCTTCCTGCACCCGGTCTCCCAGTGAGACTTTTACTTCAAGGACCTGCCCGCTACTAAATGGAAATACTTTCACCACTTTATTTTCGTCAAATCCAACTTCGCCCGACAAAATCAATTCATCGTCAATATTGGAACGTTTTACTGTGTCGATCCGGATCATCTTCTGCAATGTATCACTGATGCATACCTTTTCCTTTTTATCAGGGTCCTTTGGCTTCTCCCTGCAAGAGAGTTGCAGGCTCATTGTGCCAAGGATCATGCAGGTCAGATAGAAATATTTCATGAATATATTTTTAGGAGTCATACTAATTCGATCGCACAAGGTCCTTGCCCGTGGTCAGATTTATTTCTTCAAGTGCACTTCGAAAATTTGTTTCCTGTTGCAATTGCTTTATCCGCGAATCCTTATAAGCAGAGAAAAAATCCAGGAATTCTAAGAGGCCCACCTGACGTTGCTGGTAGCTCTGCAGCATATTCTGCAACATTTTGTCATAGTTGGATTGAAGGGCTGGACTCGTTGATTCCCTGAGCTGTGTAAGTACCAGCCATTTTTTATATGCTGCCGTTACTTCCTGTTCGACTTGTTGCTGCACCTGCAAAACGCCAGTTTGTGCCTGCTTGATCGAAACTTCAGCCGCTTTTATATTGCCTTTGTTCCTGTTGAGGATAGGTAGCGGCAATGAAATGGCTAGACCATAGTAATTCTCCACATAGGTACTGCGCTGGTCGTATTCGACGCCCACATTCAGGTCGGGCGTAACAAGGGCTTTCTGGTAGGCCAGGTTATGTTGCTGGATATTCAATGTAGTCTGTGCCAATTGCGCATCGGGCCGGTTCAATTTTGCGGAGTCCAGCATTTGCTGCAGATTGGGCACGGCGAGTGCTATTGGGTCCGGCAGGGCCTGGAGATTGCATGCAACAAAACGGGATGAGGGCAATTGCAATAAGGTGTGCAATTCGGTTTGTTGGTCTGCGATCTGTCTTTGCAGGTCGGCATGGTCGCTTTGGAGGGAGTACAAAAGAGATTTCAACCTGATATTTTCCTTTGCTGAGATATTCCCTGCCTGGAATTGGGCATCCATTCCCTTCACCAGTTGAGAAACGGAGTTTATTTCTGTCTGCAGAATCTGGTTTGTCTGCATCTGCTGATATACACTGATAAGATCAGTGCGGAGAAGGTATCTCAGGTTCCGCATCAGATCATTGAATTGCTGCTGAGTCGTCAACACCTGGTCATTTGCCAGTCTCACTAATTTGTTCCTTTTCCCGGCAGTCTTAATAATTTGCTGGATCTGGATATAAATCTCACCATACTGGCTATTGTGCCGGAAGAATTCCCCGTCATATATATTTTGGTCAGTATTGAGTACTGGGTTGTCCCAATACTTTGCCTGCTCCGCCAGGGCCCTGCTGATATCAATATTATATTGCTGAGCAAGGAGGGAAAGGTTCTTTTCCAGGAAAATCTTTTCAGCTTCTGGAATGGTAAGCAGAAGGGTATCATTGCCACCCGATTGAGCCACGGATTTGGCATGAAGGATAATGACAAAAGCCAGGATAAAAATTGGTTTGCAGCGGCGCATTGTCCTATAAGCACAAATAGAAAACATGATTTTAATTTTAGAAGAAATTGCGGCGATCGAATTCAGATGATTTGCGGATTAAGAAAACATTTGTAGCGCAATAATCTGTTTAGGAGGGGGTGGATTGATCTCCTGGTCATATTCGCTCAGCGAGCCGGGGATATATAGGCCGTGAACGGGATTGGTCTGGTAGGAAATAGTTTCTTCAGAAATATTCAAGCGTTCACAATAGAAATAGCAGGTGTTTACTTTCAAAAAATGAGCATCCTGCCTTGCTTTGTGCTGTTCAGGAACGAAATCATTCCATCCCAGGACATATTCCGTGATATATTCAAAGGCGCTATCAATTTGATTTGATCCGTAACTGGTGGCGGCAAAAATGTTCTCCTCCATCGCCAGGTTTCCAAAGCTGAGGTTCAGTATCTGCAAAGCCAAAAAAAAGTGCAGGCATTTGTTCAATGTATAACGGATTCTTTTCACAATCAAAACGGGGCAAAATTAATCAATGCTGGCAATTTTGAAGATAATCTTATGTGAAAGGATTCAGAAAGCCATTGACGCATGGCAAAGCCCCGAATTCAGGATTGATGCCATGAAAATCCCCTTCTCCATATACCATTCAGGTTACGAAAAGATTATTTACTAACTAAACCGGTACGTTTAAGTAGTCTGCGGTTGGCGCTATGATGCATGAATTTGAAAACCAGCGCATAAATTGATGGCAGGATCAGCAAGGTCAGTATGGTGGATGTGACCAGGCCACCGATGACGACAATTGCCAATGGTTTTTGGGTTTCGCTGCCTATGCCTGTAGAAACGGCCGCAGGCATCAAGCCAATCATTGCCATCAGTGCTGTCATCACGACCGGGCGTACTCGCGAAATGACTCCTACCCGAATGGCTTTATCAATTGGCATTTTTTCATCCTGGTTTTTTCTGAAAACTGATATCAGGATGACCCCATTCTGAATACATACGCCAAACAATGCGATAAAGCCAATGCCTGCAGAAATGCTAAAATTAATGCCTGTGATGTGAAGGGCCAGGATTCCTCCTATCAATGCGAAGGGTACATTCATCAGCGTGAGTGCGGCATCCTTGACATTGCCATAGGTTATAAAAAGGATCAGGAAGATGATAAACAGGCACAAAGGAACTACTCTTGACAAAGTTTTGGTGGCACGCTGCTGATTTTCAAATTCTCCATTCCAGGTCATAGAATACCCTTCCGGAAGTTGAATGGCTGCATTGACTTTTTCCTGAGCTTCTGCAATGGTGCTGCCGAGATCTCTTCCGCGTACTGAAAACTTTACAGTAATATAGCGCATGTTATTGTCCCGATATATGAACGCAGGACCAGTAAGGGTCCTGATCTCCGCAATTTCTTTCAGGGGGATCTTGGACCCGTCATTGGTAGGCATCATCAGGTCTTCGATTTGTTGCTGGCTTGCGCGGTATTCTTCCTGGTACCTTATCCTCACATCAAATTTTCGCTCGTCTTCATATAATTGGGTCGCGGCCTTGCCTCCGATAGCCATTTCTATGATGGCATTGGCATCCTGGGTATTGATTCCATAGAGCGCCATTTTTTGCTGGTTCAATTCAATCCTGAATTCTGGCTGGCCAAGATTTCGAATGACACCAAGGTCTTCCACACCCTGGATATTTTTCAAAACATTCATGACTTTTGTTGCGTTTGTATCCAGTGCAGTGAAATTCTTTCCAAAAATTTTGACAGCAAGGGCTGCAGGTACACCTGCAACTGCTTCCGCAACATTGTCTCGTATGGGTTGTGAATAATTGTACACGATGCCAGGAAATTCTTTGAGCCGAGTGTCCATTTCCTGCACTAGTTTGTCCTGGGACATTTTCCTTTTCCATTCTTCTTTCGCATACAGGTCCACTGCAATCTGCACATTGAAGAATCCTTTAGGATCTGTTCCATCATTGGTCCGTCCTACTTGCGTTAAAGTCTGTTTTACTTCCGGGTATTGTTGCACGATGGCAGCCATTCGGCCGGCCATGCTGTCGGCTTCATCGAGAGAAACACTCCTCGGTAATTCTGCGGATATCCATAATGCGCCTTCGTTGAGCTGAGGCAAAAATTCTGTTCCAAGGAATCTTGCCGACATGAATGTAAGCAGCATGACGATGAATGCAATCCCTACGCTCTTTTTCTGGTTCCGGTAAACCAGGTCAAATAATCGGGTAACCAGTCGCTCGATGAATTCCACGAGTACATTGTGTTTTTCCCTCACATTCCTTTTCAGCAGGATACTTGAAAGGGCAGGTACCAGGGTCAATGTGAAGATCAGGGCACCCAGCAGTGCAAAGCCCAAAGTATAAGCCAAAGGAGAAAACATTTTTCCCTCCACTTTCTGAAAGGCGAAAATGGGAACCAGGCAGGTGATGATAATCAGCTTGGAGAAAAAAATGGCCTTTCCCATTTCAGTCCCTTTGTTCTTGAACAATCCCAATTTTGCCAGACGATTGAATTTATCCATTCCCACTTCTCTTGCCTTTTGATCAAGGGCAACAAATAAGCCTTCCACCATCACGACGGCGCCGTCGATGATGATTCCAAAGTCTATGGCACCCATGGAAAGTAAATTGGCATTCATCCCCTTCATGCGCATGCAAATAAATGCGAAAAGAAGGGAAAGGGGAATGATAATGCTCACAGTAACGGTTGTACGCCAATCGGCCATGAATAGGAGCACGATCAGGGTGACCAGCACGATACCTTCTATCAGGTTATGGATGACTGTTTCCTGTGCATAATCCATCAGCGTCGTGCGGTCATAGAATGGGACAATTTTTACTCCTTTTGGAAGGATGGACCGGTTCATCTCATCCACTTTCTTATGCACAAGGTCCAGTACTTCACTTGGATTTTCCCCCTTGCGCATAACTATGATGCCTTCTATCTGGTTTGGCTGATTATTTCTTGCAACAGATCCCAGCGGCGGTTTGGAAGATTCCTTAACCGTGGCCACATTTTTTACCAGCAGGGGCACTCCGTTGATTTTGGTGATGATGATATTTTCAATTTCACTGACATCATTCAGCAATCCAATACCCCGGACCACATAAGCTTGCCCATTTCTTTTGATGACATCGCCACCCACATTTACATTGCTCTTTGCGACTGCATTATAAACGTCCAGTGAAGTCAGGTTATACTTGATTAGTAAGTCCGGGTTAACTCCCACTTCAAATATTTTTTCTTCACCACCAAAGCTGTTCACATCTGCGATGCCGGGCACTGACTTGAATTGCCTGTCAAGTACCCAATCCTGTATGACCGTAAGATCGCGTATGGACTGCGTTTCACTTTTCAGAGTGTACCTGTAAATCTCACCCGTCGGTCCATAAGGCGGTTGAACTTCTGGTTTTATTCCTTCGGGAAGATCCGCATTCATGAGCCTGCTCATGACCTGCTGTCTTGCGAATGCATCATCGACTCCATCTTCAAAAATGATGGTGATATAAGAAAGCCCGAAGGAAGAATTGGTCCGCAGGTTGGATTTTTTCTGAACAGAATTCAGTTCAGTTTCCAGGGGAATGGTGATGAATTTTTCCACTTCTTCCGCGCTTCTTCCCTGCCATTGGGTTATAATGATGATCTGGGTGTTGGTAACATCCGGAAAAGTTTCGATAGGAGTTTCTTTATAGCTCCAGACTCCAATGACGGCGAGCACGACGGTCATGAAAAAAATAAAATACCTGTGCCTGAGCGAAAAATGGATGATCTGCCTGATGAATTTGTTCATGAATTGATTGTGCTTTTTGAACCTGGGCTTTTTGAAGGCCGACCAATCATTTCTCCAGTAACGCTTTGTACAGGAGGATCTGGTTTCTGGATATTACTCGGTCTCCGGGCTGGATCCCGCTTGCGATATATGTCCTGTCCTGCACCGTCTTGATCACCTGCACTTCCCTGAGCTGCAGATCGCATTTGTCATGGTAAAGGATGACGAAATATTTGCCATTGTCACTTACCAAAGCGGCTGAAGCCATGGTCATCGCCATTTTTGATTCTTTGTTCCTGATGAGGATATTAGCAAACATATCAGGCTTAAGTTCGAATCCCGGATTTGGCAATTTGACACGGATTTTCATGACTTTGGTCACCGGGTCAAGCACCTGTCCCAGTTTATCAATAACACCTTCATATAATTTTCCGGGGTAGGCGAGGGTACTGACATAAGCCGGGTATCCTGCTTTCACTTTGGATATATCTGTTTCATATACGTTGGCCCAGACCCATACTTCCCCGATATCACCGATGGTAAAAAGGTTTTCTGTATTGTCCGATCTGATAAATGAGCCCTGGCTTATTTTTTTGTCCACGACATAGCCGGTGATGGGCGATTTTACTTCATAGGTTCCGTCTGACTGCGTATGTCCCTTTCCGTTAATTGAAATCAGGGCTTTCAGCTTGTTGTTTATGGCCAGGGTCTTTTGATAATTCTCTCTTGCTTCAATGAATTCTTTTTCACTGGCAATCCCATTATGAAATAGGGATTCCGCATTGTCCAATTGTTTCTTTGCGATGGCAAGGTCATTTTCTGCTGACGCGAGGTCACTGTAATTTCCTGCAATGTCTGCACTGCGGATGATGGCGAGCAATTGTCCCTGCTGAACCCGGTCGCCCAACGAAACAAGCACCCGGACCACCTGGCCACTGCTGAAGGGGAAAACTTTTACCACTTTGTTTTCATTGAAACTGATCTCTCCTGATAATTTCAATTCATCTCTGATAAATGAATTGGATACACTGTCGATTCGAATGATAGAAGCCAGAGAGTCTGTAATACAAACCTTCCCGGATAGGCCTTTTGGATCAGCTTGGGCAGATTTGCACCCATTCATCAAAATATGCAAGGCCAGCAGATAAAAAAATAAATTCAATTTTTTCTTTGCTGTCATTGTGTAATGCATCATGATATTTCCGGATGAATTTTCTATATGGAGTGGCTGAATCTAATTTGATATCCCTTAGGCATCGGGCTGGTGTCTGCGCAACGGCTAAATGGAAGTCTCCACCTCTTGTGATGCCAGGAGCAATAAATAACCTGGGTGGTCAGTTCAAGCCAGTCCTTCCTCCCTTGGGCAAAAATGTCTGGCGAAATTGGGGCAAAGAAGATTGCAGCGGCGACGCTGAGTATTTGCATATCAATATTGCATATTGAGGATGCAAAACTCGAAAAGACTTTCGTTAATTTCTAATTAACTACTGTTAAGCTGTGGTTATTGGTGGCAGGGAGAGGTCAGGTACATTGAAGCGGAAACCAACTCCATGAATGGTTTCCAGGTTAACTTCTTTTTCAGCCTTAAAATGTTTTCGAAGTTTGGTTACGAATACATCCATGCTCCTGCCAAGAAAATAATCGTCCTTTCCCCACACATTGAGCAAAACCTCTTCTCTTTTGAGGATCCTGTTCGGATGTTCACAAAGAAATTTGAGCAGATCGGCTTCTTTCTGGGTCAGATTGAATTCATCCTTTCCATCAGTCAATTTCAGGTCTGTATAAGAGAACCTAAGATTCCCTATGATATAGTTGATTGTTTTCTCAGAATACATTTTCCTGGTCCTGCGCAGAAACACTTCAATGCGCATCAGCAATTCCGGCATACTGAAAGGTTTTGAAATATAATCGTCGGCGCCTGTTTCAAATCCTCTGATCCTGTCCTCCTCAAGCGACCTGGCGGTAATGAATAAAATGGGAATAACATCTGTCATTTGCCGGATCTTTCTTGCGACTGCAAAACCATCCTTGTTTGGCATCATGACATCAAGCAGACAGATATCAAAATTCATGCTTGTCAAATTTGTCTAATGCAGCTTGTCCGTCCGGACACAAAACCACTTCGTAACCTGCGTCCATCAGGTTGTCTTTGATCACGTATCCCAGGGAGAGGTCATCTTCTGCCAGCAATACCCTTGCTTTCGCAACTTGCATAAATAATCAATTATATGGTATAAACAATTTGAATTCCGTACCTATGCCAGGTAAACTATGCACCCTGATTTTTCCATCGTGTGCTTCCACAATCCTCTTAACAAAATTAAGACCCAATCCAAAGCCCTTCACATTGTGCACATCACCGGTAGGCACCCGGTAGAATTTCTTAAAAATATTCTTGAGGTATTTTTTTTCAATTCCGATGCCATTGTCTTTAATAGAAATATAGAAATCAGATTCTTCCTTTCCTGCTTCTACAAGGATGCGGGGATCTGAAGAATATTTTAACGCATTTTCCAATAAATTAACGATGGCGAGTTCAAGGTGTTCCTTGTCTGCCTGGATATTGTCTCTCTGTTCGTGCATTTTGAGTTCAATTCTGGCATGTTTTTGATCTACCAGGGGTTGCACTTTATTCATTGCTTCTTCAATGAGATGCTGTGGATTGACTGCTTTTTTTGTAATGGGAAGTTGCCTGTGCTGAACGGAAGAGGCTTTTAATAATCGCTCCACCTGCACCTGCAAGTGTTCTGTCTGATGTTTGATGATGGCTGCATATCTGTTCAGGCGATCTGGCTGATTCGCAATATTATCCTGGGCCAGCACATCGCCGGCTATTTTAATAACGGCAAGCGGAGTCTTAAATTCATGGGTAAAATTATTTACAAAGTCTTTTTGCACTTCGGCAAGGAATTTTTGACGGTAAAAATAAAATAAACTGATGGCCATCCCGATCAATGCCACGGAAAGCATCACGGAGCTGATGATCCAAAAATTCATCTCGCTCAGAATATATTTATTCCTGTTTGGAAAGTACAGGAGGATATGGTCAAAGTCCGATGTAAATACGGGAAGCCCCTGCACAGGCTGCGAACGGGTCCTCGAAGCAGGTACTTCTATAAATTCCTGGTAGATGTATTTCCCGGCACTGGCCTCATAGGCTCCGATCTTTACATTGGTCAGGATATTAAAATCTTCAAACTCATGTTGCAGGTAAAAAGTCAGGGAATCCTTTTGGGGAATGGTATCTGCTTTGAATAAAAAATAGTCCTGACCGGGCTTGTTGATGAGTTGCTGGAGGTTCATGGCCGGATTATCATTCATCTGAAGGTCTTCAAAGACGCCTCGGATGCTCTTCATAACATTGATGTTGAACTGATTTTGCTCAAAGGAATAAACCTTGTTCAACCAATATAATTGGACGATGATAATGAGGGCAATCAGCACGGTGGCACACAATAAAATCCACTTCAATATGGAAGAGCGCATAGATGGTAATCTGCTGACTTGCAAAATTGGCTTACTTAAACAACTGTAAGTTAGGAAATTGGTTAAGTAGTCGTTAATTGGCAGTTTGGATGGCCCACCATTTTCCGTTTTGTTAAAATCTGGTTAAGAAGGAAGCAGACGCCCCGGAATCACCTTTTCATTATGGGAATGAATGAAAAATGAGGATGCTGACAAGGCATGGAAAATAAAAACCCCGGATGATTCGTTAAGACCCTGTAAAAGATTCGTTTTCCCTTTACTCCATGCCGGGGCATTGTATTTCATCATTGACTAAACAAACCATTATAGAATGTGGAAGTATTTTTTGATGGTCATATTTTTTATTCATGCAACGGCCGGCGTGTCGGCTGGATCAGGGAAAGTCAACGGTTCAATGCTTAATCTGCATCAGGTTCCACATCACCCGCCTCCTCCGCACCACCCTCATCCGCATCATCCACCATTTTATCACCCGCGACCCCCGCATCATCGCCCGCCCCATTTTCATAGCGGCCCGCCTCATCCTCCTCCTCATCCGCATCATCCACCCCATCCAGTTAGGCCCCCACATCCTCATTAGTCTGGTGACAGGCCATTGATTTAGATCCGATATAAAATGAAAAAACCTGCTGCAGGAAGCAACAGGTCTTTTTAGATTAATTATATCAGATTATCTGGCGAGGGCAGGCTTTGGTTTTTCAACCACGGTATCCGCTTTGCCCAAAGGTTTGTCCTTCGCCAAATCAACGAGGATTGGCGCAGCCACAAAAATCGAAGAATAAGTACCAGTGATGACTCCGATTAGCATGGCAAATGCAAATCCCTTTGTGACTTCTCCTCCTACCAGGAAGAGAATCAGGATGGTCAGGAATACCGTAAGAGATGTCATGATCGTGCGGCTCAGGGTATCATTTATGGCTTTATTGATGATCTCTCCCTTGGTTGCATTTTTCATGATCCTGCTGTCTTCACGAATTCTATCAAATACAATCACGGTATCATTCATAGAGAATCCGATCACAGTGAGTATGGCAGCGATGAAGTGCTGATCAATTTCCAGAGGGAAAGGCACAATATTTTTGAAATAAGAGAAGACCGCCAGGGTAACGAGCACATCATGCAAAAGTGCGACCACTGTTCCAAGGGAGTATCTCCAATCACGGAAACGAATTAATATATATAGGAAGATGGTGATTATTGCAAAAACCGTTGCTTTTACCGCCCCTGCCTTCAAGTCATCTGAAATGGAAGCCGTCACTTTTTTGGATTGCTGTAAGTACTTGTTTGTCGTTGTGAATTCTCTTTGAGTTGCATCTGCTGGCAGGAAGCTCTTCAGGCCATCAAATAATTTTCCAACTACAACTGAATCGGCGGCCTGACCTTCCTGTTCTACCATATAATCCGTTGTGATTTCCATTTGCTCATTGGAACCATAGGTTTTCACTTCAGGAAACTTATTAAACACTTTATTCAATGCATCTTTTATCGGTTGTTCCTGGACAGGCTTATAGAATTTCACGACATAACTTCTTCCGCCGAGGAACTCTACACCTTTTTTGAAACCATTGAAATAAGAACCAACGCCAAGGATCAGGACAATCACGGAAATTCCATAAGCATATTTCCGGTATTCAATGAATTTAAAATGGCTCTTTTGAAAGACTTTCCTGGAGACTTTAGTAAAATATTGAAAATGCCTGTTCTTATTCGTCCAGAAATCAGTGATCAATCTGGACACCAGGATTCCGCAAAATAGCGAAAGCACGATGCCCAGCATTTGGGTGGTTGCAAACCCTTTTACCGGACCAAGTCCAAAATAAAACAGGATGGCCGCTGTGAGGAAGGTCGTCACGTGTGCATCGAGCACCGGCGCAAGAGATCGCCGGTATCCGTCATTCACTGCCAGTTGATAACTCTTTCCTCTGGTGAGTTCTTCCTTGATGCGTTCAAAAATGATTACGTTGGTGTCCACTGCCATCCCGATCGTGAGTACCAGCCCTGCGATACCAGGCGCAGTCAGCGTAGCGCCAAGTGAGCTGAGTACGCCCACCGTAAAAAGCAAGTTCAGGATCAGGGCAATATTGGCGACCCAGCCGGCTGTATTAAAATAGATCAGCATTAAGCAGAAGATCACCACAAAAGAAATAACAAATGCCATCGCACCTCCATGCACAGCAGCCTTACCCAGGGATGGTCCAACCACCTCCTCCTGAACAATTTTAGCGGGCGCATTGAGTTTTCCGGAATTCAAAATATTTGCGAGATCCTGTCCTTCTTCGATGGTTTGAGCCGAATTCTTTCCCCTGCCCATTGTGATCCTTGAATTTCCACCGTTGATCTGCTCATTGACAAAAGGAGCAGAGTAAACAATATCATCCAGTACAATAGCGATGGGTTTACCTACATTGTTTCCGGTCATCTTTGACCATTCTTTTTCTCCTGTTTTGTCCATGCTCATTTCTACCACAACTTCTCCGGTGATTGGGTCAAAATCCTGACGCGCATTGCTCTTGATTGCATCGCCCTCTATTTTTGCTTTCTCAGAATTGGGAACTGTTTTTATCGCGTAGAGTTCAAGGAAATTGAGCAATTTGCCATCGTCATCCCTTTGGGGTTTGCCCCAGACAAATCTCAGGTCCTGCGGAAAATTATTTCTTACAACGGGATTGGATAAATAATCGTTGATGGTGGCCGTATCTTTAATCGTTGCCTGGCCCAGAAATGCGTAATATCTTGGCTGCCCCGTCTTTTGGTCTTGTTGTGGCTGTGCAAACCGGATGATCCTGATGAGGGGATTTTGATGGAGGGCTGAGCCCAATGTATCTGTTTTTGAAGTATCGGTCTTGGCCAATTTTGCCGTGTCTTTCACGCCATTCAATTCATTCTGCAGCGCTTTGTCTGCCGCCTGGATGGCTGTACCCAATTCTCCCAAATTATACACTTCCCAGAATTGCAGGTTGGCCGTTGATTGCAAATATTTTCGCACACGTTCCGGATCGGTGGCTCCTGCCAGTTCTACCGTGATGATGCCCTTGCCTTCATCCAGGTTGATCAGGGGTTGGGCAACACCGAATTTATCAATTCGCTTATACAGTACCTGGTAGGTTTGCTTCATCGATGCGGATGCCATTTCATGGATATAGCTGATCACCGCAGGGTCTGAAGATTCAAAGGTGATCTTGTTCCTGTTGGAATTGGCGAACAATGGAGCCAGCTTTCCTGTGGGATTGACTTCCTTGTATGCGCGGGCGAAAAGATCAATGAAATTGGCGCCGCCGCTGGTGAGTTTTTTCTGCTGCGCAAGCGCAATTGATTTCAATAGCATCGGATCTCTTGGGTTGTTGGCTAATCCCTTAATGAGTCCGTCCAATGCGATGTCCAAAGTAACGTTGATGCCTCCCTGCAGATCAAGCCCCAGCAGCAATTCGTTTTCCTTTGATTTCTGGTAGCTCGTACCCCACCAGGTTATTTTTGTATCCTTCGTACTATCAAATAATCTTCTTACCCGGGTATTGTAAATTTCGTCAAGGGTATCCTTGTACAGGGCCTGCGTTTCTTTATTTCCAGGATATTTTCTTTCTGCGGTAGGGTATAGGTTGTTGACATAACGCTTAGCTTTTTCCTTCATCGCTGTTTCATGGTTGTTCACAAACCAGGTAAAGGAAAGCTGGTATACAGATATGACAATCAATAGTGCAGCAAAAATGCTAACCAGGACTTTCATCGGCGTTTCGTTTATTTTTTTAGAGCGGCAAAGATAAGTTTTAGAATTGATAATAAACGTACAATCTTTCCCTTCATAAATGCCTGGTAATCTTGACTATTTTCAATCTTTCATTCCTTATTTTTGACCTCATTCTTTTCGCATGAACTTCTTCCCGTTTACTGTGTTTCTGTTTAACTTTTTGTTAGCCATAACAGGTCGGCATTCTTTCGAGCCACTCCTCAGGGACAGGGAGCACATAACAAACCCCGAAAATCTGTCAAAGACAAATGATAAGTGCATGAAAAATAACGGGCTGATTGAAGACCTCATGCGGCAGCACCCTGAATATTTTGCCAAAATCCTGGATAACCAGCATGCCCTGAAAGTGCAGATTATTTACACCCAAATCGACCGGAATGCTTCAAATACCCCCTCCTTTACTGATTATTTCTTCAATGTGGATTCTGGCAAATATTTTTATCCTGCTTCGACAGTGAAAATGCCCGTGGCCCTTCTCGCACTCCAACGACTACACGAATTGAGACTGCCGGGCCTGAATAAGAATAGCAGCATGATCACAAGTACGGATTATAGCGGCCAAACAGCAGTTTACAACGACCCAAGCACTCCGGATGGGAGACCAACCGTGGCGCAATATGTAAAGAAGATCTTTATGGTAAGTGACAATGACGCATTCAACAGACTATACGAGTTCCTTGGCCAGGAATATATCAATGAACGATTGCATAAAATGGGATACCCGACGATCCAGATCAATCATCGGTTGGAAGTATCAATGAACCAGGATGAAAACCGGCATTCCAATCCGGTAAGTTTTTACGATCCTTCAGGAAAACGTCTCTACTACCAACCCATGCAATTCAATCAAAAACCTTACCTCAACAGGAATGATGCTGTTGGACATGGATACTATCGCGAGGGCAAATATGTCGATCATGCAATGGACTTTTCAACCAAGAACAAAATTTGTCTTGAAGATCTCCACATGATTCTTCGCAGCATTATATTTCCATCCAGCGTTCCTCAAAATAAAAGATTTAACCTCAACGATGAAGATTATCGTTTCGTTTATCAATACATGTCTGAATTTCCACCGGAATCTAAATATCCTTCCTATGATTCTGCTGACTATTGGGACGGGTATGGGAAATTGCTCTACTGGGGATCGGAAAAAGGCAAACTGCCCAAAACATTTCGCATCTTCAACAAGGAGGGGGATGCTTATGGTTTCCTGACGGATATCAGTTATTTCTGCGATTTCAAGAAACATGTTGAGTTCATGTTGAGTGCAACGATTTATTGCAATAGCGATGAAATCCTGAATGATGATCATTACGATTATGAAGAGACGGGCTTGCCATTTATGAAGCAACTGGGCAGGGTAATCTATGAATACGATGCTGGCAGGAAAAGAAGCTATACTCCAAACCTTGTATCTTTCCTGATGAATTACGATCAATAGTATGCATAGGAATCCGGTACTGAAATCATTTTGTTTTATTCTACTGGCGATCTTTTTGGGGGTCATGATCAGTTGCGAAAAGAATGCCGATGCCAGTTCCAATAAATCAAATCTCTCTATTACCAATGCAGCCTCCAATTCGCTTCCATTTAATGCATTGCTGGCTGGCGCCACCATTACTTCTTCAGGCAAGATCGCTTATGGGAATACCTCAGGGGTACAAGGCAATCCTTATCTAACCGGCGTAGCCGGGGTCAATAATTTTCAGGCGACACCTGATGGCAGCACATTCTATGTCAATGGAAACATCAGCCTGCTGACGAATGCTTACTATTCTGTTTTTGTTTATGATACCATTAAAGCGGGTCAGTTGAAAACCCTGGTTTTGCAGGACATTTTGAATGCGCCTGACAGTCCTTATGCTGGTCTTCGCTTGTTGAATTTTTCATTTGACAGCATTAGCCTGGTACTGGTAAAAGGAGCTGATACCATCGTCGCAGCCAACATTCCATATGCGGACAGCATTCAGAACCCTGGAGCCGCTTCTATTTTCACCAATATCGCTTCCGGCTCCTATCAAGTCTTTTTCCTGGTGGGAACAACACGGATCGCATTGGACTCCATGGATTTCAATATAGGCAAGAATTATACGTTGTATGGAGAGGGCAATCTTTCCACTCCTTCCACCGCGCCGCCTGCACTCAAACTGATACAACATAATTAGGCGGGAATTCGCCATCAGCATTGCTGTCCCGATCATTTTTTTACAGCAATAAAGATTCCACAACTCATTTTCACTGCGGCAGATTCGTGAGACTTGTTTTTTGCAAACCTGCCTGCGGCAGGCAGGCGAAGTGCAGCAAAAAACTTAGTCGAATCCCGCCAAAGGCGGGACCAAAGGCGGAAGGTATGATACCTCGCAGGTTGCTTCGGAACTTGAGTTCAGTCCCTGCTCTAAGGTATCGTGCCTGTCATTTCCAAAATTTTAATACCTTTGCCGCGCTCAAATATTTTCTTTAATGCAACTATCTTCTATTCTGGAACGTTTCAGCGAACCTGAAACATTGAAAATGGCAAAGCTTGGCCGCGAACTGAGGGCCAAAGGAATTGATGTGATCGATCTTAGTCTGGGTGAACCCGATTTTGATACGCCACAGCACATCAAGGATGCTGCCAAGAAAGCCATTGATGATAACTGGAGCCATTATACGCCTGTGCCAGGCTATCTTGATTTGCGTGAAGCCATTTGCGCAAAGTTTAAGAGAGACAATAATCTGGATTATAAACCTGAGAATATTGTGGCATCAACAGGTGCAAAACAAAGTCTGGCCAATGCGGTGCTTGCACTTGTAGATGAGGGAGATGAAGTGATCATTCCAACCCCGTACTGGGTTACTTATTCCGAGCTGGTGAAAATTGCAAGGGGAAAAGTGATTGAAGTGCATACATCTTTGGAATCGGGTTACAAGATATCGCCTGCTGAATTGGAAGCAGCCATTACCGCCAAAGACAAGGCTCTTCTTATTTTCTTCACCATGCAATCCTTCTGGTGCAGTATATAGCAAGAAAGAATTAGAAGCACTGGCGGAAGTATTCAGAAAGCATCCGGACATTTATATCATTTCCGACGAGATCTATGAGTATATCAATTTTGTCGGAAAGCATGAAAGCATTGCGCAGTTCGCTGACCTGAAAGACAGGATTGTCCTGATCAATGGCTTGAGCAAAGGGTTCGCGATGACGGGATGGAGACTTGGATATATTGCAGCCAACATAGATGTAGCAAAAGCCTGCGAGAAATTGCAGGGTCAGTTCACTTCGGGCACTTGTTCTATCGCACAAAAAGCGGGCGTCACGGCATTGACAACCGACCTTCGGCCTTCTATGGAAATGGTGGAAGAATTTACGCGAAGGAGGAGGAGGACGCTGGAACTTGTTCAGGAAATACCTTGCATCAAATGTTTCAAGCCTGAAGGCGCTTTTTATATTTTCCCCGATATTTCTGCCTATTTTGGTAAATCAGATGGCACGACGACAATAAAAGATTCTGCAGATTTCAGCATGTACCTCCTGAATCAGGCGCATGTTTCGTCGGTGATGGGAGATGCTTTTGGTGAACCCAAATGCGTCCGCTTTTCTTTTGCCAACAGCATGCAAAATATTGAAAGAGCATGGGCTCGAATCAAAGAGGCCCTGGAAAAGCTGAAATAAGAAAATCAATTTTGATACAGGATCCGGGCTGGAATTTATCCAGTCCGGATTTTTTTTAATGGATCCTATTCCCAGCGAAAAGCTTTAATGGTAATGATGCCGATCACGATTGACCAGCAAAGCATGCCAACAATCTGCATGGGAATCTGCCAGAGATGCAAGCCTTCATAGGCGATCTTTCTTAAACCGTCGACAAGAATGGATAAGGGAAGAATATTGCAGAAGGATTGAAGCCAGGGGGGATAGGACTCGATAGAAAAAAACAGTCCGCACAATAAGATCTGAGGCAATGTGATGGTATTTGCAATGGGTGCAATTGAACTTTCGTTTTCAATTCGTCCGCTGACGATAAACCCGATGCCCATGAATACGATCAGGCCGAAAATAGAGAATAAGAGCATCTCGCCAAATGTGAGCAGTCCATGGACCAGCGTAAAATCAAAAATCGAATATCCTAATCCCACAATGATGGCGAATCCGATAATTTGGAAGAAAAGCCTGCTCAACATTTCTCCGATCACCAACCAGGCCTTAGAAATCGGTGTGGCAAAAATCCTTTTCAGCACCAGTCCCTGCCGCAGGTTGAAAAATAAGAATGCAGAACTGAATACTCCCGCCATAAGCATCGAAAATCCAAGCTGACCCGGAAGGATGAAATCAATGACCCGGTAAATTCTTCCAGGCAATTGTTTTGTTTCTATGTCACCGATAGAGAGATTCTTAGAATAGAGTTTTTTATTTATCCTGGTGGTGATGTCATTGATCATCGAAATAAGCAATGGGGCCCTTGTTTGGGAAGAAGGAGAGGTGAGGAGATGGATCCGGTAGTGTGGCAGGAAGGGGATAGGAGAGTCGTTTTGAATATTCAGGATTGCGGTCAAACGCCCTTTGGATAGCGTTTCCTCCATTTCAGTCTCGCTACCAAAAGAGGCGACATGAATGATTTTAATTTTCATCAGTGACTGGTAGATCACGTTTGAAGTATCACATTTCGGGTCAACGCCAATCTTTATACTAAGTGCGCCCGGATCACCTATCGATCCAAAAACAACAATGAAAATGATTGGGAAGAGGATAGAGAAAACCACGGAGGTGGGGCTTCTTAGCATGGCCATCAGGCTGGCTTTGGAAAGAGCCAGCGAAGCCCGGAATTGACTAAACGGGTTGCCCATATCCATGCAAAATATTGAAACAAATCCCAAATTGAATGATCGCTTCCTATTTTGCCGAATTTTTTTCTGTCCTGGTTTCAGCGAGGGCAAGCAATTTCTGATGTAGTTCCAAAACCTGTGGAAGGACGGCCTGGGCATCATCGTTATATATCAGAAAATCGCAACGCTTCATTTTTTCTTCTTCCGGAAGCTGATTCTTCATTCTTGCAATGACCTGGTCTCTGGGCACCGCATCCCTTTGCATTGTCCTCCTGATGCGAATTTCTTCAGGAGCAGCGACGCCAATCACCAGGTCAAGCTTTTTTTCCGCGCCACTTTCAAATATTAGGGCCGCTTCTTTAATCGCATATGGAGACTGCTGATTATTCATCCAGTCATCGGCATCTTTGATGGTAACGGGATGGGTCAGGTTATTTAGTGCGCTGAGTTTTTCTTTGTTTTCAAAAACCTGGGAAGAGATATAATTTCGATCAAGCAAGCCATCGCTGTACGCCTGCTCTCCAAAAAGAAGGACAATTTTGCGCTTTAGTCCCGGATCGGTATTCATTAACCGCCTGGCGGCATCATCCGCGTAGTAAACCGGAATGCCCAGTACTTCAAAGATTTTGGCAACGGTCGTTTTGCCGGAACCAATTCCTCCTGTCAATCCGATTTTCATCATTCGTAAAAAATAGATGACCCAAAGCGATCATCTGTCTAATAAAAGATTTACACTTTGGGTCGGTTCTAAACTATTTCTTCTCTGCAATGGCAGCCGCCGCTTTGTTGATATTCTGTGTCCATTCAAGAGAGATGGCACTTTTTTCAATTTTCATATAGCTTCCGGGGCTCGTTTCAATCATGAGCGTGCCATCATCGTTCACCTTATTTACGGTGCCGTGGATACCAGCAATCGTCACGATTTTATCTCCCTTTTGCATATTTTCCTGGAATGTCTTTGCCGCCTTTGCTTTTTTCTGCTGTGGACGTATCATGAAAACCCAGAAAACGACGAGCATGCCGGCTAAAATGATAAGCGAAAATGAACTGCCACCCGGGGCGGCCTGTAATAAAACTACTAATTGAGTCATTGTATTTGTTTTTTATACTAAAAAGACTTGTCTACCATTTTTTCTTTTCTACTACTACTGCAAATTGAAGCTCCTGGCTTCTGCTGCCTTTCGTATTGGCGTAAACGTAAATCGTCTTATGGTTTGAGCCGACGCGACCTTCGCTATTGAACGCCGCCTTGATCACCCCCTCTTTTCCTGGCGCGATCGGCTCAGCAGGCTGCTCAGCCACAGTGCATCCACAGCTTGGCTGCACCTTCTCAATGATCAACGGCAGATCTCCGGCATTCTTAAACCGAAAGGCAACTTCGAGCTTCTGACCTTCAGCTATCTTTCCAAAATCTCTATTTACCGGATCCATCCACTCGATGGTGGTCATTTTCGACGAATCCATCGGGGCTGCGACCATCGCTGCATTGGAGAGAGGTCCGGCCTTCTTATCCTGATTGCTGCAGGCAGAAAGCAGGCAAACACCCCAAATCAAAACACAAAATAATCGAATCGTCATTTTTTTGCAAACCTACATATCTAATAGGCAATCCCCAAAATCCGCATACTGCCATCTATGTTGCTTTAAAGTTCACCTTATGCATCTTCAATTCTTTCACGAGGTCTTTATGGATATTGTCAAGGATTCCATTTACAAAATGACCACTTTGCGGGGTGCTGTAATCTTTGGCAAGATCTATATATTCATTAATAGTCACTTTGGGCGGAATGGTTTCAAAATACAGGAATTCACAAACCCCCATTTGCATGAGGATCATATCAAGGGTGGCAATTCTATCCGGATCCCAGTTTTTTAATTTTGGTTTGATCAGTTCCATGGTGACTTCCTGTTTCTCCAGCACAGTTTGAAGTAGTCCTTTTGCAAAATCCCATTTTTCAGGACTCAGCATGGCCTGAAAATTAAATGCCTGTGGCTTGTTTAGATAAGCGATCAGGAACTGGTTCATCATCTCAGCATCATCATCCCAGTTGGAAAAATGCTCCTCAATGTGGGCTTCGAAAGATTCATTGGCGAGCATGATATCATTAAAGACAAGTTGCAGCATTTCCTTTTCGGATTTCTTGTCGCGGCTGTCCTCGGAAATGTATTTTTTATAATCTTCCATCTCCGTCATTTCCACATATAGTTGTTTTGTGAGCTCTTTGTCCTGGAGTAGTTGGGGCTTGTCTGTCTTGAGGGCTTTCTGGAAGGAATCGTGTTCAAGGATCTTCCCAATCAATTCATTCCCTGCCAATTTGATGTTTACGTTCTTGTCCTGATATGAAGGAAGGTGTTTAGCCAATCGAAGCCTGGAATCAGTTTCAGCATAGAGGGCCAATTCCGTGAGAAAATAAACGATGTAAACGAACAACTGCCGGGTCTGATCAAAATGCCTTTGCAATAATCTCACAGCCTCTCCGGGTTTGGGGACTTCTTTCTGGGCGTCAATCGAATACAAAGTCTGCATCACTTTCACCCGGATATTTCTTCTGCTGATCATTTGTAAGAGCTTATTTGAGGGTGCGAAGATAAGGGATTTTGATCTCGGCATAGCCCAGGCCAGCACGATCCATCGTAAATTTCCGATGACGAAACTGCAAGGGAGAGATTCGGGCCCCGACTGCCAAGTTCCTGATTTTGAGTGGAAGCCATGGACAGATTGGACCCTTGAAAATGAAAATTTGACACAATGATTTCAGAATCTGGCTGCGAATCAGCCCGAATAACTGACAAGACTCCATAGGGAACTGACAACTATTCCTTTTTTGCTGATTTAAAGTCGTTTGGTACAATATTTAGCGTAACTTGCACGCCCCGTCCAAAAGGGGTGTGCAAAAATCTATTCATCAACAAAATCAATACTATTATGGCTAAGAAGTTAGGCATCTCGCCAATTGCGGGTACCAAAAACAGAGTATTTGTAAAACCTGCTCCTGCAGAAGAAAAGACCTCCGGTGGCATCATCATTCCGGATACGGCTAAGGAAAAACCTCAGCGTGGTGAAGTGGTAGCGGTCAGTGATATAGATGAGGATGGAAAAAAACCAGTCGTTAAAGTAGGAGACGTTGTGCTCTACGGCAAATATGCAGGTACTGAAATCAGCTATGATGGCCAGGATTTCCTGAGCATGCGTGAATCTGATATTATTGCAAAATTCTAAACATCCGGATTTCTGCAAATTCATTTATCAACTATTTAAATTAAATCATATTCATTATGGCTAAGCAATTATTCTTCGATATCGAAGCAAGAAATAAAATGAAAAAAGGCGTTGATACCCTCGCCAATGCAGTCAGGGTAACCCTTGGACCAAAGGGACGCAATGTGGTTCTTGAGAAAAAATTTGGAGCTCCTACCATTACCAAAGATGGAGTAACGGTTGCGAAAGAAATTGACCTGGAAGATCTGATTGAAAATATGGGTGCCCAGATGGTTAAGGAAGTTGCATCTAAAACCGCGGATATTGCCGGCGACGGTACAACAACTGCTACCGTATTAGCTCAGAGTATTATCGGCGAAGGCATGAAGAATGTTGCTTCCGGCGCTAATCCGATGGATTTGAAAAGAGGCATAGAGAAAGCAGTGAAGGCCGTGGTAGAAAACCTGCAGAAACAATCCCAGACGATTGGGAATGACAGTAAGAAAATTCAACAGGTCGCCTCCATTTCTGCAAACAACGACGAAAATATTGGAAAGCTGATTGCTGAGGCTTTTGGCAAAGTGGGCAAGGAAGGTGTGATCACAGTAGAAGAAGCAAAGGGTACTGATACTACAGTGGATGTAGTAGAAGGTATGCAATTTGATCGCGGATATCTTTCAGCTTATTTCGTAACGAATAGCGAAAAGATGGAAGCTGAATTGCAGAACCCTTATATTCTCATTTATGATAAGAAGATTTCTGCCATGAAGGACATTCTCCAGATCCTGGAAAAAGTTGCCCAGGGCGGACGTCCGCTGGTGATCATTGCCGAAGACCTGGAAGGTGAAGCTTTGGCAACCCTGGTTGTAAATAAACTGCGTGGAACCCTGAAAGTGGCTGCTGTGAAAGCTCCTGGCTTTGGTGACCGCCGCAAAGAAATGCTGCAGGATATTGCTACCCTAACAAAAGGCATCGTGATCAGCGAAGAACAAGGTTACAAATTGGAAAATGCTGACCTGACTTATTTGGGACAGGCAGCTTCTATTACCATTGACAAAGACAATACGATCATCGTTGGCGGAAAGGGCAAGAAAGAAGACATCGTTGCCCGCGTAAACCAGATAAAAGCACAAATCGAAGTCACTACTTCGGATTATGATAAAGAAAAATTGCAGGAACGCCTGGCTAAATTGAGTGGCGGAGTTGCCGTATTATATGTTGGCGCTGCGACAGAAATGGAAATGAAGGAAAAGAAGGATCGCGTGGATGACGCGCTGCATGCAACACGTGCTGCTGTGGAAGAAGGAATTGTTCCTGGTGGTGGAGTGGCCTATCTCCGTGCAATTGAGGCATTGGATAAGCTGAAAGGATCAAATGAAGATGAAACGACTGGCTTTGCCATCGTGAAGAGGGCTTTGGAAGAACCCATTCGTCAGATCGTAAACAACTGCGGAATTGAAGGTTCTATCGTTGTTCAGAAAGTGAAGGAAGGAAAGGCTGATTTCGGCTTCAATGCACGTACAGAAGTCTACGAAAACCTTTACAAAGCTGGTGTCATCGATCCTACGAAGGTTACACGTATTGCACTTGAAAATGCAGCTTCAATCGCTGGTATGTTGCTGACTACTGAATGTGTAGTTGCTGACAAGCCTAAGAAAGAAGAAGCTCATGTGCATCCGGGTGGTGCTCCTGGCATGGGTGGAATGGATTATTAATCCCAAGTATACAATTAAGAAAGTCCCGCTTGAAATGGCGGGATTTTTTTTGCCTTCGACGATTCCACTAGTGCACTTTTATCAGTCCCGGCACCTCCATTATCCGTATATCTGAAAACAATTGTTCTATGTCTGCTTTTGGATTGCCAAATGCTTTCATGCTTTTGCTCTTCTGGCTATTTTTGCTTCATAGCAGCCCCCATCGCGGGAATCCCTGTAAATTAGAAGATGATATTCTTACCATGAATAATGAAAGCTTAAAAAATCATTCCAACACTTTCCTGGCTTTAGGAGATTCCTATACCATTGGAGAATCTGTCTCCAGAAAAGAATCATTTCCTTATCAGACGATGTACAAACTGGTTGCCGCAGGCCTTGCCATGAGCGAGCCGGATATATTTGCAGTGACGGGATGGACGACAGGAGATCTCTTAAAAGCCATCAGCAAAATCGATGAAGGAAAGAAATACGATATTGTAAGTCTGTTAATAGGCGTAAATAACCAATACCAGGGTCGCAGCCCGGAAGAATATGCAAACGAATTCGGGGTTTTACTCGAAAAAGCAGTTCATTTTGCCAGTGGAGGTCCTGCACAGGTATTCGTGCTATCTATTCCTGACTATTCTGGGACTCCCTTTGCCTCCTCAATGGATAAAAGAGCCATAGCTGAAAAAATAGATCAGTTGAACAGGATAAACAAAGGAATCAGCTTAGACCGCGGCGTGCACTATATTGATATTACTTCGGAAAGCAGGAAGTCAGGACAGGATCCTTCCCTGATTGCAGAGGATGGATTGCATTTCTCCGGAAAGGAATATTTCATATGGGCGGACTTGTTGGCCTCTGCCATCCATCCGATATTGAAATCACAGGTATGATACCTTCCGCCCTGGGCGGGATTGTTCGACTAAGTTTTTTGCTGCACTTCGCCTGCCTGCCGCAGGCTGGTTTGCAAAAAACAAGCCTCACGAATAAATGGTCGCCTATTTTCTTGCCAGGTCGGCAATTGTTTTTTTCTCCAGGATTTTCAGGTTTGCATCTCTAACAGTGATCATCACTTCGTGTAATCCGCAATGCTTTTCATCACAATTCTTGCATTTCTCATAGAAATACAAACTCACACAGGGCAAAAGTGCAATGGGCCCGTCGAGCAGGCGTATGACGGTTGCCAGCGTGACGTCTTTCGGGTTCTTAGCGAAATAATAGCCGCCCCCTTTTCCTTTCTTACTCTCCAGGATACCAGCTTTTTTTAATTCCAGGAGAATATTCTCCAGAAATTTCAAAGGAATTCTCTTCTTCTTTGAAATTTCTGCGATCAGGACAGGCTGCTCCTTGCCTTTGTCAGCCAGGTACATCAGGGCTTGGAAAGCATACTGTGACTTTTTTGAAAGCATATTCTTATTTGATTGTGCAATTTAGACATAAATCGGCGATCGTATCTGGCAGCTAAAGTCCCAGTACTTCTTTCATCGTGAAAATTCCTTTCCTATTATGTATAAACTCGGCTGCCAGCACTGCTCCGGCAGCAAATCCTTTTCTGTTGTGGGCATCATGAATGATTTCAATGTCATCGATAGCTGAACTGTACTTGACCCTGTGAATGCCTGGTGCAGGGTCGATTCTTTCGCTGATAATCTCAAGCTCTTCTTCATTGTCGCTGATATGATTCACCCAGATTTTTTTCCTTTTCAATCTTCCGATAATTTGTTCAGCCATCGAAATGGCGGTGCCACTTGGCGCATCTTTCTTTTGCATATGATGCACCTCCGTCATTGTGACATCATAATCAGGATGTGCATTCATCAATTCAGCCAGTCGCTTATTGATTTCAAAAAAAATGTTCACGCCAATACTGAAATTGCTTGACCAGATAAATGATCCGCCGTGCTCCTGGCAGAAAAGCTTGGCCTCCTCAAGTTTTTCCTGCCAACCAGTAGAGCCGCAAACAACTGGAATCCCTGCTTTCAAACAGGTCATCACATTAGCATAGGCGCTGTGCGGGCCGGTAAATTCAATAGCCGCATCGGACTTCCTTAGATTTGAATCCGTAAACTCTTTCAGATTATCTATATCAATTTTCAGCACAATCTCATGCCCTTTTTGCAAGGCCATTTCTTCTATAATCTTGCCCATCTTGCCATATCCGATCAACGCTATCCGCATCCATTTTAATTTGGGCGAAAATTACCACAAACCCATTAATGGACAAAGAAAACAGGTAGCCTCAATGGTAAATATCAATTAGTTTGGATTTGCCTTTGTGAAGATCAAACACAAGGCTCAGGCCTGCCGCATTGGTGCCGGGCAAAATGGCTGGCTTCACTTTGAAACTAAGATCGGGACTTACATTAAAATCATGCAGGTGCGCATCCACCGTGGCATCCACAATATTAAGACCCCAGAATAACAGAAAGAAGAGCGCAGAATAATCCTGGTTTTTACGAAATTCATTCCTATAATTAATAATATAATTGGCGGAAGAAGGACCCTGCGCTGCCAGGGGTTGAAGTTTTGGGTCCACGGCTGCAAGGGAATCCCCCTTGCTGTTATTTACTGCTACGGCCAAAGCGTACTGGCATTTCTCATACCAGGATTTATTGTAGAAATAGGTGTAAGCGGGAATGCCCAGGGCAAGGTAGACGATCGGAACCTTCCAGTATTTTCCATTGTAGACCTGGCCCGCGCCGGGCAGAATGGCGGAATAGAGAGATGCTTTATGTGGGCTTCTGTAATTTTTATTGACGCTGTCTTTCTTGAGATTGGCTTCAGATTTTTTTTTTGAGATGGATGCACTGTCTTTTTTGGCGGCTGCAGTATCCGCATGTTGAGCCGAGGCGGCCATTTGTAGCATGGCAAGACCTATGACCAACATAAAATACTTTACCATCTTCATGCAGGATGCTTAATTGACCGGAACACCCAATTGGGACAGTATCTTATTCAATTCCTGGAGTGAGTAGTACTCTATGAAAATGCTCCCATGTCCCTTCTTGTTGTGATTCAACTTCACTTTGGTACTGAAATGAGAGGCTAAATTATCTTCAATTTTTTTGAAAGCAGCTGGCAGCGTGGGTTTTACAGAATCTTTAACAGGGCTTTCCCGCTTGTATAATTTCCGCACAAGCTCTTCTGTTTGCCTGACGGACAGTCCTTTCTTCTTAATCTCATTAAACAGGTAAAGTTGCTTGTCAACAGTGTCGACATTGATTAATGCCCTGGCATGCCCCATACTCAATTCATTGCTTCTGACCGCCACCTGGATATCAGGCGGCAATTTGAGCAGGCGGATGTAGTTTGCTACGGTACTGCGTTCCTTTCCCATTCGCTCGGAGACCTGTTCCTGGGTATAATTCAGCTCATCCATCATACGTTTATAGCTAAGCGAAATTTCCATTGCGTTGAGGTCTTCACGCTGGAGGTTTTCGAGCAATGCCAGTTCGAGCAGTTGAGTATCATTTGCCTGACGAACGTATGCCGGAATATCATAAATGCCGGCGATCCTGGATGCTCGAACCCTGCGCTCGCCGGAAATCAATCTGAATTTACCATTGGCCATTCTGGAAAGCGTGACAGGCTGAATGATGTCGTGCATCTTAATGGATGAAGCCAGTTCCTGCAGACTGTTTTCATCAAAATCACGCCTGGGCTGCCTTGGATTGGTTTCAATCTGTTCGAGCGGAATGCGAATAACACCTGTGGCCGCCTCAACAACTGTATTCTTTAAGTCACCTGCGGATGTTTTCAGGTCCGCGTCAATGCTTTGCAATAGCGAGCGGATGCCCTTGCCCAATGCTTCCTTATCCTTTTTATTCGGCGTAGTCATATTGCTCAATTAAAATTCAAAGCCCAGGTCAGACCTGAGCTGCATCATGATCGGAAATCCCGAAGCCTCCTCATCATTCCAATATCCTTTCTTCCTGTTTGATTTTGGTCAGATTATTTTTCTGTAAGACCTCTTTGGCGAGATTGAGATAGTTCACTGCTCCTTTGCTATAAGCATCATATAGTATAACGGGCTTACCTACACTGGGGGCTTCGCTGATTTTTGAATTCCGGTGAATGATAGTATTGAAAACGATTTCGTCAAAATGCTTCCGTACTTCACTAACCACCTGGTTGCACAAACGCAGGCGACCATCATACATCGTCATCAGGATGCCTTCAATGGCCAGCTGCTGATTTAACCTGGTTTGGACGATCTTAACCGTATTCAACAATTTTCCAAGGCCTTCCAATGCAAAAAACTCAGTTTGGACCGGAACGATGACCGAGTCGGCAGCTACGAGGGCATTGACTGTAATAAGACCCAAAGAAGGAGAACAATCTATAATGATGAAATCATATTGATCTCTGACGGGCTCAAGGATCATCTTCAGCACACTTTCCCGATTTGGGTAATTGATCATTTCAATCTCAGCACCCACAAGATCAATATGAGATGGAATGACATCCAGATTGGGAATATCTGATTTCAGGATCACATCCCTTGCAGGGGTATTGTTAACCATGCAATCGTACAAGCTTTGCATGATATTGTGGAGATCGAATCCTACGCCGGTGGTACTATTTGCCTGCGGATCCGCATCAACTAATAGTGTCTTAAATTCCAAAACAGCCAGGCTTGCAGCCAGGTTGATAGCTGATGTGGTTTTGCCTACTCCGCCTTTTTGATTTGCTATTCCAATTATCCTTGCCATAACCCTCGTCCCCGGAATGGAGACTATCCATTTTTTTGTGATGATTCCCGAGCCACCCTCCCGGACGCTCGTACAGCTATGCTATCCTCGTAAAGATGTATCCAAAGAACAAAACGGCAAAATTTAGTTTTGCCCATTTTGGGGATTATCCGGATACAGTTCCTAATTGGAGAACTGTATTGGCAAAAATAAGGCATAGTCCTAAATTGCGTGACCAATCACACAGCCTTCCTTTCCATTTCTTATGTATACGATCATTTCAGGGACCAATAGGATGGACAGCAACACAATCAGGGTTGCCAAACAATACCAGCAGGCATTGCAGGATAAGGGACATCATTCATCTATCCTCTCTCTGGTTGGTCTGAATGTGCTTGAAAGAAATCCGGTTTTTGCGAAGATTGAAAATGAAATGCTCATTCCTGCAACTAAATTCATCTTCATTTCACCTGAATATAATGGAAGCATACCAGGCACACTTAAATGCATGTTTGATATTTCCGATATCAGCAAGTCCTTTGCTGGGAAGAAAGCCCTGCTTACCGGGGTTTCCACTGGCAGGGCGGGTAATTTGAGAGGGATGGAACACCTGACGGGCATCCTGCATTATATGCGCGTGATCGTGCATCCTAACAAATTGCCCATTTCAGTTGTTGACAAATTGTTTAACGATCAGCAGGAGATGGTCGACAAATCGACAATCCTGGCTATCGACCAGCAATTAGAAGAATTTATTCAATTTTGAAAAAGAAAAAAATAAGTAGTATCAATATGCGCAACTCAGGTATTTTATTGATTGTCATGGTCGCCATGGTTTTGCTAGATACCTATGTATTTCAGGCTGTCAAGTGGGTAAGTCATGGAGCCAGTGGCCGCACAAAATTATCTATCTATGTTGGCTATTGGGTCCTTTCTTTAATGGCCGTTCTGGTGATCCTGTCTCTTTTTTATGTTGATATCGGAAAGTGGCCAAAGGGGCTCCGCAATTATGTCTTTGCAGCCATCATAGGACTTTTTTTTGCGAAATTAATTGCATCTGTGTTTTTTCTTTTGGATGATATCCGACGCTTGCTTCAGTGGGCCAGCAGCAAATTATTTTTCAGGAATACAGAAGGAGAAAATCTCGGGGGCGATGGGATTTCCCGATCCACATTTATAAGCTGGCTTGGACTTGGAATAGGAGGGACCCTTTTTGGTTCACTGATCTATGGTTTTTCCAATAAATACAATTACAAACTGCATAGATTGAAACTGGCATTTGAACAATTGCCACAGGAATTTAAAGGTTTGAAAATTATCCAAATTTCGGATATCCATTCGGGTAGTTTTACGGATAAGGCTTCCGTGCAAAGAGGTGTAGACATGGTACTCAAAGAGAAACCGGACCTGATCCTCTTTACCGGAGACCTCGTAAACGACCGCTCTGCAGAAATGGTTGAATATATTGATGTCTTTACCAAGCTGAAGGCGCCGATGGGCGTTTTTTCCACATTGGGCAATCACGATTATGGCGATTATGCCCATTGGGATAATGATGCTTTGAAAGCTGCGAACCTTGAGCATCTTAAGGATATACATGCTCAAATGGGATGGAGGCTACTTATGAATGAACATGTAGTGCTCAAGAGAAACAATGATGAGATCGCATTGATCGGTATTGAAAACTGGAGCGCGAAAGCCCGCTTCCCCAAATACGGGAAAATGAGCCAGGCCTATCCTGGTGCAGAAAAATATCCTTTCAAAATCCTGATGAGCCATGACCCGAGTCATTGGGACGCAGAAGTCAGACCAAAATATAATGATATTGATCTTACTCTGGCTGGCCACACCCATGGTATGCAATTTGGAGTTGAAATTCCAGGGTTCAAATGGAGTCCTGTCCAATATGTGTATCGTCAATGGGCGGGATTATATGAAGAAGGAAAACAAAAACTTTATGTGAACCGCGGATATGGTTTTATCGGCTACCCTGGAAGGGTGGGCATCCTGCCGGAAATCACAGTCATCGAACTTACCTAGTGCTTTTTTTCAACTGTTTTAACAAAATCATTGCGAATCAGATAAAAGAAAAGAATTCGCAGGTCGTTTCACTCTATCGATGATGGATGATCGATGATGGATGATCGATGGTCGATGGTCGATGATCGATGATAGATGATCGGTCTTAATCAGAGATTCGCAATAAACTCGATCATCGACCATCGGTCAACGATCATCGGTTTAACAACTTGTTAGTTATTTTTAACATCCTTCCCCAGTCTCTAATTCCGGCGTAAGATAATTTTGAATCGAATTTCTAAATCAAAAACAATGCGTATGAATACCAAATCGATTGTGATTGGATTTTTTTTGATTGGCGTGGCAGTGATAAATGCAGGGGCCCAGGGATTTCATGTTGGAGCGAAAGCAGGAACAAATATCAACAAGATCGCCGGGAGGTCCTTTGATGATGCGGCACAGTATGGATTAAGTTTAGGCGGCTTTGCAGAAATTGATTTTGCAAAGAAATGGGGAATTCAACCAGAAGTTTTATGGAATCAAAGCAAGACAACCACAGCAAGCGACATAGGTACAGTTTACCCGGAAGGCCTTGTGAACCAGGAGATCATTCTGAACTATCTCACGATCCCTGTTTTGCTTACTTACAAGCCGGTCCCGGTTTTAAGCCTTCAGGCAGGACCCCAGTTCGGCATTTTGCTGAGTCAGACGCAAAATTTTATTTATAATGTGCAGGATGCTTTCAAGAAAGGAGATCTTTCGGTCTTATTTGGCGCACAGGTAAACCTGGGTGGATTTAAAGTGGGAGCGAGGTATTATATCGGCTTGACAAATATCAATGACATCGATAATGAAGATAAATGGACGAATCAGGGCATTCAGGCCTATGTTGGCTTCCGTATCTTTTGACATACCATCTGCAATTGAAAACCTCCTTCGGGAGGTTTTCTCATTTTAGCCGGAGCATACATAACCAATCAGTCGATCCAAATCAGAAAAAGGGGCACATTCAACTGCCATAATGGTATCCGGCATCAATCTTGACCATGATAGTTTTCAATTTAAAATATAGGATAATTCAATAAGTGGTGTTATTTTGGCACCGATAAGATAACTATGAAAGAAACGCCTTTTTTCCAAAGAGCTGAGGATGAGATGGATTTCATGCCCATAATCCCCCTAAATGAAAGTGATACTGAAAGCCTTACTGATATTGAAGTTCCCAAGGAATTACCCGTTCTGCCCCTGAGGAATACAGTACTTTTTCCGGGCGTGGTGCTCCCAATCACAGTAGGTCGGGACAAGAGCATCAAGGCCGTTAATGATGCCTACAAGGCTGACAAATTGATAGGGGTGCTTGCGCAAAAAGACAGTAGCGTAGAAGATCCTGGCATCCTTGATCTCGTGGATGTCGGAACGGTCGCAAAGATCATCAAACTCATCAAAATGCCGGATGGCGGCACAACGGTGATTTTGCAAGGAAAGCGCAGGTTTAAAGTAGGCGCTGTGACTGCTGAAGATCCTTATTTCAAAGCCCAGGTCGTGTTGTTGCAGGAAGAGGAACCACCTAAGGACCAGGACTTTGAAGCCTATGTTTCAAACATAAAAGACCTGGCTTCGCAGATTATCCAGCTTTCTCCCAACATACCATCAGAAGCATCGATCATTCTGAAGAATATCGAGAACCATTCTTTCCTTATCCATTTTATTTCCAGTAACCTCAATACGGAATTGCACGAAAAACAGCAATTGCTCCAATTGCATCATATTAAATCGCGTGCAGATCTTCTCATGCAATTATTGCAAAGAGAACTTCAGTTTGCAGAACTCAAGAATAAACTGACGAATAAGACGAAGACAGAATTAGATAAGCAGCAAAGAGAATATTTTCTTCAGCAGCAAATGAAGAGTATTAAGGATGAACTGGGCGGCGATACAAATGAGCGCGAGATTAAAGAAATGCAGAAGAAGGCAGATACAAAAAAATGGCCACAGGCTGCAAAGGAGTTATTCAAGAAAGGGATCGAGAAACTAGAACGCATGCATGCCAGCACTCCTGATTATTCGGTTGTTTATAATCATCTTGATCTAATGCTTGACCTTCCCTGGCAAGACTACACGGAAGATTCATATGACCTGAGGAAAGCAAAAAAGGTCCTTGATAACGACCATTATGGAATGGCAAAAGTGAAAGACCGTATCGTGGAATATCTTGCTGTGTTGAAATTGAAAGGGGACATGAAGAGTCCGATCCTTTGTTTTGTCGGACCTCCCGGAATTGGTAAGACCTCACTTGGAAAAAGTATCGCCAATTCCATTGGACGGAAATATGTTCGGATCAGTCTGGGTGGCCTTCATGATGAAAGTGAGATCCGCGGGCACCGCAAAACCTATATCGGGGCCATGCCCGGAAGAATCTTGCAATCACTTCGAAAGATCAAGTCATCAAATCCCGTCATGATCCTGGACGAAATCGACAAAGTGGGTTCCGATTTCAGAGGGGATCCTTCTTCTGCGTTGCTGGAGGTCCTGGATCCCGAGCAGAACTATACTTTTTACGATAATTATCTCGAACTGGAGTATGACCTCAGCAAGGTCCTTTTTATTGCAACAGCAAATGATGTCAACAATATCCAGCCTGCTTTGAGAGACAGGTTAGAGATCATTGACCTGAGCGGCTATGCAGTGGAGGAAAAAACGGAGATTGCCAAAAGGCATCTCATTCCAAAACAAAAGGATGCACATGGACTGAAGGATGTGAATTTTAAGATCAGCGACGCTATATTAGAAAAAGTCATCAAGGATTACACCAGAGAAAGCGGAGTAAGGGAATTGGACAGGCATCTTGCAGCTATCATGCGTTATGAAGCAAAGGAATTTGCGATGAAAGGAAAACTCAGGCCTACCATTTCGGCTGGAGACATCCAGAAGGTGCTTGGAAAACCAAGGTATAGCAATGATATGTATAAAGTAGCCAATATGCCAGGAGTTGCCGTAGGGCTGGCCTGGACCTATGTAGGTGGAGAAATTTTGTTCGTCGAAACCAGCCTGAGCGATGGCAAGGGGGAATTGAAGCTTACGGGAAACCTGGGCAATGTGATGAAAGAAAGTGCAACGACCGCACTTACTTACCTGCAATCGAATGCGACGAAAATATGATATAGACCCTGAAATCTATCAGAAAAAGACATTGCATGTTCATGTGCCTGAGGGAGCTGTTCCGAAAGATGGGCCAAGTGCCGGAGTTACTATGATGAGTTCCATTGCCTCGGCCATCACCGGCAAAAGAGTCAAGCCCTATCTTGCGATGACCGGTGAAATTACCTTGCGGGGCCAGGTGCTGCCGGTTGGCGGCATCAAGGAAAAAGTGCTGGCTGCCAAAAGAGCCGGACTTAAGGAAATCATTCTCTGCTGGCAAAATGAAAAGGACATTGGGGAAATCGATTCAAATTTCATCAAGGGCCTCAAATTCCATTATGTCAAAACCATGCAGCAGGTGCTGGAGCTGGCGCTGGTTTGAAGGGTTGAATAGTTGATTGGTTGATTGGTTGATTGGTTGATTGGTTGATTGGTTGATTGGTTGATTGGTTGATTGGTTGATTGGTTGATTGGTTGATTGAGAAAGTTATTAATTCTATTGAGTTTAGCTTAAAATACTTGCTGACATATTCAAGTAATTGTTAGCCGTTTGTAACAACTAATTGAAATCCGCTGCTAGAACGGAACCGGGCCTCAGCCCTAATGATTTTTCACATATCCCACAATTCTTCCCACGTTTCAACTAATCAACCAATCAACTAACCAACCAACCTTTCACATTTCTTTAAGAAACATTTGTACAACGACGATGTTATTATAGCAACGCAACAAAAATTTTCATGTTGGTTGTTTTAAGGGTTAAAAAAATTCCTCCATGTCTATGGAGGAATTTTTATTTTGAACCCTTCCGCTTTTTAGGCCAGGACCGGCGCGGGCTCCTGGTTTTTTTCAGCCTTAAAAGCTTCTCTTGGTTTAAGTCCCAGTAATTCAAACATGAGGTTATCTTCTTCAAAGCTCGGATTGGGTGTAGTCAATAATTTATCACCTGCAAAAATTGAATTGGCGCCCGCCATAAAGCAAAGAGCCTGCTCGGCAAGGCTCATTTCGGTCCTGCCAGCGCTCAGTCGAACCATGGTTGCGGGCATAATGATGCGCGCAGTCGCGATCATCCTTACCATATCCCAGATGTCCACTTTAGGATTGTTTTCAAGGGGAGTTCCTTTGATACGTACCAGGGCATTGATCGGAACGCTGTCAGGGTGTGAAGGCAAAGATGCCAGTGTCTGGAGCATTTGGATCCGGTCCTCGTGCTTTTCGCCAAGGCCAATGATACCGCCGCAGCAGACTGTAACCCCTGCATTTCGCACATGATCCAGGGTTTTCAATCTGTCATCATAAGTCCTTGTGGTAATGATTTCACTATAGTAAGATGAAGAAGTATCCAGATTATGGTTATAAGCGTACAAACCAGCCTCAGCTAATTTTTTTGCCTGCTCATCTGTGAGCATACCAAGGGTGCAGCATACTTCCATCCCAAGCGCATTTACTTCCCTTACCATCTCCAATACCCGATCAAAATCTTTGTTGTCACGCACTTCGCGCCAGGCCGCGCCCATACAAAACCGGGTGGACCCTGCATCCCTGGCTTTCTTTGCGTGTAGTAGCACATCATCCGTTTTCATCAGAGATTGTACAGAAACATCCGTATGATAACGCGCCGCCTGCGGACAGTATGCACAATCCTCCGGGCAGCCTCCTGTCTTGATGGAAAGCAAAGTACATACCTGCACTTCAGATGTTTCATTGTATTTCCTGTGAACCGTCGCGGCTTCATAGATCAGATCCAGCAAAGGCTTGTTGTAGATCTCGCGGATTTCTTCAATCGACCAGTTATTTCGAATCATTTGGTTTGATTATCTTTCAATTTAAATAAATCTCATTGCAAATTTATATTTATAAATGGATTATCACCATTCAACGGATAAATTGGTAAAAGCGCCTTCCCTGATCAAAAGGATTATTCTTAACCGGCCCTTCCTTTGGCTGCTCCTCTTAATTCTCATCAATTTCTATTTGAGAAAGCTCACTGGCATTCCGGATGCCTACTCGGATACACTGAATTATAATCAACTCTATTTTGATAAAGACAAAATTCATATCCGGGACACGCGAATGCTTAAAGATGAGATTGAAATAGTATTTGAAGGAAAATTTCCATCTGAAAAAAGTGTTGCCTTTTCACTGATTGATGATAGGGGACAGATCAAAAATGGTACGGGAAATCGAGTACTGATTCATTCCAAAACTGGAGGCCTGCATAATTATCAAATTGTGTTCGATGGCCTGCCCGATACCATTGGGTTTGACATTGACTTTGATAAAGATTCCGCCCGCGAAGGCCTTATGGCAGATTATGAAATCACTACAAATAATGTTATGGGATCTGCTGGACTATTGGGCATCCGGGATTGGGCAATCGATTATTGGGGTCCTGATACCCTCGGGGTCTTTGAAGACACAAGGAGAATTCTTTCGGACTCGCTATTTATTCGCAGTTCAGATACCGACGCAGAAAAAATATTAAAAATCGGGAAATTTATTTTGGATAGAACCGGAAAGATGGATGGAAAACCTGATGATGCTCTTTCAAAAATGCATCCAGATAAACAACTCCGACAAGTACAATCCGGAAAATCGAAAATTTGGTGCGGAAATTATGCCGCGATATTTTCCTGGCTGGCAACCAGTGCGGGATTGCCAGTGCGGCTTGTTGCCTGTGGACTCAAAGATGGCAGTGAGCAAACCGGCATTCATGTTTTTTGCGAGACCTTTATTAGAGAGCAGGGGCAATGGGCATATGTGGACCTGACTGCAAGAAATATCCTCGTAAGATATCATAACAAATGGCTGAATGCAATAGATATCCAAAGATTATCCAGGTATGGAACAAAAGATCCTGAATGGACAGCATTCCATTACTCAGGTGATAGCATCAGCAAATGGCCTTACGCGCTGGTTGCGACATTGACAGACCATTATTTTCACAACAATAGTTTCTTTCATTTTTATTTTGCCGGCTATTTCAGAAATCAATTTCCGCCAAATATCTTTTCCAGGATAAAAAAATTTCTTTATACCGGATACTATTATGGCGTTTATTCTGATAATCTCCGCGCGAGGAATAATTTGTTTTATTTGAGGCTTCTCACCAATTACCTGCTGGTCTTTTGCTTTTGGTATAGTGTCATTAGCCTGGTAAATCTGATCAGAAAAAAATAAATTTCTTACTTAAGGATGAACCCGGAAATTGATCCCTTGGGATTGATTATTGAGCGACCAGGATGGTGGAGTCTGGAAGCAGGGGCAAATGCTGCTGGAAAGAATGATTCAGAATCAGACGGAAAAGGTTTACCGAGCTGATCGCGGAAGGCAAATCCGCATCAGGCATGCCGGGAAAGGAAATGGCCATTAAATTAGGGAAACGAAATGCATCGAGTGCTTTCGGCAATCTCCTGAAACCATGGTCACCTTCGATAATGATAATCGTATTCTTTTTGTTGTGGCTAAGCAGGAAGTCAACCAGGCCACGAATCACCATATTCGCATATGTTAGCTGTTTAGTATAAGTGTTAAATGCGGGCGAGTCAAGATTCTTTAATTCGATCCTGCCTTCTGAATCAAAAAGATGAGGTTCATGGGTGATCATGAAATGTCCATATACAAATTTGGGGATGCTTGTAGATGAACTATCCGCAGTGCGTTTGATCAGGCCGATAAGCTTTTGGTTTAATGCAGCAGACTCTTCAGCGTTCTTTTTCATTGCGCTCAATTCCTGCCCTTTTGACCTGAAATTCCATGATATATCTTTCATCAGGGAGCCAAATAATGTCTGACGAAAGATTTGTCCTTCGGGAAGATAATCGAAATAGGCACCAAGCCCATCATCCTGGATTGAATTTCTGAATGGGGCCAGAAATTGAATATTATATTTTTCTTTCTTAAGAATACAGAAAAGTTCATTGTCGCTCATGGATTGATTGGCCTGAAGGACATTCCTCCCTGACCAGGCATCCTGTCCTTTTTTTTCATCCAGCCAGTTCATGTTAAAAGTAGAGCTGATGGAATATGGTGTAAAATCATAATTCGCACTTGCGCGTGCAGGAACGTAAAATCCTTTTTGCGCGAGCCAGTTCATGATAGTGTCATTATTAAAATTCCAGATTTTTTTAAGCGCCTCATTATTGGTGTACTCGTCAAAGACAAGAAAATAGATATCGGGCTTACTGCTGTCCGGAACCTTGCCTGGCAAGTAAGGATCGCAAATAGGTCTCGACGGATAAATCAGGTTCCTGTTTTTTGATAGTGCAAAATATTTTACCAGGGAATCGCCAATTTCTATGAAGAAAATGCAAAGCATGGTGGTGTTGAGAAAGACAATCGTTTTTGCGGGAATAGCTTTTGTCCAAATAATTTTCCTGGATGCCATAATCAGAATGGCCGCACAAACAGGAAGAAATATTTTATAACTGCTCAGGATGCTTCCTCCGGATATGTTTATTGCCAGGCCGTGCAGGGGTCTGAAGAAAAGAATGAAACAAGAGAGGATGAAAAGAATCAGGGATGATTTTTCTATCGAATGCACCAGGTATTTAATCAGGAGATAGAAAATGAAAATAGATGCAAATATGACCAGGGAGGACCTAAGAATGAGCTTGCCCGGGATGAAACCAAAAAGTTCATTATAGTTGTGAAGCAGGAAGAATGCAGGCAGGAGAAAAAGAAAAAGGAGAGGGTGGTTGAGCAGTTTTTTCATGGTGATCGTCTTTGTCGCACCCAATGGCTTTCTATTCTCAAAGTTTCGCTTTGTGCCAGTCACTCATATTAGAAATAGCGCAGATTTGTTTTGGGTGAAAGAGCCAGCAGGGTCTCATACATGAGCAAGATGGTTTGCTCAATATCCGACTTATGCAGCATTTCTACCGGCGTATGCATATAACGCAAGGGAATTGAAATTAACACGGATGGGCAACCGTCATTGGCATATGCGAAGGAGTCCGTATCAGTACCGGTACTCCTCGAAACCGTCCTGAACTGGACCTGGATCTTGTTTTTCACAGCCGTTTCCTTTACGATGGCAAGCAGTTTATTGTGTACTGCAGGGCCATAGGCAAGCGATGGGCCCTTTCCACAGGTAATGTCGCCTTCAATGATCTTATTTACCATGGGTGTAGCTGTATCATGGGTAACATCCGTAATGATAGCGATATCGGGTTTAATTCTCCTTGCAATCATCTCAGCACCACGGAGTCCTACTTCTTCCTGCACGGCATTGACAATATAAAGACCATAAGGAATTGATTTCTTATTTTCTTTCAGGAGTCTGGCGACTTCGGCGATCATGAAGCCTCCAATCCGGTTATCAAATGCACGACCCACAAAATAATCGTTTGAAAGCTCATCGAATCCATCCTGATAAGTAACAACAGAACCAATATGGATTCCGAGAGCTTCCACTTCTTTTCGGTTGCGTGCGCCGCAATCCAGGAATAGATTATCCAGTTTCGGCTGAGGTTCCTTGGCATCCGGATTTCCGAGGCGGGTATGAATCGCCGGCCACCCAAATACAGCTTTCACCATCCCTTTGGAGCCATGCACAAAAACCCGCTGGCCCGGAGCGATCTGCGGATCCACTCCACCATTTCTCTTAAGATAAAGCAGCCCTTCGGGATTTACATAATTGACAAACCAGCTTATTTCATCAGCATGAGCTTCTATAACAACTTTAAAAGACGATTTTGGATTGATGATACCGACCGCAGTGCCATAAGGATCAGAAAATTGTTCATGCACATAAGGTTTCAGGTAGTTTAGCCAAAGCTTCTGCCCACTTGTTTCAAATCCGACGGGAGATGCATTATTAATGTAAGATTTAAGGAAAGAAAGTGAATGGTTCGTCAGAATGGATTTTTTTTTAGTGCTTGATCTCGAAGCTTTAGCCATGTCGTTTGATTTACTCGTTCAAAAATAGTCAAATCCTAAGGATCATGATCAATAAACCTGAAAGCATCATGAGTCCGTCAAGTACAAAATAGTAGAGATAATCGGAAAAATTCCGTTTTGCATATTTATACAAACCTGCGACCAGTAATCCAGGAAGCAATATAGCCAGCAACCTTTCCGTAGGATAATTATAATAATATAGAGTGAGCGTCGAAATGATGAATATAGAAATTGAAATCGCAAATAAGAGGTCAATTCCTTTTTCACCAAAATAAGTGATCATGCTCCGGATGCCATCCCTTTTATCGTCCTCCCTGTCGCGGTAGTCGAATAAAATACATATGGCATAAATAAGTCCAAAGCGGCCAATGGCGAAGAGCAGGCTTTCTCCATGCAATAATTTATTATCAATAAATATCGGAAGGACAGAAGTCACATAGGTCCAGACAAAACTCAGAAACAGTGGTTTCCCTATGGCAATCTTTTTTAATGACCTGAAAATGCGCTGAGGCAATTTGGGTGCAGAATAGAGAAAAGTGACCAATGCGCCAAAAGCCAGGGCCATCCAATGTTCCCTGATATACCAGAAAGAAATGGCGGTACCTGCAAGTCCGAGAAAATAAAGTCCGAGATGCCAACCTTTGTGTTCTGCAGCCCATTGGTTCCGGTCAGAAAATCCCGCCGATTCAGGAGTAAGCCACCAATGGAAATTATAGCTGGACATGGTGGCAAAGAAAACAAATGCAAAAAAATGGAATGGCGGCATCGAATGCAGGACCAGATAGCAGGTTTGCCAAACCATAACCACGGCGCATAACGAAATGTAGAGGCTGCTGAAAATAAAAAAATCAAATATTTTTCTGAGCACTTGTGTAACCTGGGAGATTTAGGGTTTCAGTACAACAATCGTCCCTGTAGAAATGGTGTCGCTCTTATTCCCTGCCCGGTCTATGACTGCAAATTTAAAATTGATTGTGTCATTTTCCTGATCGCTTTGATGGAGATAATTGTAGTCCAGCGTATATTGGAATTCACCCTGATTCTTGTCCGGAAATTCTGGGATCTGACTGACCAGGGTATCAGCCCCTTGATTGTCTGGAGGCAGCGTAATCTGGTTTAGTCTGGTCCGGATGGCAATAAAGATTCCTTGTGAAAGTAAGCCGTTGGATTGGGTAAAATTTATCTTGGCCTGCATGGCGCCCCCGACCGGGATAACCGAATTTACTGATCCCATACTAATTGTTGGCTTTCCGCCACTGCCGGATTTAGAACACTGGGAAAGAAGAAAAATGAGCAAGCCTGAAATGACAAGATAGCGGATCTTCATACTAACAATTTGGTCCTTACAAACCTACGCTCTTTTTCGTGAAAAGGTTTACTATTGCAGAAGATTTTGCAATCCCTTAGGATTGGCAATTGACAGGCAACATGCTAATTGCCAAATGATTAATCCAGGCTGATGCGGACAGACTTTCCCGACAGACTTTTTACAGTCACCAGAGAAGATTTTGCAGATCTCGCTATTGAGATTTTTCATTTCCAATACCAGCACAACGCATTATATAAAGCATATGTGGATGCCCTTGGAGTCCGTGCAAGGCAAGTATCTACCCTCCGGCAGATCCCCTTTCTCCCCATCGATTTCTTCAAAAATTTTCAGGTCATGACGACTTCCTTTGCGCCTGAAATAGTATTTGAAAGCAGCGGGACTACCCAGGCTATTCCAAGCCGGCACCTTATCAAAGATCTCTCCATATATAAAAGGAGCTTTCTAAACGGGTTTGAATTATTCTATGGGCCTGTCAAAGAATGGTGCATCATAGGACTCCTGCCTTCCTATTTGGAGAGGAAGGGGTCTTCACTGGTTTTGATGGTTGATGAATTGATTCGCCTGAGTCAACATCCGCTCAGCGGATTTTATTTGAATGAATTCGAATCCCTTTCTAATCATCTTGCAAAACTCGAAAGTGATGGTCAAAAAACCCTGCTCATTGGCGTTAGTTTTGCGTTATTGGACCTTGCCAGCCAATTCCCGATGCATTTAAAGCACACTGTGGTGATGGAAACCGGCGGAATGAAAGGAAGGCGCAAAGAGATGACCCGGGACGAACTCCATTCCATGTTAAAAAAACAGTTTGGGCTTTCTCGCGTGCATTCCGAATACGGTATGACTGAATTAATGTCGCAGGCTTATTCAATCGGGGATGGAATTTTCAACCCTGCACCCTGGATGCGGGTCCTTATTCGAAAGGAGGATGACCCCCTGGATGTTCGTGAGAAAGGAGAAGGAATTATAAATATCATTGACCTGGCGAATATCTATTCCTGCGCATTTATTGCAGCTGAGGATGTCGGAAAATTAGCAATGGATGGTTCATTTGAAATAGCAGGCCGGGTGGATCACGCTGACTTGCGTGGGTGCAGCCTGCTCGTTTTTTGAAAAAGGAATCTGATGGGTGACCTAAGGATAATCCACATTCATTAATCCGTAACGGTCAACGGTGGCTCTTTTTCTGTTGCTTTCCATGGCCAGCTCTACAATCCGGATGGTGTTATATCCATGCTCCGGCTTTTCCCTCAAGGGCTCACCCAGTGCAAGTGTTTTGTACAGATTCTTATAGTACAAACCAAAACTTCCGTGCATGGAAGGATATTTTTCTTTTATAATTTTTCCGTTGATCTCAGTATGCAGCAGTCCCCATTGGTCTTCAGGATCACTGCCCCAATCTGGCGCCACTGGCAGGACCCCCGCTTTGAGCGCTGGTTCCTGCACATCCTCTCCTGACTTCAGGAAAGAACCCAGCCTGCCATGAATCATGAATCTTGGCCCTGGCTCACGAACAAGCATACCTGATTTCAGGATTACTTTGGTAAATCCATAGTCAAGGCGCAGGTCAAAATAGTCGTCCACCTTTGCATGGGGCCGCTGCATCCGGATATCTGCCGTGATGCTGTTGGGAAGGCCGAAAAGACATAGGGCCTGATCAATCAGGTGTGCCCCAAGATCATAGAGGATCCCGCTGCCGGGAATATTTTTTTCACGCCAGGCATTGGGCCTCTGCTCGGGACGATAGCGATCATAATGGGCTTCATATTCGACAATTTCACCAAGCATATTTTCCCGGATGATTTTTTTCACCGTGAGGAAATCACTTACATACCTTCTGTTTTGAAAAACGCTCAATTTGCCTTTGGATGCATTTGCCAGCTCTACCAAGGCCATCCCCTCTTCCGAAGTGATGGTAAAAGGCTTTTCCAGTACAACATGCTTGCCCGCACGCAATGCCTTTTCAGAATATGGAAAATGAGTGTCATTGGGCGTTGTGATCACGACGAGGTCCAGGGAAGGATCGGTCACCATTTCATCGATGCTCCGCACAATTTTCGCAAAAGGATATTTTTCTTTCGACAGGTCATTGTGTCGCTCAAGAATGGAAACGAGCTTGTATTCCTCCATGGTCGTTAGAAAGGGCAGGTGCATCACCTGGGCTGCAATCCCATAGCCGACCACGCCTACACGTAAAGGCTGCATAAAAAATAAAATTAAATTGTTCTTCGAGCTAAGTTAAGGCAAAGGGATGATCCCGGTGTTCAGAGATGCTTTCAAAATATCCTCACGGGTGCCATCAAAGTGAATTGAGAAAACTGAAAATACAGGAACGCTCAGTCTTGGACAATTGCATAAAAGCTTCTTTTGCTTTTTTGCTTCTGTGGAGAAATCGGTAGATCCGGAATTAGGGGCTGATTTATTACAGGAATCTGAAATTACAGCAAAGAGAAGAAAAGAAATTCCAACTATATTTTTTTACATATTCAGGAAGTCTATAATTGAATGATTAGATTGTCCTGCACCACGCTTGCAGGATACCTTTTCAAAGCGATTTCTGCGGGTCCTTTAGTTACCAGGCCCTCGAGGTCGAAATTGCTTCCATGCAGGTCGCAAACAAATCCATTTCCTGTCAGGATGAGTTGATTATTTTGGTGTGAACATCTCATCAGCAGCGCTTCAAACCCGTTTGCATTTTTAAATACGGCAATATCATAAACCCAGCCCCTGGGTCGCACCAATTTCAAACCCGGATGATCGAAACTGGCCAATGGAATTTGTATGGAATCATTGACGACATCCGTCTTGATCACCTGATATGCCGGGCCGCAGGCAGCCAATTCAGACAGCAGGAGCCCGGAAGCAGCAATCAGGCATAAGTTGCATGATGATTTGATGAACTGTCTTCTTTCCATAATTTCTAAAATGAATACCCGATGCCAACATTCAGGAATTGGTTGTTTTGCTGGTAAGGCAGGGCATTGGGCGGAGGATTGATGACAAGCTCAGGATTCTGAGGCCCTGTATGTAAAATGCGGACATCTGCTTTGATCGTGACATTTGGGATAGGCAAATAACTAAATCCGGCAATCAGATTGGTTTGCTTTTCGGTTCCATCGTAAATGCCATTGGCCGGAATCTTTTGGTTTAGATCCAGGTACTCCAGCCTGGCGAAAGTGACAAACTGTGCTTTTGCATGTTTGGGGTAAAGCCAGTTGTACGCGATCTCTGCATAGGCGCCCACCATTTGCGAGGCCGTGTTGTTTGCATATGCTGCATTTATTTTTTCTGCGTCCGGGTAGCTGATCATCGCCCCAAGTGCCTTTGCCGAAATTCCATTATGATAATACTGGACATCGCCTTCGATTAGGTTCAATGGGGTTCCAAATGCGCCGCTATTCAATCCCAGGCTGTCGGCACCATGGGGACTCAATCCGACTGTTCCTCCAAAATATTCTGAAATCTGGAATTTGAAATCTTTTACAAAATATTGCAGCGCACCTGTAATGGCGATATTGTTGGTCAATGCGCTGCTGCCTTCTGCGCGTCCATCCCTGATGCCACTGCCATGTTCAAAATTTGCACTGTTAAGTCCATTGATCAATGCGATACTATAATTTAGCGCAATCCTGTTTGCCGTTCCGTAAAAGCCTACGCCCAATTCCCGCCATGTAGCTGGTATGATCAGCTGCTCCACCTGTGGTCTTTCCACACCATTGAAGTTGACAGGCAGGTGATTTTCATTCAGGAGGCCAATTCTGGGTACGAAAAGTCCTGCAATAATGTATTGGTGGGAATTCAGATTGAATTTCAGGAAAGCCTGCTCCATAGCCACTTCGCCGGTTCCGCTTTCGCCTGCTGCGATCTTTGCATTTTCAATTTCAAGTTCTGAGAAAAATGAAATGGTATTGCTGAACTGGTGCCCTAAAAATAATACGGCCCTCTCCAGTGTGACGGATGATTGCTGACTATTGAAATCTCTTTGAAAAAAAGCACTTCCATAACCCGAAATGACTGTTTTTTTTGTGCTGAGCCCCGCATTCAGCGAGTCTTCGTTTGTCATGATCAGTTGCTGGGCCGATGTTCTATATTGCTGCGATTGTGGTACTTGTGCATGAATGCTGCTTATGCAGGAAAGCGCAAACATAAGCAGCAGCATATTCTTTTTCATTGGGCAAAAAAAGTCCTTCTTAATCTATATGCACTTACGGATTCAGAAAAATGATTTTTAGAATCCGGAAAAAAAGAAAGAAACTTGGTATTCTACCATTTGATGACCAAAGAATTAGACAATTGGAATCAAATGCCGGGTCGATTCCTGAGCCCTCCCAGATGATTCAAAAAAGTGACTATGTTTTACCAAACCTGTGACGGCTTCTAAAAAGATTGTGGCTAAACTCAAATTCTCCTCGGAAGCACCTCTTTGCCTCCTCTTTGGGTCCTCATTGCTACCTCTTTTACTGGCGCGAGTCTTCCCCGCAGGGCCGTTCGAGTCTTGATCAAAAACATTCTAACGCCCTGCGGGGGTGACTCGTGCTGAAAAGCAGGGTGATTTTCACTTTGATTAATTCTTACCGGAGATTATCATTGTAGGGTCAATGACCAGGAAATACAAATTCCACGATCCTGATGAACTCTATTTCATAGGTTTTGCAGTTGTGAATTGGATTGATGTATTCATTCGGGATGAATACAGGGAGATTCTACTGCAAAGTTGGAAATATTGCATGAAATATAAAGGTCTTGAAATATATGCCTGGTGCATTATGACAAGTCATGTCCACATGATTATAGGATCCCATGACCAGCCGATGGCTAACATCATCAGGGATATGAAGAAATTCACATCTTCCAAATTGATCAATGCTATTATGGAAAACAAAAGGGAAAGCAGGCGCGAATGGATGCTTGAGATGTTTCGAAAGGCAGGTGAGCGCAACAGCCAGAATAAAAACTACCAATTCTGGCAACAAAGTAATCAGCCGATTGAACTGACGACTCCTAAGATAATTCATCAAAAATTGGATTATATTCATACCAATCCTGTAGATGCCGGCTTTGCTGACTTTCCGGAGGCCTACTCTTATAGCAGCGCAAAGAATTACGAGGGTCAAAAAGGCCTGCTTGACATTGAATTGTTGGATCCTATTCTAAGTGATGGTCTGAATTGACTTGAATTCAGGCACGAGTCACTCCGCAGGGCAGTAGAAGCTTATTGGCTGGAATTCGAGCTGCCCTGCGGAGAAGACTCGCGCCAGAGTGAGAGGACCCAAAGAGGACCCAAAGAGGAGTCAAAGAGGAGGAGTCGGGGTGCATCATGGAAGATTTGCGCCAGTGAAAATTCACTGGCTCTGGTGGAACAATTTAGCCAGCGGGCTGTAGACTTGTCATGGTATAAGAGAGATAACCCGAGAAATTTAGAAGCATTTAAGAAGCTTATGTGAAGCTTATATGAAGCCTATATAAGATGTATAGAAAAGCCATGGAAGGAAGCCGCCAGTCTGTCATAAGAATAGCGAATAGGGAATGGAAAATCACGCAATTTCATGTGCTCCCCATAATAAAAATCCATTAAATCGCATAAATCATCGCCTGGGCATGCCTGTCGTAGTTGGGGATTTGAAGAATATGGGATGAGGGCCTAAATTCTCATACGCCATTCTTGAAGTAAAATGGCTTTTTTGCTGGAAGGTAAAATCGACTGAAATTGCAATCCTATCCTAAAAATCCATTAAATCCCACAAATCCCAGTTCAACCTCATTATTTTTGAAGCCATGCTGAAGAGAAATTATTTGTTGCTTGTCTTTCTGATTACGTTTTTAATTGCCCGTAGCCAATCGCTGGAAATGATCAGTGGAAGGCTTACCAATCCAAAAGATGAACCCATTCCGGGTGCTACAGTAGCCATACTTAACCTCCAGGCTGGAACAACTACAGATGAAGCGGGGATTTTTCAAATAAAATCCTTGCCTGCCGGTAAGTACCAGGTTCATATAACTGCTATTGGCTATGCGGCGCTGGATCAGGAATTGAATACGATCAGCAGTTCCTCCCAGCCCTCTAAGATTATCATGGCTCCTTCGGCAACCCATTTGGGTGCAGTCATTGTCACTGCAGACAAGCGGGAGGAGTCCTTGCAGAAAGTCCCTTTCAGTATTTCTTCTATTTCTTCGAAGCAGGTGGCCGAATACAGGATTTGGAACAGCAAAGACCTGACTGCCATTGTTCCCAACCTCTATTCTGCCAATCCGGGAGATGAACGCAATGTAACTTCGATCAGGGGAATCGTCTCTTCCTCATATGATCCTGCAGTGGCTACCTACATAGACGGGGTGAACCAATTTACGCTGGACACTTATATCGCCCAGATGTTTGATGTAGAAAGAATGGATATTCTCCGGGGACCGCAGGGAACCCTTTATGGCCGCAATGCCATGGGCGGGGTCATCAATATCATTACCAAGCCTCCCGTAAACCACAGTGATGGATATGCGGAATTCAGCGTTGGAAATGAGGGTGTCATCAGAGCAAGCCTGGGCTACCGCGGGGCCATCGTGAAAGACAAATTGTTTTTTGGAATAGCAGGCATGTATGACCATAAGGATGGTTTCTACACCAATACGTACAATAATTCAAAATTTGACAGGCAATACAGCTTGGGTGGTAACTATTATTTGAAATGGGTAATCTCCAGGCCATGGAGTCTTATGCTGAATGTCAAGCATCAGAACAACAGGAACGATGGCGTCTTCCCCCTGGTCATCGGAACAGACCAGGCATTTGCCCATCCATTTGAAGTGGATCAGAATGCAGTCACAAAAATGATTGACAACACACTGAATGTTTCCTTCTCAGCCATTTATTCAGGAGCTAATTTTAATTTCAGTTCACAAACGGCTTATCAATCGAATTACCGGTATTATGAGGATCCGATTGATGCAGATTTTTCTCCCTATGATGCGCTGACCATTATTAATAATTATGGCAAACCCTGGAATAAGGGAAAAGCATGGACCCAGGAATTCAGGCTTAGCTCATCGGCAAATTCAATTTCCCCATGGAAATGGACGGCGGGGGCCTACCTTTTCTATCAGAATAGTCCTTCCAAACAAGCAACGCATTTTGGGAAAGACGCTGCCATCGTGGGTTCACCTGATTCATTGTATTCTATACTCAATACAACCAAAGCCGAAAGGGAAGGCCTTGCCCTCTATGCGCAGGCCAGTTATACTATTAAAGACAGATGGACGATCACAGGTGGTTTGCGTTACGATTATGAAAACGACAAACAAGATGTGCTGAGCCAGTACCTCAAAGATCCCGATCCCAATCCGCTTTTCGATATTCAGGCCGACACTTCCGCGTCCACAAATTTCAATGCCATTTCACCGAAACTTGGACTTGAATACAAAATTGCGAGGAACAATTACGTATACATAACCTATAGCCGTGGATATCGTGCAGGCGGACTTACTCCCATTTCTTCAGATCCTTCCCAGCCACCATTATACCCCTTCAAACCAGAGTATAGCGGGAATATCGAGCTTGGATCAAAAAATCTTCTTCTGAATAATCGTTTAAGGGTCAACGTGGCTGCATTTTATACCAATGTCTCAGATGTGCAAGTGCCCACTTTGGTTTTGCCCCAGGCCATTACAGTGATTCAGAATGCAGGACAATTGACAAGCAAGGGCATTGAACTGGAATTGGCTGCTACTCCTTTTCAGGGCTTTTCGGCATCTTATAATTTCGGTTATACACATGCGGTATACGATGATTTAAAGGTTTCACAAAACGGATCTGAAGTAAACCTGGCCGGGAAGCGGCAAATTTTTACTCCGGAAATGACTTCCATGCTGGCCATTCAGTATGCTTATACGCTATCTAAAAAATCAGGAATTTCCCTGGTGATCAGGGGGGAATGGTTTTCCCTTGGACAGGAATATTTTGACCTTGCCAATACCATCAGGCAGGCTCCTTATAATTTGTTTAATGCAAAACTTGGGCTAAGCACCAGTCACTATGGCCTGTATTTCTGGGGAAGAAACCTGGGCGATCAGAAATATATCTCTTATGCTTACGATTTCGGCGCAGTCCATCTGGGAAATCCGCTGACTTACGGGCTTACCATTTCAGCAAATATTCTATAGCATAAATCATAAAAAAAGATCCCGCATGAACGGGATCTTTTAATCGGAGCCGGCCTGGACATTTATTCGTGAGACTTGTTTTTTGCAAACGAAGTGCAGCAAAAAACTTAGTCGAACAATCCCGCCGAAGGCGGAAGGTATAATACCCCCGCAGCTTGCTGTGGAACTTGAGTTCAGAGCTTGCTCTGAGGTATCATACCTGTGACTATCCATTCTTCTTTCTGGTCTTTTCCACTGTCCAATAGGTTGAGCCGACCGATTTCAATTTCATGGTTTCATCTCCGTTCTCGAGGGTAATATAGTAATGTGAGTCTCCATCTGCTACGGCTTCAAATAATTCTGTGACCCAATATTCACTATAGTTTTTCTTGATTTCATTTATCAGAAAAATGGGCAAATGGTCTACCGGTATGTGGTGGAGCACTGCGACTAAATGTCCATCATAGGTATAATATGCTGACAGGATTTGCCCGGCCATATTAAACGAAGCGATGGCATAATCCTTTTGGCTTTGCCAACGGACATCTCTTGCAGATTTGAATTCTTTAACAAAGTTTGCATTCACGGCGCGGGTAACTCCTCCGTCGTTAGCAAAAGATCCTGTGACAGCAGTCAGGAGGATCAAGGCAGTGATTAAGGCGGTCTTTTTCATGATCTTATTTTTTTGGATATCTGTTATTGTGATTCCTGTATTAAATGTAGATCAGGATATATTCGAATGCAAGTGAATAGTGATTACCGGAATCTGATGTTAAGGAAGATTAACATCTCAGAAATTTGATCGGCAAAAAACAGGCATTCATCGCCGGATTGGGTCATTGTGTAAATAGAAAGATTCGGGCGAAAAAGATGAACGGCAAATCAGGCAGGTGGTGAACCGCCCAATGCAAAGAGGCCGAAATATTAACTAAGGGAAAATAAATTTAGAATTTCCGTTAGGGCTTGCTACAGGAGTGGGTCTTCATGGTTTTTAACATTTTTGTCTCATCTTTAGAGGGGGAATCGTCCTGTTTCTGGATTTGTGTACCCTTGAAAAAGAATTCTATTTTGCAATATATAAAAGTGAATATGAAAAAGATCAAACCATTTCTATTTCTGATCTCCGCATTGATGTTGGGCATGGTAGTCAATGGGCAAACAGTTGAAGAGGTGATAAGCAAATATGTTGATGCTATTGGGGGGAAGTCAGTCCTTTCCCAAATAAAATCTATGAGTGTGGAGACTACAGTGCAGGTACAGGGGACAGATGCCCCCTCCACCCTGAATATTCTAAATGGGAAAGGATATCGGCTGGAATCAGAATTCAATGGCCAGAAAATAATCCAGGTGTATACAGATAAAGGGGGATGGAGTGTGAATCCCATGTCGGGATCAATGGATGCCCAAGCTTTGCCTTCAGACCAGTTTAAGGCAGGCCGTGACCAGATGGATATAGGCGGACCTTTATATAATTATTCCTCTAAAGGAAATAAAGTTGAACTGGTGGGAAAAGAGGAGGGACAGTTTAAGATCAAAGAGACCAATCGAGACAATATTGTCACGGTATACTATATTGATCCCGCGACTTATTTGGTGAGTAAGTCGATACAAACCGGCACGATGATGGGTCAGCTGATGGAAATTACAAGGACCTTTTCCAATTTTCAGAAAACAGATTTTGGTTATACCATGCCTTATACCATTGATATCAACTATGGCGGCGGTTTCAACCTGACTTCCAATGTAAAGAAAGTGGAATTCAATACAGAAATAGACCCCAGGATTTTCGAAATGCCCAAATAATGGGGTCATTTTCTAATGGCTGATAAGCCTTTTAGAATCAATGACTTAACCGTTTAATCTAACCCGGCAGTAAAAATAGCATTTAATCAATTTCAAGTTCTGTACCAAAAAATGTACATTTGGGTGTACAAAATAGAAAATATGCAAGCCATTTCCATTACTCAACTCAGAAACAACATAAAAAAATACTTAGATGACGTGAGCGTATCAGATGATGTAATCATAGTGCCACGTACAAATGATGACGACGCTGTGGTCATTATTTCCATCAAAGAATATAACTCCCTGAATGAAACCGGTCACCTCCTATCTTCCGCCAAAAACAGGGCAAGGCTTCAGGAATCCATAAACCAAATTGGAAAGAAGAAGACACGCAGGATTAACTTAAAGGATATCTGATCACAAAATCGATTAAATGAACTTTGAGTTTACTTTTAATGCCTGGGAAGATTTTGAATATTGGTTGGAGCATGATCGGGAAATTACTCTAAAAATTAAAGAGCTCCTCAAGGACATTAAAAGAAATCCGTTTCAGGGATTGGGTAAACCTGAACCACTGAAATATGATTTGAAAGGCTATTGGTCCAGGAGAATTTCCGGAGAGCATAGACTTGTTTACAGAATAGAAGGAGTCAAAGGGAAAAACCAGAAATGCTTTATTCTTCAATGTAGGTTTCACTACGGCGGTTGATCATCTTCAGTTAAAGGGGCCGAACAGAAGGCAATCTTCCAAATCCGCTTAGTCTAATCTCAGCCGGAGGCATCTATGCCATTCGCAAAAAGGAGAAGTGGAATACTTGTGATTTCTTAGTCGACAAGATGCTGTGAACAGTAAGTAGTCCGAACCATTTGACCTGCGGAAACTGGCTTCCGATTGATGAGCTCGAATGGTTCGTCTCCAAAATCGGATGACTTGTCGCATTTCTCCATAAATCATCGATAATCTCCACCATTTTTGTTGTAAATCAGGGTAGCATAAATGAGCAAACAATGGTATAATGCGAAATGGGCTGTGATCAGCTTTCATGTGATGGCATGGCTATTGTGGTTTTCCCTGCCTATTTTTTTTCACAGGGAGTCAGATTCAAACCAGCGGGTCAACTGGAATCCTGTGTTCAATCTCCCCAATATTGTTTCCAATATTTTGTGGATCGGCGTTTTTTATCTGAATGCCAATTTTCTCATTCCAAAATACCTCAATAGGAGAAAAAGCTGGGCATATTTTTTTACTCTTTTGGTCATGCTTGTGCTGACCATTGCAATTATGAATATTGTTTTCGAGATCAATAAGCACGCTAATTCCATTTCTTTCAGAAGGTTTCCAATTTTTTTCTTTTTCCCTTTTTTGTTGGTATGGGCACTCAGTTCTGTGTACAGGCTGGTGTCGGATAAGATCAAGACGGACCAATTGCTGAAAGAAAGAGAGAACGAGAACCTCAAAACGGAATTGTCTTTTCTGCGTTCCCAGATCAGTCCGCATTTTTTGTTCAATGTGTTGAATAATATGGTGGCCATGACAAGGCTCAAATCAGACCAGCTGGAACCATCCCTGATCAAACTTTCAGGTCTTATGAGATACATGCTGTATGAGTCTGATGAACAAAAAGCCACTTTGGCAAAAGAAATGGAATATCTGACCAGCTATATCGATCTGCAAAGACTTCGATTTGGAAAAGGTATGAAGATCAATGTGACCATGAATGCAAACGGTGGATATCAATTGATCGAACCCATGCTGTTGATTCCTTTTATCGAAAATGCATTTAAGCACGGTACGGGACTTATTCAGGATCCCGAAATTGATGTCACCCTGGATGCCACTGCAGATCTGCTTAAATTCAATGTAAAAAATAAGTACAGGGAGGAATCCGACGAATTAAAAGACGGAACTTCGGGCATTGGATTGGTGAATGTCAAGAGGAGGCTCAATCTACTATACGGTAAGGACTTTGATTTAAAGATTGAAAAGTCTGCCGGCTGGCATTCCGTTAGTTTACAATTAAAACTTCAGTAATGTTGCGTTGCATAGCCGTAGACGATGAACCCCTGGCACTGGATCTTCTTGAAGACAATATCCGAAGGGTTCCATTTCTTGACCTGAAGGCAAAATGCAGTAATCCATTGGAAGCACTGGAAGTGTTGCGCAAAGAAACCATTGACCTTATTTTTTTGGATATCCAGATGCCGGGCCTGACCGGTTTGCAATTTATTCAGTCACTCTCCGTCAAGCCCATGGTCATCCTGATCACGGCCTATGATCAATATGCGCTGGAAGGTTTCAACCTGGATGTTATCGATTACCTGGTTAAACCTGTTTCTTTCGAGAGATTTCTAAAGGCCTGCAATAAGGCATGGGAATTTTTCAATTTAAAAAGCCAGGCTGCATCTGAGGAAGGGTCCGGTACGCATACAGATCCAGGTTATTTTTTTGTCAATGCAGAATATAGCCTTGTGAAAGTTGTTTATGATGATATCATCATGGTGGAAGGATTGAAAGATTATGTCCGGATTCACCTGACCGATAGTAAACCCCTTGTTATCCGGATGAGCATGAAAACGATTGAAGAGAAATTGCCACAAAGAAAATTCCTACGTATTCATAAATCTTATATTATTTCCCTGGATAAGATTACATCCATTCGAAAAGGCTCAGTCTTTTTGGGTACTGCAGAAGTGCCTGTCAGTGACAACTATAAGGAGGCCCTTCTTTCCATAGTCGGTCATTCCGGGAAATAACTATCCTTTTATATCCCCTTTTGTCGCAGGATTTACTCCGCTGGTCTCATTTGCCAAAAGCATGCAAAAATCCCGGTTTATTTTTGTGCCTGATTTAACATTACATGAGATCTAAAAACAGCAATATGAAAAAGATACTGGCTTTGATGGTGATGGTATGGATTGCAAACGCTGCGATGGCACAGTTCCCGGCAGTGGGCGGTCCCGGGAGAGGGCAAAACGCTCCCAACATGGGCCATGTATACGGAAAGATCGTGGATAGCGCAGGAAAAGCAATTTCTGAAGCTTCAGTAATATTACTCCAGAACAAATTTGATTCTGTTTCAAAAAAAAGAAAAGATGTTTTGCTGAAAGGTCAAACGACCAAGGCAAATGGTGAATTTAACCTGGAAGACCTTCCTATGTTTGGCCAATTGAAATTAAAAATTTCTGCTGTGGGATATAAGCCTTACGAACAGGCGGTTAGTTTTCAAATGAAAATGCCGCAGGGAGGTGCACCTGTCAGTTCCAGTTCAAGCGACCCTTCACAGGCAATGTCAAACATGAGCAGCATGCTGAATGGATTTGACAAAGACCTTGGAAATATCAAGCTTGCGGTGGACATGAAACAATTGGATGTGGTGACCGTAACCGGTAGCAAACCGACCGTACGCCAGGAAATTGACAAGAAAGTGTATAATGTCGAAAAAGATATGGTCAATGCCGGTGGTACTGCGCTCGACCTGATGAAGAATATTCCTTCCCTGAATGTGGACATCGATGGAAATGTTACACTTCGCAATGCCGCTCCTCAGATATATATTGACGGAAGGCCAACCACACTTACGCTTGACCAGATACCCGCCGATGCGATTGAAAGCGTTGAAGTCATCACAAACCCTTCAGCTAAATATGATGCATCGGGTGGTGGTGCAGGGATCTTAAATGTAATCCTGAAAAAGAATAGAAAGACTGGATACAATGGGATGGTGCGTGCTGGTGTGGACAGCAGGGGAGGATTGAATGGGGGATTGAATTTTAACCTTCGCCAGAACAAATTCAATTTTACAGTGGCAGCATTTGGTAATCAGAACCGTTCCCAGACTACCGGAACATCTTACCGATACAATATTGCTGATACGCCCAGTTCGGTAAGTCAGAATAATCTCGACAAGAACCATGGGGGCTTTCTTTTTGGAAGTATTGGATTGGATTATTTCCTGACAAACAGGACGACCATATCTCTTACAGGTATTAAAGTGCATGGAGAATTCAATCCGCTCTCGACGATTGACTTTTATACAGACAGTATTTACCCCAGTGGGACGAAATCATTCTATAGCCAGCGCAATGGCAATACGACTCGTGAATTTAATGCGCAGGGACTACAGTTCAGCGTCAAACACCTTTTCCCCAAGGAGGGAGAAAGCATCAGTGCCGACCTGAACTATTTTAACGGACATAACAACAGCGACCAGCTCAATATCACTGATAACTATTCAAATGGTCCGGGATCCCCGGTTGATTATGTCTATCAGCAAAGAGTAGACGGCAACGGGACCAATAAATTCCTGACCGCACAATTAGATTATGTAAAGCCATTTACCGGCAAAACAAAACTGGAGACAGGTGTGCGTTACCAGTCACAGGACCTGACCAGCAACAATTACAATTATGTTGATTCCACCGGCGACGGAAATTTTATCCTGGTCCCTTCGGCATCGACCAATTATACAAATACCAATTATGTATATGCCGGCTATGTATCTTTCACGAGCAATATCAAAAATTTCGGATACCAGGTAGGTCTTCGCGGTGAAAGCTCAAGGTATACGGGTGAGTTGACGAATGTGAAACAGAGCTTTGGTAATGAATACCCGATCAGTCTGTTCCCTTCTGTATTCCTGACACAAAAATTGGGGAAGGATCATCAATTGCAAGTGAGCTATACCCGGAGGATCAACAGACCGAATTTCTTTCAGCTGATCCCTTACACCGATTATACAGATCCATTGAATATTACAAGGGGTAACCCGGACCTGGTACCTGAATTCACGAATTCAATGGAGCTCTCTTATACAAAGACCCTGCCTCATAACAATACGATCATGGCTTCGCTTTATTACAAGTATACAGAAAACCTGATCACCCGCTATATTGATACATCAACAAATCCATATACCGGAGCTCAGATTTATGTCAATACCTGGGTAAATGCCAATTCAAGTCGGAGCATGGGCGCGGAATTGACCAATGTGATGACGATTACTAAATGGTTTGACTATACTGTCAATGGTAACTTATATAATTCCCAGATTAATACGGATAATATTACCGGTTCATCTCTTCCCGCTTTATGGAGCTTCTTCGGTAAACTGACAACGAATTTCAAATTGCCAGGTAAGATCAAATTGCAGATCTCAGGTATGTACCAGTCGAAGACCAATTTGCCGGTGAACAGTGGTGGTGGTGGATTCGGCGGTGGCCCTCCCGGTGGCGGCGGCGCACAGAGTTCCTCCCAGGGTTATATCAAGCCCTTCTGGGCAGTGGATGCCGCGATTAACCGCAGCTTCTTTAAAAATGATGCTGCAACAGTTAGTGTATCCATCAGCGATATATTCAGGTCAAGATGGTCAAGACAATATTCTTCAAGTCCTTTCTTTACCCAGGAATATGACCGTTTGCGCGATCCGCAACTGGTCAGGGTTAACTTCACCTGGCGCTTTGGAAAGATGGATGTTTCCCTCTTCAAGCGCAAGAACATGAATAACTCAGGCGCAACCGATGCTACACAGGGCATGCAATAGTTGTTATAAAAGAGCCTGTTCACTTTGATGTGGGCAGGCTTCATTTTTTCCAAAAAGAATTTATATTTAAAACAGTCACATGAAGCGAATACCATTTCTTCCCATTTTCATTTTGATTTCTTTCATTTCATTCGGACAAGGCCCTTCGGGAAATAATTTTCCCCAGCTTGGTAAGTCATCTGTCAAGGAAATTATCCCTGCAATGACACTCGAAGAGAAAGCAAAACTCGTAGTGGGCATGGGATTTAGGATGCCCGGAGGAGTTCGGAGAGATACTGCGAATGCAAGGAGAGATAGTTCGGGGAACGCAGGGGCGCCCAGGCTGCCCATGGCAAATCCTGATGCAGTGAAGCAACCAGAAAAAGTAGCCGGCTCTTCAGGAAGAACATTTGCTATTGCAAGGTTTGGGATTCCTTCTATTACTGTTGCTGACGGACCCGCAGGTGTCCGCATCGACCCATATAGAAATGGAGACAGTTCTAGAAGCTATTTCGCCACGGCATGGCCGGTAGCCACACTGCTTGCGTCTTCCTGGGATACGACCCTTGTTAAAAAAGTGGGAGAGGCATTTGGCAATGAAGTACGCGAATACGGAGTTGACATTATTTTAGGACCGGGCATGAACATACATCGTAATCCGCTCGGCGGAAGAAATTTTGAATACTATTCCGAAGATCCCGTGGTTTCGGGAAATATTTCTGCAGCTATTGTGAAAGGAATTCAATCTCAGGGTGTGGGAACTTCCATAAAGCATTTTGTGGCAAATAACCAGGAGACCAACAGAAATTCAGTGAACACGATCGTGAGTGAAAGAACATTGAGGGAAATATATTTGAAAGGATTCCGGATTACCATTGAGAAATCCAATCCCTGGACAGTCATGAGTTCTTATAATAAAATCAATGGTCCATATACTTCGGAAAGTCCCGAACTGCTAACGGATATCTTGAGAAAAGAGTGGGGATACAAGGGCATGGTGATGTCGGACTGGTTTGGAGGGAAAGATCCTGTTGCACAAATGCAGGCAGGAAATGATCTCCTGATGCCGGGTACGGCAGCGCAGACGAAGGCGATTATGGATGCAGTCAACTCGGGAAAGCTGGATCCTAAAATTCTTGACCAAAATGTGGAGCGGATTCTCAACACCATTTTGCTTTCACCTGAATTTAAGAAATACAAATATTCAGATAAACCAGACCTGGCGGCTCATGCAAAGATTGCCCGCTCCGCAGCGGCAGAGAGCATGGTATTGCTGCAGAACCAGGACCAGGTTCTTCCAATAAAACCAGGAAAACGGATCGCGGTTTTTGGAAATACATCATTTGATCCCATTGCTGGTGGAACAGGCAGTGGGGATGTGAACAAAGCATATTCTATTTCCCTTGCCAAAGGTTTGATCAATGCCGGATTTAAGGTAGATGAATCTCTGATGCAGGAATACACGCACTATATTGAAGGCGCAAAATCAAAACGCCCCAAACAGCGAAATATGTTTGCCTTACCACCACCCATACCCGAAATGCAGATTGCAGAGGATTTGATGGGCAAGCTGGTCAGCGGTTCAGACCTGGCAATTCTTTGCCTGGGTAGAAATGCCGGCGAGGGTCAGGATCGTAAACTCGATAATGATTTTTACCTTTCAGATGCTGAAAAAGCTTTGCTGAAACAAATCGCATCTGCATTTCACGCAGCACATAAACCTCTGATCGTGGTGCTCAATATCGGAGGTGTTATTGAAGTGGCGAGCTGGCGCGATATGGCTGACGGTATCCTCCTGGCCTGGCAGCCTGGCCTTGAAGGCGGAAATGCAATTGCAGATATCCTGACCGGTAGGGTGAACCCCTCAGGTAAACTGGCGACCAGCTTTCCCATGGACTATTCGGACGTTCCTTCGTCAAAAAGTTTCCCGGGCAAGCTGCTGACTGCTGACACCACACAAAAAGCGCAACCTGGTTTTGGTGGAAAGCCATCCGAAGTGGTTTATGAAGAAGGGATTTATGTGGGCTATCGTTACTACATTACATTTCATATAAAAACAGGATATGAATTTGGATATGGTCTCTCCTATACCCAATTCAGTTATAGCCCGATTACACTTTCTTCCACCAGCTTCAATGGAAAGCTAACTGCCAAACTAACGGTAACAAATACCGGAAAAACGGCCGGGAAAGAAATTGTGCAGTGGTACCTGACGGCCCCGTCTAAAAATCTGGATAAACCATCTGAAGAGTTGAAAGGATTTGCAAAAACTGAGCTCCTGCAACCGGGCAAATCGCAAACCATCAACCTTACCATCAATGCTGCGGACCTTGCTTCATTCGACACCAGGACCGCTTCATGGATTGCCGAAGGGGGTGATTATAGTTTGAAGGCAGGCGCCTCATCAACCAATATCAAACAAAAAGCTGCATTCCATCTGGCCAAAGAGTTGATCGTGGAAAAAGATGCACATGAATTGGCACCGAAAACAGAGATCAAGGAATTGAAAAATGAAAGCTCAGCGTTTATTTACGAGCTCAATAATTTTGCGATAAGCAGATAGAACTTCGGAAATGGGTTCCGCTATGAAATCAGGGAGATTAGTCTACTAATCTCCCTGTGTATTTTTCGGATTACCAGAACTTGATATAAAGTGCAGAAAGGATCAACAGGATGAGGGTGATCAGGGCGATATGGGTCGACCTTAATTTGAACATGGATTTATCCAGTTCAAATGCATTGGGATTGATCTTTGGTCCGCGCAGGGAGATCAGGATCATGATCGCCATGGTAAAAAAGAATGACCAGCCCATGCAGATCAGGAAAGGGATCTCATATCCACCCTTTCCATTGGGATAGGCCGTGTAAAGCAGGGTATTATTTCCAAATACCATCGGCGCAAACTGGTTGAAAAATACGCATAAGCCAAAGCCGGTGATGATGCCCGCAATGGCTGCCGGCCCGGTTGTTCTTTTCCAAAACATACCGAGAATAAACATGGCAAAAACACCGGGACTGATATAGCCGGTATATTTTTGGATATAAGTGAAACCTCCGGTACTCCCAATGCCCAGCAAGTCCTTCCAGGTAAAGATCAGGGACAGGATCATTGCCAACACGACAACTATCCGTCCCGTATAGACGAGCTTTCTTTCGTCGGCTTCCCTGTTCATATATTTCTTATAGATATCCAACGTAAAAATGGTGGAAATGCTATTTGCTTTTCCTGCCAATGAGGCGACAATGGCAGCTGTGAGTGCCGCGATGGAAAGTCCTTTCAGGCCGCTGGGCAGAAATCCCAGTACCGCAGAATATGCTCCGTCCATTCCTCCCTGGAGATGCGGAAGGTAACCATGCTCATTTAACACAAAGGCAGCAATACCCGGAAGCATTACGATGACAGGCATCATGAGTTTCAGGCAGGCTGCGAAAAGAATTCCTGTGCGTGCCGTATTCAGGTTTGCACCCAATGCGCGTTGGGTGATATATTGGTTGCAACCCCAATAATTCAAATTGACGATCCACTGACCGGCTGCGTACATCAGAATGCCCGGAAGGATCAGATATTTATCAATATATGGTTGGGAAGAACTTGCGTCCGGTTTGGCCATGATCATGTGAAAATGATCCGGGGCCTCCTTCATCAGTGTATTGAATCCGGCCAGCACACTTCTACCCAAACCAAATTTCTCACTAACAACAATAAGCGCCATATAAATGGTGGCCAGCCCGCCGATGATCAATACACTGACCTGTATGACATCAGTGTAGCCAATGACTTTCATGCCACCGAGGGTGATGATCAGGGCAAATATGCCCAGGGAAATCATGATGATATGCAGGTATTGTCCGCCCACCAGTCCATTAATGGCAATAGCGCCCAAATAAAGAATGGAGGTAAGGTTGACGAAGACATAGAGGAAAAGCCAGAAAATGGCCATGATCAATGCCACGGTTTCATTGTACCTCGTCTTAAGAAACTGCGGCATGGTATAAATATGGTTCTTAAGATAGATCGGAATGAACCAGACGGCGATGATCACGAGCGCCAGTGCGGCGATCCATTCATAGGCAGAAACCGCAATGCCAACGAAAAATCCATTTCCACTCATCCCAATGAATTGCTCAGCGGAGATATTCGAAGCGATGAGGGAGGCTCCGATGGCCCACCAGGTCAATGACCCTTCAGCCAAAAAAAATGCCTTGGAATCATGCTCGCGGCTTTTTCTTTTCGAATAGATCCAGTAGCCATAACTTCCAACGATGACAAAATAGATGAGGAATACGAGATAGTCGTTAAATACAAGTTGATTGTTCATGGCGTGAATCGTTAGATGAAGGAATCCTATTGGGCAAAATAATCAAATCAGGGAAAAACAGCCCAATTCTTTTCATTTAATAAGAATAAATTGAAAAATGCATAATCTTATAATCGCCGTCTGAAGAGGCTGGAAAGCGAAGGCTGGCTGTTCCTGGCTTAGCAAATCCAAATCCATAATCGCCACCGCCTGTACCTTCATCGCCGTTCAGCCTCCTCTGCATTTTCCATTTTCCATTGTCAAATAATCCTTCGTCCAGATATTCCACATCCAAAGATTTCCCGGAAGGTTTAGCAGGCAAAAATTCCAGGCTAAAGTCTTTGCCCACTACATAAAATTCATCTGGACCCACATAAAAGACCAATCCGCCGGTGATCTCCGCTTTTTTCTGGCCAACTGAAAAACCTGCCAGTTGAGCGAATCCTCCCTTGCCCAATTTTGCGCTGATATGATAGCCGCCAAGCTCAAATTCCTGCTTGGGCTGCGTCGTGTCCAGATAAATTCCCCGCATGGTGCCCTTTCCCCGGGCAGCAAGGATCAAATCTTTCACCTGGGAAAGCGCAGCATAGGATTTGGTGATGGGATCATCTGCGGGACTCGTCTCGTCGATTCCGAAAGGAGCGAACCCCAGGATATTGTAATCTCCGAATAACAAAAAAGCCTCGTTGGCCGAACGGAGGCCCGGCCTGATTTCCGGGATGAATACCGGGTTTCCGGGACGCGCATATTGCTCTACGGTATATATTGCGTCCTTCACATAGATATCCGGCTCAATCATATCAATGGAAGGTGCTACAGCCCGCCACACATCGAGGGTATGCGGAATGGGTCCGCCCGCCGGATACCTGCCGGGCCATGCGAAACCAGGTTGCTTTAACCAGGCATTGACATACATGGGTATGGGATAGGCCGCTTTCCCGGCCGCTGCCACTTTGCCTATATATTTTGCATAATGGTACACCGTAAATAGCTCTTCAGGTAACCATGACAGTGATTCCCAATGCTGGCGATCGAAGGTTCCCTTACCAAAAACTTCTTCCCAGGTCCCGGATTTTTTATAGCCGTTGGCCTTCCATGCACTGTCTATTTCAGGCTGAATGCTGCTTTGATGAGAGATCAGATATTCCATCAGATCCTTGGGCACATTCTCCTGAAATGCTTTATTGGCGGCATCTGAATAATCCCTGGGCGTTCCGAATAATCCTACTTCATTCTCAATTTGTGCCATGATCACGGTCTGTTCTTTGGCATCGGTTTCCCTGATATGTTGCATCAGCGTTCTGAATGCCCGGGCATCCGCTTCCGCGGTCGCGTCACCCAATGCAGAGAGATGTTGAAGTGTTTTCCCATCCTTATCTTTTGCCCTTGGATATTTTTGCGGATCTCTCTTGATCCAGGCGGGAGGGTAGGTAGAATATCCATTTTTCCAGGATGCAAACCAGAGAATGACCAAATGAAGTTTTTGTTTGCGCGCACCTGCGAGCATGCTGTCCACAAGGGAAAAATCAAATCTCCCCTGCTCGGGTTCCAAGAACTCCCAATACACAGGTGCGATGACGGTATTCAGATTCTTTTTTTTCATGGCTTCCCAAATAGGCCGCATGTATGAAGCACTGGAAGTGCTTGAATTGTGCAGTTCACCTCCAAGTGCAAGGAATGGTTTATCGTGTACGATCAGTTGGGCCACGGTCCCCGATTTATCAAGGTGTGGAATTTTTTCATTTTGAGCCAGCAGCGTTGAGCATGTCAACAGTAGAATGGATGATAGGAGTTTTTGTTTCATATGATTGTGCCGGGCGACTATTTGCTGAACTGATAAAACGCTTCGTTCCAGCGCAGTTCATTTTTGAATTGATAAATATCTGTTTTCTTTCCAATGTGGATGAACTCGATTCCCGCCATAGAAGCGAAATCTTCCAGATGTTCGAAACTGAGATTTTGGCTATAGCAGGTATGATGTGCGCCACCAGCCAGGATCCAGGATGTGCATCCGGTTTTCATATCGGGATAGGGCTTCCACAAAACACGGGCAACGGGCAGCTTTGGCAATTCATGTTGCGGCGCCTGCGCTTCTACCTCGTTCACCAATAGACGAAAACGATTCCCGAGATCAATCAGGGATGCATTGATGGCGGGTCCGGCAGCGGAATTGAATACCAGCCGCACCGGATCTGCTTTTCCACCAATGCCGAGTGGATGGATCTCACAAGATGGTTTTCCGGCAGCAATGCTCTCGCAGATCTCCAGCATATGTGCGCCCAGCACCATTTCATTGGCCGGATTAAAATGATAGGTATAATCTTCCATAAATGAATTTCCTCCCGGCAGCCCGCTGCCCATCACTTTCATGGCGCGGACAAGCGCGGCCGTCTTCCAGTCTCCTTCCGCCGCAAATCCATATCCGCTGTTCATGAGTCTTTGCGCTGAGATCCCCGGCAATTGGTTTAGTCCATGCAGGTCTTCGAAAGTATCCGTAAATCCTTTATAATTTCCTTTTTCCAGAAAATCCCGAAGACCCAGCTCAATCCTTGCTGCATCTCTCAAAGCATCATGACGCTCTTTGCCTTTAGCCAATTCATGCGCCATAACATACTCTTCTTCGTATTCTTTACAGAGTGAATCAATTTTATTTTCTGAAACCTTATTTACAGATTGAACCAGATCGCCGATTCCATGCGTATTTACCGAAAATCCGAATTTTAATTCTGCTTCCACTTTATCACCATCTGTCACTGCCACAAAACGCATGTTATCGCCGAAACGGACCAATCGGGCTCCCTGCCAGTCATGCCAGGCCGCCGCGGCCCTTGTCCAGGTGCCGATCTGATCATGAACAGACTTTTCCTGCCAATGGCCGGTCACCACTTTCCTGTTCATTCGCATCCGGCTCATCATAAAGCCAAACTCACGGTCACCATGCGCCGACTGATTCAGATTCATAAAATCCATATCGATCTCCCCCCAGGGAATATCCCTGTTGAATTGCGTGTGCAGATGCAATAGAGGTTTTTGCAGAATCTTCAGGCCACCGATCCACATTTTTGCAGGAGAAAATGTGTGCATCCAGACAATAATGCCAATACAATCCTTGCTTGCATTGGCTTCCTGGCAAATTGAAAAGATCTCTTCCGTCGTCTTAACAGTGGGCTTCCAACTGATCGTAACGGGAATCTCTTTCGTTTTGTCGAGTGATCTGGCGATGATTTGTGCATGTGATGCAACCTGCTTCAATGTTTCATCTCCATATAAATGCTGACTTCCGGTAACAAACCAGACTTCCAGAGGTTTGAGATTGATCATGAACGGTTTTTTAATGAAAGAACTTGTTTTCTTTATTCGTGAGACTTGCTCTGAGTCATCATATCTGTGATTGTCCATAGTATGAGTCAGGTCCATGCTTCCTTTCATAGTGTTTCCTGATCAGGGACTCTTTCAATCTTGGCGCATTTCCATTTATCTGTTCTGTGTAATAGGCCATCCTCGCAATGGTCTCAAGCACGGCGCTGTTGTAAACTGCTTTCGCTGCGGTTTTGCCCCAGGTGAATGGGGCATGATTGGCGACGAGCATCATTTCCACTTCTTCATAATTCAAGCGCCTGTTACTGCAATTCTTCAATGATCTGATTCCCGGTCTCGAATTCATAATTCCCCTTGATCATATCATCATGCATGGGCGCAGCACAGGGAATATCTACCGTATTGTGATCGGCATGTGTGGTGCCGTAAATGGGAATATCTCTTTGGGATTGTGCCCATGCCACGGCATAAGTGGAATGCGTATGCGCGATGCCACCTATTTTGAGCCAGGTCTTATAAAGCAAAGCATGTGTGGGCGTGTCGGAAGAAGGCTTTCCCTTTCCACTTATTTTTTTGCCATCCAGATCCACAATGATCATTCGCTTGGGCGAGAGTTCTTCATAGGGAACACCACTGGGTTTGATGGCAAAAGCCCCCAGCTCCCGGTCAATGGCACTTGCATTGCCGAATGTGAAAATGACAAGTCCAAGCTTTGGCAATTGCATATTCGCTTCGTATGCTTCTTCCTGAATCGATTTGTATTTGTTCATGATAAATAGAAAATTATTTTGCTGTTGAATCATTTTCTATAAAGGAGCCCAGTGCACGATATTTCTGAAACCGCCTGGCATATTCTTCCGCTCTTTTATGATCCGGAGAAAAGGTTTTGTCGAATCCCGGACCCATGGTGGCCATGGCCTCCTCAACCTTTGGAAAAATTCCAGCTGCCGTGGCAGCAAACATGGCCGCACCCAGTGCACAGGTCTGCTCTGAACGGTGAATTCGGATTGGCATATTCAATGTATCGGCCATCATTTGCATAATATAAGGAGATTTTCTGGCGACACCTCCAAGGCCGATCAGCCCTTTTACAGGGATCCCCTGTTCCACAAACCTGTCTACAATGGATTTTGCCCCAAAACAAGTGGCTTCAACGATTGCCCTAAAAATTCTGGGCGCATCTGTTCCGAGGTTGAGCCCGGTAATTGCGCCTTTCAATACCTGATTGGCATCTGGCGTGCGGCGTCCGTTGAACCAATCGATCGCCAATTCCTGTGCGGATTCCCGCGGAAGGGACGCAGCGGCCTCGCTAAGTGAGGAAATCATTCCCGATTCAATTTCCTCCAACCATATTTTTTGTAAGGACGAATCGCCGGCAGATGCAGCGGGTAAGCTATGAATTAAGGGCCAGGTCAGGACAGACCTGAACCACGCATAGGCATCACCGAAAGCAGACTGTCCGGCTTCCATTCCCATCATGCCGGGAATTATAGATCCGGGAACCTGCCCGCAAATGCCTTTTACCAGGATACCTTTCACTTCATGTAATGGTGCAACCAGCATATCACAAGTGGAAGTACCCATCACTTTGCTTAAATGATAAGGTTCAATTTGTCCGCCGACGGCGCCCATATGTGCATCGAAGGCACCGACGCCAACAATGGTCCTGGTCGACAGACCCAGGCGTTCTGCCCAGGCGGGAGACAAATAACCTGCAGGTTGATCGGCTGGATATGTTTCTTCGAATAATCTTGACCGAAATCCTGTGAGCAATGGATCTAATGTTGAGAAGAAATCCTCCGGGGGCAATCCTCCGAAAGATTCGGCCCACAGCGCCTTGTGGCCGGCACTGCAGACGCCTCGCTTCATCAGGGAAACCTTCGATCCTCCCGTTAACAGAAAAGGAATCCAATCGCAATGTTCAACCCAGGAATAACATGCGCTGGCCAACTTTTTATCCCCACGAAGAATATGAAGCAGCTTTGCCCAAAACCATTCGGATGAATAAATGCCACCGACCCATTGGAGATAGTTTGTCTTAAATCCGGCAGCATGTTCATTCAATTGCGCCGCTTCTTCCACTGCCGTATGGTCTTTCCAGAGCACAAACATGGCATTTGGATTTTCTTCAAATCCATTGAACAGGGATAAAGGCGTTCCGGATTCGTCTACTGCCACCGGGGTAGATCCTGTCGTGTCTACGGAAATACCTCTCACCATCGGAGCAGCATCCTTGCCCGCTTTTTCCAGACAGTTCCTGATGGTGTGCTCAAGTCCTTCAATATAATCTTTGGGATGTTGCCGGAATTGATTTTGTGAAGGATCACAATACAATCCCTTTGCCCATCGGGGATAAGGAAATGAGGAGGAAGCCAGCTCTTCTCCATTGGTTGTATTCACCAAAACAGACCGGACGGAATCCGTGCCAAAATCTACCCCGATTACATATCCATTACCGGCAGTCATTGCCATCATTTAATTCGTGTCAAAATAACATTTAAAAATCATTTCGCAAAATGAATTGCTTGTCCCGGCAAGCCATGCGGGAACGATCAAATCAGGAATTTATCCGGGTTTGGAATGAATTTCAGAAAGGCCTGGAAATTGGCTTTGTATTTTTTCTTATTCAATTTATAATAGAATGCCCCTTTTTTTGAGCTGGTCTTGTCTTTTTCATTGAGTTTGACCAGCAGTCCTGTAGACAGGACCTTTCGGCTAAAATTCCTATTGTCAAATTTTGTACTGTATATTTCTTCATAAAGATTCTGAAGCTGGGGGATAGTGAATTTTGCGGGCAAAAGTTCAAACAATGTGGGATGGAGTGCGGCTTTATATCGTAATTTTTTTTGCGCAAGCGATAGCATCTCGCCATGATCAAATATAAGAGTCGGTACTTCTTTTAACAGGAACCATTCAGGGCGATATTCTGTGCTGAGCTGCTTTTCATATTTATGGATATCAATCAAAGCATAAAATGCAGTAGAAAGGGTTCGTTCTGCCGGATCTCGCGCCGGATCGCTGAAAGTTTGAATTTGCTCCAGAAATACCCCTTCCAGTCCGGTAAGTTGTTTCAATACCCGGTTAGCCGCTTGTTCAAGTGTTTCGTGGGGCTGGAGGAATCCACCCATCAGGCTCCACTTATTTTTTTCAGGCTTAAGGGCACGGTGCACAAGTAGCAATTTGATATCCCGGCCATCAAATCCAAAAATAATGCAGTCCACGGCGACGAGCATATGCTTCTGGCCAAGGTACTTTGTCATGCAAGCAGATGTTAGTTAACTATATTACGGCAACGAATATATCTCAATAAAATATTCTTACTAAAAAACCAAGAACTTATTTAGCTTAAAATGTATGATATCAGGCAGTGGATCTTATGAAAAGGATTGTAATTGTGTCAAGTCAGTCCAAAGGCCCACAAATTCCTTAATTTCATTCAGGATAAAGATTCATTTTCATGAAGAGGATTTTTTGTTTTGGAGAATTATTATTGAGATTGTCTCCGGCACTAAACGGCGAATGGATCCGCAGGTCTGTGATGGATTTTCATTTAGGCGGAGCCGAACTCAATGTGGCCAATGCCCTGGCATGTTGGAAGCATCCCGTTTCCTATTGCTCTGCCATTCCGGATCATTATCTCTCGAAGGAAATTTTGAAATCCCTCGCAGAGACAGGAATTGATCCTTCACCCATTTTGCTTACTGGAAACCGGATCGGTGCATATTATCTGCCGCAGGGCGCCGACCTGAAAAATGCAGGCGTGATTTATGACAGGGCCCACTCGGCATTCAGCGAACTGAAAACCGGGATGATCAACTGGAGCGAAATGTTGAACGGAATGGATTGGTTTCATTTCAGCGCCATTACTCCGGCATTGAACGAGCACCTCGCCAGGGTTTGTGAAGAAGGACTCAAAGAAGCTGCCAGAAGAAAATTAACCATATCCGTCGATCTCAATTACCGGTCAAGGCTTTGGCAATATGGAAAGGATCCGACAGAAATTATGCCTGGCCTTGTGCAATATTGCGGATTGGTCATGGGAAATATCTGGAGCGCCAGGCGGTTATTAGGTATAGGCCTGGAAGAAGGAGGCGATCATATGCCTAAAGAATTCTATATTATGCAGGCTAAAAAAACAGCAGCGCTCATCATGGAGAAATTTCCGGCCTGCAAAGGGGTGGCAAACACATTTCGATTTGATCAGAATGAAGGAATAAAATACTATGCCTGCTTAGCGCACGATCAGCAACAAAATATTTCGAAAGAGTGGTTCATTCCAAAAGCAATCGACAGGGTAGGCACTGGTGACTGTTTTATGGCAGGATTAATTTATGGGATGAATCATTTCAAGGACGATCAGCAAATCCTGGATTTCGCCACCGCGGCTGCTGTGGGAAAATTTGCAGAAACAGGTGATTTCACTCGCCAGACCATTTCCGATATTGAGAACAGATTGAATCGAATGAATGCTTGATTGTTTTTACTAAAATTCATGGACCAAAAACAAAAAACCGGGAACTACCGCTGGACAATTGCCACATTATTGTTTTTGGCGACGACCATCAATTATATTGACCGGCAATCGATCGGTTTATTGAAACCGACCCTGGAGAAATATTTTAATTGGAATGAAAAAGACTATGGATACATAGTCGTGTCTTTCCAGGCTTCATATGCCCTCGGACTCCTGCTTTTCGGAAGATGGATTGACAAGATCGGCTCAAAGCTGGGTTATGCCGTGTCCGTCATTATCTGGAGTATTGCAGCCGTTAGTCATGCTTTCGCGAAAACGACATGGGGATTTGCAGCGGCCCGGGCGGGACTCGGATTGGGTGAATCCGGAAATTTCCCTGCCGCCATCCGTTCTGTCGCTGATTGGTTTCCAAAAAAGGAACGCGCATTTGCGACGGGATTCTTTAATGCCGGTACCAATATCGGAGCTGTTGTTGCGCCATTGCTCGTCCCGTGGATCCTCTCAAGCTATGGTTGGCAGCCGGTTTTTGTTATTACAGGCTTAATGGGATTTATCTGGCTTGTGCCCTGGTGGCTGACGTATGATTCTCCTGGAAAGGTCAAGAAACTCAGCCGGCAGGAGCTCGAATATATTCAAAGCGACGCCGATGAACAGCAGGACGACAAATCAAAGCCAGTCTCCTGGAAAGGCCTCTTTCGGTATAAGCAGACCTGGGCATTCCTGATGGGAAAGTTTTTAACAGATCCCATATGGTGGTTCTTTCTGTTATGGCTACCCGATTATTTCAGCGGCACATTTAACTTGGACCTGAAAAAACCAGGCTGGCCTTTGGTCATTGTATACACTGCGACTTCTGTGGGCAGCCTGGGAGGAGGGTATCTTTCTTCCTGGATGATTAAGAAGGGCTGGCCGGTGTATAAGGCAAGAAAAATCACCATGCTGATCGTGGCCATTTGTGTTGTGCCCGTGATCACGGCGCAGTATATGCACAATATGTGGATGGTTGTTGCCCTGATCAGCCTGGCGGCAGGGGCACATCAGGCCTGGAGCGCGAATATTTTCACAACGGCCTCCGATATGTTTCCAAGGAAGGCGCTCAGTTCGGTTGTTGGAATTGGCGGAATGGCAGGGTCCGTCGGCGGCATGCTATTTCCTTTGTTTGTGGGAAATGTCCTTGAATATTTCAAAGAAGCCGGCAATAAAACTGCCGGTTACCATATCATCTTTGTTGTATGCGGTTTTGCTTATTTGCTGGCCTGGCTGGTCATGCATTTCCTTGCTCCGACAATGAAGAGAGTGGAGATATAGTTCATTGGCTCACATCCATCGTAAAATCATAAGGAGGGTCTCAGGGTCAGCGTAAATGGGACTTCTACATGGTTTTTCTCATTGTCGAGGATCATGCGCGCGGTTATTTTACCCATTGACTCAAAATCTGTTGAAATTGTTGTAATGCCATTCAGGATAATTTTTTTCAATGGTGTTTCATTGTAAGAAATAACGCCCACATCCCTGCCCACCTGAAGCGATGAGGCAAGCATCTTTTCGATCATTACCACCAGGTCATTTTCCATCAGACTTATATAGACTCCTCCAGGCTGTATCGTCTCCTTTGCAATGTCCGGGATGACAGAATGTTTGAAACCATGTTGGTCACAAAAACGATAGAATCCATTCAGGATTTCTCTCGCATGATAAGTGTAATCCGGGAAGAGGATGTGAAGGCTTTCATATTTTTTAAGCCTTTCCAAAGCCTGCTTTAACGCTTCATAAATGTCTTTTTCGAAATTCTCATATACTGCTCCAAACTTGCCTGTGACTTCGGGGACCAGCTTATCCATCAGGATTAATTTATCTTTCGGGATCGTATTGATGATTTCATGGGCATTTTCTCCTCCTTCAAGGAAATGTGGAATGATCACATACCAGGTATAGTCATTTTTCTTTTGCCTGAGCAATTCCCTGAAAAACGCAAAGTCGTTATTATAGATATAAAAGTCAATGGCGGCTTTGTCCTGCAAGGCATCCACAAAGGAATCATAGATGATCTTTTTGTGAGTGCTTAGCTTATTGAATAAGAGAAAGACCTTAATCCGGGTATTGAATTCCGTTTGCGCGATAAAATATCCTTTCCCCGGAACGGACTGCACAATCCCAAGGTTTTTCAAATGTTTGTATGCTCTTTCTCCGGTATCCCGGGAGATTTCAAATTCGTAGCTGAGGTCATTGATGGAGGGAAGGACATCGTCTTTTTGGATTCTTTTTTCTTCTATGCCTTTCAGAATGGAATTGATCAGTTGAATATACTTGGGCGTAACCGATAATTCGTCAATCCTGATGACCCGGTAAATATTATCAGATGCCATAGTGCACAAAAATAAGGAAGCAGGTTTTGGGTTGAATAGTTTTATTCGTGAGACTTGTTTTTTGCAAACCAGCCTGCGGCAGGCAGGCGAAGTGCAGCAAAAAACTTAGTCGAATCCCGCAAGTGCGGGACCAAAGGCGGAAGGCCCGCCTGACCGGACGGGCAGGTAAATTACTCTCTGCTTGATGCGGAACTTGAGGCCAGCGTTTGCTCTGAGGTGTCATACCTGTGATTTGCCAGCGTGCCCGGCATGGCCTATGATAAGTAAGCAGATGTTTCGTCGCAGTTTTATTGGTACTGGTCTATTTTCAGCACAGTTCATGATGGTTGATCAGCCGGATGGATATAAATTAGCGTCGGCCCTAAAATAGCATGAATCCGGAACCAGGCGATTGATCTTTCATTCAACTGCTTGTGCTATATTCATGAACCGGAAGGATGGGATCAAGGACCAATAATAGTCCGGGGGGAATTTTTAGCAAAACGATTTAACCAATCTTGCCATGGGAAAGAGAAGCATTCTTTTAGTTGCCCTATTCGCTTTTCATTTTGTTGGAATTTCACAATCAGCGGTCCGGAACCTGGTGGTGGAAAATCTCACGAACCCCATCGGACTGGATCTGCAGGATCCCAGATTTGGCTGGCAATTGGTGTCCGACCAAAGAAATATAGTTCAGTCAGCGTATGAGATCAAAATGAGTTCCAATGGAAGCACTGTATGGAATACCGGAAAGGTAATTTCTGATCAATCCTCCTTTATCGATTATGCTGGTCCGGCATTGCAATCGGGAAAGCGCTATCAGTGGCAGGTCAGGGTATGGGACAATTCAGGAAAAGTTTCTGCATGGTCAGCGCCTGCATTTTTCCAGGTAGCTTTTTTGAAACCCACTGACTGGAAAGCCAGCTGGATTCAGCCGGCGAATGAGGATTCCGTGCTTCGTCCATGCCCCCTTTTCAGGAAAAAATTCCATATTGACAAAAAAGTAAAATCAGCGACGGCATATATTACTGCGCATGGTTTGTACGAAGCATTCATGAACGGGCAACGTGTGGGAAATGCATATCTCAGTCCCGGGTGGACAAGTTATAATAAGCGTTTGCAGTACCAGGTTTATGACGTCACGGATATGATCAAGAATGGAAACAATGCCATCGCAGTCATGTTAGGCGATGGTTGGTATCGTGGATATATCGGATTTTCAGGACAGAAGAACTTCTATGGTAAAGATATTTCCCTGCTGATGCAGGTGAACATTGTATTCCAGGACGGGTCCACCGATTCTGTCATTACCAACCAATATTGGAAATCCTCTACAGGATCTGTTAAAAGTTCGGATATATATAACGGTGAAACAATAGACCACAGGGAAGAAAAAAAGGGTTGGACTGCGGCGGATTATAACGATGACAACTGGCCAGGGGTTAAGGTAGCATCCTTTGCCATGGATCACCTGATAGCTACTTACAATGAGCCAATAAGGAAGCATGAAACCTTCAGGCCGAAAAGAATTTTCACCACGCCAAAAGGAGAAAAAGTGATTGATTTTGGGCAGAACCTGGTAGGATGGGTGCAGGTCAGGGCGAAAGGGCATGCCGGCGACCAAATCACCATTTCTCATGCAGAAGTGCTGGACAAATCAGGTAATTTTTATACTGAGAATCTTCGCGCAGCCAAAGCATCTGATACGTATACGTTGGGAGGAGATCAGCAGGAAATATTTGAACCTCACTTCACTTTCCATGGTTTTCAATATATCAAAGTAGAAGGTTTTCCCGGGGAACTAAATCCCGAAGATTTTACTGCAATAGCGCTTTATTCAGACATGAAAAAAACCGGCAGCTTCTCCAGCTCGGATCCACTTATTAATCAGTTGCAACATAATATAGAGTGGGGCCAGAAAGGAAATTTCCTCGATGTGCCTACAGATTGCCCTCAGCGTGATGAGCGGCTGGGTTGGACAGGCGACGCGCAGGTTTTTTCAAGAACGGCCACCTTCAATATGGGTGTAAATAATTTTTTTTCAAAATGGTTGAAAGACCTTGCGGCGGATCAGACCCCCGCAGGCATTGTTCCCTTTGTAATTCCCGATGTTTTGCGCACGCCAGTAGGCTCCACAGGCTGGGCCGATGCATCCACCATCATCCCGTGGAATATTTACCTGGCATATGGAGACAAGCGCGTGGTTGCGCAACAATATCCAAGCATGAAAGCCTGGGTTGACTACATGCAGAAACAATCAAAGAATGACCTTTGGAATGTGGGCTTCCATTTTGGTGACTGGCTATTTTACCGCCCGGATGATGACAATGATGGACGCGCGGCGGTAACAGATAAATACCTGATTGCACAATGTTTCTATGCCCATTCCACTCAATTGCTCATTAATGCCGCAAAGCTTCTCGGAAAATCGGCCGATGAGAAAACATATTCAGAGTTGCTTCTGAAGATAAAGGAAGCTTTCGTAAAAGAATATATGACTTCGAATGGACGCCTGGTTTCAGGAACACAAACGGCGTATGTGCTGGCCCTGCAATTTGATATGCTGCCAGAATCCCTGCGTGCACAAGCGGCGGCAAGACTTGCTGACAACGTGAAAAGCTATAGAAACCATCTGACCACAGGATTTCTTGGAACACCCTATCTATGTCATGTGCTCACCAGATTCGGATACAATGATATCGCGTATGCTCTTTTGCTTCAGCCTACTTATCCGTCCTGGTTATATCCGGTTAAAATGGGGGCTACTACGATTTGGGAAAGATGGGATGGAAGAAAACCTGATAGTACATTTCAAACGCCTGGTATGAATTCTTTTAATCATTATTCCTATGGTGCGATTGGAGACTGGATGTATAGGGTGATGGTTGGATTAGATACCTATGAGGACGGACCAGGGTATAAACATATCCGGATCATGCCCCATCCCGGAGGTGGTTTTACAAAAGCGCAGGCAAGCCTCGAAACAAACTACGGAAAAGCTATGCCGCGGCATGGACAATGGAGAACGGCACATTTAGGCTTGACCTCGAAATTCCAGTCAATACCCGGGCCACGGTTATTCTTCCAACGCAAAAGATCAGGCCAAATTAAGGAGGTGGTACTGCCCATCGCTTCGCTAAAGGCAATTTAGTTTCAGGAAATGAAAATGACTATATCTGTTCTGGATATCGGTTCAGGCAAATATCATTTTTTGGTTGGCAAATAATTCTTATCATTATAAATATTTTATTATGAAACAGTCATCCTTTTGCCTCTCATTCCTCGTTTTGGCAATAGTCAGCCAGGCGCAAAAATGGTCGCAGAAAAGCATGGGGAATATTAACCTGGTGACCAATCAGGGAGGCCCGGTACTGGGTTATTCATCCGGATCAGGTGTAAAAATCATTGAAGTAGATGGACTGGCGTTCAAGGACCTGAATAAAAACGGGAAACTAGATCCTTATGAAGACTGGCGTTTATCCACCGACGTTAGGGCCAAAGACCTGGCTTCAAAACTTTCGCTCGAACAGATTGCCGGTCTCATGCTCTATAGCAGGCATCAACCCATACCCGGACCTGCCGGAGGGCCTTTTGCCAGCACCTATAATGGCAAACCGTTTGACCAGAGCGGGGCAAAGCCTTCTGACCTGACTGATCAGCAGAAACAGTTCATAGAAAAGGACAATGTAAGACATGTGCTGATCACTTCCGTGCAGAGCCCGGCAGTGGCTGCTGAATGGAACAACAATATCCAGGCCCTGGCCGAAAGTATTGGGGTAGGAATTCCTGCCAATAACAGTTCGGATCCCAGGAATGGCATCGTGGCCAATGCGGAGTACAATGCCGGGGCCGGTGGAAGGATTTCCATGTGGCCGGGTTCACTTGGGCTCGCTGCAAGTTTTGACCCTTCCATCGTTCAGCAATTTGGCCATATTGCCGCGCAGGAATATCGTGCATTGGGAATTGCCACTGCCCTTTCGCCACAAGTGGACATGGCTTCAGAGCCTCGATGGATGCGCGTGAGTGGCACTTTTGGTGAAGATCCTGCCTTGGCAGCCGATATGGCCCGGGCCTATATCGACGGGTTTCAGACATCGGAAGGCAAAGAAGTTATTGCAGGAGGCTGGGGATATCAAAGCGTAAATGCCATGGTTAAACATTGGCCGGGTGGCGGAACAGGCGAAGGTGGCAGAGACGCCCACTATGGTTATGGAAAATATGCTGTATACCCGGGAAACAATTTTGCGCAGCATATGATCCCTTTTACGGAGGGCGCTTTCAAACTCAGCGGTCCGACGAAAATGTCCGCTGCCGTCATGCCATATTATACGATCTCCTATAACCAGGACACGAAAAATCATGAGAACCTGGGCAACAGCTACAATCAATACATCATTACTGACCTGCTCAGAAACAAATACAAATACGATGGCGTGGTTTGTACCGATTGGTCGGTTACGGCAAATGCAACAGCCATTGATGTTTTTATTACTGGCAAGTCCTGGGGGATGGAAAAAAACTCCATTGCAGAAAGACATTATAAAGTCCTGATGGCAGGCGTTGATCAATTTGGAGGAAACAATGATGCAGCCCCGGTGATCGAAGCATACCAGATGGGCGTGAAAGAACACGGTGAAAAGTTCATGCGGACCCGGTTCGAGACTTCTGCCCTGCGCCTGCTCAGGAATATTTTCCATACCGGCCTGTTTGAAAACCCTTACCTGGATCCAGAACAATCGTCAAAGACCGTTGGCAATCCTGCGTTTATGCGCGCTGGTTATGAAGCCCAGCTCAAATCCATGGTCTTATTGAAGAATAAAAAGAATCTATTACCGCTTGCTAAAAATAAGACTGTATATATCCCAAAACGATTTGTTCCTGCGGGGAGAAATTTCCTGGGTATGCAAACACCTGAAAGCCTCGATTATCCGGTCAATCTGAATATTGTAAAGAAATATTTTAATGTGACGGATAATCCCGATGAGGCAGACTATGCTCTTGTATTCATCATGAGTCCAAAAAGCGGAGGTGGATATAACGCAGCAGATGCAAAAGCAGGTGGCACCGGGTATATACCCGTCAATTTACAATACGGCGACTATACGGCTACAGATGCCCGTGATCCAAGCATGGCAGGTGGAGATCCACTTGAAAAATTTACCAACCGTTCTTACAAAGGCAAGACGGCGAAGACGATCAATGCAACGGACCTGACCATGGTGACCGAGACCTTCACCAAGATGAAGGGAAAGCCGGTGATAGTTTCGGTGAACCTGGACAACCCGATGGTTTTTGCCGAATTTGAAAAACAAGCAAATGCCATCCTTGCGAATTTTGGTGTCCAGGACCAGGCCATCATGGACATTCTGACCGGAGCAACAGAACCTTCAGGCTTATTGCCATTGCAGATGCCGGCCGACATGCAAACCGTCGAGCACCAAAATGAAGATGTTCCCCATGATATGAAACCCTATGTGGATAGCGATGGTCATGCTTATGATTTTGGATATGGACTTGGATGGAAGGGAGTCATTAAAGATGCAAGGACAAAAAAATATGTCAAATAATACTTATAAAGGATTCGAGTGAACCCAAAAAAACGAAAATGAAAAAAAGCATTCTGTTTCTTTTAGTGTTTGCATTCCTATTTAGCGTTCAAGCCCAGAATAAGACCATCCAGCTATATACTGGAAAGCCTCCCGGATCAGAAAACTGGAACTGGCAGGAGCAAAGGCAGGACTCAAATATTTTTCATACTCCGATTATTTTTAATGTAGCTCAGCCCACACTGACTCTCTTTGCACCTGATCCTGCCAAAGCCAATGGCACTGCGATTATTATTGCACCTGGCGGAGGATTCCTTATGCTTTCCATAAATAGTGAAGGCTATGATGTAGCCAGATGGCTCGCTGCCAAAGGGTTCACGGCATTCGTATTAAGATACAGGTTGGCTCATGTCTCGTCAGGCGACCCCATCAAAGAATTTATGTCTGGAATGAGCGATCGTAAAAAATTTGATTCACTTGTTTCACCAATTATTCCCATGGCGATAACTGATGGACTCAATTCAGTGGACTATGTGCGAAAACATGCTGCAGAATATCATATCAATCCGGACAGGATTGGCTTTATGGGTTTCTCTGCAGGCGGCACAGTCACGATGGGGGTCATATTTAATGCAAAGCCTGAAAACCGCCCGAATTTCATCGCACCGATTTATGCTTATCTGGCCCCTGAGCTTGGCAACAAAGTGCCAAGCGAAAAAACGCCGGCATTTATCCTTGCCGCATCCGATGATCAGCTGGGTCTTGCATCGCATAGCGTAACTATTTATAATAAATGGATGGAAGCCAAGCAATCGGCTGAATTGCACCTTTATGTTAAGGGTGGTCATGGCTTTGGGATGAGAAAACAAAATATTCCGACAGATACTTGGATTGATCGTTTTGGAGATTGGCTGCAGGTTGAAGGCTTATCGAAACCTAAGAAATAATTTACATTAAAATGGGAAGATGATAGTAAGGTATCCAATCCCAGTTTTGCTGAAAGAGCAAGACCGCTTCGCATTCTGTTTATCCGTTGAGATCTGATTAAATTTTAAATTAGAAGCTATGAGATCTTTCGTCGTCATGGGTGCCATTAAAAAATCTGCGACGCTTGTATTTGTTTTTCTCATTCATTCCGCCATTGCGCAAAAATTGGCGCTGGCTCCGAATCCGAAGGCAGAGGGATTTTCTGAGGCCAGATTGGATAGGCTCAGAGGCAGCATGGATGAATGGGTAAAAAAAGGGTGGATCAATGGGGCAGTGGCCCTGATTGCAAGGAATGGAAAGATTGTGTACTATCATGCGGCAGGGTACAAGGACCTGGATACAAAGCAAGCGCTTTCAAAAGACGATATTTTCAGAATGGCTTCACAGACCAAGGCCATTACTTCAGTAGCCGTCATGATTCTATATGAAGAGGGCAAGTTCCTGCTCGATGATCCTGTTGCCAAATATATTCCTTCGTTTGCCAATGAAAAAGTGCTGGATAAATTTAATGCTGCAGATACGACTTATTCTGTTGTCGATGCAAAAAGGGCAGTGACCATCCGGGACCTCCTCACACATACCTCCGGTATTGGTTATGCGCAGATTGGATCCAAGGAAATGTCAGCCATTTATGCAAAGAATCATTTTATGGCCGGATTCTATGTTCAGGATGAATCCCTGCTTACTGCCATGACGCGGCTGGGATCTTTGCCACTCCAGCATCAGCCAGGTGCGGAATGGACCTATGGGCTGAATGTTGACCTGCTGGGATGCCTTGTGGAAATCTGGTCAGGAATGTCTTTGGAGGATTTTTTCAGGAAAAGAATCTTTGATCCTCTTGGGATGAATGATACATATTTCAATTTGCCAATGTCAAAAGGGAGTCGACTGGTGAATATGTATATTGAATCAAATGGTCATTTCGACAAACAAAACCAGGTATTTGCAGTGGATGCCAGCTATCCGCTCAAGATGAAATCCTATTTCTCCGGCGGTGCCGGCCTCTCGGGTACGATTTATGACTATGCTGTTTTTCTGCAGATGTTATTGAATGGTGGAGAATACAATGGAAAAAGAATCCTGAGCAGCAACACGGTTCGAATGATGACCATGAACCAGATTGGGGACTTGAATCTGGAGGGTGATAAATTTGGATTGGGATTCAAGATTTGCTCTGAAAATGGCAGTGGGCTTTTTCCGAATCAACCCGGAACATATAGTTGGGGTGGTGCTTTCTCCACAGCATATTGGGTAGATCCAAAAGAAAAGATGATCACGATTATTTACCGCCAGATGTGGGGAACACATGACCAGGAGATTGATAATAAATTCAGGGTGCTTGCATATCAGGCATTGAATGATTAAATAAGGCGAGGCCCCCATTTAAGCCTTTTCCTTAAACTCTCTGATTTGAAGACGACCAATGATCAACGGTCATCGATCCTCGGTCAACGACCAGCGATCAACTCTATCTCATGACAGTTCATGACGGTTAGGAAAAATCCTTTACATAGTTTTATACCTTTCATTGTTGCCATAAAACAAAACGAATGCAGGTTATTTCCGGAATCATTTTCCACTTTATCGGCGGTTTCGCATCGGGTAGTTTTTATATGCCTTACAAGAAAGTCAGGGGCTGGCATTGGGAAAATTATTGGATTATCGGAGGATTGTTTTCTTGGTTGATCGTTCCCCCCCTTGCGGCTTGGCTGACTGTTCCGGGATTTGCTGAGATCATACGGGCCACTGCACCCCAAACGATTCGGTACACCATTCTATTTGGCCTGCTCTGGGGTTTTGGTGGTCTCACCTATGGTCTCGGTGTAAGATATCTCGGAATGTCGCTCGGTAATTCCGTTGTGTTGGGATTTTGCTCGGCATTCGGTGCTCTCGTTCCCTCAATCTATTATAATTTTGTTCCGACACCAGGAAAGACAACCCTTCATGATCTACTCACCACAGGCTGGGGTCAGGTGGTATCACTTGGTGTGATCCTTTGCCTGCTGGGCATTTATATTTGCGGCAGGGCGGGCATGATGAAAGAAAAGGAATTGCCGGAGGCAGAGAAAAAAAAATCCGTTGCCGAATTCAACCTGGTCAAGGGATTGGTTGTAGCCATTTTTTCAGGGATCATGAGTGCCTGTTTTAATTTTGGTATTGAAGCCGGAAAACCAATGGCCGAGGCGGCGGTGAAGGCTGGGATGAATCCTCTTTATCAAAACAACGTCACATATGTAGTTTTGCTATGGGGTGGGTTAACAACCAATTTCATATGGTGTATGGTTCTCAATTTTCGAAACAAGACATTTGGAGATTATACGGATTCCTCCAGGCCGCTTGCAAAAAACTACCTGTTCTCAGCTTTGGCCGGAACGACCTGGTTCCTTCAATTTTTCTTTTATGGTATGGGAGAAAGCAAGCTTGGGAATGGAGCCAGCTCATGGATACTTCACATGGCCTTTATCATTCTTGTGGCCAATGGTTGGGGAATTCTGATTAAAGAATGGTCAGGAGTAAGTCCCAAAACAAAAAGGACAATCAGTATTGGAATTGCAGCCATTCTATTATCTGTGCTCGTCGTTGGTATTGGAAATTCTTTAAAACCTTAGGCATGCTTATGACCCGGACCATAAATAAAATAATTATTCGGATTTTTTTATTGATTACGATCGCAACCATTTCTGAAAGAGGAGTTGCCCAGGATACCGCTTATACCAATTCTATTGGAATGCAATTTGTATTGATCAAACCTGGCAGCATGATCGTAGGAAAATTTGAACCGGTGCCAACGAAAATGGGATTTGTGAGTGGACGGGATGCCCCCGAAGTGACAGACTCCATTTTGCATGTGGCTGAACTAATGGCAAAGAAAGATGCCCTGCCAGGATTTAAAGTGGGACTCAGCGATCCGTATTGGATGGGCAAATTTGAAGTGACGCAGTCGGAATGGAAAAGAATTATGGGGAAGAATCCCTCCTATTTCCAGGGAGACAAAGTGAAGGACAATGCAGACCAGCATCCGGTGGAAGGAGTGAGTTGGAAAGATGCGCAGGATTTCATTCAAAGACTAAATGTGCGGGAAAATGGCAAAGCGGTGTATCGCCTGCCATCAGAATTTGAATGGGAATATGCTGCCAGGGCGGGCGCCGTGGACGATATTAGCTGGGGAAATATTGGAGCCGTGGCTGTGATTGCCATTCAGACCACCAAACCCGTCGGCTCAAAAAAACCCAATGCCTGGGGCCTTTATGACATGTTGGGCAATGTGTGGGAATGGGTGCAGGACTATTACAATGAGAAATTATTTGCTGATCCGATTCCACCAACACACGGTAAGGAGCATGTATTAAAAGGCGCGCCTTTTTATGGCGATGTGAAGAATGCGACTTACATGACACATGCAGCCGGACCGGGAAGCCATTATGATACGGGATTCCGGGTACTCATGGAAGTAAAAAAATAAATCATTTTTTCAAGTTCTTTAAATGAATCATCTTATAAAAATAACCGGATCTATTTTTTTTCTATTAATCATTGCGTCTGCACGCGGACAGTCAGGACGGCTGCCTGCCGGCTATGAGCCGATTTTTAACGGAATGAATCTGCAAGGATGGCATATCAGCCGAAGTACGCACCAGGGAACAACACCGGATTTCCATGTGCAGGATGGCGCGATTATTTGTATGGAAAACCCATATGGGCAGGGCGGACTGCTCATGTCGGACAAGAATTACAAAAGCTTTGAATTATACCTTGAAGCGAAAATTGATTCATTCTCAAACGGCGGCATCTTTCTTCGTTCCAATGAAGGAGGTGCAGCTTACCAGATCGAAATGGTATTGCCAGGAAATACCGGGGATCTGTTGGGAGAACGGATACCCGTCAGCAAATCCGGTCAAGCTACAAAAAGGGAAAAAGTATGGAAGCCCAATGACTGGAATGCTTTCCGCATCCGGATGGTGGGCGATACCCCGCACATCACCGTATGGATCAATGGTGAATTAATGTATGATGTACAGGAGCCAAAAAATGATTTTATAGCAGGTGCAACGGAAGGAATGATCGCATTCCAATGTCACTGGACGGCATTATTTTCTCCGGCAGCAGGAAAGGGCATGCCCCTGAGTTCCTGGTTTCCAGGTGCGGCTCACCGCTACCGTAATATCGGAATCAAAATATTAAAATGAACGATTTAATTGAAGGATATGACAACAGCTATTCATTCGTTTAAGCATGTGAGTTATTTATGGGATGAAGCAAAAGCTGCTGAATTTGCCCTCGACGAAGTGGGCCTGCTCGTCTACCGCTCTAATTTGCTCGGTGCAGATCTGCGTTTAACCAACTACGGTGGTGGCAATACTTCCTGCAAAGTGGATGCGAAGGATCCGCTCACAGGAAATGAAGTGGAAGTGATGTGGATTAAAGGATCAGGCGGCGACCTCGGCACAATGAAGAAGAGCGGACTCGCTGCTTTGTATCTAGACCGATTGCTTAATCTCAAAAATGTTTATCGTGGGATTGAAAGGGAGGATGAAATGGTGGAATTATTCAATCATTGTATTTATGACCTCGCTTCTAAAGCACCATCTATCGATACTCCACTGCATGGCTTTCTGCCATTTAAGCATATTGATCACTTACACCCCGATGCAGCCATCGCGATTGCAGCGGCCAGGGATGGAAGAAAGATCACCCGGGAATTATTTGGCGGCACCATCGGTTGGGTGGAGTGGCAGAGACCAGGCTTTGACCTTGGATTAAAATTAAGGCAATGCCTGGATGAGAATCCTGGAATTCGCGGAATCATGCTGGGTTCACACGGACTTTTTACCTGGGGAGATACGGCTTATGAAAGCTACCTTAATACCCTGGAAGTGATCGAACGGTGCGCTCAATATCTGGAAGACAATTATGGAAGAAAAGGACCCGTATTTGGAGGAGCCAGGTTGAAGGCCCTTGAGTCTGCTGAAAGAAGAGCCAAAGCGGCTGCCATCGCACCGTTGCTCCGTGGTTTCTGTTCATCCAAACAAAAAATGATTGGGCATTTCACGGATGATGATCGAGTACTTGAATTCATCGACTCAAATGATTTGACAAGGCTCGCCCCTTTGGGCACGAGCTGTCCCGATCATTTCCTAAGGACTAAGATCAGTCCATTGGTTTTAAATCTATCGCCAAATGAATCGTTGGACGATATTGAAAGCATAAGGAAAAAAATTTCGCCGCAATTTGAGGAATACAGAAAAATGTACCAGGACTATTACCAGTCGTGCAAACACGAAAATAGTCCTGCAATTCGAGATGCCAACCCGGTGATCATATTGTATCCGGGCATTGGGATGTTCAGTTTTTCAAAGGACAAGCAAACGGCAAGGGTTGCTTCCGAATTTTACCTGAATGCAATCAATGTCATGAAGGGTGCGGAAGCTATATCCACTTATACTTCCCTTCCGCGGCAGGAAGCATTTAATATAGAATACTGGTTGCTAGAAGAAGCAAAATTGCAACGGATGCCAAAGCCAAAGCCTTTGAGCGGAAGGATCGCATTGGTGACTGGCAGCGCTGGTGGAATCGGAAAAGCCATCGCCAAGAAATTTGTTGAAGAAGGCGCGGTGGTCATGATCAACGACAATGACGCGACGCGACTGGAAAGTGCAAGTGAGGAATTCAATAAACAATATGGAAAGGATGCTTTCTCTTCGGTTCTGCTTGATGTTACGCAGGCTTCGTCCATTGCTGCTGCTTTCGATGCTACTTCGGTATATTTTGGTGGCGTTGACATTGTAGTGAATTGTGCCGGCATTTCAATTTCCAAACCTTTGGAAGATCATACAGAAAAGGATTGGGACCTCTTATATGATATTTTGGTAAAGGGGCAGTTTTTGGTTACCCAGATGTCTGTAGGGGTTATGCGCAAACAAATGTTGGGCGGGGATTTATTGAACATTGTGAGCAAGAATGCACTTGTAAGCGGTCCCAATAATGCGGCATATGGATCAGCGAAATCCGCCCAACTGCATTTAAGCCGGTTGAATGCAGCAGAATTGGGAAAGGATAAGATCAGGGTCAATGTAGTGAATCCGGATGCTGTCATCTCAGACAGCAAGATCTGGGCCGGCGCCTGGGCCGAAGGCCGGGCCAAAGCCTATGGAATCAAAGTGGAGGAACTGCCAGACTATTATGCCAAGCGGACCCTGCTGAATGAAATCATTTTGCCTGAGGACATTGCCAATGCTTGCTTTGCTTTTGTTGGAGGGCTAATGAATAAGTCTACCGGGAATGTGCTGAATGTAGATGGGGGGGTTGCGATGGCTTTTGTCAGGTAAAAAATAAAATTATATAATTAATTTTTTTTCAATACATTATCCTTTTGGTCAGACAAGAACGGTCTGACCAATATTGTCAGACCAAATTGGTCTGACCACAAGTTGAGACGGAATGAAGCGCATCGCATTTAAAATGAAGATTTCAAAGAATCAGGCTGCTGATTACAAGCTGCGTCATGACCAGATTTGGCCCGACCTGAAATCCCTTCTGAAAAGAACCGGCATCTGTGACTATTCAATTTTCCTGGATGAAGAAACCGGTGACCTCTTTGGATACTTACTCATTGAAGATCCTCTGTCAATGGAAAGCCTGAGAACAGAACCTTTGATGTGGAAATGGTGGGAATATATGCAGGATATCATGGAAACGAATGCAGATCATTCCCCGATCAGCCGGCCTTTGAAGGAAGTCTTTCATTTACCATAATCTTTCTTATGCAGATTGAAAAATATCAAATTGATCACCACAACCAGGAACTCCTGTCTGACCATAAGCGACGCTTTCAATTTGCGTCTGATGGTCTCCGGGATATTGACCGGGTCTTGCAGAAACTGGTGGATTTCCAGATTGCCATTCCTTCCTGGGCCCTCGGAAGTGGTGGTACCCGTTTTGGCAGATTCAGTGGTGGTGGTGAGCCTTCCAATCTCGAGGAAAAAATAAGCGATATCGGCCTGCTACATGCATTGAACAGGTCAAGTGGTGCGATCTCATTGCATATTCCCTGGGATATTCCTGATAATCCAGCGCAAATCCGAGCCCTTGCTGCCCATCATGGCCTGGTATTCGACGCGATGAATTCGAATACGTTTCAGGACCAACCCAATCAGGAATACAGTTATAAATTTGGGTCCCTTCAGCATGTGAACAAAAATATCCGCAAACAAGCCATAGAGCACAATAAAGAAGTGATACAGTATGGCGTCGAATTGGGTTCTTCCTCCTTGACCGTATGGCTTAGTGATGGCTCTTGTTTTCCAGGACAGCTCAATTTCAGGAAGGCCTTTCAGAATACCTTGCAGAGCCTGGAGGAGATTTATTCGGCTTTGCCTGACCATTGGAAGATTTTTGTAGAATATAAGGCTTACGAACCCAACTTCTATTCGACCACCGTAGCCGATTGGGGACAATCCTATCTATTTACGAGCAAGCTCGGTAAAAAAGCATTTACCCTTGTCGACCTTGGGCATCATCTGCCGAATGCAAATATTGAACAGATCGTTTCCCTCTTGCTCATGGAAGGCAAACTGGGGGGATTCCATTTCAATGACTCGAAATATGGGGACGACGATCTAACGGTGGGGAGCATTAGACCATATCAGTTGTTCCTAATATTCAATGAACTCGTGGAAGGCATGGACGCGCGGAGGATGAATCATGCCAAGGGCCTGGCCTGGATGATAGATGCATCCCATAATGTCAAAGACCCATTGGAGGACTTAATCCAGTCGGTCGAAGCGATTATGATTGCCTATGCGCAGGCCCTGATCATTGACAGGGAAAAAATGTCCGAAGCCCAAAACAACAACGATGTGGTCGCAGCACAGGAATTGCTGCAGAATGCGTTCAGGACGGATACAAGGAGTCTTATAGCGGAAGCCAGGAAGATGGCCGGCGGCGCACTGGACCCATTGGGCTTATTCAGAGATTTGAAAGTCAGGGAGAAGTTGATCCGGGAAAGAGGAATCAAGACAATCGCTACCGGGCTGTAAAAAGAATTCAGGGCGATCCCGGAAGTCATTCATGCAAAAAACACCCGTCATAGCCATATTTGATATTGGAAAGACCAATAAGAAATTATTTCTCTTTGACGAAACCTATCAAATCCTCTGGGAAAAATCTTCGCAACTGGATGAAACAACCGATGAAGACGGTTTTCCGTGCGAAGATATCCTGTCCCTCCAATCCTGGATTGAGCAATCATTTTCAGAAGCATCCTCTTTAAAGAACTTTGAAATCAAAGCCATTAATTTTTCAAGTTATGGGGCGAGCCTGGTCCACATTGACGGAGGATCCAGGCCATTGACTCCTTTATATAATTACTTAAAGCCTTTCCCCACACAACTCCAGGAATCATTTTATAACAGGTATGGGGGACCGAAATTTTTTTCTCAATGCACTGCTTCTCCAATCCTCGGCAGTCTGAACTCGGGCCTGCAACTGCTTCGGCTGAAAGCCGAAAGGCCGCAATTGTTTGAGCAAGTCAGGTTCAGCCTTCATTTGCCTCAATGGATAAGCAGCCTCTTTACAGGGGAAAATTATTCCGATATGACCAGTATTGGATCTCATACGGCCATGTGGAATTTTTTTGATCAGCAATACCATGAGTGGCTGGAGAAGGAAGGTGTAAAGAAAAAATTAGCTCCGATATTATTGGCGAATGAAGGGCTTCCTTCGGAAAAGAAGAAGAAAAAGGTGATCGCCGGAATTGGTCTCCACGATAGCTCGGCAGCATTGATTCCTTACCAACTCAGTATGGATGAACCCTTCCTGCTGATTTCAACAGGTACCTGGAGCATCAGCCTGAATCCTTTTAATAAGAGCAGGCTCGAAGCGGATGATTTGGAAAAAGATTGCCTCTGTTATCTGGACTACCTGGGCAACCAGGTAAAAGCAGCCAGGCTGTTTTCGGGCAATGTGCATGAAGAGCAGGTGAAGCGGCTTTCTGCTCATTTTCAGGTTGCCCCGGACTACTATAAGCAAGTTGCCTATGATCCGGACCTGCTCCCGAAAGATTTCATTCGCCAATCCTTTTTGCGGAAAGAAAAGCCGGGAAAAATAAAGATCCCGGTGGAATCAGAATGGGTAAGCCTCAACTCGTTTAAGCGTTTTGATCATGCTTACCATCATTTGATTTGCGATTTGATAACGGCGCAGGGACATTCCACAGATCTTGCCCTAAAGCATTGTCCTGTGGGGAAGATATTTGTTGATGGAGGATTTTCAAAGAATGAAATATTTATGAAATTGTTGGCTGCCATCTATCCTAATATAAAAATTTTTTCTTCAATCGTGGCCCAGGCAAGCGCCCTCGGTGCCGCATTGGCGATTCATAAACACTGGAATATGAATCCAATTCCCGGAAACCTGATTGTGTCTAAACAATATCCGTCGGATACCCCCTGATTCGGCATTATTTTACAAATCATAATTGCGATTAACCGCACGAAAAATTTCTATTCGGCCAAAGGGATTATTTCGTAACTTTTGGCCATTCTCCAAAATAAATACTATGTCTACCCACAATCTCCAGATCAATGGAAAAAATTATACAGTGGAAGCGGATCCGCAGATGCCTTTGTTATGGGTTATCCGGGATCTTGTCGGCCTGACGGGCACTAAATACGGATGTGGCATTTCCCAATGTGGTGCATGTACTGTGCACCTGAATGGAAACCCTGTCCGTTCCTGTTCCTTACCTGTATCTGCTGTGGCAAATCAAAAAATCACCACCATTGAAGGCATTTCATCTGATAATTCAAGTGCAGTGCAGCAGGCTTGGATCATTGAACAAGTACCCCAATGCGGGTATTGCCAAAGCGGTCAGATCATGGCAGCTACGGCACTATTGAAAAGAAACCCCAACCCGGGAGATAAGGAAATTGATGCTGCAATGCAAGGACATATCTGCCGATGCGGCACCTATCCCCGAATAAGAAAGGCGATCAAGAAGGCCGCGCAAATTCAAAGCAAATCATTAACAACCGCTAAGTAATTTTCATATGGACATACAGCAAACCAAAACCTCAAGGAGGAATTTCATCAGGCTGGGAGGAATGGGAAGTGTCGCATTGACACTCGGTTTTTATGTTCCCGCGCTCGGCAAAGGTGCAGGAAAAGTAATCGGTCCGGATGAAGCGGAGACACTGGGTATCGAATTGACCAATTGGATTTCTATTGATAAAGCTGGGAAAGTAACGATTCTTGATCACCGTTCTGAGATGGGCCAGGGATCATTTCAGTCCGTTCCCCAAATCGTAGCGGAAGAGCTCGAAGTGGACATGGACCATATCAATATTCTATTTGCGCCAGGGTCTCAAACCAAATATGGAAGTCAGATAACAGGCGGAAGTTCAACAGTAAGGGGTGGATACAAGACTTTGCTCCGGACTGGAGCGACTGCCCGGGAAATGCTGATTGATGCTGCTGCAAAAAAGTGGAATGTGAGCAAGGATGAATGTTATGCAGAAAGCGGAAAGGTCATTCATAAGCCAACAGGGAAACAACTTAATTATGGAGAACTTGTGGAGGATGCTGCAAAACTAAAACCGCCGACTGATGTCATACTAAAGTCCAGAAAAGATTATAAATTGATAGGAAAGCCGATGCAACGCCAGGACACACCGCGGAAGGTGAATGGCAAAGCGGAATTTGGGATAGATAGGAAAATGCCTGGTTTACTTTACGCTTCTGTGGAAAGGAATCCTCGATTTCTTGGAAAGGTCAAGAGTTTTGATGCGGCAGCGGCTAAAGCGGTACCGGGCGTTAAGAATGTTTTTGTTGTAAAAATGCCGGTCTTTGATATGACCAGAGAAGGTGTGGTGGTCGTGGCAGACAGTGTTTGGACCGCTCAGCGCGCACGTAAACTTTTGAAAATTGAATGGGATGATGAAGGATTTGAACACCTGAGTACAGAGCAGATCTATGCCAGAATGAGTGAAGACCTCAAAAAGCCCGGCTTGTCTCAAAGAACAGGAGGAAATTTTGAAACTGCTTTTGCCAAAGCAGAGAAGAAAGTGGAAGCCATTTATCAGACGCCCTATGAGTCGCATAGCGCAATGGAACCTTTGAATTGCACTGCTTTTGTTCAGGAATCCGGTTGTGAGATCTGGGGTCCGATTCAGGCACCTGACTGGATCCAGGTAGATGTTAGCCAGCGTTTAGGGATCCCCGTTGAAAAAGTAAAAGTGAATATGACTTTTCTTGGTGGAGGATTTGGGAGAAAGGCATTTACTGATTATACCTACGAGGCGGTCTTGATATCAAAGGAAATGAAAGCGCCGGTGCAGGTAGTTTGGACCAGAGAAGACGATATGTCCCAGGGACCTTTCCGTCCGGGCGCTATGTATGGATGCAAGGCCGGACTCAATAAGGACGGATATATACAGGCTTTTCAAACCAGGATGGCTGCGCAAAATATGGATCAACAGGGAGCACATCCGGATAGGACCATTTTTAATGGCAATACTACCGAAGGATTCCTTGAAGCCTATTTCAAAAATATTTCCAATTATAGTTTTGGCGATATCCCGACAGAATCACCAATTCCCGTCATGTGGTGGAGATCGGTTTATTCATCAACCAATGGATTCGCTTTTGAATGCTTTATGGATGAACTGGCATTGGCGGCTGGTAAAGATCCCTTGGAATTCAGGCGCACTCATTTGCAGGACGAAAGATACACGAACCTGATAGACCAACTCGAAGAAAAGAGTGGTTGGAAATCACGTGGGAAAAACGAAGGCTGGGGAGTGGCGATCACAGAATGTTTCAGCAGCATTGTCGGAGAAATTGTTAAAGTATCGAAGAAACCGGATGGGAAGATCAAGTTGGACCGGGTCATTGCAGTGATGGATTGCGGCTGGTATGTGAATCCGGATATTATTCGCGCGCAGGTCGAAGGTTCTATCGTGATGGCTTTTGGTGCAGCAGCTAAACATGAAACGCATTTCAAAGACGGAATGGCCGTGGAGAAGAATTTTGACTCGTACAAAATGCCCAGGATTAGTGATATCCCCGACATAGAGGTCCATATTGTGGAAAACGATGAAAAGCCAGGCGGAGTTGGTGAACCCGGTTTGCCACCTTTTTCTCCGGCATTGTGCAATGCTATTTTTGATCTGACAGGGAAGCGTATCCGAAAACTTCCATTCAACCTGGATGAGGTGTAGAACTCCGCTTGAAGGATTCGATAAACTTTTCCAAAGAAAGCAATAAATGATTATATCTGGGACAACCAAAGAGGGTTCTTGTAGTTCCATAGTCCTTGATCTAAATTTTTTTCAGCTCATACGAAAGGCATCAAATTAAGTTTGCATGAAGAATAAATCTCTGTTTTCTCTATCATTAGCCGTCTTCATTATCGCCTTATTTACCCAATCCTTCTCAAAATCCCAGGCTTTCGACCTGAAAGCGAGCATGGCCAGGGGTAAGGAGGTCTACACGAATTATTGCATCACCTGCCATATGGAAGAAGGCAATGGAGTTGAGAATGTATTTCCGCCGCTGGCGAAATCAGATTACCTGATGGCGGATAAGAAAAGATCCATTTTGCAAGTAATTAATGGCGCTACAGGAGAAATGAAAGTGAATGGGAAGACCTACAATACTCCCATGGTAGGTATTGAACTGAGTGAGGAACAAGTAAGCGATGTCCTGAATTATGTACGGAATTCCTGGGGTAATAAAGGTGCTGCGATTAAACCAGTTGACGTTGCGAATGCCAAAAAATAAATAAGGTCGCCTGCAATGAGTTCAAAGTGTCTGCCTATGGCGCTGGAGGTTTTTGAATTCCTGAACTTTTGCTAATATTTTTTAAGAATAAAAAAGGAGGGCCCTTTTTCCAGTCAGTTTTTGGTGGTATGGGTGTCGGCCCAACAGAGAAGTTTCCAAGCACGAGATCTATTTTTCCATCTCCATCCAGGTCTCCGGCGTCCATGGTCAGCCATCGTCCCTTTTGGGTTTCGGGAAGGGTCGATGCTTCATAATTCCAGTTCCCTTTATTTTCGAGGTATACAAATCCTTCTTCCGGCTGGGAAGCATAATCCGCGAAATAAGAAATGGCCGCAATATCCAGGTCGCCATCCCCATCAAAATCCCTGGCTACCACTTTGAAACATCCGTGCATGGGAAAGAAAAACTGTTTATGAAAATGCTGGTGCCCATCATTTAGGAAGATGTAAATTCCATGGTACGGTTTTAATACCTGCGAATAATCTCCATTGTCTCCCGCGGAATAGAGAATGTCCGTGTAACCATCTCCGTTAAAATCCGCTAGTTCAAAATGCGTGGATCCGAAAATTGCAGGAAAGCGGATGATATCATGGGCTTCAAAATGCCCATGACCTTTGTTGTTGAACAAAACAATCTCTTCATTACCCTGTGCAAACAATACCCAAATATCAGGCAGACCGTCATGATCATAATCCTGCACGATGGCATCGATGGCACCGGGAATTTCACGGAGCACATGCCTTATATATTTATTGTTTCCCCTGTTTTCCAGCCAGGAAAATGCTCCAAGAAGATTTCCGAATTCACAAACAACTATATCCGGCTTTCCATCTCCATTTAGGTCTGCCGGGATCATTTGCACAGGGCGCCTCAGACTGTCAGCGATCAATCGAAGTGCGGAATGTTTTTTGTCCTTACCATCATATGCCGTTTCCCAAATCTTTCCAAATCGTCCATCATTTGGATTGATTACTCCAATATCACAAAGAAGCATTTTTCTATCGTTTCGATACCTATCCACGATCATACTTCCAGTTTCAATGGAATCAATCAACCGGAGTTCTTTGTCATAAGTAAACATATATCCCAATAGGCCATCTGCCTGCAGAATCTGGTTTCTCGAAGTGTCAATGGAAATGAAAGTTGTGAGAGGGTTTTTGGATTTTGAGGTGGGAGCAATGGCAGTGAATACAGAATTATTCGCCTTGATGGGTTGATTTCTTTTTTGTCCTTCCAGAGTATCCGGTGCAGCATTCTCATAATAGAATAACAGTGCGGCCCAGTCTCCTTCACTCATTTGTGAATTTTCCGGATAGAATCCTTTATGAATGAGTTGTGAATTTTTGGATGAGGGATAAATCTTCTCTCTGTAACTGTGAATACCAAGCCTTGGTCCCATATTGGGGAGTATCGCATCCATCCAATTTAATTTGGTGGCCATAGCAGGATCGGGCAACAGGTGGCAGGATTGACAATATTTTTCAGCGGCTGATTTCCCCCTGGCAAACGCATTTGTATACTGGTTGCTCAGGGTATCGTCACAGGAACTTGCCCAAAGAACAGCAATGAATAATAAAAGTAAAATCAGCCAGTTCCTTGTAACAGGGAATCCACAAAAGGACCTCATGAGGTAGCTATTTAGTTGGCATGCAGGTTGTCAAAAGGTCCTTGTAAAAGAGTAAGTAAATTTAAGCCTAAGGGCCTGAGGCGGGCTTCTTATTGCGACGAATGGAATAAATTCGGAGACCAATGGTTGAGTACAAATCAGGAAAGGGTCAATCTCAACTTTCTATATACGGAGTAGTTACTTCAATTCTGTTATTATCCGGGTCGAGCGTCTCGAACTCATAGTATCCATCCCCTGTTTTTCTGGGTCCACTCAGAATGGGTAGGCCATCTTTTTGAAATTGAGCCGCCATTTGATCCACTTCTTTCATGTCTCCAACGCCAAATGCAAGGTGGATGATGCCCAGGTATTGCTTTTCCACAGGATCGTTGGAATTTTCAGGAATATCGGGTTTCGACATCAGTTCCAGCCTGGCGCCGGACTGAAATCGGATAAAATAACTCTGAAATTGTTTTTGATGATTTGTGTATTTATCATTGGCATTGCCATGAAAGTGTTTAATGTAAAAATCTTTTAATTCCTCCAGATTGTTTGTCCAGATGGCTACATGCTCAAGTGTCATTTTTCATTTTTTTTGGTGCATTACAAAAGGTTGAATTGCTTAAAATGATGTGTAAAATGTTTGCTGTGAAAGATGAGCCATTCATCAAAGAGGAGCGGCCCCATGGTCGGATTCGTTGGTCTGGCAAGAGGATCACTCGCAAAATACTTATCGAAAGCAGTTAATTCCTGTTTCAGTTGTTGCTTGGCTGCTTCAAGGCTGGGGTTTTTCAGAGGAACCGGATCCGGAGGAAGCATGGGTGCCCGGAATCCGACAATGATCTCTTTGTCTGTATGAATAGTGTATTCCCGAATCTTATCTGCCTTCTCTTTCGAATAATAAAGTGCATGGGGCAATTTTCCATTTGACATCATCACGGTAAAGCTCAGGTGCTCCACCATATGTTGGGCAGACATTCTCCCAAAGACGGGAATATCGTCTTTCCCCAGCCGGTCAAGTTTTTTGAATATATCTTCTCTGTCCTGAATATTTATCATAATTGGAGCGGTGGACAAAGATAATTCTTAGAATGAATCGTTGGAAATGCTTTAGTTGGTCGAATTGGTTTTGGCGAGCTTGGACGCAATTAGTTTTTTTTCGGCCTGTGAATGCGTAAGGGTATAGGCTTTGCCAAGAAAATCCCGGGCCTTATCAAAATCCCCGGACTGCATGTAGAGATCACCCAAAACTGCACTGAACATATATTGGGTTTCCAATAATTTATCAATCTCTTTTATTTGCAAGATTTCCCGGATAGCTTCCTGCAAGGATCCTGTTTGTGCGAGCACGACAGACCGGTTTAGAAGCACCAGATCGGATCTTTTTTGCTCAAGCAGGAGATCATACAATTGCAGGATCCTGTGCCAGTTTGTTTCTTTAAATGAATGGGAAAGACAGTGTTCCGCAGCTATAGCGGACTCGATATGATAGATACTTAAAGCATCCCCTTCAGCTGCCTCCGAAAGAAAATGATAGCCCAGTGCGATGAGTTCCTTATCCCATTTGCTTCTGTCCTGTTCCTGCATGAGGATGATCTCATTGTTTTCATTTACCCGGCTATCGAACCTAGAAGCATGAAAGCACATGAGGGAGAGCAGGGCAAAGGTCATGGGCCTGTTTCCGCATGGATGTTCACTCAGTATTTTACATAAGCGCATGGCTTCCGCACAAAGATCTTTTCTGATCAGTTCGTTAGCCTTAACGGAATTGTAACCTTCATTGAAAAGGAGGTAGATCACTGTGTATACTCTGTCGAGCCTTTCTACCAGGGCCTTTCCCAAAGGGATCTCCAGTTGAATTTGATTTTCCCGGATAAATTGTTTTGCACGGTATAATCTTTTTTGGATTGCAGATTCTTTGCTGAGCAGGGCCCTTGCAATTTCCGCCGAGCCGAATCCGGAAACGGTATTCAATGTGAGTGCAAGCTGATCATCGTGCTCAAGTGCGGGATGGCAGCATGCAAAAATCATTTGCAACTGGCTATCAGCGATTTCATTTTCAAGAAAAAAATCGTCAAGTCCTGCCTGCAGGTAGCTTTGATCGGTCACAGTGAGGTTCCGGAAATGTCTTTGCTCCAGGTTATTTTTCCGAAGCACGTCTATGGCTTTGTTTTTTGCCACCTGCATTAGCCAGCCAGCTGGATTTTTGGGAATTTCCTGATATGCCCAAACCTGCACGGCCCGCAAGAAGGCCTCCTGTACAACATCCTCTGCAAGCTCAAGGTGTTCCAATCCAAAAAAACGGGTCAATACGGCTATCATCTTTCCCGCCTCATGACGGAAAAGATGATCTACCAATTTATTAGTATCTGGTTTTTTTTCCATTACATTTTCATCACTTCTCTGACTTCAACCTGTCCGCCAATTTCGATATCAGGCGCGGCTTTTGAAATGATTGCAGCCTCGTCTAGCGAAGCAGCCTGTATGATGAGGAAACCGCCTACTATTTCCTTTGATTCAGCAAAAGGACCGTCAGTAATCACAGGCTGTTTGCCTTTGACGATTTTGCCTCCCGGACTAAGGGGTCTTCCATCCACATAAGTACCTTTTTTCTTTAGACCTTCAATCCAGGCTCCCCATTTGGCAAACTGGACCTGCATTTGTTCTGGAGAAAATCCCATTTTGGAATAGTCGGGTCCGCTGAAAATAAGCATGAACTCTTTCATGATAATCGTTTTAATGTGAATAATCAATTTACAGCCTAATGACGAAGAAGTCTTACTTGTTCGGACAAATCCGACGCAAAATATTTAGTTATTTTCAACAGAACCTGTTCGTCCAGTTTTCACTGCTCATCTCAAATCTAAGTTCTCCATTCGGTCGCATGCCTTTGGATCGCCAGCCTGTTTTCCTGTAGAATATTTCAGCACGGGTATGCGGAGCCGTGCCCAGCCAAAGCGTTTCCTTGTACCTGGTAAAATACCAGCCAAGCATCATTCCCTGTAATTTTTTTCCTAAGCCCAATTGCTCAAATTCGGGATGAACAAATAGCGCCCAGATATTTCGTTCAGTCAGGTCTAGAATGGCAAATCCAATGATCCGATGATTGAATTCACATACCCATCCCTTACCGCGAATAAAGAGATATTCTTCACAATCCTTATCGGTAACAAGACCAGGATCCGATAGCCTGTTTTCTTTTACAGCATGCCTGACAACCTGTATTTGGGGAATATCTTCAAGTATGGCTTCTCTGAAAATCATTGCGGATTTGCCAATTTAGTATTTCGATGGTCGATGATCGATGGTCGTAGATCCTTGCTCCTTATTCCTTAATCCTTGATTCTTGATCGGATCGGCATGGTATGTGAAAATTAAAGACGACCATCGACCAACGGTCATCGTTCCCTGTCATCTATTTTTATAAATAAAATGAATCAACACAATGACAGCTCCGGTCATAATGGAGAGGTCGGCAAAATTAAAGACGCCCGTATGGAAGAATCCAATCCGCACAAACAAAAAATCAGTTACTGAACCCATCAGAACTCGATCAAGGATATTGCCAATCCCGCCGCCGATGATAAAGCAGGCACCGATTAGTCCCGCCTTTGTGAATGTATTTTTTGAAAAAATATAATAAATTCCAAATCCAATAAACAATATGGGTAGGATAGATAAAAGCAGGTTCCTGGTTATTCCTGACAATTGATCACCCCAGCTTAGGAAAGCTCCCTTATTTTCTACTTTAGTGATCGTGAGGTGATCGCCGAGGAATTGAATGGTTTCATTTTCTGCGAGCCGGTCCCGCACTATCTTTTTTGAAACCTGGTCACAGCCAATATTCATCAGAATGACGGCGAGAATCAAGCTATTTCTGATCCATTTTGACAATTCGATCTAATTTTTAGTTTATGCATGATCATTCAGCTCACCGACCGATTGAATACCGAACGACTTGCCTGGAGTTGATTACAAGTTAAGTTAGGAAATGTTGCGAAAATCATGAGGGCAAGCATGCTGAATCTGTGCCTGGACAAGATCAAAATCCGTGCTGAATTCCAATTTTGGGAATATCAGTGTAAACCGCGCCAATTCTGCATTTTAGCCCTATTTATCCCCCAGTTTTGAAATATTGACCCCTGTTTTGCGTTTAGTTTTGGTTATTAGGTTGCAAGATCTATATCCTTTATTGAAAAACCCGGATCTCATGCCCTTGACCCGATTGATTGGTAAACCATACCTGGTATGGCTGGTGGTAGCATTGTTAGGAATGATTGGGCCACTCCATGCACAACTTACAGCGGACTTTATTCCAAACAAGACCGGTGGTTGCTCACCCTTAGCAGTCATATTTCGGAATACGACTACTGGCGCGGGACCCGGTGCAACATATAGCTGGAATTTCGGAAATGGAAATATCATCACTACGACAGATGCCCTCACGCCCGTGGCAGCAACCTATTCAATCGGTCAGACATATACGGTTGCACTCACAGTCAATGATGGCGGATTAACATCGACCAAGACTGCCACAATCAATGTGTACAAAACGCCGACTATCGATTTCACTTATACGAACAATGTCGGTTGTCAGCCGCTGACCTCAACATTTTCTGCCACGGCAACGCCAGGCGACGGGTCCATCACCAGTTATTTTTGGGATTTCGGAGATGGACATACGCTCAATACCACCTCATCCACTGTAAGCAATATCTACAATTTTGCGGGAACATATTCTGTCAATGTAACGGTAACGAACAGCTTTGGATGTACGGAGACGGTTCAAAAGGTAAATATTGTCACCGTATTGCAGGGCGTGACCGCCGCTTTTTCCTCGGATTCAACCACACTCTGTAATTTGGCAGACCCTGTTCCATTTAAAAACCTAACGATCGGTCCGGCGCCGATATCTTATTCATGGAATTTCGGAGATGGCACCACAAGTACAAGTGACAATCCCGCGCATCAGTATGCTGCGAAAGGAACATATACGATTCAGCTGACTGCGACAACGGCCCAGGGATGTTCAAGTACAGTGGTGAGGACGGCCTATATAAATGTGGCGAATTTCAATCCTGATTTTACTACACCGCCACCCATTTGTTCCGGCAACGCAGTTTCTTTTGTTGACGTCTCAGCGCCCGTGAGTTCGAGTACGATTTGGAATTTTGGTGACGGCCAGATCGGGGTAGGAAAAAATGCAAGTCATAGCTATGCCACAGGCGGGACCTACACGGTCACCATGGGAGCCATGTTTGGAACCTGCCTTGCCACTGCTCAAAAGCCAGTCACCGTATCCACCAGTCCGCTCCTTCCCGGATTCGTCATAGATTATGGACTTGCCTGCAATGCCCCTATGACACTGAATTTTATTGATACCAGCATTGGTGCAGTCAAATGGCTTTGGCATTTTACAGGGAACCCGGCCGACACATCCTCGCTGCAAAATCCTTCCTTCTTTTATGCGACGTCGGCGATGTACAATCCATCTTTGACGGTAACGGATATCAATGGATGTACGGCAACTGTTTCAAAACCATTGAATACATCAGTAAAGACGGCACTGATTCATGTTGACACCACATTAAGCCCATCCGCAACACATTGTGCTGACGTTACCGCGAGTTTCACTGCCATCACCCAGGATACCATTGCAACTTATAACTGGGACCTCGGAGATGGAACTTTCTCGAATGCGGCAAATCCCATACATACATATACTGTTCCAGGAACCTATATCATTAACCTGAATTTTACGACGAATCATGGATGTGCGGGCATCGCGTTTCCGCCAGTCACAATCATCGTGTATCCCAAGCCTCGCGCGCAATTCACCGCATTGGATTCCATTCCCTGCGCCAGCAACCAGCTGGAGTTGTTCACCAATTTGTCGGACCCTGCTGCCCAGTTTTTTTGGATCTATGGCGATGGTACTTCTGAAGTGAATAATGACAGCCTGCATACCCACCAATATAATTTACCGGGTTCCTATACCATGACCCTGGTCGCATCGAGCCCGGGTTGCGCACCCGACACGGCTGTCCTGACCAAGTATGTGGTTGCCGTGCCCACACCGGATCTAACGGCGACCAATACCTGTGATTCCACCCGGTTGACGGTGACGTTTACAGATACGACCAGCACGGCATCCAAATACATTTGGGATTTTGGAGATGGGACGGTGGACAGCAGCAATACATTCGTTGGCATGCGCACGCACGACTATGCGCTTCCAGGCCGGTATACAGCCTCACTCACCGGATTTTTCGGGGCCTGCCAGGCGACCGTAAATACCCCGGTGTACACTTTGAAACCGCAGCACCCTTTATTAAGCTCTCCGGTGGCTACCATTTGTGAATCTGCCCAATTGCCAGTTCAGATTAGTGGCCTTGATACCAATTACCAGAGTGTAGCCAGGGGCTCAAATACTTACTACAATATTGTTTCCTGGCAATACGGCGATGGAACAACATTCAATCCGCAGGGAAATACCGGATTTAAGACTGCATACAATGGAAATCTTACCAATCTCAAGCCAGGGCAGGACAGTATCCGGGTCATCACACGGTCGAGATTTTTCAATTGCTTGGACACCAGTAATTTCATGCCTATTCATGTTACTGGCCCTGTGGCTGGATTCAAAGTGCAGGACAATACCTGTTATTCAACGCCGGTCATTTTCACAGATACATCCAAACTTACGGACAGCGTTCCAATCGTTTTGTGGACTTGGGATCTTGGAGATGGTACAACCATCGTCCGGACCAATAGCGACACGGTTATGCACGAGTACAGCTTTCCAGGCAATTACAATGCTAAGTTGACTGTCACTGATTCAAATGGCTGCTCAGCTACCGCCACGATGGGTGCGGCAAAAGTCGTCGTCAATGGTCCCAAGGCAGACTTCTACTGGAATCCGGTAGGGGTTATGCTTGGCAGCCCTGTTACATTTTATAATAGCTCAACTACAGGCGGGGGCATCACATATCAATGGCATTTCAGCAGTGATGGATTCAATTCTTTCTCACCTGACTCACTAATACGCACATACGCAATTCCGGTCCATGACACGGTCTGGCTGATAGCTTACGGAAGTGGTCCGGGATCATGTATTGACACAGCCATGCAAATCCTGGTCGTGCCAAGAACTACGGCCAGCTTTATATATACCACCGATTATATTGATCAGGCCAACTGCCCCCCCATGGTAGCTTATTTCACCAGCCTGGTCACGAATTATACTGCTCTGCACTGGGATTTTGGGGATGGATCAACCGCTGACAATAATCCTCTTCCCAGTCATACCTATACGCGGCCTGGAGTTTACCTTGTCACCCTCACTGCCTACGGGCCCGGGGGTCAGGTAGCGACGGCCGAAGATTCTATCACAGTGAAAGGTCCTTATGCGGTGCTACATGCAAGTCCATTGCAGGCTTGTATCCCGGCAAAGGAAACCCTGCACGCCACGTCAACCGGCGTCTATTCCTATATATGGGATTTTGGGGATGGCACTTTGCTTGGAACAACCGACACTTTCGCAACGCATACTTATATCATTCCCGGGCAATTTACCCCCAACCTGCTGATCACTGATTCCAGTGGTTGCCAGGTCAATTTTGGAATGCCTGAAAAAATCATCATGGATTCTCTGCATGTACAGCTCGGACCCCCGGTGACATCATGTAATCCGTTGGCGGTAAATTTTAGCCCGATTATTTATAGCATGGCCAGAGATACGCTAAATGAAGTATTGAGCATGCATTGGAATTTTGGTACAGGCAATCCCGCGGATACATCTTCTGCAGCTGCGCCCCTTTTCGATTTTACCGGCAGGGGAGATTTCATAGTGCAACTGCAGGTGCAGTCGCCACCGGGTTGTTCGGCGACAGTTTATGATACGGTTCATATAGCCATACCATTTAGCCTGCAATATCCAGACACGGCCATTTGTCCGGGCGAACATGCTCAAGTCCATGTCCAGGGCGCCGATCTCTATACCTGGATGCCTGACCCGACATTAAGCAATATCAATGGCGGCACAGCAATAGCCACTCCAAAAACGAATTCGGTGTATACTGTTATAGGTGAAGACAAATACCACTGCTTTAAGGATACAGCAAATATTTCAGTCAACCTGCTGGCAGTACCGAGCGTTACGATGGATCCGCAACTCAGCATTCCCGGTGGAAACACGACCATTTTGAACAATGTGGTGAGCCCGGATGTGATTTCCTGGAGTTGGTACCCGACTACATGGCTAAGCTGTTCCGACTGTCCAACACCCACCGTATTGCCACTTGCGCCCATATCCTATATTGTTACCGTGACGAATGCGGCAGGATGCAAATCTTCCGACACGGTGACAATCACCCTGACCTGTACACAGAAGACTGTACAGATGCCGAATGCATTTACACCGAATGGAGACGGGAACAATGACCTGTTCTATCCGATAGGCAGAGGTGCTAAAAATATTAAACTATTCCAGGTTTATTCCCGTTGGGGCGAATTGCTATATTCAAAAGAAAATTTGCCGGCAAGTGATCCGAATTATGGTTGGAACGGTACGCTGAATGGCACCAAGCAGCCACCAGGTACCTATGTCTATATGGTGGTTGTGGAATGTTTTACGGGAGAAACATTTATGTTGAAAGGAACTGTTGAATTATTGAGATAGAATGGGTCGGGCAGACCCTGTTTCACAGGCATAGAGATTTGACGATGGACTGAATATAAATATCTCAGCGGGCTGCTGAGTATTATGCCTTCCGCCTTTGGCGGGATTGTTCGACTAAGCATTTTGCAATCCGCTTTCAGCGGTTGAAAAATGAAAGTCTCACGAATAAAATCAAGTACTATGAAAAACTTTTTGATCCTCTTGCTGATTTCGATCTGGTTTGAAAATGCTTTGCAGGCGCAGGACCCTGCATTCTCGCAATTCTTTGCTTCCCCGCTGACTTTGAATCCTGCACTTACCGGAAAATTCAATGGCCAGCTCAGGGTGGCAGGAAATTATAGAAACCAGTGGCCTTCGGTCAACAACGCTTTCATTACTTCCACCATCTCTGTCGACGGAAATATTCTAAAGGACAAGATTCCCGGAAATGATGGCTGGGGCATTGGCATAATGGCCATGGCCGACAAGACGGCCAGTGGCATTTTGAACAGCAATTATATCGGCGTTTCCACTGCCTATTCCAAGGGTTTGGATGATGAAGGTTTGCAATCATTGAGCGTGGGATTCCAGGGTGTTTATGTTAACAAGACCCTCGATGGTCTGAGACTGAATTTCGCTGATGGCTTGCAGTTGGATGGTACGTGGCTGACTTCTCCTACAGAATCCATAAACCAAAAAAGAATCAATGCAAACTATTTTGATATGAATGCCGGTGTACTCTACAATGCATCCTTTTCAGGAGCCGAAAACATTTACCTCGGCGCTTCACTCTATCATCTTAATCAGCCCAAGGAATCTTTTTTGGGAATGGATGATATTATTCTTCCTACGCGCTTCACGCTGCATGCAGGGGGCTATTTTCCAATAGGAAATTCAGCCAGCACAATTTATTTCAGTGGCCTCTATAGTTCTCAATCAACCGCCAAGGAATATGTATTGGGTGGCGCCTGGCAGATCAATGTGGGTGAGAATGTGGAGGAGAAACCTACCAATCTATATATCGGATCATGGGTTCGGTTCAGCAATGTGACGGACGCTTATATCCCATATGTGGGATTGGACTACGGCAGTTTCAGCCTGGGGATGACTTACGATGTAAACATATCTCAATTCAAAGCTGCATCCCAGGGAATGGGTGGGGTAGAAGTCTCTCTGATATATATTGGGAAAGCAACCGAAGGATCCAGGCGTAAGGATACGCCTTGTCCTAAGTTTTGATTGGTTGGTTGGTTGATTGGTTGATTGGTTGATTAGTTGATTGGTTGATTGGTTGAAGGGTTGAATGGTTGAAAGGTTGATCTCGTTTCGAAAGGTTAAAGGGTTGAGGGGTTGAATGGAAGGTTTTGAAGAGCCAAAAGCTCGATTCAATGAGTAGCGACGAAATTTCGATTCGTCGCGACATAGAATAAATTAAATCTTGCCTGGCATCAGGAAGTACTCATTAGCGCTTCAAACTTCAAATTCACTTAGACCATATATTGCCAATGACCATTTTGACCTTTCTCCGCTAATTGGTTTCCAATATTCTCATTGCACTTTACTTTCATTCTATTTGAAATAGGATAAGCGGAATGGTCTTCCACATGTCGTGCGAGAGATGTCCGGTCAGCAGTTCATAAAGCAGGTAGATCGGCCAGAAAATATAATGGATGATGAGCAGAATGATGGAATGATTATAATACCAGCTCACCATCAAAGCATAGATGCCGAGCGCAAAATAGATAATGCTTTTCTCTCTTCCCTTCATACATCTGAATTTTGAATGGTGACAAAATGGTTATGAAGTTAGATCTATTTCCTGTTTCACGGTCTCTGGGGTTGAATATTAATTTCTATCTTCATAAGATTAACTTATCGGTGCTTTCAGGTATTTCTCTGAATGTTTGATTCCATTTTGGGTTCTTCAGACGACCATATCCCTGATCGTTATGCAATGAGATGAATTTTCTGAATCATATGCGAATCTCACGTGCAAGGATCAAATCTTTATTGATCTGCCTGGTCTTTTGCTTTTTTGCGCATTGCGCAAAAGCGCAGGAAGTCACTTCGTAAGATGCTTCGCGATCTGAATACTGCCAAAGAAGATTCGGTCAAAGCGCTTGTCCTGGATGACATTGCTTTTTACTATGCATTCATAAGGCCCGACAGCGCCATGTATTATGCAAGACACGCCATTGACCTTTCAGAGAAAATAAAGTATCCTCCGGGATATTCTATGGGAACAGGGCTATATTTTTTGTTAATAATTCTATCGGAGATTATCCGAAGGCGCAGGAAATCGCATTAAGAAACCTGAAAATTGCCGAAGCGAATATCAGATCGGCCGGAATTGATGATCCAGGCGGTTCAGAATATCGGCCTGGTGAATTTTGAAATGGGACTATATCCTGATGCCATTGCGAGATTTCACGAGGGCATTGCCATTCATAGGAAAACAGGCGTAATGAGTGATGATGCGCATGGCAGTTATATGCAATTGGCAGCGCTTTATTTGAGAGCAAGGATTGCTTGACTCGGCGCTAATCTATGCACAGCTTGGGCGTGATTTCGTTGTGACAAAGAATGGGCATGGTAAGAAGACTGCCTCTCGCCTTGAATGTGCTCGGAAATGTCTATTATGAATTAGGAAATATTCCGGAAACCAAACGATATACCAGGCAACGGTCGAAGAATGCAAGCTGATTCAACAACCAGTATCTATTGGCCAGGATCTATCGTGATATGGCCAGGCTTTACAAGAAAACAGGCTTCCCTGATTCCTGCGTTCAATTTGCAAGCGCCTCATTGGAAATCTGCAGAAAATACAATTTCGGAGATTATGCTACTGATGATTGCCGGCTCCTGGTTGACCTGTATAAAGAAAAAAAACAACCTGACAGCGCGCTTAAATACCTTCAGGCCATGGTCGCGGCCAAGGACAGCATTTTCAGTCAGACCAGGGCCAATCAGTTTCTGCTCATTGGATTTGACGAAAAGCAAAGACAGCAGGACATAGAAATTGCGCAGGCTGCATTTAAGAACAGGATCAGAATCATCGGCCTTATCAGCTTATTGGGCATATTTCCTTCTGCTGGCGATCATCCTGTACAGGAATAATTTGCAGCGCAGGAAATCAAATCGCATGCTGCTGAGCCAGAAGCAGGATCTTGAAAATACTTTGGATACTCTGAAATCCACTCAAAAGCAATTGATCCAGTCGGAAAAGATGGCCTCACTGGGAGAACTGACTGCAGGGATCGCGCATGAAATCCAAAATCCCTTGAATTTTGTAAATAATTTTTCTGAAGTGAACGGAGAACTCGTGGAAGAGATGAAACAGGCATTGGTATCGGGAGACAGCAGGCAGGCATTGCAGCTGGCTGAAGATATCCGCTCGAATGAAGACAAGATCAATCACCACGGAAAAAGAGCGGGCGCCATTGTGCGAAGCATGCTGATGCATTCCATGGCAACCACAGGACAGAAGGAGCCTGCAGATATCAATCTGCTTGCTGAAGAATATTTAAGAGTGGCTTACCATGCAGCAAGGGCAAAAGATAAATCGTTCAATGTATCTATTCATTCTTCATTCGATCCTTCTATCGGCCTGATCCATGTTCAACCCCAGGATTTGGGCAGAGCAATGTCGAATTTATTTAATAACGCATTTTATGCAGTAACGGAGAAAAAGCTGAAAATGAATCTCGCAGGCAAACCCTTTGAGCCGGCGCTATGGTTATCTACTCATGATCAAGTAGATAATGTTCAAATCCGGATCCGCGACAATGGCATTGGGATTCCTGAAACCATTCGCGACAAAATTCTCCAACCCTTTTTCACAACCAAGCCAACCGGGGAAGGAACAGGGCTTGGGCTATCGCTCAGTTATGATATCATCAGTAAATTGCATGGCGGAACTTTGACCATCGAGAGCCGGGAAGGGGAGTACGCGGAATTTATTATTCAATTACCCAAAGCATGAATGGCCCGAAGAAAGAAAGATTATTTGCATTTTTCCTTGGGATCTGTTTGATCTCCTGCCATTCTGTTTTTGCACAGCATTTCCTGGATAGTTTAAGAGATCGCCTTCGACAGGCTAAATCAGACACAGACAGGATATACGCACTTTATGATGTAGCAGATTTTTTTGCATTTGTTGACGTCGATAGCAGTTTGAGATACTCAGAAAAGGTAATTCAACAATCGGATAAATTGAGATTTTTATATGGGCGATTTTATGCAAATCATGGAATATTCAATGCCTATATTACTCAGAGCGAATATCCAAAGGCGGTAGAAATTGCACTTGCCAATCTAAACCTTGCAGATTCATTGGGCAATGAGAGGAAAACTGCACTTGCTTTGGCTTTTGGAGATTTGGCGGTTGCTTACAGAATAAATAAGAATTTCGATGTGGCAATGGTGAATGCCCGAAAAGCAGTGCAATACTTCAAATTGGTAGCAAATAAGCATCCACTCGAATATGGAACGGCGGTCAGTCAGATTGGCGTGATCAAATTGCGTGCAAACCAACCGGATTCTATTCTTTTCTATCTTCATGCAGGTTATAAAATCTGTTCATCTGATAGAAGGTGGAACAGAGGTTCTGTTTTAGGCGCGGCCTACCTTGGTGATGCATACACTTTTCTCAATAAATACAAAGAGGCGGCCTATTATTATAGTAATGCTTTGAAGAATGCCATCTATTCTGATAACCTTTATTTGCAGGCCAGGCTATTGAATAATATGTCAACACTACTTGATTCAATAGGCTCACCTGATTCTTCCATTTATTATGCGAAGGCTTCGCTCAAGTTATCGGAACGGTTCCATTTTGACCACTATGCGATGGACAGTTATGCAAGCCTTGGAAGTGTGTACGAATCTGAGAATAATACAGACAGCGCTTATAAATATCTGAAGTTGGCACATTCGATGAGAGAAAAAATATTCAGTCAGGCCAATATTCAACAAATAGAAATGTCTGATTTTAATGAGAAAAAAAGAAAGCAAGATGGAATTGTTGCAGAGGAATTATATAAGGGACGTGTCCGGAATTTTGGGTTGCTTAGCGGGGTTTCGCTCTTGTTGGTGATCATCCTCTATAGAAATAACCTCCAGCGCAAGAGAACAAATCATTTGCTGAGCAGACAAAAAGGAAGTTTGGAAGCTACGTTGAACAAATTGAAATCGACGCAAACACAGCTCATCCAGGCGGAAAAAATGGCCTCGCTCGGAGAAATCACGGCAGGGATTGCTCACGAAATCCAAAACCCACTAAATTTTGTAAAAAATTTTTCCGAAGTAAACGACGAGCTTGTAAAAGAAATGAAACAAGCTTTGGAATCGGGAGATAATCACCTGGCTTTGGAATTGGCCCAGGACATCGGTTTGAATGAAGACAAGATCAGATATCATGGAAGGAGAGCAGATAACATCGTTAAAAACATGATTATGCATTCCAGGGCCAGCTCTGGAAGGAAACAGGAAACAGATTTAAACGCCCTGGCTGATGAATATCTCCGAATAACTTACCATGCAGCAAGGGCGAAAGACAAATTATTTAATGTAGCTATTCATTCATCTTTCGATCCATCTATAGGTCAGGTCAATATGCAGCCTCAGGATTTTGGCAGGGCACTGTCTAATTTGTTAAGCAATGCTTTTTATGCGGTTACCGAGAAAAAGAAACGATATTCTTTTCCCCCAAATGAAGGCAAAGAATATGAGCCAATGGTTTCCATTCAAACCTTTAATTTAATCTCACTATCAGGGGAGAGGGTTGCGGAGATCAGGATCCGCGATAACGGCATTGGAATTCCCGAAGACATTCGCGACAAAATCCTGCAACCCTTTTTCACCACCAAGCCAACCGGTGAAGGAACAGGGCTTGGGCTTTCGCTCAGTTATGATATCATCAGTAAATTGCATGGCGGAACTTTGATCATCGAGAGCAGGGAAGGTGAGTATGCGGAATTCATTATTCAAATACCTAAAGCATGATTGGCCTGAAGAAAAATAAATTTATTCCACTTTTCTTTGCGATCTTTTTGATCTCCAGCCATTCCCTCTTTGCACAGCATTTCTTAGATAGCCTCCAGGATCGATTGCAGACAGCTAAGACCGACACTGACCGCGTATATGCCCTTTACGATATTGCAGATTATTATGCATTTGTTGATTTTAAAAGCAGCCAGGCATATACACAAAAGATGCTAGACTTATGTGATAAAATGAAATTCTCCTTTGGAAGGTTTTTTGCACACCATGGAGAGTTCTTTGCATATATAACCACAGGAAATTACCCCGAAGCGGTTAAGATTGCCCTGAGCAATCTTAACCGTGCTGATTCGCTGACCTATCGTAAGGAAATTTCGCTTGCCTTGGCTCATGGAGACCTTGCGCTTGCCCATCGGATTATGAGAAATTACGATATCGCCATGGAAAATGCGAGAATGGCAATTCATTATTTCAAGACGGCGCCCGACAAATACCCAGAAGATTACGGATCGGCGATGAGCCAGGTGGGTCTTATCAAACTAAGATTGAAGCAAAAAGACTCTGTGCTATTCTATTTGCAAAAGGGACTTGAAATTTCATTGGAAGCAAAACGAATAAGCAAGACGGCGGTCCTTATCACAGCCTTTCTCGGGGACACATATGTTGCTGCAAAAAAATTCAATGAAGCAGGCAATTATTATTTCCATGGATTAAGTGAGGCCAGGTACATGGGGAACCTTTATTTGCAAGCCCGCCTGCTGAATAATATTTCCGCGCTCAATAAAAGGTTGGGAAACGTTGATTCAAGTATTTATTATGCAGAAGCATCCTTAAATATTTCGAGACCAAATAATTTCGGAAACTATGCCATGGACGCTTACGACACTTTGTATAAGGTTTACGAAGCCAAAGGGCAAATCGATAGTGCATTTAAATATGTTAAGTTAGCAGCAATCGCAAAGGATTCCATATTCGGCCAATCCAGCGTGCAGCAATTTCTGCTTTTTGATTTCAGGGAAAAGCAGCGCCAACAGGACGCTCTTGCAACAGAGGCAACTTACAAAACGCGTCTAAGAATTTACGGATTACTTGTTGCTTTTGGCATTCTGCTCCTGCTCGCTATCATTCTTTATAGAAATAATCTCCAAAGAAAAAAATCAAATCGACTTCTGAGCAACCAGAAGGCAAGTCTTCAAACTGCATTGGAGAAATTACAGGCCACGCAGTCCCAACTTGTGCAGGCAGAGAAGATGGCTTCTCTGGGAGAGATCACGGCAGGCATTGCGCATGAAATACAGAATCCGCTGAATTTTGTAAATAATTTTTCTGAAGTCAACCAGGAACTGGCGGCAGAACTGCGAGAAGACCTGAGCAAATCGGATATTCCTAAAGTGTATAAGGAAGAGTGGATTCAGCTTATTGACAATATGGAGCAGAACCAGGAAAAAATCAACCAGCATGGAAAACGCGCGGATGCCATCGTAAAGAATATGCTGCAACATTCAGCCATAAGTACGGGCCAAAAAGAACCAACAGACCTGAACGCATTGACCGATGAATATTTAAAACTGGCCTATTATGGATTCCGGGCAAAAGACAAATCTTTTAATATTGCGCTTGAAGTCAATTATGACCCGGCCATTGGGAAAATTGATATTGCGCCCAGGGATTTGGGCAGGGCCCTGCTCAATCTTTTCAATAATGCGTTTTACTATGTCAATCATAAACACCAAATCAATTTGTCAAATGGATATGACCCCTGCCTCAAAGTTTCCACTAAAAATATCAATGGTCAGGCAGAAATAAGAATCAGGGACAATGGGCCGGGAATCTCGTCCAAAATAACTGGAAAAATCTTCCAACCTTTCTTTACCACCAAACCTACTGGACAGGGAACCGGACTAGGGCTATCACTAGCTTATGATATCGTAACAAAAGAACATGGCGGCACGATTGACGTGGATAGTAAAGAGGGTGAATACACTGAATTCATTATACAATTGCCTTCTAAATGAATCGATTTTTTAAGAACGCCAGACCATTTATTCTCGTAGCAGCTTTGGTGTCCGATCTCAATGCCCGGGGACAGCACTACCTTGACAGCCTGATTGATCAATTGCGCTCTGAAAAAACTGACACCGGGAAAGTGTATGCGATGGGCACAATAGCTTCATATTATTCATTTACTAATTTCGACAGCTGCAAATATTTTACTGATCTGGCCGAGAAGTTGGCTCTAAAGTCCGGCTTTTATTTTGGAAATCAGTTATCGAAACACGCTCTATTTCTTGCATACCTGGCCCAGGGAGATTATCCGAAAAGCCTGCAGACAGCCATTCACAATCTTAATCTGGCGGAGCAACTGAATGACCGCCGCGACATTGGTATGGGTGTGGCTTATGCGGAGCTTGCACAGATTCACAGACTAATGCAAGATGCAAACGGTGCTGTATTTTATGCCAGGAAGTCAATTGCCTTGCTTGAAAGCGCCCCGATTCCGTTCAAAATATATCTTTCCAGTGCCTATACTGCTTTGGGAGCAGCCGGCAACCGATTGAATATGCCGGATTCATTAATGTATTATATCCGCAAAGCATATCAGGTGGCACACCTGGAAAATTCCGTAGCATTCCCTGCAATGAATACTATTGCTTTTATGGGAGATGGGTATTCCATGCTAAAGGAATTTCAGAAAGCCAAAGACTATTATTTCGAAGCCCTGAAGGAAGGCATATATACCAATAATCCCTACATTCAGAGTCGTGTATTGCAAAATCTGGCGGACCTGAATTATAAGATGGGCTTTGCCGATTCTGGTATTTTTTACGCGCAGAAATCCATCACAATGAGTTCAAATTTTGGCTTTGTGAATTATTCCATGAATTCTTACACTTTCCTGAGCAAATATTATGAAACTATACAGCAGCATGATAGCTCTTTTAAATATATGAAACTAACACTGTCTACAAAAGATACACTCTTCAGTCAGTCAAGAATGCAACAATTTCTTCTTTATGATTTCAACGAAAAACAGCGCCGGCAGGATTTGGAAGCTGCTAAGGCGAAATATGCGACCCAGCTTCGGTTATATGGCCTTATAAGCGCTCTAAGCATTCTGCTATTCCTGGCCATTTTCCTGTATAGGAATAATCTCCAAAGAAAAAAAACCAACAATATTCTGAGTCATCAAAAAGCCGAACTTGAAACAGCATTGGGTAAGCTGAAATCGACACAGTCCCAATTGATCCAGGCTGAGAAAATGGCTTCTCTGGGAGAACTCACGGCAGGCATCGCTCATGAAATTCAAAATCCACTGAATTTTGTAAATAATTTTTCTGAAGTGAACATGGAACTGGCAACAGAATTGAAACAGGAATTGAATAAACTTAATGTTGACAAAACAAAATTACAAGACTGCTTTGCCATTGTTTCAAATATCATTCAAAACCAGGAGAAAATCAATCAGCATGGCAACAGGGCAGATGCCATTGTAAAAGGAATGATGCAGCATACGATAATCAACGCGGGTCAAAAGGCAATGACAGATGTCAATAAACTGGTTGAAGAATATATAAGATTGAGTTACCAGGCTTTTCATGCCAGGGACAAATCATTTCATGTTACGCCAAGCCTTTCCTTTGATGACTCCCTCGGTAAAATAAATCTTGCGCCGCAGGATCTGGGGAGGGCACTCCTAAACCTGTTCAATAATGCTTTCTATTTTATGTCTGAGAAACAGAAAGGGAATTCCACAAAAAATTATGTTCCAAGGCTGGCCATTCTCACGAAAAATTTGGAAGACGGGGTTGAAATCAGGATTGGAGACAATGGCATTGGCATTTCACCCAAAATCTTAAACAAAATCTTCCAGCCTTTTTTCACCACCAAACCTACGGGGCAGGGGACAGGCTTGGGCCTCTCACTCGCATATGATATTATAACCAAAGAGCATGGAGGAACAATTTCTGTAAATAGTAATGAGGGGGAATTTACCGAATTCATCATCCATCTTCCAAAAAATCACAATATATCTTAGTTGACTTCGTGCGCTAAACGCGTATACAATTGGTTCAGCTTCTGGTTTCGAAGCTCATTTTCTTCCCTAATCACCGCAGGATAATACCAGCCTTGGTTCAGGTTCGTAAATTGCTGGTTCAATTTTTTGGACTTTGCCATGAGCGCTTTCAGCCGACTTAAAAGTTCAGAGGTATTTTTATTATTCAATGCAGGGGAATTCGTAATGATTTCTATCTGTTCATAGGAAAGATATTGAACACGGATCTCCTGCATAATGATGAATTGCTCATAAGCAGCCTGGTTTTTGGAAGCTTTCATGCTTTGCAGGATCCGGAGTGCTGTTCTGGCGCTGTCCAGCAATTCATCCACAGTCATTTCTTTGGACTCAATACCCGGCCCTGGCTGACTTCATAAGGCGCCAACATGAGTGCCTGCTCAAATTGCACTGCTTGCCTGTTGTCGAATCCGAATTTCGTATTCGTGTAATGGAGTATGAATTGATTGATGTTTAATGGTGAGGGGTCTTGCAATGCGTCTCCATATGCGGCCAGCAGGATGTCAAATCCGGTAATCGGATATACATGCCTGATAGCATAAAGCTCGAATATATCGGTTTCGGACTCACTTAAGGTATTGTATTGGCCCGAAGTTGACCAGGAAGTCATGATCATCCCGGTATATCCTGAGGCCCTCGCTGCCGGGAGGAAATCACGAATATTCTGAAAATGTTTTGGCCAGACAGTGAGAAAATAATTGTCCGGGTGGCTGCGCATGGAACAGGCTCCCCAAATTTCATAGCCGCTGTTCACCAGGTTAGCATGGTCACCGAAGCGATTCATATCCCATCCATAATTCCAGTCCACGAATATTGTCCCTTTTGGCAGTTCCTTAATGGCTTCAGGATATTTCAAAGCGATATCCGCCCAAAGCACCGGTTTCTTTCCGAGACTGATAACAATTTCGCAAAGCATGCGGATATAGTCAATATAGAGTCTGGATTTTCCCACTTTTTCAGCCTTTGCCTTGCAGAGCGGGCAATGACCCAGCAGATAGGTCTCATCTCCTCCTATGTGAAAATATTTTGAAGGATGAGAAGCTGCCATTTCTGTAAAGAGTTGCGTAAACAATTCCCGGTCGAGATCCGCCTTCATGGGGCAGACCTGGGAATAATTTTCCTGGTCTTCCCGCAATTCCTTGTACCTGTAATTGCGCAGAATATATTCCACATGTCCAAAACTTTGCTGTAGCGGGATCACATCGATCCCTAATTGACCACAAAACCTGACAAAGGAGTCGACAGCAGATTTCGAATAGGCATATTTGTTGGAAATAATGGGATGAGAAGCGTAAGGAAATGTGGCTTCCCATTCCATGATGAGGGTATTGATTCCTTTTTCATGCAATTCTCTGGCAAATTCCCTGAGGGCAGACATTTTCATGGGTTGGATTCGCAGATCAAGGTGAAAACCCCTGACAAGAAACTGTCCAGTGTTGCCGGTTGCTGTTTGTCCGGAGACTTTAACCGCCAGGTTTGACACTATCCATAGAATGAAAAGCAATCTGATCATGGAAAAAGCGGGAGCCATTGAGCAGCTCAATTTAAGAAAATAATGGCTAGGTGTTCACAAAAGGACGCGTTTCATCCATTCTATCCAAACGGCAAGCTTCATCCCTTATTTGGGTTGAAACAATATATATATTTGTATAAACAATGGAGGATCTTCTAAAACCTGAACAGCAGGAAAATATTTTCCAGAAACTGCATCCGCTTCACAGGATTCTGATCGGTTTTATTTTCGCATCGCTTGGATATATCTTTCTGAAAGCCGAGCATCTGCATCCTTTACTGCTTATGCTATATGTCTGGGACATTTTTGCCTTTGTGGTGCTTTCCCTTAGCTGGATTGTTTTCTACACAAGGACAACAGGGCAAATCAGACAATTCGCGCGAAGGGAGGATGGCAGCCTGGCCTATGTTTTTCTCTTGATTCTACTGGCCTCTTTTACCTGCATTTTTGCCCTGGTACTCTTGTTCGTGTCGAAGGATAAATTAAATGTAAGTGTCTTCCTATTTCTGTTGGCTGTACTACCCGCCATGGCATTTTCATGGCTCATGATCCATACCACATTTACTTTTCATTATGCACATATGTATTATGATGACCTGAAGGGCGACAATACCCGTCATGCAGCGGGGCTTGATTTTCCCAATGAGAAAAAGCCGGATTACCTGGATTTTGCTTATTTCTCGTTTGTGATCGGAATGACTTTTCAGGTTTCTGATGTCGCGATTTCTTCCAGAATGATCCGCCGCCAGGCCTTATTTCATGGCATGATCTCATTTGTATTAAATACTTTCATTGTGGCCCTGACTATTAATCTACTTGCGGCACTCAGGAAATAGAACACGAGGATTGGGTTGTGTACCCTATTTTCCTTTTGAGATATCATCAATCGTTTCTTCAAGTATGCGGCTGAATTCCGCGGGCTTCTCGATCATGGGATAATGTCCGGTTCCATGGATCATACGTACCTCATACCCTGACTTACAAATTGCTTTCAATGCAGAATCGTTTGGCGGCGGATCGCAGGCGATCAGATGAAGGGGATAACGCAATTTGCCCAACATGGCGGAATCCTGCAGACTAAATTTCATAAGAGATTCGAGGCTTGCCAGAGAGATTTTGGAATCCTCATTCGTTGCGTCATGTATAACCCGGTTAATCGACACGGTATCCTTCGAATCGGGCGGGAAAAGCCCTGATCTGACAAATACACGCACGAGGGAATCATAATGAAGACCCAATGCCTGGAGAAATTCCTTAGATTGGGCTTCTTCTTCGGGCGTATATCTTTGGACGAATCCCTTAAAATTATCGATGCCGATCAAACCGATCACTCCTTCGGGTTCAGCCAATGCAGTGGCGAGGCAGATTTCGCCGGACATTGAATGGCCCACCAGGATAACTTTTCTCAGGTTCAATTGATTGATCAACGCGATCAGGTCTGCTGAATAGTTCTCTATCGTCCAATCCTTCCTGTTATGACCGCTTTGGCCATGCCCGCCCAGGTCCATGGCGATGACCTTAAATCTTTTAGAGAGGGGAGTTATTTGATCTTTCCAGTAGGATTTATTAATTGACCAGCCATGGACCAGGATAATGGCTGTATCTCCAGTGCCTGCCATCTCGTATGCGATGGAGACAGGACCATTCGCTACCGCAATTTTATTTGATTCCAATTCCCCACATCCTGATATGAGAAGGGCAAGGCATATCATTGTCAAAATTTTCTTCATAAGCATATATTGATGGAGGGTCCGGGATCCATATCTCAAAAATATTCCAAAGGGCGGATCAATTGAGTTAAGATTGACTTAAATCGGGTAGGACATGAAATAATCAATCCTGATAATGAGATAGAGCCGACAGCTGTAGCCCCAGACTTTTGCAGTGTTAATTCCATGCAGAATTTTAAGTGCCCAATCTGTATATATTTATTAAACCCTTCAACCTCTCAACCATTCAACCATTGTCATTGTCGTAACGGATTGAAATCCGTTGCTATGAATTGGCCCGAGCCTTCGGCTCTACATTGGCTTCCTTTCAACCAATCAACCAATCAACTAATCAACCCTTCAACCTCTCAACCATTGTCATTGTCGTAACGGATTGAAATCCGTTGCTATGAATTGGCCCGAACCTTCGGCTCTACATTGGGTTCCTTTCAACCAATCAACTAATCAACTAATCAACCCTTCAACCTTTCAACCATTGTCATTGTCGCAACGGATTGAAATCCGTTGCTATGAATTGGCCCGAGCCTTCGGCTCTACATTGGGTTCCTTTCAACCAATCAACTAATCAACTAATCAACCCTTCAACCTTTCAACCATTGTCATTGTCGCAACGGATTGAAATCTGTTGCTATGAATTGGCCCGAGCCTTCGGCTCTACATTGGGTTCCTTTCAACCAATCAACCCAATCAACTAATCAACCCTTCAACCTCTCAACCTTTCAACCCTTCAACTAATCAACTATTCAACCAATCAACTTTCAGGACATTTTTAACAAAAGATTCATTCTGCGTTTTCCTTGTTGCGAAAACTAATTCTAAATTTTATGAAAATAAATATTATGCCCTTAAATCAACTCATCCTGCTCTTTGCGATCCAGACTGGAATATTATTGCTTCCGGCTTTCGGGCTATCGAAAATGTTTAAGAAGGCCGGTCAACAGGAATGGAAGGCCTGGATTCCATATTACAATACCTGGGTGATGTTGAGAATATTGGATCGGCCAGTTTATTTGGTTTTTGTGCAATTCATTCCCATCCTGGGCTGGTTCATCAGCATGAGCATTTTTGTGGACTTTATCAAAGCCTTTGGAAGATTTGCTTTTCATGAGCACGCCATGGCCGCCCTGGTTCCTGCTCTTTATTTTCCTTATATCGGACTCAATGGCCGGGATAAGTATATTGGACCCGGTGGCGTACGCAAGCATAAAAAATCGGCGCGAAGGGAATGGGCCGATGCGGCCGTTTTTGCCATTGTAGCGGCCACCCTTATTCGCACTTTTGTCTTTGAAGCATATGCGATACCCACGGCTTCCATGGAAAAGACCATGATGGTCAATGATTATCTTTTTGTAAGCAAACTGGCATATGGCCCGAGAATTCCCAATACGCCGTTAAGTCTCCCTTTTATTCACAATACCATTCCTTTTACCAATACCAAATCCTATTTGGAATGGATAAGGATTCCTTATACCCGTTGGTTTCCCCATCCGATCAGGAGAAATGATATTGTCGTATTTAATATGCCGGAGGCCGATTCGACAATCAACACAGAAGAATTTGGATCGAAAATCCTTTACTATGAAGTATTGAGATATGAAGGAAAGGGCAACGTGGATCTTGGAAGGAAACTTCTAAGGGATAATCCGGATGAATACCCGATTATTGTCCGCCCGGTAGATAAAGAAGACAATTATGTAAAGCGCTGTGTAGCCATTCCGGGGGATATATTGGAAATTAGAGACCAGGTGCTTTATATCAATGGAGTCCCGGCGGTTTTTCCTTCCAAGTCGCAAAATTTTTACCGAGTGGAAACTGCCGGTCAGCCAATGGATGAATCGGCATTGGAAGAAGAATATGATGTAGACATGGAAAATGCAGAGGAATTTCAGGCAACGACAAAGGCGAATACATACCGTATGCTACTTACTCAGGATGCAAAGGAGAAGATGGCAAAATCGGGTTTTGCAAAAAGCATCGAACCTGAAATGATTAAATCGGGTGCACCAGGACAAGTTTATCCTTTTGATCAGATTCATTCATGGTCCCTCGACGAATTCGGACCTATGTGGATTCCAAAAAAAGGTGCAGTGCTGGAGCTGACAGCAGAAAATTATCCTGTCTATGAAAGACTCATTCGAACCTATGAAGGAAATAACCTTGAAAAGATCAATGACCAATTTCTCATTAATGGGAAAGCAAGTAAAACCTACCAGTTTAAGATGGACTATTATTGGATGATGGGTGACAATCGACACAATTCGCAGGATGCAAGAACCTGGGGATTTGTGCCGGAAGACCATATCGTGGGAAAGCCTGCTTTCATTTTTATGAGTGTGGGAAGCCATGGAATTCGCTGGAATCGATTATTCAAGGGATTCAAATAGTGGATGGACCAAAGTTGTGTTGATGGAGAGTTTTTCTTGACATGATGCAGTTCATTTATTTTTTCCAATAGCCCTGATATTTCCGGAAAGCATGTATCCTGCAATTTCCAATCCTGCCTTTAGTAAGGTCGACCTGGAAGCTGTATTGTGAATACCACAGCGGGCGGCTGGCACCCTGCCTTCAAGGTAACAGGCTTTTTTCACCTCCTGGATGAAAAATGAACCCAGCCCTCTTTGTCGCCATGCAGGCTTCACCTCCATATAGAGATCTGCGAAGGGTTTGTTATAATGCAACATGAATCCGCCGCTCGTGACGATCTCCCCATTTCTTTCTAAGACCCAATCCCCTTCGGGCTCACTGTGGTGTTCGAACATGAGATCATCCTCCCTGCGTTCCCGAAATAAAAATCCCGGCATCACCATTTGGGTGGTGGCATGTTCTTTGAAGAGGATGGTGTCGGAAGAAATATTTTCCGCAAATTCGAAGAGCAGGGAGCTCAATTCAAAATCATTGGACTGGCATTCTATGAATTGTGCATGCCGATGAAATAATCAATTCCGTTAAAACGGATGCAGACATTCTTCGAAAAGAAGGCAGCAGAAAGAATTCGAAGATGGCGTCACGGTCTTTTAGCTCATTCTTTCCTTTGACCGATCCATATCCGATGGTCATCCCATCTGAAGAAAGCAAATAACTATCAGACCAGTTTCTTTCATGGCAGGCATTATACCTGATCTGAAAATTATTTTCCTGCAGAAAAATTTCCCTTAGGGGAAGAATTTCTTTCAAAGCCGTCTTGGCAGCGCTTAATGGCATGATGAAGTATTCAATAGTCCATCAACTGATTCCACATTCTGCAATAACATTTTTTATCTATATCAAATATAATCCGATATTAGCCAATTGGGATCAAGCCTGACCTGCCCAGGATGTTTGGGCATGCAAGAAATTCATCCAGGATTAGCCTAATTTTATAAGATCACCATTTATAACCAAAACCAAAAAAATGAAACAGTTTGCAATTCTTGTCTTTGCTGGATCTATTTTTCTGACTTCCTGTAATCAGGCTCCGCCGGAAGCAACCACTGAAAAGAAGGATTCAGTGCCGGCTTTTGATATTGTCGCCGTGAAGGCAGCCATCATGGAGACCAACAAGGCTTTTGCAGAAGCTGCCATGAAGGGCGATTCGAATGCCGTTGCAGCGTGCTATGCTTCCGGAGCGCATATGCTTATGCCAAACATGCCGGCGATTGTAGATGCTGCGGGTATTGCCGGTGCTACTGCCCAATTGGCTAAAGAAAAAATTCCTGATTTCAAGCTGGAAACGGTTGATATTTTCGGCAACCAGGATAATGTCATCGAAGAAGGTAGGTTCACAATGGGTGACGGCAAGGGAAAGATATTGGACCAGGGCAAATACCTCGTTGTTTGGAGGCAGGAAAATGGAAAGTGGAAACTTTACCGGGATATCTTTAATTCGGATATGCCTTTAAAGAAATCAAAATAGATTTCAGGTCCGGGATATTTTTGCTTTCATCTTACGACTCAAATATAGCTTAGCCACCAGTTAGAATGGGTGGCTTTGTATTTTCCGTACCATCGGCATGGAAAATAGAGGATGAAAATAGCAAGCATCCAGGCAAGGTAAACCACCCATAATGGACTGCCTCCTCCGAAAGGCATATTGGCATCCCTCATATGAATAAAATCCAATTCGTTCCATTTGTGTCCGGAGATAAAGAATATAGCCCAGGAGATCAGATGAATGAGAGGGACGTGAATAATATAATAGAACAGGGGAACTTTGCCGAATACGACAAATACATTGGCCGCAAGATTATTGATTTTTTCCGCATAAGAAAGAAAAATCAGTCCTGGACCTATCGTCATCAGGATATATAAAAGGGAGGGTGGATATTTCCACACATTTATGAAATCAAGCAAAGTTAACAGTGCATTGTTTTGTTTTGCCCACGGATTCGGATCTCCATAAATATTTATCCAACGCAGGATGATAAACAAGAAGACGGCTGCCCATCCAATCGTTCGCAATGTGGTTTTTCTATATGCGGGGTCAATATTTGGAAGGTATAATTTCCCTAAACAATATCCCATTATCATAATCCCCAACCACGGAAGAAAGGGATAATGCACATCCAAATAGAAATTGCTGCCCAGTTGAAAATGATCTTCCTGGTGCACAAGTGCCCAAAGGATCGAAATAAATTTAGGACTTTGGATAAGGATCTTGTCCAGCAGGTTATGGCCAGCTATGATTGCCAGGCCGATCACACACAATAAACGAAATGGGAGAAATTGGAGAATGGACATACAAACCATCGCTAATCCGATCGCCCATATGACCTGAAGAAATATTAGGTTGAATCCGAAAGCCCATAGTGGTTGGATTAGCAGGATTTCTAGCAGCATTAGAAAAAGCCCTCTCGTCAGGAGGAAGATCGAGATTTGTTTCCTGCTTCGCCCTTTGCTTCCATATAGGAAAATAGAAGTGCCGGAAAGCAACACGAATATTGGAGCGCAGAAATGTGTTATCCACCTGGTCACAAAGAGGACAGGAGTAGTCGTCTTCAGGTCAAGCGGATCCTGATCGATCAAAGCCCCATAATGGATCATATCACGGCAATGATCAAGCGCCATAACTACCATAACAATACCCCGTAGCAGGTCTATGGACGCAATTCTACTTTTGGGTTTGGCGATGGTCATGAAACAATAAGTTTATAGGTATTCGGATTCAGGGCGCTTCGCATGCATGTTTCCGTGAGGTGCAACTAAGTTAAACATAAAATGGAAAGACAGGCAAAATCCCACGAAGAGGGTATATGGCAGGGTCAAATCACCCTGAGAATTGCGTTTTTTAACCATTTTTTCAAATCGCTAAATAGTTAAATCTCATAAACTTATAAGGGTCGTCCTACGAGAGAAAGGAAGGGTGTAGGACACTAACGTATTGCTTTTTTTATAATGGGAGCAACCTTGGTTCCGAGCAGTTCAATGGATTTCATCACTTTTTCATGGGATATGCTGCCTACAGTCATTTGGGCGAGGAAACGAGAATGATGGAAAATTTCATATTCATATAGAATCTTATCAATGACCTGCTGTGGACTTCCCACCAAAAGTGATCCTTTCTCTGCGCGCATCAGATCATAATGATTTCTTGTCATGGCCTGCCAGCCTCTCTCACGACCAATGCGAGACATCACATCTGCATAGGATGGATAAAAATCGTCGGCAGCCTGTTGCGAACTTTCGGATATAAATGCATGGGAATTTATTCCGACTTGAATGGGCGGAGCGTTGTGGCCAGCTCTTTTTGCCGTGTCCCTGTACAATTTTATCAATGGCACAAAATGTTCGGGGTTGCCGCCGATAATGGCCAGGGCCATGGGCAAGCCAAGGGTTCCCGCCCTGACCACCGACTGAGGTGTACCACCAACGGCTACCCATATGGGTATTTTTTCCTGATACGCCCTTGGATAAATTCCAAGATGATTGATTGATGGGCGGTGATTTCCATGCCAGCTCAGTTTTTCATTTTCATTCAGTTGAATAAGCAGGTCTAATTTTTCCGAAAACAATTCATCATAGTCATCAAGGGCATAGCCAAAAAGCGGAAAGGATTCGATGAATGAGCCCCTGCCAGCCATGATTTCAGCTCTTCCACCTGATAGAAGATCAAGTGTCGCAAATTGCTGGTATACTCTCACCGGATCATCGGAGCTAAGCACCGTTACTGCACTGGATAGTTTGATTTTCTTTGTACGTTCAGCCGCTGCCGCAAGTACTACGGCCGGAGCAGACACTGCAAATTCCGGTCGATGATGTTCACCTATGGCAAACATGTCGAGACCTACCTGCTCTGCCAATTCAATTTCTTCCATGAGGTTTCGGATGCGTTGATGAGCAGTTATCTTTTCTCCGGTAACGACATTGGGCGTCATTTCTGCAAAACTATATACTCCTATTTCCATGATGACTGATTAGAAAGTGCGAGGACGAAGGAAATAACGCTGGAATGCAAAAATGGTTCATGGACTTTCCCGGCCTGGCCTAACCGATCATATGGTGAAGAAGTTAACCATAATTTTACCTAGGAACCAGCATCAGGGGTCGCAACATTATCTCTGATTTCTTCTTTCTCCTTCTTAAATTGGAGTTTGCCAAATTTCCAGGTAAAATTGATGCTTATTTGCCGGAATGGCACTTTTCTCAAACTATTTGTAGTGAAGTTCGGACCATAGAGGATGGTTTCCTGGTTGACATATTCGTTAAAAGGATTTGTAGCCGTCAGCGCAATGCTTCCCTTCTTGTCCCAGATCTGCTTTCTGATGGCAAAGCTGTACATCGTAAAAGAAGGATACTTCCCCTGTACTTCATTCCTGGGTGAATTGAAGCTTCCGAAAAACTCCGCAGAGAAATTATTTTTAAACATGTAACTGAGATTGATATTTATCCTGTAGTTAAAGCTTGAGGAATTATATCCTGTGTCAATGATATTGGTTGTGTGCCGTTCGAACATGAAGAAATTTGTTCGAATGCCCAAAGCGCGCGTGGGATGAAGATCTGAAAAAAGGCTGAGGCCCAAATCCTGCTCCAGGCCAATATTCCTGGCGGTACTCACAGAGATATTTGTATACACCGTGTCGCCCACGGGAAGGGTTGGATAGTAGACGATAAAAGGTTGGATGTCATCATTGGAGCTCCGATAGTACGCAGTAAGCATAACCGATCCTGCCTCGTTAAAGTTTCGGTTATAGCTTAGCTCGATGCGATGTTGGATTTCTGGCCGTAAATAGGGGTCGCCCGACGTAATATTTTTCGGATCGGTAGTATTGATGAAAGGATTGAGCTCACGGTAATCCGGGCGGTTAATTCTCTTGGAGTAATTCAATTTGATGGTTTGATTCTCTCCAATTTTTTTTAGTAGAAAGATAGAAGGTACAAAAGTATTGTAACCAGGTGTCGTAACCTGGGATTGGGCATTGGAGAAATAGGAATTGATATCCGTACGTTCATACCTGGCTCCAATTTTTGCATCGAATAATTTCCCCACAGGCAGGCTGATTTCAGCATAAGCGGCATAGACTTTCAGGTCATACGTTAACCAATTCGACAATGCACTATCATAAGAATAATCCTGGCCAACGGGTGAATAGCTATTTACTGTCGAATTACTGCTGATATCCCTTACCGTTAGTTTACCGCCTACACCGAGGCGAATATCTTTTCCGAATGGTTGGGTATAATCCAATTTTATTTCTGTTTGCGTTTCCTTTCCGGGATTATAGCTGTTCGTACCGAAGAACAGGGAATCCTGGGGCTGCATCAGCTGATAACTCGAAGAGTTGATGGTGTTGTGGCCAAAACTGCTGTTGGCCTGAAATTCAAGGCTCTGGTCTTCTTTCTTAAAGCTTCTTTTATATCCCAGGTTAATGTCCAGCGATTCGAAAAGAAATGAATTGGTCGAAGGATTTGTTGTGGTGATTTCAGAAATGATATTCCCTCCCGACCCGGCTTCCTTTTCGATTTGGGACTGGTTAATGGTGCCATTGCCATTATTCCCGAAATTGTTATAGGTTAGGGATCCCGTGAAATTGTTATTCTTCTTGTAGGTCCAGTCGAACCCAAATCCTGCCTGGTATCCGTGGCGCTTAAACTCAAATTCACCGTCCTGGTGCAGTAATACGTTCATCTTAGAGCCAGTATCTGTCGAGAGTCTGTCGGAAGTAGAGGGGACAGTAGATAGCAATCGCAAATTCCCACTCACAAAGGCATTCAATCCTAAATTGCCATGCCTTGCATTGAAGTTGATTGATCCATTTTCATTTCTTGTGCCGGCAGTCAATGATACACTTCCATTGATCCCATTTGCTTTCGTACTCTTCAGAATAATATTTATGATCCCTCCCAAACCCTCTGCATCATACCTGGCCCCGGGGTTCGTAATGACTTCAATGCTCTTGATCTGACTTGCAGGTATAGACTGCAACACATCTGCAATATTGTTTCCGAAAGCGGTGGAGGGTTTTCCGTTGATAAGGAATCGGATGCTTGTACTCCCTGCCAGCTCAACATTACCATCTACATCAACTGAAATTTGTGGAACTTTCTTCAACACGTCCGTTGCTACTCCTCCCTGTGAAGTCAGGTCTTTTTCCGCGTTATAAACCATTTTATCGATCTTATTTTCAACCAGGCCCGTAGGGGCAATAACGGTTACGGATTCCAATTCTTTGCGACTTTTGGAGAGTCTAATGTCTCCAAGATCAAGCTTTGAGGTCTTGACCAATATAATATTGCCGATGCTTTTTGAAAGGTATCCTATCGACTCGATGAGGATTTCATACTTCCCGGGCTTTAGGCCCGCCAGAGTGAACTGTCCCTGGCTATTGGATGTCGTGCCGTTGATCGGGGTCTTATTTCCTTCAGCAAATAAACTAATCGTGGCATATTCCAGGGGAGATTTTGCAATGGAATCAACTATTTTGCCGGTAACCGAGGGCCCCTTTTCGGAATTTTCCTGGGCAAATACAGAAGACGATAACAGAGTCATACCCAATAAAGCCAGAATCCATGGTCTCATTGCCTTCACTTTTTAACAACCAGCAAACCTATTGCATAAAATTGGAGGAATTTTGTTCATTTTGATCAAAGGCAAAGTCTGCACTCATCCTTTGTCAAATTGCGGGTGCAGATTTCGACTAAATTGCGCTCCCTCAGATTTTCCTCAGATTTGTTCGTGATATTTTCTAAAATTTGCCGGATGAAAATATTGATTGTTGAGGACGAAGCGGAGCTTCTGAAAAGCATGATCATGTACCTGAAGGCAGAGAATTATTTATGTGAAACGGCAAAGGATTTTAAGACTGGCCTGAACCTGATCGAATCTTTCAATTATGACTGCATTCTGCTGGATGTATCCTTACCTGATGGCGATGGCCTGAACCTGCTTAAGGAATTGAAATCGGAGAAAAAAACAGATGGGGTGATCATCATTTCTGCCAAGGATTCCATTGAAGATCGTATTAGGGGGTTGGATCTTGGCGCCGATGATTATCTGGTGAAGCCATTTCATTTATCGGAATTGAATGCCAGGATTTCTGCGGTGATACGCCGACGGCGCTTTGAAGGTCAGCGAAATCTTGCATTTCATGAACTGACGATTGACCTTGTTGGAAAATTGGTCATGGTAAACGATCGACCTGTTGAATTGACCCGAAAAGAATATGACCTGCTGCTGTATATGGCATACAATAAGAACCGGGTTCTTTCAAAGAATGCCATCGCTGAACATCTATCAGGAATAGAGTCAGATCAATTTGATAGCTTTGATTTTATATACACGCATGTCAAAAACCTGAAGAGGAAATTATCTCAGGCTGGTTCAAGAGATTATATAAAATCGATTTATGGAATGGGATATAAGTTTGAGATATAATCCATGAAACTTCTAAATAAAACAATAAGGACCTACCTGACCTATTCGTTTTCTGCCTTAATAATTACCATCCCGCTATTTTATTTTGTTGTAAAGAATGTGTTGCTTCATTCTGTGGATCGTTCTCTAAAAGCCCAAATGCGGGATATCCGGTCAAACCTGTCTTCGATCAGTTCGGCTGGAGAATTGGCCATATGGTCCAAAATGGACAAAGATATCCGCCTCAGTCCGGCTGAAAAAATAGATCGGGACCGGTTTTATACGGTTTACAGAAAAGATCTTAGACATAAGGACGAAGACCCATACAGGGAATTATCCGGAAGCATTCAAGTCAATGGACAGAATTATGAACTCGTCATCAGCAATTCTCTTGTGGAGAATGAGGATCTGCTTGGAAGCATTCTTATTGTTCAATCCATCTTATTGGTCATGCTCATGGCAGGCATGCTCTGGATTAACCAGCGCAGGTCTGCAAAAATTTGGCAGCCATTTCAATCCACACTGGATGCCATGAAGAAATATGAACTCAATAACCATAACCCAATAGCCCTGGTAAAAACGGACATCGATGAATTTAAAGATCTTCAAAAAGTTATATTGGCACTGACGGAGAAAAATTATGCCGTTTACCAGAAGCAAAAAGAATTTACAGAAAATGCATCCCATGAAATGCAAACACCGTTGGCCATATTCCAGGGAAAAATTGATTTGCTGATGCAAACTCAACCCATGACAGAGGAACAGGCCTCTCTGATCTCTTCACTGGAGCAGGTCAACCTGAGATTGGCAAAACTGAATAAATCCTTACTGCTTTTATCAAAAATTGACAATAACCAATTCCAGCATACTGAATCAATACCCCTGGATCAGCTTATCCATCAGCTCGTGGACCAATACGGGCAGGATGCCGACTTAAGAAGAATTTCTATTAAGGAACAGTACTCAAATGGCCTTTCTATTATCGCCAACAAATCTCTTATCGAAATCCTGATCGGCAACCTTCTCTCCAATGCCATCAGATACAATATCGATGGGGGGGAGGTAAAAATCCATTTGCACGGGGATGTATTGGATTTCATAAACAGTGCGGACGGCCCGATTGTTCCTGCAGACAGAATTTTTGAAAGATTCTATAAGTCGGGAGACCGGGCTGGAAGCATTGGCCTGGGTCTGGCCATTGCAAAGGAAATATGCGATGTGTATCACTATGACATTGTCTATTCTTTCGAAAAGCCATTCCATAGGTTCAGGCTTCGTTTTCACGTCTAGTTATATGCGCAATTTTCTGAATAAACCCATGTAATGACTATGGTATTAACGCCGCCCATCTTCAGAATATCGACAGAATCATGCCTTATTTTTCTCTTTTAATGATTATTCCGCATGAAGTTATGGTGGGTTTTTATCCTTGCTATGATAGGGAAATTTGCATTTGCCCAGCAGCACGGACTGGAGTATTATTTGGGCGTTGGAAAGAACAATAGCCCCCTTCTTAAGGATTATTATAACCAGGTAAGAGCAAACCGGGTCGATAGTGAGATTGTTCTGGCATCGTATCGTCCCCAGGTCAACGGAATCAGCAATAATTTTATTGCCCCCTATTCGAATGGTTACGGTTATGACTATGCGATAACCAATGGCGGGCAACTTTCCGGTGTTGTGCAGGTTAATAAGCTTCTGGTCAGTAAAAAATACCTGGCTTCGCAGATTCATGGAATTCATTTGCAAACTGAATCCGCTCTCGTCAGCTCTTCCATCGCCGAACAGGATCTGAAAAAGACGATCACCGCTCAATATATTACGGCATATGGCGATCTGCTCAATCTGAACTTTACAAAAGAAATTCTGACCCTGTTGAGTTCCGAAGAGCAAATTTTGAAGGAGCTTACGCAGAACAATATTTACAAACAATCGGACTACCTTACTTTTTATGTTATACTGCAGCAGGGAGAACTGACCTATCGGCAGATGGAGATCACATTCAGGAATGATTTTGCCATGTTGAATTACCTCTGCGGAATCATAGATACGGCTGCAGTTGCTCTACCGGATCCAAATCTTACAATGAAAGTCTTACCAGAAATTTACTCAACCACATTTTACCGGCAATATGTCGTGGACAGTTTAAAACTCATTAACCAAAAGAATCTGATTGAATTCAGCTATAAACCGAAGTTCAACCTTTTTGCTGATGCTGGGTTCAATTCCTCCTTTGCGTACCAGGGATACAAGAATTTCGGGGCGAGCATCGGGTTTAATTTATTTTTTCCGATTTATGATGGGAAACAAAGACAATTGAAAAACCGGAGAGTTGACATTGATGAAATCACCCGTTCGGGATATCGCGACTTTTTCATCAGACAATATAACCAGCAGATAGGGCAGTTGATTCAACAATTAAAGTCAACTGAATCCCTGATCGATGAAATCAATGGAGAAATAAAATATTCACGTACGCTGATTGATGTAAATGTGAAATTATTGGAGAAAGGGGAGATAAGAATTACTGATTATATCATTGCAATTAACACTTATCTGAATGCCCGGCACCTTTTAAATCTTAATTATATCAGCCGATTGCAAATAATTAATCAGATCAATTACTGGCAGTCCATTTAAAATCAAATGCATGATTAAAATCAGTGGAGTTTGGGTTATAATGGTTGGCATATTTTTGGGTTCATGTAAGGACAAAGTGATTGAAGAGGAACCGGGCAAAATGGAAGCTGGAACCCCGGTAACAATTGCCCACCCTGAATGGCAGAATATTACTGATTCCGTCGAACTCAATGCGACTTCGGATTTTTTGCTGAACAATTATGTAAAAGCTCCATCGACAGGATATATAAGAGACGTTTATGCCGTACCGGGAGAATACGTGGATGAAGGTAGGGTCCTGTTTACTATTGAAACGAAAGAATCAATCGTCATTGGGAAGTCGATTTCTTCATTGGACACGAATTTCAAATTCAATGGCATCAGCAAGATTGTGGCAACCGGTCATGGGTACATCACACAGCTTAATCACCAGCAAGGTGATTATGTTCAGGATGGGGAATTGCTTGCGGTCATCAACAGTCTCAACAGCTTCGTTTTCCTCATGAATTTGCCTTATGCATGGAACGGGATGGTGCAGAAGAATCAACGCGTCGAACTAATGCTCCCGGATGGTTCGCGGCTTCCAGGCTTACTTTCATCTAAGATGCCCTCAGTAGATTCTGCATCTCAATCGCAGGTGATAATCATCAAGGTCAACATCAGCAAGCCCATTCCGCAGAACTTGATTGCCACGGTCAGGGTTCCCAAAGAAACCAGAATGAATGCCCAGACGCTTCCTAAATCCGCCGTTTTGTCGGATGAATCACAGTCTCATTTTTGGGTCATGAAATTGATTGACTCCGTCACCGCAGCGAAAGTAGAGATCAAAAGAGGGTTGGAATGGAAAGACAGAATAGAAATTCTTTCCCCTGTATTTTCAAAAAACGATCAGATTGTTGTTTCGGGGAATTATGGACTCCCAGATACGGCACGGGTCATTATAGAGAAACCTTAGGATGAAGAATTTTATCATTTCATATAGAAGACCAATCTCTGCGTTGCTTTTGTTCATCCTGTTGGGAGGTGCTTACTCCTATACTAACCTCAAGACATCCCTTTTCCCGGAAATAACCTTTCCAAAAATTAAGATCATAGCTGATGCCGGCTTGCAGCCAGTGAATAAAATGATGGTCACAGTGACAAAACCACTGGAATCCGCCATTAAACAGGTTCCTGATTTATTGAATATCCGGAGCATCACCAGCCGTGGGTCATGTGAGATCTCCGCCTATATGGATTGGAAAGTAAATGTTGACCTCGCAAAGCAACAAATAGAATCAAAGATTGCCCAGGTTAGCAACCAGCTTCCTCCGGACGTGCAAATCACTGTGGAGAGGATGAATCCATCGATCCTTCCTATCCTCGGATATGCGTTGGAATCGACCTCAAACCGAACCGCGATTGACATGAAGCAGATCGCATTGTACACAGTCAAGCCCTTTTTGTCGCAGGTGCAGGGAGTATCAGAAGTGAGAATCCTGGGAGGCAAACAAAAGGAATACTGGCTCACACTAGACAGGCAGAAAATGAGTGAGCTTGGAGTTACTCCAGAGGAATTGTCTGCCACGATGTCTCAAACAAACTTCATCAAGTCAAATGGCTATCTCTCGGATTATCACATGCTTTACCTCACCGTTTCCGACGCCACATTTCATTCAGTTGACGATCTTAAGGGCCTTGTACTAAGCAATAAGGGAAAGCGGATAGTAAGAGTGCAGGACGTTGCCCAGGTTTCGATAAAAGAAGCTTTAGAATATACAAAGATTAATGCCAATGGCAAAGAGGGGTTATTGGTTGCCGTTATCAAGCAACCCAGTGTAAACTTAATTGAATTAAATGACCGAATGAAAGAGCAGGTAAGGGCTCTTAAGAAAGTACTTCCGCGGGATATTTCTCTGACGCCTTACTATATCCAGGCTGACTTTGTAAAAGATTCTATCAGGAGCGTAACTGATAGTTTGTTCATTGGGCTGGGTTTGGCCATTTTTGTCGCTATTATTTTTCTCCATTCACTGAAGGCCAGCGCGACCATTTTATTCAGTATTCCGATCACTATTTGCCTTTCGCTCATTTGCATTTATGCATTTGGTTACACTTTTAATATCATGACGCTGGGCGCAATGGCAGCTTCTATCGGGCTGATCATTGACGATGCCATTGTCGTGGTTGAACAGATTCAAAGGACCCATGAAGAATTTCCGGCAGAATCTCCGCAAGATCTGGTTCGCAAAGCCATTCATTATTTGTTGCCTGCGATGATCGGATCTTCCCTGAGCACAATAGTTATTTTTATTCCTTTTGAATTGATGAGCGGGGTAGCAGGAGCCTATTTCAAAGTCCTCACCAATACGATGATCATCACGTTGACCTGTTCATTTTTTGTGACCTGGATTGGAATTCCCGGAATTTACCTTTTGCTTTCGAGAAGGAGAAAGCCAGGAAAATGTATTTTCCGAAGTTAAACCAGTGATTCAGAAACAACGTCGATGGGTATCCTTCTTTATTCACCGGCCATGGTTTAGTATTCTGATCATGGCAGGATTGGCATGGTCAATTTATTTTATTTTTCCCCGGCTGGAGACCGGATTCCTTCCGGAAATGGATGAGGGCAGCATCATCCTGGATTATCATTCGCCTCCGGGCACTTCTCTGCAGGAGACAGACAGGATCCTTCGCGAAGTGGAAAAGATGATCGTAGCCCAGCCCGAAGTATCGGGCTATTCGAGAAGGACCGGAACAGAATTGGGATTTTTTATTACTGAACCCAACAGCGGGGACTACCTGATTCAATTAAAGAAAGACAGGAGCCATACGACAGAGGAAGTCATTGAAATATTGCGGAAACAAATTGAGTCTACCCAGCCTGCACTCAGGATCGACTTTGGACAGGTCGTCAGCGATATGCTTGGCGACCTGATGACTTCGATTCAACCGGTCGACATCAAGATATTTGGCAACGATCCCAAAATACTGGACTCGCTGGCAAATCAGGTTGCTGCCATCTGTAATAAAATAGATGGTGCCGCGGATGTTTTTAACGGGATAGTAATTGCCGGACCTTCGGTTAGTATTGAGCCAGACAACAACAAGTTGTCACTTTTTGGAATAAGCCCGGCTTCGCTTCAATTTCAGGTCCAGACCAGCCTGCAGGGCAATATCGTAGGAGATATCCTCGAGAAAGAGCAGTTGTCAATAGTCCGGATGGTCTATCCGAGGAACCAGCAAATGGCAGTGCAGGATATTCAAAACTTACAGATATTCCTTCCTTCAGGCAGATTCCTGCCGATTTCACAACTGGCTACAGTAAAAACAAATCCCGGTGATGCCGAAATAAAACGGGAAAATTTACAATCCATTGGGGAAGTGACGGCGCGTCTGGAGGGCCGGGATTTGGGAACAGTGATGAATGAAATTCGAAGCAAGATAGGAACGGAAATTGTGCTTCCACAGGGATATCACATTGTTTATGGTGGTGCCTTTGCTGAGCAGCAAAAATCCTTTGGTGAATTACTCACAATACTAATTACATCCAGCCTTCTGGTATTCGTCACAATACTATTCCTATTCAAAGATTTCAGGGTTGCATTCCTGATCATTTTGTTGGCAGTACTGGGTATTTCCGGAAGTTACATGGCGCTCTATTTTACACATACTCCATTGAACGTCGGTAGTTATACCGGACTTATTATGATTGTAGGTATCATTGGCGAGAATGCGATATTCACTTTTCTTCAGTTTCAGCAATCTTTGCTGGAAAGGAATGTGGATGAGTCTATCATTTATGCTATATCCACGCGGTTGCGACCAAAGCTCATGACTGCCATTGGTGCTATTATCGCCCTGCTTCCTCTCGCTTTAGGGATTGGAACCGGCGCTCAATTGCATCAGCCACTGGCCATTGCCGTTATAGGAGGATTTGTGATTGCTTTACCTTTGCTTCTGATAGTTTTACCTTCTTTCCTGCTTCTCATCTACAGGAAGGAGCACCGGATTCAAGAGTAATTGCTCAGGAAGATTCATGCCAGGAAAGCTCATATTCAGTCTGGATTTTATGGTTGTTGAAATTCCTTAACGCAGAAAATGACTTCAGGCACCTGTTCGAATTGGTCCTAAATGGTACTTGGTGCGTCGATTGTTTTTTATGCACCTTTCTCAAAAAGCGATAAATTGCTTCTTCTTTCAAATCATTGTTTCAGGTCAAAACAAATGCCAAATGAAAAAACAATTCGACAATAAGTCTTTCAAATTTCTTGCATTCATTTCCATTTCCTCTTTATTGTTCCTGGGAATTTCTTCCTTCGTGCCTGGCACTCCTTTCCCTTTTTATGCTTCCCCAATAGAAGGACGCTGGGACATCACAGGAAATTACGATGGAGAGAAATTACCGTCCTGGCTGGAAGTAAGTCATTCCGGAACACATACCCTGGTGGGTCAGTTTGTAGGACCGCACGGAAGTGCCAGGCCGATTTCTAAGGTGAATTTCAGTGATAATAAAATGAGTTTTTCTATCCCACCACAATGGGAACCTGGCAGCAATGATCTTGTTTTTGAAGCCAATTTAGAAGGAGATAGTCTGAAGGGGACCGTTATTTCAAGCGAAGGAAAAAAATACGAATGGGTTGGTCATAGGGCACCCTCTCTCTGGCGGCAGAAAGAACCCGTTTGGGGAAAACCAATCAAACTTTTCAATGGGGTGGATCTCAAAGGCTGGCATGCACAGGGAGCAAATCAATGGAAGGCGGAAGGTGGATACCTGGTCAGCTCAAAGTCCGGTTCTAACATCATCACAGATCAAACTTTTAATGATTTCAAACTGCATATTGAATTCAGGTATCCAAAAGGCAGTAACAGTGGGGTATATCTGAGGGGAAGATACGAAGTCCAGATTGCCGATAGCAAAGGGCTGGAGCCGCAGAAGGATCAGCTTGGGGCCGTATATGGATTTTTGGTGCCTATCGAGATGATGGCAAAGGAAGCCGGTGAGTGGCAATCTTATGATATCACGTTGGTTGGAAGAATCGTTTCGATCGTGGTGAATGGTAAATTGGTCATTTGCAACCAGGAAATTCCGGGAATTACAGGACAAGCGCTTGACAGCAATGAAGGAGCACCAGGCCCGATTATGATCCAGGGTGATCATGGTGCCATCTCATTCCGTAATATCCAGATCACACCTGCAAAATAGTTTTCACTTTCCAGCTTAAGTATCCGGGTGAATCGCTCATCCGGATTTTTTTGCAGCCTTCCGGGATACCAGGTCAATTCACACTATCAATTTTTGTAAGAAGCCTGGTACTCTGTTTCCAGGTGCTGCAGGATCATTTCAGGCTGGCGGTCATTTTTCAGATAGTCGTGCAGGACTTCCCCAATTTCCTGCTGAAATGGCGGCCACCCTGTATATCGGGGTCGCATATACGCATGCTTGAGCGTGTCGAAAGTGTTCGAAAAAAAATTGCTCGTGAGACTGTTTCCCCGGGTTCCGCTCCAGACGAGTTTATTTCCTGGTTGGCCCTGTGAAGTCAGGTAAATTGTTTCCTGGATCTCTGCACTGCAAACCCATGCCGCAAAAGCCGCCGCTTCTCCCGGATTTTTAGAAGATGAAGAAACAGCAATTCCGGCGCCACCCAGCACAGCATTTTCAATCATCGGTGCATTGTAGAAGACGAGCTTATTCTTTCTAAATCCTTCCCTCGAATAATTAGTGTAACAGAACCCAAGTGGTGAGTAGGCAATCTGGTCTTCTGTGGCCATATGATCATAAAGCTGAATCGGATTCCAGTCCAAAGATTTTTCATGAGATGCATCTCTGAGCCTTTTCATGAACATCATGGATCTTATTCCTATTTCCTTGTCAACCAGGAATGAGTTGCCTTCCCTAATCGGTGAACCCAATTGCGCGGTGATCGTAAGAAACGAGCATAAACAATCCGTGGGGCATAGGGCCATACCCATGCTTAAATTTTTTTTCTTCAGCATGGCAGAAGATTCAAATACTTCGTTCCAGGACCCCGGAACAGTCAGATTACCCATCAGGTCGGGACGAATGGCTGCCGCCTGCATGGCTGCATCGACCGGGAGCGCCCATTGCTTTCCTTTATATTGATAAGAAAGAAAACTTGGACCTGCCGATTGGCTTTTCAATTTATCCAATAGATTTTTTGGTAACAATTCATCCACTGGAACCAGGCATCCGGATTTCCAAAAACTGCCCACATGAGGATGATCAATAATGAGCAGGTCAAATTGTTTGCTGAGGTCTTCGATGGATTGGTCGCCGAAATTTGCCAATGATCTTTTTTGCCATGATATGCTGAGGCCGAAAGTCTTTTCATAGAGCGCAGAAGAAGCGACGAGGGGCTCGAATCCACGGGGATGGTCCCAGGTAATTCCCTTTAACAACATGTTTCGTATATGTGATTTAATATGGATTCCCTGTATATCATTGACCAATTGACAAAAATCCATCCCGCTGATCTATTGAACCTTATTCTTGGTACTTGAACCTTGTATCTTGGAACTTGTATCTTGGTCCTTGTATCTTGGACCATGAACCTTGAACCTTGTATCTTGATCATTAATCCTTTTTTTTCTCCAGGCTCTTTTTATAAAATGCCTGGATTTTTTCCTGCCCTTTTTTTGATTCATAAAAATGACTCAGCGCAGCAAATTCCATATTCTGGGCCGCCCTTGACACCTGGCCTGCACTCATTTGGGTCAACTGTTTGATGGCGAGCAGGCGGTCAGGTTCTTTGTCTGCGATTGACGATGCAAAAGCAGTGGTCATTTCCATAAAGGAATCCGGGGGATAAAGGTGACTAATCAGACCCAGCCTGTGCATTTCTTCTGCAAGGACGGTTCGTCCGGTCATCACCATTTCATTTGCCAGATTGGAACCTATTTTTTTTGATAGGCGCAATGAACCTCCGCCACCAGGGATCAGGTTTAATAAAATTTCCGGAAGCCCCATCTTGGCTCCTTCCATCGCAACGATCATATCACATGCCAACGCTATTTCAAATCCTCCGCCAAATGCGTATCCATTGATTGCTGCCACAATAGGTTTGGTATTTCCTTCAATTCCATTGTAGAGTGTCTGACCCATGGTTTGAAATGCTTCAAATTCTTCCTGGGTTTGCGTAGCATACTCCTTGATGTCTGCCCCGGCCATAAATGCTTTTCCGTTGCCTGTGATCATTCCTACGCGGACTTCATCGGTACTGGCCGAGCGGACAGATTCGAGCGCGTGGATGATCTCTTCCATCATCAATGCATTCATAGCATTCAATTGTTCCGGGCGGTTGAATTTGATCCAGGCAATCCGGTCCTTCACAGTATAAACTAATGTTTTTGTATTCCATGCACTTCCCTTTAGTGAAAATTTCAATTCATCGTATTCGTTTGCGTAAATACTATTTTAGTTTTTACCAGGCTTTTCTACTGAAATAATTTTATTGTCAATCATGGCTTGAATTTCAACGTTGGAAAAGCCCAATTCTTCCAGGATTTCCGGTCCATGTTCTCCAATCAGTGGAGATGGTCTTCTGATCTCGCCTGGCGTTTCGGACATTGTAAATGGGATATTCGTGACCGTGATCTTCCCGGCTTTTGGATGATCAATATCTACAAAGGTTTTATTGTGGACGACCTGTGGGTCTGATGCTACATCGGATTGCTCATTCACTTGTGCAACCCAAAGATCCAGACCGAGCATAATTTCGAGCCATTCCTTCGTAGTCTTTGTTTTGGTAATTTCCTCGATCAGGTAAAAAATCTTGTCACGCTGATCGAAGAGGGTCTGCGGATCATTGTATTGCAAGAGCGAATCATCACCCAGGGCCTTGACCAGTTTTTCGAATGAATTCATGGCGATGGCCAGAAACCCATCTGAAGTTTTGTAGGTACCAAAGGGTGCGGGATTGCCAGGGTGGGCGATACCAGAATCGGGACGTTCAAAATGGACATGCAGGTTTTGGATCGTGAAAAAATCCTGCATTTGAAAAGCGATGGCCGAAGAAAGTAGGTTGGTCTGAATTTGTTGTCCAATGCCTGTTTTCTCACGGTAATACAAAGCAGCCAGGATCGCATATACGCAATTGAAAGCATTGACCTGGTCACACAGGGCCGTTCCCAATGCAACGGGCCCATCTGTCTTTTTTCCACTGGTCATCACGGCACCGCTCACACTCTGTACCAATAAATCCTGTCCGGGCCTTTTCAAATAGGGGCCATCACTTCCCCAACCGGACGCAGAACAATAAATAATTTTTGGGTTAATCTTTTTTAAATCCTCATAACCGAATCCAAGCCGCTCCATCACACCTGGTCTGAAATTTTCGAGAAGGATATCTGCATTTTTTGCCAGGGCATAGATGATCTTTCTGCCCTCGGGTTTTTTCACATCAATTGCTATTGACCTTTTATTCCGGTTCCAGGCCATAAAGCATGGAGATTCATTTCCGGCAATCCATTGATTAAAAAAAGTCATACCCCTGTAAATATCGCCTTCCCCATAACGCTCCACTTTGATGACATCCGCTCCCAGGTCGCCGAGCATTTGCGATGCGAAAGGTCCCTGTAATAATTGGGAAAAGTCCAAAACTTTGACTCCTTCTAAAGCCTGTTTCATTGTTCAAATGGTCTTCTGAATTTAACTATTAGTGAGACTTGCATTTTGCAATCGCTGAAAGCGCATTGCAAAATGTTTAGTCGAACAATCCCGCCAAAGGCGGAAGGTAGAGGACCCTAAGCTTGCTGCGGAATTCAAGTTCAGCGCGCTCTCTAAGATCTATACCTACGATTCGATATACCTGGGCAAGGTACATAATCCGCCATCCACTTTTAAGTCGGCACCTGTTACAAATCCGGAATCGTCAGAGGCGAGGAAAACCGCCGCGGCAGCTACTTCCTCCGGTTTACCCATCCGCTGCAGGGCGTGCATATGCTCGCTTTTTGAAACAAAGGTGGGTCCCTCCGTTTCTGATCTCTTGGCATTCATTGGTGTGAGAATAGCTCCGGGGGAAATGGTGTTGAAACGGATATTGTATTCTCCGAATTGTCCGGCCAATTGATTGGTCATGGATAGCATGGCTCCTTTTGCAGCAGCATAAGCTGTCCAGTTCTTCCAACTTCGGAAAGCCTGCGTGGAAGAAATATTAATAACTGAACCAGACTGCTGTTTGATCATGCTGGGCAATGCAGCTTTAACTGTTCGGAAAATGCTCTTAAGGTTTACATTCATCAATTCATCCCAATCTTTTTCCGGCATCTCTATAATATTTCCTCCAATGGCTACGGCTGCATTATTTACCAGAATATCAATGCGGCCAAATGCCGTCAATGCAGCGGCAATGAGTTGATTCACATCCTCTGTTTTTCCAACATTGCATACTACAGAATGCACGGTTGCACCTGCTGCAATGAATCGCCCGGCCTCTTCTTTGCATTTGGATTCATCAATATCTCCCATAAAGAGGATGGCGCCTTCTTTAGCAAATCCTTCAGTGATTGCCAGGCCAATGCCGTTGGCCGCACCCGTTATGATCGCTATTCTATTTTTTAATTTCATGTATACCTGTAATTGATTTTTTGGTCAGCCAATACCTTTCAATTTCTTCCAGGCTTTTCCCCTTGGTTTCCGGAATAATTTTGACGGCAAGATAAAGGGCAGGGCTTGTCAATAACGCAAACAACCAAAATGTACCAGCTGATCCCAGGTTTTCCAGCAGGAGCGGGGTGAATTGCCCGACCAAAGCCGTACCGATCCACAAAGAAAAAGTGGCCAATGACATGGCTTTGCCCCTGATCTTCATTGGAAATATTTCAGAGAGGAGCACCCAGATGACAGGACCATATGAAAAGGCAAAACAAGCGATGAATCCCAGGATAAAGATCATAAGCAACACAGTATTGGTTGAGTTGACATAAAATAAAAACCCGATCATAAGCAATGAACTCAAAATACCAATCACGCCTGCCAGCAGGAGAGGCCTTCTTCCCAGCTTGTCAATTTTCCAAATGGCAACGAGGGTAAAGAGCACATTGACCAGGCCAATGATGACCTGTCCTCCGAGTGCCTTTGATATAGGGATCCCCGCCTGTTCCAGGATTTTGGGACCATAATAAATGATCACGTTGATCCCACTCACCTGCGTAAGAAATGCAAGGGAAATCCCGATCAAAAGTGGTAAACGGAATTTGCCTTTAAATAAAATGCCAAATCCTCCGGCTTCTTCCATGAGATTTGATTTGAGCTCCATGATTTCATGATGTGAAGCTTCAGGGGTTAGGATTTTTTCAAGGATCCGGAGGGCACCGGCTTCATCTCCCTTAAGGGTTAGCCATCTCGGACTTTCAGGAACAAAAAATAAAAGGATCAAAAAGATAAATGCAGGCAGAAAGGAAGTTCCGAGCATCATACGCCAAACCTCACTGACCATGATTTTGTGCATTATTCCCTGCGTGGAAGCCAGAAAACTGCTGTTAGAAATGTGAAGAAGAAATGCATTGCTGAAATAAGAACTAAGGATTCCAATGGTAATTGCAAACTGATACAGGGCAACAAGGCGGCCACGGTTTTCTGCAGGTGACAACTCAGAAATATACAATGGAGAAATCATGGAAGCGATCCCAATGCCGAGACCTCCGATCAATCGGTAAATAACCAGGTCAGTAAATCCAATACAAAAAGCACAACCCAGGGCAGAGAGCCCGAATAATAATCCGGACAATATGAGTACTTTTTTCCTCCCATACTGATCACTCAGAATGCCAGCGAGAGAGACGCCTAAAATGCAACCGAGAAGCGCAGAACTGACATACCAGCCAGTTCCGGAAGCATCCAGATGGAATTGATTGGTAACAAATTTGATCGTCCCGGAAATGACAGCCGTGTCATACCCAAATAAGAATCCGCCTATAGAAGCAATAATAGCCAGGCCATATACATACCTGTTGCCTGCTCTGTTTTTAATCATCAGTCGCCCGTTTCAAAAGCTTGATTAAGATACAATAGTTTTGAAGTTCCCCGCATAATAATTCTTCATTATACATTCCGGATTAGTAAGGAAAAAAATGAATCGGTTGATTTTAATATGGATTAATGACGCAATAGGCATATTTAGCATGGTACAATCCAAAGTCTACTCGCCGATTTGCACAATGATTGCTTCATATGGTCTCAGCGAAATGACTTCAGCCTTGCCCAGGGGTTCATGTATTTCCGGATAATTGTCCAGCAGGATCCTGTTTTTTGACAAATCAATGGCTGGCATTGCATTGGCGGGATGAGGAGAGAAATTCTGTAGTATCAGCATTTTCTTTCCTTCCCAGGTTCTCGTATAGGCATAGACGAAAGGATTGTCTTTATCAACTAATGCATACTGCCCGTAAACCAGGGCCAGATTATCTTTTCGAATTTTGACCAATCGTCGAAAATAGTTGAGGCAGCTATTTGGATCAGTTTCTTCGCTAGCCACATTCACAGTGGTGTAATTTGGATTTACCTTGATCCAGGGCATGGACTTGCTAAAACCGGCATAAACTGTAGTATCCCATTGAAAAGGAGTGCGGCCATTGTCACGGCAGGCATATTTTTGAAGGTCCAGAAATTGCATGAGGTCCCCTCCAATATTTTTCTGATGCTGATACTCGTTTAAGGTGGACCTGTCCCTATAGTCCTCGATTTTATCAAAGCGGATATTAGACATGCCCAACTCATCGCCATTATAATAATATGGTGTTCCGCGCATGGTCATGAGAAAAGTGGAAAGCATTTTGGATGAAAGTTCCCGATATACAGGCTGATCATTTCCAAACCGGCTAACCATTCGGGCATTGTCATGGTTTGCGAGGAAGATGGATAACCATCCTTTGTTAGCGAAAGCGCTATCCCAGCGGCTGAACACATTTTTCAGATTCAACAGGCTGTATCCTTTGATATTGTTCGCGACGTCGACACCGTCAAAAGCATAAGCCATATTTAGTTCATTGCGGTCTGCATCAACCAGGTCATGCGCATCTTCAAAACTTTTTCCGGCACCTTCTGCCACACTCATGATATTTTCTTTGTACAGGATTTCTTTATTCATTTGCTTCAGGTAATCATGCAGGTGGGGGCCCATGGAGTAATATTTTACAAAATCTTTCTCGTAGCCGGGAGGAAAGACAGGAAAGCTGGTATCTTTTGCAGCAAACTGAAATGCATCCAGACGAAACCCATCAATTCCTTTATTCTCCCAGAAATCGCATAATGTCTATGACTTCCTTTCTCAATGCCGGGTTCTCCCAATTCAAATCTGGTTGTTTCCGAGAAAAATAATGGAGATAATAAGCATTCGTTGGGGAATCATATTTCCATGCGTCGTGGTTAATATCGAATAAGCTATACCTGGGACTCGGTGTTCCTTTTTCGGCAGGCCACCAATGGTAATAATTTCGATAAGGATTTGTTCTCGACATCCGGCTTTGTTTGAACCATTCATGTTCATCACTGCTATGATTCACCACCAGATCCATCACCAATTTGATTCCTCTTGAGTGAAGGCCGGACAATAGGCTGTCAAAATCTTCCATCGTTCCAAAATCCTTCATGATATTTCGGTAATCGCTCACATCGTAGCCATTGTCATCATTGGGAGAGCTATAGATAGGATTGAGCCAGACCACATCCACGCCGAGGCTTTTGATATAGTCCAGTTTTGAAATGATTCCCTTCAAATCGCCAATCCCATCTCCGTCGCTGTCTTTAAAACTTCGTGGATAAATCTGGTACACAACGGCTTCTTTCCACCATTTTCTGTCAGCGTCCTGTGGATGGGAGCCTGAACGATCCTTGCAGTAGCTCAAACTGCATAGTATAGTCAGCAGGATAGGAAATGACTGGATAGCTTTTATCATCACAAGCGATTTAGGTGGTACTGAAAACCCGAAGTATGATGCAGATTCAGCGCACAAATCTACAAATATTAGCGTCCATGTCCGGGAGGATCTGAAGGCAAACAGTGCCTCTGCTCCGTTTATCCAATATTGAATTGTGTAAAGCCTGCTGTCTGCATATATTTTCTTACCTGCAGGCCCATTTGTTCCATGCCAACTATCCATTAATAAGGGCTAATGAATTGACCAGCCTGGCGAACGGATGGCCCAATCATTTAAGAAAAAAGATGCGCATAAAACGCGCATCTTTTTGTGTATTAAGATTTTGATCTGGCCGCTTCGCTACTATTTACAATTGAAATGGTGACGACTACTTCACGACACCTGCTGCTTTATTTATCGGTGCATAGTCGAGAAACATGATCGTGCGGTCAATCTTGTCATTATCATTGAAGTGATTAAGCGTATGCACAAAAAATGTCAGCTTATTGCCATTCTTATATTTCACTGAAGAGCCATACCATGCCATGACCCATACTCCCGGAAGGTCACCACCTTCTACTTGAGATTTGTTTACTTTTATGGCCAGCCACACATCTCTGAAGTAATTCAGTGAATCAATGACTTTGCCCCGACGTTCTTTCCAATATTTGATGATTGCGGGTTTTCCGGCTACGCTGTCACCCCTGGACCATACGTATACGGCATTGTCAGCATAGCTGTCAGCGAAGCCATCAATATCGCCAGAGCTCAATTTTGCCAGGTTAGCCTTACCAATTTCAACGTATTTTGGATCAGCGAATTCAGATTGAGCCGGTGGTTTGGTTTCTTTTGCAACAGCGGCAGTGTCTTTGGCTGCTTCTGTTGTTTCGGCCGGTTTGTTATTGCATGCTAAAAAAAGAGTAGTCCCTAACGCAAGGAAAAAAGTCCTTTTCATAATGGAGCAATTTTTAAAGGTTAAAAAATCTATAAGAGGTGTGGTGTCTTGACTGGGTATAGAAGAGGCTGAAACTAGCTTAATTCCCTTGAGATGCAAAATAATTTTGGTCTTCTTGATACGGCATTGCCCTCTTGGTCACTTAAATGCTAATTACCATAAACATATACGGCATAGCCCCAGGGTTCCATTTTCCAGGATCCCGGCAATGGTTCCTTTTTGCCTTTAAATAGATTTGTTGGCGAGCCAGACAGCGTTTTGTCCAAAATGGTAAACCTTTGTTCTTTGGAAGAAAGATTTAATACTACGAGGACCTTCTTTCCTGATTTTTCCCGGACAAAGGCATAAATAGACTGATCCTCGCTGGTATTTATTTTCTTAAATGAAGCATTTGCCGCAAGCGCAGGGTTATCTCTTCTCAGATAAAGTAGTTTTTGATAGAATGCGGATCTTTTGAATTCCAGAAACTCGATCGGATCTTTTTCAAAAAATTCAATTGCACGAAGCACCGGTACTTCCTGGCCACTGTATATCAAAGGCACCCCTTTAGACATGGTCTGCGTAAAAACAGCAAATGGCGCATGTGCGGCACCGGGAAAGGTCCCGAAATCCGCTTTGTTCCAACTGTTTTCATCATGGTTGCTCGTAAAATACATTTGGATTGTGTTCTTTGGGTAGAGGGTATCATCCTCGCGTTGGATGCTATCCAATGCAAATGCCGGTCTCTCGCCATTGGCCACTTTGACCATCATATGAAACATTCTCCAGGGATAGACAGCATCAAATCCGCTTTTGGGAAGGTATGAATTGTCTCCCTCTGCGAGAAAGAACATGGTCTTCATTTTTTTCAATTCTCCAATGCATCTTGTCCAAAAAGAGCCTGGCACATTCCAGGCTACATCACACCTGAATCCATCGATATTGGAAATCCTGACCCAATATTTCATGGCTTCAATCATGCTGTCCTGCATCACAGGGTTAGCGTAATCCAATTGCCTGGTATCTGCCCAATCTTTGGCAATGGCCGCTTTTCCCGTGGAATCCTTGACAAAAAAATCAGGATGTTCCCTCAGCCAGCGGTTATCCCCGCCCGTATGATTGGGCACCCAGTCAATAATGACTTTCATTCCCATTTGATGAATCGAATTGACCAGCGCTTTCCATTCGGCGAGATTGCCAAATTCCGGATTCAGCGCGGTATAGTCAGATACTGCATAATAGCTTCCTAGGCTTCCCTTCCTGTCGACCTTGCTTATGGGATTGATCGGCATAAACCATAAAGTTTGAACACCCATCTTCTTTAATCTATCAAGGTGTTTGCCAAATGCTTTGAATGTTCCTTCATGTGTGTATTGCCGCACATTCACCTCATAAATATTTCCCTGCATGATCCAGGCAGGATGACCATCGACCATGCCGGCATTTGAAGACTTGCCGGGGGCCTGGCAAAACAATATTGATATTGATAAAAGAAAGTATGCGAACAGAGAAATTGATTTTTTCATGACAGCAGTATTTTCCAGAAGGAGTGGTGCTTGGCAAATATATTATTTAATAAAGGCATCCTACGCGATCATAGGGAAGTAGGGGCCAAATTAGATTGAACAGGTGCAGACTTGTTGCCGTTTACAGGTAGCTCAACCACCATTTCTCTTTGTGATTTGTCTTATACTGATCATACCATTTGCACAACGGATAAAGAGCTATGACAAGTACCGCCCAAATGAGATAGACTGTACCAAGAGAGAAACCATACCCCTTTAGCCATGAAATCCTGGAAACGATCCTGTCAAAGTGAGTCATGTCGGTCCATCGGTATCCGGTAAGTACCGCGGCAGCCATTGCTCCAAGGTGAATAATATAGATATGCAATACGTAAAAGAAAAATGGCACCCTTCCATAAACGGAAATGATTCTCCCCAATCGGTGCAATGGTCTTTCAGTCACGCTTAAAAAGAGCATACCAATGCCAACCGTGATTAATATATAGTCCAGAGATGGAGGATATTTGGTAAGATTTATAAAAGACAGAAAACTAAAAATGAAGCTTGATTGTGTGGTCCAGGGAGCTAAGTCGCCGTACACGTTAATTAACCTTAACAAGACAAAAAGCGCGATAGAACCAAGTCCGGCTTTTCTGAGAAACCGGATCCGGTTTCCCTTTCCGTAGGCATCAGTGAAAATATTTCCAATATAGTATCCCGATGCCATGATGCCAATCCATGGCAGTACCGGATAGCCGGAGCTGAAATAAACATTCCCCAATGCAAATCGATGCCTTTCATGCAATAGTCCCCAGACATAAGAATGGAAATTATCTCCATCAACATGAATCCCATCCAGACTATTATGTCCGGCAATGAGGAGCACGCTGATGATGAGGATGAGTTGTTTTGGCAAATGAATAAGGCCAGCGAGGCAGATCATGGAGAAACCCAATGCCCAAAGAACCTGTAGACCGAAAAAAGAAAATGATGGATTGAAGAACCAGCCAAAATTCATGATGGTTAGTTCCAGCAGAATCAGCCAGATCCCTCTCTTAAGGAGGAATAGCGATAGTTGTTTTTTTGTTTTTTTCTGACCCGACAGGAAAGCAGAAATGCCGGAAAGAAAGGCAAAAAGGGGTGCACAAAAATGCGTGATCCATCTCGTAAAAAAAAGAGCGGTCGTGGTTTTGCTCAGGTCGGTAGGATCAATAAAGAAAGAATCATAATGAAAATAATCTCTGACATGATCCAGGGCCATTATAATCATGATCACACCTCTCAGGAGATCTATGGATTCAATCCTTGTATTCTTCAGGGGGCTAAATCTCGGGTTGGGCTGTCTGGCTGGCAAATTGAATGATTAATTGGCTTTCAAAACGGAAGTAATCCACCAGTCATTCCCAAAGGGGTCCTTTATACCGCCACTTCTGCCATAGGGCTGGTCAGCCATTGGGGAGAGCACCGTTGCTCCTTCGTTCAAAGCAGCCTGATAAGCCTGGTCTGCGTTTTCCACATACACGAACATGCCGGCATTCCGGGGTTGAAATTGATCTGTTGAATCGGCGAACATCACCGTACTCCCACCAATCATTACTTCCCCATGCATAATCGTATGTTCGTCGCGCATGACTTTGTAAGTTTCCTTGCCTTCGAAAACTTTTTCTACGAAGTGGATGAATCCGGTCGCATCTTTCAGAATAAGGTAGGGCATGACGGTCTGGTAATTTTTTGGAATCTCCATATTAATCGTTTAATGATTATCAGGCTGGTCTTAAAAATACAATAATTTCTCCGCTCAATGATCCCGACATCCCAGAATGAAACCATTGACAAAAATGCAATACCTGATGGCATGAAGGACATGCAGGCAATCCTGATTTTAATAAGAAGAATTTTGAAGATGGTTGGACTCAGCTTCTCGCCACGCTCTTACAGGCATTCCTGGTAAATAGGGCCGCAGCATAAATGATATTCATTGATTGTAAGATGCTAGCAAAAGGTATCAAAACCTGCTCCCACAGTCAGTAATTAGTATCCTGCATTCCGCGTTCCGCGCTCAAAGTTCCACGTTCCACGTTCAACGTTCAGCGTTCAACATTCAGCGTTTCGCGTTCCGCATTCAGCATTCCGCCTTCACCCTATAATTCCCATCCCTTTCTGTACTCTCTTGTCAGGAATTTATTTGCACTGGCATCATTGGTGATCTTCATGTTGGCAGAATCATATTCCACTCTTTTCCCGGCCCGGAGGGCAACTGCTCCGAGATTAATCGTTTCTGTAATGGGGCCTGCATTGATAAAGGATCCGGGCGATTGCGTCTTGCTTTTGAAGGCATCAATCCATACATCTGAATTGAATTCTGCCTGATTTTTTGGAATGGCCTGTCCCTGCATGTAACTGTTCATCGCGGATTCGGGTATCAGCCGGGGATTTTCGCAATGATAATCTGCCAGGATCTTGCCCTTATCTCCAATGAATAACATGCCTTCCCGTTCGAGGGATGCACCATTCAATTCGTCGGGAGCCGGAGGCCGCATTCCTCCATCATACCAGAAGAGTTCAAATGCCGGGAGCGTCTCCTGCGCAGGGAATTTGAACCTGATATTGGTTGAATATGGGAAAGCGACTGTGTTGATGACTTCGTCGCTCACCTGGTTTGTAACGGCACAAGTCGTCGTTCCATAAGCTTCTGCGCTGAGTGGGGCGGTGTGAATGCCAAGCGTCATGAATAATGGCCACAAGCTGTAGTGACCCATGTCGGCGATGCTGCCCGCACCGAATTCATACCAGCCTCTGAATACACAATTGGTATAGTTTGGAGAATAGGGTCGATCCGGAACTGGCCCAAGCCAGAGATTCCAATCCAGGCCATCTGGAACGGGTGGATGATCCGTCGGATTTTGTACCCATTGCGGCCATACGGGCCTGTTAGACCAATTGTGAATTTCTTTCAGCTTGCCGATGGCTCCATCCGCAATCATTTTCTTGGCCATGGCGTTTCCTGGATTTTTGTTATAGGCCAGCAAGTGAGTGCTAAGCCCGGTCTTCTTTGCGGTATCGATAACCAGTCTGGCTTCGTACATTCTGTTTGCGATGGGCTTATGGGTGGCGACATGCTTTCCTTTTTTCATTGCAGCCAGCGCAATCGTCGCATGCAAGTGGTCGGGTGTCATGATTTTGACAGCATCCACATCTTTTTCTTTATCCAGCAATTCCCTGAAATCCGCATAGGATGTGCAGCCCTTATATTTTTGGTTGGGACTGGTCTTTGCGTAAAATTTATTGACAAATTCCTGTCCAATATCCCTTCCTCCGGGTATTCCATTGTATTGTGATCCCCAATTGGGCTCACCTAATTTTTCCCGCATGCTATCCCGGATCTCATTTGGAGACCAGTCAACATAATTGGTACCCAATTTATTGGCATCACAAACAGAAACGATTTGCACTTTGGGGTTCGGTATCAGCTCGAACATTTCACGCATGCCCTGGGTGCCGCAACCAATATAAGCCAGGGTAAGTTTATCGCTGGGTGGAATATATCCGGGGCCGCCCATCACATGTCTTGGGATAATTGTGAATGCCAGGGAAGCAGCCGTGGCTGAACCGAGGAATTCCCTGCGGTTGAATTTTTTATTTGTCATGGCAAGAAGATTGATTGTTATAAATGTATTTTATTTTTCAGGATCGCAAAATTTTATAATCGGGGAGGTGGATTCGCAGAACCATAACTAATTTATTGCCCGCTTATATCTTTCGATATTCAACCTGTTTACACCAATCTTTTCAATTTTTTCAACTCCAGTTTGAGTCAGTGTGTCATTTTGAATGGTGATGGTGAAAGAGAAATCATTTCCTTCCCATGCCCGGTCGCTACAATATTCGAGGTGCTCCGTATAATTGCTATCGACAAGTGAATAGGTTCCGGCTCCCGAGGTGTAAAAAGCATTCGCCGAATCTTTTCCCTTATTGAGGTCATGCCCTGTAAAGGCAAAATGGGTTTGATTGATGATCTTAATGAATTTCCTGTTTTTCGTATAGTCTGTAAAAGCTGTGTCTTTTCCCTGGATGGTCGTTCCGGAAATCAATTCCCAGGTTCCGGCAAGGGGCAGGGTTCCGTTCCCAAGTTTTACTTCCATTTTGGATTCGCAGGCTGTAAAAAGGACCGGTAAAAGGATAAACAGGAGCCTTAATTTTCTTGCATATGCCATTGCAGCAGATTTTGTTTTTTTGAGGAATGAAATGAAGATAAAACAATAAATGGAAACCTGTTAATATGTAGTCCTTTACAGATTTGGAGCCTGAAATGGATGCTGCCTTGATTCCCAGGCAAAGGCCGCTCATATGAATTTCCCCAAAAATGGGCCGGAACTCAAAATTTCACCAGAATCCTATCCTAGTTTCAGCCTCATTCAAATCAAAATTTGAATCCTTAATATGGAAAAGCTAAAAATCACCAGTCTCCTACTGCTTTCTCAATTATTCCTTGTATCTGTTTTTTCGCAGGGAAATAGTGGATATAAGATCGCTAAAACTTTTAAAATTCCAAGTGCCGGCGGTTGGGATTATATCCTTGCAGATGACGGTCGGCTATATGTTTCACATGGCACCCAGGTAAATATTCTGAATCAAAAGACAGGAGATTCGCTGGGATATATTCCAAATACTTTGGGGGTGCATGGGATTGCGATCAACCATTCTTTGGGGAAAGGCTATACGAGCAATGGTCGTCTGAATACCGTGACCGTATTTGACTTGAAAACCTTTGATACTTTAAAGCAGATTCCTGTTGGGCAAAATCCGGACGCAATAATCTATGAGCCCTTTTCACAAAGAATAATCACCTGCAATGGCAGAAGCAATAATTTATCGATTGTGGACCCTGTAAAGGAAGTAGTGGTTGCTACGGTGGCTCTTGATGGGAAACCTGAAACTGCCGTAGGTGACGGGAAGGGCAAATTATTTGTAAACATTGAGGATAAGAATAAAGTTTCGGTAGTAGATCTGAAATCAAATCAAGTGATCGCCAATTGGTCTTTGTCTCCGGCAGAGAGTCCGACCGGACTTGCAATCGATCTCCAGACCAATCGCCTTTTTGCGGGCTGTGATAAATGGCTTGTTGTACTAAATGCGGAAACCGGTTCTATTGTGGACAAAATAGCCATTCCGGATGGATGTGACGGAGATGCATTTGACAATGAACTCAAATTCATATTTGCATCCTGCGGGGAAGGAAAATTGGCGATCGTAAAGGAAATTTCAGCAGATAAATATCAACTTGTAGAAAACCTTCCAACCAAAAGATCAGCGAGAACCATTGGGCTGGACCAAAAAACACATGAAGTATTTTTACCTGCTGCCGATTTGGAGCCTGCAGTAAAAGGAGAAAGACCGAAAATGGTTCCCGGCACTTTTCAGGTACTTGTTGTGAGCAGGTAAAAGTTGTGGAGTAGGAGGATTAGATTTCTTCGAAAAGATTTGCATATTTTCCGAGAACAAATGATCCTCTATTGCTTACTCAGGTTCAGAATATCTTGTACTTCGATCACTTGTTTTTCATATCCGTTTTTCACCACCTGAATCATCGCTCGTCCAAGCTGGCTCAAAGAGGTGATTCGGTTTGGAGCAAATGCTTTGATGATGGGAATCATCCAGCCCAGCCATTTATAAAAGCCCAGTGTATTTTTCAGTCCCTTGGTAGGTGTCAGCACGCCCGGGCGAAAATTATATACCCGCCTAAATGGGATTTTCATCAAATCATTTTCTGTCTTCCCTTTGACTCTGGCCCACGCCAACCTTCCATTTTCAGTGCTGTCCGTACCAGCGCCGGATATATAGCAGAATACTAAATTGGAATTTTGTGAAGAGACCATATTTGCGAACTGTATGGTCAGTTCATAGCTCATCTTATAATATTTGTCCTGGCTCATTCCGACCGAAGAAACGCCCAGGCAAAAAAATACGCCATCATAGCCTGATAGTTTTCCTTTGAGTTGGGCCAGATCAAAAAAATCCGGAATGATGAGCTCCTCTACTTTGGGATGCTGCATTCCCAATGAACGCCTGTTGATGATCAGAATCTTTTCAATTTCATTGTCTAAAATACATTCATGCAATACGCCTTCCCCGACCATGCCCGTTGAACCTGTGAGTATGATATTTAATTTCATCTTGCAAAAGTAGGCAATGATCCGGCTTAGGTATTTTCATGGAACTTTTCCAGAATGTGGAAGCCTTAGGCCTGGAAATCGTCAGGTGTTAATTACGTAATTATTTATTAGCCAATTAATTGCGAGGAGGCGGATAATAGATCGTTAAAAAATCCGTTTATGTGGTTGAATTTACCTTTTAGTGGGTAGAATCTTTGTTGTCCAGTAATCAACCCTGTGCAAAATGCCGACCACCGCAGCAGAAATATTAACGCTTTCCAGAAGTAAGCTTAGAAAGATCGTCAACGATCCCGTAAAGACTGCTGAGGCTGTGAATTTGATTTATGTGAATGATACAGATCCGGGCATCAGAAGGGTCAGAAAGGGCAAAAGTTTTTATTATGTGATGAATGATTTGAAAGTGGAGGATAAGGAAGAAATCAAAAGGATTAAGAGTCTTGTTATTCCGCCGGCCTGGGAAGACGTTTGGATTTGTCCGTTGGATAAGGGGCACTTACAGGCTACCGGGATCGATGCAAAGAAAAGAAAGCAATATAAATATCACTCCCTTTGGACCGTACTTCGGAATCATACGAAATTCTATCGTCTCTATGATTTTGGTCAAACCCTGCCTACGATCCGCCGCCAGCTCGAAAAAGATCTCTCTCTCCCGGGCATGCCATTGCAGAAAGTGCTTGCAACTGTAGTCAGCCTGATGGAAATCACTAATATCCGAATCGGTAATAATATTTATGAAAAATTATACGGGTCTTTTGGTCTCACGACCTTGAAAGATAAGCATGTCAGTGTCAAAGGGAGCCTTTTGAGGTTTACCTTCAAAGGGAAGAAGGGAATCTCTCACGATATTACGATCCGCAATAAAAAGCTTTCATCCATTATACAGAAATGCAAAGACATTCCTGGAAAGGAACTTTTTCAATATTATGATGAATCCGGCAGCCGGCAGAGCATTGATTCCGGGATGGTAAATGAGTATATTAAGGACCTATGCGGGTTTGATTTTACCGCAAAGGATTTTCGTACCTGGTCTGGCACCATCCAGGCATTTATTGCCTGCAAAGAACTTGGATTTGCAGAAACGCAGACAGAATTCAGAAAGAAAAGTGTGGAAGTCATTGACAAAGTGGCCAGGCATCTGGGAAATACGAGAAATGTTTGCAAGAAATATTATATCCATCCGGCTATTCTCCTTTACTATGAAAACCGGGAGCTCGGAAAATATTTTGACAAATTGAGCTCAATAGACAAAGAAGAATTGGAATTGGAGCAAAGCGTTGAAGAAAAAGTTGTCTTATCTATTCTTGGAGACTATAAGATCCACTAATGGAATCCAAGTTCCTTAAGTATCCTAAGGAGGAAAGTCATTTTTGAAAAGGAACTTTTTGAATCAGATGACTCCCAACCTGCTTTCTTCTTCCTGAATGACCGCGTCGAGCAATTGCGCTGCATCCAGGATCCATGTGGGAAGAAGGCCGCTTTTGATCTTCCAGGCGCCACCATCCTGCTCCATAGACCAAATATGGCGGTTTCCGCGTTCATCACCAACATCTACATTATAGGTCTTGCTTTCCGGAGTAGGTTTTCGGAAATTAAATTCCTTGAGTTGCCCGTTAATTTTTATCAGACGGGTGAACTGAATATTTTTCTTATACAACACGACAGATTCTTTTGAGGTAAGAACGCAAATTTAAATAATAATCCTCACAGTAAAATTGTAAAATAGCTGACAGTATATTTACTAAGAGATTGGCCATTTTTTTTAGCTATCCGTATAGAAATCAGTCGCTTCAACCTTACGACCGGGGGCAGTGGATTTGGATCTGATAGAACGGATGCCAGCTCATTAGGCGGCCGTTCAGAAGGGATAGCAGGTGCAGGTAGGTTCAGTATTTCAGTTCCTGGTGCTGGAGCTTGAATTTGAATCTATCCTGGTGTTGCGCATCTTCCCTTGATCATGGTAAAAATATATTTTCGGCCGTTCATTGCCCCTTCTCTTATGTCCTTTCCAGAATGCTCATAAGATCATCAGGTTTTGTGGCTGATATGGGGAAGAAAAGCAGTCAGTATTCCTATCAGGGGAAGGAATGCACAGACCTGATAAACATATTCAATGCTCGTCTTGTCTGCCAGCACGCCCAGCACGGCAGAGCCAAGTCCCCCCATTCCAAAGGCAAAACCAAAGAAAAGACCGGAAACCAAGCCCAGGTTACCAGGCAATAACTCTTGCGCATACACTAGAATTGCAGAAAAAGCAGAAGCAAGAATGATTCCAATGATAACACTGAGTACGGAAGTCCACAATAAATTCATATGAGGAAGTATAAGCGTAAAGGGAGCCACACCCAGGATGGAAAACCAGATCACGTATTTCCGTCCGAACCTGTCTCCGATTGGACCGCCCAAAAGCGTGCCAGCAGCCACCGCAAAGAGAAAAATGAAAAGATGTAATTGCGCATCTTTTACTGAGAGATGAAATTTTGAGATGAGATAAAATGTATAATAACTAACCATGGAGGCCAGGTAAAAATATTTTGAAAAGATCAGGATCAAAAGTACCAGCACTGAAAAAGCAATCCTTTTTCTGGAAAAGACTGGGCCGGAAATTCGGTTGGCCGTATCCGTTGCTTTCTTTCTTGGATGGCCAGCCCTGAGTTTGTACCAGTTTCCTATATTGACCAGTACAAACAACGCGATGATGGGAAGCAAGGTGAACCAAATGATCGTCTGCTGACCACGATGCGAAAGGATGAGGGCAGCCAGCAATGGACCAATAGAACTGCCTGCATTTCCTCCCACCTGGAAGATGGACTGGGCCAAACCGCGTTTCCTTCCTGCGGCCAGGCTGGCCACTTTGGAAGCTTCCGGATGGAAAATCGCTGATCCTATGCCAATGCATGCGACCGAGACTAGAAGAAGAGGATAATTGCCGGCAAGTGAGAGCGCAATTAATCCGCCGGCAGTGAAAACCATTCCGGTTGCAAGCGAATAGGGCTGAGGCCGGCGATCAGTGTAATGTCCTACCAGGGGTTGGAAAATGGATGCTGCAAATTGAAAAGTTAGTGTGATGTACCCGATCTGAGCAAAACTCAGGTGGAAGTTTTCCTTTACGATTGGATATAAGGAAGGAATAAGCGATTGAATCGTATCATTCAACAAATGAGAGAAACTGATCAACAATAAAATAGGAAAAATGGTCTTGCCTGTTTCGACAAAGCGGACTGAGGAATCTTCAACCAATGTATTCGTTGTAGTCATGATATGTTGGTAAGCGTTAGCCGATCGTTCTCAGCAGCTTTCAGTCTTCAAATTTAAGAAAGAAATTTTCAAAATCTGAATGGGTTATCGGATATAGATCAGGGTGATATCCGGGATTATAGTGGCGGAACACAATTTAATGCTGTCTAGTGTTTTCAAATTGTACGATAGGACAAGGGCAGCAACCGGATTATTTCGCTTCCATATTTTTTATATGTGCAGTGGCATTATCATTTGCCGGATCTAATTCGAGTGAACGCTTATAATTTTCTATCGCAAGTGGCTTATTCCCGGCCTTCTCATATGCTTCTCCCATGCTGTCATAAACATTGGCGCTTTCAGGATGCAGGGATATATTGAGTTTGAATATTTCTATGGCCTGTTCATTTTTTTTATGATTCAGCAGCTGGTAACCCAATTTATTGAGGTCGTTCTCTGAAAATGAAAAATCAGGGTCTTTCATCTTTAATTCTTCATATAGTTCATTGGCCTGATTGAATCCTCTCTTCTCCAATTCAAGCCGAAAGACATGGATCACGTCGGGGGACTCAAATTCATATCCGAGCCAGGTGGAAGTCCAATATTTTTGTTTTCCTATGAATAGATTGAGTATGCTGCTGGTCATATCCAGTCCATTGGCGCTATGGGTAAAATAGATGATTCTCTCTTTGGTCGAAGGATAGACAATAAAAAAGCATTTGTAAGCACCATTGTCACCCCAATGCCAAATGGCCAGGCCTTTTTGGGTCTCCAGTAAACCGACACCGAGACCCCAATAAATATATGGGCTTGCTTTGTTCGTGGGATCCTTAAACTGTTTTCCGGAGCTGGATTTCTGGAATATCAATTGACGTGTCTCTGACTTCAGTCCTTTTCCTTCCAACAAAGCAATGAGAAAAGTATTGTAGTCACCTGCATTGGTCAATAAGCTGAAAGCGGCATTTGGGTTGATATAATTTTTCTTCTCTTCCGGTGTATTATGATCCATCGAAGCAATGCTGTCGAACGCAGGTTTCCATACATAACCTGAATAGTGCATGTTCAGCGGGACAAAAACTTCTTCTTCCATGATTTTATCCAATGGTTTATTGAGTTTTTTTTCTATCACTTTTTGCAGAAACAAGTATCCTTCTCCGGAATAGGAATACATGCTGTCAGGAGTAAAGATTAGATGGACACCTGAATCATTCCCCCAATTGGGCAATCCTGTGGTATGTCTGAGCACCATTCTTGCCGTTATTTTTTCGTATGCCGGATTGCCTTGATCAAATCTTTCATAATGGCCAATATAGTGCAGGAGTGGTGTGTCCAGGTGAATGATTCCCCGATCGCAAAGGCGGAGCACCATGTATGCGAAAACACATTTACTTAAGGATGCTGCCTGGAATATGGTTCGGGAATCTATTCTTTTTTCCGATCCATCCTTGACTACTCCGAGGTCAATTTCCTGCGACTTGACTTGATTTGCATAAATCAATTGAATGCCTGAAACATCGGCATCCCTTAACAAGCTGTCGAGTTGATTTTGTTGCGAAAATAAGGCAGTTGATAAAGCCAGTATGGACAACAGGACAAGGATACCGTAGTTAATAATTCTTTGCCGGCAACACCTCAGCAGGTATTTCCTATTTTTCATTCAATTCGTTTAGTGAACCTGCAATCTGGTTCTCTTTCAAATGGGATCTCATTTTGAGAGCGGGCTGTCATGGCCAGCCGAAGCTCATTCTGAGCGAAGGCTGCTGACCGGATTCATCAATGCAGCACGGATAGCCTGAAAGCTTACGGTAAGCAAGGTAATGATCAATGCGCCAATGGATGCATATGCTAAAATCCACCATGGCACGCCTGTATGATATGTATAATTGCTGAGCCAGGCATTCATGAAATAGTAGGAGAGCGGCCCGGCAATCAGCAAGGAAATGGAGACCAGGGCAACAAATTCCTTTGAAAGCAATCTCCAAATGCTAGCCACAGATGCACCCAATACTTTCCTGACTCCGATTTCTTTTGTTCTCTGCTCGGCCACAAAGGAGGCCATTCCAAATAATCCAAGGCAACTGATAAAGATAGCCAGCGCTGCAAAAGAGCTCGCAAGCTTACCCACTCTTTCTTCATCACCGAATTTTTTTGCGAATTCTTCATTGACGAATTGATAGGAGAAGGGAACAGCTGGTGCATATTGACGAAATATTTTTTCAATCCTTGACAGAGCTTCCCTGGTTCCTACGGCGGGATTTAATTTTATTATAACGAAATTGTCATATCCCTTGGCCGTGCAATAAAGGGAGGGTCTCACCTCATTGTATGGCGATTCCACGAGCATATTCCTGATGACGCCGATTACAGTATACGGCTTTCCATCCCATTTAATAATTTCTCCTATCGGATGCTTGAGTCCCATGAATTTGACTGCTGCCTGGTTGATAACAAATGCCGCGGTATCGGTCGCAAAATCTTTAGAGAAATCACGACCCTCGACAAATTGCCAGCCCACCGTTTTTCCGAAATCTGTGGAAACCCCAGTATTTGGGAAATCGACAGCAAGATTTGGATCCTTGCCTTTCCATTCAAAGCCTCCGTTTGTGGACCAAATCCCGGTAACCGGACCATCAGACTGGGCGATAGAAATCGTTGCGCCAGATTTTTCCAATTCAGTTTTTACTGATTGAAAATGGTCATAAATGTCTTTGGTCGCCTGTTGCATCATGATCAATCCATCCCGTTCATAGCCCAATGGCCGGTTTTTGGCAAATTGGATTTGACGGAATACAACCACCGTACCGATGATCAGCATGACGGAAACTGAAAACTGTAAAATGACAAGAATTTTTCTTGGAAGGGAAGCGAGACGCCCCGCTTTAAAAGTTCCTTTGAGCACTTTAACCGGCTTGAATGAAGAGAGATAAAGCGCAGGATAACTTCCGGCGACCATCCCCGTTATAATCGTGAATGCAATGCCCAATAACCAGAATACCGGATTGTTCCACAAAATGGACATCTGTTTACCTGATACTTCATTGAAAAAGGGAAGTGCAAACTGGACTATGGCCAATGAAAATCCAAATGCGATTCCGGCAACGAGCAGTGATTCGGAAAAAAACAGGAGCACCAATTGCTTTCGCAAGGATCCGATGGTTTTCCGGATGCCCACTTCTTTGGCCCTGTTTTCAGAGCGCGCAGTACTCAGGTTCATGAAGTTGATGCATGCGAGCAACAATACAAAAAGCCCAATGGTCCCAAAGAGCCAAACGTATTGAATTCGGCCTCCCGCATTTTTCCCATTCTTGAAATCAGAGTACAAATGCCATTTGCTCATTGGTTGCAAGAATAGGGCAGCCTTAAATTTCTTGTCAGCGAGATCCACCTTATTGAATTTAGCATCCCGGATTTTCGCACTGACCTCTTCCATCTTCATGTTGTCTGCGATTTGGCCATAGATCAGAAATGCATTCATTCCCCAAGCTGAGGGCAATTCTTTTTTATTGTCAAGGCTATTTATATATAAATCCCATGGTGCAATAAACCCCAGGTTAGAGAAAGTTGAATTGGATGGGATGTCTTCATAAACGCCAGTCACTTTCACGGTCATCTTGTTGTCAATTTGCATGGCTTTATTGATGGGGTCCTCATTACCAAAAAAAGATTTTGCCACGGAAGCAGATAAGAGGATGGAGGATGGATCTTTTAAACCATTCCTGGTTCCCATTTCCATTTTCAAGGATAGCATCTCAGGGGCCTGCTCACTAAAAAAATTTCCATCCTTTGAAAACTTTTTATCGCCATAACTCAGGATATGGCCACCGGGCCAGGTAGACATCACAAGATATTTGAAGTTGCTCGCGTAGTTGCTCCGCAATTCATCGCCAAGGGGAAATGGTTCTGAAGTCCAGGTTTGGATTTCGCCATTGAAATCCTGGTTTTGCATGATCATCCCGATCCGGCCATAGTTTTTGTGGTAATGGTCGTAAGAAATTTCATCATAGATCCAGAGGCCGATCAGGATGGCCACTGCCATTCCAACGGAAAGTCCTGCGATATTGATGAATGAATGTCCTTTGCTTTTGATCAGGTTGCGGATGGCGATTTTGAAATAATTTCTGAACATAATTGTGTATTTAGAAGGACGCTCTAATGCTGGGAAGCGAGGATTTGAATCCGGCGATAAATTCTATCTAAGAAAATGCCAGAAAGTTAATTGTTTGGAACACAATTGGAATGGTTGCATGGTGAGGAATAAAACTGTTCGATTTTGATGCGAAACTGTCCGAAAATAGCGGAGGGGGTGAGCGGGAAAAAATGCATTTTCGTGTCCTACACCCTCGCGAAAGGGTGTAGGACAAGGTAGGATAACTCATTGAATCTGATCAAACTAAAATTTATAAACATTGCGTAAAACACCTTAGCGCTGCATTCAAAAATAGATTAATAAATCTCTTCACGCAGCAATCCCAAAAAATGGAGATTTAACTTGTCTTCCTGAAGAAGATCTCTTTGATAATTATCCAACAGCCAATAATAAAAATACTGATGCCGAATGTCTTCTTCAATTGAACGCTATTGACTGATTTAGAAAACCTGGAACTGATTAGCATACCCGCCAGCGTAATACCGATAAACTTTAGTAGAAACCCCCAATCAAAAGCCAGGCCCAAACTAAAATCGCTGAAAAATCCCACCGTGGTATTGACTAAGATGATAAAGAGGGAAGTGCCAACTGCCGTCTTAATATTCAACTTTGCAAAATAGACCAGGGCCGGAACAATGATGAATCCCCCTCCAATACCAGCAAACCCGGTCAGGATGGCTACTGAACAGCCCAGCAATAATAATTTTACCGTACTCGGTTCGTATGCTAGCCCACGTTCTGTCGAAGCCGAACCAAACACCATATTATAGGCAATGGCGATCATGAGCAATGCGAATACAAGGAGGATGAGCAGGTTCTTCGTGAAGACCAGATGTTGAAATTGAAAGATATGCTCAGGGATGGCCGGCATGATCCACCTTCGCATGCAAATCACAATGACCATAGAAGGAATTGCAAAAAACATCCCGATCTTAAAATCGACCAGTCTTTTCCTGTAATAACCCACCGATCCAGCCAAGGAGATGATGCTGACATTAAGCAAAGTATAGGAAGCCGAAACTGCCGGACTGAGGCCAAAAAGATAAACTAGAATTGTCGTGCTTAATATCCCTCCACCCGCACCAATCAGTCCCATGAGCAATCCCGTTAGTAAGGCGAGTAAATAACCTGCTGTTTCTAACATCTTAATAATTCCATTTCGAAAAAGTTAGACCCGGACGCGAATCTTAAAACAATATGGCAGGCTAATATAAACCGCTATGATTCTCCAGATAATTCAAAACGTCCTTGCAATCTCCAACATTAAAAGCTGACCAGACAAAATCGTATAGCCCCACATGAAGATATACATTTTTATAACCCTTAGCAATAAGCGTTTTGGCAAACCGGAAAGCTTCTCCACGGCCAAAAATAAGAATCACACCGTCTCTATTGGATGGCAAAGCGACTGTGCCAAATTCCGCTTCATTCAGGTGGATGGAATTTTTCACATTTCCCAGGTTTTTATAGGATTCCATACCAGTGACCTTATTTTCGAATTCAAGCATTGGACGCGTATCATAGATGGTCAGTCCGCTATTTGCCTTTAAGAGTGCCAAGGTAGTTTTGGAATCCACCAGGCGGAAAGGGAGCGCATTTTCAATCATTGCATTTCCCTGGCTGGCTTCATAATCATCCAGTCCCCCCAAAAGTTGGTACACTTTTGCATAGCCATCCCCCGTGAGCAGCAGGGCGGCCCTGGCACCATCGCCATCTCCGGAACTCGAATACAATAATATCGGCCTTGACTTGTCCTTTGGCAATTCACTCATTCTTTGTCTGAATTCTGAATATGGAATACTGACTGCACCCTTTATTCTTCCAATATTGTTGGAAATGGAACTATCCGTCGAATTGAATTCGGAAGCAGGCCGGACGTCAATAATAAAGAGCCCTTTTTCGTTCTTCAACAGACTGGTTGCTTCAATAAAATCAATATTCCTATAAGGCAGATTGGATTCAATCCAATTGTTTTTGCAGGGGAAGGCAGTGGCAGAAAGCTGGTTGATGCTCGACATGCCTCCATTCAGGTTATAGAAATTGGTAAATCCTCTTTCTGTTAACAATTTGCTGACCCTGCGGCTTCGCTGGCTATGCGAACAATAGAAGACAATCGTTTTATCTCTGTATTTTTCCATCAGCATGGAATCCTTCTTCATTGCCTCAATCTCAATATTGATAGCACCCTTCAGATGTCCCATGTTCAGGCTATTGAATTGGGAAGTGTCACTATATTCTCCAGGTGTTCTAACATCGATTAGCACCAGTGCGGAATTCTCTCTTGCCATTTTACATAGGTCCTCCGCGTATATCCTTTTGTATTCGTTATCAAACTTAAAAGGCAATTGCGCCTGAACTGAAATGAACAGAATCATTCCCAATAAGAACAAATTGAATTTTTTCATGTCTTGGTTTTTATACTGGAGAAAATATTTGTCAGAAACTAAAGGCAGGCCTTTGATTTGACATGCCGATCAGGGAAACCAAGATAACCAACTTCGTTTCCGTATACAAACCGCCCATATAAATAGTAGGAATTGACGGCCGAAAGGCTTGAATGAGCTTTATACTTAATATCCCTTCCCTAAAAGCCTATTTCAGAAGATTAAGTGCTTCTTTGAGGGCAGGAAAGTTGACCTGGGTTCCTGGATTGGCAGTTTCCTCGGAATATGCAATCATTCCATTCTTGTCAATGACCACGACACCTCTTTTTGCAACGCCCCTGATGCCGCAACTGAAATTCGCATGATACATTTCGTATTCATGAATGGTTTGCTTGTTAAAATCGGAGAGCAGGTCGAATCCGATCTTGTTTTGCTCTTTGAATGCTTTGAGAGAAAAGGGCATGTCGACTGAAATTCCGATGACTTCTGCACCAAGCCCATTGTAGAAACTCATTTCATCCCTGTTCGTACATAGCTGTGCCGTACAAACGCCGGTAAATGCGGCCGGGAAAAAATTCATGACAAGGACCTTTCCACTAAAATCTTTCAGTGAGACTTCTTTTCTATCAGTATTAAATAAAGTGAATGCAGGTGCTTTGGTTCCGACATGAATTGGCATGGGCTATTTAATTTTTGAATTTGCAATTAAGCGAATCAGGATGGAAATAAAAAATTGAAAGTCTGGAAATTTCAAGCGCTCCTTCAATTTCACACAGCTGGGAGGTAAATTGTAGACTATTTCATGGTGGTGAACTATTACAGCACATGGCTGTTGAGCTTACAAGATCTTATTTTTTTTGCAATCAACTTCATTTTTTATTTGGATTTCTGCTACTTCAAATGATGCTACCATCTTATAAATCCGCATATGCTCTTGTTAAGAAAAACACCTTATAGACAAAAATTCATATATTTAGTTGAGAATAATGAAGAGGTTTTAATGCAACTAAGAAATTTTTGGCCAAGCTGCATTGATTTGAACTAATTGATATTTCCAAAAGACGTGGGAAGCGGCAACATCTTCGATTACATCTCCACTGACATGAATTATTTGTAGCTCCGTCGATTAAAATGAAAACCTTTATATTATCTCCTGGAATGACTCCATCAGGTATTGCAGTTCAAAACTGAGTCCATATCGAAGTCATTTCAATTTTCAGGTGCGAAATGAATCGCAGCCTTGAACTATTGCTTTTGGTTCTGCAAAGCAATCTTCCCTTGATCAGGCCCCTTGATAAATCACGACCATAACTAAACCGTATTAATCTTAATGTTACTTCGAAGGACTGGCTTTACAGCTTTCCTCTTTAGACTATAACCATTAAACCAACACCATGAATCAAAAATCAGATTATCGCATTTTCTCCAGGGGAATATTTGCGACCCTATTCCTTTGGAACATTTCAGCGCAAGCACAGAAAATATCCGGAACACCTGGTTCGCCTGCTTCTACTTATACTATTGAAGGTAAAAGCATACCTGTTCCGCCTCTTCCTTTCAATGGTGTAATCAAGCAAGATGCAGTAAATTCCACACCTTATTGGCCTGCCCGTCTCGTTCCACCCAAGGGGGCACCGAATATTCTGCTGATCATGACAGATGACCAGGGCTTTGGCGTTTCCAGGTACATTCGGTGGTGTTATTCCGACGCCGGCATTGGAGCGGGTGGCGAAGGCGGGGCTACGTTATACGCAATTCCATTCCACCGCGCTTTGTTCTCCGACAAGGGCTGCATTGATCACAGGCCGCAACCACCATGCGGTGGGCAGCGGCGTGATCGGTGAATTATCGACAGGGTATCCTGGATATAATTCAGTCATTGGTTTGGATAATGCCAGTATCGGAAATATATTGGAAGGAAATGGATATTCCACTTCCTGGTTTGGCAAAAATCACAATACACCGAGTTTTCAATACAGCGTCGCAGGTCCTTTTGACCAGTGGCCCTCGGGTCTTGGCTTCCAATATTTTTATGGATTTATGGGAGGTGAAACGGACCAATGGACGCCCTATCTTTTTCGTGACCATACACAGATTTTTCCATTCGAAAACAATCCAAAGTACAATCTAACGACAGATTTGGCGGACGAAGCCATCAAGCATATGCGAGACCTGAATGCTGCAGCTCCCGATAAACCATTCTTCGTTTATTATGTCCCTGGTGGAACGCATTCACCCCATCAGCCTACAAAAGAATGGATCGAGAAGTTTAAAGGTAAGTTCGACATGGGATATGAAAAGCTGCGGGATATTATTTTCGAAAACCAGAAAAAGCTTGGAGTAATTCCTGCCAATGCACAACTGACGCCCTGGCCCGAAAGCATTCCACATTGGGACTCGCTCAGTTTTTTGCAGAAAAAACTATTCGCACACGAGGCCGAAGTATTTGCGGCTTATGCGGCATACACGGATTATGAAATCAACCGGGTGATCCAAAGTGTGGAAGATATGGGCAAACTGGACAACACGCTGATTATTTATATCTGTGGTGATAACGGGACCAGCCCCGAAGGCACACTCTATGGCGCATACAATCAGCTTACTGCATACAATGGAATCCTGGATGCGCCGATGGCACTTCAGTTACTGCATATGGAACAATGGGGCTCAGATAAAACCTATCCTCACATGGCTGTGGGTTGGTCCTGGGCTTTTGATACACCATTCAAGTGGACCAAGCAGGTCGCATCGCATTTTGGAGGAACACGCCAGGGATTGGCTATATCCTGGCCCGGTCATATTAAGGATGTGGGAGGAATTCGTACGCAGTTTCACCACGTGATCGATATTGTCCCTACCATTCTGGAAGCAACCGGTATTCAGGCGCCCGACACAGTGAACGGAATCAAACAGAAACCGATTGAGGGAGTGAGCATGGCCTATACTTTCGACGCAGCAAATGCCAATGCGCCATCCACCCACAAGACGCAGTATTTTGAAATGGCAGCTAACCGTGGTATCTATCACGATGGTTGGTACGCAAACACAGTTCCTTTTGCTCCGCCATGGCTGCTGGCGACCGGCAAATTGCCCAATGTAGATTCCGGATATGCATGGGAGTTATATAATCTGAAGGAAGATTTTACTCAATACAATGATCTTTCGGCAAAGTATCCGGATACACTTAAAAAAATGCAGGCGCTGTTTCTGTCAGAAGCCGCAAAATACAATGTGCTGCCATTGGATAATACAGCATTTTCCCGTCTGCTTACACCAAGACCAAGTGCCGTGGCCGGGAAAACGGAATTCACTTATACCGGAGAGAATGTGGGCATTCCTCTGGGAAATGCGCCGAGCATATTAGATCGCGATTACACCATTACGGCCCAGATCACGGTTCCTTCAGGCGGCGCGCATGGTATGATTGCCACTTTGGGAGGCCGCTTCGGCGGATATGCACTTTTTCTGAGTCATGACTACAACTGGTGGTTGAAAGGAAAACTCTTCACATATACAGGTTTGGGATTTTTCCTTTTAGGCTTGTTTATTCTCTGGCGGGGCAAAGCGCATAATTGGAAGCGCTGGAAGATTGGATTTGGAAAATTTTTATTATACCTCACCGCCATTTGGATTGTACTTGTTATATTAACCGGCTTATTTGGTTTGGGAAGAGGAAGACCTGTTTTCGTTTATAATTTCCTTGACCTGGAAAGATTCAGATGGGAAAGCCTTAGCGGACTTAATGCAGGAAAACATACGATTGTTTTTGATTTCAAATATGATGGACCTGGGCCGGCTAAAGGGGGCACCGGTATATTGTCGGTGGATGGCAGTGAAGTAGCTAAAAAAACAATTGCACATACCATTCCGCTGATGATGACCATTGATGAAACTTTTGATATCGGCATGGATACGCGTTCTCCGGTTGTAGAATTTGCTTATGACCTGCCATTTCGCTTCATCGGGACGATTGATAGTTTGAAATACAAACTGGGCCCGGAACAGCTAGATGCAGGTGAAAAGAAAGCAGCAACTGCTGCCGTTCAAAAGGCGGGTGATTAATAAGATTGAAAAAACATTTACATTGTATCTGCACCCTGTCCTTTTCAAATGAGACAGGCAGGGTGCATGTTGGAATTGAATTTCCCATGCATTTAAATGAATTACATAGAAGGAATATTTATTTTTCAACCATCGCACTGGAAAAGAAGATTAGGATTAGGACAAAGTGCTGGTGCCTATTTGTAGTCCTCATAGGTGCTTCTATGCCCGCTTTGGCCCAGGATATGGAGCCCCGCAGCTATGCCGTTGTTCCGAAGGGACTACATGCGATGGCTTTGTCTTTTACCTACTCCACAGGGAATGTTGTGATTGAAGGCAATTCGCCACTCCGCGACCTGGACGTAACCAATAAAATCATTAACCTGGGATATGTGCAAACATTTGGTTTTTTTAATAAACTAGCCAGGCTTGCAGTTAGTGTACCATATGGGTTCCTCGATGGGACTGCAAAATTCATGGGCGTAGACACCAGTGGATCGCGTGCAGGTTTTTACGATGGCAGAATAAAATTCGGAGTGAATCTCTTCGGATCGCCTGTACAATCTCCGCAGGAATTCGTGAACTTTGAGGAGCATACTGTATTTGGTGCGAGTTTGGGTATATCAGTTCCTATTGGCCAGTATTTCCCCACAAAATTGATTAACTTAGGTTCAAATCGCTGGGGCTTTAAACCTGAAATCGGAGTTTCTCATCGCGAAGGAAGATTATATTATGAAATCTATGCCGGCGTATGGATGTACACGACAAATACAAATTTTTTCAAATCCTACACTCAGGCGCAGCAACCATTATTAAGTTGTCAGGCTCATATTGACTATACCTTTAAGAAGGGAAAATATGTAGCGCTTAACGGTGGATTTGCCGCGGGCGGAGAAACTTCAATAAACGATCTTGAACAAAATAACGAACAGCAGAATTGGAGAATCGGGGGCACGTTTTCGACACCCATTTTTAATAAACATCAATCGGTAAAAATCATGATCAACACGGGTCTTGCCACCAAGGCCGGACAGAATTATACGGCAGTAACTGTAGTTTACCAATATAGCTGGTTCAAGAGTGTATTTCGTTGATTTGATGTTTTATTTCATTCACCTCTATTCTCTTTGCTGAAGTCCAAATTAATCCGAACTTCTTTATTAGCCACAGCGTCCTCTTTGTCCATGAGAGCAAATAAAGAAATTTCAGGCGCCTAAGACAGGATCCTTGAAATCGTCATGAATGGCATTCCGATTTTGGTTCATTTCATTTATTTATAATTAGCTTTTTATGAAATGTAAACTGTTGTACTTCGTGCTTTTCCTTTTGGGGACGGTAAAAATTTTTGCACAGGACCCCGGATGGCCCAGGAAGATAAGCAAAAATGGTTCTGTGCTGGTGCTTTATCAGCCACAGGTAGAAGATTGGCAGGGCTACCAGAGCCTTGGACTTTAGGTCGGCATTTTCTCTTTTGCCTGCATATCAGACCAAAGAACTGGTTGGTGTTGTTTATATCAAGGCTTCAACCAGTGTGGATACTTATAATCATATGGTAGCTGTTTCCAACATGAATATCACCGCCGTGCATTTTCCTTCCCTCGATCCTGCCTCTGCAATACCCATGGAACAACTGGTGCGTTCGATGATCGATGTATCACAGACATGTGAATGTTGCCATGGAGAGAATCGTGGCATGCACACCCAAGCCGCAAACTACCATTACGGTGAATGTTCAAAATGATCCGCCGGTCATTTTTGTAAGTACCAAACCTGCGATCATGCTGCAATTGGAAGGACAACCTGCCATCACCGAAGCAATTCCAGGCGGGATCAAATATGTTTTCAATGCAAACTGGCCGGTATTCTTTGATCCTTCTTCTTCAAAATACTATCTTTTTGATGATGCAGAATGGCAAACAGCGAAGCAGCTCGATGGACCATGGACTTTTACGGCAGCGCTTCCCATGTCTCTGATCAATCTTGTCATCAAACAGCAATTGGTCTGCTTTATTAAAAGGAGCGATACCGGCTCCCACATTCCAAAGCGGACGCTTTACCAAAGGTATTTTATGCTACAACTCCTGCGGAAATCATTTTATTTAAGGGTACTCCTTCGATGGCCTCGATTCCGGGAACCAGTCTTACCTATGCTACCAATTCGAAGAATGCAGTATTTTTTTCTACTGCGACCCATATGTATTATTATCTCGCGGCTGGAAGATGGTTCAGCGCTGAAAGTTTAAATGGACCCTGGACTTTCGCTACACCAAACCTTCCATCGGATTTTGCAAAAATACCCCCCAGCAGTCCGGCTGGCGGCGTCCTGAGTTCCGTTCCCGGAACAGAAGAAGCTGCAGACGCAGTAATGATGGCACAAATACCGACTACGACAACCATAAATCCAAGCGAGGCGCCGCCGGTAACTATTACTTATTCCGGAGCGCCGGTTTATGTGGTAATAGATGGAACAAGCCTTTCTTATGTTGAAAATACCGCGGATAGAGTGATCATGGTCAGCGAGAACCAGTTTTATGCCTGTGTTGGTGGCTTTTGGTATGTAGCCACGAACCCCCAGGGTCCCTGGACGCTGGCAACTTCGGTTCCGCAGGTGATCTATACGATTCCTTCAAGTTCACCGGTATATAATGTGACTTACGTTACGCAAACAGTGACTCCTTCGGGGACAGTGACATCCAGTTATACGGCCGGTTATATGGGTGCTTTTGTAGTGGGCGTAGGAGTAGGCGTGATCATCGCCTCCGGAACGGGGTATTATCATCCGCCATATATGTATTATCCTCCTATGGGTTATCCCGTATGCTATGCGTATCCCGTAACGTATGGTGCTTACGCTTATCATCCTTATTCTTATTATGGCGGAGTGAGCTATGGCGCTTCATACAATTCATATACGGGCACCTATTCCCGAAGTGCCACTGCCTATGGTCCATATGGATCGGCTACAGCGAAACAAGCTTATAATCCATATACCGGTACGGCTGCCCGCGGAGCATCCGTATCGACTCCATATGGAACAACAAGCGCGGCGCAAGCGTACAATCCTTATACCGGCGCTTCAGCATCCACGCACCAGACATCTAACGCTTACGGACAGTCAGGATCCACGACATATAATAACGGGAGGGGAACCACCACACAGACTACTCATTCTACCAATAACTACGGCCAGACGACAGCCACAGCTCAAAATTCAAATGGAGGGAAAGCTGTCGGAGCCAGCGGACCCAATGGAAGTGGCGCTGTGGCCAAGACTTCTAGCGGAGATATGTATGCGACAAAAGACGGCAACGTATATAGCAACAAAGATGGTTCCTGGTCGCAGGCAGATAATTCAAAATACAGTAGCACTCCTTCTTCGCAAGCTTCATCTGCTCAGTCATCTGCTGCGAAATCTTCTGCTCAATCTTCTTATAATAAAACTCAGCCGGGTAGTTCAGGCTCGAAGCCTTCTGGCGGATCTGCCCCTTCAAGCGAAATGTCCAGCGCTGCAAGTGACCGTTCGAGAGGGAGTTCAGGGGCAAGTGCATGGGGTGGGGGCGGTGGAACCCGCGGTGGTGGAGGATGGGGTGGTGGCGGAGGAGGTGGAGGCCGGGGAAGAAGATAGCAGGATGATCTGGAGCAGCCGAGGCGCCGACTCCTCTCATCAATAGAGCAGGATAAAAGTAGCGCTGACCGTTGGAGTTAGCATATTTATATGATTTTTTTCAAGTAAATAACTAATTATAATCATTTCATTTTCTGCTTTAAAAATATAATTTGGCTGTAATGTATAACATGAGCAAACTGGTCGTCGATGATTTTTCGCTTGCCACGAGTGGCCGCTTTAATAAAATTCTGGCCTGGCTGGGTTTGGATGATTCTTCCATGAAAGGATATGCAAAGAGAAGTTTTGCTATTGTATTATTAACCTGGCTTCCATTATTTATTTTATCCGCTTTGCAGGGTCTGGCCTGGGGTACCCGGGTGGATATGAATTTCCTGGAAGATTTTGCCACTCATTCAAGATTTATCCTTGTCATTCCCCTCCTGATATTTGCTGAACATTCAGTGGATCACCGCATCAAAGAATTGACGGCCCAGTTTTTCAAATCGGGTATACTGGGTGAGAAAGATATTCCGGCTTACAACCGGTTGAAAATAATGGCCAATAAATTATCAGACTCGAAATGGGATGACCTGGTCATTCTGGTCATTGTGATTGTGAATATTGTCATTCGATGGCATAGAAATGTCCAGCACATGAGTATCTGGTTAGTTGATCCGGATCTACAGGGGGGCCATATATCATGGGCCGGATCCTGGTTTGTTTTTCTCAGTCTGCCCGTCCTCCAGTACATCCTGCTTCGCTGGCTCTGGCGCTGGATCATCTGGCTCATTTACTTTACTAAAATATCCAGGATGCCCCTGCAGCTGAGCTCGGCACACCCGGATAAGGCCGGAGGGATCGGTTTCCTGGGAATTCCGCCGGCACCCTTTCTCCAGGTCACCCTGGCCATGGCCATATTAGTAGCAACCACAATTGCAGAAAAGATCGTCTGGAGCCATGACCGGCTGCCGGAATATTATCCTGTGATGATCGGTTTCGCCGTTATTTCCATTATCATAAATGTTTTACCCCTCATCGTTTTTATAAAGCCCATGGCAGCGCAACGCCGTAAAGGCATTTTTGAATACAGTACATTAATAAAGAATCATCACCGGCATTTTGATGAAAAATGGCTGGGAAACAAAGATGTTGAACCTTTGTTGGGTAGCCAGGATGCTTCTTCTACTACAGATTTGAACAGTACATTCGATACGGTGATGGGCATGCGGATTGTTCCTTTTAATCTAAGAACCATGCTATCCAGCATTTTGATTGTTGTGTTTCCTATGTTACCTCTCCTGGCTTTTGAATACGACTGGCTGGAACTGCTGAAGAAAATAATCGGCATGCTGGTCTAAGCGCGTCATTGAAGTTTCATTCCGACTTCCAAAAAGTCAAGGGTAAAAATCTTTGTCCATCACTCATGCAATAGTACCTTGAGCGACTTGTAAATAATCTTCAGTTCCAATGCGGCCTGGATAATGACTAACATTGTGGCCAATATCTGAGGGGAGATGGCTATCAGCTGAAATATTTTACGGCTAATCAGAAGAGTAACCAGCATAAGGCCCGGATTCAATACCATAATTCCAAAAACCATCAGCGCCATAGCCTGGCAATTGCTTATATCAGGACTTATACAAGAAATACAATCACCATGGTCATGCGTTTCAAGCCATCCCGCGAGGGGGCAAGCGATGACGACTCCTAAGAAGAATTTTGTATTAAAGGGCCTATGTTTCACCTCATGCCTTGGGAATTTCATGGTGCAAGGCCAGGAGTAAGCATTCAGTCTGGTTGCATGTGGTATTTTCCGATTCAAAGAGATTCATTTGCTTTTGTTTTGGACTAGCAGGTCTTCAAAACTTGTTAACAAAAAGCATGTCATTCACTGATAAAAGTCATACCTTATAGTACTCCATCGTCTTAATTTGAATCTGGAAACTGCACAATTAGAATCATTCGAAAGGCATTTATATTTTGTTTCCCCATCATACTTCCAACCAACCATGTCTAACCGAAATATCTAACAAGTAAAAAAACTCTTCTTATGAACATCGAAAAAACAAGACTTCAGGAAGCGAAAGAAAATAATATTCCATGGAAAAAATGGGGCCCATACCTGAGCGAAAGGCAATGGGGTACGGTAAGGGAAGACTATAGTGAAAACGGCGATGCGTGGAATTTTTTTACGCATGATCATGCCCGTTCCCGCGCATACCGCTGGGGCGAAGATGGTATTGCCGGCATTTCTGACGACAAGCAGCGCCTTTGCTTTGCACTGGCCTTGTGGAATGGCAAAGACGCCATACTCAAGGAGCGGATGTTCGGATTGACGAACAGCGAGGCCAATCACGGCGAGGACGTGAAAGAATATTATTTCTATCTGGACAGTACGCCGACGCATTCATACATGAAGCTTCTCTACAAGTACCCGCAGGCAGCATATCCTTATGCTGACCTTGTACAAACAAACAGCCGGCGTTCGCGCAATGAAATGGAATATGAACTGCTCGATACGGGGGTATTCAATGAAGACCGATATTTCGATGTTTTCGTCGAATACGCGAAAGCAGGACCCGAAGATATTTTGGTAAAGATCACTGCATTCAACCGGGGACCGGAAGCACCTAAATTGCACCTTTTGCCTACGCTCTGGTTCCGGAACGATTGGTCAAAATGGATCGCTGAATCCAACAGGGCCGCAGTGAAGCCCATTCTGCGGCAAATTAATACACAGACTGGCATTACTGCACTCACCGCAACGCATCCCAAGTTGGGTGAATTTGTATTAACCTGCGAAGGAGATCTGCCGCTGCTTTTCACCGAAAATGAAACAAACCACGAAAAGCTTTTCCAAGGGCAAAAAAATGAAAGTCCGCATGTAAAAGATGGCATTAACGAATATGTGGTAAATGGTAACCAGGGCGCGGTGAACCCTGAAAACATAGGAACAAAGGCAGCTGCACATTTTCAGTTGGATATTGGTGCCGGACAATCTTCTGTAATCCGGCTGCGGCTCACAAAGAATCCTACAGAACTCAACACTAATCTATTTGGGAAAGCATTTGATAAAGTATTTGCCGACAGGCTGGATGAAGCGGATGAATTTTATGATTCAGTAACGCCTGCTTCAGTTACTGGCGACAAGGCCAATGTGATGCGCCAGGCCCTTGCAGGGATGCTCTGGAGCAAACAGTTCTTCTTCTTTGATGGCGATAACTGGCTGGATGAACACAATTCTAACCCCCTTCATAGAGGATATCATAACGCCCGGAACTCAGACTGGTACCATATGCTGAATGAAGATATCATTTCCATGCCCGACAAATGGGAATATCCCTGGTATGCGGCCTGGGACCTGGCTTTCCACACCCTTCCGCTTTCCATCGTCGATCCCGATTTTGCCAAAGAGCAAATGACACTCATGCTCCGCGGTTCATATCTTCACCCCAACGGACAGATGCCTGCATATGAATGGAACTTCAGCGACGTAAATCCTCCTGTTCATGCATTTGCAACCCTTTTCCTGCACCGCACGGAAGAGGCCATTCACGGCGACGCAGATATAGAATTCCTTAAGTTGACTTTCAATAAGCTGCTGCTGAACTTCACCTGGTGGGTGAACCGAAAAGACCGTTTCGGCAAGAATGTATTTGAAGGCGGTTTCCTGGGCCTCGACAATATCGGGGTCTTCGACCGCAGTGCTCCGTTGCCTACCGGCGGCAGTCTGGAGCAGGCGGATGGTACTTCATGGATGGCGCTTTTCAGCCAGAACATGATGGAACTAGCGGTTGAGATCGCAGTCAAGGACCCTAGTTATGAACCGATGGTTATGAAGTTCGCAGAACACTTTTACTATATTGCCTCTGCCATGAACCAACCCGGGGGTGATGGTATGTGGGACGAAGAGGATGGTTTCTACTATGACCTGCTTCGACTGCCCGATGGCAGTGCGCAGCGGCTCAAAGTGCGCTCAATGGTAGGACTTCTGCCCTTATGCGCCACCACTGTCATAGAAAAGTGGCAGCGTGATCGTATCCCGACAACGATGGTTAATATATTCGAACGTTTGCGCCGGATGCCGGAACTCTCGACGACCATCCATCCCACAGGACCGGGTCATATGGGAGTAGGCGATCGTGGCATCTCGGCCCTTGTGAATCCGGAACGGCTGCGCCGGATTCTTACGAAGATGCTCGACGAAAACGAATTCCTGAGTCCACATGGAATCCGCTCGATCTCTAAATTTCATCAGGATCATCCCTTCGTTTTCAACGTGGGGGGCCAGGAATATCGCGTAGACTACCTTCCGGCTGAATCGAACACCGGGATGTTCGGTGGCAACTCCAATTGGCGCGGACCGATCTGGATGCCGGTAAACGTAATGATCATCAGGGCCCTGCTGAACTTCTACCTTTATTATGGTGATAATTTTAAAATTGAATGTCCCACCGGGTCAGGAAAGATGATGAACCTATTCGAAGTGTCCAAAGAAATTGCTGACAGGCTCACGAGGATCTTTACCCGAAATGAACAGGGGAAACGGCCGGTTTACGGCGGCACGGAGAAGTTCCAGAACGATCCAAACTGGCGCGACAACATCCTCTTTTTTGAATACTTCCATGGCGACAATGGTGCAGGGCTTGGAGCCAGCCACCAGACAGGCTGGACCGGAGATATTGCAAAAATTATTCAGCTTTTCGGAATGCTGGATGCCAAGAATGCGCTTGAAGGTGGAAAAAAGGCCGCATTTATTCAAAATGATGACAAAACAATAAAACAAAATGAAACAGCCAAATTATCCGTCGCTATACCAGGTTAACACACGAGTATGGCTAACCGAAATATCTCGACAACTGGGAAGTCCCGCTACACTGGATGATATCCCGGACAAAGACCTGGATCGATTCGCAGAAATGGGCTTCGACTGGATCTGGTTCCTGAGCGTGTGGCGCACAGGGGAAGCCGCGCGCAAAATCTCGCGTGAAAACCAGGGGTGGCGGCGCGAATTCGAAGATACACTTCCGGACCTCCGTGAAGAAGATATTGCCGGCTCCGGATTTGCCATCACAGGTTATACAGTGACATCCTGATCTTGGCGGGGATGACGCATTGTATAGACTTCGTGCAAGACTTCGCAAGCGTGGCCTTAAACTCATGCTAGATTTTGTACCCAATCATATGGCGCCTGATCACCCATGGGTGAATGAACATCCTGATTATTTTGTTCAGGGAACGACAAGAGACCTCGATAAATATCCGCAGAATTATACAAGGGTTAGCAGAGATCAGGGAGATTTAATTCTTGCATATGGCCGGGATCCTTATTTTGCCGGATGGCCGGATACTTTGCAACTGGATTATAGCAATCCGGAAACTCAGGAGGCCATGATAAATGAACTGCTTCGCATTTCAAATCAATGCGATGGTGTAAGATGTGATATGGCGATGCTTGTTTTGCCAGAAGTATTTGAAAGAACCTGGGGCCGGAAAGCAGAACCCTTCTGGTCTAAAGCGACGGAGAGAGTCCGTGAAAAAGTTCCTGATTTTTGCTTTATGGCTGAAGTCTATTGGGATATGGAGTGGAACCTCCAGCAGGAAGGATTTGATTACACCTATGATAAGCGCCTTTATGACCGTTTGGTTGAAGGACATGCCAGGGCCGTGCGAGAACATTTTTTTGCGGATATGGAGTACCAGGTCAAACTGGCCCGCTTCCTCGAAAATCATGATGAACCGCGCGCCGCTGCAACCTTCGAAACGGATATCCATAAAGCGGCAGCTGTGACCACATTCTTATCTCCAGGGTTGAGGTTTTTTCATCAGGGACAATTTGAAGGAAGAAGGAAGAGGATTTCGCCGCATTTGGTGCGCGCGCCACAGGAACCAATTGATGAAGCATTGTTGGAATTTTACAATGAGCTTCTGGCTGTTATTAAGAAGCCAATTTTTCACAATGGTCATTGGCGGCTGCTTGAATGTCTGCCGGCTTGGGAAGGCAATAACAGTTCAGATTCCTTTTTGGCATTTGGATGGGAAGATGCAAATGGCAGGCTTGCACTTGTATGTGTAAACTATGCGCCAAACGCCAGCCAATGCTATATCAGGTTGCCATTTTCTGAACTCACCGATAAATCAGTTCGCTTTAAAGACCTGATGGGTCCTGCTGTTTATGACAGGGAGGGTAATGATGTTATATCGCGCGGTATGTATTTGGATCTGCCTGCATGGGGTTATCACATTTTTGAAGTGACAGTTCCCGTAATGATAGTAAGTGATGAAGCCACCCCCCGTGTGGCAGTAAATGTGTAAAATAAAAAGGACCTGGTTAGTGGAGGAAGCTTGGCTCATGAACCAAAAAAGATATGGGAAATTAAAATGAAGGCGATTACTATAGAACCCAATAAACCAGGAACTGCGAAATTTAGAGATATCCCGGAGCCTGATATGAAGCCAATGGGATCATCTGTCTCACCTGCATCGGGCAAGGCGGGAAATGCATCTCTGCATCAATAGCCGATGTTGCTGCGGCTACCTTGCTAAAGAATAACGTAGTTATTGGCATTGTTAATGCGAATAAGCGTCACTGGTATAAGTCCGCCCAGGTTCTTGCGTGTGCGGAGCGTAATTGGCTTGCCCACCTGATCACAGGAAAAGAACGTCCGGCAAATTTCGCTAAGGCGCTGCAGCGTGGGCCGGATGATGCTAAAGTAATCATTCAGTTCTCGGTGATATGATGCAAATGCCTGTCGAATTACTTTTTGAGATGAATACATAATTCAAATAGGATGAAGGACAAGAATGAAAAAGGCTTTCCCTGGCAGATATTTTTGGCTGAATTTTTTGGCACCGGACTGTTATTACTAATAGGCATCTCGATTGTGACAATGATGTTTGGAACCGGCAGCCCGATTGTGCAGGGTATCCCCGAGATAGGACCGCGAAGGCTCGCCACGGGTTTTTTGTTTGGCTCTACGGGCGCACTGATTGCATTATCTCGTCTGGGAAAAGTAAGCGGGGCGCATATTAATCCGATCGTCACGATGGCATTCTTTCTCGCGAAAAAGATTGATCTCAAAACCAGTATAGCTTATGTTCTGGGCCAATTCGCAGGCGCGGTCATTGGCTGTTTACCCTTACTGGCCTGGGGTGCCATGGGCAGGAGCGTATCTTTCGGTGCCACTACTCCCGGTGAAGGCTATACGCTGGGTGCCGCTTTGCTCGGCGAAATCGTCACTACTTTTATCATGGTAAGCCTGTTGTTCCTGTTTCTCGGATTCAGGAATCTTCGGCCATATACACCCGCTATATTTCCCATTATCTATTCAATAATGTCCCTTTATGCATCTGCTATATCCGGTCTAAGCACGAATCCGGCCCGCAGTTTTGGTCCATCAGTCATATCCGGTGTATGGAATGGATGGTGGATTTATTGGATCGGTCCCGTGACCGGAGCTTTTCTGGCTACCCTTGTCCTCAGTCGTTTAGCAAAGCGGATAACAACTGCCAAGCTTTACCATTTCGATAGCGATTCTGATCTGTTGTTCCGAAAGAAAGGATCTCAAAACCCTGATAGTACTCCTATTGGGGACCTCCTTGTAAAGCAAGATTGATGTATGAGGCCGGCGTGGGCCATTCAAGGGCCAAGACCCTGGAACTTATTTTTTATCTCTTATTTCAATTTTGATTGCACGATTTTTTAATAAGGAGAAAATGATGACTCAAAATATTCTGAAAGGCTCAATTAAGAAAATGTCATGACAAACAACAACGCAAATAAGGCATCAGACCTGCCTGATAACAAACTGGAAAAAAAAGGAACTGTCGGAATTTCCACGTATGTTGGCACATGGATCATTGTGGCTGTAGCCGCTGTTGTGGCCTTTATACTTTACTACGCAATTATCAGGCCTGCGGAAGCTGCCACTTCTGGCCAGGCGCCATTAAAACCCATTACTTCAATATCAATTCCTGTTGAAATAATCTTTACCGTTCTTTTCCTGATGCTCGGCCCATTCAAAATTATTGGTCCATTTGCTAAAATAGCAGAAGGCGCAGATGCACTGCTTACCATAAAAATAGCCTTAAGGGCGACATTTGTTTCAGCGCTTGCGCTTTTGATCGCAGCATTTCTCGGCCAGACTTTTCTTAGCAGCTTTGGAATTCCCTTACCTATTCTCGGTATTGCCGGTGGGCTTATTCTTTTGCTTGTAGCACTTATATTCATCGTTCAGCAGTTTAATCCGGGGATAGTGCGTAACGAGAAAGCGGATGCCCCAACGATGAAACTGGCTATGGCCTTTGCTTTTCCAACCATTGTGACGCCTTATGGGATTGCAGCGCTAATCCTTTTCCTGGCGCTGAGTCCGGACGACAAGAGCCGGCTCGTCATTGGCGTCATCGTATTAACGATCATGCTGGTTAACCTGATTTCGATGGTACTTATCAAATACGTCTTTCGATTTCTTTTTGTCTTCCTCCAGATTCTTGCCGCGGTGCTTGGTATTATTCAGGTAGCGCTCGGTTGCCAGGTCATCAATAAATCGCTCAGGGAATTGTTGAAATGATATTGCTATTCTTAGTAAATGGACACTAAGAGGCTCTGCATATGAATACCTGATCTGTCAGCGCAAAATAATTTTGAAAATAATTCAGGTTTAATCTATTGCAGACTATTTCCGCTGAAGCTCACGCCCTTCATTTCTTCCTGTTTCGAAAATGGTTGATTGTATAGTCGTTTGCCCGTGGCCTTGAAAAATGCATTCGCCACTGCAGCGGCTGCATGGGGAAGGGCAGGTTCGCCCAAACCCGTTGGATCAATAGAGCTGTCCACAAAATGAACCTCAACATCAGGAACTTCTTTCGTGCGGATTAATCGGTAGGCATTAAAATTCCTCTGCTCAGCTGCCCCGTCTTTAATGGTTATTTCACCAAACAAAGCATTTCCGATGCCATCGACAATCCCTCCTTTCACCTGCTGGTTTGCACCACTAAGATTGACTACTACTCCGCAATCCACTGCTGCATAAATCTTCTTCAAAAAAGTTTGTCCATTTTTCATTTCTATTTTCCACCTTCGCAGTATAGGATCGATGCGAAAAATAAGCGCTAAATCGCTGATATAGATTCATGTTCTTACCCCAGGCTGACTTTTCAGCAACCAGTGCAATGACTCCCATCATTCGATCAATATCATATTTTATTTCTCCTACAAGATGTAGTTCTAAGATGTTGGTAATTTCATCTTTTTCAAAAAGGCGGCATACCTAGGATCACTCTCCAGGTTTTTCAAAAGAGGATCACCTTTCAACCATATAAGCCAGGTGTCTTTTTTTTCGTACGCTTTTTCAAGCCATTGAAAGGCCTTATCCTTTTCTCCACGGAAGGCATAAATTTCTGCAATAATATAGGCCCAATCGTTTTGATAATTGAGGACATAATTTGTCAATGCTTGATCAGCTTCTTTTGTCCGACCCAACGCATGATAGGCAAGGGCCATACCCAATTCATTAAGGTTCTGCTCTGTTTCCTGCTTCATTTCGGCAAGAGCCATTTCAGGCTTTCCCTGCAACAGATACACTTCGCCCAGATATATGTGTACACGAGGAAACTGTGGGTTGATTTCCAGTGCCTTTTTGTATGATATAATGGCTTCTTCATAGCGGTTGGCATAATACAGGAGTTGTCCATAATTATAGTAAGCTATAGCTTTTACCGGGTCAAGGTCTATTGCTTGTTTAGTCAACCGGATCCCTTCATCAAAGCTCCCTGTGCGATGAGATAAAAATCCTGTCATTCTTAAAGCATCAGCATTTCCTGGTTCCAGGTTCATTGCCTTTTGAAACTCCGCATCCGCTCCATCCCAATCAAAATAATACACATCCACTCCCCCCAATGCCAAATGGCCTTCGACCTGGTTGGGGTCCAATGCCAATGCTTTTCTGGCCGCTTCCAGGGCTTTTTCAAAACCCTTGTTTCGATCAATCCAATCCCAACTTGATTGCAGGTCATAACATCTTGCCACCCCAGCCCAGCCACGCGCATTCAATGAATCTATTGCCAAAGCCTTTAGGTAAAAATCAAGCGCTTTAGCCAGGTTCTCCTTATCTCTCTTTTCTGCAAAATAATTGCCTTGAAGAATAAGATCATACACTTCCATGTTGATCTGGGAAGCTCCACTATTTGACATAGGCAGCAGCTTCAGTTTTAATTGCCTAACTACCGCGCCGGCTATTTCATCTTGCAATTTAAAGATGCCTTCTACATTCCGGTCATACTTTTCACTCCAGAGTTGGGTGCCGTCAGCGGCTCTTATCAACTGTGCTGTCACACGAATATTATTGCCCTCTTTTTGCACACTGCCTTCCAGTAAATTTGCCACGCCAAGCTTCCCTCCGATAATGCGCAAGTCCTCATTTTTGCCCTTAAAAGAAAATGAAGATGTACGGCCAATCACTTTCAATTCAGACATTCTTGACAGTAGGTTCAGCAGCTCTTCACTAAGTCCGTCGCTGAAATATTCCTGGTTTTTATCGTTGCTCATATTTACAAAGGGCAATACGGCAATGGATTTGTCAATCCCGGCATTGGCATTCTTTGAAAAATTTTCTTTATAAATAAAAAAAGCTACGCCTGCAAAGAGGATGAACGAAAGAGCCGCAAAGACAGTAAGCTTTTGATATTTCTTCTTTTTTAGTTTCCCCTCAATGTTTTTTCTTTGCGGCACAAACAATCCTTCATTGGTCAACGCAAACACTTCCAGCGCCTTGTCGATATTCTTAAATTCAAAATGTCCGAGGGATATTGTTGTAATAGAAGGGTTGTTTTTTATTTTATCATGAATTTCATCGGAAACAAGAATCGTATTTTCCTGCCCCAGCGACTGAATTCGAGAGGCCACATTTACACCATCACCCAGGGCCTTTTTATCTTCAAAAAAAACTTCGCCAATGTGTAAACCAATGCGAAGGGGAACAACTGGTTCAATTTTCAAATCCTTTTGAACAGCCAACGAACAACTTACCGCATCGGTAGCACTGGAAAAAATACAAAGGCTTCCATCGCCATAATAATTTAATACCTGGCCATTAAAATAGCTGACCCATTTTTCGAGAGCAATATTATAATGTTTGATGACCGCCACTGCCTTCTCTTCATTTTCCTGCATCATTGCTGTGTATCCGACAATATCAGTGAACATGATGGCTGCGAGCTGGTGGGAGGAAGACATGATGAAGTTCAAATTGCTTCCGGAAGATAATCATATTCCTAATAATCATACGGGATCCCTTCTGAGTTCGGGGTGTTCCGACTGGCACCCCGAATTGAAGATGAAAGCCGTTCTCTGTGCGGGATTTAAAAAGAATGCCGATGTTGTTGTTCCTACGTGACTTGCTTGACGATTGGTGTCTTGACACGAAAGACTTTATGGAGGCTGTTATTTGTGTGTCAAGCGTCATTTCTGAATAGGCCTTTATAGAACTCCAACAACGAGGGAGGCGGATATTTTGTAATTTTCCAAAATTGCGAATTTGTTCTCATTCACTCATTTAATTTAAATGGCAAATATGAAAAAACAACAAACGATTGTCAAATTGCTCGCGTCGGTCTCCATCACATGGTTTTTACTTGGATGCACAAATCATTCAGAACAACATAATATACTATCAGATCAGGAAAATAAGGATGGATGGAAATTGTTATTTGATGGAAGCTCGACGAAAGGTTGGCATATCTTTAATAAGGGAGAGATTGCTTCGGCCTGGTCCGCGGACAGTGGCAAGCTGGTCTGCAACCCGCATGCAAAAAATGTAAAACACGGGGACCTTGTGACGGATAAAGAATATGAAAATTTTGATCTTAGTTTCGAATGGAAAATTTCAAAAGCAGGAAACAGTGGTGTATTTATCAATGTGCAGGAACGTCCTGACCTGGGAACAACTTTCTCTACAGGTCCGGAATATCAGTTGTTGGATGATAAGAATATGGAGCCTGAATACCTGAAAGAGATTTCTCATAGAGCAGCTTCAATTTTTGGAGTCATTCCCAACAGCAGCAATTCCATTCCAAAATCCGGAGAATGGAATCAGTCAAGGGTCCTTCAGGGAAATGGGAAACTTACCTTTTGGTTAAATGGAGTGCAAACAGTTCAGGTGGATCTCAAAAGCGATAATTGGAAGAAACGAGTTGCAGCAAGTTCAATGAGTCAGTTTCCTGAATTTGGGATTGCTACCAAAGGCCATATCGCCCTTCAGGACTGGACCAATGGCGTTGCGTTCAGGGACATTAAGATCAAAGAGCTTTAGATTCGCGTGCGTTGTGCATAAAATCAAATCATTTTTTTGGAAGAAGAATAAATCATTATTTATCTAAATGAAAATTATTAGTCGGTGGCTCCTGGCTGGTACAGTTATATTCGTCTCCTGCGGCCAGGGAGAAAGCGATCAGCATGCCCAAAAGGATTCGTCCAAAACAACGGTGCAGTCTCAGGAAGCTGCTGAAACGGTTCCCGGAGTTGAAAATTTGCCATTTAGTGACACCATTCAATTAAAGGCAGATGCCAATATGCGTTTTGATAAGGAATTGTTCAGGATCAGGGCAGGAAAAAAAATCAGGCTCATCCTAAAAAACACAAGTGCAAAATCCAATATAGCGATGACCCATAATGTAGTCATTTTAAAAAAGGGAACAGACATTGCCGATTTTGCAGAAGTGGCAGTAAAAGCCAGAAATGAACAGTATGTTCCTGCTTCAGTAGCTTCTTTGATTATTGCGCATACCAAATCAGTCGAGCGGTGGAGATTCTGATGCCATTGAATTTACTATCCCCGAACCTGGCGTGTATGATTTTATTTGCAGTTTTCCGGGGCACTGGGGAACGATGCAGGGAAAAATAGTGGCTGAGTGATTAGTCCAAGCTGTTTGAGCGTAGTCAAATCTGGTCTGGGTGAGCCGAAGGACGGCTTGAACTCAAGATGAAAACTGTTCTCTGAACGGGATTCAAGAATGTTCGCTTTGTAGTTGGTGTAGCACGTGTTGTCTGTGAAATTCAATAAAAATGTTACGCATAAAACTAACTTCTTCACATTGGTTTTCCCTTTCACTAAAAATGTAAAAACAAAATCAATATCATATTTCATTTGTGAGAATGATATCAATTGAATTCAATCTGGTTTATTTTAATTGGAGATTAATCTTAAAGGATTTGCCTGGCAATTAAAACATGTTCTATGGCAACTATTATTCACACTATAAAAGCCGTAAAGTATACATTTCAGCAATGACTTAGGGCAATATATTTCTTTGAAGTCTGGCCTCATATCTGTTTCGGTCTCCAACACCCAGTTTGAATGATCATTATCATTCCAAAAAGTGACTCCTGTCATTAATCCATTCATTATATAGGATCAACTTTGTTGCGTTAATTAATAATTGGATTTGCTATATGGCTGGTAATTCAAACTGGTTATTTTAAAATGAGTTGAGATAAACAACGATTACTTAAAAAATATAAAACCAGGATTATGAATACCAAAATCAAAGAACCTAATGTGAAAAATGAACCCATTTTGGTTCCCGAAACAAGAAACAGGAAATTAAACACGGTGCCGCTGGACTGGAAAGAAGTCTATTATACCAATTGTCCACTCGTATCCGCCAGCAACGTAGATCAGGAACTCGGCTGGACGCAGAGAAGAGTATCAAAAAGATCGGTGTAAAATATGCCTTTCTGCGTTCATACCCGTGGAAATGACTGGTATCCGCACTATATCCACAACCTGGATAACCTGATTCGCTTCGGCGGTCTTTTTCCGCCCATTCATGTGCAGGCAGATATCCGCAGAACCCGACTATTGGGAGTTACACATGCACCTCACGAAGGGGGCTGCATGATGGTGCGTTCCAGGGATAATATTTACCGGATGAGTCGATCTGAAAGGAAAAAAGATTGGCCTGTCAAAAAGCCTGAACACGATTAAGAACGACTGGTGGCGTATCCAGGAAGAACAGGGCATCGAACTGATGCTGCGGATGAATGGCATGACCCGGGCAGATGTGCAGATTGTGGAATTCCCCTATGCGGATGATTGGTACAACGATCCGAAGATGCTGGACCCGATGGAAAACCCATCCGAACTTTGGTTGAAACGTGACCACAAACACGACCTGGCATTCCGTCCGCTGGAAACTGCGTTGGAAAAAGGTGTAGTTGATGCAATTTATACTCAGAGTAAACCATTCCAGCATCTCCAGGAAGCGACAGGTAAGTTTAAAGCGATCGAAGACCTGTCAAGATATCCTGACTGGACTCTGCAGGTTGCGAATATTCCTGCCGCTATCACCTGCACAGATGTGATGGCCGAGAAACATCCTGAACTCGTCGTTGCGTTCATGAAGGGAATGATTAAAGTGGGACGCTGGGCCAATGAGCATAAGCATGCGGCAGCTGCGATTCTTGATAAACAAACATTTTACCTGGATGTAGAGGATACGTACAGAGGGATCAAAGATATCGACATGGTGCCAAACCTCTCCGCACAAAACCTGGTTTCTGTAGAAATCGGTAAAGGACTTCATGCTGAGCCATGGCTACATCAAGAATGACTTTGATGTGCATAAATGGGCTGCGCCGGAATTCCTCGAATCTGCAGCAAAAGAACTGATCAATGAACGCTGGCTGAAGGTAACCGGGGATAAACTTCCTACGGTTTCAGCCAGGCTGGGATAATCTGGAACAATGCTTTCGATGCATGGTTCCTGGAAATGGGTGGTTTTAAGCAAGTGTCAGGTGATAAGATTTTGTCGCCCGGAACTTGCAATTTGGAATGATATGAATAAATAAACATGAATACACTTAGCATAAATATACCCGAGGGAAAACAAACTGTTGCGGGACTCTATTTGACGGCGAAAGAAGCTTACGTGAAGTGGAATGCCGAACCCGAGAAAGTGATAATCCTTGATGTCCGAACTCCGGAAGAATATCTTTTTGTCGGTCATCCGGACATGGCATGGAAAATTCCGGTTGCCAAACAATCATACGTATGGGATGCCAAAAGAAGAAAGTTTCCTATGGAACTGTTACCTGATTTTGTATCCAGGGTGCAACAGGTGGCCAAACCTGATCAAACTTTAATGCTTATGTGCCGTTCAGGCGGACGATGTGCTATTGCGGTGAACATGCTAGCGAAAGCGGGCTTTACGCGGGTATACCAAATCCCGGATGGTATGGAAGGAGATGCAGTATCTGAGAATGAAAGCGTATATTCCGGCCAAAGATTGATAAACGGCTGGAAGAACTCGGGCTGCCCCTGGACATATAAGTTAGAACCCGACAGACTGCTGCTTTCTAAAATCGGTTGATGCAAGAAATTATTTACGGACCAGTAACTGAAATGAAAAATGAAAATGTGAAGGGCTCAGACCATATACATGATCAAGCAAATGACAGTACGGATATGGCTGTCGATCGAACAGTGATGGCAGCAGACAGGTCCCTGATGGCTTGGGTGCGAACGGGCCTCTCCCTGATAAGCTTTGGGTTTACTATATACAAGTTTCTCGATTATTCCCGAGAGGAGCTTATTGCCTCGGGGAAAATGCTTAAGGGTATTTCAAGTCCAAAACTAGTTGGACTCTTCATGGTTGGAATGGGAATCCTTTCCTTGATATTCGGGGTCATTGAAAATTTGGAAACTATAAAGAGATTGCGGGGAAGGTATGAGATTAAGCGTACAAGATATGCTTTGATTATGGCAGGCATCCTGACGATCTTCGGCATGATTATATTCCTGGGCATCATATTTCAACTCAAAGGTTTCGGCTCATGACAGAGAAGAAACCGCCTTTTTATATTTAAGACCTCAAGACTATTCGGTTTTTCCAAAGGGCGGTTCGACCTCATGATAAAAACCGTTCTTTGGAATGATTTCAAAATAATGGCAACATTGGTGTTCATTTGGGACTTGCTTTGTGATAGAAGCCGTGATAGAGATAGCAGCATAAAGAAAGAAGACACTTATGGCATCAGCCATCTTTTGTATCCTCTCTTACGAACAAATTCAAAACTTTTTAAATAAAAAAGCCCCGCAGAAGCGGGGGCTTTTTTTCTAACGGGAATTGAATATCTTAAATAAAATTCTTTATGGAGTGGATATTACTTTTACAATCCGGTAAACAGAAATACCAGGCCTGTTCATTTGTATTTTACCGAGCAACGGGAATAATTTCATCGGAAGAACTATTTTCGGGTCCCATGCAGGCATTAGTGCATCTCCAAGCGTTCTATATAGGTCATAGGAAACAGTTGTGGATTTAATATCTGCGCCTCTTGGGGCAAGTACAATGGCATTTCCCCAGGCTTTTTGGGGGGTTTGGCCCTTATCCATAGCGGCCTTGATAAAAGGTTCCCAATATTTTTTCTCCAGATTGATCAGGCTGTCGGCATAGTCAGTATTTTGATAATTAAATACCACATAATTAAAATCCTTTGCTGGGACGGCGTTAGCGGCCTGAACAAATTCCCGGTTATGCAGGAAAATCTGACTGGTAAGTGTACTCATAGAATAGGTCTCCATATCAGCCATTTTGACTCCTGCTACGGATTCGACGTTATCCCACATGTTCGCACCTTTGTCGATATCGGTATATGTATTAATAAACAAATAATTGGAAGAATTGGGCAAATCGTAGCCTCCTACTTTTTCCAGTATCGCCCAAAATGTCAAGATCTTATTGTCGACGGCTTTTTGCGCCACTTTACTCCAGTAAGTTGTTTCTCTTTTAATGAATTCTTCTGCTTTATCTCCGGGCACCCGGCGATACTGATAAGTGGTAATGGAACGATCCTGGGCATGCAACTTCGCATGGAAACCAAAAATAAAAATGGGTGTGGTCAAATAAATCAATGCAGAGAAGAGTCTGTTAGACTTTTTCATGATGGCTGTTTTTAAGGTTAACGTAAAGCGATTCCTAATAGAGGATAAGGTGTAGGCGGGGCATAAGGTAAACCATTTATTTAATATTTGTACAATTCGGAGTTTTTTTTTCCAGACGCCAGTAAAAGTCGGCTCAAGACAGAATCCTCCCATGCATGGAAGTCGGAAAATGTTTTTCGCGTAGCCAATACTGTTGGGGTGGAAATGCGGGGCTCATGAGCAGGGCTCGAATGAACTCCAACAGCGGCAGAAGAGAATCGTACGATCTGCCAAACTTTGCACAAATTGCGCACTTATTGTAATCAATCTGTTGAACCCTGGCGACTGTGAAATGCAAGCAATGCCTGTACGAATCTGAACGAAAGAATTCTTTAATTTCAGCAAAACATAAGTCAAATGCGCAGATCATTTTACAGATCCCTGGCCTTTTTAGTTTTTTTAATATTTATTCTTTCAAAGATGACCCAGGCGCAAACGGGTCCGAACGTACTCGTCATTCAGGCACATCCGGATGATGAAACCAGTTTTCCCATCATACTTTATAAAATTACTCACGACCTCAAGGGCACAGTGGACCTCGCCCAGCTTACAGACGGACAGGGAGGATATAATGGCTCCGAGCTTGGTTCAGTATATTATGGGCTCAAATTAACCGATTCGACCATTGGCCGTTCGGAATTGCCCCGGATTCGCAAAAAGGAAGTCATGGAAGCCGGCGATATCATGGGGATCAGGCAATATTATTTTTTTGATCAGAAAGGATGACTATTATAATCTCAATCCCGTACCCTATGTGACGGGCCAGAGATGGGATATTCCATTTATTGAAAAAAAGCTTGACCAGATCCTGGCGGCGAAGCAATATGATTTCATCATAACAATGATTCCTTTCGAGGGGCAGCATGGCCACCATAAGACAGCAGTCATCATGGCATTGCGGGCTGTGCAACGCTACAAAGGACAGAAAAAACCGATAATCATAGCTGGCAGCACATACCTTGATGAAAAGCCGGCGGAATATACTATGCTGAAAGGATTTCCTGAAACCGCAGTGAAGAAGGATGCGCCATTATTTTATTTAGATGTTTCCACCCGCTTCGGCATTGGGAAACAAGTTTCTTATAAGACCGTGGCACAGTGGGTCATTGCTGTCTACAAATCGCAGGGCGATATGCAGGAAAATCCATTATACAAAGGAGACAAAGAGACTTTTCTGGTCTTTGATATCAATGATGAGACAGCTGTTCAAAAAACGACGGAACTTTTTAATCAACTCAAAACGAGTGGTTATTCTGCACATTAGACTGGTCTTCGCTTTTCCCGGTTAATGAATTAATATCTCGATATGTTATTGCCCCAACACTGAAATCTCTTAAATTACATTACTGCGGAGCCGTTTCGATTAAATAGATTTATCACTACGATATAGCACATTTGCCAGGGCATAGTTTCTAGTCCTGTGTTCATTCCGGGCCAGGATGAAGTGTGCGTATTTGAAGAAAATTGTACGGTGATTTTAAGAGCATACTTATAAATAGCATTGCTTTAATATTCTTTTGAATAAGTGAATATGCTGAAAAAATACCCTTTCTATATAAAATGTACGGTCATTCTATTTGGCTTGGTATTGCTTGTTTTTATTTTGTACAGCCTGAAGGAGATCCTGGTTCCATTTTCATTTGGGCTGATCCTTGCTGTTATACTCAATCCTTTGGTGAATAAGTTTCGCCAGTGGAAAATCCCCAGGGTTTTGGCAATTTCACTTTCGCTTCTTCTTGCCATAGTTTTACTAGGCGTTATTGGATATTTGATTTCTACCCAGATTGCAGGGTTCTCTGACGAATTACCCACTTTTAAGAAAAAATCCATTGAGCTATTGCATAAATTGCAACATGAGATTTCTCAAAGATTCAATCTCAATTTGAAGAAACAGGATGAGCTTATCTCCCAGGCTGAAACTGGAATGAAACCTTTGGTGGGACAAACGCTTGGCACACTTGCAGGATCTTTGGAATTGTAATTATTGATTCCCTTGTACAGTTTTCTGTTTCTGTATTATAAAACTTTAGTCCTGAATTTCTTATTTGAAATATTTTCAGAAGAAAATTCAAAAGAGGTAGGAGTAGTCCTTATTCAGACCAAGAGTGCTATTCAAAGTTACATGTTCGGCTTGCTAATGGAAGCCCTGATTGTGGCAACCTTAAATACCGGCGCATTGATGATCTTAGGTGTAGAATATGCAATCCTTTTAGGTGTGCTTGGTGCTATTTTGAATGTATTGCCATTTATTGGTGGCATGTTGGCAATCCTCCTGCCTTTAGTAATAGTTACCATTACCAAAGATGGATTCGGAACTCAGTTTGGCGTCATTATCGCGTACGTGGTCATCCAATTTATTGACAATCATTTTTTGGTTCCTTATATCGTTTCCTCTAAAGTAAAGATCAATGCCCTGATATCTATTCTTATTGTTTTAATGGGGGGTGCAGTTTGGGGAATTTCAGGAATGTTCCTTTCTATTCCGTTTGTAGGTATTCTCAAAATAATATTCGACAAAATCTCCGAATTAAAGCCCTGGGGGAAATTATTGGGAGATGAAGTACCTACCATTCACAAAGGTCAGGTTTGGAATTTAAGAAAAAGGACGGCGGCAAAATAGTGCAATGCATTTTGCCCGGACTTGTCGATCTGGACGACGGGCTGCTAACGGAGCCCGGTTTTGAAAAGCCATTTTATTTTGCCCTGCAATCGGTACGATTGGCCTACCAATCGGACTTAAAAAGCCTGATTTGTACTTATACAGAAAATTGACACGATCTTTCTTCACATGGTGGTAGTGGTCGATCCCATATTTTAGGATCGATTCTTCCCAATGAGGCAAATAATCCCCATATCCTCCCAACTCTTCACCTGATAGGCAATTTCTAAAACTCAATTTGCTTCGGCTTGATTGTTGTCCTAAGTATTAGTCAGGTGGAAGTTATATATCTTATCAACCGAGTACTCTGCCGGAGTCACCAATCCGTCTTAATGGTCAAGCCTCTTGTTTTCCTACTATTTAACAACTTGACGATAAACTAAGATCTTGCTGGCAGTTCTTGCAGCCAACAGTTTAGACAATTAATAACACCTGCTCAAGGACCTAATACAACCAGAAACAATGGACGGCTTTGAGGATTTCAAGACGGAATAAATAATTTGAAGGACAGCCAAAAAAACATGAATATATAGGAAAAGTAAGCATAAAAATGTGACAGATCAATCTAGACTGATGAAGTTATTTTAATGTCGCCCCTGATCGGGAATCAATCCTTAAATAAAAATCAAAAAAAAACCAACCTGTGGAGAGTGAAAGTACCAGGCCTACTAAAAAAGCAACGATTGCCGGGAAACTCTTATTAATCCTTGGTGTGGTAATCATATTGGCCGGAATCGGTTATTGTGGATTTCAGGTACATACTCTTTCAGCCAGGCAAGAAAGCATCAAAAAGGATTACATGGTGATCAACAGTGTTTCTTTTGGCCTTCTTTCTGTTGACCTATGGCGTGATAACATCGTAGCTGCAGCCAAGGCCCAAATTGACAAATTTCAACTTACTCCCGAACAAAATAAGGATCTAAAAAAAGAAATTGAACAAATCCTCAATGCAGTTCTTAATAAGGCCGTTGCTTCCATTCAGAAACCCAACAAAAACATAGGGAAAAAATTGGAAAAACTTGCTTTTAATTCACTGGTGGACGAAAAGAAATTGCATCAGGAAGTGCCTGGATATGCACAGAAAATCATTAATGAAATCAATAAACCCTCCAGTTACAGTAGGTTAAAGCATATTGCCCAAATAGAACTGGATTCTCTTGGAAGCCAAACCTTTGATAGTTCAAAGAATGCAGGAAAGGCATTGATGGATTCTATATTCAGAAGGCACAATGCCGTCGATAATCCATCTTTTGAAAAACAGACGGTTGCTGAAATGAATCTGATTAGAAAACAAACCAATTATTGGAGCTATGGTATGCTGGGTGGTGTGATTGCGATTTTATTGATCTGGTGGCTGGTTAGGGACATTCCGAACGTACATGGTCCTCTATATGCGATGTCGATTCTTTCAGCGCTTATTCTTTTGATCGTTGGCCTAACCAGTACAATGATTCAAATTGATGCCCGAATATCCTCGATTGAATTTCACTTGCTCGGACAAAATATTTCTTTCAAAAATCAGGTTCTCTTCTTTCAAAGTAAAAGCATTGTAGACGTGGTTCATATCCTTTTGCAAACAGGTAAGGCCGATTCTATGATAGTCGGAGTTCTCATTCTGATATTCAGTATCTTATTTCCATTGACGAAATTGCTCTCAACGGGCATTTATATGCTTGATAAACGTCGTTGGGCAAAAAATAAAGTCATCCATTATTTCGCTTTCCAATCGGGTAAGTGGAGCATGGCGGACGTATTGGTGATTGCCATTTTGATGACCTTTATTGGGTTTAACGGTATTGTAAACAATACATTATCTGATTTGAATATGAATAACGGGACCATTACCAGCATCACCACCAATAATACTTCCATGCAACCTGGATATATCATTTTTATCGGTTTTGTCTTGTACAGTTTTACATTGTCATATATTCTTCAAAATATTTCTCATTTAAGGCATATCATTTGGTTTGATAAAAAATGAATTGAATGACATGTCGAACTTTCAAAAATGACCTCATTATTAATAAGAAAATCTACAATTTTTGCAGTTGTCATGGCTTGATTTATTTTGAAAATCCGGGTCAATTCACAACGCTGGAAAATTGAACGTATGACAAGACGGATTTTTGTAATGCTATATTAGAATGATTATAACAGAGAGAAAATGGTACTATGCAATTTCAATTATTCTATTAGTAGGAGCGATTCCTGTTGAATCTTCAGCCCAGAGTACTTCAAACCTGAATCCTCAGAATCAAACGGTGCAGGATACTTCGCTTCAAAAGGACTTGCTGGATATTTATAGAAAGTGGTTTAAGGTGCCTGCAAAGCCAAAGACTCAACCCTCCAAAAAAAAGATATTTTTTACATTAAATCCTTTGGCGAATGCTCCAACCAGTTCCGGAAATGCATTTGTTACAAGCACGACAGCGAACACGTATTTAGGCCCTATAGAGACAACAAATCTTTCCACGGCTACTTTTGCCCCATATTATAATTTTGATAAGCGATTTGGTTTACCACTGAGGTCCACCATCTGGTTAAAGAATAATGCATGGGTTATCCATGGAGACATTCGTTTTCTGGTATATCCTCAATATACCTGGGGACTGGGCACCACATATTCAAACGACGAAAAAGAATGGGTGAACTATAAGTATATCCGTTTTTATCAGGCGGTCTTAAAACGAGTCACCACGCGTTGGTTCGTCGGACTCGGCTATGATCTGGATTATCATTTTAATATTGGAAGTGATTCAGGCGTTAATTTACAGAAGTTCACCGGGTATCAATATGGTCTTTCCGGCAATTCTTTATCCTCTGGCATAACCTTTAATTTTTTATACGATACGCGCAACCGGAATGTTGTTCCTTTTCCGGGAAGTTTTTTATATGTTGTATATCGCATGAATCCGGGATTTCTCGGAAATAAAAATTCCTGGCATTCTGTTTTTATTGATTTGAGAAAATACCTGCCATTAAATAAACCCGCAAAACCCAATCAGCAAAATATACTAACATTCTGGTCTTTTTTATGGTGGAATTTTAATGATGTCACGCCCTATTTGGATCTGCCAAGTACAGGCTGGGATGAATATAACCGGTCCGCGAGAGGCTTTGATCAAAACAGGTACAGGGGAGAATCGCTTTATTATTTTGAAACGGAATACCGTAGAGACATTACAAACAATGGACTTTTTGGGTTTGTCCTTTTTTCTAATATCAATACCGTTAGCGGTTCCGGAACAATGTTTCAATCCTGGCATCCGGCAGGAGGAATTGGGCTACGTGTAAAAATCAGTAAGTCATCAAATACGAATTTTGCGATAGACTATGCATTCAGCAAGGGATATCAAACTGTATTATTCAATTTCAGTGAAACATTTTAGATGAAAAAAAATATCATTGATGAGAATTGCACCAATTACTTATCGCTAATTCAAATCGCCCTTCTGGCGAAAGCGTGTCTGACTGACTTCTTGATGTAAACCTAAAGGCCAGTGCGGGGCCTAATGTAACGGATTGAAAATGGTAAGAGAATTTCACTTTCTGGCTCATTTTTCTGCTGAATCAATAATAGCAACCAATTCCATGAGGTTGCTGATAATATAATCCGGATTGGCTGACTGTAATTGCTGAAAACTGTGTGCTCCTGTTGTAATTCCAATGCTCAATAAGCATTTTGCCCGCTGGCCTTCTTCAATATCAATGATTGAATCACCCACTTTAATTACCTCTTTTGGATTATGAACGCCATAAATATCCATGGCCAGTTCAATCATTTCAGGATCCGGACGGTTATTTTCCACATCGCTTGAAGAGATCAGGCTATCAAATTCAATACCCTTTTTCCATCCCAGTTTCTTAACGAGGGATTCGGCAGTATCCGCATCATAGCCTGTATTCAGCACTACTTTTATCTTTCTTTGCCTTAGGAATCCAAACAATTCAGTGGCATTTGCCTGCGGAAGAACATGTAAATGTTCATATGCGCTGGATAAACTGGGTAGAAAATCCTGGTAAATTTCATCAGCCAGTTTGTCGTCCGAATTGCTTGTATAAACCTTCAAAATACTTTTTATCGCCTCCACTTTTTCCTTTCCCGCCCCTTCTGCAAGGACCGCCTCCAACGAAACATCAAAGCCCCTATTATTTATTGCCTTCTGAAGTGTTTTGTACACCACATTGTCTTCATTTATTGTGGTTCCAGCCATATCGAACACGACCATCCTGACCATATAAATCGATTTAAAGGTTTCTTCATGAATCAATTTTGAACATTTCATCTAGGAAGGCTGAAATGCCTTCACGGCTCTTTCCCAACTTACGACCTGAATAATTCACCACGTTTTCCCGCCATTCAAGACATCATAAATTTATGTTCTGCCGGACAATTTCATTTTATCTTACCATGACCTAATCATTAAATTAGTTTTCCTGGAATGGTATCTATATTAACAATTTAAGAATTTTCTAAATTTTGAAATGCAGGAAAATATATGCACTTATATTGGCTTCAATATTTAGCAAATGACGAAAGAAGAAGCTACCCGGATTGCAGACGAGATCATGGTCCTTTATAAAGAACATGGAGGCTCGGAATATGCCGGAGAGAAATTATCCCAGCTTGAACATATGGCGCAGGCCGCACAACTTGCCGAAGAAAATGGTTTTGATGAGGAAGTCATTCTCGCTGCATTTCTGCACGATATCGGGCATATTACAGAAGAAGCAGCCGGCGAAAATGAAATGGACATTTTTGGTATAAAAGACCATGAATCAATAGGAGGCGAATACTTAGTGAATTTGGGTTTTTCAACGAAAATCGGCAGGCTGGTCGCTTCTCATGTAAAAGCCAAGAGATACCTGACGCTTAAGGACCCGGATTATTATAACCAGCTCTCAGAAGCGAGTAAGAGAACACTTGAATTTCAAGGGGGCATGATGTCGGAGGAAGAAGCAAATGCATTCGAAAGGGATCCGCTTTTTTCAGAAATTGTTATGATGAGAAGGTGGGATGAGCAGGCAAAAATTCAGGATAAGCCCCTGCCTGATTTGCTTCACTACAGGGAAATGATTATCCATCATCTGGCATCGCTGAAATAAATCTCAAAAAAATATTTTGCAAAATACACTGAGCCTATCTCCAAACAGAAGCAAACTGACAATTACACTGTTTGCTTCTCTGGTTACCTTTTTGACATACTGCACAGTATATGGATTCCGGAAAGGATTTACTGTATGCACGTTTGAGGGGATGAGTTATGGAGGAATCAGTTTTAAGGTCTGGCTGGTCATTAGCCAGGTGTTGGGATATGCCTGCAGCAAGTTCTATGGGATCAGGTTTATCTCCGAATTAAAAAAAATCGGAAGGGGAAGAGTTATCCTATTCCTATGCGGAATATCCTGGCTGGCGCTTTTTCTTTTTGCTATTATACCCGCTCCCTGGAATATATTTATGATGTTTATCAATGGGTTTCCGCTTGGTATGATTTGGGGTATCATTTTCTCTTATGTGGAAGGAAGAATGACCACAGATCTTATCGGTGCAGCACTTTCCGTCAGTTTTATATTTTCCTCCGGTTTTGTAAAGTCCGTAGCTGAATCTATTCGCCTTGGTTTCAATATACCCGAACTATGGGTCCCTTTTTGCACCGGATTGGCTTTTGCTATTCCACTTATTGTTTTTGTTTACTTGCTGGAGAAAATTCCCCCGCCCTCCGGGGAAGATTTGATTTCCCGGAGCAAGAGGCTGCCCATGTCAAAAGAAGATAGGAAAAAATTCGTAAGAATATTTTTTCCGGGACTCATTGCTGTGGTGGCTGTCTACGTTTTTTCCACCGTATTCAGGGACCTCAGGGATAATTTTATAGCGGACATGTGGATGGAAAACGGCTATGGGAATCAACCTTCTTTGTTTACCAAGACAGAGACGCCCACCAGCGTAGTCATGCTGGTTCTCATGGGATGCATGATTTTGGTGAAGAATAATTTGAAGGCCCTCAAATACACGCATTATATAATTATTTTGGGCTTTTTTATCACAGGCATTTCAAGTGTACTTTTTATTCAGGGCAGGATCTCTGCATTTTGGTGGCTGGCATTGGTAGGTTTGGGATTATATGCAACCTATATACCGTTTAATTGTATTTTTTTTGAGCGACTTATTGCTGCATTCAAATATCCTGGCACAGTAGGTTTCCTGATTTATGTAGCAGACTCATTCGGATATCTCGGCAGTGTAGGCGTACTTTTTATGAAGGAATTTCTGAAAGTAAAAATAAGGTGGTCGGCATTTTATTCTCAAGGTGTGGTTGTATTGTCCTTGCTTGGCATTGTGGGAACAATCATATCCCTTTTCTATTTTTCAAATAAATCAAAAAAACTGATTACGGGTAATGCCTAAGAAATCAGCCATTGTCATCGGAGCAGGAATAGTCGGACTTGCCACTGCAAGGGCTTTGGCACTCAAAGGTTATTCCGTCACGGTATATGAGAGGAATCTCCGGGCTTCCGGTGCCTCTGTCAGAAACTTTGGAATGGTATGGCCCATTGGGCAGCCCGCTGGTAAATTATATGAAAGAGCCATTAAGAGCAGAAACTGTTGGAAAGAAATTGGAAAGGCAGCTAATTTATGGTTTGATCCGGTGGGAAGTCTACATCTCGCATACAATGAAAAAGAGTGGCAGGTATTACAGGAGTTGTGTGAAATATTCAGAAAAGAGGGGCGGGGAGTGAGTCTTTTGAATAGAGAACAGGTGTTTTCTAAATCTCCGATTGCCAGGGCAAGCGACTGCCTGGGTGGGATGTTCAGCGAAGATGAAATTATTATTGATCCCAGGGAAGCCATTGACTATTTGCCTGAATATTTTGAGGAAACCCTGCATATTCATTTTACCTGGGGCAAGGCAGTTACATCCGTCTCCCAGGGTAGTATCACTGCTGGAGGTGAAAAAGAACAGGCTGACCTTGTATTTATTTGCAGCGGGTCCGATTTCAGGACCCTTTATCCGGATGCATTTGAAAAATTTCCGCTTACCAAATGCAAGCTGCAAATGATGAGATTTGTCGAAGAAGGATCTCCCCGGATAGGGCCTGCGCTTTGCGGCGGTCTGTCCCTGATTCATTATCCCAGTTTTAGAGCAGCTGCTTCCCTGCCATTCCTGAAGGAATATTATGAAAAGGAGTTCGCTGAATATTTGAAATGGGGCATTCATGTGATGGTTTCCCAAAACCACCTCGGGCATCTGACCATTGGGGACTCTCATGAATACGGGATGTCGCCCGATCCTTTTGACAGGCAATTTATCAATGAACTGATTCTAAAATACCTTGGTCAATTTGCCTGCTTGCGAAATCCGAAATTAATAGAAAGCTGGAATGGAGTTTATGGGAAATTCACCGATGGCCAAACCGAACTCTTTTTTTCTCCGGAACCCGGCGTGCATATAGTCAATGGTGTTGGCGGAACCGGTATGACCATGTCTTTTGGTCTTGCTGAAGAACTGATCGCCCGTTTTTGACCTTCCTGTTTCAATAGCATGCAAAACGATAAAAAGAGTTGGCTACCAGATTTTAATTTATCGGTAACGCAAGTTTTATATTCCGTTCACATTGTATCTTGAGATTGTGTCTGTTGAAAAACGTTCCCACCTGTTTAATAATTAAATCTTTCTATGGTTATGAAAAAATTAACTTTCCTCGTTTGTTTATTCGCTTCCCTTTCCTGCTTTGCGCAAAAAACAAAGACAGAGAACCTGGTCATTGTCACCATGGATGGAATGCGTTGGCAGGAAGTGTTCGGCGGAATGGATTCTCAAATAGTAGTAAATAAAAAATTTACCAGCGACTCGCTTAGGGTAGTGAATACATTTGGAGGAAAGGATAGAAGTGAACGCTGCCGAAAACTGTTTCCCTTTTTTTGGAATACAATCGGAACTCAGGGGCAATTGTATGGTGACCGTCTGAATGGCAGTGAAGTGAATAACGCCAATCCATATAGATTCTCATACCCGGGTTACAATGAAATATTTACCGGCTATCCCGATACTGGTGTCAATACAAACGATAAAGTCAGGAATCCGAATACCAGCGTCCTGGAATTTCTTGCAAAACAAAATGGTTTTAAGGGGAGGATCGCGGCATTCACGACCTGGGACGTTTTTCCTTATATATTGAATACCTGGCGCAGTGGTATTTATGTCAATGCTGATGTGGACAGTTTGCATTTTGATAATCCATCATTAAAATTGGTGAATAATATGCAATTCCTTACTGCAAGGCCACTGGATGTTCGGCCTGACCTGCTTACCTATTTCGCGGGCAGGGAGTATCTCAAAGCCTATAAGCCCAGGATATTGTATATCGCCTTTGATGAAACGGATGATTACGCACACGAAGGTATGTATGACCAGTATCTCAAAAGCGCCCATGCAGAAGATGCCATGATCCAGGATCTCTGGAACCTGATTCAAACAATGCCTGAATACAAGGATAAAACCACATTAATTATTACCTGCGATCATGGCAGGGGCGATAAAATAAAATCGACCTGGACAGATCACGGTGAGAAAATTGCAGATGCCGGTCAGATTTGGATAGCTGCCATCGGGCCTGATACGAAAGCGGCAGGATTGGTAAAAACTTCTTCTCCATTGTTTCAAAAACAATTGGCCCCCACATTGGCCGCTCTTCTGGGTTTCCGTTTTGTTCCTGACAAGGGCTCAGCGGAGGCCATTCATTATATATACACCAACAACATTCAATAATTATTTTACGGAATTGATTTATCACTTTCTGGAAAAATACTGCCTCTTGGAAAATGTTGCGAAAATAAAGGGATCTTAATCTCCTGATTGAATATTCCATCGGATTATTTTCTTTACCAAAATTTGAATTTTCGAATGAATAATTCGAATGAAATAATATTTTTTTATAATCTATCTGAAATTGGTAATTGTTAACAATTCCTTTCCCTTAGGTTAATCCCGCGGAAATACAGAGCTTCTAATTTCACCTCATACAAACTGCTACAACACTTAAAAACTTAACTTATGAGTTTAGGAATTGCCAACACACATATGTGTAAATGGATGGTTTTTCTCATTTTATTATTTCCACTTTTTTCTTTGGCGGGTAATCGAAATCCCGGGGATCTTAAAGACGTTTCAGGGGAAGTGGTCTCTTCGTCAGATAGGTCGCCAGTTGCTGGTGCTACTATTATTATCAAGGGTACAAAGACCGGCACTTCCACGGGCCTTGATGGAAAATTTTCCATCAAAGCGAAAGAAGGCGATGTGCTGGTGATTACCGGCGTTGGAATTACGCAGAAGGAAGTTGTTGTCGGAGCCGAGAGTATTTTATCCATTGAAGTGACAACCAACAGCAAGAATCTGAATGTAGTAGTGGTAACTGCCACGGGTATCCGAAAGGAGGCCAAGCGCCTGGGGTATTCCTTACAAACGATTGATGCATCAAAGCTAACGCAGGCAAGAACTGCGGATCCGATGGATGCTTTAAAAGGAAATGCGGCCGGCCTGCAGATAAATATCAACCAGGAGATTGGCCATGCACCGGATGTAATTATTCGTGGGGAGAATGCACCATCCGATCGTCCGATGTTCGTTGTGGACGGCGTTCCCATTACATCCGACACCTACAATATTAATTCTGACGATATTGAAACATATACGATTTTGAAAGGGCCGAATGCCGCCGCTTTATATGGATTCCAGGGGAAAAATGGCGCCATTATTATCAGCACCAAGAAAGGAACAAGGGACAAAAGGGGAATCGTGATTAATTTCAATAATACAACACAGTTTAACCAGGGATTTATTGCTTTACCCTTGTATCAGGATACTTATGGTCCCGGCGATAATGGAAAATACGCTTTTGGCGGGGGTGGATCCAGTCCCGATTCTTATTTTGGTAATGGAGCCGTGGGCGTTGGAAACAATGATTATGACTATGATGTTTGGGGACCTAAATTCGATGGACGGTTATTGCCGCAGTACGACGGTGCCTACGATCCGACACAGACCTACACAACTACTTTTGCTGATGGTACCACTTATTCCGGCCACGTTGCGCCTACGCCTTGGGTAGCTCGGGGTAAGGATAATTTAAAGCAATACATACAAACTGGGCTGCTTCAAACGAATAGTATTTCAGTAAGTTCTTCTTCTGAAAAGACCGACGTTCGCTTTTCATTTGGAAATACATATCAGAAAGGCATCATTCCAAATACCCAGCTGAATAATTTCAATTTTGCCGGTAGCATCGTGGAAAGATTCACCCCAAAATTCACGGCGACTACTTATATTAATTATAGCAGGCAGTCTTCACCCAATGTACCGGATGTTACTTATGGTCCGAATAGCATCATCTATAATATCATCATTTGGGGAGGAGCGGATTGGGCAATGAGTGATATGCGGAATTTATACCAGACCGGGAAAACAGGTATACAGCAGAATTACGAGGAATTCTACCGTTACAATAATCCATACTTTATGTCTTACCAGTGGCTCAGAGGCCATACTCAAAACAATGTGTATGGATATGTTTCCCTGAATTATAAATTCAATGAAAACCTCGATATACAGGCCAGGCCAAGCATATCTACTTATGGTATGTTCAACTCAGAAAAGATGCCATATTCTGCCGGAGCTTACGGCAGGGACCTTAGGCAGGGAGATTATAGAACGGACTCAAGGACTTTGTTTGAATCAAACACAGATTTCCAGATCAGGTATCATAAAAATGAAATTGCCGGCTTCTTGGATATAAATGCGCTGGGTGGCTTTAATGCCAGAAATCTAACATTCAACTCGGCATTTGAATCCACTAACTACCTGAATACACCAGGAATTTATTCTTTTTCAAACTCACAGGGACCGCTCACCGGAAGCAGTTTCAATTCCAGCCTGCTGGTCTTAAGCGCTTATTATTCTGTGGATTTGGGCTATAAATCATACGTGACGGCAAATATTACAGGCCGGGTTGATAAATCTTCTTCATTGCCAAGCAATGCCGGAAGTTATTTTTATCCTTCTTATAATTTGGCTACGGTTCTCTCGGACTATATCAACTTTCCTCAATGGGTATCTTTCATTAAACTGAGAGGGTCATATGCTGAAAGCAAGAGCGGTGGAACCAGCCCCACATTCTCTGCCAATGTAAGCGCTACTCCCGCGGGTGGTTATGGATATTACTGGCCTTCCCCTTATGGAGGCCCTACGGCCCCGATTTACCAGTTTTCACAACCCTATACATTGGCGCCCACTTATTCAAACCAGACGAGTGCTGTGTTTACAGACCAGACTGTCAATCCAAATATTATTACGGAAACCAGACAGGCTACTGAATTTGGCGCTGATATTCGTTTTTTCGAAAACAAGCTCGGATTTGATATTACCCATTATCATTATAAAAATACTGGCATTGTTAACCTGGGTACATCTTCTTCTTCAGGATACTCTTCCTACCTGACTAACGGAAACGTATACACTAATGACGGCTGGGAATTTGTTGTTACCGGCCGTCCTATTTATCATCCAAATGGCTGGAGCTGGAATATTATAGCCAATATTTCCAGTTATGAAAAGAAATGGGTTAGCAATGCAAATCCTGACAATTACGAAAAGAATGGGGAGCGTACAGATTTGGTATATGGGAATGCCTTTGTCAGAACCTCCGACGGAAAAATGGTGATTGATCCTGCTTCCGGCGTTTATTTAAGGTTTTCTGACCTCGGATCTTCAGCGCAAAAAGTTTTTGGCCACTCTGATCCAGACTGGCAGTGGGGTGTAGTAAATACGGTCAGCTACAAAAGCTGGTCGATACGATTCCAGTTTGACGGTATGGTAGGCGGCGTCATAGAAGATTATGTCAGAAAGAAAACCCTTCAGGGGGGACGCCATATAGAAAGTGCATCAGGGGCCCTTGGAGCTGCGAGGCCTTCTGATGAGGCAAATGTTGCGGCATATACCGGACAAGGTGTGAATCTGAGCGGACCCGATGGTATCAAACTGGACCCTATTACCGGAGTCATTACAAATAGTAAGGATCTTACTGAAACGGTCAATACAACGAAGAGCCAGGTGCAACCATTTGTTACGCGAGAAGCTTCGATTCCTGACCTGGATGTCATTTCCAAAACGTATACTAAACTGAGAGAGGTAACAATTACTTATGTTATGCCAACTAAATTATTGGGCAAACAAAACTTTATTACGGGCGTAAGTATTTCCCTTGTAGGAAGGAACCTATTGTATTTCTTCCCAAGCCAATACAAGGATATTGATATTGACCAATATTCTCAGGCTGCTTATTCCACAAATTCGAGCGGGGGCTATGGTGTGGGAAGTTATACTTCAGCGCTGCAAACACCCACAGTACGCAGTTATGGTTTTAACCTCAACATTACCTTCTAATCTATTTTAATTAAGAGATATGAAACAACTACTTTATATAGTAATATTTATTTCGGCAATTTTTCTTGCGATTTCCTGCAACAAACAAATTGAGGAAAAGCAAACTGATCCGAATAACCCGACTACAGTTCCTTCCAGTTTAATTTTGGGAACTATACTTACCGATATTTCGGGCACCGGATCGGCAGGACAGTTAAGTGGTACGGGCTCCACTGAAGGAGTTGATTCATGGGATGCCGCCCATCGCTGGAACCAGTATCATTGCAGCAATTATGACTATTACGATAACAATATCTATAGCTGGACAAACGGATCCTTTAGTCCATACCTGGTCATGAAAAATGTGATTCAGATGGAGAATGAATCTATCGCAAGAGGAGCGCCTCACGTAAACCCTTATGAAGCGATTGGAAGATTTGTACGGGCCTATTATTATTATAATCTCACTTCCATGTTCGGCGATGTTCCCCAGGCAGATGCGCTGGAAAGTGTGAAGAACCAGAATCCTGCATATACTCCGCAGGAGCAGATTTTCAGATATGTGCTGGACCAATTAGATTCTGCAAATACCGATTTTGCAAATTTGATTGCGGCGAATGACAACTCGCTTTCAACAAAGCAGGATATTTTCTATGGGGGCAATCTTTCAGCCTGGCAAAAAATGGTAAATTCATTCAGGCTCCGGGTATTGGTCAGTTTGAGTGCTAAAGCCGGGGACGCTTTGCTAAATGTCCCGGCACAGTTTGCTGCCATCCTGAATAATTCCACTACTTATCCAATTTTCACAGGTCAATCCGATGATTTCAAATTTGTCTATAACCCGGGGGGTGCAAATGTATACAGTGTCTATCCTTTTAATCCGAGTAATTTCGGATCCGTTGCGCAGCGTTTTAATATGGCCTCTACATATATGAAAGCGCTTACAACCATAAATGATGCACGTGTTTTTAAAACGACCGAGCCCGCCTGGGGTCTTGTGCCGGCGGCAGAAACAAATCCATGTCAGTATAAATATTTTGCAGGGGCAAGCACCGGCGAACCGGTTGCTTCCATGTATGGAAACGCGAATCTCGGTTTATATTCCTTTATTAACAGGTCCAGGTATTATAGCAATTTTACCGGAGACCCCGATGTGCTGGTAGGGTATAGGGAAATGTGTTTCAATATTGCGGAAGGAATTACCCGGGGCTGGGCTACAGGAAATGCAGAGCAATGGTATAGACTGGGTATTACAGAATCCATGGCATTTTATGGCATCGATGTAACCAAAACTAGTTTTACTACGTATTTTCTTCCTCCAGGGAACAGTTCTGTAACCCAGGTGGCGCCCTACACATTTACCTTCGACTTTACTGCCTATTATGCACAACCTTTAGTCAAACTTTCAGCCACACCCGATTTGGCGATAGGCCAGATCGTTTTGCAAAAATACATTGCCAATTTTCAAAATTCAGGCTATGAATCTTATTATAACTGGCGGAGAACGGGTGTACCTGCCTTTGAAGGCGGTAGCGGTGTGGGAAATAACGGGGTTGTTCCTATCCGGTGGGCTTACCCTGTAACAGAACAACAACAAAATACTGCAAATTATCAAAACGCGCTGCAGGCTCAGGGCTTTGCGCAGGATGATTTGAATCAGAAAATGTGGTTGCTTAAATGAGTCAGGTTAGTGACGGGTTTAAAATAATTGGGGTTGTGGCGGGATTCTTCCGAGTGAAGTTCGGGCTCAGAATATCAGGATGAACCCGCCGCGGCCCCTTCCAATTTTCGTTTTGCTTAGAATAGATTTGTATCATCCCATAATTCATTCGAAGCGTTCCGGGCCCCTGAAGCCGGCTGATCAACTTCCAAAGACCGCAGCCCTTTTTGATCAACTAAGGAAGAGTGGCTACTCTGCACAGCACAAATAAGATTTGCGTTAAGACCTGATCTCCGACGCCACACTCCCGCTGGTGGGGGAAGTTAGGGAGCCCTTGCCCCGCCGTTGGCGGGGTGAAAAAATAAGTTTGAATGGCAGTTCCTCGCCGGAGGGGGAATCCTATAATCCCTCAATCCAAAAATCCAAATCGGGATTATTAAGTTAAAATATCATTGGCTCAACGCTGAAATCACTTAAATTACATGACTGCGAAGCAAACCAGATTATGTAGACTTATCAAGAGATCTCGCACCATTGCCATGGCAATTAAAATCAGCCTATGTGCAAAAACGATTGTAAGGCCAAAAAGTCCATTCACCCGGGCAGGGATACCGGCATTTTGAGCGGAATACTCCTGCTCCTGATACCCAAATGCCCATTCTGCTTTATGGCCTATTCCAGCATTATGGTATTCTGCGGACAGATAGGCTCAGCAGCACAAAGTTCCCGCACTTTCTTTTCTGCATCCACCCTGATACTTACCTCTGTCTTTTGCCTAACTGCCCTGCTCAGTATCTTAATTTATTATAGACCCATTCATGGGAAATATGCGCTTATCCTGGCAATTCCCGGGACCATGGCGCTTATTGTCAGCGTAACTGCAATAGGGGGAATGCAATTATATTATTTCGGCGCTTCCCTGGTCCTGGCTGGTCTCTTGAGAAATAGTGGATTGTGGACTTTTCTAAGGGCAAAATTTACCTTTCGAAAAAAACTACTCATTCAATTAACAGACATATCATTCCGATCACAATAAAACTTCCATTATGATTCCCCAATCTTTTGAGTACGAATCGCCCGGAACGGTTGCAGAAGCCATCTCCATGTTGCAGAAATACGGTGATGACGCTAAAATCCTTTCCGGAGGTCATAGCCTGATTCCGATGATGAAGCTTCGATTAGCAACGCCGGAATATCTGATCGATATCAATGGCATTCCGGGCCTTGCCTATATTAAGGAAGAAAAGGGCATTGTGAAAATCGGCGCCCTTTCGCGGGAAGCAGAGGTTGAACATTCGGATATCCTTAAAAAACATTTTCCGATTTTCGGCGACGTTACAAAACTGATTGCCGATCCGCAGGTGCGCAACAGGGGTACCATCGGAGGAAACCTTGCACATGGAGATGCGGCAAATGATCATCCTGCAGCCATGCTGGCATTACGCGCAACCATTGTTGCCACGGGGGCTGGTGGAACCAGAACCATTCCGATTGATGAATTCTTTTTCGGCTTTTACTCCACAGCATTAAAACCTGATGAAATTCTTACTGAGATACAGATTCCAATTCCACCGCCAGGTACAGGAAGTGCCTATCATAAGCTGGAACGTAAAGTAGGTGACTACGCCACTGCCGGAGTGGCGGTGCAATTAACTGCAGATGCAAAAGGAGTTTGTACGGCGATTGGTATCGGACTGACTAACGTCAATCCTACACCGCTAAGAGCAACCCGTTCAGAACAGGCGCTTTTAGGCAAACCATTGAATGCAGAAAATATTGCACTGGCAGCCAAGTTTGCGTCAGAAGATTGCAGTCCTTCGGCGGATTTAAGGGGAAGTGTGGAATATAAACGAGCGATGGTGGCCGTGCTGCTGAAACGTATGGTGGGGAAAGCATTTGAAAGGTCTATTTCGAAATAGCCTTAAAAGGCAAAGCTGGATAAAAGATTATTATCACAATAAAATACCATCTATGAATAAGTCAATAACAGTAAATGTAAATGGTGTACAACAGGTAATGGAAGTGGAGCCGAGGACCTTGCTGGTTCACATGATCCGCGAAATCCTGAACCTCACGGGCACGCATATCGGCTGTGATACCAGTAACTGTGGCGCATGTACGATCCTGCTCGATGGGAAGTCCGTTAAATCATGCACGATCCTGGCGGTTCAGGCCAATGGCAAATCCGTGACCACGATTGAAGGGATTTCTACGGAAGGCGAATTAAATCCGCTGCAGGAAGGATTTAAAGAAAACCATGGACTTCATTGCGGATTCTGTACACCGGGCATGATCATGCGCGCAACTGAATTGCTGGCAGATAACCCTAATCCTACAGAAGAGGATATCCGATGGGGCATTTCCGGAAACCTTTGCCGTTGCACGGGATATAACAATATTGTCAAGGCCATTCTATATGCAAGCGCAAAAATGAGAGGCGTACCCACCGCTTCTACAGAACCTGAATTTGTATGACTCATTTTATAACAAGATTTAATTAATTGTATGATACAATGTAAAACGTCGAAAGAAATCAGTGGCATGGGTCATTCCATGAAAAGGAAAGAAGATGTCCGTTTTCTGCATGGGAAGGGTCATTATATTGATGATCTTAAATTGCCCGGGATGCTGTACATGGATATTACCAGAAGTCCATATGCTTACGCGAAAATCAAAAGCATTGACATTTCAGAAGCTATGAAAGTTCCCGGAGTAGTAGCTGTTGTGACAGGAAAGGATCTGGAAAAATATGGCCTGCACTGGATGCCTACACTCATGTCAGATACCCAGATGGTACTTCCCACTGATACGGTGATGTACCAGTCCCAGGAAGTGGCAGCGGTCATTGCAACCAGCCGGTATGCCGCAAGGGACGGAAGGGAAGCAGTGAAAGTGGAATATGAAGTAATGAAGCCTGTAATGGATCCATATAAAGCCATGGATCCGTCTTCACCAGTACTTAGAACTGACAAACCTGGAAAAAAAGACAACCATATCTGGCATTGGGAAGCGGGTGATAAAGCCAAAACGGAAAAGGTATTCAAAGAAGCCGAAGTCGTGGTGAAGCAGGATATGTATATTCCGCGCATTCATGTCGTATCCATCGAAACCTGTGGCTGCGTGGCAGATTACGACAAGGTGAATAATTACCTTACCATGCATATGACCACCCAGGCGCCCCATGCCATTCGTACAGTCATTGCGCTGGTAGCGGGCCATGTGGGGCTGACTGAAGAAAAAATACGCGTTATATCTGCCGATATAGGTGGAGGCTTCGGAGGCAAAGTGCCTGTATATCCCGGTTATGTGATAGCCATTGCCGTTAGTTTCCTCACTGGAAAACCGGTAAAATGGATCGAAGACCGGAGTGAAAACCTGCAGGCTGATTCCTTTGCACGCGATTATCATATTACGGCCGAAATGGCCGGAACCAAGGCAGGGAAAATTCTTGCCACCCGGTTTAAAGTGCTGGCCGATCATGGATATACGGATGCTGCAGCCAATCCTTCTAAATTTCCATTGGGCCTGTTTTCCATTGCCACCGGATCTTACGATTATAAAACAGCATTTATTGAATCCGATGCAGTGTATACCAATAAACCTCCGGGAGGCGTGGCTTACCGTTGCTCATTCCGGGTAACTGAAGCGGTGCATGCCATTGAGCGCATCACGGATCGTTTTGCACTTGAAGTAGGTAAGGATCCTGCGCAATTGAGGATGGAAAATTTTATCAAGAAAGAAGATTTCCCCTGGAAATCTCCTACGGGTTGGGAATATGACAGCGGTGATTATCATGCCGGACTGAAGAAAGCGATGGATGCCATTGGTTATGATGCGCTGCGGAAAGAACAAGTAGAAAAGAGAAAGAAAGGTGAACTGATGGGCATTGGTATTTCAACTTTCACTGAAATCGTTGGAGCAGGACCATCCAAAGATTTTGACATACTTGGAATCAAAATGTTTGATAGTGCAGAAATCAGGGTGCATCCTACGGGAAAAGCAATCGCACGTTTCGGAACCAAGTCACAAGGTCAGGGCCACGAAACCACCTATGCGCAAATCATTGCGGAAGTGTTGGGCATCCCTGCCGCCAATATTCAGATTGAAGAAGGAGATACGGATACTGCACCTTATGGATTGGGAACTTATGCAAGCCGCAGTACACCAACTGCTGGTGCTGCAGCTGCAGTGGCTGCCCGAAAGCTTGTGGACAAGGGGCGCAAAATTGCTGCCTATCTGCTGGAAGTAAGCGAAAACGATCTGGATTGGGAGCCAGGAAAATTCTCTGTGAAGGGTGCACCCGAAAAATCAAAAACCATCCAGGAAATAGTCTTTGCAGCTTATACAAATCATCCGCAGGGTATGCAGGCCGGATTCGAAGCCACCCATTATTATGATCCTCCAAACCTTACTTTCCCCAGTGGCGCATATATATGTGTGGTAGATATTGATAAGGAAACAGGAAATATTCATGTGCGGAGGTTTGTAGCCATCGATGACTGCGGCAATATCATCAACCCAATGATTGTGCAGGGTCAGATACATGGCGGACTCACGCAGGGCATTGCGCCAGCCATGTATGAAGAATTGATTTATGATGAAGATGGAAATATTCTGAATGGGACACTGATGGACTATCTGGTGCCTACCGCTATTGAATCCCCGAAATGGGAGACAGGCCATGTGGTAACACCATCTCCCCATCATCCGATAGGCGCAAAAGGTGTTGGCGAATCACCTACCGTAGGTTCGCCACCTGCTATTGTCAATGCCATCGTGGATGCATTGTCGCCCTATGGCATCAAGCATATGGATATTCCTGTCACGCCATTTAAAGTTTGGAAAGCGCTGAAAGAAAAAGGAGTGGTCTAATCCATACCGGCTGACCCTGAAGTTGAAACATTCTCATCGTGCTTCTTTGCAGGCAGGCGCGATGATGATGTTTGGAAACTTTAATTCATAATATTTATAACATGACAACATCTATAACAAAAACATTTGAGGTGGATTTCCCGGTAGAAAATGTCTGGGCTAATCTGAGCAATCCTGAAAAAGTAGTCACCTGTGTTCCCGGGGCCTCTCTTACCGAAAAAGTGGATGAAGACAATTACAAAGGAGAAGTGGAGCTCAAATTTGGTCCGGTAAAAGCTAAATATGCAGGACTGATCAACTTTATAGAAAGAGATGCAACCGCTCATAAAATGGTGCTCAAGGGAACAGGCACTGACAGTAAGGGCAAAGGCGGTGCTGAAATGAAGATGGAAGGAACCCTGGTATCAAAAGGGACGTCCACAGAAGTAAATGTGATGATGGAGCTGAACATTACGGGAATGCTTGCGCAGTTCGGTTCGCGGATGATCAATGATGTATCCAACCAGGTATTCGACCAGTTTGTAAACAATTTCAAAAACCAGCTTGTTGGAAAGGAAGTGGATAGCAACCTGCACACCGGTTCGCTGGTGGGCGGTGTGGTAAAAGGAATTTTTGGTATAAAATAATACATGGTGCATTCTTTTGAGAATCCAACGCAGATCATCGAAGCGCTCGACAGGAACCAGTATATCGCAGAAGAGGAATTCGCAACAGCTCTTTTCCTCTTATTGAGACTGCATAAACCACTGCTCGTGGAGGGTCCCCCGGGCGTAGGAAAAACGGAAATTGCGCCCGTGCTGGCAGGGCTGCTCGATACAGAGCTGATCCGCTTGCAATGCTATGAAGGCCTGGACGTAAATGCAGCAGTATACGAATGGAACTATCAGAAACAGCTCCTCGGCATTCGTTTGCAGGAGAGCAGTGGACTATCTATCGAAGAAAAAGAAAAACATATTTTTGGACATGATTACCTGCTCGAGCGCCCGCTGCTAAGGTCAATTATGGCGGAAAGCAAACCTCCGGTGCTGCTTATCGATGAGTTGGACAGGTCAGATGAAGAATTTGAAGCATTTCTTCTTGAACTCCTGTCTGCATTTCAAATCAGCATTCCTGAAATTGGAACGATCAAAGCCAAACATAAACCATTCGTCATACTTACTTCGAACCGCACAAGGGAACTGAGTGATGCGCTTAAGAGACGATGCCTTTATCACTGGATCGATTACCCGGATCTGGAAAAGGAAATGAGGATTGTAAAAAAGCATTTGCCTGATATCGAAGAAAGTTTATTGCGGCAGATCGTAAATGAAGTGCAAAAACTCCGTCAGCGGAAATTGATAAAAACGCCGGGTGTATCGGAAACCATTGACTGGGCCGAATCACTGCTTACACTGGGATACCGCGAACTGAATGCGGCTTGCATTTGATAAAACACTCGGTTGTATTTTGAAATCGGCAGATGATATCAGCCAGTTGAGAAAAGAAAGGGCCGATATCATGTCATGAAAAAGATCTTGTAGATAATGAATCAACAGGCATTTGCAGCAAGAAGTTTAACAGAATCCATCGTGGCATTTGCGGAGTTTGCACGAAGCCACGGCTTGTGCATAGGAATAGAGGAGACCCGTGACGCATTGCTGTCTGCTGAATGTGGATTATTGGCAAATCGCGATCAATTCCGAAGTGCTTTAAAGGCGATCTTTTGTCATTCACCACAGGAGAGCAGACTTTTTGAAAGACTATTTCAACTCTATTGGGACACCAATCCGATAGATCTACAGGAAACAAGAAACAAATCTTCAGTGATTGGTAAGGTTGAAAAGAAATCCAATGCTTCCCTGGTCATGCTGGGCAGGGCAAATGCAGAAAAGGGAGAAGAAGGGGCAAAAGACATCACTGGTGCGAGTGAAACAGAAAGATTAAAGAAAACAGATTTTTCGAACCTGGGAGCGATGGAGTCGGAAATACTGGCGGAAATCGCACGCAAACTTTTCCAACAGATGGCCCTGCGCTTGAGGAGAAGGATGAAAGACAATCTTCTCGGCGGGCAGATAAATCTTGCGACGAACCATTCGGAGAAGTATTGGGTATGGCGGGGAACCCATTGACCTATTAAGGAAGGCGCAGCGACCAAAAAAAACAAGACTCATTGTGCTCCTCGACGTCAGCGGATCAATGGATAAGTACAGTTATTTCCTTTTATTATTTATTTGTGCGCTTCGCGAACATTTCAGACAACTGGAAGCTTTTATTTTCAGTACAGCCTTGATACGGATCAGTAAAGCCTTGCGTCAGGGCAGCGTGGACCAGGTGCTATCGATTATTTCGGATCAGGCGGATAATTGGTCTGGCGGAACGCGCATTGGTTCCTGCCTGCAGCAGTTTAATGATAAATATGGGAGGGAAATGCTCAATGGTTCACCCACCATCATCATTCTCAGCGACGGATTGGACACAGGTCCGCCTGAATTGCTGGCGGCTGAATTAAAAAAAATGCGGAGCCGGTCAAAGAGGATCATTTGGTTGAATCCATTGAAGGGATCCAGGGGTTATGCACCGATAGCCAGTGGGATGAAGGCAGCACTTCCTGAACTGGACGAATTCCGGTCGGCGAATAATTTGAACTGTTTAATCGAACTTGAAAACATTTTAGCAAATGCTTGAGAAATTTTTAGAGAAATCGCAGGAGCTTACTAAAAATAACGAGCCATTTGCCATTGCCTTCGTGGTGCGTCGTGAAGCGCCAAGCAGTGGCAAGACTGGCGACAAAGCGGTGATCAACAAATTCGGCGAGATTTCAGGTTGGGTTGGAGGTGGCTGTGTCAGATCCATTATTATCAAAGAAGCAGAAGATGCCATGAAATCCGGGAAGCCAAGACTTGTAAAAATAGGCAACTCCATTCCTGTTCCAAAGGCCGAGGGCGTCATCGAATATAAAATGACCTGTCATAGTGAGGGCACGGTAGAAATTTACATCGAGCCTGTCCTTCCGCGGCCACACCTGCTTGTGATGGGGAATACGGCCATTGCCAGGGCCCTGGCAAAATTAGGGAAGGATGCCGGCTACCGGGTAACTGCTGCGGCTCCTGATGCCAAACCAAACAGTTTTGAAAAACCAGATGAACTGATCACCCAGCTGAATCTTCAGCAGGTGAAAACTGGCAATTCAACTTTTATTGTCGTAGCCACACAAGGCGAGCAGGATGAATTGGCATTGGAACAGGCATTATCGAAAGTTTCTGCCTATATTGGCTTTGTGTCGAGCAGAAAAAAAAGAGACCAGGTCATGGACTTTCTGCTGCAATCCGGGCAGGATAAAAATAAATTGGATCGAATTCATTCGCCTGCAGGCATAGACATCAATGCCAAAACACCCGAGCAGGTAGCCATTAGCATCCTGGCAGAAATCATACAGGTTCAAACCAGTTCACAGCCTACCTCCGGTTTTTCGAAATATGATGAAACCCGTGAAGAGGCTGGTAAACCAAAATTCTATATCAATCCGGTTTGCGGTGTGCCTGTGGATATCAAAAACCCAAAACATGTGATCGATTATAAAGGAGAGTTGATATATTTCTGTTGCGACGGCTGTAAAGAGAAATTTGAAGCAGAGCCGAAAAAATATATGGAAAAGGAAAAGGTGTAAGGAAAACAATTTTCCCGGAAATACATTATTAAAACGATGAAAGAGATCAAGGATATTATCATGGCCTATGGGAAGGCAGAAGCAGGTGGACTTCAGTGTGCACTGGCCACAGTAGTACATCTTGATGGTTCTTCTTACCGCCGTCCGGGGGCAAGAATGCTGGTCACTGATGAAGGCCGGATGACAGGCGCTATCAGCGGCGGTTGCCTGGAAGGGGATGCACTTCGTAAAGCCTTGTTGGTGATGAGCCAGCAGCAGGCAAAGCTTGTAACCTATGATACCAATGAAGAAGATGATATGACCCTGGGTGTTCAGCTCGGATGCAATGGCATCATACGGATATTATTTGAACCGATTCATAATAACAATCCCCTGAACCCGATTGAATTGCTGAAGAAAATAAATGCAAAAAGACAAAGCGCCGTATTGGTAACATTATTCGATGCAGACGACAAGAGCAGGAATCAACCAGGCACGCGCCTGCTGTTCCAGGAAGATGGGAGCATGAGTGGGAATTGGGATGATGTGTTGCTGAAAAAAATAGTATCCGAAGATGCCGGAAGGGCTATGAAGATGCAACAATCCATATTCAAAATATACAAAACAGCAAATCAAAATATCAGTGCATTTATTGAATTTATTCCGCCAGCCGTTTCAATGGTCATTGTCGGGGCAGGCAATGATGCGCTGCCGATGCTGGGAATTGCAGATATTTTGGGTTGGGAGGCCTCCGTGGTGGATGGTCGCCCGACGCATGCTACAACTGAACGCTTTGCAGCAGCCTGCCAGGTGCTTGTATCCAAACCAGAGAAAGTGTTGGATCAAATCTCAATCGATGCGCAAACAGTTTTCATCCTGATGACGCATAATTATAATTACGACCTGGCCATGCTTGCTGCATTGTTGAAAACAAATGCGATTTATATTGGTGTACTGGGTCCAAAGAAAAAACTGGATCGCATGCTGGAAGAAATCCAGGCTGAAGGCAAAAAATTAAGCAATGAACAGTTAAGTAGGATCTACGGACCAGTAGGGCTTGATATAGGTGCGGAAACTGCTGAAGAAATCGCGCTTTCCGTCATTTCAGAAATAAAAAGTGTACTCGCAGGAAAATCAGGTCAGTCTCTTCGCCTCAATGAAGACGTAATTCACGCCCGCGAAGAAATAGTGATGGAAGAAAAGCAAATAGGTGAATAGATTTGCCCCTGGTTCTTCCCGCAATCAAATAAAAATACATCATGGTAAATATAACTGCCAAATCTGAATCCCTGCGTCAGGCGATTGCTTCTGCTATAATAACAGTTTCAAAGCCTGAAACTATAGCAGCAGTACTGAAGCACCAGGTGCCAAAGGGTGATCCATTTGAGTTTTCGAGGGCTGCGGGATTGCTGGCCATAAAGCAGACAAGCGCTATGATACCAGATTGCCATCCGCTGCCAATAGAATACGCATCCATTACCCACCGGGTGGAGGGGTTGCAAATTTTTGTTAGGGTAGAAGTGCATACGATTTATAAAACGGGGGTGGAAGTGGAAGCGATGCATGGTGCTGCCATTACCGCACTGACTATTTATGATATGCTCAAGCCATTGGACAAGGGCATAGAAATCAGTTCCATTAAACTGGAGGAGAAGAAGGGAGGCAAATCAGATATCAAATACAAATATCCTGATACCGTCCGATGCGCGGTGATCACCTGTTCAGACAGTGTATCAAAAGGTGTAAATCCTGACATCAGCGGTGACACCATCGTTGAAAAATTAAAGCAGCACAAAGTGACCGTTTCCTTTCGCGAAGCAATTCCGGATGATTTTGCAACCATACAGGCAAAGACCAAACAATTGGTGGCGGACGGATTCCAGCTGATCGTGTTTACCGGGGGCACTGGTTTATCGCCGCGCGATGTAACGCCTGATGCTGTATCAGAACTTTTGGACCGCGATATTCCCGGTTTGATGGAAGCAGCCCGCGCCTACGGTCAGCAGAGAACGCCCTATGCGATGCTTTCGCGTGGAGTAGCCGGTTTCGTTGAAGATACCCTCGTGATTACACTTCCCGGATCACCTCGTGGCGCAGCGGAAAGCATGGATGCCATGTTCCCCTATATACTTCATGTATTCCGGGTTAAGGAAGGAGTTAGGCATGATTCATGAGGACAAATTCCAGGAAAATGAATTAAATTAGGGGTGGAAAATTTCGTTTAGCAGATCAAGAGCGAATTCTCGTTAGTCTCAATTTCATTTTGTAGCTAATTTTAAAATCATTCATTATGTCTTCCATTAATTTAACTGTCAACAACAAACCTTACACGGTTGATGTTGATCCCCAAATGCCGCTGCTATGGGTTTTACGTGATGTTATGGGAATGAAGGGCACAAAATTTGGATGCGGTATGTCACTTTGCGGAGCATGCACGGTGCATTTTGATGGCGTGGCGATGCGTTCTTGCACATTGCCTGTATCGGCAGCAGCCGGCGCTAAAAATATTACTACCATTGAGGGAATATCAGAAAATATTGATCATGCGGTGCAGAAAGCCTGGATTGAGTTGCAGGTTCCCCAATGCGGTTATTGCCAATCGGGGCAGATCATGTCGGCAGTTTCTTTGTTGAAATCAAATCCCAAACCAACAGATGCCGAAATTGATGCAGCCATGATAGGTAATCTTTGCCGATGCGGCACCTACACGCGCATTCGCAAAGCCATTCACCGCGCGGCGGAAATGATGGGGTGAGCTTTTGAGAATAGAAACTGTTTGTAAAATATCCTTTAAATCATGCGTTATGTCAGAAATATTAATCGATGAAATATTAAAGGCCAATCATCGGTCAACCATTGACCGTCGTAATTTCCTGAAACTTTCAGGCCTCAGCAGCGTTGCGTTGGTGCTTGGTGTTTCTGCCAAGCCTGGCAGCAAGAAATTGATGGCTGTTGGAGATGTTGCTGACTCATACAAAATCACTCCTTATATTTTTATTGAAAAGTCCGGCGGGATCACTTTGATGAACCCTAAACCTGATATGGGTCAGGGAACTTTTCAATCTGTACCGGCGCTGATAGCTGAAGAGCTTGAAGTGGCTTTGGATGCTGTCACCATTCTTCAAACCGGGGGAGAGCCGGAATATGGGCGACAGGTTTCCGGTGGAAGCACTTCCGTTCGCCTGAACTATTTTTCCCTGCGCAAAGTGGGAGCTTCTGCAAAAGAAATGTTGCTTACCGCCGCGGCAGGTCAATGGAATGTGCCGGTAGGAGAATGTTATGCTGAAAATGGAAAAATATATCATAAGCCTTCGGGCAAAAGTATTTCCTATGGGGAATTAGCGGAAGCGGCATCCAAATTGGCTGTTCCGCAGGATCCGAAATTAAAAGATGCGAAAGATTTTAAAATCCTGGGCAAGAACTATCCCCGTCCGGATGTGCCATTGAAAGTTTCCGGCCGGGCAGTGTATGGTATTGATGTGGAAGTGCCTGGAATGGTATATGCGTCGGTGGAACATAACCCGGTGTTTGGCGCCAAAATAATCAGCTATGATGATAGCGCTTCAATGAAAGTGAAAGGTGTGGTCCAGACGATCAAGATTCAGCGCAGCCTGGGAAAGAACAAGTACGATGGTATTGCAGTGGTTGCTGATAATTACTGGGCAGCACATCAGGGACGCCTGGCATTGAAAATAAAATGGGATTACCAGGACCTCGAGAAGTTCAATTCTAAAGACTATGAACAAAGCCTGAGGGACATGCAGGGCAAGGAAGGCCTGGTGGTTCATCATGATGGAGACTTTGAAAAATCATATACAGATGCTCCAACAAAAATGGAAGCATTTTATGAAACGCCAATGGTGTCTCATTCGCCAATGGAGCCTATGAATTGTGTTGTACAGTGGACCGGATCCGATACGGTGGAAGTCTGGGCTTCAGCCCAGGGGCCTGATTTGGTAAAAGGCGAATTGTCACATACACTGGGTATTCCTCGCGAGAATATCAAAGTGCATATCCTTTTTAATGGAGGGGGTTTTGGGAGAAGACTTTATCCTGATTTTGCAACCGAAGCTGCAAATATTTCAAAAGCAGTTGGTAAGCCTGTTAAATTGATATGGACGCGCGAGGACGATACACAACTTGGACCTTTCAGACCATTAACTTTTTCTGCATTGAAGGCGGGACTATCTGCGGATGGTAAACCGATTGCCTTTCAGCACAAGGTAATTTCTCCTTCTATCGGAGCTACTATGGATGAGAAAAGAAATGAAACGGGTGAAAGCTCTTCTATGACAGAAGGAATAAGCAGCCAGAAATATGAGCTGCCGAATATGAAGAATGAATATGTTTTTTCAGAAATCCCTGTCCCCCTTGCCGCCTGGCGCTCTGTAACGAGTTCAACGGTAGCATTTGCCCAGGAATGTTTCATCGATGAGATGGCAGTAAAAGCTGGTAAGGACCCAATGTCTTACAGACTGGATGTCCTTTTGACAAAAGAATCAGACACAAAAAAATTACTTTCCAAGCTAAGAGAAGTTTCTCATTGGGATAAGCCATTGCCCAAAGGTTGGGGCCGCGGAGTTGCTCAATATGAATTTTTTGCTGGAATCGCGGGCTATGTGGTAGTAGTGTCGAGCCACAAAGGCGGAGGCGTTAAAATCGAAAAAGTGTACGCTGTGATAGATCTTGGCACCGTGGTAAATCCGGATATGGTTGCCTTGCAGATGGAAGGCGGTGCAACCATGGCATTGACTGCTGCAATAAAAAATGGAATTACTTTCAAAAACGGACAGACTGAACAAACAAATTTTCATAATAACCCGATCGTTCGAATAAATGAAATGCCTGAAGTGGAAGTTCATATTATTGCTGATGGTGGACCTGTCATCAGAGGCGTAGGCGAACCAGGAGTTCCTCCTTTCGCACCCGCGCTGGCAAACGCAATTTATGCAGCAACCGGGCACAGAATTCGCAGGATGCCTTTCGATCTGAATAAGGTGTAGGATTCAGATTGTGACATTGACTTATTAGGCACCGAAAAACCTAGATAGCCGAACTGGTATGTTTTGTTGGTGCATAAATGGCCCTCGTTAAGTCGCTGAAATTCGAAGTAACAGTGCTGCTAAAACGAGGACAATATATGGGGATGTTGGGATTATTTCATACGGAGGACCTCAAAAACTCCCTCACCCCACTTTCCTGTAAACAACAATGAATCCAGTAATCCCTCCATCCAAAAATCCTAATCCCAAAGCCAATAAATAAGATAGCAAATAGCTCCACCAATAACCAGCCACAATATCCCGTTTAATCTTTTTGTCCTAAGGAAAAACAACATAATCAGGCCTGTTAAAGATATCAGCGATAAGAGCCCTGCCGAAATATCTATTACCCAACTCCATCCTTTCCCGCTATCCCGTCCCTTATGCAGGTCATTCAGCACCGCAATCAAACCCATTCGAAGTTCTGTCAGCTGAAATTTCCCGTCTTTACGACTAATGAAAGCATCTGCACCGTATCCTGGTCCTTTGAATGAGACAGCACATTGATCTTCCTGGATCAGGAAGTCGCTTACATAGCCTTTGATGTTATACATTTTACGTAGCAATTCCACAATCTCCAGTTTTTTTATTTGCGACGTATCTCTTGCATTTACCCAGGCCACCGGAATATTACCTGTAAATTTTTTTTCTACCTGCTTACCATCAAACCATTCAGCATGGTTTAATGTGATTCCGGTCACCGCAAAAAACAACACGACGAGAAAACTGAACATCGAGAAGTAGACATGCAGCCAACGTGAAAAAGCAGCCGTCTGCTTCTTCCAAAAAAATTTCCGTTTATATAATTCTTTTGAGACCGACCTTTTTGACTGAATTTTAGTTTCCATTTGTTTTTTTCCGGTAATCCAATGAGGCCGAAGCGACTTCTGTGTTCCCAGATATATCGAAATGCTGTGGCTTTGTTACGTGATTTCCTGGCTCATGAGCTGGTAGGTACCATGCTCCCTTGCCGCTTCAATGTATATAGTATAAGAACCTTGTTTTACCAGATTACCTTTGTCGTCCTTTCCGTCCCATTTTAAGGAATATTTTCCCGGAGCCCTTGTCGCGCTGGTCGTTGAACTTATATTATTACTTCCTGCCGAAAAATTTCCGTAGTAAGCTGCATACCAGGAGTGCATTTCATTCAACCATCTTGGCTTATTATACCATAACGCGATTTGCCTGACAGGCTTCTTTTCTCCGTCCACCACCCATACCGCTACATATGGGCGATGCACCCTCATTCCTTCGATTGTCGCCAGTTCCAGGTTGATGACCATTTCATAATTAGTATCCCAAACTTTGTCCTGGGTAGCTGAAGGAACATTATTAATGTTTGGCTTAGTCTCAGGAAGTTCCTGTTTTTTCCAGCCTTCACTTTCAATTTTTTTTCCTTCAGTGGTGATGAGCATGTATTCGGCTCCCGGGACGGTGGCCACTAATTGTTTGACCTCTTCCGGACTCAGTACATTCAGGGCCGTAGCCAGCGCCCCTGCATCTGTGGCTTTATCAGCGATAACGGTTGCACTGATTATCCCTTCTGCGGGTAGGCCTGTACGTGGATCAACAATATGTGAGTACCATTTTCCTCCTATTTGTTCGCCGCGTCTGTAATTTCCGCTTGTCGCGATGGTTTTGTTGCTGATTTCTATCCGCGATACCGGTGGATCATTTTCTGCATCCGCTCTGGGATTGGCGACCTGTATCTGTTCCATGTGTTCACCACGGACCAGGATATCGCCGCCAATATTTACTACCATTCCCTTCACGCCCGGGGTCGCCATAGCAGCATTGGCTGCCTTGTTCATAATATAACTTTTTGCAAAAGAGTTTAAGATCAGCGGAGCGTCGCTGGTGTGCAAGGCAGTATGATTTTGTTCATTCAAAACATAATGCTGCTGCCGAACAATACTCACTGCATTTGCAATTTCTGCAGAAGTGGGAATGCGGCTTTGTTTCGCGGCATCCCGCCACAGTTTGCTTATGGTTTCGGCAGAAGCGTCCAATGCCCCCTTGCTTTTAATACGCCACTGCTCAAAAAGCGAGAGCACCTCATAAAGGTCTGATGAGACTGCAATCGGTTTTTTGTCCGACTTCATCCATTGGCTGAACTCGCTGGAAGGATCATAGCCACTTAGAATTTTATTCAGGCGGTCTATCTCAGCCAATGCGGCGCTCTCTGCTTTTGCCGCATTTCTTTGGGCATCGGCCGAAATTTTTATTTCCATGGATGTGCCTAATACATTCTCATAATCGGAGATGTAGAGTTCGTTCAGTCCGGCCGGGGGGGTTGACGCAGTGCTCAGCATCATGATCGGCAATAAAGCAACAGAAAGTTGTTTAAATGATATTTTCATCGTATTTGAATAGTTATTTGGTAGAGATTTGGCTGAGGCCTGGAGGATAACTCCAATCAGTCTTCATTCGTATTTAGTTTATGAACTTATTTGTGATTTCATTTTTAATTAACTTTTTGTTAGGATGCAGCGACTGACAAACTTATTTTACCATCTCTTATGTGTCAGGGAAATGATGCCAATCCCCAAGATGTTGCTACGAATGCGCAGAATCTGTCTGAACTGGGATTAGGATTTTTGGATTTATGGATAAAAGGATTCATTGATGTTAATAGTAAAGTCGGGGAGAGGGAGTTTTTGAGGCCCGCCGCATTAATAAAGAGAAATTGCAAAAAATAAATTTGGAAGACAGTACCTCGAACAAAGGGAGGTCCTACGCAAGAAATAATCCCAACATCCCTCAATCCAAAAATCCTAATCGCAATCCCAGCATCCCTCAATCCAAAAATCCAAATCCCGTTTGTACTTACTCAATAATATTGAGCTGCTTGATGAACGACTTGTAATATTTGCGGTCAATGGGTATGGCCTCTTTGCCAATGACCAGATGATCTTTGGCTATATCATCTATAAAATAAATTGAAACAACGAGTGAGCGATGTATTCTAATAAACATTTCCGGAGGAAGTCTTTTTAGCGCACTTGACAGCGATGATCTCACCTGGTAAAGCGTGCCATCAGAAAGAAAGATCTTGGTATAATTTCTTTCCTGGAAGAGATACCTGACTTTTTCAGGATCAATTCTCTTCAATATTCTGTTTTGCCAAACAAAAAAAGGTTTCAACATATGCGATGGGGTTCAAGGTTAAAATTATTCTAATATAAAAAATATCCGTGGGATCATCCCTGATGGACCCCGATGCTTCCTCGTTGGGTCCTCTTTGATACCTCGGATTTCGGGGACCCAAAGAGGACCCAAAGAGGACCCAAAGAGGAGGCAAAGAGGACCCAAAGAGAACTCAAAGAGGCAGCAAAGAGGGCCTGAAGAGGGGACGGAGACGTCCAAACGAAGGGACGGTGTTGCCCAAACGAGGGGACAGGATCCAAAAGAACGATGAGACGAAGAGGTGTTTTCGAGGAGAATTTGGGTTTCGTCACGCCTTTTGTCGAAGACCGTCACAACTGTTGTAAAACACCATCACATTTTTCAACAAATGCGGCAGGCGCCGATATACATTTGCTTTATCAGTCACTGACGAGGAGTTTTTCACTCAGGGCTACCGGGAAGAGTGAACCCGGAAACCCTCTCCACGCCAAGCGACTGGTACAGTAAACAATATTTATTAATATTTAAAACTAAATAATCAAATGGCTAATTCGAATAATAGTGTAATAACAGGTAAGTTGAGAGGAGCCCTCGGAAAAGAACTCGTATTTCGCGAGTGGGAGGGCAAAACAGTAGTTGCTAAAGCACCTAAAGCCAGGGAGGAGGAACCTACCCCGGCACAGGCGCAAACTCAGGAAAGATTCCTGCTCGCCTCGCGATATGCCATGGCAGTGATGCAAGGTCAGGACCAGGGCATCAGAGACGCCTATAGTGCTGCGTTGAAGCCAAGGCAAAACCTGTATAGCAAGGCGGTGGAAGATTTTATGTCTTCGCCGAAAGTCAAAAGCATCGATGCAAGGAAATACACAGGCCTAAGCGCTAGCAAGATCGCTGTCCGCGCTGTGGATGATTTCCGGGTAACCGGTGTACAGGTGGAAATCTATGCTGCAAATGGCACACTACTGGAAAAAGGCAGTGCTGAACAAGATACCAATGGAATTGACTGGACCTACACGGCCACGCAGGCAAACAACCTGCTGACCGGTAGCAAGATCAAAGCCATCGCAACCGATATTCCGGGTAATGAAGGAATGTTTGAAGTGGACTTGTAATGCGCTACCAGGAAGCTGTATCTAAACCGGATACAGCTTCCATTTTAATAAATTGCAAAACAAATGATGAGAGTAAATTATTAAAGCCCCATTTTTGGCCTGCTTCAAAGCCCTTTTTCACGAATACCTCCGAATGGACTATGGTTTGGCCTTCGTTTATGAGTATCATTATGATCAAAGAACGTGGACTTAAAATGAGTAGCTTTGCAATTCATGAAGTTGTTTACTTATTTATTTGGTTTTTATTTATTGGCACTAACAGTTATCCCCTGCGATCCAAAGGGTAATTGTTGTGAGGAAGAGATTGCAGCAAAATCACAGACAAATCTCCCCGCTCGGAATAATAAACCTGAATTTCCCTGTTCTCCTTTTTTTGCCTGCGGAGCCAATCATGGTATTGTAATTGCGGATTTTCAAATTAAGATTGATCAACCTGTTAAACTTACCAGATCAGCTTTATTGTTCTCCAGCGAAAGCCCGATTTCTGCTACCTTATCATCAATTTGGCAGCCTCCCAAATTAGATTAAGCAGTTTAAGCTTGTAAATGCTTTGCCTCCGGCAAAAGCTTATCTCCATTATTTATAACCTTGATGAATTGATAAAAGCAATAGGCTTACTACTATTGATTTGTGCCACTATTTTATGTAATGCACAAAAAAAGTTGACTGTTTTTATAAAAGATTTTCAGTCTCATGAGCCTTTAATTGGCGCAACTGGTCAAATTTCAGGCAGCCCAATCATTAAGATAGCAGATTCTGCAGGAATAATAGTTTTCTCCAATATTCCGGATGGCAGAAACATCATTTCATTTCGTTTTGTAGGGTATATAGAAAAGGTAGATACAATATTTTTCTCTCTTACAAATGATTCGCTGATTGTCTTATTGAAACCCGCCGATGAAGAATTAGCCGAAGTGGTTATTACATCCACCAGAAGCAATCGGAGCATTCGCAATATTCCAACCCGAGTTGAATTTTTGAATGGCGAGGAATTGGAAGAAAAAGGAAATATGAAACCCGGAGATATTCGTATGATGCTTAATGAAAGCACCGGCATTCAAACACAGCAGATCTCGGCGACATCGGCAAACTCAAGCATTCGAATACAGGGACTCGACGGGCGGTACACTCAAATATTAAAAGATGGTTTTCCTTTATATGGCGGGTTTTCCGGCGGATTGGGGTTACTTCAAACACCACCCCTGGATCTTAAGCAAGTGGAAATTATCAAAGGATCAACATCCACTTTATTCGGTGGGGGAGCAATAGCAGGCATGATCAACCTAATCTCTAAATCCCCAACACCGGAAAAAGTAATTACCGCATTAATAAATGCAACTTCTGCCGGAGGCATAGATGTTAATGGGTTCTACAGTCAGCAGGTTAAGAAGGTAGGTTTAACCATTTATGGCGGCTATAGCTCCAACAAGGCTTATGATCCTTCCAGTGTTGGATTTAGTGCAATCCCGAAATTCCATCGATTCGTTTTTAATCCCAAACTATTCATTTTCCTGGATAAAGCCACGACATTAAGTCTTGGTTTTAATGTGGGCTTGGAAGATAGAATGGGGGGCGATATGCAGTATTTAAACGGCCATGGGGACAGTGTCCATGCATATTATGAGCAGAACAAAAGCCTGCGTCTTTCTTCACAGTTAAGTTTTAACCACCAGATATCTGAAAAAAGCCGGCCTTACCATTAAAAATTCAGTAAGTAATTTCAAAAGGAACATCTCCATTCCAGGATACGGTTTCGATGGCGATCAATGGTCAAGCTTTTCAGAATTGGATTATAATTATCAGATGAAAAATTCAGAATGGGTGGCAGGCCTGAATGCTTATACCGATAATTTTAAAGAAAACACGAGCGATACATTCCCTAAAAGAAACTATCAGCAGACCACGCTGGGGCTGTTTATTCAGAATACCTGGACAGTCAACAAGTGGCTTCAAACAGAGGCAGGATTGCGGGGAGATTATGTTTTTGACTACGGCTTCGCTTTTTTGCCCAGGGTTTCAGCGTTATTCAAGTTATCTAAGAAGTTGACCTCGCGAGCTGGCATAGGATTGGGATATAAAACTCCGACAATTTTTACCGAAGAAACTGAACGCATCCAGTATCAGTATGTGCTTCCTATTTCTTCAGAATACAACCAATTGGAAAAATCATACGGAGCAAATTGGGATTTTAATTATTCAACGAGGATTTTCGATGGATTAAGCCTCAGTCTTAATCAACTATTTTTTTTCACCCGTATTCTGGATCCTTTAGTTATGGATACTCTGCCAGGCCCCTTATATAAACTGGTTAACAGCAGTGGCTATCTGGATTCCAAAGGATTTGAAACCAATATAAAACTGAGCCTTCAACATTTTCAACTTTATATTGGATATACATTTACTGATGCTCACCTGAATGAACATGGCGTTATCCGTGAAAACCCATTAACGGCTCGCCATCGATTAAATAATGTGCTCGTTTATGAAAATTCGGGAAAATTGAAGCTTGGTTTGGAAGCCTATTACTATAGTTCACAGCCATTGAATGATGGGACGATTGGAAAGCCATATTGGATTTTCGGATTTATGGCAGAAAGGAGATGGAACAAGTTTTCTCTTTTCGTTAATTTCGAAAATTTTACTGATACAAGGCAAACTCGTTTTGACACCATTTATACAGGGAGTATCACAAATCCTGTTTTTCGTGACATTTATGCTCCGCTTGACGGTTTTGTAATAAATGGGGGATTGAAGATTAGACTTTGAGGGTGACTTGTAAGTGTACTTGTATTCTAAAAGGTTTCTTAGAAATAAGTGGAGATCTGAAATACTAAAGGCATCCATTAGGTGGTATAGTGCCGATACTATAATGAGAATTTCTGTTCATGACGAATAAATAATAAGAAGTAAAGAAGAACGACCAGGGCGACAATTGCCGTAATCCAAAATGCTACAGCAGATCCATATTGAAACCATACCCATCCGGTGAAAATACTCGCCAGCATGGTGCAAATACTTTGAAAGCCGGTATAAGTTCCAATAGCTGTGGCCGTTTCTTCTTTATCAGCAATGGTGCTGATCCACGCTTTCGAAATGCCTTCTGTTGCTGCCGCATATAATCCGTATAGGAAAAAAAGAAAACTGTAAAAATATAAGCTACCCTTAAAACCCATTCCTGCATATACGAAGACAAACAGAAATAATCCAACAACAAATATCTTTTTCAAACTCAGCTTATCTGCAAGAATGCCCAATGGAAAGGCTGCTAATGCGTATACGAGATTGTAAAAAACATAAACTCCAATGATAGCTGTATCATTCAAGCCAGCCTGTTTGACCTTTAAGAGTAAAAAAACATCTGAACTGTTACATAATGCAAAAACAAGCAAGCCTAGTACGAGCTTACGATATGCTGCCGGGCTTTTTTTCCAGTAGTGCAGGAAGGAAAAAAAGGATATGGGGACTCTATTATCTTTTGGAATTATTTTTTTGTCTTTCAGTGAGAATGATAGCAAGATGGCTATTATTCCCGGTATAAAAGCAACAAGGAAAAGGAGTCTGTACCGTCCTGGATAGAAGTATAAATAGATTAGTGCGATCGCTGGCCCAGCGACGGCCCCCAGGGTATCCATTGATCGGTGAAAACCAAAAACCCTGCCTTTGGTGGCTTCTTTTGATTCATCAGATAGTAGTGCATCACGTGCTCCGGTGCGGATTCCTTTCCCTAACCTGTCAACAGTTCGAGCTAAAAATATCCAGAGCGGGTAAATAAGAGCAGCCATCATAGGCTTGGATATTGCACTCAGTGAATAGCCTAATTGTACAAATGGAGCCCGCTTGCCAATATGGTCAGAAAGTTTACCAAAATAACCTTTGCTTAACCCGGCTACGGCTTCTGCAAGACCTTCCAATACACCAATCAAAACAATTGAAAATCCAATACTTTTTAAGTAGATGGGCATCACCGGGTAAAGCATCTCGCTGGCCAGGTCTGTAAATAAACTAATGAACGATAGAATCCAAATTGTTTTGGTGATTGCTTTCATCTCAGGCTGTATATAATTCGACAATTTGGCTTCTCCATAATTCGATGTCTAAATCTCAAAACTAAAGCTATCTTTTTTTATGATGGTTTATTATATTCCCATCACTGGCTCTCGCTTGAGCAATTTTGGGTCAACAGACATGCTGAGACCTGGCGAGGGCCATCAGTTGCCGACATTTTATTTTGGTTGGATGAGTAGCGCTAAATATTTCGTAAAAGACCAGCAAGATTGTTATTTTGTAAAGATAATATCTGCCGGTCCTCGTTAAATCGCTACACTTCGAAGGCACTATTATTCATAAACGCGTCCCAGGGTGGGGATTTGTGAGGACTAATGGATATGGACTTGCTTCTTCTAAAATGTCAGGTAAATAAAAATGGAACCGACCATAGTACTTCAATCCGTAGTTACCTGCCCCGTATGCGGACATCGAAAGGCAGAAACGATGCCTACGAACGCCTGTCAATTTTTTTATGAGTGTGAATCCTGCAAAACGATACTGAGGCCAAAACAGGGAGATTGTTGCGTTTATTGCAGCTATGGAACCGTTGCTTGCCCATCAAAGCAGAATGATCAATCTTGCTGCTCATAAATCAAGTTAGTCCCAACCTGTATATAGCTGGCCAAATATTAATCAGGCCTTCCATTAGGCAATTTCTGTTCAGGTCTATCTTTCAGGATTGCAAAAATCCAAACAGCCGCAATGGCTCCTATGATTGGTCCCAATAAATAAACCCATAAAGATCTCAGATGTCCACTCACTAATGCGGGACTGATCGAGCGGGCAGGATTCATAGAAGCACCGCATATTGGTCCGGCAAACAGCGCTTCCAAACCTACTGTAGCGCCAATGGCAATTGCAGGAACCAATAGAGAATGATCCTTTTTTTGCGTACTTGTCAAAATAACCAACATCAATAAAAAACTAAGTAAGAACTCCAAAACGAATGATTGGATGTCAGAGCCCCTTGGTATTGTAGCACCTAAAAAATCATTTGCAGGAAATAAATACTTTAATAAGCCACTGGCGAGAAAAGCTCCTCCCAATTGCGCAAGGATATATGGTATTATGTTTTTAAACTTAAATCTCCCGGCAATACCAAGAGCGATAGATACTGCCGGATTGATATGCGCTCCTGAAATATGACCAAGGGAAAGAATCATGGCCAAAACAATTAATCCAAAACTCATTGCAATTCCAACATGCGTTATGACTCCTCCTGATTCCTGGTTTATTATAATGGCTCCCGTTCCACAAAATACAAGTCCAAATGTTCCCAGGAATTCGCCCATCAGTCTTTTAACCATATATCTAATTTGAGCAACATCCGGGTTCGCAACAAGACTCAGCAGGTTTTTCCGCATAGACGGTGATGCTAAAAATCCCTGTACCAGATTGCCTGAATTCTTCTATTTCTTCTTTGGATAAATAAGAATTCAAGATATCATCTGGTACCAGGATGGCTTTCTCTTTTTGGATCTTCATATTCTTAAAACCGTTCATTTCGATTAATTCGAGATATGCCTGTTTTTGGATAGCTCCGGAAACACAACCCGCATACATTTCTGCAGCTTCACGAAGATTTTTTGGGAGATTGCCGACTAAAACAATATCTGATATACTGAAATGTCCTCCCGGTTTCAGGGTTCTGAATATTTCCTTAAATACGGCATCCTTATCCGGAACCAGGTTAAGGACGCAATTGCTGACAATCACGTCGGCAATATTTGATGTGACGGGTATTTTTTCGATATCTCCCTGGCGGAATTCCACATTGTGAAAACCTAATTTCTCCGCATTGGCCCTTGCTTTTTCAATCATGGCAGGTGTAAAATCTATCCCTATCACTTTTCCACCAGCCCCGGTTTCCGCTCTTGCAATAAAACAATCATTGCCCGCGCCAGATCCCAAATCTATCACAACATCATTTTGTTTTATTTTAGCAAATTGAGTGGGTAGTCCGCAGCCCAATCCCAGGTCAGCATCCGGATTGTATCCTTCCAATTTCGAATAGTCATCAGTCATAATGTTATACACTTCAGTAGAGCAACACCCGGATCCGCAGCATGAAGACTGATTGGAGCCTTTATCCTGATTTGCGATCTCGCCATATTTTTGCTTTACCAATTCTTTTAATTCTTGTGCAGGAGTTTCCATATTTAGTTTTTTATTATTTTGAAAAAATGAATTCAAACCCAATAACTAACTTCTTTTGCTTCATTAATGAAACCTAATATCTTTTCTTTTATTTCATCTCTGACCTTGCCTGTTTTGGTTATAATCTCCTCTTTAGTTCCCTGAAAGGAGGAAGGATCCGGAAAAGACCAGGCAATTCGCTTAACTCGCCCCGGGAAAATGGGACATGCTTCGGCACTCGCCTGATCACATACAGTTATGACAGCATCGTACATCCTGCCTTGCTTGAACAAATCAAAAACACTTTGGGTACTATGGCCACTGATATCAATTCCAATTTCCTTCATAGATGCAACGACATTGGGATTGAGTTTCCCAGGTTCCAGTCCTGCGCTTTCAGCATCAAAAGTTTGACCTCCATATTTTTTGAGGAAAGCCTCGGCCATTTGGCTGCGGGCTGAATTGTGGATACAAACAAATAAGATCCTGTGTTTTAAGTCCGACATGTTCGTGATATTTGATTGGTTTATTGCGATATGACGATTAATATGATCAAAAAAAATCAACAACAATTGCCTTTATTTTCAAAAACTACAAAGAATTGGTCCATTTCTTTTCTATATTGTTTCCAGGTTTTTTCATCAATGCAATAACATACACTTGTGCCTTCAATAGTTCCCTTTATCAATCCTGCATTCTTAAGTTCTTTCAGGTGTTGTGAAATGGTTGCCTGAGCAAGTCCCAAATCATCAACCAGGTCACCACAAACACAGGCGTTTGTCTTAATCAGTTCCTGGATAATGGCAATTCTTGCAGGATGGGCCAATGCTTTTAACATTTGCGCCAACCTATTTTGTTTTTCTGTGAATATTTCTGTTTTAGTAAGACCCATATAATCGCAATATTACGATAGATTATGGAATTTCCAAAAATAATTTTAAGCGGCAGTGAATTTTAGAAGAAAGGAAATAAACCTGGAATTAGAATATTGAGGTTATTGAATCGGGAAGACATGACATCCTAAATGATAAACCTCATAAGGAAAGCTAACAATCGTCATGGTTTTTAGTCTGGTATGCCCGGAACTTTAAAACTTCCTTTCTGAAATTCATCGCGGGAATCCTTTACTTTGGGTCAACAATGGTAGGGGCATGGGAAACGATCGACTCTTATAAGATGTGGAAAGGTTTGGGCCCGAGTTGGGTTTGTGCTTTACTTTCAGCTTTATAATCAATTCTAAAACAAATACACATGAAAAGTAAATTTCTTCTTTTAGCTGGTTTAATCTTCACCTGGACTTCGGGATTATTTGCTCAGACGGATGCGAAGGAACTCGTAGGCATGATTAAAAAGAATCTTTCCGACAGTAAAGCAAGCATCAAAAATTACGAGTGGATTGAGACCACAACTACTTTTATAAAAGGTGAACAGAAATCTGTCAAGGAAAATCAATGTTATTACAGTGTTGACGGAAAGCTTACAAAGGTAGAAGCAGGCGGCGCTACTGCAGGTAAGTCGCCGGGAGGAGTGCGTGGTAAAGTTGTCGCCAACAAGAAAGAAGAAATGGCGGATTATATTCAATCCGCAGTGGCCAAAATAAAAACTTATTTGCCGCCAGATGCCAGCAAGCTCCAGCAGATTTATGGTGCAGGCAAGGTTGTTACCCAGGTTTTGGAACCCGGGAAGAAATTTAAACTCAGCTTTCCTGATTATAATGTGCAAGGCGACATGCTTTCGATTTCTATTGATAAGTCAATTCAAAAATTACTGGCCGTAGATGTCAGTACCTATATCGATGATCCTGCGCAAAAAGTAATATTTAATGTAACCTACTCTGATCTCCCGGACGGAACACAATACCAGGGTTCAACCACGCTGGATGCCCAGGCAAAAAATCTGAAAATTGTTATTGTTAATAGCGGATATAAAAAAGCTGCCGGAAAGTAGTACTGATCAATTTTATCGTAAACAATGAGTTTCGAAGCAAGAGCATGTTGTCTTTTCTGAAACGATATATTAATAAATGATTCAACAAATCCCATAAATCAAGTAGCCATGAATGGCAATATCAAATGAAATCAAATCAAAGCTTCATGAAGCGATTGAAGATCTTATTTACATTTTTATTGGCCATGGTCTTTCAAAATGCCATTGGACAAGCAACTGGGACGCCAGCTGCTCAAAAGAAAACCGATTATTCCCCATACTCAAATCAAAATTTCCCCAACCGGGTTTACTGGGGCGTTGCGCATGTACATACAGGTTACTCCTTCGACGCCGGTATGTTTGGGATAACCCTCAGCCCGGATGATCTTTTCAAAGTCGCCCGGGGTGGTGAAGTTGTGATGGACAATGGCCAGCGATACAAACAGGATCGGCCCCTGGACTGGGTGTCCATCACCGACCATGCCGAATATATGGGGATCTCTGATCAGATCCGAGCCGGCAGTCCGGAATTACTCGCCAACCCACAGGGAAAGCGATGGTACGAAATGTCTAAGGAAAGTCCGCAGCAGGGCGTCAAGGCCGCCATCGAAGCTGTTGTCTCTATGCAGACTGGTAAGCCTGTTTTCGATGCCAGCAAACTCACTGCCTCGGCCTGGAGCCATGCAATGGATGCTGCGGAAAAATGGAACCAGCCGGGCGTTTTCACTACGCTGCATGGATTCGAATGGACCTGTGCGCCAGGAGGCAATAACCTTCATCGCACTGTGATTTTCAGAGACAATGCAGATCGTGTAAACCAGGTTGTTCCTTTTTCCACTTTCGACAGCCAGGACCCGGCAGATCTCTGGAAATATATGGATGCATATGCGAAAAAAACGGGTGGTCAGGTACTCGCCATCCCGCACAATGGGAATCTGAGCAATGGCGTGATGTATTCAGCAGAAACTTTTGATGGAAAGCCCATGGACCGTGCTTATGCTGAATCACGCGCCAGTCATGAACCGCTCCTGGAAGCAACACAGATCAAGGGGGACGGCGAAACGCATCCCTACCTTTCTCCGAATGACGAGTTCGCGAATTTTGAACGCTGGGATATTAACTTCAGCAAAATGGTGAAAGCGGAAAATAGTGTACTCCAGGGCAATTATGTCCGTTCCGCACTGAAGCTGGGGCTGGCACTGGATGCCAAGTTGGGCGCAAATCCTTACCAGGCTGGTCTGATCGGCGGCAATGATGCGCATGTAGGTGTGGTGACTACGAGAGAGGATAATTTCTTTGGTGAATTTGCCAACGGACTTCCTTCTCCTGACCGTTGGAAAACCCCGCTCGCAATGGTCGAAAATGATCCCCAAAAAGGGGCATTGATGTCTGTATGGGGTGAACAAGCGGCAGGACTGGGCGGTGTGTGGGCCCGTGAAAACACAAGAGAGGCCATTTGGGATGCACTTAAACGCAGGGAAGTGTATGCTACCACGGGAGACCGGCCGGTAGTCCGCGTATTTGCGGGTTGGGATTTTACAAAGGCAGATCTCAACCGTCCCGACTTCGCTGAGAACGGTTATGCGCATGGTGTTCCCATGGGCGGTAATCTCCTGAAAGCACCGGCAGGCAAAAGACCTGTTTTCCTGATCTATGCACTCCGCGATCCGGATGGACCGAATTTAGATCGGATACAAATCATCAAGGGATGGTTGGGCAAAGACGGCAAGACACAGGAACGCATTTTCGATGTCGCTGTTTCAGGCGGACGTACCATTGGCCCAGATGGCCGCTGCAAGGTTCTGGTCGGAAGCACTGTAGATGTCGCAAATGCAACTTATACCAATACCATTGGAGCGGCGACATTAACAGCCTACTGGAAGGACCCGGCCTTTAATGCATCAGAACGCGCTTTCTATTATGTACGTGTAATTCAAATCCCTTCCCCACGATGGACCGCCTACGATCAGAAACGATTCGGAATCAAAATGCCGGACTTTGTTCCCATGATCGTAACGGATCGTGCTTATACATCTCCCATATGGTATTCTCCTCTGAAATAATTCTCCATGCCCATTTCGATCAAAATGGATAGAGAATTTACTCCCATATTTTATAGCAAGCGTGGCCGTGTTCTGGGTGATACAGCGGATAGCCCTTTTCTAAATTTTTCCTGGATTATAAAACAAATAAAATGAGCTCTACATTATTAACGCACTTTCAGTCAAAACACTTAAGTATTGATGAACGATTATCTGCAGGGAAAAGACTCCGTGATCAATTCCCCAGGATCCGCTTGGGCGACTATAAACCATCTCCTGAAAGAGCAGATCCGGTATCCATTCTGGAAGAGCAGGCTAAAACACGCCTGGAGGAACTGGTGCCTATCCGGTATGCCAGAATGCTCACTTCACCTTTTGCCTTCCTGCGGGGAGGGGCGGCAATAATGGCTGCCGACCTGGCCGCCGGTCCGTCAACTACAGGCATTACAGTGCAGGCATGTGGTGATATGCATGTAGCGAATTTTGGCTCATTTGCATCGGCGGAACGTAACCTGGTTTTCGGTATCAATGATTTTGACGAAACCATACCGGGGCCATGGGAATGGGATTTGAAACGTTTTGCTGCTAGCATTGTGGCATCCGGCAGGTTTTTGGGTGCAAATGAAGCGCTATGTGAAGAATCCGTTGTGTCTGGGATAAAATCTTACCGGAAACGAATGACCCAATTTGCGACCATGGGAAATCTCGAGTTATGGTATACCACCATAAAAGGGAAGGACATGTTTGAAATAATGACTCCTACCCAGCAAAAACTTGCTTTGCAATTACTAAAGAAGGCACGCACACGTACGCATGTGCAGGTTCTGGAAAAACTAACAGACATCATCGATGAGAAATACAGGCTTCGGGAAGATGCACCCTTCATTGTAAGGCAGACACATACGAAAGCCGGCAGGCCAATCAACGAAGCCATGGAACTTTTCCTGGAATCTTATTTCCGTTCGTTAGGAAATGACCGGAAAAAACTGCTTCACAATTACCGGGTGGTAGACGTAGTTCGGAAAATCGTCGGAGTCGGAAGCGTAGGCACCAGATGCTGGGTTGTATTCCTGATGGGCAATCATGATAACGATCCGCTGTTTCTACAAATAAAAGAAGCGCAGCCTTCCGTACTCGAGCCCTTTGTAAAAAAATCTGAGTTTGCCAACCAGGGGCAAAGAGTAGTAGAAGGTCAACGGTTGATTCAGGGGGCTCCCGATATTTTCCTCGGATGGGGCGAACAGGATGGAATTGATTTTTATGTCCGCCAACTGCGCGATATGAAGGGTGGCAAAGAATTCCAGATTGATAATAAAAATGAACCCCTCGAGAACATGCCATTATATGCCAGGGCTTGTGCATGGACGCTTGCATTGGCCCATGCCAAGTCAGGTGACCCTGCAATGATTGCAGGTTATGTTGGTAAAAGCGATGAACTGGATAAGGCCATTACCCGTTTTGCTTTTGCTTATGCCGATCAAAATGAAAAAGACTTTAAGGCCTTGTCAGCGGCCGCCAGAAACAAAAGAATCATTGTGGCTGGAAAGGCTTCATGAGTTGAATGGATTCTATTTCCATTCGTGCCCGCACAAGATTAAAATTTAGCCTGGGATTAATCAAAGATCCTTCGTTCATCCGGTCATTGCATTTTTTTGGTTAGGAAATATGGCACAAGCGGACGCTTGCGCCAGGGTTGGGAAATCTTAGGATCAGGCACAAGCGGACGCTTGCGCCAGGAGATCGAAATCGACTATGCATACTCCTTATTTCTGATTGATTGGTGTTTCAATAATCAGAAATTCAGCATTCTTCGAACATTGAATAGAAATACGGTCCGTTTCCCAAATGCCAAGTCCATCTTTGATATTCAGGCTGACTCCTTCCACTACAAGCGAACCTTCAATAACAAAAACAAAAAGGCATTTATTGACCGGATGAAAATGATAATCGATTTGCTGTTCCATCTCGTAATAACCAAGTGAAAGTTTTGCGTTTTGATTGATCCAGCAATGTGCCTGTCCCTCTTCACCCGAAATAATGGTGGTTAATCTATTTTTCCTGCTTTCTTTAGGAAAATGCCTGAGCTGATACCTGGGTATGATATTCTGCAATTTGGGCAATATCCATATCTGGAGAAAATTCACTTCATTTTCCCCGATATTATATTCTTCATGCCGCAAACCGCTACCGGCACTCATGATCTGCACGCCTCCTTCTTCTACTGTTGTACTATAGCCCATCGAATCGATATGATTCATTTTGCCCTGGATCAGAACCGAAATGATTTCCATATTAATATGCGGATGGATCCCAAATCCCTTTCCTATTTCCATATAGTCATCATTAAAAGCGAACAGCGTTCCAAATGCGGATTTCATTGGATGATAGTAATCGCTGAAGCTGAAGAAGAAATTACTTTTTAACCAGCCGATATTTTTCTTGCCTCGCTCCGATGCCGGGAAATATTGTGTTTGCATATAGTTCTATTTAAATTATTAGATTAGTTATTTTGAAAGTTGCCCCCGATAAGCTTTGCCAAGCATATCCATCAATTCCGGCTTTGTCAATTCTTTTGGGTTTGCATAGGGCTTGGCCAAAACGGTATCTACAGCTTTTTCAATATCTCCTTCTTTAAATCCAATGGCAGCGAGGTTGGTGGGTGCGCCCATCCTTCTGGCAAGTTCCAGCAAAGCAGCCGGCGGGTATGGGTGATCCAATGCGGAGGAAAAATCATCCTTTACTTCTTTCGACAAAGCATCCCACTGATATTCCAGCACATAAGGTTGCAAGACAGTGTGACTTGAAGAATGGTCTAATGCGAATGTTCCTCCCAGTACATGGGCCATCTTATGGTGCAATGACATCGACACTTCGCAAAGCACTTTACCGGCAATGAAAGAACCATATTGTAAGAATTGGTTGGCCTCTTTTGTAAGTGAGCCCGCAATAGCTAATAGATTCATGCCTGTTTTTAGTTTCTTTATCCCATCCAATGCAGTGATATAAGTAATCGGGTTTGAATCGTGTGCATATATCGCCTCCATTAAGTGTGCCATGGCATTCATAGAACTCGTGGCTGCCAATGATGCGGGCATGGTAGAAGTAAACGCGGGATCATAGATGACATATTTAGGCAGAACAATCATATCACGACCAGTTGTTTTTCCTTCCCCCGTAGTTATTCCCCAGATATTCGTCATTTCAGATCCTGCATAGGTGGTTGGTACCGCAATAATGGTGTGTTTGCTTTTTAAGGCAAGTGCTTTTGCCAATCCAATGGCAGATCCTCCGCCAATCGCCACCAGGGCATCCGTATTTTCCGCTATCCTGTTTTTGATATGCTTTTTCAATCAATTCAACAGGAACATGCTGCACGACCCTGTTGAAATGAAAAATGCATTCAGCTCCCAAAATTTTCCTTAAATCATTCACATATGGTTCATGCCGGTTTCCGGCAATAACAAATGCTTTCCTGTAAGCAGAAAGCAATTTGCTCACCTGAGTAAAAGCATTCTCCCCAAAAAATACTTTCCCGGGGTAACCTGTGTATTCGAATTGTTGGATGTCCATGCTTTAATAATTGGCATTATCCTTGTTCGTTAATCATTCTAAAACCCGCCCGGGCCGATGCAAAAAGTGCTTTACGCATAGGGGTCATCGTGACCTTTCCTTGGGCTTTGGTCTGCTCAAATGCGTTATCCCTTTCTTTCGAGTTTGAAATCAAACGCCACATGATAGAAGGGGGTAGATGCTTTCCATTTAGAAGCATCCAAAGCATTTGTATTTTTTTCAAAATCCAGGATGAGCGATTCCTTCACACCGAATACCGCATCTGAATCTAAATATTTATCTCCTGCAACAAAAAGATGGGTTATTAAATCTTTATACCCTACCGCCCTGATCCAAAAATGTATATGCGCGGGACGCATGGCATGCCTGCCGGAGGCTCGCAATAATTCTCCTACAGGTCCATCAGTTGGAACGGGATAAGCGGCAGGCTTAATGGTTCGAAACCAGAACTCACCGGCATCATTTGTTTTGAACACTCCTCGTAAATTCATTTCAGGTTGGTTGGGGTCCTGCACATCGTAGTATCCAATATCATCGGATTGCCACACATCAACTGTTGCATTGGAGATCGGTAGGCCTTGCGAATCCAATACCTTTCCTTCTACAACTGTTTGCTCGCCTCTTGCTGCTTCCGGTCCAAGTGCAATATTATCGCCAGATTCATACATTTTGGCTGCTGCATGGAATGGGCCTGTCACGGTGGTATCCGTGCTTTCATTTCTTGATTGGTGATTGATGGCATCTACCAGCATAGAAACGCCGAGCACATCAGATAACAATATAAATTCCTGTCGCTTGTCGTCGCATTTTTTTCCGGTGCGTGTTAGGAAATCAATGGCCTGAGACCATTCGGCTTCTGTCGGTTCAACATCTCTGATAAAAGAGTGAAGGTGTCTTACCAATTTGGTCAATAGCTCCTGATTTCTTGGATTAGCTGCTTTAATGCGACTGATAACATCTTCTGTAAGGGTGCTTTCCATATTAATTTGCCTGTTTCAGCTCATGGATGATCATCTATCGCATGAGCGTTGATATAACGAAAGGGCGAAAGAATACTAAAAATACTATAATACCCCAATCAATGATTTGGATTTTTGGATTTTGGGATAATAGGATAGCAAACTGGAAAATAATAAATTATGCGGGGGACCTCAAAAACTCCCTCGCCCTACTTTCCTGTAAATCCCATCATCCCTAAATCCAAAAATCCAAATCTCCAAATCTCAGTGCGGCGTTAGTTTTGCAGCTCTTTTGATAAGTATACCCGGGGCAAAGCGGTTGAGCCAGAGTACGATCCGCTCCGCTCCGAATTTTCCGATATAGGATTCATAAGCACCCTTTGCAATGGCATTCAGAATTTGGACAGCCGCCCGCTCAGGTGCAAGCCCATTGCTTATACTCTTAGATTGGAGACCGAGCTCCGTGCCATCCTTGGTTAGCGCGTGTAAGGAAATATTTGTGCGGATATACCCGGGCGTGAGTATGGTTACTTTTATATTGTCTGCTGATGTTTCCGCTCTCAGGCAGTCAAAAAAACCGTGTAATGCATGTTTTGCGGCCGCATAGGCTGAGCGCATAGGCGTACCTATTTTTCCCATGACGCTGCTCGTCACCACAAAATGCCCTGATTTTCGTTCTGTAAAATGAGGAAGCAATGCTTTGGTAAGCGCCACATAGCTGAAATAGTCGAGTTCCATTACTCTGCGATGCACATCCAGGCTTGTTTCTCTGATCAGGCCCCGATTGGAAATACCGCCATTGTGTATCATTATGTCTACGTGACCGAAACATGCGATGGCTTCTGCTACTTTGCCTTCCAAAGAAGGGATATCGGAAAGATCCAGGGGAAGTATTTGTACATTCTCTCGTGCACTACAGGCTTGTTTAACTCTTTCAAGTTCATCGCGTCGCCTGCTTGATAATATCAACTTTGCTCCCTGCTTTGAAAAAGCATAAGCCAGGGCCTCACCAATTCCAGATGAGGCGCCAGTGATCCAGATTACTTTGTTGTTAAAATGAGCGTGCATGTGTCTGTATGAGGATTGTCTGAACTGGGATTTATGGGATTGGTGGGATTTTTAGGAAAGTTAGGTTGTCTGAACTGGGATTAATAGCATTTGTGGGATTTTTAGGAAAGCAGATGGAAGTTAGCAAAATTTCCGGAAGTTCATCACGCACTATCCACTACGATCTGGAATTGTACTATTTCTAAATCGGACAGCTGGTTAATTTCGGGGGAGGCAGGTCTTGACGAGCAAGTACGACACGCTCCTGAATGAAAAAGCCCTTCATCGCTTTTGCGATGAAGGGCTTTGTGCCCAGGACTGGATTCGAACCAGCACATCCTTGCGAACGCTGCGACCTGAACACAGTGCGTCTACCAATTTCGCCACCTGGGCAAGGCTGCAAATGTAAAATGAAAAACGCAAAACGACAAAACGCAAAACGCTGAACGCAGAAAGCTTGACGCTGAACGCAAAACGCGAAACGCAGAACGCGAAACGCATAATACGAGGCAGTTCACGGTCATCTGTCATCCGTCATCTGTCATCCCAAAACGACCATCGACCATCGACCATCGATCATCGCTTCACACGCTCACATTAAAATCCCTCAATGCATCATTCAAACTTGTCTTCAAATCGGTACTAGGTTTACGCTGTCCTATTATTAGCGCACAACCGACCTGGTATTCTCCGGCAGGGAATTTTTTTGGATAGGATCCCGGAATAACTACGCTTCTTGCCGGCACCCTTCCTCTATATTCAACAGGAGACGATCCACTGACATCAATGATCTTGGTGCTTTGGGTGAGTACGACATTGGCTCCAAGCACAGCTTCCTTTTCGACTCTTACTCCCTCTACTACTATGCAGCGTGAACCAATAAAGCAGCCATCTTCCACAATCACAGGCGAGGCCTGCAGGGGCTCAAGTACACCACCAATTCCCACACCTCCGCTGAGGTGGACTCCCTTTCCGATCTGCGCACAACTTCCTACCGTAGCCCATGTGTCCACCATCGTTCCTTCATCCACATATGCACCGATATTTACATAACTCGGCATCAGCACCACATTTCTCGCCAGATATGCACCATAACGGGCAACTGCATGCGGAACTGCACGGACGCCAAGCTCGGCATAATTCTTCTTCAATTCCATCTTATCATAAAACTCAAAAGGCGCCAGTTCCCAGGTTTTCATAGACTGAATTCCGAAATACATCAGGATCGCCTGCTTCACCCATTCATTTACCTTCCATTCTGATCCACTTGGACTGGCCACGCGAATTCTGCCTTTGTCTACTTCTTCAATCACCGCCCTCACCGCATCACTATATTCCTGTGAGCTCAGTAGATTCCTGTCCTGCCATGCTGCCGATATCAATTCTTTCAATTCCATCTATTTTTTTTGTGAAAGTACGAAAAGAGGATGATCGATGATCGATGGTCGATGGTCGATGATGGGAA
>CAWHHG010000006.1:0-313301 GCA_963829115.1 uncultured Chitinophagaceae bacterium | reverse complement strand
TGATGTATGAGAGCAAACACATGCAAAAATAATAATACAGTAACTTAAAAGCACGAAAACTCCATTGTGGGTTTTGCTAGAAAATGGTAAGGCGTTAAAATAAAAACTACCGCTATCAAAAGGTTTTATGCTATTGGGGCTGAAGAATATCACCCATCGGCATTTGTAATTCTGCTCAACTGCAGTAATTTGGCCTTATAGAATAAAAAGTGACGGCCACGCGCGGACAACTTTGGTTAAATTCGCCACAGCGCCAGTGCAGCGCCGTTATGTGCAAGCCAATTAAACAACGCATGAAGTCAACTATTTCAAATACCCTTTTAATCATAATATCGTCTATGCTATTCTCGTGCTCAACAATACCAAAGGGAATAACTGCAGTTCATCAATTTGACAAAAATAGATATTTAGGAAAATGGTATGAGATTGCGAGATTGGATTTCAAATTTGAAAAGAACTTAAACAATACCACTGCGGACTATTCAATTAATTCAAATGGCACAATAAAGGTTTTTAACAAAGGATATAACATAAAAACACAAAAGTGGAAAAGTGCAACAGGGAAGGCCAAATTTGTAAAAGATGAAAATATTGCAATGCTAAAAGTGTCATTTTTTGGTCCGTTTTATTCAGGCTATAACGTTATCGCAATAGACAAAGAATATAAGTACGCCTTGATAGCTGGGAAGAATTTAAAATACTTATGGATACTGTCAAGAGAAACTACCATACCAGAAGACATAAAACAGAAATATATAGAATTAGCTCAAAAAGTTGATTATAACACAGATGATTTAGTCTGGGTAAAACACGACAAACAGACGTTTTGAAGATTTTCCGACGTAAGGCCAGCACATAACAAAAGTATTTGCAAAAGCTTGGCGGACGGAAGATAAATTGTAATAATCACTACTTGATCGGGCAAATAGTAAATCTTAACTATTACTTGGTCTTACAGCCAAAAAACTGGTTTTAGCCTCTATTGCTAATTTCAGTATCTTCAAATCTGCGTCCTTACCTTTCAATCAGCCTACCTAATTAATATGAATTTTCGCATAGGCCACGGCTGTGATATAACGGTCGAAAGCAAAGAAGAAGTGGCAGGAAATCCAATATTCGATTGCCACTAAAATAGGAACAGTAAATTCTGCATGAATGAAAAGGTCGCTACTTGTCTGCCTAATATTCCTTGCTTCGATTATTTCGGCCGATGCCCAGTCCTATTTTGATAGCCTGCAGGGCGGGTTACTCTATGCAAAAGAAGACACGAACAAAGTGCTTCTCCTTTGTGGTTTGGCAGAGTACCATCAGTACATCCAAACGGACAGCAATACATATTATGCAAACAAGGCCATCGAACTTTCTCAAAAAATCCATTACGACTATGGCAGATATTTAGCTACGGAATCTGTCCTTTTTAAAGAGATTTTTCGAGCAAATTATTCAAAGGCCATGGAAATTGCATTGGATAATCTCCAGATCGCTGAATCATTGAAAACTGACAGACTTTATGTAATGGCTTTGGCTCACCTCAATATCTCCAAGGTAAGTCTACTAATGGAGGACCCAAAAAGAAGCTCGGAAGAATTTGCATTGGCTTTAGCATTTCAGAAGAAATCAGGTAAAATGGACGGAGAATGGTGGCCAGCATTTTCATTCAAAAGAGCTGCAATCTTAAAAAGTCAACCTGATTCAGCTTTGATTTATGCCCTCAAATCTTTTGAATTGGCGAAGCAGAGTGTTTCCCAAAAATCTACTGTATGCTTGGCCACAGCCATTCTTGGTGATACCTATCAGGAATGCAAAAAATTCTCATTAGCCAGGTATTATTATGAATTATCCCTGCAGCAGAGCGTAACCTATGGTAATGTTTATATCCGGTCAAGGGTATACAGAAATATAGCTGAACTTTTCAAAAAACAAGGGAACCTTGATTCTTCTCTTTATTTTGCACAACTTGCCCTTGACCTCAGCAGGCAATATAACTTTGGCGATTATCTATCCCAAGCTAGTCAACTCATGGCAAACCTGTACGAATCACAGCACAAATCTGACAGCTCACTCAAATATATGAAAGTCATGCTGGCTTCGAAGGAATCTATCTTCAGTCCTTCGATTATCCATCAATATCAATTGTCACTTTTTGACGCAGAGCAAAAGCATAGAGAAGCCCTTGCAACAGCAGAAAAGTATCGTAACACGGTCAGATTATATTCTCTCATTTCTATAGCTGCAGTATTTTTAACCCTTTTATTGATCCTGTACCGAAATAACAGGGTAAAACAGAAAGCTTATGCACTAATAAGACGTCAAAAACAGGAAACAGATACGCAAAAAGCGAGGGTTGAAAAAGCATACCAAGAACTCAAATCCACCCAAGCTCAACTTATCCAGTCTGAAAAAATGGCGTCTCTTGGTGAGCTCACGGCGGGGATCGCCCATGAAATTCAAAACCCGCTGAACTTCGTCAATAATTTTTCCGAAGTGAACAAAGAATTAATTGATGAGGCGTCTCAAGCTAATGAAGCCGGGAATAAAAATGAGGTCAAAGCCTTGTTAACCAACCTGAGGGAGAATGAGGCAAAAATCACCAGTCATGGCAAGCGTGCCGATGCCATTGTCAAAGGCATGCTCCAGCATTCCCAGGCAACCTCAGGTCAAAAAGAACCCACTGACATCAATGCTTTAGCCGATGAATACATGCGCTTGTCTTACCAAGGTCTTCGGGCCAAGGATAGATCATTCATTGCCACTTTACAGACCCATTTTGATCAGACCATTGGTAAAATAAATATCCACTCACAGGAAATCGGAAGAGTACTTTTAAACCTTTACAACAATGCTTTCTATGCCGTTTCAGAAAAAAAAAGACAACAACCGGAAGGCTATGAACCAGCGGTTTCAGTGAGTACAAAAAAGAATGGAGATAAGATTGAAATTAGAGTAAGAGACAATGGCAACGGAATTCCCAATAAAGCACTCGACAAAATCTTCCAGCCATTCTTTACGACAAAGCCAACGGGACAGGGGACAGGCTTGGGTTTGTCTTTAAGCTATGATATAGTCAAAGCCCATGGAGGAGAAATAAGTGTTGATACAAGGGAACGAGAATTTACAGCGTTTGTGATTCATTTGCCAATTTCACCATCAGTGTAGGATCAACTGTTATCTACAGTTAATTGTTTGTTTGATCAAGTAGTGGCGATTACAGATAAATCGGCTGCAAATTGCTACTGTACTGCGTCCTGGCTGGACGGAATCCTGCTTGGCAGATTCAGTTAACTTGTACTTTTAATTAGTTATTCGGCATTAGTTCCGGGCTTGACAAACAATAATTCCAAGCCTTCGCAAATACTCGGTCGTTATAGGCTATGGTAAGGCGACAGCTCAAATCTCTACGGAAAAAAAGAAAGACAATGCAAACAGAAATAAAAACGATTGACATTTTTGAGCGGTTACGAAGCGGAGAAACCATTCAGCCAAACGACCCCGAAGCATACAAAATGATAGAAGCTTCGTTCGCTACAAAAAAATTACTTGTTCGCATGAATAGTACAGGCGACCCGACCGAAGTAAGAAATTTATTAAGCCAAATTACGGGTAGTGAAATTGATGAAAGCACAACTATATTTACACCATTATACATCAACTACGGAAAGCATATCAAAATTGGCAAAAACGTATTCATTAATTTCGATTGCACATTTTTGGACTTGGGAGGAATTACCATTGAGGACGGTGTACTGATTGCTCCGAAAGTTAGTTTGCTTTCGGAGGGGCATCCTGTTTCGCCGGAAAGCAGGCATTCGTTAATGGTGGGACATATTCACATCAAGAAAAATGCGTGGATAGGTGCAAACGCTACCATTTTGCAAGGCGTGACGATAGGTGAAAATGCAGTAGTAGCTGCGGGAGCAGTGGTCTCTAAAGATGTTCCCGACAATACGATTGTTGGCGGTATTCCAGCGAAGATTATTAAAACGATTTGAAAAAAAACGATGAAATATTCACTTCTAATAGTGCTGACTTTTATGTATATGTACATTAGCGGTAAAGGTTTTTTCAGTATCGAAGAGAATAATACTAATAGTAATATTCCAATGGCAAACAGTAAAATCAAAATAAAAGTGAATTCGAAAACCTTCACGGCTACACTTTTAGATAACAAATCAGTGGAGGAGTTCAAAGAAATGTTGCCATTGACTATGAAAATGACCGAACTGAACGGCAACGAAAAATATTTTGATTTGCCAAACAGTCTTCCCACAAATTCTTACAATCCTCAAACGATAAAAAATGGCGACCTGATGTTATACGGCTCAAAAACTTTTGTGCTGTTTTATAAAACCTTTCCGACCCCTTACAGTTACACAAAATTAGGTTCATTAGATGATGTAACAGATTTGACAACCGCATTGGGTTCAGGAAACGTAACCGTTACTTTTGAATTGGAATAATAAGCTTCAGGCAGACGGCAGACGACAAATAACCACAGCCTATAACTGGCGGTTTGGCAATATGGCGAGGGGACGAATATATTCTCAACTTTTGTTCGCTAATCAGCTTCAGTTCCAGCCGACGAATAACGCCGAGCGACAGAATTAACAATGAGCTTTCGTATCTTTATTTAGCAGCAGCACCTGGGAGATGGACCACAGAATACCGCCACATCGCCGATGCTTTAACGTAGTGCGTCATGCTTGTGCGAACCTTAATTTTGAACGAATCGCTTAAACTGACTGTGGAAAAATTCATACATTGCACCAAATATTATCTAATAATAAAAAACATGTTTTATGAACGAGAAAATGAGTTCTGAAACAAATGCGATTAATTGGTTCGAAATTCCTGCCAAAGATATTTCAAGAGCGAAAACCTTTTATGAGAGTATTTTTGAAATTAAAATGCAAGAAATGGAAATGTCGGATATGAAGTATGCTATGTTTCCCTTTGATCCAATGAAAGCAAAAGTTGCTGGTGGCTTAGCGCAAAGTCCAATGCACACCCCGAGTCTTACTGGTTCTATAATCTATTTGAATGCAAATCCGGATTTACAAAAAGTATTAGACCGAATTGAAAAGGCAGGAGGAAAAATTACAATGCCAAAAACCTCCATTGGACAAAATGGATTTATGGCTTTCTTCACCGACATCGAAGGAAATAATATGGCACTTCATTCGAATACATAATTCAGATCTAATCGCAAGAACGCACAACAAGGTTATTTGCAAAAGCAGTGCTGAACAATCTTAGTTTCAGCATTTTATCGCTATCAACATTGGTTCGGGCTAAACGTTCAACTTTGAGCGCTTCATTTTAAGTTCAATATCATATTTTTAATCAATAGCAGTTCCGTTCAGGCGGAATTCTATTTCCCAACCTGCACAAAGCCCTGCTCGTTATCAGCTATGGTTCATAACCGAATAAATAAAAATCCAGCAAGTCAAGAATAAGCCATGAACAATAGTCTATCTAATGAAATGGGTGGCATTGCAGGGTCACGTCAGACCCTGCGGGTCGGCAAGTGGTCAGCATGGGTAAGTTTTTTTCTGTTCATGATTTATGACATAGTAATAGTAGCAGGCATTGCAGCCAATGGAGATCTGCTGGGCCCATATTTAACAATCGCCGAAGCCCTAACTATTGCAGGCACACCTTTTTTGATACTTCTCATGGCAGCTATTCATAATTGTGCGCCAAAAAGCGCCAAAGTTTATAGTCTAACCGCCCAGGGATGGATACTGTTACTGACAGGATTTACTGTTGCCGTGCACTTTGTTAATCTGACCTTATTTAAGCAAATTAGCGTTGAACAGAGAAAAGATTACGCACGGTTTATAGGCTGGGAGTGGCCATCAATGTTGTATTCAATTGAACTTATTGCATGGCATATGTTTTTCGGACTATCTGTTCTTTTTGCTGCATTTGCTTTTAGGGGTAACGGCAAAGAAACAATTGTGAGAAGAGGACTATTTATAACTGGTCTGTTATGCATTATCGGTTTGATTGGCCCCATTGTCGGGAATTTGAACTGGAGAATCGTGGGGCTATTTGGATATGGAATTCTCTTTCCGATTATTTGTGTATATATCGCACTTGTATTCAAAGAAGCTCGCGTAATCGATATGTCTCAATAAAACAAAAGATAACCTATACTAATTCGGCAAAACAACAGCCGATAAGAAGGCATTGCCATAATGCCGGCGACACAACCTATCTTTTTAACTCTTGTAATTTTATTTAACTTTAATAAGGCCGAAAATGGTCCTCGTTTGTGTCATTCAAACGTTTCGAAATACAGTGATTTACCTTTATCATGGTCTTAGATTTAGAATATTTAGTACAAAATATTGTGGCACTCGACCACTTCTAATCTAAGACCATTTTTCATTTACATAGATACTCGTTAAGTTGCAGAAATTTTAAGTCCCGAACCTGCACAAACGAGGACCATTTTTGGGTTTTGAAAATGAAGCATACCTTAGTAAGGTTTTTAAAAAGTCAACTGGTTTCAGTCCGAGAGAATTCACAAAAAGAAATGTGTATCAAAATCTATGCTTTGTGCACTTTTAGGTAGTGGAGCACTTGTACTTTTGCATCATTATTGACTAAAAAAATAAAACAATGCACGCACAAGTAATTACTTATCAATTAAGCGATATTTCGCAAGCGGAATATCTTAAGCAAATGGTAGAACCAGATGCACCAATTTTAGCGAAAGTAAAAGGTCTTATTTCAAAAGTTTGGTTGGCAGACGAAGGAAAAAATACTTTTGGTGGCTTCTATTTATGGGAAAACAAAACCGCAATGGAAGACTTTATGCATTCTGATCTAGTAAAAGCAGTTGTAAGCCGACCGTTCGTAAAGAATGTTTCTTCGGTTGACTTTGAAGTAAATCAAAAAGCTTCATTAATTACTCGGGGACTCAAATAGGAAGTAGATCTTCTATTGTGTTGACAGAAGCACTACTGCTAACATCGGTTTGGCGTAATGGGGGCTGACGTGCTTAATTGAACGTTAGTCCTTTTTATTCACCTTTGTGCAAGGCTGAAAGTTAGTGCTTCTAAATCCCCCGCTGCGCCAAGCCGCTAAACGTTAGCGGCAATTAACCCAGAAAGGTGTAAATTAGGAAAAATATTTTTTGTCTATTTCTATTTTGGAGCTTTACAATGGACATTGAACGGCTAATTAATCAATATCACGAAGCGGCTGACCAGTTTTCACGCGGAAACTCAGAGCCAATTAAAACCCTATACTCACATCTAGACGACGTATTTCTCGCAAATCCATTTGGCCTTACTGTAATTGGATGGACTCAGGTTTCTAATGCACTTGATTTTGCATCGTCAAAGTTCAGGGAGGGCGTCGTAAAAGATTTTGAAACAATTGCAAAGTATGTGAGTTCTGAACTTGTGACAATATTCGAGATTGAAAAATGGAAGGCAAAAGTGGGGGGAAGAAATGAGATATCATCGTTCGATCTTCGGGTTACGACAACTTTTCGAAAAGAAGAAGGAGAATGGAAAGTGATTCACCGCCACGCAGATCCAATAGCAAGCTTTAACGCAGATGGCCCTTTGCGAAAGGATTTATGAACTTCATTTTAACCATTATCCACAGATTGCTTGTTAATTTTAAGAAAACCAAATAAGACTTAACTGCCGCTAACATTACATTGGCGCTATGCTGGGAAATTCCTGTTCGCACCGCCGTTGTTAAAGAAAAAATTACGGCAGCGCTGGTACCTTCAAGTTTTACGGCACAGTGTCAATCCGGCAAACGTTGGCAGCAATGCCTGGGCTCCCTGCAAACTTGAAACTTTTGTGAATTGTACGAACATTTTTGACTTCTCCATGTTGACCTTTGAGTTTGTAAGCGAAAGCAGGAAAGAGTTTATTCACAAGTTAGTTCAATACAAAAAGACCAACTTGAAAGGATTTACAAACTTGCGATATCAAATCGACTTGGCAAATTAAGCTACTCGTAATTAAATATATTGTATGAACGTACAAGGACAAATCAAAGAGTATATTACCAGCCAACCTCAACCAAAACGCAGCGACATGCAAGAGTTGCACCGTATCATTCTGGAATTAATGCCAGCATGTAAATTATGGTTCTTAGATGGTAAAAACAGTGAAAATAAAACTGTTTCTAATCCTAACATAGGATATGGACTTCACACCATAAAATATGCTGATGGAAAAACCAGAGAGTTTTATCAAATTGGTCTCTGTGCAAACAAAACCGGAATCTCTGTCTATGTCCTTGGTATAAAGGATAAGACATACTTAGCCGAAACGTATGGGAAGAAACTGGGCAAGGCGAATGTGACCGGATATTGCATCAGGTTCAAAACTCTAAAAGACATAAATATTGATATACTTAAAGATGCAATACGATATGGGGCTGAGTCTTCGCTCCAAGAGTAGCACCATAGCTAACATGTGGTTTTATGCTATTGGGGCTTGACCCACAATTATCGGCTAAAAGCAAAGCCAGTCTCCAGTTTGGGCTTGATCAACATCTTTGAACGATTGTGTAGACAATGAACTTTAATTATAAATTTAACATCGCTGTTGGGCAGACGGAAGTAAATATCCCAAATGCATAAAGCCCTGGATGTTGTACGTAACCTTATGACGAACATGTTCAGATTTCAAAAGCGATATTTTATTTTGGCAATTCTGCTATTATTAATTGAGGTTCTAATCGCAGTGTATGCTGATGATAAAATTGTTCGTCCATATGTTGGTGACTTTTTGGTGGTTATTCTTCTTTATTGCACTGTAAAATCCTTTTGGAATGCTTCCCCATTGGTTACTGGGGTTTCAGTTTTAATACTTTCTTACATAATCGAAATCTTGCAATACTTTCACTTAGTTGACCGTCTCGGACTTCAAAATTCAAGACTAGCCACAACGATTCTTGGAAGCCAATTTGAATGGATGGATTTGATTGCATATACTGCAGGAATTGCAGCTGTTTTAGGCATAGAAAGAATAAAGAGGCGACATTTAGCTTAAATAGAAGTATCTCCTATAAGCAAAGAAAGGACACGTAGAACAGCGCATTGTCAAAAGCCCGGTTTCCGAATCTGGTATTTCAATTTTTGTAATTCTAAGCAACTTCAGTTCCAGGTTCCTTGCAAATCCCAGCGACAGAAGATAACTGCGGCTTTTGAATAAATATCAGCGACATATGCCAGGCTTTCCGGATCAGGGAATACCGGGCCTTGGGCAATGCGCCACCTTGGCGGTAATTGTAAAGGGGGCACCCTGCGAGTTCAAATTTCCCCACATTTTCTCTTTAAAAAAAATAGTTACAAAAAAAAGTTGCGAAACCGAATAGTTGCACCTATATTTGCAACCGAATAGTTTCCCAAATAAAAATTCAGACAATATGAGTCTGTACATTTTTCAGTGAATAGCCGACCCGACAAGGAGGGCAATTATTGTCTTCATTGCATTGCAGGCGATGACACCGAACGCCATTGCTGACAATTTCGGTGCTAGCCGGCACTCTAGCATAAATAGTAATTGGATAAGACATGGTTGAAGTTTTTAAAACAAATGTTCAGAAAAAGGCACAAAGTAAAATGCTGCTTTGCATTTTGTCTGAAGCATGCCCATCGTTTAAAATCAATTTTGACCTTTCAGATTGTGATAAGGTGCTTAGAGTTGAAGGAGACAATATGGAGGCATCAAGGATAATGATACTTGTAAAGGAGCATGGATTTAAGTGTGAGGTATTAGATTAACAACAAAAACAGCGGGGATGCTGAAAACCGTTCCGATAGCTATCGGGAAGAGTAAGCATAAAAATTTAAACTCAAAAAGATGAGAAAAATAATTGTCGGATCATTCATTACATTGGATGGAGTCATGCAAGCAGCTGGTGGACCCGAGGAGGGTTTCAAACATGGCGGGTGGAGTGCTCCATATTACGATGATGCGCTGGATAAGATCGCGGAAAAACAAAAGCATCCTGCGAAGGACCTCCTTTTGGGCAGAAAAACCTTTGAGATTTTTGCTTCCTTCTTTCCTGAACATGAAGACATCTGGCCTGGCGTCAATGATGTCACAAAATATGTGATGAGCAATACTATGGACAAAGCAGATTGGAAGAATTCAGTTTTTCTTAAAAGCGTAGATGATATCAAAAAGCTCAAGAATTCAGAAGGCTCTGACATCCAGGTTCACGGCAGTGGTAACCTGGTCCAGACACTGCTTAAACATGATTTAGTGGATGAACTCTGGCTTCTAATTCATCCGTTGACGCTCGGCACCGGAAATAAGTTGTTTGAAAATGGCACCATCCCTGCAGCATTCACCTTTGTAGAGAGTACGGTGACACCAAGCGGAGTGATCGCTGCCAATTACAAGCGAGCTGGAAAAGTCAAAACGGGTACTATGGGAGCTTAAGTAGAAATCAAACATGAAAAACACATGTTTTGTCAAAGGGGAGTAATACCCAACCATCCCGCGCTTGCGGGACACCATCGATTTTTTAAAAGATACTGGTTAAGGTATTAAATACAAAAAAGTGGGAGATATGCATGCAATAACTTCATGACAAAAAGCACGAACCCCGCCCGAGCAACGATCAGTCGGGCGCGGCGCTAGCACGCGGTTTGGAGCAATGGATGGGCGACGAACCCGCCTCCCGGTAGGCAGGAATATTCTCAACTTTTTGTTTGCTGTTCATCTAGAGTTCCAGCAGACGAATAGCGCCGAGCAATAGATTAAACAATGAACTTTTTTTTATTTATTGATTTAGCAGCAGTTACGGGCTGACGATTTTCAAATACAGCCATATCGCCGAGCCGTTTCCTTTGGCGGCTAGCTTCGAAAGACATCGCCCCTATAACCAATAGCGTTGCACTATATCTTAACGTGAGCTTTAAAAGTTCCATTGGGTTGAACGGATGTAAAGCCTCTTGCCTTGCCTGCTTCCATTTGAAAATAGATCGTGTAACCACTAGCATTTCTTACTGTAAAAGTATCGGGAGACAAAGGGATCAATTCGCTCTCATTCTGGCCGGGAACACTGGACCAAAGTCCGCCATTTTTTACAAGGAGCGTGACGGTAACCGAAAATCCTTCTATATCGAAATTGCCCGTATATTTCTGTAATTCCTGTTCTGTTAAAGCGAAACTGGCTTTGCCCTCAAGTGCATTAAGCTTCCGTTTCGTGTCTGGATTGCCTTCTATGGCAAGTGCTTTTTTGTAATTCGCAATGGCATTTATGGTATCCTTTTGTGCCACAAGCAAATCGGCATAAGCGTCGAGTGCATTGCTGCTGTTCGGGTAATTGTCTATATTCATTTTGAACAGAGCTGCAGCTTTTGTGTAGTGTTTGTTTGCCACGGCATCGTATCCTAAATAATTGATGAAAAGTTCAGGCGGAGAAACTTTATAGCCCATTTCTTTCGATACAATGTCATAATGTTGTTTGTATTTCTTTGCAATAGCATCAGAGGTATCCGCAAAATCTTTTTCTGCTATATTTATCCGGTAGTAATCGAAAATAAATCTTAACCCATCGTATTCACTTGCCATAGGAACAGACACATGGCTATCATCGCTATAATATCTGCTTGCATACTTCAAACCATTTCCCGAATTCATTTTTAAAAATTTATCCAGCTCAACAATCGAACGAATATGCCTCGTGTCAAAACTTGTATCTTTTTCCATTTTCGTCAATGTCATTCCCTGCGGCATTGTATTGGCTATGCCAACATACAATCGGATACCGTCATATTTTTTCACTGACAATTTCTTTGCCGTAGCATCGAGGAAATGCCTATGGTCATACCACATACTAGGGTCAATAGCAATATAAGCATTGAATAATTTTGTATGATTGGTAAGTGCATCCATGACGGTTAATCCGCCAAAGGAATGGCCGACCAATACTTTGTACGCTGCAGTTGGATAAACGGAGTCAATATGCGGCATTAGCTCTTTCTCAATGAATGCCATAAAATTTTGCCCGCCGCCTGAAGTTTTTGAGAAATTACTGTCCATCGCCGGTAAGTCACTTGTGACATGTGTTGGAGTAAGATCCCTCGTTCTGTCGGTATTAGTAATTCCAACTACAATCATCTCTGGCAATACTGCGTTGCCATTTGCCTGGCTTAACTGTTGAATAATACCCACTACAGATAGAAAATGTGCATCCCCGTCAAGCAGGTACAGTACAGGGTAACGCTGGTTGGGGTCATGCTTGCCCGAAGTCATACCAGGTGTATATATCCATATTTTTCTTTTTTCGCCTAAAATGCCGGAGTAAACGGTATCAATTTTTCCTATTACAATTTTATTTTCATTTTGTGCATTGCCAGTGCATCCGATAATTGCAATAAGAATCAATAGCAATATATGTTTCATGATAGTGATAAATTTTAATTGAGTTAATTTTAATATTATGAAGCGTTGTCCTGGAATGAGCAAAATCTGTCTTATTCCTTTTTTTCTTCTACAAACTCCAGAATATCTCCCGGTTGACAATCCAGTACTTTGCAAATAGCTTCTAACGTGCTAAAACGAATTGCCTTTGCTTTGCCTGTTTTTAATATAGAGAGGTTTGATAAGGTCAAATCTACTTTTTCTGAAAGTTCATTTAACGACATTTTTCGTTTCGCCATCATTACATCAAGGTTTACAATAATTGGCATAGATTATACGGTTAATTGGTTTTCTTCCTGAATTTCGATTCCACGTTTGAAAACCTGAGAAATAATGTAAATAATACCGGCCAGGAAAAGATATTCATCTCCACTGTTGATTGTTGGTAAATGGATACCAGTATCCTTTCGTGAGGTAATAAATATATGTCTTCCAGAAAATGCTGCTTACTATCCAAACAGCAAGCAACAGGTATGCAATTCTTTCTAATTTTTTTTCTACTTCCATCGAAAAAGGTGTTTGAAGTTTAAGCTTCGACAACAAGTCAAATACCACATACCAAATAAGGGCTTTTAAGGCTGAGACCGCAATAGTCAAACACATGGCGTAACATAATACCCAATACTATGCTCACGTATACTGAATATATTCAGGTCTACTTCATAAGTACGTTTTGCCCATTCAGGATTAATAAAACTTGCTACAAGTGTTGTCAACTGGCTGCCCCACAGAATTGAATACCAAATGCCGCCCATAAAGGCTAAAGATTTTCGAAACCATTAAAATTGTTTCTGTTCTTGTTTTCATGTTAATTTTGTTTAGAATGCAAATATAGATAAATATTTATTGATAAACAATAAATATTTATTAAAATATGAAAATATTTTTTACCAATTCATAATCCGCTTAAAATGAATAAGTAAGCCTGCTCCCAACACTGCATTGCCAAAATGCAGGCTGACCCAAGACATCTTTCAGCTTTTGTTTTTCAATTTAGCTATGGTTCAGGCACGACATTATAAATTTTGCCATGAATAAATCATCAATAAAATTTCATTAATCAGCTTCTTTTGCCGGGCAGACGACCGCCCGAACGGGGTTCATTCGGGCGGGAAATTCTATTTCCTGCACTTCCGAAATACCTGTAGTTGGTGCCAAGCGTCCCGCGAGTTCAGTGATCTTAGAATTGCTTCAAATGACCCAAACATTAATATATGAAACAGTATCTTCCACTTTTGACTATTTCCTTCTGTTTGACATTCACTATCAACATTGTATTAGCTCAAGATCCGAGAGAAGCTGAAATAAAGCGATTAGAAAATCTGGAAAGAGAATCTGTATTAAAAGGTGATTCAGCTGTATTGTTTGACAAAATCTGGTCGCCAAATATGATGGTAAATACGCCTGCCAATGTGGTTGGAACAGTAGAGGGAACAAAAGCTCTGCTCAGGTCGGGAAACCTAAACTATATATCTTTTGAAAGAAACATTGAGAAAATCACATTCAATGATAATGTAGCAATTGTCATGGGCGGCGAAATAATCAAACCACAAGGACATCAGGTTAATGCAGGCAAGACGGTGAGCAGGCGGTTTACAAATGTTTGGCTGTATAAAAATAATTCCTGGAGCATCATAGCACGGCAGGCAACAATTATCAAAGTAGAATAAAGTGTTTTATCTAAACATTTAAATATCTTATAAAAACCAAAGTACTTTTTTAAGTTAGATAACGTGGCAAATACGGCTGCCACCAACAAATGGTTTTCTGCTGGATGGCTGAAGAACCTGCTCACAGAGTCTGCGACCTGCCGGAAGGCAAGTATACCCCGATCGAATATTGCTTATCAGCTGTAGTCCGGGCTGAACCCCCGCCCGAACGTACCGTTCGGTACGGGCGGGAATAAAGCCGGGGCGGAACATATTTTCATCTTCATTAACTTTACTCAGCAGTAGTTCATGCTGAAGAATCATGGAATATCAGCACATCAGAAAGCCCTGCTCGTTAGCAGAACCTTATTGGCGACCTATAATATGCAGTACTTAGAAGTAACACCACATCCAACGCTATCAAATTACGTTGACGCCTACTGGACAGCTGGTGGTAGCTCGACACAGCATAGCATTGAAAAGATTTTACCAGATGGTTGTGTAGATATAATTTTTAATCTTGGTGATGATTGCTACACGGACAACGGCACTTTTTTGATGAAGTCTGAAAAAACCTATTTGGTAGGGACCATGACAAAGTATAAAGAAACAGAGATGGATGACAAAACCAAATTATTGGGAGTTAGGTTTAAGCCGGGGGGTGTATCAGCTTTTTTCAAATTTGTGTCATTAAGTGAAATTACGAATCAAACTATTGAATTAGGAAAGTCCTTAGGTCTTGATTTAAGGAAGTTAATAAAATCCCCCTTTGAACGATTGAATCAGGAATTAGCAAGGAATTTGAATAAACCTAATCATTATCTATTAATGCAAATTCAGACAATAAAGAAATCAAAAGGCCAGATTAAAATACAAGAATTAGCATCTATACATTGCACTACTGTCCGACAGTTAGAACGAAACTTTAGAGAACATCTTGGTGTAACGCCAAAAGAGTTTGCCAATCTGGTTCGATATCAAAATGCAATGAAGGCGATAGAACAACGTAAGTCCAATGAATCCATTCTGTCCATTGCTTTTGATTATGGTTATTATGACCACTCACATTTAACTAACGACTTCAGGCGATATATTGGTTGTGCCCCCACGTTTATTTAAAATTGTCGCATTTTTCCAAAGCCGGAAGAATACCCAAGATTTAATTTTGCAAATAAAAAATGAAAAGCATTAGGTTATTTGCAATTTTGCTATTATTGGTATTGGCAGCATTCATTCAAACAAAAAATTCCAATATGAACCTGGAATCAAGATTCACAATTTTAACGCTTGGAGTTGATGACTTAGAAAAGTCGTTTAAGTTTTATCAGGAAGGTATGGGGTTGGCTTCAAAAGGAATAATCGGTAAAGAATTCGAACACGGAGAAGTAGCTTTCTTTGACTTAAAAAATGGGATGATTCTTGCGCTGTATTCCAGGGATAATTTAGCTTGGGATTCGCAATTAAAAAAAGGCAAACCTTCATCAACCGAATTTTCAATTGGCTATACGACAAGAAATGAAGCCGAAGTGGATAGCATTATGGAACAAGCAAAAAAAGCAGGAGCGAAGATTGCCAGACCAGCTCAAAAAACATTTTGGGGTGGTTATAGTGGTTATTTTCAAGATCCAGACGCGCATTTGTGGGAAATTGCTTACAATCCAAATCTCATTCCCCAAAATTAATTCCCAGCAATAGCAAATTTAATAGTTTCAATGCACGTGACTCTTAATGGGTTTGTTGGGCGTAAAATTGACCCCAAACTGGCGCGAGTCTTTTCCGCAGGCAGCTCGAATTTCAATTAATAGTAATCAATTGCCTTGCGGGGGAGACATGTGCCAGTTAGGCGTGGTGGCACAATCCGAAGCAGTAAAGATTCAAACTACAGGGGGTTGGACAAAAATCACTGTACTTTAATTCTTAACTTCAACCAGATATTCCTGCCTGCCGGCAGGTTCTATCAGCAGTGGTTGTGGGCGGACGGAATTGTAATTCCAAACCTGCGACAGAGCCCTGCTCGTTACCCGCAAGCCCTTGGGAACAGTGCTAGCTCCTGGCCAACCAGGATACATTATTTTGACATCCAATCACAACTAAAATGGACAAGACCAGAGTATATAGAATTGTTTTTGCCAGTGTCTATCCGTTGTACATAAAAAAAGCGGAGGCAAAAGGGCGCACAAAGGAAGAAGTTGACGCCATTATTTTTTGGCTAACGGGTTACAGCAAACAAACATTGCAAAAGCAAATTGACAATAAAAATGATTTCGAAACATTTTTCGCCCAGGCACCTGCACTTAATCCGAATGTTTCAAAAATTACAGGCGTCATTTGCGGATATCGAGTGGAAGAAATCGAAGACAAACTCATTCAAAAGATGCGTTATTTAGATAAGTTGATTGATGAATTGGCTAAAGGGAAAGTAATGGAGAAGATATTGAGAAAGTAGGTAGGCCTTCAGCAATACTCGGTCGTTATGTGCCATGCCTGGCAGCAGTGCTGACTAGAAACTTTCCGCAAGAACTGGTCAGGGAAAATAATTACCATAAAAAACCAAAATATGAGAAAACTAATTGCAGCAATCAATATGACACTTGACGGGTTTTGCGACCACACGGCAATGATTGCAGATGAAGAAATACATCAACATTATAATGAGCTATTAAGAAATGCAGACACCCTTCTATACGGAAGGATAACATATCAACTTATGGAAAGTTATTGGCCCACCGTCGTAAAAAACCCTACTGGCATCAAACCAACGGATGAATTTGCAGTATTAATAGACAATATTTCAAAGATTGTTTTTTCCCGCACACTGAAAAATGTTGAATGGAAAAATACAAAATTGAAAAAGGAAGTCATTAAAGAAGAAATTTTAGAACTCAAGCAACAATCGGGTAAAAACATTTTAGTTGGCAGCCCAAGTTTAATTGTAGCCTTAACGCAACTTGACTTAATTGATGAATACCAGCTTGGTGTTCAGCCAATTATTTTAGGAAGCGGCTTACCATTATTTAAAAACATCAAGGATAGAATTAATCTTAAACTCATAAAAACAAAAACATTTGGTTGTGGTGCAATAACTCTTTACTATGAGCCGACAAAAAAATGAGCGATAGTTAAAACGACAAATCTTCGAAATGACAGACAGTACGAACGCGTAACAAAAGACGCACTGGTCCTCGTTTTGAATGAATAATAGTGATTTCGAATTGCAGCGATTTAACGAGGGACCAGAGATATGATCTATACAAAATAGCCATCTTGCTGGATTTTTCTGAAATATATAGCTCCACTCATCCAATCAAAATAATAATTTTGGCAGCTGGTGGTTCTCGTTAGATTGCCGTATTTCTATAGTTCAAAAATTGCACAAGCGAGGAATATTTTTGTGTCTGAACTGGGATTTGTGGGATAAATGGGATTGTGGGGATAGTTTGGTAAGTTCCTTCTTTAAGCAAGAAAAGGCTGATGAAATCGCATCAATTTTCTATCAATCCTAAAAATCCTATTAATCCCGAAAATCCCGGTTCAGACAATCCCATTTATCCCATAAATCCCAGTTCAGACCAGATTTCGGTATTTTTGCAGTACCATCGGCCGGGTCATCGTCTCCAAAGCAATTTGGGGAAGGAAAGTCCGGACAGCACAGGGCAATGCACCGGTTAAGCGCCGGGTCCGCCTCAGGCGGAACAGACAGTGCCACAGAAAATAACTATCCGCCTTAGGCGGATAAAGGTGAAAACGTGGGGTAAGAGCCCACGGTATGATATAGTAATATGTCATAGGGGTAAACCTTGCATGCTGTAATGCCATGTATACCGGCGATTGAGAGCTGCCCGTTCGATGCCGGAGGGTAGGCAGCAAGATCCTTTCAGCAATGAATGGACAAGATAAATGATGACAGCCCGTAAGGGAAACAGAATCCGGCTTATAAGCCGATGGTTAATAAAGGCTGGTGACATTCGCCAGCTTTTATTTTTTATGGTGGTAGAGCGGGCCGGCTAACTGCATCGTATAATCGAGGACCTGATGGATGCGGGGCATAAAACTAGGTTTCTTCAAAACTCTTCTTCATTTTTTCAAGCAGACCTGATCCAATGATTTTTTCTGCGAGTCCAATCATATTCGAAAAGGCTTTACCATGTGAAATGCCATGTCCGATGATCACTGGCTTTGCGATCCCCAATACCGGTGTGCCACCATAAATTTCAAAATTGAATCGATCGAAATATTCATTATGGACTGCCTGTCTCTGCGTGACGTCAAATAATGATTCAGCCAGTTTAAGAATAATATTTCCGGTAAATCCATCGCAAACCATGACATCGGCCCGGTCAAGCAAAATATCCCGACCTTCCACATTCCCAATGAAATTGATTTGCTTATTTTCTTTTAGCAGCGGCGTTACAGCCTGGGCCAGGATATTTCCCTTGCCTTCTTCTTCACCAATATTAATTAGTCCTATCCTTGGATTTTCGATACCAAGAATATGCTGGGCGTATAGAGAACCCAGGATGGCAAATTGATTCAGCACTTCTGGTTTGCAATCCGCATTCAATCCTACATCAAGCAACAGCCCGGTTTTTCCATTTTCCCTTGGAATGATGGTAGATATGGTTGGCCTCATCACTCCTTCAATGGCCTTGATGCTGAAAAGGGATCCGACCAGCATAGTGCCCGTATTGCCAGCACTAATGAATGCATCTGCTTTTGCTGAAGCAAGCATCTTGAAACCGATGGCGATGGAGGAATCTTTTTTTTCTTTGAGTGCTTTTGTGGGGTGTTCGTGCATCCCGATGACTTCTGAAGCGTGCACGATTTTCACAAGATGGCCAGGGATCTCTTGCTCAATGAGCAGGGGTTTCAATTGGCTTTCATTGCCTATTAGATGCAAAAAGGCCGGAAAAGCATTGCCAGATAAATATTGTTGAACACCTTTCACCGCTTGTTCCGGTGCAAAGTCTCCACCCATCATATCTAGAGCAATATTCATCTCCGGCAATCTACATTAAAAACCCTTTCGCCGATTAATTTATCGGGGCTTTTTCTGCAACCAGTTTTCCTTTGTAGTATAATTTGCCTTCGCTGACATGTGCACGGTGACGAACATGTGTTTCACCGGTTGTGCTGTCTTTTGATAATGTAACTTTCTCGGCTTTATAATGCGTTCTTCTTTTCGCACTTCGCTGCTGGGAATGTCTTCGTTTCGGATTTGGCATGACGCTTCAATTTTTATGGTAACCAAAATTAATTATTCTAAATCTTTAAACTTCTTCAACTCTTTCCACATTGGATTTTCGGGAGCTGCTCTTTCCTCGTCCATTTTGCTCAACATGGCCAGCACTTCCTGGTTACAATGCGGACCTCCCATTTCTTTCTCCTTGCACATCCGTTGCGTTGGAATACTGAGGTTGATAAATTCATATATCCAATCGGCTACGTGCAGGTGACTCTCACCGCGTGAAATATAATAAACGTCCGGATCTTCTTCCTGCTGGTTCATCTGTTCGGGATTCTCCACTAATTTTGCCAGAATATTGAACTCATCCCAAAGCTCCAGTGGAAGATTATTTCCACACCGGTCACAGACGACTTCCAGTCTTCCACTCACCTCGAATTTCAAAAGCATAAAGCCATTCTTCTTATCCAGATTCAGCTTCACCTGCGCTTCGCAATGCGAAAAATCCTGTTGCTGATAGGCTTCAAAAAACTTATCGTCTATCTGATAGTTGAACTCATGAATTCCGGTTTTCAGTCCAACAAACGCAATCTCAAATTCTCTGCGGCTGCTCATGAGCGGTTTTTAGAGTTTGCAAAGGTAAGGAGAATTAATGAAAGACGCTGATTCTCAGGCTAAAACTTTGAAGACAATGAATAGAATCCATCCTTCAATTATTTTGTAAATGATTGATAATCAACTAAATTTTCTAAACGGAAAGCTCTGCGGAACCTGCTGACCCGGATCTATATATTCGCCTTGACAAGCTCCCTGCAGGCAAAATCCACAGCTCTTGCCGTCATTGCCATATAGGTCAGGGATGGATTTACGCAGCTTGAAGAAACCATAAAAGATCCATCGGTGACAAATACGTTTTTTACCTCATGCATTTGATTGAACGCATTCAATACAGAAGTCTTCGGATCTCGTCCCATTCTTGCTGTTCCCATTTCGTGGTTGGAATTCCCCGGAAATGACATCCCTTCTTCAATCCTGATATTATTATATCCTAGCCCTTCCAGCATTTCCCTAACGGTGATCAATATATCCTGATGCATAGAGCGCTCATTTTCTCTGAAAGCGGCATTCACGGAAAGTGTATTTCTTCCCCAATGGTCTTTCTTCTCCTTGTTTAAGGTAACCCTATTTTCGGCATAAGGAAGGCATTCCCCAAAACCTGTGAATCCGATGGACCAGGACCCTGGTTCAGTCATGCTTTCCTTGAAGGCTGCGCCAATCATATCTTCACCCTGGGCAGTTTTCCCCCTTTGCCTGTAAGCGCCTCCCTGCAATCCATATCCACGGATAAAACCCGCTTGTTTCTCATGAATGTTCTTAAACCTTGGAACATAAATGCCATTTGGCCTTCGTCCATAATAATATTCATCTTCGAATCCGTCCACCCTTGCTGAAAGGCCCATGGTTTTATGGTGATCCATCAGGTTTCTTCCTACCTGGTCACTGCCATTTCCCAAACCATTGGGGAAGCGGGGTGAAGTTGAATTTAGGAGGATGAATGCGGTTCCAAGCGTGGCAGCATTGATAAAAATGAGCCTGGCGCTGTATTCTTCCACCTGGTTTGTTTCTGTATGTAAAACCTGGACGCCTTTTGCCTTTTGGGTTTTCTCATCATAAATGACCTGGTTTACCAACGCCCCGGATTTTAGGGTGAGCCTTCCCGTGGCAAAAGCCGCGGGCAAGGTACTTGCATTGGTGCTAAAGTAGGCTCCGAACGGGCAACCCCTATGGCATAAGTTGCGAAACTGGCATATGCCCCGGCCTTTTACCGGAGAGGTCAGGTTCGCGGTTCTGCCGATGGTTACTCTTCGGTCGGGGAATTTTTTCTCCATGCGTGATTTAAAATCCTGCTCAACGCAAGTCATATCCATGGGTGGCTGAAAAACGCCGTCAGGTAGTTGGGCTAAGCCTTCTGCCTTTCCGCTCACTCCGATGAACCGCTCGACATAATCATACCATGGCGCAATTTCACGATACCTGATCGGCCAGTCCGTCCCGATGCCATCCTTTAGATTGGCTTCGAAATCCAAATCACTCAATCTGTAGCATTGCCTGGCCCATAACAATGACCTGCCACCAACAATATCTCCCCGGATCCAGTCAAAGCGCTTAATTTCTTCATATGGGTTCTCAAGATCATTGATATAAAAATCCTTATTGTCCTCACGATATGAATAGTGGCGGCTCTGAATAGGCGACCTTTCTTTATCAGCTCTGCTTAAGGACCCCCGGTGAGGGAATTCCCATATATTTTTAGTGGCTGTCGGATAATTTGGATGAACTACATTCCTGCCTCTTTCGAGCATCAATACGCGCAGTCCTTTCTCACATAATTCTTTGGCCGCCCAGCCGCCACTGATGCCAGAACCAATGACGATGGCATCATATGTATTTTGCTCAATGGATTTTGTTTTGATTTGAATCGTATCTCCGGGCATGCGGGAATTATTAAATCAGTGTCTGAATTGAACGGATATGAGCAGTCGGGAAGTGGGGTAAATCTAATTAAAAAAAAGAAATAACGGATTGCGAGATATTACTTCTATCAATATGTTGGGGCGTTCTGGCACATTTTATTCGACCAGTATCTTTACAATGCTGTTTCCGTTATTTGTATAAATTTTAAGCAGGTAAACTCCCCTGGCCAGGTTTGCCACAGAGAATGTATTTTGAAGACCTGATTTGTCTTCTCCTTTAATAAACCTCCCCAAAACATCATATAGGTCGACATGCTTGCAATTGCTAGTGGTATTCACATTCAATTTTCCATTGGTCACCGGGTTGGGAAATACGCCTGCCACCAGGTTGTTTTTTACATATGCGATCGTTCGTATAGGTGAAAATTGGATATTGCCATCAGGCGTGATGAGGCGCACGCGATAGTAATTCAGTCCCTGATACAGATGCAGATCGATAAACTGGTAATCCGTGATGTTCCCGATTGCTTTGACAAATACGATCTCTTCTGTGAAATGAGTACCATCTACACCTTTTTCGACAACGAAACTATCAACGGCCGAACCCGGGAATATTTTCCATTGCAGGACCCCCGTCGTATCTACCAATCTTGCCGTGAATGAGTCCACCATATAGGGAATTGACTGGTTCTTTCCTGCACCGCCGCCATTGATCCAAAACTCCGAGAAACTAGACACCAGGTACTCTGCATAATATCCATTATCATATGGGATGATGGTTACATCCTGGTGGGGTTTGGAAAAATTGTAATAGCCATTGATGTTGTTTTTCAGTGTGCTGTCTTCTTCCTGCACCAGCGGACTGCTGTATTCGGTCACTCCCGATTCATATGCGTCATGGATACCGGAGCAGGATGGGCATCCGCTGCCATGGATGATTTGATTGGCTTCCGAATCAAGGAAATAAAATCTTACCAATGCATAACTTGTAGGTTGATTGCTTGGCCTGATGACTATATTCCTGTTGAGATAATACTGGTTATTGGTGTCTCTGACGGCGCCTGGATGGATGTAGAGGTCAAGTTTGGTATTTCCAAGGTCCTGACCGAGCGGATTCATTGAAAGCAGTCGTTTTCCATTCATATCAAAGTGGACCCATCCGTTTCCGTTCACTGCCTGGGTCATGGTGATCACGGATCCGCTGTCGGCGATGGGCGCTTTATCAAATATGTGTACGTCATCAATTCCGACGCCTTCGTAATTGGTGGCGGGATCGCTGGACATGACAAACCTAAACCGGACCTTACCATTCTTCACAGGAATATCGTGACTCGATACATGCCAGATGGTGTCAGAAATCTTCCACTTGTGAAGGAGGAGGTCATCATACCAATTGACAGAAGACCCTGTATCCAGGACCAGCCAATGCACATTGTCCGTGCTATACTCTACCCAGTGAAAATCGCAATCGCAGGCATCCTCCGTTTGGAAGATATGACTGAAAGACAATACAGGTTTATTCAATCCCGTCAGGTCAAAGCACGGAGAGTACAAATAGGAGAGCTGATTGTCATTGTAATTACCTGTCAGCCCTGTGATCCATGCATTTTTACCATTCGCAGTTTTGTTAATAATTGTTTTATCCGGGCTTCCCCATTCCCAATTATTGTTCAATCCCTGCGAATACCAGTTGCCGTTATTATTTTCAAATCCTTCAAGATATGGATAGCTATTGATGACAGGTACCGTATGGAAGAGGAGGTCGGACAAACTATCATTTCTTGAATAATTATCGCCAGGGTAATGCACCCAGGCCCGCAGGTCATAATCCATGTATGCAGATATGTCGGCTTTTTGCAGGAAAGAATAAGTCAGCGATTGATGGGGTGCCAGGGAGCCAATGTTTTCATTCACGATATTGCCATTCAGGGAATAGCTGACGGAGACATTGTTAAGCATATTTCCAGAATAATTTTTCACCTGGATTTGAACTGTCTCTGCATTCGAAAATCCGCAAACATTTGACAAATCAGGTTTTGAAATGGAAAGTATCCCAACATCGTTGGTCGACCGGGTTAAACTGATATCATCAAATGAAACGCCGGCATCAGTATATCCCATTGGGTTTACATCGTTTGTCTGGCCCACTCCGGTCCAACTGAATTTTACCTGCACTGTACTGCTCACCGATTGCGTGGGAACTGCGGCCGCAAGGATCCCGGTCAGGTCGATGTTCTTACCTGGCGCATACACAGATGGATAAACAGGATCAGCAGAAATGGTATCTGCCAGGAGCCAGGGGGATTGATCATTTCCCCTGATCCAGATTCCAGCAGCATGCTGAAAGCCCAGGAACTGTTTCTTAAAATAATAATCGAGCCAGATCTGATCAGATGACGAATAATTTGAAAGATTGAATGTGCCGATCAGGCTGTCTGTTGCCGCGGGGCCGGTGTACATTGCCTGGTCCAACGTGGCGCAATATCTTCCGGATCTGGAAAACCCAGTATTGACAAAGGTGCGCAATCTTCCGTTGGCAGTGCTGGAAAAATCCATCCGGTCGAGTCCACTCAGCCCGAAAGTATAACTGAGATAAGTATTCGAAGTTGCCGTTTCGAAATCCTCCGTGAAAGAGGGGTTAAGTGTCAATGGATCATTGCGCAGGTTTCTGATGGTAGTGGAGATTGTGTCATTCCGGTGATTTGCGTCACCCGGATGATCGATCCAAATCCTGATATTGTAATTTCCTGCAGCAGAAAAATCGTATGTCTGAATAAAGGTATAGTCGTAGGTGGCTCCTGCGCCGATGGTTTGCGTGGTAGATTCCGTCACCACTGCACCCCCATTGACCTGGTAAGAAATATTGAATGTGCCTGCAGAAACGATGCTTCCAAGATTTCTGAGTCTGACCTGAATGGCACTGGTCGTCAGTGCATTCGAACTGAATTGGCGGCCAGTGACCGGAATCAAAACAGAATCAGAACTGAAATCATTGTTAAATATTGCAAGTGAGCATGCACCACCTGAAGGAATAATATTTGCAGATATTGAACGCCTTCCGGCATTTGTAGTATTGACTGCACGTACTCCAATCCAGTAACTGCTGTCTTTGCGCAGGCCATCCAACAAAAAACTTGTATCTGTCGTGGTCGCAATGGGCTGCATGCTATCTCCCTTCAGCATCATAATCTCGTACTGGGTTGCGGCAGGAATGGTTTTCCAAATAAGCTGCGCATATCCGGGACAGGGATTGGTCACATTAATTGCAGGCTGGCCCAGGATGGTGAAATTAAAATCACTCAAGTCTGAATAGCCAACTGCATTCCTGGTCACCCTGATCAGTGCCTGGTTGGTCGGGCCTGCTGGTACCGTCCATGGATACAATCGCGAAGTGGAAGGCACATTGTTATTGATCATTGTCCAGCTTGCCCCATTGTCCCCGGAATATTCGATGGAAAAAGTATTTGGGTCGCCTCCATAGGCAGACCAGCGGATATTTTCCACTTCAGCTGGTACCAGGGTATTGTTTCCGAAAGGATATTCTACAATCACTGAGGGCTTGATGATCTGGTATGCAACAACAAAATTTTGAGTGCCGAATGGAATCGCTGAGCCTTTCACTCTGATGGTAAATACACCCGCTGGCGGATTGTTGATGACTACCTGTTCTATATTGTTTCTATGATCCTGGCCTTCTACCGCATTGTTATTTACGTTGCCCGGACTTGGATCGAGGATGAGTGGGTAATGATGGCTGCCATCAGGGGCGTCAACGATCAGGTCAAGATCATTCACGAGGGCTGCGCTAGTAAAAGGAGCAGCGGGCTGATCCGGCCAGTAGAGCATTATTTTCAGCTGATAATTTCCTCCAGGCAGCGAGGGCGTATTGATTTGAACGGAATCGAAGCCGGCCAGCACACCCGAGAAATACTGATTGTTTTCAATGGTCTCGACAGCCGTTCGTGCATTGACCATGCCGAATCCAAAACTATAATCAGGGCCCGGGTTGCCAAGGTCGTCGGCACTATTGCATGCGATGGCTTTCATGAGCGCGGCCGAAGGGTCGGCTCCACCATGGAGTTGGCGATATCGTTCATACATCAACGCGAGAATCCCGGTGACGGTGGGCGCCGACATGCTTGTTCCCGAAGTGGTTCCATACGTGTTATTGGTATAGGTTGAAGTGATATTTTGACCACCGGCCATGATTTCCGGTTTCAATCTTCCATCAAATACCGGTCCCCTGCTGGAACTGGCCTTAATGCCATAAGTCGTATTGTCGATGGCGCCAACGGTCAATACATTTTTTGACACCTGGAATCCGGACTTTATAGTTGCAAAGGCTGCAGGGTAAGGATTGCAGGTAAATCCTCCGTCATTTCCCGCTGCAAACACATGCATTAAGGAGGGGTTTGCATATAACTGCGAATCAGCATAATTACTCAGTGCATCGTATTCGCCATCTCCGGGACAGCCATTGGAGCCCTGGAAATAGGAATTATTGGTGAGCACCATATTGTAATCCGTAATGAATACGGAAGAGTTAAAAAGAATATCGTTGAATTCCTGGCTAACGATGGTCGCCTTTGGAGCCATGCCCCTGTAAAGCGGATTCAGGATTCCTCCTCCTGCCGCAGTTCCTGTTGTATGGGTGCCATGATTGGCGGGCGCCTGCGAATTTCGAAGGATCAGTCTGCCACTGAAATCAATATGCGTAGATGGATCTGCATTATCACCCATACCAATGGTCACATGTGCTCCCTGTAAGTTCCTGCCCGAGGCTGCACTTACTCCATCCACTCCATGGATCGCCCGGTTATTATAGTTGAGTAATTCGATCTTAAGCGATTGCCTGCTGATATAACTAACAAATGGGAGTGCCGCAATTTTGTTTAATTCCTTTTCCGTTGCGTGGACAAAGAGAATTCTGGATGGTTGGATCTTATATTGGACAATCTGGGCACCTGCTCTTTCCAATTCCTTCTTGACAATATGCTGATCGATGTTTCCAAAATAACTAACGGCGATCACGTCTTCTTTATCGGCTGGCAATTGACGATTGAGTCCTGCCAGGTTTGTTGCGAGCTTCGACTGCGCTTTTATTCCAAGAAGAATACTGGCCCCTGCCACTTTCAAATAGTTAATGGACTGTTCATTTGTTATTTCAGCGAGGTAGGCCCCATCTTTTACATAGTCGAACAAATAGATTCCATACTGAGGCATGGCATTTCTTTTCATTGGATCTGGAATCTTGTCAAATTGCACAAGCGCATAATATTTGTTCCTGTATAGAATAGATTGAAATGCAGAACTGCTCAATTTCTTTGGGAGGAGATTGTTCTCTCCGACAGCAAGACCGTTTTTGAAATAGATCCGGGTAGGCAGCTTTTGTGCAAGGATTGCATTTAGGGTAATGAATAGGGGAAAGACAAATAGGTAGAATTTCTTCATTTTGTTTCTTCTATCACATAAGAAAACGGACAGGCAAAAAATGCTGCAGCTATTTTCTTCGCAAAGCGAATTTTAGGAAATAGATTGCACTGGAACGCCCAATCCATGCCAATAGAAAAGCTAAAGAGCAATCAAAGAAAACGAATTTCCAGGGTTATTATTTTGAAAGATAAAAATTTGATAATTAATTGCATATAAAGGGCTCCTTCTGCTCAATTATGATGCACAAATTGTAATTTCGCCGGGTATGCATATGGAAATATCTGATCCGGGTCAAGCGCTGGCTTCAGCGACCTTTCTTACCTGCCTCCTGATGAAAAGCTGCCCGGTATACATTTTGAATAACAATAGCTCATCGAGTGCCAAATCATTTGAAAGGGAAAGTCCATATTAAAATACAGGTTTCTGTCTTCTTAATTTTGCTGGGGTGCATCGCTCTGCCCGGAGAATTACATGCCAATAGCGATCCTTATTTTAACAATCGCCACCTGAATGATACGGTCCCCAAGCCGGAGGAACAAAATAGGACAGGCTTCAGGAAATATATGCATATTCTGACCGACAAACAGCAAAGAGATTCGCTGATCGCCAAGCTTACAGACAAGAATGCGCCGGTGCCTTTAGCAGACAGTATCCTCAGGCAACGCAGGATTGGCAGTTTTACCCCATATGGCGGAAAAAAAATCCGTAATATATACTATAACCGGCTCGATGTCTTTGGCACGATCATCGATGATACTTCCTACACGATGCAGGCGAAACTCGTCCGCTTTGCCAACAGGCTACATTACAATACCCGGGAATGGGTGATCAGGCAAGCGCTATTCTTCAGGGAAAATGACACCATCAATGCGTACAAGATGGTGGACAATGAAAGGTATCTCAGAAATCTACCTTTTATGCAGGATGCCCGCTTTTACGTAATCAATACGTATCTCGATCCCGACTCCATTGATGTTGTCGTCGTAACGAAAGACCTCTTTGAATATGGAGGAACAGTAGGAAATCTTAATTTGAACGGAGTAGGAGCGACCATCTATAATAACAACTTGCTGGGGGCCGGACAAAATTTAACCGTCGGGTTTGCCTGGGATGAAGCCGACCGCCCGCAGTGGAGGGGAGAAGTAAGCTATAGCAAATACAATCTGGGCGGAACATTTGCGAATTTCACTTTAGGGTATAGCGCACTCAATAATCAGACGCAGGTAGACACGGGTGTTTATGAAAGCTCCTATTTTTTTAACGTCAACCGGCCACTATACAGCTCCTGGGCAAAACTCTCCGGTGGCCTGACATTGAATTACAATCAGTCGGTGAATATATTTTCCCTCGACAGTACCCTATACCGGAATTATAAATATTGGGTCTTTAATACCTGGGGCGGATACAATTTCCGGAACCAATTCAAAAACAACGGAGAGGTGAGTGATAAGCCCAACCTGGCCATTGAGCTGGGCGTCAATATGCTTCATTTTACCCAACAACCTACACAGGAATTCTATTTTAAAGATCAAACGTATAACGATCATGACTATACTTTAGGAAGCCTGGTCTTCTTCCACCAGGACTTTTTTAAGACCAACTATTTTTTTGGATTTGGAAGAACAGAGGATATTCCGACTGGTTACAATGTTTCAGGGACATTCGGCGTGGATCATTGGATGGCATATAACCGGACTTATACTGGCATTGAGGCCCAGAAATTCTGGCTCACGAAGAAAGAAAATCTTTATAGTGCTTCCGTTAGTGTAGGCAGTTTCTGGGATTCAAGCCGCTCAAATGATGCAGTTATAAATGTCCAGGCCGATTATTACAGCCATCTTTTCCGATGGAATAAAATGAAACTAAGACAGTTTTTGCAGTTGGATTATATTATTTGTCCGAATCCTTTGTTGTATAAGCCCTTGAACATTAATAGGGGAAATGGGATCCTTGGATACCAGCATACAACCATAAATGGTTACCAGCGCCTGAATATGCGTGCTGTAACGACCTTATATAGTCGAATCAACTTCATTGGATTCAGAATTAATTTCCTGGCCTATCTCCAGGGCTCTTTGATTGAACAAAACGGAGTGAGTATTTTGAAAAGCCCGTTTTATTCCGGGTTTGGCCTTGGCTTCTCTGTCAGAAATGAAAATCTGGCTTTTAATACCTTGCAGTTCTCCGCATCCTATATGCCCAATGCACCGGAGGGGGCCAAAGGTCTTTACGGAGAAATCTCTACGACTGTACCACTGAGCTTTAATATTTTTGCATTGAAGGCCCCTGCAGAAATTCCGTTTAGGTAAATGCTCAAATCAATATGCATTTGTTCAGGAAACGAACGCTCATTATGAATTAATCATTAATTTCATCTACCCGGAATACACTCAATCAATTTTCAACATCCATTCATGCATGCCCTTAAGAAATCTATTGGGGTCTTATTCATAGCCTGTATTAGCTTATTTGCCTGCCAGGATAAATCCGCATCAGACAAGAAAACCAATCAGGAACTTGCCTATGAAAAGGGGACATATGGTTATGATGCGGGTTTTTTGAAGAAGCACCTGCCTCATTCGCTCGAGTTGAAGACGCCGGCCGGCAATGTCAAGATCCTGCTATCGCCCGAATTACAAGGCCGAGTAATGACGAGCACAGCATCTGGCGATAGTGGCCTGAGTTTCGGATGGATAAATTATGATTTAATTGCGGCAAATAAATTCAAAGCACATTTTAATCCTGCCGGAGGAGAAGAACGGTTTTGGATGGGACCAGAAGGGGGGCAGTATTCCATTTACTTTGAGAAGGGAGATTCCTTCAATCTTAGTCATTGGCAGGTTCCACCCATCCTGGATACTTTGCCATATACACTGGTTTCCTCAAACTCAACCAGCGCAACATTTTCGAGGCGCGGAAATCTCGTGAATTATTCCGGAAACTCATTTGATTTTGAGATCACAAGGTCAGTGGAATTGCTCGATTGGGTAAAACTCACTGAAAGGCTCAAAATGCCAATACCTACGGGAATCCGTGTTGTCGCTTTTGAAACAGATAATCAAATCAAGAATACGGGATCAAGTCCCTGGAAAAAAGAAACGGGCCTTTTATCCATTTGGTTATTGGGAATGATGACGCCATCCAAACAGACTTTTGTTTTTATCCCATTTAGGCAGGGTGCACATTCCCGTGATTTGATTACGAGCAATTATTTTGGCAGTATTCCGCCCGATCGGTTATCCATAAAAGATAATGTACTTTATTTTAAGTGCGACGGGAAATTCAGGAGTAAGATTGGATTGTCTCCCCGGATTGCGGGTTCGATGGCAGCCAGTTACGACTTTGAAAAAAATGTACTTTCCATGGTCGTTTTCAACGTTGATCCCAAAGGTGACTATGTGAATTCTAAATGGGAAATTCAAAAATTTCCTTTTCAGGGCGACGTGGTGAATTCCTATAATGATGGTCCTCTGGCGGATGGAACCCAGCTGGGCCCCTTTTATGAAATCGAATCTTCTTCTCCTGCAAAAGAGTTGCAACCTGGAGAAGTCCAGCGATATACTCAAATGACCTGCCATTTCCGGGGCGAATATCCGGTCTTAAAAAAAATGGTTAAAGATCTTTTTGGTATTGACCTGGATGTTATTAAAAGAATGTAGAACACCTCAAATTATTTATATTATATGAAGCTTTACAAATTACCTGATGGTGTACTTCATGAACATGGAGACCAGTTTTTCTCCATCCGCGAACCATGGGATAAATTGATCGACAGAGATGAACTCTTTCAATACCTTGAATCCATTGCAAATGAGTCAAGCCAGATCGGCAAGGAAGAGGCATATAACTGGCAGAAACATGCCCTGGCTCCGATCGGTAGCCAGGAAGTCTGGGCCGCAGGTGTTACCTATTTGCGCAGCCGCGATGCAAGGATGGAAGAATCGCAAAAAACCGGGGGAGCGGATTTCTATGATAAGGTATACGAAGCAATAAGACCCGAACTTTTTTTTAAAGCCCTGCCGCAAAGGGTAGCAGGCCCCGGTCAGAAAGTGCATATCCGGAAAGACTCCGATTGGAATGTACCAGAACCAGAACTCACACTTTACATAAATTCGAATGGCAATATCCAGGCTTACACTGTAGGCAATGACATGAGTTCCCGTAGTATTGAAGGAGAAAATCCCTTGTACTTACCGCAGGCAAAAGTGTATGAAAAAAGTGCCGCACTGGGTCCCTGCCTTTATGTGCCAGGACAGGAAATCGATCCTGAAACAAGAATTGAAATGAGTATCTCCCGGCAGGGGGTATCCGTTTTTAAAGATGGCGTTGCAATAAGCAGGATGAGGCGGAGCCACAAAGAACTGGCAGAATTTTTATTCAGGGAATCAGATTATCCCGGTGGTGTTTTCCTTATGACAGGGACCTGCGTTGTTCCCCCCAATGATTTTACCCTTAGGGTGGATGATAGGGTGGATATCAGCATAGATGGAATTGGCCACCTGACCAACCTGGTAAGTTACAAACCAAATTGATCCCTTTAATTTTCGTCATCCTTGTCCTCAACTTCAGATAAGCCGGCTTTTTCGTTCTTACCCAGTTTCACCTGTGGGTTTTCTGCATTTCCGGTATTGTCAATGCGAATGAACTTCAGATTTACTTCAGGCAATTTCCGCCAAAAATGAATTATCTTGGTTTGTAATCCATTGAATATTTCCTGGCCAAATTTTCGTAAAGCATCTATTGGCTTTATTCTGAACCGGCAATTCTAACCTAGTCTTATGAATCAAGTGAAGCTGCCATTTTATGCGAAACTGGCGCTGGTGCTCCTGGCGATCGCTTTGGTTCTCCTCTTCATGTATCTCGGCAAGACTGTATTTATTCCTTTGTTCTTTGCTTTCCTGATTTCCGTGTTGTTGCATCCGTTGGTCAGTAGAATGGAAAGGATTCGGTTCCCGAGAGCATTGGCTTCCGCACTCGCTGTCCTGCTTTTTTTGGCATGCCTATCTGGCCTAATCTTTTTTTTCAGCCATCAGGTTATCAGGTTTTCGAAGGATCTTCCCCATCTTCAAAAAAAATTTTCCGGTAAGCTACAGAACGTGCAGGCATGGATTGCCGAAAATTACAATGTCAACGACTCGGCTCAGATTAATTATATCACAAAATCGGCGAATAGCCTGACAAATGCAGCGGTAAGCTCTATAGCGACAACTTTTGTCAGCGTGGTGAAATTGATCGTATTGGCCATTTTTCTGCTAATTCTCACTTTTTTTATTCTATTTCAGCGCAGGCTGATCATTCATTTCCTTGAGGAGTTATTTCGAACAGAACATGGTGATCGGGTGAGGGGAGTGATGACCCAGGTTCATGGCATGATCCATAGTTATGTACTGGGCCTGTTGATGGAAATGCTGGTCCTTGGAATGCTGATTTTTATCACGCTCACCATTGTGGGGATTAAATATGCCCTGCTCATCGCTGTTATGGCGGCTATTTTGAATATCATTCCATACCTCGGCATTTATACTGCATTGTTCATCAGTATGCTCATTACGCTTGCCAATGGCAGCAGTTCAGATGTATTGACACTGGCCATCGTTTTTATCGTCGCTCATTTTATTGATGCCAATATTATTTTACCAAGGATCGTTGGTGGGCAGGTTAAATTGAATCCGATGATCACTATTCTGGCTGTACTTTTTGGAAACCTGGTATGGGGAATTCCAGGGATGTTCCTATTTATTCCCATTACCGCAATTCTCAGGATTATCAGTAAAGAAGTGGAAGGAATGAAGCCCTGGGCCATTTTGCTGGGAGAACAAAGGAAAGAGAAAGGATGAGCCAAAACTAACTTAGCTGAAAATAAATCAGTGCTATGGCTGAAGCGCTCATCAGAATGAAGGCCAGCAGACCCAGTATATTTGACCATCGCCCATTAGTTGCTTTTCCCATAACTTTTTCATTGTTGCAGATATGAAGTATGATTCCAATCATCACAGGGGCGGTCAGTCCATAAAGCACCGCGGTATAAAGGAGTGCTTTCATAGGGCTTATGTTCAGAAAGGTGAGGCATAAGCCTGCCAGAAGAGATACAACAATCGTAATATAGAATCCCGGGGCCTGTGCAAATTTATTCTGCAGACCCTCCTTCCAATTGAAGGCTTCCGCAACAGTATACGATAGGGCGCCAGCCAACACTGGAATAGCCAGAAATCCTGTTCCTATGATTCCTATAGCGAAAAATAAGTAAGCAACCTTTCCTGTGAGCGGTTCAAGGGCCCGGGCCGCCTGTTCAACTGAATCAATTTGATGAATTCCGGCATTGAACAATACCACGCCGGTCGTCAGGATAACAAAGAACATCACGAGGTTTGAAAAAAACATGCCGATGTAAATATCAGCCTGCATCTTATTCATGAATATTTTATCTACCACCACTTGCGTCTTGGAATTCAAAATACCTTCGGCTTCCATGGTAGTCTGCCAAAAGAACAAATAAGGCGAGATGGTTGTACCCAGGATTCCTACCAGGATCTCTAGAAAATCTCTATCGAATCGGATCGTCGGCAAAAAGGTATTAAGCACTACTTTACCCCAATCCACTTTAACCAAAAATGGGATGATTATGTATAGGAATAGCGCGAGACATAACCATTTCAAGATGGATGCGATTTTCTGATACGGAAACCTGATAATACCAAAGATCAGCAAGGCAGTAAAGAAGATCTCTGCTGCATAAATTGGTACTTTGGGAAAGATCATGTTCGCAACGGCTCCCATGCTTTCAAGATCTGCACCAATGTTCAGCACGATGGCGGGGAAACTGAATATAACCATGAGCACTATGACAGATCTATGATAATGTTGTTTCAAAATTCCAGACAGGCCTTTCGAAGTAACAGCACCCATGCGGGCGCACATTTCCTGCACAGCAGCCATTAAAGGAAAACTAATCACTGCGGTCCATAATGTCGAAAGACCAAAGCCAGCACCTGCCTGTGAATAGGTTGCGATACCAGATGGATCATCATCACTTGCTCCGGTAATCAGCCCCGGACCTAAATGCCTGCCAATATTCTTTTATTTTCTTTCTAAATGATCTTTCTTTTTGCATTTTGTTTTTCTAAACAGTTTGAGATGGTTTGCAACTGAATAAATGGGTTAGACATAATGGACTTAAATTAGCTAAATCATACCAATCTATTACCGATATTTAGCAATATATTCCCGAGATTTGTTGACGGCCCATTTCCTGGCATCCATTGCAGATTTTCTATATTCTGTACGTTATTTTCACGGTTTCATTTTTTTGATTTTCGGGCCTAGGATTTTTTTTGTAATTTTTATCTCCATTCAGGGCTGCCAATGCAGGCTCAAACAAGGAATTCTTTGGCCTGCTCCTTGCTCATCAGTGGTAATGAATTCGAAATATGGTCAAAAGCCCGTCCACCAGGTTCAAAAGAATAGTCCGACGCATCTCAAGGATCATTCTCAAGGTTATTATCATTTTCCTGTTCCTTGTTATTATTATTCTATTTCTTTTACAGACCTCATTTGTGCAAAATTTTGGACGAAAGAAAATCCAGGCCTATCTCGAATCAAAACTGCACACTAAAGTCATCATCGGAGAGCTCTCGGTTGACTTCCCCAAAAATATTGTGTTAAAAAATATTTATTTGGAAGACCAGCATCAGGATACTTTGCTCGCCGCAGGAAATTTAAACCTGGATGTAAACCTTTGGGGCCTTTTTAGCCATAAAGTGGTGGTGAATGAAATAAATCTGGATCGCTGGACCATCCATATTGAAAGGCTTCTTCCCGATTCTGACTATAATTATTCGTTTATTGCGAGAGCATTTGCTTCAGGAAATGTCAATCAGGAAAAACCTGCTCGAAGGAAATAGCCAATGGACATTTGAATTAGGCAAGATTCACCTGGTGAATATACGTGCACATTATAAGGATGATGCCACCGGAAACGATGCAACCCTATTTCTTTCAGATCTGCAAACGAGGATAAAGACCTTTGATCCAGGTCATCTCAATTTTACAATACCTGAATTTTCGATCAATGGATTTGGGGGGAACATAAGGCGTTACAAGCCGACATTGTTTCTTCAAAAAAAGGAAATTGAACCGGTTTCCAAAGCGCAGGATTCCAAGTCCATTCATCTTCAATTGGGGAAAATGGAACTCGATTCCATATTAATCGCTTACTCTGATGAATTGAATGGCACAAGAGCCAAACTGGATGTCGGTCTGATTTCAATTGTCGCGGACGCCATTGACCTGGATCGAATGCGATTTGATCTGAGGTCCCTGGATTTGAATCAATCAAAAGTTCAGTTGGTCCTTGGGAAATCTGACACACAAACGCAGGATAAAAAAGAAGTGACTGAAAAGGCCGGTGCTGAAAATGCATGGACTGTGAATCTTGCCCGATTGAATTTGGTGAACGATGAGTTTAGCTTTGATGATGAAGGGAAGAAGGCAATATCAAATGCAGTGGACTATGCCCACCTGCACATCAGGAATCTGAATACAAATGCCATTGACCTCAGCCTTTCTTCGGATAATTATAAAGGAAAGATCAATCTGCTCTCTTTTTCTGAAAAAAGTGGCTTTGCGCTCAAAAAGCTTTCCGCCGGATTCTATTATAGTGATCAACAGGCTGACCTGAATGATTTGATCCTTTTGACCAACAACACCAATCTAAGAAATAGGACGCTCCTCAAATATGCGTCCATTGGTAGTCTGTCTAAAAAGCCCGGAGATTTAATAGCTGACCTGCTATTTGACCATTCTTATATTGGGATGAAGGATATTCTGCTCCTCGTTCCTGCGCTAAGATCCACGCTTTATAAGCAGCAAGATGCACGCCTACAGATAAACGGTAGAATCAACGGCAAACTGAATAATCTCAAGATCACAGATTTTGGGCTCGCAGGATTTCAGCATACAAAGATTCAAATTTCGGGTCAGATTAATGGACTTCCGGATGCAAAACGTGCCATCTATCATATTCAGCTAGTAGAGCTTTCCACTTCAAAGAATGACATAAATATTTTCCTGCCTGAGAATATCATTCCAAAGAATATTCAGATTCCCGAATTTCTTTCGGCTCATGGCCGCTTCGACGGAAGCATTGGCCAATTCAATGTGGATATGGCGCTTAACTCAAGCATTGGAGGAGCAGGAATAAAGGGCCAGCTAGATATCTCAAACAAGCAATATGACCTTTCAGCTGATCTCTCTGCATTTGACATTGGAAAATTATTGAGTCAGGACAGCCTTTTGGGAAAAGTGGACTTGCATGCCATGGCAAAAGGAAATGGATTTGATTTTAAGAAAATCCAGGGAGTCGCCCATTTTCAAATTCCTGCCGCCATGGTAAAAGGCTATAATTACAGGAATTTACTGATGGATATTTCCTTACAAAATGGAAGCTATCATGTGAACTCTAGTTTTAATGACCCAAACTTGAAATGGCATGTTGACGCGAGTGGAAAATGGATTGAGAAGTTTCCTTCTATTATTATCGACCTGAAAATGGATACCATTAATCTTCAGGCATTGCATCTGATGGAGGATAGCCTGGCGATGACTTTCAACCTCAATGCTGACCTGACCAATACTGATCCCGATGCAATGGAAGGAAAACTTTATCTCAGTTCCCTTGGAATGAATTACAGAAATCAGAAATTGTCAACCGATTCAATTTTCCTCATAGCAACCAGAAAGGACTCTTTGCAATCTATCCTGCTTCATTCTGGAATTGCCGATCTGGATTGGGAGGGAAGGTATAAGATGACTGAATTGACACAGGCATTGAAACAGACGATTAATCACTACTACAAAATCCGCGGGTTCGTGGCGGAGAAGATAAGCCCTCAAAATTGGCAAATGAATCTTTCTCTCAGAACTTCTCCCATATTGCTGGCATATAACCCAGGTTATAAGGGTTCTGATACCATTCAATTGAATATGAGTTTCAATAATCTTGAAAATGATCTTCACCTGTCTTTGAGTGCACCATCTATTAAATATGAAAATCAATTTATTCATGAATTGTCCGTGACCGCAGGAACAACTGACAGTGCATTAAATTATTCTATACAAATGAGCGCAGCCAAATGGGCTGGCCTGGACTTATACAGGTCCGGCATTTTTGGCTGGTTGGCAAACAATACATTCCGTAATACCATTCTCCTCAACGACGCAAAAAACAGGGAACGATTTCGCCTGGGTACTTTGCTCAAGGCATTGCCAAATGGATGGAAGCTATCACTATTGCCTGACAGCCTGCTCCTGAATTATGATATTTGGAATACTTCCGAAGACAATTTCATTCAATATGATTCTTCAGGTTTGTTTGTCAACCATCTGCTGATAGATCATGAAAACCAATCCCTGACGATCAATAGTAGTTCCCCTTCTTCACAGTCACCAATTGAAGTTTCATTTAATCATTTTATGATAAAAACATTGACTTCATTTGCGGAGCAGGATTCACTTTTATTGGATGGAGAACTCAATGGTCAAACAGATTTGAGAGATATCCTGTCAAATCCCTCATTTACATCAAATATTAAGATCAATAACCTCTCCTATAACAAGGATACCATTGGAAACATTTCTATCCTGGTCGACAACCTGCAACCGAATGTATTCTCCACGAACCTTTCAATTGAAGGAAAAGGCCAGGATGCAAGGGTTAAGGGAATGTATTATTCGAAGGAGAAGAGAATGGACATGAGGGTTGATATCGGCCAACTGGATCTTTCGATCGTTAAGCCATTATCTGCTGGACAGATCAAGAATATCCGTGGTTGGCTCAAGGGGAACCTGCATGCTACCGGATCATTTGATCAGCCCGTTCTCACCGGGAATCTCCATTTTGACAGTGCCTATATTACTCCGTTTCTTTCAGGTGAAAGGCTGAAGCTGTCATCTGACAGTATTCATTTCAACAATGAGGGGATCAGTTTTAATAAATTCACTTTCTTAGATTCTGCCGGGCATAAGGCAGTTTTGGATGGACATCTTTACACAAAGGATTACAAGCAATATCGTTTCGATCTCGCTTTCAATGCAGAAAATTTCATCCTGGTGAATACGCCCATAGAAACCAATCGGATTTTCTATGGCAAATTAAATATGGATCTTGGGATGCAAATTAAAGGAGATATCGATGCACCCGAACTCACTGGTAATTTGCGCGTAAATAAACAAACAGATTTCACGCTTGTACTGCCCAGCAGTGACCCGGAAGTGGTTAGCAGGGAGGGGGTAATATTATATGTTGACAAAGATCACCCGATGGATACCACCAGGATCAAGACTTATTTAGACTCACTCAACCTGAATACAGGATTCAGGGGTGTCAATGTGTTTGCGAATATAGAAACAGACAGCAGCGCCAAATTTAACATGATCATTGACGAAAGAACTGGAGATGCATTATCCGTGAGAGGACGTGCCTCTCTTTCGGGTGCGATGAACAAAAATGGAAAGTTGACGCTTACAGGAAATTATGTGCTGGATGACGGCGCCTATAATTTGTCATTGAGCCTGCTCAAAAAGAAATTCAATTTACAAAGGGGCAGTACAATCACCTGGACAGGAGACCCTACTGGTGCCACCATTGATATAACCGCCACCTATCTGTGCACAACTGCACCCATATCCCTGGTGGGAAATCAATTGTCTGGCATGAGTCAGGAACAAATAAATAAGTTTAACCAGAAACTTCCCTTCATGGTAAACCTGAAAATGCAGGGTCTGTTGTTAAAGCCTGAAATAACATTTAGCATTAGTTTACCTCCGGGTGTATCGGCTTTGTGGCCAGACGTAGATAGTAAGTTAGCCCAACTGAACAGCAATGTGTCGGAAGTGAACAAACAGGTTTTTGCCTTATTGCTATTCAATACCTTCATTTCAGAAAATCCATTTGAAAGCACCAGCGGTGGTACTTCCGATGCCGGGTTGATGGCAAGGCAAAGTGCAAGCAATATACTCACCTCTCAACTGAACAAATTGGCGGGTGGTCTGGGTAAGGGAGTTGACCTGAGTTTGAATGTAAATTCAGATCAGACTTATAATACTTCCGGCCAGGCAGTAAATCAGACCGCACTCCAGGTAGGTGTATCTAAGAATTTATTCAGTGATCGTGTAAAAGTGACTGTAGGAAGCGATTTCCTATTATCGGGTGCCAGCCAGGGGCCCAACGCTTCGAATATTGCAGGAAATGTAAATATCGATTATACACTCACTCCGGATGGAATGTATATGGTAAGAGTATATAGCAAGAACCAATACAACACGGTTGTTGAAGGGCAGGTGGTGGAAACAGGGGTGAGTTTTATAATTACTCTAGACTACAATACATTCAAAGAGTTGTTTCAGAAAAAGGATTCCTCAAAGGAAAAAACCAATAACAAACAAAAGGCACAACCGACAAAAACAAATCCCAGCCAACAATAATGAAACCAGGAAGATGGATATATTTTTGTTGCGCAGCAGTTATCCTGGTGGCTTGTAGTGAAACCAAGAGCCTGAAGGAAGGACAATATTTGTACAAAGGACCAGTTATCCATGTGAATACTCCCGAAAAAATTTCAAGGAGAAAAAAGGCACAAATAAAAACAGAACTGGAAGGCTTGCTTCGCCCAAAGCCCAACGGGAAATTCCTGGGGATTCCATTTAAATTATTAATCTACAACTGGGCGGGCGAACCTAAGGGGAAGGGCCTGAGTTATTGGTTAAAGAACAAAGTGGGGGAACCCCCTGTGTTGGGCTCGATGGGTGCATTTGAAAAGAACCGGCTTATCCTGCAAAATCGATTAGAGAACATTGGCTATTTCCAGGACTCGGTGAAATTGGATACTGTCACCGCGAAATTAAAAATCCAGGATATATATAATGTTACTACCGGTTATCAATACATGATACGGAATGTGACATTTCCGGATGATTCAAGCGCGATCAGCAGGGAAATTCAAAAATTCAAAAAGCAGACTCTGCTCAAAACCGGAGTACCCTACGAGCTTGATCTAATCAAGAAAGAACGGATAAGAATCGATTCCAGGTTAAAAGAGAATGGATATTATAATTTTAGCCCGGATTACATTCTGGTTATCGGAGATTCCACAGTAGGTAAACACCAGGCGGATATGCGAGTGATCGTCAAGAGAGTCAACACCGGAATCGGCCAAATCGGTATACACAATCAATGATGTAGTGATCTATGCGGATTTTTCGATAAATGCCGATACCGTCATGCCCGGTAAACCCACGATATGGCAGGGTTATACCATCATCGACCGGGCCCAGGTATTTAAGCCCAGTCTGTTCAGTAATACCCTGGCATATAAACCAGGAAGCACCTATAATATCAAGGACCAGAATCTTAGCCTCAGCCGGCTGATTAATCTGGGTGTATTCAAGTTTGTAAAATTGAATTTTAAAGAAGTAGATTCAATCAATTACAAACTGAATACATATTATTACCTGACCCCTGCTAAAAAAAAATCCCTGGTCTTTCAGATTTCGGGTCTTACTGCATCAGATAATTCTTATGGGGGGGCGCTTACCATCAGTTCTCGCAACAAAAATATATTCAGAGGAGCCGAATTATTCGTGGCAAGTGTATATGGTGGATTGGAAACCCAGAATCTGGGAGGCGGGCAGTATACCAACATTTTCAAGCTGGGAGCGGATCTAAATTTATATATTCCGAGAATAATTTCGCCTTTTAAAATTCATACCAACAGGGCGTTTATGCCCAAAACCAAAATAAGCCTGGGGTATCTATTCTATAATAGTACAAATCAGTACACACTGAATTCTTTCAAGACCAGCTACGGTTATGTGTGGAAAAAATCCGAACAACACGAGAACCAGTTTAACGTTATTACCATTAATTATGTTAATCCTACCAATATTACTCCCCAATTCCAGTTGCAGCTGGATACAAACCTAACGTTGGCCAGGAGTATTGAGCGCCAGTTTAGTATCGGACCAAATTTCAATTACAATTACAATACACAATTGAGTCCATTCAAAAGGGATCATAATTTTTATTTCAATGCCAACATTGACTTATCGGCAAATGTAATAGGCCTGGCCACCGGGGCCGACTATAATACAGGAAATGTGAAGAAAATTTTCAATACACCTTTTTCGCAATATATCCGGGGTGAGCTGGATTTTAGATATTATTTGAATTTCAGCCCAACTACGGTACTGGCAAATAGAATTACCGGGGGTATAGGATTTGCTTACGGTAATAGCACTACGATGCCATTTATCAAAGAGTTTTTTGCAGGGGGACCAAATGATATTCGAGCGTTTCAATCCAGCACGCTGGGGCCTGGCACCTACTACGCGGGCAATAGGGATACCGCCTACATCCCCAGTCAACCTGGAGATATAAAAATGGCGATAAGTACCGAGCTGCGCTTCAAGCTTGTTTCTGTTGTTCGCTGGGCATTTTTCGTCGATGCCGGGAATATATGGACTAGATTGCCAGATACTTCAAGGCCAGGGTCTCAATTCACATCTCAGTTTTATCAGCAGATAGCAGTTGGGATAGGCACAGGCCTGCGAATTGATTTCGGTATTCTGGTGATTCGTTTCGACCTGGCTGTTCCAGTTTGTGAACCGTACAGGCCACCTGGCTCTAAATGGTATTTTGACGATAGAAATACAGTCTTGAATTTTGCTATTGGGTATCCATTCTGAACAATCTTTCTTTATTTGAAAACGCATTTCTTATCTGGATTCGGCTGTTTTCTTAAGTCCGCTAAGCGTTGTTTTCCACATCAGGTTGAATATCGATCCGTATTTGTCGCGCTCATGTTCAACGTGCACGGATCCCGCTTCCAGTGCCTGCTTGATTAGCATCTTTGACCAAAATATTGGCTGCCATGCTTGGAATCGATTTTTTCCTATAACCTGCCCGATCTTCATTTTTCTCTAGCAGCCCGACTTTAAGTCCATGATAAAGGAAAACCAGGTCGCCACTGCAAGAATAATTGCCACCATTATAGCTAAAGCTTAGTTTGTCGATGGTTCCATGCTCCATTCTTGTGAGAGCCATAGGCTCGGTCAGTATATTGAGGTCAATGGCCCGCAATGATCCCATGTTCCCTTCGATATGAAATTTTCCTTCCGGATCTCCTAAATGCATAATCCATTTTGCATTGAAGGGCACTTTATTTAAGAACAAGGAATGGAAGTCTAACACACAGGCATTATTGTCGCGGATCCTGGAAGGCATATTTGTTATATTTTGAATGCTTGCCCTGACTTTCCAGAACTGGACCTTGCCGCTTCTGTCAGACCTGGCATTCTTCTCCTTATATTCTACAAAAGAATGGTCAAGCCAGAGCGACTTTATATATATCGGTAAGGAAAGTTCCATGAGCATTTGATGAGGAAATTTTCCTACACGGCTCATGGAATCGTGGGGGATAGAGATATCCCTGTAGATTTTAAATGAACTTTCACTGATAAATAAAGAATCCGCTATAATTTTCTTTTGCCCCAGGGCTTCGCGCTGGATCCCTGTCAAATAAATTCCGGACATTCTGAAATCATACCTGTCTTCCTGTTTGCTCAAAGAGCGAGTGAATGCTTCCTCACTAAGTTGTGGATTGATATTTATTTCATGAATCGAAAACCGGTCATCCATGCTGGAATATTCAAGTCCCTGGAACCTGAAAATATATTTCTTGTCCTCTGGATTGAATCTTGATTTCTTTGCAAATCAAATCCAGGTTTTTTGAAAAAAGGATTCTCGACGGATCATCCTGCCGTGCACTATCAATTTCCAGTTCCGTAAGAAAGACAGATACATCAAGCCCCCTGAACCTTTCCTTGCCAGTATGCATATCCTTTACGATCAGTGTAGCATGGTTAATCTGTATAGTATCAATTTTTATGCTTTTCAGTTCCCCCAGGATCTGCTTATAGATCTCCTTTCCGGGATTATACCCTGTAGTATCCCTTAGAAATTCCGACACCATCAGCTCAATCGTTGGTCCGTTTAACTCTATTCTTGATCCGGAAATTTCTTTAGTTAAAATCGCTTTGGGCGTTTTTATTCCGCTAACAAGCATTTGAGGAACTTGAACATTTACAAGAATGGGGGGATTTCTATTTTGAGACTTCCATTTCATAGTAGATATTTGTGTCGGCAACAAGCCGGATATTTTTAACATCCATACTGCCGCTGACTTCATCAATGCGCAGGCTATCATAAGCTAAGATGGTACAACCCACGACTTTTCCCGGACACTGCCTCGTGAGATTCCCTGGTCAATCATTTTATACTTGAAATGCCTCCATACTAACAAGCCTGCTATCAATAGGCCACCTAACAGGGTAGGACAAAGTATCTTTACCCATCGCCTTATGTTTTTCGTCATGATATTTTTTTAGCTTCCATTAAACGGCCATCGACGATTCGCCATGGATCAGTATAGATTAGTCAAATACAATACCAACAGCGTACTGGAATCTATCGGGAATCATTGTATCTTTTCCAAAAATTCATACTGAGGTCTTTTGCTGAACGGTCTGCGATTTTTGATCATGTTAGCAAAACATCTTTGATTCAAGAATGAGTGGTATGCAGAAAATCAAATCCATTTTACGCCTGTTTAAAAGATCATTTCTGCTTTTTATTGAGTTTAATGGTATGAAGCTGGCTGCGGCGCTATCTTTTTATACTGTTTTTTCAATTGGCCCTCTGTTGATCGTGATTATTTCGCTCACGGGGATATTCTTTGGAAAGCAAGCGGTAGAAGGAAAGGTATATGGAGAGATCAAGGGCATGGTAGGCGAAAATACTGCCCTGCAAATTCAGCAAATTATCCTAGAATATCCAGGCTTCAAGCCACGGCCTGCTCGGTGGAATCATTGGATTTATCATTTTGCTCATTGGAGCCTCAAGCGTCTTTTCGGAGATACAGGAATCGATCAATCTCATATGGTCAGTACAGGCAAAGCCCAGGAAAGGTTTTTTGCAAATGATCATCAAAAGATTGCTTTCCTTTTCCCTGCTGCTGGCCATGGCCTTCATGCTGATGGTCTCTCTTATGGTGAATGCAATGATTGATTTTCTAAGTGACCATTTCAGAAACCAATTCCAAAATTCAGTGATTGATTTGGTTTACGTACTCAATACTGCATTAATATTCATTATCGTCTCGGTGTTATTTGCACTAATATTTAAGGTATTGCCCAATACTTTGATTAGATGGACGGATGCACTGGTTGGTGCATTTTTTACTGCATTGCTTTTCATGTTAGGCAAATTTATCATTGGCTTCTATCTTGGAAATTCCAGGATTGGATTAACATTTGGAGCCGCGGCTTCCATTGTCGTCCTGATGCTATGGGTCTATTATTCTTCTATTATACTTTATTATGGCGCCTGTTTCACGAAAGCTTTTGCGTTGAGAAAGACAGAACGGGAAAGACACCATTGAAAGTGCGGACAATTCTCCACAATCCGCGATCAATCCTTCAAATTGGGATAAGCTCCCTTTTCTCATAGTCTGGCATTGAATATTTATTCGTGAGACTTGTTTTTTGGATGCGAAGTGAAGCAAAAAACCTGGTCGAATCCCGCAATTGCGGGACCAAAGGCGGAAGGCATAATTGCCCACAGCTTGCGGAGGAACTTGAGCTCAGATCTTGCTCTGAGGAATCATACCTGTGATTCGAGGTGCCGGTCCGGATTCAAAAATCAGAGAATTTTACCCAATCTGAATTGTGCATAATTTCTAAGCTGGCAAGAACTTTGATTTTCCCATTTTAATAGTACTTAACTTTAAGAGCCCCAGATCCTAAGCTCCATACGTTTTGTTCCGGACTTGAATCAGAAAGCATGTCCAAAATCTGGCCCTGGATTAGTGAATCATTGAACCAGGAATTCAGTCTGAGAGGCCTGCCAATGGGAGGCCTATCCATGGTTCATATTATTTAAAGACGCTTAAACCTCATTTATAGGTGAAGACCAATCCCATACAGGAATTCTTAACACAGCTCAGGATCTCTTTTCTTGGGGATAGCCTGATGCATAAATACGACAATGAACAACTGCCGCTCAGGGCTGAATTATTCAGCTTGGAGCAAATGGAGCAATTCGCCAAAAGCATTGCCAAATCGCATGCGATCACGCAGGAAAATCAACCTGAACAATTACTGAAGCGTCTTGCGGAAAATGAGGAGATCCTGCTGGAGGTTCATAATCTCATTACAGAAAGTGCAAAAGAGAATATCCGGATTTCGCCTGCGGCCGAATGGTTGCTCGATAATTTTTATTTGATCGAAGAACAGATTTACACAGGGAAAAAACATTTGCCAAGGGGATACAGTAAAGGGCTGCCGCAATTGGCTAAAGGCGCTTCCATGGGGCTGCCACGTGTGTATGATATTGCGCTGCAATTAATTTCTCACAGTGATGGAAGGGTAGATCTGCAAACTCTGAGTCGATTTATTTCCGCTTACCAGGAGTCCACTCCTCTAAAATTAGGAGAGCTTTGGGCAATCCCAATTATGCTGCGCCTGGCGCTTATAGAAAACCTGAGAAGGCTTGCGGCGCAAATTGCTCAGGACAGGATAAACAAGAATCTGGCCGACTACTGGGCAGACAAAATGATTGAAACTGCAGAAAAAGATCCAAAGAACCTGATCGTTGTGATCGCGGATATGGCAAAATATGGTCCTCCGCTGGTCAGTTCCTTTGTTGCGGAATTAAGCAGGAGACTTTCGGGCAAAGGCGCTGCACTTGCTCTTCCACTGAGTTGGATTGAGCAAAGGTTATCTGAGAAGGGACTCACCAGCAATGAGCTCGTCTATCAGGAAAATCAGAAGCAGGCAGTTGACCAGGTCTCTATCAGCAATAGCATCAGCGGATTGCGTTTCCTTAACACGAATGACTGGAGAGATTTTGTCGAAAAGCATAGCATGGTGGAACAGATTCTCAACCAGGATCCCATGGGGGTCTATGCTGCCATGGATTTTGGTACCAAAGATCATTACAGGCATATCATCGAAAAAATGGCAAAGTTCAGCCTGCTTGCCGAACAGGAAATTGCATCCATAGCAATTGAGATGGCGAAGGAAAAGGCTGAAAATGAAGATATCCATGACCGTGAGACACATGTTGGGTATTATTTAATGGACAAGGGAAGAAAATGGATGGAAAAAAGGGCCAGCGTGTATCCGCCATTCCTGGAGCTGCTGAAAAAGCTGGCCAGGAGAATGTCCCTGGGTTTATACCTCGCGCTCATCTTTCTCATTACCGGCACACTTTCCGTCTTCCTTTTGAAAAATGCATATGATGGCGGATTGCGATCTACGTGGATCCTGGCAGCGCTGGCTATTTTCACTTTTATTTCCACAAGTCAGCTTGCCATTTCTATAATCAATTGGGTATCGACCATATTGGTAGATCCGGACGTCCTGCCTCGAATGGATTTTTCAAAGGGCATACCCAGCCAATTCCGCACGCTGGTGGTTATTCCCACCATGATGAAGGATGCAAAAGACCTGATCGGCCTGATCGAAGGCCTTGAAGTGCGGTTTCTCGCCAACAGAGACCCGCACCTTCATTTTGCGCTGTTGACGGATTTTCCGGATGCACATAATGAAATATTGCCCGGAGAAGAAGAGCTGCAACAACTTGCCCGCCACAAAATGGAGGATTTGAACAGGCAGTATGGCGCTGGCAAAAATGAGATCTTTTTTCTTTTCCATCGTCCCCGAAAATGGAATGCCATAGATAAAATCTGGATGGGGTATGAACGCAAACGGGGCAAGCTGGGTCAGATGAATGCACTTCTTCTCGGAAAGAGAACGGAAAGTGATTTCAACATCATTGTTGGCCAGGAGAGTCTTTTTTCCGAAATCAAATATGTCCTTACCCTGGATACGGATACCCAATTGCCAAAGGATTCTGCATGGCATATTGTGGCTACGATGGCACATCCTTTAAATCGACCCTTGTTCAATGAAAAGAAACTAAGAATAACGCAGGGGTACACCATTTTACAACCAAGGGTAGCCGTTAGCCTCCCCTTGGGAGAAAGTTCACTTTATGCGAGGATCCATGGCAATGAGCCGGGCATCGACCCATACACGAAAGCCATTTCTGATGTGTACCAGGACCTGTTCCAGGAAGGATCTTTTATTGGGAAAGGAATCTATGATATCCAATCCTTTGAGAAATTATTGGGCAACCGCTTTCCGGACAACAGAATATTGAGCCATGACCTGCTCGAAGGGAGCTATGCGAGATGTGGCTTGCTCAGCGACGTTCAATTATATGAGGAATATCCAACGAGCTATGCAGAAGACATTAAGAGACGTCTTCGTTGGATCAGGGGAGATTGGCAGATTGCCAGTTGGTTGCTTCCCTATGCTCCCGGTCCTGCTGAAAAACTAATACGGAATCCTATTTCCGCATTGTCGCGTTGGAAAATACTTCGATAATCTTCGGCGCAGCCTGGTTCCTCTTTCCATGCTCCTATTGCTGGTATTTGGCTGGGCCATGTCTAATTCGCCCATACTCTGGACATTTGCTGTGATCACTTTCATCGTACTTCCTTCCCTTCTTACCCTTGGCTGGGAGCTTATTCGAAAACCTAAGGATGTTTTGTTTTGGCAACATGTGATTCTCTCTCTTCGATTCGCCATCAATAGCCTGCTGCAGCATTTTTTCAGCTTTGCTTTCATTCCTTATGAGGCATTTGTCAATGTCAAGGCCATCCTGGTTACGAATTGGCGTATGCTGGTAACGCATAAGAAACTGCTTCAGTGGAATCCTTTTAAGAATTTCAAAATCAAAAAAAGGTCCACCCTTTCTGAGTTCTTTCTGAAAATGTGGTTTGCTCCGTTTCTTGCCGTTGGAGTTTTCAGTTACCTGAGCTATTCCGATCCTTTGCATCTCGTTACGGCTTTGCCAGTGCTTGGCCTTTGGATCCTTTCGCCTGCATTTGCCTGGAGGATCAGTTTGCCATTCAAAGGCAAAAAAGTTGAGCTGGATGCATCACAAAAGAATTTTCTCTATCGTGTTGCCAGAAAAACCTGGTCATTTTTTGAACAATTTGTGGTGGAAGAAGACAATTGGCTACCTCCTGATAATTTCCAGGAAAACCCGGTGGCCAGGATTGCTCATCGTACATCCCCAACAAATATTGGATTATCTCTTCTGGCCAATTTGTCCGCCTATGATTTTGGCTGGCTCACGCCGGCACAATTGATAGAGCGCACCAGCAATACGATGAACACCATGCATAGCCTCGAAAGATTTAGGGGACATTTCTACAATTGGTATGACACCCAAACTTTGGAGGTGCTGAGTCCTAAATATGTATCGACTGTCGACAGTGGAAATCTGGCGGGACACTTGATCACACTTCGACAGGGGCTGATTGGACTGAGTACCGGAAAAATATTTTCAAAGAATATTTTTCATGGGCTCATAGATACATGCCGTCTGGTATTCACAGATGCAGACAAGAATGAACTTTTTCAGAAATTCTATCAGGAATCTGAACGATCTATCAATGAGCAGCCACGAAGCCTCTACGTCCTCTATCAGGCGCTTGGAAAATTGAAATCGCTCGCTGAGGAGATAGGGAATAAAATCGAATCAGGCCGTCATCCTGTTTCGGTGGAATGGGCAGGGAAATTATTGAACCAGATCAATCTCGCAAGGACAGACCTGGCCTCTCTTGCACCCTGGATCACAAGACCTGCTTGTCCTGTAAGATTTGAAGATATTGTTTCCATGCTGGATGACATTCCCAACCTGCAGGAATTGTCTCACAAGGTTCCTGCAGTTATGGACGCGTTGGATTTGGTATCCATCGAATCAGAGGAACCAGGAGAATCTGAATGGCTGCACGGTTTCAAAAGAGATATACATGAAAGTGCAAGGCGGGCAAAAGAAAGGATCCTGGCGATCGAAAATCTTTCCAGGCATTGTGTTGAATTTTCTGAACAGGAATATGAATTTCTTTTCGACAAATCCCAAAGGCTTCTTGCGATCGGGTACAATGCGCAGGAGCATCGCCGGGACCTTAGCTTTTATGATCTCCTTGCATCAGAGTCAAGGATGACAAGTTTTGTAGGGATCGCCAAAGGCAAATTGCCACAGGAAAGTTGGTTTGCATTGGGCAGGCAACTTACCAATCCAGGCTCATCGCCCGTGTTGCTATCCTGGAGTGGTTCCATGTTTGAATACCTGATGCCGCTCCTTGTCATGCCGACATATGAGAATACACTGCTGGATCAAACCAACAAAGCGACAGTTCAGAAGCAGATTGAATATGGGAAGAAGAGGGGAGTCCCCTGGGGAATTTCCGAGTCTGGATATAATATGGTAGATGCAAGCCTCAATTATCAATACAGAGCTTTTGGAGTGCCAGGGCTCGGATTGAAAAGAGGACTTGGTGAAGATCTTGTGATTGCACCATACGCATCCGTCATGGCCTTAATGGTAAGCCCGGAAGAAGCCTATAAGAATTTGAAGGAATTGGCTGAACTGGGTATTATTGGGAATCATGGATTTTTTGAAGCCATTGATTATACACCAAGCCGGCTTCCGCGGGGACAATCCAGTGTTGTCGTTCGCTCCTTTATGGCCCATCATCAGGGAATGAGCCTGCTTTCGCTGGCCTATCTTCTGCTTGATAAACCCATGCAAAGAAGATTTGAAAGTGAAGTGCAATTCAAGGCCATCATGCTCCTGCTCCAGGAAAGGATTCCGCATGCTACTGAATTTTATTCTCCTTCTATTCATGTTGCAGATTCCCCGGCCGAAACAGGCGAAGTGCAGGTTCGGGTGCTTCATACGCCGCATACACCTGTCCCCGAATTGCAATTGTTATCCAATGGGCGCTACCATGTCATGGTAAGCAATTCTGGCGCTGGTTACAGCCGTTGGAAAGATATTGCGGTTACCCGTTGGCGTGAAGATGGTACCTGCGATGACTGGGGCACATTTTGTTACCTGCGCGACCTGGACAGCGGCAATGCATGGTCTTCCGCTTTTCAGCCATTGTTGGATCAGGGAGAAAACTATGAAGTGGTCTTTTCCCAGGGAAGGGCCGAGTTCCGTCGCCGCGATCATAATATTGAAACCCATACTGAAATTGTTGTGTCTTCGGAAGACGATGTCGAAATGCGAAGGGTGCATCTCACAAACAGGTCGAGGAAGAAAAGGCAAATTGAAATTACCAGTTATGCAGAAGTGGTACTGACCCATCCAATGTCAGATGCAACACATCAGGCATTCAGTAAACTATTTATTCAAACAGAAGTCAACCCGCAACGACATGCCATCCTTTGCACACGCAGGCCACGTGACCAGTCGGAGTCCATGCCCTGGATGTTTCACCTGATGAAAGCCCACAATGCAGAGGTCTTATCAACAACCTATGAAACGGACAGGGCAAGGTTTATCGGACGCCGCCGCAGCGTCCACGAACCAAGGACAATGGAAAAAAACGGATCATTGTCGGGCACGCAGGGTTACGTCCTTGATCCTATCGTTTCCATCCAATACCGTATTGTCATTGACGCGCATGAAACAGCAACGGTTGACATGGTATTTGGAATGTCCGACACCAAGGAGATTTGCAATGGACTGATTGAAAAATACCAGGACCGTCCGTTGACAGATCGTGCATTTGAACTGGCCTGGACACATAGCCAGGTTGTACTCCGGCAAATCAATGCCACCGAATCTGATGCCCAGTTATATGCAAAACTTGCGGGTTCCGTGATTTTTGCAAATGCATCCCTGCGCACCGACCAGTCTACCATTCTTAAGAACAGGTTGCGTCAGTCAGGACTCTGGAGTTATGCCATTTCAGGCGATTTACCAATTGTCCTTCTGCGAATCACCGATTCATTAAATATTGAATTGGTAAGGCAACTCGTACAGGCGCATGCTTATTGGCGATTGAAGGGACTTGTTGTAGACCTCGTCATATGGAATGAGGATTATGGAGGCTATCGCCAATCTCTGCAAGACGAAATATTAAGTCTGATATCTCCCGGTATTGTATCCGATATCCGAGACAAGCCGGGCGGCATATTCATAAGAATCGGAGACCAGATATCGAATGAGGACAGAATCCTTTTCCAAACGGTTTCGCGGGTAGTCTTATCCGATAGTTTGGGTACGCTGGAAGAGCAAATCACGCGCGTCGGCAAACTCAAATCCCTGATTCCATATATTACCCCGACAAAATTTTATGCCACCCAGGGAACAGCGCTGGAGATCCCGTCCGATCTTCAATTTTTTAATGGTCAGGGAGGATTTTCTGCAAATGGCAAAGAGTATGTCATGATCAGTTCTGTTTCAGATCCAACGCCAGCTCCCTGGATCAATGTATTGGCAAATCCCGATTTCGGATCTATCATTTCGGAAGCAGGCCAATCCTATACATGGGTTGAAAATGCACATGAAATGCGACTGAGTCCCTGGAACAATGATGCTGTGACGGATCAATCTGGGGAAGCATTTTATATCAGGGACGAAGAAAGCGGTAAATTTTGGTCCCCGGCACCACTTCCTGCACCATCCAAATCAAACTATATCACGAGGCATGGATTCGGTTACAGCGTGTTTGAATACAAGGAAGATGGCATTCATTCGGAGCTGACAGTATTCGTTGATATCTCAGATGCCATCAAGTTCATGGTTTTGAAAATAAAAAACGTTTCAGGAAGAGGAAGAAAACTTTCGGCAACGGGATATGTTGAATGGGTCCTGGGAGACTTGCGATTCAAAACCCTCATGCATGTTACTACCGAGACTGAATCAGGATCAGGAGCAATTCTGGCCAGAAATCCATTCAGCACAGAATTTGAAAATCGAGTGGCTTTTTTTGATGTGGATGAACCTGCAAGAACTTTCACGACCGACAGAACGGAGTTTTTGGGGAGAAATGGAACGGCAAAAGATCCAGAGGCCATGTCAAGGATACGACTTTCCGGGAAATGGGGTGCTTCACTGGATCCATGTGCAGCCATTCAGGTAATGGCAGATTTGGAAGACGGAGAAGAAAGAGAAATAGTTTTCAGATTGGGAGCGGGCAGGGATGTTGCAGACGCGATCCGTTTGATCGGGCAATCCAGGGGCTCATTTGCGGCTTCAGAAGCCTTGCGCAAAGTCAAACAGTACTGGCAGGGGACTTTGCAAAAGATACAAATCAAAACGCCCGATGCAGGCATTAATTTTCTGGCAAACGGCTGGCTGAATTATCAGACCCTGGCTTGCAGGCTCTGGGGCCGGAGCGGATTCTATCAGTCGGGTGGTGCATTTGGTTTCAGGGATCAATTGCAGGATGTACTCTCATTATTGCATTGCGAACCTGGCCTTGCAAGGAAACAAATCCTGTTGTCTGCCTCGCGTCAATTCCGGGAAGGGGATGTTCAGCATTGGTGGCATCCGCCGGCCGGACGTGGCGTAAGAACAACCTGTTCAGATGATTTTCTCTGGCTTCCCTTTGTCAGTGCCAAATATGTTTTCCAGACAGGGGATCATCAGATCATGGATGAAATCGTGCCTTTCATTGAAGGAAGGCTGCTCAATACCGGAGAAGAATCTTATTATGATCTCCCTTTAAAATCAGATCTTTCAGCTTCTCTCTTTGAACATTGCGCGAAGGCCCTCCGCCGGGCGCTTCATTACGGCGTACATGGATTGCCGTTAATGGGATCCGGCGACTGGAATGATGGCATGGATAAGGTGGGAGTGCATGGCAAGGGTGAATCTGTCTGGCTGGCCTTCTTCTTATACGACAGTCTTATGCAGTTTTCAAAAATTGCTGAGCTCAGAAAAGCGCTTGATTATGCCAGTGAGTTCAGGAAGGAAGCATTGCAGCTCAGAAAAAACATTGATAAGAATGCATGGGATGGGGAATGGTATCGCAGGGCCTATTTCGATGATGGCCAGCCTTTGGGATCGGCGCTTAACGAAGAGTGTAAAATTGATTCGATAGCACAAAGCTGGTCGGCGATTTCAGGTGCAGGGGAAGAAACAAAATCCACAAGGGCACTCGCGTCTGCTGCAAAATGGCTGGTTCGAAAGGATCTTTCGCTTCTCCAGCTCTTCACACCACCTTTCGATAAATCTGATTTGAATCCCGGCTATATCAAGGGATATGTACCCGGTGTGAGGGAGAATGGCGGACAATATACACATGGAGCGATCTGGCTGGTTATGGCATTTGCTATTGCCGGAGACCAGGAAATGACCTGGGAATTATTAAAGATGATCAACCCCATTAATCATGGCAGGACAAAAGAAGATATAGCGAGGTACAAAGTCGAGCCCTATGTGATCGCAGCCGACGTGTATGCGTTGCCTCAGTTTGAAGGGCAGGGTGGGTGGACCTGGTACACGGGTTCTGCTGGTTGGATGTATCAGCTGATCATAGAATATTTTCTTGGATTGAAGAAAGAAGCAAATTGCCTTCACTTCATTCCCTGCATTCCTTTGATGTGGGAGTCCGTTGAAATCCGGTACACTTATTTGGATACCATCTATGAAATCAAATTGAATAATGTGGCAGTAAATGGAAATCAGGCCAAGCTGATCCTGGATGGTGTAGAACAGCCCGAACAAAAGATCTTCATGATTAATGACAAGCTGGCCCATAAAGTAGAGGTTATGTTTTCACCAAAAATCAGAGAAAACCTGGTCTTGCAAGCCCATAAGCAGGGGTGATAAAGGCAGTCAGTCCCGAAAAGAACACCTATCATGTTATTTCATAGTTTTAGCTATCTGGCCTCCTGTCCTTGCCGAGCCCATCTATAGAGGAAATCTTAATGTATTGGCTTTTGGTTGGCCGCTTTTTTTTGATATTCTCAAATTATCTTGATTTTTATTGCAAGTCTGGAAAAGTTTAATTGTTAATAACTTTATTAACAATTACAATATATTTATTTACAGGATATTGCACAGAAGCCCAGTTAATATTAAAAAATAACGTAATGTTTGTCTCGCATTCGTATTATGATTTTTTCATAAATTGCACTCGGGTTTACTAATATTATAAATTTTTATTATTAACATCAATTCAGCATTATGAGCAAAATCACGTTAAGATCAGCAGCGCCATTTTTGGCCCTGCTCCTAATTTCCGTTGCCGCCATTTTTGTTCCCACGCTTCCGAATTTTGATGATGGGAAATATAATGGAGCCGATGTTGCCTGGATCATCGTGGCAACAGCCCTGGTATTCCTCATGACACCCGGCCTTGCATTTTTCTATGGCGGAATGGTACATCGCAAGAATGTGATCTCTACCATGATCAAGAGCCTTATCGCTGCTGGTGTGGTCAGCGTGCTCTGGGTCGTTGTCGGATACAGTCTTGCCTTCGGTACCGACGTCAACGGAATTATAGGAGACCCCATGACGCATTTCTTCTTTAAGGGAGTTAATTCAGGCAAGGCCTGGAGTCTCGCACCCACGATTCCCTTAACCCTTTTTGCGCTCTTTCAATTGATGTTTGCCATTATCACTCCTGGTCTGGTTGTTGGAGCTGTTGCTGAACGCATCCGCTTCATTTCTTATGTTTCCTTTGTTGTATTATTCAGTTTGCTCGTTTACGCGCCGCTCGCACACTGGAGCTGGCATCCGGATGGATTCCTGGCCAAGATGGGCGCCCTGGATTTTGCAGGTGGTACCGTCGTGCATATTTCTGCAGGTTGCGCAGCACTTGCCGGAGCCATGGTGTTGAAGCGTCGCAAAGTGCATGTTCAGCATATCGAAATTCCGCCAGCCAACGTTCCATATGTTTTGATCGGAACAGGTCTGCTTTGGTTTGGATGGTTCGGTTTTAATGCCGGATCTGCAGGAGCTGCCAGCAGCTTATCTGTTTCCGCATTTGCCACAACCAATACAGCCGCTGCTGCAGCAGGACTTTCCTGGATGCTTTTCGATGTACTAAAAGGTAAGAAACCTTCCGTCCTCGGATTTTGTATTGGGGCAGTTGTTGGCCTGGTTGCCATCACCCCGGCCGCAGGCTTCGTAGCCATTCCACAGAGTATATTCATTGGCGTTATTGCCGCAATCATTTCCAATGTTGCCGTGTACTATCGTTCAAAATCAAGACTCGACGACACATTGGATGTATTCCCTTGTCATGGTATCGGTGGTATGGTCGGCATGCTGATGACCGGTTTGTTTGCCAGCAAGGCCATCAATCCGGCTGGAAATGACGGTCTGTTTTATGGCAATCCTGCATTCTTCCTTACACAATTGAAGGCTCTTCTGATTGTCGTTCCATTCAGCTTCATCATGTCGTACGGAATATTCAAACTAATCAATTTCGTCATACCCATCCGCGTTAGTTCCAAGGATGAAGAAGAAGGCCTGGATTCCAGTCAGCATGCAGAAAAATATCTTCAGGGCACGCTCCTGGTTGCCACACCCGATGGATTAAAGGAAAAAGAAGCGAATCACTGAATTCATGGTCTGATTAGTAATCGATCCACTTTTTAGATTTTGAAAATAGAGAAAGGAAACCTGCACAGGTTTCCTTTCTCTTTTTTATGATTCGCATCGCCTTCCAGCCCTTTCTATACCCACTTGGGTTGCTTAAAATAACCGCTTGAGTATATTCTCAAATCCGGGGATGCACTATGTTGTAATTTACTCTGACCAATTTTCTTCACCCAAAACTACACATATGCTAAAGCAATTGAAAAGGCCCTTACTGCTATTCCTCTATGGTGCAGGATGCGCATTGGCAACGCAGGCCCAGGGAGTAATAACAACACCGAGACCTAGTCCCGCAGCGAATCTTACTCAGACCATTGGTATTTCGACCGTGACGGTCAACTATTCCAGGCCTTCTGTCCAGGGACGTGAGATCTGGGGTGCTTTAGTCCCCTATGGTTGGAACAAAGATCTGACTTTCGGTGCAAAAAACGATGCTCCCTGGCGGGCCGGGGCCAATGAAAATACGGTGATCAGTTTTTCTAACCCTGTCAAAGTAGAGGGACATGAAATCCCCGCGGGTTCTTATGGTTTGTTCTTTGTCATCAATAAAGACAATACCGGAGAAGTGGTGATTTCAAAAGACTACAAGTCCTGGGGAAGTTTTTGGTACAATCAGGCCGATGATATGATGCGCGCCAAGATTGAACTGCGCAGCATCCCGCAGACAGAATGGCTCACCTATGATTTCATGAATCTCACGAAGAATGGCGGTGAACTTGTTTTGAACTGGGAGAAGAAACAATTTCCAGTAAAGATAGAATACGCTACGGATGAAATTGTAATGGCAAATGCAAAAGCGGAATTGACCAATATGGTGGGATTCACACCCCAGGGTTATGCAAGTGCAGCTAACTATGCTGCGCAGAACAAACTTGACCCGCCCCTGGCCCTCAAATGGATTGATATTGCCTTGCAAACCAATCCAACTTTTGCAAATATGAATACGAAATCCCAGATATTGAAAGAAATGGGAAAAGATGCAGAAGCGGATAAAGTCATGGCCAATGCAATGCCAATAGCAACTGAAAACGATCTTAACAACTACGGATATGCGCTATTAGGGAAGAAGGATTATAAGAAAGCCATTGAAGTCCTTGCTCTGAATACTCAAAAACATCCGAATAGCGCCAATGCCTGGGACAGCCTGGGAGAGGCCTATGCACTAAGCGGCGACAAGGCGAATGCGATAGCGAATTTCAAAAAATCACTCAGCCTGAATCCCCCGGCCAATGTAAAAGCAAATTCTGAAAAATATCTCAAGCAATTGGGTGCGATGTAGGAAGGTAGGATGGTCGCGGAGCCATGCTGCTCCCGACCATCCCAATTCATTAGCTTTGCGAAAAAGGAACGATGAAGAATGTATGCATCGGGTTGCTGGCTATTTTTCTGGTATCCTGTCATCAGGAGCCTGATTTCAGCAAAATCAAACCAGGAATGAAAACGGATGAGGTCACTGCAATTCTCGGCAGACCAGCAAGCAGGAAACCCATGATGGATTCGGAATGGTGGTTATACAATGATCCCGGTAAGCACATGCTCATAATAAGAAATGATACAGTGGTCAAATGCACGACCCAGGGGGATGCCATGAAAGTGATGGAAGAGAACCTGCATCGTTTTGATTCGCTGAATAAAAATTGAGAAGAGCAGGCGAAGGATCATGCGGGCAAGACGATCGTCAATTCTGTATATTCCCCTTCTTTGGTATTCACCGTCATCGTGCCTCCATGGCCCTTGGTGACGATATCATAACTAAGAGATAGCCCCAGCCCGGTTCCCTGGCCTGAAGGCTTGGTGGTGAAGAAGGGCTGGAATATCTTGTCCATCACTTTTTCCGGAATTCCATTTCCATTGTCCCTCACCGTGATCTCAATTTTATTCCTGAGTTTTCTTGTCCTGACGATCAGCGTGGGCTCGTAGCCCTGGGGATTCTGTTTCTTTTTTTCTGCGACCGCATAGAATGCATTATTGTAAATATTCAGCAATACGCGGCCGATATCCTGGGGAATGATTTTCATCAGGACGATGCCCGGATCGAATTCTTTTTTTATGGTTGCATTGAAGGATTTGTCTTTTGCCCTGAGGCCATGGTAGCTCAGTCCAAGGTACTCCTCCGCCAGCTGGTTGATATCGGTATCTTCTTTCTGCCCACTGTTGTTCTGGGAATGCTGGAGCATGCCCTTGACGATGGCATCTGCCCGCTTTCCATGATGTGTAATTTTTCCAAGATTCAGTTTGATGTCCTTCGCAATGGCTTCCACTTCTTCGGCACTTCCCTTATGAAAAGCATTGGTCAATTCATCAACGAGTTCAATATTCACTTCTGCAAAATTATTCACAAAATTAAGCGGGTTTTGAATTTCATGGGCGATCCCTGCAGTCAGTTCCCCGAGAGAAGCCATTTTTTCAGATTGTATCAATTGGTTTTGGGTGGTACGCAGGTCCGTGAGGGCATGCTGCAATTCTTCTTTTTGTAGAGTCAATTCGGAAGTTCTTTCCGCCACCATGACCTCCAATTGTTCCTTTTGCACAGCAGTGATCTGGTATTTCTGTTCTTCTTCAATCCTCTTCTTTTTCTCTTTTTCGAGTGCCCTTTGCTGTCTGCTATGAATGATCAGTAAGGCAATGAGCCAGACGATGATAAAGGGATCAGCATAGTCGAGGTAAGTGTCTACTGTCCTGAAGACTTTGTTCCCAAACAATCCTGAAAAATCCCTGAACAGAGACACCACGACGAGAGGAAGAATGGCAAACATGATATTTCGAATGTTTGTGAATTCCTCCCGCTTATAGATGATCAACACCATGCCCAGCATCGATAAATGCCAGATCCATTTCATCAGGGGCTGATTCGAACCAATAGTGACTCCAAATATGAACAGCCCGCCAACACCCCACATCGCCCATTTAAAGTATTTATCCCATTCAGGATGGGCAATATTCCCCTTCACGCTCTTGCGCATAAAACGGAGAAGCACAAAGACCACGAAGGGTTCAAAACTCATATGTGCAATTGATTTTTAAAAATGTCGGGTGATTTTCTGCATTTTTTTTCAAAGCGTCTTTATACGGATATTTTTCCACCGTACTTTGATTCCGCCTCCATCGTGTATCTGCAGGGCTATAAATCCTGTGCCCAGGCCAATTTTTTCGTCTTTGAGGTAAACCATCTGATGGCCATTTAGCCAGGTTGTGGTTTCATCTCCTGCCACGAGTATCCTCATCGTATTCCATTCTCCCATTTTCAGAATTTGCTCATCTTCTTTTTTGGGTTGGATAAGCCAGCCCCGGCCATAGGATTCATAAATACCACCGGTATGAAAATTTAAGGGTGCCACTTCCACCTGCCATCCACTGATCTTTACGCCCTCAATACCTGAGCGGTAAAAGACCCCGCTGTTTCCATTTGCTTCCTGCTTGAATTCCAGGGTCAAGTCAAAATTCTTGTAGTTCTTATCGGTAGAAAGATAGCCGTACTGCTTGTCCGGTCCGCTTTCGCAAATCAGTTCTCCATTGTCCACATACCATTTTTCTGTGCCATGGATGGTCCAGCCGGCTAGATCCAGGCCATTGAAAATGCTTTCTTCTTTTTGTGCCTGGGAATAAACCAAAGAGAGGAGGGTGCAGACAAGCAGAAATATTCTTTTCATATCAGGTGTTTTAATGATGCCCCGGCCCGGGCCAGGTTTTTAGATTATACATGAAAGTTAGCAAATTGTACCAATATATGTTTTTAGCGAGGGCCTGGTGAAAGCAAATGGAATAATTTTAGTTTTATGGTGAAAAAACACATGATCAACGCGGAAATCCTAGAATTGGGGAAGATTCTTTGGGACTATCACCATGTCAACGACCAGCCCGAAAAGTCTGATTGTATTATGGTGCTTGGAAGTCATGATTTGCGGGTAGCCGGACGCGGTGCGGAATTATGGCTTGGCGGCTTTGCGCCCTTATTGATCTTTTCCGGTGGACTCGGAAATTTCACAAAAGAAATCTGGACAGAATCGGAAGCCGATCAATTTGCAAAGATCGCTATGTCTTCGGGTGTTCCTGCTTCTGCCGTACTCGTTGAAAACAAGTCAACCAATACGGGCGAAAATATTCAATTCACAAAAAAACTATTGCATGCGCGCGGAATGGATCCTGAATCATTTCTTCTTGTGCAAAAACCTTATATGGAAAGAAGGACTTTTGCCACATTCATGAAACAATGGCCCGGCAAAAAGATCAGAGTCACCTCTCCGCAAATTTCATTTGAAGATTATCCAACGGAAGAGATTCCAATGGAAAGAGTTATTGAAATCATGGTGGGTGATCTGCAAAGAATAAAGATATATCCCGCAAAAGGATACCAGATCCTGCAGGAAATACCTGCATCGGTTTTGGATGCGTATGAACAGCTGATCAGCCTTGGATTTGATCGCCACCTGGCGAAAGAGTAGGGGTATTAACTAAGCCAGCGTATCCAAACCATCTCTTCTTTCTATGCAAAGAAAAATTCCTTACAAAAAATCCAGAAGAAGAAAAGGAAAATCAGGAACTGGAGGATCAAAAACAGTTTCTTTTCCCGGATGAGGTAACAAAAGAGAAGGATGTACTGGCCGATTCCCAACGGGATGATAAACAAGAGTAGGAAAAAACCTTTTGAGGGATTGTCGTTTTTAGAATATTTGTCAATAATATAGGTAAGCAAATAGGTGAGGAATAAAAGACTCAGGGAAACTATCTTCTTCTTCATGAAGCTAATTTAATCAGAAGAGTTTGGAAGCTGGGCCGGAATTATCGACAAAGTGCCAACTGTATTTTCTTCCGCATTCATGGTAATCTGCCAGGCATCTTTGAATAGTTCTTACTTGTGCTCTGCTTAGCATTGATAATGCACGGTTCGCTCGAGAGTAAATAAGAGACGAAATGGCCAGACTTGATCTTTCAGCAGTGTGGATGCAAAAATATTTTTGTGAAGTAAATCTATTTTACATACATTTAGAGAATTAATCATAGTAATGAAGGGAACAAACCTTGGAGAATTTGAAGAACTGGTTCTATTAACCATTGCTTTCCTTGAGCCGGAAGCATATAGTGTGCTCATATGTGATGAGCTTGAAAGATCGGCTGGTCGTTCAGCAAAACTGGGTGTAGTGCATGCGGTATTGAACAGACTGGAAGAAAAAGGATTGGCAAAAAGCAAATTGGGCGAAGCGACTTCTGTCAGGGGAGGAAAGCGCAAACGGTTTTATTCCTTAACCATGGCAGGGAAAACCTGCCTGGTTCGGTCCCGGGAAATCCGCGAACAGTTTTGGAACAAGATTCCTGATTTGGTGTTAAAGCGCATCTCATGAAAGAAGACGATTCGATTCAGCCGCCAAGATGGGCTGCAAAATTCCTTAGCTGGTATTGCAGACCCGAGCTATTGGAGGATTTACAGGGCGACCTGGCGGAGTATTTCATGAGAAATGTCAAAACCAGGGGGGTGGCCATGGCGAGGCTCATTTATGCTTTGGATGTGATAAAGTTTTTCAGACCATATACCGTACGCAGGTCCTCCATGACCTTTCCTTCCTTGCGTCTCCATATGATCGGAAGTTATATTAAGACTTCCGGCCGCAGCATCCGGCACAACAAATTATTTTCCGGGCTCAACATGGCCGGACTGGCCATAAGCATGTCTGTTGGCTTGTTGGTGATTTCCTTCGTATCAGACCTGTATTCCTATGATGATTTTCACAAGAACAAGGACCGGATTTTCCGGGTCATTACGTCTGATCAGCGCACGGGGGACCCCGTTATGAAGCTGGCAACAACCTCCCTCAAAGCAGGGGAATTGATTCGGGAGGGGGTTCCGGGAATAGAATCTTTTACTTATTTGCGTGCCGGGTCTGGGACCGATGCAAGGGTAGGAGAAACCGTGTTGCCCATTTCCGCCATGCATGCAAGCGAATCATTTTTCAAAGTGTTTAGCTTTTCACTTCTTAAGGGAAATGCCTCTACAGCGCTTAAAGAACCCAATTCCATTATACTCACAGAAAAGACTTCAAAAAAATTATTCGGCCATTCGGATCCCATAGGCAAAATGGTAAAAATAGATACCGCGAACTGCCTGGTGACCGGCATTATGAAAGATGTTCCAAAGTTTTCCCATATGGATTTTGACGCCCTTGTATCCTACACGGCTGCAGAATGGCTGAAAAAAAATGCAGATGGCGGATTAATGGACTGGGAAAATATTTATTCAAATTATGTTTACCTGCTTCTTCCAAAAAATGCAAACCGGCAGACAATCCAGGCAAATCTCGACCGGCTTAGCGTAAAGGAAAATAAGTTGATCAGGAATAGGGCGATTTCTTTATCACTTCAGCCAATCAAAGAAATTGCCTTGGGCAATCCGCTCGCCAATGAGATCGGGCCCAGCATCCAAATGGCAGCAGTTTGGATATTGTCTGGATTGGCGATTATTGTTATTCTTTCCGCTTGTTTCAATTATACCAACCTCTCGATCGCCCGATCATTGAAACGTTCCCGTGAAGTCGGAATTCGCAAAGTAATTGGTGCTTTGAGAAGCCAGGTCCTGGGCCAATTTATCGCTGAGTCCTTGGTTGTGTCCATGCTTGCTCTGGCCATTTCTTTCTTATTATTTCTTTTTTTAAGAAAACAATTTCTTTCATTTCACCCTTTCCTGAGTAGCCTGGTTTCGCTCGAACTTTCGCCCAAGCTCATTTTTTATTTTTTCACTCTTTCTATGGTCGTCGGCCTGATTGCCGGCATCCTGCCCGCCGTTTTCTATTCCCGGATAAATGCCATCAGGGTGTTGAAAGATTTTTCAAGCATAAGGGTATTCAGGCATATCAATCTTCGAAAAGCATTAATCGTAGTTCAGTATACTTTTTCGCTGATTTTTATCACAGCAACGATGATCGGTTTTGCACAGTATAAGGGCTTTTTGCATTTTGACCTGGGTTTCAGCACAAGGAATATTCTGAATATTAAGATGCAAGGCAACAAGGACGATGTATTTACCAGGGAATTGTCGGCTATTCCTTCAATCAAGGCCATTTCAAAATCACGAATCATTTCAAGTCTGGGTTCCATTTATGGCACTACCATTAAATATAAGGACCCCCTGGATTCAGCAGGGGTAGATATAAATTTTATTGATGAGCACTATTTGCCCATGCATAAATACGCATTTCTTGCCGGGAGAAATTTCGAATCCAGGCCGGATGTTATTGAAGAAACCGAAGCCATCGTCAATGAAGAGCTCTTGACGCGATTTAAGATTGGAATGCATGATCCTGGTAAGGCGATTGGAGAGTCGGTATTGATTGACGGAAAAAAACTGGTGATTGTTGGCGTATTGGGCAGTTTTCATTATGGCACTGTGGACAGAAAAATCCAACCCACCATTTTGAGGTATAGTAATAGTGAACCTGGCGGTTATCTCAACCTGCAAATGGTCGGCTCAAATCTTCAGGAAACAATGACAGCCATTGAAACGGCATGGCACAAAATCGATCCTGTTCATCCGCTGGAAGCAAAATTTTATGATGACCAGATAGAAGAGGCTTATAGTCAGTTTTCGGTAATGATTAAAGTGATTGGATTCTTTTCCTTTCTGGCGATATGCATTGCTTCACTAGGACTTTTCGGTATGGTCATCTACAGTACAGAAAGACGCTTAAAAGAAATCAGCATACGCAAAGTATTGGGCGCCTCCGAAGGAATGCTCATGTATTTATTAAGTAAGGGATTCCTGGTGCTGCTCATTTTTTCCGCGCTGATTGCTATTCCTGTCACCTGGCTTTTTTTCAGCAAGGTCGTTTTGGTAAATTTCGCTTATCATCAACCCATTGGTGCTGGCTCTGTTTTCACTGGGTTTTTATTGGTTGCTGGGATCGCTTTTCTGATGATTGGAGGCTATGCATTGAAAGTGGCACGGAGTAATCCGGCTACCGTGCTGAAGACGGAATAAATTTAGGTTCTTTTCAGGTTAGGGAAAATATGAGAATTCAAAAAAGCGTAAAGAAATCAAACGACTTGTGAACCTTAAAGGATTTAATTTATTGGCATTTTTCTAATTAATTCCCGCTCCTGACAGGATATCTTGTTATTTATATTTCTAAAGTATTGACAATTCTGCTGATTTAATATGGTTCGTTGTGGTTGTCGATTCATCAATGATTGAGTGATGATCCGGGGCGCTAAACGCGAAAAACATTTAAGCGTCTTATTTTCTAGCCCTTTTAGTACTGCGTTCCAGCCGCCTATTTCCAAGTATTATCATTATGGGCTTCATTCAATTGCATTAAACACTAACAATCATGTATGTAGGTTGGCATCGTAATCTTACCTGGTAAAACTACCTTTGTCTTTCAGACTGAATGTATTAGAAAAATGAGAATTGAATATAGCCTGCGCGATAGCTTGAAGGGTCTAAATTTTCGTTCACTCCGTTGGAATGCTGTGTAATTTTCCCTAATTTGCACCAGTAACTCGAACCCTAAGGGTCGGCATTAATTTATTAGAAATTAGTTCGACGTTGAAAACTGAATCAATAAAAACGTCTTGCTATTCTATTCATTTCTATTTGCCACTGCCCCTTTGGCGTTTGACTCAAGACCTACTCCTACAGTTTGTTTGCTGAAAGAAGAAAAAAGCGAAAAATCCGTCTTTTGAATCACCTACCGGCCGATATTTTGACCTGCCTGTGATGTAAACAGTTGAAAGGCTTGGAAAAATTACCCGGCAATCATTTAGAATAATTAATCTCAATCGTAGTGCATTGTATTTTAAGTAAGGTTTGTTCACTCTAATTCAGCAAAGTATTGTTCAATGCTTATTAAATGTCAATTTGCCAATGCATGAGAGGAAGCGATTTAAATCAATTGGAACCTAAAAGCAAACTAAAAAAAGAATATGAAAACGAATATACGCTCAATGAAAACAATTTTTAAAGCAGTCATGTTTACCTTATCATGTATATTTCTCCTTATTGTTTCTTGTAGTAAAAGTGAAAATCAAATTTCAGTACCAGTCGGCTTTTTTACCAATGGTCAAATTGCATCTGGCGGTACTAAAAATGACAGTACCAAAACGGACAGTACGGGCCTTGAAACAGGAATAAAATTCAGATCGAATATCGCCACGACCATTACCGGAGTAAAATTTTACAAATCCCTTGGTAACGGGGGTAGTCATCTTGGACAACTATATTCTGCAAATGGCCAGCTTTTGGCATCAAATACATTCACAAACGAAACAGACAGTGGATGGCAAAGTGTGCTTTTTACAACGCCAGTCCCCATTGCCGCAAATACCACTTATATAGCAGCATATTATTGTAGTCTCGGAAATTATATTTCGTCTGATTACATGTTGGTGAGATCCATTTCGAATGGCAACCTGACCATTTTAGCGGATGGTACTGATGGACCCAATGGCGTATTTGCATATACGAATTCGCCTGTTTTTCCAGATAGCCCATATTTAGCTACTAACTATTGGCTAGATGTTATACAAAAATAAAATAGCATACGATTATTAAGTATAAGAGTAAGAACTCTAAAAAGAAATGTAAAACCCACGCCTGGCGTGGGTTTTAAAATTGGGTGGTGACCCTGCAAGGATTCAAACCTTGAACCTTCTGATCCGTAGTCAGATACTCTATTCAGTTGAGCTACAGGGCCAATTATTCTAAATTTTTTTTTCAAACCTGAACCTTCCCGACCCCAGGTCGGGATACTCTATTCAGTTGAGCTACAGGGCCAATTATTCTACAATTTTTATTTCAAACCTGAACCTTCCCGACCCCAGGTCGGGATACTCTATTCAGTTGAGCTACAGGGCCAATTATTCTACAATTTTTATTTCAAACCTGAACCTTCCCGACCCTAGGTCGGGATACTCTATTCAGTTGAGCTACAGGGCCAATTATTCTACAATTTTTATTTCAAACCTGAACCTTCCCGACCCCAGGTCGGGATACTCTATTCAGTTGAGCTACAGGGCCAATTATTCTACAATTTTTATTTCAAACCTGAACCTTCCCGACCCCAGGTCGGGATACTCTATTCAGTTGAGCTACAGGGCCAATTATTCTACAATTTTTATTTCAAACCTGAACCTTCCCGACCCCAGGTCGGGATACTCTATTCAGTTGAGCTACAGGGCCAATTATTCTACAATTTTTGTTTCAAACCTGAACCTTCCCGACCCCAGGTCGGGATACTCTATTCAGTTGAGCTACAGGGCCAATTATTCTACAATTTTTATTTCAAACCTGAACCTTCCCGACCCCAGGCGCGGATACTCTATTCAGTTGAGCTACAATATTCTGGTCCCATTAAAACTTCATTGGGGCTGCAAATATAAACTAATATCGGGATTGAAAAAAAGCCTGCTTACTCATAAATCTTCATCGCAGTTTTCTCTATGAATCCTTTGGGAAGCAGCCAGACAGCAAATGCAGTAAGCTTATTGAGAACACCTGTAATGACTTCTGCTTTCCCGGCCAACATGGCTTTCACTGCTATGGCTCCCACCTGCGCTGAAGTCATATTCACCTGCTTCGCTGTTTTAAGCCCTTTCTCGCCTATCTGGGCCCTGACCACAAAATCTGTATCCGTAGGCCCAGGGCAGATACAAGTGACTGAAACATGGCTCTTCCTCAATTCCTGTCGCAGGCCGCGGCTGAAGTACAGCATGAAGACTTTCGAGGCCGCATATACGCTCATATAAGGCACAGCCTGGTAAGCTGCATTGCTTGCAATATTCAGAATATAAGCATGCGTTTGCTGCTTTAATGTGGGCAGAAATAGCCTGCACAATTCCACGGGCACAAGCATATTCAATTGCATCATGTTCATGTGGTCTTCCGAATCATACTTTTCAAAAAGGCCACTCAGGCCATAACCTGCATTATTGACCAGGATGCTGACTTCAAAACTGTTTTTGATGCACCAGTCGAATATTGTCTTTGCAGCTCCTTTTTCAGTGAGGTCCATCGCGAGCCAGTGTACCTGCACATTGTATTGCCTTCTTATTTTTTCTGACTCTTCCTGTAATTTTTGTTCCGACCTGGCGATAAGCAGCAGCGAAAAACCCCTGCCTGCCAGTTCTTCAGCGATCGATCTTCCGATCCCTTTGCTTGCGCCGGTCACCAGTGCGTATGTCATGGTATCAAATTTTATGCACGCATTCTAGGATCCTGTACAAATGCAAAGGCACAAGATTACATGTTTGCATGCCTTGTGCCTTGTATCTTGAATCTTGTACCTTGCGCCTCTGCCCTAACTCAATTTTGAACTTTCGAAGCAAAGCGGTGGTAAAACGGCGTCTTGCTTCTTTCATGTTTTGGCATATACCTGCCCGTTATGACCGGCACATACATCACACGTCGACGGCTGGCCTCGCCTTCGAACGGGGACTGCTGCGCGCGGTGCCAGATGCGGCCATCATGCACCGTCAGATCGCCGGCTGCTACATCAAATCCAACCTCACGGGCATCCGGTGTATTGTCAATAAAATATTTCTTTCTGAAGAGCAGGCGCAAAACACCCTGCTTGTGGGTGCCTGGCAACACGCGAAGTCCGCCATTTTCAAATGGGCAGGGGTCGAGGTGTATGCCAACATTTAGCATGGGCATGATACGCTGACCAAGGAAGAGATCCCTTGGGCTGTCTGTATGCCATCCCATTTGCGTGAATTTGCTGTTCTTAGTCTTGATATAATGGTTGAGTATGAGACCGTCTTTCTCGTTTTCTGCAATACGGCCTTCATAAGGATATAAGAACTGTGTCAATGTTTGGATGCGGGGATCCTGAAGAAACTCATGCAGTGAAGGACTATGCAATGAAAGGAAGCACAACCGTTGGATCATCGTCTTGTCGTTTGCATCTACCCCAAATTTCAGCGGTACACCATTGATCTTGTCTCTGCCTTCTTGTAGCCATTGATTTTCAATACGTGTCACTTCCTGGATAAAGAAATCTACGGTTTCCTTCTTTAGTACATTCCTGAAAATAATAACGCCATTTTTGTTAAAGAAGGTTAGCTGTTCCTGGGTTAACTTTTCTCCCAGGGTAAAATCCGGACATTCCAATTTTTTCATATTGAGTCATTTAACCTGCAAGAACTGGGGATCTAGGTTCCAGTTCAGAGCCTTAAATAAGATAATGAAGTTAATTTTAATTAATTATAAAATTTTAAATTCTTGGCAAAAGTAATAAAATTAAAATTTACCTGTTAATTTGTTCCTTTTTTATTAAAAATACTTAAAAACTGTAACCCTGTCATTGTCTGCGCAATTAAAAGGTAAAATTTTCTTTTTAGTAAATTGTACCTGCTTTTTTTTGTTAGCCTCCACCTGCGTATATGCGCAAAAAGACAGCCCGACAAAAACGCACCATATCTTCCCCTTTCCCATAGTGGTCCGCTCCATCGAGACAAATTGGGCCTTTGGAGGAGTTATAGCGGGCACTTTTAGACTGCACTCCCCAAAGGATTCGATCACACGCACCTCTAGCCTTCAGGTACTTGCGCTTTATTCTGTAGAGCATCAGTTTGTAGCCGCATTGAATGGTTCAATCTACTTTCCCGGTGAAAAATATATTCTCAATCAGCAGTTTTCATATAGCTATTACCCTGATAAATTCTGGGGTCTTGGCAAAAACACCCCGAATAGCAACGAGGAACCGTATAATTATAAGCAATTCTACATTTATCTTCATCCTCAACGCCAAATTGGCCATAGTTTGTTCCTCGGCCTGCTTTATGAATTCCAAAACGTCTGGGATGTACAATACATTCCTGGCGAACTCTTTGATAAAGAGAATATTCTTGGCCGTTATGGATATCTTGTTTCCGGGCTGGGCCTGAGTTTTACATATGATAGTCGAAACAATGCCTTTTCACCCGATCATGGCGCCATGCTCCAGTTTTACTTTAATCATTTTGACCCCATTTTCGGCTCAGATTACCAGATACACGAACTACGTATTGGACCTGCGGAAATTTATCACTATCCATCGGGGCCAGGTCTTGGCCATGCAGGCTTTTGGCTTCTTCAATATAGGTGAGATTCCTTTCAGGAGCCTGGCTGCATTTGGAGGTGCCAGTCATATGCGAGGGTACTATGAGGGACGATATCGTGACAATGACCAGGCATTTATCCAGGCGGAATACCGGATTCCTCTGTTCTGGAGGCTTGGCGTTGTGGGCTTTGCAGGCGTAGGAAATGTGGCCAGCCAGCTAAACGATTTCAACTTGACCTATGTCAAATATTCATTCGGCGGAGGCATTCGGTTTGCATTAAACAAATCCGAGAAATTGAACTTAAGATTGGATTATGGCATCGGCCAGGGAAGTTCCGGTTTCTATTTCCAATTGGGAGAAGCTTTTTGAGCCTGAACATTAACAATTCGTTCACAAGAACCCTTGCCAAAGGCCATGAAGAAAACTCTCAGGGCATTCTTTTATAAATGCGGGTAGGCCAGACCGTAATTTTCGAACTTCAGGTCTTACTACTATCAAGCTGGGCAACTCTTTTTCCTGCCAAATAAATGAGCCAGGTCAGGAATGGTGCAGCTATGACATCAATTGTATAGTGCACGTGCTGCACCAGCAGAAGAAATCCAACAAATCCGCTGGCGATATACGCGTATACTTTGTCATAATTGTTTTTAAGACATAATGCCATTAAAAAAACTGTCCCTGTATGGCCAGAGAAAAAAAGGTCACGGGTTATGAATTTTGGTCCGTAAAAAGCATTGGCCATCGGATCAATAATCGGAAGAAGATGCAGTGGTGGTTCCAAAGCGACCAGGGTTATGGTGATCATTCGGAAAAGACAAAGCAGGATATAGGACCATAAAAAATTCAGGAAAATTTCAGGATCCTGTGCAGACCTCACCACCATAACTACCGTGGTTGTCCAAATAAAGAAGAAAATACCTCCTGATACGTTGTGCACTGGCAAATAATTCAATACCCAGTCATTTATCAGATAACCATGCCTTTTTTCTATCGCCTGAAAAAAAAATGGGAATATAGATAGAATGATGGCGATCAGGATGAGTCCTGCAATGAGCTTTCTTCTGAATTGAAGCGAGTGCAGCGATGCACGCCAGATGCGCAAGGGAGATTCCTTTAAACTTCGAACCATAAATGAATTAATCAAATTTGGAAATGGGCGAGCGTAATGATCGTTGATCGACTTTTATGTTGAATTTGGATATTAAATCAGTCAACCATCAACGGCTATCGGCCAACAATTCTCGGTCAACTGTCCACCGTCATCTGGCAACTTTAATAATGCCATCTCACAAAAGCCTCCATCGCTGCATATTTGGTCAACCCCAGTTGCGCATACAGGTTGGCAGTATTTGAATTCCGGTCTTCGGCTCTTTGCCAAAACTCACGGTTATCCGTACCCTGGAATGGAACAGTATCTTTTTGGGATTGGTGAATGAAAATGCCGAATCGTTTTTTCATCACCTGGCCAGGACTCATCGGTATGGCCATTTCGATTTCGCTCACATCCCATTCCTGCCAGGCACCTTTGTATAACCACACCCAGCAATCTTTCACCCAGGATTCTCCGCTGGCTTTCAATCTTTTCATGGATTCGAATACAATGTCAAGACAAACCTTATGCGTTCCATGTGGGTCGGCCAGATCGCCTGCGCAATAAATCTGGTGTGGCTTTATTTTTCTCAGAAGATTCAGGGTGATCTGAATATCTTCTTCACTCATCGGTTTCTTTTCAATGACACCGGTTTCGTAAAAAGGAAGATTCAAAAAATGGATTTGTTCATCTTTAATGCCCACGTAACGGCAGGTGGCTTTCGCCTCGCAGCGCCTGATCAGCCCTTTGATATTCCTGATCTCACTCGTGTCGGCCTCACTGTTTTTTTTGTTGTCCAGGAAATCGGTGGCGTCCTGAAGAATCTTTGAAGATTTCTTGCTGTCAATTCCTGAGAGTTCTTCAAAACCCACGGCAAAGTCCAGAAATCGAGTGACAAATTCATCTGTTACCGCAATATTTCCTGAGGTCTGGTACGCTACATGCACTTCATGTCCCTGGTCATGGAGGCGCATGAAAGTGCCACCCATAGATATAATATCGTCATCAGGATGGGGTGAAAAAATGATGCATCGCTTGGGATAGGGTTTCATTCTTTCCGGGGGATTCGGCAAATGCTGATCCTTACCTCCGGGCCAGCCTGTGATGCTGTCTCTCACCATATAGAATACCTGCAGATTGATTTCGTAGGCGTCCCCTTTTTCCACCAATAGGTCGCTGAGTCCGTTGTCATGATAGTCGCTATTGCTCAGGCTGAGAATGGGCTTACCCAATTTCAGTGCAGTATTGACGACTGCTTTTCTTACCATTTGTGGATTCCATTCGCAATCTCCCGTCAGCCACGGCGATTTGTAGCGTGTCAATTCCGACGCAGCCTGTTCATCGGTAATGAAGGTACAGTCTCCATGTTGCTGCAAGAGGGAAGCAGGCACCTGTTCCGAACTGTGCCCCTCAACAGCTTTCTGAATTACCGGCGCCTTCATTTGTCCCCAGGCCATGAGCATAATTCTTTTTGAACGCAGGATCGTATCGATGCCCATCGTGATAGCAAGGCGAGGTACATTGGAGATCGAAGCAAATTCGTACGCATTGGCAATTCGGGTCGAATTCTCCAAAGGAACCAGCCTTGTCTTGGAAAACAAACTGGAGCCCGGCTCATTGAAACCAATATGCCCATTATTTCCAATTCCAAGAATCTGCAAATCGATTCCGCCTTGACTTTCAATTAATAATTCGTATTCCCTGCACTTTTGCTTTATGTTCTCTTTTTTCCATTCTCCACTGGGAATATGGCAATTGGCAGGATCTATATCAATCTTATCAAAGAGATTTCTTTTCATGAATTGCCGATAGCTTTGGATGGCATCATCCTGAATGGGATAGTATTGATCCAGGTTAAATGCGATGACATTTTTGAAACTAAGGCCTTCTTCGCGGTGCATCCTGGCCAGTTCAGCATAAACAATCTTAGGTGAGGATCCAGTGGCCAGCCCCAGTACGCATTTTTCTTTTTTGACTTCTTTGGCCCGGATCAGTTTGGAGATTTCTTGGGCGATGAAAAAAGATCCTTCGTGAAGGGAATTGAAAATCTTTAAAGGGATTTTCTCGAACGAATCTACCATACTCATATGTCAGGCAATTTTGGAATATTTAAAGATGCTGCGAAATTAGGGTCTATTTATCAAACCACCTTTTCAAAGCGCCAGAGTTTGGATTTCCATTTCCATCAGGTGCTATGGCATTATTCTTAATTTCCGGGGAACCAGGCAGGGAAGAAACAGTAGGAACGCTTCTCTCTGGATCAGCGTTTGTTCTTGATATGGTTGTGGAAGGCTTCCATGGCATGCTGGGTATCCGTACTCATTTCCATATTGGCAATTTTTTCCCCGACTCTTTCCATCATGTCCTGGAAGACTTCCTGATAATTTCTCTTATGATTTAATTTGGCAGCCGCCAATTCAGTAATCATATTGTTGGGGTTGAGATTATTCACAGACCAACCTGGACGGTCGGCAAAAAATTTATCAATGCCATCCAGCGTGTAGAGCTGGTCGGCCAGCGGCAACACTTGTTTTTGCATCATACCAATAATGCTTTCTGTGGCAACAAACAGATCTTTAAAAGTAACCAGTGTAAAATTGTTTATTTTCTTTCTGTCTACATCAGCATTTGGCTTAGGCATAAAATCGTACATGAACAAAACAAGGCTTCTCAACTTGTATTTTTCGATCAGGTTTTGTTGGGAAAAAGAAGATTTAACTGATTTGATCTGGTGATTCCAGACTTCCATTAAGAAACTAAGCCTGTAGTTGAGCGGGAACTGGTTAGCGAAAAGGAAGGTGATATCCTGATAATCGCGGCCATGTTCTCTCTTATAGGAACCATCCACTTGCCGGAAACTGTATCCTCCGGGTTTTAAGAGGGGCCCGAATATTTCAAAAATATACTTTTTTATTTCCGGCAGCCATAATTCAAGCTCCGGAGCTTTTTCATTGGTCGATTGAATCATTTCCAATCCTAAATTTTGCGGTTAGCGGGTTTGACTATTGACCGAGACCAAGCATACCGGCCCAGAATGTTCATCTATCAAATCCCGGAAACAAATATTGACTTATGCAATAGTCAGACGACTTGAAATTGATATACAAAAGTAAAAATTATTCGCGAATTGGTACAAAGAATTTGCATCCGCGACCCAATAGACGCAGGATATTAGGACGATCCATTGGAAGAAATTGCTGTTCAGACCCAAGCTTCCTCGAACTTCCTAAAATCGTCTTTTACTTCGCCATAAATTCTTCTGAAAATGTCCATTCTTTCGCCCAGTAAACTGTGCGCATCAGTGGCTGCATCGTTGTCCTGTTGCACTTTGCTGTTGAAAACATATTCCACTTTATGCCGGGAGTCTGGAAGGTCATGTCGCAATTTGTCGATGACCTCTTTTTGGCAGATAAAGCTGTTTTGAAAATGTTCAACCTGGGCCAGGAGCTCTTTGGGTAAATTTTTGGAGGATAAATTCTCAAGGTGACGTTCAAAGTGACGGATTTCGTGTTTAAAAGAGGTGAGCTCATGTTTCCATGATTGCAACACCTCATGAAACTGATCGATGGAGACAGTTGATTCCATAAGCTTTAATTTAGATGGAAAAAATAAAGAACTTATCATAACAATTTAACTAAAGCCGCGGAACAGGACAAATTTTTATTTGAACACCGCGTGTATAATCCATTAGGGCTGCACTGGCAATTCAATCGAGGATGGATTGGCCTTCTGTCGGAAAATACGGACCCTTGCTTTTTGAAAATCACTTTCCTCAGCTGTAGGGATATTTACAAAGGTTTGTGGGTTTCTGTCAACCAATGGAAACCAGGAGCTTTGGATTTGCACCATAATTCTGTGTCCCCTTTTGAATTTATGGGCTATATCATTGAGCTCAAAGCTGATATTGTCAATCTCCCCCGGTTTGAATGGTTCCGGCTTTTCATAACTGTTTCGAAACTTCCCCCTGAAAACCTCGGCCCTGACCAGTCTTTGAAATCCTCCCTTGGCATTTTGTCCCGCCTGTTTATCCATTCCAGATGCAATTTCCGGCTGCACATCGATGATCTTGACTATGATGTCTACATCTGTTCCGCTCGTGGATAAATACAGATTCGCCCGAATCCTTCCCGTGACTAGCAAATCGCTTAACAGGGTGTCGGTCTGGTACACCAATACATCTGGTCTTGCAGCCGCAAATCTTTGGTCTTCCACCAAATATTCATTATTCCTGGAATTAAATTTCCCATTAGTATAGGGTACCGGATTTGACGGATCACTTTGGTACTCGTCAGCGCCACTAATATCCTTAGGAGCTGCTGTTGACAAGCCTCCATTTGAGCTGAAATAAAAATTTGTCTTCTTCAGATTTCTTGGCGGCCAGGTCGGATAAGTCTTCCATTGATTGGTACCTGTTTCAAAAATGGTTGCTTCAGCCAGGGTTACTGCGCTCTTATTTTTCAGGTAGAAATTAAAGAAATCAGTTTCGACCTGTTCAAAATACTTGTTTACGTTTTCTCCGAACTCGTAAGTTCCGAATTTAGTCCATTGTGGTGCGGCCCAGGCGCCATGGGTCCATGGCCCCATCAACAACCTGCTATTGTTAGCCGTCGTTTGGTTCTCTATGGCCTGATAAGTGTGCAATGCGCCAAACATGTCTTCCGCATCGAACCAGCCACCAACGACCAGTACAGCGGGTTTCACGTCTTTCAGATGAGTCCTGATATTTCGCGCCTTCCAATAATTGTCATACACATCATGAGACAAATATTCATCCCAGATCTTTGATTTATGGTTGAAGAGGTTCTTGTTGTTCGTGTTTTTTATTGGTCCAAGATGGAGAAAGTATTCGTATGCGTCGGCAAAATTCAATTCAAAAATAGCTTTATAACGCCGGCCGGAATCAATCCGCTCCCCTTCAAAATAAGTGGTAAAATCAAAATTATCCATCAGGAAAAATGCTCCATTGTGATAGGCATCGTCCCCAATGAACTCATCTGTCACAGGAGCCTGAGGTGAGACAGCCTTTAAAGCCGGATGCGCATTTGGAAGGGAAGCAGATGCATAGAATCCGGGATAGGAGATTCCATAAATGCCGACGCTTCCATTGTTGTTTTCAATACTTTTTAAGAGCCAATCAATCGTGTCATAAGTATCACTGCTTTCATCCGTTTGCTTTCCTTTTTTGTCATCAATGGCCGGTGTCATCTCTTCGAACTGCCCTTCACTTCTGTAACGGCCACGTACATCCTGGTAAACGAAAATATAAGGTTCGCGCAGCAGTTTGGAATTTGGACCAAGCCTGGAAGGGAAATTGGATTCACCATACGGACTGCAGGAATAAGGCGTCCGCTCCATCAGGATGGGGAAGCGCCCGGGTTGCGTTGGAATATAGATCGCAGTGAATAAGCGCGTGCCATCCCGCATCGGCACCATTCTCTCCAACTTGACAAAGTTTCTTTGGATATAGGATTTGTCGTCTTTTGGTTCCTGGCAAAAAGAAAAAACCGGGAAGCTAATGAGGATCGAAAAAAATAGTTTTCGCATTTGTCAGAATTGAGGCAGCACAGGTAATATAATGGAAGAAGGATTTTCGCTGTCGTGGTAAATACGGACCGTGGCTTTCTGAAAATCCTGTGCACTGCATTCATAGATATTCGTGAATTTTTGCGGGTTCCTGTCAACAAGCGGGAACCAGGTGCTCTGTACCTGAACCATGATGCGATGCCCTTTTTTGAAGACATGTGCCACATCAGGAAGCGCATAGTGCACCGTTTCCACATGGTTGGGCTGAAATGCTTCAGGCTTCTCATAGCTGTTCCTGAATTTGCCGCTCATGATTTCCGCGCGCACCAGCATTTCGTAGCCTCCCATGGGATAGGAATTTTCATGGATCTTTCGGATCGTAGATATTGACCAAATTGTATGAAAGTGTATCAGGATAAACGTCGATCAGCTTGACCACGAAGTCTGCATCCGTTGTGCTGATGCTGACGCGCAAGTCGGCCATGACTGGTCCGCCAACCACCAGGTCTTCTTTCAGCACAGGAGTCTGAAAGCTTACGACATCGGGTCTTCTGGAAGCAAAGCGCTGGTCATCGGTCATATAATTTCTTGTCCTGTTAAAATGCACCTCATCAGCATAAGGAACCGGGTGCGCCGGATCACTTACGTATTCACTGAAATTATTTTTCGAATTCGGTTTGTTCCAGGACAATGCGCCCTGGTCATCCATGTACAATGATTTGTCCTGTATTTGTGAAGAGGGCCATTGATCAAATGTTTTCCATTTGTTTTCTCCGCTGAAAAAAATTGTTGCCTGCGGCAGTGCGGATCATTCCCTTCTCCTTTAAGATAATAGTTGAAGAAGGGGATCTCTATATTGTTCTGATACCAGAAGGAAGTGTTGCTTCCAAATTGAACATTGCCCAGATGGGTGCCATCCACACTGGCCCACTGACCATGGTACCATGGGCCCATCACGAGATGGCTCCTGGTTTGTGGGCTTTGCTTCTTTATTGCCTTGTACAGGTTCCATGCTCCAAAACAATCTTCCGCGTCAAAAAGACCACCAACGACAAGCATTACAGGTTTGACATCTACCATGGATCCCCTTGCATTCCTGGCCCGCCACCATGCGTCATCGTTAGGATGAGCGTAAAGATCTTTCCAGAACGAAAGCGAATCCCCGCTCAATGTCATCAGGTTCTTAATGGGTCCTGTTTCCAGATAAAATTTATAATTGTCCTTGGTGTAAAAATCAAATGGTTCAGGCGCAATGGTTGTTGGGTTGGGCCGGGGCTTACCAAATGACGAATAAAAGCTCCATGCATCCATGGCAAAAAATGCACCGTTATGGTGAAAATCATCCCCCCTGAACCAGTCTGTAACCGGTGCCTGGGGGCTAACCGCTTTTAATGCGGGGTGTCCGCTTGCCGCGGCCATGGTGGAATAAAAACCCGGATAGGAAATTCCAAAAACGCCAACCCGTCCATTATTGTAAGGCAGATTTTTTACAAGCCAGTCGATGGCATCATACGTGTCGCTGGCTTCGTCAACATCCGAATTTGTTTTTTTGTCTTTGATGAATGGACGGACGTCTACAAATTGTCCCTCACTCATCCAACGACCGCGTACATCCTGTTTTACCATGATATATCCTTCCCTGGTATAAAATCTTTTATAGCTATCCCAAAATTGAGAGGCAATGATATCCTTGCCGTATGGCGCACAGGAATAAGGAGTCCTTTCCATAAGAATTGGATGCTTGCGGCTGCTGTCTTTTGGAATCAATATGGATGTAAATAACCTGGTTCCATCACGCATAGTGATGTATTGCTCCACCTTATAGTAATTCTGAAATAACCAGGCACTGTCCTGTGCTGTACCCTGGCTTAAGCAATATTCCGAAATGAAACAAAGTATTAGGAAGAATCCCTTTCTCATATGTTTTTAGTTTGAAAAATTAAATGTAAGCAAATACCAGAGATAGAAAAATTCAAACGGGGATAATCGGTAAATGCGGTCCTCCAGTTTTTCCGTACTGATTATTTTCATTTGCCCAACAACTGGCCATAAATCTTTTTGGTAACTATTCAAAAGAACTAAATTCGGGCATCACAAAATCAGCCAGGATGTTTAACAGGCGTAAATTCCTTCAGTCATCGATTTTAAGTTCTTTGGGGTTGGTATCCGGGAAAAAAATAGTTTCCAGCGATATCAAATTGCCCCCTGCAATTTTGGGCAAGCCTGTGGTCGTATCGACCTGGGACTTTGGAATGGCGGCAAATGCAGCTGCCTGGAATATTCTTGGGAAAGGTGGCTCTTCATTGGATGCCGTGGAAGCGGGTGTCAGGGTTCCGGAAGCTGATCCAAACAATCATACCGTGGGATATGCAGGTATGCCTGACCGGGATGGCCGTGTTACATTGGACGCCTGTATCATGAACGAAAAAGGGGGCTGTGGTTCTGTGATGTGTCTCGAGTACATTGTTCATCCCATCAGCGTAGCAAGAATGGTAATGGAAAAGACACCGCATATTGTACTGGCAGGGGATGGTGCACTTCAATTTGCACTGGCCAATGGTTTCAAAAAAGAAAACTTACTGACACCGGCTACAGAAAAGGCATGGAAAGAATGGCTGAAGGAGTCAAAATATGAACCAGTCATCAATGTCGAAAATAAGATGACTTACCAGGCACCGAAATTCCCGGGAGGAGCTGAAAACCATGATACGATTGGCATGATTGCAATGGATGCCCAGGGAAACCTGAGCGGGGCATGCACTACCAGCGGACTCGCTTTCAAGATGCATGGCCGGGTGGGGGATTCACCTATTATTGGTGCGGGACTTTTTGTTGATAACGAAGTGGGTGCAGCAACATCAACTGGTGTGGGGGAGGAAGTTATCCGCATTGTCGGTTCACATCTTGTTGTGGAATTCATGCGCCAGGGAATGTCGCCCGAACTTGCTTGCAAACAGGCAGTAGAACGGATCATCCGGCGGGATCCTGCAAAAGCAAGAACCCTCCAGGTGGGATTTCTTGCACTCAACAAGAACGGAGAGATGGGCGCTTATTCCATACAAAAAGGGTTTAGCTACGCAGTCAGATCTGCTGATCAGGACAAATTATATCCGGCCACCAGTGTGCTATAGAAATCAGTCAAACGTTTCGAATAATGAATCATGAAGCTCCTTGAAATTTGCTGTTTTAATTTGCCTTCCGTCCTTCTTGCCCAAAAATTGGGAGCACAACGGATAGAACTATGCGCAGATGCTTCAGGTGGCGGAACTACACCTTCTTTGGGATTGATTGAAGTGGCAAGGAAAAGATTAGAGATTCCTTTGTATCCCATCATCCGGCCGCGCGAAGGCGATTTTTTATATTCGGAAGAAGAATTTGAGGTCATGCTAAAAGATACCACGCAGTGCAGGCGATTAGGCTGCGATGGCGTCGTGATAGGCATTTTGCAAAAAGACGGAACTGTTGACCGGGAAAGATGCATTCGGCTCGTGCAAGCGGCATATCCCATGGGCGTCACATTTCACAGGGCTTTTGACTGGACCAACCATCCTTTCGAGGCGATGGAAGCCATTATCGCGCTGGGATGTGAAAGGATCTTAACGTCCGGTCAAAAAAGGGATGCCTTGGCAGGCGCTGGATTGATTGCCGAATTAATTGCCAGGGCGGACCAGCGGATCATCATTATGCCAGGCTCAGGAGTCCGTGGTTTAAATATTACTGACCTTGCAAATCAGACGCGCGCAGATGAATTCCATTCTTCTGCAAGGATAAATATGCAATCGGATATGCAATTCATCCAGCCCTCGATGGTGGAAGACCCCGGCTATCCCATGCCGGACGGGGAAGAAATCAAAACCATGCTGACTGCGCTTAGGGCTTTGGGTTAGTGCACTTTGGTAATCTTGAGCAAATTCGTTGGAAGATGCAACTGCACAGGAAGGCTGCCTGTATTGACAACCACATCGCCTGACTTGATGAATCCCCTTTCTTTGAGGATCTCGGTCTGGTCACTGATGATATTGTCAATACTATCTTCCTCTGCATAATGAAAAGCACGTACACCCCAACTCAGGCTTAGCTGGTTAATCAGTGTCTTTTCCTTAGAAAAAATATATAAAGGAGACTGGGGTCTATAACTTGATAACATGAAGGCGGTATAGCCTCCCTGTGTCATGCCTATCAACGCATCTGCGTTCACATCCTTCGCGAGTTTGCATGCATTATAGCAAATCGCATCGCTGAGAAATGAAGGGGAATGAGGTTGGGGTGCCAATTCATCTTCCCGATTGTAATTGTAATCCGTCTTTTCCACTTCCATGATGATCTTTCGCATGGTTTCAACTACCAGGGTTGGATAATTCCCGGCTGCGGTTTCAGCACTAAGCATAACTGCGTCGGCGCCTTCCAGCACAGCGTTGGCCACATCTGTGATCTCGCTCCGGTTAGGTTTTGTTCTCTCAATCATGCTTTCCATCATCTGTGTTGCTACGATAACAGGTTTGGCACGATGGATACATTTTCGGATAAGTTGCTTTTGAATAAGCGGCACCTGCTCTATAGGCAGTTCGACACCCAGATCACCACGGGCCACCATGATGCCGTCAGATTCGAGGATGATTTCGCGTATATTAGTCAGTGCTTCCGGTTTTTCAATCTTTGCAATGATCTTCGTCTTGCTCTTCTTGTCATCCAGCTTACTTCTCAAAATAACGATGTCTTTCACATGCCTGACAAAGGAGAGTGCAACCCAGTCGAGTTTTTGCTCGATGATAAATTCCAGGTCCTTCAGGTCTTTTTCTGTCAGTGCAGGCAGGGATATTTTTGTGTCCGGAAGATTTACTCCTTTTTTGGATGAGAGCATACCTCCCAGCGTAACTTCCACTTTTACGTCATTGTTCTTCTCAATACCAATAACTTTTACCTCTAGCTTTCCATCATCGATCAGGATGATATTGCCCAATTTCACATCAGCGTGCAAATTGGGATAAGAAACATAGATCCTGTCTTTATTGCCCACCAGTTTTTCATTGGTAAATGTGAGGATATCGCCAGCTTCCACCTGCATAGATCCTCCTTCGATTTCACCCACACGCAATTTTGGACCCTGCAGATCGCCGAGGATGGCAATATTGAAAGGTTCTGTGGAATTGATCTTACGTATATGCTCAATGATTTTAGCCTTGTCTTCGTGCGCGCCATGTGAAAAATTCAAACGGAAAACATTCACGCCGGCCCTTACGAGGGCTAACAATTTGTCATAGGTATCACAGGCAGGTCCAACCGTAGCCACAATCTTTGTGCGGTGAAATGTGTGCTCTAACCCAGCCTGCTTGTCCATCTGACCATGCATGTATTTCTCTAGATTTTTAGGCATGAACTATGATTTTGTTTTTGTCTTGAATTCATCTCGATCCGACACGCGATCATGCTGCAGGATATCAGGAAGCAAGGATCTTTATAATCTTCAACCATTCTTCACCGATCTTTTGTTTTGCTTTCACGGCTTTTTCCAGTGGGGTAAAGTGAATCTTGTTATTCAGTATGCCCACCATCACATTGAACCTTCCTTCCATCAGGCATTCCACCGCAGAATAGCCCATTCGGCTCGCGATAAGCCTGTCCATGCAAGTGGGTGAACCACCTCTTTGAATATGTCCAAGAATGCAAACCCTGGTATCCACATTGGGAAGTCTGTCCTTTACCACTTTAGCAACTTCTTCTGCTCCTCCATAATTATCACCTTCTGCTACGACCACCAGGTTCACCAGTTTTTTGCGGCGTTCCTTTTCCTGCAAGGATGAAATCAATTCTTCGATATCCGTTTTTCTTTCCGGGATAAGAATATTCTCAGCGCCTGTAGCGATGCCGCTATGCAATGCAATATATCCTGCATCCCTACCCATCACTTCAATTATGAACAATCGGTCATGGGCATCCGCAGTGTCTCGGATCTTATCAATGGCTTCCACAGCAGTGTTGACTGCTGTATCAAAGCCGATCGTAAAATCTGTCCCTGCGATGTCTTTATCTATAGTGCCTGGCAGCCCAATACAAGGCAAATCGAATTCAGAGCTGAATTTGTGTGCGCCCCGGAAAGAACCATCGCCTCCGATAATCACCAGTCCGTTAATTCCTAATTTCTTCAAATTCGCATGTGCCTTGGCCCGACCTTCATACTCGAAAAATTCCTTGCACCGGGCCGTCTTCAAAATGGTTCCACCACGCTGTATGATATTGGCCACGCTTCTGGAATGCATAGGCACGATGTCATTTTCAATGGTTCCGGTATATCCCCGCATGATTCCGAAAACTTCCAACCCATAGTAAATGCCCGTTCTCACTACAGCGCGCACCGCAGCATTCATGCCTGGCGCATCACCTCCGGAAGTCAGGACGCCGATTTTAGTGACTTTTGATTGCATCAATTAAATAGATTCTTCGTTAATTCTTAAAAAAGCTTCAATCAATGGCAGGAATCGTTGAAAATATTCTACCTTAAATAAAATAAGTCCCAAAAATAAGGATTTGATTTGATTCTTTAAGGGACCAGAAGGAATTCAAATTTATTCATCCTGCTTCGATTTTTCCAAATGTATTTCATAAAAGCATCTCATGCATAGGGCCAGGGTCCTGGTTACTGGTGCCAATGGCTTATTGGGACAACATCTCATAAAAGCTTTGCTGGAGAATTCTTACATGATCTTCGCGACTGGCAGAGGTGATTCCAGAATTCCAGTTCCGGATGGAACCAACTATTCCTATTGGCCCCTGCGTTTGGATGATGAAGCCGGATGGGAGAATTTATTTTCAGTGGCAACCCCTGATTTTGTCATTCATGCGGGAGCTATGACCCAGATAGATGAATGTGAATTGAAGAGGGATGAATGTTTTGAGATCAATGTGCAGGGAACGGCCAGGATCCTGGCCCTTTCGGAGGAATATGCAAAGCATTTCGTTTTTATTTCTACTGATTTCGTTTTCGATGGTGTATCGGGGAATTATGCAGAAGAGGACCTGGTCAATCCCATCAATTGGTATGGTTCAACAAAAGTCGAAGCGGAAGTACATGTTAAATCCAGTTCCATCCCATGGTCGATCCTGAGGACCTGCCTGGTATATGGCGATACTTTAAGCGGCACAAGAAGCAATATCATCAGCTGGGTCAGATCAAGCTTAAAAAAAGGAGAAAAGATCAAAGTAGTCAGCGACCAGATCCGCACGCCTACCTACATTAAAGACCTGGTCCGTGGAATACTGCTATTGATTGAAAAAAAAGCGGCAGGCATTTTCCATGTCTCAGGAAAGGACACACTCAGCCCTTTTGAAATGGCCATGAAGACGGCAGAATATTGTGGTCTCAATATTCATTTGATCGATAGAGTAGACGCTAGCATTTTTTCTCAGCCAGGAAAGAGACCACTCAAAACCGGATTCAATATCAGCAAGGCAGGAAACATACTGGGATTTGATCCCCTGAGTTTTGATGAAGGAATTCGCTCCATGCTTCCTGGAAAATGAATAGGATACAAGCATGGTAAATTGATATGACGAATCAGATCAGTAGCCGAAATCGCTTGCTCTTATCAGTCTTGAGCATGAACAATTTTTTGGAGGAGCAGCAAACTTTGCTTCCGGGTTTCTTCCTCAAACAAAAATATATTCTGCCTAAGCGCGAGCCCTGCGCATCAATGTGGCTTCTTTCCAAAATTCTTTTCCCCGGCCCTGATATAAATGGGCAGGTCATTCTCTCTTGGAGGCACCGGGCATGAGTAGTCGTGGGAATATGCGCAATAAGGATTATAGGCTTTATTAAAATCGATGACCATGGAATCGTTCTTGACATCAAGAATGGATAAATCCAAATAACGCCCGGCACCATAAGTCTCTTCTGCGGAACTTGAATCTGTAAATGGAGCAAAGAGATAATTCTTGTATTCCATTGTTCCAAGGAAATATTGACCCTGGTATGCGAACAGGTGCAGGGGTTTACCATTTATACTAAATACCAACTCGCCATATTTCCTGTAAATCTGTTTAGTCCCGCCGGTCATGCTCATTTCAAACCAGGGGGCGTTCTCCGTTCGGATGAATTTTGCATCTACCCGGTAGGAAGAATCGATAGGAAAGAATTGAAAGTATTTCCGGTCACTGCCCTTCACGACTGCATTAGCATCGACATAGCGGGACCGAAATGCTTTTAAAGAGTCAAAATAAGGAGAAGAAGGTTGTGCGTCGGCAAGTCCTGCGCGGACAAGCAAAACCAGGATAATCAATTTTTTCATGGCGTTGATAGAATTTTATGAGGGGTTTAAGTTTTCGTTTTTTTTGTTGGAAGATGGATCTCTGCCAGCATGCATCTGGCGCTTCCGCCACCATTGGCTTCAATCGTATCAAGGCTTGAATGCAGGATCCGATTATAAGATTCCAGTTTCTTGACCTGTTTTGGAGATAATGATTCAAATGCCTGGGTAGACATGATCAGCAAATTTTCGCCTTCTTTGTTTTGCACCTGCAGCATGTTTCCCGCAAAATGATTCATTTGTTCCAAACTGATTTCAATGATTTCCTTGCCTGAATTCCGGATTGTTGAACTGACCAGGTTGCGCTCACTCCGATGTGGTATTGCAGCCATGCATATGACCACATATTGGTCTGCGATACACATCATCACATTGGTATGGTAAATGGCTTTCCTATTCCCGTCTTCAGCAGCAAATGCAATGGGCTTATACCCCATCATATCTGAAAAAATTGTAAATAATTTCTTGTCAGTTCGTGGTGACAGGCAGGCATAGGCGATCTTGTTTTCTCTGTCGAGCACCATGCTGCCGGTACCCTCCAGGAAAAGATGATTGTTCTCATAAGAAGTAAGGTCAACCGTCTTCGTCACCAGAAATTTCTCCGCTATCATGTTCAGAATCGCCGGCTTGCGTTCAGGTCGCCGGTTCTCTGCAAACATAGGATAAAGACAAACTGTTCCATTTTCATGAAAAGATACCCAGTTATTAGGAAATATTGAATCCGGAGTGTATGGTGCAGGCTCATCCTTCACAATGGTCAGGTCAATGCCATTGTTTTCGAGGAGGGCCGAAAAATCATTGAATTCAGACAGTGCCCGATCCTGTGCTCCCGGATCATCGGATGGTGTTTGAAATGCATTGTTCACAGCTGTTTCCGCATTGAAACTGAAGTTTACGGGCCTGATCATGAGCAGATGTGATGTTGTTTGCATAATTGATTATTTCCTTATGAACAGATCCGATGGAATCTTTGCACAAAGCCATCAATCCAATTCGTCCCTCAGCAGCGGCATACTCATGCAATGGAATCCACCTCTTGCCCTGGACAATTCAGCAGAGGGCATAAGGATCAGTGTATCTTCCATCTCATCAATATTTACGCTGCCAGATTCAAGTCCCTCGAATCAGGTCATGCGCATGCACAATATGAAATCCCGATTCCCGGAAAGCTTCTACCGTTTTGTCATTGCGATCATAACCCAGCACGACGCCTTCTTTTAATGCGAGCAAATTGCAGGAGTCGGTCCATTGCTCACGGGCATCAAACGGAAATTCATTGTTGCCTGAATATATAAACTTTACTTTTTCCCCGCAACCCAGGTCGTTCTCACTGATATCCACCAGCAGGTCTTCCAGGTTATCAAAATATTCAGGGTTCTCAATGTCTTTTCTTTTGAATTGGATGATGGATAATTTCTCGTCTTTCTTAGATCCTTCCAGGATGCGCTGCACCGAATCCGTATCCTCGTGCTTCATTGTCTTCTTTGAAAACACGCCGAGCATGACCCACACATTTCGTTTGATCTGCGTGAATACCGTATCAATGTGCATATAATCCCTTTTCTTTGGAATCTTAATTACTGTGATTTTTTTCACAATGCCAAGTTCAAACAAGGTGTTCACGGCCTGGTGTGCGCCTTCCTTGGTTGTTCTTTCACTTACACCGATCAGGAGATGATCTTTATTCACAACCATCACATCGCCGCCTTCCAGTGTAACTTTTCTGTCATCGCCTTCCCTGGGCAATAAGAAATGATGATGCGTATCAGGCAATTCAATGATTTTGTCATGAAACTCCGAAAAGAGACGGTGATTGAAGAAAATGTATTTTGCCAATAGAGCTTCTCTGGTTCTGGCTTTCTTGGCAGGACGATTCAATAATATATGGTCATTGATGACGATGCCAATGTCCCTCGTAAAAATGAAATTGGGAATGGGAGCGAAGAGCATTTTCTTATCGTCCAGGGATCCTGTTATAAAAGTCTTTGCGAGTGAAAGCGCGTCCAGGTCCAGCAATTTTTTCTGCGTATCATAAGTGCAGGATTCAATGGCGCAGACGGATGCCACCAGTTTAAGCTTGATCTCATGATCCTTCAGGATATCAGCCAGCAGCCACTGCAATTCAACTACATTTTCCGACTTGAAAAAATCGGGGTGTTCAGGCTTATAAAAATTCCGCTTGTTTTTGGGATCATCGACGGCTTCTAATTTGCCTGTGATCCTTGAGGGGTCAAGGAAATAGAGCAATATTTTGGTATATATGTCATATTCTTTTCTGCGAATCGTATCCAGATGAACGATATCCTCAAAAAGCCAGTCCTGCGCCTTGGAAGGCACTACTTTGCCCAGACCACTGTCGGGACTGTGCACCAGCAGGCGCCTCAATCTTCCAACTTCTGAAGATACCTTAATGATCGGGGAATTGTTTTTTGACATGGCATTCCTTTGAAATTTTCCTGGATATGATTTATGAAAGCGTGGACCGGATCACCCGGAACTGGGTTAGCCGGGGATATAAAAGTTTACAGGAAGCAATATCTCCGCAAACGACAAAGAAAAATATGACTGCATCCTGGATTTCATGCCGGAATCTGCAAAACGAAGGTAAGTTATTTTTGACCGGGACGCAGCGCCAGAAAGTCTACGGATGTTACTCGGTAAATCACAGGAAGATGCAATGCAGGCCTTCAGCGCCATCTTTGCCATGATGTATTATCCTAACACTCGTTAGTTTGTGGTATAATTCATTTAGTTTTGCACCATCAAAAAATATATGGAATTCGAGTTAACAGAAGAACATATAATGATCCGGAATGCAGCAAAGGATTTTGCCCATTCGGAATGCCTGCCGGGAGTTATTGAAAGGGATGAACTCCAAAAATTTCCTAAAGAACAGGTATTGAAATTGGCGGGTTTGGGATTTATGGGTATGATGATCAGGCCGGAATATGGCGGTGCGGGCATGGATACTGTAAGTTATGTGCTGGCTATGGAAGAAATCAGCAAGATTGATGCCAGCGTGAGCGTATGCATGAGTGTGAACAATAGCCTGGTTTGCTTTGGTCTGCAGGAATTCGGAACAGAAACACAAAAGCAAAAATATCTGGTACCGCTGGCCCAGGGCCAAAAAGACGGGGAGCTTTATATTGGCGCATTCCTTCTCAGTGAACCGGAGGCAGGAAGCGATGCCACCTCACAAAGAACAATAGCCGAAGATAAGGGTGACTACTATTTATTGAATGGAGTTAAGAACTGGATTACGAATGGGAATTCTGCATCCGTTTACCTGGTGATGGCACAGACGGATGTTTCAAAAGGCAGCAAGGGCATCAATACATTTATCGTGGAGAAAAAATGGCCCGGCGTCCTGGTCGGTCCCAAAGAAAACAAACTTGGCATTCGCGGAAGTGATACCCATAGCATTCAGTTTAACGATGTAAAAGTTCCCAAAGAAAATAAGATTGGCGAAGATGGATTCGGATTCACGTTTGCAATGAAGACCCTTGCAGGAGGTAGGATTGGCATTGCTTCGCAAGCCCTGGGCATCGCTTCCGGAGCCTATGAACTGGCATTGAAGTACAGCAAAGAACGCAAGGCTTTTGGAAAGGAAATCATGCACCACCAGGCCATTCAGTTCAAACTTGCGGACATGGCAACCCGCATTGAAGCATCCAGGTTGCTTTGTTTTCGTGCCGCCTGGCAGAAAGACCAGGGTATTGATTATTCGCTGGCTTCATCCATGGCCAAGGTCTTTTCCAGCGAAACGGCCATGTGGGTATCTACGGAAGCCGTGCAGATCCTTGGAGGTTATGGATATGTCAAAGAGTACCATGTGGAACGACTCATGCGCGATGCAAAGATAACGCAGATCTATGAGGGCACCAGTGAAGTGCAGCGAATTGTTATTGGTCGGTCCATTCTAAAATAAGCCACTCTCCTCAACATGTACAATCACCTTCAGATGGTAAACGCATGCCGGTGAACAAAGAAAAATACAAAGCACTTATTACAGTATTCGGAGAAGGAGTGCGCCTCGTGGCTGTTTCGAAAACCAAGTCAGTTGAAGAAATCAGGGCACTCTATGATTTGGGTCAAAGGGATTTTGGGGAGAATTACGTTCAGGAACTCATAAAAAAACAGGAAGCCCTGCCCGCAGATATTCGATGGCATTTTATCGGACACCTCCAGTCGAACAAAGTAAAATTCCTTTTACCCTTTGTGCACCTGATCCAGGGGGTGGACAGCATCAAATTATTGAAGGAAATTAATAAACAGGCGGAAAAATTAGCAAAGAAAGCAGATGTCCTCCTGCAGGTCCATATAGCAGAAGAAGAAACCAAATTCGGATTCGATGAAAAAGAGCTGAATGAAGTCGGGGAACAATTGAAAGTATCGGCATTCCCATGGGTGAATGTTCAGGGACTGATGGGGATGGCTTCATTAAGTTCAGATGAACAAAAGATCAGAATGGAATTCAGACACCTTAAGGAAATCTTTGATGAAATGCCCGGCATGTCTATTCTATCCATGGGCATGAGCAGCGATTACAAGCTGGCCATTGAAGAGGGCGCAAACCTGGTCAGGATTGGAAGCCTGATTTTTGGTGAAAGGTCATCTGCTAATTCACAAAGCCTTCAAAATTGATTCTGCCGAAGCTTCGCTATAGTCGATATTGATCCGCTTTTCTGTAATTTTTCTGTTTCTGTAAATGGAAACGGTGTTTTCAATTTGAGGATCTGGATTGATTTTATCTTCTCCAGCAGTTTTGGCTCAGTGGGTGATTGGATCCATAAAAATGCAACCTGATGCAGGCCCAGATCCTGACACCATTGCATGAATTTTTTCTTTTGTATTTCAAGGCCGGTCGAGTCATTCACATTCCAGGTGGGGTTCATGTAGATCAGAAAGACCCGCAAATGGTTTGCTCCCCTTTTATCCATTTCTTTTTCCAGGAGCAATGCAAAATACCTCAGGCGGTCGAGGCCATTGTGATTAAACCAAACCATGATTCCCTGGCCGTTCTCATATTTGCAAACTGGACACACCATCTTACACTAATCCATACCCGAAAGATGCAATGGGTCGAAGGCGGGGCAATTTGCACCTATTGCTAATCCTGAGTTGATGGCCGGAGGCAATGCGATAGCGTAATTTGGAATGTTTTTTCCAAGGATGATGTTTCGTTCTCCCCAAAGCAACCCATCCTTCGATACGAGCTTTATGATTCCGCTTCCTCCTCTTCCTTCCTGCCTGTTTCGTTCTTCAGTGGTAAGAAAGGGATCTCCTTCAAACAAGTATTCATCAATATAGTATTCATTCTTCCCTGGTTCAATCACGCTTGGGTGTATATGCGCAGGAATCTTCGCATTTGGATACGCTGCAGGCCTGAGGGTATAAAATTTGTATTCCCCTTTTGCATTTGTGCGCATCCAACCCCGGATATTCCCATGGCGCCTGCCTGCTCCGGCTTGATCCTTGCTGGGAGTATAGTGTCCCGTTTGATCAGTATGGTATACATAGAGCACCACATTTGGTGCAGGCGTCTTTTCATCAGAAAGGTAGATGGTGCCGCTGATAACCATCTTGGGTCCGGGCGTTGTGAAGTCAGGCAGGGTGTCAATCCAGCTCAGTTGTTCGAATGGAACAGGACATTCATAGATCGCTTCGCATCCATCACAGCCTCCGCCGATGATTTGGCCTCCGGCCATGGTGTTTTGCTTGTTCTTGTTGCTTGTGCTTTGCGCACAGCCTGCAGTAGAGAGGAGAAACGGCAGAAGGAGGATCCAGGCAATCTTTTTCATCGGTGAAAATTTAAATACAAAATGAATGAATAATTAAGCATTGTGGAAATGTTTTACACAGCCTGAGCAAATTCCTTGACGATCGGCCGCAATCGTCATCATATTAACGCTTCATCAAGACAAATTCACATTTGATGTAAGCAGGGTTACAAATCCGATTTAGTACTTTTAATTTGTATCATGGCAAGAACCAGCACTTGGGTTATGTCTGCAGGCTATCACTTATTGGCCTGGGCAGCGCTTTTTGCGGGATGGTATTATTTCCGTGTTGGCGATTTTCCCAATCAGTTCCTTGCTATAGAGATTACTTTAGTCAAGATCCTAAGCCTGGCCATATTGGTATATTCAACGAATTATTTTCTGATCCCGCGGCTTCTATACAAGAAAAAATATGTTCTTTTTGGATTGCTCTACCTTGTATGGATATTTCTTATTGGATCATTGAAGGTTTTTGTCAATGAGAAGTTATTGTCGCCCTATTTTCGGGCTGCTGCTGTTTTTTCAGATTTCAAAGAGCGCATCTATGACAATATCATACCGCTTTTCCTGCTGACCAGTACGGCGGCGACGATCAAGCTGCTCGTTGATTTTGTAAAATCACAGCGAAAATTGACGGAGATCTCAAAGGAAAAATCTGAGACTGAGCTAAAATTTCTAAAATCACAAATCAATCCACATTTCCTTTTCAATTCACTAAATACCGTCTATTTTCTCATTGACAAAGAGAATAAAGATGCCCGTCAGACCCTCATTCAATTCTCTGATCTCCTCAGGTACCAGTTATATGATTGTAATGCAGACACAGTAGACATAGAAAAAGAAGTAGCCTATCTGAAAGATTATTGCCATTTGCAGCAATTGAGAAAAGACAGCAACTATGCTGTGGATATAGACACGGAGAATGTCACCGGATTCCGAATTGTTCCCCTGCTGCTGATCCCCTTTCTGGAAAATGCATTCAAGCATATTTCGCATTTTTCCCATAAGAAAAATTTTGTCAAAGTCAGGATTTGCAGGAAAGAGAATCGATTTCTTTTTCAGGTCAGCAATTCCAAAGAGCATGTACAATCAAATACTGAACCAAGAAGTGGCATTGGACTTGCGAATGTAAAGCGCAGGCTTGAATTAATTTATCCGGGAAGATATTCCCTGGCCATTGATGACCGCGACGGTATATATGACGCAAAACTAGAATTGGAGATTCATTAAATTAGGATGGAGAAAAAGGCTGGCTCCGTGGAAGCATGCCGGGTAACTTTGAAAATCACGGGTATGACGTCTCAAAGCAAGCCTGACCGACCGGCAGGCAGGTTTGAAAAAAACGAGTCTCGAGAAAAAATGATCTGATATGCTTCATTGTATCATTATAGACGATGAACCGATTGCCCGCAGGGGTCTGGAGGAATATATTAATGAGGTCGAATTCCTTCATTTGGCAGGAACATACGATAATCCGCTCAAAGCGGCGGAAATACTGGTCAGCCAACCGATTGATCTGATATTTCTGGATATCCAGATGCCAAAAATGACAGGCCTCGATTTCTTAAAATCGCTTTCGAAACATCCTATGGTCATTTTTACGACGGCTTATCCCCAATATGCTGTGGATGGATTTGAGTTAGATGCAGTCGACTACCTGGTCAAGCCATTTCCTTTTGAGCGGTTTTGGAAAGCAGTGATGAAAGCCAAGGTAAATGCTGAAGCAAAAACTGAATCGCCTGCAGAAGGACAGGATTATTTTTTTATCAAGGCCGACAATAAGCTGGTTAAGATTAATTATGATAATCTCCTATTTGTGGAAGCCCTTCAGAACTATGTGGCAGTATACACAAAGGAGAAAAAGCATATTACCTACCTGACCTTTAAAGCGGTGGAAGAGCACCTGCCTGCCGGGCGTTTTCTTAAAATCCACAAGTCTTTTATCGTCTCTGTGGCGAAAATTGACAGCATTGAAGGGAATATAGTCCGGGTGGGGTCGCATGAACTCCCAATCAGCCGCTCAACCAAAGAAGAAGTGCTGGAAAAGATACTGCAAAACAAATATCTTAGGCGATAATTTCATTTAGAGATTCACGGTCTGCCCCGCTTTGGCTACTTCCCTTACATACTGTAAATTCGCAGGCTCAAGGAATTGCATATATGATTGAGATCAGGAAAGAAGAAGAGAAATCATTGAATTTTATAGAAGAAATCATAGAAGAAGACCTGCGTGCAGGAAAGTATGGTTCAATTCTCACCCGATTCCCCCCGGAACCCAATGGCTATCTGCATATCGGCCATGCAAAATCGATTTGCCTGAATTTTGGACTCGCTAAAAAATATGGAGGCGGAACGAACCTTCGGTTCGATGACACCAACCCTGCAACGGAGGAGACAGAATATGTAGATAGCATAAAAGAAGATATCCGCTGGTTGGGATTCGAATGGACAGCAGAACTTTATGCATCGGACTATTTCGAGCAGCTTTTTCAATATGCTGTCCAATTGATTCAAAAGGGCCTGGCCTATGTTGATGACAGTACCAGTGAAGAGATCGCAGCACAAAAAGGTGTTCCCACAGAGCCTGGCATCGAGAGTCCATTCCGCAATCGGCCGATACAAGAAAACCTGCAATTGTTTGCTGATATGCGGGCTGGCAAATTCAAGGATGGCGAACGTGTACTAAGGGCGAAAGTGGATATGACTTCTCCAAATATGCAGTTGCGAGATCCCGTGATATACCGCATCAAGCATGCACATCATCATCGCACAGGCGATGCCTGGTGTATTTACCCCATGTATGATTTTGCGCATGGTCAGAGTGATTCGATCGAAAAAATAACTCATTCTGTCTGTACTTTAGAATTTGTGACCCATCGGCCTCTATATGATTGGTTCATTGAGAAACTTGGCATTTTCCCATCCAAACAATATGAATTTGCCAGGCTGAACCTCAACTACACAGTCATGAGCAAACGTAAATTACTCCAGTTGGTAAATGAAAAGCAGGTGGAGGGATGGGATGACCCCAGGATGCCAACCATTTCAGGTCTGAGAAGACGTGGATATACACCGGAAAGCATCCGGCTGTTTGCAGAGAAAATTGGCGTACAAAAAAGAGACAACCTGATCCACCTTTCGCTGCTTGAGTTCTGCATTCGCGAGGACCTCAACAGGCACGCGCATCGCAGAATGGTGGTTTTTGACCCATTGAAAATTGTTTTGACCAATTACAATGAAACAGGGGAGGTGGTAACCAGTGAAAATAACCCCGAAGATGAGCATGGTGGTTTTCGCCAAATCCCATTTGGGAAGGAATTATATATTGAGCGCGAAGATTTCATGGAGAATCCACCAAAGAAATTTTTCAGGCTGGCCCCGGGTCAGAAAGTACGTCTGAAAAGTGCATATATTATCCAATGCAACGAAGTGATAAGGAATAGTGAGGGCGAGATCATTGAATTGAGATGCACTTATCTTCCTGAAAGCAAGAGCGGAAATGATGTATCGGGATTGAAAGTCCAGGGTACATTGCATTGGGTTACGCTACAGCATGCAGTTCCGGTGGAGTTGAGATTGTATGATAGATTATTTCGTGTCGAAGATCCCGCATCTGAGGAAGGAGATTTTAAAGATTATATTAACCCGGATTCATTGAAAATAATAAGATCTGCTTTTGGTGAACCTTCATTGGCGAATGCAAGGCCTGGCGATGGGTACCAATTCCTGCGCAAGGGATATTTTTGTCTGGACATAGAGAGCAAGGAAGGAAGGTTGGCATTTAACCGAACGGTGACCCTGAAGGATCCCTGGGCGAAAGAACAAAAAAAGAATTAGAGTCGAATATTTATTGTAGAGGAAGGGACATTGGAATTGATGTTAGGTGCAGGTTGATGTTATGTTTCACGCAGAGATCGCTAAATGAAAAACGCAAACGCGCAGAGGCTCGCTAATATGGGCACTCCTCCCCACCAGTTGGCGGGGAGGGGACGGGGGTGAGGCCAAATAGCAAAGGAGGCTATGCCTGCCCCCTTTGAATTGTATAACCGAACCTGCTAAGCCTTTAATTAATTTCCACTGCCTCCTCCGCCGCGCTGAGGTCTGTTCTTCGCCCACCAATCCTGATATTTCTTAAACAGGTCCTCGCCCAATACACCTTCTATTCTCTTGTTCATTTGATCATTGATTGGTGCGAGCTTGGCTTTTTTATCGTCCTGGCTCAAAGACTGATCCATAAAGATATCCCTCATTTTAGGGCGAAACTCACCCTGGATGGCAACAACAGAATCGGCCTGCGTATCTGTCAATTTCAGATCATCTTTCAATTTTTGTTTCATGGCAGCAGCCCGCGCTGCGGGATCCTGTTGCGCATGGGTAGTCGCTACGAAAAAAACAGCGAACACGACGGCTATACATGCAATAATCTTTTTCATAATGATGATTTTTTTTGAATTATCATGGGAATCGAAGTCCCTCTATGAAGGGTATAAAATTGATGCCAAAAGGACAATTCTTCAAGCCGCATTATGTGAGCGGCATGGTCAAAATGGTTTACCGGTCAATTGATGATTTTTCAATGCGTATTAGATAGAAATGTTCAAATCTTCCTCCAGTCCCAGATGACTACGGCCCATTCGTCGAGGGCATCTGTGTACACATGCAACAATTTGAATCCCACCCGCTGGTGCGCCTTCATGGATCGATGGTTTCTTATGGAGATTTCCGTAACGATGAAGTCGTACTTGCAGGAATAGACTTCTCTGTGTTTCTGATATAGCAAATCAAATACCCCTAAGCCGCGAAATGGTTTATCGACACAGATTTGCCCCATAACGTAGAAATTATAATCATTGATTGGGCGGTAACCATAATTAATATCGGGGAATATGTGAAACATGGGAAGCAACACAGGAATTAATTCCCCACATGCCCTTGGCATAGAGAGGGCATAACCCGCGAGCTGGCCATTTTCTCTTACAATAATGCTAGGTTCCAGCCGATGCATTTGTTCCAGGGTTTCCAGGGAATGTTCCACCGTCAGGAAGCCCTGCTCGCGTTCTTCTTCCAGGCTGGTCACGCCACGTAAAAAGCGTTTCTGCAGATCAATGATTTCTTTCAATTCATTCGTATTCTGTACCTGTGATGCGATGAGCATGAGTTGAAGATAAAAAATGCGGGACCCTTGCGAAAAGAAAACCAGGATTTCAATCCACTAATTTCCCACATATTTCGGCGATGATTTTTCCATTTCCAATTCTGGCCTAAATTGCAGGGGTGCAACAATACCTGGATTTATTAAAGCATGTGCTTGGGCACGGAATTTCAAAATCAGACCGGACTGGTACCGGAACCCTGAGTTGTTTTGGATACCAGATGCGATTTGATTTGAATGATGGATTCCCTTTGGTGACTACCAAGAAATTGCATTTGAAAAGCATCATTTTTGAATTGCTTTGGTTTCTAAAAGGCGAGACGAACATTCGCTATTTGAATGAGCATGGAGTGACCATTTGGGATGAATGGGCTGATGAGCATGGCGAACTTGGACCTGTTTACGGAAAGCAGTGGCGCAGCTGGGAAGGAGCCAATGGCGTCGTGATTGATCAGATCTCTCAAGTCATCGAGCAAATCAAAAAGACGCCTGACAGCCGCAGATTGATCGTTAGCTCCTGGAATGTGGCGGAATTGCCCAGTATGGCGCTGATGCCCTGCCATGCGCTTTTTCAGTTCTATGTCACACCTCCTACAAGTGAAAGGGGGAAAGGAAAATTGAGTTGCCAGCTTTACCAGCGGAGCGCCGATTCATTTCTTGGCGTTCCATTCAATATTGCCTCCTATGCACTGCTCACCATGATGATCGCACAGTCATGTGATCTGGAACCGGGTGAATTTGTCCATAGCTTTGGTGATTTGCATTTGTATAATAATCACATTGAACAGGCAAAAATGCAGCTGACAAGAACGCCTTTCCCAATGCCAACTATGAAACTTAACCCCTCTAAAAAAAATATCTTTGATTTTGAGTGGGGGGATTTCAATTTGGAAAATTACCAGAGTCATCCAGGCATCAAAGCACCGATCGCCGTCTGACCTGCGTAGGATCTGGAATTATTATTCCTAAATCATTATGATCATTAGTTTAATTGCTGCCGCTTCAGAAAACAATGTAATTGGCAAGAACAATCAATTGCTTTGGAACCTGCCCAATGACATGAAATTTTTTAAGAATACGACCTGGGGCATGCCTGTTATTATGGGCAGAAAGACTTTTGAATCATTCAAGGCCAGCGCGCTTCCCGGCAGGTTTAATTTTGTTATTACCCATCAGCCTGCCTCTGCATTCAAAGACCAGCGGGTAAAGGTGGCTGGGACTTTGCAGGAAGCGATCACCATGGCAAATCAAACAGATTGCAAAGAAGGTTTTGTGATTGGAGGTGGCCAGGTATATGCTCAGGCGCTTCCCATCGCTCAAAGGATCTATCTCACCCGGGTACATGCCCAATTAGAAGGCGATGCTTTTTTCCCTGATTTTAATAAGAAGGAGTGGGAGCGGATCTCAAAGGATGATCATGAAAGAGACGAAAAGCATGCCTATTCTTACAGTTTTGAAATTTGGAAAAGAATCCAGTGATGTCGCATATTCCGGCCAGTGAATTATTGCAATTTAATCCTTCTTCCATATATTCCAGATTGCCCTGATGTATTCCAGATTTATTATTGCTGAAAAATGGATTCGATTTTTTTTGCGTGCTTCAAACAGCAAGGGACACGGTATTCACTCTCCTTTTGTCTATGAGTTCGTAGCTCAGGTTTTGAATGATACCAAAACTTACCCGGAATTTGCACCCATCGAAACCTTACGTAAGTCTCTTTTACGGGATCATCGCATAATGGAAATTGAGGACTTTGGAGCGGGTTCATCCTTTGAGAAAACTAAAACCCGGAAACTATCCACCGTTGCCCGCAGGGCATCAAAATCACAAAAATTCGGGAGCCTGCTTTTTCGAATGGCCCGGTATTATCCATCGGCCACCATCGTGGAATTTGGAACATGCCTGGGGATATCCTCATCTTACCTGGCATCTGCAAATCCCCAATCAAGACTCCTGACGCTGGAAGGGTCTCCGGCATTGGCCCGCATTGCGAGGGAGAATTTTGCAAAACTGGGACTAGAAAATATAGAATTATGGGAAGGAAGGTTTGAAGACAGCCTTCCAACGCTGCTTAATTCTCTTAAATCAGTCGACCTGGGATTTATAGATGGCAACCACCGACTGGTTCCGACGCTTCACTATTTCGATCAGCTGAAAGAAAAGATTTCTGAATCCGGGATAATCATATTTGATGATATCCATTGGAGCAGAGAAATGGAAAAAGCATGGGCTACAATAAAAAATGATTCAAAGACCATGCTCACTGTGGACCTGTTCTTCATGGGCATCGTATTTTTTGGAAGGGAATTCAAGGTTAAGCAACATTTCGAATTGAGGTTTTAGTCAAATGCCAGGAACTGTGGAATATGCTGTTGATAACCTTATCCAATGCAAAGGAATTTATTTGCTAATTTAAGCCCCTAAGCCGTTGCTATGATTGTTGGAGTACTCAAAGAACCATCTTTTGAATCCCGCGTTTCCTTACTGGCCGAATCTGCTGCATTTCTTATAAAAAAAAATATTTTAGTCTGGATAGAATCCGGCGCCGGCAGCAAGAGCTTTTGTGACGATGAGGAATACACGAAGCAGGGCGCACTGATAAAATCTAAAAAGGAAATTGGAGCGAGTGCTGATATCATCCTTTGCATCCACCAGGAAGGCATTCCCGAGGAGATCCACCAAAAAATATTAATTGGAGTTTACCAGCCGCTCTACAATGCATCCCAAATGGCAAAATGGGCAGAGCGGAATTTGACCAGTTTCAGCTTGGATATGCTTCCACGCACCACCCGTGCACAAAGCATGGATGTACTCAGTTCTCAGGCCAATATTGCCGGTTATAAAGCGGTCTTGTTGGCTGCAAATAGTTTTCCCCGTTATTTTCCCATGTTTATGACGGCCGCTGGCACTATTCCACCAGCAAGGGTATTGATCCTGGGCGCCGGAGTCGCCGGTCTGCAGGCGATAGCCACTGCCAGGCGTCTGGGCGGGGTGGTTGAAGTATTCGATACCAGGCCTGCTGTAAAAGAAGAGGTGATGAGCCTTGGAGGAAAATTTATTGAAGTGGAAGGCGCCGCAGATGCTTCTCAGGCTGGCGGATATGCAGTTCAGCAATCGGATGATTTTCTGAACAAACAAAAGGAGAAAATAAACGAGAGCCTGTCGAAGGCAGATGTTGTAATCACTACGGCCCAGATCCCAGGAAAAAAGGCGCCGATACTCGTTACAAAGGAGATGATCGAGTCCATGAAACATGGTGCCCTGATCATTGACCTGGCTGCATCAACGGGAGGAAATACGGAGCTTTCTAAGAATGGCGAAACAGTATTGCACCGGGGAGTTCGCATTATGGGTGAATCCAATTTGCCTGCCTCAATGCCTTCCGACGCCAGTAGGCTCTATGGCAGAAACATGCTGAATTTTTTGCAATTGCTGACAGACAAGGATAATAACCTATACCTCAATTTTGAAGATGACCTGGTGAAAGGCGCCTGCATTACTCGTGATCAGCAGGTCGTCAATGAAAGGGTGAAATCCTTATTGTGAAATAAATCAATCTCGAATTGAAAGAATATATGAAATCATAATTCATTTTTTACATGGAAAATTTATTGAACTGGGTTTCGGATCATCAGCAAATGATCTATATCGTGATCCTGATGGTATTCCTGGGCATTGAAATCATTGGACGGGTTCCAAGCGTGTTGCATACTCCATTGATGAGTGGTGCCAATGCCATCCATGGCGTGGTGATTATAGGCGCCATCATCGTGATGGGCAAGGCAGCAACGGACAACTGGCTGGCCATTATTTTAGGATTCCTGGCCGTTGTGCTTGGCACATTAAATGTGGTGGGCGGATTCGTTGTGACGGACCGCATGCTTGAAATGTTTAAGAAGAAAAAATAATTTGGTTGGGATTTTTAGCATTGACATTTCTCTAATTACATATATGGGTCTGAATTTTCTTACGATTTGTTATCTTCTGGCATCAGTCAGTTTCATTCTTGGACTTAAAATGTTATCCGACCCGGCGACTGCAAAAAGAGGAAACCGGATTGCCGCGTTTGGAATGTGCCTTGCCATTTTTGCAACTATTGCATTGTATAAGGATGAGAATAGCAGACACCTTCACAATCTGGGTTGGATCTTTGCAGGATTAATTGTTGGGACAGTGATAGGTGCAGTAGCAGCCAGAAAAGTGAAGATGACGGCTATGCCGGAAATGGTGAGTATTTTCAACGGAATGGGAGGGGCATGCGCCGCATTGATTTCAATTAGTGAAATCCATCACCTTAGTGCGCAAAATGGGAGCGGAGCATATGAGATTTCTTCTTCATTTGGAATCACCGTGATTTTGGGACTAATTATTGGATCAGTTTCTTTTGCCGGTAGTGTTATTGCATGGGGAAAATTAAATGGTAAAATAAAGGACTTTACCTTCAAAGGCCAGCATATTGCAAACCTGGGGGTTTTATTCCTTGTGCTGATACTTGCCATTGTATTTGTAATGGGAAGCCAGTCACAATGGTCAATTTTATCCCTGATTATATTCATTGCAGCCTTGATTTATGGTGTCATGTTCGTCCTGCCGATCGGTGGGGCCGACATGCCTGTTGTTATTTCTCTGCTCAATTCATTTACCGGTGTGGCAGCTGCCTGTGGTGGTTTCTTATACGGCAACAAAGCCATGCTCACCGGCGGGATCCTGGTCGGTGCAGCTGGAACATTATTGACAATTCTGATGTGCAAGGCCATGAACAGGTCATTAAAGAATGTATTAATTGGATCTTTCGGAACATCACATGCAGTAAGTGCCCATCAAGCGGATGGCCAGGACCAGGGGACCATCAAAGAGATTCCTGTGGCTGAAGCTGCCATCCTGATGACATATGCAAACAAAGTCATGATCGTACCAGGGTATGGATTGGCTGTTGCTCAGGCTCAACATGCCTGCCACGAACTTGAAAAATTATTGGCGGTGAAAGGCGTTGATGTGAAATATGCAATTCACCCCGTGGCGGGAAGAATGCCTGGGCATATGAATGTCTTGCTTGCCGAAGCGGATGTTAGTTATGATAAATTGTTGGAAATGGATCAGGCCAACGAAGAATTCAAAACGACGGATATCGTGCTGGTTCTGGGCGCCAACGATGTCGTAAACCCGGCGGCCAAAACAGATCCTACTTCACCCATTTACGGAATGCCTATTCTTGAAGTAGAATCGGCAAAGACGGTGATTGTCAACAAAAGAAGCATGAAGCCCGGCTACGCAGGAATAGAAAATCAACTTTTCTTCAAACCCAAAACTTCCATGCTTTTTGGCGATGCAAAAGATGTATTGCAACACCTCACGATGATCATAAAGAATTTATAACAGGGTCCTGCGAAGCTTCTTATTTTATTTACATGCCCAGGAATTCTGCCAGCATGCGGAAAAGTTTCTGAGGTTCTTCTACCTGCGGATTGTGCCCCGATCTTTCGAAGATTACAAATTTTGCCTGTGGGCAATACTCTTTATATTTTACCATCATCCAGGGTGTCGCTACGCGGTCGTATCTGCCGCCATAGATCAGAACAGGCATTTTTAATTCTTTAAGCCTTGTCCTGAAATCGAAATTTCCAATATCGCTACCCACAATAAAATCTCCATCCTTTCCTACCATTTGATAATATAGTCGGGTATTGTTTGGATTAGGATATGGTTTGGTAGATCTGGTTTGCATGGAAGAAAGAAAATGATCCGGATTATAGGAGTATAAAAATCCATAAGGTACTCTTGCATAAATTTCCTGGTGGAGAAGGTCACTGGAAATATAGCCCTGTTCGCGAATTTTCATTAGGGTATCCCAGACTTCGGGGTAGTTGGTCTTGATTTCCCGGTTGCTATTGTCATCATTTTCCTGCCACATAAGGTAGCTGTGGAATGTATTCGCCAGCACCAGGTGTTTTAAATGCTGTGGATATTTTAGGGCATAGCCTTGCGCCACCAACCCGCCATATGAATGACCCAGTACATTGACCATGTCGAGGTTTAAGGCTTTGCGCAAGCCTTCGATGTCATCAATGTCACGTGCTAAAGAATATTCACCTAATTCCTTTGCAGTGTCCGACTTTCCGCGTCCAAAAGCATCAAAATAGATAAGGGTACTGGAATTGGCCAGAGAATCAAATCGACGGTATGACCTGTGCGAGTTTCCCGGTCCTCCAGGTATGATGATCAGGGGATCGCCATGGCCATAAGTGACTACCCAAAGTTTGGCACCATTAACCAGAACATATTTTCCATCGAGCTGACTATCCGGGCTCTTCTGCGCATTCCCTAAGTTTAGCTGAAGAATGAACGCAAGAAATAGCAAAACTCTTTTCATAATTTGACAGGTTGGTATGAATTGGAATAAATTTGAATGATACATCAAATGTAACCTGATTTGAATTTACAATTGCCGCCAGCATTGATCAGTAGTCTTGAGGGCCTTCCCGGTTTTAATAAGGAATCTTTTCAAGCCATCCACGCCCAATTGAATGAAGTCCCATCTGTCCGGCTGAATCCGAAAAAAAATGGATTCACTGATAGCAGTGAGACTGCAAAAATTAATTCTTCTCCCTTTTCATTATCACGGAAATCATTATACGCTCATGTGCCCTGGTCTTCTCAGGGGTACTATCTGAGAGAACGTCCCCTATTTACTGGCGACCCATTATTTCATGCGGGCGTTTATTACGTACAGGAAGCTTCAAGTATGTTTTTGGAGCAAGCCATAATGCAAACAGTCGATCTGTCCCGGACCCTCAAAGTACTTGATCTATGCGCCGCCCCAGGGGGAAAATCAACCCTGATCCAATCCTTAATTACCAGGGACAGCCTCCTCCTAAGCAATGAAGCGATTAAATCCAGAGTGGGTTCCCTACTTGAAAACATGACGAAATGGGGAGGTGAAAATACGGTGGTGACACAAAATGATCCAGCCGGATTTTCAAAACTTCCGCAGTATTTTGATCTGATGGTAGTCGACGCACCATGCAGCGGGAGCGGTCTCTTCCGCCGCGATCCGGAAGCCATCAGTGAATGGAGTCCTGACCAGGTCAGGGTGTGCAGCCAAAGGCAACGAAGAATCCTTGCAGACGCATTGGGCGCATTGAAGATAAATGGCATCCTTCTCTATTCAACCTGTTCTTTTTCCTCCGAAGAGAATGAAGCCATAGTGGATTGGCTGATGAAAGAATATCCATTTGAGTCTGTTCCGCTGCAATTACAAGATGAATGGAATATTGTGGAAAGCAGGTCGCCGTTCTTTAATGGATGGGGTTATCGATTCTATCCCGACAGGTTGAAAGGAGAGGGATTGTTCCTGGCCTGCCTCAGAAAAACAGCTTCTGAAGAAAAAAACCTAAGGATTCCAAAATTGGCTTCGGAGTCGCCGGATAAAAAAGAGCGCATGATCCTTCGTGATTGGATCAGGGAAGATTCGAAAATAGAACTTATTAAGAGAGAGGACCATGTATATGGAATTCCTTCCTCCTGGAAATCGGACCTGGCCTTACTGCAACAATCTTTGTATATAAGAAAGGCTGGGATCTTATTGGGAAAACTGGCCCGGAGAGATTTGATCCCTCACCACGAACTTGCCATGAGTAGTTTATGTTCAGAAAAAATAAGAAAATTACCACTTGACCTTGAAGCATCGATACAATACCTAAGGAAGGAAGAAATCAATTCGTCTGCCTTGGAAAAAGGTTGGGCATTGGCCCAGTTCAACAACATCAATTTGGGATGGCTGAAGAATCTAGGAACCAGAATAAATAATTATTATCCGACGGAATGGAGAATTCACATGCGGCTTACCAAATCAGGCTAGGTTCTTCTACTATATCTGACAAGGTAAAATAATGGGTGGTCCTCAGTTTCGAATTTTTTCGGAGGGCCATCTCCTCCAAGGTTATAGCACATCATCAGATCTTCACCTTCAAACTTGTAAATGCATTGGTAAGTCCTTCCTTTATTAGGTCCGAATATTCCGGTGATGATCATTGCTTTTGGCTCGGCTTTCTCATCAATTTCTACCAGACCGCTATCTATTACTTTTCCTTCAATCAATTGATAGGAAGTCTCATCCAGTTCAAGCACCATTTTCTCAAAACTTTCAGGCGGGAGTTTTCTGCCCCCGAGTTCTGCATTGACGATTTGCCATTTGCCTGTGACCTTCATATTCCTAATTTACCGATTTTTTAATGTTTTTTTTGCAAGATATTGCCTCATATTTGCGTTGAAACTGATTATTTACCGAAAGACCATGAAGAAACTAACCACAGCCTTCATTTTAGGCTTAGCCTTTGCCAGGGCTGCCTATGCCCAACCTCATTTATTGGTCATTCAGGGCGAGCCGGGGAAATTTTACGTCGAGCATATTGTTGACGCCAAAGAGAACTGGTATAGTGTGGGAAGAACCTATAATATCAGTCCCAGGGAAATAGCACCTTTTAATGGCACAAGCTTATCCACGCCGCTTGAGGTAGGCCAACGCCTTAAAATTCCGCTCACGGCTTCCAATTTTTCGCAGGATGGACAAAAGAGCCAGGGAGAGACCCTTATTCCTATCTACCATACGATTCAACCCAAAGAGTGGCTTTACCATATAAGCACTACATACAGCAAAGTGCCGGTCGCAACATTGGAAAAATGGAACCATATCACCGGTGATCAGGCCAAAGCCGGGATGGATCTGATTGTGGCTTACCTGAGAGTCAAATCGTCCCAATCATCCCTTGCAGATGGCAGTAAATCTGTGGCGGCGCCATCATCGATCAGTCAGGCAGCTACAAAAAAGGACAGCCTGAAACCAACATCGGCTCCTGTCAAGGATATCGCGGTAAAAGAGCCAGTCAAGGAAGTTCAACAAGCCAATAAGCCAAGCAGTGCTTCGTCTATCCAGGAAAGTAAATCATCCGAAACTGCGGTTGTTTCAAAAACTCATGAGAATGCCCCGCCAGCAGGCCAACCAGTAAATAACCTGACCAATTCAGGTCAGGGAGCTGTCACGCATGCGGGTGGCGGCTATTTTGGCACTGAGTACATTGCCAATACGAAAACGCTGACAGGTCAGGCGGGTACTTTCAAGAGCACGAGCGGATGGCAGGATGGCAAATACTACGCGCTGATGAACAATGTGCCAGTAGGAACAATAGTTAAGATCACGAGCCCAGCTACAAACAAGACAGTGTATGCAAAAGTTTTGGGTCAGATGCCTGATATGAAGGAAAGTACCGGCCTGGTCATCCGTGTCAGCAATGCAGCTGCGGCGGAAATGGGCACCGGGGAAGGAAAATTCAATGTTGACCTGAAATATTAATAGGAGCTTATTTGACCGCTATTTCTCATGGCCACCCCCATCGGAGGTCTTCTTACAACAAGTGGGTAATTTTTGATACGCGCTTTGTTCAGCTGGAACATCATCGGCATCATATCCTGCATTTGCAATCGCAGTTTTTACATTTTCAATGTTGGTGCGTTCCATCACATAAGTCACTTTGGTCACTTTCCTTTTGTAATCCACAACCACTTTTTGAACGCCTTCTTCACGGATAACATACTTTTCAATTCGTTGCTTGCATTCTTCGCATTGAACGGTAGGTGTACTGATCGTCGCTGTTGCAACGCCTCCCTTTACTGTCACCTGGGTATAGCTAATCAGGTATATGCAGATTGAAAAGACAGACAAGAAAATTTTTTTCATTGTGCAACGGTTTTGATCTACGAAATTAAGAAACACCCTGCCAGCTTGCGGGGTCTGCGCTCCATTTTAACAAAATCTCCCTTTCTGATGCAGGAATCATGCCTTTTTCCAGCGCAAGTCCGATCAGGCAGCTATAATTTGTAAGTGAACGCAGAGGAATATTTGCCTTTTCGAAGGCTTCATACGCTTCCTGAAAGCCATAATGAAATATTGAAACCATTCCGATCGGGTCCAGTCCCGCAGTTCTCAGTACATCAACTACCTGAAGGCTGCTTTTCCCCGTTGAAACGAGATCTTCAATAACCACCGTTTTTTGTCCCTTTTCATAAAATCCCTCTATTTGATTTCCCAATCCATGCTCTTTTGGCTTCGGCCTGACATATATGAAGGGAAGCTTCAACTGGTCAGCAGAAAGCACACCCCATGCAATGCCCGCCGTCGCAACGCCGGCAAGCATGCGAGCCTCAGGAAACTGTTCAAATATCAGGTTACTCATTTCTGACTTGATAAATTCTCGTACATATGGGAAGGACAATACCTTGCGGTTATCGCAGTATATAGGGCTTTTCCATCCGGAGGCCCAGATAAAAGGTTCTTTTACATTCAGTCGAATGGCATTAATTTGTAGTAGTTTTTCGGCTACTGCCTTTTCATTGTTCATGTCGCGAAGATATGCTGAAATACAATCCCCCCTGTTTTGCAAACTGATCATGTTCATTCCGGCCATTTACAAACATGTACATTAAGATATATTTTGCCAACAAGCCGCTATTTCTTTGTGATGCCTTTGACGAAGAAATAAATGCCTACGCACATCACGATGATGCAGTCTTTATTGATGAATTTTCCAGTGCAGCGGTAAATTCCATGCTTCATGAAATGCGGCAGGAAAAGGTCCATGCTGGGATCTTCTATCATCCCAAACTGGAAGATCTTAAAAAAGCATTTTGGAAAAAATTCACACTTGTGCAGGCGGGTGGGGGGCTTGTGAGGAATGAACTTGGGGAGGGATTGTTTATCTACCGGCGCCGGAAATGGGACCTGCCGAAGGGGAAGCTTGATAAAGGAGAAAAACTGGAGGATTGTGCCATTCGGGAAGTAAAGGAAGAAACAGGACTGAAGAAAGTGAAGATCAAAAAATTCCTACTTAATACATACCATACGTATGACGAAAGTGGAAAACATATTTTGAAGGATACGACCTGGTACCTTATGGAAGCTGCGTCAGGGCAAGACCTGAATCCTCAATTAGCAGAGCAAATCACTGAACTGAAATGGGTAGGTGAAAATGAATTGCAACCTCTGATAAAAAACACTTTTGGGGCAATTGTCGATGTACTTAAAGCTGCATCCTTCTTTTGAACTCGCTCAGCTTCGTTTCAGGACGGCAACTGTTAGGCGGCTGATGCAGGTTAATTTTCCATTTCCATCTGTCATCCTGATGTCCCATACATGAGTCATGCCCCCGATATGAATAGGCCTGGCTATCCCGGTTACAAAACCTTCTTTGACGCTTCGTATATGATTTGCATTGATCTCAAGTCCCACTACAAAATATTTTTCCTGATCAACGACCATCGCGGATGCGAAGCTCCCAATGGTTTCTGCGAGGGTAGCAGAAGCCCCTCCATGGAGAATTCCATATGCCTGTTTCGTCCTGTGATCCACAGGCATTGTGGCTTTCAGCCAGTCTTCCCCAACTTCGGTTAATTCAATGCCAATATATTCGTTCATGGTATTGGCCGCAAGGGATCGCATATCCTCTATCGTTAGAGATTGATTAAACCAGATGGACATGTTAAGAGGTTTTTGATTTTAAGGACTTTGCCACTACTTCAGGAAGGAACTGCAACACATTGCCTTTGTTGCGGATAACATCCCTGACAAGGGTAGAGGCAACAGAAGTATATTGGGGGAGGCAGGTCAGGAAAACGGTTTCGATATTGTGGTCGAGACTGCGGTTCATGTCTGCAATCGCCTTCTCGTATTCGAAGTCGTTCACATATCGGATTCCGCGAAGGATAAAATTTGCTTTCACGCGCTGGCAGCAGGATATAGTCAACCCATCATAGACCACCGCATCTACTTTGTCATTGTCCTTGTAAATTTCTTTGATCCAGGCGAGTCGAACTTCTTCTGAGAACATGGGTGCTTTGTTGACGTTCCTTCCGATGCCAATAATCAACTTATCAAAAAGCGGGAGCGCGCGATGGATAATATCCAGGTGCCCAATGGTGATGGGATCAAAGGTTCCGGGGAAAAGCGCTATGCGTTGCATGAAAATTGGGATTTTATTAGTGATGGTCCTGGCGTTGGAACGCGGCGCAGGAACTGATCTCGGCTTCAGCAATCAATTCTGATCCGCCTTTCCACCCGACAGCAAATAGAGCACAGCCATCCGGACGGCGACGCCATTTTCAACCTGTTGCAAGATAATGGATTGTTTGCTGTCTGCTGCATCACTGTCCAGTTCCACTCCGCGGTTAATGGGCCCCGGATGCATGATCACGATTTCTTTGTTCAGGCTATCGAGTAATTTTTTATTTACCCCATAAGCAAGACTATATTCCCGAAGTGAAGAGAAAAGCACCTGGTTCTGCCTTTCCAGTTGAATGCGAAGCACATTCGCCACATCACACCATTCCAAAGCTTTCTTGAGATTGTATTCGACTTTGATTTGGAATGCCTCCTTAATATATTTTGGAATCAGGGTAGGAGGGCCCGCTACCATGACTTCTGCCCCCATTTTCTTGAGCAGATAAATATTGCTCAGTGCGACCCTGGAATGCATGATGTCACCGATGATGGCCACTTTCTTACCCTCTATCGAACCCAGTTTTTCTCTGATGGAAAATGCATCCAACAGTGCCTGAGTCGGATGTTCATTGATGCCATCGCCGGCATTAATGATCGCGGCCTGGATATGTTTGGCAAGAAAATGGGGAGCACCACTGGCGCTATGCCTCATGACCACCATGTCCACTTTCATCGAGAGAATATTGTTAACAGTATCCAGCAGTGACTCGCCTTTAGAAACGGAAGAGTTTGAGGCCGCAAAATTGATGGTGTCTGCAGAAAGTCTTTTTTCGGCCAATTCAAAAGAGATCCTGGTTCTGGTGGAATTTTCAAAAAATAAATTGACGATTGTGACATCCCTCAATGTGGGCACTTTCTTGATCGGGCGCTGCAATACATCTTTAAATTGAGTGGCAGTGTCTAAAATAAGCTGAATGTCGGAAGGCTGGAGATCTCTAATGCCAAGAAGATGTTTGGAGCTAAGTTGCATTAGGAGGCGAAGTTAAGGCAAAAGGGTTAAGAAACAAGGGACAAGGTTCAAGGCACAAGTCTTAAGGGGCAAGACACAAGGTACAAGGGACAAGAAACAAGATTCAAGGGAAAAATTGAAGGAGTCCAGACTTAAATTGACAATTTCAAAATAATCGCAGAAAGAATTTTTTGGATTTGGATCCCCTCCTCTAAAAGACTGTTCCTTTCCTCTTCCAATTTTGAATCGCTATAAGTCAATATCAATCTCTGCCAATAAATAGATTCCTTTGCTTCCCGCCTTGCAATCCTGATTTTCATTCTTTCATCTGCCTTGCCAAGATGGTCTGCAGCTTCCAAATAATTCGCACCCACCGAAGCACTTGATCTGATTAGTTGATGGATATATTCGGAGTTAATAAGATCCCATTGGAGTTTTCTGCAGAAATCCCTGACACGCTGGGAAAAAAATAAAAACCTCGCTTCTAATTCTTGTGACATGGCAGAAATATTGATAACAATGACGCTACCAATCTCTCTCGCCCTTGTCCTTGAATCTTGTCCCTTGAATCTTGTGCCTTGTGTCTTGCACGAAGTGCTTCTACTCAATCAAACTCACCTCATCTTTTCCATCATTCTCTTTCCAGAATACTTTTACTCTTTGAGTGATGATGGAATCGATCGATTTTCCAATATAATCTCCCTGAATTGGAAATTGTCGGCTGAAGCGGCGGTCTATCAACACACAAAGTTCCACTTTGGCCGGCCTGCCAAATCCAAGCAACGCATCCAGGGCTGCGCGGATGGTTCGCCCAGTATATAACACATCATCGATCAGGATCACATTTTTATCTTCAATGCTGAAAGGAATATCGGTTTGATTTAACGTATGTAGTCCCTGGCGCACATCATCCCGGTAAAAAGTGATATCCAGGATCCCGTATTCAACTTTTTTCCCATTCACCTGTTTTCTGATTTCTCCGACCAGCCGGTTGGAAAAATAAATGCCTCGCGGTTGAATTCCGATGAGCACTGTGTTCTCCAGGTCAATATGATTTTCCAACACCTGATGTGCCAGCCTTTGAATTGTTAATCCTACATGCTGATCGTTCAGAATCGTTTTCAAAAAAAAATTTTGATAAATGTAAGAATCGTTTTTCGAAATATGGGATCAGGGTTCCAGCATGAACGGATATTCGTAGCTGGTAGCCGGATGAAAACTCTCTTTGATCGTTCTTGCACTCAGCCAGCGATAGAGGTTGAGGATTGAACCTGCCTTATCATTTGTTCCTGAAGCCCTCGCTCCTCCGAATGGCTGCTGCCCGACAACAGCGCCAGTGGGCTTATCATTCACATAGAAATTACCCGCCGCATGCCTGAGTTTGTTTGTGGCCAGTTCTACTGCTTCCCTGTCTCTTGCAATAATGGAACCTGTCAGTGCATAAGGGGAAGTATTATTGACGAGTTCGAGGGTTTTTTCAAACTGATTGGCATTGTACACATACACGGTCAATACAGGCCCGAAGATCTCTTCACACATGGTAGTATATTTTGGATCCTTTGCTTCTATAATGGTGGGCTGTATAAAATACCCTTTCGATTTGTCGCATTTGCCACCTACCCAGATTTCAGCTTTCTTGTCTTTTCTTGCTTCATCTATATATGATTTGATTTTGTCAAAACTTTTTTCGTCAATCACTGCATTGATAAAATTGGAGAAATCTTCCACTCCTCCCATCTTAAAACTTTTTACCCCTGCAATCAGTTTCTTCTTCACTTCATCGGCAATATTCGAAGGAATATATGCCCTTGAAGCGGCAGAACATTTCTGACCCTGGAATTCGAATGCACCTCGCAGCAATGCTGTGACGAGCACGTCAGGGTCAGCAGTTTTATGTGCGATGACAAAGTCTTTTCCGCCGGTTTCACCAACAATACGGGGATAAGATGTATATCCGCCAATATTTTCTCCGATGGTCTTCCACATGCTATTGAATACGCCGGTGGAACCTGTAAAATGAACTCCGGCAAATGAGGGATGCGAAAAGCAAACTTTGCCAAGGGTAGGACCATCCACATAGATGAGGTTGATGACACCGTCCGGAAGGCCGGCTTCTTTCAGAATCCGCATGAACATTTGTGCGCTGTAGACCTGGGTATTTGCAGGTTTCCAAACCACAGTATTTCCACACATGGCTGCTGAACTCGGCAGGTTGCCTCCGATAGCGGTAAAATTGAATGGTGTGATCGCCAAAACAAATCCTTCCAGCGGACGATACTCCAAACGGTTATGTATACCCGGACCACTGATGGGCTGCTGCCGGTAGATTTCACTCAGGTAATGTACATTGAAGCGAAGGAAGTCAATGATTTCGCAGGCGCTATCAATCTCAGCCTGGTAAACATTTTTGCTTTGCCCAAGCATGGTCGTACCATTCATGTAAGACCTGTACTTGGTGGAGATCAGGTCAGCCGCCTTGAGGAAAATATTTGCCCTGTTTTCCCAACTCAGCGCAGACCAGCTTTCCTTTGCCTGGAGTGCAGCTTCGATCGCCTGCTTCACATGCTTTTCATCGCCTGCATGGAATTGTCCTAATACAAAGTTCTTATCATGCGGAGGGTGGAGAAGTACTTTTTTGCCTGAGCGAACTTCCTTGTTGCCGATATACATGGGCACATCGATATTTTCAGATCTTAGTTCTTTCAAAGTCCTTTTTAGGGTTTTCTTTTCCGGGCTTCCGGGCGCATAGTTTAGGACCGGCTCATTCACCGGCATGGGGTATGAAAAATATCCTAATGCCATAATGGAATATTGAGCCGCAAAGATAGTGGCTTTAGGGGGCAAACTGAAATGATCCCTTACCTGAAAAGAGCTTCAATGCGAACAGCATGCCTGCCTTTTTTCAATTCTCCCGCCAGGTTTATTTTTACTTTCTTGAAAAAATTGGCTTTCTGGTAAATATACACTTCTCCACTTGTCAGGTTATAAATATTTGAATAAACGGTCAGCGCTCCCTGGTGGGTTTTGGAAAGAATTTTTTCGAGATTGATTATGGTTGCTGCTGAATCCAATGCCAGCATGGAATCGGCCCTGGCAAACCTTTCACATGGAGGTTCATCACCATAGGATGGATTATTCAGGTTAAAATTTGTGAGCAATTGATAATTTTTTGATCGCCTGTGAACCTGCAGGGAATCGTTGTAAATCCCAACTACGATCGAGTTGCCTGATCTGTCAGCGAGTAAAATATGAACCTCTTCTATTTCAGGCACCCTGAATTTCCGGATATAGGAGAGTGCCTGGTCGGCAGTACTGCATTCGGCTAAAATTTTTTTCCAAATATAGCAATGGCAATCAGGCTTTGAATTGTTCGCTTGATACGGAGCATATGGCGTTCTCGTTCCATCAAAAAATAATCCGGCAGTGTTCATGCCGCCCTGCGCGCTTCTTTCACTGGCAAAATCAAAATAAAGCATGCCAAAGGATCTGCCTTCGGCTGGGACAAAACTGATTTCCGCATCCCGTGCGTACCAATCTTCGTGGTTTGCCACCAGAATATTCCTGCCGTCTGTGATAAATAGGATCAGGCATGCAAATACAGGTACCAATGCAAATACCATTATGACTGTTACACCAGATTCTTTTCATATCCTGTCTAATTTCATTTGGTAGAAATAGGCCTGAATATCAGGAACCATTTTCGGACCCTGTCCGCTGAAATGTGAAAATATGACGAGTCCCACCTGCAGTTTTTTATTGAGCCAGCCAATTTCATATTCGCCTGCCCTGGTCCAGGCTGTATCTTTTCCCGATTTGAAATAGGCTGTTAATTTTGTCCCTTTCTTTGAGATACGCATTGTTCCATTGAGATCCTCTTCATGGAAAACCACTGTTTTTGTCTTGCTTTCCAGGGTTCTCCTAAAAAATAATTTGGGGTTTGCGTTGCCCCCGGTACCAAGGGAGAGGAGAAAATAATTCTCTTTTCCGTTTTCGCTGTTTCGGATGATGATGCCTGCCTGTTGAAATCCACGATCCGGTAAGGACATCGGATCAGATTTCTTGATCAGATTGATCCCGGATTCGACAGTGAAATCGCCTTCCACCGGTTTGTAAATCATACCCCCCGTTTCGTCGTCTTCCCATGCGCTTTTCATCAATGGTGACAGGATGAGGGTGTCTGTTTGCTGGCGTAGCGTGAACTGGCCCTTATTCATGAATTGCCAGTCTTCTACGCTGGCACTAGATGCAGATTCGTGATTTGCACTGGAAATTGCAGCAATAATATCGTTGATTTTTTTTGTAGGCGAAATGATATTGGTGCCTCCCCAGAATGCTGAATCAAATGCAGTGGGCAGGTTGATCGCCAGATTTTTTTTCTTCCATTCCTCCTCCTTGCTTATCTCTTTCTCTAATGGCAAAAATGGATCTGTCATGACCATTTCGAGTTGGATGTTCAGGTCGAGATCGATTCCTTTCCTGGGCTGTTTATACCCGATCTTGAGTTCAACGTTTGCATAGGAAAGCAGGATATGACTATTTACCCGGGTAAATCCAACTGTTCTCTTCCAACCTTTCCTTGTAAAATCAATGTTCAGGATTTCGGCAAAGATTTTGTCGGTGCCCGTAAGATTTTTTACATAGGGCATTCCAATCGGGCTGTTCTCTGCTTCGTATTTTAGGATGGAATAACTATCCGCGTCAATATATATCCGTCCTTTTTCAAGGGCTTCCTTTACATCTGCGCGTTGATCGAAATGGATACAATAGATTCTGTTATCATCCTGGTAAAGGACTTTTTCTACAGCAAATTGAAACTGATCTATTTTCTTAAGATTCAAAAAATCAGGGAATCGAATGGAAAAACTTTCTTCAGCACCCAGTTGGGGTCCGCCTCCCGGATGAAAGTCTTCAAAGAGACGGGTATAGCTTACCTCTTCCTTGCTCCGGCCCTGCTCCAGCTTCAATTTCAGGGTATGATTCGTGGAATTGTACCGCGTAAGGAAAATGGCTTCGGCAATGGAAAAATAATGTTCTTTGTTGCTGATGGATTCTCGGTAGAATTCCCTGGCAGAATAGTTCTTTTGCGGAAGACTGGCCAATGATGAAGCCACAGCCTGCTTTACAATTTCTATTGCAGGCGTGGGTCTGACTGTTACTTCGTCAAGCAATGAAGGATTGGGCGCCAGTTTGATTTCAAGCCATTCGTTGCTCGAAATATAAGAGGGAAGGACTTTGCTTGACCTGTAACCGATCATGGAAAAAGAAATGGAATCGATTCTTTCCCTGGGGTGGATTTGAAATTTTCCTTCTTTGTTGGAAATGATGGAGAAGGAATTTGATCCTGCTATAACTTTAATTGTGACGCCAGAAAGTATTTCTCCGGATATGGAATCCCTGATTGCGCCCGAAATGGAAATGGTGCCCTGACCAAGGCAAAAAAATCCGCAAAAAAGGAAAAAGAAAAGTAGCAGACCTGACTTCATGAAATTTGATTGCCCTGGTAGGACGATCCATGCCATTGATAGTTACATCTACAGTGTGAACAATGACTCAATACGTGGGCTTTCCCAATATTTGAAAGCGGACTAATTGCACGTTGGGCTGCCTTTAGGGTTTTTCAGCCTCTTTTTCACTCATCAGATAGGCCTTTATGAATCCGTCGAGTTCTCCGTCCATAACGGGCTGTATATTGCCTACTTCGAAATCCGTGCGATGGTCTTTAATCATTTTATATGGGTGGAAAACATAAGACCTGATCTGGGAGCCCCATTCGATTTTTTTCTTGCTGGCGTTGTTGGCATTCTTGATGGCCTCCCGTTTACGCATCTCTTCTTCATACAGCCGGCTTTTTAGCATCGCCATGGCTTTTTCCCTATTCTCTCCCTGGGTTCTTGCCTGCTGACATTCTACCACAATCCCTGAAGGCTTATGAGTGAGCCTGACCGCCGTTTCTACTTTGTTTACATTCTGGCCTCCGGCTCCGCCACTTCTGAAAAACGCCCACTCGATATCCGCCGGACTGACCTGGATATCAATGGTGTCGTCTATTAGTGGATATACATAGACGCTTGCGAAAGAAGTATGCCTCCGCGCATTGCTGTCAAAAGGAGAGATCCTGACCAAGCGATGAACGCCGCTTTCTGCTTTCAGAAAGCCATAGGCGAAAGGACCGTCAAATTGGAGGGTTGCGCTCTTGATTCCTGCGCCCTCACCATCCTGGAAATCGAGCTGCGAAACCTGCCAGCCCTGTTTTTCACCATACATACGGTACATGCGCAAAAGCATTTCCGCCCAGTCCTGGCTTTCTGTGCCGCCTGCACCTGAATTGATTTGCAGGATGGCCGGAAGCCCGTCTTCAGGCTGATTTAGCGTGCTCTTGAATTCGGCTTCTTCTATCTGCCTGTTGGCTTTTTCATAAGCCTGCCTGGTTTCTTCTTCAGATGCCTCACCATCTTTCCAGAAATCGAAAAGCACGGCAAAATCTTCTACCGCATGATTTGTTGAATCATACAGTTTCGTCCAGCCCTCGTTTTCTTTAATATTTTTCAGGATTTCTGTGGCAGTCGTGTTGTTGTCCCAAAAACCAGGACTCATTGAACGCTGCTTGTCTTCGCTGATCTTGTATTGACGATTATCGACGTCAAAGAAACCTCCTCAGTCCGGCAACACGGGACCTCATAGCATTGATTTTTTCTTGTGTCATAGCGGCGCGAAGGTAAGGAAAATCGTTGATCGTTGGTCGATGGTCGATGGTAGAAGGCAGATGGTTAGGGGAAGTTCTAAAAACGCAATTCAGTCATCATTGTGTTCGTCCAGGTGCTAACTTACTTTAATTGTTTGAAATTTAATGCCCAATAACGAAGTGCTTTGTCAAACTCCAATAAGTATCAACGCCATGCGATCATCGACCATCGACCAACGATCATCGATGCCCGGATGTGAATAACTAAGTGCAAAACCGGTGCGTAACCAGGAGTCAATAAATTTGGAATCCGGATATGGCGGATTGTACCTTTCGCCTACAATTGAGAAGCAGATATCCTTCAAAAGATGGAAGCTACTCAACGAAAGCATCGGGTTGGTAAGAATTATAAGTTTGAGCAATCAAATGAATAAATCGAAAACAAACTTGGTGCTTTCTCATTTTCCAGCCGGCCCATCTCGCCAGGATTTCCCTCTTATCACATTTACTCAACGCGGCAGACCAATCCCGGATTTATGGATTATGTTGTAACTTAATCTTATTCAAATCCACCATCATGAGTTCCCGAAGGGATTTTCTAAGAGCCTCCGCCATCACCGTTTCTGCTACTGGTTTATATTCTACCTTGTCTGCAAGAGTCAGGCCCAGGCAAGACCATCTTTTTGCCAGTGAATTGGCCATGGGAATAGCGGGGTACACATTCGTTAATATTCCCCTGGAACAGTGTATTTCCATGATGCAACAGGTAGGCATAAGCGCTTTATCTATCAAGGATTTTTATTTGCCCCTGAATAGTACACAGGAAAAGATCGATGATGTGCTGGGAAAGTTCAAGGCAGCTGGCATCAGGGTTTATGCAGCCGGCGTGATTTATATGAAAACGCAGGCTGAAGTGGACCAGGCTTTTGACTATGCAAAAAAACTTGGCATTGACCTTATTATCGGTGTTCCCAATCATGAACTATTGCCATATGTGGAACAAAAAGTAAAATCGATGCAGATCCGAATAGCCATACATAACCATGGTCCGGAAGATAAATTGTATCCGGGCCCGAAAGAAGTATACGATCGCATCAGGAATCTCGACCCCTCCATTGGGCTCTGCCTCGATATTGGCCATTGCTATATGGCCGGCCAGGATCCTGTGCTTGCGGTCAGCCTCTACTCATCAAGGATTTTGGACGTGCATATAAAAGACCTGGCAAAGAATACAAGTACCGAAACATCTGTGCCCGTCGGCAATGGGGTAATGGATATCCCCGGCCTGGTGAGAGCTCTTAATATTGTCAAATTCAGTGGCAGATGCAGTATTGAATACGAAGTGAAGTCAAAGGACATTCTTCCCGGGTTGGCAGAATCTGTTGGATATTTCAAGGGCGTAAATCGCGCCCTGGCATAATGGGCTTTCACAGGCACTGAACAGTGCTGATCAGTTCCGCATAAATGCAAACCATCTTGAATTGATGAAAAATACCGAACTGCTTGCCCGCTTTGATGGATCTGCCATGTCATAATTCAATTGTCTTTTCGGCTATCACTACACACCTTACTAAATGAATCACTTTGCCAGATTAGCAAATGCCCATAATACATCTCAAACCCTTAACGCAAATGATTTGAAAATATGATCACTCCGATCAGGGTCAAATCCATTTTGAATAAACATAAATTCCGGGACTCCTGGTTTCTCGACGAGTATTCAGTCAACCCATACCAGGGGTGCAGTTGCAATTGTCTTTATTGCTATATCAGGGGGAGCAAATACGGGGAGAATATGGAAGATAAATTGGCATACAAAGAAAATCTCCTGGAAATCTTAGAAAAGCAATTGAAGAACGCAGCATGCAAAGGTAAATATGGATTTGTAGCTGTAGGAACTGCCACTGATGCCTATATGCCGGTGGAAGAAAAATATCAATTGACAAGGACCTGCCTGGAATTGTTATTAAAATACCACTTTCCCGTTTTTATAAGCTCAAAATCCGATCTGATTACCAGGGATTTTGATTTATTAAAGAAGATTGATGCTACAGCCATTCTGCCTTCCGATCTTCAACCGGTATTGAAACATGGTGTGATTTTGTCAGTTTCTTTATCCACATTGAATGAAAAAATATCGGACATGCTGGAACCCGGTGCAATAGGACCTGAAAAACGACTATCTATTCTAGAAAAATGCATTGAAGCGGGCTTTCTGGCAGGTGTAAACGCAATCCCGTTGCTTCCATTTATCAGTGATACATATGACGAATTGGAAAAGATGATCTCAAAAGCGAAAGAATCCGGAGCAGAATATTTATTGGCAGGAAGTCTATGTCTCTTTGGAAAAGAGAAGGCTGATAGCAAGACGCTCTATTATAAATTTCTGGAAAGGAGCCATCCTCAACTCATACCGCAATACGATCAGCTGTATGCAGGCAACCAATTCCCGCCCAGATCCTATCAGCAGGAATTGAGTGAAAAGGCCGCTGTGCTTTGCAAAAAATATCAGATCAGGAGCCGCATCCTAGGATAGTCACGCATCCTATTCACGCCAAACCTTAAATTTGCACTTTTATATGAAAGTTGATTTACGTTCTGATACGCTGACCTTGCCGGGGCCAGGCATGCGCGAGGCCATGATGTCTGCCGAGGTGGGAGATGATGTGTTTGGAGAAGACCCTTCTGTGAATGCGCTCGAAAATCTGGTGAAAGATATTTTTAATATGGAAGCTGCATTGTTTTGTCCAAGCGGCACAATGTCCAATCAGATTGCCATAAGATGCCATACCGAACCAGGCGATGAAGTCATCTGCGAGAAGCAGTCGCATATTTATATTTATGAGGGAGGTGGAATCGCATTCAATTCCGGTGCGCAGGCAAGGACAATTGCAGGAGACCGCGGATTGATTACGGCCGGCCAGATTGAAAATGAAATTAATCCTGACGACGTGCACCGTGCACGGACATCCCTTGTAAGCCTGGAAAACACCTCCAACCGGGGTGGCGGGAGTTGCTACGATCTTGAAGAATGTAAAAGAATAAAGTTGCTCTGCAATCAAAAGAGTTTGAAACTTCATCTGGACGGAGCCCGCCTTTACAATGCCCTCGTCGCAAGAAAAGAATTGCCGGAACAATATGGAGAGATCTTCGATAGCATTTCACTTTGCCTGAGCAAAGGGTTGGGTTGCCCGATCGGAAGCATATTGATTGGGAAAAAGGACTTTATAAAAAAAGCGAGGAGAGTGCGCAAAGTATTTGGTGGCGGTATGCGCCAGGCAGGATTTATGGCAGCAGCAGGGATCTATGCCTTAAAGAATAATGTGAATCGATTGACAGAAGACCATTTGCATGCCAAAAGGATCGCAGCTGCACTTGAAGATAAGCCCTTTGTCAAATGTATGTTACCAGTGGAGACCAATATTGTCATATTCGAGGTTGCTGGAAAATATACTTCAAAATCTCTGGCTGAGCAGTTAAAAGAAAAAAATGTATTGGCCATTGCGATTTCTTCCACACAAATCAGAATGGTAACTCATTTGGGTATGACTGAAAATATGATTGACTATGTTGTGCAGGTCATTCGAAATTTATAATGTGTCGATTCTTGCCCCTTTTGGTCACTCTTCATTATTTTTATGGCTTAATTCTCTAGACTATGTTCCCTAAACTATCTCCGGTTCATACACAGGCTTGGCAGGACTTGAGAACACATTTTGAAAAGGAAGGCCGGACATTGAATATGCGGGAAATGTTTGAGAAAGATCCCGAACGCTTTTCTAAATACTCAATCACTGAAGACGATATTGTTTTTGATTATTCCAAAAATATTGTCAACGACAGGACGATCCGACTCCTTCTTGATCTTGCTGAACAGTGTGGAGTAAATCCTGCCATGGAAGCCATGTTTAATGGGGAATTGATAAATGAAACTGAAAACCGGGCTGTATTGCATACTGCATTAAGGAATTTTTCCGGTAACCCGGTGATTACAGGCAACCAGGATGTTATGCCCGGTGTACAAAGGGTGCTTGCGCAAATGCGAACATTTTGCGAAAGGATTCACAGCGGAGAATGGAAGGGATATTCTGGAAAGAGAATAAAATATATTGTCAATATTGGCATTGGGGGCAGCGACCTTGGGCCGGTGATGGTAACAGAAGCACTCAAACCCTATTGGATGGATGGCATCCAGGCTTATTTTGTATCCAATATAGACGGCACGCATATCGTCGAGACATTAAAAAAGATTACTCCGGATGAAACCATTTTCCTGATTGCTTCCAAAACATTCACGACGCAGGAAACCATGACCAATGCATATTCAGCAAGGAAATGGTTTCTTGAATCGGCGCAAAATGAATCGCATATCGCCAAACATTTTGTCGCACTTTCTACCAATGAAAAAGAAGTGGTGAAATTTGGAATTGATAAGGCCAATATGTTCGAATTCTGGGATTGGGTGGGAGGAAGGTATTCGCTTTGGAGTGCCATCGGCCTATCCATTGCGTTGACCATCGGCTATGACCATTTTGAATCATTGCTAAGAGGTGCGCACCGTGCAGATAATCATTTTCGGTTCACTCCATTTGAAAAAAATATCCCGGTGATCATGGCCCTGGTAGGTATTTGGTACAGGAATTTTTTTGGATCACAAACGGAGTCCATTCTCCCCTATGACCAGTACATGCATCGTTTTGCAGCCTATTTTCAGCAGGGAAATATGGAAAGCAATGGCAAGAGCACGGACCGAAATGGCCGCCCGGTGACTTATGCAACCGGACCGGTCATTTGGGGAGAGCCCGGGACCAATGGGCAGCATGCTTTTTATCAATTGATTCACCAGGGAACTACGCTGATTCCCTGCGATTTCATTGCCCCGGCCATCAGTCACAATCCTATCGGTGACCATCACCTGAAATTAATGTCGAACTATTTTGCACAAACAGAAGCGATGATGAATGGGAAGACAAAAAAGGAGCTTGTAGCTGAAGGTGTGAAGCCGGAATTGATTCCATACAAAGGTTTTACAGGAAACAGGCCAACCAATTCATTCCTTGTGAAAAGGATCACGCCATTTACTTTGGGCGAACTGATTGCATATTATGAGCATAAAATTTTTGTGCAGGGGGTGATCCTGAATATTTTCAGCTTTGATCAATGGGGGGTCGAATTAGGAAAACAGCTCGCCAATAAGATACTTCCTGAATTGGAACATCCTGAACCGGTGCAAACCCATGATGCATCAACCAATGGATTGATTAACTGGTACAAAGAACAGAGGTAATTTTCGTTTCCGGAACCCGTTAAAAATTCACCTGGTAAGCATTTATCTAAGAAATCTTTCGTGGATTTAAAGTGCAATATAACTACCATGAAGTAGCTTGGCATATTCATGATTTGTCTGCTAATTGCCATTGGCGGCCCTGCCCAGGGCTGCAAAAAACAGCAAGGGATACAAAGACATGATCTAGCGCAAAAACAAGCGCCCCGGCTTCATAAATTTTACAGGAACCTGTCAGCAAGAAATGCTGGTAGTATAAACCTTGGTTTACTGGCGGAAATCGCAGGTGACAAATGGAATGGGAATACAGCCGGTACCAATTCAAATGGCGACCCTATGCCCAATTTTTTTCCCAAAATAGAAATCATTCCAAAGCAAGGAAAGGTGAATAATTAATGCAGTTATTTTAAAAAATAAATTGCAACGCATATCGTTTTAAGTATGCGAAGGAAATACTTTCGCGCCCTCAATCCAGTACTCTATGCAAAGTCTTCAGAAAACTGCAGATGTCCCTCGTATAATTACCAGGAGGCAAGCCAGATCCGTTGTAAGCCTACTTTTTATCCTTATTTCTTCATTCTACGTTATTACAGCCCTAATGGGCAATACCAGGAATTCCGGGTCTGGGGAGAATAATGCGATTGCAGCGGAAAAGGATAAGAAAGATTCCACAAAATCAGCTCCGGCAACACTGGATACCTTATTATTCAATCTAAAACTGACACGGATAACGAATGGAGATTCCTCCGGACGCTGGCCAGTGAAAGCCGCATATCCAAACGCAGGCGCGATCCTGCCATTTAAGCGCATTGTGGCATATTATGGTAATCTTTATTCCAAGAGAATGGGCGTGCTGGGGGAATATCCTACAGATGAAATGCTGGGAAAACTGGATGCTGAAATTAAAAAATGGCAGGCTGCAGATACAACCCTCGAAGTTCAACCAGCGTTGCACTATATCGCTGTGACTGCACAAGGCAGTCCGGGCAAAGGAAATAAATATCGTCTCCGTATGCCCTTTAAGCAAATTGATACCATACTGAAGATTGCTGCGCGCATCAATGCCATCGTTTTCCTCGACATCCAGGTGGGGATGAGTACAGTTCAGGAAGAAATTCCAATGTTGGAGAATTATCTTAAAATGCCCAACGTGCATTTAGGAATTGATCCGGAATTTTCGATGAAGACCGGAAAGGTTCCAGGTACCGTCATCGGCACGATGGATGCAGCCGATGTCAATTTTGCAACAAATTATCTCTCCAATCTTGCCAAAGTAAATCAATTGCCGCCAAAAATTTTGGTAGTACATCGTTTCACCCAGGCCATGATAACCAATTACAGGCAAATTCATACCAGTCCGGATGTCCAGATCGTCATGGATATGGATGGCTGGGGAGCTCAATCAAGAAAGAGGACTTCCTATCGGGAATTCATTGCAAGAGAGCCCGTTCAATTCACCGGATTTAAGCTGTTTTATAAAAACGATTTCAGGGAAGAGAACAGCAGGATGCTTACTCCGGCAGAAGTGCTTCAATTGAAACCACAACCGGTCTACATTCAATACCAATAATCTGCGATGATATATCGGTAAGCAGTATTTGATTATCTCGGGTTTTTCCTGATGAAATCGTCGACAGACAACGGACCGCCACCTTCGATCAGGAAAAAAAACAAGAGCAGCAGGATAGCAAATGCAAGCCCCAATTCAGGCCCTGAATTCGCAGGACCCTTTGCTCCATTCAGGAAAACAATGGCGCCGACAAGAATGGGAATTTGTGACAATACTGACCAGCGGGTGAACAATCCGATCAGGATGAAAAATCCGCCCAATAGATGAAGCCAGGTAATGAAGAAAGGAATCCAGTCTGCACCTTCAGAAACCACACTGCCGGCAATGAGCTGGTTTACAACAATGGAATTGTTCATGAAGGATATGCCCTTGAAAAACAGGGCCAATCCAAGTGCGACGCGAAGTACCACGAGCCATTTTGGGTGATGGGTGGAACTCCAGGACTCTAATCTTTGCAGCGTACCCATAGAATAGATTTAGAAGGAGGAAAGAGGATCCTAAATAAAGATACGTTACCAGGATGCGAAAGTCAATAGGGGGGTATTTACAATTCAGACAAATCAAAGCCTGATATAGCTGCATTAGCGGGGAATCATGCGAATAATAAGATAACCAGCGACGCAGAAGATCAGGATCAGGATAAGTGCCAGCCAGATCCAGGGATATTCGAACAGTTTTCGCCGTTCCGGGTGCCTGGGTTTCCTGTGGAGCTGTTCATGAAGTTCCTTATTCAACTGATCGACATAGGATTTCAGATCTTTCTTGCCAGAAATCTTTTCAAGTCCCTCCATGGCATCATGAATGAAATTGCTATCAGACACCAATTGTTCTACCTCATGCTTTTCCTTCTCTGACAATTTTCCGCTGAGATAATCCATCAACTTTTGGTTATCGATGTCCTTGTTGCTATTGGATAATATGTTTAATAAATCAGGGTTCATATGATACCGCGAATTGTTGCGGCCATTCATTTATCTTGATATTTTCTTTAATTTCTCATCCAGCCAAATCCTGAGATTTCTTTTGCCATTTTGAATATTGCTCTTTACCTGCAACATGGTAAAGCCTGTCTGGGCTGCAATTTCCTGATAAGAGGCCTTGTCCAGGTAGAACAAAGTTACACAGCGTTTCTGATCCTGGCCAAGTTCATCCAGCGCCAGGCTCATTAAATCCAGCAGTTGATCCTTTTCCAGGTGGTAACTGGGTTCCGGGTTTTCCTCTTCGGACACTGAAAAATCTTCACTGATGGTGACTGGGGTCTTCCCGTTTCTATCACGCAGCTTCATCAGGCAATAATTTTTTGCGATCATGTAGATCCAGGATTTGAAAAACTCGACCCTGTACTTATGGAGCTCTGTAATCACTTTAAGGAATACCTGCTGCACGCTGTCACGTGCTTCTTCCTCATTTTTCAAATATTTCATGCAAACGCCCAATAATAGAAGTGTATACCTTGAAAAGAGGATGCCCAGCCATTCATTATTATGATCTTCATAAAAACGATCCAATAATTCATGATCCGTTATATGGTCATATTTAATCTTATTCACCGGGTTTAGAAAAATGAGATGATGTCTTAAGATGCCTGTGAGTTCAATTTGCACAAATTAATCTGCAGAAATTTGTTATAAAATCCTGGTCTAAAATTTAACTTTAATTTTTAACAATATTCTTGCAGCAATATGACTGTGTCCGGTTGCCCTTTTCGATACGATACTAACCTGAATCTGTCATAAGATCAAAAGCTCTTTATGGATAAATTCATTTGCGCCGTTGGCTGTACCCCAATGCGAGCAGAACCCGGACACAAAAGTGAAATGGTGAGCCAGCTCCTTTTCGGGGATATTGTTTCGATCACAGATCGTTTTAAGGATGAATGGATCAAGGTTCGTTGTGAATACGATCGTTATGAAGGCTGGTGCCAGGAATCTCATTTCGAAGGGCTGGATCAGAAGAAATACGATGAAGCACGAAAAAGACTGAACCCACACTGGGTGAGTGAAATTCAAGAAAGCAAACACGGTATCAAAATACCTTTTGGAAGTCAGCTGGCATTGGGGCCGCATGGACAAATTGCCTGGAAGGAAGAAGAGTGCCATTTTAAAGGCGATCCATGGAATCCGGCGAAAGCACCAAAAAAGAATGCAGTGATCCGAAAACTGGCCATGGTATTTCTCGACAGCCCTTATTTATGGGGAGGAAAGACGGTCTATGGAACAGATTGCAGTGGATTTACACAAACTTTATTTCGATTCTTCAACATTCCACTTTTGCGCGACGCATGGCAACAGGGAGGCGAAGGCCAATTGATCTCAACGCTTCAAGAGAGTCAATGTGGCGACCTTGCTTTTTTTGACAATGAAAAAGGGGCCATCAGCCATGTAGGCATCTTATTGGGAAAAGGGAAAATTATTCATGCATCCGGCAAAGTGCGAATAGATGAGGTCAACGACCAGGGAATCATACAAAAGCAGAATGGCAAATTGACCCACCGGATGAAATGGATCAAAAGATTCCTCTAATGAGATTTCTCAAAGAAGAGCATTTTTACTGCAGTAATGATCAGCATAATGGCGAAGGCTTTCTTCAGTGCATCCTGAGATACATTGAGTGAAATTTTGCTTCCAAAATAGCTTCCGACGACATAGCCGATAAAAAGAATCAGTACTACCTTGAGGTCAATAAATCCCTTCTTGTAGTAATTCATGACGGCGAGAATCCCTGCTGGCAGAAGCAGGATGCCAAGGGAAGTACCTATTGCCTGGTGCTGGCTGAAACCCAGGAAAAATACGAGGGCCGGGACGATGATGATTCCACCGCCCACGCCCACAAGCCCGCTGAGCATACCGGCCGCCAACCCGATAAGGATGATGATCAAAACGGTTTGTATGGACATAGCCTTTGAGTTCAAGGAAAAATGAATTTAGTTGGTTTACTATCGGACATTCCTGAAATTATCATTGTAAGATGCAATTGCTTCTTCTATGATCTTGAGTGCAGTGGACTTATCGCCGAATTCCTCAACTACAACAGTCTTATTCTCCAATTTTTTATATTCTTCAAAAAAATGCCTGAGTTCTTCAAAGAAATGTTTAGGCAGTTCTTCGATATTATTGTAATGATTCACGCTGGGATCCTTGGCAGCAACCGCAATGATCTTATCGTCACCATCACCACTGTCGATCATTTGCATCACACCCATTACTTTGGCTTCCATAAGGCACATTGGCTGAACAGGAAGAGATGTGATCACCAGGATGTCAAGCGGGTCCTTGTCGTCACCATAGGTTTGAGGGATGAATCCATAGTTTGTCGGGTAATAGAACGAAGAATAAATGACCCGGTCTAATTTCAGGAGACCACTTTCCTTGTCGATTTCATATTTTGCTCTTGCTCCCTGCGGGATCTCAATGATTGCATTGACAATCCTTGGTGCGTTTGCTCCAAATGGCACACCATGCCAGGGATGTGAAACGGTCATCATGATGGATTGATTAAGGACACAAACCTAGTCGAAATCGATCATTGTTCAAAGAAATCACCCAGCGCTGACTCTACCAGGATGATTAGATGAAAAGTTTATGCGTTTCTTGCTCGAACGCGAGGCTGGTAAATGAATTATTTTTTTTTAGGCTTATAATATACGACGTTGACCGTTTCGGTGGTAATAAGGCCTCCTTTGCCGCATTGTTCAAAGAGTGCCTGAACGACAGGCATGAAAGCTTCAATTTTTTTCTCTTCATCTACGATTTCAACGACGATCGGCAGGTCTTCTGAAATGTCTATCAGTTTTGCTGTATGTATCCTTGTGCTTGCGCCATACGACATGATTCCACGCAATACAGTCACTCCGGCAAGTCCCGCATTTCTGGCTTCGAGCAGAATGGATTCATAAAGTGTACGATGACTGATTTTGTCTGCCTCACCGACGAATATTCGAAGCAATTTAGATTGTCCATTTAGTTCCATTTTGAATCAGATTAATTTGATCGTTAACATGCCCAGATAGGTTGCCCCAATACCGAGCAGAATACTACCCGCGATATACAAAATCAAATAAGTAAAATCTCCGGCTTTTAACAATTGGATATTTTCAAAACTAAAAGTTGAAAAAGTGGTAAATCCTCCGCATAGGCCGGTTGTAAGCAAAATTCTCCATTCTGGCGTCATGATATTGCCTTTTTCGGCGAGGCTGTAAAAGAGGCCAATCAAAAAGCAGCCCAGAATATTTACAAAAAAAGTTCCGATGGGGAAAGGGTGTGGATGCCATTCATGAATATATTTCTGACAGACAAAACGGGCGATACTGCCAATTCCGCCTCCAAGGCCTACAAGCAGGATGTTCTTAAGCATCATTTTCTCTCATTGAGGATTTCCTTCAGGTCGACCAACCATTCCCCATCTACTCTGACGATCTTGATCGTGGTTGTATCCTTCCTGAAACTGTTGGAATACGTATAACTCGTTACAGAATCATTGATGGGGTGAACATCGATCACGAGAATACTCGCATCCTTGTATTGTTGTTTGGTTGCGTCATCGATTCTTTCAAAATCCTTGCGCCATTTTTTCATCAACAGGCGATTGGTTGTATCCTGGAATAAATAAAAAGCAGCTTTGTCATAGTCGCCGTCCAGAGATGCACGGATAAATTCCCTGCCGGCATCCTGCGCATCCTCTGCACGCTTAAACGTTCGTTGATTGGTACAGGCAAGAAAGAGGAAGAGGGCCAGCGGGACAAAATGATATTTCATGATATTCGTATTAAGGAGCGTCTCATCTTAAGCAAATTATGCTGAATTGAGAGTGCGAAAATATGCAGAGATTAGCAAAAGTAAAGAAGCCTGTAGAAAATTCCACAGGCTCAGGGTTTGTTTCAAAGGGGCTGAACATGTTATTAAGCAACGGGGCCGGGATCTGAATTTTCTTTTTTGTCTCTTTCGTATGCCTTAATGATTGCTTTCACTAACCTGTGTCTTACAACATCTTCTTCATCAAGCTCGATATGGGAAATGCCGTCAATATTTTTGAGGATATACAAAGCTTTAGCCAATCCGCTTTTTTGATTCTTTGGCAGATCAATTTGAGTGAGGTCGCCAGTGATAATGGCCTTGGCATTCCCGCCTATTCTCGTCAAAAACATCTTGATCTGAAGGTCGGTTGCATTCTGCGCCTCATCCAGGATGATGAATGCATTGTCCAGTGTTCGTCCACGCATATACGCCAAAGGCGCTATTTCGATGGTCCTTGTACTCATATAATACCCCAGCTTATCTGCAGGAATCATGTCATCCAGCGCATCATATAAAGGACGCAGGTAAGGATCGATTTTTTCTTTCAAATCACCCGGAAGGAATCCAAGGTTCTCGCCAGCTTCTACTGCCGGTCTTGTCAGGATAATTTTTTTAACCATCTTGTTTTTCAGTGCCCTTACGGCGAGCGCCACTGCTGTATAAGTTTTACCTGTACCAGCAGGGCCGACAGCAAAAACGACGTCATTCTTTTCTGTCGCTCCAACCAACCGCTTCTGGTTTACCGTTCTGGCTCTGACCGTTTTCCCATTTGGCCCGAAAACTAAAATATCAGTCGGATTCCTGTCAATGAAATGGTCAACAGTCTCAGCATCATCTCCACCGAGAATATTTTCAAAATAATTCTCACTGACATGGCCATTGCGCTCCAGGTATTGAACCAGGAGGTCAATTTTTTCTTTGGCCAGTTCAATTTGTTCAGGAGAACCGCTGAGCTTGATCTGCGTGCCTCTGGAAAGGATTTTGAGAAGTGGGAATTTTTTTTTCAGTATGTCTAGTTTGCCATTGTTAACTCCGAAGAATTCTATAGGGTTAACGGTTTCAAGGTTGATGATAGTCTCAGTCAAATTCAATCATTTTAATTTCACGATATAGATGTACCGATTAAATGGATAGGGTAACAACTGCACCATCCAAATATAAATATTTGAGTCATTACTTAAACAAAGTTACTTATTCACAGCATGTTAATAAACACCAGACATTAAAGATTCCGTTAAAATATGAGCATGCTAAACCTGCTCTTAGAAAAAGGAGTGATTCGTTGAAACAAGTGGAGGCTAATATACAATCCATCATCAAAAAAAATTCCGTCTGGCAATTATTTATGCGTGAGACTTGCGTTTGATAGTCGCTTTTGTAATTGCAAAACGTTTAGTCGAATCCGCCCTAGGCGGACCACCTGCGGAAAGTACATTACCTCTAGCTTGCTGCGGAATTTAAGTCCATATATTGCGCTGAAGTAGATACCTGTGATTTCCAGCCTTGAATCATTCCAACACTGAATTTATAACGAAGCGGGCAGGAATTTATTTCAAAACAATTCAAGCAATTTTCTTTTGGTCATCTCAAGGCGAAGAAGGAAAATGATACTAAGATCGCAGTTCACGATTTTTCTGATTTTCCGCCCTAAGCATTTCAGGAAATCCAAATTTGCGGGCCAACGCGCTGACCGCAATAGCAATTCTTTTTGCGCGCGTGGGCTCAGTCTTGGCAGATTCAATCCATTTGCTGAAATAGCCCTGGTGTGATTTGGCAAGGGAATGAAAAAAATCGAGCGCATTTGGTTCATCCTGCAGACATTCCAATAATTCAGCTGAAATTTTTAAGGGCTTGCGATCCACATCCAGTTGAACATTCAATTTGGCTCCTTTTCCTTTCTTGATTTTCTTCCTGATTTCTGCTTTTAATGCCATGATAAAATCGCCCTCGCCCATGGGAAGCAACGCAATGCCGTGGAAGGAATAATCATCGAGCTTCCCCTTGACCCTGAAAGATTTTTTGATGCCGGGATTTATTTTCTGTGCAACGGCTGCCGGTATGAGAATATAAGTCCAGCCTGTTTTTTCTCCCTGGGCGCCAAACTGCAATATGGTTGTGGAAAATTGAACCAATGAAAAAAATTCACAAGAATTCCCGCGAAAATACCAAAAGGATTTGGATCAGGAATACCTCAACTCTTCTTCAATCAGATCATGGAAATTTGGCTCTACTTCACGGATCCAGGCGGGAACCTGCTGATCCTGGATTGTCCACAGGCCATCGCTCTTCTGAACCCTGAACATCATCCTGTTTCCCCGGTCGTCGCTCACATCAATGGTGAAGGTGGCTTCATGCAGACCATTAACCCTTCTAAAATTAAATTCCCTCAACCTCGAGTCGGCCTTCACCAATTTGGTGAACTGGATATTTTTGTTAAATTGGACTAGCATGGTTTGACAATGTAACAATTCATCAACAATTTCCGTGCTAGGCTTTTATAAAGGATTCACAATTAAGAAAATAATTATCCACCTATTTCTATTTTTGCCGAATGGCTGAACCCGTTCTTATTTCCATTTGTATTCCTGCCTATAAACACCCGGATTTCCTGAAACGCTTGCTGGACTCGATTTCCATTCAATCGTACGGTAATTTTGAAGTCATTCTTAGCGATGATAGCCCGGACCAGGAAGTAGAGCGGCTGGCCAATTTATACTCCTCCAAATTCCCGATAAAATATTTTCACAATTCCGTCCCCAAGGGCACTCCGGGTAATTGGAACCAGGCAATCTGTCAAGCCGGCGGAACCTGGATCAAGCTGATGCATGATGACGATTGGTTTTCGGATAAAGAAAGTTTGCTGCAGTTTGTAAAAGCGATAGAACTGAATCCAGGTTCAGGTTTTATTTTTTCAGCGTACAAGAATATCCATTTGGATTCAGGAGCGGGCAGGGAGGTTTTCATAAACCAATTCAGGCTCAGATGGCTAAAGCGGAATCCTGTCACATTATTCGCTCAAAATGGAGTTGGCCCGCCCAGTGCAGTGATGCATAAGGCCAATCCTGCAATCTTATACGATACAGAAATGCGCTGGCTGGTAGATATCGACTTCTACATCCGGCTCCTATCGAAAGAAAATCCTGCATATTTAGCCAAACCACTTGTGAATATTGGGGTCAGTGAGGAGCAGGTTACCAGGAGCAGCTATCGCCAAAGATCAATCGAAATACCTGAAAGTTTCAGGATCCTCAACAAAACCGGAACGCATCAACTGAGGAATATCCTCATCTACGATGCATGGTGGAGGTTAATGAGAAATCTAAACATCAAAAGTGAAGCCGATCTTATTCAATCAGGATATACCGGTGCCGTTCCGGCAGTTATTATTTCTATGATCAATTGGCAAAAGAACATAAGCCCCGCGATTCTTCGGATAGGCTTGATTTCGAAGTGCACCATGTGGCTGCATTACTGGACGCAGATGCGGCGTTTGAACTAAGAGAAAGGGTGTTTTGCGCATCGCCTATTCAAAATCAGAATAGCATATGCCATATTCCAAACTGAAGCGCGCAATTCTCTCCCATTGCCTTTCTATCTTTTTAGGTGTGGCGAGCAGGTCTTTGTATTTTTTGTAAAAAACCGCTTTCGTAAAATGGCTTTTCGCATATTCATAGGCATTTTTGGAAAGCCTTTCCAATTCGGAACGCTGATTTAATAGAATTTGAATTTTTTCCTTTGCGATACCAACCAGTTTAACTTCATCATTTATCTCTTCAATAAGCATAGCATTTCCACCGTCCCTAAGATGGATTTTATTGCCCTCAAGCGCCGTCACAACAGGCACGCAGCCATAGGCCATGGTTTCTTTGATGACTACGGGAAATCCTTCATAAGCTGAGGTCATGAGCAATACTTGTACTTCGGAATAGATCCTGTTTAATTCTTCCCGGTCAGCGATTTCACCATGAAGAATCGAGCCTGACCTGACAAATGAGGAAAGTTCATGGGTGATTGGCCCAACAAAATGAAATGATACCGGCATGTCTGCCTTAATGAAGTAGGAGGCAATTTGGTCGATAAGCCAGATCCTTTTCTGCGGTCCGCCCCTGCCTGAATATATAATCTTCAATGGGGAAGAATAATCTTTTACCAGGGTTTGAGGTATATCCACTCCAAATTCTACAAGTTCCACACGTTCAAACCAGGCATCGCCAATTTGATGGTCTTTGTATTGGGCTTTGATATTGTTTTTTGTAAATCCGTCAATGACCATACGACGGTCGAGAAATTCATAATTGGCCAGCCCAAAGAATTCCATCCCTTTGTTTCCATAACTGAAATTGTGAAGCAGTTCAATACAGAAGATTTTTTTTTTCAGAAAGGGAAGCAGATCATAAAAAAAGGTGCTGTTCGCACTAAGGATGGTAGCGTGCCCATGTCTGTTAAGATAGTGAGCAAAATAATGAACGGAAAAAAGCCTGAATATGAGATTGTCGCACCAGAAATGAATATCTCTGATCTCTGTATTTGGGACCTCATAAAATGCTTGTTTCAATTTTTGATTAAGCGATCTGCGAGTAAAGAAAACCTGCTTAGGAATGTCTTTGACAGTGTCCAGGATATCCAAATGAACCCTTTGCGCTCCTCCAATGCTGTACCTGTCAAAAAAGAAAAATAAATGAGACCTGTTTTTTTTCTTCAGGAGCACAAAAGGATATATCACCACCAGAGAGGGGATATAAGTGAGCCTGAGTAAAAGCCTGAACATTTTAATTTTGGCCAGGTTATGCATCTGTGCTTTTATTGATTGCTAAAGATAAAGCTGTAAATTAAACAGATATGATCAATCTGGCGCCTGTTGGTATTGCTCGTCAAAGCCCCTGAATTATTTAGTGATCGAACCAGTAGGTGCTGCCGACCATGTTTATCCGGATTGAATGAATCATGCGATTAGCAATTTCTGTGAATTACTTCAAAACCTTCTATTTTTGAAACCCAATACAATTCAATGCATACCCACTTCAACTATGGAATCGATAGAATGACCATTGGTCTGGCGATTGACCTGATCAGGGGGAATGTTCAGGGAGTGCTTTCTTCTGCTGCAAAATCAAAGATTGGAAAAAGTGAAGCGGATGTCAGAGAAATCCTTAGCCAGGACTCCACCGTGTATGGAGTAAATACCGGATTTGGAATCCTGGCTCAAACAAAAATATCAGCTGCGGATGCACAATTGTTACAGCATAAGATCCTCCAAAGCCACAGTGTCGGTGTGGGTTCAGACGTGCCATCATTTATCGCGAAGGCCATGCTAATCACCAAAGTGCATGCATTGTCACAAGGATTTTCTGGTATACGACTGGAGACCCTTGAGCGAATTATTTGGCACATTGACAATAATATTCTTCCTATTGTTCCCGAAAAGGGGTCCGTTGGGGCATCCGGTGACCTGGCTCCACTCGCCCATTTGTTTCTTCCACTCATTGGACTTGGCGAATTGCAGTATGAGGGCCGTCAATATCCATCGCTTGAATTACTCAATCAGTTGGGGAAAAAACCTTTGCAACTGGGTCCTAAAGAAGGCTTGGCCCTGATCAATGGCACGCAGTTCATTTTGTCCTATGCCCTTGCTGCATTACAAAAGATGCACAATGCTCTGGAAGCAGCAGACATTATTGGAGCCATGAGTCTGGAAGCACTGACAGGCACCAAGGCGCCATTTGACGAGCGGCTTCACGCCCTGCGTCCATTTGCCGGAAATCAGCTGGTAGCCCAAAGACTTCGGCTACTCCTGCACGATAGTTCCATCATGCAAAGCCATATAGACTGCGGCCGGGTCCAGGACCCATATTCCCTCCGATGCATGCCACAAGTGCACGGGGCATCGAGGAATGCGTGGCTGCATCTGAAAGAGCTGACCGAAATAGAATTGAATGCGGTAACAGACAATCCCATTATCCTGGATGAAAAGAACACCATCAGCGGAGGGAATTTCCATGGCCAGCCCCTTGCGCTACCACTAGACTATGCCTGCTTTGCATCTGCTGAAATTGGAAATATTTCAGACAGAAGGTGCTACCTCCTGCTTGAAGGGAAATGGGGATTGCCCATGTTGCTGATGAATAATGTGGGGCTGAACAGCGGATTCATGATTCCCCAATACACCACTGCGGCCCTTGTTTCAGAGAACAAAACGCTTTGCTTCCCTGCGAGCGCAGACAGTATCCCTACATCTCTTGGCCAGGAAGACCATGTGAGTATGGGCAGCATCAGTGGTCGAAAATTAAATCAGGTGTTGGATAATATTGATTATGTCCTTGCTATTGAATTGATGAGCGCCTGTCAGGCCATTGAATTCAGGAGGCCATTGAAAAGCAGCGAGATTCTTGAGTTTGCCCATTCCTTTGTGAGGCAATATGTAGAATTTGCGAAAGAAGACAGGATCTTTGCAGAAGATATTCGCCAGATCAGGCAAATCATCAGTGATTATTCTTTTGTGGAAAAGATCAATGAATTTTCATTGCAAAAAAATGTAACCCTGAATGCTGGTTTTGATGCATTCCGGATTTAGTATTTCAACATATCATTAAACAAATTTTAAGATATGATCAAAGCCGGATGGGACCAAAAAAAATACCTCACGCCAATCGGGACCGAACGCCAATGCAAAGGCTGGATCCAGGAGGCAGCATTGAGGATGCTGCTGAATAATCTCAACCCCGAAGTTGCAGAGCGTCCGGATGAACTGATCGTATATGGTGGCCGCGGAAAGGCAGCGCGAAATTTTGAAGCACTCGACCAAATCATTGCAGCCTTGAAAATCCTTGAGAATGACGAGAGTCTCCTGATACAAAGTGGGAAACCAGTGGCCATGCTAAAGACACATCCTGACGCGCCCAGAATTCTCATTTCAAATTCACAATTGGTGCCCAAATGGGCGACCTGGGAACATTTTGATGAATTGGATAAGAAAGGATTGATGATGTATGGGCAGATGACTGCAGGCAGCTGGATCTATATCGGTTCGCAGGGGATTGTCCAGGGAACTTATGAAACCTATGCTGCGGCTGCAAACAAAGATTTTGGGGGAAGTTTAAAAGGGAGGTTGAATGTGAGTGCGGGCCTCGGCGGGATGGGGGGAGCCCAACCCCTGGCCATTACAATGAATGAGGGTGTGGCGCTGATTGCCGAAGTAGAAGAATGGCGCATCGATAAGAGACTTGAAACAAAGTACCTTGATGTTAAGATCACGGATATTGATGATGCCATCAACCGCGCTATCCTTGCAAAAGAACGAAAAGAAACCTTGTCGATTGGCGTGCTTTGCAATGCCGTTCACCTCCTCGAAAGGCTCGTGGAAAGAAGAATCGTCCCCGATACGTTGACCGACCAAACTTCTGCCCATGATCCGCTGATTGGCTATTGGCCGCATGAAATCACTTATGAACAGGCGAAAGTGCTCAGAGATAAGAACCCGGATCAGTATATTGACTATGCGTACAGGTCCATGGTCAGGCATGTCGAACTCATGCTCAGTCTCCAAAAAATGGGAGCAATCACTTTTGATTATGGAAACAATATCCGGGCAAGGGCACAGGAAAGAGGATTGAAAAATGCTTTCGATTTCCCAGGCTTTGTACCCGCATATATAAGACCGTTATTTTGTGAAGGAAAGGGTCCGTTTCGATGGGCTGCATTGAGTGGGGATCCAAAAGATATAGAAACGACAGATCAGCTGATTGCGGAGATGTTTCCTGCCAATCTTTCCATGCAGCGTTGGCTCAAACTTGCCAGGGAAAAAATTGCTTTCCAGGGGCTGCCAGCACGGATCTGTTGGTTGGGCCAGGGGGAAAGAGAAAAGGCCGGACTCGCATTCAATGAATATGTGCGGGCTGGTAAGCTCAAAGCACCCATTGTGATAGGACGTGACCATTTAGATACAGGTTCTGTTGCCAGTCCGAACCGGGAGACAGAAGCCATGATGGATGGCTCTGATGCCGTCGCTGACTGGCCGATCTTAAATGCCCTCGTCAATACCGCAGGTGGAGCAAGCTGGGTGAGCCTGCATCATGGTGGGGGAGTAGGGATGGGATACAGTATTCATGCCGGCATGGTGATTGTTGCGGATGGCACAGAAGAAGCAGCCAGGCGACTGTCGCGGGTTCTCCGAAATGATCCGGGTATGGGCGTGATCCGGCATGCAGACGCAGGCTATCCGGTTGCGATAGAAACTTCGAAGAAATTCGGACTCGATATCATTGACCGCATCGCCCAAATACCATGACAAGGCAGGCCAGCAAGTATTCACTATCGTATTAGTGTCACCGTTCCTTTGAACAATTGCAAACTGCCATCATTGAAGCGAATCCTTGCAAAATATACATAAGTGCCTGTTTCTGCCCATTTGCCGCCGTACATTCCATTCCAGCCAAAAGATGGATCGTTTGCAGGAACGTTCCCTGCATGAAATATTCTCTCACCCCAACGATTAAAGATGTCAAATTCTTCCAGGATCCGGATTTCTTTGCCGCCCATGATATAAAATATCTCATTGCGCCCATCTCCGTTAGGTGTGAAGGCATTTGGAATATTTACTTTCCCTCCCGTAATTGTAGTGATTTTCGCTTGCCCGAGGAGTATACATCCGAAAGGATTAATTAGTTCCACACGCACAATGGAACTGTTATGTGGCGTGATGATTGGTGAAGCACAATGATCGCAGCTCAGTGAATATCCGATTCCAGACAGCCAATTTATTGTCCCCGAATTGGCCAGCCCGCTTTCTATATGAATAGGAAATGACTGATTGGCCAAAACGGTGGTGTCATCAGGAGAAACTACAAGGGTGTCCTGCGAATAGACTCCGAAGCCGATGTTGTTGGCGTAGTTTTTCTCCAAAAAATTACTGTCATTCGGAAGGTTCACTGGTATGGAATTGCCCTGGTCATTTACAACAGCGAAAAGCTTTCCCCCGGGAAATCCATTGATCAGATGCCGGAAGGAATTGCATTTGGTAGTTCCCTCCGCCAATGTGTTGAAAACCGGATTCAACATTTTTGCGCCGGGATCGGTAGGATCACGATCATAAAATGCGACAGGAAGATTTTTTGGAATATGACCGCGCTTGAACCCATTGCAAAGCGTAAATTCTACGAGGAGGCTGTCATTTCTTCCACAATAAATACTGTCAACGCGAACAGTGAAATCGTCAGCGGGAGGAACCTGAATATTTGTTGTGGCTGAGTCCAGGCATCCATATGCACTTGTAGCAACCACTTTTTTAACCGTGGTGCTGTCCGCGATCAATAACGGTGCCGCGCAGGTGTCGCAGCTCAAGCCCCTGGCGTTCGTCCACAAATAGGAGCCTGCCATTCCAGGACCCGCAATGGAGTTCAATTGCAGTGTATCACCCGGTTCCAAAGTAGCCTGGCCAGGGTCGATTTTCACCTTCCACTGGAAATTTTTTGCGATGGCAAGATTATTCTGAAAGCTCAATTCGGGTAAAGGCCCATTCGGCAAATGCAAAGGAATCGTTGTACCATCATCATTCAGGACTGCATATAACGTATCGAGACCTGTGCGGTTCACAGAAATTATATGAGTGTAAGTTGCATTGCAGCAAATACCGAAAATGGTATCGGGCAACACAAAATGATTGTCTAAGAGCCTGGCATTTGAAGTCCTGGGATCCCCTTCATAAAAACTGACCGGGGTACCGGCTGGCACCGGTGCGAAGCCGTAATTACATACTGACAGTTCTACCCTGATCTTTGTCTGCTCATAGCAATCCACGATTCTGAAACTGAGCGTAGCATCTGGCGTCGGATCGAGCACAGTAAAATTGAATTTTTCGCTTGTGTCGCTACATGAGCCATTGGAAGCGATGAGTCTTACAAGATAATCTCCCGGATCCTGAAAAATATAATTGAGGTCCTTCGCCGTGCTGACAACATTTTCTACTGAGTCTTTACCATGGCTCATGAGCCACTGAAAACTTGTGGCGTTGACGGATCTGTTGGTAAAATAGATACTGTCTGGGTAGATTGGAGTTTTCGACGCGATCAAGCGTTTATCGGGATAAAACCTCGACACCACGCCGCAATTCACAATAATAAAATCCGAGTACATTGCATAACAGGAGGGATTGGCATTTAGCGCCTTTAGCGATACTTTATATTTGCCATTACTTGTAAAAGTGTAAGTGAAATTTTTCGCACTGGAAATGGCCGTTCCATCCACACTCCATTCAAAAGCTGAGGCGCCTGAAGATGTATTTGTAAAAAGGACGGCATTACCAGGAACAGGGTATGGATTATTCCTTGAAAAATTTGCCTGGCTGTTTTCTGCACATGGTTTAGAACATTGGTTCTGTAACAGGCCACTGCGCTGAGTGGCTATCATCGCCCGCATCCTCGACGCCTGCCCTTCTGTAAATGCATTGTGGCAGGCTTCATTGCCATAGTCCATAAAATTTGAAATCATATCCGGCACATTCACTGTGAATCCGGACAGAGTATCGCTGCTGCAAGAATTTTGAGGCTGGGTGCAGGATACAGAATTGTTATAGGACGCATCGGGAGGAGTATCACAAACTCTGTCTCCCTCAGTAGCGCAATTATTGTTTGCACAATTGAGTCCTTCAAATGTGTGATATAAACCAAGATAGTGACCCATCTCATGCGCCATCAATGCACCAAATGCCGTGACAACTATGCCATCTGTGCTGTCCGGGCCCGTGGGAATGGTGGCATATCCCCCTTCATAGCGTCGACTCCATTTGCCACATGAAAACCTGGGCAGGGTTTCAGACCTGATTCCTTCAACATACCAGATATTGATGTATTTTTTGGGGTCCCATTGTACAAGATTTTTTACACGTCCGTCTTCAATATCCTGGTCAAAATCACCGTAAAAAGATTTTGTACGGGTAATCCCGCTGCTATTGCCACCATCAGGATCTTTTTGTGCGAGACAGAAATGAATTTTTGTGTCAGCACCGGCACTTCCGACATAGATCCCCGTTTTTGCAAATGCATCATTCAAATCCTTCAGTCCATCCAGGATCAGTTGATCAGGAATAATTGCAGGATCTTCGCTGATAATGTGAAAAACGACTGACACCGTGTAGCTTTCACCAAGCGTTGTCGAGAAATGAAGAATATCCTCGTTCATTTTCGCTTCCCGGGTCTGCAAGAACACACTGCTTCTAAGGCCTTGCCGGGCCCCGTTTTTTTCTGAAAGCTGATCAAAAGGCTTATTCATTTCAAACCCTGAATGAATATTTTGTGCTGATAAAGTGTCCGGTAGGAGAAGGATGGGAAGAAAAAAATAAGATAACCAGTATAAAACCCTCATATTGATTGATGAGTAATTCGGCAAGCCCTTTGAGACAAATTTGAATATGGAGATCAATGTAACAGACAAAATCCCTGCCGGAATCTTTAAGGCTTCATTGTGGTGCATAACTAAATCTGGTATCCTGCTTTCCGGGTCCCATGGATAAATCATGATTTTATCTGAATATCATAACTTCACTTCATGTCTTTCAAACACATCGTGAATATCAGGATGCTGGCCGGAATCCGAGACCAGGAAGGTCCCATATCCGGTGAGGACATGGCCATGCTGAATTCCATTCAAAATGCTTTCCTCAGTGTAGAAGACGGGATCATTGCAGGTTTCGGCAGCATGAAAGACCTGAATGCGTCGCTCATCAAAGGCAACCGGGATGAAGTCATTGACGCCAGGGCGTCTACGGTTTTGCCCTGCTGGTGCGACAGCCATACTCACCTGGTATTTGCAGGCAGCCGGGAGGAAGAATTCGTAGACAGGATCCGCGGAAAGTCCTATGCACAGATCAACGCATCCGGAGGCGGCATTTTAAATTCTTCCAAAAAACTGAATGAAGCGACAGAAGACCAGCTATTTGTGGAAGCCTGGCAGCGATTGCAGGAGTTGAGCAAGATGGGAACCGGAGCCATTGAAATAAAAAGCGGCTATGGATTGACGATAGACGGTGAATTGAAGATGCTTCGCGTCATCAGGAAATTAAAGGAAAGATCCGCACTCACGCTAAAGGCCAGCTTTCTGGGAGCCCATACTTATCCTGAGTCCTACCGGAACGATCATGCAGGATATATCAACCTGATCATTGACCAAATGCTGCCTGAAATCGCAAAGGAGAAGCTGGCGGATTATATTGATGTTTTTTGTGAAGAAGGATTCTTTAGCCCGAAAGAAACAGAAACCATTTGTCTGGCCGGCCTCAAATATGGATTGAGGCCCAAGCTTCACGTGAACCAATTGCATTCCCTGGGTGGGATCGAAACTGGCATCAAACTAAATGCACTTTCCCTGGATCATTTGGAAGTTTTGTCGGATAATGAGGTGCGGCTTATTGCAGCAGCGCAAAAATCCAATCCTTCCGGCCTGATGGCCACTTTGCTGCCGACGGCAGCATTTTTTCTTAATATGCCAATGCAGCCCGCCAGAAAACTAATTGATAGTGGCTGCGCCATCGCTCTGGCTTCAGATTTTAATCCCGGCTCTTCCCCAAGTGGGAATATGAATTTTGTCCTTTCACTCAGTTGTATTCAAATGCGCCTATTGCCTGAAGAAGCCATCAATGCCGCTACATTTAATGGTGCATTTGCGATGGACTGCAACAATGATTTGGGTAGTATTGCCGTTGGTAAAAAAGCAAGCCTGATTTTTACCAAACCCATTCCGTCCCTTGGTTACCTGCCTTATGCATTTGGTTCAAATTTAATCGACCGGGTGATGATAGGCGGAGAATGGGTCAGTTAGGTCCGGATATTCGGCACAATACTTGAATGAATGGGCAGTCCATGATCCTACAGAAAAAAAAGAAAACAGATTTTATTGAACTCGTTACCCGCCGCAGTACTGTTCTTCCAATCGCTGACAAAAAACAGGGTCTCGATTTCCTCGTTTCATTTTTTTCGGCTATACGTCCAACTTTTGCAAAAGGGAAGGGAGATCCCAGAGCAAATATGCAATTGTTGATTAGCGAACTACACAAGCATCCGCTGTTCCTAACAAATCTCCAGCACGCCATACTTTCCCAATTGGCCAATACAGATCTGTCTACGGCTCTCACTGAAAGTGGTATCCCACTGGCCCGCGGATTTTGGGAAGAATTTTTTGGGAGATGGCGACATAAATTGCTCCCACCCACTGCAAAGTGACAATGATTTCCTCTATGTATTAAACCATATTTTCTCAAGAAAAACGGATTACCAGTGGGTGGAAGAGATTCCTTCAGACACCTGGATTCATTTTTTTGATCAGGTGTCCCTCTCCCTGCATGTAGATGATAGCCGCATTCTGCTCCAGGTATTGCAATCTCTGAAAATGCTTGCCTTCCAGGTGGCCCAACTCGGGCTGGAAAAGGAAATTTTCAACTATATCTCAGTATCGGCACAGGAGTCCAATCCATTTGTTACCCAGATTTATTTGATACATGACCTGGAAGAATTGTTTGCCTCCGGAGAACCGAATGCCTGTGAAGTAAAGAGAATATCTGAACATATTTACACAATGGTGGAAGATTGCCATGGATGCCTGGACTATATCCGCGTGCATCATTCGAACCGCGGAGCAAGTCTTCGTCAAACGTACACGCTGGTTATCCTGCAGAATAAACTCGAGCGGATGAATATCCTCGTGGATATTTTGGATCAGAACAAAGAATTTGATACGGAAAAATTTGTTGATTTTTTCAAAATGCTGGTCAGGAATGAAAACCGGAAGAACAGTATCCGCGAATTCCTTTCTCAATGCCTGGGTTATATTGCCTACCAGATTGCTGAGCACAAGGGTACAAAAGGAAACAAGTACATTACCAGCACCTGGGCTGAATACTGGGCCATGCTGGTGAGCGCGATGCAGGGAGGAATTATTATTTGCTTTGTTGCAATCATTAAAAACCTGCTCACGGCCATGCAGATGCCGATTTTCTGGCATGGCTTCAGCTATAGTGTGAACTATAGTCTTGGATTTGTGGCCATTGAAGAGACCCATTCTACCCTTGCCACCAAACAACCGGCATTCACTGCAAGCGCAGTGGCCAGTTCGCTGGACACAAGAAGGAATTCCCATCAGCCGAATCTCTATAATCTCGCTGTTACCGTAGCCAAGGTTTCAAGGAGCCAGATTGCCTCATTTATTGGAAACCTTATTGTTGTTTTTCCAGGAACCTTCCTGCTTGCCTGGCTATATTTCGCAATCCGGGGAACCAAGATCAGCTCAGGAGATGCCGCAATGGCATTGCTGGAGAGCCAGCATCCATGGCATAGCCTCTCCCTGCTATATGCATGCAATGCGGGATTCTTTCTATTTCTAAGTGGAATTATTGCAGGCTATGTGCAAAATAAAATTCAATATGCACATATTGCCCAGCGCCTGATTCACCATCCATTGCTTGAATTTTCGCTCCCTGAAAAAAAGCTCCGTCACCTCGCGAATTACATAGAGAAACATGCCGGAGCCATTGTCGGAAATATTTCCCTGGGCTTCCTTTTGGGGATGGCCGTACTGATCCCGAACATTTTTGGGATTCCATTTGATATCAGGCATATTACTATCTCGGCAGGAAATGTGGCCATTGCTGTTTATGGACTAGGCATTGATCAAATCAGTCCTCTGTATTTGCTGACCATTCTGTTGGGCGTTTTGGGAATTGGTTTCATCAATTTCCTGGTCAGCTTCACATTTGCATTTATAGTGGCTGTGAAGTCAAGAGGAGTGCATTTAAAAGATTATCCTGAATTCATCGGTATTCTGACCAGGTATTTTTTCAGGAAGCCCCTTAACTTTATCCGGCCTCCAGGGCAATCATCGGCGGAAACGGAATAATTCAATTTTTCAATTTTCAGGTACATTTGTCAGATAGGCCGGGCCTGAACGCCGGCCTTATACATTATCTTTTCCCGACCACCGGCATAATCCATTTCATATGCATCCAATCATTGAATGTGTACCCAATTTCAGCGAGGGCCGTAACCTGGATCTGATCAGGCAGATAACCGATCAGATCAGACAGACGGATGGCGTCAGGCTATTGAATGTTGACCCAGGCAAGGCGACAAATAGAACAGTAGTAACTTTTGTAGGTGGACCGGATGCGGTGATAGAAGCAGCATTTATGGCAATTAAAAAAGCGGGTGAATTAATCGACATGCGTAAGCACAGGGGCGAACACCCCAGGATGGGTGCAACCGATGTTTGCCCGTTGATCCCGGTTTCGGGCATCAGCATGGAGGAAACAGCTGCCTTCGCCAAATTACTCGCCAGACGGGTGGGCGAGGAGCTTAAGATCCCTGTGTATTTGTATGAAGCTGCCCAGCCAAATAAAGCAAGGAGCAATTTATCGGTTATACGTGCCGGTGAATACGAAGGTTTTTCCAAAAAAATAAAGGAGGCAGCTTGGAAACCGGATTTTGGACCTGACAGTTTTGATTTGCAGAGAGGCGCTACGGTGATTGGGGCCAGAGATTTCCTGGTGGCCTACAACGTCAATCTGAATACCACTTCAGTGAGAAGGGCGAATGCCATTGCGTTCGATGTGAGAGAAGCAGGGAGGGTCAAAAGAGAGGGGAACCCTCTGACAGGAAAGATCATCCGTGACGAAAACGATAAGCCTGTTTCCGTTCCCGGAACTTTAAAATCGGTGAAAGCCATTGGCTGGTTTATTGAAGAATATGGTGTCGCCCAGATCTCCATGAATCTTACCAATATCCAAACTACACCCGTTCATATAGCATTTGATGAAGTTTGCCGCAAAGCCAATGAAAGGGGCATAAGGGTGACCGGTAGTGAATTGGTTGGATTGATTCCCTTACACGCCATGCTGGAAGCCGGCAGATATTTTTTGAAAAAACAAAAAAGATCCACCGGGGTATCGGAGAAGGAATTGATCAGGATTGCCATTAAATCTTTGGGATTGGATGAACTCGGACCATTTAAGCCGGAAGAAAGAATCATTGAATATCTTTTGAAAAATGATGCAGAAGACAAGCTGGCATCCATGAGTCTTTCTGCGTTCGCTGATGAAGCGGCATCGGAAAGCCCTGCCCCTGGTGGCGGTTCTATTTCTGCTTACCTCGGTGCGCTAGGTGCAGCTTTGGGCACCATGGTCGCCAATATCTCCGCACATAAAAAAGGCTGGGACGAGCGATGGGAAGAATTCAGCGACTGGGCGGAAAAGGGGCAGTCACTAAAAAAAGAATTGCTGATGCTGGTTGACCAGGACACGATTGCTTTTAGCAGAATTATGGCAGCGTTCGGACTTCCAAAATCAGGCAAGCGAAGAAGAAGAGGCTAGAAAAAAAGCGATCCAGGAAGCTACACGTCATGCGATGGAGATTCCTTTTCAGGTGATGAAGGCAGCTTCAGAATCAATGGAGATGATCAGGGCCATGGCGGAGCGAGGCAATCCCAATTCCGTCTCCGATGCAGGAGTTGCAGCGCTTTGCGCAAGGTCGGCGGTGATCGGTGCTTTTATGAACATCCGTATCAATGCCTCCGGATGCGAAGACAAAGACTTTGCCTCGGCAATGATTGAATCGGGAAAACAAATAGAAGCCAAGACAATCCAACAAGAAAAGGAAATCCTTGACATTGTTAATGGGAAGATTGGAATTTAAAACCCAAAACAAATGATGCAACATCTCAAGATCTATTCTAAACAGGACGTCCTGTCGTTAACAAAATTGCGCAGGTTTGAGACTAAGCTGGGAGAGCAGGTCCTTGTGCCTCTGGATCCGTCGAGTCTTGAACAATCCATCAAGCAGACAACAGCAGAATACGTTCTCCTTGGAATACCAGAGGATATCGGAGCGAAAGCGAATGATAGCCTGGGGGGCGCTGATACAGCATGGATTCCATTTCTTCACTCTTTCCTGAATATTCAAAGCAATGATTTTTTGGGTGGAAGGGAAGTGCTCCTGCTGGGACATTTCGATTTTGGAGACATTCAATACGCCATTGAAAACAATGCACAGGGCACAGAGGAAAGACTGGAAGCCTATCGCCACGCCGTAAATATTATTGATGACGAAGTGGAAAGCCTGATCAAGATCATCACTGCATATGAAAAAATTCCCATTGTCATAGGAGGTGGGCATAATAATTCCTACCCGCTGATCAAAGGTGCGGCCAAGGGACTGCATAAAGCCGGTACGATTCCCCTGGCGCAGATCAATTGTGTTAATCTGGACGCACATACAGACTACCGGCCGGCAGAAGGCCGGCATAGTGGAAATGCATTCCGATATGCCGAAGAAGATGGCTACCTGCAGAAGTATTGCGTGATTGGCGTTCATGAAAACTATATTCCTCAAAATATATGGATTGATATCGTGAACAATCCTTTCATCGACCTCATCAGCTATGAAGATATTTTCATCCTGGAGAAAAAGAATTTTACGCAGGCTGTGGCTCATGCCACAGGATTCACCGAAGACAATTATATCGGCTTGGAAATGGATCTGGACTGCATTGAAAATATATTGTCCAGTGCAGTCTCTCCGACGGCCCTCAGTCCTCTGCATGCAAGGCAATACCTCACTTTTGCAGCAACCGATTCCAAAGTGGCTTACTTACATATTTGCGAAGGCGCAGCAAGATTAAGCGACGGAAGGAAATCTGAAACTACGGGTAAGCTTATCAGTTACCTCGTGTCTGATTTTATCAAAGCAAGAGAATAGCATGGGTCAAAAGGGGATCCCGATATTTATGTACCCCAAAACCTTATGCCACTGGTCTGAATACATGGCGCTGACTTCCAGGGGCCCCAGTGCAAAATTGTACGAGAAGGTCAAGGCTAATCCGGATAGAAAATTCGGGCCGGGGAAAAACCTGCTTTTATTGACAAAATTATTCCACATGACATTGGCTCTGGCCGTGAGGTAGACATTGCTGAAGAGTTGGTATCTAAGTCCAACCTGCATGGCGGCCAGGCTGGTGGAATAATATGAATTCTCTTTTAGCCCTGCGAATGTGGCCTGGTTATGGAAAGTGCGCACGAGACCTCCGATGGAGAATTCATTCATGATGCTGTTCTCATAATTAAAATTAATCCCTGATTGCGCCATCATCAACAGGGTGCTTCTAGTGCTCAACGGAGTATAACTTTGCATGTTAAATAAAATCCTTGTATAAGAATTGGATGAGACCAGTGTATCCAGGTTATCCGTTGAGGATTTGATCGTTGCGGCAGGATGCTGTTCGTATACTATATCGCCTTCCACATCCAGTTTAAAGCCACGCTTTGGAAAGAGCGGCCTGTCCAGTGTATTTCGCTGTACGAAAAGATAGCTTGTGGCGAAGCGATTGTCGCCGCTGAAATTTTGAGAAGCGGTGATCGAAGGACTGTATTTGATCCACTCGTATCTTGTGCCCACGCCCAGAATTAAATCACGGTCAGTTGCAAAAATAATTTTTCCGTCTGCTTTAATGTATTGTTCTGTGTAGAGTCCACTTTCCTTGGTTTGTTCATAGGTAGTGATATTGAACCGTTCAAATTCCGGGCTTATGCTCACGCCGATATTTCTGTCTCTCCCAAAATACTGAAGGTGCTCAGCCCTGGCACGAAAATTTTCTCCAATATTCACCGTAACGAGGCTGCGCGAATTGGGTGTAAAAAGATCCCGGCTTGTCAAATTCACAATGGCGCTGATTCCGCTGAATTGGTCATAGTGGAGCCCGATTTTAGCAAACGTGAGTGGATTTTCTTTTACATCGAAAATGATTTTGGCTGAACTGTCGGGCTGGGGCTGCAATGAATAGGTAACCTGGCTATAATATCTTGTTCCAACGGCGCGCAGGACCATTTGTGCGAGCGCTTTCGGTGTATAATGGTGATTGGTGAGTATTCCTGTGCTTTGAACAATAAAATCTGTCGTGGTATGGAGGTTGCCACGGACTTCATATGAGGAGATCTTGACTTCATCCACATCGGGCAGTCGCTTTTCCTTTATGGAATCCGGGCTATATATTGCATTCAGCGAGTCTGCCAGTTTCTTCAATCTCGGATATAACGCCCTTCCCTGAATCATGCCTGCCTGAATGATTTCGTCTGCCTGGCCAAAGCTGGCCATATTGAATTTATCTAAACTGCCCTGGACATAAATATTGCAAAGGGGCACTTCAGTTCTCGTGTCTTCTGCTTCCCTGAAGAAAGCAATTTGCAAAAGTACCTGGAGGGCATTGGTCACCTTGTCCGCGGCCAATAATGCATTGGATACATTGCTTCCGATCACGATGTCTGCCCCCATTTCTCTCACATCCTTCACTGGGAAATTTCTGACGATCCCTCCATCCACTAATTTCTTTCCATCATATTCAACAGCAGTGAAAAGAGAAGGGATGGCCATACTCGCCCTGACGGCAGAAATAATTTCACCACTGTCAATGGCGACGGCTTCCCCATTTGAAATATCCGTTCCTATGCATTCAAATGGGATGGAGAATTCGCTGAACTTTTTTACAGGATACACAGGGAAAAACAATTCAGAGAATCTGATCCACAGTTCCTGACCCTGGAGTACGCCCGTAGAAAGACGGAACCAATTATTGACCCATGGCAATTCCACATCATATTTCCCGTATTCCGACTTTTCCATCATGTTGATGTCCTTGAGCGGATATTGGTTGGAAAGCACAAGATCCCAGTCAATCTTTTGCGCAATAGTCTGAATCTGCTCACTTGTATATCCCACGGAATACATGGCCCCTATAATAGCGCCCATGCTGGTGCCTGTGACATAATCTATCTTTAATCCGGCAGAATCAATGGCTTTCAGAATGCCGATATGAAAAAGCCCTTTGGCGCCGCCGCCACTCAGCGTGAGGCCGATCTTAGGGCGCCTGGCAGTGTCAGTTTGTGAAATTCCCAGCAGGGAGGAGGATAAGGCCAGTCCAATAAGAAAAATATATTTCATCACGAATGCCGCCAGGTTTCAATTGCCGTTAATGTAGTGAGGTCTCATGCAAAAATACTGATCATATGGCAGTCTTCCCGGTTTCGAAGAAAGAAATCTGCTCCCATGCGGCATCATAACTCAGATTCCAACGCGACAATTTTTTCAAAAAGGATTTCAAATTCCTTATTTGCTTTCTCCAGGTCAATATTCACCTGGTGATATGCTTGTTCTGTTTGTAAGAATTTTTGCTTATCCGAATAATTGTCCGGGTGAGCGAGATCATTTTCTAGGTTGATTTTTTTCTTGCTCAGTTCGCTTATTTTTTCTTCCAGTTGCTGGAAATTTCTTTGTTGCTTTTGAATTTCTTTCTTCAGCTCTTTGTTGATTGGTTTGGCTCCGGGGTTCGGATTGCGCGCCGGGCTTGGGGCGGGAGATTCCGCCACCTCCGATTTCTTCTTTGAAGGCTTTTCAATTTGATTCTCCTGCATGGCAGCCATTCTCAGTTTCCAGGCCACCCATTCATCATACCCTCCTTTAAATTCTTTGATTTTATAATCTTCAATTTCCCAGATCTTGTTGGCTGTTTTTGAAATAAAATAACGGTCGTGGCTAACGAGAATATAACTGCCCTGGTATTTGTTTAGTGCTTCTACCAGCAACTCGCAGGAATGAATATCAAGGTGATTGGTGGGTTCATCCAATAACAAAAAATTAGCGCGGCTGACAATCGTTTTTGCAAGGGCTACTCTCGCTTTTTCTCCGCCACTCAATACCCGGATTTTCTTTTCTATGTCATCGCCGCTGAATAAAAAACAACCTAGTAGAGCACGCAATTCCAGTTCTGTTTTCTGGCTTCCACACGTGAGCATTTCTTCCAGCACGTTATTGTTTGGATGCAAGGCTTCCAGTTGATGTTGGGCATAAAAACTTTGTTCTACATTATGCCCAGGAATCCTTTCGCCTGTAAATGATTCGGTTCCTGCAATAATTCGAAGCAGGGTCGATTTGCCCTTTCCATTCGCGCCAATCAATGCGATCTTATCATTCCTCTCAATTTCTGCTCCTGTATCCCGAACTATTTCCAAATCCCCGAAATGCTTGCTCATATGCTTTAGCGTAACCAGCACCTTTCCAGGCGTCTTATCAATTCTAAAATTGATCCGGATATTAGGTCGCTCTATTTCCACATCTTCAATACGATCCAGTTTATCCAACCTTTTGATTGCACTTTGTGCTGCAGCGGCTTTGGTGGCCTTGGAGCGGAATCTTTCAATGAATCTTTCCTGCTGGCGGATATATTCCTGTTGGTTTTCGTATGCCCTTTGCTGTAATTCCACCCGCTGCAACTTTTCTGATTCGTAAAATGAATAGTTCCCATTGTAGATATGGAGCGTCTGTTGGTACAATTCAATGATCTTTGTTACCATCCTGTCCAGAAAAAATTTGTCGTGACTTACGATAACCACTGAACCTTTATAATGCTGCAAATACTTTTCCAGCCATTCTATAGAAGGAAGATCCAGGTGGTTGGTGGGTTCGTCCAGTAAAAGAAGATCTGGTTGTTGCAAGATCATTTTGGCAAGCAGCACACGCATTCTCCAGCCTCCGCTGAATTCGCGGTAGGGTCGATGCAAGTCTTTTTGGGAGAATCCAAGGCCATGTAGCACTTCTTCCGTTTTATGATGGATAGAATACCCGTCAAGCAAATCCATTTCGTGAAGTCTGTCCGTGTAATTAAGAAGCAAGGCATCGTCATGATTTTTTTCCAGCGCGATGCCCATTTCCTCGATTTCTTTTTCCAGTACCAATACTCTTTCAAACGCACCCAGAGCTACCCTCAGGATGGAGTCCTGCGTGTCGAAACTCAGGAGGTCCTGGTGCAAATAACCAATGCTTGTATTCCGGCTTCTTTCGACGGTTCCGGCCGATGGCAGGTATTCCCCGACCAATAACTTTAGAAGGGTTGATTTTCCGGTTCCGTTATAACCGATCAGGCCGATGCGTTCATTTGGCTGAATATGCCATGTCGCATCCTTTACAATAATTCGCGATCCGAATTCAAAGGTCAGATTCTGCAGTCCTGCGAGCATCGAGCTGGAAATTTTTGTTAAATGGAACCGCAAAATTAATGCAAACCCGGCGGATTCGTTTTAAGCCCTAACTTTGAGCAAATTTTTTTATGAAGAAGGCTTTGCTCCTGATCATTATATGTGCTGCTGCAGCTTTTACTTTGTTCAAATTTCTTCCAAAGAAGGAAGGGAGTGGAGAACTGCCGAGGGAGGCTGCATTGTCCGTGGGAAAAAATTCTGACCAGTTCAATGCATCTTTTGGAAATATGATGAACGATTATTACGTGCTCAAGGAAGCATTCACCAACTGGGATACGGCAAAAGCTGACCAGGCTGCAACGACACTACAAAAAAGCGCTGATAGTCTCCCTTTAAAAGATTTCAAGGGCGACACCACACTTGTGGAAACAGCACAGAACTATATTAGTAGCATTTCAAGTGAGCTGAAGGGACTGGTCGGTGAAAACAACATTGAACAAAAAAGGAAAGCATTTAATATGCTCACAAGTGAGCTGTATGACCTGATCCGGACAGTCCGGTATAATGGGGCCATTATATATCATGCCAAGTGCCCTATGGCTTTCGGTGATTCAGCAGAAGCTTACTGGCTCAGTGATCAGCGCAAGATCATGAATCCCTATCTTGGCAAATACCACCCAAGCTATAAAGACAAGATGCTTGGGTGCGGGGAAATTGTGGATTCCCTGGATTTTTCAAAAAATTAACTGCAGTTCCGCATTCAAGCCTTTGACAGGCGCTTTGGATCAGCGTAACGACTTGCAGTCATCGGATCCCGCTTATGAAAAAATGGATGCTTTCGCTCTGCGTGGTCTTCATCTGCGTAAAAGGATTTTCTCAGGAAAAATTCACCCTGAGCGGCTATATCAAAGATTCTCTTTCTTCAGAGACCCTGATTGGAGCTGCGATCAGCATCAATGGAAAGGAAAGAGGGGTCAATAGCAACCAATATGGATTCTTCTCCATTACACTTCCAAAAGGACACTATACGGTCACTGCTTCCTACGTTGGATACTTATCTAAGGAGATTGATTTTGATCTAAGTACCAGTAGTTACCTAAATTTCTTATTAAAACCAAAGAGCTCTTACAACGAGGCAGTCACAGTGTATGCAAGCCGACGGGATGCAAATATTACGAGCACCCAGGTGGGCAGGATTGACCTATCGATGTCACAAATTAAATCTCTTCCGGTCTTGTTTGGAGAAATTGATATTCTTAAGACCATACAATTGCTACCGGGCGTAAGCAATGCAGGAGAAGGAAATACAGGGCTCTATGTACGAGGAGGTGGTCCCGATCAAAACCTGATCCTGCTTGATGACGCGATTGTATATAATACCGGACATTTATTTGGCTTCTTCTCCATTTTTAATGGAGATGCCGTCAAGAACACTTCGCTAATAAAAGGCGGCATGCCTGCTCAATATGGCGGCAGGCTTTCTTCCGTGCTTGATATTACTATGAAGGAAGGGAACATGAATAATTTCCAGGTTGAAGGGGGCATTGGTACAATATCTTCCCGGATCTCCATCCAGGGTCCAATCAAAAAGCAAAAAGCTTCATTCATTGTTTCCGCGCGCAGGACCTACATTGATGTACTGGTAAAGCCGTTTGTTCCAAGAACAAGTCAGTTTTATGGTTCAGGGTATTATTTCTATGACCTCAATACGAAAGTGAATATTCAGTTCTCAGAGAAGGACAGGCTCTATCTCAGTGGATATTTCGGCAGGGATGTTTTTGATTTCAAAAACTCCCAGAGGGCATTCAGTACAAATATCCCCTGGGGAAATGCGACAGCCACCTTGCGCTGGAATCACGTTTTCAATAGAAAACTATTTTCAAATACGACCTTGCTCTACAATGATTACCGGTTTTCTTTCAACGCATCACAAGATGATTTCAGTCTTAGCCTGGCATCAGGAATTCATGATCTCTCAGCAAAGACGGATTTTGATTTTTATGCCAGTCCCCAGCAAAAAATAAAATTTGGAGGCTTATACACTTACCATGTGTTCACTCCGAATATTCTTTCAGGGAACCAGGATTCAGTCCAGTTCAAACCCAATAACGGGAATAAGAAATATGCCAATGAAGTGGCCCTCTACATCCAGGATGATATCGAAATCAGCACTAAATTGAAATTGAATCTGGGCCTTCGCTGGAGTGGTTTTGAACAAATAGGGCCTTATACGATTTATGACCGGGATGCCAACGGAAATAAGCTGGACAGCACAGTATACAGACGTGGACAATCCATTAAATTTTATAATGGATTAGAACCCCGGCTCAATATCAGGTACGAACTCAATGACCAGACTTCTGTCAAAGCGGCTGTCACCCGCAACCTGCAATATATTCATCTCGTAAGCAATTCCGGAACTACTTTGCCGACGGATCTTTGGGTTCCGAGCACTTATCACGTCAATCCTCAAATTGCATGGCAATATACTGCCGGACTCTTCAAGAATTTTAAAGACAATATGTATGAAACTTCATTTGAACTCTACTATAAAAATATGGAGAACCAAATTGAATATAAAGAAGGGTATACCCCATCCCTGACAGATCCTGAAGAATCATTTGTTTTTGGGAAAGGATGGAGTTATGGTGCAGAATTATATGTGAACAAAGCCAGGGGAAGGCTTACCGGATGGATTGGTTATACGCTCTCGTGGACATGGCGTCAAATGCCGGCATTGAATAATGGAGAAGCATATCCGGCCAAATACGACCGTCGAAACGATTTGTCCGTGGTAGCTACATATGAAATCAACAAACACTGGAAACTCTCCGGCGTATTTGTATATGCCAGCGGAAATGCCACTTCCCTTCCTGTTCAATTTTATATTACTGAAGGAGTGCTTACTCAGGAATACAGCAATATCAACCAATACCGTTTGCCACCTTACCACCGCCTGGATCTATCAGCTACCTATATCCCCAATCATAAGCACAACAAGAAGATTCAAACAAGCTGGGTATTTGGAATTTACAATGTTTATAGCCGGATGAATCCATATTTCATTTATTACAATCAGACGGGAAGTCCTTATAATGGCACCCTTAAAGTGCAGGCAACTCAGGTTTCCCTTTTCCCGATCATCCCTTCTGTAACTTGGAATTTCAAATTTTGAATTGGGTAAGATCCCGGAAAGATCAAAATCACTATCTTAACGTAAGCTTAAAAATGCAGCATATGAGAAAATTATTTCTTTTCCCACTCATCTTGATTTCATTTGGACTGTTCGCACAGGAAGAAAAAATTGATCTGGACATGGTACAGAAGATTCGCAATGAAGGACTGAACCATTCCCAGGTGATGGAAATTGCCTATTCACTGACGGACGCAAGCGGCCCCAGACTGATGCAGTCTCCCGGATATTTCCGTGCAGCCAATTGGGCCAAAAATAAATTCACAGAATGGGGTCTGGAGAATGCCCAGCTGGAACCCTGGGGTGAATGGGGTAAGGGATGGGAATTGCAGAAATTCTACCTCGCCCTGACTGCACCTTATTATAAGCCTTTGATTGCATTTCCAAAAACATGGACCAATAGCACGGATGCGTTACAGCAGGTAGGGGTCATGGTTATAGATCCAAAGGATTCAGTTGCTTTGTTGGCCATGGGTGACCAGCTGAAAGGCAAAATCGTTATGCCACTCAGGACAGATACCTTAAGACCTACCTATGCTGCGGATGCTGTGCGATACGCAGATTCAACACTACAGAAAATGTCAGATTTTGAACCAGGAAAACCCATGCCTTCAGGAGCTCCGACGCAGCCTCAAAGAGTGCAGGCCCAGTTCACCAGCAGCCAAAAGGATTATTTGCGCAGTCATGGCGTTGTCGCTGTGCTGAGCACCAGTACAAGAAACGGAGAAGGCACCGTATTTGTGCAGGGCGGGGGGCAATTTGCGCCCAATTCGCCTGTCAATTTCCTGGATATTTCCATGGCTTATGAAGATTATATGTCCATTCAAAGATTGGTATTGCATAAGGAACCCGTAAGGTTGGATATTGAAGTCAAATCCAAATTTTATGAAGACGACTTCAAGGGATATAATGTAATCGCGGAGATCAAAGGGACTGACAAAAAACTGAAGGATCAACTGGTCATGATGGGAGGGCACCTTGATTCCTGGCAGGGCGCAACTGGTGCCACTGATAATGCAGCCGGGTCGGCAGCCATGATAGAAGCAGTTCGTATATTGAAGGCCGTTGGATTTAAACCGCGGCGAACCATCCGCATTGCTTTATGGGGTGGTGAAGAAACAGGGCTGTTTGGTTCGAGAAATTATGTCAAAAATCATTTCACAGATTCTGTCACCAAAAAATACAATGCCGCAGGGGATCAGCTTTCTGTTTACCTCAACCTGGACAATGGGAGCGGGAAGATCAGGGGCATTTACCTGCAGGGGAATGCCAATGCCCGTTCGGTCTTCACACAGTGGCTGGTACCATTCCATGATCTTGGTGCCACGACGACGACTTTGCAGAATACCGGGGGCACAGATCATCTGTCATTTGATGCAATCGGACTTCCGGCTTTCCAGTTTATACAAGACCCCATTGAATACGGCTCCAGAACCCATCATTCCAATATGGATTCTTATGACCATTTACAGGCCGAGGACCTGATGCAGGCTTCTACTATCATTGCCGATTTCATTTACAACGCTGCACAAAGAGAGGAGAAGATTCCGAGGAAGGCGGGGAAGTAAACGATGGTCGATGATCGATGGTCGGCAGATGTTCTGAAGCGCGAATCAAATTTAAACATCAACCGATATTCTGAAAAATGAATTAACCGCGATCATCCATCATCGACCATCGATCATCGTTTAAACTCAATCCGGCTTTTTATACACAAACCTCACCGCTGCACTTTTTTGCTCGCTGGAACTCAGAAATACTTCGAATTTCTTTTTCCCGGCCGTCACAACCATGAGGGCTGTATTGGGAGGAATAAGGCCCAGATTATCAGCATACATCACCAGTTCATATTCTTTTTCAGGGAAGGCATTGAAAAGTAGGGTCAGTGGTTTTTCGGTTAATCTTTTTTGATAGAGCATGAGCTTATCATTGACAAATACAGTAATGGTGTCATTGTCAATTTCAGCATTGTCATACAATTCCACCCTTATCTGGGGAACTGCAACAACAAAACTTTGCACCAGGTCCTTCGCCCTCGGCTGCAGGTGGATAGATTCCTGGATCGTCGCCAGGCTATCAGATTGTTCAATATCTGCCGGAAAATCCGATTGCAAAACTCTTCTCAGGACAATCTTTCCCGGCGGGCAATTTCTTTGCCTGGACATGATGTGTCCTTTCCATTCTCCGCTAAGGGTCTCCTCTGGTCCATTCACTGAATATTTGAGCTCATAGGTTTTTATGCAGGGCACACAATCGGGAGGGATACTGAATTGCAAGACCTTGTTTTCCGTCAGCACCATTCGCTTTGATTTAGGATCATACTTTCCGGTAAAACTGAGCTTGACGAATTTACTGGTATCATAATAATCATACACGTTTCCTGTGATTTCATTTCCGGTAAAATGGAATTGAAATTCTACAGAATATCGAGGGTAACATCCACCTGGATCTTGCGTCAGTTCGCCTTTCCAGATCCCATCGAGATCTCCCGCAGTTGAATATAGAGGGAATAAAAAAATAAGACCAGCTGAAAAAAAACGCATCAAAACATTTTTCGGAAAGTTAGACCTAAGGCACGTGAAGCCAAACAATAATTATTTGAATGGTTATTAAGGCTTTTCGTATTTGAAAACGATGACCGCATTTTTTTGTTCCGTGGAAACGATTCGCACTTCATACCTTTTATCTCCCGCTTTCACAACCATCAGAGAAGTATTAGGGGGGATCTCTCCCAGGTTTTCAGCCGCCATGATCAGCTCATGCGATGGACTGGTGTCGTCTAGGTGAATTTTCGCGATCAGCGGCTCGGTCGTTAACCTGGCATTGTGGATGATCAGTTTGTTATCAAAATAAACAGAAACTGTATCATTGTCTACCACGCCATCATCATAGATATATAATTGAATATCGGGGGTACTTACAGTGATTGTTTTTATCAATTCATTTGTTCTCCCGGCAAGTTCCCTTGGAAGTGGAATAGAGATGACTTTTTTCTCTACGGTCTTAATGGAATCCTTGTTGACCGTTTCAATCTGGTGTTGGTCAAGGTTCTTCTTTGTCAGGCCTTTTTCATTGGATTTTGTTGAAGTCGATGCCTTTGGAACCGTTTTCGCAATCTGTCCGTTAGAAGGAGTTGTTGTTGAAGGCTTCTTGACCGGACCAGGCTTTTTTGCAGCCGTGACCGGAGTTGATGCAGGCTTGGGCGCGGCCTTTTTTGCGACAGGAGGATTTGTCGGACTCGCCTTTGGCTCATTCTTTTTGGCGGCAATTTCCTCTTCTCTTTTCTCTACAAAAGGTTCTTTGTAAAAATCAGAAGTCTCCACTTTATGAAGAAAAATAACACCCCTTCCGCAATTGGAAGAATCCCTCGTGTTAATGCTGGTATAGGTCCCCTGGAGAAATTCATCTTCTCCCAATTTGGTATATTGCATGTAGCAGGTCATGGTGCAGGCATCTCCCGCCGCCATTTTTAATTCTACGATTTTTAACTCCTTGAGTAACACTTTTTTTGTCTGGAAATCAACCGACCCGGTGGCATCGGCTTTGCCGTAAAATATGGTGGTCTTGTATGAATAAGTGACCGCTTTGAAGGCTTTGGTCTGCTGTGCGATCTGGACTTCCATTTTATAGCGGTCATCCTCACTCGTATATCGCTGATAAATTTCACTGGAACGGAAATGTCCCCGCCAGATTCCCGTAACATCCTGGGCAGTGGCAAAAAACCCGGTAAAAACTGAAAACAAAATAAAGCAGGTACGCATAATCCTCCCGTTCATCCAGGCAAATTAATAAATAATTGCCGGGACCATTTACCGCTGAAACAATTATCTGGCAATAGTTTGTTAAATTTGCACCTCCTTTGGATGGGGTACTTGCATCGCGCCTGAGATTTATTTAAATATGGAATGATGGAACCGGGCCGGCAATTCTCCAAAAAAAATATATCACAAATAAAATTTTATCAAATCCTTATGGTCAGGATCAGTTTTCCGGATGGTGCGGTCAGAGAATACAATGATGGAATTACTTCACTGGAAATTGCAAAATCGATCAGTGAAGGGCTGGCGAAAAAGGTAATTGCCGCTTCTGTAAATGGAGAAATCTGGGATGCAACCCGTGGAATAAATAGAGATGCCAGCCTGAAATTATTGACCTGGAATGATGCAGAAGGCAAATCTACCTTCTGGCATTCTTCAGCTCATTTGATGGCGGAAGCAGTAGAGTCCACCTTTCCGGGTGTCAAATTCTGGGTTGGCCCACCAGTTGAAAATGGTTTTTATTATGATATGGATCTTGGTGGCCGGCATATTTCCGATGAAGATCTCCGCAAGCTCGAAGTAAAGATGGCTGAACTGGCCAGAAAAAACAATATCTATATCAGGAAAGAAATTCCTAAACCGGAAGCCGTTGCCTATTTTAAAGAAAAAGGCGACGAATATAAACTGGATTTGCTGGAAGGATTAAAAGATGGAGAAATTACTTTCTATACCCAGGGTAATTTTACCGATCTCTGCCGCGGGCCACATATCCCCAATACCGGAATTATTAAAGCCGTTAAACTTACCAATATCGCAGGAGCCTATTGGAAAGGCGATGAAAAAAATAAGCAGCTTACCCGTATTTACGGAATCAGTTTTCCTTCTCAGAAGGAATTGGATGAATGGTTGCTATTGCTGGAAGAAGCCAAGAAAAGAGATCATCGGAAATTGGGGAAGGAATTGGGCATTTTCACGATGGATGAAGATGTGGGACCAGGACTGCCTTTGTGGTTGCCCAATGGGACCATCATCATTGAAGAATTGGAAAAGCTGGCAAAGGAAACAGAAGAGAAAGGAGGATATAAACGTGTGGTAACGCCTCATATTGCAAAAGAAAGCCTCTACATCACCAGCGGTCACCTGCCTTACTACCAGGACAGCATGTATCCGCCAATGGAACTGGAAGGACAGAAATATTACCTGAAGGCGATGAACTGCCCGCATCATCACAAAATATTTGCTGCCGAACCCAAAAGCTATAAGGATCTTCCGTTGCGGCTTGCGGAATATGGTACCTGTTACCGTTATGAACAAAGTGGTGAATTATTCGGACTCATGCGGGTACGCTGTCTGCACATGAATGATGCCCATATCTATTGTTCAAAAGAACAATTCGCACAGGAATTCAGGGCCGTGAATGAAATGTATCTGAAATACTTTTCAAATTTTCGGAATCTAGAAATTCGTGATGCGCTTAAGCCTGCATGATCCTGCGAAGCTGGGACAGAAATACATAAATGAGCCCCGACTTTGGCTGGAAACGGAGGACTTGGTAAGAAATGTACTAAAAGAAACAGACACTCCTTTCGTGGAAGTTCCGGATGAAGGGGCATTCTATGGCCCAAAAATTGATGTGCAGATATGGAGCACGATCGGCCGTGAATTTACGCTGGCTACCAACCAGGTTGATTTTGCACAGGGTCTTCGGTTTAAACTTGAATTTACCAACAAGGAAAACCATCCTGAAACACCCTTGATTATCCATCGCGCTCCCCTGGGCACGCATGAAAGATTCATTGGATTTCTGCTTGAACATTATGCAGGCAAATTTCCCGTATGGCTTGCACCGCTGCAGGTGAAGATCCTGCCCATTACCGACAAGTTGATGGATTACGCCCAAACTATTTTAGAATATCTTAAAAATGCGGATATTCGTGCTGAAATCGATGACCGAAGCGAAAAGATAGGAAAGAAGATCAGAGATACGGAAATAGCGAAAGTGCCATATATGCTGGTGATTGGCGAAAAAGAGGCCAATGATAAGAAGGTGGCGCTCAGGAGGCAGGGAAAGGGTGATCTGGGAAGCCGGTCCATCGAAGAATTTGTTACTGAGATCAAAAAGGAGATAAAGGAGAGGAGAGGAGAGTGAAGCCCGCCCCGGGGCCATTTCGAATCAATATTTAGAAGTCCTGCAGGGGCCGGACTTGAACTTAAAAAACATCAATGGCATTTCCACCAAGACCTCCAAGAGGGAATTTTAATCCACGTTTTAGAAAAGAACAACAACAAGAACACCGAACCAACCACATGATCAGAGTACCCCAGGTCCGACTGGTTGGAGATAATGTAGAAATAGGAGTATACAGTATTCAAGATGCATTAAAGATGGCACAGGACCAGGCCCTTGATCTTGTAGAAATCTCGCCCAATGCCGATCCTCCCGTTTGCAAAATCATAGACTATAATAAATTCCTTTACGAAAAGAAGAAGAAGGAAAAGGAAATGAAGGCCAAAAGCAAGGCCTCTGAAGTGAAGGAAATCCGATTTACACCCAATACGGATGATCATGATTTTGATTTCAAAGCCAAACATGCTGAGAAATTCCTGAAAGATGGTGACAAAGTCAAAGCCTATGTGCAGTTTAAAGGACGTGCCATCCAGTTCAAAGAAAGAGGTGAGCTATTGCTTCTAAAATTTGCGGAAAGGTTAAACGATATCGGTGTGCTGGAAGGCATGCCTAAAATGGAAGGGAAGCGCATGCTGGCCATCTGGGCGCCCAAATCCCAGAAGAAAAAATAACAGGATACCGCCTCTAAGAATTGCCGAAAATTGGCATATAAGCTTTGCATCCCTGCTTTTCTCCTGTAGGCAGGGTGCCTTTTCCGGATCCACTGCAAAAAATACGGAATGAAGATAGTGCTCATTGGATCGGGAAATGTAGCGACTGTCCTGGGCAGAAAATTGATTCATTCCGGACACCAGGTCGGCCAGGTATTTAGCAAAGAGGCTTCCCATGCCCAGAGCCTTGCCAGGGAATTGAATTCATCGTATACGGCTATTTGGAAAGAAATTGATCAGCGTGCGGATCTCTATATAGTAGCCATTTCAGACGACCGTTTGTATGACCTTTCAAACCATCTTAAACTGGATAAGAAATTCATCGTCCATACGGCTGGATCAGTATCAAAAGATGTATTGAGTGAGGTAAGCAGGAACTATGGAGTCCTGTATCCTTTGCAAAGCCTCAGAAAGGAGCTGATCCCTATTCCACCGATTCCCTTGCTGATTGATGCAAATACTGTTGAGAATCTTACCCTGCTCCATGATTTTGCACAATCCATTTCATCAAGGGTTGAGAAGGCAAATGACCAAGTTCGCATCAAACTTCATCTAGCAGCAGTCATGGTGAATAATTTTTCCAATCATTTGCTGGAGCTTACGGAAGATTTCTGCTTGCGGGAGAATCTGGATTTCCGGATGCTCTCGCCTCTGATCCGGGAAACAGCCGAGAGAGTGGATGCAGCATCTCCCCGGCAGCTACAAACGGGTCCGGCCATCAGGAATGACTTAGAAACGATCAAGAAGCATCTGGACATGCTCAAATCCTATCCTCTGCTGGAAACCCTTTACCAGCAATTGACTCTGAGTATTGCTTCTTTTGGAGGTAATAAAGCCGATGCATTTCCTAATTCGGGAAATTAGGCCCTTATTTTCAACTAATCCTCCTTATAAAAGGTTAGTATTTGATAAAAAACGCAGGTATTTATCATTTTCAAGATACTTTTGCAACCTTTAAATCTGGACAGCAGGATGTATACGATCAAGCTAAATTTTGAACAGAAAGGATTAGAACCAGTGGAGCTGACCAATATCAAGCCAGAACAGAGCTTGCTAGAAATAGTTTTGGATCACGATATAGTACTTCATCATAATTGTGGAGGTGTTTGCGCCTGCAGCACCTGTCATTTGTATGTTGAATCCGGCGAGGAGTTCATGGAAGAATTGACCGACAAGGAAGAAGACTTTGTTGACCGCGCTATCAGCCCCAGATTAAATTCGCGATTGGGTTGCCAGTGTGTTCTGCATCCTGGTGAAGGATATATTGCGGTCACCCTGCCCGATCAAACGCAGTTTCTTGGGGAATAATGTGAACAGTTCAAGTGTTACAGATAAAACTTTCCATGATAATTATTCAACAACTCTAAATTTATATTTACAAATTTTGCATTTCCCATGAGTCATTTCGAACCCCCTATCAAATGGAGCGATTACGAAGACATCGCCATCAAATTATACGAACGCTTCGGAGATGAATTCGACGAGGGGAAGATCTATCGCATCCGGTTCACGGATCTCCTGGATTGGGTCTTACAGATCCCCCATTTTGTAGGCAAGCGGGAAGAAAGCAATGAAGGGCACCTGGAAATGATACAGAGTAACTGGGTATATGAATGGCGGGATAATCAAAAATGAAATGCATAAGATGAGAACTACCTATCTTGACTATACCGTATGAGTGTGCTTCAACTATTTAATCCTATAACTGTCTTCGCCTTTGATGTAGACGGCGTTTTGACAAACGGCAAGATCTTATTGTTGGAAAATGGGGAGCAGGCCAGAACGATGAATATTAAGGATGGCTATGCGCTTCAATTGGCAATCAAGAAAGGCTATCATGTGGTCGTGATCTCGGGCGCTATGTCTGCTGCTGTCAAATCAAGATTAAACTTGCTTGGAATCCAGGCCGTTTTTATGGGCATTCAAAACAAGAAGTATTTCCTGGATACTTACCTGACCGAAAACAATTTGAATTGGAAGGACACACTTTTTATGGGAGACGATATTCCTGATCATGCGGCCATGCTAAGTGCAGGGCTTGCCTGCGCGCCAGCTGATGCAGTGCCGGAGATCAGACATATCGCCAGGTACATTTCTGCCAGCAGAGGAGGAGAAGGTTGCGTCCGCGATGTGATCGAAAAAGTGCTCAAGCTGAATGGTCATTGGGAGCTGGATACGTCAGTCATTTCACAGTAATTACATTGGCCTGATTCATTTTCTCTACCCTTTTTTATCAATTCTATCTGCTATCTTGCAATTCCTAAGTTGTACGGAACCATGAAACTGTTAGGCGCATTTTTTCGTTTGATCCGTTGGCCCAATCTTTTTTTTATTACGCTTACACAAAGCCTTTTTTACTATTTCATTCTATTGCCATGTTTCCTCGAAATGGATTCCAGTCCATATGTAAATATCCTATACCCGGGCCTCTTCTGGTTGCTGAGTCTTTCTTCTGTTCTAATTGCTGCCGCAGGTTATATCATCAATGATTATTTTGACCTGAATATCGACCAGGTAAACAAGCCCCTCAAAATTGTCGTTGGCAAAGTAATCAAGCGGAGGTGGACGATACTCTGGCATTGGATATTGTCAGGTCTTGGTATGATCATCGGGTTCTATATCAGCTGGAAACTGAGGAATCCAATTATTTTTGTCTCGCATTTGGTTTGTGTTACTCTCCTTTGGTTCTACAGCACCACCTTCAAGAGAAGATTGCTTATCGGAAACATCATTGTCTCCCTGCTCACGGCTTGGGTTATTCTCGTTTTGTACGCCTGCGAATTCAGGTTTCATCGTTTCGTGGACCCCGTTTACCATACCCTGCTTGCAAGGGTATATAAATTCGCCATTTTGTATTCATCCTTTGCTTTTGTCCTCTCGCTGATACGCGAAGTGATTAAGGATTTGGAAGATATGGAAGGAGATGCGCACGACGGATGCAAAACCATGCCCATTGTTTGGGGCATGAGCGCATCAAAAATATTTGTAGGAACATGGCTGGTGGTATTGATTGCTTCTCTATTGGTTCTTCTATTTTATGTGTTGCAATTTCGTTGGTGGTGGAGTATCGTGTATGGAATGCTTTTTATTATAGCGCCCTTGATTCGTTTGTTCCTTGGATTAAGGAGAGCAACAACGAGCAATGATTTTCACCAGCTCAGTACCCTTGTCAAGATGATCATGCTCACTGGAATATTTTCAATGACATTCTTCAAACTGTATACTTCATGGATCGCATAATACTGGCTTCACAATCCCCCAGACGTAAGCAATTACTTGAATGGGCCAGGTTGAAATTCGATGTGTTGGTCAGCGACGCGAATGAAGATTTTCCACGAGACATGCCATTCAATGAAGTGCCTGTTTTTATTGCGAGAAATAAGGCCATAGCCGTCCAGCAGAAAGTAGATAAAGACTCGATCATCATTGCTGCGGATACAATCGTCGTCTTGAATGACCAGATTATTGGAAAACCGGTAGACAGAGAAGATGCAGTTCATATCCTGAAATCCTTATCTGGTAGTCGCCATGAAGTCATTACCGGAGTAGTTATAAAAAAAGGGGAGCGCGAAGTTTCTTTTGAAGACCGCACTTTCGTTTGGTTCCACGCATTAAGTGAGCACCAGATTGCATTCTATGTGGATGAGTACAAGCCCTATGATAAGGCAGGTGCTTATGCCATCCAGGAATGGATTGGCGTCATAGGGATTAAAAAAATTGAAGGCGACTTCTACAATGTGATGGGATTACCGGTCAGTAGATTGATGAAGGAATTAATTCCCTGGTTAAATCGCCCGTCTTAGTCGGGTCATTTAACCAGTTACTGTTTTGTGCCTTTGAGTAACTTGGGTCGTCCAAGTCCTCAGCCATGAACGAGAAACTACTCCAGTATATCTGGCAATTCAGATACTACAATCAAACCAATTTATTTCTGGAAACGGGCGAAAAGCTCCAGGTCATTTTTCCCGGTTACCCCAATCAAAACCAAGGACCTGATTTTTTGGATGCAAAAATCAGGATGGATCAGACAACATGGGTTGGCCATATCGAATTGCACCTCAAAACCTCGGATTGGTACAAGCATGTCCACGATGAGGACAGAAACTATGACAATGTGATATTACATGTCGTCATGGAAAATGACCTGGATCCGAAGAAAGAAAAAATTCCAATCCTTGTCTTGCACCAACGCATATCCAGGATTTTGCAGGATAAATGCGAGGAATGGATGCAAAGTCAGGCATTTATTCCATGCGCGGAGAATATTTGCCAGGTGAGTGAACTTGTTTGGACATCCTGGAGAGAGCGACTGGTTATGGAAAGAATGATTCGCAAATCAGGAGAGATCAACCAGACCCTTAAGGAAAACAATTTTCATTGGGAAGAAGTTTTCTGGTGGAGGATAGCCGCCAATTTCGGAGTTCGGGTAAATGGGATGGCCTTCTCAGCCATTGCAAGATCGCTCAAAGTTTCCCTGCTGGCCAGGCACAAGGCTCAGGTTCATCAGCTGGAGGCGTTGCTTATTGGACAGGCGGGGCTACTTGAAAAGAAATTCAAAGATGCTTATCCCAATTTGCTCCAAAAAGAATTCCGTTTCCTGAGAAATAAATACAGGCTGGAACCTATATTTCAAGCTATCCATTTCTTGAGGATGAGGCCCGGAAATTTCCCCACGATCAGGCTTTCCCAGCTGGCCGCACTAATACATCGTTCTTCCCATTTATTTTCTGTAGTCAGAGAAACCCGCAATTTGGAAGACCTGAAACTCCTGCTAAATGTGAATGCAAATGAATATTGGAACCGACACTATCGCTTTGATGAAGAATCAGGATTCATGATCAAATCGCTCGGAGATCAAATGATCAGATAATTTACTCATCAACACGATTGTTCCGGTGTTATTTTGTTATGGATGGAATCATCACGAATTTCCCATTCAGGCCAGGGCCTTGGAATGGCTCAGGACGATCCCTTATGAAAGAAATTCAATCACCGCGCAATGGAAAAACACAGGGGTCATCATGGTTGACGCGTTCCATTCCCAAAGTCTGTTGGAGCTGAAAGCAAGATACTGCGACCAAAAAAAATGTCTTGCCTGTGCTATTGGAAATGAGTTGCTGAAGAAATTGGCCTGATGCTCTATTCTCCGTCTGTAATGATTACCGGAATCCATTGGAATTGAAGGTTCACTTCAATGTCCGGATGAATACTGTACATCACCGGGCAGGTTTGGGCCGCCCTTTCAAGGATGGTCCTGCTCTTTTCATCTAATCCTTGCAGTGAGTATGGAAAATGAAATGTTAAATCTATTCCTGCAACCCGCCTTGGATCTGGTTTCATATGCTTCTGGATTTCTATCCTCGTCCCCCGAAGGTCTACCTGCATATCCCTTGCTTTAATGCCCATGGTCGTGAGCATGCATGATCCCAGAGAGGTGGCGACCAGGTCGGTAGGTGAAAATCGTTCTGCTTTGCCCTGATTATCCAGTGGTGCATCCGTTTCAATCTGAATCCCTGAATACAAATGGGTAGCAACCGTACGCAATTCACCATCGTAAATAACAGTGGAAGTCATTGTATAATTTTTATTAAATTTACGCCAGTATAATCAAATTGTTCCCAGTGAAGAAACTTATTCTGTTCACTTTAGCCTGGATCATATTTTCGAATTTACACGCTCAGGATACATTGACTTATCAGCCCACCGACAAAAAAGCTGCCAAGAAACAGAGGATAAATAATATGCTCCGGATGGAAGAGGAGGGGGAATTGATTTTCAACAAGCAAAGCGCATTCGGAATTAAACTGGCTACTGACGGATACGGCATATCCTATGAAAAAGGAAAATTTAAAACCGTTAACCGAACATTTCTTATCCAATTCGAATTAAATGAGAAAAAAAGCCCGAAGGATCATAAAGTGGCCGCAGCCGGGTACAATGGATATAATTTTAATTCCGTCGTGGTTGGCAAGCTGAACAATTTCTATGAATTCAAAGTCGCTGCGGGCAATCAGTATCTCATAGGAGGCAAGGGTAACAAGAATGGTGTGGCAGTCACTGCTTTAGTCACAGGTGGACTCTCGCTGGCTATCCTTAAACGTTATTATGTTGACGTGTACAACCCAAGGACAAATGCAGATTTCAAAAGTACTTATCCAACCATCATCGACAGTGGCTATATCGAATATGGATCTTCAGGCTTTTTTTCGGGATGGAATGATGTTACAGTGAAACCTGGACTCAATGCCAAAACTGCCCTTCGATTCGATTACGGGCGCTTCAATACCACACTTACTGCCATTGAAGTGGGCCTTACGGGTGAATATTATTTCAGCAAAATACCCATGGTATATCTCGTCCCCCAGCAGAACTTTTTCTTCAATGCCTATCTGATGATCCTTTTTGGCAAGCGAAAGTGATGTATTTTTGCACTATTATTCCGGTTGACTAAATTCGATTGGTCTTTTCTATTTGTGCATCCTTATTCCAGTTATAACCTAAAATTATCAAACTGTAAATGCAGGAATTACCCGTTGTAAACGCTCTAAAGGCAAGCGAGACCAGGGAAGTCGGTAAGCCCCGCAAACCCGATTGGCTGCGCGTAAAACTTCCCATTGGCGAAAACTATAAACATGTCAGGGGACTGGTCGACCAGCATAAATTGCACACTATTTGTGAAAGCGGCAATTGTCCGAATATGGGAGAATGTTGGGGAGAAGGAACGGCTACATTCATGATCCTGGGAAATATTTGCACGAGAAGTTGTGGATTTTGCGCAGTAGCTACCGGCCGTCCGGAGCCGGTGGATTGGGACGAACCCCAACGCGTAGCCGAAGCCATTCACCTCATGCGCGTGAAGCATGCTGTGATTACTTCTGTTGACAGAGATGAATTAAAAGATGGTGGCAGCATTATCTGGCAACATACGATCAGAGCGGTCAAGGCGCTTAATCCTGACACTACCCTGGAAACCCTGATCCCTGATTTTAAGGCAGAAAAAGAAGACATCCAGCGCATCATTGAAGTATCGCCGGAAGTCGTCTCACACAATATCGAAACCGTAGAGCGACTGACAAAACAAGTGCGGATTCAGGCCAAGTACTGGCGAAGCATGGAAACCCTGCAAATCCTCAAGACAGGAAATATGCGTACAAAGAGCGGGATCATGCTGGGATTGGGAGAGAGAAAGGAAGAAGTGGTGCAAACGATGAAGGATCTTCATAGCAGCGGAGTAGATGTGATCACCATAGGGCAGTATCTTCAGCCAACTAAAAAACATTTGCCCCTGGTCAGATTTGTTCATCCGGATGAATTCCTGGAACTCAAAGAAATAGGCTATCAACTTGGCTTTGACTATGTCGAAAGTGGTCCGCTGGTCAGGTCTTCCTATCATAGCGACCGACATGTCATTCCTGGCTATGGAAGGGCGGAATGGATCAAATCGAAGGAAGAAAAAGCTGCTTGAAAAACTCCATATATTGACCAGAAAGCTGACCCTCGCCATTTACGGGAGCATCTTTTCCTCTAGCATATGTGTAGCCCAGCTCCATTGGCATCGAGTGGATTCTCTTTTTGGAAAATTGCCTGCATCCGTACAGATTTATTCCGTCAACGACTCTTTGGAAGGTGCTCCGCTCATTGCCTATTTTGCATCCGTCAGGTTGAAGGATAAATCCCTCCTTTTCTCAGTACAAACGGGAGAAGGTTCCAGGTTTACACCAAGCCAATATTTTTTGCAACAGCCCAAAGCGCCGATCCTGGTCGTGAACGGGCCTTTCTTTTCCTATCAGAATGGCCAAAGCCTAAGCCTGTTAATTCGCAATGGAAGGATCATCAGCATCCCGGTTTCGAAATTAAAAGGCATGGGCGAGGATTCAGGTATCTTCTATTATCCAACCCGCAGCGCCATTGGGATCACTCGGAACAGAAAGGCAGATATTGCATGGGTCTTTGCAGATCCGCAGCATTCCAAGCCATATGCCTACGAAAATGGACCAGTCGTCGCAAAGGGCAAAGAGGATATGCCTACCATCTATGATCTGGGTGATATCAATTGGATCTGGTGGGAAATGCGCACTGCCATCGGCGGCGGACCTATGCTCATCCATAATGGAAAGATCAGGATCACCAGTCGCGAAGAGCAGGTCTATTTCGGATCTGAAAATGAGCGGGGGCCACGCACGGCCATGGGTTACACTGCCGATAATCGCTTAATCATTCTCGTTATACAGGGCCGGAGCCCGGGAAAATCAGAAGGAGCCACGCTGCTGCAGACAGCAACGATATTAAAAAACCTGGGATGCCTGAAAGCGCTGAACCTTGATGGTGGTGGCAGCAGTTGCATGTTGATCAATGGGAAAGAAACCATCCAGCCTTCTGACAGGGGGGGCCAACGCCCTATGCCAGCTGTCTTCATGATCCGGGAAGCAGAAAAAAATTAGCAACAAAAGTCAGGATGATCAGGTCTTGATCTCCCAGGCCAATGCACTGGCGCCAAGGATCGCAGCGTCAGATTCCTTCAAATGGCTGATCAGGATCTTTACTTTATTCTGGAATACCTGGATCAGATTTGCTTCCATATGCTCCCTCGTGGGCTTAAGGATCAGTTCTCCAGCTTTGGTGAGGCCTCCAAAAAGAATGATGGCTTCGGGACTGGAAAACATAACAAAATTGGCCAGGGCCATGCCCAGCACCTTTCCTGTAAACTCAAATATTTCTATTGCCAGTTTATCACCTTTGGTTGCTGCTTCATACACTTTCTTAGAATCTATTTCTTCTTTAGGTATACTTCGTAATATACTCTTAGCCTTGCTCTTATGTAGCATTTCATTTGCGGTTAAAGCTAATCCTGTGGCTGAGGCATAGCTCTCAAGGGAACCATTCTTTCCAGTACCCGGATGGAAACGTCCGTCAGGAATGATAATGGTATGCCCAAGCTCTCCAGCGAATCCATCATGCCCAAGAATAAGGCTGCCATTGGCTACGATGCCGCTTCCAACACCCGTACCAAGCGTGATCATGATAAAATCTTTCATCCCTTTGGCAGCACCATACATCATTTCTCCAAGCGCTGCTGCATTTGCGTCATTGGTTAGTACGGCGGGCAATTGAAACTTGTCCTGAATAAGTTTAGCCAGGGGGATAATTCCCTTCCAGGGCAAATTGGGGGCATACTCCACCGTTCCGGTATAGAAATTTCCATTAGGGGCTCCAACGCCGATTCCTCTGATCCTTCCAGTTCCTCCTGCTTTTTCAATCAATATTTTCAGGTGATCATATAGCTCATCGATAAATGTCTCTACCTGCTTATGTTTTTTAGTAGACATTTCGCTCGAAAACAACACATTTCCATTCCTGTCCACGATACCGAATTTAGTGCCCGTACCTCCAATATCAATACCTACGGCAAGAGGATCAAGATTGGCTGGTGGTGGTGCTGCTGCTTTTGACATGATGCACTTGGTTTGTTATTCAAAAATACAATGAATGAAGATGAGAATCCGCTCCTGGCTCAGGCCACTAAAAGGGAATCATATAGGAATTAACTTAACCTGCGCCTGCTGATCAATTTGATGTGATTCTCACTTAATGTCCGCCTCCGATCTGGTCATCAAAATGCAATCCCTGGGCCTTAAGTACGGCCTTGAATCGAATGGCGAGAAATGCCAGTGCAGCAAAACAGGCTGCTGCGACCAGGTATGAAATATGCATATTTCCCGTCTTGTCACCGATCGAACCCTGGAATGGAGGAATCACGGCGCCTCCGAGGATCATCATGATCAGGAATGCGGAACCCTGGCTGGTATGTTTGCCAAGTCCGGCAACGCCGAGCGAGAAAATACAAGGCCACATGATGGAGCAGCAGAGGCCTCCGGCCATAAATGCATATACCGAAACAATTCCTTTGGTTGCAACACCAACAAGCATGGCAAAAGATCCAAGCAAGGCCAATGTCAACAATGTCTTCACCGGTTTTTGCTGGCCGAAGAAAAAAGCTGCTATGGCAACAGCAACGACTCCTACATAAGCATATAAATCAGAAATATCATTGCCATATAAATGGTTAAAGAAGAGCACGAGCGCAAAAGCGATCAAGGGCACCATGATGGTTGCAATGCGCTTATTGTTTTCCGTTAATTCAAATACTCCAATGGCTCCCGTCCATCTGCCGATCATGAGGCTGCCCCAATAAAGCGTGATGTATTTTGAGATCTGACTATCGAGCAAACCCGCATCCGTAATATAACCTGGCGTTTTCAGCAAAGCACCGAAATTATTGTCAATGGTGACTTCAACGCCTACATAAAGAAAAATTCCCAACATCCCGAGAATGAGCTGTTGGTACTTCATGGCACCCCATCCCGTGCTGTTTTTGGAAGCGCTATTGTAAGAATAAAAAAGAATCCCAAAAACGATGAACAGCGTAATAACCAGCAGTGGCAGTTTTCCGATTTCCGACAGTTGGCCAATGACGATAATCGCAATAATCAAAATTGTCATTGCCATCAACGACCCTGAGGCCTTGCTTGATCCTTCAAATTTTGCATCATCCTTGCCTTCGGGCAATTTTGAAAATGCAAAGAATAACGCAACGGCCGCAAAAACCGCGGCAACGATCATGTATAGGTTATTGACGTTGGTCACAGTGACGGTGACATTGCTACTGCTTGGCGTACCGAACAGGAAAAAACTGACGATGATGGGCCCAAGGGAAGTTCCCAAAGAATTTACTCCGCCAGCCAGGTTTAGCCTATGAGATCCAGTGGCCGGATCTCCCAAAGCAATGGCAAAGGGCTGGGCCGCCGTCTGCTGCAAAGAGAAGCCCAAGGCAACCACAAAAAAAGAGGCAAGAATTGCAGGGAATGAATTTGCATTGGCAGACGGAATGATCAACAAGGCGCCAGCAACGGAAATCCATAGCCCATAAACAATTCCTTTCTTATATCCAATCTTGTTTAATATGTCATAACCGAGTAAACTTGACACCAGATAAAGCGTCAGGGACCCGATAAAATAAGCGCCGTAGAATGCTGAACCAATCAATTGGGATTGAAATTGATTCAGATTAAAATGAGTTCTGCAAAATGGTATGAATATGCTATTAGATGCTGCGATAAATCCCCAAAAGAAAAAAACAATAACTAAGGTTGCCAGGGCACCGGTATTGGTGGGTTGTTTGGTCTGGGTCATGTGCAATCGTTGGTTTAGATTTGAATTGATGAAAATAGCAAGATTTTATGATGTCAAAAATTATTTCATTCGCTGTTGCGAATTAATCAAAAACCTTCATAAATTGGATATCAATTAGCTAGCCTTGTCCCTCTTTGAAGAACTGTTTGGGTGAATGTCTTCCATTCCTCCCTGAAAACTGATTTCACTTGCGGCTAATAATTATGCCAGGCATCGGTTCATTGATCATTAATACCAGTTGATTTCATGGAAATAATACACGTTTCTGCAGAATGTTATCCGGTAGCCAAAGCGGGTGGATTGGGCGATGTGGTAGGCGCATTGCCCAAATACCAGGTACTTGCCGGCCACATTGCGAAGGTGGTGATGCCCATGTACAAGACAAAATTTCTGATGACACATGAATGGGATGTGGTGCATAAAGGGTATACCAATCTTGGCAACTGGTGGTTTAATTATACGGTCATTAAGGAAAGAATGAATGAACTTGGGTTTGACCTATACCTGGTCGATATCAATGGCCTTCTCGACCGTGAAAAAGTGTATGGGTATGATGACGACATTGAAAGATTTACTGCATTTCAGGTTTCGGTAGTAGATTGGATTTCTGACTGGAACCATATGCCTGATCTCGTGCATGTTCATGACCATCAGGCAGGATTGATTCCATTTATGATGCAACATTGCTATCGCTATCAGAAGCTGGCAAATATTCCGAGTGTGTTGACGATCCACAATGCGCAATACCAGGGATGGATGGGATGGGATAAGAGCTACTATATTCCCGCCTGGGATAGCTGGAAAAGAGGAATGCTTGAATGGAAGGATTCAATAAATTCACTGGCTTGTGCCATCAGGTGCGCCTGGAAAGTGACTACTGTGAGCTGGAGTTATCTCGATGAATTGAGGCATTCGGCGAACGGACTCGAAGCTCTGTTTGAATATGAAAAAGGGAAATGCTTTGGCATATTAAACGGAATTGATACGGATGTGTGGGACCCCAGGACTGATTCCTACATTGAAAACCACTACAATCTCAGAAAAGTGAATGAGGGAAAAAGGAAGAACAAGCAATTGCTTTGTGAGCGCTTTGACCTGGATCCTGAAAAACCATTGATTGGATTTATCGGTCGCCTGGTGGGCGAAAAGGGTGCAGACCTGCTTCCACAGGCAATAGGCGATTCATTCTATTATATTGGAAGGAAAATGAATTTTCTGATTTTAGGGAGTGGATTTCCGGAAGTGGAATCGCAGCTGGAACATTTGCAACCGCTGAGCAGGGGAGATTATAGCATCTATATAGGATACAATGAGGGGTTAAGTCATCTCATGTACGCCGGCCTGGATTTTCTTTTGATGCCTTCCCGTGTTGAACCCTGCGGATTGAACCAGATGTATGCCATGCGCTATGGAACGGTTCCGATTGTTCGAAATACAGGCGGCCTTCGGGATACTGTCGTAGATTTCGGCGATTTTGAAGGCTATGGCATAAGATTTAATCATACGATTGTGGGCGACATCACACATGCAGTCTGGCGCGCAGTGGAATTGTTCCAGGATAAAGAGAAAATGGATGAAATTCGTGCACGGATGATGCAGATCGATTTTAGCTGGCAAACCAGCGTGAATCAATATCAGTCTTTATATGAGTCTTTAGTCGGTAGCAATATTTATCAACCCTGATCCGGCGATATAAAAATAGTACCCCACTCGCCGTATGCAAGTAGTCCTTTCCTGAAAATAAAATCAGTTAAAAACAAAATCGATTGTCATGTCAAAAAAAGTTTTAGCCGTGATACTTGGAGGTGGTGCCGGCACCAGGCTGTACCCCCTCACATCGAGTCGTTCAAAACCTGCTGTTCCAATTGCAGGTAAATACCGGCTGGTGGATATCCCGATTTCGAATTGCCTGAATTCCGGGATCAATCGCATGTTTGTTTTGACACAGTTCAATTCAGCATCACTGAACCGGCACATTAAGAATACCTACCATTTCAGCGCATTCAGTTCGGCATTTGTCGATATTCTGGCAGCTGAACAAACCCCTGATAATCCCACCTGGTACCAGGGAACCGCCGATGCCGTGCGTCAATGTCTTCGACACCTCGGACCATTCGAAAGCGAATACGTACTCATCCTTTCAGGTGACCAGCTTTACCAGATGGATTTTATGGAGATGCTCAATTCCCATATCGCGAAGAAGGCCGACATCTCTATCGCTACCATTCCTGTCGCTGACAGGGAAGCACCCGAATTCGGGATCATGAAAAATGACAAGGATGGGTTTATCAAATCTTTTATTGAAAAACCCAAAAAAGAAGTGTTGGGCGATTGGGTAAGCGACACTGGTCCCGAAATGCAACGAATGGGAAGAAAATACCTGGCATCCATGGGCATTTATATTTTTAACCGGCAATTGCTCACAGATCTGCTGCAAAACGAATATGTGGAAGCGACCGATTTCGGGAAAGAGATCATTCCTCAATCCATCAGCAAATATAAGGTCATCAGCTACCAGTATGACGGGTACTGGACCGATATCGGAAATATCTATTCATTCTTTGAAGCCAACCTGGGACTGACCAATGATGTTCCCGAATTCAATTTGTTTGATAATAACAATGCCATATATACGCGCGCAAGAATGCTGCCCCCGGCAAAGATCAGCGGCACGACGCTTGAAAGAACGATCATTGCAGAAGGTTGCATCATTAATGCATCGCGCGTGGAGAACAGCGTCATAGGAATCCGAACCCGCATTGGAAATGGCACGACCATCGTGAGCAGTTACCTGATGGGAATTGATTTCTACGAAACCATTGAAGAAATTGAACATGCCCGGGCACATGGCCTGCCCACAGTGGGTATTGGTAACCGTTGCTATATCCGCAATGCGATTGTAGACAAGAATTGCCGGATCGGAGATGATGTCCGCATCAATGGAGGACATCATTTAGAAAATACTGATCATTCTCTGTATACAGTGAAAGATGGTATTGTCGTCGTTAAGAAAGGAGCTGTTTTGCCCAGTGGCTTTGTGATCTGAGTTTTTATGGGAAGCGTTTAAAATCACCCCAAAGGTTTCCCTTTTTTATCTCACCATAAATTCATCCTTTGGGGTAAGGAGCATATTGCATATGGCCTCAGGAAACGCTTTGTCTGCTTCCACAATCACAGCTTCTTCTCCCAAGCCCATATTGTCTTTTCTCAACGTATTCAACATGAGTTTTGGCTTTTTCGGGATCCAGTTTGGCTGGGATCTCCAAAGAGCCAATATGGGTCCAATTTATGAATACCTTAAAGCATCTCCTGACCAGATCCCCATTTTGTTCCTTGCTGCACCACTGACAGGTTTGATTGTGCAACCCATTATCGGCTATATGAGTGACCGTACCTGGCACCCATGGTGGGGTAGAAGAAGGCCCTATTTTTTTGTAGGTGCACTGCTTAGTACAGTCTGCCTTTTCCTCATGCCAAATAGTGGCTCATTGTGGATGGCCGCAGGGTTGCTATGGTTACTCGATACTTCTGGAAATATTGCCATGGAACCTTTCAGGGCATTTGTAGCTGATAAACTTCCCGACAGCCAGAGAACGAAAGGATTTGCCATGCAGAGTTTCCTGATTGGCGTGGGCGGAAGCATTGCTTCACTTTTGCCATGGTTGATGTCGCATGTTTTTCAAGTGTCTCATGAATCTACGAATGGATCTATTCCTCATTCTGTAAAATACTCATTCTATACGGGAGGAGCTATTTTCATGACTGCAGTGATGTATACCATCCTCACTACCAGGGAATATCCTCCTGCTGATCTTGGATTCAAGGAAAAAGTAAAGGAAAGCAATAAGGGATTTGGTGCGGGTATCCGGGAAATCAATCATGCCATTTTTCATATGCCGGCTAAGATGAAGCAGCTGGCACTCGTACAATTTTTTACCTGGCCCGGGCTCTTTCTCATGTGGTTCTATTATAATACAGCCGTGGCAAGAAATGTTTTCCATGCCTCGGGAACAAGTGATCCACTCTATATCAAGGGTGTGGAATTTGGAGGACTGACCCTTTCCTATTATAGTGTAGTATCTTTTCTCTTTGCCCTGATCATCCCCTCGATAGCCAGAAAATTCGGGAGAAAATTAACGCATTCCATTTGTCTTTGCTGTGGCGCTGCCGGATTGATTGCTGTAGGATTTGTGGAACAGCCATTTGAATTGTATTTCTGTATGACGGGTGTGGGGATCGCCTGGTCGAGTATTTTATCCATGCCGTACGCCATGCTTGCCGGTTCGCTGCCGGAAGACAAAATTGGAGTGTATATGGGCATCTTTAATTTCTTTATCGTCCTGCCTGAGATTATCGCTTCACTTTTCTTTGGATGGATCATGGAAAATCTCCTGAACAATAACAGAATGCTGGCTGTCCAGCTCGGTGGAGGCCTGATGATTCTTGCAGCCATTATTTGTATTCTCCTGGTATCGGAAAATAAGAACGAACTGGTGGATGAATCCAAGATTGCTTTGATTGAAATAGAAGGCGAAAGACCAATCTGATCTAGCAATGAAAAAGAGCCATTTCTTTATCTGGATTATATTTTGCTCCTGGATCTCCGGATCTGCGCAACCATCAGTAAATATCTATCCTTCGAATTGGTGGGTGAACATGAAGAATCCAAATGTTCAGCTCATGGTCCATGGAAATGGCATAGGAAATGCTTCCGCATTTGATATCAGCTATCCGGGGGTCTCGCTGATTAAAATAAACAAAGTGGAGAGTAAAAATTACGTTTTCCTGGACATTCGTATAGCCGCCACTGCAAAGCCTGGGACCGTTCAAATCAAACCCCTTGGCTTTCCGCCCCTTTCATCCATTCCCTGGGAATTAAAGGCCAGGCGCAAGGATAAAGGCAAAGCTTATGCGCAGGGCGTTAGATCGCAGGATTTTGTATACCTGCTGATGCCCGACCGCTTCAGCAATGGGGACCCCACGAATGACAGGATCGGTGGATTGAAGGACCAGTCCCTCAACCGGAATGAAATCTTTGACCGGCACGGAGGTGATTTCCAGGGCATCATCAATCATCTTGATTATTTGCAACAGCTCGGTGTAACTACCATTTGGATGACGCCGGTACTTCTCAATGACATGCCCAACCGGACTGAACATGGCTATGCATTTACTGATCACTATTCCATTGAACCTCGCCTGGGCGGCGCCGTTATGTATAAAAAGCTGGTGGATTCCCTGCATGGACGAGGTATGAAGATCATACAAGATGCCGTGTACAATCACGTTGGGCTTTATCATTTTACGGTACAGGATCCGCCAATGAAAGACTGGCTTCATCAATGGCCCGCTTTCACCCAACCCAATTATAAGGACCAAACACTTTTTGATCCCTATGGGGCAGCAGTTGACAAAAAGAAAATGCTTGACGGCTGGTTCACCAATGAAATGCCAGACCTGAACCAGGACAATCCTTACGTGGCCAATTTTCTGATACAGCATGCGATCTGGTGTGTGGAAGAATTTGGGATTGATGGCTGGCGGATCGATACCTATATCTACCTGAACCTGGAGTTCATGAATCGTTGCAACCAGGCCCTGATCGATGAATATCCAGATATTACCATGTTTGGTGAAGCCTGGGTTACTGGTACAGCCAACGAAGCCTATTTCACCAGAAACAATTTTAATGCGCCTTTTAAAAGCAATCTCATTGGTGTAACAGATTTCCAATGCCTGTTCGATGGAATACAGCCCGCAGTGAAGCAACCCGCCGATGGTGTCAACAAATTGTATCAGACCCTGAGCAATGATTTTATGTACAAAGATCCCATGAACAATGTGATCTTCCTGGACAATCACGACATGACGAGATTTTTTTCGGAGGTGGGCGAGGATGCAGCTAAACAGAAAATGGGCATTTGCTGGTTGCTGACGGAAAGAGGAATACCACAACTCTATTATGGCACGGAAGTGATTATGCGGGGAATCAAAAATCCGGATGGATGGGTAAGACTTGATTTTCCCGGCGGATGGCCTGGTGATCAGAAAAATGCATTCTCTGGATCGGGAATGACTGCAGATGAATTGTCTGTCCAGCAATTGACAAAGACCATGGCCAATTTCAGGCTGCATTCATCGGCGCTGAAATCCGGGAAATTGATGCATTATGTGCCTGAAAACGGAGTCTATGTTTATTTCCGTTATGACGATGCGCAAACGGTCATGTGCATCATGAATACCAATGATCATCCGGCCACCATTAACTTGTCAAGATTTTCTGAAAGAATTAAAAATTTCCAGCGTGCAAAAGATATTGCCACCGGCAACGAATTCAGTTTGGAGCCGACCCTATCCATGGGTGGCAAATACTTGCTGGTATTGGAACTAAAAAATTGATTGGCATCGACGATTCATAGCATCGCATATAAAATTATCCGGCGTCCCTGCTTACCCCATTCTTTCATCCTGTCATTCAGGGTTTCCTTTAAACTAGCATTTGTAACTTTTTTTCCCTTGTTCGGTGGAACCAGCAAATTCGGATTTATTTCCGCCAATTCCACATGGGTTGCAAACCACGTCACATGCTGATGAGGAAGTGCCAGACCGAGGATCATTCCGGGTAAGCCGGTAAATGATTCAGGACCACCGCGTGTAATTATTTCATCAGTATAAAATGCGACAACATAAACAGAGTCCATGATCATGGCATTGGCGCGCCTGCAATTAAAACCGGCGATGGTTCTTGTTTCGTCTGTGATTTTCCATTTAATGATTCGCGTGCTATCTGCTAACAGGAATGACATATCATACACTTTCTTCTGACTGATGCTTTTGGATGAATCCAGGTTGGTGAAAATAATATTGGATTCACCGGGCTGCTCTGACATCCATCCCGGAATCTTGTCGTTTTCCGGATTGTCCTTTCCCGGGCGATAAAAAGTTTTATTTCCTGAAAAACTCAGGTCATAATAATTTGTTTTGAATTTTGGCACAGCCTTCTTCATGACATCCGTCCAATCCCCCTCGTCCCATTCTTTCATTTGTTCATAGAGGTTGAGCTTCTTCTCATATTCAATCTTCCCTTCACTGACAAATACTGCATTCTGCGCTTTGCTTGACAATGCGCTTGCTATACAAATTGAAATAAGCAACCTGTTGTATAGATTCATAAATCTTGGCTTTATATAAACACTAGTCTGTCTTTGGCATAGGTGTTCCCGCTTTGGTGAAATTCCAAACCACAGAAAGCATAAAATATCTTTGTATTGTACTATAAGTATTTTGGGAAACATAATTGCTCGTCACCGTTCTGTTAAAACCGATATTCATATTTAATATATCGTTCACCGTCGCTTTGATCAGGAGCGCATCATTTTTCAGGAATTTTTTCCCCACCCAGGCATTCCAAAGCGCCACATTCGTATTGGTATCAAAAACCGTTGTCTTTTGGCGGATATTGAAATCACAATCGGAATGGAGCTCGAACTTGAGCGGAAGGTATAAGTCTACATACGGCCGGATATTATACATGAAATAGTTGGTCTTGATATTGGTTTGCAAAGATGAAGTGCTCTGCGTATAGGTAACTGATCCGGACAATCCTGAGCTATATTTCTTTTCTTTGGATTTACCCAGGTAGAGGCCCAGTGTATAGTTTCCGCTATTGGTAACATTGTGCACGTCATTGACAATATTTTCAAATCGGGTTGTATTGACACTTGGATTGATATTGATGTCCAGCCCAATCTTCTTCCACTTGAGCCCATAACCAAACCAAAAATTGAAGGAATAATTTCCATTAACATTAATAGACTGATAAACTCTTCTACCTACTGAATCAATAAAATCCCGGCTGGTAATGGCATCTTCGGTAAAATTATAATCGATGCTGCCATAAATATATCTCTCTGACAAAACTTTGAAATCATTGAAGAAAACAGAAAAATTGTTTGTGAACTGAGGCTTCAGGTTTGGATTCCCGATGGCTATATTGAGCGGATCCTCGTTGTTCGCAATAGGTTGGATTTGTTGGATGGTGGGCTGGACTGTCGTACCATGGTACCTGAAATTGATCCTGGATTGCTGCGTGAAATTGTAAGACATGCTCATGCTGGGATACCAGTTAACAAAATTCCTTCGCGTAACGCTATCGCTGACGACATTGTCCTGCTTAAAATTGGTAAAGCCGATATCAGTTCCTACATTAAATCTGAATTTTTTCTTGAATAAATTATAATTCAGGCCAGTACGTTGTGTAAATACATTGAACAGATAGTCGTTGCTGAAAATGCTGTCCTTATTAGTATATTTTCCGTCCGGCGATTTGCTATACGAATTGCGATTGGAATTGCTATTGTCTATTGAAATACCATAATTGGCCACGAGCGAAGATACTGTTGACAGGGGCTCAGAATAAGTTATCCTCGAATCCACGAGTAGGTTCTTGTTGTCAAAAGTTTTGTATTGATCCACGACCTGTTTCGGTGAAAAGCCACCATAGTAAAAATCGTTTTCCGCGAACAGGTATCCGGTTGTTTGGTTATCCTTATAGGCTTCCCGCACATTGATTGAAATCGTTCTGCCTTTTTTTGCCATTTTTTTCCGCCAGATGATATTGCTGTTTAATGTATTAATCATTCCATCTGTAGATACTGTGCGATTGCTTTGATTGATCAGCGCGCTGTCTATGGCCAACGCCTCCGTATAATAATGACTATTCGTTATTTTATGATCGGATCCCGCATCAGCCGTCATCTTGATGGATGAAGTAGAATCAAATTGGATTTCATAAATCCCGTTCAGCCGGTTTCTGAGAATCTGGTTATTGAAAGTTTCATTGGAATTATTATAATAAGTCGTATCCGGCAGGATATTTTGGCTATTGGTCTGGCTATTCCCAGTCACATTTAGTTGCAGGATCTTATAATTTCCATTAACCGATTGACGGTCATCGTCCCATTTGTCATTATAATGCAAACCTGCAGTAAGTACGGAGGGAAGGCCTTTGCCGTCATATTGACCACTCCAGTTTTCCAGTCCATCATTGTCATCATTTCCGGTCCAGGTAAAATAGCCCTGATTCTCGTCGTATTCCACACTGCTCGCCATGCTTTGTCCATAGCTGCTGTTCTCCTGCCAGTTCAAACCCGTTTTTCCCGTGTTAGATGCAATGCCATAAGCAGCGAATTTCTTTTTCTTCTTAAAATAATTGAACATGGCCTGATAGTTATAAAAGCCATCTGTACCTATCCCCGCATCGAGCTTTCCGAAATAACCATTTTTCTTGTCGTCTTTTAATTTAAGATTGATGGTCTTCGTTCTTTCGCCGTCATCTATCCCTGTAAAATTGGCTTGATCACTTTTCTTGTCATATACCTGGACCTTGTCCACCATATCCGCACGAAGGTTTTGTGTAACCAGGGTGGGGTCGTCTCCAAAAAACTCTTCACCGTCTACTAATACCTTTTGTACCGTTTGACCCTGCGCAGTGATCTTGCCATTCCTGTCTACCTGGATGCCGGGCAGTTTCTTCAGCAATTCTTCAACATTGGCACCCTCCTGCACTTTAAAACTATCTGCTTTGAACTCCGTCGTATCGCCTTTAATTCGGATGGCGCCTGCATTGGCATTGACCACCACTGTCTGCAGCAATTGACTTTTCAGGATCATATTGATGGTATGCAGGTCCAGGTCGGCAGAATCCTTTATAGACAATTCATCAATGTAATCTGCATATTTTGGGTAGGAGATGACCAGCAGGTAATTTCCAGGCTTCATAGGTTTCAGCTTGAATTGGCCATTCCTGTCAGTGCGAGCAAAGCTCACCATGATCGAATCTGATTTTTGCAATAGCATCACTGAACTGTTGGGAAGAGATTTTTTCTCAGCTGTATCTGTGACCTTTCCTGAAATAGAAGATTGGGCATAGGAATACGCAATGAGTAAGCATGTTGCGCAAAAAGTTGCAATTAGTTTCTGCATTGGTGGTGATTTGGGTCATCGGGGTCGGAAATACTGAGCAGGGGGTGGTTCTTGGGAAAGCCTTTCAAATATCAACCAAAAAAGATCGGATATGCGCCTGCGAACTCTTAATTTTACGTTAAAGGGAATCCCTTCGGGAGTTTAAGAATATACTATGAGCGAAGAAAAGAAAAAATCCACAAGAAAGACTAAAGTAGTTAAGCCCGAAAAAAGTGCAAAGGATAAGCCTTCCAAAAAAAAAGAAATGCAAACGGTGAAATCAAAGGAGTCAAAGAAATATGAAGATATCCATTTTGTCGACTCCAAAAAGCCAGTCTGGAATTATTCCCTGTTCTCTGCAGATGATATCAGGAATTTCCAGGAAGGAACACACTATCGCCTGAATGAAATTTTCGGTTCCCATGAAAGAGAAGTGTTGGGCAAGAAGGGATATTATTTTGCAGTTTGGGCGCCTAATGCAACCTATGTCTCTGTCATTGGAAATTTCAATGATTGGAATAAGGATTCACATCCGCTCTATGTGCGAATGGAGAATTCGGGGATCTGGGAAGGTTTTATTCCCGGCCTCGGCAAAGGGGAAGTGTATAAATACCATATCAATGGATTTAGGGGTATACAATTAGACAAGGGCGATCCTTATGCTAATTTCTGGGAGAAAAGACCACTTACTGCCTCGATCACCTGGGATCTTGGTTTTCATTGGAATGATGAGGAATGGATGAAAACGAGGAAGAAGCACAACAGCCTGGAAGCACCCTGGAGTGTATACGAAGTTCATCTGGCCAGCTGGATGCGACCTGATAAAAATGACGAAGAAAGATATAATACGTATGACCAGATCAGGGACAGGTTGGTTCCTTATGTGAAGGAAATGGGATTTACTCATGTGGAATTTATGCCGGTGATGGAACATCCTTTTGACGGAAGCTGGGGATACCAGGGCACGGGTTATTTTGCACCTACTTCCCGTTTCGGAGATCCGCAGGGATTCATGGCCATGGTGGATGCATTTCATCAGGCAGGTATCGGCGTTATCCTTGACTGGGTGCCGTCTCATTTTCCCTACGATTCACATGGCCTGTTATATGTTTGATGGCGCTAACACCTATGAGTATGCGGATATGCGCAAAGGATTTCATCCTGACTGGAACAGCTATATTTTTAATTACAAAAGGGGAGAAGTAAAATCCTTCCTGATCAGCAGTGCCAGGTTCTGGTTTGATATGTTTCATATTGATGGCATCCGGGTGGATGCAGTTAGTTCCATGCTGAAATTAAATTATTCCCGGAAGCATGGCCAATGGGAACCCAATGAACATGGTGGTGATGGTAACCTGGAAGCCATCGCATTTATCAAAGACCTGAATGAAACGATTTACCGCGATTTTCCCGATATGCAAACGATTGCTGAAGAAGCAACCGACTGGCCGGGCATTAGCAGGCCGACCTTTGCAGGTGGACTGGGATTTGGTATGAAATGGATGATGGGCTGGATGCATGATACACTTGATTATTTTAAGATTGATCCCATCCACAGACATCACCATCAGGATAAATTTTCATTTAGCATGATGTATTATTTTGACGAGAATTTCATGCTTCCGCTGAGTCATGATGAAATTGTGCATGGCAAATCGCCCATGCTTTATAAAATGCCTGGTGATGACTGGCAAAAATTTGCGAACCTGCGTTTGATGTACTCATACATGTTCACACATCCCGGAGGAAAATTGCTTTTTATGGGTGATGAATTTGGGGCAACAAGTGAATGGAATTATAAAAGCGAATTGCAATGGGACCTCATGCAATGGGATTCGCACCGTTTACTAAAAGATTGTGTCCGGGACCTCAACCTGCTTTTGAGAAATGAACCGGCGCTTTATGAAAATCAGTTTAATATTTATGGATTTGAATGGATTGACCTGAATCACCGGGCCGAATCAGTAATTGTATTCAGGCGAAAAGGCAAGGACCCCAAAGATGACCTGCTCATCATCCTGAATATGACGCCTGTGGTACGCCGGGACTGGAAGGTCTATGCGATTGGAAAATCGAACTGGAAAGAGATCTTCAATAGCGATGACAAGAAGTACTGGGGCACAGGCGATTCATTGAATCCTCACCCGGAGGTCCATTTGGTTGATAAAAAAGAGAAAAACTATGAAATAAATATCCATCTACCACCGTTAGGAGCTGTGGTTCTCAAATAGATCCGGCCTTACTGCAAAATCGAGGGGCCCCGCCCTGCAAATTAGGAACCAGGTCATCTGCAAGAACCTAAAATCCTGATTACATGAAAGCCCTAGGTCTAATATCCGGTATTCTCCTTCTCATAGGTTCAGTGGACGCACAGGTTCACGATAGCTCAGACTATTTTTTCCAGAAAGGACTCGAAGAAAAAAATAAGCGACTTTTCATGGTCGCCTATAATGACTTTCAAAAATCCATCGATCGCCATTCTCCCAATCCTGATGCAAACAGAGAATTAGGACTTGTTGCAGTTGAAATGCGCAAATATGACAATGCAAAGCTGGCTTTTCTAAAAGTGCTTGAAACAAAAAAGGACGATACGACGGCCATTACCAACCTTGCGCAGCTTAATTTCTGGACGCGCCAATGGCCCCAGGCTATTGAACTTGCAAAAAAAGCGCAGGAATTGCATGCCGGAACAAAATGGAATTACCTGATTGGGAAAAGCTATTATGAGCAGGAAGACTATGCCCAGGCATTCAGGTTTTTGCAGGCTGCCACTAAAGAGGATTCCCTGAATGCAGAAATTCCTTACCTGGTGGCGAGGTCATTCGTCGATATGAATAACTATAAGGCCGCAATTCCGTATTTTCAAAAAGCCATCGCCCTTGATTCAACCAAGGTCCAGTGGATCTATGAATGTGCACTTGTTTATGCCACGTTATACGATGACAAGACTGCCATAAAATATTATGAACTTGCTGCGCTCAGGGGTTACAAAAAGGATAATGATTTTTATGAAAACCTTTCCGACTCGTATGTAGCAGCGGGACAACCGGAAAAAGGCCTTGAACTCATGCTCATTGTTCTGCAGAAGAAGCCAGCCGATCTGGACCTTCTTTATAGCATTGCGAATACCTACTACCGGGTAAAAAAATATGATTCTGCCATTGAATATTGGGACCGCATCCTGGAGTTTGACAAGCAAAATGCCAAAGCGTTGTTTATGATCGGCATGTCTTACCAGAAAAAAGGCGACGATAATAAAGGCAGGTTGCTTTGCGATAAAGCCATCGAGATGGACCCTTCCCTTGCGAGCCACAAGCAGGAGAAAAAAATAATGTAATGAACAGGTGTCCTGCGCTGATAATTAGTCGCAGGAGACTTACATCCTTTCCGGAACCTTGATTCCCAATAGGCCCATAGCCGACTTTATTACAATGGCTGTCAAAGCACACAATCCCAAACGCAATTCCTTTTTTTCCGGACTCTCCGCCTTGCTTACAGAATGCTCGGTATAAAATGAATTGAAAATTTTCGCCAACCCGAATACATAAATGGCGATTAACGAGGGATTCAATTCTGCCAAAGCCTGGTTCAGCATCGCTGGATATTTCTCTAGTTGAATGATCACTGCTTTTTCCAGAGGCAATAATGGCACCGCTGCAAACTGTATCTGATTTGAAACATCATTTGAATGCGGAGATTCTTTCCTTAAAATAGATTTGATTCTTGCATGGGTATATTGGATGAAAGGCCCTGTGAATCCATGAAAGTCGATGGATTCTTCCGGGTTAAATACCATTTTCTTTTTTGGATCCACTCGAATCAGATAGAACTTCAATGCCCCGAGTCCTATGGTATTGTATAGTTCATCCAGCTCTGGTATCGAAAAATCCTGCACTTTTCCAAGGGCTTCAGTATGCTGTCTGGCAATGGCAATCATCTCGTCAATCAGGTCATCTGCATCAACGACTGTACCTTCCCTGGTTTTCATGCGGCCTGTAGGCAATTCGACCAAACCATAGCTTAAATGATAAAGCCCTTCGGCCGAGGGCAGCTCTAATTTTTGTGCAATCAATCTGAGCACCTTGAAATGATAGTTTTGTTCATCAGCCACAGTGTACACGCTCAGTTCACAATGAAAATCCTCGAATCGCTTTGCCACTAAACCGATATCCTGAGTGATATAAACGGCCGTACCATCTTTGCGCTGCACAATTTTCTCATCGAGTCCATCCGCTGTGAGGTCAATCCAAACGCTTCCGTCCTCTTTCTTAAAAAAGACATTTTTCTTTAGTCCATATTCGACTAAATCTTTTCCTAACAAATAAGTTTCACTTTCATAATATATCTTGTCAAAATCACTGCCGATGCGCCGGTAAGTTTCTTCAAAGCCTTTGTAAACCCAACCATTCATTTTTTTCCAGAGCTCAATGACATCCGGTTTACCCGCCTCCCAATCAACAAGCATTTGCTGGGCGGCTTTCATCAGCGGGGCCTCTTTTTCGGCTGCTTCCTCAGACATTCCACTGGCTTTGAGAACAGCCACCTGCTTCTTGCATTCTTCACCAAATAAAACATAATAATCACCCACCAGATGATCGCCTTTAATCCCCGTAGATTCAGGGGTCGCTCCATTGGCATAAAGTTGCCAAGCAATCATGCTTTTGCAAATATGAATGCCCCTGTCATTGGCAATGCATGTTTTCACAGCTTCGAACCCGTTTATTTTATAGATTGATGCCACAGTCCAGCCCAGAAAATTATTTCGAAGGTGCCCTAAATGCAGAGGTTTATTGGTATTAGGAGAAGAGTATTCCACCATCACCTTTCGTCCATTGCCGGGCCTGACTCCATAAGCATAGTTGGAATGCTGGTCTCTTAGGAATTCAACCCAAAATGGATCTGAAATAGTCAGGTTTAGAAATCCCTTTATGACATTGAACTCAGAAAAAAGGGATGGATAGTGACTGAGCAGTTCGTTGCCCATCTCTTTGCCAAGCTCTTCCGGAGACTTCTTAAGCATTTTCACAAACGGAAACAACACCACAGTATAATCGCCTTCAAATTCAGGCTTTGTTTCGTTCACCTGGACTGCGTCTGTGCTAAGATTTACCTGGTAAATCCTCTCTATAATTTCCCTGCTTGCTTCCCTGACCCTGGTGGCAATATCCATTTTGTATGAATTGGGTGCAAAAGTACTTAACAAAGCGGGATGACGGGCATTTTGAGCAAGGGCTTGATTGCCAGCGAAAGAATTCGCTGCATTACTTGCATTTCTAAGCTTTTTTGATGATTTTTAACGATTCGTGACAGGGTATTTTAGTATTTTTGCGCGCCTTTCTCAGGAAACAATGGTTAAAAGCTGGATCATATCATTAGTGGATGTTTTTTACCCGCCCTTCAGCAGGTTTATGCCTCAACAAACATTCCGGTATGCAGCGTGTGGAGGCGTGAATACCGTGCTTGATATTTTCATTTTTTTTATTAGTTATAACTATATCCTGCATAAGGAGGTACTCCATGTGGGGATATTTGCATTCAAACCACATATTGCAGCATTTATCATGTCCTTTCTTGTCAGCTTTCCGGTTGGCTTTTTTTTGATGAGAAATATTGTGTTTACTGAATCCACCTTGCACGGCAGGGTACAATTGTTCAGGTATTTTTTGCTGGTCGTAATCTGCATCCTGCTCAACTATATTTTTCTTAAACTATTTGTCGAACAATTACATATCTATCCAACCATTGCTAAAATTATAACAACGGCTATCGTCGTTACATTTAGCTATCTCACTCAAAAACACTTCACATTCCGGGCCGAAAGGGAATCAAGCCAGGCCTGATCAGACCTGGATCCGACAACAGCAAGAATTCTTGATGCATACAGCCCTCAAATGATGGTGGACTAGTGCCATCCGGCGAGGATCGCTCCACAAATACTCATCCCTACAATTGCATATCCACAATCAATCGCAATCAATGTGAATGAACGACTCTCCCAAATACATGAAATGGCAATCGCCATGCCCGCAAGTCCAAAACCGCACAGAAGACCAAGTTTTGCTCCTGCAAGCCAAGTATACGATCCACTCACAAAGACTAGATAGGCGAGAGAAAACACGACGATGAGATTATAGAGAAAAGTTTGCCCCATTTTGTTTCCTATCTGTTTCTTGTCAGGCTCTTTGATTACGATTCCATGTTTTGCTATTTCAACTGACCAGCGTTTTCCGAATAATGCGGAATACCAAAGCGAACCCAACGCGAAATAAGCGATGGCTGAAACGATGATGGCCAGCCAATGGGCATGAGAAAGAAAAAGTGAGAACATATGTTGTTGTTTTGGTTGCGAAGAAGCATCTGAGCCTTTGCTGCAAAAGAACGATCTCACACAAGAATTTTTCTTATCCCGGACATGCCCGGGTTGCAAATCAGGGCCGATTCGGCTATTCCTGGTCTTTGGGCTGTGTCATACTAAACCAGTTGCCGCAGGAATCCGTCACGACCGCTTCAATGCCATAAAACTGCTCTTTCGGCGGTGATTTGAAAACGACGCCTTTGGATCTTAACTCTTCATAAGTCGCTTTGCAATCGGGCGTTTGCAAAACTCCTGCACCCATAGCGCCTTTATCAAGCAACAATTTCAAAGCCTGTTTTGATTCTTCGTCATATTGCATGCCTTCCCCCAGCGGATTTAGCAAAGTAATCTCAAGTCCGGGCTGTTCAGGAGGGGTAACAGTAAGCCACCTGAATCCATTCGGCATGCTGGCGTCAGTGTGCACCTTAAAACCTAGTTTCGTTACGTAAAAATCGAAGGCCTTGTCCTGGTCGTTAACGAATAAAGTGGTATGGGAGATTTTGGTAATCATAAAACATATTTAGATTCCAAAGCTAATGGCAGGAATGGAAGAATCTTTCTCAAATATTGCTATTGTCACCGCCAAACCGTTCAGCAAAACAAGCAGGTATGAATTGCAAAGGCCTTTCATAGGCTGCTTTTCTCCGCTTGATGACCTTTTCCCGGTAGTCCTTTGGCGCGAGACCCGTTTCTTTTTTAAAAAGTCCGCTGAATGATCCAATACTTTCGAAGCCTACAGCGTTACATATATCGCCAATCGCCAGGTTCTTATTGGCCAATAATTGGCCTGCCAGTTCAATTCTTTTAAAGGTCAGGTATTGGTGAGGAGTTTTTTGATAGATGCCGGTAAATAGTCTGTGAAAATGAAATCGGGAGAAACAGGCTTCTCTGGAAATATGGTTTAGACTGATGGGTTCGTGAAAATGATCGTCGATATAGCGCTTGGCAGCCACAATTCTTGTATAAATATCGGGGGCCATCCCTTTCATTAATATTGCTCAAATGTAATCATTGATTTTCAGAGTGGAATAGGAAAATCTTTGGCATAATTTTAGGAATCTTATTGGATGGATTTTTGTAAACATTATAACAAGTACCTTGTCTAACTGATTTTGTCATATTTAAACTCCGCCTATGATCAGTGTAATTATACCCGCTTTAAATGAAGAGAAGACGATTCGGAATGTCATTCGCAGGGCCAGACAAAATGATCTGGTCACAGAAATCATTGTTGTAGATGATCAATCTACGGACAATACCGTCGCAGAAGCCCGTAAAGAAAATGTAAGGATCATTACCAGCACAAACCTGGGCAAGGGAGATTCTATGCGCGAAGGAATGGAACTCGCGACCAATGAAATTGTCGTTTTCCTGGACGCTGATATCCCTAACTATTCAGAAGACATCATAGAAAAATTGGTTGGACCATTGATAGCGGACGAAGCGGACTTTGTTAAGTCCTATTTTGAAAGGCAGGCCGGCAGAGTAACGGAAATCCTTGTGAAACCAATGCTTGAGTTTTTCTTCCCCCACCTTCTCAAATTTAAACAACCCCTGAGCGGCATGATTGCAGGGAAACGCAGTTTTTTCCAAAAAGTGGAATTTGAGAATGATTATGGCGTAGATATCGGTCTCCTGATCGATATGGATAAAGTAAATGCAAGGATTGGGGAAGTTTGTATTGGCGAAATCGAAAATGATATGCAGCCTTTGCAGGCCCTTAGCAGGATGGCAAAGCAGGTAGCCAATGCAATATTTAAACGGGTAAATATCTTTGGACCTCAGCACAAAGAGCGTGAGGAGCCATCTCCTGTTCGACATATTCGTGAAAACCATGGAATTTCATTTAAGGCGCTGGTCAAGAATCCTGGGAAATTGATCATTTTCGATATGGACAATACCCTCCTCCAGGGCAGCTTTATCCATACAGCTGCTGAAAAATTTGGGTTTAAGAAGGAGCTGACGGAGATCATTGCGCAAAACAGGAATGATTATATAAGAACCAAAGAAAATTGCCCGTCTACTGGAAGGCAGGTCTTTCGCAGAATTGATCAGGGTTGTAGAATCCATTCCAATCATTGGTGATGCCGTACAGGTAATTCATGAATTGCATTCTCGCGGATACGTATGTGGAATTATCAGTGATAGTTACCAATGCATTACCAATCATGTTAAGAATTTATTGGGTCTTGATTTCACACTCGGCAATGAATTGGAGTTTTCCAAAAGTATTGTAACCGGAGAAATACAAGGTGCCTTCCCAATTCCTAAAAGCAAAAGACAGCGTATGCGAGCATGAACAGTGCAAATCAAATATGATGCTCCATATTCTTGAAAAATTCGGGATTGACACACATAACACGATCGCAGTAGGCGATGGTGACAACGATATCTGCATGGTAAAACTGGCAGGGAAAGGCGTCTCTTTCAATTCGACCAGTATGCAAATGGACCTGGTTGCGGATCATATCGTAAAAGACCGTTCTCTAAAGCCGGTCCTGGATATCGCCATGTAATAGATTCAAAGATTTTTAAGTAGACTCGATCCCTGATCGAATCAAGATACAAAAGCCCATCTGAGGGGCTTTTATTATTTGCATGATTCAAAAGTTATGATATCTTTAGTTCATTAACTACACTTCAAAAATCATTACCATCATGGGCACAACACGCAGAACCTTTGTAAAGCAGGGCGCTCTTGCCATGGCGTCGGCTTCGTTTCTTTCAAAAAGTTTATTTGCCGCCAACAAGGCCAATTCAGATGTCGTAGGTATTCAATTGTATTCCATACGCGTCGACATGAATAAAGACGCATTGGGTACCCTTAAGCAACTATCCGCCATGGGATATAAAAATGTGGAGCATGCCAATTATGTAAACCGGGCTTTTTATAAATATTCTCCAACTGATTTTAAGAAAGTTCTTGAAGACAATGGCTTAAAAATGCCCAGTGGTCATACTGTGATGGGTAAGCAGGCATGGGACGTAGCAAAGAACGATTTTTCAGACTCCTGGAAATATACTGTGGAAGATGCAGCTACCGTTGGCCAGCAATTTGTCGTTAGCCCATCCCTCGACATGACCATGACGAAAAACATGGATGATTTTAAGAAACTGATGGAGATTTTTAATAAGAGTGGTGAACTATGCAAGAAACATGGTATGAAATTCGGTTATCATAACCATGCTTTTGAATTTACAACAATGATCGATGGAAAGAGGATCTATGATATCATTCTTGCAAGTACTGACCCGTCATTGGTAGCACAACAGTTGGACATTGGCAACCTGTTCAATGGGGGGGTAGTAGCGATGGATATTATCAAACAATATCCCGGCAGGTTTGAACTGATGCATGTTAAAGACGAAATTAAGAATACAGTTTCAAACGGCGAGCAATATGAAAGCACGATCCTGGGAGAAGGAATCGTCCACACCAAAGAAGTAATTGACCAGGGGAGAAAAGAAGGGACCAAGTACTTTATCATCGAGCAGGAATCCTATGGTGCTAAAACGCCCATCGACTGCGTGAAAGAGGATCTGGCTGTCATGACGAAATGGGGCTATTGATTTAGGCCAGACAATGACTTGAAATATCCGTTTATTCATTTGAGCGGATATTTTTTTTGGAGGCATCTGATATCCATCTATCTAGCCTCAATAAGGATCTTAAAAAATCTAATACAAAATTTTTGCGAATGCTTATTTTTATCTTGAGATCGCTGGCACCATGAGACAACATCTTTCTGAATTATGCATTTCCTAAAAGTACTGCTGGAAGAAATCATTTCTTTTTTTGGCCTGGATTCCATTATCGACATGGTCCGGAAAGGGGATTATGGCCAACTACTCACCCTGGATGGCATCCTGTCCTCACTCGGGCCGCTTATTCCTATTCTGCTGGTGATTGAATTGGTCAGGACAGTCCTGTATAAGCGATTCAAAGTAGATGATTATAAAGTGCCATTCTTTACAATCCTTTTCAACAGAACCCTGGGCAGGTTCCTTTCTTTTGGCGTGGTGGCCATTTGCATTGGCTTATTTGAAAAGCATGCCATCATGAAGACCCACTTTACCTGGTATTGGTTGATTTACGGATATATCATATGGGAGTTTTCTCATTTTATATATCATTTTCTGGCACACAAAGTCAGGTTGCTGTGGATCCTGCATTCAACACACCATGCGCCAAGGGCAATGAATCTTTCAATCACATATGCGCATTTCATTCTTGAAGCGCCATATGCCGATTTCATCCGGACTTCCATCTGCATCCTTGCAGGTGTAGATCCGCCGGTACTTTTTTTTATCATGTTCATTGACGGTACCTGGGGCGCATTTATTCATGTAGGAGAAAATTTACTTCCTGACGCCCGCCTGGGTTTTTTGAACAGGTTGATCCTGACGCCTTCACATCACAGGGTGCATCATGCGCAAAATCCACTGTATATGGATACCAATTTCTGCAATCTCCTCAATATCTGGGATCATGTCTTTGGTACTTTTCAGCTGGAAAGGCGGGATATGCCCATTCAATATGGCATTACCAGGAAAATGAATCCCAACAATTTTATGGATGCCTATTTTGGAGAGATTCCGGCCCTTTGGAGAGATGTAAAAAATGCACCCGGTCTCAAGAACAAATTGCTTTACATCATCATGCCTCCGGGATGGAGCCATGATGGACAGCACAAGACTGCAAAGAAAATAAGAGATGAATGGATTCGCGAAGCAAGTAATAAATAACTGTTCGTGAGTGCAGCCATTATTTCCTCAGGAAGTCCCTAGCATATCTGCAGATTGTTCTTCCACGTCAAGTATGCTTGGGTCAAAGCGGATATAACGACTGCCAATTCTTAGAATCAGGTAGCTGGTCAGGGCACAGAAGGCCATCACTCCGGTCATGGGCAGTGCGCTGTGGTTATTTAGAAAGCTGACCAGTGCGGAAATGATCGCGCCGATGCTCATCTGGATGCCACCCATCAATGCAGCAGCACTTCCGGCATGATGAGCAAATGGAGCCAATGACAATGCCGCGGAATTGGGGAAAGTGAAACCCTGGCAACAAAGGAAAATAAATATCAGAAAGATGGTGCTGAATAATTCCATCCATCCAAAAAATGTTCCGATAAAAAGCAAGAAGCCTATGATGGTCTGACAAAGAAGGGATATACGAATGATTTGTTCGCTCTTGTAAATTCTCAAAAGCACGCTATTGATCTGGCTCGATCCGATCAAGCCAAGGGCAATTAATGCAAAGATCCATCCATATTGCCGCTCACTTACTTTAAATAATTCCATGAAAGTATAGGGAGAGCCGGCAATATAGGCATACAGACCAGCGGTAGCCATCGAGCCTGTCAGTGCATAAGTATAAAATTGCGGGTCTTTGAATACCATAATGAATGTCCTGATGATAGGTTTTGGTTTCAGGGAATAGTCTGGATTGGGAGCCCGGCTTTCCGGCAAAGCAAAATGTACCGCAATCAGAATAAATAGAGATAAAAGTGTGAGGACAACAAAAATATACCGCCAGCCAAAAGTTGCTGTAATATAGCCACCAAGTGTTGGAGCAATGATTGGAGAAACTCCTACGACCAGGATCAGGAGTGAAAATATTTTTGCATTGTCGCGGACATGAAAAAGATCCCTCACCATCGCCCTGGATGCCACGATGCCCACGCATGCGCCAAGCGCCTGAAACAACCTGAAAGTGATCAGGGCATTTGCCGAATAAGCCAATGCGCAGCCAATGGAAGCTAAGAAATATACAGTCATTCCATAGTATAAAGGCTTCTTCCGTCCATATCGATCCAGTAAGGGCCCATATAAGAATTGGCCTGCAGAAATGCCAATGAAAAAACTGGAAAGGGAAAGTGTGACATGTGCGACTGTGGTATGGAGGTTGTTAGCAATATTAGGAAATCCCGGAAGATACATGTCGATGGAAAATGGACCAATGGCAGACAATAATCCAAGCAGTATAATGAGGAAATAATTCTTTCTGATTTCTAAAGCCATCGAGGGGTCGTGTTGATAATAAAGAAATTCTTTTCCGGCTAACGGAATTGTTGACTACCTTTTAATAGTCGAATGAAGACTGTCTTAAAAGCCGGGATTGTCTGATAAATTTATTCAATAAAATTTATCTCCTGCCTGATTCGTCACATCTAAAACAGAGGATATGAAAATAATGCTGCTCCTATTTTTCCTTTCCCTTCAATTGACCGGGTTCCAAAGGAAGACGGATGAATGGACGAACCTTTTCAATGGAAAGGACCTGACTGGTTGGGATACCTATATTGGTCCAAGGTTTGATTCCCTGGGGCGCCAGGTTCCGGGATCTGCGATCGGATTGAACACAGATCCTGATCATGTTTTTACCGTAGTACGTGAGAACAATTCGGCAATCATCAGGATCTCTGGTGAAGAATTCGGCGCCATTGCGACTCTGAAAGAATATGAGAGTTATCATTTTCAGCTCATGTTTAAGTGGGGGTCCCTTTCCTGGATTCCAAAAAAGAATAAGAAAAAAGACAGTGGGTTATTGTATCATTCGGTAGGACCCTGGGGCGCAGATTTTGGATATTGGATGCGTTCGCAGGAATTTCAGATTGAAGAGACAAATTGTGGCGACTACTGGGGGGTTGCTGGTGCACTTGAAGACATCCCCGCGACAAAAAAATCAGACAGCGTTTATGTCTATAATCCCCTGGGTGAATGGTACCGTTTTCAGGCCAATACGAAAACTGGCAGGCGTTGTATCAAAGCGGAGGATGCAGAAAACCCTTCCGGGGAATGGAACACCCTGGATCTTTATACGCATGGAGACACCAGTGTACATGTTATCAATGGAAAATTGATGATGGTACTCTATCATTCTGCACAACTTGATAATGGCAGGATTTTTCCGTTGATTAAAGGAAGAATACAAATCCAGTCAGAAGGGGCTGAAATTTTTCTGAAAGACATTCGGATCATGCCTATTGAATCCATTCCGGCAATTTATTTACAGTAAAATATTATATTTTCAAGTCGCAATTTGTTTCACGCAAAGGGCGCAAAGAAGAGCAAAGGCGCCAAGACGCTCTAACGAAATTTTACTTTCCCCTTTGCGCCTTATCTAACCTTTGCGCCCTTTGCGTGAAACAAACAGAGACTTGCCAATATATTAATACCTGTAATGATCTGCCTTGAATGGCCCCTGCTTGGAAATTCCAAGATAATCGCTCTGCGCATCGGTCAATTCATCCAGTTCCACTCCAATTTTTGAAAGATGGAGTCGGGCCACTTTCTCGTCGAGGTGCTTGGGAAGTACGAATACTTTGTTTTCATATTTAGCATGATTATTCCACAATTCAATTTGCGCCAGGGTTTGGTTGGTAAATGAATTGCTCATGACAAAGCTGGGATGACCCGTAGCACAGCCAAGGTTAACCAGGCGGCCTTCAGCGAGGACAATTACATCCTTGCCGTCAATATTATAAAGGTCTACCTGAGGCTTGATCGTGTCTTTCGTATGACCATAATGGTTATTCAGCCAGGCCATGTCGATCTCGATGTCAAAATGCCCGATATTGCAGACAACGGCTTTATCCTTTAAGGAGCGGAAATGTTTTTCCGTGATCAGGTCGCGGCATCCGGATGCAGTCACTACGATATCTGCTTCTTTTACAGCATCGGCCATTTTCTTCACTTCAAATCCGTCCATCGCAGCTTGCAGCGCACAGATGGGGTCGATCTCCGTTACAATCACACGGCAACCCGCACCCTGAAGAGATTGCGCTGAGCCCTTGCCCACATCTCCATAACCACCCACAACAGCGATCTTTCCAGCGAGCATCAGATCTGTCGCGCGCCGGATTGCATCCACCAGGCTTTCTTTGCAACCGTATTTATTGTCAAATTTTGATTTGGTCACTGAATCGTTCACATTGATGGCTGGAACAGGCAAGCTGCCCTTGACAACCCTTTCGTAAAGACGATGAACTCCCGTTGTCGTTTCTTCAGAAATGCCTTTCAGGTGCTGTACCAGTTCCGGGTAAGTGTCGAGGACCATATTGGTCAGGTCACCTCCATCATCGAGGATCATGTTAAGTGGCTTGTCAGTGCTTCCAAAAAATAAAGTTTGTTCTATGCACCAGTCAGCTTCGGCAAGGGTCTGACCCTTCCATGCAAAAACGCCAACACCTGCGGCAGCAATGGCAGCTGCGGCATGGTCCTGGGTAGAAAATATATTACACGAACTCCAGCGCACTTCGGCGCCCAATTCAATCAGCGTTTCGATGAGTACAGCAGTTTGGATCGTCATATGAAGGCAGCCCGCAATTCTTGCACCTTTCAAAGGCTTTTGTTTTCCATATTCTGCCCTGAGCGCCATCAAACCGGGCATTTCAGCTTCGGCCAGCCTGATCTCTTTGCGTCCCCAGGCAGCGAGGCTCATATCTTTTACTTTGTAAGGAAGGCTAAGGTCAATTTTAGTTTTTGAAGTGGTGGACATGATCAGTTTATTTTTAAATGACTAATAAGGTCTGGAAGGCAAAGATAAAAAGACAGAACAAAATATGGTCATTTTAATATACTTTGGAATAAATGAGTATATTTTAGTATCTTGATAGTACAAAAGCGCAGTATTTTATGGAAAAAAGCCGTGAAACAGAAAATATGCCTGCACAGGCAGTCATATTGGATGACAAGGACCGGGCCATCCTGCGGCTGCTGCAGGAAAATGCAAAAGCTACGGTCAGGGAAATTGCCCAAAAAGTGCACCTGAGCCCAACCCCCGTCCACGAAAGGATCAAAAGGCTTGAAGATACCGGGGTGATCAGCCAGTATGCAGCCCTGGTAAATCCGGCCAAACTCAAGAAAGGTCTCATGATCATTTGCCATGTCTCGCTTAAAGAACATAATAAAAAATCAGGAGCGAAATTTATCCGCACCATGCATGAACTGCGTGAAGTGATAGAATGTTACAATATTTCGGGCGAATTTGACTTTATGCTCAAAGTGGTCGTGGAAAATATGGATGCCTATTATGATTTTCACGTCAATAAGTTGGGACAGGTTGAAAACCTTGGACAGTTACAAAGTACATTTGTGATGGGTGTTATCAAACAGATCCAGCCCCTTGTCGATTGAATCTTGTTGGAATTTCCGGTTGAACAATTATATCACCTTTAATTTTTGACGTATGTTCACATATGATACCCTGAGCGAAGCCGTGAGTGGACTTAAATCAAGAGGCTATTCAATAGATTTTAACCTCGATTACGACTATATCCATTGCAAAGCCATGGACATAGCGCTAAAGCCAAATGAGTTTGAGATCACGGAAGTTTATCGCTTTGAAGGCAATTCAGATCCTGCCGACGAATCTGTTATATATGCCATCGAATCTAAACACGGGCAAAGAGGAGTGTTGGTAAATGGATTCGGCATTTCATCAGATTCACTGAGTGATGGAATGATTGCGAAGTTAAGAGTGAGACATTGAGGCGGATATTGTGGACATCAGCTATTTAATTTCCATTCATGATAGAGATCAGACCAGCCAGGGAATCCGACCTGCCAGGAATCCTCGAAATCTACAATGAGATCATACTCAACACGACTGCAGTATATGATTATCTTCCGCATACTATGGAGATGCGAAAATCATGGTGGGAAGCAAAGCAAAAAGACAATTTTCCGGTTTTTGTTGCAACTGAGAAGAATCGCCTGCTCGGGTTCAGTTCCATAGGTCCTTTCCGGGCCTGGGCTGCTTACAAATACAGCGTGGAGAACTCCGTATATGTGGCCAGCGATATGAGGGGCAGAGGGATTGGCAAAATGCTGATTCCACCACTAATTGATTCTGCTTCAACTAGGAATATGCACACGATCATTGCAGGAATCGATGCGGCCAACACAGCAAGCATGAAGCTGCATCATGCCTTTGGGTTCCGGGAAGTTGCGTACTTCAGGGAAGTAGGGTATAAGTTTGGTAGATGGCTCGACCTGAAATTCCTGCAATTGTTATTGGCAACGCCTGTGCAACCATCAGTGGAGTGACATAGAGGAGTTCGCAGGAAAAACTTAGATCATTTCTTTCACCATTTCTGCCACGATCTTGTCGATTGGTAAACTAACCATCTCTCCGGAAAAATCATTTTTCGCAATAAAACGAAATGTTTCTGTTTCGCCTGTACGCTGGTACGTTGCCAATTCTCTTTCGTCGAAATCAAATGGCTTTTCTCTGAGTGGCGCCCGGATGGCTTCTAATGCTTCCACAAAATAGTAAATGGAAATGATTTGATGACCCTGAGTGAAAGCAGACAATTGAAAAAAATCTGTTGTGTAAATATGGTCAGTTACTTTGACTTCCAGGTTCATCTCTTCCTTAAATTCTCTTTTCAGGCAGTCTCTGGTTCCCTCTCCAAATTCAAGTCCGCCTCCGGGGAATTTTGTGTAATAATTGCCCCGGATAAATTCATCGCTGACCAATACCTGATTATTTTGTCCCAGCAGTATACCATATACCCTGATATTAAACATGGACTGCATTTGAGATTTAGTAAAATGAAATGGCCATTGTTTCTCGGCCGGATGGGAAATGATTAACGTTCGGTGTGTATCATCAATGAATTTCTATATCTCCTTCGAAAACCATTTCTGCGGGTCCGCAGAGCCAGATATCCTTAAAGCTCTCCTCAACGCGATCAAATTCAACGACCAGCCGGCCGCCCTTGGTAATAACCGTGACATCATTGTATCCAACTTCATTATGATGACAAATCAGTGCACTGGCCACCACGCCTGTTCCGCAGGAAAGGGTTTCATCTTCCACACCGCGTTCGTAGGTACGGACAATGATCTCGTCCTCTTTTTTTTGTTCAACAAAATTGACATTAATACCCTCTTTGGCGAACTCTGAGCTGTAGCGGATATCCATTCCTTTTTCAAATACGTCATAATCCATCACATCACTCACGATCTTTACGTAATGCGGAGAGCCAGTATTGATCACATAATCTCCATGATCTTCCTCATATGAATCCACATCCACCATTTTCAGGCTGACAGAACCATCGTCGTCTATTTCTGCCTCATGGTCGCCATCAGCCGCACTGAAAAAATATTTGTCTGTATGAATGCCCAGATGATATGCAAATTTTACCATGCATCTCCCGCCATTGCCGCACATGGTAGATTCCCGTCCGTCCGCATTGTAATATTTCATTTCAAAATCATAGTCCAATTTTGTATTCAGGAGCATCAGTCCATCGGCGCCTACTCCAAAGCGTCGGTCACAAAGGAAACGGATCTGCTCCTGTGTCAGGGACGAATAAATCCAGTTCCGATTGTCCAGAATGACAAAATCATTGCCCGTGCCCTGGTATTTGTAAAAATGTATTTTCATTGCTAAAGTTATTCTCCCGGCTATTATTTTTCAATTAAACGCTGCAAAGTTATCAATCATTTTGTTTCCCTGTTCAAAAATTAATGCTGGAAATAATTTCCAGTGTTTTTGAAATCAGCTTTTCGGTCGCAAGACCGCTGTTCTTTGAAAATTCTCTCCTCACTCTGTTTGCAACCACGACGCTGAGGCTTAAGCAATGATGGCCAAAGATCCTGCTGAGGCCATAAATGCCCGCCGTTTCCATTTCAAAATTTGCGATGCGATGATGGCCGAACTGAAATTGACTCATGCGGTTGACCAGGTCGGGATGGCTGAGTCCGAGCCTGAGCACTCTTCCCTGGGGGCCATAAAATCCGGGACAGGTCACTGTGATTCCCTGATAGAACCCGTTCACAAAATATTTCAACAGGGAAGCGCTTGCACTGCTGATGTATGGATGGGAAAATCTGTGATGCAATTGAGTCTGTGTGACAAAAGATTGCAGAAGCTGGTTTTCTTCTTCATTCTGTTCATGCCTGTAAAAATTCAGGAGATTATCAATGCCTAACCCATGGGTAGAGGCCACAAACCCATCGACAGGTATCCCTTCCTGTAAGGAACCTGCCGTGCCAATTCTTATAATATTAAGCTGTGCCAATTGTTGTTTTATCGTCCTGGATTCAAAATCAATATTGGCCAAGGCATCGAGTTCATTCAGGACAATGTCAATGTTGTCGGTACCAATTCCTGTGGATACGACAGAGATTTCCTGGTTGCCGAGACGGCCGGTATGTGTTACAAATTCCCTGTGACTCGATTTATGAATGACCTGGTCAAAATGTTTACTCACTGCGGCGACCCTCCCGGGATCACCTACTGTAATAATCAACTTCGCTAATTCTTCAGGCAATAAATCAAGATGGTAAACAGCTCCGCGGGAATTGAGAATGAGTTCACTTTCTGCGATGCGTTGCATACAATAATTCTGGTCGCTGGTTAGGCAAATTAGTCCGAATATACTACTTTTGCCACACCTAAAAGGTTCCGTGGCCGAGCGGCTAGGCAGAGCTCTGCAAAAGCTTCTACAGCAGTTCGAATCTGCTCGGAACCTCCGGTGATTGAACCAGTTAAAAGGATTACGGAATGTAGTCCTTTTACTATTTTAGCCAGGCTGGCCGCCATAATTTTAGTAGAATGAAATATGCAAACTGGATAGGGGTTGCGGGAGCCCTCATACTGATCATCGCCTGCTTTCTGCCATGGGCCTATTATCCTGATATTGATAAAAACTTTACAGGTTTTTTTTCCGAAAAGAATATTTATGGCAAGCCCGGGAAATTCCTGGTGTTTCTTTCGTTTGTTACCATTGTACTATTTATCATTCCAAGAATCTGGGCCAAGCGTGCCAACTTATTGGTCGCAGCCATTGTGTTGGCTTTCTCCATAAAATCATATATTCTTTTTTCCGCCTGCTATCATGGAATTTGTCCTCAAAGGAAATTCGGAATTTTTTTACTGCTGCTTGCGCCGGTGGTGATAGTGATCGCTTCCATATTTCCGGATCTTAAGCTGAAGGATAAAAAAGCCTGATCTCTTATCCATGCTGAATCAGGCGGGCAATACCAAATGCACAACCCGCCGCCAGGGCGCCAATGATCATCACTCTCAGGGCACCGCTCCATGGATTTACTCCAGTCAATTTGCTCTTGAAATATCCGAAAATGAAAAGACAGATGAGAGTGATTACTGCTGAGATTTTAAGCCCCTCGATGCCGCTACTTTCAAAAAAATATGGGGACAATGGAATGAGTCCGCCGACAATATATGAAACACCGATATTGAATGCACTTTTTGTCGCCCTGCCTGGAATTGGTTTTTCCAATCCCAATTCATATTTCATCATCAGGTTAACCCAGCGATCCTTATCTTTCGTCAATTCTTCCACGGCCTTATTCTGAATTTCTTCGCTCAGTCCCATGCTGGAGAAAAATTCTTTGGTTTCCTGCTTTTCCACGTCCGGTAAATGTTCTACTTCATAATATTCCCGCCGAAGCTCGGAAGCATAATGATCCACTTCTGTTTTTCCTGCTAGGTATCCACCCAAACCCATGGCAATGGCACCAGCTGCAATTTCCGCCATGCCGGCAATGATGATGAGATTAGTGGACTCAACGGCTCCGCTAAGACCTGCGGCGAGCGCAAATGGGACCGTTAGACCATCAGACATGCCAATCACTACATCCCTTAGCCGCTCAGCACTTAGTTGATGGGGTTCATTGTGATGCAAATGGGTATCAAGCATAGGAGATCATTCAGATAAGCTAAAAATACTCCTTTTAATGATCTCCACAGATTCCATGATTTGATCCTTTGTAATCACAAGGGGAGGAGCGAACCTGATTTTATCTCCATGCGTTGGTTTGGCCAACAAACCATTATCCATTAGCTTCAGGCACAATTCCCAGGCGGCATCGGGATTCTTGTGTTCGATAACGATTGCATTCAATAGCCCCTTACCTCTTGCAGTGCTTACGAGGGGAGAATCCATTTTCATAATTTCTTTCCTGAATAACTCTCCCTGCGCTGCGGCATTTGCAGCAAGGTTTTCTTCTTTAAGAATACCCAATGCAGTTATCGCGAGCCGGCATGCCAGCGGATTGCCGCCATAGGTGGATCCATGTTCACCGGGACGTATCGTGAGCATGATCTCATCGTCTGCCAATACCGCACTCACGGGCATGATACCCCCGCTTAGGGCCTTGCCGAGGATCAAAATATCCGGCCGCACGTTTTCATAATCACAGGCCAGCATCTTACCGGTGCGTGCAAGGCCCGTTTGGATCTCATCTCCGATAAAAAGCACATGTGCATCTTCACAATATTGCTTTGCCTTTGCAAGGAATCCTTCATCCGGAACCACTACGCCTGCCTCACCCTGTATCGGTTCAACCAAGAATCCGGCGACATTCCTATCCTGTAAAGATTTTTCGAGCGAAGCCAGGTCATTGTATGGGATGATTTCAAACCCTGGCATAAATGGCCCAAAATTTTTATAAGAAGAAGGATCCGAGCTAAAAGAAATCACCGTGCTTGTCCGGCCATGAAAATTATCTGCACATACTACAATTTTAGCTTTGTTTTCAGGAATGCCCTTAACTGAATAGCCCCAGCGGCGGCATAGTTTGATGGCTGTTTCCACGGCCTCGACGCCGGTATTCATGGGCAGGACTTTGTCATAGCCGAAGTAACCTGTAATGTACTGCGCATATTCACCCAATTGATCCGTATGAAAGGCGCGCGATGTCAGGGTGAGCTTTTGCGCCTGCTCGGTTAATGAAGCCAGGATCTTCGGATGACAATGACCGTGATTGAGCGCAGAATAACCACTTAAAAAATCGTAATATTTTTTTCCATCCACATCCCATACATGGACTCCAAGTCCTTTTTCCAAAATAACCGGCAGGGGATGATAATTATGTGCACCAAATTGTTCTTCCAGGTCAAGATAATGGCGTGTTTTATCAGAATAAGATGAAATCTTTTGCATAAAAAGGTATTTACAAAAAACAAAAATAGCAGGACAAGAATGAATTTCTTAGAATGGGGCCATATCGTCCTTAGGGATGATCGAGAAAATCAAGATTGGCAGCCAGGAAATTCATGAAGGAGACAATTATGTGGGGATAAAGGTAGTAATATTCAGGAAGACCTCAAAATGCACTCTCTCATCTTTCCTGCTATGGCTGAACCGGATTTGTGGAATGTCTGAACTGGGATTTATTCTTTGTGAGGCGCTTGAATTGCGGGCTAGGTTTCCAGAAAAGCTTTTTCTTTCCTAAATATCCTAGTAATCCCATAAATCCCAGTTCAGACAAAAACCCTAATTTGGCCGAAATAAGATCTTCAAATGATCAGTCTCAAGCAAAGCTGGGATAGAAGAAGTCTTCTTTGGCTGTTCTTACTCTATGTAGCGATCGCTGTGATCGCATCATTGCAAGGGTTATTGCATGGCCCAAAGCCCATGGGACCACAGGGCATTCCCTATACGGAATACAATAATTACATCATATTCAAATCATCTGCTTTTCATTTGCATGAAGGAAGGAATTTGTATCAAACCTACCCGGCAGAATACTGGGATTTATATAAATACAGTCCAGCATTTTCCCTGTTTTTTTCCCTATTCGCCTATTTACCGGATTTCCTGGGACTCATTCTATGGAGCCTGCTAAACTCTTTGATCATTTACTTCGCGATTATTAAGATGCCCGCCTTTGATGAAGGCAAAAAATCCAGGATGCTTTTATTTTGCTTTATCGAATTATTGGGCTCCCTCCAGAATGCGCAGAGCAATGGCTTAATGGTCGGCCTGATCCTGTTCACTTTTATCTTTCTGGAAAGTGAAGATTATTTCCTGGCCACTTTTTGCATTGTGGCTTCTGTCTATATCAAAATCTTTGGAGCTGTCGGGTTTGCCCTTTTTCTTATGTATCCAAATAAGAAAAAGATGGCAGTCTACAGTATATTCTGGTTTCTATTCATCGGCCTTTCTCCCATGCTGATAACAGGATTTGAACCTCTGTTGCGAATGTATAAAGGCTGGTTTCTTTTGCTTCTCGAGGATCACCAGGGATCGAAAGGCCTCTCCCTCGCAGGCATTTTAGAATCCTGGTTCCGGTTGGAAATTCCTGGCACTATTCTGACCCTGCTTGGGATCTTCGTATTCTGTTTGCCTTTATTCAGAGTAAGTCTGTATAAGCTCTTAATATTTCGGTTATTAATCCTTTCTTCCGTATTGCTTTGGTGCATTGCATTTAATCATAAGGCAGAGTCCCCGACATTTATTATATCTATCATTGGCATTGCCATTTGGTATTATTGCAGAGAGAGAAACATTCAAGATAAAATATTAATGGTTGCCGCTTTTGTGCTGACCACTTTGTCGGTCTCAGACCTGGTTCCCAGACCAATTCGGGAAGGATTCATTCAACCATATAATATAAAGGGACTGATGACTGTTGTCATCTGGATAAAGGTCATTTTTGAATTGCAAAAAATGAATTATTGGAAAATCCTGGATGAGGAAATGAAATCGACGACGATGGGGATTGGATAATCTTTAATAAAATCCTTCTTTGGCAAACTGTGTTTTTCAAAGATCCCATAGAAACTGGACCCTGAACCGGTCATGGATGAATAAAGTGCACCTGCTTCATAAAGTTTTGATTTGATTCCGCGCAGGACAGTGTAGGACGAGATGACTGGGTCTTCAAAATCATTCACAATCTCATTCCTCCATTCACTTATGGGTTTCGCGATCAGGGTTTTGAGGCGGGATTCTTTGCCGGAAGGACTGATCATTGAAAACGCTTCCGCAGTAGATATTTTGATTCCGGGATGGAGGAGCACAAAGGCATATTCTTCAAGGTCAATTGAAATGGGTTCAAGGATTTCTCCACGGCCGCTTGCAATACAAGGCTGGTTCAGGACAAAAAACGGGCAATCGCTTCCTAACCTTGAAGCATATTCGATAAGTGCTGATTTGGAAAGCTGTAGATTGTAACACGTATTAAGCAATTGAAGAAGAAACGCACCGTCAGCTGAGCCTCCACCAAGGCCGGCTCCCATCGGAATTTTTTTGTGCAGATGGATGTCAACGGGAGGCAGATCAGGAAAATCAGATTTCAATAATTGAAATGCCCTCTCGCATAGATTGTCCCGCTGTTCACCTTCAATGTGATTTCCGGATAAATGAAGTTGAAGACGGTTCGCGGGACTGATTTCAAGCACATCTTTTATACCTACCGGATAGAAAATGGTTTCCAGGTCGTGGTATCCATCGGGGCGTTTCCGGATGACGTTGATGCCGATATTGATCTTGCCGTTGGGGAAAGAAATCACTTGAAATCGATCGGTTTTGACATGCTATGGACATTTTAGCGGCCTTTCTTTCGGCTATTGATTTCGTCGCGGATCTTGATTGCACGGATATAATCTTCCTGTTCAAGGACCTCATTCAACAGGGCATGCAATTCATCAACGGACATGCCTTTGAGGTCATCATGCCCTCCCAGCTCAGTCGTGACCGTTTCCTTCACCTGCTTCTTCTTGCCGGAGGAATCCTCCATAAGGATTCCGGCACTTTCGATGATATTTTCGTAAGTGTAAATGGGGCAACCGAACCTGACAGCAAGGGCGAGAGCATCTGAAGTTCGGGAATCAATTTCCACCGTATCATGCTCGCTAATGCATACCAGTTTGGAATAGAAAATACCTTCCTGCAGATCGCAAATGATGATTTCTTTGAGGTCGATATTAAAAGCGCTCATGAAATTTTTCATCAGGTCATGGGTCAACGGACGGCTAGGATGCATTTTTTCAAGGGCTACGGCAATGGCCTGGGCCTCAAAACCCCCGATTACAATCGGCAATCTCCTCAATCCATTCACTTCGCCAAGCACCACCGCATAGGAATGCGTTTGGGTGATACTATGCGATAATGCCACAATTTCCAGTTCGATCTTCTTCATAAATTCAAAGTCTTCTCAATGCAGGTGCAATTTATGCAGCATTGATTGGCAAATATAAAAATTATAGCCTTCCAAAAATATGGAAGGCTTCAAAAATGAGTCTTTGCATTAATTAGCCTGAGGGAAGAAATGTTTAACCTGCCGACTTCAATTTTTTGACCGCTTCAATCATTTTAGGCACCACTTCAAAAGCATCCCCGACAATCCCGTAATCAGCGGCCTTGAAAAATGGCGCTTCAGGATCTTTATTGATCACAACGATGGTCTTGCTCCTGTTAACCCCTGCAAGATGCTGAATGGCTCCGGAAATACCGATGGCAATATAGAGATTGGGGGCAATGGCGATACCAGTTTGTCCGACATGCTCATTATGTGGACGCCAGTGGGCATCGGCAACAGGGCGGCTACATGCGGTAGCAGCATGCAATAGTTTTGCCAATTCTTCAATCATGCCCCAATTTTCCGGGCCTTTCAAGCCGCGGCCCCCACTGACTACGATTTCTGCCTCCGTCAGTGGCACTTCCCCTGTAGATTTCGAAACCGATACAAGTTTCACCTTCGCCTTATCAACAGTAAGGTTCAATGTGACCAGTTCAGCTATACCATCTCCTGCAGTTGCGGAATAGGAATTTGGATTCAGGGTTATGACTTTAATATCTGAATCCAGGGATATATATGCAAATGCCTTGCCGGAGAAGACAGATTTCTTAACAATAAAACCTTTGGCCGTGTCAGGCAATGCCACAGCACCGGTTACAAGCGCTGCTTTGAGCCTGGCAGCGACTCTCGGTGCGATGGCCCTCCCATTGGTATTGTGAGAGAATATGACTTGCTTTGCACCGGATGTCTGGACTGCTTCTGCTATCAATTTGGCTGATATTTGTGCATCCAGTTGATTGAGCTCCTTGTTCCCGACCTGGTAGATCTTCTTAATCCCGTACTTGCCCAATGCGCTAAGATCACCTTCTGCCGTACCAAGCAAAATGCCTGCCGCATCTGTGCTCAGTTTGGCTGCCAGTGCAGCTCCATAGGTCAAGGCTTCAAGTGAAGCCTTCTTTATCTGCCCGTCTGCATGATCGATAAATACTAGAACTGACATATCCTTCAATTGATTTGTTTAAGATTCATATTGTCAGGAGACAACACCTGTTCCCTGAAAAATGCATTCCTGCTGTTGCACTTAACCTTCATATTCTTTTGGCTTCATCATGTAAAAGCCTGATGAGTTCCGCCGGATTGTCTGCAGGAACCAATTTTACGCCCGCTTTTGCCGGAGGCAATTCAAAAGACACAATGGTTGTAAGTGGACTTACAGATACAGGATCGACCACCTTCAAAGGCTTTGTTCTCGCGCCCATAATACCCTTCATGTTTGGAATCCTTTGTTCTGCCATTCCTTTCTGGCAACTGATTACCAGGGGAAGATTGCATTCATCCGTTTCTTCTCCGCCTTCAATTTCACGGGTAACAATAGCCGCAGTTCCGTTCAATTCCAGTTTTGTCGCAAGGGAAATATAAGGCAGGTCGAGCAGTTCGGCCAGCATGCCGCCAATGGCTGATCCATTATAATCAATGGTTTCTTTTCCAGTAAGGATCAAATCATATTGACCTTTGCTGGCAATTGCAGCAATTTGGGAAGCGATATAAAATTCATCTGCATGGTCACCATTCACCCGGATCGCTTCGTCTCCACCCAGTGCAAGGGCCTTGCGGATAATAGGATCCATATCGGCTGAACCTACTGAAACCAGGTGCAGTACAGTGGAGGGATCCTTTTCTTTCAATTCAATGGCTCTGACCAGTGCATACCATTCATCATATGGGTTGATAATCCATTGCACTCCATCGGCTGCGAATTTCGTATTGTTATCACTGAAAGCTATTTTTGCGGTCGTATCCGGAGTCCTGCTGATACAAACTAATATCTTCATGTCATGAGGTTTAATGTTGCATAAAGTTGTTTATGCAACTAATGTAAAGATAAGTGCTGTAAAGATATGTTGAGCTGAAAATTCAAAAAATTCTTATTTCCATGATGAACAGAATGGAGAAGTTGCGTGAATTCCTTGAAAAAAATCCGCAGGATGATTTTGTGCAGCATGCACTAGCCCTTGAATACATAAAATTTGGGAAAGAAGGGGAAGCCGGAAAATTATTCAAAGAAATTCTGGACCGCAATCCGGGATATATAGGTTCATATTATCATTATGCGAAATTATTAGAAAGATCCGGCGAAAGGGATGCAGCCAGCCATTGGTACGCATTGGGCATGGCTGCAGCAAAAAAGGCAGGTGACATGCATACATACAATGAATTGCTGGCTGCCCTGGATGAACTGTCAGATTAAATATTTCATTTGATTTTTATGGACAATCTGGCCCATCGATTCAGGAATTTTATTGGAGAAAGAAAGCTATTTACAGAAAACGATAAATTGCTTGTCGCTGTCAGTGGTGGCCTGGACTCTGTCGTTCTATGTGAGCTCTGTTATCAATCCGGATATGATTTTGTCATGGCCCATGCCAATTTCAATTTGCGCGGAGAGGAGAGCATGCGGGATCAGGAATTTGTAATAAAGCTGGCAGAAAAGTATTCCAGAGAAATTTATATACGATCTTTTGAAACTGAGAGAAATGCCGCGGATCTTAAACTTTCAATCCAGGTAGCGGCAAGAAATCTGAGGTATGAATGGTTTAGACAATTCCTGGCTGGCGCAGAATCCCGCAGAAATCTTGAGCCCTGGAGTGAGTATACAACAGTCCAATATATTCTGACGGCCCATCATCTGGACGACAATATTGAAACCCTGCTCTTAAATTTTTTAAAAGGCACAGGTATTGCCGGACTTCACGGCATTAGGCCCAGACAGGGAGAAATCATTCGCCCTTTATTGTTTGCGTGGAAAGAGGAATTAAGGACATTCGCCAATTTGAACCGGCTGGAATGGATGGAGGACAGCTCCAATACATCATTAAAATATACTAGGAACCAAATCAGAAATAGGTTAATTCCTCTGATTTCCGAAATCGTACCGGAGGCCAGGTCAAATCTGGCTGATAACCTGAATCGATTCGAAGGGATTGAAACACTCTACAGGCAAGCGCTTGACCAGCAAAAAAAACGGCTGATTGAAAAAAGCGGAGATGCCATTCACATTCCAGTATTGAAGTTAAAAAAGTCGGAACCTTTCCAGACCCTTGTATTTGAAATATTTCGTGAATATGATTTTTCTGCTGCACAGGTGCCCGAAATCATCAGGCTCATCGACAGCGAATCAGGCAGGTTTATTTTTTCGTCCACACACCGTCTGTTGAAGGACAGACAATGGTTGATCCTGACTTCACTGGGTGCAAAGGATATTGGGCCCATGGTCATTGAAGAGGGAACAAATCAAGTGAAGTTACCAGGGGGCGAGTTGCACATGTCATTTTGTGAGGGCAGAGGATACAAGATTTCAGGGAAAGCGCATTTTGCAGAAATCGACGCCCGCCAGATTCAATTTCCGCTGCTTCTCAGGAAATGGAAACGGGGAGACTATTTCTACCCTCTCGGTATGCGAAAGAAAAAAAAATTGAGCCGTTTTTTTATTGATCAAAAAATAGCACAGTCCGACAAGGAAAATATCTGGGTCCTGGAGACGCAGAAAAAAATTATCTGGATTGTGGGCCTGCGCATCGATGACCGTTTCGCAATCACACCAAATACCAACAAAGTCTTAAAAATTGAAATGAGGGTGTCTTAGCTTGCTCAGGAAAATATTGACCACACCCGGACTGGCCACAATCGTAAAGAGAATTCCAAACAAAGCGCCATAAAAGTGCGCGTCATGATTAATATATCCCCCTCCGCGCCTGGACATGTAAATAGAATAAAATAGAAAGAGCAGGGCGTAAATGATTGCCGGGACTGGCACGAATAATACATAAATGGTTTGCCAGGGTTCCAGCAGGATGAATGCAAAGAGAACGGCGCAAACCGCGCCCGAAGCGCCGAGACTTCTGTAATCATAATCATTTTTATGCCTGAAATAACTTGGCAATACTGAGACGACAAGCGCTCCCAGGTAGAGCACGAAAAAAATATATTTTGGCAGATTCAGGTCATGATGATAACGGTCTTCCATTTCCCTCCCGAAAAAATACAGCGTGAGCATATTGAATGCCAAGTGCATATAGTCGGCATGTATGAGTCCGCAGGAGATGAAACGGTAATATTGCCTGCGGTTTGAAATGGCAGGAGGCCAGAATATAAGGTCATCGATGATCTTTGGATTGCTGAAACCGCTGATGGAGATCAAACAGGTTATGACAATGATGCTGATCGTAAAACTGACCATCTGTTTCTTTTTTTAAAGATAGGGTTTAATTGAATATGTGATCAGGCGTGGTGGTATTTTTCATTTCGCATGATGGTGCAGGCACGATACAATTGCTCTGCGAGAATCAACCGCACCAATTGATGAGGAAAGGTTAATGCGGAAAGGGACCATTTGAATCCCGCCCTTTGCAGTACTTTCTCATCTAACCCATATGCACCACCGATCAGGAAGATCAGGTTGCGCGTGCCTTCATTTGCCTTTGCCTGGATAAAACGTGCAACCCCCGGAGAATTGATGGCAGTGCCATTTTCATCAAGGGCGACAAGTTGGTCTTCTTTCCTTAGCATATGTAGAATAGCTGACCCTTCCGATTCGCGCAGTGCTGCTTCCTGCATCCGGGCTGCATTTTTTGGACTTGCAATCAGGTTCCATTCGATTGGAAAATAATTGGAAATTCTGCGTGTAAACAATTCAACCCCTGTCTGGATATAGGGTTCATGCTGCTTGCCGACAGACCAGATTTGTAATTTCATATTGAAGAATGAAAATAATTTGGGATGATCCGTGGAGTGTTTACATGAAATCGTCTGAAATCCTGTATGCTTTTATCAGGGCCAATTCTCCTTCTTTTCCAGGCATGGCTGTCCCGTGCTCCATGCCCAATATGCCTTTATATCCCTTATTGTAAATATGCTTGAAAATATTCCTGTAATTCATTTCACCAGTAGTGGGTTCAAACCTTCCCGGGTTATCTCCAATTTGAAAATATCCAATTTGCTCCCATGCCCGATCCATATTGGGAATGATATTGCCGTCATTCCGCTGCATATGGTACATATCGTATAGTATTTTGCATGAAGGACTATTAACTGCCACGCAGATAGCATAAGTCTGGTCAGGATGTCGCAAAAAAAGATCCGGAGTATCACTCAATGGTTCCAGCACCATGACGAGTCCATGTGGTTCGAGTATGCCGGCAGCTGCACGCAGGGATTCGACCACATTTGCAGTCTGATATCCCATGGGCAGGTTGCGGTCATAATTGCCGGGCACTACTGTAATAAGTTTTCCGTTGCAACGTTTGGCCACGTCAACAGCCAAGTGCGTATATTGAAGGAATTTATCCCGCCATTCTTTTTTCCCGGAACACAGCGAAACACTGACTGGCCAATGGTCAAATCCATGAACGAATACACCCATTTTCATTCCCAGTTTGCTAAGTTCATTGCCAATCTTTTCCTGTTCAGCAGCAGATCTGTCCATCATGCCATTGTCTTCAATGGCACGAAAACCCATGCTATATGCAAACCGGATCTGCTCGATAAAATCCGGACCCGCATTATTCTTAAACATGCCATCATGGATAGCATAGTTCAGGTGGAAGGGCGCTTCAGCAAATGCGCCTTCACCCTTTTTTCCTGCAGCTGCGACAGGATGGGTAGCCAACAATACGGAAGAGCCCGCCAGTATGCCATTTTGCAAAAAATTACGGCGTTGCATATGTATTCATTTTGAATGCCAATTTAACCAAGTCTGGCTTATAATGGGCAATCCATTCATTGCTTTTTCAGATTTGTTTTTTGGGAGATCAATGATCCACCATCATTTTTATCACAGGAAATTCTATATTGCAAAACCAAACTAAAATTCGACCTATTGCCAGTTGTAAGATCAATTTCTATTTTTAAGATTCTCCTGCTCGCGCTGTGCTTCTCATCTATACTCTCTTTGCCAGTATTTGCACAAAAGAAAAATCAGAGTTTTAGGTATCATATCCGGCCAGCCAGTTCTGAAATAAAAGTGGATGGAATCATGGATGAGAAGGCCTGGAAAGATGCAGAAACAGCTTCGGATTTTTATATGGTAACTCCAATGGATACCAGCCACGCAATGGTCAAAACGGATGTGAAGATGGCCTACGATAAAGAAAATCTTTACCTTATTGCCATATGTTATGACGGCAGTCCGGGCCCCTATATGGTCGAATCTTTGCGAAGAGATTTTGTTTTTCCGAAGAATGATAATTTCCTCGTATTTATCGACCCCTTCGAGGATCAAACCAATGGATTTTCCTTCGGCGCAAACGCTGCCGGCGCACAATGGGATGGAACGATGTATGAAGGTGGCAAGGTTGATCTGAACTGGGACAATAAATGGAATTCCGCAGTTAAGAATGATAAAGGCAAATGGATATTTGAAGCAGCCATCCCGTTCAAGACCCTTCGGTATAAAAAGAATCTTACTGAATGGGGAATCAATTTTTCAAGGAATGATCTCAAGACCAAAGAAAAATCCAGTTGGGCACCGATGCCAAGGCAATTCCCTACGGCTTCGCTTGCCTATACCGGCACCCTGGTCTGGGATTCTGCACCGCCGCCACCCGGACTTAATATTGCAGTGATTCCTTATGTCCTTGGAGAAGCCACGAAAAATTACCAGGCCAAAGCACCAGTCAATTATCGGACTGCAATCGGTGGAGACGCAAAAATTGGTATCACATCCTCCCTGAATCTCGACCTCACCATCAATCCGGATTTTTCGCAGGTTGAAGTGGATCAACAGGTAACTGACCTTAGCCGTTTTGAATTGTTTTATCCTGAAAAAAGACAATTCTTTCTGGAGAACGGAGACCAGTTCAGCAATTTTGGATATCCCACTATCAGACCTTTTTTTTCCAGAAGAATTGGCCTGAATACTCCCATTGAATTTGGAGCGAGGTTCAGCGGGAAACTGGACAAAAATTGGCGCATAGGCGTCATGGATATGCAAACGGACGCAGTAGACTCCATTGGGCTGCCTGTACAAAATTTTGCAACAGTTGCGCTGCAGAGAAAAATTTTTGCAAGGTCAAATATTGGTTTCATTTTTATCAATAAGCAATCGATCAGTTACCAACCTGAAATGGATTCAAGCCAGACCATTTATTCCCAATATAACCGGACTGCCGGAATGGAATTTAATTTGGCATCATCCAATAATATGCTCACCGGCAAATTATTATTGCTGAAGTCGCTTAGCCCGGGTAAAACAGCCAAGGATTGGGTAAACGCCGGCCACCTGCAATACTCAAGCCGTAAATGGCTGACGCTCTTCCAATACGAATATGTGGGCGCCAGTTTCAATGCAGAAGTCGGATATGTTCCGCGGCAAAATTATATTAAGCTGAATCCCCAGGTCTCGAGGTTTTTCTTTCCGAAAGCTGGCCCGGTCCTTAGCCATAGTCCCCAACTGAACGGTACGATTTATTATGATCCGCATTTTAATTTGACCGATGATGAATTCGGATTCACATACCAGGTTACCCTGAGAGATCTTAGTACAATCAGCCCGGTATTGCTCTACGATTATGTGCAGTTGCTGAGTCCATTTGATCCAACGAACAGTGGGAAAGATTCATTGCCTACTGGATCATCCTATAGCTGGGCCTACTGTCGGACTAGATATTGTTTCAAGACCTCAAAGTCTATTCACTTATACTTTCTCCGCCCGTTACGGAGGATATTATGCCGATGGTAACAAAGTCACGTTAGCAGCCAGCCTGGGCTACCGTTTTCAACCATTTGTCAGCCTGCAGCTGAATATAAGTTATAATAACCTGGTCCTGCCGATACCCTGGGGAGATACGAAGTTCTGGCTCATCGGACCAAGAATTGACGTGACATTTTCCAATAAACTGTTTTTTACCACATTTATTCAATATAACCAGCAGACGAATAATATGAACATCAATAGCCGACTGCAATGGCGATATAAGCCTGCTTCGGATTTTTACCTTGTATATACCGAAAACTATTTGCCTGGTCCGCTCTCAGTCATCAACAGGCAGGTGGTTCTTAAATTTAATTATTGGTGGAGCCTCTGAGTGGCATTCCTGGATCAAAAGTTCGAGATCCGGGAGATTGGATTGGATTCTGGTCATTCAAAGCGAAAGCCCCTCAGAAATTCTTCAACTAGCATTTTCTTTTTCCCTTCGAGTTGAACTTCCCTGCAAAAAACATATCCGTCAGTGCAGGAAAATTTCAGATATGTTTTTCCATCCGTCTCAAAACTGCCCAGGTGGCGATCCGTGAATTCCTGATTCGAATGCAGAGGCCAGGATCTTGAGGATCTTATTGGAGAGCATCGTGAATGCGCCCGGATAAGGGGAGAGCCCCCTGATCAGGTTATGAATGGAACTTCCTGGCATATTCCAATTTATTCTGGCAGTCTCATTATTAATTTTGGGTGCAGTCTTCAATAACATTCATCCATTATATTTTCCTGTGGAATTTCTTTCAGGGAATAATTGATCAGGCCTTTCACAGTGCGTACGAGGAGTCCTGCGCCGATTTCTTTCATCCGGTCATGGACCATGCCTGCATTTTCGTCCGGTCCGATGCTCATCTTTTCCTGTAATAATATATTTCCCTTATCGATTTCCTGCACCAATTTGAATGTTGTAACTCCCGTTTCTTTTTCCCCATTGATCACCGCCCAATTGATCGGAGCCGCTCCCCGGTATTGGGGTAGGAGGGAAGCGTGAAGGTTAATAGTTCCCATAGATGGCATATTCCAGACCAATTCAGGAAGCATCCTAAAAGCAACCACCACCTGCAGGTCGGCACGCAGTGCTTTCAGTTCATCCAAAAAATCAGGCGTTTTTTAATTTTTCAGGTTGCAGAATCCTGAGATTTGCTTCGAGCGCGTATTTTTTCACTGGCGTTGGTGTTGGCTGCATCCCCCTGCCTGCCGGCCTATCAGGTGCCGTGACAACGGCAATAATGTTCAAGCCCGCTTTTATCAAAGCATCCAAAGAAGCCACTGCAAATTCCGGGCTTCCCATAAATATAATCCTTGGGCCGGGAAGTACCAGTACCTGAATTTTTATTCTCTGCGTTTGACATGAAGTTTTGCTTGGAATATGGTTATTCAAAATCAGGATAGAGCAAATATTTTTTTCTTGTTTTCTTGAACTTGTCAAGTCCTGGTTTCCAGGATTTCCTGATTTCGGACAGCGATTTGCCATCCTTTATTTGCTGCATCAGGATATCATTGCCCGCCAATTTGTTGAAAAATTTTGATGCAAGAAAGAAATTATTCCTTTCAGGGTAAAGTTGAAATGCCCTGATCAGCCATTTCAATTGGACTTGATTTCCTGCCTCAGCCAGAACATTGATTTTGGAAAGATCAAATCCATAGCAGGTCTTTCCCAGCAGAGGAGGGTTTTTGGCTCCGGGCAAGCTCGCAGGTGTAAATTGGTATAAATTTTTGGGGAATGCAGGATGACCAAATTGTTGAAATGGTTTATCTGTTCCTCTTCCAAGGCTTACCACAGTTCCTTCAAAAAAACATATGGAAGGATAGAGGTAAATAGCCTGCATGTTGGGGAGATTGGGAGAGGGCCTTACCGGAAGTTGGTATTTGCTGTGGTGCGTGTAATTCCCATTCCGCACGATGAATAATCGAAAATGTGCGAGCATATCCTGGCCGCCAGGGATTTCTTTTTTAGTGAGAATAACGGGTTTGGGCTTCGGCGCAGAAAATGGTAACAATTTTTCTCCCAAAATCATGGAAGCATATTCCGCCAAGGTCATCCCGTAAACCACAGGAATAGCCTGCATTCCGACAAAGGATTTGAAACCAGTGTCAAGCATCGGGCCGTCTACATAAAATCCATTGGGGTTTGGTCTGTCGAGGAGAACAAGGGGCTTGTCATTTAAGATCGCGGCTTCCAAATATTTTTGCAACGAAGAAATATAAGTGTAAAATCTTGCCCCCACATCCTGGATATCAAAGACCATGATATCGATTCCACTCAGGTCCTCTGCTGAAGGCATGATCTTATTTCCATATAACGAAACAATCTGTATGCCTGTGCTTGGATCCGTCAGGTTATTGACGTTTTCACCGGCATCTGCTTCTCCGCGAAAACCATGTTCGGGGGCAAATATTTTTTTGATCCGGATTCCCAGGCTTACAAGCGTGTCTACCAAATGCGTTTGGCCAACAAGGGAAGTCTGATTTGCAAAGATGGCTACGGACTTATTTCTTAGTGCATCGATATAATTGTCCATGAGCCAGGCACCCGGGACAATATTTGCAGTAGATTTTGATTTCGGTTTTGCATGTGTGGGCTGACCCGAAACATTTACGCAAAAGAAAATCAAAATGGATATGAACGCAACCTTTATCATCAAGAATATTTTTGATTCAGTCCTCGCCGTGATGCCTTTTTGATCCAGCGCCGGCCTGAAAAAATTATTGGCGGTGGATGAATATTCCAGTTACTTTGCCCCGGGTGATATGAAATACATTTTCGAAAAATGTGGCGGATGATGTAAACCTAAACTGGATTGCCGGGTAAATATAAGTATCCCGACTTCTTAAAATTAAAATTTTATCATTCTATATGCAACAAGTTAAATCAGGTGACACGGTGAAAGTGCATTATCATGGAAAACTGACGGATGGAACTGTATTTGATTCTTCCCAGGGCCGGGAACCACTTGAGTTTGAAGTGGGAAGCGGAATGGTCATTAAAGGATTCGAGACGGGCGTGTTGGGCATGGTGGTAGGTGAAAAAAAGACCATTGAAATTCCAGTGGAAGAAGCATATGGCCCGGAAGACCCAGGAATGATCATAGAATTTCCTATCAATAAATTTCCGGAAAATGTAAAGCCTCAGGAAGGCATGCAATTGAACCTGACTGATGGTGCAGGCCAGCAATATCCCTTCGTTGTCATGGAGATAAAGGAAGACGCCGTTATCCTTGACGGAAATCATCCATTGGCAGGAGAGGATCTTATTTTCGATCTTGAAATAATGGAGATCAAAGGCAAGTCAAGGATCATTTTACCAGACTAGTCAAACGAACCACTCACGATCATCTTTTGTTTCCAATATGAATCAGGCTCCGGCCGGTAGCGCAGGCTTCATATTGGCCACATCGGAATATTTTCTTTCGTAAACGAGAAAAAGAATGAGGATCGCGATCAAGGTGAGGGCCATGTCGATGATAGATCCTTCAAAGCCAAATTCTCCTCCGGTCACCATGGGCCCGCCTTTCAATTCCATTTGAACCAGGGAACCCAAACCAATTCCACTTACTTTGTATCCCAAAAGCGAACCCTGAAAAAAATTCCAACTGAAATGAAGAAAAACACTGAACCAGAGATTTCTTGTATAGATATAGTTCATGCCCAGCAAGAAACCTGCAAGGAAAATATTTACCAGCGGAATAAATCCGATAGAGGAATTGCCAAGGTGAAAGAGGGAAAAAAGCATTGAGGTAATAAATAGCGCGATCCATTTATTGAATGAATCGAGCAAATTGTTCAGAATATATCCTCGAAATGCCAGTTCCTCGCCGAATGCGATCAGGATCATCGTTCCAAAACCGAGGAGGAGATCGCCGGAGTCAAAAATGATATCATTCCAGAAAAGGTGCTTCGTAAAATATAATACAAGGGTTCCAATGCCAAGTATGGCCGGGCCCAAAAAAAATCCGACGAAAGCATCATTTGAATGATTCTTGAACCGGAGTCCGAGACTTACCATCGACTTCCTGTCCACCAACCTGCGAAATATAAATACGACAAGCAAAGTAGCAATCAACGAAATCAGGGAAATCAACCATAAATATTCGCCGCTAAGCAATTCGCCAGTCTTTATTTCTTCTCCCTGGGCAATCTCACTCTTCCTGATCCAGGCCAATAGCAGACCCGCAGGTACAGCCAATGCTATCAAAGCAAGAAAAAAGACCACAAAAAACAAGATGACCCTTAGCCATCCTTGTTTAATGGAAGGCCTGGACATTTCAGAGAGATTCATTGCAGGATGATTAAAAATGATTTTTTCAAAAATTCATAATGTTTTCCAAAGTTTGTAGTTTGCCAATTCAGACCCTCCATCCCTCATTATGTTTCAAAAATACAATTTTACCGTGTCAGAAAGGTTTATGCGCTATGTGCAGGTCGACACCCAGAGCGATCCACAGTCCAAAACCTCTCCTTCAACCGAAAAGCAGAAAGACCTTGGTCAATTGCTGGTTTCGGAACTGAAAGCACTAGGCATTTCAGATGCGTATATGGATGGTTTCGGATATGTATATGCTACAATTCCTTCGAATAGTCCAAAGCCCGTGCCTGTCATTTGCTTTTGTGCACATATGGATACTGCTCCTGATTTCACGGGATCCAATGTGAAGCCGATTATACATAAAAATTATGACGGAAATGCATTGAATTTGCCTGATGAGCCATCTTTTCCCATATTGCCTGCCGAATATCCATACCTCAGTGAAAAAGTAGGGGACGATATCATCACTGCATCGGGCAAAACCCTACTCGGCGCAGATGATAAAGCTGGCGTCGCAGTCATCATGGACGCCGCTCAGTTCCTGGTTCAACATCCGGAAATCAGGCATGGAAAGATCAGAATTCTTTTCACGCCAGATGAGGAGATAGGAAGGGGAGTAGATCGCCTGGACCTTCAGAAGCTGGGTGCGGATTTTGGATATACACTGGATGCCGGGGAGGCTGGAACTTACGAAGATGAAACCTTTTCGGCTGATGGTGTCAGCATTATTTTTTATGGAATCAGCGCACATCCGGGATATGCAAAAGATAAAATGGTCAATGCGCTTAAAGTAGCTTCTGCTTTTGTCGATTCTCTTCCAACGGATGAATTATCACCCGAAACGACAGAAGGCCGTTATGGATTTGTTCACCCGGTCCGCATGGAAGGCATCGCTGAAAAGGTTACTTTGGAGTTAATCATCCGCGATTTCATGACATTGCGACTTTCGGGATATGAAGAATTTCTGAAACAAAAAATGGAAGTTGCACTCGCCAGGTTTCCAGGTGCCAGAGCGGAGTTTAAAGTCCGTGAACAATATAGGAATATGAAAGAAATCCTCGATCAATATCCGCAGGTTTCCGCTTTTGCGATGGAAGCGATTGAAAAAGCAGGTCTGATACCAAGGCGTTCCAGCGCGAGAGGTGGAACGGATGGTTCGCGGCTCACTTTCATGGGACTTCCCTGTCCAAACTTATTTACCGGAGAAATGGCTTTTCATGGCCGTCACGAATTTGTGAGTGTGCAGGATATGCAAAAAAGTGTAGAGACGGTTGTGTATCTCGCTGAAATTTGGGAATTGCGAACGGAAGATTGAAATAAAATTTCTTTGCAAAACCACAGGATACTACTGCAAATCCCTGTTTATTTCACGCAAAGAACGCAAAGGAAGAAGGAGACGCAGAGAAGAAAATTCTTTGATTTTGTTCTGTCTCTGCGTCTCTTCCTGGATCTGCGAACCCTACGTGAAACAAAACAGTGACTAGCTATTGACTATGTGGTTAATAATCTTTTCCGCATGCTCCCTTGAATTCTCTATGAACCATACATGCGTTTCCATACCACCACATACAACACCAGCCAGGTAAATATTCTTCACATTGCTCTGCATGGAATCAGGATTATAGGTAGGCTGTCTTTTTTCATCATTTGAAATTTCAATACCAATTGCTTCAAGAAATTTCAAATTGGGTTGATAACCGGTCATGGCAATCACATAATCATTTTCTATAGTAACTGGTCCATCCGGCGTGAGTAGCTCCACTTCTTTTTCCCTGACTTCTTTGACTGTTGTATTAAAAAACGCTTTGATGCTGCCTTCCTTGATCCGGTTTTCAATATCAGGCCTTACCCAATATTTAACTCTTTTTCCAATTTCTCCGGATTTGATGGCCATTGTCACATCTGCGCCCTTTCGATAGGTTTCCAGCGCTGCATCCACCGCGGAATTATTAGCCCCAACAACCAATACTTTTTGCATTGCATAAAAATGCGGGTCTTTGTAATAATGGGTCAGTTTTGGCAGTTGTTCGCCCGGAATATTCATTAGTACGGGAATATCATAGAATCCAATCGCAATAATGATATGGGTGGCCGGGTAACTGCCCCTGCTTGTTTCTACTTCATATCCTTCTTCCTTCTTCCTGATTAAAATCACTTTCTCCTGCAAATGGATATGCAATGCATTTGAACTTGCGATTCGACGATAGTATTCAAGGGCCTCCGGTCTCGTCGGCTTGGCGTTGTTACTCACAAAAGGAACATCGCCAATTTCAAGTTTTTCTGAGGTTGAGAAAAAAGTCATGTTGACTGGATAGTTGTACAGAGAATTTACGAGACAGCCCTTTTCGATGATCAGGTAATCAAGTCCAGCTTTTTTTGCAGTCAACCCGCAGGCAATTCCTATCGGTCCACCTCCAATGATGATGAGTTTTCCCTTCGAACCGGTTTTCGTATCCATGCATTGCAAATGTATCTATAAAAACTTGGCACATGGGATCTGACAAAAATTAGTACTTTCGTCGCCAAATTTAAATATGGAAGTACTCTATTCTTACTGGTGGGTAATTCTGGTGCTTGCTTTTATTTTTAGTGGATTGGTCACCGTTAACCAGGGATATATAAATGTGCTGACTATGTTCGGGAAATATCGTCGGATCCTGAGGCCGGGATTAAGCTTTAAGATTCCCTGGCTGGAGCAGGTATATAAGAGAATCAGCATTCAGAATCGTTCGGTGGAATTGGAATTCCAGGCAGTGACCGCTGACCAGGCAAATGTATACTTCAAGAGCATGCTCCTTTATGCCGTTCAAAATGCTGATGAGGAAACAGTGAAAAGGGTGGCTTTCAAATTTATTAGTGACCGTGATTTGATGCAGGCGCTGACGCGCACGATAGAAGGCAGCATTAGGGCCTTTGTCGCAACAAAAAAGCAGGCAGAAATTTTGGGTCTGAGAAAGGAAATTGTTGAATATGTAAAAGGACAGATTGACCATTCATTGGAAGAATGGGGTTACCACCTGCTGGATTTGCAAATCAATGACATCACATTTGATCAGGCCATCATCGATTCGATGAGCAAAGTGGTTGCCAGCAATAACCTGAAAGCGGCGGCAGAAAACGAAGGGCAAGCACTATTAATCACAAAGACAAAGGCAGCCCAAGCTGAAGGCAATGCGATCAAAATTTCTGCTGAAGCTGAAAAAGAAGCAGCGAAGTTACGTGGGCAGGGCGTGGCCTTATTCAGGGAGGAAGTTGCGAGGGGGATGAGCGAAGCAGCTGAGCAAATGAAAAAGGCAAATCTCGACACGAATGTGATCCTGTTCAGCATGTGGACAGAAGCCATCAAAAATTTTGCTGAAGTAGGGAAAGGAAATATTATTTTCTTGGATGGCAGCGCTCAGGGAATGGAAACCACCATGCGACAGATTCAGGCCCTCATGCTTAAAGAGAGTCAATAGGGATGACCGATTTAGCATTTTGTTAGTAAATAGAAAGATGAAACCCTCGTTATAGAGCGAATTCTTTACTTTTATCTTTTAAAATTCAATTGGATGAATATATTCTTCCTGCAGATATTACTGGATTCTACCAGGTTAAGGGATAGTTTGGCGAGGGCTGCGCAAATTGGAGGTGCTGGCCAAAAGGAAAGCTTACTGGATATTATGCAAAAGGGGGGGCCTCTGATGATTCCCCTCGCTCTGTTGCTGGTGATCGCCATCTTTTTTTTCATTGAAAGGCTGTTGGCGATCAATAAAGCGGCCAGGCTGGATGAAAATTTCATGAATATCATCAGGGATCATATCATGACCGGCAATGTAACCGCCGCAAGAAGCATTGCGAAGAACACCAATAATGCCGTGGCAAGGATGATTGACAAGGGCATCCAACGCATCGGCAAACCCATTGATGCCATTGAAAGGAGTATGGAAAATGTCGGGAAGCTTGAATTGTATAAGATGGAAAGAAATGTGGCCATCCTGTCAGTTATCGGGTATATAGCACCGTTATTTGGATTTCTTGGAACCATCATTGGAATGTTCCAGCTATTTTACAATATCGCTTCTACTGGTGAATACAGCATATCGAATATTGCGGGCGGCATCTATGTTAAGATGATTTCCTCTGCTTCGGGGCTGATCATTGGGATTATCGCTTATGTGGGGTACCGGTATCTCAATTCACAGATCGATAAGACCACCAATAAAATGGAAGCCGCGAGCGCAGAGTTTGTGGACACATTGCAGGAACCTACCAGATGATTGTTGAAGCGTTGAAGGGTTGAATGGCTAAATGGATGAGTTCCGATAAAGAATTAAATGGAATGCAGATGAATTTAAGAAGAAGACATAGAGATGATGCTGAAGTGCATACAGGGCCATTAAATGATATTCTGTTCATTTTGCTTCTTTTCTTTCTCATTGTATCAACACTGGCCAATCCCAACGTGGTCAGGCTTTCCCAACCCAAGGCAAAAAGTGATACCAAGGCAAAACAGACAGTCGTTGTATCAATCAATGCCAATCAGCAGTTTTTTGTGGGCACAACACCCGTGACGCTGGCCGAACTAAAATCGAAATTGCAACCCTTCCTGGCAAAAGAAACTGATCAGCCCTCCATTGTCATCAATGCCGACAAAACCGTGCCGATTGATGATCTTGTAGCTGTCATGCGCATAGCGAGAGAATTGGGCGCAAGGACGGTGCTGGCTGTGGACAAGAATGGAGTAAAATGATCAAAGGTTTTTTGACAATCCCCTCATAGTTCAATATGTACTCTGGCGCCAAAAACATGGACAGGCCCACGGTCACTGTTATACGCCGGGTGGCTGACAAATTGGTAATCGAGGCTTCCCCAGAGAAATGAATAGAGTTTGATCTGATAAAAAATTTCCAGGATATTTTCTCTTGAATAATTAGGCAATTTGCTGTCGCCGATCATAAATCCATAACCTCCTGTATTCAAGAGGCTGCGATGGCCGGATGAAATCCCATTGCTTAGGAGGGCTAACCCAATATTATCTTCATTTCGTTTCCAACCTTTTCCATAAATGCGAACGCCGGCAGAGATTGAATTGTCAATTTCCGCAAAAACCCAGGTGGCAGTGTGGCCATCATTCCAACCAAGTCGCATAAACATTTGCGTGGCATTACTGATTTCCTGCTGGATATTAATGCCGAAGCCATACTTCCTGCCACCATAATTGGTTCCATAAATTACATCCAAGTTATTGTCACTGCCATTCAGGTATCCATGGACAAGGGTATCGTAATTTGGTGCCTTAGAAGTATTGAAAAACCCAAGTATTCTGAAAACTCCCTTTCGTTTTTTGATATTGTATTTTTTCTCAAATTCAATGGTCTCACTATTTGTCTTGAAATAGTGATAATCAAATTCCGGACCATTGGCATAGGTTGGCATCAGCGCGGTTCCTAATCGAAGCGCCCAGGCCGGTTTTACCAATTCTGCCACAAATCCCACAGTGTAGCCCCGGGTATTTGCTGCATAGTCATAAGCTCCATTGCTCATGAGGGACCAGTTGAGAAAATCATTGCGGGGATCGTGACTGACTTCGTTATCGTCAAAAAAATCTGCAAGGCAGAATTTTCCAAGGTTCAGCGTGATCCTTGAAGATGGTATTTTTTCGCTGACCTGGTTTACGTCATTGACTGCCTCTTCCTCATTTGAATGGCCAATGGCAAAATGCTGTCGCAGGAAAAGTCTCGCCACATATACTGTAGGTTGGGGATCTCCAATGCGAAAAGTTTCACCGTTGGGAAAGCCTGCAATCCCAAGCGTGCTCCCGATCCCTTTTCCGCCGGCCATTTCAGGATTAAAAAATATGGATGCTCCTTTCCAGAGTTTTCGGCCCAGGAAGATCGTAGCTGTCGTGGAAAATGCTTTTTCGTTATTGCTGTCAAGGCTGTTTTGACCCCCATATGGAGCATTAAATGAAGGATGGCTTTGGATTACTCCCGTGATTTGAAAGTGAACACTCCAGCCTGAATCCTTAAAAAGGGAGTAGTCCTGCTGCGCATTGGCGATAGAAAAAAACAAAAGGAAGGATCCGGCAAAAATGGACCGTAGCGTCTGGAACTTCATTGGTCAGAATGGTTATGCTAAAGTAGAACGCATATAGAATCGCGCCAAATCAATTATAGCAACCTTGTTGCTTTTATCATCCTGTTCATTCCCTGCATATCTTTCCTTAACTCTATTTTTGCAAAACCCATTTCGACAAAAAGCGCCTGCACCTTCGCTGCGCCCTCAATATGTAGCTCTGCATATACACTGCCATTCTCTGCCAAATGCGTCATTGCAAACTCAGCGATGGCCTCATAAAAAACAAAGGGCCGGAGCGAATCCACAAAGAGGGCAAGATGCGGTTCATAAGCTGAAACATTTGGTTCGAGGCTATGCATTTCAGAAAGGGGAATATATGGCGGGTTGCTAACCAGAATATCAAAGGTTGGCAAATGATTGCGTTCATCTGTTTTTAGAAAATCTAAATGCAAAAAATGAATTTCTGCATCAAGACTTTCTGCGTTCTTTTTTGCAATGTCCAGGGCAGCTTCGCTAATATCACATGCACTGATATCCGCAGCCGGCCATTTTGATTTTAGTGCAAGCGCGATGGATCCGCTTCCCGTACCGATATCAAGTATCCTGGCGCTGTTGCTTTTGTTTTCAGAGTAATCCTCCAATATCCATTCAACCAGTTCCTCGGTTTCCGGCCTGGGAATAAGGACATGCTCATCAACATATAATTTCAAACCAGAGAACCAGGCTGTTCCCGTGACATACTGAACCGGCCTGTGAGATAATAATTCTTTGGAGATTTTTTCGAATCTGGATTCCTGAATTGGGCTAAGTGTGGTGAACTTATTGATTATGCGATCCATCTTCTTCCAATCCAGTAAGTATTCCATGACCCAGTCAGCTATGGCCATGGATTCCCTGGTTTCATATATGACACTGAGGGATTCTTTAAGCTTTCTTTCCGCTTCCTGAATGGTCATTCACAAAGATAAGCGCACGGATTCTTTTCAATTTCAGCTTTTAGCATCTATTTTTACAAATGGCCGTCCATGAACGATATATGAAACGCTGCCTCCAACTGGCTGCTTCCGCGACAGGGTATACAGCTCCAAATCCCATGGTGGGCGCTTTGCTTGTCCATAACGGATCAATTATCGGGGAAGGATTTCATCAGCGATACGGTGAAGCTCATGCGGAGGTAAATTGCATCAACAATGTTCGTAAAGAGGATCTTGAAAAAATTCCTCAATCAACGCTTTATGTTTCTCTTGAACCCTGCACACATTTTGGGAAGACACCTCCTTGTGCAGACCTGATCATCTCTAAAAAAATTCCCCACGTAGTCATTGGTTGCCGGGATCCTTTCAAAGAAGTGGATGGGAAAGGGATTGAAAAACTAATTCATGCAGGCCTGCAGGTTGAATCAGGAACACTGGAGAAAGAATGCAGGGAATTAAACAGGCGTTTTTTCACATTTGTGACGCAGCATCGTCCCTTTGTCCTTTTGAAATGGGCCGAAACCAGCGATGGATTTATTGCGAATAAAGATCATTCACGCATTTTCATATCGAATGAATATACGAACAGACTTGTCCATAAATGGCGTTCCGAAGAGGCCGCCATCCTGATAGGAACCAATACGGCGCTGCATGACGATCCTTCTTTAACCGTGCGTCATTGGACAGGCCCCCAACCGATGAGATTACTTTTGGACATGAATCTCAGGTTGCCAACCCGTTTGAAGATATTTGAATCGCTGTCCCCAATAATTGTTTTCAATTCAAAAAAAGAGGGAGAAGATAACCATATACAATTCAGAATGCTGGATTCTAAGTTTCCGCTCATTCCCCAAATGCTGCAAAAGCTGATGGCATTAAAGGTTCAGAGCCTGATGGTAGAAGGAGGGAGAACACTACTGCAATCGTTTATTGATTCTGGTATCTGGGATGAGGCCCGTGTGATAAAGAATGAGGGTTTGCATGCAGGTGATGGAATAATGGCTCCGCGCATGGGAAATGCAAGGATGATTAGACATGAAAGAATTCTCTCGGATTTGATTACCTATTATAGGCATGAATAATCCATAATTGCTAGTCCCTGTTTGGTTTCACGCAAAGCGCGCAGAGGAAGAAGGAGGCGCAAAGGAAAACAATAAAATTCTTTATCGGGTCCTGAATTGCCCACCCACTACCAGCTCCTTGCTTCCGGCTGTGTATTTATAAAACCCTTCACCTGATTTGATGCCGAGTTTGCCTGCCATTACCATATTTGTAAGCAAGGGACAAGGTGCATACTTTGGATTGCCGAAACCATCCTGCATAACCTTTAGGATAGTATGACAGGTATCGAGTCCAATAAGATCGGCGAGCTGCAGTGGGCCCATTGGATGAGCCATACCCAATTTCATAATCGTATCAATCTCCTCCACTCCTGCGACGCCTTCAAACAAGCTCGTAATGGCCTCATTGATCATGGGCATGAGAATCCGGTTCGCAATGAATCCGGGATAATCATTGACTACACAGGGAATTTTTCCAATCCTTCTTGTCAACTCAACAATCCTTTCCGTCACTGATTTTTCTGTAGCATTTCCGTTGATGATTTCCACTAATTTCATCATCGGCACAGGGTTCATGAAGTGCATCCCGATAACAGATCCCGGTCTGGAACTAACAGACGCAATTTTTGTGATGGATATCGAAGAAGTATTGCTCGCGAGAATGGCGCCTGCAGGCGCGAGTTGATTCAACTGAGAAAATATTTTCCATTTCAGCTCCGTGTTTTCCGTTGCGGCCTCAATAATGAGATCTGCATTTTGCACACCTTCCGCCAATGATGTTTTGAAACCAATATTTGAGAACGTGGATTGCCTTTGGGTTTCTGTAATGGTGCTCTTGGAGACTTGCCGTTCGAGGTTTTTGCTAATCGTGTGTCTTGCCTTTTCTAACTGGTCGGCACTCAGGTCAATTAAAGTAACCCTAAATTCGTTCTGCGCAAATACGTGTGCAATTCCATTTCCCATGGTCCCGGCTCCGATGACTGTAATATTTTTCATATCCTGGAAATTGATTGAAGAAGATTTGCCAGGACAAAATTAAGCATGACAGCATCGAACCGCAGTAATAATTTGTTTCACCTATATCTTATCGCCCAAGTTGTTTTTTTCATCAGAAGATGGTGATCTCGTTTTTTTCATATAAAATTGCAATTCCGCCAAGGGGCTGATTTCAAATATCCTTTATGTATCCTAACCTTTTTTACGCTTTTCGTGACTTGTTCGGAGTTGATTGGAAATTTTTGCGCTTTTTCCCTTCATTTGGTTTCTTTGTTGCCATCTCTTTTGTTGTTTCGGCGCTTGTTCTCCGAAAAGAATTACAAAGGAAAGAAGCACAGAAAATTCTTTTTAGCAGGGATGAATTGGTGGTGATTGGAAATCCAGCATCGCCCAGTGAACTGCTCTTCAATTTCTTTTTTGGCTTTATTGTAGGGTATAAATTCATCGGATTATTTGTTTCCAATAGTCCCCTGGCAAACAATCCACAGGATTTTATTCTTTCTTCTGCCGGAAGTCTTCCTGCAGGTATTTTGGTCGGTCTTCTTTTCTCCGGACTAAAATGGTGGGAGAAAAACAAACAGAAGCTGGCAAAACCCGAGGAACGAAAGATCCGCATCTGGCCGCACGATCGGGTGGGAGATATTGCCATGCTTGCAGCTGTTTTTGGATTTTTGGGTGCAAAAATTTTCAACAGCTTCGAGAACTGGGGCGATTTTATCAAGAATCCCATCGAATCACTTATTTCTTTCAGTGGGCTCACATGGTATGGCGGCCTCATCTGTGCCGCATTGGCAATATGGGGATACGCCAAAAAAAAGGGAATTGGATTCTGGCAGCTTAATGATGCCGCTGCGCCCGCATTGATGCTGGGCTATGCCCTTGGCAGAATCGGTTGCCAGGTTTCAGGTGATGGAGACTGGGGTATTCCAAATAGCGCATATCATACCGGGGTGGATCAGAAGATCGTATTGAATAAAGGGAATCAATTTATGATGACGATTTCCCACAATGATATTTTTTACCTCAATCAATTCGGCACAATTAATTTTGCCCATAAGTCAGTCGTGGCACCCTCCTTCCTTCCCGACTGGCTTTTTGCCTATCCCTATCCCCACAATGTCATCAACGAAGGAGTGCCCATCAAGGATTGTACAGAGCAATTCTGTGCCGTGCTTACCAATCCCTGTGTTTCCCACAGCGCTTTATGAGACCATCATGTGCCTGGGGCTTTTTGCACTAATCTGGGGCTACAGAAAAAAATTCAGGGTTCCTGGCACCCTGTTTGGCTTCTACCTTATATTAAATGGAATAGAGCGCTTTTTCATAGAAAAGATCCGGGTCAACACCAAATACACCATTCTGGGCATGCACCCCACCCAGGCCGAGATCATCTCCGTCCTCATGGTACTAACAGGCATCGGAATATGGTATTATCAAACCAGGATGAGCAAGAAAATGGGTGCTGGACTCATCGATTAGCCTTCCTTTCTGGCGTTTTTCCATACAATACCACTCCTCCCCAGCATTTTCCATCCATCATTCAGGGTTGGTCAGTCGTAACCAATTTCAAGGTCTTGCGTCCTAAGATCAGCTTGGAATTGCCTATCATCAAGATAATCAGCCTTCCAACACAAAACAATGTTCTATGCATCGCATAGTACTTATTTTTGGACTGTAATACTCACCAAATAGTACCAAACAATAAAATAGAGTTTATGAAAAAAATGATTACCCTCCTGGCTTTTATTATCACAGGAAGCATCGCGATGCAGGGCCAGGCACAAACCAGCCAACCTACGGTTCAGGGTACCGTGCAGGACGAGAGTCAAAATTCTTTTGAGTCAGCAAGCGCCTCCCTTTTGAGGGCGAAAGATTCCAGCCTGGTCAAGACCACAGTAACAGATAAGTCAGGCAAGTTCCAATTTGAAAATATAACCCAGGGCAAGTATCTCGTGTCTATATCGGCAGTGGGGTATTTAGCAACATTCTCCCCGGTGTTCGAAGTCTCGAAATCTTTGGTTATACTAAACACGCTGGCATTGCAAAAACATTCCGACGAATTAAAGACCGTGGCCATCACCTCCAAAAAACTATTTTTTGAACAGAAAGCAGATCGAATGGTGGTCAATGTAGACGCTTCGCCGTCCAATACAGGAACAAGTGTATTGGAAGTACTGGAAAGATCTCCAGGCGTCAGCATTGACAAAGATGGGAATATCAGTCTAAAAGGGAAACAGGGTGTCACAGTCATGATTGACAACAAACCGACCTATCTGAATTCAACACAGCTTGCAAATTACCTAAAGAGCCTGCCCAGTTCGGCCGTGGAGCAATTGGAAATTATGACCAATCCATCAGCGAAATATGATGCAGCAGGTAATTCCGGGATCATTAATATCAAAACCAAGAAGAATAAAGTCAAGGGATTCAATGGAAGCCTGACTTTAACTGAGACACAGGGCGTTTATGCGAAACCGGGAGCAAGCCTTAATTTGAATTATCGCACAGGTAAATTCAATTTCTTTGCAAATGCCGGTTACACTTATTGGCAGGGGTTCCAAAACCTGCAGATCAGCAGAACATACCTGGATGCATCTAACAAAACGGTGAATTCCATATTCACGCAGGAAACTCAAATGAAGTTTGTCAATCCCGAATTCAATTTGAAAATGGGTCTGGATTATTACCTCAGCAGCAGAACGACTTTGGGATTTGTGGTCAGTGGATTCAGGAATCTTGAAAATGTACAATCTGAAAGCAATATCAATCTCTTAAACCCGCAACACCAGGTGGACTCTATTGTATATTCTCCCAGCACCAATAATAGTACATGGAAAAATGGTTCTGTGAACCTAAATTTCAGGCACCAGTTTGATTCCACAGGTTCTGAAATCACGGCCGATCTGGATTACATGAATTATGTGTCAAGCAGCGACCAGTATTTTAACAATATTACTTATGATCCGAATTGGGTGGAGAAGAACAGTACGGTGCTGACAGGCTACCTGCCCAGCAGCATCAATATTTATTCATTCAAAACAGATTATACCCGGCCCCTGGGCAGCAGCATGAAGTTGGAAGCAGGATTGAAGACCAGTTTTGTTTCCACAAACAATGATGCCAACTATTATAACATTGAAAACAATAAACAAAATGTAGATACAGGAAAAACAAATCATTTCATTTACAAAGAAAACATCAATGCAGCATACGTCAACCTGAGCAGGCAATTGAAGAAATGGAATCTCCAGTTGGGATTGCGTCTTGAAAATACCAATTATTCAGGCCATCAGCTGGGAAATCCATATACTGTCGTCAACAATGATTCTTCCTTTTCCCAAAGCTATGTCAATCTATTCCCGACTGTGTATGTGAGTTATCAGGCCAATGAAAAAAACCAGTTTGCACTTAATTATGGAAGGAGAATTGACCGTCCTGCATATGAAGACCTGAATCCGTTTCTCTTCTTCCTGGATCAGTATACATACCAGGCAGGGAATCCTTATTTGCAGCCTCAGTACACCAACAACATAGAGTTCTCTCATACATACAATAATTTCCTTACCACAACGATTAACTACAGTGATACGAGAAATTTCTTCACAGAAACTTTTGAACAATCAGGACATGCAACGATTGTACGCAAAGGCAATATTGGAAGGCGACAGAATGCAGGAATTGCAATGAGTGCACAAATTCCGGTGCGCAAATGGTGGACGCTCATTGCTTATGCAAACTATGTATACAATAAATTCGACGGAACACTTTATGGTGAAAGGATCGACGTGGCTGCTCCCACATTCCTGGCCAATCTGAATAACCAGTTCAGGCTGCCAAAAGGATGGGGTGCAGAACTATCAGGATTTTACAGATCGCAGGGGGTAGAGGGACAGATTGTAGTTGATCCCCTTGGGCAGGTTTCGGCCGCGATTACGCGCCAACTCTTTCACGAAAAAGCAAATTTGAAACTGGCAGTCAGAGACATCTTCTACACCCAGCAGGTAACGGGCTATATCAATTTCCAGGAAACGGAAGCCACTTTCCATAATCGCAGGGACAGCCGCCAGGTCAGCCTCTCATTTACTTACAGATTCGGAAAGCCAATCAAAGGTCCACAGCCCCGTAGAAATGCAGGTGGTGCAAATGAAGAATCAAATCGAGTAAAAACCGGAGGAAACAATTAAACTATCATCCAAAAAAAATAAAATCATGAAAAAAATTCTGATGATCCTCTGTTTAACCATTGCATGCTCTACGATTGGCTATTCGCAATGTGATAAGAAAATGACCTGGACGGCAAGCAAAGCCGAATTCCTGGATGAAAGCGGTGCAGTACAGGATACCAAAGATGTCACCGTTGTGGTTGAAACATCCGGCAAATATTTGAAAATTACGCATAGCGATGATTTGGCAGATTCACTGACAGGAAATGTTAAAGACGTGAAATGTGACTGGGCCAATGGATCAAAAAACGGGAAAATAGAATATAGCTGTGACCTGATGGAAAAATCGGGAGAGTCCAACAACAGCAAACTAACAGTCGAATCCAAGGATGCCAAAGTAATGATCTTGCTCTATATCGAAAGAAATGATGGAAAGAAAATGAATATCAGGATACTGGTGGATAGCTTCAAAGAGTCCAGTTAGGCTTTGAATTATACCAGATGAATCAATATGTGGCATTGGCACAGGCCCCTGCAAATTAGTTTGCAGGGGCCTTTTTTTTTATACTTTTGATGACCAATCATTGCCTATGCCATCATTTGATATTACCAGCAAAGTGGATCCGCAGTCGCTTGACAATGCGGTGAACATTACGCGAAAAGAAATTACGAACCGATTTGATTTTAAAGATTCGGCTGTAAAAATTGAACTGAATAAAAAAGACCTGCTTATTGACCTCGAAGCAGAAAGTGATATGAAAATCAAACAGGTCATTGATGTCCTGATCGGAAGATCAATGAAGCAGGGAATCGATCCCTTGTCGCTCGATATTTCGAAGGATCCGTCTCCGAGCGGCAAAGTGGTAAGAAAGCAAATCCCTGTCAAGAATGGAATTAAACAGGAAGATGCCAAGAAATTGGTGAAGGTGATTAAGGATTCGGGACTAAAAGTGCAGGCGCAGATCATGGATGATATGGTTCGCGTGACCGGAAAAAAAATCGACGACCTCCAAGCCGTGATTCAGTTATCCAAAAATGCCGGGCTCAACCTCGCCTTACAGTTTGGGAACATGCGCAGCTGATTTGAAATGAATCGCTTAGAATCAAATTAGATTTGGCCGGAAAGCATGCAAATTGTAATTTTGCCCCTCATTTTTAATGCGTACGGCAAAACCCGTACAATACTCAAATACAACAAGTTATGAAAAAGGGAATTCACCCGGCAAGCTATAGGCTGGTTATTTTCAAAGACATGAGCAATGGATATGCATTTCTCAGCCGTTCTTCAGCGCCTTCGAGGGAAACAGGAAAATGGGAAGATGGAAACGAATATCCACTGGTCAAGCTGGAAATATCTAATACTTCACATCCATTTTTTACCGGCAAGAATATGCTTGTAGACACAGCTGGCCGTATTGACAAATTCAAAAAACGTTACGAGAAAAAAATAAAATAATTCCGTATTCCGTAATTTTAGCGGATTCAAGAGTTGTTTTTCATGGCTATACTTTCCCTTCCCGGTTGTGCGGGAGGGGATTTTTTTTTGGACCTAATCGACGAAATATTATTGTAGATTTATTTTATGGCAACCATTTTTCTGGAGGAAGAATCCATCCGAAATAGCCTTTTCCCATTTACGCAAACGCGTTCAGTTGCTGATCTCCGGATTGGAATCCTGACGATTCGTGAAAAATGGGAGCAGATTTTTGGTTACAGGGTCATTGACCGGAAATCAAACGATCCGGAAGCCCTTTCCCTACCATCAAACTGGATCCCGAATAGCGAATGGCTATCCTCGAATGAAAAAATGGCTTTTCGACCGGAAGATCTAAAGGCCAGCGGGGATTCCATCCGGAAAATCTTATATCCCTGGCATATCTTCCAGTTTAATGATCAGGAGATCCGAAGCGATTTTGAGTTATTGACAATGGGCAGAAAATCAGAACCTATTTCAGGGACAAATAAAGTCATCTTGCCCGAAAACGTGTTCTTCGAGAAAGGCGCGAGGGTAGAGTATGCTTATTTAAATGCTTCTTCAGGTCCGATTTATATTGGAAAAGATGCAGAGGTTATGGAAGGAGCTATGCTTCGTGGTCCAGTAGCTATTTGTGAAGGATCGGTTGTTAAGCTGGGTTGCACCATTTATGGGGCGACGACGATCGGCCCTTATTGTGTAGTGGGAGGGGAGATCAAAAATTCGGTTATGTTTGATCACTCAAACAAACCGCATCATGGATACCTGGGCGATGCCGTCGTCGGATCCTGGTGCAACCTGGGTGCCGGCACATCCAATTCGAATCTGAAAAATAATGCAGGTGATGTAGCTGTATGGGTAGAAGCGGAGGGCAGATTCGTGATCGCTGGACAGAAATGTGGACTGCTTATGGGAGATTATTCCAAGTCAGGTATAAATACCAGTTTCAATACTGGGACAGTCGTAGGGATTTGCTGCCAACTATACGAATCTGGTCTTACGCCGAAGTTTATTCCTTCATTTAGTTGGGGAAAAGGGGCAAGGTATGAATTGGCCAAGGCCATTCATGATATCCGGGCCTGGAAGAAATTAAAAAATCAAAGCCTGAGCGATGCTGAAATCCAAACTTTGACTCATATTTTTGGCGAATCTAAAACTGACCTGATATGAGAAAGCAAATTGCGGCGGCAAATTGGAAAATGAACCTAAGCTACCAGCAGGGAGAGCAATTACTTGACGATGTGTTGGGAGAAGGCATAGCCCTTGCGGACCACCACCTTGCGATATTTGCAGTACCCTTTCCTTACCTGATCATGGCGAACAGCGAGCTGGAGGATGCTAGAAATTATTTTGCAGCAGCCCAAAATTGCTATCAGAAAAAATCCGGTGCATTTACAGGAGAAGTATCCGCAGAGATGCTTCATTCGATTGGAATAAAATATTGCGTGCTGGGCCATAGTGAAAGGCGAGAGTATTTTGGAGAAACAAACCAGGCGCTTGCCGAAAAAATAAATCTTTGCCTGTCAAACCAGATCACACCAATATTTTGCTGTGGCGAATCATTGCAAATCAGAGATCTTGGAACCCAGAATGAGTTCGTTGAAATACAACTTAAAGAGTCTCTATTTCATTTGTCGTCAGAACAGGTCGGGGAAATCGTAATTGCCTATGAACCCATCTGGGCCATCGGCACAGGCAAGACGGCTACAAACGACCAAGCCCAGGAAATGCACGCACATGTCAGATCCGTACTTGCGGCCAGGTATGGGCAAAATGTGGCTGATGGAATTTCGATTTTGTATGGAGGGAGTGTGAAAGCCAGCAATGCAAAAGAGATCTTTGGCATGCCGGATGTGGATGGTGGGTTGGTCGGGGGTGCCTCACTGATCGCAGCGGACTTCGTGCAAATCATCAGGTCACTAAAATGAAATCCTCAATCAGCCTTAACAAAGAATTTCGGCCCCCGCCGGCTAATCCTTTCAGATCCGGTTTAACCTGATGCATACATGGCTTAAGAAAACATTTGTGTTCCTTAGTGGCAGTGACCAATCCATTTACAGGGAAATCCTGATAAAAAGAAGTATTAAGGTCATGCTGATCCAGGCCATCGGATTGGCCCTGACTTTCAGTGGAAACATTCTGCTGGCGAGAACCTACGGCGAACTGGTATATGGAATTTATTCTTTGGTCACAAGTTGGGCGGTATTCATTGCCGTTATTGCCCTTTGGGGAATGGATGATAAGCACCTTGTAAAATTACCTGGTTTCAAGCTCAGGCAGGAAAAGGAGAATATCAGGGCCCAATGGAGATGGTCATTGAAAATAATTATGATCAGCTCGGCGATGATCATCATCGGCGGATACCTGCTTATCCGATATGGGCAAATCAAGGGTATTTCTGATCTGCTTCCTTACTTCAATTACGGATTGCTCATGGTGTTCCTGCTGGCTATCTACAATAACCTGCTCAGCTTCCTTCGGGGCATGGACCTGGTCGTACCTGGAGAAATCATTGACAAGATATTCAGGCCATTGGGCTTCCTGGTTTTTATTTTGCTTTTCTATTATTTGTGGCCCGGGATGAACGCAGGGGTGCCCCTTCTTGCAAATAATGTTGTACTCTTCATTGTTTTTACAACGGGTTATACCCTTTTGATGCCAGTATTTCATGGGACAAGAACAGGATCAGATCGACAAGCGCCGGTTCGAATTTCTCTAAGGCCAAATACAAGATATGTCTTACTAAATGTGCTGTATCTGCTTTCAAGCCGCCTGGATATTCTGATGCTAAGTATATTGTCGGTACCCATTGCCGTAGGTCATTACAATGTGGCCATAAAATTTTCAGATGTATTTGCTTATCCCATCGCCATTATCAATTTGTCTATGCCGACACTGCTTGCCAGGGAGAGACATGAAAAAGGTGAACAATCTAGGCCCTCTTATATGTTTATCATTGCAAGAAACAGTTTTTTTCAATGCCTGGCCCTTGCTATTGTTTTCCTGTTAACCGGGCATTGGTTTCTGGGATGGTATGGAAGTGGTTTCATGCAGGCATTTCCCGCCCTTTGCATTTTGCTGGCTTCAAACCTGCTGAGTGCAGCGACAGGCTCGATAGATGTTTTTTTTATTATGCATGGGGAAGAAAGGAAAGCAATCTATTCCAGGATCGTTTCCCTGGCCACCAGTTTTCTTTCCGGCATTTTACTGATTCCGCAATATGGAATGGTAGGAGCTGCAATGGCCATGCTTTCCGGCAACCTGGTGTATTGTGTGATGCTGGAATGGCTATTTTTCAAACGTTACGGAATGATCATTCATCCTTTTCAAATCAGAACCCACCAATAAACCTCCGAAAAGTCAAACAGAATTCAAAATCAGGGTTTATTTAAATCAAATAGCGTTTCAAATGGAAGCCTGAAATTTTCTCTGGAAAAAAATGAAAAATCTTTCTCTATTTTTTTTTGCCTTAGATCATCCCCTGTACGCATAAAATGCTGAATCCATCCAGCCAGGTCGGCTAGTGACTGATATAGAATAATTGCATTTTCATAATGTGCAGGCACGGAAAAACCAAGCGGAAGAAGTGCAGGCGTTGTGCCTAGTAGGAGGTCTCCTGTGAGGCCGGTTGCCGTAGACTGGCCATAGATTTCTGGGGTATTCCGTATGCCTTTTGTTTGGATTTGGATCGGACTCCAAATGAGGTCTGCATCGCGGAACTGGAATTCGAACTCAGCGGGTTGGATATAATCTGAATAGAACCTAATCGAAAATATTTCTGATTCTTCTTTTTTTAAATCTGAAATAATTTTTTTGCCATATTCATTTGAACTATTCCCGAGCATGACAAGCTCAATCTTTTTTTCGTAGGGCCCTCTACCCAGGAATTCTGTGAAAAAAGCAACGACCTGATGATAGTCGCGCCGGATGGGGTCGAAAGAGCCGGGCACTACGATCTTTATAAAATCTCTCACAGCGTGATGTGCAGGCTGACCTGAGAACCTGGGCGGAATATATACGGGCATTGAACGGGAAATTTGTTGTTTCAAATGGTCCACCATCTTTGGAGAGAAGACCCTGTACCTGTGAATCTTGCGATGTAAATAGGTTTTCGCTATTGATTCCGTCAGGTCACGAAAGGTTGCCGACCGCAGGGCAGCATATTCATTGACCGCCTGAACTGAAAGACTAATCTTAATTCGTCTTGCACGCATAAGTTGCCAGGAAAAATAAAGCAGGTTATTGTCCAAAGTGCTTATGTGAAAATGCGTGAATTCCACCTTCCTGGCCTCCTGGACACAAGCTTTGACAAAATTGCGATTGGATTCAGCTGGTTTCTGACGGACAAATCTGGCTTTTGACCACCTGGATTCCGGCAGAGCTTCTGAACATAGATTTTGGTAGGAAAATTCTTTCAGGTATACAGTGGTGTTAGAAAAATAGCTTTCAGCCAAATCTAATATTGCAGGCAAAGTCTCATGGTGGGTTGTCTCATAAATCAGCAGATTCATCACTAAAAATAAAGAAGATCTGAATAAATAGCGAACAAAAGGGAAAGGGACGGAATTTAATCTCCCTCCAGGATTCCCTTAACTTTGGCCACTATGCAATCATGAAGAAATTCATCGTAATCACTTCAATTAATGAGCCTACGCCTGGTGTAAGTGCATATGCTGCACTTAAGGACCATGAGCTGATCGTGGTTGGGGATGCCAGGACAAACCCGGCATGGAAATTTTATGGTGTAAATTATCTGTCTGTCGAGGCGCAAAATAAGATGCCTATCGAGCTGGGACGGCATTTGCCCTACCACCATTATTCAAGGAAAATGCTTGGCTATATCCTGGCCATCAAGGCCGGAGCGGATATTATCATCGATTCTGATGATGACATTATTCCAAAAGTTCAGTGGCAGTTTCCCGAGTGGGAGGGCGAATACGATTGCATCGCTTCAGGCTCCGGGTTCATAAATATATATAGATTTTTTACCGATCAATTCATCTGGCCGCGGGGGCTGCCGCTAAAAGAGATCACGAATAAATCTAAGCCAGAAACTTCCTCCTTAAAGGATATCAGGAAAGTGGGGATCTGGCAGGGGCTTTCTGACATTCAGCCTGATGTAGATGCCATCTACAGGTTGACAAATAACCGGGATTGCATTTTCCATACCCGTGATCCGCTGGTCCTTGGTGCACATACGATCAGTCCAATCAATTCGCAAAATACGGGATTCAGAAGAGCAGCTTTTGCCCTGCTTTACCTTCCCACGCAAGCTTCGTTCAGATTTACGGATATACTTAGGGGCTATGTGGCACAACCCATTCTCTGGCTGTACAATTTCCACATTGGATTCATAGGGGCCAATACCATTCAAAAAAGAAATCTGCACAATGATTTCGAAGATTTTTTGGATGAAATGACTATGTATGAGCATGCAGGAAACATCACGGATATTGTGCTGGGGCAAATTTCAGGCAAGGACTCTATTGAACAAAATTTATTCAACGCCTACAAAGGATTGGCAAAACAAAAAATAATCTCCGAAAAGGAATTGCCAGTGCTTGAAGCATGGCTGAAAGATCTCCAGGATATGAAAAGCGAATAGCGCTAAAAATAGTTGGGTTTCCTTAAGACTTTAGTTTGTTAACGAGGCCGACATATTCCTGCATAGCAGTTTCTTTGGATTTTCCTTTGAGCCCAGACCAGGCCTCATACTTAGCTTTTGCAACAAAGTCGAATGGATTTGATGGAGGCTCTGTGTTGATATCACCGTCAGTTGCCTGCTTGAACAGGGAATACAACTGTAATAAAGTATCATTGCTGGGCTTTTCGCTTAAGGTCTTACTTTCCTCCGTCGCTTTTGCAAATTCGGTTTGCAGGTCCATTACATTCATCTTTTTTCGCAAATCTACTAAATAAAGTGCTATCCATCCTGGAAAACCTGGAGTCAGCGATGCAAATCATATAAGTTTGTCGGAATAATTCCTGAAAGGGTTTGATATTCCTGGTCGTTCATCGAAATTTCTCCGGGCATTTCAAGGACATCTTCGAGCTGCTCCCTGGTGCGTATGCCAAGGATTGCTGAACTCACTGCCGGATTATGGAGACACCAATGTATTGCGGTCCGGGCCATTGATCTTTTTTTACTACTCATGGCTTTGACGGATCTAGCCAGGTTCTCCACCTGGATCGCATTGTAATTCAGGAATGAAGCAGAACGCTTGCCAGCAAGCAGGCCTTTCGCCAGCACACCACGGGCAAGGATTCCAATGCCCGATTCAGCAAGAATTTGAATACAAGATTCTTCGGGCCTCCTGTCAAGCATTCCATATTGCATCATTACCGAAACAATGCCCGACCGTTCGACATATTCCCGAATCAGATTGGGTCTGATCGAAGAGATTCCATAAAAGCGGATTTTCCCCTCTTGTCTAAGCAGCTCAAATGCCTCAATGGTTTCATCTATTGGATCTTCCATGGTTCCTCCATGCAGCTGATAAAGATCGATCCAATCTGTATTCAATCTTTTCAAACTCAGGTCAACTGATTTTAAGATATATTCTTTAGAGGGATTCCATTCCCATCCGCTGCCATCCGCTCTCCATTCATTTCCCACTTTGGTAGCTAAGATCACCTGATCTCTTTTTCCTTTCAGGGCCTTGCCAAGCATCGATTCGTTACCACCGTGCTGATATAGATCAGCTGTATCAAAAATATTTATGCCCCGATCGATGGCCTGATGGACCAAATGTATATTGTCTATTTCATCCCCAGCAAGGGACATGCAGCCAAACCCAATTTCACTGACCAGCAAACCCGATTTTCCAAGATTCCTGAAACGCATAGATAATATTTAGCAATAAGTTACTTCGCTATTGTTGAGCTGCAATAAAGATTTTTTTATTCGCGTCGGACGACCTGTCTGGCACCAAACTATTTTTTATCTTAATCCTACCTTAGAATGCGTGGCTTAATTGATAACATAATCGTAAGCAAAGCCTAAAACTAAAATTTATCGCTTCATCCCCGGAATATTTATCTTTATTACACAGCAAGAAAAAATGTTCAAATGAACTATTGTCCATTCTTTTTATCAGCAACGTTCTTATTTTCTATGGAGGGTATGGGCCAGCACCCGGATGAACTGAAACTAAAGGACTACTATCCTATTTCCATATACAAAACAAAACAGGCAAAGATTGAAAGAGCCAGTTACCCGGTGGTCGATTTTCATTCCCATGATTATCCAGTCACTGACAAGGATTTGGAAGATTGGGTGAAGACAATGGATGAAATGAATATTTCCAAAACAATGATCCTTACTTATTCCACTGGCGCGCGATTCGACTCCATAGTAACTAAGTATGCAAAGTATAAAGACAGGTTTGAAATATGGTGCGGATTCGATTATTCCGGCTATAATCAGCCAGGCTGGTCTGCAAAAGCCCTTGCTGAATTGGAAAGATGTCACAAAAAAGGAGCAAAGGGAGTTGGGGAACTGGGAGATAAGGGGTTAGGCGAATTGTACTCAAAGCCTGTGCCTGGTTATGGGTTGCATATTGATGATCCCAGGATGCAGCCCCTGCTTCAAAAATGTGGAGAATTACACATGCCCGTGAGTATCCATGTGGCGGAAGATGCCTGGATGTATCTTAATCCTGATTCTGCAAATGATGGCTTGATGAATGCCGCGACTTGGAAAGTGGATATGACAAAGAAAGGAATATTGAGTCATGACGAACTAGTTCATGGTTTGGAAAATGCGGTCAAGAACAATCCCCGCACCATTTTTATCGCCTGCCACCTGGCAAATTGCTGTTCCGACCTGTCTGTGCTCGCCAGGCTAATGGATAAATATCCAAATTTATATGCGGATATTGCCGCCCGTTATGGAGAAATATCGCCCGTTCCAAGGTATACGAAAGCATTTATGGAAAAATATGGCGGGCGATTGGTATATGGTACCGACATGGGAACATCAAAAAAAATGTACCTTCTTAGTTTTCGCATTCTCGAGTCTTCGGACGAGCATTTTTATGATCGGGAAATGCTGAATTACCATTGGCCACTGTACGGACTTAATCTATCGGACTCCACTTTGAAAAAATTGTACAGTAAAAATGCCGGGAAGATCATGATGCGTTGAGCCATTTGCCGTAAGGGAAGGCACAGATACTGATCAAGACAGATCGACCATCCCATAAAATGTGAGGCAACAATGGCATTTTAACAGGATTCAAGCTTCCATGATGCTTGTTTTTCGTAGCTTTGCAGCGCATTTTAAAAGAAGGGCAGGAATGAAGAATATCAGGAATTTTTGCATTATAGCGCATATAGATCACGGCAAGTCCACACTTGCAGACCGCCTGCTCCAAATGACCAATACTGTCAGCGAAAGGGAAATGATGGACCAGGTGTTGGATGATATGGACCTGGAGCGGGAGAAAGGGATTACCATTAAGAGTCATGCCATTCAAATCAATTACAGGAGGGGCAATGAAGATTATGTCTTGAACCTCATTGATACTCCCGGCCATGTGGATTTCAGCTACGAAGTTAGCCGTGCCCTGGCTGCCTGCGAAGGCGCATTGCTGCTCGTCGATGCAAGTCAGGGAATCCAGGCGCAGACCATTTCGAACTTATACCTGGCGATTGAAAATGACCTGGAAATTATTCCTGTCATTAATAAAATTGACATGGATGGGGCGATGATAGAAGAAGTGACAGACCAGATTATTGAGCTCATAGGTTGTAAGAAGGAAGATATCCTCCTGGCAAGCGCCCGTACCGGATCAGGTGTTCAGGAAATCCTGGATGCCATTATCGATAGGATTCCTGCTCCAAAAGGAGATCCTGAGGCCCAACTCCAGGCCCTCATATTTGATAGCGTTTATAATTCATTTCGGGGAATCATTGTCTATTACCGTGTGCTTAACGGGAAATTGAGGAAGGGGGACAAAGTAAAATTTGTATCCACAGGCCTTGAGTATGATGCAGATGACGTGGGTATTTTAAAATTAACTTTAGATCCAAGGCCAGAAGTGTTGGCCGGAGACGTGGGATATATCATTACCGGAATCAAAAATGCCAAAGAAGTTAAAGTGGGTGATACCATTACCCTGGCCAGTAACCCGAACCCGCAGATGATCCAGGGATTTGAGGAAGTAAAGCCGATGGTATTTGCAGGAATATTTCCAGTGAATACAGATGATTTCGGAGAACTGAGGGATTGCATGGACAAACTTCAATTAAATGACGCCTCTTTGACCTATGAACTGGAAACTTCGCAAGCTCTTGGATTTGGATTCCGTTGCGGTTTTTTGGGCATGCTTCATATGGAAATTATCCAGGAGCGCCTGGAAAGGGAATTTAATCAAACAGTGATCACAACGGTACCGAACGTGAGTTTTATCGCTTATACCAGCAAGGGCGAAAAAATAATTGTAAACAATCCGACAGAAATGCCGGATCCAACGCGCACGGAAAGAATCGAAGAGCCATTTATCAAAGCGCAGATCATTACCAAACCGGAATATATCGGCAATATCATGACCCTTTGTCTTGGCAAGCGAGGCATCTTGTTGAATCAAAGTTATTTGACCACGACCAGGGTAGAACTTCTATTTGAAATGCCCCTGACCGAAATCGTATTTGATTTTTATGATAAGTTGAAGAGCCAGACGAGGGGCTATGCTTCATTCGACTATCATCCCATCGGTTATCGTGAAAGCGAAATTTCCAAAATGGATATTCTGTTGAATGGCGACAAAGTGGATGCCCTAAGCGCGCTGATACACCGCAGCCGGGCCCAGGATTTCGGAAGGAAGCTTTGTGAAAAACTGAAAGAATTGGTACCGCGTCAGCAATTTCAGATTGCTATCCAGGCGGCCATCGGATCAAAAGTGATCGCCAGGGAAACCATCAGTGCCATGAGAAAAGACGTTACTGCAAAATGTTACGGTGGCGATATCAGCCGAAAAAGAAAGCTGCTGGAAAAACAAAAAGAAGGAAAGAAGAGGATGCGCCAGATTGGAAATGTTGAAGTGCCTCAGGAAGCCTTCCTCGCAGTATTGAAACTGGACGAATAGGATTATTTTTTCTTATCGGATCCCTGCTTTTTCTGATGGTTTTTTTCTGATTGTTCACTCAGTTTTTGTTCGTTGGTAGTTCCCGCGTCATCCAGAATTTTTTGTTCTTGTGGAAATTCTCCATCCTTGAGTTTGAAGTCGAAAAGCTGTGGAATATGCACCCAAAGGCCATCCTGCCATTTGAATCCCTCAAAATCCCCATCAGGCACATAGGTTTCTTTGTTGTCCGGTTCATCTGACTCCGAAATTAGTTGATCAAATACAATCATATCCAGCGAGGGATCATAATTAAATGTGGATGCTGCTTCTTTTTTGTATTCGATGCCAAATCGCAGGACGGGTTTTTTAGAACTTTTAGCAGAATCATCCCTGAAAGAAATATAGGGTCCACCAAAGATCGGATCTCCATTATTATTAAAGGTCAGGATCTCCATCCATTTCTTATTGCTTCCAATGCTATAATCATCCACACCCAGAAGAGTATAGATCTTCTTTCCGTTTGATTCCTTTTGTATGATACGGTAATAAATTGCGCCAATCCAGTTATTGGCTGTTCTGATAGAATCCATGGGTTTTTTAGTAAACATGGATACATCGTGGAGGGCAATCAATTTCAGGGATCCGTCGGGTGTTTTCATCTGAATCGCTCCTCTTTGCAGATAAAAAAACTCATCCTTTTTAAATTGCCAAGTAAAAATCCTGAATGTGCTGTCGGGAGAATATAAATGAGATACGGTTTGCAATGAATCGAAAGGGAAGTAAAATGAATTTTTTAGTTTTAGTGTCCTTACCAGAGAACGGACAAAATTACTATCGGCTCTGAGTCTCTGTTCCGGTGTATTTGCGAATACAATCGCGTAGGCAAATTTCTTTAGCGAATCCTCCCGCTTATTGAATTCCTTCAAATCCAGCTGTTGTGATTGAGCAAAAAGTGGAGCTATCAATGAAAAGAAAAAGACCAGGAAGGGAGGGAAAGGCTTGCTTGATTTATGCATGATGGATATTGATGGTTAGAGCTGCAAAATTACGCCATTCAGCACAGGCCCCTCATTAACGAAAAAAATACAGCAAAATTTTAAGCCAATTGCAAAGCTTTTGCAAAATCTTCCAGGGTTTGATAAGCCTGATCAATATCTTCACGGGGCAAAATGATATCCGGGATGGTCGTTTTCAGAAATACGGCGTGCATTCCGGCATTCCTGCCAAATTGCATATCGCTGATATTATTGCCAATGACCAGGGATCTCAAAAAGTCAATTTCCGGAAAATCCCTTTTTGCCTGGTAGGCCATCCCTGGATTGGGTTTTCGGTTAGGGTCTTCATTGTCATTGGTGATACAGTAGTAGATCTTGTCAATGCGTCCATTTGCAGCCTGAATTTCTTCCATCATGGCTCTGTGGATTTCCTTTAAAGAAGCCTCAGTCATCAATCCCCTGCCTACACCACGCTGATTCGTGACCACGACGATATGTCCAAATCGCTTTGCAAAATAGTTTAAAGCAGTCAGCACGCCATCATAGAATTTGAATTCTGAAGGATCAAAAATATAGCTGTCCGGCTTATCCTGGTTAATAACGCCATCTCTGTCAAGAAACAATGTCCAGCTTTTATCAATTGCCTGTAGGTCAAGCATAATCTTCATTTGTGTATTTGGGCAATTCCGATTGGGCCCTCTCAAAGTCGGCTGGTATTCCGATATCAATAAAATACCGGTCCTGAACCTGTCCGAATATTTTTCCTTTTGTGTATTCCTTCCCAAGAAAATCATTTTCAAAAGAAAAGTTATCCGGGAAACTTTGATTCAGAAGTGACTTCACCCGAAGCGCATATATCCCGCCGTTAATCAATCCAGAAGGATAAAATTGTTTTTCTTTGAAAGATTTAACCCTGGAATCCTGATCCAATTCCACAGCCCCATAGCGGTCAAAATGTTCCATCGGCTTCAGCGCGAGGGTACAATCAGCTTCTTTTTCTATATGCATGGCAGCCAATTGGCCCAGGTCAATGCCGAAAAAACTATCCCCATTTGCGACAAAAATATTTTCCTTCAGCGACTGATTGCAGGCTTTTCTGATCGCCCCACCTGTTCCAAGTGGATCAGTCTCCTCAGACAAAGACCAATGCAAAGTTCCTGGAAGTGTTTCCAGGTATTCGATGATCAGGTCCTTTTTATAACCTAGTGCGAAGATGAAATCTTTAATACCTGCCTGGTTAAAATGATTAATCAGATAAGAAATGAAGGGTTTGCCTGAGACGGGGGCAAGGCTTTTGGGTAATTCAGGAACAGAAGCACGCAATCTTGTACCGAGGCCACCTGCCAGAATTATTGCCTGTTGAATTCGCTTCATATTGTCAATGGGTAACTGTCCCTGCTCATTTTGCAAAGTATTCTTCTTCGACCAGCTGACAGATAATATGGCCAACCAGAATATGTGATTCCTGAATGCGGGGCGTATCCCGGGAAGGAACATTGATCAGGTAATCAGAACTTGCTTTCATTTTTCCGCCGCTTTCCCCTGTCATACCCACTGTGATAACTCCTTTTTGTCTCGCAATTTCAAATGCCTGCAGGATATTTCCTGAATTGCCGGAAGTAGATAGGCCAATCAGGACATCTCCAGAATGAGCGATCCCTTTTACCAGCCTTGCATAAACTAGATCATACCCATAATCATTTGCCACAGCGGTGAGGTACGAAGTATTGCAATGGAGGGCCTCTGCGGGCAATGCATCCCTGTCGATGTAAAAGCGACCCGACAATTCCGCAGCCAGGTGCTGTGCGTCCGCTGCACTGCCCCCGTTGCCGCAAAAATAGATCCGGTTCCCCCTTTTCAGTGCCTCCACTACCATTCTTGAAACTGTCTCTATCGTCTTAATGAGGCCAGCATTGGCCAGTAATTTATTTTTTACCGAAATTGATTCACTGATGATTTGGCTGATCTTTTTTTCCATATTCCTGAACCCGACTAAATTTTTAGAAATTCTCCCACACCGGGATGCAAATGTATGCAAATATGCCATGGAATGGATGCCTGGTCAGATCGTCCAGGTGGTGAGTCCATGGTCCACAAACTGATAGTTTTTGGAATGACCTCCAAATTTTTTTAACGCATCAGCCACCTGGAATTTAGCGATGCCTGGACAATAAAAAATCATAAAACCGCCACCACCTGCTCCCGAAATTTTTCCACCAGTGGCGCCGGCATTTTTTGCAGTTGCATAGATCTCTTCCATCATGGAATTGGAGATACCTTCCGCCATTTGCCTTTTTTGTTCGAATCCAAAATCCAGAATTTTCCCGATATCATGCAGTCTGCCTTTTAATATAGCTTCTTTCATTTGCTGGGATTGCAATTTGAGCTGATGCATGGCTTCAATTGATTTTTCTTTCTTTTCCACCACATTGCGACTTTGTTTTTCAATGATCTTCGCAGATTCCCTGCTGGTGGCCGTATAATAAAGCAGGAGATTATTTTCCAGCTCAAAAAGATATTCCTTCCGGATGCGCAGTGGATTGACGATGACCTGGTCATGGGCGTAGAATTCCATAAAATTCACACCTCCAAATGTGGCGGCATACTGGTCTTGTTTTCCACCCGCCATGTTCAGATCATTCCTTTCAATATCATAGGCAAGATGCGCGATATCGTAATCACCCAAGGGCAGCCGAAGCATTTCTGCAAACACACCGATAATCGCAACCACGAGGGTGGACGAAGTGCCCAATCCTGATCCGGCAGGAGCATCCACATGCGTGGATAGCCTGAATCCTTTGGAAGGAATGCCGAAATCTTTCCTGATCCTGTTGTAGACCCCTTTCAGTAAGTCCAACTTACCATCTATTTTCAATTCCTCATTCACAGGAAATCTTTGCTCTTCTTTCCGGTCAATGGCTTGAAGAATGATGATTTGCTCTTCGAGGGGCTCAATGGTTGCCGAGGCATAAAGGGAAACTGTCGCGTTGAGGATGGCACCGCCGTATAGATCACTGTACGGACTGACATCGGTGCCACCACCGGCAAGGCCTATGCGTAATGGAGCTTTACTTCTGTATATCATTGGCTAATGCAAAGATAGAATCGACCAGGTTTTTCCAGGAATATTTTACCTTTTCCCTGCGAAGATGAGGAATAAACGCATTTTCGCCTAATTCATAAAACCTGATAATAGCTCCTGCAAGGGCATGGGGTTCTGGCTGCTGTAACAATGCCGGCTTTACCATCCGGAACAAGGTCGGGCAGTCCTCCGACATTGGAAACAATCATGGGCTTTTCAAAATGATAGGCGAGGGGTGTTACTCCACTTTGCGTTGCATTCCGATAAGGCTGGATTACCGCATCGGCAGCGCTCAAATAGTATTTTACTTCCTGCTCAGGGATGAAATCAGTTTTCAGGATGAGCGATCCGCCAATGCCAAGTTTTTCGATCTGGTCGCGGTATGTGCTTTCACTTTCATAAAACTCTCCTGCAATTAATAACCTTATTCCTTCTGCCTTAATGCGCGGATCTGCCATTGCTTCCAGCAAAATATCAAGGCCTTTGTATTTCCGGATAAACCCAAAAAAAAGCATCAGCCGGTCCGTATCCTGTACATCCATGTTAGACTTTTCACGCAAATATGCCCTGGCCCGTTTTTTTTCTAGTGGTTCGCCGAAATTATCATACAAAGGATGCAAGACCTGGATTGCCGGCTTGGTATTCTCAAATCGGCGCAGATCTTCCATGACCTTACTGCTCATGGTTATGAAAGCATCACAGGCACGAAGAAAATAGCGCGTGAAGGGAACATCACCTGGCCTTTTTTCGTGAGGCAGGACATTGTCTGTGATGGCAATGATCCGGATTTTCGAATTCCTTTGAACTATTTTTAGGATGGTCCCCAATGCGGGTCCCATAAAAGGCAGCCAATACCTGACCACTATGATATCGGGTGCTGCTATGCGCAGCGCTCTTCCGACTTTGATCCAGTTCAGGGGGTTGACTGAATTTATTTTTGAATAAATGGCAAGCCCTTCGGGCGGAGGATCAGAAGAATACTGTGTTGTTCCTGGAAACAGGAAGGAAGGATATTGCAATGAAAAGGAATAGATAGAACAATCATGTCCCAAATGAATAAATTCTTTTGCGAGCCTTTGGTCAAAGCTGGCCAGGCCGCCGCGAAGGGGGTAAGCTGGACCGATTATAACAATACGTTTATTCAAGGGCGTTGGTCACAGATTTTGATTTGGAAAAGCGCGGACATGATCGATTGAATTATCCTTCAATTCCGGTCTTTTTTTCTATCAGGTAAAAATTTCTGCCGGGAGAATTCCTGAAAATGAGTTCAGAAACGAAACCTGTCACAAACAATTGGGTACCGATGATCATGGCCGTGAGAGCAAAAAAGAACAATGGCCTTTGTGTCAGGCCCGTCTTATCAAGAAAAAACTTCGAAATGGTCAGATAGGTAAAAACTGCCAGGCCAAACAAGGTAATGACCACGCCCCAGGATCCAAAAAAATGCATCGGCCGCTTTCCATATTTTCCAACAAATACGATCGATGCGAGATCAAGTCCGCCGGTAACCAGGCGGCCCATTCCAAATTTTGACTGGCCGAATTTTCTTGGATAATGTTTGACAGGTTTTTCTCCAATTCTCGTAAACCCGGCCCATTTTGCGATCAATGGAATATAGCGGTGCATTTCGCCATTGACTTCAATAGCTTTCACCACCTTCAGTTTATAGGCTTTCAGTCCGCAATTAAAATCATGCAATTTAATTTTTGAGACCTTCGACGTGAACCAATTGAAGAATTTAGAGGGAATGGTTTTAGATAAAGGATCATGTCTTTGTTTTTTCCATCCGCTGACCAGGTCAAATTTTTCTTCGCGAATCATTTTCATCAGATCCGGAATTTCTTCGGGGCTGTCCTGAAGATCCGCATCCATCGTGACAACCACTTCGCCTCTTGCCGCTTTGAAGCCTTCATTCAAAGCAGCAGATTTACCGTAGTTCCTTTGAAACTTGATCCCCTTGACATCCTGGTTCCTGGCTCTTAGATGATTCTATCACTTCCCAGGAAGCGTCGGTGCTTCCATCGTCCACCATGATGATTTCATACGTGATATTATTTGCATTGACAACGCGCTGAATCCAGGCGGCCAATTCCGGCAGTGATTCTTCTTCATTATAAACTGGTACAATGATCGAAAGGTCCATTCGGCTGAAATTAGGGTTTATTGTCAAATGGAGTCACGGGATTCTTCTTTGTTACTGCAGCACCAATAAGGGAAGCAATCAGTCCAACGAAAAGTGTTCCCAGCACAACACCTGCAATAGCTATAGGGAGAAAAAGCTTTTTGGTCATCTCTATCCCTGAATCAATCTGGTCCTGCGTTAATTTTCCTCCTGATTCCATCTGCTCCCTGGCCTGCTGCAATGCAAGATCCTTGGTTTCGGGGAATATTAGATACATTGAAAGCATCGCATATAATAAACCCAGGCATGCCACCACTGCGCTGGTTTTGAAACCATGTGCAAAAACGTTTCCAAAAGTTACATTGTGGTTGCTCTGATTTCCGAAATTGATGCAGGCCCAGATAATGCCTGCAAAGACAATGACGGTTGGAATCCATCTGAACCAGGTCTCGAATTTGACATGGGCGAAACCGCCAATTAGATCGATAACAGAGGTAATCAGGACGATGATCAGGCCTTTGGTAATGTGTGACGTAATTTTGTTTTCCATGTTGTTAGGTTTTATATGAGCAATCAATCATTTATAAACAAATGTTCTCCGTTGATCACACCGAGCGGCCTTCCCTTCAGCTGTCGATTCAGCAAAGGGCTATTTTTTGACTTGGATCTTGTCATCATTTCGGTAAAAGTCCATACTGAGTCCGGAAGGAATAAACTGATTTGGCAGGGTTTTCCAGCTTCAATTTGCTCTTGAGGAAGCGAAAATATCTTTCTTGGATTTTGGGTTAATAATAGATTCAATTTCTCCTCGCTCAATTCAGGGAGATATGTTTTCATTGCTGCATAGACCGTTTCAAGTCCGGTCATTCCAAATTTCGCATATTCAAATTCGAGGATCTTGCTATCGAATTCGTGAGGAAGGTGATGGGAGGCGATGCAGTCGACCGTACCATCCAGTACTGCTTTCCGGAGTTCTGCGGCCATAGCTTGTGTCCGCAATGGCGGGTATACCTTCAGGTTGGTATCATAATCCAGGAGATCTTCATCATTGAAAAACAAATGCGCCGGACTGATGGAACAGGTAACTTCAAGACCGGCATCCTTGGCCCTTTTGACGTATTCGAGTGACTTCGGAGAACTGATTCCGGTAAAATGGATCTTTGATTCTGCATAACGGGCAAGCTTTATATCCCTGGCTACACTGAGTTCTTCTGCCAGTGCCGGCTTGCCTGGCAAGCCCAGGCGCGTGGATATGATTCCTTCATTGATGAGTCCATTTGCGCCAATGCTCTTGTCATCCGGAATCTGAATGATCACCCCATTGAAAGCCCTAACATATTGAAGCGCTTTAAGGAGAACACCGGCTGACTGCACAGGATTCAATCCGTCGGCAAATGCAACGGCTCCGCTACTATGCATGTCATACATTTCAGCGAGTTCCTTTCCCTCCAGGTTCTTTGTGATTGCGCCAATCGGGTGAACAGATACAGGCAACCCTTTTGACTTTTGGCGAATATATTCTACCTGTGCCTTTGTATCAATGGCAGGTTTGGTATTCGGAATGATAAAAACGTCGGTATAAGCACCCGCTGCGGCAGCAGCAGCACCTGTTTCCAATGTCTCTTTGAATTCATACCCCGGATCACAAAAATTGGAGAAAATATCTACCCATCCCTGTGAAACATGGATGCCTTTTTCGCTGATGAGCCGGTCTGGTTTTACATTGATTTGTTGAGCAATTTCCCGGATTTGTCCACCCTCTATCAAAATATCCCTGACCTTACCATGATGTGATGACTGCGGATCAATGATGTGAGCCTGTTGGATGAGAATCTTCATCGAAGCAAGAATTGCGCGAAGATACTATATGTGCTCGAATTAACTAAATGTATTCAAAACAATGTCCCAATCCGGAAGATTGACTTTTTAATACGGCGGCAGGAAGCCTATTCGTCACTCTATTTATAAAATAGCAAAAAAGTAAAACGCTGCATGGGAAACAAATTTTTTTTGCCATGCGATCTTGCAATTTGGGAAAACCATGAACTTAATCAATTTACCGATTTTCCGTCCTTTACATGTCCAATATTTTCATTTACAAAGGAAAATACCCTATTTTACTCCTTCTTTAAGCCCAAACGCTGCTTTTTGCAAATGCATATGAAAAAATTGATTACGTCTCTGCTGGTTTTCACAGGGATTCCGCTTTCAAAAGCTTTTGCTCAAAACGACACGCCGGATACTGCATTCTATCAGGCTTCTATTAACCAGGCCGTCGGCTTGTATTACAAAACCATCGCTGAAAATGCCCACCTCTATAACGGGAGTGAGTATATGCAGTATATCGTGTACAATCCAGTCGGGGACCGGAACCCTTTTTTTCTGTCCATCTTTATGCAGAATGGTTCTATTTTTTATGATGGGTCCCTGTATAATGATGCACCTCTGACATATGATATTTACAAAGATGTTTTGGTAAGCCTTCGACATAACTGGAACTACAGGATCCAATTGGTCACTGATAAAGTAGAATATTTTGACCTTGCCGGACATCATTTTGTGCGAATGACAGAAGATAGTGCAAAACTGGGCGATGGAAACGGTTTCTATGAGAACCTGTATTCCGGAAAATCGATTTCAGTGTTGGCAAAACGCAAGAAAAAAAGGGAAGAAAGATATTATAATGCTGAGTTTACCACCTATTTTTTCCCCAATGACCATTTTTATATCAAAAAAGACGGGGCCTACTATCCGGTAAACAGCAAAAGCTCCGTCCTGGATGTCTTGAGAGATAAGAAAAAGGATATTCGAAAATACCTGCGAAAGAATAATATTTCTTTCAAACCCTATTCTGAATATGCCATTGTGAAGGCCGCCGCATACTATGACCAATTAAAGAATTGACCATGCGCATTGGACTCCTAAGCCGTTTCTGGCTCTTTCCCACTATGTTGATTGTTACAGTTGCCAGCTATGCACAAAATAAGAATCTCATCACTGGTGATTTCCAGGGTGTTCATTTTGACGAATTTGTTCAACGCATCGAATCACAGACAAGTTTCCACTTCTATTATCATGCTGATGAGGTTGATAGCATCATGGTTAACCTAACAGTACAGGCTAAGCCATTGAGCTTTGTGCTTGACCAGGTATTCAGGAATTCAGACATCCATTATTCCATCGACCCGGACGACAATGTGTTTGTCCTCAAGAGATATAAAATTGAGACCAGCCTGCCGGAAGATTTTTTCAACCAGAAAAAGACGAAAGCAGATACTGCAAAAGTCTTCACTCCGGAACCTATTGATTATACGGAGGAAGATGCCCGCAATGACAAATTAAAGGCTTCTCAGGAGAACAAACTCTTTGAAATCGGGATCAAGACGAATACGGTAAAGAGTGGAAATGCCACCATTGCAGGTTATGTTAAGGACATGAAAACCGGGGAAGCGATTATCGGGGCTGCAATATATATGGATAATCCGCCCATTGGTGTAACCACCGACCAGTTCGGATATTTTTCCATTACAATGCCCCGGGGGAGGCATGTACTCAAGATCACAAGTATAGGGATGAAAGAGACCAAGCGTCAAATCATGCTCTACACCGACGGCAAATTGAATATCGAACTCCAGGAATTTGTGGCAAGCCTCAAAACAGTAACCGTCATTTCAGAAAAAAATTCCAATATCAAAGGGCTCAGAATGGGCGTAGAGCGGTTGAATATTAAGACCATTAAACAACTTCCCGTCGTTTTCGGAGAAGCCGATATCCTTCGTGCAGTCCTGACTTTACCTGGAGTCACTTCAGTGGGTGAAGCCAGTACGGGATTCAATGTGAGGGGCGGATCAGCCGATCAAAACCTGATCCTGTTCAGTGATGCCACGATCTATAATCCTTCTCATCTGTTCGGGTTCTTTTCTGCGTTTAATCCCGATGTTGTAAAAGACGTGGAATTATATAAAAGCAGCATTCCTGAAAAATACGGCGGTCGCCTGGCTTCGGTCCTGAATGTGACCACCAGGACCGGCAATAAAAACAAATTTTCCGGTGCCGGTGGTATCGGACCTGTAACGGCAAGGCTCACACTGGAAGGCCCGCTCGGAAATGACAAGACCACCTATATCATCGGAGGCCGGGCCACTTATTCAGATTATATCCTGAGGCTGCTTCCTGATCCAAATTATCAAAACAGCAGCGCAGGTTTTTATGATATCAATCTTCAGCTTGCACATGAATTCAACCCAAAGAATAACCTTTACCTGACGGCCTACTTCAGCAATGACCGTTTTAACCTGAATACGGATACTGTTTACCGTTACCAGAACAGGAACCTGAATCTGAAATGGAGATCCAATTTTAGCAACAGATTTTCGGGGATTTTCACTATGGGTTATGACGCCTATGCCTATTCTGTGACCAGTAATTTTAACGTCGTGAATGCATTTAAGCTGAACTTTGATATCAGCCAGTTAAATTTCAGGGCGGATTTCAATTATAATATAAACAATAGCCATACCCTTGACTTTGGTATCAACTCAATTTACTATCAGCTCAACCCAGGGTCCAACCAGCCATATGGCGACAAGTCACTCCTTCTGCCGAATGTGGTCGAGCAGGAGCAGGGCCTTGAAAGTGCAGCTTATCTGGGCGACAAATGGACCATTTCGCCCAAATTTTCACTCGAAGGGGGAATCCGTTATTCCATGTTCAACTATATGGGACCGCATACCGTGCACTATTATGCGCCGGGCGTACCTCTTACGGAGGGTAGCATGGTCGATTCTGTTTACTATCCTCCCGGAAAGTTCATTAAAACTTACCAGGGCCCGGAATACAGGATTTCTGCAAGATTCAGTCTTTCGGATAATTCTTCAATCAAGGCCAGTTTCAACACGCTTCGGCAGTACATTCATGTCCTGACAAATACTTCGGCCATTTCGCCAACGGATGTGTGGAAATTAAGCGACCCAAATATTTCGCCCCAGACCGGACAGCAGCTTTCGTTGGGCTATTACCAGAATTTCAAGGCAAATACCATTGAGACTTCCGTAGAAGTTTACTATAAGACAATGCAGGATTACCTCGACTACAAGAGCGGCGCCGTGCTGATATTAAATCATCATATCGAAACGGACGTCATAACCACCAGGGGTAAGGCCTATGGTGTGGAGGTAATGATCAAGAAGCTTTCCGGAAAATTGAATGGCTGGATAACCTACACTTATGCGAGGACCTTCCTTCAACAAGATGATTCGCTTGCGGGGCAGACTATCAATAAGGGAGATTGGTATCCAGCAAACTATGATAAGCCCAATGTGGTGAATTTTGTTGGCAATTACAAATTCAACCACCGTTTTAGCATATCCGTAAATCTCAATTACAGCACAGGCAGGCCAATCACATTGCCCGTGGCCATCTATAACCAGGGAGGCGCAGAACGAGTGTACTATTCTGACCGCAATCAATACCGCATTCCCGATTATTTCAGGGCTGACCTTTCCCTCAACATTGAAGGAAATCATAAAATCAAAAAATTCAAGCACAGTTCATGGACGGTCGGCGTTTATAATATTACGGCTAGAAAAAACCCTTATTCTGTTTATTTCGTCAACCAGAATGGCCAGATCAAGGGGTACCAGTTGTCGATTTTCGGAACCGCGATACCAGCCATCACCTACAACTTTAGATTTTAATCGGAAAATGATTTGCAGAAAATTATATCATGTTTGGATTTTAGGCCTTGCAGGCCTGCAAATGTATGGCTGCAAGGACCCTTATCAGCCACCTGAAATAAAGGGTAATCCTGGCTGGCTGGTCGTGGATGGATTTCTCAATGCCGGGTCAGACTCCACCTATATTATGCTGAGCAGGACAAGAAGCCTGCAGGATTCCTCAAAATACCCGGAATCAAATGCACATGTCATGGTAGTGGGACCCTCAGGACAAAATTTTCCTCTGCAGGAGTATGGAGCAGGCACCTATGTCGCCGATCATTTGGATCTTTCTGTTTCATCATTTTACAAGCTCAGGATTATTTCAGCCGATGGGCGCATATACGAATCGGATAGCTTCCCTGCATTGCAGACGCCGCCAATTGATAGCTTGTCCTGGCAACAGGATAGTATTGGCGTGAGCATCTATGCCTATTCCCATGATCCGACGAATCAGGTCAGAAATTACCGCTGGGAATATGTGGAGACCTGGAAATACAATACGGGCATCGACGCCCTCATTTATTATGACGGAACTAGTGTACTAGCAAGGACGGAGGCAAATCAAATCTATACCTGTTGGAATTCCTCTCATTCTACAAACCTGCTGCTGGCCTCTTCGATGAATCTGGAGGAGGATGTGATCAACCATCAGCTGATTTGTGAAGTGGAAAAAGGATCTGAAAAAATCAGTTTGGATTACAGTATCCTGGTCAAACAATATGGCATTTCTCCCCAGGCTTTCGACTATTGGCAGGACCTCAGGAAGCTGACCGAACTTACCGGTAGTCTTTTTGATCCAACGCCCTCTCAGATAACAGGCAATATCAAATGCATCAGCAATCCTTCGGAAATCGTTCTCGGGTTCATAGGTGCCAGCACAGTTGCCAAAAAGAGAATCTTCATAAATAACCTTGAATTGTCAAACTGGGAATTTTATCCCTATTATATCGACTGTCTGCAGGCAAGTTCACAAAGAATATACGTTGGTGCTATGGACCCACAGCGCGATGAGAAACTTTATAACTACCTGCTGCAGCCCAATCACCTGTACACACTCATTGATTTTCCAAACAGCGCCGTATATGTTCTCGCGCAAAGCTATTGTGCAGATTGCAGGGAGCATGGAGGAACAAACCAAAAGCCAGCCTTCTGGCATTAGGAAATTTGTAAATGACCACGATGAGCGCAACGATTTTAGGATTTAGAATAACTTCAGGGGTCAGGATCTTCATCCTGGTTTCAGTTGCTGCTGCGCTAGGTTGCCGTGATCCCTATACTCCTCCGGTTGTCAAGGGTGAAATCAATTATCTTGTCGTGGGTGGCTTTCTGAATTCCGGAGGAGCCACCAATATAACGCTCAGCCGTACGCGCTCACTCAATGATACGATACCAGTTCCTGAAAATTCAGCGCAGGTTTCTGTTATCGGTTCTTCTGGTGATATCTTTTTTCTGACTCAGTCCGGCAATGGATTGTATACCTATGATAGCATGGTGTTGAATCCGGTCGAGAAGTATCAGCTTCAAATTCTGACCAGCAATGGAGAAAAGTATCTTTCGGATACGGTATCCGTTTTTCAAACGCCGCCAATCGACAGCCTCAACTGGAACCAGGATTCGACGGGTGGTCCAGGAAAGCAAGGTGTAAATATTTACGTGAATACGCATGACAATTCCACCCCTTATGGATACTATCGCTGGGAATACGAAGAAACCTGGCAATATCAGGCTGCGTATGAATCCTATTATACCTGGGACAATAGTCTGATGGTTAAAGTGCCGAGAGCACCGGGAGACCAGGTATACAATTGCTGGCAGAATAAATTGTCCTCGGCATTGGTTGTCGGCAATACCCGCCAGCTCAGCCAAAATCTAATCTATGAGCAACCCGTTGTATTCATACCTGCCGGCAGTCAAAAATTGAGCGTGCGGTATAGCGTATTGGTAAAACAATATAATATTTCCGGGGAAGCTTTTGATTATTGGAAGAACCTGCAGGCCCTGACCGACCTGACGGGGAGCATTTTTGACCCGCTACCATCACAAGTGACTGGGAATATCCATAACATGACAAATTCCAATCAACCCGTCATGGGATATATCAGTGCATGTAAAGCCCAGGAGAAAAGATTATTCATATCGTATCGTGAAGTTTCGCACTGGGGTTATCAGATTGAGGGCTGCGAAGAATTGGTTATTACCCCGGATCAGTTTGCCAGTATTTTTGGCACGCAAGGTTATTATATCACAGGTAGCAAAGGAATCGCAGATTTGGGGGCTACCACCTCTGTGTGTGCTGACTGTACACTTCAGGGGGGAACAAATCAACAGCCTGTATTTTGGTAAAACCCGATTGAGATGGTGGGAAGCAATATTTTAGAGTCGCTATGAAAGCATTTTCTTTTTTAAGAATTCTTATTTTATTAACATTCATTTATTGCATGGGTTGCAGGGAGCCATATACACCTCCGGAAATTAAAACGAACAACCATTACCTGGTCGTAAGTGGGTTCTTAAATGCAGGTGACACTACATATATAATTTTAAGTCGAACCAGGGGGCTAAATGATACAATCCCGAATTTTCCGGAAAATTCTGCGCAGGTATCTGTCATTGGTTCATTTGGTGATGTATCCTATCTAACGGACATGGGTGCTGGAATGTATCAGTCAAATAATCTGAACCTGAATGGATCGGAGACTTATCAATTGCAAATCCTGACCTCAGACGGGAATAAATACCTTTCTGATACTGTATCCCTATTACAAACTCCTCCCATCGATAGCGTAAGTTGGAAACAGGATTCCACAGGGGCTTCCAATAAATTGGGTGTAAACATTTATGTGACTACCCATGATCCTTCAAACCCTATTGGTTATTACCGCTGGGAATATGAAGAGACCTGGAAATACCGGGCGCAATTTGAATCTTATCTCTCGTATGTAAGTGGATCATTGAGCGCAAGAGCGATGGATCAAATGGTTTTTTTCTGCTGGCACGATCAAAGGTCCACTTCGCTGGTAATAGGCACTTCAACGCAGCTTAGCCAGAATCTAATCTATGAGCAACCCGTCAATTTTATTCCACAGGGAAGCCAGAAGCTGGGGATAAAGTATAGTATCCTTGTCAAGCAATATTCCATTTCCAAAGAAGCCTTTGAATATTGGAGAAACCTTCAACAGACGACAGAATTGACGGGAAGTATTTTTGATCCGCTTCCTGCGCAGATCAGCGGAAATATCCATAACGTGACCAATGCAAGTGAGCCTGTGCTGGGCTTTATCAGCGCCTCTTCTGCGCAGGGAAAACGAATTTTTATATCAAACAACGAAGTGCCGCGCTGGGGCTATGTAATCAAGGGATGTGAAGAAATAACAATTTCACCAGACCAATTCGATCAATATTTCGGTTCCGGCGGCTACATTCCCACAGGACCAAGAGGCCTTGTGAACGTAGGAGCAACAACGCCAAGCTGTGGGGATTGCAGGCAGACTGGCGGCAAAACAACAGCACCACCATTTTGGCAATAACTGTACAAAATTTTTTATGATCCCGTTCAAATCATGCGAATCGATCTTCAAAAAAAGCCTACTGGGAAGTATACTGCTTTTAGGGTTTGTCCATGGAGCACATGCTCAATATGAAGTATTGAATAAAATCAAAAGAAGTTTCGATCAATACCGTCGTCAAAACCTTTTGGAAAAACTTTATGTACACACTGACAAGACTTTTTATGTGGCAGGAGAAATCATGTGGTTCAAAATTTATGATGTGGATGGAACTTATAACAAGCCCCTGAATCTAAGCAAAATTGCATACGTTGAAATCATCGACAAGGACCTTAAACCAGTGTTGCAGGCAAAAATTTCACTTGAAAATGCACATGGAAATGGCTCTTTCTTCGTTCCTCTATCCATCAGGTCGGGGAACTATCGGCTGAGAGCCTATACCAGTTGGATGAAAAATTTCAGTGCAGATTATTTTTTCGAAAAGAATATCACGATAATCAACGCGCTGAGGAAATTGGATGAAAAACCAACTGCCGGGAACCAGACTTATGACATACAATTCTTCCCCGAAGGAGGCAACCTGGTCAATGGGATCGAAAGCAAAGTGGGGTTTCGGGTGGTAGACAAGTCGGGAAAGGGCGTTGATTTTACAGGCTCAATTGTGGACCAAACCAATAATGCGGTTGTGCAGTTTGCACCTACGCGATTTGGACTGGGGCATTTCAGCTTTACACCGATTGCTGGCAATAAATATAGTGCAATAATAAAAATTGGGAATAACAATGCCATCGTCACTGAGCTTCCGGCAGCTTACGGTCTGGGATATGTTATGAAGCTTGAGGAAGCCGGGAATGACCAGCTGAAAGTGATCCTACGAACCAATACAACGGACCAATTCGTCTTTCTTTTTGTTCACACACGTCAGCTCATGAAACTGGCTGAAGCGAGGTCAATCAATGGAGGAATGGCGGAATTTTTGGTCAATAAGTCTGCAATAGGAGAAGGTGTTACGAGCTTTACTGTTTTTAATTATGCTGACCAGCCGGTCTGCGAAAGATTGTACTTCCGCAGGCCAAAACACCTGGTCATCGAAGCGGGATCAGACCGCAATGATTATGCGCCAAGAAACAAAGTGACCCTGAATATCCGTGCGCAGGAAGCGGACGGAAAAGCAGTTCGTGCAAATATGTCATTGTCAGTTTTCCTTGCAGATTCGTTGCAATCGGAAAGGCAGGGTAGTATCCTTAGTTATTTATGGCTCAGTTCGGATATCAACGGTCAAATTGAATCACCGGAATACTATTTTGATAATCCTGAGAACGAGGTAGCCGAATCAGTAGACAATCTTATGCTCACACAGGGTTGGCGCAGGTTCCGCTGGCCGGATATTCTTCAGGAAAACCAGCCCCAGTTTGAATTTTTGCCAGAATTGGAAGGCCATATTGTAAATGGTAAGCTCACGAATAAAAGAAGTGGATTGCCCGTAGAAAACGTTACTGTTTACCTTTCCTCACCAGGCCAACGTTTTCAATTTGGTGGGTCAACGAGCAACAAGAATGGCCAGATCCAGTTTGATATCAGGAATATGCAGGGCAGCAATCAAATCGTATTGCAGGTGGCAGATCTAAAAGACAGCGTCAACAGAATTGATATACTAACTCCGTTTTCTGAGAAATTTTCAGATGTACCCATTCCTAGATTTACGCTTCCTGAATATTTACAGCAGGATCTCCTGAACCAGAGTATTGGTGAGCAGGTACAAAATGCATATCTGAAAGAAAAACTTCAGCAATTCTATGCTCCTGCACAATCCGACAGCAGCGCTTTTTTTGGTAATCCGGACAAGAAATATTACCTGGATGATTATACACGATTCAATACTATGGAAGAGGTGATGCGGGAATATGTATCTGATGTTACAGTACATAAGAGGCAGCAAAAATTTTATTTCAGGGTGCTCAATGAACCGCATCAACTTTTTTTCGAAGAGGAACCGCTGATGCTGATGGATGGCGTCGTCTTCCATGATGCAGACAGGATCATGAGTTATGATCCGCTCAAACTGAAAAAGATAGAAGTGATGGGAAGGCAGTATTTTCTTGGGCCCATGGTCGCTAATGGAATCATAAGTTATTCCACGTATAAAGGAGACCTGGATGGTTTCCAGATCGATCCAATGGCAGTAGTACTGGATTACGAAGGCATGCAACTTCAAAGGGAATTCTATTCTCCGGTCTACGAAACACCGGCTCAAATTTCCAGCCGTACACCCGATTTCAGAAATCTCCTGTTCTGGACTCCTGAAGTCAAAACAGATGAACAGGGATTCTCAAAACTGAGTTTTTACAGTTCGGATAAGAAAGGGAAATTCCTGGTAGTTATTGAAGGATTAACTCAAAATGGATTAGCAGGGACCAAGAGGCTTGAATTCGACGTAAACAAGTAGGAGTGGTGCAGAATTACATTTTCCCCGGAAGGATATTTGCAGTACATTTGCAGCCCACAATTTCACTTGTTTTGTTCGGGTAGTGGCGCAGTCCGGTAGCGTACTTGTATGGGGTGCAAGGGGTCGCTGGTTCGAATCCAGTCTACCCGACAATTTCAAAGCAACTTTCAAAGTTGCTTTTTTGTTTCACCCCGCCGTGGCGGGGCAAAGAAGAAAACGAAATTTTATTAGAGAGCCTTGGCGCCTTTGCTCTACTTTGCGCGCTTTGCGAGAAAAAAACAGCAAACCAGCCATTTTAATGTTACAACATTGTTAATTGGGTCCTGAAAAGCCCTTCCAACTGACTCCTTCCCAGGCTTGGTTGTCATTGCGCATACTCACATAAGTAGTTGTCACCAAGCCGATTGCTCTCAAAATATTGATTTTGCCATCATAGAACCTTCCTTTATATGGTTTGAACCCCTTGATATTCGATTATACTTTTACACCATACAGAATGAAACAAGGATCATACAAAATCAGTTTTCATTCTTTTTTATCCCACACGAGCGCCTGCCTTCAAATTTTTTTTCGATCACTTAAATTGTAATACTATGAATTCAAAAATTGGAAATTTCGCGACAAGATCAGTAGCCGTTCTCGCAACAGCAGCAGCATTATTGGTGAGTAATCCTTCAAAAGCCAACGCAATCCAAGACAGCAAGCATGTTCAGCCGATCGACGGTCAGGTATCGGTAAAATATACTGGTTCCAACAGCAAGACAGTTGTTTTCAGGCTCACCTTTGAGAACACGAATGCCGAAAGGTTTTATTTGATCATTAAGAATGATGCCGGTGATGTAGTTTATGAAGAACAATTCACAGACATTCATTTTGAAAGGAACATCTTCCTGGATGTGGAAGAAAGCAAGATCAAGCCAACTTTTATCATTCGCCTGAAAGACCAGGACATTGAAACAAAATTATCAGTTACCAAGAGAACAGCAACGGACGAAGGATCAGCAGTTGCGCTCTAAGCGCAAAGGAGATTAGACCGAAGGTCAGCCCCAGGGCTGGCCTTTTTTTGCATATATGGCTGTCCCCATCATTGCATAAACAGGAAATAAGCATTATTTTAACAGTCAATAACACAATATTTGGCGTAAAACTTGCTTTATTGGAGGCAACGCTTTAAAGTCCATTCATTTTCTCCATTGACAAACCTTTTCGAGAAAGATTCCGTATTCCTGTTGTAGAGCCCAGTCCAATTTTGAAAACGCAATTTAGTAGCATGAAGAAACTGTTCCTGCTGGGAATGTTAATCCCATCCCTGGTTCAAGCGCAACGCTTGCATCTTAACCTATATGGTGGCTTTTCCAATTATTCCGGCGATCTCCAAAACCAGCTTTTCACCCTGGACCAATCATACGCTTCATTTGGGGCAGGTTTCCAATATGATCTTACCCATAATCTTTCTGTCCTGTCGAATCTTACTTATGCCCATGTCGGCGCGTCAGATGTCTATAATAAGCCAAGTCTTCAGCCAAGAAACCTGAGCTTCGAGTCTCAGATTTATGAATGGAGTGCTATGCTGGAATACAATTTTATTGACCTTACGAAGCATCGTTTCAGTCCCTATGTCTTCATCGGAATTGCTGGTTATTACTTTGATCCATATGCGTATGATAGCCTCGGGGCCAAAGTCTATCTCCAGCCATTGAGCACCGAAGGTCAGGGATTGGTGGCATATCCCGGACAGAAGCCTTATAATCTCGTTCAGTTTGCCATTCCATTTGGAGGAGGGGTAAAATTGCGCATAAGCGAAGGTGTGGTTTTGGCATACGAAATCAATTTCAGAAAATTATTCACTGACTACCTGGATGATGTCAGCACTTTTTATGTAGACCAGAATGCCCTGCTTGGGGCCAAGGGCCCACTGGCCGTGCAAATGGCCTATCGCGGAGATGAATTGAAAGGGGGCGCTCCTTATCCTGTTTCTGGCTCAATAAGGGGTGGTGCCAATGCGCTCGATTGGTATTATACGTCCGGCATCAGGATCAGCATCACCATCAATGCGAACAAGGACCCTTATTACAGGCGGGGAAGCACTGAGTGCCCAAAAGATGTCAGGTAATCCCCATTATTGAAACTTTTGCTTTGCAGAAATCCGGAAGAACTGCTTTTCCCAGGGTCATTGTATCTGATCCATTCTTATTTGTAAAATAGCCCACAATCTGCCTGGCAACGCGCGAAGACTTGCTTAAGCTCTTCTGCTTACCTTTGATCCTGAATCAATTTTAACTTGGCATGGCCTATCAGAATCAGGATGAATTTATTCAGGACCTTGAAAGTGCGGGTGAACTCCATCGCATCAGGCAATATGTAAATCCATACCTTGAAATGGCTGAAATCACAGACCGGATAAGCAAGTCAGGCGCTGGCGGTAAGGCCCTGCTTTTTGAAAATACTGGATTCGATTTTCCCGTACTCATGAATGCATACGGCAGTGAAAAGCGCATGTGCATGGCACTGAATGTTGCCCGCCTGGATGATATTGCCAAAGAAATTGAGTCTCTGTTTAAGTTGTTGTCATCTCCGAAGGAAAATATTTTTGATAAATTAAGGCTCTTGCCCAAACTTAACCAGTTCGCAGGTTGGATGCCCAAAGTCAGGACAGGCAGGGGCGAATGCCAGGAGATCATAATGAAAGATCCTGACCTGGATAAATTGCCGGTAATTACCTGCTGGCCAAAAGACGGAGGTCCATTCCTTACTTTACCGATTATCCACACTAAGGACCTTCTTTCTGGCATCCGAAATGTCGGCATGTACCGTATGCAGGTATTTGGACCGAAGCTGACGGCTATGCACTGGCATAAGCATAAGGTCAGCGCCAGGCATTTTGCAGAATATAAAAAACAGCATCAGCGTATGCCCGTGGCTGTTGCATTGGGGGGCGATCCGGTATATGCTTATTCCGCTACAGCCCCTTTGCCTGAAAATGTGGATGAATACATGCTGGCAGGATTTCTGAGGAAGAAGCGGGTGGAGTTGGTGAAGTGCATCACCCAGGCTGCATTGGAAGTGCCTGCAGATGCGGATTTTATCATCGAAGGCTATGTCGATCCTGATGAAGAATTGATTTGGGAAGGGCCATTTGGTGATCATACGGGTTATTATTCCCTCCCTGATTGGTACCCGCGATTCCACGTTACGGCTATTACTCACCGTAAGAATCCCGTTTATCCGGCAACGATTGTTGGTATCCCACCCCAGGAAGATGCCTGGCTGGGAAAGGCCACCGAAAGAATTTTTCTGGCTCCAATCAAAATGACCATGATCCCTGAATTGATCGATATGGACATGCCTGTGGAGGGCGTTTTTCACAACCTCGTCATTGCACAAATCAGGAAAGAATATGCAGGTCAGGGCCAGAAGGTAATGAATGCCTTGTGGGGAGCAGGCCAAATGATGTTTAATAAGATCCTGGTACTCGCAGATGAAGGAGTAACTATCCAGCATTATGAAGCTTTGGGCAGGTATGTTTTTGGAAATCTTGACCCTGCAACAGATATTTATTTCTCGCAGGGCCCAATGGACGTACTCGATCATAGCAGCAATAAACTGGGTTTCGGAGGCAAAATGTGCATAGATGGAACAAAAAAATGGGAAGAAGAAAATAGCAAACCCCAGGGAAACAATCCCCTGGTTCAATCCTTTTCTGTTTCTGAAGTCAAAGCTATCTTTCCGGAAATCCATGCCATCAATGCTGCCTTGCTGGAAAAAGATATTCCCTGCATACTGATTTCCGTAGAAAAGAACAGAAAGCACCATCTGGCCGAACTGCACCAGGCACTTTGCAAATCCATACCAGCGATGTTCGGAATTAAAATAGTGCTATATGTGGAGCATACTGTCGATCCCAATGATCTGACGGTGGCATTGTGGAGATTTTGTAATAATCTGGATCCGAAAAGGGACAATATATTGTACCGGTCCAGCCCGGGAACTGGAGGGGGCCCGGATTTTGCATGCATGGGTTTTGATGGTACCAGGAAAACACTGATCTGGGATGATTTCCAACGTGACTGGCCGAATATCATCGTATCAGACGAAAAAACCATCCGGTCTATAGATGAAAAATGGGCATCCCTGGGTATCGGTGGTTTTATTGCTTCGCCATCTTTGAAATTTGAAGAGCAATTATATGGCAGAGAGGCGGTGGCTGGCGAGATCCCTGCCAGGGCCCATAGCCCGGTCTGATTATATGAGAACAGGAATCGCATATATTATTTTAGCAGCAGGAAGCTCCAGCCGTTTGGGTATTCCAAAACAATTCTTAAAAATTAATGGGAAGCCGCTTATCCGGATGATTGCAGAAACTTGTGATGCCAGTCATCCTGAACAGCTCTATGTCATTTCGGGTGCACATCACCGGGAGATGAAAGCAGATTTGAATGGCCTGACCCTGGAATTGATACACAATCCGGCCTGGGCAGAAGGAATCTCCGCTTCCATCAGGTTGGGCATACACTATGCTGCTGAAAGTAAAATGGATGCGGCCCTATTGATGACATGCGATCAAATCAAAGTAACTACAGCGCTCCTGAATCAAATGGTGGACATCTATAAAAAGGATAAACCACCGATCGTATGCTGTCAATATGCTGGCAGGCAGGGAATCCCCGCTTTGTTCAGTCATACATTCTTTCCGGCATTGATGGATTTAAGGGGAGATATGGGAGCAAAGCATCTTATCGAAAATTCGAAGGACAGGAAGTGGGTAGATTTCCCTGGAGGCGAACTGGATATTGATGAGCCTGGGGACCTAAAATTGCTGAATTAGTTCATTTTTCCAAACGGGTTCAGGTCAAATCCATGGTATTGAACTTGAATTCAAGGGAGGCCCTAACATTTTAAATGGTTACTACATGATATCGGTCCAAGAAGCCAAATCCATTGTCAGCGCTAATGCATCGCCGCTCCCCGCTTTGACTGTTCCGCTGCAGGATGCCATCGGACTTGTTTCTGCAGAACAGATTCTCTCTCCAATTGATTTTCCGGCTTTTGATCAGTCCAATATGGATGGTTATGCTTTCCAAACCGACGATTTTATTCCCGGGAAGCCTTTGCATATCGTTGGCTCAATTGCTGCAGGCAACTCAAAGCGTTTAGCCATTAACGGGGGAGAAGCCATGCGCATTTTCACAGGATCGGCGATTCCGCAAAATGCCGATATCGTCATTATGCAGGAAAAAACGCGCGTAGAGGGGACCAGTTTAATTGTAGAAGAAGAAAAGGTGGTTCGCAATACGAATATCAGGGCCCGAGGTTCTGACATCCGTGCAGGAAGCATGGCGCTGGAGCCTGGAACACTGATTAGTCCGGCAGTCATTGGTTTTTTGGGCGCTTTGGGCATCACGGAAATTCAATGCATTCGAAGGCCCAGAGTTTATATGGTGATAACAGGAAATGAAATTCAACAGCCTGGATATCCTTTACAATTTGGCCAGGTATATGATGCAAATTCCAGTATGCTTCAGGCTGCGCTGAAGGAAATGCATGTATCAGACATCACGATTGTATTGGTTCCTGACGAGTTGTTGAACGTAGAAGCCGCTTTGAAAAAGGCGCTTGCAGCAAGTGATCTGGTTCTGCTGACAGGTGGAGTCAGCGTAGGGGATTATGATTTTGTACTAAAAGCAGCAAATAATGCCGGAGTTGAGACTTTGTTTCATCGTGTGAAACAAAAGCCCGGCAAGCCGCTATTTTTTGGAAAGGCTACAAACAAGCTGGTCTTCGGATTGCCGGGAAATCCCTCCTCAGTACTGACTTGTTTTTATGAATATGTCGTGCCCGCACTTGAGCATTTAATGGCAAGGAAAAATCTCCTGCAAACAACTCATTTGAGGATAGCCTCTCATTTTGAAAAAAAGAAAGGACTCACCCATTTCTTAAAGGCAAAGCAAGAAAATGATAAGGTCTATCCATTAGAAGGACAGGAATCTTACCGTCTAAATTCATTTGCTAAGGCAGATTGTTTAATTTGCCTTCCGGAAGACCTTGAGGCATGGAACCCGGGTGATCTTGTTGAAGTACATGTATTGCCCTGATCCTTCATATTCCAAGAGGATTTCCTGACTGCTTAATTCAGGCTATGACCGCAAGCTTATTGCTCTTTTACTTTCTCCTTTTCCTGGTTGCGTTCTTGTACGCTTCTGTCGGCCATGGGGGTGCCAGCGGTTATCTTGCCCTTATGGCCATCTATGGCATGGCCCCCGAAACCATGAAGCCTACGGCACTGCTTTTGAACCTCTTTGTTTCACTCACTTCATTTATACAGTATTATCGCGGCAAGCATTTTATTTGGAAGATTTTTTTACCCCTAGCCATTGCGTCCATTCCGCTTTCCTTTTGGGGCGGTACCATTCAACTCGAAGGGTCGATTTACAAAAGAGTGCTCGGTATACTGCTTATTGTGCCTATTATCCGGTTCTTCTTTTTTAAAAATGCGGAACAAAAAGAACTCAGGAAATCCAATCCCTGGCTTTCTCTTATTATTGGAGGAGCCATCGGATTCCTCTCCGGGATGATTGGCATAGGTGGCGGGATTCTTCTTTCTCCAGTATTGCTTCTATTGAAATGGACAGATCAAAAGCAAACCGCTGCCATCAGCGCGCTTTTCATTTTTGTAAATTCCCTTGCGGGGCTGGCCGGCCAACTGACCAAAGGGATCCACTTTAGTTCTGAGATGTTTCTCTATGTGATCATTGCATTTACAGGCGGCCTGGCAGGAGCCTATTTTGGTTCCCTCCGCTTTAATCAAAATATCCTGAAAAGAATCCTCGCGATGGTACTTACATTCGCCGCATATAAATTATTATTCACTACTGCTTAATTATTGACCATGAAAAGAATACTTGTTTATTTAATGCTTTTCTTTGCCTCTGTAAATGGTTTTTCGCAGGCCAAGATTATTCACACAGACTTTTTTGTCCTTCGTGGAGAAATCAAAAATCCGCAAACCATTACGATGGCAGCACTTACAGAACTAAATGCAAAAGATCTAAATGATGTAACTAACTATAATGAAAAGGGCGAAGCCCGCGCAACGTATAGAACCGTTAAAGGTGTCTTATTAAAGGAAGTGCTGCAGAAGGTTCAGCTGAACACGACGAACTCTAAACAACTATACGCGTTTTATGTAGAGTGTACAGCGACAGATGGGTATAAGACGGTATTTACCTGGAATGAATTGATGAACACGCCCAATGGCGATAATATTTTTATTGTGACTTCCAGAGACGGAAAGGACATCGCCAACCTCGATGACCGGATTGCTATTCTTCAACTGACTGAACCGGGCAAGGGCCATTTGAATATCAAGGGAGTCCAGCAGATCACAATACTCTCGGTTAAATAGGGGGAGTTTCTTAATTTTGAATGTTTGAATTTTACAAAATGAAGATCAGGGTTTTGGCATTTGGACAGATAACAGATATTACAGGCCGGGGCGCACTGGAGCTTGAAGGAGTTGCTGATACAAACCAATTGGTGGCTCAAATGAACCAGCGCTTTCCTTTGCTGGCAAATCTTCAATACAGGATTGCCGTGGACAAAAATATCATTTTAGAAAATACTACGCTTGAAAATAATTCTGTTGTAGCCCTCCTGCCGCCTTTTTCAGGCGGCTGAGTCATATGCTCAATCTTAAAATCGATGAAAATTCAATGGGAGAAAGAAAAATCAGGAATATTTTCATTCAGGGCCCAATAGATCCTGGCTTTATAGGCCAGAGTATCCAAAAGCACAGCAGCCAGACAGAAATCGGGGCACATCAGATTTTCCTTGGGCAGGTAAGGGAGGATTTGATCGGCGATAGGAAAGTGAAAGCCATTGAATATACCACCTACGAAGAGATGGCGCTTGAAAAAATGCATGAAATCAGAGAATCTGTATTTCAAAAATATGATCTTACGTGCATGCATGTGCACCATAGCCTCGGCATAGTGGCTGCAGGCGAATTAAACTTGTTTGTTTTCACTTCTTCAAAACATCGCAAAGCCGCTATAGAAGCTTGTGCTGAATTGGTTGAAAAGATCAAAAAGGAATTGCCCGTTTGGGGCAGGGAAATTTTTGAAGATGAAAGCCACCAATGGAAAACAAATCATTGAATCCTTCTGATTTTACAGAACAGGCCGAAGTCCAAAAATGCCTGGCCGAATTAAGACAGACATTCGGAGATAATTTCGAAAAATTGCTTGTGTCTGATACACTGGACGAGAAGAATCATCAATATGTAAATCTAGTGCAGAAAGGCGGAGGTGTTTTGGGTGTGGCGCTTGTAGGTTACACCTATGTGCTGGAACAGGTGGGCATCCGTTTTTTACGCCTCGCAGGAACAAGTGCAGGTGCAATAAATACTGCACTATTGGCCGTCATTGGCAAAAAAGACGAAAAAAAATCTGAAAGGATCCTTCAATATCTCTGTGGCCTGGATTTCTTTCAATTAGTAGACGGTCACCGGGCTGCGCGATGGCTGATCAAAAAAATAATCACAGAAAAGAAATTCGAGAAGCAATCTGCGACTTACCTGAAATGGCTTGGTATTTCATTCATTGGTTTGTTTATTGCGGATACTTTGTTGCTTGGACTGGGCCATTATTTTTCATGGGCCCAGTCCCTGGCAGCAATCCTATTCTATTTTTCTTTTCTCGTGCTGCTATTAACGAGCATCCTCGCTGTTTATGGTCACTATCTGTTAAAAAAATTCAAGAAATCAGGGTTTGGAATAAATCCCGGCATATTCTTTTATAATTGGATCCATGACCGAATGGAAGAAAATGGAATTTCTACCGTTTCCGCACTAAAGGATCGCGCGGCAGAATTGCCGCAGCTAAGCGTGAGAAGGCCGCTCACGCAAAATGCAAACACACTGAGCTCGGACGTCACATTCATTTGTTCTGAGTTGGTTTCTGAAAATAAAATTGAGTTCCCCCGCATGTGCGATTTGTTTCGGGACAATATAGATGACCTGCATCCGGCTGGCTTTGTCAGGGCATCCATGTCTATTCCATTGTTCTTCGAATCCTTTCTAATTGATCAAATTCCCTCAACTCCGAAAACAAGAGCGGCATGGTCGGACCATTTCAGCCCTGATACACCGGTTCCATCTTCTGCCCGATTTGTAGATGGTGGTATACTTTCAAATTTTCCGATCAATATCTTTTATAACCCACGAATCATAGAGCCCCGCATGCCAAATTTTGGCATCGATCTGGATGATTCGGATCCGGACACGGATGCCGGAGAACGCGCAAATTCCTGGAGCCTGACCAATTATTTTGGCCGCATATTCAATACCATCAGGTTCTATTATGACAAAGACTTTCTTCTAAAGAACAAAGTATTCCGAAAGGGTATCGGCACGATTCCACTTGCTGAATTCAACTGGCTCAATTTCTTTCTCACAGAGAAAGACAAACAGAAAATGTTTGTCAAAGGCGCTAGGGCCGCTACGGATTTTCTAAAAAAATTCAATTGGCTGGAATATCAGCAGGAAAGAATTCAGATGCAGACCCTTCTGAATGATAAGCAGAGGCCCGAACAAACCAGGGCAGCCATTGTTCCAGGCAGGCCATTATCTACATAGTGTGCAAATCAGGGCAATAATTGCCGGAACAGCCTGCACTACAAAAATGGATCTCTGGGCTGTCAGCGCTCCGAAAATTCCAGCAACAATTATACAACCCAGGAAGAAACTCGCAACATAGACTGACCATAATGGATCTTCTATGAGAAGCGACCAAATCAGACCTGCAGCAAGAAACCCGTTGTAAAGTCCCTGGTTAGCGGCAAGTGATTTTGTTTTTTCAAAAAGTTCCGGCGGAAAGGACCTGAATGTTTTCTTTCCGCGGGTTGTCCATGCAAACATTTCCATCCATAAGATATAAAAGTGCAGCAGGGCAACCCCCAGGATCAGAATTTCTGACAACAATTTCATGAAATCGGTTTTAAAGATGACTGAAAGCTAAGTGATCATGCCCGGATCGTTCATAACCAAATCAATCTTTCCCAAAATATTTAATTCATCTCCAACCCTAAGCGTTTTTCCGGTTTCTGATTCCGGGATCTGGCAATCCACCGCGAAATGATAAAAATGGGGGTAATGTTCCAGTGCTGACCAGGATGGAATCGTTCCCGCACGATGCCTGCTGAAAATTTTTGGAAATCCATGGAAGATCTCTCCGTCCTGGGGGTCACGGGTAGGGACCGAGCATCTTTCCCTTGGACTTATTCCCATCATCTTTACCATACCCAATTCAAATACAATAGCGCTGCCTGGTTCTGAAAACAACTGGTCTTCCCAAAATGCAGGTACTCCTTCAATTTCAATGGTAGCACGGAATCTTCTTCTCATGTCTTCCAATTCCATTCCATCAATACCATGTGGCGACTGATTCCAGGCTGGCCCTGCTAAGTAAGGTTACTCCACTCAGGCCGGGAATGTCGAGAAAATTTCCTTGTTTGTCCTGAAGCAATTCCACAGGGAATCCAAAATACCCGCTCAACCAGTGATTAATCGCTTCTCTCTCTTTATACATTTGAAAGCTTGACCAGCCTGGATCTCCTTGCTTCCGAAAAGACATAATGCTCTTTTCAAAATCTACCATCGATCGCAAAGAAAAAACCCGATCATTGTTCTTGCCCTTCACTTTCCTGCCTTCTCCGTCAAATATTGCGAATTCACGATCATGCTCAAGGCAGCCGCCTTCGACAATCCTGGCTGAATCCAGGCTGATCCCGTCCAAGGATTTGATAGGAAATAAGGAAATCCTGGAGATAAAGGGTTTTAGTGGCATGAGGTATCAAAAATACTTGGAGGATCCTAATTTCATTCTAAAACCTTTCCACCGATTTTGCCTGGCCTTGGGCACAACAGGAAGGATCAATTTAAAGGGGATTATTTTGCTCTGATCCTCTGATACAGTAAATTGTATTTATACGGTTCATTATCACTCAAAGGCAGGGGATAATTTCATGAAAAATCATCGATCAGATCTTATTTTATTTTGAAATGAATTCTTCTTCAAGTTTACCTTGGCAAATACCGACTCACCCCAACTTGTCAAAACTCTTTATGGGTTTCAGGCAAATGGTCCTAATGATCATTCTGCTTGTTTGCGTTATGAAGGTTCAGGGACAGGCAGGATATATTGACAGCCTGCAAAGGGAATTGGCTACTACTACGAATGATACAATGAAGTTGAAGATCTTAAGCATGCTGGGAGAAGCCTATGTCGAATTAAAACCAGATAGTTCGCGTCAATATGCAGAGCAATTGGTTGCCATTACGCGAAAACTGGATTATAAGCTGAAGGAAGTCTATGCTTATGGAATGCTGGGTTATTCCCTGCTGAATTTAGGAGACTATCCGCTTGCGCTCAAAGTTTTCATTGATGCCATTGCGCTGGGAGAGGACCCGAGCATAGAAACGAAGCTACTTCCTTCGAAATACCAGGATGATGAACAATTCCAACATCACATGAATGACGGGCACCTGCAGCGGCTCGATGAACTGGCCAATTGCCAACTAAAATTTGGCATTCTTTATGAAAATGTGAACGAATATGACAAAGAAAAATCTCATATTCTTGAAGGAATTAAATATGTGGAAGAAACTGGAAATTCCAGCCTTGCAAGCGCACTTTATGCAGTTTTAGGGAAAGTATACCTTCTGCAGGGAAAGCTGGATTCTGCATTGGTTGCTGAGAAGACCGCACTTGCTAAATCCAGACAAAGTCAGTACATAAAATACCAGGGTACAATATTCCTTAATCTGGGGAGGATCCATACAGAGAAAGGAGATTATTCCACAGCGCTATCCTATTTCAAACAGGCCATAAAAGTCAGTGACACCCTACACTACCTGAGAGGAGTAGCAGCAGGCAACCTTGCCATTGCAGATCTTTATAATAATTCTGGAAATCCGGATTCAAGCCTCTACTATGCAAACAGCGCACTGGCCGTTTCTGAATATCTGCAAAACCCGGGCCTAATGCTCAGGACATATACGGCCAAGGCAAAAGTGTTCAGGACTATTAAAAACATAGATAGCACAGTCAAATATCAGGCCTTGATTATCGGGATGAAGGATACCGTGTTTAATACGAAACAAACCCAACTTTTTGCAAATATCGATTTTGATGCGGAGCAGCGCAAACTGGAACTTGAGACCGCAAGGAAAGAGTATCGAAACCGGCTGCAAACATCTTTCCTGATTTCCGGGTTGGCGATATTTTTCCTCTTGGCCATTGGCCTGTGGCTAAATAATAAACAAAAGCAAAAAGCTTTTTCTCTTCTGGAAAAGCAAAAAAAAGAAATAGATATTCAAAAAGCAAAGGCCGAATCCGCTTTGGATGAGCTAAAAGCCACTCAATCCCAGTTGATACAACGGGAAAAAATGGCCTCCCTCGGGGAACTCACGGCAGGTATAGCCCATGAAATTCAAAATCCCTTGAATTTTGTCAATAATTTTTCCGAAATCAACAGCGAGCTGATCAATGATCTACAGAACGAATTGAAATCAAATAAAGTGGATGAAGCGAATGTAATTGCTGCCACTATTTTGGACAATGAACAGAAGATCATGCATCATGGCAAAAGGGCGGATACTATTGTGAAAGGGATGTTGCAACACTCGAGGACAGGAACTGGCAATATAGAATCCACAGATATCAATGCGCTGGCAGACGAATTTATGAGGTTAAGCTTCCAGGGATTCCGTGTCAGAGAGAAGGATTTTCATGTAGCGCTGGAAAAGAAATTGGATCCTGCCATCGGGAAAATTGATATTGTCCAGGGAGACATCGGAAATGTGATGCTCAATCTTTTCAATAATGCTTTTTATGCAGTGTCTGAAAAAAAGAAGCTGGATGGAAATCAATTTGAGCCAAAGGTTTCCCTGAGCACTGAAAAAGTAAATGGAGGGATTGAGATCAGAGTCAGGGACAATGGGAATGGCGTTCCTTTAAAAATTTTAGACAAAATATTTCAGCCGTTTTTTACCACCAAGCCGGCTGGACAGGGAACCGGATTGGGCCTTTCCCTCAGTTACGATATTGTTAAGGCTTATGGAGGAGAAATAAAAGTCGAATCCAGGGAAGGGGAGTTTGCAGAATTCATTTTGAGAATGCCATACAATACCTAAAGCCCACATATGATGTGAACAAATACTTAATCCATATTCTGTTCTTTGTGCTATTTGCAAAAGGCATTCATGCGCAGGAACCCGCCCTTGATACGCTAAGGCATGAGATTGAAATTGCCAAAAATGATACAACCAAAATATCTCTCCTGCACACAATCACCGAAGTCTATCGTGAAGGGAGCCTTGAGAGTTCAGTTTACTATGGGACTGAAATGCTAAGGCTTTCCCGGCAATTGAAATTCAAATTGGATGAAGGCTATGCACTAGCCCAATTGGGATATACCTACACAAATGCAGGTAATTATTCAAGGTCTTTACAAGCGTTGGACTCGGCACTTGCGCTTGGAGAAGATCCAAGAAATGAAGGAAATATCCTTCCTGACAGATATATTGACCAAAAGGAATTTTCCAGGAACCCGGTAACCGCCCATATGCTTAGACTTAGCCTACTGAGCAGGGTCCACCAATATTTAGCCATCCTATATGACAATGTGAATAGTTTCTCAAAAGCGAAAATCCACAATTTTCAGGCCCGGGAATATGCAGAACAAACCGATTTTATATTCGGTATAGTTGGTTCAAATATTACGTTGGGCAAACTTTATACATCTTATAATAATCTTGACTCCGCATTCTTCTACGAGCAAATTGCTTATGATCAATCTTTGCGATTCGGTTTTAGGAAATACCTGGGCAGCATTCTATTAAACCTGGGTAGAATTCAAATGGCAAGAGGGAAGCGAGAAGTGGCTACTGATTATTTTCTCAGGGCAATTGACGAAAGTAAGGCTCAAAATTACCTCAGGGGCGCAGCAGCAGCCAATCTGGCTTTATCAGATCTTTATCGGCGTGCCGGGAGAAATGATTCAACCATTTATTACGCAAATGAAGCGCTCAAAGTAGCGTTGAGCCTAAATGCACCCAACCTGTTATTGAGGGTGGACACAACCATGGCAGGATATTACAGATCGATCCATAACAAAGACAGTATTCTTAAATATCAGGAGCTGATTATTAAAATGAATGACAGTATTTTTAATGCGAAAAACACTCAGAAATTCGAAAACATTTATTTTGATCAGCAGCAACGTCAGCAGCAAATTGAAGAAGCGAAATCTGCTTACCGCGTCAAAATCCGAATGTATTTACTGATTGGCGGTCTCGCCATATTTCTTTTATTGGCCGGAATATTGTGGAGAAATAACCGTCAAAGATCGAAAGCCAATGCATTGTTATCCCGCCAAAAAGAAGAATTGCAAACTACCCTAACAAAGCTGAAAACGACGCAAAAGCAATTGATACAATCGGAAAAAATGGCCTCACTTGGTGAGGTCACTGCCGGAATTGCCCATGAGATACAAAATCCGTTAAATTTCGTTAATAATTTTTCTGAAGTGAATAAGGAATTAATTGGAGAGATGAAATTAGAGATTGCAAAGGGAAATTTAGAAGAAGTAAGAGCCATTGCAATTGATATAGAAGGGAATGAAGATAAAATAAGTCATCATGGCAAACGTGCAGATGCCATAGTGAAAGGCATGCTCCAACATTCAAAGCTAAGCGCGGGCCAAATGGAGCCCACTGATATTAATTCCCTGGCAGATGAATACCTGCGGCTTGCCTACCATGGGTTCCGGGCAAAGGACCCTGCTTTCACCGCAATGTTAAAAACAGATTTTGATAAATCCATAGGCAGAATCAAAATCATTCCACAGGATATTGGAAGAGTGCTTTTGAACCTGCTAAATAATGCATTTTATGCTGTCTCAGAAAAAAAGAAGCTGGATGGAAATCAATTTGAACCTGAGGTTTCTTTGAGTACCGAAAAAATAAATGGATGGATTGAGATCAGCGTGAGGGACAATGGGGACGGCGTTCCTTCAAAAATCCTTGACAAGATATTTCAACCTTTTTTTACCACGAAGCCAGCAGGCCTGGGAACCGGATTAGGCCTTTCTTTCAGTTATGATATTGTCAAATCATATGGAGGTGAAATAAGACTGGAGTCCAAACCAGGAGAGGGAACGGAGTTTGTCATAGTCATTCCAGCCCAAACTTAAATCTTTCTCAGAGATCCTTCACTAATGCAGATTCTTCGCGGACATGCATTGCCTAAATCGACGATGAGCATTTGGTTCATGCTATCAGGTAAATATGAGTCATTCTATTATTGAAACGGAGAATAAATATGTGACAAAGCGCTGCCTGCATATTATCTAAATGTTACCTAATACATCGCAATTGAAAAACGCTGCCACATGCTGTCTCTTTAGCCTATGTTTAAGTTTGATGAAAATAAAATCCCGTGCCAAAATTTTGTTTTTATTTGATCTAAATCAATTACCTTTCGGGCGCAGAGGTGTTGAAACATTGATCCTATGGAATGGCGGCAAGTGCTCAAAACCTGCCAGTTTATTACAATCGGTATTTCTTCATTTTGCGATTGAAATCGATCACCTGAAATGGATTCGGAAATAACTCCTGATTTCCGGTTTGGTGCGGTCTGATTGCTTAAGATTAATCTACCTACTCTTTTTGAATTCGTCTACGCTTTGATTATTAAGTAGCGCAATTTACTTACGCACCATTGTGTAAGTGGACTTGTGCATTATATTCCATTAACTGGCAATTGACTTTTTTTTGATTTTTAGAATGAATTTCACAACCATTAAACAAACACACATGATTAACCGAAAACAGAGATGGAACAGATTTTGGAATTTTATTCCAGCCTTATTCTCCTTATTGTTCATTATGCCCGTTCATGCACAAACCAAGCAACCTAATATTTTGGTCATCATGGGCGATGACATTGGCATGTGGAATATTGGTGCCTACCATCGCGGATTGATGGCTGGCAAAACGCCTAATCTTGACAAAATCGCCAAGGAAGGCATGTTATTCACGGACTACTACGCAGAAGCAAGCTGCACAGCAGGACGTGCCAATTTCATAATGGGAGAATTGCCAATACGCACCGGAATGACTACTGTTGGTCAGGCAGGAGCCAAAACCGGCATACCAGCTGAGGCATGTACGATTGCCACAGCGCTCAAAGCCCAAGGTTATGTGACCGGCCAGTTTGGTAAGAATCACCTGGGAGATCTCAATGAATTCCTGCCTACGGTGCACGGCTTCGACGAATTCTTTGGCTACCTCTACCACCTGGACGCGATGGAAGACCCTGCCCACCCCAACTACCCACAGAACCTGCTAAATGTTGTTGGTCCACGCAACATGGTTCATTCCTGGGCAACCGACAAGGATGATCCTACCGAGATGCCACGCTGGGGGAAAATAGGCAAACAGAAGATCGAAGATGCCGGAACACTTTATCCTAAGCGCATGGAAACCGTCGACGACGAAATACGTGATCTGGCTTTGAATTTCATTGAAAAGGCCAAAAAGGATGGCAAGCCATTCTTCTGCTGGCTAAACCCAACACGCATGCATATCGTCACGCATCTTTCTCCAAAATATGAAGCCATGCGTAACTCGGAAAATGGTTGGTCCGAAGAAGAAGCAGGCATGGCCCAGCTCGACGACGATATTGGTCTCGTTATGAAAAAGCTCAAGGACCTGGGTCTGGATGACAACACGATTGTTGTATTTACTACCGATAATGGAACAGAAGTTTTCACCTGGCCTGATGGTGGACAAACTCCTTTCGCGCAAAGCAAAGGAACAGTCTTGGAAGGTGGTTTCCGGGTGCCATGTATTCTACGCTGGCCTGGTCATGTGGAAGCAGGTTCGGTACAGAATGGCCTTTTCTCAGGAATGGATTGGTTCCCTACTTTCTTAGCAGCAGCCGGTAATCCAAATATTACCGATCAGTTGCTCAAAGGAGTTAAACTGGGCGACCGGACCTATAAAAACCACCTTGATGGCTACAATCAGATGGATCTAATTACCGGCAAAGGACCTTCCGCTCGGCATGAAATCTTTTACCTCGGTGAAAGTACGGTTGGTGCGGTACGCATTGACGACTATAAATTTCGGTTCATTGACCAACCTCAGGGCTGGCTTGGTGAAAAAACGCATGTTGATGTGCCTTACCTTATCAACCTGCGTCTGGATCCATTCGAACGAACTGGTTGGCCAAACAATGGAACTAAAGAAGGCGGCCAACAATATTTTGATTGGTTCAAATATCCAATTCTGGCGCTTTGTATTTGTTCAGCAGGTAATTGGTAAGGCACTCCAGACCTTTCTCGATTACCCTCCAATGCAGCGTGGCGCCAGTTTCAATCTGGATGCAGTGAAAGCAGAGATGGCGAAAAGGATGGCTCAGGCCGAAGCAGCCGCTAAAGGCACCGGTCAGTAAAAGAAAAGATAATACTGCGGGCGGCTCATCAGGGTCGCCCGCTTTTTCATTTAATGAACCGAGCTGTATTTAGACCACCAGCTTGTTAATTGTCAAACTCATTCGCTCAATGAGTATAAACAGATTTTCTAAATTAGAGGAGGTTCAGAGTTTGATGTTTCTCCAGCTAAGGGCATTAGCCTGACTCTGGATTACTTAAAGTGTGGTTAATTCCGTGGGACCAAACTAAATAGGAATGATGAGATCTGTTTTCTCCAGACTATTGCTCTTATGTCTGGGCTTTTTATTCTGCAAACTAATCCGTGCTCAGGATACAACTCAATCCAAACAGATATGGCCGGAAGTGGATGCTTATTTCAGATTAAATGAAAGATTCAGGCTATATGGCGTGATTTCCGGCACCAGATCGAATTCGGAATACACAGACGGCAAGACAGGGATTTTTATTGATTATTTCGCCAGGTCTTGGATCAAAGACAGAAGAAATGAAACAGAAATGAGCGATTCTGCCAAAGGATATTTTTGGTGGTTCCGTATGGGTTATTCTTATTCATATGCACCACCTGAGGATAAGCAAAAAGTAGTAAACATATTTGAGACCGAAACAAACAATAGTTTTTATCTGCCAGAGAGAATTGTACTCAACACCAGGAACCGGCTGGATTGGCGCTGGGTGAATGGGGAATTTCAGCCTATTTACAGGCCGCGCATGAAATTTGTTCGCAATTTTAAAACTCAATACTTGACTTTTAACGCCTATCTGTATGGTGAATATTATTTTTATCTTAATGATGCGGACCAGGACCGGTTTCGATTATGCATAGGTTCAGTCATGAAAGTTTCAAAAGCGCTTGAGTTCGAACTATACTATCTTCACCAGTTTCCCAACGGGTCCGCTGTATCATTGGTGGATGCGATCGGATTACAAATCAATCTTTATTTCTACGCAAAGAATTATAAGAAATAAACCTATCCTACTGAAGAAATGGATTTCTGAATTCATTGTCTAATGGTTAAATAAGAACATAATATTGATTATTTGCGCTCTTGAAATCCTAATCAGCTTTTTAAAATTAGAATCCTAGTTGAGTCCGTTTTTATCTTCTATTAAATTATGCGTTGCTAAGCCAGTGCAGTACAAAGCAAATTTAAGGATCACCTGCATCATCGTCATAAAACAAAAAGATGATCGCCATCGAGAATATCAAAATGCTTTATGCCAAAACAACATCGCATAAATTCCGCTTACCTTTAAGCCTGTTGATGGAGGTAATCCTCGAATAGCCAGATGCTGAATCACAGGCATGATGCCTCAGAGTAAGGTCTGAACTCAAGTTCCGCATCAAGCTGCGGGGTATTATACCTTCCGCCTTTGGCGGGATTGTTCGACTAAGTTTTTTGCTGCACTTCGTTTGCAAAAAACAAGTCTCACAAATAACCACAACCATGGAACGGAAAGTAATTATCGAAGCCTTTAATAAGCGATTTTCCAAATTGGATGATTGCATGGGGAAACTAACTATAAGCTTTACCCCTGATAACATTCACAAATTCCGTATTGAAATTAAAAAACTAAGGGCATTATTCAGATTGGTGAAAGAAGGTAAGGATCATGCCGGTCATTTAAAAATTCCCAAAAAGATTAAGCAATTGTACAAGGCTGCAGGAATTGTTCGCAGTCTTCAATTACAGGAAGAGCATTTGTCCTCTACTTCCTCAAAAAACAATTGGCGCCAGCCAGACATCTATTTCAACAAGCTTCATTCCGACAAAAATGATGCAATGGACCATGCGCGCAAAATCATTGGCTGGAAAGGAATATCCGGCAAATGGGAAGCAAGGATTATTAAATTCCTACTCAACAGGAACGGCAAAACCAACATTAAGCATTTTGTACATTTTGAGAATGTGCAATTGATACAATTGCTTGAAATGAAACAACCTGGTGATAAATCCCTTCACAAATTGCGCAAGTTGATCAAAAATGTTCAATACGCCTGGCCCTTTATCAGGCGACATGCAAGTATTGTATTCCCGCCCGCTTTCAGATCCTATCAGCGACTCAAATTGCTGAGCGATTTGCTTGGCCAATTTCACGATGTTTGTGTTGATCTGACCCATTTAGACTCAATAATTGGAGACCGGTCATCTTTTCCAAAGGAGCGTAGGGTGCTTACTGATATTAAAGGTGAATGGCAAACGAATAAAGAAAATATCAGGAGGGCCCTCATGAATAGGATAATTACCGTAGAGGATATTAGCTTCTCGGGCGAAGAAAGACCACAAATTGGAATTTAGATCCTCCAGAAGCTTTAGGTCCTCCTTATTAATTCCACATTTCCATTTTTTCAAGCCTTTGCATTGCAGCTGCCCAATCCTGGAGATGTTGAATGATACCAGATTGTTCCTGTATCCATTTCTTTAGAAGAGAAGGGAGTCTGATCAAATCTTCCTGAGTTTGAAACTTTAAAGCAAAATTATCAACAGCGAAACGCCTGGTCCCGAGAAACCTTTTAATCGCATGATAGGCGTTCTTCACGTCTATTTGACAATGCTCAATAACCACTACGAGATTCCATACCTCTTTCGAACTGAAAGCAGACAGGCATCTTGAACCTTCAGTGGACAGTAAGAGTCGCAGATCGTCAGACAGTTTGTGTTGAACATTCTCATCATATTCAAACAATTCATCCTGTAATTCCAGCATGGTATCCATGATATCCCTAAAGCATGATCCTGGTTTAGAAGAAGCATCTGCATACAATATTCGCATTGCCTCAATCGCATATTGTATTTCGCAAATGAGACCATAAGTAAAAGGAATGTTGTTCTTCTCAAGTTTACCCTTTAGTAAAACCATGTGGTGTTCAATCGATTTACCTGAATCAAGGCGGTCAAGGACGAGATGGAACTCGCCGCCCAACGGCTTATACAATTTGTACTCTACGTTTCCATATTTACCTGAACACATGCTGGGATAAAAAGAAAACTCACCATAGTATCCCTTCTGCATCGAATGCGAGAATATTTTTTGCTTTTGCATGCCTTGAAACTATTTAAAGTTGAAAGATATATGATCATCATAGCAGAATGTTATGACTGAAATCATGCAGCTTAGTGATCCTTGCGCTTGGCCTGGGAAGAATGGATCTGGCTGGCTGGTGGCTGGGAGACAAATCAATAGACGTGCAAAAAATGCAGGTGCGAATTCATTACAGTTCCAACCTGCAATTGTCAATCCACGAGCATCGCGAGGTGTTCCAGAATCTCATGTGCGGCAGATACCCCGTTTTTTCTCCAGATGATATTGCCTTCTTTAAAAATAATCAGGGTGGGAACAGCCATAATATTAAATAATTGAGAATAAGAAGGATTCTTATCAATATCCATTTTTAATATAGTGACTCTGTCTCCTGCGCTTTCTTTTACCTGCTGCAATATGGCTGGCATGAGTTTGCATGGACCGCACCATTCTGCAAAAAAGTCTACAACAACTGGTTTTTTGCCTTGAATATGAGACTCAAAATTATTCATATCTTTTTTTGAAAATTAATACCAAATGGTAAGAGCAAAGTTGAACAAAAAATTAAGTAGAGTATCTCTATTTTGCATGGACTCTTCAAATTTCGCGCCGCGATTCATTTTGCATAATCATTCATGATTTTCTACCCAAAATCTCCTGATGAGCATTCAGGAAATACCCATTGCTTAAATAACTCATTTGCAGTTTTTTTCTTTGTTTCTTCTCGAAAGATTTCACCTCACCAAGGGTCAGTTTTGGATATGTGAAAGAACCTGCCTGGTAACAATATCGGCAATAGTCTGTATTTTCTGAACCATCCTTTTCAGTACCTCTTTCTTCCGGGTCGGTAATGGACCTTCTGCAATTTTGACAAAAACTCTCTGCTTTCATTACTTTATGCTATTTGTCCAAAAATACGCCGGGCCAGAATAAATTTCATTGACTTGGATCATAGACGCAACTGATATTGTTTCACGCAAAGCCGCAAAGGTTAGATAAGGCGCAAAGAAGAAAGTAAAATTTCGTTCGACAGTCTTGGCACCTTTGCTCTTCTTTGCGCGCTTTGCGCGAAAAAAATAGACAAAATGGCGTGCAAACCAAATATTTGACGGGAATAGTGATCTTAATCATTGCGGAACATAATATCGGTCACCCCGATGCGCAAATCTGAAATCTAATTTGCAGCAATAAAATAGACCAATTATGAAATTACTGGAAAATAAAGTGGCGATAATTACGGGGGCGGGATCGGGGATTGGCAAAGCCATTGCGTTGCTCTATGCCGCTGAAGGGGCAAGGCTTGTACTTTCCGATATAGATGACCATGGAGGAAATGAAACGGTTTCTGAAATAAAGGGAAAGGGTGGCAAGGCATTCTTTTTTCATGCCGATACATCAAAGCCCGATGACAGCCGCAAGACCGTGGAGCTTGCACTCAAAGAATTCAGGGGGTTGCATATTGCCGTAAATAATGCAGGAATCGCAGGTCCCCTAAAACCTGTGGGCGAATATCCCATTGATGGCTGGGACAAAGTCATTGCGGTCAATCTCTCAGGGGTATTTTACGGAATGCGCTATCAAATTCCTGCTATGCTTGAATCAGGAGGCGGAACCATTGTAAATATTTCTTCCATTCTTGGGAAGGTGGCTTCCAGGAATGCACCGGCATATACTGCTGCAAAGCATGGAGTCATTGGACTTACTGAAGGAGCTGCTCTGGAATATGCGGATCAAAAAATTCGGGTCAATTCAGTGGGGCCCGGGTATATTCTCACGCCTATGCTTACCAAGAACCTGGATGAAGCCACCATGAAGGCTGTCGAGACCCTTCACCCGTTGGGTAGACTAGGAACTTCAGAAGAAGTGGCCGAACTTGCGCTTTGGTTGAATTCAGACAAATCATCTTTTGTTACCGGAGCATACTATCCTGTGGATGGTGGGTATCTGGCCCAATAATAATCCGATAATAGTATATTCGATCTAAGGAAATTCTTTGGCTAATGATGAAATGTAGTGTGATCTCCCTTTGCTGCATCTTTATGCTCAGCTTCTGCAGATCCAAGCTTGAAAGCACAACACCTGTCACTGAAAACATCACGGAAGCAGTATATGCAGCCGGCAGGGTGAAAACGGTGAATCAATACCAGGCTTACGCCACTGTGAGCGGTATCATAGATAAAATTCTTGTAACGGAAAATGACCTGGTAAAAAAGGGTGCACGCCTATTCGTGCTATCAGACCAATCCTCAAAAATTAACCGGGAAAATGCCAATCTTTCTTCCAAATATGCTGACTTAGAAAGTAACCAGGAGAAATTATCGGATTTAAAGAACAATATTTTATTGGCTGCGAGCAAATACAGCAACGATTCCATGCTTTACGTTCGGCAAAAAAATCTATGGGCCCAGGGTATTGGCACAAAGACGGAACTCGAACAGAGAGAACTGGCCTGCCAGAATTCGAGAATTTCTGTGGAATCAGCAAAAATAAAATATACTGACCTGTTAAAGCAGCTTCAATTCAATGCCGAACAATCAAAGAATAACCTGGCATTCAGCCAGGCGAAAGAAGATGATTTTACGATCAAAAGCGAGATCAACGGGAAAGTCTATTTTATATTTCCTAAGCAGGGTGAATTGATCACTCCACAAACGCCTCTTGCAGTCATTGGGGATGCATCTCATTTCTTACTCGAATTGGAAGTAGATGAATATGATATCGTCAAAATTAGGAATGGCCAACAGGTCATTGTTGCCATGGACAGTTACAAGGGGGAATCTTTTGAAGCCACCATTTCCAAAATTAATCCGCTGATGAATGAACGCACCAAGACATTTACTGTGGAAGCTTTATTCTTGAAACAGCCCCCGGTTTTATATCCTAACCTTACTGTAGAAGCCAATATCGTTATTCAGAGCAAAGAAAAAGCGCTCACTGTACCAAGAAATTACCTTCTCAATGATTCCTTTGTTCTCGTCAACAAGAATGAAAAGAGGGTGATAAAGACGGGGATAAAAGACTACCAGAAGGTTGAAATTGTAAATGGTCTGCATGCCAATGAAACGATATATAAGCCCAAAGAATGAACTTTAAACTAACCTTTGATATTGCAAAATCTTTGCTCTTAGCAAGATGGAGACAAACATTGGTAGCATCTGTCGGAGTTACATTTGGGATTGCCATGTTTGTGGCATTGCTGAGTTTCATGACGGGCCTGAACAATATGCTAGACGGTTTGATTTTGAACCGTACTCCCCATGTACGCCTCTTCAAAGAGATCAGACCAAGCAGCCGGCAGCCTGTCAATGAATCCATATTATACCGGGGCTACTACGATTTCATCAGCTCATTAAAGTCAGGAAACGCTCGTTTGGAAATATACAATAATGGATTCATCATGCAGGCTTTGAGGAAAGATGCACGAATAATGGGATTTGCCCCGAGGATCACCGCCCAGGTCTTTTTTAATTATGGCACGATTGATATCAATGGAGTGATTAATGGAATGGACGTGGGCGGGGAAACAAGTCTTTTTAGTTTTTCCCAATACGTCGTCGAAGGCCGGGCAGAGGACCTTTTCCAGATTCCCAATAGCATCATTCTTGGAAAAGGCCTTGCAGCAAGAATGCAGGTGCATATTGGAGACATGGTGACCGTGACGACGGCCGCAGGCACCAGGTATTCTCTAAGAACCGTAGGAATTTACCAATCCGGGATCAATGACTTTGATAAGGTACAGAGTTATGCATCTATTAATACCGCACAAAAAATTTTAGGCAAAGGAAATAATTACGTGACAGATATTGCAATCAAAGTCAAGGATGTCAGGATGGCGCCAACTATCGCCAGGGAATATGCGCGCATATTTGAAACGGATGCTGAGGATGTACAAACGGCCAATGCCCAGTTTGAAACCGGAACCAAGACCAGGCTGACCATTTCTTACGCCGTCGGCGTGACTTTATTGATCGTCGCCGGCTTCGGGATTTATAATATCTTAAATATGATGATCTACGAAAAAATGGATTCTATTGCGATACTAAAGGCCACGGGGTTTTCGGGGTTTGATGTCAGGCTCATATTCCTTACTATTTCCCTCAGCATTGGTATTTTCGGCGGGGTGATGGGATTGCTCTTTGGCTTCTTGCTTTCAAAAGGGATCGCACAAATTCCCTTCACGACGGCGGCCTTGCCCACAATAAAAAGATACCCCGTCAGCTCGAGCCCTATATTGTATTTCATCGCTATTTTTTTCTCGCTCATTACAACTTATTTGGCCGGGTTTTTTCCGGCAAGAAAAGCCGGCAAAATTGATCCCGTCATAATAATCCGTGGAAAATAGTATGGACAAGCCCACCGTATTAGAGGCCCGCAATATTTCAAAAAAATTCTACGACCCGGTCATGGTGAATGTACTGACGGACATCAGCTTTTCAGTACTAAAGGGCGAATTTGTTTCAGTTGTCGGAAAATCAGGCTGCGGAAAATCAACACTATTGTATATCCTGTCAACCATGGACACCGATTACGAAGGCAAACTGCTCATTGACGATGAAATCATGGAAGACAAAAAGGAAAGAGAATTGGCCAGAATCCGGAACAAAAAGATCGGCTTTGTATTCCAGTTTCATTACCTTCTAAATGAATTTTCGGTCCTCAAAAATATCATGTTGCCTGCACTCAAACTGAATGAAGATTCAGAAGAACAAATTCAACAAAAAGCCATGGGAAGTTTGAAAATGCTTGGGATGGAAAAGCTGGCGAACAAAAGACCCAATCAATTGTCTGGAGGAGAAAAGCAGCGAGTGGCCATTGCGAGGGCCCTGATCAACGAACCCCATATCATCATGGCCGACGAGCCCACTGGAAATTTAGATAGAAAAAATTCAGAAATCGTCTTTGATATCTTTCAAAGACTGGCGACGGAATTCAATCACACGTTACTTATTGTTACCCATGATCCCGGGTTTGCGGCAAGAACACAGCGTCTGATTGAAATGGAGGATGGTCGAATTCTCCGACAGTAGCGAAGTAGATCATTATTGTAAGCCGGTCACACAAAGCAGGCCTGTGTTCATTGCCGCCTACTTTTCCCTGACTTGAATGCCGAATGCCGGTAGTAGTCGCATGGACCACTACCGGGCAAATCGGATTTCCGTCCCTAATATTTTTCAACGGTTCCGTTTATGTTCCAAACCAGGTGCCCATTATAACGCAAAGGCTTCTTCTTCCAGGTGCAACTTGTTTTCAATAACACTTACGCCGGGGGCTGACCAGGCGGCAGCCACTGCATCATCTCTTTCCGCAAAAGAACGCACTTTGCCGGTAAGGATAACCCGGCTGCCGACGACTTCTACGTTGATTCTGTCTGCGTCAATGGTTGCACTTCTGGTAAATGCTTCTTTGATTTTTTGCTTTACATTGCCCAGGTTTGTTGCTGGTTTGACCATAATAAAATTGTTGATCATCCGCACCCCGCCAAGATGCTCAATCGCAGATCTTGCGGCCGAGCGCTGATAATCCCAATTGACTTCGCCTTCCAGGGTCACCAAACCGTTTTCGACCTTTACTTTAATTTTTTCGTCTGGTACAGAAGTATTCCATTTTAAGGCATTTACAATCGCTTCTGCAATTTCAGTATCCGTTTTATGATTGATTGGTGAAATGCCCACCTGGATTTCTTCTGCGACCGCTCTAACGCCTGCCACTTTTTTAGCTGCTCTTTCGGCAGCAATTTTCTTTGAATATGTGTCGACAATCCCAGAAAGGGTGACGACTCCGTTTTTCACGGAAACGCCAATTTCTGCAGCATTCAGAATAGGTTCCCACTTGAGCTGATCAATCACATCTTGTTGAATTTGAACATTGCTTTTCATAAAAATAAATTTAATGGTAAAGAATATGATTCAACTTTTCCTTAACGAATCTAGGAACAAACAAGCCAGTTAACCATGACGACGATCATGTGGCCTCATGATTGTGCCATATCAACTCCTCTGAGGGAGGTTGGAATTCCATGGGGAAAAAAAGCTAGTCCCTTTGTAGACGATGAATGGGAGGGATAGAAGGCCTTCGAATTAGATATTTTTCAAAATATCAAAACATAAATCCAATGCTGATACAATACCTGAATCCTACAAAAGAAAAATCCGAATGCGCCACACCGGACCTAATTACCGTCTTTCCACTGGACAAATCATTAAGTAAAGGAAATTTGTTTTTCAATGCTTCCATGACGGCCGCTAAGGTCCCATCCGGGTCAATCCCATTGATCTGTCCATGAAGGTTTGCCTCAAAACCGTAGAAAGTCATAGACGGTCCCAATAATTCACAATCTATCACAAACCTTTTGGCCACTACAAACTGATATCCCAGCATGCCGCCTATATTAAACAGACCAATGCTCATGGCCAGGCTGGCCGACTGGGAAGTACCGGAGGAGGAATCTGTATGGGTAAGTGTTCGATCAGAATTAAAATGATAGTAGCTCATATAAGGGGCAAGATAAACTCCATGGGGAGCATCATATTTATTTTCCTTGGGGAGATAGAACCTGTATTCCGCGCCAATCATATAACCGGATTTTGACAATTCATTCGTCAACTTTGTTCCAGTGAGATTAAGACTCAGTTTGATTGGAAATTCATTGTAGCCACCGAAAATAGATATGCTTTGGTGCTTCCCCAATACTCTTTCATAACCCATATGTAGGGAATTCGCATACAAGGCCCAGGAAGTGAGGCTAAGTTTAACCAGATTTGGATGTGGGACCCTATTAATGTTCATTGTGTCCTTCTTCTGACTATAACTGTCTGATACAAATACAATACAAGCCAATAAAGCCATGAAAATGCGCACGCTAATAATTCTTTTGATTTTACTCCTTAGTGAATTTTTCATTCATAGAATTTTTTCAGGTTAATAATGTTTTCCGTGAAGCTAAAATCTCAAACAGACCAGATTTATCTGGTGATTTTAATCATTTGACCTGCTGATTCTTCTCATTCATGTTCAATTTCTTTCAAGCCACTAAATCAGACAGTGCTTTGAATTTTATAAAGTATAGATAATATAAGATGTAATTTTCCAGGGAAAGAATGTAAGCGGCCTGCGATCGGATATCTAAAGCTAATAAAAAATTCCCTGAGTTCTGATTATTCTTTTGCCCATACCTAATTCATTAGACGTTGCAGATTCAGGTTTGCCAAAAGAAGTTGAATGAAGGAATTTATTTGCATTGGAAAGATTTCCCCGACTTCCTTAATTAATGTAATTGGATACGCCCGGTTCATGCAAAAATCAATGGCAACTGCGGGATGACATGGAGCAATTATTTTAGGTTGTACAGGCTGAGAGAGTTCAAACAAATTTGATATATAATTTATTGGCAGAATTGGTGAATTGCGATTGCTTATTTGGCAATTACTCCCTCTGATTTTGATAATCCAGTCATCAATTGGGATCCATAAGGATTTGGCCCTTTCATCTTCTCAATTAAGAATTAATTCATAGTGCCATCGATTTCAGTGTAATTCAAAATTAGGTTTCAGCTTCGTACTCGATTAGTTTCGTTGATAGATTTCTAATCCAAAACAATCATTATGAATTGTGATATTCAAGTTCAACAAGATGTGATTATTCAGCTCAAGTGAGATCCTTTCTAAACGCTTCAGAAATTGGTGTTGCAATTAATAAAAGCGTCGATACTTTTCAGTGATTATCGCCAATCACGGTAAATCATATTCTCCAAAGGTGCAGGCTTCCTTTAGCCAAACGGACACCATAATTGCCGGCAGAAGAATTAATCAATAACAATCATGAGTTACCATGATCATAGTCATAGTTACCTGCTTAATGCAATCATAAATTCGCCAAGGAAAAAGTTAAATAATACACTTTTTGCTAAAAATAGATTTCTACTACTTGAGATTCAACTGGGTCCGCAAGGTGGCCTAATTTGCGCGAGGCGGCAAATAATCTTAAAGACGATCCACTCGCGGGAAGTGGTTAATAAATATTACTTAGCCTTGGCGTTGCCGGGATTTCCAGGCGTCTATTCGCTGAGGCGAAGACCATAATTGTCGAGCCTAACTACCACGGTTATTCGTGTACTAAGCGTTTATACTCATTCGCATGATATAACTGGCTTAAATATCGACATTCCTCATCTCAATAAGATCGTTATGAAAAAAATCTCCTCCTTGATCAAACTACTGCTGGATGCATTGTTTGGTCGAATTACTACCAAAGCAAGTCCAATGATGGAACCTGTTCTTTTCATGCACTTAGCAAGAAGAAGTTACCTGATCCTTGGCATGGTTAGTTTGCTTAGCTTCTTGTCCTGCAATAAGGATTCGCAGCATGGAGGTCCTCAAGCCGGCGCTGTGGATGTATATGCAGCAGGGTATATTATTAACACAAGTAGCACAAGCAAGGATATCGCAATATATTGGAGAAATGAGAACTATTTTCTTCTATCAGACGGAACTAAAGATGCTCAAGCGATGTCCATTGCTGTTTCAGGAAATGATGTTTATGTTGCTGGAACTGAAACGGACTTTGCTAATTTTATTTTTTCTGCACATGCAATCTGTTGGAAAAATGGAAATGCATTGTATCTGGATGAAGGAGGGTCAAGTTATTCTTTTGCAACTTCTGTAGCCGTTTCAGGCAATGACGTTTACGTGGCGGGCTATAAACATAATGTTGCGAATTCTGCTCCTGTTTATTGGAAGAACGGAATTCCTAATTACTTGGACGGCGGATTAATTTATGGCTATGCCAATGCGATAACTGTTTCTGGAAATGACGTTTATATAGCAGGAAATGAATTAAATAATTTTGGCAACCCGCATGTTGCCAAGTACTGGAAGAATGGGATTGCTTTCCCATTGACAGATGGCACTACACTTGCTGATGCAGTTGCTATAACGGTTTCCGGAAATGATGTATACGTTTTAGGGTATCAAGACGATAAAAATGGATACCGGGCCCCAAAGTACTGGAAAAACGGCAGTCCAGTTCCCCTAGGTGATGGAAGTGTAACTGTTGTCTACTCCATTGCAGTTTCCGGAAATAATGTATTTGTGGCTGGCGCTAGCATTAATGCTGAGTATCCTTTTACTATATTGACCGCAAAATATTGGAAGAATGGAATACCAACCGAACTCACCAAAACAAACAATTCACTCGCGGAATCAATAGCCACTTGTGGGAATGATATTTATGTAGTGGGCACAAGTGGTGAAGATAATGTAAACATAAACAGGCGCGGTCTAGCCACCCTTTGGAGAAATGGTGATGCTTTTGAGTTACCGGGCCAAACAAACGCTTTCCTGGGAATAGCAAACTCTATTTTTATTGCAAGAAGAAATTCCAGGCAGGAACCACATAAATACTGAGCTAGAAGCATGCGGTCAGGTGAAATCAAATGAATTTTCTTTCTATCCCAACAATCCTGTGTATCGCATAATTCCCGCTGGCTACCAGTAGGCAGTTCCAGCCGGAAAGCTCCTATAGGCAAGATTAGCCTCCTTGGCGGAAAAGCCCTTGGTGATGATCTTGTCTTTGGCCTTGCCATAAAACATTTTTTTAGATCAAAATAGAGTGATCTTTTATCGATTCTATATACCTCTTATATAAGCTTCATATAAGCTCCATATAAGCTTGATATAAATTTCGAAAAAAGTCACGGTTTAGTAAGAACTGTTTAGGCAGGGGGCCAGCCAAAGTTTCACTTGTATCTACTTGCGTTATTCCTGCTTTTTTTATGAACAGCTCAGCAAAGCATTTATTTTACCTCGGTTCTATCTCGCGCTTTGTTGCTTAAGTCTGCGCTATGTTGCGTTTGAGCCTTAAGCGAAAAAATGGCAAATCCAATATTAATATTTGTCCGATCTTTAGAAATAGAGAAAGTGCATAAATCCAGGCCGAATTTTCATATATCGTCTGCAAGCCCGGAGTTTCTGCAGTTTAGACCTGCTTCCCACAAAAGAAACAACTCTATCCCCACATTTACTTGAAAAAGTCAAATTAGGCTTTAATGAAAGCAATCATTGGCGTCATTTCTTCAGCTACTGCTCCAAATAGCCTTGGCCTTTGCGGCAGTGATTTTTTTATAATCTCAAAACAATTCAGCCCTTTTAAAATATTCCTCCTTTCTTCCGAAGGCTTTCTAAGAAATTCCGCTTGCCAGAGTCTATACTGCAGCATTATGACAAAGTATCTATTTCCTCAGTGTTCGCCATTATCATTTTCTCATTCAGTCCTAAATAATAAGTTCCCTTATTTGTTCATTCCTTAAAACTCACCATCATGAAAAATTTCAAACTGAGAGATTACTACTGCATTTGTAGCTTTTCGCTCATTGTTCTGGGTATTTCCCTGCATACTAAAGGCCAGGCCCAGGAAAAACTAATCACGGTCTATCAGTATCGCCACGTGCCGAATGATAAGATCGATGAATTCATAAAAAGAGAAACAACTTACTGGAGCAAAGTGGCAGAAAAAGCGCTCAAGGACAAGACGATGACATTTTGGGCATTGCTGGAAAAAATAGGCGGCACTGACCTGCCTAATTCTTCCAACTATTTATTTGTAATTACAGTTCCAAACATTGACAAAGTTTCGGACATATTCACCAATGTTGAGTCTGTCGCAGGAGTGAAAATGGCAGATATGGAGACCAATTCAATGTCAACAATAACCAGCGAGTTCTTCCTGCTTGATCAGAGTTTTGTTCAGGCGGCAAAAGCCGTACCCGCAAAGGATTTTAATTATGTGGAGATGGTTTACCACAATACCAATTATGCGGACAGCCTGATCGGTTTGGAAAACAAATACTGGTCACCTTTTATTAAAAAAGCGATGGACGCAGGCCTGACAGCCCAGGTTGGCTGGGGTAATTCCAGGGTACTTGTCCCTTTGGGCGAAGACATCAAATTCACTACAGTTTCTTTTGACCTTTATAGGAACCTGCAGGACCTGCTATTGGAAAATTGGGACCCTAAGACTGTATTTCCTACAAAAGGGCAGGCCATGATCAACAAAATTGAATTGGGCAGACGCGGGATCGCAGCTTATCGGATTGTAAAGGTGGTGGCTCCCAATTGACGGTATTAACGATACCAGGTTTACCAAAGGCTGTTTTAACGACGGCCTTTTTTTTATTTGCCAACCCATTTCAAGTAATGAAACAAGTTTCCTTAAAATTCGGAAGGCTTATTATTGAACCAATAGGCCTAATTTTAGATGAGTCAACCTAAGAAAACACAATTTATTTAGACCTGAATCGTCTCGATTTTGCAGCAACCGGAAACAATCAAGAACACCAAAAAATCTGCCGGGAGCTAATGAAAATAACATTCCAGTTGAAAGCAGATTTGGTTGGGCATCGGCCGACAAGATCCATTTTTCTAAAAAATGAAAATTAAAAAAGATCCAGCATGGCAACTATTATTACAGTGACACTGAATCCCGCTATCGATAAACTGACTTCGGCCCCGGTATTGATTCCGGAAAAAAAGATTCGATGTTCTGAACCTTTGTTTGAGCCGGGTGGGGGTGGAGTGAACGTGGCGCGGGCGATCAAGAAACTCGGTGGAAATGCCCTGGCTCTCTACCTGGCTGGAGGGCATACGGGCCATTTCTTTAATCAGCTTCTCCGGGAAGAAAATGTGGAAACGCTCGTCACCGAAACGCACGCTTACACAAGAGAAAATCTGATTGTAATGGAAACAGCATCCGATCAGCAATACCGGTTTGGTATGCCTGGTCCGCATATCAAGGAATCTGAGTGGCAGGATTGCCTGAACAATATTGAATTACAGGCAGGAGTGGATTTTATAGTTGCCAGTGGAAGCCTGCCGCCGGGAGTGCCCATGGATATTTATGCCCGGATTGCATGGATAGCCAGGAAGAAAAAAGCCCGCCTGATTGTGGATACTTCCGGAGAAGCTTTGAAGCAGGCCGTCCAGGAAGGAGTTTACCTGGTCAAGCCCAACCTTGGTGAATTAAGCTTCATAGCGGGCAAGACAGAATTGCAAATTGAATCCGTAGATGATGTCGCCATGGAAATAATCCGCTCAGGAAAATGTGAAGTGATTGTAGTATCCATGGGACCAACAGGAGCGATGCTTGTTACCAAGGATCTCGCCCTGCAGATCGTTCCGCCATCAGTGAAAAGAAGATCCACGGTAGGCGCCGGAGACAGTATGGTTGCCGGCATGGTGATGAGCCTTGAAGCAAAAAAAACGCTCATAGAGGCTGTCCAATATGGCGTTGCCTGTGGCACGGCTGCAACGATGAATTCCGGCACACAATTGTGCAGGAAAGAAGATGTGGACCGCCTTTATAAATTGATCAGGGGGAAATCTCCTATACCGGCTGTGTGATATACTTTTAAATTCAATTCATCCAGGATTTATTTCAGTGTATGGGTTTCGGGCTGTCCAAAAACTTATTCCGGTTTATTTTTGTGCAATTAACCCTGATTCGCATACAGCTTGCCGTGGAAGTAATTTTGCCGCGGAGCCTGAGGCAATTTTACGCATTGCCAACTGTTTGAATGAAATTTCTTTAAGTAAAATTGTTGCTCTGTCGCGGAGTACAATAAATGCGGCCATGAGAATTCATTGAATATGGATTCTCTAACTTGAGCCAGAATTACGGACAATCGTGATATTTGGATGATACAATTGAACAATCTTTATATTACGCCAAGAAATTACTATCCGGCTTTAAATATTGAAACATGAATTGGCTTACACAACTATTTACCGAAAGCAGTGTAGCACATGATATTCTCATTTATAGCCTCGTCATTGCATTAGGTCTGGCTTTTGGCAAGTTGCGCATATTTGGGATTTCCCTTGGGATGACATGGGTTCTTTTCTTCGCGATTTTCTTTTCGAATCTAGGCCTCACCGTTAGCACGTCCACCGATCATTTTATTAAAGAATTTGGGCTGGTTTTATTTGTTTATTGTATCGGCTTACAGGTAGGTCGCAGCTTTTTCAACTCTTTCGGAAAAGAGGGGGTGAGCCTAAACCTACTGGCTTTGGCGGCAGTGGTTATCGGCCTTGGAATTACCATTTGCTTTCACATTTTTACTTCTAATGGCATTGATGTTATGGCAGGGCTAATGTCGGGAGCAGTAACCAACACTCCCGGCCTGGGGGCCGCACAGGAAGTGATGGCAGACTCCGTCTTTCAGCAAAAGGGGTTAGATGCGACTGAAGCAAGCGTTGCATATGCTGTAACTTACCCGTTGGGGGTAATAGGTATTGTACTTGTCCTTTTGTTCTTTAAGAGAGTCTGGAAAATAAACATCAACAAAGAGCAGGCAGCTTATGACCAATCGGTGGAAACAGATCCGGATAAGCCCATTGCAACCAATTTGAATGTGACCAATTCCATGCTCTTTGATAAACCCCTTTCGTCCATTTACAGCATCACAGAAGACCATTTCGTTGTTTCAAGAATGTTTCACAATGATACCATCACAGCCCCTGCTGATGATATCATATTAAAAAAAGGAGATGTGTTGCTGGTCGTAGCGACCAAAGCAGTTGCTGAAAAACTTAAATTGGTCATTGGAGGGCAAAGCAGGATTAATCTCCAGGAAATCCCCGGCATGCTCGAAAAGAAAAATATTGTTGTTACACACAGAAAGGCAACGCACAATAGCCTGGAAAATATCAAAGAACTCAACCGGGACGATTGCCAAATCACGCGCATTGAGCGGTCAGGCTTCGAATTAATTGCAGCCCCAAATCTTATTTTGCATATTGGCGATTTGGTGACCGTTGTAGGAACCGAAGAAGGGATCAATGCATTTACCGAATTCCTGGGGAATGCCGCAAAGAAATTGGAATTACCTGAACTCGGACCCATCTTTCTGGGTATATTCCTGGGCATTATCCTTGGCAGCCTTCAATTGGTAATTCCCGGCATTCCTGTTCCAATAAAAATTGGTCTTGCGGGCGGACCACTGATCATTGCTCTGCTTATTAGCCAGTTTGGAAATCGGGCAAGAATTTATAACTATACTACTTACAGTGCAAATTTGATGGTCAGGGAATTAGGCATTGCACTTTTCCTAGCAAGCATTGGTTTATCTACGGGTTCAGTTTTAATATCCGTTTTCAAGAGTGGAAAAGGTTTTGAATGGATGGCCATTGGTTTTGCAATCACGGTTGTTCCGCTGCTCATTACCGGATTTGCCGCGAGGATTCTTGCCAAGAAATCATTTTTTGAAATTTGCGGTCTGCTTTCAGGTGCATCTACGGATCCTCCTGCATTGGCATTCGCACTGCAGCTGGCAGGGAACAGCGTGCCTTCCTTAACATATGCAACCGTTTATCCCCTTGTCATGATTGCAAGAATTATTGTTGCAGAATTGCTCATTCTCTATTTTGTTTAAGCCAGATGGTTTATGAAAAAGTTTTGGCTGGTTTTTGGAAGGGCAAGGTATAAATCGTAGAATACCTGATGTAGTTCCCGGAATGAAATTCCCGCCCTGCTATTCTTTTTTTATCACAGGTATGATACCTTAGAGCAACCGCTGCATTGAAGCTCCAAGCAAGCCGCGCGGAATTATACCTTCCGCCTTTGGCGGGATTGTTCGACTACGTTTTTTGCTGCACTCCGTTTGCAAAAAACAAGTCTCACGAATAAAAAAAGTTTATTGGAAAGTTGATCAACACAACGATCGTATGTGCTGTAACGTTATATACTTGTGATTGCACAACAACTGCCTGACTCCAACGGCAGATGTCGTTGGGGGATTCCATAGAAGTATCGATCCATAGTCTCCATTGCTTACCTGAATCCAAATCAGGCAATTCAAAGACAAGAGACTCATTAAACGCATTGATAAGGAAATGAGTCTCCATCTCGCCGCTTAATGAACGCACAGTAAATGCGATTGTATGGGAATGGTTCGACCAGTCAGGTTGGTTTAAATGAACTCCATGCCATTTGATCTCGGAAGTCTTTAAAAGTTGGTTCAAGGTCATGTTGAATGGCCTTTGTGACATATCCCTTAGCAAACGGGCATGAATCAAAAGCTGTACGAATCGAAAAAGATCCTGATGCTTTTGTGTAAGACCCCAGTCAAACCAACTGGTCTCATTATCCTGACAGTATGAATTGTTGTTCCCATGCTGGGTTCTGCGCACTTCATCTCCCATGCTGATCATAGGTGCACCAATGGATAGAAGGGTAAGGACAAAGAAGTTTTTGATTTGCCTCCTTCGCAATGCTAAAATAATGGGATCATCGGTTTCTCCTTCCACACCACCATTCCAACTAAAATTTTCATTACTTCCATCCCGGTTTCCTTCCCTGTTTTGTTCATTGTGCTTCTGCTCATAGGAAACCAGATCATTCAGTGTGAATCCATCGTGGCAGGTTACAAAATTGATGCTTTGTTCAGGTTCTCTTTCTTCATGGCCATAGATATCCGGGCTTCCAATCAGCCTTGTAACCATATCGGACAAAGTCCCCTCGTCTCCCCTCATAAACCTGCGGACATCATCCCTGAATTTTCCATTCCATTCTTTCCAGCTGTCACCAACAAAAACTCCAACCTGGTATAATCCTGCACCATCCCAGGCTTCCGCAATCAGCTTGACACCTGCAAGAACCGGGTCCGATTCGATATCCCATAGTATTGGTGGGTTCTTAATGGGTTCTCCGGTCTCATCACGGGAAAGAATAGATGCCAGGTCGAAGCGGAATCCATCCACATGCATTTCCTTTACCCAAAAATGCAGACTGTCAATGATCATTCTTCTCACCACCGACTGATTCGCATTTAAAGTATTTCCACATCCTGAAAAATTCGCATAGGAAAAGCTTTCTTTTTCCAGGAGGTAATACACAGAATTATCTATTCCCCTGAAACTAAATGTTGGCCCGCCGATTCCACCTTCTGCTGTGTGATTGTACACTACATCCAGGATAACTTCAATTCCTGCAGTATGAAAGGCTTTCACCATATCCCGAAATTCAGCCAGCAGGTTCCTGGGATCTTTTGATGAACTATATCCCTGGTGAGGCGCAAAAAGGGAAATGGGACTGTATCCCCAATAGTTTACCAGACCGTCAGGTGCGTCCTGCACATCGAATTGGAAAACCGGCATCAATTCTACTGCATTAATGCCAAGACTTAGAAGATATGGGATCTTTTCGACAAGCCCGGCATAAGTTCCTCTTTTCGATGCATCGACATTCGAACTGGAGTGTCTGGTGAAACCCGCTACATGCAATTCATAAATGATGGTCTGCGAAAAAGGCCTGAGCAATGGTTTGTCTGTCCCCCAATCGTAGCCAGTCATATCAACTACTACACTTTTCATAGACGGGCAACTGGTCTTACCCGGTCGGGCCAGTGCCTCACGATTGTAGCCTTTCGGCACCGCTACGGCTTTTGAATATGGGTCCAGAAGAATCTTGTCCGGGTCGTACCAATGGCCATTAGTAGGATCCTGCGGTCCCCGGATGCGGTATCCATAGAGTTGACCTGCCTTTGCGCCGGGGAAGAAAATATGCCAGTAGTGAAAAGTTCGGTTATGGGTGATGTTTAGTGGAATTTCCCGACTTGGATTCAGATCATCCTCATGATCAAAAAAAAGAAGATCCACGCTGGTCCCATTCCTGCAAAAAATGGAAAAATTCACACCCCCCGGATACAAGGTCGCACCCAGTGGATATGTTTCCCCTCTTGTGCCTGACTGATCGTTACTACCGTTGGACCCTATCATGAACGCGGCAGTTTATCTAATGACTGGGTTCACTTTCCAAATCTTTTCACAATATGCCCGAATCGAACGGTCTGAAGAGAATTTTCCCATCCGTGCGACATTCAGGATCGACATTTGCGTCCAACGGGAACGATCCAGGAAGATGTTGGAAACCTTTTGCTGACAATTTGCATAAGACCTGAAATCCTGCAACACAAAATAGGGGTCATAATTCAAAAGTGAATCAACCAGCGGTTTGAACAAGTCCTTATCACCCTGTGAAAACTCACCTGATTGAAGACGATCGATGATTTCCCTTAGCTCTTCATCACTATGGTAAAGATCCATGGGACGATAACCATTTTTGCGCAAAGCACTGATATCCTCCACCGTTAGCCCGAAAGTGAAAAAATTTTCCGTTCCGACGGCCTCCATCATTTCAATATTTGCACCGTCCATGGTTCCGATAGTCAGGGCTCCGTTCATTGCAAATTTCATATTGCCCGTTCCCGAAGCTTCTTTTCCCGCAGTGGATATTTGTTCGGAAAGGTCTGCAGCCCTGTAAATCCATTCACTGCTTTTTACATTAAAGTCAGGAAAGAAAATTACTTTCAGCCGGCCGTCCACTTCTGCATCCTGGTTTATGACCTCACCCACCGAATGGATCAGCTTAATGATCAGCTTGGCCATATGGTATCCAGGGGCCGCTTTGCCTCCGAAAATGAATGTCCTTGGTGCGATATCCATTCCTGGATCTTTCTTGATCCGGTTGTACAGATGAATGATATGAAAAATATTCAGTTGCTGGCGCTTATATTCATGGATTCTCTTAACCATAATATCAAACATGGATTCAGGATTGACCTGCACACCCGATATCATGCCGATCTTGGAGGAAAGTTCATTCTTATAGCCCCGTTTGATATGCTGCCATTTCTCCCGGAATGCATGATCCTCCGAAAGCATTTCAAGCTTAATCAATTCGTCTTCCATGCGGGTAAGCCATCCATCGCCGATCTGCTCACTAATCAATGAACAAAGTTCCGGGGAGTATAGTTTGAGCCACCTGCGCGGCGTAACGCCATTTGTGATACCAATAAATTTTTCGGGGTCAAGTTTATAAAAATCACGCAGCACATCCGTTTTTATCAATTCGGCGTGCAGATCAGAAACCCCATTCACCATATGACTGCCCACACAGGCAAGGTGGGCCATCCTCACATATCTTTCACCTTCTTCATCAATGAGCGACAGTTTCCTTAAAATACTTTCATCACCAGGATAAAGATTTTTCACCTGAGCAAGGAACCGGCTATTGATCTCATAGATGATTTCCAGGTGCCTCGGCAAAAGCGAGCCCAGGAGGCTGATTGGCCATTTTTCGAGTGCTTCCGGCAGCAGCGTATGATTTGTATAAGCAAACGTATTTTTGGTAATTCGCCAGGCCCTGTCCCAATCCAACTGCTTTTCATCTACAAGGATCCGCATCAGCTCTGCTACACCAATGGAAGGGTGGGTGTCATTTAATTGCAAAGCCACATAATCAGGTAAATCATCAAATGAAAGTCCCCGCATTTCATGAAGGCGCAGGACATCCTGTATGGAACAGGAAACAAAAAAATATTGCTGGGAAAGTCTTAACCTTTTCCCTTCGAGCGGCTCATCGTTTGGATAGAGCACTTTTCCAATATTTTCTGAATAAATTTTTTCATCCACCGCTTTCTGATAATCGCCGCGGTTGAATGCTTCGAAATCAAAAGACTCAACGGCTTCCGTTTTCCAAAGTCTCAGCAGGTTTATCTTATCGTTTAAATAACCGGGAACGGGACTGTCATAAGCCACTCCTTTAACTTCCATGGCGGGTAACCAGCGTACACAATTCATTCCCTGATTATCCATGTAATGTTCCGTATGTCCGCCCATTTTTACATTGAATGTAAGTTCAGGCCTGGCGATCTCCCATGGATTACCAAACTTCAGCCACTTATCGGTCACTTCATATTGCCAGCCATTCCTGATCTGCTGTTCAAAGAGTCCAAATTCATACCTGATTCCGTATCCGATCGCAGGAACATTTAATGTAGTCAACGAGTCAAGAAAACAAGCAGCAAGCCTTCCAAGCCCGCCATTTCCCAATCCGGGTTCTTCTTCTATATCCATCAATTGCCGCAGGTCAAGCCCAGCCTTTGTGTGGCCTCTTTCACTTCTTCATAAATGCCCAGGTTGATCATGGCATTTCCCAAATGGGGGCCCATCAGAAATTCAGCTGAAAGATATCCTACCAGTTTGACCTGCTTATCCTTCAGCCCATGAAGCGTATCGATCCAGTTTTTCATCATTCGGCTCCTGACCGTGTAAGCAACAGCCATGTACCAGTCATTGGTAGTTGCCAGATCTTTGGATTTACCCTGGATAAAATACAGGTTCTCCAGGATATCTCTTTCCAGGATGCCAATCTGGTTGGCCATTTGTGAAGGATCCGTGCTAATAGCGAGCGCTTTATTGTCGCTTATGGATCCAGTTGTTTCTGTTATCATGCGAATTTTTTTTATGACAAAGCGAATATCAAATTCCAAAATAAATTATTTCAGTCAGCAACAGCCGGCGTTAATTATTTTAACGGATGTATATCACAGGTGAGACTATTCAAATCATGGACGGTACAACTTTTGTCAATCAGATCTGTACGATTTCATTTTCCGTAGCAGGACTTAGTCGGGCTCATTCTTATAGGCGCCCAAGCTTATCTAAATTTAATAGTTTTCCAGATGAGCGGCTTAAAATTATTCCTACAGGATGACATGGAACCAATTCGGAGATATGTAAAGCTACCGTTTCAATGAATTAAGTCAATATTATTTTAGGGCTATTTTTTTGACTGGCTAGGTAGTTGGCCAAAACAATTTTTCATTTGCCAAGCAGGGAAGATTCGCACTGGAGTGGAAACGACTAATTATACTAAAGCAAGGTTTGGAATTCCCAGACAGAACAATTTATTCATTTTAAGATACAGCAAAAAAAAAGTCCTGAAGGCCAGGACTTTTCAAAAATATAAAACTCCTTACGACTGGGCTGCGTTTCCAAGAATTACTTTTTTTAGAATTGCCCTTTTAATCACTCTTTTTGCAACAGCTCGTTTCACCGCTTTCTTTACCACCCTGCGTTTGATTGCTTTTTTTACCAAAGCTCTTTTCACCGCTTTCTTAACCACCCTGCGCTTGATTGCTTTTTTTGCTACTGCTCGTTTCACCGCTTTCTTTGCGAGCCTGCGTTTAACTGCTTTTTTTACTACTGCTCTTTTTACAGCTTTCTTTGCGACTTTTCTTTTTAATGTTGCCATTTTTTTGAATTTAATTGGTTAATGAATAAATTTGTAGTGGAAAAGTTACGAAATATTTTGTAAAGCCCGATTTATTTGGTTTTATGGTAGCTTTGCATTTAGAATGATTGATTCTTAATAGGCTAATAAATAATATGGCATTATTACTAATCAGGAGCCAATGTAATAATGTTAGTTTCGATCAAATAAACTTTGTTCCAAAAACAAGATAGTGCAGATGGCTATAAGGCATGCGTAGTCATTTGATCAAAATGAAATAATTCAAAATACATTAAAATCAAATCGGCATGAAAATGAAGGATAGGTTGACAGCTCTGTATTTATTTACTTCTGTATTATTATCACTTCGCTGATTCTTCTGGTAAATCATTACATTGTTGGTCAATCTGACAGCCTGTCTGTTAAGCATAAAAAATCGGACTATTCACCGTATCATAAACTGAATATTGCTGCATGGGGAGCCAATCCTTTCAGTATATTGGGAAGGATGGCGGATTTATTGGATTGGTCCGGTGGCAGGAGCCCGGAGCCCTTCTGGCTACTCTTGCGGTTAGATTTCATATCGATATTATAACGGTAGCCCAATTATACTATTTTGATAGTCAAATTATGTCACTGTTCTGATTGATCACCTTAAAACCTTAAATAAGATGCATGCAACGGGTATTCTTTTAGGAATAGTTTATGTAGCCTTAATCGTCTTTACGATAATCCGCATATTGCTTGATACACACTCAACACCTAAAACGCTAGGCTATTTGTTAATTGTCATTCTCTTTCCCATTGTTGGAGATGCTCTTTTATTTTTCATTTGGTATTAATTACAGGCATCTCAGTTCCATTGACAAGGGTATCATAGCACAACGGGAATTGGATTCACAGCTATCAAATAATCTTCCCAACAACACTTCGTCCCTTCTCAAGGAGCAAAACGAAACCGTCGGTGATTTTTTGCCCCTTGTTGATTTTTTGGAGAACCTTGCTGGTGATCACCTGAGTGAAAACTCGTTTAAGTTATTGTTAAATGGTGAAGAGAAATTCCCGGAAGTGCTGAGAACGCTTGAAACGGCCAGGCATTTCATTCACATGGAATACTATGATTGGGAAAATGATATCCGTGGTAACCAGATAAAAGAGGTATTGCTTCGAAAGGTAAAAGAGGGAATACAGGTTCGGGTACTTTATGATGACTATGCCAGCCGGAAGATCAGGGAAAATATCGTCAGGGAACTTAAAGATGGCGGTGTCAAAATTTACCCGAAAATTAAGGTAGGATTTGTCTTCCTTGCCAATAAAGTAAATCACCGGGACCACAGGAAAGTAATCATCGTAGATGGCCTGATCGGCTTCGTGGGTGGGATCAATATATCTGACCGCTACGACAATACCATTGATACAGGCTTGTACTGGCGGGATACGAGTGTAAAATTCACAGGACCCCTGGCCAAAACCATGCAGCGGCATTTTATCGTGAGCTGGAATTCCTGCCAGGATGAAAAACTGGGATTTACCAAAGATCTATTTCCGGAGGATACACCTGTTGACAAAACCGATGCTGAAGCTTTGGGCCAGATCGTTGCAGGCGGCCCCATATATCCCATGTCGAATATAATGCTTACATATTTCAAAATTTTTACGCTTGCAAAGAAAAAACTTTATATCACCAATCCTTATTTTCTACCCAGCGACAGCATCCTGGATGCTATGAAATCAGCCAGTATCGGCGGAGTGGATGTTCGGTTGCTGATGCCAAAAAAATCAGATTCGGCAATTGTAGGGGCCGCATCTCAATTTTATTATAAGGAGCTGCTTCAGGCCGGTGTCAAGATTTACCTATACAATAAGGGATTTGTACATGCCAAAACGGTAGTGGCCGACGGATTCCTGAGCGTGGTTGGTACAGCCAATATGGATATCCGGAGCTTTGATCTCAATTTTGAGATAATGTCGGTGATTTATGGTGAAAACTTTGGCCAGCAAATGGAGGCTGCTTATCTGAATGATCTTACAGAATGTACTGAGCTTACCTATGCAGAATGGTCAAAAATCGGAAAAACAAAACAAATGGTAATTAGCCTTGCCCGCCTGATTTCCGCTTTCTTGTAGCCTGGGTATTCTATTTTTTTGAAGCAGAGGGTATCAGTGAAAGATGGCCCTTCCCATATAAGCGGTTATGATGGAGCATTTGCTTTGTAGTCATGGGTATCATTGGAGTATCGTCTTTTCGGGCAATTAAAATCTCCATCGGATCAGAATTCGGGACATACAAAACCGAAAGCGTAACCCATTCCTCATTTTCTTCAATAATAAAAGCTGGCCAGTACTGGTCATCCATTAAAGCAAGTACAGGTTTCCAGTTCGCCATGGCCGAATCCACCTTTAATTTCTCATCCGCCATCACTTTAAAATAACTGAGTGGCGGGTAGATCTTAAGAACCAGAAACTCCAGTTTTTCCTTGAGTTTTGAAACTGCCGGCAACATCAAAATAAATCCAAAGGCAAAAATAAGAACAATAAGTGCCAGGATAGAGAGTATAGTAATCGTGATTTCTCCAAGATCGGTCTGCATACCCAACTGATGAGCGATTGGTACTATGATTTTTTTCAGGATGCCACCGATTTTAATTAAAATATAAGCTATAACTGCCAGGATCAGGGTTATGACCATACCTATCGCAAAGGCTTCTTTTAATTTTGTAGCTTTCATAAAAATTATTTTCTTTATTTCTAAAAAATTGGTTTTATCTCCTAAGGTACTGTTGATATGGAATCTGTCAAAATCAGGATGGTCATGCGTATAATGTTTATTGCACTTTTTGTGGCAGGTTTTGCCCCCAATATGACTTTTGCGCAGGATTCAAACGCTGTGTCTATGAATGCCATCAAAGCAGATTCCATTCCCAAATGGTCCTTTTACGCAGAAGCAGACTATTATATTTTCCCTGCAGATCAGAACATTCTAATGCTTGTAGCGACGGCAGACCGGGATATACTCCATCTGGAAGCGCGCTATAACTATGAGGACCGGAATACGGCTTCCCTATTCGGAGGGTTGAATTTTAGTTTCGGGAATCAGTTAAAGCTGTCATTGACACCCATGGCCGGACTGGTATTTGGGAGCTTGAATGGTGCGGTGCCCGGATTGGAAACCGATCTAAGTTATAAAATATTTGATCTTAGTGCCCAGTCGGAATATGTTATTGACTTTTCAGGTAAGGAAAATGATTTCGGTTATACTTACCTGCAAATGGGAGCGACCCTCCTGAAAAAACTTAAACTTGGCATGGCTGCGCAAAGGACCCATGCTTATAAAACCGACCTCGACCTGCAGAGAGGGGTTTTTATGGGATATGGCTTTCATACAATAAATGCAGCATTTACCTGGTTCAACCCTTTTACAACGAGTTATTTTTTTGTTGCTACACTGAGTATCAATTTCTAGAAAAATAGAAATATAAAGACACATTAACACGATTTCTGCCTTCCTTCCCGTAAGAGGATGATTTACCTGAATCAATTTGTTACCAATAGAGGATCAAATTGAAACCGAAAAAGGATGCCCGCAATTAGCACTATAGTGGACTTCCAAAAGGAATGGCCTACACGAGTAAGGTTGTGTTTAGGTTCAAATAATTTTCCTGCATCTAAACGCATATTCACACATTAATTGATGAACATGATAAAAATCAATCTGAATTGCGACTACAATCATGATTTGTTAGCAATTTCCGGGTCAATTTCGCACAGAATAGGACTGAAGTGTCCCTTTTCAGTGGTCAGGCATTGCCTAGATCCAGGAGTATTGCCGCAAAAAAGGGATCATAATAAGAAGGCATGCGCAAATCTTTATAACATGGTTTCCTTAACTGATATTTTCTGCATTGAAGGTGCGTGGCAGTGCAAGTGAGTGAATCTAAATTTCCTGTAAGCTTTTTAATCCATTAGAAATTCATCAAGTCTTTATTTTTAACCTTTAAACAATTATTATTATGGAAAAACAAATCACAAAAAATTGGTGGCTGGTCCTTATCAAAGGGATCATTATGATTTTATTGGCAATAGTAGTATTAAAACACCCCGGCGAAACCTTATTAGGTGTTGCCGTTTATCTGGGAATTGGTCTGCTGATATCGGGCATCCTCCTCATCGGTCTGGGAATTGCAGAAAGGAAGGTGAGTGAGAATTGGCGATGGAGGGCACTTGAAGGGGTCATTGATTTGGTGCTTGGTCTCATAGTTATTGCACATCCTGCCCTAACCATGGCCGTGATACCATTTCTAATAGGTTTCTGGGCATGCTTATTTGGATTATTCCTCATTATAGATGCTTTTTCCGCCAGTGGATCAAGAGCATTGAAGATATTTTCAGGAATACTAATCTTTGTCCTTGCCTTGGTGCTGATGTTTAACCCGCTCTTTTTGGGATTGACGATGGTGATATGGTTTGGTGTTTTGCTTTTGATCAGCGGAATCAGTAACGTGATATTTTCATTTAGCCTGAGGTAATTAAACCAATACCTAAAACAAAGAATTCATTTTCAAATTTTTAAATCTTAAAGACATGAAAAAAAAGATCAACGTGACAATGTTGCAGGTCACTAAAGCAATCGCGGCATCTGCACTTATCGGACTGCTTTTTGTAACAAATTTACAGGCACAGGACAATCAAGGCACCACCATTGTAGCTTCAGTGACGGCGACCGCGACGGTAACAAAGATTAACCAGAAGTCACGCGAGGTCACGATCAAAACGGACGACGGCCAGCAGTATAGCTTCGTTGCCAGCAGTGATGTGAAGAACCTGGCCCAGGTAAAGAAAGGCGATAAGATTACTGCCACGTATGCGGAATCTGTTGCCTACCAGATCAGGCAACACGGCACTGCCGGATTAGCAACCACCGATGTTGCAGTGGTTGCCCAACCGGGCGCAAAGCCTGCGGGTGTTGTAGCGCAACAGACCATGTTGACGGTCACAGTCACTGCGATTGACCCCAAAGTCCCTTCGGTTACTTTGAAAGGACCCGACGGAAACAAGAAAACAATCAAGGTGCAAGACCCTCAGAAACTCCAGGGTGTAAAAGTCGGAGACGTGGTTGACCTGACCTATACAGAGGCGGTTGCGATCAAGGTAGACCCGGTGGCAAAGAAGTAGTCGCTGAAAGCCCGTTGAGAGAATTACCTTTCCACGAAAAGCTTTGGCCGATTAATCAGACTCGGCAGAATTTCATCTAAGGTTTAGGACCCGTTTTCTTCCCCGCGGAATTTGACGGGTCCTTTCTTCTGAATAGCCGGTCTGTTTAACTGTCATAGTAGAATAGTTTGGCCACCAGACCAATCCAACAGATCCACTTTCCATCCCAATATCCTGCTATTACTGACGGGCACACGCATCGGTCATCGTCGCGCCGAATTCCACACTCCGGCCAATCGAATCCCATGTTAATAGAGCGATGCAGCCAATGATTGCTCGGGCCAACTGATCCGAAACATGTCTTAATGCAGTCCGGAAGCTGGAGAAAAAAAGATCGTTGAAAAAATGGCAACCTTATTTAAGCGAGGGCGATTATTCAAAAACTACCTGCTTCATCAGATAAGGGAACAAATGGGGAAAAAACACCTCTACTTTTTATTCGTGACTCCAGGATTTTTTCCCAAAAGAATAATTTAAAGCGATCGCGGGACCGTTGTAACCCCATTTAAACAAGCCCTCTACATTTTGCTTAATGGCATCAATCTTGAAATCGAGAAAAGCATAACCTATCGACAGATCCAGTTTGGAAACTATCCTGTATGTTAGCGTAAGATTTGGTGCAATTACCCTGCCCGTAATATTGTTGATGGTTAAGCCAAAATATTCCATACTGAAATTTATCGCAAACCGGTTACTGAATGCATATCCTCCCCAGATTCCCAGATCCGGGATCGGCGCGGTGAAGCCGAAATTATTACTTTTTGATGCAGCTCCAATGTTCCCGGCAAGGGAGATCCCGGTTTTAGTACTCATTATATGGGCGCCGATGAGCAGCCCTAATTCGAATTTCGGTTTCGATAAAAAAGCATATCCATAAGTGAAATGGTAAATAGTTGTATTAAAATACGTATTCACAGAAGCGTTTACCGGGTAAGTATTGTCTTCAAAAATGATATCTTTATTCAGGGTATGGGTTGCACTCCGGTTTATATTATAATAACTAAAAGTGACACGGGAGCGACTGGCTATCCGCCAATCAAAATCGGCTAAAAATGATCCTGCATTTCTTGAGATATTTACATCCCTTTCCAAATTAATATCTGTTCCGGACGAACCTCTAATTTCCACTTTCATATCAGTAGCATTGAACACTTGAAAGTAGCCAGCCATAAATTGATATTTTTCTACAAACCAGGGGACAATTCGTTTTTTCCGTTGAACGGAATCGGGACTTTGGGAATAGCCAAATGATATAATTGATATCAGGAAAATACCTGTTGCCAAGACTCTCAAATATGTATGATTATTATCGGCTGGCATTGTATAAGAAGTTGGCATTATATACCCTCCCAAAACTCATCCGGAATAAGCCGCGAACCAAAGGATAATATTTTCAAGCCCGGGAAACCGTGAGAACTACTGCCGAATTGCCTAAGTCGCTTTGCTAATCCAATCAACAGGTGATATTACAGATTCTGAGTTAATAAAGGCTTTCAGATTAACCTCGGTAGATGAAGTTAGCCTGGAAGAATTTTATCTAAGGTTAGGATCTTTAATCTTCCCCACGGATATTGACGGATCTTTTCTTCGGAATAACCGGTCGTTTTGACTATCGAAATGGTATAGTTTGGCTACCGTTATGCGTTTGACAAGAAAGCTAACGGCAAGGGTTGCCAGAAAAGCTCCGGCCACCGGACCAATCCAATAGATCCACCATCCTTCCCAGTATCCCGATACGACCGATGGTCCCAGGCTGCGTGCAGGATTTGTGCTGGTTCCTGAAATGGCGCCTTCCAGAAAAACCATAACGGAATAAAGAAATGGAAACAGGGCGGGAGTATAAGGTCGAAGACGCTTTGAAGCAAGAAAAACAGCAAGCAATGATACCATGGTAAATGTGGTTAAGATTTCGCCCAGCAATACTGTCTCTAAAGTGTAACCAACTCCAGGCATCGTGGCGCCAAATTCAACACTGCGGCCCATCGTACCCCATGCCAATAAGGGTAAACAGCCGAAAATGGATCCGGCCAATTGACCTAAAACATATCTGGATGCAGTTCGGCTATCGATCTTGTTCATCAGCCAGAACCCTAAAGTAACTACAGGATTGAGATGTGCTCCACTCACTTTGCCGATTCGTGAAATACTGATCAGGGCGCCCGTAGAGCCAAACAGAAAACCGGTAATCAACCTTCGAACTCCGATATCAGGTAGAATTGCCTGCAGCATCGGGCTACCGGATGCCAAACATAAAAATCACAATAGACAAAGCCACTAACAACAACAGCGCTGTGCCGATGAACTCAGCCAGGAATATCTGCCAGCTATTGCTTTCATTTTTCATTTTATTCATCCAGGTTGAATTATTAATTTGGCTTTAGTAATATCATACATCTTAGGATATGATCATGCCTCGGAAAACTGAATGATGACTTTGATATCGTCAGGTCCACGCTGCAGGGCTTTTGCAAAGTTTTCCGGGCGTTCGATCCTTGTGATCAGACGGGCCAGCCAGCTGCGATCTGCACGGGACAAGTACTGCGCCGCCTTATACCAGTGCCGCTTATTTGCATTGACGCTGCCAACTACTACGTTATTATTTAATACGGCCGTTGTGGCAACATCAGCAATGGCTGCAGACGATATGGCTTTTCCGCCATGGCCGATACCGGTGAGACAAACGATCCCATTCGCTCCAATCTTCTGGATGGCTTCAGCAATGACCACTCCCACACCAGTGCATTCGATGATGGCATCCGGCCTGAATCCAAGATCATTGATACTGCCCGTATGGTAAGTTGCGCCAAGAGATCGTACCAGGTCGGGCTTGGTCCCCTTTTCTGCCATATCCAAAACGTGCACATCGAGCCCATGTATTTTTGCGAAGAGAGCAGCCAGCAGGCCGATCGGCCCGGCACCGGTAACTAAAATATTTTGTGGTTCCCAAAAAGAGCGCCTCCCAATTACATCAACTTGCTCCAGGGCTTTCGTAATCACGGTAGCCGGTTCAAGCAGTACACCGAGTATACCCAGCGTGGGGTCAACCTTTACCGCATATTCAGGTTCAATCCTCCAACGTTCTGACATAAATCCATGGATCTCTTTAATTCCACGTTCGGTGTATAAGCCCGTTACGACACATGTCCCATTCCCCCACAGCGCAATTTGGACAAGGCACCGGATCCGGACGCCGGACGATACCGACAATAAGGTCTCCTTTTTTGAGCCCGCTCACAGGACCAGGATCCAATACACGGCCCAGGGATTCGTGTCCAAGTACCAGGTGATGATGACCGTGAGGAGCCCAGCCATATTTTCCTTCGACGATTTCAGTGTCGGTGCCACATACGCCAACAGCGATTGCTTCCACGAGTACCGAACCCTCATTGATATCCGGTTCGGGAATATCCATATATTTTGCCGATCCCGCTTTTTTGGGTTCGACTGTAATTGCTTTCATTTATATACAAGTTTAATTTTTCAAGTTTCATTTCTTAATATTTCAGCATCGGCCTGCCGCCATAGTTATGGACCTACCAGTTCCTATTTGTGCGTCGCCATCAAACGAGATAGAAACAACATCATTTCCTGGTCCAATCAAAACTCGCTTTTTAGTAAGGTATAGGCAGGGATTTTGAGTCTTCTTTGTTTTGCATTATGGTTATTTCCCCGCTTATATTCTTTCGGGCAAAGTCTCCTTGCTGCTTTCCGCCAAAAAAATTTCCTTATCCAATCTCAGGGCATCTTCCGAAGAACCCTTAGCAAAGAAATGCATGGTCTGCGCTACTGTTGCGCTCCAGCCCGTCTGGTGGCTGGCACCAATACCGGACCCATTATCCCCGTGATAATATTCATAGAATAATATATAATCCCGCCAATATGGATCCTCCTGAAATTTTTGAGCATTTCCATAAACAGGCCTGCGACCGGATTCATCACGTAAGAAAATGCTGGAAAGTCGGCCTGATAATTCTTCAGCCACTTGCCACAGATTCATCATCTTGCCTGACCCTGTGGGGCACTCAATCAGGAACTCATTGCCATAGTACATGAAATAATTCAGAAGTGCCCGGATGATAATCATATTTACGGGCATCCAAATGGGCCCTCGCCAGTTCGAATTGCCACCAAACATGTTCGTGTCGGACTCCCCTGGCAAATAGTTAACACTATACTCATGATCTCCGTCACGAAATACGAAAGGATGTTCACCGTGTATCCTGGATAATGCCCTTATGCCGTGAGTACTCAGAAATTCTTTCTCATCCAGGAGTATAGCCAATACCCGGCGAAGATTTTTTTCATTTAGCACAGAAGCCAAATGCCTTCCATCATACCCCGGCTTATATGGGTCATGAATAAAGGCTGTTAATTCCGGCCTGGCCGATACAAAATGGCTGATGTCCTGTTGAAATTCAGGAAACTTATCCATTGCATCTTTTTCGAAAACAGATACTGCACATAACGGAAGAAGTCCTACCATGGAGCGCACTTTTAGCCGCTGACCCTGGCCTTCCGGCATGCGAAGCACGTCGTAAAAAAAACCGTCCTGCTCATCCCACATCCCGCCGTCTTCATCGTTTCCTATCATCGAAGATGCAATCCAAAAAAAATGCTTCATTAATTTCAGCGTGATGCTTGCGTAGGCGGGCTTTGTCTGGGCCAACTGCATGCCGATTTCAACCATGTTCTGGCAAAAAAGCAACATCCAGGCAGTGCCATCGGCCTGCTCCAGGTATCCTCCGGTTGGCAAAGGAGCGCTCCTGTCAAAAACTCCGATATTATCCAAGCCCAAAAAACCACCCTCAAAAACATTTTTTCCATCCCTGTCTTTTCTGTTTACCCACCAGGTGAAATTTAGCAGCAGTTTATGGAAGGATCTTTCAAGCCACTCCTGATCCGCTTTGCCACGGATCGCCTCCTCCTGATAATAGCTGAATATCGTAGACCAAGCATGTACTGGCGGATTCACATCACCAAAGTTCCATTCGTAAGCCGGCACCTGGCCATTTGGATGCTGATATTCTGTACTCAGCATCAATTCCAATTGATCTTTTCCAAAGTCTTCGTCAACCAGCATTAGCGAGACCACATGAAAAGCCAGGTCCCAAGCGGCAAACCAGGGGTACTCCCATTTGTCTGGCATCGAAATAATGTCTGCACAGATCATATGGCGCCATTGCGCATTTCGCATTGTTGAAAGCCTGGATTTAGATAAATCGCCTGAGTGCCCCTTAAACCATTTGTCTACATTATAATTGAAATACTGCTTTGTCCATAAGAGTCCTGCAAAAGCCTGTCGCATCACCCTGGAACCGTCAGTCCCTAAGTGTGATGGAATGATGCCGGCATAGAATTCATCCGCTTCTTTCATGCGTAACGTGAATATGGCATCAAAAGCCTTACCCAATCTATCAGACGGGATTGATATTGTCGAGCTTTTATCTCCCTTATCCTCCTTGCTGAGGCGCAAGCGAATGGTGCCAGAATTCCCTGCTGCAATACTGACCGCATAATGCGCTGCAGCTTTTGTTCCTGTCTTGTCGGGGTTTAAGGCATTTTCCTGGCTCATGACAATGAAATTGTTGATGCCGTCCTTCACATAGGGGTTAAGGTTAGGTGCACCAAAAAGCCTCTCTGTATTCGTTTCATTGTTTGTAAATAGGAATTCCTTTGCGCCCTCGGCAATGAATAAGAATTCTCCCAAATTCTTCTGCGTAACCCTGGCCACACCACAGTTCTGATCCAGGCTGATCTGTTTGATTATAGGTTTGCTTTCATCAATATTATCTTGCCAGGAATTACGAAACCAGAGGGTGGGCAGAAGGTGCAAATCAGCTTGCTCTGGTCCACGGTTATAGGCGGTTATGCGGATGAGTATATCTTCAGGACCAGCTTTTGCATATTCAACAAATACGTCAAAATAACGATTGTCATTAAATACACCTGTATCCAATAATTCATATTCGGGCTCATTTCGTGCGCGCCGCCGGTTAGTGGTAACAATATCTTCATAAGGATAGGCATTCTGTGGATATTTATACAAATACTTCATATAGGAGTGAGAAGGCGTCGAGTCAATATAGAAATAGTACTCTTTAACATCCTCGCCATGGTTTCCCTCACTATTCGTTAATCCGAACATCCGTTCTTTAAGGATCGGGTCCCTGCCATTCCAAAGGGAAAGTGCAAAGCAAAGAAGCTGTTTATCGTCAGAAATACCAGCTATTCCGTCTTCTCCCCAACGATACGCGCGCGAACGGGCATGGTCATGCGGAAAAAAATTCCACGCATCCCCATTTTCACTGTAATCTTCCCGAACAGTTCCCCATTGCCGCTCACTCAGATATGGGCCCCATTTTTTCCAGGGGAGTTTTTTTTCCCTGCATTCCTGCAATCTTATTTGTTCTGTATTCATACGTTATTTTAAATCGTTATGCCAATGCCTCATTTCCGGGTTAATTGCAGAAACAGCTATTACCAGACTATCTCGAAACCAGGAAGAACTTCTTTATTTCACTAAACTTTGAAGTATATCTGAAGTTGAAGATTTGCAATACAGTATCTTCGTTTTGCTTTACATTTTCCAAGTGTTCGGTGACATGTACGTATCCAAATCAAGTTTTTTGAAAAGGTTGAAATTCAGGGAAAAGTAGAAAATATTTGCGTTAAGGCCTGCATAGGGTTTATTGCCTGATGCGTCGGTGTAATTTTGGTTATTGAACTCGCTCAGGTAATACTTAAACTTCAGATTAAATCCGTATGGAGACTGAATTCCTACAAAAAAGCCATGTTGAAATAGTACCTCACGGTTGCTGAACCAGCCGGTTATTTTACTGATTTTATCCCCTCCTTCAAATGTTTTCTCCTTATACAGAAAAGGCAATTCAAATTCATATCCCGCATATGCAAAAAAACCATTAAGATTTCCCATTTTTATTCCGAGGGGAATAGCCAGATTGTATGACCTGAATTTCTTTTTAAATGAATGACCTCCTACGGAATCTTTGTAACCGTCGTAAATATAACCCACATTTCGTACCGCTAAACCAGTAAATACTCCAAAGTGACTGGAAATATCCTTGTTTAACATGGCCTGGAAATTGAATACCGGAGCCCAACGAATGATTGAGCTTTCCGTGGCTCCATAATATTTAATATTTGCAAATGAAAATATCGACTCAAAGCTGCCTGAAATATAAGCCTTGTTCTGGCCGAATGCTGAAAGGCCAAGGATTATAGAAGTGGAAATGGTAACAAAAGAACGTTTCATTTTTTTGAATTGTTTTGATTAAAAACTATTTTAAGGAACCCATTGCAATAGTTGTCAGAATTCGGATTTTCCAAATTAGTTAAACCCTGTAGTGATACAGATTATTATTTACCTAAGGCCAATCAGTATAACAATTCCAGGTTCAGCATAAACAAAGAACCGTTAGCACCCACTACGGTAGGATACGAAAAATAGCCAACAAGTGAACGTTTCGAGTTGATGTATTTTCCATTTATGCGAAACGATTTGGACTTAAAAGGGAATATATTAAGCCCGATGGAAAATTCATAGGGCTTCCCATACTGACCATTCACGAAGGAGTATACACCATATGCCTGTAATGTTTCATCGATGACTATTCCGGAGGCCTGAAGAGCAAATCCCTGATCATTCAGTTCGCTCACCGGAAGAGGTCCTGTTGCAACGAAATGGGTAATCCACCGGTTCGAATTGAAAACTATCCCAATGGAATGACCTTATTTGTCGCTGATATCTCTTGCGGATTCTTCAACAAGGGCCGCCGCGCACTCTGAGAGTTCCAAAAAAATCATAAAATGGGAAACTCCTTATTGATTTTATGTTTCCTGGACACTCAGGGATCTTTCATTTTTCTTAATTGCATCTTTGATTGTACTCTGCGTTCCGTCATTACCAGACTCGGTTTCATTACTAAAGATGAAAGCGTGCCTGCGGGAAAGCATTCCGCCGGAAACATTTCGTGCTTTGAAACCATGTTGTAAAAGGATACGCAACGCAGAAAAGGCCCGCTGACCAGAGCGGCAAATGACCTGGATCTCTTTGTCGCGGGGCAGTTCGTCAAGGTGCGCTCGCAGTTGTCCTAACGGAATATTGACCGCGCCGGGTATACTTTCTACGGCAAGCTCTATAGGATCGCGCACATCAAGAATGAATCCATCCTTAGCTGTGTCCCAATGACTGATCGGCATGTCGCCCCGTAGAATATCTGCTGCAACCATCCCGGCAAAATTGACAGGGTCTTTTGCCATGCCGAACTGAGGCGCATAGCAAAGCTCTGCTTCTTCCAGATCATAGATTGTTGCCCCCATCTGCAGTGCCACGGCTAAAGCGCTTATCCGTTTGTCTACCAGGTCTTCACCCAGTGCCTGCGCACCCAGCAACTTCCCATTTGATTTCCGAAACAGGACTTTCATTGCTATAGGCCTTGCGCCCGGATAATAACCAGCGTGTGAATTCGGGTAGAGATATATTTTTTCAAAATCTTTATCGCCCAGACGATTGAGCGTCTTTTCGCTGGCACCCGTCCAGGCTGCAGCTCCACCAAAGAGTCCGATGATTGATGTCCCCTGACTGCCACGGAAGCGTGAATCACGACCGGCGATTACATCAGCGGCTATGCGACCCTGTCGGTTTGCCGGTCCTGCCAATGGGATCAAACTCCATTCGCCAGTCACAAAATCCTTGACTTCTATAGCATCCCCAACGGCGAAAATATCCGGATTACTCGTGCGCAAATGTTCATCCACACGGATCCCTCCGCGGTCACCAATCTTCAATCCAGCCATTTTCGCTAGTGTAGTGTCTGGCCTCACTCCAAGGGAAAGAATCACGAGATCGGCAGAATAAGTTTTTCCAGATTTGGTCAGGACATCGATTGTATTATTTTTACCCTGTTGGAACCCGGCTACCCCGTCATTGAGCGCGAGGCGGATACCATGTCGTTCCACGTGCTCTTCTACTATGCGCGCCATTTCTGAATCGAGTGGCATCAGGATCTGATCGGCTAACTCGACAACAGTCACTGCAAATCCCCGATGGACCAGGTTCTCTGCCGTTTCAAGGCCGATGAACCCTCCTCCGATAACAACTGCGCGGGGTTTGGGCCTTACAGTCTGGAATCCTGAGTAGTTGCTCATACCTGTGAGGAAAAGGGAGCCTTTTTCAATCCATTCGCGTACGGCTCTCGCATCTGGCACGGTCCTCACTTCGAAGATGCCCGGAAGGTCAATACCGGGCAAAGGCGGACGGATCGATGGAGCTCCGGGTGAAAGGACAAGCTGATCGTAACTTTCAGTGGTCACCTCACCGGATACAAGGTTTTTGAGCTTCACGGTTTTCTTATCCGGGTCGATACTAACCGCTTCGCAAAGCGTGCGACAATCAACAGCGAATTGTTCGCGGAAAGTCTTTTCACTTGCTACCAGGAGACTCGACTCTTTTTGAATAATGTCGCCAATATGATATGGCAGTCCGCAATTCGCGTAGGAGACATAGGGCCCCTTTTCAACCATAATGATTTCGGCATTTTCGTCAAGCCTGCGTAGGCGCGCGGCACAGGA
>CAWHHG010000005.1:0-345997 GCA_963829115.1 uncultured Chitinophagaceae bacterium | reverse complement strand
CTGTTTACAAAAGGTTCCAGTACGGATGCCTGTGCTTCTTTTATTTGTAGAAACAAGGGATCGTTGGAATGATTTCCCATCAAAAATAACACCCAGCACCTTGTACCTACACTGCCAACACCCACAACTTTCCGAGCCACATCAACAATTCTGTAATGCTCAAGAAGCTTCTTCCGATCATTGCCAAGAGATTTTAAATAAGACTCAAGAAAAAGTTCCATCGCTTCTTTGATCGGCCTCCCGGTATTTGTATGTGTCTGCCGAACGATGAATGGCGGATCTTCCCGAAGCCTCTGCTTATCGTCAATAATATTTGTCAACTTTTCAAGTACCTGTATTTGCGTATGGGATCGCGCTTTTATAATTAACCTTATGGCGAGTCTGCGTTGTGTCGGCGTCATCAAACTAAATGTGTCCTTTCCTTTAATTGTTGAATACCATAACTCGAGATTCCCCAAAATAGCAGATTGTTGCATCCGCTTTCGGTAAGTTCTCATCGCTGCCAAAACAGATTCCTTACACAGTTCATTGTTTGCACCCATAAATCTGCCGGCAGCCACAATGCTGGCAGCGAACCGCTTCAGATCCCATTCCCAGGGTCCGGGAATGGTTTCATCAAAATCATTGATGCCACAAATCAGGTTTCTCTCTGCTGAAGCAAACAAACCGAAATTCGCCACATGCATATCCCCACATGCCTGCACTGTAATCCCCGTCGTCTCAGGTCCGGCGGCGAGGTCTGCTGCCATGATCGCTGCACCGCCACGAAGAAAAGCAAATGGCGATGCCAGCATTCTCGAATAGCGAATGGGTACCAGTTCCTGCAGTCTTGTTTTTGCCTGCTCTTCCAGAATAGAGATCGGGTCAGGACGGTCAGGTGCCGGTTTGAATTCAGCCAGACGGTTTCTGGGAAATTTTTCGCGCAATGCTTTGCCTGCTGCCATCCGCTCATCTATACTTAGCTGCCTGGATTGAAAATGTGTTAATAATTTATCATTCATATTACATACTTAAAAGAAATCCAGGAATCCCTGCATTCCTGAATTAAAAATTGAAAGCATTTGCAATGGCTCCAATATCGTTTTTGGACAAGTTGGTCTTACTTAAAGATATGGTTAAAATTTTCAATACCAGTTTAAGGAAAACTCCTACTTTTTTCTGACCATTTATAATCAGTGTTTTCCAGTCCAGTAAAAATCGATCAGTCATCCCGCTGGCATTTCCTGCAAAAGATTATTGAAAATAAAAATTCCTTCGGAGTTTAAATGGGCATTAGAATCCATATTCCCAAATTTACATATGGCGAACCAATAGGGTTACCGCCTAATAAGAAGAGGCTCATTGGGAAGGAGATTGACTTTTTCTGGTTCAGGTCAATTTTTGGAGCAAAATTACCTTTTGGGCGCGCGTTTTACTTTGTAATCATTGTTTTGACGACATACAATCGACCATCATTGGAATATGGGGAAGAATTTAGGCTGACAGTGATCGACAAAAATAACAGGAAGCCAAAAGGTGGGAACGCAATTTTACTATGGCCCGGCAATGATACCGGCAAAGTTCATAAGTCCCGTTGTGTTTTAGTTCCTAATTTAGCTGGTATACTTCAAGCTGAACATTTGCAAACAAATAATTATAATAATGCGAGTTGTTTCAAATATCGGCGTGCGAAAAATTATTAAAAATGGAACTAGAGAAACATTATACAAATAGAAGTGGATGGCTAAGAGCCGCAGTATTAGGCGCAAACGATGGAATTCTTTCAACTACGAGCTTAGTTATTGGCGTAGCAGCTGCCAGCAATACGAGAAGCCCGATCATTTTAGCAGCTCTTGCAGGATTGGTTGCAGGTGCACTATCTATGGCGGCCGGAGAATATGTTTCTGTAAGTTCACAGTCTGACTTAGAGATTGATGACTTAAAAAGAGAGCAAATTGAACTTGATACGTCTCCAGAGGGCGAGTTAAAAGAACTGGCTGGTCTTTATCGAAATAGAGGTCTGGACAATGACTTGGCTATGCAGGTAGCTATTCAGCTTTCAAAAAAAAACGTCTTGGAAGCACACGCCAAAGATGAACTGGGTATCAATGAAATCTCACAACCAAAACCGTTGCAAGCTGCATTTGCTTCTGGTGCCTCATTTATATCAGGTGGGATCCTTCCTCTTTTAGTTTCAATATTCGCACCTATCAAAAATATGGTAATCTTCCAATATGCATTTGCAATGGTATTTCTGGCATTGTCGGGAGTAATCGCAGCTAAAGTTGGTGGGTCAAGTATTGCAAAAGGTGTAATAAGAATATGTTTTTGGGGCACAATAGCAATGGGTATTACTGCAATTGTAGGTTATATATTTGGTGTGAAGACTCTATGATGAAGGATGGATTACCTGCGGTGATCCCGGGTGTGGGGCCTGCAAATAAATTGAATGATTGTTCCCCATGCTCACTTTCATTTTAGTTTTTCCGCTTTGGCCAAGCAAGCTTGGCCCGCGCCAGGAGTGGAGATTATTTTCAATGATCCCGGAGCGGGGGTCCTGCATTTAAAATTAAGCCGGCGCTGCGCGCCCGCTTAATGATTCCCTTCCGCTCGGCCGAGCAAGCTCGCCTCGCGTCAGGAGTCGGGATTATTTTCAATGATCCCTTTGTGGGGGAGCCAAGAGAAATATCTGGCCGGCGCTTCGCGCCTCATCATTATTGATATTTTTCTTGCGGAGAAGGAGGGATTCGAACCCCCGTTACACGGATTAGGCGTAAAACTGATTTCGAGTCAGTCCCATTCAACCGCTCTGGCACTTCTCCTTTGAACATCAGGGCTGACAAAATTATTTCTAAAAAGGGATAAAACAATCTTCTACTTCGGGGTAATCAAGCGCCAACCATAAAAAATGATTGCCCAGGTGACGATGGTAACTGCTGCAATGATGGAAGCAATGACATAGGGATGAATAGCAATATTAGACCTAAACGATTTGCTTTTTTTGCATTTCGCCATTCTTTGGATCACTCTTATCCTTCTCATAGGAAAATAGGCTTTGGCCAAAAATGAATTTCAATTTCAAGATGCAGGAAATGGGAATTTCCATAACCTGTATACATGCTGCGTCGAGACCCTGGCATTGAACAAAATGTGTAAAGCGTCCGAAGAAGACTAGTCTATTTCAATGAGTTATAAAACACCCTGTCAGGGCTTATAACCCTGACAGGGTTTATAATACTGACAGGGTTAAATATGCTGTCAAGGTATACTATCTTATCAGAGTTCATACCACTGGCACGCCAGCACTTTTAACAGAGTTTTCAGCATCCCCACGTTACATTCAACCAATTCCTGCGTCTATACTATAGAAGCTCTAAACTCAAGGTTATGAAAACGGACGCCAACCACCAGGAAATCTTACTCAGAACAGATACACAGTTCGCGCATCGTCAATGGGCAGACAAGGAAGCACTCGAGCAGCCTTTGACAGAAATAGAAAAATTGGAAAGGGCCTGCTGGAACGGTCTCGTGAAAACTACCCTTCCTGAAATTGATTCGGAATTAATCTTCGGAAAAAGACTCTGGTTATGGCAGATCAGAGAAACCAGATCTTTTCTTGAACTTGAATTGAGTGATTATCCTTCGCCAAAAGATAAATGGCATTCACTCGATCCCTACGCATTCCTCGAAACCAAATCCGCCAATTGAATTACGCGCATCAGCCCTGATGAATTTTTGAACTTTTGCAATGAATAGATCGGAAGCCAGGGAAACAATACAGGCGTTTTACTGGTGAATTCCAAATAGGCTGGATCTGATTCGTGTTGCCTATTTTGTTTGGCTTCCAGCCTTTTTGAAGATCCTATCATGATTAAGGGTAGCGTGACCAGGCCCACACTGGCAATCAGCCAATGCCAGCCATCTTTATAAAACGGAATGGCCACGATGAAATTCCCGGTCCACACCATCATCTCCCCAAAATAATTCGAAAATCGAACCCATTTATATAGTCCTGCCTGACAAAATTCCTTCGGATGCAATTTCTTGAATTTTGATTTTTGCCTGTGAGCCAACGATTCAATAATCAATCCCGCAAATAAGATGGCGATGCCATCAATATTGATCAAAAAGGACATGCTTAAAAGGTTTGGTTCATAATTTGCCAGTGCTGTAAAAAATGCCGGCGAAAACATGATTGTGTATAAAATAGAAACGGATATCCAGATCGCTATTTTGATTCCGATGGGCAGGCGCTCTGATTTTGCCCTGATGGATTCGACGGCAGATTGGTAATGATGATTGCTTTCTCTCTTTAAGACAAAATACCGAAGGCGCAGGGCCCAGGCCAGAAGACTCAGGTGCTGGAGCCAGGCAATCAGATAAAAGTGCGGATGAAGAAATGCAATGGAAACAAGCGATATCACGGTGATGGATAGGGTATAACCAAGGCTGACAAACCATACCGTTTTCATAAACCCGATCAAATTAATGACCAGGACGCAAAAAAATGACATCTGCAGCCAATATGTAAGCGAATCCTGCATCATATTCAGTTAGTAATTATGAGAGACCTGGATCCTCAAGGGTGGATAAATAATTAAAGCTTCCCTTAAAGGAAAATATATGCAAGCGCTCAATAATAAATTAATGGATGCAAATCATCCCCGACGCAGCAGAGGTCAACTACCTTTAATTGCAAGGACCATCCAGGCTGACCTTGCTGCCGGAGCATTCTTTGGCATGATTTTTCTTTTTAAGGTTCCTGAATTGCCTCCCGGGCATAATAATTTATCCAAAGATTTTAAAGATCTGCCAAGAGGGAAAGTTCAAATGCGGAATAAGACCTAATTTAGATAGGCGCTTTCCGGGACCTCTTGTCGGAAAAGGCAGTATCCGGAAAAAGCTCCATACCAATCACAATTGCTTGCACCATGGAAGAAAATAAGAATAAAAACAAGAAACAATTGAGCCGCGCAGATTTTATCAGGCAATCCGCCCTGACTATGGCCGGCATTTCAATTATCCCAAGACATGTGATGGGCGGAAAGGGTTTTGTTCCGCCAAGCGACAAATTGTATATCGCCTGCGTCGGATGCGGAGGCGAAGGCGGAAGTGATATCGCACACTATGCGAGCGCACCTAAGAAAAATGCCGTGGTTGCATTTCTCTGCGATGTCGACGACAGGATGGCCAATCCACGCAGAAAGGAATTTCCAAAAGCAGGATTCTATTATGACTGGCGTGAAATGTTTGAGAAAGAGCAAAAGAATTTTGACGCCGTCTCTGTGGCCATTCCTGACCATAACCACGCCATCGTGGGCCTCCATGCCATGAAAATGAATAAACACCTGTATTTGCAGAAGCCGCTCGCTCATGATATTTATGAAGCGAGGATCCTGACCCAGGCTGCGAAAAAATATAAAGTAGTGACGCAAATGGGTGACCAGGGTGCTTCTTCTGAAGGTATGCGCATCATCCGGGAATGGTTTGAAGCCGGCGTAATTGGAGAGATAGAAAAAGTGTATTGTTGGACGGACCGGCCGGTTTGGCCACAGGGAATTCCCTGGCCAAAGCAGGGGCCTCCGATTCCGAAGGAACTCCATTGGGATCTTTGGCTTGGTACGGCGCAGGAAACAAATTATATTGATAACCTCGTCCCATTTAACTGGAGGGGCTGGTGGGCATTTGGCACAGGAGCGCTTGGAGATATGGCCTGCCATATTATCGGACCTGCTTTCAAATTGTTTGGATTGGGATATCCTACAGAAGTCACATGCAATGCCACGACAGTATACTCCGGCATTTTCAAAGAAGCTGATTTTCCGGAAAGCATTCCACCCTCCAGCTCCCTCCGCTTCAACTTCAAATTGAAGAATGGGAAAGACTTGAAATTGTATTGGATGGATGGAGGCATGATTCCTGAAAGACCCGATGAATTGGATCCAGACGTCAATGAAGCAACGGCGCTCACGGACGATCCGAATGACAATGATCTGGAAGGCGGATGTTTGTTCATTGGAACCAAAGGAAAAATATCCTGCGGATGGGGTGGACAGCATCCCAGACTTCTGCCCCTTTCATTGAATAAAGAAGTCAAAGTACCTCAAAAATATCCCCGCGTGCAAGGAGATGTGGATGGTCATTGGTGGCAATGGGTAGATGCCTGCATTGCCGGCTATGGAAATGCAGAAGTAGACTCGCCATTTGAAGGCTATGCAGGACCCCTGACAGAAACCGTTTTGATGGGAAATTTGCTGTTGCGAAGCTTTAACCTGCGCGAGGCAGTAAAAAAGAAAGACCCGGTATATGGAGACATCACTGTATCCAGCACACCCGGTAGGTATATCGCCTACAAATGGGATGGAGAAAATATGCGGATCACGAATTTCGAACCCGCAAACCAATTTGTGAGGAGACAATACCGGAAGGGCTGGGGTGACTTAACTTTGTAAATTATATCCATTTTCGTTCTGAATATTTGAATCAAGAATAGGAACTAACGCCTCAATCAAATCCATATGAACAAGAAAATATTGGTGACCTGCATGATCATTTCTGGATTGGCCGTCTCCGCAACCCCTTTGGGCATTCCTACTGGGAGAAACCGAATAGCCGCAGATACTTCCGGCTGGATACAACTTTTCAACGGAAAAGATCTTAGTGGATGGAAGCATGTTGGCCCGGGTCAAATGCTGATCGTAGATGGACTGATGAAGACTGATAGTGGGATGGGATTGCTGTATTATTCAGGAAAGAAATGGGGCAATTGCATCATCAAAGTGGTCTTTAAAATGAATAGTTTCAATGACAATTCTGGAGTCTTTATCAGGATTCCGATTGAGCCCAAAGAACCCTGGATGCCAGTATTCTATGCCTATGAAGTGCAAATCGACAACCACCCCGAAACTTCTAATGAGGATGAGTACCATATTTCAGGCACTTTATATTCTCTCACCAAACCAATAGCAAAACCTGGCAAACCCGGACCTGAATGGAATACCATGGAAATTACCCTGGATGGTCCTCATACCATTGTTACACTGAATGGAGTGAAAGTGACGGATTATACCGAAGGCCAGCCAACGCCTGAACGAAAATTCGATTTTGAACCCTATCGTGGCATCCGCCCAAACCAGGGATATATCGGTCTCCAGAATGAAAGCGGTCACAGTGTGGTGTTTTTTAAGGAAATCGCGGTAAAGCCGCTGGTAAAGTCAGGAGTAAAATAATCGGTGTGAAGTCTACATACCGGTGCCATCTGACGGTGCTCTTAAATATATAACACTAACCCATAAACGAAATCGAAAGATATCTCCGTCGTGGGTTTGAATGTCCCGGTTTTACAAAATGGTACCCATGCATTTCCGTACGCAGCCATACCAAAAGCGAACACTACTCAATCGCTCCTTTCAAATAATTCTCTGATTTACAACATTTTCCATATTTGGCATTTTCTTGGTTAAGAAATATTCATTCTACCCTCAATCCTGTTTTATGCTAAAGAATTATTTCCTCACCGCCATCCGTCATTCTTGGAAAAACAAATCTTTTTCCATCATTAATATCGTTGGCCTTGCCCTGAGCATGGCCGTTTGCCTCCTTCTAATCATTATAATCAAAGATGCCCATGAATACGACCGTTTTCATCCGGCAGGGGACAGGATATTTCGCATCAACACCAATGCCATTCGCAAGAGTGGTGGCATGGAGCCTTATGCTTCCTCTCCCTATATGGTAGGAGCTACACTGGCTTCAGATTTTTCAGGAATAGAGTCCCAGACGATCTTATACCTTGGAGAGCACAATGATATTAGTGCAGGGGACAGGAAGTTTAGCGAGAAGACATTTTTTTCCAATGATGATTTTTTCCGTCTATTTGGATTCAGCCTGAAGAGTGGAAATGCCAATAGCGCCCTCAGGGAACCAAATACTGCAGTACTGACCTCGGAGCTGAAAGATAAATTGTTCCCCGGCAAGGATCCTTTGGGAAATTCCATAGAGATCGCCGGTATTGGCATCTTCAAAGTGACCGGAGTGCTCAATCCCTTTCCTGGCAAAACGCATTTGGAATTTGATGCGCTACTTTCTTTCTCAAGCGTGCCGGGACTCGAGAAAACCGGAAAGATACCCACCGCAAAAGGCGATTGGAAAAATTATTATTTCAATTACACCTATATCAGGCTCAAGCCCGGAGTAAAGCCATCACAGGCAGAGGCTGCTTTGGCTGAAATAGTTAAAGACAATTATAAAAACCTTGTCCTGGAAGCGCGCGATGCCGGATATCAATTCAAATTGCAGTCCCTTCGTGCCATCACTCCAGGTCCTAATCTTAGCAACAATATGGGGAGAGCCCTTTCATCTGGCATACTTTGGTTTTTTACAATGCTTTCAACGATCATCATCCTGTCAGCGGCTTTCAATTATACAAATCTTACCCTGGCTAAGGCGATGAGCCGCACAAAAGAGATCGCCATGCGAAAAGTGGTGGGCAGCGATCGAAAGCATATTTTTTTCCAAATCCTGCTTGAGTCAGTACTGACTTCCATTATCGCCCTGGTGGTTGCACTTGTCTTTTTGCAATTGCTCATTCCACGATTTTCCGCGCTTTCATTTATCCGGGCTGCCAATATCGATTTCAATATAAATCCAAGCCTTGTCCTATATTTTTTATTATTTGCCATCGCACTTGGCACAATTGCAGGAATTCTTCCAGCTTCGGTCCTTTCGAGGATCAGGCCGTTGGCGCTTATGCAAAAGCTACAGAATATTAAATTATTTCGGCATCTCGGCTTGAGAAAAACATTGTTGGTCATTCAATTCATGATATCCATGATATTTATCAGCATGGTGACCATTTTATACAAACAAACTGCTTATGGAATCAATATAAATTTTGGTACTCAACAATCCCATATTTTCAACATAGCATTACAGGATCAGCCCTATGAAATTGCCCTGGCCGAATTCAGCAGGATCCCGGGCGTTGAGAAAATTTCAGCCGTATCTAACCTAATGGGGAATTACTCAGACTGGAGCGATGAGGTGCGCATAAATAAGGACAAGGACGCCATCCCCGTGCGCGAGTATTTTGTCGATGAAAATTACTTACCCAACTTTAAATTGAAATTGCTTACCGGCAAAAATTTCCCGGCAAATCACGGGCAGAAACATGAACAATATGCCATAGTGAATGAAAAGTTCTTAAAGCAATTTAATCTGGGCGATCCTTCAGATGCAATTGGTAAAATATTTATTGTGGCGGATACCAACGAACTCAGCATCCTGGGCGTGGTGAAAGATTTCCTTTTTAAACCTGCGAATTATGCATTGGAACCCATGTTGCTAAGATACAATCCGAAATATTGGTCAATGCTTAACCTGGCTATTGCTTCAGAAAATACAATGCAAACTGCAGCTTCACTGGAGGCCACATGGAAGAAGCTGGATCCTTATCATCACATGGATGGGCGATTTTATAAGGATGAGATTCAATCTATTTTCGCTGATAACCGTGAAATTATCTGGATGATCTCCTTTGTCGGGTTTCTGGGAATCACCATTGCCTGCCTTGGCCTATTGGGAATTACCACTTTTACCATTCAATCGAAGACCAAGGAAATTAGTATAAGAAAAGTGGTCGGAGCAAGTCCATTTGCACTGATTCGCATGCTCACTAGATCCTATGTGCAGGTGATGGTCATTGCGATGCTGATTTCGGTGCCCATCGCTGCTTTTTTTGGCTATAAATTATTGGAGGAATTGAGCCAGCGGATTCCGCTTAGTGCCGGATTGTTTATTCCCGGCATTTTGGCGATCATCCTGCTTTCCTTCATGACCATTGGATCGCAAACAATCAGGGCTGCATGGATGAATCCTGTAAAAGGATTGAGGGATGAGTAAATAAGTTGGCCTACATGAGCGTTATCATATCAAAAGGCTGGGTTTTATCAAAAAAGGATACTAATTTTACTGTGGAATAAGTGATGAAGAAGGTCTTTGCATCCATATTAGCAGTCATTTATCTTTCCTCTTCGATGGGAGCTACCCTGCATTTTCATTATTGCATGGGCAAGCTTATGTCATGGGGACTAGAATATACGGATTCGAAAACCTGCAGTTTTTGTGGTATGGAGAAGAGTGGCCTCTCGGCTGATGGGAAAATCACTTCTAATCATTGCTGTAAGGATGAACATAAGCAAATATCTGCGGGCAAAGATCAAAAGGCAACGACATCCGAATTGCAAATCCTGAAACTTTCCGGTGGCGCTTCAGTAATCACTCGTCCGCCTTTGCAGGATCTTTACATCCCCTCGTCCAAAGCAGATCATCCAAATGCCAATGCCCCACCTCGGGCAAGCAAAGTACCTGTATTTATTCTCAACTGCAATCATCGTATTTAGTCTATTTTTCTTCTGTGATCCCCTGACTTCCTGTCGCGGGTAAAGTGCTTTTACAATAGCAACATGCACTTGTATTAATTGATTTTTTACTGGAAAACACTTGTTAAGTATTTGGATCACCTCAAAGCAATATTTCACTAAAGCTTGAGGAATTCCGTCTATCAATGAAAAGTTCTTTGCTTATCCCTTATTAATATCAGGAAGGAGGAATGCAATAGACCATATCAATTAAAAATGAAAATGAATAAAACAATATTTCTGATTATAGCTATTGCGAGTACGGGTTCCGTTTTTGCTCAATCCGGCAAACCCAAGACGGGATCTCACAAAAAAGACAATGCTATCATATTGGTTTACACCTGTACCATGCACCCGGAAATTATTTCCGCTAAACCGGGCGACTGCCCAAAATGTGGAATGGAGCTGGTAAAAAAGTATACTTCGACGATATATCAGTGTCCGATGCATCCTGAAGTAATTTCTGATAAACCGGGTAAATGTTCCAAATGCGGGATGGCTCTCGAGCAAAGAACACCATCCACGATACAAAAAGACAGCATGCATGTAAAATGAATTAGCACGCTTCAAAATCTTATGATATGGTCCAAAAATTAATTGATCTCGCTTTAAGGAATAGGATAATCGTGCTGATTTCTGCAGCCGCTCTTTTTGCATGGGGTGTCTATTCAATTAATCAGAATCCGATTGACGCCATACCTGATCTGAGCGAAAACCAGGTCATCGTATTCACTGAATGGATGGGAAGAAGCCCTCAGGTGATAGAAGACCAGATAACCTACCCACTGGCCAGTAACCTGCAGGGTATACCTAAGATCAAGACCATTCGTGCCACATCTATGTTTGGGATGAGTTTTGTGTATGCCATTTTTGAAGATAATGTAGACATATACTGGGCAAGGACAAGGATACTGGAAAGACTGAATTATGTCCGGCGTTTATTGCCTCCTGATGTGACGCCTTCCCTTGGTCCGGATGGGACAGGCGTGGGACATGTATTCTGGTATACGATCGACGCCAAAAATATGGATCTGGGTGAGCAGCGGGCACTGCAGGATTGGTATGTGAAGCTTGCGCTGCAAACCGTTCCAGGCGTGGCAGAAGTAGCGTCTTTTGGAGGCTTTGAGAAACAATATCAGTTGGTAGTTGACCCTGTTAAACTACAATATTACCATATCTCGCTTTCGGATGTAATCAATAAAATAAAAGCAAATAATAATGACGCAGGGGGAAGGAAATTTGAAATGAGCGATATGGCATATATCATTCGGTCATTAGGATATATAAAAAACAAAGAAGATCTGGAGAAAATCGCTGTTGCCAATTATAATGGCGTACCCGTCCGCCTCGCCGACATCGGATCAATACAGTTGGGTGGCGACCTTAGGCTTGGCATTTTTGAAGAGAATGGAGAAGGAGAAAAAGTGGGAGGAATCGTAGTGATGCGCTATGGCGAAAACGCTGAAAAATTGATCAAAGCTGTAAAAAAGAAAATGGGTGATATACAAAAAGGCTTACCACAGGGCGTCAGTTTCAAAATTGCATATGACCGGAGTGACTTGATAGAAGCATCCATCAACAATATCAAAGGCAAATTGATCGAAGAAATTTCTGTTGTTTGTATCATAGTCATCTTATTCCTTTTCCACTGGCGCAGCGCAGTTAGCATTATCATCCAGATCCCGATCACCGTTGCTGTGAGTTTTATTTTATTGAATGCATTCGGAGTCTCATCAAACATTATGTCCTTAACAGGAATCGCGCTGGCTATTGGTGTTATCGTCGACAATGGAATCATCATGTCGGAGAATGCATATCGAAACCTTGCCGAATGGCAAAACAATCCAGCTAACAAATAAAAGCCGCATGAAAAAAATCTTTCACAAGACTTACAAAACAATACCGGAAGCCCTCAGGATGGATATTATTGCCCGTTCCTGCAAGCAGGTATCGAGAGGGGTATTCTTTTCAACCATTATTATCATTGCCTCATTTCTTCCCGTATTTCTCTTAACAGGACAGGAAGGCAAATTATTCCGGCCATTGGCTTTTACCAAGTCATTCATCATGATTGTTGATGCGGTGCTGGTAGTCACCCTCGCGCCTGTACTGATTTCATTTTTCATGAAGGGGAGATTTCTGCCTGAAAAATCCAATCCAATCAATCGCGTACTTGAAAAAGTCTATGAACCCCTCATTCGCACCTGCATCAATTGGCGCAAAACAACAATAGGAATAAATATACTTGCCTTGCTGGTCAGTATTCCCCTGCTGATGCGCCTGGGAAAGGAATTCATGCCTGCGCTCGACGAGGGTTCGATTTTATTTATGCCAGTGACTTTGCCGGATGTTTCCAATGGTGAAGTAAAGCGTTTGTTACAAGTCCAGGACAAGATTATTGCATCTGTTCCTGAGGTAAGAAATGTGCTTGGAAAAGCGGGAAGGGCCAATACGGCCACGGATAATTCTCCCATCAGCATGATCGAAACCATCATTTTGCTCAAACCGAAAGAGGAATGGCGCAAGGGGCTGACAAGAAATGATATTGTCAATGAACTGAATTCCAAGCTACAGATTCCGGGTGTGACCAATGGATGGACGCAACCTATCATCAATCGCATCAACATGCTTTCTACTGGGGTTAGAACAGACGTGGGCGTCAAGATCTACGGCCAGAACCTGGATACGATCAACAGTTTTGCGCAACTTATAAAGAAGGAACTGGATGGAATTCCCGGAGTGAGTGACCTTTATGCTGAACCCATTACCGGCGGTAAATACATAGACATCGAAATCAAAAGAGACGAGATTGGCCGCTATGGACTGAGTGTTGATGATATCAATATGATTGTTGAAACTGCTCTCGGAGGACAGAATATTACCACTGCGATTGAAGGACGAAGGCGATTCCCCATTAATGCAAGATTTGGCCAGAATTTCCGAAATAGCCTGACAGCTTTGAAGACGCTCCAGGTACAAACGGCAGGCTTCGGTCCCATTCCCCTGGAAGCCGTAGCAGATATCAGACTGGCGGAAGGACCTCCCATGATCAATTCAGAAAATGCGCTTCTTAGAGGGACGGTCCTCTTTAATGTGCGCCAAAGAGATTTGGGTAGCACAGTAGTAGAAGCTCAGGACAAACTGAACAAGATGATTGAGAAACTACCCAAAGGATATTTTCTTGAATGGAGCGGACAATATGAAAATTTAATTCGCAGTCAAAATACGCTGAAATTCATCTTACCCATTGTGCTCCTGATCATTTTCGCCTGCATGTATTTTGCATTTGGATCGGCGAGAGAGGCTTTATTGAGTCTCATTTCAATTCCCTTTGCTTTAATCGGTGGTGCATACATGGTCTATTTCTGGGGAACCAATCTCTCTGTGGCCGTGGCTGTTGGTTTCATCGCACTTTTTGGATTGGCAGTAGAAACAGGCATTGTTATGGTAATCTACCTGAATGACGCCATGAATCGATTGGTTCTTGAAAAAGGTAATTCAAGTGATACCATTACAAAAAGCGATTTGAAAGAATATGTCATTGCAGGTGCCGCCAAAAGACTCAGACCCAAATTAATGACAGTATCAGTATCCTTATTTGCACTGGTGCCTATTCTTTGGAGTAGCGGCGTGGGAAGTGACGTAATGAAACCCATTGTGCTGCCCATGGTTGGAGGCGTGCTCACTTCTGCCATTCATATTCTGATCGTAACACCGATCATTTTCTTGATGGCTAAAGAATTTGAATTACGTAAACACGGAAAATTAGAGGTCCTTGCAGCGGACGCTCATCCGGAACCAAAACATTAAAACTATGCAAAGAACATTATTCGTAGCAGTCATAACTCTTATGTCAGGCAACATCGTGTGTGGCCAGCCTGCAATGAAATTAGGAGACATTTTATCGCTTATTCAGGTAAATCATCCTTCTTTGAAAATGTATGACGCCGATATCCGCTCAATGGATGAAGCTGCCAGAGGTGCCAAAAGCTGGGAAGCTCCCGAACTCGGAACTGGTTTTTGGATGACCCCATACAATACCTCACTATGGAAAAAATCGGGAACAGAAACAGGCATGGGACAATACATGATCACGGTGACTCAAATGATTCCAAATAGGAAAGAACTCGACGCAAATGCCAAGTACATGGAGGCGCAGTCCGCCCTGAATATGAACACCAAACTGGCCACCCTAAACGAACTGTGCGCAGCCGCAAAAAAAAGCTATTATGCATGGATGATCTTTCAAAAAAAATTAACCGTGATTGATGAGAGCAAGAAATTATTGGTTTTCATGATGGAGAGCGCAGAGCTGCGGTATAAGAATAACCTGGGCAAATTAGATGCATACTATAAAGTAAAAGCTGCGATTGCAAATATTGAAAATATGCGCCTGGCTCTTCACAACGAGATCAAACGCCAGCAGATCGCTTTAAATACATTAATGAACAGGAATACACAAATGAATTTCTCCATCGACACTTCTTATTCCATCAAGGATTATTCAATTGAAGATAGCAGCTATTTTGTGCAATCACGGAGTGACTTAAAAGCAATTGATAAAAATGTTGTGCTCACATATTTGCAGCAGGATCTGGAAAGGACAAAGCTAAAACCCCAATTCGGCGTCAACTATGGACACATGTTTGGATTTGGCGGCTTCCCTGCGCAATTTACATTGATGGCAACTGTGAAATTGCCAATAGCGAAATGGTCGGAGAAATCCTATAAGGCCAATATAGAAAGTCTGAACTGGAAAGCAGAATCTTACAATCAACAAAAACAGATGATATTGAACGAAGCCGCTGGTGACCAGGCAAGAATGATTGCAGACATCGAGAGCAAGAAAAAGCAAATGTTCCTATACGAAAATGCGATTATTCCTGCACTGGCAAAGAACTATCAAACCACCCAAATTGCATACGAGCAGAATACCGAAGAATTGTTTGCCTTGTTTGATGCCTGGCAAACCTTGAACATGACTCAACTTGAATATTTTCAGCAATTACAAGATCTGCTTTTAATGCAAGTGGAGCTAGAGAGAATTCTTGAAATAAAATAGAAAACCGATGAATCACTATAAAATAGAAATAAGAAGCTGGATTAAGTATTCGCTAAGCTTATTGCTTGTTGTATGGTGCGCCTGTAATACAGGGCATGAAAAAGAAATCGCAAAAGCGCCTCTCGAGAAACAGACTTACCGTTGTCCCATGCACCACGAAATTGTCAGGGATAAGCCAGGCAATTGTCCTATTTGCGGAATGGACCTTGTCCTTATTGAAACAGAAGGGGAAGGCACCACCAATATCGGTCTGAACACGCAGCTTCGCCCCTCGAACAATGAAGTCTTGTCAACCATACCTATTGTATCAATGCAGGCAGCTGAACAAAAAGTCAGGGTAGAGGCATTCGGAACCATACAATATGATACCCGGGAAATGGCAGGCATTGCTGCCAGGGTAAGTGGGAGGATAGACAAAATCTACCTGAAATATACTTTCCAGGATGTGAAAAAAGGACAAAAGATAATGGACATTTATAGTCCGGAACTTTTGACGGCAGAGCAGGAGCTTCTGTTCCTAATCACGAACGATCCCGGCAATTCTTCCCTCATAGATGCCGCAAAAGAAAAATTGCTTTTGCTTGGTATGAGTAAAAATCAATTGCAGGAGGTCATTCGGTCTCAAAAGCCTTCATTTACCGTTTCCATTTTTAGCAATTACAATGGGCATATCCATGATGCATTCAATGAGAATATGAATGACTCCAGATCCGGATCAACTTCATCTGCCGGAAATGCCGAATCAATTACCACCAGGGAGCTACAACTCAAGGAAGGGATGTATATACGAAAAGGACAAACCATTTTATCTGTCTTGAACCCACACAAGCTTTATGCGCTGCTATATATCCATTCCCAGGACCAAAGCCTCGTGAAAGTTGGTGATCCCGTCCAGATTTTGCCTGAAGCAACTACTGGGAGCCCCTTCACAGCAAAAATTGAATTTATTGAACCTTTTTTCCGGGAAGGAAATAGGACACTTGCAGCCAGGGCGTATTTTGAAAATCACATGATGAATCTTCCTGTGGGCAGCCAGGTGAAAGCAACCATTCTTGCGCCTCCGGTCAAGGGCAATTGGATACCAGCAGATGCTGTCATTTCACTAGGTATAGATAAGATCGTTTTTAAGAAACAAAATGGTGCCTTTAAGGCATATAAAGTGACAACGGGACTGCACCTTAACAATCGTATACAAATTATCGCTGGATTGGCCCCTCATGATGAAATTGCCGCCAATGCCCAATTTTTGGCAGATAGTGAAAGTTTTATAAAAATAAATGAATGATTATGCGATACCCCTTTATCATACTGATTTCCTTATTGAACATATTGGCCTGTAAGGAAAAAAAAATAAGTGAGGCTGCTAATCAGGCTGTTTATTATACCTGCGTCATGCATCCACAAATCATTGAGGATAAGCCGGGAAAATGCCCCATTTGCAAAATGGACCTCGTAGAAGTGAAAAAGAACATTGGCCAAAACTTGGATGAGATAGAATTAAATGTGCGGCAAATGCTATTGGGCAATATCAGGGTGGATACACTCGGAAAGGGCTTGATAGGCAGCGAGATTTTATTAAATGCCACAGTTAATATTGACCAGCAAAAAACAAATGGCATCAGTTCAAAGATATCGGGGCGTATTGAGAAATTGTATTTTAAGAATGTGGGCGATTATGTTCAAAAAGACGCAAAGCTTTTTGATTTATACAGTGAAGAATTAAATAATGCCAAACAGGAATACCTGTTGGCATTGGAAAAACAGAAAGTCCTGGACAATTCAGTCGTAAATTTTGAACATCTTGTTCAGAGTGCAAAAAACAAATTATTGCTTTGGGGGATGAATGAAGCGCAAATCAGAGAAATGGGAAAAAATGGAAAAGCGAACTCGATTACTTCTTTTTACAGCAATAGTGTAGGTTATATAAGTTCGATCGATGCCAGGGAAGGAGATTACATAACTGAAGGCGGACTGCTTATGAGGTTAGCTGACATCTCCACATTATGGGTGGAAGCACAAGTTTATTCCTCCCAACTTCCCTCCATAAACATGAACAACAAAGCTTTTGTTGAATTTCCAGACATGCCTGGGAAGAAACTTAAAGGGAAAATTGAATTTATAAATCCGGAAATTAACGCTGAGACTAGAATAAATTTGATAAGAATAAGTGTTCCAAACACAGGAAACATCTTAAAACCAGGCATGCTGGCTTATGTAACGATTCAATCGGATCCTCAAACTTCGCTTTCATTGCCTGTCTGATGCTGTAATCCGCGATAGTCGCGGAGCTGCCGTCTGGGTACAATCAGGCATCAATAAATTCAAATATGTGATGGTAGAATTGGGCCAGGAAAATGCTGATCGTATTGAAATAAAATCAGGCCTGAAGACAGGGGATATCGTTGTTATCAGCGGTGCATATCTATTGAACAGTGAATACATATTTAAACAAGGTGCCAATCCAATGGAAGGGATGGATATGAGCAACATGAAAATGTAAGCATTTCTTCAGAATTAAATTTGTTATGGAACATCAACATCATCAACACCAGGCTGAGACTAAAAATGAAATCCATGATATAGGCCAGCATCAGGGAATGAAGCATGACAATAACCCTCCGATGGGTCATGCCGGCCACGATCACCATTCCATGATGATTAATGATTTTAAAAATCGATTTTTTGTAGTGCTTGCACTTACTATTCCAATCATGCTGTTATCAAATATGATCCAGCAATTTATTGGTGTCAACTGGCAGTTTACAGGGTCCCCATATATTTTGTTTGCATTATCATCTGTGGTTTTTTTTTATGGCGGCTGGCCGTTTTTGAAAGGATTGGTTGAAGAGATAAAAACCAAAAACCCCGGTATGATGTTTTTGATTGGCTTCGCCATAACTGTAGCCTATGTTTATAGCGTAGCCATTGTATTTGGCTTACAGGGTATGGATTTTTTTTGGGAATTGGCAACACTGATTCTAATTATGCTTTTAGGGCACTGGATAGAAATGAAATCTGTTGCCGGTGCATCCAAAGAATTGGAATTATTGGTTCAGTTGATGCCATCCGATGCGCACATGGTCATGCCTGGCATGATTCACGATGTAAAGACTGATACACTTAAAGAGAAAGATATCATTCTCGTAAAGCCTGGCGAAAAAGTTGCAGCTGATGGAATAGTTTCAGAGGGAGAAAGCTACCTGAATGAAAGTATGCTTACCGGGGAATCAAAACCGGTGAAAAAAATAATAGGCGATAAAGTAATCGCTGGTTCGCTTAACGGAAACGGCTCCATTAAAGTGACTGTTTCACATGCTGCAAAAGATTCCTATCTCTCACAAGTGATAAAGCTGGTGGATGATGCACAAAAATCAAAATCAAAAACACAATTATTGGCAGATAAGGCTGCTAAATGGTTGACCATAATCGCGATTATTGCGGGTGTTGCTACATTTTTGTATTGGTCTTTAACGGGACAAGCGCTGGCCTTTGCTATGGAAAGAATGGTTACAGTAATCGTCATTTGCTGCCCGCATGCTTTAGGATTAGCCGTGCCTCTCGTAGTGGCAAAGTCAACAGCCTTATCAGCAAAAAATGGGTTGCTGATAAAAAATCGGACAGATTTTGAAAATGCCAGAAAAATCACCACCATTGTATTCGATAAAACCGGGACGCTTACTGTCGGCAAATTTGAAGTATCAAAAATAATTGTACTGAAAGGTGGTCTTACAGAAAATGAAATCATCCGCCTGGCTTCTGCGTTGGAGCAAAAATCTGAACATCCCATAGCTACCGGCATTCTGCAAAAAGCAAAAGACTTATCCATCACTATACCTTCAACAGCAAATTTTAATGCCATCACAGGAAAAGGTGTTGAGGCCGTTGTTGAGGGCAAAAAAATATTGGTTGTCAGTTCGTATTATTTAAATGAAAATAATATTAGTATTCCTACTGGCTTCTCTGCCAATGATACAGAAACGGTAGTATTTGTAATTATCGAAAATCAATTGGCAGGAGTCATCGCCTTATCAGATAAGATCAGACCTGAATCAGCAGATGCAATTAAAACTTTAAAACTGAACAATATCAAATCAATATTGCTTACGGGCGACAACAATAAAGTGGCAAAGAGTGTAAGTGAGACTTTAAACATGGATAGCTTTATTGCCGAAGTATTACCGCATCAGAAATTAGAAAAAATAAAAGCATTACAAAGCAAGGGTGAGTTTGTAGCGATGACAGGCGATGGCGTCAATGACGCCCCTGCATTGGCACAGGCAGATGTTGGAATTGCTGTTGGCTCTGGAAGTGATATTGCAGCTGAATCAGCAGGTATCGTATTGGTAAACAGCAATCCAAAAGATATTGCGAGCCTGGTTTTATTTGGCAAAGCCACGTACCGTAAGATGATTCAAAACCTTATTTGGGCCACAGGATATAACATAGTCGCATTGCCACTTGCCGCTGGTGTTTTGTATAAAGCAGGAATCTTACTAAGCCCGGCTGCCGGGGCATTGCTGATGAGCCTGAGTACAATCGTCGTTGCCATCAATGCCAGCCTGCTGAAAGTGAAATAATGTTGCTCAGATTCTATTGATCAGTAAAATGGTTGATTGTTCATCATTCAAAAAAAATTGATGAATAGTGGGATTTGCACGCCAAAATTGAAAGCCAAGCATTATCGGAAACACGAATTGTTCCTTGTTTCTTGTTCCTTATTCCTTGGTCCTTGTTCTGTACATGCCTGTCATATCTCATTTATTTTTGGAAGCTGGGGGGAATTAGTAATAACTTTAACCCCTCTGGTAAAACCTCGACCCGGTCTAATGGTATTTATAAAGGGCTCTTCGAACTTCGAATGCAAGCATGAACCTGGGCCAGAGCGAGTCTAATGGGCTTTCTCCGTAGCGATGTCCTTTCCCTACCAAGAACTGAATGTTTAGCAATCAAATTAAGGTGCATCCGCAAAACTTCTTTATATGAAAAAACCATTCATTGCCATCCTGATACCGACAATTTTTTGTGCATGCACTACTACCGACAATAAAACCGCTGGATTAGATTCCACCAACGGTCATTTTGTTTCCGTCACAGATTCTCTTATGGGGCCGACACCTGGTCCAATTCCTAATTCCACCATGACTCCTGCGTACGTTTACCAGATGGGAAGGCAGATCTATTTTTGGGCCTGGCCACTTGTAAACCTACATAATCGCGTTGCCGTAATGGCCAAAGTACCGGAACCAGGATTGAATGGAGGTGTTCTTCCTGTCGCTCCGATCGGTCAGCTTTGTATGCTTTCTGATTATATTACCCCGGATCAACGATATGTCGCCTGCCCCAACCAGGATGTAGTATACGGAGCAAGCTTTATGTTATTGAATCAGGACCCAGTCGTATTTCAAATTCCGGATTTCGGCAACCGGTTTTGGATTTGCCAGATGGGCGACCAAAGAACCAACGGCATTGGAAAACTCGGCGCCATGTATGGAAGCAAGAAGGGATTTTATCTTTTGGTTGGGCCAGATTGGAAAGGCGAAACTCCCAAGGGCATTGAAGCCGTTTTTCACTCTTCAACAAGTATCGCATATGCATTTCCGAGAGTCTTCGTGACCAACGATCCTCAAGACAGGCAGGCCGTACAGGCACTGATCAGTCAGGTCATGGCTTATCCATTAAAGAGTTTCGATGGTACCTGGAAGACCAAGGATTGGCTTAAAATTCCTTCATTTCCTGACCCGATGGCAAATACAGGAGGAAAAGAAGTGTCTTTCGTGATTCCTGAAAAATTCTTTGAACAACTGCCTGAAGTCATGAAGGAATGTCCTCCAATGAAAGGAGAGGAGGGATTATATACCCGCTATGCTTATGTATTGGAAGCAGCTTCAAAAGATGCAACGCTCAAAGCCGCACTCCGTAAGGCTGCTGTAGATGCCGAAAAAGAATTGATTGATCCGCTTCGGCAATTCAAAAACACAGGAATACCTGCGGGTCATTACTGGAATACGACCAAGAATGGAGCGGCATGGGGCACAGATTATCTCAACCGCACCGGTGCTGCCCGTTGCAATATATTTGTCAATCAGCCCAGCGAAACAATTTATTATAACCAGGACAGGGACAGCTCGGGAATGGATATGGATGGGAGGGCCAATTATTCTGTCACTTTCAGGAGGACCGAAATTCCGGCCGTGAAAGGATTTTGGTCATTAACAGTATACGATGCCAACCATTTCTTCTATCGGAATCCTGCAAAAATATATTCTCTTGGCACCAAGAACAAGGATTTGAAATTTAATGAAGATGGTTCATTGACAATTTACCTGCAGAATAAGAAACCCGATGGGGACAAGGCCTATAACTGGCTGCCAATACCCCTTGCAAAATTCGGTTTATTACTCAGAGCATATTGGCCCGAAGAATCCATGGTTCAGGGTTATACCCCACCAGCATTAATTCGAAGCAAATGAATATGTAATCTTTTTGAAGCATATCTGTATATGCTCTCAGGACAGGATCTTTTCAAAACAAACGGAATTTTCTACATTTTCATACTGGCCATAGTTTGGAATGATTTTATATCCGGCCTTCTTGTACAGCGCTATGGCTTCAGGTTGCCTTTTCCCGGTTTCGAGAATGCATTTTGAAAAATTCATTTCCGCGGCCCAGGCTTCTAATTCAAGCAATACCATTTGTGCAATTCCTTTGCCCCGATGTTGAACGGGAACAAACATTCGTTTAACTTCCATCGATTCTTCAGAAAACGCTTTAATTGCGCCACAGCCTACGGGTAAAGTTTCATCATAGGCTACAACTGCAAATTGAATATTATCAATTTTATTGAATTGATCGTAGAATGAGTGATCAGCGCCGTCACGAATGCTCAAATCCAAATCAAGATCCCTGACGAGCATTTGGAAATCCATATTTCCCGCGTTTGTCCTTATAAGTCTCATGGAGGCTTTACTTAAGTGAATTACAATTTATCTGATTACAAATAGCTGTATGGGTTTCCCTGATTTGACAAGGATACTCACCTGATCAAGCGTTGCCAATCCATCTTTTATTGATATCACCTTGCCCACCTGGATGGCTGGTATATTGAATGGGAGAATGGCTGAATCATAGAATTTCGTTGGTTCTTCTCCTGCAAAAATATAGTCTCCTAACTGAAGCCCGTCATCTTTAAGAACAGCATGGAATTTCTCGCGCTCAAGGGTAACGGCCCGCATTCCGAGATATATTTTTTGTTCCTGGGGCTGATGCATTTTAACTGGAAGACCCCCTTGCGCATTTTCATCCATCATGGTCACGTTTTCAAAATTCGGGACTGCTATAAATTGTCCTCCATTCAGTATGGAGCTGGTGATAGGGCGCTCCATGGAACCATGAGAAAATTTTCCAGCAAATCCTGTCAGGTTAATTCTGTTCTTTTTTCCATTATAGATCCTGATTTGTGCGCCGATGAAATTTGCATTCCCGAACACGATGAAATCGGGTGCCCATCCAAAATCCATCAAATCAGCTGTCAGATTCTCTACAGTGGGAGTAGGACTTCCACCGATGCATCCGATTTTAAAAATACTTTCTGCATAAATATCAGTAGCAGCACCGGTGAATCGTCCACTGCTCATGCAGTTAAATATCTGGTAAACCGCACCTGCAATATTCGCTCCATGAATAAATGGCATGGCTCCGATACCACGACCAAATGAGTTGCAATCAAAGACAGTAAACGTAGCACCCCAACACCTCAATCTTTCCACCTGGTTGCCCTTGGTCTGATCCTGGCACCATGCAAGGGCCACTTTACAATATTCAATGGAGCAGTCAATCACATTGCACATGTCTCCATTCTGCTGGCCTTCGGGTTCATAAATGATGCCAACCACAAAATTTGTGAAGCGGCATCCGATGAAATCAACACCGGTGCTTCCGCCCCGACTCATTCCTTTCATATAATATTTCTCAAGTCCGGGGTATTGGTCATTAAAGCCCAAACCTGGATCAGAAAATGGATCGACGGCGGCGCCTGCATAAGGCGTATACCTGCTTTGCCTGCTTTGATGATCATCCCAATCAGCGTACCGCATCACCTGCATCTTGTAAGGATCAATGGAATTGGGAAGCAAATATTTCCCTTTGAAATAGATATTCTCAATTTTTACCCCTTTCCCTTTTTGAATGATGAGAGCAGGAGCATTCACATAAGTCGGAGCAAGAATTGCCAGACGATTGTCGGGTGCATTCTTCGCGTTTTGGAGACCCGACATGGTAAAAGAAACCTGTCCATAATCATTGCCATTAATGATCATAGCAAGAAGGGGCCTGGAATAGCTATAAACGCCAGGCGAAAAGTTAATGGATTGGCCGGGATTCCTGATGGCATAATCTATAGCCTGTTGAATCATCTCATAATTATCTCCCTGGATAGGAGAAAGGGTGATTGGTTTTTGGCCCCAGGCAGAAAAGTTGATGGCAATCAGGAATAATATTATCCGGATTATAAACATAACTGTGAAGTTAAGAAAGCAAAGAAAAATTCAGATATTGCAAATGACTGGCCTGGGGATTTAGTATATAATATTTACATTGATCATTAGGAAAAACCTTACCGCCAGAGGGCCTCGGGAATAAATCTAGGGTAAACTAAAAAACGCAAGGTGGAAAGTTGAAGGTAGAAATATGAAGTGCGCAGGTATTCTTATCATCCAAAGGGCACATCCCTAAAGAATATGGGCTTATCGTTTTCATCTGAGATATCTCTTCCGTGCTCATTTTGCTTTCTTAGCGTCCAGCTACTGGTCATATTGGGCTCCATCCATATATTACCACTTTTCCTGTCAATTTGTACAAACAATCCGAATTGCTTATAAAATTTGGCCTCGAGCTCGGGTATGGTCATTTCATCATCTATTTCAAATTCCCCATTGGAAAATTCTGGATTCATTTCTTTCATTCTTGATTCGGGAGAGAATAGGGCAGGCTGGCCAACACTCTTTTCTCCATTCATCCTGTTTTTAAAAAATTTGATTCTTAGAAATGGGAATTGAGCGGAAAACAACGCTTGCACCTCGCTTACCGAATGCTCTTTGGAAATATAAAGAGTCATTCTGCTCATTTTATGTATGGTTTGATTTACTGGTGGCAAAATGACAATTCCAAACTGGAAACAAACTGATTTTCACGGGATGCAGACATGATCTTTGTCATCCCGAATGTTGTTTCGGATGCAGATATTTGAAAACAATATGAGGCTGAATCGCAGAACGCAATTTTATATCCTGGCCTTTCTCAAGCACGATTTCAAAGCCAGTATCAGTGTTTTTTTTGTAGCACTCCCTCTTTGCCTGGGCATTTCGCTCGTTTCAAATGTACCTGTATATGCAGGTATTATTGCTGGCATTATAGGTGGGTTGCTGATATCCCTGTTGAGTGGATCTCATTTGAGCGTGAGTGGTCCTGCAGCAGGATTGACGGCCATTTGTGCAGCGGCTATTCATGAGCTCGGTGCAATGGAAGTATTTTTTATTTCAGTTTCCCTGGCAGGGATACTCCAGTTTTTATTGGGCGCCTTCAAACTTGGAGGCTTTGCACACTTCATACCATCTTCGGTCATAAAAGGAATGCTGGCAGCCATCGGCATCATTTTAATGTCAAAACAGGTTCCTTTGCTTATTGGTTATGATAAGCCTGATTTCTGGACAAATGAGTTCTTTAATATCATCACATTCAAACATGGTTTCGAAAATATCGGAGACCTCCTGAAGAATATTTCTGAAGGAGCATTGATCATTACAGCCTCTTCCATTATTGTGGTGATTTTTTGGGAACGATTCATTGCAAAACATGTCAGTTTCCTGCCCGTTTCTTTCATAGTCGTGGTGTTCGCCATGCTTTTGGCTTTCTTCCTTCCAAAGTTTATTCCTTCTGCTGGTCTGAACCCATCTCAATATGTGCAGCTGCCTCAACATATTTTCAAAGCGGTAAAATTTCCGGACTTCCATCTTTTTTTCTCCAATGCCGCCATTTGGAAAAATGCCGTCTTAATCTGTTTTGTTGCCACTCTGGAAACCTTATTAAGTATTGTTGCTGTAGATAAGCTGGATCAGTACAACAGAATCACCCCACAAAACAGGGAGCTGAAAGCACAGGGGGTGGGTAATTTTTTAAGCGGCCTCCTGGGCGGCCTGCCCATCACCGCGGTGATTGTAAGAAGTTCAGCCAACGCAGAAGCCGGTGCACGCACCAGGTTATCCTCTTTTAGTCATGGCATCTGGCTTCTTCTGGCTGCATTGTTTGCAGCACCCCTGGTGAATCTTATTCCGTATAGTGTCTTGGGCATTATTCTCATCCGTACCGGATTCAACCTTGCGAAACCCAAAATGATCTTGTCTGTTTACAGGCAGGGTAGGGAGCAATTCTTACCCTTTCTTATTACGGTTTTTGCTATCCTTTTTACAGACCTGTTAGTGGGTGTTTTCATAGGTATCGCATATTCCATTTATTTCCTTATCAAACATACCTACCGGGCGGGCTATACGCTGGCAGAGAGGCATGAGGGTCACATCATGCATTATACGATTGAGCTGGCATTGAATGTGAGTTTCCTCAACAAACAAAGATTTTTGGAATTGTTGGATAAGATCCCGGAATATTCCGTTGTAGAAATCATCGGTACTAAAAGTGTTTATATTGACAACGACATTCTTGAAATATTTCATGACTATCGCTCAAAAGCCCATAATAAGCATATTCAATTAGTGATGAAGGATATTCCCGATGTGGAAACAATTGAATTGCATTAGCCTGATTATGATTTGAAATAATCCGCGCCAGGATCAGGCGATGTCAATATTCTTATCCAGATATACATTTTGAATGGCATGGAGAATAGCAACTCCTTCCTTAAAATCATGCTGAAAGGCCTTTCTCCCGGATATTAATCCCATGCCGCCTGCGCGTTTGTTGATGATTGCGGTGCGGACTCCTTCCTTAAGATCAGAAACTCCTAAGGTAGCTCCGCCCGAATTAATCAACCCGATCCTGCCCATATAACAATTCAGTAATTGATATCTGCATAAGTCGATAGGGTGTGAGCTGCTCAACTTCGAATAAACGCGTTCATCCGTCTTACCATAAGCGATCTCGTCGGTGCTTAATGCTTTGAATCCGCCATTGATTGTGGGGAGTTTTTGTTTGATAAGATCCGCCTGAATGGTAACTCCCAAATGATTGGCCTGACCAGTCAGGTCGGCCGCCTGGTGGTAATCCACACCCTTCTTATTGAATGCCGGATTCCTCAAGTAGCACCAGAGCACCGTCGCCATTCCCAGGCTATGTGCTTCTTCAAATGCTTTTGCAACCTCGACAATCTGTTTTTTTGATTCTTCGGAACCAAAATATATGGTCGCACCAATGGCGGCGGCGCCCAAATTCCATGCTTCTCTCACCGAACCAAACATTACCTGCTCGTGGGTATTGGGATAAGTCAGGAGTTCATTGTGATTGATCTTGGCAATGAAAGGAATCTTATGTGCGTACTTTCTGGATATGATGGCCAAACCTCCAAGGGTGGATGCAACGGCATTGCATCCCCCTTCCATGGCCAGATGGACAATCTTTTCCGGGTCGAAATAGATTGGGTTGGGCGCAAAGGATGCCCCAGCGCTGTGTTCCACGCCCTGGTCAACAGGCAATATCGACAAATATCCAGTAGCGGCGAGCCTGCCATGATTGAAAATATTTGAAAGACTTTTTATTGTTTGGATATTCCGGTTAGATTGTGAGAATATCTGGTCAATATAATTTGGAGAAGGTATAAACAGTTTATCTTTTGTTATGGTTGAGCATAAATGGGATAGAAGGTCTTTATTTTCTTCGATTGGATTAACAATTTTTTTGGGATTCATTTCTGCTTTTGTTTTTGGTTTGGTCGATTCTACTGGTGCATCAATAAATTTGTGAAATCATCATACAAAGCTTCGGCAATAATGCCCACTGGCCTCTGATTATAGTCATTTTGATCTATGAGTTGGCTCATGCAACCCTGCATTTTCTGCTGGTAATTTGTGCAGCTCCCAAACTGCATGATTGCAGGGCCTTATAATGGTTGAATTCAATAAATATCGAATGGAATTATCAAATACGGCCTTATATCAATACAAAGAAGATGTGTTATTGGATACCCTGAAATCAGGCACCAACGGTCTTTCCGAAAAGGAGGCAGCAGACCGGCTGCTTGCATATGGGTATAACAAACTTAAACCTGCGACGCATCAGACGACCGCCTTGCTCTTTGTCAGGCAGTTCAAAAGCCCTTTGACCATCATCCTTGTAGCATCAGCCATATTGTCCTTCTTCCTCGGCGAAAGAACTGATTCCCTGATTATCCTATTTATCATTATGGTGAGCGCAGGCCTTGGATTTTTCCAGGAGAAGGGGGCAGCCGGTGCAGTGAACAAATTGCTCTCTTTGGTGAGAGTAGACACCAGGATCATCCGTGATGGGAATGAGATTTCCGTACCCATGGAGCATGTCGTGCCAGGTGATGTCGTGATACTGAGCGCAGGAAATATTGTGCCGGGCGATTGCCGGCTGCTTGAATCGAAAGACCTTTTTATCAATGAGGCATCGCTTACCGGAGAAACATTTCCTGCAGAAAAAAAATGTGGCACACTGCAGCAGACCGTGCGAATGTCGCAAAGAAACAATATGCTATTCATGGGCACCAGTGTGGTCAGCGGCTCGGCAAAAGCGGTTATCGGCAAAACGGGCATTACTACGGAATTCGGAGGAATCTCTAATCATTTGCGCGTCCTCCAGCCTGAAACGGCTTTTGAAAAGGGAATCCGGCGCTTTGGTTACCTGTTGATGGAAATAACACTCTTGCTTGTTCTGATTGTTTTTGCGATTAATATTTTCATGCACAAACCTGTATTGGATTCATTTCTATTTTCACTTGCCATTGCAGTTGGACTTACTCCCCAGCTTTTGCCGGCTATCATAAGTATCAATCTGGCCAAAGGGGCCTCGAACATGGCTAAGCTTCAAGTTATCGTGAAGAAGCTCTCTTCGATAGAAAATCTGGGAAGCATGAATGTATTATGCGCCGACAAAACAGGAACATTGACAGAAGGGAAAGTATCTCTCTATAAATCGGTTAATTACAAAGGCATTGAAAACAATAAGGTTTTCACCATGGCATATTTGAATGCATTCTTTGAAACAGGATTTACGAATCCCATTGATTCAGCCATACGAAATCAGCCGCCTCCATCCATGACCGGAATTCAAAAACTCGATGAATTGCCTTATGATTTCATCAGGAAATGCCTGAGTATTGTCGTGGACGATCATTCAAGCCATTATATAATTACCAAAGGAGCTTTTGACCAGGTTATAGCCAAATGCAATATGGTGGAGGATGAAGAGGGGAAATTAATTCCTATGACTGATCTCAAGGAAGCACTGCGACTCCAATACACTTCTTTCTGCCAAAAAGGATATCGCATTTTGGGGATTGCGTACAAACCGATTCCCGGTGATAAGATGAAAATGGAAAAATCCGATGAGAGTGAAATGCGAATGCTTGGATTATTATTGTTTACAGATGTACCTAAGGCCGATGCTTCTGCCACTTTGCATGAGCTTAAGAAATTAGGCATCAGCTTGAAAATTATTACAGGAGATAACGCGCTTGTGGCTGCTCATGTCAGCCAACAAGTGGGTATTGATCATCCTGTGATCCTTACTGGCGAACAACTCAGCCAGATGAATTCGGAGGCACTGGTAAACAAGGTAAATCATACCGATATTTTTGCCGGCGTTGAACCAAGCCAAAAGGAAAGAATTCTGTTGGCACTTAAGCGTGCGGGCAATACGGTCGGATTTTTAGGAGACGGTATCAATGACGCGCCTGCCTTGCATGCGGCAGACGTTGGCATTTCAGTTAACGGCGCAGTGGATGTCGCGAAAGAAGCGGCTGATATTGTTCTGTTGGGGAATGATCTCCACGTGCTGATCAACGGCGTAAAAGAAGGGAGGAAGACATTTGCAAATACCATGAAATATATTTTCATGGCAACAGGTGCAAATTTCGGAAACATGTTCAGCATGGCTGGTTCATCCCTATTCTTATCTTTTCTTCCTCTATTGCCTAAGCAGGTGCTGTTGACAAATCTTTTAACAGATATTCCGGAAATGACCATCGCGACGGATTCAGTCGATGATTCCATGATCGACCACCCAAGAAAAATGAACATTGTCTTTATAAGGAAGTTTATGATCGTATTCGGGATCATCAGCTCCGTTTTTGATTACCTGACTTTTATAGTTCTGCTCTACTGGTTGCGCGCTGGTGTGGATGAATTCCGCACTGGCTGGCTGCTTGAATCCGTGGTATCGGCCTCTTTGATTGTGCTGATTCTGAGAACCTCAAAACCTTTCTATAGGAGCAGGCCCGGCAAATACCTGATGATTGCCACTTTCAGCGTCGTGGTAATTACCATTTTGCTTCCTTATTCTCCTTTTGCAAAGGCCCTGGGTCTGATTTCCTTGCCCCTTTCATTTAATTTGTGGCTGGCGCTGATCGTTATCCTTTATGGTATTACTGCAGAGCTTGCCAAAAGAATATTTTACCGGAATGTGCTTACAGATGAACAACCGGCGAGATGAATCATTATTTTTCCTGATCAGGGCCTTTAACATAGACCTCCGTTGATTCCACCTTCAATTTTAATGGGAAACATGTCTGCAATCATATCGATTACATTCAACTCCTGTATTGACAAAAGTATTCTCGTTGACCTTTCTATTCGGGAAAGAAATGCATTGTGAATCTCCCAGTATATAATGATCAAGCCCAATCAAAATGAACTTGCTTCCCTGATCATCAGATTTGGCCTGGTTGACAAGTCAATCAAGGCAACTGCAAATGATATCATTGCGTGGGGGTACTGTTAAATCGTGGTTGTTTCTTTCAGACTTTCCGGAGCAATCCTTTTCAGTAAAGACCGGGAGATTGGAACAATTTCTCCGGAGGCAAAAGTAAGGAGCACAATCGGCGCGAGCGACAGCGTACTTGCTGGCTTAGCGCATAATTTTAAACCAGGAATGAACCTGGAGGAATCAATTAAGTATGGTATAGCCCCTGGTACAGCTACCACAAAGAATCGAAGTACGGAATTATTTCATCCTGGAGATGGTGAAATCTTGTTCGCTCGAATGCGTGGCGTGTCAATTTGAGCGGATTTATTATACTCGCCGAACGAATCCTATTTCTGAAGAGTAAATTTTTCATGAATCCAATGGGACTCTCCCTGCATTTTCATTCCATCACCAATACTGCGGCACCTTGGATTCTCCCATTCCTCAGGTCATTGATCGCTTCGTTCGCCTGGGTTAACCTGTAAGTGTGTACCCGCGTTTCAATGGGTATCTCAACCGCTAATCTCAGGAAATTTTCCCCGTCATTCCTGGTTAGATTTGCTACCGATCGGATACTTCTTTCTTCCCATAATAATTTGTAAGGAAAAGATGGGATATCGCTCATGTGAATTCCTCCGCAAACCACGGTCCCGCCTTTGTCAATGTCCTGCAATGCTTTGGGGATCAGACCGCCTTCAGGCGCAAAAATAATGGCTGCATCCAAAATAGATGGTGGCGATTCCGAGGAATCTCCAGCCCAGGTTGCACCAAGTTTCATTGCAAAATCCTGCGCAGCTTTATCGCCTTTTCTTGTGAAAGCAAAAATTTTCTTCCCCTGGTGAATAGCCACCTGGATAAGGATATGTGCAGCTGCCCCGAATCCATAAAGGCCAATGTTTCTTGCTTTATAGTTAATCATGGAATATGCGCGGAATCCTATGAGTCCGGCGCAAAGCAGCGGGGCTCCGGCTGCATTTGCGTAGAAAGAAGAAATTGGAAAGCAATATTGCTGGTATGCTAAGGTATATTCTGCAAAACCTCCATCCTTCGTATATCCGGTAAACAAAGCTTCGTCGCAAAGATTCTCACGTTGACCAAGACAGTAGTTGCATTTTCCACAAGTATATCCTAGCCAGGGAACTCCCACAAAATCTCCCTTTTTTACATTTGAAACTTCTTGCCCCACAGCTTCAACTCTTCCGATAATTTCATGTCCCAAAATCAGCGGAACCTTAGGGTGATCTAATTCTCCATCCAAAATGTGTAAATCCGTACGGCATATACCGCAGGCCATGACTTTCACCAGTACTTCTTGCGATGAAGGAGATGGTATAGGCAGGATCTTTTGCCTCAGGGTTTGCCCCTGAGCTTCAAGAACCATCGCCTGCATGGTAGCCGGTAAATTTATGGTGTATGACAAGATTTTTGTTAGACCATCAACCCCAGGAAATAAATGAAGGGATAGTATTGTTCTCGAATCTTCCGGTTTTCCTTTTTAACAGAATACGGAATACAATTCCTTTTATGTCATTGATATCGGAAGGGGCAAATGGCCATTCCGGTGAAAGTTTTGCCTTTGCACTTGAGATCAGAGGCAAAATTCTCCCGTGCAGAATTTGTAGAGCAGCCTGTCTTTCTGTATCCTGGGTCAATTCCTCGAATTCGCCCCATGAAATTACACTCTCCCAGTTGGCCATATTTTGCATGGTATCAACTTCAAAACAAATCTGGCGATTCTTTCTCATCATGTCCATTTTCATCCCTTCCTGGGTAATTCCGTAGATATATTTTCCATCATATGCATAGCTTATTGGAACAATATAGGTCATGGATTCGGCATGACAGCCTATTCGGCCGATCACCTCTTTATGAAGGACTTCCTCTATCTGACTTTGACTCAATTCTCCAAACATGATAAAAATATTTATTCAAAAGTAACGGAGTGAATGAAGAGTCCTTATGATTACCATCAACTCCTATACTGATAATTTTCATTACTGGTACAGGCCGCAAATAGTGGTGTCGATTTTCAAGGCAGCAGGTCTTGATTGATCTATATCATAACCCATAAATGAGCCTAATCATTCTTTACCACTACTTCGATGTGGATATTTGTGTAAACCTTTTAGTATGCACAATGTAAGAAGAATCGGGTATTGGGCGGCAAGCTTATCCATATTTTTTGCCATCGCTTATTCGGTTCCTCAACTATTTTCTACATTCAAGTTGATTCCGCATCCTCAGGACCTGGTATGGCTGTTTGCTCCTTCTTTGTTCCTGGCGCCTTCATTTCTAATCACGATGGTTTGCCTTCATTATAGCGTAGATGAGGTTGTCAGGATATGGACTGCCATCGGTGTTGTTTTTGCCATATTATATACCATTTGTGCAACCATTGTTTATTTTACCCAACTAACAGTAGTAATACCGCAGCTGCTGAGGGATGAAATCGATGAAACCAATGTACTGGCATTTCATCCCCGCTCATTTCTCACTGCCGTGGATTGCCTTGGCTACTTCTTTATGAGCCTTTCTACATTTTTCGCAGCATTTGCTTTTTCAGGTGCAGCAGGCAACAAATGGCTCTTCCGTGGATTATTATATAATGGACTTCTTCTGCCCATTCTCATCCTGGCTTTTTTCTATCCATTTTTTTATTATATAGGTGCATTGTGGATGGTTACATTTCCAGTGGCAATGATCCAGGTGGCAAAACGGTTTAAGAAAACTGCCTATTGGAATCTTAATCAAATAAAAAATAAATTATGAAACTGAATAAGGAATGGCACCTTGCCCATCCCATGCCGAAAGACCCGACACTTGAGCAGCGCATTGCCTGGCATATTGAACATCAGAAAAACTGCGCCTGCAGAAGGATTACGGGGAAATTGAAGCTGGAAATGAAAAAAAGACATTTGAAAGTCATTTAGTCTGGACAACGACGATATTTTGATTCTGCTTATCAACTCAAATGCGGAATCGAGAGCGTGCTTATGGATACCTGCTAAGGAAATCAAACCGGTAATTCCCGCTCGCTTTAATTTTTTGGATAAAGGATTTTACTTCTAATTCGTTATGTGGATCTGCCAGCATGGGATCATGACATAAAATAACAATATTGCCAGCTGTGAATGATTTTTTTCTGTTGGCCATGTTTTCCACAATATCAAACAACTCGGATGCGGTCTCCACTAAGCGGCCAGCGGCGTTATAGCGCCATTCAATGTCCCAGCCAAATACTCTGTACCCATTGACAGCAAGAGTATCAGCGATGGCTTTACCATCTTCAAGGTCGGATCTGCTTCTGCCGTTGATTTGCCAGCAATTCCTGCCCGGCAACCTCGCGATCTTATTTCTGAGTCTAAGCGTATCATAATTCATCAAAAAATCTCTTTTCACTTCGTCTGGTCTTTGGTAATATTCATAATAACGATTATTTGCGTGGGTATAACTGTGATTGCCGATTTCAACGAACGGGTTTTGCTGGTAAAGTTGAAAAAGTCGCCAATTGCTATCTGTCTTAAATACGAATTTGCCGATAAGAAAAACATTGATATCAATGCTGTCTGACATAGTAATATCGTTCAGGGTCCAGCTTCCTGCTGTGGGCCCATCGTCAAAACTGAGGTATAGGTTGACCCGATCGCCTTCTCTATGAATCACAGTATCCTTCACTGAATTTCTCTTTGTGGAAATCATGGCTGTTAGAGCTTGTATTTTTTTGGGTGCTCTAAATGTCCTGTTCCAGGCAATAAATGAGATTGATGAGAGGCATAAGACAAGGGTGACCCAAATGGGAATATTTCTACTAATAAGTCTCATCTATAGCAATTTTATTCTAAATTTTTTGTAAGTACCGGCCCGACAAAGGGGTCCGGCCAAATCTTGATTGGCAGCCTGCTATTTTTTGCTAGGAATGGTATAAGATCGTTTTGGGCTTCCGCGCTTTGTACACGCTTACAGCATTGATCAGCGGAAAAAGATTCTCTGTCCTGACAGCATCAAAATCCTTGAGCATATTCTCTTTATCGGCAGGATCTTTTGCAAACATTGAACCCATTTTGAGCAGGATCTTGTCCAAAAGGGAAAGCTTCTTTTTATTCATTCTGCCATGAAGAAAAAAGACTTCGCTCCGGTTCCTGATTTCTTCCGGAATATTCTCCCTGGAAATCGGCTCAAGTTTTTGCTTATTATCAGGAGAGGTTCCGCAAACAATGAATATGAAAATTTTCTTGGATTGAATGGCCGTTATATTCTCTTTCATCCAGTCACGGATAAGCAGCTTACCAATGTAAACAGAGCTGCCTAAAATGAGAAAATCAAATTTCTTCAGATCATTGCCCTGCACATCTTCCGCCATCACAACGGGTAGGTGCAGGGCTGATCCCAATGAATCCGCATATTGGCGGGTTGCTCCATACTTTCCTTTATAAATAACAATGCCGTCCATATGATTCACTGATTTTATAAAATAAGTCGTGCATAGCTAAGGTATATGGTCGATGGACCAGCCAGGCAACTCTTTAAGCAGGAATTTAGGTTTCAGATCAGCCTCTTGCGACCCATATTTTCCAAAAGGACAATTCCTCAGTTCAAAATTATCTTTTCGCTGGGTGCTGATCTATGACAAATATTAGGAAGGATCATGACAATGGTCAAATCAAAATAATGGTCTGGTGGCTTCACTTTCGGGAATTATTCTTTCTGCTTGAAATAGAAAGTGAAAAGGTAGAAAAGCAGCCTGATCGTTTCATAACAGATGTCTTGCCAAAGACGCTGTAGAAAATGGCTCTTGGCCCTGAAGTTTTCTTCTGAAACCTGAATGCAATCCTGGTCAATGATGGATTCAACCGTATTCCTTACAGATTGCACAAATTTTTCATCTTTAACGTCCAGGTTCAGTTCAATACTGGCAAAAGCGCTAATATTATTCAGATTATAGGAGCCCATGGTCAACCATTTGCTGTCGCAGATGGCCATCTTACCATGAAGTATTGCAGACTGGTATTCATAAATTTCAATGCGGTTTTTTAATAGCCAACGATAGATATGGCGCTCGGCCTGCTTAGCGATCCAGACATCAGACCGGCTCGCCAGAATGAGCTTAACCTTGGCACCACGTCTGACAGCCGCGGCCATATTCTTTCTGAATCTCTTACCGGGAAGAAAATAACTTGAAATGACAATAACCTGAGCAGTTGCCTGCCGGAATATTTCGAGATAACTGCTGGAAACTTCGTATTTCCTTCTAACCCAGTCATTGCGGCGCATCCTCACCTGGCTGCTTTCAGATGGATTGATATCAATTCTTATTTGCTTTTCTTCGCAAGGCGTGAGATTCATTTGCTTGGGATACCCAAACCAGGTTTTCCAACAAAGAATGCAAAGCTCCCTGGCAGTTTCACCTTCTAGATACAAAGCAAAATCAAACCAGGCTGGTTTTCCCGGCAAATCATTGTAATTGTTGCTGATATTGATCCCACCCACTATTGCGTGCCTGGAATCAACCACTGCCAATTTGTGGTGGAGCCTTCTTCCAAAATAATAATACTTGCTCTTGAAAATGGGGTCAAAAAAACGAAAATTAACTCCGCCCTGTTTCAACGATTCAATAAATGAATGTGAAATACCCTGGGATGCATACCCATCTACGAGTAGATGCACCTGAACATTTCTTTTAGCTGCCAGCATGAGTGCATCGCCAACCATTTGGCCCGTTTCATCATCGTCAAAAATATAGGCTTGAAGGTGAACGCTTTCCTTTGCTTCTCCAATGAGTTGGAGGAGCAATTCAAAATAAGGCCTACCTCCAATAACCAGGCTTACTTTGTTACCGTGGAGATAACCCGAAACTTTTCCTTTTGAAGCGTTTGACATAGTTAAATGCTTCTATCGCCGGCCATCCTTCCTTTATCATGAATTGGGAAAGCTACTTTGTAAAATGCGTTGGCTAAATAAGAAGCATTCCAAAGATCGGTGCAATTGTTTAAACATGTTCAAGCGCATGCACCAATGAGGTTTTCAATTCAATAGCCAGGGTTTTCAGGTTCAGATCGTCCGTTTTTTGCATCATCTCCTCTGGGTTCACCACTGAAATTTCCACCTCTCCGTTTTCATGCTCCTGTACTACCACATTGCATGGCAAAAAGAGGCCAAGTTTATCTTCTTCAAGTAGGCCTTCATATGCGAACTGTGGATTGCATGCACCAAGTATAATATATTTTCTGAACTCAACATTGATCTTCTTCCTGAAAATCTCTTTAACATCCAAGCTGGTCACAATGCCGAACCCTTCCAGTTTCAATTCCTGGGTCATTCTTTCCACTGCTTTTTCGAACGGGAGAGACAGCTTTCTGCTAAAATGATATTCCATAGTGAATCCCTTGCAGATTCGAAATTACAGTTAGGCTTTTCAAGGCGACATGATGCCTGTTTGTTTGGGAATTGACTATGCTCATATGAATTGTATTTCCCGTTCTATCGGATCTAAGGGCTCAATCTTTCGAATCATAAGAATGACTGATGCAGGTCATTGTTACTTGCGGGCTTTGAAAATAGATTTGTATATAAATAACAACAAAACGTACAAAATGTCAACCATCAGAGATAATAGAGGCAAATTGGATAAGACATTTCAATTTGAAATCAGACTGGATTGGCTTGGAAGGAAAAGGGGGATTTTAACCGCTAAAGACGTAAAGGACACAATGCGTGTGGCCTTGCCGCAGACATTTGGCGGAACAGGAGACGAATGGAGTCCGGAACATTTGTTTCTCGGCTCCATTTCTTCCTGTTTTATGACAACTTATCTTTTCTTTGCCGATAAATTGGGATTTGAGCTTGCACATTTTGAGAGCCATGCCCATGGAGAAATTGAATTGGTCGAAGGCAGGTATGAATTCACGTCCGTAAATGTTAAAGCAAACATTTACATTGCTGATGAATCATTAAGGGAAAAGGCTGTCCTGGCTATGGCAAAGGCCCAGAAGTATTGTCTTGTTTCCAATTCTGTTAAGGCCAGGATTAATTATGATGGAGAAGTTTTGCTGGATAAACATCCTTTGCATACAGCGATGCCCGGCTTTTCAGTTACCAGGAATAAGTATCCAGAATCGCAAATTTCAGTTCATCCCTAATGGCACTATAATTGCTTTCTGCAACAAAAACAAGAGATATGAAAAAGATAATCGCCGCATTCGACGGCCTCCGGTTTTCAGACAGCACCCTTGAATACTCCATATACCTGGCAAAACAATTCAACGCTCATATTGTGGGTGTATTTCTTTCTGAAAGTACGAAGCTGAGTTATGCGATATATGAGTTGATGGTTGAACAATCTGCAGCAGGCGTCGCGCTCAGTGATGAAATAGACAAATCTGATGCAGCATCAATGAAAGATTCTGTAAAGAGGTTTGAAAAAGCATGCCATGCCTCAAAACTGAATTTTACTGTTCACCAGGATAAACATGAGGCGGCCAACGAATTATTACATGAATCGGTGTTTGCGGATCTTTTGATCATTGATGCCAATGAAACTTTTTCCTATCTGGAAGCGGGCATACCCGGTGGATTTATCAAGAGGATTTTGCACGATGCGCAATGTCCTGTGATGGTCGTCCCCAAAAAGTTCAGAGAGATCGAAAAGCTCGCGCTTCTGTACGACGGTGAGCCCTCATCTGTATTTGCGATCAAAATGCTTGGTTATATCCTGCCGGAAATGACCAGTTTGCAAACAACCCTCTTCCATGCCCATGAGAGTAGCTCTGCCTTACGCCTGCCAGACAATAAGCTCATGAAGGAATGGATAAAAAAGCACTTCCCAAAAGTCGAGTACAGACTGGTGAAAGGGAAGGAGAAAGAGCTGATCGCATCCCTTTCCGCTGAAGACCCCGGCATGCTGATTGTGACGGGCGCATATCATAGAAGTAACATGTCCATGTGGTTTCATACCAGCATGGCAGATCTGCTGATTAACGAAATCAAGTCGCCTTTGTTCATTGCCCATCGTTGACGGATATCTAATTGAGGACAATCATCCCGGGGAGTGATGGGGATCAATCATTTGGCTCGCCATACATAATATCTTCGATCCATAAATTCTATTGTTATGAACAACATCCTCTCAAATGAAGAACAGGAGCTCATCGGCACCAGCTGCATGCCTTGCGTCTCAATCATTCTGCCTTTTGAGCCAAAGATGTCACTAAAAGCCGAAGTCGCGCTGCGGCTAAAGTCAATTCTGCAAAAGGTAGAAAGAGAATTGAATGATGATTATCCTCCCGAAAAGTCGCTCCCCGTGATTGATAGGTTGCGCAGGATAATTCGTCAACTTAATTACAATACACATAAGCAAAGCATTGCGATTTTCGCATCCCCTTTAAATGAAAAAGTATTCTACCTGGATATTCCCGTGGAAGAAAAATATGTCATAGATGAATCTTTCGAAATCCGAGACCTGATCTATAGCAAAAAACAAAACATAAAATACCTGGTCCTCCTGCTAAGCGGAAAGTCATCAAAAATGTATCTGGGCAACTGTTCCAGTTTTATTCTTATTAAATCAAATATCCCGGACAATATTGAAGCTTATGAACGGGACATGCCTTCCCAGGTCTCAAATTATTCAGATCAAAACGAGCATAAAGAGATCGTCACGGATAATTTCCTGCATCATATGGACGAAGGACTCACTCTGGTTCTTAAGGCATATCCCTTACCTGTTTTTGTAATGGGTGCAGAAAAAGTCATTGGACATTTCGGGAAAATGACCAGGAACGAAAAGAGCATAATTCAGTATATCCATGGCAATTATGAAGAAGCTTCTGAGGCCGAACTAAGACTTGTCATGAAACCCTACACAACGGAATGGAAAAAAATCAGAGAGCAGGCTGTATTGCAGCAAATGGAAGCAGCCATGAACGAAAAGAAACTGTCGATTGGCATTGATGAAGTTTGGGCCTACACTTCGCACAAAAACGGGCGACTCCTGATTGTGGAAAAGGATTTTATGTACCCTGCACATCTTGGCGGAAACCCTGAAACTATTTACAAGCAAGACATGAACCTGGAAAATCCTTTCTATATAAAAGATGCCGTGGATGACATTATTGAAAGAATATTAGAAAACGGAGGTGATGTTGAATTTGTAGAAAATGGCGCCCTAAAAAAATACAACAAAATTGCGTTGATTCGATATTTTTGATTGCCGGAGGGTAGTGAATCTATGTGCATAGATTTCATTCGTTACCTATTTGAAATGAAGTACGATCAGACAACACTTTAGAGTCTTTGATCGTTGGATATAGGCTGTAGGAAAAAATGAGACTTGATTCTATCCTCTATTCTTACTCCTTGAAGCAAATTCCATTGACACAAGTCGCGCAATTAATATGGCAGGATACAATTGGCCAATCAACCCTTCAAGAGTTGCCAGAGAACGTGCAAGAGGATGAACAGGCGTGACATCACCATAGCCCATCGTAGTTAGAGAAACAAAACTATAATATAGAAACTCTTTTAAGTCAGCGCCCTGGATATTATTAAATGTCGATGGCCCCGCAAACAGTGTGATTACATGAAATATGAATGCGAATATGAGTCCCACTAATAAATAGGCGATAATAGAGCCTTCTATCCTATGAAAAGTAATTTCTCCCGGCTTGAATGTTTTAATCAAAATAACTACTGCAAGAATTAAGTTGAATACAATTGCGCTAAAATCATCAGCAATCAAGGCTGTAGTGGAAGAGTCTATATCACTGTACCAGCTTACAAACAAACTTATAAATGCAAAAATGGTGACGGGTATCAGGTATTTGTTTTGCTTTGCAACGGATGCAATTCCGGCAAGCAAAATGATCGAATAAATGATCCTAATAAAAATTTGGCCGCCTTTGCCCAGACTTAGGATGGGAACTAAGCCAAAGATGAATATCAAGAGAAGCAGCAGCATTGTTGTAAGGCTCCTGTCTTCATTCCAGAAACTGATGAGCTTTGAAAAAGGGGTTTTCATATATTCTTTCCAGGATATTTTAATAATAAAAAGAAAAATGGCCTTTCGGCCACAACTTTCATTTAGCGGAGAGAGAGGGATTCGAACCCCCGGAAGTTTGACCTTCAACGGTTTTCAAGACCGCCGCAATCGACCGCTCTGCCATCTCTCCGCGGCAAAAATAGTTTCTAAGTGTACACAGTCAAAATATTTATTATTGTTTAAATCGACCGATTGTTAACTCTAACTCAAAAAAATCAGGATTCAAATTCTTCCGGAAAAACCTGATGAATAGGTTAAATAAAAAAGAATGACCGAGAAGGCGCTGAATTCATAATTCAAGTGCCTGTGCGAGGGATTCATTAAATTTGCTCATGTTTAAAATGCTGTCATTGGGGTTCTTATTTACATTGGCAGTCTCACTTTCATTTGCGCAGCCCTATTTTGACAGCCTGCAGTTAAATCTAAACAAGGCCAAAGACGACACCAGTAGAGTTCTCGTACTGAGTGATATAGCCTACTATTATTGTTTGATTCGTCCTGATAGTGCACTTTACTATGCCCGAAAGACCATTGACCTCGCTCAAAAAGCAAACTTTCCTTATGGTGTTTTTCTGGCAAAATATAGCACATTCTTTGCCATCAATACAGAGAGCGAATACGACATAGCGCTCGATTCTGCATACCACTTACTTAGATTTGCCGAACAATTACAAAGTCACAAGAAATCAGCCATGGCACTTGCCTATGGAAACATTGGATTAGTTAAAAGAGAAACCGGAGATTTTACCAGCTGCATCGCAGAGAATATATTAGCTATCAAATCCCAAGAAGAATCCGGAGAACCGATGGCTGATATTAATAGTGCCTATATCCATCTAGGAGCCGCTTATCTGAAATTGAACAAGTTGGATTCTGCTCTCTGGTTTGCGCAAAAAGCTTATGACTTTAGCTTACAATCACCAAAGTTTAAGGGCGAGGCGTCCTTAGCTTTGCCTGTTCTGGGCAATGTTCAGGCGGCTCGTGGAAATGACAAACTCGCCGGACAATATTATCATATGGGCATCCGGGAAAGTGAGAAATATAATAAGATCTATATGATAGCGAGGAATTATAATGATCTCGCGAAGCTCTTCTACAAAACAGGTAATCCCGATTCTTCAATTTATTTTGCGCGTGCTTCGCTTCAATTATGTCTAAAGAATAAATATTACGACTATGCCCAAAATGCCAGTACGATTCTTATGCAGGTATATGAATCACTACATAACTCCGATAGTACCATCAAATACATGAAAGTCATGATGACCTTAAAGGACAGTGTATTCAGCCAGAGAAAAATGCGTCAGGTACAATTGCTGAGTTTTAATGAGGGGCAGCGCCAGAAGGAAATAGAAGCTACCAAAGAAAAGTACAGGAACCAGGTGAGAATGTATGGATTGTTTACTGCCGCCGGGGTGTTTTTGATTGTTGCATTTTTTCTTTATCGCAACAACAGGCAGAAACAGAGAGCAAATGGCCTGCTCAAAATTCAAAAGCTGGAAATAGAGATGACCCTGAGTAATCTCAAAACGACACAACAGCAATTGATCCAGTCAGAAAAAATGGCATCCCTTGGAGAACTCACCGCTGGCATTGCCCATGAAATTCAAAATCCTTTGAATTTTGTAAATAACTTCTCCGAAGTAAATGTTGAATTGATTATCGAAATGCGGAATGAATTGGAATACGGTAGCAGAGAAGAGGCTATTTCGATTTCTAGAAGTATCGAAGAAAATGAATTAAAAATAAATTCACATGGCAAACGTGCGGACGCAATTGTAAAAGGAATGCTTCAACATTCAAGAGCCAGCAAGGGCCAAAAGGAACTCACGGATATTAATTTGCTCGCTGATGAATATTTAAAGTTGAGTTATCATGGATTTCGTGGAAAAGACAAATCATTTAAAGCTTCAATCCAAACAGAATTTGATCCAAAAATTGGAAAAATAAATATCATTCCCCAGGATATCGGGAGGGTAATGCTGAATCTATACAATAACGCATTATATTCAGTTGCTGAAAAGCAGCAGCTTCAGAGCAGTGCAAACTTGACCTCCGGCCCTGAATTTGAGCCTGTCATTAGAGTAAGTACAAAGAAGCATGACCATGTTGTTGAGATCAGGGTAATGGACAACGGTATAGGTATCCCTAAAAAAAATCTGGATAAAATATATCAGCCATTTTTTACTACAAAACCGACCGGCCAAGGCACAGGATTAGGATTGTCGCTTAGCTATGACATCATTTGCAAGGTCCATGGCGGCGAGCTAAACGTAAATACAAAGGAAGGCGAATTCGCGGAGTTTGTGATTAGCTTGCCGATTTCATAAATTATCCATAATTGTCATCCCACCTATAAACTGAACCAAGGTATCAATCCTTTTCTGGTCCTGCTGACCTGAATGATAGTAATTAGAGATAAAACAGAGTAAATGGCAGAAGTCACATTAAAAGAAAGATTTTCAGCTTTAAATAATCTTCCAAGGTTTTTTAAGTTGGTATGGCAAGCCAGCCATTCGCTTACCATTGCCAATGCCTTGTTGAGAATTACTCGTTCAGCTATACCTGTGGGTATCTTGTATTTGGCAAAATTGATTATTGATCAGATTGTGGAGATTAGTAAAAATTCAACTCAGGCATCTCACAATTATTTATGGAAATTGGTTATTGCTGAATTTGGATTGGTTATTCTTTCTGACGGTTTAAGTCGTGCTACTACTTTGGTGGATAGCTTGCTTGGAGACCTGTTCTCAAACCATACGTCCATTCAAATAATGCAACATGCTGCCATCTTAGACCTTGATCAATTTGAAGATTCAGCCTTTTATGATAAACTCGAAAGAGCAAGGCAACAAACGTTAGGCCGTACTATTTTACTTTCTCAGGTACTTAGCCAGATTCAGGATATGATTACCATGGGTTTTCTGGCGGCCGGGCTTATCGTCTTCAATCCATGGTTAATTCTTTTGTTATTTATTGCAGTCTTGCCAGCTTTTATCGGGGAATCTCATTTTAATGACAAAAATTACTCACTTAGCCGCAGGCAAACGCCAGAACGAAGAGAGTTGGATTATATACGTTATGTCGGAGCCAGCGATGAAACTGCCAAAGAAGTAAAAATATTTAATCTCTCCGGTTTCCTAATTGACCGCTTTCGTCTACTCTCCGGCAAATTTTACAAAGACAATAAGCAACTGGCCATAAAAAGATCTCTGTGGGGAACAGCATTCTCCTTGCTCGGTAGTTTAGGCTATTATGGAGCTTATGTATTCATTATTTCAAAAACCATTGCCGGACACCTCTCTATTGGCGACTTGACGTTTCTTGCCGGTTCATTCAGACAGTTAAAAAGTTTATTGGAGGGCATTCTATCCCGGTTTACGGCAGTATCCCAGGGGGCTATTTATCTAAAAGACTTCTTTGACTTCTTTGACATACAGCCTAAAATAAAATTGGCCTCTAATGCCAGGCCTTTCCCAAAAATAATTCAACAGGGGTTTACTTTTGAAAACGTTGGATTTAGATACACAAACTCTGAACGATGGGCGAATCGTCATTTAACTTTTACACTTCGGCCTGGCGAAAAGCTGGCCCTGGTGGGAGAAAATGGCGCAGGAAAAACTACCCTTGTAAAATTGTTAGCACGCCTTTACGACCCAACTGAAGGACGAATTTTATTGGACGGTTATGATTTGCGTGAGTATGACCTGGCTGAATTACACAGACAGGTTGGAGTTATATTTCAGGATTATTTGCGCTACCAGATGACCGTCTCGCAAAATATTTCAGTGGGTAATATCCGGGAAAAGGAAAACAGAGAACTGATTATAAACTCAGCCAGACAAAGCCTTGCAGATATCCTAGTTCAAAAGCTGCCGGGCAAGTATGATCAGGCATTAGGTAAACGATTTAACCAGGGCATGGAACTTTCGGGTGGTGAATGGCAAAAGATTGCCCTCGCAAGAGCCTATATGAAAGATGCGCAATTATTGGTATTGGACGAACCTACTTCCTCATTGGACGCCAGAGCAGAATACGAAGTATTCCAACGATTTTCTGAATTGACAAAAGGCAAAACTGCAGTGCTCATCTCTCACCGTTTCTCAACAGTTCGAATGGCAGATCGCATATTGGTTTTAGATCAGGGAGAATTGTTGGAAGAAGGCAGTCACGAAGAATTATTGAATAAAAAAGGGCGCTACGCAGAACTTTTTAATTTGCAGGCAATGGGCTATCAATAACGAAAGGCAAATTATAATATCGTCTCACCCAAGTACCAAAAAATCCAATCCTGATGCCTAGCCAGCCAAAGGGAATATCACCCCGATGAGTCATCGCAGGGGTGAGGCGACAACTTTTATCAGGGAAAAATAAATTATTTAATTAAAATATTTTTCGATATATTATCCTTTTGGTCAGACAAGAACCGTCTGACCAAAATGGTCTGACCAAATGGGTCTGACCACAGGTTAGCAGGTATTGAACCAAGGATTGCAGTAGAACATGAATTGCATGTGTTGGAAATTATTGAAGCCACCAGAGCTTCAGGAATTGAAGCCCGGAAAATTCCTTTGCAGTTCAGTTTCAATTGGCCAATGGTGGCATAAATGCGTAAATCCTTAACGCCCCGTGATTTTCTTAGAGCAAATCCACTCGTTTTCTCGCGAATGAGTTCTCCGCATATTGATCGCAACAGGAGTTCCGGAATCTTTAATTCAGACTTCTTAACTTTGTCAAAATCTTCGGCTTGAAGTATTTAAAGGCAGTCAATAAATATTTTTGGAAGTACCGCTACCGATTTATCCTGGGTGTCATCTTTATTATTCTTTCCAACTATTTCAGGATTCTTACTCCACAGGTCACCGGATATGTGGTGAATACAGTGGAAAATGAATTGCAAGATTCCACCACGGCAAGGAAAAATAAGCAGGGCGTTACTCCTGCTATTCCCATACACCATAGTGAGCTAAAAAAGGACACTGCCAATTACGATATCCTAGTCAGAAAATTTATCCGTAAAATGGACAGTACAGGTCAGTCCTATGGCAACAAAGTGGCGATTTGTGGAGTTACATTGCTTGTGCTGGCGCTGATCGGCGGATTTTTTATGTTCCTGATGCGGCAGACGATTATTGTGATGAGTCGGCATATTGAATTTGACCAAAAGAATGAGATCTATAGGCATTATGAGACCCTGGATGCTAATTTTTACAAGACACATAGTACCGGCGATCTCATGAGCCGAATGAGCGAAGACGTAAGCCGGGTTAGAATGTACACGGGGCCGGCCGTTATGTACCTGATCAACCTTCTTGCCACGATTGGATTCAGTCTTTACTTCATGATTCGAAAGGATCCACTGCTGACACTTTATGTACTCGCTCCTTTGCCAATTCTTGCATTCACCATTTACTATGCAAATAACATCATTCACACACAAAGTGAGCGTATCCAGGCCATGCTCAGCAACCTGACCACCAATGCCCAGGAATCATATAGCGGCATCCGAGTGATCAAATCCTACGTGCAGGAAAATGCCATGCTCCGTTTTTTCAGGAATAACAGTGAAGTATACCGGAAAAGCGCAATTAATCTGGCAAAGGTGGAATCTATCTTTTTTCCCTCCATGGGATTGATCATTGGCCTAAGTACCCTGTTGACAATCATGATTGGCGGACTTTATGTCATCCACGGCGGAAGGGGTACAGATCTCGGTACCATTACTGAATTCGTGATCTATATTACCATGCTCACTTTCCCTGTCAGCGCGATTGGATGGGTTGCCAGCATGATCCAAAGGGCATCAGCCTCGCAAAAAAGGCTGAATGAATTCCTTGAAACCAGGACCAGGATTCAGAATCCCGCAGCTCCGGTCAAGAAGAAAATCGAAGGGAATATCCATTTCGAAAACGTGGACTTCACTTATGCCAATACGGGGATCCGTGCGCTCAGAAATTTTAATCTGCAAATTAGAAAAGGGGAGAAAGTAGTCATCATCGGCAGAACAGGAAGTGGAAAAACCACCATTGCCCAATTGCTGCTTCGGCTATACGACCCGGTAAAAGGAAGGATTACCATCGATGGTATAGATCTTCGGGATATGGACATCAGAGAACTCCGGAATCAGGTCAGCTTCGTGCCCCAGGATGTTTTTCTTTTCAGCGATACCGTAGCCAACAATATCCAATTCGGAATGGATAGCAGTGATATAGATAGGGTAGTCAGGGCGGCCCAAATGGCCTGCGTGGACAAGGAGATCAATGGATTCCCAGAACAATATGAAACAACCATTGGGGAACGTGGAGTAACACTCAGCGGGGGACAGAAACAACGAATTTCGATTGCCCGCGGACTCATCAAGGACCATGAGCTGGTGGTATTTGACGATTGCCTGAGCGCAGTAGATACCCGAACGGAAAAAGAAATCCTCAACAACCTAACCCAATGGCTAGACGATAAAACGGCTATTATCATCACCCATAGGATATTCTCCCTTTTTGAATTTGATCGCATAGTCGTGCTTGATGAAGGCACCATCGTTGAAACCGGAAACCACCAGGAATTGCTTGCCTTAAATGGTTATTATACTTACCTCTATGAGCAGCAGCAACTACAGAAAGAAGAGGCTGAAAGTTAATCCTGATCATGATCCTGGTCAAAAGCGCCAGGATTGACAATAAATTCTTCCGCAAATTTTGGTAATTCGAAAACAATACTATATTTGTGCCTACTTTTTTTACCCCTATTAACTAACATAAAAATACCATTGTGGCGTACGAGAATAATGACAAAAGGATGGAAAGCGTGTACAGTAAGCGAATCAGGGCCGGAAAGCGCAGGACTTATTTTTTTGATGTCAGGGCAACCCGTAGCAATGATTATTACCTTACAATCACCGAAAGCCGTAAAAAATTCAATGAAGACGGTTATGACAGGCACAAGATATTTTTATACAAAGAAGACTTCAACAAATTTCTTAAGGCACTGACAGAAGCTGTTGATTATGTCAAAACTGAATTAATGCCTGATTTTGATTTTGATGCTTATAACCATGACCAACCTGCTGATCAGGAAAACCATGGTTCAGAAAATGGCGTTGCACCCGCTGCTATCGTAGATTCGGCTCCGGTAGAAGAAGTGAAAGTTCCGGATGCCGCGGCAGAAACCCCGGGAACTACCGAAGAAGTTGACAAATGGTAAAAACGATATCTTTCGACAGCCCCTGACCGGGGCTTTTTTTTTGATTAAAAGCTGTTTAGCCTTGCTAATATTCAGGTCTTCAACCTCTCAGCCCTTCAACCATTTAACATCGTCATTAATGCCGCAACGGATTGAATTCCGTTGCTATGATTTGGTTCGAGCCTTCGGCTCTACCTGAGCAACCTTTCAACTCTTCAACCTTTAACATCGCCATTCAATGCCGCAACGGATTGAAATCCGTTGCTATGACTCTTCGAGCCTTCGACTCTACCTGAGCAACCCATCAAACCTTCAACTCTTCAATAAAAGCAGCCGCTTTCTGTGTCGAATATCCCCAGTAAAAATGGTCATAATAGGATGGGGGTATGTCACGGCGGATGGAGGCTGCCCGGGAGATAAGCTTCACAAATCCTTCCCAATCCTGATTCTTCGATAGAAGCAGCTTGCCGTTGCAGATGGCAGGATCAATTCCCAGGGCACCCCATTGAGTTGACACGGCATTTAAATTAAATCCCAAAGCCTCCACGAGCTTGGTCTTGATGCCTCCCCCTTCAGAAATTGGATTAATAAAAACATCGGCACCCTTAAAAAAAACATCGATGTCATTTACAAAACCCGCGATCGTAATGTGCCCGTCATTGAGGCGGAAATACTTTTCGGGGATATCCCTGCCGCAAATCAGAATCCGGTAATCAAGGTCTGATACCCTTTGGAGAAGGGGGTTGATCGTATATATGATCCGGTCCAGCGCCTCCAGGTTCGGGTAATAGTTGAATGCCCCATTAAAAAGGATAATGGTCTGATCAGGGCGGATGGAAAATTTGCTTCTTAAAAAGGAACGAGCTACCCGGATTTCCACTTCGTCAGGAATCTGGTTTCTTTCGATTCCATACGTCACGGTGATACATTTTGAAGGATCGAGTCCGAAATGCTTTATGGCATAATGCAGGTCTTCGTCATGAATAAAAAAACTAAAATCTGCGAAGCGATGAGTATACTTTTCATATGTCCAAAGGATCCTCCACCACCATTTGCCAAGGGTCTTCCACCTATTTCCTTCCATGTTGTGCGAATGAACGATCAGGCGAACGCCAGCAAACCATTTCAGCAGGATCCCAAGCCAGCCATAATATGGATGTTCCAGGATCAGGTGGGTAGCCTGATTCGCCTTGATAAGCGACCTGATCCTGAAAAAATAAAAAAGATTGATATAGCGTTTACGTGAGTCCGATAGTATATTCAGCACTTCATATCCCTCGGCTGCGCGCGGATCATTTCGCCGGGTTGTAACACAAATAAGGTGATGGAATCTGGAAAAATATTTGTTGAATAGAGCGACTCCTTTTTGACCGCCAACCCTGGCCGGCAAAAAAGGATAGGAAACAATGCTTAAAACATTTGCCATGGTGTAAGATAGTCCATATGCCGGGTCAATCTTTTGACTGACCCCCCAGCGTAGCCTTATTTTTTCTGAACGCAACAAACCATTGCCAGATAGCTCCCAACAGCAATAGCAGGCCTAGCGTGGACGCGGCCAGACTTATTTTTTCTCCCGTATAGTATGTCTTTGGTTCAAATCGGAATTCGATTTTGTGTTCACCAGCAGGAACGGGCATTCCACGCAAGACGTAATCCACTTTGCAATAGTCTGTTTTTTGTCCATCCAGATAGGCGTTCCATCCCCGATTATAATATACCTCACTGAAAACTGCAAACTGGTTTGTTTTGGAAGAAAACTGATAACGAATAATATCATTGAGATTTTCAGTCAGCCTGATGATTGCCGAAGTATCAGGAACAGGCTGGAACCTAATAACGTGTTCAAAACTCTTTTGAACGATGGCAGTGTCCCGAAGATTCATACTGTCAAGGGCTTTCATTTCATCATCCGCAGTGCTGACCCAATGCACCGCCTTGACGAGCCAGCAGGGTCCAAATGCTCCCGGATTCATCGAAGCCTGAGGCTGATTGTTGCCTGGATTGGTCTGGATGAAATAGCGTGTATTCAGCATGTTCAGGACATTCATGTTTTGTTTGCTGATCTGCCTTTCTATAAGGTCCTGGTAAAGTCCAAGCTTCGCTGGATGGTAACCGCCAATAGAATTGTGAAAATAGGACGCCCTCGCACTATTGAATGGTCCGCTTTGATCAGTGAGGTCAAAAACACGAAAATTCTGGTCCGGATCCGATAAGATTTTCTGGTCCGCCGGTGAAGCAGCATAAAATGTATCCACATCCAGGGCTTCTACAAAATTATCTTCATTGAGATATTTTCTCCCTTCAGAAAGCAAATCATAAGAACTTAGTATAATGAGTGCAGCTAACAAGACAGTTGGGTTCAGCTTGCCCTTTATATAAAGCCCTAAAACACTTGCTGCCATTGCAATCAAAAATATAGACCTGAGCAGGTCTCCGCCCATCAGCGATTGACGGTCGGTCTGAAGAGACTTTATGACTCCATTTGCTAATTCGTTGGCGCGCTGTCTGATTTCAGGAGTTGGCTGTTTGCCTCCCGACAATTGCTGTATTGCACCTGAAGAAATGCTTTCCCGGATACCGTTGTCGTGCGGACTCTTAAAATCCTGCATGAAATAAAAAAGCAAACCAAGCACCAGCAACCCGCCCGTCCAGTAAGCCGCCGTCAGGAATTTCTTCCATATATATTCTTTTGGATCTTTTGTTTTAAGCAACTGATCGATACCCAGTGCCGCCAGCAATGGAAATGTGAGTTGGGGGATGACCAGTGCCATGGTCGGAGCGCGGAACTTATTGTAAAAAGGCATATAATCGAAAAGGAAATAATTCACTGCGGAAAAATGTCTGCCCCAGGCGAGGACGATAGCAAATGCCGTCACTGCAATGATCCATGTCTTATGCCAGCTTTTCACGTAAACCAATCCGAAAATGAAAAGAAAGCAGATGACTGCGCCGAGGTAAACTGGCCCTGATGTCATAATATTTCCACTCGCATCCTGGTCTCCCCAATAACTATAAACATTGGCGGCCTGAACGGCGCTTTGCTCAGGATATCCGATCTCCTGCAATTTCTCCGCAAATTTTGAATTTTCATTTTGTTCATGACCTGCAGTACCTCCTCCATATGCTCCGGGTATGATCAGGGTAATGGTTTCACCAATGCCATAACTCCAATTGAATGCATAGTCTTTATCCAATCCTCCCTTCGTCTTATTGGCTTTATCGCCCGACAATTCTGATTTTCCTCCCCGCATCGTTTCTTTTGCATATTCCTGCAAGGGGAGAAAAGATACTGCATTAGTACAAATGCCAATGACGCTGGCAATTGCAGCACAAGCTGCAACAGGGAAAACCTCACGAATTGATTTCTCTTTCCAACTTTTGAGGACAAACACTAATCCGATAAATCCGAGTATGATAAGGGTGTAATATATGATTTGCACGTGTTGTGTAACGGTTGCCTGCAATCCCAGAGATATACAAAGAAGTGCAGATCCGGCCCACCACTTCTTTTGTGTTAAAAGAAGAAAGCCACCTATAACAGCAGGCATGAACGCAATGGCTGCCATCTGCGTGTTGTGACCCACTGCAATGATTATGGCATCAAAAGTAGAATAAGCATACGCAATCGAAGAGAGTACACCAATCCAGGGGCTAATCCTAAGAACCTGGGTCAAAATATAAAATCCAAGCGATGCCAGAAAGAATAGTACGATTGGGTTAAACCCTTTGCCCCAGAATATAAAAGGGACTAAATAATTTAAGAATGTTCCATTGGTTTTCATCGCTACTGTATACGCTGGCATACCGCTGAATATACTTTCAGTCCACAAGGGATAGTGATTGTATTTTTCTTTGTATTGTTCCGATTGTCTGGCCATTCCGGTATGTCCGATCACATCGGATTGGGATAATGCTTTCCCTTCAAGTACTGGTTTGCAATAGACCATCGCCACAATAAGAAAAATAACAATGGCCAGGACATGGGGAATGGATTTTTTCAGGAATGCATCGTTCATATTTCTTGAGAATAATTAATCCGGCAAAATAATGGCTTTTTAGGCAAAATGGCTGATTTTTGATGAAAAAGGCAGAATGCTTAACGCTGAACGCGGAACGCTTAACGCTAATTATTTAATTATTTCTATTAATTAATATGAAAAGTTATGGTTGTATTTCTATTGTGATCAAAAAAAAGCCTTTCCTCTTTAGCTTTAAGCGTTCTGCGTTAGGCGTTCTGCATTAAGCGTTAAGCGTTCAGCGTTAAGCATTCAGCGTTCAGCGTTCGGCGTTTAGCGTTCAACTTTAAACCTTCCTATGCCTGCACTTAGATTTTTTTCGAGGGTAGCTTTTATCTGCAATATTTGTTTTCTTGCTGCCCTTGCTATTTTGTGGATGGATCATCCACCGGAGGGAGATCTCATTTCTCTGATCATCGTGATTGGGTTTGTCTTTTCTTTTATCATCAACCAGATTGTTAATATTTGTTATGCCATAAATTTGTTATTGAAAAAGCCTATACGGAATTTTATTCCCACCTGGCTGATGATTGCCAATTTTCTATTTCTGATACCAGAACTAATTCTTTTGTTGAAATGATTCAGCGCATTTTAAAGGATAAACCTACCAGGCTTTTTATTTTCTTCACTGCTTTTTTTGTCGCCAACGCGCTGATAGCAGAATGTATTGGTGGCAAAATATTTTCGCTTGAAAAAATATTTGGCCTCCAGCCTTCCTCTTTCACTTTATTCGGACAGAAAGGCCTGTCTTTTAACCTCACCTGCGGTGTGCTGCTCTGGCCTATTGAATTCATCGTAACAGATATCGTGAATGAATATTATGGTCCGAAAGCAGTTCGCCAGATATCTTATATTGCTGTAGCCCTGATCTGTTATGCGTTTGTCATGTTTTATACTTCGATCCATATTCCTCCTGCTGATTTTTGGATTGGCACCAAATCAGATAGTGGAATTCCCAATATGCAAGATGCTTACAATGGGATCTTTGGCCAGGGGATGTGGATCATCATGGGAAGCCTGACTGCTTTTCTAGTCAGCCAGATCGTCGATGTTACCATTTTTCACAGGATAAAAGCGGCTACTGGAGAAAAATGGGTATGGCTAAGGGCCACCGGGTCGACCCTGGTTTCGCAACTTGTGGATAGCTTTATTGTGCTCTATATTGCCTTTCGCCTTGGAAATAACTGGAGCTGGCAGCAGGTCCTCGCAATATGTCTGGTCAATTACACGTATAAGTTTACGATGGCCATTGTCCTGACGCCAGTTATCTACTTTGCAGAATACCGTATTGAGAAATGGCTTGGACATGAAATCACAAAGAAGATGAAAAGGGCAGCCATGGGCCAACCCGAAGAAAATATTGATTTCCCTGTAGCTGGATAAAACAGAATTTAATGCACATAAGGAATGGATTGATCATATTGCTTATTCTCTGCAGCGTGTTGCATGCTCATGCGCAAAAGGAAATTCAGGTAAGGGAAGAACCTAGACACAAAAATGCCTTCGAAAACGCCTATCTCAGGATTCTCGACGTGTATATCAGGCCCTCTGATACGACGCTTTACCACAAACATTCAACACCATCCGTCATTGTTGTTTTTACAAACACGAGGTTGAGTACCGAAGTGTACGGGGAACAGCCTGTGTTCGGACATACCGTGCCAGGCTCGATCACTTACGTTGCATTTGAAGAGAATCCTGTGTTCCATAGGGTAATTAATAATGATACCAGCTTATTTCATGTGATGGACATCGAGTTGCTGGGCAATGCGGCGACCAGTGCTGCAGAAGTATTCAGAGAACCTGACATTTTACCCGCCTGGCAGCAGCACAGGGTGAATGCTTATACTTTGTATGCGGATCCTGGCCAGCTGGTTCATAAGACGCCTTCGAAGACTCCTCAACTCCTGATCTGTGTCACAGGTTCCGGGTCACTCCTTGTTGGTAATGCGACAAATCCTGTTTCAATGATCAATGGTAGTTTTGCCTGGATCGAGCGGGGTGCCGGATTCCAGGTGACAGGACAGTCCAGCCCGGGTTCAGGTTATGTGCTTCTGGACATCAATCAATGATGTTGGCAAGTTCACAATTCTTTTTTCATGACGAAATCATTCATGAAATAATTATTCCCGATATCAATATCTTCTTCCCGGATTACATGGAAACCCAATTTCTCATAAAATTGTCTCGCCTTGTTGTACCGGTTTACATTCAGCAGAAGGGTAGCGCCGCCTTCCTGGCGGATTCTTTTTATAATAGATTCTAAAAGAAATTTTCCCAGGCCCTTCCCCTGTTTACCAGGCAAAACATAAATCTTATGCAACTTGTAGTTGCGGGTTCCTGCCAGGAGAGAATATGAGGCAAAGCCAAGCGTCGATCCGTTTTCTTCAAGTATATAATATTGTTGCGTTTCTTCATTCATTTGACGTCGCAACGCTTCAGGACTGTACATCAGATTCATCATATATAGGATCTGATCAGGAGTGAGTATATCCCTGTACGTGATTGGCCAGATCTGATTCGCCAGTGAAATAACTTGGGGAATCTCATTTGAACCAGCCCTTCTCAAAGTGAGCGTCTGTGAATTTGTCATGAACTGCCAGGTTAATAAGCATTTGAAAATATTCGCAGTATATCATTCCGGGTGATCTTCTTCATCCATTTTCTGATTGGATCCCCCCTGCTTTCCATCATGCATGCGTATGGTCTTTAGCGCAAGCCGCATCGCAACATAAAATGTGGCGAATGCACCAAAGGAAAGTAACCCTTCAGAAACATAGGCGGTAATTTTCTGGTTCTTCTGCAGGAAAACAAAAAAATCAAAACTACCATGGAAAAGCACCGCGATGATCAGTCCTTTCCACAGCAAAGACGATGATCTTTCAGGATTGGCTTTTGCCAGGCCGGCATAGTAGCCAGTAAGCACGGCAAAGGAAGCGTGGGCTGGAACTGAAAGAAAGAACCGCACGATGCCCGTCTGGAAGCCAAAACGCTCAACATATTCAATGTTTTCAACGGTCGCAAATCCCATGCCTATCATCACCGCGTAAACGATGCCATCAAAAGGTTCATTGAACGCTTTTTTGGGATAGGCAAATATCCGGAGAACCAGGAATTTGCTTCCCTCTTCTGTAAATGCTATTATAAAGTAGGAATAGAATGCATAGCTAAGGAGAGAATGAAAACTGGATTCCGAGCTGATATCTCCCGCCAGCAATTGTACCGCAAGCGGTGGAATGGTGCTCAGCATGCCCAGCACAAAAGAAAGAATCAGCAATCGCTTCGGTTCCCGCTCATATCTGTCTCTTGAATAAATAAAGAGACTGATTGCGATACCGGGTGCAATCGCAAGTGCAAATAAAAGCATGTTTCAAAAATACTCCATTTCAGCTAGGCAGGAAATCCTGCCTGTTCATTCTTCATTCATGCGCATTAAATTGCAGTTAAAATATCCAATTTGAAAAAGAGAATGCTTGGAAAATCGGGCATTGAAGTTTCTCCATTCGCACTTGGAGGAAATGTATTTGGCTGGACAATCAACAGGGATCAATCCTTCCGGATCCTGGATGCATATTTGGCACATGGATTTGAACTCATCGATACCGCGGATGTCTACTCCACCTGGGGGCCCGGAAATCATGGCGGCGAATCTGAAACGATCATCGGACATTGGATGAAGCAACAGGGGAACCGGCAGAAAGTCATTATTGCAACCAAAGTGGGCAAACCCATGTCGCCAGAAAAAAAAGGGCTCTCCAAAAAATATATCCTGCAGGCCGTAGACGAATCCCTACGCAGGTTGCAAACCGATTATATCGACCTCTACCAATCACATGAAGACGATCCTCATACGCCTCTTGAAGAAACCATGGATGCATTTACTGTCCTGATCCGGGAAGGGAAGATCAGGGCTACCGGCGCATCCAATTATTCTCCTGACCGACTTTCAGAATCCCTCCGGATTAGTAACAGGTATGCATATGCGCGATATGAGACCGTCCAGCCAGCATACAACCTGTATAACCGTAAGTTTGAGTCAGATTATGAAACCCTTTGCCTGAAGGAAAAGATAGGAGTGATCTGTTATTATCCGCTGGCAGGCGGATTTTTGACCGGCAAATACCGGTCGGAGGCAGACCTGATCAAGAGTGCCCGTGGGCCCGGAATAAAAAAATATTTGAATGATCGGGGATTCCGGATACTGAACGCACTGGACGAATTGGCAATGGAGCATAATACGAGTGCGGCCATCCTTTCGATTGCATGGATATTGAATAATCGGGCAATTACGGCTCCGATTGCCAGTGCAACTGCTATATCTCAATTGGATGAAATCCTAAAAGCTGTGTCTGCCCAATTTGATGATAAGGTTTTTGCGGAACTAAATGAAGCCAGCGCATTTTGAGGAACGGACAAAGGCGAAGGATTGCAATCTAAACTGTCATCGGTCATCCGTCATCGATCAACGATCAACGATCATCGATCAACACTCACTCAGACTAATAGGAATATGAAGCGCCAGGCCGCCATCGGAAGTCTCTTTGTACTTGCTGTTCATGTCTTTGGCTGTATTCCACATGGTTCTGATCACCGCGTCAAGCGAGACTTTTGCATAATCTGGTGTGCTTTGCAGTGCCAATTGGGAGGCTGTGATCGCTTTAATAGCGCCCATGGTATTTCTTTCAATGCATGGTATCTGCACAAGTCCGGCAATCGGGTCGCAGGTCAGTCCCAGATGATGCTCCATAGCGATTTCTGCAGCCATTAGCGCCTGCTTCTGCGTGCCACCCATGCATTCGGTCAGGGCTCCGGCTGCCATCGCGGAAGAGACTCCAATCTCGGCCTGACAGCCACCCATAGCCGCAGAAATGGTTGATCCCTTTTTGAATATGCTTCCGATTTCAGCAGCGACCAACATGAACCGGACGATTTTTTCTCCATTGTTTCCATCACAAAACACAATGTAATAATGCAAGACGGCTGGAATAACGCCCGCTGCGCCATTGGTTGGCGCAGTGACCACCCGGCCAAAAGAAGCGTTCTCTTCATTCACAGCCAGTGCAAAGCAACTGACCCAATCCAGGATATATTTAAAATCGGTACCTCCCAACCGAATGGCTTCCAGCCAGGAATCGTAATCTTTATAGGATCGGCCAGCAAGCAGCTTGTTATTCAGGGAAGCTGCCCGTCTTTTGACAAACAAACCGCCCGGAAGTATGCCCTCCGTTTGAGATCCCCGATACATACAATCTTTCATCACCTGCCAGATGTTGAGCAGACCTTCCTTGGTTTTCTGTTCATTTCTCCAGGCATTCTCATTTTCCAAAACCACTTCACTAATGCGCATTCCGGTTTTCATGCACCAATGCAGGAGATCTTCAGCCTTGTCAATGGGAAATGGCAATTGTATTGCGGTATTTGCGTCAGATGATTCGCCTTCCTTTTTGACAAACCCTCCTCCGATGGAATAATATGTCTCAGCAACCTGGTCACCATCGATAAAATCTGCAAGAAAGCTCATCGCATTGGGATGGTAGGGAAGCGTCTCTGTGAAAAGAAATTGGATGGATGACTCCTTAAACTGGATTTCCCGGGTTCCATCAAGAAGCAATTTTTGGCTTTGTTTAATGCCCTGGATTTTTGAATTGATCCTGGTGACGTCAAAGCTGACCGGATCGTCGCCACTCAATCCCAGCTGGATGGCAATATCTGTACCATGTCCCTTGCCCGTTTTGGCCAGGGAGCCATAGAGAAGAACCTGAAGATCTTTTATGCCCGCGATCGAATGATTCTTTTTGATAGATTGGACAAATCGTTGAGCCGCACGCCAGGGCCCGAGGGTATGAGAGCTGGATGGGCCGATACCGATCTTAAACATATCAAAAACAGAAATGGCTTCGTGCGGCAAAGAAAATGCTTTGAAACGAATGTAAAGAAAAAGCCCTGAATCGACTTCAGGGCCAGGTTTAGCAGGTAGTTCGTGGTTACTGTACTGTGATCAGGGTAATATCGAAAATGATGATTGAATTAGGCGGTACTACGGTATTCCCGGAATTGTCTGTGATTCCTTTCGCTCCATATCCCAGGGAAGGCGGAATATAAAGCCTGATCTTTCCTCCTTCTTTGATCAGCGGTATCCCCTCTCTCCAGCCATCAATCAAACTTCCCAGCGAATTGAAAGCCGAACTGGTCTGCTGATCAAAAGAGGTTCCATTGGTGAGCCAGCCCTTATAGGCTACGGTTATTTGTGAACACTGACCAGCCGTTTTACCATCTCCCGGCGTTTCGATTTTATAATAAAATCCGTTCGGGCTCAGGGTCGCGGCTGCTCCAATAGAATCAAGATAAGATTTAAGGGCTTCCTGCTCAATGGCGGAAGAAGTAGAAGTAGGGTTCGAATAGCTGCATCCATTATCTTTCTTAAGGCACGAAACAAGCAAAACTGAACCGATTATTACACAAACCAGTGATTTCAACATGAAAATTATTTTGCTAAGAAAGCAACTCAGAAGTTAAGACAGCCCCGGCGGGGGAATTGCTGCAAGGCATGGAATTAAATTTACCCCCCGGTTTCGGCTGATTTTCTTGCTTTCAACGCCTGGTACCTGGCTTCATTCCTCTCCCAGGATAAGCGTTTAGAGAAAATGGCAATAAATCCGCCGATAAGCAGAAAAGCAATGAGCAGAATCGTTGGATTAAAAGTATCCGGCCGGTTAGCTAACAAGTCCGCCTTTTTGTCCCACCTCGAGGCCAGATTCAGGACCATGGGAACGATAAAAAGAAGCCCGGCCGGAATGCCTAAAAGGAATTGCCAAAGAACCTTTTTCCGTCTGTCCCGGTTCTTTTCCCAATATTTTAAAAAGCCTTCTTCTTCCTGGGTAAGCATGGTCGTTATTAAACCAGCAAAGTTAGGTTCTTCCTTGGTTTTGAGACAAATAGTTGGTAAGGTTGATAATTAATCTCCTGATTTTCCGTTGCTGTATATTGCGTAACTTGTGTTAAAAGCCAGGCCTTGAAACTACCATTACTACTAACCCAGTATCTCTATAAGTACAAAAAACTCAATCTTCCGGGAATCGGCAGCTTCACCCTGGATCCTGCCGCTGTGATTCCGGATGACCATAGCAAGAATGAGCACGAAACGGCTATGGGAATCGAATTCAATAACAAACCTGTTTCTCATGCCGATGATGATTTGATTGAATTCATCAGGATTCATACCGGAAAGATCCGTCCACTGGCCATCGCCGACCTGGACTCCTTTTTGACTTTAGGGAACGAAATGCTCAACATTGGAAAACCATTTTACCTGGAAGGCATTGGAACCATGACGAAAGACCAGGAGGGTAAAATCATATACGCACCCGGTGAATATACTACTACACGCATTGAAGATCCAAGGGGCGAGGCAGGCGCAAGGGCCGGCAGGAAAAAACCCGTTGCGGAAGAAGTGCACTATGATGCGGAACCCCAGCAAGGTGGTTCAAGGAAAGCCATTGTGACATTGGCAATTGTTGTAGGGTTGGCCGTGATAGGCTGGGGCGGTTATCAAATGTATAAGAAAAACGCTGCAAAGATTGCCGAGAATGAAACCAACACGACCGAAACCGCTAACCGAAGAGACGACAGCATCCGAAATGTGATCGCTGCCGATTCAATTGCTGCACTCAAAGAAAAATCAAAACAGATTGCATTTCAGAGCGATTCGGGCCTAATGAAATTTATTATCCTCCAGACCTACAATAAAGAACGCGCCCTGAAGCGTTACAATCAATTGCTGAACTATCAGTTGAAGGTCAAAATGGACACAAATGACTCCAGTTTTTTTAAGATTTATTTTTCATTCGCCGCATCATATAAAGACACAATACGAATTAAAGATTCACTCAGGAGAGAATATGCCCACGAGATTGTAATTGAGAAATAGTTTTTTGGGAACCAGGCATCCCATTCAGGGATAAAATATAGCACCGTCTTTCATTATCAGCTTTGTTTTTCTGATCGCTTGAATGTTTTGTGTAGGATCTCCTTCCACTGCAATGATGTCCGCCTTTAACCCTTGCTGGATTTTGCCGAGTCGATCATTTATTTTAAAAACTTTTGCATTCACAGAAGTCGCCGCTCTCATCACATCGATGGGCTTCATTCCATATTCTACCATGGCTTCCATTTCACGTGCATTGTCGCCATGGGAGAAAACGCCAACGTCTCCACCCATGCATATGACTACACCCGCAGCGAGGGCAGCTTTAAAACTTTGCTTTTTCCTGGTCACAGCTTCTGGTTCCTGACCATTACCCTTATGCCAGCCCTTATACATTTCATATGCTTCAGTTGCCGCAAGGGTAGGGCAATAGGCAACCCCTTTTTCTTTCATCAGGCTGAACACTTCCAGGTCTCCGTCATCTCCATGTTCAATCGTTGACACCCCGCCCATGGTGGCCCTTCTCATCCCTTCTATTGTCGATGCATGCGCTACGACTTCGCGTCCGCTGCTGCCAGCCACATCCACCACCTCCTTAATTTCCTCTAGTGTAAATGTCGGGCGGTTAGACTTTTCAGGACCCCAATAGTAATCCGCATAGATCTTGATCAGGTCGGCTCCCATACCGATCTGAAGCCGTACTTCTTTGATCAATGCATCTTTTCCATCTGCTTCCGCGGCGCCACGGATAACGGGCAAATCATCACTCAGTTCTTTTGGGCCATAACTGCCGGTGACTACAATGGCGCGGGTGGCCACAAGCATCCGCGGTCCCGGAATGACATTCTTCTCAATCGCCTGCTTCAATCCCACATCATCATACAATGCTCCTTCCGTTCCAAGATCTCTGACGGTTGTGAATCCCGCCATAAGTGTCTTACGTGCATGCACAGTTGCTCTTGCCAGTCGTTCGGCCCTGGATTCATGCAACACCTGGTTGTTCCAGGAATTTTCGTTGTATGGATGTAGAAAAAAATGGCTATGCCCTTCAATCAATCCGGGCGACAAAGTGCAACCGTTCAATACGATGGTCCGGGAATTTGCTGTGGAATGGATGGATTGGCGCTCTCCGACAGATTCGATGCGGTTGCCATGGACCAGCACCACCCAGCCCGCATGCACCTGTTCCCCGTCGAAGACCCTGTCAGGGACCAGCAAATAGGAACTATCTCCCTGCTGTGCATGAGCAACCGAATAATGAGCAAAACTTCCGAGCACCAGTATGCGAAAAAGGCGGATGCCGCGTTTAAAAATAGTTTGGCAGTCCATCAATGCTTTGCTTTTCTATTAAAATAAAAATAAAATGGAATTCCAGCCAAAGTTAGCAACAATCCCACCACAGAGTTGATCATCGCCGCCCTGCCTTCCCGGAAGTTATTAATATCAGAATACAAAGTACTCCCAAGGTAAAATAATGTAAACAAGATAAACAGTATTGGAATCCAGGGATAGCCATTTACTTTATAAGGGCGGTCAATGGATGGCATTTTTTTTCGAAGGATAAAAAGACCGATTACATTCAGTCCATAAAAGACCCAGGACATGAAAATAAACATATCAGCCAAAATATCAAATGAACCGGAAATGACAAAGAGGCAACTGAGGGTGCACATGATCAGGACCGCATTTCCCGGAGTATTGAATTTAGGATGCACCTTGCCCGCCCAGGAAAAAAAACTACCGTCCTGGCCCATGGCAAAGACGATCCTGGCATTGGTAAGCAGGTTGATATTCGTTGCACCGAATGCAGAAACCATGATCATCACGGCGATCACGCCTGCAGCTGCGATCCCCAGCACTTTTTCCGTTGCATCTGAAGCCACCAACCTGGAAGACGCCATGGTATCAATGGGCAATATATATAAATAGGCAAGATTGACGAGTACATAGATCAGGATACAGATGAACAATCCAAAAATAAGACTCCGGGGAAGATTTTTTCGAGGAGACTTGACTTCACCGGCCACCATGTTGATATTTACCCAGCCGTCATAGGCGGCAAATGCGCCAGTAGTGGCCGACATGAATGCCGCCAGGAGCGGCCAGCCGCTGAGATGAAAATCTTTTGAAACCGTTGTGAAATTCTTGAACGAGCCCGAACCCGAAAATAAAAGTCCAACGACCAGGAGTAGGATGGCCAGGGTTTTCAGGACCGTAGCAATGAATTGAATAGCGTTTCCATATTTTACACTCATGAAATTGACAATGGTCAGGAGAACGATAAGCAATATGCTGACTGACTTAACGCCCAGCGTTTTCCAGTGGATAGATGTCCGCAATAAATGGAATATGAATCTTGATGGCGTGTTCTGTGGCAGGGTCGAAATGTGGAAAATGGAAAAAGTATCCCAGATAATTTGCGCAAACAAATGCAATGGCCGCAATGGCTGCAGTATTTATGACGGCGATGGTTGCCCATCCATACAAATAGGCGATGAATTTACCGTACATTTTTTCCAGGTACACATATCCACCTCCCGTTTCAGGGAAAGTGCTGCCTAACTCTGCAAATACCATTGCACCAAAGAGGGAAATCACTCCTGCAACAAACCACACCACGATCAGCAGGATAGGTGATCCCAACTGCCCCGCCATGGTGGCTGGCTTCATGAATATATTTGAGCCTATTACGCTTCCAATGACAATGGTGGTGGCTGACCAAAGGCCGATTTTTTTTTCTAATGCCAATATCTACAGTTTAGTGCTGCTTCAAATAATCGCCACTGCTCGCTGGTCAGGCAATTCATTTCATCCACCTGGATATCATCTGATGAAAATGATGCGTACCCTGCTCTCTTGTCACCGAATAACGACCATGATCATAAAATCTTGAACGAATCCCCTTTTGTACGTTTTCTACTACTTCTTCATCTTCCATTTCCACTTCATCGAGGCCTGATCCTGCACCGGAATTATATCTGCTTTCGTCGCAAACATAAGTGAGAAAAGAAACCTTTGTTTCCTTCCTGGTTAGGGGCTTCACAATATTTACGGATAGGCCCCAGGGATAGAAATTGAACATCATGTTGGGAAATACGAAAAAATAATAGGCCGCAATTTTTCTTCCCGCATCCGGGGAGCTGGAAGGAATAGCAAAACAATCCTCATCAGTTTTTGCTGTGCCAACCTGCAAATTGGACCAGGGAAAGAGTTCTGTACTATAATTTCCAAAATCAATGACCGCATTGAGGCTTGCATGAACAAACGGAATATGGAAGCCTTCCAAATAATTTTCACAATAAAGTGCCCAATGAGCATGTACAAAAAAATCCCTGGAAAGCTCGGGTCTGAACCTGAATTCGTGCAAAGGCATCCAGTCTGTTCGCCTGATCATATCCTCAAAAAACAACTCCGGCGCCAGGCGCTGATTCAGAGAAGTAAATAGCCAATGACCCCAATTGAACACAGGCAAGCGCCTGAGATCATCTGCCGGAGACGGAAAATCTTTTACTTCCCTGAATTCCGGCATAGAATGGAATCTTCCATCGAGTTGAAATATCCTCCCATGGTATTTACAACGTAGACTGCTTGCATGGCATGGTTTGTCTGCAATAATATTACCCCGATGTGTACAGGTGTTGGAAAGGAGGTGTACTTGGTGGTTTTTATCTCTTGTAAGCACTAAGGGCTCATCAAGATAGTTTTCCAGAAGTGTAAACGGGTGCACATTGCCTTCTCCGGCAACCAGACTTTGGTCGCCAATGAACTGCCAGGAAGATGCAAACAGGTTTTCCCTGCATTCGTCAAAAATCGCTTCACTATTGTAAAATTCTTTGTTCAGTGTTCTTGCCTTACTAATGTCTTCTTCAACAAAAAATCTTGGCATGATCTCTCTCTTTTGCGTAAGATAGGAAATTTTGGAAGTTTGTTAATTGCCTCGATATTTTTTACATTTAATAAGAATTGTTTCATTGCAGGGCGTCAAAAGGAGTATCCTCATCTTTAACCTAAATCATTCCACATGAACTGGAAACTCTTGTTTAGTCTCTCCTTATTTGGACTTGCCATGGGAATTGCGACCGTTTCTTTGATTCCTACAAAGGTCGAGCCCTTATTCTGGCTTGTTATTTTCATTGTCTGCGCACTTATTATTGTAAAAAATGCCAATGGAAAATATTTTCTTCACGGTTTTTTCCTTAGCCTGATCAACTCATTCTGGATCACCAGTTGCCACATCCTGATGTACAATTCATATATCGCCAACCATCCGGAAATGGCCGACATGAGCACTCAAATGCATATGGTGAATCATCCCCGACTACTAATGGCATTGCTTGGCCCTGTCTTCGGAGCCTGCTTCGGCCTTGTCATGGGCCTTTTTGCGTATATCGCATCCAAATTGGTGAAGAAATCCTAATTAGATTATGGAGAAAGAAAAGAATCTGGAGCTGGAGCGATTGGTATTTTTCAGTGATGCCGTGGTGGCCATTGCAATCACTTTGCTCGCACTAAACCTAAAAATCGAAAAACCGCCAGGCCAAGCACATATTTCTTTTGCAGATATATGGCATGAATGGAGACAATTCGCTTCATTCTTTCTTTCCTTCCTCCTGATCTCCGTATTCTGGTTGATCCATCACAAATTCTTTCATTATATCAGGATGATAGACCGGACGCTGGCATGGTACAATTTAATATGGCTCCTATGCATCATCGTACTCCCTTTTTCTGCAACGCTTGTCAGTTCTGACTTCGATGGCAGTGTGTCGCTCTTCTTTTACTCTCTTAATATTTTCTTTATCACATTGTTCCAAAATCAGATATGGGACCATGTCGCTGTGAGGCCCGATTATCTGATTGAAGGTGCAAATATGAATCAGGTCAACGACATGCGTGCTTATTGCAATATTGCCATGGTCAATGCATTGCTTGCCATGGCCATTTCATCTTTTAGTCCTATTGCCGCTTTTCTGATTCTCACCATCAGGCCAGTCATGAAATATGGTTATGACCGGATCTGGGGGCGCTTCAGGCGAATAAAAACTTCATAGGTGAATGTAAAATGCATTGCCCAAATTTCGTGCTCTTCAAATTTTGTTAAGCAGCATTATTCTTTGAATATTTAAACTAAATTGTTAATTCATTTCCGATTAAAAAAACAACTATGAACCGCATTGCCTGCATTCGCTCGAAGCGAAATTTGTTCATTGCTTTATGCATTAGCTTCCCTGGATCCCAATTATTTGCCCAGCAAGGTGACCCAAAACTCACAGAAGTCTATTCGCCGGTTCCGCCTATTGTCACGCCCGGGCAAAATCCGGGCGATCCGCCTTCGGATGCGATCATTCTATTCGACGGTAAAGATTTAAACCAGTGGAGATCCGGAAAAGATACTACGAAACCTGCAGGCTGGACAGTCGCCAACGGAATCATGACCGTCAATAAGCCCGCCGGTGGTATCGAGACTAAGGCGAAATTCTTAAATTATCAAATGCATATTGAGTGGCGCATTCCCGAAAATATTACCGGCACCGGGCAGGGGCGTGGGAATAGCGGCGTTTTTCTTGCTTCCACCGGGCCTGGAGACCAGGGTTATGAATTGCAGGTACTGGATTGTTATAACAATACCACCTATGTGAATGGGCAGACCGCTTCCATGTATAAGCAAGGCATTCCATTGGCCAATGCCTGCAAAAAACCAGGAGAATGGCAGAACTATGATATCATCTGGACGGCACCGAAATTCAATGAGGATGGAACGTTAAAATCAGCAGCAAAAGTAACGGTATTGCATAATGGTGTGCTTGTTCAAAACGACTACGAATTGATTGGCGTGACACTATATATCGGCAAGCCCTTCTATAAAGCCCATGGAGCTTCATGCATCAAGCTCCAGGCCCATGGAGATCCAAGTGAGCCGATCAGTTTCAGAAATATCTGGATAAGACCGCTATAGTAGTTGGTATATAAATAGCCTCCTGATGCAGGAAATGAAATCCAGTCTCAGCAGGCTATTTTTTTTACTTGTTATCTTCAGAGATCCAAACCGACCCATCTTTAAGATCCTGCAGTTTGACCATGGATCGTCGGGCCAGGATATCTTTCAATAATGGCACATCCGGATCAACAATTTCATTAAACCAAACCACGTAAAAATGGCTCTCTGAAAAAAAGCGGTCGACCTGGAATTGATAAGCGAGCTGTGGAAGCATATCCGAAGACAGGCCGGTGAATAAATAAACGGCATCTGCAGCATTTGAATAAATGGTATATCCTTTCATGAACTGGCCCGCGTTATTTTTTATATACTTCACAATATCTGATTGAGGGAAGGGATCTTCCGTATAGCCCGGCACACCCGCATCTCTCACACCATCATAAGTTTCATAATCTGCCGTCAGCTGATTATATTGAAATCCACATGCAAAAACGACAATTAATCCAAGTGCAGGCCATCTCCATTTCCCGGATAATTTTTTCATTGCGCGGGGTATTCTGAAACTAATGGCCCATATAAATGGAATAAATAAAGGCGAAAACAAACGACTATTCAACTGCTGATAGCGCGAAACGGTTGCAGAAAAAATAATGAAAATGGAATATACAAGGCCAAATGCTGTGGCGACTTCTTCATAGGAAAATTTTCTGTTGATGCCTCCCATGGTAGGCAGGAGCAAAAGGAACAATAGTAAAATGACGAGGACGGCTGCGAGTAGGGAAAGAAAATGCTGTTCTTTAGGAAACGGCAACCATTCACATAACACGGATCCATAGTAATACATATTCTCCCATAGAGGAGTGACCCCTTTCTGTCTCATCCCGGTCGTATATCCAAACACAATTAAATTCCTGACAAGGTTAATAATGAGAAGAACTGAACTCATTGAACCAAACAACAGCACATGGAGAAACCTCTTTTTGGTTCTGAAGTGAAAATCAAAAGTGATCAAAAAGCAGCCCGTCGCAATCAGGGTAATTCCTGCGTATCGGGTGACGGCAGCGATAGATGCAATCATAGCTGCGAGCAGGAGTGTACTCGTTTTGTGTGTTCTGAAATAGCTGGACAAAGTGAATATGAAAAAAAGCAGTTCGACAATAAAAAGCGTCTCTGACCAAAACATCGGATACACTTCAAGTAAACAGGGACTCAGCAAAATGAAACTAAGCATAATGGCCTTGTACCATCGAGATGGACCATAGAAACCATTCATTAAGGATCCACTTGTGTAGATCAGGAGTGCAAACAGGCATTCATTGAGCACTGGAGCGAATTGCAATGGGTCCAGCCTCGTGATAAATGAAATGATTCCAATAAATACAGGATAACATCCTGGAAAATCAACCAAAGGACCATGATCAAACTGCACGAGGCCTTTGCCATCCCTGAAATTTCTTGCTGCACTAAGATAATTGATGGAGTCGGGCGAAAGGCCAATTCCGCTGTGTTTGGTTAGAAGGTAAATAATATAAAATCCAATGATGGCGGCTGCGAGGGAATCAAGGTTCTTATTTAGTGCAAAAATTTGCTTGCCTGCAATTGTATCTGTAGCCATAATTGACCAGCGGAAACCGCAACGAATATACGAAATGAGTACCCTGCCCAAATAGGGCCTTATCGCCTGAAATTCCAAAAAAATGGAATTCAAAGCAAATTAGAAAAACAGTTCCAATATCTGATAATTTATCGAGGCCGACTATCCTGCAGCAAAATTTTTACTATCGGAACTATCGGTTAATTTCAGGTCGCCATTTTGGATCTTCTATGATTAGAGGCAGGCTACGCGGATTCATCGTTTTTATCTTATTTTCCAGTCATATCTGCGCCCAACAATTCGGAGGTCTGCTCCCTGCGATCAAATGGAAGCAGGTCAACAATGATACTGCCAGAGTCATATTTCCTGAGGCAATGTATTCCCAGGCGCGTGAAGTAGCATCGATCATTAATGCATTGAGCCATCAAACCCTGCCGACCATTGGAACAAAGGTGAGGAAGATCAATATTGTCTTTCAAAATCAATCTACGATTTCTAACGGTTATGTGCAGCTTGCTCCATATAGAAGCGAATTCCAGCTGACAGCAGACCAGAACAGCTTTGAATTAGGCAGTCTGCCCTGGCCGAAGCAATTGGTTATCCATGAATACCGGCATGTGCAGCAATACAATAATTACCGTGTGGGACTATCCAAAGCACTTTACTATCTTTTTGGGGAGAGTGGACAGGAATTAGCCAACAGCATCTCCATTCCCAACTGGTTCTGGGAAGGCGATGCTGTGTTCCAGGAGACCCTGGTCAGCAGACAGGGGAGGGGGAGAATTCCATTTTTCTTTAATGGCTATCGGTCAATCTGGGCGGCGGAGAAAAAATATTCATGGATGAAATTGCGCAATGGCTCACTCCGAGATTTTATTCCTGATCATTACCCCCTTGGATATATGCTTGTAGCCTATGGAAGGGAGAAATTTGGAGACGAAATCTGGAAACCTGTAACAGGAAATGCTGCCGCTTTTAAAGGATTGTTCTACCCAATGCAAAAGGGAGTCCAAAGAAATATGGGCATCTCATTTCCCAAATACCGCGCTGACGCTTTGAATTTCTTCAAAGCCCAGCTGCCTTCAGGAAGCCCAGCGAATTCGCTAGACTCTTTTGCAGCGCACCAAAGGCATTTTGCAGGTGACCAGGAGTATCCCCAATTCCTCGATGAAAAAAGGATCATATTTGTCGAAAGCTCTTATAAAAAAGTCCACCGCTTCGTAATCCGGGATTTTTCATCAGGGAAGGACAAAACAATCCGGATCCGGTCCATTTCCCTGGATAATTATTTTTCCTGCAGGAATGAACAGATTGCATATGCGGCCTATGAAACAAACCTCCGATGGGGTTGGTCTGATTTCAGCGTGCTGCGCATCCTGGACATTAAAACCGGAAAAGAAAGAAGAATCTCTTCCCGCTCAAAGTATTTTTCGCCGGATATCTCTCCCGACGGAAAACAAATTGCAGCAGTGGAGCAGGATCCGGATGGCGGGATTTCTCTAGTTATACTAAACGCAGGAGATGGTTCATTGAAAAAGAAACTACCAAATCCAAATCAATATTATTTCACCTATCCAAAATTTTTAAATGCGCAGGATTTGGTCACGCCCCTTAGAAATCCAAAAGGGGAGATGGCATTGGCGCTGGTCCATATCGATGACGGTTCGGTTTCTTTCCTTACCCCATTTAGCATGAATTTGATATGTTATCCTTCCATTCATAAAGACTCGGTCTTTTTTTCAGCTTCACTTGATGGCAGGGACCAACTCTTTGTTTTAGCCGGCAAGGTGCTTTATCGGGTGAGCCTGCCCGGCATGGATGAATCCTCGCGTAATTATCAGTTTCAGGCTTATGCTGACCATTGCGTCTGGACTCGATTTACGGCAGTGGGGTATAGGATGTCGATCCTTCCTGCTTCAGCGATCGAATGGATTCCTATCCAGGCCTCTGTCCTGGCAACTCCGCTAACGGATATGGATATCCATGCACTGCAAAGAGGCCCGGTGGACCTGGCAGATCGGGTCAGGCCGACGGAAGCTGCCGCAGGATCTTATCCTGAAACCAGTCATCTTTTTAATATTTATAGCTGGCGACCCTACATTACGGACCCGAATTACACTTTTGCTTTGGAAAGCCAGAACGTGATGAACACCCTGCAATCCGAACTATATTTTACATATAACCGCAACGAAGAATCAAAAAAAATCGGATTGAATGCCCTTTACGGAGCTTTCTTTCCCTGGATTGACCTGGGTTTCAGCTATACTTTTGATCGAAATGGCATTTATAAGAACAAGGAAATCTTCTGGAATGAATGGCAGGCCAGGGCAGGCCTCAGTGTACCTCTTTATCTTTCTCAGGGAAAAACCTATGCTCAATGGCTGGCCGGGATAGACTTCGTGTTAGACCAACCCCAGCTCAATGCAAAAAGCGCATCCTTCAAGGACAGCCTGAACCTGGACGGGTTCCTATACATCAATCCAAAAATCAATTTTACAAATCAATCGCAGAAAGCAAAACAACAGATCAACCCTTCCTGGGCACAAACGGTGCTGTTGGAATATGATCAGGCCCTGACGCAGTACAATGCACAACAATTCCTGATTTCGGGTTATTTCTATTTCCCGGGACTTGCGGCCACCAACAGCCTTGTCCTTACTGCCGCATTCCAGGAAAGAGATTCCCTGAACCAGGTAAGGTACAGCAATGATTTTCCATTTTCACGGGGATATACAGCCGAAAATTTTTATAGAATGGTAAGACTGGGAGCCAACTATCATGTCCCGCTCGCTTATCCGGATTGGGGCTTTGCAAATATGATCTATTTCCTCAGGATAAGATCAAATATCTTCTTTGATTATACACGCGCTTTGAACAATTTTGTGAACGGGCCTCCTGTTTGGAATGATTACAGAAGCATTGGAGCAGAATTGTTTTTTGATACCAAATGGTGGAACCAACTACCCATCAGTTTTGGAATCCGGTATAGCAGGCTGTTGGATCCCGATTTCCTTGGACGCAGTCCGAACCAATGGGAATTTGTCCTTCCACTCAATCTGCTGAGCAAGTAAGATCATGTCCCAAAAAGTGATGGCTCATGATTAGAGATTGGCCAGGCTCTCTTCAAGTGCCCTGATCTTGCCTTCCGCATCCGCTCTCTTTTTTTGTTCCAGAGCGATCACTTCAGGTTTGGCATTCTGAATAAATTTTTCGTTTGACAATTTCTTATCAATGGAAAAAAGAAATCCCTTATGGTATTCGAGTTCCTTTGAAAGCTCTTCCTTTCTCTTACCAGCATCCAGCTGCAGATCATGCTGGAGTTTAATCTTAAATTGCTTGAAAGGAATAACGGAATAGGAAGTGCCGCTATGCTCTTCTGATTCATCTATGTTGATCTTTTCAATGTTCAGTTGCTTCTTTATGATCCCAAGGATGGTTTCGTTCCTGCCAAAGATTTCGCCAGGTATAATTGCATTTTTTATAGGAAAAATCTGTTTGATTCCATGCTGCTGCCTAAATTCCCTGCCAAGGGTAAGGAAAAGTTTTAGGTCAGACCCAAGGGCCAGGACTTCATTCTGCATTCTACCTGCCGGAGAAAACTGGCGAACACACAGATCATCGTTCCTTTCTTTGAGCTGGTGGTAGATATCTTCCGTTATAAAGGGCATGAAAGGGTGCAGAAGCTGTAGGAGCTCTTCAAAGTAATAGATCGTTTTTTCATACACTGCGCGTTCAATCGGCTGTTCATGGGCAGGTTTAACCCATTCAAGATACCACGAGCAGAAATCATCCCATATTAGGGAATAGAGGGTTTTCAGTGCTTCGCTCAACTTGTATTCAGAGAACATTTTCTGGATCTCCGACCTCACTTCATTCAGTCTGCTTTCAAACCATTGGGTTGCAAAATCTGCATCGGGCACAAAGTTGGATTTCCTTTGGCGGTCCCCCCACATTTTCACCAGCTTCAGGGCATTCCACAATTTATTATTGAAGTTTCTGCCCTGTTCCAGGCTGCTCTCATCAAATAATAAGTCATTGCCGGCAGGTGAAGAAATCAGGATACCGAACCTTGTGGCGTCGGCTCCATACTTATCGATGAGGTCGAGCAGGTCAGGAGAATTTCCAAGGCTCTTGCTCATCTTGCGCCCCTGCTTATCTCTTACCATCCCGGTAAAATAAACATCCCGGAATGGCTTGGTACCCATAAATTCCATACCGGCCATGATCATGCGCGCAACCCAAAAGAAAATGATGTCCTGGCCGGTGACCAAAACGGAACCGGGGTAATAGTAGTTGATATCTTCATTTCCGGGATCCGTAATACCATTGAAGACCTGGATGGGCCAAAGCCAGGAAGAAAACCAGGTATCCAAAACATCTTCATCCTGTTTCAGCATTCCCTGAAATCCTGTCGAATTTCCGAATTGCTTTTGGTATTCTTTCAGTGCCTCTTCTAGGTTTTCTGCCACAACAAAATTTCCCTGGTCATCATACCAGGCAGGGATTCTTTGTCCCCACCAAAGTTGCCTGGAAATGCACCAGTCTTTTACATTTTCTAACCAATATCTGTAGCGCGCGAGGAATTTATCCGCCGGGTAAATCAGAATGTCACCACTATTCACTGCTGCAAGGGCCGGCAGGGCCAGCTCTTTCATTTTCACAAACCATTGTGTTGAAATCCTTGGCTCTACGACGGCCTGAGTCCGTTGAGAATATCCCAGTCTGGTCTGGTAATCTTCTTCCCTGACCAGCAATCCTTCTTCCCGCAATTTGGCAATCACTTTTTTTCTGGCCTCAAAGCGATCAAGTCCAACAAAAATTTCCGCTTTTTCACTGAGGGTTCCGTCTTCCAGCAGCGTATCTATTACTGGCAGACCGTGCTTGAGACCCAGGTTATAGTCGTTGATGTCGTGGGCCGGTGTTACCTTGAGGGCGCCGGTTCCAAATTCAGGGTCTACGTACTCATCAAAGATGATCGGCACTTTTCGGTTGACCAGGGGAACAATGGCAGCAGCGCCATGAAGCTCACGGTACCGGATATCCGAAGGATGGATGCAAATGCCAGTGTCGCCCATGATGGTTTCAGGTCTTTGGGTGGCGACAATGATATGGTCTGATCCAAATTTCCCCGAATCTTCAACGATCCGATATTTGACATAATAAAGTTTACCCATCAATTCGCGATATTCCACCTCTTCATCGCTGAGGGCAGTTTTGGCGACAGGGTCCCAATTGATCATACGGGCACCGCGGTAAATGAGATTCTTTTTGTAAAGATCAAGGAAGACTTTAATAACGGCCCTGTAATAATCCGGATCCATGGTGAAGGAAACCCGTTTCCAATCCACACTGCATCCGAGCTTTTTCAACTGTTGGTAAATAATCCCGCCATATTTTTCTTTCCATTCAAAAGCATATTCCAGAAAAGCTTCTCTTGACAACTGATTCTTTTCAATGCCCCGCTCTTTGAGCATTTGCACCACTTTTGCTTCCGTGGCAATGGAAGCATGGTCTGTGCCGGGAACCCAGCAGGCATTGTATCCACTCATCCTGGCCTTCCGGACAAGAATATCCTGGACGGTTTCATTGAGTGTATGTCCCATGTGGAGTACTCCTGTCACATTGGGTGGTGGAATAACAACCGAAAATGCAGGCTTTGTTCCGGGAACGCTGTTGAAATAGCCCTTTTCCAGCCAATGTGTGTACCACTTTTGCTCCGTTGCCGAGGGGACATAATTCTTCGTCAGCTCCATAGATAGAAATCTTGCATTTAATTAGCCTGCAAAGGTAACAATAGTTGATAATTAGGAAGTAGAATAGGAGGAAACAAAAAAAGTTCCCACTGGGGAACTTAGTTTCTTTAAGCCAATAAGACCAAAACAATAAATTCTTCAGCAAACTTGCATTTGCCTAGTTATTTGTCTTTATGTGGGATTTCCGGTAAGGGTATTTCTTTTTATGCAAACCAGTAGAGGTATGATAAAAGCATAACCAAGCTAAGGAAACCAATTGCCATTAGGGCTGTTTTCGCATTTTCGCCCAAATGGAATGAATTCTTAATCATTTTCATAAAAGAAATTTTTTAGGGTGAAACCATGTTGATTAAACATTAATTTCAAAGGACAGAAACTAACAACAAATTGTATTCTGGTTTCTCTTACGATTCTGGCTAGAATGCCTGGCTGTAGTTATTGATATATGGCTAACAATCAAGGCCTATACAAATATAATCAATTTTTGAGTTTTAAAAGGACTTTTTTTAGGTTATCCATAGACAAAAAAACTCCGTGGACAGTGCCCCGGAGTCGGTTTTTTTCATTATAAAGGCCTAATTAAGAGGTAAAAACGTATGCGAACAGGAGTATAGCTGAGAAATACAGTATTGCTACGATAGTAGATAATCTCATGTCTTCGCTCGCAAATAAGGAGTTAAGATTTTTCATGGAATTTGGATTTTAAGATGGTTAGTATTTTGCTTTATGGATTTCGCCGATTTGTCTGTTCAGATTCAATTGGAATCTTGGTTTTTCTCAAAAATGATACCTTTACTTTCCTAAATCAAACCGCTACTTGAACCCAGTATACGCAATTGTCGATATCGAAACTACAGGCGGTTTTGCTGCTAATAACGGCATTACAGAGATTGCTATTGTATTGCACGATGGAAAAAACGAATTGAAACGCTTCGAGACCCTTGTGAATCCTGGTCTTCCCATACCCAGATATATTCAGGCCCTGACGGGCATTACAGAGGATATGGTGGGCGCAGCACCGCCTTTCGAGGCCATGGCAAGCGATATTTATGAGCTTCTGAAAGATGCCATTTTCCTCGCGCACAACGTAAATTTTGACTATTCTTTTGTCAAGCACCAATTGGAATCTTGCGGATTCGATCTCAATTCAAGGAAGCTATGTACAGTTCGGCTAAGTCGCAAGGTATTTCCCGGTCTGCCAAGCTATAGCCTGGGCAATCTCTGCCGGGAATTGGGGATCCCAATACCGGGTCGTCATAGGGCTGGGGGAGATGCCCATGCCACTACATTGCTTTTTGAGAAAATCCTGGCCAATGACACCCAGGGCCATATCCAGGCCGCCCTTAAAGGACGGAATAAGGAGCAATACCTGCCGCCCAATCTCGCTGCTTCCGAGATTGATCGCCTTCCGTATGTTGCAGGAGTGTATTATTTCCATGACCAGAAGGGAAAAGTAATCTATGTAGGAAAGGCAAAAAATCTGAAGAGCAGAGTTAGAAGTCATTTTTCAAATAACAAACCAAATCACCAAAAGCAGGAATTCCTAAGAACCATCTATTCCATCAGCTTCCAGGAGTCAGGGACCGAATTAATGGCATATCTACTTGAATGTGTTGAGATTAAGAGGCTTTGGCCAAAGTATAACAGGAGCTTAAAACGCTTTGAGCAGGTATACGGAATCTATGTGTATGAAGACATGAATGGCTATCTCCGTCTTGCTATTGAAAAAAGGAAGAAGAATCTTCAGCCAATATACAGTTTCTCCCTGCTAGCCGAGGGGCAACAATTATTAAGAAAGCTCGTCAGGAACTATGGACTTTGTCCCAAACTATGTTTCATTCAAATTGATGACGACAAATGCCAGGGCATGATTGAAAAGTATTGTTTGGGCGCCTGCGAGCAACTGGAATCAGCTGATGAATACAATCAGAAGTTGAAAAGTGCTCTCGAGTCGCTTTCTGAAAGTCTGCCCTCATTTATTGTCAGGGATGCAGGAAGAAATCGCAATGAACAAAGTTGCATCCTGGTTGAGAAGGGAAGATTTTACGGAATGGGCTTTCTTGATTATGAAAGTACAGTAACAGACCTTGAAGGGCTAAAGAACCATCTCACGCCCTATCCCGAAAATGATTATATGCGAGGCCTGGTTTACCAACATATTGCAAGGTGGCCACAAAAGAAAATTGATTTAAGCCAGTCGACTGCCAGATAAACAATTCAATAATCCAGGATTCATGATCATTAAGACAGGTTCTTTTTTGAAGATTTTGGCTTTTCTTGTTTTCTTTCATTCTTGCCAACAGCCAAATTCATCTGAAGCTGTTTCCAGCGCAGCAGTAGTTTCGGAATTTCGGAATGAAATCAAGAGGGAGCCCATTGCGTCTTACAAGGAAAAAGTAGATGATCCCATGAATGACTGGTATTTTTCAGTTCAGTTATTCGAGACAAAGAAGACTTTTTCCTTTCTTTTGAAAATGCAATACGAAGAGGTCAGGGGAGAGGATACGGTAAAGATTCCTGATTTTGGGATGGAGCCAAAACCGGCCATAAGAAAGGGAAAAGACCGATATTCATGCATCATTGGATTTCTGGACAATGAGAACCAGTTCCGGGAATACAAAGAGGTTTCGGTGAAGGGAGGCCGCGAACTGAAATTAACTACCCTGAATCATTATACTGTGGTGGCCGAACCAGCCAAATGACCGGCTTTAATTATCCTAATTTCCGTGTCCTCATTTCTGCTTATTTTCAGCATAATATAAAATTGTTGCACCATGGAAAGGGAGCTGAGTTCATGGCATAGTCCTTCGCTGAATAAAGAAATGCCCATGGCAGTCTATGGGCATTATGGAATGGCTCTTCTACTTGTGCCTACAGCAGCTGCAGATTACCTGGAATATGAACGATTTCAATTGATCGATGCCATAAAGGATTTTATTAATGCTGGCATGATAAAAGTTTTTTCCATCAATAGCATCAACAAAGAGAGTTGGTTAAATGATGCCATGGAACCACGACACAAGGCCATTCGACATCAGCAATTCAACGATTATGTTTTTAATGAAGTGATCCCATTCATCAGGCAACAAACAAGTCCATCCACAATGGTCATTGTATCAGGAGCCTCATTCGGCGCACTCCATAGCGCCAATTTATTTTTCAAGAGACCCGACCTGTTGGACGGCTTTATTGCAATGAGCGGAGTCTATGACCTGACAGAATACACAAATGGTTATTATGATGAGGATGTCTATTTTAATAGTCCCTGCCACTATTTGCCCAACCTGACAGATCATACGATTCTTGAACAAATCAGGAAGAGTTCCCACATTCACTTATTATCAGGCAGCGGGGATCATGAAGATCCGGATGCAGCACGAAGACTTGCGGGTATCCTTTATAACAAAGGAATATGGTATGAACTGGATATCTGGGGTCATGATATGCGGCATGATTGGCCGACCTGGCGAGCGATGCTTCCACATTATCTCGGCACAAGATTTTAGGTTGGAATGAATTGCTTCAGGATGCGAAGGAAATTTTTTCTCGGTATCATAGATGCTCCCAGGCTTTCGAGATGAGCCGTGTATACCTGGCAATCCACCATCACCAATCCTTCTGTTTTGAGTTGAAGGATATACTTTATAAAAGCATATTTGCTCGCATTGCTGATCTTGCTAAACATGCTTTCACCAAAAAATAATCTCCCCATTTTGATTCCATAAAGTCCGCCAACCAATTCACCGCCCTGCCAAACCTCTGCACTATGTGCATGTCCCAGCGTATGCAACCGCGTATAAGCATCTTTCATCTCCTCAGTAATCCATGTTCCATCCTGACCTTTTCTTCCTATGGCCTTGCAATTCTCAATGACATGTTCAAAATCTTTGTTGACCGTGAATTCGAATGCCTGTTTTTTTATGAGTTGCTGCATGCTTTTGCTGACCTTGAGGTTTTCAGGAAAGAGAACAAACCTGGGTTCCGGCGACCACCATAAAATGTCCTCTCCTTCATACCAGGGAAAGATACCACTCCGGTAAGCAAGCAGTAATCGTTCTATAGAGAGGTCTCCTCCAATGGCCAAAAGTCCATCCGGTTCAGCTAACTCAGGAGGTGGGAAAACAAGCTCCCTGTCCAATGCAAACAATGGCATTTTCAAATCTGAATTCGTATAAAAATCAGGTTAGATCTGTCTTTCCTGAGCGCGGGAAATATCGGGGCTCAGGATTCAGAAAGGATCTCGATGGTTGCGCCGATTCCTCTTTCAGTAATCGCATCGCACATGGGTTTCAATTCCTCATATGATCCTCGTTTAACCGCATATTTTCCCTGGGTATGAATGATCATTGCGCACTGTTCTGCCTGCTCGGCAGACTGCTGGCACACTTCCATCAGCGTTTCTATGACCCATTCAAAAGTATTTACCTCATCATTCCAAACGATGAGGCTGCAGGGGTTTTCATAGTCCGTGAGCAAGTCTGTTTCTTCTTCACGCAATTCAACAGGACGTGGATTATTCAGCTGAACGATCATGCAGGTCTTTTTACAAAAATAACCATTTCATTCAAATGGATTATCTGATAATTGATCAACGAAAGGAGGGAATGGGTGTCAATGAATTTGGCATCATAAGGATACAATACATTTCTATGGAAAAAATCATTTGAATCGGTGGCATTTTTTTCAGAGCCAGGACCAAAAAAAACTGGCTGCCTGTTGCCAGAAATATCTCGGAATCGAATTTGGAGATAATTTTTGGACCGATTTCAGTCCCCGATCCCGGCGATTCCAAAAACTCAGGAAGGGTAGCATTTTCCTTTTTTACGGCAGACACAAACTATTTTCAGCCGTCTCAAAAAGAATTCGTGTTGAATTTAAGGGTGAATGATCTTGCCTCCATCATGGCATTTTTCCAAAAAGAAAAAATAGGGATCGTTGGAGAAAGGGACGAATATGAATATGGCAAGTTTGGCTGGATCATGAATGCCGAAGGCAATAAGATAGAATTGTGGGAAGAAAAAACTTCCTGAAGAACGAGCCCACCCGCCATTTCTCCCTTCCCTGGCCACAGAACCAGTCGCTTCAGAAACCAATACTGTTGACCTTAGTCCCCAATATGACCCGCAAAAGGAAATTTTGCCCCCAATTCTGGTCATGACCCGCACATTGCTGCCGGCTCAATCTTTGAATCTTAGATTATATCTTCTTATCAAAAATTGAGTGTATGAAAAATGTTAAGATCGGATGGATCGTATGCTGCATAGCAGTCTTTGGGCTTGCGTGCAATAACAGTACGGAAACAGTCAGAGCGAGCGACAGAACAGACAGTCCTTCCACCATCCCCTCCACGAACCGGATAGCGGATAAAGAGGTAGCTGAATTTGCGGTGAAAGCAAGCAATGGCAGTATGATGGAAATTGTTCTGGGCAGACTGGCACAGGAAAAATCTTCCAGCATACGGGTGAAAAATTTTGGCGCCATGATGGTCAAGGATCATGGAGAGGTAAATGAAAATCTCCGGAGTCTTGCTTCCTCTATACAACTTGTATTGCCCGATTCTATAAATAAATCAGCAAAAAAGGAGATCGATATGCTGGCAAAAAAGAAGGGTGTGGATTTTGATCAATCTTATATGAAAATGATGGTGGAGGACCACAACAAAGACCTTGAAGAATTCAGGCAGGCTGCAGATAAGTTGTCTGACTCTTCCTTCAAGACTTTTGCACAGATTACTCTGCCAGTTCTGTCAAAACACCTGGATTCAGCAAAGGCCATTTCAGGGAAAAATATGTAACCAGTACCTATGTACAGATAGAATACAAGAGACTGGATATTGCTAACGGGATTTATTGTGCTGATGGTTTTCCATTTTATCATCGTATAATATAATACGGATCAGGATGCCTCTGGAACCGGAATCAGGATCCGACCAGCGCGACCGTTAGATAAAGCTTGGTTGAATTAAGGCTTAGGCGCTAGATTTGCCAAATAAATTGAGCATATGGCAAATCATTTCCGGACAAGCCCATTCCTGAAAGTAAATAATGACACCGGTTTTGGAAATAATGCAAACAATTATGGAGGCCGGTTCATAAACAGGGATGGAAGCTTTAACATGAAGAAGGAGGGAATTCCATCCTGGGATCGTTTCAGCATCTACCATAGTATGCTCAATCTCCCTAGATGGAAATTCATAGGTATTATCATCGTCTTCTATTTTGCCATCAATCTCCTATATACCATAGTTTACTGGATCATTGGGATCGATCAGTTCCAGGGAATCGTCGCCAGCACAACGGTCGATAAATTCAAAGAGCTGTTTTTCTTCAGTACCGAGACCTTTACAACAGTAGGGTATGGCAGAGTCAATCCCATGGGAGATTCTGCGAACCTGGTCGCAGCCATAGAATCGATGAATGGGTTTCTTTCCTTCGCGCTGGCCACTGGTTTGATCTATGGAAGATTTTCCAGGCCGAAAGCATATCTCGCATTCAGTGAACACGCATTGATCAGTCCTTACCAGGATAAGACGGCCCTTATGTTTCGTTTTGCTTCCTACAAAGACAATCATACGCTAACGAATGTGGAAATCAAAGTAAATGCCGGGCTGACGATCCAGGAAAATGACAATGCCGTTTTCAAATTTTATGAACTGGATTTGGAAAGGAGCCACGTGGACAGTCTTGCATTGAACTGGACGGTCGTGCATCCAATTGATGAAAAAAGCCCCTTGACAGGATTAAACTTTGATGATATAAAAGCCATTGATCTTGAAATCTATGTTCTGGTCAGGGGTTTCGATGATGTATATTCCAATAACGTATTACAAAGAACATCTTATACCTATGAAGAGATCTTCTTCAAAAGAAAATTTGTTCAGATGTACCGGGAAAGTGAAAATGGTAAGACAACCATCCTTGAACTGCACAAATTGAATAAATCCATAGAATTATAAACCAGCACAAGCAAATTAAGTGAGGTTAGATCAATGACCGGGAGGCAGAAAAATATTTCGTGCGTTTGCAAACGCGCCATCTTCTCCCTTTTCCTGAGTTTCATTTCTCTTTTTGTGATTGGTCAAAAGAATGAAAAGCGCCCAAAGGGTGACCATGACAGCTCATATTATGCTTCCTACAGAGAGAAACTGGTCCTGCGATTATATTTATCGCGAAAATATACAACCGCCAAATTGGTTTCTCCAAATGAAGCCATCCCCGTCATGAAATATCGGCCCAACAGTACGCTGAATATCGGCATCGGGGCAACTTACCGATCACTTACTATAAATATTGGTATCGGCATCACTTCCTTCAATCCAAACAATGAACGTGGAGAAACCAAATACCTGGATCTGCAGGGGCATTTTTATACCAGGACCTGGAATTTTGATTTCATGGGCCAGTTCTATCGGGGATATTATTTGTCCCCACAAGGTCTCGCAGCGCCGGAAGGACAGAATTACTATATCCGTCCTGACCTAAAGGTTCAAATTGGCGGTCTGTCCGCATTCAGGGCCCTGAACGATAGAAAATTTTCATACCAGGCCGGACTTGTCAATAATGAATGGCAGAAAAAATCCGCAGGATCCTTGCTGGTAGGAGGGGAAGGATATTATGGTTCGTTGCATGGAGACAGTACCCTGGTGCCCTCGGTCGTGGATAGTTCTTATGCGGTCAGGGATATTAAAAAACTTCACTTTTTTGAAATCGGGCCAGGTATCGGCTATGCCTATGTGTTTGTTTACAAGGAGCACTATTATGCCCTTGCTTCTGGATCAATGACATTGGATTTTCGATTCGCTAGGGAAATTGAGGGATCTCACTATGCAGATAAAGTAGACCTGACTCCAAATTTTATGTTTCATGCTGGCGTTGGTTACAATTCAGAAAAATGGAACCTGACACTGCTTTGGATAGGGAGCCAGATCTATGTACGAGGTCCGGCCACAAATTATAAATATGGCTTTGGCGTTGGAAATTATAGGCTGATTTATGCAAGAAGATTCCCACTCAACCGCAAGGTTAAAAAAATGCTGACACCTGTCAATGATTTGATCGAGGCCAAATAATCTATTCAAATTTCCCGGTATTGCTCATTAGGGTTTCCAGGAATTATTGGTTTCATCTGCATCCATAAAAATTCCTCCATCCAGCAGGATGGATTGGACCGGCTTATCCGTTTTTATGTCCACGATAATCGACTTTTCATTCGCCTGCCATACTGCGGGGGTCTGGTGTTTTTTTTCCGTGGTTCCGTCGGCGTATTTGATTTGCATGTTAAAAGGCGATGCAAAACCGCCGATATTTTCAATGGTCACTGCATAGCCGTCTTTAGTCTTCAATGCATTTTTTAGAGAGAGGTCGATATAATTGTTGGAAAAGAACCAATTAATCCAAAACCAGTTGAGGTTCTTCCCCGATACATCATTGAAAGTGTAAAAGAAATCCCAGGGTATCGGATGTTTGCCATTCCAGCGCGCCATGTATTCGTGCAGACATTTTTTAAAAAGTTCATCTCCCAAATAATCCTTCATGGCAAAATATCCAAGCGAGGGTTTGCCATAGGCATTGTTTCCAAATCCGGTTCCATTCAGCATATTCGCCGGCGTAATAATCGGCAGATCTTCTTCCATAGACTTGTCTTTGATCCATCCAACGACCCTGAACTGCTTATAAAAACCCTCTGCCTTTTCCTGGCTCGTTTCCGATGCGCCAATCAGCAGTTCAAGTGTGGTTGCCCAGCCTTCATCCATAAATGAATAGCGGCTTTCATTGATGCCCATATAAAATGGGAAATAACTATGCGCGATCTCGTGGTCCTGCACGAGCCTGGAAAAAACGGGATTCCCTGTTGAAGCATCATTCACCATCATCGGATATTCCATATCAGCAAAGCCCTGGAAGGCGGTCATCTTTGGAAATGGGTATGGAACGCCTGGCCAGTTTTTTGAAAACCAAGCAAGAGCATACGCAGCATTTTGCACAGATTGCTTGAAATCTGAAGCATTGGCTTTATAAGCGGCCTGCACGCTAACTCTTCTTGCGGAAGCAGGATCCACCACCACACTTGAAGCATCCCAGAGATAATGATTACTGAGGCCAACTGCCATGTCAGAAATATGATTGGCTTTCCATTTCCAAGACACCAGCTCCTGCTGACTCGTAACGCTTTTCGAAGCCAGGTCCGCCGCTGTGGCAATATGCAAAACAGAATCGGTCATCATAGACTGCTGCAATCTTTTTGCAATTTCCGGCTGCAGCACTTCAGATGGATTCTGCAAATTGCCGGTTGCCCACACGGTGTAATTTTTAGGGACAGTTACTGTCAGTGAATAGTCGTTGAAATCGTTATAAAATTCCTGTTGGTCCGTAAATTCAATCTGGTCCCATCCATTGTAGTCATCGAATACGGATACCCGTGGGTAAAAGTAGGCCAGATAGTAGGTGGTGGAATCAATCATTCCTTCGCGTTGGCTTTCCTGAGAAATATCAAAATGCCAGTCAATTCCAAACTGGACAGAATCATGCGGCAGGAGCGGTTTTTGTAAGCGAAAAGCCTGCGTGGATGAAGGCGCCTTCAGGTAGCGCCATGTCCTGACTGTTCCATTTTCTGTGAATGTATCTACATGAACACCCGAAGTCAGGTATGCCGAATCTGCTCCATACATACGCGGCGCGCCAGCCCTGTGCACATTGAGGATGAGTCTGAAAACAATATTCTTCAGGGTATCCGGACTATTGTTGGTATATACGATTTGTTCCCTGCCCCTGATGGTCCGGTCGGGCGGGAGGGCAGTGATGCTGATATCATAGCGACCTTTGTTCTGCCAGTAATTTTTACCTGGCCGGCCGTCTATCGACCGGGTGCCGTTTTTATATGCCTGCTGAATATTCCTTGGAATGTATAGCGTCTGTGCCTGACCGAAAGAGGAAAGGATAAATCCAAAAAATAACGATAGGAGAATCCGGCGCATATTGATAATTTGGTCAAAAGGTATAAATAATTCCGGCGGGTGCAATCCAGAATATATAAGTGGTTAAATTTGATGACCACTTGAATTAGCCTATCATATTATGTGGAAAGTTCATAGTCGGGCTTGGAGATTCCTGGTCAAATATTCAGGATTCAAATGCGAAAATTCGCAAAAAAAATCTTTGATTAACTCAACACAGGTTCATCGGCATAGCTGCTTACTGGCTCACAGGTGCAAATCAGGTTCCTGTCTCCATGGGTATTGTTCACCCTTGCAACGGAAGGCCAGAATTTATTTTCCTTGACATACGACAAAGGAAAAGCAGCTGACTGCCTCGAATAAGCATGCGACCACTCGTTGGCACAAATCTCGTGCTGCGTATGTGGAGCATTTTTCAGGACATTGTCCACTTTGTCGGCTTTCCCATCTTCAATTGATTTTATTTCCTGGTAGATATGGTTCATGGCATCACAGAATCGGTCCAGTTCTGCCTTGTCTTCGCTTTCCGTGGGTTCAATCATGATCGTACCAGGAACAGGAAAACTCAATGTAGGTGCATGGAAACCATAATCCATTAGTCTTTTGGCCACATCTTCCGCCTCTATACCTGCGCTGGCTTTGAAGGGCCGCAGATCCACAATAAATTCGTGTGCGCAGCAGTCCTGCGTACCGGTATACAAGATTTTGAAATATTTTTCCAGTCTTGCCTTCATGTAGTTGGCATTCAGAATCGCATATTTTGTTGCGTTGGTAATACCTTCTGACCCTAACATCTTGATATATGCGTAGCTGATCAGGAGGATGGATGCCGAGCCAAAAGGTGCAGCACTCACTGCCCCTGTACCCGTTATGCCGGAAACGCCATTCGCATTGGCTATCCTCCTTTTGGAGAAATGCCCGGGCAGGTAAGGTGCTAGTTTTTCATTGACGCAGATTGGGCCCATTCCGGGGCCACCTCCTCCATGTGGAATGGCAAATGTTTTATGAAGATTCAGATGGCAGACATCGGCACCAATAAAACCAGGACTCGTCAATCCCACCTGTGCATTCATGTTTGCGCCATCCATGTAAACCAGGCCCCCATGTTCGTGGATGATCTGGCAAATCTGTCGGATATTTTCTTCGAATACACCATGGGTTGAAGGATATGTAACCATGAGTCCGGCGAGTGAGTCTTTAAATTGCTCCGCCTTCGTAAGCAAATCAGACAATTCAATATGCCCTTCCTCATCACTCTTGACAACCACTACTTTCATCCCGGCCATTACTGCGCTTGCTGGATTGGTCCCATGCGCAGAAATAGGAATGAGCATGATGTCACGATGCTCCTGGCCCCTGGCTGCATGGAATCCCCTGATGGCCATCAGGCCGGCGTATTCCCCTTGTGCACCGCTATTCGGCTGAAGTGAAGTTGCATGGAAACCGGTAATCGTGCTTAGCCATTTTTCAAGTTCTGTGATGATCTGGTGATATCCTTCCCATTGATCAGAGGGTGCAAATGGATGAATCCGGCTGAACGCGGGCCAACTCACCGGAATCAGTTCAGAAGCTGCATTCAGTTTCATTGTGCAGGATCCAAGAGAAATCATCGAAGTATTTAATGAAAGATCCTTGTTCTCCAGGCTTTTCAGGTATCTCATCATTTCAGTCTCAGTATGATGGGTATTGAATACCGGGAGTGACAAGAAAGATGAAGTCCTTGTCAGTGTGGAAGGAATATTCTCAATATGATCTTCGAAATTAAATGTGGCAACCACCTGGTCACTTTCTTCTGCCTCTGCAAAAACAGACAATATGTCTATGATGTCCCTTTGAGTAGTTGTTTCATCCAGGGAAATGCCAATTGCGCCATCATGAAAATAATGGAAATTGATATTTCTCGCTTCCGCAATGGCCCTGATTTTATTCGATTGACTAACGGGAATATATAAGGTATCAAAGAAATATTCATTTGTATTCGAAAATCCCATGGCTTCAAGTTCATAGGAAAGGGTCTGGGCGAGGATGGTGATCCGTTTTGCTATATTTTTTAATCCTTCAGGGCCATGATACAAAGCATACATGGCTGCCATATTCGCAAGCAAAGCCTGTGCAGTACAGATATTTGAAGTGGCCTTTTCCCGCTTAATATGTTGTTCACGGGTTTGAAGTGCCATGCGCAATGCCCTGTTTCCCTTGGCATCGATACTGACGCCGATAATGCGTCCGGGAAGCGCACGCTTGAAATCATTTTTTGCGGCAAAAAATCCTGCATGAGGGCCTCCAAATCCGACAGGGACGCCAAATCGCTGGGCAGATCCTATCGCTGCGTCTGCACCCAGTTCGCCGGGTGGAGTCAGAAGGGTCAGTGCAAGCAGGTCTGTGGCCATCACTACAAAACCATCCACTGCATGAACCTGATTTATAAAGGATCTGTAGTCAGGTATTGCACCCCTGCTGTTGGGATATTGTATCAATGCGCCAAAAAAACTGCCATCCATCCTGGATTTTAGAATGTCTCCAAAAACCAATTGGATTCCAAGCGGCTTAGCCCTGGTAATTAAAATATCCCTGGTCTGTGGAAAGACAAATTCATCAACAAAAAAGTTTGGCACTGTGATATGATCATGGTCCTTGTTTCTTTGATTGAAGAACATAGCCATGGCCTCTGCCGCAGCAGTCCCTTCATCTAAAAGAGAGGCATTGGCGAGTGGAAGCGCCGTGAGTTCGCTGACGACGGTTTGAAAATTAAGCAGGCTTTCAAGCCTTCCCTGGGAAATTTCTGCCTGGTAGGGAGTGTATTGCGTATACCAACCCGGGTTCTCAAAAACATTACGCAATATGACACTTGGTGTGATCGTGTCATAATATCCCTGACCTATATAAGTCTTAAATACTTTATTTTTTGAGGCAATGGCCAGCAGATCGGACAAATATTCATGTTCGCTCACCGGAGAAGTGATCTGGATGGCTTCTTTGTTTCGGATAGATGCAGGAATCGTCTTATTAATAAGTTCATCCAGGGAACCCATTCCAATCGCTTTAAGCATTTGTGCAGTTTCCTCCTCATTCGGTCCTATATGCCTGGAAGCAAACTCATTCGCCTGAAGTTCAAATAAATTCATGTTGTAGATTCAGCATTGATCATTAAAAGATTTGCAAATTTAGGACGAAAAAAGCAGATTATGGGATGGGTATGGTATTGAGTCACAACTATGTGGAAAACAATCGCCATGCAATTGATGGCCTTTTCCGGAAAGCCTGCGGACCAATGGATTCCATCCATTGATTCGTATTCATCTGCCGTATCTTGCAAACCTTACATAAGCAAAAAATGGAAAGAGAAAAAGAACAGACCCATGCACCATTCAGAAAGGGAATGGGCGGGGCCCGATGGCAAAAAATGTCGGCTGATCATCAAAAAAAATATAAAAGATTTCTTGATAAGGCCAATAAGAATGTGGTACTGAAAAAATTGCCTGAACTTCATGACGAGGCATTTTCGAAGATTGATTGCCTTCAATGCGCAAACTGTTGCAAGAACTATTCCCCCCGATTCAAAACGCCGGATATTAAAAGAATTTCCAGGCACCTGAAGATGAAAGAAGGTGATTTTATCGAAACCTATTTGAAATTGGATGAAGACGGGGATTATGTTGCCAGGTCCTTACCCTGCCCATTTCTGGGAGCAGACAATCACTGCAGAATCTACGATAACAGACCTTCGGATTGCGTTCGCTTCCCCTATACAGACGAAGACGTCATTCTTAGAAGACCAGCCCTCACGCTGAAGAATTCCAGCTTTTGTCCTATCGTTTATCATGTCCTGGAGGCCCTGACTAAAGTTTAGGCATTAGGCTTGGCCGTGAGTTCCTCATAGGTCGCGTCCAGGCCACGTTCGATCCCATCTCCCTGCCATTCCGTTACTCCAGGAATGGATTTTTCCTTCAATATTTCTTCCTTGGTCTTACCCGCTTTGATCTGGCTGTCGACGAATACCAGCATTTTGGAAAGATAGTCCTGCATGGCATTCAAGTCTTCTTTGTTGCCGGTAATCTTTTCCGGATCAAAAGCATGTCCAAATACAAAAATGGTTTCATTGTTGAACGTATTAACAGCCTTTTCAAGCACCACCACCCAGTTGCGCACAGATGCGCCGGCACTTCGGTCAATGAATGCCCAGCGCCTGTTGAACATGAGGTCTCCCATATGTGCAATATTGGCGTGTTCGAAATGGATGATGCTGTCCCCGTTCGTATGCGCCGGACCAAAATAATAGGTCCTGATCTTTTCGGTTCCAATGGAATAGTTCCAGGATTCATTATATGTTATGTTCGGATACAATTGATCATTTTCATTCTTCTTTTCTACGGCAACCCTTTTCTGATTGGCAAGAGAGTTGGTATGCGCTGCAACATCTTTTACGATTCCTTTAAATGAAATATTTCCTGAAGTATGGTCACCATGATGATGGGTATTGATCAACATCTGAAATGGTTTGTCCGATTGCTTTTTCAGTGCGCCGATAAGGTGTTGCGATTGTTCGGGAAATTCGGCATCTACGACAAGGATTCCATCCTTTGTCATCAGGTAAGCAATTGTACCGCCCTTTTCCGTGAATACCCCCACGTCATTGCGAACCATCCTCATTTTCCAGGGGTCCTGCATAAAAAAAGATGCCATAGATCTATGATTGAGCATTGAGATCGCACCCAGCGTTAATGAGCCGGTGCGGAGAAATTGTCTGCGTTCCATAATGATGAGTTAAAGGATTAAGATAGCATTATGCCGGTAAATGAAAAAGAATATGAGACCAAACCATATTTTCTCCCGGTCAATATTCCATTTTTCTCAGTGAAGGCGCCCTGAACCAGGTAATGCCCACGATGAGCATGGTCATACACCCACCAAAAACCACAGAAGGGATTACGCCAAGCAATTTGGCAGCAACGCCACTTTCGAATTGACCCAGTTCATTGCTTGAATTGATGAACATGGAATTCACGCTCATGACTCTTCCTCTTACCTGGTCAGGCGTTTTTAATTGCATGATGGTGCCCCTCGTCACCACACTGATCCCGTCAAGCATTCCGCTGATCAGGAGGGCAGAAAATGAAAGCCAGAATAATTTTGAAAGACCAAAGATGATGATACAGGCACCAAATCCTGCAACAGCAAAAAACAAAATACGACCCTGCTTTCTTCTGAATGGAAAGAATGTGAGGATGATCACGATGAGGATGGAACCGATATCAGAAGATCCATTAAGCAATCCAAATCCCTGGGGTCCCACGCGGAGAATATCCCGCGCAAAAACCGGGATCATGGCTGCAGCACCCCCAAATAATACAGCAAATAGGTCCAGCGACATAGCTCCCAGCAATTCCTTCGTATTGACCACGAAACGCAGTCCTTCCTTCACGCTTTCCCACGGCGTTTGTGCTCCTTTTTCATTCAGGGCGGGTTTTAGTCCGAGTTGCAATAGGGCAAAGAACGCAACGACCATCAAGCTAGAAATAACTACCAATGTGCCAGTATTGCCTAATCCTGCGATCAGAAATCCACCAATGGCATGCCCACAAACAGAAGCAGTCAGCCAGGTTCCCTGGTTCCAGGTGGTTGCATTCTGAAGCAGATATTTTGGAACAATTTGCGCAAGGACAACATTGAATACCGGGCCGGTAAATGCGCGGATGATGCCAGTGCAGAATATGATAGCATAAATGCCCAAAGCAATAGAATGATTCTCTAAACTGGCTGAGCTAAATTTTGTAGACAAGAAAACAAGCAGCAGGCAAGCACCCAAATACAAAAGGACGCCGCGCAGGAGCAGCCTTCTTTTTTCGCTGAGGTCAATCACATGCCCGGCATAGAGTGCAAATGAAACGGCGGGAACGAATTCGGATAAACCGACAATGCCAATAGCGATTGGGGCATTGGTCAGGTTGTACACCCACCAACCCACCAGCGTACTCATCATTCTCAATCCCATAATGAAGAGAAATCTTCCCAGTACCAGGTAACGGAATTCTGCCATGCGCAGCGCTCCCAAAGGATCTGATTTTACCTGCGGATCTGGCATATGCATTCCATAATTAGAAAAAGTGGTTAAGGCAGTGTGAAATAATGCTGTCCTGCTTCATAGTCCTTCTCGAGCGCATTGAGAATAATCTTAAAGTGCTCTTCATTTCCAAGGAAGTCTGCATTGGCCGCATCTATGAAAAGGGTTTTGATATTGTGCTGACGGATATAATTGGTATATGTTTCCTGGATATCAAAAAGGTATTGGTCTTTTATGGATTGTTCATATGGACGGTTCCTTTTTCTTATATTTTCCTGCAATTTACTCACCGGTGCATGCAAATAAATAACAATGTCCGGCTGGATCAATTGCTGGTGTATGATATCAAATAATTTCTGGTATAAATGAAATTCCTGTTCCGGCAAATTGATTTTTGCAAACAATAGGCATTTGGTGAATAGATAATCCGATATCGTGATTGAATGAAATAGGTCCTTGGTATGGATCAGTTCTTTCAGCTGCTTATACCTTTCCGCCATAAAAAACAATTCAAGCGGGAAAGCATACTGATTTGGATTCTCGTAGAATTTTGCCAGAAAAGGATTGTCAGCAAATGCTTCCAGAATCAATCGGGCGTTATAATGTTTTGCAAGTAAATGGGCCAGGGTTGTTTTTCCGGCTCCGATATTCCCCTCAATGGTGATATAATGATAATTCATGAAGTAAGAGCAAAGAAATGCGAAATGCAGGAAACTCCTTTCATATTTTTTTCACATCCAGTGGGTCGATGCAATCAGCCAACAGCTGGGCGATCGTTTTATGGAAGACCGGGTGAATGAAGTTCGGTGCAATCTCCGCCATTGGAACTAGCACAAATCTCCGGTTTTGAATCTCTGGATGAGGTATGCGGAGCTGTGGAAGCCTGATCGTTTCATCATCAAAAAATAAAATATCAATGTCGATAGTTCTCGGGCCATATTTTTCCAATCTCTTTCTTCCCATGCTTTCTTCAATTGTCAATACGGATGCCATCAATGCAGGCGCATCCATCGTAGTCCTGACGCTGATCGCCTGATTATAAAATGGATGCTGGTCCATTTTGCCCCATGCGGCGGTTTCGTAAATTGAAGACTGCTTCTCCAATTCCCCGCAAAACTTCTTTATATTTGCCAAAGCCTGCTGCAAATGAAAAAGCCTGTTTCCTTCATTGCCACCTATCAGTAAGTATGCTATGTTCATGGAATCCGTACTTTCGCTCAATCAAATATCTTTAATTTTAAGTTTAGTCATAAAATAAGCGTGCATGCGCATTTTTCTAAAGTCTTTCTTGGGTGCTTTATTGGCTCTTTTTGTATTTTTCTTCCTGTTTGGCCTCTTGTTCGCAGGCATCATTGGCAGCCTGACCAGCCCTCAAAAAGTGGAGACTGGTTCCAAAGCTGTGCTCTGGCTGGATCTGGGTCAGGAATTCCATGAACAAAACCAGGAAAATGTTTTGGCAACGATCGGGGCGGATGATCAGACGGACCAACCCGGAATCTATGATATTGTCCGGCTGCTCAAATACGCAAAGAACGATTCCGCGATCAAGGGTATCTATATTCGTGCGAATGAAAATCCAAACAGTTTCGGAACATGTGAAGAAATCCGAAATGCATTGATCGACTTTTCCAAATCAGGCAAATTCATTTTTGCTGCAGGGGATGTCATTTCACAGAAATCTTATTATGTCGCGAGCGTTTCGGACAAGGTTTATTGCAATCCCAAAGGTGGAGTAAACTGGGTTGGTTTTTCGGCGAGCCTTCCTTTTTTCAAGCTGGCATTGCAAAAGCTTGAAATCGATCCCCAAATATTTTATGCCGGTAAATTCAAAAGCGCCACCGAACCCTTGCGGGAAGAACATATGACCGATGCCAATCGATTGCAAACGTCGGAGCTGCTGGGCGCTTTATATGGACATTTTCTGGTAAAAACGGCTGAAGCAAGAAAACTTGACACAGCGGTTTTACGAAAATGTGTAAACGAACATCTGATCAAGTATGCAAATGACGCTTTGGAATATAAACTGGTCGACGGACTCAAATATGATGATGAAGTGAAGGACGAAATAAGGACCAGGATTAGGATTGGCCCCAACGACAAAATCAATTTCCTGAGTGTTGCCAGATATGCCAGCGCGGTAGATTATAAGTCTTTAGGGAAAGACAAAATTGCGCTGATTTATGCAGAGGGCGATATCGTGAGCGGAAAGGGTGATAACCTCCAGATAGGAGATGAAACCTATCGCAGGCTGATCCGTATGGCGCGCATGGATAAGGATATCAAAGCCATCGTCATCCGAATCAGTTCGGGTGGGGGAAGTTCCATCGCAAGCGAAAATCTCTGGAGAGAAATTACCGTGGCAAGAAAAGACAAACCTGTGGTGATCAGTTTTGGAGATGTGGCTGCTTCCGGTGCCTATTATCTGTCATGCAATGCCGATAGCATTTTTGCCGAGTCGACAACCATCACGGGTTCCATTGGCGTGTTTTCTATCATCCCCAATATACAGTCCTTCCTGAAAGATAAATTGGGAGTTGCATTCGACGGCGTAAAAACTGCTCCTGATGCGGATATGTTTTCGATCACAAAGCCGCTGAGTCCAATGCAAAAGAAATTCTTCCAAAATCAGGTCGACAGCATTTATTCCGATTTCAAGACGAGGGTTGCCGATGGAAGAAAAAAATCAATGGACTATATTGAAAATATTGCACAGGGTAGAGTATGGATTGGCACTACTGCATTGCAATTGGGACTGGTGGACCGCATCGGCAGTCTCCAGGATGCCATAACATCTGCAGCACGTCTGGCAAAGACAAGCAATTACAGACTCAAGGAATACCCGGAACCAAAGAGTTTTTTTGAACAAATTCTAGGTAATTACAGGAGAGGCATCCATGTGAAAGCAATGCGCGAGGAATTGGGATCTGACGGACTTAAAATCTATAATTCATTACATAAACTCAAGGAGATGATAGGATCCGCCCAAGCCAGGATGCCGGAAATTCCGGATATTCAATAACAGGCGGCGTTTATGCATCCTGTTGAGACGCCAGCTCATTCCTTACCAATTAATTTGCGGTTCATTCATGGCTCAATCTTACAATCAGTTCCGGGCGTTGATGGCGATTACAAAAGCCAGTCTCCGGGCTATATTCAGAAGTCCATCTGCTGTCATTTTTGGTTTTGGCTTTCCCCTGATATTCATTTTGGTTTTTGGATTTATCGGCGGAAGCGGCATTACGGTGAGCATCGCGCTCAAAAATCAGTCAGATAGCAACCATTTTCTTGTTCAGGCACTCTTGAGCTCCCATGTAATCCGCCTTTCTTCGGGGCATGATTCAATACAAAACAGGGAAGATCTTGAAAAGGGAAGAATTGCTGCGATCTTATCCATTGATTCAGCTAAATCGCCAACGGGTTTTACACAATACAAAATAATGACCCAGACTTCTTCTGCCAGCGGAAGTACCTATCCTGTCTTAAAAATGGCGCTCTCTCAAACGGTCCAATATATCGAAGAGAAGGAAATCCCCAGCCAATACAAGTTGATCAGTCTTCAGGAATTGCCCCTGCTAAAGGGTCGCGAATACAGGATGATCGATTTCATTCTCCCCGGTATGCTTGGTTTTTCGTTACTCAGTGCAGGGATATTTGGTGTCGCTTTCCTGTTTTTCAATCTTAGGCAGACCCTCGTGCTAAAAAGATTTTATGCGACACCCATCAATAAAAGAAATATTGTCCTCGGAGAGGGCCTGAGCCGGATTATTTTTCAAATGGTAACCGCCGTGGTCATTATTCTGATCGGCCACTTTGTTTTCCATTTCACCCTTGTGCATGGATTGCTTACATTCATCGAAATGCTGGTGCTCAGTTTTATCGGGCTGGTCATTTTTATGGGATTCGGTTTTATTGTCAGCAGCGTGGCAAAAAATGAAAGTTCAATACCCCCATTTGCCAACCTGATCAGCATGCCTCAGTTCCTGCTGGGAGGTACCTTTTTCGCAACGGATGCATTTCCCGGCTGGCTCCAGAAATTCTGTGAGATTCTTCCATTGAAACAATTAAATGATGCTATGCGAAACGTAGCATTTGAAGGGGCCCACCTGACCGATTGTGGCAAGCAACTGGCCTTTCTCGGCGTTTGGGGAATCCTAGTGTATGCTCTGGCGATCCGGGTATTTAAATGGGAATGAATTTTATTTCTTCTGCCTCTTAGAGATTTCCATACACGATTAATCACTTCGAATGAGATTCTTAAAATTGGCCCTGATCAGCGTCCTCGTTTTTTTTGTGATTTTAATTTTTCTATTTGCCCTCTTTCCTTCCCGGATCAGCGTGAATCGGATTCAAACCATCCATGCAAGCAAAGAAAAGGCAGCAACAGTGGTCGCTAACCTGGAAACCTGGGCCTCCTGGAATCATTTTGTGAGCGATTCCTTCCTGACCCATATTTCTATCTCAACTCCCCCGTCAGGAATTGGGGCCTGGATCCGGTCTGACCAGCTAACAGTAAGCATCAACCGAATCCATGAAGACTCTGTATATTCAATTTGGAATCCGCACAATGGAAAAACTTTTCAGGCAACATTCAATTTTGTATCGCGGGATACCGCAAATGTTTTTGTACAATGGAATTTTCAATTTCATGTGGCCTGGTATCCCTGGGAAAAACTTGGTGCTATGTTTTATGAAAAGCAATTGGGACCTGTGATGGAGAGGTCGCTCGTCGATCTCAAAACATTTTTAGAGGGGAATCCTTAATTTTAAGCAAAATCAATTATCAAATAAATCAAAAATGAAAAAACTGTTATTTCTCGCAACGATTGCATTTTTTGGTTTGGGCGCCTGTGCACAACCCACACATCCGTCAAGTCCGCATGATACCCTCACGACAAAGAACCTCAAAGTAACTTATGGCAGACCCTACAAGAAGGGAAGAACGATTTTCGGAAGCCTGGAGCCTTATGGCAAAGTGTATCGATGTGGAGCAGATGAAGCCACTACGATTACATTTGCAAAAGATGCAACTTTTGCCGGACAACCCGTAAAGGCCGGTGCTTATGCATTATTTGTCATTCCTTATGAAGCCAAGTGGACAGTTATTCTGAACGGTAATCCAAAACAATGGGGTGCATATGACTACGATAAGAATAAAGAAAAAGATGTTTTGCATGCCGACGTGCCTGTGAAAAAACTCGATCAGCCGGTAGAGCAGTTGACCATGAAGGCTCAAAAAGAAGATTTGGTCATTGAATGGGATGTGGTACAGGTACTTGTTCCCATCAGCTATAAATAATGAAGTATTCAATTTGCCAGCGAAAGCAGGAACTGATATAAAACTTGCAACTGCTTCTCATTGATGCAATAAGGCGGCATGATATAAACGGTATTTCCCAATGGTCTGAGGAAAATACCGTTTTTTATTGCCTCTGCGGCAATTGTTGAGCTGATCGTGTTCAGATAACCATCCCTGCCTGATTCCAATTCAAATGCCAGGATGGTTCCTATTGATCTGGGATTTTTGATCCCCTTCAATCCTGGATCCTGCAATACCAATTTGAATTTTTCATTTTCTTGGGATAGGAAAGATACTTTCTGTAAAGTGGATTCTTTCTCAAATAAATCCAGACTAGCCAATGCTGCGCTGCAAGCAATGGGATTGGCAGTGAAAGAATGTCCGTGAAAAAAAGTCAGGGTGCGATCATCGCTTAAAAATGCTTCATAGATCTCCTCCGTAGTTGCTGTGGCGCCAAGTGCCATACTGCCTCCTGTCAATCCCTTGCTGAGACAAATGATATCTGCCTTGGTGTTTAAGTATTCACCCGCAAACATTTTTCCCGTCCTTCCAAATCCAGTCAGCACTTCATCTGCGATGCAAATGATTCCCTTCGACTTCAGGAAAACAAGCAATTCATCAAGCGCTTCTGCTTCATAAATTTTCATTCCACCCGCGCCCTGCAAAAGGGGCTCATAAATAAAACAGCAAATTTCCTCGCTCATCTGATCGATCAGGTTCTTTGTCTTGGCGATGTTTTCTTTGGCAGGTGCATCAACAAATTGAACTTCAAATAGCCACTCCTGAAATGGGAGGGTAAAAATGCTACGGTCACTCACACTCATGGCGCCAAATGTATCTCCGTGGTAAGAATGATTCAGGGCCAGGATCTTCTTTCTCCTCCTGCCTTTCGGTCCGGACTTGTTGCTCCAATATTGAATAGCCATTTTGATGGCGACTTCCACTGCCGTAGAGCCATTGTCTGAATAGAAAAGTTTTGAAAAATTTCCCGGCAGTATGGGCATCAGCCTTTTCGCCAGGAAAACGGCGGGTTCATGGGTAAAGCCTGTAAAAATCACATGTTCGAGTTTGAGGGCCTGTTCATGGATCTTTTCAGCGATGTATGGATGACCATGCCCATGAATATTGACCCACCAGCTACTGATGGCATCAAGATATGCGTTGGCCTCTTCATCATAAAGAAAAACACCCTGTCCCCGGGTGATGGCGATAGGAGGCTTGTTGAGCTTATGTTGGGTATAGGGATGCCAAATCAGCGCCTGGTCAATTTCTGAAAGCGAAGATGCCATGGCCAAAGATAAGATCAAGCCACTAAATATGACTTGCTATGCAACGCATGTTGCAGTTAATTTGTCAGTAGATCAACGAAGAAACATGGATCATCACCAGCTGGTTAAAGATTGCCTGAAAGGAGACCCCTCAGCTCAGCGGCTGCTGTATGATCAATTTGCGGATTCCATGCTGGGTATCTGCTATCGCTATACCAAGTCCATGGCAGATGCAGAGGATGTTTTGCAGGAAGGATTCATCAGGGTTTTCAGGCACCTGAACCAATACAAGTTCCAAGGAGAATTGGGAGGATGGGTTAGGAGAATCATGGTCAATACAGCCATCAATTACCTGAAAAAAAACAGCGCGTATAAAAGCGAATTGTCTTTTACAGATTCGCCCCTGCATCCCGTATACGACGAAGAGCCGGATGCTCAATTGCTCGCAAAAGAACTTGCTGAGCTCATCAGGCAACTGCCGCCGGGATACCAGGTAATTTTCAACCTGCATGCCGTGGAAGGGTACACCCATATCGAAATTGGCAAGATGATGGGTATCCATGAAGGCACTTCGCGCTCGCAATATGCAAGGGCGAGGGCGCTTTTGATCAGCTGGATTAAAAAAATGTCAACCGACTCAAAAAATGAATCATATGCAAGAACCTGAATTTGAGAAAAAGGTGCGTGTGAAAATGGATGAACTGAAATTCAGTCCCTCTGATGCCGTATGGGCAAATGTGCAATTGCAAATCAGAAAGGACAGGGAGAGAAGAAGACCTATTTTTTGGTTCTTCCTGTCCGGTGCATTTCTGCTCCTGGGCCTGGTCGTTTTTGAAATGATCCGGGTGGAAGGAAACAAGGAAACAAGTAACAAGGAAATAAGGAACAAGGATACACGAACAAGGATACAAGATACAAGGATACAAGATACAAGGATAAAAAGATCGAAGAAGCATTGAGTCATCAGGAAAACGGAGCACTGGGAAGTATAGTTGTTGGCAAGCAAAATAAGAAAGAAAAATCAGCGCGGTCGGAGACGAATCAGTTAATGGATGAAGTCATTCGGGAGGACAATAAGGTAGCCAAATCAAGCAAGCAAAACAAGACACAAGACTCAAGACTGGAATCAGCCATTGATGCGATTGCCGAAGAACATTTATCAACAAATCTGGCCAAAGAACCAAATCCTGTTTTCGCGGAATCTGATAAGACTGTGCAGAACTCAAGAGCAGTTTCCCCTGCAATAGATCCCGTCAAAGAGCCGGCCAAACCAGCAGTCAGCCCCACTGCTGCGCCTGTCGCATTGGCCAGTGATAAATCGGCTCAAACTCATCAGGCAGGGAGCAAACACCCATGGAAGTTTGGATTCGTTATTGCTCCAGGAATTTCAAATTATCAATCAGGGCAAATCTTTCACCAAAGCTCAAATGCACTTTCATATTCGGCAGCCTATCCACCGGGGGCAAGTCCAACTCCGATTGGAAGTCCGACATATTACCAGATGAATGCTTCAACACATTCAGGTTTTTCATTCCTGGCAGGCGCTTCGCTGCAAAAATATCTTTCACAAAATGTATATTTTTCTACCGGTCTGAATTACCACTATTATTCAACGGCAACAAGCTTTAGCGTAGGTTCGACATTCCTGTCCTCTGGAAATACCAGCAGCAATTCGACATATTCAGATGCATATCATTTTATAGAATTACCCGCCAGCCTGGGCTTTCATTTGAGCCATAACAAGAAATCTCCATTGATCGCGGAATTGGGATTCACGCTTTCGCAGCTCATTCAGGCAAATGCGCATCAGTATGATGGCTATACTGGCTTTTACACAGTCAATAGCAGTGCATTCAGTCACACACAGGTATTCACAAATTTGGGGCTGTTACTAAATCTCCCCATTAAAAAGAACCAGGTGACAATAGGACCTGTCTTGCAATATGGCCTCACGAATTTGATTTCTTCTGGATCGGGCAATCCGGAACATCTATTATTTCTTGGATTCCGATTTGGAATTTCTTTAAATAAATGATGCAAGATGCAACGGTGATTCTTTTTTACCGGTCAGTGTACAAAAGCATTGTATGAAAAAGAAAATCCCCGGAGTCATATTTGGCGTCTTATTTTCTTTCATCATCTTCATCCCGGCGGGCTGCCTGAAAGACAATGTCAGGTATACCTATACGATGACCAGGCCGGTATACATGTCCCTTACCCAGGTCAGGGCAAATGTAAAAGCCACAGCAGCTGAACCACTCGCCTCTATTGGAAAGATTTATGTGAAGGGGAAATATGTGTTCCTCAATGAACTCGAAAAGGGAATTCATATTATCGACAACAGCAATCCCGCAAGTCCCAGGAATATCGGCTTCATCAATATTCCGGGCAATGAAGATTTGGCGATCCATGGGAATACGCTCTATGCCGATTCATATTCAGATCTTCTCGCTATTGACATCACAAATCCTCAATCCATTTCCATCAAAAAAACATTGCAGAATATTTTCCAGTCCAGGATCAGTTATTTTCTGGTGGCAGGAAATCCGGATTCAACTTACGTTATATCTGGTTGGATTACCAAGGACACTACGGTTGATTATCCGACTGGTCCGAGATATATGGGAGCATATATGACCGCCTCCTGCAGCACTTGTGCAATGGCAACAAACGTTCCGGCAGCATCCACGACACCTACGCAGGGCACAGGCGGCTCCATGGCAAGGTTTACATTGGTAAATGACTGGCTTTATGCGGTGAACAATCCAAACCTGGATGCAATCAATATCAGTTCACCGGAAGATCCCCAACTGATCAAACAGGTACAGGTTGGATTCCAAATTGAAACGATTTACCCCTTTAAGGACAAACTTTTTATCGGGGCCAACAATGGTGTTTTTATGTATGATATTCAAAATAGTCCAGGGGATCCATCACCCGCAGGCGAATTTACGCATGTACGTGCCTGTGATCCTGTCATTGCAGATGAAAAATATGCCTGGGTGACCCTGAGTGACGGCACCCCCTGCCAGGGCTTTGACAATGAACTGCAGATCATTGATATCAGCAATTTCGGCTCTCCTTCATTGGTTAAAACATATCCCATGACGCATCCCCTCGGGCTGGCAAAGGACGAAGGGACCTTGTTCTTATGTGATGCAAGGGATGGACTCAAAGTCTACAATGCGGCCGACCCCTCGAATTTGCAGCTTATAAAGCATTTTAAGGACGCAACAACCATGGATGTGATTGCTATGAATGGCCTGGCACTTGTCCTGGCGGAAGAAGGTTTGTTTGAATATGACTATTCAGATATGGAAAATATCCGCCTGGTTGGAAGACTTCCGGTTTCAAAAAACTAATCACGATGAAATGGAGAAACATTCTTCCTTTGACTGTCTTCCTGTTGATCGGTCTTGGCCTCCGGGCGCAAAAGAGTAAATCGCAGAATCAATGGGTTTTTCATTCTTATAACCTACTTGGTCTGCTGGAAGGAGAAGCAGGATCCGCATTTCAATTGCAAACGGTTAATGGAGTTCAGTATGGGAGCTGGTTTGCCGGTCTTGGTCTGGGTATTGATTATTATCAGTTCCGGAGCGTTCCCTTATTCCTTGATATTCGCAAATTTTTCGGTAAAGAGCCCGCGCCATTCTATTTATATGGCGATGCCGGCATTCAGTATCCCTGGGTGACAAGTTCCCAGAAAATGCTTTATCAGAGCAGCTTTTCAAATGGCTTTTATGGTGATGTGGGTATTGGCCACTTGCATAAGTTTGGCCCAAGACTCGGATTGTCTTTTTCTATTGGATATACTTATAAGGCTGCAACGGAAACCAGTCCGACTTATGCCTGTCCCTTTGCCGGCCCCTGCTACGATAATGCGGCAAGCCTTTCCTATGAATTAAACCGCATCACGATGAAAATAGGAATTGTATTTTAAGATTGGATAAAACGCAGGTTGCGCCGGATGCCGGAAAATTTTGCCCGCTTAATCGGAGAATTTGAAAATATTCTTTTAAAGCTTTCTTCAGTCATGTCTTCCCATTCTTTATTACCAAGGTGAAGGATTTCGGGGATGGGCGAGAAAGCAATCTCATGGGTGGTATTGGAAAACCGATTCCATGGACAAATATCCTGGCAAATATCACAACCAAAGATCCAGTTATCCATTCTTCCCTTGGCCGAATCAGGAATCAATGCCTCTTTCAATTCAATCGTGAAATAGGAAATGCATTTACTTCCATCCACCACCTTGTCTTCAAGGATGGCATCTGTCGGACAAGCGTCTATACATTTCCGGCAGCTGCCGCAATAATCTTTGGCAAAAGGGTCATCATAATTCAGGACGAGGTCCACGATCAGGGTAGCGATAAAAAAAAATGATCCGTTTTTTTTGTTGATGAGGTTCCCATTTTTTCCCACCCAGCCCAGTCCGCTGCGTACCGCCCAGGTCCTTTCCAGAACAGGTGCGCTGTCAACGAATCCCCTGCCATGAACGGCGCCGATCTCTTTGTTAATTTCCGCAATAAAATAATTTAGTTTGTCCTTGATCACTTCGTGATAATCCTTTCCAAAAGCATATTTTGAAATTTTTGGAAGTCCATTCTGCTGTTTTTGGGAAGGATAATAATTGAGCAGGAGGGTGATCACTGATTTTGCACCAGGCACGAGTTTTCGGGGGTCTACTCTTAGGTCAAAATATTTTTCCATGTAATGCATCGATCCCTGCATTCCTTTATTGAGCCATGTTTCAAGTCTTCTCGCATCCTCGTCCAATGGCTCCGCACGTGCGATGCCACAATAATCGAAGCCGCAATTTTTTGCCAGTGATTTGATGAATTGAGTATGGTCAATATTTTTCATTTCGGTCAAAATGCTTCCTAAATGCCAAATTTATGTTTAAGGAAACGCCTACAAAGTACAAAGTATTACAGAACGGAAAATGGAATAAGCCAGAACAAGAATCAATATATTTCTATTTCACGCAGAGGCGCAGAGGAGCGAGATGAGGCGCCAAGAGTCTCTTAAAAATACCGATCTTAGTTTTCATTCAAAGTGAAAGTAGTCGAATGTATTTCTTTGCGCCTCCGTCTTCCTCTGCGTCTTTGCGTGAAATCTCCCCAGATTTCTTATATTGCCATATGAAATACCTGCTGGGCTATGATATCGGTTCCTCCTCCATAAAAGCCGCTTTGCTTGAAGCCGATTCCGGCAATGTTTCTGCGCAGGCATTTTCTCCAGCATCCGAAATGCAAATCATCTCCACCCGTTCGGGATTTGCGGAACAGGACCCCGAAACCTGGTGGAAGGAATTGATCCAGGCGACCAATAAGCTCCGTCAGGCCCAGGCATTCAAGCCGGAAGAAATCATCAGCATTGGGATCTCTTACCAGATGCACGGCCTGGTTTGCATTGATAAAAACAATAATCCCCTGAGGCCGGCAATCATTTGGTGCGATAGTAGGGCAGCAGAGATCGGGCGAAAAGCTTTTCATGATCTGGGCGAGACCTATTGCCTTGAGCATTTCCTAAACTCGCCCGGGAATTTTACTGCATCCAAATTGAAATGGGTGAAGGAAAACGAGCCTGAAATCTATGAGCGAATCCACAAAGTGCTGCTCCCGGGAGATTTCATTGCATCGAAACTTACCGGCAGAGCTGCCACAACTATTACCGGACTTTCAGAGGGCATATTTTGGGATTATACAGAACACACGATTGCCGGGAGCCTGCTTGAATACTACGGTGTCAACAAAGAACTACTGGCCGAACTTGTCCTTACATTTGGCGAGCAGGGGAGGCTTACAAAGGAAGCGGGAACCTTATTGGGATTGTCTTCGGGTATACCCGTCAGTTACAGGGCCGGTGACCAGCCCAACAATGCATGGTCACTAAATGTATTAGAGCCCGGTGAAATAGCCACAACAGCCGGCACTTCAGGCGTAATTTACGGGGTAACAGATAAGCCAGTATATGATCCCCAATCGAGGGTGAATGCATTTGTGCATGTCAATAACCAGGATAATAAACCAAGATATGGCGTCCTGCTCTGCGTCAACGGAACCGGAATCCTGAATAGCTGGGTACAAAAACATTTCTTTGGCGGGCTGTCATACCCTGAAATGAACGCCCTTGCCGCTAAAGCACCCATCGGTTCAGAAGGCCTGCAGTTTTTTCCTTTTGGCAATGGTGGAGAAAGAATCCTGCTTGATAAGGACATTGGGGGCGTTTTGAGGGGCCTTGAATTTAACAGGCATCAGGGCTCCCATATTGTCAGGGCTGCCCAGGAAGGCATCGCATTCGCTTTAAACTATGGCTGGGAAATCATGCGGGAGATGGGCATGACCCTTTCTACAGTACGGGCAGGACGTGCAAATATGTTCTTAAGCGATATTTTTGCTGGCAGCTTTTGCAACCTCACAGGCTGCCCGGTAGAGTTTTTCAATACAGACGGGGCCATTGGCGCGGCGCGTGGTGCAGGATTGGGAACAGGATATTATGCCAGCGCAGCGGAAAGTTTCCGGGGAATGAAGCTGCTGGGCAGGATTGAACCCCACCTCCATGATCAAAAAATATTAACGGAAGCATATATGCGCTGGAAAGAGAAACTAAAATTAATCATACAATAAATTTTATACTATGCCCATCGTAACTGGAAGCAGGGAATTTTTTCCCGGGATCTCAGGAATTAAGTATGAAGGACCCTCCTCCGACAATCCCTTTGCATATAAATGGTATGACGAGAACAAAATCGTCGCTGGAAAAAAAATAAAGGACCATGTCCGATTCGCCGTTTGCTACTGGCATACCTTCTGCAACACAGGAGGCGATCCTTTTGGTCCGGGCACCAAGGACTTTCCCTGGAATTCCGGTGCAAGTATAATTGAGAGAGCCAAAAACAAAATGGATGCGGCATTTGAGTTCATCAGTAAATTGAATGTGCCATACTATTGCTTTCATGATATCGACCTCGTGGACGAAGGTCATTCCATTAAAGAATATGAATCCAATCTCCAGTTAATCGTGCAGTATGCAAAAGAAAAACAGAAAGCAAGCGGGATCAAGTTGCTTTGGGGAACGGCCAATGTTTTTTCCAATCCCCGCTATATGAATGGCGCATCGACCAATCCGGATTTTGCAGCCTTGGCTTATGCAGGCACTCAGGTCAAAAATGCATTGGATGCAACCATTGCATTGGCTGGCGAGAATTATGTTTTCTGGGGTGGGAGGGAAGGATACATGACCTTGCTCAATACGAATATGAAAAGGGAATTGGATCACCTGGGGAGGTTTCTTGGGACAGCACGCGATTATGCGCGCAGGCAGGGATTTAAGGGAAACTTTTTCATTGAACCCAAACCCTGTGAACCCACCAAACACCAATACGATTACGATTCCGCAACGGTTGTCGGATTCCTGAGGCATTATGGCCTGGACAAGGATTTTAAATTGAATGTGGAAGTGAATCATGCCACCCTTGCGGGTCATACATTCCAGCATGAATTGCAAGTGGCCGCCGATGCCGGCATGCTGGGCAGCATGGATGCCAACAGGGGCGATGCCCAGAACGGATGGGATACAGATCAATTTCCCATGCAGCTGAATGAATTGATTGAATCCATGCTTATTATTCTTGAGGCAGGTGGTTTTGCCGGTGGCGGCGTGAACTTTGATGCCAAGACCAGGAGGAATTCGACAGACCTCGAAGATATTTTCCATGCCCATATCGGCGGCATGGATGCATTTGCCAGGGCCCTGATCGTTGCGGATAAGATCCTGCAAGAATCTCCATACAGGAAATTCAGAAAGGATCGCTATGCATCATTTGACAGCGGAAAAGGAAAGGAATTTGAAGATGGGAAAACTTTCATTGGAAGACCTGCGTGACTTTGCCATTGCCAATGGGGAACCAAAGCAAACCAGCGGCAAACAGGAATGGCTGGAAAATATCATCAATCAATATATATAGAACCTGCCCGACAAAGAATGGATGTCTTTACGATAACGCTAACCGCTGCTTCGTTTCTTTTAGATTTTGCTCTTAAGACACTATTATCTGACTAAAAAAATAGAAAAATGAAAAAAGTAACAGGAATAGGGGGTATTTTCTTCAAATGTAAAGACCCAAAAGCAATTAACGAATGGTATAAAACACATCTTGGGTTTGATACAAGCCCATATGGAACAAGCTTTGAATGGCGAGAAATTGATGACAGCACAAAAAAGGGACTTACCCAGTGGAATCCTTTTGCAGAAAACACAAAATATTTTGAGCCTTCAACAAAAGACTTTATGATAAACTATAGAGTGGAGAATTTAGAAGCATTGGTTGAAGAATTAAGAAAGGAAAACGTAACGATCGTAGACAAAATTGAATCATATGATTATGGAAAATTTGTTCATATTTTAGACATTGAAGGAAATAAAATTCAATTGTGGGAGCCAAAAGATTAGGATATGATAAAACTGTTGGTTGACGAACGAAATAAATAAATCAAAAACGCCTACCGCTATCATAGCATCCTATGTAACGCCATAATGAGAGGAAGTATACCATATGTGTAGGTTTACAACTTTTTCAATCCATTTGGCAGTCTCCCCAAGATTTTTTATCCAGAACTTCTATATAGCACCCATGAAAGGAGAACCTGTTTTTATCACTTTCGCCCAACTGGTTTTTTCGGGTATGTGTATTGTTAGATCCTTGTGTGATTATTGTATAAACCGGGTTTTCTCTGACAATTCTCCGACAGTTGCCTTATGGTTGTCCGACGGCTCTCCGACAGTTGTCCGATAGCTCTCCTATGAAACATCAGTGATTTGCCGGAGAGTTATCGGACGAACTCCAAAAAATCACCAAAGAGAATAAGGCATAAACAATAGCTAAACAATTAAGAAACAAGGAGAAACACCGAACTGAAAGACCCTCTGAAAAGTCATCTTTCTGTTTTGATTTATTTCTGCTGCATCTTTTCTCCACGAAATCAGTTTGTTATGCTCAAAAAAGGGGATCCCACCAACCTATCAGCTATGAAAATCGTGATTTTATAATGAACCGCCCATACACTCCCCTCGCAGTGGCAAATGCCCTTTTTCAGAAGACCTGCCGGTGAAGAGGTGGAAGTATCTTTGCTTACTGAAAAACCCCAATTTTTTGTCTGGGCTGAAGATTATCTGTTGAGGAATGAAATGGATTCTTGCGCCCTGGCGCCGTTGTTGGTGTTACGGCATCCACTTCCATTAACAAGTCTCTGCCGGAACACCAAAAATGCCGAGCAGTTTCTCAGCGGAGGCCAGGAGGCTATTCTGACTTCAGGCTATTTGCCGGATTGGCAACGGCTGCCTTCATAGATTCATAGCTCACGGTCATCCAGGCAATCAACAAAGCAGCCAATGAAGCCAGTACAAAAGTGATCCAGTTCAATTCAATGCGGTAAGCAAATCCATCCAGCCAGGACTTCGTCGCATACCATGAAACAGGAACTGCAATCACCACGGCAATCAGAATGAGTTTGGTAAAATTCGAAGACAGGAGATACACGATATTGAAAGTGGAAGCTCCTAATACTTTTCTTACCCCGATTTCTTTGGTCCTTTGCTCAGCAATAAAGGCCGACAATCCATAGAGACCCAAACAGGAAATGAAAATAGCCAGGCCAGCAAATATATTAAACAGGGTGCCCAACTTTTGCTCGGCCTTGTATTGATTGGCCAGGTCCTGATCCAGAAAATTATATATGAAGGGATAACCCGGATTCAATTGCTGTGCGATTTTTCCGAGTGCACGGATAGTCGCATCCACAGTTCCGGGCTTGGTTCTGACCATCGCAACTCCCGCGCCACGGTTAAAGCGGAGCACCATGGGTTCAATGGGATTCTGTATCGGTTTGTAATTGAAATCTTTCACAACCCCAATGATCTGCCCTTTGTTTTCGCCAAAATTGATTGACTTGCCTACGGCATCCGCTGTTTTCATGCCCATCACTTTCACAGCAGTTTCATTGATAAGGAAGTTGGCCGAGTCACCCTTAAATTCTCTTGAAAAGGATCTTCCATTCAATATTTGCATTTTAAGCACATCGATCGCATTTTCATCTATGTCGAGAGAAGGAAATATAATCTGCATTTTGGGATCCTTTCCCGGCCAGCCTACGTTCGCCGTTCCGCTGGTGAGGTTGGTGGGAATATGATCGATGATTGTGAATTGACTTGTGAAGGGATTTTCTGCCAGCGCAGTTTTCAGCGCTTCTTTCCTGTCCCAAAGATCCCCGGCAGTTTCGATATAGAGCAGGTTTTCTTTATCAAATCCAAGATTCCTTTCCCTGATGAATTTAAGCTGGTTAAACACGACGGCAGTTCCAACCAATAGAATAATAGAGACACTGAATTGGGTGACAACAAGGATATTTCTGAATAGAAGATTGCCCCCCGGAGATTTCATTTTTCCTTTCAACACTTTTACCGGTTGAAACCCCGAAAGGAAGAGGGCGGGATAGAGTCCTGCCAATATTCCTGTACCAATTGAGATCCCCAGCAACAATAAAAATAAACCGGGATCAAAAAGCTGAAAAGAAATTTGCTTCCCGGCGATCCCATTGAAAAAGGGAAGGAGGAGAAATACAAAGATCAGCGCAATTGCAAAAGCAAAGATTGTGATGATTATTGATTCGCCGAGAAACTGTGCAATGAGCTGGTAACGTTCAGCGCCAACGACCTTGCGAAGTCCGACTTCCTTGGCCCTTCTCGAAGACCTGGCCGTTGCCAGGTTCATGAAATTAATACAGGCTACCACCAGGATGAATATGGCAACAACAAAGAAAATATTCACATATTGAATATTTCCGTTTCCCGGCAATTCGATTTGCATGTTAGAATGGAGATGAATGGAAGTCAGGGGCTGCAGGAAATAATTAACCCTGAAATCAGGGATATGTTTTTTATAGATAAGATCAATCTGATGATTCATCCTGTCCAGCGATGCCTGGGAAGGATCAAAATTGCTTCCCATTTTCAGATAACTGTAAAAATTGAAACTGTCCCAGGTCTTGTTCTTAATATCATACCAATTATTTGCCACATAAGAAAGGGGGATGAGGAAATCAAACTGGAGATGGGAGTTGCTGGAAATTGGCTTCAGGACGCCTGTGATGACCTGATCGACCTTGTTATTCAACCGCAATGTTTTCCCAATCACATCTGTTGTACCAAAATATTTAATGGCAGCATTCTCCGTGAGGAGCAACGCATCGGGACGGTTCAGTGCTGTTTTAGGATCACCTTTCATCAAGGGAAAGGAAAAAAATTGAAGAAAATTTGAATCCACATAGAACAGCTTGTCATTCTCTACGAATTTTTTTTCGCCGAGTGAAAATAATTCCGAGCTGATATGGCTGATGCGCACAAAATCCCTGATCTGTGGTAATTCAGCTTTTAGCACTTCGGGCATACCATAGGGGTTCACTGCTGCTTTGAATCCGCTGGCATTGCAGACAATGCGATAAATGCGATCGGCATCGACATGAAAACGGTCATATTTCAATTCATCCCTGACCCAGAGCAGGATGAAAATGCTGCAGGCCATTCCAATAGACAGTCCTGCGATATTAATTGTGGAAAATGCCTTATGCCTCGCTAAATTCCGGAATGCGATCTTGAGATAACTCTTTATCATGGTTGGATTTTTCTGTTGGAAATCTTATGGCCGGTGCAGTCACTTTTCTTACAACCAAGAAGGTGCCATTCTATCACAATTGTGACAATCAATAAAATAAGCATTCATGAAGGGGATAATCTGCACGCTTTCGGTACAGTGGTTGTCCGGTTCGCCATATAAAGCAATAAAAGCTAGGGGCAATTACTGCCCATCTGCGCATCCACGAGCTGCTTGAACCGGACATACACATCCCGTTTAGGTTCACTGGTTGGGGTGGCCACCATCAGGATGGCGGCATACTTCCTGCATACATCAAAATAGGGCCAAATCCCGCTTAAATTCGCGCTGCAAATCACCGATCCCCTCTCCCCATCCGGTGCCTTCATCCAATCGCCCAGGCCGATTTTCCAATCCCCGGCCTCTTTTGGGATATATTTGACCGGTAGATCGGCAAACTGGACCCTTTCCATTTCTTCGACTGATTTCGCTGAAAGAATGCGTTTGCCCTGGAACATGCCGGAATCAAGCAGCATCTGTAAGAAATTGATATAATCATTGCCTGTAGACAATGCACCTCCGGAAGGATTGACCGCGCCGCCATTTTCATCAGCGAAAGTGGTGCCCCGCATTTTCAAGGGGCGAAAAAGTTTCTCCTGTGCCAACCGGTCAAAATTTTTCTTGCCCACGATTTCGAGGATCCTGCCGGCTATATTAAATCCTATATGACTGAAGTAAAATTCCATGCCCGGATTGGCCTTAATCTCGCGAACGGAAGCAAAGGAGTTGACTTCAGCTTCCAGACTTTCGAATTTGCTTTTCTGAAAGAATTTTATCGCCCCGCTGGCATCGGCCTGAATTCCTGTGGTATTGGTAAGGCAATGGCGGATGGTGATATAAGACTTCATATATTTTGCATAAAGCGGAATATACTTGCTCACTTTATCATCCAATGACAATTTACCTTCATCAACAAAGATCATGACCAATGCCGCCGTCAGCCACTGACTACAGGTGCCGAAAGGCACTTGAACCTTTCCATTAAACTCCCCAATTTCCTTTTCCAGGTTCTTCTGATATACCATTTTCCCGTCCTTTGAAACAAGGGCCAGCACATTGGAGCCCATGACTTTCTGATTCTTCTTCAATAGATCATCAACCTGGGCATAAGCAGATTGGGTGCGACCAGGCAGACAGATTAACAGAAATAGGAGGAAAGCGCTGCATTGTAGGCAGATCGTTTTAACTTTATATGTCATAGTTTCCGGCTCCGCTCTTTGGATTGACATTTGCGTATTTTTTATCCTATTTAAAGAAATACAGCCATGAATTTAAACAACTTTACCATAAAAGCTGCAGAAGCGATTCAACAGGCTCAGCAATTGGCATTTAATTTACAGAATCCAAATATTGAGACCGAGCATGTGTTGAAAGCACTGCTTGACCAGGAAGATTCTACCGTCGACTATCTCCTCAAGAAGAATAATGTAACCGTCAACCTGGTGGAAACCAAATTGGATGAAGCTATCCAAAAACTGCCTAAGGTGAAAGGGGGTGAGCCTGCGCAGTCGATCAGCCGCGAAGGCAATAACCTGGTTTTGAGGGCAGGATCCTATCTTAAACAATTTGACGATGAATTTGTGGCACCAGAGCATTTGTTATTGGCGCTTATACATGGAAGTGATGCAACTACCAAGATCCTGAAAGATGCAGGGCTGACAGAAAAAGGCCTGGTTGCAGCAATTAAGGAATTGAGAAAAGGGGATACCATCAAATCCCAAACCCAGGAGACCCAATTCAATGCTTTAAACAAATATGCAAAGAACCTCAATGAAATGGCCCGCCAGGGAAAGCTGGATCCGGTCATTGGCAGGGATGAAGAAATTCGGAGAACCCTGCATATCCTTTCTAGAAGAAGCAAGAACAATCCCATCCTGGTCGGTGAACCAGGTGTTGGTAAAACGGCCATTGCAGAAGGACTTGCGCATCGGATAGTGGACGGAGATGTTCCGGAAAACCTCAAATCAAAAATTATTTATGCCCTTGATATGGGCCAGTTGATTGCAGGTGCGAAATATAAGGGGGAATTTGAAGAAAGACTTAAGTCTGTGGTCAAGGAAGTAGGAGGAAGTGATGGAGAGATCATTTTATTTATAGATGAAATTCATACCCTGGTGGGAGCCGGCGGCGGCGAAGGAGCCATGGATGCAGCCAATATTCTGAAGCCTGCGCTATCGCGCGGAGAACTCAGGGCGATCGGGGCAACGACTTTGAATGAGTATCAAAAATTTTTCGAAAAGGACAAGGCGCTTGAACGCAGGTTTCAACGGATCATGATCGACGAACCGAATGAGGAAGATGCGATTTCCATTTTGCGGGGTTTGAAAGACAGGTATGAATCGCATCATCATGTGAGGATCAAAGATGAAGCCATTATCGCTGCGGTAGAATTGTCAACCAGGTATATTACTGATCGCTTTCTTCCTGACAAAGCCATCGACCTGATCGATGAAAGCGCAGCGAAACTGAGACTGGAAATGAACTCCATGCCTGAAGAGCTTGACCAGCTCGAAAGACAAATCAGGCAATTGGAAATTGAACGCGAAGCAATCAAGAGGGAAGGAGATGAAGACAAGCTTCGCGAACTGAGCGCAGATATTGGAAACCTGAGTGTACAGAGAGATACGCTGAAAGCAAAATGGCGCCAGGAAAAAGAACTGGTAGAGAAGGTTCAAAATGCCAAATCGGATATTGAAAGGCTTAAGCTGGCCGCAGAAAAAGCGGAACGCGAAGGAGACTATGGTAAGGTGGCAGAAATCCGCTATGGCAAAATAAAGGAAGAAGAAAAAATTATCGCAGACTATTCAAGGCAATTAGAGGAAAGTTCAGAGAAAAGATTATTGAAAGAAGAAGTGGATGCTGAAGACATTGCGGAAGCAGTAGCCAAAGCGACGGGGATCCCGGTATCGAAGATGCTACAATCGGAAAGGGAAAAATTGCTGAACCTCGAAGACGAATTGCACAAACGGGTCGTGGGACAGGACGAGGCGATTACTGCAGTGGCCGATGCCATTCGCAGGAGCCGTGCAGGTTTGCAGGATCCCAAGCGTCCCATCGGGTCTTTTATTTTTCTCGGAACCACAGGCGTCGGGAAGACGGAACTTGCCAAGGCCCTGGCCAATTATCTTTTCGACGATGAGTCGATGATGACCCGCATAGACATGAGCGAATACCAGGAGAAACATTCCGTCAGCAGGTTGGTAGGTGCTCCTCCGGGTTATGTCGGATATGACGAAGGTGGCCAGCTAACGGAAGCGGTTAGACGCAAACCATATAGTGTGGTGCTGCTCGATGAGATTGAAAAAGCACACCCGGATGTATTCAATATCCTGCTGCAGGTGCTGGACGATGGTAGGCTTACAGACAATAAAGGCAGGGTCGTGAATTTTAAGAATACCATCATCATTATGACCAGCAATATGGGTAGTGCGATCATCCAGGAAGCATTTGAAGATATCAATGAGAATAACAGGGAGGCGATAGTGGAAAAAACTAAGATCGAAGTGATGAATCTGCTTCGCCAAACCATTCGGCCGGAATTTCTCAACAGGATCGATGAAGTGATTATGTTCCAGCCCCTGCTTAAGAATGAAATAAGGGGAATCATCAAGATTCAACTGGACAACTTGAAAGCCCTTGTGGCAAAGAATGGGATCAATCTGCAGTTTACAGACTATGCCATTGAATACCTTGCGGAAAATGGATATGACCCACAATTTGGTGCCCGGCCACTGAAAAGGCTGATCCAGAAAGAGATTGTCAACCAATTGAGTAAAAAGATCCTTTCCGGACAAATCGATAAGTCAGTCCCTGTTTTGATCGATGTATTTGATGGCCTGGTGGTGTTCCGCAATGAGCATCATGTTGGCCCATCAAATGCCCGACCAGAGGAAAGTCCCAAGCCAAAAACAAAGAAGGCGGCTTCTTAAAAATCACCTTCGGCTGGCCGGATTCCTGTACTGGAATTGATAAAAGCTGCTTGAAATCTGGTGGAAAAGCACTACTTTTACACTGCCATCGCCCAGCTGCGGTGGCATTCAATTTGATACTACCCTAACTAGCTGACAATCAACAGGAAATAGGAATTAATTTTAATTAAACAAACTTTGGGTTTTTCGCCCGGAGAAGAAAGGAGTAGTAATTATGGCATTCAAAAAGGAAATACTTGAGATCATTGAACCAAAAAATGTCTTTGTTGGAAACAAGAATGCACTTGTCACCCTGGTTGAATTTGGCGAATATGAGAACGAGGATTGTGCAAAGGCAAATGAAGTGGTAAAGCAACTGTTGGAAGAATATGAAGGAAAGATTCGCTTTAACTTCCGTCATTTCCCTTTAACAAAGATCCATCAGCGCAGTCTGAAAGCTGGAGAAGCAGCAGTTGCGGCCGCCCAGGAGGGTAAGTTCTGGGAAATGCATAATATCTTATTTAATAACCGCAGGAACCTGGGCACAACCAGTCTCAAACTGCATTCAAGGGAAGCGGGAATTTCCAACAAAAGATTTCTGGACAATCTCGTTAATGCAACTTATGGATGGCAGGTGCAGGGAGATATTCGTGAAGGTATGGACAAGGGAGTAACCAATGTCCCGGCGTTCTTTATCAACGGAGAACCCGTTGAAGGAAAGCCGACTTTCGAAAACCTCAGCAAGAGAATTGATGCTGCACTCAAAAAAGCAAAACGCAAGGCTGCGACGAGGCAGAGAGCGTAGAGCGGATCGCTAAACGCCGAATGCGAAACGCGTAACGCAAAAGGCTTTTGAAATAGTTTTAATATCAAGCGCCTAATACAGAATCACAATCTTAAATTGTGTTACGTATTAGGCGTTTCGCATTTATGCACGTTGCGTTATGCATTCAGCATTCAGCGTTCAGCATTCAGCGTTCACGAAAAACTATTCACCCATGAAGCCCATAGTCCAGATTTCACTTGACCTGACCTCCCTGGACGAAGCTCTTGAAACTGCGGTGATGGCCATCCGTGCCGGAGTGGATTGGCTGGAGGCAGGAACGCCATTCATTCTCGCTGAAGGATTGCATGGAGTGCGAAAGCTCAGAGAAGCTTTTCCAAAAATCCCGATTGTTGCGGATCTCAAAACGATGGATGGCGGCTATCTTGAAGCAGAGATGATGGCGGGTGCAGGGGCTACCCATGTGGTCGTCATGGCCCGTGCACATCCGGAAACAATTAAAGTGGTGGTTCGAGCCGGCCGCGATTTTGGAGTCAAAGTCATGGGTGATAATCTTGGATCTGAAGATATGGTAGCTGCAGCCAAATGGTTGGAAGCCTTGGGCTGCGATTACATAGTCCACCATATTGGCTATGATGAACGAAGAGGAATTGCAGCTTCGGGTGCACGCATGCCAAGTCCTTTGGATCAATTGAAAGAAGTAGTGAATGCAGTGCAAATTCCGGTCCAGGCAGTTGGCGGTCTTTCGCTCGAGCAGGCCATTCAATGTCCGTTGTATGGAGCTCCGCTTGTTGTGATCGGCGCGCCACTGACAATTGATGCGGAATCCTTCCGTGTGGCAGACGGGAATATTGAAGCTTCCCTTCGAAAAATTTGCGAAAAGGTCCATGCGTATGGCGACATTAAATCGAAGCCGGGCTTAACCTCTTAGAAAATCTCAGATATGTCGGAGAAAATGTTTTCACCCGCGGTTGTAAATTATGCTGCAGAAAAAGAATCTGTAGAAATCAGGGATATAGAAAAACCCATGATAGGAGACGAAGATGTATTGATCGAAGTAGCCAATGTGGGCGTTTGCGGAAGCGATTTGCATCAATGGAAATCCAGTCATAGCTGGCCCGTAAATTATCCGGTTGTTCTGGGCCATGAATTCGGTGGCCATATTGTGGCTATTGGAAAAAATGTTGCAGGATGGAAGATCGGTGCAAGAGCCGTCTCAGAAACGGCTGCCATCATCAATCCAAATAACCCTCTGTCAAGACAGGGGCTATATAATCTTGATCCGGGGCGAAAAGGATTTGGATATGGGGTGAATGGCGCCATGACAAAATTCGTAAGGGTCCCTGCCAGATGCCTGCATAAAATTCCCGATCAATTGCCGTTTGAAGAAGCCTGCCTGACCGAACCCTGTTGCGTCGCATATAATGCCGTCGTAATGAATTCACGGATCAAACCCGGCGACAGAGTGATTGTGCTTGGACCCGGCACCATTGGCATTCTATGCGCGGCAGTGGCTAAATTATGTGGTGCGGAAGTGGCTGTTTTAGGTTTGGAATCTGATCAGGCGAGATTATCCATTGCAAAAAAATATGGCTGCGAAACTTTTTCTGAAAATGCAAATGAATGGGCAAATGAAAAGGATGGGATGGGTGCTGACTTAATCATCGACGCAGCAGGCGCCAGTGCATCATTAAAAATGGCTATGGATCTCGTGAGGCCTGCAGGACAAATTACAAAAGTAGGATGGGGCCCACAGCCACTTGGATTTTCGCTGGATCCCCTGGTTCAAAAAAATATTACCCTGCAGGGAAGCTTCAGTCATCACTGGACCATATGGGAAAAGATCATTTCTTTATTGTCTGATCATCGTTTGGATGTGAGGCCCATCATTGGCGGGGTTTGGCCGATCAGTTCCTGGCATGAAGCTTTTGAAAAAATGCATAGCGGTAAAATTGTAAAAAGTGTGCTCAGACCAGAATAATTATGCGATTAAAAAACAAAACCATCATTGTAACAGGCAGCACGACAGGAATCGGTAAAGCTATTGCCATTCGCTGCGTTTCCGAAGGAGCCCAGGTGCTGATCCATGGCCTGGAAGAAGACTGGGGAAAAGAGGTCCTGGCAGTATTGGGCACCCAACATGCGATTCTGCATATTGAAGACCTGGGTAATGAAGGCGCAGCGCATCATCTCATCAAGGCAGCTATCGATCGTTTTGGAAAAATTGACGCCCTTGTAAATAATGCTGCAATTGTTGCATCTTCCAACATACATACTACTGATCAGACATTTCTTCGCCAAATGATCGAAATCAATTGCATATCGCCATTTATGCTGATTAAGGAGTCTCTTCCCTGGCTTGAAAAAACGCATGGTGCCGTCCTGAATATTGGCTCAGTCAACGCCTGGAGTGGGGAGCCAAATCTTTTTGCATATAGCGTTTCAAAGGGTGCATTGATGACAATGACCAGGAACCTGGGAGATACATTGCACCGCGAAAACGGAGTTCGGGTAAACCAGATCAATCCGGGATGGGTGCTTACCGAAAAGGAAATTCTCCGGAAAAAAGAACAGGGCCTCCCTGATAATTGGTATAAGGACATTCCATCTGTATTTGCTCCGGCCGGAAGAATTCTTATGCCGGAAGAAATTGCAGCGGCAGCCATATATTGGATTTCCGATGAAAGCGGAGCAATCAGTGGACAGGTTGTCGACCTGGAACAGCATCCTTTTTTTGGTAGAAATCCACCAAAGGATATTCATACGCTAAAAAATTCATCCTCATAAGTCATTTCGAATGCCTAAACTGGCCATATTCCCAAAAGCGTATATGCATGCACTTTGTAAGGATGGCACCATGCAATTGAAGGAATGGATTGAGCTTGCATCGAAACTGGAAGTGGATGGACTGGAATGGTATGCAGGCTTTCTGGAAATGAAAGATGAAAGCAATTGGCCAATTTTCAGAAAGAAGGCTGCATCACTTAGAATGGAGATCCCGATGATGTGCTGTTCCCCCGATTTTACCCATCCCGATCCCGGCTTTCGAAAAGAAGAAATTGAAAAGCAAAAACATTGGATCAGGATGACAGAGGTCCTTGGAGGTTCGTTTTGCAGGGTGCTCTCAGGACAGCGTCGGCCAGGTGTTTCAATAGAGGATGGTTTGGCATGGTCTTCGGACAGCATTATGGAATGCATTCCTTTTGCTTGGGAGAGAGGAATCACCCTGGTTCTTGAAAATCATTATAAGGATGATTTTTGGGACTATCCCGAATTCGCGCAGCAAATGGACATATTCTGCGCGCTGGTGGATCGTATTGATCTTCCCGGATTTGGCGTCAACTATGACCCTAGCAATGCATTTCTCGCAGGTGATGATCCGCTGGAATTGCTGAGGAGAATTTCTTCCAGGGTAGTTACCATGCATGCCAGCGATCGATATCTCAAAGAAGGAACACTGGCTGATTTGCGACGGGAAGAAACAGGATCCCGGGGCTACGCACGTCTCCTCGCACACGGTGAAATAGGAAAAGGACTAAATAACTATGACGCAATATTCGCAGAATTGAAGAGGGTAGGATTTAATGGATGGATCAGTATCGAAGACGGAGTGGATGGATTCGACCAATTGGAGCGAAGTGCGGCTTTTCTCAAAAAGAAAATAAAGGAACACTGGCCAGCTTCCTGATCGAATAAAGGATCTATGGCATTTTCTGGTATATTTCAACCGCTCACCTAATTTAATTCCCTGATCATGCAGGAGCGTCTATATTGCATTTTGAATTTCTCATAACAATTATTCATTTATGTCACAGACAAAAGCATATGCAGCCCATAGCGCAAGTTCGCCATTGGCTCCTTTTCATTTTAACAGGCGTGAGCCCGGCCCTTCTGATGTTCAGGTTGAAATACTTTATTGCGGCGTCTGCCATAGCGATATTCACCAGGCAAGGGATGAATGGGGAGGATCCATTTATCCGATGGTGCCCGGACACGAAATTGTAGGCAGGGTAATCAGTGTGGGAAACAAAGTGAAGAAATTTAAAGCCGGTGATCTTGCGGCCGTGGGCGTGATGGTAGATTCCTGCCGCAGCTGCAGGCATTGCAAAAGCGATCTTGAACAATACTGCGAAGAAGGATTTACTGGCACCTACAATACGCTGGAGCGTGATGGCAAGACGATCGCCCAGGGAGGATACTCCACCCAGATCGTGACAGATGAGTACTATGTGCATAGCATTTCGCCTGCACTTGACCTGAAAGCCGTCGCTCCGCTGCTTTGCGCAGGGATCACGACCTATTCACCACTCCGCTATCTGAAAGTGGGTCATGGTACCAGACTGGGTGTTATAGGTCTCGGCGGACTGGGGCATATGGGCGTTAAATTCGGCGTTTCCTTTGGCGCTGAAGTAACGGTGATCAGTACCCACAAATCAAAGGAAGGCGACGCAAAGAAACTTGGGGCGCACAGGTTCCTGCACTCTACCGAAGAAAAAGATATGAAAAGAGATAGCAGCTATTTCGATATTATCCTCAACACAGTATCCGCTAACCACGACTACGAGAAATACTTGAACCTCTTAAACCTCAATGGCACCATGGCCATTGTCGGACTTCCTCCTCAGGATCCCAAAATCAAATGCTTTGCCCTGCTTAAGAACAGGAGAAGCGTCATTGGTTCAATGATAGGAGGTATGAAAGAGACCCAGGATATGCTAGATTACTGTGCGGAAAAAAACATTGTCGCAGATGTAGAAGTGATTCCAATGCAAAAAATCAATGAGGCTTACGATCGAATCCTAAAAGGAGATGTTCATTACCGATTCGTTATTGACCTCGCTTCACTGAAGACTTAGTGTATTGCAGATTTCTTATCCATATACTGATAGATCATCCCGGATATATTTGCCAGTGCCTTCACAGCGTCTTCATCATTTTCGACATTTTTTGAAAGAAGGACCAGTACATATTTTCTTCCATCTGGAAGGAAAATGATACCTGAATCGTGGTTCACTGATTTAAACCATCCCGTTTTGTGGGCGACCTGGACCGAAGCCGGCAACTGTGCAGGAATGATTTCTTTGAATTGCTGGTCCTTGAGGATAGCAATCATTTTTTTACAAGCAGTATCTCCAATCATTTGCCCTTTCGCCATTTTCTCAAAAATTACCATGAGCCCATATGCGCTCACCATATTATTCATCCCTTTTTGATATGCTTTATCATCTTCCACACCCCTCAATACTTTGAGTTCGCCAGCACCAAGCCTGGCCATTGTTTCAGATACTTTCTCAGCACCTACCAGTTGAATCAGCAGATTTGTTGACAGGTTGCTGCTCTTGGTAATCATCTGGTAGACCAGGTCAATGATGGCTCGCTTTTCCCCGACATGCTTGTATAGTTCCAGTTCACTGTCATCCTCCGGGCTCAGGCTATAACTTGTACCATCTGCAATGCTTCGAAATTCATTCTTAATTAAGATCGAATCGGAGAGAGCGAATTTTTTCTCAGCGGCCTGCCGGAATATTTCGATCATGAGCGGGGTTTTCATGGTACTCGCAGCATGGAACGCTTCATGCGCATTGATCATGATCGTATCTGCTGTAGCAAGATCTTTAAAGGCAACAGCAAATTTCCCTTTTTGCTTTCCCAATAATTCGACCATTTGTCCCTGCAACTGGTCCAATTCGGTTTGGTGCCGATTGCAGGCAAATAAGACAATCGTGCCAATCAGGGCAAGAAAGGAATTCCGGAATTCCATCAGATCTATTTTAACGGGCTAAAAATAGTCAGAAGTTTTGATAGGGAATATTTCTTCCCATGCCCTGAAGGTATTGAAGGTGTTATGCATATGAACATCTTTTCTCCCTGTACTAAAGAGAACCATATTAAAAAAGGCATCGTCTATTGTCCTGCGATACAAAGGCAGACTACCGATCATCCAAATCAAAGTTGTTTTAATGATTAATAAATGTAATTTGGAAAATCTTTCCACCAAGTATTTTTTATATGAGAAAACTTTTTGCTTTAGGTTTCCTGCTGATGTATTTCAATTCCTGGTCACAAACGCCCGACAAGACAAAAGAAGGGGAGCACAAAAAAATATACCGCGCCAGTGCAACCAAGATCAATGACCTTGTGCACACAAAACTCGATTTGAAATTCGATTATCCGAAAGCCTGGATGTATGGAAAAGCATGGATTACGCTTCATCCTCAATTCTATCCTACAGATACTCTAAATCTCGATGCAAAAGCGATGACCATTCTTAATGTGGCCATTGTCAGGGGAAACAAGCAGGTTCCGCTTCCTTACAAATATGACAGCATGAACCTACGCATTCATTTGGACAAAGTGTATAAAGCCAGTGAAAACTATACCGTCTTCATTGATTATATTTCAAGGCCAAATGACCATGCCTGGCCAAGTCCGGGTGCCAAAGGATTATATTTTATTAATCCCACGGGGCAAGACAAAAACAAACCCACCCAAATATGGACATTTGGTGAGCCCGAGCATAATTCTTCCTGGTACCCCACCATCGATAAGCCCAATCAAAAAACAACGGACGAAATCAGTTTGACGGTTCCGTCAAAATATGTTACGCTTTCCAATGGGCTGATGGTAAATCAAAAAACCAATGGGGATGGCACACGCACGGATACCTGGAAAATGAATTTGCCTTTTGCTCCTTATTTGATGTTTTTTGCCGTTGGAGAATATTCCATCACCAAAGACAGTTACAAAGGCAAGGAAGTGAGCTATTATGTTGAAAAAGAATATGCCCCCGTTGCCAGGAATATATTCGGATTAACGCCTGAAATGATTGCTTATTTTTCTAAAATTACCGGTGTGGACTATCCCTGGCCGAAATATGCTCAAATTACCGGAAGGGATTTTGTAGCCGGCGCGCAGGAAAATGTGACTGCCACTTTGCATGCTGAATTTGCACAGCAGGATCCAAGGGAACTTGCAGACGGGAATAATTGGGAATCCATCATCGCACATGAATTGTTTCACCATTGGTTTGGAGATTATGTCACCTGCGAAAGCTGGAGCAATATTACCCTGAATGAATCTTTTGCGGATTATAGTGAAACTTTATGGTTCGAATATAAATATGGAAAGGACGAAGGGAATGGATACAATAACAAGTCGTTGAGAACCTACCTGGGCAATTCAGAAGATACAGCAAAAAACCTGGTTCGTTTTTTTTATGATGACCCGCAGGACGTATTTGACAATGTAAGTTATCCAAAGGGCGGACGCATCCTCCATATGCTTCGCAATTATGTAGGCGATAGCGCTTTTTTTAGATCAATAAATCTTTATCTCACAACCAATAAATTCAAGTCAGCAGAAGCGCATGACCTTCGCCTGGCATTTGAAGAAATTTCCGGCCGGGACCTCAACTGGTTTTTCAATCAATGGTATTTTGGCAAAGGCCATCCTAAATTGGATATTCGATATGAATATGACGCTACCGGCAAAAAAGCAATCGTATACATTTCTCAAACTCAGGGAGGCAAGCCATTTATACTTCCTTTTGCGATCGATATATATCAGGGGGGGGCGAAAAAGCGCTACCCTGTTTGGATGAATGATACAAAAGACACATTCTCATTTTCAGTGAGCGGCAAGCCCGATCTGATCAATGTGGACGCCGATAAGGTTTTGCTTTGCGAAAAAAATGACCACAAAACTTTGGAAGAATTCATATTCCAGTATGGTCATGCGGGTTTATATGTAGACAGAAGAGAAGCCATCGTCTTTGCCCTCAAGTACCAAACCGACCCCAAAGCCCAGTCATTGTTGGGGCAAGCACTGAAAGACAGTTCATGGCGGATAAGGAACAATACCATCATTGAATTGAATATGGACAATGACACGGTAAAAAAGTTTGTTGAGAGCTACCTGCTTAACATTGCAAAAAATGATCCTAAGAGAACAGTAAGGGCAGTTGCGATTCAGAAACTCGGTGCTTATAAAAATCCAGCCTTCAAAGCCCTGTTTATGAGTGAACTTACTGATTCGTCTTATACTGTTGCAGGAAATGCTTTGGAAGCGCTCGCGATCATTGATGAAGCGGCGGCAGAAGAAGCAGGAAAGAAATTATCTTCCCAACCATCAAAGGGACAATTGCACGAAGTCCTTACAGGATATTTGGATGAAAGCAAATATGATTCTCTTTCCGGCGCATTTGATAAGTTGCCCGTCGGAAATGCAAAATTCAATATGCTTCCTGCCTTTGCAAAATTCCTGGGCAGGGTAAAAAATACAAGCAATCTTGAAAAAGGAATAGACATGATTGTGAAATTTAGGGAAGACATACCTAAGCAATTCAGGGGAAACACCGATCCTTTTATTGACGGAGAATTGAAGAAATTGATGGCAAAGAAAGAATCCCTGGGCCTGAAGGAGCAGGCAGATTATATCAAAACGAAATTACCGGCAGATAAGCCTAATTGATAAAAAATCAATCCGGGCAACCAGACTAAAATCTTTCCAGTGTATTAAAGAAGAAGTCAGACTCAATTTTCGCATTTTCGTCGCTGTCACTTCCGTGGACGGCATTCTCTCCAACAGACGCAGCGTATAATTTGCGGATTGTGCCGGGATCTGCCTTGGCCGGATCAGTAGCTCCAATCAGTTTTCTAAAATCTGCCACTGCATTTTCTTTTTCAAGAATGGCTGCAACAATAGGTCCGCTGCTCATGAATTCAACCAATTCTCCAAAAAATGGCCGCTGCTTGTGCACTGCATAAAACTCTCCGGCTTTCTCCTCAGATAATTTTGTCAGCTTCATGGCGATGACCTTGAATCCTCCCTTATAGATCAGATCCAAAATGGCGCCGGCATGTCCCTTTGAGAATGCATCCGGTTTGATCATGGTAAAAGTTCTGTTGCTCATATCCTTTCTTTTGGCGGGCAAAGTTAGGGGATGGAGCGCAGAGTTCATAGGTACTGGCTTCTACCAACCTGTGGATCCAGTCATTTTGCATTTTTTTGAGTTGATATTTAACAAGATGAAGGGCAATCAGGATTTGGGAATTGGGCTTTTATTGTGCAACTTTGCACCCATTTTCGATGAAAGAGATCCAGGAGATATTTCCCTTATTGGACAAACCTAAAAAACTGGTGGTCACCATGCACCAGAAACCGGATGCAGATGCCATGGGCTCTTCTCTTGGTTTGTATCATTTTCTCATAGGCCTGGGACATGAAGTCACTGTCATTTCTCCAACAAATTGGGCTGATTGGCTTAAGTGGATGAAGGGCGCAGAAGCAGTCGTCGATTATGAGTTGAATGCCGCAAAGGGTAATTCTATTTTAAATGATGCTGACTGGATTTTTTGCTTGGATTTCAATGCTTTATTTAGGACCAGAAATATGGCCGACCCTTTAAGTAAGTCAACAGCCACAAGGATTCTTATCGATCACCACCGGCTTCCGGAAACTTCCTGCTTTGAATATGGAATCAGTGATACAGAGAAGAGTTCCACTGCTGAGATGGTCTATGATATGATCATCGCCTCGGGTCATGGCGACAAGATCAATATTCCGGTTGCCGAATGTCTCTATGCAGGAGTTATGGCAGATACGGGCTCCTTTCGCTTTAGTTCATCTACTGCGGCGGTTCACAGGATGGTTGCAGATCTGAAAGACCGGGGCCTGAATCATACGAGGATCCATGATGAGCTATTTGATAATTTCCTGGAGAACCGTCTTCGTTTTATAGGACATGTTCTTCAGAACAGGATGGATGTTTACTATGAATACAACACCGCCCTGATCTCTATACCATGGAAAGACCTGGTCAAGTACCAGATCAAAACTGGGGATACAGAGGGTCTTGTCAATTATCCGCTCTCTATTCAGGGGATCAAGCTGGCTGCGCTTATTATTGACCGTGATGAAGAAGTGAAATGTTCTTTCCGCAGCAAGGCTGATTTCGATGTGAACAGCTTTGCCAGAAAATATTTTGAGGGAGGGGGTCATTTCAATGCGGCCGGGGGAAGAAGTTCAGAAACATTGGATCAGACCATTCAGCGCTTTATCAAAGCCATGAAGGAAAATGCGTCACAACTACAATAAACATAAAATGAAAAAACTTGCCTCTTGCGGCCTGATTGTATCCGTCATCCTGCTCGCAATCGCCTGTACTAACAACAATGGTTTAAAGAAAACAAAAAGTGGTGTACTTTATAAAATCATGTCTGATGGCAAGGGTGATCTTGTGAAAAACGGACAATTCCTCAAGCTCAACCTGGTGCAGAAAATCAAGGACTCTGTGATTTATGCTTCTGCTGGATCAATGCCTGCTTATGTTCGGGTTGACAGTGCCCAGCCCAGTTATAGTGTTTCAGAAGTGTTCGGACTATTGAGAAAGGGAGATAGCGCAGTAGTTATTCTATTGGGAGACAGCATCGCAAAGATTTCCGGAAAGCCATTGCCGCCAAATTTCAAAGGAAAAGATAAGATCAGTTTCTATTTCAAAGTGCTGGATCTGTTCCCAACACAGGAATTGGTGCTGGCCGATCGCCAGAATGAGAGTGAGAAAGAGAGAGTCAGGGAATCAAAGACGGTGGAAGATTATATCGCTCAGAATAAAATCAATGCAAAAAAAACAGATCTCGGCACATTTGTGGAAGTCAAATCTCCGGGTGATGGCATAGCGGTTGATTCCGGCAAACTGGTTTCCATCCTGTATACCGGGAAGTCATTGGCCACGGGAAAAGTGTTTCAAACAAATATGACCGGCCCAAGAAAAGATCCATTCAAATTTGTCGTTGGAGGAGATATGGGAGCCATAAAGGGAATGGATGATGCGCTGAGGCTATTTAAGAAAGGAGGCAAGGGCACGCTCTATATCCCGGCTTACCTGGCTTATGACGCCCAGCCCGGCCCTGATGGAAAACCATTTGAGAATCTCATATTTGATATCGAAGTGGTTGATGTAACAGAGGCGCCTAAGCAGCCCAATCCTACTCCTCAGGTGAGTGCAATGCCCCAAAGCGCAAAGGTCCAGCCGAAAAAGACCAAGTAATACTTTGCCTATCTAGTTAGAAAAAGCAGCTCTAGGGCTGCTTTTTTTATTCGTGAGACTTGTTTTTTGCAAACGAAGTGCAGCAAAAAACTTAGTCGAACAATCCCGCCAAAGGCGGAAGGTTTTATACCTCGAAGCTTGATCGGAATTTGAACTAAACGTTTGCTCTGAGGTATCATACCTGTGATTCGTGGATTTCGCTGAGAAGTTTTACTGTTTCCTTCGCTTCCTTTACATCGTGCACCCTGAGTATATTCGCCCCTTTGAGTAATGCGATGGTATGCAGGACTGTTGTGCCATTCAATGCGTCGCCCGCATCAATGCCAAGGGTTTTATACACTGTTGATTTTCTTGAAAGTCCAACCATCAAAGGAAAATCCAGCATTTGAAAGACTTCCAATTTATTCAGCAACCTGAAATTGTCTTCAATGGTTTTTCCAAAACCAAATCCCGGATCAATAATAATGTCCTGGATGCCGGCCTTTCTGATTTCGGATGTTCTTTCAATAAAGAAGTCAAGCAATTCCAATCCAAGATGATGGTAGACCGGATTTTTCTGCATTGTGGCCGGCTCTCCGCGCATATGCATGCAGACAAATGGCGTTCGCAGCGCTGCTACTGTAGGCAGCATCTCCTCATCCAATGTGCCGGCGCTGATGTCATTGATGATGACCGCGCCAGCTGAAACCGCAGCTGATGCTACTTTCGCATAAAAAGTATCGATAGAAATGCGGGCAGCAGAGAAATGTTCATGGATCAACTCTACAGCGCCGGCTATCCTGTCCAGTTCTTCGCTTATGCCTATCCGTTGTGCACCAGGCCGGGTACTCTGGCCGCCGATGTCCAGGATATCTGCGCCTTCCCGCAGCATTTTATCCGCCTGATTCAGAAGCTCATCCTGTCTGGTAAAGCGACTTCCCTGATAAAATGAATCAGGAGTCACATTAATTATACCCATAATCAATGGATTTTCCACAACCCATAAACTGCCCCGGCAATTAAGCGTAAACATTGCTTGTTAATCTTTACATTTGGCAGTCAAATTTGATTAATAAAAAGGGAATGGCGAATATTTTTTGGAACTCTTATAATGCACCAAGTTTTTCATTCATTCCTGATTTTATTCGTGAGACTTGTTTTTTGCAAATAAAGTGCAGCAAAAAACTTAGTCGAATCCGCCTCAGGCGGACCGATGGCGGAAGGTATGATACCCCGCAGCCTGTTGCGGAACTTGAGTTCAGAGCTTGAGCTGAGGTATCATACCTGTGATTCCTGGCATTTCTGTTGAACCGAAAAAAGAATGATGGAAAATGTACCTGTTGATCTCATGAATCCAACCAATCAGCAATACGATGCGGAATTAAGTAGCTGCAAGGAAATCTTCCTGAAAAAGACCAGGGACTATGGAAGCTCCTGGCGCGTCCTGCGCACAATATCGATAGTTGATCAGATCTTCATAAAAGCCCAGCGAATCCGGACCATTCAAAATATGGGTAAGCAGAAAGTGGCCGATGATATTCGGGGAGAATTCATGGGTATGGTGAATTATGGCCTGATCGGCCTCATTCAATTGGAATTGAAACAAAGTACAATTGAAGAAATTTCCATCGATGAAGTGGAGAAAAAGTTCGATCAGCAGGCATCCCATGTAAAAAAGATAATGCTCGATAAGAACCATGATTATGGGGAAGCCTGGAGGGAAATGAGCCAGGAAGGACTTGTTGATCTGATCCTGGTGAAACTCCTGCGCATCCGCCAGATCCTTGCCAATGATGGGAAGACCCTGATCAGCGAGGGAATTGATGCGAACTATACCGACATCGTCAATTATTCCTTATTTGCTCTCATCATGATTACAGAAGGAAAGCATAAAGCCGCGTCAGGCGGATAAAATGATCGCATGCCAGTAAGAATTATTCCAAAGCCTTTAGCATTCAAATGAAAATACTTGTCAATACCTGCCGGTTTCTTGTTGGGGTTCTCTTTATCTTTTCCGGCCTGATCAAGGCCAATGATCCATTGGGCCTGAGCTATAAAATGCAGGAATTTTTTGAATCCTGGAATATGCCGGGATGGGAGCATTTTACACTGGGTCTTTCTTTGGTAATGATCGTTTTTGAAATTCTGGCGGGAGTTGCCATCCTACTGGGATGGAAAATGAAATTATTCAGCTGGCTTCTCCTGCTCCTGATCATATTTTTTACTTTCCTTACGGGTTATGCGCTTTTCTCAGGAAAAATAAAAGAATGCGGTTGTTTCGGAAATTGTATCCCACTTACAGCCGGTCAGTCATTTGCCAAAGACATTTTTTTGATGGTATTGATTGTTTTTATTTTCATTTTCCGGAACAAGATCAGGCCCATTTTTCCAGACAGTGCAAACCTGCTGGTCCTCTTCTTCACCCTGGTATTCTCTTTTTCCTTTCAATGGTATGTCCTGCATTTCCTCCCGGTGGTGGATTGTCTTCCATACCGCATCGGCGCGAACATTACCGAGAACAGAAAACCCCCGCCCGGAGCCATCGCAGACAGCACAGTCATTTCCCTGGTCTATAACAAGAATGGGAAAGAAGTAGAATTCACCGCAGCACATTTCCCGGCAGATTTTGACGACTCTTATCATTTTGTCAGGCGCTATGATAAATTGATCAGGAAAGGAAATGCTGAACCGGCGATTAAAGACTTTAATCTCTTCACTCCCTCAGGCTATGATACCACCCAGGATATGCTTTCGCAGAAAGGCTATACCATGCTGCTCTTTGCGATGGATATTCCTGAAAGCAATCCATCCTGGAATAAAGAATTTGCAGCCATTCTTTCACTGGTGAAGTTGAAGAAAATGGAAGTAGTCTTTGTTACGGCTAACCCGGAGAGCATAAAGAGCTACCTTGCAAAAAATGAACTCAATGAGCAGGTCCGAGTGCTAACCTGCGATTTGACTGCTATCAAGACCGCAGCAAGGGCCAATCCAACCTTATATTTGCTAAAAAAAGGGATCATCATCAATAAATGGTCTTATGCAGATTTTGAAAATGCCCTTGGAGAAATCAATGCATTGCCGGTCCATGAATCAGAATAGGAATGCAGAAATGAATATTTTTCTATACTGTCGAACCCAATCATCGGGATGTTCAAATACCTGATCAGGAAATTGTTCTATGGTTTGCTTGTCATGCTAGGCGTGATCACCCTTGTATTTTTCCTTTTCCAGGGTTTTGGAGACCCGGCGAGACTGGTTATCGGGCAACGCGCAGATGCCGCCACCCAGGAAAATATCAGGAAGGAATTGTCCCTGGATCAGCCTGTTTGGAAACAATTCCTTCATTATCTCAACGATGTTTCTCCTCTTAGTTATTATTCCGCTGCTGAATTTGAATCTAAAAAGATCAGTGGCATTTATGTAGGAGAGAAGTCAAGGATCACGCTAAAGTTTCCGTATTTGCGCAGATCATACCAGAGCAGAAAGGATGTTTGGCAGGAATTGATGGAGGCATTGCCGGGAACCATCCTGCTTGCATTTACTGCAATGATGTTTGCCACTTTCTTTGGTATCGCCCTGGGTGTCATTGCGGCTGTTAAAAAGGGAACCTGGATGGACACCACTGCTGTATTCAGCGCCGTCGTTGGGATCTCCGCGCCCTCTTTTTTCATTGGAATTATTATCGCCTATCTCTTCGGTTTTGTCTTAAGCCATTATACAGGACTGCACATGACGGGCAGCCTTTTTGATACAGATCCATTCGAGGGCAGTCAACTTCAGCTGAAAAATCTGATCCTGCCTGCATTGACGCTTGGCATTCGTCCATTGGCCATTATTACTCAATTGACCCGCGGTGCCATGCTGGATGTCCTTAACCAGGATTATATCAGGACCGCCTATGCGAAAGGGCTTTCAAAAATGAATGTGATCTGGAAACATGCATTGCCTAACGCGCTTAACCCGGTATTGACGGCAATCACGGGATGGTTTGCCGAATTGCTCGCGGGTGCTTTTTTTGTAGAATATATTTTCGGCTGGAAGGGGATTGGCAAACTGACCGTGGACGCATTGGAGAAACTCGATTTTCCCATTGTGATGGGATCCGTATTGGTCACCTCTTTTGTATTTATCCTGATCAATACCCTTGCTGACCTTCTTTATAGTTGGATTGATCCAAGAATCAGTCTAAGCAAATAGAACAGAATATTTTTTCTTCTCTCAGGAACTCCGCTATCGAATAACCACTTCCTTAATTAGCTTTTCACCCAGCGCTTCATTCACAAGTTCGAGTATCCTGTCTTTTTTATACAGCAATTCCTGTTTTAGCGGAGCCACATTTGTTGTGATGTATAGTGTTTGTCCATGGATCTCAATTTTGTCAGTATATCTCGCAATGGTTTTCCCCATGATCTGCTCCCAGGCCTCGTCGATTTTCAGAGCCATGATCGAACCTTTGAGTTTGCTCTGGTTCAGGAATTGTTTCAATGCATCTCCAATGGAATACTCACTCATTTTTCAAAGATATACCTTGTCTTGAATCATCCGGGATCAAAGTTCAATCAGTTGAAAGGGAAGGCCCAGTTCTTCCAGCTTTTGACGAATCCTTTCCCCATGCGTATCGGTAATAAAAATCTGTCCGTCATTTTCTACACAGACCCAATGCAACAGGTTATGCATCCGATCGGCATCCAGTTTTTCAAACACATCGTCGAGCAGCAGGATAGGAGAGAAGCCTTTTGCTTCTTTCAGGAGCATGAATTCGGCCAGTTTCAGAGCGAACAATAAACTCTTGCGCTGCCCCTGGGATGCCATATACCTGAAAGGTTCACCATCCAGGCGAATCTCAATATTGTCCCTGTGAATACCAGCCAGGGTTCGCTGTAAATAAATGTCCCTTTCTCTTTGACTCCGCAATAGCTGCATAAAAGATCCATTCAACAATTGGCTTTCATACACCAATTCCATGGAAGCCTGATCATTGGAAATTTGTTGGTAAAAAGAGCTGGCCGAAGGGAGGGCCTGACCCAGGTAAAACTTTCTTTTTTCAAATAGGATATACCCTGCTTTCACCATTTGATCATCGTATACATCCAGCAGGCTAAGATCCGTTGACTTGTCTTCAGCAATTGATTTGAGGTAGCTGTTTCTTTGCTGTAGCACCTTATTGTACTCGATTAACGTGCGCAGGTATACGGAATCAATTTGACTTATCAGCGCATCCATGAATCTCCTTCTCACTTCACTGCCCCCCGCAATGATATCCACGTCGTCAGGAGCCACAATGACACAGGGAAATTTACCGACATGCTCGGAAAAGCGTTCGTAGGGCTCCCCGTTCACCATAAACTCTTTTTTTTCCCCTTCCCTGACTACACATATAGCGTCCATACTCTTTCCTTGTAATGCCAGGTTCGCTTCGGCCCGGAAGCCCGAAGTCCCATTCTTTATATTCTGCAGATCAGAGCGGGAAAAATAGCTTTTGGTAAAACAGAGATAATAAATGGCATCCAGCAGATTGGTTTTCCCAACTCCATTTTTTCCCGAAATGCCTACGATCCTTTCATCAAAAAGAAAGGCGCGGCTTTCATAATTCTTGAACTGAACCAGGGATATTTTTTTGACTTTAAACAAGCTTGCAAGATAGAGAAGAATCACTTGCCGTTGAGGGTTGATTCCTTTCCGGAATAAATGAGGCTTTCCATGGTGAGAAAGGAGGTTCTTTCAGCTGATAAAAAGGATGGATTTTGGCCTTTGGGTATTGGCATTTCCCCCTTATCTTTGCCCCCATTTATGCCAGATACCGCAACAAACCAAAAAAAGGCTAATGCAGTGGCCACCAAGTTTTCCAAAGAGACCTATTTATACTGGTATGAGCTCATGCAACTGATCCGCCAGTTTGAATTGTTGGCCGAGGAGAAATATAAGATGGATGGGAAGATCCGCGGTTTTTTCCATGCCTATATTGGACAGGAAGCCATTGCAGCAGGTTGCATGACTGCGACCAGGCCGGATGATCCATTTATTACGGGTTACCGTGACCATGGGCTGGCTCTTTCAAAAGGAGTGAGTGCCAATGCCTGCATGGCCGAGCTCTATGGTAAGACAACTGGTGCAGCAAAAGGCAAAGGTGGCAGCATGCATTTTTTTGGTGTGAATGTTAAATTCTTTGGCGGCCATGGGATCGTCGGAGCGCAGATAGGAACAGGGGCGGGACTCGCATTTGCGGAGAAATATAAGGGAACTGACAATGTTTCGCTTACCTTCTTTGGTGACGGGGCGGCCAGGCAGGGGATGCTGCATGAAGTATTTAATCTTGCCATGCTTTGGAAATTACCCGTAATCTTTATTTGCGAAAACAATAGGTATTCCATGGGTACATCCGTGGAAAGAACTTCGAATGTGGTTGATATCTATAAGCTGGCAGATGCTTATGAAATGCCGGGTGATACGATTGATGGCATGAGCGCCGAGGCTGTGCACGAAGGCGTGTCGCGCGCGGTGAAGAGAGCAAGAGAAGGAGGTGGACCCACTTTGTTGGAAATTAAGACATATCGATACAAGGGACATTCCATTTCAGATCCGCAAAAATATCGCACAAAGGAAGAAGTGGATGAATATAAGCAAAGAGATCCCATCCAGCAGGTATTGAATACGATCCTGACAAAAAAATATGCAAGCCAGGAAGAAATCGATGCCATCAATAAGAGAGTCAATGATACGGTCACAGCCAGTGTGAAATTTGCAGAAGAATCGCCCTTCCCCAATGACGATGAAGTGCTTAAAGATGTATATCAGGATCAGCAATATCCATTCATCGTAGATTGAGAGGCGACAATTATTTCCGGTGCGCAGACCGCGTTTCCAATTTTTTAAAAAAGGTAAATTAAAATGACAGAGATCAAGGAACCATTTCATTTGGAAGAAGAAAAGAATCCGGTTGTAACCCTTCAAAAATTCTGGAGTAAATACAATAAACCCTTAAGCTATGTGCTGAGCGCACTGGTGATCTTGCTGGCTGGTTTTTTGGGTTACAAATATTTTGTGCAGGCACCCAATGAAAAGAAAGCATTTGAAGCCATGTTTCATGCAGAAGACTATTACCGTGCAGATTCCGCCAGACTGGCGCTGAATGGAGACAATATCAATGCAGGCTTTTTGAAGATCATGTCCAAATACAAAGGCACCCGCGCCGCGAACCTGGCCGCATTTTACGCAGGGAGTTGTTATTTGAAGATGAATGACTACAACAATGCAGTGAAATACTTCAAAGAATTTTCTACGCCTGCGCTCCAATTACAGGCAAGAGCCTATGGTCTCCTTGGCGACGCATATTCCGAACTCAACAAGAAAGAGGATGCCATTGAAGCGTATAAGAAGGCAGGTACACTTTTTGAAAAAGATAACCTGATTTCTCCAGAATACCTGTTCAGGGCTGGATCACTTTATGAGACCATGGGGAAAAACAAAGATGCCATTGCCATGTACCAGATCATAAAAGACAAATATCCTACGACACAGAGAGGATTTGACATTGATAAATATCTGGCCAGGCTCGGCGTCGTAAAATAAGGGACAACATTCCCCGACTCAATTGTAACCATGGCAGAAATAAGCAAAAGCAAATTATTGGATTCAGGCATTCTGGAAATACAGAATGCCTGCTTTGTTATTGTCCGTACTGAATGGAATGCGGAGATTGTTGACGAATTGGAGCAAGGTTGCAAACGAAAACTAACTGCCGCCGGTGTCAAAGACATTCCGGTCATTACCGCACCAGGCGCTTTTGAAATAGCTTTTGCGATTAAATCATATTGGGAAAGCCTTAAATACAAAAAACCTCCACATGCTTTCATTGCTCTCGGATGTGTGCTGAGAGGCGATACTCCGCATTTTGAATATATATGCAGGGCAGTAACAGATGGACTGGTTCAATTGAATCTGACCCTGCCTGTTCCCGTTATATTTGGAGTGCTTACGGTAGATAACCAAAAGCAGGCGGAAGAAAGGATTGGTGGCAAACATGGCCATAAGGGGGAAGAGGCGGCCATCACAGCAATTAAAATGGTGTCTTTGCAAATTGGATTCAAAAACAAAAAAATCAGCTGACAAACTTTCCTGCGTGAATATCCAGTTATTTATACCATGCTTTGTAGATCAACTGTTCCCAACATCTGCATTTAATATGGTGAAAGTGATGGAAAAAGCAGGTTGTACTGTGAGTTACAATAAGAATCAAACCTGCTGCGGGCAACCAGCATTTAATGCCGGATTCAGGGATGACGCCAAGGAAGTTTGCATGAAATTTATGGATGATTTCAGTGGAACAGATTATGTGGTTGCCCCTAGTGCTTCCTGTGTGGGATTTGTCAGGAATTATTATCCTACGGTGTTCGAAAATTCTTCTTATCATAACCAGGTAAAAGACTTGCAGAAAAGAACATTTGAATTTTCAGAATTTCTGGTCAAAGTGTTGGGCATCGATGATTTCGGAGCAACGCTCAAGGGGAAGGCTACATACCATGATTCCTGCGCTGGCCTTCGGGAATGCAGGATCAAGGAAGAACCGCGCAAACTTTTATCGAAAGTAAAAGGACTTGACTTGCTTGAAATGAATGATGTGGAGACATGTTGCGGTTTTGGAGGCACATTTGCTGTGAAATTTGAATCCATTGCTACAGCAATGGCAGACCAGAAACTGAACAATGCGTTGCAGACCGGCGCTGACTATATAATTTCAACCGACCTTTCCTGCCTCTTGCACCTCGATGGGTATATTCGTTACAAAAATGCCCGGATGAAGACCATGCACCTGGCAGATGTGTTAGCAAGCGGCTGGTAGCCATTTCGCAAAAAAAGACCACCCGCTAGCCAAAGGCAGCAGATGGTCTGACCTTAAAACAACCTGTCGAAAAATTGGAATAATTGCTTGAAAAACACTCTACATTTTCAGGTACGTGCAGACGGACAAAAAGGATTCCTCCAGGCGTAAAATTTTCAGTTTCTTCTAAATATCTTCCTTTAAAGAAAAAGAGCCGGTGAACCGGCTCTGGATAAGGTCAATGGTCATGATTATTTTGGCATCAATACATGGTCAATTACAAATATTACCCCATTGCTCTGGTAAACATTCGGAATTGTCACAGTGGCCATGCCACCTTGCTCATCTTTAATCACAATTTTATTTCCTTTCATCATTGCCCAGATAGTTCCACCCTGAAGCGTCTTAATCGCAGCTGTCCCATTTCCAGTCTTAACCAATTCGGAAATGCTTTTTGAATCCCATTTACCCGAAACCACATGGTAAGTGAGTATCCCCTGTAGCTTTGCCTTGTTTTCAGATTTGAGCAACATATCTACCGTACCAGCTGGCAACAGGCTGAAGGCTGCATTCGTTGGTGCAAAGACAGTATACGGACCACTGCCCTCAAGGGTTTCCACCAGGCCAGCTGCTTTTACTGCTGCTACGAGTGTCGTGTGATCCTTTGAATTCATTGCATTTTCGATGATGTTCTTGGAGGGATACATAGGCGCACCCCCGACATCCACTGCTTTTTCCATGGTTTGACTATACCCTGCATTGACGAGGAATAATGCAGCCATAACTAAAAAGAATTGTTTAATCTTTTTCATAACATAATTTGTTTAAGAATTTATTTTAATGATCCGGTGATGTTCACGTGAGCAACAGAAAGACTTACGGCACCATTTCCAATTCGGATTTGATTCCGGAAAATTTTTATTGATAGTAAGATCGGATTCCCTGGCGATGGCTACATTTGTCTTGCTATTTTTCAAAAAAAAATAATTATGTCTTATTGGCTTGTAAAATCAGAACCCGCTGTTTATAGCTGGGACCGCCTGGAAAAAGAAAAAAAAGCAGTATGGGATGGGGTACGCAGTTATGCAGGCCGCCTCCACCTCCGGGGTATGAAGAAAGGAGACCAGGTGCTATTCTACCATAGCAACGAAGGAATGGAGATCGTAGGTATTGCCAAAGTTTCCAGGGAAGCATACCAGGATCCAAGCACGGATGATGAAAGATGGGTTGCAGTTGATATCGAGCCCGGAAAGAAACTGAAGAAGCCGGTTTCATTGGAGAATATTAAGAAACACAAAGGGCTTGCTGATATGGCCCTGGTACGAATCAACCAACTCTCGGTTCAGCCCGTTAAAGTGGATGAATGGAAAATCATCATGCAGATGGCGGGTGAGGTGAAGGGGTTGATTAGTTGATTGGTTGATTGGTTGAGAGGTTGAGAGGTTGAAGGGTTGATTGGTTGAGAGCTTGATTGGTTGAGAGGTTGAAGAGTTGAGAGGAAATTTACAAAGAGCCAAAGGCTCGATCCAAATCATAGCAACGGATTTCAATCCGTTGCGGAATTGATTAGGGTAGAAGGGGCTATGACAAAAATGATCTGGTTGAATATGGGTGTTGCTTCTAAAAAAAATCTGGTTGTTCTTTCCGGCGCGGGAGTAAGCGCCGAAAGCGGACTCAAAACTTTTCGCGACAGTGATGGTCTATGGGAAGGTTATGATGTAAGGGAAGTAGCAACTCCCGGAGCATGGAAAAAAAATCCGGGACTGGTACTCGAGTTTTACAACATGCGTCGCCGAAGCACGATCGAAGCCATTCCAAATGGTGCACATCAAATATTGGCGGAGCTCGAAAGCAAGTACGATGTGCACATCATTACACAGAATATTGATGACCTGCATGAAAGGGCCGGCTCGACCCGGGTATTGCATCTCCATGGGGAAATATTCAAGATGCGGAGTGAAAAGGATGCCAGGTTGATTTATGAGATCAGGGCCGATATGAAACTAGGTGATCTGGCAAAAGACGGGGCACAGCTCCGGCCTCATATTGTGTGGTTTGAAGAACCCGTGCCTATGATTGAGCCTGCATTGCAACTGGTCAGTGAAGCGGATATTTTGTTAATCATTGGCACTTCACTTGTAGTTTATCCCGCAGCAGGCCTGATCAATTATGCAAGGAGGGAGATTCCGAAATTCATTATCGATAAAAAAATCCCCTACACTTCAGCGCTTCCAAATCTAATTGAAATCGAATTGGTGGCATCAGAAGGGATGAAGAAATTAAGATCCATGTTGTATAAGGTACAAGAAACAGGAAACAAGGAACAGGAATGCTGAATTTGCTGATGATTAAGTTGCCACGCTTACGCTTTCCCACTTTTTTGTGTTCTTGGATCTTGTTCCCTCTTTTCTCTATCATGTTATATTTATGCTTTTGGTAACAAAGACTTTTCTATTATTGCAGCCAATATGCAAAAGGGAAAATGGTATATTCTTGCGCTCTCATTATGCAGCGCTTTATCTTCCTTTTCCCAGGTAAGCCCTTCTTTGGAAAGCCTGAAGCATTTTCTGGAAACCAGCAAACCGCCCGGACTCGATTCCACTTTAACTTCTGTTGACAATATGCCCGCGGGCAACCTGCACTATCTCTATCCTCTGTATCAACTTTATGGCGAGGAAGATAGATATAAGAAATTATACCCGGAAGGCAATTATTTTACGCTGCTCAGCCAGTCCGTTTCGTTTACCGAAGATTACGAAAGTGCGCTGGCCTATCAGCAAAAATCATATAATACAACTGTCGATGAAACGGCTAAGCGCCAGGTAGCTAAACTCATGGCAAGCTATAAAAATATCCAGCACGTGGATGCGCGGCACTTCCTGTTATTTGCTGCGAAGGATCGACAAGTGGTGATGATCAATGAAGCATATAACAAACCTGTCCACAGGGCCTTTATGCTCTCCATTTTGGGCGATTTGTATAAAAGGGGATTTCGTTATCTCGCAATGGAAATGCTCAATAACAGGTCCTCACAGGAACTCACCAAGCTGACACCTCAAACAGGTTATTATACTTCTGAACCTTTGGCCGGTGAAATGGTCAGAACCGCATTAGGTCTCGGTTTCAAATTGGTTGCCTATGAAGATACCCTGGCCAATATGCATCGAGGCAGCCAGAGAGATTCCATCCAGGCAATGAATATTTATAAAGTCATCCAGGCCGACACTTCAGCAAAAATCATTGTCTATGCTGGTTACGGCAGCATTTCAAAGAAAAATGACTCGGACACAGGCTATGTGCCCATGGCCATGACATTCAGGAAAATTTCAGGAATCGATCCATTGTCCATTGACCAGGTGGATATGACAGAGGAAAGCAATTTTGCCTATGGAAAATATTTCTATGATAGTTATATTCAAAAATTCCAGCTGCAAACTCCATCCATTGCACTGATCAATGACCAACCCATCAATGTGACAGGCAGTTCCCTCTATGACCTGGCAATTATTCATCCGCCAACGATATACAGGGATTCCCGTCCCACCTGGCTGAATCTTGGAGGCCGCAGACAGCCAATTTATATCAAGCCGACCAATAAGAGCACTTTCCTGGTGCAGGCTTACTATCAACTTGAAACTTTTGATGCCAAGCCGGGAAAAGTGATCCCGGCCGACCAAACTTATGTACCGGGAAATAAAGGAACATTCTTACTCTATTTGAAGCGGGGTCAGTATATCGCGATTTTTCGCGACATGAAATACAAGATCCTCAATACTCAGCATATCGAGGTCAACTAATCGTTTCTTTAAAATCAACCCCATGGGATTTCAGCTCCTTCAATACAGGCAAATAAATGGCCGGGTGAATGGGGATATGCAATCCCGTTAGATGCATCTTTTGTTCCAGGATCAGCCTGGCCGCAATCCCCAGCGGCAAACCCACGGTTTTTGCCATGGCAGTTCTCAGCCGGTCTTCTCCCTTCACCACAAGAAGGCTTCGCAGGGATTCCTTTCTTTCATTCAATTCATAGTCGAACTCATGGAGCATCACGATCATGTCCTTGTCCTCGGGCTGCATGGCTAACCTGTTTTCGAGCAGGAACTGGAGCACATCCGCAGAATTCCGGCAACTGGTTGGTACAAATTCCTCGTCAAAGAATCCCAGGTAAGAAAAACCATCCCGGTTCATTCTATTCACCCAGGGCCTGATAGGGGCGGACCAATCAACAAAGCGAAGTCGATCCTCTTTTAGCGGAGTGTTATCATCAGTGAGTCCTGCTTTTACAATCCATTGCCAGTATGCACAAAAAGCAGGATAGCGAAATGTTGTCCGGATAAAAGTTGCTGCCTCTTCCAGTCCATAAACTGGAATATAGCTGAGGGAATCGCGGTTGGGGTAATAAGCCAGGGAACCGAGTTCAGGGATATTTATCTGCTGGCAATCTTCGAAAAGATTTTCATATGGCACCCTGATGGTTTGTCTATTTAATTTATAAATAGCGCCAGCCTTCCCCGCCAATACAATATTTCTGGGATTCCAGCTGATCTTATAGTGCCATGGATTGTTGTCAGATTCTGGCGCCACAAGCCCGCCTGTATGGGATTTAAAGGAGTTGATTTTGCCTCCGCCGGCATGTATCCTGTGGATGATCTCCATCGCACTCATATGGTCAATGCCCGGATCGAGTCCCATCTCACATAAAAAGAGCAATCCTTTTTTTTCAATTTCTACTCTCAGAGCAGACAATTTTTCATCCACATAAGATGCCGTCAATAAATTCTTGCCAGCATATAGACAGTCCATAGCAATCAATACATGGAGTGATGGAGGCAGCAGAGAAATGACGATATCAGCCCCGCTGACCAGGGCCCTGCGTGCAGATTCATCCTCTACCTGCATCCCGACAGCTCTTGCATGTGAAGCACCTACAATTTTCGCCGCAGCCGCCTGGAGGTTGGTATCCACAAGGGTAAGCTCCCAGTCATGGATAGCCGATTCCATGACCAGGTAGTCGATCAGGCAGGTAGCCGATTTCCCTGCACCGAACAAAACTATTTTTTTCATGAAACAATGATAGGATAAATTCCAGAATAGAAGTCCTGGTGAGTAAATACAAAAAAAACCAGTCAGCGCCTAACTGACTGATTTGTCCCTATTCGTCCTACCGTCCCTGAATTGTATTAGTCTGAAAGTCTGATTTCACCAAGATTGATTTGTTGTCCCTGGGTTACAATCAGATTTTCCAGTACAAAATTCCTGATTTGCTCTTTATCGGAAACAATGACTGTCCAATTGCCTGGCCTGACCTTCATCTCGAAGACACCGTTCTTACTCTTGGTTTTTACCGAATCGGTGCCGCGAACAGCCATTACATTCTCTCCCTTATTAACCGGATAAATTTTCCCTTTGATAAATCCTGAAGGTAAGCTGCTGACGAAATGTATACACACAATTGCCAAAATGACGATGCTCAACTCCCATACTCCTTTGCGCATGAATATATATTTAGCTTCCAGAAATAGACTTTCCTTTCATTGAGGGGATTAACTAAACAGCTTCTATAAGGCCAGCAAAATGGGGGGCTAAATAATCAGAGTCAATACTAAGTTTTCAAGGACTATGCCAAGTGCAAAAAATGTGGAGAACTAATACGGATTATTTGCAATAAGAATTGAGCCCTTTCAGATCCCGGTATAGGCGAGGCCCAATTCCTTTGAATTGATAAGAGTAATCTTGTATTGGACTTTCACGCCTCTGGAACTCTTAGGCGCTTCTTCCATCAATGCAGCGCCGGCGTTAATATTCCTAAAATAGATATTCTCGGTCTTGAATATTTTCTTGTTGCTTTGTATATACTGCACTTCCACAACAACCAGGTCAATCGGGTAATCGGAGCGATTGCTTATTGTCAGCTGCAAATCAGAAATCCCCCCAAATGTGCCCACGCTATAGTTATTTCCAGTCAATGAAACATATTCGCTGATATTATTCTTAACAAGTTCCTTTTTCAGGTTTACCGATTCCGTTGCGTGTACAACCTGGCCAGCAGCCACGATGGCACCAGAATCGACCACGGGCGCCGGCTTGACGAGCTTAAGACTATCCGCAATTCTTTGCTTTGCCCTGGCCTTCTTACGGGCAAGTGCCAACGCTTCTGCATTTGCAGCATCTGGATCATTCTCCCCCGGCTGAACATTGTCGGTCTTGTTATCGGGTAATATTTCCTCAGCACCAGAACGTGGAATGTTCTTAGGACGATAAAGTGCCTGCTGGCTCGGCCCAGGCAAATCCTCTTTCACTGCAATATCTTTTGGGGTATTGTTACCACGATTGTTTATCTGAAGTCCAATAAAAACCCCAATGCCGAGAAATGCGGCCAACCCAAAGCCAATAGCGAATGGTCTTAGAAAACTGCCAGGGAAAAAAGATTCCTTTTGGGTCGCCTGCTTCTGTATTTGAGCCTGGTTCTTTGATGCCCTGCCGGCAGAAGTGAAACTTTCTTCTTCCCACAATATTTCCCTTTTTGCATGCAAGGATTCAGCCGGAGCGACAGCCCTTGGCATATATTCTTTTTGATCCCTGATGGAAAGGTTTTGTTCTTTTATCGGAGATGGGGTGGATCGTTCCGGTAGGTTTTGCCTTTGCGACGCAGGTCTTGCTTCGGCAACCGCTGCTTTTTCCGCAGGAAGACTGGCAAATACAGACCTGGATTCAGTAGGTGCCATCTCAGGTTTTGCCTTCGGCAATTCAGTAGCACGCTCTTCTCTTACCGTTGTTTGTGATTGCGTATTGGGAAAAAGCGGTTGATTGATCTGGGTTGGCCTCTTAAAAAACCTATCGAATGGCTGCTCCTCCACCGGAGGTGAGAAGGGTTTCAATTCTTCAATTTCTCCAGGATAACGCCAGGCCGCACTTTTTCCATCTATCCATACCAGGTCATAGGCCTTAAGTCCCATATCCTTCATCTCATCGAGTGTATAAGGACCCGTTTGCTTATTGCTTCTTAACAATAAATACTTGCTCATAAAACCGGTTAAAGCAGAGGCTTGGTATTTTTTCAACGGAGGTTGGACAACAAATTTATTGACATTTTTTGTGAAGACAAAGTTATAAGGTGATAAAAATGAGCAGAATTCAGAAATAAAAAGGATGAAATTTCCAGCGATTCAGTGTATTCCATTCCAAAGCCGGAGCCGGGAATTTAACAAACTGGGTCAAATAGGCCGCTCCATTAAAGAATCCGCTATTGGAAGGAACCTTTAGCAGGTCAATATCCGGCGCCAGATAAAACTGTCTATACCTGGGGAATAGGGGGAGGGACTGCCCTTTATATTGATCCGGGTTCTTCCTGGCGCCAATCATACCATCTGCGCCATATCCGAGGCTTGCATTCAGCCAGGCGGGGAAGTCGGATTTGGAAGACATCAGGGATTTCAAATTCAGTGAGAGCCAATAGGTTTGACCATTGTAATCCTTTATCATTCTTGAAATCCAATTCTTGCCCAATTCCTCGGGGTAATATTTAGGGTAAATGGTGCCATGATAAGAGAATTTCATGGCTATACGCTGCTCATTCCACCCCCTTTGCTGCGCCGCAAAAAGGGCCGTACCGGCTATATTGGCGATCATATCACCCGGAGAAAACCCCCATTTGGAAGAAAACCCATCCAGCACTTCTATGATGGACAAATATCCAAGTGCTGTAAGGGAACCTACAGTAATGGATGTGCCGTTGTCGACACCACACCAGCGCATGAGATCGTATTGCACAACGGCTATATTGTAAGCCGTCGTCATATGCCCTATTTTATCCATTTGCAACCATTCCCCATTGTCATTGAAGAAATGAAAGGAAGTTCTGGGATGCTTCCTATACCATAAAAAATAAAGACCGGTTGAAATGAGCAAACCACCTGCAAGTTCTGAAATCACCACGCCTTTCAGGCGATCGGGGTTATACTGATTTGAAGGGGGAAGGAAAGTGTTTTGTGCCTGGATCTCCGGCAAGAGGGAAAGAAAAAAAACCAACAGAAAGGAATATTTTAATAATAAGTATCTTAATTTAATCATTGATTTCCCAAATTAATCCATTGTGGAATCCTTCCTGCTGTCCGCTCCATTGGGAGCAGGAACAATATTACATTATTTTCAAAAGAGGAGCCCCTTGCTGAATAAAGCCCGATGGATTAAATCCAATATTCAATATCTTCATTTCTTAAACTTAAACCCAGGCATATGGACGCTACCATTCAGGAAAAAGTGAGTAAATGGCTACATGGTGAATATGACCAGCAGACGAAAAATGAAATCATACAGCTCCAGAAAGAAAACCCGAATGAATTGGCAGAGAGTTTTTACAGCAACCTTGAATTTGGCACCGGTGGGCTTCGTGGCATCATGGGCGTTGGAACGAACAGAATCAATAAATATACAATCGGCATGGCCACGCAAGGATATGCGAATTACCTGCGCCAATCTTTTCCGCGGCAAACAGTGAAAGTGGCGATTGCCCATGACAGCCGAAATAATAGCCGGTTCTTTGCCGAAACAGCTGCCAAGGTATTTGCAGCAAATGGAATAAAGGTCTTTTTGTTCCAATCGCTCCGGCCAACCCCGGAACTCAGCTTTGCCATCCGCTACCTTTCCTGCCAGGGCGGAGTGGTATGTACAGCATCCCATAACCCAAAGGAGTATAACGGATATAAAGCTTATTGGAATGATGGAGGGCAGCTCGTTCCGCCACACGATAAGAATGTGATCAAAGAAGTAGAGAAAATTGGTTCCATAGACGAAGTAAAGTGGAGCGGAGGGGAAAGCAATATTACAATCATCGGTAAGGAAGTTGATGAAGCTTATATCAGCATGGTCAAAGAGCTGTCAGTTTATCCGGAGATCATTGAAAAGCAACACAACCTCTGCATTGTATATACCCCCATTCATGGCACCGGAATAAAACTGGTTCCGGAAGTGCTTCAACGTTTTGGGTTCAGCAATGTGCATGTAGTAGATCAGCAGGCCACACCCGATGGTAATTTTCCAACAGTGATCTATCCAAATCCGGAAGAAAAAGAGACCATGAGCCTGGGGTTGAAAAAAGCCAAGGAAATAGATGCAGATATTTTATTGGGCACGGATCCTGATGCCGACAGGGTGGGGATTGGAATTAAGGATAAGAATAAGAACTGGGTGCTAATGAATGGGAACCAAACAGCAGTACTTGCTTTTAATTACCTTATTGAAGCAAGAAAAGCGAAGGGCGTGGCCCAGTCAAATGATATGGTCATCAAAACCATCGTCACCACCGACCTGATCGATGAGATTGCTAAGCAAAATGGCATTATTTGCTATAATGTACTGACCGGATTTAAGTGGATTGCCGAATTGATCAAAGAAAAAGAGTCCACTGAAAACTATGTGATCGGAGGGGAGGAGAGTTATGGAATGATGGTCGGTTCAAAGATCCGGGATAAAGACGCGGTCAGTGCCGTAGCGATTCTCTGCGAAATGGCAGCCTATGAAAAGAACAAGGGAAGAAGTCTATATGACAAATTGCTTGACCTCTATGTCCAATATGGATTTTATAAGGAATTCCTTATTTCGATCACCAAGAAAGGAATGAACGGGCAAAAGGAGATTGCAGATATGATGGAAGGATACCGAAAAAATCCGCCGAAAATGATCAATGGTTCTGCGGTGGTTGAGCTTCTTGACTATGAGTTGCAAATTGGGAAAAATCTTCAGACGGGTCAGAGCTGGACGATCAAACTGCCAAAATCAAATGTCTTGCAATTCATACTGGCCGATGGAAGTAAGATTTCGGCAAGGCCCTCGGGAACGGAGCCAAAAATTAAGTTCTATTTCAGTGTGAATACTAAATTGGATAGCCCACAGGCTTTTGAAAAAACCAGTGCTGAGCTGGATGCCCGGATTGATGGAATCATTCAGGATATGCATTTGAAATAAGACCAGCGAATGGCTATTAATACATGAAAAGATTATTCCTTCCTTTTATCTTATTGCTTTGCCTGCACATTTCTCTGGCCAACGTGCACATGCCCGGTATTTTCGGCGACAATATGGTACTCCAGCGCGGGCGGCCGATTCCGGTATGGGGCTGGGCCGACCCGGGGGAGAAAATTTCCATTCAATTCAACAGGCAAACCAAAGTTGTCACTACAGGTAAGGATGGACGTTGGATGGCCAACCTAGATCCAGAATTGGCTGGAGGCCCATACGCACTATCCATTCGTGGAAAAAACAGCGTTGTAATTAGCGATGTGCTCGTGGGTGAAGTCTGGATTTGTTCCGGGCAATCGAATATGGAAATGCCCATAGCAGGCTGGGGAAAAATAGACAATTATCAAAAAGAGATCAGGGAGGCAGACTACCCATTGATTCGCCAAATCAAGATACCCAATCAAGTAAGTGTTACGCCAAAAGAGGATATTGTTGAAGCTTCATGGAAAATTTGCAGTCCGGAAACAGCTGGCGAATTTACGGCGGTAGGCTATTTTTTTGCCAGGGAATTGTATCGCAAACTACAGGTCCCGATCGGACTGGTTAATAGCTCCTGGGGAGGAACGATGGTGGAAACCTGGTGCAGCCGGGCGGCGCTTGAAAAAAATGAGGATTTCAAACCCATCATGGGTTCGATGAGCAGCAGGGATATAGAATCTGCCGCTAAGATGAAATCGGAGGCCGTCATGAAAAAGATTGATTCCTTGCAGGGTGGCATAGATAAAAATCCCGATACGGAGAATTGGAAAAAGCCAGGTTTTGATGATAGCCATTGGCCCCAAATGCAACTGCCCTCGTTCTGGGAGCAACGTGGACTGGAAGATGTGGATGGCGTAATATGGTTTCGAAAATCATTTGAACTGAGCCTGGAAGAGGCAGCAGGTCCGGCAGTACTCCATGCAGGCAAAATCGATGATTCAGATGATAGTTATGTCAATGGAAGCCGGGTAGGTGGATTAAAAAATCAATGGAGCGAAAACAGGATCTATACTATTCCTCCGGGCATTTTGAAACCAGGAAAAAATACAATCGTTATCCGGGTTGAAGATACCGGAGGAGGAGGGGGCATATTCGGGGAGTCCAACGAACTGCAATTGACCATCGGCAGCCGTGAAATTCCTTTGTCAGGCAATTGGGCTTTCCGGATCGAGTTCATTTCGCCCCATTCGATTACGGTTGGGCCTAACAGTTATCCAACGCTCTTGTTCAATGCCATGATCAATCCATTGGTTCCTTTTGCCATCAGGGGCGCGATCTGGTACCAGGGAGAAGCCAATACAGGCAGGGCATATCAATATCGCACCATATTTCCATTGATGATTAATGACTGGCGCCAACACTGGCATCAGGGTGATTTCCCTTTTTATTTTGTGCAACTCGCAAGTTTTAACGCGTCTAATGGTAACAGTGAGCAAGGCAGCGGCTGGGCGGAATTGAGGGAAGCACAAAGCCTTACCCTTTCATTGCCCAATACCGGCATGGCCGTGACCACCGATATCGGGAACCCGGTAGATATCCATCCTAAGAACAAGCAGGACGTAGGCAAGAGGCTGGCTGCCATCGCTTTGGACAATGAATATGGACAAAAAATGGAGTATTGCGGTCCCGTATATCAAACCTTGAAAATAGAAGGCGACAAAATCGTATTGGGCTTTGCCCATTTGGGTGAAGGGCTTATGGCAAAGGACAAATACGGATACCTGAAAGGATTCGAGGTCGCCGGACCAGACCAGCATTTCCAATATGCAAAAGCATATATAGAGGGCGACAAAGTTATAGTATTCAGGGATGGACTAAAGAATCCACTGGCCGTGCGTTATGGCTGGGCAGATGATGCGGGGGACGCCAATTTGTATAATAAAGATGGATTCCCTGCTTCGCCATTTAGGACTGATCACTGGAAGGAAAAAACGGCTGAGGTGAAGTATTCACTCAACAAATAGAAGAAGTAAAAGCTAGAGGAAAATTAGAGATTTTGGTGATTGACTTTGCCCCATGAAGATGGGTTCATTTGATAGGTCAATACACTCCCATCCTCGAGGATCTCCACGATCCGGTATCCATGGTAGTCAGTTCCCCAACTGCCCCCAATATGTGAATCAAAGAAGTAATACTTTCCGTGACTCTTTTTATAATCATCCTGGTCATGATCATGGCCATGAAAAATGGCCTTCAGATTTTCCTGCTTATCAAATAATGTCGCGATTGCCGGACAGTTGATTCCACCCTGGGTCCACCTGTATGGCGTGATATGCATGAATACAAAAAGAAACTTTTTTGAGTCAAATTTCTTCAGTTCCCTGCTTGTCCAATTGGTGTCAGGACATATGTAAACACCTTGCTCACTGGCGGTGTTCAATACAACAAATCCGGCTTCTCCTTTTTCGAAAGAATAATTCTGCGGCATGCCCCAGGTTTTTTCCCAGGTTTGTTCATCAATCTGATCGTGATTTCCATGCGAAACATAGTAAGGCATTTCCAGGTGGTCCCAGACGGTCTTTGCCTCCGGGAGAAATTGCGGATTATTATGGAAGAGATCTCCATTGATAAAAGAAAAATCAACCCCGCGACCCGCTTTTTCCTTATTGAGAAAGTTCACCATACGGTCGTGATAAAAATCAAATTCAGTTTGAGCCTGGCCATAATGGCCATCAGATGCAATGGCAAAACGAAGCTTGACGGTGCCAGGATCGGGCAATTCAAAACGGTTCCCAGCGAAGGACTGAAGCGAATTTCCTGCACCTATAATAAAAGCGCTTCTCAGTGTAAGTTTAAGAAAGTCCTTCCTGCTTATAGGCATATCGAGCGGTTTAATAAATCAATACAAAACTGTTCTTTCAGGCGAGTTCCTGAATTGTGGACTGAATTTAATTCATCTATTTCAAAATAATCCATCTGTTCAGGGAATTGTGAGGCGCCTCGATCAAAATTTTGTAGAATGATGAAGGATATTTTCGAATGCTGAACCGGTATGATGCGCTTAACAAGGGCTGCTCAGCGACAAGTTGGTAGTCATCCGGTTTCCCTTCCCTGAAATAATTTGTAGTACATAACCAGATCCTGACCTTGCCGGACTTCTCCAATGGTTGCCAGGAGACCCTGATGCTGTCTCCGACCAGGATTGCCTGCGGCTTTACTATAGAAATTTTCCCAATCAGGGAATTGCCATCCAGTTCAGCAAGATAATTGCGTGGAATCCGGACTTTTAGAAATTGTGCGATAGTGGGCAGAATGTCCACAATGCCCGGCGGATTCTTATAAAAATATTCATTGATGTCCTTCGCATTGGTGAATATCCAGGTCGTTCTTTCCCTTTTGGATTGGCCCCCGTGGTGTTTTCCTGTCAATGAATCCCGTCCATGGTCAGTCGTCACGATAAAAAGCCAATCTTCTGCCATATGCTGCTGGCGCCATTCTACAGCTTTCCAAATCTTCGCTATCTGACTGTCGAGCATCTCAATGGCATTTTCCATGCGGGAACCACTTCCTGACTGATGACCGACATCATCTGTGTATTGCAAATAGACCCAGGAAAGATCAGGAGCATTCTTCCTTATTCCATCCGCAGCTTTCTGCGCCACAAGTTCATCGATCTTGTGAATGTATTCATCCCGGGGATCATGTGGAAACTGAATCGTATCCAATTCATATCCATCGGCAATATCATCTACACGCAAAAATCCTGTTGCAGCCAGGGAATCTCCCACCAACAATTTTCGGTTAGGCGTCCACGTGGAATATACACCCAAAGTACTCTTTGGTTTGAATTGCTTCAAATACCAGAAAATGGTGGGGTAAGCGTAGTTTGGATCCCTGATATCATTGTCCCACACATTGTGTTTGTTGACCCAGGTACCGGTCAGCAGACTATTATAGCCCACGGCTGAAATTGTGGGCGTTTGGGAATAGCTGCCCTTTTCTCCTCCCACAAAGGCCATCAGCCACCCTTTCTTTTCAGCCAACTGCCTCAAAGCCGGAACAGGGCATTTCTCAATCATGTCCGCCGGAATGCCGTCTGCAATTATAAATACAACTTTCCTTTTAGCTTCTTGTCCATAGGCCAGAGGTGCAGTCAGAAGCATAATAATCAGAAAGAAAATCGGGGGCATTTTTCGCATTATTAAATTAATGGATGGTTAATATTATGAATAGAAATCGGAATTGGTATGGGAAGAATAAAACGATTTTATTAATTTACTGAGAATTTAGATCGCCCCATTCGATCCTCATGACGCATCCTAACCAGGATATTATCAATCGGTTTTTTGAAGCTTATGGGCAGCGTGACCTGGAAGCCATAAAACATGTCATGGACAGAAATGTTCAGTGGACTTTCCCCGGTCATCACCCCCTGAGCGGAATCAAGAATGGTATTGATGAAGTAATTGCTTTTTTTGACGCCATGGGAACCCTGATGGCAGCCTCGAATATCAGGGTTGAAACGCTGGTAACTGGAGTCGGTGAGGACTACCTCGTGGAATGTCAGCGAATCCAGACAAAGCGGGAGGATGGCAACAACCTGGATCAATACTGGAGCATCCTCTGGACATTCAGGCGTGGCAAGATCGTAGAGGGAAGGCATTTAGCAGGAGACCAGCATGCGGCAGATACCTTTTTTTGCAAGGTCCTCCTCATTAATTGACCGCCTTCCTTGCGACTTCTTCCTGATGTTTCCAAAGTGCACGAAAAGCTTCACTATGATGCCTTAGCTCCTCAAATTGGCCTTCCGAAACAATTGAACCTTTATCCAAAACATAGATATAGTCGAACAGTGGGAGTAAGTGAAGTCTATGCAGTGAACTGACCATCGCTTTCTGAGAAAACATCCTGAAAAGATTCTCGTAGATCATCGATTCTGTTTTTGGATCCACGCTGCTGGTAGGTTCATCCAGCAGTACAACTTCGCTTTCTTTTGCTGCAAGAATTCCTCGTGCAAGTGCCAGCCTTTGTCTTTGACCGCCGGAAAGATTCACACCTTTTTCCTGGATATTAGATTCCAGGCCTCTTGGCAATTGTCTGATCACGTCTGTGAAATGGGCGCATGTACAAACCTCAACCAATTCGTCTTCCGGAAATGGCAGTCCCAGCGTGAGATTATAGGCGATTGTGTTTTCGAAAATCTCCGGCTCCTGAGGAAAGAGTGTCACAGTTTGGTTGAGGGTTGCAAAAGAATAGGCCTTACCGTCTACCTGCATCCCCAGGCCCGGTTCTGGCTCATAAAGTCCCCGCATAAGCGCAAGCAAAGTGCTTTTCCCGCTTCCGCTTTCCCCAATTATTGCAATTTTTTTTCCTTTGTGAAGAGAAATATTGATCTCGTGCAAACTCTGGGGAGCATGGCGTTCATCATAGCTATCCCGGTGAGAAAAATTTAAACCCCGGAAACGAATCGTCTGCCAATTTTCCGGAAGTTCCGCCAGAATATCTGACCTGTGCCGTTCCTCAAAGGCTTTTTCAATATTCATCGCCGTTTGCACATCGGTATTATACTGAATGATCTGGGTATATTGCCATGCGACATCATGAAAGACACTGGTGAATTGGTTCACATAACCGAGCAGTGTGACAAGCGCGCCTATGTAAAAAGTTTTACCTGGTTCCCAATGCTGATATACAAATCCAATGACGATCACACCATATATCAGGGCGATCAGCATGTCTGCGGTAAACCATTTCCATTCATTGATGAGGACATTTTTCTTAAACGGACTGAGGAGGTCCCTCACTTTTCCCAAAAGCCCCTTCTCCATGCTTTTTTCAAGGCGAAGGGTAATCACCGTCATGATATTGGAAAGGCTATCAAACAAGGTCGCGGAGATCACGTGTTCTTTTTCATTTATTTCTTCCTGGGTCTTAATGAAGGGCTTGTCGAATTTGAAAATGACCCAGATAGTAAGCATCCCAAGCAAAATCCCTATGCTGCCAAACAAAGGAGAAAAGTATAACATCGCCGCAAAAGAGAAGATAAATTTATAAAGCGCATGCAGATACATAAAGCCCCCATCGAAAAATGCCTTCAGGGCTTCATACGCTTTCCTAATCCGGTTGATCGTCGCCCCGCTATGGTGATCCTGATGCCATTTTACGGAGAGATGCAGTGCCTGGTGATATCTCTCCTGCAAAAAATTACGGCTAAGGTTAAACGCCAGTTCTCTTTCCAACAGCCGGGCAGGGCCATGAAAGCACCATTCCCCAAATTTCAATAGCAGATAAGCCCCCGCATAGATGGCTGCACTATTCAACACATTGGAAGGATCCCTTTGGATTCTGTTGATGAACCAACCGAACAATACCGGCTGTGCTGCATTTTCAAGATTGGAAATGGTAAACATCCCATAGACCAATACAAATCGCTTCCTCTCTGATCTTGCATAGGTCCAGGCAGTCTTTAGAAGCGAAACATAAGGATTGGGCATATGTTGATATTTTGAACAAAGCAGGGGGCTATTGCCACACACACTTTGTTTGCCAGAACTCAAAATTACTATTCCGGCAAGGAACTATTTTTTGTTCCAGGCAATCAGGCATAAATAAAAAAAGCCCTGAAGGATCTCAGGGCCTTTTTCTTTAGAAAGTTCGATTATTCTAAGACCTTTTCGCTGATCTTTCCGCTCTTCTTATTTTTCAGGATCAATTTTTTTGCGCCATAATGCGTCATTTCTTCTTTCACCAAATAATGTTCGGGATCGAATTCCACCAGGTGGCTGTCTTTTCCGACGCCCGTTCTTCCTCTCCAGATATCCAGTTTGACAGGCTCCCAAAGTTTTGTTTTGGCAGATTTGTAGGCGGCATCCAGCACAGCATTGACCACATATCCGTCATAGAAAGTTTCCTTAGGTGCAATTCCTTTTTCCATAGAATTGAACATGTCGGTAAACATGTGATTATAACCCAGGTCATTCATTTCATCTCCCATCGGAAAGAGCCATCCGGTATTGCTTTCCGCTTTTTCTGCTATATAGTCAGCTCCCTTTCCGGTAGTAAACATTTCAAGACCTGTTCTCAAAAAGCTATTGATCCAGATGGTACCTTCTGTTCCCATGACCTCATCTCTCAAATCCAAACCACCGCGGAATGTCCAACTCACTTCAAATTGGCCGATCGCTCCGTTTTCGTATTTAACCAGCCCAATGGCATGGTCTTCTGCGTCAATGGGTTTTACTTGAGTATCTGCCCAGCACATCACTTCCATGGGCTTGATGTCCTTACCGATAAAATTCCTTGCAATTTCTACGCAATGGCATCCTAAGTCAAGAATGCAGCCTCCACCGGCTTGTTCGATGTCCCAGAACCAATCGCTGTGGGGACCGGGGTGTGTCTCTCTTGATTTTGACCAAAGAATTCTGCCGAGGGCACCAGATTTCACACTGGCAAGCGACTTTAGAAATTTAGGAGTATAAACCAGGTCTTCCAGGTATCCATTGAAAATTCCGGCAGCTTCGACGGCAAGCAGCATTCTCCTGGCTTCTTCCGCATTTCTTCCCAAGGGCTTTGTAGTGATCACCGCTTTCTTGTGTTTACAGCAAAGCATGACAGCTGCTTCATGCAAATTATTTGGAAGAGCTATGCAAACGACGTCCACGTTTGGATTGGCTACGGCTTCCTCCATATTGGTCGTCGACTGATCGCACTGATAATCCTTAGCGAATTTCCTGGCACTTTCTTCTTTGCGAGAGTAAATAGAGACAATTTTGTCTTTGCTTCTTTGACCCTGAAGTGAATCAGCATAAAAGCGTCCAATAAAGCCGGAACCGAGCATGGCAATGCGTTTCATTTTCTAGTTTTAAAGTTTGTTTAATTAATGACCAACAAAAATTATCAAATAGTGTTCACATGGCAAGGAATACTCACGCAACAGCTGTTGCTGTCTTTTTTTCTTTGAAAAAAATGATAAAATAAATAAACACCGCAATCGCAATGTATGCCGGCACCGCCCAAATCTTTAACCATTCATGTCCTTCGCCCACCTTGTATTTGTCAACCACGCTTCCCGAGAACCATGTACCGATAAACATCCCCAGGCCATATGTGGCAAAAGTAAAAAGACCCTGGGCCGCGCTTTTGATTTTTTCCCCGGCCTTCTTCTCTGTATACATGTAACCGGTAATAAAGAAGAAATCGTAACAAACTCCATGGAGTATGATTCCTAGATAAAGCATCCATAAATTTCCGTCAGCATTTCCATATCCAAGGAAAGCGTATCTCAATATCCAGGCCATCATCCCCATCAGCAACATATTCTTTACCCCGATCCGATTAAATAAAAATGGAATGGCAAGGATGAAAACAGCTTCTGATACCTGGCCAAGAATCATTTTACTGGCGGCATTCTTTATTCCGATCTCATTTAGAAAGGGATTTGCAAATCCATAATAAAAGGAAAGGGGGATGCAAACCAGGATTGCTGCTATAAAAAATATCACGTAAGGTTTATACTTAAAAAGTACAAATGCCTCCGTGCCCAGTGCCTTGGCTACAGATGCATCAGCTCTTTTTCCCTTGGGAGGGGTGTTGGGAAGAAAAAAGCTAAACAGTCCGAGGATTGCAGATACCGTTGCAGCCAGATAAAAAGTAGAAGAGGTCTTTTCCCATTCCAGATTTCCAATTGTCAATCCGGCACCAATCCATCCTAGGGTTCCAAAAACCCTTATCCAGGGAAATTGTCTGCCAGGATCAGCCATTTGGTGGAAAGCAACGCTATTGGAAAGCGCAATGGTCGGCATATATAGCAATGAGTAAACCAAAATAATCCAATAGAAAGGCGTATTGCCCGTGACTTTTGTTGCGCAAAAAAGCAATATTGCACCCGCCAGGTGCAGCACTCCCATGATTCGTTGTGCTGCAAAAAACCGATCGGCAATCATACCCACAAAGAATGGGGAAATCATCGTTGCGATGGCCAGCGCACCATATGCGGTCCCAATCTGGAATCCCGTGGAATGCAGGTTCTCTCCCATATAAGTGCCCATGGTGACATACCAGGAGCCCCACACAAAATATTCCAGGAACATCATGACACCAAGTAAAATCCCTTTGTTTGTTTTCATTGCCGATCAGAATTGGTTTTGGTAGATAATATGCGCTTTGTGATATGAGTCATCGCGTAGCATTTCCTCTGGAATCTAATTTATATTTCCGATGAATGATTTCATGAATGTTCAGGATGGCAGAGTCTATTTTGTTGCCACTTCTTTTTCCCATCCTGTTTCTTTTAATGCGGGATCTTTCTCCTTAAGCAGGAAATCGCCACTTGTGGTTGCTCCGACAGAGGCGGCTTCCATCAGCGCCTCATCAGGCACAACCTGCACCGGCGTTTTCCAGGAAGTTGACTCATCATGATATGCCGGATTCGACAAAGAATTATAGCAGGAGATCAAAGACCACCTGGGCCGGTCAGATAGATTGGCTTCTGAGCGATGCAAGATATTGCTATGGAAAAATAATGCATCCCCCGGATTTAATTCCACATAGACATGTTCCATGGTGCTCAATGCATGATTGACCATGGTCATGTCAGCGCCCACTTGCTCGCCTGCAAATCCATGGTTTAGCCTTCCGAGTTTATGGGATCCTTTGATCACCTGCAGGCATCCGTTGTCTATATTGGCTTCCGTCAGGGAGATCATCACACTGACGAGCTGATCCGGGAACAGGAATTGATTCTTATACCAATATCCATAATCCTGGTGCCATTCCCAGGCGCCCCCGACACGCGGTTCTTTTTGCATTAGTTTGGTATGAAAATGGCAAACCGGCGTATTGCTGTCTAATAATTTGGCGACGGATTTCACCATTCGCTCGCTTCTTAGCACCAAACTATACACATCATCGCCGGGATTAAACCAAAGTGTCAATTTCGTTTTCTTCCCCGTCTGATCATTCAGATCCAAAGCATTTTCACGCATGACGGTATCATCGGTAGCGATGCTGTATAGCTTTTCAATCTCCGCTTTGCTGAAAAATTGGGGAACTATTGAGTAACCGTCCCTATGAAAGTCCTTCACTTCCTTATCAGAAATAATTCTTGCCATAACAATCGTTTTAAGAGAAAAGTATTCGGACCGAAAAGTTACAAATGAAAAATATACTTACTAAATTTTTCTTCAATTATCTTGCAACGGAATGAAAGCATCAGAAGACAGTTATAAACACAAGGGGTTGCGCAGGCAATTAGTGGAAGTCGTACGGAATAAGGGAATAACAGATGAAAAAGTTTTGCAAGCGATTCTCCATATTCCGAGGCATTTTTTTATGGATTCTGCATTTGACAAAATTGCTTATGAAGATCGGGCATTTCCTATCGCCGAAGGTCAAACCATTTCTCAGCCTTATACCGTCGCATACCAGACTCAACTTCTGGAAGTAAAACCGCACGAAAAAATTCTTGAAGTTGGGACGGGAAGTGGATACCAGGCGTCGGTGCTGGCTGAACTTGGAGCACAGGTTTATACCATTGAGAGGCAAAAGAAACTATTTGAAGCCAATAAGCAATTTGCCTGGATTCGAAAATATCCGGGGATCAGGTTTTTTTATGGTGATGGTTACGAAGGTTTGCCTACTTATGCACCATTCGACAAGATCATTGTTACTGCTGCTGCTCCGTCCATTCCACAGAAACTAATTGAACAGTTGAAGCCGGGTGGAAAGATGGTCATACCGGTTGGAGAGGGCAAGGTTCAACGAATGGTACGGATTACAAAGGGGAAAGATGGGGGAGTGATAGAAGAAGAATTCGACCAGTTTTCTTTTGTGCCCATGGTAGAAGGAAGGAAATAGAACTTCGCATCATGTCAGAAGACCAGGAGGCTGTTATGGTAAGAAAAAAATTGGTTTCGCAAACCGTTTTTTAACCTTTTGCTTGTCCTACACCCACGCCAGACGGTGTACGACAAGGTGGTAGAACTTACAGACAATCAATAATCTACATTTTGGGGAAATTGCGCTTTTCTACTACCCTTAAAGTGGGATTTTTTATTTTGCCACCGTTTCCTCCAAACATTGCCCAAGCGCTGGATTTTCTTGCTCAGTTCTGCTGATTTCCCTACCTTTGCGCTCCATTTTATAGCCCACAAGGCCCACAAAGTGATCCGCCAGTGCGGATCCGCCAGCAGGGTATCATGCTTAAACAGGAGATCATGCCTAAGGTTAAGACCAATTCCAGCGCCAAGAAAAGGTTTAAAGTGACTGGAACTGGAAAGATAAGCTTCCAAAAAGCTTACAAGCGCCACATTCTCACAAAAAAATCAAAGAAACGCAAACGGAACATGAACAAGAAAGGACTGGTAACAGCCCCAAATCTTGATTTTGTAAAACGTCTGCTGAGATTGAAATAAGCGCCGCGACACTCATTATTCACATTATTAAACATTTTATATGCCCAGATCAGTCAATGCGGTCGCTTCAAAAGCCCGTAGGAAACGAATCCTAAAACAAGCCAAGGGTTTTTATGGCAAGCGCAAGAATGTATATACCGTTGCCAAAAACGTATTGGAAAAAGGCCTTACTTACCGTTTTGTAGGCCGCAAATTAAAAAAGAGAGAATACCGCTCTCTTTGGATCGCCAGAATCAATGCAGCTGTGCGTGCAGAAGGGATCACCTATTCCGAATTCATTCACAAGCTTAACCAAAAAGGCGTTGGGCTTGACCGTAAGGTACTCGCAGACCTTGCCATGAATGAGCCTGAAACATTCAAGGAACTGGTCAAATCTGTAAAATAATTTCAAAGGCATTTATATGGTAAGCCGGGTGTCACGATGACAACCCGGTTTTTTATTTTGCGGGATTGTTCAAAAAATTATTTTTGTATCCGTTTAGGTGCCACAACTTCTCTTAACAATTAAATTCTACGCACTCTGGAACAGCCGATGAACAACAACACGTATACCGACCTGGTGAAACAAACCTTTAATTTTCCACAGGAAGGTTTTGATATCAAGGAGAATTACCTTGAATTTAATGGAGTAGACCTGAAAGCCCTGATCGAAAAATATGGTACGCCCATGAAGCTTTCCTATTTGCCAAAAATTGGGATGCAGATCAAAAAGGCGAAGAAGATGTTTGCGAACGCCATTAAACGTCACCGCTACGAAGGCAAGTATTTTTATTGTTATTGCACCAAGAGTTCTCATTTTTCATATGTAGTTGAAGAGGCCCTGAACCACGATATCCATCTGGAGACTTCATTTGCTTATGATATAGAGATCATCAAACAGCTCTATGCCAGGAAGAAAATAACGAAAGAAACTTTCATTCTCTGCAACGGCTTTAAGCAAAAACAATACACCAGCCGCATTGCATCCCTGCTGAATTCAGGATTCAAAAATGTAGTACCCATATTGGACAACAAAGACGAATTGCAGCAATACAAAAAATCTGTAAAAGTTCCATTTAAGTTGGGCATCAGGGTAGCGGCTGAAGAAGAACCAACTTTTCCCTTCTATACATCTCGTCTTGGATTCAGGCCCAGAGATGTGTTAGAATTCTATGTAGACAAAATTGAAGGCAATGAAGACCGCTTTCAACTAAAAATGCTTCATATATTCCTAAACAAGGGGATAAAGGATGATATCTATTATTGGAGCGAATTAAACAAGGTAATTAACCTTTATTGCCAGTTAAAAAAGATTTGCCCTGAACTTGACTCTATTAATATTGGCGGCGGTTTTCCCATCAAGCATTCCCTTGGATTTGAATATGATTACCAATTCATGATTAATGAAATTGTAGGCAATATCAAAAAGGCCTGCAAGCGGAATCACGTGCCAATGCCAAATATTTTTACTGAATTTGGTAGCTATACGGTAGGAGAGAGCATGGCGCACATTTATAGCGTGGTAGGACAGAAAATGCAAAATGACCGGGAGATCTGGTACATGATCGACTCTTCCTTTATCACCACGCTGCCGGATACCTGGGGAATTGGGGAAAGATTCCTGATGCTTCCCATCAATAAATGGGATGTCGAATACCAGCGCGTGGTCCTGGGTGGCATGACATGCGACAGTCATGACTATTATGATTCCGAGGAGCACATCAATGAAGTATTTCTTCCCAAACTAAATAATGGTGAACCGCTTTACCTGGGATTTTTTCACACCGGCGCATATCAGGACCAAATCAGTGGTTACGGCGGCATTAAACACTGCCTGATTCCATCCCCAAAACATGTCATTGTGGGTTATGATAAAAATGGAAAAATAGCAGACTGGTTGCATGCCAAAGAGCAGACAGCGCAGAGCATGCTGAAGATCCTTGGATATAAATAGGGGAGCGACACTTTAATTTTTTGTTTCATTGAGACTTTTGTGTCTTGTTTTCCTTGAAACTTTTGAGTCTTGTTTTCCTTGAAACTTTTATTTCTTGTTCTTCTTAAGGCTGTACTTCTTATTCACTTTCGGACTGTTAAAATAATCATTCAGCTCCTGTTCCGTCATGGCATTTGTTTCATCAATAGGAATTTCGATCAGCTGAAGCTGAGTCTGCTTCAATTCATCTTTTAGTTTGCCCGTCTTCTTAGAAATTTCAGGATCCTTATCACTGATCACAGAGTTATCCGTTTCTGTGAACTGCAGCCGCTTGATCGCTCCCCTCACCAGAGAAGCAGAATTTTGCTCGTAGGTTTTGGGAGGTGATACCGTCTCTTTCACGGGCACCAATGCGACGCCTACACCTGGCAGAATTTTGCCGACATTTTGAGTTGATACGACCGTAGAAGTAGAAAGTACGGTTCCGCCCAGCGCGGTGGAAGCTGTTGTGAGATCAAATCCCGAGCGGGTATTTTTGTTCGTCTTTACAGATTTGTCAAGCTGCACAAATGTATATTTTAATTGCAGTACATATTTATTGTACACCTGCAATCCCCTTGCGTATTCTTTGTTGCCCATTGAATAATCCAACGCGTCGCGGACATACACTCTGACAACGGCTGTATCTTTCGTCGAAAATTTATTACTCCCAACAAAACTTAATATCAGCAGTCTCATATGCGCAGAATCCGTTTCTTTCACAAAGTCATAGGGCGCTGTCCAGTCGAATTCATCATCGCATTTCTTCACAGGAGTTGCATTCTTCAAGGGAAGATTAGAGAAGAAAGCAATGGAATGAATTGGAAAGCTACCTTCTTCGCATTGCACTTTGAAACTGAGCGTATCTCCTTCATCAATGAAGACCGTATTGTTCACAGAAGGCTTGACACGGGAAGGGGTGATTTCCGTTGTAAAAAAAACAAGCGTGAATGATGTGTCCACTTTTTCATCGGGGTTCTGCAGATTTTGCACTCCCAGATCGACCTTGTATTGGTAATCGTATTTTAATTTACCGGAAAGAAAATAAGATCTATCGGCCTTAAAAGTGAGCAGCCCATTGTCTTTATTGATATTAAGCCCCACAGGAGCATTTTTCAGGTACCAATGGTAATGAGAAGGCTCTTTGTTAATCTCTAATTCATAAACCAGCATCGAATCCACATGAAGGGTGAAATAAGGATTGAGGTTCCGGATTCGGAGCGAGCTGTCGGGAGCCAATTTAGGAATTTCAGGCATGGAGTCTGCCTTAAAGAATGCCCCTTGCGCAATACAGAAAGCGCCAGGCAGGAGGAATCCGAGGGTTAACACGATAAGTTATCTAATTCGGCCAGGGATATGGATTTCTATGTTCAAACCAGAAAGTTTAAAAGCTTGCGCGAAATTAAAAAATAGGGTTGTTCTTTGCAACCCATAAAATGAAAAATCCCCTCCAGGAATGGAGGGGAACTAAACCAAAACCAACTGCTAGCCTCAGTGAAGAGGCTTTACCAACAGATTTTTAAAATAAACCCTTAGTCAATAGTGATTTGCTTATTTGCTTCTTTCACTTCTGCTTTTTTGGGCAATAATATTTTTAACAAACCATTTTCATATTTCGCCTGGATTTTGGTGGCATCCACCTGCTGGTCGAGGTTAAAGCTGCGAGCGAAACTCTTGTATGAAAATTCCCTGCGGACGGTCTTATAATCTTCTGATTTTGTTTCTTCTTTTTTCTCAAAAGAAATAGTCAGGAGATTATTTTCCACATTTACTTTGAAATCTTCCTTATTTCTCCCGGGAACATTTAATTCCAGGTGAAAAGCTTCAGGCGTTTCATGAATGTTTGTTGCAGGAAAATCGAGACCAGAAGTCCATTGCCTTCCAAAAGCTGGCAATTCATTAATAAGCTCATCAAATAAATGACCGAAAGGTCTTACTGCATTGTTGTTTACTTTTACGAGTGTCATGGTTAAACTATTTTAGGTTAATAAATTTTTCGTGCTAAGGGTAGGTCAAATGGTGTACCATGCCGAAAATGAAGAAATTTCGTCGGTGAATTGAAGTATTGAATGACAAAAGAGCGGAGAAAACCAGAAATCCATGACACTTATTCAGATTTCCAATGTTTTCAAATTGAACTTTTTAAGTAATTTTGCGTTTTAAATAAACCCATAAGAAACAAAATATGTATCCTGCACAACTTGTAACACCGATGAAAGAGGAATTGACCGAAAGTGGCTTTTCCGAATTGCTTACGCCCCAGGAGGTGAATGATCAATTGAAGAAGGAAGGAACTACGTTGGTCATGGTCAACTCTGTTTGTGGTTGTTCAGCCGGAACAGCCAGGCCAGGCGTTTTGATGGCTGTAGCGAATAGTGATAAATTGCCAGACCACCTGACAACAACCTTTGCCGGCTTCGATATAGATGCCGTCAATAAGCTTCGCGAGCATTTATTGCCCTACCCGCCTTCTTCTCCAGCCATTGCCCTTTTCAAGAATGGAGAGCTGGTCCATATGATCGAAAGACATCAGATCGAGGGTCGTTCTGCCCAGATGATTGCACATAATCTGATCGCTGCATTTGACACATATTGCTGACAAATTCTTTCCAAAATAACGAAAACCCTTCTTTTACGAAGGGTTTTTTAATTTAATATATTTATTATACTTCATTATTAATCAATATGTTGAATTTAAGTCCAAAACCCCCCAAATATTTATGGCTTTATGTCGTTATAGAGTAGTGGCCTTCCTGCCGCCTTTCAAAATCCAATCACATGAAATCCAAATCTACCCTGGCTATTGTGCGCGATATCAAATCAAGACATAAAAAAGTGGGCTATTCCCAAACAGCCCAGGCCATCAAAAAGAAAATTTCTGAAATTAAGAAGGGGACTTCGGATATCCCTGCCAGAGAAGCCAGCATTGTCGTTTTTGGACATCTCGCCTGAATCCAACAGTAAAGGTTAAACGAAAAAAGGGTAATGCAATTACCCTTTATAAACTCGGCGGAGCGACCTTAGGCATGCCCGATGAAATTCCATAACACAACGGCCAGAATTAGAAAGCCGATGATGATTTGGACGTTCCTTAATACGCGTTCGGTTTTCATAGTTGGATAATTAGGTTCTTAAGACGCTAAGCAAGTACAAACAGAATGCCACTTGGGACAAAAATGAGAAGTAGTTTAACGCTGCAGTCGATGAAAATATACGATGATCGTTGGTCGTTGACCGTTGGTAGAAGAGTTGGTGGATTTTGTAATGGTAATTTGGCACAAATTCGATCATGGACCAATGACCATCGGTCATCGAAAATGATTTTGATATTTCTTTTAGCCTGTTTGATTGAAAGAAATGGAATGATTTAGTCAGGGATCTAAGTCTCTGAGTCGGTCATCGAAACAAGCACTTACCCATAAAGCAGCCAACTCTAAAAGAAATTGCATAAATTTGAAATACCAAAATTCCCTGCTTTCGATGAGAATCATCCTGCTCATTGGCGGTCTTGTCTTGTATTCACTCCAATGGTCCTGCAGCAAGAGCGGGGAACAAATCAGCTACCATTCGATTTATCACAAAACCGGAATTAAAGCAGAATCTAAATTATTGGTGTTTTCTAATCAAGGCCAGATCACTGACCCTTATACCATAGGCCGCCACATCGCCATGGACAGTGAGGGTATAAATTACTACTCTAATAGTTTAATCGATCCCTATAATCATTACCAGGATAGCATTGAGTTTACCGATCCGATGCATGCGAAATTGTTAGTTGATCTGGCCTGGGTTAATTGCGATCTCACTGATCAATCCCCGGTATTTATTCTTACAAGAAAAGACACCACTACCAGTAATATTGACTTAGATCCCTACAGCCAAAGCCTGCGGTACTGGATCAGTCAATATAAGCCGGAAATATACCAGGAATGGTTGATTTCTTCGACTCGTGGATATTATCTTTTTGGCTACACCGCAAGAGAGAAATATGTATACAAGATATCCGGGACCCAATTACTCGCGCCAATGACCCTTTTTGTCAATCACCATCTAACAGGGTACGTGAATAATTTCATGGACGAAAAATTTTATCTCAATCTACCGGCCGGGGATACTATTTCCGTCCAATCCTATTCTTTAAAATATGAAAGATGACCAGATGAAGACAGTGGGAACAAATCGGTATTTCAAACCAGTGGCAGGATGGCAAGTTTCACAGGGGCTGTTTTGCGCCCTGATATTTGGCCTTGTTTTGCAGTGTGCTTGCAGCAAAAGCAGCGGCCCGGGTTACCAGGAACCCGCCCATCTTTCAGCATTGCCTCCTGATGTAGCACTGAAATGGGCGGACATGACGCTTTATACTTTTCGATTCTCCGCTTTCAATTCACCAACCTATTCCTCGAGAAGCATGGGATATCTGGGCTTGGCCATGTATGAATCTATAGTCTATGGCGATTCTTCCCATATATCAATGAATAACCAGCTCAACGGACTTTCCCTTCCATCACCAGAAAAAGGAAAATTCTATCAGTGGATCTTATCGCTGAACGCAGCAGAGGATACTCTCTTAAAATTATTATATCCAGTGCCAGGCAATTCCCATCATTACATTCACAATAAAATTGATTCCCTTTCGAATGCCATATACGAAGAATTTGCATCTGGTCTGGATCCCGCAATCGCAAAGCGCTCAGTGGAATTTGGTAAAGAAATTGCCCTTGCAATATATGAATGGTCAGTGACGGATGGAGGTGACCAGGGATATGCCAGGAATTTTGATCCGTCCTATGTTTTCCCTAATGGGCCTTCTTATTGGGTTCCCCCTGTGCGCGGGCAAACAGTTAGTCAGTATCCGCTTCATCCTTACTGGGGCAGTAACAGGGTATTCGTGAAGACCAATGCAAACATTCCTATTCCGCCAATTCTGCCATTTTCCACTGACACTGCTTCTGCTTACTATAAAATCTATAAGGCAGTGTACGACAAAGATCATGTCTTGACTTTGCCGGAGAGGGAAATTGCGGCCTGGTGGGGAGATGACCCGACGGAGACCTTTTCGCCACCCGGACATTCTTATTACCTGGCAACATTGGCTATAAGAAATACAAAGCCCGGCCTCATCAAAGCTGCAGAAGCATATGCGCGTACAGGCATGGCCGTTGCAGACGCATTCATCAATTGCTGGAAAGCCAAAGTGACTTATTTTAATGAAAGGCCTTCGAGCTATGTAAAATCTTATATCGACATCAATTGGATACAGTTCTGGCCCGAACCACCATTTCCAGCATTTCCATCAGGGCATTCTATCCAGGCAGCAGCAGGTGCCACTGTGTTGACTGCCATTTTCGGGGACAATATTTCCTTTACAGACGATTCACATCAGGGCCACCGTCGATATGATGACGCTCGCTTTCTTGATTTGGTTTATCCGGCCAGGTCATTCAATAACTTTTGGGAGGCAGCCAACGAATGTGCATATAGCCGTTTTCTGGGAGGCATTCATACGCAACAAGACAATGAAGCCGGGCTAAAGGAAGGCCAGGTCGTGGGAAATAACGTGAATGCATTGCAATGGACAAAATAGTTTTGCCGCTTATTTGCGAAAATCAGACAGGATCCCGAAATCATGCAGGCTTCTTTCCCCTGGCCAGATTATTTTTTACGAGATAGACATAGCTATCCTTGATCGCCGCAAAAATATCGGTCGCAGTGACATCCATTTCCACCACCATCCATTCTGTATGGCCATTGGCTGCCTTTACAATGGCAGGGAAATTTTGTGATCCTTTGCCGGCTGCTACCATGGGTTCCGGTTTGTCGGCAGGTAAGGAGTCGGTCCACCTCGCAGGCCCATCCTTGATATGAAGGAAGGGAGCGCGCGCTCCAAATTCAGAGACAATTTTGGCAGGGTCCTGGCCCGCCACTTTAACCCAATAAGTGTCAATTTCAAAAAATATTTCCGGGTCCACTTCTTCAAGCAGCACTTCGTAAACTAAATGCCCATCTACTTTATTCCGGAATTCCCACCAGTGGTTATGCAGACCGAACTCAAGGCCATTGGACCTTGCAAAATGATTGGATTCATTATAAATCCTGGCCAATTCCTGGGTGCCATCCATCGTGCTGTATCGTTTGTCCTCCGGCCAGCCATGCCAGATCATTCTTTTGCATTCAAAAGTTTCTGCAGTTTCCAGCATGATCGCCTTATTCTGGTCGGTATTGGGCAAAGCTACATGAGCGGACGAAACTTTCAGACCAGCTTCTTTCAAATATTTGCCCGCCTGCTTTATTGACACGTCATCAGGCCAGAAAGCTGTTTCCACTGCTTCGAAACCTGTCTCTGCCGCGAAGCGAAGGCAGTCGGGGATATTCATTTTCATCTGGTTCCTCAGTGTGTACAACTGGAGAGAAATCTTTGCCGGCTCCGCAGCCAGATTTCGGGTAGATGGAGTCGTTAGACCAGGCAGGAGAAACCCTCCGGCCGCAGTCATCCCGGACCATTTCAAAAATTCTCTGCGGTGAACAGGTTTTGAACCCTTTCCTAAAGACTTAGTTTTTCTTGACAACATGCTGCATGATTTAAGATGAACAATCCGGATCGGTTTCACAATTTAGTTCAACATTCAGAAAAAATAATCAACTCATTTCCAACAGCAGGTTTTGCCTGCCGGCGGGGAAGCTGTTCTGTTCAGAGAGAACTGCCGCCTGTGAATTCAAAAAATGAAATATATTTAGGCTATAAATTGTGCCAAATGAATAAACTGGTATGGGTTTCAGGCTCCTTATTGCTGCTTTCATTTTTCCCCGGATATCAGGCGCCGACCGGGGGGGCCGGAAAACTAAGAGCAATTGCCAATAGGGTAGTCGTATACAGCACAGCAGAAAATACCTCGCTGAGGATGACAGCTACCGATACTTTGATCCTGACCGAGTTTGGCCAGCCATTGGAAACGCAACCCTGTGTTTTTGTGGATCCATCAAAAAGCTTCCAGGATCTTGTGGGGATCGGGGGCGCGCTCACAGATGCATCAGCTGAAACCTTTGCTAAAATGCCATCAGATAAACAGGCAGAATTCCTTCAAAGCTATTTTAGTCTGGACAAAGGCATCGGATATTCTTTAGCAAGAACCAATATTCATAGTTGCGACTTTTCAAGTGAAAGCTATACCTATGTTCAGGAAAATGACAAAGCACTTAAAACATTTTCAGTATCACATGATGAACAGTATCGTATTCCATTCATTCAAAAAGCAATTAAAGCAGCGGGAGGGAAGCTGACATTGCTCGCCAGCCCATGGAGTCCGCCGGCCTGGATGAAAGACAATCACGACATGCTTCATGGCGGGAAACTACTGCCCGACTTTTACAAGTCATGGGCTAATTATTATGTTCAGTTTATCCGTGCTTATGAAAAAAGAGGCATTCCCATCTGGGGCGTTTCTGTTCAAAACGAACCCATGGCGAAGCAAACCTGGGAATCCTGCAATTATACAGCCGAAGAAGAAAGGGATTTTATAAAGAATTTTCTCGGACCGACCCTTGCGAATTCGGGGCAGGGCGCAATGAAAATCATAGGTTGGGACCATAACCGTGACCTGCTTTACCATAGAGCAAGTATTCTACTGAGCGATCCCGTCGCTGCAAAATATATCTGGGGTATCGGTTTTCATTGGTATGAGGACTGGACAGGAGGTGGAAAAATATTCGATAATGTGAAACGTGTGCATGAATCCTTCCCCAAAACCAACTTAATCTTTACAGAAGGTTGCGCCGAGCGTTTCAGCCAATCACAGCTCAATGATTGGAAATGGGGAGAAGCCTATGGAAGAAACCTGATCAATGATTTTAACAATGGGACTGCAGGATGGATCGACTGGAATGTCCTCCTGGATGAGGAAGGCGGGCCAAATCACGCTAAGAATTTTTGCTATGCCCCTGTCCATGCAGATACCAAAACCGGGAAGCTGACCTTTATGAATTCTTTCTATTATATCGGGCATTTTTCGAAATTCATCCGGCCTGGCGCACGAAGAATCAGCAGTGCTTCCAGCAGGGGACAGCTGCTGACAACGGCATTCAGAAACTCCAATAATAAGATCGCGATTGTCGTTATGAACCAAAGCAGTGAAAAAATTACCTATCACCTATGGATCGCCGGCAAAGCAGCAGAACTGACCAGCCTCCCGCACTCCATTCAGACCCTGGTACTGGACTAAAATTATTTCAGAATAAACTTCACGGCAGAGGCAACAATATTTGCTCATTTCGACTATACCTAAGCGAAAGACTGCCGGAATAAGAAGCATTTTGTTAAGTAAAATATGCAAAAGCAGAAAACGAATTTTGCGGTCCCTGCATAACCTACACACATAGGCTCCTGCATTAGCAATTGTCAATTTCCAAAATATGCGAGTTACAGCCTATTTGCAACAACTCACATGGCCATCTTGCTGATTGCGAATTGCAATTAGGAGTCAGCTCCATACGATGATACTTTTGAATGAAGAAGAGGTTTTTTAATAAATACTCCTTCCTGCTCATAATGATCGTATTCACTTTTGGCAGTTGTTTCAAACAATATTTTCAGAATGGATGTGCATCAAATGGAAAAAGCAACAACGAAACAGGCTCTTATCGGCAGTTTGATTTTCATCTATAAGAATCATATGGAAAAATATAAGAAGAGTAGAAAGGTCTACTTAAAGCTTTTGGCCGCTTTGATCCTGGGTGCACTGTTCGGCGCATTGCTTATCACCGGAATTGACTATTTGCTTAGTCAGCAATAATCGCTTTCCCAATTTTAAGAAGAGATCGAGGCAGGCTGATGATCCCCAAAAGCATGGAAAGCTTCTTCATGCATCAGCAAAATTCCATACGCAACATCAAAATTCACAATGCTTTTAAGTAGCTTAGTAAAGTGACAGCCTTCATTTAATCCCTTCAAAAAGGGAGAATCATTCCTCAAAGCCAACCTTAATGAGCAGAAATATTTTTCTATTTGCAAGTCTTGTGTTCATTTCATGCAATGGTCCAAAAGTGGACCTAAAATCAGAAGAAGAAAAGTTAATGCGAACCAGCGAAGAATGGTCAAAGGCAGCGGGTACAGACAGCCTGGAGAAAATTTTGAGCTATTGGGCAGATGATGCAGTTATTTTGTCTCCTGGATCTTCAATATTGAAAGGCAAAGCTGCAATCAGGGAATTTGTAGAGAACAGCCTAAAAGCACCAGGATTTGAAATCAGCTGGAAACCGATCAGTGTGAAAGTATCAAAGAGTGGTGATTTGGCCTATATGCTTGAAGAAAATCAAATCACTGTGAATGATTCATTGGGTCATCCAATGACTGAAATAAATAAGGGGGTGACAGTTTGGAGAAAAGAAGAAGATGGGACTTGGAAAAATGTAGTCGATATTTGGAATCCCAACCCTGCAGCTAAAAATTAGCGCCTCTTTAATTCATTTATGGTTACCGTATTCATTCATCTTTCTCTTTAATATAGAAGAACCAGGAGAAGGCACAGCAAGTACCAATCGAAATAACGTAAATCATGCTATCGGGATAATGATAGCCCAAATAACCAATGGCAAATAGCCCGGCCATCGCCGAAAATGACTTAAGAATGGCAACAAACAATCTGCTTCCTTTCATGCTGGTAGATTTAAAGTTTCATAATATACAATCTATTCTTTCAATTTCACAGCGCGGCTCTAAAAATTACGTGTGGTAGGCTAGGATACCATGTTTGCATGCTTTATTTATGCTCTAATTAACAATATCATACTCATGCAATGTCACAGTTCCAAAGTCTACTTAACATAATATAAATTATAAGAAAACACTTATCCGTTTGGGGTGGATATGCAGTCAGGTTTTTCTCAGATCCTGTATATTTAAATTTAATGTTACTGAACCCATGAACCTCCCAAAAACCATAGCCAAGGGATATACCAAACAAACCTGCGAGAAAGTCGTTCGCTGGATTGGGTCAAATGCGAATCGATTTTCAGAGCTAATGGATTTGGTTTTTCATGCGGAATCCAGGATCAGTCAGCGGGCAGCATGGCCCATGAGCTATTGTGTTATTAAATTTCCGGATCTGATCAAACCCTGGCTGGGCCAGGTTGTGGCACCTGCTCGAAAAGAAGGAAACCCATCCGGCGCTGATCCGCAATAGTGTGAGAATGCTACAAAATGTAGAAATCCCCAAGCGTTACCAGGGCCGGATCATGAATGCCTGTTTTAGGTTCATTCAGTCACCTGATCAACCCCCGGCTATCAAAGCCTTCTCATTGACCATTCTGGAAAACCTCTCCAACAAATACCCGGAAATCCGGCCGGAACTTAAGATGATTATTGAAGAAAGATGGCCCTTCGAAAAGGCGGCTTTCAGGTCCAGAGCAAGAAAAGTTATAAATAATATAAAATATTGATTATTATATAATTATACTATTTATATAAAATAAAATATCATACTATGGACTTCTTGTTGAATTCTTTGAAAAGCAGCCTTAGAGACTGGTCATACGTGATATAATTATATAGCCAGTTCAGGAAAACGAATAAACGGTTCTTAACCCCCAGCAAAAGCATGAGGTGAAGGCTCATCCAGATCATCCAGGCGAGAAATCCCTTGAAATGCAATTTCAGTTTTGGAATGTCGACCACAGCGAGGTTTCTTCCTACAGTCGCCATGGTACCTTTATCGCGGTAATCAAACTCCAAATTCGCTACCGGATTTTTTGCTTTTTCGATAAAATATTTCGCCAGCCATTCTCCGAATTGCACCGCAGTGGATGCCAGTTGAGGATACCCGTGAGGATAGTTCGGCGTCTCCATATATCCAATGTCGCCAATGGCGTATATATTTTCAGAGCCCTCTACTTTGCCTTGCCTGTCCGTCTTAATCCGGTTTCCTTTCGCAACCAATTCAGGTCGGATTCCAGCCGGAACATTGCCCTTCACTCCTGCTGCCCAAATGACAAAATTGGAGATGATTTCTTCACCGTTTTGCAAAACCACTTTCCTGCCATCATAATCTTTCACCACAGTGTTTGTCATAACGGTAACGCCCAGCCTCTCCAGATAGTTCCTTGATTCGGCCGAGGATTTCTCACTCATGGACGCAAGCGTCTTTGGGGATCCCTCAAGAAGGTAGATTTTCATTTTTGAAAAATCAATCTCCGGGTAATCCTTGGGAAGCACAAAATGCTTCATCTCCGCAAATGCCCCGCTCAGTTCCACGCCTGTTGGACCTCCTCCAACCACTACGATGGTCAGGTATTTCTGCCGGTCTTCTGCTGATTTGAATTCGAGTGCTGTTTCAAGATTCTGGATCAGGCTATGCCGGATCTGCAAGGCTTCTGTCGTAGATTTCATAGGATATGCCATCTCATGCATTCTTGCATTTCCGAAAAAATTGGTGTCTGCTCCCGTAGCAAGCACAAGCGTATCATAGCTCATTTCACCAATGCTCGTTCGAATCTTATTTTCAGCAGGAATCACTTCCTGCAATTCGCCCAAACGGATCAGAACATTCCGGCTATTGTGGAATACTTTTCTTAACGGAAATGAGATATTGCTGGCATCCAGTCCGGCCGTCGCTACCTGGTAAAATAATGGTTGGAACTGATGATAATTGTACCTGTCGAGCAGAAGGACTTCAAAGCCAGCCTTATTATTCAAGCTTCTTGCGAGTTTCAATCCCGCAAATCCCCCGCCCACAATAATTATTTTCATGATCAGGATTAATAAATGAGTGGATCAGGTTTGAAATCGTCAAATGCCCGGCCTTGCAAATCGACGCAATCTCTTTTAATACAATATTCTGGCCTTTAATGTTTGCTTGACTTCTTTAAGCAATTGTAATGCCTGTGTTGAAATTTTTTTATCCACATCAAGTACGACATAACCAATATCATCATTGGTCTTCAGGTACTGCGCCAGGATATTGATATTGTGCTTTGACAATTCCGTATTGATTTCCGAGAGCACGCCAGGAACGTTCTTGTGAATATGGAGGATTCGGTGCGTGCCTGTTTGCTGCGGAAGACTGAGTTCTGGAATGGTATGTGATCCGAGGGTAATTCCCATCTCGAGGTATTGGAAAAGTTTTTCACTGACATCTTCCCCAATATTTTCCTGTGCTTCCTCTGTGGAACCGCCAATATGCGGAGTAAGCAACACATTTGGCAGCCCTTGCAGCGGGGTAGTAAATCGGTCCCCATTTTTCTCCGGTTCCCATGGAAAAACATCAATGCCTGCCCCGGAAAGCCTCCCTTCCTTTATGGCCTCTGCCAGGGCGTCCAGGTCAACCACTTCCCCCCTGGCATAGTTAAGCAAGATGGAGCCCTTTTTGAATTTCCTCAGCATGTTCCTGCTGATCATGCCCCGGGTCTGCGCAGTATCCGGAACATGAAGCGTTATGATATCAGATTCTCCTACAACTTCGTCTATAGATTTCCGGGATTCCGCATTCCCAAGGGGTAATTTGGTGATAATATCATAAAAAATAACCTTCATGCCGAGTGCTTCCGCCAGCACACTGACCTGAGTTCCGATATTCCCATACCCGATAATTCCCATGGTTTTGCCCCTAAGCTCGAAGCTGCCCTTGGCCTCCTTAAGCCATTCCCCCGCATGTGCGCCTCTGCTTTTATCAGGGATCCGGCGAATAAGCATGACCGATGCACCAATGACCAATTCTGCCACAGAACGGGTATTGGAATAGGGAGCATTGAAAACTACGACCCCGTGGTTGGTAGCGGATTTCAGATCGACCTGGTTCACACCAATACAAAAACAGCCGATTGCCTGGAGCTTTTTGGCAGCGTCCAGCACATTTTGGGTAATCTGGGTCTTGGAGCGAATGCCCAGTAAGTGGATATCCCTGATTTCCTTGATGAGTTCCTCTTCGGGGAGTGCTTTAGTCATTTTCTTCACAGAGGCATAACCAGCCTCCCTAAAATGACTCACAGCCTTATCGCTGATATTTTCCAAAAACAGGATATTGATCTTTTCTTTAGGATAGCTGGTAATTTTTGGCTCTTCCATAATCTCGGTCGACTTTTTGCGTTATAATTTTCAAATCCAGTGCAAATTTGTTATTTAAATGCTAAACGAAAAAACAAAACTCTGACCCATTCCCGTTTGAGGAGTGAATTTTTTACTTTTGTAATCCTAACCCATTCACTATGTTCCTTTTGAAAACCATCTGGTCATATCTTTTCATCCTATCTTTTCTGGTTTGCTGTGGCCAGCACAGCCAGCCGACCCGCAAATACTGCAGCTAAGGACAGCCTTATCATAACGATTCCAGCAGAAGAGCCCCTCAGCAGCCAGGATTTTCATCATTATTCGGCCGCAACCAAACATTTCTTCGATTCCCTTTTCATGCGCGGATTCAATGGGAGCGTACTCGTGGCAAAGAATGGAGAAATCCTTTACGAAAGGTATAGCGGTTTTAAGGAGCCAAGGAAAAAAACAGATTCAATCAACCTGCATACTCCATTTCACCTGGCTTCTGTATCCAAGACTTTTACTGCAATGGCCATACTGAAATTATGGGAGCAGGGAAAACTGGAGATCCATGATCCTGTGTCGAAGTACCTGGCTGGCTTCCCATATCCTGATTGCACCATTAAGAATCTGCTCAGCCAGCGCAGCGGCCTATCGAATTATGTTCATTTTATGGACCAATCAGGCTGGGACAAACGAAAATTTCTTACCAACGTCGATTTACTTCAATACATAAATACCCATAAGGAGATTGTGCAACGCGCATTGCCTGGGAGGCATTTTGAATATTCCAATACTAATTATGCGTTGCTGGCTCTCGTGGTTGAAAAGGTTTCTGGTCAATCCTATGCAGAATTCATGGCAAAAAACTTCTTTATTCCACTGCATATGGACGATTCCTATGTGTTCAATTTATCGGACACCGAAAAAGCGATGAAGTCCTTCAAGCGTTATGGACGCCCTTACCCCCTGGAATATCTGGACCTGGTGTATGGAGACAAGAATATATACAGCACAAGCCAGGATCTCCTGAAATGGGACGAGGCTTTGCGCACAGGTGTGCTCTTTAAAAAATCTACGCTGGACAGCGCTTATATGCCATATAGTTTCGAAAAACCCGGAAAACGGAATTATGGCCTGGGATGGCGAATGATCCTGGTGTCTAACGGGAAAAAATTAATTTATCATAATGGATGGTGGCATGGAAACCGCACGGTCTTCATCCGAATGCTGGATGAAGATGCAACCATTATTGCCCTTTGCAATAACGATAACACCCGCGTCTATGCATCTAAGAAACTCTGCGATCTTTTTGGAAACTACCAACAAGGCAGAGAAAAATTCGATGAGTCCGACAATGAAACAGATAGCAGGGGTGGCGAAAATCCAGTAAAAAAATAAGGGATCCCAGTTATTGACAGGATTCTTTCCAGTGTGTCGCCCCCAGACCATACCGCGAAAGCAAATCACCAAAGCCTTTTTTTCTCTGGTATTTCAGCGACTTATCTTTGCATATTCCCTTCTAAGATCTTATTTAAGAATTTACCATGCAAATATTAAGTGCTGAACAGATCCGGCTTTGGGATGAATACACAATCAGGAATGAGCCCATCGCATCCATTGATCTGATGGAGCGGGCAGCGTCAGCTTGCATGGACTGGCTTGAATCCCGCAAAATGCTAGACAACTCATTTTGCATTTTTTGCGGAAAGGGAAATAATGGTGGTGATGGACTGGCCATCGCACGAATGCTTAGCGCCAGGCTTTCCCAGGTGGTTGTATATATTCTCGAATTTGGCCACAAGGGAACCGAAGATTTTCAAATCAACCTCGCCAGGCTCCATCAAACCAAAGCAGAAATTCTCTTTATACAAAGTGAAGAAACTATTCCCGAAATCGCCAAAGAAGTTTTGCTGATCGATGCACTGTATGGCTCAGGGTTGAACCGGCCCCTGGAGGGTGTCACAGCCCAATTGATCACCAGGATAAATCAATGTGGAAATGAAATCATTTCGATTGATATTCCGAGCGGGATGTATGTAGACAAAACTTCGAAGGGAAATCCGATGGTGATGGCTGATCACGTATTGAGCTTTCAATGTTTCAAGCCTGCTTTTCTTGTCGCGGAGAACCAGGACTTTATCGGGGACTTGCATCTCCTGGATATTGGACTGCATCCCGGATTTATTGCCGCATTGGCTACGGACATTGATCTCGTGAATATAGATTTTATCCGGGCTCTGTATAAACCCAGGAAGCCTTTCGCTCATAAAGGGAATTTCGGTCATGCATTACTGATAGCAGGAAGCCGGGGAAGGATGGGGGCAGCACTGCTTGCCGCAAAAGCCTGCCTGCGTTCAGGTGCCGGATTGCTTACCTGCCACCTGCCTGCTTCCGGAATGGCCATTTTTCACACGGCGCTTCCCGAGGCAATGGTTGATCCGGATCCCGACGACAACATTGTTACTCATATGCAGCCTGAACCTGGAAAATACAAATCCATTGGGATTGGCCCGGGAATAGGCACTGAAGAAAAAACAAAAAAATTCCTGAATTCATTATTGGCAGGCCAAAGTCCGCCCATGATCCTGGATGCGGATGCGCTGAATATCCTTTCAGTAAATAAGAAATGGCTGGAAAAGTTGCCCCCCTACTCTATTCTTAGCCCCCACCCTAAAGAATTTGAACGACTTTTTGGTGTATGCACAGACGATTTCCAAAGGATTCAAGTGGCCAGAGAACAATCCAAACGCCTTCAAATTATCATCATCCTGAAAGGACACTTCACATTCATGGCAGTTCCGGGGGGAAGTGGTTTTTATAATTCGACGGGCAATCCGGGTATGGCAAAAGGCGGAAGCGGAGACGCACTAACGGGTATCCTTACCGGATTATTGGCCCAGGGATATTCTGCCATTGAAGCAGCCATACTTGGCGTTTTCATTCATGGAATGGCAGGTGACCTGGCGGCAAAAGAATTTTCGGAGCCCGCGATGCTGGCTTCTGACCTGATTGAATGCCTGGGAAAAGCATTTTTGATGATTGAGGGAAGGTCCTAAATGCGAACTCTGGAATGACAATGAAACAAAAAAAAGGCTCTGCTTAACCAGAGCCTTTAATGAGTCGGGATGACTGGATTCGAACCAGCGACCCCTTCGTCCCGAACGAAGTACGCTACCGGGCTGCGCTACATCCCGAAGAGTATTAAAACGCCTCTAAGATACTACTTTCCATTTTGTTTAAATGATTGATTGTCTATACTAACCTTGTAGATTCTATTTGGATCGAATGAAAGGTTGGTTGACCCAATTGGGTGATCGTAAACAGGCTTTTGACGCACCCTTGTTGTTACTTTGATCGGTAGGAGAAGTCGGCAAAAATACTTAAGTGGTCAGACAGTACTTCTATCTTTTAAAGACTTTCCAATTAATGAAGAACTGGTAAAAAGGAGCGATTTTGTTTAAGGGGAATAGACAAATTTTATGCGCTGCTCAAATGACCACTATCATTTTATATGCCAACAAAAATCATCGAATTCAAATTTATTTGCAGTTAGCTTTATTATAAATTAAGTGTTATGAAAAAGCTGTATAATTTCCTACTATTAATGATTCTAGGCATGTCTATATATTCACAACAAATCCCTATGGACACTGTTAAAAATAAAGAGTATTATCTGCAAAAAAAAAGCACCCAGAGAACTACGGGGTGGATATTTTTTGGACTTGGTGGTGCCGCGCTTATTACCGGCACAATAATGTACGCTTCTCAACCCATTTTTTCCTCTGATAAAAATAATACAGGAGCAATTATAGCCGGTGTAGGTGCACTCAGTATGCTGGCCAGTATTCCATTTTTCATTTCTTCACATCAAAGCAATCTGAAGGCAATGCAATTATCAGTGAGCCCTAAAATGGAAAAAAATGACCAGCTCATCCAAAAGTATGTGGGCGTATATCAGCCGGCTATTTCATTAAAGATCAACTTCAAATAGTTTGACCTTATATTGTATTTATGGGTAATAACCCCGATACTTTAATTTACATTGCTTCGATTTTTAGGAGGGAGGTCATATCGATGCTTGCAGGCTATCTTTTGACAATCCTTTATCAGACAATCCAGGCAAAAATATGATCATAATCAGATGTATAAATAACCGGGGTCATGAGCATAGAGACAAAAAATGAAATATGTTGCCAACCAGTTAAACTATTATGGAACCCGATCGGGTCAAAATTAAGGAAAGTAAGGGAGTATTATACTTTGCCCAGAAAATAACCCAGTTCTTCGCGGGTCTATATGAGATTCAAAAGTTTATTTTCCGCTTTTTCAGAGAAGTCTTCTCCCCTCCGTATGAATTCAAGGAAATTATCAGGCAATGCTATAATATAGGCTACAGGTCACTTGCAATCATTACCCTAACCGGTTTCATTACGGGCATTGTTTTCACCAAACAATCACGGCCACCCTTAGCCGATTTCGGAGCCACTTCATGGTTACCAGGACTTATTTCTATCGCTATTATCAGGGCACTTGCTCCCCTGATAACAGCGCTGATCGCCGCGGGGAAAATTGGGTCCAATATCGGAGCTGAACTTGGCTCCATGAATGTAACCGAACAGATTGATGCCATGGAAGTTTCAGGCACAAATCCCTTCAAGTACCTTGTGGTGAGCCGGGTGCTGGCCTCCACTTTTATGCTGCCCGTATTGATGGTCTATGCAGCTTTTATCGGGTTGATGGGGGCCTACCTCAATGTTCATCAGAACGAATTGACGAGTCTTACGAAGTTCATACATGATGCTTTCATCAAGATTTCATTCCTGGATATTTTTGCCTCCGTTATAAAATCTGTTGTATACGGGTTCACCATCGGGATAACGGGCTGTTTCTTGGGGTATAGAGCAAGTTTAGGAACGGTTGGCGTTGGGAAAGCAGCCAATTCAACAGTAGTCATTTCCATGTTTCTGATTTTTATAGAAGAAATGATCATCGTTCAAATCGTCAATTCGTTTCGTTAAATTTTTTAAGCCGGTCAATGCTTACAATAAATTCAAATATAAAGGAGAAAGACCCAGTGATCGCGATAAAGAATTTGTGTAAATCTTTTAAAAATATCGCTGTGCTAAGCGGGGTGAATTTAGATCTCTATAAAGGAGAGAATGTTGTGGTCCTTGGCCGTTCCGGCAGCGGAAAGTCTGTATTGATCAAATTAATTGCCGGTTTACTGAGGCAGGATAAAGGAACTGTAAGTGTATTGGGGAAAGAAGTTGATTCTTTGAATACAAGAGAATTGCAAAACTTGCGGCTTCACATCGGGTTCTCCTTTCAGAGCAGCGCCTTATATGATGGCATGTCAGTTAGGGAAAATCTCGAATTCCCCCTGGTCCGAAATAAAAGAAACCTAAGCAGGAAACAGGTATCAGAAGCTGTTGAAAAGGTGCTTCTGGACGTAGGCCTTTTGCAAACCATCGACCAAATGCCGGCGGAGCTTTCAGGTGGACAGAAAAAAAGAATTGGTATTGCCCGGACATTGATCCTGCAGCCCGAAATCATGCTCTACGACGAGCCGACCGGGGGCATTGACCCGATCACTTGTGTGGAACTCAACCACCTTATCAATACAGTGCAGAAGCAATACAATACGAGCTCAATAATTATCACTCATGACCTCACCTGCGCGAAAATGACCGGCAACCGGATTGCCATGCTGGTGGACGGCAAAATTTCCAGGCAGGGAAGTTTTGAACATGTTTTTGATTCGGAAGATGTACGGATCAAAGGATTCTACAATTACAATTTTATAACTCAAAAATGAAAACGATATCTATTAGCCGCGCCGTTATTGTAGGGGTTTTTATCTTTTTGGGGATCGCGATCTTTGTTGCAGCTGTCTTTACTATAGAAAGTCAGAAGAAGACCTTTGCGAAATCAGTTCCCGTTAAAGTTATTTTTGAAAATGTGGGCGGGTTGCAAACTGGGAATAATGTCTGGTTATCTGGTGTAAAAATCGGAACAGTGAAGAAAATCATTTTCAGTGGAAGTACAGGAGTTGAGACCACTTTGAATATTGATATAGATGCCCAATCGCATATTAAAAAAGATGCAAGGGCAAAAATCAGCACAGATGGGTTTATCGGGAACAAAATTGTAGTGATTTACGGGGGAACGCCTACTTCAAATAGGATATCCGGCGGCGACTATTTAATAAGCGAAAAGATGCTTGGTACAGATGACGTGCTAACTACCCTTCAGCAAAACAATAAAAACCTTCTGGCTATCACTGATGACCTCAAAGTCATAATCAGAGGGATAAGAGAAGGGAAAGGAACGATCGGGGAATTGCTCAACAACCCTTCCATTGCAAATAAAATAGACAATACACTGAGTCATTTCAAAACCGCATCGATTAGTAGCGAAAAGGCAATTGCAGGGGTCAACGATGTCGTTAATGGTTTCAAAAAGGAAGGGACCCTGGTCAATCAGCTCATAACAGACACTTTGCTCTTTCTTCATTTCAAAGAAACCATCGACCGATTGAAGGAAGCCTCTGCCACCATCTCTGATTTTGCAAACAATTTAAAACAGGCTAGTGGTTCCTTGAATAAAACGGATAACCTGGCGGGCACTATATTGAATGATCAACAGGTCGCTACTGACCTGAAGAATATTACCAGAAACCTGAATGCGAGCAGTGAGAAACTGGATGAGGATCTCAGGGCTCTTCAGGATAATTTCTTATTCAAAGGATATTTCAAAAAACAGGAAAAACAGCGAAAAAAACAAGAAGCCGCAAACAAAGCCTCTGAAGGAAAATGAACGGCGCTATAATTGAATTGGAAGCTGTGGATATCATGCATTCTGCCACAAATTGGGTTCGACATAATGCTTTTCCTATGAGTCGGAATTATAATTAAGCGAGGAACAGTTAATAATAAATAATTCGCAAATACTAAGTGGCTCAAATAATTCAAATACTCTCCAGATGGATACTGGTCGAAGACCTGATGCTTCTGAGGTGAAATTCCAGTCTAATATTCATTCTATTCTTTCTTAATCCTCGCCACCCAGCCCCCGCCGTTAGAAAGCTGGATTTTAATTTTGTCTCCTGATGAAATCTTAATGACCTCCTTTTTGTAATCTGTCGCCTTTCTATCTGCATTCACACCGTCTTTGAATACGACCCCTTCATATTGGCCTGGAGGCAGGAAGGAGAAATCAATTGTCAATTCATGAGGCGTCCAGTTGCTCATGGCACCCACAAACCAGTCTGCTCCTTTTCTGCGCGCAAGTGCTACATACTCTCCCACTTTTCCATCCATTGGAACGGTCTCATCAAAGATTGTCGGAACACTTGTGATAAAATCTGTGCATTCCTGTTCTTTCGTGTAAATGGTAGGATTGTCTGAAAGCATCTGGAGGGGCGCATAAAAAATGACATATTCCGCCATCTGTTGACAACGAGTGCCCTGGCTCATGGGATCATCATTGATGGGTCGGTAAATGGTTTTCGTTGCATTTCGCATAGCCCCGGGCGTATAGTCCATGGGGCCTGCCAGCATGCGGATAAATGGAATGCTGCAAACATATCTTGGCTGATCCTCCACTGCCCATTTAAAATTCTCCAAACCCTTTACCCCTTCATAGCTAATCACATTGGGATATGTGCGTGATAATCCTGTGGGTTTATAAATACCATGAAAGTCAACGATCAGTTTATGGTCTGCCGCTTTTTTTGCAATCTCATAGGTGGAGGCCACTGCAAGCTGGTCATCCCGATCGAAGAAATCTATCTTAAATCCTTTCACACCCATTTTGGCAAAAAAAGGAAAGACTGTATCCATCTGGTTTTTCACTGCAAACCAGGTGGCCCACAAAATGACACCGACATTCTTTTTCTTTCCATACTGCACGATCTCTTCGATATTGGTATTGGGATTCATTTTCATCAGATCCAGATCATTCGACCAACCTTCATCCATAATGATGTAGGGAATTTTGTTCGAAGCGGCAAAATCAATGTAGTATTTATAAGTTTGCGTATTGATTCCGGCCTTGAAGTCAACACCCGTAATATTCCAGTTGTTCCACCAATCCCAGGCCACCTGGCCCGGTTTTACCCAGGAATAATCTGCAAGTCTTGGTGGATCTGCGAGTTTCTGAACAATATCATTATTCAATAACTCCTTATCCTCTTCGCTGATGACGATCACTCTCCAGGGAAAATTCCTGGATCCGCTGGTCGAAGCAATATAATTTGCTCTTTCGATAGGTACATAGTTGATTCCCGCTATATGCGCTTTTGTTGGATATGGCGCAAATACTCCTTTTAACCCTTTCCCCGTTGAGTTAAGATCAAGGTACATTCCTGGATAATCTTCAAGATCTGCCTCCAGGATGGCGACTTTTTTATTCTGCCCTACATCAACCAACAATGGAAGAAAGGCAAGGGAGTCTTTTGGAAATGCCGAGAGTTGCATCTCATGATAGAGCGCCTCAAATGAAGAATTAAAAATTCTGCCTTCACGGTAATCCCACTGGATTGGAATAAAAGCCTTGTAATCATCTGAAAAGTTGAAATTGGCTTCCTCATTATTTACAATGATGTTTCCGCTCCTTTTTGTAAAGAACCGGTAAGCCACCGCATCATTATAGACCCTGAAAACAATACCATAGTCCCCCCTGCAATTCAAAGTAAGCTGGTTGTATTCATCAGGTATTGTTACTTTGATATAGTTGATGGCGTTTATAGTGCGCGTAAACTTTTCTATTTTGGAAGAAAGGATGGATGCTCCCTGGCCCAAGACTCCATCTGACAACTGGATGGAAACGGTGGAAGGTTCTATCATCTGCTGGCCCTTGTGCTGAACGGACCAAATCAGCTTCTCTCCTGCTTCAACATGTAAAACAATGTTTCCATCCAATGATTTGATATCAAATCCCTTTTGTTTCTGAGCCTGTGTCGAAATCAAAAAAAACAATCCGGCAAAAACTAAATTCCATTTTTTCATACCCTTAGTTTAGGCGCATATTAAGAAATAAAATCAAATGCCGGTAGATTGGCTGCTTTTTAAGAAAATTTTGAATTACGCGAACGCCTTTTCGAGAATAGATAAATAATTTCTGTTTAAGGCAATTGGGGGGAAAAGCCCCGCACGCCGAGCTTTTGAAGAATGCCAATTTTTTTATAGCCCATATTTATTGAGCCATTGGAGACTATATTCCGCAATCTCCTTCCATCCATGATCTGAAGCCAATGAATGTCCACGGCCATCAAACAATTTGAAATCGGTTACCACTGACTTATTGTATTTGGCCGCAGACGCTTTGCCCAGGATTGGCGGTGCGATGTGATCTTTTTCACCACCAGTGATCAGCAAGGGTCCACGGGTCGTATTTCCGGTATCCGCTTTTGTTTCCGAGCCGGCAAATGTTGCCGTCGCCGCCTGGAAGAGCGGCCTGGCAGGGGCAGGAATCGTTATGCGATCATAGATTTCACGGGCCTCTGCTTCAGGAATGGCATTGGCAAAACCATATAAAAATTGATTGAATGTTAGGGAGATGGCTTTTTTCAAATTAAATGGATTACCCAGTACAGGAAAGGAAGCCCTCAATGCAGAAAATGGCAACTGCCAAACGCCTTTGATTGGCGCGGGGTCAATGGCAATGGCTGCCGATGCGATGCCGCGGCTCAATAAAATTTGAACAAGGAGTCCGCCAAAAGAATGGCCAATTAAAATTGGCGGACTGGAAAGGCCAGCAATTACTTTCGCATAACTGTCGGCCACTTCGGCCACACCACGATTGGCAATGGCCTCAGGATCTTCCCTGCATGCAGCAACCGTTGCCCCATCTCCAGGCCAGCCCGGGTTCAGGGAATCATAACCATGCTGCTTAAAAAAATCCATCCAGGCTTGCCAGGAACTCGCATGAATCCATAATCCATGGATGAAAACTATTGTTCCTTTTGCCATAGTCAGGTAGTTTTAGGTAGGGGAAATTGAAGGGAACTAAATATAACCAATTTTGGCTCCGTTAAATAATATGACCAAAGAATTAATGTATGTATTGATGGCGCAGAAAATCAGCCCGTCCGATAGCAGAGGATATAATTTCTTCTTCAGTCTTTCATAAAATAATTTAATTTGAAAAACAATCAACAGCCATATGAATTACAAATTCAAATTGAAAGAATATTTGATCTGTCTGAGCGGATGCTTCGGCATCCTGATCAGTCAGCACGTCAATGGACAATCAGCAAAGGTCAGTGTAAATTGGGGCCTAATCACAAAAGTATCCCGCACAACGCCCACTCTGCAAGTTGTGGGCAATCCCATGTTGCGCAGTCTATCGACCATATATAAGGGAAGTTTTGAGGCACTGAAAGCACTTGGTGCAGATTATGTCCGTTATGTACCCTGGTTCCCCTATCCCCGCCTGGCAGTTGCTGAACTATATCCTCCTACCGGAGAAAAAACTTTTTGGGACTTTAGTCTGCTGGATTCCATGATGAAAGATTTCATGTCGGCAACAGCGGGTCATTCCGTCGTGATCAACTTCTCAACCATTCCAGCCTGGATGTTCAAAACCAAATCCCCAGTCCTTTTCCCAGATGATCCTAATCAGGTATTTTGGGAATATAACCAGGGAACGGAATTAAGAGACAGCTCACTCAGAGAATTGACAGACTATTACAGCAGGCTTTTAAGTTGGTATACTAAGGGCGGATTTACAGATGAACTGGGCAAACATCATGCATCAGGCCACTTTTATAATATCCCCTATTGGGAGGTGTTGAATGAACCGGACCTTGAACACAATATGCCGGTGCGATTGTACACAAAAATATATGACGCGATTGTCACGGCCCTGCATCAAATCTCTCCCACAACAAAGTTTGTGGGCATTTCGCTCGCCTTTAGCAATGAGCCGGAATGGTTCAACTATTTTCTGGATCCGAAGAACCATGCCCCAGGCATTCCTATCGATATGATCTCCTATCATTTTTATGCATCGCCTGCGGCCAGCCAGACTTTAGATCAATATCAATACTCATTTTTTGACCAGGCAGGCGGATTCATCAATAAGGTAAAGTATATAGAAAGTATCCGCAGGCGTTTGTCACCGTCTACCATGACTACGATCAATGAGATCGGAAGCATTATCAATGCCGATCCGGAAAAAATTCCTGCTGAATATTGGAATCTCTCTGGTGCATTGTATGCTTATATTTTCCTTGAACTAACAAGGATTGGCATTGACGTTGCAGGAGAATCCCAGCTGGTTGGATTTCCCACACAGTTTCCCGATGTCAGCATGATAAACTGGAAGAACGGCAGACCCAATGCAAGGTATTGGGTGCTCAAGCTGATCCATGATCATTTTGGTCCCGGTGATAATATCGTAAGTACACAGATTGATGGGAATGGGGATGGTATCTTGGCGCAAGCATTCTATACCAGGACCGGAAGAACCGTCCTGCTTGCCAACCTCAGAAACAAGGCGATAACCGCTGCATTGCCCGCGGCATCCAAAGGAAAATCAATTGAAATCGTAGATGGATCTACCGGTGAGGGACAACCGGTAACTAAAAAACTGGACGATGCATCCATTTTGTTGGGGCCTTTTGCCGTCGCGATTGTCAACATGTAGAATCGATGTTATGGAGCGGAGTCAAAGTTTATAGAGGACCGATAGCATCCGCCTCAGAATAGAGATGAAGGCTGCCTGATTCATAAGAGGGCCTGAGACCAATTTCCAGCATTTGGTATCAGTCATCCCTCTGCTTCCATTCGCAGTCTCGCACCCGCTTTCCCGGAAGGAAAATCATTTTTCCGGATATTGTCGAATGTGCACCTCTAAAATATTTTTCCGGAAATTTTGTTTATGTCAAAAAAACTTCTATAATTTTGTGAATCAATAAAACAAACGCCGATGCGCCTATATATGATCTGCAAATTGGACTGGAGGATCTCTAATGATCCCGGATGCGGGGCATCTCTCATGGCGAGTTAATCATTTTACAACTTTCTATAGAGCCCTGCAAATTGCGGGGCTTTTTTTTCTCCTTATCATTTCGATTCAATTATTCAACTTATTCATAATGGTTTTATGCCAGAACAATCTTTACAAAACAAACAATCTGTTTTTTCTTTCATAAAAAGTTCGCTCCGGGGCGAACCGATGGATTACACCGCGGGAAGCATACGCCGTGCAGTACTTATGCTGGCGATACCCATGATCCTCGAAATGAGCCTGGAAAGTGTTTTTGCCCTGGTTGACTTATTTTTCGTGGGACACTTGCCCAATAGCAAGAATACATTGCAGACGGTGGCATTGACAGAATCCATTCTTGCCATTGTGTATTCCCTTGCCATCGGCATCAGCATGGCCGCAACAGCCGTGGTAGCCCGTCGCATTGGAGAGAAGAATCCGGAAGCGGCGGCAACGGCAGCCATGCAGGCGATCTGGCTGTCCTTTGGTATTACAGCAGTCATTAGTATTATCGGAGTTGTATATGCGAAGCAAATCCTCAGGGCCATGGGTGCTGAATCAGCAACAGTGGAGATGGGAGCAATATATATGAGATTGATGATGGGTGGAAGCCTGGTGATCATGATGCTTTTCCTCATTAATGGGATCTTTCGCGGTGCAGGTGATGCTTCGATGGCAATGAAAAGCCTGTGGGTAGCCAATGTTTGCAATATTATCCTCTGCCCTATTTTCATCAATGGATGCGGACCGGTGCCAGCATTTGGACTGACCGGCGCTGCAATCGCAACAGTGACGGGAAGAGGTATCGGTGTTGCTTATCAGATTTTTCACCTGTTCAAAGGAGAAGGCGCAATCAAAATCCATAAGCATAACCTGCGATTGGATCTGGCATTGATCAGGTCCATGGTCGATATTGCATCTCCGGCTACACTGCAGTTTATCATCGGGTCATGCAGCTGGATCCTGCTTGCCAGGGTGGTTGCCGAAACGGGGCATAGCATTGCATCTGCCGGCTATCAAACAGCGCTGCGTGTGGTGATTTTCTTCCTCCTGCCAGCTTGGGGAATGAGTAATGCGGCCGCTACGCTCGTAGGACAGAACCTGGGGGCAAAACAGCCACAACGCGCCCAGGATTCCGTGGTGCAAACGGCGAAATACAATGCGATTTTTATGGCTGTGGTTTCCCTGGTATTTTTATTAGGTGCAAAGCCGATCATTACATTATTCACGCAGGATACCGAAGTTCAATCGGTGGCAGTTAGGGCATTGCGGATTATTACTACTGGATATATATTTTATGGAATCGGGATGGTCATGACAAATGCGTTCAATGGTGCCGGTGATACCTGGACACCTACATGGATAAACCTGGTGGGATTTTGGCTTTTTCAGATTCCGCTGGCCTATATCCTTGCCTATTATTTCAAAATGGGTCCGACCGGAGTTTTCATAGCGATTCCTATATCGGAAGCATTCATAACCGTTGCAGCGATTGTCTTATTCAGAAAGGGAAAGTGGAAACTGAAAATGGTATAAGCCAAATCATCAAGCGGACCTGGATAGGGAAAAAGAAAAAACGCTTCCTTTTCCGGGTTCGCTCTTTATACGGAGTTCTCCGCCATTCATGTTCAGGAACTCCTTACATAGCATCAGGCCCAGTCCAGTACCGGCCTCGCTTGCCGTGCCTGGTGTTGTGAAATAGCTATTCTCACTAATTTTATGAATGGCTTCTTTGGTGATGCCGATGCCAGTATCCTGAATCGAGACTTCTGTAGCCTGAGCGTCTTCAGAAAGACTGATGCTGACCCGACCTTTTTCAGGGGTAAATTTTATCGCATTTGAAAGCAAATTGCGTAAGACCAGGCTGATCATGCCCTTATCTGCGACTACAAAGAAATCGCCGTCAATTTCATTTCTCAATGTAATCCGCTTCGCCTGGGCTTGCAATTGCAAAAGCTGGATGGTCTCTTCCACTACCTGCGAAATATTCACATCTTCCTTTTGAACGCTGGAGTTGACCATCTGACTCTTAGCCCAGAGCAATAAATTTTCCATCAGGCCTGTGGTATAATTCAAGTCATTGATCACATCGGGAATCATTTTGCGCAATTCCGAAGCAGGGAGGTTGTATTGCTGAACATGGTTGAAAAGGTTCCGCAATGCATACATCGGAGATTTCAGGTCGTGAGCGATCACAGAAAACAGCTTATTCTTCAGCGAATTCAGTTCGGTCAATTCCAGGGTTTGTTTTTGAAGTAATTCCGCGCTTTCCTGAATTTCTTGTTTCTGATTTTGTATTTTCTTATTTTTTTCCTGCAAGGCATGATTGGTCGTCAGGATACCAAACTGGTAAATGGTATTCTCCTTCTTAATCAAAAACAATCCATAGAAAATAAATACGATGGCCGTCAATTGATTGAAGAGATAAAAATAGAGGTTGGCAGTTTGCAACTGATAAGTATATTTTTGACAAACCACTGCAAGTATAAAATAACTCACCATCGAAAGTCCGATAGAGAACAGCATCTGAGAAATTTCCTGGACAAAGAAGACGGCCAGGATTCCATAGAGGATAAAAAACAATTCCACCCCCAGGTTCATTCCATTGAGAAATACAATACTGGTTACTACTGGGTAGAGGAGAAAATAAAATATAATTCCAGCCTCATGCTTAAAATAAAAATTGAGGCAGAGGACCAGGAAGCTGACGAACGCCGGCAAGACTGGCTATGAGAAAAGACGCGGTACCAAATTTTTCCTTGCCAAATAAGCAGGTAATAGGAACGATGATGCCCGTGATGAGTTGGAAGAAATTCAATTGATTGAAAATGCTGAGTTTTCTTCTCTCATAATCATCCATTGTTTTTGTAAACCCAATGGATTTTATTTCTTCGAGGAATTCCAATGTTTTCTGGCTGATCAGCTCCATACGACCTGAGATTCCTATTGGCTTTTTCCTGGAGAGATTGAAAAGAGATTTTTTTTTCTCTCGCTTGTGAATCGTCTGTTGGTGATGAAGATTTGAGATTTCCAGGGAGCCCGGTTTGTCGCGAGCTGAAAAAATTTCATGGTTCTTCTATTAGGACTGGATCTTTTAACAAAATATGGCTTTTAATTCAAAAACTCAAGCCCGGGAGCAATCACTACGAATCGAATGAATACGTTAAAACCAGCTTTTTATTATGACAATGCCATAATCAATTACAATTCCTAGTTGGGATGAACAAAAAATGGCAAAGGAGGCTTGCATATTTCAAAAAAAAATCCAATCTTGTAGTCTCATTATCATCGTACCCCAATCTCCCCCAAAGACCAATCCTTTCCAAATCCATTCTGAAGCAAGCATTGGTACATGTTTCCAATTTCCGGAAAATCCTGTCTATTTTCCAATAACTATGGTTACTAAAAAAGTGTAATCCCCTGTTAATCACACAGTGGTTGCTATAGTTCCATAATTATTTTCATACCCTAAATCGAACAAAATGAAAACTATTTTACCCGTTCTTGCACTCGTTTGTCTGATCGGCCTCGGAGCCGGAAGTTCTATTCTCTATCTGAACATGGACTACATTACATCTGCCCTGCTGCACTGCTTCCTTTGTAATTGGAATTTCCTTTTTGATTGGATATAAGAGAAAACAAAAAGAGACCAAATAATTCAGGCTTGGGCCGGTTAAGTCGTTAGTTCCAGGATGGGTTCCCGGAGGATCCTCTTATTGGCCGGCCCTTCGCCTGAGCCATCGAGTATGCCATCCCAGTGCAACGGATGCCGCTGCCTGGCGCAGCATTCCCCATCTGTCATATTTCATGGTGCCCAGAATAACCATGAAGGGTCAACTTCTCCCGACGTGATTTATTTGCTTCTACCCGTACAACAATGGCTGAAATTGAGATTTTGCATTTCCTCCAGTCGCCGGCATCACCTGCCTGAAAATTTACCTCAATTCGTTTAAAGTAACTAAATTGAATTGCATTTGCGAGCACACCAAAAGAAGAAATTCTTGCCGGAAAAGGCGAATGTCTATAGCAATTTTACAGAATTTCAAAAAATGAATTGCCGCACTGGATGGCTATCTTTATGGCCTCAAATTAGTCTTGGAAAAAACTGTTCCTTCGTTCTTTAGAATAATTACAAGTCATTTCATGGACTATACAAACTCTTTTTTATATCGTACAGACGCTGCCATTCTGGTGTTCCTGCTTTTTATTGCGATGATCATCCTGGTCAAACTAGGTAACATTGTTGGCAAAAGGAGTACTAGGAAAGATCCTCAAAAACAAAACGTTGAATTCACGACTGTACTTGCCGCAATTTTCGGGCTTTTTGCCTTTCTGCTCGGTTTTACATTCAGTATGAGCGGAAACCGATATGAACTACGAAGAATCAAGTGCTGTCAAAGAGTCGAATGCGATTGGCACTGCCATACTTAGGGCAGACCTCTATCCTCCTGAGGAAAGACTTGCATATCGTGCCGACCTCAAAGCATATACTGAGGCGAGAATTGACTACTACTATTCAGGAACAGACATCCGGAAAATGGATTCAGCCAGCCAGATGACAAAAAAATTTGCGCTCATGCTCTGGAAAAGGGCTACGACCAACGCGAAGAATTCGAGCACTATTTTTCCGGGCAACCTGATCATTCCCTCGTTAAATGATATGCTTCGATGCTGCCAACTCACATGATGTCGGAGAAAAATTCAGGGTACCCGATCCGATCGTGGTCATGCTATTTTCCCTATGCCTGGTTTGTGCATTGTTTATCGGGTATTATTCAAGCTATACCGGACGGTTCGATAACCTCATTACTTTCGGCTATTGTATTCTATGCGCCCTCGTCATATATATTACGCTCGATCTCGACAGGCCCAGGGCAGGACTCATCACGCACGAGGTCAGCCACCAGGCAATCCTTGACCTCAGGTCCATGTTTGAACAGCCATGACCCACTGTCATGCTTTATAACGGTATTGCATACTCTAATGCTTCCGCAGATGCCCTATCGTCATACCAGAACATGGTTCTATTCAGAATCCCGGGAGATAAATTTCTGATATTGTTCAAACCTGGTTACAATTCCGACTCCGGCATGTACAATGTTAAAGTTCAGACATTGAAATTGTGAAAAATGCCACAAGAATACACAACCTTTCCCCTAGGCCTCCGTACCTAGGATAAGACCGGGCGCATTTCGCTTTCTATTCTTGATACGAATCAGCTCAGATACAGCTATTTAAGGGTATTTGCTTCCGGATCCTATGGCAAGTCGTTCATTATGCGGAAAAAATATATACTTATTGCTGTTCTCGTGTGGGTCCTTCTGATTGCACTGGGATTTTATTTCTACAATAAACCCCATTCGAATGCTGCAAATGAGAAGACGGATGTAGTCATCAATGCACCTGAATTATTTCAGGAATTCCAGCGGGATGAAACGAGCGCGAATAGCCAGTTTGTGGATAAAGTCATTGAAGTGAAAGGAACAGTAATGGAAGTTCAGCATTCGGGCATCAGGACAAGCCTTCAGTTGGATGCGGGAAATGCTGCCGGCGGAGTCAATTGCAGTTTGGCCGACAATAGACCGAACTATCCAAATTCCGCCAAAAGGCACTCTGGTCATCATTAAAGGAAAATGTTCAGGATTCCTGATGGACGTTAACCTGGTAGATTGCGTGGTGAAAGAATAAGACAATGACAATTCCTTCATGAAAACAATAAATAGATAGAATATGACAAAACTCCTGGCCATGATGATCGGCAGCCTTTTGCTTCATTTTGATTTTCGCTATGGCTGCACGAAACAAAATGAGGAAACGCTGGCCTCAACAGACGCCTACACCTCCTGCTACCTGTAAAACCGATAGCATGTCCTACGCTCAACGACGTCGTTCCTATCATGGAAAGCTATTGTTTTGGCTGCCATGGGAATGGCAATACAGGAGGCAGCGGTGGCATTAACCTTCAGGGATATGATAACCTGAAGCCTTATGCAGACAATGGTAAACTGGTCGGCAACATTACGCATGCGCCCGGTTATGTGGGAATGCCCTATGGCCAACCCAAAATGCCCGATTGTGAAATAAATCAAATCTCTGCCTGGGTCAGTCAGGGAACCAAGAACAATTAATTTCAAATCCACTCAAATCCATGTCCATAATCAAAGCTTGCGTGTTTCTTGTCATTTCATTCTTGTGTTCGGTGAAGGGTTTTGGTCAGATATATATGACAAGAAATGGTTTCATTGGATTTTATTCCAAAACTGCCATGGAAGACATTGCTGCCGAGAACAACCAGGTCTATGCCATCGTTGACGCCTCCAAAAAAAATCTTGCTTTTACACTCCTTATGAAAGGGTTTATTTTCAGGAAGGAACTTATGCAGGTCCATTTCAATGAAAATTATGTAGAGAGTGATAAATATCCGAAAGCCAGTTTCACCGGCTCATATATTGGTGAATTTAATCCTGGGAAAAATGGGAATTATGCAGTAATGGTCAAGGGAAACCTGACAATCCACAATGTTACAAAACCCATTGAAAAGCCGGCACGCCTGGACTTGATGGATGGCAAAATAACCGGCGTGGCAGATTTTACGATTCGTCCCGAAGATTTTGACATCAAGATCCCTTCCATCGTCCGGGACAAGATTTCCGAATTTATTACCGTGCATGTCAAGATCGAATGCAACATGGTTAAATAGTAACCGTTATCCACCTGGTCCGGAACCAAGGCGCATGAACAATATATTTTGAACGAACCCTCCAATATAATTAACCAATGAACCAGAAACAAATTCTATATACGCTTCTGTTGAGCCTGGTATCTATCTGCCTGCGCGCACAAGACAGTAGCCTGTTAAAAATGCTCAATGATTCCATGGCCCTGCATGAAAAGCCTTTCTATGTGACCGGGACATTCAAGGCAATGTACGTGGTCAATATGCAAACAGTAGAAGCTCCGGCAGCAGGAGCCCTCAATGTGGAGATCCAACACCGTTTTGGAAAGATTAATAGCGGCATTTATGATTTTTTTGGTTTGGACAACGCGGGCTGGCGACTCGGACTTGATTACGGGATCAGCAACCGGTTGGCCATTGGAATTGGCAGGAGCTCATTTGAAAAAACATACGACGGCTATATAAAATATAAAATATGGAGACAGACAGATGCCAATGAAAAGATGCCCGTTACTGTGAGCCTGCTTGGAACCATTTCCAATTATACATTAGAACAGACCAATAAACCCTGGCTTGACGCGACCTATCGCACAGCTTATTCGACCCAATTGCTGATTGCGAGAAAATTCAGCAGGGCCGTTTCTGCTGAATTGGCGCCTACTTACCTGCACCTCAACCTGGTTCCTACAGAAGCGGACCACAATGACCTTTTTGCTCTTTGTACCGGCTTACGCGTAAAGATCACCAAGCGGAGCAGTATAAACGCTGAGTATGATTGGCTGCCCAGCGGACAAATTGTTTCCACCCAACTTTATAATTCCTTTTCACTCGGCTGGGATATTGAAACAGGAGGTCATGTATTTCAGCTGGTATTCAGCAATTCCCAAGGTATGATTCCTACCCAGTATATCACGCAGACCACCGGTAAATGGACAGAAGGAGATATTTATTTTGGATTCAATATCTCCAGAAATTTCAATCTCACCACAAAGGCCAAGACTACGGCTTCCATGCACTAATGTATTAAGCAGCACTCAAAAACTAGCTGGCAGTTGATGGAGGTGAATCGGGGTGAACATTCATTCGTATCAAATCGTAATTTGGATGTCAATAGTGCTTCGTATGACTCAATATATTTTATATGCCTGGGATGGAATCGATGAAAATGCGCTCGAAAGAAGAATGGCTGCCAGACCCGCCCATTTCAGGCAAGCTGCAAAATTGAAGCTATCAGGAAATTTTTTGACAGGGGGGGCGATTCTTAATGAGAAGGAAGAGATGATCGGTTCGATGATGCTGGTGCAGTTTGAAAACGCGCGGGATCTGGAGGACTGGCTATCAATAGAGCCTTATATCATTTGCAATGTTTGGCAAAAATGGGAATGGCATCCCTTCCAGGTGGCCACCGTTTGAAAAGTTCATTTCCTTGTGCATTTAATTTTAGAAAATTCAATGATAGACTGGCCCTTCCCGCTGATCCGGTCCCTCATTTTTCCTCCTTAACAGGGAGCTCCGAGATGGGCAATCTGCCAGATTTAATTCCTTTCATAAAATCGCCATAGTCATTTTCAGTCTGATCAGCATATGCCACAGCAAATCTGACAATGGCGTTGTCCAATACTTCACCTTTTCCCATATAGCCTGCAATCATTGTCGCATCACCGGTTTTGGCATGCGCCCTGGCCAATACTCTTCCACAAAGTCTGGCATAAGCGTTCAGTAGCACCTTGTCCTTATCTGCCATGGACGGCGAAACCTTTCTGTCTCTCAACTGGCGAAAATAGAAATGCCTTCCGGCAGGGCCCGTGCTCCACCCCAAAAAAATATCACTTGCCGCCTGAACGAGTCGTTGTCCTTCCACCACACGTTGACCATTATGCGAATAGCGGCTTTTGGCCGTAAATGGTTCAAGCACACTCGCGCGGGCTTCTTTTACCTGGATAAACAAGGGCTCTTTTTTCTTATTCATCATAAGCACCACATAACATCTTGTACCCACGCTTCCCACTCCTACTACCTTAAGTGCAATATCTACTATCTCATATTGCTCAAATAACCAACGCCGGTCGTCCTGCAGCGTTTGCGCATAGTGGTCAAGAAACGTGAGTATCATTTCGTGGTCTTTCTTGATATCAATGGGATGATAGATCAAGGGGGGCTGCTCATTGATCTCATATTTTCCCAGCAGGTTTGAAGTGATCTTATAAAAAATACGCTCCTGATTGGTCTTGTCCGAGCGCGCGATCGCTTTTTCCAGGAGACGCCTGACTTCACCGGAACTTGCATTCTTGCGGAGCGTTTCAAAATCAAATTTCGTGTACCAGAGGTCCAGCAAATTCGTTTGGGAATATTGATACACCTGTTGACGATAGGTTTGCGCAAGGGTAAAAACTACGTCCTTAGCATCAGATTCATTCATTGAATTTTCTCGTGCCGACAAAACAAAACTCGCTGCCAGCCTTTTTAAGTCCCATTCCCAGGAAGCAGGCAAGGTCTCATCGAAATCATTCGCGTCGAAGACCAGGATTCTTTCCGGGGTTGCAAATCCTCCAAAATTCATCAGGTGACAATCGCCGATGGCTTGCACATTGATCTGAGTGCGGGCAAGATGCGCCAGGTCCCTGGCCATGATGCTGGCAGTGCCGCGATAAAAAGCAAATGGAGACATACTCATTCGCTGATGCCTTATGGGCACCAATTCCTGGATCCGGTCATAGTTTGACAATTCGATCAGATCCACGACTGATCTCTGCTTATCATTCAACTTGAAATCTCCCTGCGATTTGCGGCTCACTTTTTCCCGCAATGCCTTGCCATGCTTAGCGGAATCCATACATATAAATTAAGAAATAGAAAATCAGGAATGGGAAGTTAAGATACCTAAGACCAATTGCAATCAACAGGCATGCATACACCAGGCAGATTAACAAAAAATGAAAGCAGCTTTTCTGGCAAGAATTGTTTTCAGGGAAACAAAAAAAATGATTGTTCCAGTCTTAATTCTTTACAGGCTCTACAGTATAACCAGCTTTCTTCAAAAGCCGGATCAGGCCCTGGTCTCCGGGCAAATGCCCGGCCCCCACTGCAATCAGAACGGATTTAGAAGGCAAAATGTTCCTGAGCGAATCCACCCATTTCCTGTTTCTCCCATATAAGAGGAGGTCAATATAATTCGACATGCTGGCATCTCCAGTTCTTGTCAGGACGTCAATCCTCTCGAGGTCCTGGGCCCTATACACTTCAACCAGTTCATTGGTACTTTTCTTATAGAAATCGATGCTGTCAATATAATTTACGAGGTCTTTTGCTTGTTGTGCATATGGTATGCTGTCGAATAAGCTTGCCTGAAATTCTGCCGTTTCGAGACCAAGTATTTTTTTCGATTGCTGATGCGCTTGTTTCTGAATGACCAGTTCCATTCCGTTCGTGGTTTTACAATCGAGTCCATCTTCTTCAATGAGGCTGCTGATGAGCAAGGGCTTGAATCTTTCCAACATGCTAAATGGCAAAATGGAACCTTGTTTGTCGAAATATGATTTTACTTTTTGAAATTGTACGGAATCGAGAAAATCAGATAATTTCTTATTGCCTGTCATGCGCATATACTTAAGGGATTGCATCATTCCCATGATATCATCCAGGTTGATCTCAAAATAGATTTCATCTGATTGGTTAATGGCCATCATCAGGCCTTCACTGAGCCGTGCATCCTCGGCGCAGAGCACGTGCATGGTGCCAAAGAGAAAGGAAGGGGCGGACAAATTCTTACCCGATATCTTCCAAAGCAAGGTCTTGGTCAGCGTGTCATGGGCGTCTAGCCTTTGCTTTTGCAGATCCATGCCCTCCCACCCCGTGCCATGAACAAAAGCAAGACAGATTGCAGCGAAATTGATAAGGAAGATGTTTTTCATGATGGCACTAGATGATTTAAAGCCAATGTTTTAAAAGAATAGCTTATATATAAATTTTAATAATAATATGAACGACGAATAAGCCGGTTTTTTCCAAAAATAAGCTGCTTTCAAGCCCAGGAAATAGAATATTCAGATAGTTTCTGCGTTATTATTAATCAATTGAAAGATAGACTAAAACTAAAAAATCAAGCTATGAAAACCAGCAATTTCCTGAAATTGATTTCCCTTTTTGCAGTTTCTTTCCTGGTCATCGTGACCATGCACTCTTGTCAAAAAGACAATAACAACAATTCAACTTCCGGTACAAAGAATGACACGACTGCCGCTGAGCTTTCAGCTTCCACAACCCTGGCAGATAATGCTTACGATGATATTTTTCAAACCGCTGTACAAACAGGCTACGATAATAATATAGCTTATAAAACTTCGAGCGCCGGCGATGGCCAGATCCAGGTCAATAGCCTGCACAATACAGAAACCAGCTTCGGTGTAAATGGTTGTGCCGTTTATAATGTTTCTCCCAATGATATTACTACTTTTCCAAAAACCATATCAGTCGATTTCGGGTCCGGTTGTACAGATGGATTAGGTGTTACGAGGAAAGGGAAAGTCACATATATTTTCTCGGGTAAATTGATCACACCCGGGACCACCGTTTCTGCGACATTTACCAATTATTCAGTAGCTGGCTACCTGTTGCAGGGTACCTATTCCATTACAAATAATTCCTCCCTTGCCACTGGTATCGCTTTTACCACCAAGGTTACAGGAGGAAGCATCGTATTCCCTGACCAGCGAGTTTTCAGCTATGAGGGAACCAAGACCGTCACTCAGACTGCAGGCCAACTGACTACCATGGATAATACGGATGATGTGTTCGGTATAGTCGGGAACAATAGTTTCAGCGCCAGCGGAAATACGCTCGTAAATAACATCACCAAGGCCCTTTCAAAGGCATACATTTGTAAATTTGTCGGTTCTGGTACCATTTCATTTACATACAATAATAGCGTTAAAGGAACACTTGATTTCGGCAATGGAGCTTGTGATGGTGCTGTGACGATTAAAGTGGATGCATATACGCTAAACACCACATTCCAATAAAGGAGAACAACCGTCCAACATAGGTAGACCCGGATTTGCATTTGCATCCGGGTTTATTTTTTGTGTAAAAAACTTAGTCGAATTCGCCTAGAGCGTACCGAAGGCGGAAAGTCCGCTCCCTGACTCTGCGAGCAGGCTTTCTCTGTTGCATTTTTCCTGTGATTCCATCATTCTGCGAGCCCAGATGAAGCATGATCTTTCAGTTCCTGCAATTTTTTCGGACTATATGCCAGCCTGGTTATACCAACAAATAAGACAGGCACAATAAAGATGGCAAGTGATGTAGCTGCAAGCATTCCCCCAAGTACGGTCCAGCCGATGGTAGATCTTGCTACTGCAGCAGCACCCGTAGCCAATGCAAGGGGAAGTACACCTAAAATAAATGCCATAGAAGTCATCAGAATGGGCCGCAACCTGAGCTTAACGGCCGAAAGGATGGATTCGAGGATGGGAAGTCCCCGGTCAACTCTTTCTTTGGCAAATTCAACAATTAAGATTGCATTCTTTGCTGAAAGTCCGATGAGTGTGATCATTCCAATCTGTGCATACACGTTGTTGCTCAGTCTTGGGATAAGGGTAAGCGTTAGTATTGCGCCGAGGAGTCCGACCGGCACTGCCAAGAGAACAGAAAAAGGTACCTGCCAGCTTTCATACAGTGCCGCCAGGAAGAGGAATACAAACACGATAGAAACGATGAAGATGATCATCGCCGTATCACCAGCTTTGATTTCCTGCCGGCTCAGCCCGGCAAATTCATAGCCATAACCTGCGGGCAGGTTTTTTGCCACTTCCTGGAGGGCAGCCAAAGCCTGCCCGCTGCTATACCCGGGCTTTGCGTCTCCATTGATCTCTGCCGTCCTGAAAAGATTAAAATGAGAAATAAGGGGCGCGCTTTCGGTCACCTTGTAATTTATCACCGCGCTCAGCGGCAAAAGATTGCCGGCGGTATTCCGCACATAGAATTTGCCCACATCGCTGATATCTCCCCGGAATGATGAATCTGCTTGTGCAACCACCCTGAAATTTCTCCCATAGAGCGTGATATCATTAATATATAGGCTGCCCAGCAGAGTCTGTATCGTTCCAAACGCATCCGAAAGAGACACGCCCAGCTTTTTGCATTTTTCCCTGTCGAGGGTGAGTTCATAGCCAGGTGTTCGCGCAGTAAAGAAAGTATAAGCCCTGCTGATCTCTGGACGCTTGTTGGCTTCCGCCAGAAATGACTGGACAACTCTTTCAAACTGGTTAATATTGTCTGTACTTTCCTTTTGTTCCAATTCAAAAGTAAATCCACCTGTCTGACCGAGGCCCGGAATGGCCGGCGGGGAAATAACTATAATATTTGCTTCCTTAATGGCAGCAAATTGTTTCTGCAAGTTTGCTGTGATGCCCCGGACAGACAGCTCAGGAACTTTTCGGTTATCCCATGGCGTTAGAGAAGTGAAGATGGTGCCACCATTGGCCTTAGTCGCAAACGTGATGGCGTTCAAACCTCCCAGGGCAGAGAAGTGGGCTATCCCCGGCGTTGAACTGATAATTTTCATGATCTTATTCAGTGTTTCCAGGCTCCTGGTGGTGGACGAAGCTTCTGGCAATTCGTAAGTAATAAAGAGCCGACCTTCATCTTCCTGTGGAATAAATCCAGTGGGCTTGTTCTTAAAGAGCAGCGCTGCGCCCACGCAAACGCATATGAGGAGCACGATGACATAAGGCATTTTCCTGATCCAATTGCTCACTCCCTTCGTGTAACTGTTATTCACCTTACCGAACCATCGATTGAAACGAAAGAAAAACCAATTAATTCCCCTTGATTTCTCAGTGAGTTCTGCCGGCTTCAGCATAAGAGAACAGAGCGCGGGCGTAAGCGAGAGTGCTACAAAGGCAGAAATCAAAACAGAAATTGCGATGGTAATTGCAAACTGCTGGTATAGTCTTCCCACAATGCCAGGAATAAAGCCCACTGGTACAAAAACGGCAGCAAGGATCAGGGCAATGGCCACGACCGGCCCGGAAATGTCCTGCATTGCTTTTTGAGCGGCTTCTTTTGCAGATATCTTCTCCGAATCAATATAGTGCTGCACTGCTTCGACTACCACAATAGCGTCATCCACCACGATACCGATGGCCAGAACAAATCCAAATAAGGTCAATGTATTGATCGTAAAACCAAGTGGTATAAAGAATACAAAAGTTCCGATAATGGAAACAGGGATGGCCAATACAGGGATCAGCGTTGCACGCCAGTTTTGAAGGAACAAAAAGACAACCAGCACCACCAGGCCGAGTGCTTCTAACAAAGTATTGATCACCTCATGAATCGACACCTGCACAACAGAAACAGCTTCAAAAGGAACCAGGTAATCCACATCAATAGGGAATGATTTTTTCATTTGATCCATGGCATCATAAACGCCCTTGGCTGTTTCGAGCGCATTGCTGCCGGGAGCCTGGTAAACCAGAAGGTAAGAAGCTCTTTTGCCATCCACAAAGGAATTGCTTGCATAGCTGAATTTGCCCAATTGCACACGGGCAACATCCTTCAGATACACGATTGAGCCATTTTGGGGATTACTGCGAACAATGATCTGGTTGAACTGATCCACCGAGTTCAATCTGCTGTTGGCAATAACGGTATATTCAAATGCCTGGGTCAAACTTTGGGGAGGAACTCCGACGGATCCAGCTGCAATTTGGACATTCTGCTCCTGGAGTGAATTGGTTACGTCAGCTGCAGTGAGACCAAGCTGAGCCATTTTATCCGGCTGCAACCAAATGCGCATACTAAAATCATCAGCCCTTGTAAAAACATCTCCAACTCCTTTCACGCGAAGCAGCACATCTCTTACAAATATATTTGTATAATTGTCAAGGAAAGTGACCGCATGAGTCCCGTTGGGGGAGAATACGGCAACCAGCATGAGAATGCTTGGAATGCGTTTCCTGGTAACAACTCCCACCCTCTTCAGTACATCCGGCAGCTGTGGTGTGGCAATGCTCACCCGGTTCTGAATATCAAGTGTACCTATGTTCACATCAGAACCGACTTCATAGGTAACAGTAATTGAGCTTTGGCCATTGTTCGTGCTGTTACTTTGCATATAGGCCATTCCGGGTGTGCCATTGACCTGCGATTCAATAGGAGTGGTCACGGTTTGTTCCACCGTTTGTGCATCAGCGCCGATGAATGAACTTGAAATTGTCACCGTAGGGGGTGAAATATCGGGATACTGTCCTACGGGCAGATTGATTAATGCGATGATTCCAACGAGCACGACGACAATTGAAATCACCATCGCTGTAATCGGGCGCTTTATAAAAGTATCTGCGATCATTTGCTCTTCAGTTGATTAAATAAAAAATGGCCGGATCAGCAAACAGGTTCATTTCCCTTTGGTCGAATCATGCGCGGAATTATTTCCACTTTGGCCAGTATTTACTGCAGATCCATCGCGGAGCTTTTGAATTCCATCTGTAACGATCTGCTGATGAACTTCAAGGCCTGACCTCACGATGACCATATCTCCTATCCTTGGCCCCAATTGAATTTTTTGCTGTTTTACCTTATCTCCCTTAATTATAAAAACAAAATATTCAGCCATTTGCTCGATGACCGCTTTGCCAGGAATCAGGATGGTTTTGTTACCAGCATTATTTTTTATTCTGACATTGCAGGTCATGCCTACTTTCAAAAGGCCTTTCGAATTCGGAAAAACAATCCTTATCTTGATCGTACCTGTTTGCGGATCCACCGCACGATCAACAAGGTAAATATAACCCGGGAATGGGTAGATTGACTGGTCTGCAAGTAAAATAGTAAATATTGAATCCTTGAGGTCCCTGTCATTTTGCTGCTGCAATTCAACTAGCCTTGGAATCTGTCTTTCTTCCAATGCAAAATCCACTGCCATGGGATCATCTGATGAAATGGTGTTGAGGGTGGTCTGGCCGGGGGAAACGGATGTACCTATTTTAACTGCAGAAATTCCAATGGTTCCTGAGAAAGGTGAATAAATTGTTGTATATCTCAGGTTGGTCCCAATGGATGAAGTATTCGCCTTTGCTGCCTCTACCTGTCTCTTTGCTGATTCCAGGTCGGCAAGGGCGTGATCTAATATTTGCGTAGCTATCGCATCCTGCTTTGATAATTCCTGATAGCGATCGGCGTCCTGTTGAGCTTTGGCCAGGTTTGCCTGCGCCACATGAAGATTTGCTACTGACTGCTCATATGCCCCCTGGTATTGCTGTGGATCTATGGAATATAATTTTTGTCCCTTTTGCACTTTTTGCCCATCAGTAAAATAAATCCCGCTGATATACCCACTCACTTGGGCGCGCACGTCCACCTGGTTCAATGCAGTCATTGTACCGGGGTAAAAGTCGAAATACATTGCCGGTCCTTCTTTGACCGTATATGTATTTACTTGCGTCGGTGGTGGCACAGGAGGCGCGGATGAGCCGGCCCCGCAGGCGCATGAAAACAAAATGATCCATGCGATAAAACCCAATCCATATGGAGTGCATTTCATAAAATCTGATTTATTCATTAATATCGAAGCGTTCCCAGCGAACGCAAAACCTCCACTTTATTTATCAAAACCTGGAATCCAGCATTGACCAGGTTAATTTGCGCAAGAAAGAGATCATTGTTTGAAGTCACCACATCCAAATAAGTCTTGATCCCACTCCTATACTGTAATTGAATCACCTGATATACTTCTTTGGCAAGGGCCAGATTATCTTTTTGAACATAATAGTTCGCAAGGTTTGCCTTATAAGTAGCCATACTCTGAGTATACTGGGCGCTGATAGAATCTCTCACCGCCTCAAAATCAAAATCAAGCCGTTGCAGCTGCAATTGGGCGACCTTTACCTGCTGGTACCTTTTGGTGCCCTGGAATATCGGAAATGCCAACCCCAGTCCTGCATAGGCCGTGGGGAAATTGGTACTGTACAATTTTGCGAACTGGTTATTGAAATAGTTAAAATTATACTGACCAAATGCATTCAGCGTAGGCAAATAGCCCCATTTATAATATCTCAGATTATCCTCAAGCAACCTCTTCTTAGTGATCAGCAATTGGTATTCGATCCGGTCTTCGTATTTAAGGATTTGACTCGTGTCCACCGCAAGCGCCTGATCCACGAGCTGGTTTGAATCATATAAAATCTGCAGATCTTTTTCGGGTGGATAGCTCATCAACAATTTCAGTATTGCATATTTGCTTTTCAATAGCTCTTCAGCCGTCTTTTTTTGTGCTTTAATATTATTCAGGGCAATTGTTGCCCGCTGGTAATCCGTCTTGTCAACCAGTCCTCCTTTATACTGATTGTATGCGTCCTTCAGATTGCGTTCAAGCAGGAGGATGTCCTCATTCAGTAGATCGATTTGTTTTAATGACAGCAGGACATTGTAGAAAGCCTTGCTCACTTCTGCAACAACTGCAATTTTTGTATTGGTAGTCAGTTGACTGAATTCCTGCTTCACATCTTTTGCGCTGGTGCGCGCCAGGAGCACGTCTCTATCAAATATAGTTTGGGTGAGAATGAACTGTGCAGAGGATAGATTAAAACTCCCGATATTGACAACGGTATTTCCAAATTGCGTCGACTGCAATAGGAAATTATTCTGGTAATTTGCATTGAGATTAATTTGCGGTAACCAGTCTGCCAGCTTGGTCTTGATCTGACGATCGGCAATCTGTTCATCTATACGCGATTGGTTGATTGCAGGTTGGTATTTGAGCGCATATTGTATACAGCTATCCAATGTTGCATATTGAAGCACCTGGGGCCTGCTTTGGCCAAGGGCGCTATTCAATAAGAAAACGAAAAATACTATTCCGATTTTTCTCATAAATCCGAAAATCGATATTTCAAGGTAGAATATATTTTAACCCAATCTCAACTGCAAGTGAGCAACTGGCTCAAAGGAATGTAAAAATAATGTTTCGCAGGATATATCTGACATTACATGGCTTCAAAAAATGAGGGCAGCCGATTTCGATTCAAAGATTTGCCGGATTAAATGAATTAAAGCCCGTTCGTCATATTTAAGAACAATATAGGGACGACTGATGTTATATTTCACTGTTCTGTTACTTTATAAGACTGATTGAAACCAACAGCGCATATGCATACCATCCTTGGAGCGGGAGGAGTCATTGCCAATGGACTCGCAAAAAATCTGCTTGCAGAAGGCGAACCTGTAAGATGGGTATCCAGGAATCCCAATTTGTTACCAGGCGTTGAGGTATATCCGGCAGATATCGCAGACCCACAGCAGGCCAGGCTGGCGATAAAGGATTCAACCATTGTATATCTCTGCGTGGGTCTGAAATACGACTTCAGGGTATGGCGTGTTCTATGGCCAAAAATAATGAGTAATACCATTGCCGCTTGCACTGAATTCGGAGCCAGACTCATCTTCTGTGATAACGTATATATGTATGGGAAAGTCGATGGAAAAATGACAGAGGACACGGCATACAATCCTTCCAGCAAAAAAGGTGATTTGCGGGCCAGGATCGCCACGAGCCTGATGAGCGAGGTGCGCAAGGAGCATATCACCGCCATCATTGCCAGAGCGGCAGATTTTTATGGCCCACAGGCAGAAAAAACAGGGATCGCCAACAGGCTAGTTTTTGAAAATCTTGCCAAAAAAAAATCGGCGCAATGGCTGGGTAACACGCATTCCAAACATTCATTTACATATACTCCCGATGCAGTAAGAGCAATACAAATGCTTGCCAAATCAGGGGATTCCTGGAACCAGGTTTGGCACTTGCCCACGGCAGGCAGCCCTTTAACGGGCAGGGAATTCATTCGGCTTGCAGCAGAGGCCATGGGCTCTGAACCAAATTTTACTGTCCTCAAGCCCTGGATGATCAGGGTAGCCGGCCTGTTCAATAGGACCATTGGGGAATTGTTTGAAATGAATTATCAGTTTGAATATGATTATATTTTCGATTCTTCGAAATTCGAAAATGCTTTTCAATTTCAACCCACTTCATACCGGGAAGGCATACTTGCCACTGCTTCTGCATATTTAAGCAAAAAATCCTAAGTTTTTTTCCTGCTGTAATTGGGGAAACCACCCAATCCAGCAAAAGGAAATTTCCAGTAAATTGGCCAAAACATGACTCTTTCACCGGAATTTCACCTGAACTCAGTTATATTTGAATCACCAACTAGTATTGCCTGGAAAAGCCAAATCCAATACAAGACCGGATACAGAAAAGCCTCGCGAGTCTATGGCAACAGCTTGCCAATGACGGACGCACGGTAGGTTTCCTGCTGCTAATTTGCGCTACGGTGTCGTTGGTGATTTCCAATCTTGATATAGGCAGGCATTGGATTTCTTTTTGGCACACTGAATTCCCATTTTTTCATATACTTCAGCTTCCCGACACAATTCACCATCTTATAAATGATGGTCTCATGGTCATCTTCTTCTTCCAGGCGGGGCTTGAAATTAAGCGTGAAATGGCAGTTGGTGAATTATCGACTATAAGTAAAGCTGCATTGCCGGTTGCAGCAGCCATTGGGGGTATGGTCGTCCCTGCGCTCATATTCAGTTTTTTCAACAAGGGGACCGAACATATGGCCGGATGGGCTATCCCGGCCTCCACCGACATCGCGTTTTCTCTTGGAGTTGCGGCATTGCTTGGTAAAAAGGTTCCGGCTGCTCTAAAAATATTTCTGGTTGCACTTGCTATCATGGATGACTTATGTGCCATAGTTATCATCGCTTTATTTTACGGAGACAGCATTCAGGTCGCATATTTGTTGGCCTCGTTGCTGATTATAGGTGCAATCATCTACCTGAATGCAAAGAAAATAAAATTCGGATGGGCACAAGCGCTTTTGGGCATCTTCCTTTGGTACTCCGTTTTAAATTCAGGTATACATGCTACGGTAGCGGGCGTTGTGTTTGCCTTCCTGGTGCCTGACTCGCTGGTCTCCGAATACGAACACAAATTTTACCGTCCGGTCTATTTTCTCATTGTCCCCCTTTTTGCGCTCGCGAATACCGCCATCGTTTTCCCTTCAAATATTTCCCAAACCCTGACTTCGAAATTGTCACTTGGGATTATTTTAGGTCTCCTCATCGGAAAGCCCGCTGGAATTTTTGCTGCCTCCTATACACTGGTGAAAAGAACAAAGGCTTCATTGCCCATGGGAATCAACTGGTCCCATATCATCGGCATTGGACTGCTTGCCGGAATTGGATTTACAATGTCCATTTTTATTTCATCGCTTGCCTTTGGAGATGGGAAAACTGAGGACACTGCAAAAATTGCGGTACTCACAGGCTCGCTGATTGCCATGATTGCAGGGTATTTCTGGCTGAAGTCGGTGCGAAACGAAAAGATCAGGGTGTAGAATGAAGACTTAGTGCTTCCTCGCTGCCGAATCTATTCCAAGAGGTATCCTTTCGCCAGCCGGGAATAATCTGCGATCTGATTTTCCTGCCAAGCCTTGTCCTTTCTTAGTTCTCCGGCAAGAATCCTGGCAACTTCCGGGGCTGCTTCTATGCTGGCTGCTGCGTCCAGAAATAGTGCCCTGGTGCGCCGGGCCAAAACATCTTCTACCGATCTTGCCATTTCAGACCTTGCTGCCCATACAACCTCTGCAAGGATGATATCGAATGCAGGATGCAATTGCCCGCCTGTTTCCGGCATCTGTTTTACCAATTGCCTGATCTGATGCTTGTCTGTTCCATAAACCTGAAGTGGATCATTGGGATCTTCCTCCACGGTAGCTCCATGAATGGGCAAATTGCCAGTGACGGATCTTCTATCAGTGAGATCTCCTACGAGGATGGCTTTGTCAATCGTGTCCTCCCCCATTTTCCGGTAAGTGGTCCATTTGCCACCAATGGTAGTTATCATTCCTGACAAGGAGACAATGACTTTGTGGCTTCTTGAAATTTCTTTGCTGGCTTTTCCATTTTTTGTCGCAGCCAGTGGACGCAACCCGGCAAAGACACTTTTGACGTCGGAGCGTTTAGGGATCTTTGTTAGATAGAGAGCAGCCGTATCAAGCACAAAACGGATTTCATCTTCCAGTGCCCTGGGTTCAAGGCTTTCTTTCTTAATCAGCGTATCCGTGGTACCTATAACAACTTTGTTGTGCCAGGGGACGGCAAATAAGACCCTGCCATCCGAAGTTTTAGGAATCATGATAGCCGAGTCGCCGGCAAGGAATTCTTTCTCCAGCACGAGATGAATGCCCTGGCTTGGCGAAATGGTTTTCGGCGCCTTGGGATCATCCATCTGCAGAATACTGTCCGCAAAAACGCCCGTTGCATTAATGACTGTCTTGGCATAGATGGAATATCGCTCATGACTTTCCATATCTTCCACAAGAACGCCCTGGATCAGCTGGTCGGCATTTTTTAATAGTCCGGTCACCTTAAGATAGTTTACAAGCACCGCCCCGTGATTTGCTGCTGTTTGAGCAAGATTAATGGCAAGTCTTGAATCATCAAATTGTCCGTCATAATATATGACTCCTCCCCTCAGTCCATCTTCCCTGAGGTTGGGAATTGCCTTCATCGTTTCCTCCTTGGAAATATGTTGCGAAGGCCCGAGTCCCAGCTTGCCCGCCATCGTATCATAGATTTTCATGCCGATGGTATAAAAAGGTCCATTCCACCATTCATAGCTTGGAATGACAAAGGCAAGATTATGCACCAGGTGCGGAGCATTTTGGCGAAGGAGCCCTCGTTCATGAAGCGCTTCCAGCACGAGACCGATATCACCCTGCTGAAGATACCTGACGCCCCCATGCACGAGTTTTGTGCTTCGAGAGGATGTGCCTTTGGCGAAATCGTGTTGTTCCACCAACACGGTCTGAAATCCCCGGGAGGCTGATTCAACTGCTGCCCCAAGGCCTGTTGCGCCACCGCCGATGATTAGTACATCCCAAGGCTCATCCCCCCGGTCGCGAAGGGAACTTATCATTGATTCTCTGTCCATCGCATCCATTTAGTTGCTCACAGTCATGCCTAATCGGTTTCAATTTCACGAAGCCAATTCCTTGATCTTTCCAGTGCCTTTAGCCAGTTGCGGTAAAATAATTGTTGCCTGGCCTGGTTTGGTCCCGGTTCAAATATCCGGTCCGTTTGCCATTGTTTACCGATCTCTTCCTGATCGGGCCAATACCCCACGGCAAGTCCTGCAAGGTAGGCTGCGCCGAGCGCGGTAGTTTCCGTGATCCTTGGCCTGATCACCCTCAACCCAAGCACATCCGATTGTAATTGCATCAGATTGTTATTGGAAGATGCGCCGCCATCCACCCGTAATTCCTTTAGCTGAATATTTGCCTGGTTGATCCCATCGATCACTTCTTTCACCTGGAAACTGATCGCGTCCATCGCTGCACGGCTCACATGGGCTTTTGTAGTGCCTCTCGTTATCCCAATCATCAGTCCCCGCGCATAGGGATCCCAGTGAGGTGTGCCAAGGCCTGCAAAAGCGGGCACAAGGTAAAGGCCGGCGGAATCTGGCACGGACTGTGCCAAAGCTTCCACTTCCGCAGCGCGCGAAAAAAGCTGCAACCCGTCGCGGAGCCACTGAACCAACGCCCCTCCTATGAAGATCGAACCTTCCAGTGCATAAGTGACCCGGTCTCCAATTTTCCAACCAATGGTAGAGATCAACTGGTCGGTAAAGACAGGCTTAGGTCCGGCATTGACCATGATGAAGCAGCCTGTGCCATAGGTATTCTTTACCATGCCTGGTTCAAAGCAGGCCTGGCCAAAAAGAGCAGCCTGCTGGTCGCCCGCAATGCCGGCAATAGGTACCGGTGATGCAAAAAACGAAGCAGCGGCATCGCCATACCTTTCGCTGGAAGAACAGACTTCAGGCAAAATATTTTCAGGTATATCAAAAACTTTGAGAAGGTCCTTGTCCCATTTCAAAGTATTGATGTCGAATAGCATCGTCCTGCTTGCATTGGATACATCGGTAATATGCTTTGCGCCCTTGGTCAATTTCCAGGTGAGCCAACAATCCACCGTTCCAAAAGCCAAAGTTCCTGCGCTTGCCTTTTGTCTGGCGCCCTCCACATGATCCAATATCCATTTAAGTTTTGTGGCTGAAAAATAAGGATCGATCGAGAGTCCCGTCTTTTCTTTCACTATGCCTGACAATCCCCCCCGTTTCAGTTCATCACAATAATCCGCCGTCCTGCGGTCCTGCCATACAATGGCATTGTAAATCGGCTGACCACTGGTGCGGTCCCATACGATAGTCGTTTCCCGTTGGTTTGTGATCCCGATGGCGGCCAGCTGAAGACTGCTGATACCTGCACTCGCCATCACTTCTGCAGCTACACCTGCCTGTGAGGACCATATTTCATTCGGATCATGCTCAACCCATCCCGATTGGGGAAAAATCTGCTTGAATTCTTTTTGTGCGGTGGCACGAATGGAACCTGCGCGATCAAAAATGATGGCACGGGAGCTGGTGGTACCCTGGTCAAGTGCGAGAATAAATCTTTCCATGGCGCTGAGTAGAATATTTGTACGTTGGTTTATTCGTCTATGCAAAATTCACAAAGAAAGACATCCGGCAGAATGAAACTTAATTCCTAGAGAATATATTCTCCTTCATGTGCCGGTTTTTCCGGTGCCGGAATTTCCTTTTCTCCCAGGTCCTGCAATAAATTGATTTCAATGGTCCGGGTAATGGAGTTCAGCGGAACGCAGGGTGGCGCGACTTCGAATGGGTTCATCAGGCTCATCCCATTGAGATGAGAAGCATGAAATACAAAACCTACGACCCAGCCAAAAAATACAGACCAAAGCCCTATACTTTCAGCAAGCGTCATGGTTGATAGCATCACCAGCAACCAGATGAACAACCTGGTATAAAAAATATAGGTGGTGGGAAAAACTGTATTGCTAATCCTTTCAGATTTCCCCATCCCATCACAAAAATTCCTGATTATTTCGTTCAGTGCAAGGAACCTGAATCCATCGATCTTTTGTTCCAATGACAATTTCTGAAGGTCTTCGCATTGCAGATGAAGGATGGCATTGGGTAAATTCTTGAACCGCATAATGGTTTGCTCATCCCCAGGTTCCAGGAATTTTTCAAATTCTGTATCTTCCACCCTTCTTAACTGTGATTTCAATGCGTACAGGAATCCAATATGCCTGCGAATCATTCTTTTTGCAAAAATGGAATCTCCGCCATAAGCCCGCAGATCCCTTGACCATGACCGGGAGTCATTCACAATTCCCCCCCAAATGATCCTGGCTTCCCACCACCTGCTATAGGCCTGGTTATTGTTAAAGGCCACAAAGAATGCCATGGCTGTTCCAATCAGCGTGGGTATGGCTGGTAGAATATGAATCTCCTTTAACAATCTTGTGTCGATAAAATAAGCGGCGAAACACAGACCGATCATTAAAATATCGATCCGCCAGGTCATCTTCAACACCCTGTATAAACTCAGGTTCTGTTTTAGCAGCATATGCCGGGATTGGGTCCGCTAAGGTAAAATTAATAATGAATGGAAAATCACAGGTATGAGACCTCTGGGGCAAGCCCTGAATTCAAATTCCGAGCAGTCGCGGGTATCATACCTTCCGCCTGCGGCGGGATTGTTCGACTAAGTTTTTTGCTGCACTTCGTTTGCAAAAAACAAGTCTCACAAATAAAAAAAGGCCCTCGCGGGGCCTTGGCGTCAAGCATCTTCAGAAGGCTTGTCCTTGCCTTTGATCTTGCTCCACAATTCATTGGCTTCCCCTTCAACTCTTCGAGTTTCTGCTTGGCTTCTTCCTTCAATTTACCGGACTTTGCATCTTCCCATAATTCTTCTGCCTTTTGTTTGACTTCATCGGAGAGATGAATGCCTTTGTCTTTTAGTTCCTTGAGTTTTGCCTCAGCCTCTTCTTTAAGTTTTCCTGAATTCAGATCATCCAAAACACCCTGTCCCTTTTCTTTGGCCAAATCAGCAAGATGAATGCCTTTTTCTTTTAGCTCCTGCAATTTTTCTTCAGCCTGTTGCAAAAAGCCGGGCTCTTCTTTGGAGCCGATTGATTTTCTTCCATAAAATAAAATTTAAGTGATCAATCCCCGAATTTACATGAATTCATTAAGTTTTTTCCATGAAACAGCCTTCTTAACAATCGCCATTAATTCTTTCTTGCCGAAACCCGGAGCAAACATTTAATCATTATAACTAACTTGCTATTGCATGAGACCCTTATGCACTTCAGCTGACATGAATGGAAACTGCAATAAAAACAAGCCTTCCTATTTTTTTCATTCTAACTACTGGGCATTTCTGCTTTCGGCCAGAAGACAGATAAAGTATATTTGAAAAATGGCGATGTCATTACAGGCGAGATACTGAGTATGCGGCTGGCCATGCTGTCATACAAAATGGATGGCCCAGGAACGATTAATGTAAAATGGGAAGAAGTGCTGGGTTTTAAGTCGAACAAGGTATTTGAAGTTACACTCCGATGGGGAACGATTGTTACTACCCGGGTGGATTCGACTTTTTATGTTACATATCATGCTACTGTAAATGATATTATAGAACTAATGCCAATTAAGGATAAGATTCTTCGCAGGCTGAGGGGGGATTTTAACCTTGGGTTTAACTACTCCAAATCAAGCGGAGTATTGCAGTTCAATCTGAACACTGATGTTCATTACAAGATTCCAATTTGGGATTTCAGCATCACGATAAATTCCGTGGTAACCAGTCAGCAATCAGACACTGCAGTAACCAAAAAACAAGACGTAACATTCTCCGTCTTAAAAGACCTGAAAAACAAATGGTTTATTGGAGCCTACCTGGGCTGGCAACAAAATACTGAGCTTGGCTTAAATAACCGTATATTATTAACCGGAGTCGGAGCGCTCACTCCGATTTCTGACAACCATAACCGGTTGCTTTTGTCTGCCGGCCTCTCCACCAACATGGAGCAATCCATCCAGTCTGCCACTTATACGACCAACCTGGATGGCGTTGCGATGGTCGGGTACAAGCGGTTTTATTATAACACTCCGAAATTGAGTATCGAAGCTTTGGCTGCATTTTACCCGGGCCTATCTGATTGGGGACGAATCCGCATGGATGACAACCTTTATGTAAGCGTGGAGATATTCAAGGATTTTACAATCGGGCTGACTGTTTATTATACCTACGACAACAAGCCTCCCGCGGGAGCATTATCCACCAATGACTATGGTTTTAATTTTACCATCGGTTATATTTTCGGAAAGTAGTTCCTCCTCTGCCATTCATCCGCATTGTTTAAAAATCAATTATCTTTAAAGAGATTCAAAGACCTTTTTATGAAAAGACAAGAGCTGGCTTCCATTCTGCTATTCATTTTCTTCTTTTCCCAAATATCCTGCGGCCCAAGCACACGCATTGTAAACAGTTGGCGCGATTCAGCCGTATCCATTAACACAGATACGCTGCACAAATTTGTCGTTGCAGCGCTTTTGAAAAATGAATCTGTAAGAAGAATGACAGAAGACAAGATGGCTGCACTCAACCCGGGAAAGGCCATACAATCCTACCTTCTTTTTGGCGTACCAAGGCGTTAAATGAAAATGATAGCTACTACATGCAAAAACTGAAGGATGAGGGCTACAATGGTGTGGTGATCATGCGCATTCTTAAGGTGGACAGGATTCCCGTTATGTTTCGGGAACCTATCCGGCCTACTATGGATCATGGAGGGGATATTATGGTGTTGCCTGGGGCGGTTATTACGATCCGGGATATTATACTACCGATAAAACTTTTTATGTTGAAGTAACGGTATTTCTCCCTTCCAAGAGACAGACTGGTTTGGACCGGCACAACGGCAACGATCAATCCTTCCAGTGGAGACGAATTGTTCACCAGTGTCATCAATTCCGTACAGTCAAAAATGATCAAAGAAGGATTTTTGGTCAAAGGCAAAAAGAAATAGCGGATCAAGCCCACGATAGACCAGAAAATTTCCCTATTTTCAAAATCCTAAATTGACCAGGCATGCGCTTTTCTTTAAACCTTTCCAAACCAGGATTAATTTCTGCCTGCATCGCCCTGCCTGCCTTTCTTTTTTTTTCCATAAACCTGCGGGCACAGAACGCTCCCGAATCCAAGAAAGACACTGCACACGTCAAAAAGCATGATTCTACGGGTTTCGACAGATTCAATGTAAAGGCTGAAAAGCTTTTCAAGATCATCCCTGTTCCGATATATTCATACTCTACGGATGCCGGAAATATTTTCGGGTTGGCAAAGTTCAACCTGATCCATCTTTCCAAAGAAGATACCATCAGCAAACCTTCGAAATTATCGGAAGTGTTTACCGTTTCCACCAAGGGCAGGATCAATGCATCGGTTTCAACTGAACTGGTGTTTCATGAGAATAAATATGTAGTCATCAGCTACGTAAATTATAAGAAACAGCCGGATTATATTGCAGGTTTTAGCAATTCTTTGTCGAGGGACAGCCTCACACAGGTTGAGTATGACAGGATAAAAATTGTAGCTACGGGCCTCGATCAGGTCGCAAAGAATTTTTATGTCGGGATCGGTGTTGATTTCAACCATTATTTCTCTGTAACGCCCGACAGCGGAAGCTTTGTGGAGAAAAACAATGCCCTTGGCCTGGCTGCCGGATGGTGCAATGGTGCAGGCCTGGCGATTGCATATGACAGCAGGGACAACCGGTATAATACGCGCCACGGCACATATATTATCGGCACAAGCCTCTTTTATGGCAACTGGCTGGGGAGTGCATACACATTCACCAAATACATTATAGATGCAAGACATTTTATTACTCCCTGGCCCAAGCTCAAGCATGTGCTCGCCATGCAGGTAGCTACGACCATTGCAGACGGCAATGTGCCTTTCATGGAATTTGCCCAATTGGGTGGAGACAATCAGATGAGAGGTTATTATCAGGGCGCATTGCGGGATAACGTCTTGCTCAACGGCCAGGTCGAATACCGTTTGCCTATTTGGAATATATTTGGAGCAGTGGCCTGGGTAGGTTGCGGCCAGGTACAGAACAACTATTCAAACCTGATGCTGAATCAATTTCATATTACTTATGGAACGGGTCTTAGAATCAGGGTAGATTCAAAGAACGACACGAATATGAGATTCGATATGGGCTTCGGAAGCAAAGGCATCCAGGCTTTCTACATCAATTTTGCAGAAGCCTTTTAGTCAAAAAAAATGGGAAACAGCAATTTTGGATTTTCCCAATCCTGCCATTCCCCAGTTGTCAGAAACAAATATCAATTATTTACCACCAAAATCAAAGGTTATGCCCCCTTCAAGACCGAATTGCCAAAGTGTGGAATAGGTACTGTAAATATAACCGTTATACCAGGCAGTTCCAGTGGCTGCTGTTGAAGAAAGCAATAGAGCCTGAATTTTAAAACCCAGTTTTCCATTGGTCTTGATCTTTGCGCCCGCTTTGAGATCCCATGCAAAATAAGAATACCCGCTGCCCTGCTGAGGCGAAGTGATTAAGACGCCAAGCCCGAGTCCGCCATAGGGCATAACCTTCTCACCCACATGAACATAGCGTTCAAAATTCAGGAGAACATAAGAAAGCACCGCTGAAGATTTACCGTTGTTTATAACATTGCCTCCGGGATATGTAGTTACAGGGACTTCTGTACTCTGATAGTGATATACCAGTTCGAGCGCGTTACCGTATGGGTTCATTCCTTCAATAGATACTCCCCATACCCCGCTTGCTTTAATATTTGCATCGGCATTCCCAAAGTTAACTTTGTCGCCAAAAACATATCCTCCATAACCAGTGATAGAAATGCCCTGTGCATTCAACGCGCCATTCATAGCAAAGAACGTAAGCAGATAAATCGCAATTTTTTTCATAAAATAATTTTTTGGTAAGATAAGCCAGGGTTTATCCCATAAAGGCCTGGGGGACAAATTTCGCGATTTATTTGATATAAATCTATTTTTCGCAGATTATTTTTGGCGATCCATTTTATCTTGCTAACGCCAATGTATACTATAGGTTTCTTCTTAACAATTGGAAAACATTGGAATTCGTCGCATCTGAAAAAAACTATGGCGCTGGTTGTTTTGTCATGACCACCATTTATTGAAGAAGCCGGCGAAGACATTCTCGAATATACATGTCAGTTATAACTAGAAAGTGGATTTCAGCATTTTTTCAAGGAAATACTTATCTTCCTCGTCAAAATGATCAAGCGCTTCACTGTCAGCGTCCAGGACACCGATCAGTTTTCCATCCTTCCAAAACGGAACCACGATTTCTGATCTTGAAAGACTGCTGCAGGCAATATGACCAGGAAATGCTTCCACATCGGGTACGATGATGGTCTCTTCTTTTTGCCAGCAGGCACCGCATACCCCCCTCCCCTTACGTATACGAGTACACGCAACCGGCCCCTGGAATGGACCGACTACCAATTCATCTCCCTTCACCAGATAAAATCCAACCCAGAGCCAGCCAAACTGTTCTTTCAGCGCGGCCGCTATATTGGCCAATTTGGCGATGATGTCCTCTTCTCCTTCCACCAATGCAAGCACCTGTGGAAGCAGGGTTTCGTATTTGGTCTTTTTTGTGCCTGTTGCAAGCACTAAATCTTCAGACATGATGAACGAATATTTGATTCCACAAAATTAAGAAAGAATCCCTTCAGGCCGGCCATGCCACTCAATGCCAAGGCCGGGCGATTTTGACAGCAGGGGCTTTCCATCTTCGAAGTGAATTCCGCTTGCAATATCCTTTGAAAGCAGCAAGGGTCCGTCCATGTCCATCCAATCCAGCATAGGCGAGAGATGCGCAATCGCCGCACTTCCTACAGTGCTTTCATTCATACTGCCCACCATCAGCTTCATCTTAAGCTCTTTTGCCCGTGCTATCATTCTCCTGGCCGGCGTGATGCCTCCGCATTTTGTCAATTTAATATTGATCCCATGAAAATGACCGACACATTTCTCAAGGTCATTTTCATGCACACAGGATTCGTCGGCTACCAAAGGAAGCGGAGATTTTTCGAAAAGAACTTTCATACCTGCCCAATCCTCTTTCGCCAAAGGCTGTTCTACCATTTCAACACCCAATTGTTTCAATAGGGGAATTCTTATCAATGCCTGCTCAAGATTCCATCCGGCATTGACATCTACCCTGAAAATCGCATCCGTATGCTTTCTCAACGATTCCAGGATTTCCATATCCTCCGGAACGCCCAATTTGATTTTATAAATGGGCCAGGGGTTTTCCTTTATCTTAAGAACCATTTTTTCAATACTATCTATTCCAATGGTATAATCCGTTGCAATAGTAGCTCCAGGATCAAATCCCCAGAGTTCATATAATGGCTTGCGTTTCATTTTTCCATACAAATCCCATGCTGCGATATCTAATGCGCAAACAAGGAATGAATTATTGGGGAAAAGATGGTGCAAGTAATGCCAGTAGCGAGCGGGTTCTGTAAAAGCAAATTTTTCTACGAAGGCCCTCTTTGATTCCAGGTCTTCCTTCATCTTGCTGATGGGAATATGATAATAGGAAATGTCAGGAGCTTCTCCATAACCGATCAAACCCATCATCTCCAGAGACACAATAAAAGTGGGCTGAACCGTCTTCGTTCCTTTGGAAATGGTAAAAGGATATTTGAAAGGCAGCTCAAATGAATAATGATTGAGTTTCATCTTTTCGGTAACAAGTGCATGGCAGTGGTCCCATCAATCAATCAATGATTGTCCCTGCCACTGGAATGAATATATCCTTTGAATTCATCATTAAAATCTTTTTCATGTATAAGTTCTTCAAGCGTCATGTGCATCCGGTATTTCCAATAATTTTTCGGATTGGCAGGAATATTGATTCGTTCGTCATGGGGATTTTCCCTTCGAATCGATTCGCTCATTCCAAGCAGGTCCTGCAACTGGAAGATGCTCCACATCGCTGGTGAATACAGGTGTTGAATCACGATGGCTTTATTGATCCAGGGCTCACAAAACCAGGGTGCGTCGCCCCACTGGCCCAATTCACGGTTAAAAAAGCGCTGCGTCTTCTCCCGGTCTTCTTCCCACCACCCGCGGATGGTGCTCATATCATGGGTGGAAGGAGTGATGACAGAAAGATATGGTGCATCTGCAGGATGGAAGAATTCCCTTTTCGGGTCCTTCGGCATCCGCTGGATTTCAAGGCTCAAAATGCCCAGTTGCTTCATGACATCCGGAACACATTCAGGCACCATGCCGAGGTCCTCGCCGCAGATGAGCATATTCGTGGACTCTTTCAAGGGTGGCAGTTTCCACATGGCTTCTTCTTTCCAAAAATGATCCTGGCGTTTGTAAAAAAAATCCACATATAATGATTTCAACTGCTGCTGTGTATTCCATTCCAGGTACCTGAAGGAAGGCGTATTCTCCATGGAGATCCTGAAATGGAACTGCCGTCCTCCCGATCCGGGCACTTCCAAAAGAATCCGGTTTGCCACCAGGCTCATTAACCCTTCACAGAGTCGATCATTGTATTCATTTTTTTCCAGCGTTGTAAAATAATATTCAACCTCGCGCTGGGTCTGATAACCCTTTTTCAAGGAGTAATTTCCATCCTTATGGTCGTCCAGGAACTGTTCTTTTACGAACTGCCATTCTTCCCCAAAAAACTGCCAAAGCACCGCATCATTAATGAATGGCTTCGTGTAACGTGCATGATCAAACCAGATATTCCGGTCGCGAAATTCATCTACATGAACAGGCAGGATGGGATCGAAATGTCCCATGATTCCTTCCACTGCATGCATGGGTATACTCCAGATTCTGAAAAATCCCAGGATATGATCAATGCGGAAAGCATCAAAATAATTGCTCATTTGTTCGAAGCGCTTTTTCCACCATGCAAATCCATCCTTCGCCATTTGCTCCCAATTATAAGTTGGAAAACCCCAGTTCTGACCCTTGATTGCAAAATCATCTGGTGGGGCACCTGCCTGCATATCCATATGGTAGAGTTCCGGTTCAACCCAGGCATCACAACTGTGCCGGTAAATCCCGATGGGAATGTCTCCCTTGATCACGATGTCATGCTTATGCGCATAATCCGCGGCATCCCTGAGCTGACGATGCAAATGAAATTGTGTAAAATATTGGATCGCAATCGAATCATAGTGTTTTGTGCCTTTGGCTGAAAATTTCTCAATGGCTTCCTTATTGTATTTGCTATTCAATTTCCATTTCGAAAAATCGCAACTTCCGTAGCGATCACGCAAACAGCAGAATGCTGAATATGGAACCAGCCAATGTCTATTGAGCTCAAAAAAATGCAGGTATCCTTCATCGTCCTGCCAATCATCTTTCTGCAGCGCGTAGAGTTCCCCGATAAATGACAATTTGAGATTCATAACTGCTTCGTAATCGAGGTCCGGCAGCAGATTAAATTCCTTTTGCTTTTTGCGGTATGACTTGAAGAGGTCGGCATGTTTTTTCCCGGCCATTTCTTCAAGATTCAGGTACATAGGGTGCAGGGCAAAGGCAGAAATCGCGGCATACGGATATGAATCCAACCAGCCATGGGTAGCCGAAGTGTCATTGACCGGCAGGATCTGAATGAGTTTGAGGTTAATTTTCTTCGCCCAATCCACAAGAGGTTTCAGGTCGGTAAATTCTCCAACACCAAAGGATTTTTTGCTTCGCAGACTGAACACTGGAATGGCAACGCCCGCCCCCTTCCATGTGGTATTCGGAATTCTCGCAAAGCCGTCATGTAGCATAGTAATCTTTCTCTTCAAGGCGTCTCCGTACAATATCCTGTTCTCCCCTCCTTCGTACTGCAGAAATTTATCATGCCTGGTGTCATACACAGCATATTTATAGCTCACCGGCAGGCTCTCCTTTGGCAATTTAACTCTGGCCGTCCACCAATTCCCTTCCTGGCTCATCATCACGGGCGATGAATGATCCCAGTCTTTCAATCCCTTGCCACTTCCGCAAAGACATAAAGCCTCGTCTTTTTTCAATAGCGGAGCTTTCACTTTGAAAATATGCGTATATGATTTGGGCTGTTTGACTTTCGACGCTGTCCGATGATGCTTCAGCAGCGTCTTCTGAAATGGTGCAGAGAAAAATGCATTTTCAAATTCTCCTGCATGATTCCAGGTATCTATCACCTGGATTTCATCCATTGCATCTTTCTCCATATCAATAATCCTGTCCCTCCCCCATTCAGCGATCACTGTTCCGTCATCGTATTTCAACAAATAGCTATATTGGATTTGGCGGGCGTCGCCTGCTTCCATCTCAAGGAGTCCATGCCAAAATTCATTATTGATAAATTCCAGCTTCACTGCTTTTGAGCGGTCGCCATTACCCAATGCGGGGATATTTCCTGTGAGATACAGATCTTGTCCAACTTCAGTATGAAATCTTAAATAAAACTGGATTTTCATTGATCAGAAATAATTTAATCCTTGTCCTGAGGGTTCATGAAAATAAATGCTAATTTAATATCTGCCATCAGAAAAAAAGCTTTAAAAGGAATCAGGAATCAATCCTCTCTTTTACTAATTCCGGGAAAGATACAAAACTATGCCTACTATCTTTATCAGCGGGGGAACCGGGTATATCGGGACCAGGTTAATAAATATTCTCCTGAAAAAAAATTCAGATGTATTGGCGCTTGTTAGAAAAGGTTCTGAATCCAAATTACCCGCCGGTGCACATGCAGTCGTCGCAGATCCATTTTTGCCAGATAGCTTCGTTTCGAGAATACCGCAGGGCTCCATTTTTGTGCAATTGCTGGGTGTGTCGCATCCGGGCCCTAAAAAAAAGGAATTATTCAGGACCATCGATTTGGTGTCCGCCAAAGCATCTGCTATCGCAGCAAAGAAAGCAGGGGCTGCTCATTTTGTGTACGTAAGTGTCGCGCAAACGCCGACCAAAATCATGAAAGATTACCAGGCCTGCCGGGCTGAAGGAGAAGCCTACATTGCATCCTCCGGACTTTCGGCTACGTTCATACGACCCTGGTATGTTGTTGGACCAGGCCACTATTGGCCTCTTTTGTTCTATCCTATTTTCAAGATACTGGAACTCTTTCCTGCTACTGCGCAGAAGGCCAGGGCGCTTAGGCTGGTGAGCCTTTCTCAGATGTTGCGTACGCTTCTATTCGCTATTGAACATCCTGTTGCAGGTACAAGGATCTTCGAAATTTCAGAAATAAGGAAAATGAGTGCCGCGGACAATTCAGCCTTGGCCGATTGAATCAATTATATTATTTTCGTTGCAAATATTTCTACATGGAGAGCAACAAAAAATCCACCGGTTTATATTGGCTTCTTTTTCTCATTTCTGTCGTTGCTTTTGTCGGCCTTTATCAGGTCATTGGCGGAGTTTGCATCCTTGTACTGCCGTTCACCTGCACCTGGTTTGCAAAGGCGCTTAATATTATGTAATTTCTTTATTGTCTTTTCAGAAAGGTTTTTGATACGTGGATTCCCTTCCCTTCAATGATCATCATATATGCTCCTGCTGCGAGCTGTGTGACCGGAATCCTGATATTCGAATAGCCGAGACCGATATCCTGCCTCATAGAAAAAATCCGCTGACCATAGGTATCATATACAGTCACATATGCATTAGTCATTTTCCGGGAATAAAAAGCGAGATTCAACTGGTCCATGACGGGATTGGGCTGTAAGGAAAGAAGCTGTAATATGGACTGGTCGGCCCTTGTCAACGGAACCACCGGCGAGTATGCGCCAGATCCATCCATGAAGATAAGTTTAAGCCGGTAATATGTGGTGCCATCTAATTTTCTTTTGTCATCATAGTGCATTTCCTGCTCTCCAAGGTTTCCAAAGGTTTTTATTGCGGTATAACTGACCTGGTCCACAGAAAATTCAAGAACATATCCGGAGATATCCTGGTTCTGGAAAAGACCCCAGGAAAGTTCCGCTCCATCTGAAATCAATTTGCCGGCAAAATATTTCAGGTCACTTATAGGCAGGATGGTGCACACGCTGGAGCTGCCCATCGGTGGAACAAATGCGGTTTGCATATTACCGCTGGTGCCGGAAACTGCGCCATTTGCTGATCCACGGCAAGCAACAATTCCGGACCCAGCACTAACAACTCCATTTGCGCCACCATTTACTGAACCGGTAATTGCTCCGGGAAATGAACCCCCCGACACCCAAATCACGCCACCTCCACCCCCTCCACCGGGTCCGGTACAATCACCTACATTATTGCTCGCATTTGTTCCTGCGGCACCGTCTGCCTGGGCAATGATGCTTCCACTCACTGTGGCTGCATTGAGAATGATCGTTCCGCCTGCTCCGCCCCCACCACCTCCATCGCCTTCTGCTTCCGCTGGATTGACGCAGGCCGGATTTTGTGGAGAAAGCCCATTGGCCAATATTGAATTCCCGGCACCGGTAATCACCGGAGCGGTCAGGATCACGATTCCCCCTCCATTTCCTCCCGGCATCCCCACCCCATTATTTTCATGACCACCCCCACCTCCACCACCAAGAAATATTCTATTTTGAGCCGGCGAATATCCATATGGGGACAAGCCCAAACCGCCTACTCCCGCATTTGTGCCATGGCAACTAAAAAAACTTTCGTTGGTTCTGTTTCCTCCTTTTCCACCTGCACCATAGTTCCCGCCTCCACCTCCCCCTGTATTGTTGTTGTTTCCACCACCTCCGCCATTCGCTAATTTTCCTCTCCCGTATTGCTGGTTCACAATGTAGTCAGTGACCCCTTCTCCTTTCATTCCGCCAGTGTGGTATTGGTCGGAAGGTGGAATAGATAAAGAATAATCCGTGATATTGAAAGCCCAACTGCAATCATAAGGGGGAACAGGATAGTTCTGCAGGGCAGCTCCAACATATCCCTGTCCGCTGACATCAATTGAGCTATTTAGTGTAATGGAAGCAGTGGCTTCAACGGCCACAACGCCACCTGTTCCGGTTGCCGGATCCCATGGGCTGCCTGTCAGTGGCCCGGCAACAGTTACAGCAGAATAAACCGGAATGGATACCAATTGAACCTGATTTGCGGGAGTATAGGAATTGATCAGCTGATATTGAAGCACAACATCATTCCCGGAAATGCTGCAGATATAATTGAATTCATAATTGCCGGCATTGTTGAGCGCACTGATATCGCCGTATGTAGCCGCATTTGCCGTGTTAATATTCGCTCCCTTCATTTGGATAATGAGCACCTTGGTTCCAACAGAGAGCCCTGCCACTGTATTTAGAGTCGCTGTATTTGATGGGATGTTGATGGCTGTGACCTGATAGTAAGAATTGACAATCCCGGAAATAGATTGTGAAAACCCCTGCTGGCAGATGAATATCAGGATGACCCAAAAAGATTTTGAAAAGGCTGGGGCTTTCATTTCAAGAATATTGGAAGATTTGTATTTTGATCAAGTAAGCCCTAAAATTACGATAACAATGAAGAAAACACAAAGAAATTTGATTTTATAGTTGATTTTTAAATCGTTATAGTCTTTATCTTCAATTCCAAAGTTATCTGTACTGGCTGTATTATGCTTTTCAATCGATTAGATATAAGAAAACCCTTACACTCAGCATCATGTCCTACTTTATCTCTTACCCAACGCATATTTCAGTAAACTATTACATGATTCCTATCAAGAATGTATCAATGGCCAAGTATCTGTCATCTCTAAATCTTTGGGTTCGATTTAAGGCATAAAAAAAAGTCCGACAGAATTTCTGCGGACTTAAGTTATTGAACATTTTAGTATTTATATCCCGGACCTTTCTTAGAAAAGTCTTTACTCGTCAATACAAGGGCCAGGAGAAGAAATCGACAGTTTAAACAGCCCAGGTTCTCAGCAGGCTATGAGTGGCTCTTTTTTTCCTGTGGATATTCCACATATCAACCACTTTGATAGAATTTTTCTCAGCCTTTTGCTTCTTTAAACCCTTTGCTACTGTTCCTTTTACTTCTTTTACTAAATGTTTCAACGATTCGGCTTCCATCTTCACAATAGATGGCATGACATCATGTTTCATAATGTATCCTTTGTTTTGTTTTTAAAAATTTTCTGAGCCTGAAAGGGGGAAAAACCTAAGAATCGTTAGTGAAGAATGGTTATATCAAATCGCCCAATTGCAGTTTATTTAAGAGCTCAAATTCGAGACACAAAGATATGTACTTTTTACACATTAAACAAGCTTTTGTACAGAAATAAATCCCTTTTTAAGAAGATCTTTACTGATTATCAATAACTTATATTACATTGAGAATCCTCCCTTTAGGGGTGGTTTTCCAGCTTTTGATAACAGGCATCTGCAAATCAAAGGCCCCGACTAACCGGGGCCCTTGACTATTCTTCAATTATAATTCAGTCTGATTACTTCACTTCTTCAAATTCGGCATCGGTCACGTTTTCGGATCCTCCCCCGGTTGAATGGGTTTGTTGTCCTCCGCCATTTGGTTCGGGGCCGGCCCCTGACTGCTGGCCGCCGGCAGCGCCTGCCTGCGTAGCCTTGTACAGCTCTTCACTGGCCGCGGTCCAGGCCTGGTTCAGTTCCGCCTTGGCTGTATCAATGGCGGAGAGGTCCTGCGTTTTATGCGCTTCCTTCAATTTGCCCAGGGCCGCTTCGATAGGCGCTTTCTTATCCGCAGGGATCTTGTCGCCATATTCTTTCAACTGCTTTTCTGAAGAGAAGATCAGGCTATCGGCTTCATTGACCTTGTCCACTTTCTCACGGGCAGCCTTATCCGTAGCTTCATTGGCTTTTGCTTCTGCCTTCATTTTTTCAACTTCTTCTTTGCTAAGTCCACTGCCGGCTTCAATTCTAATTTTTTGTTCTTTGCCGGTGCCTTTATCCTTGGCCGTTACATGCAAGATGCCATTGGCATCAATATCGAATATGACTTCAATCTGCGGAACACCGCGTGGTGCAGGTGGAATACCATCCAGGTTAAACATACCGAGGCTCTTGTTCTGGTTCGCCATCGGTCTTTCACCCTGCAATACATGTATCTGCACACCGGGCTGATTGTCACTGGCAGTTGAGAAAGTTTCAGATTTCTTTGTGGGAATCGTCGTATTGCTTTCGATCAGACGGGTCATCACTCCGCCCATTGTTTCAATACCAAGGCTGAGCGGTGTTACATCGAGGAGCAATACATCTTTTACTTCTCCTGTAAGCACAGCACCCTGAATGGCTGCCCCAATGGCAACAACTTCATCCGGATTCACGCCCTTATTGGGTTTCTTTCCGAAGAATTTTTCAACAATTTCCTGCACTTTGGGAATACGTGTGCTACCTCCTACCAGAATGACTTCATCAATTTGAGATGGATTCAATCCGGCATCTTTCAATGCCAGTTCACAGGGCTTTAAGCACCTTTCAAACAGCGTATCAGAGAGCTGCTCAAACTTTGCACGGGTAAGTTTTTTTACCAGGTGTTTTGGCACGCCGTCTACTGCTGTGATATATGGGAGATTGATCTCCGTTTCGCTGGAAGAAGACAATTCTATTTTTGCTTTTTCAGAAGCTTCCTTCAGACGTTGAAGGGCCATCGGGTCCTTGCGCAAATCAATATTTTCATCCTTCTTAAATTCTTCTGCCAGCCAGTCCATAATCAGTTTGTCAAAATCATCACCTCCGAGGTGAGTATCTCCATTTGTAGATTTCACTTCAAAAACACCATCTCCAAGTTCCAGCACAGAAATATCAAAAGTTCCTCCACCAAGATCAAAAACTGCAATTTTTTCGTCCTTTCCCTGCTTATCCAATCCATATGCCAGGGCAGCGGCAGTAGGCTCGTTCACAATCCTCCGTACATTCAAACCCGCAATCTCGCCTGCTTCTTTGGTCGCCTGTCGCTGCGCATCATTGAAATAAGCAGGCACGGTAATCACGGCTTCAGAAACTTCCTGTCCAAGATAATCTTCTGCTGTTTTCTTCATTTTTTGAAGAATCATCGCACTAATTTCCTGTGGCGTATACTGACGACCGTCAATGTCAATACGGCAAGTATTATTGTCACCCTTAACTACTTTATAGCTCCAGTGGCTGATCTCATTCGTTACTTCGTCGTAGCGACGGCCCATGAAACGCTTAACTGACATAATGGTATTGACAGGATTGGTAATGGCCTGGCGCTTGGCAGGATCTCCTACCTTGCGTTCTCCATTTTTCAGAAACGCCACTACGGAAGGTGTCGTGCGCCTTCCCTCATCATTTGCAATCACCACCGGCTCACTGCCTTCCATTACAGAAACACAACTATTCGTCGTGCCCAGGTCGATACCTATAATTTTACCCATTTTGACTTATTTTAAGGTTAGTGTTATTTATATGGCTGATATATGTCAATCATTATGCCATGAGAAAAAAAGTGAAAAATTGGCAGCTTTTGGACTGGAATGCGCCAGCGCAGGCATACTTAACACATTTTTGGTTAACTTTCAATGCCTTAAAAATCTGCTAAGATCTTCCATGAGGCTTCTCCAACTCAAAAACATTTTGCCCCGCCTGGCCCTCCCATTCCTGATTGCAGGTTGCCAGGTGATGCTGGTGGGCGCATACGACCAGGTAACGGATCAAAGCATCCAGAAGATTCAAAATGAGGTCATGACCCTGATTGTTAAATTGGAGAGGAATATTGATCATAAAGAACCGGAGAAGAATGAATACACGCGTTTTGCCGGGACCTATGAGGAACTGGCCGGGGAGATCGAAAGCCTGAAAATAAGGTGCCAGTCAATTCCCAAATATAATCTTGTGCTTGAGCAGGTCATTTTATTGCAGGCCAATCTTGATAACCTTGAAAAATATCACAGGATAGGATTTAAGAGCAAGGATGAATTGGAACCGATCAGGAAAGCCTTTGAATCTGAATTCGGCGCGATGATTGTTTTACAAAATGCACTCAAGAGAAAGAAATCGAACTAAGAAAATATGCCAACCATTGATGCAAACGATTTGCTGGAAAAAATGCTCCGGGCAGTGAAAAAAAGCCTGGAAGACAAATGGCCAAGGGTCAGGGATCTGGCGAGGTCTGAATTCGGCAAATTCGCCAGGAATATCGAAGACATCAAATTGATGAAGAAGAAACATCGAATTACCAAAGAACAGGCGCTTCTTCAATTGGATATTCAAAAGAATTCAATAAAGACTGTTTTACTAACGGAAGAAGGACTGGGTTTGCTTGCTGTGGAAGCTGCTATCAATGCGGCTTTAGATGCCATTCGCTCTACAGTGAACACGGCCATCGGATGGGCATTGCTGTGAATACTAGATTTGCTCACCCTTTAAACTTTTTCAAAAGCTTATCAAAAATCCCCTGGTCTTTAGTCACCTGGTCATTTCCAAATCGTCTTTCGAACTGGTCAATCCAGTCTTTTTCAAAAATGGCAATTTGCGATGGCGGAAGACAGTAAATCACATCGTCTGCAATGGTTACAAGGTTGGATGGGTATTGTTTTTTTAAAAGAATGATAATTTCATCGATCCTGGGCCATTGACCTGGATCATGAGGCGGAGGCATTGGTCCAAGGAAAGCTCTTGCATCATCAATAAGGATAACAGCATCATGAAGATTTTCAAGGGCTTTCAATTCATCCATCAGCGGGCATTCCATGTCCTTTCCATAAGAGGTAACGTTGCACCAATGACCATCAAGCCAGAAGATGGTAGGACCTTCCAGCGTCTTCGTAATTTCAGGCAAAATGTCCTTGCTATTTCCGATCAGGAATTCAATGTTTTTCGGACAATCCTTCACCGAAGCCGTAGTGCGGCTTATTTCCGGATCGATTTCAATGGTATATACCTTTTCAAAATGCTTTGCCGCCCAGAAACTGGTATTTCCTCTGAAAGTGCCTGTTTCCACAAAATTCCTGATGCCTCCATTTTCCTTGAATTTGAGCACGATTTCCCTTGGCATTGAAAAATTGATATACCCCATAGAATCAAATTAATCTTTTTATTAAATAGAATGGCAAAGTTATGAACATCCACAAAAATGAACATAAACGAAGGAAGAGGAATTCTCTTTGAAAGATGAGTTTTATTGCCAGTCCTATTCCATATTGCTTCCGCTGAATAATTTTTCGAATAATCTTAGCCGTGAGATCTATTTTCTGAAAAATAGTCCATTGTCCTGCGAATACAAGTGCAACTGTTTTCTCCGGAAAATCCTGCACGAATTGTGCATCCTGCCCTTTTGAACTTAAGCCACCTTCAGCATAATTAGCCACGATCTCAGGAACATATTTGGGTTTTATGGATCCGCTTATCCAACATTTCAAATTGAAATCATAATCAGCCTGCGTTGGATATTTAAGGTCATAAAGTCCCATTTCGTCAAATACGGAACTGTGGTAGAACACTGCCTGATGACAAATATTACGCTTCAATAATTTTTCTATACCAAATGCATAGTCATAAATCCTTCTAAGATTTTCAAAATAAACGTTTCCATACACTATTCGGTTTTTATCGTCTGCCAAATGAATTGCCATTTTCTCCAATACCTTCTCATCAAAGAGTGTATCATCGGATCCTAAGAAATAGAGCCACCCATTTCTGGCAATGGCTATGGCCTTGTTCATTGCATCATATACGCCGCCGTCCTTTTCAGTGATCAGTCTGAGATTGGCATTTTTCAATTTAAAATTTTGAACCTGCCTCAGTGTATCATCAGTGGACCCTCCGTCCATTATGATATGTTCCACATGCCGGTAAGTCTGCCTTGCAACACTTTCCATGCATTTACCAATAAGCATTCCGGCATTATAGGTTGGGGTGATCACTGTTATAAAGGGATGGGATGAAGACATGTTCAAGATTGCTTAATGAATATACCATCCGCTTGCAGTATCTGGTTCGTGTCAGGCGAACAGATTTGTTCAATATTGCCTGCGTATTCAAATCCCCATTCGTTAAATAATTGGGTGATTTTGCTAAATAATGGCTGTCCTTTATATAATTCAACAAATGAAACTTCGCAAATGATAACTGAAGCCATTTGCAAAACCTTTTTTCCACCCTGGATGACCTGGTCTTCATATCCCTGCACATCAATTTTAACCAGGATCGGCGGGTCAATGGGCTTGTTTGCTAATGCATCATCCAAAGGAACAATCCTGACTTTTATTTTTTTCGATTCAAAAGCATCCTTGAAATTGACTTTATGTGAATCAGCAAGGCTTAAGAAAGAGGATGAGGGTGAATAATCATTCTCCCAAAAATCCAACTCACATGCTGATGCACCAAGACCAGTATTGATCGCCAGGAATCGGGAATCATTTTTAAAATTATTTTGCAGCGCCTCATATGCGTGAGGCAGTGGTTCAAAGGCATACACTCTTGCGTCAGGAAAGAGGATACGCATCTTATCAGAAAACTGGCCTTCATTGGCCCCTATGTCAATGATTGATCCAAACCGATAATCCTGCAACCATTTGAATTCTGTCAGTACACTTGCCCGATCCAGTTTGCCTCGGATAAAAGGAGGTTTGTATTTGACAATATCATACCCAAATGTTTGTAGGGCTTTACGTATTAGCTTTTTCAATAGCTGATGATTAATTGTATGGACAGGGACCTGAACAAAATCCAAGCGGCAAATTAAAGCAAATGGGAAGGATTATTAAAACTTTAAGGTAGAGATCATATTTAGCATTCGTTACACGTAGGGCCAACGCTTGTTTCGTTGGCGTCATTCAGATGCTTTCTCGACAAAAGATTCTGACTGCCAACTATTCCTATTAAACTCGAAATACACTATCGACTCATAGAATGATATCTGTTGAATAAAAAAACCGGTTTAATTGCTAAACCGGCACATAAACATCTTGGCTTTCAGATTATCATTTAGGCATTCTCGTGCCCGCAGTCAGTTCATTCTGCCCGAACTGAGTATAATATTCAGTGTATGAAATAGCCCCGTTTTTGTAACGAATGTTTTCCCAGGTCACGATTACAGGAGTAGGCAAATTCCAAGTCCAAATGATTTTCTTATTAGTCGCATCCGTAAAGTTCCATGTTATCGTGTACTGAGTTCCGGTGTTGTCAACATAAAAGCCGGTACCATTGGCATTAAACGTCATATACTCATTATCAAGATTCACAGAATTGCTGGCTCCCCCTCTAAGGTAGTACCCGTAGTTATTGGCCAAAAGTCCTCTGATTTCCTGGGGTTTCCATGAATTGGCAGTTAAGATGGCCGCAGTCATAGCAGTATCCTTTATCACCACAGTGTCTTTTTGAACTACAGTTACCGTATCCGTTACGGTTTTTGTGACTGTATTTGTCTTTGTGCAGGAAGTTAAACCGGTTTGCACGAGCATACAAAATGAAATGGCGCTTAGGGTAATTCTGAAAATTCTAGTCATAGCTAATTGTCAATTTTTTAAAGGGTGAATTTTTAAGAGTAAGAATTCTCTGATGAACGAAATCACTGACGAGTAAATATATAACCAAAGAAACGAGATTGTGATGCATATATTACCTGAATTCAGAGGAAATGTTTATTATGGTAAGTGTCCCTGATTCTGAAGCTCAAGATTGTAGATGTAAATACTTAACGAGCGTTGACCAGCATCAAGAACTCAGAGATCAAGGCTTCTACCAAGGGAAAGCTGGAAACCCGGCACATTTTTAATTATTTCAACCTATTTCCTTATTGTAAAAAATAAAACCCCATATCTGCAATGCTCAAGCGCTATATTCTTTTTGCAGAAGATTTTGGACTCAAAAGGGTCGCCGTGCATACGGGTCAATGCGTGAATTTCTTGTTTTGAAGCTCAGGACGAACTTAATTTTTTTAAGAACAAATCCAGGCCTTTCTTCTTCCGCGCATCAAATTTGTAGCTGATGTTCTTTGAATAATATTCGTGCAGGTCGATCAGATCGACCGGCAAATGTTCTAGCACCAATGGGAGATGATCAAGCCCCTCCCCGTTTGCCTGATTGAATTTCTCTACAAACCCAGGTTCCATTTTTTTGTTGCTGATCCAGGCAGCAAAGACAAAGGGCAATTCTGTAAGCATTTTCCACGCTTCCCCAAGATCATAAGCAAATGTTGAAATCTTCCTTTGCTCCAATGCGGCATCTCCTATGACGACGCCCGCAGTCCTGCCATGGATATGATCCCGGAAATCTTCTCCTCCATCCACCAGTTCAGGATTGATCTTCCAATGTTCCCTTACCAGAATCTTTGTAAGTTCTACAGAGGTCCTGCTCTGATAATCCAGCAATACCCGGTCAATATCATTCAATGGAACTTCGCTGAAAATGCAAACGGAAGCGACGGGGCCGTCGGATCCGATACAATAATTCGTATTGAGGTGATATTCTGCTAACTCAGGAATAATGGAAACAGGGGCCAATCCTATATCTATTTTGCCACTAATGAGCATGTCCGCAATTCTTGATGGATAATCAATGCTGAGGTGAATCGTATCAATAAATGGGTGCTTTTCGATCCCATATAGAAGTGGCTTCGTATTCAAATAGCTGACAGCACCCACCCGTATTTTTCTTTCCAAGACCTTTATCTTAATTTTGGCTGCAAAAGTAAGACTCAGAAGTTGAATAATACAAAACTGTTTATCATCAAACCGCTCAAATGGAACTGAATGCGCTCACGGCAGTTTCTCCCATAGATGGACGTTACCGTCATCAGCTTCAGCCCCTGGATGATTATTTTTCTGAATATGCGTTGATCAAATACCGCGTAATCGTAGAAGTACAGTATTTTCTGTTTCTCGCCAGGAAGAATTTCTTTACCCTCCCTGCATCAGCCAAGAAATACATGCAGCAAGTCGTTGACCAATTCAGCCTTGAAGATGCGGTAGTGATTAAACAAACGGAGAAGATTACAAATCACGACGTAAAAGCCGTTGAATACTTTCTAAAATCAAAACTGGAAGAAGCCAATGCTGATGATTGCAAGGAATGGATCCATTTCGGTCTCACTTCGCAGGACATCAACAATACGGCCATCCCATTGCTTTGGAAGCTTGCCATCGAGTGCGAATACATGCCTTTTATCCTGAACATGAAACGGCAGCTTGAATTGCTGGCGAAACAATGGATCAACACCCCGATGCTTGCCCGTACGCATGGACAACCAGCCAGTCCGACAACATTGGGCAAAGAATTCATGGTCTTTGTGGAACGGATCGAGAACCAGGTCGAGCAATTCATTCAGATTCCCTTCAGCGCCAAATTCGGCGGCGCTACGGGAAATTTTAATGCGCATTTCGCTGCCTATCCAAAGAAAGACTGGCCAAAGCTGGCCAATGAATTTGTGGAGTCTGTATTGGGTTTGCAGAGACAGCATTTCACTACACAAATCGAACATTACGATAACCTGGCTGCACATTTCGATGCCATGAAGCGGATCAATAATATCCTGATTGATTTTAGCCGCGATATCTGGTCTTATGTTTCTATGGAATATTTCAAACAAAAATTGAAGAAAGGGGAAGTGGGTTCATCGGCCATGCCACACAAAGTGAATCCGATCGATTTTGAAAATGCAGAAGGCAATCTGGGCATCGCGAATGCCATGTTTGAATTTCTTTCCTCAAAATTGCCAGTATCCCGGATGCAAAGAGACCTGACGGATTCAACAGTGATCAGAAATATCGGCGTTCCGTTTGCACATACGATCCTTGCCATGAGATCACTTGAAAAAGGGCTGTCCAAACTGGTCCTCAATGAAGCCAAGCTCAGTCAGGACCTTGAAAATAACTGGGCTGTAGTGGCCGAAGCCATTCAAACGATATTAAGAAGGGAAGACTATCCCAAGCCATACGAGGCATTGAAGGAATTGACCCGGGGCAATGAGGGAATTACAAAGAAATCCATTCATTCATTTATTGATGGCCTGAAAATTCCTGCCATAGTAAAAAAAGAATTGAAACGCATCACTCCGCACAATTATATCGGGACCCCGATGAAGTGATTCTTTGTGGAATTTTTTGATTTTCTAAGGAAAAGCTATTTTCCACATCAACAGTGCTCCCTTCTTCCCGAATTGGCGAAAATGGTTTTTTTCCACGACTCGAATGGACGCGATATTCTCCCTTTCTGTTTCCGCTAGCACTCCCCTGATGCCAGGCTGTTGCTTTGCCCATTCCACCATGGCGGCTACGGCCTCGGTCATAAATCCTTTTTTTCGCTGGGAAGGCATGGTTCCATAGCCGATTTCGATATAGCCAGATTCATTGGGTTCACCCTTAAAGCCCAATTCTGCCACAATCCAGCCGGTTTCTTTCTCCACGACGATCCAGAATGTAATGAAAAGATAATTCTGTTCCCCGGCCGTTCTTATTCTTGGGATGGTGAACTCCTCCACCATGACACGCACATCCTGTGCCACGACTCTTCCTGTATCTGGCAAACCATAAAGCAATTCCAGTTTCCCGTCTGCCTGTAAATAAATAGTCAATTCATCCAGGCTCAGCGGAAAGATCTGCAATCTCTCCGTTTCAATCATGCACTTATTTATTATTTATGAATTTCTGAACTAAAGTGAAATTCGATTTCCGGATTATTGGTTCTTTCAGTGTTTAGGAACCATTCGCTTTGTGCCAGGTAAACCAGGTGACCGTCCTTATCCAAAGCGATATTTGCCTGCTTGAAGCGGGTAAACTCATCTAATTTCCGGGGATCCGAACTTGTTATCCAGCAGGCTTTATAAAATGAAAGAGTATTAAACTGAACTGAGGCCCCATACTCGTGGAGTAGACGATACTGTATTACCTCAAATTGAAGTTCACCTACACAACCAATGATCTTTCTATTCCCTCCAAACTGCGTGAACAATTGCGCGACCCCTTCATCGGTCAGCTGTAGCAGTCCTTTTTCCAATTGTTTGGTCTTCATAGGATCCTTGTTCACGACTTCCTTAAATATTTCCGGAGAAAAAGACGGGATGCCTGTAAAATAAAAATCAGCTCCTTCCGTCAGCGTATCCCCGATCTTGAAGTTTCCGGTATCGAAAAGGCCGACCACATCGCCCGGAAAAGCTTCCTGGATCACATCCTTGTCCCTGGCAAGAAAAGAATATGGGTTGCTGAATCTAACCTCTTTGTCTAACCGAACATGATGAAAATATTTATTGCGCTCAAACTTACCGCTGCAAACACGCATGAACGCAATGCGGTCGCGGTGCTTTGGATCCAGGTTGGCGTGGATTTTAAAAATAAAACCACTGAGCTTGTCTTCATCCGGGCAGACCTCCCCCATGCTGGTGGGCCGGCACTGCGGAGGGGGAGCAATCCGGATGAATGTATCCAGCATCTCCCTTACGCCAAAATTGTTGATGGCACTTCCAAAAAAAACGGGTGCAACCTTCGCCATCGAGATAGTCCCTTACATTCAATACTCCATGCACTCCATCTACCAGTTCCACATCTTCCCTGAGGATCGCTGCATCCTTTTCCCCCAGCTTTTCATCCAGGATATGGTCGTTCAGGTTATCGATCTCCACCAGGTCTTCGCCTGAAGCCTTGGTATGGGCTGCAAATAAGCAGCAGGTTTTTTGCATCGAAATTATAGACGCCTTTAAAATCCTTGCCGCTATTGATCGGCCAGGTCATTGGGTGAAGTGGCAGGCTGAGTTCTTTTTCAATTTCTTCCAGCAAATCAAAGCGGTTCTTCCCATCGCGGTCCATTTTATTGATAAAGACAATGACGGGCGTATTTCTCATCCTGCACACTTCCATTAAGCGCCGTGTTTGCGCTTCCACTCCGTTCACACTGTCGATGACGAGGATCACACTGTCCACAGCGGTCAATGTGCGGAAAGTGTCTTCCGCAAAATCTTTGTGGCCGGGCGTGTCCAGCAGATTGATCAGCATATCCCGGTATTGAAAACTCATTACAGAAGTAGCGACCGAAATACCACGTTGCCGTTCAATTTCCATGAAGTCACTCGTCGCATATTTCTTGATCTTATTACTCTTGACAGCACCTGCCGTTTGAATGGCGCCACCAAACAAAAGGAATTTTTCGGTAAGGGTTGTCTTACCTGCATCCGGGTGAGATATGATGGCAAATGTTCTGCGCTTGCTTATTTCATTATTGTATTTCATTCCTTTCCACTTTCACCAGTACAAAAACAAAGAACTTTGAAAGTCTGGTACATTCAAAATTGGGCGCAAATTTACGATTTATTTCTCAACAAGAGCATTCAGAGAAAGCCCGAAAAAATCTCATATTAAATTTTCCGGATGACCATCATCCCGATGCTGTCTTTTTGATTTGTTCTTTTTCTTTTGACGATGAGTTATACTGATGAAGGCCGCTGCGCCAATGAATCCAGCTAAACCAACTATTGCAGAGATTAAGACAAATAACGTGATGTTATGGGTTTCACTATTTTCAACCATTTGGATCATCACGGTCATCGGCACTTGATTATTTTGGTGGCATTTTCTTACTAACCAAACCAGACAAAACTTGCACTTTCGGCTGCAGCCAGGCGGACTTTAATTAATGATTCCCTTCATCAGACTGCTTAATTTTTCCGTTTCTTCATAATGGACCGGCACCCTGAATCCAAACCCGCCTTTTTTGATCCGCGCATGACCCTCCAATTTAATTTTGATTTGGTCATTCAAAAGGGATTGTACGGCATTGCCCAGTATATTCTTGAGATCCAGTTGTATTGTTACAGGAACCCAAAAACTGTCTTTGGCAGGTATATAAATAGTGGAATCCATCAGATAATGATTTGCCAGCTTATCATTGATGTAGACATCCATTTCCGCTTTTTTCAGTTGCATTGGATATGCGTTCGGATTGAAGAATTTCACGTCTGCTGACAAAATGGATTGCTGCGCATCGGCTTTTGCGATCTGGATATTCTGGAGACCCAAATATTCAGGCGCTTCCGGTTGCTTGCAACCAACCATAGAAAAAACAACCATTGTGATAATTCCCATTAGACATGACCAAATCTTCAACATGCATCAAATAATTTGGCTGCAAGGTAAGGCCGGGACGGAGGATAAAAAACTTACAGGATAAAAGGAATATTAACGTTTCCCCCTCTGCCATTAAGCGAGAAATCGTTAAATTCCGGCCATGCCGGAAACATTGCAGGATATCATCGTTGAGAAAGTGCTGGGCCAATCGCCGGAAGATGAAAAATCACGATACCGCAGGGCCAAAAATATTTACAGATTCCGCATCCTCTCCCTTCGCGCATTCAAGGATATTTTGTTCATTCTCGCAGGCATACTAAGCGCCGGATTTGGATTGGAGGGATTCTTGCTTCCAAACAAATTCATTGATGGCGGCGCAACAGGCATCTCTCTCCTTGGCTCCGAATTGACAAAATGGCCGCTGGCTGTTTTGCTTGTGCTCGTCAATATACCATTTGTCATTTTAGGTTATCGCCAGATCGGAAAATGGTTTAGCATAAGAACAATTTTGGCCATTGTTGGCCTGGCACTATGCGTAACATTCATCCCTTATCCCGTAATCACAACAGACAAATTGCTCATTGCCGTTTTCGGTGGTTTTTTCCTGGGAGCTGGCATTGGACTTGCCGTTCGCGGAGGTGGTGTCCTGGATGGAACCGAAGTGCTGGCCATCTTTATGAGCCGAAAGACCAGTGCCTCTGTCGGGGATATTGTACTTGTCATCAATATTTTCATATTTTCTGTAGCAGCCTATCTCCTTTCAGTTGAAACTGCGCTGTATTCTGTGCTGACATATCTTTCTGCTTCCAGGACAATGGATTTTCTGATTGAAGGAATTGAAGAATACACCGGGGTCACCATCATCTCCCCAAAATCGGAAGAGATCAGTGCCATGATCACAGAAAAGATCGGTCGTGGCATTACGGTGTACAAGGGCATACATGGCTTTGGGAAACGTGGGCATGCGTCAGACATTAATATCATTTTTACGGTCATAACCAGGCTGGAGATTTCCAGGCTGCGTACAGAACTGGATACAATTGATCCAAATGCCTTCGTTGTGATGCAGAGCATCAAAGACACCAGGGGTGGAATGATCAAGAAGAGAAGACTTAAATAGATCTTTCTGATTCCCGGCGCAGATGATCTTTGTTTTACATTTGTAAAAAATCTCATGGACCTGTCTTCAGATATCATATGGAAATTGGTTTTATCCGTCTTCATTGGAGGCCTCATAGGGGCGGAAAGGGAATACAGAAGCAAATCAGCAGGATTTCGCACACTCACTTTGATATGCCTTGGAGCAACGCTCTTTACTATCTTTTCGATTGCCATTGGCGGACCGGACAATAAAGACCGGATTGCGTCTAATATCATCACAGGCATTGGATTCGTTGGAGCTGGCGTCATTTTCAAAGGCGATATCGGAGTAAACGGAATAACGACTGCTGCCATGATCTGGGTGACTGCTGCCCTCGGCATGGGCATTGGTGCCGGATACGAATGGATATCTATTTTCGGGAGTGCGCTGATCCTATTGATGCTCCTGATATACGGCCAGGTGGAGCAACTGATCGATCAAACTCACCAGATTCGTAATTACCGGATTGTTTCCGATTACAAAGAAGGTGTCATGCAACATTTTGAAACCCTTTTCAAAGAACATAAGCTCAGCTACAAGCGAAGCCGCCAAATGAAAACTGACCAAATCTTTACCGGGGAGTGGATTGTAAGAGGATCAGAAAAAAAACACCGCAAATTGGTACACCATATTCTAAGAGACGATACGATTAAGGCGTTTGAGTTCTAAGGAGAGTTGACAGTTGGCAGGTATATTTGACAGGCCAAGAAGATCTTAGTTTTCAAGTTAGCAGTGAGAAATATCGTTCTCAACTGCTAACTCGAAAAATGATAGATCTTCATCTGGCATCTGTCAACTGTCAACTGCCAACTTTTCTTGACCGACCAACGCCCAACTACCAACCCTAGAAAAGACTCACCGCCCAACTCCTCTCGAATTCTTCTCCAGGTGCCAGGGAAATGATCCCTTCCTTATGTGTCAATTGCTGATCGGAGTCGACGGGATCTGCGATGCCGCACCAGGGCTCTATGCAAAGGAAATCGGCATTGGGGGCAGCCCAAAGGCCCAGATAGGGAAATCCATCAAAATAGAAGTCAAGTCCATGCAAAGTTTTATCCGACCTGAGCGATACCGCAGACGATGTGGGGAATTTGAGCACCAATGCATCTTTGGCAAACAATTCCTTGGAGAGTGCAAGGACATCTGTCTGCACCAGGAGCGGAACAGACGTTTTTTCTATCAGACCCTCCTTGGAAATTGGCCAGCGTGGCTTTGTTTCTTCTTCATTAAACTCAAGCCGGTAATCTTCATATTTTGTGTTTTGCACCAGTGGCAGCCTGAATGCAGGATGACCGCCCACAGAAAAATACATTTTGCCCTGACCAGGATTTAAAACCTTATATCCAACTTTCAGATTTCTCCCCTCCAGTGAATAAGTGATCGTGAATTCAAAAGAGAAGGGGTATACAGTCCACGTAAAGTCATTGTCTTTTAGGACGAATTGAATACTTTCCTGCTGTTTATTTTGAACTGCAAAATTCATTTCCCTGGCAAATCCATGCCGGCCCATTGTATAGTTATTTCCTTTATAAATATAACTATCATGCCTAAGCGTACCGATGATAGGAAAGAGCACGGGGGAACGCTTGGCCCACCAGGCAGGATCTCCATTCCATAAATATTCCAGTTGGTTGAATTTTCCAAAAATGGATTGAAGCTCCGCTCCTTTTTCTACTATACGGACAAGGACTTCTCCATTTTCTATCTGATGCATATTATGTTTATTTTAGTTTTGACACGGTTGGGCGCCCTGAACAAGGTCTAAAACTCCTGTTCAATGGCGTTAAAATTACATGGAAAACGGCTTCCCCAGCCGTTCAAGGAAAAACCAGACCTTCCGGCATAAATTATGGAATAAATCAGTGTTATTGATTAATTTCGATTATGGTCCGCGTCTTAAATATCTTACTGACCAGCCTCAAGATGGCACTGCAGGAATTCAGATCCAATAAGCTGAGAACCTTTCTGTCCCTGCTGGGCATTACTTTTGGGATATTTTGTATTATCAGTGTGCTGGCGACCATCAACAGTATGAAGCATGCCGTGCAGGAAAGCCTGAGCTCCCTGGGTACGAAAACAATTTTTATAGAAAAATTTGAATGGAAAGACGATGACAACTATCCATGGTGGAAATATATAAAGCGCCCCGATGCAAAATATGAAGACATGCAGCAAGTAAAGCTCAGGGTTCCAATCGTGGCCAATGCATCCTACCTGCTCCAGGACAATTCGGTGGTTGAATTTGGAAATGATGTACTTAGCGGCATCAATTATTATGGGATTACAGAAGATTTTTCAAATATTGAACATTTTGATATCGGCTTGGGTAGATACCTTCAACAATCCGACTTTGATCATGCCTCCAACTCCATTGTTGTAGGATATTCTGTCGCAGAAAAAATGTTTGTCAATCCTGAAAAAGCCCTAGGGCAGATCGTTAGACTTAAAAACAATAAACCGGCCATTATTATCGGAGTAATCGCACACCAGGGACAGAGCATGATGAATATGTGGGACTATGACAATTCAATCATTATGTCCTGGTCATTTATGAAACAAATGATCAAAGAGAAGCAGGCAAGACCACAAATCATTGTCCAGGGACGAAGCGATGTAAGTATCCCTGCATTAAAAGAGGAATTAACCGGTGCTATGCGCTCCATTCATAAGCTGAGCCCTAGCCAGGAAGACGACTATGCACTAAACGATATCGAGTCCTTCAGCAAGTTTATGGATGACATTTTCAAGAATATCAATTTGGGCGGCTGGGCCATTGCTGCCTTATCGCTCATTGTGGGCATGTTCGGCGTGGCCAATATCATGTTCGTCACGGTGAGAGAAAGGACCAGCCAAATCGGATTGAAAAAAGCCATAGGTGCAAAGAGAGGAACGATCATGGCAGAGTTTCTCCTGGAATCAGCATTTCTATGCATCATCGGCGGTTTGATTGGTATGATTGCCGTATTCATATTGACCACCATTATTTCAGCTATGTTCCCCTTTAAAGTTTTTATTCCGGGCGATATCATTGCGCTTGCAGTGGGTATCTGCCTGACTGTGGGCATCCTGGCCGGGATCATTCCGGCATTTATTGCCGCAAAAATGGATCCAGTGGTCGCGATCCGCTCCAATTGATATTTCCATTATTTTCGCCTGCATGCCGATTGGTAAGCACCAGATTTGCACAATAAGTCAATCTGATGAGCATTTGTATTTTGGCCATAGAGTCTTCCTGTGATGAAACTTCGGCTGCAGTTAGCCGTGATGGGAAGATATTGTCCAATATCATAGCCAGCCAAAAGATCCATGAACAATACGGCGGCGTCGTCCCTGAACTGGCGAGCAGGGCCCATATTCAAAATATTGTGCCGGTAGTACACGCAGCATTGTCCAGGGCCGATTGTAAGTTGACTGATCTGAATGCAGTAGCGTTTACACGTTCTCCCGGACTCATTGGCTCTCTCCTCGTTGGTGCACAATTTGCGAAGTCACTGGCTTTGTCGCTCAATATTCCATTGATTGCTGTTCACCACATGCAGGCCCATGTCCTGGCTAATCTGATCGCAGATCCGAAACCTGCATTCCCTTTTTTATGTCTCACAGTGAGTGGGGGACATACACAGATCGTACAATGCGAATCACCGCTAAAAATGAAAGTGATTGGCGAAACAATGGATGATGCTGCAGGAGAAGCCTTCGATAAGTCAGCCAAATTGCTGAATCTTCCTTATCCCGGCGGTCCACTCATCGATCAATTCGCAGCCAAGGGAGATTCTTCGAAATTCCGTTTTCCCGAGCCCCAGATCCCCGGACTTGATTTCAGTTTCAGCGGCCTGAAAACATCCATACTTTATTTTTTGCAGGAGCGGACAGCAAAGAATCAGCAATTCATCGAAGAAAATATGGCTGATATTTGCGCCTCCATTCAGCATCGAATTGTTTCCATACTGCTCAACAAATTCCGGAAGGCTGCCACGATGACCGGAATCCGAGATCTTTGTATCGCAGGCGGCGTATCTGCCAATAGTGGCCTGCGTGTGTCATTTGAAGCGCTAGGCAAGGAAATGCACTGGAATACATTTATTCCGAAATTCGAATATTGCACAGACAATGCTGCTATGATTGCCATCACAGCCCATTACAAATTCCTTGCTGGAAATTTTTCTCCTTTGGAAACAGACGCGAGTGCCCGTGCTGACTGGTGAGGCCAGAAGTGAATTTTTGAATTTTTATCAGACGGAAGGTTTATGGCCAATTCATATTTCAGGTTTAGACAATTTACCATCCACCAGGATCAATGCGCTATGAAAGTATCCACCGACGCCTGCATCCTGGGTGCCTGGTTTGCATCAAGATTGGGAAATTCGAAATCGGCTCTTGACGTTGGGACTGGAACAGGTTTGCTCATGTTGATGTTGGCCCAGAAAAATAATTTGAAAATAGACGGGATCGAACTGGATCATCCAGCGTTCCTGCAACTCCGAGAAAATCTTGAATCAAGCAATTGGAAAAACAATCTGATGGCATTACCGGGCGACGCAAGGAATTTTTCTTTTTCTAAAAAGTATGATTTTATAATCAGCAACCCGCCTTTCTTTGAAAATGACCTGCCGTCTCCTTCATTGGCAAAAAATCAGGCAAAACATGACAGCACGCTGACCCTTGCCGAATTGGTCAGGATCATTGACGAAAACCTGGAAAGCCAGGGATCATTCGGCCTGCTTGTCCCCTATCACCGCATGGATTGGCTGATTGAATTGTGCTACAGCAAAAATTTTTTTATTAGTGAAAAACTATTGATCCGTCAGACGCCTGGTCATAATCATTTCCGTGCCCTGCTACATTTCTCCAGGATCAAAAAAGAATCCGTGATGTCAGGAGAATTAATTATTAAGGATGCAAATGACCAGTATACAGAATCGTTTACTGCGCTCATGAAAGACTACTATCTTCATCTGTGAAGCAGGACTTCATTTACCTGCGTAATCATGCAGGTAGGCATAAGGCTCTGCCAGCGTTCCCTGTCTGACCATCGTGGCACGTTCAATCATTCTCGAATTTCCATTCACTAATTCTTCCAGCACATGTTTGATCAATTGCTCTCCAAAATAACGGGAGGCATCTCTTGGCAATTCATTGGGCAGGTTGCCTACGGCCATCATGTCTATGGAGCCTGGGAGGTATGGTGCGGTTTTTAGTCTGCTTATCTTGTCCACTCCATATACCGGATCTTCCATCGGATGATCTCCCAGGTTACAGGGAATGGATCCGTCTTTATCATCCGTGATATCTGCAATGGTTTGAATCCTGAAGTCCTTTTCTGCCAAATCCTCCCACTCAAATAAGCGGGGCATGGTTCTCTCCCAATAGATCCCATTCATGAGAATATCGGTTACACGGGTATAGGGCTTAAAGAGGCAGGCATAATCCTGTGGGTGGTTATGGAATTCCATTCGGTTATAGGTCCGCGTTTGTTTATGTGCGAAGAGGTCCGATCCTTTCAGCTGGGTAAATACCGGATATTCAAATGATCTTTCGAGATATTCATCAGGTTCTACTTCTATCAGACCCATGAGATTCATGACTTCAAGCAAGCCGTGCGCGACACGCCCACTCCCTGTGATGGCTACTTTAATTTTGGGCAATTTGAGACCAAAATAGCCATGGATTAGCTGGCGGAAGCTGTGCTGGATATAGACCCGCTCCAGCTTGAATTTCCCAGTCCTGTTTCCATATGCCATGATGCCATTGTGTGCGCCGACCACGCCTGCGAAAAAACCGAAGCCAAGCATGCGCTGCCCGTCTTCATGTTCCAGGCATTCATAATCGATCAGGGTAATTTTTTTATCCAGAATCGTCCTGAACATGGACTGATTATAGGCTTGTTTTTTTTTGGTATGGGAGAAGAACAGGTAGGTCTTTTCGGCAATCAGCGATTCGGCAGGCACTTCCTTAATTCCAAATAGGATATCGGCATCTGAGAGGTCCTCCCGCACTTCAATACCTGCCATCTGGTATTCCTTGTCTGTAAAGCAGCGGTGGGGGGAAGACTGGACCAGGATCCGGATATCAGGAAAATTCCTTTGCAGCCACTTGCATTGCGAAGGGATAAGGGCCACTCGATTATCGAATGGGATCTTTCCCTCCCTGATTAAGCCGATCCTGATCATTCATTCCGGATTTAGTGGGCAAGTTATTATAATTTTGCAATCCCGGCGGGCAGGGTAGATGATCTTACCTACGGACACTGGTAAACGCCAATGAATAGCCAGGATAAATAACGGCCTCAAAGACTATGAACTATTTCGAACTTTTTGAATTGCCCATTTCGCTTTATGTTGACCCAGCAGGACTTCAGAAGAAATATTATGAACTCAGCAGAAAATTCCATCCCGACTATCACGCGCAGGAGAATGAGTCCGAACAGGCAGCCATACTCGAAAATTCATCTATGGTCAATAAGGCATATAAGATCTTTCTTAGTCCGGATGAAACCATTCGCTATGTACTGCTCATGAAAGGCCTCATGGAAGAAGAGGAGAAGTACCAGCTGGATCCCGCATTCCTGATGGAGGTTATGGAGATCAATGAGGAGTTGATGGAAGCGGATGAGGAGGCAGGATTGCAAAAGACCCGCAGCAAAGCAAATGAACTCATGCAAAGAATAACAAAAGAAATTGAACCCCTGATCCATAATTACAAAGAAGGCAAAACGAGTGAAGCCGAACTTTTGCGTGTGAAGGATTACTATTATAAGAAGAAATATATCCATCGCATTCTTGATGCCCTGGGTAACCGCGAGCGGAATTTGCCATAGATCCCAAACGTGGTCCTTCAGAATTTTGGACAGAAACACCTAATTCTGTAATATTGCAGCCCCGATTTAGTTAAGGAAGGTTCTTTAAAATATTATGATATGCCCGGATGGCGGAATTGGTAGACGCGCCAGACTCAAAATCTGGTATTCGCAAGAATGTGCAGGTTCGATTCCTGTTCCGGGCACAAGCCTCGCAAGTTGTTTGCGGGGTTTTGAATTTTATGATAGGTAGTAGGTGTTGCTTCGCAAACACCAACAACGGCCAAGCAGAATCAATATATAATTTTATGTTTATGAAACATAAAAGGTTTCTGTTGCAATGAGAACAAATACACTTTTAAAGCAAATCCTGCTAAACAAAGAAATAACCCTTCATAGCGATAATTCTGCTATTATTAAGGCCGTGGTATTTGACTCAAAAACCAACGAAAGCACATTTTTTGAAGACAGTTCACTTTCAAGACTGCTCAATAAAATATATTCCGACATTAAAAAAAAGAGAAGATAACTTATCGCCTTTTTGGCATTCGTTCTTCCTCTCACAAAATTTCAATATTCTTCCAACGAGTATAGCGTCTCCTGCACTTCTTCAAATTTCCTTAATGTATATATTTCGAAATTGAACCAAACTGGGTGGCTGTATCCATTCACCATTCTTTTTTTCACCATGATGCTGCAATCCAATCGGTCCTTTTTCCGGAATCTGCGGAAGCAAGGCATTTTCAATGACGGTAATGCCATTGAGCACTACAGTCATCCGGTTGGCCTTCATGGTGATTTTAAATGTATTCCATTCGCCGATGTTCTTATCTGCATTTGATTTTGGCGTTACGCCGCGTCGCACCGCCGGAGCCATGGTGGTATCCATTCTGTACCCATAACATTCTCCTGAACCAATGGGCCAGCACCAGATATTGGCCTGACATTTCCCGGTTCCCCGCAATAGAATACCCGAATCAGAATCAGGTACTATCATTTTAATCTCATTACCATTTGCATCCAGTTTATGAAGACCGCTTGGCAAAATGATGGGGACATTCGGGTTTTTCCAGGGTGTTTCCTTGATCCTCCAATCCACAATCAAAACAAAGTCTTTGTAGGATTTTTCTGACCAAAGATCCCTGCCTTCCTTAGATTCACTTTCGGCATCGTAATCAATGACCCCGTTAATTACTTTCCAATGTCCATTGTCGCCTGTAGGTATCTTCCAGTTGGACAAAGTTTTTCCATCGAATAAGGAGACAAATCCTTCAGGAACTTTTGCATTCTTGCCGCCCCCCTGGCCAAAAACAGGAATACTTATAATTACAATTACAGCAGCCAAACAAAATGTTTTCATGACTTATTGTTTATATTGTTATGAAAGAAAGCAAGCATTTCAACCCAAAAATCAGCCCTTCGACCATAGCATTTTAATTCCAGTCCAGGCATCCCAGGGCAGTGCAAACGAAAACATTAGGAACCCGTCTCGACGAAATCGGTCCACTCAAGGCTTTCAAAATAAGCTGCAGCACCGCCTGATTCAGGCTTCAGGTAAGAATCTTCTACGAGATAAGAACCCAGCTCTTTGGCAAGTCCCTTTAAAGGACGGAATGCCTCTTTAAGTGCTTCGGTTTCGGGCGCTCCGGCAGGCCAGTATTTATCTCTCGCAGCAGTGGATCTTAATACAAAAATAGTAAGATAGGTTCCGGCCTTATCCCCAGCAATAGCTTTGAAATACAATAATTGCAGGTCGGGCAATAAATGCCCCACAGCAGGATTCAATTTTTCTATTACGAATTTCTCGAAGCTGGCGATGCTGTCCTTCTTCACTTTGATATAATGGATCCCCAGAATTCCAGCCGTGGGTTGCGGAATGAATTTCTCCGCCCCGATCAGACGATATTCTGTATATGCATCTGGGTTGGTTAGAAATGCAGAAAGCCCAGTGGTTGGAAGTTTTTCGCGTTCGCCTTCTTGATTGGTTGGGAAAACGAGCAACAACTCCCCTTTTCGATCGCCCCGGTCGGCCTCAAATAAAAATATGCTAGTCCCCTTTTTATTCCATGAAGGGGCCAATTCGTTCTTAAAATATTGCTGGAATGATTGCTGCGTTACATCTTTCTTTAACGCAGCATGCCTCAGGATGAGCCACTCGCCTATTTTCATTGATTGCGAACGAACTGTTCCTGCAAGTCCCAAAATAGCCATTAATGGCAAGCCTATCATAAGTTTATTGTTCATTCTACTCTATTTATTGTTAGGAGATAAAGATCCATGGAATTAAAGCAAAGCAATGATTAAGTGCTAAAAGGCCTGTATTCTTTCTGTGGTGGAGAACCGACATTTTGATTTGAGCCAGCCCTGTACAGACCGAAACAATTCTTGTAGTTGAAGATATACAATCTTGCTGTAAAAACCCGAATTCGGCTTTAGGAGGAATTCGCCTTTGTCAACCTATTTCAGGATAAGACACTGATACAGCAAGAGATATTTCTGAACGCAGCCAGGCGGCAACTTAAGATAAACCAGGGAACCTGGATCTACCTTGCGCCCGCTGCCAGGCTGAAAAATGCCCTGATATTTACCGCTGATCACTATTTCAAAATCCATGCAACATTTGGTATTTCAGCCTGTTTTTATTCATATAAAACTTTATAAAGTGGTAAAATTCACATTTAACCCAGACGGGACGGACTATTCAGCCGAGTATTTGGAAATGGACACTCCGGGACAATTGAAGTACAGGGTGGAGGTTACAGACGAGAGGATAAAAAATAAGTATCCAAACAACTATTATTACATTTTCCGCAAAGAAGGCAAGAGGGAATTGGAATACCTGCAGCAGGGAATGTCAGACCTAAGTCTCCTGGCAGCTCTAGCGGATGGCATAGAAAAAATCAGTAAGGTGAGATCAAGGTCTGTCGCCTAAATTTTATCTTTCTCTAAAATATGAGTCGCCTGGTAGGGCGGACAAAATCGACATTCGCAAATCCCTTCACTGAGATGCGCGAACGAGATTGATTATCTTCTGAAATTGGGATTCCACTATTAACTGCATTGCGCTCAAAATAAGATTGACTCAATGCATTTTTCCATCTGGCAGCTTATCATACCTCAAATGCTGTATTCTTCCCGCATTCACTTCGAATGCAATGACCTTACCCTTTCTATCTCTCAAAAAATGAATATGATCCATCCACCAGTTCGGGCAGGTAAACTGATCCGGCGCAATATATTTAAGAGACACTGTAGAGAACTTGCGGTGTTCGAGTGAGAGTTTTCCATCTTTTTCTATGATCGTGTAAAATGCTTCTGTTTCCTCACTATAATACCTGCCGACAAATTCATTTGTGATCAATTGCGGGGTCCTGGGTTGGCGTTTGAAAAAAAGCGTATTGACTGAGCTTTCTATTTTCAGTTCCATCACAGAATCGCCGGACATGTTTTTTTCATCGAGAATTAGATAAGGCCCATTTTCACCCAGCGAATACCGATTGGTCCCATCGATCGCCAGCCTGATGTTATTTGACGAAGGAAATCCAAAATTGCGCTCTTGAAGTTTTCCATCTTTCCAAACAAATTCTCCCAGATTGCCCCTTTCAGAATAATAATTTCCCTGAAGGCGCTTGAATAAATTGCTGTCCGCATAGCTCAGGGTGGAAACAGGTGGAGGCTCTTCCTTGCTATCGGGAATGAGAATACCAGCCACTTGTCTGACGAGCCCACCCGGGTCTGTCGTGCTGCTGTTGCTGAATATCACAATGCCAATTCCTTTTTCCGGATAACTGGAGGCGTATGTACGAAATCCTGCATCACCACCTCCATGACCAACCTGCACCCAGCCTTTAAATTTATTGATGGTCAGCGCATACGCATAATTCAATATTCTGCCATCATTCAATTTTCCTGTCTGCTTCATTTTTTCCACCAGATCCTTCCCTCCTACAGTCCCTGTTTCAAAATTATTCAACCATTTCACTTCATCCAGCACGGTGGTAAGCAAACTCGTGGCACCTACAATCGAATAACTCAAAACGGCATTCTGATAACCGGGACCATTGGGAAAATAAGAATATGCACGATTTGGAATGATTTCCCGGTAGTCGTCGTTGAATTGCGAATGCTGCATGCCCAAAGGCTGGAATATATTCTTATCAGCGAATGCTCTCAAACTAAGGCCACTCACTTTTTTTACAATTTCTGCCAGCAATGTATACCCGGTATTGCAATACATGAACTCTGAGCCGGGAGGAAAATTGAGCGCTTTTTGCTTAGATACCAGTTTGATTACATGCTCCTGCGTAATAACATCATCCAATTGCCAGCCGGCATTGGCGAGTAACTGCCACTGGTCACGAAGTCCGCTCGTATGGTTGATCAGGTGACGAATCGTGATGGTATATCCAAAATCAGGAACAAAATCCAGGTACTTACGGATATCATCATCCACACTCAATTTTCCCTGCTTTTCCAATAGTAGAATGCAAAATGCAACAAACTGTTTGGATTCAGATGCGATATGAAATACAGTGGCAGGACCAATTGGGATCGAGTACTCGAGGTTAGCCATCCCATACCCCTTCTGAAAAATCAATTCCCCTTTTTTTATGACCGCTATGGCACATCCCGGTGTTTTTGCATTATACATCCTGAACACATTATCGATCTTTTGATTAATTGAATCAGGAATTGGCTGGGCCTGGAGATATAGGGGGAAGAAAAGGAACAGAAGAATCTTTTTCATTCCGGAAGATATTAAAAAATTCAAGCAGTTTGGGATATGTTAAATTATTGCAATCCTGCGTCAAAGGGACCTACGGGTAGCTGATTTCAAAATGGCTAATCGGATTCGAACTCAAATTCATATCATATGCGACAATGGATATGGGACGATGTTTTGCATCAAAATCATATTGGTACATGAGATTTCTGGTGACATTATTTTCCAGGCTGATCCAGTCAAAAGGAGCATTTGCACTCCTATTGTCTAAATAACTCATGGTGCTGAGCAAGTGTTTGCTGACAATTGGAATATTGAACCAAAAGGACAGATTGCCAAAGTGGAACATAGGGTCATTGTTCAGATTTGATAACTCTTCCGTATAAGTCAGGTTATAAACATACTCGTGGACAAAACCCCGGAAGACATGATTGCAGGAAATTGTGAATGGATCACCTGAACTATTATACTCATACTTATAAACAAGAGATTCCGAATCCCGGGTCTCAGTATATTGAACAAGGTTATTTGGTGTAACATCATATGTCCGCGTCGCTGTGGGCGATGAAATTTCTATTTTGCTGATAACACCGCCCTGGCCATAAGTATATTTCCATCGATTATGCTCCCTCTCGCCTTGCGCATCGTAGGTAAAAACAAAATTTCTGAAAAGAGCTCCGAATTCCGTAACCTGAAGCAGGTTATTCTGCTGATCATATGTGTAGATACCTAATAATGGAGAATAGTAATTTGATATGCCATTAATGGTGAGTTGTTTTCCGGCAGCTGGCTTTATATAAGGATCATTGGCGTCATCCCGCAATCCAATATATGGATCCTGATTTGCATTAGTAGCCGGAACGGTATTCGGGGGAACAGTTCCGCCTGGAGTTCCTGGAAGCTGCCTCGTCACCGGCGTTTTATTGCAGGCATTGAGCAGAATCATTAATACAATGATCCCCACAGCAACAGGTAATTGTCTCATTTCTGATTGGTTCATAAACTTCCTTGCTGCACCCGAATCAAAAAGCCCTATCCCTGGTACAAGTTACAGCAGAGAATGACGAGTCCCTGAAATAGTTCATGAAATTCTTTTTTTTATTAAAGAATCCAGATTCCATTTGTCCCATTCTGCCGGTAGGAGAAACAAGGCAAGGAGCAAAATGCTTCTCGGCATTACATGACTCAGATCCCAGATAGGTTCTTTTAATCCATGGCCAAATGAAACGATTAATATATTCAGCGCAAGCAAATACATGGCATATTTTCTAAATAAGCCGATGATCAGCAGAAAGCCGCCGATCCATTCTACATATGAAGTGAAATACGCTGTCGAAATGATTAACCATTTGGGGAGAAATGTGTTTTCAAATTCCTGGAAAAACATATCATATACACGCGGTACTCCCCATGTAAAGATTTTCCCAAATCCCTGCATGAAGAATATAATTCCTAAAAATATCCGGATGAAAAATAAGCCTCGAATTCGAATTCCTGTCTGGGCATTGTCCATGAAATGCAAGTTAATTGAATAGGTCGCTCTCACACAGAATTAATAAGTTGTTGCATTCAGGATACGAAAGTCAAATGCTTTTTGCATGATTAGTCAGGGTTTACTCCACCTGCTTATATATCCATTCCCAGGCATCTCCAATTCCTTCATCCTGCACGACACCGGAGTACTCAAATCCGTTCTTTTTTAGGACAGAACCAGAGGCATTCGTTTCGGGAGCAGTTTTAGCTGTGATAATGGCAGTCGGATCTGTTGCTTTGCTAATGGCAATAAGGGCGCCGCATGTGAACGATGCAATTCCCTGGCCTTCGCAATCTTTCCTTGTGCCATAAGCGATTTCGACGCGGCCATTTGCCGGTTCTCCAACAAATCCACCTACGCCCACGACTTCATTGTTGCTAACCACAAAATAACCGATCCATGGAGGGTGATACCCTGTCTTATGGTAATAGGCAGGATAGGATTCAAATAAAGACTGGCAAAAAGGATTGGCATAGAGATCCAGGGTTTTGTCTTCGTCAATATGAATTGGGATTAGTTTCAGCATTGTGTCTTATTATTGCATTCTGCAATTTATATTGAAGATAAATCATGTCGCGCCCAGAGAGGTTTCAGTCCCGCGCAAAACTGAGGGAAACTATTTTCCATTGATTACGGTGCCGCATAAGTGAAAACAGGTCTTTTCCCTTCCATTCCATCAGGCTGTCTTTTGTCCCGAACTTTGCCTTATATTCTGCCCACACTTCTGCTAGTTCCCCCACAATGTTGATATTGGAGGAAGTCATGGTTTCTTCAAAAATGGGTTTACTGTCCGGTCCATTCTGAGTTTGCCGGATGAATTCATCGACGGTGATGATGTTTACTTTTTCTGCACTGTCCCCCGGTTTCTGCCAGACTGTGGCGATCGTTGCACTGTCCCAAAAATATTCGCGGTATTTTTTCCAGTCCTTTCGGGTCATGTCGGCATAGTATCTGACTAGCATACCTTTTATTGAATTGATATTGGTGCTATCCTTATCTGCCGAATCCGCGTGGGAAGCCGGATGATCTGTGCAAGCAGCACAAATGAATAATAGTATCACGTAATTGCGGACAACCATGGGTGTCTTTTGAAAAAGAGTTCTGTGCATATCAAAAAGATGCCCGCAATATAAAAATATTAACAACAAAGGGTCAATATCGTACAGATTTACCTGACAGCCAATTCGAATGAAAATAGCATCAGCCCTTCACAATTGAGCATTCAACTTTCAATTTTTGGCTACCTTTAAAGGCGAGCGCAAACCATGACCCTTTTGGCAAATAAAATGTGCAATTAATGAAAAAACTGATCCGAATCGTTTTCGTCATCCTTATTCTTGATATTTTCATTCTATCCGGGCAAGCACAGAAAGCGGCAGTGGACACCGTGAAAACGGGAATCTATATCACCAGTATCCATGATATCGATTTCAAACAAAAGGAATACACGATCAATCTCTGGCTTTGGCTAAAATACAAGAACAAGGAATTTGATTTTCTGCAGAACCTGGAAATTCCACAGGCCAAATCATTCAGTAAATCCTTTTCAACGGTGGACAGTTCCGGTCCGGAAATTTATGTATTGATGAAACTGCAATGCGTGATGAAAGATTCCTGGAGGATCAGCAATTTCCCGTTTGACAGGCAGCGGCTTAGGCTCAGTTTTGAGAATTCTCAATTCGATTCCCGCTCGCTGGTTTTTTTTTCTGATACGCTGGGAAAGCACTTTGATCCTCGTTTTACCATCAATGGATGGAAGATCGACAGTTTTACAATCACAGTCAGCAAGCAATCTTATGAAACCGCATTTGGCGACCCGAGCCTTGAAAAACCCCATACAGAATACAGTACATACAGGGTAAGGATTGGCATCAGCCGGGACGCCATGGGATTGTTCTGGAAAATGTTTCTTGGCATGTATGTGGCATTCATTATTGCATTTGTATGCTTCTTTATTCATTCCGACAGCATTGATTCGCGTTTTGGGCTCAGTGTGGGGTCACTGTTTGCTGTAGTCGGTAATAAATATATTATCGATTCCGCGCTCCCGGAATCCACTTCCTATACCCTGGTGGATATGCTGCATGGTTTAACGCTATTTTTTATTATCGGCGTAATTATCGCCAATGCCTATGCGCTGCGTCTGATTAAAAAAGGAAAGGCCAATGAATCCTCCCGCTTCGACAGGAAAGCGGCAGCCTTCATGCTTGGGTTTTACATCATTTTGAACCTATATTTTATATACCAGGCAAGTACTACCGGATAGCGACATTCGCGGATAGAGTTGATTTTCCTATCTTAATTCAGATTTTGAACGCATCCGATTCAACTGGACTTATTGGCAAACGAGCAAGGTTTTTTAAGGCCACCTCAAACCCAATAGCCGAAAAACCTGTCATTTCACTTGGGCCTTGGTCTTTCGATAATTTTTGTACATTTAGACTGGTTCAAGGCTCTAACGTTCCATTCATACAATTATGCCCCAATCGCGCCAGCTTGCTGCTATTATGTTTTCTGATATTGTTGGTTATACTGCACTCATGGGGGAGGATGAGCAGAAAGCCTTTGAATTATTGCGCAGAAACAGGCAATTACAAAAACCATTGATTGAAAGATACGGAGGCCAGTGGATCAAAGAAATTGGCGACGGGGTACTGTCAAGTTTTCCCACTATTACTGATGCCGTGACCTGTGCTTGCCAGATCCAACAGGACGCCGCTTTTGTACAGGACTTACAGCTCAGGATTGGCATTCACCAGGGGGAGGTTATGTTTGAGGATGGTGATGTTTTTGGTGACGGTGTTAATATAGCATCCAGGCTCCAGACCCTCGCTCCCATTGGAGGTATTTGGGTATCTGAATCCGTCTATTTCAATGTTGCTAATAAAAAGGGCATTGAACTTCATTTTATCAAAGAAGAAATATTAAAGAATGTTAGGCAGCCCATTCGCATCTATGAAGTTCTCCTGGCGGGTCAGGCACCCCGCACCAACGGATTAAGCGGCCGCCCTGCAAAGACGGAAGCGCCTGTCAAATCATTAACCAGAATGGTGCCGGAAAAAAGCATTGCAGTCCTTCCGTTTGTAAATATGAGCAATGATCCCAGCCAGGATTATTTTAGCGATGGCATTTCAGAGGAAATCATTAATTCGCTTTCGCATCTGAAAGATCTTAAGGTTGCGGGGAGAAGTTCTTCATTTCAATTTAAGGATGCGAAAGTAGACCTCAGAGAGGTGAAAGAAAAATTGTGCGTTCGTACCGTCCTGGAAGGGAGTTTGAGAAAATTTGGAAATACCATTCGACTGACTGTACAGCTAGTTGACGTTGAAGATGGATTTCATATTTGGTCTGAACGATATGAAAAAACCCTGGATAATATCTTTGCTATACAGGATGAGATTGCACTGGCCATTACTGAGAAATTAAAAGTCACCCTCCTTGACAATGAACGACAGGTTGGAGCCAGAGTCAATACGCATGATGCACAGGCGTATGAATTATACTTAAAGGGCCGCTTTTACCTAAATCGGCGTGGCATATCCATTTTGCAAAGCCTTGAATTATTTGAACAGGCCATTGCTCTTGATCCTAATTTTGCCCTTGCTCATGCCGGAGCGGCAGACGCCTGTTTCCTTCTGGGGGTCTATAGCCTTAAGCCAGGAACCGAGGTCATGCCAAAGGGCAAGCGCGCTGCAGATAGGGCCCTTCAATTAGATAGTTCTCTTTTTGAGCCATATGCTTCGCTGGGTTTCTATTATGCTGCCTTCGAATGGAATTGGATTGAGTCGAAAAAGAATTTTGACAAAGCCCTTGAGAACAATCCTACCTATGTGCATGGCCGTTGCTGGTACGCTTTGTACTACCTAACTTGGGTGGAGGGAGATTTTAATGCTGCCGAAGCCATGTGTAAAGAGGCTATTCGCCTTGATCCGCTCAATGTTTTTCCTTTCAGCATACTTGCATCAGTATATTATGCCTGCGGTGATTATGAACAGTCCTTGCATGTTGCAGGATTGGCAATCGACCTTGATATGGGCTCCTATCTCTCTCATAGAGTGAAGGGCAACGCTCTCATCGCACTGAAAAGATTCCCCGAAGCAATTGAATGCTTGGAATTGATTTGTAAGATATCAAAACGATTCCCGCTTGCACTTGCGGATCTTGTATATGTCTATGCGAGTGAAGGGTCATTGGATAAGGCACGAGAACTAATGAGCGAACTAAAAAGCTATCCTGGCAAGGGCGTGCACGTGAGTCCCTACCTGATGGGGGTATCCCTTGCCTGGATCGGTGAATTGGAAGAAGCGATAGAATGGCTAAACCGAGCATATTCCCAGCATGACCCCGACATGCTTACCAGCAAATTGCACCTTTTTGTGCCGGATTCACTCAAGAAGGAACGCCGGTTCCAGGAACTGATTGAGAATATTCATTTCCCCGCCCATTGACTACCAAAAGCTCCGTATAAGGCCATGAAGTTTCTAACTTTATAAGCGCAGTGTAAATAATTATTAAACCCCTCATTGCTATGAAAAATCTGGATGAAATGAAGGTGCCTGGAAAAATTGCCCTGGTTACCGGAGCCGCCCGTGGCATTGGGCGCGCATGCGCGCTGGCATTGGCTGAAGCGGGTGCGGATATTGCCATCGGCCTAAGAGCATTGGACGCAGACCAGGGCCTGGTCAAAGAAATTGAAAGCCTTGGGAGAAAAGCCATGCCACTTCAAATGGATGTCAGCAAAATGGACCAGATCAGTGATGCCATGAACAAACTGAAATCAGTTTTTGGAAGATTGGATATCCTTGTCAACAATGCAGGCATCGCTCCTGAAAACCTGATTGAAAATGTGACGGAGAAAGATTTTGACCTGACCCTTGAAGTAAATCTCAAGGGGACTTTCTTTGTAAGTCAATTGGCTGGCAGGATGATGATCAAACAGGGCTGGGGCAGGATCATCAATATCAGCTCACAAGCAGGGTTCATCGCCTTACCAACAGAATCCGTTTATTGCATGACGAAGGCCGCGATCGCGCATCTGACAAAATGCTTCGCGGCAGAATGGGCCAAATACAATATCAATGTGAATGCGGTAGCGCCGACTTTTATTTATACGCCCGGAACAGAAGAATACCTTGCGCAGGTTGAAAATAAGAAGCATGTACTCTCAAAAATCCTGCTTGGAAAAATCGGAGAGCCAAAAGATGTAGCCAATGCCGTCTTGTTCCTGGCTTCTCCCGCAGCAAATATGATCACGGGAAGCACCTTGCTCATTGACGGGGGCTGGACCCTCCTTTAGAAATTGAGGCCGGTGCATGAGAGGACAGTCGATTAACTATTTTAGTAAAATTTTGGAAAATGAGTATTCAGCTGGCCTATAATGTAAGAGATAAGGGGTTAACCCTGTAAGCAAATGAATCAGATCCTTAACCAGCAGGCATCTTACCAGATTCCTGCTTTTTTCTCATTGCTTCGTTTCATGCAGCTTTTAGGCCTTAGAATATCTTGAACTGGATTTCCAGGATAATTGATTCAGCAAGCGATTGTCGGCTCAAACCAAAAAATTGCCCGAAGTAGAAACAGCAGGCCTCAGTCGTTGCCTAAAATCTATCTATGGTAAGGCAATCGGCATGCCAGAGTAGCCCGAAAAAAGGAGGTTTTTCCCTATGAAAAGGCATGAATTTTTACCCTCTTTTTAATGATATTTTCCCTGTGTTTTTCCTGAATATTGAGGCTTAACAAAATATCATTCAAAATAGTGTTTCCACTTAGAATGATGGTTGCGACTAAAGGAAACACTTAGTTCAGTCATCTCATGCAAACCATCTTCAAATCAGGTACCTATAAGGCGAGCACGGGCGAATCATTCCACATCACCCAAAATACAAATGATAGTCCCCTGGTCAGTGGCAAAGAATGCCTCCTTCGCTTTTTTCCTAATCCAAGATTCATTCCGGCCACAGATTTCGTGCATATCCGGATTTCACGTGAATCGGTGGAAGCCGGTTTGCTTACTATTCAGAAAAGATGCTACCAGCCGGTGGATATGTTCAATTTAGAATATCAGTTCGATATCCAGATCAAAGCTTTCATGCTGATCAAATCGGGCAATTATGGCATTACTTTTTCCTTCAAAGACAGGTCGGGCAAGGAATTGACAAAAGCAGAAATTCCTACGGTCAGTTTCTCCTACGACGTCGAATGCTGGGTTAATCACTGGCTTCCCAATGGCTTAGTCATTTGAATGTTTCAGGCACATTCTTAAGAATTTGATATAAGGAGAATAATAATTTAAGTCGCAAATCGTTAGGGACATTAAACTAAGCTTATGTCCAATATCTACCAATGCCTCGAATGTGGGAAAACCCTGAGCGAAGGGGTCCATATCTTCTCCACAAAAGTTCATGGATTTCCGCTCTGCCTCAAACATCAATGCTGGATTGTTGAATCAAATGCCTCACCTGAAGCTAAAGCCATTTATTTCGCTTTGAAGTATAACCACCTCCCAGCAGTGCTGGAATATGAGGATGGCAACAAAATTCAGGATGTCGCCATTCCAGGCAAACTTTTCATTGAGGTTGACACAAGACACAGAAGCTTGAATGATGAAGCCTTTACGAATTTATTCCTGGACTTCCATTCCTGGAAAGACAAGGTCCCTACTTTTAAGATGCCAAAAAATACCGTGAACAATCCTGTAGAGTTCCGAAACACAGTAAACCGACTTGTTGAGCTTTGCCTGGAGTTTAAACGTACCGGATAGTCCCCACCCTGCCATCGCCCTTTTTAATCAGCCTATACCCTTTGTTTTCTAAATTGCCCGTCAATGGAAATTGAACAGGCAATCAAGCTCATTCATTATCCGGGATTACCTGCTAAAGCCCCCATGCGCTGGGCCGAGCTCGGTGCCGGAGATGGTTTGTTTACCTTGGCCCTCGCATCCTTGCTGGTGCCAGGCAGCAGGATCATCGCAGTTGACAAGCGTCCTTTTTCGCATGAAAAAATCAAAGCCCCAAAGGGAATTCAAATTGAATCCGTGCAGGCAGATTTTCTGACGGATGTGCTCGGGCTTGGAAGTTTGAATGGTCTTCTCATGGCCAATGCCCTTCATTTCGTAGCGGACAAGATTTCATTTCTGAAGAAAATTTCGTCCTATCTCCGGGAAGATGCAGTTATCCTGATCATTGAATACGACAGGGACATTCCGAACAGGTGGGTACCCTATCCCGTTAGCTTTGACTCACTAAAGGTCTTATTCGATCAATGCTTTGGAAAAACAGTCAGGAAAATAAACGAAATACCTTCTCTGTTCAATCAATCAATGATTTATGGCGCGTGGACCGAAATGGGCTCATTCCAATAAGATCAGTTAAGTTTTACCTGGAATGAATCTGATCTTGGAGGCAGGCAATTCCTTCCATTACAAACCATATATCGAATCATTCCCGCAATTGTCATGACCGAAGTATCTTTCCGGTATGCCAACTGCATAAATTCTGTTCCCCTGGAGAATGCCAGCACATTTGTTTTAAAAACCAGGTCGTAAGTCTGCACTGGCTTGCTTAGCTGCCTGGCGGCGCCCTCATACTTTATCCCCGACTGTTTGAAAAGGGTAACTTCAGTGGCTCCCGGGCCCGCTCCGTTATTCAGTGAATACATATACCAGCCCTTTGAAATAGTGGCCTTCATATGAATTTCAATAGTGTCCCCCTGATTTTTCCTGGCATAAAATTTCCAATGCACAGGCGTTTGCTGCGTCTCGGCAAAAAAATGAATTAGGACAATGATCAATGTGACTCTTAGCATAAACTTCAAAAAATGAACTCAGTCGCAAATGGATAAACTGGACTTTTGGTGCAGGAAGCCCTTTGCAATTCGCATGCCCGCACAGTGGAAAGTTAAATTGAAAAATGGTTCTAACCGAAACTAGATCGAAATCATTTAAGATTACTGATGTCCACAAAACCTTTTGCCGCATCTTTTGTTGATGATTCCTTATTAGCTCCACATGGGAATACTGAAAGCATTTGGACAATCTCCTTCAGGAACAACTGCGACTGACTTTGCAAAATACTCCAATTTCAAGGCCGGCCGATTTAATAATCTATCAGAAACAGTGATGATGGCCAAGGATGCTTCTTTCCATAAAGTATTCTGGAAATTTATCAATAAGCCAAAAGAATGTTTTCCCCCGGAAAGAATCCCTTTTATTCAAACAGATCTTAAAAAGATCCATGTCGAAAATGGACGTCAGCCTGTGCTGGTCTGGTTTGGGCATTCTTCATACTTGATTTATGTCAATGGCCTTCGTGTGCTTGTGGATCCTGTATTCAGCGGGCATGCATCTCCGTTTAGCTTTACTACGAGAAGCTTTGCCGGAGCAAATTACTATGGGGTTGATGAAATGCCGGAGATTGATCTCCTGGTGCTCACTCATGATCATTATGACCATCTCGACTTTGAAACCGTTATAGCGCTAAGGTCAAAAACAAGGCGGATATGCACTTCTGTTGGTGTCGGATCTCATTTGAAGTATTGGGGCATCGATGAACAAAATATTTGCGAATTGGGATGGGGCGAAAGCCATGGAGTGGACGCCCAGACAAGGATTACGGCCGCACCAGCAAGACATTTTTCCGGCCGGGGATTCGCCAGGAACAAGACGCTTTGGTCATCCTTTGTGCTTCAATCCGGAAATCATAGACTTTATATTGGCGGGGATAGCGGCTATGACACTCATTTTAAAAAAATAGGACAGGAATTCGGGCCATTCGACATCGTTATGCTTGAATCCGGTCAATACAACCAGGATTGGCCACAAATCCATATGATGCCAGAAGATACAGTGCAGGCTGCGCTTGACCTGAATGCGCGCATACTCATGCCCGTGCATTGGGGAAAATTCACACTCGCACTTCATGCCTGGAATGATCCGATCAGGAGAATCCGCGCTACGGCGGAAAAATTAAAGCAGCCCTTTACTTCACCTATGATTGGAGAACCCATCCAGCTAAATGATTATTTGCCCACAAAGAACTGGTGGGATAATCTTTAAGAATGGTTTTGGTAGGTTGATAGTGAAATGGCATGACCAGCATTACTTGCGCTCTTTCCGATTTGAATTTCTATAATGGGCATCGATGATTATAGAAATAGGAATACCTACCATCAAGACAAGGATCAATACAGCTTTAAGGACCGGCCATGCCTGGAATCCCCTGTATGGAATTTTCGACAAAGGAAGAACCACGAGGTTCATGATTACCCATACAAAAAGCCCATAAATAATTCCAGCAGCGAGTTTTTGTGCCCTTAGAAACTTTATTCCGGGATATATAAGAAAATAAAAACCAGCAAAACACAACGCGATGAAGTAGTGGAATAGTATCCCATAGACAGCCATGATGCGCCCCTCTTCAAAAGCTGTTTTTCCAAATGCACCGCTTGAAATCCCCCTGAAAATCTGGCCTATGCTTGCCTTACCTAAAATCGGGCCATACACGACAATGGCAGCAAGTGCATCCAGTGAGCCGGCAACGATTGCTGCAACCAGAATGGCGTAGACCGGTTTTTTTAGCATGTCTTGTTTTCTAAATGTCCCGGTTTGAAAATGTAGTCGGGATTTCTTCCAGATAAATTATTTTGTCAGGTCCTTATAGCTGATCAGTTCAATTCCTTTTTGCCGGATAAGCTCCATGATCAATTGGTTGGTCCATAGATCGGTTACCCCTTGCCGATCGACAGCTACATTTTCATATCCTATATGGTGGATTGCCTGCAATTCGGGGGTATTGAGCCCCGGGTGATCAACAAAAAGATATACATGTCCGGGCTTCAGTTGATTGAGCATGTTGGTGAAGCTTGCTATTTTATCCTCCAGTGTGTTAGACGGACCTTTATACCCAATTGATTCAACCTTCCATTCCGACAAATCAATGTCGATCCTATATTCCCTGGCAAGCTTCCTGGCCAATGCTTTGACAGAATCATTTAGATTCGTACAGCCCATATGGCTTGAGATATGACTGATACGGGGGATTCTTTTCAGGGCCATCTCAATCTGAGCTCTAAATTCTTTCTCTACATCTACGAGGGTCCACGCATTCTGAGCAATTGCCTGGCCGGGATAATTTTTATTTGGATAGACCATTGGGAAGAAATACCCGTCGGCATTCTTGAGACTTGTGCAATTGGAAACAGGTCTCCACTTTTCGTTATCCCATTCGGAAGTCAGTGCGAGGTGAACACCTACATCAATTCCGGGATTCTCATTTAGCATTTTTACCGCTTCAGGAAACCAGGGAGAGGGAACGATTACTTCAATCGATTGCTCAATACCCTCCTTGCTGCATTTTATAATGGCCTCATTGCCCGAATGTGAATAGCCCATATCGTCGCCGCGAATAATCAGTCTTGGTTTCGGTCCCTGCGCGTAAGTACCAATGCCAATCATTAGAAAAATTAAGAATGAGGCCTTACGCATAGTGTCTCAATTTAAGTATGGGGATGAATCCAAATTTATTCCTGATCTAATTTTCCAAGTGATTGAATCAGGTTCTATTCTTTTTGTAGATTTTAAATTGGCCCTGGATCAGCGCCTTTTCTGCATTTGCCATTTTAAAATTTCTTTTCGTGCCATTTTTCACTGGCACACGCAAGGCTTCTTCGTATAATGGTCCCAGGAAATGATCACTTACAACCGTGATAGGAATGGATTCCTGGTTCTCCATTTCCTTTAATTCTGTCCCGATCAGCAGGCCGCTGAGGTAAAAATAATTTTCTTCTTTACTGAGCTTATCAAAAAGCTGGTTAGTTCTCACCCAAAAGGCAGAATGCAAAATGCTGGATTGTAAACTGTCCATAACGCCCAGTTCGAAACCGATCCTGTTTTCTTCATGATCGGCCCATCCGGTCTTTTCAACGCAAGCGGACAAAATACTTTTTGTAGAGAGCATTTCGAAAAACTCGCCAGTCATAAATGTCTTGAAGTGGGTAACCTTACCTGCTTTGACCCGGATATGTTTGGAATGCGTGCCAGGAAAAATGTATAATTCTTCCTGACCTTTTGCATCCCCTTTGCAGCCTATTATTTTTGTTTCTTCGCCCCTCATCACGTCATCATCTGTTTTACAGCCGGAAATGATTAAAAGCTCGTGACTAAAAAAAGCACTCGCTTCATGCAGGCTTAATTTCATCCCGGATCCATCCAAAGAAAACGGGAGGGTTGTGTATGGCAGCTCGAGCATTCCCATGTTGGAAGATGCCATTCCTGAAACAATCAACGGAACGCCTTTTAAGGAATATTTCAATTTTGTTTCAATCCTGTGAATATGGTCTTTGATAATTCTTAAATAGAAAAACAGGCGATCCTCTTCCCTTTGCTTGCTTTGTTTCCAAAGATTGAAACTATTGCTTATTCCTTCCCTGCTTGATTCCTCTGCAATCACTGCAAGATCGCTGACCTGGATAAGTCTTAGTCTAAAACTCGTCGTTCCCCAATCGCAGCTTAAAAATTTCTCCATATTATTGTTTGAGTCAAAAGTCATTTGTGGGTTGTCTGATTTCCGATTCGGCAAGGGCTGCAACAAATCTGGCGGCATTTTGCTTTAATTGAACCAAGTATCCTTCTGTTATTAATTTATTCCTGTCATACAATGAATTTCCTATTCCGAAGGCCACTGCGCCTGCATCAAGGAAAGCGCGTATATTATCCAAATTGATTCCACCAGTAGGCATCAATGGAATCCTGGGTAGTGGAGCGAGAATGTCCCTGATATAGCCAGGTCCCAATATGGCAGGAAACACTTTGATGATCTCTCCACCAGCCCGAAATGCGGCATGAATTTCATTCGGAGTGAATGCGCCAGGTATACTTACAGCTCCATGATTCTTTGTCATTTCAATGGTAGCAGGATCCGTATTTGGAGATATGATAAATCTGGCGCCAAGGGAAATGGCCAGTTTTGCTGAGCTCGGATCCAGCACAGTGCCCGCTCCGATCAGGAGCACATCTCCCATTTTCTTAGATAGAAGTTCGATAACAGATTCGGCGCCGGGCGAATTCATTGTAATTTCCAAAATCCCGATTCCTCCTTCGTGCAATGCGCCTGCTATATCAAGCACTTGTTTGGGATTGGCGCCCCTTATGATTGCAACTATTTTTTTTTCAAGGATCTTAGACAGTGTAGACATTCGGTTGTGTTCTGCACAATAAACTTAATCATTTTTGGCCAAGAACAGAGGCAAAATTAATCTACTGAGATGTCGGGAATTTGAGTTGGAGCAACGCGAGAAAGAAATGAATTTATTTTCGGGTACTTCTTCTCCCCCAAATAAAAAGAAAGACGCAGGCAGTAAGCAGATTGAGGAGCCCAAACCAGTCGCCTGTTTCACTATAGAAAGTGTGGATTCTTTGAACAGGCAGTTTCCCTATGAGGATATGTTCCATTCCGTCTGCGCTTGATGATTCGGCCAGTACCCTGCCGGTATAATCGCTAAGAGTTAATCTGCCCTGCCTCGCATTCCGGGCAATAGAAAAGCCATTTTCTATTCCCCGCAGAATGGCCATTCTCGAATGCAGCCAAGCATCCCTGACAAAATCCCATGCTGGCACAAAGAGGATCGAGGCCCCTTTGTATTGGCGGATAAATCGATGAAAATCCATGTCCTTACAGATCACCATTCCCATTGGGTTATTGGAAATTTCAATGAGGCCAAGCTTATTACCAGGCACAAATCCTTCATAAAGTTCTCCCTCATAGAGATTCACCTTGGTGTACTGTTCAATTTCCCCATATGCGTTGACATAAATAGATCGGTTTAATTTTTGGCCACCCGAATCCAATTCGTATCCTGCAACAAGTCCCAAGTGACTGCTCCCCGCCGCCTTTATTAATCTATCCATTGCACCATGTTTATCAGTCGCAAGTATTTTTTCAGGTAGAAGGACGACCTGTATGCCTTTCTGGGCTATTTCCGCAATCTGGCTGGCATACCATTGCTGCACCAGATCTGCCCTTGGACCAGCGGGTGAATCCGGACCCTGGTAAATGGATTCATTCATAACAATCATGCCTATCCTCATGGATTGGATGGGTTCTGCACTTTTGATTCTTGCAAATCCAAATCCAAGTACCAGGATTAGGGTAGCAAGGAGAAGAATGCTAAGTGCAAGCAATCCGCTTCCCTGTTTCCGGAAAAAAATAATGCCTGCAATGACGGATGGGAAAAAACAGATAAAAAAAGTGATGCCGAGCAGCCCGGTCACAGATGCAATCTGTATCAATGGAAGAAAATCAGATTGTGAATACGCTAGGCTCCCTGCAGTGCCATCACGGGAAAGAAGAAAAAAGAGATATTCCCAGCTTGTAAAAAGGACGGGAAAGGCAAATACAGAAATCCAATGTCCGGATTTAAGGACTATTTTCCTGCAGGCCACGATGATCAAAGCAAATATCAGGGGCAATAAAAGGGTAAATAGAATGGTGAGTGGAACCGGTACCACTGCCAGCAGGTATGGAATCCAGCTTGTTCTTCCAATCAGGTATGCCAGGAACGCAATGAGAAATGCACGCCAGCCAGAAACTTCGAGGGAAACCAAAAGTATGGGTATCGGGGCCAGCCAGATCAACCACCAGTAATTGGCTTGCAATCCGACAGAGAAATAATAGGAGGCTCCTGATAATAATATGGCTGGAATGATAAGCCCCCGTCTGGAATGGAGCGTTCCTGGTAGTTGGCTCGTTTTTGCCATAAGACTTCAGAAGGTTAATATCTACAAAGCTAAAATGGACTTTTGTATTGGTGATAGTAAGGAACTGACAAAATGTATCTGATTTTTTGGAAAAACAAAAACCGGGTCGAACCCGGTTTTACAAAGGTTTTACTTAAACTATATCTTTAGCAAAAAGAAAGTGGTTTGAAAGTTTGGTCAACGTTCACGTATTCCCTGATGAGATTTCCATCCTCATAGATCACAATGAATGACCTGCGTCGATCGTCAGTCTTTTTCTGCAAGTCAAGGATCTTCGTAATAATATAAGTACGGTCAACCCATGAAAAACGGTCTTCCACCTTCATATACTCCTGTACAGATGAAATAATTTCGCCAGATTTTAGAACGTGAATCGTGCTGACTAGTCCTCTTTCCGATACCTGATGATCTTGGGTAGTTTCCATATTAAAATTTATTGAATTTACTTGATTATGTTTAATTAGACTGGGAATTATTTTCCACAAAATGATTTTTTTTTGATTCATATCAAGAGAAATTCTCATGTAAGCGATGCATGTACTTTGTTAATTTAAAGTTCAACTTTTGAAGACCGCCATAAACTATTGGCAGCCATTACATCAGCGACTCATTCTGCTTGGCTGCCGAAGATTTTTTTCTTGGAATACCTGGCCCCTGCTTTATTGCTTCGGATAATCCTATCGCAATTGCCTGTTTAGGATTTGTCACTTTTTATTGCCCCGGCCGCTTTTTAACTATCCCTTTTTCAATTCAAGCCAGGCTCTTTTTACTTTGCCATGAGCCAATTCGCTATATTTTGCCCTGCCATTTTTATTCGTGAGACTTGTTTTTTGCAAACGAAGTGCTGCAAAAAACTTAGTCGAACAATCCCGCCAAAGGCGGAAGGCATAATACCCCTCGCCTTTTCGCGGAACTTGAGCTCGGAGTCTGCTATGAGGCAATATACCTGTGATTGGTATATATGCAAGCCATTTACGAAGGTGTTTAGATCATATCGCCAGATTCACTCCTTAAACCAATATATTTTTCCAAATGCAGCAGGATCAAATATTCCCGGATCCAAAGGCGGATTTGCTTTGCAATCATGATAATATTCCTTTTGCAAGAGTTGGTCATTGATGTAAAAGATGGCCGTTGTTTCAGACCATCCACCGCCAATCTGAATATGATCTTCGAACCAGCCTTCTTCTTTGGTCTTCTCGTCATATTTGATCATACGCAGAAGGATTAAACGCTCCTTGTCAATCCAAAGCTGATTGGTCTTCTCTTCTTTTGTATTCGCTCCAATGACATAGACATCCCTGCCTTTCCAATTGTCCTCATGAAATTTTCCCAGGTCATAGTGAAGAGACTTAATCTCTTCCAATACTTTGTCAATTGGAAAGAAATATAGTCCCCCCAATAAGAAAGTAAGGTCATTCTTATCAATTCCCTTGTTCTTCAATTCTCCTTTGCGGAAATCATAGATTGAGTCATTCCTGAATATGACAGCATTGCCATCCTTGATCTGACCAAAATCTATCCTGAATTTGTCTGGAAATGTCAGGGCTTCATACCAGGTTGATTTTTGGATCAGGGAATCATGTCTGTAGCGCTCAGTGGTCTGTACGAAAGTGAAACTGGTATACCATTTCCCATGATAGCGGTCATACATTTGCCTCAGAAGTTTTTCTGCATTCATATCATCGAATCCTACTGATAAGAGGGACATAAGAAAAACAAGGTAGAGTTTTGTCATATGGTTTTTTTCAAATCTACCAAATAGCCAGTCTCATAGACGTAAATTTTGATGAAAGGCAGGACTCCAAAGACCGGAGAATAGCGTACTCTTGATTATTCTTTATAATTGCCTAGATTCATTGTAAAGCCAAGATTATGGAACAGCATTCGGAAAGGGAATGGGAGATTAAGCCTTATCAACGCTGGTTCAGCCTGAATCTGAAAGAGCTATTCCAATACAAGGATTTGCTTTTGCGGTTTGTCAGAAGGGATATTATTGCAAGCTACCAGCAAACAATTCTTGGACCCGTCTGGGTATTCCTCCAACCTTTGCTTACCACACTCGTTTATATTATCGTATTTAGAAAAATAGCCAGGCTTTCTACCGGAGGCATAGAGCCCATATTATTTTATCTTCCGGGGATCATCCTTTGGACATTTTTTTCCGAATGCCTTATGGGAACAATGTATTGTTTCCTGCACAATGCTTATTTATTCAGCAAAGTATATTTTCCAAGGTTGATTGTTCCGCTGAGCACCATCCTATTTCATTCATTTCGGCTTTCCATTCAGCTTCTCTTATTCCTGGTGATCTATGTTTTTTTTATGCTGCGTGACCATCCCCTGCATCCTTCAAGTGCAATACTTCTTTTGCCATTGTTATTGTTCATGACCGCCGCATTCGCTTTCGGTCTCGGTCTCATACTCAGTGTAGTAATTGTGAAATACAGGGACATCGACAATATAATGCAGTTCCTGATCCGGCTTTTCATTTTTGCGACACCAGTAGTGTATCCCGCTTCTGTGTTCCCGGAAAAAATCAGGTTCCTCCTATGGCTGAATCCTTTAACAGCGATCATAGAAACTTGTCGTGCGGGTTTCTTTTCAAATGGAGTTGTGCCCCTGGAATGGCTGAGTTGGAGTATGCTGATCATTTCTGTTCTGGTCATTTTCGGCCTGGTCCTTTTCAAAAAACAGGAAGCCGCCATAATGGACATAGTATAAAAAGAATGAGATGAGTCAATACATGATCGAGGTTGAAAATATTTCCAAATATTATCGCCTGGGAATTCCGGGATCACGAACCATTCAGGAAGATTTGAAAAACTGGTTCAGGAGAAAACGGATTGAAGTGGCTACCTCATCGTCCACCCCTTCGACTGCCAGCAAAGCAATTTGGGCGCTCAGAAATATCAGCTTTGAATTGAGCCGGGGCGAAGTATTAGGGATTTTGGGAAGAAACGGTGCGGGCAAGTCCACTCTTTTAAAGATCGTTTCCCGGATCAGTTTGCCAACCACAGGAAAGATTCGAGGTAAGGGAAGAGTGGCAAGCCTTCTCGAAATCGGCACAGGATTTCACCGTGAACTTTCGGGAAGAGAAAATATTTATCTATACGGTCATATCATGGGGATGAAAAAAAAGGAAATTGACCGTCGATTTGATGAAATCGTGGCCTTTGCAGATATTGAATTTTTACTGGATACTCCTGTGAAAAGATATTCCAGCGGGACTTATGTGCGCCTGGCTTTTGCAGTAGCCGTCCACCTGGATCCCGAAATCCTGATTATAGATGAAGTGTTGGCCGTCGGTGATTATGCATTTCAAAAGCAATGTATTTCAAAAATGAAACAAATTGCAGCCGAAGAAGGGAGGACAATTCTTTTCGTCAGCCATAATATGCAAACACTGAAAACAATTTGCGATCGTGCATTGCTCCTCCACCAAGGGGAAATGATGGAAATCGGTGACCCGGTCAGGGTTATTTCGAATTATCTCACAAAAGAAAACAATGCCCAGCTGGTTAAAGCATTTGATTCTATCGATACAGCTCCGGGCAACGGTTGGATAAGGATCAGAAAGATGGGGATTCTCCGTGACAATAGAAGACAATCCGGATGGAATTGATACAAGTACTCCGATAAAGATTTTCTTTGAATGCTGGATCATTCCTGAAAAGCTGACGGGGATGCAGGTTGGCATCGCTCTCCTCGATTTGAATGGTGACTGCATCTTCGAGTTGAATTCTTCGCGAGGCACGTTCAAGAAAGGTCAGTTGCGCGGAGAATCCAGGATTCCTTCGAAATTTCTAAAAAGCGGGTATTATTCCATTTCTCTTTTTTTTCGAAGTGAATCGCACCCTGTTGAATTTCATTGCGATTCTTGTCTTGAATTGAATCTCGAGGAATCAGCGAATGAAGAACCTGTATTTGGTGTCCTTCGTGGAGCTGTCAACCCGGATTTCCCCGTCGACCTCCATGAAATGGGATGACCCGGAATAGTCTGCATACAGAGAATCATTTCAGGTTTTTGGAATGGTGAAGAAAAATCAACGAAGGATTGAAAACTCTGTAAATATTATTTCAGTGACTTCGGTTACTCCCACTTCCCGCACCCTTGCAGCGGGCGGACCCATGTAGCACCAGTTAATGAAATGTTCAATTTGCTCTAAAGAACCTGAAGCAATGATTTCCACCTGACCCTGCCTGTTGTTCCTGACCGTACCTTTGATCTGCAAAGCTTCCGCTGCTTCCTTGGCAGATGACCTGTAATAAACGCCCTGTACTTTGCCACTGACTACTAAATGAACCGTAGGCATATCCGATGATATAGTAGAAGAATCCTGGTTAGTACTTAAATACTTTGTCACCAGCCATGACCTCCTGTGATTTTGTGTCAAATGTTACCTTGGCTCCCGTTCTATATGCGGCATTGGCCATAATGACCGCGATGGAGTGATTGTACCCTGCTTCAATAGGCGCATTGGGTTGCTTTCTGCTGCGTACACATTCCATCCAATTTCGCATATGCGCTTCCGTTAATGGATCTCCGCCTGTACTGGCTTCCGTAGATACTTTGAACGCGGCCTCATTCAGCGACATTGCGGGAAGCAGGTTTGCCTGCATCTCCATTTCTTTGGCAAAATGAGTTGTCAGCCCACCATCCGGAGAAATCTTGTTGGTATCCAGGTTAAGTGAACCCCCATTTGAATAATAAATCTCTTTGACATCCCCCGCTGAATTGGTTTGGCGGGAAGTGAATACCACCTGGAAGCCTTTAGAGGAGTCGTCCAATGGACCATAGTCGAAAACAGCGGTGAAAGTATCTGCATTTTTTCTTCCATCCTTCCAAACATATACTCCACCGTTAGCAGACACCGACCTTGGATGAGAGTACCCGCTGAACCAATTCACCGTATCGATCTGGTGTGACATCCATTGCCCGGGGATGCCGGAGGAATAGGGCCAGAACAAACGAAATTCCAAATATTTTCTCGGGTCGAATGGTTCATACGGTCTGTTCAGCAAATACCTCTTCCAATCTGTATCCGTCTTCCTTTAATTGACGCACCTGGGCCGGCCTGCGCCAACGGCCTGGCTGATTGACATTCCAAATCAATTCGACCATAACAATGGGTCCGAATTTCCCCGATTGAATAAAATCATAAGCAGCCTTATAATTGATACCGCTTCTTCGCTGGGATCCGATTTGTACTATCCTGCCAGACTCTTTCACTGCTTTCAAAACGGCCCTATTATCATCCATCGTCTCTGCCAATGGCTTCTCTGTATAAGTATCTCTTCCGGCTTTTACTGCCTCAATCGTATGTAAAGCATGCTGGAAATCCGCGGTGCTGATCATAACAGCATCCACTTCCTTTATCGCGTAGATCGCGTCATTGTTTGCGCAGGCCTGGACATCATGATTCAGTTTTTGCTTAAGGTATGCTTTCCCTGCTTCCCTTCTGATGCTCCAGATATCAGAGACTGCAATGATATCAAAATTCATATCCGCATGAGATTTCATGAAAGCAGGAATATGGTCATTCTGATGCCTGTTAGAAAAACCCACAACCCCTACATTGACCCGGTCGTTCGAACCAATGATCCGGCGATAGGATTGTGCTGAGAGTGACATAGATCCGGCATAAACCGAGGTGCCGGCCAGCGCTGCTTTTTTAATGAATTCACGGCGGGATTTTTCCATGTGGCAAATTTAAGCTGAACTTAAAGTTATAAATTAGTGCATAATCTTCATTCAAATTCTGTACATCACAAAATCGTCAATTGAACTTGAATCGTATTTAAGGGCTTATACGTGTCTGGTATTTTGGTTTATGCTTCCTGGGTTCATATGCACAGGATAAAACTGATTGTGGAATTGACTGCGGTCAAAGGGGAAAACAGAATTCTTGTCTCTGTTCAGGGAAAACCCTTTCACGAGTTTTTTATATCCCGACAGCCTGGAAAAGCCAATCCTATTCCCAATCTATGCGCCCGATGGACAGCCTATCACCCGGGGATTTCCCATTGATCCCCGCGCAGATGATCCCGTTGACCATCCCCATCATAAGGGGTTATGGTTTGACTATGAAAATGTGAATGGGCTGGACTTTTGGAATAATTCCTATGCGATTCCTGCAGATAAAAAAAAGGGTTATGGATGGATCCGTACAGAAGGTATCACTAAAATGAAAAGTGGTCAGCATGCAGAATTAATCTTCACTGCAGGTTGGAAAAACCAGGAGGGCAAGGCACTCATCAGGGAAACAACAACCTTTGTTTTTTCGGTTTATCCAGACATGCGGATCATTGACAGGACCAGCCGGTTGGAAGCATTGGAAGATATTACTTTTGCCGATGCCAAGGATGGTTTGCTCGGACTGAGAGTTGCGCATGCGCTGGAACTGCCCTCGGCGCAACCTGCAACTTATACTGATGCGAAAGGCAATCAGGTTACCATTGCAGCAAACTCAAATAAAGCGACTGGGAATTACCTCACAAGTGAAGGCAAGGCGGGCGATAGTGCATGGGGCACAAGAGCTGTCTGGTGTATGATGTATGGAAAATTGGGCGAAGATACCATTGGTATTGCCATTATCGATCATCCAAAGAATCCGGGTTATCCTACCTACTGGCATGCCAGGGGATATGGTTTGTTTGCTGCAAATCCCCTTGGACAAAAAATATTCAGTCAGGGAAAGCAGGAATTGAATTTCAAATTAAGGAAAGGCGAGTCTGCTATTTTCAGGTATCGAATCCTCATCAGTTCCGGAAAGAATAAACCAAATGTGGCCCAGCTCAATCAAATGGCGAAGGAGATTTGGTGAGAGTCGATGATCGAGGATCGATGATCGATGGTCGATGATCGATGATCGTGGCAGTTGGTAGTTGATAGTCGACAGACGCTATTTCAAAGTAAAGGATAAATAAGCATTATCAATGCTGGCAGAAAATCGCTAACCAGTTACGAAGGTTCAATTCGACTAATACAGAATTTTATTTTCCGTTGTGTGCAATGATCGTCACTCCGAATTTTCAATTCGATCATCGACCATCGATCATCGACCATCGACCATCGATCATCTCTCAACCTAAGCGCAAAATGAATATTCGCGTTTAAAGAATATTCTTTCAGTCCTATGGAGTAAGTAGGTTCTATGCCAATGCCAAGCGATTCGCTCAGGGGATATGTGTAACGTAAACCAAGTCCAAGATCAAATGAAGTCAGGTTTACAAATTCGGGAGAGAGTTCAAAATATAATCTGTCCACCAGCCTGGCCTGCCCTTTCACATACAAGGAGAACCGAATGTTTTCTGCAACATTGCTGAATTTCTCTGAATTCGGATTGAACTGGAACCATTGAATTTTGCTGCCGAGGAAATAGCTGAACCTGCTGGCGTCCTTATTCCAATTTCCAGCTTCAAAGCCTAAACCAAAAGTGGATCCGGGTTGCAGGGTATAATAGACCGTAAATGCCTGGAAGGAAGGAACAACACAATCCGGGCAATCCTTGAGCTGGCTATACCCAGAAGAAAAGGCCAACAGGCAAATGGCTAATACTGCTGCAGGTTTGGCCAGAGTGTGGGGGTAAAAGCGGATTGGCACAGGCTTAATACAATTGGGAGCCTCCGAAAGCCCGCTTGCGTTTTCATGTTTCATCTTTACTGGTTTAGATAGCTTACGATACGATCCACCTTGCCAGGCCAAATCAAGGCCGCAAAACCAACATGCCTGGTTGTAATCTGGTGTAGGAGCGATTTGTTATTCGGAGGATATGAGGATTTGGTAATGCAGCTTTCCAAATGCCTTCCATGGTGAGAGCCTGTCTGATGGTTAAGAGACCACCCGTAAATCTAGTCATTATTATTGATTTCTAAAAGCATCCGCCTCGATTTTTTGCCCATAATGGACCGGTCGCCGGTCCGAATACAGCTCTTACTGATTATTTCCAAACCCCCTGTTTTTGGTGCGTATTCATTGGCTACGGCAATGCTCGGCCAGGGCATTATGGGGCAATGTGACGCCTTATTTGCCTTTTAAAATTGCTTCTATGTCAGCGAGTTCCTCTTTTGAAAAATCCTGGTTTTTGAGCGTGTCCAGGTTATTGTCTAACTGTTCCACAGAGCTGGCCCCAATTAAAACAGAAGTAATCCGTTTGTCTTTCAATAGCCAGGACAAAGCCATTTGGGCCAGGGACTGGTTTCTCTTTATGGCCAATACATTGAGCTTTCTGATCTGCTCTAACCTTTCTTCCGTCAATTCTTTTGTCTGCAGGTACCCGTGGGATTTTGCCGCACGGGAGTCTGAAGGAATTCCATGGAGATACCTGTCTGTAAGCATTCCCTGGGCGAGGGGGGAGAAAGGAATGCAGCCCACCCCTCTTTTTGCCCAGGAGATCCAGGAGGCCATCTTCCACCCACCTTTCAAACATGGAATATTTTGGTTGATGGATCAGGCAGGGGGTACCCAGTCTTTCCAATATATCAATTGCTTTTTTTGCTTCTTCCGCTTTGTAATTTGAGATGCCCACATACAAAGCCTTACCCTGACGCACAACCGAATCCAGCGTCATCATGGTTTCTTCCAGGGGCGTATCCGGATCCGGGCGATGGGAATAGAAGATATCAACATATTCCAATTGCATCCGCTTAAGGCTTTGATTCAGACTCGCTATCAAGTACTTTCTGGAGCCCCATTCACCATATGGGCCAGGCCACATTAAATATCCTGCCTTAGTTGAAATGATCAATTCATCGCGCAGATTTCCGGTAAAAGTCCTTTTTCAAAATGGAACCGAAATTCTCTTCAGCTGATCCTGGTGCTGGTCCATAGTTATTGGCAAGGTCAAAATGGGTAATGCCCTTGTCGAAGGCTCTCCTGATGATTTTTCTTCCGATGTCGAAAACGTCGACGGATCCGAAATTGTGCCACAAACCGAGTGAAACTGCAGGCAATAAGAGGCCACTGTTTCCGCAGCGGTTATAGGTCATGGATTCATACCTGGATGATGAAGCTTTGTATTCCATGAGAAAAAAATTTGAATTGAAAGGTAGTAATTAATTCTGTCGCGGGAGTTCCAATGGGCATGCAAGCTTCCCAATAATTTAGATGCATTGGCATCTAAAAACAAAAGCTCCGGGTACTCCGGAGCTTTTTTTTTCTGGCTAAAGATTTTAATGGTCCTTATCTACATTATTAAATTTATTCGTGTATACCTCTACTTTATCCTTTGCACCTTTGACTTCATAGATGGTGATCATAATGTCGTATGAATCTTTCAGGATCTTCTTTTCATCCTGCGTGAAGTTTTCCTTTCGTCCCCAGGTTCTGATCTATTTTTTCAAAGTAAGGGAGCGCTTCATCAAATTTCTTAATGGATTGAGCACGCAGGTCCGTTCTCTTCTTCACATCATCAGGCTTGGTTCCCTTGACGGCTTTGGACTGCTGTTGCAGGTCCACGCCCTCGTTATATAATATTTGGCCAAGGGTCAAGTGCAGCCTGCGAATAATCCGGTTTGATGGCAAGTGCCTTCGCTAAATTGTCCCTGCCTCTTTTAACCAGGGCATCCGAATTTGGCGGCTTCTTGCCGGAACTGGAGTCAGTCGCGTATTGATATAATTCCAATCCATAATTGTAAAAAAAGACCTGGTTGGTCGGGAATTTAGCAGTGATTGCATCATAGCTTGCGAACAGCTATCCTTGTTGCCGGATTTCCTTGCAATATCCAATTCTGTTTCGTACCAGAATACATCATTGGGATAGGTTTTCTCTCCTAAAGCAAGGTATTTTGCCGTATTTGGTTCGTCCTTTTTCTGCATATAATAGTCAGCAACCCATTTGTAAATATCAAGCATATCATTTCCTCCAATTTTTGTGATACCCGAGTCCACAATCTTGGAATAATAAATAACGGCCTCATCACGCTTGTTAGCCTTTTCTGCTGAAATTCCCGCATATAAAGTGGAAGTTGTATCCATCGCATTCTTTACCCATCCTTTTTGGGACATAAAGCTTAGCGCACCAATGGCACCCTGAAATTCAGCTAATGCCTCAGCATATTTTCCGGCATTATAGCTGGCAGCACCTGCCGTGAAATACCCGCTATAAATGTCTGTCATCGGTTTGTACTGTTCCTGCATCAGGAGCAAAAGCAATTTATCATCAATTGAAATATATTTTTTCATGGCTTCGTAATGACTGATCCAGAGCATCTGGAACCTGCGCACGAAGCTGATCATTTGCTCCTATTGCAGAATAGATCTTGGATTTTACATACCATGCCTCCGGGACTTTCTGATTCTTGGGATCGGCGAGCAGTTTGTCAATATCCGCTTTGGCGTCCATCAACTTATTCGCTTTAAGATCTTCTTTTGCTTTGTCCAGGCTTTGCGCAAACAAACCACTTAATGGGAGTGCCAGCAGGAGGCTAAAAAATAACCTTTTCATATGTCAATATTTATTTGAATTGATTAGTTTAAATCCGGTGTCTCCCCACCATTCTGCAAATCATCCTTGTTCTCCGAATCCCCCAGGCCATTGATTTCAGGCGGGGCCAGGAACCCGGTCTCATGCACATGATTTCCATTTTCTTCATAAACGTCCAGTTTGGTAATGGCTGCAATTTCATCTCCTTCATCCAGTCGGATCAGTTTTACGCCCTGGGTTGCCCTACCCTGCTCGCTAATCCCGGTCACCGGCATGCGTATCGTGATGCCGCTTTTACAGGTAATCATCAGGTCCTGTTTTTCTTTTACATCCAGAATCCCCACTAATTTACCGGTTTTCCCTGTAACCGAAATCGTCTTAACTCCCTTGCCCCCCCGGTTGGTAATCCGGTATTCATCAATGGCGGTGCGTTTACCAAACCCTTTTTCGCTAACCACCAATACGGTTTTAGTTTTTTCGCTTCTGCTGACACATATCATGCCAATCACTTCATCAATGGCATCTTCAACTTCTATGCCTGCCACGCCGATGGCTCCGCGCCCTGTGGGTCTTACCCTGTCTTCTGGGAAGCGAATGGCCCTGCCACTTTTCACAGCCATCAATATTTCACTTTCTCCATCAGTCAGTTTTGCTTCCAACAAGTGGTCATCTGCCAGAATCGTAATCGCATTTACGCCGGTTTGCCTCGGTCTGCTGAACTCTTCCAGACGAAGTCTTTCTTGATCACACCCTGTTTTGTACACAGGATGATATAATGGCTCTTTACAAATTCATCGTCCGTGATGTCTCGCACATCGACAATGGCTTTCACTTTATCATCATTCGGAAGCTGGATCAGATTTTGAATGGCCCTTCCCTTGCTTATCTTGTCGCCTTCCGGGATCTGGTATACATTCAGCCAAAAGCACCTTCCTTTTTCAGTAAAGAAAAGCATGGTATGGTGGGAAGAAGCAACAAAAAGATGTTCAATATAATCTTCCTCTCTGGTTCTTCCCCCGATCGCGCCCCGTCCTCCGCGCCGTTGCTGACGGTATTCTGTAGCCGAAGTTCTTTTGATATATCCAAGATGTGAAATGGTGATCACCACATCCTCTTCCTTGATAAGGTCCTTAATCCTGACTTCATCATCAAGATAAGTGATCTCTGTTTTACGTGCATCTCCGAATTTTTCCTTCACTTCAAGCAATTCTTTCCGGATCAGATCAAAACGCTTTCCTTCATCTGCGAGGAGGTCCTGCAATTGAGCAATCAGGGTCATCAGTTCATCATATTCCTGTTTGATCTTTTCCCTCTCCATTCCGGTCAGCCTTTGCAACCTGAGTTCCAGGATGGCTTTGGCCTGCAATTCATCCAGTCCCCAGCCTGCATTGATCAGGCTCTCTTTGGCAATATCCGGAGTAGGCGAAGACCTGATCAGTGAAATCACTTCATCCAGATGATCCAGGGCAATGAGATAACCCTGAAGTATATGCGCTCTTTTTTGAGCTTCCTTGAATTCAAATTGTGCTCTGCGTATAACCACTTCATGCCTGAATTCAACGAATTCGCTGATCATCTCGCGGAGATTCAGCGTCTTTGGCCGTCCCTTGACAAGGGCCACATTATTTATTCCATAGGAGGTCTGTAGTTCAGTATGCTTAAAAAGCTGATTGATCACTACATTGGCAATAGCATCCCGTTTCAGGTCGATCACAATACGGGTGCCGTCCTTAAGCGTCGACTCATTATTTACATGAGAAATTCCTTCGATGATCTTTTCATTCACCAATTGCCCGATCCGGTCACAAAGGGCATCCCTGTTCACCTGGTAAGGTACTTCTGTAATAATGATCTGCTCTCGGCCGCTGGCTTTGGTCTCCATATTCAACTTTCCTCTCAGGACGACTCTTCCACGGCCAAAATGCATGGCGGCTTTGACGCCTTCCATTCCATAAGATCACTCCACCGGTAGGGAAATCAGGCGCTTTGACATGTTGCATTAACTCCTCCACCGAAATATCTCTTCTCTCGATATAAGCGATACAGCCATCAATGACTTCGGACAAATTATGGGGAAGAATATTTGTTGCCATTCCAACGGCAATGCCACTGGAACCATTGATCAGTAATTGTGGAATACGGCTGGGTAAAACGGTTGGTTCCTTAAGCGAATCATCAAAATTCAATTGAAAATCGACTGTTTCCTTTTCAATATCTTCCAGCATGGCTTCGGCCAGTTTATGGAGTCTTGCTTCCGTATATCGCATAGCCGCAGGTCCATCTCCATCCTGATTTCCAAAATTACCCTGGCCATCGACCATCAGATAACGCATACTCCATTCCTGCGCCATTCTAACCATGGTATCATAAATGGCCTTGTCACCATGCGGATGGTATTTACCCATCACGTCTCCAACAATACGTGCTGATTTTTTATGGGGCTTATTGCTGTGGTTGCCCAATTCGTGCATTCCGTAAAGCACCCTGCGATGAACGGGCTTTAAGCCATCCCTGACATCCGGCAATGCGCGACTAACGATGACCGACATAGAATAGTCTATGTAAGCCGTCTTCATCTGCTCCTCTATATTTACTGGTACGATCCGATTATTGTCCTGTGTTTCCTGTGGTGTTAGATTTTCTTCCATATTCAATTAAAGCTGCAATTAAGGTCTCGCGCGTGTTCTCAGAAAGGCTTGCAAAATTATCCTTTTTCAACAGGAAAACCTGATGAAAAGGGGTCTTTTTTGGGTTATTTTTCCACTGATATGAATGTCAAATCAGGACCCTATTTCAGCCAGGCTCCAGTGACCTGGTCGCCCGAAGTTTCGACATATATATGCTCCTGTAAAGTAGTTGCTACGGACAGACCGGTATAGTCCGGCTTGACTGGAAATGCTTTGTGCGTTCTTTCTACCAATACCAGGGTCTGTATCTTTTTGGGATGATGGCTAAGGAAAGGTTTTAATGCGTAAAGTAAAGTTTTGCCGCTGTTCGATACATCATCCACGACGATGATCACTTTATTCTCAGGTTTCACCGGGCTGCTCAATATCACCTCATCCGGCATTTTCTTATCCAGATGCAAAGTAATCAGCTCCAGTTTGAAATGGCTGATCTCCTTCAATATCCTGAAGATATTCCTGGCGATCACGGATCCGCTTTCCCTGATGCCAGCGATAATCAATTCTTTTTCGTCCATATTGTTCTCGAGTATTTCATAGCCCATCCGAACCATTTTCTCCTCAGCTACTCTTTGTGATAGTATTAAAACCATAAGAATTTCTTGTATGGGCTGTTAAGATAAGGAGGAAAAACAATATTTGGATAATGTACGGGTCGTTGCTACTCCGACTGGCGGCGACCACATAAGAAATTTAGATCTGCAAAAATGATAGGAATGCAATGAGGCTCACCTAACTTAGCTAATCAACAACTGTTGCATGGGTATTTTGCAGGAAATCCTCTTCATTCTTGTCATAGTCATTGCGAGCTGGCTATTCGCCCGTAATATAAAAGATATCCGGCGGAATATTAACCTTGGACGGGACGAAGACTTTAACGATCATCCCGGACAAAGATGGCGCAATGTATTTCTGCTTGCTTTCGGACAAAAAAAAATGTTTCGAAATCCGCTCGTGGCCGTTTTACACCTCGTGATTTACCTTGGATTTATTATCATCAATATTGAAGTGCTGGAAATCATACTGGATGGAATGCTCGGCACGCACCGGATTTTTGCCCCGGTGTTGGGAGGCTTCTACAGTTGGCTGATCAATGCATTTGAATTTCTGGCCGCTGGGTGTATTGACAGTATGTATTATTTTCCTGATCAGGAGAAATATCATAAAACTAAAACGATTCATCAGTCATGACCTGGATGGCTGGCCCAGGAGCGATGCAAATTATATCCTGATCAGTGAGATCATGCTGATGATTTTATTCCTCAACATGAATGCAAGTGACACCCTGCTCCAGGGTCGTGGATATTCGCATTACGGAGAAAGGCTGACTGGCAATTTTTACTTTTCGCAATGGCTGCATCCCTTATTAAATGGGTTCAGCGATCATGGCCTTGACTTCCTATGAAAGAACATGCTGGTGGCTTCATATCCTTGGCATTCTTGCATTTTTGAATTATCTGCCTTATTCAAAACACCTGCATATCCTCCTGGCATTTCCGAATGCATATTATGCAAGGCTTCGGACCGGAATCAAAGATCAGAAACATGCCCTCCGTCCAAAAGGAAGTACTTTATGCCATGCAGCCTGAAACTGCACCCCAGGGCCAGGAAGCACCTGCTAAAGTTCGGCGCAAAGGATGTTTTTGATTTGAGCTGGCGCAATCTGCTCGATGCATATTCCTGTACAGAATGTGGAAGATGTACTGCCGCCTGTCCTGCCAATCAAACGGGAAAACTGCTCTCCCCAAGAAAGATCATGATGGATACCCGGGACCGGCTGGAAGAAGTGGGCAGGAATATCAACGAGCATGGTTCGTTTAAGGATGACAGTAAAACGCTTGCTGGTAAATTATATTTCTGTCGAAGAACTACGTGCCTGTACCACCTGCAATGCCTGCGTGGAGGAATGCCCCGTCAGCATTAGTCCGCTGGAAATTATCCTGGAACTCAGGCGTTCATTGGTCATGGAAGACAGCAATGCACCCCAGGAATGGAATACCATGTTCAGCAATGTGGAAAATAATTTTGCACCCTGGAAATTCAGCCCGGATGACAGAGACCAGTGGGCTAAGGAATAATGAAGAAAGCCTAGGGAACAGATACATAAGTTTCCACTTCGGCCCGATCTGGGTCCTGTGATTTTTCACCGTAAAGGTCAAAATCAGTCTGAAATTTTCTCTTCATGCCGGATAACCAGATCCTTCTTCCAGGTGTCGACTACTGCTTCCGGTAATTTGCCTTTTGAAATGAATAGTTGATATGTCGATGCAGGAATGGTCTTACCTATGCAAAATTCAGGTGTTTTATCCAAGGATTTTACCTTGCACCCGATAATCGTGGTATAGTGTCCGTTAGCCTCATTTTCGTAGTCAGCGTATATGCAATAGATCTCGTCATTCTCCTTGTCCGGGATCTTGGAAATAATGTCTTCCCGCACAAATCGCTGCCAAAGTGTAGAGATATCTTTCTGTGACTGTGCGCCCTGGTTGGTTGTCCTGACGGCTATGCCGATGATCCGAAATGAAGGCAATTGGAGAATGGAGTCTGACATATATTTTCATTTTAATGCCTGGCCATGAGCAGCAGTACATACCAACTCATGGTACCCGGGTATTCTGAAATAAGATGTGATAAAATTGTCCCCGCCCGCAATGATAAAGATAATTCCTATGATCCTGTGCAAAGTATGATGAGTTGTTTTCATTTTTGTAACCAGCCAATTCCCGCCATACATGTAGGATATTTTTCTTTAAATCCTATTTTATTGGTAATTCAATGATGAACTCCGCCCCTTCCCCTTCCTTCGTTTCCAGCTTTAGTTCACCTCCATGTGCTTTAACAGTATCATAAGCCAGTGAGAGGCCTAATCCTGTTCCTTCACCTGCAGGTTTGGTAGTAAAAAAGGGCTGAAAAATCTTATCCAATATTTTCTTAGGAATACCATTGCCGTTGTCAGTAACCCTGATTTCAATTTTAGAATTTATCTTTTTTGTACTAATTGAAACAGTTGGCTCATATCCCGCCTTCGCAAAGGCCTCAACGGAGGAGCCTTCAGGTTGTTGTTTTCTCTTTTCATCCACTGCATAAAATGCATTGTTAATTAAATTAAGAATAACCATTCCAATATCCTGCGGAATAATGCTAATGTTACCAATCGTTTCATCGTAGTCAGTTTTCATGGTTGCATTAAAGAATTTGTCTTTTGATCTCAATCCACGATATGCCAACTGTAAATATGAATCAGCAAGTTTATTTATATCTGTTGGTTCTTTTTCACCAATGCTGGTGCGGCTGTGTAGCAACATTCCTTTCACTATTGCATCGGCACGTTTGCCGTGATGACTTATTTTTTCTTCGTTACTTATGACATCATTAGCAATCGCTTTTATATCATCTAAATTTCCTTTGTCCATTTCATTTTTCATTTCCGCCAGCAATTCTTTATTCACTTCTGAAAAATTGTTGACGAAGTTTAGCGGGTTTTGAATTTCATGTGCTATGCCGGCGGTGAGCTCACCCAATGAAGCCATTTTTTCTGATTGTATCAATTGGTTTTGTGTTGCTTTTAAGGTTTTTAATGCAGACTCTAATTCTTCTTTTTGCTTGGAAAGTAAAGCATTGGCAATTTTCCGCTGATGGCTGTTACGCCATAATATTATGGCCACAAACAAGAATATTCCAAGGCCTGCCAGCAGGACATATATTCTAAGTTGATTCCTAAATGCAGTGGTGGCATCTTTAATTTGTTGCTGCCGCTGCTGTTCATCAAAATCAATATTTTGAAATTGCTGTGCCTGCTTTAAGTTAAACAAGCTGTCTTTCATTCTAATAATTAATGCCTGGTATTTTAGTGTACTGTCTTTATTGTGAATGGATCTGTAATATCCGGCCATGGCAGTGTCGACCCTTAGTAATAAGTCTGGGGCATCAAGGAACTGTGCTACAGACAGAGCATCTTTTATAGAGTGAAACCCGGAATCAATTTTTCCTGATTGGTTATAATACCTGGCCAACAAAAGATTGCTGGCTACTACTCCCCTGAAATATTTTTGATCTGCGCTTGCGATTAAAGCCTTTCTGAAATATTCGCCTGCCAATCGCAAATTTCCCTTTACCACATTTATCCTTCCCATATTCAATAAAATGCTCCCAATATATCTCTTATAGCTTATCTGCATGGCCAGATCAAAAGCTTTTTGTTCAGCGACCAATGCCGAGTCGGGTTTTTTTAAATTCAGATAAACATTGCCGAGCGTCAAATAAATAATGCTTTGCACAGGTATGTTGCCGGATCGTATTGCCCATTGCAGGCTCTCATAGTGATAAAACAAAGCTTTTTCATAATTATAAGTATTAATGTATAAAACACCCATCACCTGATGGGCAAAAGCTAATTCTCCAAAACGCTGTGCCTGGGGTGATGCACTTCGATTGGTGATTTCATCATCACCGGGATATTTGCCAAATAAAACATTCTGTTCACTTTTGGGATCTTCTAAAATGGAATTCAGATTTAAAAGCGTTTGCAGTGATCTTGTATAGTTACCCAAATTAATAAGAGCATATGCCATTTCTCTTAATGCCCTTGCTTCTTCCAGTTTAAAGTTTATTTTCCGGGCAATCGCCAATGCTTTTCCCGCAGAATAGAGAGCACTGTCGGGATTTGTTTCAGCATAAATTCTGGAAATATTATTGAGCAGGACTAGTCTAACAGTATCATTTTGTGTGATGCGTATTTCTTTCTGAAGGCTGTCAATATTGATAAGTTGCGCCGTGGCAAGTTTTACGGCAGCAATGAATAATAAAGTGCAAATTATTTTCTTGACCATTTATCGTCTTAAATTACTCCTTTCGAGGAAATCATATTTCAGACTTATCCAAAATCAAAAGTTCTTTCATTTTCCGTCTCATCGTGACTCCGACAAAATTGAACATTCTCCATGACATTAAAATAATTACTGCCAACCATTATGGCACCAAATGATAAAGTAACAAGAAACAAGGTTCAAGAATCAAGAATTAAGGCTCAAGAACCAAGAGGTGGCGCAGGCACAACAAAACCAGTAAGAAGGATCAGAAAAAAACTTTACTTTAGTTAGTACAATCTTCTTAAAAATGAAATTTTCTCCTCTCTCTGCGTTCCTTCTGGCCATCCTAATTTACACTAACTACAGTTCGGCTTTCGCACAGGAAAATAATTTCAACGAAGACTTTTCTGCTTATATGCCTGAAATCAGGGCATGGAACAAAAACCTGGGTCATCTGCCCCAGGGAACTGTGCTTACAAAAGCCGGCCTGGAAAAAGCGAGAAAGGGCATGAACGCTTTTACTAATCAAAAAACAATCCTTAAGCCATCGATCAGGAATATACTTTCCGGCAAAGCACAAATTGCCCTCAGAATTTTCAAACCGGACACGATCCGCGCGGTGGTATTGGATATCCATGGAGGTGGCTGGTCTGTCGGATCAGCTGCACTCGACGATGGATTTAATGATGAAATGGCCCGTAAATGCAATGTGGCCGTAGTGAGTGTCGATTACCGGCTAGCCCCTGAAAGTCCCTTTCCGACTTCAGTGGAGGACTCGAAAGCCGCAGCAAAATGGCTGGTCAATCATGCGGAAGCGGAGTTCGGAACTTCCAAAATATTCATAACCGGCGCGTCTGCCGGCGCACATTTGTCTGCCCTCACCACAATCTATATCAGAGATTCCCTTCATGCCATTGGCAAAGTTGTTGGAGTGAATTTGATCTATGGATTATATGACCTGGGAAAGACGCCCTCGTTGAGACACGCTACAGATTCCAGTTTCTTATCCAAACACGATCTGACAGAAGTTTTTCTTCTTGTTTTTAAGAATTGGAATGTTAATAAGCTTGAGAAACCCGAATATTCTCCCCTATTTGCTGATCTGAAAGGCCTGCCTCCTGCTTTATTCTCCGTTGGAACTGCCGACCCGTTGGTGGATGATACTTATTTTATGGAATCGTGCTGGCGACTGGCGGGAAACAAGACTTTCCTGGCATCCTACCCCGAATGTCCACACGGATTTGACATCTTCCCGACAAAAATTGCAAAACTTGCTAGACAAAGAATGTTCGATTGGATGAACAACATTCTGAGATAGGGCCGGTGTGGTGCAGGTTGGGTCTCCAATGGACAAGTCTTCCCCGGGGCCCTGGGCCAGGGACAAGCACTTAGCTAGTTGAGTGCGTTGGCTTGAAAAACAAGTGCTGATCAGAGCAATCCCCGACAGAAGCTTCAACAGACAATCATTAATTTTTCCGAGTAATGTCTGAACCAAAAAAGGTGATTTCACTTATTTTGATATTTTATGAATCATTATCTTGATCTTTTGGTCAGACCAAAACGGTCAGACGAAAACGGTCTGACCAAAATGGTCTGACCATAATTCTAAAAAGGTCTTATTCTGTTTCAAATCCCGGTAAACCATGGAGGAAAGAAATTCAGCCATTTTTATTGAACAGATTCTGACCGATTCAGAAGTTCATCTGGAGACAATAGGTCTACGCATATTGTTCAATCGATAATCAACAGATTTAATCGATCTGCCGATTAAAAATATTCTGCGCAGCTTTTTTGATTGGTACAGTGTTCATAAAGACACCCGAAATATTTCCTATTTTTTGCGGGCCTGGATTTTTAGCATCACTTCCACACCATCAGATAAGGTGCTCGACCCACCCACTCCATAGTCCCTTCGGTTTATTTTGAATTCGCCATTAAAGAGATAACCAATGCCTTGTTGACTGGCAGTAAATGGAAAAGTGATTTCCTTTGTCGTTTTTTTAATGGTGAGGTTTCCGGTTACCGAATAAGTTCCCGCTTTTTCAGATCCGATAATTTTGGTAGATACGAAACGGATTTGCGGATGGTTTTTTACATCGAAATAAGCTTCTTCTTTTAAGTGATTATCCCTACTTGTATTGTCTGTATTGACGGAGGCAGCCTCAATGGTCACATCAAATTTCCCTTCTGTAGGTTTTTCCGCATTAAAATCAATCGTGCCTTTCAATCCACTGAACACTCCGCCCGAATTGAACCCAAAATTCCTGATTTTGAATTGCACAGAAGATCCATCGTCTATTGGCTTATACTGGGCGGAGGCCGAAACCACCAAAACAAGGATCCACCCAACCAACATCATTTTTTTCATATCTAAGGTTTCAAGTATATACGAAAAAATTCCCGCATAGGCTACTACTCAGACCTTCTAAATACCAATTTAATTAAAGCTATTCTATAAAAGAAGGTTAAAATGACACAAGATATCAAGACAATAAGGGCATAAGTAGATTGCCAGGCCTCTCCATCAAATACAATTCCAAGTTTTGTGAGATGAAAAAATACAGCCCCCGACATTAGTCCCGGCCCCAAATCTGCTCCTATCCCAGTTGCTTTTTGAAAGAGGATCAAGATAGAAACAATCAATCCAAGGATCCCGGTCCCAATCCTTCCCCAGGGGCCCATACCCAATTCAGTAAAAAGATGAACAGATTGAGGATGAGCGGCAAATTTAAAATAGAGGGTTTCAAGCATGATAAGTGCCGCCAAAATTCGAAGCGTCCACAAAAAAAATGCTGCCACGCATGGAAAAATTTATAAGTCAGTGATAAAATATACTCCAATTAATATCGCCATGCTGGAGTAGATACCATCTAATCTATTTTTTCAATACCAAAAAAAATCAAGCCAAAATTAGTTTTCGGACTTTGAAGAAGATGTCTATCAGCTGACAGATATACGTTTTTGTAATTTTTTAACATCCAGAAAACAGATCTGTTGCCGGTTAAAGGAAAGTACGCCTTCATTTTCTAATTCGTTGATCATGGTAGTTACTGTTTGGCGACTTGAGCCAATGAGGTTTGCGATATCTTCGTGCGTGAGATAGTTGGGCATGCAAAATCCTTCCGGGCGGGTTTCTCCAAGCTTTTGTTCTACCAATTGATAAAGGAAGTGAAGCAGCCTGGTCTTTACGTCCTTATTAAGCAAGTTGAGCAGGCGGTTTTCAATATTCCTCAGTTTAGCTCCCACCTGCTTACTGTATTTCAGCGCCAACTCCGGTTTTTTCTTCAGCATTTTCTCAAAATCTTCGATCGTAAATGCGCATAAGGAAACCTTGTCTTTATATGCCTGGGCAAATTCTCCATTGAGGTTGCTTCTTTCCAGTGTAAACTGACCAAAGAGTTCACCCTTCTGGATAATTTCTTTTACTTTCTCATTTCCTTCATCATCAATATAACCGATCTTGATATAACCTTCCTTTAAGAAATAGATCTTGTTGTGGTTATACGCTTCGAAATAAATATACTCACCCTTGGGCACTTCCAGGAAACGGTGCTCGATGTTCAATTCCTTATATTCCTCGTCTGACAAATTGCACCAGAGATCATAATTCCGGATCAATATCATGTCTTCGTCTATGGCCATAATTATTCAACGTCTGTTGGGTGCTAAAGTTAACTTCCTTTGGCGGATGGTCAGCCAGGCTCTTCCTGAAAAAAATGGAAAAGAGCAGAAAATGGGACTCCCTGCCCGAATGCGCCAGCAGGCGGGGAACGCGATGGCTACGGCTTGGGATCCGCCTGAGGCGGAACTACCAAGTGAGCGAAGCCTTAAATAAAAAATGGAGAGAGAGCGGAAGACGGGACTCGAACCCGCTACCTACAGCTTGGGATCCGCCTGAGGCGGACTACCAGGTGAGTGTAGCCCTAAATAAAAAATGGAGAGAGAGCGGAAGACGGGACTCGAACCCGCTACCTACAGCTTGGGATCCGCCTGAGGCGGACTACCAGGTGAGTGTAGCCCTAAATAAAAAATGGAGAGAGAGCGGAAGACGGGACTCGAACCCGCTACCTACAGCTTGGGATCCGCCTGAGGCGGACTACCAGGTGAGTGTAGCTCTAAATAAAAAATGGAGAGAGAGCGGAAGACGGGACTCGAACCCGCTACCTACAGCTTGGGAAGCTGTCGCTCTACCAGGTGAGCTACTTCCGCTTATCAAAGACAATTTAGAAAAAATGTGCTGAATCCTGAATTTTTGAGATTTTGGCCTAAAGAAACGGGATCAATTCTTCTTAGCCTTAATCGATAATGCTTCATCTGCTTTTTCTTTTTCGGCCGTCGCCCGCTCTTCTCTTTTTCCTTCCATGAACCAGGAAGCAATAAAGCCTGTAAAGGTGCCGAATAACCCAACACCCGCTACCATTAGGATAGAAGCAATCATTCTGCCTTCAGTGGAAACTGGAAATTTATCTCCATATCCCACAGTGGTAATGGTAACAAATGACCACCAGATGGCATCTTCTGCATTCTTGATATTGCTGTTTGGCAGATGGGCTTCCACGGTTAAAATGGAAATGGATGAAAAAATGACAAGCAGAATGGAGATCATCACGACGGCTGCAAAAGTTCCTCTGGTCCTGTTCTTAAAAACATGATTTATTAATACCCTGGTTGAACGGAATGCCCGGAGGATCCTCAATAACCTGATGACGCGAAACAGACGTCCAGCCCGCATGAATTCCAAAGTAGGTATGCTTGAAATGAGGTCGATCCAACCCCATCGCATGAATTTTAATTTGCTTTTTGCAGTGAAAAATCTATAGAAGAAATCCGTCAGAAAAATCAGGCATATAAAATTATCCACATCTTCAATCAGCTTTCGAATCTCACTTGGCAATTTAAAAAAGGTATCGATAAGCAGGGCAAGCAATACATAGATAGAAAGAATCAAAATCAGGAACTGGAATATTCCAAATTTTTCATGCGCTTTTTCCTCCATATTATAAATTAAATAGCTTGGCAGATAGGTTTGAGAATTTGAAAATGAGCTGCTTTGAATGACGTGCCCTGGCCTTCAGGACATGGACAAAGTATCAAATCGAATTTTTTTAGCAAGCCAGCTGTCTTTGATTGGAATGATCCAACCTGATTCCAATTCCTTTTTCGTCAGAATCGTATTATTAAAATAAAGGGTCTCTGGTTGAATGAATCCATTCTTTACTGCATGCACCAGCTGTACCAGCGGCATCAGCTCAATCTTGTCTTTCACAACGAATGCCAGCAGTTGCCTGTCAAATAGCTGAACATTCATTGCTGTTTCAAGCTGCTTAATCAACCTGACCGATCCGTCAGTGCTGCAACCACTGACGCCTGTAGCCGATTCATCGGCCATCAGCACGATAAAACGTCCGAAAAATAAATTGGCATATCCTTTCACAGGGTCGCCATGAGACTGCCATTGATCCACAAATTGTTTCAGGTGGTCCTCAATAAACAATGCTTCGCTTAAAGTGAAGATGCGATGGCATTGGTAGATCCATACCCTCGATTCAGGGGGAAAATCTTTCGGAAGTAAATCTTTGTACTGAAGATTCATCTGGCAAAATTAATCATTTGACTTCTTATTTTTCACCCATTCCGGCCGCTATCAATTCCGCGATATCCATCACCTTCACGAGATCTTCTTTCTCTTCATGCTTGACGCCATCCGTGAGCATGGTATTGCAAAAAGGACATGCGGAAGCGATGATTTGCGCCCCGGTACTGACCGCTTCCCGGCTCCGCTCAAAATTTACACGATCAGTTCCTTTTTCTTCTTCCTTAAACATTTGTCCACCACCTGCTCCACAGCATAATCCTTTGCTTCCGCATCGTTTCATTTCCACCAAATCCGCATCCAGCATTTCCAGCACCTTTCTTGGCGCTTCATAAATGCCATTTCCCCTGCCCAGGTAGCAACTATCGTGATAGGTTATGCGCTTCCCCTTAAAAACGCCGCCTGGCGCCAGCCTGATCTTTCCGGCATCAATTAATTCCTGGATAAATTGAGTATGATGGAACACTTCATATTGGCCACCCAACTCGGAATACTCATTTTTCAGCACATTAAAACAGTGTGGACAGGCAGTTACAATCTTTTTGATCCCATATTGATTCAGCGTCTGAATATTCTGATATGCCATCATCTGGAACAGGAATTCATTGCCGGCCCTTCTGACCGGGTCCCCTGTACAATATTCTTCTTTTCCCAGGATGGCCCATTTAATTCCTATTCGGTCGAGGATAGCAGCAAATGCCCTGGTGATTTTCTGGGCCCGCTGGTCAAAACTGCCTGCACAGCCTACCCAAAAGAGGATTTCGGGCGATTCGCCTCTTGCATGGAGCTCAGCCATGGTGGCAACCTGCATTTTGGATTATTTTGTCCAAATCTAATTCAAATTGCAACAAACTGACCATCCCGTAAAAGGATCGTCCGGGGCTTACTGCCATCCTGTCATTAATTGTGGGTTTTTGCGTATTTTTGCAGACCTAAAATGAATAAGATCCAATGCGGGAACTGATGAATGAAAGTTTACAGGATGAAGGGCGCCAGGGAGAAGCCTATGCCCCTTTTGCTGCGGACCCGAATCATTATAAGAAGAAGTTTTATGTTGAAAGCTATGGCTGCGCCATGAATTTTGCCGACAGCGAAATCGTTGCGTCCATATTGCAGGATGAGGGCTTTGGGGCCACCACAGATTTTAAGGAAGCAGATCTCATACTCATCAATACCTGTTCCATCCGTGAAAAGGCAGAGCAAACGGTCAGAAGCCGCTTGCATTATTTCAGACAGGCAAAGAAAAAAAAGCCGGCAATGATGATCGGTGTCCTTGGCTGCATGGCAGAGCGGCTCAAAGAGAAATTTTTGGAAGAAGAAAAACTGGTTGACATGGTGGTAGGACCGGATGCATATCGTTCGCTTCCAAAACTAATTGCGGAAGCCGCCAGTGGACAAAAAGGGGTAAATGTTTTATTGAGCCGGGAAGAAACCTATGCCGATATTTCTCCCATAAAATTAAATAGCAACGGTATCACGGCCTTTGTCAGCATCATGAGAGGCTGTAATAATATGTGCTCGTTTTGTGTGGTTCCTTTTACCAGGGGAAGAGAAAGGAGCCGTGACGCAGATTCGATATTGCGTGAATGCCGGGAACTTTTTGATCAGGGTTACCGGGAAATTACGCTGCTCGGTCAGAATGTGGACAGCTACCATTATACAGAACCGCTTGTTGATGGAGGCTGGGGCAAAGTGGTCAGCTTCGCCATGCTGCTGGAGAAAGTAGCTGCAATCTCTCCCCTGCTCCGGGTAAGGTTTTCAACATCTCATCCTAAGGACATTACAGATGAAGTATTGCATGCGATGCTTAAATACGACAATATCTGCAAATACATTCATCTTCCCGTACAGAGCGGATCAACCGAAGTACTTCAGAGAATGAACCGCACATATACGCGGGAATGGTATCTCTCGAAAATAAACCGCATCCGGGAATTGATCCCTGAATGCGGAATCAGTTCGGATATCATCGCCGGTTTCTGCGGCGAATCCGATGAAGATCACATGGAAACATTAAGTCTGATGGAGTATAGCAAATTTGACATGAGTTATATGTATTTCTACAGCGAACGGCCGGGAACCCTGGCTGCAAGAAGGTTTTTAGATGATGTGCCGGAAGAACTCAAGAAGAAAAGGCTGGATGAAATCGTCAAATTGCAGAATAAATTATCATTTGAAAGCAATAAAAGGGATCTGGGCAAGATTTTCGAAGTACTAATAGAAGGCGATTCTAAGAAAAGCCAAAATGACTGGATGGGAAGAACGAGTGGAAATAAAGTGATCGTTTTTCCAAAATCGGAAGGTAATTATTCCAGGGGTGATTATGTTCAAGTAATGGTGACGGATTGCACGGGAGCGACGCTGATTGGCAGGGCTGTGAATACTCATAGGAGCGAATACGCTTTGGACCGCGCAGCAACCATTATCTAAAAAAAAATTCAGGCAGAGCGAGTTATGGAAATACAATCTATAAAAAATCGATTCGGTATTATTGGCAATTCTCCCGCATTGAATTATGCATTGCAGGTGGCGATACAGGTTGCCAACACAGATTTAACCGTGCTGATTTCAGGTGAAAGTGGAGTGGGAAAGGAAATCTTTTCCCAAATTATTCATGCCCTCTCAGCAAGAAAGCACAATCCTTTTATTGCCGTCAATTGCGGGGCCATCCCGGAAGGAACCATCGACTCAGAATTATTCGGGCATGAAAAAGGCTCATTTACGGGTGCGGTCGATTCCAGGAAAGGATATTTTGAAACGGTCAATGGAGGCACCATCTTTCTCGATGAAATCGGGGAATTGCCATTGGGGACCCAGGCCAGGCTGCTGCGGGTACTGGAAGCAGGCGAATATATCCGGGTGGGTTCTTCTAAAGTGCAAAAAACTGATGTGCGTGTCATTGCCGCTTCGAATAAAGACTTGCTGGAACTGACCGACCGGGGTAAATTCAGGGAAGACTTATACTATCGTTTGAGTACAGTGCCGATTCGAGTGCCTTCCCTGCGCGACCGCCAGGAAGATATTCCATTGTTGTTCAGAAAATTTGTGGTTGATTTTGCTGAGCGATACAAGACTGCCCCGGTGCAATTGGATGAAGAGGCAAAAAATCTGTTAATTCATTATTCCTGGCCGGGCAATGTCAGGGAATTGAAGAATATTGCTGAGCAAATTTCTGTGCTTTCCCAGGATAAACAGGTTTCCGGACCCCAGCTCAAGCGCTTCCTGCCGGACACTCCGAATAATCGTTTGCCCATGGTTGTTAGCTCAAACGGGAGTTTGTCCGGCAATAGCCACGAGTTTTCTAACGAAAGGGAAATTCTTTACAAGCTTTTCTTTGATATGAAGAAAGATGTGACAGAATTGAAAAAAATGTTCCTTGAAGTGCTGCAGAACCCCTCTGGCACAGTGCCCCACAGTAGTTTTCTGAATGAACTCAAGGAAATCAAACCACAGCAGGAAAATTTTCAGCCTGCTATCAGTGCTCCGCCATTTGCTTCGAACCAGCCCGTCATTCTGAATGACCACCATGATATACAACAGCATGAAGAGGTGGAAGAATCACTCAGCATCATGGATAAGGAAAAAGAACTCATCATTAAAGCACTGAAAAAACATAAAGGCAAAAGAAAAGACGCATCGACTGATTTAGGAATAAGTGAAAGAACCCTGTACAGGAAACTGAAAGAATATGATATCAGCGAATAAGCTATCCTTTGAAAGGTCATTTCAAGATCATGAAGGTCCGGGCCTCCGGGCCTGCCGGAGACCCTGGAAGCTTTCGGGTATCTGCAACCGTAATTATGGAAATTTGTCCTTTGGCCTCATGCTCCCTTTCCTGCTGTTCTTTGCATCTTCCTGTAAAGTGTATACCTTCAAAGACGTATCCATACCCAAGGAGGTAAAGACCATCCGTATCAATTATATTGACAACAAAGCGCAATTTATAGATCCGCAATTGAGCCCGCAGCTTACAGAAAAACTGAAGTTGAAGATTAACAACCAAACCAGGCTCGTACAGGTGCAAACAGAAGAGCCTGACTATGATGTGCAGGGATGGATTTCAGTCTACAACGTAACCACATCAGGGGTAACGAATCAACAGGCGGCAACCAATAGATTAACGGTCAGTGTGCATATCATATTTAAGAACAGGTTGCCCGTGGGAACAAAGGATTTTGAAGATGATGTGAGCAGGAATTTCGATTTTTCTGCCAACCTGACGATCAACGAAGCACAGTCTCAACTTGCGCCGACCATTGTATCGAATTTATCAGATGAAATATTCAACCGTCTTTTTTCAAATTGGTAATCTGCTATGACTGGAAATCCAAGGCAATTCATCCTGGACATGTTCGGCAAAGAACAGTTGGAAGATATTTCAGTTGAGGAATTGAAAGCAATGGTGGAGGAATTCCCTTCATTTAATGCACTTCATTTTTTACTTTCAAAGAAATTGAAGTCTGAAGGCAGCGTTGAATTTTATACTGAGACGGAAAAGACTGCTCTTTATTTTACCAATCCATTTTGGCTGCAATGGCTATTGCAAAACGAAGAAGAACAGAAATCGAAAGAATATCAGCAGCCTGCTTCTCCGGAAATTGCAAATGAGTATGAGCCCATTCCGTTGGCGTCAGTAGCTGGTGAAATACATTCGCTGCCGGTCGAAGATGAGCCAGTAATGAACGCGGGACCAGCAATTGCAGAGGTTCTTATTGAAGAAGACGGAATGGAAGAATGGAATGAGCGGGAAGAAAAAACAGAAATTTTCATCGATCCAGAGGAACATCTTGTTCAGCAGGAATCGCCTGTTCAGGAAAATATTGAATCTTTCATTGAAAAGCCTGAAGAAGAAGTCGCTCAAGCATTTAGTCAAATGAACGCTGATGTCCTGGATCCGGATGAGATGATGGAAGAATCACTGGCTGATATCGCGCTATCTAAAATTGACTCAGAAACCGAAAGATCATTTGACCACCATATTGAGGAATCACCAGTTGAAAATAATGAAATGGTGGAAGAAATTCAGACAGCACAAGACCAGCAGGATCCTGTTGTAGAGATCCTGGGAGATGTGGATGAACCTCACTATTCCGGGCAGGAATCGGTTATAGAAGTCACACCATCAGAACCGCAAAATCCGATTCAAAGGCCATATTATTTTTGGGAGAAAGAATTCTATAGCAAGTCGGAAACTCCACCGACGCCAGCGGCTTCCATTGAAACGCTTGCTGAAACGAGTACCCCATTCAAACAGGATAGGGAAATTGTGGAGAACCGGTCAGTGACTATCAACGACTTTATTGAAGAGAAGGAACCTAATCCACCCACATTGGAAAAAGAGGAACCAGCTGAGACGCTGGTTATATTTGAATCGGACCCGATCATTATTGCTTCGAACCTCGGGAATGAAACTGTAGCAGAGGTTGAAAAGCCAGTTGAAAAAGAGGACGCATTTATACCAAAATTCGAGGGTGAAAATGATGGGACGATCCTTGCATCTGCTGAACTCGAAGAAGAATTGAAATTTGAGCCATACCATACCATAGATTATTTTGCTTCTCAGGGAATAAAATATGAACAGGAAGAAAATCCAACGGACAAATTTGGAAAGCAGCTCAAGAGTTTTACAGCCTGGTTGAAAACAATGAAAAGGCTTCCAAAAGCAATGTTGGAATCGGAAATGAGCGATATCACGGAGGCCGCGATCCAAAGTATTGCCGAACATTCCATTGAGGAAAAAGAAGTCATTACCGAGGCCATGGCGGAAGTGCTAGTGCTACAAGGAAAAACCGAGAAAGCCATCGAATTGTATGGCAAATTAAGTTTGCTTAATCCCTCCAAAAGTGCTTTCTTTGCGGCCAGAATTGAACAAATAAAAGCGAATTAATATGATATTTTTTGTGATCCTGATCATTGTGGCTTGTATTTTTCTGGGACTGATCATTCTGGTTCAAAATCCAAAAGGTGGAGGACTTGCAGGAAATGTGGCAGGCTTCAGCAACCAGTTCATGGGCGTTAAGCAAACTACGGATGTGCTGGAAAAAGGCACCTGGGTATTGGCAATCGTTGTCGTAATACTATGTCTTTTTTCAACTATTTTCATACCGAAGACAACGGTGATCCAAACCAAGGACATCAAACCCGTGACCACATCGCAGCCTGTAAACTCGAATCCACAGCCCGCAGGTGGAGCACCGGTAACACAGCCTCAAAAATAGTCCGGCAATTAATTATTTGTGACCCTGCTTCTTTTAATGGCAGGGTTTTTTATTTAATTTAGCTACAATAGAGATACCTATGAAGAAGAGAATTGCCCTGATTATCTTGGCTTTAGTGTTTATTGGCCTGGCTTTTTCGGCCTGGGAAATTGCTGGTCCTGCCACAGCTTTTAATAAAGAAAAATATTATCTCTTCATCAAGACGGGAATGAATTTTGAAGCGCTTTATGCGCTCCTCAAGGCAGATACAGTGCTCAAAAGTCCAGCTGTTTTTAAGTGGCTTGCAGAGCGTATGGATTACCCAATCAACATAAAGGCTGGCAGGTATGAAATAAGATCCGGAGAGAGCCTGATTTCCATCATTCACAAATTAGAGAAGGGGCATCAGGTACCTGTTAATCTCATCATAACCAAATTAAGGACCAAAGAAGACCTTGCTTCACTCGTAGGCAGGAAGCTGGAATGTGATTCAGCCGCTTTTTTCCATTTTCTGGAGAACAATGACTCACTCAGCGAATACAATCTCGACAGCAATGCCGTCATGACAGCGGTATTCCCAAATACTTACAATTATTTCTGGAATACCGGACCAAAGAGGATTTTCTCCAAACTCTTCGCAGAATATAAGAATTTCTGGACCCCTGAAAGAATTAAAAAGGCAGAAGCCCAGGGATTGAACCCCAAAACCGCATATATTATCGCTTCTATCGTTGAAGAAGAAACAACCAAACAGGAAGACAAGGGCAAGATGGCGAGTGTGTACATGAACAGGCTTCAAAAAAACATGAAGCTAGCAGCGGATCCAACGGTGAAATTTGCTTTAAGGAATTTTGAGCTTAAGCGCATTTATGAAAAATACTTGTTGGTGGAATCCCCTTATAACACTTATAAGTATGCAGGGCTTCCTCCCGGGCCAATTTGCACGCCCGCGATTGAAACGATCGAGGCCGTGCTCAACGCACCCAAAACGAACTATCTGTATTTTGTTGCCAAGCCGGATTTTTCAGGGTATTCAAATTTTGCGGCAGACTTTAGACAGCATATGATCAATGCAAAGGCATATCAAAAATCTTTGGACGAGCAAATGAAAATTGGAGCGGAAGCCAGGAAGGCTGAAATAAAATAATGCAACCCAAAGCGAACAATGGTCAATATTGAACATAAAATCTCGAACTCAGGCTGGTTCCGGTTTATCTCCGGAAAAAGCAAGAAGATTATTCTTCCGGGATTCCAGGGAGTTCCATTGTATGATGTGGCCAAATTCTTTTGGAGCCAGGTCAAAAAAGTAGGACTTCAGGACCGGGCCCGTTCAATTTCATTTAGTTTCTTAACTGCGATTCCTGCGGCAACAATATTTATTTGTACCCTGATCCCCCTGCTTCCTGTTTCAAGGAAAATTGAACAACAGTTGATCCAACTGACAAGAGATCTCACGCCAAACCAAAATACTTCCCAGGCAGTAAGCAGTTTTATCAGGGACTTTATTGAAAAACCCAGAACAGGCTTATTGTCTTTCGGTTTTCTCCTGGCTCTTTTTTATGCGTCAAACGCCATGATGGGACTGATGCGCTCATTTAACAAATCCCTGATCCATAATTCAAACAGGAATGCATTGCAGACAAGATGGATGGCCATTAAGCTTACTCTCCTGCTGGTCTTGCTCGTCATGGGGACCGTGATTATTCTTGGTACTCAGGATGAATTGCTAAAGAAAATGCTCAGATGGAAACATGTTCAGAACAGTTCGATCAAAACAATCCTTAGGACCATCAGATGGTTTTTTATTATCCCGCTTTTTTATTTTTCCATCGCGTTTATTTACAAATTTGCACCCGCAGTACATAAGCGATGGAAATTAAGTTCGCCCGGCACCCTCCTTGCAACCTTCCTGCTTATTCTGACCACTTTTGTATTTTCCTATTGGGTCAATAAGTTCGGCACTTACAATAAAGTATACGGATCCATCGGCACGATCCTGATCCTGATGCTGGTCGTTTATTTTAATGCCATGGTTATCCTGATTGGATATGAATTAAATGTCAGCATTCATCATTTGAAGCATTCGGCTGAAGAAAGATCTGTTAAAGAAATTTCGATTCACAAACCTGGCGCAGTCCGTTCAAAAGGGAAATAAGCCATTTCCACCATTTGACTTTTTTATGTAAGCCAAAAAATTTAATTTATCTCAGGTGAATCATTTTTTCATCATCAAATCTATTTTATGAAAAAGTATCTGTGCATGGTTTTCATTGCAATGCTGGGTATGATCAGTATATCTGCATTCACATTCTGGAATCTTCCTATTGGCGCACCTCTACCCAAGCCGGATCTCAAACTGATGGATATCTCAGGGAAAGAAATCAGCCTTGGCGGAGCGCAAAAGGCCAACGGACTTTTAGTGATGTTTAGCTGCAATACCTGTCCGGTCGTTATCGCAAATCAGGGTCGTACGCAGGCCATTTGCCAGTACGCATCTTCGAAATCAATTGGTGTGGTCCTCTTAAATTCAAACGAAGCAAATAGAAATTCTTCTGAATCATTGGGAGAAATGCAGACATATGCCAAAGACCAGGGTTACCAGTGGTATTATGCGATTGACAAAAAAAGTGAACTGGCCGATGCCTTTGGCGCAAACAGAACGCCCGAATGTTTCCTTTTTGATAAATCTGGCAAACTCGTATACCATGGCGCTATCGATGATAACCCTTCCGACCCGGACCAGGTCGGCCGCCAACATCTCCACCAGGCCATAGAAGAACTGATATCAAATAAGCCCATTGCGGTGAAGGAATCCCGGTCTGTGGGATGTTCGATCAAGCGTTGATCGTTAATCGATGACGCGTTGATCGACTTATTGACTAAATTGCACTCCCAACTCATTCATTGGCCAACGGCCAACGGCCACGATGCATCGACCATCGACCATCGACCATCGACCATCGACCATCGACCATCGACCATCGACCATCGATCATCGCCCCACCATCTCCCCTATCGTCTTTTCCAGCTGGGCCGTTGAAAGGGTCTGTTCAAAAAATTTCCTATAGTGCATTTTATTATTGATAAATAATGAAGCCGGTATTGCACCAGACCAGTGTTCATCAATTATCGGACAAAAATAATCAGCATTGGTTTCCTGTAGCCAGGCGATGCCTTCCGGAAATTTCTTTTCTTTCACAAACATTAAAATTTTATCGGGATAATCCTTTGGCATATCCAAACTAACGAGCAACAATTCCATTCCATCCCGTTTATACTTGGCCGTTATCTCTGAAATACGGGGGATTTCTTCCACGCAGGGTAAGCAGTATGTAGCCCAAAAATTGACCAGCAAGGGATGGTCACTCCTGCGGATATAATCCTCAAGCTCCACCATCTTCATTTTTTTCAGGGGCTGGCAATGGGCGAGACCAGCCATAAGAGTAAGGCCCAAAAGTATTATGGTCGTTTTCAAATCCGGAAATTCATGATGACAGATTCCTGACCCGGAAAAAACGGAATCAAAGCGGTTCCTGGTCTTTTCCCCAAAGTGCAAATAATTCGGCAAAAGTTTTATCAGACAATACCCGCTCGTTATAGTGGCCCGCCTTTTCTTTTTGCCGAAATGCCTCATAGAGGACAACAGCGCAGGCAACGGAAATGTTCAGGGATTGAATAATGCCTACCTGGGGTATGATAAAATCACCATCCGCAAGTGCCCTGATCTCCGGACTGACACCAGCGTGTTCATTGCCAAAAACGAGTGCCAGGGGTTCCGTGAAGTTGATTTCATATAATGGCGTTGCGACTGGCGAAAGAAAAGTGGTTAGGATCCTTGGATATCTTTTGCGGATCTCACCAAAGCATTTTTCTACATCAGAAAAGGGGTGAATGGTCAGCCACTTGTGCGCACTGCTGCTGCTTTTGGGTCCCCATTTCTTGTGCGCGGGCAGCCGGGTATTCAGGACAAAGACTTCCTGCACACCCACCGCATCACAGGTACGCATAACCGCAGAAATATTGTGCGGGTCAGATACATTTTCCAGCACCACAGTGAGATCTTCCTGTCTGCGGTTAAGAACAGATATCAGCTTTGCCTTCCTTTCAGGTGTCATGCAAATGGAATAATAAACGAATGTAAAAAACAATCCGATGGAATAAAGAAGAACCAGGACAACGAGGAGCCATGCGACTCATCGGATCAGCACCGAAGTCCCTTTTTGAACCACTTTCTGTCCGGTATCCCGGTCAGTATATTGCAGCGTCCAGACAAATGTGCCCGGGCCCTGCGGTTTTCCTCCAATCGTACCATCCCACCTGTTGGTCCAGTCAGCACTTTGAAATATCAGTTGTCCATAACGGTTATATACCCTGAACTGGAGATTGTCCGCTTTAAATCCATTCAATGGATACAGGTAATCATTGATCCCGTCACCATTGGGGGTGAAAGCGCTGGGCACGGCAATGACACAGGAATGAAGTTTCTTCACGGTCTGGTATGTCGTATCATAGCAACCCAGATTATCCATCGTGACCAACGAAATGGTAAATTCTTTATCGGCCATCGGGTTAGTCGGATAATAATGGTCCCCTGGAGTCGGATGATCATCCGTGCTGCCGTCGCCAAAATTCCAGGCCCATTGTACAATATGCCCAATGCTCCTGTTCACAAAAATGGCTTTATCAGCCGGGCACAGAAGAGGGGTGGTTTCGAAATCCGCTTTCAGGGTATTGTCGAGCGCCACGTTGACAATAGATGTATCAGAGCAAACGCCATTGGTCACTATGAGCTGAACTTTCTTGTCACCAAATTCGCTATACAGCACTTGTGCATTTTGGGTGCTGCTGCCAGATCCATCATCAAAAATCCATTGCCATTGAGTGATGCTGCTGCCACCATTGTTGAAGAGTGTGATCGTATCCACCTTACATCCCCACAAGACCTGGTAATTGATGCTGGCTGAAACAGTATCATATCCCAGAAAATTTACTGTGGCTCCTGCCGGAGTTGACTGCCCGCATTCATCCTCAATCGTATTTCCGTCCGTCCCTGCTTTAAGCATGACCTGGTAGTTGCCGGCTGCATAAATCGGAGACGCCAGCTTAACATCAATATAATCGGTGATTCCTGTGCTGCAGGATCCCGAAGCGCCTATGACCGTTATAGGACCCGGTCCGCTGATCGTAAAATCAGATCCATCATTGGCTATCGAATTGCAGCGAATGCGTTTTTTGAAGACCAGCCGGATATATCCCGGAGCACATGACACCGGCTCCACACTATCCATTGGTGTGGGTTGGAGGGGAAGAACTTCGAAGTTAATTCCCTCGCCAACAGGAATCGGCGTGGCACAATTATCGAGCACGGTATTATTGTCGGAACCATTTTGTGCGATCAGCTTATATTGTCCTGGACTCAGCGGCTGGCTAAGTACCAGGTGAACAGAATCCATATCAAATCCGCTACTGCAATTATAACCTGAAGCGGAAACCACCCCTACCACGCTGGAATTGAGTCTGAAATCGGATCCGTTATTGGCCAGGGTGGCGCACTTCATGCTTTTGTTCAGCTTAACAAAAAGCTCAGTACCATCGCAGGAAACTCGTACAGATTTCATGTGAGGTTGAACCGTATCGGTAATGCTTGCCGTACCTCCGGCAAACGATAATGCGTAACCGCTTTGGGAATCACCCGAAAAATGGCTAATGATCAAAAGGTATTGGTGGCCCTTAATCAAATTTGGCGACTTGCTGAAAGTCGGAGTCAGAATCGCCGCAGTGGGGTCGGAGGCACATTCTATACTGTGTGCCGCGTTGCCGGATGCCCCGGTCACACCATAAGTACCTGCCCAGTTTCCACAAACAAAAAGAGAAGGATTTGTAAATACATCGCCAGGGTCATGACCTGTAATATCAAAAAGCTGCCAGTCATAATCATCTTTGAGATTATTCGGTGTAATCTTGAAATCGAGGGTCCCGGAAGAATAACAGGTGAATTTATACCAATACGGATTCAGATCGAAGTAGCCCGCATTCACACCACCGCAACCAGGAACCGGGATAGATTTACTTCCACATTGTGGTACTGTGTCCTGGTAAAAATTTGTTGTCCCGCAGACGGGAAATGCGGATTGGGGAGTTTGCCCAATGATACTGCAGGCAGTCTGGGCATATGATTCACCACTTAAAACCAGACTAATCAGAAGCAATACAAAGGGTCGCAGCATCCTGTATAAGACCTGATATGCCATGGGTACGTTGCATGGATGATGCCGATATTCGACGAGAACCAGGCCAATTTCGACAGGCATGGAATCATCCTGAGGTGCTACGGATTTAATACAGAAACCCAAATGGCTAATTTTCCCCAAAATAACCACAAAATCACATATTTTAGTTAAGCAATAATCACTGATTTTCTACGAGTTTTGGAGGTTTTCCCCTATTTTTGCCGTCCTGAAAAAATCAATTCAACTCAGTTATGGATAAATTGATCTATCTCGTTCCCCTCATGGGAGTCATTGGATTACTCTATACGCTTGTCAAATTCAATTGGGTATCCAGACAGGATGCGGGCACAGACCGCATGAAGGAAATAAGCACGTATATAGCCGAAGGTGCGATGGCTTTTCTTAAGGCTGAGTGGAAGATCCTTGGCTATTTTGTAGTCATTGTTGCCCTCCTATTAGGCCTAATGGCAAGCTTTAATGCAGGCTCCCATTGGTCTATTGCGCTGGCTTTTGTCGTTGGAGCCATTTTTAGTGCAACCGCAGGATATATCGGCATGCGTGTGGCTACCAGGGCAAATGTCAGAACCGCGCATGCAGCGCGCAGCAGCCTGAGCAGGGCATTGGCTGTTTCATTTACCGGAGGTTCTGTGATGGGACTGGGAGTTGCCGGTTTGGCTGTGCTCGGCCTGGGATCATTATTTATTATTCTAAAAAGCATTTTCGCGTCCGGCGCTGGCGCCAATTCTGCTGAAATGCTAAGAACTATTGAGATCCTCACCGGATTCTCGCTGGGCGCCGAATCAATCGCATTGTTTGCTCGAGTTGGCGGAGGCATTTATACAAAGGCTGCTGATGTGGGCGCTGATCTGGTTGGAAAAGTGGAAGCAGGAATTCCTGAAGATGATCCCCGTAACCCGGCCACCATCGCGGATAACGTAGGAGACAATGTGGGTGATGTGGCAGGTATGGGTGCCGACCTTTTTGGTTCTTATGTCGCGACCGTATTGGCCACCATGGTCCTTGGACAGGAAACCATTTCAAATGACCAGTTTGGTGGGATTGCTCCTATCCTATTGCCCATGATGATCGCAGGTACCGGCATTCTGTTCTCGATTGTGGGAACATGGTTTGTAAAAATCAGTGAATCTGCTGGCATCAATACAGCCACTGTTCAAAGGGCTCTCAATATGGGAAATTGGGGTTCGATCGTATTGGCAGGACTCGCTTCCATTGGTCTGGTAGCTTTTATATTGCCCGATACCATGGTATTGCGTGGAGTGGAATTCACAAAATGGGGTGTACTCGGAGCGATCGCTGTCGGACTTCTTGTGGGAACGCTCATGAGTATGATCACGGAATATTACACGGCTATGGGTAAACGCCCTGTGCTGACCATCATAAGACAATCCTCCACCGGACATGCGACCAATGTCATTGCAGGATTGGCAATCGGAATGGAGTCTACCTTCCTGCCCATTCTCGTTCTTGCAGGGGGCATTTGGGGTTCCTATGCCTGTGCCGGCCTCTATGGCGTAGCGATTGCAGCAACGGGCATGATGGCAACGACAGGGATGCAATTGGCGATCGATGCATTTGGTCCGATTGCAGATAATGCGGGTGGTATTGCAGAAATGAGCGAATTGCCAAAAGAAGTTCGTGAAAAAACAGATGTACTCGATGCAGTGGGAAATACTACGGCTGCTACCGGAAAAGGTTTTGCCATTGCATCAGCTGCCTTGACAGCACTTGCTTTGTTTGCCGCCTTCGTTGGTGTGGCCGGAATCCATGGCATCGATATTTATAAAGCAAAAGTGCTGGCGAGCCTTTTTGTTGGCGGTATGATACCGTTTATTTTTTCTTCATTTGCCATCAGTGCAGTGGGAGAAGCTGCGATGGCCATGGTGGAAGAAGTGCGCAGACAATTCAGAACCATTCCCGGAATCATGGAAGGAACAGGAAAACCTGAATACGACAAATGCGTTGCCATCTCAACAAATGCATCTCTTAGAAAAATGATTCGTCCAGGAGCCCTCGCAATATTTTCACCTCTGCTTATGGGATTTGTGCTTGGCCCGGAAGCATTGGGAGGATTCCTTGCAGGTGCAACAGTGAGCGGTGTATTGATGGGAATGTTTCAGAACAATGCCGGAGGAGCATGGGACAATGCAAAGAAATCATTTGAAAAGGGCGTTGAGATCAATGGTCAAACTTATTATAAGAAATCAGAACCGCATAAAGCTTCGGTAACCGGAGATACCGTGGGAGATCCTTTCAAAGATACTTCCGGTCCTTCCATGAATATTCTGATCAAACTAATGTCTATTGTTTCGCTGGTCATCGCACCTACCCTCGCTCAAATCCATCATACAAAATCTGACCAAAGTGCCGGCACAAGGAAGGCCGAAATAAATATCACTGCATCCATTGGAGACAGCGGATCTGATCAGGTGCATATTTCTCTTGGTGATGAAAAGGCTGAATCCGGTATCGATAAGTTAATAGCAACCCTGAAAGCAGATCATATAACCCGGGGAGACGAGATCAGCATTGAAGTAAAAGACGGAAGTTTGCTTATCAACGGAGAAAAACAGTCTGATGAGTTGGCAAAAAAATATCTCCCGCTTTTGGGAGATAAAAAAAATGTTAAGATTGAAGTCAATCTGAATAAATAGGTGAAATAAGTTATCTTCGCCACAGAATACTAATCATACCAAATACCAAAAGTCCCGCTGTTTCCACAGGGGGGCTTTTTTTTAAAATTAATTATTGCGTTGCATCGTTGCCCCATCTTCTTCGTTCCCCTTAGTTAATCTTTCCAATCCCTTTCAAGAATTAAGATTGGTTGTACGGGAATATATTTGAATTTTCTGAATTAACTCAATCGACCACTTCTTTTGTGAGACCTGATATAGCAATCGGCAGCTTCAACTGATTCTATAAATTGTTTCTTCTGTACTGGATATTCTTTTGGTCATTGCGAAACGCTAAAATCAAGACCTATAAGACCTTTTAAGCATTGAGGCTTCTTATTTGCGCCATCCGGTTCAATGCACTTCAGATCTATTCAATCAGGCCATGCCATTGAACAGGGCGCAAAATAATTTTAGATAAATATAAAACCACCTCGCAAAGTCTGTTCAAAAAGAGATATTTTCATCTGTCCTACAACTTAATTGGCATGATAGACCTTAATCGATGATGGACTCAGACGATCAGTTAAGATCAATTCTGTGTTAGTCCGCCCAATTTGTTCAATCAAAGACCAAGCAGCGCCTCACCCGGCGCTCGCGGGGGGAGTAGCTGGGATAGCTTAAGTCCTGATCCTGTCTTTGTCTGTAAATGAATGCCAAAATTCGATAGCTAATATTTTTTGGGAGATACTAAGCCAAATTCCTTAACTTAGAATACAATAAGCGCTGATCTAACGATTGCAAAATTCCATAGCCAACAGTCATTCCTTCCTTACTCCAGGTTTCAGAGAAGCGCTGTAAATGAAAATCAGGCCGTCGATAAATATAATGACCCTATTGGAAATCATGTTTTTTTTGACCCGAAGATTATTGGGCCAATGATTGATTATTCCGAAATCGAAGACCAGACATTTTTCACAAGAAAAACACAATACATATGAAACGTTTAATTCTTGCTTCCATCACATTCGCAATTGTCCTGCTCGGTGTCGAATGTGGATCGGATACTAAACCTGATGAAACAAATACAGCGCAAAAACATGATACAATCGTTAAAACGAAAACGGATACTGTGATAATTTTCATAGGTATCGCGTCTAAAGGAATTGGCCGGTTTCACGACATGCAGTTGAGGCTTCCCCTGGACGAAAAGATGGTCGCTAAAGGCAAGTCAATTTTCAATTCAAAATGCTTCTCTTGCCACAAACTCACAAATGAATTACTCGTTGGACCCGGATGGGCAGGCGTCACTGAAAGGAGAGCGCCGGAGTGGATTATGAACTGGATTACCAATACCAAAATAATGCTCGACAGAGATATGGCGGCCAAAACTGATCTGGCCCTTTGTTTAATACGCATGCCAAGCCAGGATCTTACAGATGAGCAAGCCAGAAATGTACTCGAATTTATGCGCAGCAATGATGGCCAAAAATAGCGAGGCTACTTGAATTCATTTGTTTGGAATCGGGCTATAGCTGTTAGCACTGCCCCTGCAAAAAGGAAAATGCCAGCCCACCACAGCCACCGGGGAAAAGTTGTACTGTCTATGCCCATCGTACTGGTTAGCCCTTGCATGAGCAATAATATTTCATTTACGACGACAGCACCCGCGAATGTGATCAAAGCCATTTTAGCGAACCGGCTCTTCCTGTCAATGAATCCTTTCAGCATCATGTAAGCAAGAATAAAAAGGCTGACAAATCCAAGAAATACAAGGTGGAGGAAACTCATGATGATTGGCCTGCTGCCAAAAATGGCATTACCAATTTCCGGGAATAGTGTAAACCCCTGCAGAAACATTTTTAGAATCAATGAACCAAGCGACAAATACAAAAGGATCCTAACCACCATTGGTTCTTCCTGCAACTTATCAATCAAAACACGGGCGCAACGAACGAAGAAGTACATACTTAGCAAAACCAGTAAGCATCCCATTACAGCGACCACTCGGACTATCGGGTGAACATCCTCCCAAAGAAATGTAAGAAATAAAGAAGGAATTACCGAGCAGCAATAGATGAATGCAAACTGACTGAGTTTTTTCCTGATGCTTGCGTCCTGTGCAGAATCTTTGTATTTAAATAGCAGGGCAAAAACGACCAAACTGAAAAAGCCGTTATACTGAAAATGAAGATAACCAACCAATGCATTTCTATATAAGGTCACGTTTAACGACCCGGAATTATGAATGTATGCAATAATGATAGCTCCTCCGGAAGACAAGACCAGGCAAAGCAGGGAAGCCACAGTTAACAACATTACAGGCTTTGCGGGTTTTGATTTGATTAGGTCGCGAACAAAAATCCAGGCAAATAAGTAACTAACCAACAGGAAGAACATAAATAGCCAACTCGCCACTGCGCTATAACCTTGTACACTGAAGGTGATCAGCATGGCCCAGGAGCAAACTGTAGTGAGCCCCAAAATCCATTTGTAAACAGATCTGCCGGCAACCGGCATTGGCAAAAATTCTCTTATCATGAGGCTCATTAAGGCCAGGCTGATCCAGCCGCAAAATGTAAAATGGGAATGTGCCTCCAGCAAATAGTTATAGTTCAACCAGGGCAGCGCAAAATTAAATTTCGTTCTGAGCAAGAAGCCGGATAGGCTTACTGCGCAGAGGCCTATAACAGAAAGATCAATCCAGGTATTTCTCTTGCCCATTATGTTTCATTATGAAGCATTCAAGAATCAAAGCTTAATACACCGCAACTTCAAATATTTTTGATTTTTTTACCAGATTGAGCCCAAGGTGTTGACTATACATAAAATAAAAGACCAGTACAAAAATCCATTCTTAATAGGTCAAAACAAATCCAATTTACACATCCAACCGATACATTGTCAGTCCAAGTTTATATTTTCCCACTACATGTAATCCTTTCAATGGGCAACTTACATTTATTGATTGACAGGTACGCCGGCGATCTACTACTCTACTGTTTCTTAAAATAGAACCCCAATTCAGTATCGATATTCATCATATCGATTTGTTCCGGTTCTCTATCAGAGTCAAAGAGGTAAATGCCACAGATATCATTTATGGAATCAAGGTCGATGGTTTTCCTGCGGTGATCCTTCCGTGCAAAAATCAGCCACCGGGCATTTGTAACTTCGACGATGTGAATTTTTGGCTTGTACCTTTCTATGACCAACCGGGCGTTTCGCATTTGATAAAAGCAATCATGCATGAGGCTTTCAAAAACCATCTTTTCGTTAACGGTTTTTATTTTTTCCAGTTGAACGGAATCTGGACGATAAAAAACGGCGCATCTGGATTGGATGATCACCGTATCATGATAACTGGAAGGGGGTTTCTTCCGGTTGTCCAGCTGCGGCCTTTTTGTTGAATCTTTTTCCTGGCTTACCAATCCCGGTTTTCCCGGTCCGGAGCAGGAATACAGCATGATTACCGTCAGAGTTAATAAGAGAACTTTCGGTTTAGTGATGACCATCTGTGTCATACTGGAAAATGAATTGATCTATTCACCTGCTCACAATTAATAATGCGCCAAAAATAAGACCCTGAATTTAAAAAAATCCAGGGTCTTTTTACCATTGCTTATGAATATGGATTCCGAAAGGGTTTACTAAATCTAATAATTCCACAACTTGGTTATATTAAATCCAATCAGCCACTGTCCACCGGGGTTTGTCGTGCCGGTCACATCGTCTGTCACTTTGAACGGCGCATTGTTATTGTAAAGATTATTGTATTGAGGATTCAGCCAACTGTAATTCGTCACAAACAACTGGAAGGCATGTCCACTCGTGCTGACTTCAATACCAAGGCCCAGGTTCGGGTATGGATTATAAGAAGGATGAGAAGTCAAAGGCTGGTCGTAATCAAATATGATTGCTGAATTGGCTGAAATTTTATACCTCGCGCAAACAGAAACAGCAAAATGATAATTCCACATAGACTGGTATATTGCTGTACCTGAACTGTCGTTCTTGGTATAATAGCCGCCAACAGTATTCTGCCACGATATGCTTGGAGTTACCTGGACCGATAATTTGTCAGATATCTTTCGTGCAACGATCAGGGAAGAAAAGAAGGAGTACCTGCCGCTGCTGTGCTGCATTGGGGTGCCATCATAAATCACAGGGTTTTCGAGTGTATTGATGGCCATATCTCCAAAAAATGTCAGGCTCACCGGATATTTTCCCGGAGTTTGTGTGAAGATGGCATACTTGGCACTTCCATCCCAAAGTAAATCGCTCTTAGAAAATCCAATTCCAAGACTAAGATTCTTGATAGGCGTATAACTTGCGCCGAAGCGGATATTGAATGAAGGTGAAAAAACTCCAAAAAAGTCCTGATAACCTTTCCCCAGCACGCCAAAGCGGTGCTGGAAGTCCACTTCCAAGGTCCCCTTTACAGGAACCATAACTGTTTGATTGTCGATAATCCATTGGCTTTGGAAAGTATTCTTTACTGGCCTGGGGTTGGACGGAGCATCTGTTTTTGATGAGGGAGCGGTGCTGTCCTGTTGTGCCCTGGCAGCACCGTTTAAAAAAAGCAGAATAATACTAAAACCAATTGCGAAAATGTGTCCGCTTATTTCCCTCGTATATTTGATTTTCATTGATCTTTTTTTTAAAATCAGTTAATTATTTGGAGCACCATTTCTTATCCAGTCATAGACTTTTTGTCTGTCTGAAGCATTCGGAATGAACTCTTTCATGTCGCTGTTGATCATGATATAGAGAATACTTTCTTTGGGAATGATGGTGTTCACAAACCCTCCGTTGATGATTTCATTATACGAAATATCCGTGTTCATGTATGGGTGATGCCCGCCACTGACATGGCATCCAGATTTGGCACAATCCGAATTGAAGAGTGGTGCTAGATCTGCAGAATAATTCACTGCCTGCGGAGGGCCGTCTGGATTCACTGGGGTTGGAGGAACGTCTATGTCTTTGTAACAACCTACCAAAACGAGGCTCACAGTGAAGAACAAGCCCAAATATATTAATACGCGTTTCATTATGGATTCGTTTAGCGTTATTATTTATTGTTGAAATTCATATTGCACTCGATATCAATCTTATCAGATATGCTTGTGCTCGTGACCCCAAAGTCTCGGCAATCAAACTGGAAATTCAGCTGCAAACCGAACACACTATACGGGTGCTGCAGTCCCTGCCCCGACCACCGCTTTCTTGACATATTTCAATCTGCCCACGATCGATTGCGTCAGGGGAGCCGTCAGCTTACCCTGCCAGGTCAAATTGAATGTGATAATGTAGTCCTGGCTTTGCGTGTCAAATTCCACTTTTGTTGACTGAATTCTTGCCAGATTTTGAATAGTGAGGTTTTGACTGCCTGGCACAATCTTTATCGTGCCCAGGTTACCGATATTGCATCCGGTGTCTCTCCCAGGCTCTCCGGTATTGGAAGTGTTGATTTGAACATAACCATTAACGTAAGTCTTGCTGGGATCATTTTCATAAAAGGCCCAGGAAGAATCCATCAGCGGCTGCCCAGTTGTCTGATACATCAATTGCTTTGGATCAGTTACGTCGTGCATACCAAACTGGTTAAATCTCCCGGTAAGTAATCCGGCGGCGCCGATATAGCTTCCAGACCACAACACGCTGGAGTGTACTTTATCCAATTTCCATTCAGTGGTATCTAACTTGGTCATGTCCCCGGGCAAGAGCACATCATCGCCGTGTACAATGACAGGTGTATTTGATGCTGGAGGAGGAGGTGCCAGATTTTCGTGCGTGCAGCTAACTACATACCCAAGTCCACTTATAAGAAGCAATAGGACGAGAAAGGTATTATTACTAAAAAGCTTCATAAAAATAAATTTTAAAGAATGTAATAGGAATCAAAAAAGATTATTCGCTAGCAAAACTATCCCTGCAATCATTAACCAATTATGACCTTACTCATAATAAATTGTGACTTTCGTCAAAAGACAACGAATTGATTTAGATCAGGAAACAGAAAAATTCCTATAGAAAAAGAAAGAAAGACTGGCAATTGCTTATGTAAGCATTGAAAACGGGTAGCCCTTCACGTTTGTTAATTTTCCGGTATTGATCGTCTTCTTCTGGATCATGAATCTGCCAAAGCATTTATTCTATAATCCGCATAAATACAAGTTCCTGAAGAAACCTTTATTTACAATAATGAATGCGAAATTCCATAAAAAAGAAGAAATCACCCAAGCACCTAAGAAATGAAGGACTCACCTTTGTGTCAACAATAACCAAAATTAGATATCGATATTTGATTAGTTGACCACTTTATCGCGGCCCGGAAGCCAGGCTTTGAGAGTGAAAAAATGAAGGTAGCCTGCCTTATGCTCCTTAATTTTGCGCTTTTCATTTATTCGGCAATCGAAGGAGCAAGCATTCAATTTATCCTGGCAAATCCCGCGGACTCAATGTTTGCCATTTCATAATTAAATTTTCACTTACGTTTACGATTTATGAGCCGATTATTTTCACTTTTGACCATAAAAGACATAGTATTCAAGAACCGGATCGCCGTGTCACCAATGTGTGAATACTCTTCCTTAGAGAATGGGTATGCTAATGATTGGCATCTTGTTCATCTGGGTAGCAGGGCGGTGGGTGGAGCAGGCCTGGTCATTCAGGAAGCCACTGCTGTTTCTGCAGAAGGCAGGATCACCCTGAAAGACCTGGGTATTTATGAAGATGAGCATATATTAAAGCTGCGTCAAATCACGGATTTTATTAATTCTCAGGATGCTGTTGCCGGGATTCAGCTTGCCCATGCAGGTCGCAAGGCAAGCCGTCGTGTACCATGGGAAGGAGGTGAAAAGTTAAGCCCTGCAGAAGGGGGATGGAAGACCGTTTCGGCCAGTGAGATTCCTTTTGCTGAAAATGAGGAAGCGCCCATGGCTTTAACTAAGGCTGCCATCAAAAAAATTGTAGATGATTTTTCCAGCTCGGCAGCAAGGGCCTTCAAGTCAGGTTATAAGGTGTTAGAAATTCATGCAGCACATGGATACTTATTACACCAGTTCCTGTCACCTTTAAGCAATAAAAGGGAAGATGAATATGGTGGGACTTTTGAAAACAGGACCCGTTTGCTGATGGAAATTGTGAATGCTATCCAAAAAGTCTGGCCTGGAGGTCTGCCTTTATTTGTAAGAATTTCTGCCACTGATTGGGCAGATGGTGGATGGAATATAGAACAATCTGTTCATTTATCCCGACTATTGAAAACAATGGGCATTGACCTGATTGACTGTTCCAGCGGAGGCCTGGTTCCATATGCAAAGTTCACGCTAAGCCCGGGATACCAGGTTCCATTTGCGGAAAGAATTAAAAGAGAATCAGGAATCATGACTGGCGCAGTGGGCCTGATTACCACCCCGCAGCAAGCGGAAGAAATTCTGGGAAAAAACCAGGCGGATATGGTCCTGCTAGCAAGGGAATTCCTGCGCGATCCCTATTTCCCTCTGCATGCTGCGAACATAATTGGTGAAGATATAAAATGGCCATCTCAATACGCAAGAGCAAAGCCAAAGCCGCACAAGTAATCTTCTTTACATGGCAGTTCACTCATCTCAATCCAAATAAATTTATTCCGGACGAAAGTTGTGAATGAATCTTTTGAGCTGCATTGAAAGTAAAGTTTATCACCAAATGCCTCCGTGCCTTATAGTTGGCACTCGCAATATAAGTTATTGAGCCTAGGAGATCTTTTGCAATTGAGTCAATTTAAAGTACGTACTTTCTCTCCTGAGCAGATCGAAATGATTCCCTCTTTCAATGATTTCCCCATCCTGCATAATCAATATTTCGTCAGCATCTTTGATTGTGCTAAGTCGGTGTGCAATGACTAAAGTGGTTCTTCCTTCCATCAAATTATCAAGTGCTTGCTGTACAGCTTGCTCAGATTCTGTATCTAAAGACGAAGTGGCTTCATCTAAAATTAATATTGAGGGGTTCTTGAAAACAGCCCTGGCAATACTTAATCTTTGGCGCTGCCCTCCTGAGAATCTTATACCACGATCACCAATAACCGTATCATACCCGAGCTCAGTTTGCACTATGAATTCATGCGCATTTGCGATCCTGGCCGCTTTGATGACGTCATCAAGTTTTGCTTCGGGGTGGCCAAGTGCTATATTATTAAAAACTGTATCATTAAACAAGATTATTTCCTGAGTAACAATACTCATTTGGGAACGCAAGGATTCCATCTTAAATTCTCTTACATCCTGGTTATCGATCAGCACTTGCCCTTCAGTGACATCATAGAATCTGGGGATTAAATCTGCAATTGTTGATTTCCCAACGCCAGATGGTCCAATCAAGGCAACTTTCTTTCCTTTGCGGATCGAAAAATTGACATTTTTCAAGACAGTGGCTTTATCGTACGAAAAAGATACATTTCGAAACTCTATACTGCTTTTGAATCTGGGCATGGCCAAGGCGCCTGGTTTGTCTGCAACTCTTACAGGCGCTTCTAAAATTTCTAAAATACGTTCGCCGGCTGCCCTTCCTTGTTGAATATTCGCAAAAGCAATTACCATGGCTTTTGCAGGACGTATAACCTGCGAAAAAATGGCGATAAATGCAATGAATGCACTTGCCTGAATGCCTGCATCCCTATTCAAAACCAATGATCCCCCATAGATCAAAATGCAGGCAACAACAAATACGCCAGAGGCTTCGGAGAAAGCGGGAGCCAACTCCTTTTTCTTGAAACCCTGTAAACTGGCCTTTCTGTAGAAGTCATTTTCAATACTAAATCGTTTAAGAATAAAAGCCGTCGCATTGAAAGCACGAATAATTCGCATTCCCAAAAGTGTTTCATCTATGATGGATAATAATCTTCCCATAGAGGCCTGAACATCTTTTGCTTCTTTTCTTAATCGCTTTGTGACGGCTGCAATACCAATTGCTGAAACAGGAATTACGATGAGCGTGAACAAGGTCAGTTTTACGGAAATAGTGAAAAGGGCTACAAAATATGCAATAAGCATATACGGTTCTTTAAATACTATTTCAAGCGAGCTGGCAAAAACGCCCTCAAAACCGTAAACATCCGCATTTAACCTGGAAAGCAAATCTCCTTTGTGCTCTTTTGTGAAATATCCTAAATGCAAATGATTGATTTTTTCAAATAACGCCTCGCGGAGTCTTTTCACCAATAGCGTCCTTGCTTTGATCAAACATTGTTGAGCCAGATACCTGAAGCTATTGGTAAGAATGACAGCCAGTACAATGATGCCCGCCAGGATGTACAAGGCATAGATAGGATCAGTTTGTCTGAAATGGTTAATCTGATAATAGAAATAATCTTTAACGAATGAACCTGAAAAGTGAAACTGCGGCGGGCTTGCGTACCGCTCAGCATCGGCCTGGCTGAGTGACCCAAATAAAAAATTAAGCAGGGGGATGATCAATGCGTATTGAAATACGCCAAAAAATGCACTAAATAAAGTGAAAATGAAATATGGCAATATGTATTTACTGTAAGGCTTTGAATACCCCAATAGCTTTCTATAAATATTCATAGATTATAATTTCAAACTTTTGTGAAATGCTGGTATTTATTTATTGATTGATTAAACTTTCGTACACTTCCAAATAGGCTTTGGCTGCATTGTCCCAGGAAAAAGACCTGCTGTGGTCTTTAATGATTTCCTGCATATCTGTTCGCTCATATTTTCGCATGCCCCGGATAAAATCCGTTTGCATTTGCTCACTTTCAAAGTTCTTGAAATAGAACGCATGGTCTCCTCCTATTTCTGGCAGAGAAGTATTTCCTGATAGAAAAACCGGTTTGCCAACAGACATAGCTTCCGGAATAGTAAGCCCAAAGCCTTCCGAAATGGATGGCAATAAGAACGAATAACAGTTATGAAAGTACCATGATTTTTCTTCCTCAGAAATATTGAAGAGGAGATGCACATTGTTATTTACTCCGATCCTGGAAGCGCTCCTCTTGATTTCAGATATATACGATGCGTTTTCCGGCCTGCCTGCAATCAGCAATTCGAGATATTTATTATGTCTTAAAAGCGAGAGGAGCACATGGAAATTCTTCTTTCTATGAAATGTACCCAATGAAAACAGGAAAGGCTTTTTGGGTTTATAAGAAGATTCCTTAAGCAAAGGATCTTCAAGCTTATTCGTTCCATTATGAATTGTGTATAAAGGCTTATTTTTTGTATCACAATGAAACAACACATCATTTTTTGTGTACTCTGAAACACAGACCAAAGCATCACTTCTATCTATATTTCTTTGAAGGTGTCTCAGGCAATGCGCTTTCTTGCTTTCTGATTTGTTTTCATACAGAAAATTTAGATCATGTATGGTGAGTAATACTTTGATTTTCCGATTTCTGCTTGGAATATAGGCTGAGTTCTGATAAGTGCAATGCCATATGTCATACCTTTTCAGGGATGGCAACCAAAATTTCTGCAATGAATTTTGTTGCATGTAGCTAGCACCCGGCCCAAAGCATTCATTCAGACGGTGAGGTTTGAAAAAACTTAATTGCATTTTCCGGCGATCCAGGTTCATTTGAATAGCAGTGCCAAGATGCTGGCAGTAGGAAGACAGGCCTGTATTGTAATACTTCATTCGTTCACAATCAAATAGTATCTGCATCATGGCGACATGTTGAAATGAAAATACAAGTGCGATGTAGGTAGAGGTATTTATCAAATGGAGGGCAATGATCAACCCTATCCTTCTATAGAATACATGCAAGGTATACTTTAGGTTGCCAAGTGAAGAATGACAAAGAATATTAAGTATCATGATAAATATCAATCTTTGCCTCATGCAGAGTGCATATCATTGCTTTTTATAATGAACTTCATTCATATGTTCGATGTCGGCATTAGAAATACTTTTTGAAAAGTATCTTCGGATATCTCTGCCTGATAGAAAGTAGAAGGAATTATTCCAGGTATTCGCCGGATGAATTAGTAAACATATGATTATTAGCAGCTTGTATTAGCATGGACAGAATTATCTTAGATTGTTCTTTGATGCGTTATCCCCATTCGGGCCTTTACCATTATTGCCTGAATGTGAGTGAAAGGGTGAATGCCATACTTAAAAAGCAAAGCAGACGGCCAATGAGACTCTATCTGCCTTCCAGCAACATCCTTCCGCCAGACAGAGAATCACATATCATAGAAAGAAAATGGCATAAATATTGGCAGCCATTTTTGTCTACATGCCGAGTATGGCATGCTCCTTTTCAATCAGGCCGAATCCTACCGGACAAAAGAAAATACAATCGCATTAAGATCTTATTGACCATTCATGACTTGAACTCATTGCATGAAGGGAAGCCAAGAGAAATACAAATCAAAAGCATAGCGCATACCCAGCACCTGATTGACCAAAGCGATGCAATAGTGTGCATTTCTGAATTTACAAAGGAAGATGTACTTCGCCATTGCGAAGTGGGAAATAAAGGTGTTTATGTTATTCACAATGGCATTCACAAAGTAGATTTGCCATTGCTTAGCGAAAGATCATATAGGCCAGCACGGCCATTCCTGTATGGCATGGGATATGTGAACCAGAAGAAAAATTATCACGTGTTGCTTCAATTGATTGAAAGAAACCCGGGCATTGAATTGGTAATTGCAGGGAGGTTGGACGAACCTGAATATGTAGCGCATATCAGAGCCAATGCCGAAAAGATGCGAATCACAGAATCCGTGCATCTCCTTGGCCCCGTTACAGAAGGCGAAAAAGCCTGGTACTTGAATAATTGTATGGCATTTGTCCATCCTTCCCTTGCTGAAGGATTCGGCGCTCCTGTAGTTGAAGCGATGCAATTTGGGAAACCCATATTTCTATCCAACCGCACATCCTTGCCGGAAATTGGTGGGAACTCGGCATTTTACTTTTCAACATTTGATCCAGATCACATGAATCAAATGTTCTCAGAAGGGATGATGCGTTTTAAGAAATTAAATATGGCTGAGAGGATCATTGAGAGGGGACGAAATTTTGAATGGGAAAAGAGTGCTTTACAGTACCTGGAAGTGTATAAATCCTTACAATAAGCATGACTACAAATCCATCCATGGGGAAGAAAATATAAAGCGGCGCATTTCATGAATAAAGACAACATCAGGAAATCTGAATTATGCAAAGCGCAGGATTGGCGCACCGATTGGTTTAAACGATGGTGCAAGGAACTAAATGAACCTGCAAGGTTCCATCGCAAGCAATGGGAATACGTCTACATAATGCAGGCTTTATGGGAAAGGGGGTGTATTGAAAAAGGAAAGCGGGGCTTAGTATTTGCTGTGGGCTCTGAGCCTTTGCCATCTGTCTTTGCGAATTATGGATGCGACATAGTAGCAACCGATATTTTTCCGGAGGAAGGAATTGCGAAAGGATGGAATTCAGGAGATCAACTATGCTTTGGTGTTGACTCCCTAAATAAGAGAGGCTTGTGCACCACAGACATCCTGAATCAGCATGTGATTTACAAAGCGGTAGACATGAATAAAATTCCAATCAGTCTTAAAAATTTCGATTTCAATTGGTCCAGTTGCTCCTTTGAACATCTTGGATCCATCGAATTGGGACTTGATTTTCTAAGAAATCAACTGATCACTTTGAAACCTGGAGGTTGGGCAGTTCATACAACAGAATTCAATGTGTTGTCAAACAACCGCACGGTAAAAAATGGGGATACTGTCATATTTCGCATGAAAGATATTGATAGGATAACGAATGAGCTCAGGGAATCAGGACACCATGTGGAAGAGGTTGACTATTTCCTTGGTGGAGAACCCGAAGATTCAATGGTTGACTTGTCGCCCCATAAGGAAACTATTCACCTGAAGTTGCAATTGGATGAATTTGTAGTGACATCCATCGGTTTAATCATTCAAAAAAAACAAGATTAATTGTGTGCCGTTTGCCAGCCTAAAGGTCAATTTATGATTATGAATGGACTGGCAGAAAGGATCTGCTCCAGCATCATGGGATCTTTCGTAAAATCTGGAAATCTCTTGTAATAATATCTTGAAGGATTTTGAAATGACCTGGATTATCATTTCCCCGCCTAGCCTCTGTTCTAAAATAATTCGATTGTAGCCCAAATGCAGGTCAACAGGTTCCACTTTCAAAGGCGGACCCTTCCAGCGATTTTGATGGAAAGCAATATACCTAAGTTTTCCTTTGGCTAAGAGGCTATTACCCCACTTTGTCTACCGACTATCCATCTGATCTGATATTAATTTTATTACCGCCACCTGACCCATGATTTGAATTTACCTGACATAAATCATTGGCTACGTTGAATTTGATCACTTATATCCATTTCAGCACATTTTAAATTACACTGAGTTGGCCCGGTTGCCAAAAGCAAATGTATTTCAAAATTTCCCGACATGTCCTTTAACGACATTACCAAACCTGTTGATCTTTTCACACATGCAGAAGGAACTGGCCACCTGAGATTGCGTCGGCCGGTATATATTGATTTCATGCCACCCTGCAATAGTGCCTGCCCGGCCGGTGAAAATATTCAGGCATGGCTGGCACTTGCACAATCTGGTAATTATTTTGAAGCGTTTCAGGCGATTTTGCTTGACAATCCTTTTCCTGCGATTATGGGCAGGGTATGTGTTAAGCCCTGCGAAACCGGTTGCAATCGGAACCATATCGACTCAACAGTAAATATTCATGCCGTAGAAAGATTTATTGGCGATCTGGCCATAAAAAATAAATGGCGGATAAATTTTTCGACAAAACCATCAGGGAAAAAAGTGCTGGTGGTGGGTGCAGGGCCAAGTGGGCTATCCGCTGCATATCACTTATTAACCATGGGCCATCAGGTTGAAATTTATGAGGCAGCTGATCATGCGGGAGGATTGATGTGGACGGGCATTCCCGATTACCGTCTGCCAAAAGAAATACTGGAAGCAGAAATTGATCGAATCGTAAAAATGGGCGTAAGCGTAAAGTTGAATTACCGCGTACAGGATTTACTGAGCGAAAAAGAAAAGGGGAAATTTGACGCCGTCTATCTTGCCATTGGTTCTCAACTCATCGCCAAGGAACTTTTTCCAACAGATCATTCTGTTTACACCACTGATGCTTTCTCATTTTTCAGAGAAGTAAAAACCAATCCGGAGAAATTTTCAGGAAAGAAAGTCGTAGTATATGGCGGCGGTAAACTGGCACTGTATATCTCCAGAATGACCAAACGCCTTGGTGCAGAAGCCACAGTTTATTTTGCAGGGGATAAAAAAATGATGCCGGCTTACGATTATGAAACAGAAGATGCATTGGCAGAAGGCGTGGATGTACAACTTTTGAAATGCATAAGCCGCATAGAAAAAAAATCCATTGCAATTGAAAGATGAAAGTGGAAAAGGGAAGCGTGATTGGTACAGGTGAATTTGAAAACATATTTGCTGATGTGTTGATTATAGCCAATCACCAGGAATCTGATTCATCCTTTTTGCGTTCCGTACAGGGAATATCTATCAATGAAGATGGCACTGTTATTATTGATGCTTCAAGAATGACGGGTCATTCAGGCATTTTTGCAGGTGGTGATATGTTGCCCGGTGAAAACAGAAGTGCAACCATTGCCATTGGTCATGGAAAAAAAGCTGCAAAGTTTATCAATGGTTATCTAATGAATGAGCCTTATATAAAACCCGATAAACATCCTACTGCAGGTTACCGAAAGCTGCATATGTGGTACAAGACCGAAGCGCCGCAAAAAGAACAGGATAAAGCTTGCGCCGGCCGTTGCCATAAAAAGCTTTGATGAAATAGTTGCAGGGTTGTCGGAACCCGAAGCAAGATTTGAAGCACAACGATGCCTCAGCTGTGGTAACTGTTTTGAATGTGATGGCTGCTTTCGGCGCCTGTCCTGAAGATGCCATCATTAAATTGGGAAAGGGTAATCGATATAAATTTAATTATAACGCATGCACTGGTTGTGCAGTGTGTTATGAACAATGCCCCTGTCATGCCATTGAAATGATTCCAGAACCAGTTAATGCAACAAATGATGTCATCAATAAAAAAATAATTGCAACAATTGATGGAAACGAAGCAGCTGCATATGTGGCCTACCGTGTCAATGAAGTGTGTGCCATCTATCCCATCACTCCTTCCTCGACCATGGCCGAACTGGCTGATGAATGGGCATCAAAAGGAATAAAAAATATATGGGGCAATGTCCCGGATGTAATGGAAATGCAAAGTGAAGGCGGTGCTGCAGGAACTGTGCATGGTGCATTGCAAACAGGATCACTCACCACCACCTTTACTGCATCGCAGGGCCTGATGCTGATGTTGCCCAACATGTACAAAATTGCCGGTGAACTAACAGCCCACTGTTTTTCATGTTGCTGCACGTTCATTGGCCGCACAGGGTCTTTCCATTTTTGGTGACCACCAGGATGTGATGGCTGCAAGAACAACCGGCTTTGCCATGCTGAGTTCAGCCAGTGTACAGGAAGCGCATGATTTTGCACTGATCGCACAGGTAGCTTCCCTAAGATCAAGAATACCTGTCATGCATTTCTTTGATGGCTTCCGTACATCGCATGAAGTGAATAAACTGGAATTGCTGAGTGATGAACAAATAAAATCAATGATACCTGATGAACTGGTGATTGCACATCGCAGCAGGGCATTGAATCCTGAACATCCGTTTATCAGAGGTACTGCTCAAAATCCGGATGTTTATTTCCAGGGAAGAGAAACAGTGAATAGCTTTTACAATAATATGCCCGGTATTGTCGAAGATGTGATGAAAGATTTTGAAAAAATGACCGGCAGAAAATATGAGCTGTTTCAATATTCCGGAGCAGCAGATGCAGAACGGGTGATTGTCATTATGGGTTCAGGTGGTGAAACAGTTGCTGAAACGGTAAATGCATTGAATGAAGCAGGCGAAAAAACAGGAGTTATACAGGTTCGTTTATACAGGCCATTTTCTCTTGAACATCTTACTGAAAGCATTGCCTGCTTCTGTAAAATCAATTGCTGTTTTAGACCGCACCAAAGAATCCGGTGCTGCCGGTGAACCGATGTACCAGGATGTATTGTCAACTTTGGTTGATGCATTGCAACAGGGCAAACTAAAACAATTGCCCGACATCATCGGAGGCCGTTATGGTCTTTCTTCAAAAGAATTTACACCGGCCATGGTAAAAGCAGTTTTTGATGAATTAAAGAAAGATCATCCAAAAAATGGATTTACTGTTGGTATCAATGATGATGTTACTTTCACCAGCCTGGATTATGATCCTGCTTTTACATTGGATGAATCAGAATGGAGACAGGGATTATTTTTTGGATTAGGTGCAGATGGAACTGTTGGCGCCAATAAAAACACCATTAAAATCATTGGAGAAAATACGCGCTTTTTGCACAGGGATATTTTGTATATGATTCAAAAAAATCCGGTGCAAGAACCGTTTCACATCTTCGGTTTGGGCCAAAACCAATAAGGGCTCCTTACCTGATCTACCAAAGCAGATTTTATTGCCTGTCACCAGTTCAACTTTATCGAAAAAGTAGAAATGCTGGAATTTGCAGCAAAGGGCGCTACGTTTCTTACTCAACAGTCCTTATGACAAAGATGAAGTATGGGAGCAAATTACCGGGCCAGGTACAGAAAATGATCATTGACAAAAAAATAAAATTATATGTCATTGATGCAACAACGGTGGCAAGAGATACAGGTATGAGCGGCCGCATCAATACCATCATGCAGACCTGTTATTTTGCATTGTCGGGTGTATTGCCAAGAGAAGATGCCATTAAACAAATTAAAAAAGCCATTGAAAAAACTTATTTTAAAAAAGGACAAAAAGTAATTGAACAAAATTTTAAAGCAGTTGATGCAACACTGGAAAATTTATATGAAGTAAATTATCCGAAAATAGTTTCTGCTGCAATCCTTGACCTGCTATGCAGTTTCGGAAAAAGCGCCTGATTTTGTCAAAAAGGTAACAGCTGTAATGATGGCGGGTCATGGAGATGAACTGCCAGTAAGTAAAATGACGGTTGACGGCACTTATCCAAGTGGCACAACACAATGGGAAAAAAGAAATGTTTCCGACCTGGTTCCGGTATGGGAACCTGATATCTGTATTCAATGCGGTAACTGTGCTTATGTTTGTCCGCACAGTGTTATCCGGGCAAAATTCTATCATAAAGACAATTTAGAAAAAGCACCTGAAGGATTTCAAGTCCGCCCCAATCAATGCAAGAGGTTTTCCTGAAACACAATATTCACTTACAGGTTTATCTTGAAGATTGTACCGGTTGTAATTTATGTGTGGAAGTTTGTCCTGCTATACGATCCGGCCGACCGTTCACGTAAGGCCATTAATATGGGTGAAAAAGAACCGATTTTGAAAACAGAACAAAAAAATATTGAATTCTTTGAAAATATTCCATGGAACGACCGTTCAAAAATTGATTTCTCTACCGTGCATGGTGCACAATTCCTGGAACCATTGTTTGAATTCTCAGGAGCCTGTGCAGGTTGTGGTGAAACACCTTATCTGAAATTATTGTCACAATTATTTGGTGACAGATTACTGGTAGCCAATGCAACAGGTTGTTCATCTATTTATGGAGGTAACCTACCCACAACACCATGGTCAGTGAATAAAGAAGGAAGGGGCCCTGCATGGTCCAACTCATTGTTTGAAGACAATGCAGAGTTTGGATTGGGTATGCGAATTACTGCCGATAAACAATTGGCTGTTGCGAAACAATTATTGCTGGAATTAAAAGATGAACTGGGTGACCAATTTGTAAATGAAATATTGGATGCAAAGCAGATACTGGAATCTGAATTGGTTGATACAGCATCAAAGAGTGCAGTGATTGAAAGAGCAAATTGAAAACAATGACATCCTCTGCTGCCATGCATCTGTTATCCGTAGCAGATCAATTGGTTCGCCGCAGTGTATGGCTGGTAGGTGGTGATGGCTGGGCTTATGATATTGGTTATGGTGGACTTGGATCATGCACTGGCAAGCGGAAGAAATATTAATATCCTGGTATTGGATACAGAAGTGTATTCCAATACAGGTGGTCAGATCATCCAAATCAACACCAACAGCAGCAACAGCAAAATTTGCAGCCGGTGGTAAAACAGGTCGGTAAAAAAGATCTGGCCATGCAGGCCATTTCTTATGGTAATGTATATGTGGCAAGAGTTGCTTTTGGTGCCAATCCACAACAAACATTACTGGCTATGCGCGAAGCAGAAGCATATGACGGGCCTTCATTGATCTTGGCATACAGTCATTGTATTGCGCATGGATATGATTTGAAAGAATGGACTGGATCAGCAAAGCAAAGCAGTGGCAAGTGGTCACTGGCCATTGATGCGGTACAACCCTGTACTGAGAAAGAAAAATCAAAATCCATTTGTACTGGATTCACCAAGGCCAACAATATCACTGAAAGATTATGCCTACAATGAATTGCGGTATAAAGTGCTGACCATGACCAATCCTGACAGCGGCAGAAGAATTGATGAAACATGCACAGGACACTGGTGAACCTGAAATGGAAAAACTATGAAGAACTGGCCACTAAAAAAGCAAGTGATTTTGTTCCGATAGCATAAAGAAAAATATAATATATGAAAATACAAACAACTTACATGGGGTTGAATCTAGATTCCCCGATTGTTGTCTCTGCCTGCACATTATCTGAGCAAACAGATAATATCGTAATGATGGAAGACAATGGTGCCGGTGCCGTGGTTCTGTTTTCGTTGTTTGAAGAACAAATAAGAAAAGAAGAAGCCACAGTTCAAGGGAGTGATGGCCAGAACTTCCTTTGCATTTGCTGAAGCAGCGGATTATTTTCCCGACCTGGATGATTTTAATGTGGGAACTGATGAATACCTCGAAAATATCCGCAAAGCAAAAGAACGTGTAAAGATTCCTATTATTGCCAGTCTGAATGGTATTACCAATGAAGGATGGATCGATTATTCAAAACTGATGGAGCAGGCAGGTGCAGATGGCATTGAAGTAAATATATTTTTTATTCCGGCAAATATGGATATGTCATCTTCAGAAGTGGAACACCGCTATCTGAATATTATTGCATCCATCAAGACAGGCAGTAAAAATTCCGGTTGCCGTAAAACTGAATCCCTATTTCAGTGCGATGGGTAATATGGCTTTGCGCATGCAAAATGCAGGTGCTGATGCACTGGTTTTATTTAACCGTTTCTATCAACCAGATTTTGATATCAATGAACTGATCATTAAAACAGATTTGCATTTTAGTGAATCCACTGAAATAAGGCTGCCCTTGTTATGGATCGGTCTTATTGTATGGAAAAGTAGAACTCTCTCTTGCGGCCACTACCGGTGTACAATAGCCGTTGAAGTAATTAAGTACATTCTTGCCGGGGCAGATGTGGTCATGACGGCTTCTTCACTTTACAAGAATGGTATTCCCTATTTAAAAACGATGAAAAAGAACTGCAGGACTGGATGTACATGATGGGCTTTGACAGTATGAATGCTTTCAGAGGAATTATGAGCCAGCGTCATATTTCAGATCCGATCGCCTATGAAAGAGCAAACTATATTAAGATACTGGAAAGCAAGAAATGATCGCGTGGTGGATTACAGCCTCTCTATACACCAAACTGTTTGAGGTGATGATCCAGGTGTTTCCACATTCCCTTACTCCATTGTTCTCTGGTCAACTTTCCGAAGAAAGGATGTGGCTGGTCTGACATCGTATCTTCTGCAAAATGGTGAACCATTTGCAAAAGATTTTCCTTTTCCTTTTCGAAATCTCTGTGATCGGTAATCTTGAATGATTGGTCTGTTGGTAAACCGGGCTTGAAGGGCCTATCATTATAAAGGTGATTTTTGAACAAAGGGCCAATCAGGCTAATAAGGAAACTTCCTTTCAATTTATGTTTTCCAATTGCTACGCCCAGTGGCATCTGACAATGTGCCATCATTTGTGCCACATCCATCTTTCCCCATAATCGCTGTGATCGTGGGGTTAGCCTATGGATGCGTTCTACAATATCTCGTTTTGCCGCGGGATCAGATAACTTTTTTATTTCCATGGATTTTTTCCCTGGAGCTAAAGTAATATTATCTGGATCATTTAACGCAGGCCGACATGGACAATCTTCAGCATTCCCTTATTAATGTCAGCTCATTTCCGTGGAAATTCTATGGCTGCCTGCGCAGCTGCCAATCTTGCAATTGGTACACGGAATGGAGAACAGCTTACATAATTCATTCCGATGCGGTGACAGAATTTCACGCTTTCTGCGTCCCCGCCATGTTCACCACAAATACCAACTTTCAAGTGTGGCTTTGTTTTGCGGCCCCTGTCGATTCCCAATTTTATGAGTTCTCCCACACCATCCTGATCAATGGTTTGAAATGGATCATCTTTCAATAATTTCAGGTCCAGATATTGGGGTAGGAACCCACCAATATCATCCCTGCTGAAACCAAAGCTCATCTGTGTAAGATCATTTGTCCCAAAGCTGAAGAAATCCGCTACTTCTGCCATTTGTGCGCCTTTTAGTGCGGCCCTGGGAATTTCGATCATCGTGCCATACAAATAGGGAATTTTTTTCATTTTGGTTTCCTTACAAACTTTCTCATAAACAGAATCTACAATCTTCTTCTGATGAATCAATTCATTGACTGTGCATGTTACCGGCACCATGATTTCAGGAAAGGCTTTCTTGCCGGATTTTAGCATCTCTGCAGTAGCTTCCAATATCGCCCTGATTTGCATTTCAGTGATTTCAGGATAGGAGACCCCGAGTCGCACACCACGATGACCCAGCATGGGATTGTTCTCATGAAGGGCGAGTACCCTTCTATTCAATAAGCCCATGCTAATGCCCAGTTCTTTACTGAGCCGGTGCAATTTTTCCTTGTCGTGGGGTACGAATTCATGCAAGGGGGGGTCAAGCAATCGAATCGTTACCGGAAGACCCTTCATGACCTGCATTGTATCCTTCACATCTTTCTTCACATAAGCAAATAAGTCATTCAGCGCATCCCGTCTTTCAGACTCCGTCTTGCTCACGATCATTTTGCGAAGCATGAACAGGGGCTCTTCACTTCCTTCTCCGTAAAACATATGCTCCGTGCGAAACAGGCCAATGCCTTCGGCTCCAAATTTCAGCCCATGCATTGCGTCCTCCGGAGTTTCCGCGTTGGTGCGGACACCCATCACTTTTATTTTATCTACCAGTTTCATCAGGTCTTTGAAGGAATGATTCTTAGCGAGATCGATATCCACTAGTGGCAGGCTGCCCTCAAACACGACGCCCCGGGTTCCGTTCAAAGTGACCCAGTCTCCTTCTTTAATGATTTCATTATTTTTTCCCTTGAAATATTTTGATTCGTAGTGAATTTCAATATCACCGCAGCCTACTATGCAGCATTTGCCCCAGCCTCTGGCTACCAATGCTGCGTGTGAAGTCATCCCTCCTTTCGTTGTGAGAATTGCCTGGGATTCATGCATCCCATCTACATCTTCCGGAGAAGTTTCTTCCCGGACCAGTATCACTTTTTCCCCTTTATGTGCCCACTCCACTGCATCTTCTGAAGAAAATACGACGCGCCCCCTGGCACCGCCGGGTCCTGCAGGCAAGCCCTTTGCAATCACCGGATGGGTCTGCTCAGCTTTAGGATCGACCCCGGGCAATAGCAATTCCAATAATTGATTGGGTTGTACTCTTTGGATGGCCGTCTTTGCATCAATCATTTTTTCTTTGTGCATCTCGGTCGCCATCCGAACCGCCGCGATCCCATTGCGTTTACCCACACGGCATTGAAGCATATAGAGCTTCCCTTTTTCTATGGTGAATTCAATATCCTGCATATCCTTATAATGATTCTCCAACCGCTTCTGATATTCGAACAATTCTTTGTAGCGCCGGGGCATGAGTTTTTCCAAAGAGGAAAAATGCCTGCTTTGTGCGTTCTTTGAGTATTCATTTATTGGTGCCGGCGTTCTGATTCCGGCTACAACATCTTCCCCCTGTGCATTAACTAAAAATTCTCCATAGAATTTATTCTCCCCATTCCCTGGATTCCTTGTAAAGGCCACTCCTGTACAACTATCATTTCCCATATTTCCAAAAACCATGGCCTGAACGGTAACTGCAGTTCCCCATTCATCTGGAATTTTTTCAATGCGACGGTATTCCACTGCTCTTTTGCCATTCCAACTGCCGAATACTGCGCCTATCCCACCCCAGAGTTGTTCCCATGGGTTATCTGGAAAATCATTTCCCAGTACCTGCTTAACTGTTTTCTTATAATCCTTGACCAGTGTCTTCAATTCTGCTGCAGTTAATTCCGTATCGCTTGAATAGCCCCGCTTTTGCTTAATTAATTCCAGCTTCTCATCCAAAATTTTGCGAATCCCCTTACCGTTCTTAATCTCAATCCCTCTTGCCTTTTCCATCACAACGTCCGCATACATCATGATCAATCGCCGATATGCATCGTATGCAAATCGCTCATCCCCGCTTTGTGCAATAATTCCTCGTATGGTTTTTTCATTTAAGCCAACATTTAATACAGTTTCCATCATCCCTGGCATAGAACGCCGGGCACCGGAACGAACTGATACCAATAGGGGATTCTTTTCATCTCCAAATTGCTTACCGCAGAGTTTCTCCATTTTGGCCAAGGCCGCTTCCACCTGGACCTTTAATGACCTGGGGTATGTCTTCTTGTTAGCATAGAAATAAGTGCAGATTTCCGTCGTAACAGTAAATCCTGGTGGAACAGGAAGGCGAAGTTTGGCATGTCCTGCCATTTCAGCGAGATTGGCGCCTTTTCCTCCCAAAAGATTCTTCATTGATTCATTGCCGTCAGCTTTACCGCCTCCGAAGAAGTACACCCACTTTTCGGATTTTTTATTCTTTTTCATAATTACACGTTATAATTCCGCATAGTTATGATTTGAAGTCCAATTTTTCGGTTACTCAAGTCAGTCGTCAAACTGATTTTTGTCAGTATTTTCAATTTTCAGGCAGACTCATCTTTTTCATTGACGAGCGCTGTTCTCGCTTCGAGCAATTCTTTTTTCTGGTCTTCGCCAATCGTCGGATAGCTCAGGTTCATTTCCTCCATCTGCTTAAAAATAATCGCAGCCACAGCAAGATGGGCAAACCACTTATCATCTGCGGGAACGATAAACCATGGGGCATAATCTGTAGAGGTATTTGAGATCATCTCTTCGTAGGCCTTACGATATTCCTTCCAGAGGGCCCTTTCTTTGAGATCTCCTATGGAGAATTTCCAGTTCTTAGAAGGGTTATCAATCCTTTCCAAAAATCTTTTCTTCTGCTCTTTTTTTGAGAGGTGGAGGAAGAATTTCAATATGATGGTTCCGTTGTCGGCAAGTGATTTTTCAAAATGATTGATCTGTTTGAATCGCTTGTCCCAAAAAGCCTGGTCAATATCAGATATGCTCGAAATGCCCGGAAGATTTTCGCTTAGAATATATTCAGGATGAACCCTGGTCACCAGCACATTTTCGTAATGGGAACGATTAAAAATTCCGATATCACCTCTTTCAGGCAGGGCCAGGTAATGGCGCCATAAATAGTCATGGGCCAATTCCAAATGCGTAGGGACTTTGAAACTAGTGACCTTAACGCCCTGTGGATTCAGTCCACTCATTACATGTTTGATCACTGCGTCCTTGCCCGCAGCATCCATGGCCTGGAAAATGATAAGCATACTGAATTGGTCATGCGCATAGAGTTTGTCCTGCAACTCGGATAATTTCTGAATGCCTAATTTCAATAGGTTCTCTCCTTCCTCTTTATTTACGTTCTTATGATCATAATCCGTATAGTATTCCTTCAGTGAAATCATCTTACCTTCTTTCACTCTGAAATCATCTAAGGACTTCAATTGTTCCGAAACCGTGGCCATAAATAAAAAATATTATCTGATCAATTTACAAAGAAATGCGCAGGCTCCAATTTTCTAATACCCTTCAATAATTAAGATTGAGAATGAATGATACCGCAACGGATTGAAATCCGTTGCTAGGAATTGGCTCGAGCCTTCGGCTCTACGACGTGTTCCTTTCAACCAATCAACTATTCAACCTCTCAACCCTCAACCTTTCAACTTTTCAACCCTTCAACCCTTCAACCCTTCAACAATTCAACCCTTCAACCAATCAACCAATCAACTCTTCTCACTAAATTTGCCCCATGTCTCCGGCTCTATTATATTATGCCATTCCATTTTTCGTCCTGCTCCTGCTGGTTGAAGCCTGGCTTGCTTACAGGGAGCAAAAACATCTCTATGAAGTCAGGGATACGTTCAGTAGCCTGGCGATGGGCATTGGGAATGTATTGAGCGGTCTCCTTACCAAGGCCCTGATCTTTGGCGCATTCACATTGCTATACAGGTTCCGGATTTTTGATCTGCCTTCTTCCTCCTGGTGGGTCTGGGTCCTTGCCTTTTTTGCAGACGATTTTTCCTATTATTGGTTTCATCGTGTGAGCCATCATGTGAATTGGTTTTGGGCCTCGCATGTGGTGCATCATTCTTCGCAAAAATATAATCTGGCGGCTGCCCTTCGGCAAACCTGGACCGGCAACCTCACAGGCTCTTTCATATTCTGGTTATGGATGCCACTGGTCGGATTTCATCCGGTGATAGTTTTGACATTGCAATCCATCAGTCTTATTTACCAGTTTTGGATTCATACTGAGCTTATCCGGCGCCTGCCATCGCCAATAGAATTTATTTTTAATACTCCTTCGCATCACCGTGTGCATCATGGAACGGACCTCAAATACTTAGACAAGAACCATGCAGGCATATTGATCATCTGGGACCGCATGTTTGGCACTTTCCGAAATGAAGAGGAGCGTCCGGTTTATGGCCTGACCAGGAATATCGGCTCCTTCAATCCGGTTATCGTTGCTTTCAAAACCTGGATGGAATTATTCAAAAAGGCGGGCAGGTCAGGATCATGGAAAAACGCATTAAATTATTTTATTAAGCCTCCTGGATGGAGCCACGATGGAAGCACTAAGACAACCCGCGAAATGATCGCCGAATTTGAAGCTGCCCACCCCGGAGAGGTCATTTCTTAAAAACTCAGCCGGCTTAATCTTCTTTTAACAGTTTATTACGAAATTTATCGTAAATTAGAATTAAAATTTTCAAACCATGACGACGACCAGGTATATTAAACCCACCGAAAGCGAACTTGAAATTTTGCAAGTCCTTTGGAGCCGGGAATCTGCGAGTGTACGGGAAGTGCATGAAGAGCTCGCCAAGAGCAAGGATGTCGGATACACTACTACTTTAAAACTAATGCAGATCATGAATGAGAAGGGGCTGGTCAGAAGGGATGATTCTTTCAAAACACATATCTATCAGCCGGCCGTGAGCAAAGAAAAAACACAAAAGCATATGCTGGGGAAGATGATCAATACCCTTTTTGGTGGCTCTCATACCGAACTGATCATCCAGGCTTTGGGAAATCACAAAGCTACAAAAGAAGAATTGGATGAGATCCAGGGATTGCTTGACAACCTGAAAAAACAATAGCATGTATTTTATTACCCATTCCCTTTTATTGAAGGCCCTGGGTTCTGCGCTCATCAGCAGCTTCTGGCAAATGGCCCTGCTTTGGCTGGCTTACCTGATTATAACAGGCAGCAATAAACGACTTTCGGCGAGGCAGAACCATTTCCTGGTGCTCGTCCTGCTCTTTTCCGGTTCCTGTTGGTTTCTTATTGATTTCATCAATGCATATTTGAGGCCACGGGTTTCTGGCGGCCTCGTCAGCATGCTATTTGATCAGGGACCAGAGATGTCAGCCGGGTTTGTTCAGTATAAGCAGGTATTTCTTTCGGCCCTCCCCTTTTTATCATCCGTATACCTCACTATAGTAATCTGGCTTTTCTTAAGACATACCGGCTATTTCCTCCATTTGAACCGCCTGAGGAATTCAGAAATATACAAGATCCAGCCCAGGCTAAAATTGTTTGCGGATACTGTCGCAGCACGTATTGGTATCCGTAAGAAAGTGACCATCTGGCTATCCGGGCTGGTTGACAGTCCGGTGACGATTGGATTTTTTAAACCTATCATCCTGGTTCCGCTGGCCATGGTTAACCATTTGACAACAGAGCAGGTTGAAGCGATCCTCCTACATGAGCTGGCACATATCCGCAGAAATGATTACCTGATTAATATCTTTATTTCCTGGGCCGGAATTACCTTCTTCTTCAATCCCTTCACCAAATTACTGATCCGGTCAATCAGGAAAGAAAGGGAGCATTGCTGTGATGATCTGGTATTGCAGTTTCAATATGACCCGCACAGTTATGCATCCGCTTTGCTGTCGCTTGAAAAATCCAGAAACCATCTATCGACCCTCGTGCTTGCTGCTACAGGAAGAAACCGCCAGCTACTACTGGAAAGGGTTATGCGAATGACCGGTCAATCTGCCGGTAAAAGGCGGATTGGTTTTGGAGGAATCACAGCCTTCCTGATCTGTTTGGGCTTTGGCCAGTTGACGATTTGGAATCCTCCCCCTGCGCTACCCGCCAAAAAGATCTCGGAGTCTGCAAGGATAGTTCCACCCTCAGAGAACCAACTTGCAGAATATGTGGTGAAACAATTCCCATTGAAACAAAAATCAACGCAAAGGCCGAGCCATTATGCAAGGATCGAAACTACTTCGAAGCAAAAACATAAAACCCCCGGGAATGAAATCCTTTGGGTTTCGGCCGACCTGACGGATGCACCACCAGATCAGGAAATGGAAGCGGTTCCGGCTTTGCAAACGGAAGCGAGAGCATTTTCTATTGAATCCGCCCCCAAACCTGCCAGCCCTTCATTGGGCATGGCAGAAAGTAGTTTTCCATATGTGCCGAGCACGAGTTTTATATATCATGTGCAGGTTGATACTTCCAGACCAGGCAAATATTATTACCTGAAACCAAACCGCGAAGCGCAGCAGGCCATGGAGAACGCCATGCTGGCGATCAATGAAATCAATTGGAAAGAAATTGAAAAGGAATATGCGCAACAGGGACAAAAGCTGAATGTGGAGGCGCTCAAGAAACAAATATCCAAATCACTCGCCGCCCTGGACTGGAATAAAATGGACCAGGATCTGCATTTGCGTTTAAACAGGGGCGATGAAATCCGCATATCTTCCCAGATAAAAAATGAGCTTAATGTCCTGCGTAAGTTAAATGGGAAGGACAAGGAAAAGATCCGGAAAATTCAAGACAATATTCGCCGCGGACAACTTTTGTTAGAAAGGGAAAATCTAGAAAAAGAACTTGAGCTGATTGATAAGCAGGAAGCTCATCCGCATCAAAGGACTATTGTAGATATTTAAGTCTAACTTATAGACTTCAATAAAAATGCCGGGCAGTGTCCGGCTTTTTTATTGAGTTCATTGCAAGTCTCTGTTTTGTTTCTCGCAAAGAGCGCAAAGGAAGAAGGAGGCGCAAAGACTCGCTAATTAACGATGCTGTTCGAGGTTGGAATGGGTATGGAAATATTCCGTTTTGGCAAAGGCTTACCATTTTGATATGCATTTTGGAGAAATCAGTAGCTGTCATAAAGCATTCATATATTCTGCAAACCTGTGCTCATGGCCTAATTATAGCGAACTAATGGCATGATTATTTTGCATGGCATGTTTTTGGAATCCCCCGATGCAAATTGAAACAATGTTTAGAAAATTTATGCTGCTTTCAGCAGCCATGCTTACTTATGCATCCATGCAAGCGCAGGATTCCACAAGCCATAATAAATCTGGCGATACGACAATCACAACATCTCCTGCAACCATTTTTTCCGGATCGCTGGATCTGTATTACAGGTATAACTTTGCTAATGCGCCAGATTCAAAGAACAACTACACCAGTTTCACAAATTCTCAAAACTCTTTGGAATTGGGAATGGCAACCATCCGGGCTGATCACAACTGGGCTAAAGCGGGGATAACCGTTGAGCTGGGATTTGGAAGAAGGGCTCAGGACTTTTCTTACAATGACGGCGTGAATAATTCATTTTTTTCACTGTCAAATATTGTGCAGGCCTATGCGTATTATAATATCACAGACAAAATTAAGTTGACCGCCGGTAAATGGGGAACCCATATCGGTTATGAAGTGGTAGATGCATACGTAAATAGAAACTATTCTATGAGTTATATGTTCACCTATGGACCATTCTTTAATACAGGTCTGAAAGCAGACATTGCAATAACTGGTAAAACAGCGATAATGATAGGTATATCCAACCCAACAGATAATTCAACCACTTTAAGTGTTGAAAAAATGGCCATTGCACAGATCAGCACAGCCACACCCAATAACAATTGGAAATTTTACCTGAATTATCAGGGCGGAACATACGCTCCCCAGGCCACAATGAATCAATTTGATCTGGTAGTCAATGGAACGGTAACTGATAAATTCGGCATCGGATTTAATGCGACAGACCAGATGCGAAAAACAGATTCCACTTCTTCCCAAAGCTGGTGGGGTACAGCCCTTTATCTGAATTATGATTTTTCATCAAAATTTGGACTGACCCTGAGAGGTGAATATTTCAATGATGATAAGAATCTGCTCTTCATTACGCCCAATGGAGGATCATTCACGGAATTCACTTTAACTGGTCAAATAAAACTGGGAAAACTGACATTTATGCCGGAACTCAGGTATGATGCTTATTCTACCGACCAGGCCTTCCTTAACCACGATGATGCGCCAACCAAAAACACTTTTACCGGATTGCTCGCAGCCACATATGTGTTCTAGTAGTTGATATTCGACGCTGTTCGAGGTGCCCTTCGGAACACCTCGAATAGCTCCGATGAATAAAACTGCTTTGCGCCTCCTTCTTCCTCTGTGCTCTCTGCGTGAAACAAATTTGGGGCTTGCCGGACCTTAAATCAAATGAATTTTTCATTTGGCCATAGTATCTCTCCCGCCCTTTTTCCTTCGCAGAATAATAAATCAAGGATAGAAAGGTTTGGAAAGAACCCCCATTTTTCTTCAAATACCTGGCGGTATCTGGGGCCGTTTTCCAGATGGTAATTCTTGGGATGGATCCTGTTTCTTAAGTCCAAATTTTTATCCGGATCATATGTTTGATGAAAAGAATTCGTCCAGGAAATGGTCACGTGACCAAGGCCGATTTGTCTAATCGCCCATTCGAAACAGGCCAGGTTCCAGTCAACCAAATATTCAAAAGGCTGCCGATATAATTTCACCAGTGTCTCCCTGTAATACTCGAACCAGGGGGAACGATTGTATGCAGATTCCAGGTTTTTCCAATGGTTCATTTGCCACCCTTTTCGTCTGTCGAGCCTCACTTCCCTGATCAATTTCTTCTGTTCTCTTCCGCCTTCCAATGGAACGCTCAAAGCGGCAATTCCATTCGCATTTGCAATCAGCATCCGGTTCCTAAAGCTTGCTTTTTGATATAACTCATATTGCTCAAAAACAATATGCGAATACTTAAATGAATTTTTGAATAGGATGATAGATGGAAAATACTGTAAATCAGTGATTAAATTCATTGATTAAGCCTTTTTGGCAGAATTGTGTAAAATCTAAAAAAAATAAGAAATCAGATCCAAATTCAGTGCAATTTAACTTTAATTAAATTAATGGTTAACCGCAATTAAAATTTTATTAACCAGTCTATTAATTAATTTATTTGAAACTAATTCAGTTTGCATACAAAAGTTAGTATGCCGATCTATTTTTATCTTCAAAATACCAATTATGTTAGCATAGAAAAAATAGCCAATTTTCGCGCATTTTCGGACCCTATTCCCTCCTACCATAAAAGTTCAGAGCAGTGTCAATGGAATTTGAAATGGACAAGATGTTCGAGGTAGAATCATTTGCTTATCCCCTGCCAACATCGGACTGGAAGTGTTAAAGAATGACATGCCATTGGCCCCCTGGATGGGCCGACTTAAATAATAAGAATGAATGATATTTAACCGTAAGGAGAAGGACTGATGGAGGTCCATCCGCCATCAATCACGAGGGTTTGCCCGGTGATATGTCTGGCCTCTTTGGATACCAGGAAGAGGGCTGCATGTGCTATATCTTCTGTTGTCGCCGGTCTGCCGATCGGTGTGATTTTTGACCAGGTCTTTTCATAATCCGGATCGTCGAGTGTTCGCTCAGTGAGTGTCGCGCCGGGGGCAATGCAATTGACATTGATGTGCAGCGGAGACAATTCTATCACCAGGTTCCGGGCCAGCATTTCCAGTGCGGCCTTGGTCATTCCATAAGCAGCAAGATGTTTATGTGCCTGGTGGCCTGTCACGGAAGACATGAAGAGGATGGATCCCCCCTTATCCTGCTTTTGCATCTGAAGGGCAGCCTGGCGTGCAAGAAAAAAACTTCCTCCGAGATTCAATGCCAGCACTTTTTCGAATGATTCTTTAGGATAGGTCAGGAATTCGCCAAAAAGGGTAATCCCGGCGTTGGCAATGGCAATATTTAATTGGCCAAAATGCTTCACCCCAGTATCGATGAGTTTATCGATGACCGTTATACTCGCCGCATCGCCGCCAATCGCATGACAGTTTCCATCCTCTGCCCTGATCCTTTCAGCTGCCTGCTGGGCCAGCCATTCATCCACATCATTTAGGATAACGCCTGCGCCCTGCAAAGCGAGTTGCCTGCAGATCTCGAAGCCGATACCCTGACCTGCTCCGGTAACGATGGCGCTCTGGCCTTTAAAGTGATTTGATTGCACGACCGGAATATTTATTCATGCCAATTGTATGGCTATTTGTTCAATGCGAATCCCGACTCACTTTACTTCCCGACGCGCCCTTCAAAAAATCAAAATCTGCGCCCAGATTTGCCTGCTCCACGTGATCCAGGTAAAGTTGAACATAGCCCCTTCCGGGACCGGCATTCGCCGAAACCCTTGCCTGCTTTCTCTTATTCAACTCAGCTTCCGGCACAACCAGCTCCAGCTTTCTTGCCTTCACATCCAGGCGGATCAAATCCCCATCTCGAATGACCGAGAAATTCCCGCCCAGAGCAGCTTCAGGAGAAGCATGCAGGACAACCGTTCCGAATCCAGTGCCACTCATCCTCCCGTCGGAAATGCGGACCATATCGGTGATCCCTTTTGACAGAATCTTTTTGGGCAATCCCATATTGCCCACTTCAGGCATTCCGGGATAGCCCTTAGGGCCCACATTTTTTAGTACGAGAATGGCATTTTCATCCACATCCAGGCCTGGATCATCGATCCTAAGCTTATAATCTTCGATATTTTCAAAGACGACAGCCTTTCCTTCATGCTTCATTAAATGCGGGCTGGCAGCTGAAGGCTTGATCACAGCTCCGCCTTCTGCCAGGTTGCCTTTTAGAACAACTATACCTGAAGAGTCATTAAAAGGCTTATCCAGGCCCGTTATGACTTCCGTATTGAAACACTCCGCTTGCTTCGTATTCGCCTCTATTGATTTCCCATTGGCTGTAATGCAATCCTTATGCAGGTGGTCCCCAAGGGCTTTCATCACAGCGGGCAGTCCACCGGCATAATAAAGATCCTCCATAAAATACTGTCCGGAGGGCTGGATATTGGCGAGCAGGGGTACACCGGCCGACAGGCTATCAAAATCTTCCAGTTCCAGTGGCACTCCGATTCTTCCAGCAATCGCCAACAAATGGATTACAAAATTAGTGGATCCTCCAACTGCTGCATTCACGCAGATGGCATTTTCAAATGCCTTTCGGGTGAGGATATCTGATAGTCTGAGATTTTCTCTGACCATTTCTACAATTCTTAACCCGGATAGCTGGGCAAGGACCTTTCTTCTGGAATCAGCAGCGGGTATGGCCGCATTGTCTGGCAGGGAAAGTCCAAGTGATTCCACCATGCAGGCCATGGACGATGCTGTTCCCATGACAGCGCAATGCCCCCGGCTGCGGCTCATGCACGCTTCTGCAGTCTGCATCTCCTCATCTGACATGTGGCCCATCCTGTTTTCCTCGGAAAAGCGCCAGATATCGGAAGTGCCGATTTGTTTTCCCCTATACCTGCCTGTTAGCATGGATCCACCTGAAACGACGATTGTCGGAATATTGACACTGCATGCCCCCATAATAAGGGAAGGGGTCGTTTTATCGCAACCACAGAGCAATACCACTCCATCCATGGGATTGGCACGGATGGATTCTTCCACATCCATACTCACGAGGTTGCGGAACAGCATGGCAGTAGGTTTGATCAGGGTTTCTCCCAAAGACATCACCGGAAACTCTACAGGAAAACCGCCTGCTTCGGAAATGCCTCGCTTCACTGATTCAGCCAACTCGCGGAAATGCGCATTGCATGGAGTCAGTTCTGACCAGGTATTGCAGATCCCGATAACAGGTCTCCCATCGAACTCGTAAGACGGAATTCCCTGGTTCTTCATCCAGGAACGATAAATAAACCCGTCTTTACCTGACTTCCCAAACCAGTTCCGGCTCCTTAAAGGTTCTCCCATAAAAATGAATTTTCTCCAGGAAGAAATCCATCCTGGTTCTCTCAATCAATACGATTTTCAAATTGAAAGTAAATTATTTTTGGCTGTGGTCCGCAGGCAGGGACCCTATTAGTTATCAGAATTTTTGAAGCCCGCATCACAAACTAAGCCAATGCATCATAAAGGATTTCTGCAGGATGCTGTGCAAGCCTTCCGGTCCCGTCTTTGATCTGGTGCCTGCAACTTGTTCCGGGGGCAGCGATGAGTTCTGATTCGCCCGCGTTTCGGACTGCAGGGAAAAGGACAAGTTCCCCAATTTTCATTGAAAGGGCATAATGTTCTTTCTCATAACCAAAGGAACCCGCCATACCACAGCAACCAGAAGGAATTGTTTGCACTGTATAATTTTCAGGAAAGGATAAAATTTTCGCAGAGTAAGCTGTGGCAGAAAGTGCTTTCTGCTGGCAATGTCCATGGAGCATGATGTGCCTGGCATCTTTTCTGAACTGCTCCTTCCCGATGTTTCCCTTATCCATTTCATTTGCCAGGAATTCATCCAGCAGAAAAACATGGCCGGAAATGAATTTGGCTTTTTCAAGCTGTGCATCATCAGCCAGGTCAATATATTCATCCCGGAAACTCAAAATCGCTGAAGGTTCGATGCCAACCAGGGGGGTCTCTGCAGAAACCAATCCCCCCAGAAGTTCAATGTTTTTATTGATGATTATCTTGGCGTGCCTGAGCAGGCCCTTACTCAACCATGTTCTCCCGCTCTCCAGGTGGTCTGGCATACTCACGGTATAGCCTAATCGCTCAAGGAGGAGGATGGCTTTCATCCCTGCACTGACATCATTATAATTGGTAAATTCATCGCAGAAAAAATGAACTGTGCCCTTCTGGATCATTTCCGGGCGTGCATGGTCGGATTTTAAATGTTTCCGGAACCAGCTTCTCAGCGTGAACGAATGCAGTGCCGGAATGGAACGATTTTCCCCAAACCCTGAAATGCGCTTAATCAGGTTGCCCGAAAATTTTCCATTCATCAATGCATTGTAAAGCCACGGAAACGCGGATCCAATCTTTGCCGTCGTGTTAAAATGCGCAATCAGTCTTGCCCTGAGCGGAACGCCATGTGCATCATAATAATGCTGCATGAATTCTGCTTTGAGTTTGGCTACATCCACATTGGAAGGGCACTCAGATTTGCATCCCTTGCAGCTCAGGCAGAGATCCATCACCTCATAAATTTCTTCATGGTCAAATGGATTTTCCTTGGTCGAATGGGTCAGCAGCTCCCTGAGTATATTTGCTCTTGCCCTGGTTGTATCTTTTTCATTTCGGGTAGCCATATAGGATGGACACATGGTACCTCCCGACAAATCTGTTTTGCGGCAATCACCAGAACCATTGCATTGTTCGGCATGTTGCAGGATATCCTGGTGATGAAATCTGAAATGGGTTTGAAATGTCCTGGATTTCTGCCCGGGTTGGTAGCGCAGCATGCTGTTCATGGAGGGCGTATCAACAATCTTATGGGGATTGAAAATATTTTGAGGATCCCAACATTGCTTGATCTCCCTTAGCAAACCATAATTCTTATCCCCGATCATTTGGCGGATGAACTCTCCTCTTAACCTTCCATCTCCATGTTCTCCACTCAGTGAACCCTTATACTTTTTTACGAGCACGGCAATTTCAGTCGCGATGGTCCGGAACAATTCATTCCCTGATTTTGTTTTCAGGTTAAGAATTGGACGCAAATGGATTTCCCCACTTCCTGCATGTGCATAATGGACAGAATAGAGATTGTATTTTTTAAGAATCTCATTAAAGTCACGAATATATTCAGGAAGGTCATGCACATCCACAGCTGTATCCTCAATCACCGGCACGGCTTTCTCATCTCCCGGCAGATTACCAAGCAAACCCAAACCCGCCTTGCGCAAAGACCAGATTCTTTTTGAATCATCTCCAAACAATAAGGGAAAATGATAACCCAGTCCTGCCGCTCGCATGGTAGCTTCCAGTTTTGAGGCAATGATCTTGATTTCCTCGCGGTCATCCATTGCAAATTCGATCACCAGAATCGCGCCTGGATCTCCCTGTACAAAGAATCGGTTCTTCCGCTGTTCGATATTATCCTTTGTGCATTCCAAAATATAATGGTCAATGAGTTCACTCGCGCTGGGATGAAACCCGATCGCGATCAGATTTGCACGGAGGGCCTCATCGATGCTATTAAAGTGAACGCAAAGAAGACCAGATTCTTTGGGTGGCAAAGGGACAACATTGAGTTTGATTTCTGTGAGCAGAGCAAGTGTTCCCTCCGATCCGGCGATCAGCTTGCAAAAATTAAAATCTTCTTTTCCTGCAGTGAAAGGTGCTGTTTCAAGCAAAACATCTATGGCATAGCCCGTATTCCGTCTTTCTATGCTCTTCTTCGGAAATTCCTTCCTGATCTCTTCCTGGTTTCCATATTCACTCAGCAGGCTCCTGGTCGTTTTATAAATCCGGGCTTCCAGGTTTTGGCCCTCACATTTGGCATGGAAGGCATCGATTCCCATTGGCCCAAATCTTGCTTTTGAGCCATCACTAAGAAGGGCCTCCACTTCAATAAGGTGCTCGCGCACGCTCCGATAAACAATAGAATTTGAACCACAGGAGTTATTGCCCACCATTCCACCGATCATGGCCCTGTTTGCAGTGGATGTCTCTGGTCCAAAAAAAAGTCCATAAGGGTTTAAGGAACATATTCAGTTCATCACGGATAACGCCGGGCTGTACCCGAACCCATTTTTCCTCGGTATTTAATTCCAGGATCTTTGTAAAATATTTAGACATGTCCACAATGATCCCATTGCCAACCACCTGTCCAGCCAAAGAGGTTCCCGCGGTTCTGGGAACCAGGTTTGTTTTGTGTTCGCGTGCGTAAGCGATGAGTTTTTGGAGGTCCTCTACCGTCCGCGGAATGGCTACAGCAAGGGGCATTTCCCTGTAAGCTGAAGCGTCGGTTGCATATAGAATCCTCGTCGTTTCGTCGTCATAAAATTCTCCCTGGAGTTCCCGGGCCAATTGAGCTAAAGATGCATTCATGCGGGTGCTGCTGTTCGTGGCGGCAAAATTACGCCCTTTCAATCATGGATTGGCAATGCAAAATGGAATAATTTTGAATTGCCCCGATTCGGAAAAATCTTCATAAAAAAATCACCACCATGAAACTTGCATTCATCATTTTCGATGGCATTACCTGGCTTGACCTGATAGGACTCTATGATCCACTCAGCAGGTTAAAGACCCTGAACTTTATTCCTTCACTGGAATGGGATTTTTGCGCCAGGAAAAAAATCTGCGCTGACCCTTTGGGCCTGAGTATGCTTGCCACGAAAATTGCGGAACCGCTCAATGCTTATGATGCCATATTGATTCCGGGCGGACATGGTACCCGCCAATTGATTGCTGATGATGAATTCCTGGATTGGATCCGGACTGGCACTACTGTAAAATATAAATATTCTGTTTGTACAGGGAGCCTGATCCTGGGTGCTGCCGGATTTTTGAAAGGAGCACAGGGCCACCACTCATTTTTCCGAATATGAAACGCTGAAAAAATTTTGTCGCGTGGTGAGTGAAGACAGAATCGTGGACGACGGGGATATCATCACGGCAGGTGCTGTCAGTGCAGGCATTGATCTCGGATTGTATCTGTGCAATAAATGGGCCGGGGCCGAAGCAGCCGCCAAAATCAGGAGCAGGATGGACTATCATGGATAACCAAAACAATCAAAATCAAAGGAACAATTCAATAGCTTTGACCGAAATATGAACCATGGCAATGGGATCTGTCTTGTTGGTTGATGATGAAGAAAAACTGAGACACCTTCTAAAACGAATCATCAGCCTGGAAGGTTTCACCGTGCATGAAGCCGAAAATCTGAAATCAGCCTCCAGGATTTTGGAGAAAGAATCCATCGACACGATCCTTTGCGATGTGAAATTACCCGACGGGAATGGTGTCGATTTTATCAGAACAGTCAGGAAGAAATATCCGCTTGTTGAAATCATCCTGCTGACAGCGTACGGAAATATTGCAGATGGGGTGAAGGCCATGAAGGAAGGTGCTTTCGATTATATCACGAAAGGCGACGACAATGACAAGATTATACCCCTGCTGGTTAAGTCCATGGAGAAAGCTGGTTTACAAAAGAAAATTGAGCAGCTTCAGCGGCAGGTCGGCAAAAAATATGGATTTGAGCATATCCTCGGCGAATCCCCTCTCATTCTTGAGGCGATTGATCTGGCAAAAAAAGTCGCACCTACCAATGCGACTGTGATGTTGCTGGGCGAAACCGGCACAGGGAAGGAAGTTTTTGCGCAGGCCATCCACCAGGCGAGCACGAGGTCAGGACATGGATTCCTTGCGCTTAATTGCAGCGCATTCAGCAAGGAATTATTGGAAAGCGAACTTTTTGGACATAAAGCTGGGGCATTTACAAGCGCAATGAAAGACAAGCGCGGTCTGATTGAAGAGGCCAATGAGGGCACGCTTTTCCTGGATGAAATTGGGGAAATGCCCTTTGAGCTTCAATCCAAACTATTGCGCTTCCTTGAAACAAATGAATTCATCAAGGTAGGCGATACCAAATCAACAAAGGTAAATGTCCGTATCATAACAGCAACCAACCGCGATCTGGAACTTGAGATCCGTGAAGGAAAATTCAGAGAAGACCTTTTTTACCGATTAAATGTTTTTACCATTCAATTGCCTGCCTTGAGAGAACGAAAAAAAGATATTCCCGAATTGGCCCGGCATTTTATGGAAGTTTTTGCGTTAAAGACCAATCAGCGGGTCACTGGCATGAGTAAAGAATTCGTGGAAAATCTGATCCGCCACGACTGGAAAGGAAATATCCGGGAACTGAAGAACATCCTGGAGCGGGCGGTGATCCTTGCCCAGGGCGAGGAACTGACCGTTGAAAATCTACCCCTGGAAATACAGGTGGGTGCAGTCAGGAGACATGGCGCACTGTCTGCATTCGACCTCGCGAGCGTGGAGAAATTGCATATCCAGCGGGTACTCATTCACACTAAGGGCAATAAGGCTGAAGCTGCACGGCTGCTGAACATCGGCCTGACCACATTGTACAGGAAGATTGAAGAGTTTGCCATTTCTGTTCCCTGACCGATCCAAAGCGTCTCCAAATCCCTAATTTTGAATTTCATGCTACTCCGCTCCTGGCATTTTCATTTTGAAAAAAGCTTTTTCAAAATGGCATGCTCTTGTTTCCGAATATTCCTTTGAGCATAGTCAACAATTTCGTAGAACGCCCTTCCAGCCTGCCTTTTACGCGATCGACTCCAGTACCAATTGTTTCGGCATCCCATTTGGCTCGCATGGGAAACTGCTCAAATTAGAATTGGGCAGCTTCTTAAAGTTTATTCAAATTCCACAGTCCCAATGATTTAAATCATTCGGTGAATTAACAAGGGTCAATGATTCTTCGAAAATTAAGAATTCTCTTAGTCGATGGAACAGGACAAAAAACATATCGGGGATAAACTGATCATTGTTGTTGCATGGATGATCGCGGTGGGTTTGGCCATCCTGGTCTATATGAAGTTCAGGATGATATTTCATTAAAAGTAAAACCATTCAATCATAAATATATGTTGACAATAATTCTTTTGCTGGCGGGCCTCATTTGCTTCGCACTGTTTTTTAAATCCATTGATTTCTTTGACAAAATTTAAACCCATGACATTATTATTCATCATTTCAATCCTGGTTTTTATTTACCTGTGCTTTGTGCTGGTAAGGCCTGAAAAATTCTAAAGATCCAATTAACCTCTTTCCCAACCGGGGAGGACTAAACAAAGTCTACAATGAACACAGAAATTTTAGGAGTAATAGCCATGTATCTCATCATGGTGATTTTGGCCATCCCTCTGGGAAAGTACATTGCGAAAGTGTACGAGGGAGAACACACCTGGCCTGATTTCATTTTCAATCCGCTGGATAAATTATTTTTTAAGTTGGGCGGCATTAAACCGGAAAAAGAAATGAACTGGAAGCAGCACCTGGTGGCGCTGCTTACTATTAACCTCGTCTGGTTTTTATTTTCCATGCTCGTGCTGATGAATATGGGCTGGCTGCCCCTGAATCCTGACGGCAATCCTTCGATGTCGGCCGATTTGGCTTTCAATACGGGAATAAGTTTTGTATCCAATACCAACCTGCAGCACTATTCCGGCGAAACAGGAGTATCCTATCTCGGTCAATTGGTATTGATGTTATTCCAGTTCATCAGCGCCGGCGCAGGTATGGCTGCTTGTGCCGTCGTATTTAATGCCATGAAAGAAAGAAGCACGGAGAAGCTGGGGAATTTCTATAACTACTTTATCAGATCATGCACCAGAATCTTATTACCTCTTTCCATTGTAGTAGCGCTCATTCTTGCATTTAATGGAGCTCCAATGACATTTAAAGGGAAGGATCAATTCATATCCCTGCAGGGCGATACCGTGAATGTGAGCCGCGGACCTGTTGCCGCAATGGTCGCAATCAAACAATTAGGGACGAATGGTGGAGGATTTTTCGGTGCCAATTCCGCTGTGCCGCTCGAAAATCCCAATTATTTCACCAATATGGTTGAAAATATCAGCATCATTTTAATTCCGATGGCCATGGTATTTGCTTTGGGTCATATCATAAAAAGAAAGAAATTTTCCTATATCATTTTTGCAGTAATGACCATTGGTTTTCTGTCATTCGTTATACCTTCTATTTATTACGAAATGAAAGGAAACCCGGCCATTGCGCAAATGGGAATTGGCCAAAATATGGGAAGCATGGAAGGAAAGGAAGTCCGTTTTGGGCCTGCAGCATCGGCTTACTGGGCAATTACTACTACTGTAACATCTAATGGTTCGGTGAATTCCATGCACGACAGCCTGACCCCACTCTCCGGCATGTTTGCCATGATGGGAATGATGATCAATTCGTTTTATGGCGGCGTGGGAGTTGGTTTTCTCAATTTCTACATCTTCATAATCATTGCAGTTTTCATAAGCGGACTGATGGTGGGCAGAACACCGGAATTATTGGGAAAGAAAATAGAAGCAAAAGAAATGAAAATTGCGACCATCATAGCACTACTGCATACTTTCCTGATTCTTGCATTTACGGCGCTATCCTCTCACTTATATTGCAAATGATCCGAAAGCGTATGCTGGATGGCTGAATAATCCGGGCAATCACGGTTTTTCGGAAATGTTGTATGAATACACATCCTCATCTGCAAATAACGGATCTGGGTTTGAAGGACTGGGTGACGGTGTTCCATTTTGGAATATCACCTGCGGACTTGTGATGATCATTGCGCGCTTTCTCCCCATTGTCGGACCTGTTGCCATTGCTGGAATATTGGCAAAGAAAAAATATGTCCCTGAATCTGCAGGTACATTAAAAACAGACACCAGCACATTCGGCATCATGGTATTTGCAACCATAATGATCGTTGCGGCCTTGTCATTCTTCCCTGCCCTTGGCTTTGGGACCTATTGCAGAATTTTTTGGAATGAAATAAAAAATCAATCAAAATGTCAGTACATAGAAGAAAAAATAAATTATTTGAACCGGCTTTAGTGAATGAAGCCTTGCGGCAATCCTTTGTAAAATTAAATCCGCGTATCATGTTCCGCAATCCCGTCATGTTTACCGTGGAAGTGGTAACCGCGGTCATGCTGGCCGTATGCATATGGATCTTCCAGGGCGAAAAATCGCAGGGCGGCCTGGTATATAATATCCTGATTTTCGTGATTCTTTTGCTGACCCTGTTATTTGCCAATTTTGCTGAAGCACTTGCAGAAGCCAGGGGAAAGGCTCAGGCAGACAGTTTGCGCAAAACAAGGGAAGATACTCCGACAAAGAAGGTCTTTCCAGTGGGGGAAATCTATGTTGGCGAAATAAAGATCGTTCCCTCCTCTTTGTTGAGAAAAGGAGATGTGTTCCTTTGTGAAGCCGGCGATATTATTCCGATGGATGGTGAAATCATTGAAGGACTGGCAACCATTGACGAAAGTGCAATCACGGGAGAAAGTGCTCCGGTCATCAGGGAATCCGGTGGCGACAAATCATCCGTCACTGGGGGAACCAAAGTGCTTAGCGATCATATTAAAGTGAAAGTGACTACGAATCCGGGAGAAAGTTTTCTGGATAAAATGATTGCCCTGGTGGAAGGTGCTTCGCGGCAGAAAACACCTAATGAAATTGCATTGACGATTTTACTGGCTGGGTTTACGATCATTTTTGTCATCGTCTGCGTTACGCTGAAGCCATTTGGAGACTATGCCAGCACACCGATTAATATTGGAGCATTCATTTCCCTGTTTGTCTGTTTAATTCCTACAACGATAGGAGGTTTGTTGAGCGCCATTGGAATCGCAGGGATGGACAGAGCGCTTCGTGCAAATGTGATTACCAAGAGTGGTAAGGCAGTAGAAACAGCAGGTGACCTTGACACGCTGCTCCTTGACAAGACCGGCACTATAACTATCGGAAACAGGAAGGCCACCAATTTCTGGCCCGCAAACAATATTGATCCTTCGGTTTTTTCTGAAGCTTGTGCCCTGGCCTCGGTGGCTGATGATACGCCGGAAGGGAAATCAATCGTTGAACTGGCGCTGGCAAAAGGCACAAAGCTACCTTCCCTCCAGCCGCAAGAAGCCCGGTTCATCCACTTCACCGCTGAAACGAGAAGCAGTGGAATTGATTTGCCCGGTGGAGTAAAAATCCGCAAAGGTGCTTCTGATGCGATCAGGAGCCAGGTAAATAAATCGGGAAATGGATTTCCTCCTGAAACAGACGACCAGGTGAAACTCATTGCGCAGAATGGCGGAACACCGTTGGTAGTAAGTCGAAATGAAAAAGTGATGGGGGTGATCGAATTGCAGGACATCATCAAACCCGGTATACAGGAACGCTTTGGTCGCCTTCGCAAAATGGGAGTGAAAACGGTAATGGTCACGGGAGACAATCCACTCACAGCAAAATATATTGCAGAAAAAGCCGGCGTCGATGATTTTATTGCTGAAGCAAAGCCTGAAGATAAAATGAATTATATCAGGAAAGAACAACAGGGAGGAAAACTGGTGGCGATGATGGGAGACGGAACCAATGATGCGCCTGCACTGGCACAGGCCGATGTAGGTGTTGCCATGAATAGCGGAACACAGGCAGCCAAAGAAGCAGGCAATATGGTTGACCTGGACAATGACCCAACCAAGCTGATTGAGATTGTGGAAATCGGCAAACAATTGCTGATGACACGCGGAACACTGACGACATTTTCGATTGCCAATGATGTAGCAAAATATTTTGCCATTGTTCCGGCCTTGTTTATTGTGTCGATTCCCGGCTTGCAGGCTTTGAATATAATGCATTTGCATAGCCCGGAAAGCGCAATCCTTTCAGCAGTGATCTTTAATGCCATCATCATCCCGCTGCTGATTCCGCTGGCCTTGAGAGGAGTAGCATACAAGCCGATTGGTGCCAGCGCATTATTGAGAAGAAATTTATTGATATATGGACTCGGAGGAATCATCATTCCCTTTATCGGCATCAAACTGATTGACTTGCTTGTATCCGTTTGGTTCTAATAGCATGAAGTGTCTACTTTGAAATTATTCTTTTATTCAGTTTTAAAATCAGATTATGAAACAGCATATTTTGCCAGCTTTAAGACTCACACTTGTTTGTGTGCTTTTCTTTTGCGGCATTTACACTTTATTTATATGGCTATTTGCACAGGCTGCTCCGGCCAAAGGAGATGGCGAGACCATTACAGTCAACGGGAAAGTCGTGGGATATGCTTTGATTGGCCAGTCCTTTACACAGGACAAATATTTCTGGAGCAGGCCCTCTGCTGTTGCGTACAATGCAGCGGGAAGTGGCGGCAGCAATAAAGGTCCCACCAATCCAGACTACCTAAAAGACGTGCAATCGAGAATCGATAGTTTTTTGGTTCACAATCCTGGCATCAGGAAAGAAGAGATCCCGTCTGAACTGGTCACTGCTTCCGGAAGCGGTCAGGATCCAAACCTATCCCAAAAGGGCGCGCTCGTTCAGGTTTCGAGAATCGCGAAAGCCAGAAATATAAAGGAAGAAGACATTATGAAACTTGTTGAATCGAATACCGAAAAGCCGTTGCTCGGCCTTTTTGGACCAGAAAAAGTGAATGTATTGAAATTGAATATCGCACTCGATGCGCTGCATTGAATTCACTGAAGCTTTATATTTGATTTTGGTTTTAGCTTCAGCCAAGTCCTCCTCTTTTCAGAGGGGGATTGGTGTTGACAGAAAGAATTAGATTTGACCCCATGCCAGAATTAGAAAAAAATGTCGAACATTTTCTTGATTTGATTCGTAAATCGAGACGTGGTAAGTTTAAGATATATATTGGCATGAGTGCAGGAGTAGGTAAAACGTTTCGCATGTTACAGGAAGCTCGCACACTATTAAGGAATGGTGTGGACGTAAAGATAGGATACATTGAAACCCATGGCAGAAAGGAAACCCAGGAGCTTATGGAAGGGCTTCCACTGATTCCCCGTCGCAAATTATTCTACAAAGGAAAGGAGCTGGAAGAAATGGATGTGCAGGCGATAATAAATCTTCACCCCGAACTGGTGATCGTGGATGAACTTGCACATACAAATATTGAAGGGAGCAAGAACGAAAAGCGATGGCAGGATGTGATCGAAATTCTGAATGCCGGAATCAATGTGATCAGCGCTGTAAATATTCAGCACATTGAGAGTCTCTATGAAGACGTGAAAGAGATCACTGGGATCGATGTTGCCGAGCGTGTACCAGACAGCATACTAAAAGAAGCCGATGAGGTAGTGAACATAGATTTGACGGCAGATGAATTGGTGACCAGGCTGAAAGAAGGAAAGATCTACACACCCGATAAGATCGAGATTGCCATGAAGAATTTTTTTCAATCAGAAAAGATTCTTCAGCTCCGGGAACTGGCGCTCAAAGAAGTGGCTTCCCAGGTGGAAAGGAAAATTGAAACGGAATTACCCAGGGGTGCGCATTTAAAACCCGAACATTTCCTGGCCTGCATCAGCAGCAACCACGAAATAGCCACAAAAGTGATTCGCAAAACGGCCAGGCTGGCCAGCTATTATCATTCGAATTGGTATCTATTATATGTTCAAACGCCGAAGGAAGATGGAGACAAGATCGGACTCGCTGCCCAAAGACACCTGATCAATAATTTTAAATTGGCTACAGAACTGGGCGCAGAAGTCATCCGGATAAAACATTCGAATATTGCGAAGGGAATTATTGAAACTTCGGAGGAAAAGGCCATCACAACAATTTGCATTGGAAAACCACATTTGAACCTTTTCAATGTGATCATGAGCACAGCGGTATTTAACCAACTGCTAAATAAATTATCGGCGGCAGAAATTGATATCGTAATACTTTCCTGATGAGTATAAAACTTAAAACGAAATTATCCTTTGGGCTGATTTTCCTTTTCCTGGTTATTCTGCTATTTGGAATTTTGGGAATCACAAATATTAATAAGTTGAGCAGGGATGCAGACCTGGTGCTGAAAAACAACCATGAATCATTGGTTTACTGCAATAATATGCTTAAGGCACTGGAGAACGCTCAGACCCAAAAGAATGCAATTCCACTTTTTGAGGAGAACCTCAAAAAGCAGGAAGCCAATATCACAGAAATAGGAGAAAAGGAAGTTACAACGGAGCTCCGTAAGAACTTCAACGAATTGAAAGTAAATCCCAATGACTCATCCAATTATCCGGAGATCCGCCAGTCCCTCATTCAGATACAAGAATTGAATGAGATGGCCATCCTTCGAAAAAACGCAGCAGTGCAAAAAACGGCAGAAAATGCAAAGCTCTGGCTTACAATAATCTTCACCGTCCTCACCCTGATTGCTTTTACGTTTATTTACAACCTCCCAGAAGTGATATCAAAACCGATCAGTTCTTTGTCTGAAGGAATAGCAGCGATTGCCACGAAAGACTATAAAAAGAGAATTTATCTTAAACAGGAAGACGAATTTGGAGACCTGGCCTACTCATTTAATAAAATGGCTGAAAAACTGGATGAATATGAAAGCAGCAACCTGGCCAAAGTCAAGTTTGAAAAAAGCAGGATTGAAACCATCATTAACCAGATGCACGATGGGATTATTGGGTTGGATGATAAGAACAATATTCTTTTCCTCAATGCCGTGGCAGAAAAAATGCTGGGACTGAAAGAGTCTGATATTGCAGGAAAATATGCACCTGATCTGGCCCTAAGAAATGACCTGATGAGAACGCTCCTGCGAAATGATCCTGATGAAACGGAATTGAAGATTTATGCAGACGAGCGGGAAAGCTATTTCAGTAAGGATATCTTAAATGTGACCAATGACAAGCAATCGATCGGCCAGGTGATCGTCTTACGGAATATCACTCCATTTCATGAACTCAATGAAGCCAAGACCAATTTCATCGCCATGGTTTCCCATGAACTAAAGACGCCCATCTCCTCCATCAAAATGAGCGCCCAACTGCTCGATGATGAAAGAATTGGTAAATTGGCACCTGAACAAAAAGAATTACTCAAGAGCATACGAGAGGATGCTGAACGTTTGCTGAAGATCACTGGTGAACTCCTGAATATGGCCCAGGTAGAAACAGGAAACATTCAATTGAAAATGCTCCCTTCATCGCCAACGGCCATTGTGCAACAGGCTATTCAGGCGGTTCAGTTCCAGGCCCAACAAAAAAACCTTGGCTTTAAAATGGATATGGAAGAAAGCCTTCCTCAGGTATTTGCAGATATGGACAAGACAGCCTGGGTCCTCACTAATTTACTCACCAATGCCATAAAGTTTTCACCTGAAGGAGGAAACATCGAAATCAAGGTCAATCGTTTGAACGGAAACGTAGAATTTTCAGTTCATGACCTGGGCAAGGGAATTGAGGAAGAATACCTGCCAAAAATTTTTGACAGATACTTTAAAGTGCCTGGAAAGCAGGAAGGATCGGGAACCGGCTTGGGGCTCGCCATTTCAAAGGAATTCATGGAAGCGCAAGGTGGGCAGATCTGGGTCAGGAGCAAGCCCGGCCAAGGCAGCCTGTTCGGCTTCTCCCTCAAAACGGCATAGTAATTATGCAGTTTCAAACATAGCTTCAATTTGGTCCATCATGCATTCTCCAGCTTACAGGAATTAGGACGATCAAAATTTCTACCATTTAGGAAGATGCAATTTGGTGAATACAGGAAGTCCAGGCAGCATCCGCGATTTTTATCGGAATTCTTTTCACTTATATAAAGATTTAAGCTTGGTAGGATTAGGTGTCATTTCCTTCCTATCAGTCAGGAGAATCAGTGAAGGATTTGCACAAATTATCCCGTGGCAAGCCCTCATACATTCTAAATCTTTGATTTTGCGTGCAAAAATCGTAACTTACCCGAACGATTGCTCACAAAACTTGCTGTATGAGAAAAGTTTCCGATATCTTTCTTCACAAAGGAAGAAAGGTTATTTCCGTGTCTCCTGATGACAATGTGATTGATGCATTGAAAATTATGGAGGGTCAGAATATTGGCTCCATCATGGTTATGAAAGGTGATGAATATCCTGGGCCTGCTCACAGAAAGAGACTATGCGCGAAAAGTCGTCCTGAGGGGAAAAGCATCTTCCGATACCAAGGTTTCCGAAATTATGTCTGTTGACCTGCCTCGGGTGGGTCCCTCAGATACAGTTGAATATTGCATGCAGCTTATGTCGGACAGGAATATCCGCTATTTACCTGTATTTGAAAATGAAAAATTGATTGGAATTGTATCCATCAATGATCTGGTAAAAGAAACCATCCGGACCCAGGAGGAAACGATCTCTCAGCTGAAGGATTATCTCCACGCAAGTATGTAGCAGCTCAGGAATTTATTTACTATTGCACGACTTCGAAGTCGGAAGCTTTTACTTTCCCCAGGTCATGCAATGCATCATTGTCCCAGCGTTCATCCGGAGCGCCACTGAAATACATATTGCTTCCGATATCAGCCAGGATCAATCCATATTTCTTCATGGCTTGTAAAATGACCTGGACCTCCGGCGTAAAGCCGCTGATATCATAATCTTTTTTCAATCGGATTTTTGCGCCGAATGGAAGTGAATAAGTTCCTCCGGTGCTATTGACTTTGTGGCGGGCGGGGGCAATATAAGCAGGTTTTACATTTGGTTTGGTCAGGGTGAAACGGATGGCATGGTCAATGACGCCTTTTAGAACTTCTTCATATCGCACCAGCCCCGGAAAAATCGGAAGGCCGGCAGCATCTGCCGAAGTCCAGCCATCGGTGCGCAACGCATTTGAATAAAGGTTGAAAACAGCGCCCGAAGATGCACCCCAATGATCTCCATCCACACTGGCATTGTATAATTCATAAAGCATTCCATTGTCTTTGTCCACGGCAATCACATGGGCATCGCCAGTACCATTTCCTTCAATCGGTGCATTTAATGGGATTGGGTAAGGACCAGGATCACTTTCATCTCCATAATCATCATCATAGCATTGGCCCTGAATTGCGACAGCAATTTTTTGCTGATCGCCACAGACCACCACATAGGGGATTCCAATCGGTGCACCATCCCATAACCCGCTTCCGAAATCAGCTTTCAATGGAGAAGCAGAAAATCCTGCAATGATCAAACTGCTGTTTGGATCAACCGGACTGCTCGAAATATCCTTGTTCCATGGATTGTCTGCAGGAAATATCATGATATTCTCTGCGTCTGTTTTTGTCGCAGAACAGGAACTCCCTCCCACGGGATCCGGATCATGGACAGTTTCGCTGCCTGTTTTACCAGGTTCCTGTTTCTGACAAGCCGTAATAGATAATCCAAAAATGAGAATAGGAAAGACAAAAGATGATACAGAGAAATGGTAATTTCTTTTCATTGGGATGGATTTGACTGGCAGTATATAAGAAATAATTGTGCCAAACCATCCTTAGTGTGTAAATCTTATGTGCTCATTTCCAGGCATTTCTGAGAAATCTGAGCCAGTTTCCATGCATGAAGCCCCGGATATCACTATCAGCATAATTTCGTTTCTTAAGCAAGGCAGGCAATTGTTGAATATCCGCAATGGAATGGATATCATAGGGGCATTGTTCTCTGCCAAATGCGCCATCCAAATCAGAGCCGATGGCTACATGGTTTGCATTGCCGGCGATTTGGCAAATATGATCAACATGGTCAATGAGCTTTTCCAGGTTGCATTGCATATTTTCCGGAGTTGATTTTCCTCTAACCCATCCGGGCACAATCATCCATGCATCCATTGCAGCACCAATCACAGCTCCCCGATTTATCAATGCCCTTATTTGTTCGTCGCTGTATTGCCTGTTGTGGTTGACGAGCACTCTGCAATTATTATGGCTGGCCCACACATGACCACCAAAATGATCCAGTGCCTGCCAGAATGCATCGTCGCATAAATGAGTGGCATCAAGAATAATATTCAATGATTCCATTTTTTTCAGGAGTTCAAGCCCCTGCGGATTCATTTTTCCTGAGGCGTCTGTGCCATTTGCATACCTCCCAGGTCCATAGTGAGCCGGACCGATGGCACGAAGACCGTATTGATAAGCTATTTCAACATGGGAGGTGGTGATGAGGGAGTCAGCGCCTTCCAGACTGAGAATGTATCCCACCCGTTTCTTGAGGGTGCTCTTGTTATCATTCCAGTCAATGAGATGCTTTTCCAGGCTTTGGAGATTGTTGATTTGTACCATCTCGCCATCTGCTTCCATGGCCTTGTACCATGATAGCTGCCCTTGCGTCTGCGCCCAGGCCTGCTCAGGTGAATACCAGCCTTTCAGCGGATTTTCTGGTGCTATATACCTGGCAATTTGTGTTGCTACGACAAGTCCAATCTGCCCTTCCCTTAAGGCCGGCAGGGAAACTGTTGCTTTCCCCCGGTCAGGCTTATCGTTCATCCCTTCTTCCCGCTTGTTAATTTCGTTTAATGGTCTACGTAAGTCCCTGTTCCATTCCATGGCATTCATGCTGAGGTCCAGGTGTGCGTCGATGGTGAACATGCTTGTGGGTTGAAGGGTTGATTGGTTGAGTAGTTGATTAGTTGAGTAGTTGAGTAGTTGATCGGTTGAAAGGTTGAATAGTTGAAGGGTTATTTATTAAAATCGTTTAGCCTCTTTTGGGTTTGCAAAAGTTAAAAGAAAAATTATACAGTTATCGTGCGATCACGGGCAAGGGTCTTCCATTCACCGCTGACCCTTCCGTTTTCAATCGTAATGGCCCTCTCATACAATGCCACCGTAGGACAGATATGAAATGGTAAACCGTATAAAATATCTCCCACCTGGTATCCATGGGATTCGCCAGCTTCCAACACAAGATGCTCTTCACTCTGGCTGGTAGCCTGGAGCCCGGAGCCATTCAGGAAAAAGACTCTCTTTGAAATATCATTTTCTGCAGCGATGGATTTATGACCCAGATCAATGCAGATTTTTGTGGCGTCTGGCAATGATATCACCCTGCTGATCACGAGCGCTGCAGGCTGAAATGCCTGTTCAGGACACAGATCTGTATATCCTTTGTCCCAATATACAAAAGTGCCAGGGCTGCATTCAACTCCTTTTCTTTTTGAATGAATGGAATAAGTGGGAGATCCACCCACGATAATATTCGGCACTGGCAGCCTCATCTTAAGAATAATATCGCGCATATTTTCTATTCGTGCAAATGCTTCATCGCAATTTTTTTTCCGCAGGTTCCAGTCCTGGTCCCGGATATGCCCATCATAAGCATGCAAACCGATCGGATGAATGCCTGAGAATCGGGAGCACGCCAGGTATAGTTCAATCATATCTTCTCCTGGCACGATTCCGGTACGGTTCTGGCCAAGGTTCAGGTCAATATATACCGGAACCGCCAATTTTTCTTTCGAAAAAACCTCATCCATTTGTAAGGCTGCTCCCATATGATCTGTCAGGCAGGAAAATGTCGTTGCAGGATATTTGCGGATCAGGGCTGCGAAGCGACTGAGTTTGGGGCCGAGTGGCTGGTAAGCCAGCAAAACATCTGCGGCTTTGCAGATCCCCAGCATTTCAGCTTCTGCAATCGTAGCGCATTTGAATTTATTGATACCGGCATCAATCATCAGCCTGGCCACTTCGGCAGACTTGTTGGTCTTGATATGTGGCCTTAGCCTGCGCGCATCCCCTATCATTTCGATGGCAGTGAGAATATTCTGCCTGACACGTGCCGGGTATACCACCAACGCTGGGGAATCCAACTCATTGATATTTTCAATTGTGTACCAGGCTTGCGGTTTTTCTTTCATTTTGGCCATTCAGATTTAGTAAAATGAAATCTAAAATTAAATCAAATCTCAGGAACTAATGCAATTCAAACAGCGCCTCAATTTCCACAGTAATATTACCTGGCAGGGAGCCCATGCCCACTGCGCTGCGTACCCCTACCCCGTTCTCCTCCCCCCAGAGCTGGGCAAACAATTCACTACAGCCATTGATCACATAAGGATGTTTATCAAATGACGATTCACAATTCACCATCCCCAACACTTTGATGACCCGCTTTATTTTATCCAGACTGCCCATTTTGGCCCGGATGCTGGACAAAATGGTGAGGCCCACCTGGCGGGCCGCCTTTTTTCCCTGCTCAATATCCACGTCAATGCCTATGCGCCCAATCATCAGACTTTTGTCTTCTTTGACGGGGCCATGGCCGGAAACGTAAAGGTATTTTCCATCCACTACACAGGGTTTATAAACGCCTGCCGGGGCTGGTGCAGGTGGCAGGTTAATATTTAATTCCTTCAATTTCTGTTCTACTGACATAAATTATTTTTTATATGAAAAGATTAAGGGTCATGACGCCCAGCAATCCAACCAGGGCAACGATCGTTTCCATGATTGACCAGGAACGAATGGTTTGCTTGACAGAAAGATTAAAGTATTCTTTGAACAGCCAGAATCCTGAGTCGTTGACATGTGAAAACATCAGGCTTCCCGCGCCAATGGACAGCACCATGAGGCTGGGATGCACATGTATCTGGCCCATCATCGGACCGATGATGCCAGCTGCTGTCAGACCGGCAATCGTAGCAGACCCTATGCATACCCGTATAATGGCTGCAATCAGCCAGGCCAGTACGAGGGGGTGCATTTTCCAACCCTGAAGGATATGCGCAATTTCAAGGCTGACGCCGCTGTCTGTAAGCACCTGCTTGAGTG
>CAWHHG010000004.1:0-95871 GCA_963829115.1 uncultured Chitinophagaceae bacterium | reverse complement strand
CTTTAAAATGGATATGGAAGAAAGCCTTCCTCAGGTAAACGCAGATATGGACAAGACAGCCTGGGTCCTCACTAATTTGCTCACCAATGCCATAAAGTTTTCACCTGAAGGAGGAAACATCGAAATCAAGGTCATTCGTTTGAACGGAAACGTAGAATTTTCAGTTCATGACCTGGGCAAGGGAATTGAGGAAGAATACCTGCCAAAAATTTTTGACAGGTACTTTAAAGTGCCTGGAAAGCAGGAAGGATCGGGGACCGGCTTGGGACTCGCCATTTCAAAGGAATTCATGGAAGCGCAAGGTGGGCAGATCTGGGTCAGGAGCAAGCCCGGCCAAGGCAGCCTGTTCGGCTTCTCCCTCAAAACGGCATAGTAATTATGCAGTTTCAAACATAGCTTCAATTTGGTCCATCATGCATTCTCCAGCTTACAGGAATTAGGACGATCAAAATTTCTACCATTTAGGAAGATGCAATTTGGTGAATACAGGAAGTCCAGGCAGCATCCGCGATTTTTATCGGAATTCTTTTCACTTATATAAAGATTTAAGCTTGGTAGGATTAGGTGTCATTTCCTTCCTATCAGTCAGGAGAATCAGTGAAGGATTTGCACAAATTATCCCGTGGCAAGCCCTCATACATTCTAAATCTTTGATTTTGCGTGCAAAAATCGTAACTTACCCGAAGGATTGTTCACAAAACTTGCTGTATGAGAAAAGTTTCCGATATCTTTCTTCACAAAGGAAGAAAGGTTATTTCCGTGTCTCCTGATGACAATGTGATTGATGCATTGAAAATTATGGAGGGTCAGAATATTGGCTCCATCATGGTTATGAAAGGTGATGAATACCTGGGCCTGCTCACAGAAAGAGACTATGCGCGAAAAGTCGTCCTGAGGGGAAAAGCATCTTCCGATACCAAGGTTTCCGAAATTATGTCTGTTGACCTGCCTCGGGTGGGTCCCTCAGATACAGTTGAATATTGCATGCAGCTAATGTCGGACAGGAATATCCGCTATTTACCTGTATTTGAAAATGAAAAATTGATTGGAATTGTATCCATCAATGATCTGGTAAAAGAAACCATCCGGACCCAGGAGGAAACGATCTCTCAGCTGAAGGATTATCTCCACGCAAGTATGTAGCGGATCAGGAATTTCTTTTCTATTGCACGACTTCGAAGTCAGAAGCTTCTATTTTCCCCAGGTCGTGCAATGCATCATTGTCCCAGCGTTCATCAGGCGCGCCGCTGAAATACATATTGCTGCCGATATCAGCAAGGATCAATCCATATTTTTTCATGGCTTGTAGAATGACCTGAACCTCCGGCGTAAAGCCGGTGATATCATAATCTTTTTTCAATCGGATTTTTGCGCCGAATGGAAGTGAATAAGTTCCTCCGGTGCTATTGACTTTGTGGCGGGCGGGGGAAATATAAGCAGGTTTTACATTTGGTTTGGTCAGGGTGAAACGGATGGCATGGTCGATGACGCCTTTTAGAACTTCTTCATATCGCACCAGCCCCGGAAAAATCGGAAGGCCGGCAGCATCTGCCGAAGTCCAGCCATCGGTGCGCAAAGCATTTGAATAAAGGTTGAAAACAGCGCCCGAAGATGCACCCCAATGATCTCCATCCACGCTGGCATTGTACAATTCATATAGCATCCCATTGTCTTTGTCCACGGCAATCACATGGGCATCGCCAGTACCATTTCCTTCAATCGTTGCATTTAATGGGATTGGGTAAGGACCAGGATCACTTTCATCTCCATAATCATCATCATAGCTATTGGCCCTGAATTGGACAGCAATTTTTTGCTGATCGCCACAGACCACAACATAAGGGATTCCAATCGGTGCACCATCCCATAATCCGCTTCCAAAATCAGCTTTCAATGGCGAAGCAGAAAATCCTGCAATGATCAAACTGCTGTTTGGATCAACCGGACTGCTCGAAATATCCTTGTTCCATGGATTGTCTGCAGGAAATATCATGATATTCTCTGCGTCTGTTTTTGTCGCAGAACAGGAACTCCCTCCCACGGGATCCGGATCATGGACAGTTTCGCTGCCTGTTTTACCAGGTTCCTGTTTCTGACAAGCCGTAATAGATAATCCAAAAATGAGAATAGGAAAGACAAAAGATGATACAGAGAAATGGTAATTTCTTTTCATTGGGATGGATTTGACTGGCAGAATATAAGAAATAATTGTGCCAAACCATCCTTAGTGCATAAATCTTATATGTTCATTTCCAGGCATTTCTGAGAAATCTGAGCCAGTTTCCATGCATGAAGCCCCGGATATCAGCTATCCGCATAATTTCGTTTCTTAAGCAAGGCAGGCAATTGTTGAACATCCGCAATGGAATGGATATCATAGGGGCATTGTTCTCTGCCAAATGCACCATCCAAATCAGAGCCGATGGCTACATGGTTTGCATTGCCGGCGATCTGGCAAATATGATCCACATGGTCAATGAGCTTTTCCAGGTTGCATTGCATATTTTCCGGAGTTGATTTGCCTCTAACCCATCCGGGCACAATCATCCATGCATCCATGGCAGCACCAATCACAGCTCCCCGATTTATCAATGCCCTTATTTGTTCGTCGCTATATTGCCTGTTGTGGTTAACGAGCACTCTGCAATTATTATGGCTGGCCCACACATGACCACCAAAATGATCCAGTGCCTGCCAGAAAGCATCGTCGCATAAATGAGTGGCATCAAGAATAATATTCAATGATTCCATTTTTTTCAGGAGTTCAAGCCCCTGCGGATTCATTTTTCCTGAGGCGTCTGTGCCATTTGCATACCTCCCAGGTCCATAGTGAGCCGGACCGATGGCACGAAGACCGTATTGATAAGCTATTTCAACATGGGAGGTGGTGATGAGGGAGTCAGCGCCTTCCAGACTGAGAATGTATCCCACCCGTTTCTTGAGGGTGCTCTTGTTATCATTCCAGTCAATGAGATGCTTTTCCAGGCTTTGGAGATTGTTGATTTGTACCATCTCGCCATCTGCTTCCATGGCCTTGTACCATGATAGCTGCCCTTGCGTCTGCGCCCAGGCCTGCTCAGGTGAATGCCAGCCTTTCAGCGGATTTTCTGGTGCTATATACCTGGCAATTTGTGTTGCAACGACAAGTCCAATCTGCCCTTCCCTTAAGGCCGGCAGGGAAACTGTTGCTTTCCCCCGGTCAGGCTTATCGTTCATCCCTTCTTCCCGCTTGTTAATTTCGTTTAATGGTCTACGTAAGTCCCTGTTCCATTCCATGGCATTCATGCTGAGGTCCAGGTGTGCGTCGATGGTGAACATGCTTGTGGGTTGAAGGGTTGATTGGTTGAGTAGTTGATTAGTTGAGTAGTTGAGTAGTTGATCGGTTGAAAGGTTGAATAGTTGAAGGGTTATTTATTAAAATCGTTTAGCCTCTTTTGGGTTTGCAAAAGTTAAAAGAAAAATTATACCGTTATCGTGCGATCACGGGCAAGGGTCTTCCATTCACCGCTGACCCTTCCGTTTTCAATCGTAATGGCCCTCTCATACAATGCTACCGTTGGACAGATATGAAATGGTAAACCGTATAAAATATCTCCCACCTGGTATCCATGGGATTCGCCGGCTTCCAACACAAGATGCTCTTCACTCTGGCTGGTAGCCTGGAGCCCGGAGCCGTTCAGGAAAAAGACTCTCTTTGAAATATCATTTTCTGCAGCGATGGATTTATGACCCAGATCAATGCAGATTTTTGTGGCGTCTGGCAATGATATCACCCTGCTGATCACGAGCGCTGCAGGCTGAAATGCCTGTTCAGGACACAGATCTGTATATCCTTTGTCCCAATATACAAAAGTGCCAGGGCTGCATTCAACTCCTTTTCTTTTTGAATGAATGGAATAAGTGGGAGATCCACCCACGATAATATTCGGCACTGGCAGCCTCATCTTAAGAATAATATCGCGCATATTTTCTATTCGTGCAAATGCTTCATCGCAATTTTTTTTCCGCAGGTTCCAGTCCTGGTCCCGGATATGCCCATCATAAGCATGCAAACCGATCGGATGAATGCCTGAGAATCGGGAGCACGCCAGGTATAGTTCAATCATATCTTCTCCTGGCACGATTCCGGTACGGTTCTGGCCAAGGTTCAGGTCAATATATACCGGAACCGCCAATTTTTCTTTCGAAAAAACCTCATCCATTTGTAAGGCTGCTCCCATATGATCTGTCAGGCAGGAAAATGTCGTTGCAGGATATTTGCGGATCAGGGCTGCGAAGCGACTGAGTTTGGGGCCGAGTGGCTGGTAAGCCAGCAAAACATCTGCGGCTTTGCAGATCCCCAGCATTTCAGCTTCTGCAATCGTAGCGCATTTGAATTTATTGATACCGGCATCAATCATCAGCCTGGCCACTTCGGCAGACTTGTTGGTCTTGATATGTGGCCTTAGCCTGCGCGCATCCCCTATCATTTCGATGGCAGTGAGAATATTCTGCCTGACACGTGCCGGGTATACCACCAACGCTGGGGAATCCAACTCATTGATATTTTCAATTGTGTACCAGGCTTGCGGTTTTTCTTTCATTTTGGCCATTCAGATTTAGTAAAATGAAATCTAAAATTAAATCAAATCTCAGGAACTAATGCAATTCAAACAGCGCCTCAATTTCCACAGTAATATTACCTGGCAGGGAGCCCATGCCCACTGCGCTGCGTACCCCTACCCCGTTCTCCTCCCCCCAGAGCTGGGCAAACAATTCACTACAGCCATTGATCACATAAGGATGTTTATCAAATGACGATTCACAATTCACCATCCCCAACACTTTGATGACCCGCTTTATTTTATCCAGACTGCCCATTTTGGCCCGGATGCTGGACAAAATGGTGAGGCCCACCTGGCGGGCCGCCTTTTTTCCCTGCTCAATATCCACGTCAATGCCTATGCGCCCAATCATCAGACTTTTGTCTTCTTTGACGGGGCCATGGCCGGAAACGTAAAGGTATTTTCCATCCACTACACAGGGTTTATAAACGCCTGCCGGGGCTGGTGCAGGTGGCAGGTTAATATTTAATTCCTTCAATTTCTGTTCTACTGACATAAATTATTTTTTATATGAAAAGATTAAGGGTCATGACGCCCAGCAATCCAACCAGGGCAACGATCGTTTCCATGATTGACCAGGAACGAATGGTTTGCTTGACAGAAAGATTAAAGTATTCTTTGAACAGCCAGAATCCTGAGTCATTGACATGTGAAAACATCAGGCTTCCCGCGCCGATGGACAGCACCATGAGGCTGGGATGCACATGTATCTGGCCCATCATCGGACCGATGATGCCAGCTGCTGTCAGACCGGCAATCGTAGCAGACCCTATGCATACCCGTATAATGGCTGCAATCAGCCAGGCCAGTACGAGGGGGTGCATTTTCCAACCCTGAAGGATATGCGCAATTTCAAGGCTGACGCCGCTGTCTGTAAGCACCTGCTTGAGTGCCCCGGAACCAGCAATAATCAGCAGGATCATGGAAACATCTTTCACAGCATCGCCATAAATGTTCATGACTTTTTTCATTCCTATACCAAGACTTAGTCCGAGGGTATAAGTAGCCGAAAGCAGCGCGAGGAGCATGACAATAGAAGGATCCGCTATGAAATTAAGTATCGGACGGTAAGGTGCATCCGGCTTGATGGCCAGCGCGAGCAGGCTGGTAGCAATCAATAAAATCACTGGCAATAAAGCAGAGATGAAACTATTTGCCGTTCCCGGAGCGCTATGGGAATGATCCTGTCTGGTCTGAAATATTTGCAGAGGCACTACATTGATATCTTTCAAAGTCCGTGAATAGAATAATCCTGAAACAATGACGGCCGGAATGGCCAGGACGAGCCCATAGAGCAGCGTCATTCCCATATCGGCATGCAGTTGAGCAACCAGGGCAACGGGCGAAGGATGAGGAGGAAGGAACCCGTGCGTAACAGACAATGATGCCAGCATGGGCAGGCCCAGATAGACCGCGGGCAATTTGTATTGGTAAACCACTGTGAATATCAGTGGCACCATCAGCACAAATCCCACATTGTAAAAAAGCGGAATGCCTACAATGAATCCCGTCACCATCATTCCCCAGCGAATATATTTTCTGCCAAAGATCTTCATCATGACCGCGGAAATTTTTTGTGCGGCGCCTGATTCCGCAACCAGCTTTCCCAGCATGGCCCCGAGCGCGATAATGATCACCAGTGAACCCAAAGTGTCTCCTATTCCCTTCTGGACCGATTGAGTAATATTTGCGAGCGGGATGCCCAACAATAGCCCGGCGAAAATGGACACAAGCAACAAAGCAAGAAAAGCATTGAGTTTTGCCCATGTGATCAGGAGCACCAGGATAATGATGGACATTATTACAATCAGAATGGTCATATTGGCAGCAATAAATGAGCGATCCGCTAAAGGATTCCGAAAATAAGGAATATATGATTGTGGAATGAAGAAAGATGAGCAGGGAAACAAAACAAATTACCAGGATACCGGAGGGATTATGATTTGATGACCTTTATATCACATGCGACTATGCGCAGGTTACATATATAAAATCAGAGTTTCAAATAACTTCTCAAACCTTTCAATAGCGATTCCATATATTCCTCACCGGAAGGCCCAGTCGGGAAAATGTAATGCCATTCCTGGTCATCCTTGTCTTGTTGAATGATATTCGTTTTAAATTCCACGCCTAGTGCTTCATCCCTTGGACTGATTGCATATTGAACATTGTCTAGTCCATCGATTTCAGTTACATCGGCAGTGTATTGATTGGCCCTGAATCCAAATTGAATGCTGTATTGTTTCATGGATAATTTCTTGGCATGAATTTACAGAATCGAATCTTCATTTTAGTCCCTAAGAACCCAAAATCGAAGGTTGCTTGCAGAAAAAGCCCATTTTTGAGGAATTTAGTAAAATTTTTCAGCCTGATTATCACCCCTTTTGCTATAGACAACGATTCTTAGCAAGGATTTTGCTTATAAAACCTGGATCCATTCCCCAAAATTCTAATCGCCCCTTTATGAAAAACTTACTTATTTTTTGTCTGGCCGCATGCCTGATTTCAACCGCCTCCGCACAGTTAAAAGTGAAAGCCACATGTGCAAGTCTTTATGTTGACCTCCTCGACGGAAAAGTCAATGGAATAAAACCTGATATCGCTGCGCCGGAACTCAAGGATAAATTGCCCTGCTTTACAAGCGTGGATGAAGAAGGCGGCTCATCCAAATGTGGTGGTGCTGTTAACTACAAGGATAAAGACATTTATTTCTTTACGAAGAGAGATTATATTGAAATTGGTGAAAAGTTTCAGGGCAAACTAAGCATACCCATCATGGGTGCCCCCAGAAACAGCTTATTTAAATGGCTGGGAAATCCCAAACTAAAGGATACCAACTGGGAAGCATTCCAGATGTCTTATGGAACCCTGGTCCTGCATTATAATGCCGCCAACAAAGTAAAATTGATCCAGTTCAGCACACATGATATGGAGACGCTCAGTCTCTGTGAGTAAATCTCTTCTTTACCTCTCTTTCTTGGCGCAAGCGTCCGCTTGTGCTATGGCATAATCGTCCGCGCCTTTTTCCAGTATCATTCAAATACTTTGAAATTAGAGGATGATTACCCGCCAGCCTTCCTTCTCGCTTGCATTAGAAAATGATGGATCTGCCCTCTGTCGCAAGCCATAAACGGATGTGCGAATCGGCGATTAATAATCACGATAATACAAAAAACTAAAAAGTGAATTGCCATCCGGAAGCTTCCCCCTATTGGATTTTAGCAGCATCAAAAAATGAATTAAATTATTAACTTCAAATCAACAAACCCTCTCAAACCAGGAGTCCAGCCTTCGTTTTATGCCGAATCCTTTTACGAAGGCCAGCGGCTCATTAATTTCAGTATTATTCTGGAATTAAGAACGAAAAGAAAATCAATGCTCGGCAGTCAGGACGCTATCAACTTCATTCGCTAACAAAATGAACGAACATTTTCAAAATATTTTAGCCCTTATTCATCAGGCAGCACATCTAAATGATGAAGAAAGAGCTGCCCTGATAAAGGAGATAAATAGCATAGACAAAGCATTTTCCAATACTGCCTTCAAACTGGAAAGGGCAGAAAAAGTAAAACATACCACTGCCGTCCTGCTGGATGAAACCATTGAAGAACTGGAACAGAAGAGAAAAGCAATAGAAGCCAAGAATAAAGAACTTGACATTGAAGCGGCATTGGAAAGAGTTCGTGCAAGGACGATGGCCATGCACGAAAGTGCAGAGCTTGCTGAGACCGCAGTATTATTATTTGAACAGTTAAGGTCCTTAGGTCTGAATCTCAGGGGATGCGGATTTAATATCTGGGAAAAGGATGAAAAAATATGCACTGCATGGATGAATACTCCTGATGGCAAGGTTTCAGCGTCCTTCCGGCTACCACTTACAGAAGAACCTCTTTTCAGACGTTTTTATGAATCGAGGCAAAATGGAGAAGATTTTTGGGTTCATGAAACAGGCGAAAAAGAATTGGCGGCCCGTTATGAATACCTGGCTACACTGCCTGAACTAAATAGGTTTTTTGAAAAAGATCGTAGAGAAAACGCAGAAATTCCGAAGTTAATCGTAGACCATGTTGTTAATTTCTCCCATGGCAATTTGATATTCATTACGTACGAACATTGCCCGGAATCATGGGATATATTCAAACGTTTTGGAAAAGTGTTTGAACAAACCTATACCCGTTTCCTCGACCTTCAAAAAGCAGAAGCTCAGGCAAGAGAAGCCCAAATCGAAGCCGCCCTGGAAAGAGTAAGAAGTCGCAGTATGGGTATGCAGAAAAGTGAAGAACTGCGTGAAGTGATCCAGGTGATTTATGAGCAAATGGTCGGTTTGAATATCCACATTGATGGTGCGGGTTTTGACTTAGACTTTAGAGAAAGCGATGATTGGAATCTTTGGCACGCTGACGCTTACACTCCATTTCCAAATAAACTTCATATTCCGTATTTTGATCATCGGGTAGCCAATGGCGTTATAGAAGCTAAGAATAAGGGTGTTGAGTTGTTAACATTCAACCTGACAGTTGAAGAGAGAAAAAAATTGTTCGATCATGTTTTCAAATACGCTCCCGCATCACCGGAAGCAAAAGAAATGCTTTACAATACTCCGGGCCTTGCAGAATCTCATGTGTACTTGAAAAATGTTTTTTTGTATGTCCAAAATTACGCAGGCATTCCGTTTACAGATGCTGAGAATGAAATCTTCATTCGATTTGGAAAAGTGTTTGAACAAACTTACGCCCGTTTCAAAGACTTAGAAAAAGCAGAAGCCCAGACAAGAGAAGCACAGATAGAAGCCTCATTGGAAAGAGTGCGAAGCAGGACCATGGCCATGCATCGTAGTGAAGAACTTGCAGAAGTAGCGATGGTTTTGTTTGAACAAATGAGTTTGCTGGACAACACGCCGGAGCGCTTCAATATCAGGATAGTCAATGAAAAGGATAAAGCATTTGAATTCTGGGCCACGGACCAGGAGGGGAAGCTGGTGAACAAATTCTTCAAGGCCGAATTTGATAAATCACCTGTCGTCATGGAAATGTATAATGCCTGGAAGTCAAATGAGAATATGCTCATCCAGGATTTGCATGGCAAGCGCTTATCAAAATGGGTGCATTATATTAAAGATGTATTGGGAGTACCATTCAATACTGAACTTTTAAAAGAGCACAGGTTCCTGACTTCTATATTCTTCACCCATGGCATGATTGGGATCACCACAAGTGATCACCCTGGTCAGGATACAATCAATCTTATTAAAAGATTCGCCAAAGTCTTCGAACAAACCTATACCCGTTTCCTCGATCTCCAAAAAGCAGAAGTGCAGGCAAGAGAATCGCAAATTCAACTATCATTGGAAAGAGTGCGTGCAAGAACCATGGCCATGCATAAAAGCGAAGAATTGATTGAAGTGATCGCTTCTGTATTTCAACAATTAGAGCAATTGAATTTCAAAATCAGCTCCGCCAATCTATTTCTGAACTATAAAGAGCAACCTTTTAAATTTTGGACAGCCATCGCGGGCAATCCCTACCCTGCCGAGCTGGATGTTCCCTATGGTGATTTTGCGGTAATGAACCGGTTTATGCAGGAAAAGGATTCGGATGTGAAGCTTTTGACAGTGAAATTCAACCAGGAAGAGAAGAACGAATGGGTTCGTCACCTTATGCAGCATACCATCGTGGGACAGGCGCCCGATGAAAAAAAGCGGCAAATGCTGGAGGCCCCCGGCCTCGCCATGTCGGTGGTGGGAGTGAAGAATATGGCGCTTGCTGTCACAAATTATTCGTTACAGTCTTTTAGTGATGAAGAAAACGAAATACTAAGTCGCATCCTCATCGTATTTGATCAAACCTATACCCGTTTTCTTGATCTGCAAAAAGCCGAAGCACAGGCAAAGGAAGCCCAAATCGTGGCGGCGTTGGAAAGAGTCAGGAGCCGCACCACCGGTATGCAAAAGAGTGAAGAACTCAGAGATATTATCCAATTGGTATTTGAACAATTACGGGCATTAGATTTTAACATTGACTCCGCACATTTTAATCTGAATTATAAGGAAAGTGATGACTATACCCTCTGGTCGGCTGCGCCCGGTCAGCCATACCCCGTAGAAACACATATCCCTTATTTTGATCACCCGGTATTTACTAAAGCAAGGGAAGCAAAAGCAAAGGGCCTCGATTTTTTTACCGAAAGCTACTCGCAGGAAGAGAAAAACAAATTCTTTGAACATCTTTTCAAACATGTTCCAGCCATTCCTGCGGAGAGAAGAAAATATATTCTGAGTGGCCCGGGCGTAGCGGCCTCGACCGTATTGATGAATACAATTTCTCTCTGGGTTATGAATTATGCGGCCATTCCTTACTCAGATGCTGAGAATGCCATTCTAAAGCGTTTTGGGAACATTTTCGAGCAATCTCATACCCGTTTTCTCGATCTGAAAAAAGCCGAGGAACAGGCATTGGAAACGATTAAACGCGCCTCCGTTGACCGGGTTCGCGCTGAAATTGCATCCATGCGCACCACCTATGATCTCGAAAGGATCACACCATTAATATGGAATGAACTCACTACACTGGGTGTTCCATTTATTCGCTGTGGTGTTTTTATTATGGATGAAGAGAGTCAGCAAATGGAAACTCATTTATCTACACCTGGTGGAGAAGCCATTGCCACATTTAATTTGCCTTACAATTCCCCGGGAGAAACCCCAGCGATTGTGGCGCACTGGCATAGAAAAGAATTGTATAAGCAACATTGGAACGAAGCGCAGTTTGTTGAGTTTACACAAACACTGGTGCAACGGGGCGCTATAGCCAATGGCGAAAAGTACCTTGCAGAAAATCGTCCCGCTGATCTCTATCTGCATTTCCTTCCTTTTTTACAAGGGATGTTATATGCGGGCAATACATCGCCATTAAGTGATGATGAACTGCAGCTCATGCAAAACCTTGCAGATGCTTTTTCGACTGCTTATGCACGATATCAGGATTTTAATAAACTGGAAGCTGCCAAAAAACAGGTCGATAGCACATTAACAGAACTGCAGGCAACCCAAAGGCAGTTGATTCAATCAGAAAAAATGGCAAGTCTTGGAGAACTCACGGCAGGGATCGCGCATGAGATTCAGAACCCTTTAAACTTCGTGAATAATTTTTCAGAAGTAAACAAAGAATTGCTGGCAGAACTAAATGCAGAAATTGAAAAAGGAAATTATCAGGAAGTCAAAATGATTGCGGCAGATATCGCAGGAAATGAGGAAAAAATAAGCCATCACGGCAAACGTGCCGACGCCATCGTAAAAGGAATGATGCAACATAGCCGTAGCACATCTACCATAAAAGAACCTACCGACATCAATGCACTGGCCGATGAATATCTGCGGTTAGCCTATCATGGGCTGAGGGCAAAGGACAAATCTTTCAATGCAACTATGAAAACTGATCTCGATGCAACCATTGGCAAAATAAACATCATACCACAAGATATCGGCCGGGTAATACTTAATGTAATAAACAATGCTTTCTATACTGTGAATGAAAAAAAGAAGTTAAGGGGAGATGGATTCGAACCTACTGTTTCTCTAACAACAAGAAAAGTTGGCGAAATGATTGAAATAAAAGTTGCTGACAATGGCAATGGAATTCCTCACAAAGCAGTAGACAAAATTTTTCAGCCATTCTTTACTACCAAGCCAACCGGGCAGGGAACAGGACTGGGTTTGAGTTTAGGTTATGATATTGTGAAAGCCCACGGAGGTGAAATAAAAGTAGAAACGAAGGAAGGGGAAGGGAGCAGGTTTATTATTCAGCTACCCTTTAATTGAGTCATGTCTTCCCAATCACAGCTCCATTGATTCGCAGAAACTGCTCTCTTGGCATGGCCGGTCTGCCTTGCTATCATTCGATTCAAACAAACTGCAACAAACCATCACCCTGTCAGGGCTTATAACCCTGTCAGGGTTTATAATCCTGACAGGGCACTTGTTACATATGTTTTCAGCACCTACCCCCCCCGATAACACCTTCAATTCACATTTCGAATTTCCTGACCTAAAATGACGGGAATAATAGAACTGGCTACCGTTTCCATCTCTGGTACACCAAGGTATTTGGACAAAGATTTGGAATTATTATTGATTGATTGCTATTAAACAGGAACTAAACAGGGGATAAACAGGGGCCAGACCCAATACTGGTCCTCGTTTTTGAGATTTTTGCGGTGTCGTTAAGCGTTGATTCCTGTTCCCGGCACAAGACCCCCCCTTTTTAGGGGCCATATGTTTGCTCTAAACTCAATTCTGGCAATAGTTCCGTAACTGAAAAATTAGAAGTACAATTACCTTGTAGGTTAGAGCCTAAACTCTAATCTTGTATAGGCAAATTTCAAAGAGCTCACAAACTTTTTATGGGTCGCCCTAGTAAATGAAAAATAACAATCCAATTATCTCAAATTGAAATTATTTAAACGAAACCAAGACTTTGACACCCGTTGAGTCTGCTGCCCATAAAATGAGTATTTCGCTGTTGATAGGTTCAAATATTTCCAAGTCTCTGTCATTTGTTGAAGGTTCTTTAATAGGGGTTAATATGAAATAATGGGGGCCCATGTAGTCAAGATGTCTATCAATGGAATATCCTCTTATCTGAACGAATTTAAACCCTTCATCTTTTAACTGTACTAATATATCACTGGTAAATGGAAGTAATGACTGGAATTCCGCACTCGTTTCTTTTTTCATTCTAAATTGTTTTAAATAATCGATTCTCTGACTGATAACCTTGTTCCTGCCAGGCTACAGCTTTTTGGAAATGATCTCTCAGCAGCCTGTAACTTATGCAACCACAGTTTAGCAATGTTGATTGGCAATTGATTTTAGCTAAGAACTTCCTTAGCACGTTTCAAAGCATCCTGGATATAAAAAAATACTTTTTCGTCCCCTATCTGTTCAGCAATGCCATTTTCTCTTAATTGATATTGCAAGTTTGCATTTACATCCGAAAACATGATTGAAATCTCATTTCTTCTAAGGCGTTTTATAATTTGATCCAATATTTCTATTTCAAACCGGCTTATCATAGATTTATTATTGAACCTGATTATAATGATCCTGGGTGGTATGAGCATTTTGCACACTATCTCGACATAGGAATTTAGATTCTCAATGGATGAAACATTCCCCGCATTAAAAACATCCACACCAAGGGAACTGGCAGCTCCCTACCCTTAAAGTAAATTTTATGGCGATTAATGGCGCCTGGATTCAGATTAAGAATAATTCTTCTGGTTAAAAACATATAAACTGAAATAATAAATACAAAAAAAGCCAACTCTAGATCAATAAAAGAAACCAGCATAAAAAGCAGTAAAGCAATAAATGAGTCCCTTATTAATCCTTTAATAAAAACATTATGGGAATTGATTAATCTCACTATCTTTTCTTAATTAGTTGGAGTATTCCGTTAATAAATGTGAGAGGATGAATAGGGTTACCGGGTACATACAAATCGATTTTATATTTAGATAGGAAGCTCCTGTTTAAAGCCGGACTTCCTTCAAATATCCCGCCGCTTATCGCATCGGTCCCCGCGAGGATGATGATTTTAGGTTCAGGTATCGCGTCATAACATATTGGAGGGGCTGGGCCATATTTTCCGTGATAGGTCCTGTTATGACGATGCCATCCGCATGACGGGGCGAGGCTACAAATTCAATTCCAAATCTTCCCATATCAAAATTCACATTGCTGCAAGCATTCAGCTCCAGTTCGCAACTGTTATCCCCGCCTGCCGAAACCTGTCGCAACTTTAATGACCCACTGAAGTATTCGTAAATTTCTTTTCTTATTAATAGGGGATTCAACTCAACTGGCTCATTCTTTCCTTCATTGATGACAAGTTCGCTGCGGTCATTGGTAGCTATTTTATAGTCGGTGGTAAATCTTATTTTCTTGGGAAAGGCAATGGCACACTCTCCGCAAAAAGTGCATTTTCCTAAATCGATACAAACCGGAGCAACGGAAATCGCATTTGTAGGACATAGCTCCGCCAATTCATTTTCATTGATTATTTCCGTGCTGATTACCGGCCTGCCCCTGAATATTCCAGGAACCTCTGCTTTGCTAACATCGGGAATGTATTGCTTGCCCTGGTGAAGCAGTATTTTCAGATTGTCTAACATAATGATACCGTTTTATATTTTACAAATCATGACCGCAATAAGAGAGGTCGAAGCTCTTATTACATATCGGGAAATCAGAAATTTCATTATTTCGCACTGCTAATGCCAACGCCAGCCAGTTATGGAAAGAAGGATCTTTGATTTTATAGTGAATCAATTCTCCTTTGTCATCTGTAATGGCGCAATGACATATTTCTCCTCTCCATCCTTCCACCAGTGAAATGGTAAGGGAGTTGGGTGACCGGATTTGATAATTGAATTTGACTTTCCCTATGACCTCGAAAGTTTTCGGTTAGCTGTCTGATATAACCAATAGACTGGCTGATTTCCTTTTTGCGCAAGCGCGCCCTCGCATATACATCACCTTGACTCTTAATAATCGGCTGATGCTGTAATTCCTTGTATAAATCATGCGGATGTGAGAACCGGATATCTCTGTTCACGCCGCTCATCCTTGCGCACATTCCTACCGTTCCGACGGTGAGTGCCTGCTCAGTAGTAATAGCACCAGTCTTTTCAAACCGGGCCAGTGCACTCGGCAAGCTGAAAAGTTCTTCGCAGATTTCTTCAAAATCGTTTTCAAAAGAATCTAATATCTTAATTAAATCATCAGCTAATTCATTGGTAAAAGGGAAATTGGTTTTCCCCGGACGAATTAATCCTTTTGCTAAACGGTTCCCGCACCAGTCCTGAAAGAAATTTATGAGCGGAGTTCTTAATCTTCCAAAGACTGCACTTCCCAACTGATAAGCCACATCAGTACACATGGCGCTCAAATCACCGGTATGAATAGCCACCCGCTCCAATTCAAGGGCAAGTGTACGGCTCAAGCTCCAAATGCCTGTCAGGATTATGATTGCATAAACTTTCCCAAAGATTCACAAAAGCCACCGTGTGCCCTGCCACTGAATCGCCCGCAATGTTTTCAGCAAGTGTAACCCGTTGCAGTATTTTCTTTTTTTCCAGAAATAACTGTTCAATACCTCTGTGCTGGTAACCCAATTGTATTTCCAGATGAAGGATTTGTTCGCCATTGCAAATGAAACGGAAATGACCGGGTTCAATAATACCGGCATGAATTGGGCCTACACCTACCTCATGCAATTCTTCGCTTTCTATGTTAAAAAAGGGATATCCGGCCACCGTTGAATTCTTATCGTACCGGTCAAAAGGAAAACGAACCGGTTTGAGCCAGGGATGGTCAGTGTACGCGATTCCAAAATTTTCATGAATTTCGCGTTCAAATTTCTCAAAAACAAGGTTGTGTTTTGAAAATGAAGGAAGCGCTTGTATGGCACTAACAACGGCTGATGAGATGTGAATTGTACTCAATTCATCGTTGGCGATACAACAAATCAGTTTGATGTTGTTGCTATAGGGCATTCCAAAATAGTTCACACAATGGGCTCCCCCGCCTTTAATTAATGAAAAAACATTGTGTTCTAAGAAGGAGGTATAGTCCAATTCTGGAATATGAGAGAGAGGGATGGTCTGGTTATTTTTTATGCTTATGGAGTTCATACTATTTTGGTAAATATTTAATCGCTTCCTGAATAAGTGTTACAAATTGAGTTGGTGGTGCTAATCCCAGGAATACGACCAATCCAAGCAATATAAACTGTGATAGGGATTCCACGGGTGGTATCCTTTCCACGCCATCTTCCTTAAAATAAACTGCAGGGGAAAAAAGGAGTTTAAAGATGTTTTTCCCGAATGCCCAAATGATTATGGTCAAGAGAATCATGACGATAATCAACACCCCCAGATAATTCGCCGCAAATAATGCACGAAAGATCATGAACTCACTTATGAACAGGCCGGATGGAGGCATCGCCGTCGCAAAAAAGAACGCAATAAGCATGACCATTGATCCTGTCAGGTTGTACTTAAAATAATCGCCAACATCATAAATACTCTTGCTTTTATAAACACGATAAATCTGTCCCATCTGGAAGAACAGACTTGATTTAATAAATGCATGCAAAATAATATGCAGGATTGCTCCATAATAACCAATACCACCAGCAACAATTCCCAGCATCACAATACCACCGTGTTCTATGCTGGAATATGCAAACATTCGTTTTATATTTTTCACCTTCGTCATATAGACGGTAGCCACGAAAATGGACAGGATTGCAGCTACAAGGATGACATGATTGGCCCACTGATGAATCGGAGAATTGGCGATAACTGTATAAAGCCTGAAAATCCCCACAAATCCAACATTCATTAACACGCTAGAAAGAAGGGCCCCCGCTGGGGACGGGGCCTTGTCCTTTGCATCAATGCCTGCGGTATACATGGGAACCAATCCTAACTTGGCAGTAAATCCTGTGAATACAAAAATGAAAGCCAATCGCAGCCAAAACAAATTCAGGTCGGGCGCTTTCTTTATTAACACAGCAAATGAAAGGTCATCGGTACCCGCCTTCTGCAAAGTAAAACTCAAGAATAATATACCGATAAATACCAGGGTAATACTAATGGCACAAACAAAAACGTATTTCCAGGTGCCTTCCAGTGACCTATTATTTCTACGATGATAAATGAGTGCAGATGCGCTCAGGGTTGTGAGTTCGACAAAAATCCACGTAACTGCAATATGATTGGCAAGATAGGCTGCACTTAATAGATGTAAGCAACATGACCATGGCGGCAAAATAGATCGCTCTGTGCCGGGAATTCTCCTCATTTTTCGACAAGAACACATAACTGTGATATATCGCAGGAATGCTTATTATACATAAAGTAATCAGGAGCAGTATGCTCAATCCATCTGCCGTGAAATAGCTCAATTCGGTAGTATTTATATGCAGGTATTCATATACGGTAAACCCAATTTGCAGAAAGAGGAATCCAATTACAAGGAAGTAATTCCATATTCGGTTTCTGTTGAAGAATAATAGACCAGCTATAATAATTGAGACTACTAAATATATTCCTGTCATCTTCCTTTTAGTTATTTATTAATCTTTCAAATTTTTTAGCTGATCTACATCAACATCTTTCAATACATCTCCAATCCTATTTACGAAAATCCCTAACAAGAATACGCTGGCGAAAATATCAAGCAGAATGCCAAGATTCACCAGCATAGGCATTGCATTACCCACAGCAATCGATAAAATAAAAACCCCGTTTTCAATAACGAGATATCCCATGACGTGAGTTATTATTTTGGTCCGGGTGACTATGATGTATAAGCCTGTAAACAGCGTGGAAAGGGCCACAACAAAAAATATCTTGCTAATCTGTGAATCAGCAATCGCGTTCGATAAAATAAATGTGGTTATAATGATAAGGGTAATAATGATCAGCGAAATAAAATTTGGCAAAAAAGGCTCTGCATCGCGCGCAATTCTGTTTCTTTTCATCACATAATTCAAAAACAATGGGATAGCAAGCGTTTTGAACACAATAGTCTCCAGCAAAACAAATGCAAGATTAATTGCGTTGATTTGGATAAGTTCAATAAAAGCGATGCCGAAAAGCAATATGCCCTGAAAAGCAAGAATCTTAATGTAGGTGAGCAAACGGTGCGCAATCCCCAGGTAGAGCAAAGAAATGGCAAATATGATCAGTAGTACATTAGTCATGGTCAATTTTATTTTACTTGTTAGCTAAACTGTCCTAAAAGCAGTAAGACGGCCAAAAAGATCAATAATGAAACAGAAGACAAAGCAAGTATATATTGAGCGTTGTGGTTCATCCGGAACCTTGCCGTAAAGGATTCAAGAATGCCAACGCTAATAGCAAAAAGTATTTGAAAGCCAAAGAATATAGGAATGGTCAGGTATAGTGGAAAGCTGCCTAAAAACAAGTTTGCTATCAACGCGCCGTACATCGCAAATTTCAGGTTCGTTGCATATAAAATCATGCCCAGGTCAAATCCGCTGTTGTCCAGAATCATTACTTCGTGAACCATGGTGAGTTCCAGGTGCGTTTTCGGATCATCAATGGGCATCCTGCTGTTTTCAACCATCGTGATCATAACCAACACAAAAGTGGCCAAGGCTCCCAGTATATAGGATATATAGGAACCAAAATGTAAAGACGCAAAAATTTGCTGGAAAGAAGTATGTCCCGTAAGCAAGGCAAAAGAGCCCATCAGAATAAAGAAGGCCGGCTCAGCAAACATAGAATACAATGCTTCCCTGCTGGCGCCCATACCTTCAAAACTGCTGCCCGTGTCAAGTGCTGAGATGATATTGAAAAATTTTCCCACGCCGAGTACATATGCAAAAAATACAAAATCGCCGTCAAAGGAAATGATTCCTTTAAGCTGGCCAAGCGGAATTACCATAATGGCCATGATTACAGAAGCAAAATAAATGCTTGGGGCTATTTGAAAAATGAGGCTCGTCGTTTTGCTGTATACAGCTCCCTTCTTAAATAAACGGATAACATCTTTAACAGGCTGGAAAATACCGGGACCTTTGCGCCCGGAGGTAATACTCTTGACCCGGATAATAATTCCGGTAAAAAAAGTGCTCGCTAAGATAATTAATAGAAACCTTATCATGAATCATAAGTGATTTAAAAAAGTAATTAATGTTTTTAAGTACGTAATTACAAAGGGTACACCCAAAACAAGAGTAATAAAAACCACTCCATACAAAATATAGAACTGTAGATTTCCATTTTGCAGGAAAATAAACCGGTTCAAGAATATTTTTAGACGCTGTAATGGATAATCGATAAACCATTCTTCAATTTTGTCATAAGGATGCGTTTCCTGTCCCCCTGTTTCAGGAAAGATTCCTGTTATTTCCTTTTTCTTTTTTCGAATAGAAAGAACGGGTTCAGCCAATTTGCGATATGCCCGTATAAAAGAACTGGCAGTGTATTGCATTTTGATGGTTGGGGCAACATACCCGCATGCCCAGGTAGATTCGCTAAATGCAGGTTTGTTAATTGTCATTCGCCTTCTTACTAAATAAATCAACCCTGCCAGAATTAAAAATCCAGCAGCACATAGACCGATCATAGATAATGATTCCATGACCGGAAGTATTCGCGGTTGAATTTTCGATTCGGAGATTCGTAAGAATAAATCAAGTGGTCTGGAAACTGCCTCGAAAAACATTTTTGGGAATAATCCTATAGCAAGAATCAGCATAGTTCCTGCATATAAGGGAAGTAATTTGATAATTCCTGCCTCTTTGGGGAAGTGATGGATAATATGTCGGGGAGTTCCCAAGAAAACAGCTCCAAATGCTTTGGTAAAACATAACATGGCAAGCCCGCCTACCAAGGCCAATCCAAAAAGACCAAAAACAATGAAAGAAAGTAAAGTCTTGTCTGAACCGTGCAAGCCGCTAAACATTCCGCTGTAGATAAGGAACTCCGAAACAAAACCATTAAAAGGCGGCAGGCCGCAAATAGCAATTGCGGATATGAGAAAGAGCAATGAAGTATGGGGCATTTGTTTGCCTATGCCACCTAATTTTTCAATATCTACTGTATGAGTTGCCTGGAGTACGTTGCCCGCGCTGTAAAATAAGATTGACTTAAATAGCGAATGATTCAGTGTATGCAGAAGCGCCCCGGCAAATCCTAATATAATTAATATGTCGATTCCCTTCCCTATTCCTATGCAACCAAGGCCAATTCCAATTCCGATGATTCCAATGTTTTCAATACTATGGTAAGCCAGCAATCTTTTCAGGTTATGCTGGATGATGGCAAGCATCACTCCATAAATTCCCGATAAAATAGAAATAAAAAAAATAATATACCCGATTAATAGGTAATCCGTCTTAATCAGCAGCAGCATGCGCATAATACCATAAATGCCGATTTTTATGATTACGCCTGACATCACTCCCGAAACATGTGAAGGTGCGGCGGGGTGGGCATAGGGAAGCCAAGTATGAAAAGGAACAAACCCGGCTTTTATGGCAAACCCAATAAAGAAACAAAGGAACAATGCAAAACCTGTAAGTAGGGAATTAGATGAGGTAAAAAGAGTGATGGCTTTGAAATCGTACGAATTCGTTTTCAATGCCGTCCAGATGAATCCCAGTGTCAAAAACATGATGGCAATATGAGCCTGGATTAAATAATTAATACCCGCGTTTAGTGTCTCTTTTTTATTATGTTCAAAAATGATAAGTATAAATGAGGTTAACGCCATGATTTCCCAGGCTACGAGAAATACAATGGCATTTTGCAGGCAACAAATGCTTATCAGGCTCCCCTGAAGAAGAATAAAACTGACGCAATGCAAAGACAGATTAGCCTTTTGGGAACGGTAAGCCTTCATATACTCCATGCCATAGATAGCCCCGGTGATAAAAGTGAAGTTGATGATTAAAATAAACCAACCTGATAATCCATCAACGCGCACCGGGATATTGGCGGTTACAAAGGAACCCTGAAACAGGAATTCAGAATCTCTTCCGGTCAATGCAGCAACAGCCATAAGGCTACTGAGAAAAGCTATAGCAACTACAGTGGCTATTGTAATAATTCCTTTCCATTGCGGACTTATAGTTGGAATAAGTACAATAGCCAAAAGAATAACTATGCTAAATGCCACAAGGATCGCCATTAAATGAATTTAAAAATGGTTCCTAGAAATATCAGGACGATAAAAAAAACGCCGTATAATATATACATCTGGATTTTACCGTTTTGAATAAATTGGAAATAATTCAATGAATAAATCAATCGGCTTACAAGCCCATTAATAATCTTTGTTTCAAATAAGTCCGAGAAATGCGAAGAATACTTTCTTTCTGCAGGGAAAACTTCGATGGCGGAAATCTCTTTGTATTTCTTCTTTTCCAGAACCACAAAATTTAACAACTTCACCAGCGACTTCGCAAATGATTTTCCGGTATACTGCATTTTCGCAGTAGGTAAAGGATAGCCGCAAGCCCAGGTTGATTCTTCGGCAACCTGACGTTTTCGGGTAAGGCTATTTCTTACCAGGTAAATTAAAGCAGCTATTGCAATAAATACCAGAGCAAACATTCCAACAGATGAAATGCTATGGAGTACTTGGGCAAGCACCAGCTTATTTCCTGATAAAGTAGCCGGAACCATTGTCAAAATAATCCTGTAGATGAGGTTGAAATAAAATTGCGGAAAAATGCCGACTGTGAGCATCACCATGATAATTACATATTGTGGTACCCTCATGCTGAGATCAACCTCCCGGGGTTCGTGATGCAACTGTGTTCTTGGGCTCCCCAGAAATATTGTTCCAAAGCTTTTGGTAAATGTAATCATCGATAATCCTCCAATCATTGCAAGTCCTGCCAGTGAAAATATCATCAGCGAAATGTAGTTGATCCCGATGTATTTAATCCCCTGCAAAATTCCACTATACAAGAGGAACTCAGAGACAAAACCGTTAAAGGGTGGCAATCCTCCAATGGCGAGTCCGCCGATCAGGAAAAACAATCCTGTTTGTGGCATCTTACGCAACAATCCTCCCAGCTTTTCCATATCCCTGGTATGCGTTTGCTGATATACAGAACCTGCGGCAAAAAAAAGAAGGGATTTGAATAAGGAATGATTTAAAGTATGAAGCAGGGCGGCTGTAAATCCGAGGATAATCAGCAAATTGTTACCATTCCCAATCCCCATTAAACCAATACCGATACCCATTCCGATAATTCCTATATTTTCAATTGTACAGTAGGCGAGCATCTTCTTGAAATCCCGGTGTACCGCTGCATTCAAAATGCCATATAATCCAGTAAGCACTGAAAGACTAAGAATACAACCTCCAAGAATCGTAAAGTCCTTCTTGAGTAAAAAAACCATCCTGAAAATTCCGTAGATACCAAGCTTTACAATTACCCCAGACATTACAGCAGAGATATGAGAAGGGGCAGCCGGATGCGCCTGGGGCAACCAGGAATGCAAAGGGATGAACCCTGCTTTTATTCCAAAACCGACAAAGAACAATAGGAACAACCACAAATTTGAATGGGAGGTAAAAAAATGCTCAATTGCAGAAAATTCAAGTGAACCTTCTGCAAAATATACCCAGATAAATGCAGTGGAAAGAAAAAGAACCCCAATATGCATTTGTATGAGGTAATTGATTCCCGTCTGAAGTGTTTTCTTATTCTGATGATCAAATATGACGAGTAGAAAAGAGGAAATGGACATTATTTCCCACACAATCAGGAAAGCAAGGCCATTTTGAACCATGCACACTCCGAGCATAGACGATTGAAACAAAATAAACAATACCCAGTGCAGTGAAACATTCGCCCTTTGCTGTTCATATGGTTTCATATATCCTATACCATAAAATGCCCCGTTAATACTTGTGAAATTGATGATCAGGATAAACCAGCCAGATAAGGCATCAATATGAATGGCAACATTTCCAAAAACGGGCATGCCACTAACCACGATACCAAAGTCATTTCCATTTAGCGACCTAAGAGCCGGAATAGAGGTCATTACAGCGATTAATAAAACAAAAAGAAAGCAGGACTTAGCCCTGTATGAATGGGCAATGAACGGAATAATGGCAACCCCGGCGATGGGGAGCAGTAATATTAAAATTAACAATTGTGAGCCTGCCATAGAATTACATTGTGTATGTTACCTCTCGTTGTATTGAAATGATACTCTTAGAAAAACCCAATACTGACAGTGAAACCTTTTGCAGCCCTTTCCATCACCTATTAAATATTATGCAAAAAAAGCCGAGTTACCAATTATTCATATGCTCACGGACGATTCTTTCGGGCTCTTCTGCAATTTCTGAACGCCAGTTAGGGTTGTATCTGACAAAAAAGGATAACCACAGCGCTCGCGACAGCCTCATAAAGTAAGGCTGCAGAAGTATCAATAAGGCGATATTAATTCCCATCCACCAAAATACCCTGTTGTCGTCCGTGGAAATACCAATCAATAAGCACCATGGAATAAATGTTGCTACCGAAAAGGCAACCGATATCATATAGCTTACATAACTAGTTCCATAATAAAATCCTAATTCAATTTCCAATCGTTGGCCGCAGGAAGGGCATTTTTCATCCATCTTCATAAAGTTCTTCAGGTCGTAATAACTTTTGGTTTTAAACATATCGCCTGTCCTGCATCGTGAACATTTAAGAGTAAAAACACTTTTAAAATAGCCATGCTTTGGGTTTTTTGTATCATTGATCATTATTCCACTTTTTCCCTATTAGTATTCATTTCTCTCAAATAGTCCAATGCGTGGCTGACATTGTGCCAGATCCTGGAATCAAAATCATTTTTAGATAGCTTCTCCAAGCCATTTTGCAAAATGTGGAGATAAATGATTACCAGGAACCCGTAGAAATTATCATCTTTAAACTGGTCAATGGAACGATTAATGATTTGCTCTGTTTCATCCTCATCACGGGCCTGTTCCAATTCGTCAAGGATCGTTTCTTTATATTCTTCAATCAGCATTATATTAGCTTTTCACTTGCTCGCCTTTTAATTCGGTTAAGATAAATTCGAGCCATTTTAATATTACTCCATTGCTGAAAATCTTTATTCATAGGGCTAAATTGTTCTAGTTCACTAATCGTTTTTTCCACAATTCGGACCAAGAATTGATCATTAAACTCTAAATTCCCTAGACCTTCAACTGCGGCATCTATGACCCTCTTAACTTCTTCCTGTCCCGATGCATGCAATAATGTTTCAACAAGCCTGAATTTCTTCTCATCCGTAGCCGCTGGCATACTTTTTATTTTAGTAGGGGATAATATTTTTCTTCTATTATTTTGAGGTAATATCTCTGGAGCCAGGTAATACAAAATCCCACGTCCAGGATCGACATTGAATCATTCCAATTAATACAGGACTTTAGTAGGTCTTCATCCGAAAACCCTTTGTACAAGGAAATAGTTGATCTCCTCACAGTTTCCATTTCGTACAAAAGCTGATCAATTCTCTTACTGTTGGCGTTACCTGGTGTCGCCATTGTCCTTTCATCGAAAGAAATTTCATATGCGTCTCCATATCTAGCAAGCCCTAGGGTATTTGCAGCTAAAATTCTCTCGGCATCGGAAATGTGCTGAAGTATCTCTCTTACTGTCCATTTACCCGAGAAGGGGCGTTCATTTCCAAGCCTTTTCAATTTGGAAATGTCGATACTTTGCAGTTCGAATAAACTGTCGTCAAATGCCTTGTATACTGAAATATTGCCAGTGTGATCAAAACACTTTTCAAAATAACCATTGTATCCTGTGATCAAATCGTCCTTAATCTTACTCATTCAAAGAATGTTTTTTTACCTCTTTAAGAAAGACCTATTGCGTCTTAATGGGACAAACTTTAGCTAGTAACAGATTCCCTTGGCACGATATAATGCCGAGCAAAATCACCCTTTTGCATTTCAAGCAAGAGTCTTGTAAAAAATTTGGAGAGCTGCCCAGTTGTAAATAGGGATTCAGTAGCAGACAGCTCATCCAAATTCTTAGGGTTAAAAGTATATTCTAATCCTTAACCAGCAATTTCAATATCCCCAATTACAATTAATTGGATTCATTATTGGTGTTTGTTTACCATAAATCTAATGTTGTGCTCTTTTCTTTAAATACAAAATGGCGCACTTTATATTACACCAGTGAATAGAATCAAAGCTTTGTGGAGAAAGCAATTCCAGGCTCTCTTTTAAACTTTTTTCGTATCCGGAAATTAAATGAGCATGGATATGTTTCTCTTTCATCTTTTCTATTGAGTGGCTGATGATTTGTTCCACTGCCTCACAATCACTAGCAATTTCCAGATGGTGAAGAATGGTTTCCGTATATTCCTCAAAAGTCATATAAATATTATTTGAATACTCACATATTTATAGTCTTCTTCAAGCTTTCCCTAAATTGTATTTCCTAAAGTGCATTCATGAAACCGACAGAATATCCTTTATTGATGCAATTGGTAGTATTTTGTTTATTTCCAATTGCTTTCGATCTGCTTACCCATAGCGCCAATGCCATTCTCCACGCACGGATCTTCATAAGCTTTCACAATTTATTTTCCTTATATTATGAACATCAATCTTCTCGCAATCAAGATAACCATGTGCCAGTTTTAGGTCTCTAATGAATCATGATTTTCATTATCATAATCAAATGATATTTCCGTGATATTCTAATTATACTTTTATCCAAAATTTCAAAAGATCGTCCAGTTCCGAGCCAACAACATGAAAACAGGGAGGGATTTCATAGTCCAGGCTGTGAAAAGTCGCTAACCTTGTTCCTATACGCAGTTGAGATAATTGTTTAAATAAATACCTGTTGTAATAATTAAATAATTCACCAGAATAAGCAATGCTATCATCTATTTTGTCAGCACCAAACAGGTTTTCAAAAAAGGAATTGTAAAAATAGAAATGATCGTATTTCCTTAGATCTAACTGAGTAAAATTTCCGTGAATAAAAAAGACATTTTCAAAACCCAAGTGGTCTCTGGCAGTTTCGGCAAAAGTGATCAGGTTTTTTCTTTGCTCCACACCGTAATAAAATGCATTGGGTTTATAGTACGCTGCACTCAAACAGAATTTGCCCACTCCGCTGCCAATATCAAGTATCCTCGCATTTGGTTCCGCAGCTAAAAAATTAGCAGCCCTTCTCGCGACAAACAAAGGAGTCCAATGCCTCTGCGCCAATGCCTGGATTTCCGGTGTGTACAGGAAATGAAACTGTTCATCTGAACTAAACCAACGTTCGGCAAATATTCTCTTTCCAAGCAAGGGCATAAAAGGATGCTTATATAAAATAAATTAAGCGGCTATTTCGCTTATTTGTTTTTACCATTCAATCGGTACTGCTTGGGAAGCAGTAAGCCTGGTCTTTCATGAGGAAGCAATGGGGCGATTAAAATAATCCATCCCGAGCTTTCAGCGCAATCCAAAAGAATATTGACGTTCCCATTTACTAACCGATCGTTTACTTGAAGTACTTTCCCATCCACAGGCATATGTGCCGAAATCTGGTAATCGTTATATTTTAAAGTAGCAATCACATCACCCTTTTTTTTGAATCCAGTTGGCTCTTTAAATTCTATCTCTTGAATTTGTTTAAAGCCGGTAAGCTTAAAACTGCAAATACCGATATAGGCTATAGAACCTTGAAAGTCGATCCATTCATGATCATGAGTGTAATAAAGATCTCTTCTGGTGATTTTATCTGTATTCATACTGCAAAGTTAATTCTCGCATGTGCGCCTTGCGGTAAACATTATCACTTCTAAATGTGACTTTTATCAATTTTGAAATTGGTATCTTTGAATAATATGAGCATTAAGGGAATTTTTCCTATACATAAATGGGATTTTAATAGCGAATCCATTCTTTTTGATTTGCCATATGAAGATTTTGAATTGCTTATAAGAAACAAAATTGAACACTACTATAAAAAAGGGGAAGTCGTCTTTAAGGAAGGGTCGTATCCCTCAGGGATTTTCTTTATCAAATCCGGAAAAGTAAAAAAATATAGAGTGGATCAGGAAGGAAGGGAACAGATTATTTATGTAGCCAATAAAGGGGAGCTGATTGGTTATCATGCAGTACTTTCTGAAGATTCATACCCTGATTCTGCTTCTACATTAGAAGAAAGTATTATTTCCTTCATTCCCAAAGGGGACTTCCTAACAGCCCTTGAACAATCATCCACGTTAAATCACCGTCTCCTGAAAACTTTAAGCCATGAATTTGCTGTTTTGGCAAACAGCTTAACATTGATTGCGCAAAAATCAGTTCGGGAAAGACTGGCTCTTCAGCTCATCGTGATTAGGGAAAAATATAAGGTAAACTTCGAGCCTGGAATGGAAGTGGAAATTAACATGAGTCGCGATGATTTGGCTGGCCTGGTAGGTACAGCAAGAGAGAATGTAGTAAGGGTACTTTCAGAGTTTAAAAAGGATGGTATATTGGAAACAAAAGGCAGAAAAATATTTGTGCGCGATATAAATAAACTTATTCATATTGCTAATTATAAGTAGTCATATTACAAATTATTATTAGCCAGGATCAGAGCAGTAACACAAGAATCAAAAATGAAAAAATGCCTATTGTTTCAGAACGCTTCGTGATCTCACCAGGACTCGAATCCAACCATAACAATAATTTCAATTCCATTTCAGCTGACTTTAAATAAACAGCTTAAATAAATGCTTTGATAATATTTATATAGCTATCTATCGCGAGTCCTTCAGAAGCCGAATTCCAATGTTGTGTAATTTGAGTTCTTTCCAAGGATGGCATTGAACTAAAAATGCTCCAATTCCTGTTACTCTATTGTTACTTCACTAATAGTGTTTTCACGTAACTATATGATTAACAATAACATTATTCTATAGTTCTAATCCAGTGCTGAACATTGACACTATTCTAAATTAGTGCATTGTCATCTGACCAATTTCCACCTCACCAAATGCGGAAATAGCAGTCTTGTTTTAAGCTGATATATATATAAATCTGGCGAGGCTAGCTTTGACTCGGGATTCGGACTTGATTATAGTTAGATAGGTATCAGACAGGGGTTAAACAGGGATAAGAGAGGGACCAAACAGGGACCAGACTCGCGTATTTCCCTGTCTGATCCCTGTTTATATTCTCTTAAAGCCCTCTTTAATTTGATTCCAACCATAAATCAATTTACCTTTAACTGGAGTCCAACTACATTTCATTATTATGGGTAAACTATCCAAAAACGTCCTGGGTTCATTTTCTGGCAGAGTTGGAAATGTGATCGGTTCCTCCTGGAGGGGCATCCCTTATTTAAAGTCTTCCCCTGGACCAAGAACAAAAGAAATTTCTGCTAAAGAAAAAGCTAACCGGCAGAAGTTCAAGCTGGCCCAGGATTGGCTCGCTCCTCTTATCGAATTTGTGCGTCAGGGCTATAAAGGGTATTCGCCAACGGTAGAAGGATTTTTGGCAGCAAAGTCTTACTTAATGCAAAAATGCCATGGAATTTGACGGGATCGAATGGAAGGTGAATCCGGCTTTTATGAAAGTAAGTTTTGGAACCCTACCGCTTTCGAAGAATATCACGGTTGAAACAATAGACGAAAAGAAGCTTCTCTTTACATGGGATACGGCAAAAGTTGAGGGGGCCAGTGGTAAAGATCAGGTGATGCTCCTGGCTTATAATACTGAGCATAAAATAGTAACTCATACTACTGAAGGGAATTTCAGAGAATCTGGTTCCGCTACTTTACAAACAGAATACACTAAGGGTCAGATTTGCCTTATTTATGTCGCTTTTGTTGCCAATGACAGAAGCAGGCAGTCCGATAGCGTTTATCTGGGAGAGGTTACGTTTTAATCAAATAGAGTTTCACGCTGAGGCGCCGAGAGCGAGGGGCGCAAAGACTCCCCAAAAAAATTCGTCCCGTTCTTTTCAAAAGATCGTAGTTGAATATTTTCTTTCGCCTTTGCTTTATTTGCCCCGCCATCGGCGGTGAAACCGATAAACACGAAACGCTGCTTAAGATCCCCCTTAGCATTCATTTTCTTCCCCGGGCTTATCCCGAATCAATGTGAGATCCTGCAGGGCCACGGTCATTGGGAGAAAGCCTACCTGGACGATCGCCTTCTTGCCCCTGATTTCTTTGACCACTCCCACCTGGTGGTTTTTTTTCATCATTACTTTGTTTCCGGCAAATATATTTCCACCAACTTCTTCGTATTTCTTATCAAATTTCTTTTTTACTTTTTCGTTCTGCTGTTTTTCCTTTTGCTTAAAAAGCAGGGCCTGCATCTGCTTTATCAATTCCTGCTTATTCTCCGTTTTCCTCCAGTCAATGATGATCTGTTTCAATTTTCTTTCCATCTCCTTCAGGTAGACTAGCCGCTCTTCCGTGATCTTGTTCTGCTGTTTCAGGATTTCCATTTGCTGATGATGCTTTTCTTTGTTCATCACCGCATCCATTTCCTTTTTCAATTTTTCATTTTCCCTGATCAGCTTAGTCAATTCCTTCTCTTTTAGTTCAACCTCCCGTTGGTCCTGTTCAGCACTGTTCAGTAATTTATCCAGGCGGAAATGGCCTTCATCCACCAGGGACCTGGCCCTGTTGATCAGGCGCTGGTCAAGACCGATTCTTTCGGCAATGGAAAATGTGTATGAACTTCCCGGCTGTCCGATGATCAGTTTATACAATGGCTCGAGATTTTTTTCATCAAAGGTCATGGCGCCATTCACGATCCCAGGCGTCTTATTGGCCATCACTTTCAGATTCAGGTAATGCGTCGTTACAATGCCAAAAGCATGCTTTCTCACCAATTCTTCAAGAATGACCTCTGCAAATGCCCCACCGAGGTTGGGATCGCTGCCACTTCCCAATTCATCAATGAAAAACAGGGTTCTTCCATTCGCATTCTCCATGATATGTTTCAGGTTCTTCAATTGGGAACTATAGGTACTTAACTCAAATTCGAGACTCTGGGTATCCCCAATATGAATCATAATCTGTTTGAAGATGCCAATCTGCGAATCTGGATGCACAGGGATCAGAAGTCCACTCTGTATCATTAATTGCAATAAACCAACTGTCTTGAGCGTGACTGTTTTCCCGCCTGCATTTGGACCGGAGATGACCAGGATTCTTCTTTTCTCATCCAATTCAATCTGTGTGGGTATGGTGGGTTTCTGGTTTTTCCTGTTGTATAAAAACAATAGCGGATGATAGGCCTGCACTAGATGGATGAGTGCCTTATCTACCAGTAAAGGATAATTTCCATTGATGTCTATGGCAAGTTTTGCCTTCGCATGAATGAAATCGTATTCGCCAAGGATGTCATGGTAATCCTGTAATAATCCGGCAAATGGAGAAATTCTGGCAGTGAGGTCCCTGAGAATGCGATACACTTCCCTGCTCTCTTCATTCTCCAAAGAAAAGATCTCATTGTTCAAACCAATGGTTTCTTCTGGCTCGATAAATGAAGTCTTCCTTGTATCACTTTCTCCATGAAGAATTCCTTTGACCTGCCGCTTGTGTTCCGCAAAAATGGCCACCACTCTCCTGCCATTCAAGAAGCCTTCTTCTATATCGGCTACAAATCCTGATTTATTCAGCTTAGACACGATCCGGTCGAATAATCTCCTTAACTCAGACCGCTTCCGGTCCAGGTTTTGTCTGATCTCGGCAAGCGACCTGGATGCATTGTCCCTCACATTGCCTGAGTCCAGCAAAATTTCATCTATCCACGTAATGATCTTTTTCTCATAGTAGGAATTGGCAATGATCCGGGCCATGGCCGGATAGGTGATCCTTCGCTCAGGATCGAACCAACGAAATATTTGAGATATGCTCTCTGTGAGTCTTCTGATCTGAATAAACTGTTCCCCACTCAGCACTGCGCCCGGAATCGCCCAACAGTTTTAGTTCTTTAGAAAGGTTCAGGACATAATCATTCGGGAAATGCTGCCCTTGCTGTAACAATGATTTAAATTCATGGGTCTGCTGGAGCTCCAGTTCGATGTATTGCCTTTGCGTGTGTATGCGCAGATCGAGCGCTTTTTCTTTTGCATACTGGGTCTGGCAATAAGCATGAAGCAAAGCCTTGACTTTTTCAAATTCCAATTGTACAAGCGCAGAATCAGGAAAATATTTCATTGATCATACCTCCGCGGAGGCCATTTTCAAGCGCTGCAAAGGTATAAGAATTGAGCCTAGCCGCCATATGGCTGAGCTGGAAGGGGCTGCTGAAATAAAGGCGCCGGAAAAATCCATTTCCTCTTTCGATTCGTAAATTGAATATGCAAATCGAATCAATAAAATATGTTAATAAACATTTAAAAGCCTTCAATTGTCATATAGCTTGCAGTAGGGACCTTCACCAATAGTGAATTTGCCGAAACAAAGTAAATTTATTAACCGAATAAGATGAAAAATATGGGTATTCTCACCGTTGCGTTTGCGCTGGCGATAGGGTCCGGCGCCTGTTCAGAATCATCGTCTCAATCAAATCATATCATGAAAGAAACAGTTATTCCGGAAGGACTTAAAACAGATACAGCCACATTTGCGACCGGATGCTTTTGGTGTACAGAAGCCATATTTCAGGAACTAAAGGGAGTGCTTAAAGCGACTTCCGGCTATTCCGGAGGCACGGCCGTCAATCCATCCTATGAAGAAGTTTGCACCGGAACCACAGGTCATGCCGAATGCCTGCAGGTCATTTATGATCCTAAACAAATCAGTTTTGATGAATTGCTGGAAGTCTTTTGGGAATCGCATGATCCGACAAGTTTGAACAGGCAGGGCAATGATGAAGGAACCCAATACCGAAGCGCCATTTTCTATCACAATGCGGAACAGAAACAAAAGGCCGAACATTATAAGGCGGAACTGGATAAGAGCGGGGCATATAATAAACCTATTGTGACCGAGATCACTGCGTTTACTGTTTTCTATCCAGCCGAAAACTACCATCAGAACTATTATAACCTGCATGGATCGCAACCCTATTGCACCTTTGTTATACGTCCCAAAGTCGAGAAATTTGAGAAAGTGTTTAAGAATAAATTGAAACCGGTTAGTAAATAGTCCTGCGGGAGAGGTTCTACCATATTCACCTTCCCTATGATTTCAATAGCAATCTGCAATCCGGGTGATTCATTTTATTATATTAGCTTATAAGATTGGACCTTGGTAACCCGGATCAACCAATTCCCCCAACCAATATGAGTCATTGCAAAAATTGCGGTCGCCCATTGCACGATTTGTATTGCAGTCACTGCGGACAGAAAGCTGCGACTGAAAGAATCAGCTTATCTTATTTCTGGCATGATACCCTCCATTTCTTTACCCATATGGAAACAGGGTTTCTTTACACGTCCTGGCAAATGCTGATTGCTCCCGGCCTGACCGTCAAGAAATTTCATCGAAGGTAAAAGGAAGAACTACCAGTCACCCATATCCTATTTCCTGATATGGATCACGATCTATATCCTCCTTCTTGTATTTGATTGAAAGATTATTTGGAGAAAACAAAGTCATTAATTACAGGGACTATTTTGGTCCGGGTTCAACAACAAGATTCGCTATCAGTCATCTGAGCCTTGTGCTGATCTTTGTGATTCCCTTCCAGGCTTTATACCTCTATCTCCTGGTGACAAGGTCAGTGTATAATTATTTTGAAACCCTGGTGGCTACAATCTATTCGCTGGGCACGATTATTCTTTTGCAGTTTGTCTTTGCATTGCTCGCCCTTCTTTTTTTCCTGATTTCCGGAGCGTCTGTTGACCTCAGGGTTTCTGATCTTTTCAAAATCCTGTACCTGGCCTGGTTCATTTCTCATTTTATCGGGCTCTTCCCGGTTTCCGCCAAATGGCTTCGTGTGATCCTCTTCGTTATACTTGCCTTCGGCACATTCACCGTCTGGAGGGTATATGGATTCCCGCTGATCATGCAGGCATCCCATTGAGCCGGCTGAGATCCGACGTCTTCAGCGGCACCATGGACTTTGTTATTTATAAACCCTTCTCAGTTCCAGTAAATTCAGGCTGTTTGCTTCAAAATCATGCACCCTCGGACTGACCAGATGAATCACTTCGTCGTACCAAAGTGGTACCACCGGGGCATTGTCAATCATGCGCTGGTCCATTTTACGGTATAAGGAATATCTGATGCTGTCATTATTTTCCATTAGGGACTTGTCATACCATAAGTCGTAGGTTGAATCATGGTAACGCGTGTAATTTGGCGGAGCAGGGTTTTTGGAATAGAAAACACTTAAATAATTTTCAGCATCCGGATAGTCTGCGATCCAGCTGCCGCGGAAGAACAATGCCTGGGATTTTGCCGTCTCTTCCAGCAGCAGGCCTTTTTGAATAATTTCTACCTGCACTTTGATTCCAATCTCTTCCAGTTCTTTTGCGATAAAACTGCCAAGATCCGCGTATACACTCACAGTTAGTAATTTTATTCCCGATAAACCGGTTCCATTTGGAAATCCGGCTTCTGCCAGCAATCGGCGGGATTTTTCCGGATCATAGTTATATCCGTGCACCTGAATGGAATCAAAAGAAGGCATCCCTGCAGGAACAAATCCGCTTTCAGCAGGGATTCCGATCGAATTGCGCAAATACATCATCATCTTCCGACGGTCAAACCCATAATTGATGGCCTGCCTGACTTTTTTCAGCCTCAATGGAGAAAGCCTGACCAATTCAATCGATGAATCGCAAAGAATTCCCAGGTATTCTGTATTCAGGTAGGGATGTTTGGATAAAATGATTTTCCCCGACCAGTCTTTTCTAAGTTCGCCTTTCTTCGTCAGTACTTCATCCTTAAAAGAAGCATCGATATCATTGATGAAATCCAGCTGTCCCTGCTGAAGCATGAGAAACTCAGTTGCCTTATTGTCAAAGAAACTGATCTTGATGGCCTGGAGGTATGGTAACCTCGAGCCCTTCCCATCCGTTTCAAAATAGTTGGGATTCCTCGCGAGAATCAATGCCTGGGCTTCGTCCCAGTATTTCAGGGAGAAGGGCCCTGTGCCACAGGGATGATTCCTGAAATCTTTACCAAATTTTTCGACCACTTCATGTGGAACGATGGAACAATATTGCATGCTCAGGAGACCAAGGATGGGATGAAATGGCTTAGCAAGAATGAGCTCGAAGGTAGAGTCATTGATCGCCCTCATGCTTTTCGTCTGACTCAGCCTGTTGGTAAAAATCCAGGCGCCAGGGCTTGCTGTGAGCGGATCGATGATTCTCTTAAGACTGAATTCAACGTCACGGGCATTCATTTTTCTTCCCTTACCCCTGGGGAAAGATTCATTGTCCTGAAAGAAAACATCTGTGCGCAAATGAAACCTGTAGACAAGCCGATCTGAAGAAACTTCCCAGCTCTTTGCAAGGGAAGGAACGATATTTAGATTATTGTCGGTTTCAACAAGGGTATTATATAATTGATGTACGGCCCAGATAATGGATTGATTTTTTGCAAAAGCCGGATCCAGCGTCGCAATGCCCGTTGGCTCATTATAGCGAAAAACGGATGCCTGCTCTTCTCCAAAATGCCTGCAGGAGACCAATAGAAGCAGGGTGAATAGACCGTTTATGTATTTCATAAATTGATATGTCCAATGATTCTTTATCTTCATTTATTCGTGAGACTTGTTTTTTGCAAACGCAGTGCAGCAAAAAACTTAGTCGAATCCCGCCTGGGGCGGGACTACGAATTTGAGTTCATAGCTTGCTAAAAGGCTTCATACCTGTGATTGACCTGGCCGGATATATTAAGGAGTTCCTGCCCACCTGAATCAACCAAACTGAGGTCTAAATTAATTAAATGAAACAGAACTACTTTCTGGCTGCCTTATTTGTCATCATCCTCTCATCTCCCCTATTGGCGCAAAAACCTGTTTTTACGCATGCAGATACTCTTAGAGGTTCCGTCACTGCCGGCCGCGATTGGTGGGATCTTGTGCAGTACACCATCCAAATCAGGCCAGATTATGACCAGAAATTCATTCGCGGCACCAACACAATAAATTTCAAAGTGACCAGGCCTGGTAAGCTGATGCAGATTGACCTGCAAGAGCCGATGAATATCAGAGAAATCAAATGGAGCAATAAAATATTAAATTTCCGACGCGAAGGGAATGCTTTTTTTATCTCGTTTCCATCCACACTCCCTGCCGGCAAATCAGAATCCATAGAAATAAGCTTTGAAGGAAATCCGGTGATCGCCAAGCGCCCTCCCTGGGATGGCGGTTGGATTTTTACCCAGGATAATCTTGGACGACCCTGGATGACGGTCGCTTGTGAGGGGCTTGGCGCCAGTGTATGGCTGCCTTGTAAAGATGATCTGGGGGATGAGCCCGACAAAGGTGTTTCTATGAGCATCATCGTGCCGGACACCCTTGTCGGAGTTGGAAATGGCCGGTTAAAAGAAAAGAAAAAAAATATGGATGGTACCAGCACTTATACCTGGGTGGTAGTAAGCCCAATCAATAATTATAATATCATACCATATATCGGCAAATATGTCACCTGGCATGAAGTATACAAGGGAGAAAAGGGAAACCTGGATTGCGATTACTGGGTACTAGACTATAACCTGGACAAAGGCAAACAACAATTCAAGGCTGTGGATTCTATGTTAAAATGCTTTGAATTTTGGATGGGACCCTATCCTTTTTATGAAGACGGGTATAAACTTGTAGAATCCCCACACCTGGGCATGGAACATCAAAGTGCTGTCGCCTATGGAAATAAATTCAGACAGGGTTATAGGGGCATGGATCTTTCAGGCACCGGTTGGGGAATGAAATGGGATTTTATTATTGTGCATGAAAGCGGCCATGAATGGTTTGGAAATAATATTACAGCCAAAGACCTCGCCGACGAATGGATCCATGAGAGTTTTACCAATTATACTGAAACCCTATATACTGAATTCTATTTTGGCAGGGAGGCCGGAAATGCATATAATTTTGGTGTAAGAAAAAATATTGAGAATAAGGACCCCATCATTGGATATTACGGAGTAAACAGTGGCCCGGAAGGTACCGATGAGTATTACAAGGGCGGGAATCTCCTACACACCATTAGACAGGTCATCAACAATGACAGCCTGTTTCGTCAGATCTGGCGAGGCCTGAACAAAACCTTTTATCATAAGACGGTAACAGCAAAGCAGATCGAAGACTATATCAGCCAGCATGCCAAGTTTAATTTTGGGCCAGTATTCGACCAATATTTGCGCACTACGAAAATCCCGGTGCTGGAATATTCGATCAAAGAGAACCTGGTCAGGTATCGCTGGACGAATTGCGTCAGCGGGTTCAATTTACCAGCTAAGGTAAACGGAGTATGGATTGAGCCTACAGAGGAATGGAAAACAATGAATGCCAATAAATTTGAAGTGGATAAGAACCTCTATATCAATACCAGGCAATTGGACTGAACCCCTTTCACATTAACTATAACGGTGAAGCATATGCTATAAACCGGCTCAAGGGACTTCCCCTGCGCCGGGCTTTTCTGTGAATTATACAATTTACGTAACTTAACGCCATGAGTACTATCCGGCGGCAAAGTATCATTTCATCTGGTATTGTATATTTTGGATTCGCCCTCGGATTTATTAATACCTACCTGTTTACAAGGGAAGGAGGATTTACTGAGTCAGAATATGGTCTTCTTGGCACATTCACAGCGATTTCAAGTGTGATGCTTTCTTTTGCGGGACTGGGCATGCAGGCATATGTCTATAAATTTTATCCCTATTACAATGATAATCTTCCGCCTGAAAAAAATGACATGATCAGCTGGGCGCTGCTGACCAGTATCATTGGATTCATGTTGGTCAGCATTGGAGGTTTCAGTTTTCGGTGGCTTGTCATCAGAAAATATGGCGCAAACTCTCCCGATCTGGTAAAGTATTATAACTGGATCTTCCCATTTGGATTCGGATTGACAATCTATACACTGCTGGAGGCCTATGCATGGCAACTTAAGCAATCGGTGCTGACCAATTACCTCAGGGAAGTGCAGTTTCGGATTTTCACATTTTTGCTGATCATATTGTCCACAATAGGCTTCATTAAGTCATTCGATTTATTCATAAAAATATATTCCTTCGCCTATATCGTTCTCGCCGGGATCTTATTTGTCCTGCTCTTAAAATCCGGCCGAATACATCTCACCCTTTCTCCCAGTCGGGTTACAAAAAAATTCATCAAGAAGATCCTCTCTCTGGCCGCATTCGTCTGGAGCGGCACCCTAATCTCCAATCTGGCCAACGTGTTTGACGTACTGGTCATCGCGGCAGTAATGCCTAACGGACTGGCATATGCGGGGATTTTCACCCTTGCCCAGTACATCTGCAGCCTGATCCAGGCACCTCAGCGCAGCGTTATATCGGCTTCCATTGCACCGCTTTCAAAAGCCTGGAAAGACAAAGACTTCGGCAAGATCAACAGGATCTACCATCGTTCCTCCATAAATCAATTGATTTTTGCCTGTGGAATGTTTATCCTTATCTGGATAAATTTCACGGACGGCGTAATTACTTTTCATCTGAAAAAAGAATACCTGGAGGGACAGTACGTCTTTTTATTCCTTGGATTATTAAAAGTCGTGGACATGGGTACAGGTCTTAATTCTCAAATTATCGCCACATCCACTCTTTGGAGATTTGAGTTCTTGACAGGGTTGGTGCTATTGGCATTGTCGCTTCCTTTGAATTATATACTTACAAAACAATTGGGCGTGGTAGGACCAGCGATTGCCACATTGGCCGCAGTCTTTATATACAATCTGATTCGTTTCCTGTTTCTGTGGAGAAGATTTAAGATGCAGCCCTTTACATGGAAATCGCTGCAAACGGTCCTGCTTGCCTGCGCCGGTTATCTGCTCTGCCATTTCCTTTTTTCATCCTACCAGGGCTTTATGTGGATCGCATTGAGAAGCTGCCTCTTTGCCGTAATATATCTCGGAGGTGTTGTTTACCTGAATATCACTCCGGATTTGCAGCCTGTGTTGCAAACTGTAAAGAAAAGGCTGGGTATTGGGAAAGGAAAAAACTGAGTCTGAACTGGGATTTTTGGGATTTAGGGGATTGTGAGGATGGAAGGAAAGTTGCAGCCAAAAACGTAATTTTGAATGGGATTAGTTTGCTATAAAAATTCAGCAGCCTATGTGATCAGAATTGATTTTTCGTGAGCAGGTTAAATCAACCGAAATTCTTACTCTATCCTAAAAATCCCCTAAATCCCAAAAATCCCGGTTCAGACATCTAGTTCTTTACCCTGCCACCACCCACATAATGGCTGGCATAATATCCTTCTCCCATATCGCTGATCATAACACCGGAAACGGATGCATGAACGAACTTATTATTTCTGAGGTATACTCCGACATGAGTGACTGTCCCCTGCTTTCCCTGGGTATGAAAAAATACCAGATCTCCTTCTACCAGTTCCTGCTTGGGAACCCTCCTGCTTTGAAGATATTGATCCTTAGAAATCCTGGGAAGATTTCCAATCCGATATACAGTTGTCATCAATAAAGAAACAAATGCAGAGCAATCAATGCCATCCTTATTTGTGCCTCCATAATGATATTCAGTTCCATACCATTCTTCCATAAACCTGAGGAGTTTGATATTGTTCATCTCTTCCACAGAGGCATTTTCAAGAATGGCGTACTTAAATTGGAGGTCCGAGTAATTTTCCATCTTTACTGCGGGCACCATCTTGGCAGGTGCAGTGGGCCTGGTATATGAGGCGGTCTTGTAAACCGGCTTCCCTTCCTCGGGTCTGGCGTTAATGGAAATATCATCAATAAACTGAATAGAAGATTGCTTTTGCTTCGGTGAAGCAGTGACATTGGTAGATACTGGCCTGGATGAATTACAGGCCGCCAGTAAAACCAAAAATGCAATAGAAATGAACAGGGCTTTCATTAGAATTGTTTAGATACTGGTGGAATTTTCAAATATACAGAATATCCACAAAAAAGAATTCCCCATGTGGGAAAACAATGCTTAGGGGGCTCAATCGTCGAATACAAATTGTTAAATTTGCGATTGGCTTTAGGCTTTTCGTAAAATCACTTCCCAATGGATTCGAAGTATTCCCATCTCCATGTCCACACTCAATTCTCCTTATTAGATGGGGCCGCTTCCATACAAAGTCTCTTTAAGAAAGCAGTAGCGGATGGTATGCCTGCTTTGGCTATTACGGACCATGGCAATATGTTTGGCGCATTCGAATTTGTAGCCGAAGCCTATAAACATAAGAACGAAGATGGCAGCCTGAAAGTGAAACCGATTGTTGGCTGCGAATTCTACGTGGTACGGGACCGTCACCGGAAAGTATTTACCAAAGAACAGAAAGATGAGCGATTTCACCAGGTACTCCTGGCCAAAAATAAAACCGGTTATCAAAACCTGATCAAGTTAACCTCGCTTGGATTCACAGAAGGAATTTACAGCAAATATCCAAGAATTGATAAGGAGCTGATCGAAAAATACCACGAAGGCCTGATCGCGACGACCTGTTGCATCGGAGCCCATATACCCCAAACGTTGCTGAACCAGGGTGAAGCCCAGGCAGAAAAAGAATTTTGCTGGTGGTTTGACATATTCGGCGAGGATTATTTCATCGAATTGCAAAGGCATAATATAAAGGAGCAGGAAAAAATCAATCAATTCCTCGTTGGAATGGCCGCAAAATACAATGTACCTGCAATTGCGACGAATGACAGCCATTACACCGATAAAGATGATTACAACGCGCATGACATTCTGCTTTGCATAAATACGGGGGAAAAGCAAAGCACTCCGGGTTATGATGATTTTGTCAATGATGATGCGCATATAAAGAACAGGCGATTCAAATTCCCCAATGATCAGTTCTATTTTAAGACCACGGAGGAAATGAAATCGCTTTTTTCTGACCTGCCTGAAGCCATTGACAATACGAACCTTGTAGCAAGCAAAGTGGAGGTCCTGAATCTCAAAAAAGATGTCCTTCTCCCCGCGTTTCCCATTCCAAAGGAGTTCCAGATTCACGCCGACAATAACCTAAACCAATGGGAATACCTGCGGCATATCACGATGGAGGGTGCGCGTTCCCGTTATGAAACAATAACGGCAGAAATCCAGGAGCGCATAGACTTCGAATTGTTCACTGTCAGGACCATGGGCTTCGCAGGATATTTCCTCATAGTAAGTGATTTCATCAGAGAGGGAAGGAACATGGGCGTATTTGTGGGTCCTGGCCGCGGATCGGCTGCAGGCAGCGTCGTTGCCTATTGTATTGGCATCACCAATCTGGATCCAATCAAATATAATCTGCTGTTTGAAAGATTTCTGAACCCGGATAGAAAATCCATGCCTGATATTGACACGGATTTTGATGATGAAGGAAGACAAAAAGTGATAGACTACGTAGTAAAGAAATACGGCAAGAACCAGGTGGCGCAAATTGTAACCTATGGCACCATGGCAGCAAAAATGAGCATTAAAGATGTTGCGCGCGTGATGGATCTGCCCCTGCCCGATGCGAATGCGCTTGCCAAATTGGTACCTGAAAGGCCGGGCATTGAATTGAGAAGAGTGCTTCACGCACCAATCCTTACCAAAGACGGAGATAAATCCCTCGAAGAAAAAGAAGGACTGGGTCCGGATGACAGAGAATCAGTAAAGAAATTGCGGGAATTATACGATGGCAATGATATCCGCAGCAAGGTTTTGCATGAAGCTGAACGCCTCGAAGGTTCTGTTAGAAATACTGGACTGCATGCAGCCGGGATTATCATCGCCCCGGAGGACCTGATGAATATTATTCCGGTTTGTACTGCCAAAGACTCTGAATTGCTGGTTACGCAAATTGAAGGAAGCATCATTGAAGATGCCGGTGTGCTCAAAATGGATTTCCTTGGATTGAGAACCTTGAATATTCTGAAATCAGCGCTTGAAAGCATCAGGGACAATAGAGGCACAGATATCGATATCGATTCCATTCCTCTCGATGACCCAAAGACCTTTGAACTATACCAGCGTGCTGAGACCATTGGCACGTTCCAGTTTGAAAGTCCAGGCATGCAAAAATACCTGCGGGAATTAAAGCCGGATAAATTTGATGACCTGATCGCCATGAATGCCCTCTATCGTCCGGGACCCATGGCATATATACCCAATTATATTGATCGTAAGCATGGACGCGAAGCCATCAGCTATGATCTCCCGGAAATGGAAGAAATTCTGAAGGAAACTTATGGTATCACGGTATATCAGGAACAGGTGATGCTGCTGGCACAACGACTGGCGGGATTCAGCAAGGGCGATGCAGATGTGTTGCGCAAGGCGATGGGGAAAAAGCAGAAGTCCATACTGGATAAAATGAAAAAGCAATTCGTCGATGGGGCCGGTGCAAGAAATCATCCGGTGGCCAGGCTGGAAAAAATCTGGACTGACTGGGAAGCTTTCGCACAATATGCATTCAATAAATCTCATTCAACCTGTTATGCCTATGTAGCTTACCAGACTGCTTATCTGAAAGCCCATTATCCTTCGGAATATATGGCTGCCGTGCTGAATCATTCCGGAAATATCGAAAAGATCACTTTTTTTATGGAAGAGTGCAAGCGCATGGGATTGAAAGTGCTTGGGCCAGATATTAACGAGTCAAAAAAAGGATTTGCCGTCAATGAGAAAGGGCAAATACGTGTAGGATTGGGTGGTTTGAAAGGTGTAGGAGAAGTGGCAGTAGAAAGCATGATCGCAGAAAGGGAGAAGAACGGTCATTTTAAAAGCATTTTCGACCTTGTTAAACGAATCAATCAAAGAACTACGAATAAAAAGACGTTAGAAAGCCTTGCCTATGCCGGTGCATTCGACGGTTTTGGAGATTTTCACCGCGCGCAATTCTTCCATATCCCACCCGGTGATACTTCCACGGGTATTGAAAAGATCATCCGGTTTGGAAACCTGTATCAAACGAATGCCACCAATAGCAACAACTCTTTGTTCGGAGAATTGCAGATGCCAGAAATCGCCGCTCCGAAAATCCCCAATTGTGAACCCTGGACGCTGACCGAATTGCTGGATCATGAGAAAGAAATCACAGGAATGTTTATTAGCGGTCATCCTTTGGATCATTTCAAATTCGAAATACACCATTATGGCATTACAGGAATGAGTGATTTCAATGAAATAAAGGAATCGATCGGCATCCTGACAAGCCCAGGGAAGATGTATCGACTTGCAGGCCTTGTTACTGATGCGCAGCACCGTGTAACCAAAACAGGAAAGCAATTCGGATCCTTTGTGATAGAAGACTATTCAGGTAAATCTGAATTTCTGCTTTGGAGTGAAGACTACTCGCGGTTTTCAAACTACCTGGAAAAGGGCAATAATTTGTTTATTACGGGGTATTTCAGGCAGCGGTTCAGCAAATCAGAATATGAATTTAAGGTTGAAAAAATGATGCTCCTGGAAAGCATCAAGCAATTCCTCACCAGGCAGGTTGTACTTGATATCGATGCAAGGGCTGTGAATGAGGAACTCCTGCACTTTGTAGAAAGAAATGTTAAGAAATTCCCGGGAAAATCGACGCTGAGGTTCAATATCCTGGAGTCGAAGACCAATGCACGGATAACCATGTATACCATGGAAAACGGATTTGAAATGAATGACGAAATGGCTGCCTTTCTGGAGGCCCGGCCCGACTTAGATGTTCAGGTAGTCAGTGGATAATAGTAAGTCATGTCAAAACATCATCCTAAGACAATTGGTTGTATTTTTGCTTTTACCCCGGATGTCATTGATACGACAAAACAATTCAAGAATTAAATAGACCTTTACGCAAACTAAAATAAAAAATATATGGCTTTAGAACTCACTGATTCCAACTTCCAAGAGAAAGTGATCTCTTCCGATAAATTAACTATTGTAGACTTTTGGGCAGAATGGTGTGGCCCATGCCGTGCAATTGGGCCGGTGATTGAAGAGCTTTCAAAAGAATACAACGGCAAGATCAATGTGGGCAAAGTGAACGTGGATCACAATCCTCAACTTTCTATCAACTACGGGATAACATCGATACCTGCCATTCTCTTTATCAAGGGCGGAAAAGTGGTCGACAAATTGGTCGGAGCGCAACCCAAGACAAATTTTGTGAAGAAAATCGAATCACATATCTAAGGAATTTCCCGAGTGAAAATGAACCCGTCCAGCGATCAGCAGGACGGGTTTTTATTTGCATTGAATACATTATGGAAGAATATTAATTGGTCCCAAAGCTTACATTCCATGCACCGGCGTGATCACCCATAAGAAAAGAAGGAATTTCGGAAGAGAAGGTTGCTGATTGAGAGCAATTGTCATTCTTGCACCGGGAAGTGCGGCCAGGGGCACGATGGTTTTATAGGCCATTTTATGGCTCATGTTGATCCACATTTTTGTGCTGATCCCGCTATTGTCTGCATTGGTTAATTCCACTTTTAAACAGGGCTCATTATTGATAGTATCGCGACCCGTGACCCTGATTTGATATAGTTTTGCCTTGCCATCATCTCCAATCAGATAGAATCCTGATTCATATCCTTCACGCAACGGTAAGCGGGCGATGAGCAGGTCCATGCCGGCCCCGTCATGCAAATAAGCTCCTTCTACTGACACCGAACTCGTCTTATCAGGTAAGGTGGTTGTGATTTCCGTCCCATTAAAACTATATTCTGCCATTTTTCCTCTCTGCAAGGTTCTCCTTGTCTCAAGATGCAAATTTCCTTTTTCATAAGTGGCTTCATCAGACTGGTCTCCCATCTGTCCTGAGATCCTGTCCGTCACCACCCAATTGTTTGCACTATCGGACATGATTAAGCGATTCATTGCCAGGGGGACTTTTCTTCCAGGCACTTCTACCAGGATGGCATAATTATAGTTGCCTGCGGCGAGGTCTGCGGAGGGTGCCGGAAATTTCAGCATGGCAGTCACTGGCATGGCTACCCCCACAGTTAAACTGGCCACGTCGACCTGGATTTCTTTCAACCTTTTTGCTGTTTCAGGTTTCATGGATTCCTGTACACGTCCTTTTAGTGCTCTGCCCAAAAAGCTTTCCACTTTAGCAAATACGGCCATTTCATTTCCAGGGTAGTTGAAGGGATAAGTATCTCCTGGAATGGTAAGGTATTCGACCTTCCTTGAAGAATCCCTCAGCGTTGCGACGATTTGATCATTTTCAATTTTGGTTACAAGGGGGTCACTCGTGCCATAAACGACCAGCAGTGGACTCCTGATGCTGGTATCGTAGCTAAAAGGAGATTGTCTGACCAAAAGATTCTTTGCGCCATTGGAAGAAATATCTCCTACCCGATCCTGAAATATTTTTCTGGTGCCGGACCATGACGCCGGAATGGAACTATAGGTAGCAATCAGATTTGAGGGGCCATTGATGTCCACACCTGCTGCATATACATCCGATGTATACGTCAGGCCGGCAAGCGCAGCATAGCCTCCAAAATTGCCTCCCAGGATTCCTATCCTTTTTGGATCAGCAATTCCTTTCCCAATCAACTCATTTACTCCCCAGGTTATATCATCCTGGATCAGCATCCCCCACTGTTTGTTCCCTGAGTTCAAAAATTTCTTCCCAAATCCTCTGCTGCCGCGAAAATTTATTTGCAAAACACCGTAGCCCCGGTTGGCCAGCCATTGCACGATATGATTGAATCCCCACCTGTCTCTTTCCCATGGACCGCCATGCGGCAAAATTATGACGGGCAGATTCTTGGAGCCCAAGCCTTTCGGCAGTGTGAGGTACCCTGAGATGCTTGCTCCATCGCTGCTCTGGTAAACGATGGGCTCCATTTTTACAAAATGAGCCTCATATGCCTTCAATCCATTTTGCACAGTATACTGCAACGACACTTGTTTCTTATTTCGATCGAACAGATAAACCTGCACCAGCTTATCGTCGGCGCTGGTCGAAAAAAGCAGCAGAGAGTCGTTTTCAGAAAAACTGAAAAAAGAAATTTCCCTACCGGGGTATTTTCTTTGAAGGAAATGATAATCTGACGCAAAGCTGCTGTCCTTCCAGTATATCCTGCATCTGTCATCTGTGTAAGATGTGAAAATGGGTTCATGCGATTGGCTGCTCACAACGAACTGGTCAAGATCGACCTTATTCAAAGGATCCTGTTCCACATCTACTTTTTTCATTGTCGAAGGATCGAGCATAATCAGCTTTACCAGGTCCTGGTTCTCTCCCATGTTCGTTCTTAGGTATATCCATTGGTTGTCTGAAGAAAAGCAAAGCGGTTCCGCTTCTTCAAGGACCGAGCAATCAAAAATCTTCGAGGCACTACCGTCCTTGTTCAACCGAAGAATTTCGGTCGTACTGTCTTTTGACAGAAACCGAACTCCGATTCTCGGATTCTCGTCCCAATCAAATATCCATCGGCTGATACTGTCTCTGTTCCTTCGGTTAAGCTTCATCCTCCCGGTACTGATCTCCATCGTATACAAATCAAACCAATGCTTATCCCTGTTATTGACGCCAACCCAGGCCATATCCGGGTTCTTTTTGCTTAGCATATAGATGATGGTACTTACCGTATCCATCGGCGTGATGTTCCGCACATTTGGAATTCCTGAAACAGAATCTGCCGGCTCTGTTGGGTCAACGGCATAGACATTAAAATTTTCATTCTCCCAGATATTATGCGCAAACAAAATGAATTTGCTATCTGCTGTCCAGAAAAACTCATTTAACGGCTCTTCGCTGGTAGTAAGGATTTTTGCTTTACTGATTGGCTCATCCACATTCTTTACCCAGATATTCAACACACCCTTGCTGGTCTTTAGAAAGGCAATCATCTTTCCATCCGGACTCAACTTTGCATTCCTGATATCGGGATAATTAAAAAACAATTCACGATCGATGAGTGGCACCGTTGCAGGAGCAGTAGTTGGCACCGGCTTGTCCTGCGATCTGGCCAATTGCGAATATCCAGTGAGTAAAAAGCCTGTCAGACCAGTCAAAAACAAATTGCGGGAGAACCTTACCATGTTTAGATCCGATTTGAAAAGCAATTTAGAAAATTCATTGTACAGGTGCATTGGAATAATGCTCACATCAAGATACCAGCAATCGTTGCGGAAAGATAAGAGGCCATGGTGCCGCAGAACAAGGCTTTAAGACCCAGCCTGGCCAGATCTGTCCTTCGCCCAGGAACAAGTGCCCCAATCCCTCCAATTTGCATCCCCACGCTGCTGAAATTAGCAAAGCCACAGATCGCCACACTCACAATCAGGAGACCTTTTTCAGAAATGATTGGTACTGATTTGCCGGTAAGATTTTTGAAAGCCACAAATTCGTTGATCGTAAGTTTTTGTCCCAGCAGCGTAGCTGCATTGTTAACATCCACAGCAGGGATACCCATCGACCACGCAAAGGGGTAGAAAATTTTGCCAAATATCCAGTTTAGGGAGAGATCGAAATTGGGATTAACCAAATGAGCTATATGAAGCAAAAGGAAATCCACAAAGGCAATAACTGCAATAAATCCAATCAGCATGGCTATCACATTCATAGCAATCTTAAATCCTTCACCTGCTCCATGAGAAATCGCATCAATAAGATTTGTATAGTGGCTCTTCACTTCCAGTTTCACTCTGCCCAGGGTCTGGCTCTCTTCTGTCTCCGGCCAAACAATTTTAGATATGACCAATGCGCCGGGAGCCGCCATTAAACTTGCAGTGATTAATTTGGGAGCAAGGTTCATTCCAGCCTGCGCTCCCATATTCGCATATACTACAAGGATACCTCCGGCAATGCAGGCCAGACTCCCTGTCATGCTGGCCAGCAATTCGCTCCTGGTCATTCCAGGCAAATAAGGTTGAATCAGAACCTGCGCTTCCACCTGACCTACAAATGCACTGGCTACATTGCTCAGGGCCTCTGCCCCGCTGACGCGCATGACAAAATTCATGGCCCTGGCGATCCAGGATACAACGCGCTGCATGATGCCAAAATGATATAGTATGGCGACCAGCGCACAAACCAGGATGATGGTAGCCGTTACATTAAAAGCGAAAACGAATCCTCCACCGGCATAATTCCCTAAACTCCCATCCTGCTTCTGCACGGCGACACCATCATAAACAAAAGATGCACCCTTAAAAGCAAAGAATTCAATTTTCTCCATGATATGTCCCAGGAATTGGAAGACCCTGGCCACCGGAGTTACTTTCAATACCAATACAGCGATCAGGATCTGCAGAGAAAGTCCGCTGAATACAACCCGGTAATTTATCCTGCCCCTGTTATTCGAAAATAGAAATGCCAATCCCAATATGAGTGCTACACCAATCAGGCCCTGAAATCGATCCATATCATCCGGGTTTGTTTAAAAAGGAAAGATAAACATTTTCGATGATCGATGGTCGATGACCGATGACCGACTCATGATCTTGGATTCGTTTTAATATTTAATATTCCTTTTTGGAAATTCGTATATTGTTAACCCCAGTAATTCATCGACCATCGACCATCGACCATCGACCATCGACCATCGACCATCGACCATCGACCATCGATCATCGATCATAAACATTCGCCCTAATTCTCCTAACTTTGCCCCATGTCTGCATCAACCATCGAGCGCCTGATTGCCGCTGAAAAAAATAATGATCTGCACCGGATCGCCGAAAAAATCCTGCATGAAAAAAGACTGGAACCAAAAGATGGATTGCTTTTATTTGAAAAAGCAGGTCTGCCTTTTGTTGGAGCCCTTGCGAATCACGTGCGGGAAAAATTGCACGGTGACAAAACTTATTTTAATCGAAATTTTCATATTGAACCTACCAACGTTTGTGTCTTCTCTTGTGCCTTTTGTTCCTATTCCAGGCTATATGCGCATAGGGATGAAGGATGGGAACTTAGTCTGGATCAGATGCTGGATATGGTAAAGGCTTACGATGGCAAGCCAGTGACTGAAGTCCATATCGTGGGTGGAGTTCATCCAAAAATGAACCTTGAGTTTTTTCTTGAATTATTGCGTCGGATCAAATTGCACAGGTCTGAACTCCATATCAAGGGATTTACTGCAGTTGAACTGGATTACATGTTCAGGAAAGCAAAGCTTAGTCCAACCGAAGGTTTGAAAGCAATGCATGAAGCGGGGCTTGATTCCATACCAGGTGGGGGTGCAGAAATTTTTGCACCTGAAATTCGTGAACAAATTGCGGCAGACAAAGTGGATGCAGCCGGGTGGTTGTCCATCCACCGCGCGGCTCACCTGCTCGGCATGCATAGCAATGCGACTATGCTATACGGCCATATTGAAAAATATACCCATCGGATCGATCATATGGAAAGGCTGCGACAGCTCCAGGATGAAACCCGCGGATTCAATACATTCATTCCATTAAAATTCAGGAACAAGAACAATGATATGAGCCACGTACCTGAATCGACAGTAATCGAAGACATGAGACTGTACGCTATCTCAAGGCTCTACCTCGACAATTTTCCCCACCTGAAAGCCTATTGGCCCATGCTCGGTCGGCAACATGCACAACTTTCCCTTTCTTTTGGTGTCGATGACCTGGATGGTACCATTGATGATTCTACAAGAATATATTCTATGGCTGGATCTGAAGAGCAGCATCCGAGCCTCACCACGGCGCAGCTTGTGGTACTGATCAGGCAGGCCAATCGGGTTCCTATAGAAAGAGATACGCTTTATAATGAGATCAGGAATTATGCACACTCTGACCCATCCGGCCTGGAAACTGTCCTTTCACTCAACTAGCCATAAGGTTGCTTCCTGACCGGAGATGGCTGGATTCAGCTCATTGGATTAACTTTGCCATTCAGCGCACCCCCCATGGAGCAAATACATGTGCATCAGCATAGCCACGAACATCATCATGCCCACCACGGTCATGGACATGCGATCGATTGGAAGAATGTAAACAATGCTTTTGTCGCCGGTATGGTATTTAATTTCCTCTTTGTGATTGTGGAGGTCATTGTGGGTTTGAATATTCATTCTCTTTCCCTGTTGTCTGATGCCGGTCACAACCTGGCAGATGTCGCGAGTCTTGCGCTTTCATTGATCGCCTTCCGCTTGCTCAAAGTCCCATCGAACAAAAGGTATACTTATGGCTACAAGAAAACAACCATTCTGGTGGCCCTATTGAATGCAGCTATATTGCTATTGTCGCTCGGCGCCATTGGATATGAGGCGCTTCATCGGATGATGTCACCCGAGCCCTTGCCGGGGAAAACAATTTCCCTGGTAGCTGCCATCGGCATTCTAATCAATGCGCTCACTGCCTTGCTATTTTTCAAATCAAAAGAAAAGGACCTGAACATAAAAAGTGCATTTCTTCACCTGATGGCTGATGCCATTGTCTCGGCCGGATTGGTTTTGGGAGGAATCCTGATCTTCTATACAAAACAATATTGGATTGATCCTGCGCTAAGCCTGGTTATCGCAGCGATCATTCTGGTCAGCACATGGCGATTGCTGAGTGGAAGCCTTCGGCTTTCACTCGACGGTGTACCGGAAGGCATTGATCTGCACCAGGTAAGAGCAGGCATGATGAAGATCGCGGGCGTCAGGGATTTTCATCATATTCATATCTGGGCAATCAGCACTACGGAAAATGCGCTCACTGCACATGTGGTCGTAGCAAAAGATGCTCCTATGGATGCAGTGGAAAAATTGAAGCATGAAATAAAACATGAATTACTTCATCAGAATATTCAACATGTGACGCTGGAAACAGAAATTGAAAACCAGCCATGCGAGGAACCCGATTGCGGTTAGCCTTTTCAACAAGCTTATAATTATTTTAGAAGGGATTTAATGTCTGCTTCCATTTGTCTGAATTGGAGGATTAATTCTTTGCACAACACCCTGCCTGTCGAGGATGATATAGGCAGGGATCGCATTCACATCATAAGTTAGCGCGCGCATCCCATCCTTTGGGATCGTTCACCTGCATCCATGCCATCTTATCCTTTCCTATAGCGTTTTTCCAGCTATTGGCATTCTTTGTCGATGGAAACGCCAAAGATCTCAAAACCCCGGGTCGTGGTATTTTTTATAGAGCTCGGAGAGCTTTGGAGCATTTTTCCTGCAAGGCGCGCACCAGCTGGCCCAAAAATCAATCAACACCACTTTTCCTTTTAGACTGGATAAGGAAACACTTTGCCCACTGGTATCCAGGAGGGAAATATCCGGGGCCTTTTGCCCCTGCTGAATTTGGGAACTGCCTGTCATGCTCAGGCAAACTAACATAAACAGCAGGAAAAAGTTTTTCATTTACAACAATCTTTTTTGAAAAATAAGGACTTCAACCATCGCCCTACCCTCTTCCATATAGAGATCGTGTTATTCATTTGCAGGAGCTAAATAAGTTCAAGGTATTATATTCAAACCATATATGGACAAAGGTGCAGGTATTCCGGGAACTTGTCAGTTTACAAAGCTCCAGAAAAAACCGAGGCGCAATCTGAGTCCGGGATATGGATAATAGGGTGCAACAAGATTTACGTTAGTAAAACCAAAACCATTGGGTCCGTTAAATTGAATGGCGTTCAGGTTTTCGGCCCTGAAATAAAGTGTGAATCCCCGGATGCGGAAATTCACATACGCATTAATATCAGGCAGTTTTTCACTGATCTGCGTATTGTTCTGAATATAGAATTGACCCGTCACGGGAGAATATCCATCCGCATTGTAATTGGTAAAGTACCTGACCTCAGCGCCCATTGCAATATTGAGCTTTTGAAATCCCAAACTGCCTTCATAACCGATCTGGTTATAAGTGGTAAGCAAAGGAAGATTTAGCGGTGATGAACCTGCTTTTTGCTGGAGCACAACGAGTACGCGCCAAATCAAATGTCTGTAGAGATGAAAAAGTTTCTCCGCGCCGACCTGGACGACAGTGAAAGGGTTTGTCTCCTGTGCTGCCTGATAGTAGTCATGAAAATATCCGAAATTGTTGATGAGATAATAATTTGCGAATAGCCGCATATTCAATTTTGGTTGTTCAATAGCACCAAATAAAAGCAGGGTATTTTCTTTATTGAATGTCCTGTTCACGCCAAATCCAAAACTACTCTCCCGGTCAAATGCAAATGAAAGCGTCCGGTTAACATCCTGAAAGCCGACTTGAAGGTTACCCAGCTTTTGACTGATATTTCTTTTTAAATTCAGATAAGCATTGTAATCGCCGGCATTAAACCCATTCAGATAAAATCGGCCAAATGCCTCGATCTCCCATTTCTGGTTCTTTGTCCGGTTCCGGTATTCACCATGGAGGATCACATTATAGAGGCTTTTTGACCCCGCAGAAAATTTTCCGTTCGCATTTTCGAGAGATGCACCTGCCCGGATAAATTGCTGCGGGTTTTTGCTATCCGGAAATTGATATACAGAGAAATCATTCACCAGGTCGTACCATTTTTCAGTGATGCTGACAGTATCCTGCTTTGAAAGAAAATTATAATTGGGAATATAAAAAGTACTTGATGTCCCGAATGCAGAATCATCCTGGAATCGGTAATTGGAATTCCTGTATTGGATAGTGTATTCAGCCCGAAGTTTTGGATAGAATAAGGGAATCACCGTAGAATCTGTCACAACCGAATCCTTAATTCCGAGGATATCATATTGCTGTCGCAACAAATAAGTTCCCGTAGAATAGAAAGTGCCTGTACTAATATTTATTTGGAAAGGATTGGTTGAATAGAGACCCTGTGGACCGATTCTGGTGGGAATATTGTAGAATTCTGTAAAGGTCGAATCAAGTGAGTTTACATTCCTGAGCCCTCCGTTTTCTGCAGAGACCAATTTGCTACCGACAAGAACAAGAAAGGCCTGGTATCGCTTGTTCCTGGATCGGTACCAGCTGCTGAACCTGTAATTATTGTGGTTGGTCGTTTGATTGTTGTATGTTCCGGGAGAATTCTGCAGCTGGTATTGCAAAGCAAAATTCCAGTTTGGATTTATATTCTGGGTAAAGATGAGGTTGATATATTGTTCAGCCCTTGTACCAAGCAAATACCCCAATTCTGCATAGGGCCTGTTGGTCGTGTAAAACTTAGTTTGATCGGCCGTGAACAGGTACATATCGTATGCATGGCGGCCTGGGTCGAGTCCGGGATTCAGATTGGGTGTAAAAATGAGATCCCTTGCTGCATTGCCCGGGTTTCCCAGATTGAATGAAGTAGATGAAAGGGGGGTTCTTTTATTGAACTCGTAGATCGAAGAATCCAATATCCTGAGCCTGCTGGAATCAAGGTACCGGTAGCTGATGATGACCGAATCTTCTTTTCCTGTGCGATGTGTCAGCGTAGTATCCTTGCCTTTTGATCCGCCACCACCAACGGATCTGAATCTGGACAAAGGATCCTGGGCCTGCCCTCGTAAAGCCGACATCATCAAAGCTCCCAAGCATATGATCGCTATGATTATGTTTGCTTTCACCGATAGTATAGATTTCCGGACAAATTAAGGATAATGGGACTGAACTGGGTTATAAGAAAGTTAATCTTAAAGGTCATGAATGAGTTCTTTGAAAATGGCTGTAACCCTGGGCTCCGCATCGCTTGCAGCCTGCAATACCTCTTTGTGTGTGATCTTATTATTTTCTTCTCGTATACCCAGATCCGTAATAACGCTGAGCGCGGCAACCCGAAGGCCCATATGCCTGGCTGCGATCACTTCCTGCACCGTGCTCATCCCTACCGCATCCGCTCCTACCAAATGCAATAATTTGTATTCGGCTCGTGTTTCAAATGTGGGACCCGTAACGCCTGCATATACCCCTTCATGCATCGTAAATCCAAGCGAAGATGCGATGGTTTTCAGTTTTTGAATCAAGCTCCGGTCATAAGGCTCACTCATGTCCGGAAATCTTGGTCCCAGTATATCTGGGTTTTGCCCCACCAGTGGATTTTCTGTAAACAAACTGATATGATCCCTAATGACCATCAAGTCTCCCACCATGAAATTTTTATTCATCCCGCCCGCTGCATTGGAAATGAGTAGGTCTTTTATACCAAGCCATTTCAACACTCGGATGGGAAATACCACCTGGTGCAAACTATATCCTTCATAGTAGTGAAACCTGCCCGACATGGTAACGATCTTTTTACCGTGGAGTTCACCGAAAATGAGTTTACCCGAATGCCCTTCAACGGTTGCCAACGGAAAATGGGGAATGCCGCTGTATTCAATTTCTTTTTCAACCCTGATCTCTTTCACCAGGTTTCCCAATCCGCTGCCGAGCACAATACCGATTTGAGGAGTTGTAGAATATATCTTTCTTATATGCGTCGCTGCTGCTTCCAGTTCCTGCATGAGGGTTTGAACCATATCTAAACAAAAAAGTGTGGTTGATGAATTCTTAACGGTTGCAAATATAGGAAAAGCGCCGGGCTGATAGGTAGATAGTGCACAGTTCGGATCGCATTATGGAAGTTTCTGGTTTCTGAAATGATCATAGTTCTGCCATTGGGAGGAATAAGGTATCGGCGAGCAGATTTGAAGCGAATTTCACGGCATCAGAGTTTGTGGTCAGACCATTTTGGTCAGACCATTTTCGTCTGACCAAAAGGATAATATATCGATTTTCAAAATTTCTGAATAAGTAAAATCACCCTATTTTTTCCGAAGGATGATTTGCAACGACCAAGTTGCCATGCCCTCGAAAAGAGTCCAATGGTTAGAAAAGTCGATTCTGCACTTGAATAGAATTTTACTTCCGAATATAAATTGTACCAAAAGCATGGGTTGACCGGCTTAGCTTCCTTGAGATGAGCCTAGCAGATCATTTTTTTGTATTCCGCCATTCTACCCTATTTTCGTCAAAATTATTTATATGAATCTGCACGAATACCAGGCCAAGGAATTGTTGAAAAAATACAATGTGCCAGTACAGGAAGGCATTCCTGTAGATTCGGCCGGTGCTGCAGAAGAAGCATATAAGCAAATCAAAGTGCAGACTGGAAATAATTTTGCCGTGGTAAAGGCCCAGATCCACGCGGGCGGGCGTGGTAAGGGGAAGATTGTAGGAACGGAACAAAGAGGAGTAGCCGTAGCAAAAAGCGCAGACGAAGTTAAACAGATTGCTTCCAATTTACTAGGCAGTGTCCTGGTCACGATCCAAACGGGGGCTGCAGGCAAGAAAGTGAATAAGGTGTTGGTAGCTCAGGATGTCTATTACCCTGGCCCTAATCCGGTGAAGGAATTTTATCTGTCCATATTGCTCGACAGAGCTAAGGGGCAAAATGTAATTATTTACAGTACGGAAGGAGGAATGGATATTGAGGAAGTGGCTCACAAGACGCCTGAGAAAATTTTTAAGGAATTAGTTCATCCTGGCGGAGGCTTGCAACCTTTTCAGGCCAGAAAGATTGCTTTCAACTTCGGACTTTCTGGTGAAGCTTTTAAGAACTGTGTCAAGTTCGTGACCAATCTATACAATGCCTATATCGGACTTGAATGCAGCATGCTTGAGATTAATCCACTTTTCAAGACCAGCGATGAGAAAATAATTGCAGTCGACTGCAAAATGGGCCTCGATGACAATGCCATGATGCGCCACGCGGATCTCGAAGCGTTGAGAGATTTTAATGAAGAAGATCCCACGGAAGTGGAAGCGGGGAAATACAATTTGAATTTTGTTAAGCTGGATGGAAATGTCGGTTGCATGGTCAATGGTGCCGGGCTTGCAATGGCCACTATGGACATGATCAAACTAAGCGGAGGTGAGCCGGCCAATTTCCTGGATGTGGGCGGTACGGCTAATGCGCAAACAGTGGAAGCAGGATTCCGGATCATTTTGAAAGACCCAAAAGTAAAAGCCATCCTCATCAACATATTCGGAGGCATCGTTCGCTGCGATCGGGTAGCCCAGGGCGTGATAGATGCTTACAATACCATTGGCACAATTAAAGTTCCGATCATTGTGCGCCTGCAGGGCACAAATGCAAAGGAGGCTCAAAAACTAATTGAAGACAGTGGACTAAAGGTCCAATCTGCTATCCTGCTCAGTGAAGCTGCAGCCCTTGTAAACAAGGCTGTTTCCTGATATTTATTATGAGATGATTTCACTATTCTCCGGCGTAGCTGTTCTTCCAGCCGGAAGGTTTCTTCTTTCCTAGGATTTCAACTTTCACTTTGGTCAGTCCGTGACCTGTATATCCAAGTTGACTGGCAGCTGCACGGCTCAGGTCAATTAATCGCTTATTGTCGCGATGCATGTGGTCCGTTATTTTAACGACAACATTTTTCTTGTTGCGAAGATTGGTCACTTTAACATAAGTATTGAGGGAAATGGAATTACACGCAGCGGTCATATTGTGCTGGTAAAATACGTCACCATTGGCCATTTTGCGGCCATTGAATTTGTTGGCGTAGAAACTTGCTGTTCCAATTTTTGCATTGGTTGTCTTTTCTTTCTTCCCTTTATGACTATCCGCGTGTTTAGCAGCAGACTGTCCTGAGGAAATATTAAAAGCCAGGGTTCCCGCCAGTAATAAGACAAGTCGCGTATGCATTTGCTCCTGTTAGGTTGTTCCTGGTTATTGAACGCCTTTATCAGCAAAATATTTTTCACGCAGGTAGCGATCTTCTTCGTAGATGTCCTCATAGAACTTGATCCGGCCATCCTTTCCCTCGCAGGTAAAGTACCGTATATAGAGAGGAAGTTTGGGAAAGCCGCTCATCATATGCTTTTCCTGTCTCGCTATCCAGGCCTTCAGTGTATCCGCCTGGTGATAAATCGTATCCTTCCTGATCAGGAAATTGGCCAGCTTTGGCCATTCTTTTACGCGAACGCAACCATGACTGATCGCTCTGAATGGATTATTGAATTTCCAACGCACATTCGTATCATGAAGGTACACACTATATTTATTCCTGAAGTTGAATTTGATTATACCCAATGAATTATCGTCGCCCTCCTTTTGCTTCAGATGATAAGGAAAATAATCCTTGTTCAGTTTGGCCCAGTGAATCGTGGTGGGATCGATCACACTGTCATTAAAGTCTACCACCATCAATTTTTCCTTTTCGAGGAATTCCACATTTTGCTGGATCTTAGGCAACATTTCTTTCATAATGATGCTGTAAGGTACAGTCCATTGGGGGAATGTAATGAAATTGGAGATCTCGCCAGTGAGCAATGGAGTCCTGGTTTGCGGACCGCCGACAATAATTTTTGATTGAAATACCAGGGTATCATTGTCGAATACCTGCAAATAATAAGAAGGCAGATTTATCCATGCGCGTGCTTGCGGCAGGGTATCCGGTAACTGTTTATACCGGTCAAGATTAACCGCAATTTTCTTGAATTTTTCCCAATCGGTGTCGTTGAGCCGGTCTACCAGCTGGTCGGAAAGCCTACCCGTCAACTTCAAAGATTTACTCTTCTGGTATTTCTTGAAAACCCATCGGAAGTCGAAACTGTCCAGATTGGTCTGTTCAGGAGGAATCTCTCCCAATTCATGCAATCGCTGCTCCGCCATTTTAAAAAAAGCGACAGAATCTTTGTAGGGGTATACCAGATATGTGAAAGGCTTGAACTGCGCCTTTGCCAGGAAATTTTTTAGATATGCTTTAATCGAATCATACCCTCTGTACCGGGGTTCCAACCTGTGCATTGGTTCAGTGATTGACCCAGACTGCATTACATTATCAAAAGTCTTGTAATAAAACGCTGTAGGCAACAGACTATCGTTCCTGAGGGTGACACTATCGTGAGGAATCCTTCCCTGCTTCAGGTCCTTTATAAGAGCAAAAAATGCATCGGTCAACAATAGATCTGTCCTGGCCCAAAGCGCCAGATTTTTCCTCGCAATGGTATCAGCCATGAATATCCGATGCACAAAAGCCAGTGCCGGGTAGTGGTAATCTGAAGGAAACAAGCCATACTCCTTTGACTGTTCAATGAACCGGTACAATGAATCTCCAAGTGGAAGCCATTGCTGATTCCGGCTCCAAATGGGCTCATATCTCCTGGCAGCATATAAGCTGTCCATGAATGGAATATATTTCAGCCGAAGTGAATCGAGACGCCCATCATTCTTTACAATTTGACCAATGCTATTTCTCAGGTTATCTACAATATGCTCGATGACAGGAGTCTTCTTAATCTCTTCCGAGCCAGATTCTTCCGTCCGGTCTTTACATGCAAGAGGAATAAAAAAATAGAGGAAAACCAGGACAGCAAGAAAAGAATTTCTAGTTTGGCTCATGTAATAGTGTAGTGTTTTTCAATATATTACAGAAAATTCCTGCAATAAATGAATTACAATATAATACAACGTCTGAACATTATCTCAGGGAATCTACTTATTTTTTTTGCGCTTTCATTCTCAGCACATGCACAGGAATTACATCTCGGAAAATACGGGCTTGCTTATATAGAAAGCGTGAAGGCTTATGAAGAATCGGTCATGGACGACAGCCTGAAAAAAATGGTGAACCTGGAATACATGATCCACACCATTGTGCTTGACCTGCGCTATGCAAGCACAAATAATTTTATGAAAAAAAGAATGTATCCGAGAAATACCACGCATACTTATCTGCGATTGGCAGCAGCCCAGGCACTCTCAAAAGTTCAGCAGGAACTCATCACCAAGGGATTCGGATTGAAAATATATGATGCATACAGGCCTTATTCAGTGACTGTAAAATTTTGGGAAATGGTGCACGATGACCGATATGTCGCTGATCCAGCGAAAGGCAGCGGCCATAACCGGGGCATTGCAGTAGATCTTACCATCATCAATCTTCATACAGGTGAAGAATTGCCTATGCCGACCGGATTCGACAATTTCACCGATTCAGCACACCAGAATTTCATGAAGCTGCCTGAATATATCTTGAATAACAGACAGCTTTTGAAAGAAACCATGGAAAAATATGGATTCCTACCCTTCGCGACCGAGTGGTGGCATTTCAGCCTGCCTAATCCCGATCAATATGAAGTGCTCGATCTTAGTTTTAAAGATCTGGCAAATTAAACTTCCTGCCCAGGACTCATCTTTAGATAAATAAAAAGGAGAAAATTAAGGAACCTGTTTAAATTTTTCTGTCTTTTCACCAGCGGTTATGTCCCCTCCCGACCTGATTTGAATCTGAATATTGCTGATCCATTCCCTGCATCCGCGCTGGTAGAGATACTCGTTTACTTCATCAATGACTTTCATGACGTCAGTGTATGTTCCTTCTACGACAGTCGCAAATGGACCGACTTCATGGCTGATCCCCGAGCGGCGAATGATTTCTATGGCTTCATCAACCCATTCATATGGATGTCTGTCCTCCACCACGGGCAGGATCTGTATGGATGCATTAATGATATGGGAATGCATAGAGGCTTTATATAATTTCTATCCGCGAAGAATGCGGGGAATCTTTTGTTCAAGCAAAAGGAAATCGGCCAGCACGATGGCGGTGATCGCTTCCAGTATTACGGGCACGCGCAATGCGATACAGAGATCATGCCTGCCTTTAACAGAGAATAATTCCTTCTTTCCTGTTTCCCAATTCAAAGTCTCCTGTTCTTTTGGAGTCGAAGAGGTAGGCTTAATGGCGATCCGGAAAACCAAATCATTGCCGTTCGTGATTCCTCCAACCACACCGCCGGCATGATTGGTCTTTGTTTTTCCATCAAGGGATTCAATGGAATCATTGTGTTCACTGCCAAACATCCGGGCAGCAGCGAACCCGGTGCCGAACTCGATACCCCGAACGGCAGGAATGGAAAGGGCAGCATGGGCAATGTTGGATTCGACGCTATCAAAAAATGGTTCTCCCAATCCTATGGGCAGATAGCTGACCCTGCATTCTATTATTCCTCCCACTGAATCTTTTGCGTCAATGGCTTTTTGGAGACCTTTCTCAAGGTCATGCTCGCCGCCTATCTCAATAATTTCTGATCTGACTTCGATTTTTTTTTCTTTCGAAACCAAAGCCAACAATTTCTTGGCAATTACGCCCGCGGCCACAAGGGAAACGGTCAACCTCCCACTGAAATGCCCACCTCCGCGGAAATCTTCAAATCCACCGAATTTTTTATGCCCGACAAAATCAGCATGACCTGGCCTGGGCACAGCTCTCAGTTTTTCATAGTCTTCGGACCTCGTATTCTTATTCTCAAAGAATATTGCGATAGGCGCGCCCGTCGTGCGGCCATTAAATATTCCACTCTTAAAAATCGGAAGATCATCTTCTTTTCTAGGCGTCGTGCCTTTTTGAATTCCGCCCTTCCTTCGTTCAAGATCTGGCAGAAAATCTGACAAATCCAAAGCAAGGCCAGCTGGACATCCGTCGACAAGGATGCCAACTGATTCTCCGTGCGATTCCCCGAATATGCTGGTCCTGAAAATTCTTCCAAAAGAGTTCATGCCTGTTTATTGAATGCTAATCGTTGATTTTGTCCTTCAACAGAAGCGCCCAGTTTGGATAGGTCTTCGAAAAATCCAGGATAAGATTTTTCAATGGCTTGCGCTTCATCAATCCTGGTATTGCCAATGGCACCCAGCGCAGCTACAGCACATGCCATTGCAATGCGATGGTCATGGCGTGAATGCACATGCGCTCCTTTTACTGCACCTGCTCCATGAACAATCATCATGTCCTCCAGCAATTCGATTTTCACACCCATTTTGCCAAATTCCTCCTGCAGGGTAATGCCTCGGTCGCTTTCTTTGTGTGCAAGTCTTCCCACTCCTATGATCCTGCTTTTCCCTTCGCAATAGGATGCCAGTGCAACAAGTGGAGGAAACAGATCCGGGCAATCTGTTGCGTCGAATTGAAAAGATTTCAATCTTCTCCCGCCTGGATGGAAACCGCCGACGGATATTTGTCCCTGTCGAATATCCATCGTGGCACCTGCATCCGTTAGTGCATTTAAAATGGCCTTGTCTGCCTGAACAGAATCAGGATCCAATCCATTCACCCGGACTGCACCAGCCACCGCACCTGCGACCAACAGGAAAGCGCCCCCACTCCAATCCGCTTCCACATCATATACTCTTGAGGAGTTCTGATTCGAGTTTGGTGCAAGCATCAAAATAAAATTCCAGGTAATTGCGATTCTCCGGCAATTTCAGACCAAAGATTTTCATCACCCTGAGGGTAAGATCGATATAGGGCTTGCTTTTTAGATTGACCACACTGATCTTCACATCCCGTGCATCACTTGCCCCATAAGCCATGAGCAGTCCGGTCAAAAACTGGGAACTCATTGAACCATCAATTTCTATGTTCGCCGGCCTGATCGGTCCCTGGATTTCTATGGGCAACCTGCCCTTGTTGGAGACGACCTTCACGCCGAGCTTTGGCAGTATATCATCGAAAAAATCCATAGGCCTTGTCGCCAGGCTTCCCCTACCGGTAATGGTTAGTTGCTTCTCGCTGAGAGCAATAAGGGGCGTAAACATGCGGATGCCAAGTCCACTTTCTCCGCAATCCAATTGACCAGTGACCGGATCAATACCATGGCTGGTCAATTTCAAGGTTCCATCTTCAAGATGCTCTACTGTCGCACCGAGTCCCCTGATTACAGCCAAAGCAGCCTGGTCGTCATTTGAATGACCTGGATTTCTTATGATGGTTTCCCCTCTGGCCAATAAAGCCGCAGCACAAGCCCTTTGCATAGAGCTTTTCGATGCTGGTCCCTGGATCGTTCCGCTGATCTCCGATGGCCTTATATTGACTTCCATAATTTTCCAATTCATTAGTGGCCCCTACCTTGCACGGACAATTGAATGAATCAATTTTTCCAATTGGTCCATGGGAATGGTCTTCACCACACCTTCGCCGATCCGGTTGAGCAATACATAATTCATGCTATGCTGAACCTTCTTCTTATCCATTTTCAATACTTCAAATGCTTTTTTGGAATTGAATTCCGCCAGTGTTGGAAGTCCGTACTTTGATAGCAATCCAATGACTCTTGCTGTCTGCTTGAAATTTGTGAATTGTTCAGAAAGAATGCAGGCTGCTACCATGCCAATCGAAATGGCATGGCCATGGGATAACTCATATACATTTTCAATTGCATGGCCAATGGTGTGGCCGAAATTCAAAAGTTTCCTCTCGCCATGCTCAAATTCATCTTTCTTCACAATTTCTGACTTAATCGTTGCATTGGTCTTAATCAGCTTTGAAAGGGCCTCCTTATTTTTTTGATAGAAGGCGAGCTTATTTTTTTCAAGCTCAGCAAATAACTTTTCATTTTTGATGCTCGCATGCTTGATAATTTCCGCAAATCCATTGACCCATTCCGATTCAGGCAAAGTATTCAGGAAAGAAACATCATATAGCAGGAATTCCGGTTGCCTGATCGTGCCTACCATATTTTTATATACCCCGACATCAATTCCATTCTTCCCTCCAATCGATGCGTCAACCATCCCCAGGACAGTCGTCGGCGCAAATCCGAATTTCACGCCACGCATATAAATGGAAGCGACAAATCCCGTTATATCCGTCACCACACCGCCACCAACGCCCACCAAAACCGTTTTCCTGTCGGCTTTTAATTCAATCAACTGATCAATGATTGAATCCACGGTGGATTGCCTCTTGCCTCCTTCACCCGCTCTTATCTTGATGGTCTTCCATCCTGCAAATTTCTTGGTATGGCAGGCATATATATTTTCGTCAGTAATTAAAACAGCGTTGTTCTTATCGACCAATTTTGTTAACCGGGTGAATTCAGCATCGAAATAGTAGGAAACTTTTTTGGCTGAAAATTGGAATGTTTTTTTTTGCATATGGTCTTTTTAACCGGGCCGTGTAGTGACGGCCAGTATGGTGAAATCCTAGATCCTGATTTTGCCGAGCGCCTCCAATTCATTGTCCAGGGTCTTCGTACTGTGATGCTTTTCCTGCTTCTCAATATATTCTCCCACCTGAGCAATACTGCCGGGACTCACAGAATATGCAATATATCCATCTTCCCAGGCGAATTCCTCTTCTGTGATCTTATTCTCTCCGATCCATTGTGCTGCATCGGTCTTCATCGAGCGGATGATCTGAGAGAGGCTCTGGGTCGGATGCAATTGAATGAGACAGTGCAGGTGATCCGGCACTCCATTGATATATAAAATCCGAACCAGGCTTTTTTCAGACCAGCCACGCATATATCCAATCAACACTTTCAGCAAAGGTTTTTTCAATAGTGGCTTTCTGTCGGCAGTGCACAAGATCAGGTGAATAAACAGGTATGTCCTGGTTTCCATTTCTATTCAGCGATTCCATTCCAAGAAATCAGGAATTCATCACTTTGTTCTGATGATTGATGCTCTCCATATGGACGGCATCAAAATATTTGGTAATAAACTCCTGACTGAGTCCAAGTTTCTCTCCCTTCTGAAATGCCCTTTCCAGGATGGCGTTCCATCGGCTGGTTTGCAGGATGGTAATATTATTTTCCTTTTTATATTGACCAATTTTTTCAGAGACCCGCATGCGCTGGCCAAGGATCTGCATCAGTTCATCATCCAGCTGGTTGATTTGCTGACGCAATTTCTCCAGGTTAGCGTGGTATTCTTCGGAAGCAATGTCTTCCTTTCTCCAACGGATTCCGTCCAATAATTCGGCAAGTCTTTCAGGAGTAATCTGTTGCTTGGCATCACTCCATGCATTGTCAGGATCAATATGGCTCTCGATGATCAGGCCGTCGAAATCAAGGTCAATGGCCTTTTGTGCAACATCCTGAAGAATATCTCTGCGGCCGCAGATATGAGAAGGGTCATTTATAAAGAGCATCCCCGGATGCCTTCTTTTCATCTCGATGGCCAGGTGCCACATGGGTGCGTTTCTGTATTCCGTATTTCCATAGGAGCTGAATCCTCTGTGGATAAGTCCTATCTGTTTAATACCGGCCTTGCTTACACGCTCTACGGCACCAATCCACAACTCCAGGTCAGGATTGATTGGATTCTTTATCAAAACGGGAACATCAGCGCCCCGAAGTGCATCTGCGATTTCCTGCACACTGAATGGATTCACCGTTGATCTTGCACCAATCCACAAAACATCAATATCGAAATGCAATGCATCCTCTACTTGTTTTGCTGTAGCGACTTCCACCGCGACTGGAATACCGGTCATTTTTCTCGCCTGTTGCAACCAGGGAAGACCCTTAGTACCAATTCCTTCAAAACTTCCCGGCCTGGTACGTGGCTTCCAGATTCCCGCACGCATGATGTCTACCTTGCCAGTCTTTTGCAGCCTAACAGCCGTTTCAAGTACCTGTTGCTCGGTTTCCGCACTACAAGGGCCCGAAATAATCAGGGGACGTTTGTTCCATTTTTCCTGTACCAATTCTTTGCTTACGGCCAATTGAGTTGCTTCCATATAAAATCATGTTTATATTAAATACTGTATTTTGTTTTTTTTCGAATTTTTGAGCCCTGCTCAACATTCTTGTGCCTGTCCCGGTCAATACGGGATCCCTCACTTCAATATTTGGAATCGTACGGAGCGGTGACTTCTGTTCATATTCCTTATCTGCTATTGGCATCATTCATCCTGATCCTCCTCCCCTTGTAATTTTTGCCGTCTATCGCCCGGATCATCTGTGAGGCCGACTTTCTGTCAATTTCGATCCAGCTATTCATTTCTTTCATGTCGATCTTCCCAAGCACCTCTTTTCTCAGATCGCTCATGTCCAAAATAAATTGCAAGAAACTGGCTTTATAGAAACCGTCTTTGGTACCTAGGTTAACGAACAATTTCATGTAGTCGTCATTGCCATTAAATTCCCGGGGCCTGGATTCACGAAAATCCGAGCGCTCTCTTGGCTCCCTTCGCCGACCTGCCTCGGGCCTGCTCCGATCATCTCTCCGATCCCAATCCACCCGGATCCTTTCCCTAAGGTTAAGGTCTTCGGCATTTTCATAGGATTTCAGGAAGCGGTTAAATTCCATGGCGGCGACACGCTTCAATACCTCTTCCTTGTCCACTGCGGCAAATTTTTCCGCCAGCATCGGGACATAGGATTCATAATCTCCATGGCTGATGTCCGCCTGCAGGAGTTTGTCCATAAAATAGAAGAACTGTTTCCGGCATACATCTTTGCCGCTCGGAATTTCCAGTTTGTGAAAGGGTGCCTGCACCATTCTTTCAATTTGTTTCAATTTCCCAATCTCCCGGCTATGCACAATCGAAAGGCAGAGTCCGGTAAGGCCGGCCCGTCCTGTCCTGCCGCTTCTGTGAGTGTATATTTCCACATCATCGGGCAATTCATAATTTATAACATGCGTAATGCCCTGTACATCGATCCCTCTTGCTGCTACATCGGTTGCAATAAGCAATTGAAGGGTCTTCTCCCTGAATTCACCCATCACTTTGTCTCTTTGCTGCTGGGTCAGGTCTCCATGAAGGGCATCAATATCATAGCCCTCCCGGGTCATTCTCTCTGCAATTTGCTGTGCATCTGCCTTAGTCCGTGTAAAAATAATTCCATAGATGCCCGGATTGAAATCAACAATCCGCTTCAATGCATCATAACGGTGATGAGCAGCTGTAACAAAATACTGGTGATCAATATTCTTATTTCCCGTATTGACTTTTCCAACAGTAATTTCAAAAGGGTTCTTCATGTATTTACGGCTCACCCGCTTAATCTCAGCAGGCATGGTGGCACTGAACAGCCAGGTCGATTCTCGTTTAGGTGTATTCTGCAAAATAAATTCAATATCATCCTGGAAACCCATATTCAGCATTTCATCCGCTTCATCCAGGACCACATATTTGATCTGATCCAGTTGAATGGCCTTGCGTTCAATCAGGTCAATCAGCCTGCCAGGCGTTGCTACCACGATCTGTATTCCCCGCTTCAAATCCCTGATCTGCGCACCTATCGAGGCACCCCCATATACAGCAATGACATGCATGCCGGGAATGAATTTCTTAAAGAGTTCAATTTCACTGACGATTTGGAGACAAAGCTCCCGGGTAGGACAAACTATAAGCGCCTGGGGATATTTATCATTCACATTGACCAATTGCAGCAGGGGCAATCCGAATGCCGCTGTTTTGCCGGTGCCTGTTTGTGCAAGACCTACAAGGTCCTTCGTTCCGCTGAGCAGGACCGGTATAGCCTGCCCCTGGATGGGCGTGGGTTCTTTATAGCCCAACGCATCCGTGGCCTGTACCAACCTGGCTTCCAATCCTAACCCTTCAAATGTCATCGTCATATCTATTTAAAATTTGCCGCAAAGGTACGATTTTCCCGCTGACCTTACTATGAAACAAGTGCCACAGGGTCAAGCCCTTCAACCCTCCCGCCTCATCCACTGGCTCCTTCTCCTCGCGAAGAAGGAGTGCCCATCTTCTACACTTGATCCTTGTTTCCTATTTCTTGGACCTTTCAACCAATCAACCAATCAACGAATCAACCATTCAACCCTTCAACCTATCAACCCTTCAACCTATCAACCCTTCAACCAATCAACCATTGTCATTGTCGCAACGGATTGAAATCCGTTGCTGTGATTTGGCTCGAGCCTTCGGCTCTGCAATAGGTTCCTTTCAACCATTCAACGAATCAACCCTTCAACCAATCAACCATTCAACCTCGCAACGATTGTCATTGTCGCAACGGATTGAAATCCGTTGCTATGAATTGGCCCGAGCCTTCGGCTCTACAGTGGCTTCCTTTCAACCAATCAACTAATCAACCCTTCAACCAATTCAACCTAATCAACCATCAGCCTACTTAATAATCTTACTAATCTTATTGGCATTTATCATGAGCTCTTCCAAATAGGCATAGTTTTCCTTTTCCAGACAGCTCTTGAATTTTCTAAGCTGCGATATATGTTCATTCAAAACATCCAACACATTTTCGCGATTTTGCATGAAAATCGGGGCCCACATGGCCGGACTGCTTTTAGCCAACCTTACCGTGCTTTCAAATCCTCCGCCGGCCAGTTCAAAAATCGCATCTCCTTCTTTTTCTTTTTCCAAAACGGTATTGGCGAGCGCAAATGAAGTGATATGTGAAATATGGCTTACATAGGCCGCATGTATATCGTGGTTGTAAGAATCCATATGCACAATACTCATGCCCAGCCGCCGATATGTCTCTTCGATCTTCTCCACAGCATCAGGATCGCTTTTTTCCTGCTCACAAATCACACAAGTGCGACCGGAAAATGATTCTTTCACCGCCGATTCCGGACCACTGTATTCAGTACCCCACATCGGATGTGTGGCAACAAATCTCCGGCGCATGGGGTGATCCGCCAAAGCCGAACAGAGTGCATATTTTGTTGACCCCGCATCTGCCACAATTTGTTTTTCATTGACCAGGTCCATGATCCGTCGCATCATGGGTATGGTGGCATCTACCGGAATCGCCACATAGATCAAATCAGATTTCGCCACTGCTTCTTCCAGGGGCAGCGACTCATCGATCAGCCCGAGTTCAAGCGCTTTTTTAATGCTGGATTCTGTCCTGCTTATTCCGATCACATGCTTTACCAGGCCTTTATCCCTTAAAGCCAGGCTAAAAGATCCACTGATCAAACCAACTCCTACAATGGTCATTGTATCAAACATGCGATGGTTTTTTTTCTGGAGAATATTTTTTAATCCTTTCGATGCTTTCCAAAAGTTTTTCTTCTGTGCAGCATAAACTGATCCTGATATACGCATCCCCTTCATCTCCAAATATTCCTCCGGGTGTGATAAATACATTTGCACCGTACAAAATCTGGTCACTCAGCTCATATCCTGATTTGGCTGTTGCGGGAACCTTTGCCCAGACAAAGAGGCCGACCTGGCCCTCGTGGTATTCACAACCCAGCAAATCCAAAAGCTCAAATGTCTTCGCCCTTCTTTTCCGATATGCTTCATTCAAGTCATGATACCAGCTTGCTGGCAAATCCAACGCTTTTGCAGCAGCCAATTGAACAGGCAGAAACATGCCGCTGTCCATATTGCTCTTGAAACGCAATACTTCATCAATTCTCTCCTTCGCTCCCACGAGCATGCCTACCCGCCAGCCAGCCATATTTTGTGACTTGCTGAGTGAATTCAATTCGATCACGAAGTCAATCGCGCCGGGTACTGACAATAAACTCATAGGCGTTTCATTTAAAATGAAGCTGTATGGATTGTCGTGAATGATCAGGAGCTGTTGTTGGCGCGCAAAATCCACAAGCTGTTCAAAAAAAACTTTGTCAGGCATTTTGCCAGTCGGCATATGTGGATAGTTCACAAACAGCAAAGCTTTCTGTTTTCCGGCCGTCGGTTGATTTGGAATGAGTTCTTCCAATTCCTGAAAATCCGGCAACCAGCCATTGTCTTCACTTAAATGATATTCCAACACTTTTCCGCCAGCCAGCCTTCCCGCGCTCCGATAGGTAGGGTATCCTGGATTAGGTACCAACACCGTGTCTCCATCATCCAGATAGGTCATGCAAATATGCATGATCCCTTCTTTAGATCCGATCAAAGGCAATATTTCGGCGTCGGGGTTGAGGGATACACCATACCATTTCTCATACCATCGCGCAATAGCCTGGCGCAATACAGGCGAACCTTTGTAATTCTGGTATCCATGTACATTGGGCTTTTGACTTTCCTTTTGCAATGTCTCGATCACATCCGGATGTGGAGGCAAATCGGGACTGCCAATGCCCAGATTGATGATGTTTTTTCCCTCTTTGTTCAATCCATCAATCTCCCGCAGCTTCTGGGAAAAATAGTACTCGCCAATACCTTCAAGTCTTTTTGATGTTTGCATAATATTTTAGCGCTTCCTGGTTTTCTAATATCACAAGTATGATACCTCAGAGCAAGCCTGCTTGCAGAGTCTGCGAGCGGGCCTTCCGCCTTCGGCGGGATTGTTCGACTAAGTTTTTTGCTGTACTTCGTTTGCAAAAAACAAGTCTCACGAATAATCAGACAACTCTTCCTTTTTTATACACTCCGTAGATCTTCAGTGCAGCTGTAATAGGCTTAATCTCTTCGATCACCTGATTGAATTGCTCCATTGTGTCAAATTCCATATCTGCATGAAATGAATATTGCCAGTCAGAACCCGGAATAGGAAAAGACTGTAGTTTGCTCAAATTAATCCCTCCTTCAGCAATCCTTGTCAGCACCCTTGCGAGACTGCCCCTTGAATGATCCGTATGAAAATTAACAGAAGCTTTATCGCTGCCATCGATTGCCATCGCCATGTCTTCCCGTTGTAGGACCAGGAAGCGAGTATAATTGTTTTTCATGGTGTGGATATTGGGGGCGATCATATGGAGATGGTATAATTCTGCCGCGAGTTTGCTTGCAATCGCAGCAGCATGCTTATGATGGTGCTGGTGGAGGAGTTTGGCGCTGAGGGCGGTGTCTTCGGTTTCAATCAATTTCCAATCGTATTTGTCGAGCCATTCCAGACATTGTTGGATGGCCATAGGATGTGAATGGACTTCGCGAATATCTTCCAGGCGAACACCGGGATTGACAAGCAGATTTTGTTTTATCTGAAGGTAAATTTCTCCAACTACTTTGAGATTGCTCTTCTGCAGCAGATTATAATTTGGAAGAATACTTCCCGCAATGGAATTTTCAATGGCCATCATACCTCCATGGCTGAGCTTTCTGTCCAACGCAATCTTTATGACTTCGCGGAAAGTAGCGCAGGGAATTACCTGGACCTGCTTCCCAAAAAACTGCTGGGCTGCCACCTGATGGAAGCTGCCTTCATATCCCTGAATAGATACAGAGATTCCGGCACCTGTTGGCGTTTCGGATAATTGTTCCAATGCTGTGGCTTTGTCTTTTTTATTCATCTCTATACTTATTATCGACCCCGTCCGCCGGGCAAAAAAAAACCCGGCGCTTGGCCGGGATTCTTATTGTCAGATTATTCATTTATAACTTAACAAAAGCATTCCCGGTCCACTCTTAAAGTAGAAATAAAAATAGAAGTAAAAATAACGGTATGCCTTGCTTGTGATCATGATAGACTTCAAAAATAAAGACTTCCAGGGAATTAGAAAATTATTTTTTGGGCAAAATACAGGATCCAAACTCCTTTTTTTGAGCCAAAACCCTTAGCAGGTCAGACTTTCAGCCGATTCTGCATCTGTTGGTCAATCTTCTTGAAGAGGTGAAAGGGTTTGTATATTCTCCAATCATCCAGGCTGATTAATTCAATAAATCGGTTTAACCGGGCTTGCTTGAAATCATACTGCGTCTGCTCGGGCATATTCAGGCAGACGATCCAGCCATTTTCGTCTGTGACTTCATCAAACCATTCTTCATAATATTCTTTATCGCTGCTATGAAAGTTGAGGACATTTTCTGCGATCAGGATAAATTTTGTGATCCCCTGGATCATGAATTTATCTGCGACTTCCCTTTTGAGGTTCATGATATCATTTTCAATCGCATCATTCCATTCGCCTATCAGCTCAATGATAACATAGTGCTCCTCATAATCTGCCATCAAGACCTTCAGGTAAAGTGTGCGGGAATCAAATTCATCCCATTGCGGATGAATATAATAGTTATAAATCGTGTGGGTAAATTCAAATTCGGAATAAGTACGTCCAAAAAAAGGTGAACGCTCATCTTCTTCGCTCACATAAATGTGGCGCCAATTATAAAAAGGTTCAATATCGTGCATCTACATAGGTTAAAATGGCATCCAGTGATCCGCATTCCTTCTTTTTTTTTCATTCTGGATAAAGTGCCTTCTTGAGATCAGGATGAATTCCGCAATACAATTTACATTCCTCTACAATCCTAATCCAAAAATATTATCTATTTGAGAAAGAATCCGCGGCCTTTTTAACACTACCAAATTTCAACAATAATTCCCTGGCCTTCACATAATCTTCCAGGCCCGTTTCCGTCATCAGCATACGGGTGCCCCGGTCAATCAACTTGCTATTCGTCAGAGCCATATTGACCATGCGGTTATCCTGAACCCTTCCAATCTGGATCATCAAGGTTGTCGAAATCATGTTGAGGACCAGTTTTTGTGCTGTACCACTTTTCATTCTCGTACTTCCCGTTACAAATTCGGGCCCTACAACTACTTCGATGGGATAGACAGCAATCTTGGAGAGCGGGGATCCAGGATTGCAGGTAAGGCAACCCGTTATGATGCCTCTTTTTGCACACTCCTCGAGCGCACCCAGCACATAGGGCGTAGTGCCACTGGCTGCAATGCCGATCACAACATCCTTATCGCATGCTTCATATTCTTCCAGGTCGAGCCATCCCTGCTGCCTGTTGTCTTCGGCATTTTCAATCGGCTTTCGAATGGCTTCCTCGCCACCTGCAATGAGGCCCACGATCAGTCCATAGGGCATCCCGTAGGTTGGAGGGATTTCACTCGCATCCAGGATCCCCAACCTGCCACTGGTTCCGGCTCCGATATAAAACAGCCGCCCTCCGGATATCATTTTATCAACAATAAAACTAACCAGTTTTTCTATTTGGGGAATAGCCTTCTCAACCGCATCCGGGACGCCCTTGTCTTCCTGGTTTATGAAAGTCAGGATCTCCATAACGGTCATCTTTTCCAAATGATGATAATGTCCCTGCGATTCCGTAATCTTTTCAAAACTCATAGATCCTGATTTTTGCTATGGAATTCAATTAGACCATCCATTGGCCTTTGTAAAATGGTACCCAATTCGAATTCATACGTTCTGCAAAGGTCTTTCAAGACATCCCCAAAACCATAAGCAATGCTTCCCACAAAATGAATAGGATATTTCCAACTTTCGTTAAACTTACATAGATGGGTAAAGAAAAAATCATTTAACCCGTCTTCAATGATGTTTTCTACCATATAATGCCCTCTGTTCTCCGCAAGAAAGATGGCAAAAGAAGCCAGATACCGGTTTGGCAATGGCTTTTTGTAGACATTCTCAAGGATTTCCGACTGAGTCGTCGTGTATTTCGCATCAAATCTATATCTGAGTTCCCCATCAAAAGTATTGTACAAATAATACTGCAGGACCTTTTTTCCGAGATATGCTCCACTCCCTTCATCGCCCAATGCATATCCCAGCCCCGGACTGTTCTTGATGATTTTCCTTCCGTCGAAATAGCATGCGTTGCTCCCTGTTCCCAGAATGCAGGCTATGCCTTTCGTATCCTTGCACGATGCCCGTGCAACACCCATCAAATCATGAGTAACATGAACTGTAGCATCGGGGAAAACATTCTTCAAAGCCTTTTCTACCATTTTTTTATTGACTGCACTCGCGCATCCCGTGCCATAATAATAAATTCTTTCAGGTGCATTTTTACGAATGAGCGGAAGCAATTCTTTTTGAAGCACAGATTCTATCTGTTCTCTATTTAAGAAATAAGGGCTGATCCCAGTCGTCTCGACAATTTTTTTTCTGCCGCCTGAAATCAGGCACCAATCACATTTTGTAGATCCGCTGTCCGCAATTAAAATATTCATTTCATTTTAGAATAAGGTATGCTCACCTGTTCATTTGAACGAAGTTAAAATTCGTATTTTAAAAATAATGGGAAATCTCTTTGAACGGTCTGCCTGTTTGGATGCATTTTACTTAATTTGCAAGCTTCCTGAACGAAATGGTCTTTAGAAATGAAAAAACTTAAAGTCTGGACTCCCCTGCTCTTTTCCATCTTTGTTATTCTGGGGATGCTGATAGGTTATCGCCTCTATGAAAACACCAATACCCGGGGCTTTCTGAAAACGCGCAAGCTGAATCGGGTCCAGGAAGTGATGGATCTGGTAAAGATGAAATATGTCGATTCTGTCAGCACAGATTCCATGGGTGAGGAAGCCATTCACGGAATCCTCTCGCAATTGGACCCCCATTCTTATTTTATTCCTGCCACTGACCGGGAAGAGATGAATGAGGACCTGCGCGGAAATTTTGAAGGCATCGGGATCGAATTCCTGATTCTCGATGATACCGTCAATGTAACCTATGTGCTGCCTGAAGGACCAAGCGACAAGGGCGGACTGCAGGTAGGAGATAAATTTCTCAGGGTCAATGATTCTCTTGTCGCCGGAAATGGAATCAATTCGGAAAAAATAAAGAAGCTCCTTCGCGGACCCGGTGCCAGCGAAGTGACCATTCGTATGCTCCGAGATGGAGCTCAAAAGGATTTTAGTATTCACCGCGGAGCCATCCCCCTTCCTGCGCTTGATGCCGACTACATGATCGACAAGCAAACGGGATATATCAGAATAAATAAGTTTTCGAGGACGACTTATGCAGAATTCATGCAAGCCATGGAGAAATTGAAAGGGGAAAACATGAACAAACTCATCCTGGATCTTCGGGGCAATGGAGGGGGTATTGTGGATGAAGCCGTCGAAATGGCCGACGAATTCCTCGACAATGGCAAGCTGATTGTTTATACCATGGGGCTTAACAGTCCGAGAAAGGAATACAAGGCCCAAAAGCAAGGAACTTTTGAAGATGGCAAACTTATCCTCATAGTGGATGAAGGCACGGCCTCTGCAAGCGAAATCCTAACCGGTGCCCTTCAAGACTGGGACCGGGCAACGATCATAGGTAGACGAACTTTTGGAAAAGGCCTTGTGCAGGAACCATTTCAATTAACTGATGGCAGTGAACTCAGGCTGACCATCGCACGATATTATACCCCACTCGGCCGAAGCATACAGAAGCCATATAACAAAGGCCGGGATGCCTATAATGAGGAAGTGATGCAACGTTTTCACGACGGAGAAGTGATACACGGGGACACATCTACAATCCATGCAGGACCTGTTTTCCAGACGTTGAATGGAAAGAAAGTGTATGGAGGAGGTGGCATCACGCCTGATATTTTTGTGGCCATGGATACCAGTTCTCTGCCGAAAAGTGTTACCTCACTTTATATTAATGGAACAATGAACAATTTCATCTATACCTATTATATCCACCATATGGCTGATCTTAAGAAATTCAGGGATCCGCAGGCATTTGCAAATGGTTTTCGGGAAGAAGAAAATCTGTGGAGATCTATGGTGGGCTATGCCGAAAAAGACAGCATAGATATTCGCACTACTCCTCCAAAAGATAAATTCATTCTTCAAAACCGGATGAAAGCACTTCTTGCGCGATTGATATGGAGATCTAATGGATATTACCAGGTAACCAACCGGGAAGATATTGTAGTAAACCGCGCCCTGCGGGAAATCAATAAATAGCACAAACATCACAACGAACTGCTGGCATGAAGATTGTGTTCAAAAGACTGGAAGACTTTTTTCTAACAAATGATGGTCGGTCGGTACCAAAAGACGATGTTACACGGTAGGCTAAACCAAAACTTTTTCTTCATTGCTCACTACCGCAACATTTGATTAAAGCAGAATGAAGGGTTTTCCATCCAGGCTAGAAATCCGAAATTAATGCTTCAAAAGTAGGTTTCGATATAGCAAGTCTGCTCAATACAATTCAGGTTTCTTCTTGTATTGATTAAAATAAACATTGTAATAATGCAAATGCTTATTTATCATAAGGTACTTCCCATTCTTGAAATACATTGTAAAGGAATATGGCAAATTGTTAATGATTGGCGCAATAATTACTTTGTCCTCAAAAATAGTTTTCACGAGAATAGTGAATTTCAGTTTTCTGTCTTCAAAATAAGATAAAGAATCTCCTCGAATTCTCAAATACGAATTGGTATTGTCGTTATTTTCTTCTTCTGAGGATAGAACTTCCTTATTCAGTACCAAATGGTTGTTAACATAAAAACTAACAGTGTCAGATTTATAGCCTGAACCAAAACTTATGAATATTTCAGCATTCCACATGCTCCTTTGTTGCGCCCATGAGCAGTTGCAAGATATCAGGAAAACTAAAAGCCAAAAAATAGAAATACTAGATTTTTGCACTTTGATTTATTTAACATCCCTCATGTAAAGTTGTTAGATATTTTAGAGGCACAAGCCGGTCTGACTGACTTGCATCCACCTCAAACTTACGTCAACTAACCGTCAGACACGCTTGCGCCAGAGGAGGGCATGAGGTTCTTGCCATATGATTACAGTGAAAGATCATGTATACTCATGAACAAAAACATCCCCTGAGGAGATGTTTTTAGATTTGTATACTCAATAATTAACTCTGATTCGATTTATCGAGAAGCTCTTTCTTTTCAATCCTGTAAGAACCCACCATACCGAGTCCGCCTCCGATACCAATCAGAGAAAAATAGATGGCTTCGTTGTCATAACCTTTTATAAAGAATCGGTCGAGCAAATAAGCCAGGAAGAGACCGAGGCCGGCGCCGATCAGCAGGAGGCCCCATTTCAAATTTTTATATGGAGCTGGCCGATCCACTTTAGGGTTTTGACCTTTTTCAATCATAGCCAGGTTTTCTCTGCTTTTCATATAAGCGATCCCAAAGATCATGGCAAATGCGCCTAGGGGAACTAAAATCGGAATTAACATTTCACCGCCGTGCATAACTATTGTTTTAATTGTTTTTAAGATTGATCGTTTCTATAAGACTGCATGATTTCGATCCGGGTTACAAGCCTTCTAAAATTCGAACCAAATCATCGTCCTGCAAACTATGACTAAGCCAGGTTCGGCCAGGTTACAACTGGCAACGTTTTTCTTGCTTGCCGCCTACTTCCATCCTGCATTTTAAGTATATAATATAAAATGTATCTTCCTGTAACCGGAATCTTCCGCCCGTAGTCATAGATTGGTCATGTATACCGGACTGACAGATACTGATATCATAAGCAGGGTGCTAAAAGGTGATCAAAACCTATTTGCAGCCCTGGTGGAACGTTATCAGAACTATGTTTTTACCCTGGTGCTGCGCTTCACTGCTAGCAGGGAAGACGCGGAAGAGATCTCGCAGGACATCTTTGTAAAAGCATATCGCTCGTTGGCCGATTTCAGGGGTGAGGCTAAATTCAGCACCTGGTTGTATACCATTGTCAGGACAAGCTGCATCACTTTCCTGAGAAAAAAGAAATTGGATACGATATCGATGGACAATGAGCGGACCATGGTCCAACTGGAAAACCATGAATCGGCATTTAGCGCGAATCTGGTCGAGAAAAAATCAAGGCAGGCCATGGTTAATGAGGCGATCCAGATGCTGGGAAGGGATGATGCCCAAATCATCACTCTTTTTTACAAGGGAGAACAGTCGCTCGAAGAAATTAGTGCTGTCCTGGGTATAGAAGCCAATACCGTCAAGGTCAAGCTTCACCGGGCAAGACAGAAATTAAAAGAAAAAATGGAAAAATATTTCAGTCATGAAGTACGTGAATTACAAGGTGAATAATGAAGAAACGGACAATTTCAGAAAATGGTCGGAACTTTGTAAGACCCATCTTCAAACAATAAATCAGGAATCTATGAAAGAGCAGGAACTTATTGAAGCAAGACTATGGGAATATATCGATGGCCTGAGCAATCCGGAGGAAAAAACGGCAATCGAAAAATTGATTGAAGCCAATTTAGAATGGCGCAGAAAATATAAGGAATTGCTGGAGGTGCATCAATTAATGACCAGTTCGGAGCTGGAAATGCCTTCCATGCGGTTCACCAGGAATGTTATGGATGAAATTGCCCGCTATCAGGTCGCTCCTGCAACGAAGTCCTATATCAACAAGCGGATCATCTGGGGCATCGGCATTTTCTTCCTGGTCATGATCACGGGTTTTCTCGTATATGGATTTTCGCAGGTGAACTGGTCTGCCCCGAGCACAGGCAGCTCCCCCATCCAGGATGAACTTAATAAGCTTCCAAAATATGACTGGAGCAAATTCATGAGCTCCACCTACACCAATATTTTTATGATGATCAATGTAGTGTTGGGCCTGATCCTCTTTGATATGTACCTCCAAGGGAAGAAAGAAAAGGCAAAACAGCAACAGATCTAATCGATTCCAAGACCTTCCAGCAAAAGATGCTTGATGATAGATGATCATCAGGTCCGGTATGCCTCTCCTCCTTCGACAACGAAAGATGGAGAGGCTTTTTGTCGCGGAACGCTGAACGCAGAATGCGGAACGCCTTCCTGTCAACTGCCAACTGTCATCTGTCAACCCCCTTCGGCCAACGACCATCGATCATCCATCATCGATAATCTTGTAACTTTGGCTTGAATTAGAAGCCATGGATATCAAAAACAATATTCTCGAAACGATTGGGAATACTCCCCTGATCAAACTGAATAAAATTACCAAGGACCTGCCTGCAACTGTATTGGCAAAAGTGGATTATTTCAATCCTGGAAATTCGATCAAGGACAGGATGGCAGTGAAAATGATCGAAGTGGCCGAAAAACAAGGCCAGCTAAAACCCGGAGGTACGATCATTGAATGTACCAGCGGAAATACGGGCATGGGTCTTGCCCTTGTAGCCTGCGTAAAAGGATATAAATGCATTTTTACTACGACGGATAAGCAATCCAAAGAGAAAATGGATATTCTGAAAGCGGTTGGTGCAGAAGTCATCGTTTGCCCGACCAATGTGGAACCGGATGATCCGCGCAGTTATTATTCTGTTGCGCGCAGGCTGGCAAAAGAAATTCCCAATTCATTTCACTGCAACCAATATGATAACCTGGCCAACCGGCTGGCCCATTATGAAACAACTGGTCCGGAGATCTGGAAACAGACGGATGGAAAGATTACACACCTGGTTTGCACGGCAGGCACAGGCGGAACGGTTACTGGAACTGCGATGTATCTGAAAGAAAAAAATCCGACCATCCAGGTTTGGGCCATTGATGTATTTGGTTCCCTGCTGACGAAATTTTTCCGGACGGGGAAGGTTGACATGTCTGAAGTGCATCCTTATATCTCGGAAGGATTTGGTGAAGATTTTGTTCCTGAGAATTATGACATGAATGTCATCGATTATTTTGAACAGGTGACTGATAAGGATGGAGCCATCATGGCAAGAAGACTGGCAAAGGAAGAAGGATTATTCTGTGGCTATAGTGCCGGAAGCTGTTTACAGGGGTTGATGCAACTAAAATCCAAATTGAAAAAGGATGACCTCGTCGTTTGCATTTTTCATGATCATGGCAGCAGGTATGTTGGAAAAATTTATAATGATCAGTGGATGATGGAAAGAGGCTTTCTTGACGTTAAAACCTTTCGAGACATTGTCAGCGGGCGGGGAATGAAAAAGCTGGTTACCATTGAAACGGAGAAAACTGTTGGAGATGCAGTGGACCTGATGCAACAATATCATATCGAAAATATTCCTGTGATGCAAAATGGTGAAATGATTGGTGCCATCAGTGAGAGCGGCCTCTTCGCAAAGATGTTAGGAAATGGACAGGATATTAAGACATAAGAAGATTTCTGATGTATTGGAGCCACTCTATCCCGTCGTGGCATTTGATACGCCGGTAGAAAGGATCAGCTCGCTAATTACGAGAGAAAATGGTGCTGTTTTGGCCAAGGATGATAGCGGAAGTTTCCATATTGTCACAAAATATGATGTCATACAATCGCTTGGTAATTAAATTATTATAGAGGTCTTAAAAAGCTGTAAATCCACGCTTGTAATTCTTCCATTCCTGCTTTGGTATATCTACGAACTGGAGGGTAATTGATGCATCTGAAAAATAAGGCATAATCTCTATTGTGTAAAGCTTCTGTTAAAAGTATTTTTGATTCAGAAGTTGATTGATTATTCAATCATCCAGTATCCAAAAAGAACCACCTATCCTAATCCAATAACTAAGAAATTCCGTTCAAATCCGGTATCAGTCAACTTCTTCTTTTTCCAATACCTTTTGCAAGACCATATCCAGATCAGAGAAACCATTCGATTAGAATCCAAAGTCCAGAAAGACCAAGTCCGAGAAACCATTCGATTAAATCAAATCCGAAAAACCATCTGATTCAGAATTCAAAGTCCAGAAAGACCGATCCAGATCCGAGAAACCATTTGATTAAAATCCAAAGTCCGAAAAACCAGATTTGCAGTATCCAATATCGTTAGAAACCAACTGCATTAATCTCCTGTACCCTCCTGCTAAATAACCACCAGGTTCAACAATTTAGCAGGAGGCCTCGACAGTGAGCTTCCCGAATTATTTCCCTGATTACTTACTAATTTGCATCAAACCCATGGAATGATGATGGCTAAAGACCAGTTGGGCAGGATTGTCAATTGCCCGGAATGGCCTCAAAGAATTATTTCCCTGGTGCCATCACAAACAGAACTGTTGTACGAGTTCGGACTCAGGGAAGAAATCCATGGAATAACTAAATTTTGCATTCACCCAGAGGATTGGTTTGGCAAAAAGACGAAAGTAGGCGGCACCAAGCACCTGCGCTATGAAATCATTGATGAAATCGCCCCTGACCTGATCATAGCCAATAAGGAGGAGAACAGAAAAGAAGATATTGAAATCCTGGCCAGGAGGTACAATGTCTGGGTAAGTGATGTCAGCGACCTATTTACTGCCTTTGAAATGATTCGCGGGATCGGAATGATTACCGGCAGAATGCAGGAAGCCATTCAGATCGTTCAGGAAATCAATGAAGGATTTTTGATGCTGGAAAGATCTGATCTTCGGAAAGAAATTGCCAGGCTGGAAATCTCCACTGCATACATGATCTGGAGAAATCCTTATATGGCTGCAGGGAATGACATGTTTCATCCATGCCATGTTGAATGCCTGCGGATTGAAAAATCTTTTTGCAGACAAACCGACGGTATCCCGAGACGAGTCTTGATGAACTCAGCGCAAAGAAATGCCAGGTCCTCATGCTATCTTCAGAACCATTTCCCTTCCGCGAAGATCATATCGCACCTATTGCGGACAAATTGCCCGATACGCGTATCCTGCTTGTCGATGGAGAGATGTTTAGCTGGTACGGAAGTCGGATGAAGCTTGCACCGGCTTATTTCAGAACTCTCTTAGAAAAAATAAGACAATAATCGACTACATTTAGCCAAATAAAAGGCAGGATCGGGCATGAGTTTTTTTAATGTAATAAATTCCGCACAAACAAGTGAACCAGATAAACCTTCTAAAAAGAAACCTATATTTCCGGTCATTGAGCCGCTTCGGACTTATCTGAAAAACCACGGCAGGGAAGTGAAACTTCCTGTATCATACAAAGACCTGATGCATATCATGTATTCGGTACCCCTGAAAGATAAGAATGGCAATGATACCCTTTGGGAAACGGCATCCTATGATATGCGACATTGGGAATTTATTCGGGAAGGTCTTGTGAAAATATACGCCATTCTTAAAACGGAGGGCGACATGAGTTTCAGTAAACACCTGGATGTGGCAAGAATTGATTTCTGCAGTTTCGCAAATTCAAATCCCTTTCGCATCCGGATCGTCAACAAGTTCAATGATAATTACGATCACTATTATGTGAAGCAGGCGGACTCATCGCGCATTTATGGCCTGGAGTTGGAGCACTTGCTTTCTCCCAACCGGATTACTTTCCTGACGCACTTGAATACCCTTGTGGAAGAACATATCCCTGGCATTCCCGGCGATTTGTTTGTCAGCAATTACCTGAATGACCCTCTAACCAATAAAATCCGCTTTGCAAAAGAATTTGTAAAATTTAATGAACGATGTTTTGTCAGATTGCTTGGCGACATGCGCTCCTATAATTTCGTCGTCGATATTACGCCCGACATCGAAGATTTCCAATACCGAATCCGCGCTATAGATTTCGATCAGCAATCATATGAAGGAAGAAAGAATCTATACCTTCCCCAGTTTTTTAAGGAGAATCTGGCCCTGGTCGAATTGTGCAAACAATACCTCAATAAAGATTCCATTGACCAATACCAGACCGAAGAAAGAACCATGATGGCCTTTCGTGTGGCATCTTCCAGGTTCCGCCTGATGGAATTGCTCAATATCATGTCGAAGGACGAGATTTCGAACCCTGAAAAATTAAATCAGCTTCGCTCCGAACTGGCAGCACATTTCAATGCACCCGTTTTCTTTAAATGCTTTTCAATGGGTCAGGTTGTCAAGCGGCAATTGAAACAAACTCTTCAAAAAAATCTCTACCTGATCAAAAAGAATCTGGGTGATGTCAATGATTAAAGCAGGATTTGTAGTCCCGGCAAGCGCGGAAGAGAAAGGGGGCTCCTTTCTGAAAAATCGTATCTTTGCCGCTTATTTTGTTTAACCAAGCTAAAAAGCTTTTCAACATGAGTAAATATAAACCCGGCGTACTATTCGGAGATGAACTTGAAGCGCTGTATAAAGATGCAAAAGCAAATGAATTCGCTTTACCAGCGGTAAATGTTATCGGTACGGACAATATCAATGCCACCCTGGAGACAGCGGCAAAAGTGAATTCTCCTGTCATCATACAATTTTCCAATGGGGGCGCCCAATTCATGGCCGGGAAGGGAATGCCAAACGACCAATTGCAGGCAAATATTTCAGGTGCCGTGTCAGGCGCATTGCATATTCACAATGTGGCGAAATACTATGGCGTGCCCGTCATCCTGCATACAGATCATGCAGCAAAAAAATGGTTGCCATGGATCAGCGGGCTAATCGATGCCGGGCAGGCATTTTACAAAGAGAAAAAGCAGCCTTTGTTTAGTTCCCACATGCTCGACTTGTCTGAAGAGCCCATTGAAGAAAATATCCAGACCTCCGTTACATTTTTCAAGAGAATGCAGCCTTTAGGCATGGCCATTGAGATTGAATTGGGCGTGACTGGTGGTGAAGAAGATGGGGTTGACAATAGCGGTATTGAAAATGATAAATTATATACGCAGCCACAACATGTCGCCTATGCTTATAAGGAACTGAGCAAGGTAGGTAGCCTCTTTAGTGTTGCAGCTGCATTTGGAAACGTGCATGGCGTTTACAGTCCGGGCAACGTGGAACTGCGCCCCGTTATCCTTAAGAATAGCCAGGATTATATTGTGAAGGAATTTAAGACGGCTGTGAAACCAGTTTATTTTGTCTTCCATGGCGGAAGTGGATCGCCGCAGCACCAGATCCGTGAAGCCATTGGATATGGGGCGATCAAAATGAATATTGATACCGATCTGCAATGGGCATTCTGGGAAGGCGTGCTGCATTATTACAAAAAGAATGAAGCATTCCTTCAGGGTCAACTGGGAAATCCGGGTGGTGCCGACAAACCCAATAAGAAATACTATGATCCGCGCGCCTGGTTGCGCAAGGCACAGGAATCTTTTATCACCAGACTTGAAACTGCATTTAATGATCTGAATTGCCTTAATAGGAATGCATGAGGCGATGACGGATGGTCGATGGTCGATGGTCGATGATCGTTGCCGATGACAGATGACAGAAGATCGTTGATCAGATAAAGACTCATAGAATGATAGATTCAAATTGACCAAACTCGTTTTTCTCATTTTAAACTCATAGTTGCAGTTCCAATTGAATTTATTTTCCACGCCGCCAGCCCTTTCATTTCTTGATATACAAATAGCGAAAAAACCAAGGCAGGTCGGTTCAAGGAAACTAAGAATTGGCCTTAATTATCGCTTACTGGCCAACGACCATCGGTCAACGACCAACGGTCATCAGTCATCGGTCAGCGACCATCGACCATCGACCATCGATCTCCACCCACCGATCAACCCCAAAACCTTGTCCCAATGAGTCAAATGCGTTATTTTTGCGCAATCAAAAACCAAATTTGAGACTATGGCTGATATTTTTGAAAGATTGATTAAGCATTATGGGCCAATTGGTCAGCATCGTGAGCGAGCACACGGATATTTTGCTTTTCCAAAACTGGAGGGTGAAATTGGCAGCAGAATGCGTTTCAGGGGCAAGGATATGATAGTATGGAGTCTCAATAATTATCTGGGACTTGCCAACCATCCTGAAGTTAGAAAGGCAGACGCAGAAGCTGCAGCAGAATATGGACTTGCCACGCCCATGGGTGCCCGCATGATGAGCGGCAATACCAACTATCATGAGCAATTGGAAAAGGAATTGGCCGAATTTGTAATGAAGGAAGACACTGCATTGTTGAATTATGGCTACCAGGGCATGGTCAGTATTATAGATGTTTTGTGTGGCCGTCACGATGTGGTCGTGTATGATGCAGAATGCCATGCATGCATCATCGATGGACTGAGGCTACATCCCGGTCATCGTTATGTCTACAAACATAACGATATGGATGACTTCGAAAAGCAGCTGCAAAGAGCTACAGCTCTTATTGAAAAGCAAAAAGCAGGTGGAATCCTGGTAATCACTGAGGGTGTTTTTGGAATGGCCGGTGATCAGGGCCATCTAAAAGAAATTGCCAACCTTAAGGATAAATATTCTTTTCGGCTGCTTGTGGATGATGCACATGGTTTCGGCACACTTGGGAAAAGGGGCGCAGGCGCAGGAGAGGAACAGGGAATACAGGACAAGATTGATTTGTATTTTTCAACCTTTGCAAAATCAATGGCATCCATTGGTGCATTTGTTTCCGGAGAGAAAACAATCATAGATTATATCCGCTACAATATCCGTAGCCAAATTTTTGCAAAAAGCCTTCCCATGCCATTTGTGCTCGGCAATTTGAAGCGCTTGCAATTGCTGCGTGAACAACCCCAATTAAAAGAAAAACTATGGAGCAATGCAAGGAAATTGCAGGCAGGACTTAAAGAAAGAGGATTCGACATAGGCAAAACAGATTCTGTAGTGACTCCGGTTTATATGAAAGGAGATGTTCCAGAAGCGACAGCGATGGTCATGGACCTTCGGGAGAACTACGGCATTTTTTGTTCTATCGTAGTATATCCTGTTATTCCGAAAGGAAATATTATATACCGTTTGATTCCAACAGCTGTACATACGGATGAGGATATCAGCCGCACCCTGGAGGCATTCAGCGCTACCAAGAAAAAACTGGATGCAGGGGAATATAAAGTAGAAGTCATCCCCGATATGGCCGAAGTGTAGACCAATTTTTGTTATAAAAAAGCCCCTGTTTTCCAAATAAAAACAGGGGCTTTCCGTTTATTGCTTATAGAAATGCCGCCTGAGCCAGTCTAAACCCTGGTGCGTCATTTCAGTCCAATATCCAAAATCCTAAACCCTTAGACTTGCGTCTAAAAAGCATCATATTGCCCCTGCTCCTATTGTCAGGGTTCCTGGCCAAATCAGCCCCGCAGCCAGAACTTAGGGATTCAGCCACAATCATTATCCAGCTGGATAATTTCTCCAATAAAAATGAACTCATCGATAGCGTCTACCTGATCATTGACAGATATGATCGTACGGGTGCAGGTATCGTTAAGCGTGTATGCCATCCCGTTAATAATGCGCTTGTAGTAACAGTCCCAAAAGGAAAATATTTTATCAATGTATTCTGTCTCGGACTTTATAAAGACAAACATTTCGACGTCATCCTCAATGCCAAGAGTCGCAGGAAAAATCAATTGCTTTTGAAACTCGATCCATCTTCTTTTTTCATTCCTGGCATGGTATCCTTGCCAGAAGAAAAAGTGGATTTTGGGAATCTTTCGATTACGAGCTATACATTCAGGAACAAATAAAATAGTGTAGGAGCTACTCAAAAAAAAAGCCTCCTTTTAAGGGGAGGCCGCACTAATCAAATACCATTAACCATTAAACCTTATCCTATGAAAAGTCAAATATAGCATGATCCTTTTGGAAAAATGGTTGCATAACATACCTTTTTTTGCCTTAAAAAGCATTAAATTGATTAAAATCAACTGTATTTTATACATTTAATCTTTTTGAATTATATGTGAGACTTTTGTGGTTATCCCTTCTCGATCACGCGTCTTTCCCGAATTGTCGAAAGATGTTTGAACACCAATCATTCTCCTCTACCAGCTTGCTTTGAAATTCTTAGCGTATCGGTCAAAAGGCGTCTTCCCATATTCTCCTTCACCGAAATATTTCACGATCAATTCAAAATCTTTGGGCTCCAAAAACCCGGGTATGGCCTGCGGATTAGAGCCATCGGTGGGAATAATGATTGTAGTAGGGAATTCCAGCCTGCCCTGAGTAAGCCAGACTGCAAAATCATTCGTTTTGTAATTTTTGTTGAACTGAAATGTCCTTCCATTCCAGGAAATGGCTGTTTTGGTTTCGGCATCCACTTTCACTGCATAAAATTTTTCCTTTATATAAACGGCCACGTTCTTATTTGCATAAGTCTTCTTGTCCATCACTTTACACCAGCCGCACCAGTCTGTATATAAATCTATAAGCACAGGTTTTTTCTCCTTCTGGAGATTGGCTTCCGCCTGCGCCAGGCTCATCCATTCCACTTCTCCCAAAGCTGGTTCGGCTTTGGGCGCAAAGGAAAGAATCATCCAGAGCACAGATAAGTAAAGCAGGAAAGGCTTTTGCATAGTATTTTTGTTTCAATTCAAAATTAGACAATAATGATGCGAAAAATAGTAGTCGCGATTACCGGTGCAAGTGGCTCTTTGTATGCCAGGCAGGTCCTGGACAAACTGCTCAGGATAAAAGACCAGTGGCAGGAAGTATCCATTGTCATGACCGAGAATGCGAAAACTGTATGGAAAACGGAATTAGGCGAAGAACAGTATGTCAATTATCCATTTCGTTATTTTAACCAACAGGATTTTGATGCCCCCTTTGCCTCCGGATCGGGCCAATATGATACCATGATAATTATACCCTGCTCCATGGGTAGTTTGGGAAGAATTGCTCATGGTATTTCCTCTGACCTGATTACCAGGGCAGCAGATGTCATTCTCAAAGAAAGAAGGAAATTGATTTGTGTTCTAAGGGATACCCCCTACAGCCTGATTCATATCCGAAATATGGAGGCGGTTACGCTGGCTGGCGGAATCATCTGTCCCGCAAGTCCTTCCTTTTACAGCAATCCAAAAACGATAGAGGAAGTGGGCGCAACTGTGGTTGACAGGGTTTTGGACCTGGCTGGGTTCAACATAAGCACTTTCAGATGGGGAAATAAATAAGCCCCTTTTTGTAGATTATTCTCCCAGGTCAACTACTTCTACGCCGGGATATTTGCTTTTGTCAAAGGCAAAGCTTGCATCTGCAATGGTGGCGTTGTTTTTTAACGTATTCACTGTGTAAGTATAAACATTGCCGCTCTTGTCAAGCATCTTGCTGCTGTAAACCGTTTTTGTTGCTTTGTCAATGTAGAGATAAATCTTAAAAATATTCTTCGTTTTGTCAATCGGGGTCATTTCAATTTCCTGAACTGTTTTAGTTCCCATTTTCTTTCCGCCATTCAGCTTATATAGAAAATCCTTGTCATAAAAATTGGTGAACAATTTTTGAGTGAGGCCATTTGCAGCAGGATCAAATTTTGTGATCGTCACTTCATTTGCAGATTTGTCATAAGTCCAGATGTTTTTACCGTCGCAGAATATTTCCTGCCCTGTGATAATCACATGGTATTTATTCCCTTTTACATAGGCCGTACCTGATTTTGACCCTTGGGAAGCTCCTTTAGAGTCTTCAATTTTAAGTGTAAATGTTGCCTGTATTGCCTTATAGGTCTTCATTTTGGCACTGACTGCGTCGAGGATTTTCTTGGCCTCTGGATCACTGCTGCCCAGGCTATTGTTCTGTGCATTTGTTGAGGCCTGGCAAGCAAAAAGTATGCATGTGGCAAAAAAAACTTTCTTCATATCGGCCATTTGTAAAATTTCAGCGGGCAAATATATTCAAAAAACAGCCATAGGGGAATGATTAAGGAATTGGCCGATCAGGTAATTGAAAATGCCTGGTCAGCCTATATTCTGCAGGTACTGGTCAAGTTCCATTTCTGACTTAATGATCACATCTCTGGCTTTGGAACCCTGGCTTGGGCCCACGACACCTGCAGACTCCAATTGATCCATTAATCGGCCCGCCCTGTTATATCCCAATTTCATTCTTCGCTGAATCAAAGAGGTTGACCCCACCTGGTTTTGAACTATCAGACGGGCCGCTTCCTCAAAAAGTGGATCTCTGTCATTCAAGTCAAAGTCCCTTCCTTCTGATTCTCTTTCATCGATATATTCAGGCAAAAGGAAGGCCATGGGATAACCTTGCTGTTTGCCGATAAATTCAACGATTTCCTCTACTTCTGGCGTATCTACAAATGCACATTGAAGACGGGTAATTTCCCCGTTATAGGAAACGAGCATGTCACCCTTGCCGATTAATTGCTCTGCACCGCCGGTATCCAGGATGGTCCGGGAATCAATCTTAGAGGAAACCTTGAACGCGATACGGGCCGGAAAGTTTGCCTTAATGGTACCCGTGATGATATTTACAGATGGCCTTTGTGTGGCAATGATCAGATGCATGCCCACCGCGCGGGCCAATTGTGCAAGTCTGGCCAGGGGCATTTCCACTTCCTTGCCTGCTGTCATGATCAGGTCCGCAAACTCGTCGATCACAAGCACAATGAATGGAAGGTACTGGTGACCTTTTTGTGGATTCAGCTTTCGCTTAATAAACTTGTCGTTGTATTCTTTGATATTTCTGGCTCCAGCTTCTTTCAGGAGATCATAGCGGTTGTCCATTTCAATGCAAAGCGCATTGAGCGTATGTATCACTTTTTTTGTATCCGTAATGATCGCTTCTTCTTCACCCGGCAATTTTGCCAGAAAATGTTTCTCAATCAAACGATACAGGCTTAGCTCAACCTTCTTGGGATCCACCAAAACTAATTTTAACTGCGACGGATGCTTCTTATACAACAGGGAAACAAGGATGGCATTCAATCCCACAGATTTTCCCTGACCGGTTGCGCCTGCCATTAGCAGGTGCGGCATGGCCGTTAGGTCCACAATGAAATTTTCACCGTCAATTTTTTTGCCAATGGCGATGGGAAGATTAAAATAATTCAATTGAAATTTCTCAGAAGCCAGCAGGGTGCGCATACTTACCACCGTTTTCTTCACATTGGGGACCTCAATGCCTATCGTACCCTTGCCGGGTATCGGGGCGATGATGCGAATGCCCAAAGCGGAAAGATTTAATGCGATATCATCTTCCAGGTTTTTTATCCTTGATATCCTAACCCCGGCTTCGGGAACAATTTCATACAAAGTCACTGTTGGTCCAACTGTAGCACTGATTTTCTGAATGTCAATGTCATAATTCTTCAGCGTATTGATGATCTGGTTTTTGTTTGCTTCGAGTTCTCCAGCATCTTGGATAATTTTCTCACTTCCATGGGATTCAAGTAGGTCAAGAGAGGGATATTTGTAATTCTGAAGGTCCAATGTCGGTTCATAATCGGGAAGGATCGGAGGTTTGAATTTCTCAGATTGCCCTGCTATTGGAATCTCTTCTGTTGTGACGGTATTTTTTATTTCAAGCGCAGGACCAGATGCAAGCGCGGAAGCTTTGGATATTTTTGGTTCAGATTTCGGGAGAATATTCGGTTTTATCTCTTCCGGCTCCGGAATTTCTTTTTCAAATACTGTAAAATTCAGTGCTTCATTTTTTTCCGGTTCCGATTTGGGAGGAATGACGATGACTCCACCTTCGCTTGTCATTAGACTCCCCTTGCCATTTCCCGCATTCTTCTCAATAAAGAGCCTGGGGCCTTCTTCTTCTGCAGTGCGTTTGCTTTCAACAGGCATTTGCTTCCTGCGTTCTGGCAGTGCCGGCACTTTGAAAACAGGATTGAAGCGCCAGATAAAATATGCCATTCCGCCAACAAACAGCAAAGCCGCAGTGCCGATCTTTCCCATAAACCTTACAAGCCAGTCACTAATCATATCGCCTACCGCCCCGCCCCATGAAAAACTGCTCCCTTTGGCAATAAAAGAGAGTGCTACGCAAAAGAACAAAAGACCGACGATCACATAGCGCAGGTTTCTCGTCAATGAAAATACCCTTTTGGTAAAAAGCCAGTTTACGCCAGCCATAAAAAAAAAGGAACATATAAAAAATGAAGCAAGACCAAAGCCCTTGTAAAAAAACAGGTGCGAAATATAAGCGCCAAGGTTGCCGAGTAAATTAGACGCCTTAACGTCTGATGTAGGAGATAATATGGACATTCCCTGAAATACCTTGTCCTGGTCCTCTCTCCAATTGAAGAGATAGGATATAAAAGCGATGAAGAGAAAGGCAGACAATAGCAGGAAAACGGCTCCTGCAATTTTGTGCGTGCGTTCGTCACGGACCAGCTGGCTTACGGTGATTTTCTCTTCTTTTTCAGGTTTCAGTTTATCAGGATCAGATTCCTGGCTTTTCTTCGTCTTGGAACGTTTTGCCATGAGCACAAAGATAAGCATCCGTCCATTTCTTCCCTATTTAAGTTGGCAAAATAGAGCGTCAATGCTCAACCTTTTCTCTCCGGACAGATGCATTTTTGATGAATAATTTGTAATTTAATAAAAGCTATAAACCCCCGGACATTCGGGTATCGTAGTTTTCGAAGCATACCGCAGGATTTATACGCTCCGCCTATGGCGGGATTTGACTGAATTTTTTTCGCAATCGACTTTGGTCAATGCAAGAATAGCGTGCTCAAGAATAAAACAGGCGAACGCCGAATGCTTACTTATCCCTGCAACCATGATCTGTCAGTGCACAAATCCGATCACTCGCCATTCTTCCTCTTGTTTATCAGGGATGACTTTTCGTCTTTTAATCGTGTTCACCTTCTTTTTTAATATGCAGAGTGGGATCCTGTTGGCACAGCAGGACGGCGCAGACCGGTTTATTGATATTTCAAAGATACAAACCGCCACTTCCCTTGCGCCAATGGCAACATTTGATACATATGAACGAAATTCCATTGCTGACAAGGATATGGCAAGTCTTAAAATTTCGCAAAAAATAGCCGAAGGCCAGGAGCAGGCCATCCTGTCGCGCGATGTTCAGAGAGAATTTGTTATCAGATTCCGCCTCGAAAACAGCGGTGATACGGCCGAATCTTTTTACTTTTTCCCTGGATATTATTGCAAGAAAATCAGCCTTTATAAGGCGGCAGTAGAGCATCCTGGGTACCTGGTACGAGCCGGCGATACTCCTTCATCTAATCAAAAATTGGTAGGATGTGCACTCGCGACCCTTGAACCCAAAGAAAGAGCCATCTTCTATGCAAAGGTTGAATTTGCTATGTCATCTGAGAATCGTCTCTCCCCCATGATCATCAGGTCTTCTTTTATTTCCTATTTTAAAACCGACAGGCTTAGCCAAAAGACTTCGTTAAATATTTTCAATTACCTGACAGCCGGAATTCTTTTAATGATGACCATTTATGCTGTTAGTATCTTTTTCCAGGATTACCAGGTAGAATTTCTTTACTATTCATATTACGCGTTGAGCATGGCCCTGATGCTCTTTTTGAAATCATACCTCTATGGGTCTATTTCTGCTTTGAATTATTATTTTGAGGGTTGCCTGTATTTTATCACGCAATTAATCGGTTATACCTTTTACCTTCTTTTTATCAGGAAGTTCCTGGCTACCAAAAGCGACCATCCATGGCTGGATAAAATCCTTTCATTTTGCAATTATTTTATGCTTTTATCAATCGTCGCTTTTGGTTTTTTCTATTTTGATCTTGTAAATTATCTCTTTACCAATCTTGTGGAAAACATAACCAAATTAGTTCTCCTGGGGTTCAGTGCCGTATTCATTTTGTATGGTTTATGGAAAAAGGACCCATTAATGAATTACCTGGTGGCCGGACAATTCTTCCTTACTTTTTTTGGATGTATCTACTTTCTCTTAACCATTACTACGCTCCGGTTTTCCAATGACCATTCAGCCCTCATCAATGACCCTCTCCTCTATTACCAGATCGGGATGATATTTGAATTGGCTTTCTTTATGTCCGGGTTGACATATAAAAACAAAAGAAGTCTTACGGAAAGGGTAAAGGAGGGAGAAAAGTTAAAGTTGGATAATGAACGGAAGGAATTTGAAAAGGCTGTCGCCATCCTGGAAGCCAAGCAACAGGAGAGAAACCGGATTTCAGCCGACATGCATGATGAGCTGGGATCAGGTGTTACTGCGATTCGCCTCATGAGTGAAATTGTGAAAGCGAAAATGAAAGAAGTGACCATGCCGGAAATCGATAAGATCTCGAGTTCAGCGAATGAGTTGCTTGGAAAAATGAACACGATCATTTGGACCATGGTGAGTTCTAACGATACAGTTGAAAGTCTCGCAGCATATATTCGAGCCTATGCGGTTGAATTCTTCGATAGTACAAAAATTGACTGCCAATTTAATTTTCCAATCAGCATGCCACCGCTGGATCTTAGCGGTGAAAAAAGAAGAAATATATTCCTGGCGGTGAAAGAGGCCCTTAACAATGTACTCAAGCATTCCCGCGCAACGGTCGTCATGATCAGCATTTCTTTAACAGATAAGCTGGTTATTGAAATTGCTGACAATGGTATCGGAATAAATATGGATCAGCTGAGAAAATTTGGAAATGGCCTGCAAAATATGAAAAAGAGGATCGCATCCATTGGTGGAGAATTTAATATCAGGAATCACCAGGGGACGAAAACCATTTTTGAATTGGAATTGGATTGATTGCAGAGAACGTGCGTCGGTCGATGATCGGTAAATTCTATAGCTACCTTTTTCAACCAACTAATCAACTAATCAACCCATCCGCCTCATCCTCCGGCTCCTTCTCCTCGCGGAGAAGGAATGCCCATGCTCCACACTTGATCCCTGTTTCTTATCTCTTGATCCTTGTTTCTTGTTTTTGGCTCCCTTCAACCAATTAACCTCTCAACCAATCAACTAATCAACCCTTCAACCTCCCGACCCTTAGATCGTCATTAATTCCGCAACGGATTGAAATCCGTTGCTATGATTTAGTTCGAGCCTTCGGCTCTCCAATATCAACCTTCCAACCGATCAACCCTTCAACCCTTCAACCTCTCAACCCTTCAACCTCTCAACCCTTCAGCCCTTCCCCTTCCACACTCCAATCATCATCAAGACCCAGCCCGCAATAAAGCACAGACCACCGAATGGAGTGACAATTCCTATCGACTCAGAGAAATTGACAACCCCAGCTTTTATTGCAGCAAGTAAATAGAGTGACCCTGAGAATAGCAGGATGCCAGCAAAAAAAGATCGGGCAGCCCAGGCCAAAAACCTTCCTGCAGAAAAGCGCTCGCCCAGGATGGCAGTCGCGAACAATGCAAAGACATGATAGAACTGATACCTCACGCCGGTCTCAAAAATAGCGAGGGATTCCGGGGGAAAGATTGATCGAAGACCATGCGCCGCAAAAGCGCCTAGCGCAACGGACAAGGCGCCAAGGAAGCTTGCCCAAATTAAAATGCGCTTATTCATCTTTCAGTAATAATGAAACCAGGGGATCAAGGAAAATGCCTTCCTCATGTACCATCAGGTCTGCTTGTTCATAATAGATTTTTCTTTCTCCCAGTTTTCGAATAATATAAGATTTCAGTTCCTTCTCTCCGACATTGCTGATCATGGGCCTTGACATTCTCTCCTTGAGCAGCCGCTGCTTCAACACATCCACTGAAGTATTCAGCCAAAGGACTTTCCCATTTTTCTTCATGAATTCAATATTGTTGAAAAAACAGGGGGTGCCACCGCCTGTGGAGAGAATAAATCTTTCCTCCTTTCCAACAAGTTCTTCGAGGGATTCCTTTTCCTTGTATCTGAAGTATTCCTCTCCCTTTTCGGCAAAAATTTCCGAGATCGACTTCCCCTCACTTTGCGTAATCACTGTGTCCAAATCAAAAAAAGGAAGCTGCAACTTGTCAGCAAGCAAATGCCCCCAGTGCGTTTTCCCCGAACCCATAAAACCGATCAAGAATATTTTCATAATATTTTTACCAACCGAAGCGTCCTCATCAGCGAAAAGGAAATCATTCTCGCCTTAAAAAAAGGGCGATTTCACTTGCTTTGAAATATCTAAAACCCTTATTTTGACCTTTTGGTCAGACTAAAATGGTCTGACCAAATTGGTCTGACCAATATAGTCTGACCATAAACTTAATCGATTAAAAAAACTGCTGTCTCTATTTAAATGCATTGATCCCGGTGATGTCCATTCCTGTGATCAAAAGATGGACGTCATGTGTGCCTTCATATGTAATCACACTTTCAATATTCATCATGTGGCGCATAATAGAGTACTCGCCGGTAATGCCCATGCCCCCAAGGATCTGGCGGGCATTGCGTGCTGCATCGGCAGCTACTTCACAACCATTTCTTTTTGCCATGGACACCTGGGCCGGAGTCACTTTCTTCTCATTCATGAGCACGCCAAGTCTCCAATTCAATAATTGCGCCTTGGTGATCTCCGTCAGCATTTCGGCAAGCTTTTTTTGCTGTAGCTGAAACCCTGCAATGGGTTTATCAAATTGAATTCTCTCTTTGCTATACCTCAAGGCTGTATCATAACAGTCCATCGCCGCTCCTATGCTGCCCCAGGCGATGCCATATCTCGCTTTCGTCAAACAACTCAAGGGACCTTTGAGACCTTTGACATTCGGTAATATATTTTCTTTGGGAACTTTTACATGATCGAAAACCAGCTCGCCTGTGGCAGAGGCCCTCAAACTCCATTTGCCATGGGTGGTGGGCGCGCTGAATCCTTTCATGCCTTTTTCAAGAATGAGGCCCCTGATTTCCCCTTGCTGGTCTTTTGCCCATACTACTGCAACCTGCGCAAAAGGCGCATTGCTGATCCACATTTTACTGCCATTCAAAATCACATGGTCACCGGCATCTTCAAAGCGGCTAAGCATGCCCGAGGGATCGGAGCCATGATTGGGTTCCGTCAATCCAAAACATCCCAACCATTCTCCGCTTGCCAGTTTGGGCAGGTATTTTTTTCGCTGTGCTTCATTTCCATATTCATAAATCGGAAACATGACCAGGGAACCCTGGACGGACGCAGTGGACCTTACCCCGCTGTCTCCTCTCTCCAATTCCTGCATCATAAGTCCATAGCTGATATAATCCAACCCTCCGCCTCCATATTCTTGCGGAATGGTCGGACCAAAGCAACCCAGGTCGCCTAATTGCTTTACTATTTGCTGTGGGAATTCTGCCTTCTGCGCGTAATCCTCGATGATGGGTGAGATCTCTTTTTTAACATAGGTCCTGACCGATTCACGTATCAGTTTATGCTCCTCCGTAAGCAATTCATCCAGTTTGAAATAGTCCGGACTCTCGAATAAGGTCAGTTCTTGCTGCCATGGTTTTCTGATTTCATGAATATCAGGCTAAAGTAAGGTAAAAATGAAAATCAGCAGCCCGGCTCCCGGGCGATAAAATGCAGGGGATAGGATACGCTTCTGATAACCAACCTAATACGATCCAGGCATGGATTGGCTCGGCCAACTTATTAAAAAAATGAACCAGAGATGCAACATGTATTCAATGCCCGTGTATTTAACTTAGAACTTTTAAATCAGCCAATTGGAACTGACGGCACCAATACTACACGATGAGCTGGTAGAGCGATGTAAACAGGGGGATTCCCGGAGTTATGCAGAACTATACCATAAATATTCCAAAGCCATGTACAATACCAGCCTGCGTATCGTAAATAATACGGCAGACGCTGAGGACGTGACCCAGGAAGCATTTACTGACGCATTCGGCTCTATTCATTCTTTTCAATACAAGTCGACGTTTGGAGCCTGGTTGAAGAAGATAGTGGTGAATAAATCGATCAACCAATTGCGGAAAAGAAAAATGGAACTGATTGATATCGAAAAAACCAATGTAGGGAATATGCCTGAAGATGAAACGATGGATGAGAAGAATATTCAGTTCAAAGTGGAGGAGATCAAGAAGGCAGTGAAATTATTACCCAATGGATACCGGACCGTGCTGAGTTTATATTTATTTGAAGGATATGACCAGGAAGAGATTGCAGAGATTTTGAGAGTATCACATGCTACCGTGCGGACACAATATATGCGTGCCAAACAAAAATTATTAGGATTATTAAAACAGGGAGGCTTATCATGAGCAACCAATTAGAACAATTTATCAGAGACCATCGCGAGGAGTTTGATTCGGAAGTGCCATCACCGAAAGTGTGGGAAAATATCCAACATCCGGCAAAGCCGGCAAAGGATCCGGAAGTGAAGATCGTGCGCTTTCAATTTATCCGGTGGGCAGCCGCAGCCGTCATCATTATTCTTGCAGGTACGGGCATCTGGATTGCCAGCCGTCCAAAAACTAATAACCTTCCGGAAGTCGCAACGAACAATGAAAAACCGGCCGTGGACAGTCCCGCAAAATCAGCCAGCCAGGCTCCCGTCGACAGCCTGAGCAACCAGCTTGCTGTTCAAAAACCGCAATCAGGAACAGATGTGAAGCCGCAGACACAGACAGCCGCCTCAGAAAGTGATGCGTTAATGGGAGAAGAAATGGTGCATTATGCCAGCCTGATTGAAATCAAACATAAGCAACTCAAGGCCATAGAAAAAGATGAACCACTCTTATACAAGCAATTTGCCAGTGACGTGAACAAGCTGGACAGTGTATACATTAACCTCAAAAAGCAATTACCAAAAAATCCGAACCGTGAACAACTGTTGGAAGCGATGATCAATAATTTACAACTGCAGATGGAATTACTGAATCATCAATTGAATATTATCAAACAAATCAACCATTCAAAAAAAGCAGCGTATGAAAAAGCATACAAATCTGTTTAATACCGTCCTTCTGATCGCTATGATCAGTGTGCCTGCGATGAGCTTTGCAGCCAACGGGGATGATATTGACAAGAAGAAAAACCTCAGCAAAACGTACACCGTTACCGCCAGCGATAAGCTGGAAATCGATAACTCATTTGGAAATGTGGTCATCAATACCTGGGAAAAGAATGAAATCAAGGTCGACGTGGAAATCGGTGTCAAAGCGAGCACAGAAGAAAAAGCTCAGGATATGATGAACGAAATTGATGTGAAAGATTACCAATCCGGCCATACCATTTCATGGAAGACCGATATCGGAGATATCAACGACAACCACCATGGTAAACGCAATAAAAACAACGATGAAAATGACAGAAAGTTTTACATTGATTATAAGGTCTATATGCCGGCAGGTAATCCGCTCCAGATTGAAAACAGTTTTGGCAGAATTACAGTCCCGGATTTCAAGGGTCAGGTAAATCTGACCAGCAAATTCGGTGGTCTGACCACCGGGAAATTGGCCGACGTGGATGAAATTGATGTGGAATTTGGTACCGCCGAACTGGGCTCAATCCATAATGGAGAAGTTACTTTTAAATTCAACAGCAAGTCGGTCATTGACAATGTGAGCGGCAGCGTGAAACTTAAGAGCGAATTTTCAGGCGACGTTCAATTCGGAGTAGACAATAATATTCAGGAACTTTCTGTATCCGAATCCTATTCCACTATCAGAATGACTGTGACCAAGTCCATTTCAGCAAAATTCGATATCCATACCAGTTTCGGAAATTTCAAAAACGTAACGGATATCAATATCAATGAAGAAAAGGAAGATGACGACAATGGCCCCAAATTCGACAGAGATTATTCAGGGCAGTCCGGCGATGGAAAAGCAAAGATTAAGATCAAGAGCAGCTTTGGTAAAGTGAGGATCTCTGATTCAAATGAAAAGCCCGGCAGCAGCAAGAAAGATTCTGACGATGATGAGGATGACAAGAATGTTAAGGTCAAATCAAAATCGATCTAACCACCGAA
>CAWHHG010000003.1:0-414258 GCA_963829115.1 uncultured Chitinophagaceae bacterium | reverse complement strand
TGAACGGTGACTGATGCAGTTGGCGCAGCAGGAGCAGTCGGCGCAGCATTTACGGTAAGTGGTGTAGCTGCAGAGACGCAGGTAATATCAACCGTTGATCTAACGGTCACGTTATGGAGACCAGGAGCAACTCCGGTAAATGTAGTAGCAGGGCCGTAAGACTCCGCCATCCAAACTATAATTCAAATGCACCAGCAGGCGAGAATCACAATTGTTCCTGTTGGTACTGCGCAGGTCGGTTGAACTGTGACTGATGCAGTTGGCGCAGCAGGTGGCGTTGGAACTGCATTTACAGAAGAGGAGTAGCTGCAGAGACGCAGGTAATATCTACTGTTGATCTAACAGTCACGTTATGGAGACCAGGAGCAAGGCCAACTAAATGTAGTAGCAGGTCCGAATGCGCCTCCGTCAAGACTATAATTAAATGCGCCTAATGGAGCCGTAATCACAATCGTTCCTGTTGGTACTGCGCAAGTAGGTTGAACGGTGACTGATGCAGTTGGCGCAGCAGGCGGCGTTGGAACTGCATTTACAGTGAGCGGTGTAGCTGCAGAGACGCAGGTAATATCAACTGTACTTCTAACGGTCACGTTATGGAGACCAGGAGCAAGGCCACTAAATGTAGTAGCAGGGCCGTAGACTCCGCCATCCAAACGATATTCAAATGCACCAGTAGAGGCCGGTAATCACAATTGTTCCAGTCGGTACTGCGCAGGTCGGTTGAACGGTGACTGATGCAGTTGGTGCAGCAGGAGCAGTCGGTGCAGCATTTACAGTGAGTGGTGTAGCTGCAGAGACGCAGGTAATATCAACTGTTGGATCTGAACGGTCACGTTATGGAGACCAGGAGCAACTCCGGTAGAGTGTAGTAGCAGGTCCGAATGGCGCCTCCGTCAAGACTATAGGTAAAGGCGCCTAATGGAGCCGTAATCACAATTGTTCCTGTTGGTACTGCGCAAGTAGGTTGAACGGTTACTGATGCAGTTGGTGCAGCAGGAGCAGTCGGTGCAGCATTTACAGTGAGTGGTGTAGCTGCAGAGACGCAGGTAATATCAACTGTTGATCTAGCGGTCACGTTATGGAGACCAGGAGCAAGGCCGGTAAATGTAGTAGCAGGTCCGAAAAATGCGTCTTCGTCAAGACTATAATTCAAATGCGCCTAATGAGAGCTGTAATTACAATCGTTCCAGTCGGTACTGCGCAAGTCGGCTGAACAGTAACTGATGCAGTTGGCGCAGCAGGTGGCGTTGGAACTGCATTTACAGTAAGAGGAGTAGCTGCAGAGACGCAGGTAATATCAACTGTTGATCTAACAGTTACGTTATGGAGACCAGGAGCAACTCCTGTAAATGGAGCAACAGGTCCGAATGCGCCGCCATCCAAACTATAGGTAAAGGCGCCTAAACGAGCCGTAATTACAATCGTTCCTGTCGTACTGCGCAAGTAGGTTGAACAGTAACTGGTACCGGAGCCTCTGGCGCAGCAGGAGCAGTCGGTGCAGCATTTACAGTGAGTGGTGTAGCTGCAGATACGCAGGTAATATCTACCGTGGATCTAACGGTCACGTTATGGAGACCAGGAGCAACTCCGGTAAATGTAGTAGCAGGTCCGAAAAATGCGCCCTCAAGACTATAGGTAAGTGCTAAAATGGAGCCGTAATCACAATTGTTCCTGTTGGTACTGCGCAAGTAGGTTGAACGGTTACTGATGCAGTTGGCGCAGCAGGAGCAGTCGGTGCAGCATTTACAGTAAGTGGTGTAGCTGCAGATACGCAGGTAATATCAACTGTTGAGATCTAACGGTCACGTTATGGAGACCAGGAGCAAGGCCGGTAAATGTAGTAGCAGGTCCGTAAGACTCCGCCATCCAAACGATGTTCAAATGCACCAGTAGGCGCAGTAATTACAATTGTTCCTGTTGGTACTGAGCAAGTAGGTTGAACGGTGACGATGTAATTGGTGCAGCAGGGACAGTTGGTGCAGCATTTACAGTGAGTGGTGTAGCTGCAGATACGCAGGTAATATCAACTGTTGATCTAACGGTCACGTTATGGAGACCAGGGGCAACTCCTGTAAATGTAGTAGCAGGTCCGAATGCGCCTCCGTCAAGACTATAGGTAAAGGCACCAAGTGGTGCAGTAATTACAATCGTTCCAGTCGGTACTGCGCAAGTCGGTTGAACGGTGACTGATGCAGTTGGCGCAGCAGGAGCAGTCGGTGCAGCATTTACAGTAAGCGGAGTAGCTGGAGAGACGCAGGTAATATCAACTGTAGATCTAACGGTCACGTTATGGAGACCAGGAGCAACACCTGTAAATGTAGTAGCAGGTCCGAATGCGCCTCCGTCAAGACTATAAGTAAATGCACCTAGTGGTGCAGTAATTACAATTGTTCCAGTTGGTACTGCGCAAGTCGGTTGAACGGTAACTGATGCAGTTGGCGCAGCAGGAGCAGTCGGTGCAGCATTTACAGTGAGTGGTGTAGCTGCAGAGACGCAGGTAATATCAACTGTACTTCTAACGGTCACGTTATGGAGACCAGGAGCAACCCGGTAAATGTAGTAGCAGGTCCGAATGCGCCTCCGTCAAGACTATAGAGTAAAGGCACCAAGTGGTGCAGTAATTACAATCGTTCCAGTTGGTACTGCGCAAGTAGGTTGAACCGTGACTGATGCAGTTGGTGCAGCAGGTGGCGTCGGAGCTGCATTTACAGTGAGCGGTGTTGCTGCAGAGACGCAGGTAATATCAACTGTACTTCTAACGGTCACGTTATGGAGACCAGGAGCAACACCTGTAAATGTAGTAGCAGGTCCGAATGCGCCTCCGTCAAGACTATAATTAAATGCGCCTAACGGAGCCGTAATCACAATTGTTCCTGTTGGTACTGCGCAAGTAGGTTGAACCGTGACTGATGCAGTTGGCGCAGCAGGAGCAGTCGGTGCAGCATTTACAGTAAGAGGAGTAGCTGCAGATACGCAGGTAATATCTACTGTTGATCTAACGGTCACGTTATGGAGACCAGGAGCAACACCTGTAAATGTAGTAGCAGGTCCGAATGCCTTCGTCAAGACTATAATTAAATGCGCAACGGAGCCGTAATTACAATCGTTCCAGTTGGTACTGCGCAAGTCGGTTGAATAGTGACTGATGCAGTTGGCGCGGCCGGAGTAGCAGGCACTGCATTTACAGTAAGTGGTGTAGCTGCAGAGACACAGGTAATATCAACTGTACTTCTAACGGTCACGTTATGGAGACCAGGAGCAACTCCTGTAAATGTAGTAGCAGGTCCGAATGCGCCTCCATCAAGGCTATATTCAAATGCACCGGTTGGTGCCGTAATTACAATTGTTCCTGTCGGAATAGCGCAGGTTGGCTGCACGGTAACAGAGGCAGTCGGAGCCGGAGGAGGAATTCCAGGAGCTGCATTTACAGTTAAACGGAGTAGCGGGCAGACACAGGTAATATCGGTCGTTCTTCTGAACGGTTACATTATGTACTCCCGGGGCGACACCAGTAAATGTGGTTGCAGCACCGTATGCTCCGCCATCCAAACTATAATTCAAATGCACCAAGCGGCGCAGTAATCACGATCGTTCCCGTCGGAACTGGGCAGGTAGGCTTAACAAAAAGAAGCTGTTGGAGCAGCAGGGACTATTGGTGCGGGGATTGACTGTCAGCGGAGTTGCAGCAGATACGCAGGTAATATCAGTACCCTAGATCTAACGGTCACATTATGCGCCCCTGGAGCAACGCCCTGTAAATGTGGTAGCGGCTCCGTACGCTCCTCCGTCAAGACTATAATTCAAATGCACCGAGTGGTGCAGTAATTACAATCGTTCCTGTAGGAGTTGCACAGGTAGGCTGTACAGTGACTGAGGCAGTCGGTGCTGCCGGGGCCGTTGGCTGGGCAGCAATCGTAATAATTGGCTACAGGCCAGAAATACACAATGAAACATTCCTTGCAGTAATCGTGATGGAGCTCCTGGGGCAACACCAGCTACAATCCACCTAAGAGGGTCGCTGCATATGCGGCGCCGTCCAGACTAAATGTGAGCCGCTCCAGTACCTGATAGTAATGGTGATCGTACCTGTAGCAACCGCACAGGTCGGATCATCGGCTAAAGTTGGTGCCGCCGGTGCAGGATTGATCACTATTGAGAGTGCCCTGGATTGTGAGCAACCTGTTGCACTATTTGTTACTGTAAGCGTATTACCTGCATATGTTCCGGCTGCAGCTAACGCAGGCACTACAATAACAATGGGCGAAGGAGGTAGCGCAGCATTAACGACGTTAACAAAACCTTGTGCTATTGCGGCAGCGGTATATGTGATGCTATATTGGTTAGGGTGCTGGTGGTTGATGTATAAGTAAGGTTTACACTTGTTAACCCGCTACAAACAGATACAGCCGGAGCGGCTCCGGTTATAGTGACTGCAGTATTTACTGTTACTGTAAAAGGTATACCTATGCCTACGCATCCGGTTACACTATTAGTTACCGAAAGCGTTGCGCTATAAGTTGCTGGTGCTGCCGCGGCTGGCACCACAGGAACAACTGGCGTTGCAGGAAGGGCCACATTAGTAACACTTACAAAACCCGCTGCAATGGCAGCTGCACTATAAGTCATACTATATTGGTCGGCGCACCGTCGTTGCAGTATAAGGAAGGTTTGCAGTTGTTGCCCCGCTGCACACGGATGGATTGGCACCAGCGTTATAGTGGGCGCCGCAGTTACTGTCACTGTAAATGGCGTTCAGCTGTACTCGGGCATCCTGCTGCACTATTAGTTACCGTTAGAGTGCCATTATAAGTGGCTGCCGGTGCTCCAGCTGGTACCGTTAGCACGATTGGCGTTGCAGGAAGCGCTGAGTTGGTAACATTTACAAATCCTGCTGCAAGAGCCGCAGCGTTGTATAGTAATACTATATTGATTAGGTGCGCCCGTCGTTGCTGTATAAGGAAGGTTTGCGCGTTGTTGTCCCGCTGCAAACTGACGGGTTTGCACCAAGAGTGATAGATGGATGTGGATTTACAGTCACCGTAAACGGGCTAGCGGCACTCGGGCATCCTGTTGTGCTGTTCGTTACAGTTAGTGTTCCTGAATAAGTTGCGGCTGGTGCTCCGGCCGGTACTGTAAGGACAATGGGTGTGCCAGGCAGCGCTGTATTGGGAACATTCACAAATCCTGCGGCAAGTGCGGCAGCGCTATATACGATACTATATTGGTCAGGACTATTAGTGGTTGCGGTATAAGGAAGATTTGCGGTGGTTGCTCCACTGCATATAACCGGGTTTGCGCCAAGTGTTATTGTGGGCGGAGCACTTACTGTAATTAAGAATGGCGTGCCGGCGCTTGGACATCCTGCTGCACCATTTCTAACCGTTATGGTACCTCCATAAGTTGCTACTGGCGCTCCCGCAGGCACGACAAGAATAATTGGCGTGGCAGGAAGCGCAGTAAAGGCAACATTTACAAAACCTGCTGCAATTGCGGCGGCGTTGTAGGTAATGCTATATTGGTTTGGAGTACCGGTTGTGCCTGTATAAGGAAGGTTTGCAATCGTTGCTCCGCTACAAACCGATGGATTTGCACCGAGGGTTATCGTGGGTGCCGCGGTAACTGTTACAGTAAATGCTGTGCCAGTACTCACACATCCTGTTGTACTATTGGTTACCGTTAGTGTTCCATTATAAGTTGCTGCTGCTGCACCGGCAGGTACAGTAAGCACAATGGGTGTAGCAGGAAGGGCGGTATTGGGAACATTTACGAAGCCTGCAGCAATTGCTGCAGCATTATAAACAATACTGTATTGATTGGGGCTTCCGGTGGTTGCCGTATAAGGGAGGTTTGCAGTTGTTGATCCACTACAAACTGTGGGGCTTAGTCCTAATGTAATTGTGGGCACAGCATTTACCGTCACTGTAAATGGCAATGCTGCACTAGAACATCCTGCTGTGCTATTCCTAAATGTAATTGTGCCGTTATAAGTTGCTGCCGCCGCCGCCGCAGGTACGACAAGACCAATGGGCGAGACAGGAAGCGCCGTAAAGCCAACATTTGCAAATCCTGCTGCGAGTGCTGCTGCGTTATAAGTAATGCTATATTGGTTTGGTGTGCCAGCGGTTGCTGTATAGGGGAGAGTTGCACTTGTCGTTCCGCGGCAAACAGAAGGATTAGGACCCAGAGTAACTGCTGGAATAGGATTTACAGTAACTGTAGTTGTAGATGGTAAGGAATTACATCCGTTAGGAGCTGTTACTACGACTGTATAATCGGTGGTAACTGCAGGCGTAACTGAAGGGTTCGACAATGTACTTGTAAACCCTGCCGGGTTTGATGTCCAGCTATATGTTACATTGCTTGTTGTGTATGTAATACAAAGTGTATAGTTGTTAAAAACACCTGTAAAACCTGAATTGATATGGTCAAGGATATGGAATGACCAGACTCCATTTGCACTAGATGAATTCGGCCAGGTAGAATAAATTGAACTAAATAAATTTACTGGTTTAAAGGTACCTGTATAAGGGGCAACTCCTGTTGGGCCAAGCGTGCCGGCGCCTAAATCAGAAAATAATGTATTAATGAAGTTTGGAACCTGTCCAGGGATTCGGAATTCCCGGCTCGAGAATAATAGATTGTCCTGGTGTAATAGTGTGCTGGTATCCTCCGCCCGGGCCGCCAAGTGCTGCGCCACCTGGCGCAATTAAGTACATTTCAACCTCATTGTCTCTCTGGTGGGATGCATTGACCAATAAGGTGATGCTGGTAATAGTCGCTCCAGCCGGAACGCCTGCAACAGTTACATTCCTGACAAGGTCACCGCCGCCAAGACGAAATCCTCCTCTTGTGCTATTTGTAAAACATAGTGTCGTAGGAACACTTCCGGGGCTTGTGGCTAGCAACGATGATGGTGTTCCGGCACAAACTGCAGCCGGAGTTGCTGATGCAGTCACTGTAGGAGAAGGATTGACACTGACAGAGGTAGTTATTGAACCGACACATCCATTGACATCCGTTACAGTATATGTAATGACTGTACTTCCGCTTGTTATGCCTGTTACCAATCCGGCTGCATCAATAGTCGCTACGCCAGGATTACTGCTCGTCCAGACTCCACCGCCAGTAGCTTCAGTTAATGTGATCGTACTACCTGCACAAACACTAGATCGGCCTCCAATGGCAGCAATAGTTGGCGGTGGATTAACCGTAACAGAAGCCGTTAACCGGAGCAGAGAAACATCCATTGGCAGCACCGATAATTGTAAAGGTTGTCGTTTGTAGAGTGGTAGTAAGATTTATCAGTGCCCCGGGTATGCTCGTTGTTCCACCCGGTCCGGCAGGATCTATTCCATCCAGGTTAGTTGTATTATCCCTTACCCAGTTGAAAGCTGTCCCTCCAATCGAACTGTTAAAATTGATTGTGGTGATTACAGCACCGGAGCAAATAGTTTGCGTTGCAGGCAATGCAGTTACAACAGGTACGTCGATTCACTACCTGCGACAAAGCCGTACTGGTGGTAAGTCCCGTGCCGGCATCGATATAACTTGCAGTAATCGGGTGGCTCCCAACAGTGAGTGTATTCGTAACAAATGTAGCTACCCCTGCAGTAATCGTCCCCGTACCTATGATGACCGCATTATCATAAAATGTGACAATGCCATCTGTTGAAGTGCCCGATACGGTAGCGGAAAATGTAACGGATGAATTTAAGCAGGATGGGTTGTTATCAGAAGTTGGTTGCGTGATCTGCGCATTCAGATTTGTAGAAGAAAAGGAAAATAATACGATTGCAAAAACAGAAAATAGCTTTATAAGGCGAAAATTTCCTGATAAGCTTGGAGAGAACCCAATAAGAATTCAATAGTATCCGTATTTCCATAGTTGCTCAAATCATCGAGGTGGCCGGAATAAAAATGAGGTTGATTAAAATTCAAGACCATCTTTTTAATGCATACGTTCCCTGATCCTACTTTTATTCCATCATTTCTCCGAAGCAATGATTTAATAAGGTATTCATCAACGTTAGTATGCATCCTCATCAAAAAAGATGCAATGATCACAGGGATATTTGGCTTTTAAGAAGATGGTTTGCCTGGAAAGTGAATTACAGGAAGAGTAATCCATCCATTATGTCAATTCCACGGACAAAGGATTAACTGTCTGAAACAGGACGATGGTGGAAAGCATAAATGGGTAATGAGGAAATTCAGTCGGATTTAGATAGTTTTTCAGAGGGTCATTTGGGAGCTCTATAATACTTCAATTATTCCATTCATGCCAGTTTTATAGGCTGAATATTTTATTAAGATACATGCTACTAATTATCTTATTATTAGATATTTATATTTGTCCATAATATGGAAAATTTATCTTTCTGGGAAGGTTTGGTTTAGATCCTTTTTCTCTATCTGAACCATGCATTTCTGAACACTACCCACTTCATTTCAAAAACAAAAGGATGTCTTGAACAAGACATCCTTTTGCCCGTTATCAATTCGTCAGAGTTTTATAACTTTTAATGATTTCATATTATTTCCCTGTATTACCTGAACCAAATAGTTTCCGGCAGCCAGACCATCTCCCAAACGAACAGCTTCGCCTACCTGAGCTCTCTTTTCCTGCAGCATTCGGCCTGACATATCAAACACCCTGATCGTCGCGGCGTCGGCCGGTGAGCTGCTCTGTACCGTAAGGTTGAAGAAGTTCACAGCTGGGTTTGGAGCTACCTGGACATCAAAGAATGGTTCACCACCGCCCAATTGATTTTTCTTGAAACATCCAACCGTTATCAGCTTTGTAGCTCTTGTAGTTCCACAGCTATTCGTTACGGAATAACTGATCGTAGCTGTACCATTGCTTACTCCGGTAACTTTTCCGGAAAAGTTTACATAAGCTACCAGCCAATTATCGGAACTCCATGTTCCACCTGGTGTCGCATCAGACAACTGGAGAACGCTGGCCGGACAAACTGTTGAGCCGCCGGTAATGGCTGCCACTACAGGTGGTGCATTCACAGTAATTAGCAGTCCGGAGGTTCTTGACCCACAACCATTAGTTACTGTATAACTGATAGTTGCCGTGCCTCCGCTGATACCATGTACCAAACCGCTGCTGTTTACAGATGCTACCAGACTATTGCTGCTGCTCCATACTCCGCCTGGTGTCGCGTCAGATAATTGCGTATAGTTGCCGTGCACACTGTGGAAGTACCCGTGATCGCTTGTACAATCGGCAATGTACTTGAAACTGTCAGCGTGCCTGAACCAGTTGCTGTGCAGCCGCCATTAGATATGGTCACCCCATATGTTCCTGCAACTGTTGCTGAGAAACTGGCGACATTACCCGGATTGCTTGCACCAGCTGGTACCGTCCATGCATAGGTGTAAGATCCCGCAGGAGACGGAGTTGCTGTAATCGTTACAGCTGGTCCGGTGGAGCAACGTGTCCCTGAATTGACTGCTACCGTCGGAGCTGAAGTCACTGTCAGTATTCCAGATCCCGTGGCTGTACATCCGCCGACGTTTGATATGGTCACTCCATATGTTCCCGCAGTGGTTGCAGTGAAAGTGGGCACATTGCCCGGGTTGGCTGCACCCGCTGGTACCGTCCATGCATAGTTGTAGCTTCCTGCAGGAGAAGGAGTCGCTGTTATTGCAACACCTGGTCCGCTTGTACAACGTGAAGCTGAATTAACAGATACTGTGAGTGCAGAATTCACCGTGAGTGAACCAGAACCGGTTCCTGAACATCCACTTCCATTTGAAATAATTACTGAATAGACACCTGCAACCGTTGCAGTGAAGCTCGCCACATTTCCCGGATTGCCTGCGCCTGCTGGTACGGTCCATGCATAGGAGTAAGATCCTGCTGGAACCGGTGAAGCTGTGATCAGCGCACTTGATCCTGGGCAAATGGTCGGTGAATTTACAGTGACTGTTGGTGTTGGGTTCACTGTCAGTGTGCCCGCACCCGTTGCTGAACAACCATTAATATTTGTTATAGTTACTGAATAGCTACCTGCTACCGTTGCACTGAAGCTTGCGATATTGCCAGGATTGCTGGCACCTGCAGGTACAGTCCATGAGTAAGAGTAAATTCCTGCCGGAGTCCCTGTAGCCATAATCATCGCGCTGGCTCCTGCGCAAATTGTAGGAGAGTTTACTGTTACGGTTGGTGCCGGATACACAGTCAGAGTACCTGTACCTGTTCCTGAACATCCATAGGTATTCGTAATAGTTACTGAATAGCTGCCTGCGACCGTTGCACTAAAGCTTGCCACATTACCCGGATCGCTTGCACCTGCTGGTACCGTCCATGCATAGTTGTATGAACCTGCAGGTGACGGTGAAGCCGCAATGATTGCACCCGCTCCATTTGCACAAATTCCAGTTGAATTCACAGTGACTGTTGGTGGTGTACCTACAGTTATAGAAACAGGATTCAACATATTATTTGTACAACCCGTCGACGTATTGGTTGCCAAAACAGTATATGTTCCAGCCTGCAGAAGCGTTCCAAAATCAATGGATGATCCATTGCTTCCAGCAATCGCTGGCCCAACGATGGCGCCACCTCTATAAAGCTGATAAGTAACGCCTGTTTGTGAATTTGATAATCCTATGTATTCGCCCGCACCGCCCATACAATAATAGCCACCGCCAGTTAATGCAAAGGCTGCTGGCGCTGAACCTGAAACCACCGTTGCACTTCCTGTCATATTGGCTTGTGCATCCTGCAGTTGAAGTTCCCACAACTGTATAAGTACCTGAAGGCTGAGCACCAAAATCAATCGCGACTACCATTGCCACCGGCTACAGGAGCAACTGCGCCGTCAATGGAGCCATTCAAATACAACTGATAGTTTACGTTTAGTTCCGATGCTGCTAATCTGATATGCACACCTGTGCCGGTACAATTATTGGCATCACTTGTTACACTAAATGGTGTTGGCATTGAACCTCCAGTGATGCTAACATTGTTCAACATCTGGCTTGTACAGCCACTTGATGAATTCGTTGCGATAACAGAATATATACCGGTTGCAGTCTGATTGCCAAAGCTGAGCAGATTTCCGTTTCCGGTCAAGGCTCCTCCCACATTCGTGTTGCCGTTTAATACCAACTGGTACATGACACCAGCTCTGAGACCGGATAATCCGATTGGTAAGCCTGCCCCGTTGCAATAGCTGCCGCCACCTGTTACTGCGTAATGCAGCTGGTGGTGTGCCTGCCGTGATCGTTGCACTGCCAGTCATGGTGCTCATGCAACCTGTCGTATTATTCATTGCGACGATAGTATATGTGCCCGGAGCAGTACAGGTTGTTAAATGAAATTCCAAATCCTGGGAAGAGTGGACTGATATGTTTGTATTACATTATTATTATACACGAGGCCATAAGTAACGCCTGACTGGAGTATTCGACAATCCAACTGGAAGTCCCGGACCATTGCAGGAACTACCACCACCACCCACATTATAAGCTGTCGGTGGTGGAGCCTGGCCGATGCTTACACCTACAAAGGTTGAACAGCCTTGTGAATCATTAACTGTTACAAAGTAAGTGCCCGCTGCAAGACCCGAGAACGTGCCGGTACCGAATTATACCTCCACCCTGGAGAGTATAAGTATATGGTGCCGTGCCACCGCTTGCGTTTAAGGTGAATGAACCCGATGGTCCATTGCAACCCGATGGCGTGACTATTATAATTGCAGCCGTTAATTGAGCAGGTGCAGCTGTAACCTGTGAGGTATTTACTGTACACAGATTAGCATCCCTGACTGTCACGGTAAAATTGCCCGCTCCAACAGTAAATACGAATTGGGTTCCGAAGCTTCCACCATTCAAACTGTACATATATGGTGCCGTTCCGCCGCTCGCAAGCACAACCAATGAAGTTGTACCGTTGGTGCAACTTAAAGCACCCGCACTAGACAAAGCGGTCAATTGTGTTGGCTGAGTGATAGTAAATGTTACACTCGTCGTACATCCATGAGCGTCAGTCACAATTACAGTGTGTCCACCAGGTGCAAGACCCTGGAACAGTGCACTGCTATTGGTTATGCCGCCTACATTCGGGTTACCATCTATGCTATATTGATAAGCAAATGTTCCTCCGGTTACATTGATAGTTGCTGTACCATTGGATGCACCAAAGCATGATATGTTTGTTGTTGTGGAACTTGCAGATAATACCGCAGGCTCAGTTACCTGGTAGCTCTTTATGCTCTGACAACCATGCGCATCAGTTACTGTGACAGTATATGTTCCAGCCTGAAGACCACTAATCGATTGTGTTGTCGCGCCAGTATTCCAGGAATAGCTGTAATTGGGTGTTCCACCATTTACACTCACCGTAGCCATACCGTTCACGTTGCCATGACAATCGATATTGGTTCCAGTTGCTATGGCCGAAAGCGGATCCGGTTGAGTTACAGTATAGCTCGCATTTGCCGTACAGCCATGCGCGTCCGTAACGATCACATCATATAATCCAGCTGGCAGACCAGAGATGGATTGATTTGTTCCATAATTGTTACCGCCACTGCTCCATGAGTAAGTGTATGGCGCTGTTCCACCACTTACGTTAACTGAAGCTGTACCCGTACTGTTACCGTTGCAATTCACATTGGTTCCAGTGCCCGATGCGGTGAGCAGCGCAGGCTCAGTGATACTAGAGCTTGCTATAGTAGTACATCCATTGGCGTCAGTAATGGTGACTTTGTAAGTGCCACCTGACAGCCCGGTAAGGTTTGCATTATTTTCCTGACCCGAAGGAATCGCGCCATCTAATGTTGTCCAATGATAAGTAAATGATCCCGCTCCACCAGATACTGTTCCCAGCGTAATTGAACCGTTATGGGCTCCATTGCAGGAAACATCTGATTTGCTTCCATCATTAGCAATTACGATAGAAGCAGGTTCACCAATAGTTACCAGCTGTGAGGTTGTGCAACCATGGGCGTCTTGTACATCGATAGTATAAGATCCCACAGCCAGTCCGGTAAAGTTTCCGTCTGTATTAGATGTTGCCGTTCCGTGGATGGTAAAGGTATAAGGACTTGTTCCACCGGTGGCAGTTATTGATGCAGAACCTGTGCTTGTTCCGTTACAAGTCGCATCACTCTGATTAAAGATCGATGCGCTGAGTGCAGCAGGTTCACCAATAGTTACCAGCTGTGAGGTTGTGCAACCATGGGCGTCTTGTACATCGATAGTATAAGATCCTGCAGCCAGTCCTGTAAAGTTTCCGTCTGTATTAGATGTAGCCGTTCCGTGGATGGTAAAGGTATAAGGACTTGTTCCACCGGTGGCAGTTATTGATGCAGAACCTGTGCTTGTTCCGTTACAAGTCGCATCACTCTGATTAAAGATCGATGCGCTGAGTGCAGCAGGTTCATCTATAGTTAACAGCTGCGAGGTTGTACAACCATGGGCATCTTGCACGTCAATAGTATAAGATCCCGCAGCCAGTCCGGTAAAGTTTCCGTCTGTATTAGATGTTGCCGTTCCGTGGATGGTAAAGGTATAAGGACTTGTTCCACCGGTGGCAGTTATTGATGCAGAACCTGTGCTTGTTCCGTTACAAGTCGCATCACTCTGATTAAAGATCGATGCGCTGAATGCAGCAGGTTCACCAATGGTTACCAATTGTGAGGTTGTGCAACCATGGGCATCTTGTACATCGAAAGTATAAGATCCCGCAGGCAGTCCTGTAAAGATTCCGTCTGTATTAGAAGTTGCCGTTCCGTGGATGGTAAAGGTATAAGGACTTGTTCCACCGGTAGCGGCTATTGTTGCAGAACCTGTGCTTGTTCCATTACAAGTCGCATCACTCTGATCAAAGATCGATGCGCTGAGTGCAGCAGGTTCACCAATAGTTACCAGCTGTGAGGTTGTGCATCCATGGGCGTCTTGTACATCGATAGTATAAGATCCTGCAGCCAGTCCTGTAAAGTTTCCGTCTGTATTAGATGTAGCCGTTCCCTGGATGGTAAAGGTATAAGGACTTGTTCCACCGGTGGCAGTTATTGATGCAGAACCTGTGCTTGTTCCGTTACAAGTCGCATCACTTTGATTAAAGATCGATGCGCTGAGTGCAGCAGGTTCACCAATAGTTACCAGCTGCGAGGTTGTGCAACCATGGGCATCCTGCACGTCAATAGTATAAGATCCTGCAGCCAGTCCGGTAAAGTTTCCGTCTGTATTAGATGTAGCCGTTCCGTGGATGGTAAAGGTATAAGGACTTGTTCCACCGGTGGCAGTTATTGATGCAGAACCTGTGCTTGTTCCGTTACAAGTCGCATCACTCTGATTAAAGATCGATGCGCTGAATGCAGCAGGTTCACCAATAGTTACCAGCTGTGAGGTTGTGCAACCATGGGCATCTTGCACGTCAATAGTATAAGATCCCGCAGCCAGTCCGGTAAAGTTTCCGTCTGTATTAGATGTTGCCGTTCCGTGGATGGTATAGGTATAAGAAGATGTTCCACCGGCAGCGACTATTGTTGCAGAACCTGTGCTGGTTCCGTTACAAGTCGCATCCGACTGGTCACTGATTGAAGCGGTCAATAGCGTTGGCTCAGTCACATTATAGCTGGCTGTAGCTGTACAACCATTTGCATCGGTAACAATCACGCTATATAAGCCAGCCGGAAGTAGAGAGATGTCTTTGTCTGTTCCACCATTGCTCCATGAATAAGAGTATGGTGTAGTGCCACCGGTTACATTGACGGTAGCTGTTCCGGTACTATTTCCATTGCAATCCACATTGGTTCCGGTTCCGGATGCAGCCAATACATCAGGCTCCGTAACGACAGACTGGATTGGCAATGTATATGTACACGATGTATTTGCGACATCGCGAACCTGTACGGTATAGATCATTTGGTGCAAGACCGGTAAAGTCATAAGAGCTATTGGTGCCGACCGTCGGGAACCAGGTCTGTACCATCAATTGTATTGATAAGTTCCGTATCCGCCTGTTCCGCTAACGGTGATGCTTCCGTCTCCATTCCATGGCAGGTCACATTGGTTGAATGGCCGAACCGCCCAATGCTATGGCTGGTTTAAGAATACTAAAGCTAATTGTGCTGTTACAACCGGCAAGTGAGGCGTCAAATATTTGATAGCTATAATCTCCATCCGGTAAACTAGTAACAGTATTTGCATCTAAACTAGGACTGCCGCCGAGAGGTAAGAGGAAATATCCTCCCTCGCCACCGCTTGGATCAATTCTGACTGAACCACCCGTTCCATCGAAACATGCATTGACAATTGTTATTGTTGCAGTTATTTCAGTTGGCTGAGTGATGGTTACCAGCTGGCTGGTCATACAGCCGTTTGCATCCTTCACATAGATTGTATAAGGTCCCGCTGCAAGTGAACCAAAGGTTCCGCTTGCATTGGTGAAGTCTGATTCCGTCGATGCTGTAATGGTATGGCGTTGTTCCACCAATGCCGGTCACAGTTACACTACCCGTGCTGGTGCCGAAGCAATCTGCAGGGGATTGTGAAACAATCGATGCAGTTAAGGTATTTGGCTCGGTAATGGTTACTGCCTGTGTTGCTGTACAGCCATTTCCATCCTTAACTGTAATTGTATAGGATCCTGCTGCAAGTGAACCAAAGGTCCCGCTTGTATTGCTGAAGTCTGATCCATCGATGCTGAAGCTGTAAGGTTCAGTTCCTCCGCCGACATCTATTGTTACACTACCTGTGTGATTGCCGTTGCAATCCACATTGGTTTGAGGAAGGGCGATCGATACAATTAATGCATCCGGTATGGTAATGGTGAACGGTATGCCTGTGCTTGTGCACTGGCCAGAGAAACTATTGCTTACCGTTAATGTTCCATTATATGTTCCTCCTGCAATAATTGCAGGTACTGTAATGGGTATATTATTGGCAGGCAGAGACTGCAAGGCTCACGTTTACAAAATCCTGCAGTACTTGCTGCTGCGTCATATGTGATGCTATATTGATTTGGATTGCCTGCTGGTGAGTTATATGCAAGATTTGCACTCGTATTGCCATTACAAGTCACTAGTGCATTACCACTAGTCAGTGCGACTGAAGGATAGTTCACTGTTACGGTGACATTTCCTGTGGCTGTACAGCCACCAATGGTAGTTTGGGTAACTGTGTATTGAGTTGTAGTTGTTGGAGAAACGCTGATATTATTATTGGTTACCAGTGCTGAAGCTTGCTGAACCCGGAAGTCCTGCAGACGACCCTGAAGGTGAAGCAGTCCATGTATAAGTGTCGGTTGGCACTGCCTGTACCTGGAAGTTATCAAGTCTGAAGTTTTGAGCATGTTGTTGCCGATGGATGCCGAAATCTGGAATGCCAAAGAGGTTGCCGGATTGTCGATCGTATTCGGCAGCGTGAATAATGCTTCATACGTAATTGCTAAGTTGACGGATTTGAAATATCTGTTACATTAGCTGGCGAAACCCCAGTCCATACAAAGGCCCCTCCATTCAGACTGTAAAGAAGGGCAGCTGTGTTGAACCCTGTTGCGGCACTTGACCTTACCTGGAAGTAGACTTTAAATGTCTTGTATTTGGGCAAGTGCTGTTCCGCCCAAAGTGAAAGTCCAGCCGCTTCCTGCTGTAGCCAGTAGTGATTTGTAATGCATTTCCTGCCGTGGCGTTATTTGTGAATGCATGTCCGCCAGTTGCCGTCGAAGTAGTGCTTGTTGCAAATGCAGTGCCACTTGAGACCACACTTGAAATATTATTAGCCAGCACTGGTGTTAAAGCTGCAAAACTTGCTCCATGCATTAAAATCATAGTTTACAATAGTAACTGCCGGTTCTGCCGGAGCAGTTACTACCAGGTTGCTTGGAGATCCGCAGAAAATAGCTCCTAGGCGTTGCTGTTACAGAAGTAATTCCTGCAATCGGAAGAATTGTTACAGAAGCAGTTGAAGTAACCTGTGCACATCCGCCTGCTGCTGCAATAGTATTGGTTACTGTATAAGTCCCCACCGTGCTCGCAGCCAGATTGATCTGACCTGTTGCTGTACTTACAAAAACCAATCCTGCAGGTATTGCACTGAATGTTCCCGCTCCACCATTTAAAGTTGGTGACGGATTGGTAGCATTTTTACAATAAGGACTGCCTGCATAGCTAAATGTAGCCACTGGCAGGGCCGTTATGGTAACATTGGCAGTAGCGGTGTTGGTACATCCGCCGCCTGTAAATGTGTATGTGACAGTATATGTCCCTGGTGTGCTGGTGCTGGAGTTGATTTGGCCCGTGGTTGTGTTGATCGTTAGTCCTGTAGTGCTTGAATAAGTGCCGCCTCCAGTACCAGTTAGTGTTACGTTGTGGGTTGTGGTGCTTGTGCAGAATGGACTTCCTGCATAAGAAATAGTTGCTGTTGGCAATGCAAGGATCGTTACCGATGTGGTGGTTGATGCACTGCAAAGCCCATTGCTATAAGTATAAGTTATAGTATATGGACCGCCTGCGGTACTTGTAGCAGGATTTATATCGCCGGTTGAAGGATCAATAGTTAATGCAGCAGGAGCGGAGAATACACCGCCTCCCTGACCTCCTGCACTTATCGTGACAGGTACAGGAAGTCCCGATCTGCAAAAAGAAGCACCGGGATAAGATATGGTGGTTACCGTTGGAGCCGGGTTTACAACAATTGTCGCAGTAGTCGTGTATGCAACACAACCGACAGCAGGAACATTGTAAGTTACCGTATAAGTTCCCGGTGTACTCAGGGCCAAATTAACTGCACCTGTTGTAGCATCGAGCGATAGCAATCCGGTTGGTTCCGTATATGTTGCCCCGATTTGAGTGCCGATAACATTGTTGGTTACGGTAGCTGTCCCTCCATTCGTGCAATAGGGGGAACTTCCATATGAAATGGTTCCAGTAGCCGTTTGGCCGATGATAACCGTGGTGGTTGATGTATTATTGCAAGCTCCATTCGTATTCGTAATTGTGACGGTGTACGTGCCTGGAGTACTCAGGTTAGGTATTATATCACCACTGGTTGCATCTATATTTAACCCACTCGGGCTTGCTGCAATACTAAAAAATGCAGTTCCTCCCGGTATGGTTCGCGCTGACGGCGAAATCGGACCAGCATCTGTACCACAATAAGCAGGCAGAGCATATGCAATCGTCGGGGCCGCTGGCAAAGCATTTATAGTAAATGGCCAGGTTGCAAAATTAGTACAACCATTTGCTCCTGTAACGGTGTACTTAATGGTATACGCGCCAGGGGCACTATTCAGCATATCGACCTCGCCGGTACTTGTGCTTACAAAGACCAAACCTCCAGGTGTTGCACTGAATGTACCGCCACCCAGACCTGTGATCGTCGGAGATTGATTTGGATGCGGGCTGGGATTAGATGGTAATCCCTGGCAAAATGTTGAACCCGCATATGTGAACGTAGCAATCGGCAATGCCAAACCTGTTCCGCCAACTGTGATGCTGGCTGTATTACTATTGGCAGTTGTACTTGTTGCCGTAATATCCGTACTCGGCGTACCAGCAGCTGTAGGTGTAAAGGTTACCAGGAAGGTAGCAAATCCGCCATTGGGAGCTATCGGAGAAGTTGGAGTGGTAAAAGTAAACTGCCCGTCGGTTGACCCAATTGATATACCATCGGCTGCGACAGTGCCATTATTTGTAACAGTATATTGTACAGGTGTGCCGGGAACTAAAACACAGGAATTTCCAACACTTGCAGGACCTGTAATAATCAGGAGTGGCGTTTGCGGTTGTGGGACTATTTCACCAGTGCCAATAAGGATAATGGCATTAGTAGAAAATCCATCAAAACTAATTTGCGCCAGTTGGGCAGGAGTTAAGGTGTTAAGCGAATTGCCAAAAAATATTTTGCCGCCATTTATGTTAGATTGTCCTGCTGTTCCTGTCCAGCCATATACAGTCAAACTTGTACCAGCCCATCCAATTGCGCTGCTGTTAGCGAAGGATAATGAATGAGGATTTGATCCAAGATTTATTTTGTTTAAGCCAGAATTTAAATTTAGGGTAGATGATTTTGTTATTGAGGCACCTGAGGCAATATTTGTAGTTCCTAAGGTTCCACCGTTAAGCACGACTTGTGAATTTTGTGTAGTGCTACCGGATTGATTCAATCTTAATTCACCGGAATTAATCGTGGTTGACCCCGTGTAGGTATTTGCCCCTGAGAGCGTCCAAACACCTGCACCGTTCATGGTTAATGATCCTGACGTTGTTCCTATAATACTCGCAATGCTGCCATTTCCGGAACCACCCAAAGTCAAGCCGAATGTAGGGCCTGGAATCGTTCCTGTATTGGTAATATTCAGGTCACCTGCATTAGCTACAATACTGCTTGCAGCGCCCAGTGTTAATAATCCGCTATAAGACACAGCAGTAGAAGAACTATTTAATAATGCCCCGCCATTTGAAATTCCTGTACCATTAATTGTCAGCAGTTCGGCAGTCGCCAATGTAAACCCATTAAGGTCCAATGCCGCGCCTGCAGTTACTGTAGTCCTGTTAGCAATAGTACCCAAGGGTGAATTTGCGCCTGCTCCAGCTGCTCCAAGTTTTAAGGTTCCTGCGCTTATTGTAGTCGTTCCCGTGTAAGTGCTGTTGCCGGATAATGTCCATGTGCCGTTCCCAGCTTTTGTAACTGTGCCTGAAGTCGTTCCTATTATACTTGAAACGCTGCCATTGCCCGAACCTCCCAGTGTCAAACCGAAGGTTGCGCCGGTTATCGTTCCGGCATTGGCTACGTTAATGTCCCCTGCATTTGTTACAATGCTACTTGCACTACCCAGCGTGATTAATCCATTATAGCTGACAGCGGTTGCCGAACTGTTTGTCAAAGCACCACCAGCTGCAATACCTGTCCCGTTCAGTGTTAGCGGCTCACTTGTTGAAAGCGTAAAGCCATTTAGATCCAGGGCGGCCCCACTTGTTATAGAGGTTGCTCCCGCTGTAGTACCAAGTGGGCCATTCGTTCCGTCTCCTGCTTGGCCAAGTTTAATGGTTCCAGCACTGATTGTCGTAGCACCTGTATATGAATTAAGACCAGATAAGGTCAATGCACCAGTACCGATTTTTGTAAGGGCGATAGTCATGGTCCCAGGAGTGGTGCCATTTGAAATGACTCCGGAATAAGTGGTAGCTGAATTATCATTTCCAACCGACATTGTAGGATTCCCAGCTGTATTATTTGTAATGTTGGCAGCACCTTGTAAATTTCCGGCAGAGGTTATACTATTATTAGCAAGATTAAGAACACCCGATGTCATTGTTAGAGCACCAGTAATTGTCTTTGCACCGTTGAGGCTTACAATGTTGGTTGGGGCAGTACCTGTATTGGCAATAGTCAATGAGCCCAATGTTGCGTTTAAACCGAGAGTCGCCTGGTTTGCCGCACCATTAAATATATAGTTAACGGTATTTGGAATTGTGGCTATTCCTCTGGAACCATTTGATACTATGGAACAATTTGCGCCCAAAATACCGTTCGCGTTCTTGGTTGCTAATGTGGCTCCAGCTCCTAATGCGAAAGTGTTGTTGAAAAAATTAGCGGTCTGGGCAATAGTAATCTGACTAGTAGCTGCAGCGCTAAACAATACGGCTGTATTTACTGTGACAGTAGTAGTATTATTGGCAGTACTACCAATGGTTGCTGTACCATCAACCTGCAGCACTCCAGCAATTGTAGTAGTAGTACCTGTAGCAAAAGTGGCATTCTGGGTGGCTAAAATTACCCAGATATCCGCAGCATTTGTAAATACTGTAGCATTTGTTCCAGCGCCTCCTCCGGTTGGATCGGTATTCCAGTTGCCTACTGTTTGAGCAGCGGCCTGGCTTGGCTGTCTTTAGATAATAAGTCGTTTGTCCAATTGCATTACTCGCAAAAAACAAATTCGCAATCAGCAATGCAATGGCGAACACTCCGGATTTTCGTACAAGTGCTTTCATAAAGAACTTTTTTGCTGCCTGGTTGATGGCAGGGGTTATAAAAACTAAAAATGCGGCAGGTTTCGCCACATCATGGTTTTGATTTATTGAATGCAGATCACCTGTGCCTGCTGTACAGCAGTCACACACCGGCTGAAGCCCCGTAGTTAAAATTTCCGGAAATGAATTACGGTTATCATTAACCGTAAATATCTTTTTTATGGCTGCAAATAGGGATTGCATAAGAACGGGTTTATTTTTTTGAACAGGAGCTTATCAGGCTGCTTGTGTAAAACGGAATAATCCGGCCAATTTTGCCGGTCAACGATTTTACTATTTGAGTGGGGAGTGTAAAAATTTTCATAAGCAGATGATTAATTTTTGCAATGTCGTTTCCGCAAACACGATGATTTTGTGTTGCGCCCGTTCGCCGCAATGCGGATTGATCATTGCGGGGAGAAATAAAAAAAATAAAGCCCATTGCACGCGCAATAAGCTTCGATATCTTTTTGAAAATATTTTGAGTTGTAAACTTATTCTGAGTTGTAAACTTTTTTTCTGCAGGGAACACGGATGAAGTATTCCGCATAGGGGAATACAAAAACGCGGCAGGAATGATGACGAATAGGAATATGCTGATCGCATGTAAGAATGCAGTACAGCTATTCGTTTTCATAGCTTGAGTCATGGCTAAGGTGAAAGGGGTTAAACTAATTGCGTTTTCTTAAAATACAGGCTTACTGGAAGTTTGGCTCGGTTCGCAGGATGGCGGTAGGATTTTGTCTGATAAAAACGGGATGGTTATCAGTAGTGATATTGCAACTGTTTATTAGTAAAAAAGAAGGTGAATTTGATCAACGAGAACGAAAATGTTCTTCTAAGATGTGGAGGATTCGGCCTTCATGGGTGTGGAAAATACTAAGCGAAATTAACATTTATTTTTTGCGATGCAAGTGTTTTTGCTTTTATTTTTCTGCGCATTTAGAATTTTAGTTTGCTTGCAAGTCTATTTTTGTAATGCATGAATTGCAACAAAGTATTAAATAGCATGTAGTTAAAAGCGGAATAAAATATTTTTTACATGACTAATTTAAATCAAAAAAATAATCAATTTTTTTTAAGAATGCTCGCATTCTCAATTTGGGAAATTTGCATGCAAAATAAAAATCATCGGTAAAATACGTGCGTGCATATGCGTGGTTAGATCACATTTCACATAATGAATGGTTCCCTGAAATCGTCGTAGGACTGTTCTCACCTGGATCTGATTAGGAGGATGTCCATATTTAAAGAATGATATTTTATCCTACAGCCAGGAGATTAGGATACTTTTTATTTGCGTCGCCAGCTGTCGCTCTGCCAAATAAAAATGCCTTTCCAACTTTATTGGAAAAGCATTCAAAATTTGCTGGCACCCATTACCATCTTTCCACCACGAGCTTTTGGATACCCACTACAATATTGTTTTCATCGATGATGCGTATATAGTAAAATCCCTGCGCAGTAGAACCCGGGATACGCAAGGTCTCCGTCTGAGTATGTCCGCTGATGGACACCTTTTTCTCTATCGGTTTTTTGCCAAGTATATTGGCCAATTGAATAGTATAATTTCCGGGTGGTAGCTCGTTGAATTGAACGCTTACTTCATCAAAGAGCAGAGGATTTGGAAACACTTTGATCTTACTAAATTTTTCCAACGGCTCATTAAAAAGCAGATTGGCATTGGTTGGTTTTTTTGTTAACAAGGGATTGCTATTGGCCAGATCCGCGCTGCCATAGATATCATGGTTTTCAGGAGAAGGCATGGCATCCCATGTTTCAGGATCAACGATAAAATACGCATCCGTATAGAGCGAACTGCTGACTAGTATTTTGTTATTCTCTGTGACTGCGGCTCCGCTTGTATTGAATTTCTGCGGCAGGCCTGAAATCATTTTCACAAAGGAAGTGGTCTTCGTGGCAATGTCAATTTTAAATACCCTGTTGCTGGAAGTGATAAGATACAAATTGCCGGCATCATCTGCAATCAGGTCACCCCCGGAATTGGCGCAGGGATTCTGAATTGACATTGCTCCATTGAGCGGATTATCTATCAGTGCCCCCAGGTCCGTGAGGATGGGCGATCCCTTCGTTGTGAATCGGATCAGATGATTCCCATCGTTTGTCAGAGTATATCCATAATCATCGGGAGCGATGACCATCCGGTTAATGGGGCCAGCCAACTTAAGATCGTATTTGCCCGCTTTGCTGAAGTATTGATTCAAATTCGTAAATACTTCCATCGTGGAAAGATCGATATATCGGAGCTGATCAACATTCATCAGGGTATAATAGAGCCGATTCGATTTTCTATCATATGCGATCGCTGCCACACTACTACCTACCGTTGGATAGGGATTTATATTTCTATTTGCACCATTTGCCGAAGCAGAAACTTCGTAATTGGCCGACAACTTATAGCTGGCGAAATTATAGGAAGCCACCATTTTGTCCTGGACGTTAAGCAGGGTATTGCTGAATTCGCCGCTCCGGGTATCAATTTTTCGTAAGGCCACCCATTCGCTTCCGCCTTTATTAACAGCGGTAACTGCATAGGCAAAATGGTCCGATTGGCTTCTTGCAGAATTAAAAATAAAGGGGATAATTAGAATAAAGGGCGATCTGTAACTTAAGAACTTTCTCATTACAGAAGGATTTAGGTTAGGGAATATACAGATAAAATAGTGCGTCAAGTTACAAAAATTATTTTCCAAGATCCAATTATTTTATAAAATACTGATTTACTGGGCTGAATTATGGTTCTGTAAACAGCTTAATTAGATTTAGATTTTCTCAAGTAATATGTGTGACACCAGCTCCTTTCCTTTCGCCTGATTTAAAAACTAATCTGTTTCATGGTACTTTATATTTTTTTCGGATAAGAATTCTTTTATTACATCCACATGAATACATTGGCCCAAGTGAAGAAAGGAATAGTCGGATATTTTCATGATTTTATTGTCTATGAGAATTTCTTTGTTAACGAGATCAAAACCAAGATGAAGATGTTTTGTGGAAAATTGCATGCCATAGACAATACTATTTTCATCAAATAATGGCCCCCCGCTTTGTCCCCTTAATCCTGGTGTGCTTAGTTCAATTCCATATACCTTTTTTTCTCCTGCTAGATTGTCTTCCGCCAAAAACCTGGTTGCCATTCCTTCAATGGGAAACCTGGGCGAACTTTGATTGCCGGTACTTGTCCATTCCATGCTATCGGTAGACTCGTTGTATCTATAGTTGTTGAATTCAGGAAAAGGAAAACCGAGGCGGCAGAGAAATTTTCCCTGTTTGATTTTGGTACTGTCCTTTAGAAAATGCGCATACCCGGTGTAGCGAATATGTTTAAAGTCATTGAATTTTAGGATGGCCAGGTCCTGTGTTGGATGCAGGTGCCATGTAAAACCTGACATCGAATCCACGCAATCGACAAACGTAAGCAGGATTTGAATAACGGAGTTGGGATTGTATTTGTACTTCATTTCCAGTCCTTTCAAACGCATTTTGTATTTTCCATCTTTAGGAATTTCATCTCTTTCTTTCTTAAATGCCTGGTAGGTCTGATTGATATTTTCTGCAGAAGCGAGGATTTCAATAACATGTTTGCAGGTGATTGCATAGCCTTCTTCGTTCACGAAAAAAAGCGTTGCAGAGCCGGGGATAATCTGTTTGCCTCCGTAAGTTCTCATAATGCTGTTTAGGGGTCTGGTAAACATGGAGACGCTTTCAATCGAATTTTCAAACATGGACAGGAAGATTTAATAATTCACTAACTCAGTAATTTATATTATAGTATGCGTAAATCAAATTTCCCACTTAGGATCATCGTCTGAACTGGGATTTTTGGGATGAATGGGATTTTGGAGATAGGTTGGTATGTCTCTAAAAACACATGAGAAGGCCGGTGAAATCAGATGAATTTTCTATCTATCCTAAAAATCCCACCAATCCCAAAAATCCCGAAACTGGCGCAAGCGTGTCTGACGGTTAGCTCTCGGGCGAATGAATTGGACGCAAGGCAGTCAGACCAGCTTGTGCCATTTCCAGACTCGCCTTTCACAAAGAAAGACAATTCGAGCATTCTTTTTTTTGTTGTAGAAATCACCAGCACCGCTATATAACCATTCTTCCCCCGAAACTGGCGCAAGCGTGTCTGACGGTTAGCTCTCGGGCGAATGAATTGGATGCAAGGCAGTCAGACCAGCTTGTGCCATTTCCAGACTCGCCTTACACAAAGAAAGACAATTCGAGCATTCCTTTATTTGTTGTAGAAATCACCAGCACCGCTATATAACCATTCTTCCCCCGAAACTGGCGCAAGCGTGTCTGACGGTTAGCTCTCGGGCGAATGAATTGGATGCAAGGCAGTCAGACCAGCTTGTGCCATTTCCAGACTCGCCTTACACAAAGAAAGATAATTCGAGCATTCCTTTTTTGTTGTAGAAATCACCAGCACCGCTATATAACCATTCTTCCCCCGAAACTGGCGCAAGCGTGTCTGACGGTTAGCTCTCGGGCGAATGAATTGGATGCAAGGCAGTCAGACCAGCTTGTGCCATTTCCAGACTCGCCTTACACAAAGAAAGATAATTCGAGCATTCCTTTTTTGTTGTAGAAATCACCAGCTCCGCTATATAACCATTCTTCCTGTTTTCTACAAAGTCAGCCTTAACGGGATTGTCGTGGATATAGTCCGGTTTTTGAAGGCACAAGCCGGTCTGACTAGCTTGCATTCGGGAATATCAAACCTGAATTAGCCGTCAGACACGCTTGCGCCAGAATGGGGCCTCGATTGTCCAGCCATGGAAATACCTTAAAGCCCGAAACCAACGCAAGGAACTGTCAGCCAAAATGGACAAGGGCAGCAGGCGAAATCCCCGCTGATGGTGAATTTTCTTCAGTCATTGGCAGCCCCATACCCAGATCCTCACTGAGGTTATTGCATATTCCAGTTTAAACTTAGCTAAATTGAATGCTTAAAAATCAAAGAAGTAGTTATGAACAATCCAATTATTAAAATCTTTGCAAGTGCGGTTTTCATTGTTTTCATTTCGTCTTGTCAGAACGCAGAAAACAAGCCGACAGTAATTCCGGATGAGCCTGCAAAATCCACAGTGGCTGTACAGGCACCCTTAAAGGAAAAAGTATTGTCAAAGGCAGAGCAGGATGCTCTGACACCGGACATGGTGATCCAAAGGTTTAAAGAGGGCAATAAGCGTTATATGAACAATGACCTAACCCAAAGGGATCACTCCTCCCTCGTGAGAGATGCTGCATCTGGCCAATATCCTAAAGCGGTCATTCTTTCCTGCGTTGATTCCCGGGTGACAGTGGAGGATATATTTGATAAGGGCATTGGCGATCTTTTTGTAGGGAGAGTAGCAGGCAATTTTGTAAATGTCGATTTACTGGGTAGTATGGAGTTTGGATGTAAAGTGTCTGGCGCTAAGTTGATCCTGGTTTTGGGTCATGAATCTTGTGGCGCGATAAAATCGGCCATTGATCATGTTAAGTTGGGAAACATAACTGCCATGCTGTCTAAAATACAACCAGCTGTGGAGAAGTCACAGGATTTTAAAGGAGAGAAATCTTCAAAGAATGATGCATTTGTGGACTATGTGGGCAGGAATAATGTAATAATTGCAATCGAAACCATTAAACAAAAAAGCCCCATTTTGAAGGAAATGGCAGATAAGGGAGAAATAAAAATTGTCGGTGCTTATTACAGTCTTAAAACTGGGGAAGTAATCTTTCTTTAAGACATATTAAAGGGAAATGAATATACGTTTGCAAAGACTGTAAATCACATAAACATATTTCCAGGTAAAAAGATAGAGACAAACACAAACTGAATGTATGGAAACCCATATTCATAAAGGCCACCACGAGGGTCCCAAAAAATTCAAAGCGTATTTTCTTGAGTTCCTGATGCTTTTTCTGGCTATATCGCTTGGTTTTTTATCTGAGAATGTACGCGAAAGCTATGCAGACAGAGCCAAAGAGAAGGAATATATGAAAGGTGTGATTGAAGATTTAAAAAAAGATACACTCGTCATCAAGCAACAATATGAGGCAAACCTGGTATCAAGACTCAAAATAGATTCGTTAATCCGGCTTCTCAACAAACCGGACCGGGACAAAAATGGATCTTCACTTTATTTCCTGGCCAGGACAATCCCGGTTTATGCCAATATGTACATTACAAATGAAAGGACATATGATGAATTAAAGAGCTCCGGAAATTTGAGGCTGATCCATAGCGCCAAAGTTGGCGATAGCATTACTACTTATTATTATAACCTGGAACTATTCAAATTGCAAAATAAGTCATACAATGAAGCCAGAATGGATTACATCAATTCACTTAAAAAGATTTTCAATGGAGAAGTATTTCAACAGATGGAAAAAGTAATTAATGATAAAGATTACGCAAAGGTCAGTCCATCGGACTTTTTTTCTGCTCCCCCCGGCAATCCTTTGTTGGCGAATACTGATCCAGCGCTTATTTTCGAATTAATAGGAAATTTGCATTTTCTTTTTGGCAGAAATGAAATCACAGGCGTTCTGGCTCTTCGTACAATTCATGAAGCAGGTGCTCTGTTGAAATTTTTGCAGGACACATATGATTTGCAAGACAATTAGGCCCGAAACACGTTTATCTCGAATTCAATATCTGATGTCTGGACATCTTGGCCGACTCAGACAGGTGCATACAAAAAAGAAAAGGCCACTACTATTAGTGACCCTTATCTGCAGGCCGGACGGGACTTTTGAATTGTTAATATGAAATTGACAATTAATGTATTATCATTAGAAATACTGCTTACCGAACCATTTTAGAAACACTTTTCCCTGAAAAGTTCGAGACCAGCCCGGTTGCGGCTAATAGCGATTTGCGGATAATGATATATTCCTCAGCCAGGATGGCAGAAGCCCCACGTTAGTGGCGGCTTATTATTTTTTTAAACTGCAAATAGTATTGCCTGGTTGGGGCGACCCTGGAACTCTGCTCGAACGGCTTATCGATTGAGGACCTGACCGCGAGCGCCCTCCAACAATACCATGATCTCGCCAATCTTCCCATCAGGGACTCCCAGATCGACGACTACTCCTTTGAACACAGTAAGGAAGCGATCGAACACTTCGTCGTTTAGTCCTGTTTGTGTCATCCTTGTGTGAGTTTCAACAAGACTTCGCCCTGTATACGCGTTGGGACCACCCAGCGCCATTGCAAAGAATCCCTCCTGGGTCTTCTTGAGTCGTTCGATATTGACACCCTTGAAAAAGGGGCTCAGCGTCGCATCTGCGAGTACCCTGGGGTAGAAAGCATCGAGGGCTGCCCGGACTGCAGCCGCTCCGCCTATTTCGTCGTAAAGAGCCATGTTGAAATCTCCTTTTTTTTTATTGGTGAAGTAATTATTGTTTAATTTCTATCGTCATAATCTTCTAGTAATGAAATCTTTTTATTCCATAATGGATATTTTAGGCTAGGCAAAATTTTAGAATGCAAGCATCATCTGGTTTAATTTAAAAAGTTAACTAATCACTTATGCCTTAGGAATAAATGCTATGAAAATTCTAAAGTAATTCGTTTTCTAATGGATGTCCGGATCGAAGGAGAGAGGTCAATAAAGAGAGGTCAATAAAGAGAGAAGTCAATTATACCTTAACACCTAATTTTATTAATAAAAGCTTTTATTAATACACATCAAAAAGGTCAAAACATATTTTAAATTCTTTATGGAGTATAGTCATACAAATGTATGATTTTAGTTAAAGGGGAAAGTATAGTTGATGCTAAATAAATCAAAGTCAATTAGACTCTATCACCCGAACCTGGCGCAAGCGTGTCTGACGGTTAGCTTTCGCGCGGACGAATTGGATGCAAGGCAGTCAGACCGGCTTGTGCCATTTCCAGACTCGCTTTACGCAATGAAAGACAATTCGAGCATTCTTTTTTTGTTGTAGAAATCACCAGCACCACTATATAACCATTCTTCTTCTTTTTCTACAAAACCAACCTTAACGGGATTGTCGTGGAAAGACTCAAGTTTTCGATAAAACATTTCAGTATTCGGTATCTATATTTGCCTGTTTTGCTGTTTCCAAAATTACCGGTCGTTGGGAAAAGTGGTATGCAGGAACGAAAAATCTGAATAGAAGGCACAAGCCGGTCTGACTAGCTTGCATTCGGGAATATCAAACCTGAATTAACCGTCAGACACGCTTGCGCCAGAATGGGGCAATTGAGACAAGACAGAAACGTTGAAAAAACTGGTGTAACAATCTCTAGACTGCAAAAACAATTTATTACTGGCTTAAATGTTCCGGCTTTGGAAGATCACTTAAGCCAGTAAGTATCCAGGTACCTGCAATCTCACACTGGTACGGGCATCGAAATCGTAATTGGATCAAGCACAGTGTGCTTTTCTTTTGCCGTTTTTTGCATAACCTCCGGATTGGCCATGGTTGCCTGCAGGCCCTCCATATCATCCACATCGGCAACAAGGACGACTGAGTTTGGATCATCAACATCCTGAAAAGTTTGAAATCCTGATCCGAATTTTGAGAATATGTCAATTCGGTCCTGGTGACCCTTAAGCCATGTATCAAAGTTTCCAACTTTGTGGCGTAGTACGATTTTGGGCATTTTCGTTGGTTTTATAAATTTGTGCTTACTCTATACAGTTTTCAGCTTCCCTGTTGTACTCCATGTTTAAAGTTATTAACTGACAGTTTCAACTTTGGACGGCGCTCTCCGGGGCCGGCATCCATTTGACGAGTAGGTTTATTATTTTTTTGCGGGGTGGTGAAATCTTAACAATCGATATCCTCGCAGGATCTGTTAGCCTATTTTGTTTAGGAATGTTACGCTTGGGGCGCCAATGACTCCACCCCGCTTTATTTCATCCTGGCGGTGGGGGTCGCTCATGAGTGTATCGTAAATTTCAGTGTTGGGTGCTTCAAAAATCATTGTTACATCGTTGGGGTTTTTTACCGAAGTATAAAGGTTAAGAAGTTTTACCCCTACTTTTCCAAGATTCGGGACATCCAGGTCAAATACTTTCTTCCATTCCGAGAAGTCTTTGACTTCGTGCTGGATAATTGTTGTTACCATTTTTTTACATTTTAGAGATTAGAAAAATAGATTCCGTGACGACAATCATTCCTTCTACTGGTTTGGTAGAGGAGATTAAATGTGGAATTGTAAGCGCTTTTCGTGGTGAGGCCCGGCGTCAATGAGTCCGGGTCGTCAATTTGATGCACCGGTAGAATTCAGAAGTCATTCGAAATGGTTACTGAAATGGAAAGGCAGTGAAACCTTAAATCAGAGAGTAGTGGATCTAGCGTCTTGTCATCAAAGTTGCGCTTCTTTTCGAATAATGCTATGATTCCCCCATTGGAAGGACCATGATTGTGGATTAGAAATCTTGTATCTATCCTGCCATTTCAATGCAACAAAAGAAATGCCTAGAGGTATTCGCTGACAGTCTATTGAAGGCTTCCGAATTTGCATCAATTCACGAAGCAGGATAGAAAGAGAGTCTTCGCCGAATATATAACAATCTGATGATAAAGCCACCGGGAATGGCATAAAAAAAGGCTCTGATTTCTCAGAACCTGGCGGATCCGACGGGTCCTTAAGATTTTATTTATAATGTTGTTATTCAATTTTTTGTAATTGCCTTTACTGCTCACTGAAACATTATTGAAACACTTTTTTAGCTAAAGGTCGAGTCCTGCAAGGTCGCCAAATCGAGACCTAAACAAGATACTTTTTATTAATTTAGATCAGGTTCGAATCCAATAAAGTCTACTACTATTAAAATTTAATTTCAGCGGATGAGAAGCTGTCCGGACATATTTCGGACAGCTTTTTTATTCGTGAGACTTGTTTTTTGCAAACGAAGTGCAGCAAAAAACTTAGTCGAACAATCCCGCCGAAGGCGGAAGGTATAATACCCCGCCGCTTGCTGCGGAATTTGAGTTCAGAGCTTGCTCTAAGGTTTCATACCTGTGATTGTATTTGGTACCAAGTAATGTTGGTATTTTTCTCTCATTGTTTCAAGTACCGAAGCGCAACACACCCCGACTTAAAAACCGTCGACTCAACTAGTTTTAATTTCTCCTGCAGGCTAATGCCTTCCATTAACCGTCTCCCTTCTCCTGCAAGTACAGGATGGATGACAAAGCGATATTCGTCCACCAGACCAAGCTGGATAAGTTGCGAGGGAATATCTACACCACCGGTCAGCAAATATTTACCTCGTTCCTGTTTCAATTTTAGTATTTCGTCCTTAAGGTTGGTACGCACAATTTCAGTGTTTTCCCCTTCTACCTTGTCCAATGTTTTTGAAAAAACAATAATTCTCTCGACGGAGTTAAACGCCTGGGCAAATTCGACATCTGTTTTTGTCTCACCGGAAGGATTCTTTGCGATGTCGGGCCAGTAAGGAACCATTAATTGATAGGTTTTCCGCCCGTAGACGAACAGGCCGGCATTTCGTACCAGGTCAATATGGTATTCAAAATCTTCTTCGTTAGGGATCATTTTGGTATGGTCGCAGCAGCCATCAATGGTAAGATTGATCGCGTAGATAAGATTTCTCATTTGATTGCTTTTAGTTTTTATTCCTGTTGTTCGAAGTGTTCCGAAGGGCACTTCGAACAATTATTAAAAACCGTTCTTTGAACGGAAACCGGGGACGGGCCATTCCTAGCCAGGCGTTCTCGCTCGTCACATATCGCATCCTATCAGCAAATATCATCTTTAAATTACATCCGGTCATAGACCGGATTTCATTGTACGTTCGAGATGTCACTGGGGAACATTTCGAACAACAGGCAACAGGTTGGGGGAACAATTAAGCCAGTCAGGAGCAGGACTTTTTCGACCACAAATTGTTCAAAAGCGTACAGTCTTGCCCGGCACGATTTCTTAATATTTTACTTCTCAATGTATTACTGAACGGCATATTGTTTGGCAAAAATATATAAAGCAACCCAATCGAAATGAGATCAGACTTCTCTTTATTGCAAAATCATCTTATTGGTGTGACTCTTGGTTTATTGCTTTTGACCACGAGTTGTAAGAGCCGAAATGCTGCCTGGAGCGATTTATTGGCTAAGCAAATGAAGCGTGACAGTCCCCTGAATTCATTGGATAGCTCAATGTATGCTTTTATAATGGACTACCATATCCCCGCAGTTTCTATCACTGCTGCGAAGGATGGGGGAATTATTTATTCACACGCATTTGGAATGGCGAATCTGTCAACTGGCGAAGAAGCACGCCATGAAAGCTTATTTCGGATGGTAGGAACCTCCACAACAATAACTTCACTCGCCATCCGGAAACTTGTAGGGCAGGGGAAAATTTCTTATGGATCAAAAGTGTTTGGGGAGGGAAGTATACTAGGAACCAATTATGGAAATAGACCAAATAGATCTCTGCTTGCCGAAATTACTATCGCGGATCTTCTAAATCATACGTCAGGAGCCTGGGCGGGCGAAGAAGACATGATACTCGACAATGATTTCAGGGGACTCTTCTCTTCTAAGGATACTGCCCTTTCCAGGATATTGAATAATACCGTAATTAAGGTCCACCCGGGTTCAACTTTTGGTTTTTCCTATACTGGCTATTTCATACTCGGCAGAGTGATCGAAAAGATTACCGGGATGCCTTATGAAAAATGGGTAAAAGAAAACATTTTGCAACCCTGTGGCATTGCAGACATGGAAGTAGAAGATGACAGTTTGCCCAATCTCCATGAAGTAGCCCATTACCGGGATCTGGTCTGGCCGCGATATAATGGGGACATTGATGAAGAATTGTATTTATCCAGAGCAGATGCGGCTTTAGGATGGATTGCTTCCTCGAGTGACTTAGTAAAACTTATGGTAAAATACAGAAACGCTGATTCTCTGAACCCGGCGATAATATCAAGCTCAATTCCCATTTTACATGCACCCAGTTCCGGTTCAGGCTTTGTGCCTGACTGGAGTTCTACTGATCATTCAACCAATTGGGTGGAACAGATTCACTTTTACGGATCCACAAGTATCCTCGTGCGATCTACCAAAGGATTTTATTGGTCCATTTTGATCAATACTTATCGTCCTTCAATGCCAGCGTATTTTTCAGACATCGATAAGATCATCAATAGAGCAATGGAAGATTCATTGATTCACTGGACCAGGGAGACCAAACCATAGGTTCTTGGATTTTTTTTACTGGTTTAAATGCTCCCATGTTGTTCTAAGTGTTCCGAAGGAAACTTGGAACAATTATTAAAAACCGTTCTTTGAACGGAAACCGGGGACGGGCCATTTCCAGCCAGGCGTTCTCGCTCGTCATATGTTATATCCTATCAGCAAATATCATCTTTAAATTACATCCGGTCAGAGACCGGATTTTATTGTGCGTTCGAGATGTTCCTGGGGAACATCTCGAACAACAGGCTACCTTTTGTATTATAACTGCTTGAAATATTAATTACTCCGCTTGGTCTTCGTTTGTGAATTTCGAGGATTTGAAATTGCAGCGATTTAACGTGTATCTATGTAAAAAAAAAAGCCCCGAACTCTCGGGGCCAGGCGGACCGGACGGGACTCGAACCCGCGACCTCTGCCGTGACAGGGCAGCATTCTAACCAACTGAACTACCGATCCAACATAATTGCAGCGCCGTAACTCTCGTGTGACTCGCTATATCCGGACTAACCGGCTGATCAAGCGTCCCCGCAACACCACCAAAAGGTGCCGATTTGGGGAGGGCAAAGATATAGGTTTTTGGGCTTAATCAGCAAAACTTTTCTCTTACAAACCTGACACCCGATCATCCCGGAAATCATAACATTTTTTTGTCATTTCCTCCTAAGCTGCACCGGATTCCGGTGGCATTATAATTGCCCCATTTTCTTCATCGCAATGAGTCATTCTTCACTATAAAAAATATATCTATGAGAAAGATTATCGTCCTTAACAGGATTTCCGTTGATGGATACTATAGTGGTCCCAATGGAGAATCGCATGAATGGTTTGTTAATGATCCTAAAATTGAGAAAGCAGCGCATAAAATGATGGAACCGGACACGGTCTTGATGGGTCGCATCACTTACCAACTATTTGAAAGCTATTGGCCAAAAGCGGCAACAGATAAAAATCTTCCTATTGATGCCCAGGAAATGGGCAGGGAACTGAATGAAATGACCAAATTGGTATTTTCAAGAACACTTGACGATGTGAACTGGGAAAATGCTGTCCTGGTCAAAAATAACCTTACAGAAGTGGCGCGCGAGCTGAAACGGGAACCTGGAGGAGATATTGTGATTTTCGGCAGCGGAACTATTGTTCAGCAACTCACGGCACAAGCACTGATAGATGAATACATATTTGTCGTGACGCCAGTCATATTGGGAGAGGGCAAATCATTTTTTAAAGATGTTAGCCAACTCAAACTCAAGCTTTTGGATACCAAGGCGTTTAATTCCGGAAATGTGATTTTCCATTATGGAATTGAAGGAAAGGAAACAAATACCCCAAAAAGAAAAGCAGAATTTATTTATGAGTAATTGTTTCTTCAACTTTTAAATGCCGGATAATGGCATAAAGGTCCCGCTATTGTAGGGACCTTTCTCTTTTCCTCCAGATCCGCTTAACTGCTTTGCGGAATGACCCCAGTCTTGCGGGGGATCATGGTCAGCAAGGATACAAAAGCCATTATCATTACAATAAAAAACAGTTTCCTTAATTTTACCCTTTATACCCAAATTATGCCCCTGGATAAAAACAGACAATTTCTCGATTTTGAAAAACCGATCAAAGAACTTTTCGAAGAAATCCAGAAATTAAAGGCCACGGCAGAGAAGACAAAAGTGGATCTCAGCGATTCCATTAAGAAACTCCAGGACCAGGTGATAGAGAAACGCCGCGAGATTACCCAGCACCTGACGGCCTGGCAAAAAGTGCAGCTGAGCAGGCATCCAGACCGTCCATATACATTGAAGTATATAGATAAGATGTGCACCAATTTTGTTGAACTTTTTGGAGACCGCAACGTGCGCGACGACAAAGCCATGGTGGGCGGCTTTGCCCAATTGGATGGAGAAACGGTGATGATGATCGGACAACAGAAAGGAACGAATACAAAAATGCGGCAGATGCGCAATTTTGGGATGGCGAATCCCGAAGGATATCGTAAGGCTTTGCGCCTGATGAAGCTGGCTGAGAAATTTGACAAGCCCATCGTCACATTAATTGATACGCCCGGCGCATATCCTGGAATGGAAGCAGAAGAAAGAGGGCAGGGGGAAGCCATCGCGAGGAATATTTATGAAATGATGCGCTTGCGCGTTCCCGTTATATGTGTAATTATTGGCGAAGGCGCTTCCGGCGGGGCGCTCGGAATCGGGGTGGGAGACAGGGTCTTCATGCTTGAAAATTCCTGGTACACGGTCATCTCTCCCGAAAACTGCAGCTCTATCCTCTGGCGCAGCTGGGACCAAAAGGAGAAAGCGGCCGAAGAATTGCGGCTTACGCCTAGACCATATGTACAATTTTGGATTGATCGATTCCATCATCCCTGAACCGCTTGGCGGTGCGCACTGGGACTATGCGGAAGCAGCCGCCCTGCTTAAGCCGAAGTTAATTGAAACGATCCATGAACTAAAGCAGCAGAGCCCGGAATTCAGGGTGGAAAGAAAGATCGAAAAATACGGCAGCATGGGATTCTGGAACGAACTCGCTGTCTCAAACTAATTTGACTACCATTAAATATCATTAAATATGTTGAGAAAATCTTTGCGAGGCACGGGCGTGGCATTGATAACTCCTTTTACTCCGGAATTGGATATCGATTACCCGGCGCTCTCAAGAGTCATCGAATTCGTGATCAAAGGCGGAGTGGACTACCTTGTCACGCTTGGCACAACTGGTGAAACTCCTACTCTATCTCGTTCCGAAAAAATCGCCCTGGTCAAATTCACATTCGAACAGGCCAAGGGCAGATTGCCTGTGGTGGTGGGCATCGGCGGAAGCAATACGGAAGAATTGGTGAAGGACCTCGAGTCATTTCCTCTTGATAAGGCGACTGCCGTATTGAGCTCAAGTCCATATTATAGCAAACCTTCCCAGGAAGGACTGTTTCAGCATTATAAAACCCTGGCCAAGGCTTCTCCCAAACCGATAGTATTATATAATGTACCGGGCAGAACGGGAAGAAACCTCAATGCTTCCACCACACTCAGGCTCGCGCATGAAGTGGAAGGCATCGCCGGTATCAAGGAAGCCAGTGGAGATATGGCCCAATGCATGCAGATCCTGCGTGATAAACCTGAAGATTTTTTGGTTGTGAGCGGAGACGATGCCCTGGCCCTGCCCCAGTTCGCCTGTGGCATGGAAGGAGTGATTAGTGTCGCAGCCAATCCTTTTCCCGCGCATTTTTCGGAAATGGTGAGTGCCTGCCTGCGAGGGGATTTCAAAAAGGGAAAATCGCTCAATGATGACCTGATAGAAGGTTATGATTTACTCTTCGCAGAAAATAACCCGGCCGGTGTAAAAGCCGCCATGAGCGAGTTGGGACTAATCGGAAACCATCTTCGCCTGCCCCTCGTGCCATTGAGTGAGCCACTCAATCAAAGGCTGAAGTCTTACCTGATGGAACATTTCGGCGTCAAAGCTTAGCATTTGGGCGCGTTGCTGTAAACTCGCGATATGCAGAAGTCCACTCTTTTTTTTTATTTTATACTGGCATCATTTGCCGCCCTTGCGCAGGATGGAAATAAATTACCTGTTCTTCATTTTCTTGAAGGAACCTGGAAAATGGGCAATGGCTCAAAATCATTTTTTGAACATTGGGCCAGGAGGGGACCTGATGAACTGTCTGGAATGAGCTACAGAATCAAAGGGAATGACACCATTGTATTTGAACGCGTGCGCATTGCCGGTAGTGGGAGTGAAATCAATTATCTCGCCACGGTAAAAAATCAGAACGAGGGCAAGGAAGTTCCCTTCAGACTCATATCGGAAAAAGACCAAACTTTTATTTTTGAAAACCTTGCTCACGATTTTCCGCAGCGGGTCATCTACCAATTTGTATTCAAAGATTCGCTCCATGCATGGATTGAGGGAGTTCAAAACGGAAAGCCAGGGAGGGAAGACTATTATTATTCCAGGGTCAAGTAAATCCCTCATATCCGGTAAGTCACACCTTCGATGGCCAGTTCGGTATTGGGGAAAATTTCCCGTGCCTCTCTTTCGAAGTCCTCCAGCTTTTCATATTTGGAACTGAAATGCCCGATCAGCAGTTTATCCACGCCCGCCTTTTGCGCAATGGTCGCGGCCTGTATGGTAGTGGAGTGAAATCGCTTGATTGCGCGTTCTTCAAGGTCTTTCAGGTAGGTCGCTTCATGATAGAGCAGGTCAATACCGCGCACTTTTTCTAATATGGATTCGTCATACATTGTATCGGAGGAATAGGCATAGGATTTTGCCTTCGGTGCGGACTCAGTCACAACTTCATTTTTTATGATCTGACCTTCCCTGGTGATATAGTCTTCACCCCATTTCAGTCTGTCAAAAAAGGAAGCGGGAATCTCTTGTTCACGTGCTTTTTCGGGATTCACTTTCCTGGAGGGCCTGATTTGTCTGAAACTAAATCCCCAGCATTCGATCCGGTGCTTCACCCGGAATGCGCAGATTTCAAATTTTGTATCCCTGATAATGACGCCATCTTCCTGCAAAGGATGGAAATGCAAAGCATATGGTAGTTGGGTATCTGCCACCTTGAATTGCAGATCAAATATTTGTTTAAGCGGCGAAGGTGCGTATATATGCAGGTCCTGCAGTCGTCCCAATAAACCCATGCTCGTAACGAGGCCGATGAGCCCGAAATAATGGTCACCATGCAAATGGGAAATAAAAATATGATTGATCTTGCTGCGCCTGATCTTGTATTTCGCCATCTGCATTTGGGTTCCTTCTCCGCAATCGAGAAGGAACAAATGCTCATCCATCGTAATTACCTGGGCGCTGGGATGCCTGTCGAATGCTGGCAGGGCTGAATTGTTTCCTAGAATAGTGACGGCTAGCATTACCCGATAAAAAAATTAGATTGAAGATTAGACGAAGTTCTCCTGCCAATGGCTGCACGCGGCAAAAATAAAATTATGAATAAAGGTAATCAGGTTTGATGAGTTGAATGCAATCCCATGGGGAATGCTTTTCAAAAGGGTTTGATTGTATCCATTATAGAGCCCAGGTAAGATTTTCCAAAAAGATTCAGATGAATGAGCAGAGGGTAAAGGTTTGCAATCTGCCATTGTTCTTTATGGTTAACAGGAAGTGGATAATGATAAGCATAGGATTCATAGAATCTTTTACCGAATCCTCCAAACAATGTGGTCATGCCAAGGTCCATACTCCGATTCCCAAAATAAACAGCAGGGTCAATCAATACAGGCTCACTGTCCGGCCTGCAAATAAAATTTCCGCTCCATAGGTCGCCATGCAGCAGGGCAGGCGCTTCTTTCGTAAATATATCGCCCAGTTTCGCATACAGCCTCTCAAATTTTCGAACCGACGCTGGCTCGCAAAGGTTTTTTTGAATGGCCATGCGGAGCTGGGGTTCTAATCTTTGATGAATGAAGAAATCAATCCAATCGGCCGATGGCTGGTTCGACTGAGGCAAAGCGCCCATATAATTGTCTTCCGCAAATCCGAAATCAGCCTGGGTTACCCGATGAAGGCCCGCCAATCCTTCGCCAAACCTTGTCCAGCATTTTTCGTCAGCAGATTTGTGATCGATCCATTCCATCACGAGCACCTCCATTTCATCGATCATTTGGTATGCTATGATTTCAGGCGTCTTTATGATTTGCTGTTCAGCCAGGAAACGGAGCCCGTTTTTCTCTTTTTCAAACAATCCAGGCAAATCTCCCTTCTTGTTCATCTTGCAAAAGAAAAATCCACAGCCCTCAAGTTCAATTTTTAAAGTCTGGTTGATCGAGCCACCTGAAACCGGATAGACCCTGATATTGCCGATGGGTTGATGGATGGCTAGGGAGAGCACCCGTTTGATGATTTCCATGGCGAAGGGATGAACATTTAAACGGAAAAAAGGTTTGATGGCTCTTGTTAAATCAGGTTGCTGCGTTTTCAAGCGGGAAAATCGGGTTCGCCATCCATCAATTCTCTTTCAATTTCCTCCATTTGAACGATATCAGAAGCTTCAGATTCTGTCGGAGTGGTGTTTAACAATTCCAGCAGGTCCAATTCATCGAGGATTTTTTCGGTTTCCTTTCTCATCTCGCAAATGACGAAGGAAGCACTGTTTTCATAGAACTTTTGTTGTGTTTTCACCAGCCATTCACCAGCAGCATTATCCAGGGTTTCGATGTCTTTGAGATTAAGAATTGCGTTTTTAACGTCATTTTGCAGGATCAGACTAAGCGTTTTGTCCAATTCTGCTGTCATATTAGCAGCGAGTCTGGTTTCTATGATCCTAATGACATGGAATTTTTCTCTGGTATCAATTTTGACCTGCATACACACTTAAGTTTATCAACAGTCGTTAATAAGGAGACAGAACCATAAATCAAAAATATTCGTTATTATTGTATAACGCTCAACTACTTAAAAATGGATAACAATTTTTCGGCCCAGGTCAAAGAGATCATTTCGTTTAGCAGGGAGGAAGCTTTGCGTTTGGGTAACGATTTTATTGGCACGGAGCATCTATTGCTGGGCTTGATTCGTGAAGGTGATAATACAGCCGTCCGCATCCTCAAGAGTTTTAATGTCGACCTCTATGAACTAAGAAAAGAAGTAGAACTCGCGGTAAAAGATAAAACAGGGAAAAATATTGCGAACATTAATAGCCTTCCGTTGACCAAACAGGCGGAAAAAGTCATTCGGGTGACTGTGCTGGAAGCAAAGGCCCTGAAAAGTCCGACCGTGGAGACAGAACACCTCATGCTTTCTATACTCAAGAACAAGGAAAACATAGCAACACAAATCTTAAATCAATTTGATGTGGATTACGATTTATTCAGAAATGAACTAGGCGTTGTCAAAAGCAATGAAGTCCGCAGCGAGTATGCGGAAGAAAATGACGACGAATTTGATGAAGAAAAAAAATATTCCCAGCAAAAAGTCCGCAGCGCAGGAAATGCGAAGAGCAAGACACCCGTACTCGATAATTTTGGAAGAGATATTACCAGGCTTGCAGAAATGAATGCACTGGATCCTATTGTTGGACGGGAAGAAGAGATTGAAAGAGTTTCTCAGATTCTCTCCCGCCGCAAGAAGAACAATCCTATTTTGATTGGAGAACCGGGTGTAGGCAAGACAGCGATCGTGGAAGGGCTCGCTCTGCGGATCGTGCAACGCAAAGTGTCAAGGGTGCTCTTCGACAAGAGAGTTATATCGCTTGATTTGGCAGCACTCGTCGCAGGCACCAAATACCGTGGACAATTTGAAGAGCGCATGAAGGCGATCATGAATGAACTTGAAAAGAACCGCGACGTGATTCTTTTTATTGATGAAATACATACAATTGTCGGAGCAGGCGGTGCGAGTGGATCGCTGGATGCTTCTAATATATTTAAGCCGGCGCTGGCCCGCGGGGAACTCCAGTGCATAGGCGCTTCTACGCTTGATGAATACAGGATGTACATTGAAAAAGATGGTGCACTGGATCGTCGTTTCCAAAAAGTGATGATCGAACCGCCAACCGTGGAAGAGACCATCATGATTTTAAATAATATTAAATCCAAATATGAGGATTATCACAATGTAACTTATTCGCAAGACGCCATCGATGCCTGTGTGAAGCTAAGCGACCGTTATATGACGGATCGTCTCCTGCCAGACAAGGCCATCGATGTTTTGGATGAAGTGGGCGCAAGGGTGCACCTGAAGAATATCAATGTTCCGCAGAATATTGTGGAGCTTGAAAAGAAGATTGAGGATGTAAAGAATGAGAAGAATAAAGTGGTGAAAAGTCAGAAGTTTGAAGAAGCGGCTTCCCTTCGTGATGCAGAGAAACGTTTACAGGAAGATTTGGAAAAAGCGAAAGCGGAATGGGAAGAAGAGAGTAAGCATCGCCGTTATCCTATCGATGAGGAAAATATTGCAGAAGTAGTGAGCATGATGACAGGCATTCCGGTAAAGAGAATGGTGCAGGCAGAAACAGAGAAGCTCAGGAACATGGCAAATGACATGGCTTCGATGGTTGTGGGTCAGACTGAAGCCATTCAGAAAGTGGTCAAAGCCATTCAAAGGAATCGCGTAGGACTGAAGGATCCGAAGAAACCGGTTGGCTCATTCATTTTCCTTGGACCGACAGGAGTCGGCAAGACTGAATTGGCCCGTGCATTGGCCAGGTATATGTTTGATTCGGAAGATTCACTTGTCCGTATCGATATGAGTGAATACATGGAGAAATTCACGGTCAGCCGTTTGATTGGTGCTCCTCCCGGATATGTGGGTTATGAAGAAGGGGGTCAGCTGACAGAAAAAGTCCGGCGCAAACCTTATTCCGTGATCCTGTTGGATGAAATTGAAAAAGCGCATCCTGACATTTATAATATCCTCTTGCAGGTACTTGATGATGGGCAGTTGACCGATGGATTGGGTAGAAAAGTGGATTTCAAGAATACCCTGATCATCATGACATCGAATATTGGTGCTCGTCAGCTAAAGGATTTCGGCGACGGAGTAGGCTTCGCGACGAGCTCACGCACTGCCCATGCCGATGAAAACAGCAAGCTCGTGATCGAGAAGGCTTTGAAGCGGACATTCAGTCCTGAATTCCTGAACAGGGTGGATGATATCGTCATCTTCAATTCCCTGAACAAGGAGCATATCTTCGAGATCATTGATATCCTGATGAAGGGTGTGATGAAGCGCCTCGTACAGCTTGGATTTACACTTGAACTGACAGAAGAAGCAAAGAATTTTATCGCAGACAAAGGGTATGACCAGCAGTTTGGCGCGCGTCCATTGCATAGAGCAATCCAGAAATACCTGGAGGATCCCCTGGCAGAAGAGATCCTGAATATGAATGTGAAGAATGGGGATGTACTCATTGCCGACCTGGACAAGGAAAACGCAAAAATCAAATTCTCATTAAAGGAAAAGGCCAAAGAGAAATCTGAGGTGAATGAAAAATAAGTGCAGGCTAGGTTACTGATAAAATTCAAACCCTGAAAGTTTCTAAGCATTCAGGGTTTTATTTTTCACGCGGAGGCGCAGAGGTTAGATAATGCGCAAAGAAGAAAGCAAAATTTTGTCACAGAGCCTTTGCGCCTCCGCGCTCCTCTGCGCCTCTGCGAGAAACAAACACGAACTTCCAAAATGACGAAGGAAAGGAAAATAATCATCACCATCGACGGCTGGTCATCCTGCGGGAAGAGCACGCTCGCCATGCAACTGGCCAAGCAACTGAACTATGTATATATTGACAGCGGTGCCATGTACCGCGCCATCACTTTGTATTTTCTCCGCAACCATGTAGATTGGACAAAGCCAAAGCAGGTAGACCAGGCATTGCAAAATATTATCCTTGATTTTATTTACAATGAGCACAGTGACCTGACTGAAATTTATTTGAATGGAGAAAATGTGGAGTGGCTGATCCGCGACCTGATCATTGCAGAGAAAGTCAGTGATGTGGCCGCGATCAAAGAAGTGCGCGCATTTGCAGTCGCACAGCAGCAGAAAATGGGGAAACAGAAAGGCATCGTGATGGACGGGCGGGACATCGGAACCGTCGTCTTTCCTAAAGCCGAATTGAAAATTTTCATGACCGCCGACAATGCAGTCAGAGTAGAAAGAAGGTACAAGGAGCTGTATGCTAAAAACCCGAATATCACATTGGAAGAAGTCAAAAGCAATCTTGAAATGCGCGACTATATAGATTCGAATCGTGAATACAGTCCGCTTAAAAAAGCGAAGGATGCCGTCGTCCTGGACAACTCAAATCTCAGCGTGGAAGAGCAACTCGCGATTGCCATGGAATGGGCAAAGGAGAGCATAAACAAAAAAAAATAAGGTCCTCCGAAGAAGACCTTACTCCAATTATAAAGGAAAGGGGATTACCTCAGGAAGAGAATCTCTCTGTATTTCGGCAATAACCACTCACTGTCATCTACTAGAAGTTCCAGCTTGTCAACATGGTACCTGATATCGTCGAAGAAAGCCTGCTTCACCTGGCTATTGTAGGCAATGGCCTTGGTGCGGGTATCATCCATCGCATTGCAAATCTTTCTTGCTTCGATCATTTTTCCCACCAACTCGCTGACCTTTGAAATATGTTCAGAGATTTTTTCAAGGATTTGCTTCTGGTTGATATAGGAGCTTTCCTTTAGCCCGATCTCCTTTAATCCCCTGATATTTTCAATCAGCGTATTTTGGTACTTGATCGCCGGTGGCAGAATATGACTGGTGCAAAGTTCACCCATGATGCGGGCTTCGATCTGCACGATCTTGATGTATTTTTCCAGTTCAATTTCATGCCTTGCTTCCAGTTCGACATGGCTGAGGACGTCATTGGATTCAAAAAGGCGCTTGGCTTTGTCCGTGAGTAAGGCATCCAAAGCGAGTGGAGTGGTCTTCACGTTGGGCAAACCTCTTCTTTCCGCTTCTTTCTGCCATTCTTCACTGTAATTGTCGCCTTCGAAGAGAATCTTTTCGCTGCTTCCAATATATTCGCGGATCACGTGCATAATGGCGATTTCTTTCTTGTCGCCTTTTTCAATCAATGCATCCACATCTTTCTTAAAATTCTTCAGGGTCTCGGCCATGATACAATTCAGGGTGGTCATGGCATTCGCGCAGTTTGCTGCAGAACCCACAGCACGGAATTCAAATTTATTCCCTGTAAAGGCAAAGGGCGAGGTCCTGTTTCTGTCTGTATTGTCGAGCAACAGTTCCGGAATGCTCTTGTGGAGGTCTAGTTTAAGGATGGCTTCGTCCTGTTCGTCGAATTTTGCGCCCACTCTTTCCTTGATGTCTTCCAATACTTTGGTCAGGTATTGACCGATAAATACGGAGATGATGGCAGGAGGCGCTTCGTTTGCTCCCAAACGGAAATCATTACCCGCAGAAGCTATGGAGGCCCTCAATACGTCATTGTAGTCATGCACAGCCTTGATGGTATTGACAAAGAAGGTCAGGAACATCAGGTTGGTCTTCGGCGTCTTGCCGGGAGCAAGCAGGTTCACACCAGTATCGGTGGCCATGCTCCAATTATTGTGCTTTCCGTTTCCGTTAATGCCTGCAAAAGGCTTTTCATGCAGCAGAACACGCAGTTTGTGGCGGCGGGCAACGCGGTCCATAACATCCATCAGCAGGATATTGTGGTCAACAGCGACGCTCACTTCTTCAAACAAGGGCGCACATTCGAACTGGGAAGGAGCAACTTCGTTGTGGCGGGTCCTCAATGGAATCCCCAACTTATAAGCCTCCTGTTCGTAGTCGCGCATGAATGCATAAACTCTTTCAGGGATAGAGCCGAAATAATGATCTTCCAATTGCTGGCCCTTGGCTGGTGGATGACCAAAAACGGTTCTCCCACTCAATACAAGGTCAGGGCGTGCGTTCACCAGGGCTTCATCTACCACAAAATATTCCTGCTCCCATCCGAGGGTAGCGCTCACACGGGTAACATTCTTGTCGAAATAATTACATACATCCACGGCAGCCCTGTTCATGGCGTCGAGTGATTTAAGCAAGGGTGCTTTATAGTCCAGGGTTTCGCCGGTATAAGAAACAAATATGGTCGGAATGCAAAGCGTTTTTCCTGTTCCGATCTCCATGATAAATATGGGAGAAGATGGATCCCATGCAGTATAGCCGCGGGCCTCGAAGGTAGCACGGATGCCACCACTGGGAAATGAAGAGGCATCTGGCTCCTGCTGGATCAGGGCATCGCCTTCAAATTGTTCGATGGGCGTGCCATCACTCTTTACAGTGAAAAAAGAATCGTGCTTTTCTGCAGTAGATCCGGTGAGCGGCTGGAACCAATGCGTATAATGGGTAACCCCCCTGGTGTCTGCCCACTGACGAAGACCTGCCGCGATCTGATTGGCTACGGCCCTGTCAATTTTCTTTCCTCCTTTGATTGAATTCACCAGGCTCTTATAAGCCTCTTCGCTCAAAAAAGCCCTGGCAGTCTTTAAAGTGAATGTGTTTTCGCCAAAAATGGCCGCGATCTTGAATGAGCCTTCAGTCGGTAACTCTTTGGTCCCGCCCAAGAGATTGTTGATTGCATTAAATCGAAGGGATTCCATTGCTTTAGATTTTTTTCGAATGCAAATAAACGATAAATGACGATTAGGCCAAAAATTAGAAGTAAAATTCAGATTTTTTCATATATATGGGAAGTAAAGAGAGGAAATGGAGATATAATTCGAAAATTATTAGAGAATCTTCAAAAAAAATATTACATTATGTTTTTTTGTAATCTATTTTCTTCCAATCTATTGATAATCCAAGTGTTATGATGAGAAAGAGTTCCGGAATCGATTTATAGCGGACAATGGCCCCTGGGAAGGGGACTATGAAACCGATAACGAGGATCTGGCTGACAGCATAGAACAGCAGGAGTAAGATGAGCGGATCCTTTAAGATTGCGGCCCTGTCTATTACAGGAAAAAGGAAAAAAAATATGACCAAAATCCAGATTCCCATGATTTCGAACGCAGTGGCGATCTGCAATAAACCCCTGGCTTCAGTGATCCATGGACGAAGAAAACTGTTGCTGACTGCCTGCGGAAAAACATGCAGGATCCCACCCACAGTAGGCTTCAGACTGTCCAGGGGAAGGCGGGTGTTTCCATGCAGCGCCATGAATTTTTGCTGCACATGAATGACCGGCATGACCAGCCGGTTTCCCGGGAATATCCAAATGCTGGCAAAGAAGGCCAGTATGCACACTATATATATAAGCAGAAACCCGGAAGGCGCCCTTCGCTTATTCTTAAAGGTTATAATCCAGCATGCATAGGCAGGCAGGAATACGATGAAGAATTGGGCGCGGAATATGATGAATCCGGCCATGCCTGCAAGGATCCAGAGCAGGTTAGAAAATTTCTTACGCTGGAAAAATAGGTGCGTATGAAATAGAATGAGTCCGATACAAAGGACCAACATGGCCTCAGCGCGGATTCCACTGATCCAGAATGAAAGAGAGGGCAGAAAGAAAATGGCGATGAACAGGAAATTCCTTTTGGTCGGAAAATGGGCGAGAAGCAGGCGCATGAGCAGGACCTGACCCCAAATGGTCATGAATTCAAAGAAGAGCACATCGACATAATAATTGCCTTTGCTGAATATATTGAATATGGCGAGCGACTTCACAATGATCCAATACTCCAGATTACGCAAATAAAATGAAATGCCTTCCGAAAATGAATGCGCTTCGCGGAATGCTGCCGCAGGCAAAAAGTCCTGGAAAAAAAGGACGGGTTGATGAAAAAGTTTGTCTGTCTCAGGCAGGGAGTCCAAAAAGAAATTCCAGGTATCATCTCCTCCGTAACTATGGAGAAAAATATAGCCGTAGCAGCATCCCAGCACCACTTTGAACAAATAGATGGCCGCAGACTGCCAGCCCTTGATCCCTGGTAAATTTTTTCTCGCCAGTTTGTGGAAGAACCATGAGAAGAAGAATCCATAACATACGAAGAGGAATCCAGCTAACATAAAATAGAATGCGTTGGAATTTATGCAGGTTCAAATCTATACATTTGAATTTAATATTACCGAATGGACAAGAATATCCAGGTTCCATCCAAGCTGATCGCATTGGTTTCAAACAGTACCTGGACCTTATATAATTTCAGGATTGATCTGATCCGTTTCCTGATAGCCAGTCAGTACCGCGTGTTGGTAATTGCTCCTCCCGACGATTTTGCAGGACTTCTGCAATCAGAAGGCTGCGAGTATTGCTCCATTCAATTTAACAATCGTTCTGAAAACCCCTTGCAGGACTTAAAGCTCTTCTGGCAACTGAAAAAAATTTACGGGCAATATAGTCCCGACCTCATTTTTCATTATGTCATCAAGCCCAATATATACGGTTCATTGGCAGCGGCAGCTACTGGCCTCCGATCTGTTGCGGTCATTACCGGGCTGGGATATTCATTTGCAAAAAAGAACTGGCTTTATCAACTGGTCAAATTATTATACCGAAGGGCACTCCGCCATGCAGAAGGAAGTCTGGTTTCTTAATAATGAAGATGCGCGCATTTTCAACAAAGAAAAAATTGTAGATATAGAAAGAATAAAGGTCTTACCCGGCGAGGGAGTTAATACTGCATTTTTTTCACCCGGTCCCCGTGAACGTGTAAATTCAGACAAGGGTTTTCATTTCCTGATGAGTACGAGGCTATTGAAAAGCAAGGGTGTGAAGAATTTTGCAGATGCAGCGAGAATCATACGCAGGAAATTCAAAGATGCACGTTTTGAATTGATTGGGTTTTTTGAAAAAAGTCATCCGGATACGATCCTTGAGGAAGAGTTGGTCAAATGGCAGAAAGAAGGCATCATCAATTATAAAGGTTTTGTGCGGGATGTGAGGCCTTTTCTTCAAAGTGCTGATTGTTTTGTTTTCCCTTCCTATTATAATGAAGGTATTCCTCGCTCACTGATGGAGGCTGCCAGCATGGAATTGCCCATCATCACCTCGGTTAACCGGGGCTGTAAGGAAGTGGTAGAGGATCATGTAAATGGTTTGCTCTGCCGTCAGAATGATCCCTTCGATCTCGCAGAAAAAATGGAGATGATGATTAAAACTTCCTGGGAAGAAAGAAAGGAGATGGGCAGACAGGGAAGATCCCTTGTGATGGAAAAATTCAATGTCGAAAAAGTGATCCGTGAATATGAGCGGATCCTGAAAGACTTATAGCCCCCGCCCTTATTTTTTTATCCTGGGTTGAGCATTCCACCTGCAGTTCCAAATTATTGCAATGGATTCAAGGCTCGTTCGTACTTTTGCACTTTCTCAGACATACCATGGAAATTACTGTTAAAACTGCCGAAGAACTTCGATTAACCTCAGAAGAATTTGACCTGATCGTGAAGAAACTTGGACGTAAACCAAATTTCACGGAGCTCTGCGCATTCAGTGCCATGTGGAGTGAGCATTGCAGTTATAAGAATTCAATCAAATGGTTAAAGACACTGCCAAGGGAAGGAAATAAGATGCTGGTGAAAGCAGGCGAAGAGAATGCTGGCCTGATGGATATTGGCGACGAATTTGGAGTTGTATTTAAGATAGAATCACACAATCATCCGTCTGCCATTGAACCATTCCAGGGCGCCGCAACTGGTGTTGGCGGAATTCACAGGGATATTTTTACTATGGGCGCCCGGCCCATCGCGGCTCTCAATTCCCTTCGGTTTGGAAATTTAAAAGAAGCTAAAACCCAGCACCTGCTGGCTGGCGTTGTGCATGGGATCGGTCATTATGGAAATTGTTTCGGCGTGCCGACCGTGGGAGGTGAAATATATTTTGAAGAATGTTATTATACAAATCCGCTGGTAAATGCCATGAGTGTAGGCATCGTCAGGAAGGGTGAAACCATTTCTGCCACAGCATCCGGAGAAGGCAATCCTGTTTTTTTTGTAGGAAGTGCTACTGGCAAGGACGGAATTGGCGGGGCATCATTTGCTTCGGCCAATATAACCGAAGACAGCACGGAAGAATTGCCCGCAGTGCAGGTCGGTGATCCTTTCCAGGAGAAAAAATTATTGGAAGCCTGTCTTGAAGTCATCCAGACCGGAGCCATCGTGGGCATGCAGGATATGGGCGCTGCCGGAATCATTTGTTCCACTTCGGAAATGAGTGCAAAAGGGGGCGTGGGTATGCGCATTCAGTTGGACAAGGTTCCTGCGCGACAGAAAAATATGAAAGCCTGGGAATTATTGCTTAGTGAAAGCCAGGAAAGAATGTTGATGGTCGTTCAGAAAGGCAGGGAAAAAGAAGTGCTCCGGATTTTTGAGAAATGGGATCTGCCCTGTGCCAATATTGGTGAAGTGACCAAAGACAAAATGCTTAGGTTCTATCTGGGAGAAGAACTCGAAGCAGAGATACCGGCAAATGAATTGGTATTGGGCGGGGGCGCGCCGCAATATGACCGCGAATACAGGGAGCCTGCCTATTTGAGCGAGATCCGAAAATTTGATCCCAGGTCCATTCCAGTGCCTGATGATTTGAAAGGGGCGGCGGAGAAATTAATTTCCATTGCAAATATTGCATCCAAGAAATGGATCAGCGTGCAATATGATAGCACGGTGGGTGCAGCAAATGCATCCACGAATGCACCTTCTGATGCACCGGTAGTCCTCGCCAAGGGTACCCGCAAAGCCATTGCGATGACCACGGATTGCAATAGCAGGTATGTATTTGCAGATCCATACAAAGGGGCCATGATCGCAGTGGCGGAGGCGGCGCGCAACCTGGTATGCAGCGGTGCGCAGCCACTCGGTGTGACCAATTGCCTGAATTTCGGTAACCCATATGATCCCGAAGTTTATTTTCAATTTGTGCAGGCAATAAAAGGAATGGGTGAGGCCTGCAGGAAATTCGACACGCCGGTCACTGGCGGCAATGTGAGTTTTTATAATCAGAGTCCGGATGGGCCCGTATATCCTACACCCACCATCGGGATGGTGGGCCTGCTGGAAAGAATGAAAGACAGAATGACTTTATCATTTGTAGAGGAAGGAGACCTGATTTTCCTTATTGGAGAAAGCAATGCAGACATTGGTTCTTCAGAATACATTCACAAATTACATGGCGTGGAATTCAGTCCGCCTCCTCATTTCGATATTGAAGAAGAGATCAGGGTTCAACAAAAAGTGCTTGAGCTGATCCGGAAGGGTTTGATTGAATCCGCGCATGATGTGAGCGAAGGGGGTTTATTCATTACCCTTGTTGAGTCTGCCTTTACCAATCTTTTAGGATTCGACGTGGTGGCTTCCGATTCAGACATAAGGAAGGACGCATATTGGTTTGGGGAATCGCAAAGCCGCATACTCGTCAGCGTGAAGCCTGAAAAAGTGACGGAATTCAAAAAAGCCCTTGGCGACCAACATCATGAAGAAATTGGATTTGTCACATCCGGGGCTGTTGAATTGGATGGCATGAATTGGGGTCATATTTACGAGTGGAAAGAAAAATATGATCGTGCGATTGATGATTTGCTTGCGGGCACCGCACCTGATGCAGCATTGAGTACTTTATAGCAGATTCCTTAATTAATCAATGGAATGGATAAAAAAGCAACAATCGTCATTACAGGGGCAGCAGGATTTATAGGCAGCTGCCTGGCGGAGTACCTCAATTACAGGGGTTATACCAATCTAATCCTGGTGGATGACTTTGGAAGAGAAGACAAGAGAAAGAATTGGGAAGGGAAAAAATATTCAGAGAAGATTGAAAGAGAGTCTTTCTTTGAATGGCTTTTTGAGAAAAAACCTAAGGTTGACTTTTTCTTTCATATAGGAGCGAGAACTGACACAACGGAATTCAATTATGCTGTGCATCAGCACCTGAACGTGGAATATTCCAAAAAAGTCTGGCAATATTGTACAGTTCACGACATTCCGCTTGTTTATGCATCATCTGCGGCTACCTATGGCAGTGGCGAATTGGGATATGACGATACCCACGAAGTGATCAACATGCTCAATCCGATGAATCCATACGGGATTTCAAAAAACGAATTTGACAAATGGGTGGTTCATCAGGAAGACCATCCGACTTTTTGGGCAGGATTGAAATTCTTTAATGTATACGGACCAAATGAATACCATAAAGGCAGGATGGCCAGTGTGATTTTTCATGCTTTCCACCAGATCAGGAAGACTGGATCTGTCAAATTATTCCGCTCACACCGCCCGGATTTCAATCATGGAGAACAATTGCGTGATTTTGTGTATGTGAAGGATATTCTCAAAGTCTGCTTTTGGCTTATGCAATACAAACCATCTTCAGGCATATATAATTTGGGAACGGGCAAAGCCCGTACATTCAATGACCTGGTCAAATCCACATTTGCCGGCCTGGACCTGCCCCCCAAAATTGAATATATTGACATGCCCGAAGACATCATGAATACCTATCAATATTTTACAGAGGCCAAAATGGATAAGCTTCGCAGGGCCGGATATATGGAAACTTTCTATTCTCTCGAGAAGGGCATCGACGATTATGTCAGGAATTATCTTGCCGTTGGGAAAATATATTAAATCTCAATTGGCGCATAAGCCTGTCAGTGGGTTTTCAGTCATTCTGAAAACCTCGATTCCGGCCCGAGCCGAAACCTGGACTTTTACTTAATTTAGCGCTCATTATAATCCATCATCATGAATAAGAAAATTGCCATCATTGGTGGCGGGAACCTGGGAACTGCCATTGCGGAAGGTTTGATACAAAGCAGGTTTGTCCTGCCAAAACAAATCCTGATCACCAAGAGGAATATTGCGACCCTGCACACGCTCGAGAGAAAGGGTGTCCTGGTGAGTGATAAGAATGAAGAAGCAGTCCGGTATGCCGACCTGGTCATACTTGCAGTGAAGCCTTTTCAGGTGAATGATGTGCTATCTGCCCTAAAAAAGGAATTTAAAGACGACAAGCATTTATTGGTATCCGTAGTCACGGGGGTGAGCACAGAACACCTTGCTGCGGCACTGGGGAAAAAAGTGCCGGTGGTAAGGGCCATGCCAAATACAGCCATCGCAATCCAGCAAAGCATGACTTGTATTTCAGCAAAAGGTGCATCGGAGGAACAATTACAATATGTGATGGACTTATTCAATCAGTTGGGAAAGACGGTGAAGATTGACGAAAAACTCATGGACGCAGCAACTGTATTGGGCGCCTGCGGAACCGCTTTTGCCATGCGCTATATTAGGGCGAATATACAGGGGGGCATTGAAATCGGGTTCGATTCAGCCACAGCTAACCTGATCGCTGCGCAAACCGTAAAAGGGGCTGCAGAATTGCTCCTGATCAAGGGATCCCATCCTGAGCAGGAAATTGACAAGGTAACGACGCCTAAGGGATGCACCATTGCAGGGCTAAATGAGATGGAACACAGAGGATTCAGCTCATCCCTGATCAAGGGGCTGGTGGCCAGCTTCGATAAGATTGCCAAAGAATAATTTGTATTGATAATCAGGCGTTTGCAATCCTGATAAGGATATTTTGCAGACCATAATATATAATATGACGGCCCGGTTTATCGTTTTAGATACAGGAAACCCCCTATCACCTGAAAACTGGATTCAACTGCCGTAGTCTATGAAGAAAAACTTTAGCATCTTTATATTGATCCTTGAGATCATTTCGATTGCATTCCTGCATGGCATGAAAATAAAAGAGACCCAAAAAGCCAAGGAATTCAGCAATATATCAAAAGCAAATCCTGGCAGACAGGACCCCAATACAAAATCCTCTTTCTTCTTCCTGAAAATTAAATAGATTACAAACCCTTCTTAATTTCTCCGGAAGCATTTGGTTGACTCCATTGCTGATTTTCAATTCCCAAGGATTCCAGCCTCATTTAAATTGTATTTATCCACATCTCTGCATGGCTTTATTTGGTTGAAATAAAATCCATAATTTTGTATGACCTTCCGGAATTATTCTATTTTGTTTCCCCAGGTCATAATAAAGCAGGATTCAGTTAATCAGGAAAATTGTTGAAAAGAGCCTGATGCCAGGTGATTCCCTTGGATTTGATCAACGGATATTGATAGGGGCTGAAGCGGTAAATTTTCTTCCTGTTCCATTAAGTAATTGGCAATAAGATTCTAACATAATTATACATTATTATGGCTAAATATATTTTTGTTACCGGTGGAGTAACTTCTTCCTTGGGAAAGGGAATTATTGCCGCTTCGCTTGCCAAATTGCTCCAGGCAAGGGGGCTTAGGGTAACCATTCAGAAATTTGATCCATATATCAACGTGGATCCGGGCACCCTGAATCCATATGAGCATGGAGAATGCTATGTAACAGAAGATGGGGCTGAAACCGATCTTGACCTTGGTCATTATGAACGCTACCTGAATATTTTCACTTCACAAGCCAACAACGTAACTACTGGCCGGATCTACCAAACAGTCATCAATAAGGAAAGGGAGGGAGCCTATCTTGGCAAGACCGTGCAGGTGGTGCCCCATATAACGGATGAGATCAAACGTAGAATGCTATTGCTTGGACAAAGCAACCAATTCGATATTATTATAACCGAACTTGGCGGAACGGTGGGTGATATCGAATCGCTGCCTTTCATAGAAGCGGTCAGGCAATTGCAGTGGGAAATGAATGACGAAGACTGCGTAGTGGTTCATCTCACCCTGATCCCATACTTAAAAGCAGCCAAAGAATTAAAAACCAAGCCCACGCAGCATAGCGTCAAGTTACTTAGCCAGGAAGGAGTTAATCCGGACATTATTGTATGCCGTACTGAAGAGCCCCTTTCTGCCGAGATCAGGAAAAAAATTGCCCTGTTTTGCAATGTGAAGCAGGAAGCCGTTATCGAAGCGGCCGACGCACCCACCATTTACGAAGTGCCCCTGGCCATGATGAGGGAAAAACTCGACCTGATTTGCCTGAAGAAATTGAATATTACGGAATATCATGAGCCGGAATTGGGCAAGTGGAAGGAATTTCTCGACAAGCTGAAATATCCAAAGAGCAAAGTGACCATTGGACTGATTGGAAAATACATCGAGCTGCAGGATGCATATAAGTCCATCCTCGAAGCTTTTGTCCATGCAGGAGCCATGAATGAATGCAAAGTTCAAATCGTTAACGTGCACAGCGAATTCATATCCGAAGAAAATGTGGCGGAAAAATTAGGCAGCCTGGATGGATTGCTCGTTGCACCTGGTTTTGGTCACCGGGGCATCGAAGGCAAGATCATAGCAGTGAAATATGCCAGGGAACATAACCTGCCATTCTTTGGAATCTGCCTGGGAATGCAGATGGCGGTCATTGAATTTGCACGAAATGTACTTGGATACCCGGATGCGCATTCTACCGAAATGCAGCCTGATACGCCGACGCCGGTCATTGACCTGATGGAACACCAGAAAAAAATAACTGCAAAAGGCGGTACCATGCGGCTGGGCGCCTACCCATGCACCATCAAGCCAGGGACCCTGGCTCACAGGATTTATGGAAAGACAGAAATAGGAGAACGTCATCGCCATCGCTGGGAATTTAATAACGCTTTTCTTACGCAATTTGAAGAAGCGGGCATGATTGCCAGTGGTAAGAATCCCGAAAGCAACCTGGTGGAAATTGTGGAGCTCCAGCACCATCCATTCTTCATTGGTGTACAGTACCATCCGGAACTAAAGAGTACTGTGGAAAACCCACAGCCCATCTTCGTTCATTTCATCCGGTCGGCAAAAGAGTTTGCTGAACGAAAGAATATGGTAAAGACCCCTTTTCTTCAAAATGAACTGATTTAAGGTTTCGGCTGTTTTTGTTTTGAGCATTGAGCAACAGCTGGGACCTGGCGTAATAATATTGATAATAATCAGGTTTTTGGGAGTCTGGACACCTTCCGAACAACGGATCAGGACCCCCTTTCATGAGACTCCATATTCTCCTATTAGCCACTTATTCCCCCTATCTTTGCAGCTCTAAAAAATGATGTCAATGGGAATGGACCGCAATACAGTGATCGGATTTGTGTTACTTGGTCTCTTGTTGTTTGCCTATCTCTGGAATTCAACTAAAAACAGCCAGGAGCTTCAAAAGGAAAAACAGATTTATGAGGATTCCATCGCAAAGGTGAAGGCAATCAGGGATGCAGCTCTTGGATCGCCGGATTCGGTTATCCGTGCCAGTAAGCCGGTGGATACCGCTGGAATGAACAAGGCATTGGGCGGATCGGAAAAATGGATCACGGTGGAAAATGACATGTTGAAAATCATTTTCACAAATAGGGGTGGTCAGCCAAGTGAAGTGGAGCTCAAACATTTTAAATCCTACGATAGCGGACTTGTCAAAGTGATAAGTCCCATTCCGGAAAACAGGATCTCTTATTCAATCAATACGGCGAGCAACCAGTCACACCAAATTGCAGATTTGTTTTTTTCGGAGGGACAGGTGCAAAAAAATGCAGATGGAAGCCAGACAGTAACCTTTCAACTGACAGGATCAGGTGGAGAGACTTTGACCCATCAATACATCATTCCTGCTTCCGGCTATTTGCTGGAATGGAATATCCTGATGAATGGGCAGGACAAATTATTAACAGGAGGCAATCTCAATTTTAGCTGGCATAGCGAGGTCATAAAAACCCAGGAAAGTGTACAATATGAAAGGCAGCGCACGAGCATCTGCTTTTCAGAAGACAATAGTTTTGATTATATATCCGCAAAATCTGAAAAGAAATTTGAAAAGCCGGTTCAATGGGTCTCTGTTGCACAACAGTTCTTTAATCGGACACTTCTCAACAAGAATGGCTTCAGTTCAGGAGATATCCACTGGACAAAAGAAAGTTCTGATACAACATCCGTCGTTGGCCATTGTGAAATCTCCCTTCAGGCGAAGATGCCAGCTTCCGCTTCGGCTTCATTGCCGCTTCAATTGTATTTTGGTCCCAATGATTATTATGTCCTGGCAAAAGTGGCGCCCCAAATGGACCGGATCGTAGATCTGGGAAGGGATTTTTATTCTTTTGTCAGGCCGGTGAATGTATACATCATCATGCCTGTATTTAATTTCTTCAAAAAATTCATAGGCAGTTATGGATTGGTGATTATGCTTCTCACCATTTTTATCCGCTTGCTCACTTCTCCACTAGTGTACAGCAGTTACCTGAGTGGTGCAAAGATGAAAGCGCTTCGGCCTGAAATCGACACGATGAAGAAAAGGCTGGGCAATGATCAGCAGCAGGCAAGCATGGAGCAGATGAAATTGTTCAGGGAGGCAGGTGTGAATCCGCTGGGAGGCTGTATTCCTGCCCTACTGCAAATCCCCATATTTTTTGCCCTCTATAGTTTTTTCAATTCAAACATCGAATTGCGGGGACAAACGTTTTTGTGGTCAAAGGACCTGTCAGCCTATGATGCTGTTGTAAATTTCGGGTTCAATATTCCGGCATATGGTTCACACATTAGTCTTTTCGCGCTCCTTGCTGTCGTGACCAGTTTTCTGATTTCTTTATATGGTATGAATATGACACCGGATCAGAGCAATCCGGCAATGAAATACATGCCTTATATTATGCCAGTCATGTTGTTGCTTTTCTTCAATCGGCTGCCATCTGCCCTTACCTGGTATTACACGGTTTCAAATGTGATTACACTCATTCTTCAATTCGTGATTCAGAATTATATAATTGATCATGATAAGATACTGGCCAAGCTGCAGGAAAACAGGAGCAAGCCAAAATCCAAGCCCAAGTGGCAGGAAAGGCTGGAGCAAATGCAGGAGACCCAGAAAAAGGTACAGCAGCTGAAAAACAAGAAGTAGCATTCCTTCGTTTACCTATTGATTCCGGCTGCAATTTGATTAAACGAAAGGCTTATTCCGGGGTCTAATGATCGTATCTATACTGACCATGAAAAAAACACTTTCTTATCTAATCTTCGCACTCGCCTTTGTGATGCCAATAACAAGTGGTCTCCTGGCACAAAAGAAAATCGCGGAATTTACGGTCGTGTACAATTATACTATGAGTATGGCCGGTAAGGAAAATTCTGTAGTTTCGGCTACGCATACTGTTTATATGAATGGCAGCTTGAGCCGCTCGGAGTTCAATAGTCCGCTGATTTCACTAAGTGCGATTCATGATGCGACCACAGGGACTGGCGCGATACTGAGGGAATTGAGTGGCCAGAAACTGCTGATTCCTATGAAAGCCGATGACTGGCGCGACAGGAATAAACGTTATGAGGGCATCCGCTATATCAACACAAATGAGACGAAGACCATTGCAGGTTATAAATGCATCAAGGCATTTGCCACAACCAATGACAGTCTGAAGATCACAGTCTATTATACCAAAGAATTGGTACCAGACACCAAGGATTATGATGCAGAATTCAAGGGCCTCGATGGCCTACCCCTGGAGTATGAAATACAAAAAGGGAATGTGACCATTCGCTATGTTCTCAATTCGATCAATATGAATCCGGTGCCTGCTTCAAAATTTGATATTCCGAAAACGGGCTATAGGGTCATGACTTATGAAGAAAGTAAAAAGCTCAACCCCGGAGGTAACTAAGTGGAAACCAATAGAATTAAACCAGATTATTTGGAGATCTTGATCTTTACACCCAGGAACTGAAGATTTGTTTTGGGAGCTGCGTTATATGTGGGATTAACATTCACTTTGTATTTGTAAGGCATGATATAAATCGTGTTGCCTCTTTGGTAAGTGAATGATGTATTAACGGAAAGCTTGTTGGTCTCTTTTTCGCGGGTGAAAGTATAGCTTCCACTATAAATAGGGGCGCTCCTGAGGGTGAAAGAATTAAGGCTGCGGATAGGTGTAAAATCAGTTTTGAAAGAATCCTTTTTCTTGTCTCCGCCGCCCCCTTTGCTCGCAAATGCAAAGAATGCAACAATAACAAGCATGGAACTAACCGCCATCTTGCGCATCAATTTTTTCATTTCTTTGTTAGTTATTGTAAACATGTTAAGGCAAAGATAGTAATAAATTTTGGGTTATTTTTAACCATCCATCATTTATTTTACTCTTTTTTAACGATTGGGGTTGCCTCCCTAACAAATTAATTATTAGCCCCCTGGTTATCCACATTTTATTCAAATCGTGAATAACCCCTAACTAAAAATTGCGGAAAATCTTTTATAACTTACTTAAGCAGAACCCTCAAAACATGAAAGAAAATCCCTACCGTAAAGACCATGAAGATCTCAGAGAGCTCCTAAAGAGGTATCAGAACTTAAAAACTGGCCGCAACCAATCCTTTCTTGACGAAGAAGCATTCGAAAAAATTATCGATTATTTTGACGATAGGGAAGAAATTCCACAGGCCGTCGAAGCGGTTGAATTCGCTATTGAGCAGTATCCATATTCATCTTTATTACTGATCAAAAAAGCCGACTTAATGATTTCATCGAGACAATATCAGTCGGCACTCGAGATCCTGGAAAGAGCTGAACTTCTGGACGGGACCAATATCAATATTTATATTTTGAAGACGGATATATTCCTGGCGCTTGATCAGCAGGAAAAAGCCGTGGCCCTGCTGCAGGAGGCACTTAAACATTTCGAAGGCGATGAAAGAATTGAGTTGCTTTTTGAATTGGCAGATGTTTATGATGACTACGAAGAATTTGATAAGATTTTCGATTGTCTGTCACTGATTCTTGATCAGGAACCAATCAATGAGGAAGCACTCTATAAGATTTGTTTCTGGACTGATTTTACAGGACGGAATGAAGAGAGCATCCGGCTGCATCAGCGGATCATTGATGATAATCCTTATTGCGAATTGGCCTGGTTTAACCTGGCAGCCGCATATCAGGGCCTGAAATTGTATGAAAAGGCAGTGGACGCTTATAAGTATGCTATTGCCATCGATGAGAAATTTGATTATGCATATAGAAATATGGGCGATGCCTTTATCCGTCTCAGGAAATTCAAGGAAGCCATCGAGTCTCTCGAAAAAGTGCTGGAACTTTCCAAGCCGGAAGACGTCATTTATGAAGCGATTGGGCACTGCTATGATAAACTAAGCAACTATGCGCAGGCCAGATTTTATTACAGGAAAGCTTCGCACCTGAACCAGGATGATAGCAAGCTCTATTACAAGCTGGCCTGTACTTATATCAATGAAGGCCAGTGGATACAAGCCATTAAGCAATTGGAAGCTGCCATGCGCATCCACGCAAAATTGCCTGAATATAACCTGGCGATGGGCGAGTGTAAAATGCAATTGGGGGAATACCGGGAAGCAATACAGTTCTTCTCCAATGTAGTTCGGGTCAGACCAAGGAATATCTCGAGTTGGGAGGCATTGATCAGGTGTCTCTACAATGCTGAATTTTTTGATGAAGCCCTGGAGCAGGTGCAGGCAGCCATTCGCGTTACCAATCATAAACCGATCTTCATCTTCTATCTGAGCGCAGTCTATTTTGCCCTGGGAAAAACCAAGGAGGGGCTGTTGCAGCTGGAAAAAGCCATGACAAAGGCGCCCAAGCTCCTCAAGAAACTGATCGAATTAAATCCTGTCATATTGCAGTATCAGCCCGTTGTAGATATCATTGCCAGACACAAAAAGAATAAATCCTTTTAGATTTTAGCTCAATTATTAGTCCACCAATTTAGTAGGGTAATCAGCCTGCGCGACTTATCTTAATGTTTCCTATTTTTGCGCCTCAACCTATTGATCACAATTAGAAATTGTTTAGGATGAATTTTAAGCTCACACAGATTCCGGAAAGAGAACGCAAGCCCAGGGTAAAAGGCATTACGATGGTGATGGACAAGGGACTTAGTATTGATGAAGCAAGAAATTTTTTGAGTGTATCCCATCCGCATGTAGATATTGTGAAACTCGGGTTCGGAACTTCATTCGTGACTCCGAATCTGAAGGAGAAAATCGAAGTCTACACTTCCTATGGGATCCCGATTTATTTTGGAGGCACCCTATTTGAAGCATTTCTTATTCGCAATCAGTTTGAAGATTATATCGCGGTTTGCAAGGAATTTGGCATTACGTATATGGAGGTCAGTGATGGATCGATCACCATACCACATGCAGAAAAATGCGGCTATATAGAGAAATTGACCAAGTATGGTACGGTTCTGAGCGAGGTGGGCAGCAAAGATGCAGAGCATATCATCCCCCCCTATAAATGGATTGAATTAATGCGTGCCGAATTGGCTGCAGGTGCAACCTATGTGATTGCAGAAGCAAGGGAAGCGGGCAATGTGGGAATCTATAGGGGATCGGGAGAAGTCAGGGAAGGTCTGGTGCAGGAAATTCTCACTCAGATCCCTGAAGAAAAAATCCTATGGGAAGCGCCCCAAAAGGCACAGCAATTGTATTTTATTGAATTGATTGGCTGCAACGTCAATCTCGGAAATATTGCACCAAATGAAATGATTGCGCTGGAAGCCATGCGGGTGGGCCTTCGTGGAGACACTTTTCATCTATTCCTCAATAAAGAAACTGCAAAATGAGAAGATTTGGCTTGATAGGTTATCCCTTGAGCCACTCTTTTTCCCAGAAATATTTCAGTGAGAAATTCATAAAGGAAGGCATACGGGATTGCCTATATGAAAATTTTCCGATCCCTGAGATTGGAGAATTGAAACGCGTCATTTCAGAAAACCCCGGGCTGGAAGGATTGAATGTGACCATTCCCTTTAAACTTCAGGTGATATCCCAGCTTGATGACCTGACCCATCTTCCCATACGGGCCTGCAATTGCATAAAAATTTCGGGAACTAAGCTCATCGGTTACAATACCGATATTGTTGGATTTGAGAAATCATTAACCATCGACCTCCGGCCACATCATCGTCCCGCATTGGTTTTGGGGAAGGGTGGTGCCAGCGAAGCCGTGCTGTGGGTTTTGAAAAAATTGGGAATTGGATTTACACAGGTCTCCCGTCGTGGATTCGTTGGGGGAGACTTAAAGTATGAGGATCTCAATGACGACATTATCAATCAGCATCCCCTCATTATCAACTGCACTCCGCTCGGAATGTTCCCGAAGCTGGACGAATGTCCGGCCATTCCCTATGAATTCCTGGGGAAACAGCATTATTTATATGATCTGGTGTATAATCCACCGAAGACATTATTTCTCCGGAAAGGGGCGGAACGGGGTGCCACTATTCGCAACGGATCTGACATGTTGGTTATACAAGCTGAAGAGAGCTGGAAGATCTGGAACTCATAGTCAAGGCCGGAAAAAGTTCTTTAAGTTTATAACAAGCCGTTATTGGCCGGCCATTTTCCGTTTTGCAGGTTCAGGCAGGCTGACAATTTTTTTAGCTTCATAGTCATAACATATCATTCCTGTTTTGGCCAGGACCAGAAGCGTTTTCTTATTTTCTTTCTCTTTTTCAAATTGATAATAGAGTTCGAATCCGATTCTTGAAAAATCTCCAGCTGCTACCGAAGCTTGAATAATATCTCCATAAAATAATTCGCTTTTGAATTCGATTTCCACGTTTCGCATGATCAGTCCTACACCAGCAAGGTTCATTTCTTCAAATCCCAAATGCAGCAGATATTGAACCCTTGCCTCATGAATCATAGATAGGATCTGATCATTTCCCACATGTCCACCATAGTTGAGATCCGTGATGCGCACCGGAATCGAGGTTTTGAATGGAAAGACTGCCGGCATTTCAATTTTAATCCTGGGCATGATCTCTGGAATTTATCAGAAATTTAAACTAATTAGAATATCATTTCGATTTGCCTGCAATATGAGCTGCCCTGCCTCTTAGAAAATTTACTAGTTGATCAGCAGCCTTCTTTCTATGGCTGAATTTGTTCTTTTCATCCATGCTCATTTCTGCAAAGGTTAATTGGGAACCTTCGGGTACAAAGACAGGATCATACCCAAATCCTCCAATGCCGCGCGAGTTCCGCATGATGGTTCCCCTGCATATTCCCTCGAAAAAAAATTCCTTGTCATCGAGACGTAAGGAAATAACCGTCCTGAATTGTGCATGACGATTGGCCTCCTGGTTAAGATTGCGGAGCAATTTTTCAATATTCTTATCAAATGATTTTTCATCCCCCGCATATCTTGCGCTGTGTACCCCGGGTTCTCCATGGAGAGCATCGACTTCCAGGCCGGTATCTTCACTAAAACAATTTGTCCCCGTCAACCTCCGGATGGCTTCTGATTTTTCCGAGGCATTTGCCTCAAGGGTTTCATGTGGTTCTGGAATTTCGACATTTATTCCCGCCTGCATTAGGCTGATCACTTCCACCTGGCCGCCAATTGCTGCCTGGATTTCATCCACCTTATGCTGATTATTGGTTGCAAAAATCAGTTTCATATTTAATTAGGAAATGAGGAAGAGAAAAAAGATGGTCCGAAAGTCCGGTGTCAGACTTCAAATAATTTTCTCAGGCATACCCAAAGTTTGGATTTCAGGATCTTGCTTTCTTCTGAATCCCGGTTTAATTCCTCCATTGAAGGTGCATAGAGGTATGCACAATCGTCATATTCCTGGATCTTGAATGCCGGACTATTAAAAGGAAGATGTATTTGCTTTGGTTCGAGCCCAAAGAGAATTAGCTTTTTGGGGTCAATTTGTTCTTTGAGGGTTTGAATATCGATATTGCGGCTTGCATGATTTAGAATGGCCACATCGGCAAGGGTCATTTTGCATGACTCAAGAATCTTAACCAGAAATGACAAATGTTTTTCAGGAATGGAAAAGCTTTCAGATGATGCCACAATCAAAACTGCTTTTTTCAGGTTACCACCCAAATAACGGTAGGGGCCTGCATGATCTTCTTCCATTTCATCTATTCCCTTTTCCTTGCCTGCAAGCACCATGGAATGTCTGTATAAATCAACTATAACTTTATTAGGGAGCCGAAGCTTGTTTAAGCCCATAACTTCAATGTGGTTTGAGTTCTTTTTGAGCCAACAATATATACCAACGGTATATAAAACACTAACATTTGTTAGTATATTTGTCGACCATTTATTCAGATAAGCACATACGAACCAAATTTAGCCAATATGATTGAAGCAATGGACATCAGGATCACAAAAGTGAATAAAAGTAAATTGAATGAGGTTGACTTTAGTAATCTTCCATTCGGGAAGTATTTTACTGATCACATGCTTGAAGTCGATTACAGGGATGGAGAATGGAAAATACCAGAGATCAGGCCATATCAGGCATTGTCACTGGAGCCATCTCTAGCTGCCTTGCATTATGGCCAGGCGATTTTTGAGGGCATTAAAGCGTATAGAGCCAAGGACGGGAAAGCTTATATATTCAGGCCATACGATAATTTCAAAAGATTCAATATTTCTGCTGAAAGAATGGAAATGCCTGCGGTTCCCGAAGAAATATTCATAGAAGGGATGAGGAGACTGATTGATCTGGATAAAAACTGGATCCCGGCAAAAGAAGACTATTCCTTGTATATCCGGCCTGTCATGTTTGCCACGGATACTGCGCTTGGAGTAAAGCCTTCGGATTCATATAAATTTATAATACTACTAAGTCCGACAGGGCCTTATTATGCAGCGCCCATGAAAATTTATGTGGAAGAAAAATATACCCGCGCTGCGCCGGGTGGTGTTGGCTTTGCAAAGAATGCGGGTAACTATGGCGGAAGCCTGAAAGCTGCTGCTGATGCACGTTCGAGAGGATACGAACAGGTATTGTGGACGGATGCTTTTGAACACAAATGGCTGCAGGAAGTTGGAACCATGAATGTTTTCTTCGTATTTGGGAATTCGGTAGTTACGCCCTCTTTGGAGGAAGGAACCATCCTGGAAGGCGTTACCAGGGACAGCGCCATAACTGTAATGAAAGAAATGGGCCTGAGAGTAGAAGAAAGAAAAATAAGCATTGATGAGTTGATCGCTGGTTATAAATCGGGCCAACTCACAGAATTGTTTGGTACAGGCACTGCTGCGACGGTATCCATGATAAAGGAACTCAGATACAAGGAACAGGTCCTTAATTTTGATACAAATAGCTGGAAAACAGCCCCGGCTGTCAAAAAAACACTTTCTGAAATCAAGGAAGGCAAGCGGGCGGATCTGCATGGGTGGATGTTTCCGGTTTGATCGATGGTCGATGATCGATGATCGATGACCGGGTTGAATTCGCGATCGCAAATATGATTCAAGCTCCATTGAACTAGCTCGTTTCTAGTAAAATAAATGATGCCTTACTATTGATTGCTTCAAAAGTTCAACATGGTAAGCCATCGATCATCGATCATCGACCATCGATCAACGAGCCCGGATTCTGCCAATTAAATTTGTTTATTCCCCCTTCTGCCTTTACCTTTGCCTCCCCAAAATAAAATAGGTTTTCAGCATGCCTACTATTCAACAATTAGTAAGAAAAGGAAGAGAAATCATCAGGGCAAAGAGCAAATCCAGGGCTTTGGACTCCTGTCCACAACGTCGTGGGGTCTGCACCCGTGTATATACCACCACTCCAAAGAAGCCAAATTCTGCGCTGCGTAAAGTGGCCAAGGTCAGATTGACGAATAAAGTGGAAGTGATTGCCTACATTCCCGGGGAAGGCCATAACCTGCAGGAGCACTCCATCGTGTTGATCAGGGGTGGCCGTGTGAAAGATCTTCCGGGTGTAAGATATCATATTGTTCGTGGCAGCCTGGATACTGCGGGCGTGAAGGATCGCAAGAAAAGTCGTTCAAAATATGGCACCAAGAAGGAAAAAGGTGGCGCCAAAGCAGCAGCTAAAAAATAATCTAAATAGAAATTTCAGCGAAAAATGAGGAAGACTCAACCTAAAAAAATACCACTGGCTCCAGATGCGAAATTCAGTGATGCATTGGTGACAAGATTTGTAAATAACCTGATGTGGCAGGGGAAAAAGAACACAGCTTTCGACATTTTTTATACCGCCATCGAAAAGGTTGCCAAAACGACCAATGAAGATGGATATGAAATCTGGAAAAGGGCTTTGAGCAATGTGACCCCTTCCGTAGAAGTGCGCAGCCGTCGAATTGGTGGTGCCACTTTCCAAATTCCTTCTGAAGTGCGTGCTGACAGAAAGATTTCGCTTAGTATAAAATGGCTTATCAAATATAGCCGTGAAAGGAATGGGAGAAGCATGGCTGAAAAATTGGCCAATGAAATCGTAGCTGCAAGCAAGGGTGAAGGCGGGGCATTCAAGAAAAAAGAAGATACCCATCGTATGGCTGAAGCCAACAAGGCGTTCGCACATTTCAGAATTTAACAAGAAATTTAATATGTAAAAAACTCTGGCTTTGCCGGGGTTTTTTTTTGCCTTCTGCTGTGCATTTCAACAATCCAATGGGAGCAAAAAATCAAAAAAGTTGGATTGGTTTGGCATCTATTTAGTTTGCATCCTACCGTGCTTTTCTTTAAATAAATTTTGTACTTTTGCACACCAAATTAAAGGGAGGTCAAGACCCATGCAACAATTTTTATAATATCGGAAATCCTGCCAGCGAAGCAATTCATTCAGCGAGCAGGTTTAAATCCTAAAGCCTGGGTTTAATTAATCGGCAATCAAATCATTATAATACAAAACAATGTCAGACTTAAGATTCCAAAGAAATTTCGGTATTGCGGCACATATTGATGCCGGAAAGACCACGACGACGGAACGTATTCTATATTATACAGGTGTATCCCATAAGATCGGCGAAGTGCATGATGGCGCAGCTACAATGGACTGGATGGAACAGGAAAAAGAAAGAGGCATCACCATCACCTCCGCCGCTACGACATGCTTTTGGAATTTCCCGACTACACAGGGACAGAAAAATGCGGATACGAGGCAATACAAATTCAACATTATTGATACCCCCGGCCACGTCGATTTCACTGTTGAAGTGGAACGTTCATTGCGTGTGCTTGACGGGCTGCTGGCTTTGTTTTGTGCAGTTTCCGGGGTTGAACCTCAATCGGAAACCGTTTGGCGCCAGGCCAACAAGTACAAAGTTCCGAGAATAGGATTCGTGAATAAGATGGACCGTGCCGGAGCTGACTTCCTCAATGTGGTAAAACAGGTGAGGGAAATGCTGGGTGCGAAAGCAGTGCCTTTGCAATTACCAATCGGTGCCGAAGACAATTTTACAGGCGTTGTGGACCTTATCAGTATGAAAGGCATCATTTGGGAGGAAGATACAAAGGGTATGACCTATAAAGAAGTTCCTATCCCCGATGATATGCTGGAAGAAGCGAAAGAATGGAGGCAACACCTTGTAGAAGCGGTTGCTGAATATGATGATAAACTATTAGAGAAGTTTTTTGAAGATCCCAATAGCATCACAGAATTAGAAATGCATGAGGCCATCCGTAAAGCGACAATTGATATCTCCATCATTCCGATGATGTGCGGCTCATCTTTCAAGAACAAAGGCGTGCAGACTGCATTGGATGCAATTGTGCGCTATTTGCCCGGACCATTGGATATTGAATCCGTCAAAGGAATTGACCCAAATACGGGAGAAGAACTCACACGCAGGCCGGATGCCAAAGAACCATTTTCTGCACTTGCATTTAAGATCATGACCGATCCATTTGTGGGCCGTCTCGCATTTTTCCGTGCGTATAGCGGTCATTTGGATGCAGGTTCATATGTGTTGAATACAAGAACAGGGAAGAATGAAAGGATCTCGAGGATCATGCAGATGCACGCGAACAAGCAAAATCCGGTTGAGTTTATCGAGGCAGGTGACATCGGCGCAGCAATTGGATTTAAGGACATCAAGACCGGGGATACGCTTTGCAATGAAGACCATCCTATTGTCCTGGAAAGCATGAGCTTTCCTGAGCCAGTTATTTCAATTGCGATCGAGCCAAAAACCCAAGCCGATGTCGATAAGATGGGAATGGCGATCGCCAAACTCGTGGAAGAAGATCCCACCCTTAAAGTGAAAACAGATGAGGAGACCGGTCAGACTATTTTGAGTGGTATGGGTGAGTTGCACCTGGAGATCATAGTAGATCGGATGAAGAGAGAATTTAAAGTAGAAATCAACCAGGGCGCGCCACAGGTTGCATATAAAGAAGCATTCCAGGCGACCATTGAACATCGTGAAACACTTAAGAAGCAGACTGGTGGTCGAGGTAAATATGCCGATATCATTTTTGAACTCGGACCTGCCGATGAAGAATTCCTCAAAGAAGGCAAGGGCCACTATCAATTTGTAAATGATATTTTTGGAGGATCTATTCCCCGTGAATTTGTACCTGCGATTCAGAAGGGCTTTGAAAGTTCGATGACCAGTGGGGTATTGGCAAACTATCCTGTGGAGAACATGAAGGTTCGCATTTTCGATGGTGGTTTCCATGCGGTTGACTCCGATTCTATGTCATTTGAATTGTGTGCCAAGCAAGGATTTCGAGAAGCAGCAAGAAAGGCCAAGCCAGTATTGCTTGAGCCCATCATGAGAGTGGAAGTGATCACGCCTGATCAATACATGGGAGACGTTACGGGGGACCTTAACCGCCGCAGGGGCATGCTGGAAGGAATGGATAGCAAGGCCAATGCACAGGTGATTAAGGCGAAAGTACCGCTGAGCGAAATGTTCGGCTATGTGACCCAGTTGCGTTCGCTCTCTTCGGGTCGTGCCACTTCAACGATGGAATTTTCTCACTATGCTCCTGCCCCCAACAATGTGGCTGAAGAAGTGATTGCAAAGGTGAAGGGAGGAAAGGGAAAAGTGAATGCATAATCTAAAAAGATAAATGTGGCCCTCCGTAAATCGGGGGGCTTTTTTTTTGGCTCCACCCGGCCTCCGTCGACAGGGGGAGGAGAAGTTGAGTTCCTCTTACGGTCCATGCATCATTTCCCTTGAAGAAGTAAATAGCATTTAAAAAAGCAAATATCACATTTGGAAGGATCACAGATGCTTTTTGCCAACCATTATTTCTCCTCCCGCTAGCCGGCGGGGAGGGCCAGGGAGGGGCGGCCGCCTTTTTTCTTTGAATGGCAAATGCAATCCCAATAAATCGCCTAAATTTCCGCTCCAAATTAAATCATATGAGGTTTGACCAAGTTAAAATCGGCCCGATAAGAATCTTTCCGCTCTTGTTATTGGTTTCTTCCACACTCTTTGCGCAGGATGAAGTGCATTGGAGCAAAGATGGCAATTCCTATTTCCTGCAGAAAGATGGCGGAATTGTTCAAATTTCATTGCCAGATGCAAAAGAAACGGTACTGCTGACTTCTGGCAAATTGACACCACAAGCCAGTTCCCGCCCTATTGCCATCCGGAATTTTGCGTTTTCAGATGACAGTCAAAAATTGCTGATCTATACCAATTCTAAAAAAGTCTGGCGATATGATACCCGCGGCGATTATTGGGTATATGATTTTCAGGATGGAAGCCTGAAGCAATTGGGCCTTGGTTTGCCTCCCTCTTCATTGATGTTTGCAAAAATTTCTCCGGATGGCAGGCAGGTTGCCTATGTTAGCCGGTATAATTTATATGTAGAAGATCTTTCCGGCCACCAGGTTAAACAACTAACCCAGGGGGGCAACCGAAAAGAAATTAATGGCACATTTGACTGGGCATATGAGGAAGAATTTTTTTGCAGGGATGGATTTCGGTGGAGTCCCGACAGCAAACAAATTGCCTATTGGCAGATTGAGGCACAAAACACGACGGATTACCTCATGATTGACAATACCGATTCGATTTATCCCGTGGCCAAGCCGGTCGAATATCCCATTGCTGGTGTGCCTCCTTCACCATTCAAGATCGGCGTGGTCAATATTTTGACTGCAAATACGAAGTGGATGGATATTCCAACAGATCCTGTGCTTCAAAGCTATGTTCCGCGGATGGAATGGGCAGCAAACAGTTCAGAACTGATCATTCAGCATTTGAACAGAAAACAAAACGAAAGCTGGATCATGTTATGCAATGCTGCCAGCGGCAAATCAAATACAATCTATACAGAAAAGGATTCAGCATGGATAGATATCCAGGGACTTTGGGATTTTGATTATTGGAACGGAGGTTGGGATTGGCTGAATAACGGGAAAGAATTTTTGTGGGCAAGCGAAAAAGATGGATGGCGTCATTTGTACAGGGTTAGTCGGGACGGGAAGAAAGAGACCAAGGTGACAATAGGAAATTATGATGTGATGAATCTCAGCCGCATCGATGAAAAGAACAACTTTGTTTATTTTATTGCATCACCTGAAAATGCGACGCAGGCCTATCTCTATCGGGCAAGGCTGGATGGAAAGGGCAAAGCTGAATTGATTTCTCCGACAAACCAGCTGGGCACGCATGCCTACGAAATTTCTCCATCGGCAAAATATGCCAAGCACAGTTTTTCAAATTACTATACTCCGCTGGCGACTGAATGGATATCTCTGCCTGATCACAGCGCTTTGAATGGCAACCATAATGTTTATAACGCGGTGAGCAAAGCAGATAAAACAAAATCGAATATTGAATTTTTCAAAGTAAAAACGGAAGAAGGAATTGAAATGGATGCGTGGATGGTAAAACCACAGCCCTTTGATCCTTCGAAGAAATATCCCGTGCTATTCTTCGTGTACACGGAACCCTGGGGGCAGAATGTAAAAGATGAATTTGGAACAGCCAATAATTTCCTATACCAGGGCAACCTGGCAAATGACGGCTATATCTATATTTCAATTGACAACCGGGGCACACCTGTTCCAAAAGGAAGGGCCTGGCGCAAATCGGTTTATAGAAAAATAGGCCTTGTAAATATTCATGACCAGGCCATGGCGGCAAAAGAAATTCTGAAATGGCCATTTGTAGACAGTTCCCGGATTGCAGTCTGGGGCTGGAGCGGGGGTGGGTCTGCCACCCTGAACCTGATGTTTCAGTATCCGGAGATTTATAAAACGGGTATTGCTGTGGCAGCTGTTGGAAATCAACTGACTTACGACAATATCTACCAGGAAAGATATATGGGCCTGCCTCAGGAAAACAGGGAAGATTTTGTCAATGGATCTCCTATCACCTATGCAAAGAATCTAAAAGGCAATCTCTTGTATATTCATGGCACCGGGGATGATAATGTTCATTATAACAATGCAGAAATGTTGCTCAATGAACTGATTAAGTATAATAAGCAATTTCAGTTCATGCCCTATCCAAACCGCACGCACGGGATCTTTGAGGGAGAGGGCACGACGAGGCATCTTGTCCACGCTGTATACTCAGTATCTCAGAGCGCATTGTCCGGGTGGTGGAAAATGATCAAAAAAACGGCTCAAAACTTTGACCGTTTAAAAGAATCCCCCTACCTTTGCATCCCCATTCGAAAAATGGCATTTGGCTTATGTCTCAACGAATCAGGATCAAATTGCAGTCTTACGATCACAACCTGGTGGATAAATCTGCCGAAAAGATCGTAAAAACAGTGCGTAGCACGGGTGCGGTGGTAACCGGACCTATTCCTTTGCCTACTAAGAAGAAAATCTTCACGGTGCTGCGTTCGCCGCACGTGAATAAAAAAGCAAGGGAGCAATTCCAGTTGCATACGCATAAGCGCCTGTTGGACATCTACACTTCTTCATCAAGAACAGTAGATGCCCTCTCAAAACTGGATCTGCCATCCGGCGTAGACGTTGAGATCAAAGCCTGATCATCTGTGGCTCGTACACAGAGAAGTTCTTTATAATCCATCTCCCAACTCCGGCCAAGCTGGAAAAAAGGAGCGCTGGATAAAAATAAAACACTCTGCCGGATCAAACGGCAGAGAGACAAATATGAACAAGCCGTTCTGGGTTTGTTTACTACCGGTACTTCCATCGCCCGCCATAGCTTTAGCAAAGGCGGGTTGTCGAATGCTCAGTGTCGCAGACAACAAAAGCTGCCTTCGCTGAAGCTACGGCAGCCAAAGGAAAAGGTCGGTTGCAAACGAGGGGATTGAAGTCATAACCGCTACCACTATTCGAAGTGGGAGGATATGTCTGTCCTGGTACCCAAATGGTATAAAAGAAAAAAAATGAAAGGGATTATTGGAAAGAAAATTGGGATGACCAGCGTCTTCAGTCCTGACGGCAAGCAAATCGCTTGTACGATTATTGAAGCTGGGCCCTGCGTTGTAACCCAGGTTAAGACAAAGGACTCAGACGGATACAATTCACTCCAGCTGGCATTTGGCGACAAGAACGAAAAGCACTCCAACGCTTCTGAAAAAAATCACTTCGCCAAATCAAATACTTCTCCCAAAAAATTTGTAAAAGAATTCCGCGATTATTCCCTGGAAAAAAACCTGGGTGAATCTGTCACTGTTGACATTTTCGCTGAAGGTGAAAAAGTGGATGTAGTGGGAACTTCTAAAGGAAAGGGATTTCAGGGTGTTGTTAAGCGCCATGGATTCTCATGGTGTGGGTGGTGCTTCACATGGTCAGCATGACCGCAGCCGTGCTCCTGGTTCATCTGGGTAACTCATCCGATGCATCCAGGGTAATGAAAGGTGTGCGCATGGCTGGCCGCATGGGCGGCGACCGCGTAAAGTTGAAGAGCCTGCAAGTGGTGAAAATATTTCCTGACAAGAACTACCTGCTGATCAGCGGGTCTGTTCCCGGACACAACGGTTCCATCGTTTTTGTTCAGAACTCATTTTAATTACAAGTAAAATGCAAATAGAAGTCGTAAATACAAAAGGGAAGAAGACGGGCAGGCAGGTTGAACTACCAGAGGAGATTTTTGGTATCGAGCCAAATGAACATGTGATGTATCTGGCAGTAAAACAATATCTGGCCGCCCAGCGCCAGGGAACGCACAAGGTGAAGACCAGGTTGGAAGTGAAGGGTTCTTCCAAAAAACTGCACAAGCAGAAAGGTACTGGTGGATCCCGTAAAGGAAATATCCGCAATCCTTTGTACAAAGGGGGTGGAACTATTTTCGGACCCAAACCGCGTGACTACGATTTCAAACTCAATCGTAAAGTCAAGGACCTGGCAAAAATGTCAGCCCTTGCTCACAAAGCAAAAAACAATGCCATTGTGGTAGTGGAGGATATTACCCTGGATGCTCCCAAGACCAAGGATATGGTGGATGTGTTGAAGGGATTAAAAGTGGCCGACAAGAAAGCACTATTTATTTTCCCTGAGCATAACGATAATGTGTATCTGAGCCTGCGCAATTTGCCAAAGACAGAAGGCACTGCTGTGGCAGATATTAATACCTATGATATCGTGCACGCAGATGTACTTGTGCTTTCAGAAACTGCTGCTAAAGTTTTTTCTGAAGACCTGACAGAAGAAAACGCGAATTGATAATTGATAAATAAAATTGATCCATGAAGCTCGCAGATGTTTTACTAAAGCCGATACTGACCGAGAAAGCCAATGCCCAACAGGAAAAGCTGCGCAGGTATGCTTTCCGTGTGGATCGTAAAGCCAACAAGCTGGAAATAAAGAAAGCAGTTGAATTGTTTTATGGAATTTCTGTGGTGAATGTAAACACCACGGTAGTGCCGGCAAAAGCCAAGGCACGTTCCACAAAAGCAGGCATCGTGCAGGGTCGGAAACCCGCTTATAAGAAAGCACTTGTAACTGTGGCAGAAGGAGAATCGATCGACCTGTACGCAAATATTTAAGCGCAATCAAAATGTATGGCCCGCAAAGCCGCGAATTTGCAAACAATAAAAACAAAGCATTCGGTAACCGAATATTGAAAATTACAAGATGGCACTAAGAAAATATAAGCCGGTCACTGCTGGAACCAGATGGAGAATTGGCAATGCATATGCCGAAGTCACTTCTGACCAGCCTGAAAAATCGCTTTTGGAAAAAACATCTTCCACCGGAGGCAGGAATGCACAGGGCAGAAGGGCCATGCGCTATATGGGAGGCGGGCACAAGAGGATGTACCGCGTCGTTGATTTCAAAAGAAACAAGAAGAGCATACCCGCTACCGTGGTCTCTATCGAATACGATCCAAACCGTACGGCATTTATTGCGCTTATAAATTATTCAGATGGAGAGAAAAGATATATCCTGGCTCCCCAGGGATTGCAGGTAGGTGCAACCGTTATATCTGGCGATGATGTGGCGCCTGAAGTCGGGAATGCGTTGCAGATGAAGCATATTCCGCTTGGAACCAATATTCACAATATCGAAATGCAGCCCGGTCAGGGAGGCAAATTGGTGAGGAGCGCAGGCGCTTCTGCCCAGCTGACCAATAAAGAAGATAAATATGCTGTCCTGAAAATGCCATCAGGCGAATTAAGGAAAGTGCTGATCAATTGTTTTGCGACGGTGGGAGTGGTGTCCAACAGCGACCATAGCCTGCAAAGCATGGGCAAGGCAGGCCGCAATCGCTGGAGAGGAATTCGTCCCCGCACGCGTGGTGTAGCGATGAACCCCGTAGACCATCCGATGGGTGGTGGAGAAGGAAAGGCTTCCGGTGGCCAACCACGTTCAAGAAATGGACAGTACTCCAGGGGCCTCAAAACCAGGACCAAGGGCAAGGGAAGTGACAAGATGATCCTGCAAAGAAAGGATGGAAAGAAAATAACAGGTTAACGAGGGCACTGAAGGAGCCACAAGGTTATTCAGCAGCAGAAAATAAAAATAAAATTCAAAATCAGTTCCGTCTGATGCCCGGTTCGGGAAAAGGAAGAACTGATACTTAAAAAAAGCATATGGGTCGTTCAATTAAAAAAGGTCCTTACGTAGACGCAAAACTGGAAGGGAAAATCCTGTCTGTGAATGAAGGCAAAGCCAAGAAAGGGGTTATCAAGACCTGGAGCCGCCGTTCGACCATTACACCGGATTTTGTGGGCCACACTTTCGCCGTTCATAACGGAAACAAGTTCATTCCGGTGTATGTAACGGAGTTCATGGTGGGTCATAAGCTGGGTGAATTTGCCCCTACAAGGAACTTTAAAGGACATTCTAGCAAAAAAATAGTTGAAGCATAAATAGATGATCGTCCCATTGGATGCTCCGATTTTTTGAGGAGCGCAAACGGGCAGCACTATAAACCTGATATAAAGATGGAAGCTGTAGCAAAACTGAGAAACTATCCGACATCGCCTCGAAAGATGCGCTTGCTGGCTGATGAAATTCGTGGTCTTCATGTAGAAAAGGCCCTGGCCATCCTGGAGCATCATCCACAGCATTCTTCCACTCCATTGCACAAACTGCTTTGGTCTGCTGTGAAGAATTGGGAACAGAAAAATGAAGGCAAGAGCGCTGCGGACTCAGCCCTGGTCGTAAAGACTGTTTTTGTTGATGGCGCACGGACCTTGAAGCGCATGAGGCCGGCACCTCAGGGAAGAGGATACCGGGTTCGCAAAAGGAGCAACCACGTTACCATTATCGTTGATGGCAACCTGGAAAATGGAACTGAAAAGAAATAAAATAATTGTTGAACAGATCATTCATCAGAAAGAAGAATGATCAAATATTCAAATCAGAAACATGGGTCAAAAAACAAATCCTATTGGTGCAAGGTTAGGAATCATCCGCGGATGGGAGTCTAATTGGTTTGGTAGCAAGAAAGATTATGCCACCAAGCTGATCGAGGACAATAAAATCAGGTCTTACCTGAATGCCCGTATCAACAAAGGCGGAATCGCGAAAATTGTGATTGAGCGCACGCTTAATAAACTGATCGTTACGATTCATACCTCCAAACCAGGTATCATCATAGGAAAAGGGGGTGGTGAAGTTGACCGCATCAAGGAAGAGTTGAAGAAATTGACCGGCAAGGAAGATGTACAGATTAATATTCTGGAAATCCGTCGCCCTGAGCTGGATGCAAATATAGTAGCTGACACGATTGCACGTCAGATTGAGAACCGCATCAATTATAAACGTGCCATCAAGATGGCCATTGCCTCTGCATTGCGCATGGGCGCTGAGGGGATTAAGGTGAAAGTAGCCGGAAGGCTTGGTGGAGCTGAAATTGCACGTACTGAAGAAATCAAACAGGGGCGCACTCCTTTGCATACACTGAGAATGGATATTGATTATGCAAATGTATTTGCGCTGACTGTATATGGAAAGATAGGGATCAAGGTTTGGATTTGTAAAGGCGAGGTATTGACCAAGAGGGACCTGAACCCGAATTTCGTTGGTGGCAAGAGCGACTTAAGCGATAGAAGAGAGCGGAGAGAAGAGCATGGTCATGGACATGGCGGACATCGCGATGACAGAAGAGGCGGTGGTGAACGTCGGGGCGGTGGAGCTGAACGCGGTGGTGACAGAAGAGGTGGTGGTGGAGGTGGAAGAGGAAGAAATTAATGAATAGATAGAATGGTGATCACACTATCAGCCATTTTGATTTTTCAAATTTAATAAGATGTTACAACCTAAGAGATCGAAACACAGGAAGGCACAGAAAGGACGCATACGCGAAGTGGCCAAAAGGGGAGATTCTATTTCCTTTGGCTCCTATGGATTGAAGGCCCTCGAAGGGATTTGGTTGACGAATCGTCAATTGGAAGCTGCACGCCAGGCACTGACCAGGCATATGAAAAGAGAAGGAAATGTTTGGATTCGGGTGTTCCCCGACAAGCCCATCACAAAAAAGCCCCAGGAAGTGAGAATGGGTAAGGGTAAGGGCAATCCTGAATATTGGGCCGCTGTGGTTGAACCGGGACGCATCTTGTTTGAAGCAGATGGTGTGACTGAAAAAGTGGCTAAAGAAGCTTTGCTCTTGGCTGCACAGAAACTGCCCATTAAGACAAAGTTTGTAGTGCGCTATAATGTAGATGCAATCGTCGCCATCTAAATTGGAATATCTAAAATGAGATCTTATGTCAAAGAAAATTGAATTTGTAAATGGCCTGAAAGATTTGTCGCTGGTGGATCTTAAAGCGCGGATTTCAGAAGATGAACTGCGGTTAAAGAAATTGTCATTTGCTCATGCCATTTCGCCCTTGGAAAATCCAATGAGCATCCGCGCATTGAGAAAGGATTTGGCACGTTTGAAAACGATGCTTGCTAAAAAACAGGCCGAAGCCTGATGACGGATATTCTTCGGCCTTGAAACGCCGGGAGCAAATAAAAATAGTTGGCTTTGGAAATAGGTTGGCCAACTTAAAAAAATAAGAAAATGGAAGAAAGAAATTTGCGCAAAACAAGAACAGGTGTAGTGAGCAGCAACAAGATGGACAAGACCATTACTGTTGTCATTGAAAGAAGAGTGAAGCACCCCATCTATGGAAAGTTTGTGAAGAAAACAACCAAGTTCCATGCGCACGATGAAAAAAATGAGTGCACAGTGGGTGATTTAGTAAAGATCATGGAAAGCCGCCCCCTGAGCAAGACAAAGCGCTGGAGGCTGGTAGAAATTGTTGAAAAAGCCAAATAATCAGTTAGCAGGTAGTGCGGATTTTGGTCCGGACGACCAGTAAAGTATTTCGTAATTCTTAAATCGTATTTGACATGATTCAGCAGGAAAGCAGGTTAAATGTAGCTGATAATAGTGGCGCCAAAGAAGTGTTGTGTATTCGAGTATTAGGAAACAGCGGTCAGGACTATGCGAAAATTGGTGACAAGATTGTTGTGACCGTTAAAGATGCCCTGCCTGCAGGTGGCATCAAGAAAGGGACTGTAACCAAAGCGGTCATCGTTCGCACAAAAAACAAATTGAGACGCAAGGATGGTTCATATATCCGTTTTGATGACAATGCAGTGGTGCTGCTGAATCCGTCGGATGAGCCGAGGGGAACCCGCATTTTCGGACCAGTGGCGAGAGAATTGCGCGACAAGGGGTATATGAAGATTATTTCTCTTGCGCCGGAAGTACTTTAAGGCTAAACGCGGAATGCAGAACGCTGAACGCTGAACGCGGACAACGGGGATGAATAAGAAAAGATCTTTTGACATTAAGTGGGGAATAATATTTACAAACAGAAAGCTTATAGCGTTAAGCGTTTAGCATTAGGCGTTCAGCGTTAAGCCTTCATCGATCAAGAATAAAGTATGAGCAACAGATTCAAACCGAAGTTTAACATCAAGAAGGGTGACCAGGTAGTGGTCATCACAGGGGATGACAAGGATACCAAGAAGCCCCGCAAAGTGCTGGAGGTTTTCCTTGATAAGGCCAAGGTATTGGTAGAAGGCGTGAATGTCGTAACCAAGCATACCAAGCCTTCCGCTCAGAATACAAAGGGTGGAATCGTCAAATTGGAAGCGCCGATCCACATTTCCAATGTGCTGCTATGGGATGCTAAGGAAGGTGCAGCAACAAAAGTGAAACGCACAAGGGAAAACGGAAAATTAATTCGCATTTCTAAAAAATCAGGGGAGGTTATTAAGTAATGAGTACGACAAAATATACTCCGAGGCTGGCAGATAAGTACAAAAAAGAAGTTGTACCTGCTTTAATGAAAAAATTTGGATACAAGAGCGTTATGCAAGCTCCCAAATTGGAAAAGATTTGCTTGAATCGTGGCGTCAATGGCGCTGTGGCTGACAAGAAACTGGTGGAAATATCCGTTGATGAGCTGACCCTGATCACAGGACAAAAGGCTGTGTCAACCATTTCGAAAAAAGATATTTCAAACTTCAAACTCAGAAAGGGTATTCCTATCGGAGCCCGCGTTACACTCAGGGGTGGAAAGATGTATGAATTCCTGGACAGGCTGGTATCTGCTGCATTGCCCCGTGTCCGCGATTTCAGGGGAGTGAATGATAAGTCATTTGATGGCCGTGGAAACTATACGCTCGGCGTTACAGAGCAAATTATCTTTCCGGAAGTGGATATCGACAAGGTGAATAAGATTACTGGTCTGGACATCACTTTTGTGACCACTGCGCAGACTAATGAAGAAGCATTTGAATTGCTGAAAGAGTTGGGTGTGCCGTTCAGGAATATTAAGAAAGACTAAGAAAAATAGATCGCCCCGCAGGATTTCTTAAAAAAGAATCCAATAAACCGGGCAATTGAAAAAATAAAATCAATATGGCAAAAGAATCAGTCAAAGCCAGACAAAGAAAAAGACAGGCCTTAAATGCGAAGTATGCCGACAAGCGTGCGGCGTTGAAGGCAGCCGGCGATTATAGGGCACTGGACCTGCTTCCCAGGAACTCGTCGCCTGTCCGGTTGAAAAATCGCTGCCAGCTTACTGGTCGTCCCCGCGGATATATCCGGTATTTTGGATTGTCAAGGAATATGTTTCGTGATATGGCTTTGCAAGGGAAGATTCCAGGCGTTCGCAAGGCGAGCTGGTAAGACCAATGCAGGAAGATCGTGGTCATTTTATGGCTGGATTTTTAATTGCACAAAAATTTAGAAAAAATATTTAATTGAATAGATATGGTTACTGATCCGATAGCAGATTTTTTGACAAGGATTCGCAATGCTCAAATGGCGAATCACCGCATTGTGGAAATTCCTGCTTCTAATCTGAAGAAGCGCATGACAGAAATTTTATATGAGAAGGGATATATCCTGAAGTATAAATTTGAAGACAATAGCAAGCAGGGGGTTATAAAGATCGCGTTGAAATACGATCCGCAGACCAAGGAGCCGGCCATTAAGAGCCTCGAAAGAGTTAGCCGTCCGGGTCTTCGGCAATATGCTGGTCCTACAGAATTCAAGCGTGTAAAGAACGGTTTGGGCGTGGCTATCATTTCCACTTCTAAAGGCGTGATGACCGACAAAGAAGCCAAGGCACAGAATGTGGGTGGAGAAGTATTGTGCTATTTATATTAGACGGGGAAGGGGATAGATTTTCTAATTCTCCTGGCCTGGCTATTACAAAAATGAAATAAACTGATACATTAAGCCTTCCTATAGCGGCTGACCGGTCAGTAAAACATAAAACATACATTATTATGTCTCGTATAGGAAAAAAATCGATACAGGTGCCCAGTGGGATAACCGTGACCGTTGGATCAGACAATGTGGTTTCTGTTAAGGGGCCAAAGGGAGAGCTAAAGCAGCTCATCGACCGCGATATCACTGTGGAAATAAAGGATGGGCACGTGGAATTTCAGCGCCCAACCGATCAGATACGTCACCGCGCCCTGCACGGTTTGTATCGTGCATTGGTAGCAAATATGGTGAAAGGAGTGGCTGATGGTTATAAGAAACAACTGGAGTTGATCGGTGTAGGTTTTAAGGCATCCAATCAGGGAAACCTGCTGGATCTCGCCCTGGGGTTTTCTCACAACATCATCTTTGAAGTACCCAAGGAATTAAAGATTACCACTTCTCAGGAAAAGGGAGAGAATCCTAAGATTATGTTGGAAGGAGCCGACAAGCAATTGATCGGCCAGGTAGCAGCAAAGATTCGCGGTCTTCGCAAACCTGAACCTTATAAAGGAAAGGGTGTGCGTTATGTAGGTGAAGTGGTACGTAAAAAAGCAGGTAAGGCTGCAGGAAAATAGTTTCTCCTTGCCAACACTCTTGAAATTATTGACTTATTTAATCCTGGTTATTCCGGGAACGAAAAATAAAAATCATGGATAAGCTAATTAAGCGGCAGAAAATCAGGTACCGGATCCGTAAGAAGGTCACCGGTTCCGGCGCAAAACCCAGGCTCTCTGTTTTCAGAAGTAACAGTGATATATATGTGCAGTTGATTGACGATGCCCAGGGTAAGACGCTTGCATCAGCGTCATCCAGGGACAAGGACATTCAGGCACAAAAGACCAATAAAACGGAGAAGAGCAAACTGGTAGGTTCTGCCATTGCACGCAAGGCAACAGAATTGGGAATTAAAGAATGTGTTTTTGACAGGGGTGGAAATCTCTATCATGGAAGGGTAAAGGCAGTAGCGGAAGCTGCCAGAGAAGGTGGCTTGGCTTTTTAGAAATTACGGGCTGGTCAATTTGGACTCGTCCTCATCCGTTCAAACAGGAAACATTATAGCAATTCGTAAATAATTACAATGTCAAAACTAAATTTAAACAGGGTTAAAGCCGGAGATCTTGAATTGAAGGAAAAAGTTGTTTCCATTAACCGCGTGGTGAAAACCACAAAGGGGGGAAGGGCTTTCAGTTTCTCTGCGCTGGTCGTTGTGGGAAATGAAAATGGGGTGGTTGGACATGGATTGGGAAAAGCAAAAGAAGTGCAGGAAGCCATCACCAAGGGGATTGAAGATGCCAAGAAAAACCTCATCAAGGTTCCTGTAATGCACGGTACAATTCCTCATGACCAGTTGGCTAAAGAAGGAGCTGCAAAAGTGCTCATCAAACCAGCTGCCCATGGTACTGGAGTGATCGCAGGAGGCAGCATGCGTGCAGTATTAGAAAGCGCCGGTGTAACGGACGTGTTGGCTAAATCTCTGGGCTCAGCCAATCCACACAATGTTGTTAAGGCGACTTTCAAAGCGCTTGCTATGCTGCGGGAGCCTATCCATGTGGCTAAGACAAGACATCTTTCTTTGAAAAAGGTATTTCATGGATAATCTGCATGTAGTTTTTGCAATACCAGATTTGACTATATAATAATTTAAATCCCCATTGGGGGTAAGGATATGAAAAAAGTTAAGATCACACAAATTAAGAGTGCAATTGACAGGCCTGAGCGTCAGAAATTGACCTTGAAAGCACTGGGACTAAAGAAATTGCACACTACCAGGGAGATTGAAGCGACACCGCAGGTACTGGGTATGATTCGCGCAGTGAATCATTTGCTCAAAGTAGAAGAAGCATAAGCTGATATCCTGTTTCTCCTTCGAGAGGGTGAAATAGAATAAAAAGAAATCAAGGAATTTATACAAGCGAGGGGCGATTCCCCGTTAAGTTAAAATCAAGGAAAAATGAAATTACATACGATCAGGCCTTCTAAAGGCGCCACGCATAAGCAAAAAAGACTCGGAAGAGGGGAAGCATCAGGTAAGGGTGGCACGTCAACGAAGGGAAATAAGGGTGGCCAAAGCCGGGCAGGTTACCAAAGAAAGATGGCCCACGAAGGTGGCCAAATGCCGATTCAAAGAAGATTACCCAAACGCGGATTCAAAAACCCACATCGCGTTTCCTATAAAGTATTCAATCTGGGACAAATTGAGTTGCTCGTTGAAAAGTATTCCCTCAAGGAATTCTCCCCTGAAAACTTATATATCAACGGATTAATCAACCAAACAGATCGCGTAAAGATTTTGGCCAGCGGTGAATTGAAAGCAAAGCTGGGATTCAAAGTCAATGCTATCAGTGATAAGGCGCGTCTTGCCATTGAGGGCGCAGGTGGTTCGATCGAAATACTCAAGTAAATTTTCTTTAACTTGCTGAAGTAATGCAGAATGTGAAACGCAAATGCACACAAATGAATAGGAGCAAAAGCGAATTGCTTTTTGAATTTTATATTCAAATTTTATAGAAGCCCGTGAAAAAATTTATCCAAACACTAAAGAATATCTGGGGTATTGAGGAGCTGAAGAGTAAGATCATCACTACTTTGTCACTGGTATTCATCTACCGTGTGCTTACACATGTAGTTCTTCCCGGCATTGATCCTAACAGACTAAGCGCATTATCTGGCGCAAAAACAGGCGCTCTTGGCCTGATCGATGCTTTTTCCGGAGGTGCATTTTCACAGGCTTCCATTCTGGCCTTGGGAATCATGCCTTATATATCCGCTTCCATTTTTATGCAATTAATGACCATTCTGGTTCCTCAAATGCAGAAAGTGCAAAAGGAAGGGGAGAGTGGGAGGAAGAAAATCAATCAATGGACCAGATACCTGACCGTGATTGTGACATTCGCGCAAGCATATGCGTATGTAGGTTATCTGAAAACCATGGGCAAGGATGCCATTTTGGATTCTTTCTCTTCTTATTTCTGGCTGACTACTCCGATTGTGTTGACAGCAGGTACGCTTTTTGTCATGTGGCTGGGCGAAAAAATTACGGATAAGGGATTGGGAAATGGAACCTCGCTGATCATTATGATTGGTATACTTGGTCGTTTGCCAAATTCCATCAGCAGGGAATTCGTGTCAAAAACGGCTATGGGCAGCGGTGGAATCCTGATTTTCGTCATAGAAGTCGCGATTCTTGTGGCTATTATCATGGGATTGATCGTGCTTGTACAGGGTGTAAGGAAAGTGCCTGTGAACTATGCGAAGCAAATTGTAGGTAACCGCCAGTTTGGAGGTGCACGTCAGTTTCTCCCGCTCAAAGTCAATAGCGCTGGGGTAATGCCAATCATTTTTGCGCAGGCAATCATGTTCCTGCCTACACTGATCTCATACACGAGTTTCGAAAACAAAGAAGGAATCTCCAAGATTTTCTCTGATCCAAGAGATTTCTGGCATATGTTGATATATGCAACCATCGTCATAGTATTTACTTTCTTATACACTTCACTGATCTTTAATCCTAAGCAGATCGCTGATGATTTGAAGAGAAATAATGGTTTCATTCCGGGCGTAAAGCCGGGTCAGCCGACGGCGGATTTTATTGGAGCTGTTATGGACAAGATCACCTTGCCTGGAGCAGTTTTGCTTGCAGTTGTAGGAATTCTTCCCGGTTTTGCTCAGCGCCTGGGTGTCACGCAGGCTTTCGCATCGTTTTTCGGGGGCACATCCCTGTTAATTATGGTGGGCGTGATACTTGATACCCTTCAACAAATAGAGACTCAATTGCTCATGCGCCAATACGATGGTTTGATGAAGAGTGGAAGGATCCAGGGAAGGCAATCTGTGACCAGCGCCGTTATATAAAATATTTAATACTTGTCGAGGTTGGGTAGAAGGTCAAGACGGTTTTTCTGTTTTCCTTCAACCCAACCTTCTTTTTTTTGTTATAAGGGAATCGAATATGATGCATTATAAAACCAAGGCAGAGATTGAAACCATGCGGGAGAGTTGCCTGCTGGTCAGTCGAACATTGACAGAAGTAGCCAAGGTGCTTAAGCCCGGAATGACCACGCTTGCTCTTGACCAGCTGATTGGCGAGTTTATTCGCGACCATCAGGCAATTCCTTCTTTCCTGAATTACCGTGGTTATCCATATAATTCCTGTATTTCAGTAAATGATGTGGTTGTTCATGGATTTCCAAACAAGAATGAACTGAAGAATGGAGATATCGTATCGGTTGATATCGGAGTATTTAAAAATGGATTTCACGGTGATCATGCCTACACATTTGCCATAGGTGATCCGGGCGCTGACATTGTGCAGTTGATTATTGCGACCAAAGCGTCTTTATACAAGGGCATTGAAAAAGCGGTTGCAGGGAACCGGGTGGGCGATATTTCATATGCTATACAGGAAAATACGGAAAAGAAATATGGCTATGGAGTCGTGCGCGAATTGGTTGGCCATGGTCTGGGGCGAAGTATGCATGAAGAACCCCAGGTGCCAAATTATGGAAGACGCGGAAGCGGTCCAAAGATGAAGGAAGGTCTGGTTCTTGCTATTGAACCTATGATAAACCTGGGAAAAAGAGAAGTGTATACTGAAGAAGATGGTTGGACTGTAAGAACAGCAGATCATGCTGTTTCCGTCCATTTCGAGCACAATGTTTGCGTTCAAAGGAATGCTCCTGATCTTCTTTCTGATTATTCGATCATTGAAGCAGCAGAAAAATCAAATCCAAATCTGTTTTCAAGGAACTAAAGAATGCTCTCCATTTTCGATTCTAATTACCAGATTACTCTTTTTATTTAAGCCGAGATGAGTGAGAAAACCATCATTATTGTTGGCGGCGGTGCGGCCGGTTTTTTCTGTGCTGTCAATGCGGCGAGATTGAATCCGGAACTCGAGGTGATTCTCATTGAAAAAAGCAACAAGCTTTTGGCCAAAGTGGGTGTAAGTGGAGGTGGAAGATGCAATGTGACCAATGCCTGCGAAGACATAGACGAAATGATCAGAAAATATCCCCGGGGGTCCCATTTTCTAAAGAAAGCATTCTATAGTTTTTTCACGACCGATACAATCAGATGGTTTGAGGAGCGTGGAGTGAAGTTGAAAACGGAGCCTGACAATAGGGTATTTCCTGTGACTGATTCTTCTCAAACTATAATTGATTGCCTGCTTGAAGAAGCCAGGCATTTGGGTGTAAAGGTCTGGACAAATACAGAAGTTAAAGGGATACAAAAGGAGGCCGATCATTTCGCGGTTCAACTTAGCAGTGAAAGGAAAATTAGGGCTGAAATGGTCTGTATCGCCAGCGGTGGATATCCAAAGGCCTCGATGTTTCAATGGATTCGCAATCTTGGGGTTGCTATTGAGGAGCCTTTTCCTTCATTGTTTACATTCAATATTCCAGGAGATCCCATTAAAGATCTCCAAGGAATTTCATTGGCAGATGTCTCTGCCAAAATCTTAGGAACCCGATTGGCAGAAAGAGGAGCCATCCTCATCACCCATTGGGGCCTGAGTGGACCGCTCATCCTGAAGCTGTCCGCATGGGGCGCCCGCGAATTGGCATCTGAAAGTTTGCCGTCTGGTCAGCCGTATCATTTTAAATTAATGGTGAACTGGCTTCCTGAATTGAAAGAACCAATACTTCGTGAGGAATTGCAGGCACTTCGTGGCGGTTCAGGCGGGAAGAAGATTTTGGTGAATAGTCCATTCGGCCTTCCCAAACGCCTCTGGGAATATTTGATCTCACAATCAGGGATAACCGAAAAGACGAGATGGGCGGAATTAACCACTAAAGATCAAAATGCGTTAATCAGAAACCTGCTCGCTCAGTCATTTGAAATTAAGGGGAAGACGACGTTTAAGGAAGAATTTGTTACGTCTGGAGGCATTCGATTGTCAGAAATTGATCCCTTAACCATGCAATGCAGGAAAATGCCAGGTTTGTATTTTGCAGGTGAGGTCATGGATGTGGATGGAATTACAGGCGGCTACAATTTTCAGCATGCCTGGACCAGCGGCTACATTGCAGGTAAGTCTATGGCAAATAGTTGACCGCGAAACGAATTGATTCTTCTTCCAGTCTGCAAATACAACTTAGAGGGGATTTTTCTTATCGGTTAATATTCTTAATATGGCTTATTGCTTGACCAAATCCTGCAAACTGGAGCCATGATTTTTTTTGAGAATGAAATTTATCATATCTATAACCGCGGAAATAACCGGCAACAAATATTTTTTAAGGAGGAGCATTACTTCTGGTTCCTATTTTTGATGAGAAAACATATTATGCGATCTGCGGATTTGTTGGCATGGTGTCTGATGCCTAATCATTTTCACTTGCTGATTCGTGCAAATGCAAGGACAATAAGATATATTATTGATGGAAGTTTTGGAAGGCAGGCATTTTCACAGGGAATAAAGAATGTTTTAAGCAGCTACACGAAGAGAATAAACCGCGAAATGCATTTTACGGGAAGCAGGTTTCAACAACATACAAAATCAAAGAATGTAAGTAGTCCCCTGATTCATACCTGGACTGCTTTTCATTATATTCATCAGAATCCTCTCAAAGCCGGACTGGTTAGCCGTATGGAAGATTGGGAATATTCTTCGTTTAGGGAATATTTGGATCAGGCTCCGCTCCCTTTATGTAATAGGAAGTTGGCAAGGGAACTGCTGGATCTTGACATGTGGACGCTTTACAGGGATTCATATGCTGCTATTGATGAAGACCTGAAAGTTCAAATATTCAAACCATAAGTGTCCTACACCCTCGCAATGGGGTGTAGGACAAGGTATGCTAAGATTTTGATTGCCAATATTTTGCATTTTATAAACATTGCGTAAGTCCCTCTATTAACATTCACAATTTCTTGGTACCTTTGCCATCCCGAATTTTAAATCCCTCGGGCATTGATTATGTCAGAAAACAATATTGTTAACTCAAACGCTGATGTACAGGAGCCTACTGCAACGGCAGAAGCTACAGCGACACCAAAAGAACCAGTACAAACTGCTCACGACGATTTCGATTGGACCATTGACAAACGTAACGTAGCTGCTTACACGAAGGATGAAAAAGTGAAGTATGACAAAGTGTATGAAAACACTTTCGTTACCATTACGGATGGCGAATTAATTAAAGGCTCCATCGTAGGACTTACCAAAACAGACGCTGTCATTAACATCGGTTTTAAGAGCGATGGGCTTGTTTCTTTGAATGAATTCAGAGATGTACCTAATCTTAAGACGGGCGACGAGGTGGAAGTAATGGTAGTTGAGAAAGAAGACCGTGAAGGCCACCTCCATTTGAGCCGGAAACAGGCACGTATTACTCGCGCTTGGGAAAAAATAGTGGAAATGCATAAGACAGGTGAGGTGGTTACGGGTATAGTAACGAGCAAAACCAAGGGTGGTTTGATTGTTGACGTGTTTGGAATGGAAACCTTCCTTCCGGGTTCACAGATTGACGTCAAGCCTGTTACTGATTATGACCAGTTTGTTGGCAAGACCATGGAGTTCAAAGTGGTCAAGATCAATGAGGCGATCAAGAATGCGGTGGTTTCCCACAAGGCATTAATCGAAAGTGATATTGAAGCCCAGCGAGCTGAAATCATGAGCAAGTTGGAGAAAGGCCAGGTGCTTGAAGGAACTATTAAGAATATCACAGACTTCGGTGCATTCATGGACCTCGGTGGTTTGGATGGTTTGCTCTACATTACGGATATCAGCTGGGGCCGTATCAGCCATCCAAGTGAAGTATTGAAACTGGATCAAAAACTGCAAGTCGTGGTATTGGACTTTGATGACGGCAAGAAGCGTATTAGCCTTGGCCTTAAGCAACTGACTCCTCATCCTTGGGATGTACTTCCAGAAAATATTAGAGAAGGCGAAATTGTCAAGGGCAAAGTGGTCAATATTGAAGACTACGGTGCATTCCTTGAGATCATGCCTGGTGTTGAAGGCCTGGTGCATGTGAGTGAAATTACATGGGCCAATACGCCAATCAACGCCAAAGAGTTTTTCAAGCTTGGTGATGAACACCGTGCAAAGATTGTCACTTTAGATAAGGATGCCCGCAAAATGAGTCTTTCTATCAAGCAACTGAGTGAAGATCCATGGAGTACAATAGAAACTAAATTCCCGCAAGGTAGCCGACACAAAGGATTGGTTAAGAATATTACACCATATGGTGTTTTCGTTGAATTGGCACCAGGCATCGGCGGGATGATTCACATTAGCGATCTGAGCTGGCTGAAAAGATTTAACCATCCATCTGACTATACTAAAGTTGGTCAGCATATAGAAGTGTTGATCCTCGGAATAGATAAGGATAACCGCAAGTTGCAATTAGGCCATAAGCAATTGGAAGAAGATCCCTGGAATGCGCTTGAGCAAACATTTGCTGTGGGTTCCATTCACGAAGGAACTGTCATTCGTAAGGATGAAAAGGGTGCTCTTGTTCAACTTCCATATGGACTGGAAGGATTTGCTCCGAATCGGCATCTGAATAAGGAAGATGGCAAACAGGTAGGCCCGGACGAAACATCCAGCTTTATGGTTATTGAGTTTGATCGCAACGAAAAGCGAATCGTGCTCTCTCATACCAGGATCTGGGAGCAGGCTAAGAATGACGAAAAAGAGGCAGCAAAGAAAGAAGCAAAAGTTGACTCAGATAAGACTCGCAAGGCGGTCAAGAATATCCAAAGCAAGGTTGAGAAACCAACGCTTGGGGACTTAGGTGCTTTGGCTGAAATCAAAGAAAAATTGAAGCAGGAAGAGAAGGGTGATGAGCCAAAATAAATGAGCCTAGCTTTCAAAAATTCAGGCCCCGCAAAAGCGGGGCTTTTCTTTGCGCCTAATTGACCCCTGATCCATTTAATAGATTATTTAAACTTGCCTCATTGAATTGCACTAGAGAAGGAATTTTTAAGTCTGCAGCCGCCCATTTATCCTGATTGTAGAAAGTTGGCTCAGGCACCACAATACATTTCATACGGGCTGCTTTTGCAGAGATCAGTCCATTGAAAGAATCTTCGAAACAAATGCATCCGGTAGGGGGAACACCCAAAAGCTTTGCACAATTCAAATATACTTCGGGGTGCGGTTTGCTAAAAGTCAAATGCTCTGCGGAAGAGAATGCTTTAAAATATGACCTGATGCCGAGCTTGTCGATAATCACATCAATCAGGCGATGGGAAGAAGAAGTGGCCAGTCCGATGGTAAATTGTTTATCCTTAAAGAATTTCAGGATCTCCTGAACACCCTCCATCTCCCTTGCTCCATTTCTTATCTTCTCCACTGCCATGGCTTCGATCTTCGGGCCTGCCTCTTTTGCATATTTCATATCGATACTAAAATGGGAAAACCAAAATTCCAGCCATTCCTTTGTTCTTAGACCCGTAGTTACATGGTATTCTTCCAAGGTCAATGAGACGCCGAATTCTTTGAGATATTCTATGCCTGCTTCCTGCCAATGCGGCTCCGAATCGATAAGCAGGCCGTCCATATCAAAAATTACTGTGCTGATCATGTTTCAGGTGGTAAAGAATTTCTTGTGATAGGAAATTATGAATGAGTGCAAGATACTATATAAAGCAAATGCAGAAGCCTGGCGATAAAATTTCTGACCTGTCCGAATTCTTTTCGTAAGTCTGGTATGCGAAAGAATATTATTCCGTATTTTCGAAAAGAATTGCCTGCCAAACTGCACTAATATGCCATCGGTCATTGATCGACTCAAAAATCTTCGCATCGTAAAAAAAATCCTATACGCAGTAGTAGGCGTCTTTTCATATCCGGGATTGATGTTTGTAAACAGACTCAAGATCAGTGGCACGGAAAATCTCAGAGGGCTGCCAAAGGGAAATGTGCTTTTTGTCAGCAACCATCAAACCTACTTCGCTGATGTCATAACCTTCCTTCATATTTTCTGCGCTGTAAAATGGGGAAAGAATAACCGCCTGGGTATACCATATTATCTCCTGAATCCTTTCACCAATGTTTATTATGTTGCAGCAGCGGAAACCATGAGGGGGAGCTGGATCAGCCGGCTATTTACACTTGCAGGAGCACTAACGGTCAAGCGCACCTGGGTACCCAAAACAAATGAAGTCAGGAAGGGATTGGATCCATCAGATACCAGGAAGATTACACGTGCGCTGGAAGATAACTGGATCATTACATTCCCCCAGGGTACGACCAAACCTTTTGCCCCCGGAAGAAAGGGAACAGCCCTGATCATCAAACAAAACAAACCCATTGTTATCCCGGTAGTGATCAATGGCTTCTGGCGCGCATTTAATAAGAAGGGGCTGAAGTTCAAGAAGAAAGGCACACCGCTTTCCGTTACTTTCAAAGCACCACTTGCTATTGACTATGACGCACCGGCCCAGGTGATCCTGGACCAGGTGATGGATTCTATCGAGCAGAGCAAATCATTCATGATGAAGGGAGCCCACCATTGGGAAAATCTTGTTGCCTCCTGATTTTACAAATTCCAAAATCCTCGTATTAAAGGAAGTCGGCCTAAGAGCACGCTTGACCTGGAAATTTTCTATTATACAAATCCGTTCTGAATGGCGGAAATTGTGAAGGTATGTTGGTTAGCCTAGCTTTTGGTAAACAATGCCTTCAGCTCTTCTGCATCCTGGGGCTTCATCTTTCCACCCAATATCAGTCGCAATTGCCTTCGACGCAATGCTCCATCATATAATTTCTTTTCTTCGTCTGTTTCTGCGATGACAGAAGGTACAGCGCGGGGCTTTCGGTTAGGGTCAAGCGCAACAAAAGTGAAATATGCCTCATTGCTTTTATAGCGATATTGCTGGTGATGGTCTTCACCCCAGACTTTAATATGAACTTCCATGGAACTGTTAAATGCCCTGCTAAGTTTGGCCTCAATATGCACTACATTTCCAAGTTTGATTGGATTTTCAAAAGAAATATTATCAACAGAAGCAGTTACGACGGGTGCATTGCAGTGCTTGCTTGCAGCCAGCGCAGCAGCAATATCCATCCAGTACATCAATCGTCCTCCCATCAGGTTTCCATATACATTCGTATCATTAGGTAATACCAGTTCGGTCATGATGATATGTGATTCCTTGGCAGTCTTAGCTTTTTCTGACATTGTAAGAGGTTTATATAAGAATAATACCGGGCAAAATTCGTTTGCGGGTTAGATCGTTGTTTTTTGTAAGCTGCTTAAATAATGCTCGTCAACATCCGCACCTATCCCGGGCGAATCTGGGATCTCCAGAAAATATCCGTTATATCGCAGTCCACCAGTAACCGGGTCAATTAAGTGTCCCAGCATACAGGTGTCCATATCATAGAAAATGATATTGTCCTTTGCTGTTGCAAAATGAGCAAATGCTGTCAGCGCGACACGGCTTTCCAGCATTCCACCCATCATACAGGGGATCCCCCTCATTTCACAAGCGGAGTTAATTTTGATTGCCCCAAGAATTCCACCTGATTTTGCAAATTTGATATTTACATAATCACAGGCACCTGCGTCAATAAGTCTGGTCGCATCATGATGGTCAAACACGCTTTCATCCGCCATGATAGGAATAGGGGAGCGCTTTCTCAATTCCGGGAGGCGGAAATCATCCCAATGGCGCATAGGTTGCTCGCAGAATTGGATATGAAAGGGCCCCATTTGTTTCAAGGCCAATGCTGCCGTATCAAAATCCCATCCCTGGTTTGCGTCTATCCGCAATAGGATCTCTTCGCCCACCGCTTGCCTGATCTTTTTTACCCTCTCAACGTCCTCTGCGCCATTTTTTCCTAATTTGATTTTGATCATCCGAACACCCTTTTCCTTGTACTCAATTGCTGTTGCCGCCATGTCATCCGAAGAACCGATGCCGATGGTAAGGTCTGTTTCAATTATCTTTTTCTTTCCTTTCAGGAATTGGTAAAGAGGTTGCCCTGCATTTTTTGCTGTGATATCAAATAGCGCCATATCAAAAGCGCTCTTTATAGTCGCATTAAATGCTGTAAATGCGTCCAATTCATTCATCCGGTCTTCAATCAAAAGCGCATCCTTATTTTTCCAGATAGACGCAAATTCCCTGGCCATTTCAAAACATGTAGCCTGCGTTTCTCCCGTGATCATAGGAAATGCGGAGCATTCACCCACGCCATAAAACCCAGCTTCGGTATGTATCCTGATGAATGTATTTTGAGCAGCATGCATGGTTCCCGTAGCAATGGTAAAGGGCTGCATGGGAATACTAAATTTGTAAATATCAATGTTTGTTATTTTCATCTCCTGTAATATACTTTCATTGGTGACTATCGCCCAACTTGTATCCCGGACCATAAATAACCCTGCCTGGCTTTGAATTGGTATGCAAACCATCTTTCAAAACCTGGACACCATTTACAAATACATCCAGGACGCCGCTGGCTAGCTGATGAGGCTTTTCATATGTCGCATTCGAGCGGATAGTGCCAGGATCAAAAACGACCAAATCTGCATAAAAACCCTTTTCCAGCTTCCCTCTTTTTGAGATATGCAACTGACTCGCAGGAAGTGCGCTCATCCTGAAAATGGCATCCTGAAGCGAAACTGCTTTTTCTTCCCTCACATATTTCCCAAGCAGGTTGGCGAAATTGCCATAAGCGCGTGGGTGTGTACTGTTCCTGAGAAAGATGCCTTCAGGTGCCATGCTGGCTGCATCAGATCCGAAACTCATATAAGAAAGCTTTACCTGTTTATGAACATTTTCTTCGCTCATCAGGAAGTAAATCACCTCGATTCTGGAATGATCTTGTATGATCAGGTCAATGATTGTCTCCTCAGGTGATCTATTTCTCATTTTGGCAATCTCGGACAATCTTTTTCCGGTGAGATATTTCAGCGAGTCTTGCTTGAAATCGGTACAAATGATGTTGTCAGGTCCGGCCCCCAGGTAAAGATTTTCCCAATCATTGGTTGGCGTCTTCATGACTTTGATCAGTTTCTTTTTTGTAGCCGGATCTTTCAGCCTATTGATCCATTGGTCAAGGCCGCCTTCCTGAATGGCAGGAGGCATCGAAGCATCAAAACCTGTGGCACCGGCCGTGTAGGTGTACATACAGGCTGAAATTGGAAGTCCAGCCTTGCGCGCACTGTCAATTTTTGAAATAAGCAGATCCATCTTATACCAATTCTTTTTTCCGGCAGCTTTCAGATGGTAAAAAATGGCAGGAATAGCAGCTTCTTTCGAGATAAGGATTAACTCATCCGCTCCTTCTAATAGCCGGTTTCCTTCACTCCGGATATGTGAGATATAGCTGCCTCCATAAGCAGCGGCAATTTTGCAAATGGCTATCAATTCATCCGTCTTCGCATAATTTCCCGGGGCATAGATGAGCGCCGAACCAATGCCCAAAGCTCCTTCCTCCATGGCCTGCCTTGTAATTGCTTTCATTTTTTCAAGCTCCGCAGAATCCGGTGCGCGATTGGCGTCCCCTATCACATTTTCTCTTATGGTGCTTGCACCTACAAATGACGCCACATTTGTCGAAACCCCTCTCCTGGTAAGCCATTCGAGGTATTGCTTCAGGGTTGTCCATTCCACTTTATATTTTATGTCACTTTCATTTCTCTCTTCTATTATTTTCATGGAATCTGTAGCAGGTCCTTCTGAACCGCCTTCACCAAATACTTCCAGGGTCACTCCCTGCTTGATTGCACTCATCGAGCGGCCATCCTGAATCAGACTGATCATTGATTGGCTTTGCATATCGATAAAGCCTGGACAAACCGCCAAATGCTCTGCATTGATGTCAATCGTTGCCTTGGCATCATGCAGGTCACCAATGAATGCAATTGTGTCTCCCTGAATAGCTAAATCTGTAATACGAGGTTCATTTAAATTGTCGAATACCAGGCCCTGCCTGATGATCTTGTCATAGATGGGTGACTGGTTGCAGGCTGAGAAAACGAATCCGGCAATTATCATCAATAAAAAAAATCTTGCCATAGGTTCTAATTGGAGACGAAAATAACAAAATATAGTATGCATTGTCATTCGCATTTCGTGTTCGATTTTCTTTGGGTCAATTCGCTGCTTTGACCAAAGGCGGGCTCCATTTACGAAAGGAATCTATTCGATATGGACTGGAGCTGCATTCTAAATGATTTTCCTTCATACATTTGTCTCATACCAGTCTTGCATATATGCCAGAAACGAAAACGAACATTTCTTTTGACAATACGGAAAACGCATTTGAATACAAATCAGATAAAGAATTGAAAAAAGCCCGATTCCTGTTTTCGTCGATGGGGTACAATTCACTTGTGAAATTGGGGACAAGAATTACGCCCTGGGCTATTCGGTTAGGGCTTCCCGTAAAAAGGCTTATTCGAAGCACCATTTTCTCTCAATTTGTAGGAGGGGAGACGTTAGATGAAACTGCGGCTGTTGCCCGGAAACTGCAACAATATCATGTTCAGGTGATCCTCGACTATGGAGTAGAAGGGGGAGAGAATGGGGAACATGGCTTCGATCATTCCTGTGATGAATTTATCCGCGTGATAAATTATGCGAGCACCCAATCAAATATTCCATTTATCAGCATTAAGGTTACGGGTTTTGCCAGATTTGGCTTGCTCGAAAAACTTGATCATTCGGTGGAATTAAATGCTGGCAGCCTGATGAAAAGATATGCCAAGGCCATCGAATCCCTTTCGGAAGAGGAGAAGGCAGAATGGCAAAGAGTTCATGAACGCATGTTCCGAATCTGCCGCGTAGCAGCCGAGAAAAATGTTGGCGTCCTGGTTGATGCAGAAGAGACCTGGATCCAGGATCCGGTGGATGTATTAACCATCCTGATGATGGAGCATTTTAATAAGGAGCGCGTCATTGTCTATAATACAGTGCAATTATACCGTCATGACCGCCTGGAATTCCTTAGAGATTCTTTGGAAGCCGCGGAAATAAGAAAATTCATGTTGGGTGCGAAACTTGTCAGAGGGGCTTATATGGAAAAAGAACGCCGGCGCGCAATTGAAATTGGATATCCTTCACCAATACAACCTGATAAAGATTCGACGGATAGGGATTATAACCTGGGACTTCGCTTTTGCATTGATCATCTGGAAAAAATAGGACTCATAGTCGCGTCACATAATGAATTCAGCAATCTGCTCTCTACAGAATTGCTGACAGAAAAGGGACTGCCACTAGATCATCCTCATGTACATTTTTCGCAGCTTTACGGGATGAGTGATAATATAAGCTTTAACCTGGCCAAAGCCGGTTGTGCGGTGAGCAAATACCTGCCCTTTGGTCCTATAAAGGATGTGATTCCATACCTGATGCGCAGGGCGCAGGAAAATAGTTCGGTCAGCGGTCAAACAGGCAGGGAACTGGCGTTGATCAGGAAGGAAATTGATAGAAGAAAGATGGCATGATGATATTGGTTCCTGAATTCAGACCTCCTTGGACATTTTGATTTGAGTTTCTCCATAATTGTTTAATTCCAATTCAAATATCATCTGCATAGGGATGCCCTGGTGGTTGTGTGTATAACGGATCGCCATGCCATTCATCGCATGTAAATAATCTTCAAGTTCTTTCTCTGTATTCTTTAATTCATTTTCCTTTTGGGTGATTTTTTCGTTCGTTTGCCTAAGCTCATCGAATTTTTGTTTCACTCTTTCCGCGTTGACTGAATCGATCACCGTTCCACTTTGAAAAAGTTTGAGCTCATTATTATAGTTTTTGTTGACCTGGATAGTTTCTTTTTGCAAGTCCCGAAGTTCTTCCTGTTGACGGATATAATCATTGAATACGCACATATATTGGATTTTTTATGGATTCTGTTTAAGATACTCTTTGCCATACAATAAACGAATTATTTAACCTGGTAGTATGAATTGAAGAGAACAGAGTTCCCTGTAAATCAACACCATCTCAAACAATATGAATGGGCAGGAAAAAAACGCGCCAGGCCCTGACCTGAGGAATACCAAAAGATTTAAGTGTTTAAAAAGAAACCTGGAAAAGAATTGCTTTTCCTAAGGAACCTGTATTTTTATTCCTCTATTTTTAACCCCTAATAACCACTACTACCATGAAATGGCGTTCCTTCTTTCTTTTTTTATGTCTGGCTCCTGTTTTTATTCAGGCGCAGAAACCTGCCCGCAAGGTTGATAGCCTCCAGCTGAAAATCGATGCCTTGATCAAGGATATGACTTTGGATGAAAAAATCGGCCAAATGACACAGGTAACCCTGGCTGTTGTGGCACAAAATGGCTGGGGCAACCAGGATGGCGCATTGGATACTGCAGCCCTGAGAAAGGCCATTCAGGATTATAAAGTAGGATCTATTCTCAATACAACCGCACATGCCTTTTCCGTGGAAACCTGGCGTCAGATCCAAACCCAGATCCAGGATGAAGCGAGAAATACAAGATTGAAAATCCCAGTGATCTATGGTCTGGATGGCATTCACGGCCAGACATATACGCTGAAAGCAACATTATTTCCTCAAAGCATCGCGATGGCGGCAACCAGAAATCCAGAATTGGTCAGGGCGGCGGCCAAGATTACTGCGAAGGAATTGCGGGCATCTGGTGTAAGATGGAATTTTGCGCCAGTGCTGGATTGCGGAAGACAACCTCTGTGGTCCAGGTTCCCGGAAACCTATGGGGAAGACGTATATATTGGAAAGACATTGGGTGCCGCGGCCATCCAGGCTTACCAGGAAGACGGCTTGAATAATCCCACAGCTGTCGCCGCCTGCATGAAGCACTATCTTGGTTATTCTGCTTCCCGAACCGGGAAGGACCGGACTCCGTCTTATATGCCCGAGATTGAAATGCGTGAATATTATTTGCCGCAATTCAGGGAAGCTGTCAAAGCCGGGGCTGCTACAATCATGGTCAATTCAGGTGAGATTAATGGGGTGCCGGTGCATGCCAGTAAATATTTGCTGAATGATGTATTGAGAAAGGAATTGGGATTCCAGGGGGTGATTGTGACGGATTGGGAAGATATTATTCGTTTGCATACGCGGCACCTCGTGGCGAGCACACCCAGGCAGGCGGTGGCCATGGCTGTCAATGCAGGTATCGATATGAGTATGGTGCCTGGTGATTTTTCCTTTTTTGACTTGTTAAAGGAAGCTGTGCAGAAAAACGAAGTGCCCATGAGTCGCATCGATGATGCCGTTCGGCGCATAATCACGCTCAAAGCCAGGGTTGGTCTATTTGAATATCCTTATCCTGAGCCTCAGGCCGAACCGTATTTTGGAATGCCTGAATACCAATATGTGGCTTTGAATGCTGCCCATGAAGCGATGACCCTGCTTAAAAACCAGGATGGCATCCTTCCGCTGGCCGACAACAAACGCGTTTTGGTGGTGGGTCCCACTTCACAAAGCATCAGCGCCCTGAATGGATGCTGGTCTTATACCTGGCAGGGAAAGGAAGAACAATGGTATCCTTCCAATAGCAAAACAATTGCACAGGCTATCAACGAAAAACTGGGCGGTCATGCGATTATAGTAGGTGGAAAAGGATTTGATAATCCTGATAATACAAATACAGATAAATTAAGATCAGCAGCTTCCGGCGCTGATGTGATCGTGCTATGTCTTGGAGAAAATGCGTATGCAGAAAGTCCGGGGAATATCGGCGACCTGGCTCTTCCTGATAACCAGATTGCATTGGCGAAAGCAGCCATCGCCACAGGAAAACCAGTGATCCTGGTACTTGCTGAAGGCAGACCCAGGTTCATCACTTCCATAGAGCCCCAGATAAAAGGAATTCTCATGGCTTACTGGTCGGGCAAGAAGACGGCTGAAGCAGTGGCTGATGTATTATTTGGCGACTATAATCCGGACGGTATTCTTCCCTTTAGTTATCCAAGAAGCATGGGAGAAATCGTATTGTATGATCGAAAACATACAGAAGATGTCAGGGAAATTTTCAATTCTGATATGACATGGGATGGATACAGGCCCCTTTTCCCCTTTGGATATGGCCTGAGTTATACCCGTTTTGAATATGAAGACATCGTGCTGAGCACAAGGATCCTGCATGGAACATCCAAACTAACGGTGAGCATCAATGTAAAAAATTCGGGCAGCCGGGACGGGAAACATACGGTGGAGTTATATTCTCACCAGCAATATGCGAGCATAACGCCGAGCATGCAACGCCTGCGGGCATTTAAGAAAATTACACTCAAGGCCGGTGATAGCCAGACAGTCAGTTTTGTCATTGATAAAAATGACCTGGGGTTCATCAATGCACAGGGAAAAATGGTGATGGAAGCTGGAAATTTTGATCTTATGATTGGGGACAAAAAAGCTACTTTTGCATACCAGCCCTGATCAATGGACTGTTAGCTCAGTTGGTTCAGAGCGCTGCTTTGACAGAGCAGAGGTCACTGGTTCGAGCCCAGTACAGTCCACCCTATGTTTTGCAAGAGCTGCAATAATGATTTTTCGGCGGGGATCATGGTCTAATTAAATAAGTTCCAAATCCAGGTTCATTCCTTCTTTCTTTCCAGCTTCTTCATATTTCATTAGTAAATAGTTATATTTTCGGGAACATGCCTGCGGACTTCCACTGGTGAAGAATCTCAGACAAAATGTACTCGATGAGAAGAGTAGACTAATGAGCGCTGGAAATAAGCGGATGTTTTACTTTGTTATTAGCGCCTTTTTTTTTATATTACGGTATAATTCCAGTATTGCCATCCTTAGTGACCTAAGTCTCGGGCCAATAATCTTACCTCTTTAACGTGCCCGCAAAGAAATCCATTGATTAATGTGGATCTTGATTTGGAATGGTACCTCCTTTATTACTCTTTAAAATGTGATCTAAAGTGTCGGAAAATCTGAATGGATTAAATGAAGACTATATTATTTCCCTTATTCGCCATTTTAGAAAGAAATGGCTTGTATATTTTTTGGGCGTTGCCACCGCATTATTGTTTGCCTTTGTTTATTTGCGTTTTAGTCAGAAAGACTATATTATCAAATCACGCATCCTGATTTCTGAAGTGAAGGAAAACAACAAGACTTCCCAATCAGAAGTACTCGAGGATTATTCACTGACCAGCTCCCCGAATTCGGTCGAGAATGCAATCAATAGCTTAACCGCCAGGATAATCGTTGACAGTACAGTCAAAAAGATGGGTCTTTTTATCCGGTTTTTCGGAATTGGCAATTTTATTGATCGCGAAATTGAGCCCTAGATTCCAGCCCGTCCACATTGAAACAATATCATACAGCGAATCCCGCTTTTTTGTCAGGGAATTTACTTTTTCTATCATTGATTCATCCCGTTTTTCATTGCTCGCCAATGGATCTTACCGGGCTTTTCATTTCGATGATATTGTTGATCTTGGCTTCGGAAGGTTTCGGTTTCATTTCAAAAGTCAAAAGGAACCAAATAATTACAGGTTGTTTATTCGTTTTTTCGATTTGGATGAAACCGTTAACCTGCTGATCAAGAGGCTCACCATACTTCCCACATCAAAAAATGCAAGCACAATTGACTTGAACCTGATTGATAATATGCCTGGCCGGGGAGAAGACATCCTGGTGAATTTTCTAACCATCTTCAATGGAAGACAAAAGAATGAAAAAGCCAGGAACGCCGATTCATCGATTGCATTCATTGATAATCGCCTTAATCTCCTGGTGAACGAATTGGATAGTGTTGAACAAAAAATTCAAAGCTACAGGCAAAATAATGAGCTGGCAGATGTATCGGCTCAAAGAAAACTACAATTGGACAACTCAAGCCAGAATCAAAATGAAGCAAGTAAGTACAGAGTGCAGCTTAAAGCCATCGATCAACTGCTCATGTTCTAAAGAACAGCCCACCCCATTCAGTTCCAGCTGCAATGATAATCGATGACAGGTCCTTCGCCCAAATGGCCGAAAATTATAATGACTTGCAACTGAAAAGGGATGAGTTGATTAAGAGCTCCGGTGCCAACAACCCAAAAGTGGCCGAAACCTCGGTCAAAATTGAAAACCTGAGGAAAGACATTATCGGCTCACTGACTTCCATTCATAATTTCATTAAATCAAGTGTGACTGACCTGGAAAAAAGGACAGGAGCCACAGGCGAACAATTGCAGCAGGCTGCCGTGCAAGACAGGACTTTTCTTGAATTTTCAAGACGACAGCGAGTTAAAGAAGAATTGTATCTGTATCTATTGAAAAAGAGAGAAGCTGTTGCGATTTCTAAATCACTGAATTTTGACCAGCTTAGCATTGTTGATCCGCCTAAGGCCGAGACCATACGGACCAAGGCCTTCCATCATTTACCTGGCAGCTTTAGCCATTGGATTTGCTGTGCCTGCCTTTAGTTTTTATCTGAAAAATGTTCTTAACAGCAATATAAGGAATGCCAAATCAATGCTGGCTACAATTGATATTCCGTTGATCGGTGAAATCGCCAGTGCGAATAAGGATTTTATGTTGAATCCAATGCAGCTTAAGAGCCCCGTTGCGGAACAATTCCGCAGGTTGGAATTCAACCTTAATTCGAAATTAATTGATGGAAGAAGAGCCCAGACATTTCTATTAACATCCCATAGTCGAAAGGAAGGGAAATCCTTTATCTGTTTCAACCTGTCAAGATTCTTTGCTGCCCTTGGTTCAAAAACAGTACTTGTTGAATGTGACCTTCGCCGCCCGCGACTTGCACGTCTGATGGCGGTCAAGACTCAGTATGGAGTAACAGATTACGTTTGCTGTGATCAGGTTCCAATGGGTGAAATTATTTATACGATTCCCAGCGCGGAGAATTGCTGGTTTATACCGGCGGGTCAGCAGATTGCTGATCCTATCGAAACCTCTGCGCAGCGAAAAGATAGCAGCGATGTTCTATTATCTCAAAGCGCATTTCGATACCATTATCGTTGACACACCTCCATTCGGGTCTGTCATTGACCCCCTGATTCTCTCCGGGTATGCCGATGTAAACCTTTATGTAGTGAGGGAGGATAATACTGAAATCGAACAGTTAAGGAATTTGCAGGAATTTCAAAAACACAGCAGTGTCAAAGACTTGAGAATAATCATTAATCATGCTAAAATCAACAAGAAATACGGGTATGGATATGGTTATAAATGAGCTTTGCGAAGATAACCAAGACATATTGTTCAATTAACGCTATGCCATTTTTAAGAAAGATATCTATCGTCTCATTTGCACAAATTGTGGGACATATTTTTAGCCTGCTGACCGGGATAATCTTATCAAGGGTAATGGGACCTGAAGGCATCGGCCAATTAGAGGTATTCAAATCATTTCAATCAATCATCGTTACTCTCTTTGCACTCGGTATAGGCAATGCTTCCATCTATTTCATCAATAATGTAAGGATTCGAACTGACGAATTGCTCGCAACGACCCTGAGTGCTTCCGGTGTCGCTGCTATTCTCCTATTCTTGACTGTTTTGACTATTGTCTATGCGTTTCCAAATTACTTCGGTCCGATTGCCTTTCTATCCATGGTTGCTTATGCAGCCGGCACATCCTTCTCCCTGTTAATTCTGACTACAAAGACTGTTTTGACCGCTGAAATGGTAGCAAAAAAAATGGTGACTATTGAACAGTTGCCAAAACTAATTTCTGTTATTAGCCACTTCGGCAGGCTGGTTATTGGGAATGATCAGCGTAAAGTTTGGTATTTACACCATTACCCTGGGAAATGCATGCGCATTATTCATGCTAATTTTCTTTCTTCAAAACCATATAAATTTTAAGCATAAGTTCAGCAAAAGCTTATTCAAAAAAGTCGTTGGGTACGGACTTAAATTATCAGCCTGCGAAATCCTCTTTCATCGTCAAAGCCAACATTTCGGTGATCATGTTGAAATACTTTCATTCGAATAATTTTTCTGAGATAGGGATATATTCAAGGGCGGTCGCTATCAGCAGCATGGTATCGCTGATACCTTATACAATAGGCCCTCTGCTATATGCGAAACTGGCGACTAAATCGAATGAACTAATTGGGGTGACACAGTATGCCATTCGTGTGACACTCTTTCTCAGCATCATCGTATCATTATTTGTTTACCTGTTTCGGTCGGAAATAATTCTTGTGCTGTATGGCCGGCAATTTATAGCTGCTGAAATAGTAATAAAGGTCCTGGCAGGCTCTTTGGTTTTCTATTGCGTTTCAAACATTTGCTTAAACTTTCTGGCCGGCCAGGGAAGGGCCACCCTGAACATGAAAATCCTGTTTTTTTCTTTTATCACCATATCGGCCATTACTTACTTGGGAATAAAGGCAGGTGGCATTCAGGGAGCAGCCTTTGGAATCCTTGTAGGAAATATTGTGACGGCAAGTGCGAGTCTTTTTTTCTGTCAAAAATATTTTGGGCTTAGAGTCAGTCAAGCATTGATCATTCGTTCAGAGGATTTCAGAAGTTTGCTACGATCTGCCCGCTTTCAGAAATAAAGAATCGAGATACGAACAGCTAACCTTTTTATTATGTGCGGCATTGTTGGAATTTGTCACGAGGCAAACAATTGTCGACCAGGTGGAATTAATTTCTGCGCTGAATTCCATTGCACACCGCGGTCCGGATGATTCCGGCTGTTTTATTCAGGATAATATTGGCTTTGCACACCGAAGGCTTTCCATAGTTGGGCTTCCAAAAGAGGAGGGTACATCAGCCGATGATCAGTCGAGGATGGAAATTTTGTCCTGATATATAATGGAGAGATTTATAACCACATGGAGCTTGAGGAAAGACCTCGTCAGCCAAAGGCTGTGAATTTCATGGCAACTGTGATACTGAGACATTGCTTAACGGTTACAGAATTTATGGATCGGAGATCATTGGAAAGTTGAATGGCATTTTTTCCTTTGCCATTTTTGATCAATTGGCAAGTGAAATACTAATAGCCAGAGATCCATTTGGTACCAAACCATTGTATTACTATCTCTCGGATGAAAATTTTTACTTCTCGTCAGAGATAAAAGCGCTGAATAAGCTTGGGGGTTGGGATAAAACGATTGATCTGGAAGCGATAAATAATTACCTGGCATTCTTGTGGTCGCCGGGAAAAAAAACTCCATTTTCAAACATTAAGAAATTGTTGCCCGGTCATTTTCTCCGTGTAAATATTTCCACATTCAAAAGTCAATATGAACAATATTTTAAACTTGTATATAAGGAAGCTTCATCTCCGGCTTTTTCTGAGGAAGATTGGATCTCCAGATTGGATCGTCACATGACAGATGCAGTTGAAAGACAGCTAATGAGTGATGTGCCCATAGGGTTTTTTGTATCTGGTGGGCTTGATTCATGCCTTATTGCAGCCATTGCGCAAAGGTTAAGTGGTAAGAAAAAGATTTGCGCATTCACTATCAATTCAGGCACGATGGAGGCGGATGGATTTGTCAATGACTTGGATTATGCTACCATGTTTTCGAAAAAAATGAATATTGACCTTCATGTGATAGATGCAAAAATTGATATTCTATCTGATTTTGATAAAATGATATGGCATCTGGAGGAACCGCTGGCTGATCCGGCATCCATTAGCGTTTTAAGAATTAGTGAACATGCCAGGTCCATGGGAATAAAAGTGTTATTGGGTGGAACTGGGGCGGATGAGTTGTTTAGCGGCTACCGTCGGCACCAGGCGCTCTTTTACTATCATCTTATGTCAAGATTGCCAAAGCCTTTTCTTTCTTTTCTGAAAAAAATTGCTAATAGCCAGGTATCCACTAGACCAATATACAGGAGAATAAGAAGACTTGTGAATGACTTTGACAAACCATTTAATGAAGTTATTGCGGGTTATTTTATGTGGATATCTCAGCCTCGCTTATTCGCTCTTTTTAATCAGTCATCAAAGAGAGTTCTTCGGGGATATAGCCCCATTCAATATTTCCTTTCCGAATTAGATAAGCTGGATGGCGACACCAGTGACATTAATAAGTCACTTTATCTTGAAACCAAGGGGTATCTTCCCGATCACAATTTGAACTACCTGGATAAGATGAGTATGGCTGTTGGGATAGAGTGCAGGGTACCTTACCTGGACCTTGACCTCGCAAATTTTAGCAGCACGATTCCTTCAGACCTCAAACTCAAAGGACTCACGACAAAATATATTCTTCGCAAGCTCGCGATGAGATATTTACCCAAAGAAATTATTTCCCGTCCAAAAACCGGTTTCAGCTCACCTGTTAGAAAATGGATTAAGGAGGACATGAATGATTTTGTGAATGAGCGTCTTTCCTTTGATCGAATAAATAAGCAATCAATTTTTGACCCCAAAGAAGTTGAGCGCCTGATTCTTGAAAATAAAGAAGGAAAAATCGATGCGTCTTATACTATTTGGGGCTTGTTGGCAATGCAGAGCTGGCTGGTGCAATTTTTTTAATCCCCTATAAAAAAGCATTGGAGAAAAGAAAACATATAGGCTTTTTGATTGATGGAGGGGAGGGCGGTGGAATTGCTGAGTATACTTACCTCCTTGTTAAGAATATAGACAGAGAGACCTTCCATGTTTCCGGAATCTTTCTCGGCCCCGGCCAAAGCCTGGACATGCTTGGCCCCCTCTTCGATGAGGTTATTATTTTAGGAAGCAAACGGCTTATCAACACTTACACTACAGCCAGGAGAACAAAACGTTGGTTGAGCAATGCAAAGAAAGGTTTTCGGGCCTTTCTGTATGTTATTAGACTCATAAAATGCTTGAGACAGAAAGAAATTCAATGCCTTGATATAAGTTATTTTCCGCATCATCTGATGGGAGGGCTCGCTGCCCGGTATTGTGGGATCCCATCAATATGGCGTTGGCATAGTGCTTCCCTTTATGGAAAAGGGAAAATCATTCTGTTGGAGACCGGTGCAAAATACTTTTGTACAAGGGTTATCGCAATAAGTGATTTTGTCAGGAACAGTCTGCCCGGTGAAATGAAAAAGAAAGCTGATGTTATTTATGGTGGAGTGGACATTGCGGCAATTATTGAAGAACAAATTCCGGGATTTTTGCGAAAGCAACTATCTATCGCCCCATCAGACCAACTAGTGATTATGGTGGGAAATATAGTAAGGCTAAAGGGGCATGAATATTTTATTCGGGCGGCAGCTGAAGTCCGGCTAAAATATAAAAAGGTGAGATTTCTAATCATAGGTCACGAACCGGAGGCGAATTCATTCCGAGAAAATCAGCTTGGAAGATTGCAAGCACTCATTACAGAATTGAATTGTGAGGAATATATCTATTTCACAGGGCAAATTCCCAAAGCTTACCGACATTTTTCGGAATGCTCCATGCTTTGCATGCCAACCATTTCTGTTAATGGAGTGAAAGGGGAAGCATTTGGGCTTGCACTTGTTGAAGCGATGGCAGCCGGCATAGCTGTCATATCCAGTGATGCAGGCGCTTTCGAAGAAATAATATCGAATGAAAAAAACGGTCTTATAGTACCTCAGAAAAATAAGGATGCAATGGCAGAAGCAATTTTAAGGTTATTGCTCGATGAATCCGAAAGAATCAAACTGGCAGACGCGGGCCGCCAAACAGCATGTGGGAAATTCAATATAAAAAGAATGGTATTGGAAACAGAATCTATGTATGAAAAGATTTGCAGGCCATGATCATAATCGTAATTGCCATCTATATCTTACTAACCCTGCTCACTTTGAGAAATCCCCTCATAGGTGCAGGAACATTATGGATCGTAATGTGGACCTACCCGAATAATTTGCTATATGGCACTTTTCCATTGAATGTTCGTTTTGATGATCTCTACATCGTCATAACCTTTCTGAGTTGTATGGCTCACAGTCGGGCAAGGCTGACCAATTCTCCCACCTTGTTGCTCTCCTTCCTTTGGCTTTTGGTGGTTGCCATAGGCAATATCAATGGCTACTTTTATACAGGAGGCCGATCACTTCCGGAAATAACAAAGCTTGTGCTTAAAGCAACTTATGTCCCGATGATTGCCGCAATTTTGCTAATGCAGGTAATAAGTTTCAAAAACCTCCGATTTATTTTGAAATGTATGTTGATAGCCGGAGCGACTGCTGCAATACTCGGTATTTGCACAGTTTTGTTCCCGGAAATCTTTCAAATATTTTTATTCCCGGATGAGGATGCCTATGGTACCGTGCTTAACAAACTGGAGCTTTCCGAATTAATAGAAAGAAGGGCCCGCGGATCGGTCGCATAGTGGCCACTTCCCTCATCTGCCCAATTACCTGCATTCTAAGTTTTGTCATACTCTCGATTAAAAACAACAAAATATTTTCTTCGCAAATCCTTCTACTGATTACAATAATTACATTTATTGGCCTCTTGTACACGCAAAGCAGGGGCCCCTTAATCGGCCTATGTCTTGGCATCGTCGTTTTCCTGCTCATGCTAAAAGAGGGCAAAGGCCTGCCTGCTCTTGGCTTATTCTTCGGCGCCGTAACGATTTTTTTAGTAATAGACAGCCCTTTGAGGGATATTGTTTTGAACAGGTTTACAGGAGGGAGCGGTGAGGAATTTGGGCAGGGCGTTGACCTGAGGACCCACATCTGGAATACATTCATCAACAATCTTGAGCCCATTAACCTGGTGAATGGTTTGGGAATGGTGCCGGTGAAGAATGTCTATTTTTTTACAGTTCACAATACATACCTGGGTGCCATAATATATGGGGGCATTTGGGGGGTTTTTATAATGATCATGGTAATTGCCAGGTTGCTGCGGGTGTCAGGAATGCTGGCTAAAAGTCTGAATCCATATATCCGCCAATGGTCCGTTTTTTTGCCTTTATTATTAATTTTTCTCCTGGTGACAGGATTCAGCATGGAAAATTTCCAGCAGACCAACTGTATGCAAATATTCTTTGGCATTCTTGCAATCTCTGAAAAAATGCCTGCTTTGAATGATTATCCCAATTATGTGTAAATGAGAAAACTCCTGATACATGCATGGCCAATAGATAAAGTCGGATCGGAATATTTTCTTCCATACACACATCTTGTTTACCTGCGCGAAATCATAAAGTATTATGATAAGATCTGCTTGCTGTCTCCGGTGAATAAAAGCCCGGAACCCGGGTCGCTGGGACAGCAAATTCGGTCATTGAAAAATGTGGAAGTGTATGAACTGCCATATTCAATAAATTATGTCTCGGCGGCACCTTATTTTTTTCACTACCTGGCAGGATACATCAGATCAATGGATTGTACGAGAAGCTATGTCCGGTATCCTGTTGCCTTTGGGTGGCTGAGCTGGTTTTTCTTTCGCAATAAATCAAGGATACTCCATTTCGTCGGCGACCCCATAGAAGTTACGCTGACAAATCCGAACCACAGTATAATAAAGAAATGCCTGCTGATCCTGTTTTTTTTGCCTGAACATTTCCTATACCTGCTCTCATGCTATGGAACTCCGGTATATACAAATGGAAATGAGATTCAAAGGAAATTGAACAGATTTGGGATCAAAGCAGAGGCAGTTATTTCAACCACCCTGGTTGAAAATGATTTCTATTTTAATCCGGATCGGAGACTCAAATCAGATTCCGTGAATCTCCTTTATGTAGGATACTTGCGCAAATGGAAGGGTGTGGAAATAATTATTCAGGCGTTGATGCTCCTGCTTAAGAAGTATCCCGGCTCTTCCCTGACAATTGTTGGCACGGGGGAATTTGAACATAACTTAAAGCAAATCATCAGGGAAAAGCACCTTGAAAAAGCCGTCATTTTCAGAGGACATATTGAAGCACGCGATGAGTTAAATGAATGCTTTAGAAACAATGATCTCTTTTGCCTCACCAGCACATCTGAAGGTTCCCCAAGGGTCGTCCTGGAGGCCATGGCCAATGGCATCGGTGTTATTGCCACACCTGTAGGTTCTCTGCCTTTTGCCTTTAAGGATCGGGAAAATATTTTTTTTGTACCTTTTGAAAACCCGGATGAACTATATTCAACTATTGAACAGTTGATGCTTAACCCCGCCTTGGAATTTGAAGTGCGCCGAAATGCTTACCAAAGATCAAAGTCGTTTACCATAGAGGGATTTATCAGAAATATTTTTAAATAACTAATAATTTCATGCAGGAAGCTGTCATGTCCAGAAGCGAGCTGTTTATAATGAGGATATCCATTCTCTATGCCTGGTTCGTCCGAACCTTGAACTCATTTCCTTCCGAATATTCCATTATTTATGCGTTTCAGGGGATTGATGTATTCGTTATTCATGAAGAAATGCGGAAAAAACTTTCAGATTACGTCAAGCACAAATCTTACAAGCCTAACGGGGCTTACCATTGGAGACAATGTTTATATTGCTCATAATTGCGTCATTCTGGGGGTGAATATCGACATTGGTAATGAAGTTATCATCGGTCCCAATTGCGTCATAACCTCTACCTCCCATACTTTCAATAATGGAAGTTTTCGTTATGGGAAATATACGGAAGCCAGTATTTCAATAAGATCGGGTTGTTGGATTGGAGCCAATTGTTCGATCCTTGGCGGGAGTGTGCTACCAGAATTTTCAATCCTTGCAGCTGGAGCCGTCCTTAATAAACAATTTGACAAATGTGGTTTCCTTTACGCTGGAATGCCAGCCATTCCGGTGAAACAGCTAAATCATGGCCAAAACGAAATGTCCTGATCGGATTCATTTTTTTTGTTCTTCCCTTTAGAGGAGATTGACGGGCATATTGTTTTATCATCATTAAGAATATGGCTATACTAAGATTCAGAATATGGTTGCTTATAGTGCCTGCGGGTTTATGTATATCAGCGGCTTTTTGCCCAAATGGATATTGCTGGACGCAACGATTAGTCAGCGCAGGAACAGATAGTGTTGTTATCACTGTAAAGGAAATGGGCGCCATCGGAGATGGGAAGCATTTTGACGACGAAGCCATAACCAAAGCATTAATTTATCTCAAATCAAAAGGCGGGGGCACTCTTCTTTTCCCTGCTGGCACTTACCGAATTAGTCCGTCAAAATCACCAGGTGAATCAGAACTTGTTTTCCCTGACCGACAATATAACCATAAGTGCTATGGGTGCGATCATATTGGGCGATGGAAATTTTTGCTTCCGAACCGTTGGGGAAAATGTACAGTGGAAGGATGGCACTATTCGTAAGGGAAGGATTGAGATCCGTTCGTCACATGTGAGCTTGCAGGGAATCAGGACAGAATATTCATGGATGCATTCCTTTCATATTAGCGGAGGAAAAAGCAACAGAAGTGCAGACATACACAAGACATATAAGGATATTAAAGTCGAGGGCTGCATTTCATACCGCAGTCGCAGGCATGGATTTGCGATGCACAGAGGAGCCTACGCTTTTTCGGCGTCGGACTCGGCTGATCTTGGCAATTTCGAAAACATTCAGTTTATTAATTGCCAGGCCATCGAACCCGGTTACTCGGAAACAGGAACTATTTTCAGTCCATATGACTATGGATTCGGGATAGAGAATGTGCTGTCTGCATCCAACATTACATTCATGCATTGTTATGCTTACCGCGCGCCCGGTTGCGGATGGCATGTCGAATCCAGAGTAAATACCAAAGCCATTTCGCTGATTGACTGTATCGCCGAAAAAAACGGGGTTGCCCCTAACGGATATCCCTATGGGTTCATGTTCAAAGGAGGTTATTCATTTAACAATTGCTGGGCCATCAGCAACTATAAAGGTGGGTTCGTAAGCATTGCCCCCTACACCGGCGGCGATTTTGAATTAAAAAACTCTGGCGAGAAGGGATGCCTGCCCTTGAACTATAAAAGCAGTGAAGACGATGATCAATTCATACTTAATTTGGCAGCAGGAGGAATACCTGCCTGTTCAACAATTTATCTCGGTGGCAACAATACGATTCCCATGCGATGCATTCCCGCAGATATTTTCACCATTCGAAAATCAGAAGAACCCATTGAAGATATGAAAGGAAAGGTATCAGCCCAATGGCGCGACTGCATCATTAACGAAAAAAGCATATTTGACGAAGAAAATCGCCCCACATCAATTGCGACCCAGCCGGTCAGGGTTGATCAACAAAAATTATATAAAATATCCGTTGCCATGCGCGAACTCAGCGGAGAAAAGGGAAGTCCCTGGATTTACGTTCAGGAGTTTGACAAGAACTTCAAACTCATTACTCATTTGTTCAGGAGGTTTTCATTAAAGACCAGAATTACCAATCTCTCATCGGACAGAATGCGATTTGTAAAGATATATTTTGGAAAAACCTCAGACGGTCCCAATCATGGGGTAACGCAGTCCTCATTTCCTTTTGATCAGGAGACCAGGTGGGTCCGGGTAACCCTAGTATTAACTGAACAGCGCGAGGACAACAAGCATTATTCTGTTAGCGAGTTTTCCGTGACAAAAATGCTTCAGGATCCTTTCGCTCAAAAACAGAAACTCTAAAACAGGTGGAATGCAATTATCGGTTATTTGTCCAGTTTACAATGAAGAAAAATATGTAGGAAATTTGATTCAGTTTTTCATTGAATCGATGCCACAGGATAAGGAACTAATCATTGTGGATGGCGGATCCAGACGACAATACAGTTTCGATCACTTTGAGATACGCGGAGCAGTTTCCACAGATTCAACTCCTTCGAAATCCGCAAAGGGTTGTACCATATGCCCTTAACCTAGCCATTGTGAATGCAAAGGCTGATGTTATTGTCAGGCTGGATGCCCATACAAAATACAGTGCGGATTATTTTGAAAGAATCATAGAGACTTTTGCTGATACTGATGCAGATATTGTCGGTGGCCCCACCAGGACGGCATTTGAGAGCAATTTTCAGGAGGCCGTGGGAATCGCCATTTCAAATCCATTTGGAATAGGCAATAGCAAGGTTCATGACTGTAATTACCGGGGCTATACCGATTCCGTTACTTTCGGCGCATGGAAAAAAAAGATATTTTCTAAAATCGGCCTCTTTGATACAGACCTTATGCGAAATCAGGATGATGAGTTTCATTACAGAGCCAAAAGTGCAGGCTTCCGGATTTTTCAAAATCCTGACATCGAGTTGTTTTATTATCCGCGAAATTCACTAAAGGGACTGATTCGTCAGTATTATCAGTATGGCTTATATAAGCCTTTGGTTTTACGAAAGGTAAAGTCTGAAATCAAGATCAGGCACTTGGTACCGGCCATTTTTGTCCTTTATGCAATTACAGTTTTTCCAGTAGCTGCTTTTTTCAGCTGGTATATTATCCCCCTCTTTGGTTATCTTGCTCTGGACCTGTATTTCTCATTTTCAGGGGTAAATCAATTCTTGTCAAATGCATGCAGTTGTATATATATCCTGCAATCCACCTGAGCTATGGGATCGGGTTTCTGAAAGGACTATTTAAAGTTTCAAAGAATGCAAAAACTAAAACTGGCGGAATACTTTGAATGGGATGTTAGCTTGTGGGGGCAGGCAATGAAATACTGGCACCCCCTCCTTGAAAAAAGCAGGGGAGGAAAAGCTTTGGACATCGGATCGAGGAGAGGGGGACTGGCAAAAATGTTGGCAATCGAATACAATTATGAGGTGGTAGCTACCGACATCAGGTTTACTGAAGAAATGAAAGCAGCAGTTAATCTTTTAGATTCATCTTCAGCCAGGATCAAGTTTGAAATTATGGATTGTACTTCGATAACATTTGCAGACAATACTTTTGATATAGTAATTTTCAAGTCGGTCCTTGGTGCGCTGGGTAGTCTAGAAAATCAGAAAAAAGCATTCAGTGAAATTCACCGCGTGTTGAAAACGGGAGGTGCGTTGTTATATGCAGAAAATCTAAGGGCAAGCATAATTCACCGATTCTTGAGGGATAAATTCAGGAAGCATTATGCTTTGGCCTGGAGATACCCTACATTGGGCGAATTCAGTGATCACCTGAAAAATTTTTCTGCTGCTTCAATTTATACTGCTGGTTTTTTTACCAATTTTTTCAAAAAGGAAAAGTATAAAAGGATTGTCAGTGTGATGGATAAGGCCGTGATTGGATTGATTCCCCGGACCTTCCGCTATATAATTTATGGATCTGCACTAAAATAAGTTAAGTTGAAAATACCTTTTTCTCCCCCATATATTGATAAAGACATAGTCGATGCCGTAGCCGAAGTGCTGAAAAGCGGATGGATTACGACGGGTCCTGTGGTCAGGGATTTGGAATTATTGACCAGGGAGCTTTTTATGGCAGACCAGGCGATTGCGGTGAATTCCTGGACATCTGGCGCATTGCTCACCCTTAAGTGGTTGGGCATTGGGCCTGGTGATGAGGTGATCATTCCGGCATACACTTATGCTGCAACGGCGCTGGCTGTACTTCACAGTGGCGGCAAACCAGTGATGGTTGATGTAAAAGAAGATTTTACTATTGATGAAAAGTTAGTCGAACGGGCCATTAGTTCCCGCACAAAGGCAATTATTGCTGTAGACTTAGCGGGCTGGCCATGTTCATATGATCAGATTATCGAAATTATTATCTCTGGAAAGACTAAGCGTTTGTTTGAGCCTTCCAATGATGTCCAGCGCGATTTTGGAAGAATTTCGCTTTTATCAGATGCAGCACATTCAATAGGCTCGGAATATAAAGGGAAACCAAGTGCCAAGGCATCAGATATAACGATATTTTCATTTCATTCAGTCAAAAACATCACCACCGCTGAAGGCGGAATGATATGCCTTAATTTGCCACCAAGTTTCAATAGTGAAAAAGTATATCAATGGATGAAACTTAATTCTATGAATGGACAAACAAAAGATGCTTTTTCAAAATCTCAATCCAATAACTGGAAGTATGATATTGTTTCAGATGGCCTGAAGATTAATTTGCCGGATGTATTGGCCGCAATAGGATTGGCACAATTAAAAAAATATCAGGGATTCCTTTTGCCCGAGCGGAAGCGTGTTTTTGATCATTATACCAAGTTTTTTGAGGGGAAGCCTTGGGCGTCACTACATCACAAGGATTCCCTGGAAAAAAAATCTTCTTACCATGTATTTGCTTTGAAGATGAAGGGTATTGACGCGAATCAACGAGATTGGATCATGGGCAGACTGTTTGAGAAAGGAATATCAGCGAATGTGCATTTTGTTCCTCTTCCATTATTAACCCTGTTCAGGAATTTAGGTTATGATATCGCCGATTTTCCGGTTTCTTACAGGAATTATCAGGAAGAGATTTCCCTGCCTATCTATCCCCAATTAACCGATGAGCAGTGCGAGTATATTGAGTCAAACGTAGAATCGATTTTCTATGAATCGAAGCATTATTCGAATTCTTGATATTGTCTTTTCATCCATAGGCCTGATTGTCCTGCTGCCTTTGCAATTGGTTATTGCGGCCTGGATCAAATGGGACTCAGGCGGCCCTGTTTTTTTTAGGCAGGAAAGGATTGGGAAAAATGGGATTCCTTTTGTCCTTTTCAAATACAGATCAATGTTTATCAATTCGACGGAGAAGGGATTGCTCACGATCGGAGAGGACCAAAGAATAACGAAAGCCGGGAAATTTCTCCGTAGGTCCAAACTTGACGAATTGCCGCAATTAATCAATGTATTGCTTGGGCAGATGTCGCTCGTTGGCCAGAGACCTGAAGTAAAGCGATATGTGGAATTATATACACAACAACAGAGAATTATTCTTTCTGTAAGGCCCGGCCTTACAGATATTGCATCCATCCAATTTCACAATGAATCTGATTTGCTGAAAAAGCATAGAGATCCGGAGGACTATTACCGTAATTTTTTGATACCGGAGAAAATCAGGCTCAATATGATTTTTATAGAATCTCCTTCCATTCGCCTCTATTTCAGAATTATTTTCCTGACGCTCGAAAAGGGTCTTCCTGCGATAAGATATTTGCGATGTGGACATCTATCCTTAAATAATTTTTTCTCGTCCACTGTTTTCCACTATATTTGATTTGCCCACCTCTGTAATCAAGAAAAAGTCAAACCCCCAGAATCCTGTAGTGATTACACTTTAAGTAAGTCATTCTATGAATCCGATGTTTCGTATTCCGAAGAGAATGCCCAGGTGGATTGTGCTCTTTATTGACGCCGTTCTCGTGACCTTGGCCTTCGCCCTGTCCTATTTTACTGCGTATGATTTCAGATTCTCGTACATCGTCAGGGGCTATTTTTTTATCTATACGGGATTATTTACCATCATCGCCGTGCCCGTCCTGGGCCTATTACGAATACACTTGGGTTTGATCCGGTACTCGTCATTGCACGATATTACCAGAATATTTCTGGCTACGCTGATTGCTACGGCCCTTTATCCGTTAATGTTGAATTTAATCAGATCCCAAATTTTCCATTCCTTGTCCGTGCACATGACAAGGGTGCTGTTGATTAATTTTTTTATCACCTGTACAAGCTCTGATATTATTTCGCCTTGGTGTAAAGGGATTCTACTATTATATCAAAGAGCATGACTCCAGCCTCTCAGAAAATATATTAGTGTATGGCACGGACAGCAATTCTATTATTATTAAAGAAGCCATAGAATCCAATCCATATAAGAAAATTCATGTCAGGGGCTTTTTGGATAACAATGCTTTCCAGCCAAAAATCTATATTCAGCAGCGAAAAGTTTATAAAGTTGCGGACCTGAAGCGAATTAAGCTGAAATTTAGCATCACCACATTGATCATTACGCAAGGGTCACTTAATAATGATATAAACCAGGACATCCTGGAAAAATGCTTGCAATTAAGCATTAAGATCCTGACCCTTCCTCCCACAGACCAATGGATTTCCGGGCAACTTAATTTGAAGCAGTTACAGGAACTGAAGATTGAAGATCTGCTGCAGCGCGACCCCATCGTTATAAATAATATCAAGATTTCATCTGATCTCCAGGGAAGAAGGATATTAATTACAGGGGCAGGAGGATCGATTGGTTCAGAAACGGCAAGACAGGTTTCAAAATTTAAACCTGCATTGTTGATACTGTGCGATCAGGCAGAGTCTGCATTATTTGACATTGTAAGCGAGATCGAAGAACTCAAGTTCCAGGTGAAAATTCAACCCTACTTGTCAGACATTACGAATGCCAAACGGATGATGAGGTTATTCAGGGAATTCCGACCTGAGATCATTTTTCACGCGGCGGCCTACAAGCATGTACCCATGATGGAGAATCATTCTGAAGAAGCGATTACAACCAATATATTAGGTACAAAAATACTGGCCGACCTGGCGGTTCTTTTTCATGCGGAAAAATTTGTGATGATTTCCACGGACAAAGCAGTAAACCCTACCAATGTAATGGGAGCATCCAAAAGGATAGCTGAAATCTATATTCAATCCTTGAATTTCGAAACATCCCCGCCAAACAACCATTTTCAGGAGTCCATTCTTCGGGCAAATGATGAGAATAAGGTTAATCAAACAAAATTTATTACAACCCGATTCGGGAATGTGCTGGGTTCAAATGGTTCTGTTGTCCCTATTTTTAAAAGGCAAATTCAGTCCGGAGGACCTGTTAAGATCACTCATCCTGAAATACGCCGGTTTTTCATGACGATCTCCGAAGCGGTGGAGTTGATCCTTGAAGCTTGTACAATGGGAAAAGGAGGTGAGATATTTGTCTTTGACATGGGAGAACCCATCAAGATAAAAGAACTTGCATTGAATATGATCAGATTGGCCGGCCTGACGCCAGGAAAAGACATAGAGATTATATACACAGGCTTAAGGCCGGGTGAAAAACTTTATGAGGAGGTTTTGAATGACAAGGAAACAACGCTGGCGACACACCATAAAAAAATCAGGATAGCCAAAGTCCGAAGGAAAAGCCATGCCATCATTAGCTCCGACATTGACACCTTGTTAACCCTGCTCAGAAATTCGGACGACTCAGAGCACACCGTTAGAAAGATGAAAGAGATTGTCCCCGAATTCATAAGCCAAAATTCGATCTTTTCAGTATTGGACAATACCAGAGCGACTATTTGAACAGATCACAGTTGATTGTCTGATTGTTCGAAAACTGGGCACCTTCTTTCTCCAGAAGGATTTGCTTGATCCTCATTTGCCAAATGATGGAATGCTCCTTTTCACCCCCTTTAATTGTCGCAATGTTTTATGCCATTTGTTGTTTGTGAAGATGCTCCTATATCTTAGCGGACGCATAAAGTTGACTAATACTTATCTTGGACTGTGAAAATTCATTCCTTAAGATGTCGATATCCATTGATGGATTCTTGGAGGTGCCCCAAATGGAGAAATAGATTGGCTACTAAAACATTGGATAAGGATTCCACAGACTGGATCCTCAAAACCTTTTGGGAAGCAGGACTGCATATCATGGGTGGCCACACTTTTCATGATATGATTTCCTACTGGCCATTTTCATCAGAGCCTCTTGCCAGCGCCGATGAATAAAATTCCGAAACTCGTTTTTTCCAGAAAAGGATCGTTGGATATATCAAACGAGGCAATGAAAACAACTGCATTCAAAGATGCTGAGGCATTGGCTGCATTAAGAGGACTCGATATGTCAAAATCAAAAGGGTCAATTTCTCCGACCTGGATGAATGCAGGCATAGCGAGTGGTGCTCTTTCGAAAGAAATTATGAATTTGAAGGAACAACCTGGAAAAGATATCCTTGCCCATGGAGGAGCCAGCTTCGCTCAAAGCCTCGCCAGCTAAAACCTTATTGATGAATACCGGCTTCTGGTTCATCCCGTCGCGCTTGGAAAGGGACTGCCCCTTTTCGGGCTTTGGAAAAGGACCTTCACCTTAAGCTATATAGTTCCACGCCATTTATTGTCGGGTCAAGTAGCAAATGTCTATCGACCTGCAGATCGTAATTCCTAATATTCCCGGGGTGTTTCTTCGGCATGATTTTTTTATTTCTACCTTTGTCTGCTCAATTTGAGTGAGCCCATCCTTCAATATTCCTTCAACCAAAAGTTATATTTATGAAAAAGGAATTCATGCTTTATATACGCAATGCGGGCGATGCCAAAGCAGCGCTATCGCCGGAGCAGCACCTCGAATTTGTCAAAAAATGTGAAGTATATATAGGGAGATTAAAGCAGGAGGGAAAATTGATTGCTGCCCAGCCCATTGTCAGGGAGGGTTTCGTCATAGCCAAAAAAGGAGGGGGCTGGACGAATCAATCTATTGATCCTTCTAAAGAGACCCAGGTGGGATATTATCATGTGTTGGCAGAAGATATGGAAGATGCAATTGCCATCGCAAAAGACAATCCGGAATTCGAATATGTGGCTTCTGCAACAATTGAAGTTAGACCAATTAAGATGAAGGAAGAAAAGACAAATTTTGTCTATCCCAAATAAGCAGAATGAAAGAATTCTCCAAACGTCCGCTTCCGGCGTGGCCAATGCATGGAACCCACTTACAATTGACGAAAGTTTGTGCACTACACAATTTTGTTTACCAGACTTGAGACGCTATCAGATGCTCCGACGGAAAGCAGTGATCGCAAAGCCAGGCTGGTCAAGTCTAAAATGATCGATAATGGTTTTTAGCGATGAAACTCTTCTTACTGCAAAACCATACTCAATTCATTCAACAGCCCAGACTTTTTAAAGGAACTTTATTGATAATAAATCATAATAAGGCAAAAACCAATATAAGGCCGTCTCAAAGTACTTTTCAGACGCCCCTATATTGGCATACGAATTACTTGCAATTCTTATTCTTGGTTAGCTTTCTTCGACACTGTTGACTTTGTCTTTATAAAGTCATGCGGGAAAAAATAGGCAATCGAAGCCAACACCAATGCATCTACATATTTCCACCAAATTGCCTGCTGCCTGGCAATCCCCAGGTCTGTAAATAAAACTGTCAGGAAAATGGATGCCGCATATAGCACCGCAAAAGTTTTCAATTTGTTCATATACCTAATTTAATAAAATATTTAATTTCTATAAAGCTCACTTTAGCAATCCCAGGCTGCTGCCATGGAGCGCTTCAGTGGCCCCGTCATAAATCCTTTTACTTTCACTGCGTTCACCCCCGAAATAAGATTTTCCCCAGCCCCATAAATAGCCGGCAGCATCTGCTTGAATCGGATTTAATGCAGCCAGGAATCTCAAAAACGGGGGAAGCTGTAAAAATGACCTGGCTCCACCATCTGACCTGGACAGTGCCATCAGCGCCTCTCCACGGGCGCTCATTGGAGGGACAGTACCATTGTCATTGCAGTATTTCCAAAAGGCGGCTGATTTTAAAACAATTTGAATATACCCACCAATGAAACCGCCGCCGCCGCTTGGCCAGCTGATTCCATTGTATTGTGTAAGCACAATATTGGCCCGGCTTGTGACATTATCGCAAATTTGGCCGAATGTCATTCCTGAAGTATTAAAATGAAATATGTTTCTTGCGTTATTTATCACTGCTATTTCACTTCCACTTCTAGAGGGTGAGATTAAATTAAATTGAGATTGAATGGCACTATCAATAGTATGACCGTCAGCAGCATTGAAATAGGACTTTCTATTATAAAAGTCAGCTGTTAAATTAATAAACTCTGTCCTATAATTTGTAGTCATGCCGCCCTCATAAGCTGAATAGAAATTTAGTACTCCGGTCATCACTCGGTTAGCATTTGTATATCCGTCGACGAAAGTCAAATTGATATTGTTAAATAAGTAGCTTAAGCCATCATTATGAACTTGCCCTACTAAAGCAATTGCTTGTGCAACAGGTAATTGGTTTGGAGTCGTTGCCCCGGGGCCACAATAACCATTCAGATAGCCCTGACATCTTGAATCATGACAGTCATAAGGACAGGGACCAGGCAAGTAATCCACCTTAACTGAGCTACTCTGTTCCTGCAGGGGTATATCTTTTTTGCAGGAAAAAAACAGAATCATGATTGTGCATAAAATTGCCATTTGAAGTTTTTTCATACGAGTGGTTTTTTGGTTTTTGATAGAGTGAATGATCAGGTTTCATAGGATAGAAGTCCGAAATGAAATTTCATGCTGATTTACATTTATTTGGAATTTCGATGGATTGGATTTTGGCGCCTTTGTAAATCTAAAACAGGGCGGGGACCTGCGATAGCGTTTTTTAACCCTGGTTTGAAATTTCATCAGATTTTTAAATCATTTGCAGTGACAATAGGTGCGCCCTGATTGAGGAAATTTTATTTAAATTGCGGGTAGTCCATCGGAGCAAAATCTGTTGACATGAAGTGGAGGGAAAGCATATCAAATATTTTCTTCAAACGTCTTCCGGTTATATTTTTGCTATACACTTTATTGGTTGCATGCGATAAATCTTATACTAGGCCTCATCCTTCCACTATTTCTAATTTTGATGATAAAGTATGCCGGCGTTTTTCGCGAAATCAATGGCAATGACAGCTCGGATGTTTATGGAATGGTGTCTGCCAATTTTAATACGCTTTCCAATTTGCTGGAGTTTAATATAAGCTGGCATCTGCTTAGTTCACTGCCCATTTCCATGGAATTCAATGATGCAGGTCCTGTCATTATCCAGATTAATAATTTCCCCTCACGCATCAGTGCCGATTATTCGGGTTCTGCCGGCCTTACCAGTAACCAGACCAATGATTTGGCCCATGGTTATATTTCACTTACCATACTTACTCAAAAGTATCCGGCAGGGGAGATCACGGCTACCCTCTCTCAGAAGCAGCAATAATAATAGGGAGAGACAGTAGCATATTGGTGTGTAAATTCCGGTTTTAAGATATTGTGAATGAAGGACAGACCCCACTGAATACGAAGCGAAATTTCTTCATTAATCATTTCAGGACTTCATTAAATTGCAAATCCTCAAAACCTTATTTTATGAGTTTATCCTGGCTTTATCAAATACCTTCCTTTCTATTCTTTATTCTTGTCATTTGCTTTTTCGCTGCTTTCTCGGTTGCCGGCTATGTGCTTACACGAAAGAGAATTGAGCGATGGTTAGGCGAACCTCCCGCTCAAAATGAAGTGATCAGCTATTATATTGCGGCAACGGGCGTCGTGTATGGAATTACATTGGGACTAATTGCCGTAGGTGTTTGGGAGAATTATATTCGCACAAATGTAAAAGTGGAGGAAGAAGCCGCGACGCTTGGCGCATTATACCGAGATTGCAATAGCTATTCCGAGCCCAGCCGCAGCAGATTGACCTCCGAGTTGAAAGCATACACTCACTACCTGATCGAGGAGGCCTGGCCAATGCAGGAAAAAGGAATAGTGCCTGCAGGAGGCGTTGATTACATGAACAATTTTCAGAAAGTGCTGTATGCATATGAACCCACAACCGATGGGCAAAAACTAATCCATGGCTCATGCCTTCGCAGTTATAATGACTACATGCTGCTTAGGCGCCTGCGTGTCCAAAACGTAACAAAGGGAGTTTCGCATATGATATGGTGGGTAGTATTTTTTGGCGGATTGGTTAATCTCATGCTTTCATGGCTTTTCGTGGTGAAGAACAAGTCGCTCCATATGCTGATGAATGCATTGCTTGGTGCATTGATTGGTGCATTGATCTTTCTGATCATTGTGCTGGATTTTCCATTCAGGGGATGGTTCAGGGTGAGTGCCGAACCCTTTGAGATTGCCTATCAGCAATTGATGAAGTGATCCACAAATTGTGTAGGGGAGCTCCGCCTTTTGTAAATCATAGTATAAGCACTCTGCCTCTTCCTGTTTTTTGCTTCGATGCGGGGACAATAATCATTTGATTTATCCGGAATTTCAACTATTCATGGCAAAGTTCAGTCTCCTGGCAACTTGCCATCGCAAAGTTCGTATAAGATCTATATGGACTTGAAACTTCAAATTTCAGTTAATATGAAAAAATGCAATTGGCTTTTACAAATATTCATCAATCGATATTGCTTCCTTGTTCCTTTAATCATGGTTTGCAACTCCTGTGATAAAGGTTATTCAGGCACCAGTACGGCGAACAATACATCGAATAATGTTAATTATTCCGGTAGCTTCATGAAGGCAGATCCGAATGATTCTACAAATGCTACTGGAAATGTGACTGCTAGTTTCAATACGGTATCGCATTTGATAGACTACAAGATCAACTGGAACGGGTTGACAACTGTTCCTGTTGCCATGCATTTTCACGACAATGGTCCCATCATTGTCAAGATTAGCAATTTCACCGTAGGACTGAATGGCTCAGCAACCGGTTCAGCAAGCTTTACTGCCACACAGGCTGCTGATCTCCTGTCAGGGTACATCTACATCATGATCCACACGCAAAAATATCCCAATGGGGAGATCATGGCGACACTCACAAAACAATAGCGATCTTCAACAATCACCCATTGATACCAATTATGGATTTTTCAGAAATTCAACGAATCCTGCAATATGATCTGTGTTGATCCAGTCAACTTTCATTTGGATCAAAGCAGACCATGCGTCGGTAAAGTCAGGCGCATTCCAAAACCTGACTCTCTTACCATCATTATGCGCCGTTTGTATCAAATGATTAAGTTTTGCCAGCGATGCAGAATCGATCGGGGATTTCCCTTTCCAACCGGTAAAATCTGCAAGGTTCCCGCTAAGAAGGGCAATCTTCGGAAGGAGTGCAGGTTCATATTCTTTCCCAATTTCTCCATCGAAATAAATAAAATCAGGATAGTCATACCAGGTTGAAAGTGGTGGCCGATTACCTGTAATCACAAGGCTCAGATTCCGGGCTTGGATCAATTCCGGATATTTTTCAAGGACAACTATAAGTGCCGCGATCGTACTATTTGGTTCGGATTTGATGTCAATCAGAAGCTGGAGCCTTTTTGATTTCTGCCGATAGGGTCTCCCCTTGTTTTTCTTAAGATAAAAATCAATGGAATCCAGGTACAGGGCCTGCAATGTTTTGCCAAGTAAGATATCCTTCTCAACATGTCCGACAAAAAGACTGTCATGAAACAAAAAAATATCGGCTTCCATTGAACCAAAACCGGCCTTGTATGCGCTTGAAAAGGGAAAATTCTGCAGGTAATCATTATGGCTATGTGCGTTGGAGCTGGACCAGTCGGATTTCTTATTTAGCGGGATATAGTCATTGGGGTTGGGGGCCTGTGCCCTTGCTTCCTGGAAGAGCAAGTTAACGGCAATGAGTAAGCGAATAGTGAAAAAACGAAAGTGCATGGATGCAATTTGCACAAAGATTTGAAATGTTCAAAGTAAGAGAGTGGAGAAGCGGTGTGCAAATTGTTTTACCTGCCGTAGTTGATGTCCTCATCAAAAGCAAATCGATTAAAACGAATGGCCAATGAGAGAACACCGACAACGGCAGAGAATATGTTGGGTACGTAAATAAAGAGCTTATAGGACATATAAACGGATTTTTTGCAAGGAATATTACTAGGTAGATACCCCTAATTTTCGAATATGAATTTCCAATTCGCCTCGCATTTTCTCATCAAATCACTGGATCGCGTCATATTTTATGGAGAGAATGATTTGTAGCGTTGAGATTTGGACTGTTGGTATCATTTTTGTATTTTGATTAACAGATGCATTTCGTTCCTTGCTCCTGGACCGGAATGGAATTCGGCCGCTGCTGACCCATGCTATCAGTCTGATTTCAGGCATCACCCATTAGATTCATTTTTTTGTTGTATTGTCATTATTTTGAATCTAATACCAATATCATGTGGAAATCCTTGAATCCCGGTGAAAGCGTATCTCTTGGAGATATCATCCGGCACATCTCGCCTCATGCCATTTCTGCTTTTGGAGAAAGACTCTATAAGGTCGTCAGAGCAGAACTGCACTATTTCGAAATCTCTCCCAAACCAGACCATCCCGAACCAGATCATCTGACATCTGATCGCAGAATTATCAAGTATACAGATATCGGTTACCACTTGGGACTTGAAGTTTGGCTTGAACAGATGGGACAAGCAATCTGAATCAGTTCTTGATTTAAGAAGATGAATGTTCATCGCTAATGCGATTGAATAAGAAGGGAATTGAACAAAAGAAATGCGTGAACCGGGTTATCTGTGCTGGTACCTCGAAGAAAGTGCAAGCAAGACCAAAATGATCAGGAGAAGTGGTAAAAATAACATGGTTAGCCGATTGCTGTTAAAGTTATTGGATTTTCTCATATAAATAACGCACATTCTATCCTCCTATTGTGTTTTTGCGACTTGTTGGATTTTTCCTCATTTCGCAAATGTTGCTTCTCATAACTGATGAATAGATAAGCCAAGGATTTGTCATTACTCAGGTGGCAGCGCATTATCTGCATCCATATAATATTTTGAGTAAATACATAAATCGGTAAATTGATGATCCATTTGCATGCCCATGGGAGATTCATTTAGCATACCCCTTTATTTTCCAAGAATCAGGGACTTAGATTCAAAATCAGTCATGGTGCTGGCAGGCGATGTGGGAGGTACTAAAACCAATCTGGCAATATATAAAGCCGTAGGGTCCCGCATTGAGCTTGTGTTGGAATCGACATATCCTTCCTCAGAATTTTCTTCATGTATCGATATCCTCAAGAAATTCAAAGCTGAGCACTGCAGGCCTAAGTCCTGATAGAATTTGCCTGGGGGTAGCCGGTCCGGTATTGAATGGCAAAGTAGAATTAACCAATCTGGATTGGGACCTGGACTCCAGAGCCATCCTCGAAGCAGCCAAAGTCGACGAAGTGGCACTGATCAACGACCTGGAAGCTACGGCTTACGGGCTGGCAGCACTACAGTGAAAGCGATTTTATCACAATTCATGCAGGTAATGTGGAGTACCCGGGCAATATGGCCATAATTGCTCCAGGAACCGGTTTAGGAGAAGGAGGACTCTATTGGGACGGGAAAGCATATCATCCTTTCCCAACGGAAGGCGGTCACACAGATTTTGGCCCCCGGACCAAACAGGACATCGCTTTATTTGAAAGACTGGCAGACAAATATGGAATCGTGAGCTGGGAAAAAGTAATTGCTGGCCCAGCCATCCACGATATTTATGAATTCCTCCGGCAAACAGGAAACATTAAGGAGCCCGAATGGCTTACTGAAGAATTAGAAAAAGGAGATCCTTCAGCAAGAATCAGTCAATTGGCCATCGACGAAGAAGATCCGGTTTGCATCGAGACCATGCAATTGTTCGTTCGCTACCTTGCAAGGCAGTCATCGAATTTGGTTCTTACCATGAAGGCGACTGGCGGACTCTTTCTGGGAGGTGGCATTCCCCCAAAGATCGCTCCATTGCTGCTCCAAAATAATTTTTATCATAATTTTCTGGATGGAGACCGGATGGAACATCTTCTCAAAAAAGTGCCAGTTAAAATTATCCGGAACAGTAAAACGGCAATGATCGGCGCTGCATTGTTCGGTGCATATGGGTCGGCACAGGAGAATAACTGACAAATTGATTTGCCTTCTGAACGATTAGCTTCTTTTTTTATTAATTTCATCGACTAAATGATTTGCTATGTCAACCAGACGCCAATTTATTAAGCAATCTTCACTTGCTTCTTCAGTCTTATTATTCCCCGACTCTTCCTGGTTTAAGTCCAAGCAACTGATCGGCATTCAATTGTATACGCTTCGCAATGAAATAAAGAATGATGTAAGTATTCCGATTTCGAAGCTTGCTGAAATTGGATATAACTCGGTCGAAGTTTTCGGGTACAATGCTGGGAAATTCTTTGGACTGAGTCCTGCGGATTTTGCCGCGATATTCCAGAAGCACAATTTGAAAACGCCAAGTGGTCACTATTCTGTTTCCAATTATTTGATAAAAGGAGATGAAGATGATTTGAAAAAGGCAATTGAGGATTCCGCTCCACTAAAGCACGATTTTTTTACCATTCCTTATTTGACAGATAAGATGCGGACCAGTCTGGATGATTACAAAAGCCTTGCCGCCAAATTGAATAAAGCTGGCGAATTGGTGAAAGCTGCAGGCATGAAACTGGCTTACCATAATCATGATTTTGAATTCAAAGATTGGGGTTCCGGGCAAACAGGCATGGACGTATTCCTGAAAGAAACAGATCCCGCACTGGTCAATTTTGAAATGGACATTTACTGGACGACCAAGGCAGGAGCAGATCCCATTGCATTGATAAAAGCAAATCCGGGGAGAATTAAGATGTGGCATTTGAAAGACATGGACGATACGCCCGCCAAATCTTTTACTGAAGTTGGTTCGGGTATTATCAGCTATAAAGAGATATTTAAATACAAAAAATTGTCAGGGATGGAATTCTTTTTTGTGGAACAGGACATTGTCAAGATTCCTGTTTACGATAGTATTGCCCAAAGTTTCAACTATGTAAAACATAACCTGGTTTGATCATCTCCATCGGCTGGTCCAATTTGCTAAAATCTAATAACAACTCTTCATATGGGAAATCGCCGTTCATTCTTACAGCAATCCAGTGCATTGATAGGAGGCAGCCTGATTGCATCGGCTTTTGATAAGAAATCCATAGGGTCTCTGGCAAGGAAGATTGCGGCGTCAGATCAAATCAATCTAGGCGCTATCGGTATCAATGGCATGGGTTGGTCAAATGTTGTTGCTGCGCTTAAAGTGCCTGGCGTCAATCTGGTTGCCGTTTGTGATGTGGACCAGAATGTAATCACGAGAAGGATGTCTGAACTTCCCAAACTTGGTGTGGATGCATCCAAAGTGAAGACTTACGGTGATTACCGTCATGTATTGGAGAGAAAGGATATCGATGTTGTCATAATAGGTACTCCAGATCACTGGCATGCGCTTATCATGATGCAGGCCTGCGAGAGTGGAAAGGACGTTTACGTAGAAAAGCCGGTAGGGAATTCCATCGGAGAATGTAATGCGATGGTGGCAGCAAAAAATAAGTATAGCCGCATCGTGCAGGCTGGCCAGTGGCAGCGGAGCCAGCAGCATTTCAAAGATGCTGTGGAATTCGTTTATTCGGGGCAGTTAGGTCCGATCAGGACGGTGAAGGTTTGGTGCTACCAGGGCTGGATGAAACCTGACATCGTTCGTCCGGACTCCGCTCCGCCTCCCGGAGTGGATTATGCGAAGTGGCTTGGGCCCGCGCCAACCGTGCCTTTTAATGCCAGCAGGTTTCATTTTAATTTCCGCTGGTACTGGGATTATGCAGGCGGATTAATGACAGATTGGGGCGTTCACCTGATCGACTATGCGTTGCTCGGAATGAAGGCGGATGTTCCCACCAAGGTGTCTGCCCTGGGAGGAAAATTTGCTTACCCGGAAAGGGCAGAAGAAACGCCGGACACCCTGATGGCGCTATACGAATTTGAACATTTCAACATGCTTTGGGATCATGCGGTAGGAATTGATAATGGTTCCTATGGCCGGGATCATGGCATCGCATACATTGGCAACAATGGAACCCTTGTGCTCGATCGTGGGGGTTGGGAAGTCATTGAAGAAAAAAACTCAACCCACAAAGTGAGCAAGCCTTTGGCAAGAGTGAGCGATAATGGGGTTGATAAACATTGGGTGAATTTTATTGGTGCAGTGCGTTCCAGAAAGCAGGAGGACCTCCATTGCCCCATTGAAGCAGGCGCACATGTTGCGACAGTCGCGCAGATGGGAAACATTGCGTTCAGGAGTGGAAATCCGGTTAAATGGGACAAGTTAACAGCGAAATTTACGGATGAATCTATTAATAAACAGTACTACGTAAAAGAATATCACAACGGCTATTCATTGCCAAAGGCCTGATAGGATAAAATTGACTCAGGTTTCAGTCAAGCATTTCAGCCAATAATCCTATTTTGATGTTTGTTTGATTGTGCAAGCGCAATTGCGGTATTTTGAGTTTGGTTATTCTCATTCTTCAGGATTGGATTGTACTTTCTGGTTTTCTATGTTTTGCGATGGATTTGAATCGAGGGCCAGAATGACTATGGTCCAAAATTTCAATTATTTATAATTCACTTTTTTGCTGAATGAATAATTGCTTCTTATGGAATTTCTGCAGGATATTTTAACTGCAAAATTTCAGATTCTTGGATAGCCAGTAGCAGGATTGTAATAGTAAATTATTCAATGCGGCGCAAAGGTTTTTTCTGCAATGTGTATAAAATTTAAAGAATTGATTTTCATTAAAATAGAGGGGGTTGTCCTACACTGAAAAGCGAGGGTGTAGGACAGGAAAAGCGGTTCTGAAAGGCGAGGGCGCAGCACCGGAAACCTGGTTTTATTGGAGAATCATGATCCTGAATGTGAGATTAATTCTCGGGCCGAAAATCTTCTTTGACTTGGGCAACCGATGCAACCAATTCGCCTGCGTGCTGCCCCTCATGACAAGTAAACTCCCATTTTCCAAAATCAATGACACGGACTCTTTTGTTTTTTTATGTCTAAATGAAAATTTCCTCTCCGCTCCAAAACTAACAGAAGCAATGACTCCATCCTTCGCCAGGGTTTTTTCATCGTCACTATGCCATGCCATTCCTTCGTCACCATCATGATAAAGATTCAACAGGCAGGAGTTGAATTTGGCCCCGGTTATTTTTTCAATGCCTGACTTCAATTCTACGAGTGAATTTGTCCATGGCAGGGCCTTCCTGGTCTTGTTTGAATAAGTGTAATTGAAATCCTTGTCCCCATACCATGCTACCTTTCTTTTTGTGATATAATGCTTTCCAAAAATCACCGCTTCATCATGCTTCCAATCAACTTCTTTCATAAGCCTCTCAAAGCAAGTGATTGCTTCTTGCACTGCCATTACAGGACCATAGTATTCTGCAATGCCATCCTCAGGCAATAAATCAGTTATTTTTTCCTTTGCGTGCATGTTCATCTTTCCAAATTTTGTAGGCGATGGGCTGGCAGTGGCCACAAGGCCTGAATCCGTTACTGACCGCTTCCTGCGAAGACTTAAAAAAAACCCGATTTTGCTTCTGGATCCTGAGTCCTGAAGTGCAATGGAGGCTGCCATAAATCATCCCTTTTCTGTTTCCAGCAAATCGAATAATCCTTCTTTTGATCAGCCCGCGCAATACATCAGGACTTAAGTCCGTATGTAAAACAGGTGTATTCATATTAGATTGCCACATTTGCTTTTGCAGCTTCCCAACCAATCATGGCGGTTTTTCGATCACTGCCCCAATGGTATTGTCCAATATTCCCCCCCGACTGAATCACCCGATGGCATGGGATGAGAAATGCGACGGGATTGTCTCCGACAGCTGATCCAACGGCCCTGGATGCACTGGGATTTTCCAATTTCTTAGCAATATTGCCATATGTGGATAGTTGCCCCATCGGTATCTTCAAAAGAGTTTCCCATACTTTTAATTGGAAGGCGGTCCCCTTCAGGTGCAATTTGATCTGATGAATTTTATTCCAGTCATGCCTGAATATGTCAAGAGCCTGCTGCTGTATCAAGTCAAGAAGCGGTTCAAATTGCGCATTAGGAAAAATCTTGCGCAATTCTTCCATTGCAATTTCTTTACGGTCAGCAAACGCCATATAACATATTCCTTTGGATGTGGAAGCCACCAGCACTTTCCCAAAAGGACTCTCCGCATAACTATAATTAATTGTCAGAGCCTCGCCTCCATTGCGATATTCTCCCGGGGTCATTCCTTCAATTTTAACAAAGAGGTCGTGCAGCCTGCTTGACCCGGACAATCCTGTTTCAAAAGCAGCATCAAGTAGACTATTCTCCTTATTTTTCAGCATCTGTTTTGCATGTTCAATGCTTATGTATTGCAGAAAGGATTTTGGACTCACTCCGGCCCAATCTGTGAAAAGTCGCTGAAAATGAAATGGGCTGAGATGCACCTTAGCTGCCACTTTATCCAGACTTGGTTGTTCCTTAAAATGTTCCTTTATGAATCCGATCGCTTCTGCAATCCGATTGAAATTGATGTTTTCCTGGGATTCCATTATTTATATCTTTTAGGGCAAAATTACCCCCTGCAAGGCTACGGTAAAACCCGAAACTTGCTCAGTTGACAGATGAACCAATAGTTATCAAGAGATGAAAAATATTAATAAGCATGATGGAAAGACCTGAAAGCTCCAATGGAAATCATGGGTGTCCATTGAATTTGGGAGGATCCCACTAAAACAGGAGAACTATTTCTTCATGGCATATTGAATGCCAGCCAGGATATGACCCAAAAAATTCGGATCTGTATAGGAAGCATCGGTGTGACCCAGGGCAGTATAAAATGCGCGGCCTCCTTCAAATTCCTGGTACCAGGCCATAGGATGGTTCCCATTGTTTTCGCCCCCGGTATATGAACTCTCATCAATTTTGATCAGGACGGTGGTATGGCTACTCAGGTCCCTGAAATTATACCATTCATCGAGCCTCGTCCAGGGATTAGGAAGGTCCTTTGTTGCCGCATTGTCTTTGATGATAATATCCAACCTGGCTTCCTGCTGTTTGGGATGCGATTTAAAATATCCCCCCGCAAGTTGTCCATACCAGGCCCAGTTGTATTCGCAATCCGTTGCAGCATGAATTCCCATATAGCCGCCACCGTTATGAATGTATTGTGCAAAGGCTTTTTCTTCATCCGGGCCAAAAACTTTTCCTGTCGGACTGAGGAAAACAATGGCTGCATATTGCTGCAATGTTTTTAGATTAAACCAGGTGGAATCTTCCGTTGCATCGACATCAAATCCATGCTCCGTCCCCAGCTTTTTGATGGCAGCAATCCCCACCGGAATACTTGCATGTCGGAAGCCATTGGTCTTGGAAAAGATCAGGACTTTGGGTTTTGCCGGGTTTTGCGCATGCGCAATGAAGCAAGAAAAGCTTACCGCCAGAAATAAAACAAATATTGATTTCATCTGAGAGGGAGATTAGAAATTGTGAAGAAAGATCGCATAGACCTGAATGGATCCTAATTCAGTGGTCTGATCCTGACATTCCTGTACCATACCGAATTTCCATGATCCTGAAGCGCAATATGCCCTGTTTTAAATTTTGAAAAGCCAGGCATGTCTTTAAACTTACTGCCTTTTACAAGTGCCCACCACTGTTCATCCCACATGGTCGTGGAAACCACATTGACTCCATTCATGAAAATATCCAATTTACCATTATTCAATTTTATCTCAACCTGGTTCCATTCTCCCACGGGTTTGATTGGCTCCGAAGAAGCTGCGATCAGGTCATAGAGATTTCCGGCCCTGTGCTTTGGAATCTTGCCGTCCGAATGACCGTCGTTATCCAGGACCTGGATTTCCGGTCCAGTGTTCCATGATTCTTTATACTGTGGCTCCTCTTTCACGCAAATCATGATTCCACTATTGCCATTCCTGGAAATCTGCCACTCGAGTTTGAGGTCAAAACTAGTAAACTCGTCGTTTGTTATGATATCGCCACCATCTTTGACCTGGTAGCCAGCTTTTGTAGTTGCCTCAAGATGAAGGGATCCGCTATCTCCTTTCCAGGCTCCTGAGCCTTGGCCCTGCTTACCATATCGATGCCAGCCCTCGGTGGAATGGCCATCATAGAGCAATTTCCAGCCGTCTTTTTTTTCCTGATCGGTCAATGTATTATCCTGCGCGAAAATTGAAAGAGAAAACAGTGCCGCTGCCGGCAATAAACAAGCAATGCGTTTCATTTAGAATTATTTTTTGAGAGATAGAATGTACACAACCATTTCCCGGACATCCGATTCAGCCAAAGCTGCATGTGGAGTCATTGGCGTGGGACCCCAAACACCATTTCCTCCAGAAATAATTTTCTTCACGAGCCTGTTCACTGTGGTATCCGCCGCGGGCGCATACTTGGCAGCCACTTCGCTATATGCTGGTCCAATCGTTGCACCTGCAGCATCTTTCTGCAGTCTGTGGCAGGTAGTACAGTCACTCGATCCGATCAATTCCAGTCCCTTTTCGGAGGCAGCTGAAACAGTTGCTGCCGGTGCTGCTTCAGCATCTTTCTTGTCCGAGGAGCCTGAGGAATTGCCGCAAGCATAAGCCAATAAAGCGCCAGATAAAATAATGATTAGTTTTTTCATGTCGATAGTCGATGAATGATTAAATGAATGGTTCTAAAATGTCAGATTATAAAATTCCAAAATAATTTATTGTAAACCTAAAACCCTGCGGTTAAAATTTTCATCAGATCCTGTACCGGCAAAATCATCAAATGCTTTCTCAGTAACCCGGATGATATGATTTTTTATGAAGGGCGCTCCTTCCTTGGCTCCATCTTCCGGATGTTTGATGCAACATTCCCATTCCAGCACGGCCCAGCCCTTGAAATTGTATTGCGCCAATTTTGAAAAAATGGATTTAAAATCCACCTGACCATCTCCTAGCGACCTGAAACGGCCTGCCCGGTCAATCCAGCCCTGGTAACCGCCGTACACTCCCTGGCGCCCGGTTGGATTGAACTCTGCATCTTTTACATGAAACATCCTGATGCGTTCATGATAAATATCTATATAAGACAAATAATCCAGGCATTGAAGAACGAAATGTGAAGGATCGTAGAGCAGACATGCCCGCGAATGATTTTTGGTATGACTGAGGAACATTTCATAAGTAACACCATCATGCAAGTCTTCACCAGGATGAATCTCGTAACAAAGATCCACTCCTTGCTCATCGAATACATTTAGGATCGGCAACCATCGCCTGGCCAATTCCTTAAATCCAGTTTCAACCAATCCGGCGGGTCTTTGCGGCCAGGGATAAACAGTAGGCCATAACAATGCACCACTGAAAGTAGCATGTGCGTCGAGACCAAGATTCCGGGATGCTTTTGCGGCGTATTCCAGTTGTTTTACAGCCCATGCTGTTCTCGCCTTAGGATTGTTGTGCACCTGGCTTGGCGCAAATCCATCAAATAGTGCATCATATGCCGGATGTACAGCAATGAGCTGTCCCTGCAAGTGCGTGGATAGTTCGGTAATACTTAAACCTGCTTCCTTCACGATTCCATTGATCTCATCAGCATACGTTTTGCTTTCAGCCGCCTTCTGAAGATCTATGCAGCGCGCATCCCAAGTGGGGATCTGCACGCCGGCAAAACCTATACCCTTTGCCCAATGGCAAATTGATTTCAAATTGGAAAAGGGAGCTTCGTCCCCCATGAATTGAGCCAGAAAAAGTCCGGGTCCTTTAATTGTTTGCATTAACTGGACATTTATTTTCACTTAAATAGTAATATTTCACGCAAAGACGCAAAGAGTATTTGAATGTTTTGCCTCTTAAATAAATCTTTTTATTATTCAAATGCAGTCCATTTTTCTTTGCTAGCACCACTCCTCACTACATTATCTATAAATGCCATCCCCCGGATGCCCTCCTCTACTCTTGGAAAATCCAGGGCCTCTTTCGAAGGTTCCCTGCCATCAATTTTTGCCGATAAGGTGAGGGCAAAATTCCTGTATATATTTCCGAACGCTTCCAAATAGCCTTCCGGATGTCCGCCGGGTGTCCGACAATTATGCGTAGCATAAGAAGAAAGCCGGTCGCCATAATTGCCTCCCGCGCGCAGTATTTGCGTGGGCTGATCCAGCCATTTTACCAACAAGGTATTGGGTTCATGCTGCGCCCATTCGAATCCGCCTTTCTCTCCGTACATGCGAATCTTCAATGCATTTTCTTCTCCAGCAGCCACCTGTGAAGCCATGAGCACCCCGGCAGCTCCGTTGTCAAATTTCAGCAGCACATTTCCATCATCATCCAATGCCCTTCCGGGAACCATCACATTCAGGTCAGCACAGAGATGCGTAATCTTCAATCCTGAAATATATTCTGCCAAATGCGCTGCATGTGTTCCAATGTCTCCCATGCAACCACTCTTTCCTGATTTTTTGGGATCCGTCCTCCATGCTGCCTGTGCATTTCCTTCCCTTTCACTCAGTTTGCTCAGCCAGCCCTGCGGGTACTCAACCCAGATCTTGCGGATCTTTCCAAATACCCCATCTTTCACCATGGCCCTTGCTTGTTTTACCAGCGGGTATCCGGAGTATGTATGCGTAAGACAAAGTGTTAACCCCGTCTCGTCCAGTTTTTTCTTCAATTGTTTTGCCTCATCAATCGTAAACGTGATGGGCTTTTCAATCACCACATTAAATCCTTTATCCAGTGCCATCATGGCGGGCGCAAAATGCGCGAAGTTGGGCGTCACGATGGTCACGAAATCCATCCGCTTATCTGCGGGGAGCTTTGATTCTTTTTCAATCATTTCATCAAAGGTCAGGTAGGTCCTGTCTTCAGGAAGAAATAGCGATTTCGCAGAATCCTTTGCAATCTCAGGGTTAATGCTTAGTGCGCCGCATGCCAATTCAATCAGGCCATCCATATTGGCAGCGATCCGGTGAATGGCGCCGATGAATGCATCTTTGCCGCCACCAACCATTCCCATTCTTAGTTTTCTGTTCATGTGTTGATGTTTTAAAACTTTATAGCAGGTTATACTGTGTTTAAGAAATAATCGGGACAGCTAAAATAAATGCGAAACTTTGAATAATGTCAACTTAACAATTGATTTTGAACATTTTTAAAAATAAAAATTACATTTACCTGCCAATTTATTAAAATTGAATTTTGAATCAGCGGCGCTAAAGTTACGTTGGTTCAATAAGGCTTTGAAAATAAATTAAATTTCTAACGATTACTTTATTAACCTAAACTGATTGCTATGTCACCTTCTATCGATCGCAATAAGCTATTTGTGGCGAGTTGTCTGGCCTTATTGGTCACTTCCCTTTCCTTCGGTATCAGGGCCGGTATTCTAAATGAGCTCGGCACCAGGTTTCAGCTTAATGCATCAGAGCTGGGAACGATCGCTGCAACAGCCTTTTGGGGCTTTCCCCTTGCTATTATTATCGGTGGGATGATTGTTGATATCATTGGAATGAAGAAGTTGCTTGTTATGGCCTTTATCTTCCATTTGGCAGGGATCATACTAACTATTTTTGCAGGCGGCTATTGGACTTTATTTCTTTCCACTTTGCTAATAGGAATTGCAAACGGGACGGTGGAAGCGGCTTGTAACCCACTGGTGGCTTCTCTTTTTCCAGAAAACAAAACCACTAAGCTCAACCATTTTCACTTATGGTTCCCCAGCGGAATCGTGATAGGTACATTGATTGTATTTTTCATGAATAAAGCCGGTATCGGATGGCAGGTTGAAGTAGGAACAATGTTGATCCCTACGCTGATTTATGGATATCTCTTCTCCAAGCTTCAGTTTCCGGTTACTGAAAGGGTCGCAGCAGGCGTGTCAACCAGCGACATGTACAAAGCGCTTGTGAATCCGCTATTTCTGTTTATGATCATTTGCATGTTCTGTACAGCTATTACCGAATTGTTTACCGGGCAGTGGATCGATGTATTGTTGAAAAATGTAACGGATAATGCCCTGCTCATTTTGACGGTTACAACTGGTGTTATGGTCGTTGGAAGGGCTTTCGCCGGGCCGGTTGTGCATCGCCTGTCACCTGCGGGCGTATTGCTGGGATCATCCATTCTGGCAACCCTGGGATTATATATGCTGGGCCATAATACTGGAAACATGATTTTCGTAGGAGCTCTCGTTTTTGGAATGGGGGTCTGTTATTTCTGGCCAACCATGATAGGTTTTGTTGCTGAGAATTTGCCAAAAACAGGTGCTGTTGGATTGAACCTGATGGGTGGAGCGGGTATGTTCGCCGTTTCACTATATATGATTATTATGGGAAGGCATTACGATTCGCTGCTGGCCGGCAAACTTCCTGCTGGTGCGGATCTTAAGACATATTCGGAAGCGGTTGCAGGAACCGATATGGCAAATGCGCTGGCGGAAGCCAAAAAAGCGGCTGGCCCCGAAATCATCAATTTCACCTTAATGATTCCAATTTTTTTAATCGTCGCTTTTATAGGCCTGAACGTGTATATGAGGGGAAGAAAGAAGCCGGAATTGCTGAGGGCAGCGCAGGGTTAAGTCAATGGATTCGTATAAAACCGTTTATCCTTTTTGAGGCTTTTGCATGCGAACATTTTGTAATTTTCTTTTTTAATGAATGCGCCCATGTCTGAGAAATCTTCCCGTCGATCTGCTATCAAAAATTTTGTGGCCGGTTCTGCGGCACTGGTTGCAGGTTCACAAACCCTTTCTTCATTTTCATCTCCTAATAAATCAGAAAATCCCTTGACATTAAACGGTCATATTAATCATTCGGTTTGCCAATGGACCTACGGCTTCATGTCGGTGGAAGAACTTTGCAAACTGGTTCAGGAGATTGGCTTTCATGCCATCGACCTGATGGGACCGAAAGACTGGCCCATGCTTCAGAAATATGGAATGTATAGCTCCATGTGTTATCATGGCGGCCAGGTCAGTCTGACGGACGGGTTCAATTCCAAAAACTTTCATCCGCAATTGATTAAAGATTATACGGAAGTGATCCCGCTGATGGTAAAAGCAGGATACAAAGATGTGATCTGCTTTAGTGGAAGTCGCCGTGGCATGGACGATGAAACAGGACTGAAGAATTGTGTGGAAGGTCTTAAAGCGATTCTGCCCCTGGCTGAAAAAAATGGGATCACCATCCAAATGGAATTATTGAACAGCAAAGTGGACCATAAAGATTATATGTGCGACAAAACGGTCTGGGGTGTTGAACTTTGCAAAAGGATAAGCTCGGAAAATTTCAAACTGCTCTATGATATTTACCATATGCAGATTGATGAAGGAGATGTGATCCGGACAATCCGGGACAATCACAAATATTTTGGCCATTATCATACCGGTGGCGTTCCGGGAAGGCATGAGATAGATGACTCACAGGAATTGTATTATCCCGCCATTATGAAGGCCATTGTCGATACCGGGTTTAAGGGATATGTTGCGCAGGAATTCATTCCGGCGGCCAAAGACAAAGGGGCTTCACTCAAAAAGGCCATCGAAATCTGTGATGTATAGATTGGACACATTGGATTTAATGATCAAATGATGAATGCTCTTTAGGTGAAAAAATATTCTTAAATAAATAAATAGCATAATGGCTGACAACACGTATGATGCGATTGTAATTGGATCAGGAATCAGTGGTGGATGGGCCGCCAAGGAGCTTACTCAAAAGGGACTCAAGACCATCATGCTTGAACGTGGACGTGATATTGTTCATATTAAAGACTATGTAAACGCAAACAAAGAAGCCTGGGACTATCCTCACCGCAACCGCAGGACCCAGGAAATGATCAAAGAATACCCGGTTTTAAGAAGAGATTATCCGCTGAACGAATCAAACCTGGATTATTGGGTCAAAGATTGGGAAAGCCCGTACACCGAAGTAAAACGCTTTGACTGGTTCAGAGGGTACCATGTGGGTGGTCGTTCGTTGATGTGGGGAAGACAAAGCTATCGTTTGAGTGATTTTGATTTTGCCGCCAATGCAAAAGAAGGGATTGCTATTGACTGGCCGGTTCGTTATAAGGAAATAGCACCTTGGTATGATTATGCTGAAAAATTCGCCGGCATCAGCGGCAACAGGGATGGGATCCCTCAATTGCCAGATGGTCAGTTTCTGCCACCCATGGACATGACCTGCGTGGAAAAAGACGTTGCAGCACGAATCAAAGAACACTTATAAGGGTTCGAGGAATATGGTGATTGGCCGCGTAGCCAACCTAACGGTCCCGCATGAGGGAAGAACGAATTGCCAGTTCAGAAATAAATGCTGGCTTGGATGTCCATTTGGAGGCTATTTCAGTACACAATCTTCCACACTGCCTGCTGCAATGAAAACGGGCAATCTTACCGTGCGTCCCTGGAGCATTGTCACGAGAATTCTTTATGATAAGGACAAGAAAAGAGCTACCGGTGTAGAGATTCTCGATGGAGAAACCAACAAGACCTATACTTACTATGCAAAAATCATATTCCTGAATGCTTCTGCCCTAAACAGTGCATGGGTACTGATGAATTCAGCAACAGATATCTGGCCCGGAGGATTGGGCAGCAGCAGTGGGGAACTCGGTCATAATGTGATGGATCACCACCTTGGTGTCGGAGCATCGGGTATTGTAGAGGGTTATGAAGATAAATATTATTATGGCCGGAGAGCCAATGGTATCTACATCCCCGGTACAGAAATCTGTTTGGTGACAAGCGCGATTACCTTCGTGGCTTCGGCTACCAGGGCGGTGGAAACAGGCAGGGATATAGCAGGTCGGCAGAAGAGTTAACGATTGGGGTAGAATTGAAAGAAACCCTGAGTGAGCCGGGTCACTGGACAATGAGTGTCGGTGGTTTTGGAGAAACATTGCCATACCATGAGAATATTATTACACTGGATAAGACCAAAAAAGATAAATGGGGATTGAATATCCTTTCTTTTGATGTGGAGTATAAAGAGAATGAAAAAAAGATGCGCAAGGATATGTTGGAGGATGCAATTGAAATGCTGGAAGTCGCAGGTGTTAAAAATGTAAAGGGCAGGGACGGAGACGGAACCCTGGGAAGGGGTATTCATGAAATGGGTTCTGCCAGAATGGGTAAAGATCCAAAAACTTCTGTACTGAATAAATTTAACCAGGTCTGGGATGCTCCAAATGTATTTGTGACAGATGGTGCATTCATGGTTTCTGCATCCTGCGTGAATCCATCACTGACCTATATGGCATTTACTGCAAGGGCCGCTGATCATGCGGTGAGTGAATTGAAAAAGAATAACCTTTAGACAATGTTTGGTTGATTGAAATTTGCAATGCAGAAATATTTTCCTAAATCATTTAAATAAATATCATGGCAGACAATGTGTATGACGCGATCGTCATTGGTTCCGGAATCAGTGGCGGCTGGGCTGCTAAAGAACTGACGGAAAAAGGGTTGAAGACCATTATGCTGGAAAGGGGAATGGATATTGTACACATTAAAGACTATAAAGAAGCCAACAAAGAAGCATGGGATTATCCGCATCGTGGGGAGCGGACCCAGGAAATGATCAAGAATTATCCTGCTCTAAAAAGAGATTATCCGTTGAATGAAAGAAATCTTGACTGGTGGTGCAAGTGACCAGGATTCTCCATATACAGAAGTAAAAAGATTTGACTGGTTCAGGGGTTATCATGTAGGTGGCCGCTCATTGCTTTGGGGAAGACAGAGTTACCGTTGGAGTGATATGTATTTTGAAGAGAATGCAAAAGACGGGATCGCCATTGACTGGCCAGTGCGCTACAAGGATATTGAGCCATGGTACGACTTATGTTGAAAAAATTGCGGGCATCAGCGGTTCCAAAGAAGGCCTCCCTGAATTGCCGGACAGCGTCTTTCTTCCCCCAATGGAAATGAATTGCGTGGAAAAAGATGCTGCAGTCAGAATAAAGGAACATTACAAAGGAGTCCGAAAATGGATCATTGGCCGCAATGCCCACGCTACTGTGCCCATGAACGGAAGACAATGCATGTACCGCGACAAATGTTGGTTTGGTTGTCCTTTCGGTGGTTATTTCAGCACGCAATCGGTCACCCTGCCTGCAGCGATGAAGACTGGCAACCTCACACTACGTCCCTGGTCGATTGTTACAAAGATTCTGTATGATAAGGACAAGAAAAGAGCCACAGGCGTAGAGATACTGGATGGCGAAACAAACAAGACCTATACTTACTACGCTAAAATCATTTTCCTCAATGCATCTGCTTTAAACAGTGCATGGGTGCTTATGAACTCTGCAACCGATATCTGGCCCGATGGATTGGGAAGCAGCAGTGGCGAACTTGGACATAATGTGATGGATCACCATTTGGGTGTGTATGCAGGCGGTATGGTGGAAGGTTATGACGATAAATATTATTACGGCCGCAGGGCCAATGGTATTTATATTCCGCGATATCGCAATTTCTTCGGCGACAAACGGGACTACCTTCGTGGATTTGGTTACCAGGGCGGCGCCGGCAGGCAGGGTTGGAGTCATGATGTTGCTGAATATAGTATTGGTGAAAAATTCAAGGAAGCTTTGACGGAGCCGGGCGTATGGACTGTCGGTGTCGGTGGTTTCGGAGAGACCCTGCCATATCATGAAAACAAAATAACGCTGGACAAAACCAAAAAAGACAAATGGGGACTGAATGTTTTGTCCTTCGATTGCGAACTAAAGGAAAATGAGTTGAAAATGCGCAAGGAGATGCTCAGTGATGCCAAAGAAATGATGGAAGCAGTGGGTGCAAAGTATATACAGGAAGGTGACAGTGATCCATATCTTGGCCGTGGAATTCATGAAATGGGCACTGCCGTATGGGTAAGGATCCTAAAACTTCTGTGCTGAACAAATGGAACCAGGTTTGGGATGCTCCAAATGTATTCGTGACGGACGGAGCATTTATGGTTTCGGCAGCCTGTCAGAATCCTTCTCTCACCTATATGGCATTTACCGCGCGTGCAGCCGACCATGCGGTTAGCGAGTTGAAAAAAGGAAACCTTTGATAGTGCGCAATTTTCCGAATACCACTCTTTTTCGATGGAGCGTTGAAACAGGAAATGGCGAAGAATAATTAAATGAATCGTATCTGAATCAGAAATTTCATGATTCCAACAATGTAAGGATTGGACCTGAAAAAGGCAATCAACATTTTTCTGTCATCTGCCAACAATCAACTGTCAACTAATTATTAAATGCCCGGAGATTCATTAAGTATTCAGGGAAAAGCGGTAAAGAAGAATACCTATGATGCCATCGTGATCGGCTCCGGAATCAGTGGCGGATGGGCAGCCAAAGAGCTCTGCGAACATGGACTGAAAACATTGGTCATAGAAAGAGGCCGGGATGTGGTTCATCTCAAAGACTATCCCACGGCCACAAAAAATCCCTGGGATTTTCCTCACCGTGAACGATTGCCAGCCTCTGTTGCCAGTGTCAATCCCATTGTGGACCGTTGCTACGCATTCAATGAATCTACAGAACATTTTTTTGTAAAGGATAACGATCATCCTTACGTGCAGGAGAAGCCATTTGATTGGATCCGGGGTTACCAGGTTGGAGGGAAATCCCTGCTCTGGGCCCGGCAAACCCAACGTTGGAGCAAATTTGATTTCATGGGTCCCGGCCAGGGACGGCTTTGCAGTGGAATGGCCCTTCACCTATGAGGAATTGGCTCCCTGGTATTCACATGTTGAATTATTTGCTGGCATCAGCGGCAACTTCGATCATCTGGAAACCCTGCCCGATGGAGAATTCCTGCCGCCATGGGAGTTGAATTGCGTGGAAAAAGAAATCCAGGAGAAAATCAATTCCGGATATGCACAGCGCTACGCCATTGTCGGTCGCTGTGCAAACCTTACCAAACCCAAACCAATTCATATTGCGCAGGGCCGCGGCCAATGCCAGGCCAGAAGTCTTTGTGAACGCGGCTGCCCCTTCGGTGGATATTTCAGCTCAAATTCAACCACCATTCCCTGGGCTGCTAAAACGGGCAACCTTAGCCTGCTGACCAATGCCGTTGCGCATTCGCTGATATATGATGATCAGAAAAGCAAAGCAACGGGTGTCCGCGTAGTGGATGCCCATTCGAAAGAGGTGACTGAATACTATGCGAGGATCATATTTGTAAATGCAGCATGCCTCAATTCAAACCTGGTTTTATTGAACTCTACCTCCAATCGCTTTCCAAACGGCTTTGGCAATGACCATGGCTTGCTTGGCAAATACATTTGTTTTCATAATTATCGGGGGACCGTGTCAGCAAGTTTCGATGGACCGGGTGACCGTTACTATTATGGCCGCCGGCCTACTCAGGCCATGATGCCAAATTTCAGGAATGTTTATAAGCAGGAAACAGATTTTCTGCGGGGTTATACCATGCACTACAGCGCGGGCCGTGCCAATGGGACTGTTCCCGAAGGCCATGATCAACTGGGCGCGGAATTTAAAGAGGCAATCTGCGAACCCGGTTCCTGGTATGTTTCCGCCATGTTGCAGGGCGAAACAATCCCGGTAGAAAGTAATCATGTCCGTTTGAGTACCGATAAGAAGGATGCCTGGGGGATTCCGCAGCTGATCACTTCGGTCGGATATGAAGAGAACGATGAAAAATTACTCAAGGATTTTCTGATTCAAACATCCGAGATGCTGGAAAAAGCAGGTTGTAAAGACATCCAGCCAGCACGACAGCAAACAGGCGCCTGGCCTGGATATCCATGAAATGGGTGGATGCAGAATGGGAAAGGATCCTAAGACCTCCTTATTGAACAAATGGAACCAATTTCACAATTGCCAGAATGTGTTTGTAACGGATGGAGCCTGCATGGTATCCACGAGTACACAGAACCCTTCCCTCACTTTTATGGCCATTACGGCAAGGGCCGCCAACCACGCAGTAGAAGAATTGAAAAAAGGAAATATATAAACAACAGATCCTGGCGGAGATTTTTGAATTCGCTTGATTGAAGTTCCGACTGGAATTTTTTTTGAAAATCTAAATAAGTTATATGCCAGGAGATACCTTGCAGGCAAACATCAAAGCAAATGCACAGAATACATATGACGCGATCGTTGTCGGTTCTGGCATCAGTGGAGGCTGGGCCGCAAAAGAACTCACCGAAAAAGGATTAAAGGTCCTGATGCTTGAACGGGGACGCAATTTCGAACATATCAAAGATTACCAATCTGCGCATAAGGATCCCTGGGACTTCGAGCATCGGGGCAAACCGACCAGGCTCCAGCTGGAGCAACATCCGATTATCGGGAGGACCTGGGGCAAGCAGGAATCCATCATGGATTATTGGGCCAATGACGTGGATGCCCCATACACAGAAATTAAGCCATTCAAATGGTGGCGTTCATACCAGTTGGGGGGCCGCTCGATTTTGTGGGGGCGGCAGAGTTATCGCTGGAGTGATTTCGACTTCGAGGCAAATGCAAAGGATGGCATCGCTATTGACTGGCCTATACGTTACCGTGATATATCTTCCTGGTACGATTATGTGGAAAAATTTATTGGAGTGAATGGCTCCAAAGAAGCATTGCCACAATTGCCCGATGGACAATTTCTTCCACCCATGGACCTCACCTGTGTGGAGAAAGATGTTTCAGACAGACTAAAAGCTTATTATAAAAACCAGCGCCACCTGATCATCGGAAGATCTGCCAACCTAACAGCACCCATTGAAGGAAGGACCCAGTGCCAGTTCCGGAATCGCTGCTGGGAAGGTTGTCCATTCGGAGGCTATTTCAGCACCCAATCTTCCACTCTGCCTGCGGCAATGAAAACCGGTCGCCTGACTGTCAGGCCTTGGAGCATTGTTACTCGCATCCTCTATGATAAGGATAAACGCAAAGCAACCGGAGTGGAAGTCCTTGACGCGGAAACGAACAAAACCTATCATTTCTTTTCAAAAATTGTTTTCCTGAATGCCTCTGCATTGAATAGTACCTGGGTCCTGATGAATTCTGCGACAGATATCTGGCCCGGGGGACTGGGCAGTTCCAGTGGTGAACTGGGTCATAATGTAATGGATCACCACTATAACCTCGGAGCTTCGGGTGTTGTTGAAGGTTATGAAGACAAATATTATTTCGGACGCCGTCCCAACGGATTTTATATCGTACGATTTGCTAACCTGTTTGGAGACAAAAGAAATTACCTGCGGGGCTTTGGATACCAGGGGTCAGCAAGCCGTGAAGGCTGGAGCCGCAGCGTGGCAGAATTGGGTGTGGGTGCAGCGTTCAAAGAATCCCTGACTGAGCCTGGCCAATGGGCCATCGGGATGACGGGATTCGGTGAACTCTTACCTAATCACGAGAATAAAATTTCACTCGATAAAAATAAGAAAGACCGCTGGGGACTGCCCGTGTTGGCCATGGATGCAGAGTTGAAAGAAAACGAGTTGGCTATGCGCAAAGACATCGTGATCGAAGCAAAAGCCATGTTTGAAGCGGCAGGGGTAATGAATATAAAGACCTGGGATGCCGGACATGAGATCGGAGACGGGATCCATGAAATGGGAACAGCCAGGATGGGAAAAGATCCAAAGACCTCTGTGCTCAATGGGCACAACCAGGTTTGGGACGCACAAAACGTTTTTCTGACAGATGGTGGCTGCATGGCTTCTTCCGCCTGCCAGAATCCTTCGCTGACCTATATGGCTCTGACGGCAAGGGCAGCGAATTATGCAGTCGATGAAATGAAAAAAGGAAATATCTGATTTTGGTAATGCAGGGCATAAATGAACCTGTAAAATCGGATGAGAAAAAATATTTTTTCACTATAATGAATTCATATGCCAGGGGATTCAGTAAATGTAAATACCAAGGGCGTGGCCCAGCACAGTTATGATGCCATCGTGATCGGTTCTGGGATCAGTGGTGGCTGGGCAGCCAAAGAACTTTGTGATCATGGGATCAAAACGCTTGTTCTGGAGAGGGGAAGAAATATTGAACATCCGAAGGACTATACAACCGCGACGAAAAATCCATGGGATTTTCCTCACCGCGGACGATTGCCTGAGCAAATTACAAAAGCCAATCCCATCATTAGCCGATGCTATGCATATGGGGAAGACACGGAACACTTGTTTCTCAAAGACCAGGAGCATCCTTACGTTCAGGAAAAGCCCTTTGACTGGATTCGCGGTTATCATGTTGGCGGCAAGTCAATCATGTGGGGGCGCGCATGCCAGCGCTGGAGCGAATTTGAATTCACCGCTCCTAAACGTTATGGATATGCGGTGGAATGGCCGATTGGCTATGCAGATATCGCGCCCTGGTATTCGCATGTGGAACAATTTGCAGGGATCTGTGGAAGCAGGGACGGCCTGGAGGCATTGCCGGATGGCGATTATCTTCCACCCTTTGAAATGACATGCGTGGAAAAGGATATGCAAAAAAGATTGGGCGCGCATTATAAAGACCGTTTCATGGTACATGCCAGATGGGCACACCTGACAGAACCGAAAGAAATTCATTTGAAACAGGGCAGGGGTAAATGCCAGGCCCGTGATCTATGCACCAGAGGCTGTCCTTATGGCGGTTATTTTAGTTCCGTTTCTTCCACGCTGCCCTGGGCCATGAAAACCGGAAATCTCACCATCAGGCCTTTTTCTGTTGTGCATTCCATCATCTACGATGAAAAAAAAGGCCGGGCCATTGGAGTGCGGGTCATTGACTCCAACACCAAGGAAGCCACAGAATTTTTTGCAAAGATCATTTTTGTGAATGCTGCCTGCCTGAACAGCAATCTCGTGTTGCTGAATTCCACCTCTTCGCGGTTTCCTAATGGACTTGGAAATGACAGTGGCATCCTCGGAAAATATATGGCCTTCCATAACTACCGGGGATCAGTAAGTGGCATTGTGGAAGGATATGAAAATGATTATTTTTTTGGCCGAAATCCCACAAGCCCGATCATTGCCAATTACAGGAACCTGCATAAACAGGACACAGATTTTATTGGAGGCTACCTTACGTTTGTTTATTCTGGTCGCTCGGCTGCCTATCATAACCATTCATTGGAAGGGATCGGCGCAGGGTTTAAAGAAGAGATAACAGAGCCTGGTGTCTGGCGTGCCGGAATGTATATTCAGGGAGAAACCATTCCAAAAGAAAGCAATCATCTTAAACTGAGTCCTGATCAGAAAGATCCCTGGGGCATTCCCCAACTGGTTACATCCATTGGCTATGATGACAATGATGAAAGACTCCTGAAAGATTTTCTGACGCAAAGTGCCGAGATGCTGGATGTTGCTGGTGTGAAAGATCTCCATCCCCACGATACGAAGCAGGCGCCCGGGCTCGACATTCATGAAATGGGTGGTTGCCGGATGGGCAAGGATCCTAAAACATCCATGTTAAATAAATGGAATCAGTTGCACCATTGTAATAATGTCTTTGTTACAGACGGAGCATGCATGACAACGACCGGAAATCAAAGTCCGACCATTTTCTATATGGCGATTACGGCCCGGGCAGCGAATCATGCCGTAGAAGAATTGAAGAAAGGGAACTTATGACGAAAGGCCGAGATCAACCGTCAACTGCCAACTGTCAAACTGCCAACTGTAAACTATAGCATACATGCCAGGCGATTCACTGAATATAAATACCAAATCTGTAAAACAAAACACCTACGATGCCATCGTGATCGGATCGGGGATCAGCGGGGGTTGGGCCGCCAAGGAACTTTGCGAAAAAGGACTGCGAACCATCGTGCTTGAAAGAGGACGGAATGTAGAACATGTCAAAGACTATCCAACGGCCACCAAAGCTCCCTGGGAGATAGCGCATAGGAACCATATTACCGATGAAATGCGGGAGAATCAGTTTATCCAGATCCGTGGTTTTTGTGAAGAAGCCAACAGCCATTTTTATGTCAACGACAAGGAAAATCCATACAATCAGGTAAGTCCATTCGACTGGATCCGCGGATACCAGGTGGGCGGACGTTCCTTGCTATGGGGAAGACAGTGCTATCGCTGGAGTGATCTCGATTTCGAGGCGAATCTATTGGATGGCCATGGCGTGGATTGGCCTATACGTTACCGTGATATCGCACCCTGGTATAGTTATGTAGAGAAATTTGTAGGCATCAGCGGTTCCAAAGAGAACCTGCCTCAATTGCCTGACGGAGAATTTCTTCCTCCAATGGAAATGAATTGCCTCGAAAAACACATGGCGGAAAGCATTGTTCAGCATTTTCCCGAACGAAGGATGATCATTGGTCGCGTAGCCAACCTGTCAAGGGGATTTACGGACAGGGGTCCCTGTCAGTACCGCAACCTCTGCAGCCGGGGCTGCCCCTTTGGCGGTTATTTCAGTAGTAATTCGGCAACCATTCCGGCAGCAAGGCGTACAGGAAAGCTGGAGCTGAGACCGCATGCTGTCGTTGCGGAAATCCTTTATGATAAAGAATCCGGTAAGGCCAGGGGAGTGAGGATCATTGATGAACTGACATTGAAAACAGAAGAATTTTTTGCCAGGATCATCTTTCTAAATGCGTCGACGCTGGGATCGACGGCCATTCTCCTTCATTCCGTTTCAGGTGCATTCCCGAATGGCATGGGAAATCAAAGTGATCAACTCGGCAGGAACCTGATGGATCACCATTACCATGTCGGTGCAGGCGGCAGCTACGAAGGATTCAGGGATAGTTACACTTATGGCCGAAGGCCCAACGGAATCTATGTTCCAAGATTCCGTAATATCAATGATAAAACAAAGCAAAAGGATTTTCTGCGCGGATATGGATACCAGGGAGGCGCTTCCCGTGGTCGGGCAACCGGAGTGGAAGGAATAGGAGAAGCATTGAAGGAAGCTTCCGAAGAGCCCGGTGACTGGACCATGTGGCTGGGAGGCTGGGGAGAACATCTGCCGCATCCGGACAATCGGGTGACCTTGAGCAAGACACAGAAGGACAAATGGGGCCTGCCCATACTCGATATTGATTGCGTATGGCGTAACAATGAAAAAGCCATGCGAAAAGACATGATGAACAGTGCGGCGGAGATGCTTGAAAGAGCAGGCATAAAGAATATTTACACTTTTGATGACGCCAATGCCAATCCCGGTCTATGTATTCACGAAATGGGCACAGCGAGGATGGGCAAGGACCCGAAAAAATCCGTCCTGAATGAATGGAACCAATTGCATGAAGTGAAAAATGTTTTTGTTACAGATGGATCCTGCATGAGCTCTTCTGCAAATCAGAATCCTTCGATCACTTATATGGCGCTGACGGCGAGGGCCGCTGATTATGCAGTGAAGGAATTGAAGAAAGGAAATATCTGATGGCTGGCCATAGACAAAAGACGCGCGCGCTAAAAAAAATGAATTTGGAAGTATTTCGGTTTTAAGAATTGAACAAATGAATTTAATAAAATATGCCAGGGGATAGTCTACATATTAATGGAAAGGCGCAAAAGCAAAATACCTATGATGCCATCGTCATTGGTTCGGGCATCAGTGGTGGCTGGGCAGCCAAAGAATTATGTGAAAAAGGCATAAGAACACTTGTTTTGGAGAGAGGTAGAAATGTCGTACATATCAAAGATTATCCGACGGCTAGTATGAGTCCATGGGAATTTCCAGACCGCCTGGACCTGACCTATAAATTCAGGAAGGAAAACCCTTTGATTACTGAAGCCGCAGGTTTCGACGACAGCACCAAACAGTTTTTTATCCGGGATAACGATCATCCTTATGTGCAGGAAAAACCTTTTGAATGGATCCGGGGATATCAGGTGGGAGGAAAGTCTCTGATCTGGGGCCGTGCCTGTCCCCGTTGGAGTCATTTTGAATTTACGAATCCTGCGAAATTCGGATATGGGATTGAATGGCCCATCACTTATGATGAGGTGGCACCTTGGTATTCGCATGTGGAGCGTTTTGCCGGAATCTGTGGCAACCGCGACGGTTTGGAATCCATGCCCGATGGAGAATATATGCCGCCATTTGATTTCAATTGCGTGGAAGAACATTTGCAGGGAAAGATCAGGTCAAGCCATAAGGACCGATTCATGATCCAGGGGCGCTGGGCCCAACTTACAAAACCTACCGCAATCCATCTGGAGCAGGGGAGGGGACGCTGCCAGGCCAGGGACCTCTGCATGCGCGGATGTCCATTTGGCGGATATTTCAGCTCCGTTTCATCCACCCTGCCCTGGGCCCAAAAAACAGGCAACCTCACCATCAGACCATTTTCCGTTGTTCATTCTATTATATATGATGAGAAAAAAAAGCGGGCCATCGGAGTGCGCATTATAGATGCAAATACCAAAGAGTCTATTGATTATTATTCGAGGATCATTTTTCTGAATGCGTCTGCATTGAATTCAAATCTTGTGCTTTTGAATTCAACCTCCGGTCGTTTTCCAAGGGGATTGGGCAATGACAATGGATTGCTGGGGAAATATGTCTGCTTTCAAAATTACCGCGGATCCGTTCGCGGAGAGGTGGAAGGATTTGAGGATAAATATTATTATGGAAGAAGAACTGCAGAATGCATGATGGCTAATTTCAGAAATCTCCACAAGCAGGAAGCGGATTTTGTGGGTGGGTACATGGCTTTCATGGGCGCATGGAGAGAAAGGGGAGCAGGCAATCAACTTACTGATCAGATTGGCGCCGAATACAAAGAGGCCATGTGCGAGCCTGGCGGCTGGCAGGTGTACATGTATATCCAGGGCGAAACGGTTCCTAAAGAAATTTGCCAGGTTAGCCTGAGCAAAGACCAAAGGGACGCCTGGGGTATCCCCCAACTCGTGATGGATGTGCGCTACGATGAAAATGATGAACGCATGCTGAAGGATTTTCTGGAGCAGAGTTCAGAAATGTTGGACGGAGCCGGTGTCAAAAAAATAAAACAGCATGATAACCATTGGGCTCCGGGCAGGGATATTCATGAAATGGGTGGCTGCAGGATGGGTAAGGATCCTGGAAATTCCCTCTTGAACAAATGGAACCAGCTTCATCATTGTTCAAATGTTTTTGTGACGGATGGTGCCTGCATGACGAGCACTGCCAATCAAAGCCCTTCAATATTTTATATGGCCTTAACTGCGCGGGCAGCTAACCATGCTGTGGAAGAATTGAAGAAAGGGAATTTGTAATGGGCTTTGCATAGCCGTGGTTCAAATGCAAATTGCATAGCTTCCATTTAGATCGGGAATGATGAAATAGAAATTGAACCGCTTGAAATATTAAATTAATTAGTTAGCAAAAGAAACATTAATTTCAAACCATAAACAAACACAGTATGAACAGAAGAGAAGCATTGTCCAGTGTGGCGCTCCTTTTGGGTGGCACCATCATTGGAGCCGAAGCATTTCTGTCGGGTTGTACAAATGCCGATAAAAATGTAGGGGCCGCTGGTCTCGATTTTTCCACAGAAGATCTCGCATTCCTCGATGAAGTAGGGGAAACAATCATCCCGACCACAGCTGGCTCGCCTGGTGCCAAGGCAACCAAGATCGGAGAATTCATGCACACCATTGTCAGGGACTGTTATGAACCCAAAGACCAACAGGTGTTTATTGACGGAATGAAGAAACTGGAGGATGCAAGCAAACAAAAAAATGGAAAAGGTTTTCTTGAAAGCACACCTGAGCAGAGACATGCATTGCTGGTTGAATTAGACAAGGAGCAGAAGGAGTATACCACGAAGAAAAAACCAGAAGATCCTCCACATTATTTCAGGGCGATGAAGGAACTGACTTTGTGGGGTTACTTCACTTCAGAAATAGGAGCAACTAAGGCTCTCCGTTATAAAGCAGTGCCGGGCAAATATGAAGGCTGCATACCTTACAAAAAAGGAGACAAGGCCTGGGCGACTTAGTTTCAAGTGCTGAAAAATTTTTGGATCCTTCCCCGGATACTTTCCGGGGAGGTTCTTTTTTTAGTGCCTAAGTAATATGCTATACAGAAGAGGCAGGAAAAAAAAGAAGGCTTTCCCAATCATAGATAGATCCGGCCGGTCCGGAGCCCTTCTGCGCATTTGCGGCTCTTCCTCGGATGAGAACCGGAAAATATTCAACGATGTATAATTGAGTCCTGGAGGAAAGCGTCTGATACGGATTGCACCCTGGGAGCAATTATTAAAATTTAGCGAGTTTCATCGCGTAATTTGGGTAATTGGTCTCATCGCAATGACCAATACTTTCTTTAATGTTAGTTTTAAACTTAAACGAAAACTTTGCTAAAGTGAATCCTGCCTTTAAAAAATGGTCTACTATTTTAATCATCCTATTTTCGTCCATTTCCTTGCAGGCGCAAACGGGGAATCCACGCGGTGTAGAAGCCGTTGCGATTGATCTTGTAAAAAATATCCGCGCCGGATCAGGAGAAAAAATATTCGTACAGACCGACAAGACAGTTTATGCTGTGACGGAGAAGGTCTGGTTCAAAGTCTTTATCCTTGATTCTGTGAGCGACAAACTGCTTGCAACAAGCGGGACGCTTTGGATTGATATTGTGGACCAAAATGATCAACCTGTTTCCCAGTCATTCCAGCATGCTGCCCATAGCGAAAGCGGAGGTGCTATTGCCCTTCCGGACACCATCGCCACGGGAATTTACTGGTTGCGTGTGTATACAAAATTTAATGTGGGGAAACAGACTTCAAATATGGCTGTGCGTCCGCTGGTGCTCATCAATTCTCAGGTATCAGCAAGAAATGAACCTCCCCCTGAAAAGATGGACCAGGCCAACACAATGATTGCGGGAAAATGGGTAGTCCACATTTACCCGGAAGGCAGCCATCTTATGGCCGGAGAGGATAATTTGGTGGGACTAAAATTGGAAGATATAAATGGTCATGCATTTGCTGATTCAGGCATGATCAAAGATAGAATGAATAAAATCCTTGTCCGTTTTGTGACGAATAGTTCTGGTCTGGTAAAGTTCCGCTACAATCCCACAGCCCGCGGCAAATACGATATTTTCATTAAGAACGGAAGCCGATATGATTCTATTGGCATCATGCCGATGGTAAATCCCTTTGGGGCGCAAATTTCTGTTACGGAGCAGACCCCCCAGTCACTTAAAATAAAAGTGTTGCTTGAAGATTCTTTGGCCAACCCCAAATTCACAACCTACCTGATCGGCATCAATAAAGACAGTGTCTGTTTTGCTTCTGTGGGTCAGGGTATGTATGAGGCCTTTCTTCCGGTCAATTCTTTCCCAGCCGGCATTTCAAAATTGCTTTTGTTTAACGAGCAGGGACTCATGCTGAGTGAACGCGATGTTTATCTCACCCGGCAAAAGCCTGAAGTTTTTGTGAAGACTGCAAAAGACCGATATGGACCCCGTGAAAAAGTAGACCTGGACATACAGATCAGGGATCCGGACGGCAAGCCCGTCCTTGCTGCTTACACAGTTTCGGTTACAGATAGCCGTATGACTGACAATGGTTCACTTTTTTTTCAGGATACTACTTTCAAAGACTCCACACAGGATCTGGATCTTTTTCTTCTGACCGGGCGCGCGAAAGAAAACATTATTGGTGGCATGCAGGCTGATTTGTCGGATGATCGCCCAATCATATTCGATCCATTTCAATTCGATGGCATCATGCTGAACAGAAAAGGGAAAGGTCTTTGGAATTACCAGATTTCGATGATTTCTTTGGGTAAGAAATTTTTAGTTCTGCAGGACACAACTGAAATGAATGGGAGTTTCAATTTTAGTGTACCCGAATTCAATGACAGCCTGGAAGTTGAATTCAAAGTCAAACCCCTGATAGGAATTGATCAGGAATATATCATTCGTGCCAATCCAAAACATTTTCCTGCACTGGTCACACCAAATTCAAAGAAAATTCCATGGATGTCAGCCTGGCCATATTACCAGGATAAAATTTTGAAATTCCAGTTCGACACGCTTTTCGCCAGGGCCCATGGCATGCTTCCTGCAGTCACAGTGAGCACAACATATAAGAAGCCTCCGGCCAAAGCAGGGAAAACCAATATTCTCACGCAAAAAGAGATGCTTGCTTCTGGCACCCAGAATGTCGCAGATATCATTCTTACTGTCCAAGGCATTCATTTAAGCAATGGGCACCTCACTTTGGGGGGCGTGGTTGCTTTTAACCCTTCTGCAACGGACGAGCCTTTGGTAATGATGGATGGTTCCATCGTGAACTTGTCACAAAGCGGCGAAATCGAGGGCAGTAGTCCCGTGCTTGCTTTTCTGAAGACACTGAATGTACGCCAGATAGAATCCATCAGAGTACTGACCGGGGCCGAGTCAGCTGAATTCGGAGTCAGGGGAGGCCACGGGGTCATTGACATTACGAGCACTTCAGCACCATATCAGCCGCAGGACATCCAGGTGAACAAGAAATACAGGATCGAAGGATACCTCATGCCCAGCCCATTTACGGATAGGGATTACAGTAAGGTTTCTGATAATTCGATAAGCGATAACAGGACGACCTTATATTGGAATGGCAGTCTGGTAACCGACAACCAGGGAACAAATAAAGTTTCATTTTATACGGGCGACTTGACAACTGATTACACGATCACTATTGCAGGTGTCAGCGCCAGCGGGGCGAGGATATACAAGACAGTTATATTGAAAATGTGAAAATGCCCTGGCCGGGTTTGTAAAGGCGGAGCGGGCGATATTACTGTGTGGCTGATCTGCTTCGGCCGGATCGGAGAACTATCTTCGGATAAGGGCGCATTATAACTCCGATTTTTGATATGCTACCCGGCTTTGGGCAAGTTCCTGCCCATTTCTTTTCTTTTCAAGCCAACTTTCGTACAAATTGCCAGGGCCGGGTCGCGCGGACTTCAGGTACTTTCAAAAAATGCAAATTTTTTTATTTACAATCAATGTGTGCTAGATACACATTAATTTTTTAGTTAATGGCGCAAGAAATTGTTAAAAAAATATTATTTTTATTTCAGCATAATTGTAAATTAGCTCATTATTTAGTTTTTAATCATCATTTTTAAACAACTATCCTGCTTATGCCATTCAAAACTAACGCACTTGCCTGCTGCTGTGCTGTCTTGCTATTATTGGTCAGCACCAGCCTGTTAGCTCAAAAAACAGTTACCGGTAGAGTAACCAGCAACGCTGACAAACAGCCGGTTGCGGGAGCTACGGTACAGGTAAAAGGCACAAAGGTTGCCACGCAAACCGGGGCTGATGGTGCATTCACCATCACTTCTTCCAAGGACATTGGAGTTTTAGTTATTACTGTTGTGGGCTTTGAAGCCTTGCAGGTTCCTGTTTCTGGCAGGACCAGCATTGGCGACGTTGTCCTATCTCTTTCTGCTACTTCATTGAATGATGTCGTAGTAACGGGTTATACTGCCCAGAAGAAAAAAGAAATAACGGGTGCCATTTCTGTTGTAAATGTCAAGGATATGAAAAGTGTCCCTGCAGCTACAATGGAACAAATGCTCCAGGGACAGGCTGCGGGCGTAAACATCATCACTTCGGGAAACCCCGGTACATACAGTGATGTGTTCATTCGTGGTATTACTTCTCTGGGTAACGTTGCACCACTGATTGTCGTCGACGGTGTTCAGTCCGCTCCCGGTGATCTTACACTCTTACACGATCTGTCAGCACAGGATATCGAATCAGTGCAGGTACTGAAAGATGCCCAGTCTTCCATTTATGGAACAAGGGGCTCTGCCGGTGTAATCGTCATTACAACAAAAAGGGGAAGGGGGAAAGCGTCAATCACATATGATGGCTATTACGGAACCCAGCAACCGGCAACCGGCAATGTTTGGCACAAAGCCAGTGCCGACCAGATGGCCCAGTTGTTTTTCCTTGCCGCGCAGAATTCAAATGCTGTTGATTCAAATGGCAATATTACTTCGGCCCAATATGGTACTGGAAAAACCCCTGTCATGCCTGACTATATTAAAGTCGGTGCATTGTCTGGAGTTTCCGGTTCACCAGCTTCTGCGGATCCGGCGTTGTATAATAATGACTATAATAAGGGACCCATTTATCTGATCGTTCCCGCAGTCAAAGGTGCAGGTACCGACTGGTTCCATGCAATCTTCAGTGCTGCTCCGATTCAGAGCCATACAGTTACCGCAAGTGGCGGTAGCGACAGGTCTACATATCTCTTCTCGGTGAATTATTTTAACCAGCAGGGTACCATGTTGAATACTTACCTGAAGCGTTATTCGACCAGGATCAACACCTTATTTAATGTAAAGAATAATGTCAGGATCGGTGAGAATGCATATGTCCTCTTCAAACAGAATCCTAGAATCACTAATAATACGGAAGGTAATGAAGTAACGAATACTGCGTGGATGCAGCCAATCATTCCAACTTATGATATTGGCGGAGGATTTGGAGGAACGGCCGGCAGCCAGTTAGGTAATTCAGGAAGCCCTGTAGCACAGAGAGTGCGTGCACCTTACAGCAATGACTATGACTGGCAGGTGACAGGCGATGTATTCGCGGAAGTAGATTTCCTTAAACATTTTACTGTCAAGACCTTGTTTGGGGGTAATTTTGATAACTACTATTACTATGGCCACAGTTTTCATACCTATGAAAACGCAGAAAATAGTACTTCTAACGGATACAACGAAAATGCCGGATACAACAGCACCTGGAACTGGACAAATACTTTGCAGTATAGCAATATCTTCTCTGAAAAGCACAATTTGAAAGTATTGGTTGGTTACGAATCATTCCAGACCAGAAGCCGCTATATGAACGGTAGCCGTATCGTCTATTTCTCCGACGATCCAAACTATGTGAATTTGAATACGGGTGGTTCTGGCATCCAAAACTATAGCCAATACAGCAGCATCCGTATTGCATCCTTCCTCGCAAAATTGGATTATTCTTTCAATGACAGGTATTTGCTGGGTGTGAATTTCCGTAATGACGGTGCCTCCGTTTTCGGAGCGAATAGCAAGTATGGCAACTTCGGCTCCGTTTCAGTGGGCTGGGTGGTTACATCTGAAGAATTCATGAAGTCAGCAACCTTCCTCAATAACCTGAAAATCCGTGGTAGTTACGGAATACTCGGTTCAATTTCCAATGTGGGGATCAATAACCAGTACAACCTATACAATGGTACCCAGGGAACAGGATATTATGATATTGCTGGTGTAAGCAGTGGATCTATCGCTTTGGGCTTCTATCCATCCAATTTTGGTAACCTTAATACCGGCTGGGAAAAAGATAAGATCCTCGATATCGGTATGGACGCAACGATTATAAACAACCATATAGACCTCTCTTTTGACTGGTACAAAAAATCAATTGATGGCCTTTTGTTCCAGGATCAGCCTCCTTCCGTTGTGGGTGGTGGCACTGCACCGCAGGTTAATATCGGAGATATGGAGAATACCGGTTTTGACATCTCCATTAACTATCACACCCGGATTTCACGGGACGTGAACTTCAATATTGGTGCCAATATCGGAGCCTACAAGAGCACCATTCTCAGCATACCTGGTGCAGCGGGCTTTTTTGATGTGGCAAATACACACAATACAGGTCCAATGGTCAGAGAACAGGAAGGACATCCTGTGGGATCTTTCTTTGGATACAAGATCGTAGGCATTTTCCAGGATGCAGCTGATATTGCAAAATCTCCAGTAGAGCAGGATGCTGCTCCGGGCCGTTTCAAATACCTTGATGCAAATAAGGATGGAAAGATCAACGACCAGGACAGAATATTCTATGGTAATCCTAATCCGGATTTTACTTATGGAATTAATCTGGGAGCAAGCTGGAAAGAATTTGATTTCTCTGCAGTATTTTATGGATCAGCAGGCAATGATATATTCAATTACATGAGTTATTTCCAGGCCTTCTATCCACAGTTCCAGAATGCAAAGAATGCTAATCTTCTTACCAATTCCTGGTTGCCTAACAGGACGAATACAAATATTCCGATTGTTGAAAACGCTTCTTATTTCAGCACCAATGGCGTTCTCAATGATTATTTCATGGAAGATGGCTCCTATTTTAGATGTAAGCAAATGCAGATCGGTTATAATTTCCCAGCCTCCATGTTGAAGCATGTAGGTTTGGAACGCGCACGCTTCTATGTGCAGGCAGCCAATCTGTTTACAATTACTAATTATACTGGTCTTGATCCTGAAGTTCAGAGTCAGGCGAATGGCACCGGTGTACCGGCTTCTCAGTCTTTTGGTATTGACTATGGCAACTATCCTCCTTCAAAAACGTACTTGGTAGGAGTTAGCCTTACATTCTAAACTAAAGCGAAAAAAAAACATTATGAAAAGAAATAAATATAAAATTATAGTACCGATTGTGGTAACAGGGACGGTGCTATTGCTTGCCTGCGCTAAATCCTTTTTGGAAGTACCTGCGGCAGGAGCACTCAGCCCGTCTACCCTGGCAACTAAGCCTGGTGTGGAAGCCTTATTGATTGGAGCATATTCAATGTTAGATGGCCAGGGCGGAGCAGGACAGGGAAATGGTCCCTGGGCTACCGCTTCCAGTAATTGGGTCTATGGTTCTACAAATGCAGGGGATGCCCACAAGGGTTCTGACCCTGGTGACCAGAACCTGATCACTCCGATTGAAACCTGGAATGCCAATGCAGCCAATAACTACCTTGTAGATCTTTGGCAGGCTCGATTCGACGGTGTTCAGCGCGCGAATGAAGCTATCCGCGTAATGCGCATTGATTTGACTACGACAAAAGATTTGACAGCCGAAGACACTGTTCAGATCAAATCAGAGGCACTGTTCCTCAGGGCGCACTATCATTTCGAATTGATTAAGGCATTCGGACCAAAATGGGTTCCTTATATTGACGACAATGTGACTTATTCAGCAGGCAACTATTATGTGCCGAACGGAGTGGATATCCTGCCAATGCTGGAAGCAGACATGTTTTATGCTTATCACGAATCTGCCTTTAACACAGTCGCAGATTGGCCGTGCTAATAAATGGGCTGCTGCTTGCTATCTGGCAAAGATTTATATGTTTGAAGGAAAATTCGCCGAAGCCAGGCAATTGTTTAATACCATTATTACCCCTGCCGGTGACGGCATTGGAAAAACATCGGGTGGTACAACTTACGCCCTTGTCCCTCACTTTGCTGACAATTTCAACCCGGCAAAAAAGAACAGTTCTGAAAGCGTTTTCGCCGCACAAATGTCTGTTAACGATGGAGGCGGTGCAAACAACGCCAATGCCGGCGACGTGCTGAATTTCCCATATTCACCAACATCACCCGGAGGCTGCTGCGGATTCTTCCAGCCTTCCTATAGTATTGTGAATTCGTTCAAGACAGATGCAGCTAATGGATATATTCCATTCCTTGATGGCAGCTTTAATAATACTGACCTCAAGAATGATGAAGGTATTGCAGAAGCAGCTGCATATACTGCTGACAACACGACTCCTTTGGATCCCCGTTGTGACTGGACTGCAGGACGTCGTGGTATTCCTTATCTTGATTGGGGTATCATGCCCGGTACTTCATGGATCCGTGACCAGGGAAGTGCAGGACCATATGCACCAATGAAAAATGTTTACTATAAAAGCCAGGGGGGCGTTTTGACGGATAATACATCCTGGACGAGCGGATATACTGCCAACAACACCAACCTGATGCGTTTTTCTGACGTGCTGCTCCTTGCAGCAGAAGCTGAAATGAAGGGTGGTGGTACATCTGCACAGGCCATGATCTATGTTAACAAGGTTCGCGCACGCGCTATGGATCCATCTAACAAAGTACCGGGTTCTGTTGCCAATTACAATGTAGGCGTGTATACTGCAGCAACCTTTGCTGGTAAGGAGCTGGCAGCTATCTATTTTGAAAGAAAGATAGAACTGGCTATGGAAGGTCATCGGTTTGCTGACCTGGTACGTTGGGGCACCGCTGCAGCTGAGCTGAATGCATATGCTGCCCACGAACGCGCCAGCAACTACTTCACCATGAATGGTGCAAGTTTCGATGCGCCAAAGGACAACTATCTGCCGGTTCCTCAGTCTGAAATTGATAAGACGACCAAGGGCGGTACTCAAGTGCTGCAGCAGAATTCTGACTATTAATTGATTTGCTCTGGCAATAAATAAAAGAGGTGGCTTTAAAACCCACCTCTTTTTATTTGTGAGACTTGTTATTTGCTAACGAAGTGCTGCAAATAACTTAGTCGAATCCCGCCTGGGGCGGGACTGCGGAACTTTAGTTCAGCGGTTGCTCTGAAGTACCATACCTGTGATATTATATCCGCTTGCGAAAATGCTGACAACTGTCTGTTTTTTTTTCAGTAGATTGAATCCCTTATTTTACTAATCCATCAGCTATGGGAAGGATCCCTTTCTTGATATTTTTTTCTTCCTTATTACTCTCCGCTTGTCATTCGAAAAATTCTCTGTTCGAGGCAATTACCGCCGATCATTCCGGGATCCATTTCAATAACCAGATCGTTGAGACGGATTCTGTGAATGTGTTGGATGTTTCCAATGTCTACAATGGCGGTGGTGTAGGAATCGGAGATTTTAATAATGACGGACTCCAGGATATTTATTTTACCGGCAACCTGGTCTCGAATAAACTCTATCTGAACAAAGGGAACTTTCACTTTCCAGGACATTACAAAAGATGCTGGCGTGGATGGAGAAGGCAAATGGTGCCGTGGTGTCGCTGTAGTGGACATAAACAACGATGGATGGCAGGATCTTTATGTATGCGCTACCATCAAGAAAGATCCGAATCAACGAAAGAACCTGCTATATATCAACCAGGGGCTGGATGCAAACGGGATTCCTCATTTTAAGGAGATGGCAGCAGAATATGGATTCAAAGACACCTGCCATTCCACCATGGCGGCCTTCTTTGACTACGACAATGACGGAGATCTGGACATGTACCTTCTCGTAAATGAAGTCATAGATCCTCATACCTCCAACTATTATCACAAACTCAGCCGGGATGGATCATTTCCCAGCTCGGGCAGATTGTACCGGAACGACTGGAATGATTCATTAAAACATCCCTTTTTTACTGATGTGACAAAGCAGGCGGGAGTCGGTGTGGAAGGTTATGGTCACAGCGTCGTGATTACAGATATCAACCAGGATGGCTGGAAAGATATTTTTGTCACCAATGATTACCTGCCCAATGACCTGCTCTGGATCAATAACCATGACGGCACATTTACTGATAAACTCTCAGATTACATGAAGCACAGCTCTTCCAATTCCATGGGCAGTGACGTCAATGATATCAATAATGATGGCCTGATGGATATTATTGTGGTAGACATGAATCCCGAAGACAATTACAGGAAGAAAATGATGCTCAATTCCGGCAGTTACCTGACTTATCAGAACAATGATCTATTTGGATTTAACTACCAATACGTCCGCAATACCCTTCAATTAAACCAGGGACCCAGGGTAACCCAAAACGATTCTGTCGGCGACCCCATATTCAGCGATATCGGATTCTATGCTGGTGTGGCGGAAACAGACTGGAGCTGGACTCCGCTCCTGGTGGACTTTGACAATGATGGATTCCGCGACCTTTTCATCACCAACGGGTTTCCGAAGGACGTCACAGACCATGACTTTATCGCATTCAGAAACAATGCCTATAACCTCGTCACCAAAAAAGTGCTGCTCAACCAGATCCCTGTAGTGAAACGCCACAACTACGCTTACAGGAACAATGGCAATTTGAGTTTCACAGATGTTTCTACGAGCTGGGGACTTACCGTTCCCACTTTTTCTAACGGTGCTGTTTATGCGGACCTTGACAATGACGGAGCGCTGGACCTGATCATCAACAATATCAATGACAGCGCCATGCTCTACCGGAATACACAAAGGGATAAGAACAAGGAGAACAGCCACTACCTGGCCATCAGTTTTGAAGGAGGCGCCAACAATAGAAATGGGTTCGGCGCGATTGCTGAGATCCATTACGATCACGGCAAGATGCAGGTGTATGAAAACACTCCATTCAGGGGTTACCTCTCTACGATCGAAAACAAGGCCCATTTCGGCCTTGGTAAAAATAGTATTGTCGATACAGTGGACATAAAATGGCCTGATGGCAAAATGCAAAGACTGACACAAATTAAAACTGACACGGTCCTGCACATGAAACAGTCTGATGCAGGCTTAAACTATTCCATTGCAAAGAATCCGGCCAAAGCGCCCAGCCTTTTCAGGGAGATTACGGATTCAGTCAATATTCATTTCAGGCATGAGCAGCGTGACTATATCGATTTTAATATTCAGAAATTATTGCCCCATAAACTTTCTGAATACGGCCCCGCCCTCGCGGTGGGCGATGTGGATGGAAATGGCCTGGAGGATCTGGTCTGTGGCGGGGCGGCATATCATAGTGCACAAATATTCCTTCAACAGCCCAATGGCAGGTTCATCCAGCAATCCCTGGAAACAGATGAGCAGGTCAGGAATAAAAAAGCGGATGACCTTGGATTGCTCCTCTTCGATGCCGATGGAGATGGGGATCTTGACCTCTATATTGCCCGTGGCGGATTCGGGAACGAGCACAATCTGCCAGTCTACCAGGATGGGCTATACGTAAATAATGGCAAAGGCAATTTTGTGCCCGACAGTTCCGCCCTGCCGGTAAATCACACGAGTAAATTCTGCGTACGCGCCGCAGATTTTGACAGAGACGGTGACCTTGACCTTTTTGTTTCCGGCAGGGTAGATCCATGGAATTATCCGAAACCGGTATCCAGTTTTATTTACCGCAACGATTCCAAAGGGGGGCATATCCAATTTACAGATGTTACAGCGGCGGTCGCCGGCGATTTGGTTAATATAGGAATGATCTGCGATGGAATCTGGACTGATTTTGACAATGACGGGTGGACTGACCTCGTGCTTGCAGGGGAATGGATGCCTGTCACATTTCTAAGGAATGACAAAGGCAATTTCAAAAATATTACGGCAGCCACGGGAATCAAGAACCAGACCGGCTGGTGGAATAGCATTGCCGCCGGGGACTTTGATCATGACGGTGACATGGATTATATCGTCGGAAACCTGGGCCAGAATTCTTTTTACCGCGCGAATGAATCCTACCCGGTGAGGGCATATGCGAAGGACTTTGATAAGAACGGAATTTATGACCTCATCACTTCATTGTATATTCCAGATCAGAATGGTGTGAAAAAAGAATTTCCTGCAGAAACCAGGGATGATTTGATCAGGCAGGTCAATGCCATGCGAAAAAAATTTCCAACCTACCAGTCATTTGCCAACGCAGACATGAATACGGTGATCACAAAGGAGGAAAGGAGCGGAGTGCTGACGCTGGAAGCAAATAATTTTAAGACCAGCTTTTTCCGCAATGACGGGAACGGCAAATTTACTGTCTTGCCCTTACCGGCCATGGCTCAAATGTCAGTCATCAATGGCATGGAAACAGGAGATTTTGATGGGGATGGAAACCTCGATCTCCTGGTCAATACCAACGATTTTGGTACCGAAGTATTTACGGGTCGATATGATGCATTGAACGGCCTTTTGCTCAAGGGCGACGGAAAGGGAAATTTCACACCGCTGCCCATCCTGCAAAGTGGCATTTTTATTCCAGGGAACGGCAAGGCATTGGTCAGCCTGCGGGGTGCAGGTGGAAAATATTTAGTTGCAGCCAGTCAGAACCGGGGGCCACTGAAAATTTATGAGCTCAAGCGAAATCCTAAAATGATTCCTATTGCGCCGCTGGACCAGACTGCGATTTTACATAGCAAATCGGGTGGAACAGAGCGGAAGGAATGTTATTATGGGAGCTCCTTCCTTTCCCAATCAGGCAGATTCCTGATGGTAGATGACCAGGTTGAATCTGTGGAGTGGGCTGACAGCAAGGGTAACCGCAGGAAACAGGTTTTAAGGTAATTGTCTGGCCATTTATTCGTGAGACTTGTTTTTTGCAAACGAAGTGCAGCAAAAAACTTAGTCGAACAATCCCGCCAAAGGCGGAAGGTATAATACCCCGCAGCTTGCTGCGGAATTTGAGTTCAGGTCTTGCCCTGAGGTCTCATACCTGTGATTCTTTTGGCATAATTTAGCATCATCGTTTTCTATTGCCCGCAAACAGTTATTTAAATAAGAATGGCAGCATATCATTTGGAACATACGATGCGTTGGTTTGGTCCTGGTGATCCTGTCAGCTTATGGGATATCAGGCAGGCGGGCTGCACAGGGATTGTCAGCGCCCTGCACGAGATTCCTAACGGGGAAGTTTGGCCGATAGAGGCAATAAAGGAAAGGTTGGCATTGGCGGGCCAGGCCGGACTGAATTGGTCGGTGGTAGAAAGTGTTCCGGTCCATGAATCGATTAAGTTGAGAGGGCCTCGTAGCGAAACAATGATCGGCAATTATAAGCAGACCATTCGAAACCTGGCAGCCTGCGGCATCCGGGTCATTACGTATAACTTTATGCCGGTGCTGGATTGGACCAGGACGGACCTTGCTTACCCGATGCCGGATGGCTCATTGGCTCTCCGCTTTGAAGCCCGGGCCGTATTGGCATTCGATCTTTGGGTCCTGGCGCGAAAAGGAGCGGAAGCGGATTACCCTCCCGAAGCGGTGGAAAATGCCCGCCAATGGTTTGCGGGTTTGTCAGATGCTCAAAAGAAAATCCTGCAGCAGAATATCATCAAAGGTCTTCCGGGGAGTGAAGAAAGTTTCAGCCTGGAACAATTTGCAGCAGCACTTGAAACCTATTCGGGCGTTGGCCATGATCGCCTTCGGAGTCACCTGGTTCATTTCCTGAGCGAAATCATTCCTGTTGCGGAATCCTGTGGGGTCCAAATGGCCATTCACCCGGATGATCCGCCATTTGATATTTTTGGATTGCCCCGGGTGGTGAGCACCTTATCGGATTTTGAAGCGATCTTTGCTGCGCAGCCTTCCTTGCACAATGGCATTTGTTTTTGCACGGGCTCTCTGGGGGCAAGACCTGACAACAATCTACCGGAGATGATCAAACGATTCAGCGAGCGGATTCATTTCCTGCACCTCCGGAACATCAAACGCAATAAGGAAGGCGATTTTTTTGAGGACAATCACCTGGATGGGGACGTCGACATGTTTTCAGTCATGGCAGAACTTATTCAAATCATGCAGAAACGGAAGGTGAATCTTCCTATGCGACCCGACCATGGTCACCAAATGCTGGATGACCTGAAGAAGAAATCCAATCCCGGATACACTGCCATTGGCAGACTTCGTGGACTGTCAGAATTGAGAGGATTGGAATTGGGCATCCGCAGAAGCTTGGAAGGGCGACAGTATGATCTTCAGGCACGATGAGTTCGTCATCTCTTTTGCTGTGTATTTAATCAGCGTGAATATAACTATATCCCATAATCGAAGTTAAGCCCTGGATATTTTATGCAGAATTGTCTTTGCTGGATACAGAAACAAGGTCGGCAACCGCCATCATTTCTAAGAACCTATCCTGCTTATGCCATTCAAAACCAACTCGTTTGCCTATAGCTGTGCTGCCTTGCTATTATTGGTCAGCACCAGCCTGTTATCTCAAAAAACAGTTACCGGTAGAGTAACCAGCAATGCTGACAAGCAGCCAGTTGCGGGTTGCACGATACAGGTTAAAGGCACGAAGACTGCCACACAAAGCGGCTCAGATGGTGTATTCACCATCACATCTTTAAAAGACATCGGAGTATTAATTTTCACTGTGGTGGGCTTTGAAGCCCTGCAGGTTCCTGTTGCCGGAAGATCCAGCATTGGGGACGTGGCCCTCTCCCTTTCTGCTACATCACTGAATGATGTGGTTGTTACGGGCTATATATCCCAGAAGAAGAAAGAAATAACAGGTGCCATTTCCGTCGTGAGTGTGAAGGACATGAAAAGTGTTCCTGCTGCATCATTGGAACAAATGCTTCAGGGTCAGGCTGCGGGAATGAATATTATTACCTCCGGAAGCCCTGGAACAGCGAGCGACATCTTTATTCGCGGCATCACCTCTTTCGGAAACATTGATCCGCTGATCGTGGTTGACGGAGTGCAATCCGCGCCTGGCGACCTGACCCTGCTGCACGATCTGAGTGCCCAGGACATTGAATCCGTTCAGGTATTGAAAGATGCACAGTCCTCCATTTACGGAACAAGAGGTTCCGCCGGCGTTATCATAATAACGACGAAGAGGGGAAAGGGGAAAGCTTCGATTACATATGATGGTTATATCGGAACGCAGCAACCGCTGACTGGCAATGTCTGGCACAAAGCCAATCCCCAGCAAATGGCTAACCTGTTTTTCCTCGCCGCAAACAATTCAGATGCGCTGGATTCCAATGGGAATGTAAATTCTGCGCAGTACGGAATCGGAAAAACGCCGGTGTTGCCAGGATATGTCAAAGCTGGGGATTTATCCGGCGTGCCTGCCGGCTCACCTGCTGCCGATCCTTCCTTATACAATAATGACTATAATAAGGGTCCGATACACCTGATTGTTCCTGCACAGACCCAGGGCGACGGTACGGACTGGTTCCATGCTGTTTTCAAAGCGGCTCCCATCCAGAGTCATACGATTACCGCCAGCGGTGGAAGCGACAGGTCTTCTTATTTATTTTCTCTAAATTATTTCGACCAGCAGGGTACTTTGATGAATACCTACCTGAAACGTTACGCAGGGAGGGTCAATACCCTTTTTGCAGTGAAAAATAATGTCAGGATTGGTGAAAATATATATATACTCTTCAAACAAAATCCTCAGATCACGCAAAATACAGAGGGCAATGAAGTAACGAATACTGCCTGGATGCAGCCAATCATTCCTGCTTATGATATTGGCGGAGGATTTGGAGGAACGGCAGGCGCTCAGTTGGGAAATTCAGGAAGCCCGGTGGCACAGAGAGTACGAGCAACCTATAACAATGACTATGAATGGCAGGTAACAGGTGATGTATTCGCAGAATTTGATTTCCTGAAGCATTTTACGATCAAGACCTTGTTTGGAGGGAATTTTGACAACTATTACAATTACACCCACGGTTTTCACACGTATGAAAATGCTGAAAACAGCGTTTCCAATGCATACCAGGAAAATGCCGGATACAACAGCACCTGGAACTGGACAAATACTTTGCAGTACAGCAACATTTTCGCTGAAAAACACAATTTGAAAGTATTGGTTGGTTACGAATTATTTCAAACCAGGAGCCGGTATATGAATGGTTCAAGGATCCAATATTTCTCTGATGACCCCAACTATGTTAATTTGAATACTGGTGGTGGCGGTATTACCAACTACAGCCAATACAGCAGTATTCGAATAGCTTCATTTTTGGCTAAACTGGACTATGCTTTCAATGACAGGTATTTGGTTGGATTGAATTACCGTAATGACGGTGCCTCTGTATTCGGATCCCACAGCAGGTATGGTGACTTCGGTTCCGTTTCAGTGGGTTGGGTGGTTACACAGGAAGAATTCATGAAAAGCGCTACTTTTCTTAATAACCTGAAATTGCGTGGAAGTTACGGTATTCTCGGATCTGTATCTAACGTACCTGTTAATAACCAATACGATTTGTATAATAGTGGTTTGGGGAGTTCTTATTATGATATTGCGGGAGCTAGTAGCGGTAATAATGTGCTCGGCTTCTACCCATCAAATTTTGGTAACCTGAATACAAGCTGGGAAAAGGATAAGATCCTCGATATCGGAATGGACGCAGCGATCATCCAAAATCACATAAATATCTCCTTTGACTGGTATAAGAAATCGATCGATGGAATGTTGTTCCAGGATCAGCCTCCTGCAGTATCCGGAGGTGGTACTCCTCCGCTGATTAATATTGGTGACATGGAAAACACAGGGATCGACCTGTCGATCAATTATCATACAAGGTTCTCAAGAGACTGGGGTTTCAGCATCGGCACCAATATAGGAGCTTATAAGAGCAATATCATTAGTATTCCTGGTGCCACAGGTTTCTTCGAGTCAGCCGGAACGCACAGTACGGGTAATATGGTTAGAAACCAGGAAGGGCATCCGGTTGGATCATTCTTCGGATACAAGATCGTGGGCATCTTCCAGGATGCAGCTGATATCGCGAAGTCTCCAACTGAAGACGATGCCAAGCCAGGTCGTTTCAAATACCTTGATGCCAATAAGGACGGTAAGATCAATGATCAGGACAGGATATTCTATGGTAATCCCAATCCGGATTTTACTTATGGAATTAACCTGGGAGCAAGTTGGAAAGAAATTGATTTCTCTGCTGTATTTTATGGATCAGCAGGCAACGACATATTCAATTACATGAATTATTTCCAGGCCTTCTATCCACAGTTCCAGAATGCAAAGAATGCTGACCTGCTTACCAATTCCTGGCTGCCTACGAGGACGAATACAAGTATTCCAATTGTTGAAAATGCCTCTTATTTCAGTACAAACGGCGTTCTCAATAGTTATTTTTTAGAAAGTGGTTCTTATTTTAAATGTAAGCAAATGCAGATTGGTTACAATTTTACACCCGCGACGTTGAAGCATGTGGGCCTCGATCGCGCACGTATCTATATCCAGGCAGCCAACTTGTTTACAATCACTAACTACACGGGCCTTGATCCGGAAATCCAAAGCCAGGGTATTAATGGTGGCGGTGTTCCGGCTTCGCAGTCGTTTGGTATTGACTATGGCAACTATCCGCCATCAAAGACCTATTTGGTAGGAGTAAGCCTTACATTCTAAACAAAGCAAAAAAAATATTGTGAAAAGAAATAATTATAAGATAAAGATACCCATCGCGATAATGGGTGTGGTATGACATCTGATCAGGCCCGATGAGTTCGTGATACTTCTTGCTGTTCATTTAATCAGCGTGAATATAACTATATCCCATGATCGAAGTTAAGCCCTGGATATTTTATGCATTATTGTCTGCACTCTTTGCAGCGCTGACCGCCATTTTCGCAAAGGCGGGATTGAAAAATATCGAGCCGGACCTTGCCACGGCGATCAGGACATCCATCATTCTGGTCATCACCTGGGGCATTGTATTCTTCAGGAACCTTCAGGGCCGGGTGCAGGAGTTCTCAACAAACAATTGGATCTTTCTTATTTTGTCCTCCATCGCAACAGGGTTGTCCTGGCTCTTTTATTATCGGGCGCTCCATGCAGGCAGGGTATCCGATGTCAGCGCCATCGATAAAGGCAGCCTGGTATTCACCATCCTGCTTGCATTTTTGTTTCTGAAGGAACCACTCACTCCCAGACTCATTGCCGGGGCCGGGCTCATGCTCGCGGGCATGTTGGTATTGGTTTGGAAATAACAAGGGTTTTTTCACCCTATTTTTTTTGTATTAAGCTTCTGTCTTCACTAAAACTTCATTGGGCTCGATTGCTTTGAATAAGTTTTATTAAATTCGGTCTTCTATTTTTTTTCCTGAGCCTGCGCAAACACATATTACGAATATTACTTATCCGGGAATCGGAAAGCAAGATGATCTCCCGGCTATTTATCTTTGAATTCTTTCAGGGCGCAGCCATTGCAACCTACTTTTTTGCTGCCATTTCTCTTTTTGTCCACCGCTTACCAGCAACCGAACTGCCAAAAGTATTTATCCTTTCCTCTTTCCTGCTTTGGCTTTTTGGTTTTATCTATAACCGGCTTGAGCATCATCTGCTGACAAAACAGCTCATTTATTTTGTGCTGTTTTTTAACGGCCTGGTGATGTTTACCTTTTGGTTTTTTATTGATTTGCATGAAGAGCAGTGGTTTCTTTACCTTTTTCTGGCTTCATTCAATATTCTCTACCTGCTCAATAATCTGGAATTCTGGGGCCTTGTCGCAATGTTGTTCGATGTCAGGCAAAGTAAGCGTTTATTCGCGATTGTTAGCTCCTGGGACGGGCCGGCAAAAATGAGCGGTTTTGCCATCGCCGGGATATTTGCCTCGATCAACAACAAGGATGATATCGCTACGACAAAAGACCTGCTCCTGATCGCTACGATTTTTATGGTGTTGGCATTGTTACTCTTTATTCCAATGGCCCGTTCGAGGGATATGGAAAATATAGCACCGGCTGACCATCATCACTATGCGACCGAAAGCCTTCAGCATATACAGGCTTCCCTTTCAGGAAACCAACTTATAAGGAATGCTGCATTGGTGTCTTTCTTTTCCTTTTGCTTCTACCTTATGACGAATTTTGTACTGTACGCATACCTGAAGAAGCAAATGAAGACGGACAACATGCTTTATCTTTTCTTTACTGTGTTTTTTGTACTTAGCAGGGGGCTGGTCCTTATTATCAAACCTCTTTTTGTGAACAGACTATTGGACAAAATCGGGCTCCGTAATTCGCTATTGATCGGACCGGTTACCCTTTTTATTCTTGCTGGCCTGTCCATATTTTTCGGGCAAAGCTCCGCCGGCTCGATATTTTATCTCTACCTGGTCATGGCCATCGTAGCTGATATTCTTCGCTCTTCCATTCAATCACCAGTCCTGCTCGCTACCCTCCAACCATTGCCCACCCAGCAAAGGCTGAGGGGACACACTATTATTAAGGGTCTCATGGACCCCTTTGCATTTTTGGCAACAGGCCTGCTTCTTCTTGCTTTTGCCGGGAATTCAAATCAGATTAATCTCGTGGCACTGAGCATTGTGCTAATTGTTGTGGCTTCCTGCTGGATATTTTTTTCATATTCTGTGGATGTCAATTATATCCGTATGCTTTCCACGGCGATTCGCAAGAGGATACTTAACACCAGGGACATTTCCATTACGGATGTGAATTCCCTGAATTTCCTTCTCAACAGGATTGAAAAGGGGACTGAAGATGAAGTAATCGCCGTACTGAACGTGGTTGCTACACAGCCTGTGAATAAGGAGAAGTTTTATGCCAAGGCATTAAAACACAGTTCACCCCGGATCAAGGAGATTGCCATACGGTATTTGCAGTCCAAGGAATACCAGAACGTTCTTCCCGAACTGAAGAAAATGCTCGACCAGAATACGGATATAAATATTCTGCCCCAGTTGATCCGCACCATCGCCACCCTGGATAAAAACGAGGACCTCACCCATTTTTTTGAACACGAGAACCAGGATGTTTCAAATGCGGCCGTCATGGCCTGGCTTACTCAGGAAGATAGTGAAAGAAAAAAAGACGCAGAGAACCATGTTTCAAGGCTTTTTGAATCGAATCATGTGAAGCATGTTTTGAAAGCACTACAGATTGTGGGTGAACTGAAAGTGCACAAGTTTGCTGACCAGGTGAAGATCCTGATCGGACACCAGAATGAATCCGTACTTCACCAGGCTATTCAAACAGCGGGTAAGCTTGCCAGTGGAAACCTGATTACCCAGTTGCTGGGAATGTATCCGGAAGCTAAATCTGAGAAGAATGTGCTTGAGGCATTGCAGTCGGCGGGAGAACTTGCTGTTCCGCAAATTGGAAATTTCCTGTCAAAGAAGGGCAACCTTTCTCATTCAAAGCGCCTGAAATTATTTGCACTACTTGGAAGGATTGGAGGGAAAAGAGCGGAAATGGTGCTAGAACAATCCCTTCTTGATTACCCTGATGACGCAGGCGCACTGCTTTCATCTCTTTACCTGTTGCATTATAGTTGCGAAGGAGAAAACCAGGTAATCAAGAATTTGCTTTCTGATTCGCTGGAACAGGCCGCAGCTATTGCTTTTACACTGGGTTTTTTCGAGGGGAAGGAAGATAAATATGGATTGATTATCCATGCCCTGGAACTGGAACTGTCCACCCTTAAGACCAAATGCCTTTGGCTTTTTTCTTTTATGTACGACAATGAAAAAATCCGCAGGGCAAAGAGCGGATTTGACGCAAATACAAAGGAATCCGTGGCCAATGCATTTGAATTGATTCAGATGACAGTACCGAGGGAATTTGCATCCTCATTCATTGCACTGTTTGAAAGAACGGAGCCGGCCTTCTCAAATCCGTTGAAGAAACTTTTCAAAGAGCCTCTGATTACCCTGCAATCCATGATTCGCAAAATACTCGTGGAGGAGCCTGCCAAATTCAGTGACTGGACAAAAGCCACCATATTATTCAGTTTCAAATCCCAACCGAAATTATTGATTTCAGAATCGGTTAAACCCTATATAAATTCGGAGAATCCGATCCTCAAAGAAACGGCTTTGTATATAAATGAAAGGAATAAATTATTTTAGCCAAATGGAGAAACAGGCGGAGCATCCCCGGTTATCGGGACTTATGCTGATTGAAAGGGTCCTATTGCTAAAATCGCTTTCTATTTTCAGTGACACACCTGAAAATATCCTGGCGGAAATTGTTCACCTGATGGTTGAATCCAATGTGCCTGAAGGAACGGACATCGTTAAGGAAGGCGAAACGGGCAATTGCATGTATATTATTTTTGACGGGAAAGTCAAAATCCACAAGCAAAACCAGCCACTTGCCACCCTGGGAGAAAAAGATTTTTTTGGAGAATTGGCCCTCCTGGATACAGAAACCAGGTCTGCGAGTGCGACCGCGGCCACCGAATGCATCCTCTTCCGCATCGACCAGGAACCCTTTTATGATATGATGGAATCCAGGCCCGAAGTGGTTAAAGGCGTGATTCGGATACTTTGTCAGCGGATCAGGAACATCAATCAAAAACTTGCCCCACTGCAATAGCAGGAATCATTCTATTCACAATAAAACTGCTGATTGGGCTATTCCACCACTTCGTATACTGTTACCTGGTTGGTCTTGTGTTTAAGACTCACTTCTCCCACCATGCTGCAGCTAAAGAATTCCTTCACTTTTTGGTAAGAAGGTTCGGATATCAGGATTTGCCCGTCTTTGGCGATGCTCTGCAAGCGTTGGGCTGTATTCACCGCATCTCCTATAACGGTATAGTCCAACCGCCGGAGTGTAGCGGATCCAATATTGCCTGAAATCATTTCCCCGCTGTTAATGCCAATGGCAAGTTTTGGCAGGAAAGATAAATTTTCCGTAGGCTGGGGCAGGTTCTCTACTTGCTTGCGCACGGCCAGGCTGGCATCAATGGCGCGGTCGAGGTGGTAATCTCCTTTAAAAACGGCCATGATGGCATCCCCCATAAACTTGTCGACATATCCATTTTGCGCGATGATTTCCTTTACCATCACGTCAAAATAATTATTGAGCAGCTTGACAACTTTATCAGGCGTCTCAATTTCAGAGATCGCGGTGAAATTACAAATATCAATAAATACGACGGTGGCTTCGATGGTTTCACTTTGCAATAGCGAAGTCTCAAATTCCTGCCTTCCCATGAAGTTCAACACAGTTTCATCCACATACATGCGCAGGATATTGTTTTCTTTGATCGCCTTGAGTGTGTTCCTTAACTGGGCAACATGCTTGATTGTTTTTTCAATCGTGAGTTCAAGGTCCTCGAAATTGACCGGCTTGCATAGAAAGTCAAATGCGCCCCTATTCATAGCTGTCCGGATATTATCCATATCACCATAAGCGGAGACAACGACTGCCTTGATCAGGGGACTGATTTCATTGAGCCTGCTGATCAGGGTGAGGCCGTCCATTTCGGGCATATTGATATCACTCAGCACCAATTCCACATCCGCATGCTCAAGCAGTTTATTGATGGCATCCTGCCCGTTCACAGCAAAAACAAATGTGTACTGATTTTCCCTGATCTGCCTCCTGAATTTTTGTTTGATCAACATCTCCAGGTCAGCTTCATCATCAGCTACCAGGATCTTTGTCATGGGTTACATGTTTTAATTTTTCCTTCAGCAGGCTAAAGTCCAGGGGCTTGGTTAAGAAATCGTCTGCTCCCAGGCTCATGGCCAATTTGTAATTCTCGGAATCGCCATACGCCGTGATCATCATAACAATAGGAGGGGGAGATGCAAACTTCCCTTTGATTTGTTTCAGGAGTTCAAAGCCATTCATCCCGGGCATATTGATATCCGAGAGAATTAAAACGGCTTCTGAAACATGTTCAGTCAAATAGGAGAGTGCTTCCTCACCGGAATAGGTAAAGACAAATAACATTTCCCCGCTTCTGATCTCTTTCCTAAACCTTTGCTCAAACAATGTCTGAATATCCCTTTCGTCGTCTACTACAAGTATTTTCATATTATGGTTTGCAAGTTAAGATAGATTTTTTAGACGTAAAACAATGCATATTGACAAACAAATTCTCCCCAATTTTCAGGCGTCTCCCTGAATGGGGAGCAGGATGATGAATTCCGCATACTCGCCCTCGAGGGTATGGACATTCAATTGACCTCCATGCTCCTTGGTAATAATATCATAGCTCATGGATAACCCCAGGCCTGTACCCTGACCCGCAGGTTTGCTTGTATAAAATGGGTTGAAAATTTTGTCTACAAGATTTGGGGATATACCCAGCCCATTGTCCCGAACGACGATTTGAAGTTTATCCCCTATTTTTCTTGTGCTCAGGGTGACCATGGGCTCAAATGAATCACCCATTTTTTTCTTCTTTTCCGTAACAGAATAGAAGGCATTATTGAATAAATTCAGCAAGGCCCGCCCGATATCAGGGGCAACGATATAAACCATCCCAATTTCAGGATCCAGTTCCTGGCTCATCGTGGCATTGAACATTTTGTCCTTTGCCCTCAGGCCGTGATAGCTGAGTCTGAAATATTCATCCGCCAGCGCATTGATGTCTGTGGGTTCTTTTTGACCCGAACTTGACCTGGAATGCATCAGCATCCCTTTTACAATCGAATCAGCTCTTTTACCATGCCTGCTTATTTTCTCCAGGTTGAGCCGGATATCATGCCCGATTCCCATGGCATTATCAACATTGCCTTCCTTTAATTCCTTTTGCATTTCATCAATCAATTCCGAATTTACCTCAGAAAAATTATTGACAAAGTTTAAAGGATTTTGAATCTCGTGGGCGATGCCGGCAGTGAGCTCACCGAGGGAAGCCATTTTCTCCGACTGAATGAGTTGTGTCTGGCTCTCTCTTAGTTCCTTAATTGATTCACTGAGTTCTTCTGTTCTCTCTCTTACCTGCTGCTCGAGCGTTTCTTTTTGCGCAATCAATATCTGTTGTTTCTCTTCAGATAATTTTCTGTTTTGTACTATCTGAAGCATCAGGTCCTTCGTATTTCGTGTATATTTTGATGCGACGTAAAGTGACATCACAATAACCAGAATATAATTGTTTAAGATGAAGAAAATATCGAAAGAATGAATAGAAAAAATAATTACCAAGAAAATAAACAATATTCAACAACGAGGCGGCTAAACCCACAATACCTGCGATATATTTTCGCTGCTTCAGGCTCAAATAGGTTAACCGTATGATTTCGAGCGAGAAAATGGCCCGGACCAGGTTGCCCAGAAAGAAATCAATTCGGGAATTGCCGAAAAAAATACTCATCATTGTATCAATCACAATGATATAAAATATCATCCCGGACTGGAAATAGCTGATCTTTCTTGTCACTTCCAGGGCCATGATGGACAGGACCAGCATGCCAATGCACTTGCTGACGAGTTCGATACCCACACTCATCCATCCTAAGCCGTTCATATCCATATTGCCGTCTCTAACCTGGTAATTGCAAACAACTAAAATGCCCAGCATGAAACAAAATCCGGCAAAGAGGATATTAACTCTTTCAGTAGGAAGAAAAGCATATAAGAGAAGGAACAACAAACCAAGCCCGATGGTCATAAAGGAATAGCCAATCATGTATCTTGGCGTCACTAGCGCAATTTGGTAATCGTTAAGGGCATTGGTCCATGGACTGATGCTGAAGGAGAGTGGTCTTACTTTTTCCCTGGTAAATAGCCAGGGGAAACGGGGATAGGAGCTGGCAAAACGAAGCGCAAGGGCAATGGTATCACCTGCCAGATTCCCCTGAAGCAGGAACGGTTTATTGTGCGGATTATTGGGCTCCATTTTTCCTTCAATCTGCCCCAGCCTTAGCAATATCCTGCCATCCAAATACAAATCTGATGCTCCCATCTGGGAAATTACCAATGCAAGGGGATGGCTTCTCAGGGAAGAATCCAGGTAAAGCCTGATCCGGAACCAGCCGATTTTTCGATCCTTGAGGTCTGTGAAATAATCCGTTTCATAACGTGAAAGGTCAACCGTTTTCCATTCCCGGTCGTTAAAGCCCGGACTTGCCCATGCAGTATCGTCTCCTGCATGAAATTTCCATCCTTTTTCGATGGCAATTCCTGAAGCGGGCATGCTGTCAATCCGAATGAAGTCCACGCCCTGCCCCTGGGAATAGGTTGCTGCAGAAAACAGACTCAGGATCAGGAAAGAAAGCAAGAAGGACTTCATAGGCAAAATATACTAATTATTGTCTAACCCACTGAAGGGATTTGGAAATATTTCACGGATCTGCAGAGATGCCGCCAATTGGATTTAAGCTTTGGCCAGGACTCAATGTTTGTACGTGAACACCTGGATATTGGCAGTTCCTTCGGCCCCTTCATTCGAAATATACATATTTCCTGAACTGTCAAAACAAAGACCCTCGGGTTGGCGGAAATTGGAGGGATTTAGTTGGTAATATCCTTTAATCTTCCAGTTCCCATCTAATTGGATGAGCGACCTGTTGACAGAGGAAAGAATATACCAGTCATGGTTAAGCGGATTCCGGGCAAGCGCGGAAGGATGAAATTTTATTTTTGGATTTATACTTGAGAGTTCGTCTTTTGACACTTTTACCTGAAACTGGTTTGCAATCGACAAATCTCCGGAACCATTTTCCTGAAGCACATAAATGGTAACCGCCTTGTGTTTATCATCAGGGCAGTTCTTGCACATCGCGTAAATTTTCCCATCCTGGTCGGCGAATAACCCTTCATATTCTCCCTCAGGCAAAACATGTTCAAAGTCCTGAATGCCTTCCTGGCTGTTTGTTCTTGCCTGGCTTATGGGGAACTTAAAAATCGAACCGTCACTCCTCAGCACCAGAAATTCCCTGTTTTGAAGAATTGCCAGGTCTTCAAAGTCGCCTTTTTTTGCAAATTTTGAATGTTTGTAGTCGGGGTCTCCTAAATGAAAATAAAAAAGTTTGCCATTTTCGTCTTCTATTGCATACACAGTGTCCCTATTGATGCCCAGGAAAACAATTCCGGAGATTTCATGTAAAGATTCGTTCAGGAAATAAGTCTTTGGCTTATCCATGGAATAGCCTGGAGGATTCTCATAGTTAATGGGCTGGCAGCCGGATGATTCCGGAAAAACAAAATACAGTAAAACGATGATCAATAAACGAAAATTGGTATGGTCCATTTAGTTTGGGATCAGAATAAGACGAATGAGATGGTATACGCAAAAATAGCAGCTGTTAGCCCATACATGAAAACGCTATAGGACGTGCGCAACAATTTGTATTTTTTTCCCAATACCACACCATGCCAGTACATATCATTGATAAGGCTTTCATATAAAAAATCCCGGTCATTCATCATGCGCTTCATGCCCCAATCATAATCTGTATAGCTCATCTTGTAAAAATTGCCAAAGAAGAGAAGGTTGGTGGTCTTGTTGATGACCTGGTCACGTGTAAAATAGCCATCGGGAATCTGTGGCCTGGTAGCTAAAACAGAATAAATAATCGTTACCAAACTAAAAAAGAGCAGGATGATTGTGGGAATGATAAGGTTTCGTTCTGTGTCCAGTTTCTTAAGCAGAAGGCCGATCACCACAGAGACGATAATGGAATTGACGGAAATCATAATGTGGGCCTTGTTATCTGCCATGCTGCTGAGTCGCTGATGATTTGCTGATGCAATCCTGAACATGGTTTCAATGCTTTTTTCCGAGCGGGTTGGCTTGCCCTGTTTGTTGGGATCTTTTGAATGCGCCACGCCGGTATCATGAGGAGCGTAATGTTCTTCCGGGACTTTATTCATCTTGCCAATATTTGGAAAATCTTCCGGGTCCTTGTGGCCATTGTGCAGCTCAGTATCAGGAGCAGATTCTTTCTCCGCAGCTCTTTCTTCCTGCTTTTTTTTCAGTTTCTCAAGATGTTCCAACTGGCCCTTGGTCAGCATTTGACGGCAATAGTCGGTATGGTACTGGTGGCTTTCCAGTAATCGGATATTGCTTGCACGCCATTCGGTACCATCCAGGGGCCGACCGGTCATCGCTTCCATTTCCTTCCTCAGCAGTTTGCTATTCTCCTTAAATCGATCCGTGCCGAGGTGGTAAAGATCAGCGTCGCAGACAATTTTCTCCAGCTGTGTGGAAGGATTTTGCGGCATTTTTGTGGCCAGGATGCAATTCCTGATCTCCATAATATCGGCTTCATTGACGCTTGCAGAAATAAGAAAGGTTTCTGCCAGTTCTGCACTTCTGATTTCATGGTATGCCGAGTTTGAAGTCAGGTATCCGGTATCGTGGAACCATGCCGCGGTTGAGACAATGAAGAAATCATGGTCATTCAACTTATAATGCTCTGCAATCTTCCTGCAGGCCTCCACCATTTCCTTCGTATGTCCCAGATTGTGATACAATAATTTCTCATTGGCGTGCTCGATAAAGAAGCTATGGACATAGTCACTAATCTGTTTTAGCTGCTCATGATAATTCATAATGGCTTGAATTTGGTGCATGCAAATGTTTTATTATCATCTCTTCCAGCCTCGTAAATGCCTGATCCTGCTTGAAGATATGCAGATTATAATGATTTTCTTTCAGGCTCCAGAGGAGGAAAAAGCAGGTCAATCCCGGAGTAATGAATAACTAATCCTTATCTAATTTATGCAATTCTGAACATTAATTAATAGTTCCTGATATTTTTTCATAACTAGACCCAGTTCTGTAAATTTGATGAAATTCCTTCCGATGTCAAGGTTTTTTTCCCTTCTCATTAAATCTGTCGTTTTTGTCTTGTTCGTAGGGTTTGTCCAGTCTGGTTGTGCGCAGGAAAAGATTCAACGCCCACGCCTGGTGGTGGGTATTGTGGTCGACCAAATGCGTTGGGACTATCTATACCGTTATTATGACCGTTATGCTGCGGATGGCGGATTCAAGCGGCTCCTAGGTCAGGGTTATTCATGTGAGAATACGTTGATTCCCTATGTGCCCACGATCACCGCCTGCGGCCACACTTGCATCTATACCGGTACCGTTCCGGCCATCCATGGAATTACCGGCAACGATTGGTGGGACTATCAGCTGAATAAGGTTGTTTATTGCTCGGAAGACGATACAGCGAGAACCATTGGAAGCAATTCAGCCCTGGGAAAAATGAGCCCTGCCAATATGCTGGTCACCACCATTTGCGATGAACTGAGATTGGCGACTAATTTTCATAACAAAGTAATTGGAATCGCCATAAAAGACAGGGGAGCCATTTTGACTGCCGGACATAGTGCCAATGGCGCCTATTGGTACGACAATACGACCGGGGACTGGATCAGCTCTTCTTATTATATGCAGGAATTACCAGCCTGGGTCAAAGAGATCAACTCAAAAAAGCTGGTTGACAAATACTATGCGCAAAACTGGAATACGCTTTATCCCCTGGTGACTTATTCACAGAGCACGGAGAATGATAAACCTTACGAGAATAAGCCGCTGGGCCCCGGATTTCCTTACAGTCTTGACAGGTTTGTTGGAAAGAACTATGGACTTCTGCCGCTGACGCCCTATGGGAATTCGTTTACATTTGATATGGCAAAAGCCGCCCTGAGCTCAGAACAATTGGGAGCAGGTGCAAGCACTGATTTTCTGGCGATCAGCCTTTCAACACCTGATTATATCGGGCACACTTTCGGACCAAATTCAGTCGAAGCGGAAGATGGATTTCTCAGGCTGGACAGGGATTTGGGAAATTTCCTGAGTTTCCTGGATGAAAAAGTAGGAAAGGGTCAATACCTTCTCTTCCTTTCAGCGGACCATGGTGCTGCGCATATTCCCGGTCTGATGGATGAACACAAAATTCCGGCGGGCCATACAGACGGCCAGGCCATACAAACAGAACTAAACAAATTAATCAAGGATAAATATGGGATCGACCAGGGCGTGATTGGCATCATCAACTACCAGGTCTTTTTGAACAAAGTGGCCATCGATTCCAAAAGAAAATCTGATGAACCTGCCATCCGCAAATTGATCATGGAATATTTGTTGAAACAGCCCGGAGTGCAAAGGGTATTTGAAACAGAATCGTTGAACGAAACGACTTTGCCCGCAAAGCTGAAAGAGATGGTTGCCAACGGTTATTTCCCTTCGCGCTGCGGTGATATTCAGATTATCCTAGAGCCTCAATGGATCGACGGATTCGTTAAAGGAACCACTCATGGGGCCTGGAACCCTTATGATGCACATATTCCGTTACTTTGGTATGGGTGGAATATAAAGACTGGAAAGACCAACCGTGAGATTTCTATGATGGACATTGCACCAACCCTCGCGGCCATGCTGCATGTTCAAATGCCCAGTGGTTCTATAGGGCATGTGATAGAAGAATTAACCAGGTAGATTATAGACAAGGTTTTCATACTCCTCTGACTCCTGATTTTGGAACTGAATTATTCATTAACTTTCTTATTCCCTTAAACACGCAATCATCATGAAAGCATTCAGGATTTTTTTCATTCTGCTGATTCTTGGCGGAACCATTGCAGGAAGCGCCAATGCGCAGGCTCCTTCGACCATCGACTCCATTAAGTTCTTTCTGGAAGACAAACCGCTTGAGGTAACACTTAGCGCTGATATGAAAGTACTTCAGGGAGAGAAACCGCAGGGCACGGATTATCTCCCTGCTACTTTTAAGACCAAATTACCCGATAGCACAGAAGTTTCTGAGCAAATCAGGATCAATACGAGGGGAATCATGCGTCGAAAGGTTTGCTATATGCCTCCTTTAAGACTCTATTTCCACAATAGCACATCACCCAGGATGTATACGCTTCACACGATCAAAATGGTTTGTGGCTGCAAAACCGGCCCTATGTATGAACAATACCTTCTGAAAGAATTCCTGATTTATAAAATGTACAACCTGATTACCGACAGAAGTTACCGGGTAAGATTGCTGCATGTGACCTATGAAGATAGCAAAGGAAAGAGAAAGCCTTTTACCCAATATGCCTTTATGCTGGAGAGCGATGCGGGCCTGGCCAAGAGAAACCAGAGCAAAGAATTCAAAGGCACCAATGTGAGTACCGAAAGCACAGACAGGAAGCAAATGACCCAGGTAGCCATTTTCGAATATATGGTTGCCAATACCGATTGGGCTGTACCGGTAAAACACAATATCAAGCTATTCTATACAAAGAAAGACAGTGCAGCACCTTATGCAGTAGCATTTGATTTTGATTATGCAGGATTGGTAAATGCTGATTATGCAGTTCCGGACGATAAGCTGGAAATTGAAACCGTCACCCAGCGATTGTACCGCGGCTTTCCCAGAACCATGATGGAGCTGGAAATTGAATTTAAGGTTTTCAATGATCAGAAAGCCGCCATTTATTCACTCATCAATAATTTCGCGCCGTTGACTAAACGTAATAAGGAAGATATGATCGGTTATCTTGATGACTTTTATAAAGTGATTAATGATAAGAGGCAGGTGCAAGAAGTGTTCATTGATAACGCTAGGAAGGAATGAGGAGATTTCATAAGTTGTCTGAATCACGGATTAAACGGATTTAATGATTTCACAGATTTCATCTTTGTATGTAGATCTTAAGCCATTCAATTCAACCGTGTAATCTATTAATCCTCTAAATCCGTGATTCAGACAACAGGTAGCCGAATAATAAACTCCGCATACTCACCCTCCCGGGTAGACACGGTCAGTGAGCCTCCATGCTCTTTGGTAATGATATCATAGCTCAATGACAATCCCAATCCTGTACCCTGGCCTGCCGGCCTGGTCGTAAAAAAAGGTTGAAAAATTTTATCCAGCGCTTTTTTTGGAATGCCCATGCCATTGTCTCGAACGCGAATTTCGATGCTACCGGGTGCAGAAGGTGAACTTAGTTTCTTTGTTGAGATGCTGACAATGGGTTGGTATTCGTCCTGGCGCTTCATTTTTCTTCTTTTCCAGGACAGAATGAAAAGCATTGTTGAGAAGATTCTGGAATACTCGGCCAATATCCTGCGGAACAATATTGATTTTGCCCAGCGAAGAATCAAATTCCCTTTTCAGGTCGACGTTAAAGGTTTTATTCGCAGAATCCCGTGGATCTTTTGCCCTGAAACTATGATAGCTCAGGCGCAGATATTCCTCTGCCAGGGCATTCAGGTCTGTTAATTCTTTTTCACTGCCGTGTGAACGGGAATGTTCAAGCATACCTTTTACAATGCCATCCGCCCTTTGGCCATGGTGGATTACTTTTTCCAGGTTTTGACGAATACCATCTGCTGTAGCAGCTGCATCAGAAATTTTTCCAGCCTCCAGGTCGCTTTTCAATTCATCAATTAATTCCACGTTGACTTCAGAAAAATTATTTACAAAATTTAATGGATTCTGAATTTCATGAGCTATACCAGCCGTCAGTTCACCCAGGGATGCCATTTTTTCAGCATGAATGAGCTGGGTTTGTGTAGACTTCAAATCCCGGTAAGCATCTTCCACCTTGGTTTTTTGTTCTTCCGTTTCTTGTTTTTGCCGTCTGATAAGTGCGTATGCCTTTTGTTTTTGCATGTTGTTTCGATATAGGATGATCGAAAGAATCAGAAACACGACGGCTATGGATATGATTGAATACAGTTTGACCCGGCCTTGGAATCTTTCTGCTGCTGCAGTTGTTTCCCTTTGTTTCTGTTCTGCGCCGGCGAGCAGCAATTGAAATTGTTGCATTTTCCCCTGGCTGAAAATCGAATCCCGGGCTGCCAGGCTGATTTTAAGGTATTTTAATGCACTGTCGGATCTGTTTTGTGATTCATACAGATTTGACAGGAGCTGACTCGTCTGCAAACCATAGTCACCAAAATTATATTGTTTGCATATCATCAAGGCAAGCTGCGCATAATATATACATGAATCCGCCGGCCCCGTCTTAGCAAAAATTCTAGCCAGGTCCCTGTACTCCCTTGCCTGAATATACACACAGCCAATAGCAATGCTTTCCTGCAATGCCACCTTATAGTATTGATTGGCCAAAGGGTAGTTACCCAGTTTCACATATACATCACCTACAGCTGCAGCTGCCAGACACCAATCTCTACGGGAATGGGGCTGTAACGCCAACTCGTATGCTTTCTTGACATAATAAAGCGCTGAATCAGGGTGAGCCGGAAAGAAGCTATTGCTTTTCATTGAAATGACACTCCAGAAGTCGCCGTCTATTATTCCAGATTTCTGTTGGAATAGAATTGCTTCCCTGGCTTCTTCTAAAGATTTTCCCTGATTCCCCACGAGTCGGTTCGCCAGTGAGAGATCATAGTGGGCAATTGCAGCAAAATAGAGATTTTCCTTTTTAATTGCTCCTGACATATTTAAGGATTCCAAAGCAATTCGCAATGCTTCAGTGTAATTTGCCTTTAATATGAAGGCGAAAAACATGCTTCGTAACGCAATAAATTTTCCATAAGGGTAATTGATTTTCTCCGAAAGACTGACCGCCTTTTGTACATAATAATTATTGCTGTCTAAACTGATCCCTTCGTGATAATCGGCCAGCAAACAAAGGACAAGCACTTTATTGCTGTCTTCCTTTGGTTTTTGTAATTCTGAAAACAGACTGTCAATATAAGGCTGGGCCCTGGTCGAAATGATCAGCGCCATTAGTACAATAAGGAGATAAAGGCGCTTCTTCATTTTATGAAAGATACTGATTCCATTATGATGGTAGCTGTATAATAAACTCCGCATACTCACCCTCCCTGGAATCAAGAGCAATGCTGCCACCATGCTCTTTTGTGATGATATCGTAGCTTAAAGACAAACCAAGTCCGGTTCCCTGCCCGGGGGGCTTATTGGTGAAGAACGGTTGAAATATCTTTTCTTTGATGTTTGCGGTAATGCCAAGGCCATTGTCGCGAATGGTTATCTCTACAGTCGCTTTTTCTCCATCAGGGCCAGCGTTTATTTTTTTTGTAGTAATAGAAATTGTTGGGTGCCATGAATTAGTTTCCTTATTGGAAAGACTTTTCTTCTTCATCTTTTCATAGAGAGAATAGAATGCATTATTGTACAGGTTGAGTAAGACCCTCCCTACGTCCTGCGTGATGACGCTGATTGGCGGGAGAGTCTGATCGAAATTTGTTATTATTTCTACATTGAAATCCTTTTCTTTTGCCCGGTAACCATGATAGGCGAGGCGCAGCCATTCATCGGCAAGGGCATTAAGATCTGTAAGTTCTTTTTCATCCGAGCCTGCCCTTGAGTGCTGCATCATGCCTTTCACTATGCTGTCCGCCCTCTTACCATGGTGGATTACTTTTTCCAGGTTTTGACGGATACCATCTGCTGTAGTAGCTGCAGCAGAAATTTTTCCAGCCTCAAGGTCGCTTTTCAATTCATCAATCAATTCCACGTTGACCTCAGAAAAATTGTTCACAAAATTTAATGGATTCTGAATTTCATGAGCAATGCCAGCTGTGAGTTCTCCCAGGGAAGCCATTTTTTCGGATTGGATCAATTGTTCCTGGGTGGATTTGAGTTCGTCGTAGGCTTTTTCAATCTTTATCTTTGCTTTTTGTTTCTGCATTGAATTTCGGTACAGAATAAAAGCGAGGACCAGGGATACCAGCAATACAGCTGACAGCGCATAAATTCTAATCCTGTTCTGTGATCTTTCCTTTTCGGCATTTATCTGCTCCAGACGCTTTATTTCGATTAAATGAATATTGCTGGAATTGCCGGATTTTTGACGGGCTGAATACACTATCTCTTGTAGCCAGCATAATATTCATGAATTTCAGTGCGCTATCTGGTCTTACTTTCGCGATGCATACTCTCGTGCAAGAATTTTGCTGGCATCTAACAGTAAATTCCAGCAAAATTGTGTGCCTTGCAAAGCTGGAGAGATTTCTTTGCGTAGTATATGCACGAATCAGTGGAATTCATTAGGTGCAAACAAGACCAGAGAGATTATAGTAATTCCTTGCCTCGAAATAAATATTATTATTGTCGTCCGCTTTGTTCAATCGCATTTCTGAAAAATTCGCGGCTTTATCATAGTGATGAAAGCAACATGGACACGTCCGAGGACTCCGATAGCAAGAGGATAGTATTTTTTCCATTTCGTTGACTGGATACCGAGATCATATCCTAGTTTGGCATTAACCAGCGCGGAATCCAGATTGGTGCTGTTTGAGGTTAAATCATTGCCAGTTGCGAGAATAGGTGAAATACTGGTCTGACATGGATCCTCCGTATTTTTCAGTTACTGCTATGCTATTGCCGGAACTGATCGATTGCATTTGGATAGTCTTCCATTTCCCGTAAAGTACTCCTGAAAAATAATATGGGTTCTGCTGTATGAGAGGGGCTATCACTTTTTAATTGCTCCGCAAGTTCACGAAGATTGAGATACCGCTTCGAATGCCTTTGTAATAATTGCCCTGTGCAATTCATACCATGAAAAGTGCTGAAATAGCCCTGAGTACAAACCATAGAGGATAATTGAGCTTTTGGGAAAGGGTAATCGTTTGTTTCGCATATTTAAGGCAGCTGTCAAATTGAAGGAATCCATAGTAATCTGCCAATTCACCAAGTGCGTAAGGCCCTGGAAATAGTTTCTTCATTGTTTTGGCTCAATACCTTTTTGAGGCTATCACCATAATTTGTTTGGGCAGATGTATAAACCCGGCGTAAAAGAATCAGGCATATCGAAAGAAAGTATTTCATCGAAATAATCTCAATTTTATTCTTTGAATAGCAACAGAATAATGAATTCAGAAAACTAGTCTTTGTTTGTCACAGCTTGAATTGCTGCTTCCTGGTCAGTGGAGAAGGTTTGCCTGCTTAAAGATAGTTCTAATCAAATTGCAGACCCTGTATTTTGTAAAAAGCATTGGAGTTTTCTATTCTGGATTTTTTAGGAATTCAACTTGTTGGGAGCAGAATAATGAAAGTGGTCCCTACTCCCAAATTTGACTCCACGAGGATATCACCCCCATGGGCCTTGACGATATCATAACTAAGGCTCAGACCCAGCCCGGTTCCCTGGCCGGTAGGTTTCGTTGTAAAGAAAGGCTGAAAGATTTTGTCCTTTATCTTTTCAGGAATGCCAGGGCCATTGTCTTTCACCCTGATTTCAACTCCATCCGGTCTTTTTTTGGTGCTGACAACGATGGTTGGCTCAAAACCAGCAGGAGCAATGCTCTTCTTCTCATTGACAGAGTAAAATGCATTGTTAAACAAATTCAGGAACACCCTTCCAATATCCTGGGGAATGATATTGACCTTCCCAATGCTTTCATCAAAATCTGTTTTAATAGTAGCATTGAAATCTTTTTCTTTTGCCCGGTAGCCGTGATAAGCGAGGCGCAGCCATTCATCTGCCATGGCATTGATATTTGTTGGCTCCTTTTGATCTGAGCCTGCTCTTGAATGCTGAAGCATGCCTTTCACGATGCTGTCGGCACGCTGGCCATGGTGCCTGATCTTTTCCATATTTTGTTTCACATCGAGTGAAAGTGCGCGCACTTCCGGGAGATTGCCTGCATCCACAGCCTTGTTCATTTCATCGATCAATTCTTCATTGACTTCAGAAAAATTGTTTACAAAATTTAATGGATTCTGTATTTCGTGGGCAATGCCTGCTGTGAGTTCGCCCAGGGAAGCCATTTTTTCCGCGTGGATGAGCTGGTTCTGCGTCGATTTCAGATCCTGGTATGCCTGTTCCACTTTTGCTTTTTGGAGATCCGTTTCCTGTTTTTGTTGCCGGATGATGGCATAGGATCTTTGTTTCTGCCGGTTATTGGCGTAAAGTATTCCTGACAGCAGGATAAAGACCAAAACAGCAGTTAAAGAGGCATATAATTTTACCCTGTCCTGCAATCTCACCCGTGACGCTTCCGCCTCCTTTTGCCTGTTTTCATTTTCAGAAATGACAGTCATGAATTTTTGAATCTGTCTTGGACCGAAAATGCTGTCTTTGGCTTTCTGCATAATCTTCAGATACTTCAATGCGCTATCGGGTTTACCCATTGACTCATATATTCTTGACAGGCTGTCCGTAACTGTTGATGCATAATCACCATAATGAAACCGATTACAAATCAGAAGCGCTTTGTCACTAAAATAAATGGCCGAATCTATTTGTCCTGTTTCGATCGAGTATTGCATCAGGTTCATGTAGACCCTGGCTACTATATACTCATTTCCATAATAGTCAGCCTGGCTGAGCGCCTCCTGGTAATAATACCTCGCTTCAGGATAGTTTCGATAGAATTGGTAGTAAGTGGCAAGAGTGGCTGTGGCGAGGCTGGAAAAGACCCTCACGATAGAACCAGTCTTAACCATCTCACACGCCCTATGCATATAATACAACGCGGAGTCTCTATTTCTGTTCTTGAAAAATAAGGCGAGGTTATTTAGACCTCCCCAAAAATTTCCATCAATTTTCCCCGACGCTCTTTGCAGGCGAAAGGCATCTTCAGTTTCTTTGTATGAGTTCACCGAATCACGCATCAAGCGATTTACCAGTGCCAGGCCTAAATGAGCCGTGGCCATGTAGTAGTTATTGTCATAGGGCATGGAACTCGCTATTTTGACATTATCCAATGCGATGCGCATTGCTTTGGGATAGTCAGCCCTTAAAATTGCCGTGTAGAATTCACTGGTCCCGGCTACGTACAATCCAAATGTAAAATTCAATTTCCTGGATAGGGCTTTTGTTTTTTCTGCATAATAGGCATTGCTGTCCGACTGGTAAAATTGGTGAAATGTAGCAATGAGCCCATAAATAAATGCCTTATTGGTGTCCTCTTTGGCGATTGCCAGTTCATTTCGAAGGCTGTCGATAAATTTCTGGGCAAAACTCCAGTTAACACTTAGTAAGAAACTTAAATACAGAAAAAATCGCTTAAGCATGGAATAAATTTAATTATTCTCCTTCAAAGGCAGGAGAATAATAAACTCCGTATACTCACCAGAGCGTGTATCCACAGAAATGGAGCCTCCATGCTCTTTGGTGATGATATCATAAGCAAGGGAAAGACCAAGGCCCGTACCCTGTCCCGTGGGTTTATTAGTGAAGAAGGGCTGGAAGATCTTGTCAATAATTTTTTCGGAGATCCCGGTTCCATTGTCTTTGATCCTTAATTCCACTACGGTCTTTATGTCAGGTGCATCAGGCAGGATCTTTTTCGTGCTAACAGTAATTGTCGGCTGATATGCTTCACCAGCCGTCTTTTTCTTTTCATTGATAGAATAAAATGAATTATTCAATAGATTCTGAAGGACCCGGCCTATGTCCTGCGGAACAATCTCAATTTTTTCAATGCTATTGTCAAAATGCGTATGGATCGTTGCATGAAAGGAAATATCCCTTGCCTTTTGACCATGATAGCTGACTCGGAGAAATTCTTCGACCAATGGATTGAATGCAGTAAGTTCTTTTTGCCCAGTATTCACCTGGCTATGCTGCAGCATCCCCTTCACGATCCCGTCGGCCCTCCTGCCATGGTGGATCACTTTCTGAAGATTTGTCCTAAGGTCGCCGGCGATCAGCCTGGCATGATCAATATTACCGGTACTGAATTCGGATTCCATTTCATCTATCAGTTCCGCATTTACCTCTGAAAAATTATTGACAAAATTCAGGGGGTTCTGAATTTCATGGGCAACCCCCGCAGTCAATTCTCCCAAAGATGCCATTTTCTCGCGCTGTACGAGTTGGGACTGGGTTGCTTTCAACTCCTCGAGGGCGTCTTCCGCTTTGGTTCTTTGTATTTCTATTTCCTTTCTCTGGTGTACTAGCAGGGCATTTGCTTTTTTCTGCTGCCGGTTATTACGGTAAAGAATACCTGATAATAAAAGAAAGACGATGAAGGCGGCAAGCGAAGCATATAATTTCACATGCTCCTGGTATTTTAATCTTGCAGCTTCCGCGTCCCGCTGCCTCTGTTCATTTTCTGCGATTTGGCGCTGGAATTTTTGTAATTGGCGCTGGCTGAAAATGGAATCCTTTGCTGCTTGTGCAATTCTTAGATATCTGAGGGCACTGTCTGGCTGCTTAAGAGAATCATAAAGATTGGCCAGGAAGGTGCTGGCAGAGGCTGCATAATCGCCAAAATGATATTCGACACTGTATCTGACAGCCAACTTGCCATAATAGATGGCAGAATCCGGTCTGCCGGCTGCGATGAAAAAGCTGTCAAGGTCTCTGAATATCCTTGTCTTAATGTACATGTTATTGTAATAATCAGCTTCCTCAATTCCTGTCTCAAAATATTTTTTTGCCATTAGGAAATCTCCCTTCTTTAGCCAATACTTGGCAAATGTAGCAGTGGCAAGTGGAGCAAACCTGGCAATGGAAGAATTTCTCACAGAGGATCGGGCTTTTTCAAAATAAATCTGCGCAGAATCTTCCTGGTGATTCTTGTGATGGGCCGCCGCCATGGACATGTACCTTCCATAAAATTCGCCGTCCATATTACCTGATTCCTTTAGAAATTCTGCTGACAATGCGCTTTCCGTGATCGCTGCTTTGGCATCGCCCATCAAGCTCTTTACCAATGCCAGCCCTCCGTGCGCCCTGGCCAGATAATAAGCCTGGTCTGTGGTTAATGATTCCGCAATATGAAGTGAGGCCAATGCAAATGTCAGCGCACTGGAGTAATCTGCTCTCATAATCGCTGCGAAAAACAGATCAGCTTGTGCCAATATTTTACCCCTGCTGAAATTTGATTTCTCTGAAAGATCCGCGATTTTTTGGATATAATAATAATTGCTGTCCGGCTTTGTTGATTCATAATATCCAGCCAGGAGACTAAAGATGATGACCTTGCTAGTGTCATCAGGTGCTCTCTTTAATGCATTTTGCAAACTGTCAAAATATCGCTGAGCTTGTGTTTCTGCAACCAAGACACAAATTCCATATGTTATAATCAATAATTTTTTCAATGTGGAGTCGAATTAAGTTCATTTTAACGGCAGCCGGATGATAAATTCGGTAAACTCCCCTTCTCTGGTTTCGACAGTAATCGTTCCTCCATGTTCTTTGGCAATGATATCATAGCTCAGCGAAAGTCCAAGCCCCGTTCCCTGACCTGCGGGCTTGGTCGTAAAAAATGGCTGAAAGATTTTGTCGATGATTTTTTGGGGAATGCCTAACCCATTGTCATGAATCCGGATCTCAGCCATTTCCTCGCCTTCACTGGTCGTGATGGTTTTTGTATTTATGAAAATAGCGCCCTCGAAAGCCGGACCTTTCTTTAGCTTTTTTTGTGAAATGGAATAAAATGCATTGTTGAATATATTCAAAAAAACGCGGCCGAGGTCTTCAGGAACGACCATGACTTTTCTCATGGTAGTATCAAATTGAGTATTAAGAATTGCATTAAATGACTTTTCTCTGGTGCGGAAACCATGATAACTTAGTTTTAAATATTCTCCCGCCAATTCATTGATATCGGTCGGCTCTTTCTGGCCTGTGCTTACCCGGGAATGCTGCAACATGCCTTTTACAATAGTATCTGCCCGCTTCCCATGGTGATTTATTTTTTCCTCATTATCATCAATACTATTGGCGATCATAATGGCGCCCGGCAAATTTTCTTTTTGGAGTTCATTTTTTAATTCCTGGATCAATTCCCTGTTCACTTCGGAGAAATTGTTTACGAAATTCAGCGGGTTCTGAATTTCATGCGCAATGCCGGCAGTGAGTTCTCCCAATGAGGCCATTTTCTCTGACTGGATCAGTTGATTTTGGGTGGACTTCAATTCCCCATAAGCCATCTCCACTTTTAACTTTTGCTCATCAGTCTCCTGTTTTTGTTGGCGGAGCAAGGTGAAGGCCTTTTGTTTTTGGCGGTTGTTGCGATATACGATCATTAGCAAAATCAGAAACAGGGTTGCCACGCCAATAATGGAATAGAGTTTGACCCGGGCTCGGTAGCTTTCAGCAGCCGCAGCGGCGTCTTTTTGCTTTTGATCCGCATCATAGAGCGAGGCCTGAAACTGTCGGATCTTTGCCTGGCCAAAAATCGAATCACGGGCAGCCAACATCACTTTCATATATTTTAAGGCACTGTCGGGCTTATGCTCTGATTCATATAATTTGGAAAGAATTTCCCCCACATTTGTCGCATAGTCTCCGAAATTATGGCGCTGGCAAAGTTCAAGCGATAGCCGCGCAAAATAAAGGCAGGAATCTGTCTGTTTCAATTTATTAAAAAGCCTGGCCAGGTCCCTGTATACCCTGGCCTCTATGTACACATTGTTGAATATTGCGCATCGTTGCAAAGCAACGTCGTAATAATATCTGGCAGACTTGTAATCCCCCAATGTCTGGTAGGTATTAGCCAGGGTAGCGGTAGGTAAGCTCATGTAAGACCTGCGGTTGACCGCATCAGCTGCCAATTCATGTGCTTTATGGGCATAGAAAATGGCGGAGTCCGGATGACTGCTTAGGAAACTTGCGCTTTTTCTTGCATAGACCGTCCAGCAGTCTCCATCAAATCTGCCCGATGCTTCAATCATTCGGTAGGCTACAACGTTTTCCCCTGCAGCTTTGACAGAGTCTCCCATTTCCCGATTGACCAGGGATATATCCTGGTGGGCAAAGGACATATAATAGAGGCTGTCTTTTTCTAATTCTTTGGCCACGCTGAGGTTGTTCAATGCAATTTCAAGTGCTTTAGGATAATTGGCCTTCAAATTCTCTGCAAAGAACATGCTTCGCAAGGCGAGGAATTTTGTAATGGGGTAGTTGATTTTTTCCGAAACTTCGATGGCCTTGTTTACATAATAAATATTGCTGTCTGACTGAATGTATTCATGATACTGGGCCAGGTCACAAAGGAGATGCGCTCTTGCGGTATCATTCTTAACAGTAAGTAATTTGAGCTGCAGACTGTCAAAATAGGGCTGGGCCAATGTTGAAGAGAAAGTTGAGAACAGCATTATGAAAAGGAGGGGAGATTTCATCAATCATGAATTTACGAATTCTCTTTCAACAGTCGCCGATTAATGGTCTTTCGTACAAGCATCCCCGAAATTCGGCCACAGTAAAATAATGTATTGTCATATATTTCATGGCAATGGTTATGTACTCATTTTCCTGGAAAGGATTATAAAATCCATCAAATAATGAAGCCATTTAAAAGCGTAAGCCAACAGTGTACAATTATCAGAGATATGTCACACCCACTATCTCCGAAGGCATATAGTTTGTATTCTTATTCGGTTCCAGGTGTCCGTTTTTTGAAATTGTAAATTCCAGTGAGATGCCAATGGTCACCAGACTTCCACCAGGAGTGTTCAATTGAAAAGATATCGTCTGGGCCGCAACCAGTCTGTTATTGAATTCAAAACTCAGCTCGGTCGAATCACTACCCATTGCAATTCCCGTATCCACATCTGAAACAGAGGCTGCTATTCTGCAATGGACAGAGGCCATATCCTTCGGCCCTTTGAACACTGCTATGGGAACAAATGCGGGAATTTTGATCTGAATTCCTCCGGTGGCAGGAAAAAGAATATTCAACCCAACATTCCATCTGTTTTGGACTGAATAGCGCTGTTCGGTAAACTGAAAACCAATCAAAGACCTTGGCTGAATGGATTTTGAAACTTTCTGTTTCCTTAACTGCAACAGCCATTGATATAAAACAGCAACCAGCCTTGTTTGCATTTTATTATCCTTTGGCGCTGAAATAATAGCTCCCATCTGCTTGCGAATCGCAGCGCCCAGAGCAGCGGCCCGGCCAAATTCACCGGCACTTGCCCTGGTGGCCTTGGTCTGCTTTATCCTTTTTGGCATGGTTCGGACATAATTATTTCCGCCCATATTATAATAGATGAGTTCGCCGATTCTTCCGGTAAACCCCGGTTCCATTACTCTTGGCATAATACTGGTTTTTCATGAAAGCCCTAATTCGGGCATGGCCCAATATGAATCCTATATGAATATACGATGAAACCTATTCAAGTCCGGGGTAAGTCCGATATTTTCCGGACTTACCTCGGACTTAATAGGGTATCAATTGGGTACCATTAAGGAATCATTCAGATGCAATTCAATAAGATTGCCCTTCAATTTGTTTGGCAAATTCGGGATGGCACATTGTGAGAAAACCTAAAATGCAATGGGCTCTAACAGGAATCAATTGGCAGGTATAGAAAGGGGAGGAGTAAAATCATAATAGTTGCAAACCTGGGGCCCAATGCTCCTTTACCATGATAAACTCAATGGCAAACTGTTAAGATAGTACGAAATGGCTGCAACATTTTCTAGCAACGGATATTAATCCGTTGTTAAGTAGTGGCCCGAGGCAAAGCCTCTGATCTCAATTAATTGTTAGGAAAGCGTCTGATTTTCGATTTTTTAAATATCAAAGCTCTTGGCATCATGATAAGAGAGCCGGAGGCTCGGATCATTTTCTAACAACGGATTTTAATCCGTTGTTAAGTAGTGGCCCGAGGCAAAGCCTCTGATCTCAATTAATTGTTAGGAGAGTGTCTGATTTTCGATTTTTCAAATGTCAAAGCTTTTAGCATCAGGATAAGAGAGCCGGAGGCTCGGATCATTTTCTAACAACGGATTTCAATCCGTTGTTAGAAGCCAGCCAGAGACTTTCATTGCAACATGCATGTTAATTCATTGGCAACCGGATAATAAACTCCGCATACTCACCCTCCACGGATTCCACTTCAATGGTTCCCCCGTGCTCCTTTGTAATGATGTCATAGCACAGGGAAAGTCCGAGCCCGGTTCCCTGACCTGTCGGTTTGGTGGTGAAGAAGGGCTGATATATTTTTTCAATGATTTTTGGAGGGATTCCCATACCATTATCACTGATGCGAATCTCAACGGCCCTGGCGTACCCGGAATCGCTCCCACTACCTAAAGAGGTATCAATATGCTTCGTTAAAACAATGACTGTGGGTTCGTATGTTGTGCTTCCCTTTAAGGTTACAAGATGATTTTTTTTCTTTTCATTGACGGAATAAAAAGCATTGTTCAGGAGGTTTAGGAAGACCTTTCCGATATCCTGCGGAATGATATTTATTTTTCCAATTGCCGGATCAAAGTCGGTCCTGATTTCGCAATGAAAGGATTTTTCCTTTGCGCGCATTCCATGATAGCTAAGTCGCAGCCATTCATCTGCCAGTAGGTTGATATCGGTGGGCTCTTTCTGGCCCGTGCCCATCATGGAGTGCTGCATCATTCCTTTGACAATGGCATCGGCCCTTTTCCCATGCTGCGCTATTTTTTCAAGATTGGCTTTAATGTCCCGGCCCAGGCGAATCGCCTCTTCTTTTTGGTCAGATTGCAGACTTTGCTCCATTTCATCAATGAGCTCTTCATTGACTTCCGAGAAATTATTGACGAAGTTTAGAGGGTTCTGAATTTCATGGGCAATCCCGGCAGTAAGTTCTCCGAGGGAAGCCATTTTTTCCGATTGGATAAGCTGGGTCTGTGTTGCCTTCAATTCCTTATAAGCGCTTTCGATTTTGACGGCTGCCTTTCTTCTCTGCCTGGAATTGCGGAAAAGCGCTATTGCCAGCAAGGTGAGGACTAACAATAAGGAAGAAAGTCCATAAGTTCTTATCCTGTTCTGGCTTCTTTCCTTATCAATATTTACTTGCTGTAATCTTTGGATTTCATCGAAGCTGGCCTGCTGGAATTGCCTGATTTTCGATTGGCTCAATACGCTGTCCCTTGCCGCCTGCATGAGCTTTACATATTTTAGTGCGCTGTCAGGTTTGTTTTCCAATTCATATTCTCTGGAAAGGATCGCGCTGGCTTCTCCGGTAAATTCCAAGAAATTGTGAGACTGGCACAGCTGAAGCGCAATCTTCGCATAGTAAATACAGGAATCATTTTGTTTCTGATTATGAAAAACCCGGGCGAGATTATTATAGTTTCTTACCTGCAAATAAATATTGTTATAATGACCGCTTTGATCAATGCCAATTCGAAATAATTGCTTTGCCTCTTCATAATTTTTTAAAGCGGACTGAACTCCTCCCAGGGCCGCAGCGGCAAGCGCAAAATATTTCTTATATCTTTTTGTTTCCAATGCCAGATCATATCCTCTTTGCGTATAATACAAAGCGGAGTCGAGCCTGCCCTCTACCATATAGGTAATTCCGAGCCCGGAAAAATTGGCGTACTGATCTGCGAGTGGCCCTGAGCGGCTGTCATCTATTCGGGTGTTTTGCCTGAATTGCGCAATGGCATTTGGATAATCTTCCATCTCCCGGTAAAGCACGCCTGAAAAATAGGGTGGCAGGGTACTAATCCATGGACTATCTTTCTTAAGAATTTCTGCTACTTTCTTCATTTCTCTTACCGCTTCCTGTGCTTTCAGATAGTTTCCCTGACAATTCGTGCCATGAAAAGTGCTGAAATAGCCCAAATACAAGCCATAAGTATAATTTAATTTTTTGGAGAGCTCTATTGTTTGAGCAGCATAAAAAAGACAGCTGTCGAATTGCAGGAAACCATAATAGTCCGCCAATTCACCAAGTGCCAGCACCCTGGCAATATTTTCTTCTTTTGATTCGTTTAGATTCCTTCGAAGACTGTCCAAATACTGATTTTGAGCAGGAGCGAAGAGGGGACCCAGTGAAGCCAGGAATATGATTAAATAAAATCGTTTCAATGTAATATTCTAATTATATCTGTGCCGGTAAATTTATCTTGAATTCTGCATACTCGCCCTGAACCGTATCTACGCTTATTTTTCCTTCATGTTCTTTGGTAATAATATCATAAGTAAGGGACAAACCCAGTCCAGTTCCCTGTCCTGTGGGTTTGGTCGTGAAAAATGGCTGGAAGATTTTGTCAATGACTTCACGTGGAATCCCCATTCCATTATCCCTAATTCCGAGCTCTACATGATCACCATACTTTCTCGTGCTTATTTCAACCAGAGGATTGAATTTTCCATTTATTCTTTTCTTCTTTTCACTCAGGGAATAAAAAGCATTATTATACAAATTCATGAGTACCCTTCCCATATCCTGTGGAACCAGGTTTACCTTCCCGACGCTTTGATCAAGGTTGGTCTTGATCTCGCAGTTAAAGGATTTATCTTTGGCCCGCATACCGTAATAGCTGATCCGTAGAAATTCTTCGGCGAGCGCATTCAAGTCTGTCAGTTCTTTTTGACCCGAGCTTATGCGGGAATGCATAAGCATGCCTTTAACAATGGCATCGGCCCTTTTGCCATGCTGATTGATTTTTTCGAGATTCTGCCTGATGTCACGGGCTATATTAAATGCTTCTGCTTGCTTTCCGTATCTTAAATTCCTTTTCCATTTCATCGAATAGTTCGGTATTGACCTCGGAAAAATTATTCACGAAGTTCAGCGGGTTTTGAATTTCATGGGCAATACCAGCAGTCAATTCTCCCAGGGAAGCCATTTTTTCAGATTGAATAAGCTGGGCTTGGGTCGATTTGAGATCTGCAAGTGCATTTTCCGCTTTTGTCTTTTGTATTTCAGTGGCCTCTCTTTGCTTATCCAACTGCCTGTATGCTTTTTGCTTTTGCCTGTTATTCTTATATAGTATAAAAGCGATAAGGAAAAACACGGCTAGCGCGCCGATCAGGACATTGAACCTGAGCTGGGTCTTATATCTTTGATTTGCAGCTTCCGCTTCCTGTTTGCGCTGTTCTTCTGAATACTCTATCGACTGAAATTTCCTGATTCTTACCTGGCTGAAAACACTGTCATTAGCAGCGATCATCAGTTTCATATATTTAACAACACTATCTGGTTTTTTTTCAAATTCATAGAGTTGAACTATCAATTTTGCTGCATCCAGCTCATAATGGAAAAAACTATTCCGATGGCTTGTTTGATAGGCAATGGAAGCGTAGTGGATACTTGAATCTAACTTATCTATTTTTAGAAAAAACCTGGAAAAGTTGATATAAAGCCTCATCAGGAAATATTGATTGTCGTGTTCTGTGTTGAACATATAAATCCTGATGCCATCTTCATAATATTTCTCTGCAAGCTTGTCATTACCCAATGATTCGTAAACCAAACCGATAATAGCGTATGTGAGTGGCCATGCCCTTTTTGCTTCCCGTGGAAGGAAATCACGAACATACCAAAGGGAAGAATCTGTTTTGTCTGTTTTCAAATAGGCAGCATACTGGTCAATCAGGAAGTCAACAACCTGAGGGCCGAATCCGGTCTTTTCAAACCCAGGTAAGACATGGGCATAGCTGCTATTCCGCTAGCCAGATCCAATATGGGTTGTCCTGATGCTCTTTGCAAATTCATTGCAATATTTTGCGCCACAATCGCTTCTTGATAGAAGCCCATTAATCTATATACAAATCCCAAGATCATTTGCGCCTTTGCCATGGATTCAAGGCTGCGATTGGGTAATTTTTCAGCGATTCTGTAGGCGTTAAATGTGGCTTCAAGTGCTTTTGAATAATCACCCACCGTATTATATCCGAAATAAATGATTACGAACGTAGCAAATTGGCCATATAAGTAATTTGATTTCTTTGCAAGCGTCATTGCCTTCTTCGTATAATCAATTGCACTATCAATTTGATAGAAGCAAAATATTTCGGCAAGATTGGTCATCAGGAGCACTCTTGCAGTATCTGCCTTTGTCAGGCTGAGCTCATTTCTTAAACTATCAATCAAAGGGTCCTGCGCCAGCATTGAGGCTGGTGAAAGAAATAAGAAGATAATAATTAAGACTTTCATCGAATAAATTGAATTTGTCTTATTATGTGGGCAGGCTCACTATAAACTCAGTGTACTCGCCATCAATTGAATGAACTGTCAATTCACCGCCATGTTCAATTGTGACAATATCATAACTTAAAGACAATCCCAGGCCCGTGCCCTGTCCTGTGGGCTTTGTTGTAAAGAAGGGTTGGTAGATTTTTTCAATAATGGATTGTGGAATCCCCAGCCCATTGTCACGAATATTGATATGTACCTGATCGCCGGTTCTTTTCGTGGTCACTGCGACAACAGGATTAAATTGCCCATCAAGTTTATTCTTCTTTTCTGTCAGAGAATAAAAAGAATTATTGAATAAATTCATGAATACTCTTCCCATATCCTGATGGACCAGGTTTACCATTCCTATGGCAGGATCCAGGTTCGTCTGGATCTCGCAATTAAAAGATTTGTTTTTAGCCCGCATTCCGTGAAAGCTGATCCGGAGATATTCGTCAGCGAGTGCATTGAGGTCAGTCGGTTCTTTTAGGCCTGTGCTGATTCGGGAATGCATGAGCATGCCTTTGACAATGGCATCGGCCCTTTTGCCGTGCTGGCTGATCTTTTCAAGGTTTTGCCTGATATCATTGGCGATCTCAAATGCTTCCGTGGGTTTTCCATCTCTAAATTCCTTTTGCATTTCATCGAATAGCTCGGTATTGACTTCTGAAAAATTATTCACGAAGTTCAGCGGATTTTGGATTTCATGGGCAATGCCTGCTGTCAATTCTCCCAGGGAAGCCATTTTCTCTGCCTGGATCAGTTGTTTTTGTGTGGTTTTCAGGCTGTCCATGGCATTTTCAATATCTATTTTTTGTTTGCTCAATAATACATTGGCTTTTTGTTTCTGCCTGTTATTACGGTAAAGGATAAATGCAATGAGCAGAAACACGCCCAGGGCTCCTAAAACGCCGTAAAAACGCAACTGCGACTTGAATCTTTCCTTTGCCGTTTCGATCTCTTTCTGTCTTTGTTCTTCAGCGAATCCTATGGACTGGAATTGCCTGAGCCTGGTCTGGCTGAAAATGCTGTCATTGGTGGCGATCGTCCGGCGCAGGTATTTTACCACACTGTCGGGAGCCTTTTTTGTTTCATATGCATCTGCCAGGATCTTTGATGCACGTAATTCATAATCCAAAAAATTATTGCGCTGACTGGTTTGATAGGCCTGGCTTGCATATCGGATACAGGAATCTGGTTTGCCCATCTTATCATATAAACTGGCAAGATTGATATAAAGCCGCATCAAATAGTACTGATTGTCGTGCTGTGGATAGCTGAAATAGTTTTTTAGACCTTCCTTATACGATGTTTCAGCAAGTTGGTGCTCACCCAGCGCCTCCTTCAGGTCTCCCTGCTGGGCAAAGGCCAAGGCCCAGGAATATTGCGCGTCTGGAGGAAGGAATTCCCGGATTTTCCATAGGGTGGAGTCTGATTTTTTTAGTCCTAAAAAAGTCGTGCATTTGTCTATCATTGTGTTGAATACCCATCGGGCAGAATCTGGCAATTTTAAACGCAGATAACATGTGGTGAGGTTGACGTATGTATGGATAATGGGCAGGATGTTAAGGCCTTCGGATTCCTCATAGGCAAGGGCTAAATTGCTGTTGTCAATGGCTTCGCGATAATGGCCCATGATGCGGTTAATAAATCCTATTTGCATCTGCGCCCTGGCCAGGCATTGCAATTTCCGGTTTTGCATTTGTTCTGCAACATGTAAGGAATTGGTCTGCGTCTGCAGTGCTTCGGGATATTCGCCCACATTGGCATAATGATAGAAAAGGGCGCGATAGGCCTGAAATTGACCGTAAAGAAAATGAATAGTCTGTGCAGCTTCCAATGCCTTTCTCCCATAACTGAGCGTGCTATCGGTATCATAGAATGCATACCGTTCAGCAATCATTGCCTCAGTAAGAATTCTTGAAGTATCAGGGAGTGTTTTAGAAAGTTCTTTTTTTAAACTGTCGACAAACAAATCCTGCCCGAACGCAGGCCCGGACAAGCACCAAATCATGAATGCAAAAAAAAATCTCATTGCCTTTAAATTTAAGCATTCTCCTTCAATGGAAGGCTGATAATAAACTCGGCAAATTCGTTTTCCTTTGTCTCTATCCTGATGGATCCCTCGTGTTCTTTTGTTATGATGTCATAGGTGAGAGACAATCCCAACCCCGTTCCCTGACCTGTGGGTTTTGTGGTGAAGAAAGGCTGGAAAATTTTGTCAATGTTTTTTTGTGGGATTCCAAGGCCATTGTCCATAATTCTGATTTCGACTTTCTCTCCGATTTTTCTTGTGCTGACAGTGACGAATGGTTCATATTCGCCAGCAAGGCTTTTCTTTTTTTGGTTGACGGAATAAAATGCATTGTTAAATAAGTTCAGAAAAACCCTGCCGATATCCTGTGGAATGATCCGGACTTGCCCGATGCCCTGGTCAAAATCATGCCTGATTTCACAATGGAAATTTTTATCCCTGGCCCTCATACCGTGAAAGCTTAAGCGCAGATATTCTTCAGCAAGGGAATTTATAATTACGAGCTCTTTTTGGCCGGCGTTTGTATTTGAATGTTGCAGCATGCTTTTTACGATGCCATCTGCTCTTTTCCCATGTTGATTTATTTTTTCAAGGTTTTGTTGGATGTTAGCAGAAGTGGTTTCAATGCCTTCCTCATTACCCTGGGCTATTTCCCGCCTGAGATCATCCATCAGTTCCAAATTCAATTCGGAAAAATTGTTTACAAAGTTCAAAGGATTTTGAATTTCATGGGCAATGCCTGCGGTCAGTTCCCCCAATGATGCCATCTTTTCAGACTGCACGAGTTGGGCCTGGGTAGATCGAAGCTCCGTTAAGGTATCTTCAATTTCCTGCTTTTGTCGTTTTAAGAGGGTATTTGCTTTTTGTTTGAAAACGATGTTCCGGTAAAGGATGGAGGCGATGATCAGGAATACAACCAGTCCCGCAAGCAAAGCCAGTTGCTTTACTTTGTTCTGATAAGCCGTCTTTGCAGCTTCGGATTCTCGCTGGCGCTCCTGCTCGTTCAGTATGACAGATTGCATGGCATGCATCTTCCCTGCACTATACATACTGTCTTTGGCAGCATTCGCCATTTTATAATAATAAAGAGATTGTTTAATGTCCTTTTGTTCAAACAAATCAGCCAGGAGGGCACCAGCATCCATTATTTGATTTTTGAAAGCAAGATTTTGCCCATAATTAAGACCCTGTTTTGCGTAAAAGATCGCTGAATCAATCAAACCCATTTTTTTGTATATGGTGGCTGCACTTATGAAAATGGTCGAGGCCGTTCGTAAATCTCCTTTCGCGAGTGCATCTTGAATGCCTTGACGGTAGCTATCAAGCGCAAACTGGCTATTTCCTGATTTGGCCTGAATTCTTCCAAGGGTACGATAATACAGAGGAGACAAAACATCGAATCTTGCTATTCCCGGAAAGGCCAGCTGTGCAAATTGTAAGGCCGAATCCAAAATGTTAAGTTCTACATAGCTGCCACTCATGAATAGCCATATGACTTCCTGAAAGAAATCATCATATGCAAGTTTCAGGGCCTCATCTGCCAATAAGTAATTTTTTAATGCTTCCCGGTAATTTCTAGAAAACAGGTACACATTCCCGATTCGAACCAGACAAATGGGAATTTCGCGGATAGCATTGTTCGTCCTGGCGATCAGAAGGGCCCTGAGTCCTGCATCCAATGCCACAGAGTGGTTTCCTAATTCTCTTTGTATAACGGAAATACTTAATAGGGCTTTGACTTCGCCCTTCGGAAACTTAATGAGTCTGGAAAAGGACAAAGCCGCTTGCCCATAATAAATCGCAGAATCGGGAAATGCAGACCGGTAGGCTTCCGCCAATTGGGACATAAGCAGGGCTCGTGTGGTATCCTGCCTGGCTTTGGAAAGCTCATCTTTGAAGCGGGCAGTATCCTTCAGTTCCTCCCGCTGCGCCAAAGCGATAGAAAAAAGAAGCAAAGTGAGGAAACCAGTTAGTAATATTTTCATTAGTTGGCTTATTGCGATTTTTAAAATGCCGGTAGGGAAATAATAAATTCCGTGTATTCTCCCTCCACCGTTTCCACTTTGATCTCCCCGCCATGTTCTTTAGTAATGATATCATAGCTTAATGACAATCCCAGGCCAGTTCCCTGTCCTGTCGGTTTAGTGGTGAAGAAAGGCTGGAATATCTTGTCGATATTCTTTTGGGAAATTCCCATTCCATTATCCCTGATCCTGATCTCCACTTTGTTCGCCATTCTTCTTGTACTCACAGTAAGTTCCGGTTCATAATGCTTGTCCGGTCCTTTCCTTTTTTCATTGATAGAGTAAAAAGCATTATTGAATAAATTCACAAATACCCTGCCCATATCCTGGGGCACAATATTGATTTTTCCCAATGATTCATCCAATGAAGTGCTGAATTTTGCATTGAAGAATTTGTCTTTCACCCGCATGCCGTGGTAGCTTAACCGGAGATATTCTTCCACCATGGCATTGAGGTCGACGGACTCTTTGTGGCCCTGGCTGGTCCTGGAGTGCTGCAGCATTCCTTTTACGATGGCATCCGCCCTTTTGCCATGATGGTTTATTTTTTCCAGGTTCTGTTTAATTCCTTCCGACAATGCGCGGGCCTCTTTTGCATTTCCTTCTTCCCAAGCCTTATTCATTTCATCGAGCAATTCCGAATTCACCTCGGAGAAGTTATTTACAAAATTCAAAGGGTTTTGGATTTCATGAGCGATACCGGCAGTCATCTCGCCAAGCGAAGCCATTTTTTCGGATTGAATCAACTGGGATTGGGTTGCTTTAAGTTCATGCAGCGCATTTTCGGCGACGGCGCGCTGCTGATCGATCTCTTTCTTTTGGGATTCCAACAATTTATTCGCCCTTTGCTTATTCCGGTTATTCCGATAAAGAATGAGGGTGAGCACCAGAAGGCTTACTGCAGTCGCCAAGCAATCCATAAAACCGAAGTTGGTTCCTCAATTTCTCCTTTGCCGCTTCAATGTCTTTTTGCCTCTGGGCTTCACTAAAATTCAACAATTGAAATTGCTGGAGTCTTTCCTGGCTGAAAATGGTATCCTTTATAGCGCGCCCGATCTTTATGTATTTAAGGGCGCTGTCCGGAATTTTGAGTGTTTCATATGTTTGGGCGAGAAGATTCGCTGCATCTAATGCATGTTCGCCAAATTGACCATTCCTGCATAATGCGAGACCTGTTTTCGAGAAATAAATAGAAGAATCAGTGTCTCCTATCTTTAGGAAGAATCTTGCAATATTATTGAATAACCTCACTTTTAGCAGGGGCGCATTGAATTTCTTCATAGTATCCAATGCTATCCCGTAAATCTTCCTTGCGTTTACATAGTCACCCTTCTCTTCGAAAACATTGGCCAGCGTTGCGGCAACGGCAGAAAGTGCTGCCTGTTCTTCTGGAGGAAAGTGCGATTCAATATCATAAGCTTGTCTGGCATATAATAGTGCGCTGTCCAGGTTCTTCCATTTCAGATAAATAAGGGCGATGTTCAAAGATGGACCGAAATTCCACTGGTTAGTGCTTGCTCCCGCCTCTTGATATAATTGAATGGCCCGCCTGCTATAATCAAGCGCAATCGTATCATAATTCATTCTCCTGTTCACCCCACCCATGATATGATAGCTCTCGGCCATGGACATTCGCCTCAGGCTGTCATCCCTGAATTTTTCTGCGATAAGCAGGCTCTTCTGAGCCATCTTCAGCGCTTCTGAATAATTACTCACTGTATTCAGGCCAAATGCCAACCGGATATATCCTGCATGAATATCCAGCGGGTAGTTGATTTTTTCGGCGAGTTCAATGCTCTGTGCCAAATAATAAATAGCACTGTCAAATCGCAGGACTATGAATTTGCTGCCAAGGGAATACAATAGCTTAATCCTGATCGTATCGTTTGATTCATGCAAGATTCTTTTTTCCAGACTATCAATAGCACTTCGCTGACCGAAGGAGCAGGCAGCATTCAAAGCCATGATGGAAAAGGGAAGCAATTTTTTGATCATCCTGGATGCATAAGATTTCATAACAAAGGCAATTGAATAATAAATTCCGCATATTCACCTTCAATCGTTTCCACTTTGATCTCCCCACCATGTTCTTTGGTAATGATATCATAGGTCAATGACAATCCCAGTCCCGTTCCCTGTCCTGTTGGTTTAGTGGTGAAGAAAGGCTGGAATATCTTGTCGATATTCTTTTGGGGAATTCCCAGTCCATTGTCCCTGACCCTGATCTCAACTTTGTTCTCGATTTTTATGGTGCTGACAGTAAGTTCCGGCTCATATTCCCCGTCAAGTTCTTTTCTTTTTTTCATTGACTGAATAAAATGCATTGTTAAATAAATTCAAAAATACCCTGCCCATATCCTGCGGTACAATATTGATTTTTCCCAATGATCTATCCAGTGAAGTGCTGAATTTTGTATTGAAAAATTTGCTCACAGAGTCCTGCGGATTCGCAGAATCCTGTGGATCTTTCGCCAGCATGCCATGGTAGCTTAAGCGGAGATATTCGTCCACCATGGCGTTGAGATCGACAGATTCTTTCTGGCCCTGGCTGGTCCTGGAATGCTGAAGCATGCCTTTTACAATGGCATCTGCCCTTTTTCCATGATGGTTTATTTTTTCGAGGTTTTGCTTAATTCCTTCCGACAATGTGCGGGCCTCTGTTGTATTCCCTTCTTCCCATGCCTTATTCATTTCTTCAAGTAATTCTGAATTCACCTCCGAGAAATTATTTACAAAATTTAGAGGATTTTGTATTTCATGGGCGATGCCTGCAGTCATCTCGCCCAGGGAAGCCATTTTCTCCGCCTGGATAAGTTGTTTTTGGGTAGATTTTAGAATGCTCAAGGCATTTTCAATCTCCATTTTTTGACTGCGCAGTAGGAGATTGGCTTTTTGTTTCTGCCTGTTATTACGGTAAAGGATAAACGCAATAAGTAAGAATACTACTAAAGCTGCCAGAACGCCATAGAATCGCAACTGGGATCTGAATCTTTCCTTCGTAGCTTCAATTTCTCTTTGATGTTGATCCTCCGAAAATCCAATCGACTCGAATTGTCTTACTCTTCCCTGGCTGAAAATGCTGTCATTGGCAGTAACAGCTCTTTCCAGGTACTTCACTACGCTATCGGGTTTATGAAGCGATTTATAATCCTTGAAAAGCACATTTGCAGCATCCCGGTCATAGTGAAGAAATTTGTTTTTTTGGGTGATTTGCAATGCAAGATTGGCATACCAAATACTTGAATCATACTGACCTGTTTCGAATAATATGCTTGCCATGGTGACATAAATCCCTGCATGAAAATATCCGTTTTCATGATATTGTTCATCGGGATATTTTGCAATTGCTTCCCTCAGAAATTTTGCCGCAAGTGGATAATTGCCACACCTCAATTGAACACGGCCCTGGTTCTCGAGGGGCCAGGAAAAGATTGTCTTGGATTTCTGCATCAAACCATAAGCTGAATCTGCAGTGCGCAGCGCTAATTCTTTTGCTCCCATAAGAGAATACGTTATGGCCGCATTATTGTAGGAATTGATCAATCCCGACAAGGGTTTCCCTGAGGCTCTTTGGTACTGGCAGGCAAGATTGTGTTGGGCAACGGATTCATGATAATTACCCATGATACGATAGCCAAAACCAATTGCCATATGTGCTTGTGCGATGGACTCATTCCTTCTATTGGGCAATTGCTCTGCTATTCTGAGGCTGTTGATTTGTAATTCCAGCGCTTTTGCGTAATCACCAAAAATGGTATAGGCAATGCTCATTCTCAAATATGCCCAGAACTGTCCATAAGGATAGTGATTGGACTGCGAACGCTCAATCGCCTTTCTTGCATAGTCTATAGAACTATCCATGTCGGAAAATCCGTAATACCAGGCAATGGTGTCCATTAGCATTATTTTGGTTGTATCTTCTTTTGTTTGAGCGAGTGTTAGCTTCAAACTGTCAATCTTTGGGTCCTGGGCGCTGACACTGACCGAAACAATCAACACCAGGAAAATGAAGAGCCATTTCATGTTGGATTGTTTTTAGGATAGTCCGAAACAGGCAGGGTAATGATAAACTCCGCATACTCACCCTCCTTGGTTTCCAGTTTAATCTCCCCGCTGTGTCTTTTGTGATGATATCATAACTCAGGGAAAGTCCCAGGCCTGTTCCCATTCCCGGTCGGCTTCGTAGTGAAGAAAGGCTGGAAGATCTTATCGATATTTTTTGGGGTATTCCCAGGCCATTGTCCCTCATTCTATCTCCACCTTGTCGGCAATTCTTTTTGTCATGACTTGCGAATGAGGGCTCATATTGCTCCGTCCAAGCTTTTCTTTTTTTCCTGCAACGGAATAAAATGCGTTGTTAAATAAGTTCATAAAGACCCTTCCTATATCTGCCGGGACGATATCGATAAGTCCTGTATTACTTGTCATAATCGCTTTTAATGGTGGCATTGAATAATTTGTCTTTGGCCCGCAAACCATGATAGCTTAACCGGAGATATTCGTCTGCGATGGCGTTGATGTCAGAAAGTTCTTTCTGTCCTTGCGTGGTCCTTGAGTGCTGGAGCATTCCCTTTACAATGCCGTCAGCCCTTTTGCCATGATGGCTGATCTTATCTTCATTTTGAACAATGTCGTCTATAATCGTCATCATATCTTTTTTACCTTCTACATTTATTTCAATTCCGTTTAATTTTTGTCTTAATTCATCTGCCAATTCTTTGTTCACTTCAGAAAAATTATTTACAAAATTCAATGGGTTTTGGATTTCATGGGCAATGCCTGCGGTCAGTTCGCCAAGCGAAGCCATTTTTTCAGATTGAATCAAGTTGCTTCTGGGTGGTTTTTAAATTTGATAGTGCATTTTCAATTTCCAGTTTCTGACGTTTGAGGTAGGATATTGGCTTTTTGCTTTTGCCTGTTGTTTCGAAAAGGATAAATGCAATGAGCAGGAATACACCCGATGCGGCCAGTAAGCCATAGAAACGCAACTGGTTTCTATATCTTTCCTTGCGCAGAAATGATGTCTTTTTGCCGTTGTTCTTCAGCAAGTCCGATGACCTGAAACCGACTTAGTCTGGCCGGGTTAAAAATACTATCATTGGTGACGCATTAATCCGCTTCAGGTATTTTATAACGCTATCGGTCTGCTTTTTCGGCTCATAAGCCTGTGTCAATATTTTTGATGCATTCAATTCATAATGAAGAAAATTGTTTTTGACAGGCTGATGTCATATGCAAAAAGCGCAATGGAGATACTTGAATCATAATTTCCCCATTTTATTCAGTACGCTTGCCAGGTCAATATAATATCCCGTCAAGGAAATAGTTATTGTCGTTGGGTTTTGGGCCAGGTAATGAACGTATTATGGTTTCTCTGTAACTCTTGTCAGCAAGAGCATATTTCCTAATGCTTCCTGGTAACGACCAATGCCGCTACAAATTATTTGGCCCTTTGGATTTGACTCTGCCTAGATCATATTGTTGACATCCTCCCAATATTCTGCAGAATCAACCTTTTGATAGCGAGATAGCTGTTGGCCAAATTCGATATACACATTGCCGATAGTTGCCAGGGGAATCCCGGCCTGTTTCACCAATGCTATTCACCTGGGTATGGTGTGCCATCGCTTCTTTGTAAAATTGCCCATTTCCCTATAAACAAATCCGATGCATCGTATGAGCGCCTGTTAGCTGTATCCTGTCTGTGATTTGGCAATTGTTCTGCAATCTTTAATGCTTCAAGCATTGCTTCGAGCGTTTTCGTGGATATCGCCTGGAACATTATAAGCAAAAAATAAATTGCGGTAAGCCAGATATTCTCCATAGATAAATATTTGAATTTTGGGCAAGTTGCAATGCGTTTTGGCATAAGATATTGCGCTGTCGAAATTGTAAAATCCGAAAATATCAGCCATCTTGGCCATGATAATCACTTTGGAAGTATCATTTTTGGCGTGCTTAATTCCCTCCTTAAACTATCCAAGCTCGGGATGCTGGGCCTTGCATGGCCATGCCATTGTGAAAAGCAGGATAGTGACAAACCATTTCATGATAGATATATTTTTATGGTCTTCCTGTATCGGCAAGTGAATAATAAACTCCGCATACTCACCCTCTTCTGTTTCCACTTTGATCTGTCCGCCATGCTCCTTTGTGATGATATCATAGGTTAAGGACAATCCCAATCCTGTTCCCTGTCCGGTAGGCTTGGTAGTAAAGAAAGGCTGAAATATTTTGTCAATGATTTTTTGGGGAATACCGATGCCATTGTCGCGAACGACAATCTCAACATATTTGTCGAATCTTCTGGTTCTTACAGAAACAATGGGTTCGAATTCAGTGGCGGTTTTTTTCTTTTTTTCTGCGACGGAATAAAATGCATTGTTAAACAGGTTCAAAAATACCCTGCCCATGTCCTGTGGGATGATGTCTATTTTTTCAATGCCTGCCTGGCCGGCTGATAGGCCTTCATCAAGATCGTGGCTGATTTCGCAATGGAATGACTTATCCTTCGCCTTCATTCCATGAAAACTCAACCGCAGGTATTCTTCTGCCAGGGCATTGATATCGGTGGGCTCCTTCTGGCCCGTGCTCGCCATGGAGTGTTGCAGCATACCCCGTACAATGGCATCGGCCCTTTTGCCATGGTGATTAATCCTATCCATATTTTGCCGGATATCAGCTGCGAGTTCCAGGCCTTCTGCCTGCTTCCCCTGGCGAAAATCATTTTCCATCTCTTCCAATAATTCTGAATTCACCTCAGAAAAATTGTTTACAAAATTCAATGGGTTCTGAATTTCGTGTGCAATGCCTGCGGTCATCTCTCCAAGGGAAGCCATTTTTTCAGACTGTATAAGCTGTTTCTGGGCTGATTTAAGACTTGATAAAGCCGTTTCAATTTCCAGTTTTTGACTTTGCAGGAGACTATTGGCTTTTTGTTTCTGCCGGTTATTACGGTATAGGATAAACGCGATTAAGAGAAAAATCAACGAGCCGGCAAGCAGGCCGTAGAACCTGACCTGGTTTCTAAATCTTTCCTGGGCAAGGAGGATTTCCTTTTGCCTTTGTTCTTCTGCGAACCCAATGGACTGGAACTGCCTCAGCCTGGATCTGATTAAAAATGCTATCATTCGCTTCCATGGCCAGCCGCTGGTATTTTACAACGCTGTCCGGCTGCTTCTTTGCTTCATACAATTCGGACAATAATTTTGCAGCGATTAATACATAGTTTAGGAAATTTCCATTTTGAGCGAGGATCATGGAGTGAAGCCCATAGGCAATGCTTGAATCATATTTATCCATCTTGTGCAGTGCACTCGCGAGATCAATGTAAAAGCCTGTCAGAAAATATTGATTATCGTGTTGGCTTACGCTGAAATAATCGTTGACGGCTTTTCTGAAATTTTTCTCTGCTAAGGCATAATTGCCCAAAAGCGCATACACACGGCCGATGCCCTGATGAAGATATTGAGGATTGTATCCAGCGTATTTTGGGATATTATTAGCCAGGTCGATAAAAATTTTAGCCGAGTCGAATTTTTCGAGGTAGGCATAGCTTAATGAAGCATTCATGTATGAATTGATTAAATTGATGGGAGAGTCTTCTGCGGCGGTTGAAAATTCCATGGCCTTACTGTTTTCCGCAATAGCTTTTTCATAATATCCCATCATACGATAGACAAATCCGATGAGTACATGAAGATTCTCTATAGCAGCGAGCCTGTTGGCAGGCAATCGCTCAGCAATTTTTAAGGCTGCTAAGAGCACTTCAAGTGATTTGTAATATTCACCTACTGAATTGTAAGCAAACACTAAATGGTGATATGCCAGGTATTGACCATTCAGGTATTTTGCATTTTGAGAAAGAGTAAGCGTTTTTTGTCCATAATATAATGCGCTGTCAGTATTATAGAATCCATAAATATTTGCAATTTGGGCCATGATCAGGGCCCGGGTGGTATCATGCGTGGCGTTGCGTAATTTCATTTTCAGAGTATCCAATTCGGGTATCTGGGCCTCATTGATTTGGAATATGAAAACGAAAAGAGTTGTGAGTAGTAAATGCCTGTTTCCGCATTGAAATAACTGACTCCTTTTCTTGCAGAAATGAAGGAATAGGAAATAGGCGGTGTTCATCATGAGGATGCGCTGGTTTAGGATCCCATGAAATAAGCATCTGGTCAGCAGAAACAGTACAAACTAAATATAACAAAAAAGGCTACCCGAAGGCAGCCTCATCTAAATATTGTTGAAGACATAGTGATTATCGACCTCCATAGCCGATATAACCCTGTGTCCCTTTGCAGCCTGTTTTTTCCGCTCCTCTGTAGCTGGAACAAGAGGTAAGTAATGCAGTGAAGCTTGCAAAAAGTACGAAGATTAAGATTGCCTTTCTCATTTTCAATAATTTAAGATTAAAAATTGCCTGGCCAAAGAACAGTGGATTACCAGGTGATTCAGAGGAACGGATGGAAAGACTTGAAACTTAGAAGGGTAAGTCTGAATAATACAAAATAACAACAATTATTTTATATATGCAACTGACCTGCAGCAATTAGCATAGATTTATTTGATAATCCCCAAATGCTTGGATATTTTTAGACCAAATTCATAGAGGTTGTTTGTACATTTTATCGCAATCGGAGGCAGCGTCATGCATCAGCTCGCCATTGCATTGAAAAAGAAGGACTACCAGGTGAGCGGAAGTGATGATGAGATCTTCGAACCCGCCTATTCTAACTTAAATAAAGAGGGGCTTTTGCCTGTAGAAATGGGATGGTTCCCGGAAAGGGTTAATAATCAATTAAATGCGGTTATCCTGGGTATGCATGCCCGGCAGGACAACCCGGAACTGCTCAGGGCACGCGAACTTGGTTTGCCCATTTATTCATTCCCGGAATACATCTTTCAGGAGAGCAGGGAAAAAACCCGCATCATCGTTGGCGGAAGTCATGGCAAAACGACTACTACTTCCATGATCATGCATGTACTGAAGCAATCCGGAAAATCTTTTGACTGGCTGGTAGGCGCCAAATTGGAAGGATTTGATCAGTCGGTTCGGATTACGAATGCCCCATTGATCGTGTGCGAAGGAGATGAATACCCGGCCAGCGCGATTGAAAAAAGACCAAAATTTCATTTTCTACATCCCCATATTGCAATCATTACGGGGATTGCCTGGGATCATATCAATGTTTTTCCAACATTTGAAAACTACCTTGATCAGTTCCGGATATTCATTGATAAGATTGAGCCGGGAGGCGTCCTGATTTATAACGAAACGGATCCCGTGCTTGCCAAACTTGTTAATGAACATGCGACAGAAATCCGATTGATTGGCTATGCGATTCCTGAGCATCGGATTGACCAGGGGAAAACATTTGTTGTGATAGATGGGATCGAAGGGAGATTAAGTGTATTCGGAGACCATAACCTTCTGAATTTGCATGCGGCATGGCTGGCCTCGAGGGAAACGGGGATTAGCGCATCAGCATTCCTGAATGCAATGGTCGATTTCAAGGGCGCATCCAAGCGGCTGGAGCTCCTGGCTAAGAATGCACAAACAAATATCTACCGCGATTTTGCGCATGCGCCAAGCAAAGTCAAAGCCACCATGAACGCGGTCAGGCAGCAGTTTCCGGACCGGAAGCTGATTGCCGTCCTTGAATTGCATACCTACAGCAGCCTCAACAAAGAGTTTCTCGGAGAATACAATGGCAGCATGAATGAAGCAGATCTTGGCCTGGTATATTTTTCGAATCATGCATTGGAGCTTAAAAAATTGCCTCCATTATCTGCGAAAACAATTGCCGAAGCATTTGCAAGTCCGGGTTTGTTGGTAATGAATAATAAAGTAGATTTAGAACACTGGCTCAGGCAACAGTCTTATGAAAATGCTAACTTGCTGCTGATGAGCTCGGGGAATTTTGACGGCCTGGATATGATTAACTTCGCCAATGAGATCGTCAAAAAATAGAATGAACACATTGATATATGTTGAGAGATGTAAGATCCTGTGCCGGACTCCTTACGAAAAACAGGATCGCAGCGCACACGAAATTATCCAGAACTGAAATTGAATTAACCCATATCAGAGATTGAATGTTACAACTAACGAGGCCCCTGGCAATCATTGACCTTGAAACGACCGGGGTAAATCTGGGATCAGACAGGATTATCGACATTGCCATTGTCAAAATGATGCCCGATGGAAAGAAGATTGTCAAGCAGAAACTGATTAATCCTGAAATGCCTATTCCCAAGGCGGCTTCTGATATCCATGGAATAACCGATGATAAAGTAAAAGACGCGCCCAATTTCAGACAGGTCGCCAATGAACTAAAGCAATTCCTCGACAATTGTGACCTGGGAGGCTATAATTCCAACCGCTTTGATATCCCATTATTAGTGGAAGAATTCCTTAGGATTGGAATGGAATTTGACATGAAAGGGAGGAAATTGGTCGATGTCCAGCGGGTGTTTCATTTAATGGAACAAAGGACTTTAAGTGCCGCATACCGATTTTACTGCAATAAGACACTGGAAGGGGCCCACGGGGCAGAAACCGATGCCAGTGCCACCCTGGAGGTCCTGGAGGCCCAGTTAGAAAAGTATCCCCAATTGGGAAAGGATGTGGATAGCATCCTGAAGTTTACCGGAGAAGAAGCTATTGTCGATTTTGCCCGACGTTTTGTAATGGAAAATGGGACCGAAATCTTCAATTTTGGCAAACATAAGGGCCGGCCGGTGGTGGAAGTGCTGAAGGCAGAGCCTCAATACTATGATTGGATGATGAAGGGGGATTTTGCCCTCCATACCAAGCAGAAACTGACCGAAATCTTTAACCGGACCCTGTTAAAAAAGGGATAATTAACTAGTGCAGCGTATGTGAATAAAAGTATGATTTTCATAAACGCTTATTTTTGTATCTTTAAGTAAATACAATAGGCCTGATTTGGAGAAAATTGTTGTCATACCTACATATAATGAAAAGGAAAATATTGGCAATATCATTGAAGCCATTTTTCTCCTTAACCAGGGTTTTCATGTCCTGGTCATAGACGATAACTCACCCGATGGCACTTCAGCCATTGTAAGAGGGCTGCAAAAAAAATTTCCCAATGAATTGTTCCTGGAAGAACGTATAGGCAAACTTGGTCTGGGAACTGCTTATATCCATGGATTTAAATGGGCTTATAGCCGCGGCTACAGGTATATCTTTGAAATGGATGCCGACTTCTCCCATAATCCCGAAGACCTGGACAGGCTCTATGAGGCTTGTGCGATAGGAAATGCCGACGTTGCCGTGGGCTCGCGGTATGTGGAAGGTGGCGGAAATGTGAATTGGCCCTGGGACCGGATTCTGCTTTCCAAAGGAGGCTCCCTCTACACCAGGCTGATCACCCAAATGCCCGTGAAGGATCCTACCGCTGGATTTGTTTGCTACAGGAAAGAAGTATTGGAAACAATCAATCTGGATGAAATTCTATTTGTGGGATATGCATTCCAGATAGAAATGAAATTTGCTGCCTGGAAACTTGGATTCAAAATCAAAGAAGTGCCTATTATTTTCAAGGATAGAAAATTGGGAGCTTCAAAGATGAATAAGGGCATCGTGAAAGAAGGAATTCTCGGGGTGCTCAACCTGCGCTGGCAATCTCTTTTCAAAAACTACAGCAACCGGGTGAAGAACATAGAACCTAAGTCCATCCCATCATTCAGCAATGAAATGGTAGTGGAGGGAAAATAATCATCACTTCTTAAATAATCTCCCAACATTCTTTTTGCAGACTACATTTGCTCCCGTACCAGCGGATCCTTTCCGTTTGAACGATGACATGAAAAAGGCATTTATCCAATTGCATATCGCTGTTTTTCTCGCTGGATTTACCGGAATCCTGGGAAAACTTATTCAGCTGAATGAAGGGCTGCTGGTCTGGTATCGCCTGCTGATCAGCTCTTGCACTCTTTTGGTGATTGCTTTTTTCCGGCAAAAACTGAACAAGATTTCCATCACCAGACATGTTTAGAATTGGTGGAGTGGGAGCAATTGCTGCCCTCCATTGGGTAAGTTTTTATGGTTCCATCAAACTGGCCAATGTATCGATTGCACTTGTTTGTTTTTCTGCAATCGGATTTTTTACTGCTATCCTGGAGCCCATGATCTTTCGCGTGAAACCTCACATGCGTGAACTGCTGCTAGGCCTGCTCGTGATGATTGGCATCAGTTTTATCTTTCAGTTCGATCCCCATTATCGGAGGGGTATCCTGGTTGGACTGGTGGCCGCGTTCCTGGGAAGCATATTTCCTATCCTTAACCGCAAATTACTCCAACGTATAGACGCAGAATCGCTCACAACTTATGAATTGAGCGGAGGATTTATATTCCTTAGCCTGCTATTGCCAATCTATTTAAGGGTTTTTCCTACAAATTATATTTTCCCGGTTTTTTGGGACTGGGTTTGGCTCATTGTACTTAGCTGGATTTGTACTGTGCTTGCATTTAATTTGTCCATGTTTGCACTAAAGAAAATTTCCGCATTTACGGTGAACCTGACATTTAATCTTGAACCCATTTACGGCATCACACTCGCTTTTTTCATATTTCGGGAAGACAAATACCTGGGCTGGGGATTTTATGTGGGACTTTCTCTAATTCTCCTGGCCATCATCTGGCAAATGGTCAGCATATTCAGGGATTCGGGAAGAAGATTTCAGATGTGGCGGCGCTGAACGCGCTAATGGATCGACCTTGCATCATACTATGCCGCTTGTGAACTGATATACCTGACCAGGCTTCTCTTGGCCACCGGAAGAAGGGTTTCATCTATTGGAAATTTTAATGCCGTTTCAATAGAATAGACTGCGGGATTGCTCAATTCTGATTTCAATCTGATCAGTTCTGATTTGATATGTTCGAAAGTGTTGACCATATTTCTTTGCCATACATCTACAAATTCAGTCCGCATGCTGCGGTATTTCTCGTCATGTTTCTCAAAAAAACTCAACCTGTACTGGTATACCCTTGTTTCATGAAATGACCCTTCACTCAGGAAGAAATATCCTTCATGGGTATCCAGCGGAACAATTCCAACAGGATAAATCTTGAGCTTGTCTTCAACAAATTCATAAATCTCTGCTCCGCTTGTGATGGTTTTTTTCATTTTTGAGGCTGAGTAATTGATAATGTCTTCCAGTTCCTGCATCAGCTCATCATCCTGAATGATCTGCTCATACAATACCTGCAATTTTTCTATTTGCAATCCACTCAGTTTTTTGGGAAACTGTTCCTGAAGAAATTTCTTGTTTTCTCTGAAAGCCACAAGGTTGTTGTAGTGAAAGATGATATCACCCAATTGCGGGTAAAGCTTATTCTCATTAAAGTATTGGTGAACTTCCTTCAGATAGGCCAGCAGGGTATACTTTTTCAACTCAAAATCAATATAGCCATCTGCAAACCAGGTTTCCGATAATGTTTTCAAAGTGCTATGGGTTTAGTGATGAGTCAATTTACAAAAAAATGATGAAATCCATATCAATAACGTATAGGCACAGTTCTTATTACTCTTGAGACTTGCATTTTGCAATCACAGGAAGCGAATTGCAAAATACTTAGTCGAATCCACCTAAGGCGAACCAGAAGCGGAAGGTGTAGTTCACAGCGGGAATAGTCAAAAATATACGACAAGCTTGCACTGAAGTTCACACCTGTGATTCAATGAAATCTGTCTAATTAAAAAGCAATCGTGAGTGAATGTCCCCGAAGGCAATTTTCGGGTATGCCTGGCTTAATAGGCTTTGTCCATGCTGAAATTTTCCAGCGTATTCGCTACTTCTGTGAGGAAGCTTGCACCAAGGCTGCCATCAATGATCCTGTGGTCATAGGACAATGACAAATACATCATGTGCCGGATAGCAATCGAGTCTCCTTCCGAACTTTCAATGACCATGGGCCTTTTCTTAATGGCGCCGAGGGCCAGGATGGCGACCTGTGGTTGATTGATAATGGGCGTACCCATCAGACTGCCAAAGGTTCCGACATTTGTCATGGTAAAAGTGCCGCCCTGCGTGTCTTCAGGCTTTAATTTATTGTTGCGCGCATGGTCTGCAAGGGTGTTGACCTGTTTGGTGAGGCCTACCAAATTAAACTGATCCGCATTGTGGATAACAGGAACTATCAGATTTCCGTTGGGCAGGGCAGTGGCCATTCCCAGGTGGATATCTTTCTTTATAATTATTCTGTCACCATCCACTGAACTGTTGATCATCGGAAATTTCTTAATGCACATCACGATCGCTTCAATAAACAGAGGTGTATAGGTGATTTTTGTTCCTTCTCTCTTTTCAAATTCTCCTTTGACCTGTTCTCTCCAACGCACGAGGTTTGTTACATCGGCTTCCGTGAAACTGGTCACATGCGCGCTGGTTTGCTTGCTTCGAACCATGTGGTCGGCAATCAATTTGCGCATCCGGTCCATTTCCAGGATCTCTGTATTGCCAGCCTGCACTGTGCCAGCGGTTCTATATTCGGTTGTGGATGACTGTTGGAAAACTTCATGGGGCCTGGCTTTGGCTGAAACAGGCTCAGCCACTTTTGGCTAGAACACCATGTCTTTTGTCGTGGACATACTGCAAAATATCCTTCTTGGTTACCCGGCCTTCATTTCCCGACCCGGAAAGTTTTTCCAGTTCCTGCAGGCTAATCCCTTCATTGGAAGCAATATTTAAGACGAGCGGGGAATAAAAGCGATTGCCTGATCCATTGCCATTGGATGAAGGGGAACGACCCACAGTTCCGGACAGTTCATAAGAGGGCCTCAAAGTTTCCATTTGGGGATCTTCTGCCTGGACCTGATTAGCATTCGAGGGTGAATCAAGTGGTACCGGCCTGACCGGTTCTGAAATTTCGGATTGAATCCTGGCAATAACAGATCCGACCGGGACCACATCATTTTCCCTGAACAGAATTTCCTGTAAAGTCCCGGCAGCTGTCGATGGCACTTCACTGTCGACCTTATCCGTTGCAATTTCAAGCAGGGTTTCATCCTGCATGACTGAATCCCCAGGTTGCTTATGCCATTTCAGGATGGTCGCTTCCATAATGCTTTCACCCATTTTTGGCATGACCAGATCAACAATTGCCATATCAGTATTTTGTTTTTTATAATCGGATCAAGGGATGGATTGTATGCCAGGTTCTCACTGCCCGGAACCCAAAGTTAACTATTTCCTCCTAATCCATTCATCAACTTGATTCATGGATGCTCAAGGATAAATTTTCTCAAAAAGTTGAGCGCATAGTTTGAAGTTAAATCAATATTGCGTTGTCTGTCGAATCTGAAATAGAGTTTCTGCGCGTTGATTTTCTGATTGTTTCCTGCTGCAATCCACACAGTGCCTACCGGTTTTTCAATGCTCCCTCCTCCGGGACCCATAATACCAGAACTGGCGACTGCATAATCTGTTTTAAGCAATTTCAACGCTCCTGCCACCATTTCCCTGATGGTCTCTTCACTCACTGCACCATGGTCTAAAATTGTTTGGGCTTGCACGCCGAGGATATTTTCTTTGACCTCATTCGCATAGCAGACAATGCTGCCAAAAAAATAATTGCTGGAACCTGCCACTGAAGTAATCAGGTGAGCAATATATCCCCCTGTACAACTTTCGGCTGTGCAAACTGTTTTTCCTGTCCCTGTCAAAATTTTGCCCAATTCCTCCTGCAATGGGATATCCTGATCCGTCACCATCCATTCTGCAACAAGTAATTTCAGCTGGCCAAATAGCGAGTTCAATTCTCCTTCCAATTTTTCATGCGCAGTACCCGTGGCCGTTAATCGCAAGCGGAGCATGCCATAGTTGGGCAGATAGGCCAGTCTGATATTTTTTGGAAGCACCTGCTCAAATGGCTTGATATGCTCCGCCAAAAAGGATTCCCCGATGCCAGCAACGAGCAGGGTTCTGTGTGAAATGGCTGGCAAAATAAAATTGCTTTTTAGCCTGGGGATAATATCTGTTTCCATCATCCCTTTCATTTCATAAGGAACTCCTGGCATGGATACGAAGATTCTTCCATTCTTTTCAAACCACATCCCCGGGGCAGTTCCTCTTTTGTTTTGGATCACATTGCAATTGTCAGGCACTTCAGCCTGTTTCAGATTCCGTTCAATCATCGGCCTTTTCAAAACCTGCTCAAAAATATATTTAACATTGACCATCGCATCCGGATCAACAATCATTCTCCCGCCAAAATATTCACAAAGCAGGGCCTTGGTAATATCATCCTCTGTTGGACCCAGGCCACCTGTAATCAAAATAATATCTGAGGATACAGCCTCCTGATCCAATGCATTCCATATTTGTTGCCATTGATCACCTACGGCGACCCGGCGTTTCACCCAGATGCCCGCTTTGTTCAATTCCTGGGCCATCCATGCGCTATTGGTATCAATCACCTGTCCAATCAATAATTCATCGCCAATCGTAATGATAGAAGCCTGGATCATGAATCGATTTGATTTGTATGAAAAAAGCTAATTTGACCACAAAGTAATAGCAACGCATGAAAAAACTTTATTTGATCTGGCTTTTTGTATGCTTCCTGCATTTTGCTTTTGGTCAGTCCCTGGCGGATCGCATGCGGATTGCCAGCAGAAAACTGGAGCAGGATCCACAATTCAGGCATGCCATTTTTAGCATTGCCGTCCTTGACGCGAAAACAGGCAAGACTATTTTTTCCAGGAATGCAGAAATAGGACTTGCTCCGGCAAGCTGTCAAAAAATATTTACCAGTGTGGCCGCCCTTGACTTGCTGGGACCTTCTTTTCGCTTCAATACAAGATTATGTTATGATGGAATGACTTGAGGATGGCACCCTCGAAGGAAACCTGATGTTTCATTGGGGGAGGAGATCCATCTTTGGGTAGCTGGCGCTGGCGCTCGTCAATAGAAGATAGCGTCATAAACCAGGTGATATCATCATTGAAAAAGGCCGGCATCCGCAAAATAACAGGTAAGCTTTTAATTGACGAATCCAAATTTTCCCCACAACCCATTCCCGGTGGCTGGATATGGGAAGATATTGGAAATTACTATGGCGCCGGATCCTGGGGACTAAACTGGCACGAAAATCAATATGACCTGATCCTAAATGCCGGAAATAAAATAGATGACCCGGTAAAGATTGTAAACTGGCAACCAGGCGTGAAACTGGAAGGCTTTTTGAATCAGATAAGAACAGGGGAGAGAGGTAGCGGAGACAATAGTTTTATTTACCTGCCGCCATATGGAGAATTAGGAATGGCGGATGGAACCATCCCCGCAGGTAGCAGGGATTTTGTTATATCCGGATCATTTCCCAATGCGCCCAAACAATTTGGCCGGATCATGCTGGAGCACATGAAACAAAACCAAATTGAATGCGCGCAGGGTGTTGAAACGGCGCAGGACAAATTGCTCTCCAATAAAACATGGCCGCCGATATCCAAAGAACTTCTGAATATCTATTCACCGAGACTGGATAGCCTGAACTTTTGGTTCCTGAAAAAAAGCATTAATCTATATGGGGAAGTTTTTCTTAAAACTTTGTCTTCTGAAAAATCAGGAAAAGGAACTACCGGGGACGGTGTGGAAATCACGAAAGAATTTTGGAGAAAGCAAGGTATTGATGGGGGATCCCTGCTTATTCAGGATGGAAGCGGTCTTTCACCACAGAACAGGGTGACCGCAGATGCACTTGTTAAAGCATTGCAATATGCAAAATCCAGGACCTGGTACCCTGGCTTTTACATTGCATTGCCTGAGATCAATGGCATGAAAATGAAGAGCGGTTCGATTGGTGGGGCGCGCTCATTCGCCGGTTATCACAGGTCCAAATCGAAACAGGAATACATATTCGCAATGATCGTTAATAACTTTGATGGGGACGCTTCCCTTGTGGTAAGAAAAATGTGGCAGGTCCTGGATTTGCTGAAATAAATGAAAAGCTCATCCGGCATTTAAGTGCCAGTTAAAGAAGGTTTCACCCCGCCATTGGCGGGGCCAAGGCTCTCGAATTAAATTTACCCCTTTCCTTTCGGGAGAGTAAGGCCAAGGCCTCTTCTTTGCGTCTTTGCTTCTTTGCCCCGCACGTGCGGGGTGAAATCAATCATCAAAAATCTATTTCCCCGCAAATGCATCGACGCTGAATTTGCCGGGCCCTACCATGAGCACAAACAGGTAACCAACAAAGAAAAGGACTGCATCTTCGAACCTGGCCAGAGGCTGTCCGCTATTGAAAAGAAATATAGCAACGCCCATATCAATCAGGAGAATGATAGCCGCAATTCTTGTAAAAAGCCCCAGGAATAAAAAAGCGGAAGCAAATACCTCGGCAAAAATGCTCAGGATCAAAGACAATCTTGAGCCCAGGTGTATGAAATCAAAAAAACTGCCTTCCCACTGACTGAAATGGGCAATTTTGGGAATGCCATGATTCAGGCACATCATAATTCCAAGGGTAGCCCTTAACAAAAAATTGGCAATATTAAAAAGCGAATCAGTGTAAGCAGTCGATAGTATTTTCTTCATCCTCGCAGTTTGGCGCAAATGTAAAGGATTTGATTTTTCAGGAAGAACAACACTAAAGAAATGTTAATCCTCCTAAGTTATCCACACCTGTTTGGAACGATCTTTGGTAAAGGGTGAAATATTTAGAATCTTTAGCGCGTTAACCGATCCGGTAGGATATTGGAACCACATTCTTTATTCGTGAGACTTGTTTTTTGCAAACGAAGTGCAGCAAAAAACTTAGTCGAATCCCGCCTGGGGCAGGGACTGCGGAATCTGAGTTCAGAGCTTGCTTTGAGGTCTCATACCTGTGGTTGATTTGTTTTCATTGTAACCATTGACCATGCCGGTTCGCTGGCAGGGAAGGGGATGCCGGTCAATATCCGTCCATTAAAAGACAAATGCTTTCGATGAAACAGATTATCCTATTTGCTTTCCTCTATATCATTTCGAAATCCACCGCCGCCCAGCAGACTTTCTTCATCACGGATCCCCAGGCGAATTTTAAGCAGGCGAAGGAATATTTTCAAAAGGAATACTATAGCCTGGCCTACCCGATTTTCAGGGATCTCCAGTCAGGACTGAAATATGAAGGAGAGAATGATCCCGGCACTAACAGCCTCGAGATCCGGTATTATGCCATAGTGTGTGGCTTAAAGCAGTTTGATTCCGGTTCTGTAGAGTCAGCCAAGACCTTTATCAATCTGGAGAATGACCACGCAAGGACTGAAATGATGAGTTTCAACCTGGCTGAATATTATTTTGGACAAAAAAATTATGTTCAGGCTGTCACTTACTATGAAAAGGCCGGAATCGATAACCTGAGCAATAAAGAAATTGCCGACCTGAAATTCCACCAGGGCTATTGCTATTTTACACAGAAAAAATTTGACCAGGCAAAGCCCTTGTTTGATGCCATCAGGCAAATGCCCAAGAATCCAAATTATGTGGATGCCAATTACTATTATGGGTTTATATGCTTCTACAATAGAAATTATTCAGACGCATTGACGGCCTTCCGGGTTGTCCAGGATCAACCTACATACTCTAAAATAGTGGCATACTATATTGCCAATATTTATCTTATCCAAAACCAAAATGAAAAAGCCATTCAGTACGCTGCGGCAGAACTGGCCAAAGGCGGGCAATATTATGATCTTGAACTAAAGCAGTTGGTGGGACATGGATACTATGTCAAGCAGGATTTTGGCAAGGCGCTTAGCTATCTTGAACCCTATGTAAGTCAGTCAAAAAAAGTTTCCAGAGAGGATTTGTATGAACTCTCCTATTGTTATTACCAGACCAAAAACTGGAACAAAGCCATTGAGGGATTCAAGCAATTGGGAGGCAAGGAAGATTCCCTTAGCCAGAATTCCATGTATATGCTGGGAGATGCTTACCTGAAGACGGGTCAGAAAGCCAATGCAAGAAATGCATTCATGATCTGCGCATCCAATAGCAAGATCAAAACGCAAAAAGAAATCTCTGTTTTTAACTACGCAAAGCTGTCCTACGAACTCGGGTACCAGGATATTGCTTTGAATGAGCTCAAAGAATTCATGCATGATTTTCCCGCTTCATCCTATAACCAGGAAGCAAAGGAATTGATGGTAAGCGTACTCGCCAATACAAACAATTATAAGGATGCACTCGTCATGATGGACAGCCTGGGCACCAAATCTCCGTTGGGAAAGAAGCTATATCCGCGCATTCTCTACGGCCGTGCGATCGAACTTATCAATGACGGTATGCTGGTGTCGGCAAATGACTTGCTGGATAAGGCACTAAAGGATCCCAATAACCAGACGGAATTGCCTATGCTTAATTTTTGGAAAGGAGAGACTTCCTTCCGCCTGAACAGAATGGATGACGCCATTCACTACTATTTGGAATACCTCAAGAGTAACCAGTCGAGCGGCGAAGCGAATCCTGCAAATGCAAAATATAACCTGGGATATTGTTTTCTGAAGAAAGAAAATTACAAGCAGGCACAGGGATTCTTTGAACAAGTAGCAAAGAATCCAAGGATCAGTTCTGTTCCGCTTGAGCAGGATGCCTGGCTCCGCAATGCAGATTGTTATTATATGAGCCGGGATTTCAAAACAGCCCTTGCAATGTATAACAAGGTCATTGACTATTCCTGGCCGGCAAGCGACTATGCTACATTTCAAAAAGCGATGATTGCCGGGGTGAACAATGGGAATGAAAAGATTTCCTTGCTTAACGGCATGGTGCGCAAATTCCCGGCTTCTGACCTGGTCCCTGATGCGAATATGGAAATTGCCAACACCTATTTGTCGAATGAACAGTATCGCGAAGCCTTGCCTTATTTGAAAAATGTGCTGGGTTCAAAGGAAAATGATGCACTTAAACCAAGAGCATATCTGCGCTCGGGCATTGCATATTACAATCTTGATAATAATAAGGAGGCATTGAATCAATACAATAACCTGCTGCATCAGTACCCGCATTCCGCAGAGGCGCAGGAAGCTATGGACAATGCAAAGTCCATTTATGTTGAAGAAGGAAGGAGTGCTGAATATGTCAATTTTGCAAAGTCACTTGGAATGGACATCTCATCAAACCAGGAGGACCAGCTTGCATACCAGGAAGCGGAGGTGCAATTCAATAACGGCAATTTTATCAATGCAGCCCAAAGATTCGAGGACTACCTTGTGAAATTTCCAAATGGCAAATTTTCCCTCGAAGCGAATTATTATAAGAGTGAAATCTATTTTAATCAGAAAGACTGGCCAAAAGCAGTCAGGGGGTATGAAATCATTGCTGACCGGGTACCGAATAAATTCGGAGAGAAGTCGCTTTTGCAGGCAGCAAGGATCAATTTCTTTAACCTGAAGGACTATGCGAAGGCTGAAAAATATTTTTCAAAGCTGAAAGAGTTTTCTTCTTCACAGGAAGACCGGATGGAAGCCATGCGCGGTTTATTGAGGAGCCAGTTTGAACAGCAGGAATGGACCGAGGCGGTTGGTAATGCCAAAGATCTGCTCAATGAGAAAGGAATGAGTACCGATGACAAGATCCTGGCGAATCTTGCGATTGCAAAATCATATCAGTCGAAGAACCAATGCGAAGGCGGAATGCCCTATTTCCGGACCGTAGCAGGTTTAAGTAAAGGAGCCTATGGTGCGGAGGCAAAATATGAAATTGCAAATTGCCTTTACCAGCAGGGCCAGATTAAAGAGGCGGAGAAACTGGCATTTGAAGTCATTAACAAGTCCGGCTCATATGAAGAATGGATAACCAAATCATATCTTTTGCTGGGCGATATCTATTTTTCAGAAAGAGATTATTTCAATGCACGGGCCACGTTCCAGAGTGTGGCAGAGAATACAAAAATTGATGAATTAAGGGTTGAGGCGAAGAAAAAACTTGATCAGGTTGCCCTGGAAGAAAAAAAGAGCAGCAAGGTTGGAGGGGAGAATTAAAATCGTTTGAACATTCTGAATCGATACAAGATGAATAAAAAGCTATTATTCCTGGTATTTGCCTTCATGTTTGCTTTTGGATCCTGGTCCGTTGCCCAGGACAATCCGAAAAAAAAGACGGTCAATATTACATCTACCTTTAAGCCGGTTTTGCGCGATGCGGTTAAGATAAATTTCAGCGCAACACCGCCTGCAGCGGATACATCCAGGCCAAGACTTACATATGATATTCCTTCCCAATTCCTTTACTTGTCGTACCAGCCTGCTGAGCTCAGGCCGGTTGCTATCAAATCGGAATCAATCAAAGGGTTCGATAATGACAATTATATTAAGGTGGGGATTGGCAATGTGATGATTCCATATGTCCAGGCGGGATTTAGTTTTGGAGATGGGAAGAATACGCTCTTCAATGTATTTGGAGATGGCTATGCGGCGAAAGGCAATTTGCCATACCAGAAAAATAACCTTGCCGCCGTCAGCCTTTCAGGAATAGTGAAAACCAAATCTGACCTGGAATGGAGGGGAAAGATTGGGTTCAAAAGTGATGCAAATTATCTTTACGGCTTCCAGCCAGATTCACTCAAATACAATAAGGAGCAATTGCAACAAAACTTCCTGACATTTTCAGGAGACCTCGCACTAAAGAACACGATCCCGACAGAATATGGATTGACTTATAATCCCAATATTCATGTTGCTGTCTTCAGTGATAATCATGTGCCCAAGGCCACTGAAGAAAATACAGTTTTGAATCTTCCACTACAAAAAAGTTTTGGGGAGAATTTTGCTTTCAATCTGGCATTCACCGCCAACCTGACCAACTATCATATTGCGGGAACTCAGGCGATTCAGAACAATATTTATTTCGTGTCTCCTGCACTAACTTATAAAAATTCGAATTTCAATTTTAAGGCAGAACTCGCTCCATCATGGGACAATGGCGCATTCCAATTGCTGCCAAACCTGGTGGCTAATGTCACCACCACCGACAAGCAATTCACATTTGAGGCCGGATTTATAGGGTATTATCAAAAAGGATCTTACCAGCGCTATCAATCCATAAACCCCTGGCTTGCGCAGCCTGCAAATTTAATAAATACAAGGGTGGAGGAAAGCTTTGGAGGATTTAAGGGCTCGATCAATAATCATTTCAGCTATGCTGCGAGGGTATCTTTTCTACAATATTGGAACATGCCGCTTTTTGTAAATGATTCCATAGACGGAAAGACTTTCGATATTATAAATGAAATAAACATGAAAGCCATGCTCGTTCATGGCGAAATCAGCTATGCCCAGGGGGAATTATTCACAGCAAAAGCAGAAATAAATATCAACCAATATTCTCCAAAATACCAGCAACGGGCATGGGGAATGATTCCTTTTGAATTTCTGGCCACCCTTCGCTGGCAAATTTTGAAAGATCTCTGGGTCAAGAGTGATCTCTGGGCATTTGATGGAGCTCCCTACCTTGCCCCGAATAATGTAGCGCATAGCAATGCGGGTGGATTTGACCTGAGTGCCGGCATTGAGTATCGCATCGCCAGGCAGGTGAATCTTTGGTTCCAGATGAATAATATTTTCAACGATACTTACCAGCGCTGGAATCAGTACCAGGTCTATGGGTTCAATCTCCTCGGCGGTGTGATCTTTTCATTTGGCCCGAATCATTAATTTCTGTTTGATCCATTCAATCTTTTTGAAAGGGACTTTTTCACCCTTTGGTTTCCCCATTAATCCTTATTTTTATTCCAATGAATCTGCCAATGTTCAGGATTTTGAACAGCTATTTATTTCAGCACAAAAGCATCAGCGTCCCGGGACTGGGCACGATCTTTCTCGAGGCATTGCCCGCGAGCATTGATACCAGCACCCAAAACATGCTGCCACCGCTGCATTATTTCCGGTTTGATAAATATTATGATTCACCCGACCGCCAATTCTTTTCTTACCTGGCAGCCCAACAGCATATTGCCGATTATGAAGCATTGCGTATTTACAATGAGTTTTCCTATAATATCAGGGAGAAGATCAATCAGGACGAGACGGTAGAATGGGAGGGTGTAGGAGCCCTGAAAAGAGATGCGGAGGGAAATATTTCCTTTGAATCAACAATAAAAAATCCCTTTTTCATGCAACCCGTGCCGGCCAGGAAGGTGATCCGTCCGGACGCCAGACATGTGTTGCTCGTTGGCGATACAGAAAGGACCAGCACCGAAATGAACGAATGGCTGAACACGGTTCATGCAGGTGTCCGGCGAAGACCCTGGTGGCTGTATGCACTGGTGGTCGGAATCCTTGCTATCATGGCACTCCTGTTTTATTTCTCTTCGCATGGCTGGAGCCTGGATTCAGCGGGTAATCAGAAAAGTCTGCAGGTTGAAAAATAAAATAATATTCCTTTTTAGAAAAGAGGAAGACTATCCAACCCCGTTCGTGAATTGTAAGAACATATGAACCCTGCAACCATTCATTATTCCGCATGCCCTGTTTGCGGATCGGCAAAGCTTCAGCATGTTTTCAACGCAAAAGATTTCACTATAACCCAGGAGGAATTCATGATCATAGAATGCATGGACTGTGGTTTGCGCATAACACAGGATGTTCCGGGGCAGGATTCGATATCCAGATACTATCAATCCGAGTCATATATTTCCCATTCTGAATCAAGAAAAGGTTTGATCAACCGGTTGTACCACCTGGCCAGGAAGCGAACTTTGGTTGGCAAATGGAAATTGATCAGGAGGGCCAGCGGAATAGAAAAAGGCGCATTGCTTGACCTGGGAGCTGGCACTGGGGCATTTGCAGCATTCATGCGCGACAGGGAATGGTCTGTTACCGGAATGGAACCTGATGAAGGTGCAAGGAAGAATGCACTTAGACTGCATGGGATACATCTCCTGTCATCGGAAGGCTTATATAATCTCAAAGAAAATTCATTTAATGCAATCACCCTCTGGCATGTGCTGGAACATGTGCACGACCTGTATGATTATCTCCGGGTATTGAAAAAATTGTTAGCGCCGGGAGGCAGGATTTTTATTGCGGTTCCAAATTATACATCCTGGGACGCGAGGCATTATCAGCAATATTGGGCTGCTTACGATGTGCCGAGGCATCTCTACCATTTTTCACCCGGCGCTATGAGGAAATTGCTCCATTCGGCGCAGTTGGAATTGCAGCGAATCAGCCCCATGTGGTATGATGGTTTTTATATCAGCCTGCTGAGTGAGCAATACAGGCGTGGAAAATCAAATCCTGTGAGTGGATTCATGCATGGAGCCATTTCAAATCTTCAAACAATTGGAAATAGTGAGCGATGCAGTTCCTTAATATATATTGTACGGAAATAAGCCAGATGAATTTTTTCGTCTTCTCACGGAGAAACAGGGCAAACAATACCTGCAAGGGGGCTTCGGGTCGATCTTTAGTTATTGAATTTTAGCTCGTAAATACTGGGCCACATTTTCCCGGTGACATATACTTTGCCGCCAGCAGAATCATAAGCAATTCCATTCATGTATTCCGCATCTTCGTATTTGCGCCTGGCTTCATCTGCGAGCTGGCCCAGGTTGATTTTCCCGACAACCTTGCCACTGGCAGGGTCAATCTTATAAATAAAATTGGTCTGCCATTTATTCGCATATATATATCCGTTAATGAATTCAAGTTCATTCAGGTTATTGACCGGTCCGTAGTTGTCGGTAACCCCGACAATTTTTATAAGTTTGAAACCGGCCGGGTCATGGTAATATAAATTGCTGGACCCGTCACTGCGAATCAATGCAGTCCCGTCCGTTGTCAATCCCCAACCCTGTGAATTCAGCGGGTACTCATTTAGTTTTTTGAAAGTTTTCGCATCGTATACAAAACAGACCCTGGGAGAATCCAGGGTCATTTGAAACACTTTTCCATCCAGAAAGCAAATACCTTCTCCGAAATACTTCTTGTTATCCAGGTGAACCTTGGTGTCAATTTTTCCGGTCTTCAAATCCAACACACCAAAAAGGGATTGGGAATTCGGGTATGTGTCAGTATGCCCGGTGCTTTCGTATAATTTGCCTTCGTGAAACAGGAGTCCTTCTGTATAAGCCGTGGTATCGTGAGGATAAGCATTTAAAACGGTAAATTGAATGGCTGCAGGTTCCGTGTTGCCAGTTGAACTGCCCGAATCCGTACCTCCCTGGTCATTGTTGCAGGAACAGGAAAATATTGATAAAATACTGATAATTAATATCTTATTCATTTGTCGGGCATAAAACACAAAAATAAGGAGGGGTTTTTACATTTCGCTGGGTTGATTAGAATTTAACTAAAAAATTTGGATTTATCGGCAAAAATGCATTGTTTTACAGTAGGTTATCTACTGAATACCACTCTCCCGCCTAAGTTCCCGAAGCGATCGGGTGATATTCTTTTATTTTTTGCTTTCATCCTTTTCCAATCTCCTTTTATTTGCCGGTAAGCCACCTTTCCAATTCCCTATGGCGAACAGAGAAATCTAAAGACGCCGACAGTTAGAATACTAATTGCATATTTCAGGTCTTGATTTCCTTTCCTTAAAGATTGCAATACCATTTGTATAGAAAGTGTACCAGATTCTGTTGCGCGGTTGACTCCAAACCTATGAGAGGCTGATTGAAATTCGAATTTATGAGATCAGTCGTACTCTGTTTTTTATTTATTTGTTTTCATGTCCTGGCTCATGCACAGCAGGAATGCCAATCGACTACTTATATGGCCATATTGGCTGGGCAGAATCCAACCATAAAGGACAGGTTAGCGGCTGTTGAAAATTTCACTAAACTATGGATAGCGAGTCGCCAATCAAATTCTTCCCAAATTCAAAATAATACAAGCAACGGGGCCCTGATCCGGATCCCGGTAGTGGTGCACATAATTTATAATTCCAGTGCAGAAAATATCTCCGATGCACAGGTAATATCCCAGATCGATGCATTGAACAAGGATTACCGGCATCAGAATGCGGATGCTTCTAACACCCCGGACATATTCAAATCGTTTGCTGCTGACTGTGAGATCCAGTTTATCCTGGCCAGGACGGATCCTTTCGGAAATCCTACAAATGGAATTGTGCGCAGGCAAACCAATTACCAGGCCTTCAATATAGATGATCGGATAAAGTCTACCGCCATGGGAGGAGATGATCCCTGGAATGCAGAAAACTACCTCAATATCTGGGTAGCTAATTTATCCAGTGGTATTCTCGGGTTCTCGAGTGTACCAGGTGCCCCAAAAGAGACAGATGGTGTGACTATCCAATATACGGCATTTGGAACCATGGGCACGGCCCTGGCTCCCTTTAACAAGGGAAGAACTACTACACATGAAATCGGTCATTGGCTGAATCTTATTCATGTATGGGGTGATAAGGATTGCGGCGATGACCATGTGGATGATACGCCACCTCAAAAGGGGCCGAACCGCGGTTGCCCGGGTCAAGTCCGGAAAACATGCGCCAATTCGACCATCGGCGATATGTATATGAACTTCATGGATTTTACCGATGATGCATGCATGAATCTATTCACGAAGGGTCAGCGGGAAAGGATGCGCTCGCTTTTTGATGCAGGCGGTGCCAGGAGTGGTTTACTGAACTCTGCTGCGGCCAATGCCATTGCAGGAACGCCAGCCATTGTAATGACCCCGCTTCCGGATTTGGTTGGCACAGATTTAAAAGTCTATCCAAACCCGGCAACCAGTATGGTATATATTCAAATTTCGGATTCCATGGAAACACCTTTGGAATTAGGAGTATACAATACCATGGGTCAGAAACTTATGTCCTTCAGAATGAATCAGCATCTTCAGCAGGTAAATGTCAGTTCGCTGGGGAAGGGAGTTTATTATATCAAATCCGAAAATGGGAAGCAACAGAATGTGGCGAGGTTGGTGAAGATGTAAACGATGGTCGATGATCGATGGTCGATGATCGACTGATGTTCATGATCGTTGGCAAAATCAAATTCTCTGATTCAATAGTGGAAACCTCTTTTTGATCCTAGTTTCCAATTTCCAGGGATTCTTCTTCGATCAATAGCTTCCGACCTTCAGGCTTCAACTAACGACCATCGATGATCGATCATCGACCATCGGTCATCGACCATCGATCATCGAATAACAATCACCCCACCATCATCTCCGCCACTTTCTTCCCGATTTCCGGAGCCAGTGCGACGCCCATACCAGACATCCGGACGGCGCAGAAAATCTGGCCATCCAATTTCTTAACGATGGGCCACTTTTCTGCCCCGATGCCCATGATGCCGCTCCATCTGTGCTCGATCGTAAATGATTCACCGGGCATAACAATGGTCTGAAGGAATTTCTCCAACGCAGACTGGATCAGCTCCGTGGTATGCATCTCGGCACTATGCTCCTGCTCGAATGCTATGTTCCTTGCGCCTCCCAACAAAACGCGCTTGCCAAGGTTCCGGAAATAATAAAATCCTTCATCAAAATGAAAAGTTCCCTGTAGCCTGAGATTTGGAATCGGAGAAGTAACAAGCACCTGTCCGCGCGCTGGTTCCACATCAAGTTGAGGAAGAAGTTGTTTGGCGAAGGCATTGGTGCAGATCAGGATTTGACTTGCAGAAAGAGTGATCCCCAGGTTGGTATTGATATCGATCCTGTCCCTTATTTTTTCATACCCCAGTATCTCCAAATTATTCAACACGAGGACCCCCATTGATTGTACCAGCTTCAGCAGGCACTCGCATAATTTTCCAGAATGCAATTGTCCCTCCAGTCGGTTTTCTATGAGGTGCCTCACTCCTGCAAATCCGAGCGATTTGATTTTTGCATCATCCAGATAAAATGCTTTATTCTTCTTTACGATCTTTCCGAGTTTTCTGTTCAGCCAGTCCAGGTTGGATCGCAGTTCATTCAGCTGCAGCGGTTGATTGTCAGTGATCAGCTCATAGCCCCCCAACCCTTCATATTCAATTTCCCGATCGCGGAATGTCTTTCTGATTTTCCTGAGGCCCTTGCAGCGCAATTCGACGAGGTCGAGCATGCCAGATTCTCCCATCTTTATTTTATCTGCCATTAATTCCGTGACGCTGCCGAAGCAGGCAAAACCTGCATTCCTTGTGCTTGCTCCCGTGGGAATGATTCCCCGGTCTACGACAGTGATCTTTAATTTTGGTTGAGTTTTTTTGAGATAATAAGCACTCCACAGGCCAACAAAACCAGAGCCTATGATGATGACATCACGGGGAGAAAAAAAACTTTCTTTTTCCCAAACAGATAATTGGTGCATGCATTCATTTTAAATGCGGAGTCAGGATCATAAATGGATCGCCTCCCCATAGGCCACTTCAATTGCGTCTTTGACACTTTCGCTGATGGTGGGGTGGGGATGAATGCTGTTCAGCACTTCATGGTAAGTTGTTTCCAGTTTCCTTCCCAATACAGTTTCTATAATGATTTCCGTCACATTGTAACCGATCATATGGGTGCCCAGCCATTCTCCGTACTTGGCGTCGAAAATGACTTTGATGAATCCTTCATTGTGACCGGCGGCGGAAGCCTTGCCTGAAGCGCTCAATGGAAATTTCCCGACTTTCACTTCATAACCTGCATCCTTAGCCTGTTTTTCGGTCAAACCCACAGAAGCAATCTCAGGACTGCAATAAGTACAACCTGGCACATTTCCATAATCAAGGGCCTCGGGGTGGTGTGCAAATTTCTTTTCTGTATATGCAATTTGTTCTGCACAAATGATCCCTTCCTTGGAAGCCACATGCGCAAGGGCCTGTCCCGGTGCGCAATCTCCAATGGCATAGATGCCAGGAACATTTGTCTGATAATATTTATCTACAGTAATTTTTCCTTTGTCAGTTTTGACGCCAAGTGCTTCAAGGCCGATGTTTTCTATATTCGCAGCAATCCCGATAGCACTCAACACGATATCCGCCTCGAGAACGATTTCTCCCGCAGGCGTTTTGACTTTTGCCTTAACTCCCTGGCCTGAACTGTCCAGGCTGGTCACTTCACTATTGGTGTAAATCTCCATCCCGGCTTTCTTATACAGCTTCTCCAGCTCTTTTGATATTTCTTCATCTTCGACCGGAACAATCCTCGGAAGGAATTCGACAATGGTCACTTTGGTGCCCATGCTATGGTAGAAATAGGCAAATTCAACTCCGATGGCACCACTTCCTACAATGATCATGCTTTTGGGTTGCTGGGGTAAATTCATGGCTTCCCGGTATCCGATCACTTTCTTTCCGTCCTGCTTGAGGTTTGGCAACTCACGGCTACGACCACCTGTAGCAATGATGATGTGCTTTCCTTCCACCACCTGGGTTTTGTTATCTGCCCCGGTGACTTCGATCTGTCCCTTGGCTTTTAATTTGCCATATCCCATGATCACATCGATCTTATTCTTTTTCATCAGGAACTGAACTCCACGGCTCATTTTATCGGCAACACCCCGGCTGCGTTTGATCACGGCAGGAAAGTCTTGCTTGCCGCTGGCTTCGATCCCGAATTCTTTTGCATGGTGGATGTATTCCATGACCTGGGCACTTTTTAGCAAAGCTTTGGTAGGAATACAGCCCCAGTTAAGGCAGATACCGCCCAGACTTTCCTTTTCAATGATTGCAGTCTTCAATCCCAATTGTGCAGCGCGGATGGCCGCTACATAACCTCCGGGTCCGCTGCCCAAAACAATTACATCGTATGCCATAAAGATTTGTGTTTTTGCGAGCTGCGAAGCTACGAAAAGTAATTTATTAGCAAAGCCGGCCAATAACGCCCTTCAGCGCCATATTGCGCCCGCATTTTTGAGATTTTAATGGTTACTAAAGGGCTGCTATATCCGAAACCATACCATAAATTTCACACTAAGATTTCCGCAACCCATGATCAGGATTTATCCGCATGATGACATTTCTTACATTTGCCTACTATGGCAAAAATCAAACTTGATATCCTGGCCATTGCTTCGCATCCGGATGATGTGGAATTGGGCTGTGCCGGTACCCTCATCATGGAGAAGTTGCAGGGCAAAAAAATAGGGGTTGTGGATCTGACGAAAGGCGAGTTGGGAACCCGGGGCACGACAGAATTAAGATCCAGGGAAGCTGCACATGCGGCAGAGATCATGGGGCTTGACGTAAGGGAAAACCTCGGCCTGCCAGATGGATTCTTCAGGAATGAAGAAAGCAACCAGCGATTATTGATCAGGGCCATTCGTGATTTTCGCCCGGAAATTGTACTCGCCAGTTCCCTGGATGACCGGCACCCCGACCATGGCAGGGCAGGTCATCTTATATCTGACTCCTGTTTCCTGAGCGGATTGAGAAAAATTGAAACATTTGATCAGGCTGGAAAACTGCAGGAGTTTTGGCGCCCTAAATATGTATTTCACATGATCCAGGATCGATATTATGATCCCACATTTGTCTATGATATCTCATCTGTTTTCGAAAAAAAGCTTGAATCCATCAGGGCCTATTCTTCCCAATTTCATTCTACGGAATATCAAAAGGAAGAACCCCAGACTTATATTTCCACACCCGGATTTCTGAACTCAATTATTGGCCGGCACCAGATGTTTGGCAAGATGATTGGTGTTGAATATGCCGAGGGATTTATCAGCCAAAAGATGATCGGCATTAGAAATTTCGACTGCCTGGTTCAATTGGATACCTAAGTATAGCAACTGACCTCCCCGGACAAATGGAAGGACCTAAAAGGGCTCATGTCCTCCGATTTCTTACTGGCCTACAACAAACTGTAGAAAGCGCCGTTCTTATTGTGGGTTTATTAACACGCTTTGTAGCATGAAAAGCGTTACCTTGCAGCCGTTCTAAAACAGTAAACCACATCTCATGTCAATTCCGAAATTCTCGAACGTCTCCCATTCTTTCCACACCGTACTGAAGGAAAGGATCAGTAATTATTTTGAAACCAAAGGGAAGGCGTCTTCCGGAAATTTCAGTCTTTACTTGAAAGCGGTTATTCTGATTAGCCTCCTCGCTGCGATATACACACATCTTGTCTTTTTTACACCTCCTGCGGTATGGGCCCTTTTGGAATGTGTTCTGCTCGCATGTGTCGTTTCGGCCATCGGTTTCAATGTAATGCATGACGGAGCACATGGCAGCTTCAGCAAATCTAAAATAATTAACAGGGCCGCGGCACTTACTTTGAATCTCCTGGGAGGCAACGCTTTCATGTGGAATATGAAGCATAATATCGTTCACCATGCTTATACGAATGTGGATGGTCTTGACGACGATATCAATGTTCAACCCTGGATGAGGATGAGCGAAACTCAAAAAAAATACAGGCTTCACAAATACCAGCATCTTTATTTCTGGTTTTTTTACAGCTTGCTCTATATCGCCTGGATTTTTATCATGGACTATAAGAAATATTTTGGGCTTAAAGTAGGGGAAGTGCCGTTGAAAAAAATGAAGCTCTCCGACCACCTCACGTTTTGGGGATTTAAGTTATTGAATGCATTTCTATTTGTTGGTCTTCCCATCTATCGCTTAGGATTTATGGACTGGATGATCGGGTTCCTTGTTTTTACCACGATTGCCGGATTTGTTTTGAGCATCGTGTTTCAGCTCGCACATACTGTTGAACATACAGCCTTTCCCGTCCCTAATGTGGAAACCGGGAAACTTGAAGACGAATGGGCAATTCACCAGATCAGGACCACGGCAAATTTTGCAACAAAAAATAAAGTAGTGAGCTGGCTGGTTGGCGGTTTGAATTTCCAAATTGAGCATCACCTCTTCCCTAAAATCTCTCATGTACATTATCCTGCCATCAGTAAGATCATCAGGCAGGCCTGCCAGGAATATGGAATTACTTACCTGGAATATCCAAAGGTTCGTTTGGCAGTAGCTTCCCATGTGGCATTCCTGAGAAAAATGGGCAGATAAGTTCTTCCAGCATAGTCAATCTAATTTAACAAGCTCCGGTCCGGAGCTTTTTTATTACTCGTTCATCCGGTTTTCGGGGATGGTTCCTAAATCCTATTTTTGCAACTCAATTCAGACGCATGAAAAAGGTTAAAGTCGGGCTTGTACAAATGAGTTGTGTGAAAGATAAAGAGGCGAATCTGGAGAAGGCCCTCGGCAAAATCAGGGAAGCCGCAAGCCTGGGGGCAGAGATTATTTGTCTGCAGGAATTATTTACCTCTTTGTATTTCTGCGATGTGGAAGAATATGAAAATTTCAAGCTGGCTGAGCCCGTTCCTGGTCCGTCCACTGATGTCCTGGCAAAACTGGCTGGTGAATTGAATGTGGTGATCATTGCTTCTCTCTTTGAAAAAAGGACAGAAGGCATTTATCATAATACCACGGCAGTGATCGATGCCGACGGAACCTATCTTGGCAAATACCGGAAGATGCATATTCCGGATGATCCTGCATACTATGAAAAATTTTATTTTACTCCCGGGGACCTGGGCTATAAAATCTTCAAAACAAAATTTGCAAACCTGGGTGTATTGATCTGCTGGGATCAATGGTATCCCGAAGCCGCAAGAATCACTGCACTCATGGGTGCAGAAATACTTTTTTATCCAACAGCCATCGGATGGGCGACGTCGCAGGATGAGGCAACGAATACAGAGCAATACAATGCCTGGCAAACAATACAGCGCAGCCATGCTGTGGCCAATGGCATCCATGTGGTGAGTGTAAACAGGGTAGGGGTTGAACAGAATGGTGAGATGAAATTTTGGGGCGGTTCCTTTGTGGCCAATCCATTGGGCACGATCATCTACCAGGCTTCGCATGAAAAGGAAGAAATCATCGTCAGGGAAATTGACCTATCCAAGACCGATAGTTACCGCACGCACTGGCCGTTCATGCGCGACCGCAGGATAGATTCATATCAGCCGATTACCAGGAGATTTATTGATGAAGACTAATTCCATTTTTGTTCTTCCAGCCCAATTTGAAAGGAATCATTTTCTATGCTCAAAGATCGAACCCAAACCCAAAGCCCTTGGATATTTTTTCCCACCGGAATTCGCACCGCATGAAGCGACCTGGCTGAGCTGGCCACATAAAGAAGCGTCCTGGCCGGGCAAGATTCAAACCATTTACCCATACTATGCGCAATTTGTAAAAGTGCTAACGCGAAGTGAAAGGGTATGCATCAATGTGAATGACGAATCCATGAAAGTATTTGCCATCAATTGCCTGGCAAATGCCGGAGTGGACCTGAATAAGGTAGAATTGTTTTTACATCCGACCAATGATGCATGGTGCAGGGACCATGGACCGGCATTCCTCATTAATCCCCGGGCCGAAATCAAGAAGATCATTGTTGACTGGAATTATAATGCATGGGGAAATAAATATCCCCCTTTTGACCTGGACGATGTTATCCCCACACTGATCGCAAAGCGTTTAGGCATTCCCGTGTATTATCCCGGTATCATTATGGAGGGCGGTTCGGTGGATTTTAATGGAAAAGGAACAGTGATGACTTCTGAAAGTTGTTTGTTAAATAAGAACCGGAACCCGCAGCTCACCAGGAGAGGCGTGGAAGAATACCTGATGGATTATTATGGAATGGATCAGGTCTTGTGGGTGAAGGATGGCATCATTGGGGATGATACGGATGGACATATTGATGATACGGTTCGATTCGTCAATGAAGACACGGTGATCACGGTGGTGGAAGAAAATATAAAGGATGAGAATCATGCCATCACGCAGGAAATTCTGCATGACCTTAAGAAAATGAGGTTGATCAATGGAAAACAATTGAATATTATAGAAATCCCGATGCCTGATGAAATCATATATGAAAACCAGCGCCTGCCGGCATCCTATGCCAATTTTTACATTGCAAACCGGGCGGTCATCGTGCCAACATACAGGAGCAAAAAGGATATCAAAGTATTAGATACCATTGGAGCTTCTTTTCCTGACCGGGAGGTCATTGGAATTGATTCCACGGAGATTATCTGGGGACTTGGCAGCTTTCACTGCCTTAGCCAACAGGAGCCCAAAGTCTGATCCGCAGCCCTCATTTGATGTGCTTCCCCGTCAATTTTCCTTAACTTGGATTTCTTCAATTCTTTTCTATGCCCCTAAAAGATCTAAGCACCATTCATCAGCGGATCAGTGATGTATTCAAATGGCCTGCATCAAAAGAGGAATGGGAAAAATATAAACTCAGCCCGCAGCAAGTTGAAACCTTTCATAGACAGGGATGGCTTTCGGGCGTGAAGATCCTGGAAGAGATGCAAATCGAGAAATTAAAAGAGGAACTGCAGTCGCTCATGGATCCAAAACATCCGGGTCATGAACTCTTCTATGAGTTTCATCTAAACGAATCATTGGACAACAATACGGTCCTCTTTCATTCGCTTGGAGCATGGAGGATTGGGAAGAATTTTCACGATGTATTATGGAATCCCGCATTCCTGATGGCCGCAAGCCAGTTACTTGGAGATCATCCCGTCAGGTTCTGGCATGATCAGCTTTTTTCCAAGCCTCCCAAAAAAGGCGGGGTGGTGGCATGGCATCAGGACTATTCTTATTGGACCCGGACCAAACCAATGGCGCATATCACCTGTTGGTGTTCATTGGATGATTCCATGACTGAAAACGGATGCCTCCAATATGTGCCCGGCAGCCATCAATGGGGACTGCTAGATAAACCAGAGCTTGCCGGCGACTTAATGAATATTTTGCCATACCTGAACGAAGCCCAGCGGGAACAGTTTAAACCTGTCCCGGTGGAGACCAAGGCAGGCGAAGCCATATTTCATCATCCGCTTACACTTCATGGTTCCGGAGAAAACAAAAGTCAGCGTCCTCGCCGGGCCTTTGTCATCAATGCTTTCGCTGATGGAGTGAGGTCTGATTCTGATGAATCCCTTCTGCAAGGCGTTCCGGTGATCCCAAAAGGAAATAAAATGGAAGGCCAATTCTTCCCCCTGCTTTTCGAAGGAAGAGAAAAACTATTGGGAACTTAATTGATCACAAAAAAATGACCGGCATGCCGGTCATTTTTTTGTCGGTATCGCCAATGCTCAGGAATGTATTGCAACGATGGGCACATGGCTATGGTAAACGAGTCTGGAAGTATGTGTTGTTTTGAACACATTCTTCAGAAATGAATGGCTTTTCGGAACTGTAAGAATCATATCGATGTTCTTATCAATGACAAACTGGTTTATCGCATCCGTGAAATCGTATAAGCGGATAAAATAATACTCGGGATTGAATTCCTTCAGCATGCTTTGCAACTTGGCCTTCTCCGCCTTGTATTCTTCTGTGAGCTCCACAAAGTGTTCGTGGTCCACATTTACAATATGCAGGCTGGGCATAATCAGTCTGAGTATTTCCTTAATTGGCTCTACAGGAATGGTTTTTTCCACATCCTTGAAATCGGAGATCAGCATGACATTCTTGATCCCGGTAAACTGTGCATCTGGAGGCACGATGATGACCGGGGCGATCCTCCGGTTAACCACATTGAGCGTATTGCTCCCCATAAAAATCTGGCCCATTCTTGACGCGCCGGTAATGCCCATGACAATGATCTGGATATGATTTCTCCTCACATAGCTGTCCAGGCTATCCACAAAGTGGTTGTCTTCCTCTGCGACACAGCTGATGCGCGCCGAAGTGATGCCTGTCAGTTCAGTCTTTACACTTAGCAGCGCAAGTTCCATCAACGCTTTTCTTGCATTGTCATCACTGTCCAGGGGGGTACCGTCAGAGCCAGGTTCGATGGTATCAAAGACATTATATAGAATAATATGAGCATCGGTGATTTGTGCGGAAAGATGGGCAGCAAAACGGGCTGCGTTTTTGGAAGATTCTGAGAAGTCAACCGGAACAATAAAATTATTCATAGATGGTTATTTTATGGAAGTTAGCTTAGTTCGTTGGAATTTTTGGCATTTATACAAGGACAGGATTAAAATGACTGGATTACAAAAATAGTAGATTATTCGTGAGACTTGTTTTTTGCAACCAAAGAGCAGCAAAAAAACTTAGTCATATCCGCCAGAAGCGAACCCAGGGCGGAAGGCCCGCTCGCTGAGTCTGCGACCTGATCGGATGGGCAGGTATTATTTCCTCTGCTTCCTTGAAAATCGGAATGCAGGGCCTCCTTAAGGATCATCCCATTGATTGCTTCCTTACAACCTTGCTCCTTGCGTATAATAGATTTATCAAAAGCACAGCGATTAGGATCAGCAATCCAAAAAACTCCCGGGTTTCTTCTATCCAGGGTTTGGTCGCTTTCATCGTTTCAGCAATATTTTCTTCATTATGCAACCGTATCCAATCCAATACGCCGTCCTTACAGAAGAATTTATATGCTGCATAACCCGCATAAATCAGGATTCCCAAACCATAGGCCGCAGGATAATATTTTTTTGATGAAGCCCTGGCGCATAAAATGGCTGCATATAAATAAATAGGGATCCAAACATAGGGATCAGGATCATTGTATTGCAAGGGCTGCAAAAATTATAAATACGATACAAAAGAAAATATTGAAGATTTTCATTAACATCATTAAAAGTACTAATTTTCGCAATTCTATTTTTAGTATTCATTATAAAAACTGCTGTATGAAAAAAACCGTTCTTGCTTTCTTCTGTATGCTGCTGGGCGCGAATATTTTTGCACAATCGCAAGCTGCAGAAATTGCAATCATTCCCGAGCCTGTGAAGCTGACAAAAAATGCCGGGTATTTTATTCTTCCCAAAAACTGCAGCATAGAAATTCCTTCATCCCCAGAATTAAAGGAGCTTGTCCACCATGCTCAAAAAGCGCTTGTCGGTCCCGACAGGATATGCCGTCAGCCTCACTGCAAAAAACCCGAATGCAAGCATCCGATTCATATTGAACAAGACCTCCGATCAGGCGATTGGCAATGAAGGATATAGTCTGGTTGTATCTCCCAATTCTGTTCTCATTAAAGCAAATCAGCCAGCAGGATTATTTTATGGAGCGCAAACCCTGATGCAACTGTTACCTCCGCAAATAGAATCGAAGACCCTGGTAAAAAATCAAAGCTGGAAAGCGCCTTGCGTAGACATAATGGATTATCCCCGTTTTGCCTGGAGAGGATTGATGCTTGACGTATCCAGACATTTTTTTACAGTGGACCAGGTCAAGGAATTTATTGATCAAATGGTGCTATATAAATACAATCTTTTTCATTGGCACCTGACCGACGATGAGGGATGGCGAATAGAAATTAAGTCCCTGCCCAGGTTGACCGAGGTTGGTGCATGGAATGTGAAAAAAGTAGGAACATTTGGACAATTCGCCGCTCCTGATTCTTCAGAACCGCGCAATTACGGTGGATTTTATACGCAGGATCAAATCCGTGATGTGGTAAAATATGCGCAAGCCAGGTTTGTAAACATACTTCCCGAAGTGGATGTACCTGGTCATAGTCTGGCGGCAATTGTTGCCTATCCTGATTTATCATGTACACCTGGAGCTGATAAATATGTTGTGCGTTCGGGCGAAAGAATTATGGACTGGAATGGCGGGATGAAGGCCCTGATCGATAATACGCTTTGCCCTGCCAATGAAAAAGTATATGTATTCCTTGATAAGGTGTTCACAGAGCTTGCCACATTATTTCCTTTCGGATATGTACATATTGGAGGAGACGAATGTGCCAAGAATTTCTGGGAGCAGAGTGCTCAAGTCAAAGCACTTGCCGAGAAGGAGAATTTGAAGAATATGATGGAGGTGCAGAGCTATTTCGAGAAAAGACTGGAGAAGATAGTTAGTGCGAAAGGCAAAAAAGTCATCGGTTGGGATGAAATTCTTGAAGGGGGCCTTGCACCCAGTGCAGCCGTAATGAGCTGGCGAGGGATGAAGGGCGGAATCGAAGCGGCGCAGCTAGGACATGAAGTAGTCATGAGTCCGACGACATTTGTGTACATTGATTATATGCAAGGCGACCGTGTCATCGAGCCTCCCGTTTATTCCACACTCCGCCTTAAAAAAGCATATGAGTTTGAACCCGTGCCTGAAGGGGTGGATGCCAAGCTCATCAAAGGTGGTCAGGCCAACTTGTGGACTGAACAAGTCTACAATATGCGGCATCTGGAGTACATGGTATGGCCACGCAGTTTAGCAGTTGCTGAATGCGTATGGTCGCCCAAAGCGAACAGAAACTGGAATGATTTTGTGAGAAGGACAGAAGCACAGTTCCCGCGTTTTGATTTGGAACAGGTAAAATATGCCCGCTCTTTGTATGATGCAATCTTCACTCCGAAAAAAGACAGCAAGGGCAATATCATCGTAGAATTGTCAACTGAAGTGGAAGGACTTGATATCTATTACAGTTTCGATAATTCTCATCCGGATAATTTTTATCCAAAATATAGTGCGCCTCTTACTTTTCCAAAAGAGGCGGTCATGTTGAAAGTAGTTACTTATCGTGATGGAAAACCCATCGGTCGTCAGATAGATATGCCAATAAAAGAATTGGAAAACAGACTGAATCCCCGCAGAGGTGGTGATGACTGATTTGTCGCGTAGAAAAATTCATTATGCAAAAAAACTCCCGGTGCGTGCCGGGAGTTTTCTATTAAGCAATTCACCTGCCTGTTATTTCTGCTCGAGCATATCCCATGATGGCACCGGAGGAAAATGATGGTGTGGCTCGGTCTGGTACCAGAATACAACCGAGCTGATATCGGATTGTTGAACCAGGTATTTGCCGGAAGTTTTCCAGCCCAGGTCCTGGATCGTCACTCTTAATTTTTTCTCGAATCGCAGAGGATCCATGATATGCCAACGGTAAATGCCAAACCTTTCCTGTGAATTATACAATCCATCGGGCCGGATCACCTGGTGAAGGCCCGCATATGCAGTAGAGAATTCATGGTATTTCCCTTCCACTTCAAAATCATAGGATCCGCAAAAATAATCTTCGGTCCCGGTACCAATGACTGTTGGGTATTGGGTGTCTCCATCCATATAGAACTTCACCTCGCCCTCACCCCACCAGCCATTATTATGGACTCCCCAGGCCAGATAGGTTCCTACATATTGGCCCTTGCCTTCGATGCTGTCAATGAGCGTGTAGATTCCGCCTTCCACAGGATTCTTCCTTCTGAATTGGGCATGAAAATAGGCAGCGTCTTCGGGCACCGCTGTTTGGGTATAGTCCACCTGGTAATACAGAATCATATTTTTCGTATCAATATTTGTCATTGTCATGTGGCATTTCTTACGGAATGGCATGGACCAGTAGCAGTTGAATGCACTTCCCGGATTCACAGTAACCGGAAGAGAGTTAAGTGGTGCATATTTTCCCCAGCCCATTCCAAAGAAGTCGCCGACAGGCGTCTCCACCGAAGCTTCTTTTTCTTCGTCCCAATAAATCCTGAAAATAGAGAAACGCCAATTCCCGGTTGGCGTCATCCAGATATGCTGAATGGAACCTGATCCTGAGATATCGGCCATGGTAAAAGTCTCACCCGGATGAATGACAATGAATGGATTGACCTTCCATCCCTGACCCAATTCTGAGGCTGCACTCCTTGCGCTTCCATCTAAAAGCGTTGCCATTCCCCCTTTCCCAGGCTCCCCTGTGAGGTTTTCCGGTCCGATAGAACGTGTTTTGGCATCGGACAATCTTGAAAGATTGCCCAAATTCATGTTGAGACCATCAAATGATCCAGCTTTTTGGGCATGTAATACTAGCAGAAAAAAGCATAAGCTAATACCAAGGCAGATTTTTTTCATGTGGCGTTTTGTTTAGGAAGAGGAATTTACTGCAAAAAAATTGTTTTGCGTTTTATGTCCGGAAATTCCATTTTGAGGAAGCGCTTTTCAATGGATCTATAGCACCATGGCTCCCGATCCACAATCATGGGCATTGACCACAAGGGGCAACTATCAAAAGTCCGGGAAAGCCTGGAAAAAACAGAAATAGCAGGAATAGAGCCATTTATTGGGCACTTGTTTAAAAATCGTGGATAAATCCACAGGGTGTTCGTAATTTTGCGATTCTTTTTTTTGAATGAACAGTTACTTTTACAACCGGGCAATTTATTGTTTTACAGGAAGATGGAATCTGCTTCAAAAGCTTTGACAATTATACTTCTTTTCAAAGCAGAAAACAGGGATCAGGCTTTAGTGTAGTTCGCCATCTTACAAAATAATCAACGTACTGTGAGATTAAAGAGTTTAGAAATCAAAGGCTTCAAAAGTTTTGCCGATAAGACACATATCAACTTTAATGAAGGCGTAACGGGAATCATAGGACCCAATGGATGTGGCAAAAGCAATATCGTAGACAGTATCCGATGGGTGATTGGCGAACAAAAGATCAGTCACCTGAGATCAGAAAACCTGGAAAGCCTTGTATTTAATGGTTCTAAGAGCCGTTCAGCGTCGGGACTGGCTGAAGTCAGCCTCACATTCGAAAATACAAGGAACCTTCTCCCCACTGAATTTAGCACGGTCACCATCACCCGAAAATTTTATAAGAGCGGTGAAAGCGAATATCGCCTGAATGACGTTTCATGCAGGCTGAAAGATATCCAGAATCTTTTTCTCGACACCGGGATCACTACCGATAGTTATGCGATCATTGAATTGGCTATGGTCGACGATATCATCAAGGACAAAGAGAACAGCCGTCGCCGCATGTTGGAACAGGCTGCCGGTATTTCGATTTATAAAACGAGGAAGAAAGAGGCAAGGCTCAAACTCGATGCCACTGAACAGGATTTAGCGAGAATTGAAGACCTGCTTTTTGAAATCAATAATCAGCTCAAAAGCCTGGAGAACCAGGCAAAGAAAGCGGAGAAATATTATGAAATCAAAAAGGAATACCGCGAACTGAGCATCGAATTGGCGAAAGCTGCCCTCGAAGGATTTAATATAACATACAGGGATTTGAATGCACAGGCAGAAACTGAAACGGATAAGCGTATTAAACTGGAATCTGCCATCGCTTTGGAAGAGGCTGCGCTGGAACAGGAGAAATTGGGATTGGTTGAAAAAGAAAGGGCCTTGCAATCGATGCAACATGAATTCAATGGATTGGTGCAGGAGCTCAGGACAAAAGAAAATGAGAAAAACCTGGCTTCCCAACGCGTAAATTTTCTCGTTGAAAAAGAATCCAGCCTTCAGGAATTTCTTGATAAAAGTGAGGGACAATTACAAGGACTTGAAGAAAGCATTTCGTTTACGCGCGGCCAGGTAGAAGAAGAAGAAACCAAATTGAGTGGTTTTCAGGGACAGTTAGAAAGTCTTAAAGTGTCGTTGGATGAAAATCGCCAGATCTTTGAATCCAAGAGGTCTTCAATCGATCAGTTGCGCAATGAGAATGCGCATGTCCAGCGCAACCTGTTTGAAGCAGAAAAGCAGATTGCCATTGCAGATACGTCGATCCAGAATTTGCACCAGAGTATTCAGCAGATGGAAGAGGAAAGAGAAGCCAGATCCGTTCAGATCAGACAATGGGAAGCGGAAAGAATAGAAAAAGAAAATGAATTGAGTTCAAGAAGGAAAGACCTGGTGCAATTGCAGGAACGCCATGAAAAGACGAAGGAGCAAATTCTTTTCACACAGGGAAAGTTGGAACAATTGAGGCAGGAACTTGCAAATGAAAATCGAAAACTGGATGCAAAGAAAAATGAGCAGGAGTTGCTGAAAAGCCTGATCGATTCCATGGAAGGTTACCCCGACAGTGTCAAATTCCTACATAAGAATCCCAACTGGAACCATACTGCACCCATTCTATCTGACATAATTTATGTTAAGGAAGAATTCCGGGCTGCCCTGGAAAATGTGTTGGATCCTTATTTGAACTATTACGTGGTGAATAATCTTGAAGAAGGATTACAGGCTGTTCACCTGCTTGATGACAATAAAAAAGGGAAAGCAAATTTTTTCCTCCTGGATAAATTTCCTCACGCCGGTGGAGATGTGCACGAAAAACCGGAAGGAACTTTTCCGGCAATTGACGTCATTGAAGTGGATGATCAATACCGGGCGCTGGCAGAGCACCTTTTAGGCAATGTTTATATTGCGCAGCAGGATCTGGGCATTGAATGGTTCAATTCAGGTCTCCAAAATGGTTCTGTCGTGCTGGAAAAACATGGCAAATATGTGAAGGGCAAATACACTTTGACAGGAGGAAGCGTCGGACTTTTTGAAGGCAAGAAAATTGGAAGGGTCAAGAACCTGGAAAAATTGCAGGAGGAAATTACTAGCCAGGATATGATTGTATCTAAGCTCAAAGAAGAAATTCAATCGACGCACAACGAAGTCATCAGCTACAATGAGCAATTGAAAGAACAAGCCATCCGACAAACAGAGGACGAAATAAACAGGCTGATCAACCAGTCCTTCTCACTCCAAAATAAAACAGAAAATTTACATAGTCAGCAGGCCAGCTCTCTCGCGAGAATGGAAGAATGGCAGCTCAGCCTGCAGGAGACTTTTGCTTCCATCGAAGGAACCAGGAATCAGTGGAATGAATTGTTGGGACAAGTCAATGCATTAAGAGAGAAACTGCAATGGGGCGAAGAAGAATACCTGGCTGCAGAAAGAACATACGATGAATCCCTTGCAGGCTTCAATGATTTTAATTTACAAGTAACGCGCCAGCATAGCCGCATTCAGGGCCTGCAGCAGGAATTGGAATTTAAGGCAAACCAATTCAGGGACCTGATGCAACAGGTAGAAAGCAATGCGGCACAATTGGGCCAGACAAAAGAAAATATTGGCGAAGGCCAGGAGACGATGCGCGGCCTGGAAGAGATCCTGCTGGAGATGTTCCACAAGAAGGAGGAGGAAGAAAGAAAACTAAACGAGGCAGACCAGGCTTATTATAACCTGAGGAATGCATTGAGTGATAAAGAAAGTGAATTGCGCCATAGGGTAAAAGAAAAGGAACAGATCGAACACTTGCTTGGCGAAATCAAGGACAAGATCAATGAATTGAAATTGCAACTGGCGGGAATGAAGGAAAGGCTGAATGTGGAATTCAGGATCAACCTGGATGATATTCTCGATCAGCCGCGCAATACGGATGTCCCGGTGGAAGACCTGCAGGAGAAGACAGACAGGATGAAGAAAAGGTTGGAAAACCTGGGCGAAGTGAATCCAACGGCCATCGAAGCATTCCAGGAGATGAAGAAGCGATATGAATTTATCCTGGAACAAAAAAATGACCTCGTGGATGCCAAGGAGAATTTAATGCAGACAATTCAGGAAGTTGAGCTGACTGCGAACAGGCAGTTCCTGGATACCTTCAATAAGGTGCGCGACAATTTCCAAAAAGTTTTCAAGGCACTTTTCACCGATGAGGACACTGCCGACCTGATCCTTGAAAATCCGGAGAATCTGGCGGAAACAGGGATCGATATTGTGGCCAAGCCCAAAGGGAAGAGGCCATCTTCCATAACCCAACTGAGTGGGGGAGAAAAGACCCTGACAGCAACGGCCCTGTTGTTCGCAATCTATCTGATCAAGCCTGCGCCATTTTGTATTTTGGATGAAGTGGATGCGCCATTGGATGATGCCAATGTCAATAAGTTCACGAATATGATCCGTCAGTTCAGCGAGAACTCACAATTTATCATAGTAACACATAATAAGATGACCATGAATAGTGTGGATGTAATATATGGCGTAACTATGCAGGAGCCGGGCGTCAGCAAACTGGTGCCCGTCGATTTCAGGTCACTCAATTAATTTGATATCAAAGGCCGTAACCAAAGCTGTGAGGCGCTCCTTAATATGGGGTGCCTTACCATTTTTTGAAAATGAAGAAAACTGCGGCAATGATCAGGGCAAAGCCCACCAGGTGATTCCATGCCAGGGTTTCATTCTTAAAAAAGATCAGTGTGAAGGCCATGAATACGATCAGGGTAATGGCTTCCTGGATGGTTTTCAATTCCACCAAATTAAATGGTCCGCCATCTCCTGCGAACCCAATGCGGTTTGCCGGTACCTGAAACAGGTATTCAAAAAAAGCCAGTCCCCAACTGATCAGGATAACGGCGAATAGTCCCAAGTTTTTTCCCCAGCTGAAATCTTTAAATCTCAAATGGCCGTACCATGCCAGGGTCATAAAGCTGTTGGAGATAAACAAAAAGAGAATGGTTTGGAATGCCTTCATAATGATGCTTATTTTTTTTTGGGAATTATGTAGCTGGTATATCATTCAATGCTACCAGACGAACTTTGCAATTTTCCCTCTTGGGCCAGCCAGGAAAATGGTGTGGCCATGCTTCGATATCTTGCAAACATGGTAAGCTTCCCGGGAGATGAGTTTCCAGTTTTTTCCACCGTCTTCAGAAATATCAATACCCGAAGTACCGCAGGTGATCAACCTTTTCGAATCCAAATAGGCGACAGCGCTACGGTATCCATGAGGCGGAGTTTCAGGAACCGAAAGGTTAATTTCAGGATCCAATCTAAATAGGACACAATTGTTCCGGTCAGCACTGTCATTTGCAAAATCGCCTCCAACTATAACTCCAAATTTGTTGTCCCACAGATCCAGTCCATTGGCTCCTGTTGATTCCTTTCCCTCGATCATGGGTATATTAATTGGTTCGTTATTAAAGAATAATCTCGATTTCTTACCGCCACTAACAAATATGGTCACTAATGATCCCGTTTTGTCATTTGTAAATAATTTAATATTTGTTCCGCTGGCGGCAAATAATGCCTCTCCATTTTCGACGATCGGCTCTTTATTTGCCGGTTCAACGATCCAATGTTCTCCATGGTCTTTGGTTCTAGCCATAAACAATCTTTCTTGAATCGGATCGCCTACAACGACTCCCTCAGTGCCATCAGATGTGAAATCCAAAGCATCGAGGAACATGCCTTTGGCAGAATCAGTGAATACGGTTCTCCATGTTCTGCCGCCATCAATAGTCTTGAGAATATTTGCCGGCTCTTCTATCGCAATAACGATGGCTGTCTTTTCGTCAAAAGCTTCTATATCCCTAAAATCTCTTTTTTCAAAACCCGGAACGATGGTCCATTCCCAGGACTTTCCGCCATTGATCGATTTTCCCACTTTTCCACCCGAGCCACTCACCCAGATCAACTGATCGTTCACCACACTGAGTCCACGAATGGATACTTTGTTGCTGTCGGTCAACTTGATGATTTCCTGGCCAACCATGACTTTACTTATGAAAAACAAAAATAGAAGGAGGAAGAAAATTGATTTCATAACCTACTATCGTTTTTGATAGTTGAAGAATTTGGTACCCTGCCAATGCCCAATATAGGAAATTATCCAAATGCCAATCCTGCCCTGCTGAGCAAATAAGCCTGACCTGCTTTCTACTTAACTGGATATTAAACACATTAGTGCAGAAATTTTTATGGAATTGTCTCTATAACTGGTTAACTTCATGTAGAATGGTAGAGTGCGAGACAGTCAGTTTCTGAATTTTAATCAAATCTACGTGTTATGGGAAATCTGTTGTACCTGATCGCCGTTATTCTTGTCATTGCCTGGGCGATTGGATTCCTTGGTTATCATGCCGGAGGAATTATCCATATCCTGCTCGTCATCGCCATCATTGCCGTACTCCTGAGAGTTATTCGCGGCGCCAGTTAGCCTGCACCGCTTCAGCCCTGGCCCCTAGGCCACCTAAACCTTCGATTGTTTGTCGTTGAGACTGATTAGTATCAGACCCACTCATTCCATAAAGCATTCATAAAATGGACGGGTTGGGAGATAATGGTATGACAATTGCTTTATTTTAGATCACAGTTCGGGACGATTGCAAACCACAATTTTTTTTGATGACCACTATTTCAACAATGCCGAGCCTGGCATTTGAAAAACTCAAGTATCTGCTTGCTTCTCTTCAAAAAGCCAAGATTGCATATGAACAGATGGCATCGAATTTGAAAGACAAGCAGATGCAGCAGACCGTGATTGGTCTTGCACAGGAGACCAGGCAATACGCGACCGAATTGGATTCCTATGTTCACACATTAGGCATTGAGGCTGAGTTTTTGGAAGTTGACCTGGAATGTTCGAAAGCAAAATGGGTGGAAAACAAGGAACCGATCATGCTGGAAGGAGAAAAGGATATTCTCCGCTGGTGTGCCAAATCTGAAAAATCAATGGTCAGGGTTTATAGAGAGGTACTCAATGAACCCTACTTATATGATGGCATCCGCAAAATGATCCGTTACCAGTTGAATGGGCTGATGCATTCTTTTGCCCAACTTAAATTATTGAATTCATCTTTGAGAAGTGGATGGGTTTCTGAATAAGTTCTTAGTCCAAAATTCATTTTTTACTCACAAAAACCTATAGTTTCATGAAAGCATCAAAAGTATTATTGGCAGTTGCTGCCGGCGCTGCAGCCGGCGCTATTTTGGGGATTCTCTTTGCTCCTGACAAGGGATCTGAAACCCGTCGTAAGATATCCAGAAGCAGCAGCGATATGGCAAATTCGCTGAAGGAAAATTTTGGCCATTTGGTTGATTCTGTCCGGGATAATTTTACTTCCGCAAAAGCTGAAGTGAAAGAAGTGGCTGAAAAAGGGCTTTCTACATTTAACTAATCTGAACTGGCCTGCTCACTGAGTCTGCGACCTGCCGCAGCCAGGGATTTGTCCGAATGTAGTTAGAGACCGCCAGCCTGGGGTTTATGGGATTTTTAGGATAGAATGATAGTTAGTATTTCCTATTTGTAACCTGCATACACAAACGCAGACCAATAGAATCAGCCGAATTGTCTTTTCTATCCTAAAAATCACACCCATACCATAATTCTTAGTTCAGACCAGACCTAATATTTTGTCAACTCCGGCTTGACTTCATCTATGTACGCCAGGATACCCCCTTTTAGATTATAGAGGTTTTTGTAACCGTATTTTTCTTCCAATTGTCGTATGGCTTTTGCACTCCTGCCTCCGACCTTGCAATGAACGATCACTTTTTGGTCTTTGTCAATCTTATAAGCATTCTCAAGCACCGAGCCCAAAGGGATTAATTCTCCGCCCAAATTAACGATTTCGTATTCATGTGGTTCCCTGACATCGATCAACTGAAATTTTTCACCCCTGACCTGGAGATCATACAGTTCCTTCACAGTGATTTCTTTCACAGGTTTCTCTTCGATCGCCCGCATCCCGCAAAATTGTTCATAGTCGATCAGTTCCTTTATGGTTGGATTCTTCCCGGTGACCGGATTGTCCTCCCTGGGATGAATATTGAATGTCCTGGATTCAAAATTCATTGCATCAAAAATATAAAAGCGTCCGGAAAGGGTTTCGCCTACACCAGTGATAATTTTGATGACTTCTAGTGCTTGCAGACTTCCGATAATGCCCGGCAGTACACCAAGTACGCCACCTTCGGCACAACTGGGAACCAAACCAGGCGGGGGCGGAGTAGGGTAAAGGTCACGGTAATTCGGGCCCCTTTTTCCATTTTTGTCTATATAATTGAAAACAGAAACCTGGCCTTCAAACTGGAAAATGGATGCATATACATTTGGCTTGTCCAATAACAGCGATGCATCGTTCACCAGGTAGCGCGTTGGAAAATTGTCCGTGCCATCTGCAATTACATCATAGTCCTGGAAAATTTCCAATGCATTCTTTGAATTCAGGTGCGTATTATAGATATTAAACTTCACGTGGGGATTGAGCGTCTCCAGTCTTCGCCTCGCCGCTTCTACTTTTGGATTTCCAATTTCATGGACTCCGAATAGCACCTGTCGCTGAAGATTGCTGTCATCGACGACATCAAAATCTACAATGCCGATGGTACCAACACCTGCAGCGGTCAGATAGAGAAGTACAGGACTGCCCAAGCCACCTGAACCGATGACCAGCACTTTGCTGGCTTTTAGTTTTTTCTGCGCTTCCATTCCAAATTCCGGTATGATAATATGCCTGTCATACCGTGCCAGTTCTTCTTTGCTGAATCGAATATTATCCAAACTCATTTGAATTAATTTAAAATGAAGTGCCACCTGCAATGGCTGGCACAATGCTGACCACGGTATCTTCCTTAATAATTGTTTTTTCCTGCTGAAGGTCACGGATGTCATCGCTGCCCACAAATATGTTTATAAAAGAGCGGATATCGCCGTTCTCATTAAGCAGATGTTTTTTCAGATCAGGAAAATTCTCCGTCAGGTCTTTCACTGCTTCGTCGATATTTCCAGCTTTGGTTTGGAGCCGTGCCGTGTTGTTTGTAAATTTTCTTAAAGGAGTCGGAATGATCAATGTTGCCATATATTAATTGATTTGTGTGAGTTGATGGTCAGCTATTTTTTCTTCTTCAAAGATGGTTTCGTTGTTAAGTACCCAGGAGCGCAGGTTCGCAAATGCACCATTTACAATAGAAATAATAATATAAGAAAACCAGGGCTGTGCCGATTTGCGATCGTGCTCGGATGGAATCGCCGGATGATTGGGATGCGAATGGTATACGCCCAACAAAAGCAGGTCTTTGTCGATTGCATACTGTTCCGACTTAAGATAATCCAGCGGAGAAATTTCAAATCGCCTGGTTTTGTCACCCGGCTTTGAATTCACAACTACAAGCATATCCGTTATCCGTCGGTCGTTTTCAGCTGTTTCTTTGCCAAAGAAGAATCCGCAGCATTCATCAGGGAAAGCGCTCATGGCATCTTCAATCATTCTATCCTTTACTTTTTGCTCAATGATCAGCATCTTATAATATTTTTTTCAATACTTCGCTATACTTGTCTCCATTGTCAGGCAGCATGGTAACGATTTTGGCATGCTCTGCCTGGTTCGCCACGCGAATAGCTCCTACGAGGTTTGCTGCGGAAGATGGACTCAGCAAAAGGCCTTCGTCTTTTTTTGCCCTCCGGATCATCTCATAAGCTTCTTCGGTACTTATTTCCAGGTTTTCGTTAGCCAGGGTCGGATCATAAATACCAGGCACAACCGCAGTCTCCAGGTGCTTCCATCCTTCCAGTCCATGCAATGCAGAGTCGGGTTGCAGTGAGATCAGGCGTATATCAGGATTTAGTTTCCTGAGCCGGCGGCCGGTGCCCACAAATGTTCCAGTTGTTCCAAGCGCAGAAACGAAATGGGTGATGGCCGGAATTTCTTCAAATATTTCAATGGCCGTGGTATTGAAATGCGCTTTCCAGTTGTTTTCATTCTTATATTGATCAGCATAAAAATATTTCTCAGGAAATTTTCTCGCCAGTTCCAGCGCTTCTTCCTGCGCTCCGTCGGTTCCTTCATATTTTGAAGTGAGGATTAGATCAACACCATGACGGGTTAGAATATCAATCCTTTCTTTCGATGCATTTTCTGGAAGGCAAAGAGTCACCGGAATACCCAGCATTTCCCCGATGGCAGCATATGCAATACCGGTATTGCCACTGGTTGCATCGAGCAGTGCTCTGCCATGTTTGAGTTTTCCGGTTTCGATCGCATTACGAATGATGGCGTATCCGGCCCTCGCTTTCACACTGCCTGACAATTGCGCCCATTCTTTTTTCGCATAAATCTCCACTCCTTTTTTCCGGAATAATTTATGTATGGCCAGCAAAGGCGTATTCCCAATTTTATTTTCAATCGACCTGACTCTTGCGATCAGGTCAATATCAGTATGTTGCTTTGTGACAGATTCCATATAAAATGATTAAATAAAAAAAGCCCCACATTCTGGTGGAGCTTTCATTTATCATGTCAAGTTAATAAGCTATATGAGGTTAACCTCCACCAAAGACGATCTGGTTCCTGTACAACAGCAACAACAACATATCACGGTATTACAAATCATCTTCATTATGGGGACCTGTTAACTTAGCAAATATAAGTATTTCTATTGATTTTCCTGGCATGCAGAAGGCAGAATCCTCTTAACAGTTTGCAAAAATCTTCTTAAGGAGTAAAATTCAGGCCTGAAATGGCAGGTCCGGGTCCTCCAGAGAGGCCTGGTACTTAAATAAGGCGGGGAAAAGATTAGAATTCTCTGAATAGTTGGAGAGCTGATCTCACGAAAGTATTTAGACTGGTCAATACGACGAGACTGCCCACAGCGATGAACATGGTTTTCAGTGGCAGTTTACCCACCAGCCTGGCAGCAATAGGGGCAGCAATAAGCCCGCCAATGATCAGTCCCGCAACGTCAGAAAGGGGGATATTCTGAAGAAAGATGAAGAAGGTGATGGAACTGGCCAACACGACAAAGAATTCTGCCAGGCATACTGATCCGATCACGTAGCGCGGGCTCCTGCGTTTTGAGATCAGCGTGCTCGTGACCAGGGTACCCCAGCCGCCGCCTGCAAATGCATCCAGGAAACCACCAGCAGCTGCAAGCCAGCCTGCTTTTTTCACTTTGGCACCCAGGTTCTTTCTTGCAAAAGCTTTTCGGATAATATAAACACCGAGGTATAAAGTATAGATGGAAAGCGGGACCCTCACAAGGGATGAATATTCCTGCCCGAAATAAGCCAGCGTCGCACCAATGATTGCCCCAGCAATGCCTGGATAAATCAGCGTCTTGAATAATTTCTTATTGATATTTCCGAACCTATGATGACTATAGCCAGATACGCCACTTGAAAAAACCCGAGCAGAATGCACCCTGCTGCTCACAATGGCGGGGTTCACCCCAATGGCAAGCAGGAATGTGGTGGAGATGGTGCCATAACCCATTCCCAAAGATCCATCTACCATCTGAGCCAGAAATCCTGTCAAAAGCATCATCAGGAATATCTTGGTATCGACATGCTGGGGAATCGACTTTATTCCGTCTGAGACCCAGTTCGCCGGAATAAGGGAAAGCAGTCCATGCCCGAGGATCATGAAAAAGAATGCAAAGAGGCACCATTTTACAATCTGCGGCCATTTCCGTTCATAAGTCTTTCCAGCATCTTTCAGCGTCACCTGTTTGGCCACAAGCAATTTGGTCAGGTCATCCAGCTTTTTCACTTTCTCACTAAAATTTCCATCAATGCTTTGACGGATGATCTGCATATTGTTGAGCACGGATCCTATTTCGTCCGGAATCAGTTCATTGATTTCTTCTTTAATTCTCTTGGCGATGGTTGGTGATTTTCCATTCGTGGAGATGGCGATTTTCAGATTTCCCTTCCTGACAATGGAGCCAAGATAGAAATCGCAGAGATCCGGTGTATCTGCAACATTAATAAGTAAACCTTTTTCCTTCACATCTTCACGGATGGCTGCGCTTGCGTCTTTATCGTTGACCGCTGCTATGACCAGGTCAACGCCATCCAGGTCATTGCTTTCATAAGGCTTTTGTAAGATTTCAATATTCGGTTTGTTTTCGGCAAGTATCCTGATCTCATTGCAGACCGAAATGGCAACGAGCTTGATGCTCGTGGAAGGAGAATTATGGATAACGGATTGAAGCTTTTCAAGCCCCACATGTCCTCCTCCAATGATCAGGAGGCGGAGATTTTCCAGCTTCAGAAAGACCGGGAAAAGATTATTCTCTTTTTGATCCGGGTCGGGCCTGGCAATGGTGATTGATTTTATTTTTTGGTCTATACTCATCCCGCTCACTGATTTTGTTTATTTTTCCATTCATCCATTCTTGTTCATTTTCATCACCAGGTCATCGGAAATCAACTTATTTCAACAAACCATCAATTGTAACCGCGGCATAATATAATGCGCCAATTGTTGGACCGCCCGCATATTGAAGATACCTGTAATCAAGGATATTAGATCCTCCGATCTTAATGGTGGAATGAAGTTTTGGAAGTGCAAAAGATACCTGCGCATCAATTGTACTGAATGCCGGCACGTTTCCTGTGACCAGGGGGCTTTCCCATAGGAAGCCGTCCTGCCATCTCCAAACAACATTGAAACCAATATTCTTTACGATTTCGGCATTTCCAAAAAATACATTGGATGCGAACCTGGGTGTATTGAATCCTGTCACAAATATATCTGTGGTGGAATTCGATTGCATTTCATTGTAGCTGAAGGTGCCACCCACTTTATATTTCCTGAAGAAATTATAAGTCAAACCCAGGGCCGTTCCAAAATTATGGTAAATGTTTTTTGCGTTTGTGTATACCCGGTAGCGGTCTTGTCCGTTGCTTGCTGCAGTCGTTGGAGTAGCTTTAGTAGAATCCCTGTTCCTGTCAAGCATCGCCAAGACGGCCGGATTTGTGCCGACAGTCTGCCCAATAGGCACGTATACCTGCACTTGGCCCAGGAAGCCATCATACTGATTATAATAGGCATCAAAATCAACAGCGAGGCGGTTGTCGAGCAATACACTCCGGTACCCGATCTCAAAGGAGATGATCTGCTCAGGACGGGCAGTGGGCAGGTTGGCAACGACCAACTGGTTGGCATTAGCCAGTGCGGCACTGTCCGAATTTCCCTTTGCACTTACAATGGCATTAAAGTTAATGACCGATTGCTGGGTATAGCTGTTTTGAAGATAGTTCAAGCCTTCATTAATAAAAGGCAGGCTGCCCACGCGCTTGACGCGCCCATTGTTTACATAAGAAAGCGCTTCAAATACGGCAGGGAAGCGATATCCTTCCTGGAAAGTGAAGCGGAAATTATGGACCTGGTTAAGTGTATATACTGCTGCAAGTCTTGGCGTAAACACCGGCTTGAAATTTGGATTATAGTCTCCTCGCAGCGAAGCAAACACTTTTAATTTTTCATCCAGAAATGTCTTGGTTGCCTGCACAAAGCCACCAAATTTTTCATAGATCTGGTCATTTCCGAAATTGCTTGAGTCGGGTACTTTTCCATCCACTGAAACAGGTTGATTGCGTTCATTGATCGGACGGCTGAAGTCAACAAAATTATTTCCATCAGGGATGACCTGGTAAATTCTGGCGTCACCTCCAATCAGCAGGTCAAATATTTTGATTTTGCTCGACAGATCCCACTGGGCATCCATATTATATGTATTGCTTCTTTGCCAAAGAGCTGCGCCGCCTGTTACAGGAGCAGTTGGAATGGAACTTGACTTGATATCCCAGTTATTGATATTGGTGATTGTGCTTAGCAATGCATTGAATTCATCCGTACCAGGTTCTGCCCTGCCTGCATCTGCCTGCTGGCGCGCGTACTCAGTGGCTGCTGCAAGATTTTGCGAAGTCAGGCTTCCGCCATTTGACTTGGCATAGTCATTCATTGCCACTTTGAATTTAGTGCCCCAGCTGGAAGCGGACTTTGTATCTGTTGCACCCCCTGTGTAAATGTCCATATTGTCGGCCAATGGCTTCAAATTGTATGAATTGCCTGTATTTTCAATGGAGACAAATGCATTTACTGCAAAATTGTTTCCCTGTAAATTGATGTGATGGTTCTGCACCCGGACATTGTCCAGCCTGATTTTGTTTCCTCTCTGGAATACTCCGTCCATAGTGCCTGTCCTGTATCCGTAATTGATCTGAAGTCTCTCATTGATCTTGTAATCCAGTTCCACATCCACTTTCATATTGCTCACTTTGGGGCTTACCAGGTCTTCTTCCCAATATCCTGTTCTGGCCACACGCAAAGTTTGGTTGGCTACTCCATCAATGTTCAGGCCGCTGAGCGAAACGAGGTTACTTCCTGCAAGTGCATCATCCCCATATTTATTCCAGCCATCAAATGCCACATTGTTGGCACCATCCAGGGCAGGATAAAGTGGATTTGCACTTTTCAGGTTATTTGGATTCTGGTCCAGTCGGGTATTTGAGCGCCAGTCGATGCCCTGCATATAACCGAAATTGATCTTAAAAGCAAAGCGGTTTTTGAATGCAGCCGCATATCGTATGGCCGTCTCCGTTAGCACGGAAGGAGCATAGTCAATTCCATCCACATGATTGACCCCCACTTTCTGGTAGAAACTCAATCCCTGGCTGGTGAAGGGGTTTTTGGTGATCAGGTTTGCCATTCCATTGATGGCATTCAGGCCGTACAAGGCAGAAGCAGCTCCCGGTGTGATTTCCACACTTTGAATATCAAGCTCGGTTGGCCCAATCGCATTTCCAAGCGGTACGCCCAGCGTGGCTGCCTGCATGTCTACGCCATCGACCATTTGTGCAAAACGAAAATTATTCGGGATATTAAAGCCTCGGGTATTGGGAATTTTGAATGTGAGACTCGAAGTGGTCATTTGCACGCCCTTCACGTTTTCCAATGCATCATAAAAACTTGGAGATGGGCTTTCCTTTATGGATTTGATATCCAATTTCTCAATGGCTACCGGGGATCTTAGGATGCTTTCCGGTACACGGGAGGCAGTCACAACTACTTCATGACCGAGTACGGTCTGGGTGGATAATTCCACATTAACATTTGATCCCAGGCTTTTCACTTCTACTTCCTGCTGGCTAAAGCCGATTGAAGAGAATACAAGTGTAAATGGAAGCTTGGTCCTGGTGCGCAGCACAAAATTTCCAGTCTTGTCGGTTATGACGCCGGTGGTATTGCCTTTTACCTGCACGCTTACATCAGAAAGGGGTTCTTTCTTGTCCTGGGCCGTTACCTGCCCCGTTACTTCGATGACATTGCCGTCCTGTGCGGCTAGTCCCAATGAAATGAAAATGGTGAATATAAAGAGAAGAATTCTGTCGGTCATGTTAGTCTATTGATTTTGTAGAATAATAATTCAAAAAAAACCGGGATCGGAGATGAAAATTATTAGCCCCTGTGGGGACAATATATTCTGGCAAAATCAATCTGCATTTGAAAAAGAACGAGATTAGTCATGGTTTTCCTTTGCATGGAGCAAAAATAGCAATTCCCTACCAAATTAGTAGACTTTTTTGAATAAAAATAAAATATTTTTTTTCATGGCTAAATCAGAAGAAATGAGCGGAGGTAAAACCCGGGCATTCGATCTGTTGCGCGGAGGCTTAGCGCCTGATCGAACCTGTTATGTCTTATATAATTATATATGACTAATAATTTTGAGATTCCATGGGTTAATTGGAAGAATCAAAAAAACGCCTGTTTGTGTAATCTCCAAAAGTTTCATTTTGGAGTTTTTCTGCCTTGTATAATCCGAATACCTGGTCTAATGTGGCAAGGATGGCAGGCTCATCCAGGTTCTCCTTATAGATTTTATTCAGCCTGGTGCCCTGGCGGTCACCTCCCAGGTGAAGATTATAAAACCCGTAAGCAGTACCTACAAATCCGATCTCCGCAACATATGGACGGGCACAGCCATTGGGGCAGCCAGTCATTCTCATGATAATTTCTTCTGCACCCAGGCTATGTTTTTCCAGGAGAGGCTCAATTTTATCGATCAGTGAGGGAAGGTAACGCTGCGCCTCTGCCAGGGCCAGGGGACAGGTATTAAATGCCACGCAGGCGATGGAGTTTTTTCGAAGCGATGAGACTTTTTCGGTATGAGCAGATCAGTCCAAATTCTTCGAGAATTTTTTGAATGGCAGGTTTATCGGATAGCTTGATATCTGCCAATATGAGATTCTGATTTCCCTGTGAATCGAAAATTGGCCTTTCCGGTTTTTGCAATTTCCAGGAGAGCTGATTTCAGTGCAACCTTTTCATCATCCAGAATCCTTCCATTTTCTACAAACGGAGTGTAATACCAAAGTCCCTGTGCATTTTTTGCCCAACCATAATAGTCTTTTCTCTCTGTAAATTGGTATGGCCTGGCTTTCTCTATCTGATAACCGATACGACGTTCGATTTCTTCCTTGAACCAGGGGATGCCATGTCGATCAACGGTATATTTCAAACGCGCCAATTTTCGGTCACTTCGGTTTCCAAAATCGCGCTGGATGGTCGCGATGGCATACACAGCTTTCATGGTCCATTCTCCCGCCGGGACATATCCAATGACAGTGGCCAATCTTGCATAAGTTGAAGGATTTCCATGCGTGGTAGACAGGCCGCCTCCAATCGCAATGTTGAATCCGGTCAATTCATTGTTGTCAATGATGGCGATAAGGCCAATATCATTTCGCCAACACATCAATATCATTATTCGGTGGAATGGCAATAGCGATCTTAAATTTTCTGGGCAGGTAGCGGTCCTGGTATAGTGTGATCCTCTTCTTCTTTCTTATCCAATATTTTTTCTTCGTCCAGCCATATCTCATAATAAGCCCTTGATTTGGGCATGAGTAATTCGCTGATCTGTTTCGCATATTCATGCACTTTAGCATGGATAGGTGATTGCAGGGGATGTGCCGCACAAATTACATTTCTGTTAATGTCTCCACAGGTTGCTATAGAATCCAGCCTGGCTTCGCTGAAGCCTTTGATGGTAGGTTTTATTTTCGATTTGATCAGTCCGTGCAATTGCAGGGTTTGTCTGGTCGTGATCTTAATTACTCCGGTGGAGTTTTCTCCTGCAATATGATGGATAGCGATCCATTGTTCCGGACTCAGGAAACCTCCAGGCAATCGCAGACGGATCATGAAAGAATAGAGGCGCTCCAATTTCTTTTCGGCTCTTTCTTCTCTTCGGTCTCTATCGTCCTGCTGGTACATGCCATGGAATTTCAGGAGGGCCTGATCATCTTCGCTGATCGCGCCGGTGATTTCATCCCTCAATCCATCAGAAATGGTCCCCCTTAAGGCATTGCTGGCTTTTTTTATTTTCTCAATTCCTGACAAATTATTTTCACTCATATGGAATGATTTCAGGGCCTTCCTTTTTTTTAGTTAGCATTTAATATACATCTTTCAAATAACGGCCTTCCTCTTTGAGCTGGTCGAGGAATTGCTGGGCTTCAATGGTTGATTTATTTCCAAACAATTGAAAAATGGCAAGCAGGGTATCTTCAACGTCAATGCTCATGGGTTCTTTGGCGCCGCAGATATAAATGTATGCACCCGACGAGATCCAATCATACATCGCGGCACCATGGTTCAACATCTTATGCTGTACGTACACTTTTTTCTGCTGGTCCCTGGAAAAAGCCACATTCATTCTTGTGAGTACACCCGTCTTAATCCAGTCCTGAAATTCAGTCTGGTAAAGAAAATCTGTTGCAAAATGCTGGTCCCCAAAAAATAACCAGTTCCTCCCATGGGCTGCGCTGGCATCTCTTTCCGCCAGAAAGGACCTGAATGGCGCTATGCCTGTTCCGGGGCCGATCATGATAAGATCCCTGTCTGCTGCCGGCAGCTTGAACTGCGCATTGTGATGTACATAAAATTCTAAGGATTCATTCGCATTCAATTGGCAGAGCAGATCGGAGCAAAGTCCAAATTTGATTTCATCATTTATAGTAAACTTGTCCCTTGCAACAGTGAGATGAATTTCGCCAGGATGAGCCTGAGGCGAAGAGGAAATGGAATAAAGCCTGGGTGCAATGGGTTCGAGAATCTCGATGACTTCTTCAAATTGTCCCTGGTCTTTCACAGGATATATTTTGAGCAGGTCATATAGCCCGATTTTTGTTTCCGGAATCTCCTGCTGAACCAGGGCTGCATATTTCTTTACCACACGCTCAGGCAGGTGAACAATATTCAATTTCTTTTTTAATAAATCGAAAACAGACCATTTTTCATTTCGATATGGAAATAATTTTTTCTGGTCTATTCCTGCCAAATGGAGAATTGCGTCCACGAGTGTGCGTTGATTTTCCGGGACGATACCGATGGAATCACCCGGTTGATAATCCAGTTCTTCCGCCGAAATTTCGATATGGTGTGTTTGCTTTTCTGAGCCCCTGTCATTGAGGTTAATATTCCCAAGGACTGTTCCAGCATAAATTTTCTTGACAGAATGCTTTTTAACGACCGGTATTGCGGCAGGAACGGATTGTGGGGCTCCTCCTAATTTCTGGAGGATTTCATTGAACCAGTTTACTGCTTCCGTCTCATAGTCCAGGTCACATTTTTGCAATGAAACAATTCTTTCACCGCCGAGTTTTTGCAACTGTGCGTCCACGTCTTCGCCTGCCTTACAAAAAAGAGGATAGGCTGTGTCTCCCAGTGCCAGGACGCCAAATTTTAGTTTATCCAGCTTGAATCCATTTTTGTGGATATGATCATAGAATTTTTTTGCTGCCGCCGGGGGGTCGCCTTCGCCCTGCGTACTGATTACAGTGAAAAAATATTCTTCCTTGGCTAAGTCATTCAGGCGATATTGATCCAGGCTCACCAGCTTGGCTGCGATTCCGTTCTTTTTGGCCCTGGTTGCAAAATCAGTGGCCAGCTTTTTTGAATTGCCACTCTCAGTTCCATAGGCAATGGTAATTTTTCCAACACCGGGGTTGGATGATGCAGGAATGGATTGCAGCTGTTCGGACTGGGCAGCAACAATGCCGGCCAGGTATCCATTCAGCCAGATCAATTCTTCTTTTGTTGATCCGGTGATCAACTCCTGTATCATTTTTAATTTTGGTGCGGTCAGCATGAAGTCAATTTGATTTGAACAATATCTGCTTTTTTATTCTTGGCGGCAGCGCTATTCAATGGCTAGGCCCGGACCTCAGATTTTTTTGTTTTTTCAATCGGATTGAAATAAGATGCTTCAGTTTGTGCATTCGGAATCCATTCAAATTCTTGTTGCAGGCTTGCCACTTTTCCAATGATCACGAGCGTGGGGGAAGCCCAATTTCTGCCTCTTATTTTTACTACATATTCATGAATAGGTGCCGTACTCACGTGCTGCATGGGAGTCGTAGCCTGTTCAATCACAGAGATGAACTTGTCTTTTCCGATGCCATGCAGCAATAGATTTTCAACCATTGCATCCAAATTCCCGGATGACATATAAAATACTAGCGTATCATTCGTGGACGCCAATCCAGCCCAGTCTTTTTCTTCAAGCAAATCCGATTGGTAAAGTGTAAGGAAGCGGATTGCGTTTGCATGATTTCTGGCGGTGAGAGGAATGCCTGCTGCGGCTGCCGCCCCGGATGCTGCGGTGACCCCTGGAATGATTTCGTATTCGATCTGGTGATCCACCAAAGTCCGCAGCTCATCCAATATGTTCGAAAAGATGGAAACGTCTCCGCCCTTGAGTCTGACGACCAGTTTTCCCGCGCCTGCATATTCAACGAGCAGTTCGTTGATTACCTGTTGCGGCGTACTGCCGTCCCTGTTGCGTTGTTTGCCAGCATGCAGTATCAGTGCATCTTTATTCACAAATTCTTCAAGCACCTGTTCGCTCACGAGCCGGTCAGTGATGACTACGTCTGCCAGCTGCAAAAAGCGGGCAGCCTTTAGCGTGAGCAATTCCGGGTCTCCTGGTCCTGCGCCAGCAAAAATCACTTTTCCTTTGAGAAGAGCTTGTTTCATGGCTCTGGTTTAATTCGTTTTTTTATTTATTCTGCTCCTATTGAATAAGGCAGGCGCCTACAGTTACATAACTTGTTTCATCAATCAATATAGCTCCTCCATTCACCTGCAAATCGAGATACGAATCACAGGGGATGGGCGATGCTGTTTTGATGGTGGCGCGGACAATATCATTAAGTCCTGCCTGATCTTGTTCGAAGTTTTTTTCAAGCGTATTGACATCCAGTTTATATTCTATATCCTTTACCACTGCGCGGACTGTCCTGCTGTTGATCTGCAAAAGATATTTATTGCCCGCCTTCAAAGGTTTGGAGTCCATCCAGCAAAGCAATACTTCAAGTTCCTGAGAAAGCTTCGGTTGGTTTTCGTTTTTGACGATCAGGTCTCCACGACTGATGTCAATATCATCCTCCAATTGAAGCACTACACTTTGTGTAGCAAAAGCTTCTTCTACTTCAAGCCCTCCTCGTTCAATGGTTTTGATCCTGCTGGTCAAACCGGAGGGCTGGATCGTTACTGTTTCGCCCTTTCTGTAAATTCCACTCATAATGCGTCCTGCATAGCCCCGGTAATCGTGCAATGACTCTGTTTGAGGACGGATCACATATTGGACTGGCAGGCGGGGCAATTCGAGGTTTACATCCTTTTCTATCTCTATCTCCTCGAGATATTCAAGAAGGGTGGGGCCATCATACCAGGGAAGATTAACTGATTTTTCCACAATATTGTCTCCTTTCAATGCGCTGATCGGCAGGTGGACAAGGTCATTAATACCAAGAGATTTAGCGACTGAAGCATAATCGATAACAATATTGTTATACACATCCTGGGAATAGTCTACCAGGTCCATCTTATTGATGGCTACAACGACATGGGGTATTCGCAGCAGCGAAGCAATGATGGAGTGTCTCCGGGTTTGTTCCACAACGCCATTTCGGGCATCCACCAGGATAACGATCAGGTTGGCATTGGATGCGCCAGTGACCATATTTCTCGTATACTGAATATGCCCAGGAGCATCGGCGATGATGAATTTACGTTTGGGTGTGGTGAAATATTTGTAGGCCACATCGATGGTGATTCCCTGCTCTCTTTCAGCGCGCAATCCGTCGGTGAGGAGCGCAAGATCAATTTCACCATCTTCCTTGTTCCGACTTTGCCTCTCCAGCGCTTCCAGCTGATCGATCAGGATATTCTTGCTATCGAACAGGAGACGTCCAATCAGCGTGCTTTTGCCATCATCCACACTTCCCGCCGTTATAAATCGAAGTAAGTCCATCGTCAAATTTTTATTCTGTACCTAAATAATTTTAGATTCATATCATTCAGAAATAGCCATTCTTCTTTCTATCTTCCATGGCTGCTTCCGAGACCTTGTCGTCAATCCTGGTTTCCCCCCTTTCACTTGTCCTGGTTGCAGTGATCTCTTCCACAATCTGATCAATATTTGAAGCCCAGGATTCTACCGCTGCTGTGCAGGTCATGTCACCTACTGTACGGTAACGCACGTTTTTTTTCAGGATGATGTCATGCGGATCGAGTCGAATAAAATCAGAAACTGCAACCCATTGCCCCTCATGTTCGATGACATCTCTTTCATGAGAAAAATAGATGGAGGGCAAATCTATTTTTTCCCTCCGGATATAATTCCAAACATCAAGCTCCGTCCAATTGCTTATGGGGAATGCCCGTACATTTTCGCCCTTATGAATTTTACCATTATAAGTATTCCACAATTCTGGTCTTTGCTTTTTGGGATCCCATTGGCCAAACTCATCCCTGACAGAGAAAATTCTTTCCTTTGCCCTGGCTTTTTCTTCGTCCCTCCGTGCTCCGCCGATGCAGGCATCAAATTGAAATTCTTCTATCGCGTCGAGGAGAGTGAATGTTTGTAGTGCATTCCGGCTCGCAAATTTGCCTTTTGTTTCTGTCAATTTCTTTTCCCGGATCGTATCTTCTACGCGGCGCACGATCAGTTTCTCCCCGATCTTTTCGGCAAGTTCATCGCGGAAAGAGAGTGCCTCAGGAAAATTATGGCCGGTATCAATATGAACTAAGGGGAATGGGAATTTCCCGGGACGGAATGCTTTCAATGCAAGATGGACCAGGGTAATAGAATCCTTACCTCCACTAAACAGCAATGCCGGTCGCTCAAATTGCCCCGCAACTTCCCTTAGGATATGTATCGCTTCTGATTCAAGCTGCTCCAAATAATCTAATTGATACTTGCTCATTTTCTTTTGATTCAAAATCATTTATTGATGTACATGCAGTCCGCATTCTTTTTTCGCTGCGTCTTCCCACCACCACCTGCCTGCACGGAAATCTTCGCCAGGCTTTATTGCACGCGTACAAGGTGCGCAACCGATGCTAACAAATCCTTTGTCATGCAGCATATTATAGGGAACCTCATGTTCATCTATATAATTTCTCACCAGGGCTGTATCCCAATGCAATAATGGATTGTATTTGATGATCTGGTTCGTTTCGTCCCATTCAATGACAGTAAGGTCTTTGCGATCACCGGAATGTTCCGCTCTTAGTCCTGTGATCCAAACTGATTTGCCCAGGATGCCTCTTTTCAATGGTTCTACTTTTCTTATGTAGCAGCAACCTTTTCGATTTTCAACTGATTCATAAAAAGCATTCGGGCCTTTATTCGTCAGGAATTCCTCCAAAAGCATTCTATCAGGATAATAGGCAATGATATTTGTATTGTATTTTTCGTTTGTTCTGCTCCAGGTGGAATACGTTTCGGGAAATAACCTGCCGGTGTCCAGTGTAAAAATGGAAACAGGAATCTGGTTGCTCAGAATGACATCGCTGATCAACTGGTCCTCGATGCTGAAACTTGTGGAGAAAACAACTTTTTCACTGAATCGTACCGCCAGATGCCGAATAAATTCAGTCATGGTGGATTCGCGTTCTGCTTCGATTAGATTTGGGATATGTGCTTGTAAACTATGAACCATCTGGAAAGTCTCTATTTAGAAAGTAATTAGGAGGGGCTGCTGGAAAGGGATCAGCAACAACAACACGGGTTGCAACAACAGCAAAACAGAGATGGTATATTTACAGCAGAAATCATATATGCAAAAGTCTACTAATGTGATGGACAAAGATAAAAGGAAAAATGCAGCAAATGAAATTTATTTTGTACGGGAGAAAATCCCGTTATTCTAAGGAAAATAAGTTGAAACATTCAAATTCATGATTTTAAACTTAAATAGAGAATGAAGATCGAGATGGCTAATATCAGGATGGCCGAAGCCGCTGATGCAAGAGAAATTGCCGATCTAAGCAGGAGAACTTTCTATGATACTTTCAGCCCTTACAACAGCAAAGAGAATATGGACAAGTTTATGAAAGAGCAGTTTAATGAAGAAAAGCTGTTGGCTGAATGCAGAGACCCGGCAAATAGCTTCCTGCTTGCATATTTAAATGATAAATTGGTAGGTTATGTGAAGTTGAGGCCCAGTGATGAATCCAGCGACCACCCGGGTCCGGATTCGATCGAAATTGTCAGGATTTATGCTGCACAAGAGGTTATTGGCCAGGGGATTGGTAAAATGCTGATGGAAGCAGCTCATCCAATTCGCCGGAGAAAAAAAATTACTCAGCCATCTGGCTTGGCGTTTGGGATCAAAATGAACGGGCCATTGCTTTTTATCAAAAATGGGGCTTTGAGAAATACGGCAGTCATGTTTTTATGCTCGGTGATGATGCTCAAACAGATTTCTTGTTATACAAAAAATTATGATTCGCATATTGATCAACGTCATTCTCTACCGGAATGATAGAGAATTGAATTTCAACCGGATATATTTTCCGACTTACTGACCGGCAAGAAAAAGCCCGGGACGCCCGGCAGCGAAAAGATGGTCAATATTTGCCCATTTGATCTATATTTATGCGCATGAAAATCGCCATCATCAACGGCCCAAATCTAAACCTGCTGGGAAAAAGAGAACCAGAGCAATATGGGAATAAGGATTTTGGGGAATTTCTGGATGAAATGCGTAAGAAGCATCCGGGAATAGAAATCAGCTATTATCAATCTAATATTGAGGGAGAACTGATTAATGAATTACAAAAAGTTGGATTTTCTGTGGATGGTATCCTGCTGAATCCGGGCGGATATACCCACACCTCCGTGGCGTTGGGGGATGCCATTGCTGCTATCAAAACGCCAGTCATTGAAATACACATCAGCAATGTCCAGGCAAGGGAAGATTTCAGAAAGATCTCACATGTTGCTGCCAAATGCAAGGGCAGCATCGTTGGGCTGGGTTTGAAAGGATATGAACTCGGACTAAGTTATTTTCTGTAAGATTTTAGTTTCAATCCTTTCTCAGAGGGGAATTAGCCATTGTAGTCAGGAAGATTTGATTCAGTTGCTTTGTTTTGGGTTTATTAAAGAAATTGCTCAGAGAAAAATCCGCATTGCGAGTACAAAACCGGAATCTTTTTTTGGGTCTTCGGTTTTCATGATGATGTGAACACCGTTCGGACTCCATATTTTAAATACTTCTCCCTTTTTTCTTTTAACCAACTCTTTTTCTATGGAAGGAAGCAGGACTCCTGATGCGACCCAGCCAAGATCGCCCTGTGTCCTGCCTTCGCCACCCATGGAATAGGCCTGTGCCATTTGGGCGAAGCTAGCTTTTCCTGTTTTTATTTTTTCAACGATACTATTGGCAAGGGAATCAGCAAATTTTCTGCTGAATACACTGGTATCGAGAAAAATCTGGCTGAAGCGATAGAAAGTGTTCGGCGCTTTTGCCAGGATCTGCACCAGGAATCGGCCTTCTTTCTGGTCGTAAGGGCCATAAACTTTTTTTACCTGTCCATTATATGCAAGGCTATCCGCGAGGCTCCGGAATTGGGAAGTTCGGGATACAATGATGGTATCAATTTTGAATTTTTTTTTCAACACGTCCTTCACATATAAGGGAGAGTTGTCCGCTTTTTCGATTTCCGCCTTCATTTGGGAAATCGTCATTTTTTGGGATAGGGCAGGAATGGAGCATAAAACAAAGAAAACCAGGCTGGTGATGAGTTTCATATTGGTCAATTGACTTGCAAATATAGGCTCCGGGCGAATAGCCCTGGATGACCGTATGGATCAATGCTTTTTCCTGCATAAATTGGAATGATTTTCGTTCTATAATATAGATCAATATCAAAAAAATGAGAGTGCTTTTTCTGATTCTTTTGTTATCTGGCCTTCACGCCGGAGCGCAGTGGAAAGATTATAAGATTGGGGTAAAGGGAGATACATTAAATAAGATTGATAAGAAAGATCTGAAGCAGGGGAAATGGGTGATTCATGTGGACGAAGTGAGGGGAGAGCCCGGTTATGAGGAAGAGGGGGAATTTAAGAATGGCAGAAAGGAAGGGGTTTGGAGAGTATACAATCTTTCAAATGATCTAATCGGACTTGAGTTTTATAAATGGGGAAATAAGGATGGGCAGGCCGTATACTATAATGCCTCAGGAGAATTGATAAGAGAAGAACACTGGAGGGCGCTGAACCCCGACAAGCAGTATGATACACTTGAAATAGAGGATATTGATCACCTGAATCAATACCGCACGGTTATTGTAAAAAATGAAGGTGTGGCAATAAGGGATGGGGTATGGAAATATTACAATTCCGCGACCGGAATGATTTATAAAACAGAGACGTATACCCTCGGAAAGCTTGAATCTCCAAAAACTTCCAAATCCGACACGACCTCTTCAACAGCCATTTCAAAATCCCTGGCAAAGCCCAAGGAAGTCCAGGATTATGAAAAGAAGAATGCGGGTAAGAAGAAAATCCGTGTAAGGGACGGATCTACAGGCAATTAAGATTTTTATACTGGCATTCATCCATTTTCCAAATCTGACCAAGCCTGACAGGCAGGGCCCGGTGGATAAATTAATCCATGTGGTTTTTTTTGGTTATTCCGTCCATTTAGTTAATTTTGATATCAAAATAATATCAAAATAAATTTTTTATGGAAAGAATACTCAAGCCCATTTCAGGATTCCTGATCCTGCTCATTGGGATCCTCAGCTTTGCTTCAGGCACTTATTTAATGATCAGTTCTGGTCATGAAGGCACGGCCTCTTTTCCCCTTTTTGGCGGCATATTTTTGGATCTGCTGGCCATTTTCCTTTTTAAAGGGATCACGATTGTTAATCCCAACCAGGCTGTGGTTTGCATTTTTTTCGGAAAATATGTGGGTACCATCAAAGACAATGGATTGTTGTTTGTCAATCCTCTTTACTCCAAGCAACGGATATCCCTGCGCGCAAATAATTTTGAAAGCAGCAAGCTAAAGGTGAATGACAAGATGGGCAACCCGATTGAAATTGCTGCGGTCATCGTTTGGCAAGTAAGCGATACGTATAAGGCCAGTTTTGACGTGACTAACTATGACCAGTATGTGAAAATTCAAAGTGAATCTGCAGTGCGTCACCTGGCAACGACCTGTCCCTACGACCAGCTGGAAGATGAGCATGCGGGAATAACATTGAGGGACGGAGGAGATAAGGTAAATGCCCTGCTTGAAACGGAGCTCAATGCGCGGTTGATCAATGCAGGAATCGTGATTAAGGAGGCCAGGATCAGCCACCTGGCCTATGCGGCAGAAATTGCTGGGGCTATGCTGCAGCGCCAACAGGCTTCGGCGATTGTGGCAGCAAGGTTTAAGATTGTGGAAGGGGCGGTAGGTATGGTTGAACTGGCGCTGGAGCAATTGAGCAGGAAACAAATTGTTCATTTGGACGAGGAAAGAAAGGCAGCAATGGTCAGCAACCTGATGGTCGTGCTTTGTGGTGAAAAGGCGGCAACTCCTGTGCTGAACACTGGCACTTTGTATCAATAAGAGATCCAGTTATGGCCAACAAAAAGAGTTTTGTATTGAGGATTGATGAGGACGTATATCGTGCGCTCGAAAAATGGGCGGTGGACGAATTTCGTAGCGTGAATGGACAGATCGAATGGCTGGTAGACCAGGAGTTGAAAAAGGTTGGAAGAATAAAGGATACTAAAGCGGATGCACAAACGAAAAAGGGGAAGGGGAGAAATGAAGGGCCTATATGAAAACGCAAAGAGAAAAAGGGAAATACCACAAAGGGGTGAGCCCATTTACGCAATGTGGATAACTTTCAAGTGTTTAATTATCAGTAACATACAGTGACTTGTCCTACACCATTTGGCGAGGGTGTAGGACGATATTTCTATAATATGATAGGGCCGATGGGGCCCTATCTCAATTTATTCTGGATATATTTTGAAAGGTCCATTTCTTTTAAAATGGTTTCTTATCCTTTTCCGCTGCCTTCTGCATGGGATTATTGGCATTGGGTATCATCCGCTGCTGCTGTTGCTTGGCTTTATAGATTTGGAATTTACTCTGCTCCGGAATTTTCGGCCAGGAATTGTTATTCTCATCAATGTCAGCCGTCTCCCTGTTAGGATCCAATTTGATCGAACTCACTTCCTTGTCCTTCATAAAAGATTTGGTTACTTTATTTTCATTTAGCCTCCAGACCTGGGCAGGGATCCGCTCAATCTCTTTCGTGCCATCTGTGTAAGTCCACTCGATTATGAGGGGCATCGGAAGTCCACCCTTGTTACTGAATTGCAATTCATATAAATTTTTAGAAGCCATCTTTTGCTTTGTAGCATCATCAAGAGGCTCATCATACTGCTGTACGTGGTATTCATATTTTGTCGTGTCATATTGGGCGATACCACGGTCATATTTCCAATAAAAATCGCGAAGGGCTGTATCGGCATCAGTCAGGAAAGTAATATTCTTGTCCTGACGGTTTCTAATCTTGGAAATATCCTCATAAGAATTGACCTGTGGTTTGGCAATGGGTTGCATCCTCACGCTGTCAACTTTCTTTGGAAAATTCTCCAGGTCAGCTTTAAACCATTTTACACTGTCTAGGGAAAGATCAACAGGTTCAATACTGTAGAACCAACCGCGCCAGAACCAATCCAGGTTTTCTCCACTGGCATCATCCATGGTCCGGAAAAAATCGGCAGGTGTAGGATGTTTAAATGCCCAGCGTCTTGCATATTCTTTAAATGCATAATCAAATAGGTCCCTACCCATGATGGTCTCGCGCAAAATATTCAACCCTGTAGCAGGTTTGGAATATGCATTGGGACCGAACTGAACAATATTTTCGGAATTGGTCATGATGGGTTCCAATTGATCCTTGGGCAATTTCATATAATCCGTAATGGTATATGCCGGACCTCTGCGTACCGGGAATTTATTATCATACAATTCTTCTGTGAGGTATTCGCAAAATGTGTTCAGGCCTTCATCCATCCAGGTCCACTGGCGTTCATCACTGTTCACGATCATGGGGAAAAAGTTATGACCCACTTCATGGATCACTACACCGAGCATTCCATATTTGGTGGCTTCACTGTAAGTACCATCTTTTTCCGTCCTTCCAAAATTGAAACAGATCATGGGATACTCCATGCCGTTAGCAGCTTCTACGCTTTGAGCTACAGGGTATGGATATGGAATCGTAAAATGTGAATAAGTTTTGATGGTATGCGCGACAGCCTTGGTAGAAAAGCGGCTGTATAGTGCATAAGCTTCCTTACCATAATAACTCATACACATGACTTTTTTCCCTTCTACCCAAATCGGCATCGCATCCCAAATAAATTTCCTGCTCGAACCCCAGGCAAAATCCCTGACATTATCCGCTTTAAAAATCCAGGTTTTCTTAGCGACACTCTTGCTTTTCTCCGCAGTCTTGGCTTCGTCGAGGGTAGCGATCTCCACGGGCTCTTTGCTCGTCTGTGCTTTTTGCAGACGGGCAAATTGGGCAGGAGAAAGTACCTGCTGATAATTCTGACATTCACCCGTTGCACCAACAATATGATCCGCAGGCACGGTTATCTGGACATTAAAATTTCCAAAAGTAAGTGCAAATTCGCCGCGTCCAGTGAACTGGTGATTCTGCCATCCCTGGAAATCGCTGTAAACACAAAGACGAGGATACCACTGAGCCATCGTAAATAGGCAGTTTCCGTCTTCGGGAAAATATTCATAACCACCCCGACCGCCATCCTGCATGCGATTGCTGATCTGGTAATTCCAATCCACTTTGAAAACAAATTTCTGTCCTGGTTTCAGCGATGCAGGCAGTTCAACCCGCATCATCGTTTTGTTAAGCGTATATTTCAAAGGCTTGCCTAAGCCGTCTGTTAGTTTTTCAATATTCACTCCAAAATCATTCTGGCTGGCCTGGCGTTCCATCGTGCTAATGGATTGGTCACTGACGACCTTTTGCACCCGGCTTGCATTCTGATAATTTGCATTGTTTTTTGAGCTGTGTTCATTTTCGTCAAGCTGAAGCCACAAGTAAGTCAGTTGATCAGGTGAATTATTGTAATAAGTTACAGTTTCTTGACCTGACAAATGGAGCTTTGGTTCATCCAACTCGCATCTGATATCATAATCACAACGCTGCTGCCAATACTTTGGACCGGGTGCGCCACTCGCGGTTCGATATTCATTTGGTGTCGGTAATATGACGCCCAATTGCTCAAACTTATTCCCATGATTCGATCCTGGATTGTTTTGCAGGTCTTGTCCGCAAACAGTAGAAACGACAATGCAAAGAAGTGGAAATGCCAGTTTTTTCATGAAACTCAATTTGTTTTTAGAATGGTATCCTTTCTGTGGCCATCTTAATGGAAGCACCGAGAATCAATAAAGATACAATGCGAATCCACCATGACCGATTTATTTTAAATAATTGCACAAATATAAAAGATAGAAACATGATCATTGCGACGACGAGCAATTGAGCGACTTCAATCCCCAAATTGAATGCAAGCAAGTGCAGAATCAATCCTTTCTTTCCCTCAAGACTTAAAAAAGTGTTGGCAAAGGCAAGGCCATGGATCAATCCAAAAAAAAGTGCCAGAAAATAAATCAGTGGCAGTTTAGAAGGATGTTCAATCCGTGATGCTTTCAATGTCAAATTGTTAATAGCGGTGGCCAGGATCGTCAGGGGAATCAGGAACTCGATCCACCTGCTTGGTATATTGACATAACCAAGAGCACTCAATGCCAGGGTGACAGAATGGCCAATCGTGAATGCGGTCACCAAAACCACTACTTTTTTCCAGTCGTTCATGAGATAACGCAGGCAAAGTGCAGAAACAAATAGAATATGATCCAGGGCTTCCCACGTGAGAATATGTTCAGTGCCAAGCCTGAAGTAAAGGTTAAATTCTTGCATACCAAATCCAGATTCCAAAATTATCCAGACTTTTGCTTCTTTAAAATTTAATTTTTGAATGGTCATTTCATTGTGTAAGTGGTTATTGCCGGTCATATTTCAATTTTTGCCAGGAGAAAGCAAGGATTTAGGGACAGCTACCCACCCATTTTATGTAAGCGTAGTTGAAATTAATTACAATGGCAAGGACAAAGCGCTTGAAATTAGCTGCAAAGTCTTTACCAATGACTTTGAAACGACACTTGGGAAATTCGTAAATGGGAAAATTGATCTTGCAGATCCAAAAACTAAATCGGTAGCAGATAAGGCAATTGAAGGGTACATTGTAAAACATCTCCAAATTAAGTTAGACGGTCAGCCAGTCCCCTTTCAATTTGTGGGCGCAGAAAATGAGGCAGAAGCGACCTGGAGCTATTTTCAGGCAGGAAACATCAATGCGGTAAAGAAAATTGAAATCACAGACACGATGCTATACGAATCCTATGAAGCGCAGATTAATATCATTCATGTTTCTGTCAATGGAATTCGAAAGAGCACTAAACTAGGGAATCCGGACAGCCGTGCTATTTTCGAATTCTAAGATTGCCGGTCTGACCTCACTTTTTTTGGAAGCAGGGTTGATACGAGAACTTTATCTATCCGTTGACCATCCATATCCACAATTTCGAAACGAAATCCTTTCCATTCCATCGTCTCGCCGGTTTTCGGAATATGTTCCAACTGGTGTAAAATGAATCCAGCCAACGTATCGAATTCATGCTCGCCCTCATTGAGCCAATCGGCCTTATTAAAATGGGATAGAAAATCATAGAACGGAATCTGGCCGTCAATAAGGTATGAACCATCTTCTCTTTTCTTTATTTCATAATCCTCGATATGAGGTTCAGGGAGATCGCCGATAAGCGCTTCAAGAATATCATTGAGAGTGATAACGCCAAGTAGGCTTCCATATTCATCCACAATACAACAGCTGTGATTCTTTGTCTGCTTGAATTTCTCAAGCACCTGATAAGCTGTATTGTTTTCAGGCACATAGAACGCCGGAGTCATCAGTTCTTTGAATGGCGTCGTGTTGTCAGCGAGATAGAGGCTTTTTATAGAGACCATCCCCTTGATGTCATCAATTTTCTTATCACAAACGGGATAAACCGAGTGGGGCTCCTTCATGATCCGATCTCTGACCATTTCAACATTTTCATTGATGTCGAACCAGATGATATCACTGCGGTGAGTCATAAGTGAAGTGATGTTCCTGTCACCAAGATGAAAGACTCTTTCAATAATTTCCTGCTCTGCTTCTTCGATGGTGCCTTGTTCCGTTCCTTCACTAATGATTGCTTTTATTTCTTCTTCTGTTACATTGCTTTCCTTGGACGGACGAATGGGAAAGATGGCGAAAAACAAATTACTTGTCACATTCAAAAGTGTCACGATAGGATAGCCGATCTTTGACAATAACTTCATTGGGCCTGCCACATAACGTGCAATTTTTTCTGCTCTCAATAGACCAATCCGCTTTGGGATCAGTTCACCAAATATGATTGAAAGGAAAGTGACTATGATTACGATCAAGGCGGTGGAAATGCTCCCGGCATAGGGCCGAAGCAAAATAACCTTTTGGATATATGGCTTCAGATCAGCGCTGAATTTTTCGCCCGAATATAGCCCTGTAAGAATGGCAACCAGTGTGATACCTATTTGTGCCGTGGATAGAAATTTTTCAGGATTTTCTGCAAGTTCAAGTGCTGACCTCGCTTTTTGATCTCCTTTGTCAGCCATCGATTCAAGCCTGGTCTTTCTTGCCGATACAAGCGCGATTTCTGCCATCACAAAAAGGCCATTCAAAAAGATCAGGCATAATAAAATGAAGATCTCAAGCATCTAAGCAATATGTTTTAGTGTCAGCGGCCCAAACTGCTTCTGAAAAAATTGGGCCATGGCATAACCGATTGCGGATCCCAGGATGGCTCCTCCTGCAACGTCAATTGGAAAATGAACCCCGACATAAATCTGGGAATATGAAATGATAAACGCCCATACAAAGACCAGCCACCAAAGGGGACTCGTTTGCTTTAAAGTTAAATAAATAAAAAAAGCCATAGCAAAATGATTGCAGGCATGGGAAGAGGTGAAGCTTGAAGAATGAATGGGACAGTAATTGACAAGAATCCTCACTTGGTCTTCCATTTCCGGGTTACAACATGGGCGATATCGGAATACCAGGTGCTTGACCAGGCTGCTGCTGACAAGGTCACTTATGACTACTGTCATGATCAGAGAAAATGACCAGAGCCAACCCTTCTTGCCAAAATTCATAGTTGCAAAAAACAAAAGGAAAAGGTAGAAAGGGACCCAGATTTCCCCCTGTCTGAGAAAAGGAAGAATATTGTCAAAAAAGGAATTCGTCCACTTCTGGTTAATGAGTCCAAAAAGCCAATGGTCCAAACGGATCATTCGCTCAAATATTCCCGGTGGTGCGCCGGCGTAAAGTAAAATCATGTTGGGAATTGTTGCAATACTTCAGTGCCCCTGCTTAGGAAACTGGTTCTAAAAGCTAAAGATACCTAAATTGGCGAGATAGAATTTTTACAAAGGCTATTTTTGTGAATGGCAATTAATTCATTTCTTTTTTCCATAGAAGGGTAATAATGAAACCGTGCGCCCACAAATGATGCTGCGTTTTTTTCTTTCTAGCTTCAATAGATAAAACAAATTCTTATGGACGGTGTAACAAAATTATTCTGCGGAATCATCCTGCTGACCATTCCATCTTTAATATATGGGGTTATTTTCTATTTACCCTGCTTGCAGGACCAAGTAAATTATCACTGACTGAATTTCAAAGATCAATGTTCAGGGCAGGGCATGCACATGCAGGCGTTTTGGTCATCTTTTCGTTAATCGCAGAAATATTGACTGATCAGGCCAGCCTAGTATCTGGAGCAGGGTGGCTGGTCAGGGTCGGATTTCCATTGGCAGCCATCCTGGTGAGCGGAGGTTTTTTTGCAGCTGCTTCAGGAAAGGGTTTGACCCGCCCCAATGGAATGATTGTCATTCTTTATGTGGGGATTGGCCTTCTTATAGTCATCTATAGTAGTTCTTGGTATCGGATTGATTTCTTCCCACTAGCTGCCAAATGCCAGGGCATGGTCTCCGGACATTTTCCGGCGAATTGAGTATTGAATATTCCCATTTCTTCTAATCCAGGCCCGATGTTTATTATGATTTGCTTATAATTAGAGAATATTTAGAAATTCATATGGATATAAAATTATTTTGGAGGATTTCCGTCGCGCTAACATTCTTAGTGTTCAATTCAGCGGAAACGCGCGCGCAAACCAAAAACCTTCCTGACCTGGCGCATCCTCCAGGATCGGCAGAACTCTTTGGAAAAGGTGTCATTTCCACGAACCTCTATGAAAGAGATATGGCAATTTCTCCCGACGGCCAGGAGATTTTTTACACTTTACAATCTCCGCAGGGAGTGTTCAGTACGATCATGTATATGCGAAAAATAAGATCCGGGGGCTGGTCTGCGCCGGAAGTGGCTTCCTTTTCTGGTCAATTCAGCGATATGGAACCTGCTTTTACTGCTGATGGCAAGACCCTGTTTTTTGTATCGAATCGTCCGCTGCAAGGCGATTCGTTGAAAGATTTTGACATTTGGACTATCCAAAAAAAGGATGGAAGCTGGTCGGGTCCGAAAAACCTCGGGTCCCCCGTCAATACTTCCGAAAATGAATTTTATCCTTCTATTGCATCTAATGGTAATCTGTATTACACCGCGAACTATCCCAAAGGAAAGGGCAAGGAAGATATTTACATCGCAAAATGGGAGAATAATCATTATGCTGAACCGGTTTCCCTGGATGAGCCGGTGAATTCAGCGCTGTATGAGTTTAATGCATTCATCGATCCGGACGAAAAATTTATCATCTTCACTTCCTATGGGAGAAAAGATGATAAAGGCAGGGGGGATCTGTATATCAGCTTGAAAGATTCAAGTGGAAAATGGCTGTCGGCGAGGAATCTCGAAGGCGTGAACTCAGAAAAACTGGACTATTGTCCATTCGTCAGTTTCGACAGGAAGATTTTCTTTTTTACAAGCGAGAAGAATGCTCTAAGAGATAAATATGGTGGTCATCCGGCTACATTGAAGGCGCTTGCTGATTCATACCATGGAATCATGAATGGCCAGGGAAATATTTATTGGATTTCGATGAACGAGTTGTTGAGATCTGTGCCGGCGAATTAAGGATATGCAACAGGTTCGAGGCCGAGGATTTGGTGCATATGATGTAACAGATGTTTAATATAATCTTCGGCAAGCCGGGAAATGGTGTGGGGTTCGGGATCATCGGTATAGCACAATCTGGCTGCATTGGTTTCTGGCGTGTTTTCAAGCACCCTGCAAATCTGCAGGTTCAATAATTTCCACAATCCGATCAGATCCTTTTTCGAAACATTTGCATAAGCATTGGCAGTTACCCAAAAGTCCTGTTTATAGACAATCGTTGGCAGTTCTTCATATTGTGTCACGACAAAGCGCCTGAGATTGTTTTGAGCTGAATCGGCCAGGTGGCCCAGAATTTCCTTTTTGCTCCATTTTCCAGGCCCAGGCCTTGATGCAATTTTCTCCTCATCCAATTGTTGCAACAAAGGCTCGTATTCCAAGAGAATCCGATTCAGTTCTGAAATGGTCTTTTTCACCCCATTAAGGTACAAATTTTTTTAGCTTTTGATCTCCTTCCTAAAGCGCCAAACGCCTTTCAAATAACGCAATTTGATAATCTCCGGCACATCCAATATTTTTGCGACTCTATAAATCACCAAGGATGAGACAAATTGCTTTCAGGGAGGCTCTGCGTGAAGCCATGAATGAAGAAATGCGCCGCGACGATCGAGTTTTTCTCATGGGGGAAGAAGTGGCCGAGTACAATGGCGCTTATAAGGTCAGTCAGGGGATGCTGGATGAATTCGGTCCAAAGCGCGTTATAGATACGCCTATTTCTGAACTTGGATTTACAGCAATTGCCGTAGGTGCAGCACAGAATGGCCTTCGCCCAATCGTTGAATATATGACCTGGAATTTTGCGGTGCTCGCCCTGGATCAAATTCTAAACACTGCCTCGAAAATGCTGGCCATGAGTGGGGGCCAGGTAGGTTGTCCTATCGTTTTTCGCGGACCCAACGGATCTGCTGGTCAACTGGGTGCCCAGCATTCCACTGCTTTCGAAAGTTACTATGCAAATATCCCCGGCCTGAAAGTGGTTTCGCCTAGCAATGGTTATGATGCCAAAGGGTTGCTGAAGCAGGCGATCCGCTATGAATCGGATCCTGTTATCTTCATGGAAAGTGAAGTCATGTATGGTGATAAATCGGGTGTTCCTGAAGAAGAATACTATATCGAACTTGGGAAGTCGGACATTAAGAAACAGGGGACAGATGTGACCATTGTCTCATATAATAAAATGATGAAGATTGCGCTTGGCGCAGCTGCCGAATTGGAAAAGGAAAATATCAGCGCCGAAGTGATTGACCTTCGCAGCATTCGTCCGCTGGATTGGCACACCGTTCTTGAAAGTGTAAAAAAGACTAACCGCCTTGTCATCGTAGAGGAACAGTGGCCATTTGCTTCCATTTCATCTGAAATTACCTACCATATTCAAAAAGAAGGATTCGATTGGTTGGATGCTCCCATACGCAGGATCACTTCTGCAGACGCACCATTGCACTATGCACCCAATCTTGTTGCTGCCGCCTTACCCGATGTTCCGCGCACTGTCAGGCTGGTGAAGGAAGTAATGTATCTGAAGAAATGAGGTGGATAGCATTTTCCTTACCAAATTGTAAAGCCTTGCACAAGTGTAATACACTGCCTGGATATTCTCTGCTTTGATGTAACAATCTCCCGATTGAATCGGGAATCGTTCCCGGTGACAGATTCTAATTTAATTTTTCATTCATCAGTTTATTGTTAATTTAATCCGGTAAATAAATTGCCATGAAGAAAATATTGCTTGCCAGTTTGTTTTTTGCTTTCGTAGTTTCTTCTCCTTTATTTGGCTTTGGCCAGGGTTATACCCCGTCTGCAGACAATATCCGCATGCGCAAATGGTTCGACAGTGCCCGTTTCGGCTTGTTCATCCATTGGGGCGCTTTCAGTGTGCTTGGGGATGGAGAGTGGGTCATGAACAATAAAAATATCCGTGTGCCTGAATACACGAGACTGCTCACCATTTTCAATCCCGAACAGTTCAACGCCCAGCAATGGGTAACTGCTGCCAGGGACGCTGGCATGCAATATATTACCATCATTACCCGTCATCATGATGGATTTAGTATCTGGGACACCCAACAGTCGGATTGGAAAATTACCCGCACGCCCTGGGGGAAAGACGCTTTGAAGCAAATGGCAGATGAGTGCCACCGACAGGGCATAAAACTTTTTGTATACTATTCACTGTTGGATTGGTACCGTACCGATTACCAATATGAAACCGGAAGGACCGGGCATGGTACCGGCCGTACGAAGAAAAGCGATTGGCCCCATTATATCGCTTTCATGAAAGCGCAGTTGACCGAACTGTTGACCAATTATGGGGAAATTAACGGGGTTTGGTTTGACGGGTTTTGGGATCAGCTTAGTTCAGACACGGCCAAAGACCAGCCCTCTCATGTTGACTGGCATATTACAGAGATCTATGAACTGATTCACAGGCTCCAACCCCAATGCCTGGTGGGTAACAATCACCATCAAACGCCGCTTGCCGGTGAAGATTTTCAAATGTTTGAAAAAGACCTTCCAGGGGATAACACGACTGGCTTCGGCGGGGCCGCCGTTTCAAAACTCCCCCTGGAAACCTGTGAAACAATCAATGATTCATGGGGATTCAATATCACTGACAGAAACTATAAATCCGAAAAGACTCTGATCAGACTACTGGTCAAAGATGCCGGCTATGGCGCTAACCTGCTGCTGAACATCGGCCCGATGCCTAACGGCGTCGTGCAACCGGAGTTTATTGAGAGGTTGAACGCAATGGGGGCCTGGTTGAAGAAATATGGCTCTACGGTGTACGGCACAAGTGCGGGCTATCAAAAGCCGGGTGATTGGGGTGCAATCACAGAAAAGGGGAATAGAATCTACCTCCATATTTTTAAACCCACAGGCGATCGTTTCTTCCTGCAGGTTCCTTATACAGTCAAGTCTGCGAAATTATATGCGGGAAACAGTCTCGGGTTTCAATCCTTGCAGGACCACTATATCATGATAGATATGAAATCCGTAAAGCCAGACCCAATTGACACCATAGTAGAGTTGGATGTGATAAAATAAAAAATCCCGCAGCCTCATGGAATCAGAGGTAAGCTGCGGGATGGCTTGAAATAATTTTGGTTTAGTGAATTGCCAGAAGCACTGAGTTCAACATCATCAGGGAAGCATAGGCAAATCCCAGTAAGAAGCATCCGATGATTGTCAGTTTGAAAATGATTTTGCTGGGGTTGGCGGATAATTCGCGATTGCGGGTCATAGGTTTGGAATTTAATATAGTTTTTTCAGGGTATTTGGATCTACACAAGATATATCGCAATTAAGAGTGTTGCAAGGGGGTTTTACGACGGATTCCTACGATTCAAATATACATTGATTATCAAATAGTTGCGCTTACCACCTCATCCAACAACCAGGCTTAAAGACCCACTGGGGGGGTTAAGACTGGCCCAGGCAGGAAAAGGTACCAGGGACTAAGGCCAGGGTCTGCAGGATTGACCACGATATGGATGTCCTTCGCCGGCATATAACTCTGTGCCAGCAAATAGAGCTTTTGTCCATTGTTGTTTTCCACCAGGTCAACGGCAATCATGGCATGACCAGGTGATCTGCCCTGAATCAATACATCTCCCAAATGGATAGCCATTCCATTTACCAGCCGGTGAAATTGGCTTTGCAGGGATTGTGTTACGCAATGTGCAAAAACTTTTTCCAGGAATTGTTGCCATTGGTCTTCATTGTTTATTGTTCCCGGCGTATACACGGTATGGTTCATATCAAGAAAACGAATCTCATTCAAACGCCCATTGCGCGTAAATATTCTGCGCTGTGCCGCATCACGGCATCTGCGCATTGCTGCAAGTCTTTTTTCCCGATCGAAATATCCAGCACAGCAAATTGTGCGGGTTGGTTTCTTTTCAATTGTCCATTGAACAGGTATACATGATTATCTCTTCTTAGTCGGACATTGCGAAGCCAGCTTCCAAATGTATGCTCGTCTTCGCTCATCCTATGGTAACCGGGAGGAGCGGGAATAGAACCAATTCTTGTGCAGGCATATGTAAGATCACTTGTTTATTTTCCTGGGTTCACTACCAGCAACCCTGAGAAAGCAGGCAAAAGCAGCCTCTTGAGGAGGTTCGGTTCCATATGCTTATTTTTGAGGCCGGGCTGTAAGATGGCTGTCTGGTTTATTTCCATACCAAAAGATTGTTAAAAACTATGTCGAACATTTTGATCATTGATGATGAAAAGGCGATCCGGAAGACCCTTGGAGAAATTCTTTCTTATGAGGGATATAAATTGGAGGAAGCGGGCGACGGAGAAGAAGGTTTGAAAAAATTCAGGGAAAAGGAATATGATGTGATCCTCTGTGACATCAAGATGCCAAAAATGGACGGCATCGAGTTTTTGGAAAGGGCAAAGGAAGTGAATGCGGATATTCCGATCATCATGATATCGGGCCATGGCACCATTGAAACGGCAGTGGAGGCGGTAAAAAAAGGGGCTTATGACTATATCTCCAAACCACCGGACCTGAACAGGTTGCTGATCACGATACGCAATGCGATGGACAAAACTTCATTGGTCGCGGAGACCAAAGTGTTAAAACGAAAAGTAACCAAGGTGCAGGAAATGGTGGGAGAATCTGCACCGATTCAAAAAATAAAAGATACCATTGAAAAAGTTGCGCCCACTGAAGCAAGGATCCTGATCACAGGTGAGAACGGTGTGGGAAAGGAATTGGTGGCGAGATGGGTGCATGAAAAGAGCAACCGTGCTTCAGGTCCTTTGGTGGAAGTGAATTGCGCAGCTATTCCCGGCGAATTGATTGAAAGCGAATTGTTCGGCCACGAGAAAGGCTCCTTTACTTCTGCGCTTAAACAGCGGATAGGAAAATTTGAGCAGGCCAATGGCGGAACACTCTTTCTAGACGAGATAGGAGACATGAGCCTAAACGCGCAAGCCAAAGTTTTGAGGGCATTGCAGGAAGGAAAAATCACCCGTGTGGGTGGTGACAAGGACATCAATGTGGATGTGCGCGTCATAGCTGCTACGAATAAAGATCTCCTGAAAGAAGTGGAAGAAAGAAATTTCCGGCTCGATTTATATCATCGACTCAGTGTTATTATTATTCATGTGCCCTCTCTCAATGAGCGCAATGACGACATCCCCATCCTGGTCGACAAATTCATCACAGATATCTGTATGGATTACGGCATTGCAAAAAAATCCATTGATGAAGATTCCATTGGTGCATTGCAGCAACATCATTGGGGCGGGAATATCCGCGAATTAAGAAATGTAGTAGAAAGGCTGATCATTCTCTCTGGTAAGACCATAAGCAGGGCAGATGTGGAAAGTTATGTGCTGCCTAAGATAGGCTGAACGCTGAACGCTTAATGCTGGACGCATAAGGCTGAACGCATAAGGCTGAACGCATAAGTGAATGCTGAACACAGAACGCAGAATGCTATTGGCCGAATTCCGCAGGATTAATATTTAACGCTTGTTTCTGAATGATTAAAGCCTGCAAAATATCCTGCAATGGGTATTTCTATCTACTTTCCCCTGCTCAAATCTCTGCCTGAAATTCGAAATGAGATTCCTGCATTCAACTTTTCGCTTGCTGCTCTAAGCGTTTCGCGTTCAGCGTCAAGCGTTCTGCGTTCAGCGTTCCGCCTTCCGCGTTCCCCATTTAAGAAAACTTTCTATCCTCAATATTTTGAGGGGCAGATTAATATGGTAATTTTGCCCCACTTTAAAAATACAGGAATGACCTCTCATCAGATATTTGTCCTATTGCTTATCCAACTCCTGATCCTCCTATTGCCGGCATTCGGACTTTCCAGGCTTTTTGAAAAAGCAGGGGTTCCAGGCTGGAAAGCATATATTCCTTTTTACAATACCTGGGTCATGCTTGATCTGGCAAAAAGGCCCAAGCATTGGGTATTCTGGCAATTGATTCCCGTAGTAGGTTGGTTTATTTCAATGGGAATTTTTGTGGAATTCATCAAGACCTTTGGAAAATTCCGCTTATACGAGCACGCCCTTTCAGCGCTCTTGCCGTTTTTCTATTTTCCTGCTGTAGGAATGAACAAGCAGGATAAGTTTCTCGGTCCCGAAAGCGTAAAGAAACACCGGAAATCTGCCGCGCGCGAATGGATCGATGCCGGCGTTTTTGCCGTTGTAGCGGCAACTTTGATTCGGACTTTTGTATTCGAAGCCTACACCATACCTACCGGCTCGATGGAAAAAACTTTACTGATCAATGATTTTCTTTTCGTCAGCAAGTTTAGTTATGGTCCACGCATTCCCAATACTCCATTGGCCATGCCATTCGTACACCATACCATGCCCATTGGCAATGCAAAATCTTATGTTGAATGGATCAAGATTCCTTATACGCGGTGGTTTCCAAGTCCGGTGAAAAGGAACGATGTTGTCGTGTTCAATTTTCCAGATGGCGATACCGTAATAAATAAAGAAGAATACCAGTCAGAGAAACCATATTATTGGGTAGCCAGAGATCTTGGCAACGGAGATTTTAATGCAGGGCGCCAGATGATTCTTAATGACCCGGATCAGTATCCGCTGATCGTTCGTCCGGTGGACAAACAAGAAAACTATATTAAGCGCTGTACTGCCATAGCGGGAGACACTTTACTAATTAAAGACCAGGTCCTCTTCATCAATGGAAAAGTCGACTGCTTTTCCTCCTTACTCCCAAACAACTTACATCGTAACTACGGCTGGTCAGCCATTGGATGAAACGGTAATGAAGGATGAATACCTGATCGATATCAGTAACCCGATGGAGCTTCAGCAATTGGCTGCGCCAAATCAATTTAGGATGCTGCTCACCCAGACAGCAAAAGAAAAAATGCTGAGCAATGGATTGGCCAAGGCCATTGTTCCCGATATTTCGAATGAAAGGACATATCCCTATGATCATGTGCATGGCTGGACTGTCGACAACTTTGGACCGCTCTGGATTCCCAAAAAAGGCGCGACCCTCACGCTAACCGATGAGAACTATACATTGTATGAAAGAGCGATCAGAGTATACGAAGGAAATACGCTGGAGAAAATCAATGGGAAAATCATGATCAATGGGAAGGAATCAAACCAATATACATTTACAATGAATTATTATTGGATGATGGGAGACAACCGGCATGAATCACAAGATTCAAGGTTTTGGGGATTCGTACCAGAGGACCATGTCGTTGGCGAGGCCTGGTTGATCTGGATGAGCTGGGATAAGGGTGTCCGTTGGAGCAGGCTTTTCAGGACAATTCGTTGATCTTGATCGTTGGTCGTTGGCCGACAGACAGATAACATCGGAAATCAAGAAATTAATTTCACCGATTTAGCTCGGCATTGATCTAAATTGGACTGATCTTGGCATAAGAAGCCTTGAGAGTAAGCCGATTTTTGTAAGCACATTTCATTCGATCAACGATCAACGATGAAAGATCAGCGCTTAAACCAATCCCAAATGGAAGAAGCCAAATATTCATTTACTTACCAAATTTTCGGGTCCGAAGACCAGCTCAAAAAAGCAGATGAGGACCTCCTTCAGATTGCCAGACAAGTCGCAACTCTTGCCTATGCACCTTATTCACGGTTTCATGTAGGTGCTGCAGCCAGGTTAAAGAACGGAGAAATCATCAAGGGAACCAATCAGGAAAATGCCTCTTTTCCAGCCGGAATTTGCGCAGAAAGGGTCCTGCTCTCAGCTGCATCTTCAATTTACCCTGGCATTCCAATTGAAACGATTGCCATCAGCTACGAATCAGAGGAGAGGGAAAGCAACCATCCTATAGCGCCTTGCGGGATTTGCCGCCAGTCATTGCAGGAATATGAGAAGATATTCCAGAGTCCCATCCGGCTGATTCTTGCCGGTCTTGAGGGAAAGATTTGGGTTATCCCCGCTGCAAGTGCACTGCTGCCCCTTGCATTCACAGGTGAAGAGATTGGATAAGCTAATTGGTCACTGCACATCCACCAGCGTCACGTCATAATACAAGGGAGCATTCTTTGGAATGATTCCATTCATAGAGCCCGAGCAGCCATAGGCATATGCAGATGGGATCAGCAATTTGATGTGACCGCCTTTCTTTATTTTCGGCATGCCTATTTGCCAGCCCATGATGAGATCGGAAAGCAAAAAGCCGGTATTCGCCGGGTTTGTTGTAGAATCTATAATTAACCCGGTCATGAGTTTTCCCGTATAGGTGACAAAGATTTTCGAATTGAGCGATGGATTGACTCCGGCACCACTGTCGATAATCTGGTAATATAATCCTGTACTGTCCATGTCAGGTGTAATCCCATTTGATTTTGCATAATTTAGCAGGGCAGTGGAATCATCTGCAGGCGTTGGACCGGTGCAGGTATTCAATCCCGGTTCCGCAGATTTAACACATCCTGAAACATAGATTATTAAGGCCAGGCTGATTAGTCCAATCATCATATACTTCATATTCTTCTTCATTTTTGGGTGCTGCAAAACTCAGGTTTTAATTGGGAAAACCATTGAACCAAACGTTAAAATTCTGTCGAAATACTGACTAAGGTGAGTTCATTCATTCTGCTAAGGCTGGTTCTGCCTGAAGGCATTCTGTCTCCAGGCTGGATTGATATATAGGTTCTGCAAATCCTTGATACAGACTGACCCTTGGCAATCTGGATTCCAGCAAGTCCGCAAAAGTTTCGAAATAAAGGATAGTATCTTCCCGTTGATTTTTCTTAAGCCATCTGAATCCTCCAGGCAGATGCTCAAGTACTTCCCGGTCCTCGAGCCATTCCAGATTATGAATGTCTGAATTTGTAAGTCCGATGGCGCGCAAGGAAGTAATTATTTTGGATAGGGGTGCATTCGTGGCCTCACAATATTCTTCTGCCAGCTCCGTCCACTCACCATGCGCCTCATGAGCATATTGAACAATCTCTTCCTTGGTCATACAGGTAATGACTTGCAGAAGATTTCCACAATTGCAGCCCCCATGATGGCCCCAGGCATAATAGACCCCGGAGCGAAGGCGATCGGCTGTGGTTCTTAAAGCGGATATGAGTTCCAGATTAGGGAATGCCATCTTCAATCATCTTATTAAACAATAACAGTTTCAGTTTGCTTTTGGTTTCCAGGAAAATTAAATCATCTTGCCTCTCACGATTGGAAAACTAGCATCAGGTCTGTCTCGGCATAACCTACGCAGGTGAGGATCCAGCCTTCTTCCAGGTCTTTTGCAGTCAGAACTTCGTTGATAGACATTTTTACTTTTCCCTGAATACATTTTGCCATGCAGGTTGAACATCTCCCGCCCCGACAACTATATGGAATATTGATCTTTTGATCCAGTGCCGACTGGAGAATGGTTTTCGGATACCTTGATGTAAAAGATCTTTCTTCCCCAAATAGATTAATATGTACTTGCCTGGGCCTGTCATCTACAATCAACGGCGGAGGAGGAATAAAATCAATGGTAAAATGTTCCTTCCTTATGGCTCCGTCTGGAAAGCCCATCAGTTTCAATGTGAATTCTGCCATGCGCATAAAGGTGACCGGCCCGCAGAGATAAAATGCCGGTTCCAATCTCTTGTTCCAATTTTTCAGGATCAGGATTTCAAGCAGATCATTGGTCAGCCGTTGGGAATAGTATTCCCGGCTGAGTGGATTGCTCAGCAAGTTGATCCATTTCAATTGTGCCGGAAATTTCGATTCGAATTTTTTGAGTTTGTCGGAGAAGATAGTTTCTGCCTCTGAATGGTTCTGATCTATGAGTACGATTGAAGAGAAAGGTTCTTCTGAGAGGATTTTCTTTAGGAGGGAAAATATTGGAGTGATGCCCGAGCCGGCAGCAATAAGAAATATTTGCCTCTTTCTTTCGGGATCCGTATCGATGGTGAACCGGCCTGATGGAGCAATTGATAACAGCCTGTCTCCGACTTTCATTTTATCCAGGAAACGACGGGAGATTTCTCCATTGGGAATGCGTTTGACCGTGACTGAGAATTCATTGTCAACGCCAGGCGTTGAGGAAAAAGAATAGGATCGCCTCAATTCAGCATTGGAATGGGGAAAAATAAAAGTTAGGAATTGTCCGGCCTTATAAGGCACCCCGGAACCATCAATATTTTGTAGAAAAAAAGTGGAAGCCTGCCCTGTTTCCTGTTCGATCCGGGAGATTTCCCATTGCAGCTGATCCATACAGTAAGTTAGCAAGAATTTCAATTTTACCTGTTTAAAGGAATTATTCACCGATCATAAATGGTCCATTCCAACTGCTAAGCCCATTTTGATGCAAAAAGAAAAAGGAAAATAAGCAAATGTGATTCTGTTTTTTTTCTTTCTATTTTTACAATGCTTGCCATTTATCCAATTGAGAGGAAATGGAAGACAGGCATCGTTCAGATTCTATTTATATTTGGGGCTTGGTAAAGAGTAAACACAATCACATGATTTGGCAAGGAAGAAAATCAGGATCAATTGCTAACCTTTTTGTCATCTTTTTTCTATTCACAGCCTGCAAGGGGAAAAATGACCCTTCGCAAACCAGGCAGGCCGCTCCTCCAATTGTAGATGCAATAGTTGTTAGACCACAAACCATCACGAATCACATTGAAGTCAATGGTACAGTAGTAGCTAATGAATATGTGGAGCTGCACCCTGAAGCCAGTGGCAGACTGATTTACCTGAATGTACCAGAAGGGAAATGGATTGAAGCAGGAACGGTGATTGCAAGAGTGAACGATGCAGATCTTAAGGCACAGATCGAAAAGACAAAGGTCTTGCTTGAAACTGCGGAGAAAACGGAAGGGCGTTACCGCCAACTGTTAGCAGTGAATGGCATCAATCAGAGCGATTATGATGCTTCACTAAGTTTGGTGAACGGCTATAAGGCAGATATTGAATATACAAAGGCGCTTTTGGATAAGACGGTGTTGAAGGCACCGTTCAACGGGATTGTGGGGTTAAGGCAGGTAAGCCTGGGGGCCTATGTTTCTCCCACCACACTCATTGCAACCCTTCAGCAATTGGATAAAATAAAGATTGATTTTACGCTTCCGGAAGAATATACCAGTGCAATAAAAATAGGGGATCAGGTAGAAGTGCAGGCCGACGCTGATGAATTAAGGCATCCGCATATTAAAGCTCAAATCCTGGCCGTAGAACCTCAGGTAAACCAAAATACACGCAATATTAAAGTGCGGGCACTCCTGGAAAATACAAAGGCAAATCCGGGGGCATTTGTCAAAGTATATGTCAATGCGGGAGAGGACAAGGCAGCGCTGATGGTTCCTACCAATTGCATTATACCAGATGACAAGAATAAGCAGATTGTATTAATTAAAGACGGAATAGCGGCTTTCGTCAATGTGAAGACAGGTATGAGACAGTCAAATAATGTGGAGATTACGACGGGCATAAGAGATGGCGATACGGTTGTAGTGACGGGCGTATTGTTTGTCAGACCTAAAAGTCCGGTCCAACTTCGCAAGCTTTATACGATTGAGCAACTGGCTAAAAATCAATAGTCATGTCTGAGCGTGGGAAATTGAATCCATAAACCGTCCCGGGCATCATCAAATTCAATATGAATATTTCTGAATTATCATTGAGGCGTCCAGTGCTGGCAACGGTCATGAATCTGATGCTCATTATTTTTGGGATTGTGGGATTCACATTCCTTGCGGTGAGAGATTATCCGGCCATCGATCCACCGATCATTACTGTTTCAACTTCCTATACCGGCGCTAATCCTGATATCATCGAGAGCCAGATCACCGAACCACTGGAAAAACAAATCAATGGTATTCCCGGGATCAGGACGATTACTTCGTCTAGTGCCCTGGGATTTAGCCAGATTACGATTGAGTTCAACCTTGGTATTGACCTTGAAGCTGCAGCGAGTGATGTGCGCGATAAGGTTGCGCTCGCCACACGAAGCCTTCCCTTGGATATTGATGCGCCGCCTGTTGTTTCCAAAGCCGACGCAAACAGCGATTTCATCCTGATCCTGGCAGTTCAAAGCCGAACCAAGAGCCTCCTTGAGCTTAGCGACTATGCAGAAAATGTCTTGCAACAACAGTTGCAGACTATTAATCAGGTAAGCTCCGTCAATATTTTTGGCCAGAAACGCTATTCCATGCGCATTTGGCTTGATCCGGATAAAATGAATGCGAAGGGGGTCAATTTTACAGATGTTACCCAGACGCTGAACAGCGAAAATGTCGAAAGGCCACCTGGAAAGATTTACGGAAATAACACAGAAATGACGATCCGCACAATGGTCAGGCTTACTTCCGAACAGCAATTCCGAGACCTGGTCATTCATGCCGACAGTGCAGGCATCGTTCGCCTGAGCGATGTGGCCAATGTAGAAATTGCCCCGGAAGTGCTGGAACAAAGCTGGAAATACAATGGAGTAAATGCGGTGGGACTTGCTATCATTCCGCAACCAGGGGCAAACAATATTGAAATTGCCAATGAATTTAACAAACGACTGGATGATATTAAGAAGGCCAATAAATCCGACATCGAGGTCAATGTGCTGATCGACAACACCAGTATCATACGGCAATCATTAAGCGAAGTGGAAGATACCTTAATGATTGCATTCGGACTGGTTGTGCTTGTGATCTTTTTCTTTTTCCGAAGCTGGTTAATTGCGCTGCGACCCCTGATCGATATCCCCATTTCCTTGATCGCCACTTTCTTTGTAATGTATGTGGCTGGTTTTTCTATTAATATCCTGACCCTGCTCGCCATAGTACTGGCTACGGGCCTGGTGGTGGATGATGGGATTGTCGTCACAGAAAATATATTCAGAAAACTGGAGTCCGGCCTGCCTATCCGCACGGCAGCGCTGGAAGGTAGCAAAGAGATCTTCTTTGCCGTTATTTCAACCTCCCTGACGCTGGCCGTGGTCTTCCTGCCTGTCATATTCCTGCAAGGCTTTGTAGGAAGATTATTCAGAGAATTTGGTGTTGTCCTCGCTTCGGCCGTTTTGATTTCAGCTTTTGTTTCTCTGACTATTACTCCGGTACTTAATGTCTATCTGACCAGAAAAAATATGCACCATAACTGGTTTTACGTTAAGACCGAACCTTTCTTTTCTGGCATGGAGAATGGGTACAAGAAAATCTTGCAGGCATTTATGAAGATCAGGTGGGCCGCATGGGTCATCATTCTTATCTGTTTATTCGCCGTCTGGTTTGTCCTCAGGAATCTCCAAAGTGAGATCGCTCCCCTCGAAGACAGGAACAGCGTCCGCTTCACAGTAATTGCAGCAGAAGGCACGAGTTATAGTTACATGCAGAATATCTCGGACAATATTGCCAGCTTTTTATATGACTCAGTACCAGAGCGTGATTTTGTATTTGCAAGGACTCCTGCGGGGGGCACAATCAACACTTCCCAGCCAAGGATTGGCCTGGTGGGTCCAAAGTTTAGAAAGCGCACTCAAAATGAAATCGCAGTAGACCTGCAGAAAAAAATTTCCCGTTTCAATGATGCAAGAATATTCGCGCTGCAGGAACAAACCATCGCCGTTGGTTCCGGATCAAGAGGGGGGCTGCCAGTGCAGTTTATTTTGCAGAACCAGAATTTGAATAAATTGAAAGAAGTCATTCCGAAATTCCTGGATGAAGCCAGGAAGGATAAAACTTTTGCCAATGTGGATGTGAACCTGAAGTTCAATAAACCTGAAGTCCTCATTACAGTGGACAGATTAAAGATTCGTGACCTCGGCCTTTCTACTACCGACGTGATTTCAGCTATGCAGGCAGCATTTAGCGGGGGCAGGCTGGCTTATTTCATAATGAATGGATACCAATACCAGGTCATTGCCCAAGTGGAACGAACCGATAGGGACAAACCTTTTGATATTGAAAAATTGTATGTGCGAAACAAGAGGGGAGAAAGCATTCCTTTAAATGAAGTTGTGCATATGGAAGAGAGCAGCAGCCCCTCCACATTATTCCACTTTAACAGGTATAAGGCGGCCACCATTTCTGCTTCACTCGCAGAAGGCAAAACCATTGGCGACGGAATTGTAGCGATGAATGCCATTGCCAACAGAATGCTTGACCAGAGCTTTCAGACTGCTTTGTCAGGCCCTTCGCGCGACTATGCGGAGAGCTCCTCCAATATCGTGTTTGCATTTGTCCTGGCCCTTATTCTGATTTACCTCGTACTCTCTGCACAGTTTGAAAGTTTTATAGATCCATTAGGGATTATGCTTACTGTTCCCTTAGCCCTGGCCGGGGCTTTATTGAGTCTTTGGGTTTTCGGTTTAACTCTGAATATTTTTTCAGAAATAGGGATGATCATGCTGATTGGATTGGTTACAAAAAATGGAATATTAATAGTTGAATTCGCTAATCAGAAGAGGGAACATGGATTAGATAAAATGGAAGCAGTGGTCGAGGCGGCTGGCCAGCGGTTGAGACCTATTCTGATGACCAGCCTGGCGACTTCATTGGGCGCCTTGCCTATTGCACTGAGCCTGGGAGGGGCATCCACAAGCAGAATTCCATTGGGCGTAGTCGTGGTGGGCGGAATATTATTTTCACTGATGCTGACGCTGCTGGTCATACCGGCAGTATATACTTTTTTATCAACCAAACACAAGGTACACCAGACGGAAGTAGTCGATTAGGCAGCAAAAAGGTATTCAAAATCGCCTTAAGGAAACCGGAATACAAAAAAATAGGATGAAGAAAACAGGAATAGCCTGGCTGGCGCTTATTGGATGTTTAAGCGGGTTTTCTCAAAAACTCGGCTTGCAGGATGCCGTCAATATTGCGTTGAAGAACAGCCTCGATATCCAGATATCGGCCAAATACGTGGACATCGCCAAGCTCAACAATTATATTGGCATTGCGGGTGGACTTCCGGTCATCTCTGCGGGAGGATCGGACAATTTTTTCATTACCGGAGTCAATCAGAAGCTGAATACCGGGGAGGTTATCAAACGGGAAGGCTCAAACGCAAATAACCTGAGTGGGAATTTAACTGCAAGTATCCTTCTATTCAATGGACGCCGTGTATTTGCGGCCAAGAAAAGGCTGGAACAACTGGAAGGCCAGAGCAGGGACCAGCTGAATTCGAACATTCAAAATATCATGGCGTCGGTCATGACGGCATATTTTGATGTGCTCCGTCAGCAGGGTTATAATAAGCCCATTGACCTTTCGATTGAAGTCGCCAAAAGGAAATTGGAGATTGTGAAAGCTCAGCAGGGGGTAGGCCTTGCCAATAATGCAGATCTTTTTCAATCACAGGTTGACCTGAACAACCTGATGCAGGCAAGAGTAACACAGCAGTTGGTCATTGACCAGGCAAAAGCTGAATTGCTCAGGATGTTGTCGCTTCGCCCTGATTCCGTCATTGTCATTGAAGACACTATTATATTAGATAAGTCACTGAGGCTGGACGATGTGTTGTCCAGGCTAACGCTGAACCCGGATATCCTTGCAGCAGATGACCAGATCCGGATAAATCAAATGCTTATAAAAGAAACGGCGGCTCAGAGGTATCCCACCATCAGGGCAAGTACCGGATACTCTTACAATGGGAACAATGCCAGCGCGGGCCAGCTTTTGCTGAATCAATCCTATGGCCCTTTTGTCGGACTGAGCCTGAATATTCCGATATACAACGGCTCGATTTATAAACGCCAGCAAAAGGTTGCTGAAATAAATGAGCAGAATGCGGCCACACAAAAAGACATCCTCCTTCGCGATTACAGGGCGAGCATTGTGAAGACATACCAGGCCTATACTTCTACTTTGCAGCAACTGGAATCGCAGAGGAGCAATTACCAGCTTGCAAGCCAGCTGCTCGCGTTGGTCCTCCAACGCTTTCAATATCGGCAGGCTACCATAGTAGACGTGGCACAGGCGCAACAGAGCTATATTACCGCAGGCTATTCATTGGTCAATTATAGTTTCGTAGCTAAATCCGCAGAGGTTGAATTGAAAAGGATTTCTTTCAGGCTGGCCCCATAGGGGGTTGATTGGTTGATTGGTTGATTTGTTGATTGGTTGATTGGGGTTTTGGTGCCGCAAGTTAATATTAGTCTGAAATCGGGGCCATCCCGAAATTTTGTATTGAGTGGGAAGCAATATTGTTCATGGTTTTTTTTGAGTGGGAAAAATATTGTTGAGTGGTCTTATTTTTTATTTTTTAACAAATCAACAAATCAACAAATCAACCAACATCAACTCTATCAAAACAAAGTCTGCACCCCGAACTTGACTTTCTGTTCGTGTTCTAACAGCCATTTCTTTCTCCATAGCCCACCTCCATATCCTACGAGATCCTTATTGGATCCAATGACACGGTGGCATGGAACGACAATCGCAATATTGTTTTTGCCATTGGCAGAAGCAGCAGCGCGGATCACATTGGGATCACCCATTCCTCTTGCTAACTCAAGATAGCTGATGGTTTTCCCAAATGGGATCCCGATCAATTCTTCCCAAACCCTTTTTTGAAATACAGAACCTTCCTGGTGGATTGGAAATTCAAAATTCCTCCTTTCACCCTGGAAATATTGGATCAGCTGTTCTATACACTGGATCAGGATGGGTTTGTCTGATCCATTCATTCGCTCATCCTGCAGCGCATCGATATGGTCAATAAAATGAATCTCGGAAATATAATGGTCTGTTCCGGAAATCCGGAGCATGCCGATAGGAGACTGATAGTATGTGGAATACAAATCCGTCATGAATTGGGAACCTTGTTGCATGCCGGCCATAAGGGGTTGAAAGAGTCCAAATATTGCTATAAAAATTTGTGAAGGAAAGCCTAGCCAATTTTCCATCCATTTTCTACCTTTCGCTCAGGACTCAATAAAACTACCTCTTTTTTGTCAGTATAAATACCTAAGACCAGGCACTCACTCCTGAAATCCGCAATTTGTTTCGGAGGAAAATTAATCACCGCGATCACCTGCTTACCGATTAAATCTTCTTTATTGTAAAAATCGGTTAATTGAGCAGAGGATTTTCGCAAGCCTATTTCACCAAAATCTATTGATAATTGATAAGCTGATTTTTTTGCTTTCGGAAAATCGCTAACTTCCCTGATTGTTCCGACCCGCATGTCAATTTTTTCAAAATCCTCCCATGAAATGGTCATATCGTGTGCTTTATTAATCAAAAAAAATAATCATGAAACGTACAGCAACGGCCGTATGGAACGGCTCCGGCAAAGATGGAAAAGGTAAACTTACAACGCAAAGCGGCGCCCTCAATAATATGCAATATTCGGCTAAATCCCGATTTGAAGAAGGCACGGGTACCAATCCTGAAGAATTGATTGCGGCAGCGCACTCGGGATGCTTTGCCATGAAGCTGGGTTTTGTTCTTCAGGCAGCAGGCTTTACTGCTGATTCTTTGGATGTCAGCGCCGAAGTGACTATTGATAACGGGACCATCACCGACTCAAAGCTAGTACTGAAGGCAAAGATTCCAGGCATCAGCCCGGAAAAATTCAAGGAATCTGCGGAAGATGCCAGACTCAATTGCCCGGTTAGTAAAGTCCTGAAAGCGAATATTAGTTTGGATGCGTCCCTCGTTTAGTTTTTGTATCGGGGTTTATCCTGCAATGTGGAGACTCAATTCATGAAGGCAATATTTGGTTCAAAATACGGAACCATTTGGCTTAATGTCTGAATGTTTGAAAGCAAGCAAATATTGCTGCCTATAGGTTTCGGCTTGCTTTGTTTTTTGCTGTGCGAGTGCGCATTGATACAAACCATACAGGGACCAGCCATTTCCGGGATTCCAAATCAGGTCTTCAATATAAATTTCTTCTGCCCTTTCCGGCTCTTTCCATTTCAAGAGGTTTGCACCGTAAAATTGACGCGTAGGGATGATCCATTCTTTCGGTTCAAAATAAATTAAGCTGTCTTCCAACCTTATTGCCGACTCATAATAAAAAACGGCAGAGTCTTTTCGACCCAGGTTAGCGTTTATTTCTGCCGAAAGAATATACTTTGCGATTGTCGCAGGCAGGAGGACAGCATTAAAGCGCAAACTATTCTCCATCAATTCCCTGTATTGCATGAATGATCCAATCGCCCGGAGGCATGAAATAGCAGAATCCATATTGTTTAATCTCGTCCATGCGACTCCCTTTGCAAAATTTTCCAGAATGCAGGCAAAGCTCCAGTTACTATTCAGCGCTGGACTTTCCAGGATCAACCGCCACTGTCCCATCCTTACCCAGGCCAGTATCGGAAACATATACAAATACTGGGAATACACATCTCCATTTGCTGGATTCGCACTCTCTCTGCATTTGAAGATCCTGGGCATACCATCTTTTAGCATCCCGGCATTAATAGCGCAGAAAGCCTGAACAGCCAGATAATGGGGGTTGCCTTCATCTGATGTTGAACCTCTTTCCAGCGAGTCATATCGGCGTTCGTTCAGGTTGGCTGTGTCATTGACTTCCACACCTTCAAAATAATGACCTGTTCTTTCGTAAACATGGCTAGACATATGTACCATATGGGGTACTCCTGGCATGAATTCCTTGAGATGACCTGCGTTCTGTAAAGCAACCTGTGGATGCCTGGAAGCCTCAGTCAAATGAATATAGTAGTGCATGGCACCGGGATGCCTGGGATAATTTTTGAGAATTTCTTCGCATAAAACTACAAGTTCTGCAGTCCAGGGCTTTGGATTTCCGTCGTTAAACCAGAAGTCCCAAGGATGTTCTAACATAACGGCATCAATATAGAGCGCTTTAATATCGGGATTGCCCGGATATTTCATGATCAGGCTATGCATTTCATCCCCATAGCTGCGATTTAATTTCTCTCTTTGCCGGGCATCGCCTGAAGGGTTATATCTTAGTTTCATCGCAGCCACCAGGTCCTTTTCCATCGGTGTAGCATCCTTTGTCCTTGCATCCATCGCTGCCAGCACGGACGGCACTTCGTTTGACATAGAGTATCCATTGCCGTTATATGAGGGCCCGAGCGAGAGTGCCTGACCCCAGCAAGCCATGGCCGAGTAAGGATCCAGATTGGCGGCTTCCCTGAATGAAGCAAGGGCTTCATGGGGATGATAGCTGTAATATAAGCTCAAGCCCTGGTCAAAATAAAGTCGGGCGCTATCGACCTCCGTAGAAATGGAAAAATGATAATTGCCCCATCCGGGAAGAATTGGAAAGCGCGATTTATCTTTTGCGCGAAAGGTCCAATCCTTGGGGGTAGCCGGGAGACATCCTACAGATTGAAGATTTCTACCTGATTCGACATTCAGCGCTTTCCTTGCGGAACCTGTGGCAAGAATCAGTATGCCCCAAGCCAATAATGTGGTTGATGACTTAACCCAATCCATGGGTTGGCTTTAATACACTAATTTAGATATTATCGATTAGTATTAGTAATGGCTTATTATAAAATTCAAATTATCTGACGGAAGAAAGGATTTCTTCCACAAAATGGTCTGCATCAAAATTATGATGCTGCGTCAGACCCAGGCGAACGATCACCATCTTTTTTGAAGGCACAATAAAAACAAATTGAGATTCATAACCATCTGCACAAAACATATCCGCTGGGGCGTGGGGATATTTCCTGTTTCCTTCCTTATCCCCTGCATTGAGCCAGAATTGAAAGCCATATTCCCCAATCAATGCAGATGGGGCGGGTGTCCTGGTCTCGCTTACCCAATTTTCCGGCAAAATGCGCTCCCCCTGCCAAATGCCATCATTTGCATAAAGGAGACCGAATCTTGCCCAGTCCCTTGCCGTCGCATACATATAAGATGATCCGACGAATGATCCCGAAGCGTCGGGCTCCATGATTGCGGATTGCATGCCGATCCTGTAGAATAACTGCGTATATGGGAAAGCGTAATACAACGAGTCGCTGGTGACCTGCCTGATCATCCGGGACAATATATTCGTGTTTCCACTGGAGTAATAATAATAAGAACCTGGGAATTGTTTTAGCTTGTGCTTTGCCGTGAACCCGCCCATATCTGCTCTTTCATAAAGCATCACTGTCGCATCAGATGCTTTAGCATAGTTTTCAAGGAAATCAAGTCCGCTGGATTGCTGTAGCAAATCCCTGACGGTGATGGAATGACGGGGGTCACCCGGGTCGGACCATTCCCGGACAGGCGCTGCACTATCAATTTGAAGGCGGCCCTGGCCAGCCAGGATCCCAATCAATGCGGAAACAACGCTCTTGGTCATTGACCAGCCCTGAAGCTTTGATTGACGGTTGAATCCATTTGCATATTCTTCGGCAATCAGCCGGCCATCGTACAGCACAACAACTGCCCTGGTGCGGACGGGCTTGTCCTTGTCTTTCTCTACAAATGCATTGTGAATCGAAGAAAGTAATTTTTCTTTGTCAATCAAATGAGGGAAGGAATCCGCAGCCATATTTCCCATTGGCCATGGGAGGGAATCCTGTTTGATCAATGGTGGTGGGGCAAGGCGGAATGACTGCTTCCTTATGGAATCTTCCGTTATTTCACTGATCAGGGTTGCCCCCAGTCCATGCCTGTAAATGGCTTTTTGCTTTGCCATACCAAATACGGTTCCTGTAACAGACGAGTCTGCGTAGTTGACAGTGTATTGGCCATATTTTATCGGAAAAAATCCCAGTTCCTCTTCCAAGACCTTTTTTTCGTCTCTTTCGGCCAGGAAGACACTTGAGCACATGACTTTCGCACCATATCCGGAAATAATGGGGAATGCCCTGGCGCAATAATTAACTGCGAAGGCGATGGCAACCAGGAGGAAGAGAATGATGAATCTCGTAAATACCCTTTTTGTCCACATCATGATGAACAATATTAAGAATTATTTAGAAGGGTCCACCCGAATGCCATTGAATCTGACTGCCTGTTTCTGGGATCTGATTTGGGGAATTGAGGGGAGATGGTTTATTTTTTGATCCGTAATATTGCCCACAAATGAATCTTTTGTATAAATTACCGGCTCAATTGTAGGTCGAATTCAAAATGCAAATGCCAAATGAAAAAGAAAAATGAAACCAACCGCTCCCGCAGGGAATTTCTGAGAAATGCTTCTATGGCTGCTGCGGGATTTTTTATTGTGCCGCGCCATGTACTTGGTCGTGGATTTGTTCCCCCCAGCGACAAGTTAACCATTGCCGGTATCGGTGCAGGTGGCAAGGGGGCAGATGATATCGATCAATTTTTCAAAAGCGGAAAAGCAAATATCGCCTATCTCTGCGACGTAGATGACCGCCAGGCTGTCGATACAAGAAAGAAATTCCCTCAGGCAAAATATTATAAAGATTTCAGGGAGATGTTGAGCAAGGAGGGTAAATCCATTGATGCAGTTTCTGTGTCAACCCCGGATCACCAGCATGCAGTGGCAGCCATGGCCGCCATGCAGCTTGGCAAACATGTTTATGTACAAAAACCTTTGACCCATGACATTTATGAAGCCCGCATGCTGACCGAGGCCGCACATCGCTATAAAGTAGTTACCCAGATGGGAAACCAGGGTGCTTCGGGTGATGGTGTACGTCAGTTGCAGGAATGGTATAATGCAGGAGTCATTGGAGACGTGCACTCAATTTATCTGCTACACGGATCGTCCTTTGTGGCCACAGGGAATTGCGAGGCCAACGCAGCCTTCGCCGATGCCTTCAGGCCTTGATTTTGATTTGTGGCTGGGAACAGCGCTCGTCAGAGATTATTTTGAAGGTTTATTGCCATTCAACTGGCGAGGCTGGTGGGATTATGGTACGGGAGCTTTGGGAGACATGGCTTGTCATATTATGGCGCCGGCATTTGCAGTTGCGGGTCTGGGTTATCCGGTGTCCGCAGAATGTAGTGTGGCGAACAGGTATATTGAAAATTGGAATAGCGGATATTTTCCTGATAGCGGCCCCATCGCTTCTCATATTACCCTGACTTTTAAAGGCAAGAATGGTAAACCTGATGTGGACCTTCACTGGATGGATGGTGGCATCCAACCCAGCAGGCCACCGGAATTGCTTCCTTCTGAAGTCATGGGAGATGGCGGGAATGGAGTGCTCTTTTTCGGCACCAAGGGAAAAATGATGTGTGGGACTTATGGCGTAGACCCACAGCTCTTGCCCACTTCAAAATCCAAAGAAACAAAAGTGCCCCAAACGATTGCCAGGGTGCCAAATGGAGAAGAAGGACACTATGCTGCATGGGTGGAAGCATCTATTGCGGGCTATGGAAGCGCGAAAGCAAAAGACCTGAGCTCAAATTTTGATATTGCTGGTCCTTTGACAGAATCGGTGCTGATGGGCAACCTGGCCATTCGCAGCTATGATATTCGCAAAAAGAAAGGAAATGATTTTGAGTTCCCGGGCCGCTACATCACCTTGCTTTGGGATGGGCCGAATATGCGGATAACCAATTTTGATGAGGCCAATCAGTTTGTGAAAAGGACATATCGCCAGGGCTGGAGTCTGGGAGTCTGATTTTATATTAATAATATCATCTAGGTTTTATTTTGAACGGATAGAATTATTTAATCAAGAAAGAAAATGAATATGAAAGGAGAAAAAGGGAAGCAGGCATCTCGCAGGGAATTCTTACGAAATATCTCTTTGGCAGGTGCCGGATTTTTTATTGTGCCAAGACATGTACTGGGCCGCGGTTTCGTTGCGCCCAGCGATAAATTAAATATCGCCGGCATCGGTGTGGGCGGCAAGGGGCAAAGTGACCTGACTGGATTTGCTGCCAGTCCGAAAGCCAATGTCGCCTTTCTTTGTGACGTTGACGACCGACAGGCGACTCGATCAGTCCAGCGTTTTCCCCAAGCCAAGCGCTACAAGGACTGGCGCGAGATGCTTGACAAGGAACATGGTCAGATTGATGCCGTTTCCGTTTCCACACCGGACAATACGCATGCCGTAGCGGCCATTGCAGCCATGCAGCTGGGCAAGCATGTCTATGTTCAAAAACCTCTGACTCATGATATTTATGAAGCCCGCATGCTAACGGAAGCAGCTAAACGATATAAGGTGGTAACGCAGATGGGCAACCAGGGCGCTTCGGGTGATGGTGTCCGTCAGATGCAGGAATGGTACAATGCCGGTGTCATCGGGGATGCAACGGCCATTTATATCTGGACCAACCGACCGGTATGGCCGCAGGGTATGGGCATTCCCAAGGGCCTGGAAGAAGTGCCGAAGGAGCTGGACTGGGACCTCTGGCTGGGGCCGGCCAAAATGCAAGACTACCATAGTGCTTTTGTTCCCTTTAGCTGGCGGGGTTTCTGGGCATTTGGAACAGGTGCGCTGGGCGATATGGGCTGCCACCTGATAGATCCTGCTTTCAAGACAGTAGGTCTTGGATATCCTTCCGAAGTCGAATGCAGCCAGGTGTCTATTTATGAAAAAATGTGGACCCCCGATTATTTTCCTGAAAGTTGTCCTGCTGCATCTTCCATAAAATTGAGATTCCCTGGCAAAACGGGTAAACCTGATGTTCGTATGTATTGGATGGATGGCGGCATTAGACCTGAAAGGCCGGATGAGCTTGGACCGGATGAAATTTTTGGAGACAGTGGAGGAGGCGGTGTATTGATCATCGGCACCAAGGGAAAAATGATGTGTGAGACTTACGGGGCCAATCCAAAATTATTGCCTACATCAAAGACAAGCGAGGTGAATGTGCCAAAGACCCTGGCGAGAGTTCCGGAAGGACATTACGTGCAGTGGGTGAATGCCTGCCTTGCGGGTTATGGTCAGAAAGAAGTCAGTTCGCCTTTTGAATATGCAGGACCATTGACAGAAACCATTCTCATGGGAAATCTTGCTCTCAGAAGCTGGAACGTTAAGAAAGGAAATGATTTTCCCGGAAGAAAGAAATTGCTTTGGGATGCGCCAAACATGAAGATCACTAATTTTGAGGAGGCCAATCAATTTGTGAAAAGGGAATATAGAAGTGGCTGGGAAGTGAAGTTCTAAGAGTTTAATATTTATTATGAAAGTGAGGCCCCGGCTTCACTTTTTTTGTTCTTACGATTATGCATCCTAATTTTTATATATGAAGAAAGACATCTTCCCAAAATCGAGGCCCCAGCTGCTGTTGTTGCTGATCATTTTGTTTGCCTTAGGTAATGCAGTCGAAGCGCAGGCCATTCCCGTGAATAGTCGGTGGCTCAATGGTTTTTGGAATGCAAGATGGATCTCTAGTCCTGATATTTCAGGAATTGATTTCTCTGTTTCGCATTTTAGAAAGACGCTGGATTTGCAGGCGCTGCCCGCATCCTTCATTGTGCACGTGTCTGCCGACAACAGGTACCGGCTATTTGTAAATGGAAAATCTGTTGGTACCGGCCCTGCCAGAAGCGACCTGGCCAACTGGAATTTCGAGAGCTACGATCTTGGACCATTTCTTCAAAAAGGTAAGAACATCATCGCTGCAACGGTTTGGAATTTTGGAGAATATCGTCCTTATTCTCAAATCAGCTTTCAAACTGCTTTCATCCTGCAAGGGGATAGCGAGAAAGAAGAAATCCTGAATACAAACGCAAGCTGGAAAACAATCCCAGATGAGGGCTATCAGCCCTTCCCTGTAAATAAATCAAAGCTGCAGACTTATTTTGTCACTGCAGATGGAGAGCGTGTGGATGGCAATAGATACGTGTGGGATTTTGACCAGGGGACATGTGATGAAAGCCATTGGAAAAATGCAACTGCGCTTTGGTATAAAGGGAAGTCCCGAACCTATGGAACCGATGGAAACTGGATGCTGGTGCCCAGGACCATTCCTGCAGCAGAAGAAAAACCTCAGCGTTTTGCAAGCATCCGCAGGACGAATCTCACCATCAGGGACCCGGAATTATTTCTTACCGGCAAATCACCCATACATATACCCGCCCATGGGAAATTCAGGATCTTGTTTGACCAATCTTTTCTGACCAATGCCTATCCCCGGATCACATTGAGTGGAGGAAAAAATGCGGTTATACAGCTCAGTTATGCAGAAGCCCTAATGGATTCGAAAAGGCAGAAAGGCAACCGGGACAGCATTGAAGGCAAGGAATTGTTAGGGATCTCTGATCTCTATATCAGCGACGGGGCCATGAACCGCCAATATTCGCCCTTGTTTTTCCGCACATTCCGGTATTTGCAATTGGATATTGAAACAAAAGACCAGGACCTGGATCTCATGGATTTTACAAGTCTGTTCACGGGATATCCATTCACTGAGAAGGCGCATTTTAAAAGCGATGATCCAGTACTGCAGAAAATCTGGAATATTGGATGGCGAACCGCGAGGCTATGTGCCGTGGATACTTATTTTGATTGTCCTTATTATGAGCAACTGCAATATGTGGGCGATACAAGAATACAAGCCATGATTTCAATGTATGTGGCGGGCGACGACCGCCTTGTCAAAAAAGCAATTGATGATATAGGGAATTCTTTCTTTGCCGATGGCCTCACACAGAGCAGGTATCCCTCGCGCGACATGCAAGTCATTCCCACTTTTTCCCTTTGGTGGGTTTGCATGATCCATGATTTCTGGATGAACAGGAAAGATGATGCATTTGTAAAATCTCATCTCGATGTGGTAGAAGCCATTCTGGAATGGTATCGAAAAAAACTGGATTCGAATGGCATGCTGGGTCCTTTGGCATGGTGGCAATTCGTAGACTGGAGCTGGCCGGATGTGGACAGCATCAGGGTGGGAGGTGTGCCACCTGGTGCCAGCAGGGGCAACTCCTCCATCATTACGCTTCAGTATGCCTATACCCTGCAGCGTGCAGCCCAACTAATGAATCAGTTTGGAAGAACAGCAGCTGCCGATCAATACCTGGCCAGGGCAAGGAGTCTGACCCAAAAAACTTATGCGCTCTGCTGGGACCAAGACAAGTCTATGCTGGCTGATGAAGCAGAAAGAAAAGATTTCAGTCAGCACGCAAACATCATGGCGGTGCTCACGGATGCCGTACCCCTGAATGAACAAAAGCAGTTATTGGAGAAGATCATGCAGGACAAATCCATCACACAATGCACTTATTATTTCACTTTTTATCTTTTTGAAGCCTTGAAAAAAGTGAAGCTGGGAAATCAATTTCTCGCATTGTTGGGTCCCTGGAAATCTATGATCGCTGAGGGTCTTACTACTTTTGCAGAAAATCCCGCCCCGACCCGGTCTGATTGCCATGCATGGAGTGCTTCACCGAACTACGAATTCTTATCCCTTGTTTGCGGCATTCAGCCTATGGCGCCCGGTTTTGACCAGGTATTGATAGAACCTTCGATCGGTAACCTCACCAGCGTGGAAGGAAGTGTGCCTCATCCCAATGGCAATATTATCTTAAAAATGACAAATGCTAACGGTAAGGGACATGCTGAAATTGAGCTTCCCACCAGCGTTTCCGGAAACTTCGTCTGGCAGGGGCATACGTATCCAATAAAGCAGGGTAAACAGGAATTTTCCTGGTGAGTTCCGGGAAAACCTTTCATTTGAGATAGCTGCGGATAAACCATGCTGACTTCTCATGCTGCTGCATCAACCCGGTCACAAAATCAGCTGTGCCCAGGTCTTTGTGCTTGTCGGAAAAATCAACAATGCTTTTTCTGAGTTCCCTGATCATGAGTTCATGGTCAGAAAGTAGATTTTGCAATTGCTGTTTTTGGTCTGACGTATATCCTGGTTCATCAAGGCGGGTCAGTTTCAGGTAGTCCTTCAGGCGGGCTTCAGCATGGTGGCCAAGCATGCGGATGCGCTCCGCCACTTCGTCCATGATTTCATCAAGTTCTTCATATTGACTCTCATAGAACTTGTGCAATTCCATAAAATTTCCGCCTTCCACATTCCAGTGGTAATTTCTTGTTTTTGCATACAGGACAAATTCGTCTGCCAATATCTTCTGCAATTCATTGGCAACAGCCTGCAAATTTGCAGGAGTAATTCCCAAATCTACTGACATATCTTTTTTTGTGAAGTTAATGAAAAGTTGAATCCGGGATCATGACTTTCATCATGCAAATGCGCATGGTAGGGAACTCATTCAAAAGAGTTGAAATGGGATAAGCTGACTGGGAGGTCGTTCGGGTTATTCATTCAGCATCGCAGCAATGGCGAGCAACTCCTTCATCTTATAAGAATTCTTTTCATTGTCAAAACATTTTCCAAATTCTTCAAGCAGGGTCTGAATGATCCGGATATGGGAGAGGGGCTTGAAATAAGTAGGTACCGGAGGAACGGCAACGCGTTTGAAATAATTCTCAACATCCTTATGCGTAAATACCTGGCCACTCATCGGGTCGATAAAAAATTCTATTTTGAGAAATGGGTCCTCAGTTCCGGTTTCATCCTCTTCAAGCCCCGGTTTGATGTATGCAAGGACAAATTGCCGGGGAATATTGATGGCTTTAACCGGGATATCAAGCAGTTCTCCCAGGAGTAAATACAATATACCGTTGGCGATCGTATTGCCTCTTTTTGTTTCAATGACTTTATTGATGAGGAATTCTTCAGGATGCTGGTAGCCTACTTCAGTCCCTTTCAGACTATAATAACTGTAAATTATGCTTGTCAGTACATTCACTTGTTCTAACGGTGTCAGGTAAGTGTTCAACTCCAGCCAGATATTTCTTCTGAGTTTCTCAATTTCCTGCAGCACAGTGCTGGTGGCCAGATCGGGGTATTGAAATTTTGCAACCAGGAGCGAAGCGGTGAGCAGGTCATGGTAGCTACTGGTTTTCCACCTGCCAAAATCTTCGGTCAGGTCGCGGTAATGCAATTTATGGATGAGCAATTCAATCCTTTCCTGGGTTTCTTCGCTGATCGTATTTTCCCAAAGGTTTTCAAGATTGGGGATGATGCCTCTCCCATAGCTCACAATGCGGTCGCTGATGGTATAAAAAACTTCTTCGTCAGGATCATCAATTAGATGGAACAGGGCTTTGATCTCTTTAGTCTCTTGCATGGGGGTGGATATTTTTGCTTCCCGGATATCTTTAAGGCCTAACGGAGATCAATATCGGGGAAGCTGGAAACCTGGGACAATAATTTTTTCCACAAAAGCCTGGCTGATGTTTATTACTTGGACAAAGCCTGATAATATTTATAACGAAAGAGATTTGAAATTCTTGTGTGAAACCTGCCGAAATTTTGGTTACTGACAGCCTAAAGAGGGGCACCATTTTGGAGCAGGCCAATAGAGATCACAAAAGATTTGAAAAAACTCAATACACAAATACTAGGATGAAACCATCTCAGATGACACAAAACGCGATCCATTTTTCTCTAATTGGTTTGGGAGGAAAAAACGACGCGCTGCCAGACACCTGGACATCAGGAAAGGGGAGAAGAAATCAGGTCTTTTTTCTTTTCGGTACGCGCTTTGGCGGATTCAATTTGGCCTCCTCGATGATTGCCTTCACTTCTTCAATTTTCAGGTCCACTGCTGTTTCCTGTCTTTCTTTAGGGATCTTGTAATTGCGCAATCCCTGTTTGATGTAGGGACCATAGGGTCCTCGCAACAATTGGATCTTCTCCTTTTCAAATACCTTGATGGTACGTTGTTCTTTTGCCGTCCGCTTTTCTGAAATGATCGGTGTGGCCTCCGCCAAACTGATCGTATATGGATCAAATTCTTTCGCTAATGAATAAAATTTCTTGTCGTGAGCGATATATGGGCCAAAGCGGCCGATATTTACGCTGACTTCGGTTCCCTCAAAAGAGCCAAGCAACCTGGGCAGTTTGAAGAGTTCCATGGCTTCATCAAAGCTGATCGTCTCAATGCTCTGGGTATTTTTCAATTTGGCAAAGCGTGCCTTTTCTTCTGCATTGCCAGTATCTCCGATTTGCACCATGGGCCCATATCGACCCATCCTGGCGATCACTTTTTTCCCTGTCACTGGATCAATCCCCAGGTCTCTTTCCCCACTGATCCTTTCAGCGTTTTCTATCGTATTTTCTACATCTTTCTTAAAAGGGAGGTAAAAATCATCGATCATATTACTCCATTTCATTTTGCCTGCGGCCACTTCATCAAATTCCTCTTCAATCCGGGCGGTAAAATGGTAATCCATGATGTCGTCAAAATACTGCTTTAGAAAATCCGTGACCACCAGGCCCAGATCTGTAGGAAAAAGTTTTGATTTTTCAGCACCTGTGTTTTCAGATTCGGTCAGGGTATTGATGGCGTCATTCGCAAGCAAGAGCACCCTGAAAACACGTTTGGTTCCTTCCTTATCTCTTTTTTCCACATAACCTCTTTTAAGAATGGTTGAAATGGTAGGAGCATAGGTTGAAGGCCGGCCAATACCCAGTTCTTCCAGTTTTTTTACCAGGGAGGCTTCTGTATACCGGGGCAATGGTCTGCTGAATCTTTCCGTCGCCTTCATTTCCTTTAATGGGAGAACCTGGCTTACAGAAAGGGGTGGAAGCATTCCTTCTTCATGTTCATCTTCTGTGATTTCTTCTTCATCACGGTCTTCCCTATACGCTTTAAGGAAACCATCAAACTTCAACACTTCGCCGCTCGCAGTGAGTTCCTCTTTATTGGTCGAAATCTGGATCTTTGCCGTCGTTTTTTCGAGTTCGGCATCTGCCATTTGACAGGCGATGGTCCTTTTCCAAATGAGGTCATAAAGCCTCCGGCAATCCGCATTGTCCACCGTCGCATTTTCCATGTAAGTAGGTCTGATCGCTTCATGCGCTTCCTGTGCCGACTCGCTTTTATTCTTAAAGTTCCTTGGCTGGTAATAATTGTTCCCGAATTGGCGGCCGATCTGGTTCTTTATGTCTTCCTTAGCAGTTTCGCTGAGGTTGACACTGTCAGTTCTCATATAAGTGATCTTCCCGCTCTCATATAATTTCTGCGCAAGCACCATGGTCCTGCTTACGGAATATCCCAGTTTTCGAGATGCTTCCTGCTGCAATGTAGATGTGGTAAATGGAGCGGCTGGCGATTTCTTTGCAGGCTTTACCTGGATATCCGCTACTGTATATTTGGCGCCAAAGCAACTCTTCAGGAATCCTTCTGCATTTTCCGCTGCAGGATATTTTTTCCCTTCTGCAATAAAGCTTACCGTCTTTCCGGAAATATCTTTTGCTGTAAAAATTGCTTCCACCTTAAATTGGCTGGTAGCAACAAAAGCATTGATCTCTCTTTCTCTTTCTGCAATGATCCTTACAGCAACGCTTTGAACCCTGCCCGCACTAAGGTTGTTTTTCATGCTCATCTTGCGCCACAAAACCGGACTTAGTTCAAATCCCACAATCCTGTCCAGGATCCGTCGCGCCTGTTGTGCATCCACCAGGTGCATGTCAACAGTCCTTGGCTTCGACACTGCAGAACGAATGGCCGGCTTGGTGATCTCATGAAAAACGATTCGCTTGGTTGTTTTTGGATCCAGGCCCAGCACTTCACATAAATGCCAGCTAATGGCTTCTCCTTCACGGTCCTCATCCGTTGCCAACCAAACTTCTTCAGATTTTTTTGCCAGGGATTTGAGTTCTTTCACCACTTTTTTCTTGTCCTCTGGAACGAAATATCTTGGCTTGTAGTTATTCTTAATATCAATGCCCATATCCTCCTTTTCAAGGTCCCGGATATGTCCGTAGCAGCTTTTTACTTCAAAATCCTCGCCTAAAATGTTCTCAATGGTCTTCGCTTTCGCAGGAGACTCCACAATCAAAAGGTTCTTCGCCATACTCAATGAATCAGTTTAAAACAGGCCTGTTGGCGTGCAAGTTTACAGTATAAGGTTGAAAATAAAAAATTCATCCAAATGGTCATACCGTAGAAAAACGCTGCAGCCGCAGTGGATTTTCATGGAAGAAGAATGATTTGAATGCCTTATTTGAAAGAAATATTTCCTGTTTATTCGTATGACTTGCACTTTGCAATTGCCAAAGCGATGGCATATCGCATTATAGAATCCGCCTGAGGCGGACCAAAGGCGGAAGATACAAGCCCATACCGGAGCTTGCGAAAATCATTTTCAGGACTTGACAGGATATTTATACCTGCAATTCCCTTGCGAATTATTTCTTAAAAATCTAACTTGGTGAAATAATTTGACAAATTGGACCAGTACTTCAATATTTTTCCACTTGGCGATTCAGCGATCACATTCGATCTGGGGAATTCATTCCATATTGAACTAAACCTTCGGGTGAGGCATATGCAGTCATGGCTGTTTCATGAACTAGGAGATGTAGTGAAAGATGTGATTTGCGGCTACAGCTCGGTCACCCTGATCTATGACCCGGTCCTTGTCAGAAAAAAATTTCTGCTGCATTCGACGGCATTTGAGTTTATGAGCGAAAAACTGACTGCAGCATGGCACCAAACGGCAGAATGGCCCATTCAACAAAATATAGAGACAGTGAGGATACCTGTATGTTATAATGATGAATTCGGGCAGGACCTGGAATTCGTGGCACGATCCAAGAAATTGTCCAAATCTGAAATTATCTGGTGCCATCATGAAAGAATCTACTATATCTATCTGATTGGATTTTTGCCTGGCTTTTCCTATATGGCGGAAACGGATGAGAAATTATTTATGCCCAGGAAGCCGAACCCGGTGGTGGTAGCTCCGGGAAGTGTCGGAATCTCGGCCAGGCAAACCGGAATCTATCCGCTCCAGTGTCCAGGAGGGTGGCAGATCATTGGACGGACTCCACTCAAATTATTCGATTCTCATGCCATCGACCCGGTCAGACTGAAAGCGGGCCAGCAGGTACAGTTCTATCCAATTACCAGAGATGAATTTGACTACGAATGGTTTCGGGAAAATGGAAGTGCGGAATGAAAAACAATTGAATAACTTGAGCGCCCGATTATTAAAACTATTACTTTTCCTACAATGGCCATTTCCATCATAAAAGCAGGAATGCTGGATACGATCCAGGATCAGGGAAGGCCTCATTATGGAAATCTGGGGATCAATCCGGGCGGGAGCATGGATACATATGCTTCACAGGTGGCAAATATGATTGTTGGGAATTGCTGCGCGGAATCTTTGCTGGAAATGCATTATCCCGCTCCGCAGATCTTGTTTGAGCAAAATGCCCTGATTGCAGTCACAGGAGCGGATTTTTCTCCCATGCTTGACGATATACCGATGCCCATGTGGCAGCCTGTTGTTTTAAGGAAAAATACAGTACTGCATTTTCCAAAACTGAAGAGAGGTGCAAGATGCTACCTGAGTATCCATGGCGGATTCCATGTGGAGAAATGGCTGAACAGCTATAGCACCAATCTCAAAGCAGGTGCCGGTGGACTGTATGGGCGTGCACTTAAAAAAGGGGATGCACTTTCTCCGAAAGAGAGCTCTATTTATTTTGCTGGTTGGCTCAAAGAAAATAAGAACCTGAGGGTGCTGCCATGGCGTGCTGGCGGAGAAAAAGTTTATCAGTTTCCAAATGAAATCTTCATCACTCAGGGGAATGAATGGAACCATCTCACACCTGGTTCGCAATCTAATTTGCTGCAAAATAATTTCACCATTCACCCATCTTCAGATCGAATGGGCTATCTCTTGAAGGGTGCTGCCGTAGAGATGGTCCATCAATTTGAATTAATTTCTTCGGCAGTCAGCTTTGGCACCATCCAATTATTGCCCAATAGTCAGTTGGTTATCTTAATGGCTGATCATCAAACCACAGGCGGATATCCGAGGATCGCACACGTTGTCTCTGCCCATCTTCCCAAGCTGGCTCAATTGCAAACCAGCGATAGCTTGCAATTTACGTTAACGGATATCCGAACTGCCGAAACACTTTTGGAAATACAGGAAAAAGAAATGCAAATCCTTGCACGGGCGTGCAAGGATCATCTAAATGCACTGGCATGTTAATCGTGGACTTCAATGCAGATCTTGGAGAAGGAATGCCGCATGACGAATTTCTGATGCCACTGATCAGCTCAGCAAATATTGCTAGTGGCGGTCATGCAGGTGATGAAAGCTCGATGGAGTTTACTATCTCATTGGCAAAAAAATATGGTGTGGCCATCGGAGCCCACCCATCTTATCCAGATAAGGAAAATTTTGGAAGGGAGGACATGCTGGAAGGCGGAATGCAATTATCTGTGCTGGAAGAATCTCTGATGCTGCAAATCATGCAACTGCAAAAACTTTGCGTTCAATCCGGTGCTGGCATCCATCATGTGAAGCCGCATGGGGCTTTGTATAATCGGGCTGCCCGGGACCCAAAAGCAGCTTCCTGCATCTGTTCAGCTGTTAAAAAGATTGATCCCAAAATAATCATATATGGCATGAGTCAGTCCGTGCTGGCCGAGCAGGCGGCCCTTGCCCAATTGTCCTTTGTTCATGAAGCTTTTGCAGACAGGGTTTACCAGGATGAAAGAACACTCCGTCCAAGGACAGAAGCGAATGCTATCATCAGCGATATTCATGCAGCGGTCAACCAGGCATTACAACTGGTTCAGGAAGGAAAAGCATTATCTGCTGAAGGAAAGGAAATTGCTGTCAAAGCCGAAACCATTTGCATTCATGGTGACCATCCGAATGCGTTAGCCATTGCAAAAGCGATTTATGGTGCATTAAAGGCAAATGGGATCCTTATTCAGGCCCCCTGATGGTCAAAGCGAACCGCACCAAATTTTTTTCACTTTTCTTTTGCAATTTCCTCTGGTATTCCCCGTTTCTACCCTGTTCCTCTTCAACTTCCCGGCATTTCTAATTATTATTCACCGCAATAACTGGACTATGGCTGCTCAAACCAATGGCCAAAGCAATGGCTTGTACACTTATGATTCTTTTGGGGGAAAAAAGAAGAAGACAGATTCTCATTTTTTATGGTGGTGTGCAGGAGCCCACCAAAAGCTACTACAGGAATATCCTTCTGAGCATACAAAATACGCAGGACTGGGAGGTGTCATTCTCGCAACATTTGTGCTCGCTGCCTTATCCTCCGGCTATGCTGTGTACAGTGTTTTCAATAATTGGTCCTGGGCAATTGCCTTCGCGATCATCTGGGGAATGATCATATTTAATTTTGACCGCTTTCTGGTCTCTACCATGCGCAAATATGGAGTATCGGCCAATAAGCAGGTTTGGATGACCGTTCCTCGAATAGCCCTTGCCATTCTGATTGGGGTTACCATCGCCCGACCTCTCGAATTAAAAATTTTTGAAAAGGAGATCGACGTCAAAGTGCTTGAAAACCGGCATAAAAAAATCGCGCTTAATGACAGTCTGCTTGAAGCCGAACACAAAAAACAATTGGAATCAGCCGTATCAGAAAGAGCAAGATTAACTCAAAGGAAATTGGAATTGGAAGATACCCTGCATCGACTCCAGCAGGCCTATGTTCAGGAAGCAGATGGTACCGGGGGATCCCTTCAAAGAGGAATAGAAAAATTAACCCTGCTGAAACAAGACGCATATAATAGGGCAATGATTCAATTCGCGCCGGAACTGGCTTTGCTAACCACAAAAATTCAAAGCCAGGACAGCATATTGAGTACTGCAAAGGCTTCTTTTGAACAGAAAAGGTCTACTTATGAAGCTGGACTTGCTGATAAGGTTGGATTCCTGGAAAGAAATAAAGCCCTGGCCGATCTTTCAAATCAGGAATCGAGTGTCTATTGGGCGAATTTTTTTATTTTTCTTTTGATCATTTTGATTGAAACTGGTCCGATCCTTTCGAAACTGATCATGCCCCAGGGACCTTATGACCTGGCGCTCGCCAAAACAGAGCTTTTGCAAATGGCGGAATCTGAAAATGAAATGCGCATGGATGCAGCAGTTCAAACGGAAAAACTCGATGGCCTGATTCAAAGGAGAAAAGAATTGTCGGCGGAGACACAAGAGAAGTTTTCACGTATGCAAAAAAAATACATTGATGAAGAATTGACGCATTGGGAAAAGGGAGAGAAAAACTCTGTTTCAAGGTCCCCGATGAATGAGTTGGCCAAAAAAATCAAAGATCAGTACGACTATAGTGAGAAACATGTTATCTAAACTTCAAGGTTGATTGAAGGTTTAGCCAACCTTACTTCATTTCGTCGTTTCTATCGGTCTTGAGCCGGATATAAAATTCGTCCGTGGCCACTTTAAAATCTTTTGGATTCATTTTCCCGAGATCCAATGTCTGCCAGCTGGTGCTTGGCGTAATGAAATCAAAATTATTTTTCGACCGGGTAATCTTCACCGGCATATGGAAATTATTAGTGGCTGCATTCCACCTGTACTGAACCTTTAGGGAAGCATTTTCTTCCCATAGTTTAATTTCCAGCTCAGGCAGACTGGGTTGGAACAGGTATTGATCGAAGAAATAATCATAGTCTGTTTTGGTTTTTTCATTAATATATTTTGTGATGTCTGCAGTTGTGACTGTCTTATACCTGAACCTCTCCTGTAAACCAAACAGGATACTAAACCAGAGAGAATCATTGTTAATGATACTCCTCAGCGTATTCAGCATCAGGGACCCTTTGGAATATAGATCTCCCAAATCCCGGTGAATATCATTCACATTATAAACTCCGATCACAGGATCCCTGGCTATCGTGTCCTTATCCGGCGAAATTTGTTTGTTTATGGCTTTTGTCGCTGATTCCCTGCCTGACATCGTTTCAATATTCAGGTACTCACTATAGGTTGCAAAAGACTCATGGATCCAGAAATCAGCCATATCCTTACAGGTTAAGCTATTTCCCCACCATTCATGAGCCGACTCATGCCACATCAGCCTTCTCATCTCAACTGCATCAAAATGGTGCTGGGGAATTTGCCCAATGCTCACCGCGCTCTGATGTTCCATTGGATAAATTGATTCCATCAAGACAAAGCCATCCCTTTCAAATGGATACTTCCCGAATTTCTTCTCATAAACTGCTAACATAGGCTTTACCTGGTCGAATATTTCTTTCGCTCTTTTGATATTATATGGCATACAATAATAATCCAGCGACAAACTGTCTCCATTCCTGATATATGTATCTGAGAAATGCGCATAGTCGCCAACGTTTACTACTACATTGTAATTGTTGATTGGATAGCTTACGTACCAGTCGAACCTTGTTTGCTTACCTGCGACCTCCTTCTTCGCTATCAGCCTGCCATTGGAAATATCCATCAATCCGGATGGAACGGTCACGCTGATTTTCATACTATCAGGCTTATCCGACAAATGGTCTTTGCAAGGCCACCAGAGGCTGGCTCCTGAGCCCTGTACCACCGATTCAACCCATAATTTATTTTCGTTATTCTGATACCAAAGAAATCCTCCATGCATGGGAACGGAAAGATCTGGAACCTGGGGGTGGCCTTCATAATAAATAGTGATTTCATCCAGGCTGCCTTGCTTCATTGTTTCGCGGAAACTGAATAAAGACTGCATCATAAGCGCGGGACCAAGTCCAATTCCTTATTGTGAAACAGAATTTTTTCAATTTTCATGTTGGCGTAAAGGTCTACCTGCATCTTTGTAAATGGCTCTATGGTTTTGAAGCGGATCAGATTATTTCCCGCGAATTGATTTGGTTTCGGGCAAGATCTGCAGGTCCAAGGAATAAAAAAGCACGTCATAGCAAGTTCGCATGGGATTGAGCATCCCCCGCAAACTGTCCCCGGCATTAAATCCATTCTGTCTGTTGGAAACTTTCGGAACAAGTGCAGCTGCAGCTGTTGAATCTTTGCTTTTCAGTAAATCAATAGCACCTGTTCTCGTCATGATAATTTTTTCGATCTTGTTTTTTCCATTTCTTCTGAATTCGTACAACTGCATCAAATGATCGTTCTGAATAGCAAATCGATCCTTCGATAGATAGGTTAATGGCAATTTCCCCTGCCCAACTACCTGTACGGTCAGAATGCCTGCTTCCTCTTTAACTATTGCAATGGTGGAAGGGCTAGATTTTAATTTAAATTTTCCTTCATATTCAATTAATAATGAATTATTAGTAGAAATATTAGAAGAATCATTTTGGTCAATAGGAATCCACTCGATTTGGATATCCTGCTTCCAAAGCATACGACTAATCTGGCCCAGGCTATCTTTAATAAACTCAACCATTGCCGTTGGCTTTAAATATTTTGGCCTGAATTGATTTCCGCTTACCCAATCCATGGGTGCACTGCCCTGGCCCGGAACCACCAGCATCAGGTGGTCCTTTTCTTTTTTGATAATAAATTTTGAACTGGAATCCAGCTGGGCAAAGAATAGCCCTTCAAATTGATCCAACAGCGGGCCTTCCGGAGAGGGCTTTTTTTCCTGCGCTCTGGTAAATTGGGAAATAGAAAATAGAAGGAGAAAGGGGAATAGGCATTTCATGAGCGGTTTCATAGGTGCAAAATAAACAGCATAACGAGATCGAAGATCTCAAATCCGGATTTGACTATTCTTATTTCTGCCTTTGAGTGGCATTTTGAAGGTATTCAGTAGGACTGTGGCCGGTGGAAGCTTTGAATGCCCTTTGAAACGTGGGTTGGGAATTAAAGCCGCAATCAAAAGCGATTCCTGCGATGGTCAAGTTTTGGTTCTGCGGCTGGAGGATCCGGTATTTAATTTCTTTGATCCGGTATTCATTGATGAAAGTTGAAAAACTAGTATTCAGTTCCTGGTTGAGTATTGCTGATATTATTTTTGGAGGCAAGCTCGTATGTTCAGAAAGCATCGCCAGGTTCAATTCAGGATTAAGAAAAAGCTGGTCCTTGTCCATTGAATCTTTCAGTACTTTAATGGCTTCCCCGATCGTTTTTCCAGAGAGGGAATTCAGTACGCCCACATTTTTTTTATCCTTTTTAATTTGTTGATGAAGGAGCTGATAACTTTTGATGCTTAGCCAATATATAAGCACGGCGCCTGGAATATATACCGGGTACCAGCCGACAAGGTTCAACATTTTTTCACTATATGCAGGAATGATATAAGGAATCAGATGCAGCAGCCAGATGACTAAAAACAAGCCAAAAGCCAAAATCAATTGGCCAGGCCAGAGCAGAAAGGAATTGCGAACTTCCTTTACTTTTAATTTATTTAACTGCATATATTTCCATGATAACCATATATATGCCGCTAAGGATATCCACCTTGGGATGTCTACATACGTATTGTATTGATCAATCAACCTTCCCCAGGCTGGATTATTGGGTTTTAGGAAACCGCCCATGATTCCGACAATATAAAACACAACTACCAAGTGGGGAAAGAGATCGAGAATGACAGGATAGAAATGCGCTTTTTGCGCTTTTCCAATTCTAAAGTCATTTTCATAAAAACTCCGGATATAAAAATAAATCAAAGGTCCCGCAGGCATAAAAATCACCATCGGAATCACTTCGTGCAATATGCTTAGGGATGTCGACTGATTAAACCAGGGTTGGTTAATTAGATAAATATTCAGGCTGGCCATGGACATGAACAACAGGAGCGTTCCCAGCAGGCGGTTTGAAATTCCTTCTTTCTTAGATAGGAAAAGAATGGCACTCACGATGAAACCCTGGAGCGCACCCAATAGCACCAATATATCCAAAAAACTGACTGGCATTTTTGTCTGCTTCGATATTATTCAAAGATAGAGCTCCGGGACTAATCATAGATTGCCATTGGGCTGAAATACGATTCGCTTACCGAATTATTATTGGGCGCCCTGCATGCTGTTTTGGATGGTATCTGAATCTCCCTTGGTGTCCTTTCGTTTAAAGAGGCTCACATCAAATTTACCGAATCGCCAATTGAATTGTAAACGGAAGAATTGGGGGTCTCTAATCCTGATTGTTTCCTGGCTAAAATCAGCGCCTGTGGTTACCACGTTGCTGATGCGTGTTCTGAAAATGTCCGTCACTGTGAGAGTTAGAGATGCAGCTTTGTTCTTCAGGAATTCGTATTTGAGCGCGGCATCTACTCCCCCAATAGGATTTGAATATCCCTGCGCGTTGCCGCTTACGGTTTGCCCGAATCCACGGCCGCCGCCGCCGCCATTGCCTGCACTCCCCCCCGGAGGGAGAACGCTTTTTGAATTGTAATCAGCGCTAATTTGCAAACTGAAATTCTTTGGCAGGGTGAAGCTGTTGGTCATTTTGCCAGCCCAGCTCCAGGTCTCAGGTGCAGTGGGGATGCTGTCACCTGCATCTATATGCGAAGTATAAATATTAATGCTTGTCGTGAGATCCCACCATTTGGTCACTGAATTTCTTCCCATTAATTCCAAACCCCCGACAAAACTGGAATTTGCATTGATATAGGTATTTATAAATACGATGGAGTCTGTCACCGGATTGATCCCTGGCTTTTGATACCGCGTGATCAGGTCCGTAGTCTGTTTATAATAGGCGGAGGCCAGGAATGTATTCGATTTTCCGTAGTTCTTTTGGTAAGCAATTTCAAATGAATTCGTGAATTGGGGCTTGAGGTTTGGGTTACCCTGGCTAAGATTCAGCGTATCGGAATAGTCAATGTAGGGAAAGAGCTGGAAGAAATTTGGTCGATCGATTCTGCGTGTATAGTTCAATTGCAATTGTTGTTGTCCGCCCATTTTCTGAGTAAGAAAGATACTCGGAAAGAAATTGATCGGATAACTATTTGAAAAATTACCAACCGTGTCATTTAGCGCACCTGATCCCGCATCCTTTACTGTATAGTTGCTCTTGCCCTGGTAATTGGAGCCTTCGACGCGCAGGCCAAGCTGATAACCAAAATTCTTAATCGCACTGGTATATGTAGTATATGCGGCATACACCTCGTCCTGATAGTCATAATTCGATGACTGCAAAGGAGAAGGAACAAAGCTACCGTCCGGTTCGATAACGCCGACATTATTCATGCTAGATACGTTCCGGAGTGCTGCCCTGGCGCCCGCCTCCAGTTTGGACTTGTCATTGATAGGGTTTTCAAAATCTGTCTGTATGGTAGTATACTCATTTGTCCCCGAACCCATTTGCTGTTGATCATATGTATGCAGGAGCGGCCCGCCCTTGACGGAATAGTAGTCAGAGCTCACCAGGCTGGTATTGGTATTATGCGCCTTGCTATAATTAAAATCTGCCGTCCAGTTTTCCCCCGATTTTGGAAAATTATGCTTGAAGCTCAACGTTCCTCCTCTATTTCTGAATCCTCCATTTGTGTTTGAATTTCTTTGGGAATAGGAAGACGTCGTTCCGGAAGGATAAAGTGTATCGATATAGATATTGCTGTTCGTATACGGCGTAAAATCTCCATTTACCAAAAGACCCGAGGCGCTGATGGTATTGCGGTTGTCCAGGAAATAATCAACTCCAAATCTTCCAAACATGAAATACCCTTCATTCACAGTATGGTCATACTGGGTGAGGCTGTCGTAAGGCGGACTGTCAAAAGTGTAGCGATAGGTTGTGCCATCTGTGATGGATTTTCTCTGGTTGTAGTTTGCAGTTGCGAAAACATTGAATTTTCCCTGCTTCACGTTAATATTTCCCCCGCCATTGATCTTACCACGTTCATCCACACCCGCTCTCAGATTCCCATTATATCCGGCCTTTCTGTTCTTCTTAAGTACGATATTGAGTATACCCGCAGTTCCACCGGAAGCATCATATTTTGCTCCCGGGTTGGTGATGATCTCCACGCTTTGAATGGCATCTGCCGGAATCTGGTCAAGAGTAAGAGTTGTCGGACGTCCGTCTACAAATATGGTGGGCGGTGTATTTCTCAATGTGACGTTGCCATCAATATCAACAGCAACGGAAGGCACATTCTTCATGATATCGACTGCTGTTCCGCCTGCTGCAGTAAGGTCTTTGTCTACGTTGAAAATTTTTCTGTCGATACCCAATTGCATCATGGGCTGCTTGGCGGTTATCGTGACCGATTCCAGTGCCTGCGTATCAATTATCATCTTAATATTTCCCAGGTCCTTATCCACATTGTTCATGGCCTGCTGCATATTTCCACCAGCTCCTGGCTTGATATCAAAGGAGACTTTCTCTTCAAATATCTTGTAACCTATAGCGGTGACCTTTAACCGAAAATTGCCGAAGATGGGGAGATTTTCAAGACTGAAATTGCCTTTGGAAGCGGTGATCATGCCGGAAATCACTGTGTCTTTTCTTTTTTTGGTCAGGGTATCAAATTTGGATTGGATGAGCAAGACGGAAACGCCATCCAGTCCTTTGTTTGATTTTGAGTCGACGATTTTGCCATAAAAATGGCCGATGCTTGGCACCTGTCCGGTAAATCCACCACGCCTGCCCTGGCCGGAGGCGCCAGGAACCTGGGCAGATCCCTGCATCATCAATTCAGTCATCATCAAAATCAAAAAACCAAACCTGAGGTAAAAAGATTTCATGTCAGGAACAAAGTTCCTGAAAAATGCAGTCCTTCTGTGGGTCGACAGTACAAACGGCATAAATATATAGCTGGAAGGGCTAATTTGTTATTGCTCAGTCTAAATTCAAGACTGAGAGGGATTTGGAGCAAAAAATCAGGTGTTAAAATCTACAATTTACCGGGAGCCTGGGCTGGTTGACGATATTTATGCAGTTCATTCCGGGCATATGATTGTTGCAAATTAGCTTAGCTGAATTATTTGTAGAAAGATTGCGCCAAATGCCAATTTCATTTTTTTTTAAGAGATATCATTTTGAAAGATCATTTGGAGAAATGACTTGATTCCTTTATTGATTTCTCATTTCCTTTGAATGTGCCTGCGCGCTCGCGATGCAGCATTCTTCTTGAATTTGTCCCCATTGGTTATCGGCCATATCATCAGGGGTTGAATTTTCGAATTGACAAATTGGAAGAGAAAATGGATAGGCACCTATTGCCAGGTTAAAAGAGAAATGAAAATCAACCGGCATATAAATCGTCATATAGATTTTTGAAAGAAAACAGAATTCCAGTAGCTTTGCGCGAAATGGTGACTGTAGCTCAGTTGGTTAGAGCATCAGATTGTGATTCTGAGGGTCGGGGGTTCGAGCCCCCTCAGTCACCCTTGGCCGCCTCATCCGCCTCAGGCGGAGAAGGCGGCCTTATTGTTTAGTTTCCCTTTGAATCCTGAATTTAGTTAATAAATGAGGCCTATTTCAATAGTATCCAAAGGGATCAATAAGCACAGAAATTTCATATTCTTACGGATTAGCGCTAATCTCTGCGCCTCCGCTTTCTCTCCGCCTCTGCGAGAACAAATCTGACATCCTTGAGTTTTGACAGGGCCAAATTTCAATTTTTCGTTACTCCAGTGCATGAAAATTTCTTCGTTTGAGCCAAAACCAAAGGATTCAAACCCGCGCTTCCATAAACGGGAAACCCGCCGAAATTTCCAATGAGCATGCCTTTTTTCCACTCACATAATTTCACAGCAAGTCTATGTTAATATTGTTTTGTTTTACAACATACAGTTTAATTTATCGTTATTTTTGATCAGCATGTTAAAAGTGTTTAAGTATATGATTAATAAGAAAAATCTGCCAATTGTGATCTTGGTTTTGGCGACTGGAAGTTTTGTGGCTTTTAAGACCCTGGCCTTTAACGGAAATCCGCCTACGAAATATGAACTGATCCTTCAGAATGTGGGGAAAATGCTTGAAGAAAACCACTATAGCCCCAAAAATATCAATGACAATTTCTCTATCGAAGTTTTTAAGAAATACCTTACTGAAGTTGATCCGGAGAAGGATGTTCTGCTCCAGGCAGACATCAATGGACTGAAAAAATATGAAACCAGGATCGACGATGAGATTTTGGGTAAGAGTACGGTGCAATTTGTGCCGGCGGTCAACCTGGTGTACAATAAGCGGATCGCTGAAACAGAAGTAATTTATAAGGATATACTCACCACCCCCTTTGATTTCAGCAAGGATGAATTTGTCAGCATGGATTATGATAAGATGAATTTTCCTGCTACGGAAGGGGAAAGAAAAGAAGCCTGGCGCAAAAGGCTGAAATATATGACCCTTGAGCGCTATTCCGACCTTCTGGACCAGCAGGCCATTTCAAAGGATAAACCGGGATATGTAGCAAAGACAAATGAGGAGCTGGAAAAAGAAGCCCGTGCGAAAACGATGAAGGTGATGGAGCGCTATTTTAACCGTATCAAATTCAAAATGACTGACGATGAAAGGTTCAATGAATATGTGGAAACGATCGTTCAGTCGATGGACCCGCATACCGATTATTTCCCTCCCGTCGAAAAAAGATATTTTGATGAACAGATGAGCGGCCATTTTTTTGGTATCGGGGCCTCTCTGCACGATGAAGAAGGAAATATCAAAATCTCCACATTGATTACTGGAAGTCCTGCATGGAAATCTGGCGAGATCAATGTAGGGGACATCATCCTGAAAGTGGGCCAGGGTAACCAGGAGCCGGTTGATCTGACCGGTTATGCTGTCGAAGATGCAGTTAAGATCATCCGTGGCGCAAAAGGGACTGAAGTGCGCCTCACCATAAGGAAAACCGATGGCACAGTAAAGACCGTAACCATCATAAGGGATGAAATTGTACAGGATGAAACTTTTGCACGCAGTGTAGTGGTCAATACAGAAAAAGGTAAGATTGGATATATTTTCCTCCCGGAATTTTATGCAGATTTCCGCGATCCGAAAGGAAACCGCTGCTCCATAGACGTGGCCCGTGAATTGGTTAAGCTGAAAGACCAGAAAGTCGATGGAGTCGTATTGGATCTTAGGACCAATGGCGGCGGATCTTTGTACGATGTGGTGCAAATGGTAGGGCTCTTCATAGATCAGGGTCCTGTGGTGCAAGTCAAGGACCGTGATGGCAAACCGCAGGTTTTGAGTGACCGGGACAAATCCGTTTTATACGACGGACCGCTTGCTGTCATGGTGAATGAATTCAGCGCTTCCGCTTCTGAGATCTTTGCAGCAGCGATCCAGGATTATAAGAGAGGCGTGATTATCGGTAGTACGTCTACCTATGGCAAGGGCACAGTGCAGCGCAATATCGGACTTGAAGGCAGCGGGCTTGGGGTCAATGAAGACAATAGCACATTGGGAACAGTCAAGCTCACCCTTCAGAAATTTTACAGGATAAATGGCGGCTCCACACAATTGCGTGGTGTTTCTTCAGATGTGGTATTGCCTGACCTTTACGAGTTCTCCAAGAGCCGTGAGAAAGACCAGCCAGATGCTTTACCATGGGATGAGATTGCAAAGGTTGATTTTACTACTTGGAAATATGCTTATGATATCAATAATATAAAAGTTAGCAGCAATGAGCGGATCAAAGCCAATGCTACTTTTAATCAAATTGAGAAAGATGCAGAATGGCTGAATAAGTTGAATGATAAACAGTATCCATTGAACCTGCAAAAATACAGGGAAGAGCAGAAAGAAATCAAAACAACGGTCAAGCAAATTGAGTCGCTGTCAAAACTCACAGTACCAATGAAGATCGAAACCCTTCCGCAGGATGCAGGCAAATACAGCACGGAGAAAGATAAAGATAAGGGGGAGCGCTATAAGCAATGGGTAGAAAGCAGGAAGACGGATATTTATTTGAAAGAAGCGGTGAATGTATTGGATGATATGGTTTCCCAGAAGAATCTCGTCTACAATAAATAGATTTATTTGAAGCGGGACCGGGGCATTTCAAGTGCTCCGGTCCCGCTTTTATTTGTGAGACTTGTTTTTTGCAAACGAAGTGCAGCAATTAACTTAGTCGAATCCCGCCTGGGGCGGGACTGCGGAACTTGAGTTCAGAGCTTGCTCTGAGGTATCATACCTGTGATTTGAAGCGTTAGAAAGATTATCTGCCTTGCTTGAATATTTTAATAAAAAGTATTGAATCATGGTCACTGGGAAGGGAGATAGAAAGCGGTTGGTGGATCGGGTTAGTTCATTCAAATTTCATCTTTCTGGCAAGCAAGGCAATGATCGATCCGAGAATGGCAATCAGGCCCAGGGAAGTTCTTAATCCGCTGACATGCGCAATAAAACCTATAAAAGGCGGGCCAAACAAGAATCCAAGATAACCGATGGTAGAAACGGCAGCAATAGCCACACCTGGTGAGAGCAGTTTTGATTTTCCTGCAGAGCTGTAGATCAATGGAACGACGGATGAAACGCCGGCACCAACAAGAAGAAATCCGATGACGGCCGAAAAAAAATAGGGTAGGAGCACAGCAAGCATGAGTCCGCCTGCAGTTAGCATGCCACTAAGTTGAAGTGTCTTTTTCTTTCCCAGCGTGGTCGCAACCCAGTCACCGACAAATCGTCCGGTAGCCATCGTACACATAAATGCAGTGAATCCAGCAGTAACCAGGCCTTTTCCTGGTTGGATCACTTTTTCGAAATACACTCCGCTCCAATCAAACATTGCTCCTTCGCAGATCATGCAGCAAAAGGCGATCAATCCGAGATTGACAAGGGAGCGATCCGGTTTGGCAAAAATGGGTCCCTGCCCGTTTGGATTCAGGTCAGTTGCTACAAGCCATTTGGAAGCAAAGGCAATGATGAGCAGGCCTAACCCATTAATATAAATGAAATGTTCAACCGGTGTAAAGCCCAGGTTTACCATCAGGGAACCTATTGCAGCGCCAGTGAATCCTGCAAGACTCCAGATCCCGTGATAGGAAGCCATGATGGTTCTTCCATAAAATGATTCAGTCTGCACTGCCTGTGTATTCATGGAGATGTTCAGCATATTTCCACCCATGCCAAATACAAACAGGCAGGTCAATAACTGTCCCTTATCACTGGCAAATCCGAGCGCAGGAAGAGTAAAAGAATAGACAAGTGCAGAAATGATGACAATGATGCGGCTTCCGAATCTCGCGACGAGCCATCCGGCAAAAGGCAGTGAGATGAGGAGGCCCGTCGGCAGTCCAAGCAATACCATTCCCAGCCCGGCATTATTTAAATGCAATTTTTCCTGAATATTCGGAATTCTGGAGGCCCAGCTTGCGAAAGATAATCCTGCCAGAAAGAAGAAACTGCCGACAGCAATTCTGTAGGTCCTTTTCTGATTAAATGGTATCGTTATGTCGGTTGCCAAAAGCTCAGCTGGTTGAAATGGCCATTCTGCTATAAAATTAAGGGTTTATGACTTTTTTGGGAAGGTGGCCATTGCTACTGCTGAATTATACAAAGGCGGCAGGTCAGAGATATCTTTCCTTGATCACGCGAAGGTGGTGAAGGGCATGACCCGCGCAAATGAATCCGAAAGCCAGTGCATTGGCTGGATGATTGCTGGCTGTGCCAGTTGCAAGCAATTGATCTTCGGTAAAGGAATCGAATAGGAGTTCTGTTGATCTTCGGACTGACCTGAATTCTCTTATCAGATCACCCCATTTCCTGTGCTTGGTCTGTGCATTGTCGGACCATTGGTTTTCATCAAACCCCGGAAGAGGGCTGGGATCCTTTCTGGAGAAGCTGAGGGCCCTGAAGGCAAAAACTCTTTCGGCATCAATTACATGCTGAAGGATTTGTTTTACCGTCCACTTTCCCTCTGCGTAAGCGAATTCTGTCTTCTTTTTTGGAATTTCATCGAGAAATTTCCTGAATTGTCTGGTGTTCTTTCGCAATGCTTTGTGAACATCATCTTCCGCTATCAGATTAAGGTAGCGCTGAAAAAATTCCGCTGCAACGATGTCTTTTCTGGTGGCCATTGTCTTTTTTTGCAAATGTAAAAATAAAGCCGGACTAGCCGGCTTTACATGATTATAATTGGAGAGGGTTAGTCCTTTGGATTACTAATGCTGGATTTCGGAAGAGGATCCTTTTTCTTTGGGTCGGCCGAAATGGCCGCAGCCAGTTTGATTGCGCCATAAGCATTAAGTATGCCGCCTGTTTTGCTCATGTCTGAAAAACTCAGCGTTTCAGTTTCCTGGTCCGCTTTTTTTGTTTTGATGACAGGCGACACGGCAGACTTCTCAATACAATATTTTACTTGTTGAGGAGTAAGATTTGGAAAATATTCCATGATCAATGCGGCTACGCCAGTGACCACGGGAGACGCCATGCTGGTGCCATCGAGGTTACCATATCGATTTCCACCGGGAAGGGTAGAATAGATCCTTGTGCCTGGTGCAAATACATCTACTTCCTTCTTCCCATAATTCGAGAAGGAAGCGGCATAATTTCGAGAGTTGTTATCAGAAGAAGGTTCAGTGCTTGCGCCAACCGTGATCCAATTTGAAGCGGAGGATTTGGAATCCAGGAAATTTGGATTTGGGAAATTGTCAACACTGTCCACATCGGCATCGTCATTTCCTGCTGCATGAACCAATAATACACCCTTGCTTTCTGCATACTGAACAGCTTCGTCCACCCAACGCTTGTCTGGTGATAGGTTCTTTCCAAAACTCATGTTCACGACCCTCGCGCCATTGTCCACAGCATAGTGGATCGCAAGCGAAATATCTTTATCATGTTCGTCTCCATTTGGAACAACCCTGATCATCATAATCTTTACATTGTCCGCAATGCCATCCATGCCCTTTCCATTATTGCGCTCGGCAGCAATGATACCTGCGACATGTGTACCATGCATCGGATCTCCTGCCATAATATTATTGTTTCCATAGTCTTTGTCCTTGATATCCGATTCATCATCCTTGACTATGTCCTGCCGATAATTCTTTGGAGGTGTTTCCTTCAGTTCCATTTTCCTTTCTTCCTGTTCAGTGAGCTCTTTGAATTCATCAAGGAACAATGTATTGGTCATGTCGGCATCATGTTCCTCTTTCATCATATAAACTAGAACTGATTTAGCCGTTTTAGCATCCACAGCACTGGGCTGGAATGCATCAAGCTCTTTATATGTAAATTCTGGTTTACCCATGGCTTTCTGCAAAATGCTATCGCTTTTTATGCATGCATTGACTACTCTTCTGAGCATTACCAGATCAATGGATCCTCCATCGCTGCCATCACCCATAATTTTTTTCTTAGCCTTTAGCCACATCGGATAAATCTCAGCATCTTTTCCTTTCAAAGTGGTAGAATCAAAATTTTTGTCTTCGAATTTATCTTTGTACTTGTAGTATACCCTTGCTTCTTCAGAAGCATCTTCCCTGACATTGCTTCCGTCCTTTCCTCCCAAAAAATTCCAACCATGCAAATCATCTGCATAGCCATTGTGATCGTCATCGACCCCGTTCCCCGGGATTTCCTTCGGGTTGGTCCAAAGAACGTCTTGCAGGTCCTCCTGCAATGTGTCAATTCCTGAGTCAATCACCGCAACAACAACTGTCTTGCTTTTCAGATTCTTTGACTTAAGGAATTCGTATGCTTTGTCAAGAGAAATACCGTAATAGCCATCCTTTTCCTTATCGAGCGTGTGCCAGCCTTTTGGTAAATCCTTTTTTGCAGAACTACCCTGCGCATAAGATGCCAGGGCGAAAATTCCCAATAATCCTGCTACCAACAAACCTTTCAAACGTCTAATCATTTTTTAGTTTTTGTAATTATAAATATCGAATGAATTCTTGCTTTGACCTGGAAAAGGCCGCAATATCAGTTTTTATTTGCTAAAATTATTCTAAACTACGATGAACGGTACAAAGCCTATACGAACTCAAGAATAACTTCACTGCCTGATCTTTAATTCTTTACAAAACTATTCTTCTAGTTTAAATTCTACCCGCCTGTTCAGAGATTTTCCTTTTGCTGATCTATTGTCACCAATTGGATTTTGCGATCCAAAGCCAATGGCTTTAATGCGTTCTTGCTTTATCCCCTTACTTAATAGATATTTCTTCACAGCGTCCGCTCTTTTTTGAGAGAGATTAAGATTATACGCCGCGCTACCTGTTTGGTCTGTATAGCCTTCAACCGTAAGGTGCAAACCCGGGTTCTTGCTCAATAATCCCGCCAATTCATTCAGCGGAGCATAGGAAGATGTGGTTAGCTTGCTACTGGATGATTGGAACATAACATTCTTAGCATCATATTGCACTTTTTCGATCATCTCTTTCTTGATCACCGGGCATCCATTATTTTCTTTACTGCCTGGCTGGTCCGGGCAATGGTCTTCCTCATCATTCAGTCCGTCATGGTCCCTGTCTGGAACCGGACAGCCATGGTATTTCGGGCTCCCAGGAATTGTTTTGCAGGAATCTTCTTCGTCATTTACTCCGTCGCCATCTGCATCAGGAATCGGACAGCCATGGTATTTTGCAACTCCCAACAGATTTTTGCAGGAATCTTCTTCATCATTTATTCCGTCATGATCCGTGTCAGGAATAGGGCAGCCTTTCCAACGCACCGAACCGGCAACAGAGGGACATGCATCATCTTTGTCAGGGACTCCATCAAAATCAGAATCCTTTTCTTTTGCATCAACTGCCGGGGAAGCCTTGTTTAGCCAAATGGCCAGGGATGCACCGATCACTTTGTGATGAAAGGTAGATGGGTAAGCCGCAGTATAAAAATTGCTGAGGCCCTGTCCATAATATCCGCTGATCAATACGTTCCCAAATTCAAACCCTGCTTTAAGATTGAAACCAAAGTCAAAAGTTTTGTATGAACCGACTGCATTTCCTGTGGCCAGATCAATATTTTGCTCACTGAATTTATTAGTGCTTGAGATGCGGGTCTGCAGATTTTGAGTACCATTAAAGAAAAAAGAAAAATATGGCCCCGCGCTTAGGAAGAAATTATTCTTATGGTCCGCCGACAAAGGAATTTTGTAGCTCACATAAATTGGTAATTCAACATAGCTTATGCTGAGCTTGCTTTGAACAAAGCCAGTGTCGGAGATCATTGCCTCTGCAGAATCATAGGATTTGGAAAATTGCCTGCCTTTTAAAATATATTCCATGCCTGGCTGAAAATAAAAACCTTTTGAACCGATGGGAATTTCTGCCAGAACACCTATTTGAAATCCAGTAATGGGCCCATAAAACGGGAGCGCTGAAGTGTCCCAACCAGGCAGACTGTTTTTTTCAATCACATTTGCGGAGTGAATACCACCTACGGCAGCTAACCTGATCTGTGCTTCCAAAGCTGAAAAGGCAGCCAAAAAAGTCAGCACAAGCAGGCATTTTCTAGTGAGGGTATCGATCATCTTCATATTCCGGAATGTGTCGTTCCATTAACGCTCAAAAAATGGGATTATTTTGAACTATTACTTAAAAATAGGCTGTTTTTCAGCGTGTTAGTTAGGCTTTGATGGTTTCAGAACCCAAACTGTATTCCCTGTGCGAGGGGAAGCTGGGTTGAGAAATTAATGGTATTAGTTTGCCTGCGCATATAGGCTTTCCAGGCATCACTTCCACTTTCTCTTCCGCCCCCGGTTTCTTTTTCACCACCAAAAGCACCCCCAATTTCTGCACCCGATGTGCCAATATTCACATTGGCGATGCCGCAGTCGCTTCCCGCATGAGAAAGAAATTCTTCCGCCTCTCTTAGATTTAGCGTCATGATAGAAGAAGAGAGTCCCTGCGGAACATCGTTTTGAATGGCTATCGCTTCTTTAATATTTGCATATTTGAGTAGATACAGGATAGGAGCAAAGGTTTCATGCCGCACTATAGGGAATTCCGGCTCGGCTTCAGCGATGCAGGGTTTGACATAACAACCACTTTCATATCCATCCCCCTGAAGCAATCCGCCTTCCACCACGAAACGGCCGCCCTCTTTTTTGCAGGCTTCGATCGACTGTTTATAAAGTTCCACTGCTGCCTTATCAATTAGCGGGCCGACATGGTTTTTAGGATCCAGTGGGTTCCCGATTCGCAACTGACCATATGCTGCGATGAGTTTTGTTTTTACTTTTTCATAAATACTTTCGTGAATAATCAAACGACGGGTGCTGGTGCATCGCTGTCCGGCGGTTCCTACTGCGCCAAACAGGGAGCCCAGGATGGCAATATCAAGATCAGCGTGTTCAGAAATGATGATGGCGTTGTTTCCACCAAGTTCAAGGATAGATTTTCCAAATCTGCTGGCAACTGCGGTACCCACTGCTTTGCCCATGGCTGTCGACCCGGTGGCAGATATCAGTGGCACCCTGGTATCATTCACGAGCCATTCCCCGACATTTCTTCCTCCCGTAATAATTCCACTCACACCTTCAGGCACTTTGTTTTTTGCAAATACAGAAGCAGCAATATGCTGGCACGCAATCGCGCATAGCGGCGTCTTTTCAGATGCTTTCCAAACGCAAACATTTCCACAAACCCAGGACAGCATACTATTCCAGCTCCAAACGGCCACTGGGAAATTGAATGCTGAAATGATCCCCACGATGCCCAGGGGATGCCATTGCTCATACATCCGGTGTGCGGGCCTTTCACTGTGCATCGTGAGGCCATGCAGCTGACGGGAAAGCCCAACTGAAAAATCGCAGATGTCAATCATTTCCTGTACTTCACCCAGGCCTTCCTGCAGACTTTTGCCCATTTCATAAGAAACAAGTTTGCCCAGATCTTCTTTTTTTTCGCGCAATGCTTCGCCGATCTGCCGCACAATTTCCCCTCTTTTCGGAGCAGGCCATTGCCTCCATTCCAGAAATGCTTTTTGCGCCTGGTGAATGACAGCGTCATAAGATTTTCTGTCGGTAGAGCTGACTGATGCGATTAATTTGCCATCTACGGGAGAAAAAGATTCAATGGCAGCGTCAGCAGATGGGATCCACTGGGAACCAGTTGAAGTTCCAATGTTCATGGATTCAATTTGCAATGGCTTGAGAAATTCCATAAGATAAAATGTGAAATGGGAACAAAGTTAAGCATTCAGTCTCAATCTCCTGCACGTACCAGACGAAGAACTCGAAAGGGAGAGTAGATGTGAACGTTCATTTGAGAACATATTGGCGGGGATCAGTTCCAAAACAAAAGCCCGGATAGACATCCAGGCTCTTTTTTCAGTTATGAGTTAATTCATTCCAGATAAAAACGTTTTGCTTTTACAAATATTTTGAATCTGGTATTTTATTGACGCGGATCATGTGCTCCCTCACCCGTTCCATCCTCTCCGACGAGCAGACTGAACTCCACTCTTCTGTTTCTTGCACGACCAGCCGGATTATCCTTGCCATTGATTGTTTCAGGCGCAATCGGACAGCATTTACCAAATGCTTTTCCTTTCAGCCTTGCGGAATCGATACCTTTCCTGATGAGGTAGTTTATACAAGTATTCACACGTGCTTGCGCAAGTTTCAGGTTGTATTCCACACCTCCGATACCATCTGTATATCCACCGATTTGAACTACGATAGAAGGATGTGCTTTCATCAGGTTATACAGGGAGTCGAGATTTGAATTGGTTTTGGAAGTGAGCGTTGCTTTTTTATATGCGAAATTCCCCAGGTCATTGTCTCGGCTAAGTGTGTTTAGAATTCCCTTGACGCTTACATCCTTCGAAGTATCAATAATCGCTGTCATGCAAAGTGGATCATTCTTCACGGTATCCATTCCTGCTTCGAAGTGAATACGGTAAATATTTTCACTTGATTGATATCCCTGCTTATATGCAAGAATCCGGAATCTCGAGATATTTCTGACCCCAAAATGGTATTGGCCCAGGCTATCAGTCGGAACGGTGAACAGGACCTTATTTTGGTGGGCTGGATCAGTAATAGTGAGTTTGGCTCCCGGGATGGTTTGCCTTGATTGACAATCTACCAACTTGCCTGTCACAAACCTTTCCGTATTGTCTTTGATGGAAAACAGGGAAAGGCAGCAATTGCTTGCACGGTCAGAACTGATCCATCCTGTATTCCAAATATTGTCCTTATCTGTGCTGATAAAATATATATCATCTTTGGTGGAATTGATGGGCGATCCGGGGTTGACTGGCTGACTCCAATGATTGAAACTATAGTCATTGTTGCTATAGTAAATATCAAATCCACCCATGCCCACACGTCCGTTGCTGGAAAAGACCAGGGTTCTGCTCTGCTCATGGTAGTAAGGTGATTCCTCATCTTGCGGTGTATTGATGATCGCACCCAGGTTGCTAACGGTAAGAACCCGGAAGTGTTCATCGAGCGCAGCATACCATAGATCGAATTTTCCTATTCCGCCCGGGCGGTCGGATGAAAACAGGAGGAATTTGCCATCGGCCGTAATAAAGGGTTGTGCATTATTATACCCTGGAATATTGACGGGTTCATCCATTTTTTCGGCCAGGGACCATCCTGAATCTTTTAACTCACTCGTATATATAGCCGATTTTGTCATGCCATTTACCGTTGACCATCGGGTAAAAAACATTTTTTTCCCGTCTGTACTGAAATTTGCCATGCCCTGGTGAAAATCTTCACCTACATCAATGTTTAGTATCTCTGCCGTGAACATGGAGTCTTCTCCGCCTATGGTTTCATATAAATCGTTGGAGAAAGTTTCTTTGTCTTTTTTAGACTCAGGAGGGTTTGAATGAACACCTGTAAATACAAGTGTATCTTCATGTCGTACTGCCATCGCATATTGTGAAGTGCGTGTCGGGGACTTCTTCATCTCAAGAATGAATTGATCCTGCCTGGCTTTGTTCGATTGGGCCTGGATGAATTTCAAATCATCGAGTTCCCTGTCAGCATTCATCAGATTCGGATCAAGGTCTTTGTATGTCTGCACAAATTTGGTGAGGGCATTAAAAGCTTCTTCATATTTTTTATTTGTTCTGAGGGTCACTCCATACCAATAAAGGCAGGCAGGGTAGGCTTCAGCAGAAAAGGCAGATGCTTGCTTATACCATTTTTCTGCCTGCGTATAATCATGGCTGAGCCGGTATGATTCTGCAAGGTGATATACTGCTTCCTGGTGTGGATTGAGATTGGATTTGCCCTTCATTTTTTTCTCCACTGAAAATGCGGTGCCCCGCGACCTGGATTTTTTTTCCTCCTGCAGGTATTTTTCGTAGGCTTGTGCCGCCTCGAAATAATTTTTCTGATCAAAAAGGTGGTTTGCCTGGTTGAAGTACCCAATATTTCCGTACTGTGCCTTTAAGCCAGCAGTTGCCAACAACATACCGGCGATGACAGCGATTTTCCTATGGTTGAATAAATGGCTTTTCATTTGTATTCAGAATTAGATATGGATTCATGGCGATTAACTCACTTTAAAATCTTGGGCAATAGAAATTATTTGTTCGGATACTGTTTTTCCTTTGACCGACAAAAGAAAGAGAAACTTCAAAACTATTTGTCTTCACTGCTCCGGCATTCATCTGCGAAATAGTCACATCATAGCTCAATCCCAGCGTGAGTCCTTTGTAGTATAACCCGGCAAATGGGACAAGGGCATCTCCGAGTCGCCAGTTCGCGCCAAACATGACATCCGTCGTTTCATTGACATATGCCTGAAAGTAAGCCCCAACCATTTTCTCCTGGGCTTCCGCTTCCTTCATGAAAATAAAACTAGGGACGATGCTGAGCTGGTCTGAAGCAATGATTCTGGCACCGCCTTGCAGGCTGAAACGAACAGGCAATCTTTGTTCAGAACTATTGGACAAGTATGGATAATCAGGGCGCGTAATATGAAAAGCGGAAAAACCTCCGAAAAAGCTCACCGTTTTGTTGGGCACGGCATCATAGTAAGCTATTCCTGCCCCCGCATCAAATGCAAGGATCGATGGCTTGTTAAAGACTTCACTGGAGGCTGCTGTCGGGTCAAAGCCTAATCCTGAAATCCATTGGTCTCCGAATTGGAGTTTGGAGATATCAAATCGCCGGTTGATTAATCCAAATTGAATGGCCATGACCAGGTAATGATCCGATTCAGGACCAAAACGGACGCCAGTGAAGGCCATGGTCAGATAGGCATTGGTAAAATTGTAAGATTTGTCTTGTGAACTTTCATTTAGCAAGTTGAATCCAAAGTTGGTATTCTTGTTGGTCGCGACTTCACCTGAAATTCCCTGGGTTGTGAGCGAATTGCCGTACTGTGTCCTCCAGATTCCTGTCACCCGGTAGTCTCCTTCAAATGCCCCGGTGTATGCTGGGTTCATTGTCATGGGATGCAAATAATATTGCGAAAAATGAGGATCCACCTGGGCTATCAGGGTCTCCCCACACAGCCCTGGTCCCAGGACCATGGTAAGGATCAGGTGCCAAAAATATTTTTTCATAAGCGATGATTTTTCTTTTCACCAACTGAGAAATTCTTGCCGCATCGTATTTTATTTATATTCATTATCTGATCAAATTAAATGTTCCTTTTCTGGTGATGCTTGTATTGTCGCTGAATATTACTTGTATAACGTATATGTATACTCCCGTCTGCTGCGGATGACCATTGTAGTTACCATCCCATCCGGTCTGAGCATTCTTGGTTTCAAACAGCAATTCACCCCATTGGTTAAATATTCGCAAATCCGTCTGTTTTATGGAAGATCCATACACTTTGAACATATCGTTCTTGCCATCATTATTTGGCGTGAATGCATTTGGAATAAAGAAATCTTTCAGATTGGCATTGACGGTGACGCCAACCCGCGCAGTATCCAGGCAACCGTCGGCAGACTGTGCAACCACAGCGAACCCGGTAGACGTATCCGGTACATTGAATGATTGGTTAAATGCCGTTTGGTTCGCAAAGAGCGAGGTCGGTGTCCAGGCAAGCACTGTATAGGGCGCATTTGCATTTGTTGTCAGCAGTAGATTAGTACCTGCTATCACTGGATCCGGGTTCGCTGCAAGGGTAACTTTGAAATTCCGCACTTGTATTGTGACGCTGGTCGTGTCTGAGCATCCGAGTGCATCCGTGGCAACTGCCTGATAAGTTGTTGTTGCAAGCGGGTTAACCACAACGACAGCTGTGGCGGCTACATTGAGCCATCGCATAGTATTGCCTGGCGAAACAGCGGTCAGGATTGCGGCAGCTCCTTTACATATTACGGCGCTGTCACTGGTGGCAGAGATTGTTGGTTGTGGATTGATGGTCACTGATACAGGTTGGATCAGGCTGGCACATCCGGTAGCACTGGATACGCCCTTAATATAATACACGCCACTTGCAGCAATGGAATTTGGATTGGCTAGCGGCGTAGTACCCAATATGTCAGAATAATAAAAATAGGTCAATCCATTAGCACTGCCCGCCGTCACGATTGGATTGGTGATATCTGCCGTGCCAGGTGCGCATACAGGTGCAGGATTATTGACGATCAGCGTAGGCTGCTGAATTACCAGGGAAGTGGATGTGGAATTGCTGCATGTTCCATTAGTATACACATAGAAGACGGTATAGGTGCCAGGTGTACTCGTGGCGAGGTCAACATCACCAGTAGCCGCATTGATATTGAGACCGGGTGCGGAACTGAAGAGTCCGCCAAGCGCACCTGTGATGACTGGCGATGCTGTGCCTGCGGCGCAGAACGGTCCGCCCGGATAGTCGATTGTCGCAATAGGTTGCGGCGAGATGACCACAATCACAGGCTGAATGGCGTAGCATCCACTGATGGCTGTGCCTTTAATGTAGAATGTGCCCGATGTGCTGACTGCATTTGGAGTGGCAAGAGCTATTGTTCCTGCCGCATCGGTAAAGTAAGTAAAGGTCAGACCCGCAGTCGAACCTGTCGTGATTGCTGCAGCAGTAATGTCAACCGTTGCAGGTACACATACTGCAGCCGGATTAGTAATCACGACTGTTGGTGCAGGATTGATCGTTACAAGAACCGGCTGGATATCACTGCAACCACTAGCCGTAGTTCCCCTGATATAATAAGTTCCGCTGGCGGCGACTGCGTTCGGAGTACCAAGAGCGATTGTTCCTGCAGCATCGGTAAAGTAAGTAAAGGTCAGACCTGCTGTTGAACCGGCAGTTACTAAAGCTGCCGTCAGATCCACAGTCCCTGGAGCACATACAGCAGCAGGATTAGTAATCAGAACTGTTGGTGCAGGATTGATCGTAACGGTCACTGGCTGGATATCTGAACATCCGGCAGCGGTGGTCCCCCTGATATAATAAGTTCCACTCGTGGCGACTGCATTTGGTGTACCCAGAGCGATTGTTCCCGCAGCATCCGTGAAGTAAGTAAAGGTCAGACCCGCTGTTGAACCCGCTGTTACTGCAGCTGCTGTCAGATCCACAGTCACTGGTGCGCATGCAGCAGCCGGATTAGTAATCACAACTGTTGGTGCAGGATTAATCGTGACAACAACAGGCTGGATATCACTGCAACCACTAGCCGCAGTTCCCCTGATATAATAAGTTCCGCTCGCGGCGACTGCATTTGGTGTAGCCAGAGCAATTGTTCCAGCAGCATCCGTAAAGTAAGTGAAGGTCAGACCTGCAGTTGAACCCGCGGTGATTGCTGCAGCAGTCATGTCCACTGTTGCAGGTGCACATACAGCAGCAGGATTAGTAATCACAACTGTTGGTGCAGGATTAATCGTAACGGTCACAGGCTGGATATCTGAACATCCGGCAGCCGTAGTTCCCCTGATATAATAAGTTCCGCTGGCGGCGACTGCATTTGGTGTAGCCAAGAGCGATTGTTCCAGCAGCATCCGTAAAGTAAGTAAAGGTCAGACCCGCAGTTGAACCCGCAGTTACTGCAGCTGCTGTCAGATCCACAGTCCCTGGAGCACATACAGCAGCAGGATTGGTAATCACAACTGTTGGTGCAGGATTAATCGTAACAACAACCGGCTGGATATCTGAACATCCGGCAGCCGTAGTTCCCCTGATATAATAAGTTCCGCTCGCGGCGACTGCATTTGGTGTAGCAAGAGCAATTGTTCCCGCAGCATCCGTAAAGTAAGTAAAGGTCAGACCTGCAGTTGAACCCGCCGTGATTGCTGCAGCAGTAATGTCAACAGTTGCAGGTGCACATACAGCAGCCGGATTAGTAATCAGAACTGTTGGTGCAGGATTAATCGTAACAGCCACAGGCTGGATATCACTGCAACCACTAGCCGCAGTTCCCCTGATATAATAAGTTCCGCTCGCGGCGACTGCATTTGGTGTAGCAAGAGCAATTGTTCCTGCAGCATCGGTAAAGTAAGTGAACGTCAGACCTGCAGTTGAACCTGCAGTGACTGCTGCTGCTGTCAGGTCCACAGTTCCTGGTGCACATACAGCAGCTGGATTAGTAATCACAACTGTTGGTGCAGGATTAATCGTAACGGTCACAGGCTGGATATCACTGCAACCACTAGCCGTAGTTCCCCTGATATAATAAGTTCCGCTGGCAGCCACTGCATTCGGAGTACCAAGAGCAATTGTTCCGGCTGCATCGGTAAAGTAAGTAAAGGTCAGACCAGCAGTTGAACCTGCAGTGATTGCTGCAGCAGTAATATCCACCGTTGCAGGAGCGCATGCAGCAGCAGGATTAGTAATCAGAACTGTTGGTGCAGGATTAATCGTAACAACAACAGGCTGGATATCTGAACATCCGGCAACAGTAGTTCCCCTGATATAATAAGTTCCGCTGGCTGCGACTGCATTTGGTGTAGCAAGAGCGATTGTTCCAGCAGCATCCGTAAAGTAAGTAAAGGTGAGACCCGCAGTTGAACCCGCTGTGACTGCAGCTGCTGTCAGATCCACAGTTCCTGGTGCACATACTGCAGCCGGATTAGTAATCACAACTGTTGGTGCAGGATTAATCGTGACAACAACCGGCTGGATATCTGAACATCCGGCAGCCGTAGTTCCCCTGATATAATAAGTTCCGCTCGTGGCGACTGCATTTGGTGTAGCAAGAGCAATTGTTCCAGCAGCATCGGTAAAGTAAGTGAAGGTGAGACCTGCAGTTGAACCTGCAGTGATTGCTGCAGCAGTAATGTCAACAGTTGCAGGAGCACATACAGCAGCCGGATTAGTAATCACAACTGTTGGTGCAGGATTAATCGTAACAACAACAGGCTGGATATCACTGCAACCACTGGCCGTAGTTCCCCTGATATAATAAGTTCCGCTGGCGGCGACTGCATTTGGTGTAGCAAGAGCAATTGTTCCCGCAGCATCGGTAAAGTAAGTAAAGGTCAGACCCGCAGTTGAACCTGCAGTGACTGCTGCAGCAGTAATGATCCACAGTTGCTGGTGCACATACAGCAGCCGGATTGGTAATCACAACTGTTGGTGCAGGATTAATCGTGACAACAACAGGCTGGATATCTGAACATCCGGCAGCTGTAGTTCCCCTGATATAATAAGTTCCGCTGGTGGCGACTGCATTTGGTGTACCCAGAGCGATTGTTCCCGCAGCATCCGTGAAGTAAGTAAAGGTCAGACCCGCAGTTGAACCTGCAGTGACTGCAGCTGCTGTCAGATCCACCGTTGCTGGAGCGCATACAGCAGCAGGATTAGTAATCACAACTGTTGGTGCAGGATTAATCGTAACAGTCACAGGCTGGATATCACTGCAACCACTAGCCGCAGTTCCCCTGATATAATAAGTTCCGCTGGCTGCAACTGCATTAGGAGTGCCCAGAGCAATTGTTCCGGCCGCATCCGTAAAGTAAGTAAAGGTCAGACCGGCAGTTGAACCTGCAGTGATCGCAGCAGCAGTAATGTCAACCGTTGCCGGAGCACATACAGCAGCCGGATTGGTAATGACAACTGTAGGTGCAGGATTAATTGTAACAACCACCGGCTGGATATCACTGCAACCACTAGCCGCAGTTCCCCTGATATAATAAGTTCCGCTGGCGGCGACTGCATTTGGAGTGCCCAGAGCAATTGTTCCGGCCGCATCCGTAAAGTAAGTAAAGGTCAGACCGGCAGTTGAACCTGCAGTGATTGCTGCAGCAGTAATATCAACCGTTGCCGGAGCACATACAGCAGCCGGATTGGTAATCACAACTGTTGGTGCAGGATTAATCGTAACAACAACAGGCTGGATATCTGAACATCCGGCAGCTGTAGTTCCCCTGATATAATAAGTTCCGCTGGCAGCGACTGCATTTGGTGTAGCAAGAGCAATTGTTCCTGCTGCATCGGTAAAGTAAGTAAAGGTGAGACCCGCAGTTGAACCTGCCGTGATTGCTGCAGCAGTAATGTCCACTGTTGCAGGAGCACATACAGCAGCAGGATTAGTAATCACAACTGTTGGTGCAGGATTGATCGTAACGATCACAGGCTGGATATCACTGACAACCACTAGCCGTAGTTCCCCTGATATAATAAGTTCCGCTCGTGGCGACTGCATTTGGTGTAGCAAGAGCTATTGTTCCTGCCGCATCGGTAAAGTAAGTAAACGTGAGACCCGCTGTTGAACCCGCTGTTACTGCAGCTGCTGTCAGATCCACAGTTCCTGGTGCACATACAGCAGCCGGATTAGTAATCAGAACTGTTGGTGCAGGATTAATCGTGACAACAACCGGCTGGATATCACTGAACATCCAGCTAGCTGTAGTTCCCCTGATATAATAAGTTCCGCTGGCGGCCACTGCATTCGGAGTACCAAGAGCAATTGTTCCGGCTGCATCGGTAAAGTAAGTAAAGGTGAGACCCGCAGTTGAGCCTGCAGTGATTGCTGCAGCAGTAATGTCCACTGTTGCAGGAGCACATACAGCAGCCGGATTAGTAATCACAACTGTTGGTGCAGGATTGATCGTAACGGTCACAGGCTGGATATCTGAACATCCGGCAGCCGTGGTTCCCCTGATATAATAAGTTCCGCTCGTGGCAACTGCATTTGGAGTTCCAAGAGCAATTGTTCCCGCTGCATCGGTAAAGTAAGTAAAGGTCAGACCTGCAGTTGAACCTGCCGTGATTGCTGCAGCAGTAATGTCAACCGTTGCAGGTGCACATACAGCAGCAGGATTAGTAATCACAACTGTTGGTGCAGGATTAATCGTAACGGTCACCGGCTGGATATCACTGCAACCACTAGCCGCAGTTCCCCTGATATAATAAGTTCCGCTCGCGGCGACTGCATTTGGTGTACCGAGAGCAATTGTTCCCGCAGCATCCGTAAAGTAAGTAAAGGTCAGACCCGCTGTTGAACCCGCAGTCACTGCAGCTGCTGTCAGATCCACAGTCCCTGGAGCACATACAGCAGCCGGATTAGTAATCACAACTGTTGGTGCAGGATTAATCGTAACAAGAACCGGCTGGATATCTGAACATCCGGCAGCCGTAGTTCCCCTGATATAATAAGTTCCGCTCGTGGCAACTGCATTTGGTGTTCCAAGAGCTATTGTTCCAGCTGCATCCGTAAAGTAAGTAAAGGTGAGACCCGCAGTTGAACCCGCGGTGATTGCTGCAGCAGTGATGATCCACAGTTGCTGGAGCACATACAGCAGCCGGATTAGTAATCACAACTGTTGGTGCAGGATTGATCGTAACGGTCACAGGCTGGATATCTGAACATCCGGCAGCGGAAGTTCCCCTGATATAATAAGTTCCGCTCGTGGTGACTGCATTTGGTGTAGCAAGAGCTATTGTTCCTGCCGCATCGGTAAAGTAAGTGAACGTGAGACCTGCTGTTGAACCTGCAGTCACTGCGGCTGCTGTCAGGTCCACAGTCCCTGGTGCGCATACAGCAGCTGGATTAGTAATCACAACTGTTGGTGCAGGATTAATCGTAACAACAACAGGCTGGATATCACTACAACCACTAGCCGTAGTTCCCCTGATATAATAAGTTCCGCTGGCGGCGACTGCGTTCGGAGTACCGAGAGCGATTGTTCCGGCAGCATCGGTAAAGTAAGTAAAGGTGAGACCCGCAGTTGAACCTGCAGTGATTGCTGCAGCAGTAATGTCCACCGTTGCAGGAGCACATACAGCAGCAGGATTGGTAATCAGAACTGTTGGTGCAGGATTAATCGTAACAACAACTGGCTGGATATCTGAACATCCGGCAGCTGTAGTTCCCCTGATATAATAAGTTCCGCTCGTGGCGACTGCATTTGGAGTACCAAGAGCGATTGTTCCGGCCGCATCCGTAAAGTAAGTAAAGGTCAGACCCGCAGTTGAACCCGCAGTCACTGCAGCTGCTGTCATGATCCACCGTCCCTGGTGCACATACAGCAGCCGGATTAGTAATCACAACTGTTGGTGCAGGATTAATCGTAACAACAACCGGCTGGATATCGGAACAACCGGCAGCTGTAGTTCCCCTGATATAATAAGTTCCGCTGGCTGCTACTGCATTTGGTGTAGCAAGAGCAATTGTTCCCGCAGCATCGGTAAAGTAAGTAAAGGTGAGACCTGCAGTCGAACCTGCCGTGATTGCTGCAGCAGTAATGTCAACCGTTGCAGGTGCACATACAGCAGCAGGATTAGTAATCACAACTGTTGGTGCAGGATTAATCGTAACAATCACAGGCTGGATATCTGAACATCCGGCAGCGGTAGTTCCCCTGATATAATAAGTTCCGCTCGTGGCGACTGCATTTGGTGTAGCAAGAGCAATTGTTCCTGCCGCATCGGTAAAGTAAGTGAACGTGAGACCTGCTGTTGAACCCGCAGTCACTGCGGCTGCTGTCAGGTCCACAGTCCCTGGTGCGCATACAGCAGCTGGACTAGTAATCACAACTGTTGGTGCAGGATTAATCGTAACAACAACAGGCTGGATATCACTGCAACCACTAGCCGTAGTTCCCCTGATATAATAAGTTCCGCTGGCGGCTACTGCATTTGGTGTAGCAAGCGCAATTGTTCCCGCAGCATCGGTAAAGTAAGTAAAGGTCAGACCTGCAGTCGAACCTGCCGTGATTGCTGCAGCAGTAATGTCAACAGTTGCAGGAGCACATACAGCAGCAGGATTGGTAATCACAACTGTTGGTGCAGGATTAATCGTGACAACAACAGGCTGGATATCTGAACATCCGCCAGCTGCGGTTCCCCTGATATAATAAGTTCCACTCGTGGCGACTGCATTTGGTGCACCCAGAGCGATTGTTCCCGCAGCATCCGTGAAGTAAGTAAAGGTCAGACCCGCTGTTGAACCCGCTGTTACTGCAGCTGCTGTCAGATCCACAGTCACTGGTGCGCATGCAGCAGCCGGATTAGTAATCACAACTGTTGGTGCAGGATTAATCGTGACAACCACAGGCTGGATATCACTGCAACCACTAGCCGCAGTTCCCCTGATATAATAAGTTCCGCTGGCGGCGACTGCATTTGGTGTACCCAGAGCAATTGTTCCGGCAGCATCCGTGAAGTAAGTAAAGGTCAGACCCGCAGTTGAACCTGCAGTGATCGCAGCAGCAGTAATGTCAACCGTTGCCGGAGCACATACAGCAGCCGGATTGGTAATCACAACTGTTGGTGCAGGATTAATCGTAACAACCACAGGCTGGATATCACTGCAACCACTAGCCGCAGTTCCCCTGATATAATAAGTTCCGCTGGCGGCGACTGCATTTGGAGTACCAAGAGCAATTGTTCCGGCCGCATCCGTAAAGTAAGTAAAGGTCAGACCGGCAGTTGAACCTGCAGTGATCGCTGCAGCAGTAATGTCAACCGTTGCCGGAGCACATACAGCAGCCGGATTGGTAATGACAACTGTTGGTGCAGGATTAATCGTAACAACCACAGGCTGGATATCTGAACATCCGGCAGCTGTAGTTCCCCTGATATAATAAGTTCCGCTGGCGGCGACTGCATTTGGTGTAGCAAGAGCAATTGTTCCTGCTGCATCGGTAAAGTAAGTAAAGGTCAGACCCGCTGTTGAACCTGCAGTGATTGCTGCAGCAGTAATATCCACCGTTGCAGGAGCACATACAGCAGCAGGATTGGTAATCACAACTGTTGGTGCAGGATTAATCGTGACAACAACAGGCTGGATATCTGAACATCCGGCAGCCGTAGTTCCCCTGATATAATAAGTTCCGCTCGTGGCGACTGCATTTGGAGTACCGAGAGCGATTGTTCCGCAGCATCCGTAAAGTAAGTAAAGGTCAGACCTGCAGTTGAACCCGCAGTCACTGCAGCTGCTGTCAGGTCCACCGTTGCCTGGAGCACATACAGCAGCCGGATTAGTAATCACAACTGTTGGTGCAGGATTAATCGTAACAATCACAGGCTGGATATCTGAACATCCGGCAGCTGTAGTTCCCCTGATATAATAAGTTCCGCTCGCGGCGACTGCATTTGGTGTAGCAAGAGCAATTGTTCCCGCCGCATCGGTAAAGTAAGTAAAGGTGAGACCTGCTGTTGAACCTGCAGTGATTGCTGCAGCAGTAATGTCCACCGTTGCAGGAGCACATACAGCAGCAGGATTGGTAATCAGAACTGTTGGTGCAGGATTAATCGTGACAACAACAGGCTGGATATCACTACATCCACTAGCCGTAGTTCCCCTGATATAATAAGTTCCGCTGGCGGCGACTGCATTTGGTGTACCAAGAGCGATTGTTCCTGCAGCATCGGTAAAGTAAGTAAAGGTCAGACCCGCAGTTGAACCCGCAGTGATTGCTGCAGCTGCTGATCAGATCCACCGTTCCAGGTGCACATACAGCAGCCGGATTGGTAATCACAACTGTTGGTGCAGGATTAATCGTAACAACAACAGGCTGGATATCACTGCAACCACTAGCCGCAGTTCCCCTGATATAATAAGTTCCGCTCGCTGCGACTGCATTTGGTGTAGCCAGAGCAATTGTTCCTGCTGCATCGGTAAAGTAAGTAAAGGTCAGACCCGCAGTTGAACCCGCAGTGATTGCTGCAGCAGTAATGTCAACCGTTGCAGGTGCACATACAGCAGCAGGATTAGTAATCAGCAACTGTTGGTGCAGGATTGATCGTAACGGTCACAGGCTGGATATCTGAACATCCGGCAGCCGTAGTTCCCCTGATATAATAAGTTCCGCTCGCCGCGACTGCATTTGGTGTAGCCAGAGCAATTGTTCCAGCAGCATCCGTAAAGTAAGTAAAGGTCAGACCCGCTGTTGAACCCGCAGTCACTGCAGCTGCTGTCAGATCCACAGTCCCTGGAGCACATACAGCAGCAGGATTAGTAATCACAACTGTTGGTGCAGGATTAATCGTGACAACAACCGGCTGGATATCTGAACATCCGGCAGCCGTAGTTCCCCTGATATAATAAGTTCCGCTGGCGGCGACTGCATTTGGTGTAGCGAGAGCAATTGTTCCTGCTGCATCGGTAAAGTAAGTAAAGGTCAGACCTGCTGTTGAACCTGCAGTGACTGCTGCAGCAGTAATATCCACCGTTGCAGGAGCACATACAGCAGCAGGATTGGTAATCACAACTGTTGGTGCAGGATTAATCGTAACGGTCACAGGCTGGATATCACTGCAACCTCCGGCCGTAGTTCCCCTGATATAATAAGTTCCGCTGGCGGCCACTGCATTTGGTGTACCGAGAGCAATTGTTCCCGCCGCATCGGTAAAGTAAGTAAAGGTGAGACCTGCAGTTGAACCTGCAGTCACTGCAGCTGCTGTCAGATCCACAGTCCCTGGAGCACATACAGCAGCAGGATTAGTAATCACAACTGTTGGTGCAGGATTAATCGTAACGATCACAGGCTGGATATCACTGCAACCACTGGCCGTAGTTCCCCTGATATAATAAGTTCCGCTGGCGGCGACTGCATTTGGTGTACCCAGAGCAATTGTTCCGGCAGCATCCGTAAAGTAAGTAAAGGTCAGACCGGCAGTTGAACCTGCAGTGATTGCTGCAGCAGTAATGTCAACCGTTGCAGGTGCACATACAGCAGCAGGATTGGTAATCAGAACTGTTGGTGCAGGATTGATCGTAACGGTCACAGGCTGGATATCACTGCAACCACTAGCCGTAGTTCCCCTGATATAATAAGTTCCGCTGGCGGCGACTGCATTTGGTGTATCCAAGAGCAATTGTTCCTGCTGCATCGGTAAAGTAAGTAAAGGTGAGACCTGCAGTTGAACCTGCAGTCACTGCAGCTGCTGTCAGATCCACAGTTCCTGGTGCACATACAGCAGCAGGATTAGTAATCACAACTGTTGGTGCAGGATTAATCGTAACGATCACAGGCTGGATATCACTGCAACCACTAGCTGTAGTTCCCCTGATATAATAAGTTCCGCTGGCGGCGACTGCATTTGGTGTACCAAGAGCAATTGTTCCTGCAGCATCCGTAAAGTAAGTAAAAGTCAGACCTGCAGTTGAACCTGCAGTCACTGCAGCTGCTGTCAGATCCACAGTCCCTGGTGCACATACAGCAGCAGGATTGGTAATCACAACTGTTGGTGCAGGATTAATCGTAACGGTCACAGGCTGGATATCACTGCAACCACTAGCCGTAGTTCCCCTGATATAATAAGTTCCGCTGGCGGCGACTGCATTTGGAGTACCGAGAGCGATTGTTCCTGCAGCATCGGTGAAGTAAGTAAAAGTCAGACCTGCAGTTGAACCTGCAGTGACTGCTGCAGCAGTAATATCAACCGTTGCAGGTGCACATACAGCAGCAGGATTGGTAATGACAACTGTTGGTGCAGGATTAATCGTAACAACCACAGGCTGGATATCTGAACATCCGGCAGCTGTAGTTCCCCTGATATAATAAGTTCCGCTGGCGGCGACTGCATTTGGTGTACCCAGAGCAATTGTTCCCGCTGCATCGGTAAAGTAAGTAAAGGTCAGACCTGCAGTTGAACCTGCAGTGATTGCTGCAGCAGTAATGTCAACCGTTGCAGGTGCACATACAGCAGCAGGATTGGTAATGACAACTGTTGGTGCAGGATTGATCGTGACAACTACCGGCTGGATATCACTGAACATCCGGCTAGCCGTAGTTCCCCTGATATAATAAGTTCCGCTGGCGGCGACTGCATTTGGTGTACCAAGAGCAATTGTTCCCGCTGCATCGGTAAAGTAAGTAAAGGTCAGACCTGCAGTTGAACCTGCAGTCACTGCAGCTGCTGTCAGATCCACAGTCCCTGGTGCACATACAGCAGCAGGATTGGTAATCACAACTGTTGGTGCAGGATTAATCGTGACGATTACCGGCTGGATATCACTGCAACCGCCAGCCGTAGTTCCCCTGATATAATAAGTTCCGCTGGCGGCGACTGCATTTGGTGTAGCGAGAGCAATTGTTCCTGCCGCATCCGTAAAGTAAGTAAAGGTCAGACCGGCAGTTGAACCTGCAGTGATTGCTGCAGCAGTAATATCAACCGTTGCAGGTGCACATACAGCAGCAGGATTGGTAATCACAACTGTTGGTGCAGGATTAATCGTAACAACTACAGGCTGGATATCTGAACATCCGGCAGCCGTAGTTCCCCTGATATAATAAGTTCCGCTGGTGGCGACTGCATTTGGTGTTGCGAGACGCAATTGTTCCTGCAGCATCCGTAAAGTAAGTAAAGGTGAGACCCGCTGTCGAACCTGCCGTGATTGCTGCAGCAGTAAGGTCAACCGTTGCAGGAGCACATACAGCAGCAGGATTAGTAATCAGAACTGTTGGTGCAGGATTAATCGTAACAACCACAGGCTGGATATCTGAACATCCGGCAGCTGTAGTTCCCCTGATATAATAAGTTCCGCTCGCGGCGACTGCGTTTGGTGTTCCAAGAACAATTGTTCCGGCCGCATCTGTAAAGTAAGTAAAGGTCAGACCGCTGTTGAACCCGCAGTCACTGCTGCTGCTGTCAGATCCACTGTTGCTGGTGCACATACAGCAGCCGGATTAGTAATCACAACTGTTGGTGCAGGATTAATCGTAACAACAACAGGCTGGATATCGGAACAACCGGCAGCTGTAGTTCCCCTGATATAATAAGTTCCGCTGGCTGCTACTGCATTTGGTGTAGCAAGAACAATTGTTCCTGCAGCATCCGTAAAGTAAGTGAAGGTCAGACCTGCAGTCGAACCTGCCGTGACTGCTGCAGCAGTAATGTCAACCGTTGCAGGTGCACATACAGCAGCAGGATTGGTAATCACAACTGTTGGTGCCGGATTAATCGTTACAACCACAGGCTGGATATCTGAACATCCGCCAGCTGTGGTTCCCCTGATATAATAAGTTCCGCTGGCAGCTACTGCGTTTGGTGTAGCCAGAGCAATTGTCCCTGAGTTCCCCTGATATAATAAGTTCCGCTTGCGGCGACTGCATTTGGAGTTCCGAGAGCAATTGTTCCTGCTGCATCCGTAAAGTAAGTAAAGTCAGACCTGCTGTCGAACCTGCAGTCACTGCTGCTGCAGTAATATCAACCGTTGCCGGAGCACATACAGCAGCAGGATTGGTAATGACAACTGTTGGTGCTGGGTTAATGGTAACGGTCACAGGCTGGATATCACTGCAACCACTGGCCGTAGTTCCCCTGATATAATAAGTTCCGCTGGCGGCGACTGCATTTGGTGTTCCAAGAACGATTGTTCCTGCTGCATCCGTGAAGTAAGTAAAGGTCAGACCTGCAGTTGAACCTGCAGTCACTGCTGCTGCAGTAAGATCAACCGTTGCAGGAGCACATACAGCAGCAGGATTGGTAATCACAACTGTTGGTGCAGGATTGATCGTAACAACCACCGGCTGGATATCGCTGAACATCCGGCAGCTGTAGTTCCCCTGATATAATAAGTTCCGCTCGCGGCAACTGCATTTGGTGTAGCCAGAACAATTGTTCCTGCAGCATCCGTAAAGTAAGTAAAGGTCAGACCGCAGTTGAACCTGCTGTTACTGCAGCTGCTGTAAGATCCACCGTCGCTGGTGCACATACAGCAGCAGGATTGGTAATCACAACTGTTGGTGCAGGATTAATCGTAACAACCACCGGCTGGATATCTGAACAACCTGCAGCTGTAGTTCCCCTGATATAATAAGTTCCGCTCGCAGCTACTGCGTTTGGTGTAGCAAGAACAATTGTTCCTGCTGCATCGGTAAAGTAAGTAAAGGTGAGACCTGCAGTTGAACCTGCAGTCACGCTGCTGCAGTAAGATCAACCGTTGCAGGTGCACATACAGCAGCAGGATTAGTAATCACAACTGTTGGTGCAGGATTAATCGTAACAACCACAGGCTGGATATCACTGCAACCGCCAGCTGTAGTTCCCCTGATATAATAAGTTCCGCTGGCAGCTACTGCGTTTGGTGTAGCAAGAACAATTGTTCCTGCTGCATCCGTAAAGTAAGTAAAAGTCAGACCTGCTGTCGAACCTGCAGTCACTGCAGCTGCAGTCAGATCCACAGTTGCTGGTGCACATACAGCAGCAGGATTAGTAATCACAACTGTTGGTGCAGGATTGATTGTGACAACCACAGGCTGGATATCACTGCAACCGCCAGCTGTAGTTCCCCTGATATAATAAGTTCCGCTCGCGGCTACTGCGTTTGGTGTACCAAGAACAATTGTTCCTGCTGCATCGGTAAAGTAAGTAAACGTGAGTCCCGCAGTTGAACCTGCAGTGACTGCTGCTGCAGTAATATCAACCGTTGCAGGTGCACATACAGCAGCAGGATTGGTAATCACAACTGTTGGTGCAGGATTGATCGTAACAACCACCGGCTGGATATCTGAACATCCGGCAGCTGTAGTTCCCCTGATATAATAAGTTCCGCTGGCAGCTACTGCGTTTGGTGTAGCAAGAACAATTGTTCCTGCTGCATCCGTGAAGTAAGTAAAGGTCAGACCCGCTGTTGATCCTGCAGTGACTGCTGCTGCAGTAAGGTCAACCGTTGCAGGAGCACATACAGCAGCAGGATTAGTAATCACAACTGTTGGTGCAGGATTAATCGTAACGACCACAGGCTGGATATCACTGCAACCACCAGCCGTAGTTCCCCTGATATAATAAGTTCCGCTGGCAGCAACTGCATTTGGTGTAGCCAAGAGCAATTGTTCCTGCTGCATCGGTAAAGTAAGTAAAGGTCAGACCCGCTGTTGAACCTGCAGTGACTGCTGCTGCAGTAAGATCAACCGTTGCAGGTGCACATACAGCAGCAGGATTGGTAATCACAACTGTTGGTGCAGGATTAATGGTAACCATTACAGGCTGGATATCACTGACAACCACGGCTGTAGTTCCCCTGATATAATAAGTTCCGCTGGCAGCGACTGCGTTTGGTGTACCGAGAACAATTGTTCCTGCTGCATCCGTGAAGTAAGTAAAGGTCAGACCCGCAGTTGATCCGCTGTCACTGCTGCTGCAGTAAGATCCACCGTTGCAGGTGCACATACCGCAGCAGGATTGGTAATCACAACTGTCGGTGCAGGATTAATCGTAACCACCACCGGCTGGATATCTGAACATCCGGCGGCTGTAGTTCCCCTGATATAATAAGTTCCGCTGGCAGCTACTGCATTTGGTGTAGCCAAGAACAATTGTTCCTGCTGCATCGGTAAAGTAAGTAAAAGTTAGACCCGCTGTTGATCCTGCAGTCACTGCTGCTGCAGTAAGATCCACCGTTGCAGGTGCACATACAGCAGCAGGATTAGTAATCACAACTGTTGGTGCAGGATTAATCGTAACAACCACCGGCGATATCACGATACAACCTCCGGCTGTAGTTCCCTTGATATAATAAGTTCCGCTGGCAGCTACTGCATTCGGTGTACCAAGAACAATTGTTCCTGCTGCATTGGTGAAGTAAGTAAAAGTCAGTCCTGCTGTTGATCCTGCTGTCACTGCTGCTGCAGTAAGATCAACCGTTGCAGGTGCACATACCGCAGCAGGATTGGTAATCACAACTGTTGGTACAGGAGTGATCGTTACCACACCGGCTGGATATCTGAACATCCGGCGGCTGTGTTCCCTTGATATAATAAGTTCCGCTTGCAGCTACTGCGTTTGGTGTAGCCAGAACAATTGTTCCTGCTGCATTTGTAAAGTAAGTAAAAGTAAGTCCCGCTGTTGATCCTGCAGTGACTGCTGCTGCAGTAAGATCAACTGTTGCAGGTGCACATACAGCAGCAGGATTGGTAATCACAACTGTCGGTACAGGATTGACTGTTACCACCACCGGCTGGACAGCTGAACATCCGGCGGCTGTTGTTCCCTTGATATAATAAGTTCCGCTGGCAGCTACTGCGTTTGGTGTAGCAAGAACAATTGTTCCTGCTGCATTGGTAAAGTAAGTAAAGGTGAGACCGGCTGTTGAACCTGCTGTCACTGCTGCTGCAGTAAGATCAACCGTTGCAGGTGCACATACAGCAGCAGGATTGGTAATGACTACTGTTGGTGCCGGAGTAACCGTTACCACCACCGGCTTCATCGCTGAACATCCGGCAGCTGTAGTTCCCTTGATATAATAAGTTCCGCTGGCAGCTACTGCGTTCGGTGTAGCAAGAACAATTGTTCCTGCTGCATCTGTAAAGTAAGTAAAAGTGAGACCTGCTGTTGATCCTGCTGTCACTGCTGCTGCAGTAAGATCAACCGTTGCAGGAGCACATACCGCAGCAGGATTAGTAATCACAACTGTTGGTACCGGATTAATGGTTACACTACAGGCTGATATCACTGCAACCTCCGGCTGTAGTTCCCTTGATATAATAAGTTCCGCTGGCAGCTACTGCGTTCGGTGTGCCAAGAACGATTGTTCCTGCTGCATTGGTGAAGTAAGTAAAGTTAGCCCGCTGTGGATCCTGCTGTCACTGCTGCTGCAGTAAGATCCACCGTTGCAGGTGCACATACCGCAGCAGGATTGGTGATCACAACTGTCGGTACCGGAGTAACCGTTACCACCACCGGCATCATGGCTGAGCAGCCTCCGGCTGTTGTTCCTTTTATATAATAAGTTCCGCTTGCTGCTACTGCGTTTGGTGTACCCAAGAACAATTGTTCCTGCTGCATTTGTAAAGTAAGTATAGGTTAGTCCGGCTGTGGATCCTGCTGTCACTGCTGCTGCAGTAAGATCAACCGTTGCAGGTGCACATACCGCGCAGGGTTGGTAATGACAACTGTCGGTACAGGATTAATTGTAACCGTTACAGGCTGGATATCAGATGCAACCGCCGGCTGTTGTTCCCTTTATATAATATGTTCCGCTGGCAGCTACTGCGTTTGGTGTTGCCAGAACAATTGTTCCTGCTGCATTGGTGAAGTAAGTATAGGTGAGACCCGCTGTTGATCCTGCTGTCACTGCTGCTGCAGTAAGATCAACTGTTGCAGGTGCACATACCGCAGCAGGATTCGTAATCACTACTGTCGGTACAGGATTAACTGTTACCACCACCGGCATACCGCTGAGCAGCCGCCGGCTGTGGTTCCCTTGATATAATAAGTTCCGCTGGCAGCTACTGCGTTCGGTGTAGCCAGAACGATTGTTCCTGCTGCATTGGTAAAGTAAGTAAAAGTGAGACCCGCTGTAGATCCTGCAGTCACTGCTGCTGCAGTAAGATCCACCGTTGCAGGTGCACATACCGCAGCAGGATTCGTAATGACTACTGTCGGTACCGGATTGATGGTAACCGTTACAGGCTGGATATCACTGCAACCACCGGCTGTTGTTCCTTTTATATAATAAGTTCCGCTGGCAGCTACTGCGTTCGGTGTAGCAAGAACGATTGTTCCTGCTGCATTGGTGAAGTAAGTAAAGTCAGACCCGCTGTAGATCCTGCTGTCACTGCTGCTGCAGTAAGATCAACTGTTGCAGGTGCACATACCGCAGCAGGATTGGTAATCACGACTGTCGGTACAGGAGTAACTGTTACCACCACCGGCATATCGCGAGCAACCGCCGGCTGTTGTTCCCTTGATATAATAAGTTCCGCTCGCTGCTACTGCGTTTGGTGTAGCCAGAACAATTGTTCCTGCTGCATTCGTGAAGTAAGTATAGTGAGTCCGGCTGTGGATCCCGCTGTCACTGCTGCTGCAGTGAGATCCACCGTTGCAGGTGCACATACCGCAGCAGGATTAGTAATCACAACTGTCGGTACAGGAGTAATCGTTACAACCACAGGCTGGATATCTGACTGCAACCGCCGGCTGTTGTTCCCTTGATATAATAAGTTCCGCTGGCGGCTACTGCATTTGGTGTACCGAGAACAATTGTTCCTGCTGCATCGGTAAAGTAAGTAAAAGTCAGACCCGCAGTTGAACCTGCTGTCACTGCTGCTGCAGTAAGATCAACCGTTGCAGGTGCACATACCGCAGCAGGATTGGTAATGACAACTGTCGGTGCAGGAGTAACCGTGACAACTACAGGCGGATATCGCTGAACATCCGGCAGCTGTTGTTCCCCTGATATAATAAGTTCCGCTGGCAGCTACTGCATTAGGTGTAGCAAGAACAATTGTTCCTGCTGCATCCGTAAAGTAAGTGAAAGTGAGACCGGCAGTTGACCTGCTGTCACTGCTGCTGCAGTAAGATCAACCGTTGCAGGAGCACATACAGCAGCAGGATTGGTAATGACAACTGTTGGTGCAGGATTAATCGTAACAACAACAGGCTGGATATCACTGCAACCGCCAGCTGTAGTTCCCCTGATATAATAAGTTCCGCTCGCGGCTACTGCATTTGGTGTGCCGAGAGCAATTGTTCCCGCCGCATCTGAAGTAAGTAAGTCAGACCGGCTGTCGAACCCAGTGATTGCTGCAGCAGTAACCCGTTGCAGGAGCACATACGGCAGCAGGATTGGTTAACAACTGTTGGTGCAGGATTGATCGTAACGACTACAGGCTGGATATCCTGAACATCCGCCAGCTGTAGTTCCCCTGATATAATAAGTTCCGCTGGCGGCGACTGCATTAGGAGTTCCGAGAACAATTGTTCCCGCAGCATCCGTAAAGTAAGTAAAGGTCAGACCTGCAGTTGAACCTGCAGTGATTGCTGCAGCAGTAATATCAACCGTTGCAGGTGCACATACAGCAGCAGGATTGGTAATGACAACTGTTGGTGCAGGATTGATGGTAACGGTTACGGGCTGGATATCACTGCAACCACTAGCCGTAGTCCCCCTGATATAATAAGTTCCGCTGGCGGCGACTGCATTTGGTGAACCGAGAGCAATTGTTCCCGCCGCATCCGTAAAGTAAGTAAAGGTCAGACCTGCAGTCGAACCCGCAGTAATTGCCGCTGTCGTGATATCGATAGTCGAAGGCGCGCATACTGCACCCGGGTTTGTTATTAAGACAGTAGGCTGACTATTTATAACGATTGAAGCTGTAGTTGTAATACTGCATACTCCATTACTAATGCTGTAAGTAACTGTATAAGATCCAGGTGTGCTTGCAGAGAGGTCAATAGCTCCTGTAGCTGCATTGATCACCAGACCAGCAGTAGAAGAATAGATTCCACCGGGTTGGCCAGTCTGCGTAACGGTGCCTGTTCCTATAGTACAATATGGACTACCAGCATAAGAAATCGTTGCTGTTGGCAGCGTATTAAGCGTAATATTTGTTGTCGTTGTATTGCTGCAAGTACCATTATTGAAACTGTAAGTAACGGTAAAGGTACCTGGCGTACTCGCCACTAAGTCGATATCGCCCGTAGCTACATTGATAACAAGACCAACAGTTGAAGAATATGTTCCTCCTCCTTGGCCCGATTGGCTTACAGTTGCAGTTCCTGTTGCACAATAAGGAGATCCTGTATAAGATATCGCTGCAGTCGGTAATGCATTTATTGTTACAGACGTGGTGGTTGTGTTACTACAAATACCATTAGTGAAACTGTAAGTGACAGTATAAGTTCCAGGAGTGCTAGCTAATAAATCGATATCGCCTGTTGCAGCCGCAATACTCAGACCTGCGGTAGAACTGTAAGTTCCACCGCCCTGACCGGTCTGAGTTGCGGTTGCAATTCCTGTTGCACAATATGGAGATCCACTGTAAGAAATAGTCGCTGTTGGTGAGACATTTATTGTCACTACTACTGGCTGAATATCGGAACATCCTGCTGCAGTAGTTCCTTTGATATAATAAGTTCCATTTGCTGCGACTGCATTTGGTGTGCCGAGTGCGATTGTTCCTGCGGCATCAGTAAAGTAAGTAAATGTGAGACCTGCCGAAGAGCCCGCAGTTACTGCGGCGGCTGTCAAGTCCACTGTAGCAGGTGTGCAAACTGCAGCTGGATTTGAAATTACAACAGCAGGTTTTGGATTGATCGTGACTACAACAGGCTGAATATCTGAGCATCCTGCGACCGTTGTTCCTCTGATATAGTAAGTTCCACTTGCAGCCACTGTACTTGGCGCGCCAAGTATGATTGTTCCGGCTGCATCGGTGAAATATGTAAATGTGAGGCCTGCTGTTGAACCTGCAGTCACTGCAGCTGCTGTCAAATCAACTGTAAGTGGGAAACATACTGCAGTTGGGTTAGTGATAACAACAGTTGGATTAGTATTTATAGTAACTGAAGCAGTGGAAGTATTGTTACAAGTTCCATTGGTGAATGTGTAGGTTACGGTATAGGTACCAGGCACGCTCAATGCAAGATTAATATCACCGGTCACTGCATTTATCACTAGACCTGCAGTAGACGAATATGCCCCGCCGCCCTGTCCGGTCTGCGTTACTGTAGCAGTTCCTGTTGCGCAGTAAGGAGATCCTGCATAAGATATTGTAGCAACCGGCAATGCAGTTATTGTTATTGAAGTCGTTGCAGTCTGCGCGGCACAACCACCAGCTGCTGCCATGGTGTAGGTCACAGTATATGTGCCAGCAGTACTTGTGCTGGGCGTGATATCTCCCGTTGCTGCATTGATGGTTAATCCTGCAGTGGAAGAATAAGTTCCGCCTGCAGTTCCTGTCTGAGTGACTGACTGCGGTGCAGCAATAGAAGAACAGAAAGGTGTTCCTGCATAAGATATCGTTCCAGCGGGTAGAGTAGTAATGGTAATAGAACTGGTTGCAGTTACAATTGCGCAACCAGCTGCGGCTGCAATGGTATTAGTGACTGTATATGTACCAGGAGTACTAGCTGCTAAATCAACCTGACCAGTAGCAGTACTTACAAATACGAGTCCTCCAGTTGATGAAAATGTTCCAGCTACACCGCCACCACTAAATGTCGGACTAGGGTTGGCTGCATTCTGGCAATATGGAGAAGCTGCATAACTAAATGTAGCCACCGGCAAAGCAGCAATCGTAATAGAACTGGTTGCAGTTACAATAGCGCAACCTGCAGAAGCCGCAATAGTATTGGTGACAGTATATGTACCTGGAGTACTAGCTGCCAAATCAACCTGACCAGTAGCAGTACTTACAAATACGAGTCCTGCAGTTGAAGAAAATGTTCCAGCTACACCGCCACCACTAAATGTCGGACTTGGGTTAGCCGCATTCTGGCAATATGGAGAAGCTGCATAACTAAATGTTGCAACTTGCAAGGTAGTAATCGTTACAGAAGTCGTTGCAGTCTGAGCAGCACAACCACCACCAGCTGCCATGGTATAAGTCACGGTATAAGTTCCGGCAGTACTTGTGCTCGGCGTGATGTCTCCGGTCGCAGCATTGATAGTTAATCCCGCAGTAGAAGAATATGTTCCACCGGCAGTACCTGTTTGAGTGACCGATTGCGGAGCAGCGAGTGAAGAACAGAAAGGTGTTCCTGCATAAGAGATCGTTGCAGCTGGAAGAGTTGTTATGGTTACTGAAGTTGTTGCAGCCTGCGCAGCGCAACCACCACCAGTTGCCATTGTATAAGTAACAGTATAAGTTCCGACAGTACTTGTGCTGGGTGTAATAGCGCCGGTCGCAGCATTGATGGTTAATCCCGCAGTAGAAGAATAAGTTCCACCAGCAGTTCCTGTCTGAGTTACCGACTGCGGAGCAGCGAGTGAAGAACAGAAAGGTGTTCCTGCATAAGATATCGTTGCAGCGGGTAGAGTAGTAATCGTAATAGAACTGGTTGCTGTTACAATGGCGCAACCTGCTGCAGCTGCAATGGTATTGGTGACAGTATATGTACCTGGAGTACTTGCCGCTAAATCAACCTGACCAGTAGCAGTGCTTACAAATACGAGTCCTGCAGTTGAAGAAAATGTTCCAGCTACACCGCCACCACTAAATGTCGGACTAGGGTTAGCTGCATTCTGACAATAAGGAGATGCTACATAACTAAATGTAGCCACCGGCAAAGCAGTAATCGTAATAGAACTGGTTGCAGTTACAATAGCGCAACCTGCAGAAGCCGCAATGGTATTGGTGACAGTATATGTACCTGAAGTACTAGCTGCCAAATCAACCTGACCAGTAGCAGTACTTACAAATACGAGTCCTGCAGTTGAAGAAAATGTTCCAGCCACACCGCCACCACTAAATGTCGGACTAGGGTTAGCTGCATTCTGGCAATATGGAGAGGCTGCATAACTAAATGTAGCAACCGGTAAAGCTGTGATCGTAATAGAGTTAGTAGCTGTTACAATAGCAGCAACCCGCAGCAGCTGCAATGGTATTGGTGACAGTATATGTACCTGGAGTACTAGCTGCCAAATCAACCTGACCAGTAACAGTACTTACAAATACGAGTCCTGCAGTTGAAGAAAATGTTCCAGCTACACCGCCACCACTAAATGTCGGACTAGGGTTGGCTGCATTCTGGCAATATGGAGAAGCTGCATAACTAAATGTAGCAACCGGCAAAGCAGTAATCGTAATAGAACTGGTTGCAGTTACAATAGCACAACCCGCAGCAGCTGCAATCGTATTTGTGACAGTATACGTACCTGGAGTACTAGCTGCTAAATCAACCTGACCAGTAGCAGTGCTTACAAATACGAGTCCTGCAGTTGAAGAAAATGTTCCAGCCACTCCGCCACCACTAAATGTCGGACTTGGGTTAGCTGCATTCTGGCAATATGGAGAAGCTGCATAACTAAATGTAGCAACCGGCAAAGCAGTAATCGTAATAGAACTGGTTGCAGTTACAACGGCGCAACCTCCAGCAGCCGCAATGGTATTGGTGACAGTATATGTTCCTGCAGTACTAGCGGCCAAATCAACCTGACCTGTTGCAGTACTTACAAATACGAGTCCAGCAGTTGAAGAAAATGTTCCAGCTACACCGCCACCACTAAATGTCGGACTTGGGTTAGCTGCATTCTGGCAATATGGAGAGGCTGCATAACTAAATGTAGCAACCGGTAAAGCTGTGATCGTAATAGAGTTAGTAGCTGTTACAATAGAGCAACCCGCAGCAGCTGCAATGGTATTGGTGACAGTATATGTACCTGGAGTACTAGCTGCCAAATCAACCTGACCAGTAACAGTACTTACAAATACGAGTCCTGCAGTTGAAGAAAATGTTCCAGCTACACCGCCACCACTAAATGTCGGACTAGGGTTAGCTGCATTCTGGCAATATGGAGAAGCTGCATAACTAAATGTAGCAACCGGCAAAGCAGTAATCGTAATAGAACTGGTTGCTGTTACAATAGCACAACCCGCAGCAGCTGCAATCGTATTGGTGACAGTATACGTACCTGGAGTACTAGCTGCTAAATCAACCTGACCAGTAGCAGTACTTACAAATACGAGTCCTGCAGTTGAAGAAAATGTTCCAGCTACACCGCCACCACTGAATGTCGGACTTGGATTGGCTGCATTCTGGCAATATGGAGATGCTGCATAACTAAAAGTAGCAACCGGCAAAGCAGTAATCGTTACTGAGGTCGTTGCAGTCTGCGCAGCACAACCACCACCAGCTGCCATTGTATAAGTTACAGTATAAGTTCCGGCAGTACTTGTGCTCGGCGTGATGGCTCCGGTTGCAGCATTGATGGTTAAACCTGCAGTAGAAGAATAGGTTCCACCAGCAGTTCCTGTCTGAGTCACCGCCTGGGCACCTACGAGAGAAGAACAGAATGGTGTTCCTGCATAAGATATCGTTGCAGCGGGTAGAGTAGTAATCGTAATAGAACTGGTTGCTGTTACAATGGCGCAACCTGCAGCAGCTGCAATGGTATTTGTTACAGTGTAGGTACCGGGAGTACTTGCTGCTAAATCAACCTGACCAGTAGCAGTACTTACAAATACGAGTCCTGCAGTGGAAGAGAATGTTCCAGCCACTCCGCCGCCACTAAATGTCGGACTAGGGTTGGCCGCATTCTGACAATAAGGAGAAGCTGCATAACTAAATGTAGCAACCGGTAAAGCAGTAATCGTAATAGAACTGGTTGCAGTTACAACGGCACAACCTCCAGCAGCCGCAATGGTATTAGTGACAGTATATGTTCCAGCAGTACTAGCGGCTAAATTAATCTGACCTGTTGCGGTACTAACAAATACAAGACCAGCAGTGGATGAGAAAGTACCAGCTACACCGCCACCACTGAATGTCGGACTTGGATTAGCTGCATTCTGGCAATATGGAGATGCCGCATAACTAAAAGTAGCAACCGGCAAAGCAGTTATCGTTACTGAGGTCGTTGCAGTCTGTGCAGCACAACCACCACCAGCTGCCATTGTATAAGTTACAGTATAAGTTCCGGCAGTACTTGTGCTCGGCGTGATGGCTCCGGTCGCAGCATTGATGGTTAATCCCGCAGTAGAAGAATAAGTTCCACCAGCAGTTCCTGTCTGAGTTACCGACTGCGGAGCAGCGAGTGAAGAACAGAAAGGTGTTCCTGCATAAGATATCGTTGCAGCGGGTAGAGTAGTAATCGTAATAGAACTGGTTGCTGTTACAATGGCGCAACCTGCTGCAGCTGCAATGGTATTGGTGACAGTATATGTACCTGGAGTACTTGCCGCTAAATCAACCTGACCAGTAGCAGTACTGACAAATACGAGCCCTGCAGTGGAAGAGAATGTTCCAGCTACACCGCCACCACTAAATGTCGGACTAGGGTTGGCCGCATTCTGACAATAAGGAGAAGCTGCATAACTAAATGTTGCCACCGGCAAAGCAGTAATCGTAATAGAACTGGTTGCAGTTACAATGGCGCAACCCGCTGCGGCCGCAATGGTATTAGTGACTGTATATGTACCAGGAGTACTAGCGGCTAAATCAATCTGACCTGTTGCGGTACTAACAAATACAAGACCTGCAGTGGATGAGAAAGTTCCAGCTACACCGCCACCACTGAATGTCGGACTTGGGTTGGCTGCATTCTGGCAATAAGGAGATGCCGCATAACTAAATGTAGCAACCGGCAAAGCAGTAATCGTAATAGAACTGGTTGCTGTTACAATGGCGCAACCTGCAGCAGCTGCAATGGTATTGGTAACAGTATATGTGCCTGGAGTACTTGCGGCTAAATCAATCTGACCTGTAGCAGTACTTACAAAAACCAGTCCTGCAGTTGATGAGAATGTTCCGGCTACACCGCCACCACTGAATGTCGGACTTGGGTTAGCCGCATTCTGGCAATATGGAGATGCTGCATAACTAAATGTTGCAACTGGCAATGTAGTAATCGTTACAGAAGTCGTTGCAGTCTGCGCAGCACAACCGCCAGCTGCGGCCATAGTATAAGTGACGGTATAAGTTCCGGCAGTACTTGTGCTAGGCGTAATGGCTCCGGTTGCTGCATTGATGGTTAATCCTGCAGTAGAAGAATAAGTTCCACCAGCAGTTCCTGTCTGAGTTACCGCCTGCGGAGCAGCGAGTGAAGAACAGAAAGGTGTTCCTGCATAAGAGATCGTTGCAGCAGGTAAGAGTAGTTATGGTTACAGAAGTTGTTGCAGTCTGCGCAGCACAACCACCACCAGCTGCCATGGTGTAAGTAACAGTATAAGTTCCGGCAGTACTTGTGCTGGGAGTAATAGCGCCGGTTGCTGCATTGATGGTTAATCCTGCAGTAGAAGAATAAGTTCCACCAGCAGTTCCTGTCTGAGTTACCGACTGCGGAGCAGCGAGTGAAGAACAGAAAGGTGTTCCTGCATAAGAAATGGTTGCAGCAGGTAGAGTAGTAATGGTAATAGAACTGGTTGCAGTTACAATGGCGCAACCTGCTGCAGCTGCAATGGTATTGGTGACAGTATATGTACCTGGCAGTACTTGCCGCTAAATCAACCTGACCGGTAGCAGTGCTTACAAATACGAGTCCTGCAGTGGATGAGAATGTTCCAGCTACACCGCCACCACTAAATGTCGGACTTGGGTTAGCTGCATTCTGACAATAAGGAGATGCTGCATAACTAAATGTAGCAACCGGCAAAGCAGTAATCGTTATTGAACTGCGGAGCAGCAAGAGAAGAACAGAAAGGTGTTCCTGCATAAGAGATCGTTGCAGCTGGTAAAGTAGTTATTGTTACAGAAGTCGTTGCAGTTTGAGCAGCGCAACCACCAGCAGCCGCCATGGTGTAAGTAACAGTATAAGTTCCGGCAGTACTTGTGCTGGGAGTGATGGCTCCTGTTGCTGCATTGATGGTTAATCCTGCAGTAGAAGAATAAGTTCCTCCAGCAGTTCCTGTCTGAGTGACAGCCTGCGGAGCAGCGAGTGAAGAACAGAAAGGTGTTCCTGCATAAGAGATCGTTGCAGCGGGCAGAGTAGTAATCGTAATAGAACTGGTTGCTGTTACAATAGCGCAACCTCGCTGCAGCTGCAATGGTATTGGTGACAGTATAGGTACCCGGAGTACTTGCAGCTAAATCAATCTGACCAGTAGCAGTACTTACAAATACAAGTCCTGCAGTAGATGAGAAAGTTCCAGCTACACCGCCACCACTAAATGTCGGACTTGGGTTGGCTGCATTCTGACAATAAGGTGATGCTGCATAACTAAATGTCGCTACAGGTAAAGCAGTAATCGTAATAGAACTCGTTGCTGTTACAATGGCGCAACCTGCTGCAGCAGCAATCGTATTTGTAACAGTATAGGTGCCCGGAGTACTTGCGGCTAAATCAATCTGACCTGTTGCAGTACTGACAAAAACCAGACCTGCAGTGGATGAGAAAGTTCCGCTACTCCGCCACCACTGAATGTCGGACTTGGATTGGCTGCATTCTGACAATATGGTGATGCTGCATAACTAAATGTTGCTACCGGTAAAGCAGTAATCGTAATAGAACTCGTTGCTGTTACAATGGCACAACCTCCAGCAGCTGCAATGGTATTTGTGACAGTATATGTTCCAGCAGTACTAGCGGCTAAATTAATCTGACCTGTTGCGGTGCTGACAAATACAAGTCCTGCAGTGGATGAGAAAGTTCCAGCTACTCCGCCACCACTGAATGTCGGACTTGGGTTGGCTGCATTCTGACAATAAGGTGATGCTGCATAACTAAAAGTTGCGACCGGCAACGCAGTAATCGTTACCGAAGTCGTTGCAGTCTGCGCAGCACAACCACCTGCTGCTGCCATAGTGTAAGTAACAGTATAAGTTCCGGCAGTACTTGTGCTGGGAGTAATGGCTCCTGTTGCAGCATTGATGGTTAATCCTGCAGTAGAAGAATAAGTTCCACCAGCAGTTCCCGTCTGAGTCACAGCCTGCGGAGCAGCGAGTGAAGAACAGAAAGGTGTTCCTGCATAAGAGATCGTTGCAGCAGGTAAAGTTGTTATTGTTACTGAAGTTGTTGCAGTCTGAGCAGCACAACCACCAGCTGCTGCCATGGTGTAAGTCACCGTATAAGTTCCGGCAGTACTTGTGCTGGGCGTAATAGCTCCGGTTGCTGCATTAATCGTTAATCCTGCAGTAGAAGAATAAGTTCCACCAGCAGTTCCTGTCTGAGTTACAGCCTGCGGAGCAGCGAGTGAAGAACAGAAAGGTGTTCCTGCATAAGAGATCGTTGCAGCAGGCAGAGTAGTAATAGTAATAGAACTCGTTGCTGTTACAATGGCGCAACCTCGCTGCAGCTGCAATGGTATTTGTGACAGTATAGGTGCCCGGAGTACTTGCTGCTAAATCAATCTGACCTGTTGCAGTACTGACAAAAACCAGACCTGCAGTGGATGAGAAATTCCGCTACTCCGCCACCGCTGAATGTCGGACTTGGATTGGCCGCATTCTGACAATAAGGTGATGCTGCATAACTAAATGTCGCTACAGGTAAAGCAGTAATGGTAATAGAACTCGTTGCTGTTACAATGGCACAACCTGCTGCGGCTGCAATGGTATTTGTAACAGTATAGGTACCAGGAGTACTTGCGGCTAAATCAATCTGACCTGTTGCAGTACTGACAAAAACCAGACCTGCAGTGGATGAGAAAGTTCCAGCTACTCCACCACCACTGAATGTCGGACTTGGGTTGGCTGCATTCTGACAATAAGGTGATGCTGCATAACTAAAAGTTGCAACCGGCAACGCAGTAATCGTTACCGAAGTCGTTGCAGTCTGTGCAGCACAACCACCAGCTGCGGCCATAGTGTAAGTAACAGTATAAGTTCCGGCAGTACTTGTGCTAGGTGTAATAGCTCCGGTTGCTGCATTGATGGTTAATCCTGCAGTAGAAGAATAAGTTCCACCAGCAGTTCCTGTCTGAGTTACAGCCTGCGGAGCAGCGAGTGAAGAACAGAAAGGTGTTCCTGCATAAGAGATCGTTGCAGCAGGTAAGAGTAGTTATGGTTACTAGAAGTTGTTGCTGTCTGCTGCAATGCGCAACCACCTGCAGCTGCCATGGTGTAAGTCACCGTATAAGTTCCGGCAGTACTTGCTGCTTGGATGTAATGCTGCCTGTTGCAGCACTTACAAAGACTAGATCCTGCAGTAGAAGAATAAGTTCCGCCAGCAGTTCCGTCTGAGTCACTAGAATGTCGGACGCAGCGAGTGAAGAACTGCAAGGTGTTCCTGCATAAGAGATGATGCTGCAGTAACTAAAATGTGCTACAGGTAAATGCAGTAATGGTAATAGAACTCGTTGCTGTTACAATGGCGCAACCTGCTGCGGCAGCAATCGTATTTGTAACAGTATAGGTGCCCGGAGTACTTGCGGCTAAATCAATCTGACCTGTTGCAGTACTGACAAAAACCAGACCTGCAGTAGATGAGAAAGTTCCTGCTACACCGCCACCGCTGAATGTCGGACTTGGATTGGCCGCATTCTGACAATAAGGTGAAGCTGCATAACTAAATGTTGCTACCGGTAAAGCAGTAATGGTAATAGAACTCGTTGCTGTTACAATGGCGCAACCGCTGCGGCAGCAATGGTATTGGTAACTGTATAGGTGCCCGGAGTACTTGCGGCTAAATCAATCTGACCTGTTGCAGTACTGACAAAAACCAGACCTGCAGTGGATGAGAAAGTTCCGGCTACACCACCACCGCTGAATGTCGGACTTGGGTTAGCTGCATTCTGACAATAAGGAGATGCTGCATAACTAAATGTCGCTACAGGTAAAGCAGTAATGGTAATAGAACTCGTTGCTGTTACAATGGCGCAACCCGCTGCAGCTGCAATGGTATTTGTGACAGTATAGGTTCCCGGAGTACTTGCGGCTAAATCAATCTGACCTGTTGCAGTACTGACAAAAACCAGACCTGCAGTGGATGAGAATGTTCCTGCTACTCCGCCACCGCTGAATGTCGGACTTGGGTTGGCCGCATTCTGACAATAAGGAGATGCTGCATAACTAAAAGTTGCAACCGGCAACGCAGTGATCGTTACCGAAGTTGTTGCAGTCTGCGCAGCACAACCACCGGCTGCGGCCATAGTGTAAGTAACAGTATAAGTTCCGGCAGTACTTGTGCTTGGAGTAATGGCTCCGGTTGCTGCATTGATGGTTAATCCTGCAGTAGAAGAATAAGTTCCACCAGCAGTTCCCGTCTGAGTTACTGCCTGCGGAGCAGCGAGTGAAGAACAGAAAGGTGTTCCTGCATAAGAGATCGTTGCAGCAGGTAAAGTAGTTATCGTTACTGAAGTCGTTGCAGTCTGCGCAGCACAACCACCTGCTGCTGCCATAGTGTAAGTAACCGTATAAGTTCCGGCAGTACTTGTGCTTGGTGTGATAGCTCCTGTTGCTGCATTGATCGTTAGTCCTGCAGTAGAAGAATAAGTTCCACCAGCAGTTCCTGTTTGAGTTACAGCCTGCGGAGCAGCGAGTGAAGAACAGAAAGGTGTTCCTGCATAAGAAATCGTTGCAGCAGGTAGAGTAGTAATCGTAATAGAACTTGTTGCTGTTACAGTGGCACAACCTCCTGCAGCTGCAATAGTATTGGTAACTGTATAAGTTCCCGCAGTACTAGCTGCTAAATTAATTTGACCAGTTGCGGTACTTACAAATACAAGTCCTGCAGTGGATGAGAAAGTTCCTGCCACTCCGCCACCACTGAATGTCGGACTTGGGTTAGCTGCATTCTGGCAATAAGGAGATCCTGCATAACTAAATGTTGCTACAGGTAATGCAGTAATCGTACTGAGCTCGTTGCTGTTACAATAGCGCAACCTGCTGCAGCAGCAATGGTATTGGTGACAGTATAGGTCCCGGCAGTACTGCGCTAAATCAATCTGACCTGTTGCAGTACTTACAAAAACCAGTCCTGCAGTCGATGAGAAAGTTCCGCTACACCGCCACCGCTGAATGTCGGACTTGGTTGGCTGCATTCTGACAATAAGGTGATCCTGCATAACTAAATGTTGCAACCGGTAGAGCAGTAATGGTAATAGAACTTGTTGCTGTTACAATGGCACAACCTCCTGCAGCTGCAATGGTATTGGTGACAGTATAGGTTCCAGCAGTACTAGCTGCTAAATTAATTTGACCAGTCGCGGTACTGACAAATACAAGTCCTGCAGTAGATGAGAAAGTTCCAGCTACTCCACCTCCGCTAAATGTCGGACTTGGGTTAGCAGCATTCTGACAATAGGGTGATGCTGCATAACTAAAAGTTGCAACAGGCAATGCAGTAATCGTTACCGAAGTCGTTGCAGTCTGAGCAGCACAACCACCTGCTGCTGCCATAGTGTAAGTAACAGTATAAGTTCCGGCAGTACTTGTGCTGGGAGTGATGGCTCCTGTTGCTGCATTGATGGTTAATCCCGCAGTAGAAGAATAAGTTCCGCCAGCAGTTCCTGTCTGAGTCACAGCCTGCGGAGCAGCGAGTGAAGAACAGAAAGGTGTTCCTGCATAAGAGATTGTTGCAGCAGGCAGAGTAGTAATGGTAATTGAACTTGTTGCTGTTACAATGGCACAACCTCCTGCAGCTGCAATGGTATTGGTGACAGTATATGTTCCAGCAGTACTTGCAGCTAAATTAATTTGGCCAGTTGCAGTGCTGACAAATACAAGTCCTGCAGTGGATGAGAAAGTTCCAGCCACTCCGCCTCCGCTAAATGTCGGACTAGGGTTAGCAGCATTCTGACAATAGGGAGATGCTGCATAACTAAATGTTGCGACCGGCAACGCAGTAATCGTTACCGAAGTAGTTGCTGTTTGGGCAGCACAACCACCTGCTGCGGCCATAGTGTAAGTAACAGTATAAGTTCCGGCAGTGCTTGTACTAGGAGTAATGGCCCCTGTTGCTGCATTGATCGTTAATCCAGCAGTAGAGGAATAAGTTCCTCCTGCAGTTCCTGTTTGAGTTACAGCCTGCGGAGCAGCGAGTGAAGAACAGAAAGGTGTTCCTGCATAAGAGATCGTTGCAGCAGGTAAAGCAGTAATAGTAACTGAAGTTGTTGCAGTCTGTGCAGCACAACCACCAGCAGCTGCCATGGTATAAGTCACAGTATAAGTTCCGGCAGTACTTGTGCTGGGCGTAATAGCTCCAGTTGCAGCATTGATGGTTAATCCCGCAGTAGAAGAATAAGTTCCTCCGGCAGTTCCCGTCTGAGTGACAGCCTGCGGAGCAGCGAGTGAAGAACAGAAAGGTGTTCCTGCATAAGAGATCGTTGCAGCGGGCAGAGTAGTAATAGTAATAGAACTTGTTGCTGTTACAATGGCACAACCTCCTGCTGCTGCAATAGTATTGGTGACAGTATAGGTTCCTGCAGTACTTGCTGCTAAATTAATCTGACCAGTAGCGGTACTAACAAAAACCAGACCTGCAGTGGATGAGAAAGTTCCAGCTACTCCACCTCCGCTAAATGTCGGACTTGGGTTAGCTGCATTCTGGCAATAGGGTGATGCGGCATAACTAAAAGTAGCAACTGGCAATGCAGTGATTGTTACCGAAGTCGTTGCTGTTTGGGCAGCACAACCACCTGCTGCGGCCATAGTGTAAGTAACAGTATAAGTTCCGGCAGTACTTGTGCTGGGTGTAATAGCTCCTGTTGCTGCATTGATGGTTAATCCCGCAGTAGAAGAATAAGTTCCTCCTGCAGTTCCTGTTTGAGTTACCGCCTGGAGCACCGACAAGTGAAGATACAGAAAGGTGTTCCTGCATAAGAGATCGTTGCAGCAGGCAAAGTAGTAATGGTAATAGAACTTGTCGCTGTTACAATGGCACAACCTCCAGCAGCTGCAATGGTATTGGTGACAGTATAAGTTCCAGCAGTACTTGCAGCTAAATTAATTTGGCCAGTAGCGGTGCTGACAAATACAAGTCCTGCAGTGGATGAGAATGTTCCAGCCACTCCGCCTCCGCTAAATGTCGGACTTGGATTGGCTGCATTCTGGCAATAAGGGTGATGCTGCATAACTAAAAGTTGCAACCGGCAAGTGCAGTATCGTTACAGAACTCGTTGCTGTCTGCAGCAGCACATCCACCTGCTGCGGCCATAGTGTTGGTGACAGTATAAGTTCCGGCAGTACTTGTACTGCGAGTAATGGCTCCTGTTGCTGCATTGACGGTTAATCCCGCAGTAGAAGAATAAGTTCCTCCTGCGTTCCGTTTGCGTTACCGCTTGGGCGCCGACAAGTCCTGCAGTGGATGAGAAAGTTCCTGCTACACCGCCGCCACTAAATGTCGGACTTGGATTGGCTGCATTCTGGCAATAAGGTAGATCCTGCATAACTAAAAGTTGCCACCGGCAAAGCAGTAATCGTTACTGAAGTCGTTGCAGTCTGTGCAGCACAACCACCACCTGCTGCCATGGTGTAAGTCACCGTATAAGTTCCGGCAGTACTTGTGCTAGGCGTAATAGCGCCTGTTGCTGCATTGATGGTTAATCCTGCAGTAGAAGAATAAGTTCCACCTGCAGTTCCTGTCTGAGTTACCGCCTGCGGAGCAGCGAGTGAAGAACAGAAAGGTGTTCCTGCATAAGAGATCGTTGCAGCAGGTAAAGTAGTTATCGTAACAGAACTCGTTGCAGTCTGCAGCAGCGCAACCACCTGCAGCTGCCATGGTGTTTGTAACAGTATAAGTTCCGGCAGTACTTGCAGCTAGGTGTAATCTGACCTGTTGCAGCATTGATGATTAATCCTGCAGTAGATGAATAAGTTCCTCCTGCAGTTCGCCGTCCTGAGTGTCGGACTTGGATCGGCCGCATTGAAGAACAGATAAGGAGATCCTGCATAACGAAATGTTGCAGCAGGTAAAGTAGTAATGGTAATAGAACTTGTTGCTGTTACAATGGCACAACCTCCTGCAGCTGCAATGGTATTGGTGACAGTATATGTTCCAGCAGTACTTGCTGCTAAATTAATCTGACCAGTAGCGGTACTTACAAATACAAGTCCTGCAGTGGATGAGAATGTTCCAGCCACTCCGCCGCCGCTAAATGTCGGACTTGGATTGGCTGCATTCTGGCAATAAGGAGATGCTGCATAACTAAAAGTTGCAACCGGCAATGCAGTAATCGTTACCGAAGTCGTTGCAGTCTGTGCAGCACAACCACCACCTGCTGCCATAGTGTAAGTGACCGTATAAGTTCCGGCAGTACTTGTGCTAGGTGTAATGGCTCCTGTTGCAGCATTGATGGTTAATCCTGCAGTAGAAGAATAAGTTCCACCGGCAGTTCCTGTCTGAGTTACCGCCTGCGGAGCAGCGAGTGAAGTACAGAAAGGCGTTCCTGCATAAGAGATCGTTGCAGCAGGTAAAGTTGTTATCGTTACTGAGGTCGTTGCAGTCTGCGCAGCGCAACCACCACCAGCTGCCATGGTGTAAGTCACCGTATAAGTTCCGGCAGTACTTGTACTTGGTGTAATAGCTGCCTGTTGCAGCATTGATGGTTAATCCTGCAGTAGAAGAATAAGTTCCGCCGGCAGTTCCTGTTTGAGTGTACCGACTGCGGAGCAGCGAGCGAAGCTAACAGAAAGGAGTTCCTGCATAACGAAATGGTTGCAGCAGGTAGAGCAGTAATAGTAATAGAACTGGTTGCTGTAACAATAGCGCAACCTCCTGCGGCTGCAATGGTATTGGTGACAGTATATGTTCCGGCAGTACTTGCTGCTAAATTAATCTGACCAGTAGCGGTACTTACAAATACGAGTCCTGCAGTGGAAGAGAAATGTTCCAGCTACTCCGCCGCCACTAAATGTCGGACTTGGGTTAGCCGCATTCTGGCAATAAGGAGATGCTGCATAACTAAAAGTTGCCACCGGCAAAGCAGTAATCGTTACTGAAGTTGTTGCAGTCTGTGCAGCACAACCACCACCTGCTGCCATGGTGTAAGTCACCGTATAAGTTCCGGCAGTACTTGTGCTAGGTGTAATAGCGCCTGTTGCAGCATTGATGGTTAATCCTGCAGTGGAAGAATAAGTTCCACCTGCAGTTCCTGTCTGAGTTACCGACTGCGGAGCAGCGAGCGAAGAACAGAAGGGTGTTCCTGCATAAGAGATCGTTGCAGCAGGTAAAGTTGTGATGGTTACCGAAGTCGTTGCAGTCTGTGCAGCACAACCACCTGCAGCAGCCATGGTATAAGTGACAGTATAGGTTCCGGCAGTACTTGTACTTGGTGTGATAGCTCCAGTTGCCGCATTGATAGTTAAACCAGCGGTAGAAGAATAAGTTCCACCAGCAGTTCCGGTCTGTGTCACAGCCTGTGCACCAACGAGTGATTTGCAGAAAGGAGTTCCTGCATAATGATATTGTTGCAGCGGGTAGAGTAGTAATGGTTACCGAAGTGGTTGCAGTCTGTGACGGCACAACCTCCGCCAGCAGCCATGGTATAAGTAACAGTATAGGTTCCGGCAGTACTTGTACTTGGTGTGATGGCTCCAGTCGCCGCATTGATAGTTAAATCCAGCAGTAGAAGAATAAGTTCCACCAGCAGTTCCGGTCTGTGTCACCGCCTGTGCACCAACGAGTGATTTGCAGAAAGGAGTGTCCTGCATAATGATATCGTTGCAGCTGGTAACGCAGTAATCGTTACCGAAGTTGTTGCTGTTTGAGCTGCACAACCTCCGCCAGCAGTCATGGTATAAGTCACAGTATAGGTTCCGGCTGTGCTTGTACTTGGTGTGATGGCTCCTGTTGCCGCATTGATTGTTAATCCTGCAGTAGAAGAATAAGTTCCTCCAGCAGTTCCGGTCTGTGTAACAGCCTGTGCCCCAACAAGCGATGTACAGAAAGGTGTTCCTGCATAAGAAATCGTTGCTGCTGGCAGCGTAGTAACCGTTACTGAAGTCGTTGCTGTCTGCGCAGCACAACCGCCCCCAGCTGCCATGGTGTAAGTGACTGTATAAGTTCCGGCAGTACTTGTACTGGGCGTGATGGCTCCAGTTGCTGCACTGATGGTTAATCCTGCTGTAGAAGAATAAGTTCCACCAGCAGTTCCGGTCCGCGTCACCGCCTGGGCACCGACCAGCGTTTTACAAAAAGGCGCTCCGGCGTAAGAAATGGTGGCAGAAGGCAGCGCTGTAATCGTTACTGATGTCGTTGCTGTTTGATTAGCACAACCAGGTGCCGTCATCGTATAAGTGACTGTATAAGTTCCGGCAGTACTTGTACTGGGTGTGATAGCTCCTGTTGCAGCATTGATGGTTAATCCTGCCGTGGAAGAATAAGTTCCTCCGGCAGTTCCGGTCTGTGTGACTGCCTGGGGAGCAGCAAGGGAAGTACAGAAAGGCGTGCCTGCATAAGAGATGGTTCCAGCCGGTAAAGCGGATACAGTTACCGAAGTGGTTGTTGTATTATTACAAGTGCCATTCGTAAATGAATAAGTGACCGTATAGGTACCAGCGGTACTGCTGCTTGGTGTAATCGCACCGGTTGCCGCATTGATCGTTAATCCTGCCGTGGAAGAATAAGTTCCACCGGCAGTGCCTGTCCTGGTAACAGCCTGGGCACCAACAAGGGTCTTACAGAAAGGCGTGCCTGCATAGCTAATGGTTGCTGTGGGCAACGCAAGGACAGTGACTGTAGTATAAACAGTATAATCGCAGTTCCCGGAACTTACGTCGTATTCAACAGTATAAGTTCCTGCTGTGCTGGCCGCCAAATTGATTGCCCCTGTCGCAGCATTAATGCTCAATCCAGCTGTAGAACTGTATGTTCCTCCAGCTGTTCCCGTCTGAGTTACCGTAGCAGTTCCGGTCGCACAATATGGACTTCCGGCATAAGAAATGGCTGCCGTTGCAACACTGCTCAGACAAAGGTCGAATGTTCCCGGAGCTCCCAGTGGATCGTATTCATCAACTTCAATATAGTATGTATTTCCAGGGATAAGTCCTGAAGTGCCTACGCATGAATTCGTGTTGGTGCCCGAAGCAATCTGACAAGCTACTTCGGTAAGACCTGCGGTAAAGATCGCAATGTGCGGCCAGGTCATCGTTTCAGCAGCACTACTGACTAAAATCTGAGCATTGATAAAACCACTGGCCGGGGCGGTAAATTTGAACCACACATTATTGGCCGGACCCGCTAACCAGCAAGAAGGTCTTGCCTGATCGGCTGTCGCAGCGACATTAGTATACACACCAGTTGTTGCGCATGCCGCATTGATTGATGCCGTGATATCTATTGCGCTTGCAAAATTGTCATTGGCTGGTGCAAAAAAGCCGCTGCCGAGAATGGAATCGGAAGCGGAATTATTCTCATTTCTTGCAATTTTCGCAACACTACTACTCATCTTTTATTGAGTCACTGAAAACGGTGCCTGCCTCAATGTCCTGAAGTAGTTTAATACTCTCAGCAATAAGATTCCTTCTGACTTTCTGGAATGGATCTGCAGATTTTCCGGCAAGGACCCTGGCAGACCGTCTGTTTGGAGATAAGATAGCACCTCCATTTGCCTGATGGTTAGCAAATGGAGAATTGTTGTATGAAATTAAATCAGCGGGATTTGGATCTTGCCTTGCCTGGAGAACCTGACATGGCGCAGATATAGAACGCATGTAGCGTAACAATAAGCCAAAGCAGTGAAGGGTAAAGTTTCTTCATAGGAATCGGTCAGGGATTCATACGTTTTTCTTTTCCAACAGGAATAGGATAATTGGATAAGGCGATTCAATTCGACACGAACCATTAACAGCGAAAGGTCATAACAAGAATAGTCCTTTGTTATTGCCTAACCGGAATTGATTGAAAAGCAAAATGTGCGGATACGGATGCTGGTAGGTTTCCCCGGCTATCCAAGGGGAAGTCTGCGGGTACTCGTTACGGGTATAATAACAGGTTATTACACTAAATATTGCATTTCACCTTCTTTATTATAAATGAAAACCAGTACTGGTCAGTACCTGGAGAGCAGGGCTGATTATTTTTTTGCGGGAAACCACATGCATTAAGGAAAAATACGATTACCCCATTCTGTTTTCCATAACGGAGAAAAAGGCGTCACTGTAGCTCACGCCGATTGGAATTTCTCTTTCGATAATTTTGATCTTGCTGCGGCTGATATGGTCAATTTTGCTGATGGGAACAATGTAAGACCTGTGCACTCGGATGAACTCATTGGCAGGCAATTTTTGCATGATGGTCTTAAGTGTCATGAGGGTCAAAACTGCCTTGTTGGGGAGATAGATCTTGATATAATCATCAAGACCTTCGATATAAAGAATATCTTTCAGAATAATTTTTACCATCTGGTAGTCCGATTTCACAAAGACGTAGCCATCATGCAATTCCTGGTGATTCAGGTAATCGACATATTCTTTTGCCTTGTACACCGATTTCAGGAAGCGATCGTATTCAATCGGTTTCAATAAATAATCGATGGCATCTACATTGAACCCTTCCACCGCATATTCACTGAAAGCGGTAGTAAAAATGACGGCAATATTCTTATCGACCAGGCTCCGGGAGAATTCAATGCCATTGATATCTGGCATCTGGATATCAAGAAAAAGGATGTCAATCTTCATAGTCTCCAAAACCTGCCTGGCTTCAAATGGATCTGTAAATACGCCCTTGAGTTCAAGAAAATAAATCTTTCCAATATATTTCTTGATCAACTCCAATGCCAGCGGCTCATCATCTATCGCAATACAAGTAAGCATTAAACAATCAGTTTTAGATTTACAAGGTAAGTCAGACTGCCATCGGCAATATCGAGTGTGTATCGATTTGGAAAAAGTAAATCAAGGCGTCTTCTCGTATTTTGTATTCCAATGCCGGTATTGTCCGCAATTCTCATCGTGGTACTGAAATGCTTATTATTCTTTACACTAAAAAAGATATGCCCGTCCTGTACCTCGAGCAGGATATCAATCGGCGAAATTTCCCTTGCGCTGATTCCATATTTGAATGCATTTTCAACAAATGGCAGAAATAGGAGGGGGGAAACCTGCCTTCCGGATGTTTCGCCATGAACATTGAAACTGACAAGCGTTTTATTCGTGCTGCGCATTTTTTGCAATTCGATATAATCGCTAATGAATTGAATCTCTTTTTCCAGAGGAACGAGATCATTACCTGCCTCCGTCAGCACATAACGCATGATGCTGGATAATTTCATGACTGCGGGAGCTGTCTGTGCTGAACGGTCTGCAGCCAGCGCATAAATATTATTGAGCGTATTGAATAGGAAATGTGGATTGATCTGCGCTTTTAAAAATGAGAGTTCGGCATGCAGTTTTTCATTTTCGATTTGCTTGCTTTTTCTTTCTGAACTCATCCATTGATTAATCACATTCAGGCCGGTGCTGAAAATCAGCACAAGCAGGAATATGGAAATTGCTCCCGGAGACAGGATGGGAGGAAGAAAATCCCTGGGTCTGTTCGACCTTATCGCTGAAGGTATTTTCAACAAATCGCCGGCGACATATTGATAAAGCCTGGGGATCGTACCAAAAAAAATAAGGAGCACTACGATGAGAGTGATATATGCAACGTATTTCTTCTTCTCAAGCAATCGGGGAATCAGGATGCCGCTGTTGAAATAGTAAAATGAAATGTAAAAAATATTCATAACCACATAATAGAGGTTGAACATCTGCTCTGAAAAAAGTCCAGCTTCTTTAGGTCGCGGACGGAGCACAAGCGGCAACATAAAAAAGCAAGTCCAGCCCGCCAGGTGGATAATGACCTGCATGAAACCCCTGCTGAGTGATTTTGGAGTATTTAATTCCTGTGCTTTTATGGCTGTTAAATAATTCAATTAAAAGGTTGTATTGGGTAGATTTTCAAAAGCAATTCCTCATGACTGTCCTGACTCAAATAGGCGCCCCGGCTTACCCAAGACTGCAAATTTCATCAAAACTATTGTTCTTTTTCTTAGAAAAAAGCCAATCACTGACCATCTGGCTCGGAGATAAATATAAATAGATGAATATGGAATTAAAATCGGTGAATTAGGACCTAAAAAACAAAAAACCAGGATCTTCCTGGTTTTTTGTTGACTTTAATCACTTCATATTAAAAGTTAAGTGCCAGTTTTGTAAATAGCCGCAGGCCATTGAATCCCATTTGTACGGAATCCCATGGACCACCCGATTCATTGTCTTCAGCCCAGCCTTTTGCCAAAGGGTTCACGCCAAGGTCAGGGTGGACATTGAACAGATTATCTGCTCCCACGAATAAGCTGACATTCTTTGAGAATTTGTAGGAAAGCCATAAGTCAGTGATGAATTTTGGATTGTAATTAAATACTTCAGGAACGAGCACATTCGGGTCAGCATCTGTAGGCACCTCTGGATTGATCCCTGTTTGGTTTGGGTTTTCTGCCGTGGCTGAACCGAATCCGAGCAGCCTGATCAAGCCATAATAAGTCATGTGCGTGCCAATGGCAACATTATTTACATCATATTCAAGACTCAAAGCAAATTTTACATTCGGCGCCGAAGCGATCAGGAAAGCTTGCTCGCGATCACTGAAAAAAGTTTTCTGATTCAGAGTGGTGCCATTCAGCGCTGGAGGAACATGGATTTCATTTACTTTCATGCTCTGCCAGTTTCCTGCAAGGAGTGCTTTGAAACCCTTTTTTCCCCAGGTCTTGGCATAATCTGCAACGATATCAAGCCCCCAGTTTGTTGTACTCACTGCATTTGCAAAGAATTGAACCGTTGAAACTTCTGCCGGCACAGCATTCGTAAATGATGCGGGAAGTGTTGTATCGTATTTGCTAAACAGGCCCGACAACACAATCCTGTTTTGTACTTCAACCATATAGCCATCCAAAGTCAAGGTCAAACCCTTGGCTGCTTTCCAACTGAATCCTGCGCTTGCGTTCACAGATGTTTCCTGGATCAGGTCTGGAATGCCGGCTGCCCTGGTAATGGGGTCCTTATTGTCAGCAATCCTGGATTGGACCAGCTGTCCCGCACTGAAAGATGTCAACGTATTGCTGAAATAGATCTGTTGCAATGAGGGCGCCCTGTATCCCGTGCTGACTGAACCCCTGAAATTCAAATCTGGCGTGATCCGGTAACGGGTTGCAAATTTAAAAGTGCTGACGAATCCGAAATCAGAATAGTTTTCAAATCGCACTGCTCCATCAATTAGCCATTTGTCGGTGACAGTTAGTTCGCCGTCTGCATACAACCCGAGAATCGAGCGATTGGCCACTTTCGCATCATCCGGGCCGAATCCGGGAAAGCCCTGAGAACCTGTGGCCGGCGTCCTCAATGAATCGGCGAGGCCATCTCCAACGAGGTTCTGGTAAATGATTGGCTGGTTATTATTCAGGCTTCCATAAGAGGCAAACTCTCCTTCATAGATTGTGTATTTTTCATAGCGGTATTCAGCGCCGAGGCCCAGGTTGAGCCCCTTTGCAACAGTAGCAAAATTTTTATTAAAATCCAGGTTAAGAGTATTTTGCAAGAAGGTGAATCCGCCGTCATCAAAATGGGTAGGTGATATTTGTCCGATATTGGAGGCATTAAAAGTCTGGTCACCGAAATAGTGAAAATTATTGCTTCCAATGGTATTGCTCAAATCCCAAGTCCAGTCGCTTCCTGTCTCTCCCCTCAAACCAGCTGCCAGGGAAGCATCGGAGATCTGCGTTTGTATATGAGGGTTATAATAAGTTTCGCCATCCCCTGTGACGCGCATGATGGCAGGATCATTGACAAGGAAACCGGTAGATGTAACGGGAAAACGATCCGGCTTTGAACTGTAGTTCCTGCTATATGCGTAAGCGTCTGAAGATTTATAATTGTATCCTCCGAAAGCATAAAATATAGTTTTTTGACTCGCATTGGTAGGAATTTCCATATTGAAAAAGCCTCCAACGGTAGTCAGCGACCCGTCACCAAAAGCCCTCCGGCTCGTGTTTAGATAGGGAGTTGCATTCTTGTTTGATTCCCAATTGGCCGTATCTACCTGCCTGTAAGTTTTTCCCAGGGTCCTGAAATCGAGCGATATATTGATATAACCTCCGTTTTTCCCAATATTGAATCCATCGTTTAATGATACGGCCAACGTATTGCCATCAATGGCTCCTCCTGAATAATATTGGTTCCCTCCATTAAATTTCCGGGTATTGAATTCATTGTCATAATATCCGCTCCAACCCACATTGGCGGAGAGATGATTCACATTTTTTTTAAGAATAATATTGATGACACCGGCGATGGCGTCTGAACCATATTGTGCCGAGGCGCCATCACGAAGAATTTCCAGGCGGTCTACTGAAGATTCGGGAAATGCATCCAGGTCAGCACCGGAATTTCCTCTTCCCCTTGTGCCAAACAAAGTAACAAACGCTGTTTGATGTCTTCTTTTCCCATTGATCAGGACCAGGGTCTGGTCGGGTCCAAGTCCGCGCAGCGTCCCCAGGTCAATATGATCCGCTCCATCCGCCCCACTTTGTTTATTGTAATTGAATGAAGGTGCTGCAAAATTCAACACGGATGTCAGATCCATTTTGGCTGTGGGAAGTCCGACTTGGTTGACGCGAATGACATCGACGGGAACGGGGGTTTCCAATCTCGCCCTGCCGGGAGTCCTGGATCCAACAAAAACAATTTCCGCCAATTCCGCACCACCCGGTTCAAGGCTCAGTGAAACATCGGAGCTGCTACCTATTGTTACTTCATGCGACTTATAACCGATCATCGTAAATTCCAAAACATCTCCGGGATTCGCAGTGATTCTGAATGCGCCATTGGTCGATGTTACTGTGCCGGATTTTGTCCCTTTTAATTTAACAGAGACGCCTGGAAGGGGTTGGCCATTTCTTGAATCTTTAATAATCCCTGTAATGGTCTTTTGAGCTTGTACCAGGTATGCACATGTTAAAAAGGAAAATATGAAAAGGAGCTTTCTCATATCGGTTAGTTTTAATAAGACTGTAATTTAATTATTAAAGACATTTTATGGAGATAAGAGCTGCTTATTCTATAGAATTGAATGAAAATCAATGAAAATTGACAATAAAAAGACAGTCTGCCAGCCATCAATAATTTTGTTATACAAAAGTTATGAAAAGTCGATAAAAATTGCATTCTTTGTGTTTCCTATCGTCCCCTATCCCCCTGAATAACCTGTTACTGCAGGTTTTTTTATTTATCATACTGCATAGCTAAAATCAATATCAATCAGGTTCAAGCATTCCTCCGAAAAACGACCTATTGTTCACTTGATCTTACCCTATTATGCATCGCAAGATTTTTACTCTATTTACCATAGCCCTGATTTTTTTGTCTCAATGGGTTAATGCCAATGACCACGCCAGCCGTCCCGTTTCAATACTCGGCTCTGCATTTCTGCATAAAGCCATCGTGAAGGCTGCAAAATTAAATCTCTCTAAAGACCATCTCAGGAAAGAGCGGAAGATATGTTCATGCCAGGTGCTGGACCTCAAATCATCCAACTACGATCATAAGCATGTGGCCGTCTTCGCGGAAAAATCCAAATACGACGATTTTTCTTCAGATTTCCATGCCGCCAAAGCTGCGATAGAAAAAGAAAAGAAACACCTGAAGGATTTCTTTTATGACCAGTTGGAAGTGGTGGAGAATATTTCTGAAGAAACGGATTGCAGGACGCTATATTTTAAGCTAAAATATGCAGACCAGTCCCTGGTGTTGTATGATATCCTGAATGCAGACCTGCGGGTAAGGAAATAATAGTTACGGAAACCTATAACCAAAAAAATTAGTACTGTTCCTTTTCATTCGGAAAGTCCCGGGATTTCACGTCGTGGATATATTGCTGGATGGCTTTCGTGATTTTTTCGTGCAGCTTGAGGTATTGGCGCAGAAAGCGGGGTTTGAATTCTGTATTGATTCCTAACATATCATGCATGACAAGCACCTGTCCGTCACAATCCCTGCCGGCCCCGATGCCAATCGTCGGAATATGTAAACTTTCACTCACTTCTTTTGCCAGCTTGGCCGGAATTTTTTCAAGCACAATGGCAAAGCAGCCTGCTTCTTCGAGCAATTTGGCATCCTTCTTCAATTTTTCTGCTTCCTCTTCTTCTTTTGCGCGCACCGTATAGGTTCCAAATTTATAAATCGATTGGGGAGTAAGGCCCAGATGCCCCATCACCGGAACACCGGCCGCGATGATTCTTTTGACTGGCTCCAGGACTTCTTCGCCTCCCTCAAGTTTAACTGAATGTGCCCCGGTTTCTTTCATTATGCGGAACGTGGAGATTAGGGCTTCTTTGGGATTGGACTGATATGAACCAAAGGGCAGATCCACAACCACAAGACATCGGTTGATTGCCCTGACGACAGAAGCCGCATGGTAGATCATCTGGTCCAGGGTGATAGGTAGGGTAGTTTCGTGGCCAGCCATGACATTCGAAGCAGAATCTCCGACCAGGATGACATCAATTCCAGCGGCATCAAAGAGACGTGCAAAAGAATAATCATAGGCCGTGATCATGGAAATCTTCTCTCCATTGGCCTTCATCTTTTGAAGCGTATTTGTCGTAATTTTTTTTACTTCTGGTCCGGGCGCCATGTGAAGTTTTTGGATTATAAAATGCAATGTAAAATTTATCGCTGGAAATCTGCCTGAACTTATAAACAAATCAGTTTGTTCCAGGCGCCAGGATACCTTTCAGTCTGAGTTCCTCGTACAAGTGCTGGATCAGTCCATCAGCAAGCCCGATCTTGGGTACATAGATTTCTTCAGTGTTCGCCCAGCGCATAACGTTTATGTATATCAGCAAGGCCGGAACAATCACGTCAGCCCGGTCTTCTCTGAATTTATACAGTCTGATTCTTTCTTCAACGGAAAAATTGCTGAACTCCTTGTAATAGTCTTTGAGCAATTCGAGCGACAATGGCTTGCCATCTTTTCTTTTGGAAACAGAAAAGATCTTATTGATATTTCCCCCTGAGCCGATAGCGATCAGGTCATTATCATGGCCCTTGGTTTCCCGCTTGATAAAATCCTTCATCACTTCCCATTGACTTTCCACGACCTGGTTTTTCAAAAGTCGAATCGTTCCGATATTGAAAGATTCTTTAAAGATCAATTTGGTATCGGCGAAAAATGTTAGTTCGGTGCTACCCCCTCCTACATCAATGTATAAGTAGGAATGAGACTTGTCGAGATTTTCAGCAATATGATTTTCATATATAAAGGAGGCTTCCTGGCCGCCGCTGATGATCTCGATTTCAATCCCTGTTTCCATTCTGACCTGTTCAATAATCGCTCTTCCATTCAATGCATCACGCATAGCCGAAGTGGCGGCCGCTTTAAGATAATCCACACCGTGCGCATCCATCAGGAACTTATATGCCTTGACGGTATTCAGAATCATGAGTTCTTTTTCGGGAGAAATCATTTTCTGTTCAAAAACATCAAACCCCAATCGGAGGGGAACTCGCACCAGGTTCAATTTATTGAATTCAGGTTTGCCGTTGACCAGTACTGCGTCTGAAATCAGCAAACGTGCTGCATTGCTACCGATGTCTATTGCTGCCAGTCGCATGTATGCATTCCGGTTTTTCAGATAACAGAAACAAGGTCAGGGTTCAAGTCCGGAACCGGCAGAAGAATTGTTTCCGTATTCTTAATGTTTTTTTGATGGAGGTAATTGTAAATTTCAATTTGAGAACGAACCTTCTTTTTTGATCGTTCCCTTTTGTACTGATTGCTCAGGTCGTTATCCAGCCAGCGGGCTTTGACATTATCAGCTAACTGAATATCAAGAATGTCTTTTAATTCTTTCTTGATCTGATCGTCCAGTACAGGACAGGTCGCTTCCACACGGTGATCAAGGTTTCTAACCATCCAGTCGGCCGAAGATATATAAACTTTCTCGTTGCCTCCGTTGTGAAATATGAACACCCTGGCATGTTCCAGGTATTCATCAATAATACTGATGGCTGTTACAGGATGCTTGAATTTCTTGTTCTCCGTGAACATGCAGCATATCCCACGCACTATAAGCTTTATCCTTACGCCATACTTTGCTGCAAGGTATAATCCTTCGATTAGTTCTTCATCGGAAAGAGAATTCATTTTCAGGGTAATGGCTGCGGGCTTTCTATTTTTGCCATTCTTAATTTCACGGGCTGATCATTTTGAAGAGTTCTCTCCTCAAAACAGTCGGGCATGGGATCAGGGTCTTGCATCCCTTCAGGATGTGTAGCGCCATCTTTCCATTTTTCCAGGTAGGTAAATAGCCGGTTAACATCGGCCATTATATTTCTGTTCGAAGTCAGCAGGCAATGGTCACCATAAAGCATGGCTGTTCTTTCATTCAGATTGCCGGTACTTACAAATCCATAATGGATTGTACGGTTGTTTACTCTTTTCTTGATCATGCAAATTTTGGCATGCACTTTCATGTTCGGGATAATACTCATCACTCTGACCCCTTCTTCTTCCAGTCTTTCTTTCCATTCCAGGTTTGCTTCTTCTTCAAATCTTGCCCTTAGTTCAAGCATGACCGTTACACGCTTGCCGTTACGTACTGCATTAATCAGGGCATTGATTACTTTTGAATTGGATGCGATCCGGTAGCAGGTGATCTTGATTTCGGTTACATTGGGATCAATGGCAGCCTCCCGCAGCAGGTCAATGACGGGATTAAAGGAATGATATGGAAAATGCAGCATGATGTCCTGCTCCAGAATGATATCAGTCACACGAGTCGTCTTGTTGAGAAGAGGATGCATGAAAGGCTTCTTTCGCGCACCCTTCTTTGGAAAAACATCAGGGAAATCGATGAAATGCCTGAAATTATGGATCCTTCCGCCCGGGATCAGGTTGCTCTTTTTTAGGTTGAGCTGCTTGACCAGGAAATCACGCAGGCCCTCATCCATTTCTTTGTCATAGACAAAACGGACTGGTTTGCCTTTGCGGCGATTTTTGACTCCCTTCTCAATTTTCTGAATCAATGTAGTTGACACGTCTTCGTCAATATCTATTTCAGCGTCCCTTGTCAGTTTGAAAATCCAGGAATCATATTTGTCGTATCCGAAATAGGAAAAAATACTCCTGAGATTGTACCGTACCAGGTCCTCCAACAGGATGATATGACGCTGGCCGGGATCGGGCGAAGGAAGAAGGACAAATCTTCCGAAAACCCTGCTTGGAATTTCGATCAGTGCGTATTTCTTTTTTAATGAACCATCACGTTTTGAAAGCGCTACTGCCAGATAGATCGATTTATCCCTCAGGTAAGGGAACTCTGGAATACTTTCCACCATCAGGGGAATAATGTTGGACCTAATCTCTTCCTCAAAATGAGTTTGAACAAATTTTTGTTGGTCTTTATTGAGCTGCTTTTCGTTGACAAGGAAGATGCTTTCTTTTTCAAGTTCTCCTTTTAATTCATCCCAGATTTTGGCAAACTCATTTTGTTGCTCAAGAACCACAACCTGGATTTGTTCAAGGATCTTTGCTGGCTCAAGCTCAAGATGCATGTTGATCTTCTTCTTTCCCTGAAGCTCCATCATTCGGTTTAGGGTAGCCACCCTTACCCTGAAAAACTCATCCAAATTATTTGAAAAAATCCCGAGGAAACGGATCCGTTCACGAAGTGGCACGGTTGGATCGGCAGCTTCCTGCAGGACCCTGGCATTAAAAGATAACCAACTGATATCCCGTGCTATAGTTCGACGCTTCATAGTTAACATTGGCCTTTCTTTGCAAAATAGCCAAAGGAAAAGGGAAGGTAAATTAACTAATTATTAATTGGCCCGTAAGAAATGGTCTGATTAGATTGGTCTGACCAATATGGTCAGACCAAAGTAGTCTGACCAAAAGGAGAATATACCGTAAAAAACTTAGACAAAAAAACGCTCATTTCTTTTGCTAATCAAATTGATTTTACGACCTTTGCCGTCCAAAATTTCGACAAGTCATGGCCAGAGTATGTCAGGTTACGGGGAAAAAGCCGATTTCGGGGCACAGTGTTTCTCATTCAAACATAAAGACTAAGCGCAGGTTTCTGCCCAATTTGCAAAAGAAACGCTTTTTCCTTCCGGAAGAAGACAAATGGGTTACTCTAAAAGTATCCTCCGAAGGCATCCGCACCATTAACAAGAGGGGCCTGTACAATGTCGTCAAAGAATTGAGAGCCAACGGCGAAAAAATCTAAAATCGAAGATCATGGCAAAGAAAGGCAACAGGGTCCAGGTAATTCTGGAATGCACAGAACATAAGACAAGCGGTAAGCCGGGTACCAGCCGGTATATTTCTACCAAAAACAAGAAAAATACTCCTGAACGCCTGGAGTTGAAAAAATTCAATCCCATCCTGAAAAAGATGACGGTTCATAAAGAAATCAAGTAAATCATTTATAGCTATGGCAAAGCAAGCTAAGACGGCGATCAAATCCAAGGATGCAAAAGCAGCCGCAGAAGCCAAGAACTGGACAAAAGTGATCCGCGCTGTGCGCAGTCCCAAGACGGGGGCATACACATTTAAAGAATCCATTGTACACAAGGAAAAAATCAAGCAGTTTCTGGCTCAGAAATAATTACTTCGGGTAAGTAAGGAATAAAGCTGCTCCCATGGGCAGCTTTTGCTTTTGGGTCAACCATTCAATTCGAATCAAGTATGCAGGCATGCTGTAAGACATAACTGAATCGCACATTGGGAGGCTTGCCGAAATGGCTAAGTTCTACCTTCGCAACAAAATTTGAATATGGGCTTATTTGATAAGATTTTTGGAAAAAAAGAAAAAGAGAGCCTGGACAAGGGTCTTCAAAAGACCAAAGAAGGGTTCCTTGCCAGGATTACAAAGTCCATTGCCGGAAAATCTACGGTAGATGAAGAGGTACTGGATCAACTGGAAGAAGCCCTGGTATCCGCAGATGTAGGAATTGATACAACAGTTCAGATCATTCAGCGGATTGAAAAAAGCGTGGCAAAAGACAAATACCTGAGCACGGCTGAATTGAATTCTATCCTGCAGCAGGAAATTGAATCCATCCTGGTCGATGGCATAGACCAGACACACAAATATTTTGACTTTGACAGCAATACAAAACCCTATGTGATTCTCGTGGTCGGCGTAAACGGCGTCGGCAAAACCACTACCATCGGGAAACTGGCCTATCATTTCAAGAATGCCGGAAAATCTGTCCTGCTTGGGGCTGCTGATACATTTCGAGCTGCTGCGGTTGACCAGCTAACGATCTGGAGTGAACGCGTAGGCGTGCCTATTGTCAAGCAGTCCATGGGGTCCGATCCAGGGGCAGTCGCTTTTGATACCATTCAAAGCGCAATGGCAAGAAATACCGACGTGGTGATCATTGATACAGCAGGAAGGTTGCATAACAAAGCCCACCTGATGGAAGAACTGGGCAAGATCAAAAGAGTCATTAAGAAAATATTACCGGAAGCGCCCCATGAAGTACTATTGGTACTGGACGGTTCAACCGGACAAAATGCCATCGAGCAGGCGAGACAGTTTACTGCTGCTACCGAAGTCAGTTCATTGGCAATTACCAAATTGGATGGAACGGCGAAGGGCGGGGTAGTCCTGGCCATTGCCAACCAATTCAAAATACCTGTGAAATATATCGGTTTGGGTGAAAAGATGGACGACCTGCTTATTTTTGATAAGCATGAATTTGTGGACAGTCTTTTCAGCCTCGAGCGAAACTAATTTCCGCGCATGAAGACAAAAACATTAAAGAAAGATAAAGTAAATATCATCACGCTGGGTTGCAGCAAGAATATGGTGGATAGTGAAGTGCTGAGCGGCCAATTACTTGCCAATGAAATTGATGTGGTGCACGAAAATAAAAAAAAAGACCACAATATTGTCGTCGTAAATACCTGCGGATTTATAGAAAAAGCCAAGGAAGAATCTGTTAATACAATTATTGAACAGGTTGAACTGAAAAAAAAAGGCAGGCTCGATAAAGTGTATGTGACCGGTTGCCTGAGCCAACGCTACAGGAAGACCTTGAAAGAGAAATTCCTGAAGTGGATGCCTGGTTTGGCACGATGGAACTGCCGTTTTTGCTCAAGCAATTTGAAGCAGATTATAAATCAGAACTGATTGGAGAAAGGCTGCTTTCTACACCTAAACATTATGCATACCTGAAGATTGCCGAAGGCTGCAACCGGACCTGTTCATTTTGCGCGATTCCATTAATGCGTGGCCAACATGTGAGCAGACCAATAGAAGAATTGGTCAGAGAAGCGGAACGCCTTGTGCGGATGGGTGTTAAAGAAATCATGCTGATCGCACAGGAACTCACTTATTATGGGCTTGATATTTATAAAAAAAGAATGCTGCCAGAATTGCTGCATCGTCTGGCAGATGTAAAAGGACTGGAATGGATCCGTCTGCATTATGCATATCCTTCAAAATTTCCGTTGGAGATCCTGGATGTGATGAAAGCCAGGGACAATATTTGCAATTACCTGGATATGCCTTTGCAACATGCAGCTAATAACATGCTCAAAGCAATGAACCGCCAGATCACCAGAGAAGAAATGGAATGATCTGATTCAAGCCATCCGTGAGAAGATTCCAGGGATTTGTTTGCGTACAACGTTAATTGCCGGCTTTCCCGGGGAAACACGGGATGATGTGGAAGAATTAAAATCCTTTTTGCAAATGCACCGGTTTGACCGGGTTGGCATCTTTACCTACTCGCATGAGGAAGGGACTTCTGCCCATGACCTTATTGATGATGTGCCCGCGGATGAAAAAGAAAGCAGGGCGCAGGAAATCATGGAACTGCAACAGGAAATATCTTATGAGAAAAACCTGGAAAAAGTGGGCAAAGTATTCAAAATGATAATTGATAAAAAAGAAGCCGGCCGATGGATTGGCCGGACCGAATTTGATTCAGTTGAAGTAGACAATGAAGTGATCATTCACTCAGAAAAAAAATTAACCATCGGCGATTTTATTCAGGTAAAAATGATCCGTGCTTATGACTATGATCTCGAAGGCGAACCGGCAAAGTAGCCGATAATTCCTGTCAGGCAAACCCTCCATAACCGATCATTCCCTCTTCAAAAATTTTCGCTGGTCCGAACCGAATACTGAATTCCGATCAATACATTTGGTAAAAGATTCCTCATGGTATTTGAATGGAAGGGTGTGTTTCCTGCAATCATAACACCATTTCTTGCCGACGATCGCCTGGACCTGAAATTTTTTGAACTCAATCTCCGGGCCCAATGCAAGGCGGGAGTTCATGGTATTGTTATTGGCGGATCACTCGGAGAAGCGAGTACTTTGCTTACAGAAGAGAAGAAATCATTGGTTGAAGCCGCTCTTTCGATAACCGAAAACAGGATTCCGGTCATTCTCAATGTAGCTGAAGGCTCCACCAGGGAGGCTATTCTACAGTGCGAACTTGCCGAAAAATGGGGTGCCAATGGGCTGATGCTTCTGCCACCCATGCGGTATAAATCAGATGACCGGGAAACGGTGGCGCATTTTATTTCTGTCGCCAGGTCAACGAGCCTTCCCATCATGATATACAACAATCCGGTCGATTATAAGATTGAAGTGAGTCCGGATATGTTTGAAGAGCTCACCATTTGCCCGAATATAGTTGCAGTCAAGGAATCAACGCGTGACACGGCGAATCTCACGCGGATGCTTAACCGATTTGGAGAGAGGTATAAAATCCTATGCGGAGTGGACACGATTGCCATGGAAGAGCTATTGATGGGCGCCGATGGCTGGGTGGCCGGCCTGGTGAATGCTTTTCCTGCAGAGACGATGGCCATTTATTATCTCATAAAAGCAGGAAAAATTGCGGAAGCAAGAAAAATTCAGGCATGGTTTCTTCCGCTCCTTGAACTGGACATTCATCCGAAATTAGTGCAATACATTAAGCTTGCTGCAACAAGTACCGGTTTATCCACAGAATATGTAAGGGCACCCAGATTGCGATTGGAGGGCAGCGAAAGAGACCGGATTGCTGAAGTGATCCGGAAAGGGATTCAATCCAGACCGGCATTGCCAGACTATCTTAACCTGAAAAAAGTCTTTCAAGATGCTTAAATGGTCCATAGGTCTGTTTTGTATTTTGATTTCTTACACCTCCATGCAGGCGCAGCAAAAATGGCAACATGGCCGCATAAAGGTTTCTGACAATGGGCATTTTTTAATATACGAAGATGGCACTCCCTTTTTCTGGCTGGGTGATACAGGATGGGAATTGTTTCACCGCTTAAAGAAAGAAGAGGTTGAAAGGTATTTTGAAAATCGCCGCCGCAAAGGATTCACCGTGATTCAGGCGGTTGTTCTCGCTGAATTTAATGGATTGAAGAAACCGGATCAATATGGCCAGGTTCCTCTCATCGGATCTGATCCGGATCGGCCAAATGAAAAATATTTTAAATGGGTTGATGATGTGCTCAGCATGGCCATGCAGAAAAACCTGGTCATTGGCTTGCTGCCTACCTGGGGCGATAAAGTGACACTGATGTGGGGAGAGGGACCTGTAATATTCAATTTGCAAAATGCATATCGTTATGGATACTTCCTTGGCAAACGATTTGCAGATTTTCCAAATATTATCTGGATCCTCGGAGGAGATAGGCCTCCCATGAAAGACAGTTCCGATTGGCGACCGATCTGGTCTGCCATGGCGAAGGGAATTCAGGATGGCACAAATCATAAGGCCATTTTTACTTATCATACTTCTGGCGGTTCCAATACCACTTCAACTTATATTCACAATGAAAGCTGGCTTTCTCTAAATACCATGCAATCCGGGCATGGCAGTGGCCATGATGTGCCCGTATGGGAATGGATTGCGAGAGACTGGAACCTGATACCTACCAAACCAACCCTGGATGCAGAACCTAACTATGAGGATCATCCCGTGAATCCCTGGCCCAAATGGGATTCTGCCAACGGATATTTTAATGAATACGATGTGAGAAAACAAACTTATCGGTCGGTTTTTGCCGGAGCTTGTGGAGTAACCTATGGACACCATTCTGTTTGGCAGTTTTGGTCCGCGAGGGAAGTTAAAGTAAATCATGCCGACTGCTATTGGACAGATGCGATAAACAGGCCCGGCGCTTTCCAGGTAGGCTATTTGAGAAGACTGATTGAATCCAGGCCGGAACTTACGCGAATGGCTGACCAGCAGCTCATCCTCGAAGGTCAGGGTGAAAAGGGAGAATATATATCCGCCATGCGCTCATCTGACGGAAGCTATGCCATGATCTATTTGCCTTATGGAAAGAAAATTACTATTCGTGCTAATTTTGCAAAAAGTGCAAAATTAAAAGCCTGGTGGTTTAATCCCCGGGATGGGAAAGCAAAATCCATCGGCTTGCTGAATAAAAAAGAAGCACTCTCATTTACACCCCCATCCCTTGGTTTTATGAACGACTGGGTACTGGTCCTTGATGATGCTGCCTTTGCCTTTAAGGCCCCTGCTTCCTTATAATATCGGGTATGCAAAAACGTTATACAATTTCTTCAAGACTAAATAATTCAAGATGAAAAAAGGGTTGAGTATGCAGGAAATTGACCAGCTTGTCAAAGATGCCTGGCATGCTTATCACATGTTCAGGAAATTGACTCTAAAACAAAGAGCAGCTTTCATGAGGACAGTCGCTGTACAAATTGATTTAATAGGAGATGAGTTGGTGCGAATCGCCATGTCCGAGACCAATCTGCCGGATGCACGACTACGTGGTGAAAAAAATAGGACGGTCTTTCAATTGAATAATTATGCAGACGCTTGTGAAAGAGGGGAATGGCTTGAGGCCAGGATCGATCAGGCCGATCCTTCGCGGGCGATTCCAAAACCAGATACGCGCAAGACCCTGATGGGCCTGGGACCTGTGGTGGTTTTTGGCGCCAGCAATTTCCCATTTGCATATTCCACTGCGGGAGGTGATACTGCCTGCGCATGGGCAGCCGGCTGTCCCGCCATTGTAAAAGCACATCCGGCACATCCGGAAACTTCTGATGCTGTCGCTGCAGCAATTTTTGAGGCTTTAGAGATCTGCCATTTGCCAAAGGCCATTTTCAGTCATGTGCATGGCGAAGGGTTTGAGGCCGGGAAACATTTGGTGACCCATCCGATGGTGAAAGCAGTTGGGTTCACCGGCTCATTTATCGGTGGTAAAGCACTTTTCGATTTGGCAAACCAGCGCAAGGAGCCCATTCCTGTATTTGCAGAAATGGGAAGTATAAATCCTGTTTTCATATTACCCGATAAGCTGAATGGCGCTGAAGCAGAAATAGCCAATTTATATGCAGGGTCGATTACACTTAGCGTGGGTCAGTTCTGCACGAATCCAGGTCTGGTCATCGGAGTGAAGGGCCCCGAGCTGGATAAATTTGTGGAAAGCCTTGGCCAGGCGATTAAGAAAATTGCCCCGGGCTCCATGCTTCATCCAGGCATTGCAAAAAGTTTTATAGAAAAAAGAAAGCTTGCCCTCGGGCAGCAGGAAGTGGAAACGGTAGCTGTTTCAGAAATCGATGCCAGAGAAAATGAAGGCGTTCCCACCATTGCTTTGGCATCGGGCCAGGCATTTTTGAACAACCCTGTTTTGCACCAGGAGGTTTTCGGGCCCTATTCCCTTGTCATTCGTTGCAGAGATAGCACGGAAATGCTGGAGATCGCGAAGCGGATGGAAGGTCAACTCACTTCTACCCTGATGGCAACGGAAACGGATATCCGAAAAAATGAAGACCTGGTGGAAGCGATCAAGAACATTTGTGGAAGACTGATATATAATGGAGTGCCTACAGGCGTCGAAGTGAGCCTGAGCATGCAGCACGGCGGTCCATTTCCCGCGACAACAGATAGCCGTTTTACTTCGGTTGGTGCAGATGGAATAAAAAGGTTCGCGAGACCGATCTGTTTTCAAAACTGGCCCGATAATCTACTTCCGGAAGAACTGCAGAATGCCAATCCGCTTGGAATCTGGAGAACGGTCAATAACACCTTAACCAAAGCCAGTATCTGAGACCTCATGCTTTCCCTGCCATTCTTGCTTTGATATGATCAGACAATCTCAGGGTGAGCGCAACCAGGGTCAGCGTAGGATTCGGAGCTGCTGCAGTAACGAAACAAGAAGAGCCTGCCATGAATAAATTTTGAATGCCGAATATCTGGCATTGCGCGTTTACGACACCTTGTTTTGGATCGTCGCTCATGCGGGTAGTGCCCATATGATGCCATCCACCGCCCGTTGAAGCAGGCCAGGAAATATCTTCCTCCTTCCTGAGATATTCCATCAGTCTGATTCTTCCTTTCGAGGCTCTTCCCATCTCCTGACCCAGGATTTCATATAGTTTCCGCATGCTTCTTTTTTCCAGTGGAGTCAATTCCCAATGAAGTCCTGCCCGGGGCATACCCAGCGAATCTTTTTCTGTATCAATAGTTACCCGGCTGTTAGGGTTGGGCGACTGCTCAATTCTCGTATGAAGCACGTAAGCGAGATCCTTCATTGCTTCAGAAACTTCCACTTTCTTAGCAGTATCACTCAACATATTTAGATTGGTCTTATCCTTATCGTTTTTATATAAATCGATGAATGCGGGCATTTGCCTTCCCTGTTTGAGTGGCACAAAGGCAGCGGTTCCATTTAGGATCTTGTGCATGGTCTGTTGTTCTTCGGAAACGGCGATCTCCGCCCTGGGATGTCCTCCCCATCCCCACATATAGAAGCTCAACTTATCCGGATCTTTCAACCAGAATTCGGCAGACTTCATTTCGAGGTGCTCCATGAAATAACGGCCAACCAGGTCATTGTCGTTGCCGAGTCCATGGGGAGCCTGGCGGTTTGAAGCAAGCAATAAGCGGGCATTTTGAACCGAACAACAAGCAATCACAAAATATTTTGCCCGGACTTTATGCTCTTTTCCTGCATAGTTCTTTACAATCACCTCGGTCACCGTAGAAACAGGATCATTTGTTCTGATTTCTGTAGCATTCGCATAGGTATAGAGGTGAATATTTTTTGATTTGACGATGGGTTCCCTGTATTTCTGCCCAAACCTGGTTGGCGGACTGAACTGCCACATCTTGTTCCAAAGTATTTTCTCATTAATAGGAAGGGATTTGAATTCCGGATTTTGTTTCAACCAATAGGATGCACTCCATTCATCAGGTCCAAGGTCAAGGATCGGATTTGCTCTTGTATAATAAGGATCCAGGTCTTTCCGATTGATCGGCCAGCCACTATGGGGCACCCAATCTCTCTTCTTAAAATCAATTTCATCCATTGGAGAGCAAAATCCGGCCCAGTGTCCGGTAGTTCCTCCGAAATAATGAAGGCGGATGGCTTTCAATGGGAAATAGGGTTGACCAGTCAGTTTCCCTGCATACAATTCCTGCACTTTTTCATCATATTCAAAACCTCCGCCTTCGAGTAAGATCACTTTGTGGTTTGTCTTCGCCCATTCCATTGCCACACTAATTCCCGCAGCACCTGCACCGACGATGCAAAGGTCGCCTTCAATCACAGAACCATTTTCCATATATCTCGCATCCGTATGCATATTAAAAATTTTAAAGCTTTGCGTTTAATGAAATTCTATTCTGGGTTTCTTTGGGCCATTTTCTTGAATCGATTTCTTTTATTTTACTACCTGTTAGGCATATGCGTAAATATCTCACCGGTTTCCACAGCTTATTCATGTACCAGTTCAAATAAAGCGCATTGTTTTGCCTCGGTTTGGGAAAGTACCCAGCCATCTACAACAACTGTATTGTTATGGTCAAAATCTTCTACTGTCTTTTTGTCAAAATAGCTGTGCACATCAGTTGCCGGCGTAGAAGGGCTGATCGGACTGTTTGCCAAAAGTTGCTCTTCCAGTATTCCCTTGGTGGTCTCTTTTGGAAATTGCCTGATATAATCTTTACCTGTTTCCATGATAGTCTTCTTATCGAAAATATGAGAAAGAAAGGGCGCTTCAATAATGGCCATATTGGCCGGACTGCCTTTGCATCCGGGGAGGAAGGGGATGCCGAGCGCCAGACCCGCATATGCCGACAATTGCAAAAAATTTCTTCTTTTCATATGATCCTGCTATTAAATAATACAATGCCTTGTAAAATAATTCGCTATCGGTTAAGAAAAAAATGTATTTTCTCCGAAGGAGCAATTTGGTGAGAATACGAACTGTTTAGAAATTTCAATTTACCTCAGATCCGCCAAAAAAATTAGTTTTGGAATCGTATTGACCAACATTGCCAATATGAAACAAATGGAAGGATGGCAGTCAGACCTATAAAATATCAGAAAGAAGATTTTGTTCGCGACGCAAAAAAAGGGCATCGTTTTTTTTGTATTGATGCGCATACTTGTGGCAACCCGGTCAGACTTGTAGCTGAAGGCGGGCCCGCGTTGGAGGGAAGGAATATGAGTGAGAAACGACAACATTTCATGAAAGACTTTGACTGGATCAGGAAAGGGTTGATGTTTGAACCGCGGGGCCATGACATGATGAGTGGAAGCATTCTCTATCCTCCGCACGACCCCACCAATGATGCCGCAGTCCTTTTCATTGAAACGAGTGGTTGCTTACCTATGTGCGGTCATGGTATGATTGGAACTGTTACAATTGCCATCGAGGAAGAATTGATAAAACCAAGAACGCCCGGCGTACTCAGACTTGAAACCCCTGCCGGTCTGGTCAAAATCAATTTTTCCGAAAGCATGAATAAGGGCCGCATAAAAATAGTGAGTGTCAGGCTCACCAATGTCGCATCATTCCTTGAAGCAGAGGGCTTGGAAATTGAATTGCCCGGTGTTGGGCGATTGCAATTCGATGTAGCCTATGGCGGAAATTTCTATGCTATCATTGACCCTCAGGAGAATTTCAAAGGAATCGGGAAGCTAAGCGCAGACCAATTGGTGAGTTGGTCAAGAAACCTGCGTTCACTCATCAATCAGGAATTTAAGTTCATTCATCCTGAAGATCCAACAATTTCCGGCTGCTCTCATATTTTATGGACAGGGGAGGTTATGAACCCAAACTCAACAGCAAGAAATGCTGTCTTTTATGGCGAGAAAGCCATTGATCGCTCTCCCTGTGGCACAGGAACCTCAGCACGTATGGCTCAATGGTATGCAAAAGGCAGGTTGAAAATTGGGGAGCCATTTATTCATGAGAGCATTATTGGGTCTACTTTCACCGGAAGGATAGAAAAAATTACTCAGGTTTCCGGCAAAGAGGCGATTATTCCAAGTATTGAAGGTTGGGCTAAAGTCTATGGTTATAATACGATCTACATAGATCCGGAAGACGACCCATATGCTTATGGATTTCAGGTGATCTAAAATGGATATATTTAATTACAAAAATCTGCGCGGGAAGAGGAATGACCGGTGAACATTTCGACTGTCTTAAGAATTTTAAATCTTTTTCATGCAAAAATTATTCTTTTCGATCTTTTTTGTTTTGATCTTTCAATCATCTACTCAGGCGCAAAATCAGCAAGCCAGGATAAAGATTGACATTGACAGAAAAATTGGCGAGGTAGACAAGCTATTATATGGAAATTTTACTGAACATCTCGGGCGTTGCATTTATGGAGGGATCTTCGAACCGGGTTCCCCGCAGGCAGATGCCGATGGATTTCGTGAAGATGTGATCGGCGCAGCGAAAAACCTTGGTGTGAGTATCATTCGCTGGCCCGGAGGAAATTTTGCATCAGGATATCACTGGCTGGATGGAGTTGGTCCAAGAGAAAACCGGCCTAAGCGAAAAGATCTTGCCTGGGGCGATACAGAAACCAACCAGTTTGGAACGGACGATTTTCTAAAATTCTCTTCTGTCCTGGGTGTTGAGCCATACATCTGCGTAAACCTTGGCACTGGCAGTTGGGATGAGGCAAGAAACTGGGTTGAATATTGCAATTCAAAAACCGGGCTCTACTATGCCGACCTAAGGGCCAGGAATGGGCATCCTGAGCCATATCATGTCAAATACTGGGGACTTGGCAATGAGATTGATGGTCCCTGGCAAATGGGACATCGTAACGCAGAAGAATATAGCCAGTTTGCGCTGGAAGCAGCCAAACTGATGAAATGGTCAGATGACAGCATTCGGCTCATAGCATCTGGTTCGAGCAATTACGGCGCAGACTGGGTGCAATGGAATAAGACCGTGCTCACTACACTCAGAGACCATATCGATTATATTTCACTTCATCACTATGCAGGGAACTACGAAAAGGATCATTACAAATTTATGGCACTCAATACCCGAGTGGAGGAAATCATCAATACGACCGAAGCCCAGATCAACCAGGTAAGAATGCAATACAAGGTGAAAAAGCCTATTTATATTGCTTTTGATGAATACAACGTCTGGTACCGCGCTTTCAATAACCAAAAACTGGAAGAGCACTACAATATGCAGGATGTGTTGGTGGTGGCGATGTATCTGAACACTTTTTTGCGACACGCAAATATTGTGAAGATGGCCAATATGGCCCAGCTGGTGAACGTGATCGCACCGATGATGATCACTTCAGACAAACTTTGGCTGCAAACCATTTACTACCCCCTTCAGCTCTTTGCTACTCACTGTTATGGACAGTCGCTGCAAACGCTGGTTCAATGCCCAACCTATGACGCCGGTGATTTCAGACAGATTCCTTATCTGGATGTTTCATCCGTTTATGATGCAAAAACAGGGGATCTGATTATTAATGTGGTCAACCGGAATCAGGACAAACCTTTTGAAACGACAATTATTAACCAGACAGGAAAACTCGGTACAGAAGCGGAGGTATTTTTTATTAATTCAAACAATATATCCGACGAAAATTCTTTGACTGAACAGAAGGTCAAAACAGCAAGCAAAAAGATTTCTATTGGGGGGGATCAGTTCACTTATTCCTTCCCTGCCCATTCATTCACTATGATCAAAATGAAAATCAAACCATAGGGACATGAAAACTTTCGTTTATATAACTACTGCCATGGGCTTATTTGTCGCGCCCGTTCAAATCGATGCTCAAACAGGGGATCTGAATCTGCGGATTCGTCCCGTTGGATATGCAAATGTCAAGATTGATGATGCCTTTTGGAAGCCCCGGATGGACAAGGTATCTACTGCCACTTTGCAGGCTTGCATTAATTACACTGAATACAAGACACCCAGGATTAGGAATTTTGAGCGGGCAGCTGCAAAGAACGGGAAACATGAAGGAATTTATTATGATGATTCAGATGTATACAAAGCAATCGAAGCCATCGCCTATTCTTTACGTAATCATCCCGATCCGGCAATGGAAAAGAAAGCTGACGAATGGATCGACAAAATTGCAGCTGCCCAGGAGCCAGATGGTTACCTGGACACTTACTATCAACTCAGGGACCCGAGTAAAAGGTGGACGGACATAGAAAAACATGAGGACTACAACGCAGGGCATTTGATCGAAGCCGGCGTAGCTTACTACAATACGACCGGAAAAAGAAAATTATTGGATGTCTCTATCCGCGTTGCCAACCATATAGATTCTACATTCAGGCTTTCAAATAAACATTGGGTGAGTGGGCACGAAGAAATTGAACTGGCCCTGATGAAACTCTATCATTTGACCAACAATGACCGCTACCTGAAATTAGCTGCCTGGTATCTTGAGCAAAGAGGACATGGCTATGGTTACAGTCCCGCATGGACAGATCCCAAATCCCACGAGTACTACCAGGATGACAAAACCGTAAAAGAATCCGATCAGATAAAGGGTCATGCAGTCAGGGCAATGTATCTGTACACCGGCACAGCAGATGTAGCGGCTGTGACAGCAGATAAAGATTATCTAAAAGCGATGGAAAGAGTCTGGGAAGATGTTGTTTATCGCAACATGTATCTCACCGGGGGGATCGGATCTTCGGGGAACAATGAAGGGTTTACCAACGATTACGACCTTCCAAACCTGGATGCCTATTGTGAAACATGTGCATCAGTGGGCATGGTCTTATGGAACCAGCGCATGAATCTGCTCACTGGCGAAAGCAAATACATAGATGTCCTTGAGCGAACTCTATACAATGCTGCCCTGGACGGATTATCGCTGAGCGGAGACAAATTTTTCTATGGTAATCCGTTGGCCTCTCCAGGCCTGTATGAAAGGAGTGAATGGTTTGGAACGGCCTGCTGTCCCGCCAATATTGCAAGACTCGTCGCTTCATTGGGAAATTATGTTTACAATCAGTCTGGCGATGGGATTTGGGTAAACCTCTTCATATCCAGCTCTGGAGAGGCTGACATTAACGAAAACAAAGTCCGGATTGAACAAGAGACCGGGTATCCCTGGGATGGAAAGGTCAATATCAAACTCGACCCCGAATCAAAAAAAACATTTGCTGTTCATATCCGGATACCGGGATGGGTCCGTGGACAGGCCGTCCCCGGTGACCTGTATTATTTCATTCAGCCAGAGAAAAGCGATATCAGGATCCGCCTGAATGGAAAGGATATTCCATATACTATTGAAAAGGGCTATGCAGTACTTAAGAGGGCATGGGAAAAAGGCGATCAACTAAGTTTCGATTTTCCAATGAAGCCGATGCTTGTTGCTGCAAGAAAGGAATTGAAAGCAGATAACGGGAAGCTTGCAATTCAAAAGGGCCCCATCGTATTTTGTGTGGAAGCAGAAGACAATCACGGTGCTGCTTGGAATATGTTAATGCAGGAAAACACCCGTTTTGAAAGCAAATTTGAAAAGGATCTTTTGGGTGGAATCGTCACCCTTGAAGCGGATCTGCCCGTCTTGCATATTGCGCCGGATGGTCAATCCATAGTAACTGACAAACGTAAAGTGAAGGCCATCCCTTATTGTGTTTGGTGTAACAGGCAGGCTGATGCGATGCAGGTTTGGATTCCACAAAGAATTACAGATGTCAAATTGAACTATGGAAATTAAGTTGTGGATTTCAAATGGGATGAATAGCCAGAAAACATCAGCAAAACCACCATGGCATCCCTAATTCTGTAAGGTTGATTTTAAGATGTAATTTCACATCCCGATTCATGATTAAATTCCGCGATATTAACTGGAATCAGATGGCACTGAAATCTTGCCATCTGGCAAGCATTCTCTTTGCAATCATATTGTTTTTCATTTTTTCCTGTGAGGAGGCCTCCTATACCAGGCCGAGGGCGCCCCAGCCTTCCCATGTGGAGGGCATAACGGCAGAACATTTTGGATCCGTCGACAATCAGGAAGTGATCCAGTATACCCTGGTAAACAGCTCAGGGATGATTGTAAAGATTCTGAATTATGGCGGGATCATTACCAGCATGGTGGTGCCGGACCGGCAAGGGCAGCCAGGCGACATCGTCCTTGGGTTTGACTCCTTATCTGGCTACCTGCTGAAAAACAATCCCTATTTTGGGGCGCTCATCGGCAGGTATGGTAACAGGATCGCACATGCGCAATTTAACCTGGATGGCAAAACGTACAAATTGGCGGCAAACAATGGAGCCAATACACTTCATGGCGGCCTCAGGGGATTTGACAAAGTCGTTTGGAAGTCGAAGTCCTTGCCTGGAGACAGTGCCATTTCCCTAAGGCTGGAATACACGAGCAGAGATGGTGAAGAGGGATTCCCGGGTAATTTGCATGCAATGGTGGTTTATACGTTGACACCGGATAATGCATTAAAAATTGAATATAATGCAACAACAGATAAAGCGACTCCGGTGAACCTCACCAATCACAGCTATTTTAATTTGTCGGCAGGAAGAGACAGCACAAATTTGAACCAGACACTCGAAATCCAGGCAAGTAGCTATACCCAGGTCAATGAGGAACTGATTCCTACAGGAAATCTGCCACTGGTAAAATCAACGCCCATGGATTTTACCAGCCCAAAAAACATAGGAACAGATATTGCCAATGTCAAAGGAGGATATGACCATAATTATGTGCTTGATAAAAAAGGGAATGAATTGGTATTGGCAGTGGTTGCATATGACTCATCAAGTGGCAGAGTGATGGAAATGTTTACGACAGAGCCCGGAGTTCAGTTTTATACCGGGAATTTCCTGGATGGATCTCTGATGGGCAAACAAGGAAAGCATTATTGCAAATACGCTGGTTTTTGCCTGGAAGCGCAGCATTTTCCAGATTCGCCTAACCAACCATCCTTTCCAACAACGACCCTGAGGCCAGGAGAAGAATACCACCAGACTACCATCTATAAATTTTCCACCAAATGAGAAAAATCGTCATTCTTTCATTTTGCCTCCTTGTTTCTATTTTTGGAAACGGTCAACAACGGTCATGGACACCCGAAAAGGCCAATGGCTGGTATCAAAAGCAGCCCTGGCTCGTGGGCTGCAATTTCATTCCAAGTACAGCCATCAATGAACTGGAGATGTGGCAGGCGGAAACATTTGACAGAGCAACCATTGACAGAGAACTTGGTTGGGCACAAGAAATCGGTATGAACATAGTCAGGGTCTTTCTGCATATAGTACCCTGGCAAACAGACGCTGCTGGCTTTAAGAAGAGAATTGGAGAATACCTGGCGATTGCTGATCGTCATCATATCAAAACAATGTTTGTGCTCTTCGATGACTGCTGGAACGATAATCCAAAAGCCGGAAAACAACCTGACCCCAAAACAGGCATTCACAATAGTGGTTGGATGCAATGCCCGGGCAAAGCCATGCACAATGACAGTTCAACCTGGGGGCAGCTTGAGAAATATACTAAAGACATTCTTGGCAGCTTCGCCAATGACCAGCGGGTGATTGTGTGGGATTTATACAATGAACCTGGCAATAGCAATTATGGTATTTCTACACTTCCACTTTTAAAGAAGGTATTTCAGTGGGCCTGGACCATCAGGCCGTCCCAACCACTGACCTGTGGTATCTGGTATGACCAAAAGGAATTTAACAATTGGCAATTGGCCAATTCGGATATCATTAGTTTTCATAATTACAACAAGGCCGATGATTTAATTGCGGAAATCAAAGACTTGAAAAGCAAAAACAAACCCCTCATCTGCACTGAATATATGGCGCGCACGCATGACAGTAAATTTGCATCACACCTGCCCATTTTCAAAGAATACAAGGTTGGCGCAATCAACTGGGGCCTGGTCTCCGGGAAAACGAATACAATTTATCAATGGGATACGCCTGTGCCTGACGGTTCAGAGCCGGCAGTCTGGTTTCACGACATCTTCCGCAAGGATGGAAAACCGTATGATGCAAATGAAGTGGCAGTCATCCGACAGCTGACGACAGGCAGGTAACTGCTTTCCGCATGCTGAAGCAGGGGAAAGCCTGAGCCTGTTGAATGCATTTGGCCCTATCTTTACTTTTATTTGCCTTTGAACTATATTTTTGTTTCGTTGTTATCACCCAAAATCTCCAGTTATGAGAAAAATTCTTCAGGTCGTCCTGCTTTGCCTTCCTATCATTTTAATCAGGGAAAATCAGTCGATGGCCCAATCCCACCAACTGGTAAGAAAATGGCAAACGGATACCGTTATGAAGATGCCAGAATCAGTCCTGTATGATGGTTTAAATAAAGTGCTTTATTTCTCAAATATCGGGGATGCAACTTTCGGAAAAAATGGAAAGGGATCGATTGGAAAACTTGGTCTGGACGGGAAAATCATCGCGCTGGATTGGGTTACCGGGCTGAACGGTCCAAAAGGACTTGGAAGATATAATGATATGCTCTATGTCGCCGATATAGACGAAGTGGTTGTGATTGACATTCCTTCGGGTAAGATTGCAAATCACATTTCTGTGACTGGTGCAGAATTTCTGAATGATATTACTGTAGATGCAAAAGGGGTTGTCTATGTATCCGATTCAAAGATTGGGAAAGTTTATCGCATTGATAAAACGGGCGTCTCAACTTATGTAGAAGGAATCACGAATGCGAATGGAGTACTGGCCATAGGAGATGAATTGTGTGTGCTTGGCAATGGCAGCTTCTATAAAGTATCCAAGGATAAGCAAAAGAAAACTGTAGCGGAAGGGATGGATGAGAGTACAGATGGCATTGAAAAAGTGACCGACAATGATTATCTCGTTTCATGCTGGAATGGCATCATTTATTATATCAGCGGGGATGGCAGCAAACAGGTTTTGCTCGACACAAGGGGACAGAAAAGCAATACTGCAGATATCGGATATGATTCTAAGAATCGGATAGTATATGTGCCCACATTTTTTAAGAATTCTGTAGCTGCATACGAATTGAAATAACGCTATCATTCATTTTCCAAACGGATGATCTAGATAAATCGGACTTATTATTTTTATAGAACTTATGGATTGTACTGCTACCAGGCTACCTTACCAGCGAACAGGTTTTTTTTCAGGGATTATTGAAGATTATTTGAATGGATCAGAGAAATTAGCGCATTTCAGAGGTCCGGCTCCAGATGAGGAGGGAATAAAAGCAGCTATACTTCAAAGGAGGAAATTTAATACAAGGAGAGATGTCCTGGTGGACGAATTAAGAAAGCAATATTCCGGTATTCAAATGAATCCCCGGGTCAGGCAAAATATCGACCGCCTGATGGAACCAAATTGTTTTACGATTACTACTGCTCACCAGCCAGCATTATTTACGGGGACGCTCTATTTTATTTACAAGATCATCCACACCATTAAAGTCGCCAGGCATTTATCAGAATCCTTGCCAGATAACCATTTCGTTCCCGTTTTTTATATGGGATCAGAAGACGCAGACCTGGATGAGCTGAGTAAGATATATTTTGACCAGCAGGAAGTGATCTGGGAAGCCAATCAAACCGGGGCTGTGGGGAGAATGAAGACCAGCGGCCTGGAAAAAATTATAGAAAGAATAGAAGGGGAGTTCTCTGTCGAACCCTTCGGCCAGGAATTGATCGGGCTACTGAAAAAATCATACCTCGAGAGTGAAAATGTGCAAACCGCCTGTTTTAAACTGATCGACACATTGTTTTCAGAATGGGGTTTGGTGGTGCTGATTCCCGACAATGCTAGCCTGAAACGATTGATGCTTCCGATTTTTGAAGACGATCTTTTCAGACAGTCACCTTTTAAGATCCTTGAACAGCCACTCGATCAGCTGGCGCAGCATTATAAAATCCAGGCGCAGCCCAGAGAAATCAATTTATTCTATCTTAAGGACGGGCTCAGGGGCAGGATTGAAAAAGTGGCTGAGCGATTCATCGTCCATGATTCCAAATTGAGTTTTTCCGAAAGCGAATTGAGATCAGAACTTGAAAATCATCCTGAACGGTTCAGCCCCAATGTCATTTTGAGAGGAATTTATCAGGAAACAGTTCTGCCAAATATCCTTTTCTTGGGCGGTGGAGGTGAATTAGCTTATTGGCTTGAATTCAAACCCATGTTCAACCATTACAGTGTACCGTACCCTATCCTCCTCTTGCGAAATTCTTTTCTTATTGTTGAAAAGAAATGGAAGGAAAAAATGGAGAGGTCAGGCATCCCTATTGCAGAAATTTTCAAACCAGAGGAAGAATTGACCAATGAGTTGGTGAAAAGGGAATCGCAGAATCAATTAGGGCTGGAAAAGGAAATTGCTGAAGCAAACCAATACTACGAGCATCTGAAAACCTTATCCGGAACGATTGACCCCTCTTTGTCTCAACATGTGGAATCTTTGCATTCCAAGGCCATAAAACCCATCATGGAACTTGAGAAAAAATTATTGAAGGCGGAGAAAAGGAAATTCGAGGAGCAGCATAAGCAGATCGCCCAAATAAAATCAGGTCTCTTTCCATTGGAAAATTTGCAGGAGAGAATTGAAAATTTCATCCCATATTATGCACGTTGGGGCAGGGCCTTCCTGCAAATGATCTATGACCATTCCCCTGGCCTTGAACAGGAGTTTACTTTGCTTGAAGAACGATGAACAGGATGCTACTGGGAAAAGCTCGTACCAATAAATTGCAAAGCATCGGTGATGCCTGTACGCCAATAGACCCAGGTATGACCTCCCTCCCTGACCCGAAATTCATGCGGAACTTTTTTATCCGTTAGCGCGATATGCAACAGGCAGTTGCCCTTTGTCAGAAAATCGTCATCCCCGCAATCGATCCAATACCGCACTTTTTTTAGGTCATCGGTTGACTTTCCATCAACTATCTTTAGGATGGAATTATTATACCAACTCGCATTCAATCTGTCCTTGTCTTTCAACCCCCGGCCGAATAAGGGGCCCATGATGATCTCATAATTTTTTTCATTCATAGTGACAAGGGCATTGTCATCAAAGATGCCCGCACTCAGGGGTGCCGCCGCAGCAAACAATTCTGGATATTTCAATGCAAAAATCATTGTGCCATAACCGCCCATAGACAGACCTGCAATGCCGCGGAATCTTTTTTCAGATTTGATTCGGTAAGTCTTTTCTACAGCAGGCATAAATTCCTTCACGAAGAAATCTTCGTATTTCTCTTTACCATCATAAGAATTGATGTACCAGCTCGAGTCTCCGTTGGGCATGATGATGATCATTGGAGGAATGGTTCCGTCGGCAATTCCCTTATCGGCATATCGGTTAATTTCTCCGAATTGTAGCCAGCCTGTGTTGTCATCGGAAAAACCGTGGAGAAGATACACAACCGGGTAGGTTCTTTGTGAATAATCATAATCCCCGGGAAGATACACTGTGTACTTCACTTCCTTCCCAAGGATACTGCTCTTCACTGTTTTTTGCTCAATTACTTTTCCGACGGTTTGCGCATCTATTACCAGTACATAAAATACAGATGTGAATAATAAAATGATCCATTTTGATTTGACGTTCATGCGGCTGAATTTTAAGCGTTAATATAATGTTTGTTCCGTTCAATAGATTCTAATGAGAGAAGGGTAGCTTTCATATCCAAATAAATGGATCGCCCGAAGCAAGATGCGTGACTTTTACTCCCTGCAACTTGGGTTGAAGCCAGTTCACCAGCCAATCCATGCCGGGTTCTTCGCTGACTGAATGCCCAAGAATAACGAGTGTCGTTTTAGATCCTAATTGCCTTGCATCCCTGATGTATTCGGCGGTTTCCCATTCATGTACTTCGCCGACGATCAGGACATCCGGTTTTTCCTTTTCCACAAGAGAAATCTGAGATTGCCCGCCTGCTGCCCCTGGCATGAGTGCAATTTTCGTGCAAGCCTGGTTTAAATCACCCAGTACACGCAAATGTGCTATACCGAGTGTTTTCTTGAGATGACCAACCAACGCACCCACGGTGGTAGGAGGAATATTAAACACAGGCTTCGCATCCTTATCGTATTCAGTCCAGCCGGCCATCTTCAAAACTCCATAGCGAATCCCATCCGGGCGATGGGAATGCCAGTAGTCATGGAATCGCCAAACGGCAATTTGATGTTTTTTTAGAAGATCCTGCTTTTGCTTGAGGACCTGGTTATTTGGTACCCAATTGCTGTCGTCTGTATGGTTATAAAAGGTGGGTTCATGCGCAATGATAAAATTTGCGCCGATCCTGGCGCTTTCTTCGATCACCTTGACTAGTAGCAAACATGCAACTGACAATGCCGGTCACCTGCTGATCAGGACTACCGCTTTTCAAAGTGTCAACCGTATTGGGAAATGGAGCGCCTGGGATTTCTGCGAGGATCAGGTTGATGATTTCCTGAACCGTATAGCTTTTTGATTCCACAGGTGCAGCCGACAAATCCAGGTTTGCAATCTGAACCAGGGCCGTTGCGGCGACTGCCTTGATAGACTGTGCAATGAATCTCCTCCTGGCTGGAAAAGCCTCAATTCCTGGTTTATTATTTTGCATGGTGCGTCAATTGTTCAATGAATAAATGGGATTAATACAGAAAAATCAGACAAACTTTTTTAATAATATTCTTCGGATGGAAACCAGGTGGCTAAATAATACGACTGATGACTATGAATCCTGGAAGCCACACAAAAGGGAAATAAAAAACTGCCTTATTGGGTTGGTCAAATGCAAATTTCTGGAAAGAGAAAGGGGCAGACAAGATCGCATTGATCACAATGTTCATTAATAAGGCCAAAGCAAAAATATTCCAAATCAGAAACACCCTCTTGTTTGTCAATCGCCCGTCCTTAAAGCAAACAAGGTAAATAACGGGCACTGTAAGGCCAGCAAGAATGTCATAGTTTCTGCCGGCGAATGTCATCAGTTCAGGAATCTGCTTATTCAGGTAAAGCAAATACAATACAATTTCAACCGGAATTCTTACTATGCTGAGAAGGACCAGTGGCAATAAAGGAATTTTATCAATTAATCTTCTTCCGCCTGCATTTAGAAAACAAAGCAAAATTGAAATCAATGGGATCCCCATCATAATCATGAAATGAGGGGGGAACCTGGCGTAATCAAGAAAAAATCCCATGTAAGCGAGTCTCCCCATAAGCAGTAGCCATGCCAGCGACAAATACAAAAGCATGCTGCTTCGCAATGCCCGATGAAATAACCAAAAACTAAGGAGAACGGTCAGTATAAAAAGAAGGTTTACATAGAATGGAAGATCAGGTATCATGATTCATCGAATTTATTTTCCCAGCCTTCTTTTTTAAGTTTTTCTATCTTTTTCAACACGTCTGACTCAAGGTTTTTTTTATAAGCTTCCACTTCCGCCCCGATCACTTCATCAAAAGCACCGAGGATGCTGGCTGCGAGTATGCCTGCGTTCTTAGCCGCATTCAGTGCAACCGTTGCTACAGGAATTCCATTGGGCATTTGCAAAATGGAGAGCACAGAATCCCAGCCGTCAATTGAATTTGAAGATTTGATGGGTACACCAATGACGGGCAGGGAAGTCAATGAGGCCACCATACCTGGCAGGTGGGCGGCTCCCCCTGCACCCGCAATGATCACTTTCAATCCTCTGTCCCTTGCCTTGCTTGCGTATTCTACCATTCTTAGCGGTGTTCGGTGGGCAGATACAACAGTAAGTTCGAATGCAATGCTGAATTCTTTTAATAGGTCAGCAGCAGCCTGCATGACCGGCAGATCGCTATCGCTTCCCATGATGATCCCTACCAGGATGGGCTTTTTTGAAAGACTCGCATTTTGATTCGTCATGTCAACTACAATTAAATGAAGTTAGGCGTTGAATTCATTTTATCGGCTGATCACCTTCAATGCATCCTTGATTTTATGCGCTTTTCGAACCAGGTCTGCCTTATCCTGGCTCAGGATAGTGGCATGCCCCATTTTGCGACCAGGCTTTGTCTGCTTCTTACCATAAATATGCACCACCACATCATCCATTTGAAGCACTTCGTTCAATCCTTCATAATGGGCTTCGCCCTGATATCCTTCTGATCCAAGAATATTGACGATGGCAGCTGGAATAATATGATCCGTGTTGCCCAGGGGATAATTAAGGATGATCCTCCAAAGCATGTCAAACTGTGAGCAATAACTGGCCTCTATCGTATGATGGCCACTGTTATGGACCCGTGGAGCCGTTTCATTGACGAATACATCTCCTTTCTTATCGACAAAGAGCTCCACGGCAAAGATGCCCGGGCTCTTGAGGGCCTTCACTGTTTTAATGGCAATGGCTTCTGTTTTCCATATCGTCTGTTCCGGAAGGTCTGCAGGACTGATCTGGTAGTCCAGCAGGTGCAAATCTGGAACAAATACCATGTCCACAGGCGGATATATGGCAGTGTCACCTTTTTCATTGACTGCGATGATATGAGAAATTTCTTTTTTTATGTTCACGATTTTTTCCAATACCGAAGGTTCTTCAAAGCCTTTCTCAAAATCTTTTTCTGAACGAATCATCTGAACTCCGCGGCCATCGTATCCCCCCATTCCAATCTTATGTACGGCAGGAATGAAATCAATATTTTTTCTAAGGTCTTCAAGTCCTTTTGTCAGTATAAATGGCGATGTCGGGATCTCCTGCTGACGATAAAATTCCTTCTGACTAATTTTGTTTTTAATGATTTTTAGCGCGGCGGGACGCGGATAGATCTTGACGCCTTCCTCTTCCAGCTTCTCAAGTGCCGATTCATTGACTGATTCGATTTCAATGGTGATGGCATCAAGGCCTTTTCCAAACTTGTATACATCGTCAAAAGACCTGATATCTCCTAAACAAAAATGATGGCATAAATGAGCGGAAGGGCATTCCTTATCATTTTCCAGCACGTAGGTCTCTACGGGATAATTTGCACCTGCCTGAAGAAGCATTCTTCCCAACTGGCCCCCACCTAAAATGCCTACTTTTAACATGTTCATTTGATTGTGCTGTGAAGATAATAAATCATTTAGGATATAGCCTGCTGCGGGGAGCATCCAGGCAGAATCTTCGGAAAGGGATCATATAGCGAACGTACATCATGGTCTCTGATGGCCTACTTGCTAATATGTCGACCATATAACAGTTAAATAACGCAGTTCCCACAAATTTTTTTTTATCTTTATCTTTGGAATGCTTCCCGATTACCCTCATAAGATTTTTGCCGATGAGCGCTTTCGATATTGCCTGCTAATGGAAGCGCTTGCCATGGATACGCGATGAATGGGCATCTCTGTAGCTGCGCCGGGCACATGTTCTACATCTTGTATCCGGCCATGATGCCCTGCCGGAATGCCCCTGCGATTGGTCTTCTTTCTTCATTCAAAAAAAATGAACAATGAGCACTTTATTAGCGCCTGGTGCGCGGCAACAAAAACAAGTTGATTTTCTTCCTTTGATGGGGACGGATTTCGTGGAATTTTACGTAGGCAATGCCAAACAGGCCGCCCACTATTATAAATCTGCATTTGGATTCCAATCCCTGGCTTATGCAGGGCCGGAGACCGGGCAGAAGGACAGGGTTAGTTATGCAGTTAGACAAAATAAATTGACGCTTGTATTTACGACTGCATTGAAAACATGCAACCCTATTGCCAACCATGTGTACCTGCATGGGGATGGAATCAAGATCATTGCCCTGATGGTGGATGATGCTACTTCCGCCTGGAAAGAGACGACAAAACGAGGAGGTAAGAATTATCTTGAGCCCACCAAACTCACCGATGAATGGGGTGAAGTGGTGCTTAGTGGTATATTCACTTATGGAGAGACTGTCCATCTTTTTGTTGAGCGGAAAAAATACGATGGACCATTTATGCCCGGATACAAAGAGTGGAAACCTCCATACCAGCCTCCTTCCACGGGCCTTCAATATGTTGACCATTGCGTGGGAAATGTGGGCTGGAACCAGATGGAGCCATGGGTCAGATATTATGAAGATGTCATGGGATTTAAGAATATCCTTTCCTTTGATGACGAAGACATTTCTACAGAATACTCGGCTCTGATGAGCAAGGTAATGAGTAACGGAAATGGATATGTAAAGTTTCCAATCAATGAGCCTGCCGAAGGAAAGAAGAAATCGCAGGTAGAAGAATACCTTGAATTTTATAATGGAGAGGGCGTGCAGCATGTGGCCATGGCCACAAACAATATCATTGAAACGGTCAGGGCGCTGAGGGATCGGGGAGTCGAATTTCTCAAAGTCCCTGAGGTATATTATGATGATATCCTTGCCAGAGTGGGCTCCATTGACGAGAGCCTTCAGCCTCTTAAGGAATTGGGCATACTCATTGACCGGGACGAAGAGGGATACTTATTGCAAATCTTCACCAAGCCTGTGGAGGACAGGCCAACGCTATTCTTTGAAATCATTCAGCGAAAAGGAGCGAAAAGCTTTGGAAAGGGAAATTTCAAGTCCCTGTTCGAAGCCATTGAAAGAGAACAAGCTGCGAGAGGGAATCTTTAATCGATGGTCGATGATCAGGGCTCGACCATCGATACGTCTCTGGTAAAACGATGAATAGACAAAAACCCGCAAACTGGCCTTTTCGTACGATCATCCACCATCGATCATCGACCATCGAATTTGGGCTCACGGTCCCGCCAAGAGGGTCAAATTTTCTTTTCCGCAAAGGCCATATTAACATGAAATTTATATAATAAAATGGCTCTTTTTTTGTTTAAATGGTACTTTAGCATTCCTTTTGAACAATTACAGGAATAGTCTATTCCATTTGCATGAAATTCATGAAGATCTATAAGAAATCCTGCTCTTTTATCCTTTTGTTATTTGCCGTTCACGGCCTGCTGGCCCAATCCGCCTCTTATTCTATCAATTTCCTGGATTATCAGCGATCTATTCCCAAGATCAGTGAACTTATGAAGCGAAAGGAAGATACGTTGATCAAGCAATTCAAAGCCCAGGGACTGACTTGGCCAGCCAAATACCTCTATATCCGTTCGTTTAAATATGACAGTGAGCTCGAAGTTTGGATAAAGAATAAGGCCAGCGAAAAATACAGGCTTTTCAAAACATATAAGATTTGTGCACTTGCCGGTTCGCTCGGACCCAAGAGAATGGCCGGTGACTATCAGGTACCTGAGGGATTTTACTATATCAATGAATTCAACCCAAGAAGCAATTATCATTTGGCACTTGGATTGAACTATCCCAACAGCTCCGACAAATTGCTGAGTGACCTGTCCAAACCTGGCGGTGACATTTATATCCACGGAAGTTGTGTGACGACGGGTTGTATACCCATCACTGATGGACAGATAGAGGATTTATATATCCTTGCGGCGCATGCGAAGGACTTAGGCGATGATTTTATTCCCGTGCATATTTTCCCGGTGAATTTCAAAAATGGAAGGAGCGTGGCCTACCTCAATAAATACCTTCAGAACTACAATGAATATGTTGGTTTTGAAAAAAGCCTTAGGAATGCTTTCTTTTATTTCGAAAAATACCACCAGGTGCCGATGATCATTGTCAATGGAAAAGGAGAATATGTGATGGAAGAAGTTCCCTATACTGTTGTTTCCGATGAACCAAGAGATGCAAAATCCGCCGGACAAAAAAAATCCAGCTCCAAGCAAATACAACCAATTAAAGAAGAGGATTTGGCCAAGTCTGTAGACCGGCTGCCTCAGTATCCAGGCGGAAATCCTGCATTCAAAGACTTCGTAGACAAACTAAGTAAGGATATGGTCCAGGAATTGAACAAAGGACAGAGCAAAGCCTTTGTCATGGTGGAATACATTATTGATAGTGATGGAAAAACGGTCTATGCAAATGTACTGAGTGGCGGAAATGAAGTTATGAATGGAAAGATTGAAGATGCATTTATGCAAATGCCGCCATGGACTCCTGCGAGCCGCGCCGGAAAGGCGGTTCCCATCAAACTAAAGCAAACCGTCATGATCGGCGCGGACTGATCTATTTCATCAACACTTGCATTGTTTCCGGTGTTTGCTGCCGGAGTACAATATTTCTTCCGGCCACCAATTTCGCAACAGTACTTTCGTTATAATGCCTTATCGTGAGCAGGGTAAGTCCCCTTTCGATCGACACGTCAAATATTTCGGCCGCCTGCAAAGCAAGTTTCTCTATTCTTTCGGTTCTGTCGTCCATGCATATCTGCAAATTAACTGCACCACTCTGCAGCAGGTTCGGCTTTACTTTCAGATCGGCGAACAAATGGTATAAACTGGCGATTGGCTTTTCCCCGACAAAAGAAAAATCTGTGGTGTGAAGGTGGATCAGCACCTGGTTTTCCTTCAGGACGATGATCGGAGGCAGATCTGGAATTTGTTTTTGATGAATGACCGTTCCCGGAAGGTCTTTGTCGAGAAAACACTTTACATATAAGGGGATGGACTTATTCTGTAGAGGCTTTATGGTTTTGGGATGGATGACCTGTGCGCCATAATAGGCCATTTCGATCACTTCGTCATAATTCAACTCACCAATTAATTGGGCATCCGGAAAAATCTTCGGATCTGCATTCATGACTCCTTCCACATCTTTCCAAATCGTCTGACTTTCTGCATCCAGCATGTTTGCGAAAACGGCTGCGGAATAATCGCTTCCTTCTCGCCCCAGGGTTGTACTTTCATTTTCATCAGTGGATCCAATAAATCCCTGGGTCAGGATCAGTCTGTTTTCATTGAAAAGGGGAAGAAGTTCGTTTTTGATCCTTGCTTCGGTAAAATCCCAGTCTATATTCGCATCCCTGAAATTATCATCCGTTCTAAAAAGGTCACGGACATCCATCCATTTATTCGCAATTCCGGTTTCGTTAAGATACGCGCTGACAATGGCAGTAGACAATAACTCACCGACGCATACCACCTGGTCGTAGTAGTAATCGAATTCACGGACCGGTTTGTCATGCAGCAGCCATTCCACCTCTGTAAAAAAATCCCGCAGTTGGATTTCTGCAGCGGCGAAATTAATAGGAAGCAATGCTTTGGCAATTTTCATATGTTCCTCTTTCACCTGCTGAAACAAGCGGATAGATTCTTCTGTTTGTTTCTGAAAAAAGGCAGCGACCACTTTTTCGAGCGCGTTGGTCATTTTTCCCATGGCTGAAATGACGATCAATATTTTTTCCTTTGGGAAAAACCGGAGAATATCACCCAGGTTCCTGATTCTTTCAATGCTATTCACACTTGCACCACCAAACTTAAATACTTTCATTTCCGAGAAATTTAGATATGCCTGAAAACTTCTGTCAGTACATTTCAGAAAAGAGAGGGAAAGGTCTCATCGATGTTCTTCCCAATAATAATTCAGGCTGGCAAATATAATCACAAAGATGAATTCTCGTCCGGCTCTATCAGGGGAATCCTTATTTTTGGATTGCGATTGCAAATATTATGATCAGAGACAGGAGCCTGTTAACCCTGGATGAATTCACTATCCAGCAACTTAGAAATTTTCCCAATGCCACAGGAGAACTTAGTAATTTATTAAGAGATATTGGCCTCGCAGCAAAGAGAGTGAATGTGGAAGTAAATAAGGCTGGACTGGTAGATATTCTTGGTGATGCCGGAACCATCAATGTGCAGGGTGAGGACGTGAAGAAACTGGATGTATTTGCAAACAATCAATTTATGGGAGTGCTGCGGCATGGCATTAGTTGTGCGGGCATCGCCAGTGAGGAAATGGATGATATTGTGGTATTTGATGATGAGGTCAGCAATCAATCAAAATATGTCTGCCTGTTCGATCCGCTGGATGGCAGCAGCAATATTGATGTCAATAGTTCGATCGGAACCATATTCGCAGTTTACAGGAGGGTGAGCGGATTGGGAAAGCCATGCACCATAGAGGATTTTTTGCAGGGCGGCATAAAGATGGTGGCAGCAGGGTATATCATTTATGGATCTTCCACCATGATGGTGTATGCCACCCGAAGGGGCGTCAATGGTTTTACGCTGGATCCTTCCATCGGAGAATTTACGCTTAGCCATCCGAATATAAAATGCCCCGAACAGGGAATCTTTTATTCTGTGAATCATGGCAATTTTTTTCTCTATGAAACGGGTGTAAAGAAATACATTGATGCCTGCCAGAACAAAAGGGCGGCAGATGGGGGACCTTACACGCAGCGATATGTCGGAAGCATGGTTGCTGATATGCATCGAACACTGATCAAGGGCGGAATTTTTATGTATCCTTCCACTCCAGACCGGCCCGAGGGAAAATTGCGACTTTTATATGAATGCAATCCGTTCGCGTTCATCATCGAAGTAGCGGGAGCCAGGGCGACAAACGGAAAACAGAGAATATTGGACATTATTCCTTCCGAACTTCATCAACGGAGCGCTTTTTTTGCAGGCAGTGCCTCCATGATGAATGACTTGAATAAATTCATGGTTTAATTTTAGTGAATGATGTATCTGATCAATCAAAGGACCAGTCCTGCGAAGCTATTTTTGATAAGTTAAATTTTTCACCTTGTTGTATAAATTCAAATAAATTCCGGCTGCCTATCGTTCCTGATCCAGAGCCGGTCAATCAATCCTGCTATTTGAATACAGATTTTCATATAATAATAACAACAGAGATAAAATGAATTTGTCATGTTCAATCCGATGCGCGGCCATTACAAAAAAGATCATCTTCCATTCCATCTTGATCTGCCTTACGATTTTTGGTACTTCAATGATTATCCCGCAACAGGGGGACGAGATGGAGAAGGAAATTCTCCATTATATAAATCTTGCCCGCTCGGAAAAGGGCCTGGATGGACTTGAATTGAATGAATATGAATCTTCAGTTGCCGCAGAGCACAGCAGGAATATGGCTTCGGGGAAAACTCCATTTGGCCATAAGGGAATGGAAACAAGGATCAAAAAAATTGACAAGAAGTTGGGTCCGCTCAGTGGAGCAGCAGAAAATGTAGCTTTTGGAATGATGACGGCCAAGGAAGTGGTCGACGGATGGTTAAACAGCCCGGGACATAAGAAAAATATTGAAGGCGACTTTCGTCTCACAGGCATTGGATATGCAAAGGACAAAGACGGGAAGCTATATTTTACAGAGATATTTACGAAGTAGGTTAATTGGTTGATTAGTTGATTAGTTGAATGGTTGAAGGGTTGAAGGGTTGAATAGTTGAAGGGTTGAATGGTTGAAGAGTTGAAGGGTAATGCAGTCGTACGAAATATTAGATACAAATACTTCTATCGACCAACGATCATCGACCATCGACCATCGACACGATCATCGACCATCGACCATCGATCATCGGCCAACGATCATCCTTCAACTTCCATCGACTTCCATTTTTTCGTAACTTGCCTCTATGGCAGCAGAAAAAATCATTTCGGTCAAAAATCTTTCAAAAAATTACGGGGATTTTCAGGCCGTGAAAGGAATTAGTTTCGACGTTTACAAGAACGAGATTTTCGGATTGCTCGGTCCGAACGGTGCTGGAAAGTCAACTACGCTGGAGATCATTGAAACTCTCAGAGAAAAAACAGGCGGTGAAGTCATCGTTGACGGTATCGATTTGGACAAAAGGCCTGATGAAATAAAGAAAATCATCGGGGTCCAATTACAGACCTCAGGATATTATCCCGGATTGAATTTGATAGAATTGATCGAATTGTTTGGAGGCTTGTACAATCAGCCCGTAAAACCGCTTGACCTGCTCGATATGGTGAATCTCCGGGACAAGGCGAAATCAAGATACAAGGAACTCAGCGGTGGACAGAAACAGCGGTTTTCAATTGCAACAACCCTGATCAATCAACCCAGGATTATATTTTTGGATGAACCGACAACCGGACTGGATCCGCAGGCCAGGAGAAATTTATGGGACCTGATCAAGGATATCAGGGCAAAGGGCACAACGGTGATCATTACCACGCACTACATGGACGAAGCAGAAATTCTTTGCGACCGGGTGGCTATCATTGATTCGGGTAAGATCATTGCGCTGGATTCTCCGGATAAATTAATCGATAACCTCGTGGCTACAGGATTTGAAAGACCAAAAGAAGTGAAGAAAGCCAACCTGGAAGATGTTTTTATCACCCTGACAGGGAAAGTCTGGAGAGACGAATAAAATTCACCCAAGCCATTTCTTCCACATCAACCTAAAAAATATCAATGAACATGGATCTGGACCTTCGCTATCCGATTGGCAAATACGAGACCCAGGCGTTTTCACACAAACAAAGAGATGCCTGGCTAAATGATATTAAGTTTCTTCCACAGGCGATCGAATCTGCTATCTTGAATCTTGACAAAAATCAGATTCACACACCTTATCGTGAAGGAGGCTGGACAGTCCAGCAACTCATACATCATGTAGCAGACAGCCATATCAATGCATATTGCAGATTCAAATTGGGATTGACTGAAGAAAATCCGACCATTCGCCCTTATGAAGAAAAACTTTGGGCCGAGTTGGATGATGTCAAAGACCTGCCTGTAAATATTTCTATCACCTTATTGTATTCGCTGCACACACGCTGGTATGAATCGTTAAAAAAACTCCATGATGCGGCCTGGGAACGTACTGTTTTTCATCCGGAACATAAGAACAAAATGACATTGTGGTATCTGCTGGGAATGTATGCCTGGCATGGCAGGCACCATGTGGCTCATATCACTGCCCTGCGCGAAAGAAACCGCTGGTAGCTTTCTGCCTGCAATAACAAATTTCACCATGAAAGACCTTAGCTGGAAAACAATCTCGAAAGAATATTTATTTCATGATTCCTGGTTTACGATCAGGAAAGATACCTGCGAAACCATTGAAGGGAAAATCATCAGTCCCTATTATGTATATGAATTTCCCGAATGGGTGGCGGCGGTGGCGATTACAGAGGATGGGAAGCTAATACTTGAAAGACAGTACAGGCATGCATTGGGCCTGACGAATTATGAGATCCCGGGAGGTTGCATTGATGAAACGGATGCCAATCCGGAAGCTGCCATTGCCAGGGAATTACTTGAGGAAACAGGGTATACATTCAGCCACTATGAATTTCTTGGTAAAACGTCGGCTAACCCTTCTACCAATAACAATTGGATGCATATTTTTCTTGCCACCGGTGGGAAGCTTATGAAGGCGCAGGAGCTGGATCATAACGAAGAAATCGAAGTGCACCTGTTTTCAATGGATGAGGTAAAGAAAATGCTAAGGGAAAACAGGATTATCCAAAGCATGCACGTGACAGCCTTGTTTTATGCACTTGAAAAGCTGGGAGAGCTGGCATTTTAAGATTACCAGCTTAGGAATGGGTCTTCTGTAAATTGACTTCTCCAACCACGAACACACTTCCACAAACAACAATCAGGTCTCTTGGATGCGCATGGCCCAATGCGGCCTGCAAGGCTTCATTCAGCTTCGAATACGCTTTTCCGTTAAGTCCGGCTGCCAACGCTCTTTCGATCAGCTGGTCTTCAGGGAGAGCCCTCGGGATCTGGGCTTTGGTGAAGTAATAAAAAGCATGTTTTGGGAGCAGGGCTATCATTTTGTCGATCTCCTTGTCTTTGACCAATCCGATGACAATATGCAGCTCTTCATGGTCAGTCAATTCAATTTGGCGAACAATTTGCCTGATCCCATCTTCATTGTGCCCGACATCCAAGACCACCATGGGATCCTGGTGAATGAGTTCCCAGCGACCATGGAGGCCCGTAGATTTTCTTACCCTGGCCAGGCCCTGATGAATATGCTCTTCACTCAAATTCCATTTCCGGCTTTGTAAAAAATGAAATGCTTCAAGTGCAGTGATCAGGTTCTTTGTCTGATAAATGGCTGCGAGGTCAAGCTTGTACTCCTGCTTGATATCTGTCTGCAGTGTTGTTATTTCTGCAATCAATTCTCTCCTTTCAAACTTCCATCCTGTGAGCTTTCGTGACTGGTCAGCAAATTGGATAGGAGCATCCAGTTCTTTTGCTTTATTTTTAAAAACTTCATGGGTTTCCGCATTGAATTCACCAATAACCACTGGAACCTTTTTCTTGATGATTCCCGCTTTTTCCCAGGCGATTTCCTTCAAACTGTGCCCAAGCAAATTCATATGGTCATAACCGATATTCGTGATGATAGATAATTCCGGCAGGATGATATTTGTGCTATCCAATCTTCCTCCTAACCCAACTTCAATGACAGCGACATCTACCCTGACGCGCGCAAAAAAATCAAAGGCCATGGCAACAGTGATTTCAAAAAAGGAAGGCTCCAGGAGCTCGATTTGGGTTTCTACACGGTGAACAAAATCAACTACAAAATCTTCCGGAATCCAGTCCCCGTTGATCTTGATGCGTTCCCTGAAATCCTTAAGATGCGGAGAAGTATATAGGCCTGTTTTGTAACCAGCAACCTGAAGGACTGAAGCGATCATATGGCTGGTGGATCCTTTTCCATTTGTGCCTCCTATATGAACAGACTTGAATTTTCTTTGTGGATTCCCCAGGAAATCACAGAGCGCAATCGTATTGGTCAGGTCTTTCTTGAATGCGGCAGCCCCGATACGGCTATACATGGGTAGGCGCGTAAACAAATAATCAATGGTCTGATCGTAGGTCATGCGGCGGAATAATTCAGGCAAATTCAGTCACAGGTATAAGACCTCAGAGCAATTTCTGAACACAAATTCTGCAGCGAGCTGCAAGGTACTATACCTTCCGCCTTCGGCGGGATTGTTCGACTATGTATTTTGCTGCACTTTGTTTGCAAAATACAAGTCTCACGAACAAAACAAAAAAGCAACCTTTCGATTGCTTTCCAAAATTATCTAAAAATAGGATTAATTATTGTTTTTGAAATCCCCCCTTTTCCAGGCCTGGATAAAACTCGCCCATGCAAGCGGATTAAAAATATTTTGTGGTGGTAACTGGCCCTGAGAATAATATTTGGTTGCACTCTGCTTCAGGTAAAAATTGGCAGCTTCTCTTGCATCTGCCGGCAGTCCCCTGGCGAGCATCTTGCGCTTAGTTTCATCCGTATTTTGCCTGGCAATTTCTATTTCATCGTCAGGTACCTTGGTATTGACAAAGTCCCTATCGAATTGTTCCCTTGTCGGGCGCGGTTTGATGATGGTGGCAGGAAGGTAGAATGTATCGGTCACCAATAGCTGGATAATGCTTTGCTGATTTCCTTCAAGGTTTTTTGGAATCTCAACCAATTTTGGTTTATACCCGATACTGGTAAACTCAATCTTGTCGCCTTTCATCACTACAATGGAAAATACGCCCTGGTCATTGCTAATGGTACCCCTGTTCTGACCTTTGACAGTAATGCTGACCGCTGGAATTCCACGAAGGCTGTCTGCAGTCATCACTAAGCCGTAAAACTGAACAACGGAATCTTTTAACTTATCGAATTGTGCATGCACAGCAAAAGGAGCAGAAAGCAGTAAAATATACAGTACAAATTTCTTCATCTGGTCATCGTTAAGTTCTGAGTCGGTGTACGCTGCAGCAGTATTCTCTGGCAGCGATTCATATCATACGCATTCAATGCAATCACGGAAAAAAAAGCACGGAATTTTCTTAGGGAAGGATTTAAAACAAACTTCAAAAATAAAACTTATAAACCGGAATTTGTAAACAAAATAAGGAGCACAATGGTTAATTTTGTCTCAAAATATAGGATTTAACAAAATATTGCGCATGACAAAAGAAAAAATAATGGCGGCGCTAGGAAATGTGCAGGAACCTGATCTTGGCAAGGATATCGTGACGCTGAATATGGTAAAAGATCTGGCGATCGATGGGCAAAATGTTTCTTTCACTATAGTATTGACGACGCCGGCTTGTCCAATGAAGGACCTGATTCAGAACGCATGCATCAATGCAATAAAATTATTGGTTGATAAGGAGGCGGTGGTCAAGGTGAACTTTACATCAAATACGAATTCGACGCGAAAAGATAAACAGGAAGTCCTTCCGAAGGTGAAAAATATTATTGCAGTGGTCAGCGGAAAGGGTGGAGTCGGCAAGAGCACCGTGGCATCAAACCTGGCTTTGGCCATTGCGGCCAATGGAGCAAAAGTGGGCCTGATGGATGCTGACATTTATGGCCCCAGCATTCCTATCATGTTTGGCATTCGAGGCGAAAGACCAAAAATGATTAATGTGGGTGAAAAGGGAATGATTGTGCCTATAGAAAAGTTTGGAATCAAGCTAATGAGCATTGGTTTGCTGGTGGATGAAAAGAATGCAGTGGTGTGGCGCGGTCCCATGGCGAGCAGCGCGATCAGGCAGTTTGTAACAGAGGTATATTGGGAAGAGTTGGATTATCTGATCATTGACATGCCTCCAGGAACTGGTGATATCCATCTTACCCTGATGCAAACAGTTCCTGTGACAGGTGTGATTGTGGTCACCACTCCTCAGGATGTTGCACTGGCAGATGCAAAGAAAGGAATTGCTATGTTTGGCCAGGCACAGCTTCGGGTGCCGATTATCGGACTGATAGAGAACATGAGTTATTTCACTCCCGCGGAATTACCGGAAAATAAGTACTATATCTTCGGTAAAGAAGGTGGAAGAAAATTGGCTTTAGAATACGATATACCTTTTCTGGGCGAAATTCCATTGGTGCAGGAAATCAGGGAAGGTGGCGACGCAGGCATTCCGGCAATGGTTGGTAATGACCTGCTGACCAAAAAAGCATTTAGTGATTTTGCAAGCCATACGATCAGAAGCATTGCCATGAGGAATGCAGACATGAAAACGGAACTGATCGCCCAGGTCGTGATGGAATGAGGAGTAATACTTCCTGAATCCCTAGTCAGGTTGCTTGGCGGCATCCAAGGGTCAAAGAATATTTCACTTCATTTCCATTAGCTGCATCCCGCAATTTATTTAGTGAATCCATGTACAATATTCCCTACTTCAAAGCGTCGAACAAGGATGAAGTGCTTCAGTTTATGCGGGCACACCCTTTTATCATTTTATGCGGCGCTGCTGCGGACGGTTCCCCTGTTGCTACGCATGTTCCAGTTCTATTTGAAGAACGGGGAGATCGCCTATTCCTTTTGGCGCATGTGATGAGAAAACAGGCACACACGGAGGCATTCCAAGAAAATAATCATGTGCTCGCCATTTTTTATGGTCCTTCAACCTATGTCAGCGCCAGTTGGTATGAAAACAAATCTGTCGCAAGCACCTGGAATTATCAGGCTGTGCATGTGAAAGGACAATTAAATTTCCTCGACGAAAATGGATTGTTTCAGGTTCTGAGTAAGCTGACAACTCATTTTGAGCATGATCCCCATTCTCCGGCACTCGTTGAAAAGATGGACAAAGAATATGTGAAGAAGATGATGCAAGCCATTATTGCTTTCGAAATCGAAGTGTTGGAAATTGAGCATGTATTTAAACTGAGTCAGAATAGGGATGCAGCCAGCTATGATAACATTGTTAGAGAATTGGAGACCAAAGGAGGTGAATCGGCTTCCATTGCATCAGAAATGAAGCAAAAAGGGTCGGCAGTTTTCGGTCCGGGCCGGGGAAATCCATGAGGAATTAAAAAGATCACAAGATATGCGTACCATTATTTTGATTTGTCTGACTTTTTTCCTTGCCTGCAATACAAAAAAAATGGTAGCAGGAAAGGAGAATTCATCAAATAAAATGGAAATGCAATTTGACAAGGAAGGACACCGGGGTTGCAGGGGACTCATGCCTGAAAATACGATTCCCGCGATGATTAGAGCCATTGATCTCGGCGTGACTACGCTCGAAATGGATGCGCAGATTACCAAAGACAGGCAAGTACTCATTTCCCACGATCCTTATTTTAATCATCAAATAACAACCAAGCCGGATGGCAAGGGGATGGAGGCGGAGGAGGAGAAGAATTTTGTAATCTACAAAATGGACTATCTGGAGACCCAATCCTTTGACGTGGGCATGAAACCAAACCCGAAATTTCCCGAACAGAAAAAAATGCCAGTCCATAAACCCTTGTTCTCAGACCTTGTCGACAGCGTGGAAAATTATTGTAAGAAAGAAAAAAAGCCATTGCCCTTCTACAATATTGAAACCAAATGTCTGCCTTCCACTGACAATATTTATCATCCCTTGCCTGCGGAATTTGTAGACCTTCTTATGGGGGTTATATTGGCAAAAAATATCCAGTCCAGGGTGATCATTCAATCATTCGATCCGAGGACCCTGGTTATTGTGAACCAAAAATATCCTGGCACAAGGACTGCCCTGCTGATTGAGGGTTATGACAAGCGGGGATTGTCCCAGCAAATAAATCAATTGGGCTTCACACCTTCGATTTACAGTCCGGAATATACACTTGTCACGGATTCATTGGTTATGCAATGCCACGAGCGAAAAATGAAGATTATACCCTGGACTGTTAACGAAAAGAAAGATATTGAGAGACTGGTGGGAGAGGGCGTGGATGGCATCATCACTGACTTCCCGAACCTATTCTGATGGATTTGCCATGCATTGCAAAGAATTTCGTGCAAACTGCCACAAAGCTGCGTTCCCGTTATATTAAATCTTAGATTTGCATCAAAATCCACAATGACCCGCACAGAGTTGGTCAATCAAATCAGGAAAAAAAAATCTTTTTTATGTGTCGGGTTGGATACCGACCTGCAGAAGATTCCTAAACATTTGCTTTCATTTCCTGATCCTGTCTTTGAGTTCAACAGGCAGGTCATAGATGCCACTAAAGCCCATTGCATAGCCTATAAAATAAATACTGCTTTTTATGAAGCCATGGGACTTGCAGGCTGGGAATCCATGCAAAAAACGCTGAATCATATTCCAGCCTCTCATTTTACCATTGCTGATGCTAAACGCGGCGATATCGGCAACACTTCCGCCCAATATGCACGTGCATTTTTCGAAACATTGAATTTTGATTCCATTACGGTCTCTCCTTACATGGGGGTAGACAGCCTCCGGCCATTCCTTGAATACGAAAAAAAATGGACCATTGTCCTGGCACTCACTTCCAATCCAGGCGCAAGCGATTTTGAAATGCAGCTTTCAGGTGAGGTGCCGCTGTATGAACGAGTCATCGAAATCATTTCACAATGGGGCACAACCGAAAACCTGATGTTTGTCATTGGTGCTACCCGGCCTGAGACTTTTAAGAGGATACGCGAATTGGCGCCTACACATTTCTACTTAGTGCCTGGTGTGGGAGCGCAGAGTGGTGATTTGCATCAGATTGCTCAAAATGCAATCATTCCTGATATTGGCCTGATCGTAAACGTTAGCCGGTCAATCATTTATTCCTCATCATCGGAAGACTTTGCTGAAAAAGCAGGGGCTGTGGCAGCAGCATACCAAAACCAAATGCAGGGCTTATTCTGAATGAATTTCCATTCTTGATTTTGATCAAAAAATTTTTCCTTCAATCTCACGCCTTCCTTAGGCTCCTTGTTTGAGTGTTCGAATCAAGATAGTGGGGCATATGGTTCACCCCGGAGTATTTCACAAAAACGAAATACTTCTTCGAATGAATTGTAAAGCGGGGCAGGGGCCACCCGGATAACGCCAGGCTCCCGGTAATCCACGATGATTCCATCTTCCTGCATCCTTTGGAAAATATCCTTCCCATTTTCTGCAAAAAACAGGGAGAGTTGTGCGCCTCTCCTGGCAGGATCAGCAGGGGTAATGATTTCTGCTTTTATCTGGGGCAAATCGCGGACCAGTTTTTCAAGATATCCTGTCAGCTCCACACTCTTTCTCCGGATTTCTTTTATTCCGGCCTTATCAAAAATCTCAAGGGATGCTTTGAGACAGACCATATTGAATACCTGTGCTGTACTCAGGTTCCACCCATTCGCATCAGGTTTTGCAATAAATCCTTTTTCCATCAGGAACCGCGTCCTCTCATCATTTCCCCACCAACCCCCCAGGCGGATATGGTTCCTGTTCCTTGCATATCGCTCATGGATATACGCACCACCAACACTGCCCGGTCCACCGTTCAGGTACTTGTATGAGCACCAGACGGCAAAATCAACATCCCAGTCATGCAAATCAAGCAATACATTTCCCATGGCATGGGCCAGATCAAATCCTGCAATCGCACCAGCCTGGTGGGTGGCCAGTGTGATCGATTTCATGTCGAAGAGCTGACCAGTGTAATAATTGATCCCACCCAGGAGAACGAGCGCGAGAGAATCCCCGTTTTCATCAATGGCCTGCAAAATATCTTCTTCAAGTAACAGTTTTTCACCTGGTCGCGGAGCAATCTCCAGTATGGCTGATGCCGGCTCCAGCCCATAAAATTTAACTTGTGTTTCCACAGCGTATTGATCGGAAGGGAAAGCGCCGGCTTCCATAAGGATCTTATATCTTTTTCCCGAAGGACGGTAAAAGCTGAGCAGCATGAGGTGCAGGTTCAGTGTGAGGGTATTCATGACTGTCACTTCATCTTCAAGGCAGCCTGCGAGCGTCGAAAGTGTTTTTTGGAACTGCTGTTGATAAAATAGCCAGGGATTTTTTGCTTTGGTATATCCCAGGACGGCCAGATCACGCCAGTCCTGCAGTTCTTGTTGAATGGCTGCTTCTGCCGTTTTTGGCTGAAGGCCCAGTGAATTTCCACAGAAATAAATGGCATCGCGGTCATGGGACCGTGGAAAATAAAATGAGTCCCGGAATTTATGCAATGGATCCATCCTGTCTTTTTCGCGGGCAATGGAGAGTTGGGTCTGTATGGAAGCCATTGATTTATTTAAGAATTAGATTCGAGGATCGGCGCTGTTTTGATTTTGACCACGAAGGGTTTTCCTTTATAAGACTCTATTTGAAAACACAATTCTTGGCAGTCCACCAGGGTCTGATATCGTAATTAAGCCTGCCTGCAGCGATTGCAGGATCCGTTTTTAAATAGGATATGACCTCTTCTTTTGTTTTGCAATCGAAGATGAAAATTCCCAGCCAATCTCCATCGTCTCCAAAAGGACCGGCAACCAGTATCTTACCCAGATCTGCCAGACGGCGGATATTATTCATATGACCCTCCTGAATTTTTGCAGCAGCAGCTGAATCCTGATCTCTGGTTGGGCCCTTGGTCAACATGACAAAGAAATACTGTTTCAATTCCACTTTTTGAGGAATCGCAGATTGGCTGGATTTCTGAGCAAAAACAGAATAGCTCCAAAATGAGAAGCACAAAAAAGCGGATAGGAAAATCTCTTTTTTCATAAGCATCACTTGAAATGATTTGAAATAGCCCTTAGGTTGCGATATCTTCTGGGCTTACAAAACGGAACCTAAGAATTTCAAAAATAGTCAAATCCGGACATAACGCTGTTTGCTATGAAAACGCATCAGAATTGCCAATACTCATAATTCCGGGGGTTATGAAAATAAAAAAAATGGATAACAAAAAAGTCATCCATTTTCTTCCTATGCGAATCTCAATGGGCGGGTCGATGGTTATTTGTGAGACTTGTTTTTTGCAAACGAAGTGCAGCAAAGAACTTAGTCGAACTATCCCGCCGAAGGCGGAAGGTATAATCCCCCACAGCTCGCTGCGGAACTTGAATTCAGAGCTTTCCCTGAGGTATCATACCTGTGATTA
>CAWHHG010000002.1:0-1367731 GCA_963829115.1 uncultured Chitinophagaceae bacterium | reverse complement strand
CAGTCTCTACAGATTTGCAAGAAAAGATTTAATGATTGAAGCAACCGACGGCGATGGCGGTCCGGGAGATTTCATCCACAGTGATAACCTGGTATTGATTGACCCGCAGCAAAGGATTCGCGGATATTATAAAGGAACCATGTTTCGGAGATGGATCGCCTGCAGCATGATATTGATAAATTGAAAATAGAATTTAAGCTCTAAACAGCATTGGAAATGAAAAAAAAACTTATTATTTCGGGACTCACCCTGCTATTGACGCTCACCGTTTTTTCGATTCCCACTTTAGAAGAAGGAAAGCTCATATTTAACAAGCGCTGCGCCGCCTGTCATAATGTGAATAAGACGGTGACTGGTCCGGCCCTGGCTGGCGTGGAAGGCCGGCATTCGATAGACTGGATCATCAAATTTGTGCATTCTTCCCAAACCGTCATCAAGAGCGGCGATACGAGTGCTGTGGCACTGTATGAAAAATTCAATAAGATCCCGATGCCGGATCATGGTGATTTGAGTGAAGACAATATCAGGGGCATCCTGGCCTATATTAAAACAGAAACCAACACTTCAACCGAATCCCAAGGTTTCAGGCCGGAGAGATTGCATCCTTCTTATACTCCGCTAACGGCAAAGGATGCTGATTTCTTTATCTGGTATATGATTCTTATTGTCATGCTGGCTGCTGCGATGGTTGCGTTGGTGAGAGTGAAAGAAATTCAAAGAAAGGCGGAGAAGTAAGTATCCATTTTTTTTTGCTTTGCAATGACGGAAAAAAGCCTTGTTATTTCCAACAATTTTTTTTTGTCATTTCGAGCGAAGCGAGAAATCGAGAAGCAAAGTGCTATAACTAATATTGTCTCTTAAACAAATCTCGCTGATCTGGCGGTCACTGATCGAATAGTTCTCCATTTAGAAAAGACTTTTCAGGATTCATGCTTTCTATCAGCCTTTCCTTTTTCATTCTATTCCATTTTTTTACTTCTTTCTCTCTGGAGATCGCATCTTCAACATAATCATACTCTTCATAATAAATGAGAAAATAACACGAGTGACCTGTAAAAGTCTTCGGTATTCCGCGAGCGAGATAATGTTCAACAATTCTATGCTCGAGCGAATTTGTGATACCGCAATACAGTACTGTTTTGCTCGAATTTGTTGTAATATAAAAATAGTAGATATGCTCTTTCACCACATTTTCTTGAAAAGGGTCATACCTAAAGTACATTAATGAAGTTCATTAAATACAAGTGAAATAACCCTACATGGTCCCCACTCTTCTCGATTTCTCGCTTCGCTCGAAATGACAAAACAGAAATTCTCATCTAACCTCCGCGACTCTGCGTGAAACAAACCTTAATCTTCATGATTTCCGCGATGCTGAGGGCTCTTTGCTTGGCCAGCTCTGCTTTTTCGCCTTCAAAATGGCTGTCGACCGTCGCAATGAACAATTTCGTCCAGCGGTCAAAGTGCTGCGGGTTTAAATGCACCAGCTTATGAATTCCCTGATGCACAGCATGGGATTGCCGGAATAGGCTCCGGTATAAAATAGGGTATTTTCCCAAAATGAATACATGACCGGCAGATGCTTTTCCCAATTGACTTTAATTGAATCGGTAAAAATATACCGATTACAGGATCTGCAATCCTGTTCATAAAAATGGTCAATCAGCATTTTAATATCTTCAATCGTTTCAATATCTTTTTTCATTGGTCATATTGCCGGTTCAATCAAGATCTTTCCGGCTGAATTTTCTTAATGAAAGCCAATTGGGAATAATTATCCAGGAGATCATGATCAGCAGAGCGATGATAAAACCGGTGTTCGGAACCAAAGGAATCCCTGAATATGGCACCGCTGTATCCCATCAGCGCGAGATATCCATTTTAAGCAGGATAAGTATTCTTCCCAGATCGATGGGATTCAGACCGCTCATCACACCATCGCTTTTTCCATCGGATAATCCTGAAACTGAAAAAGTATAAACAAAGCCAGTCCGTCGAAAAGCAAAGAAAAATACAGCCATAAAAGAATGGAAACGCCGATACCCTTGGCTTTATCGCGCGTAAGTACGGCAGCCAGCATGGCAATGGAAACAAATATGATCGTCAGCAATACGGCCATGACGATCATGACGAGCCGGTGATGGTGGGAGAATAAAAAGAATGGGAATGCCCACGCCGGTCAAAACAGACATGGACAGTGATCCGCTCAGCCCGGCGAAAAGGCTCACCCAGATTTTTTTTCTTTTCAAGGGCTGGCTGACCAGCAATTCGATAAACTCGGCACTATTATAAATATAAATGGTGGAAAAAATAATGGAAACGAGCGGAACAATGATCAGTACCAGGTTAAGCAAACTCAGTAATCCCTTGGTTGAATTATCATCCAGATTAAAAACACTCAGCGAAATGAGCAGAAGGAAAAGGTATAGGCCAATACGATCTTATTCCTCAGAATATCTGCCATTACATATTTGATAATCTTTCTTCATGGTCTGGTTTTTACATCACGGAAGCAATCGCTTTTGATAATTTTTCCTCTCCCGTTATCCGTTCTCAGTTCTGAAGCGATTTATGGAATATCAGTTGGCCCTCCTGCATATAGATGACCTGCGTGATCAGATCATCCAGGTCGCTTAATATATGTGAAGTGATCAGGATAAGTTTCCCTTTTTGTTTTTCCTGATAATTTTTTCTTTTAATATTTCCGATGCTACCGGATCGAGTCCCGCTGTGGGTTCATCCAGTATCAGTACATCCGGTTTGAAAAGGAAGGCCAGTGTCGCACTCACTTTTTGTCTGGTTCCTCCCGAAAGTGTTCTCATTCTTTTGTCCAGTAGTTTATCCAGACCAAAGAATTCCAACAGTTCTTCATCCAAATTCTCTGGATTTTTTATGCCGGATATCTTTCATCATGGAGATCACCTGGCGGATGGTCATATTTTCAGGGTACCTGCCGATCTGCGGCATATAACCGATATGTTCCCGGTAAAGCCAGTCGTGCAGAATATTTTTCCCGTTGAAAGTAATGAAACCACTATTCGGTACCACCATACCCAGTATACTTTTGATGAGTGTCGTTTTCCCACTGCCATTGGGACCGATCAGTGCGATGCACTCCCCCCTCATGCAGGTAGCCGAGACATTATCCAGTGCTTTAAGCTTTCCGAATTGTTTGGAAACATTGCTGGCGATGATCATAGTTTAATGGGTTTCATAAATGGATAATCATCTTTCAGGTTTTCAGGCGTGAGACTGGGTATTATTTTTTCCGTTTTGTCCAGCAGGGTAGTCATAAAACTTCTGAACAACATCATGGCGGAGGGATTTTTTTCAACGATCATGGAAAACAGGCTTACCGGATGAAAGGGAACATCTCCCACATTATCCTTATTGAGATCATATCCTTCATATTTGTCCCAATAATTTTTGTTAAAGGAATTCAGAACCAGACTCCATTGGTTGCCGATATCAAATGTGTTGGAGATGAAAATTATTTCCGGTAACATGACATCCATACAGCTGGCCTGAATTTTCATCGCCCAGCCATTGCGCTGAAAAGCTATTTCTTTCTATCCGGATCCGGCTGGCTCCTTCCATATAAATGCCCGTCGTATTGTTGACGAATTGTTGCCACTGATATAACTGTCAGATATTTCTTTAAGCAGAAGACCATAGGATCCATCGCCCCAATTGTCTTCAAAACGGTTGTTCAGCATTTTTACGCCATGGGTAAACATCACGGATACGCCGGCACCATTGTTTCTGAAAATATTGGAGACATAATCGTCATGATGGGAAAACATGAAGTGCAATCCGTAACGCAGATTATGGGCAGAGACATTTAACTCAATCAGTGAATTGGTTACAAATTCAAAATAAATTCCATCCCGGTGACCGGAGATATTGTTATTCCGGATCAGCAGGCTGTCGCATTTCCAGCAATGGATCCCATTCCCGCTCTGCTGTTCAATTTGTGAGTATGCTTTGATGTTGTTGTTTTCAATCAGGCAATGGGTGCCTGCCTGTACATAGATTCCAAAAAAATTATCTTCCAGAATATTTCCTGTAACAACACATCCCGGCGGTTATAGATTTTAATTCCGGCAATATCGTCCATGCTGGAAACACCGGAGTGAATAATTTTAAACCCCTTTAATGATTACATGATTTGCTCTAACGGAAAGGATTTCATATTTGTGTTCTCCATCCAGAACCGGGAAATGGCATACCGATCAGGGTAATGGATTTAGTTAATCGTAATATTTTTTTCCTTGTACAATCCTGTTTCTACCAGATCGTATCGCCATTGACCGAGGCGATTGTATGGCCGCCTGGATGGATGTATATTGATGCTTCCCACTTTCAGAAGATGCGCCTGAGACGAGACAGGGAACAGGCAACAGAATATAAATGAAGTAAACTTTTCATGGTTTGTAAATTTCTCCCCAGTTCAGTGACCGATCCGGAATATTCCTTCACACTTCATTCAGGTCTTCCATGATTGTTAAAGGCCGCACAGGTTCCACCCATGGGGCTTTTAGTGATTCGCTCTTTAAGAAAATGGCATTTTCGGATGGAATCAGGGAATGGTCCTCGGCAAAATCTGTGAAATATATTTCCTTCAGTCTGACTGCTTTGTTTCCGGCTGACTTCAGAAATGAAATGGCACATTGGGGATCATCGAACTTGAATATTTTTCCTTTTTCGAAAGATCTCCGCACCAAAACGGTTATCGCTGATCGTCATTTTACAGAAACTGGCAGTTATCTTTCCCCAAAACCGAGGGGTCCGGCTTTGCATTGCAGGAGAACAAAACAGAATGACCATCGGCGCCACCATAGCAAAGGCCATTTTTGACAATGACTTTTCCTGTCTTTGCATTTCTCCAATCTGCAAAATGACAAACAGCAGCTAAGCCTACGCCAACAAATATCCATCCGCCAATATCCGGAATGGAATAAGCGCCAAAATTGAGCAATTGTTTAAATCCGATCAGTGGTGGCTGATAGGACATGCCCGGAACAACGATGGCAGCATCCGGATTCAGGTTGTGACCATAGTTATATTCCCATTTCCAGAAATCAGTCATGGCAACAATGCCGAAAATCAGAATGAACAAGAAGGATAGTCTCATCCATTTTCTCTTTCCAATCATTCCGGCAAATATAAAAAGCAGGGAAAAAAACTAATGATATAGGGCAGGATCGTAAATTCAATGAAATCAGATGCATGAAGGGGCTTCATCCCGATATAATGATTCAGCCCGTTGATGATATCGACATTTCCGCCCAGTTTATTGGGAAAAATCAACAATACCAGTCCTTCCGGATATTGGGGTGCAGACAACTGGATCTGCCACATCGGAAAAAACAGGATGCAAAATAGTGCAAGACCACTTAGAAAGAATATGCTCTGCCCAAAACTGTCATTTGATTATTTTTCATACAAATACTTATCAAATGATCACGCTATTTCTTTTCTGCAGGAGGTAACAACACGCCGTCCACAACATAAATCATTCCGTTGGATGCGGGGATAGATGTAATCACATGAACAGAATTGTTCAATGTAATTTTCCCATCTTTTACCTGAACGGTTACGTTATCGCCATTGACCATTCCCAATATTTGTCCGTCCTGAAAACTTTCCGGTTTTAAAGCAGACAGTGTAACATGGTACTGAAGAATATTACGCAGATCTTCTTTTTTTGCATCTTTCATCAAATCATCCACTGTTCCTGCAGGCAGTTTGGCAAAGGCTTCATTGGTTGGAGCAAAAACCGTAAAGGGTCCTGCATTGGAAAGAGAGGTTACCAGGTCAGCCTGTTTTAAGGGCAGCTACCAGTGTCGTATGATCTTTCGAGGAGACAGCCACTTTCACGACGTCTTTTTCAGATTCATTGTCCTTCACTTTTTCCTGTCCGCCGGCTATTGAATCCAGGTCTGAACCAATTGGTTTGTCACCGGTTGAGTATCGGGCTGGCCGCAGGAAACGAGCGTCAGAATAATGGCTGCAGCAGCAATTTTATATTTCGATTCATATATTTTGATTTGATATGATTAGTAATGGATTAATTGCTTGTTGATATTCGAACTCCTTTCTTAATTTTTTACAACGTTGAATCAGTTGGCGGCAAATTTTTACCTGTACTAAATAAAAGAGGCGTATTGCTGTTCTTTCGGTGAAACCCTGACATATCCCTGCATTTCCTGGTGCAGTGCGCTGCAAAAATCTGTGCAATAGAAAGGATACATACCTGCTTTTTCAGGTATCCATTTTAGTGTCTGCGTTTCTCCCGGCATGATCAGCAATTCGCCTGTCAATGCTCCCTTAATGGCAAATCCATGCGGCACATCCCAATCCTGTTCAAGGTTGGTTACATGCCAGTATACTTCATCACCCATTTTGATTCCTTCAATATTATCGGGAGAAAAGTGAGAACGGATGGCCGTGATGTAAACATCCATCCGGTTTCCCTTCCTGACACTTTTGTTTCTGCTTCGCCTTTGGATACATATGGATTTGTATTTTCTTCCAGTTTATAAAACTTCACGGAATTATTCTTCAATCACATCGGCTGCAACAGCCTGTGCATAGTGCGGTTCGCCGATGGTTGGGAAATCAAGAATCAAGCTGCATTTTTTCACCGGTAATATCAAATATCTGGGCACTCTGCGCCAGTTCCGGACCAGTCGGCAGGTACCGGTCTTTTGTAATTTTGTTATAGACGATCAGATATTTTGCATTGGGCTTTCTTGTATCTCCACCGGGAATGCATAAATGTCCCGGAGAATAAAAAGTAGGCTGGCGGTCGACCACTTTCAGGTCTTTGATATTCCATTTTACAACTTCTGAAGAAACGAACAAGGTAGTGTATCGCATTTCCCTTTCCATCAAATTCGGTATGCAGTGGGCCCGAGTCCGGGTTTCTTTACTTCACCATATAATGCAGATTCATATTTAACAACGGGGATACCATCATAGTCACCAATAAAGTCTTTATGCATTGATGGCTGTCATGCAGTTTTGTAAAACTGAATACAGGAATCAAGTGCGGCTAGTTTTCCACTTCCAACAATATATTCACCGGTCGGATCCACATCACAACCATGAGGTGATTTTGGACAGGGAATAAAATAACAGATATCCTTCAGCGTCTTTGTGTCGAGAACAATCACTTCTGTTCTGGTTTCTGAAATAGCGGTATGTGTTTTTTCGTTATATACATTGTGAACATATTTGACAGTTTGTTTTTCTCCCTTGCCGGCCTTTACATATTCTTCTGCTTTCTTCCAGTTAACAGCCATGATAAAATCCTTGTCTCTCTGTGAAGCATTTACTTCCAGCAGGGTATTGGCCTGTTCTGTATTATAACAGGAGAAAAAGAACCAGCCATGTGATTTTTCCTTGCCGGAATGGCTCAGGTCGAAATTCACACCGGGGCATCTCAACTGAAAGGCGATATTCATTGCACCGCTTGTTTTGTCCACACTGATAAAACTGATGGTTCCTTTAAAATTCTTTTTATAGGAATTGATGGGAACATCTCCGTTTACGTTATCCGGGGGAACGCTGAATCGTGTACCTGCAACAACATATTCTGTATTTTCAGTAATAAAAGGGGAAGAGTGATTGCCCGCGCTGTTGGGCAGTTCGATGATTTCTGTCGGTCTGAAAAGTCGTCAGGTCTACCCTCGCCACCCGGGGTGTATTGTTTGCATTGGCAAATATCCACCGTCCGTCGATTTCCCCATTTGTCTGGGAAAGATCCTGCGTGATGAAGATCATCCCAGGGAACAAATCCATGAGATGTATTCAACATGGGTTTTGTTTCCTCGCTGTATCCATAGCCTTTTTCCGGATCGACCGAAAATACGGGAATCACCCTTAGCAGACGTCCCGAAGGAAGACCGTAAACACTCATCTGGCCGCTGAAACCACCGGAAACAAAATTGTAGAATTCATCGTATTTACCCGGAGCCACATAGGCTTTTGATGCTGCATCTCCGCTCACTGCGTTTCCTGCGTTTTTGGGTTTGCAGGATTGATAACCGGCTACCATGCCCATCAGGAGGAAGAGGCCGAATAAGGTCTTTTTCATGTTTTTCATTTTCTGATGCTTTGCTTTATAAAGAGAATTCGCTTTTTATTTTACTCCGTCATTCTTACGCATGAATTCGTAAACATTTCGGGCATCATCATCCGATAAATTCTGATTGGGCATGCGGATCAAGACAGAGTTCCAGCATGGCCTGTGCTTTGGGGTCCTTGTCGATCATGACATCCGGGTTGGTGGCAAAATTCATGATCCATTCTGCGGTATGCCTGCTGGTGACGCCCTTCCAACCGGGTCCCACCAATTTCTCATCCGTTAATTTATGACAGGCGCTGCATTTAACACTGTACACCTTATTACCGGCTTCTGCCTTGGACGCATCAAGCGTTGCAGTGATTTCGACTTTAGAAAATTTGCCTTCTCCTCTTTGCTGATCATAGGATGGATTGGCCTCTGATGGTTTTGCCTGATCAGGGGAAGTGCCTGGCTCTTTGCTTTGGGAGCCGCTGTTATTGCCGCAGGCAATGCAAAAAGTGAAATCAGTCCAAGGAGAAGAAGTCTTTTTCATATTTCGATTTTTGGTTTTAAATTAGACTGCAAGATTTACCTCTGGCGCGACTGAAATTTTATGCGTCTAATCATATTTGCAAAAACAAGAGCGGGTTTTTGATTCCCATAAGCCCGCTGAAATTCAATGCCAGCAAGGGTTTGAGCCCATCTTCCCCTGGGCTTATGATTTTAATCATATTGTCCCAGGATGCAGATCATAGAAGACATGCGGATGGATCATGATATATTAGCGCTAAACTAATCCATCATGATAGATATTGATACCCTGCTGGCCTGGGGAGCTGTTTACAAAAAGCTGGGGGCCGAAGAAATCATCTTTCAGGAGAAAGGAGAATGTCATTTTTATCATCAGCTGGTTTCGGGTTCTGTCCGCTGGACAAACATAAAAGATGACGGCGCGGGAATTTATACAGAACATGATTGAACCCGGAGAAAGCTTTGGTGAATTTCCCCTCTTTGATGATACCTCATATGCCGCCTCTGCTATCACGAATAAAGATTCGGTTGTTATTCGCTTATCCAAGGCCAGTTTTCTACAACTACTGAAAGAAAGTCCGGAAATCTATTTGCAGTTCCTGAAATTGTTTACTGAAAGGATGCGATTCAAGTTTCTTATTGCTCAAAGAACTTTCCTGCTTCGGGCCCGAACATCGCTTATCTACGCTGTTCAGTTATTTCAAAAAATCAAATAGGAATTTTAGTAAGAAACATCATCGCCTCGAACTCACCCGTCAACAGATTGCGAATATGACCGGGTTGAGGGTGGAGACGGTGATCAGAAGTATGCGGCATATGAATGAAGATGGGCGGCTGATGATTGAAAAAGGGAAGGTTTATTGCTGAAGTTTTTTTCACGCAAAGACGAGGCCCCACCCCTACCCTCCCCAATGGGGAGGGAGATTAAATTAGCGATGCTCTGCGCCTCTGCGAGAAAAAACTATTTGATATCGATATGCTCCGCCTTAATCAGGCACTCCCCCGTCAATCGCAGATAAATCTGCGCCACCGTAATCACATCCTTCTGACAATAATGCACAATCCGCTCCAGATCCTTATTCTGCCAATACACCGCATTCACCATGCTGCCATCAATATCATCCTTTGGCGTGTCGATCCCCAGCACATGCGCCAGGAGATTTAAAGAAGTATAATTTTTAAAATCCCCGAATTTCCAGAGCTCCATCGTATCCAGATGCGTGACCTCCCATTTTTTCTTGCCACTAATATCCAGGATTGGCGGAATGGGAATCTGGTTAATGATCAGTCGCCGGCAGAGATAAGGAAAATCAAATTCCTTTCCATTGTGTGCGCATAGGAATTTTTCCTGGCCATGCCCCCATTTAGACAGCGTATCACAAAATTGCTGAAGCAGCAATATTTCATCATCTCCATAAAAAGATTTGATCAGTAATTTCTTCTCTTCCTGTGCCTTTGAAATAATTCCGCAACTGATGCAAATGATCTTTCCCAAATTCTGCATAGATGCCTGCATGGGAATAAATCATCTCCGGCGTCTCTGCCTGTTTGTCTCTAAGGAGGTAGCTTGCTTTTCTTGTCCAGAGTTCCTGCCATTCATTGGAAAGCTCATTATAAGAAGCGTATTGTGGAACGGTTTCAATATCCAGGAAGAGAATATTGCTTAATGAGTGGCTGGTGGACATGTCAGAAGTGAATGAAACACAAATTACGCATTTGGGATCAGAAAGGGTGAAAATGCCCTTCTCATCGGCTTCGCTGAATTGTATTTTTATTTTCTTATGAAGAGAAAAGAAACCGGACAGCAACTGGTCCTGAAAACCGCAGTTGAATTTTCTGAATCCATCCGATCTTATTGTGATGAGTTGGAGAGAAAGGGAAAGAGGCAGATCACAGAGCGTCTGCAAAAAAAAGCAACAGTGACCGGCTCCGGATTAATTCAATCGCCGAATATTGAAAACCTCGCGGGATTTATTCGCGAGTCGAGAATGCTTTCCGATGGGAAGGAGAATGGGCTGGGCTTGTTGCTTTGTATTTATTCGGGGATCGCTGCCGATTCGGAGCGGCTGCTTGGGGACTTAGAGAGTCTGAATAAGATTATTATCTCACGCAAATAAGACTTCACCCTGCCCCTCTCCAAAGGAGAGCGGAATTGACTTCGATGAGCCTCTGCGCATCCGAGCTACGATGGCTCGCAATGGTCGGATTGATGAACCATCGCTCAGAAATACTGATCGCCTATGTTTCTCTTCACCTCCGACACATAATCCTTGATCTCTTGTTCCTTATCCTTCTTGCAGATCAGCAACACATCCTCCGTGTCCACGATAATATAATCATCCAGCCCCTGCAACACCAGCAACTTCTGATCCGGTGCATGCACCATGCATTTCGTTGCATCGATGATAAATACATTATTCCCCGCCACTGCATTCTCCAGGTAATCCTTTTCCAGATTTTCATAAGCGCTATTCCAGGTACCGAGATCACTCCAGCCGAAAGAGGAAGGGATCACATATACATTGTCTGCCTTCTCCATGATCCCGAAGTCGATCGAAATATTGGTACAGAGCGGATAGATATGTTCCAGCGCTTCTTTCTCCGTTGGCGTATTGAATGCATCCTTCTCGCCATGAAACACATCATACATTTCAGGAAGATATTTCTCAAATGCATGAATGATATTCTTCACCTGCCAGACAAAGATCCCTGCATTCCATAAAAAATCCCCACTGAGGAGAAAAGTCTTGGCCAGTTCGAGATTCGGTTTTTCGGTAAAGGTTTTCACCTTGTAAACATTGTCTGTCACCGATTGCTGTTCGCGCTGGATATAGCCATAACCCGTATTCGGTTTCAGCGGCGTGATCCCGAGTGTGATAAATGCATTGTGTTTATTCACGAAACTCAGGGCTTCGAGACAGGTCTTAGTAAAGGCCTTATTGTCGAGGATCAGGTGATCTGCGGGAGCAACAATCAGCGAAGCCTTCGGATCCGACTTTTGCAGTTTGAAAGAAATATAGGCAATACAGGGAGCGGTATTTTTCCTGCGAAGGTTCGCCGAGAATATTCTCAGCCGGTAAATCCGGCAATTGTTCCCTGACAATATGTGTGTACTCCTGTGAAGTGACGACGAAAATATTTTCCGGACGGATAAATGGAACGAATCTTTCATAAGTATACTGGATCAGGGTCTGACCCGTATTGAGAATATCCAGGAACTGCTTGGGATAATCCTGCCTGCTCATCGGCCAGAACCGACTGCCAATCCCACCCGCCATGATGACTACGTAGTGATGTTGATTCATGGGTGGCTAGTTGAATGGTGATGAGTTCGTGTGCGATGATCGATGGTCGATGATCGATGATCGGCTTCGAATCTGAGAGATTTCCTAGCTCACTAGGTAATTTATACATACAAATATTTTTTTCTTGTTTAGAATAAGTTTTTTAGCTCTTGCAACCTAGCTGTGTCTCTTTCCTTTGTCATTTCGAGTCCGGTTCCATCTTGGTAAATCGAAATCCACGATGGCAGGACGAGAAATCGAGATGCCGAGCCAATTCGTGATGCTCCATATCTCTCACCCGGCTACGCCGGGATCGAGATGACAAACAAAAAGGTCATTGGACTTGTTTGACCTTTTCTGTCCCGGCTGAGTCTCTCCTCTTTTGTCATTTCGAGTCCGGTTCCCTCTTGGAAAATCGAAATCCACGATGGCAGGACGAGAAATCGAGATGCCGAGCCAATTCGTGATGCTCCAGATCTCTCACCCGGCTACGCCGGGATCGAGATGACAAACAAAAAGGTCATTGGACTTGTTTGACCTTTTCTGTCCCGGCTGAGTCTCTCCTCTTTTGTCATTTCGAGTCCGGTTCCCTCTTGGAAAATCGAAATCCACGATGGCAGGACGAGAAATCGAGATGCCGAGCCAATTCGTGATGCTCCAGATCTCTCGCTTCGCTCGAGATGACAAACAAAGAAGGCTCTCTTCGACCTCACCCCCGGCCCCTCTCCAAAGGAGAGGGGAGGAATTTGACTCTTCAACCTTTCAACCCTTCAACCATTCAACCAACTCAAATGATTCCCTCTCTGATTAGGTCATGCAAATGAATAAACCCAACATATCGTTTCCCTTCCACCACCACCAGTTGTGAAATATCATTTTCATGTAAAAGGTTGAGTGCTTCCACTGCCATTGCTTCGGCCTCAACCGTTTTCGGTGTTTTGGTCATGATGTCTTTGGCTGTCAGTCCCTGGATGACTGAATTCTTTTCAAGCATTCTTCGCAGGTCACCATCTGTTATGATCCCCAGCAGGTTTTCCTTTTCATCAATCACTGCGGTTGCACCCAGGCGTTTGGAAGTCATTTCCACGATCACTTCCTTCAAAGGCGTATCTATCCTGACCATGGGACGCTGATTATGGATCGACAGATCCTGGACCTTCATGTATAATTTCTTGCCCAATATTCCGCCCGGATGAAATTTCGCGAAGTCTTTGCTGTTGAAACCCCTGACTTCCATCAATGCCACGGCCAGCGCATCGCCCATCACCATCTGTGCCGTGGTGCTGCTGGTAGGTGCCAGGTTATTCGGGCAGGCTTCTTTAGATACCGTCACGTTGAGAAAAATATCGGCCAGCTTGGCGAGGATGGACTTTTCATTACCGGCCATTGCAATCAGTTTGTTCCCGAAATTTTTCAAAAGCGGGATCAACACTTTGATTTCTGCACTTTCGCCGCTCTTGCTTACGACCATCACTATATCCGTCTCCTGGATAATGCCGAGGTCCCCATGGATGGCATCTCCGGCGTGCATATAAATGGAGGGAGTTCCCGTGGAGTTGAGCGTGGCCACGATCTTCTGGGCCACGATGGCGCTCTTGCCTATTCCGCTGACAATCAACCGGCCTTTTGAAGCAGCAATCAGCTCCACTGCTTTCACAAAATCCTCATTGATGTATTGCCGGAGATCGCTGATGGATTCAGCTTCCAGTTCAACTGTTCTAATCGCTGCCGCCTGAATGGATTGCGCCGTCATGAATTGGCGCAAATTTATGGCTTTCCGCGGGGCATTTGGGTGCACAGTTACAAATTTTTAACAATTTCGGCTTCCTCCCCTCCCCCTTATGGACTACCTTCGCAAACCCCCGAAATCCACCTTATCCCGCGAGATACTAACAATTGCCGCCATTAGAGGAATATTCGTTAACTTAAATGACTTTGAACAGATTTTTTGTGAGAAGGAAAATTAATGCGCATGGCTACAAGCACACCCAAAAAACCCGCAACTAAAAAGACAAAGAGAGAGTCAATCAGGCCGGAAGCAGCAACAAAAACAAATGGGAAGGCTGTCGGCAGTTTATCAGAACAACTCCAGGATCATTTTGGATTCGATGGATTCAAGGACAACCAGGAAGCCATCATCAAGAACCTGCTGGCAGGCAGGGATACCTTTGTCATCATGCCAACCGGCGGAGGCAAGAGCCTCTGTTATCAGTTACCCGCCATCGTGAGTGAGGGGGTAGCCATTATCGTGAGTCCGCTGATTGCCCTGATGAAGAACCAGGTGGACCTGGTCAGGGGTTATAGTGACCGCGACAATGTGGCTCATTTCCTGAATAGCACCCTGAATAAAAAACAGATCCAGGCCGTCCATGATGATTTACTGGATGGTCATACCAAGATGCTCTATGTGGCACCCGAGACCCTGACCAAGCAGGAGAACCTGGATTTCTTCAGTGACCTGAAGATTTCCTTTTTCGCAGTCGATGAGGCCCATTGTATTTCAGAATGGGGACATGATTTCCGGCCGGAGTATCGCCGGCTCCGCGAAATCATGGACCAGATCAATAAGGATATTCCCGTCATCGCCCTAACGGCCACGGCTACCCCGAAAGTGCAGAGCGATATCATCAAGAACCTCGGACTTCGTAATCCTGAAATATTCATGTCATCCTTCAACCGGCCAAATCTGTACTATGAAGTGCAGCCCAAGGTCAGGAAGGACCAGACCATCAAGAACATCGTCAAATTTATTGTCCAGAATAAGGGTAAGAGTGGCATTATTTATACCCTCAACCGGAAGACCACGGAAGAACTGGCCGATATGCTGGTCGCCAATGGTGTCAAAGCTGTGGCTTATCATGCCGGGCTTGATAGTAAGCTCCGCGCCAGCCGCCAGGATCTTTTCCTGAATGAAGATACCCAGGTCATCGTGGCAACCATTGCCTTTGGAATGGGGATTGACAAACCGGATATCCGCTTTGTCATACATTATAATATACCCAAGTCTATCGAAAACTATTACCAGGAGACTGGCCGCGCAGGCAGGGATGGGTTGGAAGGAAAATGCATTTTATATTATTCGCATAAGGATGTCAGTAAGCTCGAGCATTTCATGAAGGACAAGCCCCTGAGTGAAAGGGAAGTCGGAGCCCAGCTCATCAATGAGACCGTAGGCTATGCCGAAACCGGTGTTTGCAGAAGGAAAGTGCTGATGAGTTATTTTGGGGAAGAGTATACCGCAGAAAATTGCGGTGAGTGTGATAATTGTCTGCATCCGAAAGAGCGTGTGGAAGCCAAGGACAATGCAGTAAAGGTTTTAAAAACCATTACGGCCCTGGATGAGCGCTTTGCTTCGGACTATACCGTAAATATTCTTGTAGGAAAACTGACCCCGCAGAACATGATGTTCCGTCATGAAGGCATTGCCGAATTCGGGATCGGGAAAGAGGATACAGAATATTACTGGCATTCCCTGATCCGCCAGATGTTATTGGAAGATTTATTGAAGAAAGATATTGAAGAGTATGGCGTATTGAAGATCACGAAGAAGGGCCAGGACTTTTTAAAAAAGCCCAGATCATTCAAGATTGTTCTGAACAATCTTTTCGAAGAAGCCATGGAAGATGATGAAGAAGAAGGCGGAGAACCGGCTGCAGTGTCGGCTTCCGATGAACGTTTGTTTGAATTACTTAAGGACCTGCGGCATAAAGAAGCCAAGAAAAAAGGTCTGCCTCCCTTTGTCGTCTTTTTGGAGACATCGCTCCAGGATATGGCTACCCTCTATCCCACCACCATCCAGGAATTGGAGAAATGTTCGGGTGTGAGCAAGGGAAAGGCCATTCGTTATGGCAAACCCTTTGTGGAGCTGATCGCCAAATTTGTGGAGGAGAATGACATTGAGAAGCCCGATGATTTTGTGATGAAGAGTGTCGTGAACAAGAGCGTCAATAAAGTCTATATCATACAGCAGGTAGATAAAAAAATTCCTCTGGAAACCATTGCCAAGAACAAAGACATGCGCATCGATGCACTTTTGGAAAATATGGAAACCATTGCTGCCAGTGGCACCAAGCTGCATCTCAATTACGTACTTGACGAAATGCTCGATGAGCATGAGCAGGAAGAGATCATGGATTATTTCAAGACCTGCGAAACCAGTTCCCTGCAGGTAGCCCAGCAGGAATTATCCGAGCATGATTTCACCTGGGAGCAACTTAAGCTCATGAGGATTAAGTTCTTGAATGAATACGGGATGTAAATTCGCACACTTATTTGTTTTTTTCCCTATTTTTGCCGACCCAAAAGGGATGGTGCGGTAGCTCAGTTGGTAGAGCAAAGGACTGAAAATCCTTGTGTCGCCGGTTCAATCCCGGCCCACACCACAGAAACGATGGCCGTTGGTCGATGATCGATGGTCGAACTACTTTAAGCCCCAGCATTTTCTGGGGTTTTTCTTTGTCATTTCGAGCGAAGCGAGAAATCGGGAATTAAATCATGCGGCCCCCCGCCTACGACCTTCGGTCTTCGGCGGGCAAGCTTGCCCGACTGCAAAGCCGGCGGGCCTGCCCGCCATATCGCAGTGAAGGCGGGACACCACATCACAACCCAGTCAACATGACTGGGTTTCGTATTTGTGGACAGGCTTTGATTGCTTGCAATCAAAAGACATAAAGCAGCTGCAACATTAAAATAAGAAGAGAAAAATTTCGTTTTTAAATATGAAAACTTTCACTTAACTTAGTTTAAAGTAAATCCATGGCGACTGCCGTTTCAACCAAGAAATCAATCAAGTACAAGTTCAGGGACCTGAGATTTGTAAACAACCAGGCCATATTTTTTTCTGCGCGTAAGGGCTTGAAACCAAAGGTTTTCTATGATTTTGCGGAATCGATCAAGATGACGGAAAAAACGCTTGCATCCATCATTAACCTGTCTGCCAGGACCATCAGTAACTACAAAGGAAAAAAGAAAAACCTGGAGCCCTTGTACAGTGAACACCTGCTTAAATTGATTGCCTTATATGAAAAGGGGGAAGATGTTTTCGGGAATATAGATGAGTTTAACTATTGGTTGCATAAACCCTTCTGGAATTCGAAAGAACGGCCAATCGATTGGCTGAATACTTCGTCAGGGGTTGATTTAGTAAATGATGAAATTGAAAAATTAGCACAGGGCTATCCCGCATAATCACTCCCATGCTGGTCTACAGAATCGTCCACAAAAAATATGGCACTAATCTGGTCCCAAGTGGTTTGAAAGGAAGATGGAATAGCGAAGGCAAGAATGTAATCTATGCTTCCGAATCAATACCGGTGGCATTTTTGGAAAGCATGGTGCGACGTCAGGGTGTAGGATTTAATGCTGATTTCAGGATCATGATCATCGATATTCCAGAGAAAACCGGAATTTCCACCATCAATATTTCAGACTTAAAGGAAGGTTGGCGCGATCCAGGCAGTTACAACGCTTGCCAAATCATAGGCGACCGTTGGTATGATGAAGCAAAGACTATGGTGCTCAAAGTTCCTTCAGCTGTATTACCAGAAAGTTCAAATTTTGTAATCAATACTGAATTTCCGGACTTCCACCTTATTAAATTAGTTGGTATAACAGACCTGGTGCCAGATGAGCGGATTGAGGAAATTTTAAAGAAGTATTCCTGAAGATAATTTGAATCTGATTATAATATTAAAGTGTGGCTCATAATCTTCAAATCACAAAATACCCGTTCAGACAATATATAGTTCCAATCGGAATGGGTTTAACCTGGGTTTTTTATCTGCTACCCAGATATGAAAAACGGAAAGCCTGAATTTGGATTTTAAGGATTAATGGATTGAAGGATTTTGCGATGGATCAATTGAAACTTTAACGAAATGAATCCTTCTAATCCCTCAAATCCTAAGAATCCTAGTTCAGACAATATATAGTGCCCGTCGGGCTGGGACTTACCTTGGCATTATTCATCATGCCGAGATATTAAAAGCGGAAAGTCTGAACGGGGATTTGTCTGAGTATACATTGAAACAAGCAGGTTGGGATTTATGGGATTTTTAGGATAGAATGTATGATGGAATATTTCTTATCGAGAGCTTTTTTCTATCCTAAAAATCTCACAAATCCTAGCATGACTCACATGGGGCAAGTGCAGGCAAATCCCCGTTTAGACAGTCTCAGATTGAAGTCATGTAGGGCCCAAGTTGACCTTCTCCATAAAAACCGAATCAATCTATACTATAAAATCTGTGGTTCCACAACCAATATTTTGAAAGTCCCCGGTATTATTTGTGGACGAAAGGATCCTTTGGTGGCGGGTTTAAATGACCCGGAAGGTAGATAAATCTTGTGTGTTTTCTGGTCAACGGCTATCGTTCTTGCACCTGGTTTGGTTGCTACATTTTCAGCTACACTAAACTTATCAGGAGACTGTTCTTTAACAACCGTCAAAGTGCTGTCTCCGTTTGCAGCGTAAGCCGTTTTTAATTGTTCATCAAAGCCTGCACCATCGGCACCCCCACCGATAGGTAGACTAATTATTATTTCGCCATTTGTAGCGTCCATCACAATCATGAGTCTATTTTCACAGGTAGCAAACAAACGCATATTTTCCCTATCTATGGCCAGGCCAGATGCACCAGTGCCAGGTTTGTTCGGCCAGTTATGTATAATTTTAAAGGTGCTGGCATTTATTACGTCCACCTCGGCTTTTTCCGCATTGTTCACATAAATGTTTCCTTTGCCATCACTCACGGCAGTTTCGGGCCAACCTGTTAATTGTATGGTAGCAAACACTGTATCAGCGGTCGGGTCAATCACTGTCATATTTTTGCTCATGCCGTTACATGAGATTACTTTTTTCGAGAAATCATCGTAGAAAATACCATCGGCAAACTTTCCGCTTGGAACGTACTTAAGTACTTTATTGGTTGCCAGGTCAAATACCAATACTTTATTCAGGCTACCGTTACTAATATAGCCCTTGCCCAAAGCATGTACCAGGGCAATCCCATGTACATCTTTTTCGGTTTTAATGACCCCAATGGAATCGCCGGTAATTTTGTTTAAGATATTAACCTGCGAACCATGTGAAACATACAATTTTTCAGAAGCTGGGTCTACAGTCAGGTAATCATACCCGCCATCGCTCTTAATGGGGAATGAAGCGCTTATATGGTATGCTGACTTATTTTGGGCATATGCAGATATTCCGGCTGTTAAAAGAATTGCGGCAAGAAAGTAAAAATTTTTCATATGATGCCAATGTTTAATTTCTAAAATATGTAATCGTGTTGTCAGCTCCTTTTATTTTAGGACCAATCTTAATTGTAGTTTTTCAGTCTTTAGGGCCCAGGATTTTTATCTTGGATTTTGCTGGTAAGTTAAGTTTTATGTGGGGACTTCTCGTGAACTCACCCCACTGGCTTAAATGTTCGCCCCTGGCTCCCGCTCCCCACCGGCTTAAGTGTTCACCCCTGGCTCAAGAGTTCCGACGAAGGAGGATCTCTTGTCTGAAAAGTCTGAACTGGGATTTGTCTGGGCTACATTGAAACAAGCAGGTTGGGATTTATGGGATTTTTGGGATAGAATACATGATGTAATATTTCTCATCGCGAACTTTTTTTCTATCCTAAAAATCTCACAAATGCTAGCCTGACTCACATGAGGCAAGTGTAGACAAATCCCCGTTCAGACAGTCACAGACTGGAGTCATGTTGGGCCCAAGTGATCCCGCACCTGCGGGAACACTTGAGCCAGTTCATGCTTGGAATTAAGTGATCTTCCCAAAGCCGGGATCACTTGAGGCTTTGGGTATTGTTGTTTACTTCTTAAGCCCTCATGTAGCTGTGAGAGTTTATTATATGGGTCGTTCGGTAATCTCTTATCAAATGATTTTGTAATTGCTCGTTAAGCGTAGAATGATTAAATTCAGTAATATATATCGAGTCGGGGAGAGCTTATTTTGGGGAACAAAATAATGGCTTGAGTTGAATGTACTTAGAGAAGAACTCAAAATGTAGAAGAAAGATGACAAGAATGAGAATTTCATGATTCAACTGCCATATTTGATTCGTTTTCATTAGGGAACTATAATTTTAAATTTTTGATTCAAAACTCTCATGTATGGCAATACATCCTAAGACTCCGGGTATACATCATATTTGTCTACGAACGCTCGATCTAAATGTTACAAAGAACTTCTATCAAAACATTTTAGGCCTACCTCTTGCGCTGGACAGCCCTGATCTAATTATTTTTCAGGCAGGCGTCGTATTTGTAGCTTTTAGAAAGGCAAATCCCAAACATGAAAGTGAAGGCACATTCAATCCATTCGGGATTGGACTGGATCATTTGGCAATCGCCTGTGAAAAAGAAGAAGAACTGAATCGTTTTGCTAAAGAATTGGCCCAAGCAGGAATAGAAAATACAGGTGTGAAGTTTGATGACATATTGCAGAAGAAATATGTAGCATTTAAAGACCCCGACCGCATTCAATGGGAATTTTATATGATCAAATAGTCTCTTGATTTCGCTATTGATTAGATATGCATACTGTAGACGATATAAAATATGTTTATGAAAAAGTCGATAATCTCAACTCGGCAGCCTATGAATTACGCGTGAATGACTCAACAAGTGCTATGACGCTTAGCCGCGAAGCGGTTAAACTGGCTACGGAAATTCATTACGAAAAAGGGTTGGCACAAGGTCTACGCACCTTAGCATTCACCCTTATTCGTATTTCCCGTCATGATGAGGCGCTAAATTATTTGGATAGATCCTATGAATTATTTAAGTCACTGAATGACAAACGTGGCCAATCAGACGTACTGGAGTACTATGGAATTATACAAAGAAGTTTAGGGAATTTGGAAGCTTCTTTAGGCTCCTTATTCAATGCCCTGGCTTTAGCTGAAGAAACAAATTATAAAGAAACTGAATCCCAATGTCTTTACCATATAGGTGCCAGCTACAGGTATTTGGGTAAATATGATGAGGCATTAAATTATTTTCTAAAAAGTCTGGATAAATCTCGACTAATTAACTATTCGATGGTCGAGGGCTACTGTCTAAATAATATTGGTCTTATATATCTTGAAACAGGTGATTATACCAGTGCCCTGAATTATTTTATCCAAGGCCTGGCTATCCGTCGTAAGCTCGGTGACAAATGGGGTGAATCAGGTAGCCTCGACAACATCGGATTGATTTATTTAAAGATCGGAAACTATCCGGAAGCTATTACATATTGCACCCAAAGCCTCGACATTACGGAAGAGATAGATGATCAAAAAGGACAGGGCAATGCACTATTACACTTAGGGAATATCTATGAGAAATTAGCCAACTATGAACAAGCTGTGGATTGCTATAACCGCAGTTTACAAATACGCCAGAAAATAGGTGATAAGAGAGGTGAAGCCGAAATACTATTGTCAATTGCCGAATTGAGCATAACTGATAATTTCAAACTTCAATCCCATCTGAATGTGTTTGAGTTGTTAAATACTGCTTTAGAACTGGGGCAGCAGACGAAAGCACTTGACCTTCTCGCAAGAATAAAATATGTCCTCTATGAAGCTTATAAAAAGGCGAACAATTTCGATGAAGCGCTTTGCAATTTGGAGTCATCCCTGTCGATTGAAAAGGAAGTACATAACACCAACATCAAAGAAAAAGTCTTAAACCTGGAGATATCCAACCGAGTCGAACAATCAAGGAAAGAAGCAGAAAATTTTCGACTTCGAAACATAGAATTAGTTGCGCTTTTTGAAGAAATAACGAAACAAAAAACGGAAATTGAGGAACAGAAAAAGAAGACGGAAGAGGCATTCGTGGAATTAAAATCTACTCAAAAGCAGCTTATTCAAGCCGCAAAAATGGCCTCATTAGGCGAACTAACCGCAGGTATTGCGCACGAAATACAAAACCCGCTAAACTTTGTCAATAATTTTTCCGAGGTAAGTACGGAGTTGGTTGAGGAAATGAATGCTGAAATTAAAAAAGGAAATGTAGAAGACGCAAAATTGATAGCTAAGGATTTAATCCTGAATCTGGAAAAAATTAGTCATCACGGCAAAAGGGCTGGCGAAATAGTAAAAGGTATGCTGCAGCATAGCAGCAGCAGCAGTGCCATGAAGGAATCAACCAACATTTATGCGTTGGCTGACGAATACCTGCGACTATCTTATCATGGTCTGCGTGCAAAGGATAAATCTTTCAATGCAACGATGAAAACGGATTTTGATAAAACAATCGGCAATATCAATATTGTTCCTCAGGATATCGGCAGGGTACTTTTTAATGTATACAACAATGCATTCTACGCTATAGCAGAAAAAGTGAAACAACAGGCTGAAGCCTTGGCGAAGGCAGGAGCCTCGAAGATCGCGGACAATAACTATGAACCGACCATTTCAGTGAGTACAAAAAGAACAAACAGCCAAATTGAAATCAAAGTAAGAGACAATGGCAATGGGATTCCGGATAAAGTCAAAGAAAAGATCTTCCAGCCTTTCTTTACTACCAAACCGACCGGGCAGGGCACGGGCTTAGGATTGTCCCTAAGCTATGATATTATTAAAGCACATGGTGGCGAAATAAGCGTTGATACCAAGGAAGGAGAATTTACAGAGATTGTTATTCAGTTGCCAATTTCAGTATCAGCATAAAATCAACTGTTAACTACCACCACTGGCTCAAGTGTTCATCCCTGGCTCAAGAGTTCCCCTACTGGCTGAAGTGTTCCATCCCTGGCATCCCTGGCTCAAGAGTTCCCTGCGAAGCAGGGATCTCTTGGGCCTGAACATGGCGCCAGTCTCTGACTGGCATCTTGCACATTCTTCAAGATCAAAATTATTCCTTCACTCCAAACCCACCATGCAAACGTTATTTCACTCTAACATCCAATCTGACCAGAAATTAATTTGGTGAAAAGTTTGATGCATGTCGGGCAAGTATAGCGTTGGTGATGACCAGGTCCCACATTTCATTAGTTTCAGCGTGGTTAATTGGATTGATGCACTCACGAGAAATGAATATAAAGATATCGTTATAGGGAGTTTGCAATATTGCATTAATGAAAAAGGTCTTGTGCTCCATGCCTGGATTATCATGAGCAACCACGTTCACCTGATCATGAGTACAAAACCCGGTTGCAGGATTAGTGAAATCCTCAGAGACCTCAAAAAATTTACAAGTAAGAAAATTATTACCGCCATTGCTGAGAATCCAAAGGAAAGCAGAAAAGATTGGATGCTTTGGATGTTTGCCCGTGCCGGAAAAAGGAATTCAAATAATGAAAATTACCAATTCTGGCAACAGGATAATCATCCCATCGAACTAACCACGAATGGCATGTTGGAACAAAGGCTAAATTATCTCCATGAGAACCCGGTCAATGCAGGAATGGTTTATGAACCGCAGGATTATGTTTACAGCAGTGCGATCGATTATTATACTGAACAGAAAGGTAAAATCGAAATTGAGCATATTTGATTCCAGTCACAGACTGGAATGAAGTTAGGCCCAAGTGACCGCCTTCGGCGAACACTTGAGCCAGTGGAGTTTACAGCAGTGCGATCGATTATTATACTGAACAGAAAGGTAAAATCGAAATTGAGCATATTTGATTCCAGTCACAGACTGGAGTGAAGTTAGGCCCAAGTGACCGCCTTCGGCGAACACTTGAGCCAGTGGATTCCAGTCACAGACTGGTGCCATGAGTAGGCCCAAGTGGCCGCCTTCGGCGAACACTTGAGCCAGTGGAGGATTTTTAGGGTAGAAATATTGTCTACTTCATTAAAAGGAAAATAAATAAATATCCTATTAACCTCACCTGACCTTTCCCAGATATTTATCATACCAATTCAATGACTCTTTGATAAGTTCGTTCAATGGCACAAAATGGCCCCCGGCATAAGTTTTCTTCTCTTTTATTTTTGAGCCGATTAAAGCGAAAAATGGTTTCTGCGAAGTTTCCAAAGGGAAGAAAGAATCGCTTTCTCCGTTCAACAAAAGAATGGGGCTCTTCATCCGGGACAAAAAATTCAAAGGATCGACCTCGGGAAATGTTTTTTGCATTTGCAGACCCCCTACATGAAGTACAATGGCCTTAAACCGGGGTTCAGCCGCAGAAATAACCGGGGCAATAGAACTTCCCCAGCTCCAACCAAAATAGCCATAATTATTGTGCACGATGTCATTCCGTGTGTCAAGATAGTCGAGGGATCGCTCCCAGTCCTGTCTCCAGTCAATTACATGTTGCTTATAAAACACATTCTCTTTTTGCAAGTCGGATTTTATCCCATCGTTTCGTTCATAAGTACCTTTCACGATGGGAAAAGCTACTGCCCTTCCGCTCTTGATCAGGAAATCAAAACCTCTCAGTTCATCAGCATAATCAAAAGTTTTAAAAAAAAGTGCTCCTGACCCTGGGAAAAACAGTACTGTTTGATAGGGAGGCGGCACATTTTTAGGGGTAAAAAGGTAAATTAAAAGTCGTTCCGCGTTATAGGCCGCATTGATTTCAATCTTTTCAATTTTGACAAAGCTGCTGTCCAGTCTAATTTGGCTGTGAGCATTAAAAGCCGACTTGTCATAATTGAACTCTCTAAACAATAGCTCGAACGTTTTATCGTCAACCGGTTTCTCTTTTTTATAATCTCTGAAATCCAAAGCCAGCGGCTCCGTCAGCTTAGAATATCCGGTATCACCCGGAAGTTGCTTCATGCACCTGAATCCGTTAGTCTGTGAACGGTCAATGGATGATTGAACAAAAGCGTCGTTGAAAGAATAATTGGCGTCATTCCAGCCACCCCCCAAAATATAGTGCTTGTCTTTTTCGGTGGATGCATTATAGCACCATTCTCTGGCATTCCCGGCAACATCATAGACCCCCCAGTTATTGATTCCTTTCAGCGTTCCAACCGGAACAGTGCCCGCTCCATTAAAATTACTGTTGGGAATGAGATCCCAGGTATTGAAAGTGCTCGCAACCTGGCTCCAGTGATATACAGTTGGAATTTCCTTACCGGAAAATTTCGCAAATGCCATGGCTTCATACCAGGACACGCCTGTGACGGGATGATCAGCCTTTTCATTAGGATAGGTCCCTGCTTCCCAGGTGGAAGGTCCCTGGCGTCCGGTCTTATCTTTGAAAAGTTCGACGGCCTGTTCCCATGTTATTTCTTTTCCTTCAGAATAGATGGGAAAATCCCAATAGACCTTCTTTTTATATCCACCCGAATCCAGAAATTCCTTAAATTCTTTGTTGGTTACTTCGAATTTATCCATGAGGAAATCACCCACCTCGCGTCCCTCATATTGTTCTAATCCCACGATGAGCATCCCCGAAATCGATTTTCTGACCCTGACCATATTATCAGGATATTTTCCTACACTATCCAAGCTAAGATCCAGTTGGGATGTAAAAAAAAGAGGCGGATTGTTTACCGGCAGGAACCCTTTTTTTTCGATTTTTAGAACGGGAAACCGAAAGGGAATCCAGATCTTTTTTAAAGGTGTATTCCCCAAAAGAACCCAATGATCATCACCGCTATTATACTCTTTCCAATATACGCTTGCATCCGGGGGAGTTGTATAAATTGTAACCTGGCTTGAAAACTTAGGATATAGATTCTGCAGAATAGTGTCTCCAGGAATGATTTGTTCTGCTTCTTTGGCAAGTAAGAACGCTTTGGAAGAATTAAAAAACCAATCTCCCGTCGATAATTTCTGAATCTCAGGGATCAGTTCATTTTTTACCCTGTCAACTTTTTTCCAATGGCTCACCAAAAGGGAAACAGGTATAGCTACAATGACCATTAGGCAAAGAAGGATGAGGCCATTCCTTTTTACTGACTTCTTTTTATGATTGGCTGGTTTTTGAGTTAGCTCCTTTGTGCTTACGAATTTGTTTTGATGGTAAGCCTGATTTGATTCATCATGAGAAGTTGTACTCATGAATTGCTGGGGCGAAAATGTTTTGAAATTTACCTCGTAAATACGAACCGGCTCCCTGACATTCTTTAAGTTTTCCTCTTTAACGAAATTGGCTTCAATACCTTTTTTGTTAAAAACATTTTGGAAAACAGTTTCAGAAAGCCAGATGCCATTAATAGGGGCCAAAGCCTGCAGGCGTGCGGCAATATTGACTCCATCTCCGAAAGCATCTCCATTTTCGAGAACAATATCTCCGAGGTGAATCCCGATCCTTAGCTGAAGTCCAGGCACCTTGTATGCTTCGTTAAGTATAGTGCACGCACAGGCAACAGCATCTGTGGCGGAGGAAAATATAGCCAACACACCATCTCCGATTTCCTTGATCCACTGACCATGGAATTGTTCAATAAGGGGTTTTTGCAGATGACGATTGGCCTTCAGGAGTTGGAAAGCTTTTGCTTCATCTTCGCCCATTAATGCCGTATAACCAACGATGTCAGTAAACAAAATAGCAGCCAAATGTCGGTTGGTGCTCATATCCTACGGTTAACCATACTAATATAATCAATTCCTTAAAATTTAACAAAGACGCTTCAGCCTTATTGCTGTAAGTATTTTATGCTTTCGGGTTATTTTGGTTGTTAAAGCCGACTCATGAAAATAAATTTAATCATGTTCTTATTTTATCCCACTGGCTCAAGAGTTCCGTCCCGGCTGAGCCGGGACTGAACTGGGATGTCTGAACTGGGATTTGTCTGATCATACCTTGATGTATGCACGCTCGGATTATTGGGATTTTTAGGATAGATAGAAAATTCATGTGATTTCACCCGGCTTCTTTTGTGAATAGTTGGGACATGCCAACTTATCCCCACAATCCCTTTAATCCCAAAAATCTCAGTTCAGACAAGTGATCCTCCTTCTTCGGCAAATATTGTTTTGAATGTTTTCCCATTGGTGGTGAACTCAGCCATCTACTGAGCATCTATTCAGAAAGAAATTTAATGACATGAATGAAATTGGATTGGGACACCTTCCCAATACAAAAACGCTATTGAAAAGTTATGAAAATCAAGAATCTTTGAAGAATCGCATTTGAGACTATTAGCGGCTATATTTGTGTTGGTGGCAACCCTAAAACGACACACGGCTTGACAGAAAAGTAATAAATAATTTATGAAGACATTAGGACTTATTGGTGGACTTAGCTGGTATTCTACATCAGTTTATTACAAGACGATTAACCAACTCACAAATCAACGACTAGGTAGCTCACACTCTTCTAAACTCATTCTTTTCTCGGTGGACTTTGAAGAATTCAGATTACTACAAAACGCAGGCAACTGGAATGCAGTTGAAAAAATGTTATCAGACATTGCGATACAACTTGAAAATGCAGGTGCAGACTGCATTGTGATGTGTACCAACACACCTCACCTTGTTGCTGACACTATTAGACAAAAGATAAATATTCCTTTGCTTCACATTGCCGAAGAAACAGCCAAAGAAATCGTTAGCCAAAAAATTAATAAAGTCGGACTTCTTGGAACAAAATTTACAATGGAAAATTCTTTCTTTAAAGACCGTCTTTCACAGTTCGGCATTGACTCAATTGTTCCCGACGATGCTGATCAAGATTATATTCATGCTTCTATTTTTAACGAGTTGACAAGAGGGTCTTTCAAAGACGACACAAAAAATAAATACATAGAAATTATTGATAAATTGAAAAGCGCCGGAGCAAAAGGAGTTGTATTTGGTTGCACAGAATTTTCAATACTAATTAATCCAACTGATTGCAGTATTTCAATTTTTGACACGACTGCAATTCATTCTAAAGCAGCGGCAGACTTTGCATTATCCGAATGACGACAGGGCTGCTGCCAACAGGCGGTTTGGCATTATGGCTGGGCGACAAAAATACGCTCAACTTTTTGTTCGCTAATCAGCTTCTGTTCCAGCCGGCGAATAACGCCGGGCAATAGAATAGACAATGAACATTTAGTTATAAATTTAGCAACAGCTACAGGCTTGACGTTTTTCAAATACCGCCACATCGCCAAGCCCTAACCGTTGGCGGCAATGCTAAAAGACTTCGATGACCTAAAAGCTTAAACCAACTAAAATGCAAAGAAGAAATTTCATTAAAAACACGACTTTATGTGCGGTTGCTGTAAGTGCTTATGGGTTTATACGTTTTGACGGCAATCATTTTGTAGGTGATTGTGAAACTACAACTGATATATTAGGACCTTTTTATCGTCCCAATAGCCCCGTACGGAACAACTTGGTTATAAAAGGACAATCCGGCACATTAATAGAGTTAAGTGGCATAATTTACCATCAGGACTGTAAAACGCCTTACAAAAAGGCGAAAATCGAGCTGTGGCATTGTAATGCCATTGGTGTTTATGATAACTCTTCAACTGAATTCCGCTACAGAGGCACTACCTATTCAGATGAAAACGGGAATTATTCATTTAATACTATACTACCCGTTGCTTATGATGCAGGTGGTGGACACATAAGGCCGGCCCATTTTCATTTAATGATTTCTGCCGAAAATTATCAACCATTAGTTACCCAACTTTACTTTTCTGGAGATACAAATATTCCCAAAGATTTATACGCGTCATCACCCGTTGCTAAAAACAGGATATTGAAAACAGAAACACTAAAAGGCGGGCAAATGAAGGTTCAGTACAATGTAAGTATGTCAAAGCTGTTGCCAGCTGAAGCAGCCGCAATAGATAAACTGACGGGTATTTATATTGACGAGAAAGACAAGAACAAGAAAACAGAATTTTTCAAGAAAAACAATTTGCTGTGGATGAAAAATGAAGTTTTTGGTGAGAATTTTGAATATGCCGGCAACAATACATTCAATTACCCAGCTATGCCGACAGGCGTGTATGCGACACTTCATTTTGAAATTCTTCCAAATGGTTCAGTTAAATTAACCTATGACTACATTGATGACGATTTAATTAAACATAGTTCCGTTTCTTTCAAAGCATAATTATTTCGAGAAATACACCAAAAAGTCAATTGTCAGAAATAGGCATCTACCGCTAGCATTGGTATTGCCGACATTGGGGCCTGATATTGAAACTTGAGATATTTACTATTATTCTCCGAAGTTCGGGCGCGACTAATAAATCCCAGTTCAGCGGCAAGCCGTTCACGTTGGCTGTAACCCTTTGGCAAAATACCTGGTCTGGCTCAAGAGTTCAGTCCCGGCTGAGCCGGGACGGAACTGGGATGTCTGAACTGGGATTTGCGAGATCATACCTTGATGCATAGACGCTGGGATTATTGGGATTTTTAGGATAATTAAAAAATTCATATGATTTCACCTGGCTTCTTTTGTGAATAGTTGAGACATAACAATCTATCCCCACAATCTCATAAATCCCAAAAATCCCAGTTCAGACAAGTGTTCCGTCACGGCTCAGCCGGGACTGAACTGGGATGTCTGAACTGGGATTTGTCTGAACATGCCTAGTGCCAAGCAGCCTGGGATTTATGAGATTTTTAAGATAGAAAGTAAATTCTTGTGATTTCACCTGGCTTCTTTTGTGAATAGTTGGGACATAAAAATCTATCCCCACAATCCCATAAATCCCAAAAATCCCAGTTCAGACAAGTGTTCCGTCCCGGCTGAGCCGGGACTGAACTGGGATGTCTGAACTGGGATTTGCGAGATCATACCTTGATGCATAGACGCTGGGATTATTGGGATTTTTAGGATAATTAAAAAATTCATATGATTTCACCTGGCTTCTTTTGTGAATAGTTGAGACATAACAATCTATCCCCACAATCTCATAAATCCCAAAAATCCCAGTTCAGACAAATGGCGTTGATGTAAAATTAATAGCCTGGTCTGGCGGAATTGAAAGAAATTTGGCATAACCAACATTTAAAATTCCTGAGCATGAAAGCCATATACCTTGTGCGGAAGGGGAATCCATTTGAAGCTTTTGAAACCAGAGAAGTTCCTGTTCCCAAACCAGCTGCCGGCGAAATCCTGATCAAGGTGGAAGGCTTCGGGTTGAACTTTGCCGATGTGCTTGCCCGGCGTGGGCTATATCCTGATGCGCCGCCCATGCCTGCAGTATTGGGATATGATGTCGTAGGTGTGATTACCGAAACAGCCCCAGATGTCTCCCAGTTCAAACCAGGTGAAAGGGTTACGGCCATGACTCATTTCGGTGGCTATGCTGAATATGTAGTTGCCCCCGCATCGCTAAGTGCAGCCATTCCTGATCAAGTGCCTGCCGGAGAAGCGACTGCCCTGACCGTCCAATATTGCACCGCTTATTATGCGGCAGCAGAAAAGGTCAATCTTTGTCCGGGCGACAAAGTCCTAATCCATGCGGCTGCTGGCGGAGTCGGGACGGCGCTTTTACAATTCTGCCAATACAAAAAATGCGAAATATTTGCAACCGCAGGCTCACCAGCAAAACTGGAAATGCTTAAGAAAGCCGGGGCAGACTATGTTATCAATTATGCTACCGAAGATTTCTCAAAACGTATAATGGAGATTACCGGCAAAAAAGGAGTAGATGTTATCTTTGATTCGATAGGGGGAATAACGACACGAAAAGGATTTCGATTACTCAGGCCTGGCGGAAACCTGATCATCTACGGAGCAGCTAGTTTTTCAGGCACAAATATTTTTGGTAAGATCAGGAATTTTTTGGGATTTGGAATTTATCATCCGCTCAACATCATGGCGAGTTCCAAGACTATATCAGGCATCAATATGCTAAAAATTGCCCTCTATAAACCAGCGGCGTTCAAACGATGCCTCGATCATGTGGTGAAATTATATTCTGATGGAGTGTTCAGGCCCCTGGTCGGAGGGATATTTCAGGCAAGCGAAATTGGCAAAGCGCATGACCTATTGGAGAGCCGGCGCACAACCGGAAAAATCACTGTATTGTGGGATGTCTGAACGGGGATTGTCTGAACGGGGATTTATGGGATTTATGAGATTATGGGGATCGGTTTATATTTCTTGTTGGTAAAGCGCCTGAAGTGAAGGCTAGTTTCTCCGAAATTGATCAACAGACCGATTTCAAGATTGTACACTTCCAGATAATTAATTGCTTGTGCAATATGTACTTCTTCCAACTTAGTAATCGCTTTAAGTTCGACTGAAATGATATCATGAATTAGAAAGTCGACCCTGCGGTTGCCAATCATTTCACCCTTGTAGTAAATAGGCATTTCATGTTCACGAGTAAAAGAAATTTGCGAATGCCGCAATTCGATCTCTAGTGCTCGTTGATAAATTAGTTCCTGAAAGCCGTTTCCAAGAACATTATGCACATTAAAAGCGCATCCAATTACGTTAGAAGTTAATTCTGCATGCTTTAAATGCTCACCAGACATAAAGTGTAAAGTAAACTGATTTGATTTTTCGCGAGCAGGTGAAATCACCCGAACACCTTTCCTATCCCCAAAACCCCACCAATCCCAAAAATCCCCGTTCAGACAATCCCACAAATCCCAAAAATCCCCGTTCAGACGGATCTTATACCTGTACATTTACACCACTTTTAATTAGAAAATGAGAAAGAATATTTTATTGTTTTCGTTCTTGGCAATAAACGCTTCATTAATCGCCCAAACCAACAATCCTCCCGGATTGAGATGGATACGCACAGAAGACTTGAAAAATGATTTATACCACTTGGCCAGTGCTCATTTTAAAGGACGCTCTGCCGGAACCATTGATGAGCTTAAAGCTTCCGCCTGGTTGGCTGATCAATTCAAATCTGCTGGCCTAAAGCCTGCAGGAGACGACGGAACTTACTTTCAATTTTTTACGCTTAAGAGAAACCAGATTTCAGATCTTTCAAGCATAGAAATAAATAATGTTTCCCTGCAGTTATGGAAAGAGGTTGCTGTTTCACAGATGGCAAATATTAACCTGACCGCGCCAATTGTTTTTTTGGGCGATGCAGTGGATATTGACACCAATGCCGTAGATGTAAAGGATAAAGTGGTAGCCATCGAAGCCAATCCAAATGGAATTAATTTAAACATTTCTTTGCCTACCTGGAGATACAATAGGTATATTTTTGTCAAATACGGTTTGCCTCTGTTAAGAAAAGGCGCAAAAGCAATTGTTTTTATTGCAGATGAAGAAGCAGAAAATTCGTGGGCTGATGCCGTCGAAAATTTTAAAAGAGGCAGCTACGAGATTAATGGAGAACCCAATAAAAATATATCTGTCAGAAGTGCGCAGTCAATAACCGCTCAATCACCGGTCATCTGGCTTCACGGCAATGCTAAAAAGGACTTGATAAATAATTCTGCAATACTCAAAATAAACCTTGTTATTTCAGAATATTTATATCCTTCTGTAAATATTATAGGAAGAGTTGAGGGAACAGATCCAAAATTAAAATCTGAGTATGTTTTGTACAGCGGTCATGCAGATGCGCATGGCATCAGAAACATCATAAAAGGTGACTCGATTTATTACGGAGCGGATGATAACGGAAGTGTTGACGTAGCCATGCTTGCGATTGCCAGGGCCTTTGTTAAATATCCTTCCAAAAGGTCTGTCCTATTTGTGATACACGGGGCAGAAGAAAGAGGCTTGTTCGGATCTGAGTATTTTTCAAAACATCCAACAGTACCGATCGAAAAAATTGTTGCTGTTTTAAATGGTGATATGATTGGGAGAAATAACTCGGACAGTGCAGCGATTTTAGGGTATAAGCCACCGCACAGAAATTCGCTTGACTTGGTTAATATGGCCTTGGGTGCAAATAAAGAAGGACCCAATTTTATACTTGATACAACCTGGGATAACCCAGCACATGTTGAAGGCTGGTATTTTAGAAGTGATCATTTACCATATGCAAGATTGGGGATTCCTGCTATTATGTACACAAGCCTCTTACATCCTGACTACCATACACCACAGGATAAAGCGGAAGATATTAACTATCCCAAGTTAAAAAAGATGGCAGACTGGATGTACAGGACAGGCTGGAAAGTTGCAAATACTTCAATACGACCTGGAACTGATAAGGACTTTAAATTGGAAAGATAGTCTGAACTGTCTGAACTGGGATTTCGGGGATTAATGGGATTTTTGGGATAGTCTGAACTGGGATTTTTGGGATAGAATAAATAGTTCGGGTGATTTTACCCAAATATGGTCCTTGTTTGTGCATTATCGTAACTTAATAATTCAGCAACTCAACGAGGACCAAAATAAACATCCTATGAACTCGACATAAATTTGCGCTTTCCTTTTTAGTTCGAAATTGATAATGGGTCCTCTTTAAATCGCAGCATTTCAAAGCGTTTGATCGGTACAAACGAGGACCATTCAAGGGGTTTTGCCTGAAAGTTTAACCATTCAATATTGGTCCAATCTATTTGTTGAAATGCTATTGCACTCATGGAAAATTGGGTTATTGTTTCTTCTTTCACACCTTCTGATGTCTTCCGAAATTAATTTTGCTGGCTATAGTGGCTGCAATTGCAACCATAATTGTTCACTACCTTTTTTAGTTGTCGCGAGTTATTTCTACGCATCACAATTTCTCAATTCGTATCTGATTACTTCCTGTTGTCAATACACTAATGTCGCCTTCAATTCTTCCCATGTATACAAGGCCGCTTGCATACCCTGCCGAAGGGAAGCTATAAAAAATGGCAAGATTGCCCCAGGGCGCATAATATGTAATGTCTCCCGATCTTCCCTCATAGCCTTTCGGTGCACCGTTTATGGAAAGCTTTTTTGGGAGGGTAGCTGTTTTTTCGCATGAATCGAAATCATCAGTTTTTAGCGTTAAAGGCAACAATGCATAAAAATCTTTTGATGTTGAGTTGTCTTGTAAAGTCGCCTTCAGCTCTTTTCCATCTTTTATAATTTTTATTTTCATATCCCTTGTTGTGATTGCATTTTTAGATTTAGGTAGATTTTTTTGCGATTGGCATTTTGCGTTAGTTATATTAACTCTAGAGTGAAAGGGCCTACTTTAGATTAGCCTTTGCCACGGCTAATATTTCACCATTAGTTTGATCTTGTAACAGCCCCATTAGCTCCCCTTGCTGAGCAATGAGATGTTTCGGCAATTGAACCATGAACTTTCCATTTCCGGATTCAGTGAGGGGTTCAGTTTGCAAGTTTCGGACGATCTGAACATGCGACAGCACCTGCCCCGCATTTTCACCGCGTTCTACTTTGGTTGTCGCCGCTTTTTGAAGAATGGCTATCAATACCTGACTGTTTTTCATAGCTTGTGTCGCCTGATATTCTACGATAAAATGATCTTTATCTATATGAGCCTGGAGTGCCAGAGTTGCACCAGGCTTTGCGGCTAATTGTGCTTTGATCGCCTGACGAATGGCTGATTCATTCGACCCGACATATTGAGTTTTCCCATTTACAATGACCTGTGGAGTATATATGGACGTTACATGTAACCACTGTCCATATTCTGCCTGCCGCTTTGAATAATCAGCACTGCTAAAGCCATCTTTCCAGCCAAGCCGGTCCCAGTAATCCACATGATAAGCCAGAATATAAACTGATTCCCCTTCCGTTTCCTTTTGAATCTTTTCCATCAGGCGATCTGCAGGCGGGCAGCTTGAACAACCTTCCGATGTAAACAGCTCCAATACTGCAAAACCCTTTCCATCCGTTTTCGAAGGGCTCCTGCCATGGATTCTAAGCAAGCCCTGAGTCCCGGCAATTATCAATAAGGCTACAAGCAACACGATAAACCAGGCTGTTTTCATTTTTACTGTTTATCAGATATACGCATTCATTCTTAATGCAGACTTACCATTCGTCCTTAAGTCAACACATGATCCTTTCATTATAACGCTAATTCAGCAAACTGACCTGGCGCGGCTGACCCTGAACGCTACCTTTGGTTACTATGCCTTGGCGTCTTGTCCCAAATATGGTCCTCGTTTGTGCATTATCGTAACTTAATAATTCAGCAACTCAACGAGGACCAAAATAAACATCATATGAACTCGACATAAATTTGCACTTTCCCTTTTAGTTCGAAATTGATAATGGGTCCTCGTTAAATCGCAGCATTTCAAAGCGATTGATCGGCACAAACGAGGACCATTCAAGGGTTTCTTCATATTCATTTTGTTCCCCAATCTCCGTGCAAAAATTCTAAAAACCGTCGAATCAAATCAGTGTTGTTCGCTGGATCAAAAAGAAATCCATGACCGCCATTTGGAACAATCCACAAATTTACTTTTGGAATAGATTGATACATCTCCCAAGCGTTCGTTACAGGAGCGATAGGGTCATTGTCCCCATGGATGATTAGAGTCTTTGCTTTAATTGTTGATAAAACATCTTGTGTAAAAGCCGGGTCTCCATAAAGTTTTCTGAAATTCCAGAATTGACGCAGAATTAAGGTTCCTTTTACCTTTCCATGAGTTTTAATTATATATTCCAGTCTTTTGGGGTCTTCGGTTCCCGGTCCCTTAGTAGTAATATAATTTCTTGTTGTTGAAGAAATGTAGAGCTGGCCAGAAATCACAATAATTTTTTTTGCAAGGTCAGTTCTTAACGTAGCGATGTACAAAGTAATTATACCACCGGAGCTTGCACCTATCACATACAATGAATCTATGTGTAGTTCATCTAAAAGTGCTATGATATATTCGGCTGCCCTCTTATGTGAATAAACGTCAGTCGTATCCATATAATCTGAGCGCCCATGTCCCGGCAAATCGACAGCTATCACTCTATAGTACTTTGAGAATTCAGGTATAAAAGCTTTCCACTGAGAACAAATTCCCGTAAATCCATGTAAAAGTAAAAGGGGCATTCCTTTGCCTGTATCTTCATAATAAATTTTGAGACCTTTTTCCGTCGCGAATTTTCCAGATGGCGCCACAGATTCTTGGGCATTTGTCCCTGAATTGATAATGAATTGAGCTATAATGAAACAAATAGCAAAGTAATTGGCGCAAATCATCTTCATAAAATGTATTGGTAGGTTGAAATAAATTTTGAAGTAAAATTGCGCACAACGGTCAGGGCTTTCTGCTGTGCTGGAATTGCGTGTTACGTCAGCAGGAACAGAAGCCGATTGAAAAACTGAAGTTGAAGTTATGATCTTTAGCTGAGATTTATTTGTTCAGCCCGGACTAGATCTGACTAGCGAACGGGGCGGTTAGTAAATATTGACTGGCCAGAATAGCGGAAAACCTCCACACTGGCCCTTGTTTGAGAAATTAATATTTGAATTGCATACGGGGCTTAACGAGGGCTTGATTAAATTACCAATAAAGTCTGCGATTGGTTTTCTGGACCCCTTTACTACTTGGTTTCAAAATATTTGAAAGATGAAATGTCCTTATGGTATCGGTCCTTTGAAGCCGGCAGGTCTGACTATCTTTCGGCAGATGCAAGTTTTTATATAAACCCACCGACTGGCAAACGATATACCTAAGAGATTGCCTGCGGCGAACACCCCGCTGGCTTAAGTGTTCCTCACACTGGCTCAAGAGTTCCGATCCCGGCTCAGCCGGGAAGGATCTCTTGTCTGAACGGGGATTTGTCTGAGCATGCTTTGAAATAAGTAGGCTGGGATTGTCTGAACGGGGATTTATGGGATGAATGGGATTTTTGGGATAGAATGTATGATGTAATATTTCTCATCGAGAACTTTTATTCTATCCTAAGAGTCTCACAAATCCTAGCCTGACTCACATGAGGCAAGTCCAGACAAATCCCCGTTCAGACAGTCACAGTCTGGGGTCATTTTGGGTCCAAGTGATCCGCCTCTGGCGGAACACTTGAACCAGTGGGTGGGGAACATTTGAGCCAGTGGGGGATTAATTTTTCATCCCAAATAAGAACTGAGTTATCCTAAATGTTTTAATGAAAAAGTATGCCAGAATTGAACCTACTATTGTCGCCAGAACGATCAATATAAATTCTAAGATGCCATTATCAACATACCTTATAATATAAAAACCAGCCACCACGATAATACTTTGGTGAACAATATACAACGGCAATACACTTCTGTTTAATTCAGCCAATGATTTATTATTAAAATTGAATTTCCGTGAAAAAAGCGACACCAAATAAAGAGTCCAACTAAATGCGGACAAGCCTATAAGAACTGAGACTATGACATGATATATATTGTATACCGGATTAAAAGCCGCATTTCTAAGTGGTTCAATTAATAGGCAAGCAATTATTAGAATGGAACTTAAAATCCCTAAGACTAATAATATGCTGCTACTCTTTCTTATAATTGGTAGCAGTTGTGCATGTTCTTTAATCAAAACAAATCCATACACAAAGGAGCATGCATATGTCAAAAAGTCTGCGACACTCGTATATTCTGGAAAAATTGGTTTTAAAACAATTAAGGTGACTATTATTGGTAAGGCAAATAGCAAAACCAATTTTGGATGTTCAGTGAGTTTATGTATAAATGCTTCTGAGAGTCCTTTAGTATTCATTCGTTTTAACAAAGGAAGCGTTATTAGTGTCATGATAAATAAATATGGCAAATACCAAAGGTGTATACCAATTTCCAATATCCATAAAAAGGGGTCGAATGGCAGATTCTTATTGATTATAAATTTGGGGTAGCTGATCATAAAATCTACAAACCCAATGTCTCTACCTTCCTGAAGCATTTTGAAGTAGTATTGGCAAGGAACAATTACAATGGCTCCAAATACAAAAGGAACTATTAGCCTCACAAAGCGGTCATTAAAAAAATTCTTGCCTCTTGAATTAAATGCAAACCAGGTACCAACTCCAGAAATGAAAAAAATCAAATTCAGTCGCCAAGTATGAAAGAAAACAGTAAATATATCCGCTACTATAGACTTATGCTCACTATTTAAAAGCCAATGAAAATTGGTAAACGGTTGCCAACAATGAAACAATATTAAAATACCAAAAGCAGAAACGCGTAGCCAGTCCAAATAATAGATTCGTTCTTTTTGTTGCATCTTTGGTTGATTTTGTTTTGATGGTGAAATTTTGAGGAGTTAATTAGGTTTTATAAGAACTGGTTTTTTAAGATTTCTTTATATTTCTCACACAAACTCAGTGGTCCCGGCCTGCTGAACCTTGCTGCCAACCTTCCTTTTCTGAATAAACAGCCATTGATACGCCAGGTAATGCATCAATTATACGGTGTTAGATGGCGTTTTCAAGAGCCGAAGCTATTGCAATATACTGGGCAGATTGAGTATTTGTCTGTGCACTTACAAACAGGGTAAATAAAATGATAGTAGCAAAAAAGCCTTTTTCATTCTTGCATTTTTTGTCTGCAAAGAAACTCCCTGGCAATAGCCAAAACAAATTTCAATGAACCTAAGACGATGAACTGACGTAAATTTTCCTTTGAAATGTAAATGCGATTTATTTCCCGCCTGGTTTTTCCGGCCAAGTGTAGTAAATCGGAAGGTGAAATGCAACCCCACTGCCGTAGTCTGAACGGGGATTTGTCTGTTCAGACAAATCCCAGTTCAGAAAATTCTTCCTAACTTTTAAGAATGTAAAAGATGGCCATCGGCTGGCCTTCCTGAATTAACCTATATGAATGGGAATTACAAATTTGCAGCCTTTGTCATTTTGATAGTAGCGATTTTCCTGTCTGCCTTTTATCTCCCCGACCAGGAGAAATTACAGATAGCCGGGCAAATGGAATATTCAATACACCATGAGCTATTGAATAAATGGTATCCACAGTCCGTCGATCATGAATATGGGGGTTTCCTGAGCACCTTCACTTACGATTTCAAACCCACGGGCCCACAGGATAAGATGATCGTCACCCAATCCCGCCATCTTTGGTCCAATGCCAAAGCAGCTGAATTTTATCCAGGAGATACAGCATACAAGAACAATGCAACGCATGGGTATCATTTTTTAAGGGATATCATGTGGGACAAAACCTATGGTGGATTTTATACCCTGGTAGACAGGCAGGGAAAGGTGAAAGAAACGGAGATGGGAATAAAAACGGCTTATGGAAATGCATTTGGCATCTATGCCCTGGCAGCCTATTATCAATGTTCAGGAGATGATTCGGCGCTGCAGTTTGCCAAAAAAGCATTTGAATGGATGGAAGACCATAGCCATGATCCGGTGAACTACGGATATTTTCAACACATGCAAAGAAATGGAACCCCGGTTGCAAGAACGCCTGATCTTCCTCCCACTGCTGAAACCGGCTACAAAGATCAGAACAGTTCCATTCATTTACTCGAGGCGTTTACTGAACTATATAAGGTATGGCCAAGTGAATTATTACGCAAACGCCTGCAGGAAATGTTATTTCTTATCCGCGATACCATTACGACACAACAAGGATGGCTCAGGCTTTTTTTTAAAGCCAATTGGACACCGGTATCCCTCGGGGATTCTTCCAAGGATTATATTCTAAAACACCATAACCTGGATTATGTATCCTTCGGCCATAATGTGGAAACCGCTTACCTGATGCTTGAAGCATCGGAGACCCTTCATTTGGAAAATGATTCCGTGACGCTCCGGGTGGCAAAGAAAATGGTCGACCATGCGCTGATGAATGGATGGGATCATAAAGTAGGCGGATTTTATGATGAAGGCTTTTATTTTAAGGACAGCGGATCCATTACCATTCTACGGGATTCAAAGAATTGGTGGGCGCAGGCGGAAGGATTAAATTCACTGTTGCTGATGGCAGATTATTTTCCTGATGACAGCTTACAATACTTTCAAAAGTTTAAGATGCTTTGGAATTATGTTCAGACTTATTTAATCGACCACAAATATGGAGAATGGTATCCCGGTGGACTGGATAAGGAACCCGAATTGAAAACGGCACTCAAGGGACAGATCTGGAAGGCGAATTACCATGTCTTCCGTGCACTAACGAATTGTGTAGCCCGCCTGCATCCGGACAAAATCCCACCCAGTATCCCAACAAACCTGAAAATCGACCGGGAAAACAAGATCCCGCGGCTGCGCTGGACTCCCTCTCAAAGATAATATAAATATCCTGGGGTATAATATCTATGTTAACCAGCAGCGGGTGGGATTCACGCCCCTGACCCGGTTTTCTTTGGATGGTCTCGTGCTGAAGAAGGGAGATGAAATTTCAGTCAGGGCAATCGATGTTTACGGTAATGAATCCGCAGCTATGAATTTATATTTCATCCCGTAGGTGCGGTGCAAAGTTTGAAACAAGACGAAAAGAAGCATTTCTAATTTTTATGTTCTTTTTTCTTGATAAAATTCAGGTTGTTACTTTCTTTGCCTTGATGCAAAGAAAGTAACCAAAGAAAAATCAAGGCTGTAGCGAAATGACTAAAATTTGCAGGAAAAATGCTGCAACAAACGATGCTCCGATCAGCTGTAGAATAAAAATGAGCCAATCTATGGCCAAGCCATGGATTAAATCCCAACACGTTTGTTGCTTAACGCATCTTTCGGCAAATTTTTTAACGTCATTTCGCTAAGGCCGCAGAATAGAAAAATAAACAATAGAAGCCGCAAAGGCTCAAAGGTTTGCGAAAGTGGGCACCCCTCTCCATTGGAGAGGGGTCGGGGGTGAGGCCTTGGCCCTTGTTGGTACAAAAAAGGACGAATTACGTTTTGCGAGAAACAATTAAAGCACATTAAAATTTTAGATTATGAAAACCCGTCGCGAATTCCTGCAAAAAATGAGTTTTGCCGGAATGGCATTACCTTTTCTAAGCAGCCTGGGCACCGAAGAAATAATCGCCTGCAAAAACCCAAATGCGGATGGCAGGGATGGTCCCACGCTGAAGGTGGCGATCATGGGCCTGGGAAGCTATGGAACCCGGGTGGCTGAAGCCATGAAAGATTGCAACCGCGCCAAGTTGGTGGGTGTTATCAGTGGGACCCCATCAAAGATCACCAATTGGCAGTCCAGGTATAATATTCCTGCAAAGAATTGTTACAACTACGAAAATTTCGACGAGATCAAAAACAATCCGGACATTGATGCAGTGTACGTCATCACGCCGAATGGCCTGCATATGGAACAAGTCATCCGGGTGGCGAAAGCAGGAAAACAGGTGATCTGTGAAAAACCCATGGCAGTGAATGCAAAGGAAGGCGAAGCCATGGTGGAAGCATGCAAAAAAGCGAACGTAAAATTATTGGTGGGCTACCGCATGCATTTTGAACCAAAGACCCTGGAAATTATCCGCATGCGCAAGAACGGTGATTTTGGAAAAATACTTTTCTTCCAGGGACTAAGTGGCTTTATCATTGGCGACCCCAATCAATGGCGGTTGAACAAGAAATTGTCCGGCGGTGGCGCCATGATGGATATTGGCATCTACTCTGTCAATGGATCAAGGTATATGATCGGGGAAGAACCGCTATGGGTAACCGCACAGGAAACAAAAACGGATCCGATAAAATTTAAGGAAGGGATTGATGAAACGATCCAATTTCAATTTGGATTTCCCGGCGGGGCTACGGCTTCATGCCTTTCAACCTATAGTCTGAATAACCTGGACAGCTTTTTTTTAGATGGACAAAATGGATTTGCTGAATTGAAACCATCAACCGGTTATGGACCCATTATGGGGCGCACAAGCAAAGGCGAATTGACCCAGCCCCATCGCACGCATCAAACCATACAAATGGATGAAATGGCTGCGATTATCCTGGAAGGCAAAAAGCCGCCTGTGCCCGTGGATGGGGAAGAAGCGCTAAAGGATTTGAAAATTATAGATGCAATCTACCTGGCGGCGAAAACGGGTCAAAGAGTGGAATTAAAATAGAGGGCCTTCCAGGATTCATTTTTGCTTATTAACAAAACAACCAGCCATATGATTCAGAGAATATTCCTGCTCGCGATCCTCCTTTGCCTGACCATCTGCTTATCGGCCCAGGAGCTCGGACCAACAAGCAGCCAGATAAAATCATTAACTGCAGATTGGAAAGGAGAGCGCTTTCCTGATGGCAGGCCAAAAACGCCTGACCGCCTGTTAACGCGATTAAAAAATATTTCCCTGGAAGAAGCCTGGGGTTACCTGCGAAACAAAGGATATCAAAATCAATTCGAAGGAGACTGGATGATCATTCGACCGGATTCGGTGATGGTGGGAAGGGCAGTCACCGCGCAGTATATGCCTATGCGGCCCGATTTTGATAAATTGATTAAGGATCAGGGGAAATCCGAAGGGCGCCTGGGACCAACCAACTCATGGCCTATCGATGTATTAAAGGATGGAGACATTTATGTGGCTGACAGCTATGGAAAAATGGCGGATGGGACCCTGATTGGAGATAATCTCGGCAATGCCATTTATGCAAAATCCCATCGCGGGGTGGTATTTTTTGGTTCAGTCCGGGATATTGAAGGACTGGAAGAGATCGCGGGTTTCAATGGTTGGATAAAGGGATATGATCCATCCTATATTCAGCAAATGATGTTGAGTGGGATCAATATACCGATAAGGATCGGCAGGGCAACGGTGCTGCCGGGGGATGTGGTGCTGGCGAAAAAAGGAGGCATCGTTTTTATTCCGCCCCAATTTTTGGAGGATCTTGTTCAGAACGCAGAATTCGTGGAATTGAGAGATGCATTTGGGCACCAACGCCTGCGGGAAGGAAAATATACACCCGGCCAGATTGATCAACAATGGACCGATGAGATTAAAAAAGATTTTCTGCAGTGGCTGGATGGGCAAAAGAATCTTCCCATGACGAGAAAGGAATTGGATGATTATATGAAGGAAAGAAACTGGTGATGTCGGCTCTTTAATTTGCAATCAACCAAATTGCTTCTTATTTTTTATCAAAAGAAAAACGCATGACGCCTTCACAAAGATTCCTGGACAAGATGGGATTGAAAGACGAGGATATTTTACAAGAAACCCATGGCGAAACCAAAGACATTACGGAAGATAACCGGAGGTCTTTCCTGAAAAAATCCCTGCTGGGAGGGATGGCGCTGGGGGGTGCCTTTATGTTCTCGCCCATTGAGGAATTGATAGCCCGGACTACGCATAGAGTTAACCGTTACTCAGGCCCCTCCGATCTGAAAATTACGGATATGCGTTATTGTGTGATCCAGAATGTGGGACGAACGCCCATCATCAGGATCGATACAAACCAGGGAATCTATGGATTGGGCGAAGTGAGGGACGGAGCAGATGAACGATATGCTTTGATGTTGAAAAGCCGTATCCTGGGAGAAAATCCCTGCAATGTGGAGATGGTTTTTAAAATCATTAAACAATTTGGCGGCCCTGCCCGCCAGGGTGGCGGCGTATCCGGAGTTGAAATGGCGCTTTGGGATCTCTGTGGTAAGGCTTATAACGTTCCCTGCTGGCAATTACTCGGCGGCCGGTATCGCGACAAAGTTCGCATGTATGCTGATACACCAGAGGCGCCAACCCTGGACGAATTCAAAGCCAGGATTAAACACCGTCTGGAAGTGCAGGGCATGACCTGGCTGAAAATGGATATTTCTATCGATGAGATCAGCGATCATCCAGGAGCCCTCAACAATAATAAATTCTGGGGTACCAGACTGAGACAATGGCAGGGAGGCTATATGGATTATGGCAATACGAAACACCCCTTTACAGCCATCCAGATTACAGAAAAAGGCCTGGATGAAATGGCTTCCATCGTCAGCGAAGTGCGGTCGGTGGTAGGATATGAAATTCCTCTTTCATCGGATCATTACGGGCATTTTGATTTGAACAATGCCATCCGCTTTGGAAAGAAAGTAGAACCCTATCGCCTGGCATGGCTCGAAGACATGGTGGCCTGGCAATTCACCGATCAGTTAAAAACAATTTCAGATGCCCTGGAAACTCCGGTGTTGACAGGTGAAGATATATACCTGCTCAATGGGTTTAAACCGTTGATTGATATTCATGCCGTGGATATTGTTCACCCGGATCTGGCCACTGCCGGCGGCCTTTTGGAAACCAAGCGCATTGGGGATTATGCAGAAGAACATGGGGTAGCGATGGCCATGCATTTTGCCGGAAGCCCTGTTTCCTTTATGGCCAACGTCCACTGTGCGGCGGCAACACAAAATTTCCTCGCCCTGGAACACCACTCGCTGGATAGTGAATGGTGGTCAAGCCTGGTGAAAACAACCGATGGCCGTCAACTTTTTGAAAAAGGATTTGCCAATGTACCATTGAGTGCACCCGGACTTGGGATTGAATTGGTGGATGATGAAATGAAAAAGCACCTGTCCCCGACCGATAAATCCTATTTTGCTCCCACGCCCGAATGGAATGATAAACGTTCACACGACAGGACCTGGAGCTAACAGGTTTTCTTGTTCTTTTTTCTTGATAAAATTCAGGTTGTTACTTTCTTTGCCTTGATGCAAAGAAAGTAACCAAAGAAAAATCAAGGCATACCGAAGACGGCCGCAATTCCCTGCCCGACTGCGTCAGTCAGGCGGGGTTTTCGGTCCTGTTTTTTCCTGGCCGACTGGCGTCAGTCAGGCGGGGGTACTCTTTTGCAGGAGCAAAAAAGTACATGGATTGGCAATTGGGTTTTGCAAGAAACAAAAACGATAATGAAGCCTTCGAATAAGAAGCATCCTTCAATGAACTCGAACATTTCAGCCAGCAGGTATAGCGGTTCGTTGTTTTCAATATCAGTTAATCGTATATGTGGGCCAATCCTTATTTAAATATTTTGAACTTCCATACCAATTTATTTTTTTGAATTAATGAGCGCCAGTCAATAAATAATATGCAAAAAATCAACAATAAGCTAACCAAAAGACTTGCAACTGACTCCCAGGATAATGCATTTTGAATTATATTTTGGGCGTTTTCTGATGCATATTCACCTGCGTGTAATGCTAAAGTATCACTTGTAAATTTACCAATAAGAAAGGCAGGGATAATATACTTGGCATTTAGTTTTGACATGCCAGCTGCCAAAAAAAGAGGCGTTGTTGGAAGCGGTAACAAAGAGTAGACTAGAACAATTAGCTGGCCCTTCCATATATTTTCCTTCATTTTTGTCGCCAAGAACTGAACGTCCTCATTTTTTGACTTCTTAATATATTTATTTGATATTAAAGGGGTATATAAAATAAGAATGTATCTGCCTAAAACCGACCCTACTACTCCCGCAATTATTACGAGCCATACATTTAAGTGAAAGGTTATTTGTAAAAATATCATAATTGTAAACGCTGGTGGAAAAGGAAAAGGAACTATATCGAACATTAATGCTCCTCCAAAAACCAATAAATATTGCCACCACATGTTTTTTGTTTATAAAATGATACCAATGCCTGTTAAACCCCACCTGGCGCGAGTCTTCCCCGCCGCATTTGAAGTTACAATAAAACGCTATTGCCAGGCGGGGCGACTCGTGCCGAGTTAAATAGATTTAGTTTGTCCAAGATTAACTGGATTGCTGAGCTGATTCTGCGCTAATTACAGCTAATGCAGGCACGAGTGTCCCCCCGCCTTTGGCGGTGGAACACTCGCGCCAGTATGGGTGAAGTTACAATAAAACGCAATTGCCAGGCGGGGGCGACTCGTGCCGAGTAAAAGAGATTTAGCTTTTATTTGAATAAATAGATTCCTGATTTGAAACTGTCTTAACATTAGCCAATGCAGGCACGAGTGACCCGTCCCGGCTTGGCCGGGAGCGGAACACTCGCGCCAGTAGTAAGGCAATAGCGCTGTGTCAGCAGAGTAACCGAAGCTAAATTACCGTTTATTGCTGATGTTTACTTTCTGCTGCTCACATGCGTTCCGTCACGCCGGAACTGAGGCTGATCAGCGAAACTGCACCTGATGCTGCGCTGTGTCAGCCCCGCTTGCAGCAATACTTTTGTTAATGACAGGTGTTCTTTTTTATGTCCTTGGTGTCCTGCTTGTGAGATAAGCGATTAACGAATACACCGCACCAATTATGAGGAGGTTAAATACGAAATTAATAAGCGTATCGCTAACAGAGTGTGACCTGCTATCAATATCTATAAAAATATAAACTGCATAAGCAAGTCCACCAAGAAAAAGCAGCCAACCAATTATAGAACTAGGAATGAAAAATATACCAATTCTTTTAAACCAAGGTAATTCCATAATATTTGTTTTATTACATGTGATTTGCAATAATTATTTTGCCATCGGTAGAAAAAATAATAACCCAATTACCTTTGCTCTTTTCAAAATTGAGTTGATATCTTCTTACAATTGATTGCGGATTTATTTTTTCACCTTTTTGTTCTAAGCTTTTAAACTGTCCCAAAGATTGTATGTAACTTAAATTATCTTTTTTGAATTTATTAAAAGCATCCGTGTCTTCGAAATATCTCTCATTAAGATTTGCCTTATCTATATCTTGAAATAATTGTATAACTAATGTATCAAGATTATCGCTTTCTATTTGAGTTGCTGCGTTTGTATTTTCATTTTCATTTATAAATATATCTCTTATATTTTTGGCAAGCACAGTGCTATTTCCATTCGATGTATTTGTTAATACAATAACGGTTATTCCATCATTTAAAAATCTAAGATTAGCAGCATTATATCCTATTCCTACTCCATTATTCCCCGCTACTTTCATTTTCTGGTCATTCAGTAACTCATATCCTAAACCATAATCGCCAATATTTCCGTTATTTAATTTTGATGGTTGCATCATTTGATTGATTTCATTTATTGGTAATACTTTTCCATTTATCACCGATTCATCCCATTTGATTAAATCAGCCTTTGTACTTACAATCCCTCCAGCCGCCCAATACTGTGAGGGATTTAATGGCGTTTCTTCTTTTAATTGACCATTAACAGAAATATATCCTTTAGACTTTAGTTTCACTGTTGAAGAATTATCATCTAGATAAGTATTATTCAATCCCACGGGTTAAAAATATTTTCTTTGAGAAATTCGTCAAGCTTTTTGCCCGTTACTTTTTCAATCAGCAGCCCTAATAAAAAATATCCTGAATTGCTATATGCATTTTTTTCTCCTGGCTTAAACTCAAGCGGCTCATTTAATGCAGGTTTCAGCACTTCCCATGGTGTTTGATTTCTGTTTGCCTGTGTCATATATCCTTTAACATGAACATAATCAGGAACACCGGCGCTATGGCTTAGTAGTTGATAAATTAATACATCATCGTATTGTGATGGAAGATTTACTAAATATTTTTTAACCGGCGCATTAAGATTAATTAAGTTCTCCATCAGCCAATTGTAATACTGCACATGCAATAAAATGCTTGGTGATGGACATAATATTAAACTGCGTAATATCTGTTACAGGCATTTCATTTTGCAAATCAGCAAATCCATAATTTTTATTAAATATTAATTTGTCATCTTTCAAAACTGCAATTGCTGCCCCTGAGATTTTTTTATCATGGATAAGATTAGCCATGTAGGCACCTACTTCATTTTCCTGGCCTTTTAGATTGCAAGATGTAATTAATAACAATGCAAAAAAGTACATGTACTTATCAATAAACAATGTCATAAGAAATAAATTATCAAAACCAATAGTGAAAAAATTATAATTAAAAGCTCAACGAAAATCGTTTTAATAAACTCTTTTCTCTTTAAGCTGGCGTATAAAAACGTTAGTTGTTTTATGCTTAAAAGGTTTACAGCGATAAGAATGAGGGGCAGAACAAAAAATAACAAAATAGCTGTATATCTTTTACTGCTTGCCAACTCATTAAAAACCGAAAGGAACGATGCGTTGGGAACGAATAGGCTTTTCATTACAAAGGCAGCAATGACATATAAAGGAATGCACAGCCACCAAAAGCTCACAACGGATTTGTCTTTGGCTTTCATAATAATCCCTGGAAGCATATCTTCATGTTTCAATTCTGAAATTTCAGGTTTTGTCATTTTGCTTAATGTCTCTTCAAAATTCTCTATTGCCATTGCCAATAATGTTAATGATTAAATTTGGTTGCATTTTTTACGAAGTTTTTCTAGTCCCCTTGACAGCAGTGATTTTAAAGTTCCTTCGTTGATGTTTAAGATTTCAACAATTTCTTTGTTTTCTTTTCCCTCAAAATATCTTAATGATATTACTTCCTGATATTTTATTGAGAGTGTCTTCAAACACTTGAGAACAAACAAAAACTGTTCATGCTTTTGCAATTCCATTTCTAATTCTTTCTTGTCTTCGGATAAGAAATTGCTGAATGTTTTTTTATTTTCAAATTCAATTCTACTAAATAAAGAATTATGTTTTTGTTTATACCGGAAATATTGATTCATTTCATTAGTAGCAATCCGATAAAGCCAAACCTTAATTGAAATTCCCTTGTAAGAGAAGTTATTTATATGCCTGAATGCTTTGAAAAAGGTATTTGCTGCAATATCAGCGGATTCGTCAAAGTCTCCTGTTCTGCGAAGTATATATCCAAAAAGAGGTTTATAGTATAGCTTGAAAAGCTTTGAAAAGTCGTCAGGATTATTCTTTATTTTATTGAGAAGTTCAGTTTCAGTCACTATGTTTTGAAATATACTTTAGTCACTAACGCGAAAGTATCAATTTGGTTGCAACGTTTCACTTGCCGCTAACGTTCGAGTATTTGCGAAGGCTGGGAATTCCCCCCTGGCGCGAGTCTTCCCCGCCGCATTTGAAGTTACAATAAAACACTATTGCCAGGCGGGGCGACTCGTGCCGAGTAAAATAGATTTAGGTCTTATTTGAATAAATAGATTCCTGATTTGAGACTGTCTTAACATTAGCCAATGCAGGCACGAGTGACCCGTCCCGGCTCAGCCGGGAGCGGAACACTCGCGCCAGTAGTGAGTCGCTGCGAAGTGATATGAAGCTGAGAATTTATTCGTTAAGCCGCCATATCGCCAAACCCCATGTTGGCAGTAGTGTTTAGTTATCAGCCGCATCTTATTAGTTTTTTTTAACGCCATTGGCCTACTTGGTAAGTTCCTGCAACTTTCGGAAATGCGATGTTTAACTGGTTCCACGTGTTAATAAGGCTGGCGACCATAGTCAGGTCAATCAGTCCCTCTTCAGTAAAATGTTGAAAAACCTCATCATATATCGTATTGGGTATCTTACAGCATATTACAGCTTCAGTCCATTTTAATGCTGCCCTTTCCCGTTTACTGTAATATGGTGACTCGTACCATGCACTAAGACCGTACAGCCTTTGTTCTGTTTCCCCATTAGCACGAGCCTCTTTCCAATGCATATCAAGACAATAAGCACACCCATTGATTTGTGATACTCTGATCTTTATTAACTCTTGTAATGCTGTTTCAATTTGACTGTCTTTTAAATAGTTTCCCATTAAAAACAATGGCTTCAATGCAGTTTGCCCTTTTGAGAATAAATTTAATCTGGTTTCCATTTTATTTTTTATTGCAATAACGATTGAGCTAATACAATCCGGACAAATTCTACTAATTTTTAAAAAGAGAAGTTTTGCTGTGTGGATAAATAGTGTTGCCCCTAATGTAGATTATAGCGTCAAAACATTACTGCCAACGGACAGGGCTTGCCGAAGTACGGGAATTAGTATTCCGTCCGCCCGGCACTCGCTGGCGCGCGTCTTCCCGCCTCATATTGAGCTGCAACAAAACGATCTTTTCAGGCGGGGGCGACTCGTGCCGAGTAAAAGAGATTTAGCTTTTATTTGAATAAATAGATTCCTGATTTGAAACTGTCTTAACATTAGCTAATGCAGGCACGAGTGACCCGTCCCGGCTCAGCGGGGAGCGGAACACTTGAGCCAGTGGGGGTGTTCGAGGTGCCCTTCGGATCACCTCGAACAACGGTAGAAACTGCCAATCAAAGTCCTAATTTCTATATTTTATTTCCCTGCGTTTTCAAATTTAATGAAGGTGATACTTGCAGAAGGAAGTTCTATATTTCCTGCGCTTATCTTTTTGCCTGTTATAGCTGGCAGCACATCATCATCACTCAATTTTAAATCTTCTCCGTTTAGTTGCACCTTATTCCCTTGTAATTCATTAGACGTTAAAGTGTACTGTTCACCACTAGAAGGGATATTAATAGTAGTTGATACTTTATTCGTGTTGAGAACCAAAAGAGTTATTCCATCATTGTACCCTTTCATGCTATGTGCAAATAAATAGATTCCCGACGTTCCTTTACCGGCTTCGTACACTTTCATGCCCATCAGTTTAGCCCATAGTAAAGCCGCCCAATAATCAGGTTTCGGCAAATGCGTGTCCTGGTCAATAAGACTGTATTCACTTGCTGCAAGCGTGTTGTGCATCACAACCTGTACTCCCTTTTTAGCCAAAGAGCCAAGCTGGTATAAATAGCGGAAACAATCCAAATAAGTAGCAGCGAAAGGGTCTCCGCCTGCTGAAGCTTCTGCTGTTTCTGTAACCCATACAGGTTTACCAGGATTGTATTTATTTCGCAGTCCGATATAATAATCAGCAACTGCATTTGTTCTTTCCAGCCATTCAGGATTAAGTGCATTTTCCGCTTTAATTGAAAACGGACCACTTCTCATCACACGCATTGACGTAGCTCCGTAATAATGATAAGAAAAAATATCAAAGACTGGTCTGGGTTCAGGAGACATCAAAGAATCTGTCGTAATAAATTGTTTTAATACTCCGGCAAAGGATTGACCCGGAATTCCCTCCGCAGTCGATCCGGGGCCAATAAGCAACATATCGGGAACTTCTTTTTTAGCCCATGCTCTAAAAACAGCTACATCTTTTGCGAAGTTTTGCCCATTATAATTTGTATCCACGCCTCCGGCAATAGGTATAGTAGGTTCATTAAACAGTTCTGCACCCGCAATTTTCCCTCGCAAACTTTTGGTATAGCTTACAATTTTCTGAGCTTCCTTTGGTGTCCAGACTCCATGAGCATCTCTTACGCCTTTAGAAACAGCAAATGATGTAACTAATTTGGAATTAGTGGCATTTACAAAATCAATAACTCCTTTCCATTGGTTCCTGGTTAATGTATTTGCAAAGCCTTCCGGTGCTTTTGCTTGTAAGCTATCATTGTTCTGGAAGTAAACGGTGTTTGTCCATGAACCACTTACGCGTACATAGGCAGGAGCAAGGCCTTTGGCTAAATTCATCAATCTTTTATCTGCAAGATTTAGCGGTGGAAGTTTTCGAAACATTTGTTGGCTCGAAAAATCAAAGGATGCTGTTGATGATGGCAAGCTGTCCATCGTTTTATAAGGTCTCCAAAAATTGCCTCCAACCACCTCGACCATCTCTACATTATAGGATTGATAACGTTCATCAACGCTGCCGAGATATTTCATTTCTTTAAGATTGATAATAATATTGGTATCAGCGGTGCCGGGCATACCGTTAGCAGAACTTGAAATAAAACAGCAAACGATAAGAATACAAATCAGGAAAGCTATTGATGTCTTCATTGTCATAAGAATTTGTAGTTGTACTTCTTTCTTTAAGTCGCTTAAAGTTAAATCAGCTATTTCGCGACTTGTTTGAAAATGCTGATGCTGATCTAATTTACCAATTATCCAGCTTTAGACAGAAATTAGATACAGTTGGAACGAAATTGTCTGAACCTGGATTTTTGGGATCTTTAGGATGTCTGAACGGGGATTTATGGGATTAATGGGATTTATTGGATATTGGGAAGTGGTTTGTTTTTCTTGTTGGTAGTAATCGCTTTAAGTTCGAGGGAAATGAAATCATGAATTAGAAAGACGAGCAGGTGAAATCACCCAAACTATTTATTCTATCCCAAAAATCCCATTAATCCCGGTATAAATCCCAGTTCTGACAATGCCATAAACATGAAATCCTTTAAGAAACCCATACTATCACTGCTATGGCTATTCGCTTTTTCTGTATTTGCCAGGGGCCAGGTTGTCTTTCCCCTCAAAATCAGCGCAAACAAGCGTTACCTGGTGGACCAGCAGAATAAGCCCTTTCCTATTCTGGGCAGGACGGCATGGTTTGCTATTTCATTGACAGAAGATGGCTATAAAAAATTCCTGGCCAATTCAATCGAACATGGCTGCAATGCCATTGAAGTCAGTATCATGACCCACTGGCCCATGGGAAATCATGCTCCTTTTAATGGAAGAGGAGATATTCCTTTTCTCAAAAGAATAAATGGCACGGACTGGGATGGCAAGCTGACCTACAAGGATATTGTATCCGATGCGCCGGACCTTTTGGCACCAAATGAAAAATACTGGTCGTATATAGATCATTTCCTTTCTTACTGCGAGTCCAAAGGAATTTTGGTTCTCATGTTTCCAGCTTATGTTGGCTATGATGGACAGGAACAGGGTTGGATGCAGGAACTCCTGGCCAATGGCGTCAAAAAAACTGAAGCGTACGGAGCCTGGATTGCCAATCGCTTTTCAAACAAAAAAAATCTTGTATGGATGCTATTGGGAGATATGGGCAAGTTCAGTCCCGAGCAAAAAAATGTAGAAGCAGCCCTTATCCGGGGATTGAAATCTGTGCATGGATTATCCCATGAATACAGCGCAGAAGCCAGCAGTGGCATGAATGCGGCAGATCAACCCGACTTTGGTGGCCAGATGACACTTAATGGAAGTTATACATGGGAGCTGAAAGTTCCGGTGCCCTTTATTGCACGCAAAGCTTATAGTCATAATCCCGTCATGCCTTCATTCTTGCTTGAAGAACCTTATGATGAGGAAGGGCCCGATGGTAACAATTACAATCCCAATTCAACCCAACCCGTTCGACGCTTCGAATGGTGGGGTTGGCTATCCACCATTGGAGGCTATATCGCCGGCAATGCCTATATCTGGCAATTTGTAGATTCCATCTGGCAACAGCATTTGAATACGCAGGCCGCGCTCGATATGAGCAGGCTGAATGCATTTATCAGATCCATAGACTGGTGGCAACTCATCCCTTCGGGATTGAATGGAATGAAGACGCTGATTACAGACAAGGACAATGCAGATACAGCTGCCAGTTATGTTTCAGCAGCGGCTTCCTCCAAAGGAGATTTGCTTGTAGCATATATTCCACCTGCCCATCGGGGGAAGCATCACAGTAAACATGACAGCCTTAAAAAGTAAGACCTATGCCCGCTGGTTTGATCCGACCAACGGCACATATATGCAAGCCGGCTCAACCGCATTGGATCCTGTAGCCAATCGTTCATTTACGCCTCCGGAAAAGAATGCGGCCGGTGAAGCAGACTGGGTATTGGTCCTGAATACAAGAAAACCATGAGCAGGAAAATTACCGCCTGGTTTTCCCATTCCGGCGCGACTGTGCATCTACCTTATTTGAATGATGTATGCTTAAATTTCTGACCACCCCGCCTTTGTACGTGAACAAAGACAATGAGCCTCCACGTGATGGCGTGGGAGAATTGTCTGAGAAAAAAGTGAAATGGGAATTTGCTGGTCTGAATCCGCGAAAAATTCCTTATATTAGAAAAAGCGCCTGCAAAAGATTCAGCATTGCCTGCCCTTCTGAAAACCGGGTGACAGACTGTGAAAAATTTACCATAGCATTGGCTTGCATTGCGAATAGTCGAAATCATATTTTCATTTTGTTGCCTGATATCTGAAGGATTGGATTTTTCGAATCCCTTAACCCATCTCCAACATGCGTTGCTTGAAAAATTCATTTTGTTTCATTGGACTTTGCATGGTTTTGCAAGTCTCCTGCAGTAAAACGACAAATAACGCGGGCGCAGTAAATGTTTATGTGGCGGGATATGAAAACAGAGGGAAATTAATCACGGCGAGATATTGGAAGAATGGTCAATCAATTATGCTTCCATTAAGCCAGAATGAGTCAGAGGCAAATGCTGTCTTCCTTTCGGGAAATGATGTTTATATCGCAGGAAGTGAGGATGATCAAATCCTTAATCCCAAGGCAAAATACTGGAAGAATGGTGAGGATAGACCCTTCACAGTGAGCCATATAATTCCCGGGCCAACGCCATCTTAGTTTCGGGAAATAATATTTATGGGGCTGGTTTTTTTGTGAATGGAGGAAATAATGCCGAGGCAACATCCTGGAAAAATGGTGAGAGAATCAGTCTTCAGACGGATTCAATTTTTTCGGAAGCGATGGCGGTCGCCGCTTCTGGAAATGATGTATATGTTTCAGGATACAAAACGAATGGGACAAATCATGCCGTGGCAACCTATTGGAAGAATGGCAATGCTGTCGCCTTACCAGTGGATACAAATTATTCCATGGCAAAGTCCATCTTTGTTTCAGGAAATGATATTTACATCGCAGGGTTTGAATACGACGTAACGCACTATGCCGTAGCTAAGTATTGGAAGAATGGTGTTCCGGTTTCGCTCACGGATGGTTCATTTCCAGCCCAAGCGAATTCTATTTTTGTTTCTGGGGAAGATGTTTATGTTGCGGGTACTGAAGATTCTATTTCATATTTTTCAAAAGCAAAATACTGGAAAAATGGCATTCCTGTTTCTTTAACAGATGGCACCCGTCCAGCTTATGCCTGGTCCATATTCGTTTATGGCGGCGATATTTATGTCGCAGGATATGAATCCAGTGGAATGCGGGATGTGGCCAAATACTGGAAGAAAGGCGTTGCGACGGCGCTTACGGATGGTTCTATTTTGCTTCTGCAAAATCCATCGTTGTATCCGGGAAATGAAAAATATCTAAATCTGCCTTCTTCTCAGGCGAGCCCCCACTGGCTCGAGTGTTCCAACGAAGTTCCCTTCTGGCCTAAGTGTTCGTCACCATGGCTCAAGAGTTCCGATCCCGGCTCTGCAGGGAGAGGAACACTTATGCCAGTATACAAACCCTTTACTCCACTTGTAAGAATCTGTTTGGCGGAAAGATTCGGACCAATTATTTAGGCTCCAGGGTCATGTTTTCATGGTGGATGACCTGATAATTAGATGGCGGAGCAAAGTTCGAAGCAGGAACCTGACCCGGCTGGTAATTGATCAGATTACAAACCTTGGGCTGTTTCGAATAAGGGTCCATCACTTGCCACCTCACTACGATACCCTCTGCCCCTGCTTCGGCTAGTTTTTTGAATCCTATAGAACCTTTTGGGTAATAGAGGTAAGATCCTACAAAACAGAGGTTTCCGATTCCCATGTCTTTAGTGATCCAAAAATCTTTTTTTGCTGTATAGCCCGTTTTATATTTTGGGTTGGTTGAAGTCATGACAAAATGGGTACAGGAATAGTTCCCAATTTTTTCCTGGCCCATATTCTGAACGGTTTCTTCGGTGCCCATTTTTTTCAAGGCTTCTTCGGAAATCACTACTGTAAACTTCGTTATGATGGCTGTCTTTCGTTCTGCGCTCAAATGGGTTTCGGTTGAATTGTCAAAATTCATCAAGATGATATCCTGGTCCATTGATTTGGGAGGACCCAGCGAACTCTTTGTTGACGTATTGTTCGATTCAATGCGGGCCATTGATTTTGATTCATAAATTTTAGTGACAACTTTTCCGGTAGCGATGGGATCTGAATAATCAGTTTCATAAATAAAAGTCCCCTGCGCCTGCGGGAAGGCAACCTTCAATAAAGAAGAAAAGAATAAGACAATCGCAAACTTTTTCATATCATGTTGATTTTATTAGTCCACAAATTTGGCACCAAGAATTCCGTGGGACTCGGGAACATTCCATCGACGACATATCGAGTTATGCTGTTTTAGGTTTTGGCTTTGGTTTTCCGTCCAGTGGTGGTGATTCAGCCAGCAGGTAATTGAATAATAAACTCAGCTCCGCCGCCATTATTTGTTTCGACATTCATCGCCCCACCATGCGCATTAATAATATCATGACTTAACGATAATCCCAAACCTGTTCCCTGACCCGCAGGTTTTGTTGTAAAGAACGGTTGAAAAATTTTATCTCTTATATTTTGAGGTACTCCTACTCCATTGTCGTTAACCCTGATTTCAACCTTGCCATCCATTTTCTTAGTGCTTACTGTAACAGTTGGCTCATATCCTTCACCTTGAAGCTTTTTCTTTTCGGTGACAGCATAAAATGAATTATTGTACAAATTCAGCAACACGCGGCCAATGTCTGCGGAATAACATTTATCCTTCCAATATGCTGATCAAAATCCATTTTTATTGCAGCGTTGAAAAATTTGTCTTTTGCTCGAAGTCCTGGTAGCTTAATCGTAGAAATTCATTAGCCAAAGCATTAATATCTGTTGGTTCTTTTTGGCCGGTGCTTTTTCTTGAATGTTGAAGCATGCCTTTTACGATGGCATCGGCACGTTGGCCATGGTGCTTAATTTTATCTTCATTGCTTTTTATATCTCGGGCAAGGACCTTTACCTGCTCAAAATTACCTTTTTCAAGTTCTTGCTCCAACTCTGCTGCCAACTCCGAATTAATTTCAGAAAAATTTTTTACAAAATTCAATGGATTCTGTATTTCATGGGCAATACCCGCTGTCAATTCTCCCAATGAGGCCATTTTCTCCCTCTGTATCAGTTGAGCCTGGGTTGATTTTAGATCGGTCAATGCCCCTTCCAGACTGTCCCGCTGAATGGAAATTTCCTCTTTTTGTTTTATCACTTCCATTGTCCTTAGTTGCACTTTTTTTTCCAATTCCTGTTTTTCCCTGATCAGTTGCCGCGAGCGGATATGTATAAATGCCCACAAAAATCCAATAATTGATCCTGCGTAAAGCAAGTACGCCCACCAAGTGCGCCACCAGGGGGGAGTGATCACCAATATCAATTTTTTCTCCCCCCATATCTGCTTGCTGTTTACTGTCCTTACTCTAAATACATAATTCCCAGGTGGTATATTGAAATAATAAGCCATCTGTTCGGGGCCGGCTTTGCGCCAGGCATTGTCGTAGTTTTCAAGCTTGTAAATAAACCGGTCTTTTGCCGGTTCAAAATAGTCTATCGCCTGAAAATTGAAAGAGAATAAGTTTTGATCATAGTGCAGCTTTATTTCATTTGTACTGCCTATATTTAATTTGAGTGGCCCTCCATCGCCTGGCTTCACAATTTTATTCCCTAGACTGAATTGGGTTAATTGTACTGAGGGAGGTTTCAAATTATAAGTAAGCGAAGACGGAACCATTACAAAATAACCAGAGTCAGAAGAAAAAAGAAGTTCGCCTGATTCGTTCTTTAATGCATTGAATCCAAAACTGGGCGAATACAATCCGAAGGAATATGCTTTAGCCCGATCCATTCCGAAATATTCCCCAAAACTGCTCACCTGATCTCTATTGGGATTGATTTTGATAATGTCAAATATCTGAGTTACCCATAGGTTTTTGTCCTTATCCTCGACAATGCTGCTGACCCAGTTTATTTCAGTTCCCCCTGGGTCCAAAAAGGAGAAAAAACATCAGATTGCCTGTTGAATTGAAAAAGACCCTGGTCGGTTCCTACCCATAAAACTTTGTCACTATCTGCATAAATAGAAAAAACCCTGTGGAGATGCAGATAATGTCGAAACTTGCCGGTTTCTAGGTTAAGCTGGTATAACCCCGCGTATCCGACAAATCCAACATCTCCCCAACCACCTATCCATAAACTTTTCTCATCCTGATAAATAATGGTTGGTGATATGATGAACAATCCATTGCTGTCATGAGCATCATTTTGGAAATGCCTGAACTTTCCTGTAGCAATGTCCATTCGGTCGAGGCCCTTGGTTGTTCCAACCCATAAGTTGTTAGCCTGATCTTCATATACAGTAGATACAGTATCGTTGCTCAGGCTTTTGCTATTTTTGGGATTATGGCGATAAGAAATAATGGCATTATTTTTCTGGTCGATCATATCTACTCCTCCTCCAAATGTTCCAACCCATAATTTATTGGCACTACCGCTCCCAATGCAACTGATAAGATCACTACTTAGACCGGCTCCAGCCAAGGAACCATGTTTGATTCTCTTCACGATTCCTCTTTTTCGATCATGAAGTATTAATCCATTTTGAGTTCCAATCCAAACCGTACTATCGTTCACAGTAAATAGACTGTTTATCTGTTCATTGACTGCTACTCTAGTTATTGGTTTTGTAAGGGGTTCAACCTTGTATAGATTTTCCCACCCAAAACCACTAATCCAAAATATTCGGTCGCTTGAAGTGGACGCCTTCCATCGGCTTTGAATTTCAAAGCCAGTAAGAGAGTCAAACTTTGAATTGCTCAATTTAAAAGTGGATATTTTATTTTTTTCAAAATCGTAATGAATGAGTGGGCCCGCGAAGGTACCTATCCAAATATTACTGGTTGGGTCATCAACTATAAATGTGATATGGTCAGCAGCAAACCTTGTTTCATGGGGAAGGAAGCGACTTAATTTTTCAGGGTGAGCTGGATCAAAGAGATGCCTTTCGAAAGTTCCTGCTTCACGATTCATTGTGTGAAGCCCTTGCCCCGCAGTTCCAATCCAAAATACGCCTCTTTGATCTTCAAATATTGCCCCTACTCTATTGTCGATTAAACTGGAAGGATCATTTGGATTGTGCAAGTATCTAATAAACCTCCCCGTTTTTAAATCTAAACGGTTAAGGCCGCCTTTTCCCTTTGTTCCTCCCTCATTCACAAAAGGACTTCCCGTACCAATCCAAATTACTCCATGCTTGTCCTCATAAATGACGCGGACCTGGTCATTGCTTAAGCTAGTTGAATCTTTGTCGTTATGGAAATAGTGGGTGAATTTTTCTATTTTACCATCAGATTTATTGAGGCCCCCATGGGTTCCGATCCAAATAAATCCTTCTCTGTCTTTCATAATTGCAGTAACTGTATCATTGCTCAAACTATTTGAATCGTTTGCAGCATGTCGAAAATGATTAAATTTTCCTGTAGCGGGATCATAAACATCCAGCCCTTGTCCTTTCGTTCCGATTAATAACTTTCCCGAAGAATCAGGATATATGAAATTAATTTCATTGCCTGCTAACGAATTGACATTTCCATAATCACGGGTATAATTGACCACATTCGAGCCATCGTAACGCATCAATCCATTTCCGCCAGTGCCGAACCACATATATCCCTGAGCATCCTCAGCCATGCCAGTGACATTCATAGGTCCCCATGTTAGAAGCGATTTTGGAGCAGGAACTTTAGTCAGGCGAAACTGATTATCCTGAGCCTGGCATAATTCAATTTGACACACAAATAGAAAAAGACATAGAATGAGATGAATTCTCATACTCAAATGTAAATGAGAATGTATTCAGTTGAGCCAAGACCTATCAAGTCCCCACTGGCTTACGTGTTCTAACACTGGCTCAAGAGTTCCGACGAAGTCTGAACTGGGATGTCTGAACTGGGATTTATGGGATTAATGGGATTTTTGGGATAGAATAAATAGTTCGGGTGATTTCACCTGCTCCCAACAAAAACGATTCAGTTTACTTTGGCACCAAATGCCAGGTGAAAACTTAAAACATGCTGAGTTAACTTCTAAAGTAATTGGATGCGCTTTTAATGTGCATAATATTCTTGGAAACGGCTTTTAGGAGCTAATTTATCAACGAGCACTGGAGATCGAATTGCGGCATTCGCAAATTTCTTTTACCCGTGAACATGAAATGCCTATTTACTACAAGGGTGAAATGATTGGCAACCGCAGGGTCGACTTTCTAATTCATGATTTCATTTCCCTGGAACTTAAAGCGATTACTAAGTTGGAAGACGTTCATATTGCACAAGCCATTAATTATTTGGAAGTCTACAATCTTGAGATTGGCTTGCTGATCAATTTCGGAGAAGTAAGTCTCAATTTCGAGCGCTTCCCCAACAAGAAATACAAACCACTTCCCAATATCCAATAAATCCTAAAAATCCCAATAATCCCAGTTCAGACTATCCCAAAAATCCCATTAATCCCATAAATCCCAGTTCAGACAATGGAGGGCCCGAGGACAGCCTTACATGAATGGGCGCCTTATTCTATTATTTTAGCAATATTTACCAATGCCATAACCATGTTTAGGAAAAACCATGCTTTCAAGATATTTTGGTAATAATGCAGGCAGGAAACCATTAACCCGATTTACTTTCCATCTCTTCTTAGGAAAAATTACTGTTCGCGGCCAGTTATCCCTTTTTCTCAATTAGGGAAGGGAAGCCCGGCATTATAGTTTTGTTCTTATTTACTCTAAAACAAACTGTATGAAAAAGCGATCTACACAACTCCTGTTTTTGGCCATGATAGGGATCTATTCCTGTAGCAAAAATTCCGACCCTGCACCCAATCCTGTACCACCAACTCCAACCACACCCGTGGATATTTATATCGCGGGACAAGAATTAAGCGGGACAACCGCTTTTAACGTTGCGAAATATTGGAAAAACGGACTGGCAGAAAATCTTTCAAATGGCTCATTTGATGCCCATGCCAGTTCAATAGCGGCCATTGGAAATGATATTTATGTAACGGGCATTGAATCATTCGGAATTACAGGAAGATCTGTCGCGAGATATTGGAAAAACGCTAGCCTGGTCATACTCTCTGATGACACAAGTGATGTAAGTGCAACGTCCATGGCAGTTTCGGGAAATGATTTTTATATGGCTGGCTATAAGATGGGAACTCAATTCATAGCCAAACTCTGGAAAAATGGCAGCCCTGCTTCATTTGCAGATTCTGCGAATAATTACATCAGTGCCATCACTATTTCAGGAAATGACGTTTATGCCGCAGGCGAGGAATGGAACGGAACCCATTGGATTGGGAAATATTGGAAAAATGGAATCCCATCGATTCTTTCCGATGGCAGTTCCAGTGTAAACGCAACGGCGATTACGGTTTCAGGAAATGATGTATATGTTGCCGGAACAGTATTCAGCGCTATCAATGGAAATTCCACCGCCACCTATTGGAAGAATGGCATAGCGCAGACCCTTAGCAATGGATCAACAGTGGCCTTTGCCAAATCCATTGCGGTTTCAGGGAATGATGTATATGTGGCCGGCGGTGAAAACTCCGGTTCAGGCGCAGACCCTTTAGCTAAATATTGGAAAAATGGTGTTGCAGTAAATCTTACTGGAGGTTCAACAGCCAATGCGATTGCCGTAATTGGAAACGATATTCATGTAGCAGGTATGGGATCAAATAGCTCCAGCCATATTCAGGTTGCAAAATATTGGCTTAATGGCGTAGGCACAAATCTGACTGATGGGTCTCTTCCTTCAGGAGCGACCAGCATGTTTGTTGTAAGGAAATGATTCCCCCCAATTGTCTGAACGGGGATTTATGGGATGAATAGGATTTTTGGGATAGAATGGATAGTCATCTAATTCCTCTTGCTAGGTTGTTTATGAATCACACTAAGTCTTTTGTTTATCCAATAAATCCCACTAATCCCATAAATCCCCGTTCCGACAATCCTAAAAATCCCAATAATCCCAGCGTGCATGCATTCAGGTATGATCAGACAAATCCCAGTTCAGACATCCCCGTTCAGACAGTTCCTTTCTTCAATTCTTTCACTGCATAATCACAGGCACGGGCAGTGAGTGCCATATAGGTCAGGGAAGGATTCTGACAGGCAGATGAATCCATGCAGGAGCCATCGGTTACAAATAAATTGGAAATATCGTGACTCTGGTTCCATTTATTCAGTACAGAAGTTTTAGGATCCTTTCCCATCCGGGCCGTCCCCATTTCATGAATCACAGTACCCGGCACAGGATGCCTGTCGAAAGGCTGCACCCAGTCAAGCTCTGCAGCTTTCAACATTTCAACAGCTGTTTCCTGCATATCGACCCGCATCTTTTTTTCATTCTCACCATATTCCATCGAAATACTTAACAAAGGCAAACCCCATTTATCTTTTTTGTCTGTATTTAAGGTCACTTTGTTTTTAACATCAGGAAGGGTCTCACCATAAGCTTCAAAATAGGCAAACCAGTCACCCGGCCTGGTCATACTCTCCTTCCAGTCTGCTCCTACGCCGGCTGCATTAAATCCCCGGGTCCAGTCCTCGCGCCAGGTATAATTCTCAAATCCAAATCCACGCAGATAGGGCCGATCGTTTTTCTTCACATTCCTGAACCTCGGGACATACACGCTGGCTGGCCGCTGACCGAAGTAGAAACTATCCTTTAGTCCGCTATACGCTCCGATGGCGCCGATATAAGCATGATGATCCATCAGGTAATGGCCAAGCGCACCACTGGAATTGGCGAGGCCATTCGGAAATTCATCAGTTTTTGACTGCAATAATATCTGTGTACTGCCCAAAGTAGACGCATTTAAGAAAATCAATTTTGAATAGAACTCTACGTGCTGATTGCTTTCGGTATCGATCACCCGCACTCCCTTTAATTTCCTGGTTTCTTTATCATAGATCAGACTCTCCACAACGGAAAAAGGGCGAAGGGTAAGATTACCGGTTTTTGCGGCATCAGGAAGTGAAGCAGAGTTACTGCTATAGGGTGCACCATAAATGCAGCCCCGGTAGCAAAGATTTCGCGAATGACATTTTTGTCGCCCATTATGATCCTGGGTGAGAATGGCCATGCGGCCAATGATCAGATCCCGTTCAGGAAATGATTTCCTTAATCTTTCCCGGATCTGCTTCTCAAAGATATTCATCTCGAATGGTGGCAAATAATGTCCATCAGGAAGATTCGCAATTCCGTCCCGGTTGCCACTGATCCCAATATAAGTTTCCATTTTATCATACCATGGTTCTATATCCTTATAGCGGATCGGCCAGTCAACTCCGATGGCTTCCTTTCCGTTCGCCTCAAAATCCAGGTCGCTGAAGCGGTAACAATGTTTACTCCAAAGCAAGGATCGTCCACCTACCTGGTATCCCCGATGCCAGGTGAAGGGTTTCTCCTGGATATAAGGATTCTCACTGTCTTTAACCAGAAAATGCTTACTGTCCTGCCCGAAGAGGTAAATAGACTTCTGCACTTCATAATCTTTTTGCTCTTCCTGACTTACCAAATTTCTTAAGGGAAGATCCCAGGGGTCCGTGAGTGCAGTCGGATAATCTTTGATATGTTCCACAAGTCTTCCACGTTCCAGGACCAACACTTTTAGCCCAGCTTCTGCCAGTTCTTTAGCGGCTATTCCGCCCGTAATACCGGAACCAATTACAATTGCATCATAACTGTTCTCTGTAATGCCCTTACCAAGAATATTAAACGACATTTTCAATGGATTAATAGTGTAAGAAAGTTTTACCGTAATTAAGGGTTTCGTGATCTAAGGGAATTTCACCTTTATAATCACCTGGATTTTTTACGTAGTTGCTTGCTTTGGTTTCTCCTTCCTGCGAAGTGAAGAATCCGATCATAGTGTATTGTTTGATAGTTTTGAAATATGCTGAACTTTCATCATTGGCATATGCCTTCTTGTCTGTTTCCTGGACAAATTGAAGTTTATCTTTGGCGCTTTCAAAACCTGCGATGAGTTTCTTTATCCCGGTTTTGAGTGAATCCTGCTCCTGAGGGGTCAAACACTGGGAAAAAACCTGGTCAAGAAAAACCTGCGTATTGGTTTGCGATGCCGATTTGGTTTTGGTGGCCGGAATAATGACGTCGATGATTTCCGTAGTAGCCTTATACTCCTCCGGGGTAAAAAAAGTTGGGGTATATGCGCTCATGTCGCGGTTAGTACAGGATGTGATGAAGGAAGAAAGGACCGAAGGGAACATGGCATGGCCTGAAACCAGGGCCAGGGATTGGAGTAATTGTTTTCTGTTCATGATAGTGGAAATGATCAATAAAAATATTATACCCGACTTAAATCATCAAAAAAAATTGGGAGTCTGAACTGGGATTTATGGGATTAATGGCATTTTTTTGATAGTTAGGTGGAGTTTGAATTTCTTGTCAGGAATTGCACGAAGTATTTCTTCATTCCTAATGATCCTTCAAATCCCACAAATCCCAGTTCAGACAATCCTAATAATCCCATAAATCCCATAAATCCCAGTTCAGACATTCCGCTAATCCCAAAAATCCCCGCCTGGAGTCGGGCAGGCCAGTTCAGACTATTAGAGTAGGCAAAAAAGGCTATATTCAAATATTGATAAAGCATAAATTACTGTTGCGCCTCAACGTAGTTGCTATTTATATTGACCGATTAAAATAAACTTTTTAATGAAAAAGCTAATTGTACTGATTTACTTATTGCCAACCGTGTTATCAGCCCAAAAGAATTATCCCGCTTTGATGGATAAATACATGCAGGCACAAGTAAAAACAAATGAATTTACTGGCACCGTTCTCGTATCACAGAAAGGGAAAATCATCTATGAAAAAGCCTTTGGCATGGCAGACAGAGAATGGAATGTGCCTAATACAATACAATCTAAGTTTCAAATTGGTTCTATCACCAAACAGTTTACGGCAGCCTGTATTTTGCAATTGGTCAACGAAGGTAAATTAAGCCTGGACGACAAGCTTACCAGGTATTTTCCTGATTTTCCGAAGGCTGATAGTGTTACCATTCACATGTTGCTCACGCATACCTCAGGCATAAAAAATTATACTGAGCTGGAAGAATTTTGGAAAATAATGACCCTCCCTATTCAAAAGGATTCCATGGTTTCAATAATTAAAAAGCAACCCTTCGATTTTTCACCGGGTACAAGCTGGCACTATAGTAATTCGGGTTATTTTTTATTGGGCTACATTATCGAAAAAGTAACCGCTGAATCCTACAGTGAATACCTGCTCAAAAATGTTATTCATAAGGCTGGATTAAAAAATACTTCCGTCAATCGGTGGGATACGATTCTGGCTAATCGGGCAAAGGGATACCAGAAGACTCCAAACGGATGGATAAATACTATATATATTTCTATGGAAGCGCCGTACAGTGCCGGAGCAATCATTTCCAATGTGGAAGATTTGTACCAATGGGACAATGCTTTGTTCTCAAATAAAATTATTCCTCCTTCCCTGTTCAATAAAATGATTACGCCTTATAAGGAACATTATGGATACGGACTTGGTATTGACAGTTTTCATAATCATTTGAGAATAGGACACGGGGGAGGTATACCTGGATTTCTATCTTATCTGGCTCGCTTCCCTTCAGATGATATGGTTGTAGTAGGCCTATCAAATAATGGAGACAGTTCTCCGGATGGCATTGTCAATACCCTTGCAGCCATACTGTTTGATATACCTGTAATAGATCCTTATAAACATAAGGAGGTAAAGATTGATTCCATGCTGCTGGCCAAATATGAGGGCAGATACAAACTTGAGCCCACCTCCAAAGCCGATACCATAATAGCAAAACAAGGAAAACTCTATTACCGGCCCTGGTGGGGCGGTGAGTATCAAATGAGGCCTGAATCCAATACGTTTTTCTTTTTAGAAGATAACCTTGATATGCAATTTGAATTTGACGTCGATGATAAAGGGAGGGTTATTAAAATCTATATGATCAAAAATGGAATAAAAAGTGAAATAAAAAAAGTGTAGAAGTTGAAATTTAACATCCCTGGCTCAAGCGTTTCGACTAAGTCTGAATTGGGATGTCTGGTCTGAACTAAGAATTATGGGATCTAAAGGATTTTTTGGGATAGAATGATATGCTAATAATAACAAAAGTACTTTCAAATAAATAATCCTACTAATCCCCTCTGGTCCTCGTTTGTGAGTTTAGTGAATTTAAACATAAAGCATCTTAACGAGTATCTATGTAAATGAAAAATGGTCTTAGATTAGAAGTGGTCGAGTGCCACAATATTTTGTACTAAATATTCTAAATCTAAGACCATGATAAAGGTAAATCAAAAACTTGATTTCAGCGGACACACCATTTATGTTGGGATCGATGTCCATCTCAAGAGCTGGAATATCTCTGTGTACATGGATAATCAGTATCTGAGAAGCTTCAATCAGCCTCCTTCCGTTGAAGCACTTCAATCATTTTTATTTAATTCCTATCCAGGCGCAACCTTTAGTTGTGCTTATGAATCGGGCTTTTGCGGGTATTGGATCCAAAGGGAACTCATACAAAATAATATCAATTGCATTGTGGTGAATGCAGCAGACATTCCCCAAACCGATAAGGGCATAAAAAATAAAACAGATAAAAATGATTCTAGGCGCATAGCGCAAGGTTTGCAGGCTGGTATGCTTCAGCCCAATCACATACCAGATGCTGAACTTGAGGCGGACCGACAATTGGTTCGCTGCAATGAACGATTCAATAGCGATTTAACCAGGGCAAAGAATCGCATCAAAGGCTTATTATATCAGTTAGGTATTAGCCTGCCTGAAAACTTCGCCAAATGCAACTGGAGCAATTACTTTATCCAGTGGCTGAACCAGCTTGAGCTAAAAGATATATCAGCTACCCTTGCGCTTCGGCATCAGGTATTGATGGCCGAAATCATCCGCCGGCAAAAGCTTGCTGTACTAAAAGATATCAGGAATTTGTTGAAAAAACACAGGTATGCTGCAATTGCAAATTGTTTACTAACTATTCCGGGTATTGGAGCTATAACAGCAGCATCACTAGTCACGGAAATTGATGATATGAAAAGATTTTCAACTTTTGAACGACTTAATTCCTTTGTTGGATCTTATCCATCACAGTTTTCAACTGGAGAAAACATTCATCAGGGAAACCTAACTGGAAGGAAGCATAGGCGATTGAGAAGTTTACTGGTAGAAGCGGCCTGGATTGTCATCAGAACGGATCCCGCAATGACTAAAGCATATGCTGATTTAAAAATGAGAATGGGTGGGAAAAGAGCCATCGTAAGAATTACCAGGAAGCTTCTTTCGAAAATAAGATCTGTCTGGATAAACAAAATTGAGTATCAAAAAGGAGTCATTTAAACATGAATTTCTATCCACCTATAATACAATTAAGTCAGACCACTCTTTGGTCCTTGTAAGACAATTACTTTTAACGAGTGTGTGGCTGACTTATCTATCAAACTTTAATAAATACTTGTGGCATTTTTGACCACTAATAGGAGGATGAGGTAAATAGAAATTTGTAGCTTTAAATGACCAATAATAAATTTTGCAAGGAAATGAAACCTAGTTTTTTAGGGCACGGATGAATTGTACTCACTTCTAATCTAAGACCATTTTTCATTTACATAGATACTCGTTAGATCGCTCCTTTTCGAGCAATACGAATTTCACAAACGAGGACCAGACAGGGGTATGTTTCCATCCCATAAGAAACCTGGTCTACGATCGGACAGGATCCCTATCCTGCATTTGGTCTTTAACCATTTTCCTTCGGAGATTTGTTGGCGTCTATTTCTTCGATCATCGAATTGATCTTTTGCATATGTCTTTCCAGCCTCGCTTTATATTTTTCCATTTTTTCCCTGACGATGACCAGCTTTTCCCTTTTGCGTTCGCCATAAGAGAGTGCTTTCCATCTTCTCAGTTGTTTATTTAATTTCTTTCTTGATTCCGAGCCTTTCTCAGGGGCAAATAGCACTCCAAGGGCACCACCGGCAGCCAGGCTAGCAGCGGCTAATAATTTGGTTGACTTTTTCATGAATTTTAGTATTAATTTTTTGGATATTTTACTAATCGACAAAGATCAGCTTATCTTCTTCCCTTTTGTGTTCCATATTTTATATAAACCTATTCAAGCTGCATGCGTAAAAAAATGATCTGCATCAGTGGATTCTTTGATATTGATCAATGGTCCAAAGGAATAAGTTTTCTTAGTTCAATTTTTCAAAGACTGCATTTAGATTTCAGGGATACTGATGAAAATCATTAGGAAAGACAATAAGCATCATGAAAAGTTCAGGCAATTGCAAATAGATTGCATACGATCGATTTAATCTTTAGTTTGAGAATTCTTGCTATCATCTTGATTTTTTTCCTGAATCCCCATTTGTCAAATGGCCAGCCTGATGATAATATCAATGGCCCTCGATCTTATGCGCGGCACCAGAAAGATGATAGCTTTATTTGGCAAAGGGCAACGGCTTTCTGTACGTATTTCTATAATGCCGATACCCAAGCTATGAAACAATTTTTGCCAGAAGATTTTTTGCTGCAGTGGATGCACGAAAACTTTATAACCAAAGCAGGCATCATCAGCGGAATGCAAGATTCAGCCACGAGATCAGCACTGGCCTTTCGAATAAAGAAAGACAACGGTACGATAGTCCGGTATTCGGACGACCAGTCTGCTGTTTCCATCAGCACCCCATTTGAATTCATTAATGCTGATCAAATGAAATCGATTGCAAAGCAACGTGGATATGGCTTATGCATATTTTATTTCAAGAAAGAAAATGCAATCTGGACAATCAAAACGGTTCATGTGGATCTGCACTGCTCTTTATGTAATTTTTAAATGAGATCAGGCCATGGAAATACAAATAGAAAGCCCTCATATCAACGCTGACGAAGAGCTCTTAAAGCTTATTCACACCAAGATGGCAGTCCTTGGAAGAAGATATAACCGCATCAGGAAATGTCAGGTAGTCCTTCGCCTGGAAGAAAATGACAAATCAGAGCACCACCTCATCCAGACAAAAATTGAGCTGCCACTGAAAATGCTATTTGCGAGAAGCAGAGCCAGGAGTTTTGAACTCGCTTTATTCGGCATCATTGACGAATTGGAACACCAGTTAAATCATTATAAAGAAGAGAGATCTCCCAGACACTAAATTTGAAGACATATTCTCAAAAACCGTCAAAAATTATCATGAATATTGAAATCAATACTCCTCCGGAAGGAGTGAAAGAATGGGTTTCAGAACATGTAAAGAACAAACTGATAGAGATCCACCACCGCTATGGGAATATCTCCGGTTTTCATGTTAGTTTCAAAAAGTATCCTGGCCGCGCGAATAAGATCTGCGAAATTGAACTCGAAGCGTATGGTGATTCACTATTCTTATCCAAAGAAGCCGAAAGTTATGAAATGGCCATGCGGCAGGCCCTTGATGAACTGTCTGTGAAAGTAGAGGAATGGATCAGAATGAAGAATGAACCACCAGAGGAAACAACCAGTACAGTCAATGTGTGACATTCAGGTACCCTAATGATGCGGTTTTGGTAAAAGACAGCCATCACGCTTGCACGATATTATATCGAAAGAAGAAAGCCACGGCACTCTGGATATTTCTCCGCATACATTTTTATCTTGCGCTTCCTGGCCTTCAAGCTGCTTCAATAATGCTGAATAAACATTTCATAGAGCTTTGTCAACATGAATACCAGCACAGTTAGAATCCACTTAAATAGAATAGCCCCGGCCAATATTGCCAAAAGCCAGGCAAACAGGGTATCATTTTTCAATCTTTCAGTATAATGAGACTGGAGATTCATATGAATATTCTTTCCCATTCATGGCTTTTTCTTAGAAGAGCGAGTCGTCTTCAAAGCAAACTCAAATTCCCCGTCAAAAGAATGATAACTATTAGCAATGGCCATGATTGTCGTCATTCTTTCAGGTAGGTGTACAGGAATAGCTTTGAATAACCAAAATAGATCTTATGGATAACGAAATACAAACCATCACAACATTACATGACTTGCTGGATTTTGATACCCGTAAATTTTCAATTTCTGAGACGCAAGTGAACCAGGTACTTCCGGTATGGATCGACAAAGCAAACGCGCTGAAGCTTAAAACGGTTTTACAGAGATACCACGATCTTATTAAAAAGAATATTGAAAAGCTTGAAGCATTTATTGCCGAAGAGAACTTCAATTCTCTGAGCTTCATCAACAAGGTCATGAAAGCCCTTATTGATGAAACAGAATCAAAGCTCGCAAGTTGCGGTGATCCCGAAGTTAAAGATGCCTGCCTGCTCGCCTGTGTGCAGTCAATAAATCATTATAAGATCAGCATGTATGGAACAGCTTCTGCATTTGCAAAGATTTTGGGCAAAGAAAAGGCGGCGATTCTTTTTCATGAAGCGGAAGCTGGCGAAAAACAAATTGACGATCGTCTTTCACAGCTTGCAGAACATGAAATTAATGACAAAGCAAAGTCACCCATAGTACTGCCAGCGTAATGTATTGGTATGGAATATCGGTTTCACCATGAAGTACGGATTCCGCTAAAGGATGTTGAGTTGAAGGGAGAATTAGCCATTCCTTCAAAAGCGATTGCCGTTGTACTCTTTTCTCACGGCAGTGGCAGCAGCCGCTTTAGCCCCCGAAACCGGGCAGTGGCCCAACATCTGCATGAATCGCAAATTGGAACCTTGTTATTTGACCTCCTGACTCCAGAGGAAGACATGGATTATTCAAACCGATTCGACATAAACCTGCTAACGAACAGATTGGCCGGTGCGACTGAGTGGCTGGAAAATTTCCCCGTCGCAAAAAATTGTCGCATCGGCTATTTTGGTGCAAGCACAGGCGCTGCTTCTGCTTTAAATGCAGCATCATTTTTATACCAAATCAAAGCCATCGTGTCCAGAGGCGGGAGACCTGACCTGGTCATGAAGAATTTGCCAACCGTGCTTGCTCCAACATTATTGATTGTCGGTAGTCGGGATCAGGCGGTGTTAAGCCTGAACAGAATGGCCTTTGATCAGCTTATATGTCATAAAAAAATGGAAATTATCGAAGGGGCAACGCATTTGTTTGAGGAACCTGGTATGATGGATAAAGTGACAACAATAGCTGTTAAATGGTTCGAAAAGTATTTGATCGTTGGTCAGAACATACGAGACAAAATTTCATAATTCTTAGAATGATCTTATGTTTTCAGACAGAATACAAGCGGGAACCATGCTCGCGGCAAAGCTGAAGAAATACCGGGGCAAAGAAGGGATCGTACTGGCCGTTCCTCGTGGCGGGGTTCCGGTAGCTTATGCAGTGGCCAAAGAACTGCAATTACCGGTTGAGATTGTTCTCACAAAAAAAATCGGGCATCCTTTGAATAAGGAATACGCAATTGGTGCAGCGAGCCTTACTGATTATTTTGTTGTGCCTCATGAGCATGTTTCTGAATTCTATATTCAATCAGAATTAAAGAAGATCCGCGAAAGGCTCAAAGAGATGTACAAACAATTTATGGGGGACCAATTACCGGGGAATATTCATGGCAAAACGGTTATAGTCATAGATGATGGCATCGCCACAGGCAATACTTTGCTCGGCACCATACATGTGCTCCGTAAAAGTGAGCCAGCCAAGGTGGTTATTGCGGCACCTGTTGCCTCAAAAAGTGCAGTTCAAAAGCTTTCAAAAGAAGCTGATGAGGTTGTTGTACTCTTAAAGCCCGAAGATTTTTATGGAGTCGGTGCATATTATGAGGATTTCACACAGGTTTCTGATGATGAGGTATTATTCTATCTTGGAAAACTAATGGAATTGAGAAAGGTCAGCTGATTAAACGAAAAACCGATTTTCAGGAATATTATCGCAGCTATGCTTAGGTCTGACAATGCGCGAGACAGATTTTGATGTGAAGGGAGCAGATCCATTCAGACCCGACATCATTTAGGCGAAGGCTCTTAAAGTCACTTTTCAAATAAACCAGGATATGTCTAAAATAATCGATTATGATTTAGAGGCCCGCAGGAAATTGAAATCCGGGGTTGACAAGCTGATGAAAGCAGTCGTTATAACCCTTGGCCCCAAGGGCCGCAATGTCGTCTTTGAAAAAATGGATGGTTCACCGCAGATGTCCTGCGATGGTGTAACTGTGGCAAAGCAAATAGAAATGGAGGACCCTGTTGAAGAAATGGGTGTGAAGATGGTAAGGGATGCAGCCATCAGGATTTCAGAAGCAGCCGGTGATGGAACAACGACTGCTACATTGCTGGCTGGTATAATGATAGATGAAGGGCTAAAAAAAGTGGAGGCCGGCCTTAATCCAATGGATATAAAAAAAGGGATTGACAAAAGTGCGCAATGTGTAACGGCTAAACTTAAACAGATGGCGATTCCCGTTAGTACAGACAGTGCACGGATTGAACAGGTAGCCACTATCTCTGCAGGCAATAACCCTGAAATCGGCAAGCTGATTGCAAATGCAATGCGTAAAGCGGGCAGAGAAGGTGTAATCACTATAGAAGAAGCGAAGGGATTTGAAACTTATGTTGAAGTGGTTGAAGGTATGCAATTTGACCGGGGATATTTATCTCCGTATTTCATTACAAATCCTGAAAAAATGAACGTTGTGTTTGAAAAACCTTATATTCTTATCTACGACAAAAAAATCGCAGGAATGAAAGAGCTTCTTCCATTACTGGATAAAATATCACAATCGAATGAAGCCCTGCTCCTGATTGCTGAAGATGTGGAAGGCGAAGCCCTTGCTGTTCTTGTCGTGAATAAACTCAGGGGGGTAATAAAAGTTGCGGCTGTAAAAGCGCCCGGTTTTGGAGACAGGCGTAAAGAAATGCTTGAAGACATTGCGGTTCTTACAGGAGGAAGCGTAATCGCAGAAGAAAAGGGACTGAAACTCGAAAATGCAGATATCTCTAATTTGGGCAGATGCGATAAAATCATTGTTACCAAAGACAAAACGACTATTGTCGGTGGAAATGGAGATAAGAAGAGTATTGAAGCTGCCATTGCACAGATCAAAGAGCAAATAAAAACAACCAGTTCAACCTATGATAAAGAAAAGTTGCAGGAAAGGCTCGCCAAACTCTCTGGGGGAGTGGCTATTGTTTATGTGGGTGCATCTTCTGAAATTGAATTGAACATCAGAAAGGATATTGTAGATGATGCATTGAGTGCTACACGCGCAGCCATGGAAGAAGGTATTGTGCCGGGAGGTGGAGTGGCCTACCTGCGCAGCCTGAAGGATCTGGATAATCTCCAATTTGAAAATGATGAAGAAAAAGTCGGGAAGGACATTCTACGGAAAGCCCTTGAGCAACCTTTGAAGCAGATCCTGATCAATGCTGGTCTTGAGCCCTCCGATATCATCCAGAAAGTTAAGGCTGGAGAAAGTGATTTTGGATTCAATGCCAAAACTGAAAAATTTGAAAATCTCCTGGAAACTGGCATCATTGATCCCGTAAAAGTGAGCAGGCTTGCCCTGGAATATGCAGCATCAGTTGCCGGAATGTTCATTACCACAGAATGCGTGATTGTGAAAAAACCGGAAAAGAAAGAAACAACAACTTTTGCCGCCGGTCCCGAAATGCTTTAACATGTTCCCACTAATCCTATAAATCCTACGAATCCCTGCCCCCTCAGATAGACTTATTCATCCCACAAATCCCTGCCTGCGCCTGCCCGACGCAGGCGGGAGCGGGACACTTGAACCAGTGGGAGGTTCATTATTCATTGTCCTGAACCAACACTGCACAAGTTCTTGCAGGCACTTTAATTTTTGCAGGTAATTGTACAATTCGGTCATCATGAAATGGGACGCAAAGCGCTGCTTTACCATTTTTTGCATTATTAATATTCACTTCCATTTCGTCTTCCGCGTTGTCAAAATTAACTACCACTACTGCTTTTTTTCTTGTATCATTCATCGGTTCAAAAACAGAATACCTTGAATTTACACCGCAATTTACAGTTGCACCGATGGTATCCATAAATCGCCCGGTAAATAAAATGTCTGCATATTTTTTTCGAATGCGGATCAATTCAGCAACATATCGTGATAATGGTTGCGTTACACCTTCATCCAGTGAAGCACTATAATGACGGGGAGCCATAGCCCAAACAAAGCCGTATCGCATACCATTGTTCATGATATTAAAATCAAAAGGGCTTTCTGCAAATATGGTAGATGTCCATTCGGGAAAAGTGTACTTTAATACAGGATGCATATCTATATCATTCATGCGGAGATAAGATACATCCGAATATTGAAAAGCACGATCCCAGATCAATTCTGATGCAAGGGCTAATTGCGGATCAATTTTTCTTCCTTCCTTCAGCACCTGGCCTAACATGTCAAAAACAGCCTGTGGCATAGCTCTGTCAGGACTTAGTTTTAACAATGGATTAAAGTCGAAATCAATCGAAGTTGTTTTGTCAAATTGAAAACCATCAGCTCCCGATCTTACCAGATCAAGATAATAATTCATCAGCAGTTTGTTCACTTCCGGGTGCGATGGTGTCATTTGTGTCATGTTGTGCCTTGTAATTCCAATACGTGCACTGATCGTTCCTTCGCCCCATCCTGAAAGCATCAGGTCATCCCCCCAACGTCCTTTTGTTTCATATTCTCTAAGTTTATTATAATAGAGTGGAATATCGGTATCGACCCATTGAATGTTTGCAAAAATGAGCGGATGCACTCCTAAAGTTTTGATGCTACTTAATGCATTCTTAAAATCTTCTTTTGTCCCAAGTCTTTTATCCGGTTCGTATTCAGGATATCCGCGATCAATCCCGCCTTTGTCCCAACCTAAAATTTCGAATGTTGTTACGCCGTATTTTTTTGCATCAGCAGCAAGTCTGGGCAAATCATTAAACATATAATTGATAGCATCTTCGCTGTTGGACATAATAATACTTTGCCATGCCATCTCGTTACGAAGCCATGTAGGTTGGCGACTTACCTTGTAATATTTGTCGAACCACTTGCGATAAATATGGCTCCCTTCATGCCAATCGCCCCTGTGCAATTCAAGCACAACAGGAGCCGAAGAAAAAATACCCTTTTTTGTATATGGCATATTCATCCATCCCATGGTAAGCCCGATAGGAGTCCCTTCCGGAACGTCTCTTTCTGTTGGCCAATTGTCACCTATCACGTTCCCTTTTTCAGAAGGGCGTAATTCGTAATATAGTGCTGCTTTTCGAATGACAGTATCCTGCTGTGCGTAATACATACCGATATCTTCTTTAGTGTTGAAAACTTCCATCCAACTCATACTCATGCTCCAACTTGGGTATGTAATGGCTGCTGCCGAATAGTTGATTCCAAGATTACCTCCACCATAACCGCCGCCTGTAAATCGGGTAAACATTGCTCCATCATTATTCACCGTTCCCCCGGGAACTAATGTGCGTGTATCTGAACGGTCCCGCAAACCCTTCTGTCCGCCAATGATGCCATAATAAACTTCCGCCAGTGGTTGAGCAGTGGTATTATTGACAATAATAGAAAATAACAATTGCCCATTTTTACTTTCGATTGTATAATCAACTTTTACGTTGAGGGTTTGACGTTCATTTATCAATTTATCATAGTGGCAGATAATACCATTTTCTATTTTTTCAAAACGGGCTCTTTGATTTGTACTGAGAAAATAATTGGCTTCATATTCCGGCAAAGGCAACAGTATACGGAAGTTCTCCCCTAACCGGCTCTCTTTGATTATTTCTTCATCAGGATTTTTCCAATGCAACCCAACAAGATTACCATTGGTTTTTTCAAGATGCAAAACGCAAACATCCGTAGTTACTTCCAGCGTTTCTTGCGCAAATGCTGCTTTAATAAATAAAAGAGCAATAAATAAGCCTGTGATTTTTTTCATACCGGTCTTCATGTTCAAACGTTTATATGAAAATAATGTAATAATAATAACTGGAACATCGCGACCCCTTCTGCCTCAAGTGTTCTCCCCTGGCTCAAGAAGTCTGAACTGGGATGTCTAAACGGAGATTTGTCATATCATACCTGGGTGCATGCAGGCTGGGATTTTTGGGATTTTTGGGATTGTCTGAACGGAGATTTGTCCGATCATTCCCTTAGCCAATCATGTTAGGATTTATGGGATTTTTGGGATAGATAGAAAATTCATGTGATTTCAACGAATTTCTCTTGTATATAGTGGAGACATACCAAGCTATCCCCACAATCCCACAAATCCCACAAATCCCAGTTCAGACAATCCCTCAAATCCCATAAATCCCCGTTCAGACAAGAATTGGTAATTTGTAGCCATGCAAAATATATCTACTCTTTTAAGAACCATTATTTGTCTTTCTATTTTCCTGGTAGCTAGATTGACCGCCTCTGCCCAGGATGTTTCGGTAAACGACATTGCTGTAGTGGAAAAAATGTATGGACTAGAATTTACAGAAGCCAAAAGAGATTCGATGATGAATCAACTGAAAATTAATTGGCAGATATATCAATACCTGCATAGCTACAATTTGCCCAATAGTGTGCCCTTGCCACAATGGTTTGACCCTGTATTGCCAGAGATGAAATTCAGCAACAGCCAGCAACCAATCACATGGAGCATTCCTGCAAATGTTGTAATGCCTGCTGATATCAACCAATTGGCATTCTATTCTATTGTACAGTTATCCTCTTTGCTCAGGCAACATAAAATATCTTCTGTGGAACTAAGCCGTTTCTTTATAAACCGACTGAAGAAATATGGCGACACTTTGCATTGTGTTATCAGCATTACTGAAAGCATTGCTATGAAACAAGCAAAGCAAGCGGACGAAGCGTTCGCAAAAGGAATATATAATAGCCCGCTGCAGGGCATACCATACGGACTTAAAGATCTGTTTGCGGTAAAAGGTACTAAAACAACTTACGGTACGCCGCCCTTTAAAGACCAGGTATTAGATGAAGATGCCTTTGTTTACAAACAATTGGAAAAAGCTGGCGCTGTGTTAATCGCAAAGCTATCTATGGGCGAGCTGGCAATGGATGATATATGGTTTGGCGGACAAACTAAAAACCCGTGGAATCTGGAGCAGGGTTCCAATGGCTCATCTGCAGGCTCTGCTTCTGCCACTGTTGCGGGATTGGTGCCGTTTTCGATTGGTACAGAAACCTATGGCTCTATTGTAGCACCTTCTGCAGTATGTGGGGCAACCGGCCTACGGCCTAGTTTTGGTAGTGTCGCGCGTACTGGTGGCATGACACTTGCCTGGACCTCTGACCGTATCGGGCCCATTTGCCGCAGCGCTGAAGATGCGGCCATGGTATTTGCATCCATACATGGCAGCGATGTGTATGACCGGGCCTCGCGAACGATGCCTTTTAATTATATGGACAAAATCGATCTCAGAAGCATAAAAGTAGCTTATGCCAAAAACTATATTGACTCGCTGCCAGGAAACAGTGCTGAAAAAAGAGTTATTAAAACTTTGCAGGATGCAGGAGCACAAGTTACGCCCATTGATTTCCCATCCAGTCTGCATACCAATGACCTGTTAACAACCATTTGGGCTGCAGAATCTGCTGCTGCTTTTGATCCGCTTACGAGATCCGGAAGGGACAGCGAGATGGTGCAACAATGGCAAAGCCGCTACCCTAATATGCTTAGAAGTGCCCGTTTTATACCCGCTGTTGAATACCTGAACGTTTGTCGTTTACGCTACCTCGTTATGCAACAGGCCTTTCCTATATTGAGCAAGTACGATATCATCATTGTGCCCAGTATGGCCGATGAACCGATGGCGCTTACCTGCCTTACCGGCAATCCATGTATTACTTTGCCTTCAGGTGCTCCTGTAACAGGAGGCGCACCGCCCAGCATTACTTTTATCGGTGGCAAATTATACAGTGAAGCAACAATAGCTGCATTTGCTAAAAGGTTTCAGCAACTGACCCATTACGAACAAAATCATCCGGCTATGTTTACAAATTAATTTTGTTAGTGACAGCTAAGGGGCGGCAGGTACTTTCTTGAACTATCGGAGTACCAGATAATTTTCATTGGCCTTTGCCCCCATTGATTAAAGTGTTCATCCCAGACTCTAGAGTTCCGATGAAGTCGGAACTGGGATGTCTGAACAGGGATTTGTCTGATCATACCTTGGTACATGCACGTTGGGATTTTGGGATTTTTAGGATAGTCTGAACTGGCCTGTTCACAGAGTCTGCGACCCGACGCAGGCGGGGAACACCTGAGGCAGTCAAAAGAATTCAAATAATAATTTTCACGGCAATTAATTACTTTTTATATCATCATAGAATTTTGCCATGGTGATATGTATATAAGGAATCAACCAAAGGAATCCTATGCCGAGTGTAAGTATGCATAATAATGCCAATAGAAAAAAACGAAGGCACAAGTAAAATAATTTCAATTTGTACCCATCCATCATGGATTTGCTTTTATTCAAAGCATCCTGCGGTTTAATTTGCGGATCATCAGCCAGGAGGTAAAACGTCATGGAATAACCTAAGCCAGCTATAATTCCCGGAACAATGAGCAGCAGTGCCCATAATAACACGTAAACAATGATAAGCAGGTAGGCAACAAAAGCAGACGAAAAATTATTAAAGCCTTGAAAAATTTGCTCTAACCTTGCTTCTTTGCCACGCGCTATGGAAAGGGAAAAAATTGCAGCACCAAGTGCCAACGGCCCGCCAATTATTAATGTCAGTATTGAGCCGCGATGTTCCACAGAACCCGGAGCTGTAGTAAGCAATGTATAGATTAAAAATGTACCAATGGCTAAACCCCATTTGCCTTTTAGTGACTCACGGGCCGATCTCATTAAAGCTATATTTTCTGCATTCATTGTCTTTTAATTTAATTATGAATCGACCCTAAATTTTATCCTTTTCTTCTTTCATGTTGCTTGTATGATCCATTTCCCTGATAATGCGCCTTTAATTAAGCCACCTCCTGGAAATACACACTGACCAACCATGATTATTATTACCTGCTTTCTTCAATATATGAATCACCAGACTGTAAAAGAAAATTGGCCAGCTACAATTACCTAGTGGATGAAAACGCCGATGTTGATGCATTCCCAAAGCCCTATCCACCATGTTGGCAGATTCTCCACTATCCGGAGGCCATCCATTCCTGTTAAAGTGCCAAACACGAATGTCCTCCATTTTTTATTGGTAAGTCGTCGATCTCCGTAAAATTCTTTTCATATGCCATATTCAATGGTGTCTGACCAATATCCGTTCTGGCATTAATGTCTGCCCCCGTCTGGGAAAAGTGTTCGTTCAAGGCTCCTACTGGTTCAGACAGCTACAGGCTTGAAAAATCTCAGGCACAAGCGGACGCTTGCGCCAATAATGTGGGCCGTCACTGCTTGGTATTGAATGCAGCTCTTCGTCCGATCCTTGCCCCGGCAAATACTGCTAGCAAGGATAAAATCCACCCGACAGCATATTGTTTATACATGGCAGTTGTCCAAAAATTAGGTTCAATGAATGCAGCAAAAATTCCTAATGCATTGCTTAAAATGGGAACATACCATGCACTGTTTGGATATTTCCTACAAATAAAGAAACATAAAATGGCAATCAGGATTCCGGTGCTGACCGCAGCGATCCAGTCTCCAACATGTATGCCATCTATGATGAACTTCTCCAGTGGGTATCCTATGGAAAATAAGAAAATAGTGGAGAGTACAACTGTCATTATTGTTAGTACCCAGGCAGGAATATCAGATAAGAATGATTTTTTCATATTTTTTGCTAGGTGGGTAGATTATTTTAATACCATTGCATGGCAAGGCAACTGCCCAAGGGTGCGGGTGGATTCAAAGTATTAGTTCAACTAAACATGCAAAGTCCCGGTCTCCCGGATCTTCAGCAATATTGCATTTGGAAGTCAGCTTACAACGGAGGTTGGTGATGAATTCAGGGAATTCAGGCTAATTCATTTCAAAAGCTTTTTTCATTCCGCGCATTTCGCTGACAATTTACCAGATGCTCTCCTAAAAAATGATTCTGATCTGATACCCTGATGCTGTTAGATTTCGATGAAAGTATATTAGACTGGATGGGCAGTTCTGTTTCACTTCCCTGCCTCACGTAAGGAATGATTTCATCGAATGCAAAACAACATCCAACGATGAATAAACAAACTCATGAGCAAGGTATTTATGAAGAATAGAATACATGTTTGATAGAGATCACTTTGGAAGCTGATTATAATCATTCTCAAAGGTTTGGAATAACCTTATATTCAAAGGAGTTTTAGACTAGAGGACTTGATTATAATACTGGATGATGCCACAACAGCATAGGCATCTTGCTGCTATTCTTTTCACTGACATTGTAGGTTATACACATATGATGCAGGAGGAGGAAAAATATGCTGTTGAAGTTTCATTGCATTACAGGTCAGGTTTAAAGAAATCGGTTTCTGCACATCATGGAGAAATCCTGAATGACTATGGAGATGGCAGTCTTTGTACTTTTTCCAGCGCTTTTGACGCCCTGAATGCGGCAATAGAACTACAGCAGCAGTTGCGGATTACTCCTGTAGTGCCATTGCGCATCGGTCTGCACATTGGGGAAATATTTTTTGAAGATGGCAAAGTATACGGGGGTGGCGTCAATGTAGCCTCCCGAATACAGTCGCTTGGCATTGGAAATTCCATTCTTATTTCCTCGGCCTTCCATAACAACATTAAAAACCACACCGAATTTAAAACTGTATCCATTGGCCAGTTTCATTTTAAAAATGTAGATGAGCCAATGGAGGTATTTGCCCTTGCCAATCCTGGATTGGTTGTGCCAAAGCCAAATGAAATACACGGCAAATTGAAAGACATTCCCCAAAAGGCAGGAAGACTCAGAAGGATTACAGTCTTTTCAATTGTTGCGATTCTTGTAAGCATAGCCTGGTACTTCAGCAGTCACAAAAACGCACAAAAGACAACTGAAAGTTCGGAAAATCTGAATGTGAGGTCTATTGCTGTTTTGCCTTTTGATGATTATAGCCCCAAAAAAGATCAGGCCTGGTTTACGGATGGTATGACAGATGCATTGATAACCGAACTTTCCAAGATCAGTTCATTAATCGTCCGTTCTCACACATCTGTAATGCAATATAAAGGCACGACTAAAACGGTTCCGCAGATCGCTAATGAGCTAAATGTGGACGCTGTTATTGAAGGCTCTGCATTGAAAGCGGGTGACAGTGTGAGGATAACCGCCCAATTGATCAACTCACACGATAAACATTTATGGGCAAATGATTATGATGCCGGAATGGAAGATGTGTTGCGTCTTCATCATCATTTAGCTCAGGCAATAGCCAAAGGAATAAACCTTGTGCTTTCACCTGCTGACATGGCCAGATTTACCAATCCATCAAAAGTTAATCCAGCTGCATTGGAAGCCGATTTAAAAGGAGAAAGTATTTTAGGCTATTTTGAAACACTTAATGATCTAAATAATGCAATTGTATATTTTCAGCAGGCTGTCAAACTTGATACCACCTTTGCAAAAGCTTATGCAAACCTTGCAACAGCTTATTGGTTTTATCCATTTTTTGGGGAGAAATCACCCAAGGATGCATGGCTCTTGGCTGAAGGCCCTAATAGGAAAGCGCTGCAACTCGATCCACAATCAGCCATAGCCTACATTAATCAGTTCAATTACCTGTATTATATTAAGTGGGATTGGGATGGTGCATTTCGGGCCTTGTCGATGGCAGAAACGCTGGAACCAAATAACGAGCCAATATTACATTGGCTCAATCAATATTACATTACCAGCGGTAAATTTGGCAAAGCATTCGAGACCTGTGAAAAAATAAAACATGCTAATCCTTCAGATACGTTTAATTATCTGTGGCACATAGGATTCACTCAATTCCATAGCAGGGATATAGATGGATCCCTGCGAACGATTGACAGTGCACTTAATTTGTTCCCTGATAATATCGGATTTCTGGAGTTAAAAAGCTGGTCCTTAAATGTGGCAGGTAAACACGAAGAGGCTGTATATACCTGTCATAAAATTCTTTCTTTACTTACCGGCCCCAGTATAATAGATCATGAATTTGCCGGATGGATTTTTGCAGCAGCAGGATTAAAATCTGAAGCCATGAATGAGTTCAGGATACTAAAAGCTTCAAAATATTGTGACCCGGTTGCATTGGGTCTTATTTATGCTGGTCTGGGTGATAAAGATGAAGCTATGAAATACTACCAACAGGCTTTCCGTGAACATTCTCATTGGTTACCTTTTGCAAAACGGTCTCCGGCATTTGATGCCATGCGGGGTGACCCGCGATTTGAAAAGTTGATCCAGGACCTGAAATTTCCTTAATCTATGAATTAAATCTCCTACGATATGTGAAAGGGGACAATTCTCCCCCAAATTTAAGTGTTCATCCCTGGCTCGAGAGTTCCGACGAAGTCGGAACTGGGATGTCTGAACAGGGATTTGTCTGATCATACCTTGATACATGCACGTTGGGATTTTTGGGGTTTTTAGGATAGAAATAAATTTCAGGTGAATCAGAAAATAAAATCCTTCAATCCTCTAATCCCTTAAATCCCAATTCAGACAATAAATCCTTAAATCCTAAAAATACCCGCCTGAAGTAGGGCAGGCTAATTCAGACAAATGATCCCGATCCAATTAAAGAACCCTCCTTTTCCATCCATTCTTTAGTACCTTTGTAATATTAAAACCTTTGTTATGGAAACAAAACCTTTTACCTTTTATTGGGACGCCATGGCTAGGAAGGGGGAATTTTTCAAAGACAAGTACAATAACCTCCAGGTAACAATTTTAGATATTGACATTATCGAAGACTATTTTCCGAGGATAACCTTTAATTGGAATAAAGTCTGGAGTGAATATGAAATACCTGAAGGAATACCAGACCATACAGAAATAGTTGTGGCAATCTACGATTCTGTGATGAAGAAAACAGGTGTACAAGTAACTGTCTAAATTTAGAAGTGGACAAAAGAATGTAAAAGCTAGCTGAAAGTGACAGACCCGCTTTAAGGCTCGTATTCACTTATACAAGACAGTTAGAACAAATAGGAAAATCTACCAATCCTCCTCAGGTCATCGTTTGTAGAATTTACGGACTATAGAAATACCCCATTGGCATAAGTGTTCCTCCTCCTCCCTCCTACTAACCAAATCTGGCTCAAGAGTTCCGTCCCGGCTGAGCCGAGACTGAACTTGGATGTCTGAACTGGGATTTGACTAATCATACCTGTAAGCATACTCGCTGGGATTTTTAGGATAGTCTGAACTGGCCTGCCCGACGCAGGCGGGGATTTTTGGGATTTTTAGGATTTATTGGATATTGGGAAGTGGTTTGTATTTCTTGTTGGTGAAGCGCTTGAAATTGAGACTTACTTCTAGGGAAATGAAATCATGAATTAGGAAGTCGACCCTGCAGTGCTTGTTGATAAATTAGTTCCTGAAAGCCGTTTCCAAGAACATTATGCACATTAAAAGCGCATCCAATTACTTTAGAAGTTAACTCAGCATGTTTTAAGTTTTCACCTGGCATATGGTGCCAAAGTAAACTGAATCGTTTTTTTGGGAGAAGGTAAAATCACCCGAACTATTTATTCTATCCCAAAAATCCCATGAATCCCATAAATCCCAGTTCAGACTATCCCCACAATCCCTTAAATCCCATGAATCCCCGTTCAGACAACCCAGTTCAGACATTCTAAAACTCCCTTCCTGCTCACAGAGTAGGCGACCTGCGACACTCAGGTTCAGAAAGATTTGCACTATTGAATAATCAGTCAATGAATTGTCACTATTTCTGCTGAAATAAAAGAGCTCAACTGCTGTGCTGGCAAAAATTCCAAATCGCCGGGCCACAAAACGCAAAAATTGTTAGGTTTTACTAACCCGGCTGGAACGGTATGAAAAGCCAATTAGTCATCGGCTTTCCCCTTCACTAATTTCATGATTCAATGGGTAATGGATTTTTTTAATGGACTAAAATATCGAAAATGAAAAGTCAATTATATTCTCATCAACCATTTCTTAGGAAACATGATGCATTCATGAAACCATATTTCATTTGCTTATTGTTGGTCATCACGAATTTGGTTGCCTGCAATAAAGCCCTTGTTGAGCATCCACAACTTACAGCTCCAAATGCCGCCCCGGGCCAGACACCAATTACCATTCAGGTCCTCGAAAAATTAACCAATATCCCCGTCGAAGGAGCTGCGATCGCGTTACAAAAATGTGCTCATTATGACAATGTATTCGGCTGTGTTAGCTATTCCATATTCGATGTCTTACATACCAATAGTGCGGGAGAGGTTACATTTATTAGACCTCCAGACCTCGGAGCTTATGAAGTAACTCATTCGAATTATTGGAAGTCGTATCAGTCAAATGGCAGCGTTGGATCCATAACATTAACGCCAAAGTGTACACTAAAAATTAATATTAAGAGAGTTAATACCTATTCACAACATGACCAGTTGTCTTTGCAGATTCAGGAAGCCGAATGTTATTCCTATAATTGTTCATATGGCAAATATACCCTTGGACTGCCAATTGACACGGTATTCTATGCAACTGGTTTTGGAAACACAGATAACAGGATAATTTGGACGGCCAGCAATACAATGCAGAAAATGCCGCTTGTTTTTGTTAATAGATTTGATACGGCTACTGTAAGTATCTCTTATTGAAAGTTAATCTCAAGCCCTGATGACTTGAGGATATAGAGCAAGACCAACTGAAATAAAAGCCAAGCTCCTGGCCATCTTCTTTCTCATGTGAAGTAATGAATGTAGACCTGGAGTTATGTAACGAAAATGGAAATTCATCTAAGCTACAAGGCAAAGGCTCCCGACCTAATGGCTATTTCCTTTGGCCAGTGCCTCGCCCACTATTCATGAACCACTTTGTTCACTTTATCAATATAGAACACTTTATCTTCCTTCATCACCCTGGCTTCTCCATTGGCAAAGGCATTCGCAAAGTTGTAGACCGGTTTAATTACCCAGTTTCCTTTCTTATCAATAAATCCCCAAAGGCCTTCCGTGTTTGCAGCAGACGCGAGGTCTTCTGAGAAAATGCTTGCATGAGAAAACCGATAAGCAATCACGAGTTCGCCAGCCATGTTAATGTAACCAAAGAGCTCATTCTTTGCAACAGCTGCCAGGCCATTACTGAAATTATGAGCATCATCAAAAATGGGCTCTGTAATAATCCTTCCTGTGCTGTCAAGATATAACCATTTTGTTCCTTTCTTAACTGCAGTGTATCCTTCACTAAAAGTTAGCCCATCCTCATATTGCGGCTTTATTATTTCTACCCCCTTAATGTTTACATAGCCCACTTTGGCATTCTTTGCAACCTTCGAAAGGCCACAAACACAGTCGTCGACATAATCGTAATTCTTTTCCCATTTCTGTGAATAGCTGCCCAGGATTGGGAAAAGGAATAACACAGCTATTAACTTTTTCATATAATTCGTTTTTGGTGAAAAAATATATTGCAATTAAAAGTTATCAACTTTTACTCAGGGAAAATATGATTTTAGCAAGCTCGAAAACATGACTTTAATCTGAAAATCAGGTATATCCTGGCTCCTACACTGGCCCACCTGTGAATAGTTTACGAACACTTTAATCATGTCTTGCTATTTGGATTGATCAAAATGCGCATTGAACTTTCACCATCCGGATTTTCAACAAAACCTGGCGTGCACATTAAAGAACCTATAAATCGAAGTTTGTTACGCGAGAAGGACCCCGTTACCATTCTGATATTTGGATAAGTATTCCCATTTTGAGATAATTCTTTCGGAATCAAGGAACCTGCTCACAAAAGAATTCGGGTAAAATAACTCGTCCGGCCTGGCTGGTAGCGTTATTATCAATGCCTTGTCCAAACCGGCGTAGATTTATCAGTCTCTGGATCGTACACACCGTCAAATGGCAACATACTTGCAAACCATTATGTTCAGAAGAGATGAAATGCATATTTAGTGAACGAATTAAGCCCCATGAAAAAGATTACTTGTGCAGCCCTATTCCTGATTAGCATTTATGCAAAAGCAGGTTCCTGCTCTGCCAACGGAACTGGAAACTGGGAAACGCCCGGCACCTGGAGTTGCGGACATGTACCCGGCGCAGGCGATGATGCAACGATTGGCGCTGGAATTATGGTTACAGTGAATGCCAATAACCTGGCCAATATTGGTGATCTCTATATTTCCGGAACACTGCAGTTCACGAATGGCTCAAAAATAAATTTGGCAGCGGCCTCTGTGGTGAATGTTTATTCGGGAGGTAGTATCACCGGGGGCAATGGTGGGGCCAAGCTTGTTTTTCCATCCGCTTCGTATGCGGGCCCATTTTCTACAACCGGTCCATTCAATTTTACTAACAGTGGATCAGGTGCCGGTGTATTGCCTTTGACTTTGGTTTCTTTTTATAGTTCCCAGCAAAATCAGGAAGTCATTCTTTACTGGAGAACAGAAAATGAAGAGAATATAAATTCCTTTCAAATCGAATCGAGCAGAAACGGCAATGCTGACTGGAAGGCCTTAGCATTGATTCCTTCGATGGCAGCAAATGGGAGCGGTTATTCATATACTTTTAGCGAGCACAGCAAAATGAACGGAGACCAGTATTATCGTCTAAAGATCTTTGACAAGGACGGCAAATATGTTTATAGTAAGGTCTTGTTTACTACTTCCGGTCAAACAGGGACACTCTCGATAAGGCCTACGCTGGTGCATAGTTCAATGAATGTCATTTTGCCGGCATCCGGTTCCGCCCAGGTTTCGATTTTCAATACAACCGGTCAGCTGGTTAAATCATTGATCACTGAAAGGGAAGTATTCAACATCAATGTCTCAGGGTTGAGCAGGGGTGAATATTTCTTAAGAGCTTCCCAGGGAAAGAACTTATATGCAACAAAATTTTTCAAGCAATAATCTCTGTCTGAACGGGGATTTGTAGGATTTATGGGATTAGCGGGATAGGCTAATATTTCTTATTTGTAAATCGTCTACATACAAACGAAGACAAGAAGAATCACGCGAAGTCTTTTTTATCCTAAAAATCCTACTAATCCCATAAATCCCAGTTCAGACATCATTTTTTGTTGATCTTATTATGTTGCAGGAACCGATCATACTTATCTCTGAAGATCTCGTATTTGTATTTTCCGTTAACAGGCTTTTCCTTACCGGACGCAGCCTCTTGTACCAGCTTGTAATAGGCCTGAGGGAATTGATCGGAATAAATATCCGGGATGACGCCAATTTTATTGAGTCCGGCATAGAGTGACAAAAGCAGGAAAAGGGAAAGAATAACAATCGAATGGTCTTTGAAATGTTTGACCAAACTAAATGCAGAAACCTTATCTCCTTCAACCAGCAGATCCTTTTTGAGAAACCCGGCCAGGATAAAACCAATGAGTAATACAAATGCGCCCGCACCGGCGATCGTTGAAATGTTTGCCCTGCTCTGAAACAATAACAGGGAAATAAGAAACAGCAAGAGGCTCAGATAATAAAAGGCAAGAAAGAAAGCCAGCAGTTTATTTTTGGACTGCATATCCCGAAAGAGTTGAATCATTTTCCGCAGGTAAAGCAACAGCAGTAAAATAATGGTTGTGGCAAATAACATTTCAATAAATGGAAAATGAATATAGAAGACCCTGCACCCAAAAATGATTGATAGTAAAGAAAGACATGCCATTTCTATGAGTGCGTATCCATCCTTTTTGTCTTTGCTTATTATAGCAGAAAAGAATTCGATCAGAAAGACAAGTCCAAATGCAAAGGCAACACCGCCCATCATCTTGATGCCATAGCTGTTCTGGGCCATGGAAGCGAAAGCTCCTGTCACTAAAAGGATAAAAAGAAAATAATATATGGGGTTATAATTCTTCATTAATTGACCAAATAATTAACATAATAAAAATTAAACTGAAAAACTTCATCCATGGCCGCCCATTTTTCTCTGTCTACTGTGGTTTCCTTTTTAATGCAAGCCTGCCATAAAATGAAGGTCCGGGCAAGCAAATCTTCAGTTTCAGTCAGGGTAGAAGGAATGGCCGTCCAGGCATTGTAAAAATTACCTTCTTCCGCAAGACCAGTTTCTTTGTATACCATGACATTTGTTTTATTTCCTTCCAATATGTCTGCCTGGATACCATCAGATAGGGAATTGAGTGGCCGGCTCCCGATACGGGACAAGAGTAATATCCAATTATACCGGTAATCTTTGGAGTAATTGTAATTTAATTGTGAAAAATCAACATCCCGTGATTTGGAAAAAACAGAATCAAGGTAATCAAAAGCGATAGGATCCCCATGCTGCACATAGAGATTCTCGGCCATGAAAATATAAGCGTACGCTTTCTCATGGTCCTTTTCAAATTTCTCTGCTAATTCAATAGCCTCTTTATGTTTTCCCGCTAATGCCAGGTATACGCAAAGGTCTTTTAGCTGGTTGAGAAAGAAAGTTTTTTCCATGTATTCATATCTGTCGCGGGAAGCGGCAAAATCTTCTTTGTCAAATTGCTTATAATATTCCAATCCTGCCACTACATCCTTCCGGGCAAAGGCCCGGTTGGCCAACAGGAGCCAGCTCCAATGATTATCAAGGCTTTTACCCTGTGGATGCGTTTTTGCCAGCCCCAGCATGCGCGTAAGAGTTCCATCATTCAATGGATAATTATTTTCAGTGGGATAATAATTGGGGTTAATGATAACTGCCCTGGTTATCCAGAGTTGAATTAATCCCAGGTCTTCCGGCGATTTATATAATTCTTCAAACAGGTGGTTCCTGTCAATGAAATTGAAAAAAAGGTCGGAATGATAAATTTCGCTATACCATCCGTCCATATAGTCTGGGTAAATGAATAAGTCTCTTCGTTTATAATGGCCAGTGCGTACTCCATCGTGGCCGTATGGCAGCGTAACAGAAACTGTTTTTTCAAGAGAATCGCCGCTTACTTTCCTGAAATGGTCTAATGCTTGTTGAAGCAGTTTAACCAGGTAAACCGTATCTGCACTTAGCCTCCGGTCGCAATAATATTTATGAAGGTACATGGCCCTTCGTTTCTCATTGATGGCCAGTAAATAATTCCGTTCCGAAGGGTCTTTGACCTGGCTAATCAGTTTTTCATAATCATCTGCCAGCGCATTGAACACTTCCCTCGAGGCGAGGCAAAGATTAGGATGAAAAAAGCCGTATTTGTAAATATTACCCCGGTAATGGAGGTTTATATAACCAGAACGGATAACTGCATTCCGGTAAATGGCGAGCGGCGAATTCGCAGCATAATGATGCTCAAGCCAACCTATGAGGCTGCCTGTCTTATCCCGATGGCCAAACTGATAAAAAATGCCCAGGATATTAATATAATTATTGTACGAATTGTCAGTGAAATAGTCGTTTTGACCCGATTGCCTGATCGCTTCAAAACAAACTCGAACCTTAGCACTATCGCCTAATGCTGCGTACAAGGATGCTATAGTGTGGTATCCTCCATTAAAACTTATTGAGGTACTACGATTGATCTCTTTACTGCCCTTAGGATAATAAATCTCAAACACGGCCTCAGCCTCCCCGCCTTCCATTGGGGAAAATAGTCCCAGGATCGTTTTGACCTTTTCCTGCTCAACTGTGCCAAAGGTGAGCCATTGCTGTAAATCATAATTCAGTTCGGTAGGTATGGTGGCTTTAAATAAAGCTTTTGACTTTAAAAAAACCAGCGCCATGCGATAGCCTTCATCGGCAACAGAACGCAGCATTTTTTCGGTGCTGTCGGAAGGATTATAGTATTGATCATAGGCCAGTAGTGTACTGAATCTATTCAATTCGGGCAATAAGAAAGGATAATCCGGCGTCCCGTTCAATAATTCTTTAAAGCAGGCCTGAATAAGTCTTGTTAGTTCGGCCCTACGTTCACTTTTATCATGTTTATCAGGGTATAACAGTTGGTCATATACAGAAATGCCCAGGCTAAATCTTTCTTTTGGTTCCAGTTTGTTCAGATAATTCATCAGGTACCCAGGTTCATAGCGTTCTTGAAATAAAATCGGAAAAGATTTAAATCGAGAGCCTACTTCCTTGCTTTTCATCAATTTTGATATTTCAGCCCTTACTTTTTCAATGACCTGTTTGTTTTGTTTTTGTGCAGCATCATACCAATAAAAACCGCTAAGCAGAACCATGGCAACAACTGCAGCTATGATAGCTATGCGTTGCGGCCCGTATTTAATAAATGCCCTTGTTGTAGCCACTTTTCTGGCACTGCGCTTAATAAATTTCCGGATATCTTCCAGTATGCTTTCAGCTTCAATTTTTGTTTTCTCCTGGTCATCCCGGGATTCTGCATACCGTGTAATCCATCCAACATTGGGGTTGCATTTATGATACCAGTCTTCAAAATAAGTTAGTGGACCAATGGGCAATAAAAAGCCTCTGTCCTTTTTACTGTTCTTCCATCGGTCGAGTTGCTTTTTAAAATCCAGGTAAGTAGAATAATATTCAAACTCTCTTTTCGCCCAGTTATTCAATTTATTCCAGTTGCGGATCAGGCTTTCATGGGTAATATCCAACACTGTTTCAGGAGCTAAATCATGTGTAGCATGGTCCTCCGTTTTGAAGGGCCTGATGAACGAGTTTCCTTCTTCACGGTAAATACTTAGCACTTCATTCACTGTGTTGGAAGAAATCCCCGGTGAATTGATGATCCCGGTAATTTCGCCAAGCGACATCCGGTTACGCACCGCCCGACTATTATCGATTTTAGTCAGACAGCTAAAGGTCAGGGCAATTATTCGCTTAGCTTCTTTCTGGGAGATAGGCTCATTCGGATGTTTGGCATTATAATTTTCCCAGGCATTTTCATATAAAATACTGGCATGAATTTCTATCACTTTACTGAGGCCCGTATCCTGGTAGTACTTCTGTCGAAGGGGAGATAAGTCATCATACCAGTGCTGAAATCTGCGTTGATCCTCATCCGGTAATTCAATTGCCGGCATGCCTCCTACCATCGCATAATGAATCAGGTCCATCTCTTGTCGGCCATGATCTGCGGCCAGCCAAACCTGACTTAGGGCATGTTGAAGAATAGGCAGCTGATCAATGCCATCTTCGATATCAAAGACCAGGCGTTCTACCAGGCGTTGTGAAATCCGATTGCCACTCAGGATTGCCGGTTCTTCGATAACCTGTTTAAGATCTTTGCGTTTCAGCCTTGGCACAAAGAATTGAGAAAAACCGATGTACTCAGGCAATCCCCTGAAAGCAGAACATTGGCCGATATAATCAGATCGCATCGTACAGATCACATACACCGGCAAGTTCTTTTTTATGGCAATACGGGCCGTTTCCAATGCCAGGTTTACCACGATCTGAGCGTCCTGCGAGGGAGCTTCTTTATAAAAATTTCCAGGGTTTGTAAAGAATTCCTCAAATTGATCAATCAATATAATCAGATTGGCGGCCTTTCTTGTTTTTTCTTTCTTTTCGGAATCGGAAATTTGCTGATTCTCCATTTCATCCACATAGAACTCGGAATTTGTGTAGAGGTCTACCAGGGAAGAATAACCGCGCCTCAGTTCAGTTTCAATCGAAGCGGCCTTTGTGCCAAAAGTTTTCGCCAAAGCCTCCGCCATATTTATAAGCGGGGTTCTTTCCGGCCGAAAATCAGCAACAACCCAGTTGGTGAATTTTGCTTTAAAAAATCCGGCCCTCGCATTTGGAATAAGCCCCGCATAAATAAGGGATGACTTCCCTTCTCCCGAAGCGCCCGTTACCATCAGGAATTTGTTTTGCTCCAAAAGGGCTGTAATCTGGTCCACCTGGAGGTCGCGTCCTTTGAAATAAAGACTCTCTTCCTCTGAAAATGAACGGAGGCCTGTATAAGGGCATATGACTTGCTGGTCGATCATTTATTCATTTTCATTCATGTAAACTAGAAAGTCATTGGCATCAAAAATATTGATGTTATCATTAAAATTTACCCACTCCTTTTTTACCGGGTTGGCCATATTAAATCCTCCCACGGAGTTTGCTAAAAAAAATGATTGTTCCCCTTTCGATATAAGCGGAGGGGCTTGTTGCAGCGCTTCGTAAAGATCTCCATGAAAAGCATATGCTTTACTGAAATTTGATAAAACCGCAAACTTGGCAATTGCATTTTTTATCATTCGATAAGCCTCTTTTGATTTTTTCCCGGGATCCAGGTACATAATGGCCACGCCAGCTGTTAAATGGTCGGGTCGGAAAATAGTTGGTTTTTCAATGCGGTTCATTTCAAGCGTAGCTGAGTCAAGAAGTCGCTGGGCTATTTCCCGGGATTGTTTTTTCTTTGATATATGACTGCTGGCGCAGGAATAAAGCGAGGAACGGTTCATTTCTTTTTTAAATACATTTAGCAGGTTGTAGGACAGGTCGAATTGATTGCTGACAGTTAAATTGGCAACTGCCTTTCCTATTAAAGCAAAACCATAGGCATAGGAGCTATAATCCCCCGTTTGATAAGGGTTAAGTAATTTATCCGACCTAACGCGTTGAAGATAAGTAATACCCTTGCCGGGTTCTTGCCGATCGAATGCCTGCTCACTAAGTATGAAGTAAAGAATATTCAGGTCCAGGGATTGACTCCCATTCTGCTTTTCAAGGCTCGAAGCAAGGTGATCCATTATTCCAAATGGCATCCGGTCGCGCAAATAAAAGATTCGGTCGCTCATGCAGGCCGCATACGCGCCCAACCAAATTTCAAAATACCTGAGTTCATCGGTGTTCTTATACAATTCATCTATTAATTTATATTCCAATACATATTCAACAAAAGAAGGAGAATTGTAATACGATGAACCGGAGCGGGGTTCGTTAAGATGAAACGGTACCCGATAATCGGGGTAAAGAAAAAGAAATTTCCTCGGTAAACTGAGACTGTCAGTGGCATATTTACCAACTACAGAAATCAGTTGATCCAAATAGTCTTTTTTAACCAACCGGTAATATCGAATAGCCTCCTGGTACAAGAGATTCGATTCCTTTGCAGATTTACCCCTGATTTCCATTTTGTATGCCTGTAAAATTCCCTGATTCTTATAGATGACTGCCAGGCTAAAATTCCTTTCACTGGGCTCCTTAATTTTTGCAATCTCTTCCCTTAGTTTCGAAAAAAAGAAATTGAGCGTGGTGTCGGGTTGGAACTTCAGGTTAAGATTAGAGAATTTTTGACCGTTGCCCGAATAAAAGCTCACATTAGCGTACAGGTTTTCGTCGACCATTGAACGGGAGACCAAACGGTTATAAAATTCTTCTGCCCTGGTATTTTTGCGAGTACAATATCCGTTTACAAATTCATCGAGTGCGGCTTTGCCTCCATAGGTATAAAACACAGCGGCTATGTTCCCGGCATTTTCAATATGGGTGGCATAGTCTTCCTGGTAAAATCCATCCTGGTATCGAAGCAATGTATCCACGCATTGAAGAGCTCTTGCTGAGTTGCCTGCCGCAGCATATAAATAGGCCAGGTCCTGGTAAAGACCATTAAAATGCGATCCATAACTAAAATTGCCACGAGCCAGCACTTTGTCTCGTTTGTAATTTCTTTCGACCCAGGGAGTTCTTAGCTTATTTTCAAAAGGAGAAAGCATTTTCAGGAGTTGGTTGACTTCTTCCCCGGTATACATTTTATGATTGATCCCGTTATCTAATGCAAGGCTCAAAAATTGTATATCGTCGAAGCCTGTTGGTTGATCTTTGAAAACCTCCAGGGCCCAATGGGCGGAGCGGTTGGCATTGCGGATGACAAATGAATGCAGGACTCCATCATCGTTAAAAAAGCTGGCCAGCCCGGCAGTAACCGAAAAGTCATGGATCAGTTTCAGTCCGGCAGAAAGTTTGCGGTTATTGCCCGGCACAACCAATTTTTCCAGCAAACTATCTGCGATGGTTAAACTCTGTAAAATTTCCTTTTGGGGTTCGTAACGGCCCTGGGTGACCAATTGGGTTGCAATACCCGTTGCTATTCTGATTTTCTGCATGGTATCCCGAATGGCATCGATCGCTTCATTCACTGTAAGATCTCCCAGCATGAGTTGCTGGCTAATTGCAGGAACAGAAAATTCGACGTTGAGTTTGGGTTCATTTGCAAGCTCAAATGTTTTTGCTTTAATATCCTTTAGCACATGATCATTTTGCCTGAGGAAATATTCGCGTATACCAAAGGAACTGAGTGTAAGCACAGCAATCAGGGCCAATACAGCAGCGATCCTTTTTGGCCCGTAACGAATAACTGTTCGAGTTACTACATGCTTTCTTGCACTTCGCTTTAAAAACTCCTTCGCATGATCAAGTACCTGTTTTGCGTTTGATAACTTTTTATCCTGTTCGATATCCTCCGGCAGGTATCGGGCAATCCAATGCGCATTGGGTTTAGCTGTATTAAACCAATTTTCAAAATAGGTAAGCTGGCCAATTGATAACAAAAAACTACTGGACTTACTACTTTCTACCCATCGGTTTAATTGCGATTCAAAGTCAAGCGAAATAGTGTAGTTATCAAATTCTTCTTTGGCCCATTGTCCAAGGTATACCCAGTTACGAATCAAACTTTCGTGTGTGATATCCAGGATATCTGTCTCATTCAGCTGGCGGCTCTCTAATCTATCCAGAATAAACGGATGAATAAATGTATTGCCCGGCTCTCTGAAAATATTCAGCAATGCACCTACTTCCTGAGTTCCATATTCAGGATTGTCTATGATATTAGTAATTTCTTTCAGTGTCATTCGGTTACGCACAGCCCGACTCTGGTCAATTTTTGTGAGGCAGATAAAGGCTGTTCTTATGATCCCCTTAGCATCTTGATCTGGAACAGACTTACCGGTTTTCTCCGCATAATATTTGGGTGCCAGTTCGTAAAGCTTGTTGGTATGCGTATCGAGCACATTCTGAAGGTTGGGTTTGTGGTAACAGGCTTTTATATACGCAGGTAAACTTTCAAACCATTGTTCAAAACGCCCAACCTGCTCATTTGGTAATTCGTTTCCTGGCATACCACTTACCATTGCATAATGGATAAGATCCATTTCTTCTTTTCCATTTGAAGCAGCATGCCAAATCTGGTTAAGTGCATGTTGCAGAATGGGAAGCTGGTCAACTCCTTCTGTCAAATCATGTATCAGGCGTTCCGTTAATCGCCTGGTAATCCGGTTACCGCTTAATGTGGCCGGCTCTTCAATGACTAGTCGTAATTGGGCGCGGTTAAGACGGGGAACAAAATACTGGGAGAACCCGATAAACTCAGGTAATCCTCGAAAAGCAGCGCATTGCCCAATGTAGTCTGAACGCATGGTGAAGACAATATATATAGGTAAGTCTTCTTCGAGGGCAATGCGGGCAGTTTCCAATAATAAATTCAGGACAAGATTGGCGTCCACAGAAGGCACGCCTTTGTGATAATTTTCCGGATTGGTGAAAAATTCTTCAAATTGGTCGACGAGTATAATGAGGTTTGCTGCTTCTCTTTTCATTGCAGCTTTTCCGGCATCATCGGCCCTCTGCCACGCCAATGAATGCACATCTATATGTCTTTTTGAGTTCCTGTAAAGATCAATGATGGCAGAGAAGCCATGGTTTAATTCAGTTTGAACGGTTTGGGGGCTGGCAATATCCAGTTGCCGGGCAATGGATTTGCATAAATTTTGAAAAGGGGTTCGTTCCGGTCTAAAATCGGCCACACACCATTGTGTGTATTTTGATTTTAAAAAACCAGCTCTTGCGTTTGGAATAATGCCCGCATAGATCAAGGAAGACTTTCCATCGCCTGATGCACCGGTGAGCATCAGGAATTTGTTTCGCTGCAATTGCTCAGTGGCCTGGTCAATATCCTCTTCCCTTCCTTTAAAGTAAAGGGATTCCTCCTCAGTAAATGATCTTAAACCTGTATAAGGACAGATTTGTTCATCTTCGATCATAAAATCGCGACTTACTCCTTGTTAGAAATTAAGATTGATTGGATAAGTTTTCCAGAAGCAAGTATTTTCCCGAACACCAAATAATATTTCTGTTAGTTCACCCGGCTTCGAAGAACAGTATGCTCTCCGGAATCCGTCAATTTTGCTTCTTTAAGATCAGGTTTATTGCTTGAATCTTTTTGGGTTTCTGGTATGTACAACCATGCTATTTAGTCTTTCAACAAGGAATATTTTGGTATCAGATTAATTTGCTGTACTCTTTTTTTACCTCTGCCGGAATGGTTGCCTTTGGAACTATTGAAGACGTCACACGAGGCGCCTTAAAATTTCGCGCCAGGTTGCTATATGGATCATCTTCTCCCACAAGGAACATGGGAGTAGGAGAAGAAGCCCCGCCTACCTGTTTCCAAATCTGTTTGATAAATGGGAGTGCCCAATCGGCCGCATACTTAAAATAAACAACCGCCAGTTTACTCTTTGGAATTTGTTGGGTGGATATATCCCTGTAGGATTCTTCTCCTTCCGGAAGAATATTCATGGTCTCGACAGGAAATTCAAGGCTCAATTCATCAACGATAACCTTCGCCTCCTGCTCATCCTGCTGACTGAAAATAAAAAAGATATCGGTGTCTTTGGAATCGTAAACCTTTGCATCCTCTTTCATTACGACCACCCGCATATCGTCCACCAGTTGCATGGGACCATGGCTGTTGGAAAACATCATGTTCCTCGTAATATTGTTGCGGATATATTTGATAAAGTCCTGTTGGGCAGGTTTCATGGACTTCGTGTTTTCCTGGGAGAGCCATACAAAAACATTAAATCCGGCAGGGGTCGAATCAATTTTCTTCCTGGCCTCCAAAAACTGGTACTGGGGAAAGGAAATCTCTTCATTTGATTCGAAACGTCTTCCAAATTCTCCACTCAGCATATGAAGGGAGCAGACGCACTTTTGCATTTCCAGTGCGACTCTTTCCCTAAATGTTTCATCATCGGCAGGGCAGTCAACAGAGGGAAGAACATTAAACCCTGCTTTTTGAAGGATGATAGCCATTTCCTCCCGGCTCTCTTTAAGATCACCAGAGGTCCAGGCAAGATAAATATTGGGCCGCTGACGGTTAATCACCTGGACTTTTATAACCGATGGTAATGAAGTGGAGATAATATTGGGTACAATATGTCGGGCTGTTGGATTGTAAGCGGGAGATTCAACGGGACTGCTTCTTTGGCTGATCTTTATTCCCGAAATAACTTCTTTGATAACATTTGCAAGTTTATTGATTTGGTTGCGATACATCGGCCTTAGCGGGTCAACCTGCCTCTCATCATCCATGGGACGTAAAGGTCGGTTTACACCATCTTCCCGATAAATAAAGTCAATGGATCGCAAACCTCCCGGAAGCTCGGATTCCAGCAATTTTACATCTTCCATATCCAGTTCATGAATCCTTACCGGTATCACACGGGATGCACTATTCCCATTGGGTAACTTTATCGCGGTACCAAGGTTGTCGTTTCTTGTCTCTTCCTGAAATACCCTGAATTCCTTTTCCCACACAGGAGAATTGATATCGCAATATGTTTGGGAAATGATGGGAATAAATATCAACGATTTGATTTTATGTCCTGGCAATATGCTTTCCCGCTTGTCTTCAGCGTTTTTATCGAAAAAAATGGAAAGCTTGTCTTTTAAGGTTGCGCTCAATTCCTGGTTAAGCTTTTCAACGAGTTCCGAAATCCATCCATCATATTTATTATCGTTGAATCTATAACTGATATGAATATCGTAATCATAATCCGGAATAATGGACGCCCGCGAAGGCCTTGGGATTATTGCGTCCGTAGCTCCTTTTCCAACTGAATAAATTTTATAAACCTGTACGGGTTCAACTACATTTTTAAGATGTTCAAGCCTGACAAATTCAGCTATAATATCATTTTTATTGGACAGATCACGGCGTACAGATTCAGAAACAAAAATTCCATTTGGAGGGGCCAGCGCCTGAAGACGGGAGGCAATGTTAACGGCGTCGCCAAAAATGTCGTCATTTTCAAACACAACCTCACCCTGGTGAATGCCTATACGCAATTCAAATTCTTTGGAATTTCTGCATGCATCCTGGATTTTCAAGGCCGCATATACGGCATTGCTAACGGAGGCAAAACTGGCTAAGATGCCATCCCCAAGCTCTTTGATCCAGCGGCCGCCCAATTCTTCGATGATTGGTCTTTGAATTTCTCTGTTTTTGCGAAGTAGTTCAAAAGCTTTTTGTTCACTTTGGCCCATCAATGCCGTATACCCGACAATATCAGTAAACATGACGGCAGCGAGTTGTCGGTTTTGGGGCATGTTGCAGAATAAGAATCGATAGTGATCAAATATATGCTTTTCGATCGAATATATACAGCTACCAATAAATAAAATGATAGGACATAGGTTGATACCAATCCGCTTTCAATTTCCGGATTTCAACCACAAAACAAAATGCCTTTCTCATATCAGCAATTACTGCTTGATGCCTGCTCGCAATTTTACCATTTCGGGTGAACCTCGAACAATATGGCCCCTTTCCCGAGCATTCATTGAAACGATTTTCAGATGAATTTCACTCCATCCCGGTTATGAATAAACGATAAGTTTATGCATCGACCCATTAGAGCCCCCGCTGGTTTAAGTGTTCTGACTAAGTCTGAACTGGGACTGTCTGAACGGGGATTTGCCTGTTCAGACCTTGATGCATGCACGCTGGGATTATTGGGATTTTTAGGATAGTTAGGAAATTCATGTGCTAGCACCTGGCTTCTATTGTGTTTAGTTGGGACATACCGACCTACCTCCACAGTCCCTTAAATCCCAAAAATCCCTGCCTGCCGCAGGTCGCAGACTCTGTGAGCAGGCCAGTTCAGACAAGTGTGGGGCCTTTGCGATAAACCAATCCTCGCCCATTATATTTGCAAAAAATACATTTGATGAAAGCATTCATAGGCATGGGCCTGCTGGGTTCCAATTTTGTGAAAGCCATGCTCAAAAGAAATGAACCTGTGCAAGTCTGGAATCGGACACATTCTAAGGCCGCCGAACTGGAACGATTTGGTGCAAAATCTTTTCAGGATGTCAAAGATGCCGTTAGCGGAACAGATACCATTCATCTGACCTTAAAAGATGATGATTCCGTCAATCAGGTTTTAGAGGCTGCAAAGCCTTCTTTGAAACCCGGTGCAATAATTATCGACCATACGACGGTATCGGTTGCTGGCGCGATAGGAAGAACTAAATCCTGGAAAGCACTGGGATTTACTTATCAGCATGCGCCCGTATTTATGGGACCTGTCAATGCACTCGAAGGTTCAGGATTCATGCTGGTATCAGGCGATCAAACGATCATTGACCAGTTGAAAAATCAGCTATCCGGTATGACGGGTAAGCTAATCAATTTTGGGAGCGAAGTTGGAAGGGCCGCAGCTCTGAAATTGATCGGCAATTGTTTCCTCATGGGCTTCACCGCAGCTTTGGGAGATGCTCTCGCCCTGGCAAGGTCATTGGATGCACCCATTGCTGATGTTGATAAACTTTTCGATTCCTGGAATCCCGCCCATTCACTAACGGCAAGGATTAATCGAATCTCTCAAAATGATTTCTCCAAACCATCCTGGGAGTTGAATATGGCAAGAAAGGATGCCGGCTTGTTTCTGAACGCCTCAGAAAAATCTGGTCTGAGCCTGGAGATTATTCCTGCGATTGCTTCATTAATGGATAGATGGATTGCGAAAGGGTATGGGAACAACGATTGGACAATCATTGCGAGTCGGGATGTCTGAACTGGCCTGCTCGCACAGTCTGCGACCTCACGCAGGCAGGGATTTGTCAGATCATGGCTGGATGCATACACGCTGGCCTGCTCACAGAGTCTGCGACCTGCCGCAGGCAGGGATTATTGGGATTTTGAGGATAGTTAGAAAATTCATGTGATTTCACCTGGCCTTTATTGTGTATAATTGAGCCATACCAGCCTATCCCCAGAATCCCTTAAATCTCAAAAATCCTATTTCAGACTTCGTCGGAACACTTGAACCAGTGCGCGCAAGTACGAAAGTCAATGAGCTTCGGCATACGATTTAAGCCCTGCTAAAAATTTCTTTATCCCTTTGTCAGACTGCCTGCGAATCATCATTGCATCCAGTAACTGTCCGAGCAGCCCAAACTTCACCGTGTATTCCATGACTTGCTTTAATTCCGTTTGGTTGTCCACTTTTTTAAAACTGTAACTGTGCGTCAAACCTTTAATTGGAAAGGAGCATTCGGTCAATTGATAAGTCAATGCCTCCGTTGGGTTAAATACAGTCACCTTTTCGTTAAACCAATTTTTGCCGTCAAGCATCAGCACTTTCCTCTTTGCTCCAATGCCGGTTTTTTCCGTTGAAAGCAATGTTGATTTCTTTACCGTCGGGTCATACTTCTCCAAAAGCTCAAGGTCGGTAAGCAAGTTCCAAAGCTTGTCAACGCTTGCGTTCACCGTTATCTCATTGTGAATTGTTGCCATTTGAAGAGGATTAAAATTATTTCATTGAATGAAATGCAACTTTATTTCCTTCGGTGTCTGTGAAGTGTGCCATAAAACCGTTTTGACCTATTGCAGTTTTTGGCAAGACAATTTTACCACCTGCTTTTTCCACTCGAGCAAGCGGAACACTTAAATCATCCCCGCCATTAAGATAGACTAATGCACCTTTATCGGATGGCTCATATCCTTTACCTTCAATGATCCCTCCGCCAACACCTCCGCCCTGCAAATCTGCAGGGAAGAACGCCATTTTCATTCCCATTGCTTCCATGACTTGCGTCTTTGCACCCAGCACAGTTTCATAAAATTTTTGTGCTCTGTTGAAATCTTTTACCGGGATTTCAAACCAGTTGATTGCATTTTTCATTTTATTTCTTGTTTAAATTTTTATCAAATGTAATTAAAAGTACTTGTAAATTACAAGTAGTTAAAAATATTTCTACTTTTGCCCCATGACTAAACAAAAAAGAAGGTCAAACTGCCCGATAAATTTTGCTTTGGAAATCTTTGGTGATAAATGGACATTTTTAATCGTCCGTGACTTAATGTTCAAAGGCAAACACTACTATGGTGAGTTTTTGCAGATGGAAGAAAGGATTGCAACAAACATACTTGCAGACAGATTGACGTTGCTTGAAGCATCAGGAATTGTCACCAAAAAGGTTGATGAGCAGCATGGATCAAAGCAAGTTTACAAGCTTACTTCAAAAGGAATTGACTTATTGCCAGCTCTTTCAGAAATTATTTTGTGGTCTGCGAAATACGATAAACAAACGGCTGCTGATGCAAAGTTTGTCCGTGAAGTGAAGAAAGATAGAAAAGGTTTGTTTACAAAAATTACCGAAAATTTGAAGTAGAACTGCCCCTACTGGCTTAAGTGTTCTCACGCTGGCTTATGAGTTCCGACGAAGTCTGAAATGTGATGTCTGGTCTGAACTGGGATTTGTCTGATCATGGCTGGATGCACGCACGCTGGCCTGTTCACAGAGTCTGCGACCTGCCGCAGGCAGGGATTATTGGAATTTTTAGGATAGATTGAAAATTCATGTGATTTCACCTTGCCTCTTTTGTGTATAATTGAGCCATACAAACCTATCCCAAGAATCCCTTAAATCCCAAAAATCCCAGTTCAGACTTCGTCGGATCACTTGAGCCACTTGGGGTGCCTATGCTTTGTCTTCTTCCAGGTCATCATGATTATCGCCGCCGAGACTGTAATAATTATTTTCTTCATCTTCTTCGCCGATCATTTCATCCCTATCATCCAATTCCGATCCCGGCACATCCAGATCATCTCCCGGATTTGTCTCACTGCCAACCGGTTTTATTTTTCCAAACTCTTCTTCATCTATAAGGGGTTCTTCTTTTTCCCGGCCATAAATATCATCTTCCTTTTTATAAATAGGCAATGGAAATTTTTTGTCTTCTTCAGAGGCACCGGGCTGCTGTTTTACCTTTTTATTCATAAAGAGTATTTTAAATTCTATTTAATATAATTCAAAATTAGGCCAAAACCAATATCCCCATTTCCTTATGTCTGAATTGGGATTTATAGGATTTGAGGATTGATGGATTTTATTGTCTGAATCACGCGAAATGTTTTTTTATTCTAAGAATCCTACTAATCCCATAAATCCCAGTTCAGACAGGATCGGAAGTTTAATTTGATATTACTTTTCTTATGCGCTAAGAATAAGATATTTAACTCACGATAAAATAGGTTTGGATAAAATTCCTCAATCTGGGGAATTTTTTTTGGCAAGAAATTTGTCGCATGAGAATATTGATTTTGATCGAAACCCTGTCCTCATAACGCCATCGCAGCGTTGGTCATGGAACGAGATCGTTGTATCCACCAATTCTAAGTTTTGCCGGAGCTGAAATCGCAATAAGGTGTCAATAGAAAATGCCTGGCATTTTCTTTCAGCCATGCCATGATCACAAAATTTGTCTGAGTCTTTTCGCCTCCTCTGGCCACTACTTTTTCAATTTCAGAGTTTTTGAATTTTTTATTTGTCATTCCATGCTATGAAGACAAATTGCTATTATTTCAATGGCTCCTGCTTTCAACCCTCCGGGCAAAAGAGCGCTACTATTATAATTATAGCCATCCTTTTATTTTCTCTTGGTTCTGGTTATTCAGTTTATTCTCAAACTTCCTCTTTTTCATTTACACAAATATCTACCGGCACAGAAGTAGTGGGTCCGGGACGCGGTGCAGAACAATGGCAACATCTGCCATGGGATAATGGAGCCGGGCACGGAGTCCAAATTCCGGCAGGTAATTCTACACCAGGCCCAAATTATTATACCCGCTTTGCATGGAAGGATATTGAAAGTGATGCAACACAGGGGAGCTATTCATGGACAGAATTTGACAGACGTTTTCACCAGGCGGTGGATGCACACCAAATGTTTTCTTTTGGTGTGATGCCGATTTGTTCAGGATGCGGAAGCGGTTCATTCATACCTACGTATTTGCATAATTTAATGCAAAAAGAATTAGTCAAAGATTGGTATTATTCAACCGATAAAGCATGGGTTCCAAACTGGAACAGTCCTTCCTACTTATCAAGGTATAAAGCATTATTACAGGCCATAGCTGACCATATAGCGACAACCTCATATCAACCAGCCTGGAGTTCAATACCCATTCCATATTCAAGTGTGGTCTACGCTATTGATATAAGAGGTTATGGAAATTATGGGGAATGGCATGTGTGGCCCTGGATTCAAAACTCAGGATTCCCTTCCAATATATTACCTACAGCAGCAACACTTCAAACACTTATCGATGATAATTTACAGATATTTCCAAACTATCAAAATCAGGCACTAATTGGTGCTTTCACAAATACTTCAGCCTCTTTTGTTCCCGAACAAGCGAGTTATTATGCGCTTACAGCTTCAAATAATTGCGGACAAATCGGATGGCGCAGGGACAATTGGGGGGATCCCCAGTATAGTGCTCTTCTTGAAAACAATGCTGAAACATATGATCCCGGATCGGGAGCTGTATCATTGTCCACCCTGATCATGAACAAATGGAAGTATGCTCCCATTACAGGGGAGCCACTGGGTGGAATCACCAGCAACTATGATTGTGGCAGCCTCTATTGCCACATTATTACGGAAATGAATTTGTATCATGGATCATCTTTTGGCAATGGTAATTTTAGCAATCCAGGATCTTCTGCCATTCAGGCAAATGTGGTGCAGGCTTCCAGGATTGCGGGCTACAGACTCATATTAACAGGTGGTGCCATGAACACCGTGCTGAATCAGGGATCCGCTTTCAACATTTCTTTAAATTGGCAAAATATTGGACTGGCGCCTGTATATGAAAATTGGAATGTAGCATATGAATTAAGGGATGGCAATGGCGGAGTGGCTTGGTCAGGCAATTCAGGATTCACACCGAAACTTTTCCTGCCTTCAGGAACACCATCTGTTGTTTCAGAAAATTTTACCCTCCCCGCGACGGTGCTTCCAGGAACATATAGCTTGTATTTGATCATCAGGGATCCTGCTAATTACAAGAATCCATTGCCTTTGGCCATTACAGGCAGAAATATGGATGGTAGTTATCTTTTAAGAAGTAATATTACCGTTGCAGGTAGTTTGCCACCGAATGCAAATGCCGGACCTGATCAATCCATTACGCTTCCCGCATCATCCATTACGCTGAATGGAAATTCATCAACAGGCTCGATCACCAGCTATTCCTGGACAATGATTTCAGGACCCAATATTCCCGCCATTACCATCCCCACGGCGATGTCTACAACAGTTACCGGGCTGGTCCTGGGAACCTATTTGTTCCAGTTGTCGGTAAATGGCGGAGCCAGCAATTCTCAGGTAACCATTACCGTTAATCCCGCACCCCCGGTGGCCAATGCAGGTGCAAACCAGACCATCACGCTTCCGACTTCCTCTGTCACATTGGATGGGAGTGGATCGACTGGAACCATCAGCAGCTATTCCTGGACGACTGTCACAGGGCCAAATACTCCGACCATCACCACACCGGAAGAAGAGACTACTACAGCGACCGGGCTCGATACAAGGAGCCTATACATTCCAGTTATCCGAAAATGGAGGAGCCAGTACTTCGCAGGTTACCATTACTGTCAATGAAGCTCCGGTGGCAAATGCAGGTCCCGATCAGACTATCACGCTTCCGACTTCCTCTGTAACATTGAATGGGAGTGGATCAACAGGTGCCATCACCAGTTATTTGTGGTCAATTGTCTCAGGGCCCAATACCCCGGGCATCTCCACACCAACGGGTTTGGCTACAATGGTGACGGGATTGATCCAGGGAACCTATTTATTCCAGTTATCCGCCAATGGAGGCGCCAGCATTTCTCAGGTGACCATTACCGTTAATCCAGCACCCCCGGCGGCCAATGCGGGGCCCGATCAGACTATCACGCTTCCGACTTCCTCCGTTTCATTGGATGGGAGTGGATCGACAGGGTTTATCAGCAGCTATACCTGGACAAGGGTCTCAGGCCCCAACACCCCCAGCATCACCGAATCGACGGCGGAGTCCACCACGGTTACAGGATTGATCGAGGGAACCTATATTTTCCAGTTATCCGTAAATGGAGGAGCCAGTACTTCCCAGGTGACCATTACCGTTGATCCGGAACCTCCGCCACCGGTGGCAAATGCGGGGCCCGATCAGACCATCACGCTTCCGGTTTCTTCCGTAACATTGAATGGGAGTGGATCGACAGGTGGCATCACCAGCTATTCATGGACCAGCGTCTCCGGGCCCAATATCCCTGGCATCACAACGCCCACCGCTATGTCTACGACCGTGACGGGATTGATCCAGGGAACCTATTTGTTCCAGATATCCTTGAATGGAGGAGCCAGCACCTCTCAGGTGACCATCACCGTTAATCCGGCACCCCCGCTGGCCAATGCAGGATCCAATCAGTCCATCACACTTCCGGCCTCCTCCGTTACATTGAATGGAAATGGATCGACAGGAACCATCACCAGCTATTCATGGACATATGTCTCTGGGCCCTTTACCCCGACCATCACTACGCCAACCGCCATGTCCACAACGATAACCGGGCTGGTCGAGGGTCTCTATGTGTTCCAGTTATCTGTAAATGGAGGAGCCAGTACTTCTCAGGTGACCATCACCGTTAATGCGGCAGCTCCACCCGGTGTGGCAGATGCAGGTCTCAATCAGACCATAACGCTACCGACTTCCTCCGTTACATTGGATGGGAGTGGATCGACAGGTACCATCACCAGCTATTCATGGACCAGGGTCTCAGGCCCCAATACCCCGACCATTACTGCTCCTACAGCTGTGTCCACTACTGTCACGGGGCTGATCCAGGGAACCTATGTGTTCCAGTGTTCGGTGAATGGAGGAGCCAGTAATTCACAGGTGACCATTACCGTTAATGCAGCCCCCGTGGCCAATGCAGGAACAAACCAGACGATCACGCTTCCGATTACCTCCGTTACGTTGGATGCAAGTGGATCTACCGGCACCATCACCAGCTATTCATGGACCAGGGTCTCAGGCCCCAATACCCCGACAATTACAACACCAACTACCGTATCCACTACCGTCACAGGATTGATCCAGGGAACCTATGTTTTCCAGTTATCGGTGAATGGAGCAGCCAGCACTTCTCAGGTGACCATTACCGTGAATGCAGCCCCGGTGGCCAATGCGGGGCCCAATCAGACCATCACGCTCCCAACTTCCTCCGTTACTTTGGATGGAAGTGGAACGACCGGCACCATCACAAGCTATTCATGGACCAGGGTCTCAGGTCCCAATACCCCAACCATTACTACGCCAACAGCCGTGTCCACTACCGTCACAGGATTGATCCAGGGAACCTATGTTTTCCAGTTATCGGTGAATGGAGGAGCCAGCACTTCCCAGGTGACCATTACCGTTAGTGCAGCCCCGGTGGCCAATGCGGGGCCCAATCAGACCATCATGCTTCCGACATCTTCCGTTACTTTAAGCGGGAGTGCGTCGACCGGCAACATCACCAGCTATTCGTGGACGAGGGTCTCTGGGCCCAACACGCCCACCATCACCACGCCAACAGCCCTGTCCACTACCGTTACGGGATTGGTCCAGGGAACCTATGTTTTCCAGTTATCGGTGAATGGAGGGGCCAGCACTTCGCAGGTGACCATTACCGTTAATGCCGCCCCGGTGGCCAATTCGGGTCCCAGTCAGACCATCACGCTTCCGACTTCTTCCGTTACTTTGAGTGGGAGTGGATCGACCGGCACCATTACCAGCTATTCATGGACAAGGGTATCCGGGCCTAATACGCCAACAATTACCGCACCTACTGCCGTATCGACTACTGTCACGGGGCTCATCCAGGGAACCTATGTGTTCCAGTTATCGGTGAATGGGGCCGCCAGCACTTCTCAGGTAACCATTACCGTGAATGCGGCTCCGGTGGCCAATGCGGGTCCCAATCAGACCATCACGCTTCCGACTTCCTCCGTTACATTGAATGGCAGTGGATCGACTGGTACCATCACCAGCTATTCATGGACAAGGGTATCCGGGCCTAATACGCCAACAATTACCGCACCTACTGCCGTGTCGACTACTGTCACGGGGCTCATCCAGGGAACCTATGTGTTCCAGTTATCGGTGAATGGGGCCGCCAGCACTTCTCAGGTAACCATTACCGTGAATGCAGCTCCGGTGGCCAATGCAGGGCCCAATCAGACCATCAATCTTCCGACTTCCTCCGTTACATTGAACGGGAGTGGATCGACAGGTACCATCACCAGCTATTCATGGACCAGGCTCTCGGGGCCCAATACTCCCACCATCACCACGCCAACAGCCGTGTCCACTACCGTTACGGGATTGATCCAGGGAACCTATGTCTTCCAGTTATCGGTGAATGGAGCCGCCAGCACCTCTCAGGTGACCATTACCGTTAACGCTTCAACCCTTGTGGCCAATGCAGGGCCCAACCAGACCATCACACTTCCGATTTCTTCCGTTACGTTGAATGGAAGTGGATCGACTGGCACGATAACAAGCTATTTATGGACCAGGGTCTCCGGGCCCAATACCCCGACCATCACCACGCCAACAGCTGTGTCCACTACCGTTACGGGATTGATCCAGGGGACCTACACATTCCGGCTATCGGTGAATGGAGCCGCCAGCACTTCCCAGGTGACCATTACCGTTAATTCGGCAACTCCTGTGGCCAATGCAGGGGCTAACCAGACCATCACGCTTCCGACTTCCTCAGTTACATTGAATGGAAGTGCATCGACTGGCACGATAACAAGCTATTTGTGGACCAGGGTCTCCGGGCCCAATACGCCGACCATCACCACACCAACAGCCGTGTCCACCACCGTTACGGGATTGGTCCAGGGAACTTATACGTTCCGGCTATCGGTGAATGGAGCCGCCAGCACTTCCCAGGTGACCATTACCGTTAATGCTGCAACCCTTGTGGCCAATGCGGGTCCCAATCAGACCATCACGCTTCCGACTTCATCCGTTACATTGAATGGAAGTGGATCGACAGGCACCATCACCAGCTATTCATGGACAAGAGTCTCAGGGCCCAATACCCCGACCATCACAACGCCAACAGCCGTATCCACCACCGTTACGGGATTGATCCAGGGAACCTACACATTCCGGCTAACGCTGAATGGAGGCTCCAGTACTTCTCAGGTGACCATTACCGTTAATGCTGCCCCGGTGGCGAATGCAGGACCTAACCAGACCATCACGCTTCCCACTTCCTCCGTTACATTGAATGGCAGTGGATCGACTGGCACCATCACCAGCTATTCATGGACAAGGGTATCCGGGCCCAATACCCCGACCATCACTACGCCAACAGCCGTGTCCACCACCGTTACGGGATTGATCCAGGGAACCTACACATTCCGGCTATCGCTGAATGGAGGCTCCAGTACTTCCCAGGTGACCATTACCGTTAATGCTGCAACCCTTGTGGCGAATGCAGGACCTAACCAGACCATCACGCTTCCCACTTCCTCCGTTACATTGAATGGCAGTGGATCGACTGGCACCATCACCAGCTATTCATGGACACGGGTATCCGGGCCCAATACCCCGACCATCACTACGCCAACAGCCGTGTCCACCACCGTTACGGGATTGATCCAGGGAACCTACACATTCCGGCTATCGCTAAATGGAGGCTCCAGCACTTCTCAGGTGACCATTACCGTTAATGCTGCCCCGGTGGCGAATGCAGGAGCCACCCAGACCATCACACTTCCGACTTCCTCCGTTACATTGAATGGAAGTGGATCGACAGGTACCATCACCAGCTATTCATGGACCAGGGTCTCCGGTCCTAATACGCCTACAATTACCGCACCTACTGCCGTGTCGACTACTGTCACGGGCCTGATCCAGGGAACCTATGTGTTCCAGTTATCCGTGAATGGAGGTGCAAGCACTTCTCAGGTTACCATAAACGTTGTCTCAGGAAGCTCAGGCGCTAATATTTTCACTACGCAGACACCCACGACTGCTACAGAGAATGATGGACAAGCGGTGGAATTAGGTGTTAAGTTCAGATCGTCTGTTGCGGGAACGATCACCGGGATTCGTTTTTACAAGACGACAGGAAATTCGGGTACTCATATAGGTGAGTTGTATTCATCCACTGGGACCAGGCTGGCTCAGGCAACCTTTGTAGGCGAAACGGCTTCCGGGTGGCAACAGGTATTATTTGCCACCCCTGTATCCATTAGTGCAAACACCACTTATGTTGCGGCTTACTTCAGCAGTGCAGGAAACTACGTAAGTACGTCAGGATATTTCGCTTCCGCAGTGGTAAATGGCTCATTAACTGCCCTGGCAGACGGGACCGACGGTGTAAACGGATCGTATCGTTATACCACAACTCCGGCTTTTCCAACAACCGGATATCAAAAAAGCAATTACTGGGTAGATGTAATATTTAATGCGGGTACTTCTGGCAACGCAACCCGTCAAATGCAAATAACGGGAGAGGTGGTTACGTTAGATACGGCACAGACACAGATAAAATTGGAATATCAACTTGGCCAGAATCACCCCAATCCTTTTTCTGAGAATACCAAAATAAATTACAGCATTCCATCCCCTTCTTTTGTAGAGATTGTACTATTTGATATACATGGAAGACTGTTAAAAGTGCTGGTCAATGAAATGAAAGAAACTGGCAATTATGTATATGAATTGAGAAAAGCCAATCTGGCTGCCGGAATTTATTATTATAGAATGAGGGCCGGAAATTATACGGCAACCAGGAAATTGATGATCCAATAGCCCCCCTGAACTAGCTTAAGTGTCTGAACTGGGATGTCTTAACCCGGATTTGTCTGGTGCTAAATGGATACATGCACGCTGCGATTGATGGGATTTTTAGGATAGATAGAAAATTCATGTGATTTCACCTGCCTTCTTTGGTGTATAGTTGGGACATACCAACCTATCCCCACAATCCTCTTAATCCCAAAAATCCCAGTTCAGACTGAGAGCTCCTCCATAAGGACTCCCTCATAATTATGAGCCTGAAATATCCAAGGATATCTCTCCGTTCCTCCTGCATATGTAAATTCTGAATATCGTACCTTCACGATCCAAATGAATTCCGGATCGTATTTTGAAAATAGTTTGTATAAGGGAGATTTCCGATTACAGATAATAGAAATCATGGTGATTACTTTGTGCTGATACAGTCAGCGATTATCTGTCTTCTCCTCAACATGTCATTAAACAATTAAATCTATAAACATGAAAAAAAAGATCAAAATTTCCTGGCTTCGCGGTTTCAAAGCAATCGCAGCCGCTGCCCTGATCAGTTTGTCAGGCATAACAAATGTGCAGGCCCAGGATACAAAAGGACAGGCTGTGGTATCTTCAATGAGCGTAACTGTAACGGTCTTGAATGTCAACCAAAAAACGCGCGAGGTGACTGTTAAAGCAGAAGACGGTAGTGAGTACAGCTTCATCGCTGGCGACGCGGTAAAGAATCTGGCACAGGTTAAGAAGGGCGACCTGATTCATGCAGTATATACAGAATCCATTGCCTACGAAGTCAAGGAACACGGTACCCCCGGAGTGACATCTACCCAGACCAGTGAATCTGCCGCACCTGGCACGCAGCCCAAGGGTGTTGTAGCAAAACAAATCAGCGTGACGGTGACGATCACAGCGATCGACAGAAACATTCCTTCTGTTACATTCAAGGGACCGAAAGGGAATTCAAGAACGATCAAGGTGCAAGACCCACAGAAACTGAATGGCGTGAAAATAGGAGATTTGGTAGACATTACCTACACCGAAGCACTTGCCATGAAGGTAGAACCTGCGCCGAAGAAATAGCTGTTCACTTGATTTGGATTGGGATTCGTAGGATTATAGGATTGAAGGATTATATTCTCTGAATTAGCCTGCCTGAGACAGGCAGGGATTTAATAGGACTCAATGATTAGAAGGATTTTTTATCATCGATTTTCCTGAACTCTATTAAAATCCATCAATCTTATAATCCTATGAATCCAAATTCAGACAATAATTAGCCCGCGTGAGGGAGCAGGCTGGTTCAGACAAAACCAACCCTCTTCTATTTAGGCATTACCGTTACGATAATTCTTTTATATCTGGTAAGGGCTGGTGTTCCTTTATCGGTAACCTTCAGGATAAAATGAATTGTTTGCACGCTATCGACTATTGGCGCGGTCACCGGTACATCGTATAGGTTTGGGGAATATGGTCTGAAACTTACATTGCCCTTGTAAGTGCCAGCCTCAGGATATTGAAACCACAGATAACTCATGGAGTCTCCGTCCGGATCTGTTGTGCCTGCTGCACTTAAATGAAATGCTTCGCCTGACTTTACTGTAAGGTGATCACTATGCGCCAGCCTGGGAACCGGTGGATGATTGCATTCACTAAAATTCTTTGTCGTCCAAAGAATGCGAGAAGCAAAATCATTTTGATATTCTGTGCGCCAGCGCCAAATGGTCAAGGCATTACCTGAATGTCCTTCCTTGTCGATCGGAGATACAATGGAATCATTGGCATTGGTCCATATAGGGCGTGTTTCAGGTTCATCTTTGGGCCAATTTTCTCTTTTAAACCTGCCTGTATTGGAATCCTCAAAAGGTGGCAAATAGAATTCGTACCTGCCACCCCAGCCACCATAGTTTGGATGTTCAGGGTCATTAAGACCATTATTTATAAGATCCAGAAAAGAAGGTGAGTCACCTTCCATTCCATATGCTACATCAGGATACGCTGCGCCCAAAGGCCCATGTCCCTGCTGGATGTTTTTTGCCAGCCAATCGTTTGAAACCACTTCGGTGTTGGATCCCGGCACTCCCATGGCCATGCCCAGCCAGGTTGCCCTTCCATAATTATAGCCAGGAGTTACCACAAAGAATATTCCAGGGAAATTTTTTCTTATCCACGGCCCGCTGTCGTCCTGATCAGAGATGGTATACACTCTGATTTTGCTGTAGATCTTTTCAGCCTGGTTCGCCGTCGTTGTTTTTTTGATCTTCCAAAGCGCCTGCGCAAGCGTATTGGGACCACCCCATACGGTTATCCATAGCGGGCGGGGATCATCTATTTCAAGCAATTTGACAATCCAATCAGAGCCTTCAGAATCATGACCTTCTCCAACACCTTGCATTCCGTACAAAGCCAATCCCTTCTTTACTTTTGATTTTAGCTCATCATAGGTTGGATAGCCTTTTTCATGATGCAATAAATTCGGTTGCACTTGCTTATACGCTTCAAGCACTTTTATAATACTTTCAGGTGCCACTCTTGCTTTCTGATGTATGGAGGTGGTTGCAATCAATCCTTCCACATCCCACTGATTCGAATACAACAAAAAACGAATTAGCGACTGCGTGTCATCGGGATCCGCTTCGATATCTGAAAGCACCAGCACTCTTGGCTTTTTGCTTATCTGCGCAAACAGGACAGATGGCCATGAAATGAATAGCATCATCAGAATGGATAAAAGGACATTCAGTTTTTTCATTTTGTTTATTTTTTATGAGGGGAATCGCCTATTTGAAGCATTTTGGCGCTACTTCTATTAAATACAGGCGCCATTCCGTCCATGTATGACCACCTCCACTTTCACTGTATATGTATTTAAGCCCTATTTGATCATAGAGACTTCTTAGTTCGGTGACCGTCTTATATAGAAAATCGTTTTTACCAATTCCAATCCAATAAAGTTTTGGATTAGATGCCATTAAGGCTTTCAATTGGGCAATATGTTTTTCCTTGCTGTAGCCAGTATTGTTGTTACCAAAGGAAGAAAACAGACCCATGCTCATCACTCCAATATAATTAAACATGCCCGGGTTATTGTTTGTCACATTTTGAGTCTGATACCCACCCATCGAAAAGCCGGTTATTGCACGATGGTCTGCATCTGCAATCACACGATAATGTTTTTCAATGTAAGGGACTACATCTTTCACGAGGCTTTCTTCAAATTTCATGGAAGCCATACTCGCAATGCCGGCTGCATCTTTGGCATTTGGATTAAAAGGCCTGTCGAGTGGTGCTGCTACTTCATCAGGGTTGCCATTGGTGATCACAACGATCATTGGCACCGCTTCTTTGGAAGCAATGAGGTTATCTATGATGTAATTGGCTCTGCCACGACTGATCCAACCATCTTCATCTCCCCCCCCGCCATGCAATAAGTATAATACAGGGTATTTGTCTTTTCCATTTTCATATCCTGGAGGTGTGTACACATACATTCTTCGTTCTGTACCCAGTGTCGGAGATGGATACCAAATAGCAGTAACATTTCCATGCGGTACACGCTGTGTTGCGATAAGATTACCCAATTTTCCAGGTATCAAAAGCCTGTTCTCAATAATTCTTCCATCCCTCGTGACTGCACTATTGTTTGGATCCAGCATGAATGCACTATCAAGGATAAAACGGTATTCGTACATATCAGAAGCCAGTGGACTGACCCTTGCTTCAAAAATGCCTGAATCCTGTTTAACCAATGGAACAGGCTTGAAACCTGTCGCAAATGTGCCCACCACCTGGACGCTTGAAGCACCCGGTGCTTTAATTCTGAATATGACGGAGTTGTCCGATTGTAAATCCGGAGAAACAAGCCTGGGGGTATTCTGTGCACTCAAATAAAATGATGAGTTAAGGATGCAAAATGTAAGTGCCAATTTGTACATATGGAGAATTTTCAATTTGAATAATACTATTTGAATGGATTCGATGCTGTATCTAAAACATGACTACCTGTTTCTAACAAGATCCGCCCATCTTTTATACCAAATCTTTACTCTTTCGTCACCAGATGGGTTTGCTATTTTCTTTTCTGCGTTCAATTGTGAGAGATGATCTAAATCTTTATAAATCTGTTTCTGTAGCCCGGCGAGATATGCTGCACCTAAAGCTGACACATCCGCAATACCAATATTAACAACAGGCTTATTCAAAAGATCTGATAAGAATTGAACAATAAAATGGTTTGAGGTGATTCCACCATCCACTATTAATTGATCCAATAAAATATTTGTGTCGGCCTCCATGGCGACGATGACATCCTTTATCTGATAGGAAATACTTTCAAGGGCCGCCCTCACGATATGATTTTTATTTGCACTAAATGTTAATCCGGTAATAGATGCTTTTCTGTTCATATCCCAATGAGGAGCACCCAGACCACTGAAAGCCGGTATGATATAAACACCGTTATTATCAGCAACGCTTGTTGCCATTCCTTCGGTTTGCTTACTATCTGCAATCAGGCCGACTTCATTCTTCAACCATTCAATGGTGGCACCACAGGTAACGATTACGCCTTCCAATGCATACTGCAGTTTGTCTTCCGTGCTCCAGCAAATGGTTGTAATCATGCCATGGTCAGAATACTTTATTGTATCTCCAATATTCATCAGGATGGAGCAACCTGTACCCAAAGTAGCTTTGGCTGAGCCGGGCATATAACATCCTTCTCCAAAAGCAGCGGCATGAGAATCGCCAATCATTGCAGTAACGCTGACAGGCTGCTCAAATAGGCCATTGAAATCCGTTTTTCCGAATAAATGAGAAGATGGTTTGCATTCAGGAAGATGAATATTCGAAAGTTTGAAAGCATCCAATAATTCATCATCCCAGCTTAGTGTAGATAAATTAAAGAATAATGTCCTGGAAGCATTGGTATAATCCGTTGCATAATTTTTTCCGCCCGTTAATTTATATAATAACCACGTATCTATCGTTCCAAAATAAGCATTGCCCTTATCCATCGCATTTCTTACCTGTTCATTATTTTCATGTAACCAGATCAGCTTGCTCCCTGAAAAATAAGGATCGATCAGGAGACCTGTTTTTGTTTTGATGGTCTGTAGAAGATTGAGTCTCCTGAGCCTTTCACAAATATCAATGGAACGTTTGCATTGCCACACCAGGGCATTGTACAACGGTTTTCCATTTTGATCCCAGACCAGAAATGTTTCTCTCTGGTTGGAAATACCAATGGTGGCTATATCATTTTTAGCAAGTCCTTTTTGTGTAAACGCCTGTAAACATTTTTTCACTGAGGTTAATACGTTTTGAAAAATTTCCTCGGGATCTTGTTCAACAAATCCATTTTCCAGATAAAAAGTATTCAATGCTTCGGAGCCCTTAGCAACGGCCTGCCCCATTTCATCAAAGATTAATGACTTGGTGGAGCTGGTGCCCTGATCGATTGCCAGTATGTATTTTTTGAGTGCCAATTTGATTAAATAAGCTAAATAAAGATCAATACACAAAGATTGAAATGCCATTGAAGTTGACAACTAAACAAATAAATGGCACGTATAAATTAATCGTTCTTTTCCCCAGCCTTATCAATAATAACCGCCAATAGGATCACAGCGCCTTTAACAACCTGTTGCCAAAATGGCGAAACATTCAATAACACCAATCCATTATTCAACACTCCAATTATAATGGCACCCATTACGGTTCCCCATACACTCCCTTTGCCACCACTGAGTGATGTTCCTCCAATCACGACGGCTGCAATAGCATCCAACTCGTAACTTATGCCTGCATTTGGCTGGGCAGAATCGAGACGTGCGGTAACAATGATACCCGCCAATGCTGCGAGTCCGCCGGCCATCGCGTACACCCAAATTTTCACCCTGCTAATATTGATTCCGGAAAGTTTTGCGGCCTGCTCATTGCCACCGATGGCATAGATATAGCGCCCGAATTTTGTCTTCCGTGTAATCAATGCAGCCAGCGAAACAACAACGATCGCGATCCACACCGGAATGGGAATTCCCAGGAATGAACCCGAACCAATGAAAGCAAATCTCCTACCCAGGTTACTGATGGGATGCCCCTTTGTGTAAAGCATGGTAAAACCTCTTGCAATGGTGAGCATGGCCAGTGTTGCTACGAAAGGTGGAACTTTGAATCTTGTGATTGTAAAACCATTGAACCACCCGAGCAAAAAGCCTAAAATGATTCCGCCGAGTACGGCTCCCAGGAATGTGAAACCGACAAAGAGATTAATTGCTGGAATTTCTATACCCCCCTTGAACAAACCTGCCGTAACTGCTGCGCATAGTGCGAGTACAGAACCAACAGACAGATCAATACCGCCTGTTAAAACAATTAATGTCATGCCTGTTGAAATACAAATGTTCACCGCTATCTGGCGCAATACATTCAAGCCATTATCTGCAGTAAAAAATTTATCCGTCAGGATGCTTAGTGCAATGCACAACATGACCAATGCAAGCAGGGACTGAAATCTTTTCAGTGATTGGGAGTGTAAACTGAGTGTGCTTGTCATGCTGCTGCTTCTTTGTTGTGGATGGCGTGTTTTAAAATTTCGGCTTCGGTTGCTTCTTCAATGGGTATTGATGCGGTTATTTCCCCTTCACACATCACGAGTATTCGATCGGATACGGCCAATACCTCCGGTAGTTCAGAAGAAACCATAATGATTCCCATGCCTTCATCAGCCAGCATTTTCATTAATTTATATATCTCTGATTTGGCGTTAATATCAACCCCTCTTGTGGGTTCATCCAATAACAAGATCCGCGGATGCGTAGCCAGCCATTTGGCCAATACAATTTTTTGCTGGTTACCTCCGCTGAGGTATTTAGCCAGGCTATTAACAGAAGGGGTTTTGATGCTGAGCCTGCTGATATAATTATCCGATAGAGACCTTTCCTTTTTTGCATTTAGCAAAAAACCCCATTGCTCCATTTTATTTAAAACAGTAAGACTGATATTTGATTTGATGGTCTGATTGAGAATAAGCCCATGCCGTTTTCTGTCTTCCGGTACCAGCGCAATACCAGCCTCAATAGCGTCTGCAGGTGATGTTATGTTACGGATGTTCCCGTTCACAAAAATTCTTCCTGATACATTTTTTGGATGCAGCCCAAAAATGCATTCCATCAATTCTGTCCGCCCTGCACCCATTAAACCATATAGGCCCAGTATCTCCCGCTTGTGTAAGGTGAAAGAAATACCTTTTAGCACCTTGGCATTTCTTAGTAAAGGATGCTTTAAAGTCAGGCCCTTAATAGAGAGTAGTTCATCTTTATTGAGCAGGGTTTTTCCGGTTTTTTCAAGATCCAGTTTGCGTCCGGTCATTTTATGGATCAATTGATCATGAGATACATTCTTCATGTCTCCTGAATCGACAGTCGATCCATCACGCAACACAACATATCTGTCGGCAATAGTAAACAACTCGTTCAGTTTATGTGATATATAAGCAATTGTTTTGCCTTCCGTTTTTAACTGTCTGATGATACCAAAAAGGGTCTCCACTTCCTTATCGCTGATGGCCGAAGTGGGTTCATCCATTATGATTACCGCTGCATTTGTGTGCAATGCTTTTGCTATTTCCACCAATTGCTGCTGCCCCACTTTTAGTTGAGCGATTATTGTATTGGGATCAACATGCAGTCTTAATTTTTCAAGCAGTTTTTTTGTTCTTTCGTTCATCTGCCTTTTGTCAAGCATTCCCAGCGCATTGACGATCTCTCTTCCAAGAAAAATATTCTCCGCCACCGACAAATATGGTACCAGGTTGAGCTCCTGATGAATGATGGCAATGCCTGCGTCTTCCGCGTCTTTGGTATTCAGGAATTTTACAGCCTTTCCATTTAGAATAATTTCTCCTTCGTATTGCGTATGTACACCGGAGAATATTTTCATAAGGGTAGATTTGCCGGCACCATTTTCGCCAATAATGGCATTGACCTTGCCTGGATGCAATTCCAGGTTGATATTGTCCAGGGCAATGACTCCTGAGAATTTTTTTGTTATATTTTTGGCGACCAGCATCAGTTTTTTAATTGTATTCGGACAGGAATTATTTCCACTTCACTCCAGTTTATATGCTTTTTATTGATTTCTATTGCACCAGTGACAACAATCGTATCTCCATTCTTTACCCTTTTCTTAAAAGGACCTAAGACAATTGTTCGCACGCTTTTATTTAATTCCTCCGAAATGCTGTTCAAATCAGTTGTTTTTGGAAAGTCCTTTACCTGCAGGAGGTTTGATGCGTCACGAATGGCATTACCATATACAAACTCAGTAGCTACTTTGACATGTAATAATGAGTCAGCAAAGGGTATTTGCAAAAGCAAATCATCTTCATTTACCTGAATTGCTTTCCCCGTTGTTTTGACCATTGCATACCTGTAATTTCCCACGGCTATCGCATGGCTATATGTTTCAAATGCAGCATCAGGATTTGTCGCTATCGCTTTTATCAGGGATGTCAGTTCAATCGCACTATCCAATTTGCCCGGTAGTTTATCGTCCCATAATTGTTTAGTGAATGCGACTGCATCAAAGGTTTCTGTTGCATTGCTCCTTAAATCGTTCAACTTCTTAAAATAAACCGACTTATATGCCAGCAAGGCAATGATCAGCAACAGCAGCGAATATTTTAAATACCTGTTCATCGTAATTATTTTTTCCCGTAAGCGATATAGTCCTTTATGTTTTTAGCGGTAACCAATTCTACGGCTACTGGTACCTTTTGAGGGAAATCCCTTTTTCCCCTGATCCATTCATCGGCAAATTCAGCAGCAGTCTCCGCCATCACTTTCGGAAACTGCATCCCTGTCGCCGATACTTTATTTTCACCAATAGAAGTAATCACATCTTCTGCGCCATCAAAGCCAAACACTTTTACTTTATCCGCCTTACCAGCTGAAACCAGCGCCTGGTAAGCTCCCATGGCCATCGCATCGTTTCCACAAAACACCCCATCAATATCAGGATGCGCCTGCAACACCGACTCCATAACATCCATCGCCTTGTTGCGATCAAAATCGGCACTTTGTTGAGCCACCATTTTTAATGCCGGGTAGTTGTCCACCACACTATGAAAACCCTTTGATCTTGCCCATGTGTTATTATCGCCAACAAGACCTAATAATTCTATATAGTTTCCCTTTTTGTTTAGCTGCTGGGTGAAATATTTTCCAAGGGCAACGGCACCTGAATAACTGTCAGAAAGTATTTGAGATGTAGCTGCCGTGAGGGAATTGATTTCCCGGTCCATACAAAACACAGGAATGCCTGCATCTTTTGCTTTCATTACATTAGCAACGGACCCATCGGCATCTGTTGGATTAAACAGGATGGCATCATAGCCTGCAACGATACTATTTTCAAAATGGTCACTTTCCTGCGCAGTATTGTTTTGGGAATCGAAGATCCTTGCTTCATACCCCAGTGATTTTGCTTTGGCAGCGGCTGTTTCCGCCAGAAACACAAACCAGGGATTGTTGAGAGTGGAAACGATGATAGCCATTTTCTTCTGGCCGGCTTTATTGGTATGGTTCCTGCATTCCGAAAAAAATAACAGACAAAACAGAGGAAACAAATAAAATCGTTTAAAAACTACCATATTTTAAATAAGAGATTTAACAACATTTGAAATTCCGTTTGCGCTGATTCCATAGTGATTGAATATTTCCTGCTGCGAACCTGTAACCGTATATTCATCCGGAATCCTATTATTTGAAAAGGCTTATATATCTTATGCTGAAATAGAAATGAAGCACAAGCTTCACCTAAACCACCATTTACACTATGCTCTTCTACCGTGACAATGGCTTTGCATTTCTGAGCAACGGCGCTTAATAGGGTTGTATCCAGCGGTTTGATGGTGTGCATGCTGATAATGGTAGCATAAATGCCTTCACTCCTTAGTTTTATGGAAGCTTCAAGCGCAGAATAGACTGTCTCACCTGTGGCGATGATGGCGACATCATTTCCTTCAGCAATGACCCTTCCTTTGCCAAATTCAAACACATCATCGTTATGTTCTTTTAATGGCGGCATGGCTTTTTTACCAAAACGTAAATAAACAGGCTTGTCTGTTTTAGATGCCAGTTCAATTGCTTTTTCTGTTTCAAAATTGTCGCCTGGCGCCACAACGATTAAATTATTAATGGCTCTCAATACTGCAAAATCATGCAGGCTGTGATGCGTGGTTCCCAATGCGCCATAACTTACCCCTGCACTAATGCCAATCAAGTTTACCGGATTATCAGAATAGGCAACATCATTTTTGATTTGTTCCAAGGCCCTTGCCGTTAAAAAACAGGCCGGGGAAACTGCAAATACTTTTTTATTGCAGGATGCCAGCCCGGCAGCCACACCCACTAAATTTTGCTCTGCAATTCCAACCTCTACCATTTGTCCGGGAAACTTGTTCGCAAAAGGAACCAATTTGCCTGATCCGCGGCTATCGCTGGTCACCGCGATAATATTTTTATCAGCCGCGGCCAATCGTTGCAATGTATCTGAAAAGGTTTCGAGATTGGCTTTGTAATTATATGTATTTGTTTGTTCTGCCATAAGCCTCCTTTAGTCCCTCCAAAAGGGAGAACTCACTATGCGATTTTAAAGCGTTAATAATAATTCGTCCAGCTCCCTTTGTGCCAATTCATATTCTTCTTTATTGGGCACAGAATGGTGCCATTTTAGTACATTCTCCATATAACTTACCCCCTTACCCTTGGTGGTATGTGCAATGATTAAGGATGGTTTGCCTTTTTCAAAAGGCAGGCTGTTGAAGACATTGACCAGTTCTTCAACGTCATTCCCATTTACTTCTCTGACTACCCAGCCGAATGCTTCCCATTTTTTATCCAGGGGATCCGTGTTACATACGTCTTTTGTAGCAGCAGTAATCTGGAGGTTGTTCTTATCTACAATGGCGCATAAATTATCCAATTTGAATTGCGCTGCACTCAATGCGGCCTCCCAATTACTTCCTTCCGGCAATTCTCCATCACCGAGTAATGTATAAACCTTGAAGTCTTTCTTATCCATTTTTGCCGCGAGTGCAGTACCAACGGCAATGGGTAAGCCATGTCCCAATGCCCCAGTATTTTGTTCTATTCCTTTTACCTTTTTTGTAGGATGCCCGATGTAATGTGATTTGTATTTGCACATCGTATTCAAATCCTCTTCCGGAAAGAATCCCTTATCCGCCAGCACCACGTACAATGCTTCCACACAATGCCCCTTGCTTTGTATATACCTGTCTCTGTCAGGGGATGAGAAATTTTGAGGTGATACATTCAGCACCTGATTGTAGAGTACATTTAAAATATCAGTACAGGAAAGACTGCCGCCCGTATGCCCGGCATTGGCCCCAACGATATATTTCAGGATATTTTTCCTATAGACAATTGATTTGTGCCTTAGCTCTTTTACTGTCATTGTTTTTCATTTTTCAGTTCCCGGCATATCCTGCTGGTCATGTCGCAATTAATCTCTGGTTTTCATTTTCTCAATGCGAATAGGTCTCCCAACCCAAATAATTTTCAAATGCTTCTTTTAGAATGCCTCCTGTTTTACTCGCATTCATAACCACATGGTGTTCAAAACCATTTCGGCATACATATTTCATTAAGCCTTGCAAATTATTTATCTGTGCCACCGCTCTGTTACCAAAAGTTTTTAGTGCATCATCTGTCAGTTCTCCTTCGCCAACATAAGCTTTGATGATTCCTTTACAATCATCCGTACTGATTCGCCCATAAGTTAATGGCATGGCTGGTGTACGACCATCCAGAGCACCATATGTATTTTCTGTACCCACACTTGTTCCAATGATTGGCGCTGTGCTAATGGTAATATCCGGTAAAAATGATTTGGCCCAGTTTCCACAATGAAACAGCACACACTTGCTGTCATCATCTGCATAGTTATTATTCCAGTCAACCAACGCTGATGGAGAGCCACTTGCTAATTGCATTGCATACATGGTTAAGGTTCCGGTAACATCTACCTCGCATGCACTGGGCAACATATTTTCACTCATCATACTCATACTGGTGCATACATTGCAGCCATAATTTTTTTGAAGAGAAGTCCAGCATTGAATGGCTGTTGCATCCAGTGAATTTTCCGTCATAAAATCCGCAAGCACTACATCGAGTTTTGCTATTTGAACCAATTTATCAGGTGGCGTCAATCCGGTATTGGCGTAGGCATGAATCTTTTCTAATTTTTCTTTTACCAATTTATCATCTGCAGTCAGTTTATTGGCATTGCCCAGTATTTCAGACAAGTCAACAGTGATCACTGAAATGCCATGGCGCTGCAAAATCTTTTCACTATACCGGACCGTATTAAACCCACCGGGTCTTGCCCCCACAGCACCAATACGAACCTTACGCATGCCTTTTACTACGCGGCATACGGCTGTAAATTGTTTCAGATCTGCTGATGAAAGATTCGTCTTTTGGACTGACTACATGTTTCGTCGTTAAAGAATATTTTATTCCGAACTGGTAAAGGTTATTACAAACAGAAATTTTGCCGCACCATGCATCTCTTCTGTTTACCACATCCATTTTGCTTAGATCATCCGGGTATGCCTGGATCTAAGACCGGTACAGTCAGTCCTGACAACTTGATGGTTTCTGCCACACCCTTCTCATCACCAAAATTTGGCAGCACGACCAATATTCCGTCTATTTCATCTCGCATGCTTCTTAAATAATGCGGCACATTTTTGCGCTTCCGCAAAAATCTCCACACCGCCCAATTTTGAATCTGTTTCACTCAGCAATATGGGGGTGATGTCCAAACTTTTAAAGACTTCTAAGATTTCGGCTCTTGCTTCAGCCACCAGTTTGTCAGGGAAAAAATCACGGTTGCCAATGATCACCGCAAGGGTGGAAGTATTTTGAAAACTCATAAAAAATCAGTTTGCTATAATTATTTGTATGTCGTTGTCCTTAAATACCTGGAGGTGTTTCAAATCAATGGCATTATCGGTGATGATATAGTCTATTAATGATAAAGCCCCCAAACTTGCAAAAGCGGCCTTGCTCATTTTTGTAGAATCTGCCACGAGGTAGGTGGTTTCAGCGGCGTCTATCATGGCCTTTTTAACAACGAGGTCACTAATACTGGGATACGTGAGTCCTGCTTTTAATGAGATTCCTGCCGTAGCCAGAAATAATTTTTGTGCATTTAATCCTTTAAAAAAGTCTGCCGCCTTCTGACCGGTCAATGACAAGGTAGGCGGTTTAAATTCACCTCCGGTCACAATCACTTCAATACCCGGTTCCACGCCAAGCATCAGGGCTATGTTCAGCGCATTGGTAATAACCGTTAAATTTTTAAATCCTTTCAATTTTTTGGCGATCTCGGTTGTCGTGGAACCAGAGTCCAGGATAATGGTATCGCCGCTTTCAATAAATTCCAAACATTTTGCTGCTATCAATTCTTTCTTATCAAGATTCTCCTGGTGAGCTAAAGAAAATGTGCCTACCTGGTCTTTCACATTTTTCAGATAAGCACCGCCATGTTCCCGGATAATCAGGTTATCTTTTTCTAATTTCTCCAGATCCTGCCGAACTGTGACCTCTGTCACTTTGAAAAGTCTTGCGAGGTCCAGCACTTTCGCGGAGCCGTCCTCTTGTAAAAGCTCTAAAATTTTGTCGCGGCGCTGGTTGGGAAGCATATTTCTAATCTGTTAAAAAAACCAATATTACGAAGATATATGCAAATAAACGAAAATATTCGAAAGGAAAAAGAAAAATAAAGTAAATATTAGAAAGATTTCCGCCTTAGGGACTGCCTGAAACTGCCTGTTGGTAGGCAAGGTCGGATTTGAGGGAGTGTCTGATCTTACCTGCTCACAGAGTCAGCGACCCGCCGCAGGCAGGGATTTACAGGATTCAATGATTAATAGTTTTTTTTATTATCGATTTTCTTGGCCACTATTATAATCCTTCAATCCACTAATCTTAGTAATCCTAATTCAGGCAATATCCTTAATCTTTGAGCCCCTAATTAATAACCATAACATGAATACCAATTCACCATAATATGTAAACTTGGCAAAATCGACATTAATGTCTGGAAACAGATATGGTCTCAGAGAAGTTAGCAGATAGCCTAAGCCAGTAATTATTAACAATACCCCCAATATTTTGGGAATGTATTTCGACTTAAAAACCAAATAACCCAGGAGCACAAGATGAATACCAAAAAATATGATCCCAAAATACCAGTAATTTTTAAATGCCATGAGATAAATCATTGCTTGAGCATATAACCTGTCAGGTTCAAATAGTTTTAAGTAATCAGCTGTAGTCAATAATCGGAAAACTGTTACAAGATTAAGAAGTGCAACCAAGGCGATAACAGTATACACCAATCTAAACCAAGCCGTCAGTTGCGACAGATGTTCATTAACTGGTCTTAGTAAGATATAAAGCGCCCAAGCTAACACAAGATCAAAAATGAAGGTTATCAGGTAGCCAAATATTAAGGATATGAAAAGTGAATTATTCGCAATTATGTTTTTGGCTGTTTCTGCTGCATTAAAGGGAACAACAAGCTTAGGATATGCATAAAGTTCAGCAAAGGGAGCAGCTATTACGGAGCCAAGTAAGGCAAATCCTGTGATGAGAGCAGCCGTGGACAGAGATACTTTGTATTTACTGTTTATCATTTTATTTGGAGCTCGTATTGATAAATGAAAACCTGGAACCCACCTTCAATACCGTTATTAAAATCCTATTTATTGGGTAGGAATTTGCTCCTTCAAGAGGATTGGCTGCGTGTGCACATACCGGTTTTGATTGGAATCTATCCTAAGTTCATATCGCCCTTCGGATCAAGCCGAACCCAATTTCTTCACTTATACTCAATGAATATAAAATTATACTTATTTACTGTATTGGAGATTTTATTGTCAGAACTGGCCGGCTCACAGAGTCTGCGACTTGCCGCAAGAAGGGATTTGTGGGATTCACAGCATTTTTAGGATAGTGGGAAATTTGATGTCTGAATCATGCTTGCGAGAGAAGGAAGGATAGAGCTTTTTCAACAAAGTAAAATCACTTGAAATATATTTCTATCCTGAAAATCCAATAACCCGACAAATCCCAGTTCAGACTTCGGCGGAACATCTGGCCCAGTCGGGGAAATCGTTCTTTGCTTTACCAGTAATTTCACCTTGCCTAGGCAGCAAATCCTAAATCAGTTAATGCTGCATTATCCATATATTCTTCTTCTTCAAAAACTCTCCTTTTTTTCTTAATCACTTTTTTAACAAGGGAATGTTCAATCGCGGCATTGATTGGTTGCAATGAAAAGATAAAAACCATTTTAATACTCAGGGATAGCCAATAATTATTGGCAGGCACAATATTAAAAATGAAATGAAGGATGCTATCTTCAAAAATGAAGAACACTATTGCAACCAACAAAGTAAATGCTTTTGCTTTCTTACCTGCCTTCGTGATGGTCAGTTCATCAATTGAATCCTGCAATTCAATATTCTTTTTTTGAATCTCAGCTTTCTGTTTTTTGATAATGCTATTTTCTTTTTTTGTATGTTCCGCTTCAAAAACCAACTTCATGTTTTTGATTTTCTTTGCATTGTCTTCCTTCCCCACTTGTTCCTGCAGGTAGTGAAATTGTTTATAATGAAAGAGGCTTCTGCTTAAATCGTTTTTAGAATGATAGATTTCAGAAAGCAATAAATGCAGCTGGTACATCTTGGGCTTTACTTTAATTTCTTCAGCAAGCGCCAGCCCTTTGTTCAAAACTGAAATGGCTTCATCCGGCAGGGATTGTTTCATATTGATTTCACCCAGGCGGATATAGTTGCTAATTGCACCGCCTATGAATTTATTAGCAGTTCTTGCCTCGGCGGCCTTTTTATGGAGCATTTCCGATTCATCATAATTTCCGGTTTCAAAATAATAGTTGCCCATTTCGGTTTCGGCTGATGATATCAGTGCGGGTATTCCGGCTTTATTGGCAGCATCTAAGGCTTCCTGGAACATCTTGCGGGCATTCTCATAATTTTTTTGCTTTAAAAACAAATTGCCCAAACCATGTGATGTATAAACGATAAAAGTGTTATCCTTCAGTTTTTCTGCCAATGAAAGTGTGTTTTTCAATATGGGCAATGCTTCCTCATGGTTGCCCATATCCATGTAAATACTGCCGATATGGAAACTGCAGGCCAATTTATAATGGGGGAACCTGTTTAATTTATTAAGCTGCCTATAAGCATCCCAAAGCTCTTTTAAGGAAAGGTCAATATTGCCCAATGTGCGATGGATGCTGCCAATAAGAGCGCCAATGGCCGCTGCCGCTCCCGGTTCGTTATTTTCGAGGAAGGCATCCTGTAAAGCTGGGCCTTCTGATAAAACAGATTCATGTTGTTCAGCAAAAAAAGTAGCTGCCAGTTTCAAATGCCTGGCATAACAAAAAATTAGCGGGTATTTAATTTTGTATCCCTCTGCCCATTTAAAAAAACTGTCCGAAAAATCCTTCTGTTCTTCCTTCATTAAAGTTGGAAACAACTCAATCACCTTTTCACAGAGGGCGCTTGCATCCACTCCCGGGTTTGCCTTTAATGTTGATAAAAGCTGGTTAACCGTTTCTAAAGAAGGTACTGACATAATTATTGAATTTTTAATGTGGGTTCCTACTCTATTGGCTTTTTGGAATCGGCCCCGTCTTTTTAAATGGTTGCCGGTTTCCATTTTTGTATTACTCTTTAATTTAGTTTTCGTTTAACAGAGTTTCCACGGGCCATCCGGCGTTTGTCTCAGGTGGAGGTCCGGGAGGGCCGAGAATGATGAACCCGTTGGCTTTCGCGATTGGAGCCAGCTCCTCAATGGAAGGAGGCGGACCGCTTGGAGGCGGTGGCAGTTCGTGCGACAGTGTGGGCTGGCCAACTTGCCGTACGAATCCTTCGTATTGCATCGGTGCAAAACCCACCAGCATCCGGGTGGTGGTAGGGCCTGAAGCAATAAATGTATGAGGCACCCCCTTTGGACCATAGGCAAGTCCACCCGCTACCAGGTCCAGACGTTTGTCGCCGACGTAGACTGTGAGATCTCCTTCCAGCACGTAGAACCATTCATCTTCTTCGAGGTGAACATGCCAGGGGGAACCGTGTCCCGGGGGAACCAGGATCTCAATCATCCCAAACCTGCCACTTGTGTCTGCGCTCCCGATCTTTACTGTCTGAAGCATGCCGAAAAGTGAAAACGCTTCTCCTTCGGTGTTTGTCAGTGCGTACCCACTCATGGCACGAACTGAATCCATTGTTATTTCTTTCATGATTAATTTTTTAGTTTTTTGTTGATATAAACCTACATCACCTAAAATCATAAACACTTAACCCGGGTTAAAAACCGCACTTAACTTTGGTTAAGAAATGTAAAGGAGTTATTTGCCGGTAATTCTTTTCCGCAGCCTGCTTAATGACTGCGGTTCAACATCGAGATATGAGGCGATATACTGGAGAGGAATCCGTTGAAAAATTTCGGGGTGTTTATCTAATAGCCTAAAATAGCGTTCTTCACAGGTGCCGGATTTTACTTCTGTTAGCCGGTTGATCATGGCGACATTCATTTTCCTTTGTTTTATTTCGTACCAGAGACGGAGCTTTGGTATTTCGGTCTCCATTTTTGCAAAATCCTGTTTTGAAATCACTAAGAGCTCCATATCCTCCAAAGCCTGGACATATTGTTTGCCGGGTTTTCCAGAATGATAGCTTTCAAAATCTGCCAGCCACCAGTCCTCAAAAGCGAAGAAGAGAATATGTTCCTTCCCATTTTCATCCACTACAAAAGTGCGGCTGCATCCTTTTTTTACATAGGCTTTTGCGTTTGATATACTTCCTTCTTTCAGGTAATAATCCTTTTTCCTAAGTGTCATTTCCCTGAAATGACTGGAGAATAATTCAAACTCCTGCTCATCCATGCCCATAGATTTGGTAAAAAGGTCTATGAATAATGGTGGGAAGTCTATGCCTGTCATATATGAGGATTCAAGGGTCATATGCTGAGCCGTTCAATAAAATGACACGCAGCAGCAATATTCAAAAGGTCCTGTAGTTATTGGAGAGGTCCCCGCATGAACGGGACAGGCGTGCGAGCGATCGAATTCCGCCTCGGGCGGACGGTCCACCACTTGCCTATAACCAAATTACAAAAGTTGAGTCATATTCCAATAGCTGAAGCCTATTTAATCTGCATGCTTAAGTCCCCTGGCTCAAGCGTCCCGTCCCAGCTCAGCCGGGATCTGAACTGTCTGGACTGTGGATTTTGGGGATTAGTGTGGTTTTTTAAATAGAAAAACACTTTGCGTGATTCTTCTGGTATTCGTTAGAGCATCGAAAGTTTACAAATAAGAAATATTAACTTATCCCCACTAATCCCATAAATCCTACACTGCCTCGATGGATGACTAAAACTTATAAATAAAATTAAATCCAAAAACTCGATCTGAATAAGCAGGCATTACCATCGACCGCGGTGGTTTGTTCTTATAAAAAATGCGTTTGATCTTAGGGTAGATCCAGTTTGCTAGTCTGGCAGACGCAATTCCTATCCCTGCACCAGCTATAACTTCGCTTAGATAGTGGTTGTTATTGTATAAGCGCAAATATCCGGTTGCAGCTGCCATCAAATAGCCCGCCACACCGTACCAGGCAGACACATCGCGATATTCAATTCGCATAAATTCCGCCCCGGCAAAGGCTTCCGCAGAATGACCCGATGGAAATGAAAGATTGTCGGACTGGTCCGGCCGGGTTTTCTGAGTAAACGCTTTTAAAGAATATACTGTTACACCAAGAAATACATTTGCTAATAAATATATTCCCGTCCTATCGATAAAATTGTGCTCGCCCTTAATGCCAACTGCATTTAAGAGATATACTGTAGCGACTGGAGCAAACTGCAGATAATTGTCAATTGTAATAGGTTGATGGGGATTCTTTACCCAAACTTCTTCCTGGATTTGGTGATCCAGTGAGCTAACAGGATTATTGCCAAGTCCTAATGACCCGTAGACTATTAAAACAGAAGGAAGGATAAAGGATTTATAGGACATTTCAGGTTGCGAACCTGAAATATTTGTCGTTCCCCGATTTTTGAGTGAATCTGAAGCAAGTTTCTCGGAGTGAATTTTCAAGGAATCCTGGGACTTTAGTATTCCAGACAATGAACATAGAAAAATAGCAAGGATGGCTAATTTCATATTTGTGCGTTCAAATTAGAAAGCAAATCTGAGATAAAGCTAAAGGAGTAAAAGTAGAAGTGAATTTCAGAATTAAATTTATTATTCAGGCAGGTTGGGCTTATGAGATTATAGGATGGAAGGAACATATTGTCTGAACTGTGATTTTGGGGAATAGTAGGATTTTTAGGATAAAAAGCACTTCCAATATTTATTCAGGGCACGGTTTACAAATAAGAAATATTAACTTATCCCCACTGATCCTATAAATCCTACAAATCCCTGCAGGCCAGTTCAGACAATCTCAGCAACCAATTGAAGGCACATGAAACTATTAATTATTGGCGGAACGGGCGGAACCGGACAAGAACTTATTAAGCAAGCCTTAGAGCAGGGCCATCATTTGACTGCTCTCATACGTAATCCGGAAAAACTCAAAATTGCCCACCAGAATCTTAGAATCATAAAAGGGAATGTTCTTGATTTTGACAAAGTTCAGGAAGTCGTCGCCGGACAAGATGCCGTTTTATCGGCACTTGGGCACAGAAGATTTTTCATAAAAACAACCATTCTTTCAGAAGGCACTAAGAATATTATTCATGCGATGGAAAAGCACAATGTGAATCGGTTCATTTGCATTACTTCTCTTGGAATAGGTGACAGCAGATTCAAGCTTGGTCTGTATTATAATCTTTTTGTAATTCCTGTTATTATTTTTTTCTACTTTTTGGATAAGGGCAGACAGGAAAAATTAATTCGAAACAGCAAATTAAATTGGACAATAGTCCGCCCTGGCCAGCTAACCAATGGAAAAAAACGTGGCAGGTACAAACATGGAGCTCACGTTGGAAATTACATTCTTACAAAAATGATATCAAGGGCGGATACAGCCCATTTCATGTTATGCCAATTAAGTGATGCAACTTATCTATACAAAACACCTGGAGTGGTTTATTAGCCGGAATTGGGATTTGTTTGAACATGCCATGACTCAGGCATGCTGGGATTTATGGGATTTTTAGGATAAAAACCCTTCGAGTATTTCTTCCGGTCTTCGTTTGTGCATAGACGTTTATAAATAGGGAATATTGACCTATCCCCAAAATCCCAAAAATCCTACAAATCCTAGTTCAGACAGTCCTATTAATCCCAGTTCAGACAGTTCAGACGATTACCGCCAGCCCCCACCAAGCGCTTTATAAATATTCACTGTCGCCAGGAATTGATTTCTTCTGCTGTTCACCAATTGAAGCTTCGACTGCAATGCCCTCACCTGTGTCGTGAGCACTTCCAAATAGGTGGCCCGTCCTGTCCTGAATAGTTCAGAAGAAATATCTATGGATAGTGTAAGCGTTTGTGCTTCTTTAGATTTGAGCTCGACGGTCTGCTGCAGACTTTGAATGGCTTTCAGCTCAGTATATACTTCCAGATAGCCATTGACGATCGTTTGCTGGTAATGATACAGTGCTTCGAGCTGGCTGGCTGTTGCGCGTTCGAAAGCTGCCTCTATTGCAGATCGGTTGATGATTGGCGCCGCAAGGCTTCCAATAACACCTAACGCAATGGATTGGGGCGTCGTGAACAATAACCCTGCCTGGAAAGCCTCCCAACCAAATGCACCGCTTATATTTAACCGCGGCAGGAACTCTTTTCGCGCTGCAATGACGTCTGCCTTTGTGGCCTCCAGTTCAAGTTCTGCTTCGCGGATATCCGGCCGGTTTAACAACAGCGCTGTGGGAACACCTGGTTTTACCAGGGGCAGATCAGCAAGCGAATATCGCAAACTGTCTCTTGTAATCGTTTCCGGAAATCTTCCGCAGAGAAAATTAATCCTGCTTTCTGTATTGATGATTTCCTGTGCTACGGCGACCCTTAGCGCCCGCACGCTGAGTAATTCGCTCTCAAATTGTTTCACTGCCAGCTCATTTGCCCTGGCAGCTTCTTTTTGTACCCGCACGATTTCCAGCGCGTTCTCCTGCAGCACGATGGTTCCGTCAAGAATATTTAGTGTCTGATCAAGCGCCATCAATTCGTAATATGCAGTGGCGACCTGGGCCACCAGGTTTGTTATGACCAGATTTCTTCCTTCCGCACTGGCCAGCCAGCGTGCAGTTGCTGCCTTTTTCCTGTGCCCAAGTTTTCCCCAGAGATCGACTTCCCAGCTGGCTTGAAATCCCACATAATAATTAGGCAGGTATTCAGGAATGTATTGATCACCATAAATTATTGTATTCTTATTTCCCGCTCCATTCATGGTATACTCACCATAACGGTTGATACCGGCAGCCACACCAGCGCCGACTGTTGGAGCCATTGCCCCTTTAGCAAATCGTATATCAGCCTGGGCCGCCAAAATTCTTTTTTCTGCAATGAGGAGATTAAAATTGTTGGCCAGAACGGTATCAATGAGTGAGCGTAACAATGGATCTGAAAAATAATTCCTCCAGTTAATAGTTGCACTATTTGCCGAGTCAGTAATTCCCTGATAAGTGGCAGGCATTGCCCTCAACGGTTTGCCCTGATCGGTTTGGGAAGGCTTGCACGCGCTAGCAAACAAAATGATTATGATGACCAGATATTGTATGGAATGAGGAAAAATTGCTTTCATGGGCTACATGGTTTCGGTAGAGAGTAAATCATCTTCAATGTCTTCGATGTCCCGGTTTCTTTTTGTCTTTGCATCCAGTGCGGCAAAAATGACATATAGGCCCGGGACAATGATCACGCCGAAAATGGTTCCGAATAGCATGCCGCCTGCTGCTGCGGTGCCGATGGTCCGGTTACCGATCGCACCTGCACCGCTCGCAAACGTTAGCGGCATCAGTCCGGCAATGAATGCGAACGAGGTCATCAGAATCGGTCTCAATCTCATCGTGGCACCTTCAATTGCTGCATTCAGGGCACTCGCTCCTCTTTTTTGCTGGAGGGTGGCAAATTCAACGATCAGGATGGCATTCTTTCCCAATAGTCCGATCAGCATGATCATGGCTACCTGGGCGTAAATGTTATTTTCAAGTCCGGTTGCCCATAATAAGGCAAAGGCTCCGGCAATTCCTGTGGGCAGGGAAAGTATAACGGGCATGGGTAGTAGAAAACTTTCATACTGGGCTGCCAGCATCAGGTAAACGAATACCAGGCAGATGAGAAAAATGTACACGGCTTCATTTCCTGCATTGGCCTGGTCACGCGAGGAACCTGCCCAATCGTACGAAAAACCCTTTGGTAATTTTGCACTTGCCGTTTCGCGGACTGCTTCAATGGCCTGGCCACTGCTGTATCCGGGAGCGGGCTCACCGTTAAGCATAGCCGAAAGATACATATTATACCGGGTGACCTGCTCCGGTCCGTAAATTCTATTGATCGTAAGGAAGGAGGATACGGGCACCATATCGCCACGATTATTTTTCACATACAATTTCATGATGTCTTCGGGCTTGGCCCGAAATTCGGGAGAAGCCTGAACCATGACCTTATACATTTGTCCAAAGCGAATAAAATTTGTCGCGTATTCACTGCCCAGAAAGGTCTGCAAAGTATTGAGTGCATCATCCACAATCACGCCCTTTTGTGCCGCTTTCGCATTGTCGAGATTGACCATGTATTGAGGATAACTGGCGTTAAAAGTGGTGAAGGTGTTAACAATCTCAGGCCGCTTATTTAGTTCCTTGGCAAATGATGTGGCAATTTCTTCCAGTCTTTTCAGATCCCCCCTTCCCGTCTTGTCCAGTAACCTCAGTTCAAAGCCGCTGGCATTACCGTATCCCGGAACTGGAGGGGGAGTAAAGAATTCTATGCGTGCATCTTTAATGGATGAAGTTTTTTGCTTCAGCGATTCAATGACTTCACTGACGGATTGCTTTCTTTTGTTCCAAGTTTTCAGGCTGATCAGATTCATCCCATTGGTTGGGCCAATGCTTTCTGAAAGCACACTATATCCTGCGAGCGTGGACACGGAGGCAACCGACTCCATTTTGGAGGCGGTATCCTGGATTGCATCGACAACAATTTCTGTACGCTCCAGCGTGGCACCTGGCGGAGTGATGACATTGGTGTAAATCGTGCCCTGGTCTTCATTGGGAATAAAACCCGAGGGTAGTATGCTCGCAATCAGCCCTGTAATCAGACAGAAAATCAGCAGGATTCCGATGGTGACCCATTTTCGATTTGCAATCACATCAAGCAGACGTTGATATTTGGAAGATAGCCCATTGTACCAGTTGTTGAATCCCGTGAAGAATTTATTCAACCATCCCTTCTTCTTCTTCCCATGCTGCTCTTTGATAATCAGGGTACACAATGCCGGAGTGAGGGTAAGCGCAACAACGCCTGATAAGATGATAGCCATCGCCATCGTAAGTGAAAACTGTCGATAAAATATTCCTGTTGGACCAGACATAAAAGAGACAGGGAAAAACACGGAAGACATCACCAGAGTGATGGCGATGATTGCGCCCCCAATTTCCTTCATGGCTACTTGCGTGGCTTTTCTCACAGTCAGTCCGGTACTTTCCATTTTGGCATGAACGGCTTCAATCACGACGATCGAATCGTCCACCACAATACCGATGGCGAGCACCAATGCAAACAAAGTGATCAGGTTAAGCGAGAATCCAAATAGTTTCATAAAAAGAAATGTTCCGATCAGGGAAACCGGAACGGCAATGGCTGGAATGATGGTGGATCGGATGTCCTGCAGGAAAATGTAGACAACCAAAGACACAAGAATAAAAGCTTCAATCAAGGTTTTCTGCACTTCATGTATTGAGGCATCGAGAAATGCTGATACATCATAGCTGACTGTATAAGTGATTCCTGCAGGGAAAGTTTGTTTGAGCTCTGCCATTCTTTTTTTGACGGCAGCGATGACATCCCTGGCATTTGAGCCCGGTCTTTGTTTAAGTTCGATGGCTGCAGAGGGCCGCCCATTTTCTTTCGAAAGCACATCGTAATCGAGTGAGCCGAATTCAATCTCTGCAATATCTTTCAGCCGAATGATTTCGCCTTCCGGAGTGCTTCGGATCACTACATTTTCATATTGCTCTTTCGTATTGTATTTGCCGGTGTACTTCAAAACATATTGCAATGCCTGGGGGCTTTTGCCTGAACTTTCTCCGATCTTGCCCGGTGCGGCTTCCACATTTTGTTCTTTTAAAGATCGAACGACGTCAGCAGTGGAAATATCGTGATCCGTCATTCGCGAGGGGTTTAACCAAACGCGCATGGAATATTCCCTGGATCCCATGATCCTGGCGAAGCCGATCCCTTCAATGCGCTTCAGTTCTGCGATCAGATTGATATCAGCAAAATTGAAAAGGAATTTTTCATCCGTGGTAGAATCTTCACTGAGAATATTCAGGTACATCAACATGCTGTTCTGCACTTTTTCCACAATGACACCCGTTTTGATGACTTCCTGAGGCAATTCATCCAGGATGGATGCCACTCTGTTCTGAACATTTACTGAAGCAATCTCCGGGTCAACTCCGGCTTTGAAAATGATTTGTATTACACTGCTACCATCATTTCCGGAAACAGACGACATATAGGCCATTCCCGGTACACCATTGATTGCTCTTTCCAGGGGAGTTACAACTGCTTTGACGCAGGTTTCAGAATTAGCGCCGATATACTTTGTGCTCACGTTGACTTCAGGCGGAGCGATGTCTGGAAACTGGGTGACTGGCAATTGAGTGAGTGCAAGCAGACCCACCAACGTAATCAGCAAAGAAATAACGATTGACAAAACCGGTCTTCGGATAAATTTTGAAGTCATATGTGTTTAGTTCTTTCTGAGCTTGAATCTTTCTGTATGCTGAGTTTTGTCAAAATACTTTTCATGGAAAGCAATTCGGGATCGATCACGTCACCTTCATTGACTTGCTGGATCCCTTCGTAAATGATACGGTCACTTGAATCAATTCCTGATTCTATGAGGTATAATTGCTGTAGCCGGAGTTTAGGCACGATAGGCCTCATGCTGATCTTGTTATTTTTGTCCAACGCATACACATAGGTTCTGTCCTGGATATCAAAAGTTGATTTTTGTGGAATAGCCAGTACGCCTTTAAGGTTTTCGGTCAGCAATATTTTTGCGGTTGCTCCATGCTTGAGCAGCAATTCGGGATTAGGGAACCTTGCACGGAAAGCAATATTCCCCGTTGACTTATCAATTTCACTTTCTGTCGTCTCCACCTGGCCTTTGTAATCGAAAATCCGGTTATCGGCCAGCAGTAGCGTAACGACCAGGGGTCCTTCCATCTTTTTCTTGCCAAGAAATTCCAGGTATTCCTTTTCGGACAGGTTGAAATAGGCGAATACTTCTTTATTATTTGAAATCGACGTGAGCAGCGTTCCTTCATCCACCAAACTGCCTGCCTTATTGGGAATGCGATTGATCACGCCGCTGAATGGTGCCCTGACCTCCGTAAAGGTAATTTTGATCTTGGCTACGGATATTGCAGATTTGGCTTCATCAATCTTGGCCTCGATTGCTTCAACCTTCGCTTTGGAAAGATCAAGTTCGGATTTAGATACAATATTCTTGTCAACAAGCGTTTTTGTGTTTTTCCCTTCCACTTCAGCCATGATCAACTCTGCCTGAGCATTCTTTAATTGGGCATTGGCCTTGAGCAATTCTTCCTGAAATTCTTTGCTGCTGATCGTGAATAAGAGTTGACCGGCAGTAACCGGCTTGCCTTCATCAATATAAATTTTCTCAATAAATCCCCTTACCCTCGCACGCAACTCGACATTTTCAACTGACTGAATCTCGGCTACAAATTCTCTCGTATAAAATGTGTCCAATTGGATGGGAGAAATGACCTGGAACTTTTCTCTTACCTCTTCTATTTCCTTTGCCTTAGAATGGCAGGCCATCAAAAAGACGAACAGGCCGAAAGTGATCAGCGATTGCAAGCACTTTCTTCTGCAATATGAAGTGATCATAATCATATTAATTAAACATTAGGTATAAAGGCAGGGTTGGATCTGGTGCGATCTCCTTATTTGATCAGCTAATCCTTATAGAAATAAAGACCTTGTAGTAAAGCAGTATTCGGGACGGGACTCATGTTTGCTAAAATAGTCTTTGAAGGTATTGTTTTTAAGATAAAGGCCCCTCAGCCATTTTGAAATTATCAATTTAGAAGTTCTAAAGGGAAGGTAAAATTTTCTGCGGAAAATAAAGTATCCGCATGATACCATTCTGCCCCTTCGCAAGCCGAATGATCGATTTCTTTGTCTTCGGCGCTGGTTTGTTTGTCATCGATCACCTGGGTCGGGATATTCAATGGATATGAGTGCTGTTTAGAGCAAAGGCCTGATCCAAAATTTCAGAACTAATAACTATGCCAGGATCTGCCTGCAGGGTTACCACGGGAAGGGAGATGATGAAAAATAACTCAGGCGGCGCTATGGTTCTATTTGATTTCAATACAGATTCAAAAATAAGGAAATCTGAACTGAGATTTTTGGGATTTATAAAATTATGGGGATGGGTTAAATTTCTTGTTTTCAAAGCTTGAAAAATGGATGTTACTTGATTCTCAAAATCTTCAAGGCTCGTCTTTTCACATACGAAGACCTAGAGAATTGAACGAAATATTCTTTCTATCCTAAGAATCCCGCTAATCCCTCAAATCCCAGTTCAGACTTATTCCATTTTCCATTCAGGCCTTATGAAATGGCAGGTATATCCATAAGGATTCTTCCGAAGATAGTCCTGATGCTCTTCTTCGGCATTCCAGAAATCAGATGCCGGAACAACTTCTGTTACGATGGATCCCGGCCATTTGCCTGAAGCAGTCATTTTTTCAATTAGCTTTTTTGCAGTTTCTTTCTGCGATTCATTTAGATAGAATATCGCAGACCGATAGGATGTTCCCCTGTCGTTTCCCTGCCTGTTTTTTGTTGTCGGATCATGAATTTGAAAGAAAAATTCCAGGAGTTGCTCATAAGACAAATGCTCCGGATCAAAACTTATCTCAATCGCCTCAGCATGGCTGCCATGGTTTCGGTAGGTGGCATTTCGCACATCGCCGCCTGTATATCCTACCACCGTCGATTTAACGCCGGGAAGATCCCGGATAAGTTCTTCCACTCCCCAAAAACATCCTCCCGCCAATATTGCTTTTTCTAATTCCATAAAAACTTGTTTCTTTCAAGTTAAGTAATTCCAGGAGAATCAAATTCCTGCCTTTACCCGGGGCGGGATTTCTTTTGCATTTGTCTGAAACTCAGAGAGCAGCCGCAATCTGCCTTACAATCAAGTTAAACTCACCCAAAGAAGTCATACTTGTCATTTTATTCACTTTCATGACAAATATTTTATCGTCTTTTCTAACATAGGCAAATAAAGGGCTACTCTGAAACCAGGCTTCGTCTCCCAAACCATGAATCTCTTTGAATTCAGGATTATTTTGATTGGCTCTTTTATAATATGAATAAACCATCTTGGCAGATGCAACTTGCGGATATTGTTCAAATAAGAAGTAGACGATGCCTGTTTTTCCCGTTTTTTTGTCTTTAGCATTTGCTTCGTATGCGCACCGATATGTCGAAGCATCTTTTTTGATTGCTGATACGCTGTCATTAACAGCATATTTCGAAGCAACTCCTTTGGCTGTCGACCCGCTATCAGTTAAATGAGCCGGCTCTCCCAATATTTTTTCAGCATCGGGTAATGTAAATAAATTGCTTGGATGGATAGAATTGAGTGGATGATTCGCATCAGGCGCCTTAACCGTTTTCCTTGGAGACTGCTCCTCTTTTTCCTTACCCGATAATGTCGACGGTTGTGAATAAGCATTTGTAGACGCTAGCCATAAGCCAACTGAAGCTGAGACTACAAAGGCAAGTTTGACCTGTTTCATAAAAACAAATTTTCATCAAACTTAAAAATCACTGGAAAGCAGAGATAAAAAATTACATCAGACAACAGAATTCCTTGACAAAAGGATACTTTCACACTCTCGTGCATTATTATTGGTCCTCAATGATAATATTATTTGCAGAATCGAATTTCTGTCTTTCATTATCAGACATTCGCGCTCTCAGTAATCGAATCGTGTATCCACCTTTCAATCTGCCGCTGTCAAGAAACATCCAATCGCTGATCGTTTCATTTATGATTCGAATGGTGTCTCCGACTTCTATTTCTGAAATGTCTTCTGGGAGATTGCCTACAATACCCCAATATTCATTCTCCCTAATGAAAATATTTCTTAGCCAGATGTGTTCTTCGCCTCTGGGTGTTTTAAACCTGGATTTTATAGCAAAGAATTTGTAATTCCTGTCCTTGCGTAATAAGGCCTCTTCAAATATTTTAATGGTTTGATTTGCTGAATTTATTGCCTCATTCATTTCAATGTCGTCTCGATGAACTGAGTAGATTGTGGGAATGCCTGGTCGTTCGGTTTTATGTAATTGCGAATTTGTAAAAGCGAAGAGAATAAGTACAAGGGCTAATATAATGAAGAATTGTTTCATAAAATGACGCCCAACAATGTTGTCCGCAGGACCTGCCCGCCTGCACGCGGCAGTCGGGTTTTGTTTACCTGTTAGCTCCCATTATTGCAGGACCAGTAAAACTAAGGTATTCTATAGTCTGGATCACTTGTATGTTCAACTGGAGTCATTACGAAAAAGCCAGGGCTATTTATATATCTTAACAAGCATGTCTATCATAATGTTGTGAATCGAGAGTTTAAGTGCTAATCAAGCTTCACGCAACTGTGCCTGAATTACATAACTTCTCTCTTTCTAGAGGTAGTGTCGCCGGTTGCAAGACCAAATCTTAGCAAAAGAGGTATAAAAGCGGAGATGTCTGAACCTGCCTGCGCCTGCCTGCCGGTAGGCAGGGCGGGCAGGCCAATTCAGACATCCCAGTTCAGACATTTCAGTTGGCCTCAACGTATTTCTTAAAATTGTTCATGATAGCCTGCCATCCTGCTTTTTGCATTTCTACCGGGTTTTCACTTTCAGCGTCAAATGTTGTGGCAATTTTTGTTTTGCCATCAAGATTTTCAAAATTCGTGGTCGCCTGTCTGCCGTCACCCATGGTATAAGTTAATTTCTCTTGGTCAATAACTTCATCATAAATAGCTCCGAATTCAAATCCGAAGCTTCCATCTTTGGCTTCCATTCTGGCACCGTATGTTCCACCAACTCTTAAATCATTTTCTGCTTTTGGGCAGTGCCAGTCGTCAGAGGCAAAATTCCATTTGGTGATATGTTCAGGTTTTGTCCAAAAGTCCCAAACCTTTTTTCTGTCTGCAGAAATGGTTGCTTCGACTGTAATTTTCGTTAGTACCATGGCTTTGTTATTTTTTAACTGTTGATAATTATGTAGCTCAATTGATTTTTGTATTGGCGATTGTAACCAATGTATGCAACAATCATATAGCTACAGCTGCCCCTAACAAAATTACGAAGTATGACTTTTACGCGTGTCACATTCCCCCCAATGGCGAAAGTGTACTAACCTAGCCTACCCTGGCTCAAGAGTTCTGATGAAGTCTGAACCTGCCTGGCAGCAGGCAGGTTTAGACAATATTTAATATCAGTTGCAGACAGGAGTACCGATGGGGAAATGGGTTCATGCCAAATCCATATTCAATAAACGAATATCATTCTGCTCAAAGAACCACTAAAGAATAAGATTTAGTGCAGGAATCAATGATTACTTTTCTCTGTTCCTTATTAAACTCTTAAATTGACTGAAAAGGAAATTCAGTTCGATTTTTTTTTATGAATATGCAGTCTCATTTATCATATTATTTCAATAAACATATTGTATTTTGAATTAACTTCGGTATGTTGGTTTTACTGCTTCCCTGATCCCGTGCTTAAGTTCCCATATATATAATCGCCAATAAAATTCAGACTGGATATTATGGCAGAAATGAACTTAACAGGAATACTCAATCGCTTTGGTCGGACTGATCGAAAAGATGCATGGTGGAGAAGTCCCTTGCTTGTTTTCCTTGGCCTGTCTTCATTCGTTATTTATGTAACCTGGGCTGCTCTGCAAGGCCGGAATTATTTTATAGGTCCCTACCTCTCGCCCCTTTATTCCCCTTTGCTTTATGGTGATTCAACCCATTCCTGGTTTGGTGCAATACCCGGGTGGTGGCCGTCTTCATTGCCCTGGTCACCTGCTATTTTGATACTTTGGGCTCCCGGCCTTTTCCGTCTGACATGCTATTATTACAGGGGGGCATATTACAAAGCCTTCTGGGCAGATCCGCCTGCCTGCACAGTATCTGAACCCCGTAAGAAATATTTGGGCGAAAATTCCTTCCCACTCATTATGCAAAACATTCATCGATACTTTCTCTATATCGGCCTGGTATTCTTAATCATTCTTTCATATGATGTATGGAAAGCGCTCTGGTTCACTGATCCCGTTACAGGTAAGGAATCATTCGGCCTGGGTTTAGGCACACTTGTCTTAGCCACGAATGTTGTCTTACTGGCAGGATATACCTTCGGCTGCCATTCATTACGCCACCTGATTGGTGGCTTCATGGACCGACTTTCAAGTTCACCAGTCAGGCGGAAAGCATATCTGTGCGTAAACTGTTTCAATCGCAAGCATATGCTATGGGCCTGGATGAGTTTGTTCTGGGTTGCATTTTCGGATATCTATATACGCATGTGCTCAATAGGCGCTTGGACCGATTGGAGAATTTTTTAATGTTTTCTTACGACACATACCATTACGATGTACTTGTCATAGGCGCAGGAGGCGCAGGTCTTCGTGCTGCCATAGAGGCTTGTAAGCAAGGGCATTCAGTCGGCGTTGTTTGTAAATCCCTGTTAGGCAAAGCGCATACCGTAATGGCAGAAGGAGGGATTGCTGCTGCCTTGTCCAACGTGGATGACCGCGATAGTTGGAAAGTGCATTTTGCTGATACCATGCGCGGAGGACAATACCTGAATAATTGGCGTATGGCAGAACTGCATGCCAGGGAAGCGCCTACATGTGTGAACGAATTGGAAGCCTGGGGCGCCTTGTTCGACCGAACCGAGGATGGCAGGATACTGCAACGAAATTTTGGGGGTCATAAATATCCAAGGCTGGCGCATGTGGGTGACCGTACGGGACTGGAGATGATCCGGACACTGCAGGATCACGCCATTCATCAGCGCCTTACCGTGCATATGGAATGTACGGTGATTACCCTTCTTAAAGATGGAGACCGGATTGCTGCTGCGTTTGGATATGGAAGGGAAAAAGGGAATTTCATGCTCTTTCATGCGAAAGCTATTATACTGGCTACCGGTGGTATTGGAAGGGCATTCAAAATTACCAGCAATAGCTGGGAATATACCGGTGATGGTCATTCGCTGGCATATCATGCCGGCGCTGATCTTATCGATATGGAATTTGTTCAGTTTCACCCTACGGGGATGATTTGGCCTCCAAGTGTACGTGGCATTCTGGTCACTGAAGGTGTTCGCGGGGAAGGAGGGATTCTGGTCAATAAGGAGGGGCGAAGATTTATGTTTGAAGATATACCGGAATTATACCGGAATCAGACGGCAGACAATGAAGAGGAAGGCTGGAGGTATACACAGGGAGATAAGAACGCACGCAGGCCGCCGGAGTTACTGACCCGTGATCATGTGGCACGTTGTATCGTTCGCGAAATAAAAGAACAAAGAGGGAGTCCGCACAACGGAGTATTTCTTGATATATCATGGATAAAAAAAAGGCTCCCTAACGCAGAAGAATATATCAAGAAAAAATTGCCTGGCATGTACCATCAATTTAAGAAGCTGGCAGATATTGATATCACGAAGGAGCCGATGGAGGTTGGGCCTACCACGCACTATATGATGGGCGGAGTTCTTGTTGATCCGGATACGCAAATGTCAACCGTGCCCGGGCTTTTTGCCGCCGGCGAATGCGCCGCAGGCTTGCATGGTGCTAACAGGCTGGGAGGAAATTCGCTTTCTGATCTGCTGGTGTTTGGAAAACGGGCCGGCGAATATGCTGCTAAATTTGCTAAAGAAAATGGACAGACAATGATAAATGAACTTGGGATTGAAACTGCCATGAATAAAGTATTGGCAGTATTTGATAGAACAAGCGGCGATAACCCATTCCAGGTTCAATATGATCTGCAGGAAATGATGCAGGAACTTGTTGGTATTGTGCGGAAAGAAGGGGAATTGCTTCAGGCGACGGAAGAATTGAAAAAATTACGCAATCGGGCAGAAAAAGTGAAGGTGATTGGAAACAGGGAATACAACGCAGGCTGGCACACCGCAGTTGACCTGGAAAATCTGCTCACCGTGTCAGAAGCTATTACACTCGCTGCCATTGATCGAAAAGAGAGCCGTGGTGCGCATTTTCGGGAGGATTTCCCGAAGAAAGATGATAAAAACTTTACATTCAATATTGTTATCTCAAAAGGAAAGGACGGATTGATGAATAAAAGACGCGAAAAAGTTAAGGACATGCCTGCAGAGCTACAAAAAATCGTTGAGGAAATGAAATAATGCCGACAACTACCTTTCAAATATGGCGCGGTGACGCAAATGGCGGCAGATTTGAAACCTATGCCGTAGAGACAACAGAAGGCATGGTTGTGTTGGATGCGGTTCATAAAATACAAGCTGAGCAGGCAAATGACCTGGCAGTAAGATGGAACTGTAAAGCAGGAAGATGTGGTTCATGCTCGGCTGAGATTAATGGACGACCTAAATTGATGTGCATGACAAGACTGCAGGAACTTCCTCCTGATAAAACAATATTGTTGCAGCCCATGAAAGCATTTCCCATTATCAGGGACCTGGTCACTGATGTTTCGTGGAATTTCAGCGTAAAAAAGACTATCAAAAAGTTTAAACCACGAAATCCCGATGCTGCTGACGGGACATGGCGTATAGCCCAGGGAGATATCGACAGGGTACAGGAATTCAGGAAGTGCATAGAGTGTTTTCTTTGCCAGGACACCTGCCATGTTTTGCGCGAACATCAAAAATATGATCAGTTTATTGGTCCGCGCTATTTTGTATATGTAGCGGCCCTGGAAATGCATCCGCTGGATGTCGAGGACCGACTTGAACATCTCAAGAAAGCAGATGGTATTGGTTATTGTAATATTACCAAATGTTGCACATCCGTTTGTCCTGAAGATATTCTTATTACTGATAATGCAATCATTCCATTAAAAGAACGGGTAGTTGACAGATTTTATGATCCACTGAAAAAGATTTTCAGGATTTTCCGTCGGAAGAAGAGTTCTTCTATATAAATAAATTATGAAATCAAATTATTATTTCTAAAAATTCAAATAATGCATTTATGTTTCAGTTAAAGGCCATCTCGAAGGATAGCGTTCCGGCCGCGCTTGAAAAGGCAGAAAGATACCGTTTGCTAAATGAACCGGATCTTTCAGAGAGTATTTGCACAGATATCCTCGATGCTGATCCCGGAAATGTGAGAGCCATCGTCATCATGATCCTTGCAATTACGGACCAGTTTTCAACGGGTTCTGCCAATGAAATTAACAGGGCAAGACAATTATTACCGCTTCTTCCCGGCGAATATGAGAAACAGTATTATGAGGGTATCATTTGTGAGCGGAAAGGAAGTGCTATTCTGAACAGGGGAGGTCTCGAAGCACAATTTATGGCCTATAATTGGTTGGCAGATGCCATGAATCATTATGAAAATGCCGAAGCCGTTCGCCCTGCCGATAATGATGACGCCCTTCTGCGCTGGAATACTTGTGCGCGCCTTATTATGCATCATCAACTTGAACCTAGAAATGAGGAATTAATCGAGCCGCCATTGGAATAAAATGGCAGTTAGATTCAAGATTGAAAGGACTTGTCTCTGCTGACTTAAGTGTTCAAGACCTTCCACTGGTGTTCATTTATGGAAACCACGGACTTAAAAATACATTGATTTTGCGAAGACCATTTGTCGCCTGCTCATGTATCACTATGCAATGAGGTATCTGATTGTCTCCGGTTTTACATTTTGTCGACATGCCCTGCGCCTCTTTTCCAAAAAAAAGTTTATTCTTTCATAAATAAAAGCAGCCTTATCGAGGCAGGCCATCTTCAATTGCAGGCACAAGCCGTGAAAAGGGAAAAGCATCCAAGGTAAATTATGTTACTGCTGCCCAGTGCTAAACTTGCGAAAGAGAGGGGGAGTTGGATAAATGTCTAATAGATAATTACAATGAAAGCAACCATGTGTTACGCAAGTTCCTCTGCTTTTCTGTAATCTCATTTAGTGTATCAATTCGAACGACAGCCTGCCTGAAACCTGAAACAATAACTTTCAAGTGAAAAATTCCGGTTGATCGTTGAACCTCTAGAAAAACAGTATCGCCAATTTGCAATCTTCTTATTATTTGCCGGAAATTATTTGCATTTTTTATCTCCGACTTATTTACCATTAAAACAACATCTTTTGTATGGAGGCCCACTTTCCCCCAAGAACCATCAGGATCTGTAATTCCAAGTTTTACTGCAGTATCTCCGGGAGTCTGAAATGCGTATACCTGCAAATCAGGAATTGGTTTTCCTAAACTGTCTGAAGCATAACTCCATTTTGTATTGGAATGCAATCCTGCTAAGTACAAATATTTATTAAAATCAATGGGCTGGCTTCCATAAATATAATTCTGAAAGAATGAATGAATATCGCAACCACAGGTTGTTGCTGTTATCTCTTCAATGTTTCTGTTGGTAAACCCTTCTGCACCGCTATACCTTTCCATCATCTTACGCAATACATCATCAATAGAATATTTTCCATTTGTTGCATTACGAATGATAAGATCCAGCATTGTGCCGAGCAATTCACCTTGCAAATGAGTACTGGCTGTAAAATCTCCCAACATTCCGGGAGGTCCATCAGAAGCAAGACTTACCTTCTCAGGAGAGATGTGCATATTACCAGGACTATTCAAATACCTGCTCACCAATCCTTCCAGGTGCTTTATCCGGGTTGAATCAAAAGTAGGAAGGCTTGCGCGACGCTGCAACAAATCAGCATAAAACATGGTTAATCCTTCACTCCACCAAAGACCACGAGAAAGTGCAGGTGCTTGATAGCTTATGTCGCCAAATTCAATAGGACGAATACGCATTAGGTTCCAGGTATGAAAATACTCATGGGCAATGGTACCAAAATAGCCGGCCATATCTTTTGCAATTTGAGCACTTGGCAGTCCAATCGTAACTGAATTGCAATGTTCAAGTGCACCGTAAGCACCATCCTGGAGCAGAAATGAATATTCCCGGTAGGGCAAACGACCAAATAATGTATTGCACTGTTGAACAAACTTTTGAATATAGTTTACAAGAGTTGTAGTATCGAATGGAACTGCATTGGGCAATGGCCAATAACAAACCCTGTGTGGTACCTGATCAACAGCAAATTGCCAGGTCTTAAAAAAACCGATAAGAATGGGAGCGTCAACTAAAGAACCAGCTGATGGGGCAAAAAAAGTGAATGGGTCAGCAGTAGCTTGCAGACCCGTAGCTATCATCCATCCCTTTGGAAGTTGTAAGGAAATGTATGATGGAGCGAGGGTAGCACCTACGATATACATAAACGATTGTGGTCCACCCACCAATCCACCAGTAGGAGAAAGATAAGGACGCCACGCTGCCTGCAGTCCTTCGGGCTGTTTTGGCAAGTAGATACTGTATTGTAACACCAGATCATTACCATGCGCTACAACACGCCATAATGCACTGTCTTCACGGAAAACATTTCCAATACCTTTTTTTGTTTCAACTCGAAGATCTTTTACATATCTCCAGAAACGATCGTCATATTCAGGGTGAGCCATCATAGCTACACGAAAAGTATCCGGAACATTACGAATCCGCATCTCCACTTCATATGTAGAAAGATCAGCTTCATCCACTTTCAATGTATAACCTATAACAGGTTGTGAGGAAGCATAACGGATTTCAACTGCATCAGCACGGTTTTTTAGTGGATGTTGACCCAATACTGAAAATCCAGATATAATAAGAATGCAAAATGTAAAAGAAAACAGTATGTATAATTGAAATTGTTTCATATTGTAACATTTGTACAAAGGAATTGAAGTCTACTTGAAGAATATAGATTAATTAGACGAACGAGAGGAACGCCTTGATAAAATGCATATTCGTCTGAAAGCTTAATTTGGCGTAGTAAGGTGTCGCACTGAAGCCATGGCAGCCCCACCCTGGCGCTTTCTATGCCAAAAACAAGTTCAATTTTGGTTTTATTGGCTAAGGATATTTTCAGGTAACAATCCCTGCTGTTCTCGATCCTGTACAGTCATTTTTCCCCGCAAAGGAATGATTATTTATTTACAGGATGACCAGATCTATAGATATGAACTTCGGAGGATTTCGTGAGAAAGGCATTCCTTTTAAAATGTATATCCAGATTTTTTAGTTCCCCATGATTCGATACAAAATAATCCAGCAATTCCTTACTCACAGGTTCTTCTTCAGTCTCCTCATTAAGCGAAAAAAATAGATTACCGCCTGGCCTTAAGTTTTTCCTGCAAACACTTTTAAGAAAATAGTCCCACTCATCTATGTGCCATACATCAGGGGTCTTGTGATTGTTAAAGCAGATCATAAAGGCAGTAATCAGGTCATATTGGTTATTAACATGCAGGTCTTTATAAGCCCTTATGTATTGAGTATGCCGGGTAATGCCCAATTCCCTGATGATCTCGTTATACATTTCATTGTCTGGTATGTCGAGTGCCTCAGCCCTATGTCCGTAATAATTGCATATAAATGGGAAATACCCAGTCCCGGTTCCAACGTCCAATATGGTCATTTTACTTTTGGACTTATTAAGTCCTAGAAAATAGACGCGCCTCATACTTTCGTGTACCCATCGGTCGATATCCAGGAATTTTTGAAAAGCAATTCCGGGATCATCCACTTTATGCTGTTCTATAATATTGGCCAGTCTTTTACGGATGCTCCGCCTAAGAATGCGGTAATCCGAAACAAATTGAAAGGCGGATTTGAAATGGCCGGCAGATAATATTGTAAAAAACGTTTTTGGTACCAGATAAAAGCGTGCTTTCAGATTCATTCTATGCATTTTAAAAAGGGTAAGCAGATTCTAACAATGAACTTCCATGAATAAAGAAAGCTCATGCCTGGCTTTTGGCATGTCCATCTTCTTCATTTAAACGATTTTTTAACTACTTCTGGTATTTTTAGATCATTAAAGTATAGTAATATTTTTCACAAAATCATTACTTCCATTCTTCCCCAAACCATTGGCCAGCAATGAATTTGCAGCAAAGGTCTCTATGCAATTCGCTGCTTTTTCAATATCATGAGGCCGATATAATAATGAATCATGATTTGCATCAATATATCATGAATGCCATGGGAATCCCCCTCTGGCGCAAGTTGCACCCAAATAGGAAATCTTTGGCAGTCATCAGTACTTCAGTGTTGTTTTCAACGCTTCCAGTTTTTCCCACTCGCCGTTGATCTCGTGTATTTTCTCAATTGAGCTGGCAATGATTACTCCTGAACCTGCCCCTATGCCCCCGCCTAAAATAATCAACCCTGCATAGAGTAACCCATCATATTGGGTTCCTGATGAGTGGCCACTTGCGATCAGTACCCCTGCGGTGATTCCTACAATTAAGCCAGTAAGGACAGTTAAGGCTCTTAATCCATTATTGTGCACTTTTATGCTGGCAATGAGTTTGTAGTTATATTTTTTCCAATTTGATTCATCATGAATATTTGTTGTATGGAATGGGTCCGCTTTTGCTCCGCGGCTATCAAATACATATATGGAAGAGTCTCTTATGGACATCAGCTTGGCTTTGAAATGTTCTCCCCCATTTAGATAAAGTTTTATTGCGTAAACGGGATTATCAAAATCAACTTGTCTAGATTGTAGGCTGTCCTGCGACTTTGCATTTTGGAAAAAGGAAAATGAGCATACTATGCAAACAGTAAAGAGTTTCATAATTCGAGTTTTAGGAGTTAAGTCATTCGCATTCTTGAAAATATTCAAACTTCCTCTTAAAGCTGAAGGCCATTTTTAATTGCACGCACAAGTTACGCGAAGGGAAAAGCTCCCAAGGTAAATTTGGTTACGACTGCCCTGCGCTAAACTTGCGCCAGAAAGGGGCAAGGAAATGCAATGAAATTCGGATAGTCGAATTTGATTAGAGCGCCTTGGCGTCTCCTCGCTCCTTTGCGCCTCTGCGTGAAACTCCTTTGTCCCCGCAGAGGCAAGATGAAACCTCAGCAATTCTGATAAAAGAAATTTATATTTAGTAAATACAACCATCAAATGAACTGGACACAGGTTATTGATCCATTTGGCAATATGGCTTTGTCGGCATTGACAGCCATCCTGCCTATTCTTTTCATTTTTTGGGCCCTGATCATTAAAAAAATGAAAGGGTATCAGGCAAGCCTGATGGCTGTCTTGCTGGCCACACTTATTGCAATATTTGTGTACGGCATGCCGGTAAAATTGGCATTGCTTTCCACTGCAAATGGAGCCTTATATGGTTTGTTTCCTATTTGCTGGATAGTCATTACTGCCGTTTTTTTATTTAATATTTCTGTCAAAAGCGGCCAGTTCGAAATCATTAAACATTTTATGGCTTCCATTACGTCTGATAGAAGACTGCAGGCGCTCTTAATTGCATTTTCTTTTGGTGCTTTTTTGGAAGGCACTGCCGGTTTTGGTGCGCCCGTGGCCATTACAGCAGCCATGCTTGTTGGCCTTGGATTTAATCCGCTTTACGCCGCTGGGATTTGCCTCATTGCCAATACAGCACCGGTCGCATTCGGTGCTATTGGTATTCCAATTACAGTTGCTTCGCAGGTATCAGGTGTTCCGGAAATGGCTATTTCACAAATGGTGGGAAGGACGCTTCCGTTTCTGTCCATGCTGCTTCCATTTTACCTGGTGATTCTCATGGCAGGACTAAAAAAAACCAGGGAAGTACTGCCCGCCATCCTCGTATCAGGAATTTCTTTTGCCTCCATGCAATGGTTAACTTCAAACTTACTTGGCCCGGCCCTCCCTGATGTCATTGCAGGAGTCAGTTCCATTGTATGCCTTATCATTTTCTTAAAATTCTGGAAGCCAAAAAATATCTGGCGCTTTCTTAATGAACCGGTCCCCACCATCAGCCTGGAAAAGAAATACTCAATGGGCCAGATCATCAGGGCATGGTCGCCATTTATTCTGTTAACGTTCATGGTCATTGCATGGGGAATACAGCCTATCAAAGAATTATTGAATGGGGCTGGTCAGGTTCAATTCGAATTTCCGGGGCTGAATAATGCAATTATTGATAAAAGCGGCAAGCCTATATCGCATATTTTCAAATTCAATTATCTGTCGGCATCAGGGACCGCTATTCTATTGTCATCCATCATTGCGATGCCATTGATTGGATTAAAGTTTAGCGAAGGAATAAAAATCTTTATTGCTACGCTGAAACAACTGCGCTTCCCGATAACAACCATTGCATCTGTTTTGGCATTCGCTTACATCGTCAATGATTCAGGCATTACCATTACCATCGCCCAACCGCTGGCAAATACAGGCGTTTTATTTCCCTTCTTTGCTCCCATACTTGGTTGGTTGGGCGTTTTTATAACGGGCTCCGATACTTCTGCCAATGCATTGTTTGGAAAACTTCAGGCATCGACGGCTTCGTCCATCGGAGTGGATCCCGTAGTAACCGTAGCAGCTAATGCCTCTGGTGGCGTGGTGGGTAAAATGATCTCTCCGCAATCCATAGCGATTGCAGCAGCAGCGGGAAACCTGGTTGGTCATGAATCGGAGCTTTTCAGGTTTACATTTAAGCATAGCCTGATCATGCTCCTGCTTATTTGCTCAATTGTGTTGGCTCAAGCCTATTTATTCAGTTGGATGATACCGCAGTATCAAATGACTGTTAAGGACGCTGCTTTATTACCCACGGATTTTTCTAAGAAATATATTTATCTGTTTGTGCTGGCTGGCGTACTGCTTGTTCTTGGCTTAACAATCTTCCGATTGAAGAGAAAAAAAATTGTAAATTCCAATAAATCTTGAAATACTATATCAGGATTTGTTTAGTAAGGATATTCATATATAAATGAAAAGATGAGAGTCGGACTTTTCATACCCTGTTATGTCAACCAGTTTTATCCAAGTGCTGCAAAAGCAACTTTGGAATTATTGCAAAAATCGGAAGTCGACGTTGTTTATCCTGTTAAACAAACCTGCTGTGGTCAACCGATGGCCAATTCGGGTTTCGAATACCTATCAAAAGAATGCAATGATCATTTTATCGAAAACTTTTCGGCTTTTGATTATATCGTGGGGCCTTCGGCCAGTTGCATTCTGCATATCAAAGAGCATCTTCATTCCGATACAAATGAAGCGCAGGCTGCCTCCATCCGCACAAAAGTGTTTGAACTGGTTGAGTTCTTAACGGATATTCTGAAAATTGAAAAACTGGATGCTGTCTTTCCTCATAAAGTGGGTCTGCATCACAGTTGTCATGGTTTGCGGGGACTCCACCTATCACAAATGAGTGAACTTAATGCCCCGGCATTTTCCAAGCCACAATACTTATTAAATATGGTAAAGGGGTTAGAACAAATTCCTTTGGACCGGCAGGATGAATGCTGTGGCTTTGGCGGTGTTTTTTGTATTTCGGAAGAAGCTGTTTCTGTAAAAATGGGAAAAGACAGGATCACCGATCATTCAAAACATGGGGCAGAGTTTATCACTTCTTCCGACCTCTCCTGTCTAATGCATCTTGAAGGAATTCTGCATAGAAGTAAGAGTCCGGTCAAGGTCATTCATATAGCTGAAATCTTAAATGCTACCATATGAGCCAGACGGAAACAAAGGACCATGCCGCGTTAGCAGCAGCATTTATTAAAGATGAGGAACGGGTTGACTGGCATGACGGTGCGCTTTGGTATATCAGAGAAAAGCGCGACATCGCGGCAAAGCAAATACCTGAATGGGAAGCACTTCGTGAAGCTGCATCCATGATCAAAAGTAATGTGATTTCAAATCTGCATGAATACCTACTGCAATTTGAAGCCAATCTTAAAAAAAATGGTGTCATTGTACATTGGGCCGACAATGCCGAAGAGCACAATGAAATTGTCTATTCCATTTTGAAGGCAAAAGAAATCAACCAGATGGTGAAGAGCAAGTCCATGCTTACCGAAGAATGCCATTTGAATGAATACCTGGAAGAGCGCGGAATAGAAGTGATCAATTCTGATCTTGGAGAATATATTCAACAGATCGACAATGAGCCCCCAAGTCATATTGTACTTCCGTGCATCCATAAAAGAAAAGAAGAGATCGGGGAATTATTTCATGAACACCTTGGAACCGAAAAAGGGTTATCAGATCCCACGCTATTGACAAGGGTTGCGCGAAAACATCTACGGAATATTTTTCTTACCAGACGTGGAGCGCTTACAGGAGTAAATTTTGCAGTGGCGGAGACAGGTGAATATATTGTATGCACCAATGAAGGCAATGCAGATATGGGAGCACATTTGTCCGAAGTGCAGATCGCTTCAATGGGCCTTGAAAAAATAATCCCTCAAAAAAGACATCTTGGAATTTTTTTACGATTGCTGGCCAGAACGGCCACAGGGCAGCCCATTACTATTTATTCCAGCCATTATAAAAAACCCCGCAAGGGCCAGGAGATGCATTTGATCTTAGTGGATGCCGGACGAACACGACAATTGGGTCGCCCGGATTTCAGGGACTCATTAAAATGCATCAAATGCGGTGGGTGTATGAATACCTGTCCCGTTTACAGAAAGAGTGGCGGCCTGAGCTATCACAATACCATTTCAGGTCCCATCGGAGCGATTTTGGCTCCCAACCTGGACATGAAAAAGCATGCAGATCTCCCCTTTGCATCAACGCTTTGCGGATCATGTTCCAATGTTTGTCCTGTAAAAATTGATATTCATCAGCAATTATACAAATGGCGACAGGTGATCGTGAAAGAAGGATATGCAGCGAACACAAAGGCATTGGGTATGAAAACAATGGCATGGACCTTATCATCGCCGGGAAAATTTACGACGGCCGGTAAAGCCGGCCGTTGGTTCTTGCATAATATCCCATTTGTTGTAAACAATAAATTCAATCCCTGGTACAAACAAAGGGATATGCCGGAAGGACCCAAAGAATCTTTCGGGGAGTGGTTTATTAAAAATGAATCCAAAAAGCAATCATGATGGCTAAGTTGATTCCTTGTTTTACAAAGTCATATAATTAATTAAACCGATAGCATGGGGACACGGGAAAAAATATTAGAGGCCGTTCTGAATAATCAACCAGCGCGCACCGCTTTGCCGGATATAAGTATGTTTGGAGGAGAAAAAAAGGATCTCATTCAAAAATACATGGAAGTATTTAAATCGATTGGAGGCAGCTCATTTTTTGTAGAGGATATTGCCGCTGTTAAATCCACAATCACACAACATTTCGATGCTGCAAAACGCATCGTCACCACGATTCCGGAACTGAGCGACAGTTATGAACTGATATCCCCTGCAGCAGATCCTCATTCCTATAATGATATTGAACTGGCCATTATAAAAGGGCATTTTTCCGTTGCGGAAAATGGGGCCGTATGGCTTACAGAAGATCTGATGGGACAGCGCATCATTCCATATATCTGCCAGCATCTTGCTGTCATTGTATATGCCGAGACTATAATTCCCACTTTGCATGAAGCCTATGAAAAAATTGGGGCAGGCGATTATGATTTCGGAGCCTTTATCAGCGGCCCTTCGAAAACAGCAGATATTGAGCAGGCGCTCGTATTGGGCGCTCATGGACCCTTATCTATGACTGTTTTTATAATGAAATAGCCTGCAGTTTTTTCAAAAATGGCATTTTGGACAATATCTATGAGTAATAAGTTGATTTTCCACGCAAATATTCAGGAAGCATATCCTGATGTTTATACTCCGGAAGCGCTCGAGGCCCTTTCTGTACTTGCGCATTTCAATAAAGAAGTGAAAGAAGCCATGATGGCAAGAATAGAAAGAAGGGCCGTGCGTCAAAAGCATAAAACGAGAATTACTTTTTTGGATCCCGAAAGTTTTATTCCCCGCACAAAGATCAAAGTGCAGGATGCAAGAGATGGTAAATTCGAAGGAGCCGTCCATTCCTGCAGATTTACAAAGGCAATGGATTCAGGGCACCGGCCCGGCGGCAAAACCGAATGCTGCCCTGGAAAGCAGTATCCGAAATGTGGCATATGCATTGCTTTCCGGCGCGGATGGGTGGATGTTTGATGGGGAGGATGCATTGGGACAAATCAAAACGATGTCACTCGATAACCAGCGTAATTTAAAGCTGGCCATCAGGAAAGATCCCGTGTTTTTGAAAGCTGCAGAGGTTGTGGCGGCAGAAATGAATAAATGGTCGTCGGGATTTTTTGGCCATGATATTGTTATTGATTGGAAGAAACAATTAGATTTTACTACCATACTTTTCAGGGCCCGGGGTCTTCATCTCGATGACCGCCACATCCGCACTGCCGATGGAATTGGGATGGCAGCCAGTATTGTGGATATGACTTTGTATGTGGTAAATAATTACCAGGAATTGCGAAAATCAGGTTCTTCCATTGTCTTGTATCTCCCTAAAATCCAAACAGCGGGAGAAGCAGCATTGTGGAATGAGATGCTCTCGGCACTTGAAGTTCATCTCGATCTGGAAATCGGGAGCATAAAAGTGTACGTCTTGGTTGAACAATTGGAAGCCACATACCAGTTAATGGAGATAAGAGCTGCCCTGGGAAAACACTTTGTGGGTTATAACACCGGCCGCTGGGATTATATCAATAGTGTTTCCGATGCCATGGCCTGGGATAAAAGTTTTATCAATCCTGATATCGAAACCATCACCATGACGTACGGGTATATGCGAAATTATGAGCACCGTGTAAGATGTGCAGTGAATTCGCCCGATATCCATGGCAATTTTGCCCTATGGCAAGGCGGAATGGAACCAAATATCCCGGTTGGATCAGAAGAAGGAGTACAAGCAAGTATGAAAAAAGCGGTTGCCGGTGCCGAACGTGAACAACGCGAAGGTGCAAGCGGAAAATGGGTGGCACATTGGAAAATGGTCCACATCGTGCGTCCTGTATGGGAAAAGGTTGGAGAAGCAAATCAATTAGGAAGAAAATTTTCCCGACTTACATATACGCAGCGGGATGCAGACGATCTGATCTTAATTGAAAAAGGACCAACCACCATTCGAGGGGCAAGAAATTTATTAAGTGTTGCATTGCAATATGGTAATGCATTTGAGCAGGGTATGCAGGCTGCAGCATTAAAACCCGCCGACTTTTTTGGAAATGATGATATTTTGTACCTGATGGAAGATATGGCAACGGGTGAGATCAGGTTAAGCATTCTTTGGGAATGGGTTCACAAAGGGGCTATTTTGAGCGAAGAAGATGAGCAAACCGGCACTAAAGGGGGTGATGTGTTTTCTATCGACCTGTTTGAGAAACTATTACAGGAGGAGTATGAAAAATTAGTAAGGGCAAATAACAGAGATGTATTTGATTCTTCCAAAACGACTACTCTACCCATCTCTAAAGAAATTGTCAACACTTACATTCACAGCAAGGATAAATTTCCCTGGTTTATTGACCTGCTTAATATGAATCTTGACAATTTGAATCTTGCTTCGGCAAAGGAGAGAATTAAAATATATGTGGATGCCTTTAAAAAAGACGGCACACGCATTACAGAGAATTTTGATTTTGTCTGAACTGGGATTTGTGGGATGTTTGGGATTGTGGGGATAGGTATAATTTTTTGTTTGTAAACACTCGCTGGCGCAGGTTTGGAGAAGGGCTTGGAGAAGGACTACCGCCTTTTTTGTCATTTCCCTGCCTGCCGGCGGGCAGGGATCCCGGCTCAGCCGGGGGAGAAATCTGGAAGTACATGAATTCTTTATTATAGCATTAATTTGAAATCCACTACATATGCCCGTCAGACACGCTTACGCTAGTGTAGGTGAGCATTAAAATGATTTTGCCATTAGATAATCATTAACTTCTTCAAAAAGCAAATCCACGCTGCCAGACGGCCATTGATGAGAAATAACATACACTTCATATTCATCCGGTTTTATTTTAAATGAATCCAGTGCCAAATCGTTGCTCATTTTATCCTTGTACATTTTTTTATAAATATTAGAAACATCCATCTTATTACTAATGATGACGTCTTTTATGAGCCATCCAGGATGATTTTTATCAAACGGTTTATCCAATAATTTTCTTAGATTTTCTTCCCTCATTCTAATAGCTTCCGCATATTTCATTTTTCAGCCGTTTTGTTATTTCTATCATCTTATTTTCATCCCTTAGATGGATTCTTCAGAGTCAAACCAAAATGAACCGGCGTAAGGTTGGGAGATTTAGTTCTTGAGGGAGGCGATAGGCGATGCTTCCTTTTTTGTCCCCTTAGCATGATGGATATAAAGTTACGTCAAAACCACTTTCTGGCGCAAGTTTAGCGAATGGCATTGAGAATTGTACTTTCCACATTGCTCACCCTCCGCTTAGCTTGTGGTAGAAGGGGCAGGAAATGAGCTGACCACAACAACATATTATTTTGTAACTTAATTAGACCTTAGCAGAGCGAAAAATTCATTCTTAATACTGATTCCAGGAACATTCTATCAGCATAGTGATCTGCTATCCAAAACTTTTGGAATATGAAACAATATTTTCTTCCATTAACATTACTGACCATAACCTGCATTTACTCATGTCAGAAAAGCGGTAATTTTTCTTCACCTTTGAATGTTTATGTTGGAGGATCTGGCAGTGATGGAAATTTTTCAGGGCCAAAATACTGGAAAAATGGCGTCCTGGAGAATATCACAGACGGTTCAAGTTCCAGTTTTGGTAACGCCATCTTTGTTTCTAATCATGATGTTTATATGGCAGGGTTTGCATTTCAGGGATCCTCTACAATTGCGAAATATTGGAAGAATGGGACCCCTGAGATACTTACTGATGGTTCGCAGGGTGCAGATGCAACGGCAATAGGTGTTTTAGGGGCTGATGTATATGTGTGCGGATATGAGGGCGGCAATACTGGAACACCATTTACAGCAAAATACTGGAAAAATGGCATCCCGGTGAATCTCACAGACGGGACAAGAAATGCTTACGCCACGTCAATCGCATTTTCCGGGGGCGATATATATATAGCAGGATACGAAATGGGAGATAGTAATAACGTTGCCAAATACTGGAAAAATGGCGTTCCGGCTACACTTACTGATGGGACAAGAGTTACTTCTGCCAGCTCTATAGCCGTTATAGGAAATGATGTTTACGTGGCTGGCAATTCAGATCGCTTTTTGCAATTTTCTGCGGATATCCGGGCTGTCTATTGGAAAAACGGGATCCCTGTTCAACTTACCGACGGTTCAAATTTTGCCCGTGCAGAGTCGATCGCTGTTTCAGGCAATGATATTTACGTGGCTGGCAACGAATCCAATGGCATATCTTATGTAGCGAAATACTGGAAAAATGGCATCCCAGTAGAACTTACCGATGGCACTAAAGCTGCGCGTGCCACATCAATCGCCGTTTCAGGCAATGATGTCTTCGTTGCAGGATTTGAAGCGAGTGGAGCCAGAGGCGATGTTGCCATGTATTGGAAAAACGGGGCTCCATATTATCTTTCCGATGGCTCAAAAGGAGAAGCAAATGCCTTCTCAATATTCCTGACAAACGAGTAGATTAATTTTGCTTGGGATGGGTTCATCGGGAGAATTCTTATACTAAATAATTTCCATTCAACGCATCCCTCCTCTGATCTTAGTTTGTACAAACCGGGGACTCAAAAATACAGTAAATAAAAGAGGGCCATTTAAGGAACTGGCAGATGTCAAAAACGACAAGATATTGCAGGACCAATCATCATTCCAATCCGATTTTTTTCATGAGTGCAGCATAACGTGGATCATTGCGCAGGTTCTGCAAACGTGGTTCCATCTTAAGATATCGTACCGAACCGGATTTTTCCTTATAAGAATTTTCCAGCCAGTCCAAAGCCTTTTCTTTATCATTAAGCCCTGCATAAACAAGAGCGATAAAAAATGGAGATACAGGTTCCTGTTTGTTCACAGCAAATAAAGTGTCAAGAATTTTATGTGCCGCTGAAGTATTTCCACTTGATGCATAAACATGTCCAAGAGCAGCGAGAAAATTTGGATCGCCGGGTGAAAGTTCTAATGCATGCCGGTAATCTTTGATCGATTGCTCAAACATTTTTTTTTGCTGGTATGCCATGCCGCGTATCCAGAAGGTGACAGCTGCCTTTGGATTCAGTTCCATCGTTTTTTGCTCCTGACCGATTGCGTCATCATATCTTCCCGCAGCAAGATAAGCCATCCCGAGATCAGCATTTATCCTTGTCGAAAGTGGATCAAGCTCCCTTGCTTTCTCCATCTCATTTACCGCTTCATTTGCTTTTCCTATTGCTGTCAGGCAGAGGGCATACCAATGGTGAGCAAGTACATAGCCCTGATCTAATTCAAGGGCCCGCCGGAAACCTTCTTCCGCAGATTTCCACTTCCACTCATGCAGGTCGATGTGGGCTAGAGAATTATATGCCTCAGCAAGATGATCATTGTTCTTTAAAGCCCGCTGAGCCGCATCTTTTGCTTTTAATGTTGATTCATCAATCGACATTAACCCATAATCGTAGAGCGTGAGATATGTGTCTGCCAATCCGGAATATGCTGCTGCATAATTTGAATCTTTCTTTATTGCATCTTCAAAATATCCGATGGCTTTTTTTATGCCTTCATCTGTCCTAGTGTTCCAATGATAGCGACCTTTCAGATAGTCCTCATGGGCCTCAGGGTTTGTTGTGAAACTGCCCGCAAACTGATTTGCTTGTTTGCTGGTCAGTTTGATCTTTAAGATGTCAACAATCATCTTTGAAATTTCATCCTGGAGAGCAAATACATCCTTCATTTCCCGGTCATACGTTTCAGACCAAAGATGGGTTCCATTCATTACTTCGATCAACTGCGCAGTAATCCGAATAGTATTACCAGATTTCCGAACACTGCCTTCCAGTATATTAGCAACACCCAGATCCCCGCCAATCTTCCGGACATCCATGTCTCTTCCCTTTAAATGAAAAGGATGAAGTACGTGAGGTCACTTTTAAACCCTGAATTTTTGATAAAAGGTTTAATAATTCTTCACTCATGCCATCACTGAAGTATTCCTGGTCTTTGGAAGGACTCATATCCACAAAGGGGAGTACAGCAATGGATTGATCATTTGATCCCGATTCAGCTTTCCCGGTAAAGAATGTTTTGTAAACTAAAAAAACGGCTGTACAAAAAAGAATGATCAACGATATTGCAGTAATGATGCGTCTTTTCCCGGATTTTTTCTTGAGTTTCCCTTCCATCTTGCGCCGCCGCGGAACAAATAATCCTTCATTGCTTAGTGCAAATACTTCCAAAGGTTTGGCAACATTTTTAAAATCGAAATGACCCAGCGAGATCGTAGAAAATGAGGAGTTGTTTTTTATCTTATCATAAAACTCAGCTGAAACGAGGATCGTATTTTCCTGGCCAAGTGACTGGACCCTTGAAGCCACATTGACTCCATCGCCCAGTGCTTTTCCATTCTCGAAAAAAACCTCACCGATGTGTAATCCGATACGCAACGGCACACCCGGATCTGTCTTCAATTCTTTTTGAAGTTCCAGCGAACAATTGGCCGCATCGGTGGCGCTCTGAAAAATACAAAGACTGCCGTCTCCATAATAATTTACTACCTGGCCATTAAACTGGGCCACAAATTTTTCAAGTGTGGAGTTATAATGTTTAATTACCGCCACAGCCTTTTGCTCATTGGCCTGCATCATGGTGGTGTAACCGACTATATCGGTGAACATTATGGCGGCGAGCTGGCGGGCCTGGGTCATTGAATTCTTTTTTATTTATACAATGACACTCTAATTTATGCTTTAAAACGTTTATTGTAAATTATAAATGCTTGTCCTGGGCTCTTCCGGTCCTCTTTTGTGCAAAGGGGGACTTGGAAATACAATGATTGACTGACCCTGCCCTCATGGAAAGTCTGCGAACAGCTGCCAAGCTGAGATTTTGGGGATTAGAGAATTGAAAGATTCATATTGTCAAAATAATGACTGCCGGCCGTTCAGGCGTAATTCAGACACCTGCTTGAGGAATGCCAGGCCCAGGTGGGCGAGCTCTATTTTCTTTTCAGACTGATCGCAGTAGGCAGCCCGTCAAGGCTTTTCAAATTATTGGCTTCCACATATTCTTCAAGACCTTTTTGTCCTTTCGTTTCGGCCCATTCGAAATGCAAATCCCGATGGGCTTTGAAATCATATAGTGGTACTCCGAATCCACAGGAAGTCTGCACTAAATCAATTTCCGCTACAATAATTTGCCGCGTACTTGGATAAACTTCAAAGAATGGAGCAAATGTTTCCCATTCTTTCGTGCCTGGCAACACAGAATATCCCTTCCCGTACAATCTTAGAATATTGGGTTTTTCATCAAAGGAACAAAACATGATGGTGATACGGCCATTTTCTAATGTATGCGCCGAAGTTTCATTTCCCGAACTGATGAGGTCCATGTAGGCCACTTTGCTTTCATTCAAAACCCTAAAACAATTCAACCCTTTGGGAGATACATTTATCCTGCCTTGGGCACTGATCGGCGCTGTGCCCACAAAAAAAAGGTGTTGTTTGCTGATGAATTCCTGATGTGCGGTGGAAATTTTTTCAGAAAATTTACCCATGGTATAATTAGATCTTTGATTTCAATCACTAAAATTATACAAATTAGAAATAACGGGCTGCAACCAATTAGAATTGGAGCTCCCGCTTATCCTCCTTCGTGCAAACCGGAGACTTGAAAATATGTGATTGTACGAACCTGCCTGGCACTTGCACGCCGGTAGCCAGGGCAGGCTGGTTCAGACAATATTTAATTCCAGATTTCTTCACCTTCGCCGGATGGATATGACAACAAGAATGCAGATCAATGGAGCCAGCGGGGACTCGCGAGTAGAAGATAAAGGGAGCTGTTATTACTCCTACCCTCTTTCAAAAGACTTCTTTCGCTTTAATTTGATACCTTCAGTATCCACAAGATTAACACCTTTTACATTTTCCTATTTTTCTTGTTTGTCGAATAGACTCCATTTTTTCACTTCTAAATTTCTGCGTTATGTCCCAAAATCAAGAAACTTCTACCGCCAGCATAACTTCCATTCGGCTTCCTTCAAAAGCCTATGCTGCTTTGGCCGCATCAGAGAAACTTGTTCCATGGAATTTCACCAGAAGACTTCCCAGACCGAATGATGTTCTTGTCGAAATAAAATATTGTGGCGTCTGTCATGGAGACCTCCATTTTGTGCGCAACGATTTTGGAATGTCAACTTTCCCGCTGGTTCCCGGACATGAGATTGTCGGAATTGTAAAAGAAGTAGGTGACCAGGTTACGAAACACAAAGTCGGAGATACGGTCGGGATTGGTTTCCTTGTTGACTCCTGCAAAGAATGCGAGAACTGCAAACAGGACCTTGAGCAATATTGCCTGGATGGTCCCAGCTTCACTTATTTCACACCGGAAAAACATGGTGATGGTATTATTCATGGAGGATATTCCGACCAGATTGTATGCAATGAAGATTTTGTATTGAGGGTGGCAAATCATCTGCCACTGGAGAAAGTAGCTCCATTGCTTTGTGCAGGAATCACTACCTATTCACCCCTTCGCAGGTGGAATGTCCGTAAGGGTCAGAAAGTAGCGGTTGTTGGACTGGGAGGACTTGGCCATATGGGCGTAAAATTCGCTGTGGCGATGGGTGCGGAAGTAACAGTTCTTAGCACCTCTCCTTCCAAAAAAGGGGATTCGGAAAGGTTAGGTGCACATAAATTTATCATCACAAAAGACAAAGAGCAGGTAAAGACCGTGCAGAACTATTTTGATTTTGTCTTGAATACACTGCCCGTAGACCATGATTATAACCTTTACCTTTCTTTCCTTAAGACAAGGGGAACGATGGTTTGCGTAGGGATGCCTCACAGCCCAGCACAAATACCGGCCGCGAACCTGATCTTTCAAGGCAAAGCCCTCGCCGGGTCTTTGATTGGAGGTATTGCCGAAACGCAGGAAATGCTGGATTTCTGCGCAGCCCGCAATATTACCGCCGATATTGAACTTATAGATATAAAAGATATCGAGAAGGCATATGAAAGAATGGAGAAAAGCGACGTAAAATACAGGTTCGTGATAGATATAGCAACGCTTGCTTAGATTTTCTCTCATTTATAAATCATGATTTAGCAGATCTTATCTGAAGAAAATTAGACTTTCATTCAACCTGCATTGAAGGGCTGCACTTGCAAGTTTTCTGTTTTCCCTGAGAAGTTGTAAGGCCTGTATCCTCCTCTTATTTCCGGACCATTCGCGGATAGTGTTTTCCAGCTTTTACAAATTCCAGGGAAAAGTGATAAGATATTAGCATGAATGAAACATTAATTCACAATCTTTTTCTGGCCATTGGCATAATTAAATTCAGGCTGCAATAGCAAATCGAAACAAAGTCACCTTCTTCCAAGAACGATATATCTTTTGTTGGTGTGTGGACCCTAATATCGGGAATTGACAAATCCAAGGAAGGGAATATCACTGACCTATGACATCATTTTAAAAGAACATAGCTGATCCGTGCTGGTGGAAAGAGTAGAAAATGAGATTGCATAGTTTGTTATCATTCTCCCTATGCAACAAGTCAGATAAATTCATCCTGTATGAAAGTCTTGCATACTATACTGCTATTATTTATTCTTGCTATTGCCAAAGGACAGGAAACCATTATAGATTCCCTAAAGGAAGAGCTTGCAATCGCAAAGGATGACACCACCAGGGTGATGCTCATGGACAATATTGCCGACTTATATTGTTACCATCAAATTGACAGTGCAATTGAATATGCGAGGAAGGCAATGAAGCTCTCAAATGAATCGAACTACCCGTATGGACAATTCGCAACCTATGTGAGCATCTATTTTGGATATAACATAATGGGCGACTATACTAAGACCCTGGAGACTGCATTGAATGCATTGCGAATGGCCGATCAATTGCCGAATCGACGCCTGCAATCAATGGCAAAAGCGCATATGCTCGTGGGATATGTTTACAGACTAATCGGCGATAATGCCGAATCGATTGTACAGCAAAATCTAGCCACACATTTGCAAGCTGCGTCTGGAGAATCCCAAATTGGTCTTATAATAGGTAATGGGTCAATGGCTATGTCTTACCTGGGCTTGAAAAAACCCGATTCGGCCTTATGGGTTGCCGGGTCCTTAATAAATCTTGCTCAATCAACTACTGGAATAAGAGATCCGGATTCAGCCATGTGGTACTTGTGGGACTACCTTCCGACCGATGGGAAGAGAGCCTGGCCAGTTATATATGCCGTACTTGGCTTAGTGCATGAGTCATTGGGAAATAAAAAACTCGCCAGAAACTATTATGTTGAAGGAATCAGAAGTTACTTTCATCATCCTAGATACGCTAATGCGTATTTTTTGATGAGGCTATATATCAGTTATTCAAGATTTTTCTTACATGAGGGGGAAACGGATTCAAGCATGCATTATGCATCGCTTGCCTATCATATCAGCCATCAAAACAATTTTCCGCACTACGAACTGGATGCGGCAAAATTGATCGTTCAATTGTACGAATCACGCAAAAAACCAGATAGTGTAGTAAAATATATGTCGCTGATGATCGCAGCCAATGACAGCATATTTAGCCAAACCAGAATCAGGAAATTTCAAGCCGTCGAATATACAGAAGAGCAGCGCAAAAAGGAAATGGAAGTGACCCAACAAAAGTACAGAGACCAACTCAGATTCTATGTTTTATTGGTCGCATTGGCCGTTTTTTTGTTAATCGCTTTTATTTTGTTTCGAAATAACAGGCAAAAGCAAAAAGCATATTTGCAATTGGAAAAACAGCGGCAAGCTACTGAAATTCAAAAAGCCAAGGCAGAACTTGCTCTAGCGGATCTCAAGTCAACCCAGGCACAGCTTATCCAATCAGAGAAAATGGCTTCTCTTGGAGAACTCACAGCAGGCATTGCTCATGAGATACAAAACCCGCTGAATTTTATGAATAACTTTTCTGAGGTAAATAAGGAGCTGTTGGTTGAAATGAAGGATGAAATTGAGAAAGGAAATGAGGATGAAATAAAATCCATAGCCAATAATGTCATAGCAAATGAAGAAAAAATTATCCATCATGGCAAGCGTGCAGATGCAATCGTAAAAGGTATGCTGCAACATGTTCAGTCAAGCTCAGGCCAACGGGAACCAACTGATATTAACGTTTTGGCAGAAGAATACATGCGACTATCCTATCAGGGCCTGAGGGCCAAGGACAAAACGTTTAGCGCAACATTGAATACTGAATTTGATCCTGGAATTGGTAAATTAAATGTCATCCCGCAGGATATTGGACGGGTCCTCTTCAACTTGTATAACAATGCATTCTATTCCGTTTTGGAAAAGAAGAAACTTCAACCTGAAGGCTACTCTCCAACAGTTTCGGTAAGCATCAAGAGGATAGGAAGTAAGATCGAAATCAGAATAAAGGACAATGGCAATGGCATTTCGCAAAAAATAGTTGACAAAATATTCCAGCCATTCTTTACTACAAAGCCTACAGGACAGGGAACAGGATTGGGATTATCTCTTAGCTATGATATTATTAAAGCACATGGTGGCGAACTAAAGGTGGAGACCAAAGAAGGTGAGTTTGCAGACTTTATTCTTTTATTTCCTTCAAATTGAGCATTTAGGGTGTCTGCGACCAGCATACGAGCCAGGATTTTGGGATTAGAGAATTGAAAGATTCATATTGTGCGAAGCAATCATTACTTAGCAAAAAGTTCCCAATCCTGACTGCCTATAGTGTAGAGCAAATGCCCCCTGGATTTGCTGTCCTTAATATCAACCTTATAGTGAGTCACTTCCTTAACCTTTTGAAGTTTTGATTCCCGGATTTTACGCCTCACGGCATCAAATGCGAGTTGTTTGTGAAGATGGGTATTAAAATTTTTTGTAAACAGGAAAGGTAAGTCCGCGAATTGTTTTGTGTAAGATTCAACCCGAGAAGCTGAATTAGTAACGATTCCGAAAGCAAATTGCCTTTTGATCGTTTCATTATAACAAATTAAACTGCCTCCTGTATGCATGCCTATTCCAAAACCTAATTTCAATTTTTGATCAATTTCATTAGACCATTTCTTGAGTTGACTCTCATTATAATTCGCTAACCTTTTTCTTAAGAATTCGGCAAGGCCGCAGGCAATTTTTAGGGCAGTCCATGCATGTGTTTTGTCCCAAAACAAGCACAGATGCCCATCACCTGTGTCATTGTAATAATAGCTTTTATGCTTCAATTGATTTAACTTATTAATGACAAATTCATTTATTTCCATCAGGAAGCCGGCGTGAATTTTTAATCTTTCGGAATCCTTTCTTTTGTTATGGTTATCGCTCAAACTAATTTCCCTTGTAACTGATGTAGAATTCCTCAGATCCAGAACATAACAGGTAGAGAGGCTTTCGTTATAGTTATCAGCAATAATATTCATAAATGATTTTAGAAGGTTTGCGCAAAGGCGCTTCCCAGCGGATCCGATGGACCTACAGGGTCCCGTGGACTTTGGCTTTGTGGAGCAAATTTACGGGGCCTAGAGCGGAAGCTGGCTCCAATGACGGGAACGCCGGTACCAGAAGAGACCCAAGCTGACCCGAACGGACCAACCGATGGCACATTGATTGGATGCCAAACCTAAACTTATTATCCACATATAAACAAATTGAGCCCAGAGAGGCTTTAATTCCAAAACAAGCTTGTCAATGGCCCTGTTTTTGTGCATTTTTTAGCAAATCCATTTTTCATGAAACAACTCCTGGTGCTTGCCATCGCTGTTTCATTTATGTCATGCCTGAAGAATAGTGTCGTCATTCAACACTGGCAGGTTAAATTGGGTCGTGATACAACGACCTGGTCAGATGCATTCTTTTGTCGCAGGGCTGACTTTCAGGGAATAGACACGATACCTGAAGTGTATGTTGCTGAACCAGACAGTTCATACTATCTCAAGGGTACGATCAAAGTACTCACCCGGATTCCGTATGATACCTTATACATCCGAAACTATGTCTATTACTTAAAACAGATAGACTAACAATCAGGGAAGGGATTCGAAAAAGTAAAACATGATTTTTTATCCTGGCATCTCCGAATCTTTATGCCAAGTGAAACTTCTACATGTTCCACTGCTGACAATAGTCAACAGTAATTATTCACTCAGGACCATTTGCGGTTTGTGTATTTTAATCACTTTCTTTAATAAATAATGTTCAATTGTTCTGTTGATTGGGCTTAGCGAAAATATAATTCCCATTTTTATTAAAAGAGAAAGAAAATAATTATCGCTCGCAAAAAGATCTAAAGCAAATCCGAGTATCCGATCCTGAAAAATGAACAGGACAACGCCTATGCCAAATGTCAATGCCTTTGCTTTTCTGCTTATCCTCTCCAGTGTAAGTTCATTGATGGTTTCCTGCAGTTCCATGTTTTTCTTTTCAATTTCTTTCTTTTGAGCATTTATAATGGCATTTTCTTTTTTGGTCTGGTCTGCCTGAAAAAGCCGAACCTGGTTTTTTACTTTACGTTCCATGTCCTCATGGTTCACTACTTCCTTAATTTCATGAAATGCCTTGTGATGTGCCAGTCCCTCGGATAAGTTGCCCATGCCGATGAATATCTCAGATAATAAATGGTGTATCTGATATTTCTTGATCATTACCCCTATTTCTTCAGCCTGTTTTAGTGCCTGCATTAAGACGGCTATTGCTTCGTTGTAGTTCCCCTGCTTGTTATAAATATGGCCCAGGTTCATGAGATTGGTAACGGCACCATTCAATATTTTCATTTCCTGTCTTATGGCAAGTGCTTCCTGATTGTAGCGCATCGCTTCCTGGTAGTTACCCATTTCACAATAGTATTCGCCAAGGTCGGTCAGTCCACGTGCCCTGAAAGTGTATTCAGTGGTCGTTTCGCATAAGTCCAGTGCTTTCTGATAGTGTTCCAGTGCAAGACCGAAGTTCTTGCGTTTCATGTGAACTCCAGCAATGCCGTTGATGAGTCTTGCACTCATATTCTCAAGCCCCGGGGGATAATCTACCTTTAGACCGCTTTGGAACAAGCGAAGCGCTTCATCCAAATCTCCGGTATCCGCATAAATGCCTCCAATAAAGTAACAGCCTATGATCCGGAACATCTTATACTTTCCAGAGTGGGCAAGTTGCTCCATACCCTTCAGCCCATACTCAAGTGCAAGATCCATTTCTCCCGTTGAGCGGTGAATAAAGCCGATGATAATGGAACTTGCAGCAACACCATCTTCATCTTTCCGATCAGAAAATGATGCATGCGCTAGGTTGAGAAATTTCATTCCGTTATCAAAATTATCTGCAAGAAACTCGATAGAGCCCCGGGTCAGATTGGTTAATTCAAAAAACTCTCTCTGTTCCGTGGCATGTGCATTTGCCCAATCATATATTGGATCGAGCAAAGGTTTCGCCTCAACCCGGTGTGCCAGCGTTGTAAGATTTACCCAGATGGTTTCAAAAAACTCATCCTTGACGCCAAAATGGCCTTTTTTAATTTCTTCGAATAGCAGTTTTATTTTTTCTACGTAAGGCATAGTTGCTTAGTTTCTATGAAAAACAGAACACAGTACTGTTTTCGATCCAGTGGGTTGAGATATTTTTCTTGCTACTTATTTATTGATGTCATATTCATTTTGTATTAATTCAAGAAGTCGTCTTGCATCTTCGTTTACACCTTCAGCCGATCTTTCAGCGCCTGAGATAAACATTTTTAGAGTGAAGGCCTGGTTATAAATCATTTTTGCTTTTTGAGGATCAATGGTTATATAACCTGGATTTCCGGCTGTCCGTATATTTTCATCCATAAAAGAACCTGCGAGGTTTAACTTATCATAAGAAGAAAGATCTAAAAATTCAATAAGGTATTCCCGGTACTTATTGATCTGACCGTTCAACTCCTGGTCGATTTCTGTCAATAATTTTGTTTTGCTGTCGTAGTCTGTTATGGAATTAGAAACATCCCATTTTCGTATTAACCGCATCGTGCCGGCATTTTTCAACTGTTGAATCGTTCTGTCTGTTGGGTAGTACCGCATGTACTGCGCCAGCTTCCTGGTATAATCAAAAAAACTGTTCGAATGCTTAAAAATATCAGTGGTTGCAATGCAAAGCCGTACTGAATCGCAGTACTTCAACATGCTTTGGTTAAAATGGAAGTAACGACTCAACTGTGCTGTATCCCTTTTCAAATCTTCTGCCATAGAATGCATAAATTGATTTTCCCGTTCGTGTTCAATGGTGCGTTCGAGTTGCCATTGAGCAAGAAAGCCAAAGAAAACGGCCAGGAATAGCATGAGGAATTCAAACAGATAGTGTCTCCAGTTTTTTCGGGGAGTATGACTCTGATGATGGACTTCCATATTGGTTGGTTGGGTTTCTGATTGGGGAGTAGATGAACGGTCCTGTTTGCCTCCTTAAAAGGTACTTCATTTGGGGATTTTTCAGAAAAGTCTTGTTCATCCACACTGTTCCTTGGCTGTGAAAAACAAGCGCTCCAACCTGGATCTGCTTATCGGGGACCAGAACCACGAAGAGGACCTTTGTCCAATACTTATGGTTTGGCGGGAGGGGGTGGGGTGATCATTATATGTGCACGCGGTGTGCCAGGGAACATGATCCAGGGCATTCCCGGAGCCGAGGGCGATGTAGGCAGGCCGGTATTTTCAGAAGTCGCGTAAGGTATGTATATCACATAACGGAGATATCCATTCTTAATGGTTCCATTGACAAGATCGCAATCCTCATCTTTTGCACTCAATACATACAAGATGGCAGGCTTAGTATTCATCTTAAGCTTGCCCGATTTGGCTTCCTCATTACGTGTTTGGGTGGCTTTATCCTCTGTCATTCCCATTGCCCGAAGATCGCGACCCCGCTGCATGAATGGCTCCAGGTCTTTGTGATAACATGCCGCTGAAAATCCTATTTGCTTCGGGTTGTCAGCCAGGCAAATCATTTCATTGGTGCCTTTACGAAGCACGATCAGCTTCCCGTTTTGATCATATCCATATACCATTGCTCCTCCCCGTTTCTCCTCAGGTGCTGCAAGCAGCGCAAGTTTTATTTGTATCTCTGCAGATGGGATTTTTGATTGTGCGCTGGATTTATTTATCAGTGAAGCAAGTACCAGCAACAAAAACGATCGTTTGATAATTAGTAGTGGAATTTGCATTAGAAAAGTCGCGGTTCAGTGATGGATTGGGAAAACAGATGTCAATCAAAACTATTCAATAATTTGAAGCTGACAAAGAATTGAACGCGATGTGGGAGAGAGTTGATTGGTTGAAGGGTTGATTGGTTGAAACGTTGATTTGTCCTCTTGGCCCTCGTAGGAACCCGATGAACCTGGAACACGAAGGTCACAAAAAAGCACCAGGGCGGAGCTTACCTGAATGGGCTTTAGTTTTTTATGCTTGATTCACACCTGGTATAAGAATTCTGAACCTTAGGCTTGCTCAAAGGTACCTTTCTCAAAATTCGATCAGTGAAGCCTGAACTAGCCTGCACGAAGTCAGGCGGGGATTTGTGGGATTTATAGGATTGGAGGATTGAATAATTTGCTTACGATCAAGAATGCACCTTCAAGGAAATAATCCTATTAATCCCAGAAATCCCACAAATCCAAGTTCAGACTATTTCCAAAAACCGCTCTTGGCTTAGCTGGGACTTCAAATGGTATGGGCACAATTGAGAGCAATCGATAGTTATGATTTAGGTCTTCCAAAAAACAAAACATAACCATCGGCATCCGCAACTTCAAATCCTCGTAACCCATCCTCGTCATCCAGGATGGGTTGGCGGAACGCTACACCTCCTGAACGATATTCCTCAAACAAGCTGTCGGGTTCTGCAGCAGAAATATAAGCGTCCCAGCGGGCCCATCCATGACGGGTATGATTGGGAACCGGTTTTACTTCAGGAGCAATTTCCTTAAGCATAATAGAAATTTGATCGCGACCCACAATAGCAAAAAATGGATCGTCTTCAGGGCCAATATACCGCAGTTCGAATCCAAGTTTATTTAGATAAAATGACACTGAATCTTTTAAGCTTGAAACAATAAAAAAAGGTGAAATATAGGAAAGGTTTGACATTGCTTATGATTTGATGATGAGAAAAGCAGACCCGTAATAAGACTTAACTGAAAATATGAAAAAGAGGCTATCTCCAAAGAAAATGGAGGCAGCCTCTTTTGATTTGTCCCCTGGCTCAAGAGTTCCCAGGCTTAACCGGAAACAGTTCAGCCGGCAGATTGTCATTGTTTATTAATCTGCAAACTGAAGGGAATATACCATCGGGAGATAGTTATTTAGTGTTTGCCAGTTTTCACCCCTGTCAGGCGAGAAAAAGAGATTACCTGTGGTAGACCCAAATGCAACCGCATCGCCTGAGCTTGCCAATGCATGGCGGTATACGATATCAAAACAATTTTCCTGTGGCAATCCCTTGCGCAAAATCTTCCAGTTTTTGCCTCCATCGTCTGTACGGCAAATGCAAAGTGCCCCTTTAATGGCTGTGCGTGTGGTATCACTGTTTGCAGGACAGACCCAGGCCTGATCCGGATTATCATCTGCCACAGCAATCCCGAAACCGAAGCGTGCAGGACCTTCCAGTTCACTTATATCCTCCCAGGTTTTCGCGCCGTCAATGGAACGGAAGATGCCGCAATGGTTTTGCTGCCATAATATATCCGGATTGGAAGGCGCTGCGACCAGAATATGTGGGTCGTGGCCAATATCCGATGACGGGTCGGGAAGAAATGGTGCGCGAAGACCTTTGTTGCGAACCATCCAGGTCTTGCCAGCATCTTCTGTCTCGAAAACACCCGCACAGCTTATGCCAATGAAAATATGCTCTTCTTTTCGTGGATCCACCACGACAGAATGAATCCCCGGCTGATCCCTCCCGCCGCCCATCCAGAGTTGCTTACGGCTTGGGTGATCCCATAAAGCCCTTACCAGCTCAAAACTATTCCCTGCATCTTCGCTCACAAACAAACCGCCCGGATCGGTGCCAATCCATAATCTCGATTGGTAAGACTTTCCTCCATCGGCTATTGACCAGATATAACGGGTACTTGCCTTCACCCCGTCTTTGAGTTCTTCTCCTTCAGGATAGGCCGGAGAGGCTACTTCTTCCCAATTTTTTCCCCTGTCTTTTGAACGGTGCAGCTTTACGCCCCAATGCCCGTGATCAAGTGCAGCCCACCATGTGCCTGATCTTGCATCCGCATATGCAATGGAGACTGGTTCTCCTTCGAAAGAAAGGTTCTCTACTTTCCAACGACCGTTCTTCAATTGATATGCAAGAAAACCTTTTCTCGTGCCTAAAAGAATGGTTGATTTCATATCGAAGTTTTAAGATTAACCGCCAGAGAGCGCCTGGATGATATAAATTTCACTGGTGGGCGAAAAGACATCACTCAAACCGGCCCGGTCGCTGATCATGTTGCCATCAATGAAAATATTCACATGGTTCCTCAGTTTGCCCTGGTCATCCAGCAAATAGCTTTGAATCTTCGGGTATTTTGCTTCCACTTCATCCAAAATTTCCTTTAGCGTCATCCCTTTGGCAGGGATTGCTTTAATTCCCGGAAAAAATTTCTCCAACGCATAAGTGAATTTGACAATCGGCATCAGAAAATATTTAGTATGCTTGGGCCATTCAATGATTCCGCTCGTTCAATACTAAGCTACAAAAAAATAATTGGGATTTGTAGGATTATAGGATTGAGGGATTTTATTGTCCGAACTAGGATTCGTAGGATTTAAAGATTTATAGGATTCTTTATTGAGTTTTTTCTCAATCACTGGTAAAATCCTTCAATCCCATAATCCTTCAAATCCTAATTCAGACAACAACTAGCCGAAGTGTAGGAATAAAAGAATTGATTACTTTGCGAAAATGGAATTTGCAACAGCATACTTTGTACCATCAGTAAGGTTTACTTCTGTACCATTTTTCCAGTACACAGCATAAATTTGGCTGTTGTCTAATTTCACTTCCGGATACAAATACGTCATTTCCTTTTACATAAATGTCACTGGTATATGATTGTGTGCCGTTGCTTGAAAGTACTGTTATATTACCATTCATTCCAGTATGCAGCAAAGTGATGAAAATTAGGATCTAAACTAAACCCAACTTCAGATATATAGACATTATTGCCAGATACAAAAACAGAAGTTGCGCTGCTTATAGTATTAACATTCGAAGGATTTAAGGTTGCAGTTTCGTCAATTCCATTTTTCCAATACTTTCCGAATGGCGTGATTATGCCAACAATATATTCAATTCCGACTACATATACATTACCGCCTGATACATAAATTGAATTAGCTTGTTGACTCTCAAAGTAGGGTACATTAACAGTTAAATTAGAAAGGTATACTTCTACACCATCCTTCCAGTATACGGCATTGGGACCATGGAAACCGGCAATATATATATCATTTCCTGATATAAAAACTGAGTTGGCACCAGAAAATGCTGAATTACCATAAGCATCCGTAGTATTAAGAATTATTTCTGTACCATCCTTCCAGTACACTGCACTGGTGCCATCGATTCCAGCTACATATACATGACCACCTGATACATAAATTGAATTAGCAGAGGTGCCGGGCGAAATGCCTACGAGTTTTTTTTCTATATTGTTTTTCCAATAAACGGCGCCTCCATCTGTACCAGCTATATATACATTATTATCTGCCACAAAAATAGAATTTGCCACAGCACCATTTGTTCCGGCAGGAAGCGTTAGTTCCTGATCATTTATCCAGCATTTTGCAACAGTATTCACACCATCCGATTCATACCCAGCTACGAAAACCAAAGAATTACCGGATTTCCAGCCTTTATCTCTAAATAAATGCGGATTATCTTTTTGACAGGAACTAAATGCCACAGTACTTAAAATTGCCAAAGCAAATGGAATCGATTTTTTACAGAATGTATAAGGTTTCATAAATCAATTTTTTAAAAGTAAATGGTGCGCGGAGTTTAATTCAGTGGTTATTGTTATAGGTAGTAAGTGAAATGCATTTAGTTATTTAATAATGATGCATTCAAATAAGAGTATCAAAACACCTGATCATTTAATTCAAACATCTATTGCATTTCATGTCGCACTACATTACAATCGATTCTGTTTCTGCAATGCCAATCTGTGATTCCAATATATGATCCGAAAATATCTTACAAGAAACTGAGCTGGAATTAAAAACTGAATGAATATGGACAAGGAAGCAGCATTCTTCCTGATTACCCGATTTATAGACGATATTTTCTTAAACTGCAGGAACATATTAGGGTTTATTAATAAATATTTTCTCGATCACTGATAAAATCCTTCAATCCTATCATCCCACCTATCCTGGCCTGTTCTCAGAGTCTGCGAACTATCCCAGGCAGGTTCAGAGAATGTTTGACCCAAGTGTAAAATGGTTAACAATTATTAACCGTATTAAGAAATAAAGCCGGATTCAGGGAGAAGTGGGAGTCATCATTGACGGGCTGATCGGCCAGGTCAATGCAGAGAGATGAATTTCCCAGTTTTATCCTCCACAAGTACAGATGATATACCCATATCGAATCGGATGTTAATTCCGGCAAAAGGTCCGGAAGCAATCCATTCCAGCAAGCTTCTTCAAGTCTATCTTCTACGGAATGGGAGGAATTGCTACTGTCATCATTTTTCCTGCCCGAAAATTCCATATGCGCAAAGCTTGTGTTTGTAAAAAGGAGAATTTCCTGTTGCTTGTATATCGGTTTCATGATTGACATTTTTATTGGTGGATGATTTTGATTCCTTCGCGATGAAAACCAATTCAAAAATATCAACCGTCAAAGCCTTTCCCTAATTGCCTTTCGGGCGTTCAACGATTTCATAAGCAGCCAATGCACAACTCAACCGATTACTTCTGCACATTCCCTGTATTCTGCAAAAAATCAACACAGTCTGCTAAAAAAATATGGATTGCACGAAAAGAAAAGCCCCGCATTTGCATTTATTACTAAAAAATTGAGGCTTGTGTAACGCGATGATGGGCATTTTGAATTGGCAGGCAGGCGCAGGCAGGCTAGTTCAGACAAGAATAGCCCCTTCTGCAATTTCATAATTGGACAGTTTCCGCATCAAAACCGAACAGTGATGCAAACCGATTCTGATGCATCTCGCTGATTTCTACTGCTATATCAATCTGGCACAGCTTAGGCGGATAAGATAGCGTGGCAGTCTTCATCCTTATTCAAGGAAGACGCAGAAGGAGGTGACATACTGGCCCCGAAAATAATTTTCAAAATCATTTATATGTTCAAAAGCTATTTTAATACAGGATTCAGAAATATTCTAAAACAAAAATTTTCTGCAACAATCAATATTCTCGGACTCGCGCTTGCACTGGGTTGTTGCCTGGTCGTCTTCAGGTTTTTGGATTGGGCAACGAATATGGACAGCCTGCATGCGAATAGGAATGAAATTTATGTAGTGGAACGCAATGCGCAAAATAACGGGAATGAACAATTATGGGGCGACAGCCCAATGCCACTAGGTGAAGTCTTGTCCAATGATTTCTCGGGAATAAAGAATATGTCAAGAATGAATTTTGTAGATGGTGTATTCAAAGAAGATGACAAAATATTCAGATCACAGGTAAGTTTTGTAGATAATTCATTTTATAAAATGTTTGACTTCCCCGTAAAATGGGGAAATAAGGATGATTTTATCGCCCAGGATGGAATTGTGCTCACGGAAGAACTGTCCGAAAAACTTTATGGAAATATAAATTCATTGGGTAAAACGGTTAACATCAGGTTTGCGCAGGAAGGAAAGGAATTCAATGAACAATTTGTTGTAAAAGGAGTCCTTGCGAAAAAACCCATCGAAGTATCTTTTTATTTTGAGGCCCTGATTCCATTTGGCCGGCTTTCATCTATTGGCATCAACAACATTCATGATTGGAAAAAAAATGTCGATATGACTTTTCTTCAGATTCCTGACCCTCATGTCGTTAAAGCCATAAATTCTGCAGAAAAAAAATATGTTTCCCAATATAACCAGGTTAACCCGGACACTAAAATAAAATCCTTTTATTTTCAACCATTAAGCTCTATCTACTCACACACATTCGGAGTAAACAAGTCGCGATTCTATTATACCAATGAGGCTGCCTTAATCATGCTGGCTTTCATTGCCGTTTCATTACTTGCCCTGGTCTGCTTTAACTATATGAATATATCGATTGCATCCTCCTCATCCCGCTTAAAGGAGATTAGTCTGCGCAAAATGATGGGAGGAGCCAGAAAGCAGATTATTTTCCAGTTTCTTTTGGAAAACGCTATGATATGCGTTATATCCCTGATACTGGGTTTGATTTTGGCTCAAACTCTTTTCCTTCCCTGGTTCAGCAATATGATCGGATTGAAACTGGATCTCTGGCTGGATAAAAATTTTAGAGTTTGGATCGCATTGGCCTCACTTGTCATCATCGCCACGATCGGAGGAGCAGGCTATCCTGCATTTTATATTTCAGGATTAAAGCCCGTAAGCATTTTCAGGGGGAAAACAAAATTAGGCAGTCGCAACGTATTCAGGAAAGTGCTTCTGGGCTTTCAATTCTTTCTGACTTTTATGGCTATTGCTACGGCAATCTCCTTTGCCCAGCAATCAAAAAAAAGCAGAGAGCGGTCTTGGGGTTACCAGCCTGAAAACATAGTCATAGTTCCACTGGAAATTGGAGAAAATCCAGAATTACTAAAATCAGAACTGTTAAAGAACCCAAGCATTGAAGAAGTCTCCTCTTCAGTGCATCCATTAGGCAAATGGCAGGAGGAACTTTCAATCAAATTAAACGGGCAAAATCAGACGGTCAATGCATTAAGAGTCGCATCCGATTTTTTGCCTCTCATGCACATCAGGATAAGCAAAGGAAGGAACTTCTTACTAAATAGTGTAGAGGATAGGAACCAGTCTGTGATCGTCAACAAATCATTTAGCAGACGCATGCGCTGGGACAATCCTGTCGGTCAAACCATTGTTTATGATAACAGAACCTACCAGATCGTGGGAGAAGTGGAAGATTTTAATTATGAAGTCTTATTTCATCCTGTCGAGCCACTCATTATAAGGGCTGCTGCCCCGGCTGAATCCCGTTTTTTAGCTGCAAAAATAAAGACCGGAACGATCTCGGGCGCTACTCAAATAATCGAAAATGTTTGGAAAAAATACCATCCCTCAACACCCTTTGAATATTATTTTCAAAAGGATGTCTTTCAACTTTATTTTAGGGGCTGGACACAAGTCACCGATGTGCTTGTTGCCACATGCCTGATAACAATCTTCATTTCGGTTTCGGGAATTTTTGGATTGGCTTCATTAATCGTGTATAAAAGGATGAAAGAAATGAGCATCCGTAAAGTATTGGGAGCAGAAATCACCTCACTGGTTTTCCTGATGAACAAAGAGTTTTTAATGACCATTGTCGTCGCCTCTGCTGTTGGCATCCCGGTTTCTCTTACATTAATCAAAGGCCTACTCAGTTTACTTTCTCCCTATGCCTCTCCGGGAATATTGCCATTTGTCATAGCGCCGTTATCTCTGGTCCTTATGACTATCCTAAGTATGGGCTGGCATATTTATAAAGTGGCCATTTCGAGCCCGTCGAAAAATCTTCGAATGGAATAGTAATCACTATTGGGGAAATAAAACCCCCCAATGAAAGAACAGCTGATTGAAAATGGACTGGCCCAAGTGTTCTCCAACCAGGCGAAACACTTGAGCCAGGGCTTAGTTCCGTTCAATTCACATTTACAATCCTGTCTTTCGGAAACTTTATACTATAGCTTATGCGGAATTTTTTAGTTTCCCCAGGAGATAATTCCATTTTCCAGGTCAATTCACCTGTTTCATTGTTTACAATAGCACCGCTGCTTTCAAGCAAGTCTACTTCAATATCCTTATTTGAACTGATAGGGAATTGATCTGCTAATTTCAGCTGTCACTTTCTCTTTCTTATTGTTTTTTACAGTTATCTCATACGCAAATACCTGCTTCTTATCCGATCCTAAAAATTTGACGCTTCCGAAATCCTTCAATTTCTCTTTTTTGATGACAACTCGTTTATCTCTTCCCATCGTAAGATTCAAACTATCTAACGTAGAATTCGGATCGATATAGGATTTGCCTACATAGGTCCCTTCAAAAATGATATTGGCTTCTCCGGGAAGCAGATTCAATTTCTCCCATCCTGGAACCTCGGCCAATAGATACGCGTTTCCATCCAACTTGGGAACCGCATAATAATCAAATGCTACAGGAATATGGTATTCTTTCAACACTACATTTTGTTCCTTGCCATCACTTTTCACATCATAGGGGATATCGATGTCAAAAGTGATGTTCAATTCATTGTCGTTTATTGAAACATAATCACCAAGCTCATCTTTCAAAGTAACAATCACAGCTCCATTCGAAGCCGCAGGTCCGTACATGGCCGTGGCATTGGCACCTTTTAATGATTCCATTTTCTTGATCGCCCGCTGATCTATTTTTCCAAACTCCAGCAACACTCATTTGCCTGCCATTGACAATGTATAAGGGGTCGTTGATTTCATTATTATCTGCTGTGCTCTTATCCTTGGTCCTTGGTCCATACCCTGAAACGACTACATCGTTAAGCTGAGAGCTAACAGGCCTACCCTCCATAGAAGGAATGGCTTTTTTTCTTAACTCATGATTCATTTGAGCTACCGGGTCAATATAGGTCAGAAACCAGGTCTTTAACTGAGGCGCGTTGTTATTCTGACTCGGAACTGCAGTTGATAATGTTAATTTAACCTGTTTCCAGTCAATCCCGGATGATTGAACCAGCTTTGCCTTGTATGAAATGGCTAAGGGCTGATTTATATTGTCTACCCTGAAATCATAGTAGGGATTCCAATAAGCAGTGGGTGTGAGATAGGAAATAGTAAAATCAAAAATGCCTTCTGTTGGGCTGAGCAGTTGTAAAGCCAGCCTTCCGGAAGTTTTGGTATTTTTTCTTTCTTCTTCCTGTAGTTGCTTCTGAAGAGATTCCAATATTCCGTTTAATTTGGTCACCTTCTCTTTGCAATCATTCAATTCATTCTGCAGTTCTAAGGATTTTTGCTTATAGTAGTCGACCAGTTTTGCCAACTCTGCAACGTTTAATCCTGTAGCATCTCCCTTGATTTCTCTGTTCGCTTTTAACAGATCAATTAATTCATGGTCGGATACCATAAGGATAGTAAGTTTCGAAATATCTTTTTTTACCGTATTGATAGAATCTTCCATCTTTTTATATGAGGCAGATTTGAACTCCGGTTTGAGCCATTCTTTGGAAAATGCAATCGACATGATCGTTACGATGCCGGAACAACCGATCTTGATGCTGTTTACATCCACATTGTTGCTTATGTCTCCAATAATGAGTTCATTATTGCCCTGATGCAATCCCGCCCTGGCCAAATGAATGAGTTCGGCACTGTTTCGATATACAATAGCCGATTGTAATTTTGAAGAAACGATGGGGTCGCTATTGGTAGCAAACAATTTTGCCTGCAAAAGACCGATAATCATCAGCAAAAGTGAAATAGATTTCATAGCCGTGGTTTAGGTTAAGAATTTTCATAGCAGATGCTGATTTTTCATCCATTACACAAAGAAATTATTTCAATAAACAGAAGAAAATGTTAAAAGGGCTTTGCCTGAATCACACCTGCCCGACGGTCAGATGAGGCTCAGAAGATATTGATGCCAGGAACAACCTGGAAATATGATAGTCTCAGGTAAAGCTTTTAATATTTATTTCCCTGGCTAAGCAATAACACTTACATTGGGGGAATTCATTACATTCCCTTATCTACCAGATACCTCGCTTCCATACACCTATTTATTATTCATTTCACCTTTAATTTCTTCAAACATGAGAAAGTTGCTAGCCATTTGTCTTTTCATTCCTTTCATTGGAATGAGCCAGGTAAAAAATGTTTTAAATTCAACCAGGGTCTTTCCAAAACCGGATAAGATCGCGGAATTTCAAAAAGCGCTCGCAGAACATGCCAAAAAATACCACACAGGAGACTGGAAGTGGCGTGTATGGGACATTCAATCCGGTCCCGATGCCGGCGGGTTTATGATCACGGAAGGTCCGAACAGCTGGGAAACTATGGACGGCCGGGGCGAAATCAGCGCCGAGCATACAGCAGACTGGAACAAAAATATTGCACCACTCACGGAAGGACTGGGCTCCCAAAGTTTTTTTGAATTCAGTGCCGAACTGAGCACCGTTCAAATCACCGATTATGCAGACAAGATTATCATAAATCACATGATTGCGAAACCCGGGAAGATTTTTGCTATTGGCGAAATGGTGAAAAAAATGAAAAAAGCCTGGGAATCTGGCAGCGAATCGGTTGCTGTATATCGCACAGCCGCATCCGGTGATCCAGGTTATATAACAGTTACAAGAATGAAGGGCGGTCTGAAGGAAATGGCAGATGGCTACCGCAAACCAATGAATGAACGTTACAATGCTGCAAATGGCGAAGGATCCTATGACGTTTTCCTGAAAGATTATGCAGATGATGTTGAAAAACGTTGGTCCGAATTGCTTATTTATAAACCCAATTTGAGTTCGAATTAATTTTTTAGAAATTGTATGAACTGGGATTTATAGAGTTTAAAAATGAATAGGATTTTAGTGGTGTCCGTTTTAATCACAATTCAAATCCTTTAATCCCTTAAATCCTAAGAATCCCGGTTCAGACAATATGGCACCATTTTCCCCTGCAATATTTTCAATCTGTCTCAAATCCATACTTCTTGTATACCTCTTTAGCAGTCGGACTTAGGAGGAAGTTCATGAAATCTTTGGCGGCCTCGGGCGTGGGGTGCTGTTTTCAACCTGGCTACCATATACGTGGCGGTGATGTTTTCGTTGTCCGGTATACTCACCATTTCTATTGGATGATTGATCATCTGCTGATAGTATGCTTCAGAAAACCACACTGGTCCGGCATCACTTTGATCATACAGGATACGCATCGGTGTCTGGCGGTGATGGATCTGCGTTAGCCAGGTCGTGCTATCATGTACTTTGGATTCCATGATTGTTTTTCTGAGGTTTTCGCCACCAGCTTTTACATATGCCTGTTCAATCTGCCTGCCTATACCTTCCCAGGCGGGATTGGGCATACTCACACGAATCTCTTTTCTACCTAAATCTTTTAGTCCTCTTATTTTTTTGGGATTGCCTTTTGCGATCATGATGGCCAATTTATTATAGGCATAAGCAGCTGTATCCGTAAAATACCCTGGCATTTGCAGGATCATGTTTCTGCCGGCCGTATAAACATCCGGCTTTAGTGTGATGCGCATATTGCCGATGGTTATTGATCCGCTATCGATTTGCTTTGCCAAAATGCCTGGCGGCAATGTTTCGGCAAATATTCGCTGATACTGGGGATATTCTTTTTTAAACCCGGCCAGTAAATCATCTACGACCATAAACTGGTTGCCAGCAAAAAAAATCACCAATTGCGGGTCATTGATATCTCCATACAAATCCGGAACATTGTCTATGCCTGGAATGGTAAACATGAGTTTGCTTCCCGGTGGTGTATTCCAGGGCGGATCAAAGCGATGGTCCTGGGCATTCAGTTCCATCATATACGCATGAATCAACAAAAAAGCAATGAACGTCTTTTTCATTTGGGTTGGTTAGCAAGAATGATTATGGCTTGATGATTGCCCAGCCTTCTGCGTGCCTAATGATCATTTCTCCGTTGGCGCTTGGAACAATAGAAATAAAATCATACAACTGGTCGGGCGATATATTTCTTGCTTTCAGGGTATTGTAGCATTGGGCCACAATCACTCCTTTTTGTACCAGCATTTTTAGATCTTCTTCATATTTACTGCCTTTCAGTAAGGCTTCTGTGCCATCGGAAAAAGCGATCAATTCAATTTGAAGCTTTCCGGCAAGTCTTGGATCTTTTAAAACATTATTAATACCGCGAAAAGCTTTTTCAATGATTTTCGGATCATTGTTATCGAACTGGTAAATGACATGGTACATGTCCTGGCTGGCTTTTGCGCCAGTGTAGGCTTTGTTGTTTTCTAATGCTTTGTCATTTGTTTGCGCCTTAACCGCAGTTGTTAGCAATCCCAATGACAACAAAAGGAATGAAAAATGTTTCATATTATTTATTAGTTGATGAATGAAAATTGTTTATGAACCATAAAGGTCTGTATTGAAGGTTGATTTTGGCAGCGATCAAAAAAAAATTCAGCGTTGAATCCCATTAATCTTTAGATCCTAAGAATCGCTGTCTCCCGCCAGGTTCAGGCAATAATTGGTCCCGGTGGAATTCAAAACGGGTCCCGGTTGCATGATAAACTCCGCAAAATACCAGTCTAATGCTATCATTCACTCATTTACCAGTCGGATTGTCTGCATATGAGCATAATTTTAACGAGGCCTCATCTAATCCGGCCTGTTTCGGATTTTACATAATTGACGTCTAATGAAGATGCTGGCAGTGAGCCTCATATTTTATATACCATGGGGTCGATTAGGTATGAACAATTGGAGAATTTAGAACTCGATAAAATCTTATATGAAAAAATATTACAAATTTTCCTGGCTGCTATCTTCCATCCTGGTCATTTCTCTTTGCCAATGCAAGAAAGACGTAGAAACGGCAAATCTTCAACCAGCACCTTCTACCACAAAAAAAATTAAAGCAAGAATACTGGAATATGGTACCGACCTGCCCATTACAGGAGCTACGGTTCGTCTTATTACCTGTTCCATGCAGCAGCATTATGAAAGTTGCTCTGGTACAGATTCTGTGTTCACGACAAATGCACAAGGAGAATGCATCATTTCCGGAAACTATTTGCGCATGATCAATGTTTCCAAAGAAGGATATTGGGCCTTTCATGATCGTGACGCAATGTTTACTGACATACCAGCCCTTTCCGAAATTTTTCCGGCCAATCTTCCCATTTCACGGAATGCTGCAGCATACGCGAATGATGCGACAACCATTTCCTGCGATAGTTTGGTGATTAAACTGGTTCCGCAAACATTTATTACTATCCACATCATAGACAGTTCAGGATCCAGTCCGGCAAGTCCCAATTTTTATAAACCCTATTTGCAGATTCTAGGCAATTTCCCCTCTCCGGGAAATGTCCAAAAGTATAGAAGGGAAGAAGATTACATCTCCATTGTACCGATGAAGGACACTATTTTCCAATTCCCTGTTTTTGGAAATTCTGAAAATTCTTTTGAAGCAGGATTTATTAGCAGCACCAACCCTGTTGACGACGCGTTTAGCCTTTACCATGTGGATACCGTCATTTATAAAGGAACACAGTTTATCCTAAATATCAATTACTAGTCCTGCAATGAGGCTAAATAAGAAATGAATGCCTGTAAGATTCCCTGATAAAGAAAACACGATTTGATTTTTTATCAAGATTTCACACCTGACTAAAGTTCCCCGCATAAGGGGGAGCATTTGGGCCTGTCAATGCAAAAAAAGCAGGATTCCTTTGGGACCCTGCTTTCTTAATAAACTCACATGATCAGAAGTTTTCCAGATATTTCGCGCACCCTTGCATGACTGCAGGGTCAGATTCCATTTCGACAAAGACATATTTTAGTCCGCCCACTTTCGCGGCGGCGAAGAAATCCTTCCAGTCAACGATGCCGGTGCCCATGACCACCTCCTTCTCCTTGTTGGTCGGACTGAAGTCCTGCAGGTGTGCGGAAACGAAGCGGCCGGGGAACTTGCGGAAATAATCCTGGGCTTTATAACCTGAGGTGATGGCAGCGACCTGAAATTGCATCTTGACCAGCGAGGGATCGAGGTTTTGGAGCATGATGTCATATTGCGGGCGGCCATCGAGTTTTTCGTCGAATTCGCCATTGTGGTTATGGTATCCGGCTACCATGCCTCCTTTCTTTACCAATTCTCCAAAATGGTTCATCTGATCACAGTGTTTCTTCAACTCATCAGAGGTTTTGGCCAGTAGCCCGCCGGAGCAGACCATATCTGCTAATCCCAACTGATTGGCGAACTCGATTCGTTCTGCCAGGCTGTTATCGTCCATAATTTCTTTCCAGGTGAAATGACAGCTGGTGGTTTCGAGGCCAGCGTCATTGGTGATCTTCTTCAATTCCTTGCCGGAGTACTTGACCAGCGGAGTGAATGGTCCCTGATAGCCTTTGGGGCTGCACCATTCCACGTTCTTGTAACCATAGCCGGCCATCCGGCTCATGGTCTCATGCGGGTGCAATGAGATTTCATCCCTGAACACATAGGACTGGAAACCAATGGGCATATTGATACCCTTCTTATTTGCACTGGCGAGAACGGCGGTGGGGATTTGCGAAAGCAACCCGGAAGCGGCGAGGCCGGCAGCGGCATTACCGAGGAAAGATCTTCTGTTCATGATGATGGAATTGTTGTCTGGATTTATACAATGGTGCACAGCTACCCGGACCAGGCCGGCGCTAACTGGTCATAAAAGGTATGGAAAAAATGGGCATCTTGAAAATCCAGCTTAGAAATTGATTATCTGCTGAGGAACCAGAATCTTATGCTCGATCAAAAGGAGGAGGGGTGCATACCCGTCTACCATAAGTATTTCTGCCATAATTATTTTGACCATATCTCCAGTGTTCCGACGAAACCGGATCTCCTGCGACATTGAACTCTGAACCTGCCACAAGCTGGAGAAATGGTGCGTACCGGGGGGCGCCAGTTCAGGCGGCTTAACTGTACATACCTTCGCATAAGGGTTAGTATTTTATGACCAACCATACCATAAAAGAAAGATAAATCAAATGGATTGGATTATACTGTTTCTTATTGTTGCCTTCCTGATCTATGGAAATAGCTATAAAGACAAGAAATAGATATTTTTTCCAACCAGTTATAATATAAACCCGTGCGTTTGGTTATGCATTCTTGATATAGCGGACTAAGACCCACCCCTTCAAATTTGAGTATAGCCAGCCATTGGAATTGTCAATTATTGTGATAATTTCAGTTTATCAAGAAGCCAATGTAAATGCGGCCGGCTCTGTCAAAAAGCTATAAAGGATTTCGAAATAACCTGCATAAGAATTTATTCATTCAACAAATTCCTTCATTCAATAAATCTCCAAAATGAAAAGAAGACATTTTATTCAGTCTGGTACAATGGCATTCTCCAGTGTATTGCTAGCACAATCCGCCATGTCAGCCATGTTTTCAGGAAAGAAGACTTCCTATCCCATCGGACTTCAGTTATATACCCTTGGCGACCTCATGACGACCGATCCGAAAGGGACTTTACAAAAATTGGCGGCGATCGGTTACAAAGAACTTGAAAGCGCAGGCTCCCAAAAAGGAAATTTTTATGGCTTTACGCCAAAGGAATTTGCTGCTATGGTAAAAGATGCGGGTATGAACTGGCGCTCGGCACATGTGGGTGGCGCTCCTTTTACGATGGAGTCGATTATGAAAATGGCGAAGACGGCTGAAGATTCTGCAAGAATTCAAAAGATGGCGGAAAGATTCAAGAACATGCCTAAAATGCTTAACCTGAAAGACAATTACCAGCAACTGGCTGATGATGCGGCGGCAGGTGGAATAAGTTACCTAGTCTGTTCCAGTATCCCCGTTTCCACCTTAGATGAAATCAAAACAGCAGTGGATGTGTTCAATAAATCAGGGGAAGCATGTAAGAAAGCAGGTGTGCAATTTGCCTACCACAATCACACCAGCGAATTTGATCAGGTAGAGGGCCATCGTCCATTTGATTATATTCTTTCCAATACAGACAAAAACCTGGTGAAGATGGAACTAGACCTTGCCTGGGCAACAAAAGCAAACCAGGATCCGGTTGCGCTGTTCAAAATGCACCCGGGCCGTTTTCCACTTTGGCATGTAAAGGATTTGGATAAGACCACGAAAAACCCGGCGGAAGTGGGTACCGGGCTGGTGGACTTCAAGCATATTTTTGAAAACGCGAAAGAATCTGGCATGAAATATTTCTTCGTGGAACAGGATGGAGCTCCGCAACCTTTACAGAATGTCACCAATAGTTATAACTACCTGGAAAAATTGCTAAGCTGATAAATCTCCTGGCTCAAGCGTTCCTTCCCTGCTCAGCAGGGACTGGATCTCTTGGAGCAATGGAGGGATTATTCGATTTTATGAAGGGATATTGAATAATTAGTACCTTCATTTTATTATCTAACATTAAACTTACCGATATGAAAAAGTACTTTTTCCTTCTGGTATTGTTTTTCTCCATTGCTGTCTATGCAGCTGAACCAGGTACCTGGACCGGATACATCAGCGATGCTCATTGCGGCGCAAAAGGCAACAATGATGGACATGCTGCATGTGCCAAGAAATGTGTTAAAGAAGGGTATGCTCCTGTCTTTGTAGTTGGTGACAAAGTCTACACCATCACAGAACCTAAGAAAGTTTCTAAGTTTATTGGAGACAAAGTAACGATCAAGGGCACAATCACCGGTGATGCGATAGCTATCGAAACAGTCAGCAAGTAAGTATCCGGAAATGGTTTTGGCATCCTGAAAGCCCGCCACATCCCTTGACGCTCCGCGATTGACCTGATTATTTAAACAAAGACCTAAGCGATCAGTACAGGCATTGCCAGTACAAATTCCCGGGCCAGGGGAGATTTGCATTCGTCCCAGAATGTTTTCTGAAATTTATTTTCTATTGACAGAATCGCTGGATGGTTTGTATAAAGAATCTTTAGTCCCATGATGGCCTCGGAAATGCCGGTGGTGCCAATCGCCGTGATGGTGACCGTGGTGGATGAGGAGAAATATCAGTGAGATGGCTATGAAAAAGACCATCACTCCCATGATCTTATTGAAGAATTCAAGAACCCTGTTCATATGGCTTTCTCATTTACTGAAATGAATCGGCTTTGTGACCTCATGTCAGACCATTTTGGTCAGACAATTTTGGTCAGACCGTTTTGGTCTGACCAAAAGGATAATGTATTGAAAAAGATTATAAATAAATAATTTAATTTTTTGCCTTACAAAGCCATCGGTATTACATAGTTTCGGCTGAAAAACGTTAGTAAGCCCTGGCAAAAGCACCCTCTGCTCACTTGGTTTTCCTGTTAAAATGCATTTGTCCTTTTCCCTGGAATTATTCACTGGGATGTATCGAATGCCTTGGTTTTCTCTTTGATCGTAGACTCCGAATCGGCTTCTCCTTCCCAATGTGCAGAAACAAAGCTGCTCTTTTGATCGAATAATTTATCAAACTCCTGGCCGCAATTGGCTTCGGTGGTGTGCTTATCGCGATAGGCCAATGCACGTTTGTATAAATTGATCTGAATATCATCGAGCAATTTTCCCACACAGTCGGCAACCTGAACTTGTAATGGGCACAAACGCAGGCTTTCGACATTGCAATTCATGATCTACGCGGTAAAAATCCTAACCATTCGAAAGTAAATCTTCCTATGCATTCCCATTTTTAATTAATAATTTGACGTGAGTGATTGATTCGCTTTCAATCGATCGTTATCCCCCTGGCCCTGCTAAATCTGTACATATGTTAACATTTGGAACCTTTCTAACAACAGCAGCGGGCATTATTCAAATCTGGGCCGCCGTAAAATGGAGAAAACTAAATAGCATTCAAAAAATCGCGCTACTGGCTTTGTTCGCGCCAACGATTATTTTGGGGATTCTATTGTTTATTCGCTGAAAAAGAGATCTGGATTTTGTTGACTTGAAGACCTGCATTCAAAATGCTGCTATGCCTTTGCTTCCTTCCTTTCCTGATTCACGAAAGGAAACGATCAGTGGCACATGGTCACTATATTTTGCCCAGGGATCGAATTCTCCAATTTTCACAAAATCTATACTTCGAGCCAAATCAGATGATACAAAACAATAATCAATATGATAATATTTGTCTTTCTTTCTATACATATATAACGTTGGATGCTTCTCCGATCCCTGGATCTGCTCCTGATACAAATGATAGGAACTGTGAATTCCTTTTTCAGCCAAACGCTTTACTACCAATGAATGGCTGGCTAGTTTGTGTTCCTTATCCCAAATCGTATTGCTGTTAAAATCGCCAATTAAGATGGTATTCTTTCCAGAAATGAATTTGTCATAATAATCAAGCGACTTCCATATCTGTTCAATATACCTGCCTTCTTTGTCTTCCACATTGTTAGCCCAAATTGCAAATAGATTGAATCTATGGCTGGAATGGTTAACGACCAAGGGTATTATGTATCGAAGATTGTCCTTATAATTTTCGAGGACCTTCAATTCATAGTCGTTATAGGAGAAAATGCCAATGCCTTTATTTGGATTTTTGCCAAACCATATGCTTTGCGTAGGTCTCTGCACATCCCCTTCGAAAAGGAGTTTGTCTGGATGCTCACATTCAGGAACAACTAATATATCTGGGTTATGTTCAAGAATCAAGCTTGCCTTCTTTCTGAAGGCCATATTGCAATTCCAGGTAATGACTTTCATGAATACAGGGCTTGATCTAAGATTTGGAAACCTTTGGCACCAAGATATCTTTTGCAGGCAATTCAACAATAAAAGTTGAGCCTTCTTTTTCCTTTGATTCCACTTTTATTTCCCCTCCAACTGCTTTAATCATATCGTAACTAAGTGACAATCCCAGACCAGTTCCCTGACCGGCAGGCTTGGTAGTAAAAAATGGCTGAAAGATCTTGTCAACAATTTTTTCCGGAATTCCAATGCCATTGTCTTTTACTAAAATCTCAATTTTGCCATCCTCTTGTTTTGTACTGACTGAAACGACTGGCTCATAGTGTTGAGTTGCGATTTTTTTCATTTCGTGAACAGCATAAAAGGCATTGTTATAAATATTGAGTAAAACGCGGCTAATATCCTGTGGTATGACCAATATTTTTCCAATGCTTTGATCAAAATTGTTCTGTATCGTGGCGATAAATGCCTTGTCCTTAGTACGGAATCCGTGGTACGAAAGTCGCAGGTACTCTTCAGCAAGGGAGTTGATATCTGTAAGCTCCTTATTTCCGGTGCTTGCATTTGAATGCTGCAGCATACTTTTTACTATTGCATCAGCCCTTTGACCGTGATTGGCTATTTTCTCTTCATTTTGCCGTACTGTAGACAACAATTCAACTGTTTCCTTTAGATTACCAGTATTTATAGCTTGAAGCGCTTCATCAATGAGTTCTCTGTTTACCTCGGAAAAATTATTGACAAAATTCAGCGGGTTTTGGATTTCATGTGCGATTCCTGCAGTCAGTTCACCAAGAGAAGCCATTTTTTCCGATTGAACCAATTGGGCCTGGGTGGATTTCAGTTCAGACAACGTGCTTTCAATTTGCTTCTTCTGCGATGTCAATAAGCTGTTCGACTTTTGTTTCTGCCGATTGTTACGATAAAGCAGTAATGCTGCAAACAAGGAAAATTCCTAAACCAGCCAAAAGACTATATTGTCTGATTTGACTTTGGTAAACTACCTGCTGCAATTCATTTTGTCTCTGGCGATCTTGTTCGTCAGATAGTGTCTTCTGTAAATCCTGCACTTTTTTTCTGCCATATAGTTCTTCATTAGCAGAATCATGAATCTTGAGATAGTAGATTGCCTTTCTAAGGTCAGTCGGCTCATACAATTCAGCCAAAAGGTTGGTTGCCTGGAGGATTCCTCTCCGTACACCATATTCCTTTGCTTCTTGCTAATCCATTTGTTGCATGAAGAATAGCTGAATCAGTTTGCCCAATTTCTTTGAATAACCCGGCAATAATAATATGAGCGTAAGAGCCCGTAAGGAGTAAATTATTCCTTTGACTTAGTTTAATACTGTTTCGTAGATATTCGAATGCCAGCTGCTTCTCACCGAAATGAAAATACATATCACCCATGATTTCAAAATATAATGAATTAAAGCCATCTTCAAATTTCAATCGTTCCCATAGGTAGTTGGCCTTTCGAGCATAACTCAATGCAGAATCATCTTGTTTGTCTTTGAAATAAGCAGTATCCGATTCGCATTAGAAGATAAACCTGGCTATTCGAATCTCGAAGGGTCTCACGTATTTTCAATGCAATTTGGAAATTGTTTATCGCTTTAGGATACTCATCCAAATCAAAGAATATCAGGCCAATATTTGTATAACAACTTGCCTGTTCAGATAAGTTTTTTCTAAACTTTGCAATTTGTAATGCCTTGTATATTAATTCCAAAGCTTCGGGAATATCTCCTTTTCGTCTTTTTGAGCTTCCCAAGTCATTGAGAATACTGACTTCAACTCTTGAGAACTTGATATTTTCTGCCAAGGACAATGCTTTTTGCCCATATACTATGGAGGAATCCAGATTCAGCCGGTCATAAATGTCCCTTAGCCTAAGCATAATAAGGACCCGGCTGGTGTCTTCTTTTGAGGCAGCCAATTCGCGCTCCAAACTATCGATTTGCTGGGTTTGGGAATAGCCAATGGCTCGAGGCAAGAACAAGAAAGGAGATCGACATGAGTATTCTCATTGCCATTTCAATTAGAGTGGTTGTAGCCTAGAGTCCCTTCACCTTTCAATAGTCCTGAATATCACCTGATCACAATAATTCAAATAATGCCTTCAACACAATGTTTCAAATCTCAGAAGGAAAGGATGGATAAAAAATAGATCAAGAAACACTCAAATAATGGATATCGTGTTTAGTTCCCTATTATTTAAGTTACTACATTATGAATTAATCCAGGAAAATACGCCCTCTGGATCAATTCATTTTCATCTACCAAGAAACTTCTCCTTCCGTTTCTTTTTTACGGATTCATCTGCTTTTTTCCCTGCCTTAGTACCTCCCAACGCTTTTTCAGTGTTTTAACATTGATTTCAGACAACCGGGATTGTTTGGCACCCGTAAAGAAGACCAAAATTCTCTTATACTAAAATATTGAACAATGAAGAAAAGCAAAAAAGTGATCAGGAAGCTTGCAGCCATTGTGTTGTACCTGACAACCATCGTGAGTTGTAGCAAGAATGGATATGACAGCAATAATAATCCGGGCGGATATCCTGCAGGTAATCCAAGTTCAGGTCCTGAAATTATGCTCCAGGCAAATGCGACGCAGGGCAAGTATCTTGTAGACAAGGACAACCGCAGCCTCTACTATTTTTCAAATGACCCGAACGGAATGAACAATTGTACGGGTTCTTGTGAATTATTTTGGCCAGTCTTTAATATAGACAATCTGACGACTGACAAAATTGGTCAGGGATTGAATGCCGGGGATTTTGGTTCCGTTACTGCGCAATCCGGAAAAAAACAAATCACATACAAAGGATGGCCATTGTATTACTATGCTCCCCTGCAGAATGGTACAAATCAATTGGAGTCTCCGGGATCTGTTTCCGGAGATGGAGTGGATGGTATTTGGTTCCTGGCGAGACCTGAATATTCTGTCATGATCGTTAATGGTCAACTAACCGGTCTTGATGGCAAAAATTATAAGTCTAATTATGCTGAGGGGATTGGAACCACCACCTATTTCACAGATGGCAATGGGCGCACCCTGTATATTTATAGTCTGGACGGCGCCAATAAAAATAACTTTACAAAGGCAGACTTATCAAACAACGGCGATTGGCCCGTTTATGAAAATAATCAGGGGATTATTGTTCCTTCAAGTCTTAACAAGTCTGATTTTGGAACCATCAACACGTTCGGAAAAAATCAAATCACCTATAAAGGCTGGCCTTTGTACTATTTCGGCCAGGATGGAAACACGCGCGGATCAAACAAAGGAATCAGTACTCCTCAACCGGGAATCTGGCGAGTTCCGTTTAATAATCTTCAGGCTGCACCCTGATCCATACCGACCATTAAACCTTTCCTATTAGAATTATTTTTCAAATCCGGCCTCCCGCTTTTGTTACACCGCGCCTATGGCAGGGGTGTAACTGAGCTACAATATTTTGAAATTCCAAAATCACCTACATTTGAAGTCTGAAATTCCCAGCCAAAAGATTTACTCCTCCTTTTGATTGGTGACTGAGGCACCTGACCTACGATAAAGAAGACGTTTTCAAGACCTAGACAAGCACTCTTATGCCAATCTACATGGATCGACATGATGTGGCTGCTGATGTGTCGGCGGAGATAATCGCGCAGATTCATCAGGAAGACCTTAAAATGCAAGACCAGTTTGGTTGCCGGGTGATGACCTATTGGTTTGATGACAATCGGAAGAAGGCTTTTTGCCTGATTGAAGCACCGAATAAAGATGCCATCAGAGAGCTGCATGCCCATGCCCATGGCCAGGTTCCTAACCATATCATAGAAGTGCAAACGGACCTTGTGGAGTCCTTTTTGGGCAGGATTGAAGATCCGGACAATCCACAGGGCACAGGCCTGAATATTATTGACGAACCGGCCTTCCGGATCATTATGGTTATAGCATTGAACCATTCGCTGCCACCCGGCAATGATTCCGTTCAATTTACTTCTTCCTGGAAAGAACTGAGCCAGGGTATTATTAAAATCCTGGCTGAACATGGGGGGAAAGCGATCGCTCAAAAAGATCATCGCTGGCTGGTTTCATACAGGTCGGTGTCCAATGCAGTCCAGGCGGCTTTGGAAATCCGCTCTCTTTTTCATAAAATCTTTGGCATTAGAAAGAATGGGGATATAAGTTTAAAGATAGGATTGAGTGCGGGCCAGCCGGTGACCGAAAAAAAATCATTGTTTGAAGATAAAATAATCCTGGCGCAGCGGCTATCCGAAATCGGAAACCGCACGATTGTCATTTCTTCAGAAGTAAAAGCACTTTATGAAAATGAAATCGCATAACTCGACACTAAATAATAATGAGCACATCTTTGCTGTCTCACCGGCCGATGAAAAATTTGTTACTGAACTAATGGACTATTCAGAAAAAGTTTGGAGCGATACCGGTCTGCAAGTGGAAGATTTCTGCAAAGCAATCGGACTAAGCAAATCCCAGTTATACCGCAAACTGATTTCACTCACAGAAAAATCTCCCAATGAATTTATCCGGGAATGGCGACTGAAAGAGGCACTCAAATTATTGCAGAAAAATAGCGGAAATGTTTCCCAGATTGCATTCGAAACCGGGTTCAGCAGTCCCTCCTATTTTTCCAAATGTTTTCTGAAAAGATTCGGCCATCTTCCTTCTGATTATCTCCTGGTCCAAACCACCTAAGCATCTCCGTTGGCGATTTTAGGATGAATCAAAATTACCAGTCTTTGAATCAAAACTGACAGGGTTCGCCTGCTTTGCATTCTAGCTTTGGGATGCAATTTGTTTTATCACCTCTTAAATTTTATGTATGAAAAGTATAGTTTTTGTTGGGTTATTGGCTGGATTGGGACTCCTGACATATTCGGCAAATGCTCAGTCAGCAACCAGCAAAATAAACGCTGAATTGCCATCTGACCCTTCAAAGAGTTTAGGCGAAAACAGGCAACTCTTTTTGGATGTCCACCATCTGCCGGCAGGTAAGATCACTATGCAGGGTGTAGCAGCGGCGCATGCCAAGGATCTCGCAACTGAAGGCAAATATGGTGTGGACTTTATAAAATACTGGGTGGATACCGCGAGCGGAACAGTATACTGTCTGGCTTCGGCGCCTGATAGCGATGCGATCAGGAAAACACACGCTGCAGCGCATGGATTATTACCGGACAATATCTATCCAGTGGAGCCAGGAAAAGAAGCCCTCGCAATAGGGGGAGGAAAAAAACTTTGGCTAGACAGGCATGAATTCGGTCCGGGTAATGTGAAGGCAGAAGCTGTTGCTGGAGCTCACTTGAAAGACCTCGCAGTGCAAGAGAAATATGGAGTGAACTTTATCAATTACTGGGTGAATGAGAAAGACGGGATCGTGATGTGTTTGGCAGAAGCCAGTGATTCCTCGGCATTGCTGCTGACCCATAAGGAAGCGCATGGATTGATGCCGGTATCGGTGGAACAAGTGAAGCAGGGTAAATAGGGTTAGCGAAGTAGATGATTTTTCACGCAAAGCCGCAAAGAAAGCCCCGCATGTGCGGGGCCGAGGCTCCCTAATTAAACTCAACATTCAATTGTTAAGTGTTAGAATGTGAACCTGTTTTCTTTGCGCCTTTGCTTCCTTTGTCCCGCCATCGGCCGGGTGAAATTCCTGAAATATTTTCTGCACCTCTATTTTATAGCATATATTTAGTTGTTAGCCTTGATTGTATTAAACATATCGCGACACGCTTTTCTTCCATATGGCAGAATCCAGTGCCAACTCACGATTAGAAGCATTTTGCGATGGCGTATTCGCCATCGCATTGACATTATTGATCATTGATATTAAAATCCCCGCAGCATCATCAGAAAAAATTAAGACCAGTCAGGATCTTTGGCTTGCATTGAAACACATCACTCCATCTGTTTTTGCTTTTATTTTAAGTTTCTCAATCATTCTGGTTACCTGGGTAAATCATCACGCTGCGCTGAGACTAGTAAACAAATCATCTGAACCATTCATTTATGCCAATGGATTTTTTCTGCTTACCGTTGTTTTTTTCCCATTCCCTACTTCTTTATTGGGAGAATATCTTTTAACTGACCATGCGGGCCCTGCAGTCGTTTTATACAGCGCTTGTTGTGCACTTCAAGCAGTAGGCTGGACCTTCCTGACACTTGCAGCAATCAAACCTCACCTGCTGACGAAAAATGAGAGGTCAACAAAAACAATGCTTGAAAACCAGAGATACAGTTATTTCGCTTTTGCACTTTATACGATCTGCGCGGTGCTGGCCATCTGGTTTCCACATACCATTGCTATTGTCATCACGATAAGCTGGACCATCTGGTTGATCATGAGCTTCAATATGAAGGGCGAATAGATTTTGTTTGCCCCCAAATAATATACTATCTTTCTGTTCCATCTAATCCTTTCATACCCTTAGGAACCCACGCTTCTGATCAACCCTGATATCATATTTAATCATTCAAAACAATAAATAATGAAACGATTTCCATCCATCTTTGCCATTTTATTTGCTTTATTTTTATTTTCCTGCAATAACGAGCCGGCCAAAGAAGAAGCGAAAACAGCCGATACCGCAGCGGCAGTTGCTGCCGCACCTGAACCGGTAAAGCCTGTATTTAATCCGTTCAAAATTGTCGTGGTCCAGCATAAAGTGAAAAATTTCGCAAAATCGCAAGCGGGGTACTTTAATAGTGATTCTCTGCGCATGCCCTTTGGAATCACGCACTTTTTAATGGGAAGGGATCTCAGGGATACCAATATGATATTTGTTGTCGAAAAAATAGAAGATGTGGATAAGGCAAAATCTTATTTCAATCAGCCCAAAGTAAAAAATGCGATGATGAAGGCTGGTGTCAAAAGCGCACCCGGATATAACTATGGGGTGATGGTTCGATTTGATGATGCTGCCCCGGCAACCGGCCTTCAATTGGGGGTTAGTCATCATGTAAAAGATTATGATGCATGGTTAAAAGCATTTGATGCGGAAGGTACCGCCACAAGAGCTGCCAATGGGATGATTGATCGCGGCATAGCGCGCAATTTCTATGACTCCAACACGGTATCCATATTTTTTGCAGTCACTGATTCGGCAAAAGCCAGGGCCAGGGTGCATTCGCCAGAATTAATGAAAGTAATGACAGATGCAGGAGTAGATGGTACTCCCACGATCCGATTTTTCAATGCAGTAAAATGAATCCAGCCTCTGACCAGCTAACAAAGAGATAAACTCAAGTAAGGCGGCATGCTGCGCAGAATTTTTTTAAGGAGCTTTCGCGCCTCTTTCTTCCTTTGCCCTGCCTCTGGCGGGGAGAAATAAAACACGAAATTCGACCAAAGTTAAGCTTCATGAAAACAAGTCTGTGGGTCATCTTCTTGTTCTTTTCATTGTTGAATATTACCGCAAAAGCTCAATCTCCCAACCCAATCTATTGGCTGGCCTCTATCCAGCGAATGGATGGAAAGTTGATCGTTTTTCAAATGATTCAAACGCAGAAAAATGGCAGACAGGTCTGGTATGTCAAAAATGCGAAGGAACGGATCCCGGTCTCCGAATGGAAGCAAAAGGACGATTCAGTTTTCTTCACGCTACCTGCTTTTGAGGTTTCCTTCAGGGCAAAGAGAGCAGGGAAAGAAAAAATGACCGGTCAATTTATTAAAATCACCACCGGCAACGCACAATACTGGCCTTTTACAGCCACTGTAAAAGGCGATCAGCGCTTTGATGCAAATCTTGGCAATGCAAAGAACAATATTTCCGGGAAATGGGATATCACTTTTACCCGTGCCAATGGCACTACCCGAAAAGGTCTTGGCATGTTCACCCAGCATGGGAACACCATTACCGGCACCTTGCTCACCCCATCTGCTGATTACCGTTATCTCGATGGCATTGCTACTGGCGATTCTTTGAAGATCTCCAGTTTTGACGGGGACAATATCCGTCTCCTGGAAGCTAAAATTGTTGATGAAAAAACAATCACCGGGGGCTCTTTTTATAATGGATACACTGCCAAAGAAAGCTGGATCGCTGTGAAGAAAGACAGCATCCCTCCACCTGAAGCCATTGAGCCGACCCGTATGCGGGAAGGCCAGACAAAACTTGATTTCCGCTTTCCTGATTTGCAGGGAAAATGGGTATCCATTAACGATGAGAAATACAAAAATAAAGTCGTGATCGTACAACTCATGGGCAGCTGGTGTGCGAATTGCCTGGATGAGACCCGGTTCCTCGTAGACTATTATAAAACAAACCAGGCAAAGGGTGTTGAGATCGTCGCATTGACTTACGAATACAGCACTGATACCACCAGGTCGAAGACAAGCATTGAAAAATTTCAGAAATTACTCGGGGTCCCCTATCCTATCCTATTGACCGGCGTAACTGCCGGAGATGACCATAAGGCCGAAAAGACCCTTCCCCAGCTCACCGTTATCCGCTCTTTTCCAACTACACTTATACTGGACCGTGAGGGCAGGGTGAGAGAAATTAAAACCAATTTTTATGGGCCAGGGTCCGGAGAATTCTATACAAAATATAAAAATGAATTTTATTCAACCTTGGATGAATTGATAAAAGAGTGAGAAGCTATTTCTTGCTATGACCCAATGAACTCGAAGGCTCATAGAATGCAAAGGATCATTCGTGCTTTATTTTGAAAAATAACATGAAAATACTGAAATCCCTTTCCGCCCCTCCGCCCTCCTCTGCAACTCTCTGTGTAAAATCTTTGTCCCGCCACCCGATAGGTGAAACCGAATAACAGTCAGATAGCTTGATCAGACTATTGCAATCTAATTGCACCATGACCAGCCCCTTTTTCGATAATTTTGAATAATGGACCTACATGAACTTTTCAAACTCAGTCTGGAACCAGACCTGATCAAAGAAATAACCGAAAAAGGAAAGCTAACGACACTCAAAGAAGGCGATACCCTGCTTGATATCGGCCAAACTGTTCGCATTATTCCTTTACTGCTTTCAGGGTCTTTGAAGATTTCAAGGATAGACAACGAGGCGCGGGAACTCCTGCTTTATTATGTCAATCCTGGCGAGACCTGCGCCATGACCTTCACCTGTTGCATGCAACAGTACCCAAGCGAAATAAAAGCAGTGGCAGAAGAAGATGTGGAATTACTTGCAATTCCGATTGTCGCGATGGATGAATGGCTGGTGAAATTCCCCAGCTGGAAGAGTTTTGTGATGAGAACAATACGTAACCGCTTCAACGAATTGTTGAAAACCATTGACCAAATTGCCTTTCAAAAATTGGATGAGCGCCTAATCCATTACATGAAAGAAAAATCAAAAGCCATAGGATCTTCTCTTCTCGATCTCTCTCATGAACAAATCGCAAACGATTTGGCCACTTCCCGGGTTGTTATATCGAGGCTTCTTAAAAAGCTTGAAAATGACAAGAAGGTATTGCTTTACCGGCACCAGATCAAACTTTTAAAGGAATTGTAACAAAAGTAGCCGTTGGGTGGCTCCCGGAAATGGACCTTTGTATTGAAATAAATACAAAGACATATGAAAAGGAATATTGGAACTCTGGACAGAACCACCAGAGTGTTAGTGGCACTGGTCATTGCTATACTCTATTACACTAATCAAATCAGTGGCACCCCGGCCATCATCCTAGGGTTGATCGCAGGCATCTTATTGGTGACAGGCGTTGTAGGGACCTGTCCTTTGTATATGCTGTTCAAATTGAACACAAGATCAAAGGAGAAATAGTATGGATTGGCACCAGCCCCTGATAGTCATATTTATCGGGATCATTGCAGGCATACTTGCAGGTATCCTTGGTCTGGGCGGAGCTATTTTAATTATTCCTGCACTGGTTATGCTGCTGGGATTTTCCCAACAAATGGCGCAGGGTACGACCCTATTGATGCTCGTTCTCCCCGTGGGGGCATTGGCAGCCTGGCAATACTATAAAGCGGGGAATGCAGATGTTAAAACAGCGGCGATCCTTGCTATTTCATTCTTCATTAGTGGATATTTTGGTGCTAAACTAGCAAACCATCTCCCACAGGATATATTGAAGAAAGGTTTTGGCATATTGCTCATCCTGATCGCGCTAAAAATGATATTTTTTGAAAGATCGTGAAGATAGAAATGTGCGGTTTAACTTGTGAAGGATAAAATATTAAATCGTAAAACTCAAAATGTTCATTTATGGAAATCAAACAATTTGAGGACAAGAATTTATCTCAATACGGCTATGCCATTCTGAGTGAGGGCGAGATGGCTGTAATAGATCCCGCAAGAGATCCGCAGCCATATTACGATTTTGCAAAAAAGAATAATGCAAAAATTACTGCTGTCATCGAAACGCATCCGCATGCAGATTTTATAAGCAGTCACCTGGAAATCCATGAATCCACTGGAGCACCCATTTATGTGAGTAAGCTTCTGGCTGCTGATTACAAGCATATTGCTTTTGATGATGGGAATACCATAAAGATTGGAAATATTTTGCTTAGGGCGCTGAATACACCCGGACATTCACCTGATAGCATCTGTATTTTGGCAATGGATGAAAATGGAAAACAAATTGCCGTATTTACAGGCGATACATTATTCATTGGGGATTGTGGCAGACCTGATTTGAGAGAAAAGGCAGGTGCTATTCAGGCTGCCAGGGCAGATCTCGCCAGGCAGATGTATCATTCACTTAGAGATAAATTAATGACTCTTCCGAATGACGTGTTGGTATATCCTGCCCATGGTGCAGGTAGTTTATGCGGCAAAAGCCTGAGTGAACAAAACAGGAGCACGATAGGGGCAGAAAAAATAAGTAACTGGAGTTTACAGGAAATGGGAGAAGAAAGTTTCGTCAAAGAGCTTTTGGAAGACCAGCCTTTTATTCCAAAATATTTTCCATTCGATGTTTCGGTGAATAAGCGCGGTGCATCAAATTTCCGGGAATCCATTGCTAAAGTCAAAATCGGCAAACCCATTGACGCAAAGACTTTAGCCAATGAATTAAAAGCTGAAATCTTGATCATAGACACCAGGCCACTCGAATTTATCCATACAAATTTCCAAAATGCCATCAACCTGATGGAGGGCCCCAGGTTTGAGACCTGGTTGGGTAGCATTGTAAATCCGGGTGAAAAGTTTTACCTGCTTGCGGAAAATGAATCTTTATTACGATCCCTAATTGAACGCTCAGCGAATATTGGGTATGAACCACAAATTGAAAAAGCTTTTGCCGTTGATTTCGGTAAACAGGAAGTCAGCCGTTTTGAGAGCAAAGAATTGAGCAGGAACCCTGATGCTTACACGATTATAGATATCCGCAATGAATCGGAAGTGAATGAAAGAAAAATATTCAAAAATTCCATAAACATCCCGTTATATGAATTGAGAGAGAGGACAAACGAAATTCCTTTAAATAAACCAATCGTTGTGCATTGCGCGGGTGGTTACCGCAGCGCAGCAGGAACCAGCATTGTTAAGTCAAGGCTGAATGGAAAAGTGAAGGTATTTGACTTGAGCGAAGACATTGAAAAATTTTGATATGCGATTCATTCTTAGATATAAACTCGCGATGATAGGACTGCTGGCTGGTGCAATAGCAGGATATGCTTACTATTATTTTGTTGGTTGCTCCAGCGGCACTTGTCCCATCACTTCGAAGCCCGTAAACAGCAGTTTGTACGGAGCCATGCTTGGTGGACTGTTTTTCAGTTTGTTTAAAAAAGAAAGGGAAATCAATTAAAAATATTAATAAGAAAAGATGATTCAGTTGTTTAAAAATATATTCGGCATTGGACCAAAAGTAGACCTGAAAGAAGTCATTCGTAAAGGGGGAGTGATTTTGGATGTACGCACGCCAGAGGAATTCCGGGGCGGGCACATCAAAGGTTCAATAAATATTCCTGTTCAAAATCTGAATAGCAATTTATCGAAACTCAGGAAAGACAAACCCATAGTGACTTGTTGTGCCTCAGGAATGCGGAGTAAAGCGGCAAGGAGGGCTCTTCAATCAAATGGTTTTGTAGAAGTGTATAATGGAGGTTCCTGGATGAGTTTGCAAAGCAAACTAAGCTAGTTACACTGTGATTAATATCTGTATGCCTCAGCGATCCTGAGCAAGAGAACAGAAAGTCAATTTGAAAAACAGATTGCTCAATGTCAAAATAATAAAAATGAAAGAAAGAATATTAAAGGGTTGGAATCTGCAACGCGCAATTTATGTGGCTCTGGGAGGTTATATGATTGTGCAATCAATAATGGAAAAGCAATGGATTGGCGCCCTATTGGGAGGCTATTTTGCTGCGATGGGTATTTTTGCCTTCGGATGTGCAGCGGGTAATTGCTATGTTGGCAGACCTGATTACAAACCCATGCAGAAAGGGGAAAATGAAATCGTTCCTGCGGAATTCGAAGAAATAAATATTAATTAAGATGGATGCCTCTGAAAAGAAAATGAAATTTTCTGAATTGATTTCCGGGAATAAGCCGGTCTTGGTGGATTTCTCTGCCGAATGGTGTGGTCCTTGTAAAATAATGAAACCCATTTTGGATGAATTGAAGGCAAAAGTGGGAGAAAAGGCCACCATCATTAAAATTGATGTTGATAAGAATCCTTTGGCGGCGAAGGCATACAATATACAGGGAGTTCCAACCCTGATCTTGTTTAAGAATAAAGAAATCAAATGGCGCCAGTCGGGTGTAGTGCCTGTCGTGGCTTTGCAACAAATCATAAATCAAAATCAATAAGGCCCTGGACAGATTTATGTCAGGCCCAGATTAGCATGGGCTAAGCTGCAAATAACTTTACAAATGCAAAATCAGGAAAAGCTTCTTAGGCGATGGGAGGACAAGTATCAAATGAAGAAGATGATCTGAGATGTCTTGGAAGTTATGTAACTGAATCAACATAAACTTACCTGCACAGAGGCCATTTTTTAGAGTTGTCGTCCACTGTACAGGTAAGGGCTACTTACTTTAATTTGCGATTGCAGCCGGCTTTGCGCTCGCCAGTTCCGCAATCTTATTCTTTCCTACCGCCCGGGCTTCCTCATCATTCAATACGACGACGGTTTTCACATCCAGCACTCCATTCCAGTTTAATACCCAACTGGCCATTGCCTGTGGATCGTCAGATTCGCAAATGGCCACGCCAGTAAACTCGCTGATATCATGCCAACGTCCAATCAGCTTTATCTTACTGCCCATGTCTTTTTTGTCGTCCTCTGCTGTCATCTGGGAAAATGCGTTAAAAGTGGCTTGTCTCTTGTCGGGATGTACACGCCATGTGACCATGAATTTCATGATTGCCTCCTTGTTTTTTAATGTGTGAGAAAATAGGAAATGATTAGAACGAAGTCTCCTAAGTTACCTATTAAAAAGAATCAATCAAATTATAATTTCAATAGGATGCCCGGCACAACCAGATCATCATTCTTAATCATTAAGAATGCTTTCCCGATACGCGGTTGAATAGCGGGCATGGTCGATTGCTCTTAGCACACCAACCATTGAGATCACGATGCTTACAAGGTTTTTTAACTTCGTAACTCATCCCTGCCAGGTCGTAATTTGACTTGTGAATAAATTGATTGGATTCCGCATTTTCCTGCACGGCGCTCTGGAATACTGACTGTTGGACCATTTGATTGGATTGTGAATGCACAAAACTATATTCATATCATGGCCATTCTACTACCTGGGATGCAGGTTTTTGTCCTGTATTGATATTACGCTGCTTGGCTCTCCCTCGCTGAATTGAGTAGAGGTTGAATTGTCTCAGATGTCCTTAGCCCAGCCAAAGGCGGAGTAAAATAAAACAGATATTTATCGGGCTTCGATTTGTCATCCTTTTATGTTAATACAAGAAAGGGCTTAAAGAATTCGCCGCGTCTTAGCGTAAAGAGACCTATAATTCATTACTTGTACTGGTCTTATTCCCCCCAAACTCAAGTATTACTTCCCGGTTTGCCCAAGATTACTTAATACTACCAGTAAACATTTCATTAACAAGATTTATGTTTTAATTGGGTAAGGTGACACCCCGGCTACCCTGCTTCCATGTAATTTGCAATAACAACCAATTCGAAAGCATCACGTATTACTTAAGAACTCGTATTCCGAATAAATGTGCATATGAACAAATTGACCGATTTAGTGAAAGCGAAAGGCAAATTGTTGTTTTTCCTACCCATCTTTCTGATTATTCAAAACGAATGGCATAACAACCTGGAAGAAGCAGAAAAAATCGCCCAAAAGGAGCACAAATTTATCCTGCTCAATTTCTCCGGGTCAGACTGGTGTGGCCCATGCATCCGGATGAAGAAAGAAATTTTTGATTCGGAAATATTTAGGAATATGGCAGATACTGAATTGGTCCTTGTCAACGCTGATTTTCCAAGGAATAAAAAAAACCAGCTAGCCGCAAGTCAGCAGAAAATGAATAACGATATAGCCGACAAATACAATAACCAGGGAAAGTTTCCCTACACTTTGTTACTTGATTCCAATGGAAGGGTATTGCAGGCATGGGATGGATTCCCCAATGAATCTCCGGAAGCCTTTACAATTGAAGTCAGGAACGTGATGTATACCAACAGGTAGCCATGGCCACACCAATCGCATTTGATAAAAGTCTAAAGTTGATGGGCAACCGCTTCCAACTCACTGCTGTAAGCGAAGACGATAAATTTGCGAATGATTGCATTGAAGCCGGGATTACGGAGATTCAAAGGATTGAAAAACTTCTCACGACATTCAATGAAGATAGTGAAACGGCTTTGATCAATCGGAATGCGGGTATCCAAACCACCAGGGTGAGCGAAGAGACTTTTTCCCTCATTGAACGATCCATCAGGATCTCCGGGGTTACACAGGGCGCATTTGATATTACTTATGGTTCAGTGGACAAGCGACTGTGGAACTTTGATACAAACCTCAGTTCCCTGCCTGACAAAGAAACGGCAAAGGAAATGGCCCGCCTTATAAATTACAGAAATATCATCCTCGACAGGGAAAATTCCAGCGTCATGCTAAAGGAAAAAGGAATGCGAATTGGTTTTGGTGGCATTGGGAAAGGCTATGCAGCCGAAATGGCAAAAAAAGTGATGAGGAAACGAGGATTGGAAAGCGGCATCGTGAATGCTTCCGGTGATATGACGACCTGGGGGCTTCAGCCTGATGGTAAGCCCTGGACCATTGGTATTGCTGATCCTAATGCTAAAGGGAAGATATTTTCTTATATGAATATTACTGATATGGCTGTCGCCACTTCAGGGAATTATGAAAAATATATTCTTGTCGACGGCAGGAAATATTCGCATACGATCAACCCCAGGACCGGATTACCCATCTTAGGGATAAAAAGTGTGACGATAATCACCAGGAACGCCGAAATCGCAGATGCGATGGCCACACCTGTCATGATTATGGGTATCGTTCCCGGACTGAATATGATAAACCAGATGAAGGACATCGAAGCCATTGTGGTGGATGACCATGATGTGATTTTCACTTCTAAAAACATTCATTTCAATTGATACAATTATGAAAAAAGACTCCGCCAGATTGATCGGTTTTGTACTGGCCAATTCCATGGTTTTTGCGTCCTGCGCCCATGTGCGGGAATACCAGAAAAGCCGGATCAATGATTCGGAAATGTCTTTGTCCAACAGGCATGTGGAGAAAAATGAACTCAATGTCCAGTCCTACAGGGAAGGATCATCAGGCGCCAACGGCGGAAAAACCGGCGGTGGCTGCGGCTGTAATTGAAATCCAGAAACCAAGTAGAAAGCATGAAAAAACTAACGCTCTCAGTGATTGGCATGTACATGACTTTTATTCATGCATTTTCACAAACTCCTACTATCGACAGTTCTGGATATAAGCCAAAAAAATTAAAACTGGATGAGATAAATCTGGTTACCAGTTATTATAACCAGACAGCTGATAAGTCGGCCGTCATGGGTGGTCGGACAGATGCAAAAGGCAATGGAGATGTCACTGATTTTGCAAACGGACTGGATATTACTTTTATCGGATGGGATAAGAAACAAAGAAAAAATACATTGTCTGCCGGACTGGGTATTGACTACCATACAGCCGCCTCACAGGCCTATGTAGATTCAAACGGCACAGCAAGAAATAATGGTACACGAATTTACCCAACAATTAACTGGTCAAGAGAGAATCAAAACAAAGGAACTTCGTTCGGATTCGGCACCTATTATTCTGCGGAAAAAAATTATTACTACTCTTTTGGGCTCAATGCTTTTGTTTCCAAAAAAAACAAGAACAATGGAGAATTCAGCCTGAAACTGGTTGGATTTTTTGATCAGATCAAAATGATTTATCCAACAGAGTTTATCCCTGTAAAGGAGCCAACACCTGTTGATACAGCATTGCATTTGCATTACATAACGACAGCCAGCGGTCGCAATGTATTAGTGAGTAGCAGCGGAAATGTAGTCAGCAAAGGCGAGGAAACTGAAATACCTACCAAGCCGAGAAATACGATTACAGCTTCTTTGTCCTTTACACAGGTCATCAACCAGCGGATGGTGGGAAGCATTGAACTTGACCTGGCCTATCAATCTGGATATCTTGGACTGCCTTTCCACCGCGTATTTTTTAACACCGGGAAGGACACGATAGAGAGCCTGCCTTCGCAAAGAATAAAATTACCCATCGGCTTCCGGCTAAATTATTTCATCGGAGATCGTTTTATCTTCCGATCCTACTACCGGTTCTATATCGACAATTGGGGAATCATGTCAAACACAATTGATTTGGAAGTGCCGGTAAAGATCACACCGTTCTTTTCAATATCCCCATTCTACAGATTCTATATGCAAACAGCTGCCTATTATTTTGCACCCTATGCGCAGCATACAGAGAATGAACAATATTTTACGAGCAATTACGCCCTGGCCGCTTTTACAAGTAATTTTTTTGGAGCCGGACTTCGACTTGCACCACCAAGTGGCGTGCTGGTGAATAGCCTTCATACACTTGAACTCAGGTATGGCCACTATATGCAAACGACCAATCTTAATTCTGATATCATTTCCCTTAATCTTGGATTCAAATAGATCTCAATAGGAATATTTGAATCAGTAAATCGCATTGGTCTGCGCTGGTAATGCGTATTCCACTTTTTACTATTTCCATTCTAAATAATGATTCGATTTAATTTCACTACATTATTTCCTGACATAGACTTGACCAATTAGATTTGTTGATTATTCACGGCTTCGCATTTGCTGACTTTATATAGAGAGCTGCTTATATCGATAATCTCAGTAATTGCCCTAACAATTGTGGTCATTCATACATCGTACTGCGAATTGGTTCAATGGAAGTCCAACATAGGACATTAGGCAGTTCATTTTTCCTATTCATTGCAATTCTTTGTTTCTGTGCGGCCAGCAAAAAAACTGCTCCGGTAATCAATAACAGTATTATCGGTAAATGGAGGCTGGCTGCCGCACTTTCTGATCCTGGAGATGGCAGCGGCAAATGGATTCCGACAAATCCTTTCAATCCGATATATCTTCAATTCAATGCTGACGGGACGCTTACGAATACTCCCACCACCATAAATGATTGGGATCATTATCATATAACCAGTGATACGACCATCATTTTCTCCCGGGGCGCCCAATCCTTCAGCATGGAATATGAGTTTACACCAAACTTATTGACGATTTATCCATTATGTATCGAGCCTTGTGGAATAAAATATGTCCCAGCAAATTAATTACATGTGGTTTTGTTTACATCAATAGTTGGTACTCGTTACAATGGTTGTTGAATTCTATTCGAACGCCTCGACCCCGCAACGTGCGGGGTGAAATAAAACACGAATCCAGCCTGTAACTTCTTCTTTAGCATCCCGTCTTACAATTACAGCTGCAAAAAATGCGGCTTCGGAATCTATCGCACAGTTCCTGTCACAAAATCGGACAACCCAAAGCGCCAACTAAGAAATATATCGTTGAAAAACAACGAATTAAAATATTGGTCCCTAATTGGGGCTACATGATTGCATTGATAAACCAGCACAAATCTTAGCCATGATAAAAAATTTGTTCATTATCGGACTCCGCCATTTCAGGAAATACAAGTGGTATAGCCTACTGAATGTATTGGGCCTCACCATCGGCATCAGCTTCAGCCTGTTTTTGATTTTCTATGTCAGGGATGAACTGAGTTTCGACCGCTTTAATCAATATGCAGATCGCATTTACCGCATCAATTCGTATATACAGGAACGTGATAAGAATACTGACTGGACCATCACACAGTCTCCACTTGCTCCCACGCTAAAAAAAGATTTCCCGGAAGTTGAAGAAGCGGTGAGATTCTCTTCCAGAGAGAGAACCCTGTTTAAGAATGGCAACAATAATTTTTACGAGACCAAAATATACTATGTTGATAGCAATGTCTTCAAGGTCTTCACTACAAAATTTGTAGAGGGAAATGCCCAGGCATTGTATGAACCCAATAGCATTGTGATTTCTAAAACACTGGCGGAAAAATACTTTGGGAAAAACACACAGGCCGTGGGCAAAACGCTTCGAACAGTCTATGATCTGTATAAAGTGACCGGTGTCATTGAAGACGTACCCCGGAATGCCCATATCCGTTATGATATGCTCATTTCTATGTCATCCAACAAGAATCGCGGCGGAGAAAATTGGGGCAATTTCAACTATTTCACTTATGTACTACTGAAGCCCGGAGCAAGCGCAGCGGGCCTCAACAAAAAACTGGTAGAGGTGTACAAAAAATATGTGGAGCCTCTTTTCTCCCAGTTCAATGTAAAGATGCGCTATGACGTGGCGCCCATTACAGAAATTCACCTGCATTCCAAATTGCAAAATGAGCCTGAAGAACTGGGAAGCATGTCTTACATATGGATATTTTCGGCTGTTGCATTTTTTATGCTGCTCATTGCATGCATCAATTATATGAATCTGACCACTGCCCAGTCTGCAAGAAGGGCCAAAGAAATTGGGATCCGAAAAGTAACAGGCTCTTCAAAAAGACAATTGGTCTTACAGTTCCTCGGAGAATCGATAGTGACAGCATTTATTGCCGTGCTGCTCAGTTTCCTCCTGGTTTTGCTCTTGCTGCCTGCTTTCAACACCATTTCCGGCAAAGATTTCACCATCCATACGCTTGTTCAGCCTTTTAATATCTTGCTGATCCTGTCGATTGGCTTATTCACCGGACTGGCAGGAGGAAGCTATCCTGCATTTTATCTTTCATCATTCCAGCCCATCAGCGTACTGAAGGGTTCCCTTTCCAAGGCTTCCGGAAACGTAAACCTGCGCCGCACATTGGTCGTATTGCAGTTTTCAATTTCGATGATTATGCTGATTTGCACCTGGGTAGTGTATTCGCAGCTGACTTACTTACGCAAAAAAGATCTTGGCTTTGACAAAAACCAGGTGATGACCGTCATCGTGAATACTGGAGAAGATGAACGCGGCAAAATATTTGCAATGAACAATGAGTTTCGCCATTTGCCCGGCATCAAAACGGTAGGTACAGGGAACGCATATCCAGGAAGTCCAAATATCAACCTAAACCTCTTCGTGGTGGAAACCAAAACTGGTCATGTAAACAAGACTCTGGAATGCTATTATATTGATGAAAATTTTCTCGGGTCCCTGGGTATTCCAATGGTAAGGGGACGAAATTTTTCGGGCGCTCCCGATACCTTGCACAGTATCATAGTAAATGAGTCTCTGGCCAGGCATTTTGGTTGGGATGAACCCATTGGCAAGCGACTGAAATATCCAGGCGATACTTCAGGATACTATATGGAAGTAGTGGGCGTTTTTAAGGATTTCAATCAAAAGTCCCTCTATAATCCAATCTCGCCGCTGCTTTTGCAATATGGACCCAACGGCAATATCATTCAGCTGAAGATGGGCGCCGGCAATCTTAAAGAAACGATTGGGATGGTTGACAAACTCTGGAGAAAATATTTTCCTCAACTGCCATTCGAATACAAATTCCTGGATGAACAATTTAATTCGCAATATGAGGCGGATCAGAAAAGAGGCAAAATCTTTGCTGCATTTTCCATACTAACGATCATCATTACCTGCCTTGGGTTGCTTGGCCTCACCGCATTTACAACCCAACAAAAGCAAAAAGAGATTAGTATCCGGAGAGTGATGGGCGCGAGCATATCTCAAATAGTGAGTCTGATTGCACGGAATTATCTTTGGCTTGCATTGATCGCTGCCTGTGTCGCGTTCCCGGTGGCATGGTATTTTATGAACAATTGGCTGAGGGTCTTTTCATATAGTGTGGGTCTGTCTTTCATTCCCTTTTTGCTTTCGGCCTTTTTCATTGTATTTACGGCATTGGCAACGGCCAGTTTCCATTCAGCAAAAGCGGCATTGTCAAAACCTGCAAATAATTTGAGATCAGAATAAAGTCTGAACCTGTCAGCCGCAGGCTGGCCTGAATTTATAAGATTAGGGAATTGAAGGCTTTTTGACCAGCAGCGTTTGCCAAAGTAGTTCCCACGCTCTGGTGGGAGGAAATGGAGGTGATGTCGTACAAACAATTCAAACAGGCACAAGCGGACGCTTGTGCCTGTTCTGTGCCAACCTGCATGAGTTAAACCATTCTTTCCCCTTATTCTGCCTTTAGGTAGGTTAGAACGACATCTACCCAATAGTTACCAGACATATACCCCTGATCCGGCATGGAAGGAGAATTAGTATATTTAAATAGGCCATTTGGTCCGTCCGTGCTATCGGCCAAAGCTATGAGCGGAGAACTTGTTACTGCATTCTTTAATCCATAATCCGTAGAAACATAATTACCCAAACTGCTGTAGTAAGCAGCTATATAAGTAGTATTTGCAGAAATTGTTACTGGCTGACTCAGAAGGACGGTCTGCCATCCGGTATCTGTTTCATTCACGAATGCAGCTGATGCCAGCAGTGTTCCATCTGCGGAAAAAAGCTGTCCCGTATGATCTCCACTATTGCCAAGCGTTTTATAAAATCTAAGTGCATCAATGGTTCCTGCAATATTTGTTCGGAATTTCATACCAACTTCAAGACCATTTCCGAAAGCGTCATTTTGGGTTGTGTCATTGGGAACTAGACCCGAAAATAGGCTGACAGAAATTGCTTGAGGAGGGGGAGGCGGAGGTGGAGGCGGAGGGGCAATTGTACTCTGCTCTTTTGAGCATGAGATGCTAAAAAGAATTAAACAAAATGAGGCAAGGCCTGAACTAATAGCGGCTCCATACAGTAGGCGAATCTTTTTCATAAAGTCTTTTTTAATTTGTTTTTAGTTTATTCATTGTTTACGGTTTTCGTTTTCGCACTATTCATGATAATATTCGGGGTCAGATTTCATTCTTTTTGATTATTGGGCTCCCTTACGTAGGGGTTCAGATTATTTTTGTTGATCTTTTTAAACTTTCTGCAGATTCTTTCATGAGTCTTTTGAACTTTTGTTCCTTAGACTCTGCCTGTTTTATAATAAATTGATTTTTCCTGGATTGATTATTCATTTCATACCTTTCAGCCTCGATTTGTGGCACCATCTCATAGTTGATTGCGAAATACTTTCCGGTATTATTCGAATTTAATGTCGATGCATCAGAGATTGAGGGACTGTATATTGATTTTGCAAACACAGCCACAGCTTTTATATATTTTATCTTTTCAGCCCTTGTCAGTGTGGTTAAACTCCCTCTCCCTTCGAAATAGTAATGTGTTGCGATGAACTTTTTAACATGGTCCTTGCTCTCGGAACACAGATAGTCCTGAAGGATCCAAAAGTTTTTGCTGCCTGATTTTTGGATCGCGGAATAAACAGGCCCAGGTCCTCCATTATAAGCAGCGAGCACCAACAACCAATCATCAAATAGAGCATACAAATCCTTCAAATATCGCGCTGCAGCAATGGTACTTTTATAATAATCTGTCCGTTCATCGCAATGACGGTTGATTTTTAACCCCAATATTTGTGCTGTAGCCGGCATTAATTGCCATGGTCCACGAGCGCCCACCTGGCTTAGCGCTGAAGGTTTTAATTCTGATTCAATCACCGCGAGATATTTTAATTCGACAGGAAGTCCGAACCGGTTAAACACTGAATCAATAATATTAAAAGGAACTACACTTCTTTTCTTGACTCCAGACAGGCAGTCACCGCTATTTTTGATATATTTTTTTACGAAAGCCACTCCTTTTTTGTTCAGCTTTATTTGAGGCTTATTGGAAGCGAAATGAGCAATTGAATTTGTCGGAGCTAATGCATAGCTTATACCAATATTATCCATATTGGATGCAGGAGACTCCAAGGATGAAGTCATAAGTCCATTCTTTTCTTCCAGAATAGATGCTTTATGGGCTGGCTTGGGATTAACAGCAAAAGAAGCTGTAATGAGCAAAAAAGAATTGCACAAATAAAGTGACTTACCAATTTTCGATTTCAACATTGTTTTAGTTTTTGAGTAAAACAATGCCGACCCTGAGGGTTTGGATTTTTAAAGCAAAATATTAGTCACAGGAAAATTGGAAGGAATCATACAGCATGCTTACCGCGGGTGCGAGCATTTGGGCTTTTCAAATTGTACGGAATGCTGTATGGCGTTAGATCAAATATAATATCCTGTATGGTCTGCTCATAGGGGCTTTTACGAGGGAAAAATACGATGCGGCCCTAACTGAATGGTTATCATAGTGTAATAAAATGAGAGTTTACTCTTTCTTTTAATTGGTTGGAATCGAAGGATGGTTTCGGCATGGAACAAATATCCTTTTGCCTGATTCCATATCTTCATTTATCGCGTCTATGCATTGAAGAAAGCCTTGCGAGTATACGAAAATTGAAAGCCTGCCATAGCTGATCTTCATTAACTTCCTGTCAGCATTTTGATCATATGTCAAAGACTTATATTTTTTGGTGCGTTTTCCTGATTCTTTCCGCTTGCCAGAAGTCAAATAAGCCTCCTCACCCCTGCACGCTAGGCAACGGCAACTGTTCCCACAGCCAGGGAGATATTGTGGGAACCTGGGTCCTGGAAGCTTCCCGCGGTTACGCTGCTCCGAATAATACGGACCATGACTGGGTTTCTGCTGACTGCTCAAACCTTGTGACCATTGAATTCACAAACGACTCCGCATTTTACTTACAATGACAACTTTTCATTTAAGGATCGATAATTTGATCAGTTTAAGAAAATAGATGCTGAGAATTTTGAAATTTATTGCGGCGATACTTCGGGAAGTTTTTATTCTCGTTTCATAGCTGCCAAATTATCCAATTCAAAAGAAATTGTGCTCCATGATATGGGAGTAGACAGAAGTAAAGATGAATTATATGACTGCTATTAAATTTTTCCAGTAAGCCTTTTGAGGAATGGTTCGATTTTATTTAAAGCACGATTTATCGTTTAATCTCACGGAGAGAGAAGTCCTAAAATTGTAGAAATTGCATACTGTGATTATTCCGATGCAGGAAATACATTTAGCAGTGAATGGAGATTCAAAGTATGGATTCCTGAAATATTTGATCCGGCGAATTGATGATCCATTACCTTTGAATTCCCCTTCATATGGGATCTGTTCATTTTGAAAAGTTCATATTGTTTTATAGTCTCTTTACTTTTCTGCCTAAGCCTTCAAGCCCAGCAGCTATTTAATGATAGCATTGCGATGAAGCGCAACAAGATCACTAAGAATGCTATGATTGTGCTTGGAAGCTGGGCGGCTGTCAATATTACAAGTGGATTTATCGCCGCTTCGCAAACGACAGGAGAGACCAAATATTTTTGGCAGATGAATGCTTACTGGAACTTAGTGAATGGCGGGCTGGCTGTTCTGGGTTATATTAATGCCCGGAAAGCCATGGCAAAAAAATATGATTTTTCCGATAATGTCGAAGCCCAGGGATCCATGGAAAAACTATATGCATTCAATCTGGGTTTAGACCTTGCTTATATAGCTTCCGGATTTTTTCTTCGAGAGAAGGGAACCAATGAAACCAATATGAAATCTCAGGACCAACTAAATGGATATGGAACCAGCCTCCTTATTCAGGGAGGATTTTTGCTAGTAATGGACGGCATTGTTTTGAGTTTGCACCACAAAAATTCCCAGCGTCTCAATAAAAAACTGAAACACCTTGAGTTGGCCGCAGGCCCGAATGGACTTGGACTGGTTTATGCTTTCTAAGTCCGGCCAACTTCCGTACGATGACATTGAAATGATTGGAATGCCTGATTTTTCGTTTTATTTAATTCAACTTTGAAAAACATAGAGAAATTGATTATTTGGATGACTGTCCGTAGTGGAATTGATTGAAGGTATATAAGATTTAAGTGATCAAACAAATGAATAGAGATCAACTTACAAAGGAATTTGAAGGATCGAGGGGGCAATTGAAATCCTTTATCCTGAGGATGACGGCCAGTGTTGAAGACACTGAAGACATTCTTCAGGATACCTGGCTCAAGGCAACTGAAAAGCTGGATGCATTCAAAGGAGAATCCTCTTTGAAAACATGGCTATTTGCTATTGGCACCAATTTGGCAAAAGACAATCTGAGAGCGAGAAAACGTTGGGTTGACAATGTACTTGAGATCAGCAAAGAAGCGGCGCTCATGAATCCGCAATTCTTTAAAGAAGCCATCTTCATCAGAGAAAACTCGCCTCAAGGGCAATTTGAAATAAAAGAACATATCGCGTTCTGCTTCACTTGCATTGCAAAAACTTTACCATTGGAACAGCAAATAAGCATCCTGCTTAAGGAGGTTTATGAATTCAAAGTAAATGAAATCGCCGTTATCCTTGCCAATACGGAAGCGATGGTAAAATATTATTTGCATGTGGGCAGATCAAAGCTGATCCATGTCTTTGATGGTCGTTGCGCTTTGATCAATAAGCAAGGCGTTTGTCACCAGTGTTCCGAGCTGAATGGAATATTCAATCCCAAACAAAAATTTCAGGAAGAACTGGTAAAAATAGAAATGGCCAGGGAAGCCGAAAAAGCCGGTGCCGAAAGGTTATTTGACCTACGCATGAAAGTACTCAGGGGAATAGATCCTTTTAGATCCAATGCAGCTGTTTTACAACTTCATCATTTGGAACATAACAGGAAAGTAATGGAAGAATATGTGGAAAAAAATCCCGCTTAGCCTATCATTTCCCCTGGCCCAGGCGTCAAAATATTTTAGACATTCATTCTAAAATTGTCATCTATGAAAATCGTAAAAGTGACATATTCCACGAAGCCGGAATATGCAGCACAGAATCAGGCAAACATAAAAGCGGTCATGAAGGATTTGCAAGGATTGCAATATCCCGGCGTAAATTATAATGCCTGCCTCAGTCCAGATGGCAGGACATTTATTCATACTGCTTTTTACAAATCAGATGAAGACCAGAAATTAGTTACAGATTTGCCATCCTTTAAACATTTCCAGGAACAGCTTAGGGCTGAAGGTATCGAGCCTCCTCCAAAGCAGGAACTGCTGACCCTGGTCGGTTCATCCCGAGAAATCTTTAACGACTGAATAATTTCTATATGAAGAACAAAATCGGAACAAAAGAAATGCCTTTGGCATTGAAAACACCTCCCCTAAGTGCTGAATATACAATGCATGTTGATGAAAAAGACGGCAGAGAAGTTTTGGTTTGTACAGTTGGGAAGACAGTCTTGCTTTATGACTATCGATGCCTTGGTGATCTTCTTGCCATGCTAAAGAACCACGGTGATTGGATGGAGCTGGGCAGCGCAGATGAACAAAAACCAGCAAAAGATGGCACAGTGGAAGCCTGGGGCCGCTCTCCAAAAAATCCGATGGGTGGGTGGTACGGACTAAAGAAAGGCCTTCGCGGGCGATTTGGCATGTATATCCCACCATTGATGGAAGCATTAGGACTTGCCGAACTTACCCACGAACCTAAAGGAAATAAAATGAGAGCAAAATAGAATAATCCAATAGGGATTTGCAATAATGTACGAATAGGAAAATGCACTTCTCAAAATAACTTCTAGATATTCAGCCTCATTCACTCTTCTTGAGTAAAATCATAGAATCTTGTCCTGTTCATAGGCCATTTCCCTGGCAGAGAAGCAAGAAAAACGCAGAAAAATCGTTAATAAGAGAAGGATATTCAAAATCTGGCATGTCATTGGTAATATTCAAAGCATAAAATCCGTATTATGAAAAAATCACTCCTGGTTCTTCTACTATTTTATTCTGGTCTCCTCCTAAATCAATTAAAAGCACAGGTCAAAGTAAGCGTCACGCTGAATGTGGGTCTTCAGCCCGCGTGGGGCCCTGATGGATATTATCATGTGGAGTATTACTATCTGCCTGATATTGATGCATACTACTTTGTACCCAAACATCAGTTCATTTATTCCGAATCAAACAAGTGGGTCTTTGCTGCTTCCCTCCCTTCAAGATGGAGTTCCTATGATTTGTATCGCGGTTATAAAATTATTATCAATGAACCCAGACCATATACACGTCACGATTTTTACCATGTCAAATATGCGAAATACCGCGGCTGTTATGGATACCAGCGTCCAATCAAAGCTCCTCATAAAATGAAAGTTGATTATGATGATGGGCCTGGAAATGAGCATGGAAATGGCCGCGGAAATGAGCACGGAAATGGGCCACGGAAATGAGCACGGAAATGGCCACGGAAATGGCCACGGAAATGGTCACGGAAATGGGCATGACAAACACTAGGATAAAGGGCACGATTGATTCGCTTTGTGAGATTTCAAATGAAATTCCCAACTTTCATATTTTTCGCCCTATCATTCTTTTTTACCAATGCCTGAAACGAATCAGCAAAGAGATCAAATACAAAAGCAGGCAACGCTTGTGCGATGCCTGCTTTCCAAAAAATAGTCGTCATTAATTCATGTGAGCTTCAGCCAATTGAATTTTGGGCAAGCCAATGGATTGTTCCACATTGACTTCATAACATAAGTTTTTGGCAAACATACCCGCATTCTTGTCCAGGAATTGTTGAACATCCTGGGCAGAATCGGCCTCCCAAAGACAGGTACCTAATTTACCATCAGCGGATGGATAAACGCCATGCAATTTCAGATTGGCGGGCAGGCTCTTTGTCAATTCCTTTGCTGCGCCCCAGAAACTTTGAGGATCGTTGACGTTGTGATGCGCAATAACTAACATGGTAGGAAAATTTTGAAGTGAAAAAATAAAATACCCCAACAGGGAGGAAATAAATGTCAAGTCTTCAATAATACTACCGGGATTTGAGAGAAAGATCAGAAAGGAAATGGAAGCTACACCAATACAAAGGCCTTTCCAAATAGATATATGCACATTCTTAGAAGTGGGTTGGCCCCGACGGTTCCCCAAAGCGTGCAAGCCATTGCATAGAATCTCAACCAATGATTAAAAATGGAACGATGAATTCAGATTGTACCTAATGGAAGCAGGTAACGCCCACAAACCTGCTCAGATTTTCCGAACTCTCACAGCAAACGCCTTTGCCGGATTGATCACAAAAAGACCATGAATTTCCTCCTTAGTAAATCCTGCTTTATACAAGGCAGGAATGAATTCCTGGGAAATGCATGTATAATTTTTGTAATCGCCGCCACCTGGTTCACCCACATGGTACCAGCCTGAATCCTGAGAAACTAAAACGTGATCGAGCAGCTTCTTCTTTTTCACATTTTGCAGGAATTGAATATTTTCCTGAATCGAATCGGGATTGACTCCGTCAAAAGAGATCCAGGATCCTTTTTTTGCGGCTTCGATATGTAACATGGGGTCTTTTTCATTTTGGGCATGGATCCAGATCCTGGCTTGGGGAGCAACCCCTCTCGATTTTAATATTTCTAATTGTTCTTCGGCGGCTTTTCCATCGCCTGTATGGACGCCGATCGTGAGGCCTGTTGCAAGATGAGTGATCGCCGCGGCATCGATCATTTTCCTGAGCGGATGAGATAAGGGGGATTTGTCCACACTTGTTTTGATGAATCCCGGCTTTACACCTGTGTCTTCAATGCCCCCAGTCCATTCCGCGATCCACCTTGCTGCTATCTGTTCTGAGCTTTCACGGTAAACAAAACGAGGAAGATATTTTTCTCCGGACGCGCCATAGAATCCCGTATTGGTCATTATATTCAACCCACTTGCTTTAGATAATCTTTGAAGCAATAATGGATCCCTTCCCAAATAGTCCGGTGTGCAATCCACAAAACTGTTACAGCCTTTCTTCTTTGCGTCTTCCAAAAAAGGCAGGGCAACCTTGAAAACATCTTCCGGATTATACCGGTTCTTGGAAAAATTGTCTGCCCCGATAAAATCAACAAGTACATGTTCATGCGATAAAGTAAAACCCATGTCAGTTGAACTTACCGGCCCATTCACAGTCATGACCATACCATCTAAATCATTTGTTATTTCACTAGAAAGAGGAAGATGCAAAGCGGCCGTTGCAAATGCAGTTTGTCCTAGGAACCTTCTTCGTGTAAGCATGATTGCGACTGAGATTTGATTCTACGAAAATAATTCATTCTTCTTTCTAAAGTACTAAAATGAACCAGGCAATGGCCCGACGGATTTCTCGCTACGCTCGAAATGACAAAAATGAAATGTCAGGCAAACCCATTTGATCAGAGAACCTTTCAGCCTCTGTTCTCCTTTGTGTATTTGCGAGAAAAAAAGAACGGCTCGCGTTATTCCATTATCGACAATTGTATGTGTGAAGGCAATTGCGCACTATGATAAATGGATTGTGTTGCTTTCTGAAAATCTTTTTCTTTCGCTTCAAAAATATTGGGCACATACTGTTGCGGGTTGCGATCGATGATGGGAAACCATGTACTTTGAATTTGAACCATGATGCGATGCCCTTTCTTAAATACATGGTTCAGCGCATGCAGGTCAATGTTGTACTCTGCCGGCAAGTTCGCGACGAGAGGCTCAGGATGTTCAAAACTTTTGCGAAAACGGCCTCTGAATACATCATTGGCCACCATCAATTCATAGCCTGCCATTTTAGGTTCCTTTGGATAATGTTCCGGATAAACATCAATCAACTTCACAATCCAATCTGCGTCCGTTCCAGTAGTCGCGGCGAAGATTTGTGCAGAAATATTTCCGGTGACAGTGATATCCTCACGCAATGTATCAGTTGCCCAGCTGGCCACATCCGGCCGGTTCTGAACAAAGCGCTGATCCTCGGTTAGCCAGGTATACCATCTGGATCCGGGTCCATAAGTTTCTTCAATCGGACGATTGCGGTAGGGAACCGGATGTGCCGGATCTGATATATAGCTGTCGAATTGGTCGTCCGATGCACTGGGTTCGTTGAAAGATAAGCGGCCATTCGCTCCCAGGTAAAGGTTTTTTTTGAAGGCAGTCTTTGGCGGCCAGGCATCGTAGGTTTTCCATTTATTGCTTCCCGTTTGAAAAGTGATGGCTTCCGCAAAATGTCCATCCCCAATGCCTTTGAGATAATAGGCGAACCAGGCGGCCTGAATATTTTTCCGAAAGTAGGCAGCTGTAGAGTCTCCAAAATTTATATTGCCCAAATGGTTACCGGCACCACCTCCCCAGCCACCATGATTCCATGGACCGATGACAAGGAAATTTCTGTTATGTGCGTCTTGTTTTTCCCAGGTTTCATAAGCTTTTTGTGGACCATAAAAATCTTCCTGGTCCCACCAACCGGCTACGTTCATGGTATAAACCCTGGGTGAATCCAATCTGAAAGCCAAAGCTTGTTTTTGCCAGAAAGAATCGTAGTTGGGATGCTCAGTAAAATCATTCCAGGATTTTAATTTTCGGAATAAATATTTGTCATTGGCGTTTGACAAGGGTCCCAGCTTAAGATACCATTCATAAGTATCATAGTAATTAAATGGAAACAGACTATCCGTTTTGGCTGCTTCTTCCATAAATGCATATTCAAAACCATAACTTAACCTGAAGGCGCCGTTATGATGAAAATCATCTCCTAAAAACATATCCGCGGGCGTAGCTTGTTCTGAAACTGCCTTCAGTGCAGGATGCGGATCAATCGCACCCATCACTGTTGTCCAGCCATCATAAGAAATGCCATACATCCCTACCTTCCCATTATTGTTTTCTGTATTGGCCAATAGCCAATCGATTGTATCATAAGTATCTGAGCTTTCATCAATGGCTATCGGATTCTTTTTATCCCTGTTAAATCTTTGCATTTCAAATTTACCTTCGGAAAGATACCTGCCCCGGATATCCTGGTAAACAAAAATATATCCCTGGTCTGCCATGTCCTTTACATATTGATCCTTTGAAGGGCCAGGATAATCGTCGACGCCATATGGCGTACGAAGCAGCAGGATGGGCAATTTGCCGGTTTGATTCTTGGGTGTAAAAATTACCGTATACAATCGGATGCCGTCGCGCATGGTGATCATGGCTGTTTTCCGAACGTAAAGTTCCTGGCTTCCTGGTTGGGCAAGGCTTTCCAGCCGCAATAAGCACAAAGCATACTATAAAAATAAAATGCAGACTGCAGGAGCGTTTAACCAGCATGGCAGTGGAGGGATTTCGTCTCATGTGTTTATTATGAATAATGCAATAGGGATATCAACTTGCAAGCGACGTTATGGTCAGATCAAGATATAACTTTTTATTTCTTCTTCCAGCTTATCCTTCTTCCCAAAATCACTTTGGCAACACAACCATCGGTAGCCGGCGTGAGACCGAAGCCCGAGGCCGATATTCAATTCCCAATGTGGATTGTTTAATAGATCATAAGCCAGGTAAATGGATTGGCTTTGCTGTGGGCCCGGATAAAAGTCATTGATTGGTCCAAGGTCTCCGTAATATTCAATACCCAAACCCACATTTTTGAAGAAGGCATAATCCACTTTAAGGTTAGGCGCAAAAGTCGGAACGGAATTGCTGTAAGCACTTTGCAATGCAATTTCGAGGGTGGGGTTAAATGAGATATAAAGTTTCTCCCATTGTTTGTCGACAATGGGCCTTATTTCCAGGCTCCAGGTATCGGTCGAATATGCCGGTTTTTGATACCCAATTCCAACGGAAAGACTCACGCCAACCGGCCAGTTCCAGTCCGTCGGTGCCATGATTCGCGGGCGCAGGTGCCCGCCGACGATCTGGTAGCCATAGCCAGGTGTGTAATTCGTGAAAAGATATACGCCCGTTTCGAAAATCGAACTAATGCCTGTTGTGATCTCCACCGTTTCATGCAGCGAATGGTTTGTCGGTACTACCCCATCCACCATTTGCGTCTGTCCATTAATGGTATAATTGCTGTGCAGTTCAAACATTGTCGTATGCGGCAGCTGGGTCTGTGATCCGTAGACCTGAATCTCATAATTTTCCTGCGCGAAGGCAGAAGACAGTAGAAATGTCAAAAGGAATGAGCATGTCAGCTTCATAAGAGGTAATGCAAAACTATTGGTGCGGGGCGAGATTATTATTTTTAATTTTTGGTTGGATTTGAATGAATACTGGTTTATCTTTCATTTAGCAGTAGGTGCCAGCATTAATTAAGGACATATTCACTGAGTAAAGTGGGCAATTTATATGAATCCGTGCAACTAAATTAATTTTCATAATAGTTTATGTTATGCAACATTTTCTAGATCAGGCCCAACGCAATGAAGAATTGCACGATATTCTTTGTGGTAATCATCCGGATAGGTTTTTTAATTGGAAAATAATGGCCCTCCATTATTCCGCCTTTCATTATTTAAAGGCCCTGGCTGCCAAAAAAAACATAGAAATCGGAGATACCCAGCATGCCATCGACAAAAGTTGCAACCCCGAAAGCAAAACTCCCGTTATGCCTTTACTAAAAGATGCCTGGCTTCAATATGAGGAACTGCAGCGTCAATTCAGCGCCTCCATTTATAGTACCACCGACGGGAACCATATGAGAGATGAATTAAGGAGCATACATGACCATTGTCTGGAGCATCTGCATAATTTCAAGAAATACGCCGTCAAAGAATTGTTTGGTTAAAGTTATTTATCCACTAAATGCTTTTTCCCTGGCCAGTTAAGTGCCAATGCATTTTGTAAATGATACATGAATTATGATTTGACGGCTTCTCTTGTTTTCCAGGCAGATTCATGAATGCGGTAGAGCTCAGAATAAAGACTGCCGTTTTCGAGTAAGACCCTGTGCGAACCTTCTTCTACAACCACACCGTTTTTTATTACGATTATTTTATCTGAAGATATGATTGCATTTAGCCTGTGCGAGATGATAATCACAGTGCGTCCTTTCATCAATCTTTCAAGTGCCTCCAATACAATTTTTTCCGACTCTGTATCCAAAGATGCAGTAGGTTCATCAAGAATCAGAATGGGGGAATTCCGGACCAGGGCTCTTGCAATACCTATTCGCTGGCGTTCGCCGCCTGAGAGTGTAATACCCCGTTCTCCAACAATACTATCATATCCCTTGGGAAGTTTCGTAATGAACTCATCCGCATTCGCCAGGACAGCTGCTTCCATAATTTCAATTTCATTTGCGTGGGGCCGGCCATAGGATATATTGTCACGAATGGATCCATAAAAAATCATTGTATCCTGGAGAACAAAGCCGATCTCTCTCCTTAGCCCTTCAAGCGTGAAGTCTGTTATATCGCTACCGTTGATAATTATGCGCCCGGAATCAATATCATATAATCTTGGAATCAGGCTTGCGAGGGTCGATTTGCCACTGCCTGTTGGTCCGCAAATGCCAATTCGCTGTCCGGCCTTTAATGAGATATTGATATCTTTCAATAGGGGGATGCCTGGCTTATAAGAAAAATATACATGATCAAAAACAATATCGCCCTGGAGCCTGCCTGGATCTCTTGCATCAGGCTTTTGCGGAATGATCATATCCGCTTCTAAAATTTGCTGGATACGTTCCAATGCGACCGTGGCCTGGGCAATGCCTACAGTCATTTTTCCAAGATCCTTTACCGGTCCGAAGAATTTGTTCATATAGGCCAGAAATACGGTTAGTGTACCAACGGTCATCAGGTCCGCACGAATGAGGACGGTACCACGCCAAAGTACAAACGCAATACAAATGGAGACACCCAATGAAAAAACTGGAGAGATAAAGGATTTGATTCGCCTCGCTCTAAGGGCTGCATCCACAGTATCCTTGCTCAGTTTTTGCAGGCGGTCTTCCTCCAGGTCCTGTCTCCCAAATGCATTCACTGCCCGAATGGATTCCAATCCCTGCTGAATGACTGTAAGCATTTCAGCCTGGTCTTTACGCACTTCATGGGTAGCTTTTTTTACCTCTTTCCTAAAACGAATTATAAAAGCCAGCAGAAAAGGCGCTACAGCAACACTGATCAGTGCAAAATCCCATCTCAGGTAGAGCATCAATCCAAACATTCCCAGGATGGTCAGGGAATCGACCAGTATACTCAGTATGGTGGATGAAACAAAATCCTGGATCGTATTGACATCGGTGGTAATAGTACCAAGCAATTTGCCAACCTGTTGCCTGTCATAGTAAGCCAGGGACAAATGTTGCAGGTGATGGTAGGTGCTCCGGCGCAAATCACTGGCCATGTATTGTGCCACGCTCTCTGTAAAATAATTATTGATGTAACCCGCAAGACCTCCCAGCGCGGTAAGCATGACCAGGGAAACGGCGCATATCAACGCAAGCGCCATTGGACGGGCGTCTGAATACAGGGCATGCATCCAGGCAAGTTCATGTGGCAACTTTTTTCCGCCAATTACATTATCAATGATTATTTTCAAAGGCCATGGAGAAGCTAGGCTGATCACCGTTTCAAATACCATCGCCATAAAAATGAACAAAAGCAATTTCCTATAAGGGAAACCCAGTTCTATGACCAGATGAGAAAGGCTTGCTGCTATCGACTTGACTTTTGAATGCGCGTCCCTTTGCCGATCATCTTTGTTGGTGGTAAACATATCATTATGTTCATCGCGTCATTAACTTCGATTCAGGGTCCTGCAGCTCAATTGTCCCCGCATTTGCGGAATCACCTGGACCTGCATATCTGGCCAGTCTCTGACAGGCTCGTTCTCGTTAAGACTCAATAAAGTTAGAAATTAAATTATCGAAAACTGATCTCTGCCGGAAAGCATCTTAAGCGTGACGCTAAAGGCCTTCAAATTATTAGCTTTCTTTGAAGGCGGATCCTGATTCAAGCGAGCGGCAGCTGAATAATAAACTCCGCGCCTTCGCCTTCTTCGGATTCAGTTCTTAATTCCCCACCATGCGACTTAATAATATCATAGCTCAATGATAAACCTAATCCTGTTCCCTGACCTGTAGGTTTTGTTGTAAAAAAAGGTTGAAAAATTTTCTCCAATACTTTTGATGGAATGCCAATTCCATTGTCTTTCACCCTTATTTCAATCCTGTTGTCAAGCCTCTTGGTACTCACGGTAATGATTGGATCATAATCCGGTAATTCTGCGCGCTGTAGCTTTTTCTTTTCTGAAACCGCATAATAGGCATTATTAAATAAATTTAGGATCACCCGACTAATATCCTGTGGAACAATATTTATCATTCCAAGATTCTGGTCAAAATGGGTATCGAGTTTAATTTGCAGAGATTTGTTCGTAGAATCCCGTGGATCTTTGGCGCGCTGGCCTTGATAGGAGAGCTGAAGATATTCATTAATCAATGCATTAAGATCGGTTAATTCTTTCAGACCCTTACTCTCCCTGGAATGCTGCAGCATTCCCTTCACGATGGAATCTGCACGCTGGCCATGGTGGCTGATCTTGTCTTCATTGCGCTTCAGCGTAATGAATAATTCTTTAAGTTCAATGGCATTGTCAAATTCATGTGTGAGAGTGAATTCATCAATGAGTTCCTTATTAAGCTCAGAGAAATTATTGACAAAATTCAGCGGGTTCTGTATCTCATGTGCGATGCCAGCTGCGAGTTCACCCAGAGAAGCCATTTTTTCAGATTGAATCAATTGCCTTTGCGTGGCTTTCAGATCCTCGAGGGCATTGGCCAATTCAATATTTTTCAGCCGGAAAATTTCCGATTCTTTCTGACTCTGCTCCACCTGGTGAGAGAGCTGCAAATTGGCTATCTTTTGGGCAAGCGATTGCGAATGAAGTTCTTTTTCGGTTTGGAAGAACGCCTCAAGATGTCTAAGTGCTTTTTCAAATTGCCGGTGTTTTTTATAATAATCATAATACTTTCCATGAATTTTATACTTCAGGTCCAACGAACCCGTTGAATCACTCATTTCCACGGCTCTTTCTATTAATGGCAATTTGTCTTTTTCCGCACTTAAGTCTATCATGAGAAGCAAAGCTTCTGCCTTCCCCTTTTTGTCACCGATCTCAGTCCGGAGGATGAGGCACTTATTTGCAAATTCATTCGCTTGTGGTGAATTGTCCAATGCCAAATCCAGCTCTGCCAGATGAAGCAGGACATTGCCTTCCCCTTTCTTATCCGAAACGGAAGTGGAGATGGCCATCGCTTTTGAAAATTGCTCCCTTGCTTTTCCATAATCTTTCATTAGAAAATAGATGCGACCGATATTGTCAAGGCATCCGGCTGCGCCCCATTGGTCGCCCTGCGATTCCCGAATGCTAAGGCTCTGCTGAATAAATAAAAGTGCATTTTCTAAGTCTCCCATTTCTAAATAAATGGTTCCGATATGGTTTATCGAATAGGATTCGGCCATCCAATCCTGGTTCTTTTTTGCCAGCTCCAGACTTTGAAGGAAAAAGTCCAATGCCTTTTCCATGTTTCCCAGGTAACGGTATGTGACACCGAGGTGATACAGTGCCAGTGGCACTCCTTCCCAATAGTCCGTCTGCAACATAAGCCGGTGGGAGATGTAGAGATATTCGAGGGAAGATTTTAGATCGCCTTTGCTTCTCGAGATGATACCGAAATATCCGTATACTTCTGATTGGCCTCTATCGTTCTTCAAATCGACGAAAATATCCATGGCCTCCTTCAGGCATTGCAGAGCTTCATCATGTCGAGATTGGCGCAGTAGGCTAAATCCTTGTGTTCGCAATCCTTCGGCCAGGCCCTTGCGGTAGTTAATCCTGCGCGATTTTGATATAGACTCTTCACTGATGATGCCTGCGCGCACGGAATCATTGACCCTGGTATCCCAAGCCTCTTGATTAAGTAAGTCTATCTGATCCTGACTAGTTTTCAAATCATCCATGCTAAGATTATTTCATGTAGAATTCCCATTGCATCCTGTCCGGGTCCTTGAATGCCACATATTTTTTTTGTAAGGTCTCATCCAATCTCACCCCTGTATTCTCCACCCCTGCCTGAGCAATGCCAGCCGCACATCGATTGAGTTCCTCTTCGGTTTCCATGGTTTTCGCAATATGATCCAGTCCGATATTAAATGGATGAAATTGCGGGTCCTCAGGATGCTTGGGATTCGCAGGTTTAAAAACGATGATGACTGAACCTGCGACAAATGCCATTAATGCAGGCGTATCCAGCACCATTGGAAATCCTATAATGTCCCGGAAAAAAATTTTTGTGATTTTCATATCCCTACAGCGAAGCCCTACATGATGAATCCCTGGAGATTTTGGTTGGATAGCCATATAGGAAATTTTAAGATATTGAATATACTAAATACTGTTCTTTCAGGTTGAGCTCTTTTTGCTGCAAAAAACTTGCAACGCCATTATAAAGAAATGCCATAGTCGTAATCCACATTGATTTGAGACCCTTTGCGCATTTGTTCCCCTTTTCGTGAAAAAAAACATACTAAATTTACGCTGTGCAAATCCACTCCAAGCTCCCCGATGTAGGAACAACCATTTTTACCGTGATGAGTTCCCTGGCGACCGAACTCAATGCCATCAACCTGGGCCAGGGTTTTCCGGATTATCCGATGAATGAAGAATTGATTGCCCTGGTTAACCAGGCATCCAGGGAAGGCTTCAATCAATATTCTCCCATGCAGGGCTGGCGCCCGCTGCGTGATGCTATTTCGGAGAAGATAGAATTCATATATGGACAAAAGGTCGATCCGGAAAGCCAAATCACCATCAGTCCGGGGGGTACCTATGCCATTTATACTGCGCTCACGACAGTCCTCCAGCCCGGAGATGAAGTGATCCTCTTTGAGCCTGCCTATGACAGCTATATTCCTAATATTGAATTGAACGGTGCAATTCCCGTTTTAATAGAACTCAAATTCCCGGAATATAAAATCGATTGGCGGGAAGTCAGAAAAAAGATCAGTCCAAAGACCAGGATGATCATGCTGAATTCTCCGCATAATCCTACCGGATCGGTTTTACGCGAAGAAGATATCCGCGAGCTCCGGGACATTGTAAAGGACAGCAAAATATTTATTCTTTCCGATGAAGTATATGAGCATCTCATCTTCGACGGGCTCACGCATCTATCCATGCTTCGATATCCAGACCTGATGGATAGGAGCTTTGTCTGCTTTTCCTTCGGAAAAACATATCATTGCACAGGTTGGAAACTTGGATATTGCATCAGTTCGGCTGCGCATATGCGTGAATACAGAAAAGTGCACCAATTTAATTGTTTCAGCTGTCATACTCCTTCGCAAGTCGGGCTTGCTCATTTCCTCAAGAACAAGAATGCTTATCTCTCTGTAAGTTCATTTATGCAGGAAAAGAGAGATTACTTCCAGGCATTGATGGGGGCGACAAAATTTTCTGCTCTCCCCAGTTATGGAAGCTATTTCCAGGTCTACAAATATGACCGGATCTCTGATGAACCCGCCGCTTCATTTGCTATTCGTATAACAAGGGAATTTGGTGTAGCTACCATTCCTGTATCTGCTTTTTACAAATCAGAAAAAGACAACCGCGTGGTCCGTTTCTGTTTTTCGAAGAAAAAAGAGACCTTGGACGCTGCTGTGGAAAGGCTGATGAAAATATAACTGGATTGCTGAACTAAACTTTAACCGTTTGAGGAGACCTTGCCCTTACCTTCCGAGGCTCTGGCTTTTTTCGATTGATCTGCTCCAGGTATTTTTCGTGGATAATCTCACTCATGGGCTTTTCCAAAACCTTGCTTTCAAGCCATGAAATAATATCGAGATATGCAAAGGACCTGGTCTCGTATGGATTTTTTTCCAGGTGTTTAATCTTATACAAAAATTTCTCTAGTTCCGGTTTTAGTTTGCGTGGAGAGATGCCAAAGGATTTTCGCAAAAAGCGGAACATCTCTTCTTCCACCACAGTCAGGTTTTTCATCCTCGCCATGAAACGGTAAACCGATTTGATCAGGGATTCAATGATATCATCATTTCCCAATTCATAATGCGCCATGAGGTGCAATAGGCGGGCATAACACTGCAGATCGTATCTCAAATCCAGGTGGTCCTGAATAATCTTTTGCAAGTAGTCTATTGATCGCGCATAGTCGCCGCTTCCAAAATAGAGTGTGGCAAATTTGTAATTGAAAACCAGGATCCGGTGCCTGTCAATATACAGTGCATATTCGTTGAGCTTTTCTTCGAGGGTAGGAATCATGGCCAGCCCCTCACGAAAGGTTCCGGTCATCAGGTGTTGATTGATTTTGGCACCATGGATATAGATGAAAGTATGGATCCTGAAATTATCATGATGACGGGCAATGGGCGTTTTTGAAAAAGCTTCGAAAGTTTTCAGAACGGTTTCAAATTTTCCGTAATGCCGCAAGTCAAATAATGCATTTAATAAATTATGCATGCCTTTGACATAATGACCTGTTTCTACACCGACCATCAGTGGATCTTTATCAAATAGATCAATCCATTTCTGGCTGTAGCGATAATATTCCAGGAAATTCTGCCTGATGTAATGGTACCATGAATAGCTCTGGTAGAGATAGAGCCGCTCAAAAAAGTCTGTAATTTTTTCCGCGTCTTCGGGAAGATTCTTCCTGAAAAATTCCCTGAGCTTGGCCTGGTCCTGTTCATTGCGGGCATGGCCATTCTGCACATACCAGCGATAAAGCAATAGCGCAAGATTGGAAAGCTGACTCACCCTGCTGATATGACCACTGATATCGGAAGCTTCTTCGGCGAGTACCTGCGTCCTTTCCAATGTGCTCCTCGTGATATGCAGGGTTTCAATTTTTTTTTCGAGAGAAATCAGCTGTGCGAGAAAATTAAACTTGCTGTTTGACTTGGCGATTTCTTTTGCTTTTTCAAGAATTTTCAGACTCTGCAATTTCAAGCCTTTGTTGTAGAGGACACGCGCATGATCGAGGTGCTCACTCAATTGCAGATCTGTATTTTCAGCCGTCTTCAATAGGCGCAAACTCGCAAGCAATTGTTTATACAAATGCGTTTTGAGATTGGCAAGTTGCGGCTTGGTAACAAAGGGCAATTTTTTGAGCAGTATTTTTTCGTCGTACTCAGGCAGTTTATCCAGCGCATCGAATAGTTGAATAATCTTGAGGTCTTCTTTCGCAGAACTGCGCTTAATATAGAGTTTGAAATGCCTTTTTTCCGACTTTTCCAGGGAGCGCACCAATTGATATAAAATGTCCGCCGAACGGTTGGCCATCATAAGAAAATTTAGCTGAAACTCAATACTGGCAAGGGTTCTATGAAAAATTCCCTTGTTTTGGCATGATTAAACCACCTTAAAGATGGTTTGAGCGATAAGATCTATCGTCTTATTTTTGTTTCAGCAAATGAGAAAATCAGTATAGCAGGCAATCGTTAAGCAAGCAGTCGTTAGAGGTCGAGGTGGAAGTAACTGGTAATCAAAATTTTGCGTTCGAATACTCGGTAAATTACTACCTTTTTTCATATGGCAAGCAATCGTTAGAGGTCAGCTGTTTCTACAGGTGACCTATTTTTTTGCCACCCCGCAAAGATAATTCTTTCTCCAAATATTGCAAGTTTGTTTTAGGCAAAACGCTATAGGGTGAACGCTTAACGCGGAATAGTTTAGGCCAAAAAAACCAGCTGGCTCAATTAATGAAATTTCTGAAATAAAACATTATACATTAAACGTTTAGCTTTCAGCGTTTCATTCAGCAATCTGCCCAATGCCTACTGGAGGAATTATTGCTAACATTGTAAAAAAAATTATGGCCGCCTTGAATACGATCGTTTTTGATTTGGGCGGTGTGCTCATCGATTGGAACCCGGAATACGTGTACCGCAAACTAATCCCGGATGCAGGAGACAGGAATTGGTTTTTTCAAAATGTTTGTACTTCGGAGTGGAACGAAGAACAGGATGCAGGCAGGTCCCTGCAAGAAGGCACCGAAGTCCTGGTAAGAAAATTTCCCGGGCATGAAGCCCTGATCCGCGCATTCTATGATCGGTGGGAACAAATGCTCGGAGGACCTATTAAAGGCTCGGTAGAAATCCTGCGGCAGTTGAAATTTGAAACGAATACCAAACTCTTTGCACTGACCAACTGGAGTGCCGAGACCTTCCCCATTGCATTGCAGAAATATGATTTTTTACATTGGTTCGATGGCAGAATGGTATCAGGAGAAGAAATGACGCGCAAGCCATTTCCGGATTTTTATCTAAAGTTGATGGATCGGTTTAAGATTAACCCCGCTGGGTCCATCTATGTCGATGATAACATACGAAATATTTTTCCCGCCCGGGAGCTTGGATTTACAACCGTGCATTTCAAAGACCCCCATCAATTCAGAGAGGCCCTTTTTCAAAATGGTTTTTCTTCATTTACGAAGTGAATCCCCGCTTAGTGGTATTCTTGTCAGACCAATCTGGTCAGACGAGCCTTGTCTGACCAGAGGTGGAACTTATTCATTTCTAACTAGTTCTTCCTAATTTTACAGGCCTTTCAATCACCATGAAACTTCGACTGCACAAATTTTTCAAACAATTCCTATTGTACACCGGAATCCTCCGGATATTCTCGCCATTCAATAGCCTCTTTCTCTTTATACGCAATTTCAATATGCTCAAGCAATGGATTGGAAATGAAAATAAAAGCGATCTGCTGATCAACGACTATTTTGTTTTTTTCAGGAACTATGACAAAAGGTTTGAGCTCTATAAAGCGGTATCGAGTCATTACCGGCTAAATGAAAAGGAACTGGTATATCTCGAATTTGGAGTCGCATCGGGGCATTCTTTTTTTTGGTGGATCAAGCACAATCAACACGCATCTTCACGCTTTTGGGGTTTTGATACTTTTGAAGGCCTGCCTGAAGACTGGGGAGTGTACAAAAAAGGTGCAATGTCCTTCGCGCCGGCCGATCCGAAATTGCAGGATCTCAGGGCGGGATTTGTTAAAGGCATCTTTCAGGATACCCTCGCTGCATTTTTGAAGGAAAACGGAAATCAAATGACCAGCAAACCAAAAATCATCCATTTAGATGCTGATTTATTCTCTTCTACCATTTTTGCGCTCTCCCAATTGTATCCATTCCTTCAGAAGGGGGACCTGATCTTTTTTGATGAATTCAATGTGGCTAATCATGAATTCTTTGCATACAAGATTTTTACAGAAGCTTTCTATTTCAACCTGAAACTGATCGGTGCGCAGAATAATTTCTACCAGACTGCATTTGTGGTCGAGTGAATATTTTTCACGCAACGGCGCGAAGAGGGGCAAAGGCGCAGAGAGAACAGCTCTATCAATCTTCTCCGCGCCTCTTGTTGACTTTGCGCCTTGGCGTGAAAAAAATGTAATTATTTCAGAAGTTGGTAAACGATCAGGCTCACCACATAAGCTAACCCTGTCATATATACGAGTTGGATCAGGGGCCATTTCCATCCCCTGGTTTCCCTTCTTACGACAGCCAGGGTACTCATGCATTGCATAGCAAATGCATAAAATATCATCAGGGAAATCCCGGTGGCCAGGTTATAGACCTTGGTTCCATCCGGCCTTTTCGCAGATGAAAGCCGTTGGTGCAAGGTTTGCGGATCGGCAGATTTGCCGCCTTCCACACTATACAAAGTCGCCATCGTGCCAATGAAAACCTCTCTCGCTGCAAATGAAGTGATGAGTGCAATGCCGATTTTCCAATCATATCCCAGCGGCCGGATCACAGGCTCAATCGTCCTACCGAGAATTCCTGCATAGGAATGTTCCAATAATTTTGCGTTTTTCTCTTTATTCAGTGAAGCAGGATCGACCTGCTCCCTTTTTGCCCGGTTCGCATATTCATCCGCGATGTCTTTCATTCGCTTTGATGGACCAAATGCACTCAGCGCCCAAAGGATCATGCTGATCACAATGATGACTCGCCCGGCATCTGTGACGAATATTTTCGCCTTGTTGATCATGGTCACAACGACATTATTCCACCTTGGTGCCCGGTATACCGGAAGCTCAAGGATGAAATAACTCTTTTCTGTCATCCTGATAAACCATTTCGCTACGTAAGAAACGATCAGGGCCATGACCGTGCCAAGCAGGTAAAGCCCCATCATGACGAGTGCCTGAACGCTGATAAATCCAAGCACATATGATTTCGGGACTACCAGAGCAATCAGCATCGTGTAGACAGGCAAACGCGCACTGCAACTCATCAATGGTGTGATCAGGATGGTGAGCAATCTTTCCTTCCTGTTTTCAATGCTTCTTGCACTCATAATGGCAGGGACCGCACATGCAAAACCGCTGATCATGGGCATCACGCTTTTTCCGTTTAGCCCTACTTTTCGCATGAGCTTATCCGTTAAAAAGCTGATGCGCGCCATATAACCGGTATCTTCAAGCAAAGTGATCAGACCAAAGAGGATCATGATCTGCGGTACGAAAACAAGAATTCCACTGAGGCCGGCCAGCAGGCCATTCACCATCAGGCTGCTGAACCATCCATCTGGCAGGGCCTGACCCACCCAACTGCTCAATTTTGTAAAAGTCCAGTCAATGCCATCCATCGGAAACTGGGCCAGCCAGAACACACTTTGAAACAGCAGGAATAAGACAACGATTAGAATCAGGTATCCCCAATTCCTGTTAAGGAGAACCTGATCCAACTTTTCCGTAAACAATTTTCTTTCCAGCGGATCCGGTTCATGCACGGTATGTTGCATGATTTGTTTGATCCTTGCATAGCGCTGTGTGATTTCTTCGGCCTGCACCCTTGTATGATTGAACGACGCTGCCGATTCAATTTCTTCTATCCGCCCCTGAGTGATCTTCGCAAAATGGAAAGCTTCGTGGTTGATCAAATAGTGGATCGCAGTATAGTCACTGATGTGTGGGAAAAAACCTTTCACTCCATCCACTGCAACATTGGCGAGCATTCTGTTTGGAATAAAGTCCCGGGCAGCTACCTGGCGAAATTGTTGTACTGTCTGAGCAATGACTTTTTTCAGCTGCAGAATGCCTTTGTTTTTTCGTGGATTGACCGCAACAATTGGAACCCCCAATTCGCGCTCTAACCCATTTACGTCAATCTCAATTCCTTTCTTATTGGCCAAGTCCATCATGGTGAGTGCAACCACCACAGGAATCTTGAGGTCAATGATCTGTGAACAGAACAATAAATTTCGCCTGAGATTGCTCGCATCGACCAGTAGAACCACCAGGTCCGGCCTTAGCTCGGGATCCTGGTCCAGGAGAATTTTATAGGTAACCCATTCGTCTCCTCTCTTTGGATATAAACTGTATGTGCCCGGAAGATCAATGATTTTTGCTGCAATTCCTCCTCCCAGGTCTGCATGTCCGGTCTTCTTTTCTACCGTAACGCCTGGAAAATTTCCCACTTTCTGGTGCAGGCCGGTAAACGCATTAAATAGAGAACTCTTTCCGCTATTGGGATTACCGACCAGGGCAATATGTATATTCTTTTTATTTACCAATGTGTTTTCAGCCTTATTCGAGAAACCATGTTCAATAGTCCAGAATCTTATCACGCAGAGGCGCAGAGAAGAATCTAAAAACGCCTGTAAAACTAACTTTATTCAGCCGTATTGATTTACGAAATCGGGAGGTTTTGGCGTTCCGCCGGAATAGATGTTCGTCTATGAGCCATGTATGACCAATTTACCATTTTCATAAAATGGCAAAACATTGGCGAGGTCAGGGGTGAGGCAGTAAAGGATATCTTTTTCCAGTCCAAACCCGCTAAGCCGCTTAAAATGTGAGGCCTGCTTTTCTTTCATGAATTCAAAGAGATTCTTTTTTGAAGCCAGGTAAACAGTTTCTGCAACGCCTGAGGAGTCACAATTGATATTAAAATAATTTCTGACCCGATGTATGACAGCACCGGCAAAAAGCAGATCCTCAATATTTACTTTGTCTTTCCAGGCGGCGCATGCCAGGATCACATTTTGCCCCATTGCCTGGAGGTAATCACAAACGGCCGAGAGATTAGAAAATGCGCCGGTAATAATATGCTCCGCGCCCTTTTCCAATGCCATGTGCAGAAGTTTGGTGCCGTTAGTGGTTGTCAATATCAGAATTTTTCCATCGATGAATGCACGAGGATACTCAAACGGAGAATTTCCATAAGAGAGCCCTTCTGCAATTCTTCCATCCCTTTCACCTGCTGTAACACAATTTATCTGCTTCCCCAATTCTATGCATTTTGCTACGCTGTCCACTGGAATAACATGCCTGGCGCCGTTATGGAGCGCTGTGGCGATGGTTGAAGTCGCGCGCAATACATCAATGATCACAACGATGGCATGATTGGCATCATATAAATGCAAGAGTGCGGGAGACAATGAAGTGTGGAGCTCGGGTTTGGAGAAAGCCATATCGGCAAAAATAGGGGATAGCCGAAGATGAGGAGACCATGATTAACAAGAATTTTGCAGATGAGATCAGGAAGAAATTTTCAAGTCTGCTCCTACTTCTGAAGGATGAATTTCCATTTTTCAGATTCAGCATATTCCTTAATGAAACGGTTTCTGCGCTCCAACATTTTTTTCAGATACCGGTTCAGAAAAAGACTGTTGACTATTTTGCCCAGGCCGCCATAGGGGGTCTCATAACTGAAGAGGTCGATCATGAGCGTCCCATTTTCGATCTGTTTAAAATGATGTTCATGCTTCAACTGTTTGAAATCCCCATTCGCCATTTCGTCGGTAAAGGACACAGATTTATTCATTTCCGTAATGCGTGATCTGAGGACTCTGACCTTTAAAAGATGTTTTGCTTTCCAGGTCACAGTTTCATTTAATTCGATCAGGCCGGCCGTCGTTCCTGCAACGGCTTGTTCCCCTGTATGTGCCATGGATTTTTTGTGCAGATCGACACTGCGGCTGAGGTCGAATACCCTTTGTGCTGGAGCCCCGATAAAGGTGGTCAGATGGATGAGTGGCATCTTTTTCAATGGTTATTGGATTATACTCTAAAAACGCTACAGTAAGGGTTTACCTCATTTAAACGGCAGTTTTACAACTTTAGCGTGCAAAAGCTTGTCTCTAACCTTAATAAATACCTTATCATCTAGCTTTGAGAAGGCCAATTGCACATATCCCATACCGATGGCTTTCCCCAATGAAGGCGATTGGGTGCCTGAAGTCACATGTCCAATCACCATTCCGGAAAAATCCTTGATCTCATAGCCATGTCTCGGGATTCCCTTTTCAATCATCTCAAAGCCAACCAGTTTTCTTTGTATTCCTGCGGCTTTCTGGTCTTCCAGTTTCTTTCTTGCTGTAAAATTCTTAGAGAATTTGGTGATCCAACCCAGGCCCGCTTCCAGAGGGGATGTTTCATCATCAATATCATTTCCATATAAGCAGTATCCCATTTCCAACCTAAGGGTATCCCTGGCGCCCAGGCCAATGGGCTTCAGTCCGAGAGGTCCTCCCCGCGCAAAAATCGCGTCCCATATTCTTTCCGGTGCCCCTTCTTTGTCTTCAAAATAAATTTCCACGCCCCCTGCCCCGGTATATCCTGTGGCACTGATCAACACATTATCCACGCCTGCAAACTCGCCTTTGGCAAATGTGTAGTATGGCATATTCAGGATATCTACGGCTGTGAGCGGTTGAAGGATCTTGGTTGCATTTGGTCCCTGGATGGCAAGCAAACAGGTCTTTTCGGAAATATTATGCAACTCTGCCTTCTTTTCATTGTGCCCGGAAATCCATTTCCAATCCTTTTCAATATTGGAAGCATTGACTACGAGCATATATACTTTATTTTCTTCAAGGCAATAGACGATAAGGTCATCTACAATGCCTCCTTCATTATTTGTGAAACAGCTATACTGTGCCTTGCCGGCAGTCAATTTCGATGCATCGTTTGTGGTTACCCGTTGGATCAGGTCAAGGGCATCTTCTCCTTTTAAAATGAACTCCCCCATATGGCTCACATCAAAAATGCCCACATTGCTTCTTACCGCCTGGTGCTCGTCATTGATTCCGCTATAGCTGATCGGCATATTGTATCCTGCGAACTCGGCCATTTTTGCGCCAAGGGCAATATGCTTTTGCGTAAAAGGCGTACTTTTCATTTGCGCTCAAATTGAATGCGAAAATAGTTCTTGCCCGGCAGGCTGCCAATAAAAAGGGCTTCCTCATAATGAAGAAGCCCATGTTCCAACTTCAACCCGGCCTGCCAACCAGCAGTCGGCGGCCGGCGGGCGGGTCTCACATAAAAAGACTTGCATGCATTGGGGAAAGAGAATAATTTTCTTCTGCATCAGAATTCATGGTTTTCTCCATTGCCGACTTTCCGGCTGGTTCGGATTTCGCTGGCCGCAAAGTTTTGCGTACAGTGCTGTCATTTTTTCCTTTGGTGGGAACACTGTCACCATTGTTTTTATAACGATATCCATTTGTCCTCTTTCGATTGCTTCGTGTATTATCATCATTGGTCTCAGTGGTTCTTTCTGTTCTCTCCAATCCATTTTCCGTCATCACATATTCGACATTGCTGCTCCAGGTAAAAGTATTGCCCCAGTCATCATCAAATTCCAGGTTCCAACGACTATGCCTGCGATTCACATTGATGCTGAACCAATGGTAATCGTCTATGTTCCGATCCACGACAATTCTTTTGCCCACTGGAATTTCCACGATCACAAGTACTTGCTGATTCCTGAATTTTTCTGCCGGCGTGATGGCAAAGCCTGCAGGCATATATAAGAAACTGTCTGATTGACGGACATTGAACTGGATTCTGTTGGCAAGCTCTTTCGCAAGTGCCGGACTGTTTCCATGACTGAATCTCACCCTATGGATATGATAAGCTGAATCCGGACTCTTCACGAGGTTGACCCTGATCGTCGTCATCATCACACTATCTTCATTGAGACTGTAAAATGGTCCGTTATTGTCCCAATCAAAACCAAACCAGTCGCTCCCATAATAATTTACTTTGCCTTCATCCACTTTCACAATCATTTTTCCATTGCTTGGCTGCACCAAACTGATTTCATCTTCGACACTGCTCTTGGTCCTGAAATTGTTCACCATCATACTCATAAAGAAGATCATGGCTATCCATCCAAGGGTCCAGAGTGTTCCAAATATGTATCCGAGATAATTGTTCTTAGAACGTGCTCCGATAATTCGTCTGATCAACCAGGTGAGAAGCCCGACAATCGGTATGCCGATGAAGAGCAGCAGAGTGGCCCAACCAAGGAAATTCTGCCAGAAGCCTGAGAGGATATAATGTCTGAAAGGAAGCACACCTGCACCGGTAAATAAGAGGCCAACCAACACACTGATCAGCGCAATGGAAATAATACCGGCGATAAAAAGGAAGAACCCTTTAAAAATAATCCCGATGATATGTCCGATCCCCGCACCTGCATTTCTCGCGGCCGGAGCAGCTTCTGATGCGAATCGCTGACCAGCTTGTCCAAATTCCTTACCCATTTGTTGTGCTTTCTCTTTCACCTCTGTTCCAAAAGTGGAAGCCTTGCCTTTGAACCCTTCCATGTCGCTCTTGATCGTATTCTTAATGGATTCGAGGTCAATTTTCTCACCCCGCATTTCCAATTTCTCAGATGCGGTACTGGCTTCCGGCAGGACCATCCATAGAATGAAATAGGTAATAAATAGGGTGCCTCCAAACCCTCCCGTGAAGAAAACAGGTCCAGGGTTCCAGTCATGCCACGCATTGCGAAAAATAGAGGTCAGCACGCCGGCTATAAAAGGAAGGCAAAAGATCAATCTCCAGATCCAAACTTCCATATGGAAATAAGCTGCCAGGCCACCCGCCACACCACCGAGCACTTTGCCCTCAGGATTTCTGTACAAGCGCTTTCTCACATTGGTGGCCAAGGATTTCGGAGGCAGTACAATCCAAAGGATAAAATATATCAGAATGCCGAGTCCGAATCCGCCGAGGGTAATCACCACAAAAATGATACGCATGATCGCCGGGTCGATCCTCAGATAATTTGCAAGCCCAGCGCAAACGCCACCCAGGAACTTATCGTTCTCGGAGCGGAATAGCTGACGGGGATCCTCATACGCAGATTGTTGCCGACCCTGCTGGGAGGAGTAGGCCCCGGAGTCAGTCGCCGGACCGCCGTTGCTGCCCATATCCTCTCTTTCAAAATCTTCCGGGCGGCCCATGCTCGCAATAATCGCGTTGACATCTTCGTCCGTGATGCAGGTAGACCCTTTTTGCAGCCGCTGCGAAAACAGTTCTGCAAAACGATTTTCGATATCGTTGATGATCTCATCCCTGCCCTCTTCGTTGGCGAAATGTTTTCGCAGACTCTCTACATAAAGTTTCAATATATCATAAGCAGTTTCCTCGATCGGGACGACCCTGCCATGAAAATTTATATTGATGATCTTTTTCATTTGATGTGTATTTACAGGTTGAAGTTTAGAAACTTGGGTTTTGGTTAGTGGTATCCGGCATGCTGTCCGTTTTGTTGGCCAGGGTCTGCACTGCATGCGCCAATTCTGTCCAGGTCGCTTCCAACTCTTTGAAAAAAGCCATTCCTTTTTCAGTCAGGGAAAAATATTTACGGGGGGGACCAGAATTGCTTTCCACCCAACGATAAGTCAGCATGTCCGCATTCTTGAGCCTGGTCAGTAAAGGATAAAGTGTTCCTTCAAGGATATTCAGGTTGGCTGTCTTCATCTCTTCCACGATATCACTGGGATATGCTTCACCTCTTCTGATGATGGAAAGTATGCAGTATTCCAGGATCCCTTTCCGCATTTGACTCTGGGTATTTTCTATGTTCATAGTCTTTGATTTTGACTTCGCAGGTTTTGAAGCCGGGCCGGGATAAGGTGCTGCCCGGCGTTCAAAATTCTACTACTACTTACTTACTACTAATTTTATCAACAATACAAATATATGGAGTTTTTTAGTACTATGCAACACAAAGTACCAAATTAAAATTAGTAATTCTCATAAACGGCTAATGAGTTATGAGTAGGATCCAATGGCAGCAAGGGTTTCAGCGGATGGCGGGGAAAATAGGTTATTTTTAAATAAATGATGAGCGGTTTTTTGCGAGGTTGAAGGGTTGATTGGTTGATTAGTTGATTGGTTGACTAGTTGAAGGGTTTATAAAATGGTGTTATCATGAATGGAAATGCCCATTTGAAGATGATGGCCTCGAAAAATAAAGTATTTATAATCAATTCGTTATCGTAAATTGCATATCCTGTCCTTCGACTACTCAACTACTCAACTACTCAACTACTCAACTACTCAACTACTCAACTACTCAACTACTCAACTACTCAACTACTCAACTACTCAACTACTCAACTACTCAACCTCAACCTCAACTACTCCTATCAACTAATCAACCTCAACCCTTCAACCCAATCTCCATCAGCCTTTCATCCAGGTACTCGCCTGCAGTAGCGTCTTGATAGTTCTTGGGATGAAATGAATCCACACATGATTCGAGGCAGGCCAGGCTCATTTTGCTTTTCGGATGCAAGAAAAAGGGAATCGAAAATCTCGAAGTATTCCACTTCTCCCTTGGAGGATTAACAACCCTGTGCGTAGTGGATTTTAGCCGATTATTCGTCAGTCGCTGAAGCATGTCGCCGACATTGACTACAATCTGATCTGGCAAAGAAGTGACTGGCACCCATTCATTTTGTTTGGTGAGAATCTGTAACCCATCGGCAGAAGCGCCCACAAGCAGTGTGATCAGGTTGATGTCTTCATGCTGCTCCGCCCTGATGGCAGATTTAGGTTCTTCCGTAATGGGTGGATAATGTATTGCACGCAAAATAGAATTGCCATTATGAATATGCGCATCAAAATAATGTTCATTTAATCCCAGATAAATCGCGATTGCCCGCAAGAGCGCCGCACCTGATTTTTCAAAAGCCCTGTATGCCCTGAAAAATGTAGGCGTAAATGCCTCCACTTCCGCCACACTCACATTCGGCGGATATTCGGATTTTACAGGATCATTATCATTGACCGTTTGCCCGAATTGGAAGAACTCTTTCAGATCCGGTGCATCACTTCCTTTCGCATGCTCTTTACCGAAGGAAGTGTACCCTCTTTGCCCGGCGAGATCGGGCTTTTCATATTTTTTTTTCACTCCGATGGGCAAGGAAAAAAACTGCTGCACAAATTTGTACAGATCCGCGATCAGGTGATCCGGAATTCCATGATTCTTGACGGCTACAAAACCCACGTCTTCATATGCTTTACCAAGCTGTTGCGCAATCGAGGCTTTGCGACCGGGATCTCCGGATAGGAAATCCTGGAGGTCGACGACTGGGATGGCCATGGCTGGAATCGTTTAGTGTTAGCAAATTTTTTGTGAGTACATTTATCCTATAAATTTAAAATATTTGATAAGAAGAACCCTCGGGTGGGCCTGTTTTTTATTATGCATTTGCCTCTGTTTATCCTGTTTTCCCACATATAAGAAATATATCCCCGCCTATGAAGCAACAAAGCTGGAAACGATTCCAGACTATAGTCAGTTGCCATATTGGGCTGCCCATCCGTACAAGCATAGCACGGCTGACAGCGTACCCATCCCCTTACAGGCTTTAACAATCAGGGATTCAACAGTAGATGTATTTTTTCTTCACCCTACCACTTTCATTTCTTCTTCAGATACGGCATGGAATGCAGACATCAATGACGCAGAGATCAATGCTAAGACCGATTTCACAACTATCCTTTACCAGGCAAGCACTTTCAATGAATGCCGTGTCTTTGCCCCCAGATACCGGCAGGCAAATTTGCGTGCCTATTTTACTTCCGATACAGCAAGGGCAAGAAAGGCTTTCGACCTTGCCTATGAGGATATCCGGCGGGCATTTCAATGCTACCTGACAAATTACAACCAGGGCCGACCAATCATCATCGCCTCTCATAGCCAGGGCAGCACACATGCAAAAAGATTATTGAAGGAATTTTTTGAAAGTAAATCCCTGATGTCAAAACTTGTCGTTGCTTATGTAGTGGGTATGGATATCCCAAAGAATTATTTTTCCGCGCTACCACCTTGCAAAGACTCGCTTCAAACCGGCTGCGTTGTGGGATGGCGCACATTCAGGAATGGATTTGAGCCTGATTATGTGAAGAAGGAAAAGGGAAATTCTATTGTCACCAATCCGATAACCTGGCAAATGAATGAAGACTTCGCTTCAAGGGAACAGAATAAGGGATCTATTCTCAGACACTTCAATTCGCTCGATGAGGAAGTGGCAGATGCTCAAATCCATGACGATGTGCTCTGGATCCATAAACCCCGGTTCCCGGGCGGATTTTTTTACCGCACAAAGAATTATCATATTGCGGATATCAATCTATTTTACATGGATATCAGGATGAATGTGAGGCGGAGAATTGCGATGTTTTGGAAGCAATAGGAATGTGAAAGGTTTTGCATCGGATAGAATTCAATATCTTTTAAGCATTGCGCCGCTGAAACAATGCATTTAATAATTTCTTTTCCCTACCATAATTTATTTGGATTTAGAATTCCGCACTTTTCGGAGTTCTTGGAAATGCGATCACATCCCTTATATTGGTCATGCCGGTAACAAACTGGACCATCCTTTCAAATCCAAGACCGAAGCCTGCATGGGGCACAGTACCAAAACGCCTCGTGTCCAGATACCACCACATTTCCTGTACGGGGATATGCATTTCTTTCATTCTTTCCTCCAGCTTGTCCAACCTCTCTTCTCTCTGAGATCCCCCGACAATCTCTCCAATCCCGGGGGCCAGGATATCCATCGCTGCCACTGTTTTGCCATCATCATTTTGGCGCATATAGAACGCTTTGATGGATTTAGGATAACCGGTAACAATAACCGGTTTCTTAAAATGTTTTTCTACCAGGTAACGTTCATGCTCGCTTTGCATATCGATGCCCCAGGAAACGTCATATTTGAATTTTTTCTTTTTATATGCGGGGGAGTCCAGCAGGATCTGAATGGCTTCTGTATAACTGATGCGTTGAAATTCATTTTGCACCACGAATTCTAATTTCTCCATCAGTCCCATATCGGATCTTTCTGCCTGTGGCTTCTGTTTTTCTTCCTCTTCGAGTCTTTGTGCAAGAAATTCCAAGTCTTCCCGATTGTTCTCCATTGCGTAGCGAATGATATACTTTATAAATTCTTCCGCGAGATTCATATTGTCCTCCAGATCATAGAAAGCCATCTCGGGTTCAATCATCCAGAATTCTGCAAGATGTCGGGCAGTGTTCGAATTTTCTGCGCGGAAAGTGGGCCCAAAAGTATAGATTTCACTAAATGCCATTGCACCCAACTCACCCTCCAATTGGCCACTCACAGTTAAATTGGTTGGCCTTCCAAAAAAGTCCTCTTTGAAATTGATCGACCCATCTTCTTTCCGGGGCGTTTGATCAAAAGGCAATGTGGTCACTTTAAACATTTCACCAGCTCCTTCGGCATCAGATGCCGTAATAATGGGTGTATGCAGGTAAACAAATCCTTTTTCGTTGAAGAATTTGTGAATGGCGAATGCCAGTGCATGCCTGACTCTAAAGACAGCGCCAAAAGTATTCGTGCGGAATCGCAGGTGCGCTATCTCTCTCAAAAACTCCAGGCTATGTTTTTTGGGTTGAAGCGGAAATTTTTCGGCATCGCTGTCACCCAGTACTTCCACATTTTCCGCTTTCAGTTCTATTTTTTGCCCCTTTCCCAATGAGGAAATCACATCACCAGTTACCTTAAGCGATGCGCCGGTAGTGATGCGTTTCAAAAGCACATCATCGAATGCACCTAGCCCGAGGACAACCTGAAGATTATTATTGGTTGAACCGTCATTCAAAGCGATAAACTGGTTATTTCTAAATGTGCGGACCCAGCCCATTACTGTTGCTTTGCTGCCAATCTGTTCTGCCGCAAGCAGGTCTTTTATTTTCAATCGCTTATTGAACATGGTTTTGCATTGAGGGCAGCAAAGATAATCATCAATTTTATGCATTGTTTCCGATTTCTCTGATTTTACAAGGCCTCTCATATCAGAAAAGACCATTTGCTGAGACTTCCATCATGATGGGGGTCAACCCCTTGGAGCCCCCGACTGCAGGCGCTTTTACCAAAATAATTTTGCGCTTTTTGCGTTTTTATATTATCATTGCACTGGAATCAAGCTGATTAGTTCTTATCCTTAGCTCGCAGATCATCAGTTTTAGCCATTCCTTTCATTCATATTCAAAATTCATTTTCTAAAATCTTTTCGACAAAACAGGCTCACTGTTTTCGTTTAACTCTCAAGTGTTTTTATGTACGACATCCTTCAATTGAACGACATGCTCGTTCCCGAACTGCTAGATATAGCTGAGCAGCTTAAAATCCCTAGTGCCAAAAAACTCGACAAACAGGAACTGGTTTATAAAATTCTCGATAAACAGGCATTGGTTTCCAGCGAAGGAAAAGGAGATTCCCAGGACAAACCCAAACGCAAACGCATTATTAAAACTGCCACAGGAAACAGCACTGAAGAAGCTTTTGTTGAAAGTGGCGATGACAAAATAAGAAAACCAGAATTGAAAAAAGATCCCAGAAAAAAAGAAGAAAAACCCCCGATCAAGAAATTCCAGAAGAAGAAAGAGGATTACCAGGCATCTGAAACCTCACAGGAATTCCAACCTCTAGAAGAAGATGAAATCAGCATCTCGCAGGATGGAGATCAGGGCGAAGAGCAGGAAACTCCAGAAGCAAGTCCTGAATTGAACCGTCAGCAGGGCGATCAGCAGCAAAACAAAGTATATCCCCAGCGAAGGAATGATGCATTCAATATTGAATTTGATGGCATCATCCAGGCCGAAGGTGTTTTGGAAATGATGCCGGATGGTTATGGATTTCTACGTAGCAGTGATTATAACTATTTATCTTCTCCCGATGATGTATATGTTTCTCCTTCACAAATAAAATTATTCGGTTTGAAAACAGGCGATACTGTATATGGTGCAGTTCGTCCGCCGAAAGAAGGTGAAAAATATTTTGCTTTATTAAAAGTGGAAACCATCAATGGTAAAGGGCCGGAAGAAGTTCGTGACCGTGTTCCATTTGATTACCTGACGCCTTTGTTTCCCTTTGAAAAACTTAAACCTATTTACAAGTCCGAGTGATTATTCCACCCGAATCATTGACCTGTTTACTCCGATAGGTAAAGGACAGCGTGGATTGATCGTGGCACAGCCAAAAACAGGTAAAACGATGTTGTTGAAAGCGGTTGCCAATGCAATTGCTGCGAATCATCCCGAATGTTACCTGATGATTGTGCTGGTGGATGAACGTCCGGAGGAAGTAACAGATATGGAAAGAAGTGTAAAAGCCGAAGTGATTGCCTCCACTTTTGATGAACCTGCTGAAAAACATGTTAAAGTTTCTACCATCGCGCTTGCAAAAAGCAAAGCGACTGGTAGAATGCGGACATGATGTGGTGATCCTGCTCGATTCCATTACCCGGCTTGCACGTGCACACAATACCGTGGCGCCTGCATCAGGTAAAGTATTGAGCGGTGGTGTGGAAGCCAACGCGATGCAGAAGCCAAAACAATTTTTTGGTGCTGCAAGAAAGATTGAACATGGAGGGTCCTTGACCATTCTGGCAACGGCACTGATTGATACAGGATCAGAAAATGGATGAAGTGATCTTTGAAGAATTCAAAGGAACCGGTAATATGGAATTGCAATTGGATCGCAGATTATCAAACCGCCGTATTTATCCTGCCATTGACCTGGTGGCATCTTCAACCAGAAGGGATGACCTGTTGCTCGAAAGAGACGTATTGCAAAGAATGAACCTGCTTCGTGTATATCTCAATGATATGAATACGGAAGAAGCTATGAATGAATTGCTCAAGCGTATGCGCGGGACAAAAAGCAATGAAGAATTTTTGGCAAGCATGAATAGCTAGAAGCCACGGCCCCCTCCCGACCTCCCCCGTTGGGGGAGGAGAAAAACACATTAACAAGAGCTATATTCCCACCCTGTTGGGGAAGGTTTGGGTGGAGCTAAATCAATCCATCTATTTTTTGTGCGAGTTTCCGGTCGCGGTCAGTCACTTTATCCCCGGCATCGTGGGTATTCAACCAAAATTCAACGCGGTTATAGACATTTGTCCACTTCGGATGATGATTCATTTTCTCCGCCTCAATCGCAACGCGGGTCATGAATCCGAATGCCTCTGAAAAGTTTTTGAACTCAAATTTTTTGTACAGCGAATCGTTTTCTTCTTTCCACATAAAATGAATTTTAAAAATTAATGAGCGGATTTTTCTCTACGGGGGAATTGAAAGCATTTTCACGAAATCATTTATCCCCGCCAGCTGGCGGGAGGGTTACGGTGGGGCCACCCTTCCCTATTGGAGAGGGTCAGGGTGGGCGCGGTGACTAAAACATCAGGTGCGCTTTATGCTTTATTTTTTCCTGCCTAAGTTCCATTACAAGTTGAACACCAGCAATGGACTTAATAGCATTCATAAGGTCCGTGAGTAAAATGTCTTCCACAAGGTCGCCTTTGAGAAGCCAAAGGAAATCCAGGTGACGGAATTCCGGGAGCAGGAATTCACCATCGAATTGATTATTGTACAGGTAATGATTTAGCGCACAATGGTGCTCTGAAAACTCGAATACGCTAAAGAAATATTTGCGCTGCTTCTTCTTGAGCTCAATTTCAATTTGATTATTTGCCCGAAAATCAAACCGCAACTGCCTGTTTAACTGCCGGCAAAACTGGTAATCTTTCACTGGATTGACAATTCCCAATAATCGGGCACCATCAAAGAACTCATTGGTCATGTCCTGTAGATCCAATTTTAGTTTCATACTGACGGTAGAAAATTGTTTTGTGTGATCAGAATTCCACTCCTGTTTCGGCATCATCATTACCCCTTTTATATGCAACGGTCGTCTTATCGCCTTTTTTAAATTTAGATAAAGCCTGCATATAAGATTCCAATGAAGAAATCTGGTATTCTCCCAATTTCAAAATAATATCCCCTGCTTTGAGACCCGCCTTTTGGGCAGGTCTGCCATCACTTACCCCATCCACCCGAACGCCTGTTCCGCTGAATGTATAATCGGGCATGATCCCAAGCGTAACGCTGAACCTTGTAGAACTGCCTGTTTGCGTTTCTCTGGTCTTCAAAAAAGCCAGCTTTCCCTTGTCGTTGAGGTCTTCGAGCAATCCATAGATCAGTTTGATCACCATGACCTCCCCCGTATAGTTGATCTTGTCGGCATCATCTGAAGGCTTATGATAATCTGTGTGAAGGCCGGTAAAGAAGAACAATACCGGGATATCTTTCCTGTAAAAAGAAGTGTAATCACTCGGACCAGTGCCACTGGAATCGAATTTGAAACTGAAATATTTATTTTCTTTCTTTTCTGTAAAGAGGCTTCCCCATTCGGGTGATGTGCCATATCCACCAATGGTTAACACATGTGAGCTGTCATTGAGACGGCCGACCATATCCATATTAATCATATAGTTCACGGTGGCCAGATCTATCGTCGGATGTTCAGTAAAATATTTGGATCCGAACAATCCCAATTCCTCTCCCGAAAATGCGATAAAAAGATAATTGTTCTTCTTCAGTTTGGATTGCCTGATCAGCCTTGCCAATTCCAGCACAGCAGCTGTACCACTTGCATTGTCATCAGCCCCATTGTGAATCATTTTCTCTGCGCCGCGATATAAGGAACTTCCATCCTCACCATATCCAAGGTGATCATAATGCGCACCAACGATAATTGTGCGTTCTGCCTTATTATCCAGCCAGGCGATAATATTATTTCCCGTCCTCCTGACTTCCGTCAGGGATACATTAATCTTCAGATCAAAAGAAGCCGATTCATCCTTTAACCATCTCTTTTTCCCTTCCTTTGTTACATAGATTACAGGAATAGCTGCCTTTTCAGACCTGTCCTTTTTGACAAAGGCAATATTGTCTTCAATCTTGGACGAATTATAAAATATAACCGCCGTCGCTCCTTTCTTATTGCAGTTTTTCACTTTGGTATGCATGGATTCCTCGAGATCGAAATGTGGATTGTTCTGGTTGGCCTCCAGGATTTCCTTCAGGTCGATAAACCAGGGAACTCCGCTTTCCTGCAGGGCAATGGCCAGGGAACCTTCCACTTTTTTCGACGCACTGTAAGCAAGCGGAAAATATTCTTTATCCAGTGCCAGATCCTTCCCATTGACTGAAAAGACCGTCGCAGAATCAATCCGTAATCCATCGTATATCTCGAAAGGCTGCGTCCAGGCGCCGTTCCCGCCCCTGGGCTGGAGATTAATTTTTTCAAAAGAGGAAATAATATAATCAGCAGCCATTTTTTCTCCTGCTGATCCGGACCTGCGACCCTCCAATTTATCGTCCGCGAGAAATTGTATTTCAGATTGTAAATTAGAGAGTGTGACTTTATCTGCTTTTTTCAGCTTTTGTGAATAGGCGGATGAAAATGAAACAATAAAAATGAGGAGTAGGGCTTGAATTCGACCAATCATGGTTGGAAATTTAAAAGAATTTCTTTCCTTACAAAGGTATGTCCGGCAAATGCTATTGCAAAAAACCTGAAGAAAAATAGTTCCCGGGCAATCTCCTCGTATCCACTTGATAATACATGAATTCGCTTAACCATGGGGGATTTGTTCCCCCAATTTGAAAATCGGCCCAAAAACCATTTATTTCCTAAATCTTTTCACCACAACTTTATTTTCCTTTACTTTTGCAGATTAGCCTTTTTTGACCGTGATCGCTCCGGAAAGGCTCGGGAAAATTGTTATCCTTAATGGCGTTACCGCACCTTATTAAATATGTGTACACCAATGGCACGGATGAAGTCATTCGCCGCGGAAAGAAAATCCACGCCATTGGATATGTGGAATTGATCGAATACGATGAGTTATTCGAATCTGTCACTTTTAGGGTGAAAGATGACAGTTATGGTACATATTATAAAGTGTTTGTCCAAAAGTTCAAGGACCCCAAAACACTTTCTGTCCGTTGCAATTGCCCATACAATCTCGGAGACATCTGCAGGCATGAAGCTGCGGCCCTTATCCAGCTGCAGGAATTGCTCGATCGAAATCTGCTGAAAGCGGAGCAGGTCAACTATGACCAGGAGCATACGGTGGTTAAAATGAAATACATTGACCTTAAAAGCATCAGGGTGCTCTCTTCTGCATCGGCTTTTGAAGAAGCCGAAAAATTCCTGGCAGACCACAAACCGGTCATTGAACTCGCTAAGGATGAAACGGTCAAAGCCCGGCTGAAACTGGAAGGAAAAGAATATCAGGTCCTGATCCGCAAGAATGAGGAGAAGAATTTTGACACCAGCTGTGCTTATGAAGATGAAGCGCACCCCCTTGGCCTTCCCAAAGTCATCTTATTTCTCTATCTCTTGCGCACCCATGGCCCATACTATTTTGACAGCATACGCAATTGGGATAAAGAGAAAAATAAACTGCTGGAAGCATATGGTTATTCGTTAAATGATAACCTGGAAGGAAAATTTGAATTTTCTTATAAGGATGGAAAACCATTCCTGAGGGTGCTTGATCCGGCGATAAAGCGGGTGGCCATGGTCTTTTCAGGCAAACCCAAACCCATTCTTGCAGAACAGGTGACGGAATCCTTCCCTGAAGAAAAGAAAGAGTTAGGAGCTACGCAAAGGCTCGGTGTTGTTTTTAATTTTAATCATTCCTCCTACCCCGGATTCATTGTTGAAGCTGTAAGTGGAGAGAGCAATGACGAACAAACAGCATTTGTTGGAAAGGTGGAGAAAATAGACCTGTTGAAATTTGTAAGCACGGATTCATTTTCAGAGATTGACAAGCTGCTGCTTCCTTCATTGCGCAAGGTCCAGGATCAGGAAATTACCAAATATTTGAACAGAAATTCCCCTTTTAGCGGGATCTGGGAAAACATCATTCACCACGAAGAGGATGACCTGCCGGAAGAAACCAAGGCGCTCATGGTGGAATACCTTCATCCGAAATTCAAAAAGCTATTTACTGAGTTAAATGAGAATCCATTTGTATTCTTTTTGAATGGCCATAAGCCTTTTAAGTCTGCCAATCTTCAGCCTATCGGTGTTGCAACAGATCCGATCAGCCCCTATTTCAAAGTCAGCCAGACCAAAAATCAATACGAGATCAGGTGTTTTGTAAAGATAAATGGGCAGGCAGTTGAAGTCAATCAAAATGAAGCCAAGAGCGGTGTACTATTTGTTTTTAACGCAAATCTCTATCTCTGGAACAAACAGGAAGATATTTCCATTGCTGAAAAATTCTCTGCTAAGGGTAAAATAGGATTTGACAAAGCAGAGTGGCCGCAAGAGTTAAAGAATTTCGTACTTCCACTCACCAAAGAATACCATGTTGAATTTAGTGACGATCTCATTAAGGAAATCAAGGACGGTGATCCGGAAAAGAGACTGTTATTGCAGGAAAAAGGAGACTACCTGATTTTTCAACCCGTATTTTCTTATAAAGGTTATGAAACGAAATCCGGTGGCAAGGATCAAATCATTGTCCCGGACGGCGACAAGGTGCTGGTCGTCCATCGCAACAAGGAGGCCGAACTTGAATTCATTAACCGGTTGGAATCCCTGCACTCCCAGTTTATTCATCCTGAAGGACCCGCAAGCCTGGCACTCAAGGGTGCTGATGTGTTACGCAACAATTGGTTCTTTCTTTTTGTGGATGCCATGGAGGAAATGAAAGTGCCGGTCTTTGGATACGAGGCACTGAAAAACTTTCGCTTTAACACAGCGAAACCACAAACCAAGATCCATATCAGCAGCAACACAGATTGGTTCGATGCCCGGGTGGACATCGTTTTTGACGAACAGACTGTCTCTATTGCAGATGTTAAAAAAGCCCTGGCCAATCGTCAGCAATTCGTGCCTTTGAATGACGGTACACTGGGTGTATTGCCTGAAGAATGGATCAAAAAATATTCTCTCCTTTTCCGGGTCGGCGAAGGCAAGACCAATCAACTGCGCCTTTCGAAATATCATATGAGTGTGATTGATGAACTCTATGAAAATCGAAATGAAGAAGAACTGATCATCCATCTTGAAAAGAAATATGAGCAACTCAGGGAATTCAAACATATAAAGGAGATACCGCCGCCAGCCAGCCTCGACCATGTGCTTCGGCCCTACCAGGTGCACGGCTTTCACTGGCTAAACTATCTTCATGATGTGAACTGGGGTGGAATACTTGCCGACGATATGGGTCTTGGCAAAACCGTACAGGCATTATCTTATTTGCAGCACTTTAAGACGGTCCATGGTCAGCTCAATGCGCTGGTCGTATGTCCAACCACGCTGATTTTTAATTGGGAAAATGAAATCAGGAAGTTTACGCCCGACCTCACTTATCATATTCACCACGGAGGCGATCGCTCGAGGATCAAGGAAGAAATCACCCGGCACAATGTAGTCATCACAACCTATGGTACTTTGCGCAGCGATATTAAAATGCTGATGGAAGTGCCCTTCGATTATACCGTCCTGGATGAATCCCAGGCCATAAAAAATCCGTCAAGCAAAGTTACCAAAGCAGCCTGCCTCCTGCGCACCAAACATCGTTTGTGCATGAGCGGTACTCCATTGCAGAACAACACATTTGATATTTTCGCGCAGATGAATTTCCTGAATCCGGGCATGCTGGGCAGCGTGGAGTTTTTCAGACAGGAATTTGCCATCCCGATCGACAAGTTTGGAGAACCGGATCGCAAGGATCACCTGAGGAAATTATTATATCCCTTCATTCTGCGTAGAACCAAAGAGCAGGTCGCCAAGGATCTTCCAGAGAAGACAGAGACCATTCTCTATTGCGAAATGGAAGACGAGCAAAGAAAAGTGTACAATGCATATCGCAATGATTATAGGGATAAGATATTGGGTACGATCGAAAGCCAGGGAATCCAAAAATCCCAGCTCACCATATTACAGGGTCTGATGAAATTGAGGCAGATTTGCGATTCTCCTGCCATTCTGAATGAAACAGAAAAATATCCTAACCATTCAATTAAATTAGATGAGCTGGCCAGGGAAATAACGGAAAACATAGGTGATCACAAGGCCTTGATTTTTTCACAATTCCTGGGCATGCTGGCCCTGATCAAGGAAAGACTGAAAGCCCTGGAAGTGAAATTCGAATATTTTGACGGCAGCACCGCAGCAATAGATCGCGAAAAAGCAATCCAGAATTTCCAGTCGGATGACGAATGCAGGGTCTTCCTGATTTCCCTCAAAGCGGGTGGTGTCGGATTAAACCTTACGGCTGCAGACTATGTCTATATCGTGGATCCCTGGTGGAATCCGGCTGTTGAACAGCAGGCTATAGACAGGACGCACCGTATTGGTCAGACGAAAAACATCTTTGCTTACAGGATGATTTGCAAGGACAGTATCGAAGACAAGATTCTTTCACTTCAGGAAAAGAAAAGAGTCCTTGCCAAAGACCTTATCGCCGATGACGATGGATTCGTCAAGAGCCTAACCCGGGCCGACGTCGAATACCTGTTCAGTTAATGGTCACTATTCACCCTGTGGGCACCATTATTTTACCATTAATATAGTCCCGCTTCATTCCTTGCCAGCCCAAGGTTATTTTGTAAACGCAATGTCTACATATGAGGGCTGTTTTCTGGATTTTCCTCTGCTTATCTATGAGTCTCGCCTTAAAATCACAGACCGGCCAAACGGGTACTGTGAAGGGAAGGATTGTTGATACGTCGGGAAAAACAGACTTATCTGCCGCTTCCGTTTCCGTCAATCGTGGCGGCGACTCTTCGTCGGAGGTCTTTGCGATGACGAACAAGAAAGGCGAGTTCACCATTGACAGACTTCCTTTCGGCTCCTATCGCCTTCTGATTACTTTCCAGGGATATAGCGCGGTTCAAAAAAGATTTACTATTTCAGATTCGAAATGGATGGTAGATCTGGGGGAGATCATTCTGCAAAAATCCAGCGAAACTTTGGAGGAAGTCATTGTAGAAAGACCGCCCATAATCATTAAGCAGGATACCGTGGAATACAGTGCCACGGCCTTTAAGGTGAAGCCAAATGCTTTTGCAGAAGATCTTCTAAAGAAGCTGCCCGGCGTACAGGTCGACAAAGATGGAAATGTGATGGCCCAGGGAGAAAGCGTGCAAAAAGTGTATGTGGATGGAAAGGAATTTTTCGGAACGGATCCAAAATTGGCCACAAAAAATATCACGGCCGACATGATCGAATCCGTGCAGGTCTTCGATGACATGAGTGACCAGGCAAAATTTACAAAGATTGACGATGGAAGCAGGCAGAAAGCGATCAACATCAAATTAAAAAAAGACAAGAAGAAAGGATATTTCGGCCGTCTCATAGCCGGCCTAGGAACTGATGGCAGGTATCAGAGCACACTATCACTTAACCGTTTCAATGAAGACCAGCGATTCTCACTGGTCGGATCTTCTAACAATATCAATCAGCAGGGATTTGGTTTTTCAGATGTCATTACATCAATGGGAGGTTTTGGTGCAAGAAATGCGGGTGGAATTGGCGGCTTCGGAGGTGGAGGTGGAGCCATTGCATCCCGGGGACCCGGCACATATCGCGGCGGATCCGCAGGTATCAACACCTCCCTGGGAACAGGAACTACCGGAACGGGAATTACCCAAGCTACTTCCGCCGGCTTGAACTATACAGACAAAATCGGCAATAAGTTACTGGTCACCGGTAGTTATTTTTTCTCCCTCACGAACAATAACCTGTTACAGAGCAATTACAAACAAAGCTTCTTCCCGGAAGATTCAACTGCAAATCAAACCGATTATGTCAGCTCGAATACAATTAATCAAAATCAAAGGGTCAATCTTCGGCTGGAATATGCGCTGGATACCATGACCTCTATCCTATTCATTCCCTCGTTTACCTACCAGCATTCAGAAAATAATAGCTATGACACAAATTACACGCAAGCTGTTAAGGCCCCTTATGATTACAATGCAATTAGCGGTTATACTGCAAATAGTTCGGCGCGGAATGGCTATAATATGAATAATAATTTGCTGTTTAGGAAAAAATTCCGAACACCAGGTCGGACATTGACCATGGGCTGGAATAATACTATTGGAAGCAGCAAGGGCAAGGGTACCAACTATTCCCCTCTTGATTTTTATGCTCCGGATGGGTCACTCGACAGTACCTATCTCCAGGATATTCAAAATTCGCAGCTAACAAATGTGAATAATAATGTGCTCAGTCTTTCCTACACCGAATCTGTGGGATCCGGAAAACTGCTTGAATTCAATTATGCATATACACACAATTATAATACTTCAGACAGAAAAGCCTTTAACTATGACTCGATGACTCAAGAATATGATATCGTGAATGCTTTGCAGACAAATTATTTTGGAAATGGCTACTACGCAAATCGAGTGGGAGCCAATTTTCGCATCGTAGAGAAGAAATATAACCTGCAGGTGGGCATGGGGCTACAGTTCTCTGAACTATCCAGTCATACCATCCAGGCCGCTGCAGCCAAAGACTCCACAATTAATTATTCCTATGTAAACCTGATACCAACGGCAAATTTCAACTATAGCTTCAGCAAAACTCAAAATTTAAGGATTAGCTATAGAGGGCATACCAACCAGCCGAATATTACCCAACTCCAGCCTGTGCCTGATGTTTCAAATCCACTCCAGATCAAGGTCGGCAATCCGAAGCTCAGCCCCGAATTTGAAAATAACCTTAACCTTAGGTATAGTAGTTTCAATCCTTCATCGAACCAGTTTCTCTCCGTCAATATTGTGCTTGACAATACTTACAATGATATCGTCAACAGCATTGACTCCTTCGGCACAAATATCCAGGTCATCGAACCTGTTAATCTGAATGGAACTTTCTTTGGCACTTCATTTATCACTTTTGGCATTCCTCTGAAAGGAAAACTAAAAGGCAGCAATCTCAATTTCAATAATTCGGTCGCTTATACAAAGAACCCAAGCTTATTGTATAAGCAGCTGAATATGGCCAGGACCATCGTGGTCACCCAAACGGCTGGCATCAATCTTTCATTGGGCGATAAACTGAATCTTGGTCTGAATGGCAGCGTTTCTTATAATGATGTGCACTATACGGTAGAGCAAAACATGAACAATAATTATCTTGCGCAAACCTACACTGCGGATATTTCCTATATATTCCTCAAAGACTGGGTATTTTATACTGACTACAATCAATACATCATCAGCGGAAGATCGCCGGGTTATAATCAAATCATTCCACTGTGGAACGCCAGTATTGCCAGGGAGGTTTTCAAGAAGAGAAATGGGGAGATCAAGTTCTCTGTGAATGATATCTTCAATCAAAACAAAAGTATTACCCGGACTACGGGCGACAATTATATACTGGATACTCGTTCGAATGTACTACAGAGATATTTCATGCTCAGTTTCACATTTAATCTGAATCAATCAGGACTTGCGCGGAAATCACAAAACGGACTCCAGATGCCAAGGAATGTGCAAAGACAAATGGACCAAATGAAAGCAAATCCAGCCAGTCAGCCTCCCCCTCCGGCCGGAAATTAAAAAACCGCATACTGGATGCGGTCTTTTCAGATCAAAGGTAAGCACTAACTATTTTTTCTTCTTCGCATAATGATATTCTCTTGCTCCCATTGGAGAATGCCCCTCAACCAATACGGTCAACACGGTCCGGATCAGCTGATAAATATTCGACGAAGGGCGATAACAGTCCCTGTACACTTTGACCCTGTGGGTATCAAAATACATGCTATTCCTTTTCATTGGTGGGGGGTTGGGCCGTCTGGCCTGTCGCTAGAACGTTTTGGGCCAGATATTATTGTGGTGTTTTTGGAGAATTATTGATCGTATTTTTCCTATTGCATTCGCCTGGGATTCAGTATATCTTGTTTACAAATCCTTTTCCATGAAAACGTTAATTGTGATTTTCATGATGGCTTTTTCTCTCACCCTTAAGGCCCAGGATGTTTTTTCCAATAAAACGAATATGGCGCTGGAGAAGGTGATTAAGGACTTCCCAAATAGGTTCCGCAATATTAAGGGGGAATTAATTACCCAACGTACACAGGTAGCCGAATATAGATCTACCATTCAGGTACCGGGATCGACTTACTGTGTGGTGACACATCACCTTGCTTCAAATAATGATTCTTATAGCTGGAGCTGTATTGCTTTTGAAAATAAAGACTTCAACCAGGCCAGGTCAAAGTTCAAAGAAATTTACGAACAAATTGAAAATACCATCGTAAAAATTGAAGGCGAAAAGCCATTTATCGTGTCAGGCCAGTACAGGGCTCCCCAGGAAGAGAGAAAAATCGACTAGTATTGTTTTTGATCTGCTGCCTGCAGTGGGAGAAATGAAGAAATTGAAAATAGAACTGACAATTCAAAATATGACAGCCAACTGGAAGGTTGCGCTCAACGTGTATGACAATAACCTGAAAGAAGAACAGGCAACTGTTGCCAATTAAACTCTTTCCCTTTTTAACCTCCGTCCAATTCATTAACCTCTTACCCAAATCATTCCGCGGCATTTGTAATTCATTTGCCCTTGATGTTTTTTGTTCATTCCTCTCATCCATCCCAGGAGTTTCTCTCCCTGTCCTGCATTTTGATTGCAGTTTTTTATTTATATCTTGTGCGCTCCCAAAGCTTAGGTTGACAATGGCTTTTACCAGAATCTTTAGCTGCCTTTTTTGCCTTTTGTTTTCATATGCCATTGTATTCTGCCAGTCTGCAATACCATACGATAAGCAGGCCATTGTTTTGAAAAAAGGTAATTGAAAAATACCATTACGCACCCCGGCCTGTGAATGATAGTTTTTCTTCCAACATTTTTGATCGATTTATTGAAAGACTTGACGATGACAGGCTCATTTTCCTTGCTGAAGATATCAGGGCATTGTCTGCCTACCGGTTCGAGATAGACGATGAATTGGCTGGCAAGAGCTGGAATTTCCTGGATAAGACAACCAGATTGTACAAAACCAGATTAATCCAGGCCGATTCCACCATCCGGGTCATGCTGCAAAAACCTTTTGATTTTAAGGTCAGTGAAATCATGTCCCTGAATCCGGATAGCCAGCGGTTTTCCCCTTCCATGAAAGAATATGCCATCCGCTGGCATCAATGGTTAAAATATGAAACCATGATCAGGATCTACGATGGCTTTTCCCTCGATTCCATGAAAAGCAATCCATCTCAAAAATCATTCACTCTTTCTGAAGAAGAAGCCAGGACGAAAGTGCAGAATATTGAGTTGCGCAGAATCAAAAGCATTATTGACAATCCGGTTGGTTTTGACAATTATCTGGCCAATTTGTTTTGCACCATCATAGCAACCAATTTTGATCCCCACACAGAGTTTTTTTCGATGGGGGGCCGGGAAGAATTTCTTAATGAGATTCATCCTGACGGGATGTATTATGGATTTGCCATTGGAGAAGATGAAAAGGGAGATTTGCAGATTACAAACCTGATTCCGGGCGGGCCTGCCTGGAAGACGGGCGAATTAAATAAAGGAGATGAAGTGCTGCAAATGGCCTTTGAAAACAAAGCCCCGGTTGATCTGACAGGTGCCAGTGCAGATGAAGCTTCAGCACTGATTGACATGGCGGGAAATGAAAAGCTGACCCTTACGATCAAAAAGCCCGGCGGCTTGGTGAGGTCAGTAACGCTTGTCAAGGAAAAAATAAGGAACGATGACCATATTGTAAAAAGCTATGTCCTGCAATCAGAAAAGAAAATTGGGTACATCTCATTGCCAGGATTCTATGCCGATGCTGAAGCGGAACACGTGGCCAGTTGTGCAAATGATGTAGCGAAGGAAATCATCAACCTAAAGAAAGATCATATCGACGGCCTGATCCTGGATCTAAGGAACAATGGCGGAGGCTCTTTACGTGAAGCTTTGGATATGGCCGGCATTTTCATCGATCTTGGCCCCCTCGCCATGTACCGTGAAAAAGATGAAAAAACAATTACGCTCAAGGATATGAATCAGGGCACGATCTATGATGGCCCGCTCCTTCTTTTGCAAAATGGTCAAAGTGCATCTGCATCTGAATTGCTGGCAGCAGTATTGCAGGATTATCATCGCGCCATCATTGCAGGCAGTCTGAGTTATGGTAAAGGTACAGCCCAAACGATTCTCCCCCTGGATACACTGTATAACCCGGATAGTGATAGTTCCAACCCTCAGAATTCAGAACTTGGCTTCGTTAAAATCACGACAGGCAAATTCTACCGGATTACAGGGAGCACCACTCAGCAGGTGGGGGTAAGACCAGATATCCCAATGCCTGATATGTTAGACGATTTGAAATTCAGAGAGATTTATGAACCTTTTTCTCTTACACCCGACTCTGTGAAGAAAAATAATTACTACAAAGCCCTGACTGCGCTGCCTATTGAGGCATTGGCAGGAAAGAGCGAAACCCGCATAAAAAATAATGCGGGTTTTATCGCCGTAAAATCATTCAGCAAAAAATTGGCCGGAGAAAACAATGGCCCGGGTGAGGTACCCTTACAATGGGATGATTTTTTGTTATGGACCAAAAAATACAAACGAATTGATCCGGGCGAATTGGAAAAAAGGATCCAGGCTGTGCATCCTGGTTTTGTTGTAGATAACAATTCGGTTGAACGGAATTCTATCTACGCCAATAATTACGACCTCGAAGTAAATATGAATTGGAAAAAAAGACTGGCTGAGGATATTTATATTGCGGAAGCCGTCCAGGTGTTGACGGACTATATCAATCTTATACCAACCAAATAACATGACCAGGCGCGTTTTATTGATTTTATTTCCCCTCCCTTCCATTTTCTTTCCCAGCACTGGATTGCTTCTTGCGCAGGATAATGCAGGCATATACATGACGCAATTTTATAAAGCCGAGCAATCCGTGGCACAGAAGTATGTTTCCTATATGAGTGCGGCTTCGCACGGAAATGGGATCAGGAAGGCAAATGACAAAAGGAATGACCTGCTGAAAACCCTGAACGAAACGGTTATAAAAGTGAATGAAATTCCATCTTACCAAAATGACAGCTCCTTGCGTGTAGCTTCTGTAGATTATTTGCGCATCATGTATAATGTCTTGAGTGAAGACTATGGCAAGATTGTAAATCTGGAAGAAATTTCAGAGCAATCCTATGATTTGATGGAAGCCTATATGCTGGCTCAGGAAAAGGCAAATGAGAAATTGCAGGAAGCAGGAACGGCAAGGGAACAAATAGCAAAGAAATTTGCCACTGCCCATCATGTCAACCTGGTCCAGGAAAAGGGCGGACTCTGGGAGAAGATGGAAACCATCGGAAAAGTAAATGAATATTATAATCCGATCTACCTGATCTTTTTCAAATCCAGTAAGCAGGAAACATATCTCACCGATGCCATAAAAAACAAAAATATTAATGGCATCGAACAGAACAAAAATGCCTTGTTAAGATATGCTGAGGAGGGGCTTGCTTCACTCGACACGATCAAGGCGTTCCAGGCAGATAAGACCCTGGTGATCGCCTGCAGGAATTCGCTTGATTTTTTCAAAATGGAAGCCGGATCAAAAATAAATGTGGTGACAGATTATTTTATCGAGTCAGAAGAATTTGATAAGATGAAAAAGACAATCAGTTCGAAATCGTCGAAAGAAGAGATTAATAATTATAATAAAGCGGTCAACGACATCAACAAATCTTCTAAAGAATATAATCAAACCATCCAGTCCCTTAATGGGCGCCGGGCCGAAGTGTATGATGGCTGGAATAATGCCGTAAGCGGTTTTTTTGATACACATATGCCCTATGCAGGCAATTGAAGCAAAAGGGTCATTTGACGTCTTGCACAAATCCTGCTGCCTCATTAAACCATCAGCAGATAATTCCTCAGGAGGTTTTCAATATCCTCCAGTTTGAATGGCTTGGATATATAATAATTCATGCCTGCCTCGAGGCATCTCTCCCGGTCCCCTTCATGGCATCAGCTGTCAGCGCAATAATCGGAATCTGTCCATGTGGATCCGGCAATTTTCTAATCAGCTTGGTAGTCGTGTAGCCATCGATTTCGGGCATGTTGACATCCATAAAGATCAGGACCGGATCATAATATGGGAGTGCTGCGAGTGCTTCCTTTCCATTCGTCATCTGAATCACTTCGAAGCCCATCTTCTTTAATACTTCCGTAATCAGCAGCATGTTCATCGGATCATCATCCACAACCATGATGCTTGCGGCCTGTGAAATTTTTTCAATCAACGGAAGAGAAGGATGCATTGATTCATTTTTCATCTGCTTTTCGAAAAGGGAAAGCAGAGTGGTATGCAATTCGTGCAACTTTACCGGCTTTGAGAGAAATTTCCGGATCCCGCATTTATCGGCCTCATTGTGATACATATTTTTTTCCAGCGACGACAACATCAGAATAAATGGCGGGTTATTGTCCCTGCATTGTTTGTTGATTTCCTTCGCAAGTGTAATTCCATCCATCTGTGGCATGTGATGGTCAGTAATGACAAGATCAAATGGTTCATTTCCTGCGGAAGCTTTTTCAATGAGCTGGAGGGCCTCCCAACCGGAAGCTGACTGCTCTGCATAAATGCGAAAATGACTGAAGATCTCCTGCAGGAGCCGGCGATTGGTTTCGTTGTCATCTACGATCAGGACTTTTTTCAATAGCGGTTTTTCAGGCAAAAGAATTTCGGGCTGATCATTTGCCACTTCTAAAGTCAGTTTCAGTGTAAACCTGCTGCCCTGGCCAGGAGAGCTGATCACCGATAGCTGTCCACCCATTAGTTCAGCAAGGCTCTTGGAAATGGTCAGACCCAGTCCAGTGCCTCCATATTTTCTTGTGGTGGAAGTATCTGCCTGGGTAAAGCTTTCAAAGATCTTTTGCAATTTCTCATGGGCAATCCCGATACCCGTATCCGCAACATGAATGAGCAGGTTCAGGTATTTTCTTTCTTCCCTATAAAATACCTCTCCTTCCTTTTCAATAATCACCAATATTTCTCCTTCCTGGGTAAACTTGATGGCATTTCCTAAAAGGTTAACAATGATCTGGCGAATGCGGACAGGATCTCCAAGAAATTGTGAAGGAATATTTGGATCCACTTTATACAACATTTCCAGTTTCTTTTCAAATGCTTTCACAGTAAGAATATCAATCGTTTCTTCTACCAGTTCATCCAATTTGAAGAGCACATGGTCTATGAATAATTTCCCAGCTTCAATTTTGGAGAAGTCGAGAATGTCATTGATGATTTCAAGCAGTCCGTAGGCAGATTTTTTTACATTGTGAAGATATTCCCGCTGTGTTTTCTGCAATTCACTGGTCAGCACAAGGTCTGTAAATCCAATGATTCCATTCATCGGTGTTCTCAATTCATGGCTCATATTGGCCATGAATTCACTCTTAGCTCTGTTTGCCAACTCAGCAATTTCTTTCGCCTGCACCAATTCCAGTTCTATCTGCTTTCTTTCAATGGCTGTCGATAGCGAAGAAGCGAATGAACGAAGAATAGAAAATTCAGCTTCGGTCCATTCTCTGTCGGTCACACAAAGATCAAAACCAACAAATCCCCAGAAATAATCTTTCAGGAAAATGGGAATGGCCATGGAGGACAGCACATTTTGTCGTTCAAATATCGCCAGCAATTGTTCATCTTTTTCCTTCTTCTTATAGCTTACAAAAGGTTGATTGAGTGTGAGCGGTTCAATGATCAGCCTGATATTATCGAACGGAATATTCTTCATTGCCGGATCTTCCTGCCTTGAAAATGCAGGATTCTCATTCCATTCATTGATTTGATCTGTGAACCAGGTCTGCGAGACCGGATCAAAATGATTCTGGAAAACGTATACCCGGTCAACCATGGCCTTGCTGCCCAAAATTCGAATGGACTCCGTAATGATCCTGTTCAGGTCGTTGTTGATCAGCAGGGAATGTGTAGCTTCTGACACTGCCTGTAACAACTGGTCCTTCTTCTTGAGTTTATCCTGCGCCATTCGCTGATCTGTGATATTTCGGGAAGTGCAGATCAGCTTGATCACCTCATTTTGGTCAACGATAGGTTTGATAATAGTCTCCAGCCAGATATAATTGTTATCCTTTTTACAGATCCGGTAACGGATGATAATGCTTTCGGCAGTTTCCAATTGCGGGGAATCCTTGCTCGGGAAGAATTTTTGCCTGTCATCGGGATGAACATATTCCAGAATGGACCTGCCGATCACTTCTTCTTCCTCATATCCCAATACTTTGCTCACAGAGGGTGAGAGATACCAAATCGTTCCGTCTGCCGCATGCACACTGATAATATCTTCCGAATTCTCTGCCAGGAGCCTGAATTTCTGCTCACTGTTTACTACTGCATTTTCAGATTCTTTTTGGGTAGTAATATCCTGGGCAATGCCGAAGCCTCGATTTTGGTCTGTGCTCTTTCCTTTGACATGGAGGTACCGCATCCAGCCCTGTTTGGTAATTACCCTGCAAGAAAAAGAAGTTTCAAAATTCATATTGTTCTTGTTCCGGATGGCATTCGCGAATTCATCCAGCACCATGGAAATATCTTCGGGAACAACAAACTGGTGGATGAAATCTTCAGAAAGGATCTTTCCCGGGCTTTCCGGATCCATGCCAAGGAGGGCTTTTAATTCCCTGCTGAATTCCAGTTCACGGGTGTCAAAGTCCAGCTTCCAGGAGCCCATACTGGCATAAGTCATCGCATAGGAAAGTGTGTGGATGGCTTCTTCCTTGACCTGCTGTGCCAATACTTTATCCGTTACATTCAACCCTATTCCCTGGATTTCCTGCACCTGGCCATGCTCGTTAGAAAGGGCAAGGAATTCCCAGTCGGTCCATAAAAATTCCTTTGAATCCTGGAAGGGTTTCCGGATAAGAAGCTTTACAATCTTGCCCGGATTATTCCAGCAATCATCCGCCACTTCCTGGCATTTGACAATGTCTTTTGGAAAAATGGTAGAATAAAAAAGAGCCTGCTGGATTTCCCTTGCGGAATAACCAAAAGTCATAAGGAAAGCGGAATTGGCATAAGTGAAATGGCCGCTCCTGTTAATGCGGATCACGTAGTTTGTCTGGGATTGCAGAATGGATGCCAGATGCGTTTTTTCCTGTAGCAATTCATTTCTGGCTTTCTGCAATTCCTTGTAGTTCAGTTCGCCCTTCTTAAATGCCGGTTCAAGCACAAGGATGACCAGGCATATGATGGCCATGATAAGAGAGATAAACTTCCCGATTTCAATGGTTGAAGATTCTTTGTTCTTCTGGCTGACAAAATTGGAATATTCATTCGTCGCTTCTTTCATCATTGGCAGGTACTTCTGCTCATTGTAACTCATCTCCCGGATATACATTTTCCGGTTCATGCTGATCAATGATGAATCGGACTGGGCAACTTCCTGGCTGATGGCCATCATGCTCTTGTAAAAAGGCCTCGCCGACGAAAAAAGCAATTTGACTTTGAATAAAGGTTCGGGGAGTGGTGATGAAGATTGCGCGATTTGCGCCTCAAGCCACTCCTGTTGCTGTTGAAAAAGGAGCAATGCCCTGGCCAAACTGTCCTTCAAAACATCTGTTTGAATATTGGTTGTGATTGAGCTTGTAATCAATGCCACATCTTTGGCAATGATCTGACTTAAGGTTTGTTGGCGCCCAGAAATGCTTTTAGCCGTGACCAACTCTTCATTCTGCGCTGACTTGAGATGAACAAGGTAATAGCCAAAAAAATTGAATAAGAGAATCGAAGCAAATAATATGATCGAAATGCGGATAAGCTTTCGGAAGGGGCTCTTCATGGTTCTTCAGGGGATTTCCTACCCTTATCAAACGTAAAAAATGGATTTTTAAGATTTTATATAGACAAAAAAAAACACTTAGCCGGGAGATAATTCCGCAATCCAGGCCATGTGGTTAAATAAGTCCAAAAAGTCTTTATGTTAAGATATTAATAATCAATGACTTGCTCCTCCATTTGGGCAGGGAGGGGACGAAACTCATATTGCTGATTGCGAAGCTGGGGTTCAAAGCCTGCTTCGCGAATGGCATCCTGAATTCCTTTGCTGGTAAAACGGTGAGGGGCACCCGCAGCACTGACCACATTTTCTTCCAGCATAATGCTTCCAAAATCATTGGCGCCCGCATGCAGACAAATTTGTGCGGTTTGTTTTCCGACGGTCAGCCAGGACGCCTGGATATTCTTGACATTGGGGAGCATGATCCGGCTCATGGCGATCATTCGAATATATTCTTCCTGGGTAGTCAGGTTGTGTACACCACGGATCTTTGTAAGCAGGGTATCAACATCCTGGAATGTCCATGGAATAAATGCCAAAAAACCTTTTGCGCTGGCTGGTTTTCTAGTCTGTACTTCGCGGATTTTGACCAGGTGTTCAAATCGTTCTTCAATGGTTTCCACATGCCCAAACATCATCGTGGCCGAACTGGTAATATTTTGAAGATGGGCTTCATGCATGATATCCAGCCATTCCTGTGCCCCGCATTTTCCTTTGCTGATCAATCTCCTGACCCTGTCGACCAGGATTTCGGCGCCTGCACCGGGGAGGGAATCCATTCCTGCTTTTCTCAATTCAACCAGCACATCGTGATGACTCATTTTTTCCAGCTTGCAGATATGGGCAACTTCCGGAGGTCCCAGCGTATGAAGCTTTAGCCTGGGGTATAATGTTTTTAATTCTTTGAAAAGCGAAGTATAGAATTCAAGGCCCAATCCGGGATGATGGCCGCCCTGGAGGAGCAGCTGGTCGCCGCCCCACTTAAAAGTCTCTTCAATTTTTCTTTTATACGTTTCAATATCCGTAATATAGGCATCCGGATGGCCAGGAATCCTGTAAAAATTACAAAACTTGCAATTCGCAATGCAAACATTGGTTGTATTTACATTTCGGTCAATCTGCCACGTTACCTTATTGGAAGGCACCTGGATCTTCCTCAGCTCATCGGCTACAAACATGAGTTCAGCCAGGGGCGCTTCCCTAAAAAGGTAGGCCCCTTCTTCCACGCTCAGGAATTCAAATCCCAGGGCCCTCTTATACAATTCCGCCAAATTCATATGATGCCCAATAATTTTTAACAAATGTAACGCAGCGAAATCGCAATCCATCATTTTTATAAATGGTCTTGTATTCGCGCCAAAGAATAGCTATTTTTAATTGCCGATCTGAACATTATAAGCGCGGTCCTGGAGAAAGGATACTCACCAATTGCAAAACCAAAACGAACGATGCGCTGCGATAGAAACGCCTTTTCGATTTTTAGCCTGATATCAGGTATGTCCAGATTTTTATCATTTTTTTTCTATCTTTTTATATTGACGCTGGCTTCGATCCGTGGAAACGCACAGGAAGAATTTATTCCATCACCTTCCAGGCTAATCACCAGCATGCCTTTCAACACATTTACCGGGGGTATTGTAGTGATCAGGGCACAATTCGCCGATTATCCCGATACGCTGAATTTTATCCTGGATACAGGCAGCGGTGGTATCTCACTGGATTCGGCTACCTGTGCCCGTTTAAAAATCCCTTTGCAGATATCAGACAGAATCATCCGCGGGATCGCCGGAATCAGGCAGGTTAGCTTTGCTTACAACCAAAAGCTCCGTCTCTCTGGTCTTACTGTTGATAGCCTGGATTTCCATGTTAATGACTATGACATTCTGAGCAGTGTGTACGGCGACAAAATTGACGGCATCATCGGGTATAGTTTTTTTTCAAGGTATATTGTCAGAATAGATTACGACAGTTCAAAAGTGTATATCTATTCCAAAGGATACATGAAATACCCGAAGGGTGGTTTTCTTTTCCGGCCAATTCTGGCAAATCTTCCTATTCAGACTGCAAGGATCCGTGACGCACTGGATATTACTTCCCGATTCTATTTTGATACGGGGGCCGGCCTATGCCTCCTGCTTTCATCAGATTTTGTTACCGACAGCGCACTGCTGAATTCGAAGAAAGTCATGATGCCTACCCAGGCTGAAGGTTTGGGGGGAAAAGCCAATATGATGTTGACCACGGTGAAAGATCTAAAGTTCGGCCCCTACCGCTTCCGCAATGTGCCGACATATGTCTTCGACGATGAATTCAATGTCACTTCTTATCCTTCCCTTGGCGGCCTCATCGGCAATGATATCCTGCGCAGGTTTAATGTGTTATTGAATTATGAACGCAGGGAAATTTACCTGATGCCAAATACGCATTACAGGGATCCTTTCGACTATTCCTATACCGGCCTAGGACTATACTGGATCGATGGGGAAATCAGGATCGGTGACGTGATGAAGGATTCCCCAGCCGATAAAGCCGGATTTAAGCAGGATGATATCATCATCGCTGTAGGGAATAATTTCACTCGCAACCTGCAGGTATACAAAACGCTTTTACAGAACACTGGCGACAAAGTCCCCATCATCGTCAAAAGGCCAAGCGGGCTGGTGGAACTAACACTCAAGGTAAAAAGTATACTCTGATATCTTTGCCTCCCAATTCGCCAAGTCTTCCTAATTTTGCCGTCTTTTACATCCTTCCCGAAATATTTCAGGAGGTAAAGACAAAGAACATGGTAGCATTTGAAAAATTCCAATTGAAAAATGGACTGAAGCTGATCGTCCACGAAGACCATTCCACGCCGATGGCCGTGCTGAATGTATTGTATGATGTTGGCGCAAAGGATGAAAGTCCGGACAAAACGGGATTTGCTCACTTATTTGAGCACCTCATGTTTGGTGGCTCGGTTAACATTCCTGATTTTGAAACGCCTTTGCAGATTGCAGGCGGAGAAAATAATGCTTTTACGACCAACGACCTGACAAACTATTATATCCAATTGCCTGCAGAAAATATTGAAACTGCATTCTGGCTTGAAAGTGACCGGATGCTATCTCTCGCATTCAGCGAAAAAAGCCTCGAAGTCCAACGAAAAGTGGTTTGTGAGGAATTCAAGGAACATTATATCAATAAACCATATGGTGACGTGTGGTTTAAGATGAGGGAACTGGCATATACGGTGCATCCATATCAGTGGATGACCATTGGAAAAGAACTCAGCCATATTGAACACGCTAAATTACAGGATGTCAGGAATTTTTTCTTCAGGCATTATACACCCATCAACGCTATCCTGGTCGTGGCTGGTCCGGTGAAAACAAAAGATATCCTTCAACTTGCAGAAAAATGGTTTGGCAATATTCCAGCAGGAGAAAAATACAATCGACAGCTCCCCATTGAGCCTAAACAGAAAGAGGCGCGTAAACTTGAAATCCGGGCCGATGTTCCGCTTGATGCCCTGTATAAATGCTACCATATGGCAGCCAGGACAGAAGATGGATACTATGTCGCCGACCTGATTACAGAAATCCTGGGGGGAGGAGGATCGTCCAGGCTGCATCAGTCTCTTGTAAAGGAAAAAAAATTATTCAGCAACCTGGAATGCTATCATACCGGCTCTACAGACGCCGGTTTGGTAGTCATCGAAGGCAAACTGATCAAAGGAATTTCGATGGAGAGTGCAGATAAAGCTGTCGAAGAAGCCCTCGAACAGATCAAATCGGATATGGTCAAGGAAAAAGAGCTGACCAAAGTAAAAAATAAGACAGAGTCTGCCATTCTTTTTGAAGATATGAGTGTGATGAACAGGGCAAGTAGTCTGGCCATGTATGAATTGCTTGGAGACGCGAATATGATGAATACAGAATTGGCAAAATACCAATCAATTACCGTGGAACAAATCCTGGCGGAAAGCAAGCTAATCTTCGATAATAAAAATAGCAATACACTTTGCTATTATAGCAATAACTAATTTGAAAAAGAGCAAATGAGGATGGATATGTTGAACCGGATGATCGCCCCGAAAATAATTGATGCTGTTGAATTCGATCTGAAACTGCCGCCGTTTCAGAAGAAGGTTTTGAAAAATGGCGTTGAACTCTACGCCATTAATATGGGCACCCAGGAAACGATGATGGTTAATTGGGTATTCAACGCCGGAAATTGGTTTGAAGAAAAAAACCTCGTGGCTTCCGCTGCCAATTACCTGCTAAAAAACGGCACTTCATCAAAAAATGCGTTTGCCATCAATGAGCATTTTGAATTTTATGGATCCTATCTGAACAGGACCTGCCAAAATGAAACAGCAGAAATTACACTACATTGCCTCAGCAAACATAGCTCCGAATTATTGCCTACAGTTGCAGAGATTATCAATGATTCGATCATACCTGAGGAAGAGTTGAATATTTTTAAGAAAAATATGCAGCAGCGACTCGAAGTGAGCCTGATGAAGTCTGATTTTGTTGCAAGCAGGCTGATTGACTCTTACTTGTTTGGAGAAAATCATCCCTATGGAAGGTATAGTTCCACCCGGGATTATGCAGCCCTGGACCGGGATGAAATTTCGCAGTTCTACAAAACATATTATCAACAAGGGCGTTGCGCCATTTTCGTTGCTGGCAAATTGCCAGAAAATATTTTTGAACAGATCGAAACTCATTTTGGATCCCTGCCTTTGCAGCCATTGTTGAATACCATCGATACCAAGAGGCATCCCATCCTTCCTGCACAGCAAAAGAAATATGCGGTAACCAACGATCCAAATGGGGTCCAGGGTGCAATCCGGATTGCAAGAAACTTTCCAAATCGCCACCATCCTGATTTTCAAAAAGCGCAGGTGCTGAACAATATTTTTGGTGGATTTTTTGGTTCCCGGCTGATGGCCAATATAAGGGAAGACAAAGGATATACCTATGGGATATACAGCTACCTCGTTAACCAGATCGAGGAATCAGCATGGATGATCAGCACGGATGCAGGGAAAGAGGTAGCAACAGCCACGATAGAAGAAGTGTACAAGGAAATGAAACTGCTATGTGATGAGCCGGTTGGCAAGGAAGAATTGCAAACGACCAGGAATGCCATGATTGGTACTATTCTGGGTGATCTGGATGGCCCATTCCAGGTGCTTGGCAGATGGAAGAACATCCTGCTCAACAAGCTGGATGAAGGCTATTTCTATTCGGGGATTGAAACAATCAAATCCATTACGGCTGAAGAACTTCGCGAACTCTCCAGAAAGTATTTTCGGCCGGACGATTTCTATGAGCTGGTCGTATTCTAATTGGTGAAAACTTCATAACTTATAGGATAATCTTTTGTATGAATTTCATTGTACGGATTATTGTGACCGCTGTTGTTGCTTTTGGTCTTTCGTATTTACTAAAAAGCGGAATCCAGATAGACAGTTTTTGGACGGCCCTTTTACTGGCCGTTGTACTTGCTATTTTAAATGCCTTTATCAAACCCATACTGATCATTCTTACTTTTCCAATTACCCTTGTTACTCTGGGTCTTTTCCTTTTCGTCATCAATGCCTGCATGATCCTGATCTGTTCCCGTCTCATCGAAGGATTTAAAGTCAACGGTTTTTGGTGGGCATTGTTATTCAGTTTGCTCCTGTCCATCATCAGTTCCCTGCTCTATAAAGAAAATAAGCCTGAGAAATAAGAGCGGCTTTCCGCAACCAGAATGAAAGTTTGAACTTTGTACTATGCAATTTGATCGCAAAAACCTTTCAGATGAAGAACTTATCCATATCTACCGTAGCATTTTATTGCCTCGCCTGATCGAAGAGAAAATGTTGGTTTTGCTCAGGCAGGGAAAGATCAGCAAATGGTTTAGTGGCATCGGGCAGGAAGCGATTGCCGTTGGTGCTACCCTCGCCCTGCGTGAAGATGAATGGATCATGCCCCTACACCGCAACCTGGGTGTATTCACTACCCGGAAAATGCCGCTGCATAAATTATTTCTTCAATGGCAGGGCAGTAAGGAGGGCTATAGCAAGGGCAGGGAAAGAAGTTTTCATTTTGGTTCGAAGGCCCATCATATATGCGGGATGATTTCACATCTCGGTCCGCAGCTGGCCATTGCAGATGGTGTTTCTCTCGCGCATAAAATCAGATCTGAGTCAAAGCTTTCCCTGGCATTTACAGGTGATGGCGGTACCAGCGAAGGAGATTTTCATGAAGCCCTGAATCTTGCAGCAGTCTGGGATCTGCCGGTGATTTTTATAATTGAAAATAATGGCTATGGACTAAGTACGCCTGTCAGCGAACAATATCGTTGTGAAAGCTTGGTAGATAAGGCAAAGGGATATGGTATGGAAGGCGTGCGCATAGATGGCAATAATGTGCTTACAGTGTATGATACGATCAGGGGCGTCCGGGAATACTGCATTGGTAAGCAAAAACCTTACCTGGTTGAATGCATGACCTTCCGGATGCGCGGACATGAAGAAGCGAGCGGTACCAAATATGTTCCGAAAGAATTAATGGAAGAATGGCAGGGAAAGGATCCCGTTTCCAATTATGAAATGGCCCTTATGCAATGGGGTGTATTGACAGCGGCAGCCGCGGACCAGATCCGAGCCGAAATCAAAAATTATATTGAAGAGGAATTGAAAATTGCCAATGAACTCCTGGTTCCCGATACGGAAGAAGAAATTAGGGATGTGTATGCGCCTTCACGTTCATCAATAAATGAAATCTTTCCTGGTGATGAGCTTTATTCCAGGGAGGGGCCTTCATCAAAGCCAAAGCGGTTTATTGATGGAATCAAAGAGGGACTATACCAAAGCATGAAAGCGCATCCCAACCTGATCCTGATGGGACAGGACATTGCAGAATATGGCGGTGCATTCAAGATCACCGAAGGCTTTCTGAATGAATTTGGAAAAGCAAGGGTGCGGAATACACCGCTTTGTGAAAGTGCCATTGTCGGTGCTGCGCTGGGATTGAGTCTCGAAGGATTTAAATCGATGATGGAAATGCAGTTTGCCGATTTTGTAACCGTCGGTTTTAACCAGATCATCAATAACCTGGCAAAAATTCATTATCGCTGGGGACAAAATGCAGATATGGTGATACGAATGCCCACCGGTGCAGGCGTTGGTGCAGGTCCTTTTCATTCTCAAAGCAATGAAGCCTGGTTTGTGCATACTCCCGGCTTAAAAGTAGTATATCCCTCCACACCACATGATGCCAAAGGTTTGCTGATCGCAGCCATCAATGATCCGAACCCTGTCATGTATTTTGAGCATAAGGCCCTTTATCGAAGCATTGAAGGTTTTTTCCCTGAAAAATATTTTGAAACCCCCATCGGGAAAGCGCGCAGGGTGCTTGAGGGGGAAGACATCAGCATCATCACTTATGGAGCCGGCGTGCACTGGGCCACGCACTTTGCCCAATTGCATCCGGAGATTTCATTCGACCTCCTGGACCTGAGAACCCTCCTGCCCCTGGACTATGAAGCTATTCAATCTTCGGTTATGCGTACGGGTAAGGTGTTGGTGCTGCACGAAGATACTCTGACGGGCGGTATCGGCGGAGAAATTGCCGCCTGGATAGGAGAACATTGTTTTGAATGGCTCGATGCACCTGTCCTGCGCTGCGCTTCCCTGGATACGCCCGTGCCTTTCAATACCGAACTGGAAAAAAACTTCCTGGCCAATGCGCGGATTGGTGAATTTATACAAAAATTAATGGAGTATTGATTCCTTCTGTTTTCCGGATGACACCGCAAAGCATTCCTGAATGCTGAGCAGTTAACATATCATTGCGGCTTTGATGACCCATCATCCAGTACCAGATATTTCTTAACTCTTAAAATTTGCTGGATGTATGAAGTAGGAGGCATTTCCATCTGCACTTCGAGCGTTTCCAGGAAGCAAAAGGCCTGATGAAAGAATCGATGGACAAAAAAATGATGCCAGAGGAACAAAGTTTCAGGCTCTTGTCTGATTTCACCGGCGACAGTTACCGGATGATCATGGAAATAAGTTTTCCAAGCCTGGCCGAGTATGAAGAATCACTACCCCCTGCCATCACAAATCCGGATTTCAAGGGCTGGTATGAAAGATTCAAGCCCCTGGTCATTTCCTCGCACAGGGAGATTTTGAAAGAGGTTGCTTTGAAATCACAGGTATGAGACCTCAGGGCAAACCCTGAATTCAAATTCCGCAGTCCCGCCCCAGGCGGGATTCGACTAAGGTTTTTGCTGCACTTCGTTTGCAAAAAACAAGTCTCACGAATAAATGTAGTTGGAATTGCATCTTTCTCTGACAAGGGAGCCCTCTGTTTTCATAAACGAGTGCCTCCTGCAGTCAATGATTGGATTTTGAGCATGCCGCGATGGTCTGCAGGGGACGTTCTTGCAAGTCTATTCTATGGATTTACTCTTCCTTTGGAAATAATAATAGAATGGAAGCCCGCTCAGCACCAGGGCCAAACCAATCAGGGATTGCTTGGTTTCCACAATAATGGTATTAACGACAAGCGTCACTGAAAACAGAATAATAATGATCGGAGCAAAAGGATAGGCGATCACTTTTGATTTAATGATTCCCTTTCTTTTCATCCTGACCAGTCCCCATGCGGCGAGTCCAAAAAACAAATATCCCGAAAACACAATTAAGTTCGTAAGCAAATCAAAAGTGCCAGTGACAACGAGTATGCAGCTCCAAATGCAGGAATAGATGAGAGAAATATATGGAGTTCTGAATGCCGGATGAACTTTTGCAGCATGCTTAAAAAAAGTACTTTCCTGGGCCATGCGATAATATACCCGTGGATAAACGATTACGCAGGCATTCAAAGCGCCAAAAGTACTGACCATAATGAGCAGAGCAATGAGGACCCTGCCTGGGTTGCCGAGAATCACGCCGGCCACTTCAGCTGCAGCGATCTTATCTTGCCCTACTGCCGCCAACTGAGGAAGATCCAGCACATTCATATAAGAATAATTCAGCAAGACATATAAAATCATGGCTATTCCGAGACCGCTGACAATGGCTATAGGAACATTCCTTTGAGGGTTTTTGATTTCCCCTGTGACATAGGTAATATTTGCCCATCCATCGTAAGCCCAGAGTGCGCTCAGCATGGCGCCAAACATGGCGCTGAATAATGCCGCTCCGCCCAGCGGCCGTGGACCAGCTCCGGTCCCAATATCCGATACTCCTCCTGAAAAAAACAGACCCAGGAAAATCAGTATGGAAATTCCAAGAATTTTTGCCCAGGTAACTACGTTATTCAGGGTGCTCCCTTTCTTAACTCCGCGATAATTTAACCAGGTGAGGAGGGCAATGGTCAAAACAGCAAATAGCTTGATACCGGAACTGGCAAAAGGAAAAAAAATTCCCGCGATAGAAAAATCTGCCAGTGCAGCGAAAGGGTCTGGGAAATGCACGAGAGTATTCACCGATTGTGAGAAAACAAAAGCCAACGCTGCAATGGCACCACTCCCCCCAATCATAAAAATCGCCCAGCCAAAAAGGTAGGCGACAAAATCTCCGTAAATAATCCGGAGATATTCATATACCCCGCCGGTTTCGGCCGTCATGGTAGCCAGGCCGGCATATGTGAACGCGCCAAACATCGTGATGACACCTGCTATGATCCAGGCCATCAAAATATAAAATTCGCTGAGACCCGTCTGCGACATGGGGGCTATCTTTTTGAAAACTCCGGAGCCGATCATGATTCCAGCCACCAGAAGAATGCCTGTGGGCAAACTCAACACCCGGTTCAAAGGAATTTTTGTCCGGTCTGTCAGGTCTTTGATTTCTTCCATATCAATGCATTTGAAAATGCTTTTGAAGATAGTCCAATATCTTCACTGATCCTCCAAATTCATATGCAGCGATTGAACATTATTTCCCGGGATGATATGTTTTTTCCGCATGTGCTATTACGTCATCTTTATAAAACAACACATCCTTAAATTGTCCATCCACATACATGGAGGCCTGGTCAGAAAAATGCGCTGATTGGGGATGACCGCTCTCGCCCCCGGTGAGCAGAGATTTGGCTTTTACTTTCTCCCCAAATTCCACTGCGCAGATAAAACTATTTCCATTATATCCATAGCGTAATTTGGTTCCCGGGAAATAGCGGCTCACAAAACTCGGAATGCATCCCCAGGTGGAAGAAACCCTTCCTACTGGCATGCTAGGAGAATGATCATCATACTCAGGATCTATATGGCCATTGAGGCGCTGGTATCGATTGATCTCCCCCAATGGAATCTGCCAGGAGCCAAAAGATTGCTTCAATTGCAAAATCACTTCCTGCAAAGGTTTCAGGAGTTCGGATGGCCCCGCCTGAGCGATGAACAAGTTAGTAGCTACCACCTGGTCATTTTGCGATTGCTCATAAAATGTAGAGATCTGTGGCAAAATTTTTTGACCCCACTCAACGGCCAGGCAAGTAGCGACAGAATTTCTCGAGCACCTAAAGTCCCATTGCTTCAGTAAAGCCATAGGTGCTGCAAGAGAGTCGTAGGAATGATCCCCCTGGTTTTTCATTCTCTCAAATGCATTCACCAGGGCAGGAACGAGTTTTTCAAAAGCTGCCAGGTAATTGTCATACCCTGCTTTTATCAATGACTCCAGCGTATATGCATTTCCCGCTGCCAAGTACCCTAACGGCATTGACCCCACGAAAATTTTCCCCGTCCGGAGCCATATAGGCCGGGTAATCAGAACGGTTTGGGCTGTTCGGACCTGACACCGTGAAAGGTGTAGAATTACAATTCTGGATCCAGCCAATCGGCGGGTTATAGACATGCACAATTTCTTCCATGGTATGCGTGCCTCTCCATTCTGTTCCGGCTATGGTGCCATCTACCGGTCTCGACCAATCGAAGTTTTTGTCTCGTATGGGCATATAGTTGCCGTGCCAATAGGCAATATTGCCCTTGTCGTCTGCATAGACCGTATTGTTGGAGGAATTACCCCTCAGCTCAAGGATTTTTCTGAATTCTTCAAAATTCTTTGTTTTAATGCGCAACCAGGACTGGATCAGTCCATCCATGGTCCTGTTATTTGCTTTCAGGCTGAGCCAGCTTCCATTCCGTTTCGCCATGATGGGGCCATGGTGCGTGAATAATGCGTGAATGGTTTTTGATTTCATTCCGTCTGCGCTTTGATAGGCTATCTGGATATTTTTCATGGTCACAGGTCTTTGCTTCTGCTCGTATTCGTAAAAAAGGGAATCCCCTCGCTTTGATATTTTTTCACTATAGAGGTCTTCTGCGTCGGCGGAGCTGGTGGTATGCATCCAACCGCAGTGTTCGTTGAAACCCTGATAAACAAAAAACTGACCCCAGGTCACTGCCCCATAACTGTTTAGTCCCTGCTCGCTGACCATTTGTACTTCTGACCTGAAATAAAAGCTGACATGGGGATTGATATATAATAGTGCGTGCCCCAATGCGGACCTGGAAGGAGCAATGGCAAATCCATTTGATCCTGTTGCAGGCGGTTCCACCTGATCATTAAGCGCTGCGGTTTCTGGTTCTCCTGTATAGAATGCCTTCAGTTCCTGGAGAGAAATACCGGCAGTCCTGATTGCACTGATGCTGCCGTCTGTCCAGAGCAGCGGATACCAGGCCTCGAAATGGTGTAGGACGGATGGTTTTGTTCCCGGATGCTTGTACAGATAATAATTCATTCCATCTGCAAACGCGATCATCAATTCCTTTAGCCAGCCCGGGGATTCTTTAAAGTCCCTAATCGCATCCGCTGAATCAAGTACGAGCCTGTTCAACAAGTCTTCATATATAAAAGATTCGCCTTTTATTTCGGACAAGCGACCCAATTTTTCCAGATAATTTATCTCGATCCGGTCAAAGTCATCCTCCGATTGTGCATACATCAACCCAAATACACAATCAGCATCATATTTTCCGTACACATGTGGGATGCCCCACTGGTCCCGGATGATGGTCACCGCCTTCGCTCTTTTTTCCCAGCGATTGAGCTCTTCCTTTCCGGGAGGCTGAGCCAGTATTTGCAGCGGAAGGAGAATAAAGATGATTATTTTTTTCATGGAGCCCATTTTCCTAATACCGGCAGCTGCCTAATGACCGTTGGCTTTGAAGACCCGGATGAAATTGCCACCGAGGATTTTCCTTATGTCTTTTTCTTTATATCCCCTTTGGAGCAGGGCAGCTGTGATTTTTGGAAAATCATCTACCCCATCCAGGCCCTGGGGTGTGGACTCACTGCCATCGAAATCCGAGCCCAGGCCCACATAGTCGACCCCCACCAATTTGACGATATAATCTACATGGTCAATCAAAACCGACAACGGCGGTCTCAGCCCTGCGGCTTCTTGTGGGTATTTTTTCGACAGGAAATCATTCATCACATAGGATGGCTGTTTAAGTGCCACGAGGGAATCAAACTCTTTTTTATGATGGCCAATAAATGCGTCCAACTTTTTGTTGTAGTTGCTATCGAGAAAACCAGAATAAAAATTCACCTGGATCACACCGCCATTCTTGGCAATGGCCCTGATCTGATCGTCTTTCAGATTTCTCGGCACCGGGCAAAGCGCATATACAGAACTGTGAGAAGCGAGCACGGGCTTGCTGGTTGCGGCAATGGCATCGCGAAGGGTGGCTTCACCAATATGGGAAACATCGATCATCATTCCCAATTCATTCATTCTTTTTACAACTCGGATGCCGAAGGCCGTCAGCCCATACGGAGTTACGATAAATGATTTTAGTTTTTCATCCCAGGCGGAGCTGGCCCAGGAAGTGCTGTTATTCCATGTCAGTGTCATATAGCGTACACCGCGTAGATAAAAACTATCGAGTTTGCCCAGGTCGTCTTCAATCATATGGCCACCTTCCACACCCAACATGGCACCCAGTTTTTTTAGTTTAACCGCCTGGGCAAGTTCGGACGGACTGGTCACGATCATCATTTGATCCGGGTGCCTGCCCGCCATGGCATAGAGTGAATCGATTTCCCGATTCGCATAAGCATAGGCCGATCCTTTTCCGTAGTGATCATCGCAGAAGATGGAAAAGATCTGAATATCAACTCCCCCTTTTCGAAACCGCGCAAGATCAGAGTTGGCTTTCCCGGAAAGGTCCGTACTAAAATCCATTCCGGTCATTGAAACGGTTGAGAGCACATCATTGTGTGTGTCGACCAGGACAGCAGCTTCATGAATCTTTTGCGCGTCCTGAGCTTTTATATTTAGTACGAAAAAAAATAGAAGAATGGCCGAAAAAATCTTTCTCATGTATGGTAATTAAGAAATAATCATATTGTCCTGCCTGGCCCATCATTCATCCTTCGACCCCTTCTCTCCCACGAACCATTGTTCCTTGTTTTTGAACAGTACGTTGAATGTGGTCAGAGACCCATAGATTCTTGTGATATACTGCTGCAGGTTTATTTTCTCTTCTTCGCCCAATTGCTTGTTGGAATTAATCTGTTGTTCGAGCACTCGGATCCTGTCTCGCAACATGACGATTTTGTGAAAGAATACTTCAATAGGAATCTCTTTTGGCTTTTGGGATTTATCAGCGGGCTGAAGGAGTAGCTGTCCGCCGATCCACCGTTCTCCCAATGGCACAATTTCTGTCAGGCCTCCCCAAAGTTGCAATATTTTCAAAATGGAACGCTCAAGCTCAGAGGCCGTTTCCAATTCCAGTGTTACATGCTCCGGAATAATTTCATCCAGGCGTTGGTCATTTTTATCAATCTCTTTCGTTCCATGGTGAATAAAGGAGATCAGATAGCTCGCATATTTCACTCCAACGATAACTCCCGGCCCGAATTGTCCGTGCTGAAGGCGGGTCCCAATACCCAATTTTAACTGATCCATAGTATTCTTTTTCCCGGAATACAATTGTCTCCGGGTTCAGTAAGTTAGTAAATTTAGTGAATGGACATAGAATCACTACGTGAATATTGCCTTTTAAAAAAAGCAGTGAAAGAAGAATTTCCCTTTGGTGAATCAACGCTTGTATTTAAAGTAAAGGGAAAGATTTTTTTACTCGTGGGCCTTGATCAATCCCCCTTACAGTTCAATGTGAAATGTGACCCGGAAAAGGCAGCCGAACTTCGGGAAGAACATGATGCGATCCTTCCGGGATACCATATGAATAAGAAGCATTGGAATACCGTGATTGTGGATGGCCGGCTTGGAGAAAAATTGCTTAGACAGATGATAGATCATTCCTATGAACTGGTAGTGCAATCCCTGGGCGCAAAAGACAGGAAGGGATTCATCTAGTCAGGATTATTTTTCCTATTTATAATAATGATTCCGTTCTATTTCTTCCATGACCTTGTCCGGCACGAGATATCGGATGGATCTCCCTTTCCGGATACTATCACGGATATGGGTAGCCGAAATTTGAAGTAGGGGGGCATCCACAACTTGGATATCGCCCGTCGCAAAATCTGGGATCTTTTCCTGCCCCACTCTCTTGTAGATATAGAGCGCATAGCCTGCAAGGATCTGCTGATAGTTTTTCCAGTTGGCGAGATTCTGCAAACTGTCGCTGCCCATGATCAGGCAAAAAATATGTTGGGGATATTTCTCTGAGAGATAGGTCAGGGTATCGATTGTATACGATGGCCTCGGCAATTTGAATTCGATGTCGGAAGCCTTTAACTTTGGTTCAGCTTCAATGGCCAGATTAACCAGGAAGAGCCGGTGGTATTCATTCAGAAGTCCTGCAGCAGGTTTGAGCGGGTTTTGAGGGGATACAACAAACCAAACCTGGTCCAGCTGCATGCTTTGAAGTACATGGTTCGCAATAATCAGGTGACCGTGGTGGATGGGATTGAAAGACCCAAAATATAGCCCAATCTTCATTTAATTATCTGATAATCAATTGTTTCTATTTAACCAATTCAACGAAGATATTTTCTGCCTCATCCAGCCTCAGACTTAGACTATAGCCCGCCACCGCAATTGAAATCGGGTCACCCAGGGGTGCTATTTTTTCTACCCTGATAATTTCACCAGGCACACAACCCATCTCCATTAATTTTATGAAATGGTCATTCTTGTCGTATGAATGAATCTTCGCTTTAGTACCGGCGGACAGTTCAGATAATCGCTTCATTTTTATAATTATAGCAAATGTAGTTTTGTCGAATCAAAGATCTTTACGATTTTCGGAAATGCCTGCTCCTCAAATTAGTTTTCATTATCAGGCTCCCGTCAACTCACTTAGAGACCGGGCGCGTCTCAAGAAGTTCCTGGGCAGGCTCCTCTTATCAGAACGCAAGGCAGGTGGGAAGGTTGCATATGTCTTTTGCACCGATGCTTTTCTTCTGGCAATCAATAAAGAGTTTCTCGGGCATCATGATCTAACCGATATCATCAGTTTTGACCTCTCTCCTGCTGGGCAACCCATTGAAGGAGAAATATATATCAGCGTGGACCGGGTAATGGAAAACGCCCACCGCTTCGAATCCAGCTTTATAAATGAATTGCACAGGGTCATCTTCCATGGTGCCCTTCACTTATGTGGTTATGGCGATAAGACCGGCATGCAGCAAAAGGCCATGCGAGCTATGGAGGACCGTGCCCTCGCTATGTATTTCCGTTGAATGTTCCACGTGGAAACAAAAAAGCCTGTTCCACGTGAAACGGGATAGTCCCCGCCTTCACGTACCTTTGCTCCCCATGTTCCCTGAATATGATATCATTGTCGTCGGCGCCGGTCATGCGGGCTGCGAAGCCGCTGCAGCTGCGGCTAATCTTGGTTCAAAAGTGCTTTTGGTTACCATGAATATGCAAACCATCGCCCAAATGAGCTGCAACCCGGCCATGGGCGGAATTGCAAAGGGGCAGATTGTAAGAGAAATAGACGCCCTGGGAGGATACTCGGGTATCGTCACGGACCAAAGCATGATCCAGTTCCGCATGCTAAATCGCTCCAAAGGACCGGCCATGTGGAGTCCCAGAGCACAAAACGACCGAATGCTATTTGCGGCCAAATGGAGGGAGGCCCTTGAAAACACACAAAATATTGATTTTTACCAGGATACGGCCGGATCGATATTGGTAAGAGACGGCAGGGCGAGAGGTATTTTGACTGGCCTTGGGCACGAAATCAGGTCGAAAGCGGTCGTGCTTACAAGTGGCACTTTCCTGAACGGAGTCATTCATATTGGTGAAAAACGCTTTGGTGGCGGCAGGGTGGCAGAAAAAGCTTCCACTGGAATCACGGAACAATTGGTCGCGTTAGGTTTTGAATCCGACCGCCTAAAAACAGGCACCCCCCCAAGGATCGACGGGCGAAGCCTCGACTATTCACTGATGGAGGAACAGCGTGGAGATGAAGATGTTGTCGGCTTCTCCTTTACCAACCAACCAAAGCCAGCAAAGCAAAGAAGCTGCTGGATTACTTATACCAATCAGGCAGTACACGATATATTGAAAACTGGTTTTGATCGCAGTCCGATGTTTACAGGACGCATCGAAGGGGTTGGGCCCCGATATTGCCCTTCGATTGAAGATAAAATCAACCGCTTCTCTGAAAGAGAGCGCCACCAACTCTTTATTGAGCCCGAAGGCTGGAATACAGTCGAGATTTATGTCAATGGGTTTTCCACCTCCTTACCAGAAGAGGTGCAATACGAAGCTCTTCGTAGTGTTCCCGGCTTTGCTTCCTTTCGTGCATTTCGTCCGGGCTATGCCATTGAATATGACTATTTTCCACCAACCCAGCTTAGCCATAGCCTAGAAACAAAACTCATACAAAATCTTTTCTTCGCCGGTCAAATCAACGGAACCACAGGCTATGAAGAAGCCGCCTGCCAGGGCCTCATGGCTGGCATTAACGCCCATCAAAAGATAATAGGGGAAGAACCATTGATCCTCAAACGTAGCGAAGCCTACATTGGCGTGCTTATCGACGACCTGATCAGCAAAGGGACCGAAGAGCCATACCGTATGTTTACTTCGCGTGCGGAGTTCAGAACGCTTTTGCGTCAGGACAATGCTGATCTCCGCCTGACCCCTGCCAGTTATCGACTAGGTCTCGCATCGCAGGAAAGAATGGATGCCGTGCTGCTCAAAAAAACCGAAGTGGAAAGAATCAAGCAGGTCCTAGCAAAGCAAGTACTCGAACCTGAGCAGGTGGGTGCTTACCTGGCCAGCAAAAATTCTTCCCAAATCCTGCAAAAACAAAAGGCAATACAACTTCTGCTGCGACCTGATATCGGACTGCAGTCTATGATCGATGCGTTGCCATTTCTCAAAAAGGAAATTGGGGAATGCTCACGAGAAATCATTGAACAGGCTGAAATCCAAATCAAGTACGACACCTATATCAACAAAGAAAAAGAACTCGTACAAAAAATGTCGCAATTAGAAGACCTGAACATACCGGAATCTTTCAACTATGACAGAATATCTTCCTTATCAACGGAAGCCATGCAGAAATTCAAGCGCATCAAACCAAGAACTCTTGGGCAGGCGAGCAGGATCAGTGGAGTAAATCCAAGCGATATACAGATCCTTATGGTCTATATGGGAAGATGATCTCGGGTATGAAAAGTCAGAACAAAACCCCAATTCAAATCCAACAACTTGCTGGCTCAATTATACCTGCCCCCTCCGTACCGGCACGGCGGTTGTCCGGCCAGGCTGGCCTTCTGCAAAAAGCGGGATTTCTCTACCAAGTTTTTTGCTATTCTTTGCCTGCAAAAACAAATTTCACAAAAAAATCAGAGCCCGTAGCGGGCACTGATCTCCAACATTTTCTCAATTGGTTTTTTTGCGGCGCTCAGCAAAGCACCATCCATCATGATTTCCGGCGCTTCAAATTTCATGCATATATATAATTTCTCCAGTGTATTCAATTTCATATGCGGACAATCATTGCATGCACATCCGTTATCCGGTGGTGCGGGAATAAATACTTTTCCCGGAGACGACAATTGCATTTGGTGAATGATTCCTGTTTCTGTGGCTACAATATATTCATTTGAAGGATCTCTTTGGGTGAATTTCAACAGAGCTGTTGTTGAACCGATAAATTCAGCAATTCTTAAAATAGGCTCTTCACACTCCGGATGAGCAATTAACTTAGCCTTCGGGTGCCTGATTTTTAATTTTGTTATCTTTTCAAGACTAAAAATCTCATGAACCATGCAGGCGCCATTCCACAAGACCATATCCCGTCCTGTTTTCTTTATAAGCCATGCACCCAGATTCTTGTCCGGGGCAAAAATGATCTTCTGGTTTGTAGGCAGACTATCGATTATCTTCTCTGCATTTGAAGACGTGCAGATAATATCACTCAGGGCTTTTATCTCCGCAGAGCAGTTGATATATGAAATCACAACATGATCAGGGTGTTTTGCTTTGAAAGCCCTGAAAAGATCCGCCAGGCGCTGAGTCAGCCAGTGAACAGCCCGCTTTCAAATCGGGAAGGAGCACTTTTTTTCCCGGATTAAGAATCTTTGCAGTCTCTGCCATAAAATGCACGCCCGCAAACACAATAATTTCCGCCTTCGTTCTTTCTGCTTCCTGGGCCAGGCCAAGGCTATCGCCAATAAAATCTGCCACGTCCTGGATCTCCGACTCCTGATAATAATGCGCAAGTAATACGGCATTCTTTTCCTTCTTCATCCGCTTGATCTCGTCGAAGAGATCGAGCCGCGGGTCTATCTCGACATCCAGGAAGCCTGTTTTGTCGAGATTGAATTTCGCTTCTTCGATGTTCATAACTGACATAGTATTATATAATACATTATTTATTTAAAAAAACTATTACTACTATCCTTGTGAATTCGGGGATAAGAATGTCTGAAAAAGTTTTGCAATATGGGAAACCCGGATTTATCCACTCCTTTCCACAATTCATTAACAAGTTCAAATCGGGATTGGATCAGTATTATCAGGGTTTATTAACGGTTGTGCATTAAAATCGAACCTTAAGAAGATCTTTCTGAAAAAATGTCAATCCAAATATCAAAACACCTGGCTTATCAACAGCAATTAGGATTGGGCTAGAGTGGAAGAATCTTACAACCCAAAAATCCCCCAAAACCTTTGTGGAAATAACCCGCTTATACACCAGAAAATCACGTTATCAAGAGGAGCCTGTGTAAAGGAGTTTCACGGGAAAGTTTCACGCTGCCATTATTTGATCAGCCGGCATCACGATTCCTTTTCATTGCAAAGGTAAATGGAATGATTGATCATTTTCCCTTTGCAACAAAACGCAGGATGGGAGCAGCTTTTCGGGGCTTTTCCACAGTTTGTTCATAATTATTTTTACCCTATTTTTGCCATCCATTTAAAAAACCTTGAATTACAGGAGGGAACTAGAAATCCGGAGGAAGCTGCGAACTGGTATATCTTCCGTCTTTGGTCCGCCACAGGCGGATTCGACTAAGCTTTTTGTAGTACACTTGCAGTGATTGCAAAGAGCAAGTCTCACGAATAAAATTTTAATATGTCAATTATTCAACAAATCCGGGACAAAGCAGCCTGGTTGGTTTTTGGTTTGATTGCGTTAAGTCTTGTTGGTTTTCTGCTCATGGATGCATTTGTGGGAAGGAGTCGCCTGTTCGGAGGCAATTCAAGTACCATCGGATCTGTTGATGGTGAAAAATTAGATTATACCCAATTCCAAAGGCAGGTTAGTGAGCGGGAAGAAGGATATAAAGCGCAGGGCTACCCGATAAATGATATGATGAGCCAGAATATAAAAGAAGGAATTTGGAAGGAATTTGTAGAAGATGTGATTCTGGAAAAAATTTACAAACAGACAGGAATTGAAGTGAGTGATAAGGAACTTAATGACTTGCTGGTTGGCCCTGATGCAGTTCCCGATATCAAGCGCTCCTTTACTGATCCGAAGACAGGAATCTTCGATGGACAAGCCGCCGCTTCGACGATCAATCAGCTAAGAAGTGTTTATTATGGGAACAAGAAATCCGATAAGAATTACGAACAGGCCAGGAGGTTTTTTGAAGAGGGCATACCACAGATCATTAAAGCAAGAGAAAGGACAAAATACCTTTCCATGATTGCCAACAGCGCCTATATACCTAAATGGATGGTGGAAAAAACAAATGCCGACAACAGCGCGATTGCAGCCATCAATTATGTGAATACGCCTTATACGACAATTCCGGACAGTACGGTCAAAATCAGCGATGATGAAATCAGTGCTTATGTAAACAAGCACAAGGATCAATTTAAACAGGCAGAGACCCGTTCTATTACCTATGTCAGTTTCAATGCGGCTCCCACACCGGGCGATAGCGCCAATATCAAACAGCAATTACTGAATCTAAAAAATGATTTTACCAATGCTCCGGACGCGCAGTCGTTTATTGCGCGCAATGGATCTGAAATTGCTTACTTTGATGGATACGTATTAAAATCAAAACTTCAGGTACCGAATAAGGATACAATTATTGCTTTGCCCAAAGGGAGCACTTATGGTCCCTACCAGGATTCTTATAATTATGTGATCGCAAAAAAAATTGATGAAACGGCCATGCCCGATTCCGTCAGGGCGAGACATATCCTGGTTTCGACAGTTGATCCGCAAACCGGCCAGCCCGTCCTGGATGATAGCTTGGCGAAAAATAAAATTGACAGCATTAAAAACCTAATTGATCATGGAGCACGCTTTGACAGTCTCGCTACTAAACTATCAGACGATGCGGGCTCCAAAACAAAAGCCGGGGACCTGGGATATTTTGCCCAGGGCAGAATGGTAAAGGAATTTGACGATTTCTGTTTTTCAGGCAAAGCCGGAGATAAGAAGATTGTAAAAACGCAATTTGGTTATCACTATATTGAAATTTCGGACCAGAAAAATTTTGAACCCGCATATAAAGTTGCTTACCTCGCAAAGAAAATAGAATCCAGTCCGGAAACTGATCAGAGCGCATCCGGATTGGCTACTCAATTTGCGGGCGAAAGCAGGAATCAGAAAGCTTTCAATGAAAATGCGAAAAAAGGCAACCTGATTGTATTAAATGCACCGGAGATCCTGCCAACCGATTACACGGTGCAGGGACTCGGATCGAGCAGGCAATTGATTCGCTGGGTATATGATGCTTCTCCCGGAGATGTATCGGAGCCATTTAATGTCGGGGATAAATATGTGGTTGCTCTTATCACAGAAGCAAATCAGGAAGGAACGATGACGCCTGCCAAAGCAAGGGCCACTGCAGAACCCATCCTGCGCAACGAGAAAAAAGGGGAGATGATCATGAAAAAGATTGGAAATGCGACCACCCTGGAAGCGGTCGCGGCAGCCACTGGCGAACAGGTGAAGAAAGCCGACAGCATAAGTTTTGCAACCCCCTATATCCCTAATGTGGGGCAGGAAGGCAAAGTAGTAGGCCTTTCTTTTGATAAGGAATTATTGGGCAAACCGGCTTCTCCGCTGGTGGCTGGAAATGGAGGTGTCTTCATGATAAAAGTGGATAAGGTAGGCGCCAAGGCCAATTTCAATGCGGATGTGGTCCAGGCGCAAAAAGCACAGGAACAAATGGAACAATCCAATTTCCAAAGGCAGGCGATTGATGCCCTTCGGCTGGATGCTAATATCAAGGACAACAGGGGCAAATTCTATTAAGCGTATTGGTTAACAATAATATAAGGCGGGTTCTTCCCGCCTTTTTTATGCCCGCAGGCTATTAAAGAAAACAAATGCGACGTACCTTTGTATATCTATAAATATATGGAAGGAGAGATCATCAATAAAGTTGCACTCAGTCCCTTGTCCACCTTGGATCTTGAGGCATTTTATCCGAAAGGGGAGATCGTGGTATTCGACTTGAAGCCACACCTCTTTATGGAAATGATCATCAAAGAGAAAGAATTCCGGGCCGCACTTCAGGCGGTTGAATGGAAACAATTCCAGGACAAAATTGTGGCTGTGGATTGCACGGCGGACGCCATCATCCCCGTATGGGCATATATGCTTGTAGCCAGCTATCTCCAGCCTTTTGCGAACGATATTATCTTGGGGAATGAAGAAACTGCCATCAGGCAAACGCTGCTAAAAAGAATCGCTGCGATTGATATCAATGAGTATCTTGATAAGAGAGTTGTCGTAAAAGGTTGCGGAGAAATTTCCATTGGAGAATATGCGTATCTGGAAATAACGAAGAGACTCAGGCCTGTCGTCAAGAGCATCATGTATGGAGAACCATGCAGCACAGTTCCCGTCTATAAGAAGAAATAATCAATAGATTTAAGAGGTCCGGCACACTGCTCTATATTCCTCACTCGATCATGCCTTGAGCAGCGTGTCCTTTAGGATCACAAACGCCACAGTAAAATAAATGATCAGGCCGGTCACATCCACAAGGGTGGCAACAAAAGGAGCGGAGGATGCTGCGGGATCTGCGCCGAGTTTTTTAAGTACGAGCGGAAGCATGGATCCTGAAAGCGTCCCCCAAATGACTACCCCGATCAGCGCCAGGAAAATGGTGACACCTACCAAAAACCAATGCTCTCCATAATCATAAAGGTGGAAATATTGCCAGAAAAATATGCGCAAAAATCCGACGACACCCAGGATCGTTCCAAGAAAGAGGCCGGAAAAAATTTCACGGCGCATAACATAGAACCAGTCCCGGAAACCCACTTCTCCCAGGGCCATCGCGCGAATGATAATGGAAGATGCCTGTGATCCGGAATTCCCGCCGCTGGAGATGATCAGGGGGATGAACAAAGCAAGTACAACCGCCTTGCTGATTTCTCCTTCGAAATGGGCCATAGCCGTAGCCGTGAGCATTTCACCAAAAAACAAGATGACCAGCCAGCCTGCTCTTTTCTTCACAAGATTTACGAATGAGATCGCAGTATATGGCTCATCGAGTGCTTCAGATCCCCCGATTTTTTGAATTTCACGCGTATTTTCTTTTTCCGACAATCGCAATACATCATCCAGCGTCACAATTCCCAGAAGGACTCCGTTGTCATTCGTTACAGGCAGTGCATAGCGGCTATTGTTTCGAAATACCCGGATGGCTTCTTTTTGGGGATGTGTTACGCCCAATGAAATGTACTGGTAATCCATTAATTGTTCCACTCTTGTTTCGGGTTCCACCACCAGGAATTCCTTGATATTGATATCATCGATCAGGATCCCATTTTCATCAATGACGAATAGAAAATTCAGCGTCTCAGTAGCCTGCCTTCTCTTCTTAATAATATCCAACACCTCCTGCACTGTGTTTTCTTTTTTTACTGTGAGATAATCAGGCGTCATGAGGCGGCCAACGGAATCTTCAGGATAGCCAAGCAATTGCAGGGTCTCAGCCCTGGTTTCAGGGCTCAGCACTTTCACCAATTCTTTAACAGCATTTCCAGGCAGTAAGGCCAGAAATGCAGTTCTATCGTCTGGCTGCAGGGCATTCAACAATTCTGCAGCTTTTTCATCCGGAAGAGATCGGATAATGATCTCCTGTTTTTTTCTTCTCAGGAATTTAAAAGCACGGGCCGCATTCTTGATGTCGATATGCTGGAATAATTTGCCAGCCCAATTCGTATACTTATTTGTAAACTCAACGATATCCCGCGGTGTCAGCTTATTGAGTTTGACAAACTCCGTGATCTTGTTGTTTTGCAGGAGGTTCTTGATATCATTCAGATTCAGCATAGAAAAAGATTGAAAGGCGGCGATAAATTTCCTTTATTCAATCGTTAAATAAAAATTTAAATGATTCGTCAGCATGCTATGCAATCTATATTAAGAGCAGACTGATAAGTTCTTAAGGCATCCGGATAAATGATTCTTACTGCACCTTATCAAAAAGAAATCAGATCAGAATAACTTCACCCATGCTGTGCCGCGCAGGACTGCCTACAATGCTATGAGTTCCCCTTGCATGAAACGCAAAAGCGGGTGCATGGTTGCGCTCCTGGATCTCCGAAATAATTTCATGGAATGAACATTCCTGTCCTTCGCAAAAAATGATCCTGTCGGCTTTCCGGGGATCCTTTACAATTGTTTTCCCTGCACGTTCAAGCTTGGGGATAATCTCCGAAATGTTGAGCGGATCACCAGCCAACAAAAATTTGCTTCCGGCTTGCTTGCTCATAGATTGGGATTTCGGATTCATTCCTGCAATGATTTTCCTGATGCTTATGCCGACGTGGAGGGATTGAAAACTCAGGAAGGAAGATTTATCCTGAAACCATTTTACAATAAACTGCTCCATGGCCTTATAAAATAAATTAAGATATTTCGCATCCTTTGGTGTGCTTTCTCCCTTAAAATGCAGGATCGTTTGCGAACCAAGATAATAATTGGAGAAGCCTGCCCGCTGAATCCGGTAACAGAGATCAATATCCTCACCGTACATAAAAAAGCTTTCATCAAATCCCCCCGTTTTCTCCAATACTTTCTTGCTCAGGAACATGAAAGCGCCTGCGACAACATCCACTTTGTTGATCTCCCGTTCGGGCAAATGCCCGAGATAGTAGGAGGCAAAAGTTTTGGACTTTGGGAAAAGGGCCGCCAATCCGAATAGCTTATAAAATGCAGCGGAGGGATAGGGAAATCCTCTCTTGGATTCAGGAAGAAAAAGCCCCCGGCCATCTATCATACGCAGGCCAAGGGCACCAGCTTCAGGATGGTCCTGAAGGAACGCAAGACATGTGCTGATGCTTTCCCTGGTCACAAGGGTATCGGGGTTTAGAAATAATATATTTTCCCCCTTGGCGAGTGACAGTCCCAAGTTATTGGCCCTCGCGAATCCAAGATTTTCGGCATTTGCCAGGAAAAGGACTTTCGGGAACTTTGGCCGGAGATAGTCCAGACCCCCGTCTCCACTATGGTTGTCGACGACAAGCGTCTCGGCATCCATTCCTTCCAAAGCGCGGTCTACGGAACAAAGGCATTGTTCCAGAAAATACTTTGCATTGTAATTAATAATGATGATGGAAAGGAGCATGACACGGAATTGATGCGAAGTACGATTTTTTTAAAGGATTCGTAAAATGTTAACTATCCGAAGAAAATTTGGGCGGGATAAATAAAATTGATACATTTGCATTTATCAATATATTTTTTGGCACCAAACATTAAACAGATAGAGAAAATATCAAAAGCGCTGGGCGATATCAGCCGGCTTAAGATATTGCACCATATCTCGAATAAGGGAGGAAGCGGACAGTGCTCGGAAATACAGCATGTACTGGATCTTGCACAACCATCCATTTCACATCATGTCAAGATTTTAATTGAGGCTGGACTGATTGAAGCAGAAAAGGAAGGAAGGAACCACAAGTACAACTTGAATCAAGAGGCCCTGGCTGACTACCTGCATTTTTTGGATAAACTTGTAAAATAATTTTTTTTGCCAGAACCCATTGATACTTATAAATATGTAAATGTATAAATCTAATTCATCCTAACTGAGGGGTGGGAAAATCATTATTCAACAAAAATTCAGATTATGTCATCAACTACAACAAACAACAGGGCAGTCATCGCTGCCAGAATTTTACTGGGGCTGATTTATTTTGTTTTTGGCCTCAATTTCTTTTTGCATTTTGTCCCGGGATCCGCACAGCCAGAAGGCAAAGCGGCGGCATTTGTTGGCGGATTGTTTCAATCAGGGTATTTTTTCCCTATGATCAAGGTGATTGAAGTGCTGGCCGGAGCATTATTGCTTTTGGGCTTTTTCACTCCGTTATTGTTGGTCATCCTGATGCCAATTACCATTAACATTCTATTATTTCACACGGCCCTTGCCCCGGGAGGATTTCCGACGGGATTGAGTCTGATCATGATCATTACCCATTTGTTCCTGGCTTGGTCATACCGGAATTACTATAGGCCACTTTTCGTCGCGAGGCCGGCTATCTAAGCTTGAAGGCGGCACGGCTATGAAAGGATACAGATGTTCAATACCTGTTTTGTGTGGTGTTGAACATTTTTTTTGCGATTTGAGGAATAAACCGGGCATACTTGTTCACGGAGATACAAATGGGATAATTCAAACGTTACTGTACGCAGGTCGGGGCAGGCTCTGGCTTTCTTATCTTTGCGCCATGTTAAAATCAACGCTTATCAAAGCCACAGAAGCAGGAGCCAGGGTCATGCAGGAATTCTTCCAAAAAACCTTTAAGATTTCAAATAAAGAAGGTGTGAATAACCTGGTGACGGAAGCCGATCACGCGTCTGAAAAGGTGATTTTTGAAACGATCAAAAAGGAATTTCCAGGGCATTATATATTGAGTGAAGAGGCCGGGGAAATTGTCACGGATTCGAATTATAAATGGATCATTGATCCGATCGACGGTACCATCAATTTTGCGCATGGAATTCCCATTTGTTGTGTTTCCATTGGGTTGGAACAGGACGGCGAGCTCATTATGGGTGCTGTATACAATCCCTTTATAAACGAATTCTATTTTGCCCAAAAAGGATTTGGCGCCACACTCAATGACCAGATCATCCGGGTCAGTAAGGAGAGTACAGTGGACAAAGCCTGCCTGGTAACTGGATTCCCTTACACTTATCTTGACCAACCATATGGACCCCTTGAAGTGTTTTCGAAGCTGGTGCGCAAAGGCATTGCCGTTCGGCGCCTTGGATCTGCGGCTATGGATCTCTGTTGGGTCGCTGCGGGCCGCTTTGACGGATTTTACGAGCATAAGCTACAAGCCTGGGATAGTGCAGCAGGATTCCTGATCGTGGAAGAAGCTGGAGGCCGGGTAACTGATTATAAAGGGGAGAGGTATTCGCCCTATCAGCCACATATCCTCGCTACGAATGGATTAATCCACGATGAAATGCTGAATGCAATTAACAACCAGGATGCGCTCTGATTTGAATGCGAACTATTTTGTTGGAAGAAATTTTGGCTGAATATACTGTGCAGCCTGATTCAAAAATCAAAGCCCGAAGAATATGTCCACGGAAAGAACAGAAATATCCTCACTCGGAGAATTCGGTCTGATTGATCACCTCACCCGAAACATTGAATTGAAGAATGCTTCTTCAATCGTCGGCGTGGGGGATGATGCTGCTGTGATTGATCATTTTGGCAAACAAACCGTAGTCACTACCGACCTGCTGATTGAAGGCATCCATTTTGATCTTATTTATACTCCGCTCAAGCACCTGGGATATAAAAGCGTCATCGTAAACCTCAGTGATGTCTATGCGATGAATGCTATACCCACACAAATCACATTAAGCATTGCATTTAGCAACAGGTTCAGCCTGGAAGCGCTGGAAGAATTTTACGATGGTGTGTATGCGGCCTGCGAGGAATATGATGTTGACCTGGTGGGCGGAGATACTTCTTCTTCACAAAGGGGATTCATTATTTCTGTTACTGCCATTGGTGAAGTGGCTCCGGGCAAATTTGTAAAGAGGAGTACGGCAAGGAAAGGAGACTTAATATGTTGCAGTGGTGACCTCGGCGCTGCATACCTGGGTTTGGTTTTCCTGGAAAGGGAAAAGAAGATTTTTTTGGAGAATCCTGAAATCAAACCTGACCTCGAAGGGGAAAAATATGTGATTGGCAGGATGCTGAAACCAGAGGCCCGCAGGGATATCGTCGAGTTTCTTGAACAGTCGAAAACCATGCCCACATCCATGATGGATATCAGCGACGGTTTGAGTTCCGAGCTCTTTCATATCTGCAATGACAGTGGCCTGGGCTGTGTGATCTATGAAGATAAAATTCCTGTGGCGGAAGAAACAAGACAGGCCGCATATAAATTTGAATTGGACCCAACGGCTTGCGCGCTCAGTGGCGGGGAAGACTATGAACTTCTTTTTACCGTTTCACAAGCTGATCATGAAAAACTGGTACTGAATGAAAAGATCAGCGTGATAGGCTATATGACAGATCCAGAGAAAGGCAAAAAAATAATCACTAAGGGTGGAAATCAATTTGATATTACGGCCCAGGGTTGGAATGCATTTGCTCCCAACGCTTAATCCGATTTTATGACATTCAGAAACAAATGGCTATTTATAGCGTTCACCATCCTCTCTATCACCGGACTTATTTACCAATGGCTGGAACACAACAGGAAGCTGGATGCTTACGATATGCCCGGTGCCCTGTCTGATAAAGTAGATACTTTGTTGCTTGTTTTTGTGAAGCGTAATTGCAATTGCGCGGAATGGATCAAATGGTCAGATAAAAAGAATGGAGAAAGTGCTGGCAAGGAGAAATATATATGGCTTGAAGCAGCAAACCCCGGGCTCGAATTGCCCGCCACATACCCTGCTTATTCTGAAGGAGGGTATCGGCTGAAGGTGGAAGGTTCTTTTTATGATGGCAGTGGCATTCCCAATGATTATATTGCCCAGAGAGATCAAAAACCAGAAAAAGCCAGGGTCTTTCGATATATTTCATCCGCCCTTATAAAACCGGAATAATATCCTATGAAGAGAATTATTTATCATTTACTTCTTTTAATCCTGGTCATCAGCTCCTGCACCGCTTCGAAGGAGGTCTTTGACCCTGCTGTAAAATACCCGCCATCCCAACTGCGGGAAGATTATGAATTGTTCAGGAATATCCTTCAGGAATCGCATCCCAGCCTTTATTGGTATACAACCAAAGACTCTATGGATTATTATTTCAACAAAGGCTTTGAGCAAATAAAGGATTCGATGAGCGAACCTGCATTCAAAACATTGTTGTCATATGTCATTACAAAGATCGGCTGCGGACACACTGCTGCGAAATTTTCTAAGGCGTATAGCCATTTCCTGGATACTGCCAAATTGCAGAGTTTTCCCCTCAGTCTCAAATTGTGGGCAGACACGATGGTGGTAACGGCTAACCTTAACCGAAAAGATTCCATACTGAAAAGAGGAGTGGTCCTTAAAAGCATCAATGGACATTCTCAGGCAGAACTGCGGGACAGCCTCTTCAATTATGTTATTACGGATGGATACAGCCTGAATGGAAAATACCAAAGCCTCAGTACTGGGTTCTCTTTTGCGAATTGGTATAAAAACGTATATGGCTTGTCCGACAGCTTTGCGCTGGAATATATCGACACCCTGGGCATACCGAGGCGTTCCCAGGTTCCTCTCTACGATTTCAAGAACGATACCATGAACCGATGGGGATTTACTGTAAACAGGAAACCACGTGACAAAAAGAAAGAGCGCCCGCAACTGGTATTTTTTTCAAGCACAAACCTCCAATTGGATACGGGCCTCTCCACTGCTTATATGAGTCTTCAGACTTTTGACCGCGGAAATCATTTGAAGAAATTTTTCAAGCAATCTTTCAAGACGATGGATGAGAGCAATATCCAGCACCTTGTCATTGATGTGAGGTCAAATGGTGGTGGTGATGCCGGATTGTCTTCTCTCCTCACGCGCTACCTGATTGACAAAAAATTCAAGCTGGCAGACTCACTCTATGCGGTTACAAGGAGCAGTAAGTATGATAAATATATTTCTAAGAGCTGGATGTACCATCTCCTCATGCTCTTCATCACAAAAAAGCGTGAAGATGGCAAGTATCATTTTGGATATTTTGAAAGACATTATTTCAAACCCAAGAAAAACCACCATTTTGATGGCGATGTATATATCCTGATTGGCGGCAATTCTTTTTCCGCCACCACGCTCTTCGCCGGTTTTTTGAAGGGACAGAAGAATATTACACTTGTCGGAGAAGAAACAGGAGGAGGGTACTATGGCAATACTGCCTGGGTCATTGAACAAGTGACCCTGCCCAACTCCAAGACCCGTTTCACGCTTCCCAAATTCAGACTGGTCATTAATAAAAACAGAGAAAAGAATGGAAGAGGTGTTATGCCCGATGTCTGGTCAGTGCCCACAACGGAAGCCATAAGAAAGGGAATTGATTTCAAATCCCTGAAGGCAAGGGAGCTGATAGAGTCGCGTAGTAATCAAAATAAATAAATTCATCAAATTTGTGAGGCATCGTAAAATAATTTGCTTCATGCACTGGTCAAAGCGATGGGTAGGCATCCTGTTATGCCTTGCATTGGGGTTTTATCTAAGGGCCCAACCGGCACTGGAATCTGCTCAACTTAGAAACCTGCACGGGAAAATCCAGTCGTATTCAACTATCACTCAAAAGGATTCGCTGGTATTAATTTGTTTTTGGGCAACGAATTCTGAGCCGAGTATCACTGCATTGAATGCCATTAATACCAACTATGAGCGCTGGCAATCTGCGGTGAATTTTAGGCTGATGATTGTTTCGATCGATGAAGGCAAGGCCTTAAGCAAGGTCAGGCCCATGGTAAATATGAATGAATGGACTTTTGACGTATACACGGATATCAAGGGAGATCTGAGAAAAGCGCTGGATGCAAATAATCTTCCCGAATCGATGATCATCAAGAATGGAAAACTGGTATATCAGCAATCGGGATATGAAAGCGGAAGTGAAAATTACCTGTTTCAAAAAATACTGACGCTTTCCGGTTCCGGAGGGAAACACTGAATGCTCATTCGCCATCCACTACAACCTGTTGCAATGCGAGCTGATCATCGAGCAAAACAAAATCCGCATTTACTCCAGGCTCAATAGATCCCATTTTCTTATCAAGACCGGCCAGTCGCGCAGGATAGAGGGAAGCCATACGCAGGGCTTCGGGCAAATCCAGTCCTACTTTCTCTACCCCGTTTTTTACGCATTGAAGCATGGTCAGGGACGAACCGGAAAGTGTTCCATCTGGCAAAGTATATCTGTCTGTCTTCAAAAGATGCTGGTATTCGCCGTGCAGGATTTCGGCTACGGCATCCGTTATAAAGAACAAACGGTGACCCAGGACTTTTTTGCTGATTCTTACAGAAGCAAAGTCAACATGAATGCCGTCGCAGACAACGCTGCTGACAACTTTTCCTTCATCATAAATGGCGCCGACCATGCCGGGTTCACGCCCCTGCAGAGGCGACATGGCATTGAAAAGATGGGTAGCCGCTGGAATGCCCAATGCGAAGCCTTTCATCGCCTGCTGATAAGTCGCATTACTATGTCCGGCGGATACCAACAGTTTGTTTTGAAGCAAGAGTTGGATGATTTCATCTTCACATTGCTCGGGCGCAATGGTGATCATCTTAATAATGCCTTTTCCCTTTTCCAGGAGCATGCGCAGTTCTTTGATCTCCGGTTTCTTGATATATTTTTCAATATGCGCACCTTTTTTTTGCGGGTTGATATAGGGGCCTTCGAGATGGAGCCCCAGGAGGCCCTTTCCTGCACCATTCCAGTACTTCTTTACCGTTTCGATTCCGCGAATGAATTTTTCAATGGAATTTGTGGCCATGGTAATCATGAACTTTGTACAGCCGCCCTGCAGGCAATATTCATAAGTCGCCTCCAATGATTCGGTAGTCAGTTCGGAAGAGAATAATTTCCCATTGCCGCCATAAATCTGGAGATCAATAAAAGCCGGGGCAAGCAAATGATCTTTAAAATCCCTCACAAGGAAATTGCCTGGTATTTCATCGGCCGACACAAGCGACTTTACTTTTCCATCCTCGACAAGGATAGCAATATTGTTTCGGATCGCTGTTCCGTCAAAAATCTGCTTTGCTTTAAATGCATTGTTCATAATATGGCTAAGTCTCGATATGAAATGGGTCGCGGTCTTTCCAGAAGGGCAATTTTGACCGGATCTGCTCCAGCTTTTCACTGTCCAATTCACAGGTGAATACTTCTTCTTTCGCGGAACTTTGATAGAGAACTTCTCCCATGGGATCCACCACCATGGAGTCGCCATTGTATTGCAGGCCCTTCGCATCTTTGCCCACCCTGTTTACACCGACGGTATAGCACTGATTCTCGATAGACCTCGCCTGCAGAAGCGTCCTCCAGGCATGGCTTCGCTTGTCGGGCCAATTGGCAACATAAATGAGCACATCATATTCCAAATCCTTTGATCTATTTTCAGCAACAGACTGCCTTGCCCAAACCGGAAAGCGAAGGTCGTAGCAAACCAGGAGATTAATCTTCCATCCGTTCACTGAGGCAATCAATCTTTGTTTGCCGGACGCATATTTTTCATCCTCGCCGGCAAATGCAAACAAATGCCGTTTATCATAAATACCCATCTGGCCATCCGGCAGAATCCACAACAAGCGGTTAAAATAGTTGCCTCCTTCTTCAATGATCAGGCTTCCGGTCAGAATGATCCTGTTGCTGGCCGCCTGTGATTTCATCCAATGCACCGTCGCTCCATCCATTTGCTCAGCCAGGCCTTCCGGATCGGTATTGAACCCTGTACTGAACATTTCAGGCAGGACGGCGATTTCCGTTTTGCCTTTTAATGCAGAAATTTTTTCGCTGAACCGCTGCAGATTTACGGATTTATTCTGCCATTCCAGGTCTGCCTGGATAGCTGAAATCTTGAGCGTGGACATATTGAAAGATTGAAGGAGTTAAAGTTAGCGGTTTGTTGGAAAAGATTCATTTTGAAAGAAGAAAATCAGGTTGCTTACAGTTTGAACTGAGGGTTGCTTCAGGAAAGCGTGTATTCCTTCCTGTTCATTGACTTACTGCAGGAGGCAATCCTGGATCTTCTTTTCCCGATGAATATATTTTTTCTGCGTGCAATCTTTTTTGTTTTCTCTCCGCCAGTTTTTGGAAGGGGTTAGTATACGAAGCTTCATCAATTTCATCCAGGGTCTTCCGGATGCAATATTCGCTCACCATTCTCTGCTTTAGTTTAAACCTGATTTTTGAGCGCCCCCTGGCTTTATCCTGAATTTCCCAAGGGCAAATTGTTTCACCTGGCGCGCTTCGTTCAGTTGATTTTCCTCGTTGAGTTGCGAGGTCACCAATTCCAGATTTTTCTTACACCATCCCATAGAATTAAGCCTTTCCGCTCCTTCGCTAAAGGAGCGCTCCTGGTATTTGCAATGTCTTTTGATTTTTTTGGCATGCCGATTCTTTGGAGCCAGCAGGCTTCGGATGCTTTTGTTCAGGGGCGCGCTCCGTGCATTAGACGGATCTAGTTACCAGCCCTAAGGATGATCTTATTCAGTATTTCATTGCTGTACTTTCCCTGCAGTTGAATCAAAATGAATTTTAATCACAGGAAATTAACACTTAGAAACCGTTGATTCCGAGCCCTTAGTTATCTATTGGCCATTAGCTAAAAATCAGTAGTTTCGCCGAAAGACCAATTCATGAAGTTCATCGTTTCCTCCTCGGCCTTATTGAAACAATTGCAACAAATCAGTGGAGTTATTAATGCAAACACGGTGCTGCCTATCCTGGAGGATTTTTTGTTTGAAGTGGAGAAAGGAAAATTGACGGTGGTTGCCACTGACCTCGAAACGGTCATGAAAGTACAGGTGGAAGTGGAAGCAAAAGACAATGGAAAAGTTTGTATCCCTGCCAGAATCCTGATGGACTCGTTAAAGAATATTTCAGACCAACCCCTGACCTTCAATATTGACAAGCATTTTGCGGTAGAGATTACCTCAGACAATGGAAAATATAAGGTGATGGGCGAAAATCCCGATAATTTTCCTAAAGAACCTGTTGCTGATGATACGACTTCATTTACAACGACCTCCTCTGTTCTTGTTACGGCAATCAACAAAACATTATTTGCAGTCAGCAGCGACGATCTTCGTCCTGCCATGACCGGAGTTTATTTTGAAATGGATAAAAAGGGTTGGCAGTTTGTAGCTACAGATGCACATAGGCTGGTACGTTATAAAAGATCCGATGTCAAATGCCCGCAGAATGATTCCCTGATCGTGCCGAAAAAACCTTTAAATCTTCTGAAAGCTGCACTCCATGCCAATGAGGATGAAATCAAAATAAGTTACAACAGCAATCATCTTTTTGTACAACATGGGACTACACAAATGAGCTGCCGTCTTATAGACGCGAGGTTTCCGGACTACAAAGTCGTAATCCCCACAGATAACCCTTATAAATTAACGCTCAACAGAAATGATTTCCAGGGTGCACTGCGCAGAGTAAGTATTTTTAGTAATAAGAGCACAAACCAGGTGGTGCTAACTATTCATGGCAGCGAATTACAACTCGCAGCGCAGGACGTAGATTTTTCCTTTGAAGGAACTGAAAGAATGAAATGCCAGTACGACGGGGAAGACCTTGCCATTGCATTCAATGCTAAATTCCTGATTGAGATGCTTAGCACGACGGACTCGGAGGAAATAAAGATTGAATTGTCAACACCAACGAAGGCTGGAATCATCAAGCCGGTCGAAAAAGAAGAAAATGAAGAATTGCTGATGCTGGTGATGCCTCTGATGCTGAACAGCTAAGCGGAGAAATTAATTCTTGTTGAAAATAAATTGGAAGGGCTTGAGTTCTCTTTGTCTTGCGATTTGCTGAACGGCCTCCTGCTTGCGAAGGATCTTGTACTTGTTTAAATCAAAAACTTCGTGGGCGATGCAAAAATTAGCGAGGGTTTCATAGTGGAAAAGCAAATCATTCAGCTGCTCTACTTCCTGCTCCATAAAATGCTCGCTCGAATATTCGTTTCTCATTAAGACAAGCAAATCTCTGTTAGACGTTTTCATGCAATTAGATTTTAGCGGCGCAATGCGCTTATTTATATCCAACCATACCCTTGTTGGTACCACAGCCGCAATTCTTACTGCTGCCCCCAATGTGATTACCGGAGCTGCATGAAAGAAAAGTCATGCAAATTGTGGCGAACAATAAAATCAATAGCTGATTCCTGGTTTTCATGGGTTTTGTCCTACTAATTTAACTATTTTGTACATCAAATAGTATTCCTGATTTAACATTAAAGGGGAAAATTAACAATGGTTCCAAAAATTCCCAAAATCATTGTAGCGCCCCTGGATTGGGGGCTTGGCCATGCAACAAGGTGTATACCAATCATATACGAACTAATTAGGTCCTCCTGTGAAGTATTGATAGCTGCAGAAGGCTCCCAAAAGGCCATTCTGACGGCGGAATTCCCCATGCTTCGGGTGCTTGACCTGCCAGGGTATCATCTTCGATATGGCCGGAATGGCTGGCTCACCAGGCTCCGGATTGGAATGCAAATTCCAAAAATCGTCCTGAGAATCCGCAATGAGCGTTTATGGCTATCTGAAATGATTGCCAGGGAAAATCCCGACGCCATCATCTCCGACAATCGTTATGGCCTATGTGCACCCGGCTTACGATCGGTCTTCCTCACTCATCAACTCCATATCAAAACGGGAATGGGGCCATTTTTTGACCAATTGGTGGAGAAATGGAACCATCGAAAAATTCGCCGCTTTAGTGTATGCTGGATTCCGGATACTGACGGCAATTGTTCTCTTGCAGGCGAATTAGACCACCCTGCGATTCTTCCGGTCATGGATACCCTATTTATCGGCCCCCTTTCAAGATTTGCGCCTTGCAAAGAAGCAGTCAGGGATCAGGTTTTAATTCTGCTTTCTGGCCCTGAGCCCCAGCGTAGCATCCTGGAGAAACAGGTTTTGAGTGAATGCAAGAATTACAGATCAAATGTCATCCTTGTCCGTGGACTTCCTTTGGAAAGCCCAATGCCCATTGCAGAAAAACATATTTCCATTCATAACCATCTTCAATCCGCTATGTTGAACAAGCTGATCTGTGAATCTGCTATTGTCATCTGCAGGTCTGGTTACAGTTCTATCATGGACCTTATGCGCCTGAGAAAAAAATCCATTCTGATTCCCACACCGGGCCAGGCTGAGCAGGAATATCTTGCCCAAAGGATGCACGAAAAAAAATTGGCGCTCTGTGTGGCTCAAAGCAGGTTTACTATTCATTCTGCTTTGAAGCAGGCAGAAGAATTTCAATATGCTTTGTACAAACAGGAAGATCATTCTCTCTTGCACGCTGCCATCTCAGATTTAGTTGTTAATTGCCGATCCTGATGGACTCGGCCAATCATTCTGTGCGATTGGCTTTCGGGTAATCGAAAAATAGAAAGGTTTTTTCAGCCTGACGGAATGCTTTCCATGAATCGGAAGCCATGCTTAGTCCGAATATGCCACAGGTTGGCATATCATCGACGTGAACATCTGTTAGTGAATTTGCAAATTCGGAGATTCCGGGGTTATGGGAAAAAATCGCTACCCTGCCGAATCGATTGTCCAGTGAAGCAATCGCTTCTTCAAAATCCCTTGGCGTGGCATGGTATAGCGCTGGCATAAACAGGATCTTTTTCTCATTTGCTCCAAATTCCTTCATGAACAATTCAGCAGTCTTCTTCGCTCTTTTCGCCGGACTGGAAACGAAAAAATCAATGCCATAGGATTTTTTGATCAGTCGTCTGGCCATTTCCGGCGCATCTTTCCTGCCCCTTTCATTGAGCGGCCGGTCGAAATCGGACATACCAGGATTTTCCCAACTGCTTTTGGCGTGACGTATCAGTAGAATTGTTTTTGCCACAGTTTATAGTGATGAGTGAAGCCTGGTTTTGTTGACTAAGTTAAAAGAGTTTAAGGGCAATTGGTTATTTTTAGATGAACTTTCCATTGATGCTGAGTAATATTTCTAACAATGTCATCCGGCAGGTTTTGCTCCTGCTCTTTATTTTCCTGTTGGGACTCGTTCTGTTTTCTCAACTTCATTCATTCATTCCTTCCCTGCTTGGATCTTATACACTTTTTGTGCTGCTTAAGAAGCCGATGTTTATTCTCACAGGCAGGTACAAATGGAAAAGGGCCCTGGCCGCAGCCGTATTGATGCTGCTTTCCTTTGTCGTCATTTTGCTTCCGATTGCGATGTTCATCAATATGATGTCATCTAAAATCAACTTTGCCGTTCAGCATTCTTCCAATGTGTTGCAGACCCTGGAAAACTTTATTCACTCCTTCGAAGTCAAATATAATATTGCGCTTATTTCCCAGAACAACCTTCAACAATTAACCTCTTGGAGTAGCGAGACGATTCAAACCATTGTTGGCGCTACGTTCAATACGATCGTCACCATCATTTTTACTTATTTGATTTTGTATTTCATGTTGATCAATGGCAAGGAAATGGAGAATGCCCTGGTAGATTGGCTCCCTATGAAATCAGAGAATGTTCGGATACTTAGGCACGAAACGAATGCCCTGGTTTTCTCAAATGCAGTGGGTATTCCGCTCATTGCCATTTTCCAGGGACTCATTGCGCTGCCTGCTTATTTTGTTTTGGGGGTAAAAGAGCCCATGTTCTGGTTTATTATAACATGCATAGCTTCCATGTTGCCTGTATTGGGCGCAGGGTTCGCCTATGTGCCTGTAGGGATTCTGTTTTTTGCAGAAGGCTCCACGCTAAAAGGACTTCTCATGCTTGCTTATGGTTTTGGTATTGTGAGCACAGTCGATAGCATTTTCCGGTTCTGGCTGCAGAGAAAGATAGGGGACGTTCATCCTCTTATTACAGCATTTGGAGTTATCCTTGGGCTCAACCTGTTTGGCTTTATTGGATTGGTTTTCGGCCCCATCCTTATCTCCCTGTTTATTTTGCTGATAAAAATTTATGTGAAGGAATTCAGCGGAAATAAACTAACTTAGTATCAATCCACGACCTTTTGTTAAATATCTTAGAAAAATACCCGTCCAGGCAAACTAACCCACTGATAATTAATTGCCGCCTATAAGGGTAAGATTACTAGGAGAATTACGAGGGAAAAAATCATTTACCTTCGCAAATAATTAATTTTTTCACACAATAAAAAAATTGCTTTCTGGGTCTTGCAGATGTGCTCCGTGCGTAATATTTTAGCTATTGACCCTATTAGAAAAAGCAATTTTTTTGAAAAACCCCTAATGTATGCGTAGCATATTTAATCCAGTACCCGTAGTTGCTTTGCTCGTATTCTCACTACCGGCCACCGATCTCAAGGCAGGATCAGGTCCGAGAGTAAAGCACAGTATTCATTTTACTGCCAAATCTTCTTCCCATAACAATGCTAATAATGCAGCTTTTGAAGAAGAAGCTTCTGCCCTCTACGAACAAATAGATCTCGAACAGTATGGACTTTCCAAAAAAGCATTTGAATATGCTTATAAAGGTTATCTATATCTGGTCGAACACCGTGTCGTGAGCAGAAATAATATCCTGACCATTTGCGATTTCAGCCAGTCATCACGTAACAAAAGATTGTATGTGCTCGACCTCGAACAAAAGCGCATACTGATCAATACTTATGTTGCACATGGCCGGAACTCAGGAACTGAGTTTGCAAATACATTCTCCAATAGTAACCGTTCGCATAAAAGCAGCCTGGGATTTTACGTTACGGAGAACACGTATTTCGGCGATCATGGGCTTTCACTAAAGATTCATGGCCTCGAAAGAGGATTCAATGACAGGGCCAATGGACGCGCAATCGTAGTACATGGATCGGATTATGTCGGAGACGACTATCTAAATGGAAATCCTTTCAATGGAAGGAGCTTTGGCTGCCCGGCTGTTCCATCAGCTGAATCGGATGCCATCATTGAGACCATTAAAGACGGCTCCTGCTTTTTTATATATCACCCTACAAAAAAATATATAGTAAAATCGAAGATACTTAACAGCTAGCGCGGACGTAAACTTCAGATGGTTTGAAGGTGAAAAGGCTCAATATAGGATCGTACCCTATGATTGGGCTTTTCTTTTTAATTGAATTGAATTGTTCAGCATGCTGCCAGACCTCATCCATTAATAGCCCATCCCAAAGCTTCTGAGATCATTCCCACGAGAAGGCCTGCATAAATGTCTCCAGGATGATGATCCGAAACGATTAGTCTTGCGCTGCAAATCAATCCGGCAACAAGGATGGCCAGGGATAAATACAATCCCGATGCATAAGGATCATGAAAAGAAAATAGGACAAAAAACATCGCGAGGCCGCCCGCAGCCGTAGCATGCATGCTGATCTTAAAAAAAATATTACAAAACCATGCTCCGCAAACCGCCAGAAAACTTCCCAGCAAAAATGCTACGGATTCCGGCGGGTTTTCTTCCTGGTTATGGTACACATACCAAACCCAAAAGTAAAATACCATGACAATTGCGTATGGAATGATCCGCTCTCTTGCTGATTTCAATAGCATGGACTGGACAAAACCAAGCCGCCAACAAAGGAATATGGAAAAAACGGGCATAAAGAATGAGGTAATAAACACGGAGAGAAAGCGAAATGTCTTGAGTTGGTTTCCAAATCCTGCAAAAAGAAATGGATGAACAAAAAGAAGAAATGCAACCACATAACTCGTGATCAGCAAAGGATGAAATACAATGGAAATAAGATGGGCAAGGAATCGAATGAGTGGATTTCTCCTTTCAGTTTTGGACATCTCTACTTGCATATAGTATACAAATGTAAAACTCGCAGAGCCAGGGGAATCATAATTCTTTTCTTAGGCGGGCAACGGGGATATTTAACTGTTCCCTGTATTTTGCTACCGTTCTGCGTGCAATATTATATCCTTTTTCCTGTAAGAGTTCAGTCAGTCTCTCATCACTCAATGGCTTTTTCTTGCTTTCCCCTTCGATCATGTCACTGAGAATCTTCTTTACCTCTCTTGTAGAAACTTCTTCGCCGCTGTCTGTACTAAGGGATTCACTGAAGAAGAATTTAAGGCGATAGGTTCCGAATTCGGTTTGAACAAACTTGCTGTTTGCCACCCGGCTCACTGTAGAAATGTCCAGGCCGGTCCTTTCCGCAATATCTTTCAGGATCATTGGCTTCAATACAGTTTCATCCCCGGTGAGAAAGAACTCATGCTGATAATCCATAATGGTCTGCATGGTGCTTAGCAGGGTCTGCTGTCTTTGTTTGATTGCATCAATAAACCATTTCGCCGCGTCAATCTTTTGTTTAATGAAGAGTACGGCTTCTTTTTGACGTTTATCTTTTTTGGTTCCCTTCTCATAATCCCTGAGCATCTCCCGGTAGCCATCACTGATCCGAAGATCTGGCGCATTCCTGGAGTTCAGCGTCAGCTCGAGCATTCCATTGTTATTGAAAATAAAAAAGTCCGGAACCACATAGCTTTCCATTTGACTTGATTCGCTCAGGTTTCCACCGGGCTTGGGATTGAGCCTGATGATCTGCTTGATGATATCCCTGAAATCCTCTTCATTCAGATTCAGTCCACGCTGGATCTTGTCATAATGCTTCTTGGTGAATTCTTCGAAATAATAGGAAAGAACCTCAATAGCTAGTTCTACGCTTTTGCCCTCTGTTCTTTTTCGGTTCAGCTGGAGCAAAAGACATTCCTGCAAATTTCTCGCCGCCACACCCGGAGGGTCAAATTGCTGGATCTTGGCGATCAGCTCTTCCACTTCTTTCTCTGTGGTTTCTATATTTTGCCTGAATGCGAGATCATCCACAATCGAAGCGGTTTCTCTTCTCAAATATCCATCATCATCAATGCTTCCTGTAATTTGTTCGGCAATGCGGCGGCTCCGGTCGTCTAATTTCAGCAAGCCCAGCTGATCAAGCAATAACTCGTGAAAAGTAGTTTCAATCTTGTGGGGAATGGTCTTCTTATCATCCATTTCCGGGTAATTGTCATCCCGCAGCTTGTAATCAGAAACATCGTCATCATGCGCGCTTACATATTCACTGAGATCAATATTATCATATTCATCCTCACTTCCTTCTGATTCGAATTCATCATCAGTGCTTTCAAATTCATCCTTGCTGTCCTCCGTGAGCCCATCTTCGTGATTCTCTTCCGTCACTTCAAGTGCTGGGTTTTCTTCCAATTCTTCCTTGATCCGCTCTTCCAGGTTGGCTGTAGGAACCTGGAGCAGTTTCATCAGTTGAATCTGCTGCGGGGATAGCTTTTGAAGGAGTTTCTGCTGTAATGATTGACTTAATGCCATGTAAAAGGGGGTTTTGCCTGGCTAAGCCAAAATTTATTTGAAAAATTGGCCCTTCCCACAAAAATCGCGCCGTAAATTTACATACAAATATGAAGATAGCGGCCAAACGAAATATCACTTTTATTGTTGCCCTGGTGCTCATTATTTTAAATGGGAGGCTGTTGGCTCAAAAAAGTGTGGCCCTGCGGGAGCAAACTTTGCCTGAAGCACTTGTCTTCAAAGCCAAGCCAGTAGCGGCTTTGGAGGAAAGCAAGGGGAATTTTATTCCGTCCCTGGCGCTTGTCACCAAACAGCCATCCGGTTTTCCTGGTTTCCCCTCCCTGGCAGCTATCCTGCCCATGGACTTCTATACCCAGCATCTGGGCTTTATTTGCAAAATGGAATGGTCATTTGAAAAAAATTCGCATCTCCCGCTAAAATTCAGGCTGGGTTCTCTGGAATACGTCAATTCTCTGGAAGGAAAAAAATGATCACTCCAGGCTACGATTGAGCAAATCTTTCTGGTACAACTGGATATTTGCCTTTAAGACTTTTTCCAGTCTGTTTCTCACGCCCTGCGCAGATCCTGAATCGAGCAGGTTTTTGGTCAGCATAGAATCATTCCGGTAATGGTATAAGTATTGTGCATGATCATTGGTCAAATCATATCCAAAGAGCCAATCCCCTGAAAAAATCTGATAGGTATGGCCAGGCTTATTCAAGGCATAATGTTCATTGGTCACCGTGTCAAAAATATCTTTACCAAACCCGGCAATACGACCATTATAATTTAGCAAGTGCAGGATGGAAGGACCCAGATCAACCTGGCTGATGACCGAAGGATCGTAGTGACCGCCTTTTTTCCCCGGCTGGAAAATAAAAATAGGAATTTCAGAAACGGTTAACCCATTTTGTCTCGAACCATTGCCTGCGTATAGGTAATGATCTGCACAAAATACAAATACCGTTTCCCGGAACCAGGGTTCTTTGGAGATCCGCTGAAAAAATTTCCTGAATGCAAAATCAACATAACTGATGGCACGCTGAGCCGGCGTTTGATTGGGAAAAATAAAATCCAGTTGATGCGATGCAGGGATCGTAAATGGGGGATGAGAGGAGATATTGAAGAATACAGCAAGAAATGGCTGCGCCTTTTTGGAAAGAACGCCCGCGCCGTATTGTAGAAAGGGCTCATCAAAAATGCCCCAGTTTCCATCAAATGCAGTTTCGTCATTGAACTGATCCCGCCAGTAATATTCTTCGATGCCTGCTATCCTGCCGAATTTTTCGAATCCAAAATGGTCCTTTTTAGCCCCCATGAAAAAGCTCGTATTATATCCTTTCTCTTTTAAAATATTTCCAATTCCATGCAGGGGCGTATTCGCATAAACTGAATAATAAAATGGCTCGTCGAGAAATGCAGGTAGGCCACCCAAAATGGATACGATCCCCTGGTTGGAATTAAATCCATTGGCAAAAGCATTGGGGAAAAATATACTTTGACTGATGAGGGAGTCGAAAAAAGGCGTATTTGCTTTTAGTGGATTCCCTGCCAAAAGGTATCCGCGGGAAAAGCTCTCCAAAATAAAGATCACCACATTTTTCTTTTTCATATCACCTTTCGCGTCCAGGACATATACAGATTTGACCAGGCTATCCAATTGATTTTGGGAGTAATAATTTTTTTGCCGGATCTGTTTCTGGCTCCGCAGCAGGGAATATGCAAAAGTGTAAAAACTGTTTTGTGCAACCGGGAGCCGAGCCGGCCCTACGGATAAAAGCGGTGAACCAGGAAGGACCAGGTTCGCGTTTGGCCGCTTCACTACCAGGGCCAATATTAGCAAAAACACCAATTGATTTGCAAGTGTTGTCAGAAAGTTGCGGTGAGAATCTTCTTTGAACCGAAAGAGATACCGGCCAATCCTTGAAATGATCCAAACCAGGATGGCAAAGAATACCACAAGGAACCAATAATCGTGGATCAGGCTTTTAAAGGACTGCATGGAATCAATCATCACAAAGAGCAAATCAAAATTTGTTCTATGCAGGCTATAACTGAAATAACCGATATCCAGCACATTCAAAGCAACGCCCAGTGCGTTGATCAAGACAAAAATCAATTTTCCCAATAGGTACTGGTACTTTCTGCCTTCCGGAAAATATTCACCTGCAAATAGGAGGACCATGGGAATAGAATTCAGGATGAGGAGGCTCATAAAGTCCTGCTTTATCCCGCTATACAAAATGTGAAATGTTTCCCCATTGCCGAGTCCCATGAAAAACGCCCGGTTATAGACCCAAAATAGAATGCGGAGGATGGAATGAATGAGAAGGAGTGACAGTCCTGCAAATAGGAGTCGTTTGAATTGCCCATAAAATTGAAGGGCCCATTTCATTCACACAAATTAATTGATTTGCGGGACTGTCGGGCAATTGAGAATAAGAAATCCTGCTTCCTTTCCACCGGGAATGAATAGGGTCTTTCAAAGGCTGAGGCTATTTCTTTTCGCGGAACTCTCCCGGAACCATTATTTCTGTCATTTTTCGACAAACATGGGCAGCCTAAAGCCTGATACCTGAATTTTCCAGACTATTTTTGCCTGAACAGACTATAACAATTTTTTTTGTTGTAGGTTAGTATGCCATAACGAATTCATATGGCAGATGTTGATCGTGCTTTTCTGAAATCCCACCTTTCGTCAATCAGGCTTCCATAATATTTTCTACTTTAAATTCCGGCCATGCCCAAACATATTGCCTTGCTGCTCATCCTTGGTTTCTTTTTTCAATCAGCATTTTGCCAGGACAATATAACGGAGATCACCAAATCGGTAGAGACTTTCATAGATAGCCTCACTCCGCTCCAAAAGCGGTCTGCGCTATATGAATTCTCCGACACGGCCCGCATTAAGTGGAACAATCTTCCCGTGGGGCTCAGGGCCAGGGCCGGGATCAGCATTGGAAATTTATCCAATGATCAACGAAGACTGCTGCACCGAATCCTAGCAGCTTCTTTGAGTTCACAGGGCTATCTGAAAGCAACAAGCATTATGCATCTTGACAATCTGATCAATGCGTTCTATGATACATTGTACCAAAGAAAGGAATTTAATGATACGGTTTATCAATTTTTAAAAGACCTGAAATGGAGCCACAAAAATTATTTCTTTGCCATTTTCGGAAATCCTATTGTGGATAGCGTTTGGTCCTTCAAACTGGAAGGCCATCACCTCTCACTGAATTTTGCATTTCTCTATAAGAAATTAACAGTGACTCCAATGTTTGTAGGCACGGACCCTGCAGAATATCCTGTGGGTGAATATGCAGGATGGCGGGTACTCGGCATGGAAGAAGATTTTGGAATGAAATTGCTCAATAGTTTGAGCCCGGAGCAAAAACAAAAAGCAGTGCTAAGCAAGGAAGCACCCCAAGACATCATCACTGCTGCTGAAAGCGGAAAACGTCTTGTCGATTATTGGGGAATAAAAGGTTCAGCACTCAACAAGAAACAACAGGAGATCCTACTGAAAATTGTGCGCGAATTTGTCTTCAACCTGGAGTACGATAAAGCCATGGTTGAATATGGTAAGATTTTGAAAGCCGGTATTGAAAATATTTATTTTGGATGGATAGGAGAAAGCGAAGAAATGAAAGCACATTATTACATTCTGAATGGCCCCACTTTCATAATAGAATTTGATGACAATGGCGGTCCAAGAAGAACCGCCAACCATATTCATTCCATATGGAGGGAAAAAGGAAATGAATTCGGGGAAGATGTATTAAAGAAACATTATGAAGCGGAACACCAAAGGGAAAAATGAAAAATTCCTTTGTGCAGGGAAGACAGGAAGATTTGCTGGATAGATTCCTGAAAATTGAGCCCGCAGAAACTGAATAATTGGCGTCATGATAAAATACTTTTTCGGATGAAACCTGTATAGAGTTGGAGTGAAAAACTCAGGATCCAACCTGCATAAAATCTTCTCTCAATACTTTTTCAATAGAATCAAGCAGAAAATCTGAATTGCTTTTTGTGAACACAATGGGCGGTTTGATTTTTAAGACATTATTATGCGGGCCATCCGTACTCATCAGGATTCCCATCTCGCGCATGCGATTGATGAAATAAGCCGCCTGATTCGTTGCCGGCCCCTTGCTTATCCGATCCCTTACCAGTTCGAAGCCTATAAAAAGTCCTGGCCCCCGCACATCACCGATGATTTCAAATTTCTTCATAAGATTTCTTAACCCGGTTTTCAAATAGTTGCCTACTTCGAGGGCGTTTTTTTGAAGCCCCTCCTCCTTAATTACCCGCAACACTTCATACCCGATGGCGCAGGATACTGGATTCCCGCCGAACGTATTGAAATATTCCATTCCATTTTTAAATGCATCCGCCAGCTCCTGCGTGGTTACGACCACACCCAGCGGGTGACCATTGCCGATAGGTTTTCCAATGGTGACAATATCGGGAACAACACCATGGGCTTCGAAGGCCCAAAAATGATCGCCCGCGCGCCCGCACCCTGTCTGCACTTCATCTGCGATACAAACACCTCCGGCGGTGCGGGTGTATTCATATGCGGATTTCAAAAAACGCTCGGGCAATTCTACTTGTCCACCGCAACTGATGACCGATTCAAAAATCAATGCCGCAGGTTTTCTCTTTTCTTCGAGGATTCCATGTATGGCTTGCTTCACATGGCTTGCATATTTGAGTCCAGCATCGGAATCGTCTGCCCTGTATATGCCCCGAAAGCTGTCTGGAATCGGTATAACATGAATATGGGGGGGCCTCCCTTTTCCACCCGGACCATCGAACTTGTAGGAACTGATTTCAACACAGGCATTTGTATTGCCATGGTACCCGACTTCAGATACAATCATATCTGCCTGTCCTGTATAATTCTTTGCAAGCCGGAGGGCAAGTTCATTGGCCTCGCTACCGGAATTGACGAGGAATGCCACATTGAGTTTGGGGGGAAGAGTGAGGAGGAGTTCTCGAACAAATTTTAATAGATTTTCATGGAGATATCTTGTATTCGTATTGAGAACTGCCATCTGCGCCTGTCCTGCAGCAACCACCCGTGGATGTTCGTGACCGACATGCGCCACATTGTTCACCGTATCCAAATACTTTCGGCCTGAATCGTCGATCAGCCATTGACCATCACCGCGTACCATGCGGATGGGCTCCTTATATGAAATGCTCAAATTTTTTCCCACGTGCTGTCTGCGAAATGATATGATCTCATCGTTTGAGATCTTATTCTCCTGCGGCGAAGCTTCCCCCTTGATCAGAAGCCACGGATCGGGACAAAGGCTAAGCCAGACGGGAGCCTCTCCGGGATTGCAAACCCCGGGAAAATCTCCCTGCTGGCCAAGCATATCCATAATCACTTGGAAATGCAGGTGCGGAGTCCAGTTGCCATTGGACTTCCGATCTCCAACTTCCGCTATTTTTTCGCCCGCATGCACTTGCTTACCAACAGAAATATTTTGCAGTGAGGTTACTGAGAGGTGGCCATATAGCGAGTAAAAACACAATTCGTTTGAAATCCGGTGCTCCAGAATAATTGTCGGCCCATAATCCCTTTCTGCATTGTTATTGGCAAAACTATGGACTGTTCCATCCAGGACTGCATTCACTGCCGTTCCAGGTGTAGCAAAAAAGTCAAGCCCTATATGAATTGTTCGCCAGACCGGCCCGTTGTTCCCGGCCTGCTCAAATGCCGGAGAGGAATAAATTGCACGCGCTTCATTGTATTTTCCTAAAACGATGTCGCTGGTTTTTGACCTGGCCATGGACATAATTTTGCTATCCAGTGCATCGGCATCTGACAAATTCCGGGCATTGCCAAGTTCAATGCTCCCGACACTGAGATCGAGCCAGGCGGGTTTTTCAAAAGCAAGGGGCGAAATGGACTTTGAATGATTTCCTTTGATCCATTTCCTGAAGAGCTCTTCTTTTGGAGAAGGAATCAGACCGCAGGCATGCCTGAATGAAGCTTCTGCAAAAGACAGATCTGTTTTTCTCCATTTTCCAAGAAGATCCCATGCCGGCTCATCACTGATTTGCAAATATTCATTTGCAGGCTCGTCCCTGCGGTTGAGTTCTGCACAAACCACGCTAATGAGCAGCCGGGTAGTGATGAGAGGTAAAAGGACCCTGATCTCCATGGCTGTGAGCGGAAACGCGCTATGAAATCCGGACACGATATGAGTTGCTGCTTCCAGCGGATCCGGCTTATTCATTGTCGCATAGGCAATCGCGATAGCTAGTTCGTTCGCTGTATGCGTATAGACGGCATCACCAAAATCAATGACACCTGCAACTTCGGGTCCCTCTGCCGCAGCTGTCAAGAGGATATTATAATCATTTGCATCATTGTAGTTGATGCTTTTTCGAAGCCCTTCGAGTGCAGGAAATGCAATCGTTTCAAATTGTGAATAAAAGTATCGTACCACTGCTCCCCGCTCGCCGGAAAACTTATCCAGATGGGGTTTTATCCATTTGGCCTGGGAAGGATCCCATTTCATGAATCGGTGTGCTCCTGGATGATCAAATCCTTTCAAAGCCTGGCAAAGATTTCCACAAAAAGCGCCAACCTTAAATAGGAGGGAAGCAGAATGTGGCGCAAATTTTGCCAATGGCTTGCCTTCAATCCAACTAAGTAGACGCATGTAGCGCAGACTCCCATCTTTCTGTTCAAGAAAAACGATCTCCTCGCCCTGACTGGATGGAATAATTTCCTGTACATGCAGTCTGCCACCGGAACCGCCCAATTGTTTGATTATGGCGTTCTGCATTTGCAGCTGGAGCAGGTTTTCACCCGCATGAGCAATCTTTAATACATATTGCTGCCCTTTTTGCTCCGTAAGAAGAAAATTCAAATCCAGTTCACCCACTAGTTTTGTTGCGCTGACCTCCTTACCGTAATGATCTGCCGCAAGCCTGGAGATCTTTCCAGTTGAAAACTGATCTTTTTCCATTTGGTCCACTGTAGGATTCATGGCCTCTAAGGTCGTTTAATTTAAAATTCCAATTTTATGCACTTTACCAAATTTTCGGAAAAATGTGGGGGATTTATAGAGAAGATATCAGTCCATTTATTTCCTTCACCTTGTGCAATCTGGCAAGCAGCAATTCCAAACTTACCTTTGCATCTGCTTTTCCCGCCTCCTTTGCTGTCAGGATTGAACCATTGGTTTGATAGGGACCAGGGGATCATCTGGCTTTAATTGGAAAGGCATTCCAACTCCTTACTTCTCGAGTTTTCCTACCTTTATACCCTTAAAATTCATCATCATGCCAGGGTTTGAATTATTTGGGGAAGAAGAACGCAAAGAGGTCAATGAAGTCCTGAACACGGGCATCCTCATGCGCTATGGATTCGATGGCCCGAGAAAGGGAATCTGGAAATCCAAAGAACTGGAGGCAGCGCTTTGCAAGCGCCTGGGATCAGGATACGCACAACTTGTTTCCAGCGGGACCGCTGCACTGACAACCGCATTGGCGGCACTGGGCGTGGGCGCAGGAGATGAAGTGATCATGCCTACTTTTACATTTGTTGCCAGCTTCGAAGCCGTTTTGAGTGTTGGGGCGGTTCCTGTGCTGGTGGATGTGGATGAAACCCTGACCATGAATCCGCAAGCAGTAGAAAAACTAATAGGTCCAAAAACCAAATGCCTGATGCCCGTTCATATGTGCGGCAGCATGGCCGACCTGGATCCGCTGATCGCCATTTGCACCAAACACAATCTGGTATTGCTGGAAGATGCCTGCCAGAGCATTGGAGGCACATATAAAGGAAAATGCCTGGGCACGATCGGACATGCAGGCACACTGTCCTTTGATTTTGTAAAAACGGTGACCTGCGCTGAAGGGGGCGCCGTACTTACGCATAGCCACGAGATTTATCAGAAATCCGATGGATACTCGGATCATGGCCATGACCACGCAGGGATCGACCGTGGGGCAGATCTTCATCCCTTCCTCGGATATAATTTCAGGATCTCTGAATTGCATGCTGCTGTCGGTCTTGCTCAATTGAGAAAACTCGACCATTTTCTCGCTATCCAGAAAAAAAATCATTCCCAATTAAAAAAAATACTCTCCCAGGTACCTGATCTCAGATTCAGAACGATCCCTGATTTTTCGGGCGACACCTGTACTTTCCTAAGCTGGTTCCTGCCAACGGAAGAATTGACTGCCGCCCTCGTCGCAGAATTGAAAACACAAAATATCGCTGGCGGTAATTTCTACTGGTATGAGCATAACTGGCACTATATCCGCAAATGGGATCACCTGAAAAATGCCATTGCTTTGAATAACCTCAACCATGATCAAATGTTGGCTTTGGAAAGAATATCCAATACCGATTATTCAGCGAGTGACAAGATCATGGGCCGTTGCATCTCTACAGCCATTGGGCTTCTCTGGACTGAACAGGAATTGGAAGAAAAAGGAAAGAAACTGGTAGCAGCAATCAGGAAAGTATTAACCAAACAATCTGTTTCCATCTGATCAGGGCTTTTGTGGTATTCTTTCTTTCATTGCCAGGAATTTTTTCTCATACAAATAATAACTCGCTGAAGACAAGAGGACGCTGATGATCCCTGCGGCGACAAAATAAAATAGCTCATTCCAGGAATTGCTCCCCAAACAATTGGAGAATAGCCAGAAGACCAGGTATACGGCAAAATGATGCAGCAGGTAGATTCCGTATGAAATCTTTCCCAGGTAATTTAGTGAAATCGAATCCAGGATCTTTGCGGGGCGATGAATCAATCTGACGATTATGCACGCAAACAGAAAGGCGTAGAGCGGTGACCATCCAAGATTGTAATGCCAGCTCAGCCAGATAAGGATTGAAAATAAAATAGCAAGCAACCAACCTGAACCGGTCCGCAGGACAAATTGAGTCAATTTCTTTAGGGCGATATGATCCGAAAATTGGCCGTTTAGGCTCAATGCAAAAAGCCCGCCGATGGCCATGCAGTCGATTCTTGTTCTGAATATGATCACTGCCAACGCTGACTTGTTTTCTCCTATCAGCCAGAGTAAAATGCGGGCAGCATTCCATGAGAAGAAGATCAGCACCAGGACAGCAATCAGATTCTTAGTCTTTGCTTTCTTAATGACAAATGGCCAAAGAAGATAGAACTGAACCTCAGTTCCAATTGACCAGATCTGAATCAATATTTCGGGGATCAGACTAAATGCGAAGGCAATATTGGGCAGGAGCAGTAGATTTAAAATGAATCCATTTGCAAATGGATCGGTTACGGTATCATGGAAAATATAGATGGAAAGTAAATAGCCAAGGATCAATACCAGGTAGTATAAAGGAGCAATTCTCAAAAACCGCTTTTTCAAAAACCGGGAACCATTAATTTTTCCCGTCTCCTGTTTTTCGCCGATCAGCAACCAGGTGATTAGGAATCCACTCAGCACAAAGAAAAAGGTTACTGCCAGTCCACCGAGAAACGAATTGAATGCATTTCCAAAAAAAGTAGGTTCATTCCGCAACTGTTTAAATCGCTCTACATGGGTCCATAGCACAACAAAAGCTGCAATGGCCCTTAATCCATCCAGTGCAGGGAAATGGATATTGTTCTTGGTAGCATGCATCTAATGGCAAGAAAGATACAATTTTCCGGAGCCCCATCTACATGGGCTTTATCCTGATGTTTCTGAAAAAAATAGGGGCACCTGCATGCTTGCCCTGAAATCCGATATGGCCATGCAGTGCGAGCGTGGAAGGCGGATTGCTTAGCCAGGAAGGAACTTCTGTTCCATCAGGGTTTTTCTTTGCGGAGGTATATTCAGCCATATTGAAAGTGTTCACGATCTCTCCATTCAGTGCGACCCAGATCATCTTTCCTTTGCAGGTAACGGTATAGTGATTCCATTCGCCTGGCTTTTTGACATTGTGTTTTGAAGCAGGTTGGTGACCAAATATCGCACCGCATTGCCAGCTTGGCAAGGCCTTGCTCCATTCTTCCGAAAAATCATCTGCGATCTGAATTTCTATTGAGTGTGGGATCCAGTTTTTCAGATCACTAGCGTGTACAATCACTCCGCTATTCGTTCCGTCTGCGTTCATGAATTCCAGGTCAAGGATAAAATCATCATAGGCTTTTTCACTCCACAGAGCCTCGTCTTTTGAAGCGGTGAATACACCGGCACTGTCTTTCCAGACCCCCTGGGGGAAAACACCATTGGATAAATCAGATTTAAATAAATCCGACCAGCCTGCACCTTTTGTATCGGGGTTAACGGGTCCCGATCCCTGCGCAAAAGCTGAATTGAAATTCCACATTAGTAAGAACAGTGCAGCGAGCTTGATTCTATTCATGTTTTTTTGCTGAAGGGTTGATTGGTTGATTGGAAATATTCTGAGTTTTGCAAGTTAATGGTAAGTTGCTATTTCACTTTTGAAAATTATACACCTACTAGTCAACTAATCAACTAATCAACCAATCACGGATTAATCGCCGTCTTATCCTCTGCCAATCTCGCATCATCTGGTTTTTTTTCAAGATCACGGTCAATGGCATACAGAGCTTCCCCTTGTGCCTTGGCCCCACCTGCAATTTTTATTTTATCTAAGAGATCAAGCGCCAGGTTCTCTTCTTCCGTTTGTTCCTTTACAAACCATTGCATGAAATGCCAGGTGGCCCAATCGCCCTCATCGAAACTTTGTTTTACTAGCTTGTAAATGGAACTGGTATTGTCGATTTCCTGCTGGAAAACTTTTTCAAAACAATCCTGCACTGACTTTGGATTCGCCGGAGGCGCAGGAATGGCCTCCACAGTCACTTTGGCTCCCCTCCCGATAATATATTCCATGACTTTGATCATGTGATTGCGCTCCTCCTGTGAATGCCTGAATAGAAAATTTGCAATTCCGTCATAACCTTCTCCTGATGCCCAGCAACCATAAGAGAGATAAATCTGGGAAGCGTGTCCTTCTTTTGTCATTTGTGCATTTAGTCCGGCGCACATTTTTCTGGACAGTCGATTGGTATTCATAATTAAGAATTAGGTTCAAGATGGTTAAAGATAAAAAAATATGCCCGCTTGCTGAAAACAAGGCAAGATCATTAAATCGTTAATTAACCTCTAAGCGTCCGTTAATTCCGGAATATTGGTGCCGGGGGCACAGTTGTTGCATCTTCCTTCCTGTTAAACAATTTTCGAACTAAATGGGATCATATGAAAAGGACAAGAAACAAGGCCATGACCATGTATTTTGATGTTATGTTAGACAGCAGTAAACTAAGGGTGCGTGCCACGCCTTTCCTGGTAAACGGCGAAGAAACAAAATTCAGGGTCAGTTACAATGGTAGCCCGGTGTATATATTTGCCTGGGATAAAGAATTGAACCGACTGGTCAGTACCGATTCTGCTGAAAGTTTGCCGCTTGAAACCGAAATGGCCATTTCCGTTCAATTACAGAATCGAACGATGAGAAAGAATTTCCACAGCCTGGCAGGTTTTCATCAATAAGGGGACCCGGTCAATCTGACCGGGTTTTTATTCCTGAGACTTTTTTTTTGAAAATCTGCCTACCGCACAGTCAGGCTTGCTAGGAAGTATCATACCTGTGATTATTGAGGGGGCGGCTGATAATAGTTTCCCGGATCAGAGAGGACTTTCTTCCATTGCCGCTGATGGCTTTCCTGCCATTTCCTGTTGGGATATATGTTCCAGTTAACCTCCTTGAGTTGCTCCTTCACAAAATCCCTTTGTTCCGGATGAACAAATAGCGGATGCAGGTAATACCATTCCGGATTTGAGGTCAGCTCGCGCCAGAAATCGGAAAAATCGCCATAGGCTGTTTCAAATACTTTTATTTCATCTATTTCATCATTATAGGTACTATGATGATATAAAAATGATGGCCTGGCATTTTCGTTTGCAATTCTAAACAAACTGCCGCCTGACTGCTCCGAACTGATATCAAAATATAATTCACGGATTGGTGCCATTGGATAACTCAATCTTTAACAAACATCAAAAGCTTTACATTCCCGGCCATTTCCATCCTGGTTTTTTAACAAATCGGTGTAATGGAATCGTTTTTCAGAAGGGTAAATTTGTTATTTTTACGTGTAAATTATTTTCCATGTCACTGTTCAATAACAATAATAAAAAGAAAAAGGGTAATAAGCAGGGAAATCAATCAACGGCCAAACCAGGGTTCATTCCGAACAAGGGTAAGACCAATTCAAAAGCTGCGTCCAGGAATACGAAATTGACTGGCGGATCCCAGAGAGGCTCCTGAATTCCAGGATCCATTGCTGCTTCATCTCCCCTTTTCGTGGTATCACCAAAATATTTCCTCACATTATCCTCCGGAATTCGGCCTCTCCGGCAATCGGTGTAAATTGCGCAGATGCAGGATTATCTGATAGGTCTGAATGACAAGCAGCGGGAAGCAGTATTGCAGACGGATGGGCCAGTAATGATTATTGCCGGTGCAGGCAGCGGCAAGACAAAGGTATTAACGACCAGGATTGCACACCTGATGGCCAATGGAGTGGATGCATTTAATATCCTGGCCCTGACCTTTACAAATAAGGCGGCCCGGGAAATGAAGGAAAGGGTCGAGAAGATTTTGGGAAACAACGAGGCCCGCAATTTATATATTGGCACATTTCACAGCGTATTCGCGCGAATCCTGCGCGGCGAAGCACCAAAGCTCGGATTTCCCCACAATTTTACCATTTACGATACAGATGATGCAAAGAGTGTGGTGAAGACGGTTGTCAATGAACTTAATCTCGATGACAAACATTATAAGCCAGGCACCGTATATAATCGCATATCGCAGGCAAAGAATGCCCTGGTCGGACCTTCTGAATATGCCACTGACTATGCCATTCAACAGGAAGACCAGAGAAGCAACCGTCCTGCCATTGCACAAATTTTTGATGCCTATGTGAAACGCTGTTTTAAGAACGGGGCGATGGATTTTGATGACCTGCTCTTAAAATTTTATGAACTGCTGAAGAATTTTCCGGAATCATTGCACAAGTATCAACACAAGTTCAAATACATTCTCATCGATGAATTTCAGGATACCAATCCTGCACAATATGAAATCATTAAACTGTTGGGAGCTGTCCATGAAAATGTTTGTGTAGTCGGAGATGATGCCCAAAGCATTTACAGTTTCCGGGGCGCTACCATTGAAAATATCCTGCAGTTTCAAAAGGATTATGAAGACGTGAAAGTCGTGAAGCTGGAACAGAATTACCGCAGCACGCAGCATATTATCAATGTAGCCAATGAAGTCATCAAGAACAACAAGGGACAAATCCCAAAAAATCTCTGGACAGAAAATACCCTTGGGGAAAAAATCAGGCTGGTACGCACGATGACGGACAATGATGAGGGCAAATTCGTTGCGGATACCATCCAGGAACAAAAACTTCGTAATCATTATTCCAATCGGGACTTCGCCATCTTATACCGTACCAATGCCCAAAGCCGTGCATTTGAAGAAAGCCTTCGACGGATGGGTATTGCTTACATGATTTATGGAGGCATCAGCTTTTATCAGCGCAAAGAGATCAAAGATTTTCTTTCCTATCTCCGTGTCATTGTCAATCCGAAGGATGAAGAATCACTCAAGAGAATCATCAATTTCCCTGCAAGGGGTATTGGCAAGACCACCATTGATAAAGCCATTCTTGCCGCCAATGAAAATAATATATCGATGTGGGATGTGCTGGCGGCCGCATCCCGATATGGATTTCGCGCTTCCACGCTTGAATCCATCGAGCAATTTGTGGTGATGATAAAGAGTTTCGCCAGCATGCTGGCAATCAAAAATGCCTACGATGTGGCTGTGCATGTAGGGAAACAAACCAACCTGGTGAAGGAACTTTTTAACGACAAGACGACAGAGGGACTGGCCAGATATGAAAATATCCAGGAATTATTAAACAGCATTAAAGAATGGGTGGACACGCAGCAGGATCTTTCCCGGATTGATGAAGATGGAGTTTTTGTGGATGAGTATGACTCTCCCGAACAGTCAACAAGCAAAGCAGCAGCCGGACTTTCCGCATATTTGCAGCAGATCACCCTCCTGACAGATCAGGACGAAAAAGATCCGAATGCGGATACTGTAAAACTGATGACTATACATGCAGCCAAGGGGCTTGAGTTCAGTTGTGTATTTGCCGCAGGACTGGAAGAAATGCTTTTTCCGAATGCCATGTCTATCAATACCAGGGAAGAATTGGAAGAAGAGCGCAGATTGTTCTATGTGGTCATCACCAGGACAAAACAAAAACTTTGGATCAGCTATGCAAATACCCGCTATCGATTCGGATCCATTGTACAAAACGAACCAAGCAGGTTTCTGGATGAAATTCCGGAAGAATTCCTGGACAAGAGCTCTGCAGGCGGCAGGGCTTCCGGACATTCTCTTCCAAATCAATTTAATGGCAGATCGGCATTTGACAGAATGAACAGGGGATTTAATGCAGGAAACCAGGCCACAGAAAACAAGCCCTCCTATCTTTCGACTTCAAGACAGGCTCCGAAGGACCATACTCCTTCACCAGGATTTGTCGCCAGTGATACTTCGCAGTTACAAGTGGGACAAAAAATCGAACACCAGAAATTCGGATTTGGGGAAGTGACCAGGATGGAAGGTTCAGCACATAATCCTGTAGCCACTGTTAAATTCGAAACAAACGGCGAAAAAAAGATCATGCTCAACTATGCCAAACTCCGCATTGTTGAATAGAATAGTGTGAGCGTCCGGTCACAGGCTTAAACCGGAGATTTCTTGCTTAAGTGCCTCTACAGTATTCTTTTCGCTTCCAACAAAAATCCGGTTTCCCAGGATGAATACTGGCCGCTTCAGGAAAGTGTATTCGTCCAGAATGAGTTTTCTGATGTCTTTTTCCTCCAGCTTTTTGTCCTTCAGACCCAGCTCCCTGTATTTAATGGCCCGGCGACTGAAAAGTGCATCGTAACTGCCTGCCATTTTTTTCATCTCCAAAAGTTGATCAGCTGTAATTTTTTCGCCCGCTATGTCCTGGAATTCAAATCCGCGTTTTTCAGCCATCACTTCCTTTATAATTCTCTTGCAGGTGCTGCAAGTGGAAAGACAATAGACCTTTTTTATCATGATCGCTAAAATAAATAAAATAAAGAAGTGAATTATCATTTGGATCTCCGCCTTTTCTCTAATTTCAGGATGAAAATCGCAAGATGAAAAGACTCTTCTTTCTATCTATCATCTTTCTTAGCGCCAGTGCATTCTCTCAAAACAAGGATGAGCAGGAGATAAGGAAACTAATGAATGACCAGATCCTTGCGTGGAACAAAGGGAATATTGAGGAATTCATGCGGGGATATTGGAACAATGATTCGGTCATGTTTATTGGGAAAAATGGTATCTCCTATGGCTATACTACGGTTCTGAATAACTACAAAAAAAATTATCGGGACACCGTGCAAATGGGTAAACTGTTTTATACCCTGCTAAGGCTCGACCGCCTTTCCACAGAATATTATCTTGTCATCGGCAAATTTTTCCTCAAGAGATCTGTAGGAGATATTGGAGGAATTTATAGTCTTGTATTCCGCAAGATCAATGGGAAATGGGTTATCATTTCCGACCACACCAGCTAATTAAATTCACCCTGAATATTTTTATTATGGCACTTATTATTCTTGGAATCATCGTTTTCCTCATCGGCATGGCGCTCTCTCGCAGGCCCGACCAGTTAAAAAAATTTGCAAACACTGCCCGTACTATCGGATTGCTCGCCATTGCATTGGGCTTTCTCGTCGCTTCTATAATTCAGATTGAAGCCGGCCAGGTGGGCGTAAAAGCATTATTTGGGAAAGTACAAAATGATGTTTTGACCAGTGGACTGCATCTTATCAATCCCCTGCTTACAGTGGAGCGGATGGATGTCAAAACACAGAACTATACCATGAGCGGAGTGCATGATGAAGGTCCGCGCCAGGGAGATGATGCGATCAGGGCGCTGACTTCGGATGGTCTGGAAGTTGTAATAGACCTGACAGTCCTTTATAAGGTCCTTCCTTCAGATGCGCCCAATATAGTCAGAGAAACAGGGTTGGATTATACTGATAAAATAGTCCGGCCGGTAACGAGAACGAAAATTCGCGACAATGCTGTGTATTATGAAGCCGTAGCGCTTTATTCAACCAAACGAGACGAATTTCAACAGCGCATTTTTAAGAGTATTGACGATAATTTTAAAAAGCGGGGCCTGATCCTCGAACAATTGCTGGTGCGGAATATTACCCTTCCACAAGCCGTCAAGACTTCCATTGAACAAAAGATCAGTGCAGAACAGGACGCTCAGAAAATGCAATTTGTATTACAGAAAGAAAGGCAGGAAGCGGAAAGGAAAAGAGTGGAGGCACAGGGAATTGCCGACTATCAGCATATTATCAGTGAAAGCCTGACAGATAAGCAGCTTCAATATGAGCAAATAAAAGCCATGAGGGAACTGGCAGCATCACAAAATGCGAAAATGATCATTATGGGTAAGGGCGGCGCCCCTATCATCCTGGATGGCAAAGGCCAATAGAAAGGGCACACTAACCGTGCGGAAATTTTTGCTTCCAGGTTCTAAAGTAATACCTGATGAGCAGGAACAGGCTCACGAGGAAAAATGCATAATACAGGATATTCAAAACTCCAACTCCGTTTTCCGCGAAAAGCAGTCCGTAATAAATGCCCAGGGTCATATTAAACATCATCCACAAGATTCCAAAAAAAACTGACCAGGCAATCTTGCGGAGAAATGATCTGGCTTCGGGCTCAATGCTGCTCATGAAATTTCATTCTGTGCAAAAGTTAGTAAAGCCCGTTCAATTCATCAAGATCTTTCTGAATTCAGAAGAATCTCCATTGAATACGTTAAAGTCCACTCTTGTATAGATGCCCTTTACCCTTCCATTTTCACTATGCTGCCAGAAGCTCCAATTACGGGCAATGCGCGGATGTTCAGGCTGCAAATAATGCGCGACCCAAAGAGGATACATGTCGAAATCGTCCTTCAGGTAATGATCGTAAAAATCAACATTCGTGTAGATGATTGGAGTTACGCCATAATAGCTCCGGATAGCTTCCAGCCATTCTCTGGCCCTTTGGCGAAGCTTTGGTGCGGGTACGCCGTAGCTTTGTTCAATATCCAAAACGGGCGGTAGATCGCCACTAACAAGCGTGACCGAGTTGATAAAATTCTCCGCTTGTTCTTTTCCACTTTTGGTTGCAAGGAAAAAATGGTAAGCGCCCCTTATCAAGCCTGCTTCTTTGATTTTCCTCCAGTTCCTTTCGAATAATACATCTTCATTCTCCAGTCCCTCAGTGGCTTTGATAAAGGCAAATCCAATTCTCACATCCTCCACATTCATTGCTTTCACTGAGCCCCAGTCAATATAGTCCTGGTATTTTGACACATCGATGCCATGGATTTCATAGTTGACAGGAATGCCAATGCCAAATTCCTGAATCCACACTGCGTGCGATTTCTTCTCCAGCCACCATTCGTAAATGGCATAGGAGAATACGACCAAAATGCCCGTAAATAAAAAAATGAAAATAATTCCCCAGGGTCTTCTTTTCTGCTTTTGCTTCGCCATAACAGGATACTCGGTTGCAAATATAATCTGGCTTTAGGGAAACCACACATTGATATTGCCACATTGTATAAAACGGATACCTATTCCGGTTTAGTGTTTTCTGACTAATTTTATCAGTCAATGTCAAATTTCAACTGGAACGACAGCTTTAACCTGCTTTCAAAGCTCAATACCCGGCGCTTGTTGAATGGAGCTAAGGTATTATCGAGTTATTACCTGAGCAAGTGGTCAGGCAGGCCGGTCCAATGGGGATTTCCCATTTCTATATCCTTTGAGCCTACTACATCCTGCAATCTGCGTTGTCCAGAATGTCCCAGCGGACTAAGAGCATTTACGAGACCGACAGGGATGCTTCAAAAAAATTTCTTTAGTGAAACGATCGATCAGCTCTCAAAAGAGCTGCTGTACCTTGTTTTCTATTTCCAGGGAGAGCCCTATCTGAATCCTGAATTCCTGGAAATGGTGAAATATGCTTCGAAGAAAAAAATCTATACCGCTACTTCGACCAATGCGCATTACCTCAATGATCAGAATGCGAGGAAGACGGTGGAAAGCGGTCTGGACAGGCTGATCATATCGATCGACGGAACGACACAGGAAGTATATCAGCAATACAGGGTGGGCGGCCGCCTGGACAAAGTGCTGGAAGGAGCAAAGAATATTGTAAAATGGAAAAGGGCCCTGAAATCCAAAACGCCTTATATATTCTTCCAATTCCTGGTTGTAAAACCAAATGAACACCAATTGGAGGATATCAAGTTGATGGCAAGGGAGACCGGTGTTGATGGCGTAAGGTTTAAAACGGCCCAGGTCTACGATTTTGAAAATGACCCAAACCAACTTATTCCCACCAGGGAAAAATATAGCCGCTACAAAAAAAATGACAAAGGGGAATTTGAATTTAAAAATGCATTGCATAACCACTGCTGGAGGTTATGGCATGCCACCGTGATCACCTGGGATGGATTGGTTGTGCCTTGTTGCTTTGACAAAGATGCACAGCACAGGATGGGAGATTTGAAAGGAAAATCATTTAAGGAAATCTGGCAGAACCCTGAGTATAACAGATTCCGCCGGCAGGTGCTCGAGAGCAGGAAGAACATTGATATCTGCTCGAACTGCAGTGAGGGCACTAAGGTATGGAGCGATTGATCTCGGACTCCATGCTCATTAGACTAAATTTGTGAAAATAATGATCTATTGATATGTCAATGCCTGTATCCATTTTTGTGCGACTGCAACACCAGCATGAGGTCATCACGGAGCTTTGTTCCGCATTCAGCGAAACGCAATTAAAAGCCAAGGTGAATCCGGAAAAATGGAGCGCTTTCGAAAACATCGTTCATCTTGCAGCCTATCAACCTACATTTATTCAACGCATGGATATTATTTTGCGTGATGAAAAGCCAACTTTTCAGAGGTATAAAGCCGAGGATGATCCGTTGTTTCATGAATATCTCCTGAAAAATATAGAGAACTTGTACGAGGACATCAACGAAAACAGAATGATCATCATCGGTCAACTGGAAGGATTGGACAAGCACCAACTAAACTATTTTGGCATCCACCCAAAATTCGGGAAACTGACCCTGACCCAATGGGCAGAATTTTTCTTACTGCACGAAGCACACCATCTCTTTACCATATTTATGCTGACCCGGCAGGCCAGCAAATAAATTAGTTACTTTTAGGTATCAGAATCCTTATGTCGATAGAAAAAGAAATCAATCAGGCGCGATTTAGGAACGAGTACCAGAAATCAGTCATTAACCTCATATTCACTTACAATTGGATGAGCGAGCAAATGAAACTGGTTTTTGATCGCTACGAAATAACATACCAGCAATTCAATATTCTGAGAATCCTAAGGGGAGCTGGAGCGCCTCTATCCACCATGCAGATCCGTCAGCGCATGTTGGATAAGATGAGTGATACGAGCCGGATTGTGGACCGCCTGATCAAGAAGGAGCTGGTGAAGAAGTCAGTCTGTAAATCAGACCGCAGGCTGGTCGATGTCGTTATTTCTGAAAAAGGGAAAAAGCTTCTTGAAAAGTTGGATAGTTGTAATGAGGACCTGGATGGTGTATTTGAAAACCTCAGTGTGGCGGATGCCAAAAAGCTGAATCAACTTCTCGATAAAATACGAAATGGAAAATAGTTGCCGGCATTTCCCTTCCTCCAGGTTCACTAAATCAAATTTGATGCGCGGCGCCATGAACAGATGCTTATCGGGCCTTTGCCTTATTTTGATTTCACAGGCATTGTTTTCCCAACCTATATTTGAATTTCGCGCTGCCTGGATAGCCACAGTCGATAATATTGACTGGCCTTCCAAGGGCAATTTTAATGTAGCCAGTCAAAAAGCTGAATTCATAAGTCAGCTCGACATGCATAAGAGAAATGGAATGAATGCAGTGATCGTACAGATTAGACCTGCGGCAGATGCATTTTATCCATCTTCGCTTGAACCATGGAGTGAATGGTTAACGGGGAAACAGGGTCAGCAACCAGATCCCTATTATGATCCGTTGCAATTCATGATTGAAGAAACGCATAAGCGTGGAATGGAATTTCATGCCTGGTGCAATCCTTATCGCGCTGTTTTCAGAATAAATCAGTCTTCCATAGCACCCACGCATATTACCCGCATACACCCGGAATGGTTCTTAAATTACGGGGAGACTAAATATTTTGATCCTGGAAATAAGGATGTACAATCTTATCTCACGCTGGTCATCCGGGATATCGTTCGCAGGTATGATATTGATGCCATTCATTTTGATGATTATTTTTATCCATACAGGATTCCAGGTAGGGATTTCCCTGACGAAGCCAGTTATATAAAGTATGGTAATGGCCTGAGCAGGGAAGATTGGCGCAGAAGCAATGTAGATTCTATCATTGTTTTGTTGAGCAGGGCCATCAAGGAAGAAAAGAAAAGATGCCAATTCGGTATCAGCCCTTTTGGGGTATGGCGCAATCTGGAAAAAGATCCCGAAGGAAGTGATACGCGTGCCGGGCAAACCAATTATGATGATCTCTATGCTGACATCCTTCTTTGGCTGAGATTGAAATGGATTGACTATGTGGCTCCGCAGCTTTACTGGGAGTTTGAACAAAAAAATGCGCCATTTGCCCCCCTTGTGGATTGGTGGAATCTGCATACATATGGTCGCAACTGTTATATTGGCCTTGGCATTTATAAGGCCGGAACCAATCCTTATTGGCGGGACAAATCTCAGCTCCCAAGGCAAATTGTGGCATTGAGACAGGAATTTAATATCTCAGGGATGATTTTTTTCAGCAGCACGAGCTTTTCAAGGAATCCCAATGGCTGGAATGATAGTCTTAGGGAGAATTATTTCAGTTCGCCTGCGCTCCTGCCCCCGATGAGTTGGATTGACTCAGTGAAACCACATGAACCTGTATTCGATCTAAGCAGGTCAACATTCTCGGGTGATTCTGCGCTATTCCATATTGACAATCCTTCGAATGACTCGTTAAAATCCTATGTGATTTTTTATGATAAGAATCGGTCAATCAGGCTGAGGCCTCACCTTCCCGTTTATAAAATCATACCAGCGGAGGAAATAAATAAGACCTGGATCAAATTTGATCCTCTTGATTTGACAGCTAAGAGTCAAGCAATTTGGATCAGTGCGGTAGGGATCAATAATCAGGTGAGTGAGGCGGTTGTTTTGGGAATTAGGGCGGAGAATCAGGCAATGGTTGTTGAGCAAAAGCCGTGATTAGTTGAAGGGTTGAAAGGTTGAAAGGTTGAATGGTTGAAAGGTTGAATTTTTTTGGCGCACAAATTTCCATTTTCCGAAGAAGAAAAATTGCTTAACAATTGCATGTCTTATAAATGATGCGATCATCCATCATCGGTCATCGATCATCGACTCTGCCTTCTGCCAACTGCCAACTGTCAACCCAAGTATCCGATCAATACCTTAATTTTACTTTCACAATAACCGGGATATTCAATGGCTTTGATAGAAGTACAATTGCCAAATTCTCTCGCTAAAGCCCTTCGGTTGCCGCAAAAATCTCCCATAAGGCAGCAGTTGAAAGTGTTGAAGAAACTCCTGAAAAAAGCCAGGTTCACCGAATTCGGGCAAAAATTCAGATTTGATGAATTATTGCATAGCCGGCATATTGGTAAGAAATTCCAGGAAATGGTGCCAGTTCACGATTACAATAAGATTTATTCCGAATGGTGGCATAAGACCCTGGAAGGCAGGCCGGATATTTGCTGGCCCGGGAAAATTAAGTACTATGCGTTGAGTTCAGGGACATCTGAGGCTGCAAGCAAATATATTCCCATCACCAATGACCTGCTTCGAGGCAACAGGATTGTCATGGTGAGACAAATGCTCACCCTGAGGACCTATGAACACATACCAGTGAAAAGCATTGGCAAGGGTTGGTTGATGATTGGAGGCAGCACAGACCTTCAAAAGGGGCCGGGGTATTATGCGGGTGACCTGAGCGGAATTACCGCGCGCAAAGTACCATTCTGGTTTTCGCCCTTTTATAAACCCGGCAAAAAGATTGCAAGAACAAAAGATTGGAATAAGAAAATTGAAGAGGTTGTTCGGCAGGCGCCAGCATGGGACATTGGCTTTATAGTGGGTGTACCAGCCTGGATACAGATATGCATGGAAAAAATCATCGAGCGATATCGATTGAAGAATATCCATGAGATCTGGCCCAACCTCGCATTTTTTGTTCATGGCGGAGTTTCCTTTGAACCCTATAAAAAAGGATTTGAGAAATTATTGGGCAAGCACCTTACGTATATTGAGACTTACCTGGCATCAGAAGGATTTATCGCTTACCAGGATCGCCAGGATGAAAAAGCAATGAAATTGGTAACCAATCAGCATCTATTCCTCGAATTTGTGCCATTCAATAACCAGAATTTTGATTCGGATGGAAATATTGTCGCTCATCCGGAAGTGCTGATGATTCATGAAGTGGAAGAAGAAAAAGATTATGCACTCCTGATAAGTACATCTGCTGGCGCCTGGCGCTACCTGATAGGAGATACCATAAGGTTCAAAGACAAAGAGCGCTGTGAAATCATTATTACCGGCCGCACGAAACATTACCTGAGTCTCGTGGGCGAGCACCTGAGTGTCGACAACATGAATAAAGCAATTCAATTGGTGAGTGAAGAATTAAATACTTCCATTCCGGAATTCACTGTGGCCGGACTACCCCATGGCCTATTTTTCGCACACAAATGGTGGTTGGCCAGCGACGATCGGCCCGATCCCGTCCAACTAAAGAAAATGATTGATGAGAAACTGATGGAACTAAATGACGACTACGCCGTAGAAAGAAGGAGCGCCTTAAAAGATATTTTTGTCGAGGTATTGCCTGAAGAGAAATTCATTGAATTTATGCGACTGCAGGGCAAGGAAGGCGGGCAACACAAATTCCCGAGGGTATTAAAAGGCAAGATGCTTAAGGACTGGGAAGCATATCTGGACAAAGTTCCCCAGGTTCAATAATTCCTTTCTATTAAAACCTGCTTCCACCAGTACACTGCTCATGAATATTTGTAAATTGGGTTGCCAAATAAGAGATCCATCCATACATACTTACACTCTTTATCATTATGATTGAAGCGATAGTGAAAGGCTTTGTTCTGGGCTTTGTTCTTGCGCTGTCTGTAGGCCCCATCATATTTACCATCATTAAACAGAGTCTCAACAATGGCCACCGCGGCGGCTTCAGTTTTGTTGCCGGTGTATGGGCAAGTGATATCATTTTGGTTGTACTCAGCAATGTGTTCACTGCATGGGTATCCGAGCTGCTTGAATACAAAAAGATGATTGCATATGGTGGCAGTGTATTCCTGATTTCCATGGGCGTCTTTTTTGTATTTTTTAAGAAAGTCCACATGGCCACTGATGCTGCCGGCAATATGCTTCCATTCCGAAAAAGGGATGTTGCCAGAATATTTGCTTCCGGCTTTCTCATCAATACCCTGAATCCGGGGGTGATTATATTCTGGCTTGGGAATGCGACCTTACTATCAGTGACACATACACTAAAACAAAGAATTGTCATTTTCTCGGTTTGTCTTCTGGTCAATATGGCGGCGGATTTTGGTAAGGTCATGATGGCAGGAAAACTGAGAAGCCGCCTGACGCTAAGAACCCTTTCCATCATCAACAAGATTTCGGGCACAATCCTTATCGCTTTTGGAATTGCCCTCCTTTGGGGCGTCATCTTTTTTTCTAACCGGATTACCTGACATTAACAAAGGATTTGGATTCAGGATGCTAAGTTTGAGGTATCTACATCTCATGAAGAAACTGCTTCTTATTTTATTGCTACTTCCCCTGATTGGCCTTAGCCAAACCGATGTCCTGGAGCTTAAAAAAAATGGCAAGAACGTAAGAACCTATTCCCCGGGAATGTACTTCGTTATGGAAACGGTCTACGATCAATGGCTGGAAGGTTATATCACGGCTATACGGCATGACAGTGTATTTCTCAATTATTTTCCATTTCATTATAAGGAAATCAAAACCATCAGGTATGAAAGAACGAATTTTCCGTATAAAGTAAATGGAATTTTATTGATGGCGGCTGGGGGAGGAGTAGTGGTGCTGAACACTGTGAATGGACTTTACCGGGGTGATCCCGCAAATCAATGGTTTACGACTGGAAGTCTTATTACAATAGGTGCCATGGTATTGGGCGGTTATTGGCTAATGAAGCAACAATACAAAAAATACCGGCTTGGGAAAAAATATACGCTCGACTACCTGAATGTAAATATCGATAGAAATGAACAACGTCCGTTTTAGGACTGGTTCTTATATTGCATTGGTAAACCTCACTAATGGCTTTTAATACGAAGGGGCTGGTTCCCCGCACCTGGAGACTGATTAAGCGGGTATTCATATTTCTCTTCATTGCACAGTTTGTATATATTTTTTTGTTGAAATGGATCGATCCTCCGTTTACGCTTACACAGCTTGGCAGTTTACTTGGCGGCGACGGATTAAAGCGAAACTATGTGGGCATGAAAAATATTTCTTTTAATGCCAAACTCGCTGTGATTGCTTCAGAAGACCAACTTTTTCCCGACCATGACGGATTTGATTTTAAGTCCATTGAAAAAGCAATGAAGCATAATCAGAAAAGCAAATCCATGCATGGTGCAAGCACGATTAGTCAGCAGGTAGCAAAAAATGTTTTTCTTTGGCAGGGAAGGTCATGGTTCAGGAAAGCGCTGGAAGTATATTTTACGTTCATGATTGAATGGGTCTGGGGAAAAAAGCGGATCCTGGAGATGTACCTAAATGTCAGTGAAATGGGAAAAGGAGTTTTTGGAATTGACGCTGCTGCAAAATATTATTTTAATAAAACAGCGAAAAATCTGACCCGCCCGGAATCAGCCATGATCGCTGGTTGTCTTCCGAATCCGAAAATTTTTACTATCAGGCCGCTCTCGAGACATGTGGCAGCCAGGTATCAATGGATCATGTATCAGATGAACAGACTGCAGGGGGACGAGGATGTGCAGAAGCTGGTGCAGTAACATCTTAAAGTTGATAGTTGGCAGATGACAGTTGACAGAATTTGATTTGCAATTTCGATGGCCAGTCTGTCAACTGTTAACTTCCAACTGTCATCCGATTAATAGAAAAACTGTTCTTTCACAATTTTTCCATCTTTCACTTCATAGAGGCAGATTTCATCCATTTTCATCCTGCCTGTGGCTTTCATGGTACAATCCATTCCCATGGCAAAAGCAATATAATTTCCGGCCACCAAAGGTTTGGAAGTAAATCCACCATGCATTTCTTCGACCATGGCATTCCACATGTCACCCTTCTTTTTCATATTGTCCAGCCCTTCGACCGAGACCAGGCCTGGTGAATTCGGGGGCTCAATGCTTTTGGCATCCTTGCTGAACAACTCGTCCTGGGCTTCGGCCCATTTTCCTTCATTGAAAAGTTCAGACAGGCGATCGGCAATTTCCTGTGTGGTCAAGACAGCATCCTTCGTTGCAGTGCTCATAAAAAAAGGTTTTAATGGTGAAAAATGACACATAAGCTACGTACTTTTTAGTTTCACCTAAATTAATTTTCCTTAAACAAAGGAATTATTTGGATAAGGGGCGAACGTCCCGTCGCGAAACGGAATATCTGAATTATCTTATCTTTCCTGATATGAGTCTGTCCGAAATCTGGCAGCAGTTTGTGCTGGATATGCACAATACGAAGCCCCTTGAATATATAGCCGTTGTTACAGGGATTCTGAGCGTCTGGTTCAGCAGGATTGAAAATATTTGGGTATATCCCACAGGCCTGATCAGTACCATCATCTACATATTTGTCAGCTACGAAGGTGGACTCCTTGGAGAAGCCAGCGTAAATCTTTACTATACTGTCATGAGCGTTTATGGCTGGATCCTTTGGGCAAGGAGAAATGAAGCGCACGAGCATGTCTTGCAGATAAAGAGTTCCTCCGCAAGGGAATGGGCCTGGCATCTTGGGTTCTTTGGAATTTTTTACCTGATTCTGTTTTTTGCGCTAACTTATCTGAAGCGGGATTTGTTTCCTTATGCGATTCCATGGGCAGACGCATTTGCTTCTGCAACGGCTTATACCGGTATGTGGCTGATGGCAAAGAAGAAAGTGGAAAGCTGGTATTGGTGGATCGCGACAAATCTCAGTTCCATCCCGCTTTATTTTGTCAAGCATTATGTGTTCACAAGTGTGTATTACCTGGTCTTGTTGATCATGGCCATATTTGGATTGATGGAATGGATCAGGCGAGAAAATTCCAGAAAGCATGTCGTCTAAAAAAATAGTCATTATCGGACCTGAATCGACCGGCAAAAGCAGTTTATCCGAGGCGCTTGCAAAGCACTACGAAACCAATTGGTGCCCGGAATTTGCAAGGGAATACCTCCTCGCCCATGGAACGAAGTACCAATTTGATGAACTACTAACGATTGCTAAGGGACAACTTAAACTGGAAGACGAATATTCAGATGAGTTGAATCGGAGAGAAAATAAGAATGAGTCTCTTCAGTCTATGCTTTTCATCGATACGGATATGTATGTGATGAAAGTCTGGTGCGAATTTGTTTTTGGGAACTGCCATCTCTGGATCCTGGACCAGATCGTTCAAAGAAAATATGATCTATACCTCCTCTGCAATACTGATCTGCCCTGGGTGAAGGATGAATTGCGGGAATATCCCGACCTGGTGACCCGCGAAAAGCTTTTTCTCATTTATAAAGATCATCTCGTGAATCAAAATACACCCTGGGTAGAAATCAAAGGACAGAACGAGGAAAGATTGAATATGGCGATTCGTGCTGTAAATAGTTTGCAGTTGACAGTTGACAGTTGACAGACGGATCATCAAAATTGCAAATCGAATGCTGTCAACGGTCAACTATCAACTGTCAACTCCTTCCTTCTCACTCCATCCTCAAATTCTCCAACGGATTCGCGTTCGCTGCCCTGATCGCCTGGAAACTGATGGTGAACATCGCGATCAGGAAAGTGCATAATCCGCCGATAAGGAATATAAGCCAGCCCATCTGTATCCTATACGGGAAATCCTGCAGCCAGCGATTCATAGCCCACCAGGACAGCGGGAAAGCCAGGAGTGTAGCGATCAACGTTAGTTTCAAAAAGTCTATTGAAAGCATGGCGACAAGGCCCTTAGACGAAGCGCCAAGCACTTTCCGAATTCCAATTTCCTTGATTCTCCTTTCGGCGATATATGCACTAAGCCCAAAAAGGCCGAGACAGGCAATGAAAATACTTAGGCCCGTGAAAATGCCGAAGATCTTTCCCATTCTTTGTTCTGCCCGGTATTGCGCGTCAAAACTGGCATCGAGAAAATTATAATCGAATGGCTCTCCCGGTGCAAATGCTTTCCATGTTTTTTCCACACTGGCGATGGCCTTGCCCGGATCTCCTGATTTTAATTTTGCAAGAATCAGGCTCGTGCCCACATCATAGCTATTGGATGAGACATGAAATAATGCAAAGGGCACAATGGAAGAACGAAGTGATTCCACATTGAAATTTCTGATCACCCCAATCACTTTATACAATTCATTGTGTCCGCCAGGATACCGCATATACCTTCCGATCGGGTCCTTCCAGCCAATCTGCTTTACGGCTTCTTCATTCAGGATCACCGACCCTGAATCGGAAAATTCGCGGGAAAAATTTCTGCCTTCTAAAATGCTTAGCTGTAGGGAGGAAACAAAATCATAGTCTACCAAATAGGAAGTGATGACAATATCAGAGGGCAGGTGTTCATCGCCTTGTGCGATAGGTTCATATGAATCTCCAAAAAGAAAGCCGGTAGGTAAGCTGCTGGTGATGCTTGCATTCGAAATGCCAGGCAGCTGACCAATAGTTTGCCGGAAGCTTTCCTCAGTTTTCCCCAACCTGTTTGCATTAGAAATGACCAGCACATTTTCTTTATTGAGGCCCATATCCGCTGTACGGAAGAAATTAAGCTGCCTGAATACGACCAGGGTACAAATAATGAGAATGGTTGAAATGGAAAATTGGAAGATCACCAATCCATTCCTCAGAAATAATGCACTCTTGCCCTTACCTGAAAATAATTTCCCCTTAAGCACAGAGACCGGGTTGAAAGAAGTCAGGTAGAATGCCGGATAACTGCCAGCGAGCAAAGCAATGATGAAGGTCAGAACAATGATATAGAAGAAAGATCTGCCGGAAAGCAAAATATCCGGATCAAGATTTTCCCCTGCGATGGCGGAGAAAGGCTTCACCAATACCCATGCTAAAATAAATGCAATGGATGAGGAAATGAGGCTGTATAAAAACGCCTCTGTCATGAATTGCCTGATCAACTGGCCCCTGGTTGAACCGGATACTTTCCGGATGCCCACTTCTTTGGCGCGTTTACCGGATTGCGCGGTGGAAAGGTTCATAAAATTTACTGAAGCAAGAATGATGATGAATACGGCTATGCTGCTGAAAATATATACGTATTTGATATTGCTTACATGGTATAGCCAGGGCATACTGATTCCATCTGAATAGAGATGTCCACTTGTGAGCGGAAGCAAATGGACATCCCATTTTCCACCTGCTTTGATGAATGCAGCATAATTTTTGCCAATACGATCGAAGGCGGGGGCAGCCTGAACGCTGATCATGGCAGGAAATTTGGATTCCAGTTCCTTAATTGCCCTGGCATCCCTGGGTGCATTTGGTTTCAACTTTACATAAGTGATCATCTGCCGCCAGACCCAACTCCAGCTGAATCGTTTGACTACGGGGAAATCCGCGATCGGCGCCAAAAAATCAAATTGTATGGTAGATTGGGATGGAGGATTTTGGAGAACCGCTGTAACTGTAAATACTTTATTGGTTTCATTCACCCGCAGTATTTTTCCCACGATATTTCTATACCCTTGCCCTGTGACCTGCGGATGCACAGTACCCAGTGGGCGCACTGCGTCCTGCGGAAAATATTTTTTCGCCATCTCCTCTGTGATCACAATGGATCCGGGCTTTTGTAAAGCAGTGACCGGATCGCCTTCCAGCATGTGAAAAGAAAATACTTCCAGAAAATTAGAATCAACGGCGAGCACTTTGCTCTCTGTAAAAACCTTTTCACTTGCTCCATCTGCAACGGAGCGGATGACCAGATCAGCAGGCTTATTAAACCTGGTAAAGCTTTCTATCTCTGGAAAATTATTACATAAGGCCGCGCCGACAGGTGGTGGCGTATTGCCCGATTTGCCTTCCTCACCACCCATGCTCGTTTCCATGGTGACCTGGTAGATCCTGTTCGCATCCTGATGAAATTTGTCAAAGCTCAATTCATTTCCTATATAAATGGCGATCAGAAGCATGGCTGCAATGCCGATACTGAGACCGGAAATATTGATCAGGCTGCTCATCTTGTTATGTAGCAGGTTACGCCAGGCCGTTCGGAGATAGTTTCTAAACATGGGCTTGTTTTTAAATAGTTGACAGATGACAGTTGGCAGTTGACAGAATTAGGATAACTATTCCAGCAATAAGTCGGTCAACTGTCATCTGTCAACTGCCAACTTTCTTTAGCTCATTCCGATCTCAAACTATCCACCGGATTTGCATGAGCTGCCTTTAGGGCCTGCAAACTAAGCGTAACTATCGCGATGACAATAGCGAGTAGCCCAGACAGTGCAAACATCCACCACCGGATTTGAATTCTATAGTCGAAGTCATTTAGCCAGTTCGACATAATATAGTATGAGAGCGGGGTAGCAATAAGTATCGCGAGTCCTACCAGGATGATGAAATCCCTCGAAAGCATTTTTACTATGGATGATTCGCTCGCACCTAATACTTTTCGGATTCCGATTTCTTTGATCCTTAGTTTGGAAAAAAGCGCAATCAGTCCAAACATGCCCATGCTGGCGATCAGGATGGTAAGGATAGCAATATAATTGGTGACTTTCAGAATTCCCGATAAGAGCAAGTATTGATTGTCCACTTTATCACTCATCATTTCATAACTGAAATCCCGTCGGCTTGGAATGGTTTTGAATTCCTGAGCCAATTGATCCATGATGGGTTTGGCATAGCCGGGATCGGTGCGTATGCTGAGCCACTGGTACCCAATGCTGGCTTTCCCATTGTATTCATGGATCAGGGGGCCGACAGCATTCTGCAAACTACCATACTGGAAATCATTTGTTACGCCAATGACAGTATATGTTTGAACATCGGAGCCTTTTTGCCTAAGGTGTTTTCCGATGGCGTTATTCCAGCCTAAAGCCTTTACCGCAGCCAGGTTCAGGATGACTCCGCCTTTTTCTGTCGCTGCGAGTGCATCGTCAAAATTCCTTCCCTGGACAAATCGCACGTCATAAGTTGTAAAATATCCGGCATCTGCCCCGGCCTTTCTCAAATGAACCTCTTGATTGGTTTCGGGATCATAATAAGTGTTGAAATTATCCCAGTAAGCAGTCGGAACAATGAAGTTTGTAGAAACACCCCGAACATGCGGATTTTTCCTGACCTGATCCAGCATGCTCTGGAAATGCGCGCCAGCAGCCTTTGGATCCCGCCATGCCATGTCCATGTTGCCAACAGCCACATTTTCTTTCGAAAAGCCCAATGAAGCCACTTTCATGTATTTCACCTGGCGATTCAAAATAATGGTTACACAAATCAGCGTGATCGCCAGCACAAATTGAATGGTTATAAAAGTATTCCGGATGCCGTGGTTTGAAAAATTTCCAAAACTGAGTTTTCCTTTAACCGTATCAACAATTTTTAATGCCGCGAGTTTCCAAGCAGGCAGGCTGGCAGCAAGAATACTTACGATCAGACCTAAGCCAGTGAAAAAAATGATCAGTGGATAGTCTTTTTCTATCCTGGTTGAAATTTCCCCGAATTTATCTTTCAGAATGCCATTGACCTGAGGCAAAAGCAGCATGGTGAACATAATCCATGCAAGTATGAGGGATGAAAAAACAATAAGCCCATTCTCAATGCAAAATTGAATGACAATATTCTTTTTCGTGCCACCAATCATCTGCCTTACTGCAACTTCTTTTGCGCGGGAATACATTGTAGCCGCGTTGAGGTTGATTAAATTCACCAGGATAATGAGCAATATGAAAATGGCAGCCCCAATAGAACCTTTGATGATGGTCATATTCGTCTGGCCATTTTCTTCTCCAATTCTGCTGAATGGTATGGCCAACACACGATTCTTCTTATTTTCATTCTGATAATTCAGTTTTACGATGGATTCAATTCTTGCGTCCAGGCTTTTGGGATTGGAACCTTTTTTAAGCTTGATATAGTTCTCGGCAAAACTATTGTACCAATCCGCACTGCTTGAAAAATCAGGATTTGATTCCAGAAGTGCAGTGGGCAGGAGCACCGATGGCCTGATGGTGGAATTCGAGGGAATTTGAGACAGGACGCCCCTTACTCTGAGCTGGAGCGTATCATCACAGGAAATGATTTTTCCTATCGGATTTTCATTGCCAAAAAATTTCCGGGCAATTTCTTCAGACAACACAACGGAGTATCTATCCTTCAATGCGGATTCCTGATTGCCATATTTGAATTCGAAAGGAAATACTTTGAAAAATCCTGTGTCAACAAAACTTGTGGTTTCCTGAAATTCTTTATCACCTGATTTCAACCAGGGGTAGTACCAGGATTGGATATGGGTTGCTCCCTCGAGTTCAGGGCATTGCTTAGCCATTTCCCCAAGCAAAGGGTAGGTGGTTTGCATATAAGAGCCACCTCCAGGAGGAAAGGTTTTGAGATAATACATCTGACCCAGTTCTTTGAATATATGGTCCCTCGTCATATTTTGATAAACAAGGATGGCGAGGGTCATGATACTGGCAAGACCCGTGGACAAGCTGACCAGGTTGACGACGGTAAAGAGTTTATTCTTCAGCAGTAGGCGATAGGCCGTTTTGAAGTAATTCAGAAACATGGCTGGTTGATTATGGCATAGAGCATTCTTTTCCCATAAACAATATGCCAATATGGAAAATTATTGATTTGCAATAAATTAATGAGCAGTGATTAAAGACCTGATCCGGTTTTGATACAAAAACTGTTCGGTTATGCATCAGGTTTTGACTAACAAAAAACGCCCAGACGGGCGTTAGCATATTTTGATGAGAAAGGAATCCTATTCAGCTTCGGCAACCACTTCCTTTACTTCAGGGATCATTCTTTTCATCATTCCTTCAATGCCTGCTTTCAATGTGATCATGGAAGACGGGCATCCAGAGCATGAACCCTGAAGCATTAAATTAACTACGCCTTCCTGGTAACTGCGGAATTGGATGGCTCCACCATCCATTTCAACAGCGGGCTTCACATAATTCTCCAATAATTCCTTGATGCGTTTAACCACGTCGTCGTCATCGGCATCAATTGCATTTCCTTCCGACTTTGTCAATACAATATCTTCCTCATTAATTACTCCTTTGCCCTCTTCAAGATATTCCTTAAGAAATTGTCTGATGGAAGGAATCACATCATTCCAATCAGTATCTGAAGTTTTCGTCAACGTAACAAAATTGCTGGCTATAAAAACACTCTTGATAAATGGAAACCCAAAAAGCTCAATAGCCAAAGGAGAGGGCCTTGCCTTTTCAACGTCAGGAAAATCTATACTCTTCCCGGGGTATAAAAGCTTGTTGGCCACAAACTTCATAGTTTCCGGGTTAGGAGTCATTTCCGTATAAATGCTGATCACCGGATTGCCTGTTTTGATCATAATATCACCATTTGAACTGCAAAAATAACAATTTCGAGGCCTTCTTGTTTGAAAAATCGGGAAATCATCCCAACCCCTTCGGGCTTCCCGGCCCGTCCGTTTTCTGAATGGCTAAGCGACTGAATTTCAAGTTAATGAGATGAGCTGCCATGATGAGCAGAACGGCAAAGGGCAGGAGCCATAATTCGTATTCATGCCAATATTGTTTGGCCAGAAGAAACATGACCCCAAATCCAAAAAAAATAAAGGGGGTGATACGATGATGATGTTTCATATAACCATGGAAAAGCGAAATAGAACCTATGCAGAAAGCCAGCAGGATCATGAAGGATTCAAAAGCCAGGTTATGGATAATATTGATGCCAAGTATGGGAAGACTGCCAATCATCAGAGGCAGTACAGCACAATGGATGGCGCAGGCCAGAGAGGTGAGTATACCCCAAACATCCAAATTGATCTTATCCTTTGTCATAAAATGCAAAAATATAGAATCGCAACTATGTTGCAAAAATTAGTTATTTTTGCAAATGATCCTTCTCCGCGGCCCCATACATTTGGGTCTAAATTGGGCATTGCATGAATAGGAAGAGTTTATTCTATATTCTTTTTTTCGCGGGTCTTTTCCTGGTATTCTATTTCGTGCTGACCAGGATCATACCTGGCTTTGGAAATGTCAAAATGCCCGTGTTGAGCTATGTTCATCCTTTCTTTTTTAAAGATCAGGAGGGCCGGTTAATTACAAATAAGGATGTCGCGGGCAAAGTATATGTCGCAGAATATTTCTTCACTACCTGCAAAGGGATCTGCCCGAAAATGAATAATAACCTGAAGCTTGTCTACCAGGAATTCAGGGATGAACCTGATTTCCTGATCCTCTCCCATTCCGTGGATCCCGAAACAGACAGTGTAGGCAGAATGAAGATCTATGCTGATTCACTTCGTGTGGATTCAAAACGCTGGATCTTTCTGACCGGCAGAAAAGACAGTCTGTACCAGGCGGCCAGGGTGAGCTATTTGCTCGATGATCCAAAAAATGAATTGGCTTCAAAAGAAAGTCAATTTATACACACCCAGTTCTTTGCCCTGGTTGACCGCAATGGGCAGGTCCGGAAAATTTATGATGGACTGAAAAACGAAGAAATTATATCACTGGAATCTGATATCAAAAAACTGCTGAAAGAAAAAACAGAACCGAAGCGATTGGCTTATGGAGAAACGAAAGCAGATTCCAATTAACCATCAGCACCAGATATGAAGGAAACAAATGAGGACATATTGAAAAAAAATCGGCTAAGTCTGACTGATAGCAGGAGAAAGATCCTGAATCTTTTTCTCGACAATCCCGGTGCGCTTTCTCATGGTGAAATTGAAAAAAACCTGGGCGCTGCTTTTGACCGGGTAACCATTTACCGTACACTGCAAACTTTCTTGGACAAAGGCATTATTCACGATATTCCCACCTCCGATAATTTTGTGCATTATGCACTTTGCCGGGACAATTGTTCCGCCGGGCATCACCACGATCATCACATACATTTTGTTTGTGAGCAGTGTGGACATACGATTTGCCTCGATGAGGTTACTGTTCCCACCATTAAATTACCCAAAGGATATTCTGGCAACAGAATGGAAATGGTAGTCAATGGTATTTGTAAGGACTGCCGCTAACGCCTACATGAGACCGAAATCCTGAAAGGGGAAATCGAGCATCTTAATTCTATCAGAAAAAATTAAAGCCCCGATGTAGAAACACCGGGACTTTTGGTTAAGGCTCTGATTAGTAGCTATTTTAAGATAGTTCATTGTTAAACCATCGTTCAATCGATTATATTGCAAATATAGGAGATTGGATCATATTGCCAAGAACAGGAATATACCATTTTAGGGGTATTTTTTTTACCTGCTTTTTAGTAGGTTTTCCAGCTCAGCCCGTAAAAACCCCATGAGGGTTTTCATGTACTGCCCGGAGAAATTGAATTCCAAATCTGCAGCTTTGTAAAGCTCAGGCAGAGTCCTCGTACCGCCAAGGCTAAGCGCCCGGATATAATGTTCAATGGCCTTGTCTTTGTCTTTTTTATACTGCATCCAAAGACCAATCGCTCCAAGCTGCGCAATACCATATTCAATATAATAAAATGGCACTTCGAATAAATGCAATTGTCTCTGCCATGAATGGCTGCGATATTTTTCCAGCCCTGTCCAGTCAACCACACCCGAAGTAAACTCGTTGAGTATCTCCATCCAGGCCTTCGAGCGTTCTTCAACGTTATGTCCGGGATGTTCGTAAACCCAGTGCTGAAACTTATCAATGGTTGCGATCCATGGAAATATAGTGATGACTCTTTCCAGTTGTTGTTCTCTGGCCCTTTGCAAATCCCCTTCATTTTCAAAAAATACATGCCAGTGATCCATACTGAAAAGCTCCATGGACATGCTGGCCACTTCAGCAATCTCCATGGGATAGTCTTTAAATGCGCTCAATTCCAAATCATGTGTCAGAAAGGATTGTATGGCGTGCCCACCCTCATGCACCATGGTCGTCACATCACTCATTTGTCCAGCGGCATTCATAAAAATAAATGGCGCACCTGTTTCTGCCAGCGGGCAATTGTATCCGCCGGGCGCTTTCCCTTTCCGGCTTTCCAGGTCAAGTCTTCCCATTCCTCGCATGGTCCGCAAACAATCTCCGAAAAATGGTTTAAGCTGATCAAAGCAGGCGATGGTCTTTTCCAATAATTCATCCCCATTTGTGAATGGATGCAATGGTTCCCTGCCAACGGGCTCCGCGTCAACATCCCATGGGCGGAGTTTATCAAGGCCCAGTTTCCTGCGTTTATTTTCATGGATGATATTAACCAGGGGGATAATGTATTCTTTCACCGCTGCGTGGAATTGAAAACAATCTTCCTTGGTATAATCAAATCGTCCGAGTTCAACAAACTTGTAATCGCGGTAATTGGGGAACCCCGCATTTAGGGCAACCTCCTGACGCTTCGAAATCAGTGATGAATAGAGATCATTCAACTTGTCTTTATCCTGCAGGCGTCTTTCCTGGATTTTTCTGTATACATCCTCTCTCAATGTCCTGTCCTGATTTTCCAAAAAAGCATTTGCCTGTTGTATCGTGTACTCGCGACCCTTCACTTCGATCGTCATTTTCCCTGAAATGGCGCCGAATTGCTGACCGAGCACACTGAGTTCAGCCTGTATAGGAATATTTTGTTCACGGAATAATTCAATGCTGTTCCTGACGGAGCGGAGATAGGTGAAATATTTCTTCTGATCAAGCGAAGCGGTAAAAGGGCAGGCAATCAACATGCGGTTCAATCGGTCCCCATAAGGCCTGATTTTGGGCTGGATCTCCATCATGAAAGTTGTAAAATCTTCTTCCAGCTTTTTGTTCTCAGTGTCACAGGTCATTCGGATATGACGCCAGCTCATGTCTTCACTGATCACTGCTTCCAATTCACTCATGTCTGCCAGCCATTTTTCCAAATCTTGTAAATTGTTCAGCCCACGGGCGACAAGATTTTCAAAAAAAGGTAGCAGGGAGTCCCAGTCACTGATCACAAAATCCTCAGGTAAAAATTTTCGATCTGTTTTTTTTATTGCTGCTGAATAATGCATATGATGATCCGGTATTGGTTTGACCATCGCTGGTCAGTTTGTTTAAAAAAGGAGCAGAATTTGAAAAATATTCAGGATTTTCCGGGTTTTGCAGTTTGAAACTTCTCATGGGAATGCCTGAGGTATATCAGATCAAACTGTTTGGAAGTTTATTATTTGCTTTTCTTTTTATCAGCCGGTTTCTTTGCCTTTTCCTTTGCCGTTGCAGGGGGTTTCGCCTTAGGTTTTTCCTTTGGCTTCTCCTTTTCCTTTGGTTTCTCTTTGGCGACAGGCTTTGCTTTCGCTTTTTCCTTAGGCTTTTCTTTTTGTTTTTCAGTTACAGGCGCTTTCTCAGCTGGCTTTTCCTTTGTCTTCTTCTCCTTCACAGGTTCAGGCGACGGTTCTGGTTCTGCCTCTTCAACAGGCTCGGTAATTTTGATTTCAATCTGATTCTTATCCAGAATAGAAAACCATTTAACCATTTTCTTCAGGTCGCTGCTATATACTCTTTCAAAATCTATATCGCCGTAGACCTGCTCGAAATATTTTTTCAAGGCGTTTCCGTCTTTTTCATCTGGCAGTTTTTCGCCGCTTGCCTTCATGGCTTTCAGGATATCAACCAGATTTACATTGTCCCTGACGGTATAAATCTCTATGCTTTCCAAGTGGGAAAACTGGTGGATGCGGCTGGAAACAAATTTTGTACTCTTGTCTTCAAGGGAGCGCACAACGGCGCCGTCTGTCTTGCTGCTCACCAACTCGAACAAACCGGGAAGTCCGCTAACGGCAATAATTTTACTGTATTCCATATTATTATTTCAATTCATTAAAGGACGTGCAATTTATAACAAAAAAGCCAATGCCCTTCTTTAGCAGTTATCCATCAATCCATTGTTTAAAAGAAGAGGTATTTTCCTGGCTGATGATGATTTCTTCGGGAGCAGGTGGATCCAACTCCAAAAGGAGCTTGCTTTTACTATGTGTCTTGATCCTCTTGATATGGTGAATGTTAACAAGCCATTTCCGGTTGATTCTGAAAAAGAGGGCAGGGTCCAGTTCTCCCTCCAGTTCATTCAGCGACTTATCAAGGATAAATTTTCTGGCCTGCCCATCCACTAAGCAGGCCATTTTGTGGGCAGCATAGCAATAGGCAATCTCTTCTGTCTTTAGAGAGATCAGATCTGTTCCTTTCTTGATCAGCATGCGCCTTTTGTATGGACCCGGCGCAGGATTCATGAGTCCCTGCTGAAAAATGGCATCGTATTTTACGGAAAAATGATGCCTTAGCTTCTTGTACTTTGAGATCGCCTGCTCAAGTTTTTCCTTCCTGATGGGCTTAAGCAAATAATCAATGCTGTTATGCTCGAAAGCTTCCTGCCAATATTCGTCATAAGCAGTGGTGAAAATGACAGGGCAACTGATTTCTGTCTCTTTGAAAATGCTAAAACTGAGTCCATCGGATAATTCTATGTCCATAAAAATCAGGTCCGGACCCGGATTTGTCTTTAGCCATTGTATGGCGGAACGCACATTGGTCAGAATGGTGGTGGGAACCAGGGCCGGATCGTATGCCTGAATGGCTTTTCTTAGCTTTTCTGCCGCAGGTTTTTCATCTTCAATAATTACAATTTTCATATCAGGCAATTTTCAGAATGGGAATGCTTGCAGAAAATTCGCCGGAGCTTTCCCTTATGACAATGGATCTGTCAGTAATGAGTTTATATCTTTCATTAAGGTTTTGAAGTCCAATACCGGAATGGGGCTTCCGATTTTTTTTCTTCCTTATCTCATTTGTAATGATCAGCTGTTCATGTTCGAATCCGATATTTATCACTAACGGAAAATCTTCGGAAAATTCATTGTGCTTGGTCGCATTTTCTATCAGTATTTGCAATGAAATGGGCGGAATCAAATATTGGCTTTCAAGCAACTCAGGAAAGGAAATATTTAGCTGAATTGCGGAATCAAAGCGAATCTTCAAAAGTGAGAAATAGGATTTTAGAAATTCAATTTCTTCCTGTAGCAAGATCAATTCCCTGCTCTTATTGTGCAGGATATAGCGAAAAACCTCTGCCATGCTATCATTGTATTGCCTGGCTTTGACCGGATTTTCTTCTATCAGGTGAGAGAGCGTATTCAGGGAATTGAAAATGAAATGAGGATCGATTTGATTTTTCAATGCTTCCAACTCTGCCTGGGCCCTGGCTTTCTCCAATTGTTCATTCCGGACCATCTCGCTTTCGGATTCTTTGACAAGAAAAACCGTTTCATATACATGCGTGATAAAAATGACACAGACCATAATGATCAGGGTCGACGTAAATACCGTATTCCAGTTGACTTGACCCTTTGCAAAAAGATAATACCAGCCAATGACCAGGGAAGAACTGATAGGAATGGTATAAAATGAAACGGCGAGCAGGAGCACAATGATTTTTCTGACAGGTTTATTGATCCAGTCAAAATAACTTCTCAGTGTGAAGAGCAGATATCGGTTTCCCTGCCAGACGAGAAATGCAATCAGGATGGTATAGGCAAAGCTGAATTTCGTTTGCCAATGAGAAAGCACAACCTCCCCATTCATTTTAGTAATGAGGGGGATGACGATGCCAAAAAATGGAATCAGGATGACGCGGAATCCGATGTCATTCACTTTTTCGAGCGAAAGGACGGGCTTTATCGGCAGAATGGTATGATTCGTCGCCCTGTTTTCCAAGCTGGGTAGTTTTCAATTTGATGAGTAAAAATTAAGAAATAGATTCGAATTGTAATCATCATTCATTAATCCCTAAAAAATATTGATATGGATAGTTCACATGTAAACTGGCTGGCAGTCCTGGCCGCTGGAATTTCTGCATTTATTTTGGGAGGAATCTGGTATTCTCCTGCGCTTTTCGGAAAGGCCTGGATGAAGGAAAATAGTTTTACCGTAGAATTTGTGCAAAAGGGAAACAAGGCAAAAATATTCGGATGGTCCTTTGTTCTTGCATTGATCATGTCTGTCAATTTAGCCATGTTCCTGAACGATGGGAAGACAAATTTTACCTGGGGACTGACCGCTGGGTTTCTGGCCGGACTCTGGGTATTCTGTGGAATTGCAATTACCGGACTCTTTGAACAAAGGTCGGCCCGTTATATTTTCATTAATGGGGGATACCAGTTGGTTGCGCTCACTTTGATGGGCGGTATTATTGGAGCCTGGAGATAATCGTACATTACAAAAAAGAAATTTATGATATTCAAAAATGCCATCAGTTGGTTTGAAATTCCAGCCACTGATCTTGCCCGCGCGCAAAAATTTTATGAAACCATCTTCGGAATGACTATGATTCCCATGGATTTGCCCAATATTAAAATGCGCATGTTTCCAATGGAAAGTCAGATGGGCGTCGGCGGTGCAGTTTGCGACAGCGGCGGATTTCATAAACCATCAGCTACGGATGGTCCACTGATATATCTCAATGCCAATCCTGATGTTCAGCAGGTGCTGGATAAAGTGGAAAAGGCAGGCGGCAAGATCATTGTTCCGAAAACCATGATCTCCCCCGAATATGGTCATATGGCAGTATTTCTGGATACAGAAGGCAACAGGATTGCTCTGCATGCTGTGCCATCTTAATCAGGAAATGGAGAAGGGTCAATGTGTGGAACGATCCTCAACGCATTCTTGTAATATATCTTTTTCAGGATGGGATCAGGAAGTCCCAAACCATACATTCTCCAGAACGCATGGTATTTTTTGTGGTATGGAAAATATTCATCATCCGTTTCTAATACTCTGAAATAGGTGGCATATTCTTCCGGCGCCCAGGAATCCTTTCCAAACAGGATGCGATCCTGGTATTTTTCAAAAAACTTTTTGGCCATTCTGGGCTGCCTGCCGATTTCTGCGATGACAGCTCCGAATTCAACGTACATATTGGGAATTGAATCCATGAGCACGGAAAGTTTGGCCAGATCATTGGCATACCAACCAAAATGAGCATTGATAAAGGTCGTCTGTGGATGCTTTCTGAACATGTGGTGCTCTTCCTGGATAATTTGCTCCCAGGGCGCGGGATCTGAGTCGCTGCGTTTGCGTCCCGGGTGGGTCACAAGTTCGAGCCAACGCTCATTTTTTTCGTCGATAGGATCCCAAAATGGTTTTGGATCAGCAGCATGGATCAGGACCGGTATTTTGAGTTCATGGCATTTATCCCAAATCGGATCCAGGCGTGGGTCATCGACTGCCACCCGGGTTCCTTTATTGTCCTTTACTGAGAATCCCAGGTCTTTGAATATTTTAAGTCCATTGGCGCCATGACGCACATCTTCTTCCAATTGTTTGGCAGCCTTATCGCCCCAACCTTCCTCTCCAATCCCATGGAAATCTATATTGGCAAATATTATAAACCGCTTCGGAAAATGAGCCCGAACATTTTCAAGCTTCTTTTCCAATTCGGAACCGTTGCCTCCACTCAGGTTCACCATCACCGCCATATTCAACTTATCCATGTCTTTAACAATTGCAGACAGATCCAGCGAACCCATATTCCATTGATGATTGTGGACATCAATAAATGGAAATTTTGCCCTAGTCAATTTATGTTCGGGCACTTTAAGGGTGGATTCCGGATCGTATTTTTCAAAGTCCATGGATTTATTTTGTCCGCATGCGATTCCGGAGAAAGAGACCAGACAAATAGATACGAGGAATTTTAGCATAAGTCTTTTTGAAACAGGATTCAATTTAAGCCAGCAAATTGATACCAGCCATCCATTCATACAATTATTGCTTTCAGGAACCCGAATGGGGGTTCCTGGTTTTCTGAAGTGATGAAAATCTCGCTTTCAGCGTTATATAATCTGTATATCCTCTGGAAAGCAGGTAAAACTTTGTTTCGGATTCCTGGAAAAGAACAGTGGGAAATCCGGTAACGCCCAATTTATTGCAAATTTGAAATTCTTCCTTTGCGAACGCTTTATACTTTTCACTATGGAGATGGGCATAAAATTGTGCAGCGGGAATTTGATATTTATCCAGCAAGTGCCGGTATGCTTCATCGTCACATAGGTCCCTGCCTTCATAATGAAGCGCATACTGCAGGTCAGCTGCAAATTCAACCTGGGATTGCGGATGCCATTCCTTGAAGATGCACATGGCGATAGCAGATTTTTCAGAATCCGGAAACCAATCGCTCTGATCGGGATGAAAAATATGCCAGAGATAGTCTTCTCCAAATTTTATTCCGGTATGTTCTTCCACTTTTTTATAAGCGCCCTGAATATAAGGAGCACTCACCCCAATGGGTATGGGATCCTCGTTGATGATCATGCCTCCTGAAAGCACTTCAAAATGAAATTCATTTTTTAATTCAGCAGAAAGTTTGCGGATCACCGGGCTAAATGCATAGCACCAGCCGCAATAAGCATCATAACAATAAAGGACTGTGTTCATGGATAATTTCCGAAATTACTGACTAATTAAATATTGAACCAGACCTGTTCGCACTCATTCACATAATATGAAAAAATCCTCATCACGCCGCCTATTTTTTCGCAATGCTACAGCAGGTTTCGGCCTGCTTTCACTACCTGATCTTGTCTCTGCCAATCAACAAGCAGATCAGAAGAAACTAAACATCGTATGCGTTGGTGGGCATCCCGATGATCCCGAAAGCGGCTGTGGTGGAACGCTTGCCAGGTTTGCCGCCGCTGGGCACAAAGTAACGATCATCTACCTCACCAGTGGAGAAGCCGGCATCCCGGGCAAGTCCCATGCAGAAGCAGCCGCCATCAGAACCAAAGAAGCCATTGCTGCCGCTTTCATTCTCAAAGCAAAGCCGGTATTTGCGGGGCAAATAGACGGAGACAGCATCATGAACAATGAATGGCTGAAGAAGGTGAGTGAATTAATCATATCGGAAAAACCGGATATTGTATTTACGCATTGGCCACTGGATACACATAAAGATCATCAGATCGCCAGTTTGATGGCCATCCAGACCTGGAACAGAGCGAATACCAAATTCGAACTTTATTTTTTTGAAGTTTGTATTGGTGGACAAACCCTGATATTCAAGCCCACAGACTATGTAGATATTTCTGCATTTCAGGAACAAAAGAAAAAAGCCGTCTATTGTCATGTAAGCCAGGATCCGCCAGGGATTTATCAGTGCGGCCATGCGGCCATGGAGGATTTCCGTGGGAGGGAAATGGGCGTGCAAGCTGCAGAAGCATTTGTAAGAATGACGGGGGAAGGAATGGGGAATCATTTTGCATTCTGACAATATTCAAGATTGTTGTTTTGTTTCACGCAAAGTGCGCAAAGAATACGCAGAGGCGCAAAGACTCTCTAAAAACTCCACTTTCGCTTTAAACAACAGAGTTGTAAAATTTGATTTGAGAGTCTTGGCCCCGCCTTGGCGGGGTGAAATAAAATAGAGACCAGCCGGTTTTCCAATTATTCTTTTTTACCTTGAACTAACCTCTTCGAATTTCTGATCATAATCATTCCGGATCGTGCCCATAAGCCGATCCCAAAAGGTGAAATAGAGCCCGTAGTTCCCTGAAAAATGCTGGTGATGCAAATTGTGATTGACTGAAGTATTGATCCATCTGCCGATCCAGTGCCTGTTAAATCCTTTGGGATAGAGTTCATAGCCCAGGTGTCCGTACACATTATAAATAATCATGGCAAGGAAAAAAAGGAAGAGATGCAGTTGATGGATGGGAATGGTGAAAAGGAATAAAACAAATATACCTGCTTCTACCACTGCTTCCAAAGGATGAAATGAATATGCTGCCCAGGGGGATGGGTTTGTGGAATGATGATGCACGAGGTGGAACCATGGAAACAATTTCTTATGGTGCATCAATCGATGTGTCCAATAAAAATAAGTGTCATGCATGACAAACATCAGGGGAAAAGCAAGGAAGAAATAAAACCAGCCATACTGGTTGATGTGCGTGTAATAAGTGGTGTGAGGAGAAACTATCGGATTCTTAAGAATCAACGTGGGCACAGCCGCGAAAATGCAGATGGTTATTGCTGAGTAAATGATTTCCCTGAAATAGTCTTTGATCCTTGGCGTTCTGAGTTGAATCTTCTTGTATAAAAGATTTCGGTTAAGCAGCACATAGAATATAAGAAATGCAATGCCGGCAAGAAAGAAATATCTTCCGCCGATCAATTTGATCATTCGCCAATATTCAGACCATTGCATATCTCCAAACTTAAAAATCCCTAAGCAATTTGCTTAAGGATTCCGTTGATCTTTTTGATCATCTCCTCCCTGCCCGGCCACCACCACCACCGCCACCAGAAGAACGACCACCGCCGCCACCGCCACCACCTCCAAAGGATCTGCTTCCTCCTCCGCCACCCGGCGCCGCGAATGACCTTCCACCACCACCACTTGGTGCAGCGAATGACCTGCTGCCACCTGACCCGCCTGGACTGAATGATCTGGGTGTCGGAACGCTGCTGCCTCCGCCATAGCTTCTTCCCGGCACATTATAACTTTGTGCGCGCTGAGGCATTCCTTCCCGCGCTTGATTTGACCCGCCGAAACTCCTCATCATGTTTGCTCTTTGGTCAGTCGTAGCGGGAGTCAGGCTCCGACCTGCTCTTTGTTGCAAATCTTGTCCATTTCTTAAATTATAATTCCTTTGTCTTTCTGCAAATACATTATTATAACTGCTTCCATTGTTTCTGTTTAATCTATTCAGCGAATTTCCATTATTGAAAGATGACCGGGCAGCCTGGTTTGATCCCTGTAAACCATATTGTGCATTCCGGCCAGAATTCAGGGACCTGGTGTATTGTCTGCTGGCATTCAACTGGGCAACGCCAATATTGCTCCTTGAAGAAGACACCCCGGTTCTGTTCCGGTAAATATTATTTGTCGTAGTCACTCTTCCGCTGTAATAGTTCGTTCTGCTGATGGTAGCATTTCTTCCATAATAGCTTCCGTAACCACCATATCCAGCGTATCCGTAGCCATGGTATCCTCCGCCCCAGCCACAATAAGGATGATAAACAGGAGGACCCCACCAGCCACATCCCCAACCATAGCCGAATCCAACATTAAACCAACCCCAGCTATAACCGAAACCGAAACTCCATCCATACCAGGGGTTATATCCGAAATTGAATCCCCATGACCATGGATGCGGGTAATAATATCCTCCCCACCAGGGATTGTAATAGTATCCGGTTCCATATACCAGTGTAGGACCATACACATAACTGTTCAGGTATCCCGGAGTATAACCGTCATACACATAATCAGGGGTCACGTCGTATACATATACAAATTTGGAGCTGTATGCAGGATTGCTGGGTGGAATCAGGTCCACATCTTCAGGACGCTCTGTGGCTACTGCCCAGGGACCGGAGGGCCCACCTGATACAAACCATACGCCATTGTCAATAGTGTAAAAAAGTCCCTTGTAACGGAGTACGGTAGACGAAGTATTGACTGCATATTCCAGCCGGGTTCCGCTGATGGGTTCGAAAACGGCTTCACCATTATAAAGGACGCGCGTGCTGGCCGTGCTACGGTCCACTTTCGCGGTTTGTGGCACCTGGGCATTCATGACCGCTTCATTTGCTGCATCCGTGCCTGCTACACTGGCCAGGACATTATCTTTAGGCGATCCTGGTGGAATGTGCGCAAAATCAGAAGGCAGATGATCAGCCCCTATAAATTCCCATTGGTTTGATTTCAAGGATTTTGATCTGTACCAGCGTCCCGAAATCAGCACATAATACAATTGGGAACTGAGGTCCATGAAAACATCATTGTCAGAATTCTTAATGTACAATAAATTGGTGCCCTGTATCGGTACAAAATTCGGATCACCCTTTGACTGAATCAACTCCGCGGGACTTGTGCTTACAATAATTGCAGGCACTGAGTTATCGGTGTTGCCAGATTGGTCATCTACATTCTCCGAATTCTTATTGTTCAGGCTTGCTTCAATGTTGGAAATATTCGAAGGCACTGAATTGGCAAATTGAAAAGGACCTGTTGCGGCAGGTGCCGTGTACCAGTGGTGACCGCCGTAGAGCCAGAATTGATTGTCTTCATTTTTTATGATGGTATTTGGGCTATTCACCACGACATCCAGCCCCCACTCGCTATTTCTTTGCAGTTTAGGACTTCCATCAATAAATACCAGCATGGATGGGCTTGTAGTGAAAATGACTTTGGGCGCTTTATTATTAAGATTGTTTGAGAGATTATACTCCTGCTTGTTTCTTTCCAGGGCAGACTCAATTTCATTAAGAGAAACCTGCGTAGCTACAAGCGGTAGCTGGTATTCCAGTGTCGACTTAATAAAATCCAGGTCATGCTGATCAGTGATGGCTGGAATTTTTAAGCCGGTGACATTTACGGATTCAATGGCAGCAACCCTGCTGTTTCCCTGGGGTTCCAATTTACAAGTGGACCAAAAAGTTCCGAAAACGGGTTCTTTGGTACCGGATTCAACCACAGAGATGGCGGCCCTGAATTTCAGGATGTTTGCTGAATAGGATTCAGGCTCGGGTTGATACATTTTGATCAACAATCCGTCCGGCCCGGTAATGATTTTGGGCCAATCCTGCTGGGCCTTGCCCATGCTCCAGGTCAAAATGGAAAGTGTGAGAAGGGCGAATCTGGTAAATATTGTTTTCATATACCTTTTTTACGTTTTCGTATCGGCCATTCATAAGCTGAAGAAGGTTCCTTTCATGCAACACGTAAAGAGCAGCCAGCAACTCGTTAATCAAGGATAGAAGATATGGGTTTAGACTAATGGTTAAACGTAAAGTTTATTCATTTTTTACAAATATTTTGTTAATGGTTTGCCCCTTCTAATGTGCTTCTAGCCAATTGATTCCGCTACCAACCTCGGCTTCTGCGGGCACTTTGTTGGGCAGGATCAGGGCGTTCTTCATGCATTCGATAATAAGAGGCTTTATTGACTCCACCTCCTCCTTATGCGCATCAAAAACCAGTTCATCATGGACCTGTAAGAGCATCTTTGACTTAAGCTTGCGCTGATTGAACTCGTCATGAATTCTTATCATGGCTAACTTGATCATATCTGCCGCTGTGCCCTGGATTGGAGAATTAATGGCATTTCGCTCAGCAAATCCCCTCACAGTAAAATTGGATGAATTAATATCTCTTAGCCATCTTTTCCTGCCCATCAGGGTTTGTACATATCCATGTTCACGGGCAAAATTGATGGTATCATCCATGTATTTCTGGATGTTGGCAAATTGCTTTTTATAATTGTCGATAATTTCTTTGGCTTCCGTCCGGCTAATCCCCAGGTTATCTGCCAGTCCAAATGCCCCCTGACCGTATATGATTCCAAAATTTACACTCTTTGCCCTGTATCGCATTTCCTTGGTGACCTGCTGTTCTGCCACATTGAAAACCTTTGCTGCAGTAGCGGTATGAATATCTTTTCCATGTTTGAATGCGTCACACATATTCGGATCTCCGCTGATGGCGGCTACAATGCGCAATTCAATTTGGGAATAATCGGCTGAAAGCAGGACAAAGTTCTTATCCCTTGGTATAAATGCTTTTCTGATTTCCCGGCCCCGCTCTGTTCTGACGGGTATGTTCTGGAGGTTTGGATTATTGCTGGACAACCTTCCTGTCACTGCTACCGCCTGCGCGTAGGAAGTGTGCACTCTTCCCGTTTTACGGTTAATCATGACCGGGAGTGCGTCCACATAAGTGGATTTCAGTTTACTCAATTCCCGGTAAGCAAGGATATCATCTACGATCTTACTTTGATGGGCAAGCTTAACCAATACATCTTCGCCCGTGGCATATTGCCCGGTCTTCGTCTTCTTTGCTTTGGGATCCAGTTTCAGCTTTTCAAATAATACTTCACCCAGTTGTTTTGGAGAAGAAAGATTGAATCTCACTCCTGCCTGTTTATACACGCTTTCTTCCGCCTGTTTTGCATCATTGTCCAGTTGCTTGGAATACTCTTTAAGAAAATCCTCGTCAATCCGGATGCCTTCAAATTCCATATCGCACAAAACTTTTACAAGTGGATTTTCCACTTCATTAAAGACTTTTTCAACTTCTTTGGCTTTTAATTGAGGAACGAAAACTTGTTTTAACTGCAGGGTGATATCGGCATCTTCTGCAGCATATTCTTTAATTTTTTCCAATTCGACGTCGCGCATGTTTCCCTGGGATTTCCCTTTCTTGCCGATCAGTTCTTCGATGTGGACAGGTTCATAGCTGAGGTATTGGGCACTCAGCAGGTCCATGCTTCTTTTGCCATCCGGCTCGATGACATAATGCGCCAGCATGGTATCGAATATTTTTCCCTTTAACTCATAGCCATACCATTTCAACATGAGCATGTCAAATTTGATATTCTGCCCTATCCAGGTTTTGCCCGGATCAGCAAACAAAGTGGAAAAATGTTGTAGAACCTTTTTTGTTTTCTCCTGGTCAGCAGGACAGGGAACATAATATGCCTGACCGGGTTTAACAGCGAAGCTCAACCCCACGAGTTCAGCATCATTTGGATCAATCCCTGTTGTTTCAGTATCAAAACAGATCTCCGCTTTGGCCTGCAATTCCGCAACAAGGTTTTTAATTTCCTGTTCATCGTTGACCGCAAAATATTCGTGAGGCGTATTGTGAATACTCTTGGTTACCCGGAGTCCTTGTTCTTCTACATCATCTTCATCCTGTTTTTCTGCATCCTGCTGTTTGGCCTCGACAACATTCCCGAAAAGGTCCTGTTGCACTCCGGAGGGAACTGCCTTTTCTCCATTTGCTGTTAAAATTTCTTCTCCGAGTACTCTTTTGGCGATGGTTCTGAATTCCAGTTCAGCAAATACCTGCTTCAGGGCTTCCCGGTTCCAATCCTTTAACCTGAAATCTTCTTCATGAAAGGCGACTGGCACATTGGTTATTATCGTAGCCAGCTTCTTGCTCATGATGGCAAGGTCCTTTCCATTCTTCACTTTCTCTCCCAATGCTCCTTTTATTTTCTCTGCATTGGAAACTACATTTTCAAGCGTGTCATATTCCGCCAGCAATTTGGCGGCCGTTTTTTCGCCTACTCCGGGTATACCCGGTATATTGTCCACCGCATCTCCCATCAATCCTAAAATATCAATGACCTGCGACACGGATTTGATATTCCATTTGGAAATAACCTCATCAGGACCGAGAATTTCCACCTCGCCACCCTGATACCCTGGCTTGTAGATCTTGATTTGCTCTGTAACCAATTGGCCATAGTCTTTATCCGGCGTGACCATATACACTTCATAGCCCGCCTTTGCGGCCTGCTGGCTTAACGTGCCAATGACGTCGTCGGCTTCATAACCATCCAGTTCCATGACGGGAATGTTAAATGCGTTGATGATCTTCTTGATATCCGGGATCGCGATCAGCAAATCTTCCGGTGCTTCCTGCCGGTTCGCCTTATAATCCGCAAAGTCGGTATGCCTTTCTGTTGGGGCATGCGTATCAAAACAGACTGCCATATGAGATGGCTTCTGGTTATTGATCAGTTCAAGCAGGGTATTAACGAAACCAAACTGAGCGTTTGTATTTTTACCCTTAGACGTTATGCGTGGATTTCTTATCAGTGCATAATATGCCCTGAATATGAGTGCAAGGGCATCCAGGAGGAATAATTTTTTCTTCATAAACAAATTTATTCATTGGATGGCTGCAGGTGGGCAGCCAGTCATTTGCGCTTTTGGACAATTGGCCACACCGTTAGCTTTTCATTTCGGCCAGTTTTTTTTGCATCAAAAACATATCATCACGAAGTCTTGCGGCTTCCATAAAATCAAGGTCACGGGCGGCCCTTTCCATTTCCTTTTTGATCCTGGTGATGGCTTTTTCAAGTTGCGGGATGGTCGTGTATTCTTCCTGTTCTTCGGCCGCAATGTTGACCAATTCGCCATCAGGTGCTACAGCATGTGGATTTTTGGGATCATATCCTTTGATGTCCAAAACAGAAGTCTGGGCGAAAACCTGTTCCCTGGATTTGATGACTGTCGCCGGCGTAATCCCGTGAACAATATTGAAAGCGATTTGCTTTTCACGCCTGCGCTGGGTTTCATCCAAAGTGCGCTGCATACTTTCTGTGATCGTATCTGCATAAAAAATGACCAATCCATCCACATTTCTGGCGGCTCTTCCAGCGGTTTGTGTCAATGACATTTCATTTCGGAGAAACCCTTCCTTATCTGCGTCCAGGATGGCCACCAGGGAAACCTCTGGTAGGTCAAGGCCCTCCCGCAATAAATTAACGCCTACCAAAACATCGATCTCACCCAACCGAAGTTGACGAAGAATCTCCACTCGCTCGAGGGTATCTACTTCGCTGTGGATGTATTTTGATTTTATATTGATCCGGTGAAGATATTTATCCAATTCCTCGGCCATGCGTTTGGTCAGGGTGGTCACAAGCACCCGGTCACCTTTGCGGATTCGTTTATCAATTTCGTCGAGCAAGTCATCGATTTGGTTGAGGCTTGGGCGGATTTCAATCGGAGGATCCAATAAACCTGTGGGCCTGACAACCTGCTCCACCACTACGCCACCTGTTCTTTCCAATTCAAAATCTCCCGGTGTGGCAGAAACGAAGATCACCTGGTCAAGCATGGATTCGAACTCATGAAAATTCAGGGGACGGTTATCAAGAGCAGAAGGCAGGCGGAAGCCATAATCTACCAACACCAGCTTTCGGCTTCTGTCGCCCCCATACATTCCGCTCACCTGGGGAATGGTTTGATGGCTCTCATCCAATACACATAAAAAATCCTTTGGAAAATAGTCGAGCAAGCAGAAAGGCCTGGTCCCCGGCTGCCTTCTGTCAAAGAATCTTGAATAGTTCTCGACTCCATTACAGTAACCCAGCTCCCGCATCATCTCGACATCATAATTCACCCTTTCGCTAAGTCTCTGGGCCTCGATATATTTTCCTGCATTTTTAAAATAAGAAACCTGCGCACTCATTTCATCCTGGATCTCAGACAAGATCTGGTGCATCATATCCTTTGGTGCGAGGTAGAGGTTTGCTGGGAAAACGGCCGCATTGTCCATCCGGACGATTCGCTTTCCGGTCCTGGTGTCAAAACTTTCAATCTCTTCAATCTGATCTCCAAAAAAACTGATCCTGTATCCGAAGTCCAGATAAGGAAGGTTGATGTCTACAGTATCCCCACTCACCCTGAATGTGCCGCGACCAAATTCACCCTGGCTCCGGTTATATAAAGAATTTACGAGAGAGTGAAGAAAGCCCTGCCTGGAAATGGTCTGGCCTTCATTGATTCTTATGATTCCATTTTCAAATTCAGCAGGGTTACCGATACCATAAATACAACTTACGGAAGCGACAACAATGATATCCCTCCGCCCGCTCAGGAGTTGCGTGGTTGCCTGCAACCTGAGTTTGTCTAGTTCTTCATTGATGGAAAGATCCTTTTCAATATAAGTATTGCTCACCGGCATATAAGCCTCCGGTTGGTAATAATCATAGTACGAAACAAAATATCCGACCGCATTTTCCGGGAAGAATTGTTTGAATTCACCATAAAGCTGGGCCACCAAAGTTTTATTGTGCGTCAAAACCAAAGTTGGTTTCTGGACCTGCTGAATTGCATTGGCAATAGTGAAAGTTTTTCCCGAGCCGGTCACACCGAGCAATGTTTGGTATTTTTCTCCCGACCGGATGCCTTCCACCAATTGGCTGATGGCTTCCGGCTGGTCGCCTGCAGGCTGATAAGGTGATCGAAGGGAGAATAGCATGAAAGGTTTTTTGCAGGCCGGTAAAGTTACCGATAAATTTTCTCAGATGAGTTAACAGGAAGATATAGAAAGGAGATTTGAACGTACTAATCGGATCGTTTGACGAAAGCAGGGTCTCTGAACATAGCCCAGAGATATGCATCCAGGAATTGATTGTTTTTATAAATGGCTTTTTTCATAATGGCTTCCAGAATGAATCCGTTTTTCTCCAGCGCGCGCATAGAGGCTGGATTGTTGGAAAACACTTCCGCAAAGATTTTGTGAACATCGTAAAGTGAAAAAATATGCCTGACCAATGCTGCGATGACAAGGCTACCAATTCCCTTACCCCAAAAAGACTCACCCAGCCAATAACCGATTTTCTGTGAATGTCTTTCCTTAGGACAAAGCCTGCGCCTCCGGCAAATTGTTCTTCTGCAAATACTGCAAAATTGATTGGCGGATCTATGAGGAGATTGGAATGGATCCAATATTCAGCATCGGCCAAAGTATATGGACATGGAAAGGAATCCTGCATGGTAGCCGCCAGCTTTGCATTGTTTGCTTGAACGACAAGCAAAGGAATGTAATCCTTTTTCCAGGTATGGAGATCCACCTTCATTTGGCCTGACGCTTTAGATAAGAAGTATAGTCAGGCAAAACAACTTCATAGTCCTCATACATTAATGGTGAAGTCAGCATGAAATCCGCCGTTGCCCGGTCGCAGGCAATCGGGATATTCCAGACTACGCCGAGCCTAAGCAATGCTTTGATATCTGGATCATGGGGCTGGGCCTCCATGGGGTCCCAGAAAAAGATGAGCACATCGATTTTGCCTTCCGCGATCCGGGCGCCTATTTGCTGATCACCTCCAAGCGGTCCGCTCAGATAGCGGGTCACTGATTGATCTAGTGCTTCTTCAAGCAGTTTTCCCGTTGTGCCAGTGCCGTAGAGGCGATGCCTGGCGAGGGCAGTCTTATTGTATATAGCCCATTCGATCAGTTCCTTCTTTTTATTGTCATGAGCTACCATCGCAATCCTTTTGCGTGGGGCCATCTTATGGATTCGCATGTTGGTTTCTATTTTATTAGTGAGACCTGCATTTTGCAATTGCATCAAGCGATTGCAAATTGATTAATCGAATCCGCCTGAGGCGGACCGAAGGCGAAAGGCATAATGCCTCTTTGCTAGCTGCTTGCTTGAAGTGCAACACTTGCTTTGAAGCTCATACCTTGGATCACTGTATTTCCAAAAGGTAATCCCTTTTTGAATTGGAGAAAGCGGAAGATTATGTGAAATCTCCAGCTTTTCCACAACTTGTCCACATTCGGCACGTATTTTGTTTGCAAAGAACATTCGCTTACCTCCCATTAAGTTGTATGACCAAATCCAACTGGCTTATTTGTATAGCCATCCTCTGTTCAAGTGTATGTTTTGCACAAATGCCTGTGCAGGGCCTCGGAAATAGTGACCATGAGTTTCCTGAATCCAGCCACTTCTTCAGCGAATTTTCAGTCTCACTTACAAAAAGCAATACCGTAAAGATTCAATGGAAGACTGTCTTCATAGCAGAGGGAGAATATTATATAATAGAAAGAAGCAATGATCAAATCCGCTATGAAACAGTGAGTGTGCTAAAAATTACGGATACGATCAGCAATTATGAAATGATGAGCAATGCACCCAATGGCGGAACTTATTTTTACCGCATCAAGTGGGTCGACAAAGTTGGAAATTTTATCTACTCAAATACGCTGCCGGTAAGAGTTTCCGGCGATTTTGAATTCAAATTTTATCCCAATCCGACTGACAAGCTGCTTATCGTCAGATCCGCCCATGCCATTGATGTCGAAGTGCTTGATGGGGTGGGAACGGTTAGATTGAATAAGCAATTGTCATCAGGCCTCCAGGTGATCAATCTCTCCTCATTGGAAAAAGGCAATTATGTGCTCAGGGTTGCCGATAAAGAAAGCAACAGGGTGATATCGGCCCAGCTCCTGAAAAACTGAGTGTCCCGCTTTACTTACGGCCAATAAATTATACTTCGGAGATATATTGCAGAATTGAATCCTTACCAGTATCTTTACCTCGGTTTTTCATAGGATATTGGATTTTAAATCGGGGTTGAATATCTATTCTGACCCCTTTTTTATTTTTATTGATCTATAAAAAGAAAAGGTCCCGGCATGCGGGACCCCACTGACTAACCCATCAGTTCTTTTATTATGCAACGGTTTGCATCTCTTTTATTTTTTCCCTGATCTTATTTTCAATTTCTGTAGCCAGTTCTGGGTTATCCCGAAGCAATTGCTTCACCGAATCCCTGCCCTGCCCAAGTTTATCCGCCCCGTAGCTAAACCAGCTTCCACTTTTCTGGACAATGCCCAATTCTACACCCATGTCAACGATCTCACCCATCTTGGATATCCCTTCGCCAAAAACAATATCAAATTCAGCACTCCTGAAAGGCGGGGCTACTTTGTTCTTGACCACTTTTACTTTTACGCGGTTGCCAACGGCTTCTTCACCATCCTTAATTTGGGCCATCCGCCGTATGTCGAGTCGAACTGAAGCATAGAATTTTAGCGCATTACCACCAGTGGTAGTTTCAGGATTGCCGAACATGACTCCAATCTTTTCCCTTAACTGGTTGATGAATATGCAAATCGTATTGGTCTTGCTGATAGTGGCTGTCAATTTGCGCAGGGCCTGAGACATCAGCCTGGCCTGCAAACCCATTTTGCTGTCACCCATTTCTCCTTCCAATTCACCTTTCGGGACAAGTGCGGCCACAGAATCAATAACGACCACGTCCAACGCGCCGGAAAGGATCAAACGATCTGCTATTTCCAGACCTTGTTCTCCGTAGTCCGGTTGAGAGATGAGCAAATTGTCCACATCGACACCCAATTTCCTTGCGTAAGCACTGTCAAAAGCGTGCTCTGCGTCAATGATTGCACACATGCCTCCTTTCTTTTGCGCTTCTGCTATGACGTGGATGGCAATGGTTGTCTTACCCGAAGATTCAGGTCCGTAGATTTCTACCACCCGGCCCCTTGGCAGGCCGCCGATACCCAGGGCAACATCCAGGCCAATCGAACCTGTGGATACGACTTCCATGGGCTCCTGGCTTCTTTCATTCATCATCATGACACTTCCCTTGCCAAAGTCCTTATCAATTTTATCTATTGTAAGTTTTAATGCCTTGAGTTTTTCTGCGTTTGACATAGACTGTGATTTTTATAGTTCAAATGTATTGATTCGATAAAGGTAGGATAATTATTTTATCAACACTAATGTTTTTAGTAAAAAATAACTAATTCTTTTGGGTTAAAAAAAGCCCTGCGGATGAACAGGGCTTTTCACATGAGAAATCCTGACTAAGAACTAAGCAGGAGCGGGAGCCGATCCTGCTTAGTAAAATGAAGATTTTTTTTTGTGCCGGTCAATACCCTTATGGTAGTAAATTTTTTCCCTGAGTCCAGGATCCACCTCTTCCATTTTGCTGCGCGTGAGGTTCTGAATTGGGATGACGACTCGGGGTCCTTAACCGGATTTTCCTAAACTACCCCGCGGCCAGATTCAACAGATGCGGAAGGAATTCATGTGCATTCTAAATTCGGCTTAGCCTGAATGTTAGATCAAAAGCTACAAAAGAACACTATTACGAAAATATTAGTAGAGGAACTGAGTGGCAAACAGAATGTCGGGGAATCTGGCTGATTCATTTGATAGTAATCAAGTGTTTAGTAAGGGAAACCGATTAAATTCCCGCCCGGGAAGGATTCCAGCCTGCTGTGCCGGACTTAGGATGAAGGAAAAAATCTCCAAAAATCATTTTAATGGCATTATTTTTTTTTATAGTTTCGCAGCCGGATGCTTGCCCACCTGAAAGTTATTCCCCCTATAAAAATGTTCGGAGAAGCACAGTATTAAATAAAATAGCTAGGATAAGCCATATTTATTTTTTACTACTTATCTTTGTCGCCCTGAATTGGTATGGCAATTGCTATACGCATTGGCGGGCTCTTAAAACTTATTAACAAACGTAAAACAAAACATCTTTAACCAATCTTAAAACAATTCTTATGAAGCTTAGACATTTTTTACTTTTCGGGCTTTGTTCTTTAGTGCTTGTTTCTTGCGTGAGCAAGAAAAAATTCAATGAAGCGCAGGCGAAGTCACAGGCCAGGTTTGACTCACTGAGTGCAGAATATGCGAAGCTGCAAGGCGCATTAAAGAATTGCAACGATCAGACTGCGACTCTTACCAGTCAAAAGTCAGCACTGGAAGGCCAGGTGGGAGACCTCAATAAACAAATTGCATACTTGAAGGAAAATAATACCCAGGCTTTGAGGCAGCTGGAAGACATGTCTGTAGTATCTGCTACTCAGGCGGAAAGCATCAAGAAATCACTGGAAAATATCGGCGGCAAAGACGCTCAGATCAGGGATCTGCAGGCAGCCATGGCCAGGAAAGATTCTTTGAACCTTGCACTGGTGATGAACCTGAAAGGCGCAATCGGGAATATGGCCGACAGCGATGTAAATATCAAGGTTGACAAGGGCGTTGTATTCATAGACATTTCTGATAAACTTCTCTTCAAGAGTGGAAGCTATACTGTCAACAAAGGCGCTAAGAGTGTTTTGGGCAAAGTATCCCAGGTATTGAAAAATCAACCAGATATAGAATTCATGATTGAAGGACATACAGACAACAAACAGATCAAGAGCGGAAGCGGATTGGTTGACAACTGGGACCTCAGCGTAAAACGCGCTACATCTGTGGTAAGGATTCTACAAAAGGAATACGGTCTGAATCCGGCACATATTACTGCTGCAGGTCGTAGCGAATTTGTTCCTGTTGCTACCAATGATTCAAACGAAGGCCGTGCTGCTAACCGCCGCACCCGTATCGTGATCCTGCCGCAACTCGATCAGTTCTTTAATTTGCTCGAAAGAAAGTCATAAGCTAATAAGTTAATATATAGAAAAGCCATCCTAGTTCCTGGGGTGGCTTTTTCATTTCTGGCAAGTGCATGAATGACGATACCTTAAATGAATTGGTATTTAACCAGGCGAAGAAATCTGCCAGTGTTGTGCTCGCGAAGGAATGGAATCTTAGTAGCCGCGGATATTCTTTCCCTCCATATAATTCATGAAGGCTTTATTGACTACTCTATTCCCCCCGGGTGTGGGATAGTTGCCCGTAAAATACCAGTCGCCGGTATTTGTCGGACAAGCCGCATGGAGGGATTCAATGGTTTGATAGATGACTTGCACATTTGTCCTGACTTCAGGCGGGGTGATCAGCTGTGCGATCTTATCTGAAATTTCATCTGTAGTAAATGGCTTGTAAACCTGTCGCACCATATTTTCCGAATGCAGTTGGCCTGTGCGGCTAAGTTCTTTGCACGCATCGTATAATTCCTGAAGGCATGCTTCTTTGCCACGCTCTTTTATCAACTCAATAGCGGCACGGAATGCAATAAAATCCCCCAGCTTGCTCATGTCAATGCCATAGCAATCGGGATAACGGATCTGGGGAGCAGAAGACACCACGATGATTTTTTTTGGTTCCAGCCTTGACAGCATTCTGACGATGCTCTCTCTTAACGTGGTGCCTCTGACAATGGAATCGTCGATGACGACCAGGGTATCCACTCCTTTCTGCACTGTTCCATAGGTAATATCATATACGTGCTGGACCATTTCATTCCGGCTGACATCTGCCGTAATAAATGTCCGCATCTTGACGTCTTTAATGGCAATTTTTTCCACCCGCACTTTTCGGTTAATCATCTCCGAAAGTTTTTCTTCAGTAACATCTTTACCCCAGGAGAGAATGCGCTGGATCACGATTTTCTTGAGGTAGTCCTCCATTCCTTTCCATAGGCCATAGAAGGCCACTTCTGCTGTATTCGGAATAAAGGAAAATATCGTGTGTTTGAGGTCGTAGTTGATGGCGTTCAGGATCTGTTCGCTCAGGTTATAGCCAAGGCCAATGCGCTCCCTGTAAATTTTTTCATCACTCCCCCTCGAAAAATAAATTCGCTCAAAGCTGCATGCCCTCCGCTCTTTTGGTTCCAGGATCTTTTCGACGCTGACCTGTCCATCAGATTTTGTGATCAGTGCCATACCAGGCATAAGTTCAAGGACTTCATTTTCTCCTACATTGAATACCGTACGGATTGCCGAGCGCTCCGAGGCGGCCACAATGACCTCATCATTGAAATAATAATATGCGGGCCGGATTCCATTGGCGTCTCTGAATACAAAACCATCCCCATTGCCCAGCAGGCCCCCCACCGTGAATCCACCATCAAAAAGTGGAACGGCTTTGCGCAAAAAATGCAGCGTGTCGGGATTTGCCGGACTGGCTTCTTCTGCTTTAACAAGAAAATGATGAATGACTTCCATCATTGCTGCCAGATCACTTTGTTTTTGAAATTCTCCCGGCTCAATATTGATCAGGGCAAATAATTCGTCCGTATTCACCAGATTGAAATTTCCCGCCAATGCCAGGTTGAGACAGGGCATTGTATTGCGTTTGATGAAAGGATGGCAGAATTCGACATTGTTTTTTCCCTGTGTACCATATCTCAAATGACCCAGGAGCAATTCACCCAGAAAGGGAATATGACCCTTCATCAGTCCGGGATGTTTTGCAATATCAGGCTGATATTTTTCCAATTCCTTGAGGTCTGCATGAATCTTTGAGAATATATCTGCGATGGGCTGATTGGCATTGCTTCGGATGCGATGGAGAAATGGGTACCCGGGTTCTACGTCCAGTTTTACTGCGGCAACACCTGCTCCGTCCTGTCCCCGGTTATGTTGCTTCTCCATGAGCAGGTATAGTTTGTTCAAACCATATAGCACAGTACCATATTTCTGCAAATAGAATGAGAATGGCTTCCGGAGTCGAATGAATGCGAGGCCGCATTCATGTTTGATGTCATCGCTCATGGAGAAAAATGAAGCGCGAAGTTACATCATATTTCGATATTCAGCAGCAAAGAAGAACCGGGGCATGAATATATAGTCAAAATCAGATATAGGATGCCCTTGTATTTATGAAATTTACCAGGGAGGCTGAGTTCTTGAGTTTTAACTTCTTAAGGATATTATGGCGGTGTACTTCCACTGTTTTCAGTGAAATGTTCAGGCCGATCGCGATTTCCTTTGAAGAGTTTCCTTCCTTGATCAGTCCAATGATTTGCATCTCACGTTCTGTCAGGGCATTAATGGTAGTTGTCGCACCTTCCTTTTCTTCCAGCAATTGGTCCGAAATAATATTCCTGATCTCTTCACAAATAAACTTTTTCCCATCGTGTACATCCAATATGGCCTGTATCATTTCCTGCTTGGAAGAATTCTTCGTTACATATCCTCTGCCGCCGATCTGAAGCATTTTCCGGGCATAAGCAGGCTGCGAGTGCATCGATACTCCAATAATTTTGGCCGTCGGTAAAATTTTTCTTATTTGTTGGGTGGCTTCCAGTCCGGATACCGGAGTCATGTTGATATCCATAAGGATCACATCCGGAAGTTTTGTTTTTGCAATTTCAATGGCTTCCTCGGCATTGCCACAAGTCGCGATGACTTCAAATCTCGGATCACTGTTTAGAATATAAGCCCAGGTCTCCCTAATCAGCTTGTGGTCATCCGCAATCAATATACTGATCTTTTTCATGCGTGATTTTTAGGTTTATAGATACGAATTCATAAAAACGCAGGTATTGTCCACCCTGTTCATATGATAAGGCTTATACGAGGAATGATTCCCGGAAACTATAACTGTTCCCCTTTAGACGCAGAACGCATTCCTGAAGAAAACAAGAAAATCATTTCGGGGCCAGGGTTTGAAAAAAAACCTTCAGCCGAAATATTCGTGGGACTTGTTTTTTGCAAACGAAGTGGAGCAAAAAACATAGTCGAATCCCGCCCTAGGCGTGACCAAACGCGGAAGGTATAATACCGCGCACCTACTGCGGAACCTAAGCTCAGAGCCTGCCAACCGGACAGACGGCCTTGCCCTGAGCCAATATACATGTGATTTTTTTCAAAGGAAATCATCGGTTTTTTATGAGATGTCATGGGCCTGTCCATAGGATCCATGGTCTTGCGTGAAACGGAAGCGTCCTGATTTATCCAAAGGAGCGACCCTGGCTGCTTACCCGTATCGGTCCTAATATAATCTTTTTTGGCCTCAGGAAAAGCAGCGGACACCCCGGCTTTTTCCCAGACCGGAAAATTTGTCACTGAAACAGAATTTATTATCCTGTACGAATCAAAACTCATTTTGTTCCTTTCGATGCCTGCACCATCCCGTTTCCCGTATTTTCTGTTCGCTCCTGGCGGCCGATTTATTCGACTATGGGTATACGTTAGGGTGGTTTCAAAGCACCGGTAATTTTGCGCCGGTACATTAAATGATACTGATTTTGATTGGGAAGCGCCGTTTTGAAATTTTTCCCAACCGACAGGATAGAAAGAAGAAAATGAATTATTTATTTTTGGAAATAAAAGATATCGCCAAATGGAACTGTAAAAATTTCCTGATCCGGATTTTTTTTCAACTAATATTTCAGGTACCACAATTTTTCCGCGATGACAGAATACCTGGGGGGCTTGAATGAACGGTTCAGATTTCTTTATATGGCTTCTCATTGTGCACGCTACGGGTTAATTCCTATTCGAATAGTATTAACTACTTAACTCAGACCAAATTTATGGGTAATTATCAAAAAAGCGGATAAGTGTATTCCTGTATGTGCCGAGTTTCATCAAATGGGGAACTGCTAATTATTGCTGACAGTTGATGCGGATTTCTGCCATTTCGATAAGGTGCTGCAGTTCTTGAATTCGTCATCAATCAGGATATAATATGTGGGGATTTTTCCAATAAACCATTTTTGAAGGGCCATACTCTTTTTTTCTTCGAGGGCTCTTTGAGCGATTCGGTTATAGTCGTCTTTCAGGTTCTCAACATGCGGTTCAGATTTTGAAATCATCTCTACGATACGAACCCCTTTTTTCCCTCTCTCGTCGGTGAACGGGGTGGGTTTGGAATATTCACCCGGCTTTAGACTGGAATTCTTTAACAGGAGAACCATATCCTTGTCAAGGTCTGAGATCGTCAGGTAAGTTGAACCATCCCTTCCCATTAGACGGCCGGCAGTAAATTTAGCGCTGGGGTCATCACTGTATTTCGCAACCGCTTCTCCAAAACCCATCTGGCCTGCAATCAATTTGTCCCTGACGGAATCCAGTTTGGCGATTGACTCATTGACTTCAGTAGGAGTTACCTGGGGCATCCTCAAAATATGGCTGACAATGGCATCATCTCCGGAACGGCTGACCATCATGATGATATGGTATCCGGCAGATGATTTTACCACAGGAGAAATCTGGCCTTCTTTTAATCTCCAGCAGGCTGCGAACCAATTCGGATCCCATTGTTTGTCGTTGCGGTTGATTTGGTAAATGCCTTTTTTGTCCTTGCTGCCCGGATCTTCAGAATACAATGCTGCCAGGGTTTCGAATTTCTTCTGACCTGCTTCCACCTGGCGCTTAAATCCATTTAATTCATCAATGACCAATAATTCAATATCCCGACTTGCTTTTGGATAGACAACAATCTGTCCTATTTGCAATTCTGATTCGTAAACCAGCAGTTTATCTTTGGGAATTTTGTCAAAATATTCTTTGACTTCGGTGGGTGTGATCCTAATGCCTTCAACCACTTTGTTTCTCATGCCATCCGCCAGCTTCTGTTCCCGGATGGGCTGACGAAAATCATCTTTCAACTGAAAAATGGAACGGCCGGAAATTTGCTCCAGGGCTTCCTTGCTTCCATATTGGGAAATAAAATACCGCAAGCGCGTGTCAATCACTGCCTCAACTTCTTCATCTGTTACAACAATTGAATCTTTTTCTGCCTGCATGATCAGGGCTTTCTGGGTCAGCATCTGGTCAAGGATCTGGCATTCATCTACGGTCTGGCCGCCCTGCCGCTTGATGTCTTCATTGGCTATGATAATTTCGGATTTCAAAATGATCTTATCACCCACGATCCCTGAAATCTTATCGGCCACAATTTTTTGTTGTGAAAAAGAAATCAAACATATGCTGAGAAAAAAGGCCGCCAATAGTAATTTCTTCATGTCCGGCATGTTTGAACCCCAAAAATAATTTCATCCTCTCTTTAATGCCTATTCAAAAGTGGATTTAACAAAAGCTTACCTAGAAATCAATGCATTGGGCCATTAACTAAGGGTTCTCTTCACTTCCTCTTCCTCATAGGCTTCCACGATATCTCCGACCTTGATATCGTTATAGTTCTTGATCACAAGTCCGCATTCCATACCTGAAGGGACTTCCTTCACGTCATCCTTGAACCTTTTCAACGAAGCCAGCTCAGCAGTAGCGCCTTCACCTGTTGGATATATCACGATGCCCTCCCTAACCAATCTGACTTTTGCATTCCGGAAGATCTTGCCATCCAGCACATAACAACCCGCGACAGTGGCCTTATCAAATTTGAACACATTGCGCACTTCCACATTGGCCACCACTTTTTCCTGGATCTTGGGTTCAAGCATCCCTTCCATGGCACTCTTGATTTCTTCGATGACATTGTAGATGATGCTATAGGTCTTTATTTCCACGCCCTCATTTTCTGCAAGCCTGGAAGCCTGGAGTGAAGGACGCACGTTGAATCCTACGATGACAGCGTCTGATGCTGTGGCCAGGAGGACGTCACTTTCCGTAATCGCCCCAACCGCTTTATGTACGATATGCACAGCAATTTCTTCGGTCGATAATTTCTGCAGAGAATCACTGAGTGCTTCCACAGAGCCATCCACATCTCCTTTGATGATCAGATTCAGTTCTTTGAAATTACCCAATGCCAACCTGCGGCCGATTTCATCGAGTGTGATATGTTTTTTGGTTCGGATGCCCTGTTCGCGCAGGATCTGCGCTCTCTTATTGGCTGTCTCTTTGGCTTCGCTTTCATCTTCATAAACTTTGAACTTTTCTCCAGCCTGCGGTGCTCCATTTAACCCGAGCAATAGGACGGGTGTAGATGGAGGAGCATCATCAATTTTCTTATTTCTTTCATTGAACATGGCTTTTGCCCTGCCAAAGAATTGGCCGGAAACCACGATATCACCCATATTGAGGGTCCCGCCCTGCACAAGCACAGTAGCGACATATCCGCGACCCTTATCGAGCGATGCTTCAATGATTGTGCCTGTTGCTTCCCTGTGTGGATTGGATTTAAGGTCAAGGATTTCCGCCTCCAGCAGAATTTTTTCCAGGAGCAAATCTATATTCATTCCTTTTTTTGCAGAGATTTCCTGTGACTGGTATTTTCCTCCCCAATCTTCTACCAGCAGGTTCAAACCGGCCAATTGTTCCTTTATCTTTTCCGGATTGGATCCTTCTTTATCCACTTTGTTGATAGCAAAAACCATAGGGAGTCCGGCAGCCTGGGCGTGCGAAATGGCTTCCTTGGTCTGGGGCATGATGGCATCGTCTGCTGCGATCACAATCACTGCGATATCCGCAGCTTTGGCACCACGGGCACGCATAGCCGTAAAAGCCTCATGGCCCGGCGTATCAAGAAAGGTAATTTTTTTACCATTGGCCGTGGTCACCTGGTAGGCCCCGATGTGTTGGGTAATTCCCCCGGCTTCTCCTGCAACCACATTGGCGCTTCGAATATAATCCAGCAATGATGTCTTACCATGGTCAACATGTCCCATGATAGTCACCACAGGTGAACGCGGCTCAAGGTATTCTTCATCTTCTGCTTCTTCTTCCTCTTCCATTTCTGCAGCGTCATCCACCCCAATGAATTCAACAGTGTATCCGAATTCACCGGCTACCAATTCGATGACATCCGCTTCCAGCCTCTGGTTGATGGATACCATCATGCCGAGGCTCATACATTTGCTGATTACATCGGCATAACTGATGTCAAGCAGGTTGGCCAGTTCACTCACACTAACGAATTCGGTTACCTGCAGTTTATTCGATGTGACCTCTTCTGCGCCTGTTTGTTCAGCTGCTTCCTCGCGCTTTGCGCGGCGGTATTTCGCTTTCAGGCTCTTTCCGCGCCCACCCGTGCCGGCCAGTTTGGCCTGGGTCTGCCGGATTTTTTCCTGGATTTCTTTCTTATCAATTTCTTTGACTTCTCTAGGCGTCCTGGGATCCGGGCGTCGATTTCCTCCCCCTCCGGGTCCCCGGTTATCGGCCCTCCTGATGGGGAAACGTCCGCCACCGCCCGGTCTGTCACCTGGCGGTTTATTTTCCCGCTGAAACCCTTCGGTTCCCGGGTGACGTAAATCTTTTTTCTCGATCGGTATCCGTTTCCGTTTCCTTTTTTCTTCAGCCTGCTTGGGCCTCGAATCCCCTTCCACCGGGAGGTCTATCTTGCCAAGAATTTTCGGGCCTTCAATCTTTTCTGCCCTGATATTCTCGATGTTCTTATCATCTGTCTCACCATTTCTTTCCGCTGGCTCAGTAAGCTGGCCAGGCCCATTTTCAACTTCCTCTGCTGATTTTTCACCGCCGGCCTCCACTTCTGATTCCTTGCCTGGTTTTTTCTTAATGCCTTTCTTTGGTCTGGTGGAAGAATCTATTGATGAGAGATCTATTTTATCCAGGACCTTGGGCCCTTCGATATCCGGGATATCCATCTTGACCAATTCCGGTTCCTTCTTTTTTTCTTCAATTACAGAAATCTTAGGCAATTCCACAATGACAGGCTCTTCTTTTGCAACTTTCTTGATCTCTTTCTTAAAAATGACCGCTTCCTCTTCTTTTTTCTTCTTGGCCTCGACACTTCCTTTCGGCAAGTCGATCTGGTCGCTCTTGATTTTGGCAACCTTGTCCCCCTGAAATTCCAATTGCAGGGCACGGTACATATCTTCCGATAACTTGGAAGTAGGCTTCAGGTCATCTTTGCTAAAACCTTTGCCTATCAGGAAATCCACCAAGGTATCCTTGCCAATATTGAATTCCTTGGCCGCTGCCATTAATCGCGGTGTTGTTGAATCTGTCATATATTTTTATAATCCCTCCGTCATGGACCAGGTCCATGAATTGTTATTTTTTCCGATGCTGTTATAGATCCTGCATTCTTACATCCTAGCTGCAATAACTGTGCTCTATTCCTTTGTAAATTCTTCTTTCAAAATTCTTCGCACATCTTCAATGGTCTCTTTTTCAAGATCCGTTCGCCTTTCCAATTCTTCTGTAGTCAGGTTCAATACGCTATGGGCCGTATCGCAACCGATCCGCTTTAATTCGTCAATCACCCAGGTTTCGATTTCATCGCTGAATTCTTCCAGATCGATATCATATTCTTCAGATTCACCTTCATTATCACGGAAAACATCGATCGAATAACCGGTCAATTCCTGTGCTAATTTGATATTGACCCCTTTGCGGCCAATGGCAAGTGATACCTGGTCCGGCTTCAGGAAGACATTCGCATGCAGCTTTTCGCTGTCTATGTCCATACTGGTTATTTTCGACGGTGTCAATGATCTTTGAATGAGGAGCTGGGTATTGGCAGTCCAGTTGATCACATCAATGTTTTCATTTTTTAGTTCCCTCACGATGCCATGAATTCGGCTACCTTTCATCCCCACGCAGGCACCCACCGGATCGATCCTGTCATCGTAGGATTCTACAGCCACTTTTGCTCTTTCACCTGGTTCGCGGACGATTTTTTTAATGACGATCAGGCCATCAAAAATTTCAGGCACTTCAATTTCCAGTAGCTTGGCAAGGAAAGATGGACTTGTCCTCGACAGGATAATGACCGGGGAATTGTTTTTCATGTCCACTTTTTTCACTACCGCCCGGATGGATTCGCCTTTCTTAAAATAATCCTGCGGTATCTGTTCAGATTTTGGGAGAATCAATTCACTGCCTTCTTCATCCAGCAGGAGAATTTCTTTTTTCCAAACCTGGTATACTTCCGCGCTGATGATTTCACCTACACGCTCGCTGTATTTCTTTACAAGTACATTTTTCTTCAGGTCTCCAATTCTGCTGGCAAGGGTTTGCTTGGCTGCCAGGATTGCACGCCTGCCAAAATCGAGGATCTCAATTTCTTCATAGAGTTCTTCTCCCACTTCATAGTCCGGTTCGATCTTTATGGCATCACTGTAGGCAATTTCGGCAAGCGGATCATTGACCGACCCATTTTCTACAATTGTCCTGCGACGAACGATTTCCAAATCGCCTTTTTCCGCATTTACGATCACATCAAAATTTTCATCACTGCCATATTTTTTCCTGAGCAGTGTCTTAAATACGTCCTCCACTACTTTCATCATCGTAGGGCGGTCAATGTTTTCGGCTTCTTTGAAATCCTGGAAAGCCTCGATCAAGTTAATACTTGCCATAACACGTTAGATTTAGCGCCGGGCAGAACCCGGACGGTTAGAAAACTACCTGAATTTTGGTTGATTTTATATTATTAAATAAATAAGAATGACTCATCAAGACGGGATTCTTCACCATTTTCCCGTGCGGATTCTTTTTGACAGCCGACTCTTCTACAATGATACCATCTTCCGTGACCTCGAGCAGCTTGCCTTCTTTTCTTGTTCCATCCGTCAGCATCAGTTCAATCGGCCGCCCAATATTCTTTCTGTATTGACGATATAATTTCAGCGGCTCATCCAGCCCTGGAGAAGAGACTTCCAGAGAAAAATCTCCGGCAGGGAAAAAATTCGCCTCTTCAATTTTCTTGTACAATGCACGATTGAACTGAACACATTTTTCAATGGTGATGCCCTGGTCACCATCAAGAAAGATCTTAATATTATTCGTCGGTTTTATTCTTGCTTCCACCAGAAAATAAGCCGGCTCCGGACTCAGGATGCCCGAGACCATGGATTCAATCTGCTGCAAAATATTTCCACTGTCCATAAAAAGAGGAAGGGAACGACTTCGTTCCCTTCTGTTGCTTCTTTTACTCTGACAAAATTAAGGTAATTATCTAAATAATTCCAAACAGATCGAAAATGAACTACGCTTTTGAAATAAACCGAGTAATTTTAATGAAACTTAAGCCATGAGCCAATCGGAGAATCTGGGCTCCTTAATCCAGGAAACCAAGCCAATCATCAGGGAATACCTGGATACGAGGATGGAAATCTTTCGTCTCCAAGGAGTTAGAATTGCATCCAAATCAGCCGGATTTTTGATTTGGGTAATCATTTCTCTCTTCCTTCTTTTTCTAATCCTCATTTTTTCGGGTATTGTATTGGGTTGCTGGCTATCCTCCCTGACCAATAGCTATACTATGGGTTTTGGCCTGACCACGCTCATTTTTCTTGTGATTTTTGCCTTGCTTGCCTTATTCAGAAACGATTTATTCATCCGACCCATCATGCAATCCATTATTCGCAGCGCTTTGGATGACCCCGGGGAAACAGAATCAGAATAGAAAATATCAACCCAGAAGCTATGGATAAGAAACCTGATGAACTTCAATTACTTGATCAAAAAATTGAGCGCCTGAAAAAGCGATCCAGGCAATTGGAATCACAATTGGATGGGAAGCTGGAATACTTGCAGGACAATTTTAAAACCCTGGCCATTAAGTCCCTGCTCCCTTCTTTTCTGGCCCGGGCAGGGATCACAGGAACCGTTCTGGAGGTTTTTATGGAGAACAGGCAATTCCGGAACACAGTAAACAAACTGACCGACACCTTGTTTGACAAAATTGCTGCTGGGGTTGAATTCCTGGACAGGAAATTCTCGAAGAAATCCTCTAAGGAATAGCCCAATGGTTTAACATATCCTTGATTTACTTTGCTATAATTTCGAATTTAAATGGCACGCATATTTTTTCTCGGAATCGTATTTTATCTTCTATACCGCCTGGTATTTGAACTGATTGTACCTGTATTTAAAACGACCAAAACGGTGAGGAACCAGTTCAAGGACATGCAGGACCAGATGCATAGGAAAGCTGAGGCTTTTCAGAAGAAGCCGGAGGAATCTTCTTCTGCACAAAAACCGAAAAGCAGAGTTGGAGAATATATTGAATTTGAGGAAATCAGGGATTGATCTGCGATTTAGGATTTTCTAATTGAAAATTTATCTTAGTCCCCAGTCTATTTCCACAATGCTTTTGCCCTGGCTCAGAAAATAGCCCTGCAATCCAGCAGCATTTGCGCCTTCCACATTGATTAATGCATCATCCACAAACAGGGTGGATGAAGGGTCCAGTCCATTCTCCCGGATAATATATTCAAAAGACTCCCTATCGGGCTTGCGCATGCGCAGTATATGCGAATAATAAGCTTTTTCAAAAAAGTTGTCAAGAGATTGCGCCGGAAATTGACTTTCGAAAATTGTTCTTAATGCTTCAAGATGCAGGGAATTGGTATTGCTGAACAGAAATAAACGATAACTGTCTTTTAGTTTACCCAGCAATTCAATATTTGCCGGAGGGAAGTCCAGCAACAAGGCATTCCAGGCATCTATGATGGTTTGGTCAGGAATTTCCCTTCCAAGCATCTGCTTCATTGCTTGGACGAATTCCTGATCCGAAATTTTGCCTACTTCATAATCGGCGAAGAAGGATGCGGCAAATCCATGCCCGAAATAGGAGGAAAATGCCTTCGCGCCCAAGGCTGAAAAGGCTTTTTCAGTCAACTTATTGTCAAGATTAATGATGACTCCGCCCAGATCGAAAATGATATTGCGGATATTTTCAATTCTCGGATTTATATAGGACGAAACCGCTTTCATTTCAATAAAGTAAATGCAGCTTCCTTCACCTGCTGCGAATTGCCCCCGATGAAGACTTTAAAATCTCCGGGCTCATAGACATATTTCAAGTCGCTATTGTAAAATCTTAGGTCGTCCGCAGTCAGGGTAAACATAATTTCCTTCGATTCTCCCTTCTTCAAAAATATTTTCTGGAATCCTTTCAATTCTTTCACCGGCCGGGCAATGCTGCCCACCAGGTCACGTGTATAGAGTTGTACCGTTTCTTCGCCGTCGAAATTTCCGGTATTGGTTACCGTTACCCTAGCTTCCAACTTGCCGCCGGGCCGGAAGGATTTGCTGCTCAGACTGACTTCCCCATAGGAAAACTGGGTATAGCTCAAACCAAATCCGAAAGGATAGAGCGGTTCATTGGAAACATCCAGGTAATTAGACTTGAATTTTGGCCAGCCTGTTCCGTCAAATGGGCGGCCGGTATTTTTATGGTTATAATAAATGGGAATCTGGCCTGTATTCCTTGGAAAACTCACTGAAAGCTTTCCTGAAGGATTGTAATTTCCAAAGAGTACATCTGCAATGGCATTTCCGGCTTCTGTTCCACCGAACCAAACGTCGAGGATGGACTGCACATGTTTGTTTTCCCATTCCAGTGTAAGCGGCCTGCCAGTAAAGAGCACGAGCACCACTGGCTTTCCCGTCTTTTCCAATTCCTTCAATAAATGAAGCTGGCTTTCCGGCAATCCAATATCAGATCTGCTGGAAGATTCGCCGGTCATGTCAGCAGCTTCGCCCATCACGGCCAAAACCACATCCGCTTTTGATGCGACATCGAGCGCTTCTCTAAGCATTTCTTCTGCAGGTCGCTTATCAATGTCAATCTCCACTCCAAAAACGTTCACACGCATAGCAAAAGCAGAGTCATCTGAAAGATTTGCTCCTTTTGCATAAAGCACATTCACATTGGAACCGCCAACATTCTTAATACCTTCTATCACCGGAATTGATTTTTGCCAGTCACCCGATACGCTCCAGGTGCCCAGCATGTTTCGCTTGCTGTCTGCCAGCGGACCAACGACCGCGATGGTTCCGGATTTTTTCAAAGGCAGGGCCTGCGATTCATTCTTCAGGAGAACAAATGAATGTGCCGCAACTTCACGGGCGGTTTTCCTGTTTTCTTCAGAAAGAATTTCCTTTCTTGCTCTTTCTTCGTTCATTCTTCCATACGGATCTGCGAAGAGACCCAATTTATATTTTGCTTCCAGTACTTTGCGGCACGCATTGTCAATTTCCTGCAGGGTAATCTTCTTCTCATCCAAAGATTTTTTCAAAGTAGTCAGATAACCTTCACCCACCATATCCATGTCCAAACCCGCTTTGAGGGCAAGCGCGGATACGGTTTGGAGATCACCCAATCCATGATTGGACATTTCATTCACTGCTGTATAATCTGATACCACGAGGCCCGTGAATTTCCATTGTTTGCGGAGCAAATCGGTAAGCAGCCATTGGTTGGCTGTGGCCGGGACGCCATCAATCTCATTGAATGAACTCATCACACTGCCCACGCCGGCATCAATGGCAGCCTTATAGGGTGGCAGGTATTCCTGGTACATGCGGATCCGGCTCATATCAACCGTATTATAGTCTCTTCCTGCTTCAGCACCACCATAAAGGGCAAAATGTTTTACGCAAGCCATGACCGATTCATTGTCCGCGAGATTTCTTCCCTGATAACCCTTCACCATGGCGCGGGCAATCTTTGATCCCAGGAATGCATCTTCTCCGCTGCCTTCTGAAATTCTTCCCCAACGCGGGTCGCGGGCGATATCTACCATGGGCGAAAAAGCCCATGCCAGTCCATCCGCGGTGGCTTCGGATGCAGCTACCCGGGCAGATCTCTCAATAAGAATTGTATCCCATGAACAGGAGAGTCCCAATGGAATCGGGAAAATCGTCTTGTGGCCATGGATAACATCCAGGCCAAAGATCAGAGGAATATGCAGGCGGGTATTGTTAACGGCTATTTCCTGTGCCTTTCGCACTTTTTCGGGGCCGGTGATGCCAAATAATCCACCTACTCCACCTTTACGAATCTTTTCATCCACGTCCTTGCTCACCACGGATCCCGTGACAGCACCTCCGGGTGTGACCAGATTGGTCTGCCCAATCTTCTCATCCAGGGTCATTTTGCCCATTAGGTTGCTGACAAAAGCATTCATTTTGGCATCCTGAGCAGCCAGGAAGCTAACGGCGAAGAACATACTAAAATTCAACAGCAGGAGTTTTTTCATGATGGCATATTTTTTTATGAGATCTGATGATTTATTTTTTCAGGTAAGGGAGAATAGCTTTTTGCCAGATCGCATATCCGCTTGCATTCATGTGCAGGCTATCACTCAAAAAAATTGTGGGTATTGCTTTTCCGTCCGGTTTAAGCATGTGGCTTGCCACATCTACATAATAAGCATTGGTTTGTTTTGCAAGAAAGGCAGCGATCAATTCATTGGCCGCTACCTGCCTGTTCCTTTGGGTAGCCCGGCTTGGACTGGGTTTTATGGATATGAATACAATATTTTCTCCAGGCATTTTTTCCCTGATCATGACGAACAAGGTTATAAACCGATTGAATACTGTGGAAGCGCTTACTGTGTCAGCAGCTGCAAGATCATTTTCTCCACAGTAAATGACGACTTGTTTTGGTTTATAGGGGAAGATAATCTGGTTAGCATAGCGAATGAGGTCTGGCAGGGAGGAGCCTCCAAATCCCCGGTTGACGATGGGATAACCAGGAAAATATTGTTGAACGTCCTTCCATTTGGTGAAGGAAGAACTTCCCACGAACAGGATGGACCCAAGGGGCGGATAATGAATACTGTCCTCTTTCCTGAAGTCGCGGATATCACTCGAAAACGGTGGTTCCTGCGCATAACCATGGCCAATGCCTATGAGGAGAAAATTGAGAATAAATATAAGTCGGCGCATATAGACCAAATTAATTCAATTGGAGATCATTTCCTTTTGTTCCGGGTCTTATCTATACTCCATGCTCCCGGACCATTAAAAAAGAAAACCATTGCCAGCAACACGAATAGGAATGGATACTGATCGTCATACCAGATCTTTCCACTTCCGATCAGGAAAGCGATATAGAGCATCGGGATGATAAGTATAAGTATGCCCAGCCGGGTATAGAGGCCAAGGCCAAGAAGCAGTCCGCCGATCAATTCTGCAATTTTTCCGATATAAGCAAGGAACAATGGATAAGAGAAATTTTTTGTCGGTGCCCAGGTGGCATATTCTTTCATTTTTGCCGGCTCAAAGAGTTCAAGCCCGTGATAGAACATGAAAATGCCCACCAGGATTCTGATCATTGCCAGTCCGGTGCTTTGCCAGATGGGAGCCGGGGAGAAAAATTTATTCATAATTGAAAATTATATCCACGCATGAAAAGCTTTCAGGGTAAGATCGGGTTGAATTTTTTTATAATGATAGGGCTCCTGACCCGGATCTCGCTTAAGCATGCAGGTTAGCATCATAAGGCCATGTTATTTTTTCAGCCATGGGCTGCTAAACCCCAATTTCTTAAGTCCGCTTTGAATTTCAGGGATCTGCATAAATAATTTCCAGATCATTCCCGTGCGATAATTTTCTATCATAACGACAATAGGTCCCTGGTCAATGGCCAGGTGTGATTTTGCATACCAATTCTGAGATTCTGAAAAACCATCTGCAAATCCATATTCTCCCCATATCTTGTCCCCGAGGTCATAATAAAAATGTTTGAGGGCCTGCATGCTGTATTCGGGTGTATATGGGAATGAAGAAAGAGCCGCCGTTGGCTGAATCACGCCGAGATCTTCCTGCGGGCAATGCGCCACATATCCTTTATAGCTGTCGCCAGCCGTCAGTCCCCAGCAATTCTCTCCATAACCTTTGAATTTTTTTGGATTGTCAACACAGTATGCCCGGTTGATGAGGGTATGATTCTTATTTTGGTCCCAGTAATCTGCTGCCCAGTCCTTAAGTCCATGAGGGTCGATTCCCTGGAAAGTATATTGAGCAAAGAAAAGCGGGCCTCCGTATTCAAAGCCCAGGGGAAGTTTAATCCCAAAATAAGTTTTGCCATTGAAATAGGATGCGCTGTTTTGCCAGCAATTGCCATAAACTTCCCTTGAAATCGCATGATTTGGGGAAGATGCAGCGATGATATAAGTGATCAGGCATTCGTTCCAGCCGCGGATGGGGAAATTCATGTCGAAACTGTTGTTCGGACTCCAATGCCAATAAAGCAATGCATTTGCGCCCGCCGTATGCCAGCTGAAATTGGCAGTTTGCCAAAGTTGGTTCACACGATTGCGGAAATATTTTTCGATGTCTGTATCGCGGTTAAAGTATTCACGGGCGCATAGCAATCCCATCAGAAGATAGGAAGTCTCGACGATATCGGCACCGTCATCCAGCCTGCCGAAAGGAATCGTTTTCCCCGTAGCGCCATTCATGAAATGCGGAAAAATGCCATGATAGCAATCGGCATGGGTCAAAAAATCAACCATTTTTTTTAGTCTGCGGATAGCTGTATCCCGCCCGATCCAGCCTCTTTCTACTGCGACAACGGTTGCCATAATGCCGAAACCCGTGCCGCCAATGGCGCAAGCCTCGGGTCCATAGTGTACCTACACTGAGATTGGGTTCATTATAGGCTTCGTTGGCATAATCCCAAAAATATTCACCCCTGATGGTATTGTCTCTTTCCCTTGAAAGCCCTGAGACGGGATGTGCAAAATGCCAGAAATATCGAAAAGTTTGCCTTTGAACCGTTTCCAGCAGAGCAGAATCTGAAAGGTTCCTGATAATACCGACAGGAGGAATCGAATCCGGGCTGGTTCCTGATTTTTTTTGTGCATGAAGGAAATGAGCAGTTGAAAATACCAGGATAGTCAGAATAAGCTTTCGATTCATGTCGAAAAATTTATGATTTATAGGCATCATAGATTCGTTGGCGATGAAGGATATGAATATACAAACTATTCAATATGGGAAACAAAATGAATGCATGAATCAGGCGCCATTTTATTTCTCTCAAAAGGATGAATTGCCTATTTTTGCTGGCTCGAAAAATTGACGCGAGAAGCCTCTTCGGAGGTTTGGACCCTTAGCTCAGACGGTTAGAGCACCTGACTCATAATCAGGTGGCCGTTGGTTCAAATCCAACAGGGTCCACTAAACTTTGGGAATGTATTGCGTGTACATTTTATTCTCAAAGGCTCTTGATTCTTATTACATAGGGTTTACTTCCAATCTGGAAGTAAGGCTTAGAAAACACCTTAGCAATCATCGGGGTTTTACCGGAAAATCCAAAGATTGGGCAATCGTCCACAAGGAAGAATTTTCGGAAAAAGCGGCAGCACTGAAAAGGGAAAGGCAGCTAAAAGGCTGGAAGAATAGAGAAAAAATTCGACGATTAATCGAGCGATCATCCGGTTAGAGCACCCCGACCGATGGTCGGGGTGGCCGTTGGTTCAAATCCAACAGGGTCCACTAAACTTTGGGAATGTATTGCGTGTACATTTTATTCTCAAAGGCTCTTGATTCTTATTACATAGGGTTTACTTCCAATCTGGAAGTAAGGCTTAGAAAACACCTTAGCAATCATCGGGGTTTTACCGGAAAATCCAAAGATTGGGCAATCGTCCACAAGGAAGAATTTTCGGAAAAAGCGGCAGCACTGAAAAGGGAAAGGCAGCTAAAAGGCTGGAAGAATAGAGAAAAAATTCGACGATTAATCGAGCGATCATCCGGTTAGAGCACCCCGACCGATGGTCGGGGTGGCCGTTGGTTCAAATCCAACAGGGTCCACTAAACTTTGGGAATGTATTGCGTGTACATTTTATTCTCAAAGGCTCTTGATTCTTATTACATAGGGTTTACTTCCAATCTGGAAGTAAGGCTTAGAAAACACCTTAGCAATCATCGGGGTTTTACCGGAAAATCCAAAGATTGGGCAATCGTCCACAAGGAAGAATTTTCGGAAAAAGCCGCAGCACTGAAAAGGGAAAGGCAGCTAAAAGGCTGGAAAAATAGAGAAAAAATTCGACGATTAATCGATCGATCCTACGGTTAGAGCACCCCGACCTATGGTCGGGGTGGCCGTTGGTTCAAATCCAACAGGGTCCACAGAAGAGTTGACAGTTGACGGTTGGCAGTTGACAGTGGCTGATAAATGATCAAAAGCGATGGAGTTTTAGAATCTAGCTATGTATGATTTATATCGTTCTACTGTCAACTGTCATCTGCCAACTGTCAACTAAAATCCTTTGCCAGCCCATGGCTAACTGCTATGGGCTTTCTCTTTGGGTTCTTTAACCTTTTATTAACCCTAAGCAAAATACATTTGTCAATCAAATTTGAATATGAAGATATTTTTCGTTGTGGTTCTTTCACTTATCACGACTACTGCTGCACTCGCTCAAAAGGATTCAACCAATCATAGCAAAGATTCCACAACGCATACTACCAAACCCGCCAAAAAAGACTGGAGCAAGGTTTTATTGGGTGGGGGCCCTGCAGATCATTTTCTTATACAATTTGGGTATTCAAGTTGGTCTTCTGTGCCCGACACAATCCATATCACCGGGTTTTGCAGGAGTTTTAATTTTTATTTCATGTTCAATTTCCCCTTCAAATCAGATCCGAGGTTGAGTGTAGGCGCCGGGCTGGGAATTGGATGGGCTAATGTTTATTTTGATAAGCAGGAGGTTTTGATAGCGGCCCTGAATCCCACTTTGGCATTTCCAAATGAGGCCGCCTCAGATCATTACAAAAAATATAAGCTGGTTTCGAGTTTTTTGGATATACCGATTGAACTGCGTTTTGCGCTGGATCCCGAACACATGAACAGCAGCTGGAAATTTGCAGTCGGAACAAAAGTGGGCCTGCTTCTGACCTCTTATACCAAGGCAAAGGACTTTCAGAATGTCAATAACCAGGACATCAATAACTATATTCAGAAGAACGTATCAAATAGATACTTCAACGCTTACCAGTTTGCCGCTACCCTCAGGATCAGTTACGGAGTGATTGGCGTCTATGGTCAATACCAGTTGAATCCACTAATCAAATCTGCTGCCGGGCCAAATGTTTATCCATACGAAATTGGTCTGGTCATCAGCGGATTGTAATCATCATGTGTCAAATTAGAAAGGAAGGCTTCATTTATTTTACGGAGCATCTTCTTGCTCCCGGCAACGGCTATCTTTGCCTTCAAATTCCAGGAAATTGTTAGAGAGAAAACAGGTCATAGAAGGAGAAGAAAATGCGATCCTTGTAGGAGTGGTTCAAAAACCCCAGACGGAAGAACAAGTCAATGAATGGCTGGACGAACTGGCCTTTCTCGCTGAAACTGCAGGAGCAAGTACAATGAAGCGGTTCACCCAAAAACTTGATCGGCCTGATTCCAAAACTTTTTTGGGAAAGGGAAAACTGGAAGAGATCAGGAAATATGTCGAAGGACGAGATATCCGTATTGCCATATTTGATGATGAACTTTCAGGATCCCAGATCAACCATATTGAGCAGGTCTTAAACGTAAAGACCATTGACCGGTCAGACCTGATCCTGGATATTTTTGCCCGCAGGGCCAAAACGGCTCAGGCCAGGCTACAGGTAGAGTTGGCACAATACCAATACCTGCTCCCCAGGCTTCGCGGGATGTGGAAACACCTTGAACGTTTGGGAGGTGGTATCGGAACCAGGGGTCCGGGTGAAACAGAAATTGAAACGGACCGGCGTATTGTAAAGGACAAGATCTCCCTCTTACGGAAACGCTTAAGCGAACTCGATAAGCAGGCATTTACCCAGCGCAAAGAGAGAAAAGAAATGATCCGGCTCGCCATGGTCGGATACACCAATGTCGGCAAGTCAACCCTCATGAACCTGCTCAGCAAGAGCGATGTCTTTGCAGAAAATAAATTATTTGCCACGCTGGATACGACCACCAGAAAGATTGTCTTTGAAAACACGCCGTTTCTCCTGAGTGATACCGTGGGATTTATCCGCAAACTTCCGCATCATCTCGTGGAGAGTTTTAAGAGTACCCTGGATGAAGTAAGGGAGTCAGATATATTATTGCATGTGGTAGATCTTTCCCACCCCCGCTATGAAGAACAAATGCAGGTGGTGACCAAGACCCTTGCAGACCTCAAAGCCGGAGACAAACCCACGCTGGTCATCTTCAACAAAATGGACCAGTATGAAAAAAATACATTTGATGCCTGGCTCGAAGAAGGAGTTAAGAAACAGATGATGGAAGAGTTGAGGCAGAAATGGGAATGGGAAACGCATAATCAATGTGTATTTGTTTCTGCTACCGAAAAGACAAATATTGATCAATTGCGAAAAAGCATCCTGGAAAAAGTGCGCGCTCTATACATTCAGCGCTATCCCTATAAATCGGCCTTCTACCAGTAATCATCATGCTTTTTGAAAAAAAATACAATTGGAAAAAAGTCGCCGGCTCAATCCATGATATTCCCGGAATAGAAGGCGGTATTGGAGAAGTTTATTTTGAAGGAAGGCCGATTTGTATTTCGATGGTCAAAGGAAAATGGCAGGCATTTTCCGGCACCTGCCCGCATGCGGGAGCTCCCCTTTCAAAGGGGGAACTGGATCCAAGGGGAATCATTTTATGTCCCCGTCATGGCTACGCTTTCAACCTAAGTAATGGCTACAATACCAGTGGGGAAGGATTCAGGCTTTCCTGCTGGCCCGTCGAAGAGCGCGAAGACGGGATCTATATCGGATTCAACAGCTAAGAATTCCGGCTCCGAAAGAAGAAAAATCCAGCTTAAATCATTTAATAGCCCGCAGTTTTCTTATCTTCCTATCTATAAAGGCTCTGTCCCAACCTACTGATAAACGGCTGTCTTATCCGCCAATTTGCTGAGGCGGCCTCATTAAGCACTGATATCTTTTATGATCATCTGGAACCTGACTAATTCAATCGGGAAATAAATGGACCAAAACCTGCAAGCCATATTGGATCAAGTTCAGCATTCAGAAAGCTTAACCAAAGAGGAAAAAAATAATGTCTCTAAAGTTGTTAATGAGCTTACCGAGCAATTAGCAAGAAAAAACAGGGACCTGGAAGTCGAAGCTGCCCTCGAAAGAGTGCGTGCGAGAACAATGGCTATGCACAAAAGTGAAGAATTGCGCCAGGTTGTTTTTGAATTCTTTGAACAAATAAATCCTTTCGGCCTGGCAAAATGGGGTTGTGGTATCCTGATTGTGGATGAAGCTGGCAAGGGTGTAAATCTCTGGCTGTCCATTCCGTCAAACAGGGTATTACCAACCAGTTACTTTGTTCCAAAATTCGATCATCCTGCATTCAATAAGATATGGTCAATATGGGAAGAACAAATACCTTATGATACGATTGAACTGTCTGGTAACAATAAGCGCAGCTGGGACCTGCATTTCACGGAGAAGACGGGTTTTAAAAATCTACCTGAAGAGGCAAAAGCAGGAATCCTTGCTGCTAATTATGTTCGGTTTTCACTTGCTTCCATGCGCTATGGTTTGCTGGAGGCCATCGATATAGATGCAATTCCTCTCGAACAGATCAACATCTTGCAGCGCTTTGCAAAAGTATTTGAACAAACCTACACCCGCTTTCTCGATCTGCAAAAAGCCGAAGCGCAAGCAAGAGAAGCGCAAATAGAAGTGGCGCTTCAACGAGTGCGAACCCGCACTATGGCCATGCAAAAGAGCGAGGAGCTTCAGGAAACTTCCTTTGTGCTTTTCCAGCAGTTCAAAGAATTGGGTGAAACTGCAGCGCAAATGTCGATAGGCATCGTGAACGAAGAGGAAGGAGTAGTTGATCTATCAGCCACTTTGCATGGCAACCAACTATCACAAACATATAGAGTCAGTATTGATGAACCCTTTGTTATGAGCAAGGCATATGCTGCGTGGAAAGCAGGAGAAAAATCGCGTGTATTGGAGATTTCGGGAAAGGAATTGTATGAGTACAATATTTACAGAAACAAGCTGACAGGAATTCCATTCAATACCAGTGAAAATGGGTCGGAAACCCGGTGGATTATCAACCTTGCTTTTTTTTCAAAAGGGATGTTATCCTTTTCTTCGGATTCGCCTCAGCCAATTGAAACCATCAGTCTGTTGGAAAGATTTGCCGCTGAGTTTGATCTCACATACACACGGTTTCTCGATTTAAAAAACGCAGAGGCACAGGCCAGGGAATCACAAATTCAACTTGCCATGGAAAGAATTCGTGCCAGAACCATGGCCATGCAGAAAAGTGATGAATTGGCGGAAACCGCATCCTTATTATTTAAGCAGGTAAAAGAACTGGGGGTTAATGCATTTGCAAGTGGTTTTCAAATTTGGCAGGCAGACAACATCTCCACAACGAACTGGGGAAGTGCAGGTGAGGGAATTCTTGCACCTATCAGGGTACCACATACTGAAGATCCCTTCCACAAACAGATTTTTGAAGCAAGGCAAAGGGGGGATGTTCTTTTTGTTAAGGAGGCAGGTGGAAAAGAATTGGAGGAATCCTACCGGTACTTGAAAACGCTTCCTGGCGCTAAAGAGGCAATTGGCATTGTTGAAAATTCCGGTTCGCCACTCCCTGAATTTCAAGTCATGCATTGTGCTTTTTTTGCACAAGGCTATCTGGCTTTCATTACCTATCAGCCGGCTCCGGCATTTTGGGATATATTCAAACGCTTTGCAAAAGTCTTCGAACAAACCTATACGCGTTTTCTGGATCTTCAAAAAGCGGAGGCCCAGGCAAGGGAAGCTCAGATCGAAGCATCGTTGGAACGAGTAAGAGGGAGAGCCATGGCCATGTATCGCTCTGATGAATTAAGTGATGTTTTATCGGTATTATTTGAGCAATTTGATTTGCTAAATATTCGACCGGTGGATGTACACCTGGATCTTTTTGATGTGGAAAAAAACACTTTTTCGTACCGTGCAACTGGAAAAGAAGGGAAAAGGGTTATTGCAGAGCAAATTGTTGATCTTGATTCAAGACCGGAGTGGCAATCGCTGGCAGAAAGATGGAAAAAAGGCAAGCCCAACACAATCGATTTTTCATTTTACCCTAAGGAACTGATAAGAGAACTAATGGATTTCTTCCCGGATATCTGGGCAGCCATGCCGGAAGATGCCATCATGAGCCCGGAAGATTTTCCGGATGGAATATTCGACGCTTTGGGTTATTGTAAATTCGGATATATCGGGTTTCACCATCATAGAAAGGCCACAGAGGAAGAACAAAGAATACTGATCAGGTTTGCAAACGAATTCGAAAGATTATATCAGCGTTTTCTTGATCTCCAAAAAGCGGAAGCCCAGGCAAGGGAAGCTCAGATAGAAACAGCGCTTGAGCGCGTGCGTTCAAGAACCATGGCCATGCACCGGTCTGAAGAAATTGCAGATATCCTGGGAAAAATGTTTGAAGAGCTTAAGCGACTGGATATGGTTTTGGTAAGGGTCCTTATCTGGATATTCAATACAGAAGAGAAATATATCAGCTGGTGGTCGGCAAATACGGAAGTAGAAAATACAGCTATAAGTTATAGGGTAGACTACAATGAGCACCCTGTATTTCTCGCAATCCTGGATGCATGGCAGAAAAAACTACCCTTAAAATTGTACACGTTATCCGGCGCGGAGAAAGACTCCTGGCAGGATCACCTATTCAACAATACCGGATTGTCGGAATTGCCTGAGATGGTGCAAAAGGGAATGCGGTCAGAAGGAACAATTTTCACCACCAGCGCTATCAGTGACTATGGTTTACTGATGTCCGGAAGCCTTGAGCCCTTGTCAGCCGAAAATATCGACATCATTCAACGATTCGGGCGGGTATTTCAGCAATCCTATACCCGGTATATCGATGTTCAAAAAGCGGAAGCCCAGGCCAGAGAATCCCAGGTTCAGCTGGCCATGGAAAGGGTTCGGGCAAGAACCATGGCCATGCAGCGAAGCGAAGAACTCGGAGACACCGCTGCATTGCTTTTTAAACAAATAGCAGATTTAGGCACTAAGTCATGGTCAAGTGGTTTTGATATCTGGGAGCCTGATGCGATTTCTGCAACAGCATGGATGTCGAACCCGGATGGAAGCGTAGGGAAGCCTTTCATTGTGCCATATACGGAAGATCCATTCTTCAAACAAATTCTTGAGGCCAAACAAAATGGCAAAAATTTCTTTGTGATGGAATCGAGCGGTAAGGAACTGGAAGAAACTTATGAGTACCTTTTTAATCTTCCCGATGCAAAAAAACATTTTGACGGAGTTACCAGGTTGGGATTTCAGATGCCCGCATTTCAGATAACGCACTGCGCCTTCTTTTCTCATGGCTTTCTTATGTTCATTACCTATGAACCGGTTCCCGAAATGTGGGATATTTTCAAACGCTTTTCCAAAGTATTTGAACAGACCTATACCCGATTTCTTGATTTACAAAAAGCGGAAGCGCAGGCAAAGGAATCGCAGATTCAGCTGGCCATGGAAAGGGTTCGTGCGAGGACCATGGCTATGCAGCGAAGTGAGGAAATGGCTCGAAACCGCTTCGGAATATGTTTAAGCAAATACAGGTTCTGGGTCTGAATCCAGTGGCCTGTGCGCTTTTCATATTTGAGAAGAAGAGAAAGCTAACTACGCATGGATGAGCTCAGCTGATGGTGGTATGACTCCATTCAGACTCCCTTACTGAGAACTTTTCTTCAAACGGATATACGAAGCCAGGCAGCGAAAGGAAGATTTTTTGGTGATGGAATCAGGTGGCAAAGGAATTGGAGGAAGCTACCAGTACATGTATAATCTTCCCAATGGGTAAAAAAGCTTTTGGGGATGCATTGAATTCGCTGGATTCCAATTCCACCATATCAAATTACGCATTGTGTCTTTTTCTTCACATGGCTATCTGATGTTTATTACTTACCGAGCCGTGTCCCGAAGCATGGGGTATTTTCAAACGTTTTTCGAAAGTTTTCGAACAGACCTATACCCGTTTTCTTGATCTCCAAAAAGCCGAAGCACAAGCAAGAGAATCCCAGATTCAGCTGGCCATGGAAAGGGTTCGTGCAAGAACCATGGCCATGCAGCGAAGTGAAGAATTGGCCGATGTAGCCACCATACTATTCCAGCAGGTCAAAGCTTTGGGCGTGGAGCAGGTGGCGTGCGGACTTAATCTCTGGGAACCAGGCGAAAAGGTTTTTACTTTTTATCCTGGTAGTGCCGAAGGAGAAATTTTTCCACCCTGTATCAATATTCCACTCACTGAGGATCCGATATTCATATTTTTCGACGAGTCAAGAAAAAGGGGGGATGAGCTTGCTATATATGAAAGCAAGGATGCCATTCAGAAAGCCCATTACGAGTACATGCATAAGCTTCCGGGAGGCGTGGGCACATTTATGCAAAACCTGCTGGATGCAGGTGTCGTATTTCCCACTCGCCAGATTGATCATATTGCCAATTTCTCTCATGGCCAGCTCTTATTTATTACCTATGAACAGTTCCCGGAAATGCATGATATATTCAAGCGTTTTGCAAAAGTGTTCGAACAGACCTATACCCGGTTCCTTGATTTACAAAAAGCAGAAGCGCAGGCAAGGGAAGCGCGGATAGAAGCCGGGTTAGAAAGAGTCCGTGCACGAACAATGGCCATGCAGCATAGTACAGAATTGATCGATGTGGCCACTATCCTGTTTCAGGTTGTGAAAGGATTAGGTGTGCCACAATGGAATTGCGGGCTCAATATCTGGGAAATCGGCGATAAAGAATTTACATACTATCCTGGAAATCCCGATGGCCAAATCGGGGCAGCGGCATGCAAAATTCCATTAACGGAAGACCCAGTCTTTATTCTCTTTGATGAATCAAGGCGGAGAGGTGATGAACTTTGCGTTCAGGAAATTGGGGGTGAGATCGAGAAGGCACATTACAACTATATGCGTGCACTTCCCGGCGGATTAGGAGATATGTTGCAGAAAATGCTGGATGCCGGATTCCATTTTCCCGAATTTCAAATAGATCATATTGCCAATTTTTCGCACGGTAACCTGCTATTCATTACATATGAGCATTTCCCGGAGATGCATGATATATTCAAGCGCTTTGCAAAAGTGTTCGAACAGACCTATACCCGTTTTCTAGACTTGCAAAGGGCCGAATCACAGGCAATGGAAGCTGTAAAGCGAGCATCTGTTGACAGGGTTCGTGCAGAAATCGCTTCGATGCGCACAACGCTTGACCTGGAAAAAATTACGCCCCTGGTATGGAATGAATTAACCACGCTTGGCGTTCCTTTTATACGATGCGGGGTATTTATCATGGATGAAGAGCAAAAGCTCGTTCAATCTTTTTTATCTACACCTGATGGAAAAGCCATTGCAGCGTTTCGCCAACCATATCATGCGCCAGGTGAAACAGGTCAGATTATAGCCCACTGGCATAAGAAACAAATGTATAAACAGCACTGGGACGAAGCACAGTTTATTGCATATACAAAAAACCTGGTGGAACAGGGCGCGATTACGAGCGGAGAAAAATACCTTACTGAAAACCGTCCTACCAACCTTGATTTGCATTTCCTCCCATTTTTGCAGGGCATGATGTATGTAGGAAATACTTCACCATTGAGCGATGATGAATTGCAATTGGTGCAAAACCTGGCTGATGCTTTCTCGACTGCCTATGCGCGCTACGAAGATTTCAACAAACTTGAATCTGCCAAAGTGCAGATTGAAAATACTTTGGTCGACCTCAAACAGGCGCAGTCACAACTGGTGCAGTCTGAGAAAATGGCATCGCTTGGTGAACTCACGGCAGGCATCGCGCATGAAATTCAAAACCCGCTGAATTTTGTCACCAATTTTTCAGAAGTGAACAAAGAATTATTGACAGAAATGAAAGCGGAAATGGATAAGGGAAATATAAAAGAAGCAAAAGCACTGGCCAATGATCTGATCCAGAATGAGGATAAGATCAATCATCATGGAAGGAGAGCCGATGCGATCGTAAAGGGAATGCTTCAACACTCACAGACAACGACCGGACAAAAAGAACCCACGGATATTAATAACCTTGCCGATGAATATTTCAGGTTGAGTTATCATGGACTCAGGGCAAAGAACAAATCATTCCATGCCGCCATGCATACGGAATTTGATAAAACGATAGGAAAAATAAATATCGTCCCGCAGGATATTGGAAGGGTATTGTTGAATTTATACAATAATGCTTTTTATGCAGTGACACCCCCCGTGGCAAAAGGCGGGAATGGAAACGAACTAACCAATGGCAACGGTTCTGTCTGGGTGAGCACCAGGAAAATGGAAGACAAAGTATTGATATCAGTGAAGGACAATGGGCCCGGTATCCCTCAAAAAGTATTGGAAAAAATATTCCAGCCCTTCTTCACGACAAAACCAACAGGCCAGGGAACAGGCCTCGGTCTTTCACTCGCTTATGATATCATCAAAGCACATGGAGGCGAAATAAAAGTGGAAACCAAAGAAGGCGAAGGGGCGGAGTTTATTATTCAATTGCCGGTCTGAATTTGGATTTTAGGATTTCGGGATTAAAGGATTAAGAAGTTATCAAATAAGCAATCCCTCAATCTTGAAATCCTAAAATCCAAATCCAGACGATTGCATGGTGGCGAAATAAGATTGGAAGCTCAAGAAGATGAGCGTGTGGAGTTTATTATTCAGCTGCAAGTTACTTAGAAGCATAGATCAAGAGGCATAGCCTCGGTTTTATATACAAAGCAGGTCGAGCCTTCGGCTTTTTGGGCACAAACTTGAAATCTATGCCATTATCAAAGTACATGGCGGCGAAATAAAGTCGAAACCAAAGAAGGTGAGGGTGCGGAATTCATTATTCAGTTGCCAGTTACTTAGAAGCAGAGTGCAAGAGGCATAGCCTCGGTTTTATATTGTAACAGCGGATTTAAATCCGCTGTTACAAAGCAGGTCGAGCCTTCGGCTCTATGGGAATAAACTAGAAATTTATACCATTATAAAAGCTCATTTATTTCTAATGAAGAAAACAATCTTCTTTGTCCTATTTCAGATTCTTACTCTTTCTGCTTTCACCCAATTGAGTGTGGATAGCCTCCATGAATTGTTACAGCATGCCACCAAAGACAGTTCCAAATTAGCAGTGATTCAAAAATTGGCAGCTATTTACACATTCAATCAATTCGATAGCACAATTTTTTATGCTAAGGAAGGGCTTGAACTTGCGGGCAAACTAAATGACAATATCGCCAAATTCAACCTTCTAGGTAGTGTTCTATTTGCTAACAATTTGGTGGGCGATTATTCAACAGCGCTCGATATCGGGTTCCAGATGAAAAAAGTTGCCGAGCAATTGGACAATCATAGAGAAAAGAACCTGGCCTCAGCATACCACTATATTGGATTGGTAAATAGGGAAATGGGGTATTATAAGGATGCGTATGATAATCTTCGCCAGGCAATTCAAATTCGGGAGCAATCCTTGGACCCAACGATAGATAACACTGCTGCCTATTCTCAAATTGCTAGTATTTTTTTGGAAAGAAAACCAAAGGAATTAGATTCCGCCCTGTTATATGCTCAAAAAGGGGTTGACCTGGAAGCAAGGGAGAATGGCGGAAAAAACAGTAGTCTGCATCTTGCCATATTAGGTCAAGTCCAACAAGCTTTAGGCAATTATATTCTCGCGGAAAAATATTACCGCCAAGGAATCGATGGTACGAAAAACAGTAAGTACATTCTTGCCCGGTTATACAATAACCTTGCAAGCCTTTTTCAATCGAGAAACATGTCCGATTCCTGCCTGCACTATGCACTTGCCTCACTGCAAATATGTCAAAAATTCAACTACGCCAACTATGCTTTAGACGCAAATGCAATTATAGTTCGCTTATATGATTCGCTTAACAAATCCGACAGTGCATACAAATATGTAAAGGCGATGATGATAGTGAAGGACAGTTTGTTTAGCCAACAAAAATCGATGCAGGTTTTAATGCTGGATTTTGGCGAAAATCAGCGACAGCGCGATATCACCGCTGCCCAGGAAAGGTTATGGAACCAGATCAGGACCTATGCTCTTTTAGCTGCGCTGGGCATATTTTTAATTATTGCTTTTATTCTTTTCCGGAACAACAGGCAGCAGAAGAAAGCAAAATCCCAAATTGAAAAGGCCTATAGTGAACTGAAATCCACTCAGGCTCAGCTGATCCAGTCAGAGAAAATGGCTTCCCTGGGAGAATTGACAGCCGGTATTGCCCATGAAATTCAGAACCCTCTGAACTTTATGAATAATTTCTCAGAGATTAACGGCGAGTTAATTGAAGAGATGAAGAGTGAGTTGAAATCCGGTAACAATGAAGAAGCTATTTCAATCGCAAAGAATATTTCCGAGAATGAAGCAAAAATCAACTTCCATGGCAAACGCGCAGATGCTATTGTAAAAGGGATGCTTCAACATTCAAGGGAGTCCAAAGGACAGAAGGAGCCAACAGAGTTGAATGCTTTGGCTGATGAATATCTTAGATTGAGCTACCAGGGACTGCGTGCTAAAGACAAATCTTTTAATGCAGCCCTGCACACTGACTTTGATCCGGGAATAGGAAAAATCGATATCGTTCCACAGGACATAGGAAGGGTATTGCTGAATTTATACAATAATGCTTTTTATGCTGCCGCACCCCCTCAGCCAATTGATGGAAATGGAAACGAGCAAACCAATGGCAACGGTTCTGTCTGGGTGAGTACCAGGAAAATTAAGGACAAAGTATTGATATCGGTAAGAGACAATGGACCCGGTATCCCTCAAAAAGTATTGGATAAAATCTTTCAACCATTCTTCACCACCAAACCTACCGGACAGGGAACCGGTCTGGGCCTTTCACTCGCATATGATATAATCAAAGCACATGGCGGCGAAATAAAAGTGGAAACCAAAGAAGGGGAAGGTGCAGAGTTTATTATTCAAATACCCATTGTCTGAATTTGGATTTTAGGATTTAGGGATTTAAGGATTAAGAAGTTATCAAATAAAATTAAATAAGCAATCCCTCAATCTTGAAATCCTAAAATCCCAATTCAGACAACAATTTTTTTCATCTAATCAAAATCAAACATGAAAGAGCAAAATTTTGAAAATCATCCGCGCTACTTAACGGTTTATCATTTTGTAGTTCCCACTGCCCTGCTTGCCACATTGATCGGCAGCATCGTCAACCTCGTGAACAGTGCGAAAGAGAATCGGTATTCAGCATCTCTTATCCTTGTATTGACCGTCATCATTATTTTGCTTTGGTACTACATGAGGGCATTTCCCTTAAAGGCGCAAGACAGGGCAATCCGGGCTGAAGAGAATTTCAGGCATTATTTACTAACGGGCAAGCCGCTAGACAAAAACCTCCGATTGTCTCAGATCATTGCCCTGCGTTTTGCCAGTGACGAAGAGTTTCCCGCATTGGCTCAGAAAGCAGTGGCAGAAGGACTTTCAGCAAAAAAAATAAAAATGGCCGTGCAGCAATGGAGGGCAGATCATCATCGCAGCCTGATTTTTTACTATCTTATCACTTGATCCCAAAACCGGTTTCATGATTAAGGCTTTTCAAGAGATATTTCATCCTTTTTTTATGCCTTCTTTGCCTTTCTGTCAAACCTGCTTCTGCGCAGGATAGCTGCTACAATTGCAATTTAGACTCCCTTGCCCACGTACTGCAAATGGCGAAAACAGACAATGAAAAAATAACAATACTTGAATTACTCGGACCTCTTAAATTACCAGCTATCACCACGGCGAAAGATACGGTTGCCCGCTTTTGTTACCAATCGCTGATTGACTTTAGTAAAACGAGAAAAATAGAGAATATAGATGCATACAAAAGTATACTGAAAGGCCTTAAAGCGTATGAAAAAAAAGATTTTCTGGATGCTCAAAATGCATTCAAGAGCGCCATTGTCTTATTTGACAAGTCCCATAAAAAAATTACCCAATTACTCACTGTTACAAGATTAACATACAATGAGCTCGGCAACCAGGAAGACAGATATCAATATTACACGGGAAAACTTCACTATTATTTGGTTAATGGGCCACATGAAAACGTGGCGCCATGTTATCATAGCCTCGGCGGGTACTACCTGTATAAGGCCGATTATAATCTTGCAATCTCCAATTATTTAAGGGCAGTTGAAATTTACAAAAATTTCAGTTTTAAGAATTATTATAATATACTGAGCGTAGTTGCAAATACCTATTCAGCCTGGGGAAATTTTGCAAAAGCCCAGGAATATTTTGACTTAGCTATTCCTTTAGCCAAACTGGCAAATGATAGTCTTGTACTTGCTTTCTCGTATATAAACATTTCGGGCCTGTATCGTAATAAGATGGAATTCGAAAAATCATTGCTACTTGCAGACAGTGCATTGGCAATTGATCCGAAGCGCTTGCCGGCTTACACTGCGGCTGCCTATTTGGAGAAAGCTGCCGCATTCATTGGACTGAATCAACCAGGCAAAGCATGGCTTAATCTTGGTCATGCGAAACAGGTTACTGATTCATTTGATTTGAAAGTGTTCGCAGCTTACGGGAATGTGGAAACAGACTTTGGCTATTATCAATATTATGTTGCGGAAAAGGAATATGATAAGGCAATCAATTATCTCTTGACTGCCTATAAAAAATCAGTAGAAGTCAAATCCAATAGACTACAATTAAAATACCTAAAAGAGCTTTACCTGTTCTATGGTCAACATGACCAAAGCGCACTAGCATTCAATTACACAAAGAAATATAACGATCTAACAGATGAGCTGGATCGGGACAACAGGGCATTCAAAGTGGCACAATATGAAAATGAAGAAAGGGAAATCAAACAAAATGATAGCCTTAATTTATTAATACAGCGGGGTGCGGTACAAGCGGCGATTATCAAAAAGAACGACTTGATGCTTTGGGGTTCACTTGCTGCGATAATACTCATCAGCACTTCCATGTTTTTTGTTTATCGCCAATACCGGCTAAACAAAAAGACCTTGCTGTCCCTGCGTAAGACACAAAGACAATTGATTGTAGCTGAAAAAATGGCATCGCTGGGAGAAATCACAGCTGGCATTGCGCATGAAATTCAAAACCCTCTGAATTTTGTTACCAATTTTTCAGAAGTGAACAGGGAATTGATTGGGGAAATGAAGAGTGAATTGGTTGCCGACAATAAACCGGAAGCCATTTCCATTGCAAACCATATTGACGAGAACGAGCAAAAGATTTATCATCATGGCCGCCGGGCAGACGCGATCGTGAAGGGCATGCTTCAGCACTCCAGGGAAGGCAAGGGTCAGAAAGAACCAACTGATCTAAATGCATTAGCAGATGAATATCTCAGACTGAGCTTATCAGGGCCTGCGCGCCAAAGACAAATCATTCAATGCAACCATGAAAACGGATTATGATGCCGGTATAGGCAAAATAAATATTATCCCCCAGGAAATCGGAAGGGTATTGCTGAATTTATACAACAATGCATTTTATGCGGCAGCTCCGCCACCCCCCAAAGGGGGGCTAGGTAAGGAGGCGGCCAATCGCAATCCTACTGTCTGGATAACAACTAAAAAATTGGGAGACAAAGTAATGATTTCAGTAAAGGACAATGGACCAGGAATATCCCAGAAAATATTGGACAAAATCTTTCAGCCCTTCTTCACCACAAAACCTACTGGAATCGGAACCGGATTGGGTCTTTCTCTCAGCTACGATATCATCAAAGCGCATGGAGGCGAAATAAAAGTGGAGTCAAAAGAAAATGAGGGAGCGGAATTTATTATTCAATTGCCTGTCTGAATTTGGATTTTAGGATTTCGGGATTAAAGGATTAAGAAGTTATCAAATAAAATCAAATAAGCAATCCCTCAATCTTAAAATCCCACAAATCCAAATTCAGACAAAATAGGACCACTAAATTTAAACAGATGAAATATTTATGCTTCATGCTGTTTGGGATTTGGCTGAACAAGCCTGGAGTGTAGCAGTTGGGGATTTATGGGATTTTTAGGATAGAAATATATTTCGGGTGATTTTACCTGCTCGCGTCAATTTAACAACTCTTGTAACAAATAATTTTTTTTGACACTTCGATCTTCAATAATACTTCACAAAATTGAATCTATCCACATCTTAACAATTAAAAAAAATGTCGACTAAGTACGTTTTCATCATTGCACTGTTCTTTTCAGCACAAAATCTTTCCGCCCAACAAAAGGGCTATTACCTGAATCCAAGTATCAATGGAAATACGGTTGTATTTGGGGCAGAAGGAGATATTTGGAAATATGATTTGGCTAGTAGCTCTGCAACCAGGTTAACTTCCGACCTCGGCCTTGAATCAAGACCAGTGATCTCCCCTGATGGTAAGCAGGTCGCTTTTCTGGGCCAGTATGAGGGCGTATTTGAACTCTATACAATGAGTATTTATGGAGGTGTTCCTAAGCGGGTCACTTATAATGCAGGACAGGGATCAATAAATGTTTCAGGCTGGACAAAGGACGGGAAGATCATTTACAGCACTTCTAAATATTCAACGCTTCCTTCTGTCCAGCTATTGAAACTTGATCCTGTGACGCTGAATGCTGAACAAATTCCCTTAGCGCAGGCTGCAGACGGATGTTATGGTGAAGATGGCACGCTCTATTTTACCCGCCTTCCGGGTCAGTCGAGCAAGACAAAAAGATATAAGGGCGGAACAATAGAACAGATCTGGAAATTTGATGGTGAACATGAAGCCACAAGTATTACCTCGGATTATGAGGGCACAAGCAAGAATCCAATGTTCCTGGATAATCGCATTTACTTTATATCCGACCGCGATGGCACCATGAATATTTGGTCGATGGATAAAATGGGAAAGAATCTAAAGCAACATAGTTTTTCAAAAGGATGGGATATCAAATCTGCTTCTATTTCCGGTTCAACCATTGCTTATCAAAAAGGAGCAGATATCTGGACCTATGATATTAAGACAAACAAAGAAAAACTACTTGATATTTTCCTGGTTTCTGATTTCAACCAGCGGAAACCAAGATGGATTAAGGGTCTTGTAAATACAATTACGAATACTGCCATTTCACCTTCCGGAAATTATATTGCATTCATCAGTAGGGGAAGGCTTTTTGTTTCTCCTGCCAAGAGTGACCGCTGGATAGAATTGACCAGAAAGAGTGGCATACGATTCAGAGACGTTGAATTCATAGATGAAAAAACCCTGGCCGTGGTGTCTGATGAAAGCGGTGAATTTGAAATATGGACTTTCAGTGCAGATGCCTCTGGGAATGGGAAGCAAATTACAAAAGGAAGTAAAAATCAGATCTCTTCTCTCCGCCCTTCACCTAACGGAAAATACATTGCATATATTGACAAGAATGATGTGTTACGCATTGTAGAAACAGAAACGGGACTTGAAAAATTCAAATATGGCGAAGCCTATAGCGGAATCGGAGATATGGGCTGGTCTCCAAATAGTCATTACCTGAATTTTACCCGGGGATTAGAAAATTTGACCCGCCAGATCTGTATGGTGGATACAAAGACAATGAAATTAATTCCGGTAACCACCAATCGCCTGGAAAGTTATGCCGCTGCCTGGACCAATGACAATCATTGGTTGTATTTTATTTCTGAAAGAAACCTGCAGACGAAAGTCTATTCTCCCTGGGGCCCACGTCAACCGGAGCCATACTATAGTGAAACAAATTTTATCTATGCCATGGCATTGGATACAGGCCTGAATTTCCCGTTTCTTCAAACAGATTCCTGGCTCAGCGATTCTGTATACAATAGATCATCAAAAGCAACGGATACAGCAACAAAGGATAAGAATGGCAAAGGGAAGCAGGAATCATCGGCGTCTGACCTGACTGTTAATTGGGATAACTCAAATCAGTCACTTTACAAGGTGCCGGTAAAAAACGGAAACCTGGGGTCGCTCGCTATTTCGAAAGATGGCTTTTTATACTGGATCAATTATGGTTCAGGAGGAGAGGAGAATCCTGCAAAAATTTTCAGTCTGAAAATTGCCGAAAGCAAAAAATATGAACCTGTTGAAATTGCTTCAGCCGTTTCAGGATTTACCTTATCTGCAGACAAAAAGAAGCTGGTCATTTTCTTCAGCAATAAATCCATGGCGGTTGCAGATGCAAATGGTCTAAAAGTAGATGCAGAGAAATCTAAACTTCAATTGGACAACTGGACTTTTCAGGTCAACCCGCCCCAGGATTGGAAACAAATTTTTGAAGATGCATGGAGAATGGAGCGGGATTATTTTTACGACAGGGACATGCATAAAGTAGATTGGCTGGCTGTCAAAGCACATTATGAAACTTTGCTGGACAGGATTACCGACCGGGATGAATTGAATACCCTGATAGCGGATATGGTAGGAGAATTATCTGCGCTCCATACTTTCGTTGGGGGTGGTGACACAAGAAGGTCAACTGAAAATATTCCCGTCGGATTCCTGGGTGCAACTTTCAGGCAACAGGCAAATGGACTGCTCATTGAACATATTTATGAAAGTGACCCGGATTACCCGGATATTTCTTCTCCTCTGAATAAGCCGGAACTAAAAATCAGGGAGGGCGATATCATCACTGCTGTTAATAATGTTCCCCTGAAAGATGTGCAGGATATCGCCGAATTGCTGGCAAACAAAGTAAATATTCCGGTAAAGCTCAGCTTGCTGAATAAACAAGGGAAGCCTTTTGACCAGGTGGTAACACCCTGCTCGGCAGGCACGGAGTCGCTGATGCAATACAGGGAATGGGAGCTGACCAGGAGAAAGGAAGTCGAGAGTGCTGGTAAAGAGGAAATCGGTTATGTTCATCTAAGAACAATGGGAAGCGAAGACATGAACGATTTCGTAAAACAATTTTATCCGGTTTTTAACCGGCCGGGATTGATCATAGATGTTCGCCACAATGGTGGTGGAAATATCGATAGCTGGATACTTGAAAAACTCATGCGAAAGGCCTGGATGTACTGGCAGGGAAGGGCCGGTGGACCCACCTGGAATATGCAGTATGCTTTTCGTGGACATATGGTCATCATGTGCGACCAGTATACCGGATCTGATGGGGAAGCAATTCTTGAGGGATTTCCGTCGGTTAGGCATGGGCAAGGTCATTGGCATGCGCACCTGGGGAGGAGAAATATGGTTAAGTGCTGACAACATTGAAGTAGATAACGGTATCGCCACGGCGGCAGAAGCAGGCGTTTACGGTCCGGAAGGAAAATGGCTGATAGAAGGCCATGGGGTGGACCCGGATTTTGTAGTGGATAATTTACCATTCGAGACCTATAAAGGAAAGGATGCCCAGCTGGAATTTGCAATTGACTTTCTCAAAAAAGAAATAAAAGCAGACCCGAGACCTGTTCCTAAGGCACCACTTCATCCGGATAAGTCTTTTAAATATTAAGTTGAATCTACTGAATATTTATATGTGGCTCGCAGCCTGGAAGAAATGAGAAATAATCTGAATTCAAGAAAGAACATGATATTTGTCTTCTGACAAGAAAGAAGAAATATTTCTAAAGGATTAAATTATTCACTCTGTCAAAACTGACAATTACGGGTCCATGTAGGATCCAGGACCAATTAAATAGAAAAATTATGGAATCAAACAATCCTCAGAATCCACCAAGAATTACTTTCAAAAAAATGGTGGACACGATCATACAGCTTGCCGTCCTGTTTTTTTTGATAGGGTGGTGTTTCGACATAATCAAGCCTTTTTTTTTAATTCTGATTTGGGCTGGCGTCATCGCAATAGCCATTTATCCTTTGTACAGCGTTTTTGTGAAAATGTTTCGCAAGCGCAAAGGATTGGCCTCGGTGGTGCTCACGCTTTTAATGTTGAGTATATTGATCATTCCGAGTTGGCTTGTAACTCAATCACTTTTTGGAGAAGTAAGTCAATTGCGCAACCTGCATCAGCATGGAGAATTGGTAATACCGCCTCCCGGGGAAAAAACGAAAAACTGGCCTGCAGTCACTAAACCCATTCTTGATTTCTGGAAACTTGCTTCAGAGAATGTACAGTCTGCCAAGGAGAAATATTCAGACCAATTAAAGTCTGCTGGCGCCTGGTTTCTATCGACTGTTGCAGGGATAGGAAAGGGCCTCTTGCAATTGGTTATATCCGTAATTATTGCCGGCGTTTTGTTAGCCTACTCCGGTTCTGTTGGCAAGGCAGCTACTAAAATCTTTACCAAGCTGGCTGGGAAATATGGAGAAAATTTTGCTAGCACCACCGTTACTACTATTCGAAGTGTTGTAAAGGGTATCCTGGGTGTCGCTGTTATTCAGGCTACGATGGCGGGTCTTGGGTATTTTATTGCGGGCGTTCCATATGCGGGACTATGGACAGTGGCCAGTCTGTTTTGTGCAATTATCCAGGTTGGCGCAGGACCGATTGCCATTCCGGTCATCATTTATATGTTTTCGGCTACGGATACGCTAACTGCCGTATTACTCGCCATTTGGTTAGGCATAACACTTATATCCGATAATATACTAAAACCACTGCTATTAGGACGGGGAGCGCCTGCTCCTATGCTTGTTGTTTTCATGGGTGCTATTGGCGGTTTTATTGCCAGCGGCTTTCTCGGATTGTTCTTAGGTGCCGTTATTCTTACTATCGGATACAAGCTTTTTATGGTTTGGATAGATGCACCCCAAAATGAAAATCCGGAAGTTCCTACTTCAGCATAGTATGCATGAAAATGTAGAAGCTATGGGTGCCTGGAGGATAAATGATATGGAGATAAAACTTAAAAGGCTACTTTTCAGTAGCCTCTTGCTCCCCATGCCGGACTAAGGGGGATGTGTAAATTGGCTGAAACATCATGCTGTATTGGCTTTTGGCGCTTGCAGAAATACTCATAATCCAATTACACAAACAATACTCAAAATTAGTCTCCTCCACCCGCGGTTAACTCATCAGACATTGGGTCATCCTCTCTTTCCTCAAGTAGTTTTTTTTGTTCTAGGAAGGTTTCAACAAATGAAATGTCTTTAGAAAACCCGATATTATAATATTCCAAAGCAAAAATATAGATAGTATTTAGATCACTTACGTCTTCTTTTGTCAACCAGGTTTTTTCAGTCATGTGTACCAGCGTATCATACATCTTTTTTCTATGGCCAGTACCTGATTGTCCAATACTAGTCTTAGGGATGAGAAAGTCCGGGTGTCCACCCCATTGTATTCCGTTCGGGGTGAGAGTCCAATTCCCACATTTGAATATTTCCATGGAAGATTGTTATTTTCAGACTTCTAAGATATGCAATTTCAATAGGCTCGTGGTAAGACCTTTAAGCTATCAAGCCAAGTTTTTTAATTTTCGTTACGGTATTAATTTGTACTCCGGCTGATTTAGCAGTTTCGATGCTTTTGTATTTTTTATCAAATATTCAAGAGGCTCTTTATTCTTCACGCAGATTTTAAACATAAGAAGCAGCTAATCGCAGCCTATATGGGTTTGAATCCTATGGCTCCCCCGTTGAACTTGAACCCGCGTTCGCGGGACAGGCCAACGACCCTCTTACCAATTCCTAAGGTGTGGAACTCTAACCAACTGACCTGGAACTGCTGGAGGGATATATTCGACATGGCATAGATCTTTTATGAATTTGCGGCTCTTTTGTTTTTTTAAGAATCGCTCCAACTTGATCGCTTCTCCTTCAAAGAAGCAAAAAGGAAGATTAGATGCAATTGAAAGTCCTGCCATGGGTCGGCGGGCTCCATCAATGAGGTTAAGGATGATTAATTTTGAATTTTCAAATTGTGAAACTCTCCCTGGGTGATTTGAATCTGCTGCTTATTACTTCCCAGGGTCATGGTACCCTCGAAGGTTCCATCAGCCTGGTCATCATGGATGCCGGTAATATTCAGCGTAGATTGGTCATTTTGAAGGTCGAAGTTCCAGGAATCATGAAGCAATAATCCCGTCATTTCAAGCGACTGGATACCGGCTGTACTGGTGTAAGTGCCCTGCTGGAACTTTGCCGTATGCAGCGCAATTTCAAGTGCATCGCCGTTAAAGCCTTTGGCATAAATAGTAAACAGATCCTGGCCGGAAGATGAGCCTATCGTGCTGCGTGCCCCGTATGGATGGCCATCAGTCATGTCACCATTCCAGATATAAGTGGAGTCACCGGCTTTGAAAGTGAGTGAAGCCTGTTTGGTTTGCATTTCTTTATTCCAGCAGTTTTTCATGCAGCCCGTGGTGACCAAGGCAAGAATGGACAGGGACAGTCCAATCATCAATTTCATTCTTCTCATAAATCACACATTTTGGTTTTGAAATGGCTTTGAGATAAATAACAAACATGAACTCAGCTTGTTCATCTATTTAATAAGGTTTCTCTGCAGCTGCAAAGTTAGTTAATTCTAAAGCTGATGAATAAGACTGCTTCTAACACGGAAATTGCTTCAAGCAGGGCTGGACATTGAAACATCAGCTATTTATAGTTGTACTTTAGCACTGGCTGTATGAATATTTATTTGGTTCCTGTTTGCTACCATGATGGAGCGATGCCGGAGGAATAGCAAAGGGCATTTAGCTTCTATCAGCTAATATCCATCCGACCGAATTCCCGATAAGGAAATAAATACATTGGATCTTTATGGGAAGTCTATCTCAAATAGGCCGCATTTTTTATGGCATTGCTATGACCGGGATGGGGTTCCTGACAATTTTATATAAGGATTTTCCTTATATGCTATTACCCCCGAACCATTCCCACATCCCAGTTCTTTTAATACTCGCTTATATTTCAGGGACCACTTTTGTTTTGACTGGAGCATCCATTGTTTTTAAAAAGCAAACGAGGACAATTTCTCTCCTATTAGGAACTGTGCTTTTATTGATATTTTGCTTTTACTTTATCCCATATGAATTTATGGTTACCTCAAATTTTATGCATTTGGGAGAATGGGAGAATGCAGAAAAAGAATTAGCCTTATCCAGCGGCGCATTTGTCATTGCCGGCTGCTTTCCGGAAAAAAACAAAAGCCTTCCTATTAAATATTTGGGGAAGCTAATTCCGTTCGGGGCTATTTTCTTTTCGATAACGATGATCAGCTTTGGCGTTGATCATTTTCTATATGCGAAAGATGTGTCAGAATATATTCCGTCATGGGTACCCGGGCATATGTTCTGGACTTACCTTGCTGGCACCGCTTTAATTGGTTCGGGTCTTGCGATTATTTTGAAAATCAGGTCCGGACTAATTGCCGCTCTTTTGGGGACAATGATTTTTATTTGGTTTATTATTCTCCACATCCCCAAAGTGATCGCTTCTCCCGTTGCAGACATAGGAGATGAGGCCACCAGCGCATTCTTAGCGCTGGCCTACAGCGGAATTGCATTTGTCATTGCCGGGGCTACTAAAAAGATGGCCTAAGATTAAGACGAAAGAGAAAAATCTTGTTTCCAATAGCAATCAAGTACCTGGATAAATTTTTGGCTCTTCTGCATGGGTCATTATTTTGCCTTGCGCTATGAGCCCTAAGCTGTGAACATTAGCTACTCTCCATTCCCTTTCTTTATTCCGTTCTTAAACTCTTTTTAACAGCCGAAGCTTATTCTGAGCGAAGGCTGTTCACAGGATTGGCAATGGCTGCTTTTACTACCTGTAAACAGATTGTGCCCATACCAATTATAATCGCAACCAGAGCAGACAAAACAAAAACCCCCCAGTTAATATCTATCCTGTATGCAAAATCTTGGAGCCACTTATGCATAAAGAACCATGCAATCGGAATGGCCATTGCCGCTGCGATCAGCACCAGCTTTAAAAAATCTTTTGAAAGCAAGAGTACGATGCCGCTGACTCTTGCACCCAATACTTTTCGTATCCCGATTTCTTTTACACGTTGTTCCGCCGCATAAATAGTAAGGCCTAACAATCCCAAAGCCGCTATGAAAATGGCGAGCAGGGCGACAACCAGGAAAATGGTTTGCCTTATTCTATCTTCACGATAAAGCAAATCCCATTGTTTATCCAGGAAATGATATTCAAAAACACTGGCTGGGTCGATACTTTGCAGAATAGCATTCATTTTATTCAGCGTTGGGTTAACATCTCCTCCCGCAAGTTTCACATTAAAATAGCCAAAACTCATACCCAGGTTTCTTTCAAATCCGATCACCATGGGAGCCAGTGACTCGTGTAAAGACTGAAAATTGAAATCTTTCACGATGCCTGCAACGGTTACTGTAAATGGTTTTTCAACCGCAGTACGATTATCGCTACCGAATTTTGCGGATAGAATGGTTATCGGCTGATTCAGGGCATCTGTTATGCCAAGCTCTTTTGCAGCCGTTTCATTAATAAGCACGGTGGAAGAATCTGCATTGCCTGATGAAAAGAAGTTCCTGCCTTTTAATAGTTTGATATTATACGTTGGAAGAAATTGACCATCCACACCGAAGAAAAACATATCTTTTCCATTGGTGGGGTTTTTGTTGTCTGCATTTACTTTTACAGAAGGAATAATTTTCCAGGCGCCCGGAACCGTCGTGGATACAGAAACCGATTTAACCTGCGAAAACTTAGCAAATTCACTTTTAACTGTTGCAGCACGGTGTCTTACATCAGCACTGTTAATATCAACCACCAACAATTTTTCCTTATCAAACCCCATGTCTTTATGATTTACATATTGCATTTGCTGATAAATAATGATAGTGGCCGCGATAAGGACAATGGAGATCATAAACTGGAAAACAACCAGTGAGCGCCGCAATGAAATATTACCCCGACCCAGTTGGATTTTGCTTTTTAACAACGCCAGGGGATTGAGACCCGATTGAAATAAGGCCGGGTAAAGACCCGCTGATAAAGTAACCATTACGATCATCAAAAAAACACCTGCCCATATCCGGTAGTCAGTATGTATGTTGAGGGTAAGGTGTTTTTCTGTAAATGAATTAAAACCAGGTAATAAAAAAAATACAATTACCAACGAAAGAAAAACAGAAAAAATAGTCACCAGCAATGTTTCTGCCAAAAATTGTTTGACGAGCGTAGCTCTTGATGCGCCAGACACTTTGCGCACGGCGATTTCCTTTCCCCTGTTGGTAAACCGCGCAGTGGAAAGGTTCATGTAATTGATGCAGGCAATAAAAATGATAAAGCATGCAACGATCAGGAAAACATAGATGTAAGAAATAACTCCTTTTTTGCCGGAATTGCCTTCGATATCGTTCGAATAAAAATGAATGGCCTTCAATGCCTGTAATTGAAGCTGGCTTTTGACACCTGGATCGGTTTTATGATTGGAAGCGATAAGTTTGTCCAATTTGGCATTTAAAGCAGGAATGTCAGCATGCTGGTCAAGTAAGAAATAAGTTGAAAAAGCGCCGGAGGTCCAATCATTGGCAAAGTGTTCTTTAGCTTCCGGGACGTTCAGAATAGAAGATTCTGACACGAGGAGATTAAATGAAATACTTGAATTAACAGGAAAGTTTTTCAAAACCCCGGTTACTTTATAAGGAACAGAGTCATCATCAAAAAATAATAATTTTCCGACTACGTTTGATGCATCATGGGCAGCATCTCTACCAGATCCTGTGGACTGCGAAAAAAACTTTTTAGCTGTTTCTTCAGTAAGGATAACAGATTTGGGTTCTGTTAATGCACTGCTCCGGTCGCCGTATATCAAAGGGAAACTGAAGACATTCAGAAAGCCGGGATTGGCAGCTATAAAATCCTCATGGAAAACATTTGTCTTATTATCTTCTGTTCTAATGTCGGGACGCCAAAAAGTTGAAATACGAGCCACGTCCTTTATTTCAGGAAGATCGGTTACTGCCCTTGCTGAAACCTGGAAGCCTGTGCCGGATCTCTTTTCAGTCTTACCTTCTGCTGATGTTTTATTTTCAACTACACGGTAAATGGCATCAGCATTCTTATGAAGCCGGTCAAAAGTAAATTCGTCAAAAATGAACAAGGCAATCAATATGAAACTTGTTAAGCCAATGGTTAAGCCGATGATGTTTATGAAAGAAAATGTTTTATGCTTCCATAGATTACGAGCAGCGGTTTTAAAATAATTATTAAACATTGTCCGATCCTGGATTTTTTTATTAAATGATTTTGTTGATTTCTTTATTCGCGTTTGCCTCTCGGGGAGCAATCTTTATATCCATTTCCCTACAAACTGGGTAAAGGCATTCTTATATTGATCGCCGACAGCAATATTCTTTTTGCCGATCTGTAGTGAGTTTTTAGTCATCGCGGTGATTTTATCCAAGGCCACGATAAATGAACGATGTACCCGCATAAACCTCTTTGCAGGAAGTTTCTCTTCCAGGGCCTTCAGGCTGGTGAGAGATAAAACAGCTTTCTCTGGGTTTTTCAGGTGTACTTTTACGTAATCTTTCAATCCCTCGATATACAAAATATCATCCAGCGCTATCCGCACCAACTGGTATTCCACTTTCAGGAATAAATACTGATCATCCGCATACCCAGATTCAACTGCAAGAGGAGCAGGTGCGGGGCGGTTAATCAGTTCGTAATAAGAATGCGCCTTGGTGGCTGTTCGTAAAAATTCCTCGTAGTTAAAAGGTTTTAGCAGGTAATCCAGCGCGTCTACTTTATAACCTTCTAGACCAAACTGTTTGAAGGCTGTGGTAAAAATGATACGCGGTGTCTCCGGACCTTTAGCTATAACCCGTGCCAATTCCATCCCGCTCAGGTCGGGCATTTGGATATCAAGATATATCAGATCGATCTTTTGAGAATGTATTGCCTTCAATGCCTGTACTGCACTGGGATAGTGTCCCGCCAAATGAAGAAACGGGGTTTGTTCTATAAACCTGCAAACGAGGCCGAGCGCAAGAGGCTCGTCATCAACGGCGATACAATTGAGTGTCATGACAGGTCCAGAACTAGGTGAATAGTATACTCGCTAGCAATATTCCGCTCGCTGATATCAAGCTTATACTTGCCCGGATATAGCAGATCGAGCCGGCGGCGTGTATTTGCCAGGCCAATGCCGCTATTTATATCTAAGCTATCAACATTATCTTTCATTATCGAATTATTTACAATCAGGTCCAGCACTTTATCTTTTTGGAAAATGGTAATATTTATATAGCTCTGCCGCGTCGCGCTGATGCCATGCTTGAATGCATTTTCAACAAAAGGGAGGAAGATCATCGGCGCCAGCGGCATATCCTGCAGATTGGCAGGCGCATCTATATTTATCTTCACCACATCGGTCAGGCGTAACTTCATCAGGCTGATATAATTTTTGATGAAGGCAATCTCCTGGCTCAGCATGTTATCGCCCTGCTGGGTATCGTAGAGCAGGTAGCGCATCATTTTAGATAACCGATGGATTGCATCGCCGGCTAATGTTGGATCCACCGTGGTGAGTACGTAAATATTATTTAAGGTGTTAAAAAAGAAATGCGGATGGATCTGGGCTTTTAAGAATGAAAGCTCTGAAGTTACCTTATCCTTTTCCAACTCTTTGCGTTCCTGGTTATCCTTCTGCAACTTTTGTATGCCGGTGATAGCCGTGCTGATGCCCACCACGAACGCGGTGATAGTCAAAGTAAGTATGGTTCCCCCCAAAGCAATGCGCCTGCCAGAGGGCGGAAACGGAATGCGGTGCCTAGATAGTTCCATAGCTGATTTCTGGTTGCGGAATTGAAAGGAATTATAAGCTCTATCCAACCATCTCTGAGCGAATACTATGGCCAGCACAATGGCAATAATGATTAGAAAATAGTAAACGAAATGATACTTCAACAAGAGCCTGGGCACAAGGATGGTGGAGTTCAAATAGAATGCTATTACCAACAGGCTTAGCGCAGCGGTTTGCTTTATCCAGAATTGATAAGGGATTTCAAAATCCGAATTCACGGGCTGATAGTAAAAAATAGCAAGTCCGAAAACTGCCCACACGAGTACGTGTATCATCACAACGGTTAGTTTTCTGTATGAACTTTGTGCTTGCACTTGTCTAAATCAATTTGTGTCCGTTTAGCCTTCGCTATTGAAATAAGCCTGTACAAGATTACGTAATGGGCCGCTGACTGCAAATCGAAACCTCCCGGGGGCACCTTTTCACCGACGAACAGCCGACCATGCTCTTTCAAGACAAATTTTTCAGGCTAACTGTCGTGTAAGGCCAAGTGCGAACAATTTGTTATTTGTGAGACTTGTTTTTTGCAAACGAAGTGCAGCAAAAAACTTAGTCGAATCCCGCCTGGGGCGGGACTGCGGAACTTGAGTTCAGAACTTGCTTTGAGGTATCATACCTGTGATTTCACTGATTCCGGATTTTTTTCATTGCAGATCAAAACAGCGGATGCGACTTGATCTGATTCCACGACTACTGTTACCCTGTAACCTATTTTCAAATCGGATTCGGATAGAGGACCTGTTGAAGTTCTGATCGATGTCTGACCTGTAAGTTTAATAATTTCATTGATGCCGACGCGCCGCTTGATGGTAATTGTGTGATTTCCGACACTAACAATCTGTCCGGTGCCACCCGTGCCATTACAGGGATCGTCGCCCTGGGGAATTCCACCTTCTTCTTTATTTGTGAGACTTGTTTTTTGCAAACGAAGTGCAGCAAAAAACTTAGTCGAACAATCCCGCCGAAGGCGGAAGGTATAATACCCCGCAGCTTGCCGCGGAACTTGAGTTCAGAGCTTGCTCTGAGGTATCATACCTGTGATTAATATGATTAGACTGATTGTTCTCAGCACCAGGTCTGAAATTCACCGGCCGCTGACTTTTCTGATAAACAGCAACACCATATACCGCAGCTACTGCAGCAATAACCATAACAGATGTAATAATAATTATATTTTTAGCTCTTATCGAACGCACTTTGTTTGCGAGAATCGTAAACGTCCAATAGCCAACCATAACACCGAGCCCATTAAGTATTACGTCATCAATATCAAAAATGCCCACTCGCAAAATCTCCTGCATTCCCTCGATGAAAAAACCAGCGCCAGCTGCAAGAGCGAGAGATTTTTTCCAAGTCATGTTCCGATGGACGAAAGGGACAAGAAATCCTATTGGCACAAGTAAAACAACATTTCCGAGAAGATTTATGGCTGCAATAAGGAAACCCTTCTCACCGAGCAGATAGGGCAAAATGGTTTTGAACGGTATTAAGTTGGCTGGACCTTCCTGCGATCCTCCAAAATTAAGCCTCAATCGGCCCATCCTAATAAGGGGCAGGTCCTTAAACACCATTACTTTGATCAGGATCGCGCCATAGGCGATTAGAATAAATGTTGCTATTAAACGCTTCTTCATTGTTTTTAAGTTATTGTTTAGGCGGCAGGCTCATCCGTTGCTTGGGCGAAGGCACGACCGCGTTTCCCATCGATTGGGACTCAATCAGACCAAATCCTTGCTTCGCCGACGAAAGCAGCTCTCTACTATCCTTAAAGAGGCTACTATGGTTTCTGTCGCCCATAATAACTCCAACGATTGTACCTGTTTTTCCGTCTTTGGCGGTATAGTGTGCCGCAAATAACAGACAGCTACCGGCTTCATCGGTGGTGCCCGTCTTGATACCAATAATACCGTCTCTGCCAAGCAGCTGATTTGTGTTTTTTATGATGCCTGCTACGGGTGTCTGTGCCTGCTTCTGGCCCACAATCTTGCTGATCACCGGGTTTTTGAGCGCGGCGATGCCTATCGCAACAAGTTCCGATGGCGTGCTGACCGTAGCGGAGCTGAAACCACTCGCATCGGCAACAACCGTTTGGCTGAGACCCATGCGTTTCAGCATGTTTTGGGCGGACAACACATATGCCTCCTTTGAACCGAATATCCTTTCAGCCAATATATCAGCCATGTTGTTGTCTGAAGCCATCAACATCCTTTGCATGGCTTGATACTGAGTCATTTTCATTCCTATAAGTAACGGTAAAACCGAACCACCTTCCAAGATATAACCGTTAAGGGTTGCAATATCATTTCTGGTTATGGTGTATGTTTGGCCTTCCTGCCCGGGTTTGAATGGCTGTTTTTCCATAATAGCCAATGCAGTGATTACTTTTGCGATGCTGGCTGTCGGACGCACCTTTTCGTAATCTGACGAACGGGCAAGAAGTCCATCTTCTACGCTACCGATCGCAGCCTGGCCGACCGCTGGCCAGGCAAGCTGCACATCTTGTTGCAGAGGTTTTAGTAAAGTTCTCATTTCGATTTTTAGAAAAAAAACTGTGCGCTAAAAATCCTATAAATATCAATGCTGCTAAAAGGAGTGGTATAATTTTTTTTATTCTCATCCGCTTCTTCATACAAGAATTACCGGTAAATGCGGCTTTATTAAAACTATAAGAATTGTATTGTCTTGCTAACTTCTCGGCAGCTCCTACACGAAGCAAACAAATCATCTGTGCATCATAAAATGTAATAGATGGAGGGCTGGAGAGTATAGACAGAGGATGGGTCTTACCCAATAAAAGGCTTTTTTATTGACCAAAAGCCAAACAAGAGCTGTTCAAAGATTATAAACGCCTGCCCGTCGATAATAAATGGCTAATGGTGGTTTGAATTTGCAGGTAAGCAGCTGATAAGTAATATTTCACCTGCTCTTTGGATATACGCAAACAACTTTCTAAACCCCTTCGTTACTATTCGGTGAGTACTATTAAGGTAAGAAAAGACATAAAGACGGATATCGAGTTTAATAATGATTCCAAATTCTAAAATGCGATGGATCATCATTGTTTGCAAAACAAAAAAAATGGGTTTCAGCAAATTCGCTAAAACCCTTGTCTGTAGTGGCTCCCCCTGTTGGACTTGAACCAACGACCCTCTGATTAACAGTCAGATGCTCTAACCAACTGAGCTAAGGAGGATTATGAATGCCTTGGCCTTAACCAGGGCAATTTCCCTAAATGGGGTGCAAAAATAAGGATTTTTTCTTTTAAACCATGGCCATTTCAGCTAATTCCTGAACATGGTTCCATCACTTTTTATTTCTCCGAGGATGCCCGAGTTTATTATCTCTGCCCTGGCACGATTCAGACTGCAGGGTTGCCGTTCATATCTAAGATTAAGAAGCCTTTCAGGAAGATTCGAGCCAGACTCGTAATAGCAGATTTTCAGATAAGTCTATTACAAAAAGACTAAAATGCTATTCGCAACTAAAATTTTTACCCGAAACAACAATTAATCAAAAGGAGAACGCGGCACATTGTTTTTCAAAGGGGGAACCGTTTTCAGGTAAGCATAAATTGCTTTTGCTTCTTTATCCGTGAGATAAATGTAAGGAGTCATAGGAAAACGCAGGGCCCGCTGGTTTTCCATTGTTCCGTATTTAACTGCCTTTACAAATCTTTCCTCAGTCCATGCACCAATACCCGTTTCCATATCGGGAGTCAGATTTTGCGTAACAATTACTTTGCCTTGCCTGTTAAGCGGCTTGTTTCCACCACCCAGGTATCCTTTGCTTTTTTCGGGCTCTAGCCAATTATTGGTCTGATAATCGGCAGAATGACAACTAAAGCACTCAAGGTTATATACAAGGTATTTACCAAATAACACAGCATTGTTGGTATCTGGAAGTTCAATTTTATTGTCGGGCATTTCAAATGGCTTAAATGCGACAGTGCAAAGAAATTTGGTAAGAAAAGCAGGCTCACAGGGATGACTAGGTGTTGCAGAGGCAGCAACCAGGGGGTCATCTGAATGAAGAAATGCAATGACAGAGTTCATATCCTCATCTGCCAGGTGAGGCAGCTTTGCCATATAAGGAGGAGCATATTTCCCGTCTCTCTTAATACCTGTGCGCAGAAGATAAACGATTTCACCGTCTGTCCACGTGCCGATGCCGTAGGTCTTATCCTGTGTAATGTTTGGAGAGAATATCTTCCCGAATTCATGAGGAACTTCGAGTAACTGCTGACCGCTCAACTTCCCCGTTTCATTATTTCTATGACAACCTGCGCAAAGCAGGAGTACAATCTTTTTTCCTCTTTCTACTCTTGCAGGTGTGGCTTCAACTGCATAATCAATCTTCTTTACTTCATAACTTGGTATTCCTCTTATTTCAATAAATGTGAAGCCGGCAAGCCCAACCAGCAATATGATTCCGAGAATGATCAGTAAATATTTAAGAATTTTTCTCACGGCTGTTGTAGTTAAGGGGGTTAATAATAGATTTGAAAATCACTACGTAATTTAAGTTAAGGTAATAAAAAGTATAATGGTATTGCGCTGTTTTTTTGACCTAAGAAGTCTCTTTCCAGGCCTGGTGGAGGCCTCCTGCTGGGGAGAAAGAAAAAGGGTTTCACATTAGGTATCGTCGTGCATGGCGACTCGTGCCAGTGAGGGCACAATTTCTAGTATCAATTGAACCAAACTGCATAACCCTGCCTTCTTAAATCCAAGGCAAGTTTTTCTTCCATTTTCAAAGCCTCTTGTCTGGTCATCGCTTTCAGATTTAATATGGTCATAAAGGCTGGGACGTAAATATGTTCCGTATCGCTGAACAATATTGGCAGATAGCTTGTGACCTTTCCTGTTTACATATCCAGTCTTATGTTGCTTAAATCGTTCTGCCGGAGTCTTACTGGTCATTCCCACATAAAGACACTGAAGCACTCCATTAAATTGTGGATTGGCAGTTCGAAATTTTGTATTTTCTGTAAAGACTTGCTTTTTTAGCTCTATAACATAGACCCGATACCGCATGGACAAAGTATTCTACTTTCGATCTAATGATGCATCTATCATTCCCTTTAGAACTTTCAGATCAATCTCTTCCAACTTATTTATGTAGAGGCAACCTACCCCCGTCTTATGCTTGCCGAGCTTTTTGAGAGCAGCTGCATACTCCTTAATACCTACGCATCCCTGACAAGACAGATTGGCTTTCGGGGAGAGAAACCTATCCGGAGCCAATCAACTTCTCTACCAGTGGTGGGGCTTTTGTATCTTTTAATACCAAAACCGATGACTGAGCTGCTCCATAATATTGGCTCTTCCCCTGTTGCTTTTTTCATCATTTCCAAAAGCACAAAACTGTCTTTACGCTTTTGTTCATCCTTAACATTATTGATAAAATCCTCCACGCTTGCAGCGGTTGGTTTTGTTTTTATTTCAGCCAGTTTTGATTTTTTTTCAGCCTTTGAATGTCCTATTTTCTTTGTCAGAATTTGTAGCTTAATAAATTAAATATTTTTCCGATAATTAAGCCAATAATAAAACTAATGTACCTAATTAAATATTCATTACGAAGAAAACCATCATCTGAATAATGCTGATATGTTCCCAATACAATAAAAACGATACTCATTGCAAAAACTAAAATGCCTGCATTCCTTTTTTGTATTGGAACAAAAGCACAGGCTAAAAAAAGAAACAGCCCAAAAGCTATTGATGGGATGGTTAAAAATTGTATCCAATACTGAAAAGAAGTCAGGTTATTCATATCTACTTTTCCCGTATGGTGCATAATAAAATTTGCAGGTACAAGTGTTACTATTCCTGCAAGTGCAATTCCCAATATCCATTTAATCCATTTCAATATTTGCTCTTGATTGGTTAATTGATGGTTGGCCCCTTTAACGGAAAATTGATCGAATTTCGGAGAAGCTGGCAGATAGCTCTCTTGGTGGGGAAAATTAATACTAAGTTTTCCATTCTCCGAGGTATACGCTGTCCGATTGCCTGCTGGGATCCGCTGCATTGAAGGCTGCATACACATGAAATTTTCTTTCCTGGCTCCCACGTAAATGGAGAATGTCCTCCCCCGTGCTGCGGGCTACCTTAATCCTTTTCTTCCTTTATCAATTTCCCACTTTGATCAAATACCAGTTCCTTGTCATCCACTTCGGCTTCAAAACTGATCGAACCATCAGCCCTGGAGACTTTTTCCAATTCTTTTATTGGCTTCCCCTTGTAATTCGTTTGGATGTAGTTTAGCGCTGCCTCAGGGAATTCTGACTCATTGAGGGTCGATTCAGTTTCTACCAATTGGCCATCAGCACTAAATAATGCAGCCATGGATTTACCATCCTTTTTGAATTCCGCTTCGAAATTTAGGCTGTCTTTTTTCCATTCGGCAGTTGATCCCGGGAAGGATTTTGCAAAAGACGATTTAACGGGATCAGGGATCTGTGCATCGCTTATTTTTTGCGTGCATCCAAGGAAACAAAACAAGAAAGCGATGATCGAAGTTATTTTTGCCTTTTTCATTTGTTGAGCTTTTATTTGAAATAATTCTATCTATAAATCAACCATGCAACGATGTACACAAATCCTTTCTGCAATCATTGCGCCAATCAACTAACATTTTTCAGTTAAACATACCGATCTTCTTCTATGCCGGCAATCCTCGATGGGCTGGACTTGACGCTGCCTTATTGTGTGTATGACTGTTCAAAGTAAAACAAGCCATTTTTATTTGAGACGATAATATCTGGCAAGCCATCCTTATTGATATCCGCTACAACGACATGCAGGCCGACTCCGGAATGGTCATCAATAAGGTGGGGAATCCATTTTGGATCCTTTCCGGGAATAAATTCAAACCAGTATAAAACAGAGGGCTCAAATGCACCCGGATCATGGCCATTGTGCGCAAAATGTCTTTTGCCTGTGATCAAATCCGGGTGACCATCACCGTTAATATCTGCCATGGCCATTCCGTGTGATTGGGAAAATCCTTTGTAGATGAGATGATCTGTCCAAACACTATCCGTTGGATTGTTTGAATTCCTTTCATGCCACCAGATGCCATAATTATGTGCAGATGCACTGATCAGGTCTGATTTCCCATCCTGGTTTACATCGATCAAATAAATCTGGGAACATTCTTCGCCCAGGCTGGCAGGATGGAAAACCCAGTTTGGACTGGAAGGATCGGCAGGTGATTGCCACCATCCCTTCGTGATGACCACATCTTTTCTCCCATCGCCATTCATATCTGCAAAGCCGAGTCCATGTGTGTACCTTCCCAGGCCCGGTGCATTGCCTTCAGCGATTACATGCCGAATCCAGACGGTATCTCTTTTCTTTGCCGGCGATTGCATCCAGATCATTTGTTTGCCCACAGGATCATTGCATATCAGGTCAGGCCTGCCATCTCCATTGACATCCACAAATGCAGGAGATTCGTTGCCGCAATTTTTAAGGATGGGATGCATGGTCCAATGGGCTGGCTTATTTTTTGGATTTTCATACCATACGGCTTCCTCTCCGGGCAGGCTGATACGAATCAGATCGATCCACCCATCCTGGTTTACATCCATGCTGAAATTCAGAAAGGAGTTGCTAAAAGTAGTGTCGGGATTGTAATATTTTGGTTCAGCAATTTCATGTTTATCCCATCGGGGCCCTTCGAACCAAAATGCTCCCGCCAGGATATCCGTTTTCCCATCCCTGTTTACATCTCCGATGGCCACACCTTCTGAAATAAGATCAAGGGTTAGTACATGTTTTTTAAAATGTATATCATGCGAATTTCCTGGCGTTTTTTGCGGCAGGACCATATTCACCTGCAAGAGCGGAAACAGCAGTGCTAGCAATATTTTTAGAGAGGCTTCATGCAAGCTCATCATAACAGGAATTTTGGCCAATTTCGGATTCCTCTATCATTAAAATAAAAATTTTATAGAATTCTTCTCGCATTCCCTTCCTTATTCATCTTCGCCCCATTCCGATTTTCCGAAAAATTAATTTCAATTTTTTGAAATTAAGTTGACTCTTTGTTAACTTTAATACCCCCGCGGCCCATGAGGCTATACAATTTTCCTCAACTAAAACAATTTGCATGGTTAAACAAGAAGAGAGAATATCCTAATTCGATTAACAAATCATTCCATTAAACCTTTAATTATGACTACACGAAATTGGACAAGCAAAGTCCTTACTGCAGCTATTCCCTTCCTTACTTTTTTTGCTATCTCCATTCAGGCACAAACAAAAAAACCAAATATCCTCTTTATTATGGGCGATGATATTGGCTGGATGCAGCCCAGCTGTTATCACCGCGGACTGATGGTCGGGGAGACGCCCAATATTGACCGTCTGGCCAATGAGGGAGCGATATTTATGTGCTACTACGCTGAACAGAGTTGCACATCGGGACGCAATGCTTTCTTCACAGGCATGCACCCGCTGCGTACGGGAATGATTCCACCACAATTACCCGGCAGCCCCTCATACCTGCGACCCGGAACACCCGCGCTCGCAAAATTCCTGTTGGACTTAGGATACAACACCGGTGAATTCGGCAAGAACCACCTGGGAGACCATCCGGATGCCCTTCCCACAGCACATGGATTTCAGGAGTTTTGGGGTTATCTCTACCATTTGGATGCCATGCAGGGGGTAAGTTTTCCTGACATCAACAAAACGCCGACAGTTCAGAGTGTTGCACCTCCATGTAAAATGGTTCCGATTCCCGGCGTACCCGAACCAGCCGGAGAGGTTGATCCGAAGCAAGGCACCTGTCTTGCCGCTCCGCGTCCGGTACTTTGGCTGAAATCGCCCGATGGTACAGCAAAAAATCAGACTGGCAAGGATGAAGGCCCACTGACTCTGGAAAGATCAAAAACAGTGGATGAAGAAATTTCGACTCATGTAATCGATTTCCTCGATCGCAACGATCCAAAGAAAACAGGCAAACCATTCTTTGTATGGTACAATCCTGCACGGATGCACGTCACTACTGTTCTATCACCAAAATACCAGGCCATGATTGGTGAACCGGGCGGTAAGGACTGGGGTGCCAATGAAGCCGGCATGAAACAGATGGACGATAATATTGGATATGTGTTTAAGAAACTGGAAGATATGGGTGAAATGGACAATACGATTATCGTTTTCACGACCGACAATGGTGCTGAAGTGATCACGTATCCAGATGGCGGAGTAACCCCTTTCAAAGGCGGAAAACTCACGACCTGGGAAGGAGGCATGCGCTCTCCCTGTGTTGTTCGCTGGCCCGGTCATATCAAACCAGGCACTGTATTGAAAGATATGTTCGCTTCCCTGGACTGGCTACCGACATTTGTGGAAATAGCCGGAGGCGCCAAGGGTAACGACCTGAAAGCACAAATTGAAAAAGGGGCTTACCCTGGTATTGTAAAAACAACCCTGGATGGTGTCAATCAAATTGACTACCTCACGGGAAAGTCCAGCAAATCAGCCCGTGAAGTTTTCTTTTATTATTCTAATTCAACACCTTCTGCGGTGCGTTATAAGAACTGGAAGATGTATTATACGATGTCCAGTACCAACCCGTCTGGAGCGATGGGCTCAAAAATGACCTATGGCTGGACGATGGTTGATAATATTATGCGCGATCCCTTTGAAATTGCCGGTGGATTAGATGATCCAAAATCCTTTATGTCAATGGGTGGTGCATTGGCTTCTCCAAGCACTGCTTATTTGTATGATTGGAATTTGCTGCCCATCGGTCAGCTGTTGTGGGAGAAAGAACTGATGTCGTATATACCGTATCCACCATTACAGGCACCGGAAACTTATAATCTGAGCGGAATCCTGAAAGAAGTGCAGGCCGCCGGACATCCTAGTCAATAAATTTATTTTAAACTAATAAAAGCAGGCGATGGCTTCATCGTCTGCTTATTTAGAAATTGCATTCGATCATTTTTTTTTGAGAATATTTAATTGCCAACTCGAATAAAAATTAAAAATGAAATGCTACTTTTTTATTCACTTCGACAAACCGTATAAAATTCTGAAAGGTATTTAAGCATTGACACTATATTTAGACCTAAATATGTTTAAAGGAACTAACTAGTGTTGTGACAATCTCCTTCGTGGAGCAGAAGAATATCCAATGTAAAAAAACTAAAGCTTCGGAGTAAAGGAAGTGGATATAAAACATAAAAGGCTTCCCGTTGCAGCCCTAATGTGTTTGAATCCTAAGGCTCCCCGCAGTATCATTTTTTCGACCCAATTTCTTGAATGATCTTAAGTCTCTATCAGACACTTTGATTTAAAATGTATTTGAAGCAAAGTTAATCTCCTCCCCTAAGGTCAATTCATGACTTGATGGGTCACTGTTAGAAGTGCCTCCTTTTCTTTCAACTCCTTCCAAGTCCCGTCTGCTCGATTCAAAATTAGTTCTACTGGGATTGTAATAAAGCGCATAAATGTCTAATGCGGGACCGTCCGAATGTCTGTCAGAAATTCCCGCTTCTATTTATTGATCGTATGGAAAAATCTTTTTCCAGTCACGCTTCATATCGATGAGGGTCCAGCCAAATCGCGAAGCGCTGTCGAGCGCTTTGTTCAACGTGCCGATTTTTGATTGCCTGTCATATGCCCATTCCCGTAAAGAATCTGTATGGTGAACAATAATCTCCATATGTTTCCCCGCACCAAGCGCAGTCCATTGCAACATTTGATAATCGCCATCAGAATTGCCGGCGGCAAAAACAGGCCTTTTGCCAATCTGTTCATAAATACCAACTGGTTTGCCCGGTCCGTCATCCAGAAAATACAATGAGGGCATTCGCAAAATGTCAGCCGTATCATTCTTCTCCTCATAGCTCACTTTTAAAGAACTCCCCATAACCTGATTCGGTGGAATGCCATAGGTGGCCTGGGACCATGCACGCATGAAATCCCGGTCACCCCCTGAAATAATATAAGTTTGAAATCCATTGGCACGCATATAGGACAGCAACTCCAGCATGGGCTGATATACCATGTCAATAAATTTCTTCTTTGTGATGGGATGTGTTGCCTTTGCGGCCCATTCGTTCACAGATTTTTCAAAAGATTTACCTGAAGTACCTGCCATGGTGGCCCCCATCAGGGTGATAAGTCCTTTCATCCCCGATGCCAAAGCCCCTTTGATATCTGCTGACAATACTGATTTGAATGGTTCCTTGTTTTTCCATTCCGGATGCTGCGGAGCCAGCTCCCTGACTCTTTCAAAGCAATAAAAAAATTGGAAATACAAGGGCTGCTCAGCCCATAATGTGCCATCATTGTCAAAGACAGCGATTCGATCTGAGACTGGAATAAAACCCGCACCACCATCTGAGGCAGCCCCTGAAACATAATCGATCAGACCCTTTTTCACTTCTCCTTCGTTCCATGAAGGGAGCGGATCTGCTTTTGAAGTCGTTGCGACTGTTGCAGAAGAATCTGTCGCATTTTCTTTTTTATCTGAAGGAGAATTGCAAGCATAAACCAGTATCATCAGCATGACCAAAGAATAGTTCCACTGCTGTTTTATGTTGTTAGATCTTTTCATTTTTTTCATATCTTAAGGTTGTGAATGAGCCTGTTTGCATTTTTTATGTGAGGCAGATGAGCTTCTTGCCTCGTCAGGTAAATGTTTTATCAAAGTGGGAAGAATATGGCAACAAGGACATGCATCCATGCTTGCATTCCATGTTACTAAATAAAATCCCACAATTCCAACAAAATTAAATCAAAGAAAAAACAGCAGGATGATTTGACTAATCAGTGAGCGGGTATTACGGATCTACATCTAGACGGATGGAGCTGTGAATTTATAGAATTTATCCAAATTTCAATTTCACGTGCCTGAATATTAGATATCAGGTCAAAAGAAATGAGATTGAACTGTCCCGGATTTAACATCATAAGGACTTAAGATTTACAGGAATCACTTCATCTCATACATTTTTTCCGGGATGCTGGATAGTGTGGAAGGATAGAACTGATCTCCCAAGCCATAGAATTTTTGAAAACTCATGATCAGCGGGTGCCATTTGTCGGGATCGACCCGGTTAGGGTGCCCATCCATCAGTATAGATTCTTCCAGATGCACCTTCACTATTTTGAGTTCGATGCTCACCAGTCTTCCGCCCACCTTAGGATCCTCCACGGCCATCGGATGAACCTGCATCAACTCGGCTTCCAGTTGTACAGGGAATTCTTTCACCCTGGGCGCTGCGACTAAATTTGATCGTTGGGGAGTTAGTCTGGCCGTTTCAAATTTATTGGGTTCATAACGATAACCTCTTTCCTGCTTTACCTGAGGAACAGGATTTGATCCTGTTGTAAGCGCAAGTCGGTCCACTGCGGCGACTTCATTTACCGAAGGAAGGTTTAGTACGCATTGCCTGGTCCTGATCAGGTTTTCCGTGGTCTTGGAAAATCTCCCCAAACCAATCACACAACGCCATCCCAGCCAGAATACGGATGACATGGGCGCCAGGTTAAAGGATCCGTTTTCATTTACCGTGCTGATCAAGACAACAGGTGTTCCGAAATAGAGAATGGCGGGATTGCTTGTAACATGCATATATCTGGAATATTTTCAAATACAAAAATGAAGATCTCCTGCATGATCGGAAACCCGTTTCTTGCCGAGTTTGTTTGTCTGGAAAGTTCTGTTTCACGCAAAGGCGCAAAGAAACGCAGAGGCGCAAAGGCTCTCGAATTAAGTTCGAGCTTCTTCTTTGCGCCTCATCTAACCTTTGCGCCTTTGCGTGAAACAAACTGATGCTACAGCCCAGTTTTCTTCCTCTAAGCTTAGTAAACAAGGACGACCTGCACATGACCACAATCAATCATTCCGCTGAATAAGATCATGGTTTTTCAGTTACTATCAAAATAGCTTTGGCTTATTCAAATCATTAAGTATGAAAAAGATACTATTCCTCTGTGACGGAGACAATTATCCTCATGGAGCCTTTCAGTTTTTAAAAATGATGAATGCCCAGGAACCCATCTTTTTGAAGGGAATTTTCTTTAATGCGATAGATTATGAACAGTTGATTACGCTTTCTTATCTGCCTTTAACTGCTCCATATGATAGGATGAAAACTGCAGAAATCCAGGACGTAGAGAAGAGCAAGGAGGAATTCAGAAAAGATTGCACGCGTGCGGGTATCAAATTCATTATTCATGAAAAAAATGAAGAATGGAACAGGGAGCTGCTTATTAAAGAAAGCAGGTATTCGGACTGCATGGTGATCAGTGAAGATCTCTTCATGTCCCAGCTTCTGGACTCCCAACCAAATTTCTTCATGCAGGAACTGCTCCATGGGTCTGAATGCCCGGTAACAATCATTCCGGAAAAATTTCAAGAACCCGAGCGCCTCGTATTTGCCTTTGACGGAAAGAAAGAAAGCATTCATGCTTTAAAGCAGTTTACTTACCTCTTTCCAAAATATATGGATCTGCCTGCGCAGTACGTGTACATTAGCGAAGAAGATGATGAATTTCCCGATGAAGAATTGCTCAGGGAATTCAGCCGCTGCCACAATAACGCTGCCGGCTTTGCCAAATTAACTTTTGATGCTAAGAAGTATTTTACCACATGGTTGGAATATAGAAAAAATGCTATTCTTGTCACAGGATCCTATTCCCGATCCAGTGTTTCAAATTTAATGCGGTCAAGTTTTACTGATCACGTGATCCGGGAGCACGCCTGCCCTATATTTGTAGCACACGTGTAATAGCTATATTTCTATAAAATGTATATCAAGGCAAATGATGCGATTTCCCTTGTAAAGCCAGGGAACAATATATTCATTCAAACGGCAGCCGCGGCACCCCTTCAACTGATCAATGCACTTGTAGGAAGAGCGGACACATTGAAGGATATTACTATTTATCAAATGCACACGGAAGGTCCTGCCCCCTATGCAGCGCCAGGCATGGAGCATGCTTTTAAAGTGAATTGCTTCTTCATAGGATCTAATCTGCGGAAAGCTGTGCAGGAACGGAGGGCTGATTATATTCCTGTTTTTCTAAGTGAAATTCCCGGTTTATTTCGGAAAAAAATCATTCGCATTGATTGCGCGCTGATACATGTGTCACCGCCGGATGCCCATGGGTATTGCTCACTGGGCGTATCTGTTGACATCGCTCCTGCGGTACTTGAAAATGCCAAATGCATTATTGCCCAGGTGAATCCAAATATGCCCCGGACCTATGGGGACGCCATGATACATGCAAGCAGGATTCATGCGATGGTGGAAGCTAATGATGAAATCTATGAAACAGAGGTGGCTGTACCAGACGAATTAAACTCAAAAATTGGAGAGCATGTCGCTTCCTTAATTGAAGATGGGGCCACTTTGCAAATGGGAATTGGCAATATCCCCAACGCTGTGTTGGCCAGGCTCTCGAATCATAAAAGACTGGGAATTCATACAGAAATGTTTTCCGATGGAATCATTGAACTGGTGGAAAGAGGAGTGATTACCGGGGAGATGAAAAAGAAGCGGCGCAATAAGATCGTATCGAGCTTCTTGCTAGGCACAAAAAAACTATATCAGTTTGTGCACGAAAACGCGATCATTGAAATGCTCGAAATTGGTTACGTGAATGATGTGCATGTGATAAGGCAAAATCCGCGGGTGACCGCCATAAACAGCGCAATTGAAGTGGATCTCTCAGGACAAGTTTGCGCAGATTCCATCGGATCCAAAATGTTTTCGGGTGTTGGCGGACAAATGGATTTTATGAGAGGTGCGGCTTCATCCGAAGGCGGAAAGCCTATTATTGCCATGCCTTCTCTTACGGGCAAGGGAGAAACTAAGATTGTAAATGTATTGAAGCCAGGAGCCGGGGTAGTAACCACCAGGGCAAATGTTCATTATATCGTAACAGAATATGGGATTGCTGACCTCTATGGAAAAAATTTGAGGGACAGGGCAATAGCATTGATCAATATTGCACATCCCAGCCACCGCGAAACCCTCGAACAAAACGCACATTTGCTATTAAGTGCGAATCAATATTTCTTTCAATAAGTTTCGTGATGAAACTTTTCCGCCCCCGACTTTCCATGGGCTGAATTTGAATGATTGCCGGAATTGTCTTTAGATTCTCTTGTTCCCATTTTTTCATCCAGCTTCTCCAGAATCTTTGAGCCAACGAATGAGGCAACTGCGTGAATACCGCTCTCCAGCCAATGCTTATTCTTGACATTTTGGACTGATTCCGCAAAGAGCGATTTTGGACTAAGCTTTTCTTTTACTTCGATCCAATCTTTCTTCAGGGTCTTTTCAAGTTCCAGCTCAGTGATCCTAAGCTTCAATTTTTCTGCTTCCAGGTGAGAAACTCTCCTAATCTTTCTCATTTTGTACAGTATTATTTTTAAATAGCCTGGCAATGATGGCATTCATGATGGGAATTCTCAAAAGTCTTTCACGGGCAAACCAAATGATTAGTCCCAGAATAAGATAGATTCCTGCCACCATAGCGTAGCCTAACCAGGCCTTTCCCATATATTCTCCGAGGCCAACCGCTGCTGCTTCACTCAGAAAAAATACAAAGAAGAAAAGCACGCAGGCTACCATTCCTTTGGCAATGAATATGGATATCATGTCAGATGCTTTTTCTGCAGCACCCAGCTTCGCTGCTGTGATTTTTGTATTCACATATGTTTTGACATGCTCCATGGTTTCTTCGATTTTATCGAATGTTTCATGCATATAGTCGTTTTTTTAGAAGTGATCAATTAGCATTATGCATTTTCAGGAGCTGGATGAGACCCCATTTTTAATTTTTCATTTATTTTTTTCAGGTGCTTGTCGAGGCGGGCTTTCCGCGTTTCAAGTTTGTCTTTTACCCATTCCAATCTTTCCTTGCGCCTTTTTTCACGTTCGTATTCTGTTAGTTGCCAGTCATTGTCCCAGCGTGGATTTCCCTTCTTCCTGCCCAGAAGCATTCCCAAACCGCCCAGCACCATCAACCCTGCGCCAATCCATAATATTTTTTTTTCATTGCTTTTCATAACGAAGATTTTAATCTATCCAAAACTAGATCCTGGTGAATGGAAAGTCTTTGACCTTGGTCAAAAGAGATTATGATAGTGATCAACCCGTTCATTTTTTCAGTAACCCATACACATCTCTGGAATAGCTTATGTTTCCCTGGTCATCCGCCGTGGCGGGCATATAAATCACAAATACGGGAATGCGCTTATCGAGATAGACAGGAACTGGCTCCTGGTCACGGAGACAGGACTTTAGATAATTACTGTCCACCTCCCCATCCAGGATCTGGTTAGCCAGCAGGATGGGTTTTTCCAACCGGATACAACCGTGGCTGTAAAATCTCCGTTCAAAAGAAAAAGCCCTTTTGAAATTTGTATCATGCATGTACACGTCGTATGGGCTGGTAAGATTGAATTTGATAACACCCAGGGCATTATCACAACCTGTGGATTGGCGGAGTTCAAATGGAAAGTTTTGTTCGTTATATAGCGCCCAGTTTAGTTTATGATAATCCATAACGAATCCTCTAGCATTGACAATTTGCATATTCAGGGAATCCACCATGGATGGATTGTTCTTGAATATTGGAAGGTATTCAGTGATGACTATTTTCCTGGGAACATTCCAATAGGGATAGAAAATGATTTTGTCAATGTATGTGGCTAGCCTGGGTGTTTTGGTGGATGGTTTTCCTACTACCGTTTTCATCTGAAACAGGAGGCTGTCCATTTTGTAATACCTCAAAGTGGTTGCAGGGATATTGACCACTGCATATTCCGGGAGATGAAAATGATGCATCCACCGGATTAGGTTCAACGAGTAAGAGATCAACTTTATGTGGAGAGAGTCACCTGCGAACAGCTTTTCCGCCAGTGCTTCCTTCAATCTGGAATATTCCGCATCAACTGGTTCGAGCGCCTGTATAAAAAGGTTGAAGGAACTGTCTGATGAACAACCCAGGATGCCTTGCAACAGGAATTGCTTATCCTTTGCAAAATGAAAAGGAGAAATTTCGTCCGAATTGATCAGGCTGGGAATATTCCTACCTAAATAAAGATCCCTGCAAAAAGTCAGGGCAGCATCTGTAAACAATCGATCTGCTTCTCTCAATGGCAAACTGTCAACAGAAGAAAAGATGCTGTCCTGCGTCTGTATAAGTTCAGGGTAATGGTAGTCGGCCCGGTTTAGACCCAATTCATTTGAATTGTTAAGCCGGCGAATAAGGGACTTTCTTAATGTGATGCTATTGTTCGAAGGATTGTACCAAAACAATTTCTTATGATTGAGCTGATAGAATTCTTCCAGAAGCTCAGCAGAATAATGACTGGGTTCAGCGCCCCCGGGAAAATGTTGGCTTTCCTGGCCGGATGATTTTATGGTAGCGCTCAGAAAGAAAATAAAGAACAAATAACTCGGAAGAGAAATCCTCGGCATAAATGGATTGGAATTTATGGAACCCTATTCCATATCATATTTCTGGTCGTCGAGTTGCTGCCGCCTGCTTTTTTCTTCGGGCATCACAAATTGCTCTGCAGTTTTGCTTTGCTTTTGGAGGGTCCAGCTATCTGTTAAAGAAGTCTCGATCCATAAATTGCGTGATTTTCTGAATACCTGTGCAGACAATCCAGTTCGGTTCCAAAGCTCTTGTTCAAGCGCTCCCACAGTAACCGTTTCGCTGACGTCAATACTTGCCATGTTTCCATCGGAGTGTAGAAGTGAAATTGTTGAGCGTGCCGGCAATTTATCTGGCATTGGGGAAAGCCTGTTCACGGCATGTTTATTCCTGAAAAATTCAATCTTCAGCAAAGGATACAAATCATTAAAACTTTTTTGGATATCCTTAATTAACATCCCCTCTTTTATAATCAATTCCATAAAATTGGTTTTTATCATGTAATTGTTTTTGTCCTAAATGGAAAGCGGGATGGGCGGAAACGGTGGATTGACTGCCGGTCACTCTCCTGCCTGGAAAGAAAGTTGCTTTCTGCTTTCCAGGTAAATAATATATAGATTGTCAAAAGAATCAGGGGGAGTTGCAAAAAAATAATTCCTACGATCAGTCCGCAAAAAGCGGCTCCCCTGGAAAAAAAAGCAACAGAAGCATAGGTCTTTTTGCTATTTGAAAGGGAAGAAAGGATATCCTTCAATATGCTTCCTCCATCCATTGGCATCACTGGGAGAAGATTGGCGATTCCAAGTCCCAGGTTTATCAAATGCAACTGGAACAGGAAATTACCTGGTTCAACCACTCCAATATTGGCCGGCTCATTCCAATACGCGTCATAGGGCATTATGAATGATTTCAGAATGACAGCAATGAGAAGGTTGGTTAAAGGTCCCGCTAGTCTGATCAGCAGTTTATCAATCAGGGGAAAGCGTTGGTCCAATACACGGCCCACAGCACCTGATGGCAATAACAGGAGTTGGTTATGTCTGTAACCAAAGATTATTCCGGCTAAAAAATGTCCCAACTCATGGAAGAAAAGAGAGACGACATAGAGCGCAAGTAGCAGCAGGGCCCAAATGATTCCAACGGGTGCCTGCCATGCAATGATATTAATAATCACCAGCCAGGCAAGAATCAAAAGAAAACTCCAGTGTATATAATAAATGTGGTCCTTTGAAGGGGCCGGTTTTAACCATTTCATGATTATTACTATTGGTCTTTACAAATTTATCCTTGACTGCCAGCGATATCTAAGACCCTGGTTAAGACATTGGGTGAGTTTAATCATACCCAATGCCGGGTGAGGAATCTTAATTATTGGAGAGGATAACTTTCAAAGCTTTTTGCTCATCTGCATGTTGGAATGTATCATAAGCCTTTAGGATCTCAGAGAGTTTGAATCGATGTGTTATCAGTTGCTTTGCATCCAGTTTGCCTGACTGAACTGTTTTCATCAGCAAGGAAGTGGATACTGTATCTACCAGCCTGGTGGTAATGGCTATATTGCGTGCCCACAATAATTCCAGGTGCAATTCCGCACTTTTTCCATGCACACCTATATTGGCAATTCTTCCACCAGGTGCAACAAGCGATTGACAGAGTTCAAAGGTTTCAGGAATACCTACCGCTTCAATGACAGCGTCAACACCCTTATTGGCAGTAAGCGCCTTCACCTTTGCAATTGGATCTTCCTTTCGATTGTTTATGGTGGCGGTAGATCCGAATTTTTTTGAAACTTCCAGGCGGTTTGAATCCGGATCAATCATGATGATTTGTGACGGAGTATAGAATTTGGCCGTCAGAAGCGCAGCGAGACCGATTGGCCCTGCACCTACAATGGCAACCGTATCTCCTGGCTGGATTTGTCCGTTCAGTACACCACATTCAAATCCAGTCGGAAGAATATCACTTAGCATAACAAGTGCTTCTTCATCGCTGCCTTCAGGAATTTTATACAGGCTGGTATCAGCAAAAGGAGTGCGGACATATTCTGCCTGCGTTCCATCGATCAAATGACCGAGAATCCATCCTCCGTTTTCACAATGAGAATACATTCCCTTTTTACAATATTCACATTTACCACAGGAAGAAATGCAGGAAATCAATACGTGATCGCCTTTTTTGAAATTGGTCACCGCTGCGCCAACTTCTTCTATGATTCCCACTCCCTCATGGCCCAAAATCCGTCCATCAATGACTTCCGGGACGTCTCCTTTGAGAATATGGAGGTCTGTTCCGCAAATCGTGGTCTTGGATATTTTGATGATTGCATCGGTAGGTTGCTGAATGGTCGGCCTTGGTTTTTCTTCCCATTCTTTTTTATGTGGCCCGTGGTATACAAGTGCTTTCATTGCTTTTAGCCTGTAATGTATACCTTACGACTGCGTGCTCCCATGACTTGGATTGTTCATCGAACTGATTGTTGTCATTGCAAGTCCTCCTGCTGTTTCACCCATTTGCAAAACGCTGTCCGGAACCCCTGGCTGATCTTTATCATGGGAGCAACTAATACTTGTCAATATTTAGGGCAGTCTGCCTGTCTAATTTTATGCAAATTTGAGTTATGGAAAATATGATGGTCATTCTTGATGCTGCCAAAGTGAATATGAATACAGTTGATTTCGCGTGTTACCTGGCCAACCTGACCCATTCGAAACTGAATTTATATTTTATGGAAAGAATGATTGGGGAAGAAACGCCAAAGCAGAAACTCTTATTTGCGCTTCCATATGTGGAAACGGTGACAGCAGCCGATATTCCGGAAAACAGAACCAATGCCATTCATTATGCAGAAAATGAAAAAATAGTTTGCGAAGCCTGCACAAACCGCGGCGCGAATTACCAGGTCCTTAAAAATAAGCATCCGGATTTGCAGGAGCTTGCTATGGAAAGTCGCTTTGCCGACCTGATTGTTTTGGATCCGGAGGTTTCACTAGGCGAAGACGAAGGTGCAATTCTTTCACACTCCTTAGAACAATTCCTGCACAAATCGGAATGCCCCATTCTGTTTGCGCCCTATGCATTTTATGGAATTGATGAGCTGCTGTTTGCCTATGATGGCTCCAAAAGCTCCCTTTCCGCGATGAAATCATTTAACCGACTTCTTCCCGAATTAAATCATCTGCAAACAACTGTTCTTCAAATTTCCGATGGAGATGAATTTGTTTATGGTGAGAACAAGAAAGGGCTAGACCAAATTGCTTCCGTATATCCTAATATCCAATTCAAGCACCTGAAAGGAAAAGCCACCGATCAAATGCTGGACTTGCTTATTGGTAAAACGAAGACAGCAGTTGTTTTGGGAGCATTTGGCCGCGGATTTTCTTCCATGATGTTTAAACCTAGCCTTGCCCGGACGATCATCAGGACATTAAATCTGCCCGTATTCATTTCACATTTAAATTAGGATTTTATGTTGAAGCTATTGGCTGCCATAGATGGACTAAAATATTCGCAAAGCACAGCGGAATATGCTATCTACCTGACGAAGCAAATGAATGCACATCTCGTCGGCGTTTTCCTGGATGATTTTACCCGGCACAGTCTGGGAGTTTATGAATTGATGAGCAGCGAGGGTGGATTAGTGGAAACTAAATTGAATGCACTTGAGCAGGAAGACAATGCACTGCGCGAGCAGTCCTATAGCCGATTTAAGATGGCCTGCGAAGAAGCAGGAATATCATATTCCATTCATCATGACAGAAATATTGCAATCCAGGAATTGCTCCAGGAGAGCATTTATGCCGATCTGCTGATTATTGATAGCGAGGAAACCATTTCCCACTTTACAGAAAACCCGCCGACAAGATTCATTAAGGATTTGCTTTCAAGGGTCGAATGCCCCGTGCTGTTGGTTCCGCAGTCATTTGATCCGATTAAGAAAATTATTTTGTTATATGACGGAGAACCGTCCTCCGTATTCGCAATCAAATCGTTCTGCCAATTGCTGGATCCCCTCACAGGCCTTGAAACTGAACTGATCCATGTAAAAGCAGCGCATGAACCTGAACAAATACCCAATAATCGACTGATGAAGGAATTTATGAAAAAGCATTTTCCTAAGAGTGTGTACACAGTGCTAAAAGGCCTGCCCGATGTAGAGATCATCGATTACCTAAAAGATAAACATCAACACGCATTGATCGTGCTGGGTGGTTACAACAGGGGAGCATTGTCAAGGTGGTTAAAGCCCAGTGTTACCAATGCACTTATAATGGAAGTGAGGACTCCCATTTTCCTGGCTCATTACGGAATATAACCTGATCATTTTCTCTGACTGATCAAATAGGGACTAATCACTCGCGGTATCACTTTGCGGGATTCTAAATCCAGCATGACCATATTGATGCAATTTCCAAATAAAATCGTGATCAGGACGCTGAAATAATATGAAGAATGAAATGGCCATTAAGAGTGTGGCAGGGAATGCAGAACCCACGCCCAATGGGACAATGGCTAAGCCAAAAATGATTCCTCCCAGGCAAGCAAGGCTGGTCCATTGCTTGTTCAGGCAAAGGCCAGCGAAAATAAGAAACTGTCCGCCCGCCACCGCCAACACGAAAGCGCGGATATGATGCGAAAAAAATCCGTTGATGAAATCCCTGTAAAATGGCAGAAAGCTTAGTTGCGCATATTCCAGATATACTTCCGGTTTGCGAATGGCAGTGGAAGAATTCACCACAGAGGCCCAGATCAAAAAAGCGGCCAGGAAGATCCTTGCGGCAATGGGTCTTTTCAGTGCAGCCCAGATACTGATTCCAAACAGGATATTCGAAATGAGATAAGGTGCAAAATATTGTCTTAGATCTTCCATATTTCAGCGTTTTTGTGTCCTGATCTCGCCATCGCATTCAAAATGATAGAATTGTGGGTGCAGGGCAAAAAAATCCCCCGGCTTGCAACGCGCCAGGGGTTTCCATTCTAGCTAAGAGGAATGGTTTTGACATTTGTTCTAATTTTCTTTGCACTTCTCGGGATATCAACCTTCAATTCACCGTTCTTATATTCCGCTTTGATCTTGGATTCATCTGCATCTTCCGGAAGGGTAAATGACCTTGACCAGGATGAATAGTTGTATTCGCGGTGATTATACTTCCCAATCTTTTCTTCTTTTTCTTCCTTTTGTGCCCGGATGGTAAGCATATCATCTTCTACCTGAACCTGGATATCTTTTTTTTCAAGTCCCGGGGACGCAACAGAAAGGAAGTACTGGTCATCCGTTTCATTTACATTGACTGCGGGAATGTTTAAAGCGCGGCTGAAATTGAAATAATCTTCCAAAGGAGAACTGACAAATTTGTCCAGCCACCCCCTGCTATCAAAGAGAGAAGGGCGATTCTGATTCGCTTTGGTAAGTGATTTGGTTTCCATACAATTTATTTTAAGGTGATTAAATTTATTACCAATGCAAAATTATTCCCTGGCTGGGATAATACTTATGATTTGGACATTGGTAAAGTATGATTTCAATCAGGATTGAATTATTGTTTCACCCCGCCGAAGGCGCAAAGGTTAGAAGAGGCGCAAAGAAGATGCTCGGACTTAGTTCGAGAGCCTTGGCGCCTCTGCTCTCCTCCGCGCCTTTGCGTGAAAAAAAGCCATTTAAGGTTCATTCCCGAAATCCTAAAATCCTAATAAGGCAACTGAATAATGAATTCCGCCCCCTCACCTTCCTTCGACTCGACTTTTATCTCGATGCCATGAAATTGTCTGAATTTGGATTTATAAGATTAAAGGATTGTAGGATTGAGATAGTGATTTGAAGTATCGAAGAATCCTGTAATCTTAAAATCCTACAAATCCCAATTCAGACAAGTTGATTCAGACCAATTGGCAATTGAACAATAAACTCCGTTCCCTGGCCTTCCGTCGTCTCGACTTCTATCTCGATGCCATGCAATTGTCTGAATTTGGATTTATAAGATTAAGGGATTGTAGGATTAGGATAGAGATCTGAGATCGAAGAATCCTGTAATCTTAGAATCCCACAAATCCCAATTCAGACAATTAATTCAGACAATTGGCAATTGAACAATAAACTCCGTTCCCTGGCCTTCCTCCGTCTCGACTTCTATCTCGATGCCATGCAATTGTCTGAATTTGGATTTATAAGATTAAAGGATTGTAGGATTAGGATAGAGATCTGAGATCGAAGAATCCTGTAATCTTAGAATCCCACAAATCCCAATTCAGACAATTAATTCAGACGATTGGCAATTGAATAATAAACTCCGTTCCCTGTCCTTCCTCCGTCTCGACTTTTATCTCGATGCCATGCAATTGTCTGAATTTGGATTTATAAGATTAAGGGATTGTAGGATTAGGATAGAGATCTGAGATCGAAGAATCCTGTAATCTTAGAATCCCACAAATCCCAATTCAGACAATTAATTCAGACAATTGGCAATTGAACAATAAACTCCGTTCCCTGGCCTTCCTCCGTCTCGACTTCTATCTCGATGCCATGCAATTGTCTGAATTTGGATTTATAAGATTAAAGGATTGTAGGATTAGGATAGAGATCTGAGATCGAAGAATCCTGTAATCTTAGAATCCTACAAATCCCAATTCAGACAATTAATTCAGACAATTGGCAATTGAACAATAAACTCCGTTCCCTGGCCTTCCTCCGTCTCGACTTCTATCTCGATGCCATGCAATTGTCTGAATTTGGATTTATAAGATTAAGGGATTGTAGGATTAGGATAGAGATCTGAGATCGAAGAATCCTGTAATCTTAGAATCCTACAAATCCCAATTCAGACAATTAATTCAGACAATTGGCAATTGAACAATAAACTCCGTTCCCTGGCCTTCCTCCGTCTCGACTTTTATCTCGATGCCATGCAATTGTCTGAATTTGGATTTATAAGATTAAAGGATTGTAGGATTAGGATAGAGATCTGAGATCGAAGAATCCTGTAATCTTAGAATCCTACAAATCCCAATTCAGACAATTAATTCAGACAATTGGCAATTGAACAATAAACTCCGTTCCCTGGCCTTCCTCCGTCTCGACTTTTATCTCGATGCCATGCAATTGTCTGAATTTGGATTTATAAGATTAAAGGATTGTAGGATTAGGATAGAGATCTGAGATCGAAGAATCCTGTAATCTTAGAATCCTACAAATCCCAATTCAGACAATTAATTCAGACGATTGGTAACTGGACAATGAATTCCGCCCCCTCACCTTCCTTCGACTCGACTTTTATCTCACCCCCATGGGCTTTGATAATGTCATAACTCATGGACAAACCTAGTCCTGTTCCCTGTCCCGTGGGTTTTGTCGTAAAGAATGGCTGAAAGATTTTTCCTGCTACATTTTCCGGAATTCCAATGCCATTGTCCTTAATATGGATTTCAAAAGAATGCTGCATCCTTTTGGTAGAGACTGTAACCAGGGGAAGATAGGTTTTGTCAGGAATCCCTGCTTTCTGATGAACTGCATAAAACGCATTGTTGAACAAATTCAGGAATACTCTTCCAATCTCCTGGGGTATCGTATTGATTTTCCCCGCGTGCGGATCAAAGTCTGTTTCAAATTGGGCATTGAAGTTCTTTTCTTTGCCGCGCATGCCATGGTAGGACAGACGAAGGTATTCATCTGCCAGGGCATTGATATCCGTGGCCTCTTGCTGTCCGGTATTTGTACGGGAATGCAACAACATGCCCTTTACAATGGCATCGGCTCTTTTGCCATGGAAATTTATTTTATCCAGGTTTTGCTTAATATCATTTGCAAGATGGGTGCCCTCCACTGTGTCTCCTTTCCCATAAGCGGATTGCATTTCATCGATCAATTCATTATTCAGCTCCGAAAAATTATTTACAAAATTTAAAGGATTTTGAATTTCATGCGCAATGCCTGCCGTGAGTTCTCCCAGCGAAGCCATTTTTTCAGATTGAATCAATTGTGACTGGGTCAATTTTAGATTCTCCAGGGAATTGCTTAGTTCTTCCGTACGCTCTTTCACCTGGACTTCCAATTGCTGATTCATAGAAGAAAGCAATTGCTGCTTTTCTTTTTGCTGAGAGAGATTCTTTTCTGCAAGCTCATTGTTCTCTTTAATTTTTTGAACAAGTGATTTGTTGGTAAAAGCAAAATCCAAAGCCAAAAAAACAGAACTGGATACGGGTAAGCTCAATGTGAATAGTACAAACAAGATCCTTCGGGAGTCGGTAAAATTTTGAGCGAAGGGCTTATCGATAAAAGTACCCTGGGAAATAAAGACGGCAAAAAATACCAACGCTGCAATGGCGCCTGCAGCAATGATCCATGCCCCCTTTTGTTTTGCTTTAATGGAAATAAATGCTTCGCGCGCCAAATTTATCTGGATGAAAAGCAAAAGCAGAGGCGCGCCCATTTTCCAACCTGTGCGATATGGATAGGCATCCAGCACTACACTTACAATAGCCATTACAAGGATTACCTTAAAGAGAAAATCATTTTTTCTTTCGAGGAATTTCTGGAGTGAGTAGAACATTAAAAGACCGCTGCAGGTTAAGAGGATGAGAACGAGATTGCCCTCATAAAATCTGTAAATCACTTCGTTCGAATAAATATAAAAATGCAGTTGGAGCAGAAAGCCCAGACATGAAAAAAGGGCATATAATGCAAAATAGAGATTTGCTTTTTGACTGGGATAAAGAGAGTACAATGCGAAATGAAGGATCATGAGCATGACACAGATCGCGATAAGAAAGAATTCAAATGCCATGGTTTTCGATGCTATTTCATGATATACCATTACCGCTTTTTCAAAAGGAAGCAATTGGATGGAAAACAGCGGATTCTGCGTTTCGAAAATAGTTGTATATAAGGCATCAGGCTTTACGGCAACACGGATGGCAAGGGTTTGAATCGAATCACCGGAAACAGGAATTGCCAGGGGTTTCCATAAGGGATCGTAAGTTTTTACCAGCGAGGGATTGGCACTGACAGTTCCATAAGTCTTTAAGAGTTGGCCATTCAAATATATTTCGGAAGCTACAACCTGTTGAATAACTCCTGCCAGGGGGCCGGCATTCCTGAGACTATCTTTTGGCCATTTGAACCTCAACCATCCGATCACGGATTTTTTGAGACTGGGAAAGGAATCATGCATATCTCCTGTGGGATCAATATCTATCCAATCTCTGTCATCAAAATCAGGTTTGGACCAGGCCATATCATCCCCCGGATGAAATTTCCAGCCTTTGTTTAATTGGTTGGCGCCTGCGATTGGGCTTTCACCAAAGTAAATCAGCAATTGTGAAATGGACAGGGCCAATAAGGCGATAAGAATCGTACGCTTAAGCATCAACGGTATTATTTTAATATTTCACGCAGAGGCGCAAAGGTTAGATGAGGCGCAAAGAAGAGACCTTACCCCTGCCCCTCTCCCAAGGAGAGGGGTAAATTTATTTCGAGAGCCTTGGCGTCTTTGCTTCCTTCGCGTCTTTGCGTGAAACAAAAGAGATCAATCCCAATTAAACAAATGATACTTCCCATCCAGCATCCATTCCTTTGGCGTGGCAGTCTCCATCCAATCCATGGGTTCGCCTAGTGGAAGCGTTTGGGATGCCATTTCAAATGCTACCCTGATTGCTTTCTTCTGGATTTCACCAATCGCAGCAGGTTGTGCCGAAATAAACAATGGAGTTCCACTCATTGACACGAGGTCCAGCCATTGCCTGTTTTTTTCCCAGGGCACTTCAGTTGTTAGTCCTACGCAATCTGCATCTACTGCATAGAAAGCTCCATGCTGTATCCCACGAAATGCAAGTGCATTCACACCCATCTTTTTCGTTCTTGTCCATTCTTTCCCGGACGTGTCATCTCCAATCCGATTTAATTCGAACAGTCCCGCAGACAAATGACTTATCGTGTTGCATCCGATAAGGTACATCGAACCCGCCGCTTCGCGAATTGCATTATAGAAATTCAAAATAATTTCTGCGTTGGTTTTGGTATTGTCATGCATGCTCCAGGTTCCGCTCGTTATAGATCTTTCACTCATCATCTCAAAACCCCATTTGCCGAAGATGTCAAAACTTGTGTAATCAAATTTGACCAAGTCATAACCCCAGTGATGATAGAGCCTGAAATAGCTGCTTACTTTTTCCAGCACTTCAGGAACAGAAGGATCAAGGATCGGCATATTTTCTTCTCTCCCCTTGATCGGCGGCAGCATAAGAGATTTGGAGTTCTTATCCGGTGCGCAGAGTGGCCTGGTCCAGATTCCAGGCCGCATGCCCATCTCTTTTATTTTTGCGGCCAGTTTGCCCATATCGCCGAAGCGCTCATTGGGAGCTGATACATCTCCCCAACTCGATTCTTCCGGGGTTGCAGCTCCTCTCTTGAACCAACCTGCATCTATAACCGAAAAGGGGCGGTTACTCAATCCCGCCGCAAGCGGCGCCATCATTCCCGAATGTTCGAGGATTAATTTTTCTGATGTATTTCCATAACTAAAATACCAGTCGTTGATGCCATAAACGGGCTTAGCGGGCATCCTCGCTTTTTCACACATTAATTTCATGAACCTCCTGCCTGTCTGGAAAGCGGATTCCTTGGGATTACTTTGAATCGTAACGATTTCAGCGGCTTTCAATTTCCTGTCACCGAGTTGAACACCTTCGTTGCCACAGCGGAGATCCAAAACCAGAGCCAATTTAGTTTCGGAGATCTGCCAATAGCAAAAGGAAGCAGTGCCGGTTTTTACACCCAATCCGTAAGTGTTGTCACCGTTATGTTCCATGAAATACCAGGGTAAAATTTCTGTTGTATTCGGTAAATGCCAGGATGCATCTCCATAGGTTCTTTCCCAATGATCATTAAGTATTTTGGATCCCTGCTTTACAGGTGTTTTCCAATCCAGAGTGATCTGGCTAAGTTTTATTGCGGGCGCCTGCACTTCGACCCGGATTGCATCCTCGCCGGACTTCTTAAGCCTAAGCACTAAGTCCTGATATGTCCAACTTTGCTGATCCGAAGTTTTTAGCCTGGATTCCGCTCCGTTAATAAGCGCACTGACTGCATCAGGGAAATTGATCAATAATATTCCGGGCAATTCACATGCAAAGGAATTCTTTGAGAGGACGAAGGCAGCAATAGATAGTCCGGTAGTATGTATAAAATGCCTGCGGTCCATTGACGGAATGATTTATAAGGAAATATAAATCTTATCCGCGAATGCGCATGGATGTGATTTCTTATATTTTATTTGCTCACGGGTTGACCATCTGGATTGAGCCTGATGATTTCGCCATAGTTCAGTTCGGCAATACCCTTTTCCACCTTGCTCAGGTCGCCAACAATGATCCAGGTGATTTCATCGGGATGAATGAATTTCTTTGCGGCCTCATTCAGTTGGGCATCCGTCAGCGTCTTGACTTTGGCAGCATAGGTAGAATAATAATCGATGGGAAGCCCATAATTATAGATTCTCGCTGCAGCATTTTCAAGTGATTGCAATGTTGAAAACCTCGCGGGTAGCCGCATCGTCATGTTGCGCATGATGCTGGCATATTCTTCTCCCTCCAATAATCTCTCTCCCGCCACGCCCCGGATTTCTTTATTGATCTCTACCATGGATTCTTTGGTCTTGTCGGTTTGCACAGGTGCAAGCACCATGAATGGTCTTTGTCCTCTCGCAGAACGAAGTCCGCCACTGGTTCCATAGCTCCAATGCTTGTCAAGCCTAAGGTTGCGATTGAGCCTGGAGGTAGCCATCCCACCAAAGTTTGTCAGGACCGTTTCAATGGCGATATCTTCCTGCTGTCCTCCGGGTTCAGAAATATGTGTTGCCACAATGGTGGATTGAAGGGCGCCGGGTTTATCGATCAGGTATACTTTGCCTCCCTTGCTCCTGGGGACTGTTCCAATATTTTTTGCGGGGGCCTTGCCAGGCTTCCAATTACCAAATGCAGATTCCAAAGCGGGCAGGAGTTTGTCCATACTCGTATTTCCAGTCACAATCAATGTTGAACTTCCCGGCCTGAACCAGTCATGATGCCAGTTTTCTAAATCTGACCTCGTGATGCTTTTCACAGAAGTTTCAAATCCGGATCCGGATTCAGGCATGCCATAAGCATGGTCAGGGCCAAAATTGATAGCAGGCGCAATGCGAAAAACGACTGCGGTTGGATTGGATTTCTCCTGTTCGATATCGGCGAGCCGCTGCTCTTTTTGAATCTTGAATTGATCTTCCGGAAAAGAAGGATTCAAAATGATATCTGAAAATAGCTGTAGTGATGGAGTTAGATTTTCCGATAGCGCTTTGATCTGAACAAAGGAGAGATCAAGATCACTTCTCGTATTCAGCTGAGCACCGAGCATGTCCAACTGATCTGATATCTGGAATGCATTCCTGGTTTTTGTGCCCTTATCCATCAGGTCCAATGCAAAAGAAGCCAGACCTGCTTTCGCGCGAGTATCCGAAGAAAATCCTGCATCTACCGCCAATGCAATATCCACAATGGGAATCGTGTTCCTTTCAATCAGCATAACCTTCAAACCATTTTTCAATGTGGCCTGCTCTATTTTTGGAAATACGATATCCGGCGCCGGCTTGAGATCCGGAAGGATGGATCGGTCAATGTCAGACTTGCCCGCACTCATTTGAGGATAAGGATTTACAACAAGTGTATAATGATTTGCCTGCAGCCATTTTTGGGAAGCCATTTTAACATCAGCAGGTTTTGCATTCGCCATGAATTCAAGCTTGTCCAAATAAACATCCGGCGATCCGCCATACGTCATACTTTCTGCAAGAATATCTGAGCGGCCACCCATTCCACCCAATCTTTCAATCGATCTTGAAAAACTGGCGAGTGTCCTGGTCTTGGCACGTTCCATTTGATCGGGGTCCGGACCTTTCCGAAGCAACATGCTGATGACCGAATCCATTTCTTTTTCTGCCAATGCAGGATCAGCTCCTTCTTTTACAGTGACAAAAACGGAAAACAAACTTGCCAATTCCTGATCGTCGACAGATACGTCAACACTGGTTGCCAACTGTTTTTCATAAATCAGCCTGCGATCAAGTGGAGCGCTTTTCGAGCCGGACAATACATTCGCAAAAAGCCGCAAATATTCAAGCTCATTGTTTTTCCAAGCTGGTATATGATATACGCACCAGATGACAGTTTGCGGTACCCGATCCTGCATCTCAGCTCTGATATTATGATCCAGTACAGGGATCCAGGTTTCTGTCCTCGTGAGAGGCGCTACAGGAGGTATTCCATCAAAATATTTCCTGACCAATTCTTTTGCTTTGTCTAATGTGATGTCGCCTGCAAGGGAGAGCACCACGTTATTAGGTCCATAATAGGTCTTATACCAATTCCTCACGTCATCGAGCGTTGCAGCATTTAAATCTTCCATACTCCCGATCGTGGTCCACGAATAGGGATGCGCGTAAGGGTAGATCTTTCCAATGCTTTCAATTTGAATTTTTCCATAAGGCTGATTCTCGCCCTGCCTTTTTTCATTTTGCACTACGCCTCTTTCACGTTCCAGCATTTCTTTCGACAAGCTGAGCCATCCCATCCGATCCGATTCCAGGTAAAGCGTGCGATCCAATGCCGAGGTAGGCACATCTTCAAAAAAATTGGTTCTATCGTCATTGGTCGTGCCATTCCGGTTGTTTGCGCCAAGGTTGTCCATGGCTTCGCGGAATCCATGCGGATAGTGCTCAGAGCCATTAAAAAAGAAATGCTCGAAAAGATGCGCAAAGCCGGTTTTGCCCCTGACTTCATTGGATGAGCCTACATGATACCAGAAGTTCACTGCCACAATCGGCACGCTATGGTCCTCATTGACGATTACCGTGAGACCATTCTCCAGAACAAATGTTTTATAAGGAATGGCATATCGGGTCCTGTCAAATTTTCCAGTTGGCAGATCATTTTGTTTGGCCACCTTGGGTTGTGCCTCAGATTGAAAATTCATTCCTGCAAAAAGGGAGAGGATAAGCAGGGAAAGAATAATTGAAGATTTCTTATTCATAATATCGATTGTAGAATTATAAATGAATATGCATGCGGCCGAAAGTTACAGAGAAAGAATTTCCGCGCCTGACTGACCATCCCTTTTATCAACCTTCCATCTTAAAAAGCTAAGCTCATGATGATGTTGATTGGTTGATTGGTTGAAGGGTTGAAAGGTTGATTGAGAAATCCTTTGCAGCGTCTGACCAAAGGATTCATTAAACAGCTATTTTTGATTCAGATTAATAAAAACTCTTCCACCATGACCAGGTCCATCTTTCAGCGTTTACTCCCATGCATTTTGGTTTTATCCTCAACCGGGCTGCTTGCGCAGCAGGCTGATCAATTACCCAGGAGCAACCCTGAGGCGCAATCGGTTTCATCACAGGATATCATCCGTTTCCTCGATACACTGGCAAAAACCAATAATGAATTTCACAGCATCATGATCCTGAGGCATGGCAAAGTGATTGCAGAAGGTTGGTGGAATCCGTATCGTTCTGATTTAAGACATATGATGTATTCCACAAGCAAGAGTTTTACTTCAACGGCCGTAGGATTTGCAGTGAGTGAAGGCCGGATTAAATTATCCGACAAGCTGGTTTCATTTTTCCCGAAAATATTGCCTGACACAGTAACTACCAAATTGGCTGACCTTTCCCTGAAAGATGTGATCACGATGTCCGACGGACAAAGACCCGATCCGACGGGTGCTGCCATGGCATCGGTAGATTGGGCGCAGTTTTTTTTATCCCGCCCGATTGTTGATACGCCAGGCGTAAATTTTCTTTACAACTCGCTGGGCACATATATGCTTTCTGCCGTAGTTCAAACAGTAACTGGTCAAACAGTTCTTGATTATCTGCGCCCCAGATTATTTGAACCGCTGGGAATAGTTGGGATGGATTGGGAAACCAGTCCTCAGGGAATTGATGCAGGAGGATGGGGACTGCGAATTAAGACGGAAGACATGGCCAAATTTGGAGAGTTGTATTTGCAAAAAGGGGTATGGAACGGAAAACAAATCTTGCCCAGCGCCTGGGTAGAAGAAGCTACGACTTACAAAATAAACAATGCCGCACCCAATTCGACGCCAGAGGTCCGGGCTGCCAGTGATTGGGCGCAGGGTTATTGCTACCAGTTCTGGCGCTGTCGCCACAATGCTTACCGGGCAGACGGAGCTTTTGGTCAATATATCATCGTGATGCCGGACCAGGATGCAGTGATCGCTATAACCAGTGAATCACCAAGCATGCAGAATGAAATGAATTTGATTTGGGACTTTCTCCTTCCCGCCTTTAGGAGTGAACAATTGGCCGCTGACACAGCTTCATATAATTTGCTAAAGGGAAAGCTGGCCGGATTAAGACTCTCGACCCCGAATGCGGTAGATAATCCGCTCACTGAAACCGCCATCTCCGGAAAAATTTTTACCCTGGATTCCAATGACGGGAAATTTGACCGGATCAGTTTTCAGTTTAGAGATAAAACCTGCGAGGTTACGATCAGGCATGAAGGGAAAGATCATGTTCTCGTATGCGGAGAGGGAACCTGGCATAGGGACGTAACCCATTTGCCAGGGGCACCACCTTCTATCATTCGCGCGGCAAAGGGTCCTTACGCTGACCTGGGTCTGGTAAAATATGCCGGCTCCTACACATGGAAGGACAAAAATACTTTGGAACTGACGATTCGATATATTGAAAGTCCTCATACCCAATTCCTGGTTTGTCATTTTGAAAATGGCTTGCTGTCCATGGAATTTGATGGGAGCGTGCAGCAGATGGCGCACAGGAAAAATACGGTTGTGAAAGGGGTGCCTGTGAATTGAATGACTTAAATAAATTCCGAAATAGTTTGGCTCCAGTTAAATCATTCTTAAATTCTAAAATGAGCTAGACTCATTTCTTAAATTGTTTGGCCATTTCAATTGCAAATAACAGCCAGTCATGTTTAGGAATTATCTCACCATTGCCATCCGGCATTTGACCCGCCATAAATTATTTTCTGTAATTAATATAATTTGTCTTGCCATCGGCATCAGCTTTTCCTTGGTGATAGGAGTTTATGTGATGAAAGAAAGATCCGTTGATCGCAATCTGCGAAACCTGGATAATCAATACATCATTAAGAGTGTCTGGAAGGTGAAGGATAAGGGTTTGGATATTACAACAGTTGGTCCTTTAGCAAAGACGATGAAGGAGGAATATCCAAACCTTGTCGCTAATTATTACCGCTATAATCCGGTGGGCACAGTCCTGTCAGCAGGGGATAAACATTTTAGCGAGAACATCGCAATTGGAGATACTACGCTTGTCAGCATGTATGGCTTTCCGGTATTGTATGGAAATCCTCAAAAAGCTTTTCAGAATAATCAATCCGCAGTTATCACAGAATCGATTGCTGAGAAATTATTTGGGAGAAAAAATGTGCTTAATGAAGCCATTTATATGCAAACGGCCTACAATGGGGAGAAGCAGCAATACCAGATCTCTGCTGTGCTGAAGGATATTCCATCCAATTCGGTTACCGGATTGATCGGTCTAGACTATGAAGTATTTGTTCCCACTATTGGAAATCATTTTTACAATGACCAGGACCCTTCAGAGGGCTGGGCCAGTGTATACGAAGTGGGGTTAATCGAACTGAAGCCTGGGGTAAGCACAAAGGACTTGGAAAAGCCTTTTGAAGCCACGCTTAAGAAATATGCGCCGGCAGATATTCAGGAAAACCTGAAAGTAGAGCTGGCGGCGGTAAAAGACTATTATTTGCAAAATGACCATGGGTCCCGCGCGAAAATGACGCTGGCACTTTCATTAATTGCCATATTCATTTTGATTATGGCCATATTCAATTTTGTGAATATCAGTATCGGCACTTCTTCTTACAGGTTAAAGGAAATAGGCCTTCGAAAGGTGTTTGGCAGCGGGCGAAGGCAACTTATAGCTCAATACTTCTCAGAATCCATTATCCTGGTCCTGGTGGCAGGGGGAATTGGGGTCGCTATGTACCAGGCACTTATCCCGGCATTTAACCAGGTATTGAATACTTCCCTGGTATCCATCACAAAATTTGATTTATCCCGGTGGTTGCTCTTACTCGTGCTCGTTTTAGGGGTAGGCATTTTGGCCGGGATTTATCCTGCCCTTGTACTTAGTCGCTCCAATATCATATTATCAATAAAGGGAAAGTTGGAAAAAGCGGATCTGGGCATCAGCCTGAGAAAGGTATTGCTGGTCATTCAATTCAGTCTTGCCGTCCTGGTTTTTATCTGCGCGATGAATGTCTCCCGGCAGGTTAATTACTTCTTTCACAAGGACCTGGGCTATTCTAGGGAACAAGTGATGGTTATTACGGCCTACCCAAAAAGGTGGGATTCAGTCGGGGTGGCCAGGATGAAATCTATAAAAGAACAGCTTTTGACCCTGCCAGCGGTTAAAAATGCGAGCATTTGCTTTGAAATTCCTGAAAGAAAGCCTCCATCATCCCTGGATATGAGGGCTGAGGGCATAAGGTCGGCCGAAACGCTCAATATCCCTACCACTTTTGCAGATGAAGATTATGCTTCCACATTTGGGCTCAGTTTGGTGGAAGGCAATTTTTTCCGGCCTGGATATGAAGGATTCGTGTCAAATGAAATTATATTGAATGAATCGGCGGTTCGGGCCCTTGGACTTGAAACAAATCATGCAGTAGGCAGAAAGATCATCATTCCTTCGTCAAAGGCAGAGTATACCATCAGGGGGGTTATTAAGAATTATCATTATGCGAGTTTGCATGAAGGAATAGGCCCAATGGCCATTGTCCAGATGCAGGAAATGCTTGCTTACCGCTATATGACACTGAAGCTAAATCCGGGTAATTTTAGCGAATTTGTACCTGAAATAGGCAAAAAATGGCAAAAAATGGCCCCGGAAGCCCCATTTGAGTGGTTTTTTATGGATGACCGATTTAATAAACTCTACAGATCGGAGCTACAATTAAAGAAAGCTACCGAAATAGGGACCATTCAAAACCTGGTGATCGTCTTTCTGGGCATATTTGGCTTAGTCGCTTTTACTTTGGCCCGAAGAAGCAGGGAAATGGCAGTCAGAAAGGTGCTTGGAGCAAGAATCAGGGATATTATCTGGCTATTCATAAGAGATTATGCAGTTTTGATCGCAATTGCCAATCTGATTGCCTGGCCTCTTGCTTGGCTTGCATCAAATCGCTGGCTTGAGAATTATGCATATAGAATAAATCAGCATATCTCGACTTACCTCGGGGTTGGTGTACTGGTATTTTTCCTTTCGTTTTCACTTATTGTTATTCAATGCTTTAAGGATGCAGCCGCCAGCCCGGTCCATTCCCTTCGAAATGAATAGGATATGCCTATTCATTCTATGATTATCTATAGTAGTTAGAATTTGATGCGGTCTGAAGCCTTTGTTGAAAAGGGCAGAGTGAATCCACTGAGTACTCCCGCCAGATCACCCAAAATGTGATAGAGTCCTTTTGAAGTTGTGGCAGGATTCGGCAATACCTGGAATAAATGTCAGTTTCTCCTCGGTTTCTCCTCTTTGCCTCCTCTTTGGGTCCTCTTTGGGTCCTCTTTGGGTCCTCGGAATCCGAGGTAGCAAAGAGGACCCATCGAGGTAGCAATAGGGATGAATTGCGAAGTATTTTCAGGAAATGTTCAATTTTACTAGTTGGTCGATACATAAGAAAGCCATTAAAGGTCAAATTGAGCATTAGTATAGGCTTATCTGGCGAAGTCCGTAATATTAAGTACTGACCATTACAGATTGAGGAAATCTAAGATCTAATTTGCCCAACAGCGGCTATTTGAGTTCAATTAATGCTTCCGAAGCACCAATTCTTATTCCATTCCTGCTAGAGAACGCAATTCGATATTCCCAATAGGAAAATCAATAATCTTGGGGATACCCAATAATTTTGACTTATCTTCGAGATAACAAAGCCAGAGACATGAATTACCTTTCCAGCAACATTCGTTATCTGAGAAGAAAAAATGGCCTAAACCAGGCAGAATTGTCCAGAAATTTCGGAAAAAAGCAAAATACCGTGGGGAACTGGGAAAACGGGGTGAGCGAGCCGAGTATCAAAGAATTGGTTTCACTATCTCAAATTTTTATGGTTGGAATGGAGGACCTGGTAAACCGGGACCTTGAGCTCCGGGACAACCAGGAAGGGCCTGGAGACCAGCCATCGAAAAGGCCTGATGGACCAGGTGCTCCCGGTCCAGCGGATTTGCCTCTAAGTTCCCGGGACAAAGAAATAGATGGTTTTTGGCTGACTCTTCGGGAGCTTCGCAGGTTGAATGAAAAGCTTGATATCCTTATCGGCCATCGCGGGATAGAAGTGGGCCGGTCGACTACATAATATATAGGCATCACAGTATGAAGCAACGGATTCCAAATTCTGGAAAAAAATTCCTTCCAAGGGAAGAACCGGCTCCCTAAACCGGTTTGCGCAACTGATCTTCCTTCTTTTGTTTTTCAAATAATAGATTGATAATAAGCATCTTATAAGCTCCTTAATGTCTAATCATGATTAATCTGCTTTTTGGTATGCCAATTGAAAATATAAATACAGTTCTTTTAAATCCTTTGATTAGTGTTGGGAGAATCGATGCATCTATTCGTCGAAAAGGGCTATGAGGTGCAATAAAAAATTGCAATTTTTGTTCACTATATAGCAAGCATTTGACCTGCAATGCATGGCACAATAACAGGCAAAGATTCTTCGTTTATGAGTCTAAGCGTATCCATCTAATTCCAGAGAAACCACTAACTCATTGAGAAAAAAATTCAACGGTCAGCAATGATTTTTGAATCCTATGAAAACCTGGTTAATCATGACAGCAAGAAAGAGCCTGTCAAATTAATCAAGAACATATCGGGAGTGGTATTCTCCTGAATATTTGGTATCGGCCTTTTGAAAACTATTAAATCCTTCGATCATGAAAACGTTGTCTAAACTCGTGTCCACCAGCAGTGTGTCCTTGCTGGTCATTACTTCACCCGTTCTAATTTCAGGAAGCTATAAGAAAGTGAATACGGCATCGCCCATGACTACATCGGCGGTCTCGGCTCCTTTTTATACTGCTCCTATTAATACAAAAGCTCCGGAATTCAATAAGAATACGGCGAACTACAATACTGCTGCCAATGAAAAGACCACCGGTGTGGCCGATGCGGCATCAGAAAAGAAAACCGAATTAGCAGATGCAGCGGCAAAGAAAGCATATGAGACCAAGATGGTGATCAGAGAAGCCACTGCAATTTATTTTACCATGAACCTGAGCAAATCAGGTTTGAACAGAAAGGCATTTGAATATGCCTGGAGAGGTTACCATAACCTGGTGAAAAAAGGGACGATCACTAAAACCAATGTATTATCTATCTGTGATTTCACCCAGTCATCCAGTCGCAAGCGTCTTTACGTGATTGATGTGCAGAAGAAAAAACTGCTTTTCAACACATATGTTGCGCACGGAATGAACTCGGGTACTGAATATGCCACATCATTTTCTAACAGGCCAGAATCATTTAAGAGCAGCCTGGGCTTCTTTGTAACTACAAAGACATATACCGGCAAAAATGGACTTTCGTTGAAAGTGAACGGATTGGAAAAAGGATATAATGACATGGCTGCCAAAAGAAATATCGTGTTGCATGGAGCTGATTATATCGGTTCCGATTACCTGAAGAACAATGGTGAAATGGGAAGAAGCCTTGGATGTAATGTGATTCCGACAACAGTTAGTCCTAAGCTTATCCGTACGATCAAGAATGGTAGCTGCTTTTTCGTCTACCATCCAACTAAAAAATATCTCGCTGAATCTTCTGTGATTAATGGATAGTGACCGGGCATAGAATAATAAAGCATTCATGATTATAAAGGGCCAGGTTAAAAACCTGTCCCTTTAATGATTAAGTAGAAAATCTAACCCTAAATCCACTTAGGTCAATCCAATCCTACCGAAATGAAGAAAGGATTTTATTTTGTACTCCTTATGAGCTCCTTCCTGGCAGGGAGAGGCCAAAACCCTTCGTTAGAATCCACACTGAAGACCTATTCAGAACAGTTCCAACCGGAGAAGATTCATATTCATTTTGATAAGGATGCCTATTTGCCAGGCGAAACCATTTGGCTCAAAGCATATATTATGGAAGGCGCAAAACCTTCGGAGCACAGCAAGAATATTTATTTCGACTTTACGGATGCAAGTGGAAATTTGCTCCAACACAATATTGCGCCTGTACTCGAATCCGGCGCAAACAGTTCGTACTCGCTTCCCATCAATTTCGCAGGCGGGGCCATTCATATCAAGTCCTATACGAAATGGATGCTTAATTTCGACAGCTCATTTCTTTATAATAAAAATATTCCTGTCCTCTCAGAATGGGACGGCAGCGTGCAGGCAAAAGAAAAACGTCAGACTTCCATCCAGTTCTATCCTGAAGGAGGAGATCTTGTGAATGGACTTATTTCAATCGTCGCATTCGAAGCGACAGATCAGCATGGACATCCTGCGAATATCAAAGGTGTGATCAGGAATTCTGCGGATGTTTCCATTGATTCATTTTCCACGAAACACGATGGCATGGGAAGTTTTCCCTTTCGCCCCCAGGCAAATGAACGATATACCGCTTACTGGAAAGATGAGTTTGGAAATCTGTATTCGAAGGAGCTGCCGGCCAGCCAGCCAGCAGGAATTGTGTTGCGCGCGAGCCCGGGACCAGCAAATGCTGTTCATTTCCAGGTTGAAAGATCGGCAAATGCTTCAGACAATCTGAAATCATTAACCCTGGTCAGCACATTCCATCAAAAACTGGTTTCAAAATCTACGCTTGATCTGAAAGACAATGTCCAAGGGTACGGAAATATTAATACAGAACAGTTAGCCAGCGGCGTTATGCTGGTGACGGTATTTGATGCGAATATGTCACCGATTGCGGAAAGGGCCATCTTTATGAATAACCAAAAATATGGTTTTAATACCATGGTGCACAATGACCTGGTAAGTTTTGGCAGGAAGGGGAAGAATGAAATAACACTGGAGATCCCTGATGGTTTTGAAGCAGACCTTTCCGTCTCAGTGACCGATGGCGGTCTTGGCACAGACAGCACTACGAATATTGTTACTGATTTTTTGCTTAGCAATGATATCAAAGGAAATATCAACAATCCGGCATATTATTTCTCAAATAATTCAGACAGTTCAAAATTCTACCTTGATCTCGTCATGCGCACCCATGGATGGCGCAGGTATAAATGGGATGAATTGGTCGCCGGAAAATTACCCGACCTCCCTTTTCAGGCAGACAATGAATATATGGTGTTGAATGGACAGGTAGGTGGATCCTCTCCCCGTTTTGATAACAGCGACTCGATTGCGTTATTGATTATCACCAGGGATCGAAAGAAAAATATCCTATCCCTGCCCGTTAGAACGGATGGGAGCTTTTCGCAAAAGGGAATGTTCTTCTATGACTCTGTGCAAGTCGTTTATAAAATGAATCATGTTTCGAAAATCGGATCGAGTGCTGAGATAAACTTTCAAACCAGCCTGATGGGTTCCGGCGCCCCCGGTACCAAAGCAACAGAACCGAATTTTCAATGGAGCAAAGTACCCGATGCCATATTGGAAAAGGAAATTGACGGATTGCTTGCCGAATTGAAAAATTATTCAAGAATGTCTACAGGCATGGACTATGTAATTACACCGCATGCAAAAACAGATTCATTTAAGAATACATCTGAAACGGCAGCGCATTACCTGGAAGGAAATTTTCCATTCAGGTTCCCCTACGCTCCGAAGGAACCAAATCCTTCCAATGAAACGGCAAAATATGCATCGCAAAAAAACGGAAATGGACAGTCAGCAGCCGTTGCTGGTCCAAAACCAAATATCAACCTGACACTTGATGGGAATCCGGTGACGCTTGATGATTTGAAAGGCATCCTCATGAAAGAAGTGCTTTTCATTAAAATAATGGAAAGATCAAATCCAAAAGACCTGCAGACCCTGGCCATCACCAGCCGCCAGTCCATCTACCAGGACAATATCATCAATAACAAGACAGGCTTTGCCGTTATACGGGGTTATACTCCTGCAAAGGAATTTTATGTTCCCCAGTATTCCGGTAATCCCGAAGATGACCGCACATCGGACTTTCGCTCAACACTTTATTGGAACCCGAGGGTTATCCTGGACAAGGATCACAGGAAAGTAAAACTCAGTTTCTTTAATAATGACATAAGCAACAGATTCAGGGTGGTAGTGGAGGGAATGAACAGTGAAGGAAGGCTGACCAGGATTGAACAAATCATCAAGTGATCTTAAATTAAACGTAAACCCTTAGCTAATCCATAATTTCCGGACAGAATTATCGTTAAACATTAAACCTTACCGTATGTTTTCTATCGAGTTTTCCATGAATATCCTGGTTTTGGCCCTGGCCATATTTGGATCCGGTTTTGTTGGGTATAGCCTGCGCACCCGGCAATTGAGGAAAAAGAACTATAAAATTGTTGAATTGCGCAAAGAAATGGTCGATAACCATGCCCATATCCTGGAATTGCAAAAGGAATATGTTCAATTAGAATCAAGATTGATGGAATCAAAGACGCAGGTCCATACCATCCGTGCGGCATCCAAAGGTTTTGAGAACAAGGATCGTGAAGTATTGGATAGCGCTATCTAAATTGATCTACTCTGCCCGTTTAATATATACCATTCCCTTGAACAGAGCCACTAGCTCTCCGTTTTCTTTTTCGACCCGGACATCATAATGACCAATCTTATTGCCGACCTGAATTTCTCTGGCTTTTGCGAGAATAATGTCCCCTGTTTTCAGCGGTTTGATATGGGCAATGGATGTTTCAAGAGAAACAGCCTGGTGGCCATGGCTATTCGAAGCAAAGGCCAGCGCACTGTCTGCAAATGAAAAGCTGATTCCACCGTGTGCAATTTCAAATCCGTTGCACATTTCTTTGCGAACCGTCATTCTCAGGGTACAATAGCCTTCGCCCTCTTCCATTCTCTCTATTCCCAACCATTGACTGAAATAATCTTTTGCCATCATGGCATCAATGATTTTCGACGGTCTTGCTTTTTGGGTTGACATGTAAATAAGGATTTAGCTGCAAAATATAATCCATGAGGCCGGATTCCGGCTTTTCAGGGTAATACCATCCGAGAAGCGCCGCAGTCTCTCTACTCAAATTTGCAAAAGTTTTTATGCATGCTGTCAACGCCTGCCATTGTGAGATGGAATTCCATCCGGAAAAACAATCTTCCAGTTTGTCCAGCCATTGCACTCTGATCCAATCCCCGAGTTGCCTTCCTTCATGCTTTGCCTTGATTTCTGAGGGAGCACCTGCTGCGGCATTCCATTGCAACATCCTAAGCATCCATATTTTCATAGCATGGTCTCTTGATTTGGCAGCCCAAAGGTCTTCGCGCGCAAGATATTTTGCAACATGGTAGGCTTCAAACCAGAATTCGTCGATGGCCACCTGAAATGCTTCTTTGTCCGGGAGGAGGATTTGATAAGACTGAAAAAGGGGTTTTGGGAGCTGCTTTGCCATTCCATCTTTATCTAAAACAACCTGGTATCCTGAATCATACGTGGGCGTCAGGACCTGATTGATCACCATTTCGCCAAGCAGCGATATTGGATGAAAAGAAAAATCAACCTTTGTATGATCACCAAAAATTGTGAGGCGCGTGGGAATGGTGGACTCTCCCCACTTGAACTGGTCATGGATGCAAAGGATGACAGGGGAAATTACTTCCAGCCATTCATCATTGCCAATATAATCAAAGTCGCTGCCGAAAATGCTCAGGTCAAAGTCGGAGAATTTATCTTGCTGGCCGGGGCGCCCCCTGGACCCAACCATCAATACCGCCCTGACGGATTCCTCACGATTGGCCCAGGTCAGGATGCTTGATAGGATTTCCATCATTTATTTTCCTTTGAAATTGGGTTGCCGTTTTTCTAAAAATGCGGTTACTCCTTCCCGATAGTCCATTGTTTGAGCAGCCTGTTGCTGAAAGAGGTCTTCCACTTCCAGCTGCTTTTCAAATGAATGTGTAAAGGAAAGGCTAAGCGCTTTTTTAGTCAGGGCCAGCGCCCTGGTGGGCATAGAGGCCAGCGATTTGGCGATGGCAAGACTGGCGTCAGGGAATTCAATATCCGGAAATACCCTGTAAACCATGCCCAACCTCTCAGCTTCCGTTGAAGATATCTTATCTCCGATCATTGCCAAAGCAGAAGCTTTCTGCCAACCTATGAGTCGTGGAAGAAAATAAGTGCCACCACTGTCGGGTATCAGGCCGATTTTTGAAAAAGCCTGTAAAAATGTGGCGCTTTGGGAAGCCAGCACGATATCACAGCATAAAGCCATATTTGCGCCCGCTCCGGCGGCGACACCATTCACTGCGCTTATCACCGGCTTCTCCAGGTTGCGAATCTTTAGTACAATGGGATTATAGTGTTCGGAAAGCAGCCTGTCGAATCCCGTGGCATTGGGATCAGTTGCTTCCATCAGGTCCTGGCCTGCGGAAAAAGCCTTTCCATTTCCTGTAAGATAAACGGCTCTTATTGATTCGTCTGCACAAAGATCCAAAGTCTTTTGAAGGAGCATGCTCATTTCCCTGTTGAACGCATTCATTTTTTCAGGGCGATTCAGCCTGATGATTCCGACGGCATCCTGCAATTCAAATAGGATTGATTCCATGCAAAGGATTTGCAACTAAAAGTACGAAGAGATTCAATGGCATTTGAAGTAATCGAATGGCTCCTGACAGTCAAGGCATCGATACATGGCTTTGCAGGCGGTTGATCCAAACTGACTGATCAACTGCGTATGATAGGAATTGCACCGGGGGCATTGTATGGCTTCCTCTTCATGGAAAAGCCTGGTGTCGCAGACCAATTGCCTGGGATTTGGCGGAGCGATGCCAAAGCTTTTCAATTTTTGTTTTCCCTGCTCTGTCATCCAATCGGTTGTCCATGCTGGTGAAAGCACTGTTTCGATCGATAAGTTTTTAAACCCGGCTTCCAAAAGAGCCCATCTGATTTGCATTCTGATCATATCCATGGCCGGACAACCACTATAGGTTGGCGTAATGAAGACCTTTAATTCTGTTTGTGTGGATCCATTGGCTGCCTTTATCCATTCCAGTTTTCTGACGATGCCAAGATCGAGAATAGACAGTACAGGAACTTCAGGATCATGAATCCCTTCCAGGATTTTCCAAACCTGCTCTTCGATTGCTGCTGTCGTATGAATTGATTCCTGATTCATTTTGTTTTTTCGTGAGACTTGTTTTTTGCAAGCGAAGCGCAGCAAAGAACTTAGTCGAATCCGCCTCAGGCGGACCAAAGGCGGAAGGTATAATACCCCGTAGCTTGCGGCGGAACTTAATTGCAGAGCTTACGCCGTGACACCATACCTGTGATTACCATTCGCATCCGGGATAGGCACGCTGGAGGAATTGCAATTCAGCTAAAATATATCCAAGATGTTCTGTATGTCTTCCTTCTTTTCCACCTGTTAGTCCTAAGTGCTTTTCAGCAGGCAGGGTCAGGCCCGCTTCATCAAATATTTCCTTTGTTTTACTAAGCCATAATGGTTTTAGCTTCTCAAGATCGGGAGCGATTCCCATATGTGCTGCTTCTAATTCATAATTGACCGGTATAAACAATTCATCTGTAAATTTCCAAAGTGCATCCAGTGCTGCTTTGATTCTGCGCTGGCTTTCCGGGCTTCCATCCCCCAGGCGGATCACCCATTCGCTGCTCCAGCGCAAATGGTATTTTGTTTCTTTCAGCGATTTTTCGGCGATGGCCGCCAGCTTTTCATCAATGCTTTTTTGGAGCGCTTCATATAGCAGACATTGATAGTTGCTAAAAAAGAATTGGCGCAGGATGGTTTTGGCCCAGTCTCCATTGTCCTGTTCAACGAGCAGGCAATTTGAAAAATCCCATGCGTCGCGGAGATAGGCCAGGGTATCTTCGGTATATATTTCTTTTCCATTATCCCCGGCGTTCATAGTTTCAGCAGCGTATTGATAAAGATACCGCGCCTGCCCGATCAGGTCGAGGGCGATATTGGAAATGGCAATGTCCTGCTCCAGGATCGGTCCATGCCCCGTCCATTCACTGTTTCGATGGCCGAGGATGAGGGCATTGTCGGCGAGACTTAGAAGTAGTTGATTGGTTGATTGGTTGATTAGTTGATTAGTTGATTGGTTGACTAGTTGATTAGTTGATTGGTTGAAAGCTTGAGATGATGATTTGTTTGATTCCATTTCTATTTCAATCTTTTGCTGCCAGGGGAATTGTTAATTCAAATGAAGAATTTTATATTTTTTGGAATCGGCCCAAATTGATAAGCAAATAACTATCTATTCTACTGCTAATCCCTTCAACCAATCAACTAATCAACTAGTCAACCAATCAACTAATCAACCTTTCAACCAACTACATATTCTTCAGCTCATCCGGCAAATCATAAAAAGTCGGATGCCTGTACACTTTATCATTCGCTGGCTCATAGAGAGAATCCGATTCTTCCGGACTGGATGCATGGATATATTTACTTTCTACTACCCAGATACTTACTCCCTCCATTCTCCTGGTATACACATCTCTTGCATTTTCAATTGCCATGGCTGCGTCGGCTGCATGGAGGCTTCCTGCATGCTTATGGTCCAGGCCCTGTCGACTGCGGATGAAGACCTCCCAAAGGGGCCAGCCAGACATGTTTGCATTTTCACCAGACATATTTGTGATTTTAGAAATTGAATTAATTATTCACCCCAACTCCTTCAAGCTCTCCCGCCTCATCCTCCGGCTCCTTCTCCTGGCGGAGAAGGAGTGCCTATATTCGACCCTTGAACCTTTTTCATCTCAACTCTTCAACTAATCAACTAGTCAACCTCTCAACCCTTCAACCTCTCAACCCTCTTCCCGGCATAAGCCACCGCGGCTTCTCTGACCCAGGCACCTTCTTCATGCGCACTAACCCTGGCGGCTAAACGCTCTTTATTGCAGGGTCCATTACCATTTACCACATTCCAGAATGCGGACCAATCAATTGGACCAAAATCATATTGTTTTTTTTCCGGATTCCATTTCAGATCAGGATCCGGGATTTGCATATTCAGGATCTTTACCTGTTCTGCACAGACATCAATAAATTTCTGCCTGAGTTCATCATTGGTGAAGCGCTTGATCTTCCATTTCATACTTTGTGCTGTGTGCGGGGAAGATTCATCACTGGGGCCAAACATCATGACAGCAGGCCACCACCAACGGTTGATCGCGTCCTGGCACATTCGTTTTTGTGCTTCACTGCCCCGGCTCAATGTAAGCAGGATCTCGAAACCCTGCCTTTGATGAAAACTTTCTTCCTTACAAATGCGGATCATGGCCCTTGAATAAGGTCCATAGGATGCGCGGCAGAGCGGTACCTGATTCATGATGGCTGCTCCATCTACCAACCATCCAATGGCGCCCATATCTGCCCAGGTGATGGTGGGATAATTAAATATGGAAGAATATTTGGCCTTGCCCCGGTGCAGTTGATCAATCATTTCGTCCCTGGTGATGCCAAGTGTTTCTGCGGACGAATAGAGGTAAAGTCCATGCCCTGCCTCATCCTGTACCTTAGCGATCAGCGTCGCCTTTCGCCTAAGCGTGGGAGCGCGGGTAATCCAATTGGCCTCGGGCAACATGCCCACAATTTCGCTGTGCGCATGCTGGGAGATCTGCCTGATCAGGGTTTTTCTATAATCCTCAGGCATCCAGTCCCGGGGTTCAATCCGGATCTCCTGGTCGAGTTTATCATCAAAAATGGCCTGCGCCCGGGAATCTGACATTGGAGTATTTTGAAAGGCAAAGTTAAGGTTCTTGTCCTAAAAACTAACAACTGTTAGTATATATTGTGGTCCATGAATGGTTTTTTATTCGGCTGTCAGCAATCACTTTTCGGTGCAGTAGGTGTTTCATCAGGCTGCCATAGTTACACTTTTTTCGTTTTAATGATACCTGGCTGCTGATGTGATGAATGAAATGCCTTTCCAATACAATCCTTTGAGGAATCCTTATCCTCACGGATCGGAAACCAAATATGCTCTAACTTTATCCATGCAATTCAGGAAAATATATCAGACCAGGAGTCGATTGTGGGTTCTATAGCTAAGGGAATGCTGGGCGCAGGATTCAAAATCAATAATTAAGCAAACAATAGAAAATGAAGAACTTTTATTTATCAGCAATCATTTCACTGATCGCGATTCGGCGCAAGCGCGCAGCAAAAAGCAGCCTACACTCCGCATGTCGTTTTTGACGAAAACAACAAAGTGTATGCAGTTAGAATGTCTTCAACCACATTTTTGAAATTCATAGACAGCACCGGCAGGTTCCTCACAAAGGGGGTAACAAACGGGAAAGATTATATCGGTAAAGGTCATACTGCAAGGGTGGTGCCTGCAGGCCAGGAGACGACCTACCCGTCCAAGCCTGAAGCAGAAGCGCTTCTTGATTACTGGAACCAATTGAAGATCATTCGTGAGCAACAGAAGGTCAAACCTCCTAAATATTCCGAATAAGCGCTATTTTCCCGCTAAAGTGAAAGGCCGGTCCGATTCATTTTTTATCAAAATCAATCTTGAGGGAAGAAGAACGCGGATGCGACTGACAGGTGAGAATAAATCCGGCATCTAATTCATCTTTTTCCAAGGCATAATTATTTTCCATTTCCACTTTTCCTTCGATCAGTTTTGCCCTGCAGGAGGCGCAAACACCGCCCTTGCAGGCAAAGGGCAGGTCGGCCCCGGTTTTCAGTGCGGCATCTAAAATGGGTTCCGCGTCATATGCTAAAGCAAGATCAAAACTTATTCCATCCAGAGTGATGGAGACCCGGCTTTTTTCTCCATCGCTGCTTCGATCAACCATTTTTGGTTTGGCTGAAGTGGTAGATTTCTCACCCGGTACGGTGAAGAGTTCAAAATGGATCCTGTCCTTTGGGAAGGCATTTTCTTCCAGGAAATGGCGCAAACTAAAAATCATTTCTTCAGGCCCGCAAATAAATATTTCATCCGTCTTGCTCAGGTCAATCAATTTATCAAAAAGGGATTTGCATTTGTCTAAATCAATGCGCCCCTCATTGATTGGGGCTTCTGTTTTTTCACGGCTCAGGACATGGATCAAACTGAATCTGTCCATATAGCTATTCTTCAAAGCTTCCAGTGCTTCCCTGAAAATAATAGAATGACGATCCCGGTTTCCGTACACCAGGGTGAAGCTGCTTCTCGGCTCTGAGGCCAGGGTTGTTTTGATGATGGATAAGACCGGCGTGATGCCACTGCCCGCGACAAGCGCCAGGTAATTTTTTGGTTTAGAAGCGTCCAGTTTTGTGAAAAATTTCCCGGTCGGAGGCAATACGTCAATCATGTCCCCCGCGCGAAATTCCTGGTTTACATGCGTCGAAAATTTGCCATATTCCATTTTTTTTACTGCAATGCGCAATTCATCTTCCAGTGGACTGCTGCAAATGGAATAGGAACGGCGGAGGTCCTCCCCATTGAGGGTTTTTCGCAGCGTGATGTTCTGGCCATGGTGATATTGAAATTCATCTTTCCATTCAGGAGGGATTTCAAAGGAAATGGAAACACAGTCTTCTGTTTCCTTTCTCAGATTCTTGATCTTTAATTTTCGAAAATGGGTAGCCAAGGGATTGATTTAATAAGTGGGCATTAAATTAGTTTTCCTTTTTCAGACCGTCGATCAGGTATTTGACCATGCTGCGCTCGAGGGTCTCTGCACTGATCTGCTTTCTTGAACGCTGCCATGACTCAATGCCGCTGATCGCGGATAAGATGGTGAGGACCGCCACATAGGGTTCGAGCTCCTTGATGTCGCCTGCAGCAATTCCTTTTTCGATGATATCACCAAGGCTTTTGCGGTAACTGCGCCGCTGATTCAGGAAATTCGAAAGGTATGGCTCAGGCAGATGCCGCCATTCATGATCTGAGATATATACGAACTCATATTGATCGAGCATCATGCGGATATGAAAGCGGATGATCATTTCCATTTTCTTGAGGGTAGGTTGGGAACTGGCTTCCACGGCATCCAGATGTGAAATGAATTCATTGGCCACTTTGAAACAGATCGCCTGCAGGATCTCTGATTTAGACTGGATATGATTATAAAGGCTGGCTGCTTCCACGCCCACATGATCGGCCAGGTCGCGCATGGAAGCAGCGCCAAAGCCTTTTTCCCGGAAAAGTTTGGACGCCTTTTCAATAATGATGTCTTTTTTGGAACTATTCTTCCTGCCCTGGATTTTGGCCATATCCGGCAAAGATAAAACTAACAACTGTTAGTTCAAATTTAAGGCAACTATATACCAGTTGGGACTAATGCGAAAAGAGTCAATTATGCCGGATATGACCTAGAATTGTAGGTGCAGTAGTGGAATTATTGAGAATTGATAATATTAGATGTTCGGGCTCTACTTTTTTGCTCTTCAGCGTTTTTGCTTCTGAAACTGCTCCACGAATTGTTTGTTCAGCACTAATATTTAGTGGCAGTGCACTTTGATACCCCTTATTTGATTTAACAGACGATTCAATTTCATTCTGCATTTCCTTTAAATCAACTTTAAAGCTCTTCAAAATGCGAACTGCTGTATTGTCCCCATCACGGATCAATGCAAGCAACAAATGCTCGGTACCGATATAATCATTTCCCAGCCGTTCTGCTTCCTCCCGGCTAAATGAAATAATTTCCTTCATTTGATTTGAAAATCTATAACTCATACTAATGTTATTAAGCTAATTAAGGTACAAAAATTTAGCTTGAATCAAATCATCTTATGCTCCTTAGATTCTTTACGGGCTTCGGTAATTGTCCGGGCTTCTCTGCCTTGCTGACGCCTCTTAAGGTTCGAGAAACTGCCGTTCATTGCCAGCTCTATATCGTACTTCACCACAGATTTCTTCTTTGCTTTTGGGACAAACCAATTTAATGCATTTTGACCGGGTCAGGATGACAAGCTTTTCCGCCAGCATTATTTCATGTAGGTTTGCACGATTTTGCGCCGAAACAGGCCGGTTCAGGGATGGATTTATAAAAATTCAAATTTTCTATATGTCATTGATTGCAGTCGGGACCATGGCTTATGATGCCATTGAAACGCCATTTGGAAAAACGGATAAGATCGTAGGGGGATCCGCCACATATGTTGCCTACGCAGCCTCTAATTTTATTAAACCCGTGAACCAAATTTCCATTATTGGCAATGACTTTGAAAAAAAGGAAATGGATGAGTTGAGGGAAAGAGGAGTTAACCTGGAAGGCGTCAAGATCATTAAGGATAAGAAATCTTTCTTCTGGAGTGGCAAATACCATATGGACATGAATAACCGGGATACCCTGGTGACCGATCTGAATGTCCTGGCTGATTTTGATCCTGTGGTTCCTGAAAGCTATCAGGGCAGTGAATTCCTGATGCTTGGAAACCTTTTCCCAAGCATCCAGATCGACGTGATCAGGCAAATGAAGTCAAGGCCAAAGCTGATTGCCATGGACACGATGAATTTCTGGATAGAATCAGCGATGCCTGATCTGAAAAAAGTGTTGACCATGGTGGACGTGCTGATGATCAACGATAGTGAAGCCCGCCAATTAAGCGGGGAATTCTCCCTGGTGAAGGCCGCAAGGGCCATTATGGACATGGGACCCAAATATCTGGTCATTAAGAAAGGAGAGCATGGCGCCCTGCTTTTTCATCATAACCTGGTCTTTTTTGCACCTGCTCTTCCCCTGGAAGATGTGTTCGATCCCACAGGGGCAGGGGACACATTCGCCGGAGGATTCATTGGGTATCTTGCAAAGACCCTGGATATTTCTTTCGAGAATATGAAAACAGCCGTCATTGTCGGCTCGGCCATGGCTTCTTTTTGCGTAGAGAAATTTGGTCCCGAAAGGCTCAAAGAGATCAGCCAGTCTGATATTGATATCAGGATACGGGAATTTGTGCAGCTGGTGAATTTTGATATCGCCCTCATTTGAATTTCAAATCATTCATTTCTCCTGGCAAGCACCACCGCCTGCCTTGATTCTTGTATTTCTCCCTTCAGGTTGAATAATTCCGCATAGACAATATAAATGCCCATGGGAAGCGGGCGCTGATTTTCATCCATGCCATCCCAGCGCAACCTGTTTTCAGTGGATAGTATCGCATTTCTCAATAAATAACGGACAGGCCTGCCCGAAGCATCAAAAATAGTCAGGTTGCAAGCAAAACCAGGGCCGGACATATTGAGCTGGACAAAGCAAAAATCATCTGTGCCATCATTATCAGGGGAGAATAATTTCGGGTTGACGGACATGCCTGGATTATTAAATGACCCTGAATGGAAAGTTGAATTCTGGTATCCAGGTGTGCCAAAACCTGCTGTGGCTGCGGCGGATGCCCAGTTGCCCTGATTTTGAGTGGGCTGTTCTGCATCTATTCTTTCAAGGGCAACACCCTCTTCATTTGCAAGCAATGCAAATTGCCACTGGTGCTGATAGCTGAGTTCATCGATCGGATCGCCCTGCTCATTCAACAGAACAAGATTTCCTTCGTCGTCTGGCAAAGAAGGCATTGAAGTGAGTTCAAGCAGGGAATCGGGATATTTTACCAGGTAATGCTGCTCAACCCAATTGCTATTTGATGAAAAAACCAGATAATCGCCGGGAAAAATCAACCTGGGTTCAAGGGAAACCCTGGAAATGTTTATCAAATTTCCTCCTGCGTCCCTGTTTGCCAATGCCCATCCGTTCATGTCAATGATCTTTTTGCTCCGGTTATAAATTTCAACATAGTCATAACCGTTAGGTGGTGGATTAAAGAGGACTTCATTAATGACCAGGTCCATGGACTTTGCATGCCCGGGCATCCCGAAGGGCTTGCTTTGAATGGGCCCAGATAAATTTCCTGCACAATCCATCAACCCTTCCACTTGCACCTGGTAAATGATTCCAGTATCCATCCTGGCTGGTAATTTCAGACGCACGACATTAAATATCGGAGGCAGCGGAAAAGTCTCAGGGGTCCCTCCCATGGGTTCGATGATATAATGGCCTGGCTGGGCTGCAGAAGTGCTATCAAGGGGTTCACTAAACAGCAAACTGATGTTTTGATCATTCTGCGTAGTCGTCCGGATAAGCGATGGTCCAATTAGATCCGGACTAGATCCATCTAAGGAATTGATCTTCCCGGGGGTTCCACCCAGTGGATCAACGGAAGCTTTCCAGTTAACTTCTCCACCACAGGGATTCTTTGCGTCGATCATTTCAAGGCTCCACCCACCTTCCTTTTTCAAATCGTTTTGATACCAGCTTTTATCATATGTGATCGCATGAATGATCCTTCCTTCGGGGGATACAAGAAAGAGGGTCTGTCCTTCGTTATTCAAAGAAGGAAATCCACTGAGTCCGAGGACAGCCCCGAATTTTTCATAGTCGTCGCTTGCAGAGGCTGAACAAATGATCAGGAAACTGTCGGGCTGCAGTATAAAACTTGATTTGATGGATATATTGTGTCCGGGATCCTTAATCTGCCAGTTTTTAAGATCGATGGGAACTCCGGACGCATTTCTCAATTCCAGGAATTCTGCATTCGGCAGGCCGACAGCAGGAGAAGGATCGCAGAATATTTCATCGATCAGGATATCATAAGGATTTGCATGTTGAGCCGGGGATTTTTTGCAAATGCCAATGAAGAACAGGCATATAGCGATCACGCGCACCAAAAATCGGTTCTGATAAGATTGAATAAAAATAAAAATAAATTTGGGGCAAATTTTTTATGTAACTATTTTTGCGCCTCTATATGCAAATAATGAAACATACAAAGCAGACAAAGAAGCTACTCCGTTTGGGGGAAGATGCCTGATTGTTTTGTATGTCAAGATAATATAAGCCTTCTCTCATCAGGGAAGGCTTTTTGTTTTAAAATTAAAAATGAAAAAATACCATGAAAGTTGCAGTCGTTGGCGCTACCGGCCTGGTGGGCACTAAAATGTTACAGGTTCTTGAAGAAAGGAATTTTCCAGTATCTGAAATCATTCCCGTGGCTTCTGAAAGATCCATTGGGAAGCTGATTATCTTTAAGGGGAAGAAATATCCAGTGGTAAGCGTGACAGATGCCATTGCTGCCAGGCCTGCGGTGGCTATCTTTTCTGCCGGAGGTGCAACCTCCCTTGAATGGGCTCCCAAGTTTGCAGCAGCAGGCATTACGGTGATTGACAATTCATCGGCATGGAGAATGGATCCCGGTAAAAAATTAGTGGTTCCTGAAATCAATGCGGATGTGCTGACAAAGGATGACAAAGTCATTGCTAATCCGAATTGTTCAACTATCCAAATGGTGGTTGCGTTGAATCCTCTGCACAAGAAATATAAGATCCGTCGCATAGTGGTATCAACTTACCAGTCTGTCACTGGCACCGGCGTGAAAGCCGTTAACCAATTGATGAATGAAAGAAAAGGGGAACAGGGAGAAATGGCATACAAGTATCCAATCGATATGAATGCGATTCCGCAGATTGATGTCTTTCTTGATAACGGATATACCAAGGAAGAAATGAAAATGGTCAATGAAACAAAAAAAATCATGCGCGATGACACAATCCGTGTGACCGCAACCACAGTCAGGATCCCGGTCATGGGTGGTCACAGTGAATCGGTCAATGTGGAATTTGAACAGGATTTTGATTTGGATGAGATCAGGAAAATATTGAGCCAGGCACCTGGTGTTGTTGTAGTAGATGATCCATCCCAGGCCAAATATCCCATGCCAAAAGATGCGCATGAAAAAGATGAAGTTTTTGTGGGGAGATTGAGGAGAGATGAAACGCAGCCGAAGACGCTTAACATGTGGATTGTTAGCGATAATTTAAGGAAGGGCGCAGCCACCAATGCAGTTCAGATTGCTGAATATTTACAGAGCAAAGGCCTGCTATCCTAGCAAAGCGATTCGCATTAAGCGTTCCGCGTTTGCGTTCCGCCTTATCCCAGCCCCTTATTTATAAAAACCAATAAAGGCTGGAGGGTCTCCATGGCATCCAATGCTTTTTTTCGCAGGGTTTTTGAGAGAAGGTCCTCATCGCTCAAAGACTTTAGTGCAATACAGCTTTTTAATTTGAGGTACTCGGCAGCCGGATTGTCTTTTTCGAAACCCTGGGGAACCTTGCTTAAGAGGATTTCTTCACCACGGTATATGGGCCCATATACTGATTTGAATTTCTTTGAATCCACTATCGATTTGAATTCATCGAACCCATAATCAATTTCCTGCCTTAGCTTTTTGAGTGCGGGAGGCATGGGCATCCAGATCCCTCCTCCAAAAAAACTCTCTCCCGGCTCACAATGAAAATAGTAACCAGCCAAACCTGACCTTTTTCCGCCGACGGTGATGCTGGCGCCGAAATTGGTTTTATAAGGAGATTTATCCTTGGAAAAGCGGATATCCCGGTTAATCCTGAAAACACAATCCTTTGCCTTCAGGGACTTGATAGAAGGATCTTTGATGGCATGCTGATCTATCAGGGACTGTACAAATTCGGCAAAATCCTGCTTTGCCTTTTCATACGCGTCCCTGTGTTTATCAAACCAAGCCTTGTCATTATGTTTTTTTAGCTCCTTCAAGAATTTCAGGGTCGATGGCTCGAGCATATCTCCGATGTTTAATTGTTTGAAATTTTCCCAAATCACAGGAATGATACATAATAGCAAGCTCTCAACTCAAGTTCCGCAGCATGCTGCCGGGCACTATTCCTTCCGCCTTCGGCGGGATTGTTCGACTAAGTTTTTTGCTGCACTTCGTTTGCAAAAAACAAGTCTCACAAATAAAAAAGGAATTGAGTGATCAATTCCTTTTCCATATTCTGACTCAAGATTTCCAAACGGAAAGAAGATCAAAATTATCTTTTATCCTAAGCATAAAATCAAATCCCCCTCTGATCACCAGATTTGTATCAGACCCTGCTCCAGTTTTCACCGCTCTTAATGCGGTACATGGTCATTTCGCTCACGCCATACTTATCAGCAAGCTTTTTGATCGTCAGGTTTCTGTTCCTGCTTGACAAAGTTTTCTTGATTGATTTTACCTGGGATGCGGTCAGTTTTAATCCAACCGTGCGATTAGCCTGTACTCTTTTGTATGCAATCTTAGCTGGACTTTTTTGCTGATGGTTAATCATTTCTTCCAGGGTTGCCCATTTCAGATTCTTCGCCGAATTGTTCGTCTTATTATGATTCAGATGAATCACATACTTGTGCCTGGGAGTAGATTTTTTCAGGAACAGTCTGGCAATTTCCCGATGTATGTACAATGTTCCATTATTACCCGGCCGGTGCAGGTTGAGGGTTTTGTAGCCGGTAGTAAGAGAACCATTTAGCAATTTACCGTCACTGAGAACATCTTCTGAGTAACTGGCAACGCGTCCCATAGAAGAGAGGGCATATTTTTTGCGAAGTTGTTTCCAGCCAGGAAACTCTAACAGTTTCCATGATTCGCCGGTGATTTTTTTAATCATTGCCTGCAATTTTCTTAAAGTTACGTAAAAGAATCTCGAATAACCATGACAAGAAGGAAATATTCTTACCCATTAATAAATTGTAGAAATTCCTGCTCAGACAGGATTTTGATCGATGGTATCTTCTTGGCTTTTTCAAGTTTCGACCCTGCATCTTCACCTACTACAAGGTAGTTGAGTTTGCTGCTTACCCCGCTCAGTAACTTTCCTCCATTCTTCTCTACCTGTTCCTCCGCTTCACTTCGTTTAAGCTTGGTCAAACTGCCTGTAAATAAAAACGTTTGTCCATCCAGGTTGCCGCTGCCGCGTGTTGCGGCCCTGTCACTTCGAAGGGTCAGTCCGAGTGTTTCCAGTTTGTTCAGCATGTGGATATTGTCTTTGTTATGAAAGAATTGGAAAACACTTCCTGCCACTTTGGGACCTACATCCTCAAGCCCCTGCAATTCTTCCAATGAATAATCAGAGAATTGCAATAGGTAGTCCACTGCTTTTGCCAGGGTCTTGGCAGTTGTTTCGCCAACATAACGAATGCCCAGGGCAAAGATCAACCGGTGAAGTGCTTGTTTTTTCGATCCTTCAATTGCAGCCTGAAGGTTTGCTATACTCTTCTCTCCAAATCCTTCCAGCTCCCTGATCTTTTCGAATGGCAATCGGTAAATGCCAGGAACATCCCGGAGAAAGCCCATTTCATAAAACTTGCGGATATTGGCATCTCCAAGACTTCGAATATCCATCGCATCCTTGCTCGCAAAGTGAATAATCCTTTCCACTACCTGGGCGGGACAATTGATATTGATGCAGCGCCATACTGCTTCTTCTTCCGGCTTAACCAATTTTTCATTGCATACGGGGCATTGTTTCGGAAAGACGATTGGCTTTTCTTTTCCCGTTCGCAACTCGGGCAGCGATTTTACGATATAGGGAATGACATCGCCTGCACGTTCAACCAAAACGCTATCTCCGATCTTCAGGTCCTTTTCCCTAACCACTTCTTCATTGAATAAAGAGATAGAGGTCACCGTTACTCCTCCAATGGGTACAGGCTCAATTTTTGCAACGGGGGTGATACTCCCGGTACGGCCCACCTGGAATTCCACTTTCAATAATTTACTGGTGGCCTGCCTGGCTTTGAATTTGAATGCGATGGCCCAGCGCGGATGATGCGTGGTCATCCCCATTTGATCCTGGAGCGCAAAATTATTTACTTTTACAACCATGCCATCTATCTCATAAGGGAGCCCATCCCTTCTGGATTCAAATGTTTCGCAATATTTTATGACAGCCTTGATGCCTTTCAGGATATTCATTTCCTTCTTAGGGCTCCTGAAGCCAAGGTTCCAGAGCATTTCAAGAGAGGCACTATGGGTCGTTGGAGGATGGTAGTTGACAGTTGACAGTTGATGGTTGACAGTCTTTTTGCCAGGCCTTTTCTGATTTCTGTCAACTGTCAACTGTTTACTGTCAACTATACTATAATAGCTCATGTGGTATAGAAATGCCTCCAGGTTGCGACGGCTCACTTCCTTTGGGTCCTTGATACGCAAAGAACCTGCCGCGGCGTTGCGCGGATTGGCAAGCGGAGGAAGATTTTGCTCTGCCAGCTGATCATTGTATTTCTTAAAATTTCCTTTGGTCAACAAAACCTCGCCCCGGATTTCAATTTGTTGAATGCCATAATCGGAGAACCTGGCAGAAAGGGGAACGGAACGGATCTGCCGGATATTGACGGTGATATCATCGCCCTCCACACCATCTCCCCTCGTTGCTCCGCGGACGAGCAGGTCGTTTTCATAAATCAGGGAGATGCTGGCTCCATCGAATTTGGGTTCAACACAATATTCAATCTCGTCCAGCCCCGTCAATTCCCTTGCCTTTCGATCCCAGTCAACCAGGTCTTCGGAATTGTATGAATTTTCAAGAGAAAGCATGGGCACCAAATGCTGGACAGTTGGGAAATCCTTGGTTAACCCCTTAGCCACCCGCTGTGTTGGCGAATCAGCGGTGATCAATCCGGGCTCTTCTTTCTCTATACGCTCCAATTCTTTGAACAGGGAGTCATATTCAAAATCTGATAGTAGCGGTTCATTCAGGATATAATACCTGTATTCATGAAAACGAAGTACCGCCCTCAGGTCTTCGACTTCATTTGCTTTTATGGAATGTGATTTTGCTTTGTTAAGCAAGGCAACAGATATTGACTGTATCTCTTTTGTTTGTTGAACTGAATACATGCTCGGGAATTGGAATGTAAATTTAATGCATCAACGGGTCTCGCCGATGCGAAAAGAACCTGGATTAGGCAGACTGAATTCTGAAAGAGGCGCGAAGAGAAATAACAGATGAAGAATTTACGGATCGTCTTGAATGGAAAAATAGTTTCCATAATTTTCAACAGAATATTATATTCGTATTCCTGCAGAATATTTACTTATGCATGCTGTGAAAAAAGATATTACGACCATTCTCGACCAGCTTGAACATGAAATGGTGATCGGGATTTCGGTTGACTGCGTGATTTTTGGTTTTGATGAAAACGAGCTCAAGGTCTTACTGATCAAATCCGATCTTGATAAATTTGAATCCAAATGGTCTCTGCTTGGAGACCTGGTCAATAACCATGAAGACCTTGACCAGGCGGCTTACCGGGTCCTGAAGCAGAGGACCGGAATGGATGATGTTTACCTGGAGCAGGTGAAAGCATTCGGGGATGTAAAAAGACATCCGGCGGGAAGGGTTGTCACCATTGCCTATTGCTCACTGATCAATATCCAGCATCATAAGTTAAAAATCCTGGACAATGAACTGCACTGGCACCGCGTGACCAGTTTGGCAGATATGGCATTTGACCATAAGCAGATCCTTGACACATGCTACGAATGGCTGCAAAAAAGAATTCAGGAACATCCACTTGGATTCAGTCTGCTTCCAAAGAAATTTTCCCTGCGGGAATTGCAAAATCTTTATGAGGCCATCCTGGGTGTAAAAATGGACCGACGCAATTTCAGGAAGAAATTTTTTTCTATGGATTTGCTGGAAGACACAGAGGAACTGGAGACAGATGTACCCCATCGCCCCGGAAAATTGTACCGGTTCAATTACGAAAAATACCAGAAAAAAGAAAGGAAGAAATGGTCAGGGATTGATTTCAGTTCCGGATTCTGAAAGGTGATATCTTAATGTGCCCGTCTTCGCCGAAGATTCACATGGCGAGCTTCTCCCGCTTGAATTCAGATGGTGTTTTCTTTGTGATTTGCTTGAAGACCTTATTGAAATAAGGCACATTGTTAAACCCGGATTCGAAGCAGGTTTCATAAATAGTCTTTTCTTTTTCCAGCAATAAGCAGGCGCGTTGGATCCTGTATTGGTTCAGGAAATCAGTGAACGTCGTGTTCATGATCTTTCTAAAATAGTTACAAAAGGACGGAACGGAGAGATTGGCAATGGAAGCAACTTTCTTTATTTCAATTTCTTCGTAGAAATGACCTTCCACGTAGCTGAATATATTCTGAAGCCGGATATTGTTCTTCGTAATGGCGGGGGAGATCTTGATGTCCTGATTCAACAACTGATACTCTGTTGAGGTGGCCATCATGTGCAGGATATTCAGCAGCTCAATAAATTTTTCAAAAGAAGAAAGCTTCACCAGCTTTTTGAGGCGACGTGTAATTTTATCTTTGGTAGTACCCGTGAAACAGATCCCGTATTTCACTTTTTCCAGAAGAGGCAGGATGGGTGACATTTCCGGCCTGTTCACGATGGATTGCTGAAATACTTCTTCCCTGATCTGGATCACAATTTCTTCATGCAATCCATGGGCATTGAGTCCAAATCCGTCATGTGGCAGGTTGGGGCCGATAAAAACCAGGTCGCCATTCTCATAGCGGCTGAAGCTGTTACCGATATGCCTTGTGCCGGATCCATTCAAAACACAGACAATTTCGTATTCGGGATGAAAATGGTATTCCCAGCCAAATTTCTCCGCAATGACCTTTTCATGGAGGAGACGAAAGGAACTCCCTTCGTCAGGCTGGATCATTTCATATTCGAGCTTCATTTGTATTAATGAATTTGTTCAATTAAAACCTTGCAATTCTTAATATAGATGAACAAAATGCTAATATAGATGAATTTTCCTATGACCAAAAAGTAGAATTTCGTTTGTGCCCTGATGAAACCATTGGGAATAACGGTCATCCATATATAGATTCATTTGTTTGGAACGGCAGGGTTGTTGACCTAATGAGATCTAAGCGGATCACTGGATTCTGATTACAAGACTTGCTTTCAGCAATAATTTAAAGACAATAAGCCAGACCGGGCTGCAGCTACGTTTAAGCAGGTAGCAGATAGTTGTTCAACAAAACGATCGGGCAGCCCGTAGGCTTATTGTCAGGGATCAGCCAGTTGAGGGCAGTTTGAATGCAAGGAGTGGTTAATTGCAGACATTTGAAAAACCAAAAAGATAAAATCAGGCCGGATTGGCGGAAAATCAAATGAAATTTCCCCATTTCTGCTGCCGGTGCAGGTGGGCTCAGACGCGAATCCCTGAGGTTCTGGGAAGAGCTTCTTCTTATTTTATAAACTGTTGAGATTGATGCAGCATTGAAAGGTTTGCATTTGTCTTGAGTAAGCTTGCAGATTGAAAAAAAAATTGTTAAATAAGGATTATTTTTTTTAATTTCGGCCAATAATTGCTTAAACCATTGATTATGACTATCAAACGACTGCTTGAAAGAATAGCATTGCTAGCTATTTGTGTATTAGTTACACAGTTCGCGTTTTCCCAGACTAAAGTTATATCAGGTAAGATCACGGATGCCGGAGGCAACCCGGTTCAGGGTGCCACAGTATCTGTAAAAGGATCTAAGTCCGGAACCTCTACGGATGCAGGAGGTAACTTTAAGGTCACAGTCCCATCTGCCACTTCAACACTGGTTGTTTCTTCGGTTGGCTATGCCAAACAGGAAATCAGCATTGCAAATTTGACGGAAGTGACAGTTGCCCTTGTAACTACAAATGCCAATCTGAATGAAATCGTTGTGACTGGTTATGCGACCGCGCGCAGGAAAGACCTGACGGGCGCTGTTGCATCTATCCAGGCCAAGGACTTTAATAAAGGTGTGGTGACAAACCCTGACCAATTATTAGAAGGTAAAGTACCTGGATTGCAGGTGATCAACAGCAGCGGACAGCCTGGAGCAGCCACTGTTGTCAAGATCAGAGGTAATAACTCAATCCGTTCGGGACAAACTCCATTATATGTAGTAGATGGTGTTCCACTGGACGGCAGATCTCCAAGGCCCGGATTGTACAACAACACAGGATTGGGTACTTCACCCGATGTCAATCCCCTAAACTTTGTAAACCCTTATGATATTGCATCCATTGATGTATTGAAAGATGCATCTTCAGCTGCGATTTATGGATCCCGCGGTGCAAATGGTGTGATCATTGTGAACACGAAAAAAGGAAGTTCCGGTCCTACAAGAGTAGACGTTGGGGCTTATTTTGGTGTGAGCAATGTGATGAGGTATATCGATGTGCTTGACGCCGGCGGATACAGATCTGCACTGTCAGCAATATGGTGCAGCATCTGATTCAGGTGCAAGCATTGATCCTTTTGCATCCATTCTGCAAAAAAATGCGCCTGTTCAGAACTACACGGTTGCTTTTGGTGGTGCCAATGAAAATGGCAGGTATCGTGTTTCATTCCTCGGTTCTGATCAGCGTGGTATTATTGCGAAGAGCGGCCTTACAAAATATGTTGGAAATTTTAATGGCCAGCAAAAATACTTTGATAAGAAAATGAGCCTCGATTATAATATTACGGCTGCCAACTTCAACGAGCAAATTGCTCCGGTTTCAAATGATGCAGGAAGTGCCGGAAATATCATCTCGCTGGGATTGATTTGGAACCCAACACTGGCTTTGAAAAGGAGTGATGGTACTTTCAATCAGACAAATCCAAGCGGCCAGGTAAATCCTCAGGCATTGTCAGAAGCTTATAATGATTATACGAGCGTTTCAACCATTCTGGCAAATTTTGGTGCAGCCTACAAGATCCTTCCTGAACTGGAGTATAAGTTTGTTTACGGAGTCAATTATGGAAATGGATCCAGAAAGCAGGAATTGCAAGGCTGGTTACTCGCACTCGGCGCTGCTCCCGGCGGATCTGCCAACGTGAGCTACTCCAACCTCTTTTCCCAGACATTTACAAATACCCTGACCTACAATAAAAAGCTGTCCAAGGATTTGAATTTATTTGCACTCGGTGGTTACGAATACTGGACCACGCAGTACCAGGGAAACCTTCAGTTTGTTTCTCAATTTAACCTGAACCAGAGTCAGACAAATATTACCCCCAATTATCATTATTATAATAATATGCAGGCAGGGAAACAGGGTAATTTGTTGACTGCCTCATTCAAGGATCCTACAGTTGAACTTCAAAGTTACTTTGCCCAGGCTGTGTTGAACTTCCAGGAAAAGTATATTTTGACTGCATCATTCAGAGCGGATGGATCCAGTAAGTTCGGTACCAATAACCAATATGGCTATTTCCCAGCCGTTGCAGGTGCCTGGAATATTTCGAATGAAGAGTTCATGAAGAATTCATCGCTCTTCAATCAGCTAAAGCTTCGTGTTGGCTGGGGCCAGACAGGCAACCAGGAATTCAATCCGGTTGATGCTGCGCTGCCAACGGCAACATATAATGGCTACGGTAATCTTAACCCGAACCATTCCGGAAATGCTGATTTGAAATGGGAAACAGTTACTTCAACCGATATCGGACTTGATTTCGCCATCCTGAATAACCGATTGTTTGGTACATTCGATTATTTCACCAAGAAGACAACCAACCCGATTCTTGACTTTGTTATTGCTGAACCTACAGCAGGTACAGGTACCATCTATAAGAATATGGATGGAGTGCAGGCACAGGAAGCTTGGGTTACAAACCAGGGTTTTGAAGTCTCTTTGACTGGCGCGATCATTCAAAAGAAAGATTTCAACTGGAACGTTACAGTGAACGCAACGTTCGTTAAGAATTCGTTTGAATCCAATTCGCCTTCATTGACAGGTGTACCGTTTATTAAGAACACCGGTGCATTGCATGGACAGGGAACAAGCGATGCATATTCTCAGGTCATGGCAGCAGGCCAACCGCTCAATGTTTTCTATCTGCACAAATTTGAAGGTTTTGACCAGGGTGGTATTGGAATTTACAGCCAGGACCTTCAGTATTCAGGAGATCCCAATCCAAATGTGTATACAGGTTTTTCAACAGACCTGAATTATAAGGATTGGTCCCTGATCATCAACATGCATGGCTCATTTGGAAACCTGATCTATAACAATACGGCAATGAGCGTGTTGAATATTTCAAATATAGTAGGCGGAAGAAATATAGCTTCCAATCTGGTAGGAAATGGCGAAAACACGGCTAACGCGATTGCGCCATCTACCCGTTTTCTTGAAAAAGGGGACTATATGAAAATGGGTAATCTGACATTGAGTTATAGAATCGGCAATATTGGTAAAACGATAAAGGCGGTTAATGTATATGCGACAGGAACAAATGTTTTTGTGATTTCGAATTATAATGGGTTTGACCCGGAAGTGAATATAGACAAGTCAATTGGAGGTATACCTTCTTTGGGTGTTGATTATATCGGCTATCCTTCAGCTAGGACCTTTTCATTGGGAGTTACTTTTTCACTTTATTAATCGTTATCAAGAAGCCAAAAAAAATAATTATGAAAGCAAAATTTTTTATGATCAGCTGTGCAGCCCTGTTTATCACTGCTTCCTGCACCAAGCTGGATACGAAATTGCAAAGTTCCATTTTGTTTAATCCCAGTACGGGAGGAGACGTAAACTCGCTTGTCAATGGAGCTTACAATGACTACAATGGCCTTGCGGGGGGAGATATCGGGCAACTGTTTTCTTTAGGGGAAAACACGACAGATGAGTCGCTCGTTCCAACCCGTGGTGGTGACTGGGATGACAACGGTGTCTGGCGCGTATTGCACCTGCACACATGGCCTTCCATCCATGGTCAGGTAAAGACTGTATTTTATGGCCTGGGCCAAATGCAAAGTGATGCACTTGCGGCATTGGCAGCTGGTGCTACAGGCGCCAAGGCAGACGAAGCCTTGTTCCTTCGCTCAGTTGCACAATTCCATTATCTTGATCTTTTTGGTCAGGTACCTTATCGCCTTGTTTCTGATTATAGTTCTCTGAAGGCATCTCCGGTTATGCAACCAGCAGAAGCGATCGATACATTGGTCACTACGCTGACCGGAATTATTTCCAGAAATGCATTGCCTGCTGCCAATGTTCCGTTAAGGGCAAGTGTTGATGCGGCAAAATTCCTTCTGATGAAAGTTTACCTGAATAAAGGTGCTTTCTTAAGTCCGGCTTCGCCCACATTTGATGCTGCAGATATGAATCAGGTCATTACCCTGGGAACTCAGCTGGCTACCAGCGGGAAATACAGTCTGACCCCCAATTATTTTGATAATTTCAGTGCAGTAAATGCTACCAAGGGCAAAGAGGCCATTTGGTCCTGGCCAAATACGGGCGCTGCAACATTTGACGGCAGAAATTCAATGGGCATTAATTCTCATTGGATGAATACCCTCCACTATAACTCCTGGAATGCAAAGAAGGGAAGTGCCGGATGGAATGGATTTAGTACAGTATCTGATTTTTATATGTCGTTTGAAGGGGCCGGTGCTACTAGTATAGATACAACAAAGGATCAACGTGTGGGTGGAAGATTTTATCCGGGAGTAACCGATGTATCAGGACTCAGGCCCGGATTCCTGGCTTTCCAGCAATATACCGAAACCGGCGCTGCGGAAACCGATCGTCAGGGCAGACCACTGTATTTTACTCCGGTCGTTCATGCGATTGAAACGGATGCAACCAAGCTCGAGACAGCAGGTATCCGTGTTGTGAAGTATGCTCCGGATTACAATGCGTATGACGGAGGAAACCAAACCAATCAATTGGTCCTTTTCCGTTTCGCTGATGTGGGCCTCATGGTCGCAGAAGCTCTGCTGAGAACAAATCAGGCGGGACCGGCCCTTACTGCCGTGAACGCACTCCGCACTGTTCGTGGTGCTTCTACGCTGGGTTCGCTGGACTTAACGACTCTCTTGGCAGAAAGAGGTCGCGAATTGTATTGGGAAGGATGGAGAAGGCAGGATTTGATTCGTTTCGGAGCTTTCCTGGTTCCCTGGGAGTTGAAACCCACAGATGATCCAAAATATCTTTTATTCCCGATTCCGTCGGATCAGCTGATCGCTAACCCGAACCTGAAACAAAATCCTGGGTATTAATTAACAAACCCACTTAGTTGCTTTATAATATATTCGCGAAAGGTCATTATATAATGACCTTTCGCTTTTTTAATGTATTTAGTTTCTGATAGAACATGATGCGTATTCTGTTTTACGGTGTGATCACTTACTGCCTTTTCACTCTAATCTCCTGTGGCCGTAGTGGAGAAGCTCCCATGTTTGAACTCGCCCAAAATACGGGCATTGATTTCAATAACAAGGTTGAAGACGGCAGCAAGGAAAACAGCTTCCTCTTCCGGAATTTTTATAACGGGGGAGGCGTGGCCATCGGTGACCTGAATAATGACGGGCTTGTTGATGTGTACCTGACTTCCAATATGGGTGACGATAAGATCTACCTGAACAAAGGAGATATGAAATTTGAAGATATCTCTGCAAGAGCAGGTATCCGCCAGGATGGGAAATGGAATACAGGCGTCACCTTTGCGGATATCAACCATGACGGCTGGCTGGATATCTATGTCTGCAGCTCAGGTCATATGGGCACAGGGGATAGGAAAAATAAACTCTATATCAACAACCATGACCTCACTTTTACAGAGTCTGCTGCGCAATATGGCCTTGACATTTCTGCCTATTGCACTCAGGTCAGTTTTTTTGATTATGATTTGGATGGAGACCTGGATTGCTTCATGATAAACAATAGTCCCATCCCGGTCAATCAACTTGACTTTGCAAACAGGCGCGACCTCCCGGATAAGGACTGGCCGGTAGGCAATTTTTTGAAAGGCGGCGGCGACCATCTCTTCCGCAATGACAATGGCCATTTCAAAGAAGTAACCAAAGATGCCGGGATTCATGGCAGCCTGATCAGTTTTGGTCTTGGCGTTTCGGTCGCGGATATTAACGGGGATGGTTATCCGGATGTATTTGTTTCTAATGATTCTTATGAAAGGGATTACCTGTACATCAATCAAAAAAACGGAACCTTCCGGGACGAAATGGAGCAATGGATGCAACATACCAGCATGTCTTCCATGGGTGCAGATATCGCAGATATTAACAATGATGGATACCCGGAAATATTTACGACGGATATGCTGCCTGATGACGATTATCGCTTACGACTGATCGGCGGATTTGACAATATAGACCTCTACAATGGAAAACTGAAAGCCGGCCTTTACCATCAGCTTGTAAAAAACTGCCTCCAGCTCAATAATAAGAATCAGACATTTTCAGATATCGCCAATTACAGTGGCGTCTCTGCAAGTGACTGGAGTTGGGGTGCCCTGATGTTCGACGCAGACAACGATGGCCTGAATGATATCTATGTATGCAACGGAGTAAACAAGGATGTGACCAATCTTGATTTCCTGGATTTTTTTGCGAATGACGTACTCCAGCAAATGGTCTTAAGCGGGAAGAAGGAAGGCATAGATAAGATCCTGGATAAGATCCCCAGAAATCCTCTTCCGAATAAGATGTATTGGAATAAAGGGAAGTTGCGATTTGAAGAAATGGCCAAGTTATGGGGCATGGGCCAGCCTTCCTTTTCAAATGGAGCCGCATATGGTGATCTGGACAATGATGGGGACATGGATTTGATCGTTAACAATGAGAACCAGCCCGCGTTTGTTTATCGCAACAATGCAAGAGAGATCAATAAGAATAATTATATCGGATTTATTTTGAAAGGCAAAGAGCCCAATGGATTCGCGATCGGGAGCAAGGTTTGGATTTATTCAATGGGTTCAGTGCAAAGCAGGGAGCTATTTCCGAGCCGCGGATTTCAATCTTCCGTTGATTATAAAATACTGGCCGGTCTGGGTCCGGCGGCTACCGTCGATTCCGTCATTATCGTTTGGCCCGACCGTCGATTCATTCGGATAATTAGTCCGGAAATAAATAAAGTGCATACCGTCACCGAATCTCCGGAGGATCCGAAGTATATGCGCTACTCGGATTCGAATGATATAAAGCCACTCCTGAGCGTTCAAAAATCTGATTTCGATAAGCATGATGAAGATGATTACATTGATTTTTATAATGAGCTGAATATCCCGAAAATGCTTTCCAGGGAAGGGCCAAAAGCCGCGGTCGGAGACGTTAATGGAGACGGACTGGCTGACATATATGTCGGGGGCACGGTAGGGCATCCCGGACAGATTTATTTTCAGACGGCTTCAGGCCAGTTCCAAAAATCCGTGCAAAAAGGATTTGATCAATTCAGTGATTTCGAAGACGGGGCTGTTGTTTTTTTTGATGCGGACAACGACGGCGACCTTGACCTGGCAGTGGGACCTTCAGGGAATAAGATGGCACCCAATAGCAGGCAGATGCAACTTCGTTTATACAAAAACGATGGGAAAGGTAATTTTACAATTGACGATACTGCCTTTCCAAAGGCCGGAATGAATGTTTCTGCCATTGCGCCTAACGATTTCAATGGCGATGGATTTATTGATCTTTTTGTGGGCGGAAGAAATATATCAGGAAATTATGGTCTGCCCCCCACAAGCTTTCTGCTGGTCAATGATAAGAAAGGGCATTTTCTTGATCAGACTTCAGCGCTCAACCCGGCATTGAGCAATTTGGGGATGATCACTGGTGCTGCCTGGGCCGATATGAATGGAGATGGAATAAAAGAATTGATTGTTGCCGGGGAATGGATGAGCCCCAGGATATTTACATTTTCAGGAAATCACGCGGAAGAGATGGCTACAAATCTCGGCAACATGTTTGGCTGGTGGGAGAGCCTTGCGGTTTCTGACCTGAACGGAGATGGCAGGCCCGATCTGATCATAGGAAATATTGGAGAGAATTTTTACCTCCAGCCCGATTCCGCGAACCCAGTCAAACTTTGGGTGAATGACTTTGACGACAATGGGATCATTGATAAAGTGCTTAGTCGATCGATCGGTGGGAAAGACATGCCCGTCTTTCTTAAGCACGATATGGAGAAACAAATTCCGGGGCTGAAAAAACAAAATCTCAAGCATGGAGTGTTTTCAAAGAAAACCATACAGGAACTTTTTCCGGCCAGGACCCTTGAAAAAACACTTGTCAAGACATTTAATTTCTCTCCCTCGGTCATAGCGATAAACCAGGGCAATGGACAATTCAACATTGTACCGATGCCCTATATGGTTCAATTGTCTTCAGTAAATGCCATCTATTGCACAGATTTCAACGGAGACGGGTCTGTGGACCTTTTGATGGGAGGGAATGAATTCGGATTTCTTCCACAATTTGGCAGACTGGATGCCAGCCTGGGCGACCTGCTCATTAATGATGGGAAAGGGAACTTTCGCTATGTGGATCCTGGCCAGTCCGGACTTCGGTTGCATGGCCAGGTTAGAGACATAAAAGGAATCCCGGGAAAAGATGAAGAATTTATCCTCTTCCTTCAAAATGATGAGCGCCCGGTCCTTCTTAAGATTAACAAACCCAATTGAACCCGGAGATGAATCGAAGCAGCTGGATTGTACGCCAAAGCACCATGATGGTTTTGTTGTGCTTTGCTGCCTGCCGGTCGGGCTCAAAGGGAGGAGAGTTATTTGAATTAGTGGAAAATACCGGGATAGATTTTGTAAATAAGGTGGAAGACAGCAAAAAGGAAAACAGTTTTCAATTCAGGAATTTTTATAATGGTGGTGGTGTCGCATGCGGGGATCTGAATAATGACGGACTTCCCGATGTGGTATTGACTTCAAACCAGGGGAATAATTCCATTTACCTGAACAAAGGAAATTTTAAGTTTGAAGACATCACAGGCAAATCACGAATTGCCCAGCTGGGTCAATGGAGTACCGGAGTTTCCCTTGTGGATATTAACCACGATGGATGGCTGGATATCTATATCTGCAATTCCGGCCATATGTTAACGAATGGCCGGAAGAATCAATTATACATCAATAATCATGACCTGAGTTTTACGGAAGCAGCGGCTTCCTATGGTCTGGATCATTCAGGATACTGTACACAGGCAGCTTTTTTTGATTATGACCTTGACGGCGACCTGGACTGCTTTATTATTGATAACAGCCCGATTCCTTTCAGTACCCTGAACTATGCGAATATGAGGGACTCGGCTGAATCTGCCTGGAAGGTTCCTGATAATCTGCGCGGAGGAGGGAACCATCTGCTGCGCAATGACAATGGACATTTTGTTGAAGTGACTGCAGCAGCGGGCATTCATACGAGCCTGATCAGCTTTGGCCTTGGCGTTTCCATTTCTGATATTAACGGAGATGGATATCCGGATATTTATGTTGGAAATGATTTTCTGGAGCGAGACTATCTCTACATCAATCAAAAAAACGGAAGCTTCAAAGATGAATTGCAGCAATGGACACAGCATATCAGCATGTCTTCGATGGGAACGGATATTGCTGACATGAATAATGATGGCTACCCGGATATCTATACGACCGATATGCTACCCGAAGACGATTATCGATTCAAGACGACTGGAGTTTATGACAATGTTAACCTCTACCGCAGCAAGATCAAGGCTGGTTACTACCAGCAATTCGTGAGAAATTGTCTGCAGCTAAACAATGGGAACGGAAAATTTATTGATATCGCGAATTATAGTGGTGTTGCCGCAACGGATTGGAGTTGGGGTCTTGTTCTCTTTGACGCGGATAACGATGGCCTGAATGACATCTATGTTTGCAACGGAATCAACCATGACCTGGGCAATCTTGACTTCCTTGATTTTTTTTCTAATGAGGTTTACCAGTCCATGCAGCAAAATGGGCAGCGTGAAGACAGGGTGCTGGGAATTGTAGACCGGATACCAAGAACACCTTTGAAAAATAAAGTGTACAGGAACCTGGGCAATCTGAAATTTGAAGACATCGGGGACCAATGGGGCTTTTCCCAGCCCAGTTTCTCCAACAGCGTGGCTTATGCCGATCTGGACAACGATGGTGCCCTTGACCTGGTCGTGAACAATGAAAACCAACCGGCCTTTGTGTATAGAAACAACGCAAGAAAGGTCAATAAGAATCACTTTATTTCCATTTCATTAAAGGGCAAGGGCGAAAATCCTTTTGCCATTGGTACAAAAATCCTAATCTATGCCGGCACTCAGATCATAAACAGGGAGTTGGAACCCGTGCGGGGGTTTCAGTCATCAGTAGACTATAAGCAGGTCATAGGACTGGGAAACTTGTCGGTCATAGATTCCATGGTGATCGTTTGGCCGGATCTTTCAACCTCTCATTTTATCCATCCAGACATGGACAAGACCTGGGTCATACAGCAAACCGGAGCCACTGGAAAATTCAATGATGAAGCGCTAAGAGAAAAAAATAAGCCCGCACTTCTTCCTTATAAAAGTCATTTTGACAAACATAGGGAAGACGACTATGTGGATTTTTATTATGAGGCCAATATTCCGGAACTGCTCTCCCGGCAAGGTCCTAAAGCTGCCATAGCAGATGTCAACGGTGATGGGTTGCAGGATATTTTTATTGGGGGTGCAGCTGGCCAGGCAGGACAAATTTATTTGCAAATGCCAAACGGATCCTTTAACAAAAAGCCGGAAAAGGAATTGGATCAATATGAAGATTTTGAAGATGTGACCGCTTTGTTTTTTGACTGTGATGGGGACGGGGACCAGGATCTCTTCGTCGGATCAGGAGGTAATAATGTGCCGCCCAATAGCAGACAATTGCAACATCGCTTATATGTGAACGATGGCAAGGGAAATTTTACCCTCAATACATCTGCATTCCCTAGCAATAACGCCAATACCTCAGTAGCTATCGCGATGGATCTTGACCAGGATGGAGACCTGGATCTATTTGTAGCTAGCAGGAACGTGCCCATCCAATATGGACTGAATCCGGCGAATCACATTTACCTGAATGACGGGCACGGCCAATTTATTGAATTGGCCAAAGAGAAGATGGGCGGTCTGTATCAGGCGGGCATGATCACTGGCGCTGTCTGGGCCGATCTGTTGGGCTTAGGCAGGAATCAGTTGGTTCTTGTGGGCGACTGGATGCACCCAATGGTCTTCTCTTTCAATGACAATCAGTTTGTCGAAATGAAAACAAACCTGGATCATCTCGACGGCTGGTGGAGATCGATCGCAGCAACCGATCTGAATGGCGATGGAAGACCCGATCTGGTATTGGGAAATATTGGGGAGAACTTTTACCTGCACCCGGATCAAAAAAATCCCGTGAAATTATGGGTGAATGATTTTGACCAGAACAATGTCCTGGACAAGATCATGACACATACTGTGGATGGGAAAGACATGCCGGTTTTTCTGAAGCATGAAATGGAAGCCCAGCTTCCCATGTTGAAAAAACAGAATCTCCTTCATAAGGATTTTGCCAGAAAATCAATAGGGGAACTGTTTACTTCCCAAATTCTGGCAACAGCCCAAGTGAAGGAATTTAATTACACATCCTCCGTTGTAGCGATAAATGAAGGAAATGGTCGTTTTGAAATCATTCCATTACCTGCGATGGCGCAGCTCAGTTCAGTAAATGCAATCTTATGTGAAGACATAAACCGGGATGGTTTGCCTGATCTGATTCTCGGACAGAATGATTTCAATTTTACACCTCAATTTGGAAGGCTGGACGGAGGCTATGGCCTGGTGCTGATGAATAAGAACAAGGGAATATTCAAGCCCCTTGACGCAGCTGCTTCTGGGCTCCAACTGACCGGGCAGGTCACCGATATTGAACCTTTATCTGTAGGGAATAAAAAATTAATATTGATGCTCCAAAACAATGAATTGCCGGAACTTTTCCAGATTAGTGATGAAGATAAAAAGAAACCATAGCCATTCAATTTGTAAAAAAACCAAATGAAGCGCAGTCAGGATTTTTATAAAAACATGTGCTGGGTCATGATCATGACCCTGGTGTATGCATCATGCAATCCTGATAAAAGCGATCGCAAAACGCCAACCCTGTTTGAAGTGCTTGATCACGGGAAGACAGGCCTGGATTTTAACAATAACCTTACGCCTACTGCCCAATTCAATGTATTCAAGTACATGTATTTTTATAATGGCGCGGGCGTAGGAGCCGGAGATTTTAATAATGACGGCCTCACGGATATTTTCTTCGCATCTAACCAGGGATCTAATAAGATATACCTCAATACTGGTAATTTAAAATTCAAGGATGTCACTTCTGCTACTGGGATCCCGGCAGATGGTGGTTGGTCCACAGGCGTCTCGCTTGTAGATATCAATAATGACGGTCTGCTTGATATTTACGTATGCAGGGTGGGAAAGCATGAGATGCTGAATAACCATAATTTGCTCCTTGTTTGCCAGGGCATCGATGCTGGCGGTATTCCGCATTATGTCGACAAATCAAAAGAATACGGATTGGATTTTTCCGGCTTTAGCACACAGGCCGTTTTTTTCGACTATGATATGGACGGAGACCTCGACATGTATCTCCTTAATCATACGATTCACCAGAATGGAACTTTTGGCAACAGGGAAGCCATGCTCAAGACCTTCAGTCCGCTGTCAGGAGACCGCCTCTACAGAAATGAGGGCTCACATTTTGTTGACGTAACTGACAGTGCAGGGATCCATCATTCCATTATCGGGTATGGTTTGGGTGTAGGCGTTTCAGATATTCAACTGGACGGGTACCCGGATATCTATATCGGAAATGACTTTTATGAGAATGACTACATGTATATCAATCAGCACAACGGAAAATTCAGGGAAGAGATGACCTCCCATACCATGCACAGCAGCAGGTTCTCCATGGGCGTGGATATTGCCGATGCCAACAATGATGGGTATCCGGAAATTATTTCCATGGACATGATGCCCTCTGATCCATACATACTCAAAAGATCTGAGGGCGATGATTCTTACGACATATTTCAGTTCAAATTGGAATATGGCTACAATTATCAGTATACCAGAAATAACCTGCAATTAAACCGGAGAAATGGAATGTTCAGCGAGATTGGATTGTATTCTAATGTATTTGCCACAGATTGGTCCTGGAGCCCTTTATGGATGGACTTTGACAACGATGGCCTGAAAGACCTATTCGTGAGCAATGGAATTCCCATTCGCCTCACGGATATCGATTATATCAATTATATCTCTAATCTGGAGATCCAGTCCAAAATGCAGCAGCAAAACCTGGATGAAAGAAATATGGGCCTGATCGGTAAATTTCCCCAGATTAAGATCCCCAATAAATTCTTTGAGAACAGCGGGGACATGGTGTTCAGGGATATGGGAACTGCCATCGGGCATGACCAGTCTACCTATTCTAACGGAGCTGCTTATGCGGATTTTGACAATGATGGGGACCTCGATATCCTGGTAAACAATATAGATGAGGCTGCTTTGCTTTATCAGAACAAAAGCAATGATGCAAAGACCAGGCCCTATGCAGAAATCAGGCTCAAGGGGCCGGAGAAGAACCTAAATGCCATTGGAACAAAGATTGTCCTTTATGCGAATGGAGCCATACGGATCTATGAAAAATATCCGGTCCATGGATTCATGTCCAGTGCGGAAATTCCCGTCCACATTGGACTTTACAATACGAGGGTTGATTCAGCATTTCTGGTTTGGCCGGACAATAGCTTTCAAAGGATTGATTTTCCAAAGGACTCGGCCAGGCTACAGTTTGAATACAAGAAAGGACTCCCGGCCTTCAATTACCGGAAGATTACTTCATTCCACAAAGCACTGGCTATGCCGATGGAGGATATCACCGATGAAGTGGGGCTATTGTACAAACACAAAGAAAACCCCTTTGCTGAGTTTGAAAGGGAAATCCTGATTCCTCATATGCTTTCTACCGAAGGTCCAGCCCTCGCTGTGGCGGATATCAATGGAGACGGATTGGAGGATGTATTTATCGGCTCTTCCAAGGGCAATCAAAAAGCGATTTTTCTACAATTGCAAAATGGAAAGTTTGCCAGGTCTCCACAACCGGCAATGCAAAAAGACAGCATGGACGAAGATGTAGATGCCTGTTGGGTGGATCTTAACCGGGATGGAAAACCAGACCTCGTGGTGGCAAGCGGGGGAAATGAATATTTCGGGGAGGATCCGCATTTGAGTCCAAGGGTCTATCTCAATGATGGCCATGCCAACCTGACAAGATTACCAGACGCATTTCCTGGCATCTATGTGAATGCTTCCTGCGTGGCTCCCTATGATTTTAACGGTGACGGATACCCTGACTTATTCATCGGGGGAAGGTCTGTACCGGCAAAATTTGGAGAGCTTCCAAGATCTTATTTATTTCAGAATGATGGAAAGGGAAGATTTACAGACATAACTTCCCAAATGGCAAAAGAATTGGAGAATATCGGTTTTGTAACCCAGGCCACCTGGTTTGACCTGGATAGAGATGGCGACAAGGACCTGATCCTAACCCTGGAATGGGGGGGAATTATCGCGTTCATAAATGACAAAGGACATTTTTCCAGGAAAGACCTGACTGATCAAAAGGGCTGGTGGAATTTTGTATTGCCCGTGGATATCGATCATGACGGAGACATTGATCTTGTAGTCGGAAACCTCGGATTGAACAGCAGGTTAAAAGCATCTGCAGACATGCCTGTCAGAATGTATTATAATGATTTTGACGATAATGGCAAGAAGGAACAGATATTGACATATTATGTGAACGGGAAGGAGATTCCATTTGCAAACAAGGAGGAATTTGAAAAACAATTGCCCATCATGAAGAAAGAATTTCTTTATGCGGAAGATTTTGCAAAGGCTTCCCTTCAGGATCTGTTTGGAAAAGATAAACTATCCAAAGCGAAAGTCTTCAGTGCAGATTATTTTCCAAATGCAGTATTGATCAACCAGGGGAACCTCAGTTATTCAATTCAGGCCCTCCCATGGGAGGCACAACTCAGTCCATTTAGAGATGCTGTAGTGGTTAATGCAAACAATGATAGCCTTCCAGATCTTCTGCTGGTTGGGAATTACTATGAGAACAATAGTCAGATGGGAAGATATGACGCGGATTTTGGAAGTTTGCTGATCAATCAGGGCCAGGGTAATTTCAAAGTTGAAACCATTCAGGGAGTCCAGCTTAAAGGTCAATCAAGGCATATTCGGCAAATCAGTATTGCGGGAAAAGAATCCTATATCATAGCCATGAACAATGATAGTGTAAGATTGATCCGTTTTAGCGATCAAAAAAAAATCACTTCACAATAGGGAAATAAATCCTCGTAACCCATTTCGAGCTATCTGGTTCCGCCCGCCTGTCAGTAATTAGGGATTCAAATGGGATGGCGATTTTTTGCCTCTGAGAATCTGTGATGAAATTCTCCATTTCCAAAAATGCCTGGTCAATGGATCCCTGGCCGCCTTTTACCTCGGCAACTAGTATAAAACCAGCAACCATTCTCTTCAAAAAGAAATTCCCGGAATTAACCAGGCGCTTGTTGACTGGTATGGCTACCATCATATCAAACCCAGCCGAATCGCTCCCCTCTGAATGGAGCATGGGGTAACCAGTTTCAAATGCACCCTGGGCGCTTAGATATTGACGTAAATTGTCAATTAATTTATATATATCCGTTATGGTTGGCCGCGTTTTTGTCTTGCCACGGGTAGCGACCAGAATGGTATCCGTAACGGTCTTGAGCTCAATCGGGAATTGATAAATATTTTCTTTTTTTTCAAGGAATGATTTCAGATTTCCGAGAATTTGTGACATGTCTTTTTTAATGCTAAGCGCCTCACGATAGCTCTTCACTCTGCTGAAGGGATCTTTGCCGGAACTAAGCTGGCATTGCCATTTAATAGATATCGAATCCTCCATTTCCGGGATGACATATATTCGGCTCATAGCCTCAGTATTTTCCTTCGAAATTTGGATCTCCAGTGCGCGATTTAATTTATTGGTGACAGCGTAACCAAAGCCACTAACCGAAGAATGACTGCCATTTGGTTCCTTTTGTGGCTGAAACGTCAGCCACTTTGACCAGTTTTCTTCTTGCAGGAAGGCCCTTGCTGCAACCGAAGGATAGCTACCCACCATGACGGATTCTGAAATATTGATCGTGGAAGGAATCAAGCCATAAATACCCAGGAAAGACAAAATAATGATCGCAAAGATCGCCCCAATCCATTTTTTCATGCTGCAAATTCTGAAGGCACCAAAATAGTGAATTTTGCATCATATTGGTCAATTGATAGCTTGCGTAATTTAAATGACTAAATCTCAGGGATAAGAATTTGGCATTCCTTTAACGGGATGAACGGCTTGATGGATTGACATATTCCGCGTATATTTCGGGTTCGAATTCTGCTTCCTGTTTGATGTGAATCGAGATCTGCCAACCATGAATTTCAAATAACACCCATTTTAATTTAGTATATAAACGGCATGAACAAAAAGCAACTATGCCATGTATTGGCTTGTCTATGCTTTGGCCTTTTGTCAGCGTTCCAGGCAAAGCCACAGGCTGGGAATACAGATAGCACCCAATATGACCAAAGCGTCAGGACTGCGATCGATTACTACATGTCCAGTATGGGAAAACGGATGAATCTGTATAGTGGCAGCGAATATATTTTTCATAGCCATGGAATCAGTGGCCATCCATTTTTTGAATCGAATCATTTGATCAGATCAGAAATTGAATATGATGGCACAGTGTATTATGGTATCCCGCTTTCATATGACATTGTGCAGGATCGAATATTCACTACAGATTCCAGCATGAATTTTAATATCCAGCTTTACAATGAGCGGGTCACGTATTTTTTGATGTCCGGCCATCATTTCGTGAGGGTCATGCAATACAGTGACAAATCGTCTATTGTCGGAGCTGGGTTTTATGACCTCCTGTATGAAGGAAGAATAAATGTGTATGCGAAACGGACCAAAGCGGCAGAGCGGGGATTCAAGAACGAAGACTCCATGAGATATGTTTCTTATACCGATTATTTTGTCATGAAAAATGGGGAATTTATCAAGGTAGACAGCAAGGGTTCCCTTTTTGGCGCATTTCGAGATCAAAAAGACCTGGTAAAAAAATATTATCGTAAAACGGATCTAAATTTTAAAAAAGATCCTGAAAATGCCATCGTCAAAACGACAGCATATTACGCGCAATTAAAAAACTAACCATGCTTTCTTGCCTGCGAGGCTTGCTATTATTCTGTGTTATTGGCTTGTTGGCGATTAAGGCGGATGCCCAGGATTTAGGGCGCGTAACAATTGACCTATCTTCTGCAAGATTTGATGAATTGGTGAGCCAGGTAGAGTCTCAAACGGATTACCGTTTTTATTATGATACAGCTGAATTGGACAGCTTCAGGTTTAGCATTCAGGCAACCAGGATGCCCGTCGGGACACTGCTCGAGAAAATATTCCAACATTCGGATTTTCATTTCACCATCGATTCTCTGCACTATGTCGTGGTCAGCAGGCATGTATTCTACAATGAACTCCAGGCTAATTTCTTTAATTATCAGTCCACAAAAAGAGACTCAGTCGCTGCGGATGCAGATTTGTTTGAGGAACCAGTGGCTCGTAAAGAAATTCTTCAGTCTTCGATTGAAAATAAACTATTCATAGTAGGAACTAAGTCAAGCCAGCCAGGAAACGGAAAAGCAACCATTGCCGGCTATATCCGGGATGGAAAGAATGGAGAACCCATCAACGGGGCTTCCATTTACCTTGACACACTGAAGGCCGGCGTGATTACTGATCAGTTTGGATATTTTTCTCTCACACTTCCCCGCGGACGATATACGCTTCATATCACCAGCGCCTCCATGAAGGATACCAGGCGCCAGGTCATTCTCTATTCAGATGGAAAATTGAATATCGACATGTATGACCAGGTGCAAAGTTTGAAAACTGTGACTGTGATATCAGAAAAAAACTCCCAGGTGAAAAGTGTTATGATGGGTGTTGACAAGCTAAACATCAAAACAATAAAACAAGTAGCCACGGTATTTGGGGAAACCGATATTCTCAAAGTAGTTCTTACCCTGCCGGGGGTGACATCAGTGGGAGAAGCTGCCAGCGGATTCAACGTGCGCGGAGGGTCAACGGATCAGAACCTCATCCTGTTCAGCGATGCAACTATATATAACCCTTCCCATGTCTTTGGCTTTTTCTCAGCATTTAATCCGGATGTAGTGAAAGAAGTGGAATTGTATAAGAGCAGCATTCCCGAAAAATATGGAGGACGATTGTCTTCTGTACTCGATGTTACGGGCAGGGATGGAAATACCAAAAAATGGTCAGGTACAGGGGGGATCGGTCCCATGACAGCCAAGCTGATGCTTGAAGGGCCGCTCATCAAGGACAAGACTTCTATCATCCTTGGTGGAAGGGCAAGCTATTCTGATTATCTGCTCCGATTTTTACCAAAAGACAGTTATTCAAACAGCTCGGCTTCATTTTATGATCTGAATCTGCATATCAGTCATACCATGAATGCAAAGAACAGCATTTATCTGACGGGATATTATAGCAGCGACCAGTTCAGGCTGAATAGCGATACGACATATAAGTACAGCAATGCGAACGCAAATATCAAATGGAAGCACAATTTCAATAATAAATTCTACGGGGTTGTTACTGCTGGCCTCGACCACTATCAATATTCGATTGGCTCTGACGCCGTTCCTTTGAATGCCTATAAGCTTTCCTTTGCCGTAAATCAAACCAATTTCAGGGCAGACTTCAGTTACTCCCCCAATTATAAACACGTAATAAATTTTGGAATCAATGCTATTTACTACAAATTATATCCGGGTTCATTGAGTCCTTCCGGTAAGCAATCCCTGGTTGAGTCCAATGAAGTACAACCTGAACAGGCATTGGAAACGGCCATCTATCTTGGCGACAAATTCACCATTAGTCCAAAGCTGACACTTGATGCCGGGCTACGGTATTCCTTATACAACTATCTTGGTCCACATGACGTCTATACCTATGCGCCGGGCGTTCCGCGCCAGACTGGCACTACGCAGGATACAATCAGCTATTCTGCCGGGCAGGTAATCAAGACCTATCAGGGTCCGGAGATCAGGTTGGCCATGAGGTATAGCCTGACGGATAATTCTTCTGTAAAAATCTCATATAACACGATGCGACAATATATTCATATGCTGTCGAATACCACGGCGATCTCTCCGACGGATATCTGGAAGCTAAGCGACCCATATATTCAGCCGCAACTGGGCGAGCAATTGTCGTTGGGTTACTACAAAAGTTTTAAATCGAATACCATCGAAGCTTCAGTGGAAGTCTACTATAAACAATCTCTAAATTACCTGGATTACAAGAGCGGTGCCGTGCTCGTATTGAATCACCATATTGAAACAGATGTGGTCAATACCCGGGGGAAAGCCTACGGCATCGAATTTTTTATCAAGAAATCTACAGGTAAGCTAAATGGATGGATCAGCTATGCATATTCCAGAACTTTATTGCAGCAGGATGACGCCCTCGCCGGCGAGTCGATTAATAATGGTCAATACTATCCCGCCAGTTATGACAAGCCCAATGTGTTTAACATGATCGGAAATTACAGGCTATCGCACAGGTATAGTTTTTCATTAAATACAGTATACAGCACCGGCAGACCGGTTACCATTCCTGTAGGCGCATTTATATATGCCGGTGGACAGCGAGTTTATTATTCAGACAGAAATCAGTACCGGATTCCGGATTATTTCCGGGTTGATTTTTCTATCAATATAGATGGGAATCATAAGGTCAATAAGCTTTATCATAATTCCTGGTCCTTTGGTGTATACAATCTTACAGGAAGGCAGAATGCGTACTCAGTGTATTTCGTAGAAGAAGGCGGAGTGATGAAAGGTTATCAGCTTTCTATATTTGATACGCCCATTCCATTCATTACATACAATTTCACATTTTAATATGGTTGCATGAGGAAGGATGGTTCAAAAATATATTATTTGTTTTTTCTGCTCATGGCATTTGCGTGCAAGCATCCGTTTGAATCGCCATCGATTCCTGCGAACGACCGGCCATTGGTGGTGGAAGGTTTGATCAATGCCGGCCAGGATGCGACTACAACTGTTAATCTGAACAGGGTGCAAAACCTTGCACAGGCGGATTCAATGAATCCGGAACTTCATGCTGTGATCCTGATCGAAGGGTTGGATGGCTCTTCCTATCCTTTGCTTGAAGATGGTCTCGGCAAATATTCAGCCGATCATTTGAACCTGACCTTATATCAAAACTATCGCCTGAATATTACAACTTCAGATGGGAATAAATATCTTTCCGATTATACAATTGCAAAGAAAACACAACCCATTGACAGCCTCGAATGGAGCCAGCATTCGGACGTGACGATTTATGTGAATAGCTATGATGCTTTAGACAGTACAAAATACTACCGTTGGGATTATGTTGAAACCTGGAATTATCTATCCAATCTTTCTACACCCTGGGGAGTGGAGAACTTTATCATTTTTGCCAAGGATTCTCTTACCCAGACGGATTCATGCTGGAGAACAGCCCATTCAACAGATATCATCACAGCCAATTCCCTCGCATTGAGTGAAGACAGGATTGTTCACTATCCCGTGGCCACGGTTACTCAAAACACCGAGAAGATCAGTAACAGGTATAGTATTTTGGTCAGACAGTATGCGCTCACAAAAGAAGCGTATGATTATTACGCCATACTCAGGAAAAATACCCAACAAACTGGCAGCCTGTTTGACCCCCAGCCAGCTTTGCTGCCCACAAACCTCCATTGCATAACCAATCCCAAGGAAATGGTGATTGGATTTGTTACAGCATCCACCGTAGAAGAGAAAAGGATCTTCATTAACCACAATGAATTGCAGGATTGGCACTATGCGGGTGTCAGCGTCGATTGCAGTCACCTGATTTTTGTCAACCAGAATCCTACAGACTTCCGTATCATGGATTATCCTGACTCATCCTATGCCCCTTATTATTTTGTAACCAATGGGCCCCTGGTATTGGTGCCCAAGGCATGCACCTATTGCACTTATTATGGAGGGACCAATGTAAAGCCCTCATATTGGTAATTCTAAAAAGAAAAGAGAGGTTGAACATAAAGAATTATAATAACAGCAATGATCAGTTGAAAAAAGGGAATCGTCATAGAATAAAATTTTCTCATTTCCTGGCAACAAGCGTTGCGCGTAATAATATTTTTTATTTGCTTGGACTGCTTTTGTTTTTTGCATGTAAACATCCATTTGATCCTCCCAAAATACCCGTTAATAACCGGCCACTGGTGGTGGAAGGTTTTATCAATGCTACACCAGACTCTTCGACAACGATGACAATTAGCCGGGTTCAGAATCTTGGTCAGGCAGGTTCTCTTCTTCCTGAATGGAATGCAGTGGTTATAATTGAAAGTGAAGATGGTGCAACATATCCTTTGCTTGAGGATGGATTTGGGAAGTATAGTTCCGGCCATTTAAGCCTTCCGCAGTTTAAGAATTATCGCCTTGATATTACAACCGCGGACGGCAACAAATACCTCACAGATTTTGTGGAAGCGAAGAAAGCGCAACCTATTGACAGCCTCGAATGGAGCCAGAATTCAGACGTGCACATTTATGTAAACACTCAAGATCCGCTTGACAGTACAAAGTACTATCGCTGGGATTATGTGGAAACCTGGAACTATCTCTCCAATGTTTCCTCACCCTGGGGAGTGGAGAACAGAATCATTTTTGCAAAGGACTCTCTGACGCAAACAGATTCCTGCTGGCGAACCAGCCATTCAACCGATATCATTACCACAAATTCGCTGGCTTTGAGCCAGGACCTGATCAGTCACTTTCTCGTGTGCACCGTGCCGGTAAACACCGAAAAGATCAGCGACCGGTATAGTATCCTGGTAATGCAATACGCCCTTACAAAAGAAGCTTATCAATTTTTTTTGACATTGAAAAAGAACACCCAACAGACAGGAAGCCTGTTTGATCCACAGCCTTCACAGCTGCCATCAAACCTGCATTGCATCACGCATCCGGAAGAGAAGGTTGTCGGATTTGTGTATGCTACTTCAGTCACAGAGCGCAGAATTTTTATTCGGCATACGCAGGTGCAGAACTGGCACTATCCGGGACTTTCGGGAGCTTGTGATAACCTGATATATACATTCCAGAATCCGACAGATTTCAGAATTTTTGATTATCCGGACACAACTTATGCGCCATATTATTTCCAATCCGGAGGAGGACTTGTCCTGATCAAGAAATCCTGCACCTATTGTACCTATTATGGAGGCTCGAATGTAAAACCATTGTTCTGGTAAAAGGATGAAAGCAAGATGATGCATACAATGAAAAAAAGCAAAGACTGGATCGCGATTTCGAGGTTGAAGACCCTTCTCCTGACCATGATAATGTTATCGGGTGCTTTGCTATCTATTGGGCAGGAAAAAGAATTGGCGCAACTCCGGAACCAATGGGAGCAATATAGCCAGAGCATGCTCCAGGAAAAATTGTATGCCCACCTTGACCGCAGTTTCTATTCGGCTGGCGAAATCATCTGGTTTAAGTTATATGACCTGGACGCAATACTGCATAAGCCGATTGATATTAGTAAAGTGGCCATGGTGGAACTGATTGCTAAGGATGGAAAAGCCGTTCTTCAGGCCAAGATCTCCATGAAAAATGGTTTGGGGAATGGATCCCTACTGGTTCCATTTTCATTGAACTCAGGAAATTATTTATTCAGGGCCTACACCAACTGGATGAAAAATTTCCCGGCAGATTATTATTTTGAAAAGCAGATCACCGTTCTCAATTCCCAAAGAAAGCCCTCCTGGGATTCAGCTGCGAATAAAATGGCTTATGATATCCAATTCTTTCCGGAAGGCGGGAACCTTGTTTTTGGGTTTCAAAGCAAAATAGGTTTCAGGAATGTGGACCAATTCGGACGAGGAATGGATTGCAGTGGAGTGGTGCTTGATCAAAAAAATGATACCGTTGCGCGCTTTCAATCGTTGAAATTCGGCCTTGGTCAATTCTTGTTTACACCTGTTAAAGGCCAGACATACAGTGCATTGATCAAGATGAAGGACGGACAGGTCATAAAGAAAATGATGCCCACCCCCTACGATAATGGTTATGTCATGCGCCTCACGGAACCGGATACAGGACATCTATTGGTTGCCGTTAGTTCGAATATCACCATGATGGCCCCTGCCATCTTTCTCTTTGGCCAAAGCAACCAGTCGGCCAGGGTTGTTCAGCAGATGGAGTTAAAGGACGGGAAAGCAGAATTCTTATTGGATAAGAAAATCCTCGGAGAGGGAATTTCGCAGATTACCATTTTCAATGCCAACAGGCAGCCCGTTTGTGAACGCCTTTTCTTCAAAAAACCTTCAAGTACTTTAAATATAGAAGCCAGATCCGGCAAAGTAGAATATGGATTAAGACAGAAGGTGAGCCTGGATCTTCAAACGAATGATCAAAAGGGGCCGGTATCAGCAGAAATGTCTGTGGCTGTTTATTTGCAGGACTCATTGCAAGCGCCCGGAAATATAGATATCAATAGCTGGCTCTGGCTGGTATCAGACCTCCGTGGGAATATCGAGTCTCCGGATTACTATCTGAGCAACACCGGGATTGTGGCCAACGAAGCAACCGAAAACCTGATGCTCACCCAAGGCTGGCGACGGTATCGATGGGAAGAGATCCTCAACAACCGCCTGCCCCAACTCGAATATGTTCCGGAATATGATGGGCAAATCATCAATGGCAGGATCATCGACCGCAGAACGGGCGCGGCTGTTCCAAATACACCTGTTTATCTTTCTATACCTGGTGAAAAATTCAGGCTGAATATTGCGACCAGCAATCAAAAAGGCGAGCTTCGATTTGAGGTCAAACGTTTTTATGGGCCGGGGGAATTGGTATTACAGGCCAATGGCAGGTCTGACAGCATTTACAGGATTGAGATCATGAATCCTTTTTCTGAAAAATTTTCGAGCCGGCTGGTCACGCCCTTTGATATCAATGAAAGATATGCAGGCCAATTGTTGTTCAGAAGCACCCATGCCCAGGTTGACAATCATTTTATATCAGAAAAGAGGCAGCAATTTATCCAATACCAGGCGCCTGACAGCTTTGCTTTTTACGGAAATCCTGACAAAAAATACTTCCTGGATGATTATACACGATTCGTCACGATGGAGGAAGTGATGAGGGAATATGTCGCGGAAGTAAGGGTTCGCAAAAGCAGAGACCAATTTCAATTCACGGTCTTTGATGCCCCACACAATTATTTTTTTGAGAATGAACCCATGGTATTATTGGATGGTATTCCTGTTTTTGATATCAACAAGATCATCGCGTTTGATCCGCTCAAAATGAAGAAAATTGAAATTGTGACCCGCAGGTATTACCTCGATTCAGTGATCAATGAAGGCATTGTAAGTTACTCAACCTACAAAGGCGATCTCGGTGGGTTCCAGCTCGACCCAAGTTCAATCATTTTGGAATGGTCGGGCCTCCAGTATGAAAGAGAGTTTTTCTCTCCCATGTATGAGACGAAAGACATGGCCGACAGCAGGGTACCCGATTTTAGAAATCTGCTATTCTGGTCGGCGCATGCTAAGACGGACAACTCAGGAAAACTGCAGATTCCTTTTTACACATCTGACCTGCCTGGAAATTATACAGTAGTTGTGGAAGGGATTTCAGATCGCGGCCTGGCGGGACATGGTTCATCTTCTTTTACGGTCAGGAAATCGCGATAATCACATGTATGAGACCTCAGAGCAAGCTCTGAACTCAATTTCCGCAGTCCCGCCCCAGGCGGGATTCGACTAAGTTTTTTGCTGCACTTCGTTTGCAAAAAACAAGTCTCACGAATAAACGCAATTTTCTTTAGGAAACATCTTTCTGGTGCGCGATGATGAATTCGATGATTTCTTCCTGCGAATAATCTATCCGGGAAAGTGCATCTGCAATGTCTTCCCTGTTGACCTGGGCGGCGAATGAAAGTGTTTTCAATTTCTTAAGAACACTTTTTGCATCCAGTCCCTCATATTTTGTAGGACGGATCAGTGCGGAAGCATGAACGAATCCTGATAATTCATCAAAAACATAAATCATTTTGTCCATCGTCGTTTCCGGTTCAACGCCAAAATACCGTGGCCCATGCGAAGCGATACAATGGATCAGCTCAGGATCCAGGTTCAACGATTCCAACTTCTCAATAATGATACGGCAATGTTCGTCGGGAAATTTTTCCCAATCTGCATCGTGGAGCAGGCCGGCAAGCTCCCAGGTGAGCGCTGTTTTTTCGTCGGCTCCTTCTTTTTCTATTGCCCAGCTATGCATGACCGCGGCGACCTGCCGCATATGCAATTGCAGCCGTTGGTTGGGTACCCATTCATTTAATAATGCATAAGCATCCTCAAGACTTATCAGGTTGCCTTTGTTTTTTTGATCTCCGAATTTGCTTCTTCCAAGTAAGTGTGTGCTCATGCTGACTAAGTTAATTATTTAGCAGATTATGGTGCATGATTGGATCTTGTTTGCTCTTTTTTTTACAATTCGGGGCAAATAAGGAAAGCGGCAAGGCCCTGGTTCATATTAGGCAACTGATATCTATCCTTTGTGAAAGGGGGATTGAGCGACTAAGCACGCTAGTTGGATTTAAAAATAAGTGCAAAATTTTTATTGATAATCAATACCTTGCAAAGGTGCGATCAAAAAAAGCCGTGAAATCCGGCCTTTCAATCAGTTATCCCCCTACCTTTGCGATCCATTTTAAATAAGCCTGTTGGGATAGCAATGGGCTCCGGTAAGGCCGGATTTCAAAATAAAAAATCAAACAATGAGCAAATTACATTTCACCACCAAACATGCGAACGAGGCTACCGTGCAACGCAACTGGTATGTTGTAGACGGTACTAATCAAACCGTTGGTCGCCTCTGTGCAAAAGTAGCAGCCGTTTTGCGCGGAAAGAACAAGGCCTATTACACTCCTCATGTAGATTGCGGAGATTTTGTAGTTTTTATTAATGCCGACAAAGTTTCATTTTCAGGGAATAAGTTGGAAGAGAAAATGTATATCAATTTCTCTGGTTATCCCGGCGGCAAAAAAGAAGAATCTGCAAAGAGTCTTTTGAGGCGTCGTCCGGAAGCAATTATTGAAAGAGCGATAAAAGGAATGCTTCCGAAGAATCGCCTGGGCCGCAAGATGTACAAGAAATTATTTGTCTATGCTGGTGCTGAGCATCCGCATACGGCACAGAAACCTCAAACATTAAACTTTTAATTTTTCATATACATGGAAAAGCAAAAAAATGCAACTGGTCGTCGTAAGGAAGCCGTAACCCGCATTTTTCTCAGCCGGGGCGATGGTAAGATTATCATCAACGACAAGGAATATAAACAATATTTCTCCCTGCCTTACCTTCAGAACCAGGTTGAGCTACCGCTGAAGACAGTGGATGGATTGGATAAGTATGATGTGAAGATCAATGCGACCGGTGGTGGCATCAAAGGTCAGGCAGAGGCAGCAAAGCTGGGCATTGCACGCGCCTTGCTCGAAGTGAATGCAGAATTCAGGCCCGCCCTGAAGGCTGCCGGTCTTTTGCGACGCGACCCCAGGGCCGTAGAGCGTAAGAAGCCAGGACGTAAAAAGGCAAGAAGAAGCTTCCAGTTCAGCAAACGTTAATCATTTGATGATCGTTCGCATGCACTTGAAGTCGGCAGATTTACCCGAAGAAATATCAATTACAAAATATTAATAAGTCAATACATGGAAAATAATACTTCAATACAACAGCAATTGTTGGAAGCCGGTGTACATTTTGGTCACCTGCGCAAGAAGTGGAATCCGAAAATGCTTCCCTATATTTTTGCTGAGAAAAAAGGGATCCATATCATTGATCTCAATAAAACAACAGAGGCCCTGCAGGAAGCTGCATCAGCATTGAAGCAGGTTGCCAAGAGTGGTAAGAAGATCATGTTCGTAGGAACAAAAAAGCAAGCCAAGGAAATTGTTACTGAATGCGCAAAGCGAATCAATATGCCCTTCGTTACTGAGCGTTGGCTTGGTGGCATGCTGACCAATTTCAATACCGTTCGTAAAAGTGTTAAGAAGATGCAGAGCATTGATAAGATGCTTAACGATGGTACATTCGACAGTGTCACCAAGAAAGAACGACTGACACTGGCGAGGGACAAGGATAAGATGGAAAAAGTGTTGGGTGGAATTGCACAGCTAGGCCGGGTCCCTGCTGCACTTTTCATTATTGATATTGGTCATGAGCATATTGCTCTGGCTGAAGCGAAGAGACTAGGCATTACTACATTTGGCATGGTCGATACCAATTGCGACCCAAACAGAGTTGATTTTGCCATTCCTTCCAATGATGATGCGACCAAGTCAATTGCCATCATCGTCAATTATATAGCTGCAGCCGTTGCAGAGGGACTTGCTGAAAGACTTGCTGCCAAGGAAGAAGATGTTGAAGAAGTTTCTACTGATGAAAATGAAAAGAAGGCGGCTCGCCTGCAGGCGGAAGCAGAAGCTGAAGCAGCGCGTGCACGTGGTGAGAAAGTAAGGGGTGGTGGCCATCAGCCCAAACGCAGGATTCCGAATTCGACCCGTCGTACAGGTTCAGGTGCAAGATAGTTCGCTCCGTCTGGAGGAACAGCAGCAGAGATCCGGATAACTGTGCTTTCCAGGCATCAAGTTTGAAAGGAATTTTCCGGGTCCGTAATTAAAGTAAATACAAAAAATATTTTTTATATGTCAACCGCAACTACAATTACAGCCGCAGATATTAATAAGCTGCGTCAGTCTACTGGTGCAGGCATGATGGATTGTCGAAAGGCATTGGTCGAAAGTGATGGTGATTTTGAGAAGGCCATCGATTATCTGCGTAAGAAAGGTCAGAAAGTGGCCGCACTGCGCAGTGACAGGGAAGCCAAAGAAGGCGTCATCATCGCAAAAACGACGGATGATAATAAGACAGGGTTCATTATCACCCTGGCATGTGAAACAGATTTTGTTTCCAAGAATGCAGATTTCGTGGCTTTTGCCCAGAGCATAATGGACACGGCGGTTAAGAAAAATGTTAAAACGCTTGAAGAACTGAATAGTGCTTCATTGGGGGGTGCAACTGTAGCCGACAAGATCAATGACCAGGTCGCTAAAATTGGCGAAAAGATTCAGTTGGCCAGGTTTGAAAGAATTGATGCAGATGGAGTAGCAGCTTATATTCATGGTGCTTTCCGCATGGGTGTATTGATAGGACTCACCAAGAATAATGCCGCTGTTTTGGAAGCGGGCAGGGACCTTGCGATGCAGATCGCTGCTATGAATCCGGTTGCTATTGATCCTGATTCTGTTCCTGCAGAGGTTGTAGCGCGTGAGAAAGCCATCGTCACAGAACAGATCAAGAATGATCCAAAGATGGCAGGCAAACCTGATGAAATGATTGACAAGATTGCAATTGGAAAACTCAATGCATTCTTTAAAGAAAATACATTGCTGGCCCAGGCTTTTGTAAAGGATAGTAGCAAAACTGTGGGAGATTACCTCAAAGGGGTCGACCCGGGGGTAAAAGCTTTACAATTCAAGCGGGTTCAACTCGGATAATATAAAAGGGAGCGATGCTCCCTTTTTTTGTGCCATCACATTATCCTGAAAATATCTTTTCTTTGCAAAGCCGCTGAAGCCATTGCCGGTCCTGTTCAATATATTCGTATTGAATAATTACCTGTAAATTTTTACTAAAAATAAAACTCATTCATGCTACCCAAATACAAACGTGTGCTTTTGAAATTGTCTGGCGAAGCTTTAATGGGAGAAAAAAGTTTTGGCTTTGACAATGAAGTCATCGCGCAGTATGCACAGGACGTGAAGCAAATCGTTGAATTGGGCGTGCAAGTGGCTATTGTGATCGGAGGCGGAAATATTTACCGGGGTATGAATGAATCTGAGACGGGGATTGAAAGGGCCCATGGCGATTATATGGGTATGCTGGCGACGGTGATCAATGGGATGGCTATCCAGGCTGGCCTTGAAAAGATAGGCGTCTATACCCGACTGCTAAGTGCTATCAAGATGGAGCAAATTGCCGAACCCTATATTCGAAGGAGAGCGATAAGGCATGTGGAAAAGGGCCGGGTGGTCATATTTGGCGCTGGCACAGGAAATCCATATTTCACTACAGATACAGCAGGCTCATTGCGTGCAATTGAAATCAATGCAGAAGTGATTTTGAAGGGGACGAGGGTGGATGGAATTTATACCAGCGATCCGGAAAAAGATCCCAACGCAAAAAAACTTCAACGCGTCTCCTATCAGGAGTGCATCTCACAAAACTTGCGAGTCATGGACATGACCGCATTCACGCTTTGCATGGAAAACAATTTACCCATCATCGTATTCAACATGAATAGGCCGGGGAATCTGCTGAAAGTCATTTCCGGCGAAAAGGTTGGAACCCTTGTAAATGGTTGATTATAAGCTAGTTAAATCTCATTTTCTGACAGTTGCAGGAATGAGGAAATCTTTGTATTTTGTCTGACATGAAAACCACTAGCAGAGTGGTTTTTTTATACCCACCCCGTCCAAGCTTCCTCTAAAAGCCAAGCATTTATCCGGGAAACCCCTCTAAACTTTTGGCAAGACCATTCCGAACCGTTATGAAAACATGGCCTCTCATGCTTGGATTTCAACTTACCGTCAGATTGCCGGAAATTATTATTTTCCTGCTGGGAGCGCTTATTCTCGGCTTTACCCTTCATTTTTTCTGGAACGCAAGAAAAACGATGAAACTGGAACACCATACCGAACAGGAAGGCATAAGCGAAAGCGACAACTGGAAACTCAAGTATTACAACGATATGGATATGCAGGAGAAAGCGCTCGAACAATTGAGAGAGCGCCTTGCAGAATCCAGGGAGAATGAGCAGATCATGACGATTGAATTGGAAGAGATGCAGAAGAAATTGAAAGATCTGCCTGAAAAGCCAGGGAAGCAGTTACCAGAAGAAACTGCATCTCCCGGATCTTACGATTACCTTTCGCAACTTAGAGCTGCCCAGGAAAACTTAACTCAGTATAATCAGCATATCAATCGGCTGCTTGAACAAATCCAGGTATTAAAGGATTCGGAGAAAAGATACCTTGAATTGCATAAGGTGAATGATGAGCTGAATATTCAGGTTAATCAATTGAAAAAAGGCCTCGCAGAGAAAGATGCAGAAATCAGCCATATCCGTCAGCAGCAGCGATTGACAGAAGAGATTACAGAGCGGATGGATAAAGCATATTCTGAATACAATTATCTCCAGGAAAAAATGCAGAAACTTGAGTCTGCCCTGGCGCAGCCACATAACAGGGCTATCGATTACGAAGAACTGCATGACTCCTATTTCAGGCTGACCAAAGATTTTGATGAGGTCAGGGCCAGGCAGGTTTCCTTATGGGATGAGAACCAGCGGCTGAGCCGGATTTTGTCTGATACTGAGGACAAACTCAAGGAAGCGAATTTTCAACGTCAACAACTTCAGAAGAAAACAGTCTTCCTGGAAGAACTTAACCGTGACCTGCAGGAAGTATCTGAGCATAATAAGAAATTAGAAAGTCAATTGAGGAGAATCAGTGAAATGGAATCGCTCATGTCGAGGACAGCGCCGGAACGAAGAGGCTTTCAAAATGAAAGTGGTTCATAATACAATGGCAGCATAGTGGTTTTAAGGACTCCCTCGGGGAGTCTTTTTTTTGGTATTTTTATGAATAGAATCCACTGACATGTCATCGATTGTTGAAATCAGGAAAGAATACACACGGGAATCCCTAACCGAAGAGTCGGTTGCCGCCGATCCATTTACGCAGTTTGATCGTTGGTTGCGGGAGGCAATTGACGCACAGATGCTGGAACCGAATGCCATGACCCTGGCAACCGCATCGGGTGATGGCATCCCCGCAGCGAGGATCGTATTGTTAAGAGGATTCGATCAGCAAGGTTTTGTATTCTTCACCAATTACAATAGTTTTAAGGGACAGCAACTGGCGGAAAATCCCCGCGCTTGCCTGGTGTTCTTTTGGAAGGAACTGGAAAGGCAGGTGAGAATAACAGGGCTTGTGCAAAAAACCACAGAATCAGAAAGCGACAGTTACTTCAGTTCCAGGCCCGAGGGTTCAAGAATTGGAGCCTGGACTTCCCCGCAAAGCCAGGTTATTCCCAACAGGGCATGGCTCGAAGAAAATGAAAAAAAATTCCAGTCCGCATTCCAGGGAAAACAAATCCATAGGCCAGCCCATTGGGGCGGTTACAGGGTTCGCCCCATCAGCATAGAATTCTGGCAGGGACGCGAAAACCGACTGCATGATCGGATTCAGTATGGATTGAAAGATGATGGCAGCTGGGAAATTGAACGGCTGGCACCTTGAAATCCCCCTTCAAGCATTTCCCGATATTATTGTAATAATGAGAATGGATTAACTTTTTCATTTCTAAATGAGTTCCATCATGGTTGATGAACATGTCAATAATCCCAAGAGCCCCAAATTTCATGTGAAGCGATACCTGAATGAAATTAAGGATGAGATCAGGGGCAAGATTTTTCTGGATATTCCTGCAGGCAACGGAGTGACTTCTGAAATTCTCCTTGAATTGGGCGCAAAGGTGGAAGCCTATGATTTATTCCCGGAATATTTTCTTGTAAAGGACATTGAATGTAAGAAAGCAGATGTGAACCAGGGAATTCCTGTAGCCGATCAATATGCAGACTATATTATTTGCCAGGAAGGGATTGAACATTTCAGTGACCAAGTAAAAGCGTTTTCAGAATTCAATCGCATTTTGAAACCAGGTGGAAAACTAATCATTACCACACCAAGTTATTCTTCAGTTGCAGCCAGGCTCAGTTATGGCCTTTTCGAAACGGAGTCCTTCAATAAACAAATGCCACCAAATGAAATAGATTCAATCTGGTTGGGAGATTCCAGGGACAAGAAAGTCTACTATGGTCATATTTTTCTTCTGGGCCTGCAAAAAATGAGAGTCATCGGAAAGGTCACCGGATTCAGGATCAGCAGGATCATTTTCATGCGACTGCATAAAACTTCAGCCTTTCTCTTTCCTTTTTTTTATCCATTCATCTGGCTCTCCTCCTGGTTAACTTACTATAAAGCCATGCGAAAAAACAAGACTGTGGATAAGCAAACCAAAAAGAAAACCTATTTGGAACAATTGCGAATTAATATCAACCCCAAAGTCTTACTCGACAGGCACAGTTTCCTTGTTTTTGAAAAAGAGCTTCCTGTTGCAGAAGTGTACACATATATGGCCGCCATGTCAAAAAAAGTTGAAAATATTTTGTGATGACTGATGCATGGATCTGCATATGCGTGAGTCTGAGAAACTCCGTTTAGCGAATAATTGAATCATGCAATAAAATAATACTATTTCTTCTTGGAAGATTTTGCCTTTTTGTTAAATGCCAGGCAAAGATTGATCCAGTACTCAAATTCTTTTTGGCGGCTAAGTACGGACTGGTGTACAAACACGAACCCTTTCATCATTTTTCCTGCATGCACCATCGGTCGAACGCCATTCTTTTCCAGTGCCATTTCGAAAAGTTCAGGATCAATCCTGCACATGATTTCTTCATCGCGCACGCTGATGCACATCTTTTCGTTTACCATAAATGTGATACCATGGAACATTTTTTTCTCAATCACCCGGGGAATTTCCGCCAGGGCCTGGCGCACACGATCTGTCAGGAGCTCATTCGCTGCCATAATAAGTCAATCTTATCTGCGCGGTGGGAATGGGTCAAAAGGTTCGGGATATTGAATTGTGTAAAGCATGATGAAGCATTATTCAGTTCAATGCCTAAGACCACAGATTCTCCGTGAATCCAGGCTGGTTTGCAGCCGGGAAGCCGGACCTTTTCATTGTACTAGCTTGTCGGTTTTTTCTTTGCCGTTTTTTTCTTTCTCGGCCTGGACTTGCCAAAAGATCCTTTTGAAATTTTTCCTCTTTTTGTTTTTTTGTCTCCGCGACCCATTTGATTTTTTTTATTGGTGATGGAATATAAATCTGATATCTCAAATAAAAACTCCGGCAATCAATCTCGATCGAATTACCGGAGCTTTGAATGCAGTGGTTGCAGCATTATAATTTTGCAGAAAGTTCTTTTCCTGCTTTGAATTTTGCTACTTTTTTGGCTTTGATCTTTATAACCGCTCCGGTTTGTGGATTGCGGCCATTGCGGGCATTTCTCTTCGAAACAGAAAAGGTACCGAAACCGACCAATGTAACTTTGCCACCGCCTTTCAGCGTCTTGGTCACTGCTTCAACAAAAGAATCCAATCCTGCATTCGCCTGCGTTTTTGTGATGCCTGCATCGTCGGAAATCTTTGCGATTAATTCAGCTTTGTTCATAGTATGATTTTTTGTTTTTAAACGACAACAAATATAGCCGCTTTTTGCATCAGACAAAATCTTTTTTATAATAAGAACAATTCGTTATAACTCACGCCGGACAAGGATTTTAGAGAATAACGAATTTTTAAAAATGCAAAAAACATGCCTGAGTTAATAATCGATGGTGGATGGTCGATGATCGATGTACTTGAACGCATTTTATGCCTAAATCAAAAAAGAATGTAAAGCATTCAATGTTCTAAAGGACAGGTCTTAAACAAAAATAATTCGTCTTTCCATTATTAAAGAAAAGATTCATTCATTTCAGAGGAAGCAGACAACCGACCATCGACCATCGACCATGGTCAAGGCTCAAAACAGATTGCCCAAGAAGATATCAGTTAACGAGACGCATGCAGGTCTGATGTGATACAAACTGTTCTCCCCATTTTTCATAGGATTTTTTATTAAGGGCAGGCGCGAATTCTCTGATATATTGGTCATATCGCTCCTTGTCAGTGGTAAAAAACTGGATAGTGAAAGTGGGGCCATCATGGTCTTCCTGCTCAAGAATGCGGAACACCTGATGATCATCGAATAAATTCGTGTTCATAATTTCGGGAATATGCTCTTCTCTTTGCCAGTCCAGCCATTCATCTGCTATATCCCAGCCAACTTTAATCGTGATATTGTATACAAACATGGTGTTGTGTTCGGAATTTCCGACTTATTGTGAAATTTCCAGGTAAACAGGGCAATGATCGCTGTGTTTGACATCCGGATAAATATCTGCTGCCAGCAGATTATTTTTCAGGTTGTCTGTGACGTTAATATAATCGATACGCCAGCCTTTGTTCTGAAGCCTGACACTTGGGAAACGCTGGCTCCACCAGCTATATCGGTGAGGCTCGGAATGAAATTGACGGAAAGCGTCAGTCCAGCCACTGGCGAAAAATTTATCCATCCATTTTCTTTCATCAGGAAGAAAACCAGATGAATTCTTATTTCCCTTTGGATCATGGATGTCAATTTCCTTATGCGCAATATTATAATCTCCGCAAAGCACAAGCATGGGATGCTTTTTCCTTAACGTATTGAGGTATTTGAAGAATTCATCGAGCCATTGATATTTGAATTCCTGGCGCTCATCTCCTGACGTGCCTGACGGAAAATAGGCATTGATCAGACGGATCTTTCCAAAATCCAATTGCAAAACCCTGCCTTCGCCATCACTCAATTTATGTCCTGTCCCTAACTGTACCGCATCCGGTTTGATCTTAGTGAATACTGCGACCCCGCTATACCCTTTTTTCTGGGCACTAAACCAATAATCATGATAACCCATCGCCGTAAATTCCTGATGGTTTACATTATCCTTTTCGGCCTTGGTTTCCTGGATGCAAATAATATCAGCCGGATTCGTCCTTAGCCAATCAATGAATCCTTTCTTGACTGCGGCTCTTATACCATTAACATTGTAACTGCAAATTCGTATAGCAGACATGGGCTGTTTGTATTACATTCGATACGCAATTTACAATTTGTCAATATACGATGGAGTCAAATGGAAAATACAGCAAATGATATTCATTCCAAAGAGGCGGTTTACCTGGAAGGCCCGAAAAGCCGCACATATGAATTGGGATTTGCCTTAAATGTCTTCTGGCAATTTATTATGGGATTCAGGAGACTGAATTTTGTCGGGCCATGCATTACAGTCTTCGGATCTGCCAGGTTCAAGGAGGACAATGTCTATTATACCACAGCAATGGAATTTGGAAAACAGATTGCAGGGATGGGCTTTACCACCATGACCGGTGGTGGGCCCGGTATTATGGAAGCTGCCAACCGTGGCGCTTATGAAAACAATGGCTATTCTGTTGGCTGCAATATCCAATTGCCCATGGAGCAAAAACCAAATCCGTATATGCATAAATGGGTAACCATCGAATATTTTTTTATCAGGAAGGTCCTGCTACTCAAATACTCTTATGCATTTATTGTGATGCCCGGCGGATTCGGCACCATGGATGAATTCTTCAATACCCTTACCCTGATTCAAACAAAAAGTATTACCCAATTCCCTATGGTGCTCTTTGGTAAAGATTATTATCGACCCTTGTTGGACACCATTGAATTCATGGCCAGTGAAGGGACCATCACAAAGGAAGATATGTCGTTGCTGCTGGTGACCGACAGTGTAGACGAAGCCATGGGTCATATTAGGACCTATATAGACCGGAATTACACGATCAAAAAAAGGAAACCACTCTGGTGGCTATTTGAGAAGAAATAATGAATCATTGAATCTGTTTGAATAGCATTGTATACTACCCCATCACACATGGAAAATTCCACCGAAAAAAATTCGGATAATCCGGTAAACATTTTTGAAGAAATTGATTTTGATATCCGGGAACACGACAAGCAGATCAGACAGGCAAGGAATTCAATTTTCATTGTAGCGGCCATTCAGTTTTTGTTTGGGATTGTTTCGGGATACCAGATCCGGGGTGAAACGGGTTGGCTGATCTTCGCAGTGACAGGATTTATTGCAATCATTTTCCTTGCATTGGGGATCTGGACAAAGAAAAAGCCATACACAGCCATTCTGATCGCACTAATTCTTTATTCTTCACTCCTTGCTATTGATTTGATCATCCAGCCCTCCACTGTATTGAAGGGAATCATCGTTAAACTTTTCATTATCGGCTATCTGATCCGTGGATTGGGAAAGGCAAAGGAAGCCCAACATTGGGCGCAGGCATTCAGGAAATAACAACTCCTATTCGGCCTGTCTTTTTCCTACCGGGAAATTAAATCCCAGACTCAATATCATTTCATAAGTTCCAAAAGACTGTTTCGCATTGCCTTTATATATCTGAAGGCCTGAATACCTGGCATAATCATATTTGCTGGCATATTCAAGATATACATATTTGAAAAAACTCACGCGCAAAGCCGCTTCTACACCCATATTCCAGCCGCCAAACTGAAAATGCGGCTGATTGGCCTGTCCGAAAAAACTGTTTTCTACATGAGGAATGACTGGGCCGATGCCGGCCTTTCCCAAAAAATCGATTTTTAGTTTTTCGTCCCTGCTTGCATAAATATCCCAACGCTTGACAAAATTGATTAAAAGAAAATTTGCCCCATTGTTCAAATAGTAATAGAACCCATTATCAGAATTAAAAGCGACTGTGCTGTCAATGGGTTTGTTATTCATGACACCGGATATCCTCGCATTCTGGTCTTCAAATATGAATTTGGTATGATCGAAATTGATTTCAATGCCCAGCCCTTTTTTCCTGTTGAAGATATAGCCAAGCCGGTAATTGTATTGTGGTATGCTGATAGGCTGATCCAATACGCCCTGGTCCCAGCCCGGATGATCGTGTCCAGAAATATGGTTGAATGTGTAATGATTTCCCAGCTCCGGCTGATCCACCTGTACATTGCTGGTCGTATACCATTCCTTATTATATCCCCATGAAAAATAGAGTTCCCCCTTTCTTTCCTGCTTTTTTTTCTGCGCATTTGCAAAATAGGATATAGATAAAAGAGTGAAGAAAAGAATAAAGAAAGGTAGCTTAATTGAACGCATGGCTTCTATATAGCGGTAAGTATGTAATGCCGCGCAAAGTTAATCAAATATTTTTTTGTGATGCGCAGGAGTAGTTCAGTTGTCGTAGTCAAGTTGAGGGCGAAGCCATTTTTCAGCCTCTTCTATGGACATTGATTTTCTCCTGGCATAATCTATAACCTGGTCTTTTTCAATTTTTCCTATTCCAAAATATTTGCTTTCCGGATTTGCAAAATACCAGCCTGAAACGGATGAGGCGGGATACATGGCGAGAGATTCCGTTAGCGTGATGCCCGTGCTCTGTTGGCCACCAAGAAGTTTAAATAATTTGTATTTCTCTGTATGGTCGGGACAGGCTGGGTATCCCGGTGCGGGTCTGATGCCCATATATTCTTCTCTGATGAGCTGCTCATTCGACAATTTTTCCTCCTTGGCAAAACCCCAGAGTTCCTTTCTCACCTTTTCATGCATTCGTTCCGCAAAAGCTTCTGCAAGCCTGTCTGCCAGTGCCTGCAAAATGATCTTATTATAATCATCATGGTCTTTTTCAAATGCCGCAATCCTTGGTTCGATCCCCTGGATGGTTACTGTGAAGGCACCCATATAATCCGTGGCTTTGCCCGTTTTTTCATCCAGCGCGAATTTTCCCGGCCTGATAAAATCGGCGAGAGAGAGATTGAATTGTCCGGGTGCTTTTTTGACCTGCTGTCGGAGAAATTCCAGTTTCATTTCGCCCTGATCTGAATCGACTTCCACCGTATCGGGGGCCGTCGCTACAGCCGGCCAGAAACCCACTACTGCTCTTGGTGTCAACCATTTTTCATCAATGACTTTTTTTAGCAGGGCCCTGGCATCATGATATAATTTTGTCGCTTCCTTGCCAATCTTCGAATCCGAAAGGATCTGCGGAAATTTTCCATGCATTTCCCATGCAATAAAGAATGGCTGCCAGTCAATATAAGTTGAAATCTCGCCCAGGGGATAGTTGTCAAAGATTTTGATTCCAGTAAACGAAGGCTTAACGGGTTCAAAACCTTCCCAGTTCAGCGGCGTTTTGTTTTTTTGTGCTTCTGCAAAACTCAAAAATTGTTTGGCAGATCTCTTATTTCCGAAATCTTCCTTTAATTTTTTGTATTCCGATAGAATGGATTCCAGGAAGCCTGGCTTTTGCTCCTTGCTCAGCAGGGAACTGGCCACAGTTACGCTTCTGGAAGCGTCGAGCACATGTACCACACCATGGTCATATTCGGGTGCAATCTTTACAGCTGTGTGCATGCGGGAAGTCGTCGCCCCTCCAATCAGGAGCGGTACCTGGAATTCCTGCCTTTTCATTTCGCGGGCAACATGAACCATTTCATCCAACGATGGCGTGATCAGTCCACTGAGGCCAATAATTTTCACACCTTCTTTTTTTGCTGTATCGAGTATCCTGTCTGCATGAACCATTACACCCAGGTCGATGATTTCGTATCCATTGCATCCGAGCACGACGCCGACTATGTTCTTTCCTATATCATGCACATCCCCTTTCACCGTGGCCAATAATATTTTTGCAGCACCCGCTTCCTTCCCCGGGCCTCCTGCTGCCAGGTTTTTCTTCTTCTCCTCTTCGATATATGGAGTTAATATGGCCACTGATTTTTTCATTACCCTGGCACTTTTTACTACCTGGGGCAAAAACATTTTGCCGCTGCCGAACAAATCGCCCACTACATTCATTCCTGCCATCAGCGGACCTTCAATCACATCCAGGGGTCTTGGATATTTTAATCTGGCTTCTTCAGTGTCTGCATCAATGAATTCAGTAATTCCATTCACAAGTGCGTGCTTAAGCCTCTCTTCAACGGATTCGCCTCTCCAGCTTTCATCTTTCTTTTGCTCCTTGTCTTTTCCTTTTACTGTCTCTGCAAATGCAATCAGTTTTTCAGTTGCTTCATTGTTGTCATTGTTTCTATTCAGGATTACATCTTCGCATAAGGTTCTTAAAGCAGGTTCAATCTCATCATAGACCACAAGCTGCCCGGCATTCACAATGCCCATATCCATGCCTGCCTTGATCGCATAGTACAGGAAAACACTATGCATGGCTTCCCTTACGGGTTCATTTCCACGGAAAGAAAATGATAAGTTGCTGACACCACCACTGATTTTCACAAGGGGAAATTTTTGCTTCAGTATCCTGGTGGCTTCAATAAAATCAACACCATAATTGTTATGTTCCTCAAGGCCTGTGGCAATCGCAAAAACATTAAGATCGAAAATGATATCCTGAGGATCAAAACCCAGTTCTTCAGTGAGAATCCTGTAAGCTCTTTCAGAGATCTTCACTTTTCTTGCCATAGTATCTGCCTGGCCTGCTTCGTCAAATGCCATAACGATGACTGATGCGCCAAAGCTCTTGCATATAATGGCCTGCTCCTTAAATTTTTCCTCTCCTTCTTTCATGGATATGGAATTCACGATGCATTTACCCTGCACACATTTTAATCCTGCTTCAATTATCTTGAACTTCGAAGAGTCGATCATGATGGGGATCTTCGCGATATCCGGTTCACTCTGCACGAGGTTTAGGAAATCCGTCATGGCTTTTTCTCCGTCAAGCATGGCATCATCCATGTTCACATCGAGCACCTGGGCTCCATTTTCCACCTGTTGCCTTGCAATGCTCAGGGCTTCTTCATATTTGTTTTCGCGAATCAGTCGCGCAAATTTCTTTGACCCTGTGATATTGGTTCTTTCGCCCACGTTCACAAAATTCGTTTCCGGTCGAATGACCAGCGGCTCCAGGCCCGATAATCTCAAATATGGTCTGATCACATTTTTTTCCATAATCTTCAACCCAGTGTTTCTTCGAGTATGGGCAGTTCCCGGGGTTTACAATTTTTCACATGCATCGCGATGTGCCGGATATGTTCGGGAGTTGTGCCACAGCATCCGCCGACAATATTTACAAATCCTTCCCTGGCCCAATCTTCAATAAAATGCGCAGTTTCTTCCGGTTTCTCATCGTATTCTCCCATTGCATTTGGAAGACCTGCATTTGGATATGCAGAAGTATAACAGGTGGCAATCTGCGCGAGTTCTTCAATATGAGGTCGCATTTCGGCGGCTCCCAAGGCACAGTTCAATCCTATGCTGAGGGGTCTGGCATGCATAACCGAAGTATAAAAAGCTTCCAGGGTCTGGCCACTCAGGGTCCGGCCGCTGGCATCCGTGATCGTGCCGCTGATCATGATGGGTATTTGATTTTCCAGAGCATGGCCAATCAAATTTCTATCGCGAAAATATTTCTTGATGGCATAGATCGCTGCCTTTGCATTGAGGGTATCAAAAATCGTCTCGATCAATAAAATATCCACGCCTCCATCCACCAGACCGCTGACCTGCTCATAATATGCTGCAGCAACCTCATCAAAACTGACTGCCCTGAAACCCGGGTTATTGACATCGGGGGAAAGAGAGAGGGTCTTGTTCATCGGTCCAAGTGCACCGGCGATCCATTTAGGGTTGGCAGTTGCCCCCTGGCTTTTGGCGGTGAATTCATCTACGGCCTGCCTGGCGATTTTTGCTGCGGCCAGATTGATCTCGTATGCCAGGGATTCCATTTGGTAATCGGCGAGAGAGATTTTTTGGGAATTGAAAGTATTTGTTTCTATAATATCTGCCCCTGCTTCGAGATATTGCATATGAATCTCCTTAATAATATCGGGCCGGGTAAGGCACAAGAGATCATTATTGCCTTTCAGATCAACAGGCCAGTTCTTAAACCGTTCACCCCGATAATCGGCTTCAGCTAGTTGATAGCGCTGAATCATTGTACCCATCGCTCCATCGATGATGAGTATGCGTTTTTCAAGTTCCTGCCTTATTATTTTTCCCTGGTTCATATCACTCAGTTTGATAAAGTGCTGCCCCTTAAGGGCAATTTTCTATGGAGTATAACAGTTGATTAATGCGATCTGGCCAAAATCTGCAATTTTCAAGGTTCCATGGGACCCTGGGCTCCCATTGGGTCCTGCGGAGTGGCCACAAGACAGCTGGGCGGCAATGCAATGCTGGCCTCAAAAAACCGGACCAAAACGTTGGGAAGTGAGAAAGTAGAAGGGCTTCCTGGCGTTTATTAGTTCAGTTTCAATCGACTGTTATTCCCCAAACAGGCCGAACAATAAACAAATCTGCCTGTTTGCAGCGCAAAATTAAAGATTAATCAGGGAAAATCAAAATAGATCAGTGGTTGGAAACATAGCTCTCTACAGGCAGCCGGTTGCTGATTGATCGCGCCAGGGTCATTTCGTCGGCGTATTCCAATTCGCCTCCAAATGCTATGCCTCTCGCAATGGTTGTTATTTTTACAGGGAGCAATTGCAATTTCTTCTGAATATAATAGATCGTAGTATCACCTTGTATCGTAGGGTTGAGTGCAAAGATCAGCTCTGAAGTAGTTTCCTTTTGTACCCTGCTGATCAGGGAATCTATATTTAGTTGTTCCGGTCCGATCCCATCCAGCGGAGAAATAATTCCACCCAAAATATGGTATATGCCGTTGTATTGCTGCGTACTTTCAATGGCAATCACATCCCTGATATTTTCCACCACACATATGATTTCCCGCTTTCGCATGGAATTGGCGCATATGGAACAGATATCACCATCTGCCACATTATGGCAGCGCTGACAGAATTTTAGCTCCTGCCGCATCTTAACAATGGCTTCTCCAAATGATTTGACAGTATCCGGATCCTGCTTCAATAAATGCAGTACCAGCCGCAGGGCAGTCTTCTTGCCAATGCCCGGCAGCCTCGCAAATTCATTCACCGCATTTTCAAGTAATGAAGAAGAGAATTGCATACCGCAAATATACGAAGAGGGATCTTGGGGAACGCTATAAAACGTAATCGGTTTGGTTGTCCCAATTGGCCTTCACTGTGAGTTTCTTTTTGAGATTAAGGACCCTTTCCGGCTGTTTATGTCTAATGAAAAATTCTCCCGGATCCCAAACGCCGTTATTATTTTCGTCAAATAGGATGCGCAATTCATAATCTCCGGGAAGGAAAATTTTATCAAGGAAAAGATTGGTGGGCAGCTTTTGTGTTTTTTTGACCAAATCGCCCTGCATAAATTGTAAGACAGGGTTCTTGTCGAGGGCCAGGTTGACAAAGCGGATGCGCAAGGATCCATAGTCGGCTTCAGTCCGGGTTCGAAAAGTGATGGTATCTACCTTTAGCAATTTATTGCCTAATGAATCTTCCGCAAAATCCTTGGCAGCAATCAGGTGATAGTTCATGCCATATCCCCACTTATACATCAGTGTAAGTTTTTTCCGGGTGGAATCCAGTTCGAAACGATAGCCACTGAGACTGTTGAATTTGTCGTCGGTAAACCTGACTTTGGCAGAATCAAATGTTTTCAGCGAAATGCCGAAAAGCATCTCGAAATTCCCCAAAATGTCCAGGGGACTGTCGCCGGTATTGGTTGTAATAATGAGTCGCTTCGGCTTTTCCTTATCGACTGCTTTTGGCTGCATGTCACTTCCTCCGCGGGCTGTTTTTTTAGTCGTGGTTGCATTCCTTGTGCCGGCCGTATCTACATATGCGTACAGAGTGATCGGACTATTTTGCCCGCCTACATTTACGGGTTCATCGGCAAATGCGAATAATTGAGACTTGGATAAATATTTGCGCTGTCCACCGTCATCTTTGAGAGCATAGATCCTATAGGTCCCTGCCTTGAGGTGGGTAAATGTGAAATGGCCGCTGCTGTCACATCGCGCGATATACCTTGGCTTTTCTTTGATGACTGCCGAATCATCCATATTGAGATAGAGCATGGCGAGAAGCGTACTGTCTGCCTTACCTGTAGCGGCAAGGAGGATGTTCCCGGATAGATCGAGGGAATCAATATATGCTCCTGTGGTATAGATATAACTGAATTTCCTGAAGACATTGCCTTCATTTATATCTCTGATGGCATTTCCGAAATCGATGGTGTACGTTGTATTGGGTTGCAAGGTATCCCTGATCCTGACCGTAATCGTGCGCAATTTGGCTTCAACGAGGGGATCTTGTTTTGGGACAGGCGATACCGTTAGATTTTGCTGCAGATCTTTTAGTTCCAGGTATTCATCGAAGTTGAATTCCACTCGTTTTGCGTCGAAATGCGTGCTATTATTCGGAGGGTTTACTGAGATCAGTTTTGGGGCAAGGGTATCCCTTGGGCCGCCCGTGGGTGGAATCATGTTGGCGCAGCTTTGGATGAACAGGATTTCAAAAAGGATCGGAATGGCCAACAAGAGAAATCGTATGGGCTTCATGGTTTGACCTGCTTCAATATCTGCAAACTTATATGGTTTGGCCTTTATTCGAGACCTTTCCTTTCCTAATAATCCTTTAAATCGGGTAAATCCTCGTGCTCTTCATCAAATGCTCCCAGCGGTACAGTGAGGGCATTATTTTTCACAAACTCACACCAGTGGCAGTCTGCTTTGCCGCAACCGGTATAAAAAGCGTGATCCTGGATTTTCTGCCAGGTGCTGGTGATTTGTTCTGTGACCGTTGTAATGTCTTCCGGGCTGATCAGCAATTTTTCCTTTCGGTATTTTTTTTTGTTGTCGGGCTCAATGAAGTCAAATTCAGTACTGACGGCCCTCCATTTTTTTTGGTCAAGATGGTCAATAAGGATCTTATAAAAAACAGCCTGTCGCCAATAGTCACCACCATCAGGATCCTTATCATTTGGTGGCTTAAGCTTGGATTTTGCTTTGTCCGGGTCGCCGGTTTTATAATCTACCACATTTACTTCGTTGCCGTTAAATTCCAACTTATCTAATTTCCCCTTCAGGGGCACACCTTTCAACGTTACATTTCTGATCGTTCTTTCAATCGCCACAATCTTATTCCACTGGTTCAGATTTGCATCATAGTATTCAGGTAAAACGGCATGACCATATTCCATTCTTCGATCAAATTGTTCCCTGGTAAAACTTTCCCTATGTCTTTTCATATACCAGTCAAACCAGCCCAGGAATTGCTCTTTGCCAGGAAAGATGTCGTGGTTTTCCTGCATGCCCCGGAACAATTTTTCGAGGGCAAAGTGCACAGCAGATCCGAATTCTGTCGCTTCATTTTTTGGCGAAGGAATCCGGAGCAGGTTCCTGAAATAAAATTCCAATGGACATTTGAGAAAATTATTCAGGGCAGTAACATTCATCACAAATTTCTCAAGCAGGCGGCCGACAAATTCATCTTCCGTCTTCCGCATTTCAGGAGGTTGCAGGTTTTCGAAGGGCAGGGTCTGGAATTCGGTCAGTGTTTCTGAAGAAATCAGCACTTTCTCAACTTTCATATCCTGTGCATCAATGATTTCAGCAAGAAACATGGAAGGCTCGAGGTCTTTGCCATCGTTCCTGAATTTTGAGTAGGTAAATGTCAGGTGTTGTTCTGCCCTTGTCATGGCGACATAGAAAAGTCTCCTCAGTTCTTCATCTTCATCAGGGGCTTCCTTGCCTTCTCCTCCGGAAATCAGGGTATCCGGCAGCGTGAATCCGGAATTTGGTTTTCTTTTCTTTTCCCAATAAGATGCATTGCACCCTGCAAAAAATACCCATTCAAATTCCAGGCCCTTGGATCCATGGACTGTCATGAAATTGACACCCTTTTCGCTGCCAGTTACCTGGACCAGGGGCAGTACAATATTTTCTCCCTCCATCAATTCGAAAATATTGACCAGTTCAGCGACTGTCATAGAAGGTTTGCGGTGTGTTTCCTCTTTTACAAAATCGAACAGGGTGGTCAGAACCTGCAATTGCCAGATTCTGTCGTGCTGTTGCATCATCCGGTCCAGGATCCCGGCTTTCCTGATGATATTTTCCAGCAGGTTTTGTAATGTGAGGTTGGGCAGGTCTGTCACCAGTTCTTCGAGCAGTGTTCCCGCTTTCCTGAGATGTGCATGCATCCCCTTGGCAAAAAGATCACGGGGAGGCTCAGTTGCTTTTTCATATAAAAGCCTTCTCAGGGAGGTCTTGTTATCATCAAATTGGCGGTCGGCCACTTCGATGCTCAGTTTTGCAATTTCAATGGGGGGAATTCCAAACCAATCATAGTGGAGGATCTCGAACAGGATTTCATCTCCGCTGTATGGGATTTCATGCTCGGAAGCCAGCCATCTGAGAATGGAAATGATTTTTTTGGCCAAAGGAATTTCTAATACATTGACTGTCCGTTTGCTGAATACCGGTATATTTCTCAGCTGGCAATAATGAGACAATTCCAACCCAAACTTATGCTCCTTATAAATGACGCCAATTCTCGAAGGGCTCATACCTTCGCCAATGAGTCTTTCCAGTTCTGTAGCAATGCCGATCATTTCCTGGCGCTGGGTCTCATATTCTTTGATGGCCGGGAAATGATGAGCACCAGCCAGGCCATACCTGGAAGCAACCAGGTCCTTACTCAATCCATCCATTTTTCTGACCAGGCGCTCCTGGTTTCTGCCGATAAAGGATTTTGACAGATCGAGTATGGGTTGTACCGAACGGTAGTTGTTAGTAAGTACAACGGTCAGCAGATCTTCTTCATACTTCTGTGCCAGGTCGAGCATATTTTTCACGTTGGCGCCCTGAAAGCGGAATATGCTCTGGTCGTCGTCACCGACAACGAATATGTTCGGTTTGTCCCAATAGTTGATCAGCAATTGAACCAGTCGGTTCTGGGTTCCGCTGGTATCCTGGTATTCATCTACCAGAATATACAGATATTGTTCCTGGTAACGGCGAAGAAGGATTTCGTTTTCCTCAAATGCTTTGATCACCCAATTGATCATGTCATCAAAATCGTAGCGATTCCTTGAGCGCATCAGTTCCTGAAACTTATCAAATTCATTTACTGCAGCGCGGAGTTTTTTAAGCCTGTCCTTTTCTTCTTCAATCTTGTCGACTCGCAAATCACCTTTCCTGAACTCTCCGGAAGCTCTCTTAGCGATATACTCATTTCTTGCAGGGAGCGATTCAATATATTCATCAATTTTCTGGTTTACCCATACCGGGGTCCAGCCTTCTCTTTTCATCGTACTGAAAAGCTGGTTGAGTGCCTTCATTTCAAAATAAACATCCCCCCGGTAGCGTTTCAAAGGATGGTTTTTTGGAAAGGAATTGATTAGCTCTTTGAAGAGTTCTATGCGTTCCAGTTCAGAGATGGCATCGAGTTCGTTTTTCTCAAACAGTGAAAGATTTTCCTGGATGACTTCATTGCAAAAAGCGTGAAAAGTGTGGATGCTTACCTTATAGGCGTCCGGCCCGATCATGGTCACCAGTCGCCGGCGCATGGCCACAACGCCCGCTTCCGTATAGGTGAGACAGAGAATGTTTCCCGGTAATACATCTGTATCTATAAGGATCTTGCCAATCCTTGCGCTCAGGATCTGGGTCTTGCCCGTGCCTGGCCCGGCAATTACCATGACAGGGCCCTCGAGGGTATCCACGGCCAGCTTCTGGCGTTCATTGAGGGCAGTATAGATTTTCAGGAATTCGGCTTTCTGAGACATGCGGGCTGGGCCCAGGATTTTGTCCAGTTGGGCAGTCAAAGTTAAGCATGTTAAAAACAAGGCATTTTGCTCGTAGATTGAATTCTCTACAAAAAAACAATTAGCTGCATTCCAATTCCCGCCTGAAATGGGATCAAAATTGTTTTGAAAATTGGAAACTTTCTTATTTCTGGAATATTATTATTCAGCTTTTAACGTTATATATCCTACAATCCGAAATATGAAGAACCCCCAGTCCTTTAAAATTTTTATAGTTGAAGATGATACGTGGTATGGTTCAATGCTCGAACACTACCTTTCCCTCAATCCAGAATATGAAATAAAGCGCTTCGAAAATCCAAATGATTTCTTCGCCCAGCTTCATGAAAACCCCGACCTGGTCACCCTTGATTATTCACTACCTGATGCCGACGGAACCGAGGTATTGAAAAAGATCAGGGAACATAATCCGGATACCAGGGTCGTCATTATTTCGGGACAGGAGGATGTTGCAACTGCCATAAATCTGCTTAAAAACGGGGCATTTGACTATATCGTCAAAGACGATGATACAAAGGACAGACTTTGGAATAGCATCCTCCATTTGCGGGAGATCCGCAACCTGAAGGATGAAGTGGAAAGCCTGAAGACACAGGTGGGGCGGAAATATGATTTTTCACAGATGATTATTGGGAAGAGCGAATCGATCGAAAAAGTATTTGCATTGATTGAAAAAGCATCGAAGACCAATATTACCGTATCGATTACAGGAGAAACAGGTTCAGGTAAGGAAATGGTGGCCAAGGCCATTCATTATAATTCGGACCGGCACAAGCAGCCATTTGTAGCCGTGAATGTAGCAGCCATCCCCAAAGACCTGCTGGAAAGTGAGCTTTTCGGACATGAAAAAGGCGCATTTACCGGGGCAGCCACAAGGAGGATCGGGAAATTTGAAGAGGCGGACAAAGGCACTTTATTCCTGGATGAAATTGGAGAGATGGATATAAACCTGCAGGCCAAACTCCTCAGGGTACTTCAGGAACGGGAAATTACGAGGATTGGGGCCAATGGAGTAACGGCTATCAATGTACGCATTATCGTCGCTACACATAAGAACCTGCTGGACGAAGTGAAGAACAGAAATTTCAGGGAGGATCTGTATTATCGCCTGATTGGTTTGCCCATCATGCTTCCACCCCTGCGTGAAAGAGGCAATGATATTGTTATCCTCGCGAAGAATTTCGCTGACGGATTCTGCAGGGAAAACAAACTGGAAAAAAAGAGCATTTCGCCCGATGCACAGCAGAAATTGCTCGGGTATACATTCCCGGGAAATGTGCGTGAATTGAAATCCATCATGGAATTGTCGGTCGTGATGACGGATACTGATACCATCCTTCCAGAGCATATCACATTGAACAGCTCTACTAGCATCAATGACCTGTTCAACCGGGAGACTACGCTGAAAGAATTCGAAAACCAAATCATACAACACTATCTCGACAAATACAATAAGGACGTCCTGCTGGTTGCCAAAAAGCTGGATGTAGGTAAATCCACTATTTATCGAATGATTCAGAATGGGGAGCTAAAGAGCAAATAGCCACTACCTACCCCTAATTCTTCAGGGTGTGGGCTTATTAAGCAATCATTATGCAGAGAAATGAAAACGAATTTGTCGGGTTGAGGTCAAAAAAGATCCTGCTGGCAGAAGACGTAGAATTGAATCAGTACCTGGCCAGGCATTTCCTGGAAGCGAGGGGATTGAATGTATCTATAGCTAATAATGGGGTGGAGGCGTTGGACCTGCTTAGCAGGGATTCATTTGATTGCATCCTGATGGATATCCAGATGCCTGAGATGGATGGGATCCAAACTGCAAAGCAGATCCGTCAGTTAGATGATCCGATAAAATCGACTATACCCATCATTGCGCTTACTGCCAATGTACTAAGTGAGGATATCGAAAAATACAAGGCAGCGGGAATGAATGACTTTCTTGCAAAGCCATTTGATGAATGCGGATTATTGCTCGTGATTCTGAGGAACCAGGGAGGACAAGGCAGGCATCCTGCTCATTCAGGAAATTTGGTTAATGGTCAGCGAAATTTAGAAACGATGTCCAAGTTATATGATCTTTCCATCGTGCAGTCCGTTTCAGGAGGCGATAAGGCCTTCATTAAAAGAATGATCCTCCTCTTTATTGAAACGGTTCCCCAGAATCTGCAGGATTTGAATACAGCGCTAAGATCGCAAAACTGGGAGCAGGTAGGTAAGTTGGCACACAAGCTAAAGTCTACCGTAGATTCTATGGGAATTAAATCTATTCATGCAGATATCCGAAGCGTGGAAGCCAATGCAAAACAGCAAAAAGACCTCGCAGAGATTGCTCCAAAAGTTGAAAAAATCATTTCTACTATTGATGACTGTATAGAGCAGTTGATGAAGGAGATCAACTGATGGTTCCGGTTCCGGGCATTTTTTCCAGATTTGGGAATGATGTGAATATTCGCCAAAAATTAACTAATTGAAGATCAGCCACTCAGAAGTGGAAAAAAATAGGCACAGTTTTCCGGGGAATTCATACACTAACCCGGTAGAATATGAAACTTTTTGATGAACCCCGAATTTTTGTCGTAGAAGACAACCTCCTGTATCAGCAATTGATTGCTAAAGAGCTTGAATCCCTTTCCGGAAAGATCCATTTTTTCACAAAGGGCGAACATTGCCTTCAGGCCCTGGATCAGCAACCTTCCATCGTTGTACTCGATTATAACCTGGATGGTGAAATGAATGGACTGGAGACGCTTGAGGCCATCCGGAAAATTGACGACTCTATTTTCGTTATCCTATTTTCCAGTCAAAAAAGCGTTTACTCACGCCGCAACATCAGCCGTTATGGTGCATTTGCGTTCCTGGAAAAGAAGAATAAATCATTTGGAAAGCTAAAGCAGACAATCCAGGTAGGTTATCTGTCTATTCCTTAAATAATCCTTTACATCCCGCTATCCCGGAATCCTCGAAATGTATTTTTCGATTTGCTTGATCTGATCTACGATCTGAGGAGTAGTTGGTTTGAGTGATTTTGCCTTTCTGAAAAATTCTTTCGAAGCCCTGAATTCCCTTTTGGTCATCATAATAGAACATAATTGAAGGTAAGCGGCAGCTTCGTTTTCCTTATCCGGCAGTCCTTTGCGGATCGCTTGTCGAATATAGCTTTCGGCTTGCCTGAGATCATTTTTCTGCATATGCAACATGCCCATTTGGAGCAGACTGGCGCCTTCTGCCTCTTTCATAGGCATCCCAAGGTCAAGTCCTTTTTTCATATTGATTTCCGCCTTGGTAAAATCCTGCTTCATCATCGCCAGGTTGCCCTTTAGCGTGAAGTAAACGGAACGGATGGGCTTGTATAAGAGGTTGGGGAATTTGATAGAGTCCAGCACTTTTTCTGCTTCTTCCACATTACCGGATTCCATATGCTCCTGGATCAGGCGGAGGGGTCCAAAAAAGAAATGACCGAAAATGAGCACGATGCCGATCAGGTAAGGCAAAAATGCAGGCCAGAATCCGCTATATACATTGGTGACGATACCGATTGCCACCAGCGCAATCCCAATATACAGGCGGTATTTTATTATAATATTGTAAAACTTCATAGTTTTTAAATGGGGATGCAAAGATAGGCAGGACCGTTGACAGTTGACTGTTTTCAGTTGACCGCATTGTAGTCAGCCATCCCAGCATTTCTGCGGCCTTGGCGGTCCAAATCAGAATTTATCGTCATTGACTTCGATCCAATATCCATCCGGATCCTGAAGATAGATCTGATCGATCTTGTCAGGTCTGACCTGGATTTGTTTTTGGTCACCGGCCCAATTTCCATATTTGACATTGAGTCCGTCCAGTCTCGTCATAAAAGCTTTTAGGTCAGGTACTGTAAGAGCGAGGTGAACATTGATATCATGGGCTTGCATTTCCTTTGCTCCGCTGACCACATGCAATTGTCCATGTTCTGCCATCTTGAACCACACATGCTTATTATCGTGAAAAGGTTCCGGGATGACTTCGAGCTGCATAACTTTTTCATAAAAATCGGCGCTTTTTTTCAGGTCTACCACATAAACGGTCAGGTGGTTAAAATGGGGCTTTGCCTGGGCCTTCACTGGTGCGGTCTGCACCAAAAGAATGATAAGAATGAGAATGGAAATGAGGGAAAAAGCTTTTTTCATACAGCAATTTTAAGTTTCGGAAGGTAAGCATAAACAGGAGAATGTGGATGATTTTATTCCTAAGGGTCAATTCATTATTTTTGCGGTCCTGTTTTAATGAATGGTCCCGTAGTTCAACGGATAGAATAGAAGTTTCCTAAACTTTAGATCCCAGTTCGATTCTGGGCGGGACTACAAATATTTTTTTAAAAAATCACATTGGCCTTTGCTTGCCTTAGAAAATAAATCACTTGGATAATACAATAACCCGAAATGGCCACCTTCTATTTCCAGGACTTCTTTGGGACCAGGAACCATATCATAAACTTCTCTTGCAATAATTGGACTAGCCTGTTCATCTTCAGAAGCTATCGTCAAATAAACTGCCGCCTTTATATGTTTTGCACATAATGAGGGATGAAAAAATGTTATTGCGTTAGGGTTAACATAAGTCGCTAAGTTCTTCCAATTCGAATTATGCCGCCCACCATATTCAATGAACCAACGAAAAGCGGTTAATGGTTTGAGCAGAGAAGGTGTTCCTTTTTGATCAGTTGAGACAACAGGAACTGGTCCCGAAATTATTTCAGGTTTAGCTGTGAAATCACCATTATTAAAATAGGTTACCATTTCGGTAAATAGTTTTCCGTCATCGTCGGCAGGAGCAGATTTATCACCACATGCCGGCACTTGTCCGATTATGGCTTTAATTCTCGAATCCATTGCTCCCAAAGCGAGCACTTCTGCCGCACTCATACTATCACCCCATAATGCGATTCTGGCCGGATCAATATTTTTTAGTGTTACGACATGATTAATTGCATCCTGATAGCCCTTCATTTGGAGCCATTTATTGAGTTCCTGTCTGGGCTCCCCATCGCTTATTCCAAAGTTCCTATGGTCAAATAATAATACAGCAAAGCCGCTCTTTTCAAATTCTTCAGCATATTTGTCTGAAGTCATTCCGATTGTAGCGCTAAAGCCATGCGCCATAATTACTATTGGAAGGGGTTCGACAGTTCCAGGTATATATAATCTTCCTCTGAGCGTTGCTCCTTGTGATTGGAATTGGGTGATTGTATACATGGTGAGGGGTATATAAATGTTGAATTTCAATTAGACTCAAATACATCGGCATTTAAATCTACGACTCCTATCTATAATAATTACAACAGGCTGATATTCCCTTCCTGTCGGGACTACAAAAATAAGATCGCGGTTCCCCGCCCGAACTCACCGTTCGATACGGGCGGGGATTCTGGGTGGGACAACATTATTTCTGGAAAGCTGGTTCGCAAAACGGATTCTAAAATTACGCTCACAAAATCTTGAACGCAACAAAGGAATAATTGTTCGCTGCTGCAAATAAGTCAAGTTTAATATGGGGAAAAGATTCGCAAAAATTGTAATAGGCGAGAAATTCATGTTGCGGAGCCAGAAATTCATCGAAAATAATGATATCATTTTTCTTTAGGTAAGGTGCGATAGTTGCCAGCACAAATAAGGTAGAACCATATAAATCGGCATCCAAAAGAACTACATTTCTTTGATCATTTTTTAAATCCGGCAAGAAATTAGTTAAGGTATGTTGAAATAATCCCTTGTAAAATTTTACTCTTTCATCCGCAACCAATGGGATTTTTCCATGCGTACTAAAAGAACCTTTTTTGTAAATGCCCCAATCTTCGGGCAGGCCTTCGAATGTATCAAAGCCATATAATTTGGTGTTCTTATTAATCAGTGCATTCGACCACCAGCTTATGGTTTCTCCATCGGCTACGCCAAATTCTAAATAATTTATTGGCTGATCATTTATCTCATTCTCAAGAATAAATTTGTACAGGCCAAACCTTTTACTATAGTCCTCCTTGCCGGAATAATAATCATTGTATAACAATTTGGGATGCTGATGAATCCATGATGACAGCCTGGTAAAATTTCCAATTTTTAAAATCAACCGGTTGAATGGATTAATAACCCGGTGGATTTTTAATCTGATTAATAATAATCTGAAATTAAACATTGCGGAATGGTTCCGGTTTTTGAGCGAACCGCTAATTTATGGTATAAGATGCAGTTGACCTTGGCGCTGGCTTCATTGAAGGCTCAGCGAGCTAACTGGCTTGCCTGAAAGCAGCGCCTTAACTTGATGCTATGCGGAACTGCCCAAATGATCTTCACTTGCGCTTATCTCTCTCTGCTATTCTACATACAAAAAATTGTTGTTCTGCTTGCTAACAAGGGCTGGGGTCTTATTTAAATAAAGATTAAATTACAATTCATTGTATTTTCTGTTCCGGTAATGTCGTGAAACAAACCCACCAACTAGCTGCCATTCTATTCACCGATATTGTTGGTTCTACTGCCATCATGCAGAAGGACGAACAGGCAGCGCTGTCCATAAACAAGCGCTATGTTTCGGTTCTGAAAAAATCTGTATCAGCCCATGGTGGTGAAATCCTTAATGATTATGGAGATGGAAGCCTTTGCAGTTTTACAAGTGCCACGGAAGCCATAAGATGCGCCATGCAGATGCAGGAACAATTCCGGCTTGAGCCCATTGTGCCGCTGCGCGTGGGTTTACATATAGGAGAAATTTTGTTTGAAGATGGCAAGGTGCTCGGCGACGGGGTGAATGTGGCTTCCAGAATACAATCTCTAGGCGTGGCCAATTCCATTCTATTTTCTAATGAGATCCATTCCAAATTGGCCAACCAGCCATCGTTAAAATGCATATCCCTCGGAAAATTTCAGTTCAAACATGTAGATGATCCCATGGAAGTATTTGCATTGGCAAATGAGGGATTGGTGGTGCCAGACAGAAAAAAAATGGAAGGGAAGCTACAAGAGCAAAAATCTAAAAACAAAAAAATATTTCTTGCAGCTGCCGGCTTTGTGCTCCTATTTGTTTCATTCTTTCTTTACAGGCAATTTTTTTATAAGCCGGGATTTACAGGGAAGGACAAATCCATTGCCGTACTTCCATCTGGAATCTTTATCTCAAACAAAAGACAGTCAATGGATAAATGATGGCTTTACCCAGGCGGTCATTGATAAGCTTTCCAAATTATCCGGGCTAACTGAAGTGTCGGCATGGGCAAGGGTAAGGGGCCTCAGGATTCCTCCCAGAACACTAAAAGATATTGCGGAAGAATTGGGTGTTTCAGCCATTCTTTCCTGGACCATTCAAAAACAGACCGATAAATTCCGGATCCATGCCGAACTGATTGATGCCGGCACTGGTAAGCATATATGGAGCGAAGAGTTTGACAGAACAAGGAGTGATCCATTTACCCTGCAAACTGAGGTTGCTGAAAAAATTGCTTCTTCATTGTCTGCAAGCATAACTCCGGAAGAAAAAATAAACATAAAAAAACAATACACTGATAATGCAGAAGCATGGAACTACTATAATAAGGGTCGTTTTTTCTGGGATAATAGAACTCCCGTTAGCTTTGACAGCGCAGCAGCCAATTACAATAAAGCCATTCAACTGGATCCGAATTATGCGCTGGCTTATACGGGTCTTGCAGATCTTTATGTATTTAACCAAGCCGGCTTAACGCAAAGGGAAGCAGTACCTATTGCCAGGAGTTTTGCTATCAAAGCCCTGACTCTTGATAGTACGCTTGTGCAGGCAGTCACAACCATTGGATTTGTTGAATCTGCTTTTGAATATAACTGGAAAAAGGCCAGGCTGACACTTGAAAAGGCAATCAGCATGGATCCTAAATATACATATGCCCATATCTATTATGGAAACCTGTTGCTAATTACTCATGAAAATATAGAAAAGGGGATTGAGCAGCATAAAATCGCATGGAACCTTGAGCCTTTGTCCGTTTCTGTGAACTGGGTACTGGGAAGAACTTATTTCTATGCCGGGAAGTATGATCTTGCTGCGGAGCAATTTAGAAAAACGATAAAGCTATTTCCAAGAGGGGCATATCTGTCAAGATGGACACTGTCCTGGCTCCTTATGATTCAAAAAAGATATACTGAAGCCATTGAACAAATAAGGCAAATTCCCAGAAACAACGCAGAAAATCAGGGTACGATGCTGTGCTATGCCTACGCAGCCATGGGAGACAGCGTCCGCGCAAAACAGGAGCTGGCAAGAACGATTGCGGAAAATTCTTATGGATCGCCTTATTTCCTTGCCCGGGATTATATTGCGCTGAAAGACTATAATAAGGCTTTGGATTTTCTGGAGAGAGCCTATGAAGACAGAGACCTCATGATATATGGAATGAATGTTGACACAGTAATGGAGCCGATTAGAAATAACCCGCGCTTTAAAGAGTTGAAGAAAAAGATAAACCTGGAATGAGCTGCTATTATTAGACTTTAAATTTTTTATTTTATCGACATCGTTACAGCTAAATATTTTTTGGTTTGCAGATCAGTAGCTTCGGATATTTCTCAAATAAAAGAATGCGAAATTTGAATAGTGGCTAAAAAAGTTACCTGTAACGAATGGGAGATCAGGGTTGCTGTTTTATGAGTGAATCAATTAAATGTCATTTCCCCTTCCAGGCAGACACAGAAATAGTATCAGTAATTGAAAAGACCATCAAGTCCTCTCCAATAATCACCGGCCCCTCATAATTTGTTCTTGTTCTCTTAATCAATTCCTGTTCATTATGGCCATACATTTTTACAATGTGCGAATAGGCTGCAAGCTTAGGTTTTGATTGGGTAAATACTTTCCCAGCCTGTTCAGGCGTGGTATGATGTGCAAAAACGCTATATCTTGAATCAGATTTGCTTAAAGTATCAGGAGCAATAACCACTTCATGGATCAGCAAATCAGTTTTGTTAGCATACTTAATCAAATTTTCTGAAAACCGGGTATCGCCTGAAAGTGTGACTGAATGGCCTTTATATTCTACCCGATATCCAAAAGCAGGCACAACGGGATAATGGTCCACATCAAAGGCAACTACTTTAACTCCATTCTTCTCATAAATGGTTCCCTCTTGTATTTCGCTAACTAAAAGTTTACTTCCTTCCAAAGAGGCATGATCATCTGATATTCTAATGCTGATATCATATGCGTATGCTTTTTGTAAACTTATAATCATTTGGTCGGTCCCAAGCGGCCCGAATACAGTTAGCGGAGTAGTTCTGCGCGATAAAAGCCATCCCGTAAGCCAGAGATCAGGAAAACCGACGATATGGTCAGAATGCAGGTGCGTGAAAAAAATCGCACTCAATTTATCATAGGGCAGATCCAATTGTCGCAATCTTTGTAAGCATCCACGCCCTGCATCAAAAAGCAGGCTTTCGCTGCCGGCCTGAACAAGAATACTCGGTCCAAAACGCTCCATTAAAGGTTGGGGAGTACCCGTGCCAAGCAAGACAACTTTAATAATCGGTACTTTAAGTTGAGCGCTATCCTGATTTGTTTTGATTTGTCCAAAAGAAGAAAGAACAAACAACGAGGCGATTGAAATGAAATAAAGTCTTTTCATTATTTTTTGTTGATTGATAAATATCCGTTGAATGCATGCGTACTAAAGATACACTTAGCGATTAGGTACTGGCCATTTAGTTTGATGCCACTCAGTAGGCTAAAATTTTGGAAATTTTCATGCCAAGTGAAGCGACTAAAATTGATTGTACGAAGTTTGAACAGAGAATACCGTCACTAATGAAATATTATAACGCTTTATTTTCGCGCTATCAATACTAATATGAATTTATTTGAGATATTTCGAACAGTTGGTCGAAGAACTTATTGACTGCTTGTAACGCATATTGCGTAGGCTTCCCCTCCACCTGCAAGGGTCGTCAGGACTTCATTCTTCCAATACATTGCCCCTTGTCCGCAGCATACTATGGCTACATCTCCCCCGGCTACATAAACATCATTTCCCAACACTGCTATTGCGTTGGCTTTATTCCCACCACTCAAAGTAACCGGGCTTCCATTTTTCCAATATTTTGCGGTTGTTTGAAATGGTCCGTTGCTTGAGGATCCGACGACATAGACATCCGTTCCGGAAACAGTGATGGAACTTGCAATGGCATCCTCAGAGCTATCATTCAGGTTAACCGGGCTTCCGTTTTTCCAATATTTTGCAATTGAATAAGTACCGTTAGTTTCATACCCCGACACGTAAACATCGTTTGCCGCAACAGTGATGCCAGTGACATTTGTCAAACTGTCTCCGAGCTTTACAGCGGCTCCGTTTTTCCAATATTTCGCCACGCCATCCTCATATCCTGCTACGAATACATCACTGCCAGACACTGCAATTGATACCGCTGAACTTGAACTATCTCCAAGGGTGACCGCGACGGAATTTTTCCAATATTTTGCGACGGATCTCGTTACGAATTGGACAGCGCCTGCTACATAAACATTATTTCCTTCAATAGCAATGGCCCTTGCTGAAATACCATTTGCACCATCGTCCAGGGTTACACGACTACCATTCTTCCAATACAAGGCAGCGTTTTGAACTCCGGAGGGGATAAGTCCCAATACGTATACATCATTCCCGGAAACTGCAATTCCCGTAGTATAAGCATACTTGCCGTCATTTAGGGTCACAGGGTTTCCGTTCTTCCAGTACCTGGCATCCAAAAGGCCGGCATATCCTGCTACATACACATTTAATTGATTTGACGTAGCATTATTGCTTTTCTCACATGCAGACAATAGGAGGAGGCTTAAGCCAAAATAGAGAAGTATATTTTTCATGAAATGAGTTTAAACGACTCAAACCTGTCGATGAAATAAAATCTTCTTAAATAAAGATCGAAATAAAGTATAAAAGGGATGATCTTAAAATTGGAGTCGTAAAGGGTGGTAGGAAGCCGGTCCTCAGTTGAGTTCCATCCGGTTCGGAAAGGGCCCAATATACACACTTGTTTTTTGCTAAGTACCTGCGTTCCTAAATTCCTCTTCCACCTCAATTTCGCCATTTAGTACCCTGAGCGTTTTTGTGTCGGTATTACTCTTTATTTTTATGAAGTAGAGTTTATCCTCGAGGTTGGATATTTCCGTCACCACGTCAATTTTATGGTCTTCAAATTTTTTCATGATGGCAAGCCGGATATCCTGGCTTAGCATTGCCTCCGCGTAATATTTTACGCAATAAGCAAAGCTACCTCTAATAGTATAAAAGGCTTCCGTCCTAACCTGGGCATCGCTGAAACTTGCAATATAGAATCCGTCTAAAATGGTCCATTTTTCATTGTTATTGGCAGAAAAATGTGCTGCGAAATGCCTGGCAGCTCTGGCGTTGATTTCATTTAATCTCAATCTTCCCACCTTATTTACAGGAGAGAGAGATGGCTGGTTTGGTTCGATGGTGTTTGGAATTCTTGACTGTGCTTTTGGTTGCCCGGGAAAAAGAAAGGTGGAAAATAAAAATGAGATTATCAAAGCAGCAATATATCCAGGACTGATATTTTTCACTGGCAGATTTACTTTTGGAAACAATTCATAAAAAGGTAACAATAAATTAATGATTTATCAAAAATAAATCAGTACACACTGATAAAATTGTGGGTAGTATCCAGTCGGGTGACCCGGTTATAAAATGCTATTTGTGAATGTAAAACCCTGACAGTTCCGGATGCACAGGCGTCAGGCATGTGGTCATCCTAAGCTTGAAATGGAAGGCCCGAAAATGTTAGCACTTTATGCTTATAAATTTCCTTTCTTCATTTCTTCTACCGCAAAATTGGCTGCGCGGGCTGTGATAGCCATAAAAGTTAGGGAAGGGTTCTGGTTGCCTGTGGATGTCATGCATGCGCCATCGGTCACGAAAACATTCTTGCATGCATGAAGCTGGTTGTGTTTATTCAACATGGATGTTTTTGGATCCCTGCCCATCCTGACTCCGCCCATTTCATGAATATCCAGACCCGGAGCCTGCTTTGAATCATTAGGGACAATGTTTTTGCAACCAGCCGTTTGAAGTATTTCTGCGCCTTGTTCCAAAAAATCTTTCACCATTTTTTCATCATTGTCATCATAGGATACTGAAGTGATCAATTGTGGAATGCTCCATTCATCCTTCATATAATTACTCAACCTGACATGATTATCATGTTTTGGAATGACTTCCCCTTGCATGGACATATAAACGCCCCAATCTCCAGGCTCAGACATCTCTTCTTTGAATCCTGCTCCAATGCTTTGGGCTCCTGTCTGGTTGCCGGTATTTCGATAAGCTCCCCAGAAAACAATATATCCCCGGAGAAAATCGGTTTCCTGCTTATAGACATTTCTGAAACTGGGCATCAATGGAGACACCGGCCTGCGGCCATAATAATATTTGTCATCGGGCCCATCAATATTTCCGGATAATGATCCCCGGTAGTTTTGAAATGCGATATACCTGCCCAATATATCGTAGTCATTCCCAAGACCTTTTGGAAAACGAGGAGAAGTGGAATTTAGTAAAAGGAGGTTGCTGTTCAGGCAGGCCGCATTGACAAAAATGACTCTTGCAAAATAATCGGTTAGTCCCCTTGAATGTGCATCAATCACCCTTACACCCGTGGCCCTTCCTTTATTTTCATCATAAATAATAGAGTGCACAACGGCATCTGGTCTGAGCGTCAAATTTCCTGTGCTGGCGGCCCAGGGCAGGGTGGATGAATTGGAACTGAAATATCCACCGAAAGGACAGCCGCGCTGGCAGATATTTCTCGCCTGACACTGACCCCTTCCCTGGTCAAAATGAATTTTGTTTGGCACTGTGAGATTGGCACAACGACCCATGAGCATCCGCCTGTCTTTATAATGCCCATTGACTCTTTGCTGCATTTCCTTCTCGACACAATTGAATTCCCAGGGTGGTAGGAATTCGCCATCCGGCAAATGTTCAATTCCATCTTTATTCCCACTGATGCCGGCAAAAATTTCTACGTGGGAGTACCAGGGAGCCAGATCTTCATAGCGGATTGGCCAGTCAACTGCAAACCCATCCCGCAAAGGAGCTTCAAATTCATATTTGCTCCAACGCTGCGTTTCCCTGGCCCACATGAGGGACTTTCCTCCTACCTGGTAACCGCGGATCCAGTCGAAAGGTTTTTCCTGTACATAAGGATGCTGTTTATCTTTTACAAAAAAGTGCTGGGCTGATTCATCAAATGCATAACAGCGGCTTACAATGGGATTTTCTTTTTCAATGGCCAATGGCAATCTGCCCCGGTGCGGAAATTCCCATGGACTTTTCATCGCAGTTGGGTAATCCTTCTTGTGCACCACATTGCGCCCCCGTTCAAGCACCAATGTTTTCACTCCGTGATCACAGAGTTCCTTTGCAGCCCAACCTCCGCTAATGCCGGAACCTATGACTATGGCATCATAAGTATTTTCTTTGATGCCCCTGGAATTAATATTTACCGGAATGGAATCTGCAGGCATAAAATTTATTTTAGAAAAGATAAGTTTTTTCCCGGTCATAGTTGCTAACGCTTCATTGTCATTTTCAGGCCTGCTGGCAAGGTCGGAAGGCCTGCCTGCTTGCAGAGTACATGATCGGTGCGAAGAGGCCTTTTATATTCGGAGAATCCAAATGGATAGAAAGCAGCACAAGAAATAGGATTGTTAGAAAATTATTCAACTTAGGATGGACCAATTTGAAAGTTGTTGCTGATTGATAATAGCCTTGGGAAAGCAGTATGCATAAGCAGTCAACCTTGAAATCATTTATATTTTATCCAAATAAGGGTGATTTCACTTTTTTTGAAATTTTGAAAATCCTTATTTTGACCTTTTGGTCAGACTAAAATGGTCAGACCAGGATAGTCTGACCTAGATGGTCTGACAGAAATGGTCTGACCATTGAGATCAGTCTGAATTCGTTATTCAAACCAATACTTCCATCCCTTCTTTTGCAAATAAGGAATTAGGAAAATAGGCTTTACATTCTTTTTCCATCTTGTCGAGGAAATCATCATTATGGTCCGGATCATGATGGGTAATGATCAGTTTTTTCACATGCGCACGCTTGGCAACCTCGGCTGCCTGTTCCCAGGTGCTATGTCCCCAACCCTTAAATCTTTTATATTCATTCGCCGTGTATTGTCCGTCATGCACCAGCAAATCTGCTCCCTTTGCAAGTTCTACAATCGTATTGTCTATACCATGGAAATGCTCAATATCCGTGCAAACCACCAATGAGACAGAATCATCCTCTATCCGGAACGCATAGGAACCTCCCAGGTATCTATGATGTTGTGGGGCGCAGGTAATATGGGCTCCATAAATGGTTTCCTTATCACCCAGGGCCGGAAATTCGAATTTTGCTCCCATCATATCCAGTTGAATGGGGAAATATTCTTTTTGCATTTGCATAGAGAATATTTCTTTTAGATTTTTTATTTTTCCTTGACCACCCATGGCGAGGATTCCAATCTTTTGACTTTCATTATAAGCAGGCGCAAAAAAGGGGAAGCCCTGAATATGATCCCAATGAAAATGTGAAAATAAGATGTTGATTACATTCTGGGAAAGGCCCTTGCTTATGATTTCTTTTCCCAAATTCCTAATGCCAGTCCCCGCATCAATAATGGCGATCCTGTTTGCATGTTCCCTAAGTAATCGGATACAGGTCGTATTCCCGCCATATCTTTCGAATTCCCTTCCGCATACGGGCAGCGAGCCGCGTACGCCATAAAACTTGACTTTCATAAATCAAAGTTTTACCAAATGTCAGAAAAACTATTGTATTGGTCTTTTATTTGGGCATGATATTGTTACAAATTCATTGCCTGAATCCTGGCCATCCCAGACCTACTGAAATCTTCATCTCAACATGGGCCAGCGTAATTGTGCAGAGAACTAAGAAACAATGATTTAATGAATATTAGGGATGAACTAGACAGCTTTCAGAACGAAATTTTGATGGCTCAGGATATGACAAAAATTAGCCTTTCAATTATTGATTCGATAAACCGATACCATATGCCTGGGCTTCCTGCGCCATAGTAACCGGGCTGGTGTTTTTCCAATAGACTGCATTTTTATTCAAATATCCGGCTATATACACATCATTGCCGGAAACGCCAATGGAGAATGTTTGTCCACCTTTGCCTAGTGTCACCGCGATACCATTTTTCCAATACAATGAATACAAACCACCATTATTATCATTCGCATAGCCTACTACATACACATCACTCCCTGAAACAGCAATTGAACTTGTGGAGGCTGAAGGGAAACTATCTGTTAAGAAGACCGGATTGCCATTCTTCCAATACAATGGACCGAAGCTATTTCCTGCTACATAAACATCATTCCCTGAAATGGCGATAGAGTTTGCTACCGGACTGAGCGAACCCGTGGATAAGACAACCGGGTTTCCATTTTTCCAATATACAGGATTGTTATTTTCATATCCCAATACATAGACATCATTTCCAGAAACTGCTATACTGACTGCATAGCTGGCACTGTCTCCGACTGCTGTTGCCACTCCATTTTTCCAATATTTTGCCACACTTTTGGCCCCATAACTTGAATATCCCGCCACATACACATTATTCCCTGAAACTGCAATGAAGTTTGGAAAATAACCATTTGGAGGAGAACGGAAACCAGTGTCTGAACCATCAGTTAATGTGACAGGAACGCTATTCTTCCAGTATTTTGAAACAGATACGCCCCCGGTTACTTCATAACCTCCGATATAAACATCATTCCCCGATGGGACAATGCAGGTCGCGTAACTTGAACTATCACTGAGTGAAATTGGATAGCCATTGTTCCAGTATTTGGCAACCACTTTGCCACCCTCTACAACTCCCCCCGCCACAAAAACTTTCAGGGAATTATTGCTGGCAGTGCTCTTATCACAGGAGGATAAACCGGAAAGGAAGAATAAGATTAAAATAAATGAATTTTTCATGCCCATGGACTTGAACATTTTATGCTCGACGCCTGCCGATGATGATTTTGAAGGAAGAAGATAAATCATTTTATTAACTTCTTCAAGGACGTAGCATCTCTGCTCCTATGGGAGGACCGCCAAAGAACAAAGGACGAAACTCCGCCTGCTGGAACGATTAATCAAATGAACGGCAAACTCCGAGCTCGCCATATATGATGTATTTTTATTCGTGAGACTTGTTTTTTGCAAACGAAGTGCAGCAAAAAACTTAGTCGAACAATCCCGCCGAAGGCGGAAGGTATAATACCCCCAGCTTGCTGAGGAACTTGCGTTCAGAGCCAGCTCTGAAGTATCATACCTGTGATTCCATAATTCCAACACGCATGATTTCCATGTTTTCTATTCATTGGATTCTGATCGGAGCGATTTGGTATTTTACCAATGGATTGCTCCATGACATTTTTGTTTTGAGACAACAAAAGGCAAAATATGACCGTGAACTGCTTCGACTCCTGATGGATGGACATGTATTGTTGCTATCCGGAATTTTGATGTTTGTTTGCTGGATAATGATAAGGCAACAGATCTGGTGGGGTGCATTGATCAGCTCTATTGTGGCAGGCTTCATGCTGATCTATTGCGCAATGATCTATCCCTTCCTTAAATCGATCGCCACCATCGCCTTAAGTATTATACTGGAAATTGTTTCCTTCCTTGCTATGCGAAATCTATTCTTTTGATTACAGAACTATCTTCGATACAGAGATTAAATAATGGTTCCTGCAGCCTGAACATTTCAATTCCTTTTGTGTAGATGTAAAAGATAAAATTGTTCATCATTACAATCTGAGAATATGGCAAATAAAATTGCATTGGTTACAGGTGGAAGTCGCGGCTTAGGAAGGGACATGGCTTTATCCCTTTCCCGAAAGAATATTGACGTACTGCTAACTTATCACACGAATAAGTCAGAAGCTGAGAAGGTAGTTGGAATAATCAGGCAGACCGGGCAAAAAGCCGCCGCTCTTCCCTTTGATGCCGCTGATACAAAATCTTTGGACGCTTTTGTTCATCAGGTGCAAGCCGCCCTAAAGGAGGTGTGGAATGCAGCGAATTTTGATTTTCTTATTAACAATGCCGGGATCGGTGCCACAATCCCCATTCCACAAGTTACTGAAGAGGCTTTTGACAGGTTTGTCAATGTCCATTTCAAAAGCGTTTTTTTTCTTACTCAAAAACTGATGCCGATGATGAATGACCATGGCTGCGTGGTTTTTATTTCTTCGGGAACGACTCGTTTTTGTGCCCCGGGATATAGCGTTTATTCATCACTGAAAGGTGCTGTGGAGGTGTTCACCCGATATGTAGCCAAAGAATTCGGAAACAGGGGTATTCGGGCGAATATTGTGGCTCCCGGACCCATTGAAACGGATTTCAATAATGCGCATATCCGCGTTAATCCGCAGTTGAAAACATTTCTATCAGGACAAACATCCCTTGGGCGGGTTGGAAATGCGGATGATATTGGTAGTGTGGTGGCATTTCTTTGCACCGAAGATGCCAAATGGATCAATGCGCAGCGAATTGAAGCATCGGGCGGTATCCATTTATAAGGCTGGCTATTTGCTTCAGGAAATTCTTTCCATTCCAGGCATTTTCGCATCAGCCGCTGCCGGGAAATTCCCCTGAAGTTTTTATAACAGCCACTCATTCTTTGCAATTGCATATCAATTTTGGTAGGGGAGATGAATTGTTGATTCAACACCTCATATATTTCCCACGGAGGTATGCTTAAAATTGTCCGGGTACTTTAATCCAAATCCCAATACCCGGTCAAAGGCTGAATGCGCCAGCATAATGAATCCAATAAGTTTGATCGTGTCGTTACCCACAAATATGCCTATAGCTAGGACTGTTAAGGACACAGCCTTGTGGTGAGTCAGGTTGTATGTTATTGCCCCGACTTTTGTATTGATCAAATAGCCAACCATACCTATGTCCGGACTGAAGAAAAGGATCAGGTAGAGCCACCAGCTCAAATGTAGGGGTAATTGATAAAGCAGATAAATGCCTGCGACAAATACGGCCAGTTCTTCCAATTTGATCATATTTTTCATGTGTATAAATTTTCTTGATCTGTTTTAAAATACTAAAGGCGACGAATAATATTTGAGCTTCCCAAAAATCCCAATCAACGATTAATAAGGCTCATCCTTGGGGTGCCTAAAGACGTTGGTTTATCGTAGATTTTTATCTTTTGATGCGAGCCACAAAGCGAATTCCATGGTTCCATCCTTATCGGCGATGATGTCATGAAGTGTTAACGGATGTGGATAGCGGGGCAGAATACCGTGGCCGTCATTTTTTGTATTTCTTATCAAGTATTTCCTGGTTGAAATATCTACATTGATTTTGGTTTTCGGAAGGATCAGATGGGTAGGATCTCCGCTGATAATCGTTTTATTTCCGCCGGCCTCCTCCCCAATAAAGATTGCGCGATGCATTTCATCCAGGTAGGAACTCACAATGCCGGTACTTGAAAAACTTCCGCCATTGATCAGCACATATAATTTCCCTTTGTAAGCATTCTTATCCGGCTCGAGGCGTTTTTGCTCATTGCTCTGCGCGAGATATACCATGGGTTGAAGAATAAGATATCTCAATAATAATCTTCCTGGCTCGAAATCGCCGCCCTGGTTATTCCTCAAATCCAATACCAGTGTTTTAATCCCTGCACTCCTTATTGAAGCGAAGAAGGCGGGGATAAATTTGGAAAAATCCTGGTGATATTTGGAACTTAACAATTCATCATCGAAACTTTTTATCACCAGGGTGGCAATGCCACTTTGACTATTTATTGTGAACGAAATGCCCGAATCTGGATTTGCCTTGATATCAGTCACCGCATATTTCAGTTTTCGATAAAGCCGGATACTGTCTTTGGATAAGGCAGGGATTAGTGCGGATTGCTTTTGCTTTCTGGAATTTTTGAAGACGATCTGAAAAGCGCCCTGTTGGCCATATGAAAATTGATAATAGTTGGGAAAGTAAGTATTTAAGATCCAGAGTGGATATGTTAGATTATACCCATCCCTGATTTGCCTTTGGACAAGGTGGTCGATGATATCCCGGGTCAGCTTTCCATTGATGCCAAGAATTTCCACACCTGCCTTTATGGAAGTATCCGCAGAGCAATTCGCGACCGCGTATAAGTGCCCTTGATGAATTTGCATGTCAAGCGGGATGAATCTTCCTTTCTCCTTAAAATAATTCAGGTCCAGGTCGGCTGGCAGGATCATGGTATGTCCATCTCTGATTTTGGAGTGAAGGGTGCTGATCAGATCATAAAATGCCAGGCTGCTCACAGGCTTAGATATAGCTTTCTCCAGGCTGTCGAAATAAAGGTCTAATGCATGCTTCGTCGTGTACAGGTATAGGTTAGGATGTATTTTTTCCAGCATGACATGCAAAAAGCGCAGATCGGATTGGAGGTCTGAAACGGAATAAATGGTATCCGGACCTGTGCCGTCATCCTGAGCCTGGACTGGATTTGGGCGGAAAAGCAGGAGTATAGTGAGAATGGCACCTGCCAGCTTCATGTCAGCTCTTATTTTCATAGAATGAGTCCAAAGGATAGCCGATTTCCCAATGCAGACCAAAAGGATCTATGATCCTGCCCAGCTTCCATCCATATTCTTCGCCGACAGGAAAAATCTCCTTTGCTCCTGCAGCCACTGCGCGCTGAAACAGATCCTCAGGATTTGAAGTGATGAGGATCATCCTGACTGTATTTCCTCCCAAATTTTCCGGATCCTTCGAAGGAGTCTCAGATCCGCCACTCACCCAGAAAGAGGCTCCCTGAACGGATAATTGCAAAACCAGACTGTTGTCAGGCGCTTCCAGCCGGTATTTTTCTTCGGCACCGAATGCCTCTGTATAGAATTTTAAAGCCCGCTGGGCATTCGAAACCGAAAGCCATGGTTCAATAGCAGTGCGCATATATTTTTGTTGAGTTTGAAGAGATGAGGCAAAAACGATTTTTGTAAATTTAGAATAATGGATGGGGAAAGCCTTCTCAATCTTTTAAAGATTTTTTTTGATACATGAACAAATACATTGATGCAATAAAATCACTTGACTTCGAGTCGCTCAGGGAATTGCTGGCTATAAAGCCGGAATGGATTCAATGGCAACAGGAGGATGGAAAGAATGGACTGCATTTCTTATGTGGTATTCCGCTCGCGGGTGATGTAAAGAAGCAGAAATTAAGTCTTGAAATACTGAAATCTCTTCTTAAGAGAGGGATGAACATGAATTCCATTCACGAGATTGAAGAGCCCGATTGTTTTTTCCCGGCGACTCCACTCTGGTATGCTTATGCAAAGGGGAGAAATGAAAAAATTTACTCCTTCCTGCTGGATCGGGGAGCTGATCCTGAAAATTGCATGTTTGCCATCGCCTGGAATGATGATGTAAAAGCAGCAGCGCTTTTTAGAAAGCATGGCGCCCGGATCGAGAAAACCGATGGCAGGGAGACTCCATTTCTTGCTGCTTTTATGTGGAAGAGATTCAAAGTGGCGGAATGGTTCCTGCGGCATGGTGCCAATCCAAATGTCCAGGATCCAAAAGGGAACCCTGCTCTTTTTTATGCGGTGAAAAGAAAATATGATATGGACAAGATTGCGTTATTGTTGAAAAGTGGTGCTGATATTCATCTCCAAAATAATGAAGGCATATCTCCCAAAAAACTGGCGGAATCCAATCGGCAAAGAAATATGCTGAAACTCTTCGAATCATATAGTCCCGGAGACTAGTTTATTGGGGAGAATTCAAAAATTCATCCATCCGGGAAAAATTATTTACCTTTTATAGCCTGTTATAGACTCCCCCCTATTTCTAAATTCTGCTAAATGAAACTCCTAACTTATTTCTTTGCAGCAGGACTGATATTTATTCTCGCAAGTACAAATTCTGCCTTTTCGCAGGAGCCCATTTTCAATCGCGTTTCTCCGCCGGAAGGTGGTTCCTGGGGAATTATCAGCGGAATTACACAGGATCCCCAGGGCTATATGTGGATTACCATCAATGGCAATGGTCTCTATAAATATGACGGTTATCAGTTCATTCACTATCTGCATGATCCGAATAACCCGAATTCGTTGTTTAGTAATGCAGCAGAATGTGTATATGCAGATTCCCTTGGGATCATTTGGATTGGATTCACCAACTTAGGAGGTCTCGACCGGTTCGATCCGGCAACAGGTGTCTTTAAACATTTTGCCAATAAAGCAGGAGACCCTGAAAGTTTGAGCAATAATAAAGTTACACTGCATTTTCGAAGATAGCCGCGGAATTTTTTGGGTTGGAACAAGTGGCGGGCTGAATAAATTTGATCAGAAAACGGAAACATTTAAACGCTATATGCATGATGTGCATGATTTAACCAGTTTAAGCAATGACGATGTAAGGGCAATCTATGAAGACAAGCAGGGCACAATCTGGGTGGGTTGCGGAGAGGATGGTTGTGACAAGCCGGACGAAGGGGGGCTTAACCGCTTTGACGTAAAGACAGGAAAATTTATCCGTTTCCTGCACAATCCAAAAGATCCAAACAGCCTTGTTAATAATCACGTGCGGGCCATTTTCGAAGATAGCCGCGGAATTTTTTGGGTAGGTACCGAAGGTGATGGATTGCACTCCATGGACCGGGCGAAAGGGATATTTGAACGCCATTTATACGATCCTTTACATCCGCAAGAATTGAGTGGCCCTCCCCTTAAGAAAGTGCCTGCACTGCCTGATCAAATAACCTTTATTACCGAAGATACTACCGGGGCAATTTGGATCGGAAGCTTTTTAAATGGGCTTAACCGGTATGAGCCTAAAACAGAAAAAATTACCAGATATGTATCTGAGAGAAGGGAAAGTGGATTTACTGATTCCATTGCTGGTGGTCTTATAGAACCCGTGACGGATTGATTTGGATAAGCTCTTTTCTGGAAGGAAATCTATTTAAGGTCGATCCATACCATAATAATATTACCTATAATAAAATAGGTTACGTGACGGCTTTGCACCAGGATAATTCTGGTATTTTGTGGATAGGCGTTCAGGAAGGACTTATTCGAAAAGATCCCCAAAAATCAAATATTCAGCAATTTTTGCATAATAGTCTCAACCACGCGAGTATAAGCGAAGGTTGGGTTTTTTCCATTTGTGAAGATCGAACGGGCAACTTCTGGATTGGTACCAGCAGTGGGTTGAATCGCTTCGACCGGCTAACGCAGGCTTTTAAAAGTTACATTCATGATCCGAAGGATAACCGCACTATTAATGGAGGTGCCATCAATGCTCTTGTTGAGGATCATCTCGGATCACTCTGGATCGGGACTGATTCCGGATTGGGGCGCATGAATCCTCCCTCAGAGACTTTCTATCATTACTCGAATAAGTTTAATGACAGCAATAGTCTTAGTAGTGAATTGGTCACCACCATTACAGAAGATAGAACAGGCAATCTGTGGATCGGAACCTGGAATGGTGGAGGAATCAATCGTTTTGATCGCCGAACTGGAAAATTTAAACGCTTTCTTCCCGGAACAAATATTTCCGGAGACATTTTACTGGATTCGAAGGGAACCATTTGGGTCGGAGCAGAAGATGGCCTTTACTTAAGTAAAGATCAAATTCATTTTTCACGCTTTACATTCCCTGGAGGAGAAATAAAGATTGTAGCTGTAAATTCTATTCAGGAAGATGACCAAAATAATTTATGGATTGCCACCCAAATTGGAATAATAAAGATCAATTCAAAGCGTGACTCTGTTACGATTTATGGCAGAAACTATGGAGTCAATGGTCCGAATCTTCTTTCTCATGCAAGCTATAAGGGGCAAAAAGGACTGTTATTTTTTGGAGATCAGAGGGGTTATTATTCGTTTTCGCCTGAGGAGTTGAACATTAATCCAAATCCGCCTCAAATTGTTTTATCCCAATTTCAGCTTCAAAACCAGGAATTATCTCAGGACGCAGCCCGTTCTTTCAATGCCGCTTTCAGGGAATCAAAAGAGATCACGCTAAACCATGACCAAAACGCATTCTCATTCGATTTTCCAGCTATTCATTATAGTAATCCTGAGGAAAACAAACATTTTTACATGCTTGAAAATTATGATAATGACTGGCGGAAATCAGGCTCTGAACATAACGCATATTATTACAATGTACCACCTGGTCATTATGTTTTTCGTGTGAAAGGAGTAAGTAGCGATGGAGTATTGAAGCAGAAAAGAGCGTTGAAATAATCATTAATCCGCCCTGGTGGCAGACCTGGTGGGCTTACAGCTTATACGGATTGATATTTATTGCTGCTATTTATGGTATTGACCGCTTTCAAAAAGCGAGATTGCTGAATGCAGAAAGAGAGCGCAGCAGGAAAAAAGAGCTTGCACAGGCAAAGGAAATCGAGAGAGCATACAATGAATTAAAGACCACACAAACGCAGCTCATACAATCCGAAAAAATGGCTTCACTCGGTGAACTCACTGCCGGCATTGCCCATGAAATACAAAACCCATTAAACTTCGTCAATAATTTTTCGGAGGTCAATAAAGAGTTGCTCGGCGAGATGAAAGATGAAATGGATATGGGGAATTTGGATGGTGCAAAAGCAATTGCAAATGATATAATAGACAATGAAAAAAAAATTAACCATCACGGTAAAAGAGCCGATGCGATTGTAAAAGGGATGCTTCAGCATAGTCGGAAAAGTACGGGGCAAAAAGAACCAACTGATATCAATGCGATGGCAGATGAATGGATGCGGCTCACTTACCATGGACTCAGGGCAAAAGACAAATCTTTCCATGTCAACCTGAAAACAAATTTTGATCCCGGTATCGGGAAAATGAATCTGATTCCCCAGGATATCGGTAGAGTGCTGCTGAATCTATTCAACAATGCATTTTATGCAGTAAATGAGAAAATGCATGCTAATTCAGATGGCTACGAACCGACAGTTTCTGTAAGCACCAGAAGAAAAAATGGAAATATTGAATTAAAAGTAAGAGATAATGGAAATGGAATACCCAGCCAAGGTATTGGATAAGATTTTTCAACCATTCTTCACTACAAAACCAACAGGGCAGGGAACCGGTCTTGGATTATCACTCAGCTATGATATCATTAAAGCTCATGAAGGTGTGATACTCGTTGAAACGGAGGAAGGCAAGGGAACTGAATTTACCATTCAATTACCCATTGTCTGAATCACGGATTAGAAGGATTATAAGATTACACTGATTGACATAATGGCTGAATTAAAATATAAAGAAATAACTGAAAAAATTATAGGTGCTTCCTTTGAGGTCCACAAGTTCCTTGGAAACGGGTTTCAAGAAGTAATTTATCAAAGGGCCTTGGCCTGGGAGTTGGGGCAAGCAGGACTCTCTTTTTCCAGGGAAATTGAGCAGGAAATATTTTATAAAGAATTGCAAGAACCGATTGGGACAAGAAGAGCAGACTTTGTTGTGGAAGGAAAGGTTTTAGTGGAGTTGAAGGCAATCATTGAACTTGAAGATGTACACCTTGCCCAAGTGTTGAATTACCTGAAAGCCTATAGACTGGAAGTCGGCCTGCTGATCAACTTTGGAACAAAAAGCCTGACATTTAAGAGACTCGTCCTCTAATATGAAATCAGTGAAATCATTAAATCAGATTAAATCCGTGATTCAGACAATTTATGATCTTATCAAAGCCCATGGCGGAGAAATAAAGGAGGAGACAAGGATAAGTGAAAGAACTGAATTTACCATTCAATTACCTGAAGGCAATACTTGAATTGTTTGTGGCTGATCGAAAGAATATGATCCATCGAAACCAGTGCCAATCCAGAAATATTCATGGCATTGAATACAAAAAGCCATCCTGTATGGTTACCCGGTTCTCAGTTTGCCTCCTGCCCAGGCGGTAGGCAAGGCGAGAATGTCCAGCGTGACAGGATACCAATGCGGAGGAACATCCCACATCGCGAAAGTCCCGAAAACTGCAATAAAAAATCCGATAAATCCGCCGATCATTACATGCTGCATCGGCCGAAAGGGTGCGAGCGCAGCGGTAATATAGGATCCCAGGAGTCCATACACCGTTCGATAAAAAATAACAAATACAATAAACAAAGTTGAATTCTCATTAAATGGCGATTTCATCAACCCTGTTCTTTCTAAAACTTGATCTGTAGCTATAGACAGAAAAACAACAACGAGAAATCCTGCAAGGATTGCCCAGATGCTCTTTAGAATATTCTTACCAGAATTGGCCATGACTGGAATATTTATAGTTAGAGATTCATTTCAGGATTCCTCGACATAGAGCGTTTCCTCCGGCACATCGGTACTGCTCTCAAAAAATAGGTCATATCCATCCGGGTCCTTCATTCCGGTGACCCACATGGCATTGCCAACAAAGGGCAACGAAGCTTCCACATTATTTGATTTAAATTCCTTGTAGAGGGCAAGTGCATCCTTGCAGGTAAAACAAATGGCAACTCCTTCGCCTAATTTTCCTTTCGGAAGATTTTTATGCTGCCCTTCCTTCCAGAATTCCTGTAGCATCAGGTTAGCGCCTTCGCGTTGGAGCCTGCACCAGCGCAATTTGCCGCCATCAATCCATTTGAACCTGATCTCAAATCCCAACTGAGTCGTGTAAAAGGCGATGGATTTTTCTATATCCATCACCCAGAAAAAGGGAATGGTCTGTTCAATATTCATCTTTTTCTATTGGCGGGTCATCAATATCCTGAAGTTAACATATAAAATGAAAATTCGCCAACGGGCGGGGCGGAATCCATCAATGGATGCCGGTTGATTTTTTTCTCAGCGATGTAAGCAAATCCTTTCTAATTTTTGCCACCACTTCTACATATGGATCTGCGATCTCAGCAATTTCATATTCAATGCTGGTGCTTAATACCTGGGTTGATTCGGCTAAACTTAATTCATATTCACTGAGGAGCCAGTCAAGCAACGAGCCGCCGGCAATTTTCAAGGCCTTGTCAAGTTCTTTGTCGATACCAATAGCCATCAGCCAGATACTGTCCTCTAGCAGGGGACTGGTCATCGAAGGAGCGTTTTTTATGATCCTGACTGAAAATGCAATGTCCATTGAAGTTTCCAATGCATTTCCCGCAATTTCTCCTGCCCCTTGTAAAGCATGACCGTCCCCAAAATAAAGGTAGGCGCCGTCATGAAAAACAGGAAGGTAAATGGTTGCGCCCCGGGTGAGCAGGTGGAAGTCGAGGTTGCCTCCAAACGGCCCCTGGAAATAACTCAGGATCTCGTTCTTTCCATTTGCAGGTGCCAGCCCCACACAACCCAGAAAGGGGCGGAGCGGGATTTTGAAATCACGGAGATGTATATACGATTTATGTGCCGTATCAGGCCAGGCAAATCCTCCTTGTCTGTCAAGGGTCCATCTGACCAGGGAAAGTTTTTTGCCAAATTGTTTGATGATAGAATCGGGCATGCTTCTTCCAACAAATCCCTCTGTTGTAAATGCGTAATTGCGATTGAGTGAAACTTTCAGCAGACTAATGGCCAACACATCTCCTGCCTTGGCCTGATCAACATAGAATGGACCCGTGAGGGGATTGCCACCCCGTTGACGTTTCACTCCTTGTTGATCATAGCCTCCGGCATCAATGGTCTCCGTTTCGATGGTATCGCCCTGCCGCATAGTCATGACCGGGTCAATATTTAATGAGAATGAATTGGAAAAAGTTTTCGGATGAAATACAATGCGGATCCCCCTGCCAGTGTCAGTGGAAGGATATTGATTTTGCCAGCCAACGGCGGTAAGAGATATGAAACTGCAAAGAATGAGAAAGATCATCTTCATATGATAAGCATTAAATTAAAAGTCTATTTTATTTTCTTAAATCTGAAATCGCATTTTTTCGCACCAAGGGCAATCGTTCCGTTCCTGATCAGTTCCAGTCCGGCCAGTCCCGAAGTGACCTTATCCACTTCACAGAGTATGGATGCGTATTTTTGAAATCCGTGCTTCATAAATAGTTTGCAGATACCACATTCCATAATATCGATTCCATAGCCAAATCCATAGGTTTCTTTCTTGTCTGTAATAATGTGGGCTACAAATCCATCCGGGTTTTCATTTTGACTTACGCGCCGATGAAAGGCTTTGAGCATTGGACGGGCAATCCATGATTTAATCAGAAGGGGAGGAATTCGTTTCATCATCGCCTGCCATTTATTTTGCGGCTTTACATAGTCGATAACAATTTCCAGGCAAAGCTTTCTGATATCTTCATATGATTCACCCTGGTCGTCCATGGTTTTGATTAATGCAAGAAAATAGGCGCAGAAATCCAATCTCCTGTCTATGGGATTTTTAGATTTGAATGAAAATCGAATATCAGGAGAAAATAATTTGTAGTTCGCCTCTGTTTCTTCAAACATGGAATCAGCCTTTGCGGGATAAGTTTTCTTTATGCCCTTCAGAAAATATGGTCTGTACTGTTTCAAATGGATCCTCCTATATGATCCTTCAAGGCAAAGATCCGGCGAATTCTATTCCTCTTTTTACAATAGTTTTCCTTGGATTTCAATTTACATCAGTTTAGTGAATATCATTCTTACGATATCATGAATGGATCAATAAGAAAATTTATAAAATTTCGAATTCAGTTAACCGTTAAATGAAGTTTTGAATGAAAACGCCCAAAACATAAGAACCTGGCTTCAGTGATATTCGTAAATTGCCCCCACACGATTAAGATCTCTAAAAATTCACTATTAAACCTTCTCCAATGACGAAATTGTTTTTTTTGATGGTAGCAGCCGGTTTTGGAATTGCTGGTTGCAATTCGCCGCAGGAAAATGCTGCGGGATCAAACGCAATGGCAAAAGACTCCGTCCTGGCAATTGCCAAAGCGGCATTTGTTTATGGGATGCCCCTTGTGCTTATGGACATTACAAGAAAAAAACTGACGAATTACGAAGTTCCCCAGGACGGAACAGGTGCACCTATTAATCAGTTTTCGGCATCGACAAAATTTCCAGACTCGAAATTCAGAGACGTAGTCAGGCCCAATGCAGATACTTATTACGCGACCGCGATTCTCGACTTGGGCCCTGAACCTCTTGTACTGACAATTCCGAATACGGGGGCACGTTATTATATGCTTCCAATGCTGGATGCTTATACAAATATTTTTGAATCACCTGGAACAAGGACGGATATTACGAAAGGTGAAATTTTTCTGATTACAGGACCAAAGTGGACGGGCTCTTTGCCGGCAAATATGAAGCAAATAAAATCACCAACAGATCTGGTATGGGTTCTCGGACGCTTTGAAGTAAAAAGTGATGCCGATGGAGCGAAAGTGGTTGTTCCTATGGAGAAAAAACTTTCCCTTGTTCCATTGAGTGCTTTTGGCAAGCCATTTATTGCGCCAAAGGGCACAATCAATTCGGCCCTGTCAAAAGTGGATCCCAATCGGCAGCTTCTTAGCATGCCCATCGATGAGTATTTTAACTATATCAACCAACTGATGGTCGCCAATCCACCTGCAGAGGCGGATCAGAAAGCGCTTTCTGCATTTGCCAGGATTGGGGTAGGCCCCGGCAGCAAATTTGATCTGGCTTCATATGATACTTCCACCCAGGCGGCCCTGAAGGAGCTACCAAAAATGGCATTTGAAGAATTCGATGCGGCGCTGAAAAAAGGGCTTGTTAAACCAGTCAATGGTTGGAGTGTTGCTTTTAAAGGATTTGGAAACTATGGGATGGACTATGATTTAAGGGCTGCAGTAGCGCTATTTGGCCTGGGTGCCAATCTTCCCCAGGATGCTATTTATCCCAGCAGTGTGGCGGATGCGGATGGCAATCCTTATAATGGATCCAATAAATATATTATTCACTTTGACAAGGGTCAAACACCTCCTGTGAAGGGATTTTGGTCTATCACCATGTACGATGAGGACGGGTATTTTGTAGAAAACCCCATCAATCGTTATGCGATCGGAGACCGAAACAATCTCAGGAAGAATGCAGATGGATCCACCGACCTGTATATCCAAAACCAATCGCCAGGCAAGGATAAAGAAAGCAACTGGCTTCCGGCTCCTGCTGGAAAATTCAATTTGCTACTGCGTTTGTATTGGCCGGATGCTTCCATTCTGGAAGGACAGTGGACGCCACCTCCCGTGAAGATCCAAAAATGAAAATGATTTCCTGGAAGATCCTCTGGCGATTCGCCGGGGGTTTTTCATTTTAACTTTCAGGCTCAAGCAGTTTTTCTATTCTTTTATCCGGGATCAGCCACAAGATTGCCACACCTACATAAAAGAGACAGGCGATTTTAGGGGCAAAGAAGGAGATACAGATCGCCGTTAGATATGCTGCAACGGAGATCCAGCCTTTGCTGTCCCTGCCCACGGCCCTCGCCAGCAGTGAATCATGACCATGCAGACGGATGAGTTCTCTCGTTAGAATGGAATATGCAATGCCACACATGATTAATACAAACCCAAACAAAGCCACAGGGGTGGATGCAAATTGATTTTCTCCCATCCAGGCCGTCGTAAAAGGTGTCAGTGATAGCCAGAACAGAAGGTGTCCATTGGCCAGCAATACTCTCCCATTTACTTTCTTCACCGAGTGAAAAAGATGGTGGTGATTGTTCCAATAGATCAGCACCATGGCGAAACTTAGCACATAACTCAGGAAGGCTGGAAGCACAGGCTTTAAGGTATCCCAGTTGGCTCCGCCCCCATGCGGTACTTTCATTTCCAATACCATAATGGTGACAATAATGGCCATGACACCATCACTGAAAGCTTCCACTCTGTTTTTATTCATGACGAAGGATTAAAATTTTTCCCACATGTTGGATATTAATTTTCGAATTCAATCCTGTACTCAGACAAATAAGCGCTGCTATCTCCAAACATATCCTTGTAATATATCCTGGCAAGCTTTCCCAGCTTCAGAGAAGTAAACCTGCTTTCAACATCCGCTTTACTATCTCCGGGTTGCAAAGATGGATACCAGAGAATATGGTCCAGCTTTTTGACCAGCATTTCAGGTTTTGACCAGGCCTGAGAATTGTCTGATAGCCCAAGATCTCGATTCTTGTTAAATGAAATAAAGATGCTATTCCCTTTCCAGGATGGCCCTTCAGCCTTAGCCATCAGCATGATCCAGGAATTCAAAGAAGTATTCCAACTTACGGAAGGACCCCAATAATATTTGCCGGTCGGAGAAGAAGCAGGACCACCACCTTCACCAATAGGGATTTGAAGAGACGAGATTGGCTTACCAACTCCATTATATTCGGCATTAAAACCTTTTCCGTCCCACCTTCTTGCTTTACCAACAGGATCATCCAGATCCGACAATTTAATCCGGGCAACGCTAATGCATTGGCCTCTGAATTCAGTCCAGGGGTCATAGTGTGCATGGTCATAATTCCCCGGATAACCATATTCACTGAAAAAAAGATATAAATAATTCCCGCTTGCTACAGCAGAAGGATCTCCTACTCCCCCTGCAAAATTAATTGATGTATTGTCGGGCTTAAGGATTAGCCTTGGTTGCAGATCTTCAATAAAAATCCCTTTATTATCCCAGCTTCTTCCTCCATCTGTGGATTTCATGATCCCGATCCGGCACACTGCCGTCGCCGTTTCAGGCCCTCTCAGCCCCTGAGGCCAGTTCTTGTTTATATATCCTTCACCTGTTGCCGGATCAAATGGTAAAGTGGAAGGATAGTTTTCATTGTGATAAACCGCAAATAGCGTTTTCCCGGTGGCATCCTTCGAATCCTGATATACCGTCTCAAACCAGACAGCACCATGCAATCCCCTTTCTCCGGGTTTTACATTTATGGGCATCAATGGCTCCGAAAAGGATGCAGCTCTTTGCCCAAATGCCTCTTTGGCATTTCTGCCGTCTGCAAATTTTAATTCACGGGCATTTCCCCAAACCGGATCTTCTCCATATTTCCCTGGAAAAATCCTGAAGCTATCCCCAACCCAGGCCTCAGCCATGTTACAGTCTACAAATGAATTGAAGAAAACCTTTTCCGCTGGCAATAGATGGTAGGAGGGAAGTTTTCTTTCTGCATGATGCATTCTGGTAGGAATTGCAAATGCAAGCATGCACGCCATAAACAGCAAGCCTGCAATTGCGTAGATGATACTTTTGCTTTTCATTTTCAGGATTAGAAGTTGGGAACAATGATCTGGTAATAAATGTAAGACAAGTTCAATTTATATTCGGACACCAGAAATTCCTGCATGAGCCAAAGCAAGCAGACATAATAAAGACCTTGGGCATGCAGATCTGCGTTTTGCTTCATATCACAAAATTCTATCACACTGGATTTCAGTGTCGAATTTCCGGGCAAATCTCAAACTATTACGTAGATTATGAAAGATCTTCGAAAAAAATTGATAATTTTATGAACGGTTTGCGCCCGGCTTCTTTTTATTTGCCGGGTATATTAGATTCGATTTCGAATATGTTCAAAAATGGAATTCATATGCGCATATTGATCATGACCATCGTCATGATCCTGGCAGGACAGCATGTCTCCGCCAGCGAAGAATCTTATGGTGGAGTTTCGAAGCTCCGTTTGGTAGACCAGTTCACAAATAGCCCTGATTTTGCTCAGCCCATGATCTCTGATAATGCAAACGGGCTTCGCTCTCAAACAGGTTCATTCAAAACGGCTTTTGCCCGCAGAGCTTATAAATCCAAAATTTACAGGAGCATTGGCCAACGATTTACTGCCAAATCAGAATTCAGTTCCCGGCAGGAATTCCCGGCCAAATCCATTTCCGGATTCAACTCCTATCTTCTTTTCAATCGTCCTTATTACTACACTTTTCTATTCCGACTCACTCCATTCTAATTTCTTCCTGATCTTTTGCCATTGATCGCTTTCCGATTGCCTGCCAATTTTTAATTATCAAAATTCAGTAAAATGAAATGGTTCTTATTGGCGACAGCTTTAGTATGCATTGCGATATCAGGGTGCCAGGTAAAGGGAAACAGTGAAGAAAAGCACGATCGTGCAGTGGATGTTCCTGTTATCCGGCTCGTGGAGAAAGACACCGTCCTGGAGCAGTTATACGTTACCGATATACACGCAATTCAGAATGTTCAGGTAAGGGCCAAAGTCGCCGGTTATATTGAAAATATCCTTGTTGATGAAGGACAAACAGTAAAGAAGGGACAACTCCTCTTTGTGATAAATGATGCCGAGTACCAGGTGGAATTGTCCAAGGCAAAAGCGGCTTATGCGCAAACCCTTGCCGAGGCGAAAACCTCGGAACTGGAACTTAAACGGATAAAAATCCTGGTTGACAAAAAAGTGATTTCACAGACGGAAGTCGAACTGGGGGAAGCCAAAGTTAAGCTGGCTGAAGCCAGGATTGAAGAAGCGAGATCCACAGTTGACCATTGCAAGATCCATCTTTCTTATACCCAGGTCAGGGCGCCCTTCGATGGCGTCATTGACCGGATCCCGCTGAAAAGGGGGAGCCTGGTTGCCGAAGGTAACCTGCTCACAAGCATTTCGGACCTGAAAGCCATGTACGCTTATTTCAAGTTTTCAGAAAATGAGTACCTCCACTATCTGAAATTAAAAAAGCTGCATAAAGAATACGCCAGTTCAGTAGACCTGGTGCTAACAGACGGATCTGACTATCCTCAAAAAGGGGAAGTGGAAATCATGGAGAGTGAATTTGATGAGAACACAGGCTCCATTGCATTCAGGGCACGCTTTCCAAATCCAGAACTGATTCTCAAACATGGCGCTACCGGAAAACTAAGACTGAAAACAATGATGCCCGATGCCATTCTCGTACCGCAAAAGGCTGTCATGGAGATCCAGGACAAGAATTATGTTTTCGTGGTAGAAAAAGACAATACAATCAGGATGAAAAGCTTTCTTCCAAAGACGAGGATCGATGAATTTATTATTGTTCAATCTGGTCTTGGTCCGGAAGATACCATCGTATACGAAGGAGTACAATCCATCAGGGAAGGTACCCTGATCAATCCCCGATTTGTTGTCATAGATAGTCTGATCGCCATGAATGATAAAATCAGAAAGCCCTGATCTCTTCATGGATTGAATCTGGCCCATGCTTCAGGTAGCAGGATAGAAATTTATTCCAAACCAATTATTCTCTCATGGTTGAGACTTTTATTAAAAGGCCTGTGCTTTCGCTCGTGATTTCATTGATCATTGTATTGCTCGGGGTGCTGGCGCTTTTTAGTTTGCCGGTTACTTTGTTTCCTGATATCGTTCCGCCTTCAGTCATTGTAACGGCAAACTATAATGCAGCCAATGCAGAAGTTTGCGCCAAGGCGGTGGCCACACCTTTGGAAAGAGCAATCAATGGTGTACCCGGAATGACTTATATGAATTCCGTGAGCAGCAATAACGGAGTTACACTTATCCAGGTTTTTTTCAAAGTAGGAACGGATCCTGATCAGGCTGCTGTAAATGTCCAAAACCGGGTATTGACAGTGCTGGATGAATTGCCCGAAGAAGTCATTCGTGCCGGAGTGACCACTGAAAAAGAAGTGAACAGCATCCTGATGTATCTCAATATTTCTAGTCAGGGATTCTACTAATGATGAAGAATTCATTTACAATTTTTCAGACATCAATGTATTGCATGAATTGAAAAGAATTGATGGGGTAGGATATGCGCATATCATGGGAGCGAGAGAATATTCAATGCGGGTCTGGCTTGATCCGGCAAGGATGCTCGCCTATAATATTTCCACGGAAGAAGTGATTGCCAGCCTGCGCAGACAAAATATCGAAGCAGCGCCCGGAGTGGCAGGTGAAAATTCGGGCAAAGAAGCGCAGGTCAAGCAATATATTCTCAAATACAGTGGCAAATTCAATACACCTGAACAATACAAAGAAGTTGTGCTTAGAGCAGATCCGCAGGGCTCTGTTCTCAGGTTAAAGGATATTGCAGGCATCGAATTCGGGACGGTAAGCTATGATATGGTCTCTAAAACAGATGGCAGACCTTCAGCCTCGATCATGATCAGGCAAAGACCAGGAAGCAATGCCCGCCAGGTGATCACAGATATCAAAGCGAAAATGGCAGAATTAAAAGAGACAAGTTTTCCGCCAGGAATGGAATATAATTATGCTTACGATGTATCGCGCTTCCTGGATGCGAGCATTCACGAAGTGATCATTACCCTCATTGAAGCATTCATATTGGTGTTCATCGCTGTATTTATTTTCCTCCAGGATTTTCGTTCAACGCTCATCCCTGCACTCGCTGTACCTGTTGCATTGATAGGGACGCTCGCCTTCATGCAAGTGCTTGGTTTTTCTATTAATATGCTCACACTTTTTGCGCTTGTCTTAGCCATCGGGATTGTTGTTGACAATGCAATCGTTGTGGTCGAAGCAGTTCATGTGAAGATGAATCAGCAGCATTTATCTGCCATGGAGGCCACCATCGCTGCGATGAAAGAAATTACCGTTGCCATTTTGACCATTACCATGGTGATGTCTGCAGTGTTCATACCAGTAGCATTTCTCTCCGGGCCTGTAGGCGTCTTTTACAGACAATTTTCTTTGACGCTGGCCATTTCCATAGTGATTTCTGGAATTAATGCCCTTACCCTCACTCCCGCACTCTGTGCGCTGCTCCTAAAACCAAGTCATCCGCAACAGAGAAAGAAAAGTATTCTGCAAAGATTCTATGGACTCTTCAATAAGAATTATGATCTGATGGAGAAAAAATACGGAACCTGGGTGGGAAGGATCGCTGGGCGTAGAATGATTACTATCGGAATACTCCTGCTCTTTTGCTTTGCCACCTGGGGAATTGGCAGCCGCCTGCCTTCCGGATTTATTCCAACGGAAGACCAGAGCATGATCTATGTGAATGTGTCCACACCTCCGGGATCCACAGTAGAACGAACCGAAGCGATTTTGGATCAGGTGCAGACTATCGTTAGCCGTATGCGCGATGTCGATAATATCAGTACACTTTCAGGTTATAGTCTGATGAGTGAGATTTCCGGCGCTTCTTACGGGATGGCTATGATCAACCTGAAAAGCTGGGAAGAAAGGGATGAATCAGTAGATGATTTGATAGAGAAATTGAAATTGGAAGTGCGTTCAGTGACGGATGCCACTATTGATTTTTTTGCTCCACCCACCGTTCCCGGCTTTGGCAATGTTAGCGGATTTGAATTCAGGCTGCTTGACAGGAACAGGGGTGGAGAACTCACCAAGACGGCCAAAGTGACCCAGGATTTTATGGAAGCATTGAAGAAGGACAAGATGATAGGAACGGCATTCACCAGCTTCGAATCGAATTTTCCGCAGTACATGATTCATGTTGACCAGGAAATGGCGGCAAAAAAAGGGGTGAGCATCGACAATGCGATGCGTACCCTGCAGGCATTGATCGGCGGTTATTATGCGACCAATTTTATCCGGTTTGGACAAATGTATAAAGTCATGTTGCAAGCTTATCCGAAGTTCAGGGGGAAGCCGGAGGATGTATTAAATCTCTATGTAAAGAACGATAAAGAAGAGATGGTGCCCTATGGAAACTTCGTTAGCCTGGAAAGAATTTACGGGCCCGAACAGATCACCAGATACAATATGTACCCATCTGCTATGATCAATGGGGAAGTGGCTCCGGGATACAGCAGCGGCGAGGCCATTGAAGCGGTGGAAAGAGTCGCGAAATCCAACCTGCCCCGCGGCTATGGGTATGAATGGAGTGGCATGACGCGCGAACAGATCCTTTCCGGCAACCAGGCCATTTTTATTTTCGTTGTGTGCATGGTCTTTGTTTACCTCCTGCTCGCCGCACAGTATGAAAGTTTTCTGTTACCCATGCCCGTTATTCTGTCCTTGCCGACAGGAGTTTTCGGCTCCTACCTATTCCTGAAAATGGCCGGACTTGAAAATAACATTTATGCCCAGGTGGCCCTCATCATGCTCATAGGATTGCTCAGCAAGAATGCCATCCTGATGGTGGAGTTCTCTGTACAACGGAGGAACCAGGGAATGACCATCCTGCAAGCAGCGCGCGCGGGAGCAGAAGCCAGGCTAAGGCCCATTCTAATGACCTCTTTTGCATTTGTTGCAGGGCTGATTCCGCTTTGTTTTGCCAGCGGTGCCGGTGCCCTTGGAAACCGTTCGATTGGAACGGCGGCTGCCGGTGGCATGCTGATAGGAACCATATTTGGCGTTTTCCTTGTGCCGGGACTCTATGTGCTCTTTGCATCCATTGGACGAAGAAAATCGGCAAAGGACAATGAATCTGCAGCGGAATTCGCGCTCCATTTGGCCAATGCCGATTGATACTAAACCTCTAATATCTACAATCCATCAAATGAAAGGATCAATAGAAAAATTAATAGTATACATCCTCATTTTTTTTCTTCTCAGCGCCTGCAGGGTCAGCAAACCCGTTCCTATGCCTGGGATCAAAAACCAGCCCGCAGCTTTTTCAGAAGGCGATTCCAGTTCCAGCATCGGGGCGATCCCATGGAGGACCTTTTTTGAAGATCCGCACCTGATCTCCCTGGTGGATACTGCACTGAGAAATAATCCGGACCTCCTGATTGCATTTGAACAAACCAATATTGCGAAAGCCATCCTCTCAGTAAATAAAGGGCTGGCCCTACCCACTTTGAAAGCAACAGCTTCCGCCGGGGCAGATAAATATGGTGACTATACTATGAATGGCGTGGGAAATTTTGATACGAATCTTTCACCAAACATTGATAAGAACCAGCAAATTCCGACAACTCCTACGCCTGATTATTTTATTGGATTGAGGAGCTCATGGGAAATTGATATCTGGGGAAAATTAAAGAACCAGAAGAAATCTGCCATTGCAAGGCTTTTGGCGACAGAAAAGGGCAGGCAGTTCCTGGTCACTAACCTGGTGGCAGAAATTGCAGGATCTTATTTTGAATTGCTTGCTTTCGATTATGAACTCCTCATTATCCAAAAAAATATCCAGCTGCAGGAAACGGCGCTTGAATTGGTTAAAGTGCAAAAAGAAGGCGGTCGTGCGACAGAGTTGGCTGTACAACAATTCAAAGCCCAATTGCTGAATACGGAAGCCCTGGCCAATTTCACTTTGCAACAAATCAATTTGCTGCAAAACCACCTGAATAATTTATTGGGTCGGTATCCCCAGACCATATCCAGGGACAGTAATATCCTGAAAAAAACACTGCCTCTTTCCATCCGCACCGGCTTACCCACAGCAATGCTTACGCGCAGGCCGGACATTCAGCAGGCCGAATTTGATCTGGAAGCGGCAAAAACGGATGTCCTGGCAGCGAGGGCAGCATTCATGCCCTCCCTGACCCTGACCCCATACTTAGGACTGAATGCTTTCAAACTGGATTTACTTTTTAATCCCGGATCGGTGGTTTGGGGATTTGTACTCGGTTTAACTGCACCTATATATGATCAAAACAGGATCAAGGCCGGATATGCCATAGCCAATGCAAATAATAAAATGGCCATCTACAATTACCAAAAAAAATTATTGTCCAGCTATACAGAAGTCAATTCAATCCTGAATGGAATAGGGTATCGCAGAAAGGCCTACCTGCTCAAGCAGGAAGAAGTAAATACCCTGCGCGATGCCGTGGCTACAGCAAATGATCTCTATGTAACGGGTTATGCCAATTATCTTGAAGTCATTACTGCACAAAAGGGTGCATTGGATGCGGAACTCCAGCTGACCAACATCAAACGCCAATTGTTTCAATCCGTGGTTGATCTATACCATTCGCTGGGTGGGGGGTGGGATTGAGGATCGATGGTCGATGGTCGATGGTCGATGGTCGATGGTCGATGGTCGATGGTCGATGGTCGATGGTCGATGGTCGATGGATCGATGGTCGATGGTCGATGGGGTTTGCAAGTTACATTTTTTCAAAGAGGGCAAATCGATTCGCAAAACAATGCAAGAACTAAAGACGATCATCGATCATCGGTCATCGATCATCGGTCAACGTCGTTCGGACTAACAGGCAATTCTATATGCGTGGGATAATCTGCATTAAAATAAATCGTGTGTTCTGCTTTTTTAAAATCAGATTCCTTTGCCTCAAAAATATTTGGTACCCATTGTTGTGGATTCATGTCGATGACCGGGAACCAGCTGCTTTGGATCTGAATTGTGATCCGGTGCCCTTTCATAAATCGATGATTGATTTGGTGAAGACCAACTACAAATTCTTCCGGCTTGTTTGGAATTAGTGCGGATGGATTTGAAAAACTTTTCCTGTACCGCCCCCTGAAAGCTTCCATGGCTACAGGCAATTCGTATTGACTCAACAGGACATTTTCAGAAAAGAAGTCCGGGTACACATCAATAAGCTTCACGATCCAGTCAGCATCTGTTCCGGTCGTGCTTGCAAATACATGTGCCATGATGTCTCCCGTCACAGTAATGTCTTCCTTCAGTGTATCTGTACTGAAGCTGATCACGTCCGGCCTTGTCGTTGCGAACCGCTGATCTTCCACATGCCATATCCGCCATCTGCTTCCGCGACCATAAGTGGCTTCGATGGGCAGGGTTCTGTATGGGACGGGATTGGCGGGATCACTTATAAATCGGGTGAAACCGGTTTTTCCGGCCGGAGCAATGAAACTTGCTTTTCCTTCTCCGGCTGCATAGAGATTTTTAATGGTTGATTCTGCTGGCGGCCATTTGGAATATGTTTTCCATTGGTTACTTCCGGTTTGAAAACAATATGCCTTATCAAAATGCCCGTCTCCGATTCCTTTCAGGTAATAGTCAAACCATTTTTTCTCCAATTCCCGGAACCATTCGCCCGTGTTGGAGTGGAAAGCAATCTTTCCCAGACTATCTCCCTTACCTCCCGACCAACCCCCATGGTTCCAGGGGCCGAGCACAATATGATTCCGATCAAAACTGTCTTTTTTTTCCATATGCATGAACATCAATTGTGGCCCGTTGATGTCTTCCTGATCAAAATAACCACCGACATGCAGCATGGGTATTTGTGGGTACTGAACATAATTCAATGGAGAATTTTTTTGCCAGAAGCTGTCATAGTTTGGATGGTTGACGAAATTATTCCAGGTGGGAATCTTACCATGAAAATATTTCTCGTTCACATTTTTCAGCGGCCCCAATTGAATATACCAATCAAACAAATCAAATTGCGGAAATGGAAAATCACTGTCACGGGTATGGTCAAATTCCACTTCATAGGAATACTCCATGCCATAACTCAGCCGGAATGCGCCATTATGGTGAAAATCGTCTCCAAGAAAAAGATCGCCCATGCATGCCTGTTCGGATGAAGCTTTCAGCGCAGGATGCGGGTCCACTGCACCCACTAGTGCCAGCCATCCAGGATAAGAAATACCGACAATGCCGGCTTTGCCATTATTAAGCGGAACATTCTTTACCAGCCAGTCCACCGCGTCCCAGGTATCAGTACTTTCATCTATTGCGCGTGGATTTTGTTCATGTATTAGCGGCTGATGAATTTCCATCCGGCCTTCGCTTTTATATTTTCCACGGATATCCTGAATGACGAAAATATACCCCTCTGCTGCCATATTATAGAAAGGATACCATTTTGGCATATTAAAAATAGTGTCGTCGGGAATGGGAATGCTTGCTCCATACGGAGTACGTTGAATAAGGATGGGAGAAGCCTGGCTCAAACCTATCGGCTCCAGGATGACCGTATACAATTTTATTCCATCCCGCATCGGGATCATAGAACTTGTTTTCTTGTAGCGGACATCCGTATTCGTTTGGGCTTGAAGAAAAGAGACAAGGAGAGACTGGATTGCAAGGGCAAATAGAAGTTTTTTCATGTTTGAGCTGATTGAATATCTCTTTTGTTAAAGGTTAATTTGGTAATCTGTAGCAGATAATGAATGGGTTTCTTACTCATAGATGTGTAACCTGCTTCTCAACTGGTTCAATTCCTGCTGCATCTCCTTAACCCTTTGCAGGAGGTGCTCAATGGCATCCAGGCCTTCCATGTTTATGTTCAGGTCATAATGGAGATGGATAAATTTCTCCAGTTCATGCAATGCATCTTTGTGAATATACTTTTGATTTTCCACCACCCTCAGTTCGATCAATCCAAATTCACCCAGGGATTGCAGAAAGGAGGGTTCGACCTGGTAATGCCTGCAAAATTCGACGGTAAGTATTAAATCTTCGTCCTGCATGATTAAGCATTTTAATTAGGTTTTGGAAAGTTCCCTGAATAATTCCTTTTGTTTTTCGGTAAGGTGTGTAGGAATTTTTATGGAATATGTAATATATAAGTCACCAAATTGTCCGTCTTTCTTGTATATGGGGAATCCCTTGGCCTTGACCCTGGTTTTTGTATTATTCTGTGTCTCCGGATTCACTTTTAATTTAAGGGTTCCACCCAGGGTTTCCAGCACGACTTCGCCTCCAAGCATCGCAGTATAGAGTGGCAGGTCCACATTCATGTATATATCGTTTCCTGACCTGCGCATCGTGCTATCTTCTATTAATATAAATGTAATATACAGGTCACCGTTAGGTCCGCCATTCCTGCCCGGGCCTCCGTATCCTTTGAGCCGGATCACCTGGCCGTTCTCTACGCCAGCAGGAATTGTGATCCTGACCTGTTTGTCGTTTACGGTAAGGGTCTGCTTATGGGTTTGGTATGCATCTTTAAGGGAGAGCTGTAATTCTGCATGATAATCCGGTCCCTTAAATTTAATATTGCTGCTGCTTGAGCGGGCACCGCCCCGTCCGAATAAGGACTCAAAAAAATCCGAGAAGCCTTCTTCATTTACATAATCCGAATATTCTGAATCTCTCCAGCTTCCGCCCTGCCCCTGCGGATTTGCCTGCCTTGCTTTTTCGAATTGCTCAGCTTCCTTCCATTGTTCACCATACTTGTCATATTTCTTCCTTTTCTCCGGATCGCTCAGCACTTCATTGGCTTCATTGATTTGCTGGAATTTTTTATTTGCTTCTTTATCGTTTGGATTTAGGTCAGGATGTAATTTTCGTGCGAGCTTCCGGTAGGCTTTCTTAATATCTTCATCAGATGCGTTCTTATCTACTCCCAATATTTGATAATAATCCAGGAAGGCCATATGCTGATCATTGATGCGTTTTCGATTTCCGGGTCATAAATTTACTACAATCAGGGGATCGAAAATTAAAAAAAGGAATGGGGCAGTTGATCTGCCTAAAATCGCTTGAAGCAGCTCTGAAATGCTGACGCAGATCATGTGGCTTCTGCTTTCGGAAGATCCGCATTCATTAAAGTATTTCCTTTACCACGCTCCAGATGGTGCGCGGTTTACCCAGCGTATAATAATGGAGAACGGGTACGCCGGCCTTTTTTAGCTCCCTGCTTTGCTCAGTCAGCCATTCGATACCCAGTTTTTCGACTTCCTCATCTGATTTGCATTTCATGATACTGTCGGAAAGATCGGGTGGAAGATCAACATGAAAGACCTTGGGCAACATGCTCAATTGTTTCTTAGTAGTGATGGGTTTCAGTCCGGGAATGATGGGCACCATGATCCCATTGGCACGGCATGCATCTACAAATTCAAAATATTTCTTGTTATCGAAAAACATCTGGGTGGTGATGTATTCGGCGCCGGCATCGACTTTTTCTTTGAGGAAGAGCAGGTCAGTCTGGAGATTTGGTGCTTCGAAATGTTTTTCGGGGTATCCGGCCACACCGATGCAAAAATTGGTCTTGCTTCCATTCTTGATATCTTCTTCCAGGTAAATCCCATTATTGAGATTAACCACCTGCTTGAGAAGGTCCAGCGCATAGCGATGGCCGTCGGGTTCGGGTTCAAAGGAAACTTCGTTTTTGGCCGCATCGCCCCTAAGCACCAGGACATTGTCAACGCCGAGGAAATGGAGATCAATTAATGCATCTTCCGTTTCACGCATGGCAAAGCCGCCACAAATGAGATGCGGTACCGCATCTATTTTATAGTGGTTCATGATGGCCGCACATATTCCCACAGTACCAGGTCTTTTCCGAACTTCCACCTTATCAAAAGTGCCATCCGATTTTTTTTTGAACATGGTCTCGCTGCGGTGATAGGTCACATTGATGAATGACGGCTTGAATTCCATTAAAGGATCCAGGTGATCATAGATGGAACTAATCGTCTTCCCTTTTAGCGGGGGTAATATTTCAAATGATACCAGTGTTTGCTTTGCCTCTTTGATATGTTCACTAACCTTCATAATCAAAATAAATTGAGTTGGTAGGGCCATTCCTGCCCTGCTAATCCCCGATTCTACGGTTCCGCAAACATAATTCAATAGCATAAGAACGCAAACACATGTTAAAGTATTTTTAGGCACTGCGCTATTCAATTTCTTCCGGTATTTTTGTCCAAAATCAGTTGCTTTGAGCCTCACTATTCATACAAAGGACCTCGTCAAGTCTTATCGCAACCGAACAGTTGTAAATCATGTTTCCGTCAATGTGAACCAGGGAGAAATTGTGGGTCTCCTTGGACCTAACGGCGCGGGTAAAACGACTACATTTTATATGGTGGTCGGACTAATCAAACCAGATGAAGGCAGCGTATTTTTGAATGAAGAGGACATCACAAAATTGCCCATGTATAAAAGGGCCCAGATGGGATTGGGATATCTTCCACAGGAGGCATCTGTTTTCAGGAAACTGAGTGTGGAAGACAATATCAAAGCTATCCTCGAGATGACAAACTTGAATAAGCAGGATCAAAAATACAAGTTGGAAGCATTATTGGATGAATTCAGACTCCATCATGTCAGAAAAAACAATGGAGATTCGCTTAGTGGAGGAGAAAGAAGGAGGACGGAAATCGCCAGGGCGCTCGCCGTAGACCCGAAGTTTATGTTGCTGGATGAACCCTTTGCAGGCGTTGATCCGATTGCAGTGGAAGACATCCAGTCCGTCGTCGCAAGGTTAAAATATAAGAATATCGGCATCCTCATTACGGACCACAATGTGAATGAAACGCTCTCGATTTGCGATCGGGCATATCTACTGATCGAAGGCAAAATTTTTAAACATGGCACAGCGGAAGAACTGGCCGATGATGAAAAAGTGAGAAGACTGTACCTCGGAAGAAATTTTGAATTGAAAAGAAAAGATTACTTGCACGAAGAGGCAAAGAAAAGCAGCATGCTAAGCCTCCAGGATACCATCACCGCTGTAGAAAATGCACTCGAACAAATGCAAAATCTCAGCCTTACAAAAGGAGCAAATGAACATTTGCTGCGATTTTCAAATAAGGCCGAAAGGAATGAAAAAGATGAAGAAAATCTGAATGGGTATGAGCACCTGATCTCTAACCTTAAGAATGATCTGATAGAATATGCAGATGCCAACGGCAAAATGGAGATCACTGCAAGGGCTCATCGTTTATTGGCAGCAGGACATGACCTGAATGAGGAATTACAAGCACTTTTGAAAATACTCAAAGACGCGGCTTCATAAATGTGCCGGACAATCAATTTGGAGAGATATATTGAATATCAGGGAGCCCTCTATGCATTTACCCCGTCTGAGTCCTGGCAATGCTCCGAATTCATCCTTTCACTAATTTTTCCTTCTGCATTCATCAAATAATTGAATCTTTGGGCTTCCGGCATTTTGCAGCTTTAAACTAACTTCGTTTTCTGATGAAATTACTCAGTCCGGCAATATCCCGTTTGGCCCGCCTTCGGCTTTGGCAAATCGAGCAGTGGATTCAAAACCCGATCGCCGTTCAGAGGGAAGTGCTGCAAGACCTGGTTACCTCAGCCCAATACACGGAATTTGGAAGAAAATACAATTTCTCAAAACTATTTTCCATCAAAGAATTTAAGAAAGCGATTCCCATTCACGAGTACGAAGATTTGAAACCCTATATCCTTCGCCTCATGAATGGAGAAGAAAATCTCTTATGGAACACACCGGTCAGTTGGTTTGCCAAGAGCAGCGGTACAACGAGTGATAAGAGTAAGTTCATACCGGTTAGTGAAGAGAGCCTGACGGACGGTCATTATAAGGGAGCGAAGGATGTGCTTACCATGTACTACCATTTCAACCCGGATTCAGACCTGCTGACGGGCAAGGGGCTGGTCATCGGAGGAAGCCATACAGTGAACCAGGTCAATGAAAATGTTCAGTACGGTGACCTCAGTGCGGTGCTCCTCCAGAATTCACCATTTTGGGGACATTGGATCCGGACTCCTGAGTTGAGCATTGCACTTTTGGACGAATGGGAAGATAAAATTGAAAAATTGGCCCAGGGGACAATTCAGGAAAACGTAACATCTATCTCCGGTGTACCTACCTGGACCCTGGTGCTCATCAAAAGGATTCTGGAAATCACAAAAAAATCAACCCTTTCAGAGGTCTGGCCTTCGCTTGAGCTTTATATTCATGGCGGCGTTTCATTTACCCCTTACCGTGAGCAATTCAATAAACTGATTGGCCATGACATTCACTTTTTGGAAATGTATAATGCGAGTGAAGGTTTTTTTGCGGCTCAAATCCATCCACAGGAAGACGGCATGGCATTGTTTTTTGACCACGGCATTTTCATGGAATTTATGCCAGTCGAAGAATATGGGAAATCAGCACCCGAAACCATCGGCCTTCAGGATGTAGAATTGGACCAGCAATATGCGTTGGTCATTAATACCAATGGAGGTTTATGGCGTTACCTGCTCGGAGATACCATCCGCTTTACTTCTTTAAAACCTTACAGGATCAGAGTGAGCGGACGCCTCAAACATTTTATCAATGCTTTTGGAGAGGAAGTGATCGTGGATAATTCGGACAAAGCCATTGCTATCGCATCCCGGGAAACCGGATCGATCGTAAATGATTATACGGCGGGCCCGGTTTACTTTAGCGACCATGGAAATGGAGCCCATGAATGGCTGATCGAATTTGATCAGGAACCGGAGAATATGGATCATTTTGTATTTGCCCTCGACCAGGCATTGAAATCAGTGAATAGCGACTATGAAGCCAAGCGGCATAAAGATATTGCCCTTGGTATTCCAATCGTCAGAACCCTGCCCAAGGGATTATTTTCGGAATGGCTTCGGAGCAAAGGCAAACTGGGGGGCCAGCATAAAGTACCCCGACTCTCCAATGACAGAAAATATATAGAAGAGATCCTTGCGATGCATGTCAATCTCATGGATCATTAGCCCCCGGAACCAGATCAGCTAACCAGTGAATGACTTTTTTTGCGACTGCTTTCGGCTATAGATGATCTCCGGTATCTGTTGCGCGCGGGAACATGTGCCAGCACCGCCTGAGGCAGGAAAAGAGATTAATTGATGTTTTTATTTTCATCCCAGTCCATGAGTTTATATATTTGATAATATTTAATTGCCTTTTATGAAACTTGTAGAGGGGAAAGTCGCTATCATCACGGGCGCGAGCCGCGGAATCGGTGAAGCGATTGCACTCAAACTGGCTGAACATGGCGCAAATATTGCGTTCAGCTACCTGAACAGTGGAGAGAAGGCAAAGGTACTGGAAGATAAATTGAACAAGGCCGGAGTCCGCGCAAAATCTTTCAGAAGTAACGCTTCCATATATGCGGAATCCGAGACCTTTGTCAATGATGTGGTAAAGGAATTTGGTACCGTAGACATCTGCGTAAACAATGCAGGTATATCGAAAGACAATTTACTACTCCGACTAACCCCTGAACAATGGGATGAAGTGATCAATACCAACTTGAAAAGTGTGTACAATATGACCCGTCAGGTTATCCGCCCCATGATGAAGGCGAAGTCAGGCTCCATCATCAATATGAGTTCCATCATTGGAATCCGTGGCAATGCCGGCCAGTCGAGCTATGCCGCCTCAAAGGCGGGGATTATCGGATTTACCAAATCCATCGCACATGAACTGGGCAGCCGGAATATCCGTTGCAATGCCATTGCACCCGGCTTTGTGGAAACGGACATGACACATTACCTCAATGACGAAAGTGCAGGAAAAGATTTCCTTGCTAAAATTCCCCTGGGCCGCTTCGGTACAGCCGAAGAAATTGCAAATACCACGCTATTTCTCGCCAGCGATCTGAGTTCTTATATCACAGGCCAGGTCATCAGCACCTGCGGAGGCCTGAATATTTGAATTCTCTGAAAATTTTCTTAAAAACTTAACAGCTTATTTTCTTCTTTCTATCGGGGCTCTTATAGATTTGCATACACCACATGAACAAGAAAAAAGCGATATCCCTCTTACTTATGCTTGTCCTGAATTTGCAGCTGCTGCCCTTGAAGCAAATGGTCAGCTGGCTGATAAGAAACCAGGTCACGGAAGAAATTGTACATGGCGGGGATGGCGCAAAGAAAACGGCCAATGGAATTGATGAAGTACACAAATGGCTAATTGCAGATCATCATCTCTCCATTGAAATGATGAACAAAAAGTCAATCCTTGCCTTGCTTCATGATGACGAAGCACTCTGCGCAAGATTTGCTGACGATATCCCCACACCACCTCCTAATTCCTGATCTCTCCTTTTATTCGCGAGCCTTTTTTTTGCAAACCTGCTCGCAGACTTTGTGAGGAGGCTAGCTCTGAGGTATCTTGCCTGTCATTCTCATCCTTTTATTCATCATTTGACAATCGGTCCGCCTCAGGTCGCAGACTCTGCGAGCGGTTTCGATTGTGTTATAAAATATTGTTATGAAGAACTTGTTCTCTAAAGCAGCAGCGGACATCCCTGCTGCAATGGTTGTATTTTTGGTGGCATTGCCCTTGTGTTTGGGCATTGCTTTAGGATCAAATGCACCCTTGTTTTCAGGCATTATTGCAGGAATAGTGGGCGGCATTGTGGTCGGCATCCTGAGTGGATCGGCATTGAGCATTAGTGGTCCGGCCGCTGGACTCACGGCAGTGGTAGCAGTAGGGATCGGGAAATTACCCGTTTTTGAAGCATTTTTATTGTCTGTTGTGATCGCAGGAATTTTGCAGGTAATTTTTGGATTCCTGAAAGCCGGCATCATTGGAGATTATGTGCCAAACGCCGTCATTCGAGGTATGCTGGCCGCCATCGGAATCATCCTCATCCTGAAACAATTGCCCCATCTTGTGGGATATGATAAAGATTTCTCCGGCGATGAGGCATTTATTCAGATCGATAAACAAAATACTTTTTCAGAACTGATCTATTCGATCAATTATATTTCTCCTGCATCTGTATTGATCGGTGTCCTATCTATCGCGATCCTCATTCTATGGGAAAAGAATTTCATAAAAAAATCAAGATGGTCAAGATTTCTTCCCGGCCCACTGGTCGTGGTGGTAATGTCCATACTAATCAATGGACTGCTATTAAAGGCAGGTTCAAATTTTGCGATCTCAGGAAACCACCTGGTAAATCTTCCGGTAGCAAAGAGCATAAATGATTTCACGGCATTCTTTTCTTTTCCCCAATGGGAACATCTTTCCAACCCGCAGGTTTGGGCCCTTGGAATTACCATTGCGCTCGTAGCCAGCCTGGAGACTTTATTGGGAATTGAGGCAGTAGACAAGCTGGATCCATACAATCGCAGAACGCCGACGAACAGGGAATTGAAAGCCCAGGGTTTTGGCAATTTAGTGTCCGGATTATTGGGCGGATTGCCGCTGACTTCAGTGATCGTTCGAAGCGCAGCGAATGTCGGTGCCGGGGCTCAAACTAAATTGTCAACCATCATGCATGGCGTCTTTATCCTGGTCAGTGTATTTTTCTTTCCGAATCTACTAAATACTATTCCTCTGAGCGGATTGGCTGCGATACTGGTAGTGACCGGATATAAACTGGCCAAACCTTCGCTGTTCCGTGAATTGCATCGCAAAGGACTGGATCAGTCCATTCCATTTGTCGTCACCATCCTGGCCATCTTGTTTTCAGATCTGCTGATAGGAATTCTGATCGGTGTGGGCGTCAGTTTGTTCTTCCTGATACAGAGCAATTTTAAGTCATCGGTCATGATCGTAAATGAGGAGAGGAGCTGGCTTGTTCGTTTTCGCAAAGACGTTTCTTTCTTGAACAAGCCCATCATCAAAGACGGACTGGATGGAGTGCCTGATGGTTCCTTTGTACTCATTGACCTGACCCGCGCAGATTTTATTGATAAGGACATTGTGGACGTGATCAATGAGTTCATGCATAATGCGCCTTTGAAAATGATTACAGTTGAATTAAAGAAAAGTCAATTTAAATCTGCACACCGGCTCTTTGCAGAACCCGGGCAACTGCCATTGAATTGAACCAGAACATCTTATTTTTGATAAAACTTATACTATGTACTCGATCGATAAATTAATCTTAGAGAATAAAGCATGGGCAGCAGAAAAAGTAGCTGATGACCCGGAATATTTTCAGCGACTGGCCCATTTGCAAACGCCGGAGTTTTTATGGATCGGCTGCAGCGACAGCCGCGTGCCTGCAAATGAAATTACGGGTACACAACCCGGTGAGATCTTTGTCCACAGGAATATTGCCAATATGGTCGTGCATACGGATGTAAACCTGCTAAGTGTACTGGAATATGCTGTTGTGCACCTGAAAGTGAAACATGTGATCGTTTGTGGCCATTATGGTTGCGGGGGAATCAAAGCGGCGATGACAAACCATGACTATAGGCAGGTGCTGAATATGTGGCTTCGCAATATCAAAGATGTTTACCGTCTTTACCGGGATGAATTGAACGCCATCGCAGACGAAGAAAAAAGAGCGGATCGCCTGACAGAATTGAATGTGAAGGAACAGGTCATGCACCTCGCAAAGACATCAATCATTCAAAAAGCCTGGCAGCATGAAGAAAGACCGCAATTGCATGGCTGGGTATATGGCCTGAAAGATGGGATCATTAAACGGGTATTCGACATGGACGCCAATACGCATATTGATCCTATTTATGAGTATGACGATTTGTGAATTGGAGTTCTCATCTTCCGACCCCTTCTTTGGGCGGAGAAGGAGTGCCTGCATGGGGGGAATTCGAGTATTGCTCCAATTTATGAAAAGGACCATTTGTGACCCTTCCCTGTAATAAATTGAAAATTGAATCAGGGTCCGGTCGGGGGGCATATTCTATTTCCGGGCCCTGAGTTTTTCGATGGCCGCTTTGGTGTAATGGCTTGTTACCAGTCTGCCACTGATGGCGGCACGTTCCATGAGTAGATTGTCCCAATGATCGGTTCCGTGCCAGAGCGTTTTTTTTAATTCTTTCATGGCTTCGGGATTAAAATGTGCAAGATTATTTGCCAGCCGGGCTACAGCCTCATCAAGCGCTTCGATGCTTGTATGCAATTCGGCAAAAAGTCCTCTTTTTCTTGCCCAGTCTGCCGTGCGCCACAAAGTGGAGTCGATAGCTAGCTGTGAGAAATGGGATACACCAATTTTTCTTTCTATTGGGGGACCGACTACAAATGGAGCAAGGCCCAGCGCCAATTCACTCAATCGGATCTCTGCGTTGTCCATGGCAATAACATAATCAGCTGCACTGGCAAGCCCCACTCCGCCGCCAACAGCTTTACCCTGGATGCGCGCAATAATCAATTGCGGACATTTTCGCATGGCATTGATGACGTGTGCAAAATTGGCAAAGAATTTTGTTCCCTCCTCCGTGGTCCTAATGGCTGCAAGCTCATCGAAGGATGCGCCCGCACAAAAAGTCTTATCCCCTGCAGATCGGAGAATGATCACTTTGGTATCTTCATCATGACCCACACTATGAATCTCTTTAGTCAGTTCTTCCAACAGATAGCCAGGCAAAGAATTGCCTTGCGGGTGATAGAATTCAATGGTTGAAATACCCCTGTGCGATTCCGACCTGATATGTCCTTCTTTAACCTGACTGATCATATAATAGGTTTTATATTTTAAATAGATGGTCGATGGTCGATCATCATTATTGAAGACAAATGTCTGTCCGCAGTTGCGTGCTGACAGAGACTACTAACTGTTTACCCTCATTTTTAACAAAAAGACTTTTAAGATATTTTGTGAAATTCATTTTTATAATAGATTCAAAAATGAATTTATAGTCATTCGACCATCGACCATCGACCATCGACCATCGATCATCGATCATGCAATTTCTTCACCATAGTCAGGATGGTCGCGATGGCCACGGAATCGCCTGTTTCATCATAGACATCCACAAACCATTTCACAATTCCCTTTGGAATATCCTGTTCATTCTTTTTTTCCTGCTCAATTTTTTCTTTGCAGGTGAGCCTGACTCCAATGGTACTCCCGGGATATACGGGTTTCGTGAATCTGCATTCATCAATCCCATAATTCAGCAGGACAGGTCCCTTGGCGGCATCCACAAATAATCCCGCCGCCGCACTCAGGATGAGATAACCGTGTGCCACCGGCCTTTCGAACGGGGTCCCTTCCAGCGAACCATGGTCGGTATGTGCATAAAAATGGTCCCAGCTCAGGTTGGCGAAATTGACGATATCCGTTTCCGTTATGGTGCGTTTGTGCGTGATGATCGTATCTCCAATTTCGAGTTCCTCAAAATATTTTTTAAAAGGATGCTTTTCATCCAGCTTTTGTGCCGCGTGTGGCTGATATACATTGGTGATGGTAGTCACTGCAGTGGGTGATCCCTGCAATGCGACTCTCTGCATATAGTGCTTCACTCCACGGACGCCACCCATTTCTTCGCCCGCTCCCGCACGACCGGGACCCCCATGAACCAATTGTGGCAAAGGAGATCCATGACCCGTACTTTCTTTTGCCGAATGCCTGTCCAATACCAGGATCCTGCCATGATGGCTCGCCGCACCAAGCACATATTCCTTAGCGATGGAATAGTCTGCAGTAACAATTGTACTGCATAATGAACCCTTGCCTTTTTTTGAAAGTGAAATGGCATCATCCATCTTTCGGTATGGCATCAGAGTACTCACAGGACCGAATGCTTCAATATTATGAGATTCTTCTCCATTGAATGGATCTTCATTCAACAATAACAATGGACTAACAAATGCTCCTTTTTTTATGTCTGCGTCTACCAATTCGACACTGTCAAGCGAACCATAAATGATCTGTGAAGCGGCAAGTAATTTTCCTACCTGGCTCCGGACTTCTGTCCTTTGCCCTTCTCCAGCCAATGGACCCATGCGCACTTTTTCAGATTCAGGATTCCCAATCGGGGTTTGAGACAGCGCAGCCGAAATGGCTTTCTGGATATCCGCCATCTTATTCTCAGGTACAAAAATTCTTCGGATCGCGGTGCATTTTTGCCCGGCTTTCACAGTCATTTCTTTCCGGATCTCTTTCACAAAAACATCCCATTCAGGCATGCCGGGATCCACATCAGGTCCAAGCAAAATGCAATTCAATGAGTCGGCCTCCATATTGAAAGGCACATTCTCGCGCTGAATGACCGAATGTGATTTGAGCAGGTGCCCCGTGGAAGCTGAACCAGTAAATGTGACGATGTCCTGCGAATTCACATGATCCAGTAAATCGCCCGCACTTCCACAGATCAATTGTAGTGCGCCATCGGGCAAAATGCCGGATACAATGATTTCCCTGGCTACGGCTTCGGTGAGATAAGAAGTTATTGTTGCCGGTTTCACAATGGCAGGGAGCCCCGCCAATAGATTGACCGCAATTTTTTCAAGCATTCCCCATACCGGGAAATTGAACGCATTGATATGAATGGCCACTCCTTCTTTCGGTACAAGGATATGCTGACCCATAAAACCATTGGCCTTGCTCAGATTGATTCCTTCTCCATCAGTACAAAACGATTCATCAGGAAATTTTCTTCTTAATGATGCATAAGAGAAAAGATTTCCGATCCCGCCTTCGATGTCAATCCAGCTATCGGCACGGGTTGCACCGGTCTGATAACTGATGGCATAAAATTTTTCGAGCTGAGTACGCAGGTGAAGGGCAAGGGACTTGAGCATGCTTCCACGTTGATGGAAGCTCATTTTGCGCAGCGCAGGATTTCCTTTTTTTCTTCCATAATCAAGCATGGCAGCAAAATCTATTCCCTTGCTGGAAGCCTGATAAATCGGTGCTCCAGTCGCCGCATGGAACAAAGTCTGACCATCGCCCTCTCCATTCATCCATTTTCCAGCGACAAAATTTCCAAGTTTTTGCATGCCATTGTTCTTATGTACTCCTAAATTAGTTCAAAATGGGTAGAAAAATTATACCCATAATATGGATTTGAGCTAACTTCGAGGCCCGGATAATTTTTAGCCCTGAAACAATTTATCACGATAGTCCTCATGCAATTGGCTCTGGTCACCTCGACCTTCAACAAGGCCATCATCCTGCTCGACTATCAGGTCAACAAAGACTTTATCGCTACTGTGCTCTGTGTGAATAAGAATAATCCTGGCTCCTGTTGCAAAGGGAAATGCTATATGAATAAGAAATTGCAGCACCAGGAAAACGAGGATAAATCCGCCAACGGCAAAGAAAAATTAGAGACAGATTGGTTTTTTGATGGGCCCGGTCAGGCCCAAACAATGCTACTACATCCGAACGAGTATTTCGAAAACAATTCCCTAAGACTTCCTTTGCCTGCTTCAGCCTCTGTTTTTCATCCGCCGCTTATTTCTGCTGATGCGTTCTTGTTCTTCAAATCTTAGATTTAGAATGACATCCAATTTATGGATTGCAGTGCGCTGATCGCTACCTGCAAAAAACAATATATGAGAAAATTTCTTATTTTGCTTTGTTTGATAATGATTATCAACTGCGCATATCCTGGCCTGTGATATTTGCGGTTGCGGAGGTGGCAGTTTCTACATGGGACTATTGCCCAGTTTCAAGAGCAGATTTGTCGGACTCCGCTATCATTTCGCCCAATACAATACCAGCCTTGCATCGGATCCCAGCCAGTATAGTCACAATGATTATCAGTCCATAGAACTCTGGACCGGATGGAACCTGGGCAAAAAATGGCAGGTACTGGGATTTTTGCCTTATTATTTCAATAAGCAAACCGATGACGATGGCATCAGTTATAAGAACGGCTTGGGTGATATTACCTTGATGGCGAATTACCAGCTTTACCAGACCCCGATGATTAAACGCAAACCCAATTCCGTTTCACAGGAATTGTGGATCGGTGGCGGAATCAAATTGCCCACAGGAAATTTTTCCGCCAATACCAATGATCCGGACCTGACCATTGCTGATATCAATGCCCAGATCGGAACGGGCAGTGTGGATTTTCTTGTGAACCTGAATCATTACCTGCACTGGCAGTCATTTGGGTTGAATACCATCCTGAATTATAAAATCAATACGACCAATGGGTCGGATTATAAATTTGGAAATCGCTTTACTGCAACCAGCATCATATCATTCCGGATTCCACTGGGAGCCGTCCAAATCGTTCCGAACGCTGGTATTTCCTATGAGAACACGGCGATCAATGAATTGCAAAATCAAAAGGTAGCGCTGACCGGTGGCTATTCGCTGGTAGGCATTGCCGGACTGGAATTGAGTATGAACCGGGTGCAGGTAGGATTCAATATCCAGGGCCCCTTCTCGCAGGATTTTGCAGACGGACAAACCACATTAAAAAACAGGGGCATGGCGCATATCACTTATGTTTTCTGAGCAGGCGATTGAATAAATCCTGCATATTTTGCCTGGATAAAGCAGATTCGCTTAACCAGAATATGCCATGTTGACATTTTGAATTCGTGGTGCAGCATTTGTTCCTTCCCAAATATGCAAGAACAAATTTCTTTTTTAAGTCTGGCCGGTGACCATGACTTACTGGATATCTATTCCGAAACAATCACCCGGGTAGTGGACCATGTGGCTGAAGCGGTAGTGCATGTGCAGGCACAAAAAAAAGTGAAAGACCGGCGGAGCGGAAAAGATCAAACGACTCCGGTTTCCGGATCGGGATTCATCATTTCTTCGGATGGATTTATCGTCACCAATCACCATGTGATTGAAAATGCATCAGAGATCAAGACACTATTGGCCGATGGCAGGGTACTGCATGCGGAACTTAAGGGTGTGGATCCTTCCACCGATATTGCTGTACTGAAAATCTATGGAACTGGTCTCAAAGCACTTTCCTTTGCAGATTCTTCGGCACTAAAGCCGGGCCAAATCGCCGTAGCGATTGGAAACCCGCTTGGGTTGCAGCATACTGTAACCGCAGGCGTGGTAAGTGCCCTGGGCAGAACACTGAGGGCAAGAAATGGCAGGATGATCGATGACATTATACAAACGGATGCATCCCTAAACCCTGGAAATTCGGGAGGACCATTGGTAAATTCTTCAGGTCAGGTCATTGGGGTGAATACTGCGACAATTCCTTCCGCGCAGGGACTTTGTTTTGCCGTTTCATCGAACCTGGCAGCTTATATTGCCGGAAAACTCATCATAGAAGGCCGAGTAAAGAGGGCCTGGCTCGGGATTGCAGGTCAACTCGTCAACCTCACGGAAAGAATGATTGCAGCAAATAAGCTGGAAAAAAGAACGGGAGTATATGTTTTTGAAATCGTACCCGATCAGCCGGTGCACAATCGGGAGATCAGGGTAGGCGATATTATTGTTTCATTTGAAAATAAACCTGTTGGCTCAGTGGATGACCTGCACAAATGGCTCAGTGAAAAATCCATTGGGCATGAAATGAAAATGGGTGTATTAAGAAACGGAAGACTTATGGAAATCAAAGTCATCCCCGCAGAGTTGAAATAAAAGCCTGGGAAATTTGACGAGGTGATTATTTTCTTGCCTCAATTTCTTTGCAGAGGGAATCAAAGATCTGGTCAATGGTTCCTTCTCCTTTTACATAGACTACTTTTCCATATTGCTGGTAATATTCGGCAACCGCTGCGGTCTTTCTTTCATATTCTTCGATCCGTGCGCCGATGACTTCTTCATTCACGTCATCGCTGCGACCTGAAGTCAGTCCACGGTTCAGGAGGCGTTTCACCAATTCCTTTTTGCTCACCTGCAGTGCAAGGACCAGGGAAATTTCTGTTTGTTTATGTGAAAGAAGCTTATCCAAAGATTCGGCCTGGGCAGTCGTTCTCGGAAATCCGTCAAAAAGAAAACCCTTGGCCTGCGGATTATTGTCGAGCGCGGAACTGATCATTTCAATGACCACTTCATCCGGTACCAGCTGACCCTTGTCCATATAACTTTTGGCTGCCAGCCCTAGCGGGGTCCGACCGGCAATTTCACTGCGCAACAGATCGCCCGTACTCAAATGCTTCAGGCCAAATTTCGCAATGAGTCTTTCTGATTGTGTTCCCTTGCCGCTTCCGGGCGGACCAAATAAAATAATATTAAACATAGTCATCTGTCCTTGGAGTGAACAAATATAATGTAGCCCTTTTAATAATCCTTTAACAATTTGCCGCTTTGCTTGTAAATATTGAAAGCATTCAATGAAAACTCTAAAGAACTTATGGCTAGGCCCTTAGCTCTTTGTTGCGCCTGGATTTCCATTGGTCATTTCATCAGGAGCTGTCCCAGGCCGGAAAATCCAAGCGGACTGCTCCTGCGTATATTTGTAATACAAATTTTCAGATACCATGTACAAGATATTCCGGATAAGTTCTATTGTGATGCTGGGGTTGATCTTTCAACACTGCACTTATTCCCAATCAGCAAATAAAATGAAACTAAATCATATGGACAGCGCGAACAAACAAAACAATCCTGTGTATTCGCATAAGGATACCAGTAAGGTGAACCTGAGTGAAGAGGAATGGAAGAAGATCCTGCCAAAAGAGGTTTACCAGGTGGCCAGGCAGAAAGGAACCGAAAGACCATGGACGAGCGCATATGAAACATCCAAAGAGATCGGGACATATTATTGCGCCGTATGCGGTAATGCATTATTCAAGAGTGATACCAAATTTGAGAGCGGCTGCGGCTGGCCCAGCTTTTATGAGCCCATTTCAAAGGAATCTGTGATATATGAAGCGGACAATGCCTTTGGCATGGATCGGACCGAAGTGATGTGCGGCCGTTGTAAATCACATCTTGGACATGTATTCAATGATGGTCCGCCGCCCACCGGCCTGCGCTATTGCATCAATGGTGTTGTGCTTGATTTCGAAAAAGCCAAGGACATCGAAAAGAAATATAATGAAGCAAAAAAGAGTTAGGATGGTGTGGCCCGTACTGGCGGGGAACTTCCCATTTCATTTGTCATTTCGAGCCCGGTTAATTTTATAGAATTGCAATTAAAACAAGAGAGGGCGAGAAATCTGGCAGTTCATGCTTGGTAAATTCCAGATTTCTCGCCCTTCGGTGCTTATTATTTGACCCTACGAATTCAACCGGGCTCGAAATGACAAAAAAGAAGGGCGGGATAGATTCGGTGAGTTTATTTCTTCCCAACCACCGGCTTCGCAACAAGCAGCAGCACTCCATGCGCAGCTACTGCTCCAGAAAATGATTTGGAAAAAGTTCCAAGATCTTTTTGCCTCCAGGCATCTCTAAGCTTTTGATGCGGTGAAATTTGTATCGCACTAAAATCAATGGAAGGTTTCATCAGTGAGTCGGATAAATTAAAGATGCCGATGGCCCTGCTTCCTCCTTGTAATTCTTTTGTCCACACCTGCACCTGGTTCTTATCATAGACTTTTTTCACTGGTTTTGCAAGCGCATCCTGGTCAATCGCGATCACTTCATCATTCGTGAGGAGATTCAGCGTGAATGGATCGAACTGGCTCATATCACATCCGATCAGCAGGGGTGAGGAGAGCAGGCACCAGAGGCTGATATGTGTATATTGCTCTTCCGGACTGATCCGCGAAGGATGGAGACTGGGACCCCAGCCTACTTTGCCCACGATCAGCATGTCAGGATCATTGAAATGTCCGGGTTGCGTATAAGGTGCAGATTCGTATTGCCTGAAACCAATGCCCGAAAGACTTGCCCAGTCATCAGTGATGTCGCCTGTCGTGCGCCAGCTATTGCCGCCCACCCGTGCACCCCATTTCCATACGTCTCCCATTCCATATTGGCAGAGACTATAAAGAATATCGCGGCTGCTTTTTTGGATAAAGGACTGCATGAGCTCATAAGGTTTTTTATATTCTTCCAGTGTCGGTTTTTGAGGTGCAATTTCACCGTAAGAGCACCAATCATATTTCAGGTAATCGATTCCCCACTTGGAATAGGTTTCGATATCCTGCATTTCATGCTGGTAGCTGCCGGCAAAACCGCCACAAGTCTTTGGTCCTGGGGAAGAATAAATCCCGATTTTGAACCCAAGCCCGTGGACATAATCTGCGAGTGCTTTCAAATCGGGAAATTTATCATTGGGCAGCATATTACCAAGCGCATCGCGCTTGTCTTGCCAGCCATCGTCGATATTGATATATGACCAGCCATGGCTGGCCAGTTGTTCAAACATGGCTTTGGCCGAGCTTCTGACTTTTGCATCGCTTACACTGAGTCCCCAGCAATTCCAGCTATTCCATCCCATGGCGGGAGTCAACCCTATCAAATCTCCGCAGCGTATAAGGAATGACCGTCTTGCTGATCCAAGTTTATTACTCACGGTAATAGTTGTTCGATAATCTCCGCGGGCAGCGACCTTTCCACTGATGATCCCTGTAGACTTGTCGATTGTGAGTCCGGCGGGCAGGTAGTCTACTGCATAGGCCAGCGGTTTTTGTCCGGTGGCCGCAATCCGGTAAAGAAAAGGAGATCCTGGCCGCACGCCGTAGATTGAAGCACCATTGATTTTTGGTTTTGGTGCGGCAGGAGGCGTCAGGATAAATGGCAGTCCCTCATGGACAAGAATTTCCTTTGATGTTCGGTCTTCCTTGAATGAATAGCTCGCCTCGTAGGATTTATTTTCTGGCAATGTAGCGGTATAGACATATTCGAATGGTCGCTCTTTTGCAAAATCCACTCCAAGCGTCTGTGTAAACACTCTTTTGGTACTAACCGGATCGATGATCATGATTTGGAGTTTGCCAGTGAAATCATATTTGTCATTCGTTGACCGCAGGGTTATTTTTTTGGAGATCTGATGCGGGCCAGGGAAATTGAAATGATTGCCTTGCGCATCGAGCTCGGCATAATGGATCAGGTCGAGGACGCTGATGCCATAAACACCTCCGTACATGCCGCCATCGCCGCCTTGATCCCAAACTCTGACGGTAATGACATTTTCTTTGTCCCACAGAATCCTGGGATCATTGAGGGGAATGGAATAGGAGCGTTGTTCATTGTAGGGTCCGTTTTTAATACCAGTGCCTTTGTTTGCATTTTCTCCGATCAGCGATCCGTTGAAATAGACCTCATCCCCGTCGTCAATCTTTCCAAGATCGAATACCAGTTTTTCTTTCAGAAATGATTTTTCTTTGATCGAAGAAGGAATCACCACATGCAGGCGGTACCATGCAAATCCGTCATAGTGGTCAAATCCCTGGTTCTCCCAGGTTTTCCCGACTTGAATGGGAGTCCAGTCAGCGTCGTTGAACATCGGGCTGGCCCATTCCGGCTGATCACCTGTTTTGAATCTCCAGCCTCTGGTGATAGAGATATCCTGTGCCTGCAGGGAGCCGGCGAAGAGAAGCAGCATGACAATGCATTTCCGCATAAAAAAAATTGAAGGCATGGAAGATACAAAGACCGGGCTTGCAAAGCATCGGGTGGAAATCTTTATTTTTGGCGGCCGGCAGCATGGAAAGAATGCCGCGTGAATGCCTCCTTAGCTCAGTTGGCCAGAGCAGCTGATTCGTAATCAGCAGGTCGCGGGTTCAACTCCCGTGGGAGGCTCAGGAGAAAAAAATCAGTTGCGATCAGAGCATCCCGACCTCAGGTCGGGAAGGTCGCGGGTTCAACTCCCGTGGGAGGCTCAGAGAAAAAAACCAGTTGCGATCAGAGCATCCCGACCTCAGGTCGGGAAGGTCGCGGGTTCAACTCCCGTGGGAGGCTCAGGAGAAAAAAATCAGTTGCGATCAGAGCATCCCGACCTCAGGTCGGGAAGGTCGCGGGTTCAACTCCCGTGAGGCCAGAAAAAACCAGTGCTCAGACATCCCATAGTCGGAAGCCAATACTAAAATTCTTCACTATGTCATTCCAGGCATATATAGACAATATCAAAGCAAAAACAGGCCATGGGCCTGAAGACTTCAAAAAATTGGCAACAAAAAAAGGTTTTCTCCGAAACGGGAAAATGAAAGAGGAAGTGAAGGCCGGAGAAATTGTGAAGTGGCTTAAGGAGGATTTCGATCTGGGACATGGTCACGCGATGGCAATCTATGCGCTATTTAAGGGCATAAAGAAATAAGAAGGATCTAATAGAAGTAATTCCATCAACCAAGGGACCCGGGTTTTCCCATTTTTAGTCCTGATCAACATTTGTAAATTGGCTGCACTCAGCACATTTCCAGGTCCTGTTTGAGAATTTTAAGGTATCCGAAATACGACAATCCAACGAGAACCACAGGTTTTAATGAAGGTATCGGCTTCAGAAATTCTATCCGACATTGTTGTAGCTTGTACCGCATAATACGGGATGACTTGCTCGTTAGACAGGCCGCCCGCCTTAAGCGGGAATTCTATGGAGCGGTTGTATCTTAGCCTGCATCTGGATATTGTTGCCCGGCCTGATGCGATATTTGATTCTTTCTGGTGCTCAGCCGGCTACCGATTTTAAATTTAAGTCAGGTTAAAAATGGCTGGAAGAAACAATTTAATTAAGATAAAAACAACCCTGGCTTTTTATAATATGATACCAAACCTGGTTTGGTCCATCATCAATCTGACCCCAATTACCATCTTTTGCTTTACCTTAATCAACACCGGGACCGTTTATCTTTTTCTCGTGTTAAGTTTGGTTCCTGCCTTTCTAAAAAATTCTTTTCTTGACAGGATTCAAATAGGAAGGACGACCATGATATATAGGAAGCTGGGAGTGCATATGATCAACAAATTGGCTCAAAATGGTGCCATCGTCAATGCATTGATGAAAAGAAAATTTCCGGGATACAAAGTGGTTATAAAAAAGGAAAAATCAATTTCCACTCTCATTTATCAAACCTATGTATTCGAGAAATTCCATATGATCCTTTTTATCTTCTTTAGTTTGAGCTCCCTTTATGCCCTTGTGAAAGGCAATTTAAGTTGGGCCTTTATTATTCTGCTGACCAATATAGCCTATAATATTTACCCTAATCTCTTGCAGCAGTATATTAGAATAAAACTGAAATTATTTAGTAAGAGACCCACAGGAAACAGATGAAGCGATTGGCTTTGAACCGCCATTTAAATATCAAAAATCTGTCTCCCTAAAAAACTAAAAACTAGAAAATTTTAATTACAGGTGGCCCGAAAATAGGAGAGCTTACAGTTGGCTTGTACTTTTATATCTTTATTCAGGAGCGGTTCCAGGTGTGCAGGAAGCCCTGACCGTTGTGCGGTATGGTATAACAGCAGTGCAATAGTTCTTTGGTTGCAATAACTCCTCTGGCCCTAAACTCTGCTCCTAATTACAAACCTATAAATTAAAATCACATGAAAATTAAAAAAGAAGAAATTCCGGTAGCGATGGAAGCTCCCGGTACAATAATGAGAAACCTGAAGGGTTATGGAGGAATGACCGTTGGTTTCAACGAACTTCCAGCAGGTACAGATTTCGCACCATTATTACTGGGACTAACAAATAATAGCTGCCAGTGCCCGCACTGGGGATACATGGTTGAAGGTGAGTTGCTCGTTAAATATGATGACGGAAAAGAAGAAAGATTAACCGCTGGCGATGTTTTTTATATGCCGCCGGGGCACACCGCCGTTGTAACAAAAGACATGAAGTTTTTAGATTTTAGCCCTGAAAAAGAACTCGACATAGTATTGGATCACATCGCAAAAAAGATGGCGGAATTTAGCAAGTAAAATTCTTCTTTTGCTGCAACTGCCCTTTCTAAAACTTTTTGAATCTCTGAGAATAGCAAACATGAGCGAAGATAAATAGGGAGCTCCCGTATTGGCGCATTCTATGAGAAAAACAAGTTTAAAATTAATTTTCTAAGGCAGGAATATTTTCAAGCGGCATTTGTAGCGGCTGGACGTTCAATGAATATCCCGCCACCGCAAATACTTTTCGTTTATGAGCTACTTTAAAGCCTGCCTCGAAAGAACGCTTTTTGTCATTTGACAAATACGGACTTAAAGAAATTTCCTAAGTTGCGCCAATGGAAAGCTTTATACAATATCTTCTTCAATTTGCACAATTGAATGAGCAACAGATTGATTTAATAAGAAGCAAGGCGATTTTCAAGGAAATTAAAAAAGATGAATACTTTCAAGAGGCAGGAAAAATTCCCCGTGAAGTTGCTTTTTTAACAGAGGGCATTGTTAGAATTTGCTATTACAACAACAAAGGCGATGAAATTACCAAGTATTTCATTGACGAAAATAATCTTATAGTGGACATAAACAGCTACAATCAAAACATTCCTTCTTCAGGATATATACAAGCAATTGCTGATTGCAAATTCATCGTTTTTTCAAAAGAAGCGATGAAAGAGTTGTCAATGACCATTCTTATTTGGGACGACCTCATCAATAAAATACTTAAACAAGGCTTTAATAGAAAAAGTCAATAAGATAAGCGCGATGATGGCAGAAGACGCAACCGAGCGTTATCTTAGCTTCTTTACACAATTTCCCACACTTGCCAACAGGATCCCTTTGTCGTATTTAGCTTCTTATCTAGGCATCACGCAATCTTCTTTGAGCCGGATAAGAAAAAACATACGCTAAAACGCTTTTTGCCATTTGGCAAATGATTTCATTTTTTAACGACCCACTTTTGCATCGTTAATCAATATGAAAAAAAATGAAATCAATCATCATTACTGGAGGGAATAGCGGAATAGGATTTGAATGTGCAGTGCAAATGGCAAAACTTGCACCTAATGACCTAATTATTTTAGCCTGCAGAAATATTCGTGCAGGCAATGAAGCCGTTCAAAAGATCAAGCAAAAGACAAACCATAATAACTTAATCTGTTTGCCGTTGGATTTGGCTTCTTTACAATCGGTCAGAGATTTTAAAAAAGCGTTCTTAAAATTACCAGGCCGGGCCATCACAGCATTGGTTAACAATGCAGGATTGCAGAACATCAGCAAGACAGCCTATACGAAGGACGGCTTTGAAATTACTTTTGGAACAAATCATTTAGGGGGATTCTATTTGACGTTATTATTGTTGCCCTACATTGAAAACAACGGAAGTATAACATTTACAGCCAGCGACACCCACGACCCGGCAGCGAAAACAGCCATTGAACCACCGGTATTCACAACAGGAAAAGAATTGGCTTTCACGATAGAAACTTCAGAAAAAGAAAGCATCGTTGGTCAAAGGCGATATTCAACTTCAAAACTATGCAACGTATTGACAACTTACGTTCTGCAGGAAAAATTGGCTGACAAAAGCATTCGGGTAAACGCCTTTGACCCGGGATTAACGCCAGGCACAGGACTTGCGAAAAGTTATCCTGCACTACTTCGCTTCGCCTGGAATAATATAATGCCAATAATGAGATTTTTCCGCAAAAACACCAATTCCCCTGCAACATCAGGAAGTAGATTGGCAAATCTTGCTTTTAGCAAAGAGCTAAGACAGTTAAACGGAATTTATTATTCAGACGGAAAAGTAACCAAATCCTCTATCGATTCATACAACAAAGCCTATCAGGCCGAATTGTGGAAATCAAGTATTGAATTGACAGCTATTCAGCAACAAGACACGACAATTTCGTTAGCTTATCCAAACGACTGAAAGAAAAGCAGCACATATCAAGCTTTGGTAGGAGGTGGGTGAATTGCATCATATGAAAGGAATGGCTGAATTTTGGCTTTGGTGCTTTGTATCAACTGCAGTAAAAAAATGCCGCCACTACGCCAAGCCCCGAACCTTTGGCAGCGAGGCTAAACGACCCCAAGCCGTATACCGATAAAGTGATCGGCGTACTGTCCGCTGACAGATCGTTTTATAGGCAGACAAAATCGAACTTCAACAGTATAATATCTCGCAACCAACTTTCGTGGGACAGACTTTCGTTGACATTTGGAAAATAACGACTTACAATAAGTCAGACTTGCCCCCAAGGGGACGTAAAATCATCCATTAGAATTAGTGCAAAAATAATTTGCGTAGTTAAATAACTACATATATATTTGTAGTCAAATAGCTACACAATGAATTTAAGACGAGACGTATTTCAAGCCATCGCAGACCCGACAAGAAGGGCTATCCTCCTCCTGGTTGCTTCGCAGTCCCTGACTGCCGGAGCCATCGCTGCAAACTTTGACACTGCCAGACCCACCGTTTCAAAACACCTTCAAATACTCACTGAGTGTGAATTGCTTAAACAAGAGCAAAACGGCAGGGAAATCTATTATCATATCAATGCAAAAAAAATGAAAGAAGTAGCCGACTTTATTGAACCATTCCGCAAAATGTGGGATGACCGATTCAACAAATTAGAAACAATAATGAAAAAATATAAAAGCAAATAACATGGAACAAAAAACAAAAATCAATGCCGAAGACGGCAAACAGGATTTATTGATTACAAGGGAATTTGATTTGCCATTGGAATTGCTTTTTAAAGCCTATGAAGAACCAGAAATTGTGGAGCAATGGATGGGAACGAAAGTGCTGAAACTTGAAAATAAAAAGCACGGCAGTTGGCAATTTGAAACAAAGGATGCTAAAGGAAATGTGGTATTTCGGGCCAATGGGGTAATCCATGAGTTTAGTCCGAACCAGAAAATCATAAGGACATTTGAAATGGAGAATGCGCCCTTTGGCGTCCAGCTTGAATTCCTGGAATTTGAAAAACTTACAGAAGACAGAAGCAAACTCAATATGCATGTAGTATATAAATCAGGTGCACTCAGAGACCAAATGCTGCAATTACCCTTTGCCCAGGGCATCAATATGGCACATAACCGATTGCAAGACATTCGTTAGCAAATTAAAATAACATACCATGGAAAAGAAAAAATTAACTATCTATTGGGTTACAACTGGTTTAATGTCTTTTGGCATGTTGGGAAGCGGCCTGGCGCAAATATTTCATGCGAAGGAGATGGTTGATATCATTGTTCCTTTAGGTTATCCATTATATTTCTTATACATCATTGGTGTGTGGAAAGTACTTGGGAGTCATCGTTATTTTAATTCCGGGATTTAAACTTGCTAAAGAATGGGCTTATGCAGGTTTATTTTTTGTTATGACGGGGGCCTTTGTATCGCATTTGGCTAGCGGTGATAATAGCATAAAGGGAATTATCGGGCCTTTTATGCAGACAGTTTTTATTATTTTGTCATGGTATTTCAGACCTGCGAATAGAAAAATTATTTCAATTAATCAATAAATGAATAGAATGAATCCTAAGGTTGATTTTTATTTTAATAAGGTCAATAAGTGGCAGGAAGAAATCAGGAAATTGAGAACAATCGTTCTTGACTGTGGGCTTTCGGAAGAATTGAAGTGGGGTACTCCTTGTTACACATTTGAGAAAGCGAATATCGTTTTAATACATGTCTTTAAAGAGTACTGTGCGCTTTTGTTTTTCAAAGGGGCTTTGTTAAATGATGACAATGGTATCCTAATCCAACAAACTAAGAATGTGCAGTCGGCGCGTCAGATTCGGTTCACCCATGTTCGGGAAATAGTTAAGATGAAACCCGTCCTGAAAGCCTATATCTATGAAGCCATTGAAGTGGAAAGAGCTGGATTGAAAGTGAATTTCAAAAAGACTGCAGATTTCATCATTCCTGAAGAATTTCAAAAGAAATTAAGTGAAATCCCTGCCTTGAAAACCGCTTTTGAGGCATTGACGCCGGGAAGGCAAAGAGCATATATTTTTTATTTTTCTCAGCCCAAACAATCCAAAACCCGGGAGTCAAGGGTTGAAAAATCTATGAGGCAAATTCTCAAAGGAAAGGGACTTAATGATTAGCAATGAAATAGTCATTCTTTGATATTATTAATCCTGACGGTGTTATCATGGTATCCGGGCCTGCCGATAGAAAAATCAATTGAGTTAATCATTAAATAAATAGGATGAAAAAGGAATTGTCGCCAAAACAACGTGAAGAACTACTCAACACATTAAAAGCCCGTTTTGAGAAGAACATGAACCGCCATAAAGGTCTTGAATGGCCTAAAGTACAAGCAAAGCTGGAAGCTAATACTGAAAAACTGTGGTCACTCAATGAAATGGAAAGAACCGGTGGTGAACCGGATGTTGTTGGTCATGATAAAAAGACGGGTGAATACATTTTTTATGATTGTTCAGCGGAAAGTCCTAAAGGCCGCAGAAGTCTTTGTTATGACCGTAAAGCGCTGGATTCAAGGAAAGAGAATAAACCGGAAAATAGCGCAATGGATATGGCTGCTGCCATGGGTATTGGGCTTTTAACGGAAGAACAATATCGCGAGCTGCAGCAACTTGGAAATTTCGATACCAAAACTTCGAGCTGGATAATAACACCTGCTGATATCAGAAAACTCGGTGGCGCCCTCTTTTGTGATCGCCGCTATGGCACTGTTTTCGTGTATCACAACGGTGCAGAATCCTATTATGCCGCCAGGGCATTCCGTGGCTCGCTAAGGGTCTGAATTTTGCATGCCGATCATTTTTCCTGTCTGTGACTGGAACTCTATGCTTATTTGCGCAGCAATTTCCCTAAGAAAGCAATTCTGCAATTCAAATGTGAAAAGCCGGTCAAAGGCAGGCGAAATATGCAGGCCCAAGTTCCGACGAGGTCGGACCTATAAACCCGAGGGACGCTCCTCGTTGGGTTCTGTTCTATATTATCTCACTATATTCACAAATGAAGCCCCCCTAGAAGCAGGCAGGATAGACCATCGTAAGAATAAAAAATATCTAAAATAAATTCGTCTCACCAAATTTCCTTCTTCATGAAAAGTTTACTTTATTCAATACCAATAGCAATGCTTTTTCTCTCTATTTCCTGCAAAGATTCTCTACCCGCAGGTGGAGTTTCTGCGGACAATTCCAAAAATGAAAACAATTTAGCTGTCAACCGAACATTTTTTAAAGTGTTTGAAACCGGTGATATTTCGAAGGTTAAAAGTCTAATATTAAGTGATGCAGTTGACCACTATCCATCGGATGGAATGAATGTTAAGGGGGCGGATAGTATTCTAAATGCGTATGCAGACTTTCACAATCATATAAAAAATCTTAAAGTCGAAATTATTGCTGATGCGGCTAATGAAGATTACGTAATTGCGCTTGCTCACGTAACAGGAACGGCTACTGACGCTATGATGGGGGGAGCAGGAACAAAAATTGACGAAAAAGGGGTAGATGTGACAAGATATAAAGAGGGCAAGATGGCCGAGCATTGGGGTTTTGTAATTAAAGAAAATAAGTCAGTACAATAGTCGGCGATAAAACGGATCATTTTCAAGAAGGCCAATGGCTACCATAAAACTGAACAGATGAAGTAAATCATCCGAAGTGACCACGGGCAAATGTCAAACCCGCTTTGCCGAAAATGAGCCTGGTGGAATAAGATTCAGCCCCAAATCAAAATTAGCAATCCTTCCGGCCTGACTTTATCCAATTTAGTTTTTGTTGTTATCTTCATCTTAGGCAGTAATATTTGGCTTCCAATGCTGGCTTGACATGGTATTTGACCCATCCATCACCGAGCCATTAATGCCGTTAGCTGCAATTTGAGATTCGTTCATCTTTTTTGCCAATCATATGATAACAGGAAACAAATCGCTTGCCCGGGTTGAGATGTTTAGTGATGGCGTATTTGCCATTGCCATTACACTTTTAATCCTTGAAATAAAGGTTCCGCCTATTGAATCTATTCATTCAGTTAATGACCTGGTTAGAGCGCTTGTTCATTTATGGCCTTCATACTTTGCTTTCTTATATTCATTTGGCGGCATTCTGATTCAGTGGATTTTGCATCACAATACATTTAACCACATGGATAAAACATCCCGTCCATTTTTATATACCAATGGTTTTTTGCTGCTCACCATTGTATTTTTCCCATTCCCAACCGCCCTCCTGGCAGAATATATAAACACGGAATATGCCATGCCTGCCATTGTATTTTATGGCATGGCAGCTATTGTAAATTCACTGGCCTGGTTTTTATTTATTCGCTCTATTACCAAACCAAAGCGATTACTAAATGATGCCTTTTCCCCTGAAGAGTATAATAAATTGAAAACAAGCAACCGCTTTGCCGTAATTATTTACACATCTTCCACCCTGCTGGCGATTTGGTTTCCATATACTGCATTGATTATTAGCGTTGCTTTGTGGGCGCTTTGGATTTATTTATCACTGGTGGAAAAGGAATAGAGCATTTTAGCGGTTATAAACTGCCACTTCCGAGTGCTCTTGCGCAAGCGTGGCTTGGCGCCCGCGCTTACGGAGTTCAGGCGGGCGTGGATTTACAATCAACAATTAGCAAATCCACAGTGTGGTTCGGACTGAACAGTCATCATTCAATTTTGAGGCTTAACTTCAAAAGGGACATTTGAATCATCAGCTTTTGTGTACGACCTGAATATATATTGCATACCTGCTCAAGGGCCTGGTCCTTAGTGGCAATTTCTCAGATTCACAACTATCATGGAACAGGAAGACTTTGACAATCATATAAACAATGAACTAAGGCCTTTTTGGAATGGAATTTTTAGTTTTAATTGGAAATTCGGACTTTTTCTAATTTTCCTGGTTTGTATTCCACGGTTTATATTGGTACTTAATGCAAATGCTTCGGGAAACTACAGTTCCATTGGGCTGATCATGACCATTTCTGCCATTGCACCATTTATTTTTTTGAGCAAATATGGGCGAAAAAAAATAGGAATAACAAAGCCAAAAAGATACAATTGGTTTTTAATTTCTATTGTTTCCGGATTGGCTGCAAGTTTGCTGCTTTATTATTTGGGACAAACCCTGTATGGAAATTCTTACGAAAATTGGTATAACTATATTGGAAAGTCATATAAAATTCCAGCAGGAATAAATCCAAATGACAAGAAAATATTATTTGCAATAATGGCAATTACAGGTATGACGTTCAGCCCGATCGGTGAAGAATTATTTTTTAGAGGGATCGTACATTCAAGTTTTGAAAAATCAGTTGGAGATAAAAAGGCATCGGTCATTGACAGTGCAGCATTTGCTTTTACTCATATTTCACATTTCGGGTTGGTATTCGTCAATAATACCTGGGATTTCTTCACCATACCCACCATCATTTGGGTGCTAAGTATGTTTTTAGTGAGTATATTGTTTTTCTTCTTCAAAAAACAGTCGGGTTCAATTTTAGGAGCAATAACTTGTCATGCTGCATTTAATTTGGGAATGATTTACAGCATATTTTATCTAATATAACTTGGAAGAGAAAATAGGAGGACCATAAAGCAGCAAAGACTCGCTCTGACAATAATTGCCAATGTATTACCAGACGGAACAAATCTCAATTTTTGTGCTTGCATTTGACACTTTTTCCATGATGACCCCATAAATTGCCTTTATGGACAATATTTCCTATTCGAGGATTAAAAAAATGAGTCCACAGCTTCTTGTGGCAGACATCGGCCGTTCTATTGAATTTTATACAAAAAAGTTGGGGTTTGATGTGGATTTCCAGTATGGAGATTTCTATTCAGGCATTAATAAGAACGGTTTTTCTATTCATCTTAAACGAGGAAAAGTTTCAATTGAGGAAAGAAAAAATCGAAAAAATAACGAAGACCTTGATATTGTGTTTTCAGTGGAAGGAATTGAAGATTTATATGAGGAAATATCAGGCAAATCGGTTGAGTTCATACAGCCATTGCGAGAAATGGATTATGGAAAAGAATTTTATGTGGCAGATCCGGACGGTTACATGATTGCCTTTTTGGAAGAAAAATAAATTTTCGTTGAACATGTAGCCGTGAACGGCGCTTGGCATAGGGTGGAAAAGTCACTCACGCCCAACATCGCCATGTGACGCTTGTTCGCTGCAATTATCCTATGACCTTGAAAACATCCAATTTCAATTATGATCATAATCATTTTTGCTTTGACTATTCTTGCCGAATTTTGAAAAAAATACTATGAGCAATAAAATTGAAATAGCAAGTGCATTTGTGCCTGGAGAAAGCATTGAATATGCCGGGGGTTCAGTAGTAAGCAAAACGATTTTAAAGAAGCCGACAGGTAATATCACTTTATTTGCATTTGACAAGGGTGAAGGGTTGGCCGAACATAGTTCACCGCATGAAGCTCTTGTTCAATTGCTGGATGGCAATGCTGAAATTACTATTGAAGGCGCTACTTTCAATCTGCGAACAGGGGAAAGTATTATTCTCCCTGCAAATATTCCTCATTCACTTAAAGCGATCGGGAAATTTAAAATGATGCTGACAATGATCAAGAGTTGAAATAGATTTAGGCGTTCAAATCTATAATTTAGGAAAAGATTCCTGAAGGTGTTATGTAGGCATTTCCATCTGCTCTGAAGCCTGGATGGCAGGACTCCGGCACCCCTTAAACTAATGAATTCTGTGAGCGCGTAAACTTAACGTTGTCAGGCAATGTGAAAGACAAGATCAAACTGAAATTCTACTGATAATAATGAACCATAACTAAAGAAAAATGGCAACCGACAAAATCTTAAGAAAGACAATCCATATCAGCGCGCCGACTTCAGAAGTTTGGAAGGCTTTGACAAAGCCAGACCTGATCAAAGAATGGTTATTCGGGACAAAAGTTATTTCTGACTGGAAAGTTGGAACTTCCATTCTCTTTACGGGCAATTGGCAGGGGACTGACTATGCAGACAAAGGGACTATCCTAAGATTTGACTTTGAAAAAGTTTTTGAATACAACTATTGGAGTGGATTTTCAGGTTTGCCCGACAGCCCCGAAAATTATTCTGTTATAACATTTGAATTATCACGGATTGCCAACGCAACTGTGTTGACATTAACACAAAGCAATTTTCCAACTGATGCTATGTATGAACATACAGCTAAAAATTGGGATGCGACACTGGAGTTAATGAAAAAAATAATTGAAAGGTAATTAACGGCTTCAATTGATTCAGCTTTTGAAGACAATTAAAACCAGAGAATAGTCAACAGATGATTACTGAATTTAAATGCCATATTTCGCAATCTGCTATGGATGACCTGCAATCACGGTTAAGGCAAACCCGATGGACGGATGAAATTAAAGGCTCAGCTTGGCAATATGGCGCCAGTCTTTCATATATCAGGGAACTTGCTGATTATTGGTTGAAAAAGTTTGACTGGAGAAAGGTCGAAGATGAAATTAACCAATACCCCAACTACATAGCAGAAATTGACGGGACTAAAATTCATTTTTTGCATATTAAAGGAAAAGGGAAAAAATCAGTACCGCTTATCATCACACATGGTTGGCCAGGTTCATTCTTGGAAATGAATAAGCTTATTCTTCCTCTTACAACAAACCCTGAATTCTCTTTTGATTTAATCATTCCATCTATTCCGGGGTTTGGCTTCTCTCAAAAAATGAATATCCCGGGTTGTAATCTTTGGTTTATAGGAGATTTATGGTGTAAGTTGATTAAGGAACTTGGATACGTAAAAGTATTAGTCCAGGGTGGCGATTTCGGAGCAGCCATCAGTACTGCCTTGGCTTTGAAACATCCAGAGAACCTACTCGGTTTACACCTCAATTATATACCAGGTTCCTATTTTCCCTTTTTATCTGAAAAGGATAAGTTGACCGAAGAAGAAGTGCTATCTCAAAAAAATGCATCGGATTGGTATACAAGGGAGGGAGCGTATTCACATCAACACCGTACAAAACCTCTCACGCTTGCGCATGCATTGAATGACTCGCCAGTTGGACTCTGTGCCTGGATTGTTGAAAAATTTTATGGCTGGAGCGATTGCAATGGAAACATCGAATCTGTATTTACAAAAGATGAATTGCTTTCAAATGTCAGCTTGTACTGGTATACCGAGACCATCCATTCTTCCATCAGGCTTTACAATGAAAATGGTCAGGTGCCTTTGCATTTTTCAAAAAATGATTTTGTAAAGACTCCTGTGGGTATTGCAAGATTTCATAAGGAAGAACCATTCCCGACGAGAAAGTTCATAGAAAGGGGTTATAATATTCAACATTGGACGGAGTTTCCAAAAGGCGGGCATTTTGCGGCTATGGAACAACCTGACTTATTAGCAAACGATATAATACAATTTGCAAGAGCCTTGAACCCCGGGATATGACTTTTCAACTGCCAATAGAGGCAAGCTTGCCCTTTGCCATCCTTGTTAAAAGGCATGTCGACATGAAGTCGGGTGTTGAGTGATGGAAAGTATAGAAATAATTTATTATTACTCGGGATATTTGAATATCTTTTTCACTTTTAATTTACCGGAACATGAACTGCCCAAACAACCTCTTAGCTCTCTGCGCGGCAACTATGTTAATGGTCTGCTGTAAACAGTCCGAGCCCGGAAGCATTTCGCATATCAGTAAAGTAACTTCACAGATAGATGATAATCGTCTTGCCAATGCAGATAAGACACCGGGAGATTGGTTGTCTTATGGCAGAAATTATTACGAAGACCATTATAGCCCTCTCCAGCAAATTACGAAGGACAATGTGAAGCGGTTAGGATTGTCATGGAGCTTAAACCTCGGTACTACAAGAGGTATTGAAGCCACACCACTTGTTGTCGATGGAATCATGTATGTTTCGGGGCCCTGGAGTGTGGTCTTTGCTATTGATACCCGCAAAGGACAACTGCTCTGGACCTATGATCCTAAGGTTCCACGCTACTATGGTCAAAAAGCCTGCTGCGATGTGGTGAACCGGGGTGTAGCACTTTACAAAGGGATGATATTTGTGGGCAGTTTGGACGGAAGGCTGATTGCACTGGATGCAGGAACGGGCAATTCCTTATGGACTGTTCAGACGGTGGATACAACCAAACCTTATACCATTACAGGTGCTCCTCGCATAGTTGAAGGGAATGTAATTATCGGAAATGGCGGCGCTGATTATGGCGTTCGGGGATATGTAACTGCCTATGATGCGTTGACGGGAAAAGAGTCATGGCGATTCTACACCGTACCCGGCGATCCTTCCAAAACATTTGAATCGGAAGCCATGGTAGCAGCGGCCAAGACCTGGAACGGGCAGTGGTGGAACTATGGGGGCGGTGGCACAGCATGGGATGCTATGGCCTATGATCCCGAACTAAAACTTCTATATATCGGCACCGGAAATGGCGGACCCTGGAACAGGCAATACAGAAGCCCTGCCGGAGGCGATAATCTATATCTGGCTTCTATTGTTGCGATAAATCCCTCCAATGGCAAATTGGCCTGGTACTATCAGACCACACCGGGCGATACATGGGATTATACGGCCACGCAGCCTATGATACTGGCAGATATGGACATAAAGGGGGAGAAGAAAAAAGTAATCATGCAAGCCCCAAAGAATGGATTCTTTTATGTGGTTGACAGAACGAACGGAAAATTGATTTCTGCCAAACCTTATACATATGTCAACTGGGCAAAGAATATCGACACCACAACCGGCAGGCCTGTTGAAAATGATTTTTCCAGGTATATCAATCAAAACACTGAAGTGTACCCGCATCCGCTGGGTGCTCACAATTGGCAACCTATGTCCTACAATCCGCAGACAAAGCTGGTATACTTTACCGTTAGGGATCTGTCGAATGTATATGGTAACGACCCAAACTGGCGGCATAATCAACCTTCTGGTTTTGGGTCGGGCACTGGATGGAATACTGCCACGCTGGTTGATCCATCAAAACCGATGCGGATGGATTCTGATGCTCCCAAAGGAGTTTCTATCGAAAGACTTGTCGCATGGGATCCGGTACAGCAGAAGGAAATATGGAGAATACCGCTACAAGGGTTATGGAATGGAGGAGTGATGTCCACTACAACAGGTTTGGTTTTTGAAGGCACCGCCGATGGAAGGTTTACTGCTCTCGATGCAGTCACAGGAAAACAATTATGGGAGATTAATATTGGGTCAGGCATTATCGGTACGCCTGTGAGCTATGAAGCAGACGGCAAGCAATACGTAAGCATTGTTGCCGGATGGGGCGGGGTGGCAGGTATCCGTTCCAAATTCACTGACCAGATCCACCCGGGAACGATTTACACATTTGCAGTAGATGGCAATGCGCCGATGCCCGCATTTGCAAAGAATGAAGAAAAGAAACTGATCGATCTTTCCTTTCCAAATGACAAAAAAGAATTGTCAGCCGGCGGCAACCTATATTTTCAATATTGCGGTACCTGTCATGGGAGTGTTGGTGGCGGAGGTGGCGCTTTGCCAGATCTCGCATATTCCAGTAAACAGGTTCATAATAACTTTAATGAAATTGTACTCCGGGGGGCTTTTCTTGAAAAAGGGATGCCAAATTTTGGAAATCGTTTGAGCGTAATAGATGTTACCAATATTCAAAACTACATTCTTGCAACTGCCAAAGCTAAATTAAATGAACAGAAGAAATAAGATGCTTTTCTATTTTATATCATCGTTTCGAATCTAAAAAAAGGTAAATCGATTCACTTCAAACTTATGCGCGTCTTAACAATCCTATTTTTCATCTTCGGACAGGTCTTGTCAGGTAAGTGACTCATTGACCATTTAGACCACCACGAAAGAATATTTTCGAATTTGAGCCTTTCGTATCAATTATCATATATGCAAATGACAGAAATCATAATTTATTTTAATTAACAAATTTTCCTTTGCAATGAACTGTCAAGCATCTCAAAATGATACGGAAAGTCTTGCTCATATGTGGTATCTTATCTTCGCTACTATATGTTGCAATGAACATCTTGGTGCCCGCGCAGTTTGAAGGATATAGCTCTGCTTCACAAACAGTCAGCGAGCTATCCGCTATCGGGGCACCAACCAGGGCGATGTGGGTTCCATTGGGCGCATTATACACTTTGCTTTTTATTGCCTTTGGATTCGGAGTGCGGATGTCGGCCTATCAAAACCGTCGACTGAGCATTCTAGCCAACCTGATTATCATTTACGGAGTCATAAGTCTCGCCTGGCCCCTTGCACCGATGCATCTTCGGGGAGCTGAGTTTGCACTCACGGATGCCATGCACATCACGCTGGGAATCCTTACTATTCTTCTTATGATGATCATCATTGGCTTCGGAGCAGCTGGCTTTGGAAAGGGGTTCCGGCTCTATTCCATACTGACCATGGTGATATTTATCGTATTTGGCACTTTAACAGGAATAGACAGTCCCAGGATAGCGGAGAATCAACCAACGCCATGGATAGGGGTTTGGGAACGCATCAATATCGGCGCTTTCATGCTATGGATCATTATACTGGGCATTCTGCTATTGAGGACTGGTGATTTACATCTTCAAAAAAGTCAGAAAATAATTGTGAGATAAAAGAATCATGGATATGCTGAGATTATGCATTCAAATCCTTGCTGCCGCTGCCGCTTGTTTTTCTGCACTGGTAAGCATTACGCTTTTAATTCGGCTACGATGGCCTGCACCGGCTTTTTGGATTTTAAAGATATATACTTCCGCACTGTCACCATTTTTATTTGCAATGGGTCTCTTGTGCATCCTGGTAGGATTTACTACAGATTCTCTGTTCATCAGTATCATTGGCATTTATAATGCTTTAATATTTTTGATCCATATCATCGGGGTAACCAGTGCGCCTGATTCTTCTTCCAATTTTGAAAGAGCCTTTGGTTTGGAATGGGAAACCCGCATTTATTCAGAACTAAAAAGTCATTTTCTTCCAACACGTAGAATATTCAGGTTACCAAAGGTTCCAGATCCGCGCATGGAACAAAACATTTCATTTTCAACCATTCCAGGCACAGGCAGAAAACTTTTATGTGATCTCTGGCAACCGCCTGAAAATGTGATGCGCTCAGGTTTGACTTTTATTTATCTCCATGGCGGCGCATGGTATCTTCTCGACAAAGACACAGGTACTCGTCCTTTTTTTAGTTATTTGGCCGCCCAGGGACATGTGATTATGGACCTGGCCTATCGGCTTGCTCCTGAAACGGATATGATGGGAATGGTGAACGACGTAAAACGGGCAATCGGTTGGATAAAAGAAAATGCATCCGCTTACCAGTTAAATCCAAATCGAATTGTATTGGGTGGCGGTTCATCCGGCGGACACCTGGCATTGTTATCAGCATATACCTCCAACAATCCGCAGTTTACACCCAGGGAACTGGAAGGGAAAGACTTGGGCGTATGCGCAGTGATTTCTCTCTACGGCCCGGCCGATTTGAAGGCAATGTATTACCATACCAGCCAACATCTCACTACCCGCTCAACTCCCGGGAGTCCAAAAAAAGCGGTCCCTACTAAAATGCCTGCCTGGATAATTAAAAAAATGGGAAAAGATTATGATCGCCTGGGAATGAATAAAGGCTTTGAAAATGCGGGAGCTTTCGCTCCGCTATTGGGCGGGCATCCGGATGAGTGTCCTGAAACATATGCACTGTTCTCTCCAGTCACGCATGTTCATTCGGGCTGCCCACCCACCTTGCTGATACATGGCGAGCACGACTTGATGGCCCCTGTAAAAGCCACTCGCTTCTTGCACAAGCGTTTGACAGAGGAAAGAATACTAACGGTAATGCATATTTTACCGCAGACGGATCATGCTTTTGACCTCATACAACCCAAGACATCTCCTGCTGCGCACAATGCATTTTATGATGTGGAAAGATTTATTTCTCTTATGGTCTAAAAATGATAGTTTTTATGAAGAAAATTAGGTTAGGCACTAACTTTACTGTGTTTCTTCTTTTTTTTGGAGTTGCTCTATTGGAGGCTTTTCAAACACATAACTGGATCAAGTCTGTTTTCTGGCTGGCGATTGGCATCGTTTTTTTGGCAGCTGATCAAAGGTTCAGTAATTGGCTTGTAAGACGAAAAAAGTAAACAACTCTAAAAATTTGGCCGCCGTTTTCCGGGCGGGGGTTATGGGCATCGGTATTTTGTTGCTATCTGGTTTGCCTTGGCCCGGACAAATATCACTTTGCTTCTGTCGTTAAGCAACCAAAGGAGGCCGGGGCCCCCGGGCATTCAACGAGAACAAACAAAAAGAAAAGAACCCGCCTCTTCATACCGCAGCTCCCTTATTATACCTCCCCTTATATTCTAGCGGCGACATGCCTGTAATTTTTCTAAAAACTTCACGAAAAGCCTTTACATCTGAATAGCCAACTTCATACATTACTTCATTGATTGTTTTGCGACTGGTTTCAAATGCTTTTTTAGCCGATTCAATTTTTACTCTTTGCGAATATTCAACAGGCGTATTTCCGGTTGCTTTGATAAACCTTCTGTCAAAGTTTCGTCTGCCGACAGAAAACCTGGAAGATAAATGTTCAATTGAAATTTTTTCATCCAGTTTGCTTTCAATATATGCCTGAGCCTTTTTCACCATTTCATCCCCATGGCGCTTCTGGCCCGTAAATATGGTAAATGCGGACTGACTCTGTCTGTCCATTTCTATCTGAAATACTTTGGAACAAAAAATGGCAGTTTGCCTGTCATAATATTTCTCTACAAGATAAATCATCAGGTTCAGAAATGAATATGCGCCTCCATTCGTATAAATTCCATTTTCATCAGTAATCAATTGATCGGTTTGTAAATTCACTTTTGGAAACATGATTCTGAAAGTATCTGCAGCAGCCCAATGGGTAGAGCAAGTTTTTCCATCCAGCAAACCAGATGATGCAAGCAAAAATGCACCGGTGCATATACTTGCAATTTCAGCACCATCTTTATATTGTTTCTCAATCCAATCAATCAGTGATTTGTTTCCTTTCACTGCTTTTTGATAATTATGATTTAAGAAGGAATAATGATGAGATTGGTTTTGGTTATTGTCGAAATGTTTGTGTGTGGCTTTACAGTAAACAAGCCGTCATAGAATTCCACTTGTTTTGAAATTCCTGCCAGCTGGATTTTAAACAATTCTTTTCTGCCAGTTTCCTTCCAGTATGCATTGGCCCTTGTAAATATTTTGTAAGCACCTACTATACTGCTTAGGTTGTTCTCTCCGTCCGGAACGATGATGGTAAGATGTTTCATTGATACTTCTTTTGGCAAAGATAGAAATTTGGATTGTCCAAATCAACCCGTTAAAATGTCTATTTGGCACCCCAAGAAAGTAAGATTTGGACAATACATTTACAAAATAAAATCTCCAAAATCATAAAGAATATGCCTGAATCAGATTTTACCACTACCTTCCTGGTAGAGCAAACCCCGGAAGAAGTATTCAATGCCATCAGTAATGTTCGCGGATGGTGGTCAGAAGAAATTGAAGGCAGTACAGACAGACTCAATGATGAGTTTAGATATCATTACAAAGATGTCCATGTATGCAAAATGAAATTAATAGAAGTTCATTCCTGACAAGAAAATCGTCTGGCAGGTTATGGACAACTATTTTAATTTCACTAAAGACAAAAGCGAATGGAAAGGCACAAAAATCAGTTTTGAAATCTCCTGGAAGAATAAGAAAACGCAAATCCGCTTCACTCACCTGGGTTTGGTTCCTCAATATGAATGTTTCGATATCTGTTCTAATGCTTGGAGCAAATACATTAGGCAAAGTCTATTCAGCCTGATCACCACAGGGAAGGGCCAGCCGAACCCCGTCGAGGAAATGGTAAACGTAGGAGAAGTCAGGGCCGATTAAAGCAAAGTATCATAAGGAATCGTCGGAAAGGGCGGAAGCTAAGGCAATGGCTACCATATGGTGATGGCCCTAGGCTCTCATTGCAGGGAATATGCATACACATCAGACGGCTGTATGCGATAATCAATAAGTAGTAATGCAGGAGTAGGCATTGCTTTGAAAGAATTTGAAGGAATTTATATGGATGGAATCATTTTATAACTGAAAACAGAGAAAATGAAAAAGCAAGATTATAATATAAGCATTACCGTGGATGCTACGGCAAAAGAAGCGTTCAAATGCATTAACAGTGTTACCAAATGGTGGACAGAGTATTTGGAAGGCAGTTCGGAAAAACTAAATGATGAATTTACAGTGCGTTTTGGCGAGGTCCATATTTCAACGCAAAAGTTAGTCGAGTTTATACCTGACAAGAAAGTAGTATGGCTTGTTACTGACAGTAAACTTAATTTTCTTAAAGACAAACAGGAATGGACCAACACAAAAATTAGTTTCGAAATTTTCGAAAAGGCCGGCAAAACTCAAATACACTTCTCTCACCAGGGTTTAGTTCCCAAAATAGAATGTTATAAAAGTTGTTCAAGCGCATGGAGCTACTATATAGAAGGGAGCCTGTTCAAATTATTAACTGAAGGGAAAGGTATGCCAGAGTTAAAAGTGAGTGGCCCCAAAATTCGAAGGGCAAAGCTTCATGGATAAGGAACCATGCACGCGTTCAAAGGAGACCCCGGTATTTACATTCAGGATATTAGTCAATTTTAAGGATTTGGTAGGCCCGATGGGGAACAACTAAGTTTTGCTTATTCCCGCCGAATGCATGGCTTCTCGATAGGTTTGGGGAAGCTGGAACTCGGATTCCTTGTTTGAAATTTATATCTGTCTTTTCCATATGGATGATCTTTGTTTCCTCTTTGGCTGACCTTGGTCATTCCTTAGAATCTAACAGAAATCTAAATTTGAGGAAGTAATTAAGACGATAAGTACATGAAACTTCCTTTTTCACTTGAACAATTCCTAAAAGTTTTTGAAGATTATAATTCCAGCATTTGGCCCTTACAACTCTTTTTTTATTTATTGGCACTCCTTGTCATTCGTGTATCTCTAAATAAATCACGTAAATCCGATAAAACCATTTCTCTTATTCTTTCCTTTTTTTGGATCTGGATGGGTATTGTTTACCACCTGATCTATTTTTCATCAATTAACAAGGCTGCCCTTGCTTTTGGAATAGCCTTCATTCTCCAGGGAGGTTTGTTCATGTATTTTGGTTTCCTAAGAAACGAAATTTCAATTCGTCTTAATTCAAGTATTTACGGGATAACAGGAAGCCTTCTTATCTTGTTTGCCTTAGTGATTTATCCCCTTATAGGTTATTTCAATGGACATATTTATCCTGCCTCCCCCACCTTCGGTGTACCTTGTCCAACAACGATCTTTACATTCGGTATTTTGCTGTGGACAAACAGCAAAATACCATTCACATTGCTTATAGTTCCGATTATTTGGTCTGTCATTGGATCTTCAGCCGCATTTTCTCTTGGCATTAAAGAAGATATTGGATTGTTAATTTCCAGCGTTGCTTTTGTAGCCCTGATAGTCCTAAAAAATAGGAAGCTTCATGGCATCAAAGTTGGTTGATTCATTAAATCACTTCTTATTGGCGCGAATTTTCCTGATGGCCCTCACGCTATTGGATTCAGATTTTATACTACTCAGAAGGAGGCTTTGTTTTAAAGCGAATCCTGGTTCCGGCATTTGAAATTCTATCTCCTGTGCAACGCCAATAATGGTTCGTTGAACGCAAGATTGGTTATGCAGAAATGAAAATTTACTTTTCTTAATTAATTTTATTTCTGTGGAAAGATCTGCGATTATGGTAACCTGTCCGTCCCTTCCGATTTTACGCACACGAGGCAGCCATCGTTCAGTAGCCGGTCCGTTTGCATTTGTATATTCAAGCACATATATGTCTCCATTCCGAACAGCTACGCCGGTCGGTGACCATGGACGTTCAGCCCTTAAAATCGTCTTAACTTTTCCGTCGGCAGTCAGCTCAAATAAACAATGGCAACTGGTTGCTGCTAGATAAATCGTTCCGCTGGAATCAATGGCAATTCCTCTCAAAAGTGGCTTTCCTCGATTCGCTTCATTATGATCAGCCGGATCTTCATCGCAATCAATTGCAACAACTGGGTGAACCAAGCTTGTAATCTTTCCATCCATTGTGATTTTCAATATGGAATTCCAACATGCAACATAAAGCGAACCATCTGGTCCTGCATTTAAAGCCGTAATACCATCGTCGAATTCATTCAATGTCCTTTCCAGCAAAGGAGCAAAAAGGGTTTGCTGCCCCCCTGGTGTTTCCCGGATAAGTGTTTTTGCTCCGGGATGCATGTCTCCATTTTCTCCACCACAATAATAAAAATATCCATCGGTGGTCACAACAATCGGTGATCCTCCACCAGCGTAAATAAGCGCAGGCTTTATTCCACTGGGAGTAATTCTTTCAAAATATTTTGGTTGCGTTTGGGAAAAAAAGCCTCGCTCATCGAGACTCAACCAATGTCCATCCTTTGCATGATGAGTAAACGAAAGAATTCCATTAACAGAGATTTTTACAACGCCAACTCCGGAATATGTAAAATAAACATTCCCGAAATTGTCAACTACAATTCCTGATCCCGGATGGCCTGACGCAGCATAAAAAAATAATCCAATCTGCAGTGAGACCATGACAAAAACCAGAATGAACTTTTTCATAGTCATAAGTTTTAAGATTATTGGACGTTCTGGATGCAAGGGAATCATTTATTTTCAATGCCATATAATTCTTTGACTTAATGTCGAATATTCTTGACGAAGGGAATCAGTATGTTTGAACAGACAGGTAATACCCATACCAGGTCTTTTTTTGTAAATTTAACAAGGGCGACCATCCTGGTCCCCATTAAGTGTGCGCCGGATTAATTGCATTAAGATCACAACCGAGCATCGGGACTGCCGGCCATATCTGGCTTTTGCCAGAGCCAATTCAATAATTATGGTATTCAAAACATCGAAAATGAACAAAAAAATATTTTTAAACTGGTTCGGAGGACTGATTCTTTCTTTGGTACTCTGCCAGCAAAACAAAGCGCAAAACAAAGAAAGCTTGAAAATAAGCTCTATTCCTTATGAATTAACCTGGGACAATGCACCTTTAAAATATAGCATCAAAGGAAATGCTTTGACAATTGTTGCCGGACAGAAGACCGATATGTTTAGAGACCCCAATGTGACTTACAACACAGACAATGCCCCCAAATTGCTATTTAGGCCAGATGCGGATTTTGTCCTGTCAGCGGCAATTGAACATTCTTTCTTAAGTAAATGGGACGGCGGCGCGATTATCTTAAAACAAGACAGTTTGAATTGGATCAAGTTCTGTTTTGAAAAAGATTATACCGGAGCAAGAAGGGTGGTTAGCGTGGTAACAAAAGATATTTCAGATGACTGCAATTCTGTTGAATTGAAGACCAATAAGGTGTTTTACAAAGTGGCAAAAGCGGACAATGTAATTACGCTTTATTACTCAACCGACAATAGAAAATGGTTCTTAATCAGACACCTTCAATTTAACAATGCCAAAGATTTGCAGGTTGGTTTCCTGGCACAATCACCTACAGGTCAAAAATGTGAAGTGCGGTTTTCGGATATCAGCTACCAGGCAAAAAAAATTAAAGACCCTTATCTTGGAGAGTAGGTTTTCAAAAGGCTATACCTTGGCCCCACCTTTTGCAGATATTCTTGCTCTGTGACTTAGGCCTGCATAAGAAAGCCGGATTACATTAATTATAATACGAAGCAACTTTTGTAATTTGGAAGTGAGCGACATAGGGGACCGAGGCAATTTCTACTTACACATGACTTTTCGGCTTCGTAGTACGCCGCTGACCCATGCGGCCTGATTCGATTATTCGGGGAAACATCAATCCACCCTCCTAGTAGCAACCCATTGGAAGAACTTTGACTTTTGAAACGGCAGGACAAGTAATCAAATAAGGCAACCTAAAATTTTTGACAATGCAAGCGAGTCAACTCAAAAAAAATCTAAGTCAGGTATATCTTATGCTCATTCCTTTCCTGACAATCGTTCTCGGAGTCGCATTCGGTCACAGTAATTACAAAATATATATGCCCCTGGGAATCCTGAATGCATGCCTGATGGTTCTTGCTGCATGGAATCTTGGGGCTCATGCTATCAAAAAACAAGATGCTACGCAAAAGCAACTTGTTCTCATTGCATCGCTCCTGATCATTCCATGGATATTGCTCTCCATACTTGCTGGTCTTGGACCTCCTCCATTTGGTGAACCGGCTGAATATGTGGCAACAGGAACGGAACAACAAGTAAGATATTCTTTCCTGCTGATCAGCGGAGTGATCATCGCTTTTGGATTTGCCTTCCTAAGAGAAAATATAAAGAAGGCCGGTGAGCATTTTTATTCCTGGCTTGGCTTGATGGCCATTTTGGTGGCAACTCCTCTTTTTATTGTCAATATGGCCTTCTACAATAGTTTTTTTCTTGAGACTTTCAGGATACTCGTGTCTTCAGGGTCCGACAAAATGCCGGAATGGTTTCTACCCATTAAAAGTGTAGTGGTTTTTATCATGGTGGTTGAGGTTGCTCTCACTTACCTGGCAATAGGCGCTTTTGCTGCCTCATTGAAATCTGCAGGATGGTTCAGCAAAAAGTCTTCAAATATCTATATAATATTAAATTTATTGTTCTGCTTATCCGCCATATTCTCAACCTTTACTCCTGAACCAATTGCCACAGCATGTTCAATAGTATGCATTCCTGCCCTGCCGTTTATCATGCCCTATTTCATAGGTATTAATTTATTGAAAAGGGCGGGCAATTGATTATTGGGAGAATGGTTATTATCGTGCAAAAAAATTTAATTGCGTCCCTTCGCGGGCGCGGGTATTCCTGTATGGGACAAAACTTTGTTATGAACAATTGAATTCATTTTTTATCGAAATAAATCTAAAGAGATGAACAATTCAACTGGCAAAACGAATTTTGCAAAACTCGCTATTGCATTCGCAGTCATTTCGCTCCTTTCTTTGTTGGTATTGCATTTTGTGAGCCCTGAATTTGACCCCTCCTGGCGTATGATAAGTGAGTACGCATTGGGAAACCACAAATGGCTTATCACTACGTTCTTCATTTTTTGGGCTGCAAGTTCATTTTTCATAATCTTCTTGCTTTGGAATATTGTGTCATCCACGTGGGCAAAGCTTGGCATGGTATTCATTTGTATTTCATTTATTGGACAAATTATGGGCGGAATTTTTGACATAAAAACCAAATTACACGGATTTGCATTTTTATTGGGCGTACCATCAGTACCCATTGCGGCATTGCTGGTAAGCTATCATCTTGTCAGGAAGGACAATTGGAAGAAATACAAATCACAAATCCTTTTTTCGGCCCATTCGACCTGGATCAGCCTGGTGTTAATGGCAATCACTATGGTGCTGATGATTTCGGGATTTCAAAAGGCTGGCATTGCCATGGGACCAGATGCGGAACCACCAAAAACCTTACCCGATGGCGTCATCGGACTGAATGGTTATGCGAACAGAATTTTAGTCATTTGCTATATTTATTGGCTGATCATGGTAGCAAGAACTTATTTGAAAATTGAAAAGGACCAGAAATAAATTTGAAAATGATGGGCAGGTCTCAGTTTTGATCTACTTTCCTGGCCATTGGGGCCTGATTATATAATGGACTAAATGCTAAGGTTATGAAGCGCTTAAAACTCTTTACCGTTTATCTATTGGCACTCATTTGGACGTTCAATGCGCAAGCTCAGGTCAGGACCGAATCAAACGACCAAACTCTGTTAGCCGAATTTAAGACGAACACAGAAAAATGGAAAGAAGCTTATAATAGCAGGAATGCTCAAAACCTTGTTCCATTATATACTGAAGATGCAAAGTATATATCCTCACATGTAGCAGGTCTTGAAGCCATAGGCCGCGAAAAGCTTATTGCTAATTTTCAAAATGGAATGAATATGGGGGGACATATTGACAGCGTCGAGATCCTATTCGTGAATGTTTCATGTGACCTAGCAACGTTGGTTTGTAAATACCAGGCAAATAATAGCGGACAAATCGCAGTTGGCAGAAACCTGCTGGTACTCAAAAACATTAACGGCAAGTGGCTGATTGCTATCCACATGACTGTGGTTTAAAAGGAAAGGGATAGCATCAATTCAACTGCATTAGTATCACAAAGGGAGACCATGGCGGTCACTTAAATAATTAATGGGGAAACATGATCCGATTTCTGAGACTCGACCACGTTCAAATTTGCATTCCGAAAGGAAAAGAAAACGAAGCAAGACATTTTTATGCTGGGATTGTGGGGCTGACTGAAATTCCCAAACCTGAAGAACTGATTCCTAATGGTGGACTTTGGTATCAGGTGGCAGACATACAATTACACATCGGAACAGAGAATGAAATGAACAAATCAAAAAGACATCCTTCATTTGAAGTATCAAATTTGGAGGAAGCAAGGCAGCATTTGATCCTGCATGGAGTACCTATAAAAGAGGAAATTCAAATTCCCGGCCAAATGAGGTTTTCATTTATTGACCCTTTTAATAATAGGATAGAACTTTTGGAAAAGATATAATTTAATAGTTAATGCATATGATCACGAAAGCAGCTCCGATCAGAAAAAATGTCATTTTGTTAGCAATGCTATTCATTTCTGCACACGCATTTGGAATGGATATCGTGCGTAGAGATGTTATTTTCAAAAGTGAGGGACTTAATTGTTCAGGTTGGTTTTATTTCCCAAAGAATCTGAAACAATCCGATAAGTTTCCGGCTATTGTGATGGCCCATGGTATTTCAGGCGTAAAGGAGATGAACCTGGATGGATTTGCCCAAAGGTTTGCGCAAGCGGGCTTTATCGTTTTGGTATTCGATTACCGGTTCCAGGGAGCCAGTGAAGGGGAACCTCGCGGACAGATATTTTATTCCGACCAAATTACAGATTATCGCAACGCGATAACCTGGGTGTCGCTGCAGGGAGGAGTTGATAGCAGCCGAATAGGTATCTGGGGAACCTCATTTAGCGGAGCACATGCACTTAGTGTTGCTGCTTTGGATAAACGGGTCAAGGCAGTAGTGGTCCAGGTCCCTTATGCAGGCTCAACCATGGAGCAAATGATAAAAAGAATTGAAAGCAATTCCAATTGGCTAGTTCAAAACAGAATAGAGAAGTACACAAAAAACATCAATCACTATATACCCATGGTGGACTCAACAGGAAAATATGCAGTTCTTCCGCAAAAAGAAGCTTATGACTGGTTTACTCAGACATCAAAAGAAAAAGCTCCAAACTGGAGAAATCAAATGACGATTGAATCGCTTGATAGGAATAGTGAATACAGCCCTCGGTTTTATGTGCAATTGATTTCAAAAACACCCATGCTGATGATTATTGCAAGCCGTGATATTATCACGCCAACAGAGGATGAGAAGAGGATGTTTGAATTGGCTAATACCACCAAAAAACTGATCGTTGTTGAAGGCGGTCATTTCGATGCTTATCAGGGACCTGGCTTCGAAAAGTTTTCCCAGCCTGCAGTGGAATGGTTTATACAGTATCTTAAACCTTAATCGGGATTCCATAAGAAAAGGCCAAAGTGAAAGAACCAAGTGTTTCCCTTCCCAGTCCTGGTTTGTGAATTTTTTTAATTCGGAATAAAGCGATTTAACGAAGACCAATGCATATTTCACCAGGTCCTTTGAACTGGCGCCAGAGCTTCCAGTTAGTGCCTGAAATTGCTGAATTCCCTATTATGGGCTGAACTTGTTACCATCCATCTTCGATCCACAAAATAAATCCCTGCTTTTTTTCTTCAAACTGTGATTTTACGTAAACCTGATACACTAATATATCATCAGAATCAAAATTGAAACTATAGTGGGCAATAAGGAGGCATTCATAGAAGCAATTAAAGCCAATGAAGGGCTGATATTCAAAATAGCCTCACTTTACACAGAAAGTGCAGAAGACAGGAAAGATTTGGTACAGGAAATTGTTTACAACCTTTGGAAATCATTCGAATCCTTTAATCAGAAATCGAGTCTGAGTACCTGGATGTACAGGGTGGCAATGAATGTTGCCATCTATCATTTCAAAATAACCAAAAGGAAAGTTTTAACTGTTCCCCTGGAAGAGTACTATGCGGGTATTCAGGAACCGGAAGCCAACGATGGGGACGAGAAATTGAAAACGCTGAGACATCACTTAAACCAGCTGAACCTGTTGGATAAAGGAATCGTCATTCTTTATTTAGAAAACAAAAACTACGATGAGATCGCCGAAATCGTCGGCATTTCATCAAGTAATGTGGGGACAAGACTGTCGCGTATCAAGGAGAAATTAAAGAAACAAATTTTTAAAAGATAATCATTATGGAACTTGAAGATTTAAAAAATGAATGGGAGGCTATAAGCAGCCTGGTAAACAAACAGGAAAACTTAAACCCTTCAATAATTGACCAAATGACACAAACCAAATACAATTCGAAATTAAAAAAAATTGCCTATCCTGAAATGATCGGCATATTCATTTGCCTTGCTGGCATAGTCTTTATTTTGTTTAATTTTAGCAAATTAGATTCTGTTGTCTTGCAAGTCACCGGCATCGCAGCGATATTGCTTTTAATTACGATATCCGCTTTGAGCCAGATGAGCATTCGGCCGCTCAGGTTGGGAGCAGATATGAATAAGTCCCATGCAGAAACCCTCAAATCATTTGCCACTCAAAAAATTCGATTTCACAAGCTGCAGCAGATAAATATCACTTTGAGCTATTTGCTTCTGGTTACCACGGCCATCTTACTATCAAAATTTGTTGGCGGAAAGGATATTTCTGACAATAAATGGTTTTGGACTTTCTCCATTACATTTGGATATATATTTCTGGTATTTTTTTCTAAGTGGGTCATGAAGTCTTACAGTAAAGTGTTGAAGCAGGCGGAAGAATTATTGAAAGAATTGACTTAACCTGGTCCATTGTTATTTTTTGATTTAGAATAAGGCCATTGAACGAGGACCATGGATAGATTGGCTTTGGCTCCATCCAGATTAAAGGTTGAATTTCTCTAACGGATATATCCAAGGAGTTGACTCTTAAAACTGACACCATGCCTATAACACCAACCATTCTACTGCGCCAATTCAAATTGCATTTAATTCTTTTTGCTATTGGTTTAGCGATATCGCTTTCTTCAAATGCTCAGCTTCGCTTTGTCATGAAAAATCCGATAATTGAGAATTATACAATTCCTTCCAAAATTCTGAACGAAAAAAGAAAGATTTCCATTTATAAACCGGAAGTATTTCCGGAATATACAAATGCCGTTGCGCCAATCATATATGTTTTTGACGGGGAAGCATATTTAAATTATGTAGCAAGCATTGTAAATATGCTCTGTACACGATTTGTGCAGCTTCCACCGATATATGTAGTAGGCATTGAGAATTATGTTGACAGTAATTCCAATGGCCGTGAGCGAGATTTTAATAGCGTGAACGGGGCAAATTTGTTTATGCGCTTTGTTAATGAAGAAGTATTTCCTTTTGTAGAAAAAGATTACAAGCAAAGACCATATCGGGTGATTGTCGGGCATTCGTCTTCCGCGGATTTTGCGATGCGCGTATTTCTTAAACAGCCTTTGTTTTTCAATGCATACCTCGTCAGCAGTTTCGGTCCCACCGATATGGCGAACCTTAGGTCTGCAGATTCTTCTCTGAGGGCTTCAGATGAAAGGAAGAATGTCTTATTCCTTTCTTCGGCGAATGAGGGGTGGGCCCAGGAAAGTATTCGAAAAATAGATTCTCTCCTTAATCTCAGGGTTCAAAAAGGCTTGTCCTATCACATAGTGCGATATCCCAATGATTCGCACTATTCGGTTTTTCTGAAATCCTATTATGATGGCTTGGATTATATTTTTAAGCTTAGCCCCTCCAGCGAATTGCAGAATCCAAAGGATATGACCGTTCAAATCCTGCAAGCCCATTATAAGAATATGAGTGAAATATTTGGTTTTTCTATGAAGCCGCCTGAAACCGTTACCATTGCCTATGGGGAGAATTTTTTGAATTATTGGAATAACATGGGAAAGGCCCTGGAATTTTTCAAGTTGAACGCCGATAATTATCCCGAGTCTCAATGGTCGCAGGTTTCCTATGCAGATGCACTATTGAGAAATGGAGATAAAAAAAATGCATTAGCCATATATGAGAAAGCCCTCCGGCTAAACCCTGGAGATGCCGACCTGAGGGAGAAAGTGAACAAATTGAGAAGTGGGCAATAATCAACTAAAACTACCTTTGATGGGCAATCCTGGCTGAACAATTTAGCCTTCATTCTTAATATATTTTCATCTGCCTACCTTTACGCAGCACCTGCAAGTTCCTGAGGATATTGATTTTCCCACCGTGGAACTGCAAATGGCAATGTATGTGAAACGCAAGAATTAGATCACCCGGTAGAATCCCTAAAAACATGAAACTTTCTGTTATCCTTATTTTTATTGCCTGGCTGACCATCTGTTCCTCATCATGCAATACTTCTCCTTCTATTAGTAGGGAAAAGGACACTTACCCATCATCAACCGACACTGCACTCGCTGCATTTATAAACGGGATCAAGGCAGTGGATAATCATGCACATCCAAACTCGATTGATCCGGATGACAAGGGTTCCGATGCTTTGCCCCTGGATGGATTGGGCAATATCGAACTTCCCGTAAGAGTAAGGCCGGAAAGTCCAATCTGGCTGGATGCAGCCCGGGCAGTTTATGGATATTCAGCCACAGCCCTGGACGAGAAAACAAGAAAGGATCTGGCAGACACGGCACAGCGCCTGATGAAACAGAAAGGAGACCAATTCCCCAACTGGGCCCTCGACCAGGCTGGTATAGAAGTGATGGTTGGGAACAGGATATTCATGGGACCCGGACTTTCATCTCCTCGTTTTAGATGGGCAAGTTATGTGGATGCGCTTTTGTATCCGCTGTCTACAAAAGCTGAAGCTGCAGTGACACCCGATCGTGAGAAACTTTTTCCTTTGGCAGATCAGCTTCTTAAAAAATATCTTTTGGATCTCCATATCTCAAAATTACCTGCAAGCCTTGACGAATACCTGGCGCAGGTAGTGACGGCCACATTGGAATCGCAAAAAAAAGGTGGCTGCATTGCCGTGAAATTCGAAGCGGCTTACCTGCGTTCTCTTGATTTCGAAAAATCCACTTTTGCGGCGGCCCGGGAAGTATATGCTCATTATGTTCTCGGCGGAGAACCTTCCCGTGAAAAATACAAGTTGCTCCAGGATTTCATATTCTATTATATCGCCCGTGAAGCCGGACGATTGGGCATGGCAGTTCATATTCATTCTTTCCCGGGTGCCGGCAATTATTTTGTTGCAGCAGGCAGTGATCCCCTGCTCCTGGAACCGGTGTTCAATGATCCGGAATTGCGCAGCACAAAATTTGTGCTTATCCATGGAGGTGGCACATTTTCAAAGCATACAAGTTCCATGCTTTGGAAACCCAATGTGTACGCTGACATTTCTTTGATTACACAGTTTTGGCCACCTGATCAATTGGCTGAAGTGTTGAGGGATTGGCTTTCACAGTTTCCCGAAAAAATACTTTTCGGTACAGATGCAGTAGCATTCGGCCCTGGCATTGGCTGGGAATTGAGTGCATGGATTGGCTCTGCTACCGGGAGACAGGCACTCTCCATCGCACTTACTGGAATGATCAGAAGCAATGAAATCAGCCTCTCCCGCGCCGAAGAAATTGCAACGATGGTCTTGCGCACCAATGCCGGAAATCTCTATCATTTAGGACTTAAATAGAGAATAACTGATCCGGCATCCCGCTACTACAGAGATCCAGGACAACCGATTCTGGATTATATCAATTCAAAACGATAACTTAGTTTGGCTATTTTCTCCTATTGTCCGAACTAAATTCACTGGTTATGATTACTAAGCTGAACTGGGCATCGGTTCCAACCGAGACAGTAAATCCTTCCATGTCGCGCCAAATCGTTTCAGGAGAAAAACTGATGATCGCCAAAATGAAATTCAAAAATGGTTTTGTCGTTCCGCTGCATCATCACGTCCATGAACAGGTAACCCAGCTCATTTCCGGACAAATGCGTTTTTGGTTCGGCGACAACAAAGACCAAATCATGGACCTTCATCCGGGGGATGTGGTCGTGATTCCATCGAATCTTCCGCATGAAGCACTTATGATTGGGGAAGTAGAAGAAATAGATACCTGGGCGCCTCCCCGCCAGGATTGGTTGGACAAAACAGATGATTACCTAAGAAAATAACTATGGATCTGGGATTAAAAGATAAGATTGCATTTGTAGCGGCATCAAGCCAGGGACTTGGCAAAAGCGTTGCACTTGAACTGGCAAAGGAAGGAGCGAAAATAATTATTTGTGGACGCAACAAGGAACAACTTGAAAAAACTGAACAGGAATTAGAAAACCAGACCAATCGGAAACTGCTTTCCATTGCCGGCGACCTGTCTCTTTCTGCAGAAAGGGAGCAGATCATACATAAGTCATTGCAAGTGCACGGCAAAATAGATATTCTGGTCACCAATACAGGGGGCCCTCCCGCAGGAAAACTTGAGGAGTTTAAAGAACAGGATTGGGATAACGCATATCATCAGCTGCTGTCAAGTGCCGTCGGCCTGATCAATGGTTTTTTGCCGGGAATGAAAGCGCAGCGTTGGGGCCGCATTATTTCCATCACGTCCATGGCGGTAAAACAACCCATTAATAACCTAATCCTGTCAAATGCCGTCCGGGCTTCTGTTGTGGGCTTAATCAAAACGCTGGCCAATGAATTGGGCATGTATAATATTACAGTGAACAACGTGATGCCTGGGTATACTGAAACCGCCAGGCTGAAAAAATTAATTGAAAACAGTCCTTCTTTCTCAGCAGGGAAAGCCGAAATACCCCTGGGGCGTTTTGGAAAACCGGAAGAATTTGCTGCAGCTGTTGCATTCCTGGCCAGTGAAAGAGCAAGCTATATAACAGGAGTTTCATTGGCGGTAGATGGCGGATGGACCAAAGGGATGTTTTAGATATGCCATCCAGGCAAGAACACAAATCAATATTTGAATGAAAACAAGACTATTTGCATTTACTTTTTTTGTACTATCTACAGGGCTTATATTGAGCTGCAAAAACCAATCAGAAAATTCAAATCCGGAAACAAAAGATAATCATACAATGGATAAAGAGCAACTGCTAAGCTTTGGAAAAAAATATGCTGAGGCCTGGTGTAGTCAAAAACCAGAAGCCGTTGCTGCTTTTTTTTCGACAAACGGTTCATTAAAAGTAAATGCCGATTCGCCTGCCCTTGGTCGGGCAGCCATTACAAAAGTCGCTCAGGGCTTTATGAATGCTTTCCCGGATATGATTGTGGCAATGGACAGTTTAGTATCAAAACCTGCTGGAATAGAATTTCATTGGACTTTAACTGGTACAAATACAGGCGCTGGTGGCACCGGCAATAAAGTAAAAGTAAGTGGATTTGAAGTTTGGAATTTTGATAGGATGGACTTATACAAGAATCCATCGGCAGTTTTGATGCAGAAGAATATAATCGTCAGCTAAAGAACGGAATCAAATAGCTGATTATGAAGAGCGCTGGAAAGGCCGCTTTAATCGATATTGGTTTAGGTGTTTCTGTGGGGAGCTCTTTCTCTTCGCCAGCTTATCCCGATTGCCCCGTTTCCACTGAGCTGGCAAATTGGAATATAAAAGTTGAGTTAAATTTCATCAGGGAAAATCTGTTTCTTAAATAAACTATGGATATGAAAAAAATAATTCTACTTCTTTTGCTTCCGTTTTCGTTGATCGCACAAAAAGATTACCCCGCGCTGCTGAGCCAATTCATGACCGGACAGCATGATTATTTTCGTTTCAATGGAAATATACTGGTAGCCAAAGGAGGAAATATTATTTACAAGCAGGACCTTGGATATGCCGATTTCAATTCAAAAAGAACTTTGAATGACAGCTCTGTTTTTGAACTGGCCTCTCTTTCCAAACAATTCACGGCCATGGGCATCATGATCCTCAAAGAAAGAAAGCAATTAAGTTATGACGACAATGTAAAAAAATTCTTCCCTGATTTTCCTTACGACAATATTACTATTCGCCACCTGCTTACACATACTTCCGGCCTTCCGGCTTATGAAGACCAGTTTGAAAAACATTGGGACCATAAAGAGATTGCATTTAATAAAGATGTCCTTGAAATGCTTCGAAAGCAAAAAGATACTTTATTCTTTAACCCCGGAACCAAATGGAAATACAGCAATACGGGCTATGCCGTGCTGGCATTCATCATTGAAAAAGTTTCCGGCGAGCGATACAATGATTTTATGGCGAAAGATATTTTTCAGCCCCTGGGAATGACGCATACATTTATTTACAATTCCCGTCGTTCCACTGGAAAGATACCGGCCAACTATGCATTGGGTTTTGTGTATTCAGACAGTCTGAAGCGTTATATTTTACCAGACAGCCTCCCGAAACTTGATATTGTATATTATCTCGATGGGATTGTGGGAGATGGCTGTGTCAATTCCACAACAGGAGATCTGCTGAAATGGGACAGGTCATTGTATACAGATAAACTGGTGAGCAAATCAACGCTGGATGAAATGCTTTCGCCATTGGTGCAAATGTCTCCCAGGGATTCTTCTAGTTTTTATGGCTTTGGGGTGATGGTTCAACCCAAATCTCCAAAGGGAAAAGTTATTTCACATACCGGTGGCTGGCCGGGGTATAGTACGCTTTTGGTACGCAGGGTCGATATCGATGAAACCATTATTGGTCTTTCCAATAATGGAACGATGAATGGTCAGATCAGGGCAGGTCTGGAATCCATTTTAGACGGCGAAGCGCTCGTGATGCCTTATGAACATAAAGAAATAAAAATTGATCCGGCACTGATTGATCGTTATGTGGGAAAGTATTCAGCATTTCTAACCCTGGTATTGATCAAAAAAGATGGACAGGCTTTATCGTCACCGGGATGGAACGCCGGATATTGAATTAAAGCCGGAATCTGAAACAAAATTTTTCTATGGTGATGGCACAGACAGGCAGATAGAATTTGAAGTAGACAGTACAGGCAAAGTAACCAAGGCCTGGTTTATTAATACAGGACAGAAAGGTGAATTGAAAAAGATTGAATAATGGAAAAAAGACACGAGGAACAAGTTTCAAGGAACAAGTCTGCACTAATTCCTCATTTATGGCAAATGCAGGGACGATCATGGGGCCAAAACCAAGACGCTAAATTGGAGTTATGAAGAAAAAATTATCCTCGCTTTTACTTCTGTGCCTATTGGTACTGACTGCTTTTTCTCAAATAAAATTCAGCGACGAAACAAAAAAATTTATTGAGTATAGTAGCAACACCACTGTTTTAAAAAATGCTCTGTTGATTGATGGAATGGGCCATCCTGCAAAACCCGGGCAAAGCATCATCATAAGTCATGGAAAAATTGAATGGATAGGAGATGATGTAAAAGCAAATCTTCCCAAAGGAGCCGGCATTATTGATTTGAACGGCAAAGCCGTCATGCCTGGCCTGGTCATGCTGCATGAACATATGTACATTTCGGCGCATTCCATTCCTCAGCGATACGCAAATTTGAGGCAATTGCCAGCGACTTTTCCGCGATTATACTTAGCAGCAGGCGCCACCACGATCCGGACTTGCGGTAGCATTGAGCCCTATTCAGATAAGAGGATCAAGAAAGACATTGATTCGGGGCTGATTCCGGGACCATTTATTGAACTCACTGCACCATACATTGAAGGCAGGTTATCTGTTTTCCCCCAAATGAACGAAAACAAAACGCCAGCGGATGCTGCATCATTTGTGAATTATTGGGCCGACCAGGGTTTCACTTCTTTTAAAGCTTATATGGCCGTTGATAAACCTATACTAAAAGCGGCCATTGATGCCGCGCATAAAAGAAATTTAAAAATAACAGGGCATTTATGTGCGGTCACCTACCATGAGGCTGCCGAGATGGGCATTGATAACCTGGAACACGGCTTCATGGCAAGCACTGATTTTGTATTTAATAGAAATGAAGATGAATGCCCTCCCGCCAACATCCTAAATCAATCTTTGGCCAATTTGAATATCCAAAATGACAGCGTGAAACAATTGATGCAGTTCTTGATAGACCGGAAAGTGGGCATTACTTCTACCCTGGCAGTGTTTGAGGGCACAACGACAACACAGCCCCGGCCTCCCGACGAAGTGCTCAATGCCATGTCGCCTGATACGAGGGAATTCTATTTGAAACGCTACGATATGATGAAATCGGCTAAACCTCCCCTTGACAGGGACATGTCCTTTGTGAAAACCGCAAAAATGGAAAAGATGTTTTATGATATGGGTGGTTTACTAACGGTGGGAACTGACCCAACGGGCATTGGAGGTACATTGGCAGGCTATGGAAACTGGCGTGCAATAGAGTTATTGGTGGAGGCGGATGGCTTTACTCCATTGGAAGCCATAAAAATTGCAACACTTAACGGAGCCATTGCATTGGGGTTTGAAAAAACAATCGGAACAATTGAGGTTGGTAAATCGGCAGACCTAATTATCATTGATGGCGACCCCTCCAGGGACATCCATGATATACACAAAGTGCAGTATGTATTCAAATCTGGGGTTGGGTATGATTCAAAGAAATTGTTTGAATCCGTAAAAGGGAGGGTAGGATTTAATTAATAAACCAAATAATTTGTGGGGAGCCAGCAACAGTAATGTACTTATTTCATAAAAGATGAGTATGAAAGCGACTACCAGGATATCACTAAAATAATTAATCATGGAAAATAAAAAGGACAATCCCCGAGTCTATATACCGCCTCCAATAATTTATGCTATAACATTTGTCGCTGCAATATTTATTCAGAAAAAATTTCCAATCAATGACTCATTCTTTCGGCATCAATTGACAAAAATGGGAGGCGTGATTTTATTTGTCATTGCTTTATTTTTTTTGCTCAGGAGTCTGAGGCAATTTTTTCAGAGCAAAAACACTGTGGTTACCATTTTGCCCGCCAATTCTCTTCAGACAAACGGTATTTATGCTATAACAAGAAATCCCATGTATATAGGTTTGGCGATTGTTTATCTGGGGCTGAGTTGTTTCCTTGGCAATTGGTGGAATATCATATTGTTCCCCTTACTCTTACTTATTGTTCAGGAATACATAATCAAGCGAGAAGAGAAATACCTTCAGCGTAGATTCGGACAAGAATTCCAGGATTACAAAAGGAAAGTGAGGAGATGGCTTTGACGGGAATTTAAATGTGCGGTCAAGAACCTGGCAAATCGCCCCAGTCAGCGCAAGTACACAAAAATTTACTAGGTCTATGGTATAGGGTGCCCGCAGGATGCATTGATTCCAGCTTTTTCGGGACAAACAAGCGTAATGACAAAATTTGCGAACTTGCAATTATGGAGGAGACAACAAAAGACCATTGGGAAAAAGTGTACGAAACCAAAAGCCCGGAGCAGGTGAGTTGGACGCAGAAAGTTCCCCAAACCTCCCTGGACTTTATCCATTCATTCAACCTGGCAAAGACTTCAAAAATCATTGACATTGGTGGTGGCGACAGCAAACTTGTGGACTATCTACTTGATGAAGGATTTGAAAATATTACGGTGCTTGACATATCAGCCATCGCACTTGAAAAGGCAAAACAAAGGTTAGGCAAAAAGGCAGAGAAAGTAAATTGGGTGATCAGTGACATTACTATGTTTCAGCCAGATGAAACTTATGATCTTTGGCACGACAGGGCTACTTTTCATTTCCTTACCACCAATGAGCTGGTTATAAAATATATGGATATAGCAAGAAAAGCGGTTTCGGGGTATTTGACAATTGGCACTTTTTCAGACAAAGGGCCCGGCAAATGCAGCGGGCTTTTTATTAAGCAATACACAGAAGAAACACTGGTAACAGCATTTCAAAACGGTTTTGAGAAAATTCGATGTATAACAGAGGATCATGTGACACCCTTCAATACAAAACAAAACTTTCTGTTCTGCTGTTTTAAACGTCAATTCAATTGATGCCAAATAAGAAAGTATATATTTTTATTTTTGACGGTTTTGCAGACTGGGAAATTGCATATGCAACACCACAGCTGCAAAAGAGTAAGAAATATGATTTGGCAACGGTCTCTTTGAATGGAGAAAATGTCATATCCATGGGAGGGCTGCGGGTTATTTCTGATCATAAAATTGCAGACATAGAATATGAAAATACTGCCTTGTTTATACTACCAGGAGGGGATGCCTGGGAGAGAAAGGAATTAAGGGAAATTATTCCTGTGATTGAGAAATTAAGTCAAGAACAGATTCCGATTGCTGCCATTTGCGCGGCTACGACTCTGTTGGGCGATATGAAAATGCTCGATTCAATTAAACATACCAGCAATTCAAAAGCGTATTTAAAAGGCATTTCCCCAAATTACGAAGGAGAGATCAACTATGAAGAAGAGGTTGGTTTTTCAAATCCAACAGCAATCAGGGACCATCATATCATCACCGCAAGTGGAATTGCGTCTATTGAATTTGCCAGGGAGATTTTTAAGGTGCTTGAGCTATTTGACGAACCTACTATTGAAAAATGGTACCAATTGTTTAAGCATGGAGTTTGGCAGGAATAAATCGCCATCTTCGTTGCAATTGATCATTTCTTAGTTCTGGCTAAAGTCCCTCTCCAGCTTGCGTCTTATTGAAAAGTCAATCTTCTTAAGCCGGGATTTAGAGAACACAATGATCGAATCTAAGTGCCCCGCTATTCTACAAATCATGTCAATAGATGATATAAGTCATTGTCCCAAATGGCGAAGGCGGGTTTCTTTGCATTGGATTGGCAACAGTAAATCATTTGGTGCAGGGATATTGAATGATAATTCTTGATTTTGGTGTTCATGATTAAGCACAAACCATTTTTTGGCAACTATGGGCTAGTTACGGTTATCTTCATTTTGGTCAAGCTCTTTCTGCATTTTCTTACCAACACGAATTACGAGTTACACAGGGATGAAATGCTTTACTTCAATATGGGGGAGCATTTGAGTTTTGGATATGCAACGGTCCCGCCATTTATGGGAATACTTGCTTTTATTGTCAAATCTATTTTCGGGTATTCCGTATTTGGGATACGATTCTTTCCAGCTGTCTTTGGATGCCTTTCCATATTCATGATTTCAAGGATTATAAAAGAACTTAAAGGAGGCATTCTTGCCTTGGTTATGGCATCCACGGCATTTCTGCTGTCTGGAGGATTTTTAATCTTCGATACCGTCTTTACACCCAATGTTTTTGAGCAATTCTTTTGGCTATACCTGACTTACCTTATCCTTAAAATGGTCACCGATCAAAATCCGAAAATCTGGATTTGGATCGGAATAGTCTGCGGCCTTGCATTCTTGAATAAGTACTCAATTGCATTTTTCATAGGCGGTTTTTTCATTTCTTTCATGCTCAGTCCACACAAAGTGCTGTGTAAGAGTAAATATTTTATCTGGTCCCTGTTTCTGGCTGCACTCATTATATCCCCCAATTTAATCTGGCAGTATCAGCATGGCTGGCCGGTCGTTCATCATATGGATGAACTTAAAAGAACACAGCTGGTAAATATGAAGTATGTAGGCTTTTTCGAAGATCTTTTTAGTCTAAGCTTTTTATCAACAGCACTCTGGCTATTTGGCCTGTTTGGGATTTTATCATTTAGGGATGAAAAAAAATACCGCTTCCTGGGGATCGCCTATCTCCTGATCATATTATTTTTCTTCTTCTCTCATGGAAAAGCCTACTATGTCCTTGGGTTAATTCCATTTCTGTTGGCTTTCGGGGCTTATGCGATGGAAAAATATTTTGCAAACAAACTGTCCTGGATAAATTATGCTTATTTGATGCTTTGCATTTGTTTTTCAATTCTGGCCCTGCCTTTTGGCTTGCCCATTTTCAAATTCAAAGACCTGGATAGCTATTATGGCAAGGTGGGTAATATGGTTGTCTATCCATTTTCACGTTGGGAAGATGGAAAGAAGCATGAAATCTCGCAAGTCTATGCAGACATGACCGGATGGACAGCACTTGCCGGACTGGTAGCCAAAGCATACAACGATTTACCTGAAACAGAGAAACCGGTTTGCACGATATATGGAGTCAGGAATTATGGGTATGCCGGTGCGGTCAATTTTTATGGAAAAAAATTCAATCTTCCTGAGGCGATAACATTTTTAGACAGTTATACGCTTTGGGCCCCTGACACGATACCAAAAGGCCCACTGATTTATATAAATAGCGGCATGGACGATCTCACCAGTCTTTTTGCCGACATCAAAGAAGTTGGAGAAGTGAGGGATCTTTATTTCAGGGAGAAGGGCTTAAAGGTATTTGTTTGCAGTCAGGCCAAAGCCGATATACAGGATATTTATAGAAAAAAAGCAATGGAGGAAAAAAATACCTATCGCAGGCAAAAGCATTTGGAGTAGAAGTTGGACGACAGGCAGCACCAAAGCGAATGGGGCGAAGGATTCAGTGAACTGCCTTAAGGAAATGCATTGACCTTATCTCATACGACGAATTATTTTAATAAATCTGTTCATATATGCTACTAGAATATTTTCTTGCCTGGCTTCCAATGCTTCTCATCGCAGTTGGCAATGGCGCTGCGAGGGATTTATGGTATAGAAATCATGTTGGAGAGCTTCCTGCTCATCAGATTTCAACCATTTCTTTGATCCTTCTTTTTGGAGTTTATATCAGGTTCATTATGATAAAATATCCTCCCGCCTCATCTGTGCAGGCCATTCTTGTCGGCCTGTTTTGGTTAACCCTGACCCTCTGTTTTGAGTTTGGTTTTGGCCTTCTGCGGGGAAATGCATGGTCGACATTGCTTGCAGACTATAATATACTTAAAGGTCGTATTTGGATATTGATCCCGGTTTGGATTACTATTGCCCCTTATATCTTTTACAAGCTAGTTAAGAGTTAATTTTGAAACACTGCTACAGTAGCCAAATTGGGATTGCCACGGTGCCCATCTACCATGGATTCTAGCTTAAACCCATAATGACTTAGATATTATGACAGCCAGTCAGGACATGAAGCATATACAAAATGGGAGTGGGATTTTTATTCTGCTTTATTTCATTTCTTTACAGGAAGTCTGAAAATAGCCGTGACTTATTTACTACACGCTTAGATACCCACATACCATGCCCATCCACTGTCTCCCATGTCAACAAATTCGTCAGTCACTAGTATGCGTTGCAGATATTTCACACTTTTATAGCCGACCTGAGTTTCCACTCTCAATCGCACGGGCGCACCGTGTGGTACAGGAAGATTGCTCCCATTCATACCATAAGCCAGGATCGTTTGGGGATGAAATGCATCGATCAAATCAATGCTTTCAACATAGCCATCGTATGCGTATAAATTGACAAAACGTGCACTCGGAAGAATCCCCGCGGCAACAAGAACAAGGCTCAGTGGCACACCTGTCCACTCTGCGATCGCAGTCCAACCTTCCTCACAGGTATGCCTTGTGATTTGTGTTCGAGGTGGAAACTTTTGAAGGTCTACAAGTGAATATGAACCTGGCTTGGCGACGCGCCCCTCAACAGATAAGCGCCAGTCCGCAAATTCACCACTATGTAAGCGTCCATATTTCTCACTGTAGGTAGGTTTTGAAGGGTCAGCCGGATTGGTAGTTCCTGTTGCAGGAAAAGAGGAAATATCTCTGTGTTCATATTCTTTGGCCAGCGACTGGCCGGGCAGCAATGTGCGGTGAGCTACATAAGTGAGATCGTCTCCCATGCGGAGGATATTGCCATAGGTTGGAGGAAGTTTTTTAGAACATCCACTCAGGAGAAGCCCGCCTACAGAGGCTAATCCCACGGTAATGGCGTTGCGTCGAGTAATAGGGTGTTTCTTTTTCATATTATTATCCGATTGTCATGGCTCGCATTTGTTGTTTGAAACCCGACCTGATAACCATCACGACGTGCACCACCAGGAAGAGTTCAAGTGCGATTGAAGCAAAGAAATGTATAGTGCGGGCGGATTGGGCTCCAAAGAACATTTTCAATAAGAATGGATATGACGCAGTAATGGCTGGCGACATCGTTAGGCCCGTCAATGTGATCAGGGGAAGTAGCAGGAATATCACTGCCATATAGGTGCATTTTTGCAGAAGGCCATATTGTGTGTCTTTGGTAGCAGATGGAACATACTTACGAAAATGGTTGGTAAGATCACTCAGGAACAATCGCATCTTAAATTCATTTACCTGTGGCCAGAGTTTTCTTCGGAAGTGGCCGGTAAATATTCCTGCCAGCAAATAAACCACACCCGTCAGCACCAGGATCCATGCCGACAGGAAATGAAGGCTTCGTCCCCACCCGTTCTCATTGAAAATATCATAGGTGCGGCTTGCACTCACAGGTGAAGCAGCGCCTTGGAAAAAAGGGGTACTCTTTTCCCAGCCACCATGATGGTAGTTTCTGCTGATAGGTAGTTCGAATAATGCAGGTGTAAGATCGTTCCCTACTTCACCCCAGTAAAGCCTTGGGTGGGCCATGAGAATCACAAACCCTGTAACCGCAAGCGCAAGAAAACTTATGGTGACGATCCAGTGTGAGCTCTTCACCCAGCGTTTATGCCGAATGTTTTCCCGATTTGAAGTATGGCGAAGGATCATCGCAGAAAGATCTATTAATTCTAATTCTTGATTATCATATTAAATGTACGGCTATTTTCAATATGCTTTGGCAAAGGGGTTGTCCCTTGGAAAGGTTACAGTATTCAGGTATTATGACCGGCCGACTTGCAAATCCCGCCTTCGATTTTTGCACATTAAGAAGCTCAGACAGATGGATGAAGAATGAACTTTAATTTATACATTTAGAAGAATTTGAATTCAGTAAGTATCCTTTTATCCTGCCTGGAAAAGCCATGCTCATTGCCTCCCACCTTTAATTGAACCAGATAAATTCAGATGATATGAAATTCATGAGAATCTACTTTTGTTTATTTATCGCGATTACCGGCTCCATTAACCTGGCTAAGAGTCAATCCAATATCCAATATGATATTGTATTAGCTGGTGGCCGTGTGATTGATCCCGAAACAAAATTAGACGCCATTAAAAACGTCGGGATCACCAGCAACCGGATTGCTCAAATAAGTTCTGAGCCATTGAGTGGTAAAGAAATCATTGATGTAAGTGGTTTGGTGGTGGCGCCTGGTTTTATTGATTTGCATGTGCATGGGAGGAGCAACAAGGAACAGGAATACCAGTTGCATGATGGGCTGACTACTGCATTGGAATTGGAATGGGGAATAGAATGTTTAGCCCAGTGGTATGAATCGAGAAAATCAAAGGCATTGATCAATTACGGCGCAAGTGTATGCTGGCCCTTTGAAAGGTTTAAAGCAATGGCCAAATACAAGTCGGGAGTGAATTCATTGCTTGAAACCACAATGAAGGGGGAATCAAAAATTGAAACGCTTTTTAATACAATTAGTTCATCATATACAGAAAAGCTCTCGCCTGCCGAAACAAATCAAATGCTGACAAATATAAAGTCCTCACTTGCGGAAGGTGGTGTGGGTATTGGTGTACCCATTGGCTATTTGCCAAAAACAAATCCCGGAGAAATGTTCAGCGTATATCAATTGGCAGGAGAGTTGCAGGCCCTGGTGTTTTCTCACGTAAGAGAGCCCAATATGATTTCAATACAGGAAGTCATGGCAGATGCCATTCTAACGGGCGCTCCACTTCATATTGTTCATATTAACAGCATGTCCCTGGGTCAGATTCAATTGGCCCTTGATATGGTAGATGCTGCAAAGAAAAAAGGATTTGATATTTCAACAGAGCTGTATCCTTATACAGCGGGGTCCACGCTATTGCAAAGTGCTATTTTCAATGAGGGATGGCAGGAAAAAATGAATATTGGTTATGGTGATTTGCAGTGGGTGGCAACGGGGGAAAGACTCACAAAAGAAACATTTGATAAGTATCGAAAAACCGGTGGTGTGGTGATTCTGCATTCTATGAAACCTGAATGGATAGATATTGGCGTCGCTTGGCCGGGCGTTATGATTGCCTCAGACGGAATGCCCTACTCGCCTTTGGCACATCCTCGCACATCTGGAACATTTTCAAGAGTACTTGGAAAATATGTAAGAGAAGATAAGATTATTGATTTGAATACGGCCATAGCAAAAATGACGCTGCTTCCAGCCAAAAGATTGGAACGCATTGCACCCATGATGCGATTCAAAGGCAGAATACAGGTAGGTGCAGATGCTGATATTACCATCTTTGACCCCAACAAAATAATTGATAAATCAAGTTTCGAAAAAGGACTTGCATTCTCAGAAGGGATTGAATATGTTTTGGTAAGCGGAATTATTATTCTAAAGAACGGCAAGACAGTCAATGGAGTTTTTCCAGGGCAGCCTGTTTATGGTAAGTTTAAGAAATAAACGGAACAAAAATTGACCGATGATTCCCCGAAATAGGCGCGGACTTTGTCTCCGAAGCTCTAAATCCGGGGCATGAGTTCACGATAGAATATTTATTCTGCTAACTTTAGAAAATACAAAAGTTAGGCTGTGAAAAGACCTAAACTTCTCATACTTGGTTTCCTGATATGCCTGATCGCCAATGGGCAGGACACAGTCAGGTGCGATTCAAATTATTTCGACGATGATTTACTAAACAAGTTAACGGGGGACTGGAACCTGACAGGCACGATTGGTAAGAGACCGGTGAAAAATGATTTTTCGGCTACATGGATACTGAAACATCAGTTCCTTGAAATCAATTTTGCTGACCAGGCTTCTCCGCCCGGCTATTTTGCCAAAGTCCTGATTGGTTATGATTGCATCAGTGAAAGATATGTAGCGCATTGGTTTGATATTTTTGGAGGCCGCTTTTCTGAGACCCTGGGCTATGGGGTGAAGAAAGGAGAGACGATTGAATTCAGATTTGAATATCCCGAGGCTCCTTTTGTTAACCAGTTTAACTACGATATCAAGAAGGACTGCTGGCAGCTACATATGACAACCAAGAATGCAAAGGATGACTGGGTGTTGTTTGGAGATGAATATTTAAAGAGAAATAGATAAACAAGAAAGGGACTTGGAGGTAAAGAGAATAAAAGAAGCAGGGTTATTGAAAAGGAGAATTGTTGAGAAGATTGGCCCAAATAGTTCAACTTTGCTTTGCAAATAACCGCCATTGACCGGAAAATTCAATTTTGGTTTCTTACGCATTGTCTCCCAGATTATCTTATTAGCCGGGGCAGCTTGCTCACTCGGCCTGATGTTCAATGAGGGACGAAACCAAAAATCAATTCTCCTGATCGCCATGTTTACGATTTGGGTTCTCTCTCCTTTTTTTGCACTCCTGATTGCAAATACAAGATCCAGGCATTTGGCCCGTCGCACGCATACAACTTACTACCTTCTGGCCTTATTTATAACCCTTGGGTCCCTGGTTATCTACAGCGGCGGATGGAATATAGGCGGGGTCAAGCCTGCCTTTAAATATCTTATGGTTCCTTTTATATCCTGGCTGCTCATTCTGATATTTATTGCCATTCCAGCAATAAAGGCAAGAAAACTTTCTAATAGAGACACGAATTCCAAATAGATTTTCATAAGGGAAGATTCGGTTCAATAGGTTACCTTACTAAATTCAATCTTTAATCTATGAACTTAACAAGGACTCCACGCCGGAAATTTTTGCTTACAGGTGCTACAGGTGTCATCACAACAATTTTCGGGGTCCTGCCTAAGCTCGGGTTTAGTCAATCTATTTCGGGTAATGAGAAAGCCATTGTCGTGCGAGAAAAGGAAGGAATACATATTTTGACTCGGCGCAAAGTGCCCATCACAGTAAAGATTTCCAAAAAGAAATATGGCGTGGATAATATTTCCTTCTGCGTAGAAGAAATGGTCCCGGGAAGAAAGATGCGCGTGCATAAACACTTATTTAATGATGAACTCATTTTTATTCACAAAGGAGAGGGCACGTTAACATTGAATGAGGAGTTGGTTGAAGCAAAGACAGGAGATGTCATATTTGTTCCCAGGGGCATATGGCATGGGCTGGACAATACGGGGAGCGAAAATTTGCTCATGGTGTTTCAGTATTCTCCGGCAGGCTTTGAAGAATATTTTATCGAGAATGGTACCCCTGTTGGGCAGCCGGACAAAATAAGGACTGAAGAAGAATATGCAGTGACTGAAAAGAACTATGGAATGGTGTACAAGGATAAAATCGCCGTCAAATAGCAAGGCCTAGAACATTCCTATGATCTTCGAAAGCTTCTGGTATTCCAATCTTTTTTTTTAATTTAAATTGAATTGATTTCTTTGCTGATGATACCGGACGCCTCAGCACGATACTCAGAAGCTGTGCTGGTCAGCCATCCTGACAATCCAAGAAATAAATGAAATGATGAAAGTTGAGCGAATACAAATTACTAATTCTGAAAACCCCTTTTTTATGCGACAATTGGCCACGCTGGTCCTGCTTTGTTTAAGCATTGCCTGCAACACGACCAAGAAGACGACTGCGAATTCATATCCTTTAAACGGAACCTGGACGCCCATCAAACAGGAAATGGCTGGCAGGGCTATGCCTGCAACTGCATTTGAAAGTCAAAAATTAATTATGGCAGACAGCACATATACTTTTTCCGCAGAAAGTGTTGACAAGGGGATTGTAACTTACGGCAATGGGAAAATGGACATTTATGGCAAAGAAGGAGTTAACACTGGGAAACATTTTACAGCAATCTACAGTTTGGAAAACGGGCAGTTGAGCATTTGCTATAACCTCACTGGCGACGGTTATCCTGAAAGCTTTGACACGAAGGGGAAACCAAGGTATTTTCTCTCAATGTATAAGAAGAATTGATCTTCCATATAAGGGATCGTGCTACGGGCAGGTGGCGTCTTCAAAAGGGTCTTCATTTTCTTTCCTGTATATCTTCCCTTCCTTGACGACCATGTATACTGGATTTATATTTTCGATCTGATTAATCGTTCTTTTCCAGGATAAATATTTCTTCCACCTGCTTATTAAAAACTTTTGCAATTTTCAATGCCAGCACTGTGGAAGGCACATATTTATTGGCTTCCATGGCATTGATGGTTTGCCGGCTGACGGAAACCTTATTGGCCAGGTCCTCCTGTGTCAGTCCCTTGATTGCCCTTTCCACCCTGATATTATTTTTCATCCGACACAGATTTAGCATTTCTGTATAAAATATAATTAAAACGGACGAGGAAAATGATCATCACAGTAAACATATTGTACAACATCACATAGAATAATGATTCCCCATAAACAAAAGCAAAGAAGAAAAGCAATAATGCGTAGTTGACCAGTACTGCCCAAAGCAAAGATGACAATCGAAGATTTGATATGAATTCATCTTCTCTTTTTTCTTTGGAAAAGCCCACCAATATTGACCCGATAATGAATAAGATGCCTATAACAGTATTGGTAATATTTGTGTGAATGAACATAAAGGACTGCAACTTCCCGGAAACTTCATCACCGAAGAAAGCAAATACAGTCGCTTTATACCTCAGTCCATCAAAATCAGTAACAATCAACACGATGCCTACGAGGGTTGCAGGTATTAACAGGCACCAGCCAATCAGTTTGTACTTATTGGGAAATAATAGTTTACTGTTCATGATGATTAAATTTTAGCTAATGTAAAGTATATTTTACATAAAGACAAATTTATTTTACATTTAGTAAGAAATACTTAACATTCTAGCTTCGAGATTGATTCATTCAGAAAGTCAATTTCGAAATTGCCAGGAAGAGAGTGACGCTCGGTCTGCAGATCCTTCCCGGGGAATTTGTATGTTATGGTTATGATCAACTTATATATCTTTAGTGGCATTCTTCTCTATTTACAACTTTCTCTGGTGGCCACATCGATCCGGATTAGGGAATTGTATAAAGGTCTCGAATAGCCGAAATGGAATATTATCAGGATATCAATAATAGATTGATATGAAATCAGTAATAATTACAGGCGCAAACAGGGGCATTGGCTTTGAAACAGCCCTTGCGTTTGGAAGAGCGGGATATCGGGTATTCGCAACAATGCGCACTCCCGAGGCAGCCACGGCCCTCAGGCAAAAAATACAAGATGAATCTCTAAGCATAGGCATTTCGACCATGGACGTGAACTCTGATGAATCAGTAAAGAGGTGTATAAATGCCATTTATGAATTGAATGGGATAGTGGACGTACTGGTAAATAATGCCGGCATTGAACGCCATGGATCAGTGGAAGAGTTGGGAATGGCAGATTTTAAAGCGGTTATGGAAACTAATTATTTTGGGGTGCTTCGATGCATCAAGAGCGTATTGCCCCAAATGCGGAAACTGCAAAAGGGTTGTATCATCAATATTGCGTCGATTGCCGGAAAGATTTCAAGCAGTCCTTTGGCTGCCTATGCTGCAAGTAAATTTGCAGTTGAAGCGCTGAGCGAGGCTCTCGCACAGGAACTGAAATCTCATAATATCAGGGTAGCCATTGTGGAGCCGGGTATAATAGAAACAGATATGGCAAGAGATATTGGGGGCGGTGGTAAATCCATCTACCCGCAGGTCCAAAGAATCGGCGAACTTTTTGCAGCAGCTCTCAGAACCCCGACACAGGCAGCCTTGGTCGCAGAAAAGATTTTGGAAATTGCCGAAACTGAAACCTGGCAATTGCGCCATCCGGTAGGACCAGATGCAAAACGATCTCTTGATTGGCGTGCATCCTTAACGGACGAGGAATGGGTGAATTGGAATGCGATGAATGATGAGGATTGGTATCGTGCGCATCAACGGAATTTTGGTTTGCAATCCCCGAAAAAATAAGTTGTTATATTATTCTTTGGTTGTAACAGGCGATTTAACCCTGCTCTGATAAGCTATTCTTTTCTTAAGTAAAATTTGCTTGAAAAATCAGGCTAAGTTTAGTTCATCCCGTCCTTTTGCCTTATATTTCAAACAATGAAGGCGTCTGTCTATATTGGAACAAGCCTTGATGGCTTTATTGCGGGCCTTGATGGAGACATCGAATGGCTGGTCAAGTTTCAAAACCAGGAAGTGATTGACAGCTACGAACAATTCATCCGCAGGATTGACGCGATCGTCATCGGGAGAGGCAGTTTTGAGAAGGTGTTAAGTTTTCCTTCCTGGCCCTATGATAAAAAAGTGTTTGTTTTAAGTTCAAGCATCCGGGAGGTTCCTGAAATCGTAAAGGACAAAGTGGCAATCCTTTCGATGCCTCCTAAGGAATTGCTAAAATATTTTTCCAAAGAAGGACTTCCGAGGCTGTATATAGATGGAGGAAAAGTGATTCAGGATTTTCTAAGAGAAGACTGCATTGATGAAATGATCATCACCAGGGTGCCTGAATTAATAGGAAAAGGCATTCCCCTCTTTGGTTTCCTCGACCAGGCACTTCTCTTTCGTCATGTGCAGACCAATATCTATTCAAATGGACTGGTAAAGAGTCATTACGAAAGAGTGAGAAAATAAGAATTACTGCATCGGCGATATTTATTCCCCGCATCATAAGGTGCTATCCGGTATGGGACTCATCCGAAGCCCTGAAATCACGGGCGTTTCGCTTAGCAATGACGGAAGATATCCATTCAACCAGCTGGTTCAAAAAAAAATTTTGCGCAAGTAGATGCTTGCCTATATATTTGCAAGTAAATACTTGCATATTATGGAAGCCAGAAGGGATGTTTTTCAGGCCATCGCAGACCCCACAAGGAGACAGATCATTGGCATGCTGGCCAGCGAGCCACTTAACCTGAACACGATTGCAGAAAAATTCAAGTCGACCCGGCAGGCGGTTTCCCTGCATGTGAAGATTCTGCATGAATGCGGATTGATCTCTATCAAACAACAGGGAAGGGAACGATACTGCAAGGCAAAATTGGAAGGTCTGAATGAGGTTTCCATATGGATTGCGCAATACAGAAAACATTGGGAAAACAAACTGGATAACCTGGAATCTTATTTGGAAAAAATTCAAAAGACAAAAAAACATGGAAAAAGAAAAAACTAGTACAGCGGATAGGGAAATTCGAATTTCCCGGCTACTCAATGCGCCCATTGAATTGGTCTGGAAAGTTTGGACCGATCCCGATCACGTTAAGCAATGGTGGGGACCGAACGGGTTTACAAATACCATCTCAAAAATGGAAATGAAACCCGGCGGAGAATGGGACCTGGTAATGCATGGACCGGATGGCAGGGACTATAAAAACAAAAGTGTCTTTAAAGAAATTGTTAGGCACAAGAAGATTGTTTATGAACATGTCACGGGTCCGAAATTTCTGGCCACGATTGAATTTGAAAGCCGGGGCAAGACAACCTATCTGCAATGGCATATGCTTTTTGACACCAAAGAAGAATTCGTACAGACGGTGAGGATATTCAAAGCAGATGAAGGCCTCAAACAGAACATCGAAAAACTCTCTTCATATCTTCAACAACTCGAACATGAATAAGCAAATACCCAGTGGATTCAAGAAGCTTTATACGTGCTGCGCCTGCATTTTTGTTGTGCAGTTTATAATATCCTGCAATGTCGACACCAAAAAGAACAACAGTGAGATGGAGGGAGCCCGGCAGGATTCGATCCAATTCAAAAGCGGTTACGCGCAACTGAGCGGCCTTAAGATGTATTACGAAATTTATGGGGAGGGAAAACCACTTGTGCTGATCCATGGCGGAGGCTCAACGATTCAGACATCTTTTGGGAGAATCATTCCGGAACTCTCAAGGCATAGACAAATCATTGCCGTTGAACTGCAGGGCCATGGACATACTGCGGATGTAAACAGGCCGGAAAGTTTCGAGCAGGATGCAGATGATGTAGCCGCACTTCTTAAATACCTAAACATTGACATGGCCGACTTTTTCGGATTCAGCAACGGAGGCAATACCACCATGCAAATCGCCATCCGCCATCCGAGTTCGGTCGGGAAAATCATTTTGGCCTCAACGTTTTTCAAAAGAGAGGGCATGATTGCGCCGTTTTGGGGATCCATGGAACATGCCAGTATAAACAATATGCCGGAGCAACTTAAAGTGGAGTATAAAAAAGTTGCGCCAGATACCAGCGGATTGATTAAAATGTTTACAAAAGACAGAAACAGGATGCTCGAATTTGTGGATTGGAAAGCAGAAGATATTCATTCTATCCAGGCGCCCGCATTTATCATTTCCGCTGATAAAGATGTTGTTCGCCCGGAACATGCATTGGAAATGTATCGATTGATACCAAATAGTCAATTGGCTATTTTTCCAGGGGGACATGGGAAATATATGGGAGAAATAACCACCTTGAGTGGAGACAGCAGGAGTTTCCTATTCATTGTTCCTTTGATTGAAGAATTTTTGAATAAGGATAATAAGCAGGAAGCGAGCAAAGCAAACTGACGCGAATGGGTGTCCGCATCCTGCGCTGGCAAGACATATTAATAGTAATGGGTGTGCTTTCAAGCATTTAAGCTTTGATTGGAAATCCCTTAAAGCCTGCTGGTCTCTCTCCTGCGAATTGGCATTTACACCATATTTTCTTTACTTTGAATCTTTATGGATGGAAATTTTACCAAGCTCTCAATTATTGTCCCGGCTTATAATGAAGCAGCGACCATTCACATGATTCTGGACCGGTTGCGCGCAGTTCAATTGATCAACAATATTCAAAAGGAACTGATCCTGGTCAACGATTGCTCAACGGACAACACCGAAGCCGTGCTGAAGAAATATAAAGAAGATCACCCTGAGCATGATATCCAATATTACAAGCACGAGGTGAATAAGGGCAAGGGCGCAGCAATTCATACAGGTATTTCCAAAGCAAAAGGAGAATACCTTGTTATCCAGGACGCGGACCTTGAATATGATCCTGAAGAATTCAATGAATTACTGAAACCCGTTTTCCGGGCAAATGCGGATGTGGTATATGGATCCAGATTTATGGGTGGAAATGCGCACCGCATCCTCTTTTTCTGGCATTCGATCGGCAATCGGTTTCTGACCAGCTTGAACAATATGTTCACCAATCTCAATCTTTCGGATATGGAAACCTGCTATAAGCTCTGCCGGACTTCAATCATTCAGGCTATTCAGCTTAAGGAGAGCAGATTCGGATTTGAACCAGAACTAACGGCGAAGCTTGCGCGGATCAAGAATATCCGTATATACGAAGTGGGTATTTCTTATTATGGTCGCACCTACCAGGAAGGCAAGAAGATTGGTTGGAAAGACGGTTTCCGGGCTATCTATTGTATTTTTAAATACAATCTATTTTCTAAATGAATACTCGGGATGCCGGATCCGAAGACCTTTCCGGAAGGAAAACCCTGGAAATTTTCGGCAAGGCGGCACATTTCAACCACTGGCTGTACAAAAGTTTTTCATCTTATTGCAAGGGCAATATTCTCGAAATTGGCAGCGGGACTGGGAATATTTCAAGATTGTTGCTGCGGCAGGGAAACGCTATTACCTTAAGCGATATTAATCCGCGGTATTGCCAAAAATTGACGTCGACATTTGAAAATGAAGCCACTCTGCAGGGGGTTTATCAATTTGATCTCTCTGATTCCGATTTCGAAAAGAAATATCCACAATTCCTAAATCAATTCGACACCATTGTTGGGCTCAATGTGGTTGAGCATATTAGGGATGAACAGATGGTGATCCGCAATGCTAATAAATTACTTCGACATAAAGGCAGGATCATTATACTCGTGCCGGCCCACCAGGGATTATACAATTCTTTTGACCAAAGTTTGGGGCATTACCGCAGGTATACGCGGAAGAAATTAGTCCACCTCCTCAAGTCCGAGGGTCTGGAGCTGATCAGGTCAAAATATTTTAATGTGGCAGGCATTGCGGGTTGGTGGTTTTTTGGTTCTGTCCTGAAAAGACAGATCATTCCCGCGATTTCACTAAAGATTTTTGACCTGCTTGTGCCCTTGCTGAAAATATTTGACTGGATCAGTTTCAGAAGGATCGGCCTTTCCGTGGTCGCTATTGCGGAAAAATCATAAAAAAATCCGGTCCTGGCTTGGCGGGGACCGGATATGAAAATCGGATCGGATAATTATTGGCTCGTCACTTTTCCCGGTGATTCTCCAATCATCTTTTGTACGACAGAATAGCTCATATTCCTGAGTTCACTTACTGTCAGGCCTTTGGCAGGACCCGATGTAATGGTGCCTGCTGTAACGGTCCCGGCTATTATTACATAGCGGTAATTTATGCCTGTAAAATCGACGGACGTAGCGAGGAAAATTTCACCCGGAGTAAATACTTCGCTTAAAAAATAAGGGGTTGCGACGAATACATTAGTGGTGTTTGTATTATCCTTAAAGGAAACATAGGTTATAATAATTCCACTATCCAGGATCTTCTGTGTGATGGCTGGTGCCGTGATTGTCTGTTCCCAAACACTATCGGTAGTACTGTAAACAGTCTTAAGTGAAATCCATGCCGAATGGATCACACTGTCGGGTCCGGCAGGGCCCTGAGGGCCTGCGGGACCCGTATCGCCCTTTGAACAAGCCAAAAACATCAATGCCATTCCGGCAATCAAAACAGAAAAAGAACGCAAATTTTTCATGATGTAATATTTAGTTTGTTGGTATCCCTTCAACAGGATGTTTTGGTTTTCAAATGGTCGGTGCGACAAATCTATAATAGATGCAATTTAATTAAAATGATTGGCAAAAAGGACTCAAAGGCAAAGGAATTTTGGGTGCTTCATATTTAAAATACGATGCATGTTTTCTCCCGGTTGCCTATTTGGCCGGCGAATTGTCTTTCCAGCGCCAGAGATACATGCATGCATAGGTCCTATAAGGGCTCCATTTTTCAGAGATTCGTTGCAATGCCTCCCGGAACTCCTTTTTTTCCAGGCCTTCCAGTTTGTAAATTTTTCTCATGGCATTTTGTATTCCGAGATCGTCTATGCAAAAAATGTCTTCCCTGCCCAATGCAAACATAAGCAGCATCTCTGCTGTCCACTGTCCTACACCTTTGATTTGAGTAATATAAGCAATGACTTCTTCATTGGTCATCTGACTCAACTTATCAAAGTGGATTCCCTTTTCGATGGAAAACCGGGCGACATTATGTACATAGTTTGTTTTGGCATGTGATAGCCCGATGGAGCGAAGGGTCTCCAATGGAACGGCAAGGATATCTTCCGGCCTGGGATCTCTATCAAATAAATTCATGAATCTTTTATGGATCACTTTTGCAACTTTTGTGGAGAGTTGCTGACTCATGATGGAGCCGCAGAGGTACAAATGAATTTTTTTCCGCCGTGTCAGCTTTACCGATTCCTGCTTCTGAATTACCGACTTCAGCTTCTTGTCCCTGGCCAGATGGACGACATGCTCCATAAATGCAAATAATTTTCTATCCCAACTTAATCTTAATTGCAGGGTATAGGCTCATATCCCGCACTAAATTCTAATTTTGGATTAAATATAGAAGATAATTTCCTGATGGAAGCCTTTGAAATTTTCACAACGGAAGATGGGTCCGATTCTATTCGGATGAAGGATCAAAAAATCACTTATCATTCCACTCATGGGGCCATCACAGAATCCATGCATATATTCATTCAGGCAGGGCTTATTCCATTTTTTGAAACTGGCCCTGGACCTTTTAGGATTTTCGAAATGGGTTTCGGTACGGGGCTGAATGCGCTGCTCACCATGGCTGCTGCGGAAGCGCATGCAAAGGAGATTATTTATCATGCGATTGATGCATTCCCGCTTCCCGCAATGATCCTCTCGAAACTGAATTATCCTGAACAGCTGTATTCTCCAGGCATAGCTGAAAAATTTCAACGGATTCACAGTTCGATCTGGAATAAAGAAACTGCAATCACCAGGCATTTTCGTCTTATAAAATGGGAGGGAAACCTGCTTGAATTCGAAACCAGCGAAAAATATCATTTGGTGTACTTTGATGCATTTGCACCGGATATACAACCTGATTTATGGACCTTCGAAACATTTGTCAAAATAAACGGATGGCTCGAAGCCGGAGGCGCATTGCTCACCTATAGTTCAAAAGGCGAAATCCGGCGGGCATTGGAGCGAGCCGGATTTGCTGTTGAAAAATTGAATGGTCCGCCAGGGAAAAGAGAAATCACGCGGGCCACAAAGAAAATCAGAACTTAAGCATCTGATCAATGACGAACAATACGCCATTATAAGCCAAAATATTTGCATTGACCAGGTTAATATCTGAGGTATTGCCATTGCCCCTGAGTTTCCAATGACCATTTACTGCATTGAACACCATGGTGCTGTCGGCTGCTGTGAATAATTTTTTTCCGTCCACAATGTCAGGTGTGAATAGGCGCCCTGGCAGCATATGGTAAAGCAATTGGCTGGCCAGGGTATCCGGATTTGCGCTATTGATGGCAGTTAGATCTGCGTATCCGTTATTCCTGAATGCGCTATTAAGTGGCGCAAGCAAGGTATATGGACCTTTCGAACTGAGCAGTGTCTGCACGTCTGTCGACCCCTGGCTCGCCCTGGATACTGCTGCTACAAGCAAGGTGAATGAAGTATCCAATTGTACCAGCTGGTACAAAGAGCCCTGGGCCGGCAGTAGTGCAGATTGTGAAATGGCATGAATGATTCCATTGCTCGCACTGATATCGGCCTGCCTGACAGGAACTCCATTGACGAATAATCCGGCACTATTATTTGTAATAAATGTTGAATCGCCATTGGCCATCACCATCCTGGCTGCTGGGCCAGCAGGCAATGACGCTCTCGGTAAGGCCGAACCGGCAATGATATTGTACAATACCAGGTTTTTAACAATAGAAGCGGGAACACTGGTAATGGTTGATGCTGTGATGCCGGATGCAGCAAATGCGCTATCCGTAGGTACAAAAGCCGTAAAAGGACCTTGCCCTGCCAAAACCGTATCCAGTCCGGTTGTGGCCAATGCCTTATAGAATATCGTGGCATTGGTGGATTGCTTCATGATATCTGTTATCGTATATCCGGAAGTGGAATTCCCTGAATTATTCGTCTTGGTGCAACGGGAAAGAAAAATAACTACGCATAAGAATGCAGAAGCAAATACCAATCTCCTTGTGAAGCTGCTCATTTTCATAAAGCAAAATTAATTTTTTAGATATATAAAGAAGTCGATCATCCGACCCAATACCAATACGTTAAAATGAAGGCGAGGTTGGCTGATGCCTACTAAAACCTGCCTATTCAAAGCTGTAACTTACTCTTCCATCCTTGTCATCCTTCAGGGCAATGCCCATTTGCATGAGCTGGTTGCGGATCTTGTCCGAAGTGGCAAAGTCCTTTTTCAGCCTGGCCTCTTTTCGGATATCAATCAGCAGTTCAAGAACTCCACCCAGCTTTTGGATATCGGCCGATGTTTCTTCTTTCAGGCCAAAGATCTTTTCCAGATAATTGCTGAATTGGGATTTAACAAAGTTTAAACAGGTTTCAGATAAAGTATCTTTCTCCAGTGTGCCGCTTTTCAATGAATTGATATGATTCACCAGTTTGAACATATTGGCCAGCACTTTCGCTGTATTAAAATCATCATTGATAAATTCATCGAATTCACGGCAAAGCTCAAAGAATTGTTTTTCCAGCTCTTCATTTACCTTCTTGGCAGGATCCATTTTTAGTTTCATCAAATCCCGGTAGGCCTCCCATAGTCTTTTCAAGCCCTTTTCCGCTCCCTGCAGCGCATCATTGCTGAAGTCAAGGGTGCTCCGGTAATGGGTCTGCAGGATAAAGAAACGGATGGTCATCGGTGAATAAGCCTGTTCCAGCATGGGATGATTCCCCGTGAACATTTCTGAAAGCCGGATCACATTATTATAGCTCTTCCCCATTTTCCTTCCATTAATGGTTATCATGTTATTATGCATCCAATAACGGGCTGGCACATGTTTATTGCAGATATTGCTTTGGGCGATTTCGCATTCATGATGCGGGAAAAGCAGGTCCATTCCACCCCCGTGGATGTCAAATTCCACTCCGAGATATTTCCTGCTCATGGCAGAGCATTCAATATGCCAGCCGGGAAATCCCTCGCCCCAGGGACTATTCCAACGCATGATATGTTCGGGAGGCGCCGACTTCCAAAGTGCGAAATCCTGCCGGTTTCGTTTTTCTTCCTGACCATCCAGATCGCGAGTGGTTTCCAAAAGATCATCCAGGATGCGGCCGCTTAGTTTTCCGTATGGATAAATCTCTGCATATTTCTTCACGTCAAAATATACGGATCCATTCACTTCGTAAGCATAACCCTCATGAATAATCTGCCTGATCATTTCAATTTGCTCAACAATATGTCCCGTGGCTGTAGGTTCTATACTGGGCTCAAGGGTATTGAATTTGCGCATAGCCCAATGGTAAAGATTTGTATATTTCTGAACCAGTTCCATCGGTTCCAGTTTTTCAATCAGGGCCTTTTTTGAAATCTTATCTTCAGCAGCCCTTCCTTCTTCTTCGAAATGACCGGCATCCGTGATATTGCGGACATAGCGTACTTTATATCCTAAATGCATCAGGTAGCGGAAGACTACATCAAAAGTGATATATGGCCTCGCGTGCCCAAGATGACTTTCGCCACTCACCGTGGGCCCGCAGACATACATGCCGACATGGCCCGGGGTGATGGGCTCAAATATTTCTTTCTGCCTTGTGTAAGAATTATGGACTTTTAATGAACTCATGCGCTGATTGAATGAACGAATAATTACGTCAAGTTGACAGTTGACAGTTGGCCGTTGATGGTTGACAGCCCTTGATCAAACTTGCATTTCTTCTGTCAACTGCCAACTGTCATCTGTCAACTACAATCGATCCCAGGCCAGGCCTGATTTCTGAAAACCTGCGCAAAAATAGAATTTCTGCACCTAACCACAATGCCAACTTCCTTGCTTGCAGGATCCGCCAGGGATTGGAAAAAATGAATGATCGCTCCAGGCGAATACTATGGGATTTGAAAATCGGCGATAACCGGATGATGGTCTGAGAATGGCAGAGGAAACTTGCTGCATTGAAGAACATGGAATTGCTGGTGGGCCATGATATAATCAATCCTCAATGTGGGTGAAATGTGTACATAAGTTCTTCCTATGCCGAAGCCTTTCTCAATGAACGCATCCTGTCTGGAGCCCAGGATATGAAAATAGGTATATGAGTTAGGAACATCATTGAAATCGCCACAAATAATCATTGGGTATGGACTCTGGTCGATCTGCTCCCTGACCAGGTCTGATTGAATCCTGCGCAATTCATAGGCAGTCCTTAATTTTTTGATGACGGATTTCGATGCTTCCAGTACGCTATCGTCTACATTTTTGATGATCTCCACATTTCGAAAATCTTTGTTATGAAATAATACCGATTGCAAATGGGTGGTATATAGGCGGATCGTTTTTCCGTTGATACTGATATCTGCGGCGAGCAGGCTTTCTGTTGACCGGCTTGGAAGGTTTCCCGTGAATTTGAATTTGAAACTGTCGGTAATGGGAAATCTTGAAAAAATAATGGAACCGAATTCATATAGGCCGTCGGACCGTTGGTAGTCATGAGAAAAATAGTAGTAAGGATAGTTCAATTGCAGGCTGATCAGTGAAATATTAGAAGAAGCGCCTTTCATTTTTTTGGGTTCGAAAAATTCCTGCAGGCAAATGATATCCGCATTTTGCTGTTTGATATACTCCATCATTTTCGAGCGATGTCCGGAAGCTCCAAATTTTCTCATAATAAACTCGTCCCAGCCATGCACATTCCAGGTGAGGATTCTGAGCGCATTCGAAGATTTTTCCGTGATAAAGCGTTTGTGGATATCGAATGCGAAAAATGCATGGATGTTTTGCCATCCAAGGATCAGAGCGACCAGAGAAATCAGGGCATATCTCCGGGAATGAAAGAAAAGCCAGAAGATCATGAATCCGAACACCAGGAGCAGTAGCAATGGAAAGATTAAGCCAAGAAGGGAAATGAATATCCATTTTCCGTCATGTAGCCAGGCATTGGAGCAAGCCAGGAGGAAGAGCAAAACGACAACAATGTTGGAAATAAGCGTAATTGCCTTGGTAAATTTTCGGAAGATTGCCATGTTGCCGCCTGTAAATTACAAATCTTCTTCTTCAGCGGCTCTTTTCAAAATGTCTTTTTCTTCATCTGTAAGGAAGCGATAACCCTGTTGGTTGATCTTATCGAGAATATCGTCGATGCGCTTCTGCGTAATATTTGGAATTTTCTTGAATGGCTGAGTTCCCGATACATTGTAGAAGAATTCGTCCCGGATCGCAGATTTGTTTTTCTTTCTTTTATTTGGATTAAAAAGGTCATTGCACCAGTCGAAAAACTGGTTCATCCAGATGCTCCAGTCCTTGCCCTTTCTTATCTGGTAAATAAACAGAAATCCCATGGCTCCGCCACCTATATTGGCGAAATAGGAACCTGAATCTCCATAGGAAATGCTCGAAAAATTGATGAGGATATAGATCAGGGTAAGGACCCAGAGCGGAATTCCCCCGTTGATCATAGGAAAGATCCGATAGTCGGGCGCCACAGTCGTAGTTGCGATGGCTATAGCCATGATGGATGGATTTGCGCCCATAATCATTGCAACAGGGATCTGTGCCTGTAGCCTTGGAAAAATATAGTAGGATAGCATATACAATGCCGCGCCGGCAAGGCCTCCATAAATGTAAATAGGCGCCAGTTTGCGGTTTCCCATCAGGTCCTGGAGTATATACCCGAAACCCCAAAGCCAGAACATATTTGATATAAAACGCAAGACCCGGTGGTCTGTGAACATGAAACTGATCAGGCTCCAGGGGCGGGTTGCAAATTTTTCCAGGCTGGCAGGGAATACGAACCAGTTAAAAATATTATTGAAGAACGCAGATGTTTGTAATGACATCAGCAAGTAAATGACATAGATGAATTTGAATATTATAAACAAGACAGCGTTGATAATGATCAGCTGTACCAGCGCATTGCCATCCTGCCCCAGGTTCATTCTTTTCCGATAGCTGTCTTCCATTACATTCATAGCGTGGAGGTGAACTGGAATTAAGAACGGTACAATTCTAGGCTTAGTGTATGTGTTCTAACATTAATGGGCGCGAATAGTTCAATAGAAATTCCTTCGGTCGTGTTTCTTCCAGTACATGACCATCAGGATGCCAACCACGGCGCCTCCGAGATGGGCCCAATGCGCTACATTATCGCCTGCTGAATTTTGAATGCCTAAATATAGCTCCATGCCGGCATAGAGGAGTACCAGCCATTTTGCCTTGATGGGAATAGGTATTGGGAGAATGATCATGGGTGTATTGGGGAATAAATATCCGAAGGCCGCAAGGCATCCAAATACTGCACCAGAGGCGCCCATAGTCGCCCCATTGATTGGATTGGCCGGGTTGTTAAGAAACTGCTCTTGCTCCAAAGGAGGATATTGTCGGATGGCCTCCATGACCGGCGCCATTTCCCGCCAGAGCACAATCAGGTGAAAAATCCCGGCCCCAATGCCGCATGCCATGTAAAAAATAAGGAATCTTTTGGACCCCCAGTAGTTCTCAAGCGTGGAGCCAAACATCCAAAGTGCGAACATGTTGAAGAATATATGGGTAAAACCTCCATGCAGAAACAAATAAGTCACCAGTTGATGTGGCTTGAAATAGACAGACTGCACAGCGTGCAGGGCAAAAATATTATCTATGCTGAATGAAGTGCTCTCTCCGAAAGTTTTCTGTGCAATAAATGCCAGCACATTGGCTATGAGCAGGTTTTTTATTACGGGAGGAATTGCTTCAAAACGCCGGGGCCGAAATTCGTTCATATCTTTTATTGAATTAGAGTCTGCAATTTAATATATATGACCGGAAGATTGTTCTGCAAATCAACAGGGAATTCATGACTTTAATTTTAACTGGACAATATTTTCGATGTGATGGGTATGAGGGAACATGTCTACTGGCTGAATCCGCTTCACTTCATACTTTTCACCCATCCGGCCCAGATCTCTTGCCTGGGTAGCTGGATTGCAACTTACATAAACAACCCTGGACGCTTCCATCTCCAGTATTTTTTTAACTAAATCTTCGTGCATGCCCGAACGGGGAGGATCGGTGATGATCACATCCGGTTTTCCCTGATCACGGAAGAACGCATCGTTGCAAATTTCTGTTACATCGCCTGTAAAAAAATAGGCATGGGAGATCTGGTTTAGTCCGGCATTTTCCTTCGCATCTTCAATCGCTTCGGGAACGAGTTCAACGCCAATGATTCGTGCCGCTGCGCGGCTAAGGAAAATGCCAATACTGCCCGTTCCGCAATAGAGATCATAGACTGTTTCTTTTCCTTCCAGTTCGGCAAATTCCCTGGTCACTTTATATAGTTTCCCGGCCTGTTCAGAATTTGTTTGGAAAAAAGATTTGGGGCCAATCTTGAATAGGAAATCCTCCAGCTTTTCTATTACGTAGCCCTTTCCATAATAAGTTTTGGGAATGAGGTCCTGAAGACTGTCATTCCATTTTAGGTTGATCGTGTAAAGCAAAGTTGTGATTTCAGGAAACTGCGCGCGAAGGTTTTCGAGCAATGCAGTTCTCATGGGCTCGTCTTCATGGCCCAACACAAGATTCACCATGATCTCACCGGTTTGGCAGATCCTGACTTGCATCGTGCGCAACCAGCCTTCGTGCATCCGGATATCGTAAAATGACGAACCGTTGGCAATCCCCCAACTCTTGATGGCATGCCTGATTTTGTTGGTCGGTTCTTCCTGTAAATAGCAGGTATCAATGTCCACTACTTTATCAAAAATTCCTTTGGCATGAAAACCAGCGACGTTTTGCACTGACGAAATGAGTGGATCTGCAAGATCCTCTTTCTTCAGGAACCGCCTGTTGGAAAAAGTATATTCGATCTTATTCCTGTACCCGCGCTGGCGGTCTGCGCCAATAATCGGTTCAATTGGCGGAAGATTAAGCTTGCTGATTCTCTTGAGATTGTCGGCAACCTGCTGTTGTTTGAAAAAAAGCTGCTTCTCATAAGGAAGCATCTGCCATTGGCACCCGCCGCAGACCCCAAAATGAGAACAAAATGGATCCAGCCTTTCCCTGGCATATTGATGGTAGTGAATAATATGCCCTTCGGCCCAGTCCTTCTTATTTCGGATGAGTTTAACATCTACAATATCGCCCGGAATTGCATTTTCCATGAATATCACTTTGCCGTCTACCCGGGCCAGTGACTTGCCTTCGGCAGCGTAATCCGCTACCAGAACGTCTTTCAAAATAATATTTTTTCTATTCCTGCTCACGGGACAAATGTAGTAAATATGGATCCGGGAATTCCCTAAGGCGAACCTTTTGTTTACATTTGCAAATCGAATCACAAAAAAGTTAATTTAGTGCTTATTGAAAAACCGTAACATGAAAAAATATTTGGTTCTTCTCTTTTTCATCTTCTCCTCTGTTCTTGTCTTCGCCCAAAATGGCTACCAAATCAAAATCAGTCTGACATCATATAAGCAAAGCAAGATCTGGCTGGGATATTATTATGGCAAACTCAAGGCAGTCGCAGATTCAACGGTACTTGACGCTGTTGGCAAGGGCTCATTTAAGGGCAAGGATAAACTGCAGGGAGGAGTCTATTTTGTGGTTTCTCCCAACAAGGAGATCCTGTTTGAACTCCTTATCGATACCCAACAGCATTTTTCCATTAGTGCAGATACTGGTCATTTTCCAATCAAAGCAAAATTTACCGGCTCCCCCGACAATACGATGTTCCAGGCGTACACAGAATACATGGCGCAACAAGGTACAGCCATTGCAGGTGCACAGGCAGAATTGCCGAAAACAAAAAACAAGGAAGACTCTACCCGGTTGCTTACGAAAATCAAGACCCTTAATTTGGAGGTGCAGCAGTACCGCGAAAGCATTGAAAAAAAATATCCCGGATCCCTATTAGCGATGTTGCTTCGCACTTTGAAAGAACCTGTCGTTCCGGAATTGAATAAGAATGGAGCGAAGAAGGCGGACAGTCTCTTTGCTTATCACTATTACAAAAACCATTATTGGGACGGAGTATCGTTTACTGATGACCGATTGATCCGGACACCTATATTTGAACCCAAACTGGAAAGGTATTATAAAGACCTGGTCGCACCAGATGTGGATTCCATCAATCGCGAAGTGGACAAGATGCTCCTGGAGTCAAGGACCAATAAAGAAATGTTCAAGTATTTATTGGTTCATTTTGTGCAGAAATACATCAACCCTGAATACATGGGTCAGGACGCGGTATTTGTGCATCTGTTTGAAAAGTACATTAACACGGGGCAGGCAGAATTTTTTACAGACAAGTATAGGAAATATGTCAATGACAGGGCTTACAGCTTAATGGCCAATTTGATCGGACAGCCCGCTGCAAATTTGGAAATGGTAGACAGTCTTGACCGTGCACTTCCATTGTATAGTATCGAGTCTCACTTTATTGTCATCTGTTTCTGGGACCCCACTTGTAGTCATTGCAAGGAGATCGTGCCCAAACTGGATTCCATTTTCCATGCAAAATGGAAGGCTGAGGGAGTTAAGATCTATGGGGTGATGGTGGAAGGCGGAAAAGACAACTGGCTCAAATTCATACAGGATCACAATTTGAAGGACTGGATAAACGTTTACCAGACACAGGCGGCAAAAGATGCGGAAACTGCATCCAACAGACCCGGATTCAGACAATTATATGATGTTTACCAAACCCCGATTTTGTATTTGCTGGACAAGGACAAGCGAATTATTGCCAAAAAACTAACCTACCAGCAATTTGATGAAGTGATTGACCTTAAACTTAAGAATGAAAAATCCAAATGATATGAGGATTGAATTTTCCGGGCCCATCCTGGGGGTTGTTTTTTTTTCCTTTTGCCTTATTCAATCTGCCGCTTCACAAACACTCATTACCTATGGTGATCACCAGGTGACGAAGGATGAATTCCTGAAAGCATACAATAAGAACAATACCACTGCAAAGCCCACTGAAAAATCTTACCAGGATTATATTGATCTATATATAAAGTATAAGTTGAAAGTTCAGGCAGCTTACGATCAGGAGCTGGATACTTTGTCAACCCTTACTGTCGAAATGCAGAATTACAGGAACCAGATTGCAAATTCCTATATGAACGATGAAGTGTATTTGAATAAGCTGGCCAATGAGGCGTTTGCACGAAGTCAGAAAGACATTCACCTTTCACAGATTTTTATTGCTTCCCCCGCATCCGCCTCCCCGGCGGATACCCTGAAAGCTTTTCAAAAATTAACCCTGGTCAATGAAGGGCTAAAGAAGGGAGGAAAATTTGAAATCCTGGCCGAGAAATATTCTGATGATCCATTTGCAAAAACAAACCAAGGTGATATCGGATATATCACAGTATTCGCACTTCCATATCCGCTGGAAACACTGGCCTATCAGACAATGCCCGGAAAATATTCATCTATATACCGAAGCAAGGGAGGATATCATATTTTCAAAAATCTGGGTGAAAGAAAAGCATTGGGTAAAATCCGCGCTGCACAGATCCTGTTGATTTTTCCAATCAATGCTACGGACGCAAGTAAAGCCGAAGTTAAAATGAGGGCCGACTCGATTTATAGTGCGCTCCTCAAAGGTGCCGATTTTGGCGAATTGGCACTGAAGTTCAGCGGGGATAATCTTTCCTATCAGCAAAAAGGTGAAATGCCCATCTTTGGTGTTGGCCATTATGATCGGGCATTTGAAGAAGCCGCTTTTTCCATTTCGAAGGACGGTGAGATCAGCAAACCTGTCCTTACCAATTTTGGATATCATATTATCAAGCGCATTGCAAGGATTCCCGTTTCCCCGACCAAAACAAAGGAAACCATGGAGTCATTGAAACAACAGGTCATGGCCGACTCCAGGGCAGAAGTGGCCAAAGAAGCCATGAGCCAAAAAATATTCGGGATGATCGGTTTTTCAGAAAAGCATTTTTCCGAAAACCAACTTTGGATTTTCACGGACAGCGCATTGAAAAATAAAAAGCGTCCATCCTTCCCGTCCCTTGATGAAACCACCCTTCTTTTTTCATTCGAGAAAAAAAATTACACAGTCAGCGACTGGATCAATTACCGCATATCTATCAAAAACCTGGTTGCGCTTAACCAGGGTAAGTCGAACAGGGCAATGTTGGATCAATTTGAAAGGACTGCTGCAATTGACTATTACCGCAGTCATCTCGAAGAATACAATAAGGAATTCGCCACCCAGCTCAGAGAATTTAAAGATGGGAACCTTTTGTTTGAGGTTATGCAAAGAAAAATCTGGGACAGGGCTTCGAGTGACACATCCGGTCTGAGAAAATATTACGAATCCCATAAAGACAAATATTGGTGGGAGCCCAGTGCGGACGCTATTCAATTTACCTGCAATTCGGAAAACACGGCAGAAGCAATCAAGAAGGCAATGAGCAGGCGAGCCACTGGTTGGAAAAGACTCGTTGATTCGACTAACGGCCTTGCTCAGGCGGATTCGGGCAGGTTTGAATTGGGACAATTGCCTCCTGCCGATCAGGGAGGCTTAAAAGAGGGTCAGTTTAGCTCTATGTCTAAAAACCCGAATGACAATACGATTATATTTGCCTATGTCATTAAGCGTTATCCGGAAAGAATGCCCCGGGATTTTGATCAGGCGCATGGCCTGGTCATCAATGATTACCAGGGTTACCTGGAAGATGAATGGATCCATGAATTAAAAAAGCAATATCCTGTGAAAGTGAATGCCGCAGTTCAGAAATCACTTCCGAAATAGTTAGAAGTGCCCTTGGCATCAGACTCATTTCAAAAACCGAATGTCATTCCTGCTTTTATTCCGATCCATGAAGCATACCCCGAACCTTCGCCTGAAGATTTCGCATAGCCATCATAATCGACCATGACTTCAAGAGGTCCCAGTTTCACTCCTAATCCAATATCTCCGCTGAACCTGGAACCATTGTAAAGCCCATTCTGAAGAATGCCAACTCCTGCATCTGCATTAATAAACAAGAGTTTTCCGACGAGCAGATAATGCCTGATACCTACCTTGATAGGTAAATAAGAAAGTTTGCCATAAGGATTGCTATCAAAAGCAGTGAACGAAGAATAACCCACCGTGCCAACAACAAAGGTTCGGCCCGTACCCAAACCAATGCCGCCCTCCACACCAAACCCTGAGCTATAATTCTTCTCAAAATTTTGGTCGGCAGGAATAGCATAGAGTACGTGCCCAAAGAGAAAGATTAATTTTTGTGCCTCCGCAGATTTTGCATTGCAAATTGTGGTAAGCACAATTAGGAATGCCATGCGAGTCCGCATGATATTTTTCATGAGACCAGTTTAAAAGATTTCAGAAGAATGCCTCTTATCCCTTACAACTTTTCATATAGCTTTCTGAGCTTTTCCCGGTTCATCTTTTTTTCCCAATCTTTTCCAAGTGCATTTTCCCAGAGAGGTTTCATACCCAAAGAAACATTGATCATTGCATCGAACTGATCATCTGTCAATCCCCTGGTAATATTTGTGGGGATGTCGATCTTGTTCTTTTCTACCATCTTCTTAAATTCGTAAACTCCTTGCGGATAATATTCTTCCAGCTTATCAAATACGATGCAATTTCCTATACCATGTTTGGTGCCCAACAGGTAACTCAAGCCGTAACTCACAGCATGGGCTACGCCTACCTGTGAGTAGGCAATACTCATGCCACCCGCATAGGATGCCATCATCAGCTGGTCATCACTCTCATCATCCCATGTTGGTTTTTCAATGAAGACCTGCTGGCAAAGCTGCAGGGCTTTCTCGCCGTATGATTTGCTGAATTCATTAAGATAGGTTCCTTGCAAACTTTCAATGCAATGGATATAGCAGTCCATTCCCGTATAGAATCGCTGATTTACAGGTGCATTTGCGGTCAGTGACGGATCAAGTACAATTTGATCAAAGGGGGTAAAGTCCGAATTCATGCCCAGCTTCTTTGTGGGTCCGGTCAGCACGGTAGTACGCGATACTTCCGCGCCCGTACCACTGAGGGTCGGGATTCCAACTTTATATACGCCCGGATATTTGACCAGGTCCCATCCCTGATAGTCGGCAGAGGATCCCGGATTATTCATCATAAGAGATACTGCTTTGGCGAGATCCATTGCAGAGCCTCCGCCAATGCCCACTATACCACTGATTGTTCCAAACTCTTCTCTTAATTGTTTAGAAATGAGATCCACATAGGATGTCTTTGGCTCATAGGTGATGTCTGCAAAAAGGATCTTGTCTCCTCCCCTAAGTGGGATCCTGTTGGTCAATGGTTTATTTTCAAAAAAATGATCGATCAGGAAAATCATTGGAGCCTCTCCCTGCCGATTTACTGAAAGTATTTCATCAAGCTGATCAAAGCTGCCCCTGCCATATACCACATAGCTTACCATTCTAAAATTGCGAAACTTCATATGCCAATTATTTAATATTTCAAGGCCTCAAAGTTAATGGAATAGCATATAATGGTTATGTCGTGACCCTGAACAATTTAATATGGAATTTTTCTCAAATCATTGTAACTTCCATTTGACTGTTTGGTATGGGTTCCAGGGTACGCTCATATTTACTTTTCCTTCTTATTACGCTTTGTGGAAATCATCTTTCCGCTCAAAGGGTTTTGTATTCTCCTTATATTGATGACCGATTTGAAATTGCTGGGAAAGCCGGCGACTACTATTGGGTAAGAAAAAAGGAAATGACTATTTCCGGAAAGGGTGGTTCAGCTTCACATGACAGCGTTGAAGCCAGAAGTTTTGAAATTTATGATACAAGAATGAAGCTTGCCTTCCTGACTCCATCTATTTACCTGTCTCCCAGCGTTCAAAAAGAATATTTTGTTTGTAATGATTTTTTCGATCTTTTTCAAATCCAGTCAGATCGTAGAAAGACCAATCTTCTTCTCACTCGTTACAGTCCGGATGGGAAGATGTTGGTAAATGCCGGCCTGATCTACAGTTTGCCATTTTCTGAAGCTTCAAACAGCTTTCTGATGGCGCGCTCGCAAGACCGGAGCAAGATCCTTTTGCTTTGTTTTGAATCGGTACCAGCCATGGCCATGCGCGTGCATGCCTTGATTTTTGATAAAAACTGGCATCGTCTTTCCTATAAATTATATGAGCATTTATTCTTTGCCCAACCCCTTATTCAGGACGATTTCACGAATTACCCGATCGAAGATTATGACAACTATCCACTGAAAGTGGCAAATGACGGGCAATGGCTGATGATGCTGCCTTCCAGGCAGAACACCAATTACTCCCTGATCCAGTTTACGGGCAGGGATACCAGTTATGTATATAGGGAAATAAGATCTCCGATTTACTCCGTTTTAGAAGATGTTGCGCTTTCAATAGATAACAAAAACCAGGAAGCTTATGCAAGCGTGCTTTCTACATTCCGGTATCCAACGCTCAAAAACGTGGAAGTGGTCCATTATTCAATGAACGCGCACCAGTTTGATTTCGACACTTCCTACCGATTCAATACCCTGGTTGGCTACAGGGTCAAGGATGAAAATATCATCAGGCAGAGTTTTGTGCCCGTTCCGGGATCGGGATTCATCTTGCTCAAAGAATATGGAAGGACATATATTGACATGAATGACCTCGAGGATTATAACAGCAACAAAGTGTTGAAATTCTTTTTTGCAAGCAATTCAATCAGCAGTACACTAAAAGCTGCCTCTCTGAATAAAAATGGATATACCAGGTATGATAAACTGGGAGGAACAAGAAAAATATATCAGCGGGGAGATTTATCAATGTTCTATTTTCCTGCGAAAAAAGGAGACAGCTGCTGGAGTGGAATCGTAAACAAGGAACAAATTACGGAGTTTAATATGCCCTGGCTCTCTTATTTGGTCGTACCTCTTCAGCAAAAATTGTTCTTCCTCTACAATAGCTTTTTCAAAGCGGAAGTCCGGTATGGGAATTCCACAGTGCTGGATTTCAAAGGCAACCTGATCGAAGACGAAGGCCCTGTATATTGGAAATTGGGTAACCTGCTCGATTTTCAAAGGGCAAAGCGCATATCCGATTCCGAAATGGCCATGCCATACGAACATAACCGGCAACTAGGATTTGCCGTCATACGCTTTTTGAACGATTAAGTTATTGCCAGGCCGATCGCATCAGCCAGGATTCCATCTTATTGAAAGTTGTTACCCCTCCTTCACTGAACAAAGCGATCCCATCATTGGCCGGATCAGGGAAGATCTGCGTTGTCATAACGATTTCACCCGCATTGGCAAATATTTCCACTATGCTATGGTCAATGAAGACCTGGAGTTTCAGTTTTTGATTGAGAAGATCAAGAGGTGCTTCATATTTCGTGAGTTTTGCAAAAGCAGCATTGAAAGTAGTGTCTCCGGCGAACTGCCTGTCGAAATATAGTACTTTTCGCCTGGAGTCATAGCCGATTTGAAGTGACTGGTTCATGCCGAGGGCAAGCAATAATCCTGATTTAGAATTGGCTTCGGGTGTCCATTCCAGGTAGATTTCAGCCTGGATGGAATGAATCGGCAATGCTTTTCGGTTTTCCACTTTGATCGCTTGTGCCTCCCAGTGATGTTCCCTGAGCCCAACCAATGCAGGCGGTGGTGATTGCAAAAGGACCCAACCTTTTGAAGTTTGTTTCAGGCTCAGACGACGGGGCAGGCCCATCATGCTTTTCCAGGGATCCGTGGGAATATCGTTAGCATATGACCAGTTATTTGCCCAACCAACCAGTACGGGCAGCTGATCTGCGGGCAGCTGGTTATAGGTCACTCCGGCATAGAAATCAGATCCATAATCAGGCCTGTAAATAGCAGATGCAGGATTTTCATTGATAAAGCGCTCACCGTCAAATTCGCCGACAAAATATTGCATCGTCGTCTGTTGTGAATTCATCATCACCCATTTCTTCTTTCCTGGCATGCCTTCAATGGGAACTTCTGTCAGGGAAGGGCATTCCCAGATCTCGCTAGCATCTCCTGCCGGCCCGAAATCACTGGTATGCTTCCACTGAATAAGATTTTTGGAATCGTAGAATTGCACCAGGTGTTCATGCGGCCAGACGACAGCCATTACCCATTTTTTTTGAGGTTCATACCAAAAAATAAAGGGATCGCGGAAGTCTTTGCGCCGAAGATCAAGTATCGGGTTTCCGGAATACTTGGTCCATTTGAGACCACCATCCAGACTGTAAGCCAGGTCCTGGGATTGTATTGAATTATCGGGATGGAGCGTGTCTGGAACATATAGACCCGTATAAACAGCAACCAGCGGAGTCTGTCCGCTTTTTTGCGCGAAGCCGGAACTGTTCTTATAATCTGCGACAGCGGATCCAGAAAATATCATGACCCCCTTTTCTTCGCTTATTGCTAAGGGTAAGTGCTGCCAGTGAACCAGGTCATGGCTGACAGAATGTCCCCAGCTCATATGCCCCCAACGATTACCAAATGGATTATGCTGAAAGAACAAATGATATTCTCCCTTATAATAGACCATGCCATTGGGATCGTTCATCCAATTGGATGCAGGACTGAAATGAAACCGGGGCCTGTATTTCTCAGTATACTGCGCAGATTGGCCAAAGCCAAAGGCAACCGACAAAAAGGATATAGAAAGGATGAGGAAAGATTTCATGGAGAGATGTTTGAAGATGTGGGCCTGATCAAGTTTTACGAGAGGTCTTAATATTATGACGACGGGATGAGCCGCCAGTTATTTATTCTTCGGAAACCAGGGCGGCAGCGCCAAAGACGCCGGCACTATCACCTAGGATTGGCTTAATGATAGGAACATCTACCCGGTTATTAAAAATAAATTGTTTGAGCGAAAGCAGACCCTGGGTATAGAGGGCATCAATATTTCCTACACCACCGCCAATGACCATCACGTCAGGATCAAGCATGTTGGTGACTACAGATGCCGCTTTTCCAAAAAAATGGCAGAGCCTGTGCACTGTTTTTGTGGCCAGATCGTCCGTGCCCTCCAGATGGTGGGCGACGATTTCTTTCAGTCTTATCTTTTTTCCGCTCACCTGTTCATAATATCTTTCGAGTGCAGGACCGGAAATAATCGTTTCCACACAACCGGTTTTTCCGCAATAGCAGGGACCTCCGGATTCATCAAGGAAATTATGCCCCCATTCCCCTGCAATCCCGTGGCAGCCCGGCCAGATTTTTCCGTCCATGACGATGCCACCGCCCACACCAGTACCCAGGATGATCCCAAAAACCATTTTTGCATTGGGCACTTTTTCTTTCACTGCTCCCCAATGGGTTTCTGCCAAAGCAAAGCAGTTTGCATCATTGGCCAATACGACCGGGATTTGTAATTTTTCTTCGAGGTCCTTTTTCAAAGGCATTCCATTCAGCGCCGTGCTGTTGCAATTTTTCATCGTATGGAGGATGGGATCCAATACGCCCGGCGTGCCAAAGCCAATTTTTTTCGGCTGCAGGCCCGAATCCTTTTTCATTTGATCTATTAGCTTGGCGATCTGGCTTACGATATGGTGGTATCCATTCTTTGCTTCCGTGTCTATCCTTGTTCTAAGGATCGGCTTGGGGTCGCCGGTAGGCGGGAGAATGACACCTTCTACTTTTGTTCCGCCGAGATCAATGCCCCATAATGGTTTGCTCATATGCAATCGTTTTGCAGGTTTAATTTTGTTGCGATGAAGAAAAACTAATTCATTCTGGAATTGTCCAGGCTGTTTCGTTTCCCTATTTCATATTCCCTTATGGCTTCCTGAACGCCTTTTACCCGGGCATATTCATTATCTTTTTTATTTACCCGCGCTACATAATCCTGAAATCTATTTTCATAACGAATACCAGCCAGGAGCGGGTCTTTCTCCAGAAGCCATTTAACGTAGAAACTTTTTGCCAATGCGGTGTCAAGCCATTGGTATGCCAAAGCTTTATTGCCAAGAAACGCATTGACGACTGCATAATCGTATGCTTCGGATCCATTTTCCCAGACACCAATTTTGGTTTTATGTGTTATGGCTTCCCGGTCCAGGCGCAGTTGTTCGTCAAACAGTTTTTTTGCTTCTACTTTTTCTCCGCGTTGCCATTTAATATAGGCCAGGCGATGGCGAAATGGAATAAACTGCGTCGAGTCGGAATACCGGGATTCAATTTCCCTATACTTTGACCAGCCCATTGCCGCTCTATTCGTGTCGCCCAAAAGGAAATAGCACCAGGATAGTCCGTCTATGGCAAGGGTAACTTTCGGATCAATGGCAAGCACTTTCTCGTAACTACTGGCGGCTTCTTTGTATTTCTTCTGATCAAAATATAGTCTGCCCAGGGAGAGCATAGATCGGTAATTCCCAGGATCGAGGCTGAAAGCCAGGGAATACATCTTCTCGGCCCTACTGTAATCTTTGGAAATATAATATAAATATCCCCAGAATTCGGAATACTCCGGATCCTTATTCGAGAAAAGAATATCCATGGCCCTTATTTCTGTGGTAGCCGAACGTTTGAATTCTCCCTTGGCGCCCAGGCTTTGGGCCATGAGTTCCAGCACCAGCCCATTGTTTGGGGCGAGGGAATAAGCCTTGTTAAGATCAGTTTCCGCGGCCTGAAAATGGCTGGTGCTGATCAGGATATTTACGCGTGAAACATAACCATCAGACAAGCGGGGATCCAGCTGAATCGCTTTTTCCGCAAGCAGAAGCGCAGAATCTGTCCAGATGCTTGAAGGAGAACCAAACCACTTTTTATTATTGTAAAAAATACTCATCAGCGCATATGCAGCAGCGTAATTGGAGTCGAGGGCTATGGCAGATCTTAGGAAGAGGACGGCTTTTTCATTTCCCTTCTGATCATCTCCTGAACGAAACAAAATATCCCTCGCCTTAAGATAGTAATCATAGGCCGAAATATCTACTGAGGCGTTCTTGCTTATATTTTCCTTTTCCGTTGGAGATAATTTTGCCTGAAGGGCATTGGCGATTTCGATCGCAATTTCGCTTTGGGTCGTCAGTACATCTTTTATTTCCCGGTCATAGGTTTGGGAGAAAAGATGTTCATCCGTTTTTGTGTCGATAAGTTGGACCACGATCCGGACGGTATTCCCTGATTTGCGCACACTGCCTTCGAGTAATGCACCCACACCCAGTTCGTCGCCGATTTCGGCAGTGGTTTTTATGCTTCCCCTATACCGGAGGGTGGAGGTCCTTGACTTTACTTTTAGATCGGAAATCTTCGCAAGATGATCGAGTATATCATCAGTAATCCCTTCGCTGAAATATTCCTGGTCCTTATCATTGCTCATATTGGCAAATGGAAGTACAGCGATGGATTTCTCAATTCCATGACTGCGTGCACCGGAACTGATTTTTTTGATAAGAAAAAAGCTGAGCAGGCTGACCAGGACCAGGCATGTTATTAATACTGATATTTTCCTGCCATTGTTTTTGGCAGCAGGAGCTTTTAGTTTCCCTTCAATCGTATTTCTTTTTGGGACGGACAGTCCTTCATTTGCGAGGGCGAACACTTCCAACGGCTCATTTACATTCTTGAATTCAAATGAACCCAGGGGAACAGGTTTAAATTCCGGGTGATTGCGGATTTTGTCAACGATTTCCCTTGAAAGCAGGATCGTATTGGCCTGTCCTAAGGACTGTATACGGGACGCAATATTTACTCCATCGCCAATGGCCTTATCGTCTTCAAAAAAAACTTCTCCAATATGCAAACCAATGCGAAGCGGGACGATGGGTTCTTTCTGCAATTCCTGCTGAATTTCAATCGCACATTGCACTGCTTCCGTAGAACTTTGAAAAATACAAAGGCTGCCATCGCCGAAATAATTAGCCACCCTGCCATGGTGTACGCCTGCCAGCCGTTCCAATGCATGGTTGTGACGCTTGATGGCGGAAACAGCCATCGATTCATTTTCCTGCATCATGGCGGTATAACCCACGATGTCTGTGAAAAGAATGGCGGCCAGATGTCGTTGTGTGTTATTCATTTGCAGGGATAAAATCCTCCTACCGAATTTAATGTTTTTTGGACAAAGAGGGGGGTGAAGGGTTAAGAGGTTGATTAGTTGATTGGTTGAAGGGTTGAAAGGTTGAAGGGTTGAAGGGTTGATTGGTTGATTATTTGATTGTTTGAAGAGTTGAAAGGTTGAGGGGTTGAAGGGTTGATTGGTTGACTGCGTCCGCTGAATCCGCATACCGGCGGAGACGGCGGAAGGGTTGATGTAATTTGAAAAAGGGTGATTTCACTAATCCTGAAATTTTAAAAATCAATATATTGACCTTTTGGTCAGACCAAAATAGTCTGACCAAGATAGTCTGACCAAATTGGTCTGACCATTAAGCCTTTCTATTCAATCGTCATGGATAAAAGAAACAAGAAACAAGGGACAAGAAACAAGAGATAATAGAGAATTTGCGGGGCGAGAAGTTATAGGACGAAGTGAGCTTACATTTACGGTCATCCGTCATCCGTCATCGACCAACGGTCATCGGCCAACGATCATCGACCCAACAAGTTCGCAGCTTTCTGCAAATCTTCTGGCGTATCAATCTCAACACCCATATATTCTGTGATGACCATCTTGATCGGAATTCCATTTTCCAAATAGCGGAGGCATTCAATTTTTTCTACTGATTCCAATGGTGTCATTGGCCAGGAAGTAAAATTCAGCAGCGTTTTTTTCCGAAATGCATATACGCCGATATGCTCGTAATAATTGATGGACAATTCCTGGTTTCTTGGATAGGGAATGACACTCCGGCTGAAAAACAGCGCGTTCATATTCATATCAACGACAACTTTCACATAATTGGGATCTTCAATAAGCTTCTTTTCTTTGAGTACCTGCATCAAAGAAGCAACCCGCACTCTTTCACCATCAGGACCGGAGAAAACTGCCAGTAATCTTTCCAGCGGTTTTTTCTGAACAAAGGGTTCATCGCCCTGGACATTCACTATCACATCCACGTCCATATCCCTTGCGGCTTCAGCGATCCGGTCGCTCCCGCTTTCATGTTCCCGGATGCTCATTTTGGCCTTTCCGCCATGAGAAGTGATTTCCTTATATATAATCTCACTATCTGTAACTACCACCACATCAGCAAACAAACCAGTTGCAAGGGTATTATCATAGGTATGCCTGATCACGGGCTTATTCCCCAAAACCTGCATCAGCTTTCCGGGGAAACGCGTGGCAGCATAGCGCGCCGGAATCAGTGCGATTGACTTCATCAAGAAAATTTTGCCAAAAATAGTTTTTTAAAGCTCCCTATGCAGTTTTCCACCAATTTCTACCTTTAAAACCCTGCCTTTTGCAGGGAGAATGAATTTTTTTTTATATTTAGAGCATCTAACGAAGCCTGCCTGATTCCCCTCACTTCATAAATTTATCGTCATGCAAGCGAGTGAACTACTCAGTGCATATTACGTGGATGCCCACACATGGGACGAAATGTATAAAGATGCGGCCGTCCGGGACCAATATAAGGGCGTTGTCGACTTTATGCAACAATTGAATGTTGACGAGCTGAACAAGAAAGAGGAAATGGCACGCAGCCTGTTCATGAGCCAGGGCATTACATTTACGGTCTACAGCAGCGGAGAAGGCATCGAAAAGATCTTTCCATTTGATATCATACCACGGATCATCACGGCTGCAGAATGGATTTATATAGAAAAGGGAATTAAGCAAAGACTGCAGGCCCTCAACCTCTTTCTCAAAGACGTATACAATGACCAATTCATTCTGAAAGATGGCATTGTACCCATCGAAATGATTTATAGTTGTCCGCATTATTTACGCGAGATGCAGGGATTTCCCGTCCCATATGATATTTATGTCCATATCGCAGGCATTGACCTGATTAGGAATAATGACGGGAGCTTTTATATACTGGAAGATAATCTTCGAACACCCAGTGGGGTGAGTTATATGCTGGAGAACCGCGAGATCACGAAGCGTATCTTTCCCGACCTATTACCAAAAAACAATGTGCGCACAGTTACAGAATATCCGAATATTCTGCATAAAAACCTGGTCTCTCTATCGCCCCGGCAGATTGCACATCCCACGATCGTTGTGCTCACCCCGGGCGTTTACAATTCAGCCTATTTTGAACATACTACTTTGGCCCGCCTGATGGGTGTGGAATTGGTGGAGGGCAGGGATCTGGTTGTATCAAACCACCGGGTATACATGAAAACAACTGCAGGTCTGCAGCAGGTCGATGTGATTTACCGGCGCGTGGATGATGAATTCCTGGACCCACTCGTGTTTAATCCCGAAAGCATGCTTGGCGTAGCGGGCATCATGAGCGCTTACAGGAAAGGCAATGTGGCCATCGTCAATGCCGTCGGAAATGGTGTGGCGGATGATAAAGCCATCTATGCTTTTGTGCCGGCGATGATCAGGTATTATCTGAATGAAGAACCTATTCTGAAAAATGTTCCGACTTACCAGATCGGAAATGAGGAAGAAAGAGATTATGTTTTTAAGAATATGAACAAGATGGTGATTAAGAAGACGAATGAAAGCGGCGGATATGGGATGCTGATGGGTCATACTGCTGCAGAAGATGAGATTCTTCGCTACAAAGCGGAAATGGTCAGGGATCCCAGACAATATATTGCACAGCCCATCATCAGCCTTTCCTCTTCTCCCTGCTATATGAACGGGAAATTGCAACCCCGCAGAATTGATCTTCGCCCCTATGCTCTTTGCGGACCGGAAGGAATTCAAATTGTGCCCGGAGGCTTGACCAGGGTGGCATTGAAAGAAGGATCCCTGGTGGTGAATTCATCACAGGGAGGAGGAAGTAAGGATACATGGGTACTCGCGGTATAGTATTCATATCACCAGCGGGAAAGAATTAATAAACATTTCAAGAAATAAATGCATTACAAAGATGTTAAGCCGGGTTGCCGATAGTCTTTACTGGATGAGCCGATACATTGAAAGAACGGATGGGATCCTCAGGATGCTGAAGATAAACTATGCCTCTTCCCAGGACGACCTGAGCGAATTTTCCTGGAAACCTGTGTTGCGCACTTTCACTTATTTGGAAGAAGAGGAAGCCAATGCCATTGCCCATGATTCCAGGGCAGTCTTGCAATTCATGGTGACGGATAAAGAAAATCCCAATTCGGTCGTAAATATTGTGACGCATGCAAGGGAAAACGCGCGCAGCGTACAGGACCATATTACCAAAGAACTCTGGCAATGCCTCAATGATTATTACCATACCGTCAGGGATGAGCATTTGATTCAGAAGCTCCACCGGGAGGATCCGGTGACCATTTTAGATGTGCTGCTCAAACAGGGACTATTATATTATGGAATCACGGATATAACGATGGCCAGGGGGGAAGGCTATGCATTCCTCAATATTGGTAAATTTTTGGAAAGAAGCGTGCAATCGGCGGATATTCTGGATATTAAATTCAGCGATGTGGATTACGATTTTTCAAAAACAGATACCATGTACTGGAAATATCTTTTGCTTTCCATTTCAGGGTATGAATTGTACCTGAAAACATATCGCGGCGGATTCGATTCCCGGAATGTGGTTGAACAGATTGTGCTGAACCGGGATTTTCCCAGGTCAGTGGAATATTCTGTCAGCCAGTTGCACCGGTATTTTCAGCGGCTTCAATCAGACAGGAACATTGAAGGATTCAGGAAAATTGATTTCATGATTGGAAAAGTAAGAAGCAGGGTCAAGTATTCCACGGTAGATGCTATTCTTGAACAGGGTCTGCATGCGTATTTAAGAAGTCTCAAGGAAGATTTATACGAAGTTGGAAATGCATTTAATCAATACTATTTTGCGTATTCATAATGTAAACCGAAAATCAATCAGATCTTACATACAATTCACCGAAACCTGAATCAACCCGATGCCCAAATTCACGATACACCATGTCACAAAGTATATTTATGATGCTCCGGTAAGAGATAGCGCAAACCAGGTGCTGCTTTTTCCTATCAAGGACGATTACCAGGAATTATTAAAACAAGACCTGTTCATTACAGGAGACCCTGATCTGGATATTTTCAAAGACTATTATGGGAATGAGATCGGATCATTCATGAATGCAGAACCTCACCTTGAACTGGTCATCGATTCCAAAGTTCAGGTGATTACCAAAGCGCGTCCGATGCCTGAAGATATTCAGCCCAGGGAAAAGCAATGGACCCAATTGCAATCCATTCGATTTGTGGTACCCTATATTGATTTCTTGACCATTGAGCAATTCAATGCATTTGGCCAGGTGAAGGAAGTTGTAGATTCAATTGGCGTAGCCCATTCAACGCCACTGGAGGCAGCAACAAAACTGAATGAATATGTGTTCAAAGAGTTTAAATATATAAAAGGAATAACCACCGTAGAAACCACCCTCGATGAGGTCTGGAATCTAAAGGCTGGCGTTTGCCAGGACTTTGCACATATTTTACTGGTCATGTTGAGAATGCTGTGCATTCCTGCGCGTTATGTAAGCGGGTATGTTTGTCCAAATAAAGGAGGTATGCGGGGTGAGGGTGCAACCCATGCCTGGGTGGAAGCATATATTCCATTTTTTGGGTGGCTGGGACTGGATCCCACCAATAATTGCTTTGTTAATAATCTCCACATACGCCTTGCTGTAGGACGTAATTTTTCAGATTGTTCCCCGGTGAAAGGAACCTATAAGGGCATTGCTGAACATGCGCTGGAAGTCGGCGTCTCAGTCCTGTATGAAGATGGTACTTCGAGCGAAGAAGTAAGCGCCGTGCTTAAGCCGCAGCCAACAAAAAACGGTTCACAGCAGAATTCATATCAACGGTATATGGAAATGATGCAGCAGCAGCAACAATAGCGATCATCTTGCCGTACTTGCTTTGCCATCGCTGAATTTTGCACCTATGGGTGGGCGGTATGCTTCAAAAGGGATCTTCAATAATTTCCCCAGCTGATTGTGCTCCTCTTCTTTCGTATAAGTATCGATGCCATAGTGTAATTCCTTCGGATCATTTACATGAACATATGTGCCGAATATTCTGTCCCAGATGGAAAAAATATTTCCATAATTGGTGTCTGTCAGCGGTTGTGCATAATGGTGGTGAACCTTATGCATGTCGGGAGACACGAAGATCCAGTTCAGGGGCCGGTCGATCCATTTGGGCAGCGAGATATTGGCATGATTGAATTGAGAGCACAATGCGGAAAGAAACTGGTATAGCAGGAGAAGCCAGACAGGTGCTCCGGAAATAATAACAGCCAACAATGTAAATAGGGCCCTGAAAATACTTTCGACCGGATGATGGCGGAGGGCAGTAGTCGTATCGACCCATGTGTCGGTATGGTGAATAATATGGAATTTCCACATCCACTTTATCTTATGTTGTATCCAGTGAATTAACCAGGCACCCACGAAATCAAGAATCATTATCCCGGTCAACATAAAGAGCCAGCCTGGTAATTGCCAGATATATAATAGGCCTGTATGATGTAGGTTGGCATAGTCGCTGGCACCAACGATCAGGACAGCAAAGAAGAAATTTACGATGATAGTGGTTGCAGTAAAAAAAAGATTCAGTGCGGCGTGTCTGAATTTTTGGTAACGAAATTTGAAAAGCGGGATCAGCCATTCCAAGAGCCAGAAAAATACAATGCCTGCAGCAACTGCCAGCGTTCTTTCCCATGACTGCACATGTACAAAAAAGTCGACAATTTTTTCCATGAAGACAGGTTAAGGTCAGGACCGCTTCCGGTCAACCGCCTCGAGTAAACTATTGGCCCTTTGAACCTGGGTCTCATGCACCATTAATTTCATTCCGCCGATTGCCGGACCGAGGAACGGATCAATGGTAATTATGTATTCATCCTGCAAATGACAATTGATTCCTTCTTCCTGCAACATACCCAATTGGATATTTGCACGAATGTAATTGTCAAAACTGCGAAGATTTACAAAATTCATGACTGAAAGCTAAGCATATCCTCGCAATAAATAAAGAGGTCACACCAGTTTGCTCATGGCTTCGCGCAGTTGCCCGATCATTTCCGGGATTTCATCCTTATGGCATGTGCCTACGCTGAGGCGATACCAGGAAGAATCAGGGCTTGCCCCAAATGCAGTAAAGGGAACGACGGCCAATCTTGCTTCATCCAGAATATAAGAGGTCACATCAGTTTGATTGCTTAGGGTCTTTCCTTCTGCGGTCTTCTTGCCAACGAGGTTGATTTGGATGGTTAAATAAATGGCGGCCTGGGGAACAATGGCATCGACACAGAATCCTTCCCCCTTCAATTCCATGAATCCTGTATGAATTTTTCTGAGCCTTTCTTCAATTTCTCTTTTGAATTGTACCAGATATTCATCAATCGTATCCTTCTGCATAAGAAAGGCAGCCGTTGCTTTCTGTTCGGCCATGGGGGCCCATGCCCCTAAGTGGCTGAGGATGGCTTTCATTTTATCAATGATGATGGCGGGGCCAAATGCCCAGCCAACGCGCACTCCGGTTGCGGCGAAAACTTTGCTGATGGCGTCGATATAAACAGTGTATTCCCTCATGGCTGGCCTCAAAGAAACCGGGTTATAATGCTTTATGTTTCCATAGGTCAGATGCCAGTACATCTGGTCGTACATCATGTACAATTTTTTCGCGCTTGCTGATCGGGAAGCATTTTCTGCAATGATCATGTCGCATATTTCTTCCAGATCGTGCTTGCTTATCGTTGTTCCAGTGGGATTTTGGGGAGAACAAAGACAAATAAATGCTGCCCCCTTAATATGCGGTTTCAGATCTGCTGCCGTTGGCATAAAATTATTTTCCGGCTGCGCTTGAATCAGGACATGTTCCCCGCCAACAAAATGCGTGTAATGATTATTGTTCCAGGAGGGCACTGCATAGATAATCCTGTCCCCCTTGTCGGCGACTGCCCTGAACAGGGAATAGATCAGTGGCCGGCCACCACTGGCCACAAGGATTTCCTCAGTTGTATAATCCAGCTGTTCCCATTCTTTGAGGAAGGAGGCAATGGACTGCCGAAGGTCAAGATTCCCTTCAGCTGATGGATAATTCGTGAAATGATTCCTGTATGCCTGAACGATGCCTTCCTCCAGCGCCTTGGGAATCGGAAAAATTTGCGGATCAAAATCGCCGACAGTGAAATTGTAAATCTTTTCTCCCTTTCGGATTTTTTCGCGGATATCACCTCCGAGTTTTACGATTTCAGAACCGATCAGTGTTTCTGATAAGTGGGAAAGCTTCATGTTCATTTTTCTATTGCAGTTACTTGGAATATCCCAAAAATTCGAAAATCCTACCTGACCTGTTTAATTTCAGCGCTTAGATTTCCTGATCCCCCGGTTTCAATCGTCCACATAATATATCTGATGTCCTGGCAAACAGCCCGGCTGTCTGCAGGATCATAAAGATAGCGGCTTGCGAGAGATTCTTTATTGACATAGATCACCATCCCAATCAATTCACCGGCTGCATTTAACACCGGCGATCCGGGGTTTCCATGGGTAATATCATTGTTTGTAGTGAAAGCCAGGATCATCTCATTTTTTTGTTTGTCTGCCCAGGGGCCGAAATCCTTTTTCTTTGCTTTATCGAGAAAGACTACAGGAATTTCCTGGGCTGCATCCCTGGCATTCTGCTTCTCGAAAAAACCGCTCATTGTACTGGTCGCTTCAAATTTGGTCGAAGCGCCCGGGCTATATGATTTTACATTTCCATAAGAAAAACGCAAAGTGGAGTCGGCATCGGTGTACCTGGTTTTCTTAGGATCCATCTCCATCATGCCCCTGAGATATCCTTTTCCCAATTCTTCATCAGTGGCAAGGAATTGCCTGTAATAAACGGCATACTTTCCCTGCCAGTTTTGGAGAAAACTATTTACGTATTTATATGCTGGGTCTTCCTGTAAAACAGAGGCATCAGGATTCGCCATGAATGCATTCCATTTTGCATCGTCAAAAATCATGGTGGTCGAAAAAATGGCAGTAGCGTATTTCACATAGCTGCCTTCATCCTTCAGATCGCCGAAACTACCCTTCAGCCCCTCATAAAACCCAATAGGATGCTGGTTCTTATCAATATCAGTAAAAAACAATCGCGTCATGGCAGCCACCATCTTTCGATCGGACGATTTATTTTCTTCCCGCAGAAATTGCTGACGTGAAGCATTGACTTCAGCTAAAATCTTTCGGAGATCGCCGCCATTGGTTTTGACCAGTGCATTCTCCACTCTTTGCATGCCTGCAGTAAAAGACATCAGGGAGGAGCCCAGGATACCAACGTTCAGGTATATGCGATGCTTTGCATAGGGCCCCCAAACAGAATACATCCTGATCCAATCTTTAAACAGGGTCTCATAGGCAGGTTTGCCTCCGGCCCATTGCTGAAAAGACTCTTCTGCAGTTCTCCGCGTGGCATAAAGATTAGACCTGGACAATCTTTTGAGTTCCCCTTCCTGGAAGGCGGCAGAACGGGCGAAAAATTCTTCCCTTGCGCCTAGCTGGGTTTTAACGGAAGGATCTTTTTTCATTTCCTCCAGCAGAAAATCTCTTTCTATGCCATATAGCTTTATGGCTGCAGGTGCTGTGGTTTCCATATGGAGTTTCAGTCCCATGGAGGTTTCGTATCGGTCCGTTTTTCCCGGAAAGCCATATACGAGGGTAAAGTCGGTTTCTTTGTATCCTTTGACAGAGACGGGGAAGAAATATTTGGGCTTATAGGGAATATTGTCCGCGTTATATACTGCTGGTTTGCCATCAGCTGCGGCATAGATTCTCATGATGCAGAAATCATCTCTGTAGGAGGGCCATTCCCAATCATCAGAACCCTGGCCGAATGTTGCGAGTGCCCGGGGAGGGACCACCGCAAGTCGCAAATCCTGGAATCGCTGGCAGACAAAAACCAGCCACTGATTGCCTTTCAGGATGGCTTTCACGCTCGCCTGGATGCTATTTCTTTCATCGGAATATTTTTTTGCGATTTGATTTTTTGTGGCAAAGATTTTCGCAGCACGATCCAATCCGGTGGATCCCTTGATGGCCTCTTCCATTTCCAGACTGACGTCTTCAATTTTCAAAAGATAATCGGCATAATAATTTTTTGCAGGGATCTCGTCCTTCCTTTTGCCCGCAAAAAATCCATTGATGATCCTGGGCTGGTCATCGGTCGATAAGAGTGTGCGAAGACCCAACTGGTAATTTGTCAGCAACAATCCTTCGCCGCTGATCATGGATGCGGAAGCTTCACCGTTGATGCAAAGGATTCCGTCCTTGATTGAATTCTTATTCAGACTGAACAATTGATCCCGGGAAAGCTTGAGACCCTTCTTCATCATATCAGAATAGGTTTGGTCTCCAAGCAGGAAGGCCAGCCAGAACCCTTCATCGGCGAGGACTGGCAGCGTGATCAATGAAATAGAAATGATGGCCAGCAATTTTTTCATTCATGCTCATTTGAAAGCAAACCTATGAAAAATGGCCTAGCTGCAGATGGGAAATTCTTTGGGGCAGTATATAAAAAGCTGTTCCGGTCTATCGCCTGGATAGCCGGAACAGTTCAGTAAGGATCTTAGATGGTTTGGACGGTTAACTGGTGACTGGGATGTAATTATATTTTAGTTACAACTACATCTTCAACATAGCGCGTGTTGATTTCAAAAGTTTCTTTCAATTCAACTTCCTTCGCATTCCGTATCACAAACGTCAATTTGTTTTTATCGGATTTTGGCAAATTGAATCTCTTATCAAACTTTTTATCATTAAATGAAGCCTGGTACAATTGGGTTCCATCTCCATCCAGTACAGTAACAAAAAATTTGCTGCTGTTAGGATTGTCGTAGGAGACCTTGAAAAGCACGGCTTCACCAGAACTGCCTAAGTACTTAACTTCTGCATTTTTTTCGCTGTATTTAACAGCGGTCGTCTGCGCTTTAGCTGACATCACACCGGATAACATAGCTACACCTAAGGTGAACTTACTGATTGCGGACAAAATGGGCCTTTTCATATTTGTGGTTTTTAGTGACATAAATAAAAATCAAAAACTTGTCTATGGGGCAATCAGGCCTGCAATCGGGAGCGTACAATCGTAAATGGGAGCAATAATCAGAAGAAGAAGCCAAGGTGGCCTAAGAACAGGAAAGTCGGTTTTTAATTGTGCTGTTCTATCTGGTACGTAATACTAATGCAAATATACAACCGATTTCCATCTTTAAACGCATTCTATTGTTAATACTGTATGAATTTTTCATATTTATTTTTAATGAATGTATAACGGAGCCGTATATGAGTTTTTTATAGATGCATATATGCGAAATTATTTTATGATTTTTTTTCTTCTGCATTCATGATTTTCCAGAGGAGGTCTTTCAATTCGGTTAGCCCTTGCTGTGTGGCTGATGAAATAAAAAGATGGGGGATTTTTTTCGGCAGTTCTTTCGCAATGGCTTGCTTTAATTCTTCATCAAGCAAGTCGGATTTGCTGATTGCGAGAATAAATTGTTTGTGCAATAATTCAGGATTGTATTTTTCGAGTTCACGCACGAGGATCTCAAATTCTTTTTTATGGTCCGGGCTATCGGCAGGAACGAGGAATAAGAGCACGACATTTCTTTCGATATGACGAAGAAAGCGATGGCCCAGTCCTTTGCCTTCTGCTGCACCTTCGATGATTCCAGGTAAGTCGGCAATGCAAAAACTTTTTCCATCTCTGTATTCCACCATACCCAACTGGGGAACAAGTGTAGTGAAAGCGTAATCTGCGATCTTTGGTTTTGCCGCAGTCATCACGGACAACAAAGTCGATTTACCTGCATTGGGAAATCCAACCATTCCCGCATCGGCCAGCACTTTCAGCTCGAGCATTTTCCAGCCTTCCTGGCCCGGCTCTCCAGGCTGTGCATGCTCGGGCGCCTGGTTGGTGGGCGTCGCAAATTGAGCATTTCCCAATCCTCCGCGGCCTCCACTGACCCAGACCATTTCCTGGCCGTCTTCGAGAATTTCTGCTTCTTTTTTTCCGCTTAATTCATCCTTCGCAATCGTTCCCAGGGGTACTTCGATGATCACATCCTTTCCAAAGCGACCCGTGCAATTGTTTCCGGATCCTGCTTCTCCATTTTCTGCATGCACATTCTTAAAGTATCGGAGATGCAGGAGGGTCCATAAATTCTTATTTCCACGGAGGATAATATGGCCACCACGTCCGCCGTCGCCGCCATCAGGGCCCGCAAGTGCATTGAACTTGGTGCGCATGAAATGCTTGCTCCCGGCGCCACCATGGCCACTACGGCAAAATACCCTGATCTGATCTACGAAATTTGATTTTTCCAATGATTCTGATTGAGCGGCAAAGATAGAGGCTAATCAGCGAAAGGTCTGTATTGGGCAAACTGTTCAGATAATTTCACGCAGAGGTGCAGAGAAGCGCAGGGGCGCGGAGACCAGCTGTTTGTTTTTCTGTCAACTGCAAACTGTCAGCTGTCAACTCTCTAAATAAACACTTTCGTCCCGGTAGTAAAGCTTTCCCTGAACTCCTTGGGTGTGCAGCCTTTCTTCTTTTTGAAGATGCGATTGAAATTGGAAATATTATTGAATCCGCAGTTATATGATATTTCTGAAATCGAATGGGTAGTATCGATCAGCTTCTTGGATGCATGACCAAGCCGGATTTCATTCAGTGTATCAATAAAAGTATTACCTGTCCTTTTTTTAATGAAACGACTAAAAGATACTTCAGTCATATTGACCAGCCTGGCCACTTCACTCAGTGTCACGGGGCGATCAAAATTATGATTCATATACTGGAAAGCCTTTTCAATCCGGCGACTGTTTGAGCTGAATTGCTCATTGGAGAAACTTGCATTCGAGAGCGTGCGCATATTCCTCGAAATAGAAAGGTCGTGAAGTATGGACATGAGTTCGAGCACAGAATCAAATCCATTTTTTTCATTCAGGGATTGAATACGGGGCGCGAGTGCCTGGACAGTATCTTTTGAAAATGAAATTCCCCGATGTGCGCGTTCAAACATGGAACGAATAAAATTCAACTGATTCCTGTAAAGAAATTTTTCATCCAACAAATCCTTATGCCATTGAATGGTGATCTCGCGGATCTCATCGCTTTTACACTGGTGCGTAAACCATGAATGATAAAGGTTGGGACCAAGCAAAACCAGCTCCACATCGTCGACCACTTCAATATGATCTCCGACAATGCGCTTGGCCCCCTTTGCGTTGAGAATAAAATTCAATTCAAACTCATCGTGATAATGAAGGGGAAAGGAGAACTCCTTTTTCACGCGGGCAAAAATGGTAAAGCAATCGTTTTGGGTCAGCGGGGTGATCTCCCGCATAATATCCTTGTTCATAGTGGAAACACATGGTAAGACATTCCGCTTGGCGGATCTGCTGCTTTCAGCAAAGAAAGATAAAAAAATACCAGAATCTAATATAAAATGTACCTAAGTAAAGAACCTATGCTTCAATAAATTGTGTCGAGGATTTGCTGGGCTATGCCTGATAACTGATAAATTAAAATAATTAAGGGGTAAAAAAGTATTATATATAATGGCCTTTGGGAACTTATATTTGGAATAATGCTAATATCGATCCTATTGCATTTCTTTCTCTTAGACTCTATGAAAAGCTTGCCCCATCATTCAATAGAGCGACATGACAACAAGATCCTCTTTGCTGATTGCTTTAATCTGCTCTTGCTTCGGACAGAAAATCCTTGCGCAGCAGTCCCTGCCAGCTGATACGAAAGCCACTAAAGAAACAATTCATCTTTTCCAGCACCTGAAAAAAATTTCCTCCGCAGGATTCATGATGGGACATCAGGACGATCTCGCCTATGGAGTTGGTTGGAAATATGTTCCCGGAAAAAGTGATGTGAAAGAGGTGACAGGCGATTATCCCGCGATATATGGATGGGAACTGGGAAGAATTGAAATTGATCAGCAGGTCAATATCGACAGCGTGCCTTTCGACAAAATGCGGGAATTCATCCGGCAGGGATATGAAAGAGGCGGAGTCATTACGATCAGCTGGCACCTCAATAACCCGCTCACCGGTAAATCTGCCTGGGAACCTGCGCCGGGAACTGTCCATTCTGTTTTACCCGGAGGAGAAAAAAATGCACTGTATGCTTCCTGGCTGGATAAGATCGCAGGATTCATGCTCAGTCTGAAAGATTCAAAAGGAGAATGGATCCCCATTATCTTCCGGCCATTCCATGAGATCAACGGAAACTGGTTTTGGTGGGGTGGGAAAAATGCCAGTCCTGATGAGATAAAACAACTCTATCAGTACACTGAAACTTATTTGCGCGACAAAAAAAATGTGCACAATCTCTTGTATGCGTATAATACAGACCGCTTTTCTACAAAAGAAGATTGGCTCCTCAGATATCCCGGCGACGAGTGGGTTGACATTGCAGGATTTGATATCTACCAGGGAAATACGATTGCAAAAAATGATGCATTTATTGCAGAGCTGGATAAAACCCTGACCCTCCTGGAAAGCATAAGCAAAGAAAGAAACAAGATCCCTGCGCTTACTGAGTTCGGTTATAATGGGCTGCCCGATAGTAGCTGGTGGACTGAAGTATTTTTGAAAGCTATCGGCGATCATAAGATTGCCTATGCCCTGGCATGGAGAAATGCGGGAAAAAAATCGGCCACTCAATTTGAATTTTATGTTCCTTATCCCGGTCAGGGGTCTGCAGAAAATTTCAGGAAGTTCTATGGTGCAGGAACAACCTTGTTTCAAAAAGATGTCAGTGAAATGAAGTTATATCAATAGAATCCGGGATACGGCGGTCAAGTAACCTGAATAAACTGATCTTCACTGAATGCAGGCAATTTCCCTTAAAGTCAAAAGCTAACATGAAATTACATCCGATTGATCTTGCCATTCTGGTCGCTTATCTGGTGACCATGGTCGTTATTGGATGGGTGTTGCGCAAGAAAGCAAGGCAGAACAAGGAGAATTACCTGATGGGCGGAAAGTCCCTTCCCTGGTATATGCTCGGCCTGAGCGATGCTTCGGACATGTTTGACATTTCCGGCACGATGTGGATGGTCAGTCTTTGTTTTGTATATGGAATGAAAAGTATCTGGATTCCCTGGCTATGGCCGGTATTCAACCAGGTCTTCCTGATGGTTTATTTGTCGCGCTGGTTAAGGCGCTCGAATGCAACGACGGGAGCAGAATGGCTGGCTGGTCGCTTTGGAAAAACCGGCGCCGGCGTAAAAGCCTCACATAATATCGTTGTGGCATTTGCCTTACTAAGCTGCCTGGGGTTTATGGCATATGGATTTGTGGGACTTGGAAAATTCATGCAGATTTTTATACCTTGGAATATTGTCCAGCCCTACATTCCGTTTACAGTCAGCCCAGAATATGTTCCACATTTTTATGGGATCCTCTTCACTCTGTTTGCTATGTTCTATTCAATTTTAGGTGGAATGCATAGCATTGTTTTGGGTGATGTCATCAAGTATATCCTCATGACCATTGCCTGCATTTCGATTGGCATCATCGCTATGTTGAGACTGCATGGCCAGGGAGTGCATGTTCCGGAAGGTTGGACAAATCCTTTTTTCGGCTGGAAACTGGATCTCAACTGGAGCCAGATCGTGGCCGATGCCAACAAGAAAATCAGTGATGACGGCTATTCCCTTTTCGGATTGTTTTTTATGATGATGCTCTTCAAGGGAATTTTTGCCAGCCTTGCAGGCCCTGCGCCTAATTATGACATGCAAAAGATCCTGAGCACCAGATCGCCGCAGGAAGCAAGCAAGATGAGCGGATTCGTCTCTATTATCCTGCTTCCCATCCGCTATTCTATGATCATTGGATTAACAGTGCTTGCACTGCTTTATTATAATCAGATCAGCCCTGACTTGCAAACACCCGGGGGAACTGATTTCGAGAAAATCCTTCCTGCTGCCATCAACAACTTCCTGCCTGTAGGATTGATGGGCATTGTGCTTACCGGATTGCTCGGAGCTTTTATGGGAACTTTTTCAGGGACACTGAACGCTGCCCAGGCCTATCTCGTGAATGATATTTATCTCAAATACATTAATCCCACGGCCTCCAACAAGAAAATCATTTCAATGAATTACCTGGCCGGCCTCCTGGTGGTGACCATTGGTGTAATTCTTGGATTATTTGTAAAAGATGTCAATACGGTGCTGCAATGGATAGTGTCTGGCCTCTATGGGGGCTATGTCGCTTCCAACATGCTCAAATGGCATTGGTGGCGTTTCAATGCCAGGGGCTTCTATTGGGGCATGCTCGCGGGTATCATTCCTGCCATCGCACTTGCAGTATTGAAATCTTTTGGAGTTCTCACCGGCCTGGACCTATACTATTGGCCCCTGCTCTTTGCTCTTTCCATGGCTGGTTCAGTCATCGGAACTTACGCAGCACCGCCAACGGATATGGATACCCTAAAATCATTTTATAAGGTGGTTCGGCCATGGGGATGGTGGAAACCCATTCATGAACTGATCAGGAAAGAAGATCCCTCTTTTGTGGGGAACAAAAACTTTGGCATCAATGCATTCAATATTGTCCTGGGAATGACCGGTCAGCTTTGCCTGACCATCCTTCCCATGTACATTGTTCTTTGGCTTAAGCTACCTATTCTGGTCACTGCATTGATCCTGCTGGGCGTCCTCATCATCCTGAAAAAAACCTGGTGGAACAGACTTTCTGAATATTGAAATGATAAAATTAGAAATGATGAAAAATTCATTTGAACATAGACTAGAGCTACTGCAGAAGAATTGGTCAAGACTTATCCATGCACCAAATAAAATTGTGGAGGGTGGAAACGGGATCTACGACAGGTATAAGCACCCCGTGCTGACAGCGGCTCATACTCCAATTTTCTGGCGCTACGATCTGGACAGCCAGACCAATCCTTATCTTATGGAAAGGTTTGGGATCAATGCCGTATTTAATGCGGGAGCCATAAAATGGAAAAATAAATATATTGTCATGGCCCGCGTAGAAGGCACGGACCGGAAATCTTTCTTTGCCATTGCGGAAAGTCCGAATGGAATTGATCAGTTTCAATTCTGGGATCATCCTGTGACCATGCCTGAAACAAATGACCCCGATGTGAATGTGTACGATATCCGCCTGGTCGAACATGAAGATGGATGGATCTATGGTTTATTCTGCACGGAAAGAAAAGATAGGGAAGCACCTTCTTTTGATCAATCCGCTGCTGTCGCTGCATGCGGTATCGCAAGAACTAAAGATCTGAAAAATTGGGAGAGACTGGATGACCTGCAAACTCCTTCGCCTCAGCAAAGGAATGTAGTGTTGCATCCTGAATTTGTTCAGGGACGCTATGCATTTTACACCCGGCCGCAGGATGGATTTATAAATGCCGGCAGTGGGGGTGGCATCGGTTTCGGACTTTCAGATTCAATTGAACATGCTTGTATAATCGAAGAAACCATTATAGACCCGAAACAATATCATACCGTGTATGAAGTGAAAAATGGCCAGGGGCCCGCGCCAATCAAGACAGATAAGGGCTGGTTGCATCTTGCACATGGGGTAAGGAATACAGCCTCCGGCCTGCGATATACTCTCTACCTGTTTCTGACCAGTCTGGAAGAGCTGACGAGGATTACGCATAAGCCAGGGGGTTATTTTATGGCTCCACAAGGTGAAGAGGGACTCGGAGATGTCTTTAATGTGGTTTTTTCCAATGGCTGGATCGCTGAAGAAGATGGGAAAGTGTTTATTTATTATGCTTCTTCTGATACCAGGCTACATGTCGCTACCACCACGGTGGAGAAATTGCTGGATTATGTGATCAACACACCTCCTGACGGACTCCGAACAGGTAGTTCTGTGAAAACTTTGAATGCCTTAATAAATAAAAACATGGAACTGGAATCAGTCCGGTGATCAGAGATCAAAAGACTCTATGATAACGGAAGGCGCTACTATCAATCTGTTAAACGATTATGCTGCCAATTGAAGAATACAGATTCGAATTGCAAAGGGAACTCAATGATATCCTGAATTACTGGTCCCGCTATGCCCCGGATCCGGTCTATGGTGGATTTTATGGGAGAATTGACAACAATAACCAGCCTTATCCAGATGCGCCCCGTGGATCGGTATTGTACAGTCGCATTTTATGGACATTCTCAGCGGCATTCAATTGCTTTCAGGATCCAAAACACCTCGCGGTTGCAGACAATGCTTATGATTATCTTCACGCGCATTTCCTGGATACAGAATATGGTGGAGTATACTGGACTGTCGATTTCAAAGGACAAAAATTAGACGAGCGTAAACAGGTCTATGCCCAGGCCTTTTTCTTATACGCTTTGAGCGAATATTATAAGGCAGTGAAGAGGCAGCCTGTGCTGGAATTGGCCATTCTGGTTTTCCGCTGGATCGAGTCTCATGCATTTGACCATCAAAGAAAAGGATATTATGAAGCCTTTGGTCAGGACTGGAGCAAGATCGAAGACCAGCGGCTTTCGCCAAAAGACCAGAACGAGCAAAAGACAATGAATACGCACCTGCATTTACTGGAAGGATATTCCAATTTATACGGCTCATGGAAAAATGCAGGTCTTAAAAGTCAGATTGAAAATCTGCTCGAAGTATTTGCCCATCATTTTATTGATGACAGGAGCCACCACCTGCATTTATTTTTTGATGAGGATTGGAATCCGAAATCTGAGTTGATTTCTTATGGACATGAGATTGAAGCTGCATGGTTATTGCAACAGGCGGCTGAAACTGTCAGGCATCCGGGTTGGACTATGACCATGAAATCGCTTGCTATAAAAATTGCGGAAGCTGCTACCGAAGGGTTGGATCCCGAAGGAGGTATGAATTATGAATCTGAAAACAATATGGTCATCCGTGATAAACATTGGTGGCCGCAGGCTGAAGCCATGGTCGGTTTTTATAATGCGTACCAGGTCAGTGGCGAAGAGAGATGGTTGAAAAAATCAATTGCAAGCTGGCAATTTGTAAAGAACCATATTAAAGACAATTCCAATGGAGAATGGTTTTGGGGCGTAGATGAGAGGAACGGGATCATGCAGGGATATGACAAGATTGGACTTTGGAAATGCCCATATCATAACGGAAGGGCATGCATTGAATTGATGAGCCGGATAGCACCGCAATCGATATTGAAAAGATAGACTTTTCAACTGAGTAAATTAAAACAGATACATATGAAATCATTTCTAAGATCTTGCCTTCTTCTTTTATGTTTGGGCATGGTTACATCCATGGTTGATCAAAAAATAACCAGGATTGTCTTTTTTGGAGATTCCATTACCCAGGCCGGAGTGCAAAAGGGTGGTTATATTACCCTGATCGGAGAATCATTACAAAAAAAAGGGCTGTCAGAAAAGTATGAATTGATCGGTGCAGGAATTGGCGGAAACAAAGTGTATGACCTGTATTTGAGAATGGACGAAGATGTGTTGGCTAAGAACCCGGATGTGGTGGTGATCTGGGTAGGCGTGAATGATGTATGGCATAAAACATCATTTGGTACGGGAACGGATGCAGATAAATTTGAAAAATTTTATACTGCCATCATTAAGAAACTGCAGGCGAAAAATATCAGGGTCATCCTTTGCACGCCAGCGTGTATCGGAGAAAAAACGGATTACACAAACCAACAGGACGGGGATCTTAACAAATATTCCCAAATCATTCGTGACCTGGCGAAGAAGAACAATTGCGAATTGATTGACCTGCGCAAATTCTTTCTTGAATACAATCTGAAAAATAACCTCGAAAACAAAGAGTCAGGGATCCTGACTTCAGACCGCGTTCATCTTAATCCTGCAGGAAACCAGCAGGTGGCGGAAAAGATGGTGGCGGTTTTGGTAAAGTAATTCATGAAGACAAAAAAGACCGGACCATCTCAATGGGCCCGGCCTTTTAATTTGAATGGTTCAGACTGTCAGCACACTGTTCCATCCAACCACACCGTCAGGTTCCCTCAATGGGTTATCGATATCTTCCATCCACATACGGTCATCGATGAAGAATTTGTAATGATACTTTCCGCTCGGAAGCATAGGGATTTCAATTTTCCAGACCCCCTCTTTGGTAGGTATCATTTGCAATTCATCATGGGCCCAGTGGTTAAAAGATCCTGACAATGCAATGTGGGAAGCAGCTCCGACGCAAATGTGGAATTCAATCGTTTTTTTTCGTTTGTTAACGAATGGTGATTGATGTAGTTTCATAACGGCCTCCTTTTAGATTTTAGTCGCTTTCATTCTACGGATCAAGGATAGGCAGTCATTTCACCTGGTAAGGAAAAGGAGAAAGGGGGAAGCTCATCAGAAAGTTACATTTTTTAATTCAACCATAATAGGGAATTGCCATATATTTTTCCTTTAACAATTGATTTTTATGCCCAAGTGCTTAAAAGCCCGGAGGCGCTAGATTCCAATAAATTATCTGGGATGAATGAGCTTGGCAACAAGGCCTGTCCAACCCGTTTGGTGCGATGCGCCAACGCCCCGACCTGTATCTCCATGGATATATTCAAAAAACCAGATATAATTACAAAAATGCGGGTCGATCTGAAATTTTTGATATTCTCCGAATACAGGTCGCTTTCCATCATCGGCTTTTAGAAAAATTGTCGTGATTCTTTTTATCAATTCATTTCCAATTTCATTCAGCGAAAGATATTGTCCTGAATGAGTTGGGTATTCCACCTTGAAATCGTCGCCATAATAATGATGAAATCTTTGCAACGCTTCAATGATCAGGAAATTCATTTGGATCCAGATGGGCCCGCGCCAATTTGAATTGCCTCCGAACATGGTGCTCCGGGATTCGCCAGGAGTATACTGAACATTAAGGGTATGACCTTCGATTTCTATTGAATAGGGATTCGCCTCATGGAACTTTGAAAGAGCCCTGATGCCATGGCTTCCCAGGAATTCATTTTCGTCCAGCATGCGGGACAGGATCCGCTTCATGCGATGACCCCTGAGCAATGAAAGAAGATGTTTTTCATCCACGCCTTTGACTCCCCAACGGGATACGAGATTGGCTAGGTCGGGTTGCTTCTCAAGAAACCAATTCAATCTTGCCGTGAACAGAGGTTGTGATTGAAGCAGATCATCATCCAGCACTTCTACTGCAAATAGAGGAATCAGTCCTACCATGGACTTTGTCTTCAATTGTACAGTTCCTTTGCCAGGCAATCGGAAAGCATCATAAAAAAATTCATCCTCGTTATCCCAAAGACCCTGACCATTCACCATATTATCCATAGCACCTGCGATATACATGAAATGGTCAAAGAATTTTGTGGCCATATCCTGGTAAACCGGATTCTGCTTCGCCAGCTCTAATGCGATCCGCATCAGGTTCAGGGAATACATAGCCATCCAACTGGTCCCGTCACTTTGTTCCAGCACGCTTCCGTTTGGAAGTTTTTCATTGCGGTCAAAGACCCCGATGTTATCCATTCCGAGGAACCCCCCTTCAAAAATATTATTTCCTTCCGTATCTTTTCGGTTAACCCACCACGTGAAATTGATCATCAGCTTATGGAAGATCGTCTCCAGGAATACCATATCTCCTTTTTCCTGGTTATTGTGCATGTCTATTTCATAAATCCGCCAGGCCGCCCAGGCATGTACAGGAGGGTTGGCATCACTGAATGACCATTCATACGCAGGGAACTGGCCACTTGGATGCATGGTCCATTCATGGGTGAGGAACAGAAGTTGCTGTTTTGCAAATTCAGGATCAATGAGTGCAAATGTGATGCAATGAAAGGCCAGGTCCCAGGAAGCATACCATGGATATTCCCATTTATCAGGCATGGAAATAATATCAGCGTTTTTTAGATGGGTCCATTCGACATTTCTTCCGTCCAATCTCTCCGAAGGAGGGGGAGGCTGGCCGGGATCTCCTTTCAGCCATTCCTGCACGTCATAATAATAAAATTGTTTGCTCCAAAACATGCCTGCGAAAGCCTGACGCTGCACCAGTCTCGCATCATCATCAGGGATCTTTGCCTGGAGCTCACTGTAGAACTGGTCAGCTTCTGCTTTTCTCTGGTTGAAAATATTGTCAAAATCTGCGAATGCCTGCAGATGGTGACCTTTATTGGATAACCTGAGTCGGATGCTTGTTGATCCCTGGGCGCCGATGGTCAACGGATAATGGGCAGAAGCCTTGGTGCCGCTGCGGTCAGGATTGATCGTTTCGGCTTTATGAATAACGTAGTCATTGATCCCATCCTTAGGGAATTTTTTCCCGTCATTAAATTGATAAAGCCTGTTGCTATTGGTTTCATTTTCGCAGAATAACAATTCACTGCAGGGATCACAATACAACCAGTGAAGGGCCCAACTTTTTGTGTACGATCTCGATCAGGTCGTCGCTGATGGCATAGAGTTCAGGCTTTTCGGCATTAATTCCCCAGGACCATTCATTTCTAAACCATATCGTCGGCAGCAGATCGATGGACGCCGGGGCATCGCCTCTGTTTTCAACAGTGATCTTTATAAGGAGGTCAGAAGCATCTGCCTTGGCGTATTCAATAAAAATGTCGAAATATTGGTTTGCATCAAAAATGCCGGTATCGATCAATTCATACTCAGGATCAAGACGGGTTCTCCTTTTGTTTTCTGTAATCAGTTCTTCGTATGGATATGCTGCTTGCGGATATTTGTACAGCATTTTCATGTAGGAGTGCGTTGGCGTGGAGTCGAGGTAGTAGTATATTTCTTTTACATCCTCTCCATGATTGCCTTCAAAGCCTGTGAGTCCGAACAATCTTTCTTTTAGGATGGGATCTTTTTTATTCCAGAGGGAAAGAGCAAAACAGAGCAATTGATCTTTATCGCAGATCCCACCGATGCCTTCTTCGCCCCAGCGCCAGGCCTTGCTCCTGGCCATATCATGCGTCGTATAATTCCATGCTGTTCCATCCGGACTATAATCTTCCCTTACTGTTCCCCATTGTCGTTCCGTCAAATAAGGGCCCCAATGCTTCCACTCTTCATTCAGCAAACGCATTTGCTCTGGACTCATAAATAAGGTTTGAGGTTTTAGAGAACGGACACTATTTCCTGCTATCTACCCGAAATGCAAGCAGCACATTTCCGCTCTTCTGACCAAACATTCCATATCCGGAATTTATATATACCATTCCATCCGCTACCACGGGAGCAGGCCCGTCAATGGATCCTCCGTTGCCTTTTACTGCGTTCATTGTTTCAAAGGGTCTGGCTGTATCAAAATCCCAAATTATTCTTCCATCAGCACTTGTATAAGCACGGAGATGCCCGTCGATTGTGCCTGCAAATACGACTCCGGGGATGACAGTCGGTGCCGCTGAATTAGCTACCAGGCACCCTTTTTTTTCTGCGCAGGGTGGAGTCGGGGTCTTCCAAATCATTTTTCCGGTATTGATATCAAGGGCATATAATCCCGGGCTCGCCGCGACGGAACTGTCTTTCTTATCTACCGCAATAATATTGTCTGCATTGGCAGCATATACATATTTTCCATCTGTTGCCATTCCCCAATGGACTCCACCCAGTGCGCCGCCTTTTCCAATTCTTACCTTCCAAATCAGTTTCCCAGTGGCTGGATCAAGAGCATGAACAAGTCCCGATTTTTGCCCTGCGACCAAAATGTCCCTGCCATCACTTCTTTTTGTCAGGATGGGCGCCATCCCAAAATCAAGATCGGGCCCGGGCTTATCCGGACAATTAGTCATCAAAGGACAGGCAACATTATAAGCATCATTCGTGGTTGCCTGGTAATTCCAGATGAGCTTACCGGTCTTGAGATCCAGGGCCTGGATGGCATCGCTTGTAGTTGTAGTGGGGATGGAATAATTCTCTCCCGTTCCGATATATAGTAATCCTCTTTTTGCATCCACGGTCGGACTGCACCATACAGGAGCTCCGGAAGGCCCCATGAATGGAGTACCTCTTTTTGTTTTCCCCGAAACCTTGGCCTGTTCCGTAATGACACGATGTTTCCAGACTTCCTTCCCTGATATTGCATCAACGGCTACTACGCCTCCTGAAGTTGTACAACATGTATAATTTCCATTGGCTGCCAGTGCGACTTCCAAAGAGGAAATTGGCACATATACCATACCGTTATAATAAGCAACCGTACCCGTGATCGAAGATTGAGACTCATAACCCACCCTTCGATACCAGAGCAGTTTTCCCGTACTGATGTCTACAGCATAAGTATTTGATGTAAAATCGGCAAAGAAAGCCACCATTCGATTTCCAATGTGGCCGATCGCAATGCCTCCGCGAATGGCCGCACTTGCAGTAAATTGCCAGCCCAGTTTCCCTGTCTTGCGTTGAATGGCGAAAAGATCTCCGTACTGCCCACCTACGATCAACCAGTCCCCGGCAATCGCAGGCTTACTCCTTGTAACTGTTCCATCCGGGAATGCAAATGCCCAGGATAATTTTAAATCGGAAACATTCGACAAGCTGATTCCGGCCTGAGATGCAGTTCTATATCCGGTCCCTTCTTTATTACCACCCCAGCCTGAGCAATCAAATTTTTTATCGTATTGACCCGGCATTGAAAAAGGCGCATATGCTTCTTTAGGAAAAACCGTTTCCTTCAGTTCACGTTGGGTGATCCATTGAGCCACGGCGCGGCGCTCTTTATCACTAAGATTGGCAGCCTGAATTCTCATTTTCCCCGTTTCCAATGCGGAATAAACGGCACGGGGCGTCATAGCAGAAAGAATCGTTTTACTTGGACCAAGTATAGCCATTTGCAATGAGTCTTTGTGACAGGAATAACAGCTCGAAAAGAATACCCGCTTACCAATTTCTGCGGTGGAATCCATAGGCAATTCAGGGAGATTGTTCATTTTTATCCTGCTTTCCTGGTTGTATGTAAAACCATAGGAAGCAAGCAGGACGATTGCGAGCGCAATCAAGATTCGATAAGGCATGTCTGGAATATTTATTCGTGATAATACATAGCACAGGCCGATCAACGCCTGTGGAAGATACGAATAAATGGAAATGATTTTTGGTAGAAACTGACCATTTTAATCAGTCCTTCATTCTAAAATGGGATTGGGAGCATTGCTGTTATTTTTGCCGGAGTTCCTTTTCATCTGATGCAAAGAGAACCCATTTATTCTCGATCGGTTTGGCCATCACATGATACTTGAATACCTGAGATCCAATCCTGAACTCATGATGACCGATCCGGGAAAATCCATATTTAATGTAAAAACGAAAGGCTCTTTCATTCCCGATCATTACATCGAGCCAGATGATTGCAGCGTTAATTTCCTTTGCCATATCCAATGCTTTACGCATCAATGAATCTGACACACCAAGGCCATGGAATTTCTTTAATACATAAATCTTTTGCAATTCCATCTGCCTGCTGTCTTCAACAAGTTTGTTCGGGGATATTTTTTTTAATTTAATAAAACCTGCAGCTTCACCATGCAGAAAGGCGAGGAAGAAAACATTGTTCGACTTTGAAAGACTGTCTCCTAAATGCACAGGATTGAATGTGTAATCGAGGTAATTCAGGAGGTCTTCCTGTTTGTCGAAATGCAAATGAAAAGCTTCTTCGAAGGATTGCCTTCCAATGTCAGAGATGAGGGAAGCATTTTCTCTCCCTGCACGGATAACGGTTAATTGATCAAATTCAATAACCATCTTGGTATCGCATCGGGAAGGATGATATGTTCCCTGTTCCAGCGGAACATGAACAAAGCCGAATTTCTGATATAAATGGATGGCTGATTGCAGGGAACTATGCGAGTACAATACCAATCGCCTGGCGCCGTTTGTTCTTGCCTTTTCAATGGCTGCTTTAACCAATGCTTTGCCCAATCCCATTCCTCTGTATTTTTCATCCACAATCATCTTGATCAATTCATATTCAAAATCATCCCGTTTTCTCAATGCAACGGTGCCCGCTGTCTGATTATTCAATAATCCAATAAATATTGTTCCACCCCCTTGCAAAATGGCCTTTTGGGGATCTGTTAGCATAAATCTATCGAGGGGCTCAAGCTCCATTCCAAATTGCCTGCAAAACCAGCTTTTAAATATATGTTCAAAGAAGGGCTGGTGTTCGGGCAGGTAATCCAAAATTTTTATTTCTTCTTTCATACTTAATCTAATTTATCTTATCAATTCATCTCCAATCCTGATTGTTCCTTCAATCAGTTCGTCGAAATCTTTTACAGTACTCCGATGATTGGTGATAGCCACTCTTAGCGCATAATTCCCTTTTAGGACGGTATACGATGGCGCTGCGACACCCTCTTCATGAAGGCGCATAAGGATTTCCTTGTTAACAGCATTCAATTTGTCAAGGTCTGCAATACCGGGATTATACCGATAACAAACTATATTCAATGGAACATCTGCCATCAGCTCCAGTTTGGATTCAGTCTGTACCAGTTCTTCAAGATATTTTGCCTGTCCAATATTTTGCCTTATCAGTCGGGCGTATTTTCGGATTCCGTTTTCCTTAAGAAGCATCCAAACTTTCAATGCTTTGAATCCGCGCGATAATTCCATTCCGTAATTCGAAAAGGGCTCCGGGCCGGCAGAAAGGCCGCGCTCGTGTTGCAGGAGATAGTTCACCTGCGTACTGAAGGCCTGTTTGTGGGTGGCAGCATTACGGATCAATACACAGCCCACTTCATAATTCATGTAAAACCATTTGTGAAAATCAAAAGAAAGGCTGTCGGCCAAATCAATTCCCCTTAATTGTTCGCAGTATTCAGGCAGGATTCTGGGTACCGCTCCAAATGCGCCGTCTATGTGAAACCATATTTTTTCTTTTCTTGCCATATTCCCCAATTCAACCAGATCATCAATGGCGCCCGTGTTCACGGTGCCGGCATTGCCAACGATGCAAAAAGGGGCAAATCCATTCTTGCGGTCTTCTTCAATCATCTGACGCAGCAGATCGGTCCTGATCCGCCATTGATCATCCACAGGCACTCTTCTGAATTGGTCAGATCCAACACCAATGATTTCAACTGCTTTCGAAACACAACTATGCGTTTCTGATGAAGCATAGACAGTAAGGGGGGACTGCAATGAGTGCATCCCTTCTTTCCTTATGATTTCAGAAAAATGGTTTCTCGCCACCACAAGTGCAGTGAGATTGGCCATGGATGCGCCGCTTGTCAGAAGGCCGCTGGCCGTGGAAGGAAATCCGAACATCTCCTTGCTCCAGTCCAGGACCTGCCTCTCTACATACATCGGCATATGGTTGCCGATGGCCAGGTTTGAATTCATTCCACTCGCCAGCATATCGGACAACATGCCGAATGGCGTTCCTCCACCTTCCACCCAAGCCCAGAAGCGGGGATGAATATTGTTTGTGTTGAACGGCAATACCTGGGTAAGGAAATCATCATAGACCGATTCCGTATCAGAAGGCCACTCGGGCAGGGGCTGTTGCATGCTTTTGATAGCATAACCAGAAGGTTTTTGCCATACAGGCCTCTCCTTTACGGATTGCAGATAATCCATCATCTCATCCACCATGCGATGTCCCAGGCCGCGCAGCTGCTCCCAATTGTCCGGATCCAGACTTTCGGGCATTCTGATCAAATCTTTCGTTTGCATATCATTTTTTTTAGAATGTAAAGATTGTGCCCATCATTTCCTGCACAACCTGTTTCCTGTGATCTTTTGTAAAATTGGTTAATATTTTATTATTAAAACAGATGCAGTTTCGTTAATTTTGACTAGATCAGATTTGGCTGTGCATGAGCCGGACAGGTCTGAATTTTCATCATCCAAAAAAATGATCATGAAAACGCTGAACGGAGCAGACCATATTTATCTCCAGGTAGCAGAGGGCCTGGAAAAGATGATCGGAGAGGAAGTATTGAAAATTGGAGACAAGCTTCCGTCTGTTAGAATGCTGAGTGAAGAATATGGTATCAGCATGGGCACAGCATTTCAGGCATATTATCATCTGGAAGGAAAAGGCCTGATTGAGTCAAGACCCAAATCGGGATATTATGTGCGATTCAATTTTCGCCGCTTTCCAAGTCTGCCAAAAATCTCCGAGCCCGCACCCCGTGCGTACGAAGTCAGTGTGGAAGAAATGATTTCGACTGTATTCAAATCCATGTCCACCGGCGATCTCCTGAATTTTTCTGTTGCTGCCCCTCCACTGGAATTGTTGCCTGCCGCCAAACTGGACAAAGCCATGGTGTATGCATTGCGGAATTCGAAAGGCCGTGGAATAAGCTATGAACCTGTGCAGGGGAACCTGGAACTGAGGAAGCAGCTCAGGAAATTATTTTTTAATTGGGGCGGAAAATTTTCCGAAGATGAAATCGTTGTCACTGCGGGCTGCATGGAAGCATTGGTGATGTGTCTGAAAGCAATTACCAGGCCCGGTGACACAGTGGCCATAGAGAGCCCAACTTATTTCGGAATCTTTCAACTGATCCAAAGTCTCGGGCTCAGGGCCCTTGAAATTCCTACAGATCCTTTAACCGGGGTAGATCTGAAATACCTTTCAAATGCTTTTAGGAAATTTCCTATCAGAGCTTGCGTTTTTGTTACAAATTTTTCTAACCCTATGGGAGGTTGCATGCCCGAAGAAAATAAAAAAGCACTTGTAGACCTTGTTACGAAATATAAGATCCCATTGATTGAAGATGATATCTATGGAGAATTATATTTCGGTCACCATCGCCCCAAGACCTGTAAAAGTTTTGATAAAGAAGGCTGGGTATTACACTGCGGATCTTTGTCCAAGTCCCTGGCTCCCGGTTATCGGATAGGTTGGGCCGTTCCCGGCAGGTTCCTTGAAAAAGTGATTAGCCTTAAATTGATATATACGATAACCGGCACAAGCCTGACACAAAATGCCATCGCTCATTTTCTCAGCATCGGAAGGTATGAATATCATTTGAAGAAATTGCGCAAAGCGCTCCATACCCAGTGTTTGCGTTATATCCAGGGCATTCTGCAATATTTTCCTCCAGACACCAAGGTTTCGCGTCCTCAGGGGGGGTTTGTGCTTTGGCTCGAACTGAACAAGAAAATAAATGCCTATGAACTTTATCACCTTGCGGTAAAGCATCAAATTTCTATTGCACCCGGACAGGTATTTTCTTCAGGGGGCCAGTTCAGCAATTGTCTGCGAATCAGCTATGCCAGGCCATGGGATCCTGATATTGAACGTGCATTAAAAATTCTTGGGGGACTGGTAAAAAAATTGGAAAAATAGATTCATTCAGGAGGAGAAAATTGAAATCTCAAGCAGCTCTTCCATTCGATCAGGCATAAATCCTTTCGATGGCGTCCCGATATTTCTCCATAATCACTTTTCTTTTCAGGCTGAGCTTCGGCGTCATTTCACCTGTTTCAATACTCCATTCATTCGGGAGCAATTCGAATTTCTTGATCTGTTCAACATGGTTGAACTGTTGATTATATTGCTCAACAATTTGTTTGTACAGGTTGATCACTTTGGGATCATGAATATAAGATTCCGTTTCGCCCAGCGAAACCCCGTTCTGTTTGCACCATTCTTTGAGATTGGAAAATGATGGAACGATCAAGGCTCCTACGAATTTTTTTTCGGAACCTACAACAATAATCTGCTCTATAAACCTTGATTCCTTCATCTTATTTTCAATGGCTGCAGGAGCAACGTATTTTCCACCACTGGTCTTGAAGAGTTCCTTCTTCCTGTCTGTGATGCGAAGAAATATCTCATCTTCAAAAACACCAATATCGCCCGTATGTAACCAGCCATCGATGATCGCTTCTGCAGTGAGGTCCGGTCTTTTATAATAACCGACCATGACAGAAGGTCCTTTCACGCAGATCTCGCCATCCTCTGCCAGTCGCACTTCAATTCCCTGAATCACGGGACCCACTGTTCCATATTTCTGTCTCCCTGGCATTCTGCCATTCACAGAAATGACCGGAGAACATTCAGTTGGACCGTACCCTTCATATAAAGGAATTCTAGCCGCATTAAAGATCCGCATCAGCCTTTCCTGACACGCTGCGCCCCCGGTGACAATATATTTGATATTTCCTCCAAGGGCATCCCGCCATTTATTAAAGATGAGTTTATTTGCCAGTGATAATTTCATATTATAAATGAAGCCACGGCTTACTCTGTTATCATATTTTCTTCCTAACTCCACGGCCCAGAAAAACAATTTTCGCTTAATGCCTTTCAATTCGGCTCCTTTGGACATGATGCGTTCGTATACTTTTTCCAGGAGCCTGGGAACTGTTGTAAACACGTCTGGATGAATTTCCTGCAGATTGGCTCCAATGGTATCCAGGCTTTCAGCATAGTAAATACCGATGCCGGTATACAGATATTCATAGCTTACCATCTTCTCGAAAATATGGTTGAGGGGAAGAAAGCTAAGTGCGATTGCCTGAGGTGCATCGTCAAAGGGAAAACTTACTTTGGAGCACATGATATTGCTCACAATATTATAATGACTCAGCATGACTCCCTTTGGAACACCTGTGGTTCCGGAAGTATATATAATTGTTGCAAGGTCTGTACTTCTGATTGTGGCTTTTGTGATTTCCACATTTGGCAGGTCCTGGTCTTCGGCCTTCATGTAAATCTCTGACCAGTGGTTTGCCCCATCAATCTTATTGAAAGTATAGATTTCTTTCAGGCTTGGGATATTTGACTTTATGTTTTTGATTTTGAGAAATAGTTCTTCGTTACTGACAAAAACATATTTGACAGCGGAGTCATTAAATATAAATTCTATTTCATTGGGATTTGTAGTTGGGTAGATGGGCACGAGGATTGCGCCGGTTTGCTGGATAGCCATATCCGTGATTAACCATTCGGGGCGGTTATTGGAAATGATCGCGACCTTGTCCCGGTTTTCAGTGGTCATGTCATTCCCTGAGATACCGAGCCTGATCATGCCCGCGGTCAGGCGATCTACTTTTTCCTTAACTTGTACTGTGCTGTATTTTCGCCAGATACCGTTTTCCTTGGCGGCGAGCATATCCTGTTTGGGAAATTTGGCGAGTTGCCATTCAATGCAATCAAACAATCGTGTGGCAGCGGTCATGATGAATTGTTATAGCCTTGCAGTGCAATCTACATTTTTATTCGTGAGACTTGTTTTTTACAAACGAAGTGCAGAAAAAAACTTAGTCGAATCCCGCCAGAGGCGGGACTGCGATACTTTGGTTTAGAGCCTGCACAAAGGCATCATACCTGTGATTTTTCATTTGAATCCCGGGAAAATGGACTCTTATTTTGTAACCAGGTAGTGATAATATTGGGCAGCTGGCAATTTAAATACCCTTCCTTTTTGGAAATTGATAAAACGATTATATTCTTCTCCATGATTGGAAGTCCAGCTTTGAAATGAAACCAGATTTTGTGCGGCCCCGAAAATCCATTGGTTATATGCGTCGAACATGCCATCCTTCAATAATTGTCGTTGATATTCGAAGAGGCGGAAGGGAAATTTTATTCCGAATTTATCGAACCATTCCAGGATGAACTTGCTGCGCAGGGCAGTCAGGGATTCCGCAGTAATTCCCTGGGCAACAGAAGATGACTGATCGTTCAGTACCGTGAGGTATGCGAACACAAATGGATTTTTTGTATTCTGATTCTTTGCAATGGAAGGATCAGAAAAAAGTTTTTTATAGCTTTCAACCAATATATTCTTGATTTCAGGTGTTCGCTTGCTATAACTTTCAAGATTTACAAAGATCTCGCCGTAGATCAGGCTCCAAACCTTATCATAAGTGAAATAATAGAATTTACTGGCATTAAAATAATTGGATGAATAATTTGGATCCACTTCAATGCCTTTCTCCCATAGTCTGATGGCTTCGGCATCCTGCCTCGACCAAAGCATCTCTCCATATTCGTTATAGAGCGCACCACTGCTGGGAAAACGTTTCAGCCCCTGCTTGTACATTTTCTCGCAATCCTTTCTTTCTTCAAGTGCGTTAAGCACTAGTCCGAGTATCTGAAATGCCTGTTCATCCGCGTCTTTTCTATCCACAAGGGGTTTGGCCGTTTCCAGGGCCATGGAATAATTTCTCTGCAGGTAATACGAAAACGCGAGGTCCTCGAGCATGGCTAAATTATTCGGCGACTGCTTGAGTGCCCGGTTCAATACCACGATGGCATTTGAAAAATCACCCTGGCGCATATATGTTTTTGCGGCGGCTTGCAGGGAGGCGGGATCATCTTGTGCGAAAGATGCAATGTGCAGGGCAAGCAACAAAATGATACAATGCAATCGGTTCATGGGTCTCAAAGATAACTATAGATTGTCTACCCGAAAACGAAGATTGGACAGCATAAATTGTGAATTCCTCCTGGAATAGATCCAGGACAACTTCGATTATCGGATCATATGTGTGAGCAAGCCATCCCTCAATTTTGGTTCGAACCATGTACTCTTGGGCGGCATAATTTCTCCATTGTCTGCAATATCAAATAATTGCTGGATGGTGACCGGATGCAAACTAAAAGCCAGTTTCATTTCGCCGCTGTCTACTCTTCTTTCCAATTCAGCCAATCCGCGAATGCCGCCGACAAAATCAATCCTTTTGTCGGTCCTGGGATCTTTTATTGTCAGGATCTTGTCCAGGATATTATTCTGCAAAATCGTAACGTCCAGAATGCCGATCGGATCTTTGGAAAAACTATCTTCTTTTGCAACCAGCTGGTACCAGCTTCCATTGAGAAACATGCCAAACTCGTGGATGTGTGCGGGTGAAAAAGCCTGCGAAACTTTTCCAACCAGGAAATCGCTCTCCAGTTCATGAAGGAATTCGCTTTCAGTCATTCCGTTCAAATCTTTTGCCACCCGGTTATAGTCCATTATATGCAACTGGTCTGAAGGAAAGAGTGTTGTCAGGAAAAATCCGGCAGCTGTATTTCCCGAGGCGACCCCCGTGCTAACCTTCGCTGCGGATGCAGCCCGGTGATGACCGTCTGCAATATATGTTGCAGGAATAAATTTCGCAAACCATTCTGTCACCCGAAGTACTGTGGCTTCGTCATCCATTACCCAAACGATATGCCTGATCCCATCATCTGCAATGAAGTCATATTCCGGATGATGACTGGCTTTCCAGTCCTCAATTTGTTTATTGATTCTGGGTTCTGTTCTGTAAGCAAGAAATACATTTCCTGTTTGTGCGCCGGTTGTTCTGATATGGTTGATCCTGTCTTGTTCCTTTTCAGGCCTCGTCAGTTCATGTTTCTTAATAATTCCGTTTTCATAGTCACGAAGTGAACTTACGCATACCAGGCCCGTTTGGGATTTTCCCTGCATGGTGAGCTGATATATATAGTAACAGGGCTTATCTTCCTTAAATAAGGTATCCTTCATGATAAAATCATCCAGGTTCTGCTTTGCCTTTTCATAAACCTGCTGACTATGGGTATCGATATCCTCGGGAAGATCAATTTCTGATTTGGTGACATGCAGGAATGAATAAGGATTTCCAGCTGCCTCTTTCCTGGCTTCTTCCGTATTCAATACATCGTATGGGCGGGAAGCCACTTGCCTGGCAAGCGCTTTGCGGGGCCTGACGGCGCTGAATGGTGCAATAATTGCCATCTTATCCTTTTTTATTTGCAAAGTCCCTCATCAAATCCGTGATTGCGCTGACACTTTCCAGTGGAAGGGCATTGTATAGCGAGATCCTGAACCCACCCACACTGCGGTGCCCCTTAACTCCGATCATTCCTTCCTGTTTGCAGCGCGCCAAAAATTCTTTTTCCAGTTCAGGGTTTTCCATCACGAATACCACATTCATCCTGCTCCTGTCCTCTTTGGCCACTGTAGGTTTAAAAATGGGTGTGGCATCCAGCACATGGTACAATAGTGCTGCTTTTTGCGTATTTATTTTATCTATGGCCGGAATGCCGCCCCCTGCTTTTAGCCATCGCAGCGTCAGCATGCAAACATAAATCGCGAATACGGGTGGCGTGTTGAGCATGGATTTCGCATCTATATGTAGACGGTAGTCCATCATACCAGGCAATTTGCGGTTCACTTTACCGAGAATATCTTTTTTCAGGATGACCATATTTACACCGGCAGCGCCGATATTTTTTTGGGCCCCGGCATAGATCAGGGCGAAACGATTGAAATCCATGGTTCGACTCAGAATATCACTGCTCATATCAGCTACCAGCGGAACAGTCGTGTCTGGGATAGCAAACATTTCAGTCCCTTCAATCGTGTTATTGGTCGTAAAATGAAAATAACTGGCATTGGGTGGAATGGGATAATTTTTTGGGACATAGGTATAGTTGCGGTCCTTCGAAGAGGCCAGCACTTCGACCTGGCCAAACAATTTGGCTTCTTTAATGGCCTTGGTACCCCAAACACCGCAGTCAAGATAAGCGGCCATTCCATCCTCATTCAATAAATTCATGGGCACCTGGAAAAACTGGGTGGTTGCGCCTCCATGCAAAAAAAGGATTTCATGATCGCCATCCAGATGCATCAGGTCGCGCGCCAGATTCCTTGCTTCGTCGAGAACCGATTCGAATAACGGAGTCCTATGACCGATTTCAAGGATGGAAAGACCCGTTTGATTGAAATCCAGAAGAGCCTGGCTCGCGGTTTCCAAAACAGTTTTCGGCAAAATGCTCGGCCCGGCATTGAAATTATGTACCACGCTGCTGATTTTTTAAAAAGAGGGGCAAGTTACTGAATTTGGAGGGAATGGGTTGATCCTTGGTCGTTGGTCGTTGATGAATGATTTTGGAATTCACAATTTATGAATTTCAATTATAGAAATTTATATCGGGATTGGATGACAGAATTAAAGACGATCATCGACCAACGACCAACGACCAACGATCATCGATCCACGGCACATGAAGACGAATCGCCCATAGTCGCTGATTTCCACGCCTGGTCAAGTGCTTCGAAAGCCCGGATATCCACTTCGCTGAAATCTCTGTTGACCAGTAGTTTTAGATCGGGCTGCCCGGCATCCACCCATGCAGTATACCAAAAAGAGGCGACTGCATAAATTGACTGGCGCATTCTTCTTTCCACCATATGATTCAGATTTCGGTCATATTCCAAGGCATATGCCATGGAGTACTGGTGAACGAGCTTTCCTTTTCTTTCTTCATAGGCAAATTTTGAAGCTTCGGAATAATTCGAACTTAAATTCTTTTCTACTCTAAGCACTGTATCAGCCGCTGCTCCGCTTTCAAGCACGCGTTTCCATATAAAATCTGATGGATTGGAAATATATACTGCTTTTCCGATCAGGAAATCCCATTGGTTTTCTGCCAGGAGTTCCGGAATCCTGGATTCCCAGAATGCATGAATCCCTTCCTGTCCACTTAGTTGTCCGTTATGATTTGTGCTTGCATGAAGGGGCACATGTGCATCGGCGATATAATGACCGATATCTGCCGAAAGTTTGAGGATGGCATCCCGGTCAAGGTCTTTGAAAGCCTGGGTCAGTCTTTGTTTTTCAATAAGGACCCACCAGGGTACAATGCCATACCGCGCGAGGCTATCCTGAGAATATTTCTGAACTGCATCATTCCATGGATGAGGTATGTCTGGGTATGGATAAGTTCCGTAGTGATCAATATCTATAAAATGACGCGGGGCTTCAGTCGGCAAAATATATCTTCTCTTATCAGGATCCACCGCGTGCTCACTAAGGAAAGAAATATTGGGCTTATATAGAATCATCATTTCCGGGGGTAGAAGAAAAACCGCATAATAGTTGATGCGCTGGTGGGCAAAAAATCCCCAACAATAGACTTGTTCATAGAGGCATAAGGGTAATAAGACAAGCAGCCATTTTTTCATGTTAGGACTGGATATTTTAAGGAGGCAGAACGCGGAACGCCGAACGCTGGACGCATATTTTAGAAATCAAAAAGCTTTAGAGCGAAACCAAAAGCATAATGTATAAGAAAAAAGGGATTCAATTGAACTCTTCGAAACCTGAAACCAGCTAAGAACCCTTTAAAAAGCGTTCCCCGTTCAGCATTGTACGTTCAGCGTTTAGCATTTTGCGTTCAGCCTTATTCGTCTAATTCCGTGACTCCTCCTGAAACAGCAAACTTCATCGTGTCCGTTGAGCTGACATCGGATATCATGCGCACTCTTTCTTTCCTGACCAGATAGAGGTTTCCTGCAAACGCATAAGATTGCGGCACGTATACGGCCACGTAATCCTGCAGCCCGAATTCCTGCAAGTCCTCCCGGGTTATGAATCCAACACGCCAGACTTCATTGGATTCAATACTGACCAGCACGGCTTTATTGAATTTTCTTTTGTTCCCCGCAAAAGCTTCCAGGAAATCTTTCACGGTCGAATAAATGATCTTTATCCCCGGGGTCTTCTCAAGCACTTTGTCGAACAATTCCACCAGCTTGCTGACCACAAAGGTTCCTGAAACATATCCCACAATCAAAACGATCAGGATGACTACAATAAAACCCAGTCCCGGCACCAATTTCGGGTTGCCGAATTCATCCGCGCCCAGGAGTTTGGGAAAAAGATTATGGATAAGGTTTGGCAGGATCCGGTCGATCCAGTTAAACAGGGAAACGACCGCTAGGATGGTGATTGAAATCGGCGCAAGGATGATCAGTCCCTGCAAAAAGTATTGAAATATCCTTCGCAGTTTGACCTTGGTATTCATAACTAATCAATTTATAGATCAAATGTAGTCAATCGGCGGGGCATCTATATTCTCTCGTAAGGAATTGTTTTACAGTTCTTTAAAAAAGGGTGAAAGGACCTCCTCCGGACAGTTTGAAACACCCCGGGTACCTGTCGGCATCAAAAAAAAGCGGTGAAATTTCGGTGGAAACTTTGGTGCCAAAAATAGTTTCCGTAGTTTTGTGATCCAGATCAAGCGAAATATGGAAGTAAAAGAAAGAATTCTACAAAAAGCGAACGACCTGTTCATGCGCTATGGCATCCGGTCGATCACCATGGATGAAATTGCGGCCCAGCTTGGGATGTCCAAGAAGACCATTTACCAGTTCTTCACAGATAAAGATGAAATGGTAGAAGGGGTCGTGGAGAATCATATCCACGAAAATGAATCGAAATGCAGGCGTTTCCGTGACCTGTCGATCGATGCCGTTCATGAGATCATCCTTGCCGTGGAAGAAACGGAAGAGATGCTGAAGGTGATGAACCCGCTCATCCTATATGACCTGGAAAAACATCATCCCAAGTCTCAGAAAAAACTCATGAATCATTTTCAACGATTCATGTATGTGATGGTGGTAGAGAATTTGCAAAAGGGAATTGTAGAAGGGCTCTATCGGCCGGAACTTAACCAGGACATTGTGGCTAAATACCGGCTTGAATCTGCATTCCTCTGTTTTAACCAGGATGTCTTTCCGCAAGGGAGGTATAGGATTAATGAGGTTTGTCGCGAGCTGGCCATCCTTTATCTGTACAGCATTACCACAGAAGAAGGGAAAAATCTAATTGAAAAATATATTTCGGAAAAAACTAAACAGCTATCTCATGAAAAGAATGATTAGTTCAATGAAGGTCCTAATGCCTGCCTTGATGATACTGGCGGTAAGTCAGGCCGGAGCGCAGGAGATTCACCAGTTCTCCATCAAGGATGCCATTGATTATGGGACGAAGCACAGCGCGGAAGTCAAAAATGCATTGTTGGGATATAAGATGCAGGAACAAACCAATCGTGCCATTACCTCTGAGGCTCTGCCCCAGATCAGTGGTTCGATCACGTCGACGGACAATGTAATTATTGCGACGCAACTTCTGCCAGGAGAATTTGCAGGCCAGCCTGCAGGCACGTTTATTCCTATCAAGTTTGGAACCCAATACAATACGAATCTGGTCGCCACGCTGAAGCAGGTGATTTTTGATGGGCAGGTTTTTGTCGGTCTGCAAGCCAGGAATACGGCCCTGGCTTACTATCAGAAGAATGCCGAACTCACGGAGCAGAATATCCGCGTAAATATTTATAAAGTCTATTACCAACTATTGCTCAGCCGGACACAGGTGGACCTGATTGATGAGAATATCAAGCGTGCGGAAGAACTGCTTCAAAATACGTCGGCGCTGTATAAGAATGGATTCAGTGAGAGGCTGGATGTGGATAAAGCAACTGTACAACTGGCCAATCTGCAAACGGAAAAAATTCAGACAAACTTCAATATTGAAAACGGTTACCTGGGCCTGAAAATCCTCTTAGGTATGCCTATGCGGGATTCTCTTGTTTTGAAGGATACGCTGACCTATGAAATGGTCAGAGATGTTACGCTTGGTGAGAATCTCAAGCAATACGCAGACAGGAAGGATTATCAATTGTTGCGCCTGAACCAGGATCTCAATGAATTTGACATCAAGCGTTATCGCAAGATGTATATCCCCACGGTATCATTGAATGGGTACATCAGCCAAAACGCTTTCAGGACGCAATTTGATGTATTCAGTTCCAAGGGGGAATGGTACCCCTCAGGGTACGTATCTGTAAATATCAATATTCCCATCTTCGACGGGTTTTATAAAGACGCAAATATTAAAAAGGCGAAGATTTCATTGGAACAGACACAAAATCAAATGGAAGCCTTAAAGATCAATATTGATGGACAGGTAAAACAGGCGCAGATAAGATTTATTTCTGCACTGACCGTCCTCGACGTTCAAAAAAAGAATATGGACCTGGCTCAAAGTGTTTACGACCAGACCCGAAAGAAATATGAACAGGGCGTAGGATCAAATACGGAAATAACATCTGCTGAATCTGACCTGAAGCGGGCACAGACGGCGTATGTCACTGCGCTATACAATACGGTCGTCGCTAAAATTGATTATCAAAATGCCATCGGAAAAATATAAACCTTATCCAAATCAACTTAAAAATCGAAACATGCAAAAGATAATGAACATTGGAATCCTGGCGGGACTTTTGTTCCTTGCTTCATGCGGAGCGACCACCAAGGACGATGCGCCCGATCTGGCGGCTAAAAAAGCAGAGCTGAAGAAATTGAAATCACAGCAGGATCAGCTGACCATAGATATACTCAAACTTGAAGCTGATATCGCGAGTAAGGATTCAAGCTTTGCCGTGAAACCAAGACTCGTGTCTATGTCCAAGCTGGCTACCCAGGAGTATACTCACTATATTGACCTTCAGGGCAGGATCAGCACAAAGGATATTTACTTTATCTCTCCTAAGGGGATGGGCGGCCAGGTCAAAGCGATTTATGTAAAAGAAGGAGACCACGTAAAGAGGGGACAGCTGATCCTCAAATTGGACGATGCGGTCATGCTCCAAAACCTTAGCCAGCTGCAGACTCAATTGAGTTTTGCCAAAGACCTCTATCAGCGCCAGCTAAATCTCTGGAACGAGAAAATTGGAACAGAAGTGCAGCTGATCACTGCCAAGAACAATGTCGACAACCTGGAAAAGCAGATCTCCGTTCTCAAAGAGCAATGGAATAACAGCAATGTATATTCGGAAGTATCGGGGATTGTGGAGACAGTCAATATCCATGTCGGTGAAAATTTTGTGGGTTCACCGCAGGCAAGCATATCAATCGTCAACCAATCAAGCCTCAAGGCAGTAGTGGATGTCCCGGAAAATTACCTGTCAAGTGTAAAAGTGGGCACACCAGTCGTTGTCGAAGTGCCCGATGCAGGTAAGAAATTCAATACCAACATTTCCCTGGTCAGCCAGCTCATCAACAGCAATTCAAGGGCTTTCACTGCCGAAGCCAAAGTGCCTTCGGAATCTGTATTGAAGCCCAACCAGCTTGCCTTGGTTCGGATCCAGGACTATACCGCCAGCAAAGTGATTGTAATTCCTATGACCACATTGCAATCCGATGAAACAGGAAAATATGTATATGTGGCAGGCTTGGAGAATGGAAAACTGGTCGCAAAGAAAAGAAATGTGAAGGTAGGTTCGGTCTATGGAGAAAAGATTGAAATCAAGTCAGGACTTCAGGCTGGTGAAGAGTTGATCACCGAAGGATTCCAAAGTTTATACGATGGCCAGGCCATTACAACTTCGTAGAAGGAACATGTCAACCATTTTTAAACCTGATCAGGAAGCATATTCCTCAAAACGCGAATCATGAGCATCAAAAGCAAAATAACAGAAACATTTAAGCAATTCAAGTTATCCAGCTGGGTGATTGACCGGGCCACGGTGACCTATGTGGCCACCATCGCCATCACGCTCTGGGGACTCAGCATATTTACCTCTCTTCCCAAGGAATCCTACCCTGATATCGTGGTGCCACAAATATATGTGGCCACTGTATATGCTGGTACTTCACCCAGGGATATGGAGAATCTTGTGACCAGGCCCATTGAAAAACAACTCAAGGGCATTACCGGCGCCAAAATCAGAAATATCAAGAGCACATCTATACAGGACTTTAGCAGCATACTGGTGGAATTTCAAACGGATGTATCTGTGGACCTGGCCAAACAGAAGGTGAAAGATGCGGTGGATAAAGCAAAAACTGACCTGCCCAATGATCTTACCAAACTGCCCGATGTTATTGAATTCTCACTCTCAGACCTTCCCATCATGTTTGTAAACGTAAGTGGGGACTATGAAGGCATCAAACTAAAATCCTTCGCCAAAAAATTGCAGGACCGCTTTGAAGAATTGCCGGAAGTAAATAAGGCGGAAATTGCGGGTGCACCTGAGCGTGAGATCCAGGTGAATGTGGACAAATTCAAGATGGAAGCGGCTGGGATCACATTTACCGATATCGCGAATGCAATCGGGAATGAAAACCGGGACCTGAGTGCGGGGAATATCCGGATTGGTAACATGCAGCCCACGATCCAGGTCCGGGGCCAGTTTATAACGCCAAATGACATGCGAAGCATTGTCATCAAGAATATTTATGGCCAGCCGGTTTACCTAAATGACATTGCCAAAGTAGTGGATACCGTGGCAGAAAAAGACAGCTATTCAAGAATCAATGGAAAGACCGTCGTCACCCTCCAGATCGTTAAACGCGCAGGAGAGAACCTGATCAATACGTCTGACAGGATCAAGGAGATCGTCGCGGAAATGAAGAAATCTGAGCTTCCCAAGGATCTTTCAGTAACTATTACAGGGGATCAAAGCACCATGACCAGGACTTCTTTTAATGACCTGATCAATACCATCATCATTGGTTTTTTGCTGGTTCTCATCGTACTCATGTTTTTTATGGGGGTCAGCAATGCATTCTTTGTAGCACTTAGTGTTCCATTGAGTGTTTTTGTGGCTTTCCTTTTCCTGCCAATGGCGGATACGCTTGTTGGGACAAAAATCACACTCAATTTTATTGTATTATTTGCCCTCTTATTTGGGCTCGGCATTATAGTAGATGATGCGATCGTTGTCATTGAGAATACGCACCGTATTTTCAGGAATGGAGCAATACCGATCAAGCGGGCAGCAAAGATGGCAGCGGGAGAAGTCTTTGCTCCGGTATTGTCTGGAACAGTCACCACACTTGCCCCATTTTTCCCTCTCCTTTTCTGGCCGGGCCTGATAGGGAAATTCATGATCTATCTGCCGGTCATCCTGATCCTTACATTGACAGCGTCCTTGATTGTAGCTTTCCTCATCAACCCAGTCTTCGCCACTTCATTCATGAAACCAGAATTTTTTCCTGCGAAGGAACCAAAGAAAGATGTGTTCAGGAAGAGCTGGTTTTGGGCCATCGTTGCTTTCGGGCTGCTGATGCACCTGGCGGGAAACCATGGGAGCGGTAATTTATTTTTATTGTTGTCGCTGCTTGTCCTGCTGAACCGGTATGTGCTGCATGATTTGATCCACAGATTCCAACAAAAGGTATTGCCCTGGCTGATGTCGCGCTATGAATCTGCATTGAGATGGGCTTTGTACAGGAATCGCCCGGGCTGGCTGATCGCAGGCGTGTTTGGCACATTTATTATTGCCGCCATCGCATTGACAGCTTCGATTGTTTCGGGCCGCACAAAGACTGAGTTCTTCCCCGTCGGTGACCCTCCTATCATATATGTATACCTGAAAATGCCTGTCGGAACCAAAACATCCTATACGGACAGTGTTACCCGCTTGCTGGAAAAAAAAGTATTCCAGGTATTGGGAGATAATAATCCTATTGTCGAATCCGTGATCTCGAATGTGGCCGTGGGGGCAACGGACCCCTTCATGGGAGAAAGAGGAACACAGGCCAATCTCGGCAGGATACAAATCTCTTTCGTGGAATATGAAAAAAGAGGGGGGCAAAAGACTTCAAAATACATGGACGAACTTCGGAAAGAAGTAAAGGATCTCCCCGGGGCAGAAGTGAGCATCGCAGGGCAACAGAATGGACCGGCTTCCGGCGCACCCATTAATGTTGAAGTTGTGGGTGAAAATTTTGATGAAATTATTAAGACAGCTGTGAATCTGAAACATTACCTGGATGAAAAAAATATTGACGGGGTAGAGAAACTGAAACTGGATGTGGATGTGACAAAACCCGAGTTGACACTGAGCGTAGACAGGGAAAGAGCCATGCGCGAAGGACTAAGTACCGCTCAGATCGGCATGGAATTGAGAACCGCATTATTTGGTAGAGAAGCCAGCAAATTGAAAGAAGGAGAAGATGAATACAAGATCCAGGTGCGTTATACTGACAGCATGCGCAATAGCATCTCCGATTTGCAAAACATGAAGATCACTTACCGCGATTTCACAAATGGCGCCATCAGGCAGGTTCCGATAAGCAGCATGGTGAAATTTGATTACAATAATACACTTGGCGGGGTCAAAAGAAAAAACCTGAAGCGCCTAATAACGATCTACTCGAACCTTATCGATGGCTTTGATCCAAATAAAGTAAATATTGATTTAAAAAGAGCGATTGATGAATTCCGCGGGAAACCAGATAACATTATTATACGTCAGACCGGACAGCAGGAAGACCAACAGGAGTCCCTGAGCTTCCTCTTCACCGCCCTGATCATTGCCCTGGGCATGATCTTCGGAATCCTCGTACTTCAATTCAATTCGCTGAGTAAACCTTTTATCGTTTTGAATGAAATCTTCTTCAGTATCATCGGCGTATTTTTTGGATTCGCATTCACGGGAATGAAAATGCCATTGATCATGGTCGCGGTGGGGATCGTTGGACTCGCTGGTATCGTAGTGAAAAATGCCATTCTGCTCATAGAGTTTACAGATGAATTGCGGGAAAGAGGAGTTCGAACCAAAGAAGCCATCATTCAGGCAGGAAAGATCCGTATCATTCCCGTATTGCTTACGGCACTCGCGACCATGCTGGGATTATTACCGCTCGCGGTCGGGCTCAACATGAATTGGGTTTCACTATTCCAGCACCTGAAGCCAAATCTTTTCTTCGGTGGTGATACCGTGGTATTCTGGGGGCCGCTGTCATGGACACTGATCTTTGGATTGCTCTTCGCATTCTTCATGACACTTCTGCTGGTGCCTTCTATGTACCTGATCGCAGAGCGCCTGAAGAGACCCATGGCAAGATTCTATGGTACTAAATGGGTGGCACTCCTCGGATTCGCCGGGCCGGTGTTCTTCCTCCTGCTGATTCCTATGTGGATCCACAAGAGGCTCATTCAAAGAAAGCCAATGCTCCCGAATTACCTGGGATTCAGAACGAACAAAAAATAAAATACAAAATGCCCTTTCCCGGAAGGGCATTTTTCTTTGTCGGAACTTTAGATTGCTGGATAACTGGCGCAAGCATCCGCTTCTGCCATAATTATACGAACGGAAAAATATTCATTTGGCTTGTTTATATAAATCTAATCATCAACCTAACTTCATAAAAACATTCATATGAGAAATAACCATGAGATTGATTATAAAATATACGGAGAAGAATTGCAGTTCGTGGAAATCGAATTGGACCCGGGTGAGACTGTGGTGGGTGAACCCGGCGGGTTCATGATGATGGATGATGGCATCCAGATGGAAACCATTTTCGGTGATGGCTCGGAACAGCAGTCCGGCGGCATCCTTGGCAGATTGCTAAGTGCAGGCAAAAGGGTATTGGTAGGAGAGAATTTGTTCATGACAGCTTTTACGAATATTGGTCAGGGTAAGAAGCGCGTAAGCTTTGCGGCGCCTTATACAGGCAAGATCATCACATTGGATCTTCAGAAACTGGGAGGAACCATCATGGCTCAAAAAGATGCATTCCTTTGCGCGGCCAAAGGTGTGAGCATCGGCATTGCTTTTCAAAAAAGATTGGGTACGGGCATATTTGGCGGTGAAGGATTTATTATGGAAAAATTGGATGGGGATGGACTGGCTTTTGTGCATGCAGGCGGTTATATCCTTGAAAAGGAATTGGCGCCTGGAGAAATTCTTAAAGTAGATACCGGATGTGTCGTGGCATATACTCCGTCGATAGATTTCGATATTGAATTCATCAGCGGCATAAAGAACTGGATGTTCGGAGGAGAGGGTTTGTTTTTCGCTTTGATGCGCGGGCCCGGCAAAGTTTGGCTTCAGTCACTGCCAATCAGTCGCCTGGCCAGCCGCATCATCCAGTACAGCCCACAGCTAGGGCATCGAAGAGAGGAGGGAAGTATTTTAGGTGGACTTGGCAATCTCTTGGATGGAGACGGGAGGTGAGTTGAAGGGTTGAAAGGTTGAAGGGTTGAAAGGTTGAAGGGTTGAAGGGTTGATTGGTTGATTGGTTGATTGGTTGATTGGTTGATTGGTTGATTGGAAATTTTTTGAGATTTGCAAGTTAACGATAAGATGCCAGTGAGGGGTAGAACGATAACCAAAAAAAGGCAACGGGACCATTTCTCCGTTGCCTTTTTCATAAATTATTTTGAAATTATTTCCTGTTCGACATTTTGGCGAGCAGTCGCAGGATTTCCAGGTAGAGCCATACGATGGTTACGAGCAAGGCGAATGCGCCATACCATTCCATATATTTTGGTGCCCCCTGTGCTGCTCCCTGCTCAATCATATCAAAATCGAGGATCAAGTTCAGCGCAGCGACTGCGACTACAACCAGGGAGAATATGATACCGAGGGTCGAACCTTCGGTTATGAATCCAATATGGATATTGAAAAAACCAAGCACCATAGCCAGCATATAAAAGATTGCAATGCCTAAAGTGGCTGTGATAATGACTGATTTCAATCTTTCTGTTGCCTTTATGACGCGAAAACGATACAATAAAAACATCGCGATCACGACACCGAAAGTCAGCAGTACTGCCTGCATAACAATGCCCGGCGCCGTTTTTTCAAATACATTATTATATACCGCAGAAATTCCGCCCAGGAATACGCCCTCAAGCAATCCATAGGCAGGGGCGATATAAGGTGCCCAGGTTTTCTTGAATGCCATCACTAATGCGAGTACAAAACCTCCAATGGCAGCACCGATCATCCAGCCAGTTACATCCTTACCACTATAAAACGCTTTCCACGTAAAAGAAGCAGAAGCCATCACCATCAAAAACAGAAAGAAGAATTTATTCAATGTCCCTCTCGCCGACATGGTGTCGGAGCCGGGAACAACAATTGCATCCTGAAAAACTTTCTCACCAAGGGTGGGATTTCCGGATTTAAAAATTGCCATAGTTATTAAGTTTTAGGACCTGCAATTTACGAAAAAAAAATTGTTTGCAAGGAAGTGGTTTGCCATCTTATGATATGCAAACCAAGGGGATATTAATAAAATTTTAACAGCTCAGCTTTGATTTCAGAAAACTTTGTCCAGGGAATAAAATGGTTTGCTCCCGGGATCATGGTAACGCTGATTTGAGGGGCATTGGTCAACATTTTTTTTCCATATTCTACATTGGCTGGGGGCACCCAGTCGTCCTGATCTCCATGAATAAAATAAACCGGGCAATGAATCTTAGAAAAATCCACCTGCAGATCGACAAGATCTTTTTTCAAATACCATTGTTCAATATTCGATGGTCGAAGTGCGCCCGGCACCAGCCAGTTGAGAGGAGAATTAAATAATATAGGCCGCCATCTTTCTGGTTTTTCTTCTGCAGGGTCAATGGATCCTGAAATAATGACAAGGGAAGAAAATATATCAGGATGATCCGCAGCCAGCTTGATTACCACGGGGCCGCCCATGGAATGACCTGCGAGAAACATTGGCTTTTGGTTCTTCAAGATCTGGAATAGTGGACTGATCAATTCAGATTGCTTCCCGAGATGTTCCGGATTTCCAAAATCACTTCCCCCAAAACCCGGCCGGTCGATGGATACCATCCTGAATTTTTTAAGCAGGTCCTTGTCCTTCATGTAACCTTCAAAAGCATCCCAGCTTCCGGGTGTTCCATGAACAAAAAAAATGGTGGGTAGACTGTCTGCTCCTGAAAGTGCATAATGAAGATGATGACCATTCAGTGCGAGTGTAGCGGTCGTGAGATTCACTCCAGCCTTTAGAAATTCCTCTTTTGCATCGCTATCTTTCTTTCGAAATGTCATGCAACTTTGGGCAAGTATCAGCCAAATCACAAGTAGAATGGCAAATGCCCAAAGCAATTTCCTAAGAATGCTTTTCATTTTTTCTATTCCCTAAAATAGACTATTCATGGTTTATAAAGATGCATGGAAGGAATGTTAAAGGGAATTGAGCATCTTATCTTCTCCTGTTTCTTTGAGGTGGTCGATTGTTTTCCTTGTTGTGTGGAGAACCATGCCTTTTTTTGCGGTCTGCTTTTTCCAAAGTTTTCAAACTGATCTGGCCTACCAGGTCAACAAATCGGTGCTCTTCTTCTTTTGGTTTAGCGCCACCCAAATCGACGGGCTCCAGCTCATCAGGAATGATGTTTTGGACGTTGAGTTTTTTTATTTTTTGAACTCGTTCGATGCTTAATGGATATTGTTTATTGCTGTCGGGAAGTACATACCACATGATATTCTTGAATATATCTTTCTTAACCAGGATGGCAGTACCCTTGGCAACCTGGATCGTATCTGAATGATCGGGAAATTGTTGTAATGCATCAAGGTAGGTATCGAGCTCATAGTTCAGGCAGCATTTGAGTCGCCCGCACTGGCCACTCAGCTTGCTTTGGTTGATGGATAGGTTCTGGTATCTGGCAGCTGTTGTGTTGACGGATTTGAAATCGCTTAACCAGGTGCTACAGCAAAGTTCACGGCCGCAGCTTCCGATGCCACCCACTTTTGCCGCTTCCTGTCTGGCGCCGATCTGGCGCATCTCCACCTTAAGTTTGAATTCTGAAGCAAATAGCTTTATGAGTTCACGAAAATCGACGCGGTCATCAGCGATATAATAGAAAGTTGCTTTTCTCCCATCGGCCTGGATCTCCACTTCAGACATCTTCATGTCCAGTTTCAATTGTCTGCTGATTGCCCTTGACCTGACCAGGGCTTCCTTCTCCCGGTCTTTATTCTGGCGCTGGATTTCCAGGTCTTTGTCAGTCGCCCTACGAAGTAATTTTTTCAGGTCTGGACTGAATTCGTCAATGCCTTTCTTTTTTAATTGTAATCTGACGATTTCTCCCCACATGGAAATTTCACCCACATCAAAGCCACTGACCCCTTCCACGCTCACAAGGTCGCCTTTCTCATAGATATGTGTGGTTGTGTTGCGGTAGAAATCTTTACGGCTGCCCTGGTTGAAACTCACTTCAACGATTCTGCATCCCGACTCAGGGTCTGAAAAAGGAAGATTGGCAAGCCAGTCATGTACGTTCAGACGATTACATCCTCCGGAACTACACCCACCATTGCTTTTACAGCCCGATGGTTTACCGTTGGCGGTTCCGCAATTGCTACAACCCATATCGCATTAGTTAACAGTAATCAAATAGGAAATATGAAAGGTAACCGCGGCCGATATTGAGAATCCGTTCCCGAAGGGGCAATAATGCAAGCACGCTTTCCCTGAATGAGGGAGAAACCAACCCGGATACTGTCATTCATTCTTGAATGGGCAGCCGGGATATAAGATATTTTTGCAAAATGCTTTCTAAAAAACGGTTTGGCTATCTATTCCTACAGCGCACACACACATGCCGGACGTCCTGAAACCTCATTTCCATGACCCCAAAACAGGGCCATTAACAAATATACTATGAAATCCCGGAATAGCGCTTAATGCTCAGGAACTGGTCTTTTTTTTGAGAAATCCGGCCAGGGCTACCAGGCCCCAGCTGCATTCCAGCACGACAAAAGGCATGAAATGAATGAGAAAAGATGCGTAAGCAGCCAGTCCTGCTCCAAGGAAGTTCAGGAAAAGGTAGGCCATATGGTCTTGCGAAATGAATTTGAAGAGAGAAAGCACGAAGGCGATCAACAAGAGCGCAACCCCGATTGATCCTACTATTGTAGAGAATTCCATATCAAGCAGTTTTTTGAAGGTCTATGATTACATGACAAAAACTCAGAAAACACTTCCGAAAATGATCTTAGTTTCCGGTCAATACTTCTTTGTTGGCGATGATATGATAGAGTTTTATGGTAAGGGCATGGAAGAGCATTTTGGCATTGGCGTTCCGCTCAATATAATAAACGGCCCTGTCCAGTTCTTCAATGATGGCCTGCTGCTGCGAAATATCTGCAATCTTGTTCAGGCGGATCGCGAAGTCCCGCTCATTTTCTGCCAAATTCAAGTGGAGTTCCTTCATTACATTTAGCCTGATAGCCTGCTCCAGCAAATGATTGAAATAGCGTAGGAATTGTTTTTGTTTTTCCCGGCCCAGCTTGCTGATCTCTTCAACCCATTTTACCTGGGCAACTGGACCTGTTTTCAAAGCTGCATTTAGCCAATCCCTGAGCAGGCTCTGCCAATCTTCTTCTGCATGTTGCAACAACTGAAGCGCATCCCTGTAATTCCCTTCACAAACAGCTGCGATTTGTCTTGCCTGCTCTGGCTGTACATTTGCCTTTTCAATCAAAATGTTTTCAATTGAGGCGATCTCTAACGGCGGCACCCTGATTAATTGAATCCTCGATAGAATCGTAGGAAGAATCATGGATTCATTTTCTGCCACAAAAATAAAAATCGTGTCGGGCGGCGGCTCTTCAATCAGTTTCAACAGTTTATTTCCCTCATTTCCCAAATACTCAGGCATCCACATCAGCAGAATCTTATAGCTGCTTTCAAAACTTTTCAAATAGAGTTTGTGGTTGATGTCATTGCATTCATGCGCCGTGATGTTGCCCTGTTTGTTTTCGGCGCCTATGAATTGCAACCAGTCATACACATTGCCATATGGGTATTGCTGAATAAATTCTCTCCATTCGGAAATAAAATCTGTACTGAGTGGTTTGTCTCCTGATTTTTTTGGAATGACCGGGTAGGAAAAATGAATATCTGGATGCACCATGGCAGCCGATTTCGAGTAGCCTGCTTGCTTTTGCATCCATGCATCTGCTTCAGCGGTCTTGTGTGGAAGCAGGTCTGACGAAGGCAATGATTCACCTGCAAATAAAGGATTTCTCGGCTGTTGCTCTTTGGAAGGTCCGGGAATTAAGCTTAAATAATTTGCAAAAGCAATGCCCAGCGATAGTCGCACCGGATCCTTCCGGACCAAGGAGAAGGAGCGCATGACTGAGGCGGTTTTGCGCCACCATCTCAACTAATTGTTGTTTGACTTCGGCCTGGCCGATCACATCCTTGAACAGCATGTGCGAAGATAAATCACAGGTATGAGATCTCAAAGCAGGCGCTGAACTCAAATAGTGCTGCAAGCTGCAAGGTATCATACCTGCCCGTCCGGTCAGGCGGGCCTTCCGCCTTCGGTCCGCCTCAGGCGGATTCCACTAAGTTTTTTGCTGCACTTCGTTTGCAAAAAACAAGTCTCACGAATAAAAAGAGGTGTCTGAACATTTCAAACACCTCTATTCATTTCCGGAATAATTCCCGGATTAGTTCAGATATTTTGTGATCTCTTCACTCATTGGTGTCACTTTGCTTGGGAAGACAGCGATCAACTTTCCATTTTCATCAATCAGAAACTTGGTAAAATTCCATTTGATTACGGGATCAGGAACCCCCAGCAGGGTGGCCTGCTCCGTCAGATATTTGAAAAGAGGATGAATATTTTCACCCACAACGTCCACTTTTTCTGCCATAGGGAAACTGACTCCGTAATTCTTTGAACAGAATTCTTTGATGTCCGCATTGGTTCCCGGTTCCTGCGATCCAAAGTTATTGGCCGGAAACCCGATGATCGTGAGTTTGGTCTTGTATTGTTCATACAACTTTTCAAGGTCTGCATACTGTGGCGTATAGCCGCATTTTGATGCGGTATTGACGATCAATAATTTTTTACCCTTGTATTTGGAAAGATCAATGGTGCCGCCGTCCAGCCCAGGAACCTTAAAGTCATATACAGTGATGACAGCGAGAAAAACGGCTGAAAATAATGCTAATCTTAACATGGAAGTAAATTTTATGATAGTTGATATCTATTAAATACAAAGATCGTACTAAGATAGTTGCTTTTGGGACGAAAATGATGAATGGCCGAAGGCAGAACGCTGAACGCCGAACGCCAAATGCTTAACGCAGAACGCTTAATGCGAAACGCAAATATGGGCTACCGATCTAAGTGATCTAAAACAACCCTTTCGAAATCAAGAAAGATGAACGACCATTCAGGAAACTCCATAAGCGTTCGGCGTTTCGCGTTCAGCGTTTTGCATTCAGCTTCATTGTCTCTCATAAGCACCCAAATCCGGCAAATTGACCGGCCTGGGATTGCCATCGAGGTCAATATTGATGCCCAAATTAAGTCCTTGGTCAATAGCCGGTGATCCGGCCTTAAGCCGGAAATCATAGAATCTGTTCTGATTATCGATCAATTGAAACAGAGGATCCTGGTTCAGAATAATAAGACTGGTATCGGCAATAGAAGGAATTGCCTTTGCCTTCCAAACGCAATTTGCGAATGTGGAATTGAATGACGAATCTCCCTGCTTAAATAGCTCAACTTCGTTGTCGATCGTGCCGCTTTCTCCCCAGAATATGCAATTGGTGAATTGGCTGGTCAGTCCAGCCTCAAGAATCCCCGATCCATCTGACAAATAATTACTCAGGGTCAGCACCGCTCCGCTCTGTGGAATATACGCATTCGAATAGCCCACAAGCGTGCAATGAATAAAATCATAATTGCCACCATAGGTCAGCACCACATTGTTGCCACAATTGCTGACCAGGCAATTGATCGCTTGGATGCTCGTATGGAGCCCCAGGATTCCGACATTAAATGCATTGTCTACAATACATTCCTTCAAAATGAGCTTTGGATTTACGTTGATTGCGGGGTCCTGTACGACGATGGCCCGATAAGCATTTTTTACCAGGGCATATTCCATAGAATTATTTGCACTGGATGCACTGAAATAAATGCCAGGCCAGCTTCCGGGAAAGTTATTGTAAGGTGGATCCAGCCGATCGGATTGGAAGCTCACTCTCGTGCTATCATATTTTGAGCCCCGCACGATCAAGGTTCCATCAACCAATATAGGAGCATTGGCATGACAAAAAATTTTGCATCCTTCTGCCATAGTGAGCGTCGCCGAACTGTCAATGTGGAGGCTTCCCAGGATGACATATGGGAGCGCATTGTTCCAAACGGTATTTGAGGTAATCTCTGCATTCTTCAGGAAATGCGCATTCTGGCCCCATGCCTGCAATTGAACATAGGTTTGAATGCCATTATAAGAAACCTGGATGCTGTCTTGCAAAATAAAGGGCAGGTTATTTGTCGTCGGATCGATATATACGGTCACAAAAATATATAGGCTGTCATTGGCAGCCATCTCCACATTATTGGATTGTATCTGAGCCGCGCCATTGATATTAATTTTAAAAACAGAATTGGATCCACCCATCAGTCGGATGGTGGTCAGGATCAGTTTCTGATCATTTAGGTTTTTTATTTTGAATGACTGCGTAATGGATCCTGTGGAGCTGAAAACCGTATCGAACTCTATTGTATCCGCAGAAAAATCAATCTTGGCGTCCGGACTGGTGATAATTGAATCCTTTTGGCAGGCTTCAATGAATAAAAAAACGATCAGAGATATCAGCAGTACTTGTTTAAGCATCTGGATCAAAAATACTAACAATCGTCGTTTAACAAAGCGGGTGACTGTGAAATCGAAAACGCTCTTGAAAGATAAATTATCTTCTAAATGATGGTGTAAGCAAGTGCTGCGATACTGATCCGGATTCCTGGTGCCCTGAGCAATTCATTGGCACAGGCATCCAGGGTGGCTCCCGTGGTAATGATGTCATCTACCAACAAAACATGTTTGTTCTCCAGCACAGAAGCATCAGATATTTGAAACCTTCCTGCCATGTTTTGCCATCGGCTGATTCTGTCTTTCCCAGTTTGCGTTTCAGAAGCCGTTTTTCTTTTCAGGGCATAAGGGAAAACCGGAAGATGCATCACCTCAGCCATTCCTTCGCATAGCAGTGTCGCCTGATTATATCCCCTTTTTTTCTCCCTGGATGCAAACAGCGGGAGCGGGACAAGGGCGTCAATATTTTGAAAGCGCCCGGAATCCTTCAGGGCCTTGCCGAGTATTCTTCCAAAATAAATACCCAGTTGTTTTTTCCCTTTGTATTTGAATTGATGGAGGAGATGCTGCAATACGGAATCCTTGTTAAAATAGTAGTGGCAGCTTGCCGCAGTTATTTTTGACCTGCCCCAGAATATTTTTTCAACAGGATTGTTTGGATGGAATTGAAAGTCGGTTAAAGGAAATTCGTTTAAGCAGCGAAGACAGATCATTTGGTTATGTCCGATCAGGTCAGATCCGCATCCCAGACATAGCCCTGGAAAAAAAAGATGTGAGAATGACCTCCCAATTTCCTTCATTGATACCATGAAAAATTTGCCCTGCCAGACGCCTCAATCGATCTGTTGGATATTTGCTCAGAATAAATATTTATAGAGTTCTTCTACCCTGCTCATGCTTATGATTTCAATATTGAATTTCTGGTTTCTTAATCCCCTTTGATTGTATTTCGATAATACAATCTTTTCAAATCCCATTTTTTCAGCTTCAGCAATTCTTTGCTCTATCCGGTTCACTGCTCTGATTTCTCCACTCAGACCTACTTCTCCCATAAAGCAGATATTGTGTGGAACGGGCACATCTTCATATGAGCTTAATAGGGCGGAGAGCACTGCAAGGTCGATTGATGGGTCTTCGACTTTGAGACCGCCAGCGATATTCAGGAATACATCTTTTACGCCAAAATGAAATCCTCCTCTTTTTTCAAGCACGGCGAGGAGCAACTGAAGTCTCCGCAAATCAAAACCACTCACTGTTCTTTGCGGCGTACCATATACAGATTGAGTAACCAGCGCCTGCACTTCGATTAGTAAAGGCCTTAGTCCTTCGATGGTAGCTGCAATAGCAATCCCACTTAATTGTTCTTCTTTTTGCGTGATCAGTATCTCACTGGGATTAGCTACTCCTTTCATTCCTTCATCAGTCATCTCATAGATCCCCAATTCCGAATTGCTCCCAAAGCGGTTTTTCAGCGTTCTAAGAATGCGGTAGGCATAATGACGGTCTCCTTCAAATTGAAGGACGGTATCCACCATATGCTCCAGAATCTTTGGCCCGGCGATAGCGCCGTCTTTGGTGATATGTCCAATAAGGAATACAGGTGTGTTGGACTCTTTGGCGAAACGCTGGAATTCAGATGCGCATTCTCGGATCTGTGACACTGTGCCAGCGGAAGACTCAATATAAGAAGACTGCAAAGTTTGTATAGAATCGACAATGACCAATTGTGGTTCAAGTTTTTTGATCTCCTGAAAAATGACCTGAGTAGAGGTTTCCGTGAGAATATAAAAATTTCCTGAGCCATCAGCAAGTGAGAGATTCCCGGATTTCAGCCGTTCTGCACGCATTTTAATTTGTTGCTCACTTTCTTCCCCACTGATGTAAAGTGTGATGATGTTCTTCAGCATCAGTCCGATTTGCAGGAACAATGTACTCTTGCCAATACCGGGTTCTCCTGCGACCAATACGATGCTGCCCGCTACGATACCACCACCCAATACGCGGTTTAATTCCTGATCCGGGCTGATGATTCTCTTCTCTTCCCCACTGATTACTTCACTTATGGAAATAGGTTTGGTATCCTTTTTATCCGACTTGGATTTTTTCCAATCCATTTCACCCATCCTGTTGTCTTTGGTGATGATTTCTTCCACAAACGTGTTCCATTGTTCGCATTGCGGACACTTGCCAACCCATTTGGTGCTTTCAAATCCACAGTTGCTGCAAAAAAAAGCAGATCTAATTTTGCTCATGAGATAAAGATAGAAGTATAATCAGCAGGTGAGATCAATTTCCTATCCTTGAAATCTTTTCTGATCAGATGCTGACTGCTCTTTTTTCAAAACCTTAAAACTGGAATGATTTTGTTTGAATGAGTCCGCGGGATCGGACCCCTAGCCTCCATGTTGGGAATTCGAAAGAGAAAAATTATGCAAATTGAAATCGAAATAGATACAAAGTAAAAGGGCCAGCTACAAAGCTGACCCTTTACTTACTAACCCATTAAATTCTTGCACTAAATTACAAATTCAGGCCACATAACAAAATAAATTTTTGCCTGTGTGAATAACTTTAAAAATGAAGCGTAGAAAAATAAGCGCCTTTTAATCTATCATAATAACTTGAATATTAATATATTATAAGATCGTTACCAAATGAGTGCTCAAAGGAAACGCTTAGTGATGAGGTGCAAAAACGGATCTTGTTCAGATAGAAATTGATGAGCGGCAAAAATTGAAATTTCGGGCAAAATTCGACAGAATATTGGGCTTGATTTCTATGCGGAAACAATATATTAATGATAATTTATATGCGTAATGGGGTTAAAAATTCAGGTGGTGGGTGCCAAAGAGGTCAAAGCTTGATCTCTTCTTCATGTTTATCAAAGAAGTGAAACTCCGTTAAATGGTAGTTGGTATTGGCCTTGATTTTGACCGGTTGTTTATACTTCCACCTCCATTTCCATTGTTTTGATCGGAACCAGCCTCCCTTGGTCAGGTAAGCATGGATGATAGGGTGGACCACCAGGCTTAGGTCTTTGTGCTGATGATCTATCAAATAAGTCATATTCTTCTCAATTTCGTCTTCCAGGATAAGTGCTGATGAAATCTTTCCTGTGCCATTGCAGGTAGGGCAAACTTCCTGTGTATTGATGCTGATTTCTGGTTTCATCCGTTGCCTTGTGATCTGCATCAGACCGAATTTTGAAATGGGCAGCACTGCATGTTTTGCACGGTCAGTTCGCATGAAAGTTTCCATCGCTTCCATCAAACGGCGTTTGTTATCGGGCAATTTCATGTCGATGAAGTCAACGACGATAATTCCTCCAAGGTCGCGCAGTCTTAATTGCCTTGCGATTTCCTCGGCTGCTTCGAGATTTGTTTCCAAAGCATTTTGTTCCTGGTTATTGCTCACGCTTTTGTACCCGCTGTTTACATCAATCACGTGCAGCGCTTCTGTATGCTCGATGATCAGATAGGCTCCACTTGGCAAATTCACAGTCTTGCCAAATGCAGCCTTTACCTGCTTTGTCACACCAAACTGATCAAATATGGGTGATCCATTGCTATAGAAGCTGACGATGTCCACTTTATCTGAAGCAATTCGCTGGATATAATTTTTTGTATCGTTAAAGATATTTCGGTCATTGACTACGATCTTATTGAAATCTTCATTTAGTAGATCCCGCAGCATACTTGTAGTCTTTGTTTGCTCGCTGAGGATTTTCGCGGGTGCGACAGATCCTTTAAGGTTATGCTGTATCAGTTTCCAGGTTGTAACCAATTCTGTCAGGTCTTCATGCAATTCCGCAGTATTCTTTCCCTCAGCAGCCGTTCTGACAATTACCCCGAAATTTTTTGGTTTGATGGCTTCAATAATTTTCTGCAATCGTTTACGCTCATCCGAAGAATGGATCTTCCTCGATACTGCAACGATATCATTAAATGGAGTGATGACAACAAAGCGTCCGGGCAAAGAAACTTCGCAACTAAGGCGGGGCCCCTTGGCTGCGATCGGTTCTTTGAGAATCTGAACGAGAATATTGGGTTTGCCATTGAGTACCTCGTTGATCTTGCCCGTTTTGACTATTTCAGGTTCGACCTGGAAAGAACCAAAATCAAATCCATTTGGCTGGTTGTCGTTAATCGCCTGGGTAGTGAATTTCAACAGTGAACGGGCATAAGGGCTGAGATCCGTATAATGAAGAAAAGCGTCCTTTTCAAAACCCACATCAACAAATGCGGCATTCAAACCAGGTATCAGTTTCTTAACCTTACCCAGGTACAAATCACCCACCGCAAAACTGGCATCAGTTTTTTCATGGTGCAATTCTACCAGCTTTTTATCCTCTAAAAGGGCTATTTCAACACCCTGAGGGGCCGCATTTATGATCAGTTCCTTATTCAAGTGTAAACTAAAATTTACCGGCCAAATTGATGCATCACTAAAAGGAAACAAGTGCTGAAGAGGAATTTATTTACCTATCATATCTTTGGCAATCGTCATGCATGACAGCAAATAAATAGGTCAGCTTCAGAAAGAAGCCGGATGCTCATTACCCGGCTTGAAGTACTTTATTTGTTCTTCTTCTTATGACGGTTTTTTCTCAATCTCTTTTTTCGTTTGTGAGTCGCAATTTTGTGACGCTTACGTTTTTTACCACAAGGCATTTGAAAATGCTTTTTTTAGTTAACTAATAAATACTATTCCTCTTCCATTCAGGAAGACCTTATTGCAATGATTTAATTCTGTTGTCGATCTCTTTTCTTAATTCAGGGTTGGCGACCAATTTGTTTCCGGCTTCATACCAATGCACCGCATTAATCTTGTCGCCCTTTTGTTCATAGGCTTCCGCAAGTGCAAGAACCGCTTCCAGATTTGCCGGTTGATGCCGGACCACCCTGCTCAGTCGCTCGATGGCTTTATCAAACTGTCTGGATTCAATTCCTCCCAGCCCCAACATCAGCTGAGCATACATATTGGTAGAGTCTCTTTTTGCAACTTCCAGGATCTGCTGAATGCCCTGCATCAATTCCTGCGGATTTTCTGCCGAACTTCCAAAAATATAAGAGCCTCCAAGTCCAATCTTTGCTGAATCGTTCTGCGGATTCAATTGTAAGGCTCTTTCAAACAATGACTTGGCCTGATTTGCCATCCAGGCCCTAAGCGCTGGATGTTGCCCTTGCAGGTTATTCAAAAATAATTGGGCAGCAAAGGTGAGACTTTTTTCAGAATTTTCCAATTTGGCAGATTCGCCCAGGTAGTAGGCTGCAGGCAGGAAGGCATCCTGTACTGAATCTTTCCAGAAGGAAGCGAGCTGGCGGTAAGCGCTTAATTGTTGATTCTTAACATCCCCACGAACAACAGCGCTCTTAAGACGGTTCACCTGGGCCACTTGTGCCGCATCCAATTTAGATTCTGAAGCAGCCAGAATATCATTGATATCAAGCTGTTTATCAGTTGCATGCTTTTCCTCGCCCGAAGAAATGGTTTTCTTTTTGGGAGAAACTGTATTTCCAAAAAAATACAGAGTGGTCAATAGTAAAATTCCGGTAGCGATGATGATGAACTGCTGCTTCTTCACTTATTATAATTAGAGCAGCAAAATTACGCTTCTTCGTCGGAGTTTGGCTGATCTTCCTTTACTGATTGGAGTTTTTTTACTTCAGCAACAAATTCTTTTGCAGGCTTAAATGAAGGAATATAATGCTCTGGGATATGGACTGCGATATTTTTCTTGATATTCCGCCCAATTTTTGCGGCACGTTTCTTAGTTATGAAACTTCCGAATCCACGGATATAAATATTCTCTCCCCTGGAAAGAGTTTCCTTAACTTCTTTGAACATGGTTTCCAACGTCACAAGGACGTCAACTTTAGGTATACCCGTTTTATCCGAAATTTGATTAACAAGGTCTGCCTTTCTCATTGTTATTAATTTTATAAGTTTCTGATTTTAAATATATAACAAAAAAATTAAACTACAACTTCTTTGCAAAAAAACCTTTTTAGGTCATCAAAAAAGGCTCTGTTGGGCCCCAAAATTATTTAATAACATATTGATTATGAATTATGAATAAAAAATTGTTGATTCGCTTTTCAATGCAGTATGAAAGCTGATTTTACCATTAAACTCATGAAATGGAACCAGGCGCTGAACAGGCGATCCATGCCCTGGAAAAATGAAAAAGATCCCTACAGGATCTGGTTAAGCGAAATTATCCTCCAGCAAACACGTGTAGAGCAGGGATGGGCATATTATGAAAAATTTATTCATGAGTTCCCCACTGTATCTGATCTCGCAAAAGCACCGGAAAAAAAAGTTTTCAAATTATGGGAGGGATTGGGATATTATTCAAGATGCAGGAATCTTATTGAAACCGCTAAGAGAATTGCATCTGAATATAATGGAAGGTTTCCTTCGGATTACGATGCAATTGCTGGATTAAAGGGAATCGGTCCATATACCGCTGCGGCCATTTCTTCATTTGCTTTCAATCTTCCGTATCCTGTCTTAGATGGGAATGTACATCGTGTACTTGCAAGATATTTCGGAATAACAACTTCCATTGAGAATTCATCCGGCAGGAAATTTTATGATTTGCTTGCCTCTGCACTCATCGACAAAGGGAAACCTGGAATTTATAATCAGGCCATTATGGATTTCGGTGCAATTAGGTGTAAGCCTATGAATCCGGCTTGCTCAACCTGTCCCCTTGCAAAAGACTGTATGGCATTTCAAAATAATTGGGTTTCCATTCTGCCTTTGAAGAAGAAAAGAACCGAAAAGAAAAGTAGATGGCTTTTATATTTTTTGATAGAGACAGATGATCACCAGGTATATATCCGCCGCCGGAAAGGAAAAGATATCTGGAAGGATTTATATGAATTCCCCTTATTTGAATCAGAAATCCCAATGCCTGAAAACCAGGAATTTTTTTCCGGACGCGCAAAAAAATTGCTTGGCAGGCAATCATTTTCAGAAATGAAAATTTCAAAAGTATATAAACAGGAGCTCACGCATCAAACGATCCATGCTCGATTCTCAAGCCTGCGGATTGGTAAGCCATCATCCAATATGAACGGGTTCCTCCTGGTCAACAGAAAAAGAATCTATTCATATCCACTACCCCGACTGCTCAATGTTTTTTTGGAAGATGCGGGCTAAGCTGGGAATATCTTCCACACAAACTGTTAATTGAGATCCGCCTCCAAAAAATAAGCATTTTTTTGCCTGAAAAAATTTAACTTTAAAAGGGATTCGTTTCTGCATTGGATTGTACACTTCAAACTTAATTTTATGCGTGGAGTAAACAGAGTGATGCTTATTGGAAATTTAGGAAAGGACCCGGATGTACAGTTTTTAGAAGGAAATATTGCTGTTGCAAAATTCTCACTCGCAACAACAGAAACATTCAAGGACCGCGCGGGTAAATTGATTTCACAAACAGAATGGCATACGGTGGTATTGTGGAGAGGCCTGGCAGAACTGGCCCAGAAATATTTGCACAAAGGGAGCCTCGTTTATATAGAGGGCAGACTGAGAACCAGGAGTTGGGAAGACAAGGAAGGGAATAAGAAATTTGCAACAGAAGTTGTAGGAGATAATCTGATTATGCTGGACAAGAGGTCAGATGGAACTGGTACCCATGCACATATTCCCCACGAAGGCATTGAAGGGATAAATAATCCTGAGCCGCCGCACATTGGAGAACATTCTGAAGATTTACCATTTTAAGCAGAACATTTTATTATTTTTGTTAATAATATGCAGGCAGGTCTTCAATGACCTGCCTGTCTGATTAGCAAGGAATTCTTTAACGAAAGCCAAATATTTTGGATCACCCTATAAACAATATTTTCTGCAATCAATTTCCGACCTTACCCTTACTGGTAATCAATGCTCAGGCGACCACCATCCTGGTCATCATTATTTTATTTCTCCTTGTGATGTCTTTTGTTGTCTCGGGATCCAAAATCGCTTTTTTTTCTCTTACTGATAAAGACATTAACATTCTCAAAACCAAGCAGGATTCTTCCTGGAAGCGCATCGTCAACCTCCTGGCCGAACCAAAAAATTTACTGGCTTCTCTGGTGATCGCAAACAGCCTGATTAATATCGGTATTATCATTATCTCCAATTTCCTTATCGATCAGGTCATTCCTCTTAAACAAACCCTTTGGTTCTTTGAATTTGTCATTAAGGTTGTGATCGTCAGTTTCGTACTGATTCTTTTCGGTGAAGTCATGCCAAAAGTCTGGGCAACCCAGAATAACCTCCAATTCGCCTATTATACTTCGGGGATTATCGAGATTATTTTATTGCTTTTCAGAAGGATCGGAAGATGGTTGGTTTATCAGTCCGACAAACTGGAAACTCTTTTTGGAATTGAGAAATCAGCTGCTTACAGCCTGGAAGAACTGGATCATGCAATCGATATTTCCACCAACAATGAGGCTACAGAGAAAGAAAAGAATATTCTGAAAGGCATTATCAAATTTGGGAATATCACGGTTAAACAAATTATGAAAACAAGGTTGGATGTGAGTGGAGTGGAAGATGCCATCAATTTTGCCGAATTGAAGCGAAAAGTCGTTGAACTGCATTATTCGCGACTTCCTGTTTACAAGAAAAGCCTGGACGAGATTACAGGCATGATCCATACCAAGGACCTTATTCCTTTTTTGAATGAACCTGACCAATTTAACTGGCACAGTTTATTGCGAGCGCCTTATTTTGTGCACGAACAAAAGATGATAAAAGATCTTTTGCACGATTTTCAGTCTGACCGAATCCATTTTGCAATTGTGGTAGACGAATTCGGAGGAACCAGTGGCATCGTCACGCTGGAAGATATTTTGGAAGAAGTGATTGGTGATATAAAAGATGAATTTGATGAAGATGAAATTTCCAATACAAAGATGGAAGATGGAACTTATGTGTTTGAAGGCCGCATGATGCTGAATGATGTCTGCAAGGCCATGGGTCTGCCAGTCAACACTTTTGATGAGGTGCGCGGAGACAGTGATTCACTGGCCGGACTTATTCTCGAATTGGCTGGTGAGATTCCTAAACCAAATGACAAGATTCCCTGCGGCGATTTTGAATTTACGATCCTGGATGCAGATAACAGCAGAATCAAAAAGGTCAGGGTATTGATTAATACGAATGGATAGTGCCGGACCATTCTTTAAATAATTTCATAATTACAGCACATTGAAGAATCATATAGAAAATCTTCGGTCTGGAATCCTTCTTCTGTTTCTCCTGTCGGGCTTGCTTTCATGCAATAGCGATTATACCCCCAAACCCAGGGGATATTTCAAAATCACTTTTCCGGCCCATGAATATCAGGAATTCAATAAGCCCGGATATCCTTACAGCTTTGAATACCCGAAATATGCCGAGGTCATCCAGGATACAAGTTTTTTTGAATCCAGGCCAGAGAACCCTTACTGGATCAATATTGATTTTCCAATGTTTCATGCCCGCATGTATATAAGCTACAAGCAAGTGAACAAAGATTTTGATAAGCTTAAGGAAGATGCTTACAAGATGACAATGAAACACAGTCTTAAAGCGACTTCGATTGAAGATTCCACGATGAAAACACCCATGGGATTGTCTGGCATATTCTTTAATGTCGGCGGCAATGCTGCCACAGCCAGCCAGTTCTATCTAACCGATTCCGTCATTCATTTCCTCCGGGGCGCGCTTTATTTTGATTCTACTCCAAATGAGGATTCTCTGAAAATTGTAAATAATTTCCTTCAGGTGGATATGAGGCATTTGATTAATACCATGAAATGGAAATATTAGTCAATGATTAGCCGGCTCGTAATTTCTTTTAATTTTGAGTATAAATTGTATAAAAGTGATCGCTATTGATAACATATTGGTTAGTGATTCGGTTGTATCGGAGCAATTCGTCTGTGATCTCAGCAAATGTAAGGGGGGATGCTGTGAGGATGGTGATGCCGGAGCGCCACTTGAAAAGGAAGAAATACAAATCATCGACAAAGTGTATGACACCATCAAGCCTTATATGACTAAGGAAGGGATCGAAGAAGTAGAAAAATCAGGACGATACCATTATGATAAGGAATTTGGTTGGGTAACTCCGACCATTGGAGGTAAAATGTGTGTCTTTGGATTCAGGGATAAGAATGGGGTAATCAAATGCGGGTTTGAACAAGCCTATTACGAAGGAAAAATAGAATGGAAAAAGCCTATAAGCTGTCATTTGTTTCCAATTAAGACAAAAAAAAGCAAGCATGGAAACCAGGAATATGTCAACTATGAACCCAGGGAGGGCCTATGCAATCCGGCCTGTGCCATGGGTAAGAAATTGAAAGTGCCGGTTTTTATATTTCTTAAAGAAGCATTGACCAGAAAATACGGGGAAGAATTTTTTAAAGCGCTGGATGCGAGTGCGAAATATGTGGAAGACGTTAATCGTTAACCGTTTACCGTTGACCGACGGTCGACGGTCGACGGTCGACGGTTGTAAAACGATTTCGTAATGCAATTTAGATAATACGTCGATCATCGGTCAACGGTCATCGATCAACGGAACATGAAGCTCGAACACTTAAACCAAGATCTAATCATGTCAGATTCCGCCGCAAAATTCATAGCCAAAAGTACTGCCAAAGCTGGTGACCTGGACCACCGGGGCAAGATCAATTATAATATTGGCAAGTATAATGCAGTTGTACCTGTAGGTAAGCTACAATTTGAAGATGTAAACCTGGCCAGGGAAAGAGCAAAAAATATAAAGTGGAAGGCCATTGAGTACCTGGACAAACAACTGGAAGATTTTGAAGCAGCATTTATCAGGCGTGGAGGTAAAGTGATTTGGGCAGAAGATGCACAGCAGGCACTGGATGAGATCCTGTCCATTTGCAAGGAGAAAAACTGTCGCAGCATTGTCAAGAGCAAAAGTATGGTTACGGAAGAAATCGGTTTGAACGAATTCCTGGAGCAGCATGGCATTGAAAGCGTTGAAACGGATCTTGGGGAATATATTCAGCAGCTGGATGAAGAACCGCCATATCATATTGTAACTCCCGCGATGCACAAAAGCAAAGAAGATGTGGCGCGTCTCTTTGCTAAAAAACTGAACACTGATCCAGGTCTTTCTCCGGAAGAACTTACTTTGGTGGCAAGAGACAAATTGCGGCAAAAATATGTAGAGGCAGAAATCGGCATTACAGGTGCAAATTTTATCATCTCGGATTTGGGGGCGATAGCAGTAACTGAAAATGAAGGCAATGCCCGTCTGAGCTGTGCTTTTCCCAAAACACATATCGTGGTGGTAGGAATTGAAAAAATGATACCATCTCTGACCGACCTTGCGATATTCTGGCCTTTGCTTGCGACTTATGGAACCGGCCAGCGCATCACAGTGTATAATACCATATTGGCTGGTCCGCGTCAGCCTGGTGAAAAAGATGGTCCAGACGAAATGTATGTTGTTCTCCTTGATAATGGAAGGACGAATATCCTTGCAAACGAAAAACAAAGGGAAAGTTTGTATTGTATTCGCTGCGGAGCCTGCCTGAACGCATGTCCGGTATATAAGAATATTGGAGGTCATAGTTATCTGGCTACCTACAGCGGCCCGATTGGTTCTGTCATCACTCCGCAGATGAAAAATATGGGGGAATGGAAACACCTGAGTTATGCTTCTTCACTTTGCGGCAATTGTACTGAAGTCTGTGCCGTCAAAATCAATCTTCATGAACTATTGCTGGAAAACCGCTACGAGGCTGTGGAACAAGGTGCATCCACCTGGTCGGAGAGAATCGCCTGGAAGGTATGGAAGCAGGCAAGTCTGCATCGGAATCTTATGAACACCGGCAATGGCAGGATGAAGAGCTGGATGGTCAATAAACTTTTCAAAGGCTGGACGGCACACCGTGGTCCTTTGCAATTTTCAGAAAAGACATTTAATGAAATGTGGAGGGAAGCAGCCAGGAGGTGAAAAATACGGTCTTCTTGCGTAGTTTTTCGGGTCGGTATATCTACCGACTTTTCTACTTTTGAAGTACCCGGTTCATGCTGTTATATTGTCAATATAATACCCCAAGGCTAAAATATATTGTTGATTTTGTCAATAAGGAACTATTTGACGATCCCATCCGGATCACCCATGACAAAGAAGAATTTTCAGCCTACTCCAATCCAAAACTGAATTATTCTGAAACTGAATTCGGAAGTAATGAGTTCTTCCTTAAACCAGTAGCATTGTTGTTTGAAGAAGGTATCAGCCCTCAAACCATCGAATGCTTTGAATTAAATTTCTATAAAGCTTTTTTTCAAACCAGTGGAGATTTCCCTTTCGATATATTCGCTGCCAGTTTTTTTCTGTTGAGCAGATACGAGGAATGGCTCCCGCATGAGAAAGACCAGTTTGGAAGATTTGCGTATACAGGTTCGCTAGCCTATAAGGAAGGATTTCTACAGACTCCATTGATCAATATCTGGCTGCATGATTTCAAAAAAGCCCTGAAAGATAAATTTCCCCAACTTATATTTCATCGCAAATACTTTAAGTTTCTTCCGACTTATGACATAGACATCGCCTATTCGTACTTGTATAAAGGATGGAAAAGAAATGCGGGTGGGCTGGCACGTTCGGTCCTTTTTGGGCGTTGGACGGAATTAAGGGATCGGATCCTTGTGTTGATGAAGAAGAAGAAGGATCCATTTGATGCTTACGAATGGCTGGATTCCCTTCATCTTTATTGCAGGACCCGTGCCTACTATTTTTTTCTCCTCGCAAAGGATCAAAAAGGATATGATAAAAATATTTCGCCCGATAGTGATGGCCTCAAAAATCTGATCCGATATCATTCAGGCGGATATACTGTTGGGATCCATCCTTCCTGGCAAAGCGGCGAAGAGAAGTCTCTTCTAGGCGAGGAGGTTGAACTCCTGGAAGAGCTTACCGGAAAGAAAATTGCTTACAGCCGCCAGCATTATATCAGAATAACATTGCCTGAAACATTCCGCCGTCTGATTAAAGTGGGTATTGAAAAAGATTTCTCCATGGGCTATGGCAGCATCAATGGATTCAGGGCATCTTTTGCCGGATCATTTTATTGGTATGACCTTGAAAGAGAATCCACCACCAACTTGCAGCTTTTCCCCTTCTGTTTTATGGATGCCAATTCATACTATGAACAAAAAATGGATCCCCGGAAGGCTTTGCATGAATTGATGACATATTATCATGCTATAAAGAGAGTCAACGGACTAATGGTTACAATCTGGCACAACCAATTTCTGGGAACAGATCCGATGTTTGAAGGGTGGAATAAACTGTATGAAGTATTTCTAAAGGAAGAAGTTTACTGGGATATGTAATAGATTCCTGATTCGGTCTATGTCTTATGCTTTTTTTGAGCGGCTTCTGATTTAGAGTGGTTAATGCTTTTTCGAAAGGTCACATTGACAAGATAAACTCCATATAAAGTAACGAGCCCGCCGAGGCCGATGAAGATCGTAATTTTTTCTCCGAAAAGCAAAGTTCCACAAGCCACAGCGACCACCGGATTAATATATGCGTAAATTGACAACTGACCTATCGGAAGGTTTTGCAATGCATACAGATAGGCAACAAAGGAGATGACTGAGCCAAAAAGCACGAGATAGCCAATGGCAGCCCACGACTGCCAGGGAATTTGTTGCATGGGGATATGCTGACCAGTTCCATAAGAAACACCCAACAACAAGAAGCTGGAGATGACCATTTGCAGGCCGATGCTGAAATAGGGATTGAATTCATGTGCCTTTTGTTTGGTATACAGGGTCCCGAAAGCCCAGGTGATTGAGGCCGTCAGTGAAATAAAGATGCCGAATCTAAAATCCGGATTGAGAAAATCTTTGAGGTGTTCATAAAAGATAATGCATACGCCTCCAAAGCCGAGCAATAAGCCAAGAACGGCCTTGGCCGGGATCTTGGTTCTGATTCTAAATAGCCCCAACACTACCATCCAAAGCGGAAAAATGGCCGCAATGATCGCGCCCAGTCCAGCAGAAATATATTTCACACCAAGTGTTGTAAGTCCATTGGTGATGAAAAGGTTGAGCATGCTCAAAACAAAAATATTCCCCCATTCTTTTCCCCGAGGCCAGCTTGCGCCCGTGAAAGTGAAAAACAAAACATATATGGATCCGGCTAGAAATTGACGGATGGCAGCCAGCTGCAGAGGAGGCATGTATTGAACTCCCTGCCTGGATGCTACCCAGGTGGTTCCCCAGAAAAAACTCACCACCCCGAGTGCAATCAACGCTTTTACTTTCGTTTCACGTTTCCGTATAAACGAAGTATATTTTTTAAGGTGCTCTGTGGAAGGTTCTTTTTGAATTCCTGCATGAGGCGGGATAAGGTCAGTCATGTATCTAAGGGTCCTTTATCGCTAGTTAATGTTTAAAATGACGCATGCCGGTCATCACCATAGCCAGGTTATTCTCTTTGCAATAAGCGATGGAATCCTTATCACGTATTGATCCGCCTGGTTGAATAAATGCACAGATTCCTTCTGCATGAGCGATGCGAACGCAATCATCGAAGGGGAAGAAAGCGTCGGACGCAAGCACAGCACCATTCAAATCAAATTCAAAATGCCTTGCTTTGGCTATTGCCTGTCGCAATGCATCAACACGGCTTGTTTGTCCGCAACCCTTGCCAATCAGTTGCCTGTTCTTAACTAATGCGATGGCATTCGACTTCAGGTGCTTGGATACTAAGTTAGCGAAAGCAAGATCAGCTTTTTCTCCGGCTTCAGAATTCCTTCCGCCCACTTCTTCCCATTTTGCATAATTCCCCAGATCCGTTTCCTGTGTGAGGCATCCATTCAGCACACTTTTATACATGATGTTTTCGACGGACGCTTTTGATGAAAGCTGCAACAATACTCTGTTCTTTTTCTGCATCAGTTTTTCAAGGGCAGCATTTGTATAGGATGGCGCAATGAGCACTTCGAAAAAGATCTCACCAATGGCTTCCGCTGTAGCCTGATCAATAGGACGATTGCAAACCAAAACTCCTCCAAATGCACTTTCAGGATCACCTGCAAGCGCAGCCTGCCATGATTCCAGAACGGCCGGCCTGGTTGCAATACCACATACATTCGTGTGCTTTATGATGGCGAATGTGGACCCGATCCCTGCGTTTTCTTCTCCGTTGTATTGAAACTCTTTTATCAGTTGGATTGCTGCATCAATATCAACCAGGTTATTGTAAGATATTTCCTTACCATGGAGCTGGGTGAAAATTTTATTCCAATCACCTCTGAATACCGCTTTCTGATGCGGGTTTTCTCCATAGCGGAGGCTTTGTTGGGGACCATCATTCAGAATCTTCCATTCATTCTCAGGATGAAAATAATTGTAAATAGCAACATCATAATGGGCCACGATTTCGAATGCCCGTGCAGCAAATTGCTTTCTCTGGTCCAGGCTGGTTGACCCTTCTTGATCCTTCAATAGTTCAGACAGCCTGCCATATTCCGATTTGGCGGCAATGACAACCACGTCCTTGAAATTCTTTGCAGCAGCGCGTATCATTGACGGGCCCCCGATATCAATTTTTTCAATGATAGATTTTTCCGCTTCTGTAGGACTGCCCTTAAAAGCGGTAGACCTGGATTGAGCAACTGTTTCTTCAAAAGGGTATAGATCCACAATGACCAGATCAATTTCAGGTATTTTGTATTCATTCATTTCTAATACGTCAGATTCCTGGTCCCTTCTTCCTAATATTCCTCCGAATACAGAAGGATGCAGGGTCTTCACACGACCTCCCAGTATAGACGGGTAGGTGGTGATCTGCTCGACTGGAATACATGGGATATTCAATTTTTCGATGTATTGCTGTGTACCTCCGGTCGAATAGATGGAAATTCCCAAGGCATGCACCTGATTAACCAGCATGTCGAGACCATCTTTATAAAAAACGGAAATGAGCGCAGACTGAATTTTCTTGGTCATGGATGAGCAAATTATTGATCTTGTGAGCAGGTAACCCACAACGATAAGGAGCGGCAAAATTACGTTAATCCATGTTCATGACAAAAGCTCCCGATGTCGAAAGGTCCCAGTACTTAAACCCAAATTTTTCACATTCTTTTTTCCAGTTCCTGACCGCATTCCCCGAATCAGATCGATCAAATACCCAATAACCCACATCAAATACCGCAGCCAATGCTTCAATGCTAATTTTTGGATTTTTTGAAATGATCAGCACATCTGCGAAGACCCGGGTCGTAGGTGCCAACCAATTCTTCAGCCCATTGACAATTATGAGTTTCTTTCTGCCCCAGGTAAAACAATGAATCTTTCCAACTTCATCTTCTTCCTGGGACACAGAATTTATCCTGTAAAGCGTTCTTGATGGCCAAAGAAGAGATTTAATTAAAGATTGATCCTCCTTCAATTTCTCGTCACCAAAAAATACTGCTTTTCTTCCTATGATGCAATCAATTGCTTCGTGGTGTGAGATATTGTAAATCACAATCAAATGCTGTCCAGCTGCGTTTTCAATTGAGATCAGGCGCATCCACAGAAAACAAAGAATACTTACCAACCCAAGGAATAGACCATGTTTGCATTTTTGAAAGACCCACCAGGCAATTCCTGCGATGAAAAGATACATAGCGATGGCCTGTAGCCAGTTGATTTGCAGATGATCCCAGATGGAGCATGGCCAGTTTGACGATGTTTCAATATAGCTGTTCAAAAGCCAGATTGCTTTGGATAACAAATTTCCAATGAAACCGGCCATTACCGGAATAGAAGATATGCAGCAAAGAAGAATGGCTCCGATTAGAATGAGGCTCGACCAGGGGACTGCAAATAAATTGGTTGGAAGGAAGTAAACTGGAAATTGGTGGAATTGTAAGATACAAATCGGTACAGTGAGTATTTGGGCAGAAAGGGTAACTGCGATGGACTGCCAGACAAGAGCCGGAATCTTAGAGGCCAGAAAAATAGAATGATAAACGGGCTTGTAAAATATCACGATGCTTAGCACGGCCAAATAGGACAGCTGAAAACCAAGATCCCAAAGCCAAAATGGATTAAAACACAATAGCAGAAAGGCGGAGGCAGACAGGGTATTGTAAATCGAAGAATGTTTGGACACTAGTTCTCCAATCAGCAGGAAACTGAACATCACTGCTGATCTCAACACGGATGGAGATGCTCCAGATAAAAAACTGAAAAACCATAGGGAAGCTATGATCAGGATCATGGTGGTGAATTTTCCGAACCTCAACCTGCGCAGTGGATTGGTGATCGTCTTCAGCAGCCCATAAATCAAGGCGAGATGCAGACCCGATATAGCGATGATATGGACAACTCCTGTATTGGCATAGGACCTGACGAGTTCCCTATCAAGATCTCCCCTATAGCCTACCAGGAGGGCCTCAGCGAGCCCGGATTCTTTTTCGCCATGAATAAAATTTCTTAGAATGGCAAGGATTTTTTCCCGGACACGGTCAATCCATAGGTTCAGATCAATGCTTTTTCTTCCATTCTTGTAAGCAAAATCTCCTTTTTCAAGAAAAACCTGAAAATAGATCTGCTGCATGGCAGCATAACGTTGATATTCATACGCTCCCGGGTTGCCTGAATTTCTGATGGGCAACAGGTCCTTCTTAAAAACAATCTGAGCATGTGTTGCCATTTCCAGTAACAAACGGGGCATTGACGTTTTTTCGATGGTGACCAGGATATTTCCTTTTGCAGAGATGGTATTGTTATCTTTTTTGATTCTTATCCCCGAAGCGATCGCCATATATAAATTTTTTCTTTCGGTGAAGGGCTGATGAATTTCTGCTATAACGAGCGATCCAGCGCGATATCGCTTCATGATGCCATCAGGATCCTCTTCCAGTGCATCTCGGGAGCAGACGAGCATTCCCAGGGCAAAAAGAACGGAATGGATGAGAAGGCCTGTGATCCAGGCATAGACAAAATGATAATAAAGACCCATTGAACTTTTAAGCGCCAATATGAAGGAGGCAACGATTAGCAGGAGCCAAGCAATCCACGGAGATGGCATGAAATACCATTGAACCATGATGCCTGCCATAAACGGAATGACAATTCGAAGAAAGGGAGCTTCTTTCCATATCGGCATTGCAGAAGGAAACATCATTTATAAGCTTTATGCCGGGAAATAGAGACACTCAGAGAAAAGAAAAGCAGAGCAGGCAAATGAATGATTTCGAATGCGTGAACTGGGCTCAGATCTAATTGGATTTAAAAAACGGGGATTTTTCTGTTTGTTCATCTAATTACCGACAAATTCCTATTTCCACCTCCAAATCCCATGGTTTTTATGGCCTGAATAATTGCGGTGTTTTCACGGGTAAAACCTACCGTGTTTTCACGGGTAAATAAATATGTTTTTCACTGAATTTTTAAGGGTGAAATAACGGTTTTTTTTCGCATTTTTTCACGTGAATTATTGATGTTCTTTACGTTATAAATAGTATTTATTTATAATTTGTTGATTGCCATGAGCTTCAGCCTGGACTCGAGGAAAAGGAACAGATACTTTTAAAACGAAAACCAATTTATCTAATTCCTAAAATTTAAGGCTATGGTTAAGACTGAAAAAAAATCATTAAAGGCGGGCAGGTATGTGGATAATAAACATGCCGATACCCTGATCAGGAATTACAAGCAAACAAGATGGGCGAATAATTCTGAACGTATTGGAAAGGAAGATTCTTTGAGCGTCTGGTACAGTATCGAGGAGTTGGAAGATTTTATCCTGACTAGTAAAGCGAATGGGGCGGACGGAATCAAATTTCATTTTGGTTCCTATCCCGAAAATTACCAGGACAAACCGGAATACGCTGCCAGGCAGACGATCCTGCTGGTTGCTACGAAATCAAAATTGACGAAGACAGGAATTGTCAATAAGCACATTTACAAACAAGAAGGAAATGGATCTCAGATTCTGGCATACAATGTGGGAATTATGTGCCCTCCGAAGTGCGGATATGAAACGCCGAACATGTCGGCATCTGAAAATATTGGTGTAACGATTGTGGACAGGGGAGAAAAAGGATTCACCATAGTATAGTGCTTGCCTCTTCATTTAATATTTGGAAACCTCCTTCGGGAGGTTTTTTAATGCATAATTTGAACGATGTTTGCCGGGTAAGCCATGGACAATTCTTCTGAGCGCTTGAACTAAAAAGGATTCTGGATCCCTGCCTGATCCTATGCTATGATATTGGAGCTTAAAATATATTTCTCAGTGATATCGGCGTCCTGCATTTCCGGTTCGACAGCCTGGTTCAAACCTCGTGCCCCTTTCTACCTGAGACTGCTTCCCTTTTTTTTATTGATCAATTTAATCGTTGAGCTAATCAATTACTATTTGGTTGTCCATTATAAAATGCAAACTATTGGTATCTATAATATTTTTATTGTTTTCGGTGATTGCTTTTATCTGTTTATTCTGTATCAGATCATTCAAAATACAAGAACAAGAAGAATAATCATTTGGGCTGGGATCGCCTTTGTTCTTTTTGCTATTTGGAACCTGATTTTCTGGCAAACCATGAAGGTCTCAAACAATATCACTGGTGCTCTGGGCTCACTCCTGATAGTTTCCAGCTCCATTGCCTATTTTATAGAAATTTTCCGAAGACCCAAGGCCATCAGTTTGTTGACTGAGCCGGCATTTTGGGTTTGCTGTGGTCTTATTTTTTTCAATATATGTACGCTTCCTTTTTTTGGAATGATTCACCTGATTGGGAATTTGCCAGAACCACTCGTTGATAAGATTTATACTGCCAATTCTATTGTCACCATATTTCTATACCTTTTATTCAGTGTTGCTTTTTTATGCCGGCTTCGAATCAGGAAATCTATATAATCATTCTCATTGCGATTGTTCTCGCGCTCCTGCTGGTCGGTTTCATGATGACTATTTTCTTTTTGTACCAACAGAGAAGAATGAAACAGGACCAGGACATGGTGAGGATGAAAGACGAGTATGAACAGGAATTATTGCGTTCGCAGTTGGAAATCCAGGAACAGACGTCCAAGGGAATCGCGCAGGAACTGCATGACAATGTGGGTCAGGTACTTTCGGTTATTAAATTGTGGCTGGGATCCCTTCCACTGGAAAAAGACCATCCGGCATATAGCGGTCTGAATGATTCAAGGCAAATGCTGAACCGGGTGATTTATGATATGTCGGACCTTACCAAGAGCCTGCACACCGACCGGATCAATGAAATCGGACTCCTGGAAGCGATCCGGTTCGACCTAGACACCTTGAAAAAGACTGGGTTAATGGAATTCAATTTGTCTGTCAGCGGAGAGGAATTTTCCTTCGATGGTCAGAAATCCATTTTTCTATTCCGTATCTACCAGGAAATGACCAATAATATTCTTAAGCATTCCGAGGCTAAAAGAGTAAATATTTCCGTTGTATACTCGGCTGATGATAAATTTGTCCTTAAGGTGGAAGATGACGGCATTGGATTTGACTTGGAGAAAAAAAAGCAGGGGGCAAATTCATCCAGCGGGCTGGGATTAAAAAATATCATTAACCGGGGCAAACTGATTGGAGCTGATGTATCCATTGAAAGCCAGCCGGGCAAGGGAACGACCATCATTGTCGAAATGCCAGTTACCAGTAAAGACGTGCAACTATGAGTGCATTAAAGAAGGTTCAAGTCGCTATCGCTGATGATCATACGCTTTTACGAAAAGCGCTTGGTAAATTAATATCGACATTTGAGAATTATACAATTCTGTTTGAGGCAGCCAATGGGAAAGAAATAAAGGAGAAGATCACACAGCATGTGATTCCTGATATTATCCTTTTGGATGTAAGCATGCCTGAAATGGACGGTTATGAAACCGTGAGCTGGTTATATAAGAATTATCCGCAGGTGAAAGTGCTTGCCTTGTCGATGTTCAGTGACGAATTCACCATCATCAAAATGCTGAAATCGGGCGCGAAGGGATATATTTTGAAAAGCACGGATCCGGAGGAGCTTAAGCATGCCTTGGATTCTGTTATGCAGAAAAACTTTTATCTGTCAGAATTGATTTCGGGAAAAGTGATCAGCGGTTTGCACAAGGACCTGGACAAGGAACTTGAACCCACTGTCCTGTCTGAAAAAGAAAGGGAATTTCTGCGGCTAATCTGTTCAGATGTAACATATAAAGATATCGCTGCCAAAATGTTTGTGAGTCCCCGCACCATCGACGAATACCGGAATAATCTCTTCGAAAAACTGAAGGTAAAGTCTAGGGTCGGGCTGGTGATGTATGCCATCCGTCATGGGCTGGCGGAAGCTTAGATGATGATCGATGATCGATGGTCGATGACCGATGACCGATGACCGATGACCGATGACCGATGACCGATGATGGAATTCGGAATGCAATTTAGTGAATAGGTCGATCAACGATCATCGATCATCGACCAACGAAAGCTCTTCAACTCACTTACTCAAATACATACTCCTGTCCTTATAGAGCTGTCGAAAATATGGATCGCGGAGATCCTTGATGAATCGAATGGCCTCCCCGGTCGATTTCATTTCCGGGCCCAATTCTTTGCTCACCCCAGGGAATTTATCAAAGCTGAAAACAGGCTCTTTGATGGCATAGCCCTTCAGCTTCTTTTCGAATTTGAAATCCTTCAATGTATTTACTCCGAGCATGACCTTGGTAGCAATATTGAGATAGGGAATCTGGTAGGCCTTGGCAATAAAAGGGGTGGTCCTTGATGCCCGGGGATTGGCTTCGATCACAAATACTTTCCCATCCTTGATGGCAAACTGGATATTGATCAGACCCTTAATATTCAATTTGAAAGCGATCTTTCGGGCATATTCTTCCATGGTTTCCACCACCAGTGGAGTCAGATTAAACTGTGGCAAAACAGCATTGCTGTCACCACTATGAATACCTGCCGGCTCAATATGTTCCATCACACCCATGATATGAAAATTCATCTCCATCACAGATCGCATCGATCTCTGCTTCCTGGCAACGATCAAGAAAATGATCAACGAGAATCTTATTTCCCGGAATATGTTTTAAGAGACTGATGACTGCTTTCTCTACCTCGTCATCATTGATAACAATGCGCATCCTCTGCCCACCCAAAACATAGCTGGGTCTTACCAGGACAGGGTATCCCACTCTGTTAGCGACGTCCACAGCTTCATCAACAGTAAATGCGGTTCCGTAGTTGGGGTATGGAATATCTAGTTCCTTGAGCATATCACTAAATCGGCCGCGGTCTTCAGCGATATCCATATTATCGAAGGAAGTGCCGACAATTGGAATCTTTTTCTCAAATAATTTTTCGGCAAGCTTCAAAGCCGTCTGTCCGCCCAGCTGCACGATCACCCCATCGGGTTTTTCATGTTCAATGATTTCCCATAAATGTTCCCAATAAACGGGTTCGAAATATAGCTTATCTGCCATATCGAAATCCGTGGATACTGTTTCCGGATTACAATTGACCATGATGGATTCGTATCCACATTCTTTGATAGCCAGCAAGCCGTGTACACAGCAATAGTCGAATTCGATGCCTTGTCCAATTCTGTTGGGGCCGGATCCCAGCACAATAATTTTTTTCTTGTTGCTGACCTTGCTTTCATTTTCACCTTTATTTTCAAAAGTGGAATAGAAATATGGCGTCTTAGCCTCGAATTCCGCACTGCAGGTATCTACCATTTTGAATATCCTGGTAATTCCTGCAAGCTTTCTCTTCTCATATACTTCCTCTGCTGAAGCATTTTGCATGATCCGGGCGATCTGTTCATCACTGAACCCATTGTGTTTGGCTTCGCGGAGAAGGGCTTCAGGAAGATTATCCAGTGTATACTCAGTAATCTCTTTCTCTATCAGACAAATCTTCTGAATCGCAAAAATAAACCAGCGGTCTATGCCGGTGGCCTGCGCAATGGTCTTGACACTAACGCCGAGCATCAGGGCATCCTTGATCCTGAAGATCCTGTCCCATTTGGGAATCTTAATATATTCGATCAGTTCTTCAGCGTGCATTTGGCTCTTACCATAATATCCCAATCCGACTGCATTGTTTTCCAAACTCTGGCAGGCTTTCTGAACTGCTTCAGTAAAACTTCTGCCGATGGCCATTACTTCACCTACGCTTTTCATTTGCAATCCAAGGGTATCATTGGCGCCTTTGAACTTGTCAAAATTCCAGCGGGGCATTTTTACGATCACATAATCCTGCACCGGCTCAAAATATGCGGAAGTCGTTTGCGTGATTTGGTTCTTGAGTTCATCCAGACTATATCCGATGGCCAGTTTGGCCGCGATCTTTGCGATAGGATATCCCGTGGCCTTTCGAAGCCAGCGCAGAAGACCTGCTCACCCTGGGGTTGATTTCTACTGCAATCAAATCTTCTGTATCGGGATTCATGGCAAACTGCACATTGCATCCACCGGCAAAATTTCCAAGTGACCTCATCATTAGGATGGCCTTATTGCGCATTTCCTGAAAAGCAGTATCGCTCAGCGTCATGGCCGGGGCCACGGTAATTGAATCTCCGGTATGCACGCCCATGGGGTCTACATTTTCCACCGTGCAAATGATAACGACATTGTCATTTTTATCACGGAGCAATTCCAATTCATATTCTTTCCATCCCAAAACTGCTTTTTCTACCAGCACTTCATGGATTGGGGAAGCCTTGAGGCCTTTGTCAAGCGCCGCATCCAAATCTTCCTTGCCATGCACAAATCCTCCTCCGGTTCCACCCAGTGTGAATGAAGGCCGGATGACCAGGGGAAATCCAATGTCCTGGGCATATTCCTTTCCTTCAAGCATGGAATTGGCCACTTTTGAAGGAGCAACGGGTATCCCAATCCTTACCATCAGCTGACGGAATTTTTCCCGGTCTTCGGCAGTCTGGATGGCTTCCACGTCTACCCCGATCAACCTGGTATTGTATTTTTCCCAAACGCCAAGATCCGCCGCTTCCATGCAGAGATTTAATGCTGTTTGACCGCCCATCGTAGGCAGTACCGCATCGATCTTGTTCTCTTCAAGGATCTGTTCAATGCTTTCAACGGTTAGCGGAAGCAGGTAAACTTTATCCGCCATCATCGGGTCGGTCATGATTGTTGCCGGATTGCTATTGATGAGGATGACTTTGATCCCCTCTTCCCTTAAGCTCCTGGCAGCCTGAGAGCCTGAATAATCAAATTCACAAGCTTGCCCGATGATGATGGGGCCGGAACCAATAATAAGCACTGAATGAATGGAACTATCTTTAGGCATGTCAAAACAAATTGCGCAAAAGTAAGGTAGCGCAACTAATTTTCACCAGAAATCTTTCCTTTGTTTTTTACACACAAAACCAAAGATTGCCGCGACTGTGAGACAAGAAATCACAGGCATCATATCACAGAGCAAGCCTGCCTGCCCAGGGGGCAGACTCTGTACCCAAGTTCCGCAGAAAACAGCGTGGTATTATACCTTCCCCCTTCGGTCCGCCTAAGGCGGATTCGACTAAGTTTTTTGCTGCACTTCGTTTGCAAAGAACAAGTCTCGCGAATAAAAAAGCCTGTTGCGGGGGGCAACAGGCTAGGGAAACATTTATATAAAGTATCAATTGTTGTGGAAGGAGGCCATTTCGATTTCATCGAGCAATACGCCACCTTGGCGAGCGATCATTTTTCTTTCGGCCACCAGTCTCTTCGTATCGTCTTTGCTTTTAATCTTGAACACCCATTTTTGTTTTGCTTCCTCGCCTTTGAACAGCCCGATCAGTGCTCCGATTGTAAAAGCCAGAAATATCACCATCCTGTTCTTAGTCCTTTTCATGATTATAAGGTTTTAATGCGTTTCAGTACCGGTTAAGTAAGACAATCCCTCTATGCCAAAAGCTGTACCAAATTTTGAAAATATTGTGTCGGGAGGCAGGAATTTGCGAATAAAATTTTCTATCGGGAACTGGACCGGTTTGGCCTATCTTATAATATGCAGATTGGACGCGGGTTTCAGCGAATGAGCAACAGATTTGTTAATTTAATTTCACATATGGATCTGGAAAAAATTGTTCAAATTTTTTTCCTCAATTTGCATCCATTAAAAAAATAATTCAATTGACCCAACGCTTTTTTTCCCATTTCGGCTTCTTATTCCTATCCATGCATGCATCTGCCCAATCCCCTTTACCCTTCAATTATCCCAGGGGCTATTTCTCCAATCCTCTACATAACCCCATTAGCCTGGCAGCCAATTTTGGCGAATTGCGCCAAAATCATTTCCATATGGGTTTGGATATCCGGACTGAAAAAAAAGAAAATCTGCCGGTCCTGGCAGCAGCAGATGGCTATATCGCGAGGATCAAGGTTGAACCATTTGGCTTCGGCCAGGCCATTTATATTAACCATCCGAATGGATACACAACCGTATATGCACACCTGAACAGATTCTTTCCCGCCCTTGAGGCATATGTAAAAGAGCAGCAGTACAAAAAAGAAAGCTGGAAAATATACCTCGACATCCCGCCGAAGATGTTCCCGGTAAAAAAAGGATCATTGATTGCCTATAGCGGAAATACGGGAGGATCCCAGGGACCCCATCTGCATTTTGAGATCCGGAGCACGACGGATGATACCAACCTGAACCCAATGCTTTTCGGTTTGCCCATTGTAGATAACACAGGACCAACCATTGAGCGACTGGCCATATATGATGCCGCTATTTCCATATACGATCAGTCACCAAAGATCCTTACCCTGAAAAAGTCCGGCAATAACTATAATACAGGCAGGGACACTATCAAGGTTTCGAGCCCGGAAATCACTCTTGCGATAGCAGCTTTTGATACACAGTCCGGTTCTGAAAAGCCACATGGAATCTACGAGGCCCTCCTTTTCGAAAATGAAAAACCGATAATCAGTTTCAAAATGGACAGAATCAATTATCAATACACCCGCAATATCAATGGACATATCGATTATAAAACAAAAGCTCAGGGTGGCCCCTGGTTGCAGCAGCTCTTCCTTTTGCCGGGTCTCGATCATTCAATTTATCAGGCTATTCATGGAACAGGAAGGATTGACCTCAGTGATGGGTCCCTGCATTCTATCAGAATTGACGTGAAAGATGCATATGGCAATATTTCCACCTTTCATCAGAAATTTATATATAATGGCCAGAAGCCGCTGAATAGGACGGCACTTGCCAGGGTCATTTTACCGCGAATGCTGGTGCCGGTTGAAATGGAAGAATGTGCTTTTATCATTTGTGAAAAATGCCTCTACGATTCAGCACACCTGAACTATTCGAAAGCATCATCTTTTACCCCCGGTTCGGTTTCATCGGTCCATAGCATCGGTTCTTCCTTTATTCCGTTGGATGATTATATGCTTGTAAGAATCAAATCAACCAGGGCCCTTTCTTTTCAGGAAAAAAACAGGGTAGTCATGCAAAGAAGATCGGGGAAAGATATCGAAATTCAAAAAGTTGAATGGCAGGGTAACTGGGCATCTGGACATTTCAGGGATTTTGGCGATTTCCAATTGATACTCGATACCAGTTCCCCGCAGATCAGGTTGATTGGAAGCAGAAATCGAAAGAAAAAACCTTCGCAGATATCATTTATGGTCACAGATAATTTGGAGTTGATTAAAAATGTAAGAGCTACCGTAGACGGTAAATGGCTGAGATTTACCAATGACAAAGAGAAGGCATTCATATATAAAATGGATGAACACTGGCCTCCTGGCAAGCATGAATTGAAGATCAACGCAGAAGACGAAGCAGGGAATATGGCAGGTGCGAGTTTCTTGATCGATGATCGATGATCGCTGGTCGTTGGTCGTTGCAAGATTTTGAAATGTAGTTTAGTTGATAAGGCGTTCACCAGTCATCGATCACCGATCAACGATTCTGATATTTCAAAGTAACTTCACAAAATGACAAAGCTAAAAGAAGGAAGCAAGGCGCCTGAATTCAGGGGCATGGACCAACAAGGAAAAATGGTTTCGCTTTCCGATTACCGTGGCAAGAATGTTGTATTGTATTTTTATCCGGAAGATGATACCCAAACCTGTACTATACAGGCATGCAATCTGCGCGATAATTATTCGCTGCTGAAAAGAAAAGGATTCGCGGTCTTGGGCTTGAGTCCTGACACCGTTAAAAGCCATCAAAAATTTGAGAAGAAATACAATTTGCCATTTACTCTCATTTCCGATCCTGACCATAAAATAATCGATGATTACGGAGTTTGGGGAGAAAAGGAACTTTTTGGAAGAAGATATATGGGGCTGATCAGGACAACATTTCTGATAGATGAAAAAGGAATCATCCGCAAGATTTTCTCCAAACCTAAAAATAAATCACATGCGGAAGAAATCATTCAAAGCTGGGAAGAAATTTCAAAACAATCATAATATCCACTCCACTTCATTGTGTCTTAAAGTGAGTTCGGGGTCGCAGGTGATGAGCATTCCATCCGGTCCCACTGCTTTGATCGTTGCTGAAAATTTAATATTTCCCTTCCTGAATTGAACTGCCTGGTTTTTCTTCAACAAATTTTTATTGTATTCATGTAACAGAACTTCCGCTTCTCCATTTCTCACCAGGGCATATTTTTCTTCCAGGCTTTTACAGAGTTGCTTCGCAAGCGTCTTTGCTTCGAATCGGATTCCGGTGATCTGGGTCAGAGACACCGGATTAGGAATCCAGCTTTCAAAAAGGCTTTGATTGACATTTAGGCCTATGCCGGCAATGGAAAAAACCAGATGATTGCCCTTGACCTTATTTTCGATCAGGATCCCTCCCAGTTTCTTTTCTTCCCAGTAAATATCATTCGGCCATTTGATACTCAGGTCATTGGGAACATATTCCCGGAGAAATGAATGGCAGGCAGAGGCGACGGCCATACTGAGCAGGAATTGGTTTTGGACTTTAATCCAAACAGGTTCCAACACAACACTCATGATAATGTTTTCGCCTGCTGTGCTCGCCCAGGTCTTTCCTCGCTGTCCGCGGCCGCAGGTTTGCTCATCGGCAAAGAATACTGCACCATGTTCGGCCAATCCGGCATGAACCTTTGCCAAGGCATAGTTGTTGGTGCTGTCTACTGAAGGCAATTCAATGAAGGGAAATCCTATGGGATTACCTGTTTTCGGAATAAGCTTAGTGGCGCGATGTGGCAAAAGATTCCTATTTTTGACCAGTGCGAAATTAGGATTTGTAGTTCTAAAATTCAGACTGCTGCCGACCGGCCAGCACCAGAACCTGAAGGACTCAGGCTGAATTCCCACAGAAAATACAGTTTATCACCAAAACATTTGATTATTGGAACAACTGACAATGCTGACTTCCCGGAAGAAACCCAAGAGAGCTGCGCGAATAACAAAGAATTCAAAAATTTTTAAAAGTATTACCCAGAGCATCCAGGAAAAAAAAGGGGAAAATATAATATCACTTGATCTTCGAAAAATCCATGAAGCCGTAGCAGACTTCTTCATCATTTGCGAAGCGAGCAGTCATACACAGATCAAAGCCATTGCTGATTTTATTGAAGTGGAGGTAAAGGACAAATGCAGTGAGTCACCCTACAAGCACGAGGGCAGGCATGCCTTACAATGGGTCATCATTGATTACATCAATATAGTGGTTCACATAATGTTACCCGAAACCCGGCGTTTCTATAAGCTGGAAGAAATGTGGAACGATGCTGCATTTGAAAGGCATGAAGGCTAATTACGTAATAATTAAGTAGTTTCAACAGTTCTTTTTAAACCTTTTTGTTCATTAAACATTAAATACACCAGGGGGACGTTATAATAACATGCCACAGGATAATTCGAAACAAAACGATCGATCTAATTTTCCCAGGTTCAAACCGAAGGGCGATCAGGATGAGAATACCCCAAGAAAGGGCCCGAAATTCAGCATTTACTGGATTTGGGGAATTATTGCAGCCGTTCTTTTGGGATTTCAATTTTTTAATGGCTTTTCTCCGGATGCACATCACCTGGATTCCGAGCAGGATTTCAGGAACAATATGCTTGAAAAAGGAGACGTAGCACGCCTGATCCTAGTCACTAACAAGAACCTGGTCAGGGTATATATTAAAAGGGACAGTCTGGAAAAGCCCTACTACAAGGACAAGTTGGGCAAGAGCTTTCCGGTCATTAAGACAGATGGACCTCAATTTGAGTTCCAGGTGACCAAGGTGGATGAATTTGAAAAACGCCTGAATGAGTTTTTTCAAAAAAACCCATCACTGGAAGTACCTTATTCGCCGGTTCAGGAAGGAGAATGGTTTGGGCCCTTGCTGCAGATCATTTTGCCAATCCTGATCATTTTGTTGATCTGGGTCATGCTCATGCGTAAAATGGGTGGCCAGGGCGGAAGTGGTGGACCCGGCGGAATTTTCAATATTGGAAAATCAAAAGCCACTCTTTTCGATAAAGGGACCAAGGTGAATATTACATTCAGCGATGTAGCGGGATTGGATGAAGCCAAGGTTGAGGTCATGGAGATCGTGGATTTTCTCAAGAATCCAAAAAAATATACTGCATTGGGTGGGAAGATTCCGAAAGGTGCATTATTGGTTGGACCTCCGGGAACCGGTAAGACCCTGCTGGCCAAGGCCATGGCGGGCGAGGCCCAGGTTCCTTTCTTTTCGATGAGCGGATCTGATTTCGTGGAATTATTTGTTGGCGTTGGCGCCAGCAGAGTTCGTGATCTTTTCAAGCAGGCCCGCGAGAAAGCGCCATGTATCATATTTATAGATGAAATTGATGCCATAGGCAGAGCCAGAGGCAAGAATGCGATCATGAGCAATGATGAAAGAGAAAGCACCCTGAATCAGTTGCTGGTAGAAATGGACGGATTCGGAGGAGATAGCGGAATTATTATTCTGGCTGCGACTAACAGACCGGATGTGCTGGATACAGCGCTATTGCGCCCGGGCCGGTTCGATCGCCAGATCTCTATTGATAAGCCGGACCTCAAAGGCCGGGAAGCCATTTTCAAAGTGCACCTGAAACCCATTAAGATCTCAAGCAAACTCGATATCTACAAACTGGCGGAACAGACACCTGGATTTGCGGGCGCTGATATTGCAAATGTCTGCAATGAAGCCGCACTCATTGCCGCCAGAAAAGGCAAAGAAACGGTTGAAATGGACGATTTCCAGGATGCTGTTGACCGGGTAATTGGTGGTCTCGAGAAGAAGAACAAAATCATTTCTCCTGATGAGAAAAGAATCATTGCTTACCATGAAGCCGGACACGCCATTTGCGGATGGTTTCTTGAACACGCATATCCTTTGCTAAAGGTCACCATCGTACCCAGAGGGGTTGCTGCACTCGGCTACGCCCAGTATACCCCCAAAGAACAATACTTATACAATACGGACCAGCTCTTTGATCAGATCTGTATGACACTTGGAGGAAGGGCCAGTGAAGAATTGAATTTTGGAAAGATATCTACCGGCGCACAGAATGACCTGCAGCAGGTAACCAGGATTGCTTATTCCATGGTGACCGTATATGGCATGAATGAAAAGGTAGGGAATGTCAGCTTTTTTGATCCTGCACAGGAGAATTCATTTACAAAGCCCTATTCAGAAGAAACTTCTAGAATCATAGATGAAGAAGTAAGGAACCTGATTGAAAAGGCATATATCCGTACCAAAGAACTCTTGACTCGCAAAAGTTCGGAGGTTCAAAAGCTTGCTGAAAAATTGCTTGAAAAAGAAGTGCTGTTTCAAAGTGATGTAGAGACCCTGATCGGGAAAAGGCCCTATGAAGAGAAGAGAGCCTTGGATGTAACAGATCACAGTGAACACCACGCTGTTGCTGCAGAAAATGGCACGGCCCCGGCTTTACCAGCCCATCCGCCCGCAAAGGAAGAAGCATAATGGAGTTTTATGAAAATCTCTCCAGCCAAAGAAAATATACTTAAGAAAGTCAGGAAGGCGTTGAGTCATTCAACGCCTCTTCCTTTTCCAAATAGTGAAGGAAATAGTTCAGTATTCAAAGCTTCGCAACAGGAATTGGAAGTTGAATTTGCAGAACAGTTTGGAAAATTGCTGGGGAAATTTATTTTTTGTGTCAATCAACAGGAATTTGTTTCACAGTTGAATGCCTTGGTGCAGCGCAATGGTTGGAAAATTATCTATTGCCGCGAAAAAAATCTGCAGTCAATACTCAAAGACCGGCAATTCAGTCAATTTTCAGAAAAAGACCTCGCATCATGCGATGCAGCCATCACGGATTGTGAAGTTTTGATTGCAAGAACGGGCAGTATTGTCATGAGTGCTGCGCAGGATAGCGGCCGGACGGTCAGCGTATATGCCCCGGTGCACATATGTGTTGCATACACGAAGCAGCTGGTTTATGATGTCAGAGATGGCTTGCAATTGATTAAAGAAAAATACCATCGTAATTTTCCTTCGCTTATCACTTTTGCCACAGGACCCAGCCGTACTGCAGACATTGAAAAGACCCTGGTCGTCGGTGTGCATGGTCCGAAAGAAGTTTATCTCTTTTTGATCGACGAACAGGCCTGAGTCCATCATTTTTATCCCTACTTTTACGAATGCCTGTGGCTCAAAAAATATATTTTTTATCCGATTTTCACCTCGGTACGCCCAATGCGGAAAAGAGCCTGGTCAGGGAAAAGCGCATTGTTCATTTCCTGTCTGAAATTAAGCCACACACTACGGAGATATTTATTTTGGGCGACATGTTTGATTTTTGGCATGAATACAGGACGGTTGTGCCTAAGGGTTATACCAGGATACTGGGTAAGCTGGCAGAATTAACCGATTCCGGCATTCCGATTCATTTTTTTGTAGGCAACCATGATATGTGGATGCGGGGGTATTTTGAAAAGGAACTGAATATTACCGTGTATCATGAGTCAAAGACTTTTGAAAGATTTGGCAAGAAGCTGCTGGTTGGACATGGAGATGGCCTCGGTCCGGGAGATTTCAAGTATAAATTCATGAAGGCAGTTTTCCGGAACCCGGTTTGTCAATGGATGTTTGGAGTGCTCCCCCCCTCCATCGGTATGGGAATGGCGAATTATTTTAGCAGAAAAAGCAGGGCAGCAGCAGGGCTGGTGGAGAAAAAATTTTTGGGCGAAGAAAATGAATGGTTGATTTCCTATAGCAAGGAAATATCCCTGAAAGAAAAGATTGATTATTTCATATTCGGCCACCGGCACCTGCCAATTGATTTCAGTTTCAAAAATGGAAGCCGCTATATAAACCTTGGCGACTGGATTTATTATTCCACTTATGGCATTTTTGATGAGTCAGGATTCGTTCTAAAATCCGATCGTCCCGAACTAGAATCAAAGATTATCAAAGAATGGCAGTCCTGAAATATTTGCTTTCCCTGTTTTTCCTCGTCCCTGTCCTTACCATGCGGGCACAGCCTGATTCAACATTTGCTTTATCAAAGGTAATCAAAGGAGATATCGTCGATTTCTCCGTCGATAATCTTGGAAATATTTACACCCTGAGCTCCGATAACCGGTTAAAAAAACTGAATGCCAATGGAGACTCAATTGCCGTCTATAATGATGTTCGCCAGTTCGGAAGAATGTCCTCCATGGATGTGACCAGTCCTCTGAAGATTCTGCTATATTACAGGGAATTTGCGACCATCGTCATGGTGGACAGGTTTCTCAACATCATAAATACCATCGATCTAAGGAAGCAAAATATATTTCAGGCAAGGGCCATTGGATTATCTTATGATAATAATGTGTGGGTTTATGATGAGTTAGAGGCAAAATTAAAAAAGATCGATGACAATGGTTCTGTGCTTAGCCAGACTACGGATATCAGGCAATTCGTGGACGTCGTTCCTGACCCTTCCGCCATCATTGATCAGAGTAGTTTGGTCTATTTGTTCGACGAATCCAAAGGTGTGTATATTTTCGATCATTATGGAGCATTTCAGCGGCAAATCCCTTTTTCAGGCATTAGAGACTTCTCCGTCATAGATAAAAATATGTTGGGGAGAAATAATCAATTTTTTTTCCGTTACATTTCCGGCAACCAGAATCTTCAGCAACAACCGATCCCAGCGTCCTACCTGCCGGCAATAAAAATTTCTGTTATGCCCAAAGCAGTATATGTGCTGAAGCAAAATAGCATCGAAGTGTATTTGCGCAGGTAAAGGCATTGGTAATTCTTGATGCCTGATTGTCTCTTGTTCTATTGCGCATATTTTGTAATAATTTTGAGTTTCAGCCGACTAATTCCAGCCTATGCCTGATTTTTGGAACCGGATCATTCTGGATAACCCTGTCAAACAATATGTTTACATCGCCATTGCTATCCTCCTGGGGTTCATGTTCAAGAGAATGCTGTCGCGGTTTATTGGCGGGCTCCTGCACCACCTCGTAAAAAAAATAGCAAGCGGAGTAGACAAGGACTCATTTTTGAAACTTGTCCGGACGCCACTGGAAACCTTTCTGATTATCATGATCAGTATCATTGCGCTTGAGAAGCTCCGCTTCCCTTCTCAACTGGATTTTGACATCTATCAAATCAGTTCAAAGACCATCATACACAATCTGGCCAAGGCCATAATCATCATTTCTTTTATTTGGCTTTGGCTCCGGATCATCGACTTTATTGCACTGATCCTGGAATGGAAGGCGGATGCCAGCCAGGACTTGCGCGACAATCAATTGGTTATTTTTTTCCGTGATTTCTTAAGAGTCATCGTCGTCATCTTTGGCATATTGATGATCCTCAGCAAAGTCTTTGGATTCCATGTCGAAACCTTATGGACTGGCCTTGGCATCGCGGGTGCTGCCCTTGCCCTCTCTACGAGGGAAAGCATTGAAAACCTGATTGCTTCCTTCATCATTTTCTTTGATAAGCCGTTTACAGTGGGAGATGTTGTGAAAGTAAATGCATTTTCGGGCACCGTGGAAAAAATTGGCTTGCGCAGTACCCGAATCCGGACAGACATGAAAACTTTTGTTACTGTCCCCAATAAGCAGATGGTAGACAGTATCGTAGACAATCAGACCCTGCGAACCCAACGAAAGGCAGAGATCAGACTCCAGATCGATTTGTCGACGCCGCAGGGCCAGATCAGGGAATTGATTGCAGTGATCAAGCAGATACTCAACAAGGATATTCTGGAAAACCCTACTGTTTTCCTAAATGAAATTGGCGGCGATGCCTTTCTGATTAATGTGGATTTTTTCACCGCGCCCATCCCACTAAAAGAATTCAATGAAGTCAAGGAAAGCGTCAATTTTGAGATTCTTGCGTACTTGGAAAGGCTTGGGATTGAATTAGCAGGCGCAAGTACGGACATAAAGATCCTGGATCAGTCCAAAACATAGTCATCCCTAACTGATCTCGCTTAACGCAAATGAAAATTACAGCTGGCTCTTTAATTCCAGGAGGAAGGATTTAATCTGCTCCATTTTCTTGATGGCATCAAATCTTTCATCGGCATTCTTGTTTTGCTTAAGAAAATCTTTAGCGCCTTCAATGGTATACTTTCTCTGACGGAGAAGATTATAAATCAAATGCAGGTTCTTGATATCTACAGGACGAAAGTAACGGTCGCCCTTCTTGTTTTTCTTTGGTTGAAGGATGTTGAACTCGGCCTCCCAGAATCGAAGAAGCGATTGGTTCACCCGAAACATTTCAGCCACTTCTCCCATAGTATAATATTGCTTTTGGAAAAGCACTTCATCCTCGGGAATTTGGATCAGGTCCGCCTCGGCAGCCACAGCTTTAATTGACTTTCTGCCACGAGTGGATTTTATTTTAATCAGATCCTCGCCGATCGCGGCCTTATTCACTGCAGGTCCAGTTTCTTTCAATTTCTTGATCCGGATGCCGACATTGATAGGCTGATCTTCATTGGAGACAAGCTTGGGGGAAGCTTGTAGTCCGGCAGTCTCGGTAAAATCCAGGGCGATCTGTGGTAGTGGATTCATATAATTTGGATGAACATCAAAAACTGTTCCGTTATTAAAGATACGATCTTTTAAAATTCAAAATCCAATCATGGAAAATAACAAACTGGGAAAAGACCAGGGAGGCAAGTTACCACAATTCCTCAGAAGCATGGACCCTGAATTCTTAGTCAAAGCTTTGATTAGAGGAAGAAGCCAGTTTCAGCAGGCGGTCATACTGTTCAGGGGTAATGTCATTATAGAAGTAGTAAACCGGATCAACAGGATCACCATTGCGATGCACTTCATAATGACAATGTGGCCCTGTACTCTTGCCCGTACTTCCAACATACCCAATGATCTCACCTCGTTTCACTTTTTGTCCCGCGCGCACTTTCACTTTGAACATATGCCCGAAAAGAGTAGAATACCCATAACCGTTATTAATGACTACATGGTTGCCAAAGCCATTCCCTGTATTGCCTGCAGTTTCCACTGTACCATTGGCCGTGGCATATATCGGAGTTCCAACCGGGGCGGAGAAATCAAGTCCCTGGTGAAATTTTGAGGTCTTATATACAGGGTCAATCCGGTAGCCAAAGCCTGAGGCAATGCGCTTGAGATCCTTGTTGCTTACAGGCTGGATGGCTGGCGTACAAGACAACAGCTGCTCCTTGTTTTTTACAAATCCGTCGATGATCTGGTAAGATTTAACCTGGTAATTGATCCTTGCGGCCAGATTGTTAAGGGTATTCGCGATGGACACAGCCAGGTTGTCCTGGTCCATGCTTTGTACCAGTTTTATCTCTTCTTCCTGGGCCAGGAATTTAGCCCTCGCACTATCAGGCACGGGATTGGCTTCGAAGATAACCCGGTAAACTTCATTGTCTCTTTTTTCCAGGTTGCCCATCGATTCCTGCAACTTTTTCACTTTTTCATTCAATACAAAATAATCATCGCGCAGAGATTCATTTTTCTGCATGAGCCTTTTTTCACTGGCAGAAGGGAAATATTTATAAGCGAGGGAAACGAGAATAAGGGCAGTCACTATGGATGCTGAAACGAAACCGAGTACGCGCAAAAGGGTTACGCGTAATGGCGTTTCCAGTTTTTCATATCTGAGCGTATTGGTATTATAATAATACTTGATCTTTTTCATGATGCAAGTCTCATCAAAAGGGTGAATTGTTCTAACTTCGCACCGATTTTACACGGCGAAGTGTACAAATATAGACTTAGCGTATCAAAAAACAACCAAAGATTGTTCCGATTATGATGAGCAGCGCTGCGATCAGAAAAAAATTCCTGGAATTCTTTCAATCCAAAGGCCATACCATTGTTCCTTCCGCTTCCATTGTTGTCAAAAATGATCCAACGCTACTTTTCACCAATGCCGGAATGAATCAATTCAAAGATTATTTCCTGGGGAATAAGAAAGCACCACATCCACGGGTAGCCGATACGCAAAAATGTCTGCGGGTAAGCGGCAAACACAATGACCTCGAAGAAGTTGGGGTGGATACCTACCATCATACCATGTTTGAGATGCTTGGCAACTGGAGTTTCGGCGACTATTTCAAAAAAGACGCCATCGCCTGGAGTTGGGAATTGCTGGTGTCCGTTTACAATATTCCAAAAGAGCAATTATACGTAACCATATTTGAAGGCGATCCGACCGAAGGTCTCCCAAGAGACGAGGAAGCATTCAATGAATGGAAAAAATGGATTCCCGAAGAACGTATCCTGCCAGGAAAGAAAAAAGACAATTTTTGGGAGATGGGGGATACCGGCCCCTGTGGCCCCTGCACAGAAATTCATATTGACTGCCGGACTGATCCTGAAGAAATCAGGAAAGCGGATGGAAGTAAACTTGTGAACGCAGACCATCCCCAGGTTATTGAAATCTGGAACATTGTATTTATCCAATTCAATCGACTGAAAGATGGAAGACTTGAACCATTGCCTGAGAAGCATGTGGATACAGGTATGGGATTCGAAAGATTGACCAGGATCATTCAGGGAAAGACCTCAAATTATGATACGGATATATTTACAGGTACCATCGATGCAGTGGAAAAGATTACTGGCATTCGGTATGAAAAGGGAGAAAGCAAATCCGATATTTCTTTCCGTGTCATTGCTGACCATGTCCGTGCCATAGCATTTACCATTGCAGATGGACAATTGCCTTCCAATACCGGAGCCGGATATGTTATCAGGAGAATTTTGAGAAGAGCAGTGCGATACTATTATTCCTGGCTGGATTATAAGCAACCTCTTATTTTCCAACTCATCCCCTTACTCGCGTCCCAATTTGAAGATGTATTTCCTGAACTTCATAAGCAGGTTGAATTTGTAAGTAAGGTGGTCCGGGAAGAGGAAGATGCTTTTCTTAGGACACTTGAGAAAGGGCTGAAAAAAATAGATGAATTGGTTCAGCAGGCAGGCAAAGAAAGAATGATTAAGGGGAAAGATGCATTTGAATTATTTGATACCTACGGATTTCCCCTGGACCTAACCCGCCTGATCGCACACGAAAACAAGCTCCAAATTGATGAGAAGGAATTTGGCGAAGAATTGGATAAGCAAAAAAACCGTTCCCGTGCAGCCACAGCCATGGATAAAGAAGACTGGATCATTTTAGCAGAGCACGCACTCACTGAATTTATTGGCTATGATTCTCTGGAGGCGAAAGGGAGGATAGCCCGATACCGGAAATTCAAAGCCAAGGGCAAAGAAGGGTATCAGCTGGTATTGAATGCCACACCATTTTACGCAGAGAGCGGAGGCCAGGTGGGAGACACCGGAATATTGAAATTTGGCGAAGAATCCGTCTCCGTCCTGGATACAAAAAAGGAAAACGACCTGATCGTACATATCACGGAAAAATTGCCCACAGACCCTAACAAAGATGTTTTTGCCGTAGTCGATCGGATAAAGAGAAAGAATATAGCTGTGCATCATACAGCGACGCACCTTCTGCATGCAGCCCTTAGGAAAATCCTGGGAGCCCATGTCACTCAAAAAGGATCTCTTGTAAATGACATTCACCTGCGGTTTGATTTTGCACATTTCGCGAAACTAACCCCGGAAGAAACCTTAAGGATTGAAAACCTGGTGAATCAAAAGATCAGAGAGAATATACCTGTGGTGATTAAGGAAATGGACAAAGAGGATGCTTTAAAATCCGGCGCCATGGCATTATTCGGAGAAAAATATGGAGACAGGGTAAGGGTAGTAATTATTGATCCGGACTATTCTGTTGAGCTATGCGGAGGAACCCATGTGGGGGCTACAGGTGAACTTGGATATTTTAAGATTAAGCATGAAACAGCAGTGGCTGCAGGAGTCAGGCGCGTAGAAGCCCTGTCGGGTTCCTCATGCGCTACTTACCTTGAAGAGCAGTTGGCAGAAATCCAGCAACTCAGGGAAAAACTTAAACATCCTGCAGATATTGTTAAATCGGTAGATGCGCTTATCGAAGAGAACAGCGATCTTAGAAAAAGAATAGAATCTTCTGAAGCGAAACAGATCCACATAATGAAGAAGGAATTATTGGAAAATGTAGAAAAAAAGAATGGGACCAGCTTCCTCGGCAAGAAGCTTGAAGTCAGCAGTCCGGATTCACTAAAAAAACTTTGTTTTGACCTGAAAGGGGAGCTAAAGAATTATATAATCATCTTGGCTGCAAATATTGAAGGCAAGGCGCATGTTGTGCTTGCACTGGATGAAGAACTCGCCAACTCGAGAAACCTGAATGCCCCAAACATAATCAGGGAATATGTTGCGCCCCTCATTGCGGGTGGTGGGGGCGGTCAGAAAACAATGGCTTCAGCAGGCGGACAAAATCCTGCCCAGCTTGAAGCCGTCATAGAGAAGATCAGGGAATTGGCCTTCTCCCACTAACTGCAGCTTCTTCCCAATCTAGTTCCATTTCTTAATAATCCGTTAAATTAATCTCCCCATTTCCGAAAATTTTCGTATTTCAGGAAAACTTGTATATTTGAAATACGAAGCTTCACGTAGTTCATTAATTAAAATCTTGACAAATGAAAAAATTCATAGCAAAAACGGCCGCATGGGTAGCGCTTTCCGTGCTCATATTCGGTCAAACATTCGCACAGGATAAGCAGCAAACGGAAAAACCTAAGGAAAAGACCAAGCCTGAAAAAATAAGGGGGGGCAACGAGATTATTATCAAATCCAAATCTAATAAGGATGGAAAAGTCACCATTGAAATTAAGGGTGGTGAGGTATTTATTAATGGAAAGCCTGTGGATGAATTTCAGGATGATGCAATCATCGTTGAAAAAATACAAATGCCTTTTGGCGGTGATGTATTTGCATATCCCCCGGGATCGCCATTCCGCAGAGGAGGCTGGAATTTTAGTGGCGAAGAATTTGACATGAGCAATAATGCCTTTTTGGGAGTGTCATCGAATAAGGCTGAAGGCGGGGGGGCTGAAATTACAGAAGTGACGAAAGAGAGTGCTGCAGAAAAGATTGGCTTGAAGAAAGGGGATATCATTACAAAAATTGACGAGATAAATGTTGAAAGTCCTGGTGACCTGGTGAAGGCGATCCATAAATACAAACCGGAAGACAAAGTAGTAGTTACCTATAAAAGGGATGGAAAGGAACAAAAGGCGACCGCTACACTCGGCAAGAGCAATTTTATGTGGAAGAGTTTCAACATGCCAGAAATCAATGAAGACATGGACCTTATTGCTCCTCATATAGCACCAATGCCCCGTGGAATGTATGGCGGGCCGAGGGCTTATTCCGTTATGACGAGGGGGCCAAAGATTGGCCTCAGGGCGCAAGACCTCGAAGATGGTAAAGGCGTCAAGGTGATCGATGTTGACGAAGATTCTCCTGCAGAAAAGGCTGGAATTAAGGAAGGGGATATCATTACACAGTTTGATGGCAAGAATATTACCAGTGCAAATGAACTTGCAGAATTGGCCAGAGCCAATGGGGCAAAGTCTCCGGTAAAAATGAAAATCACGAGGGCCGGAAAGCCAATGGATATAGAAGTCAAGATCCCTAAGAAACTGAAGACAGCTGAACTATAAGAAGAATTCTTTGTTCTATTTGAAAGGTCGCAAGCAGCGACCTTTCTTTTTTAGGATAATATCTTTCAAACCGTCACAGTATGGGAAGTTTTTAGAATAAGGTAAATTGCGGGCTCAAGGCCTGAGGAATATATTCATTATTGAATCATATGGGGAAGCCGGCCTCGCGCCTTAACTTTGCGGACCTTGTCCATAACCCCGGACAATGATTAATCAATCAATACATGCGAATCGATTCTGATGCATATGAGACGGTTGTAGGGCTGGAGGTACATGCACAATTGCTGACCCAAAGCAAATTGTTTTGCGGCGACAGTGCGGCATTTGGAGCAGAACCCAATACCCATATCAGTCCGGTCACTTTGGGCTATCCAGGCACTTTGCCCGTATTAAATGCAAAAGCCATTGAACTTGCTGTCAGAATGGGCCTGGCATGTCATTGTGAAATTGAAAGAGATAACCATTTTGCACGTAAGAACTATTTCTATCCAGACCTTCCCAAAGGCTACCAGATTTCTCAGCATACCAGTCCAATCTGCAAAGGCGGGTGGGTAAAAATTAAAACTTCGACAGGAGAAAAAAATATTCAGCTCAATCGGATCCATTTGGAAGAAGATGCAGGTAAGAGCCTGCATGACCTGGATCCTGAAAATACTTGTATTGATTATAATCGCGCCGGTGTTGCCCTGATTGAAATCGTGACTGAGCCGATGCTTTCAGGGGGTGAAGATGCTCATGCTTACTTGACTGAGCTAAGGAAAGTGCTCCGTTACCTTGATGTATGCGATGGGAATATGGAAGAAGGAAGCATGCGATGTGATGCCAATATTTCTATCCGTAAAAAAGGGGATAAAAAATTAGGTGTCAAAGTGGAAGTCAAAAACCTGAACTCCATTCGGAATGTAAGAAAAGCCATCGAGTTTGAATCTTTGCGCATGATGGAATTGGCAGATTCAGGAAAAACCATTGAACAGCAAACAAGGAGCTTTGATGCCAATACCGGCACCAGTTTCGCCCTCAGAAGCAAAGAAGAAGCAAATGATTACCGGTATTTTCCTGATCCTGACCTGCCACCTTTTCAGATTACGGACCAGATGCTCTCAGGGATCAGAGATTCCATTCCAGCCCTTCCCGAGCAATTGATAGAAAAATACACGCGCGAACTGAAATTGTCGGAATACGATGCGCGGGTATTGACGGACGACAAGGAGACCGCCGTTTATTTTGAAGAATTGGTTAAGCTCAAAGTCAATCCAAAATCCGCTTCAAACTGGTTATTGGGTCCGGTAAAATCCTGGCTCAATCAGGAAAATCTTTCAATGGGCAAACTAGGTCTGGCACCTGCAAAACTCTCAGCGTTGATTGAACTGGTGGATGCAGGAAGGGTAAATTTTTCTGTTGCTTCATCCCGCTTATTTCCTGCCATTTTAAGAACACCGGAAGCCAACCCGGCAGATTTAGCTGCTTCACTGAACCTTGTCCAGGATGCAGGAAGCGAAGAAATCGCCCAATGGGTGCAGGAGGCTTTGGACAAGATGCCGGAAAAAGTATTGGAATACAAAAAAGGAAAGAAAGGACTCATCGGTTTGTTCGTAGGAGAAGTGAAAAGATTGTCGAAGGGCAAGGCTGATCCAAAACTGACAAACAAATTGCTGCTGGAAAGACTGGATAAGAATTAGTAATAGGAGATTGGGTTCGAATGGTTCCTGAGGGGCCGAATTGTTTTTGATCAGGATTGAAAGAAATTTTTACCAAGAAATTGAAATGATATGAAAAGAAATCATGGGACTATTTTGATTGGATTGATTTGTGTTTTTCTTTTTTCCTGTAAAGAGAATAAAAAAGAGAGTTTCAAAGTGACAGGAAGTTTCAGGAATGCAGATAAGATGAGCATTCCGGTGCCAGGAGGCATTGCAGATCAAAAAACCATTAGCAAGGTCTGGCTTGAAGAAATAAGTTTTGGAAAAGAACAGGCGCCCATCATCCTGGATTCAGCCAAGATTTCCGGAGCGTCGGGAAATTTCAGTTTAAGCGGTGCGGGTAAGCCGGGGGGTATTTTTGAATTGGTTTTTGGAGAAAACAAAGTGCAGGTACCATTGATCAACGATGCTTCAGAGATTGAAGTAGACGTAGATCTGGCCTCTAGCGAAGATTACTATTCTGTTAAAGGTTCTGAAGGAAGCAAACAGATGCAGGATCTCATTTCCGGTTATGCAAAGAAGGCAGCAAAGATTGATAAGGCATATACCGTGTTGGATAGTTTGAAAAGGGAAGGAGTAACTGACAGTATAATTAGTTTGGCTGGTGAAGACAGAGCCCTGGCAGTGACCGAGCTGAATGCATACCTCAAGCGCTTCATGTTCAAAACGCCAAACCCTACCCTGGCCATCATTGCTTTGGGCTGGGCCTCACAGAGCTTTTCAAAAACGGAATTTGATTCCTCTATTGTTGCGCTTAATGTGAAATATCCGGAAAACCTGGTGTTGAAGAATATGAAGAGAAGCTACGATGCGCAGTCCGCCAGGCAGGCAGAAATGGAAAAGAATGAGGCTGCGAATAGTTGGGTGGGAAAACTGGCTCCTGAATTTTCTATGCCAGATGCAAATGGAAGGAGCATCTCGCTGGCATCATTCCGTGGAAAATATGTACTTGTGGATTTTTGGGCAAGTTGGTGTGGTCCCTGCCGAAATGAAAACCCTAATGTGGTGAAAGCATATCAGGAATTTAAGAATAAGAATTTCACGATACTCGGCGTATCTCTTGATAAAGAAAAAGAATCCTGGCTTCAGGCGATCAAGGATGACCAGCTTCACTGGACCCAGATCAGCGATCTGAAATACTGGAATAGCAAGGCAGTTGATTTGTTCAAATTTGAAGGGATACCTTTCAATGTCCTTATTGATCCGCAAGGTAAAATCGTTGCACAGCAATTGCGAGGGGATGGGCTTAAGAATAAGTTAATGGAGTTATTGCATTAATTCTTTTCTATCTTTTTTTGTCATTTCGAAGGGAGTGAGAAATCTGGCATTTCGGAGATTCGAAACACCCAGATTTCCCGCCCGGTCTTACTTTAATTTTACATCTGCGAAATAGACCAGACTCCCTGCCTGCTGACGCAGTCGGGAAGTGAAATGACAAAGCGGAGTTGTCGGAACTTTTACTTTTTTTTCTTATTCAGACTCATCAATAATGCCGGAAGGAAAATAAGATTTGTCAGTGTCGCCATGACCAGCGTTAGAGAGGTGAGCCATCCAAGATTTTGAGTGCCCCCGAATTCGCTGAAGCAAAAAATGAAAAATCCGGCAATCAGGACCATGGACGTGTATAGTATGCTTATTCCTGTCGAGTGAATTGTATTGATCACGGTTTCCTTTGGGGTAAGGTTTCCATGGGTCAGTTCCTGTTTATAATTAACCAGGAAACGTATGGTAATATCAATAGCGATCCCCAGTGCAATGCTAAAAACAAGTACCGTAGAGGGTTTGAGCGGGATCCCAGCCCAGCCCATGACCCCCGCCGTTATGAGCAATGGTATCAGATTGGGAATAAGTGAGCAGAACAGGATTCGCAATGACCTGAAAAGATAGAGCATGCAAAGTGCAATCAGAAGGAATGCCCATTGTATACTGTCCCGCAGTCCATGGATGATAAAGCTGCTCCCTTCCAAAAAAGTGACACTGCTTCCGGTGAGCTGAACAGAATATTTCGAAGAGTCGAAAATAGTTGAAGATTTTGTTTGGATCTTGTCCAGGATCTGGTGTAGCCTGGTTGTTCCCACGTCAGCCATGTTTACACTCAGTCTGGTTTGCTGGCGGTTGCTATCGATAAAACTACTTAACATCCTGGCCAACGCTGAATTTTTTGAATTGCTATCTGCTTTCATGTTCAGGTAAGGAGCAAGAAAGCTGATATCAAATTGGTTTGGCAGTCCATAATTCAGGCTGTCTCCATTATAATAGGCCTGCCTTACAAATTTCAGCCCTTCCGTGACAGTCAGCGGCCGGTTCATCTCCGGTTGTGACGCGATGAATTGTGAAAGCGAATCAATTCTTTCAAAGGTTTGCAGCATATTACTGCGCAGGCCGTTCTTCTTTTTCGTATCCACCACAATTTCCAGCGGCATTACTCCTTTAAAATTCCTTTCAAAAAATTTCAGGTCCGTGTAGATGGGATCCTTTTTCGGAAGGTCATCCACCATAAATCCTTCTGCATGCAAGCGGAAAATACCTGCTATTGAAAATCCCACCACGATCACAGTAATTCCATAAATCATTGGCTTGTGGTTCAGCGTCCAGATTTCCAGTTTGTCCAAAATGGCTGCGAGCCATTTATTTTTCAGATAGCGCATATGCATGTGCTTAGGATCTGGCAGAAAACTGAGCAGACCAGGGATCAGGATCACAGAAATGAAAAACAAGAGCATGATATTGATCCCTGCAACCACACCGAATTCCTTCAAAATCGCACTTTTTGTCAGCGCGAAAACACCAAAGCCAATGGCTGCAGTGATATTACAAAACAGGGTGACCACCCCCATCCGTCGGATCATCTCGTACAAAGCCTTCTGTTTATCTCCGGTTTCATTGAATGAAGTATGGTATTTATTCAGGAAGTAAATACAGTTTGGAATTCCGATGACCAGGACCAGCGGCGGAATGAGTACGCCCAGCAGGGTAATCTTGTAATCGAACAAATGCATGGTGCCAAGGCTGAATACAACTCCGATTAGCACTACGGCAAGCGAAAGGATCATCGTGCTTACGCTTCGAAAAAAAAGCAGCAAGATGATAACATCCAATGCAACAGATGCAAGTAGAAACATTTTCATTTCTGCGGCGACCTTGGTGGCCATATTGGTCCTGATAAGAGGCAGCCCGCTATAATGCATGGTCAGGCCGGTCATTTGCCCGAAGGCATTGCCGGCATCTGTTATTTCCTTTACGATGGTATTTCGCTTCGATGAGTTAAGTACAATCTTATTGATATTAATGGCCATCAGCCACGCATTTGTTTGGAGATTGTATAAAAAGCCCCTGTAAAAAAGGAGGCTTTCAAAAATGCCCTTGTCGCGGTCCAGTTCTGTCTGGGAAGAATACTCGTCTGAAAAGATCCTGACTGGTTTGAGTTTTTCCAGACTGTCATTTTTCTTTAGGTTAATGGCCAGCGGAATGCTGAGCACCTGGTCCACTCCCTTGATGTTCTTAAGCTGGTTATTCAATTTCGCATAGGCATTAAAGATATCTTTTTCAAAAAGCTTATCCGTTTGGATCCCGATAACCAATAGATTTCCATCTTCCCCGAATTTTTGCCTGAAAGCCTGGTATTCGATGAATTTTGGATTGTCGGTAGGAATTGCTTTTGCAAATTCATAACTCATTTCCACCTTCGAAGCCTGGTATCCCATATAGGCTGTGGCAATCAGAAGGAAAACAAGTAAGGGAATGCGGAATTTCAAAACAGATCGGGCAATAAATTCCCACATGATGATTCTATTAAATAAAGAATATATTAGATCCACAAAGAAACCTATTTTAGACCGCTTTTCCATCTTAGCCTGAGTATTCCTGCTAACTTTATGCCATGGCATTAACGCATATTTAACCGAGGAGGTCAATACCGGAAATGATCACGCACAAAACCAGGGGACTCGTTTTGCGTTCCGTCAAATATGGCGAAACCAGTATAATTGTAACGATATACACCGAAATATTCGGGATTCAGTCCTATCTCGTTAATGGCGTAAGGAAATCATCGAAAAAAGGATCGGGCATGGCCAATTTGTTTCAGCCTGCAGCTATGCTTGACATGGTGGTTTATCAAAATCAGTTTAAGAATTTACAGCGCATAAAAGAATTTCGATATGCTATCATTTACGAACATATCTTCTTTAATGTGTTCAGAAATGCTGTGGCCCTTTTCTTGGTTGAACTATTAACTAAATCTATTAAGCAACCAGAACCTAATCCGGATTTATTCTATTTTATTGAAGACGCATTTGTCACACTTGACCACGCAGCCGAATCTGTGATTGCAAATTTTCCCTTGTTTTTCAGCCTCCATCTTGCGGGTTTTTTTGGATTCCGTATCCAGGATTCCTATTCGGAGGAGAAATCCATCTTGGATTTGGAAGAAGGTTCTTTCGTGAGTGAAAGACCCCATCATATCCACTATATCGAGGCCCCCCTAAGTTTCCTTACTTCACAACTTCTAAAAGTGATGCAGCCAAAAGAACTTGACCAGCTTCGATTGAACCAGGATACAAGGCGGCATTTATTGCAGGCTTACATGAATTTTTATGCCCTGCACATCTCCGAATTCGGCCAGATGAAAACAATTCCTGTTTTGCAAACTGTTTTCTCAGAATGAATTCAGATCAATCTTATAACAGAGGTTTCCGAGGTGATTTTGCGATCATGGGTATATTCAAGTAGGATAACCCCCGGCTTTCTCCCTTGCTTAAACAGGCCATGACTGTCATGCAATCCCAGTGCCCGGGCGCCGTTGAATGTCGCCCATTGAAGGATTTCTGCTGTTGGGATCTGGGGATTTGCGTTGAGTATGGTTCTCATTTCTTCCAGGATACTTAAACCATGATTGCTGGCCAGGCTATCCGTGCCCAGAACAATTTGCGCATTTGCCCTGCGAAGCATATCTATCGGCGGAAGGCGACCTTCTATATAGAGATTTGCATTTGGACAAAGACAAAAATTCACTTGTTCCTTCATATGCGTTTTTTCAACGTAATCCAGATCACCTGCCTGTATAAATGTATTATGCACAAGAATCAATTGTTTCGCATGCCTGAACCAGCGCAAACTGCTTTGCAGACTTGATTTGCCCGTCGTTCGGAAAGTTGGATTTTCTGTTTTTAGGCGTTGATACATTCTTATTGCATCCCCTATGCCGCTTACAAAGAATTCGTTTTCCCACTCGGTTTCCTGATTGTGCATGGTGACGAGTTTATCCTTTAAATAAGGAACCAGTATTTCCCATAGAGCTTCAGAAACGGAATAAGGAGCATGTGGATTCATTGACGCATGTTTGGCTCCATCGGGGAGCCCACAAAATTCATCATAAGTGGATTTGCTCTTTTGAAAACGGATCTCTGCGATATCAGGGTTCCAGCCGCTTAATTCTATGAAATTGTGATATACTAATCGCTGCTTCTTTTTCTGGGAAATAGTTAATCCATTATTGCAGATATCGCCCACCGCAACAATTCCATTTTGGAGCATTTCATCTTCAGCGATGACAATAGCCCGCAAGATCTCCTCTTCCGGAAAATGCCTTCCCGTCACGACGGCCAGCACAAAATCCACCAACCCGGTCTTCTCGGGTACAAGTCCCCGCAGATGACTAAGTTCCAAATGACAGTGGCAATTCACGAATCCTGGGCATAGGATCCCATTCCATGATTCAATGCCTTCGCCGGCATTTGATTCGGGAATGATATCCACAATATGGCCATCTTCCGCGGTAACCAGGACTGAATGCTGGTCAAGCATTTCCTTGCCAGTAAATATGGCATTTGCTTTTAATTTTCTGTAAACCATCTGTACTTTGAAAGAATTAACTTTGCAAACTTTGTTGGATAGGGGTTCTGAATCTTTGATTGGGTTAGATGCCGGGATCCTAAAAATAAGTCAAAACTATGTTAGATAAATTGGAGGCGATCAAGGCGAGATTTGAAGATTTGGGCGTGGCGCTGTCCAACCCGGAAATTGTAAAGGATAACCGGAAGTTTGGTGCTATGAGCAAAGAATACAGGAACCTCGAAAAAATTGTCAAATCCTATGAGGAATATAAGACCCTTCTCGGAGATATTGATTTTAATAGGGAGGCACTGAATGGCGATGATGCCGAATTGAGGGATTTGGCAAAAGCAGAATCTGCAGGTTTGGAAATAAGGAAACAACAAATGGAAGCAAATATTCGCCGTCTCCTGATCCCGAAAGATCCACAGGATGAAAAGAATGCCATTATTGAAATTCGGGCCGGTACCGGTGGTGATGAGGCTAGTTTATTTGCCGGCGATCTCTTGCGTATGTATCTCAAGTATTGTGAGGGGAGAGGCTGGAGGGCATCCATACTGAGTGAGAGCAGCGGAACGGTTGGGGGCTTTAAGGAAGTGCAAATGGAAGTATTGGGGGATGATGTATATGGGACCCTGAAATTTGAAAGTGGCGTTCACCGTGTACAGCGGGTGCCTGAAACTGAACAAAGTGGGCGTGTACATACCAGTGCAGCTACTGTTGCGGTAATGCCCGAGGCCGAAGAAGTAGATTTTGAATTGAGAGATAGTGACGTGAAAATGGAGACTGCCAGGAGCGGGGGTGCCGGCGGCCAAAACGTAAATAAAGTGGAAACAAAAGTATTGCTCACGCATATTCCCACCGGTACTGTTGTGATCTGCCAGACGGAAAGAACCCAATTGGGCAATCGGGAAAAAGCAATGCAGATGCTGAGGACAAAATTATATGAAGAAGAAGTGCGAAAGCAGGAAGAAGAAATTGCACGCCATCGAAAAAGCCTGGTAAGTACAGGTGACCGAAGTGCGAAGATCAGGACTTATAATTATCCCCAGGGCAGGGTGACAGATCACAGGATCGGATTGACAGTATATAATCTTGCTAAAGTTTTGGAGGGAGAAATCCAGGAATTTATAGATGCTCTGCAATTTGCCGAAAACGCTGAAAAGATGGCGCGCCAGAATTGAGCGTTCATAAAATAAATATGGCAGGCACTGATAGGTATGGGCATGTTTTGATGTAAATTGGTATAAACCTATCCGATGTTAGAAAATTTAATCAATCTCATCCGCGAGCAGGCCGGAAGCGCAGTTATCAATAATCCCGCCATTCCGAATGAGCAGAATGAGGCGGTGATTACCCAAGCCGGGCAATCCATTACCGGCGGTCTCCAAAAACTGGTTTCACAGGGAAATTTGCAGAGTCTTCTTGGACTCTTTGAGAACGGTACTGATGCCGTCCAAAATCATCCAGCTGTCCAAAATATTTCAGGCAACTTTGTTCAGCAACTCGTGGAAAAGTTTGGATTAAGCCAGTCCGCTGCCAGTGGAGTTGCTTCCGGATTGATCCCCTCTGTTTTACAAAACCTGGTACATAGGACAAATGATCCTGGAGATAGCAGTTTCAATCTCCAGGGCATTCTAAGTCATTTCGGAGGCGCCCAGGGAATTGAAGGACTTCTGGGAAGTTTTGGAGGAAATAGCCAATCTGGAGGCGTCCTTGATAAAGTCAAAGCCTTATTCGCCTGAATGTTCCGATTTTGATCTTTTTTTAACGTGCCCACCTTAAACTATTGTCTGTATTTAGCGTCTCATAGTTGTAGTTCTTTCATGAAATAGAATAAGCTTATCTGGTTGCTAACAATTCGTTTGCAATCGCTAAAGATTTGTTATTCCGGAATCGCGGAAAATATTGGTGTTGCGGGGTAAGTATCTTTATGGAAGATAATTGTAGCAGCTCTTTAACTTTTCCTGATAATCGCCATCATAATATTGGCACCTGTTTTGCGTTATATAAAAAAGTCTTTTCTATTTGACTACACAAGCAGTCAATTTTCTCATAAGCAGTTAGTTTTGGTTACGGCCCCTGTTTCCACAGGGGCTTACTTTTTCCGGCAAACGGAAAGCAAAATCTTCCTATTCAATTGTTCAACAACCTGATATTACAAATTCCATAGCCTATCCCTGCGCCGATGATGTCTGCGATGATATCACTCTGGTCATATTCCCGCATGGGTATAAAATACTTTTGTATAAGTTCCGTACCAATCCCATATGCTATTGAAATCAGGAATAAAATGAAAAAAATTCGGGCGAGTTTTCTTCCCCGGATTCCTACCCTGTGATAATATAAGCACCATAGCCAGACAAAGATGCCGAACAGAAACGAATGGACTAGTTTATCAGCATCAGGGACAGCAAATTTTTCTTCGGAAGGAAGTACATTTCCCGGAATAGAGATCAGGATGAGGATGAGTATAGTCCAACAGACGGCGACCCAGCGGGTTCCAAGGTAGGTTCTGATTGTCTTCATGGTCTTTGCAAGAAACTAAAAAACCTCCAGAATGTGCAAGCTTAGCCCCATATTAACGCCTTATTTTCCTATCAAGTGACCTTCCCCATGACATACACGGCTTCCATATTTGGCGTTGGACTGCCACCTTTTTTCTCCAGGGTTATAGCAAAAGCCTGGGCCTGGGGAATATTTTTCATTTTCACTATCGGCAAGCTATTGGCCATATCGAGCATTCCGGCATCCACCGGCTTTCCATCCACCATGGCCCAGAGCTGGTATTGCTTATCGTTAGCCGGAACAGGCAGACTGTTCACCAGGAGGTATACGTCCTTTGTTTTTGTATCCCAATATACTGTGGCCATACTGGATGGATTTGGACTGGTTGGCACACCCGCCATCTTTACGACAGCCATGGAGGGATCTCTGATCAGGTTCAATGCAGTCTCATAATCCCTCATCTTGGTCTGGATTGCCTGGTTCAATGATGCGGTTTGATTTTGGGCAGCTACCAGGTCGGCATATTTCGAGATATATTCTCTGTACCTGGTGAAAAAATAAAAATTAAGGGCTGTACTTGCAGCAAGCAGAATAAGGGCAGCCGCTGCAACATAACGGGGCCATACAGCCCGGATAGGAGTGAAGGGTCTGGCTTTTTGCTGGTATGGTCTTGCAGTCGAAAGTTCTTCCCTGTCCATGTCGATCCTGGAGATGACGTTGCCCTTGATTCTAGCGGGTGGCTGAAGTACATTCTGCAATGCCTGCTCTTCAAGGCTTTTTTCAAATGCATCTCTTGCTTCTCTTAATTCGGGGTAGCTTTCACAGTAATTCTCAAATTCAATCCTTTCGGAATGACTGGCAAGTCCGAGAACATAACTCTCAATGATCCCACTTGATATGTATTCGCGTATATTCAAATTATTGAATAAATGATCTTAATTGAATTAATGCGTTTCTAATCCTTGTCTTGACCGTACCCAGGGGAATTTCTTCAATTTCTGAAATTTCTTCCTGGGTATACCCTTTAAAATAAGCGAGGTCAATCAGCGTACGCAATTCCGGTTTCAATTTGAGCAAATGCTTCTTAAGTCCAATCGTATCCAAATTGGATTGTATGGATTGTCCGCTGATGTTATTTACGTTATCTGTAATCTCCTGGTTTTTTTGCGTGTTTTGATAGCTCTTGGACCTAAGTGCATCAATCGATGCATTTCTGGCAATATTGAGCATCCAGGTAAATAATCTCCCTTTGGCGGGATCATAGGAATCCATCTTACGCCAGATATTTACAAAAACATCTTGCAGGACATCGTTGGCCAGCTCGCCATTTTGAACGATCTGCTTCACGATGGTGTATAAGGCACCGGAATAATAGTCGTACAGGTAGTTAAACGCGGCTTTCTCTCGTTCTTTGAGAGCTTTCACCAGGTCCTGTTCAGTATAAGTATTGGAAATCTTCAAAATAAAGTAGGTTCCGGGAAATCAAAAAATAGCCATTTTTTATTCCAGAATTGGGAATGGACTATTCAATCAATGCACCAGTTCCTGGTATGCTTTTGCGTCCATTAGTTTTTTCACATCATCAGGATTGTCGACCTTAAGTCTGATCATCCATCCGGCGCCATAAGGGTCTGAATTCACCAATTCAGGAGAATTTGCCAGGGCCGGATTCAATTCTATTATTGTGCCAGCGGTGGGCAAATAGAGGTCCGAAACCGTTTTCACAGCTTCCACACTGCCAAATACTGATTCGGCATCTAGTGGCTTCCCGATCGTTTCGACTTCTACATACACAATATCTCCCAGTTCTTTCTGTGCAAAATCAGTGATTCCGATCACAGCTGTATGTTCATCCTCCATGCGTATCCACTCATGGTCCTTGGTGTAGCGAAGATTGTCAGGAAAGCTCATGCGTTATGATTTAAAGGTGCAAAGATTAATATAAAAGGATTAGGATTCAAAGGATTTTAGGATTTAAGGATTGCGAATCGCAAAATTTTGATTAAATCCAGTAATCCTCAAATCCTATAAATCCAAATCAGAGGTGGCTCTCGAAATATAGTAGAATATGATCCTTTAGAAAGTTTTCCTGTTCAGCCATATTCATCACCGGTAAGGCTTTCAATTGATTGAAATGAGGCCAGCCTTCTTCATCCACTCTTTCAAATTCGTAGTAACCACTTTGCGCAAACAGGCAACAAACTGCAACGTGCATCAAGTCCTGTTTCTGTTCTTTGCTGAATTTCTCGCGGATCTCCCCAAATTCCTGGATCCCGATGAGGAACAAAATGGCCTCCATATCCGGCTTCTTTCCAAAGCGTTCAAGCAATTTTGCTTCGAGTGCCCACCATCGGGCTTGCAGGTCATCCTGATCAATTTTCATGGCCCAAATGTACAGCTTCCCATTGCTTCCATAGCAGCGTATTCAAAGCTGGATGGGTATACAATCTGGCACAAAAGATTATGATTTTTCCACCATCACCGCAGTGCCATATGCGAGCACTTCAGTAATTCCATCCATCACTTCATTTGCATCATAGCGCATATTGATTACCGCATTTGCTCCTCTCTCATTGGCATGATCGATCATGTGTTGAAAAGCCTCTTCTCTTGTTTTCTCGCAAAGATCAACGTAGACGGATAAGCGCCCACCAAAAATACTTTGCAGACCTCCGGCAATATTTCCCAGCAGGCTTCTGGAGCGCACAGTGATTCCGCGAACAACTCCCAGGCTTCGGGTAATCCTGTACCCATTCAGCTCAAAACTATTCGTGATCATGGTTGGGTCAATCATAATTTTTTTTATGAAATTATGACATATTAAAAGACACTGATATTATGATTGTCCACCAGTTACCCGGCCAAAGCTAACCGAGATGATCTTGGTGGCGCCACCTGCTTCCTTTACCTTTGCAAAAATTTTTTGGCATGTTACAGGTTGCGTTTATCCGTCAAAATCCGGAACTGGTCAAAGAGCGCCTGCACCTTAAGCATTTCTCAGCAATTGATCTTGTGGATAGGATTATTGCGCTGGATGATCAGCGCAAGCAAATGCAATTGGCATCAGATACCCATCTCGCGCAGATCAATGCTGCTTCCAAAGAAATCGGCCAGCTGATGGGCAAGGGTGAAAAGGAAAAAGCAGCATCGAAAAAAGAGGAAGTCGCTCTTTTGAAAGCTGCTCTCCAGCCACTTTCTGATCAATTGACAAAAACGGAAATTCAATTGAATGAAGCACTGGTGAGTATCCCGAACCTTCCCTCGAAATGGGTTCCTGCTGGTAAATTGCCTTCAGACAATGAGATTGTTCGCCAGGGAGGCAACCGGCCAGACCTGCCCCCATCAGCGATGCCACACTGGGAACTTGCAAAAAAATTCAACCTCGTGGATTTTGAACTTGGCAATAAAATCACCGGGAGCGGATTTCCTGTATACGTCAATAAAGGGGCCCGCCTGCAAAGGGCATTGATACAATATTTCTTGGATTTTAATACGGCTGCGGGGTATACTGAATATCAGCCGCCGCTCATGGTAAACGAAGACTCTGCTTTTGGTACCGGACAGCTCCCCGATAAAGAAGGACAAATGTATTACGTCACTGAGGACAAGTATTTCCTGATACCCACATCCGAAGTTCCCCTGACAAATATCTGGCGCAATGAGATCCTGAAAGAAAATGCATTGCCAATTAAAATGACAGCTTACACCCCCTGCTTCAGAAGGGAAGCCGGAAGTTACGGCAAAGATGTAAGGGGCCTCAACCGACTCCATCAGTTTGACAAAGTGGAGATCGTGCAGCTTGTACACCCGGATAAGAGCTATGAGCATCTGGATGAAATGGTGGACCATGTAGAGAAATTATTGCAATCACTGGATCTCCCCTATCGCATTTTAAGACTGTGTGGTGGAGACATGAGTTTTGCTTCAGCACTCACTTATGATTTCGAAATATTCAGCACTGCCCAGGACAAATGGCTTGAAGTGAGTTCGGTGAGCAATTTTGAAAGCTTCCAGACCAACCGCATGAAAATCCGGTTTAAGGATGCTTCAGGAAAAATGCAACTGGCGCACTCTTTGAATGGCAGCTCTCTTGCTTTGCCAAGGATTCTTGCAGGCATTTTAGAGAACCACCAGGAGGCGGATGGCATTTACCTGCCAAAATCATTGCATGGTTATTTCGGAAGCGAGATGGTCAATTGATATGGGTGTCCAAAAAATATTTTCATAAAATTGTTAAAGCTTTACGGCAAGAAAATCTTTCCTTAAACTTTGCGTTTTTCCTGCAGTCTGATCTTAAAATGCGGGAATGGTTATATCCAACCAACTAAAAAATCAACACTTGTTGTGGCGGGCAGGCTTTGGTCCAATGGCCGAAGACTGTGCCAAGTTGAAGAAGCATTCCCAGAAATCTTTGCTGAAGGCGATTCTCAATTCATCATCTCATGCCCCCGAATACCTCGATGTTGCTGACAATATGTTTAAGGGTCTTATGATGGGCATTGGGGAAGTTGGAAGGATGCAAAAAAAGGATCTTTCAGAAGATGAAAAGAAACAGTTTCGAAAGCAGTCACAGCAGGATATCCGCAGCCTCAACCTGGCCTGGATCAATGAAATGGTAAACAGTGAGGCGCAGCTGAGGGAAAAGATGGCACTTTTCTGGCATGGCCATTTTGCCTCGAGGAATCTGAACATTTTTTACCAGCAATTGCTTCTTGATATCATCCGGAAAAATGCCCTGGGCAATTTCTCCGATCTGCTATTTGCTGTCAGCAAAAGCGCTGCGATGATCAATTTCCTAAACAACAACCAGAACAGAAAGGATCATCCGAATGAAAATTTCGCGCGGGAAGTGATGGAATTGTTTACCATGGGAAGAGGACATTACACAGAGAAGGATGTAAAAGAAGCAGCCCGTGCATTTACCGGATGGGGCGCCGACATTCGGGGTGAATTCGTGTTCAGGTATGCGCAACATGATCGTGGAGAAAAATCCATACTGGGTCAAAGAGGTGCTTGGGATGGAGATGATGTGCTCAATATCCTGCTTGCCCAAAGGCAGACTGCCATTTTTATCACAAGGAAAATATGCAGGTTCTTTGTGAATGATCATCCGGACGATGCCAAAGTGGATTGGCTTGCCAACAGATTCTATCAAAATCATTATGATATCAAAGCCCTGATGGAGGATATTTTTTCTTCAGACTGGTTTTATGAAGAACCAAATATAGGCTGCAGGATAAAATCGCCGGTTGAATTGCTGGTGGGCATCCGGCGAATGCTGCCCATGCATATTGAAAATGAAGAATCCCAATTAATCGCGCAGAAGTTATTGGGGCAGGTCCTGTTCTATCCTCCAAATGTCGCTGGCTGGCCTGGCGGTACAAGCTGGATTGATAGTTCTTCCCTTATGTTCAGGCTCAGGATACCCCAAATAATATATGCTTCGGATGAATTTAATATGAGTCCGAAAGATGATGACGACCAGATGATGGGAATGAAGGAATTGACAGAACCAGGTGACAGGTTCAGGTCCCGTTTTAACGGAGGACATATGATCCGTGCTTCCATCGACTGGACTCCGTTTATCAGGCAATTTGAAGGAATTCCCAGGCCCGACCTGTTGTCCAATATTTCTACGACCCTTCTGCAACAACAGTCAGGGTTAAACGAAAAAGAAATGGAAGAATGGATTGATGAATCCAGCCGGGACCAGTTTATCAGGTCCGCCACGATTCAATTGATGTGTACGCCGGAATACCAGTTGTGCTGAACGCAGAATACAGAACAAGGAACAAGGAACAAGGAACAAGGAACAAGGAACAAGGAACAAGGAACAAGGAACAAGGAACAAAATTGAAATGCAAGATGAATAATATCATCCGATTTAGACTAATTTTTCCTGCATCCTGTGTTTAGCGTTAGGCGTTAAGCGTTCCGCGTTCAGCGTTCCGATCTCAACCCATAACTCATGTTAATTAAACGGAGAACATTTCTACAGACTGGGTCATTGGCAACAGCATCTTTGATGTTGCCAGGTTTCCTGAAAGCATTTGAAAAGAATGGGACGGTGCCACCGGGAAATAAAGTGCTCGTCATAATTCAATTGAGCGGTGGGAACGACGGATTAAATACGGTCATCCCTATACGCAATGACGACTATTATAGGGCCAGACCAAGACTTGGGATCGCTAAAGACCTGGCCTTGAGGTTGAATGATGATTCCGGCTTACACCCGGGGCTGAGAACATTTAAGGACTTATACGATGACGGAAGCCTGGGGATATTGCATGGGGTTGGATATCCGAATCCCGACCGCTCCCATTTTAGAAGCATGGATATCTGGCAGACCGGGAGTTCAGCCAACGAATACATGAATACAGGCTGGATCGGCCGTTGGCTGGATGCGCAATGTTCCGGTTGTGATAAGCCCACTCAGGCATTGGAAATAGACGACACTCTCAGTCTTGCCCTAAAAGGAGAAAAATTGAAAGGCATCTCACTCAAAGATCCCTCCAGGCTCTATAACATGAGCAGGGAAAGCTATTTCAGGAAACTTGTGAAAGCTCACCAAACAGGTCAACCAGAAAAGCCTTCAGACTATCTGTACAAGGTTATGGCCGAGACAATCTCGGGCGCAGAATATATTTATACGCAAAGCAAATTGTATCCAACAGGAGCGGTCTATCCAAAAACGGATTTGGGAAGGAGCCTTCAAACGATTGCTTCTCTTATTCTTTCTGACATCAACACAAAAGTTTATTATGTATCGATTGGAAGTTTCGATACCCATGTCAACCAGCAAGCTACTCAACAGAGATTGTTCACTGAAATGAATGATGCGATCCAGGCATTGGTGTCAGATTTGAAAGCCAACCATCGTTTTAATGACACATTGCTTATGACATTTTCTGAATTTGGCAGAAGGGTATCTCAAAATGCAAGCGGGGGAACTGACCACGGAACAGCAAATAATATGTTCATGATCAGTGGTGGCCTGAAGCAAATGGGTATGCTCAATGCAATGCCTGACCTTTCTGACCTGACAGAAGGTGACCTGAAATATCAGATTGATTTCAGAAATGTATATGCAACTGTGCTGAATAAGTGGCTGGATGCAAATGATCAGGCTATTCTAAGCCGAAAAGGCGAATACTTGTCATTTATCTGATCCCCCGAAACCGGCAGAATTGATTACCAGCCCTGTTTGGCGATTCCGGCCTTGATGGCAGCCATTGCTTTTTCTTCTCCCAAAAGTGTAGTGAGCTTATTGCCCTTGCCATCATTTCCCTGTGCCATGTATGCACCCTTTGCTGTTTTTGTAATCACGGCATCGAGCATGGTCACATTCTTTTCTTTCGTCTTTACATTGTATGCGGTAAGCGTAACTGAATCCATAATAAGATAAATTAAAGTGTATTCATTCAAATCCAAGAACCTCTTTTCAGGGTCTTAAAACGGCCCGAAGGTAACTCATTTCTTCATTTCTCATTGAAAATAAGGTACTAAACAGATTATCAACCACTTGTGGAGGAACATCAAATGTCCAGCCTGGCATATTTGGCATGGGACTCGATAAATTCCCTTCTCGGTGCAACTTCATCGCCCATCAGCATACTGAATATCCTGTCTGCTTCGGCCGCACTTTCAATGGTAACCTGCTTCAGGGTCCTGGTCGCAGGATTCATCGTTGTGTCCCAAAGCTGGTCTGAATTCATTTCTCCCAGACCTTTATATCGCTGAATATTGACGCTGTCTTCCTTACCTCCGGAGAGCTTTTCTATTTGCATCTTCCTCTGGTCTTCATTCCATGCATAGGCCTGTTCCTTTCCTTTTTTCACGAGGTATAGAGGCGGTTGTGCGATATACACATAACCCTGTTCTACCATTTCCTTCATGTAACGGAAAATGAAAGTCAGTATCAATGTGGCGATATGGCTGCCATCCACATCGGCATCGGTCATAATGATCAGTTTATGATAACGAAGCTTTGCCATATTTAGCGCTTTAGGATCTTCCGTTGTACCAATGGTTACTCCCAAAGCAGTAAACATATTCCGGATTTCTTCATTCTCATAGATCCTGTGCTCCATGGCTTTTTCCACATTCAAAATTTTACCTCTCAATGGAAGGATAGCCTGGTAACTTCTGTCCCGTCCCTGCTTGGCAGTACCACCTGCCGAATCTCCCTCAACCAGATAAATCTCGCAACGTTCAGGATCGCGTTCGGAGCAATCTGCCAGTTTACCGGGAAGACCACCCCCGCTCAGTACACTTTTCCGCTGCACCAATTCCCTTGCCTTTCTCGCTGCTGCCCTTGCCTGTGCAGCAAGAATTACTTTCTGTATAATATTTTTTGCGTCCCTTGGATTTTCTTCGAGATAGGCTTCGAGTACTCTGGAAACTGTTGAATCCACAACTCCCCTTACTTCATTATTGCCGAGTTTTGTTTTTGTCTGGCCCTTCAAATTGCGGTTCCGGCACTTTTACTGAAATGATTGCACTCAGTCCTTCCCTGAAATCATCCCCTTCTATCTCCACTTTGGCTTTTTCAAATAATCCCTGCTTGTCGCCATAGCTTTTAAATACCCTGGTCAGTGCCCGGCGGAATCCGGCTACATGAGTACCGCCTTCAATCGTATTGATATTGTTTACATAAGAATAGATATGCTCGTTGTAACTGTCATTGTAATTCAATGCCACTTCAACAGCGACATTGTTCGCTTCATCATAGCCTTCTACAAAAATTACTTTTGGAAGGAGTGAATTTCTGCCTGCCTTTCTATCGAGCATTTCCACAAACTCAACGATTCCTCCTTCACTGTAAAAAGTTTTCGAATAGGTTTTTTGATCATCATCTTTTTCACGCAGGTCATCCAGAATAATGCGCACGCCCTTGTTCAGAAAAGATAGTTCACGCAATCGGCTTTCCAGCATATCCCTGTTGTAAAGGGTCGTAATGAAAATACTTGAATCAGGCCAGAAATGGACCTTAGTGCCAGTCTTGTCGCTTTCGCCAATTTCCCTCACTGGATATTGCGGAACACCTATTTTATATTCCTGTTCAAATATCTTGCCATCCCTTTGCACGATGATATGCAAGTCACTGCTAAGGGCATTGACACAGCTTACGCCTACTCCATGTAAACCTCCGGAAACTTTGTAGGTATTCTTATCAAATTTTCCGCCTGCATGCAGGACAGTCATGACCACTTCCAGCGCGCTGCGCTTTTCCTTTGGGATAATGCCGGTTGGAATGCCACGGCCATCATCTTCTACGCTAATCGAATTGTCTTCGTAGATGGTAACGTTTATATTCTTACAGAATCCGCCCATGGCTTCATCGATCGAATTGTCTACTACTTCATAAACCAAGTGGTGTAAGCCCTTCACTCCGATATCGCCGATATACATGGCCGGACGCTTTCTAACCGCTTCTAATCCTTCCAAAACCTGGATACTATCCGCGCCATAACCATTGCTGCCATGTGATGAAACCTGCTGTGTTGATTCGCTCATAATATTGTTGAAAAACCTTAGAAAGTGAAGAATGCTAATAAGGTCTGCAAATTTATGAAAAATAAGCCTTTCTGAGCGTTTGGAGGCGTAATTTTCTTAGGTTTTTTAGCCCGGGAAAACCATGATTTTCATCTTCTCGCCCGCTTATGAATTTTTGCGATGAATTCAAGGGCAAACAGAGGCTCCAGGAGATGGATATTCGGCTTTTCATCCGTAAATTTGCTGTTCGACATGCATCAACCACCCGATATACTCAGCCTGGCCTATAAGCAGCCTGTCATGCAGGAAGAACTTGTGCTGCTGCAGGAGAAAGAGCAACAGATCCCAGGATCGGTTCAGTATGTTTTTTCCAGGTACAGGAAGCATCCCCAATGGACCCTGGAAGATACAGGCATGATGGTGTACCATTATAAAAAGGAAGAGCCCAGAGAGAATTATTTTGAGCTGCGATTCTGCCTGGCAGGCAATGTCTATTGTAAGCAAAAGCTAACTGACTGTGATTCCTGCAAAGTAAATGCCTCCCGCCACTGTACAGAAAGGGAAGAAACAGTAGATATCATGCAGTTCAGGTTTTCGCCTGTGCATTTGTCTCAATTTGTAAGACCCAGGAAGTTAAATTTTACACTGACAGACAAGATCCTCAATTTTAATCATCCCTCTTCTTTTTCGAAGATCCTTCCTCTCTGCAGCAGGACCCGTATCGTACTTGAAACCCTGCTCGACCATTCGCATACCGATAGCCTGGAAAATATTTACATTAATGCCCAGACGCAGATGCTGCTGCTTTACAGTTTGGAGTGCATGCTTGGAGAAAGAGAAGTAGAGAGTTTCCAATGTAAATTCCTGGCAAATGAATCTGATAGGGAAAAAATAACCAAGTCGAGGGAAATCCTGCTAGAACATATCGGTGAGCCATTGACGATTAAGGAACTCAGCCGCAAAGTGGCCATCAATGAATGCTATTTGAAGAAAGGATTTAAGGAGATGTTTGGAACTACAATCTTCGATTTCTATCAAAGCCAGCGGATGGAGCATGCGCGGTATCTGCTATATGAAAAGGGACTGAGTGTAACAGAAGTCTCCATCCTGCTAGGATACTCATCCATCTCGCATTTTTCAACTGCGTTCAAGAAGCACACGGGACTCAAGCCTTGTGAACTGCTTTTTCAGTAATTGATTTTCAGAAAGCCCATACTATTTTCCTGGTGACAGCTATTGCAATTATTGACCAAACTAATCAGTCCTGATTTCAAAGCTGCATCATCTTTTCTTTCTGATGCTCCTTTCAGTTCATTCAAAGGGGAATTGAGATATTTTTTGTAGAATTCATTAAAAGATTGTTTCAGTTTCTCATTGGTGATATGGAGCTGTTCCACTTTCTGCGCGACTTCTGATATTTCATCAATTTCAAATCCTGCCCTTTCATAATTTTTATCTGTGATGCTTTTCGACAATCGCTCTTCATGAAATTCCAGCTGAACCATAAATTCACCCAGCCCGGGTTTCAACAATTGAATGATATTCCCAAGAGAATCGATGGCCTGCTTCTGCTCTTCACTTTGTGCTGTATGCTGACAGGCGATAAGGAATGAAATGATTAAAAAAAAGCCAAGTATGAAGGAGGCATATTTCATGTTGCGATTATTTTACCATACGAAGAAATCGAAAATCTATGCCAAAATTAAGCAGGAATGAATAGTGGGTATATAGGAAGGGTTAGGATATTTTGACTATCCGATTTCCCGCAAGCTTTCTTTTGCCGCTGATATGGTCTCATCCAGGTCTTCTAACCTGAGGCTATTGTTCAGGAACCAGCTTTCGAATGCGGAAGGCGGCAAGTAGATGCCCTTGTCAAGCATAGAGTGGAAAAATTTTTTAAACAGCCCGATGTCTGCAGCAGCTGCGGACGAATAATCTATCACCGGCTTGTCACTAAAATGCACACTGATCATGGATCCGAATTGATTGATCACGTAGGGTCTGCCCCAGCCGCGGAATACATCGCACAGTCCATCCCGGAGGTAAATCGTTTTTTCTTCCAATTCCCGGTAAATTTCCGGCTTCGATTTCAACTCCTTCAGGAGAGTAAATCCAGCAATCATGGCAATGGGATTGCCACTCAATGTGCCTGCCTGGTATACTTTTCCCAGCGGGGCAATATGCTCCATGATCTCCTTTCTTCCACCAAAGGCGCCAACTGGCAGGCCGGCCCCAATTACTTTGCCATAAGTAACCAGGTCGGCCCTGATATGAAATATTTCCTGCGCACCACCGGGAGCAAGGCGGAATCCGGTCATTACTTCATCAAATACCAAAAGAATATTTTCTTCATCGCAGAGCTTTCTGAGGCCTTCCAGGAACCCAGGCCTGGGTAAAATGCATCCCATGTTTCCAGCCACTGGCTCCACAATGATGGCGGCTATTTGCCCCGGATGATTTGATACGAGGCTTGTTACAGATTCCAGGTCATTATATGGTGCAACCAGTGTATCCATGGCCACTCCTTCGGTTATGCCGGGCACAGCTTGAATGTTGAGCGTCGCTACGCCACTGCCTGCTTTTACCAGGAATGAATCCGCATGACCATGGTAGTGGCCTTCAAATTTTATCAGTTTATTTTTTCCGGTGTACCCACGGGCAAGTCTGAGCGCGCTCATACATGCTTCTGTACCGCTGCTTACCATTCTGACCAGGTCAACATGCGGTACCATGCTCAAAATCAGTTCCGCCATTTCCACTTCAAGCAAAGTAGGTGCCCCATAGGATGTAGAACGCAAAGCATATTCCCGAATGGCATCCACCACAGGTGCATGTGCGTGGCCCATGATCATCGGGCCCCAGGAAGCGATAAAATCAATATACCTGTTGCCATCGACATCGTAGAGGTATGGGCCCTTTGCCCTGTCAATAAATACTGGATCACCTCCTACACTTTTAAAAGCACGAACAGGTGAATTCACGCCGCCGGGAATGGACAATTGGGCCCTTTCAAATAATTGCTTGCTTTTTTCAATATTCATCAGAATAAATCTTCTGGGAAACTCTAATTGTTTTCTTTAAGGAAGAGGATGCCGGAAACAGTTTGGTAGTTTCCGGAATTATCCGATTAATTGCACTGCTTCTTTAGCAAAATAGGTAGCGATTAAATCTGCTCCTGCTCTTTTAATGGAAGTAAGTGTTTCGAGGATGGCCTTCCCTTCCTCCACCCATCCCATTTTTGCTGCTGCTTTGATCATGGCGTATTCACCACTGATCTGGTAAGCACTAACGGGTACGTTCACTGCATTTTTTACTTCCCGGATAATGTCAAGATAGGCCAATGCAGGTTTTATCATAACGATATCGGCCCCCTCTTCAATATCCATCAATGTTTCCCTGATGGCCTCCAGCCTGTTTGTGTAATTCATCTGGTAGGTCTTCTTATCTCCGAAACCAGGTGCCGAGTCTAGTGCTTCGCGAAATGGTCCATAGAAGCAGGACGCATATTTCGCACTATAGGCCATGATTCCGGTTTTTGTGTACCCTTTTTCTTCCAGCCCTTTCCGGATGGCGCCAATGCGGCCATCCATCATATCGCTGGGGGCAACAAAATCGGCCCCCGCTTCCGCATGGCTCAGGCTCATTTTGACCAGTGCCTGCACTGTTTCATCATTCAGGATTTCCCCTTCCCTGACTATCCCATCATGGCCAAATGAGGAATAAGGATCCAGCGCCACATCTGTCATCAGCACCATTTCCGGCAATTCCTTTTTTATCTCGCGAATACTTCTTTGCATCAGCCCATCTTTGTCCCAGGATGCCTTCCCGGTATTGTCCTTCCATTCTTCCCTGCATTTGACAAATAACAATGCGCATTTTATTCCCAGCTTTTGCAAAGACTCCAGTTCTTCAATGGTCAGGTCAAGCGAACGCCGGAAATAACCTGGCATGGATGAGATTTCAGTCTGGAGGCCTTCCCCTTCTTCGACGAAGATGGGAGCAATGAAATCATCTGGTGTCAGCACAGTTTCAGCAACCAGCCCCCGGATGGAGGAGTTATTCCTGAGAATCCTGTTCCTTCTTTGTAAAAACATAGACTAAAATCTAAGTAATCAAAATAATCAGGCAAATATACCTGAACCGGGCTACCCAATCGACATTCGCTGAATTATGCCCATTCACGGGGGAAGAGGCAAACTTGCAACAAGTGGTATTCCGGGCTCCCTTCCAACGGATGGTGATCATAATCAAATCTAACGGTAGGGGGTAAGCTCATCAGAATGCTTTCCACCCGTCCATTCGTTTTCAATCCAAAAATGGTACCCCGGTCATGGATCAGGTTGAATTCAACATAGCGCCCCCGCCTTATTTCCTGCCAATATTTTTGCTTCTCGGAAAATGGATCGTTCTTCCGCTTTTTGACAATGGGAATATAGGCCAACAAAAATCCCTCTCCGCAGTCTTTCGCGAAATTTACCCAAAAAATATCCTGCTTTTCCTGCACGGGACGCTGGTAATCGTAAAAAATACCGCCTATTCCCCTACGTTCATTGTTGCGGTGCCGGTTAACAAAATACTCATCACAATTCTTTTTGAATTCAGGGTAAAAAGCAGGATCGTATTGGTCACAAATTTTTTTATAAGTTTGGTGAAAGTGCATAGCGTCTTCTTCAATCAGGTAGAAAGGTGTAAGATCGGTGCCGCCACCGAACCAACGCTCCGTGATTTCGTTTTTTTCGTTGTATAATTCAAAATAGCGGTAGTTGGCATGAACCGTAGGAACAAAAGGATTGTTCGGATGCAGCACCAGGCTCAATCCGGCGGCAAACCAGCGCTTGCCTTCCATCCCAAGCTGAATGCGCATGGTGTCTGTTACTTCTCCAAATACTTCTGAAATATTTACGCCTCCTTTTTCAAACACATGACCATTCGAAATGATCCTGCTTCTGCCTCCACCCCCCTCGGGTCTTGTCCATTTGTCTTCGCGGAAACGACCCCCTCCATCTTCCAGCTCCAAAGCCACGCAAATCTTATCCTGTAGCTGCCTGGTAAAAAGGACCCAGTCTTCTTTTGTTTTGGCTTGCATCATGAACTAAACTATGAATGTTGATCCGGATTTCGCGTATGCATATGCTTTCACTGTGTCCACAAATGCCCTGGCATGGTCAACGGGAATATTCGGTAAAATGCCATGTCCCAGGTTGGCAATATGGCGATAGTTTTCAAAATTATCCAACATGGAAATAACCTCTTTGCGAATTACCGGCACCGGCGACAGTAATTTCGCGGGATCGAAATTGCCCTGCAATATGGGTTCAGGTCCAGACAATTCCCTTGCCATGGACGGTTTGATGCACCAATCAATGCCCAATCCATCTGCTCCTGTTTCCGCCATTGCCTGCAAAGAATGCCATGCTCCTTTTGCAAAGAGTATGATCAGAGTTTCACTTTGCAAAGCGTAAACGATCTGGCGCATATACCTAAGGGATAGCGATTCAAAATCATCTGGTCCGAGCAAACCACCCCAACTGTCAAAAACCTGGATCATGTCGGCTCCCGCACGCACCTGCAGTTTAAGATATGCAATGGTCGTATCTGTGATCATTTGCAACAACCGGTGGGCCAGTGCAGGTTGTGTATAGCAGAATGCTTTAGCACCATCGAATGTTTTGGATCCGCTACCCTGCACCATATAACAAAACAAGGTCCAGGGAGAGCCTGCAAATCCAATGAGTGGAACCCTGCTATTCAATTCCTGTTTAGTGAGCCTGATGGCATCCGCAGAATATGCAAGCTTTTCTTCCGGATCGGCAACGCCAATTCTTACAAAGTCTTTTTCGGTCTTGATAGGATCAGGAAGAAAAGGGCCTTTGTTTTCGATCAGTTGTACTTCCAGCCCCATGGCCTGGGCCACAACAAGAATATCGGAAAAAATAATGGCTGCATCGACACCGATCTGGTTAACCGGCTGGATCGTGATCTCAGCTGCGAGCGCAGGGTTCTGTATTCTTTCAAAGAAGGAATATTTTTCTTTGAGTTTGAGATAGTCGGGCAGGTATCTGCCGGCCTGACGCATCATCCAGACTGGTGGCCGTTCAACTTTTTCTTTTCGCAGAGTTCTTAATATTAAATCATTTTTCAATACACTCATCAGTCTTTGTTTTATTTATTGATTGCTGATCGATGGTCCTGGAAGAAAGCTATTAATTCATCAACCAATTCTTCAGTGGAAGGCCTGTTAGGAATAATGATCCTGTTCTTGCCATAATTCCTGAGCTCACGCGCAGTTGTTTCTCCGATCGCAAAAAACACTGTAAGATCTTCTGTTTGATTCGCAGAAAAGAAACTCCGCACGCCACTTGGACTATAAAAAATAATGGCCTGGTACGGATTGGACAGCATTTGAGGGACAGGCTGCGTATGGTAAACCACCCATTCTTTGAATTTTATTTGGTGCCTCACTAACAAGCCAGGCAATTCGTCTCTCCGGAGGTCACCACAAAATAAATGTATCCCTGCATTCGGACGATAATTAATGATCAGATTTGCCAGCGCTTCTGAATTTTCAGCAGAACCCAGGATCGCATTTCCCCCAAATCGTTCCCCGACCAATCTTTTTGTAGTCGATTCAGTACAAAATATTTTCCAGTCCGCATGCTCACATCCTTGAATTCCTGAAATGGCTTCAATGGCATTTGAGCTTGTGAATACCGCGACTATTTTCTCTTTGAAAAGTTTTTCGATTTCATTTCTGATGCGGAAGTCCTGTACAAATTGAATCTCTATAAATGGTATGGAGTCGACCTTAATACCAGCTGACTCGAGCTTTTTCGTGAGCGTTGGTTCAAGTATCCTGGTGCTCAATATGTGTATCTTATCCATGGACATTTGACAAAGTTTTCATGACCTCCTCACCGCCTTTGGAAAGGATTTCTATTGCAGCTTCTCTGCCTAGGCCTTCCCCCCTGGTCAGGGGCAATATTTTTTCAATCTCCACTTTTTGGGTTCCATCTGGAGAAAGCAGGTTTCCCCTGAAATAGATTTCTCCGGCTTCTATTTCCGCTAAAGCACTGATTGGGGTAGAGCATCCGCCAAGGAGCGTTCTCAAAAAAGTTCTTTCAGTTAGCGTGCAAAGAGCGGTATTTGGATCATTCATTCCTTCGCAGGCCCTATTGGTTTCCTCATCCGATTCCCTGGACAACACTACAATGGCGCCTTGGGCGGGTGCTGGAAGCATCCAATCCAGATCCACGGAATTGGATGGACGAAGATTGATCCTTTCCAATCCCGCAGCTGCGAAAATCGCTCCATTCCATTCATTTTCCTGCAGTTTGTTCAAACGTGAACTCATATTTCCTCTCAAACTGGTCAAGACATGATTTGAATACTTGTTCAGCCATTGCGCTTTCCTTCGTAGGCTGCTCGTTGCCACCAAAAGATGCGTATGTGCCATATGGTTAGATTCACCCCTTTGAATTTTCTGAAACAAGTCCCTGGTGTGCAAGGCATCCTCCTTATAAACCAGGATATCCTTATGAGAGCCTCTTTTCAAAACGGCTGTTTGTCCTATGCCTGCTGCCAGTTGCGTCGGCACATCTTTCATGGAATGAACAGCCAGATCAATTTTGTTGCTGAGCAGGGCGATATCCAGCGAGCGGGTAAAAATTCCCTGAACGCCCATCTCATATAAAGGCGTATGTAAGTCAATATCGCCTTCCGATTTGATCAGGACAAGCTCGGCTTCAAACCCATTTTCGGATATTTTCTCAAGCACCTGTGTTGCCTGCCAAATGGCCAGTTGGCTTTCTCTGGTTCCTATCCGGATCCGCTTGCCCATATTGATCAGTTTATGCCGGCGGACATATATTCATTGATGGCTTCAATATAATTGCAACCCGGCTGATTTCCCTGGCGGATCTTTGGAGCCATGCCGTTTATGACACGCTGAATTTGATCGTCTGGAGAAGAAGCAAATTTATTTGGATTTATGTCCACAAATAGCGGGGAACTGTGAATTTCTTTAAGTTTGGTCTTAATCGCCCTCAGGATGACAACATGTTTGCGCATGTCGAGCCATTCCCGGAATTCTTCCATATGCTCATGGATAATTTCCCTGACTTTGGGAACTTCGGCTTCCCGTTTTTGAAGAGTCTCGTCTTTTAGCCTTGATAAATCATCTACTGTCAACAGTTCAATCCCAGGAAGGCTTGCAGCCTGCTTTTCGACATTATAGGGTATAGATAAATCAATGATCAGTTTATTTCCCTGGTTTTCCAAATGCTTTTTCAGTAAGATTGGCTCTGCTGCGTTGCTTGCAACAAATATAATATCAGCATTCCTGACTCTGCTCTCCAATTCTCGGAAAGGAGCAAAATCAAATCCGAGTTCTTCAGCGAGCTCAGAAGCCTTATCATCCGTACGGTTCATGAGCGTGATCTGCTCGATTTGAAGGTATTCTTTAAGATTTTTGCAAGTTATTCTTCCCATCTTTCCAATGCCCATCACAAGGATTCGCGCATGTGATGGGTCGCTGATTCTTTCCTTCAGCATTTGAACTGCAGCAAAAGATACAGAGACCGTTCCATCACTTAATGCTGTCTTGTTCTTGATCTGTTTGGAAGACTGCAATACCTGGTTGATCAGTCGATCCAAAAAGACATGGAGGAATCCTTTTTCCTTAGACATCCTGACCGCTTGTTTGATCTGGCCTACAATTTCATAATCTCCCAGGATCTGAGAATCCAGACCTGCTGCCACATTGAACAAATGCCTTATGGCATCAAGATCATTTCTGATATATGCGAGTTCAGAGAATTCAGATATGGTACCAGTAGTTTGGCTGCATAGTAGGTCTACAAGCTGGGAAGGATCATCAGCAAACCCATAAATTTCAGTCCTGTTACAGGTCGAAAGCACGAAGAACTCCCTAATTTGCGAGGAGCCTGCTTCAGCAAGGATCAATTCGTATTGGTCCTTATTGATTGCAAAATTTCCCCTGACCTGGGCATTTGTTTTTTTGTAATTAATGCCTGCCACAAAAAACCTGGAAAGATCAATTGGTTTGTTCCTGTTCATGGAATTCTTTCGTATACAATACGCAAAAATAAACCCCTCAATTTCTAATGAGCCATATTTAATGTCATACCACTGTCATTTATGGAATCTCCCTGGCAAGGTGATTATATATTTGGCGGAATTATCTTTTAGGCTGCCATGCATAAAAATCTTTTGAATTGAGATGAGCGGAAAACGAACGGGAATCATTTTGATGAATCTGGGTTCTCCGGATTCAACGCAGGTAAAAGATGTGAAGCGCTACCTGAATCAGTTTTTGATGGATAAGCGGGTAATCGATTATCCATTCTTATTCAGGAAATTATTGGTGGAGGGAATCATTGTGCCTGCGAGGGCAGCGAAGTCTGCAGAAGCATATAGAACCATTTGGACTAAGGAGGGTTCTCCACTGATCGTATGGACCAGGAAATTAAATAAAGCATTGGAGAGCAAACTGACCCTGCCAGTCGAAATAGCAATGCGTTATGGTAAACCGGAAATGAAAGCCGCATATGACGCATTGCTGAATAAGTCTCCGGAGCTGGAAGAGATTATTGCTATTCCAATGTATCCGCACTATGCCATGTCTTCCTATGAAACAGCGGTTGAGCATGCAAGATCTGTGCACAGAGACAATGCATATATTTTTGAATTGAAATTTATCAGACCTTTCTATAACGATGAGCAATATATTCATGCATTATCGGACCGAATGAAGGAATTCGTAAAGGAAAATTATGACCACCTGCTATTTAGTTTCCATGGAATTCCTGAAAGGCACCTGACCAAGAGGGACCCCACGGGTAGACACTGTCTTCAATCCCAGGATTGCTGTACGACATCTTCGGTTGCGCATGCACGATGTTATCGTCACCAGTGCCTGGTGACGATGGAGCTTGCCGCAGCTGCTTTGGATCTTCCCAAAACCAAATACAGCTATTCTTTTCAATCGAGATTGGGCAGCGAACAATGGCTTAGGCCCTATACTGACCATCGGTTGCTAGAAATGCCAGGTGAAGGGATCAAAAAATTGCTGGTTATTTGCCCCGCTTTTGTAAGTGATTGTTTGGAAACACTTGAAGAGATTGAAATCCGTGGTAAGGAGAGTTTTATTGAAGCCGGTGGAGAATCATTTAGAATGATTCCCTGCCTGAATGATTCTGAATTATGGGTGCAGGCGATTGTCTCCTGGATTGATGATATATTAAAAGGGAAAGAAGAAATGATTTTTAGTTAGCATTGCATAGCCTGCATATTCCGTCATGTATAATTATATCAAAGCGCTCCATATTGTATTTATTGTAACCTGGTTTAGCGGGATGTTCTATATCGTGCGGCTATTTATATACAATAGCGAGGCACAGGATAAGGATGAACCAGAAAAATCTATTCTGGGTAGTCAGTTTGGAATAATGATCAGGCGATTATGGCTGGGCATTACCTGGCCTTCTGCGGTACTCACTTTAATTTTTGGAATCTGGACCTGGTGGCTGATGGGATCATCACCTCAATGGTTGGTTCTTAAATTGCTATTTGTCATCGGCCTCTATGTATATCATTTCTCACTCCATATGATATACGCTCAGCAAACCAGAGGACAGTTCAAATTCAGTTCGCAACAACTCCGGATCTGGAATGAAGTTGCAACTATTTTCCTTTTTGTTGTCGTTTTCATGGCTGTTGGAAAAGGCAGCATCTCCCTTCCAAGAATCTTGCTTGGGCTCATTGTTTTGATCATGGTCCTTATGACAGGAATCAATTTCTATAAGAGAATTCGGCAAAGAAAGTGAAAGGATGCTTCTCAGGTAAAAATCAAGAAACCTCCATGAGGAGGTCTCTAACAATAAGGGGTAAAAAGGTGGTCTCCAGGAAATTGGTTGATATTGGGAATTCAGGACATTGGTAAATCATTTTACCGATGCAGGACAATAGGTTTTTCAAAGGCGAAATGAGAGATTAAAAACGGGACGGTCGGATTATGACGTTCGTTTAAAAGATAAGGCAGGAACAAAAAACTGATAAGGTTTGGTAACGGCAGGAAATAAAGGAAGGGGAGTAGGAATACCCCCCTTTTTAACCCCTAAACCCTAAACCGTAGAAAAGAATTCTGACAAAGCAATATGTTCTGTTTTATAAAAGTGCCCAGCGAACCGGGCCCCTTTTTGCAATAATGTCTCTATATTGAGAATCAATAACTTAATTATCGATTCAAGTAATTCAAAATCTTTTGGATATGTAACACAAATAATGCCAAAAGAAATGATTGTGGATAAAACCAAGGCATTAAGGCTACAAAAAATAATTTGTGTCGAATTTTTAACAAAATGAGCTCAATTGGGCCTATATAGGTATGCTGATCAATCTTCATTTCACTCAACCATTTACCACCCTTTTACCCTTAACTTTGCACCCATTTTCACTCCAGATTCTGGCTATTTATGAGTTCCAAATACCGGGAATATCAACAATTGGATTTGCCAGCTATTGGCAAAGAGATCCTTACCAAATGGGACGCTGAAGAAGCTTTTCGCAAGAGCGTCGATTTGCGTGAAGGGGCAGTTCCTTTTGTATTCTATGAAGGGCCACCCAGCGCAAATGGAATGCCGGGCATTCATCATGTCATCAGCCGTACACTAAAGGATCTTGTCTGCCGCTTTAAAACCATGCAAGGGTTCCAGGTGAAGAGAAAGGGGGGCTGGGATACCCATGGCCTGCCTGTCGAGCTCGGCGTGGAAAAAATGCTGGGGATCACTAAAGAAGATATCGGAAAAAAGATTTCGATTGCAGAATACAATGAAACTTGTCGAAAGGAAGTTTTAAAATTCAAGGACAAGTGGGATGATTTGACCAATAAGATGGGCTATTGGGTCGATCTTCAGAATCCTTATATCACATTTGACAATAAGTACATAGAAACACTCTGGTGGATACTTAAAGAGTTTTATTCCAGAGGGCTATTATATGAAAGCGTGAGCATTCAGCCTTATTCGCCTGCAGCAGGAACGGGACTAAGTTCCCATGAATTGAATCAACCGGGAACCTATAAAGACGTCAAAGATACCAGTTGCGTGGCTATGTTTAAAGCGGTGGAGAATAGCCATTCTGCATTTCTTTTTGAATCAATAAAATCAAAAGGAGAAATATTCTTCCTTGCCTGGACGACGACTCCCTGGACACTTCCATCAAATCTCGGATTAACAGTGGGACAGCAAATCGAATATGTGCTCTTGTCCACATTCAATCCATATACTCATCTTCCAATCCATGTTATCCTTGCAAAAGCTTTGATTGGAAAATATTTCAAGCCCGAAGGTGAGAATGAAAACCTGGAAAATTATTCCTCTTCATCGAAAATCATTCCCTGGAAAATTGTTGCCGAAATCAATGGCAGGAAATTAGAAGGTTGCACTTATGAGCAATTGCTGCCATTTGAGGCCAACCGGCCCGAATTAAGTGGTGGTCGGCCATTCAGAGTAATCACTGGAGATTTTGTGACTACTGAAGATGGAACTGGAATCGTGCATACAGCTCCGGCATTTGGTGCGGATGATTTCAGAGTGGGCAAAAAAAACAATCTTGGAATCCTGATCATGGTTGACCGGGAAGGAAAATTTGTGGATGGCTTGGGAGAATTCAGTCATCGGTACGTAAAGAATTATAAGGATGACCCGTCTTACGTGGACGTAAACGTTGACATCTGTGTGAAATTGAAGAAAGAAAACCGCGCATTCAGGATCGAGAAATATGAACACAATTATCCGCATTGTTGGAGAACTGACAAGCCCATAATATACTATCCGCTGGATGCTTGGTTTATCAAGACCACTGCATTAAAAGAAAGAATGGTGGCATTGAATCAGACCATCCATTGGAAACCCAAATCGACCGGAGAAGGGCGCTTTGGCAATTGGCTTGAAAATATGGTTGACTGGAACCTGAGCCGGAGTCGCTATTGGGGAACACCCCTGCCGATCTGGAGAACAGAGGATGGAGAAGAAGAAAAATGCATTGGGAATATAGAAGAGTTGATTATCGAAGCCGAAAATGCAAGATCAGTCCTTGGTAAAGAATGCAATAAAGTACTTGATCATATAGGAGAAATTGATTTGCATAAACCTTCCGTGGATGAAATCCTGCTGCTCAGCAGGAAGGGCATGCCTATGAGAAGGATTTCCGACCTTGTGGATGTGTGGTTTGATTCAGGAGCAATGCCATATGCCCAATGGGGCCTGGACTACGAAAAACTTAAATCAGGCGACAAACGCCCTTTCTTAAGTCCATTCAACCAAAATTATCCAGCTGACTTTATTGCGGAAGGTGTTGATCAAACCCGGGGATGGTTCTACACTTTGCATGCCATCTCTGTGCTTCTCTTCGATTCAGTTGCATATAAAACCTGCGTATCCAATGGTCTCGTGTTGGATAAGAATGGAAATAAAATGAGCAAGAGACTGGGGAATGTTGTTGATCCATTCAAAACGATCGAGAATTTTGGAGCGGATGCCACCAGGTGGTATTTGATTACAAATGCTTCGCCATGGGAAAGCATGAAATTCGATCCAGAAGGGATCAGGGAAGTTCAGAGAAAATTCTTTGGTACATTATATAATAGCTATCAGTTTTTTGCACTCTATGCGAACGTAGATGGTTTTGCTTTCAAAGAAAAATACATAGAGCCTGCCGGGAGGCCTGAAATTGATCGGTGGATTCTTTCTTCTCTGCATAGCCTTGTGCAGAAAGTGAAAGCGGGATTTGATGATTATGAGCCTACCATTGCTGGCAGATTAATAGAGGATTTTGTAGATGGCCAGTTAAGTAATTGGTACGTACGGCTCAGTAGGCGCCGTTTTTGGAAAGGAGATTACGAAGCGGATAAGATCAGCGCCTACCAGACCCTTTATGAGTGCCTGGAAACGATTTCATTACTGATTGCCCCGGTCTCCCCATTCTTTGCAGACTGGCTTTTCATCAACCTGAATACTATAACAGAACGGATCAAGACAGCATCTGTTCATCATGCGCTCTTTCCGGAATCATCATCAGATTTTATTGATGTGGACCTGGAAGAAAGAATGCAGCTGGCCCAGGATGTATCTTCGCTAGCACTTTCACTCAGGAAAAAAGCAAACATAAGAGTACGTCAACCGTTGAGAAGGGTTTTGATTCCAGTCTTTAATCCTGCTATGGAAAAGCAATTAAAAAAAGTAGAAGACCTGATAAAATCAGAGGTCAATATCAAAGAAATTGAATACATATCTGCGACGGAAGGATTTATCAAGAAGAAGGTCAAGCCAAATTTTGTAGCTCTGGGCAAGAAGCTGGGTGCTAAAATGAAGTCTGTGAGCAATGCACTGAGTCAATTCAGTCAGGAAGATATTTCGAAATTGGAAAATGATGGTAAGTATACTTTGTTAATTGATAACGAACCCTTAATATTACAACTCAATGAAGTTGAGATCCTAAGTGAAGATATTCCGGGTTGGATGGTGGCCGGAAAAGGCCTGCTGACTGTTGCACTGGATATCCAAATGACCCCCGAATTGGAAAATGAAGGGAATGCCCGGGAGTTGGTCAACCGGATTCAAAAAATCAGGAAAGACAATGGTTTTGAGCTGACTGACAGGATCCTGGTAAAAATAGCTGAGGCGGAAGACATTAAGGAATCTATTACTCAATTTAATCACTATATTTGCGCCGAAATTTTGGCAGATAAATTGGAAATCGTCCCCGAAATTACCAATGGCACTGAAATTGAAGTAAATGATGTTCCCATAAAAGTCTTTGTCACAAAAAAAGCCTAACAGTATGGCAATCAAGAAGAAACTAGCAAAGCCTGCTAAGAAATCCCCCCTTAAAAAACAAGCCAAGCAGGCCCCTAAAAAGCATGCAGCGCCTAAAAAGTCAGCCCCCAAAGCAGCTACTAAGAAGGTCCCTGCCAAAAAAGCCACCAAACCACTAATGAAGAAAATAGTAGCATCCAAGAAACCAGTTCATGCCAAACCCTTACCAAAGAAGGCCCCGGTTATCGCAATAAAAACGGTTGCTTCCAAGCAGCCTGTTGCAAAACCGCTTCCGCCGGTCAAGAAACTTGAACATAAGCCTGAGGTAAAGGGCCCAGTGCATACACCCATCAGGCATGAGGTGAAAAAACCAGCTCAACCAGCAAAACCGGTAAAAGTGGTCATTCCTGAAATAAAAACAAAGACAGTGCGCAAGTACGAACCCGAATTTACAAAATCCGTATTGGACACTTATCAACAAGAATTAACCGGCCCAACTATGAGGTACAGCGACGCAGAACTTGCAGAATTTAAGGATCTGATCATTAAGAAACTGGATGCAGCCAAGAAAGAATTAACCTATTTGCAGGGCTTGATTACCCGCAAGGATGAAATGGGCGGTGATGATACCGACAATAGGTACATGACCATGGAAGATGGCAGCATGAGTATGGAAAGAGAGCAGCTGAGCCAGATGGCAAGCAGGCAGATCACATTTATTGATCACCTGGAAAAAGCCCTGATGAGGATTGAAAATAAAACCTATGGCATTTGCAGGGTAACTGGCAAGCTAATCGACAAAGCCAGATTGAGGGCTGTGCCCCACGCCACACTCAGCATTGAGGCCAAACAGACGATGAACAAATAGGCTGAATATATTGATGGTCATGGCGCGTCTTGCGCTTATGCCTGACCGAAAGGGGTTGTTTACCGACAATCCCTTTCTTATTTTCATGAACCCATAAATCCATTGTATGCAATCACGACTGCTCTTCATCGCCGTCGCACTTGTGCTGGGTGCAATTCTCCCCATACAGGCCGTGGTGAATTCCGTCTGGCCAAAACCATGGGCAGCTCGGAAATTTCAGCTTTTATTTCCTTTGCGGTGGGAACGGTCGTCCTCTTTCTTTACCTGCTCCTGAGCAAACAACTGAATTGGCAGAGCGCGCCCATCCGCCAATCTCCCTGGTGAATCTGGATCGGAGGAATATTGGGAACTTTTTTTGTAGCGGGCATTGTTGCAGTGTTGCCCAGGCTGGGTTCCGTCATGGCTTTCACTCTTGTACTTGCCGGGCAAATGCTCGTGGCGATCATCCTCGATCAGTTCGGATGGCTTGGAATGTCCGTACGGGAAATTTCATTGGGAAAAATTGCCGGCGTCCTCCTTCTGATCGTTGGGGTGGTACTGATCAGAAGATTTTAAGAAGTTTCAGGGACCGGATTGACCAGGAGTTTTTGCCGTTCCCTGTAACTTCAAAAATGGGTTACTTCCAGAAAACATCCGGCATGGGTTTGTTGAGCAGGTTTTGATAAATAAAAAGCCTGGTTTCATTCCGGCTCGCCACTGCTTTGAGTCCGCCCCAGCCATGCCTTTCCCCGGGATAGATCATGAACTCAAAATGCTTATCCAAGTCTTCGAGTTTATTGATCAGCTGAATGCTGTTTTGCATATGCACATTGTCATCCATATTACCATGCACCACCCGAATCAGGCCACGGTATTTCTTCAGGTAGTTCTGAGGTGAAGTGATTTTATATCCATTTTCATTGTCCTGCGGCCTTTCCATATATCTCTCTGTATAATGGGTATCATACAAACTCCAATCAGTAACCGAAGAACTGGCGATCCCATAATTGAATACATCTGCGCCATAGGTGAGGGCCATACAGGTCATATAGCCGCCAAAGCTTCCACCGGCAATAAAAATTTTCGAGCTGTCGACAAAAGATTTCGCGCGTAACCAGCGGCCACAGTCCATATAGTCCTCCGTCTCATATTTCCCGAGTTGGCGAAAAATATAATTCATCCCTTTTTTTCCGAAATGGCCACTGCTCCTGTTGTCCATGGACACTTGGATCAATCCCTCTTTCGCCCACCATTGCGCATTGAGAAATTGCCTGCTCCATATATCATACACCGTACCAGCGTTTGGTCCGCCATAAATATTGATGACAACAGGATATTTTTTGGCCGGATCAAAATGCAATGGATAGATGATGCTCATAGGCAGTTCAAAAATTCCATCGGAAGATTTTACCCTTACCAGTTCTGTCTTTGACAATGCATAGTCACTGAATTGAGTGCCCTTACCATCCCCGAGTTCACGAATCAACTTCCCTTTATTATCTACCAGGGCCATTTTCGGCGGTGTCGTTATGTTTGAATATGTAGTAATAAAATATTTTCCATTGGGAGAAAGATTCGGTTCATGGTAATATTCCCCAAAAGTCAGCCGGGTCATTCCTTTTCCATCCAAACCGACTTTGTACAAATCAATCCGTGCTGAATTTTCTTTCCTGGCTTTGAAAAAAACAGTCTTACTGTTTTCATCCACTTTGACGAGTTCTGTAACAGTGAAATCACCTGAAGTGATGGGGTTAATCAGGCTACCGTCCATTTTATGATAGTAGAGATGCATCCAGCCTGTTTTGTCAGATTTCAAGATGAATCCTTTCGAGCCGCTCAGGATTTCAATCCGGTCATCGAGGTCAAGATCAATCCAGGTATCCTGCCTTTCTTCGTATAATGTTTTCTTGCTTCCATCGCCGGGATTGACGGCATAAATTATCAGATTATTCTGCCTCCTGGGCATCCATTGGATCCAGACAGCATTGCCATCAGGGGCCCAGATCGGTGTGCCAAAATACTGGTCATCTTTTTCAGGAAAGTCAGCCCACACCGGGTCCGGGTGGTCCACACTCACCAACCCAATTCTTACCGCCGGATTGGGGTCACCGGCTTTTGGGTAATGTTGCTGTTCAAGGAGGCCGTGGAGGCCTTCGGAATTATAGATAGGGAAAATGGGTACACTGGTTTCATCAAAACGCATGAATACAATGTGTTTACTATCGGGACTCCACCAAAACGCTTTATAATGAGAAGCTCTCCCCAAAATTTCTTCATAATATAGCCATGCCGCATAACCGCTGTATACATTTTCAGATCCATCCCGGGTGAACTGAATCTCCTTGCCTGAAGGGAGTTCTTTTGCAAAGAGATTGTTCCCCCTGGTATATGCAACCCATTTGCCATCTGGCGAAGCGGTTGGATTCTTTTCTTTATTATTCAGGTTGAAAGAAGGAGGTATAGGCGCTGATTTTTGAGTATAGGGCTGAGCCTTGCCAGTGAGTACATCAACTGACATGAGTTTTAGTTTATCATTGTCTGATTTGTCCTTTTGCATGACCAGATAATGATCGTCATCTGCCCAACCCTCGATATCGGCTAAGGGCTGCAAAATATTTGATGGCGCTCCTTTGAAAATCTGTTCATAGGTCAACTCTTTTTGTTGGGCATGTCCTGAAAAAAGGGATAGGACCAGCATGGATACAAAGACAGGTCGAACAAAGCGTTTTCTCATGTTGATTGATTTGGTTGATTGGTTGATTGGTTGATTGGTTGATTGGTTGATTGGTTGATTGGTTGATTGGTTGCTCGTTTCGCAAGTTAATATTAATCTGCAATCAAGTGCCTGCCGAATTTTTTTAATGAGGGGAAGAAAAATTGTTTTGGGGGCTTAATTTTTTTTATTTTTCAACTTTTCAATTTAAGCTTCAGTTTCAAAACTACATTTCTTTAGTTTCAGTTCTGCAAATGGATATCTTTCTAAAAATAAATTCTCAATTCAACTAATCAACTAATCAACTAATCAACTAATCAACTAGTCAACTAATCAACCAAACCCTCACTTCACTTCCTGCAGATCGACCAGCTTCTTATAAAATCCATTTTGAGAAATGAGTTCTTCATGGTTTCCTCTTTCTACGATCTTTCCTTTTTGAAGCACGATAATTTCATGAGCATGGCGGATGGTGCTTAGTCTGTGCGCTATCACTATACTGGTTCGGTTCTGCATCATCTTATTGATGGCATCCTGGACCAGTCTTTCACTTTCCGTATCGAGGGAAGAAGTGGCTTCATCCAATATCAGGATCGGCGGATTTTTTAAAAGCGCCCTGGCAATCGTCAGTCTTTGTCTTTCGCCTCCGCTGAGTTTACTGCCTCTGTCGCCAATATTTGTCTCGTAGCCGGCTTCTTTCTTGATGATGAATTCATGTGCATTCGCAATTTTTGCGGCTTGCTCGATTTGTTCCAAGGTTGAATGCTCAGTTCCCAGCGCAATATTGGCAGCAATGGTATCATTAAACAAAATAGGCTCCTGAGTGACGATGCTCATTTGGCTCCTGAGGGAATGCAGTCCATATTCGCGAATATTGATGCCATCGATCAGAAGTGCACCATTGCTTACATCGTGAAACCTGGGAATAAGATCTGCCAGAGTAGATTTGCCCGCACCTGAAGAACCAACCAGGGCAATCGTTTTTCCTTTTTCAATTTTCAGGTTGATATGATGAAGAATGGGGACCTCCTCATAGGAGAAGTTGACCTCCCGGAATTCTATGCAGTCTTTGAATGTATTCAATGGCTTAGGCACCAGCGGTTCTTCCACGGTAACAGGAGCCACCAGGATTTCTTCAATTCTTTTGATCGCGGCGCCACCACGCTGAGCATTATAGAATGCCGTGGAAAGCGCTTTCGCAGGATTGATGATCTGTGTAAAAAAAACAATATAGGTAATGAATGAATCGGCCTGGAGACCAGCAGAATGCCCGAGCACCAATTGCCCTCCAAACCAGAGCACGCAGGCAAGCACGATAACGCCCAGGACCTCAGATAACGGAGAAGCCATATCTCTCCTGAATATGATTTTATTCCTGATATGCGTGAGGTATTTATTCGTTCCAAAAAATTTGTTGCGCAGGAGATTCTCGGCATTGAATGCCTTGATGACCCGTAAGCCACCGAGGGTCTCATCCAAAATCGACATCAGCTGTCCCAATTGTTCCTGGGCAATGCCAGACTGACGCTTAAGTGAACGGCTCACTCTCCCGATGACAAACCCTGTCAGGGGCAGCAGCACACAAAGAAAGAGGGAAAGGGTTGGACTGATAAAAATAAGACTCACGAAGATGATCAATATGGTCAGTGGTTCTTTGATCAGTCCCTCCATCGTGGTGATGACACTCCATTCAATTTCATTGGTGTCATTGCTCATGCGACTGATGATATCGCCCTTTTTTTGTTCAGTAAAATAGCTGATCGGCAGGTCAAGGATTTTGGAATACAAATCATTCTTGAGCCTGAGCATGACTCCATTGCGTACCGGTACCAGGACCCTGTATGAAAGATAGAGAAACAAATTCTTCAGAAAAATGGATATAATAAGCGTGATGCAGATAGCTCCCAGCGCATATATTTCACTGTGGGTCTTAATAAGGTGGCTCAGGTTGTATTTGAGATATTCAAGCACGCCATTGGCGGAAAATCTGAAATCGGGTTTTAGATCGACAAGCTTCTCTTTGCCAAACAGAAGTTGAAGGAAAGGAGCCAGCATGGCCAAAGAAACCAAAGAAAACAAAATAGAGAGCAGATTAAGCAGGAAATAGAGAAAAATGTTCCGCTTTTGATCCTTCAGATATTTCAGAATGATTGCAAATCTCTTCATGTGTCATCTCATTGGCCCATTGGGTTTGGACAAATAAGCTGTAAATTTACACGGAAAAATGTTAAGGATATGCAAGAAGGAAAACGCCAGAAGCAGGTAGCAGCTTTATTGCACGATGAATTAAGCAAAATTTTTCAGCACCTGGGCCTGAACATGATCGATGGCGGCATGGTTTCGATCTCTTCGGTTAAAATTACTCCAGATCTTTTTGAGGCAAAGGTATACCTGAGTTTTTTTAAGGTGAAGGATGCTCAGGTCACTATGAAGAAAATTGAGGAGCGTGCATGGGAAATCAAGAAGGAATTGGTGCAATCAGTCAAGCACCAGTTGCGCAGCATGCCCCAACTGCAATATGAACTGGACAATACTCTTGACTATGTTGACCAGATGGAGGCCCTTTTTCGGAAAATAAAACAGGAGGATTCGAGCAATAATCATTGATCCGTTCTTCAAATTTCAACCATTGAATTTATTCTTTGCCTGGCGTTATTTCAAAGCAAAAAAATCTACGAATGCCATCAACATCATCGCCTGGGTGAGTGTCTCCGCTATTATCGTAGGTACGGCTGCCCTGATCATCGTACTGAGTGTATTCAATGGACTGGAGGACCTGGTGAAGTCATTGTATTCTTCCTTTTATCCGGAAATCAGCATTTCTCCCCGAACAGGTAAATTTTTCCACCTTTCTCAGGCGCAATTGCAACAACTCAGCGCCAACAGGGAAATTCGCGTATATACCATGGTGGTAGAAGACAAGGCCCTGCTTCAATACAATACATTTCAACCTGCGGTGCTCAAGGGAGTTGACAGCAATTACAAGCGTGTCAATGGAATTGTGGGCAAAATAATCAAGGGGAAATTTGATCTCGGTACCGAAGATCATCCTGGGATTGTGATGGGGATTGGAATTGAAAATGCCCTGGGACTGGAAGCTGACCGCAGCCTGATTCCTTTAACGGTATATACATTTAAAAAAGATACTTCAAAAGCAAGGGATCCACTGGAATCTTTGAGTACCGGAAATATTGCTGCCACAGGAAGTTTTGTTATTCAACAGGATTTCGACAATAAATACGCGCTGACCAACCTGGCATTTATGAAAAGTATGCTGGGATTACATGAAGATGAATTCAGCGGCGTGGAAATTTTACTCCAGCATCCGGGATCGGCGGATCAGGTGCGCAGTTCATTGCAGCATTCACTGGGAAATAAATACCTGGTGCAGACCAGGTATGAGCAGAATCAAAGCCTGTATAAAGTGATGCATATGGAAAAATGGGTGATCTACGCCGTGCTCACCCTGATCCTGATCGTGGCAGCTTTTAATATGGTCGGAGCATTGACTATGCTTGTCCTGGAAAAGCAAAAGGATATTCAGGTGCTGAAAGCGATGGGTGCCAATAATTATTATGTACAGAATATCTTCCTAAGTGAAGGGCTCCTGCTTGCCCTGATTGGAGGAGGAATCGGTGTGCTATTGGCGATACTTATTTGCTGGTTGCAAGTCAGATTCAAGCTGGTGCCCCTGCAGGGTGCTTCATTTTTGATCGATTATTATCCTGTTAAACTGGTTCCTACCGATTTTCTGCTCGTATTCGTCACTATTCTCCTGGTCGCGCTGACAGCTTCGTGGTATCCTTCCCGTAAGGCAGCTGCACAGGTGATTGAGCTGAGGAGCTGAGGGGTTGATTGGTTGAAGGGTTGAAAGGTTGATTGGTTGAAGGGTTGATTGGTTGATTGGTTGAAAGGTTGAAGTTGCTTGGACATCATCCATTACTATCTGTAATCCATAAACGATCATCGATCATCGACCATCGATCATCGGTCATCCGTCATCGGCCATCGACCAACGGTCAATAGTCCCCCAGCGTTTCTGGCAATTGTTCCAGTGCTTTTTTGAGTTGTTCATCATTCGGTGCGACGCCATGCCATTGGTGATCATTCTCCATGAAGGAGACGCCCTTGCCCATTATGGTATGCATGAGGATACCAATGGGCTGGCCCTGACCGGTAAGTGACTTGGCCTTTTCGAGGGTAGCCACGACCTCGTCCATATCGTTCCCATTCATTTCAAGGGTCTTCCAGCCGAAGGCCTCAAATTTTTGGCGAATATTGCCCAGGTTCATGACCTTATCAGTGGTTCCGTCAATTTGTTGGTGGTTCCAATCCACCGTAGATATCAGATTATCAACCTTATGGTGAGCGCCAAAGAGGAGGGCCTCCCAGATTTGGCCTTCATCCAGCTCGCCATCTCCATGGAGGGAAAAGACAATATTTCTGTCCTTATTGAGTTTTTTAGAGAGGGCTGCGCCAATGGCTGCGCTCATTCCCTGACCCAGCGAACCGCTGGCGATTCGTATGCCCGGCAGGTGTTCATGCGTGGCAGGATGACCTTGAAGTCTTGAATTTATTTTTCGAAAACTTGCCAGCTCTTTGACGTCGAAATAACCTGATCTTGCCAGTGAGGCATAAAATACCGGAGAGATATGTCCATTGGAAAGGAAAAATATATCTTCATTTTTCCCGTCCATATTAAATTTTGGATTGTGTTGCATGATTTTGAAATACATCGCTGTAAAAAAATCAGTACAACCAAGAGATCCTCCGGGATGCCCGCTGGCAGCACCATGCACCATGCGCACGATGTCTCTGCGAATCTGGCTGGCAATGGCTTTCAAATCAGGCATATGAAAAAGATTTTTGCACGTGAAGCTTGCAAAGCTAAAGGAATTTATTTATCATTTTTGGGAAGATATATTAACTTTTGCCTTATCTTGCCCTCCTATACGCTCCGATAGTTTCATCAAATCTGTTGCCTTACTTATTGCTTTTTGGGTGGTAAGTACGAAATACGCCTGATAATCGCGTTGCCAATGTTAAGGGATCTAGTAGCATAGACCGGAATAACATTTATGTATTAACAAAAGTAGGCCGATGTTTGATGTTATACTCTCTTTAGCCATATCTTTTACCGTTACTTTCTTGGCTATTCCCGTCATTATTAATGTGGCGGAAATGAAGAAATTGTTCGACGTTCCCGACGCGCGAAAAATTCACGAAAGCGCCATTACGCCGTTGGGTGGAATCGGTATTTTTGCCGGTTTCGTATTTGGATGCCTGCTCACAATCAATTTCAGGGGCGCCTTCGAATTCCAATATTTTATTGCGGCAACAATGGTCATCTTCTTCCTTGGATTGAAAGATGATATCCTGATCATCACGCCAGTGAAAAAGTTTATCGGCCAGGTACTCACTGCATTTCTTATCATTTATTATGGAAGAATACAGATCAAGAGCATGCATGGCTTTTTCGGAATTTATGAGTTGCCTGAAATGTTCAGTCTGATTCTGACCTATTTTGCCGTCATTGTTATCATCAATTCTTTCAATCTAATCGATGGTGTAGATGGTTTGGCAGGCAGCCTCGGACTGATGTCCTCCCTGCTGTTTGGCATCTATTTCCTCAATGTGGACATGCCGGCTTATTATATTCTGTCATTTTCACTGAGTGGAAGTTTGCTTGCATTCCTGATTTTTAATTTCCAGCCAGCTAAAATATTTATGGGTGATACAGGATCGCTCCTGATAGGGGCCATCAATGCAATCCTGGTCATTAAGTTTATCAATACCGCCAGTGCTCCAGATGTCATTGCGCCGCTGACTTCAGCTGCAGCCATAGGATTTACGATCCTGATGATTCCTTTGCTGGATACGCTTCGCGTTTTTGCTATCCGTATATTTAAACGCAGGTCCCCATTCAGTCCGGACAGGAATCATATTCATCATCTGCTACTTGACAGAGGATTTTCACACCGGGCCATCACCCTTATCCTGGTTTCGATGAACCTGGGTCTTATCTCCATCGTATATTTTGAGCGTTCCCTTGGAGTTACCACTCTTATCCTGGCGGTCTTCGCATTTTTCTTCAGCTTTATTTCCCTCTGCTATTATGCAAGGTCCAAATCAAGATGGTCGGTTGCCAAGAAGTCTGAAATGGACAATGGAGAACTGAAAACCACCAAGGTCGTTTCTCTCACCAAAGACAGTATTTTAGAACAAAAAAATTGATCCACTGGAAAGCAGTTGGGAAGAAATTTCAGGCACATTTTGTGTAATTTTCCAATTGATGTAGGTTTGCATCCCAGTCAATCTTGTATATATGTCAGAAGAATTGGAACTGGTCATGGAAGACGCGCAGGAATCGATGGACAAAGCCATTCGACACCTGGAGGCCGAACTCGTTAAGATCAGGGCAGGAAAAGCCAATCCGCAAATGCTGGATGGGCTCGTCGTTGACTATTATGGATCACCTACGCCCATCAACCAGGTGGCCAATGTATCGGTGATGGATGCCCGCACGCTCACCATCCAGGCCTGGGAGAAAAATATGCTGCAGCCCATCGAAAGGTCTATCATAGCAGCAAACCTGGGAGTAACGCCACAAAACGACGGAAATATTATACGGTTGTTTATGCCGCCATTAACAGAGGAAAGGAGAAGGGAATTTGTAAAGCGAGCAAATGCAGAAGGTGAACATTCCAGGGTGGCCATCCGGAATATCCGGCGGGATGCGATCGAACATATTAAGCGATTACAAAAGGAAGGGCTGAGTGAAGACATTACAAAAGACGCTGAAAAATCTATTCAGGAAACTACGGATAAATATATTTCAAGGGTGGATAAACATCTTGTAACTAAGGAAAAGGAAATCATGTCGGTATAATCGATATGAGCTCCTTTGTGTTTTCTTCCCGAAGAATATTTTTCTTTCCTATGATTCAATAAGTAATTTAATTTACCATTCCTTTGTCTGGCCAGTTTCTAAATCCTTCCCATTACAAAGCCTAATTTTCCCGTAGCCCTGAAGTTTGCCGACATCGGATCCGGAATGATCTCTCGGTCTGTGACCGCAGGCTTTTCAATGATATCAATGAATTAACTATCCGCTAATTCGAATATATCGGCTATCGATTTCTTTGTTTAACCACTAAAACAAATATTATATGAGTATTCTTAAAGAGTTCAGAGACTTTGCCATGCGTGGCAATGTAGTAGATTTGGCCGTAGCTGTAATTATTGGCGCAGCTTTTGGATCCATTGTGTCTTCTATGGTCGATGACGTCATCACTCCCTTGCTGCTCACTCCCGCGCTCAAAGCTGCCAATGCGGAGGACCTGGACAAACTGAGCTGGGGAGCAGTAAAGTATGGTAAGTTCCTTTCAGCCATAATCAAATTCATCCTTATTGCATTTGTTCTGTTCATGATTGTGAAATCTTTGAAAAGGATGGAAAAGAAAACTGTGCCCGCACCCGTCGGGCCTACAGCTACAGAAAAGCTTTTGACAGAAATCAGGGACGAATTGAAGAAATGAGTCAATAATTGACCACCTATTAAAGAACCAAACTAAAAACTATGAAAGAACGGATTTTGTTATTCTGTATCCTCCTGGTCGCGACCAATGCATTTGCACAGGATAAAAGCGTGAAGGAACTCAAAGACAATGCCGATGCAACCATTAAGAAAGATCCGAATGATACCATTCCTAAGATTTGGAAAACAGGCGGACTCTTCAACCTGGTTTTCAACCAGGCCGCGCTGAGTAACTGGTCAGCTGGTGGTGAGGAATCTACTATTTCCCTTAGTACTTCTCTGTACGCTTATGCTTTTTACAAGAAAGACAGGCATTCCTGGGACAATACCATCAACCTGGCTTTCGGAGGATTGAGCACGACCAGCCAGGGTACCCGCAAATCAGACGACCGGATTGATATCCTTTCCAAGTATGGATACGAATTAAAAAAGAGCTGGTACCTGAGCACCCTGTTCAATGCAAAAAGCCAGTTTGCTCCCGGTTATGCATATCCCAAAGATGCGGCTCCTGTGCTGGTTTCCAATTTCCTGGCCCCGGCATATATCTTGTTGTCGGAAGGCATAAACTACAAGCCCAACGACAATTTTTCAGCCTTTCTTTCGCCTGCAACGATCAGGTGGGTGATTGTGGACAATGATTCGTTGGCCAATGCCGGCGCTTTCGGTGTGGATTCAGGCAGGCATGTTAAAACGGAATTCGGTGCCTATGCGTCTGTTTCCTATTCGAAGAAATTCAGCGAAACGGTCACTTATATTGGTAGAATTGATTTTTTTTCTAATTATCTCCACGATCCACAGAATATAGACATCAGCATGACAAACCTGCTGTCGGTGAAAGTGGCGAAATTATTGAGCATGACATTGGCGGTAAACCTGGTCTATGACAATGACATCAATACCGTGAACGCGGATGGAAGTGTTGGAGGGCCCAAACTGCAATTACAGGAGATATTCGGAATCGGCCTGGCTTACAAGTTTTAGATGCAGCCATAATGAAGGTTTTCATACATTTGCCTCAAGCCACAGCACACTGCTGGCCTGAGGCATTTTGATTTCTGAAAAGTTAAATTGTAGACCGTGAACCCTGTTTCTTACCAGATAAAATTAGCCCAGTTTGAAGGGCCCTTTGACCTCCTCCTTTTTTTTATTGAGCGTGATGAGCTGGATATCTATAATATTCCCATCAATAAGATCATTAAAGATTTCATGGACTATGTCCATTCCCAAGAGGATTTAAATATTGAATTGTCGAGCGAATTTATCCTTTTCGTGTCAACATTAATGCGCATCAAAGCCAAGATGCTTCTGCCGCGCAAGGATCTGGATGAGCAGGGCAATGAAATAGATCCAAGGCAGGAATTGATTAATAAGGTAATGGAGTATAAAAGGTTTAAGGAAGCCTCGGCCAGGATGGCTGAGATGGAAGCAGTGAGGATGCTCATGGTCAGAAGAGGGAACCTGCAGAAGGAACTTTCCCAAATCGGTGAAGAAGCTGGAGAAGGTACAGAGATCCAAACGATCAGTCTTTTCAAATTGATGAAGACATTTGAAAAAGTCATCCTAAGAGTTAATGAAAGACAAAACAAGCCTGTTCATACCGTTATCCAGTACAATTATACCCTTGAAGAAAGCCGGGAGTACATGCTCAACCTGGTCAGCAAAGACAAAATTATTTCATTCGAGAAAATTTTCGAGCCCTGCGAAAACAGGATCCATGCTATTTTCCTCTTTCTTTCTCTTCTCGAACTCGTACAGCAGAAATATATGACCATCATGATTGGTGAAGGGAAGAACAATTTTATCCTCGAATTCAATGAAAGCCGGCAGGAAGATGAACATGGCTTGCTGGTTTCCTGATCGCCGTTTCCATGCCTGACGAAAAGTCCGGGGCCCCCTTCAATTTCCAGTCCATTTGTCCTTGGTCCGGATTTTGATGTTTAGACATTGGTTTATCTAAATACATGTTATGAAGACAATATTTCATCCGGCTTCAGAAAGGGGTCAAGTGGATCTTGGCTGGCTCAAGAGCTTTCATTCATTCAGCTTTGGTCATTGGTATGATCCTTCCAAAATTCATTTTGGTGCATTGAGGGTCTTGAATGATGACCAGGTCAGGGGCGGGGGAGGATTTGGCACTCATCCGCACGACAACATGGAAATCGTTTCCATTCCGCTTAATGGAGAACTCAGCCATATGGATAGCATCGGCACCAAAGGTCTGATCAAAACCGGGGATGTGCAGATCATGAGTGCAGGAAGTGGCATCCGGCATTCCGAAATGAACGCATCAAAATCTGACACTGTCAATTTTCTCCAGATTTGGGTTCTTCCAAAAAAAGAAAATATTGAGCCTCGCTATGATCAAAAGACTTTTGACACCAGCCTCCGCGCAAATAAGTGGCAGGTGGTAGTGAGTCCTCAGGACAAAGAAGGCGGTGTATGGATCAATCAGGATGCAAGATTTGCACTGACCAGGCTGGACGCCGGAAAGGAAATTGTATTCGAACAAAAATTCAAAGGAAGCGGTGTATACCTGTTCCTGATAGATGGCCAGATTGAAGCAGGCGGCACGAAGATTGGAAAGAGAGATGCTCTGGGCATCACGGAATCGGATCAAGTAAAGATTAAGGCAAATGCTGATTCTGAAATTCTTGCCATTGAAGTGCCCATGCTATCTTAAAAAAATTTTATATGTTGACGAGGACAGTAGAAAAAATAGAAACAGCTTCAACAGAAATGGTTGGAGTGAACCGGGTAAAAAGGGCATTGCCAACGCGTAACCTGAAGCAGGTGGATCCTTTTCTTTTCATAGATCACTTGCTTCCTACGGTGGTAAGACCCGGAGACGATATTCGCATTCCGCCGCATCCACACGCAGGTTTTGAAGTGGTGACTTATTTGATGGAAGGTGAATTTTTTCATCGTGACAGCCTGGGCCATGACCAGGTGGCCAGGGGAGGAGATATTAATTGGATGACATCGGGTTCAGGCATTGTCCATTCAGAAGGACCCACAGAAGCTTTCCTGAAAAAAGGCGGTCGCTTATCGCTGGTGCAGGCGTGGATCAATCTTCCTTCAAATAAGAAATTTATTGAACCCTCTTTCCGCCACTATGATGGGAATATGCTGCCGCTTATTCAAACGGAAGGAGCATGGCTAAAAGTGCTGATCGGTCAGTTTGAGGGAAGGGTGTCTCCCATTCTTACCCATTCGCCCCAGTTCTATTATCATCTGAAACTTAATGCAGGAAATAGATTTACTGTTCCGGTGGACCCTGATCACTCTGCAGCAGCTTATGTTCTTGAAGGAAAGGTCAGAATCCTGAATGAAGAAATCAAGGCGGGGCAATTGGCCGACTTTGCAATCAATGGAGATCAATTGGTTTTTTCCGCACAGGAAGACGCCAACCTGATTATTTTCGGTGGCCGGCCCCTGAATGAAAAACTGGTCAGCTATGGCCCCTTTGTCATGAACAGTTTCGAAGAGATTCAGCACGCGATCTCTGATTATGAGCAGGGAAAAATGGGAACCCTCGATTTTTAATATCTGGGTCTGCATCATACCCCGCATAGCCCGACAAGTATTATTAGCTATGAAAAAAAAACCCCTGAATGAGCATTCAGGGTTTTATTTTCGTTTATAGTTATTCGTTATCTATGCTGCGCATCGTGCTTCTGGCGGTAAATGGCTTTGCTGGTCCGGTTCTCTTCATGTTGTAATTTGCTTCTTTCTGCAGGTGTCACATGACCATCGGCTTTTGCCATTTTCTTATCATGCTGAATTTTTGCTTCTCTGGATTCCAGGTGCTCCGTTTCGCGGGCTGTGAGTTCTCCGCTCTTCACCCCCTGTGCAATCCTTGCCTGTTGATTCTCCTGGCGTTCTTTGACCACGGGAGTCTTGGTTTGTGCGGAAGAAGCGAAGCCGATCAATATAAAAGATAAGAACAGGACCGGGAAAAATAAATGCCTTTTCATAAAGTTGATTTTTGTTTTCATGAAGATATAGACCAGCGCGAAAACCCAGGGTTTAACGGGTCTCCGCGCTATTTTCCCATAACGGCAAGGGACAATGGCAAATTATCCTATTAACTATTCGTTAGTCGCAATTTTGGAATACAGGCATGAGCTTCAGAGCAAGGGCTGAACTTAGATTGCGCAGGAAACGTCGAGTCTTTATACCTGCCCCGTCCTCACCGGCACGTGCGGGTGTCCGGTCAGGTCGCAGATTCTGCGGGCGGGTCTTCTGCCTATGGTCCGCCTCAGGCGGATTCGACTAAGTATTTTGCCGTTACGAAGCAATTGCAAAATGAAAGCCCCACAAATAAATCAGAAACCGCAAGCACTGCCTGGATTTCAGGCAGCCTCGCGGTTTTACTTGTCCTGCGTAGATAAGATTTTTATTAAGTCTTGGTGAGACTCATGGATTAAGTCCAAATGCAAAATAAGTATAGGTTGCATGCATACCTCCTCCGCTCACCAATGAGGAATTCATGAATCCGTATTCGCCCGGAGGCAGCTTCATAGCGGGTGTGATAATAAATACATCATTGCCTGCCTTTTGATAATTGAGCCTGATTCCCGCAGAATTGTCTTCATTCTTGTTATGATAATACATGTCCTGGGAGCTGTTGAGGACAGCATCCCTGTTTCCTTTCTTTCCCCTTAGTTGATAAAGCCGGATGATGAATGAAGGATCCATCGAAGAGCTGGCCATTTTGATTACGAACCGAAGGTTGGAGCTGTCCGTTCCTTTGATTCGTACGGGGGATTGATCCCCATGAATGGAGTATCCGTTTTCCTGCTTTTGGAAAGGCACCGGAGGTTTCATCATGTAGTGTGCATCCGTCTGCTCCAACTCAATAAGCGTATTATCGGGTGCAAGGGCATAAACATGGTTTATAAAAGGAATGTCGGGCAGTTTTGCCGTACTGGACTGGGTTCCCTGACCAAAAGAACTCTGAATCACAAGAAAAAGGATAAGACTAATGATTGATGGTTTCATGATTTTTGGTTTTATGGATTAAAATCGCCATCCCAAATATATCTGAACCAAGTTGTTTTTCAAATTTATGTTGCTTGGAATAAAAGATGGGGGTTCTGTGCCCGTGGTATAGCTGCTGGGGTCTTTGTACAAATTGTTAAAGCTAAGATTATATCTCACACCCACAAGCAATCCCAGGATCGGGCGGACTTCGATACCAGCTCCGAAACCATAATCAAACCGGTTATAATAGCCCAGGATCTCATCAGCTTGCGCATTGCCTGTTGAAGGCATCGAACTATCAGCCTTGGCAGATAAAAGATATGAGAACTGTGCTCCCAGCTGAATTTGGACAAAACGGGTAATATTGATGGCCATTAACTGAGCAAGGGTAAGATAATCCAGCATCACTTTTCCTGTGGTCTGCCCGGAAGCCCAATCATAACCCTGTCTCGAATAGACGAGCTCCGTCCTTGAAGAAAGAATGGATTTTGATGAAGGGTCTAAGAATAGTCCTGCCTGGAACCCTGTTTCACTGCTCGCGCTGATGGAAGAAGCGTTTGTCACATTGGAAAAATTCAATCCGACCTTGACTCCGATGCCCAACGAATTGCGCGTTTTTCCCTTATCGTCCTTTGGTTTCGTGCTATCCTTTTGGCTTAAAACATAAAGCGGCAAAAGAATGATCAATAAGCAGCAGGTCTTTTTCATTGAAATTTTTTTAGAAGGTAGTACAGTTTCATGTTCTCACCAATAGAACAAAAGTTAGATCAGTCGCTATGCGCATTCTTATTGGTTTCGATGATGCCTTCCGGCCGCGGACTGGACTGAGGGTTTAACCAGCGTTCCCTCCCAAGTCTATCAAACATTGCAAGGCTATCGCACCAGGATTTTCTTTGATGCATCCTTTGTCGTATTTGAACACTTTAAGGTAAACATGCAGATCGGGGGTTGCAGACAGAGAATTCCCCGCATTGGCATTCACCATCATCACTACTCCATCCTAATTCCATGAATTGTTGGAGCAAGGGCTTTCAGATTCTAATGAAATAAGCATTTATTTAGCGCATCGTCATCCAGCTGCCTTCTTCTTCCTTTCAAATCCGGCCAGGCCGTTGGAGCGATATCTTTGGAGTAGTTGAAAATCAATTTTTCTTATACGCCTTATTGAGTGCTTCGGTCCGGTTCGCAACATGTAATTTTTCGTAGATGCGGTGAATATGCTGCCTGACCGTACTGATGGAGATGCCTAGTTTTTCTGCAATTTCTTTGTACAATAAACCCAGTGCAAGCAGGTTCAGGACTTCATTTTCCCGAAGTGAAAGCAGGCTGATCTCGGAAGGGGTTGCTACTTGTGTCCCCTCCTGAAAATTCCTTACAAGTTTTCTGGCAATATTTGCGCTCATGGGTGAGCCGCCCTGGTATAATTCTTTCAGCGCTTCCACGATATGGATCAGGCCGGTATTTTTGAGAAGATAACCGGATGCGCCGGCTTTCAGCGCTTCAAAAACCTTTTCATCATTCTCATACACAGTGAACATCATGAATTGGGTGTGTAGATTTTTTTTCTTGATCAGGCGCACACATTCAATGCCACTCATAGAGGGGAGGTTGATGTCCATGATGACAATATCAGGCTGCAGCGTTGGAATCTTTTCTGCCGCTTCTTCCCCGGTCCTATATGTGCCCAACACATGAAATTCCGGGCTGAGTGCCAGGAAATTTTTTAATCCTTCCCTCACTTCATCCAGGTCCTCAACTATGGCTAAGGTAATTGGCATCGTATAAAGATGAAAGTAAATGCATTCGAGCCATATGACAATAGAATAAAAGTTATACGCCCAGTGGTGCCGAAAGGTTTATGGTTGTTCCTGCACGGTGAATTACTTGCATGGTGCCGGCGATTTCTTTCATTCGCTTCTGCATATTATTCAATCCATTGCTGAATGGCCGGATATGGATGGGATCAAACCCAATGCCGTCGTCCTGGATCGCTATGAAAAGATCTTTCTCAATTCTTATTTCTATCACCACTCTTTTGGCCTGCGAATGCTTTACAATATTGTGCAATGCTTCCTTGATGGTTAAATAGATATTGCGCCTGAACTCTCCGCTCAGGAACATGGTCGGAAAAGAAGAAGGTGAATCAATGCTGCATTCTATCCCGCTTTGAAGCAGGTATTCTGCCGCATAGGAACGTGTGTATGAAAGGAGGTCACTCAGGGAATCATTTTTTTCATTCAAGGCCCAGACGATTTCACCCATTTTGGTGATCATCTCATTGGCGTATTCGCCAATGCTGCTGATGTCTTCCTCTATGGGCTGCTGCATTTGTTTTTTCAGCCCGATGGTTTCACTAAGGAATTTGATCCGGGAAAGCCCTGCACCCAAATCATCATGCATATCCGTGGCGATCCGGGTTCTTTCCTTTTCGATGGCCTGCTGCCTTTCAAATTCCAGGCGCTGTTTTTGAATCCTTGTCCTGAGATACCATTTCACCAGAAGCCAGCTGAAGAAGACAGCGAGCGTAAAAAGTAGTAATTTAAAAATGGTCGTTTGCCAAAATGCTTTCTTGATTTCTATGGCAATTGCTTTTGTATAAGGACTGATTTTCCCGTTGGCATCGAGGACCCTTAAATGGAATACATAATTTCCAGGAGCAATTCTGCTATAGCGGGTATAATGGGTCGTCCCGCTCCTGATCCACTTTTCGTCATAGTTGTCCAGTTTGTATTCGTATTCGGATGCATCAGCGTGCTGGAAACTGATGCAGGAAAAGTCAAATGAAAAAGTATTTTGATCATGCGACAACAGGATCTTGGTTCTTTCCTGTGGATTTGGAAGAAAAGGGCTCGTGGAATCATTGACGAATATATTATTGATCTGCGCCCGGGGCGGGTAAACGGTATCCTGCAATCTACCGGGAGAAAAAGAAACAAGTCCATTGCTGGTTCCCGCTATTAAATTCCCCGAAGCCGTGCGAAGCAGACAGTATTCAGAAAATTCATTGGAGGGAAGACCATCCTCAATGGTAAACAATCTGCCAGTATTTTCACTCCTATTGAAATAATACAATCCTTTTTCGCCAAATAGCCACATAAGATTTTTCTCAATGAGCAGGTCCTTGATACTTGCAAACGGGAGGACTGCATTGATAGGTGAATTTTCAATTGACAGGTTTGCTTTATGAAGGAGAAATAGGCCTTCATTGGTCCCCATATAAAGATTAGAATCAGATTCCTGAATCTGGAAAATTTCGTGTTTGAATTGGATGGTCTTTTCGAGCTTATAGTGGGAATTGGCATCCGTGGGGGAGAGGATATAGAAAGTCTCTCCAATATCTTTCACATAGATCCGATGATCGTGGTCTTCAAAAATGATGTCGAAGCTGGAAAAGGGAAGATCATTCAGGCTTGAAAAGGGAAGAACGGAATATTTTCCCTGGTTCTTGGTAATGCGATAGAGACCGCCGAATGTAGTGAACAGGATTGAACTGTCATGGAGTTGTAAAATGACTTTTGACCAGTAACTTCCGAAAAGTGCATCGGATATTTTGGGATAATTAACTTGTTTAATTCGATTGGTCTCAGGGTTATATTGGAAGAGCCCTCTGTCGGTGGTGCACCAGGCCAGGGTTTTGGATTCAAAAAAAAGCTGGTAAACAGCTGCAACAAATCGCTTGCCATTATCCAACACAGGCCATCGGAAAGATTTCACCTGTAAAGCAGAGTCTAACAGCCAAAAACCCTGGACATCCTGCATCATGCACCAGGTATTCTGCTGCTTGTCTGTTCCTATCCAGGAAATATTGTTTTCTTTTTTCCATTGGTCCAGCTCCTCTTTTGGCAGAGACTTAGAAAAGAAATTATTTTCCACGTTTGCATAGCTGATGCCGCTACCATAACTCCCACACCAGATATTTCCTACATGGTCGAAATAAAGGGAAACAATATTATTGCTGCAGATACTGAAAGGATCTAAAGCATAATTCCTGAAATTGTCGATGAACTTTTTGGTGTGGACATCAAAAGTGTATATGCCGGACCCACCCGTCCCTACCCAGAGCAGTCCTTTGGGAGATAAGGCTGCATAGCGAAGCTCAGGCACAGGATCATTTTTGATCTTGTCGTAGATCCTGTATTCACTTGTCTGGGGATTCAATTCAATTAAGCCTTTTGCAGTGGATAACCATGCTGTGGAATCATTTTGAGAAAAAACGTGAAAAATTAACAGGGGGGGTTGCCCGCTTTCTTTTTGCTCTCCAAAGAATTGCTTCTCCAGGACCAGGGAATCTTTTTTATTAAATTCCATCTCTGTCGTCCCAATGCTGAGGTAGGTCCAGATTTGCACCATTCCTGCAATGGAGTCATAGTGCAGGGTACCATCCACCGCGTCGGTGGCATGCACGGATCTGAAATGCCCTGATTTCGTATTGAATATTTTTAGAGCCTTTGACCTGGTATCTATGAACCACAATTCTGAGTTGGCACCAAATCCCAGCAAGACGCAGTAGGTATCTTCTTCCTTTCCATTTGGAGCAGGGATAGAAAAATGGGTAAAGTCATTATCTCCCGGATTGTACCGGTCAATGCCCGCATCGTTCCCGATCCACACAGCGTGATTTGAATCTTCAATGATGCGGGTGATGAAATTGCCTTCGAGGGATCTCTTGTTATTTGCCTCATGCTGAAAATTGATGGTGCGAATGCCATCAAAGAGGGTAATGCCATTGCGGGTTCCGATCCATAAATAGCCCCGGCTATCCTGCAGGAAATGGTAGACGATATTTTGTATGAGCCCGTTCTGGACATTGAGGTGCTTGAAATTGTAATAGGGATTGAATTTCTGTGCAATGCCGGATTGAAAAATAGAGGAGAAGACAAAGATCAGGAAGAGCCTTGAGATGCGCAAGTTCATATGACTAATTACTTACTAAATGTAAGCAATTGAGGGAAACGGGGGTATAGAACGAAAGTCAGATAGAAAGACTGAGCATTTTGCGGGATTTTTTTTCACGCAAAGGCGATAAGGATAGTTTGTCATTCCGAGTGGAGTGAGGAATAACTAGTAAAGCTGTTCGAGGTGATTATGCAGACCACCTCGAACAGCTGAGGATGAAGGTTTAACAGTAATGGATAGACTCTTTTTTCACATGCTGTTCTAAGAAGTGATTCGAGATTGTTCTTCGGAACACTTCGAACAGCAGAATCCGATTATTTCGGCTCCAATTCATATTTATATGAGACCCCGGTACCGAATTCGATTTTTACAAAAGTCTGTCCCCACGCCGTTGTTGGTATTCCATCGGGGCCAACAATAAACGAAACCAGCCACACCACCAACAATCGCATGCATTTCCATAAAGTTGTTGGTGTCCCTACCGCCGACTGAACACCACCAACGGCGGAAGGGTATAATGCTGAAATTCCTGATTCCTCGCTTCGCTCGGAATGACAAATAAAGTTGTTCGAGGTTCTGTGCAGGATCACCTCGAACAACAGAGGATGAAGGTTTAACAGTAATGGATAGACTCTTTTTTATGTACTATTCTAAAAGCTGTTTGAGCTTGTTCTTCTGAACAACTCGAACAACAGGAATGTGGATTCTGATTCAAATTCAATCTTCTCTATAGAGGGCTTACTGTGACTATTATAGTATTATCCGGATTCGCATCGTCTATTGGTATGGTTTGAAGATTTGGAGCATCCAGGTAAAAAGTGACTTCTAACGGTTTATCCACTATTCGTGGAAGTATTTTCAAGTGAAAGTCCGTAGAATGGTCTGGTTTACACACGAAGTCTTCTCCATAGTCGTGCAAATCAGATTGATTTAATGCGAGATGTACTTGTCTTGGATCAAATCCAAGTTGCACTACTCCTCCGTTGCCTCCGGTAATATTAATACTACCGAACTGTTCAATCAAATAATGTACGGTGCATTGCCCAATACCGTATGATGGATTACTCATGGTCGGAGGATGATTCGTGATGCTGGCAGGAGGGATTTGTGCGTTTTTGCCGATTACGTCAACTTCCATATCTGCATAATCCAAATAAGTATTTTCTTGTCCACCATGAATGATATCCTTATGCTCAATGTGAAGGTAGAACCTAATAATCTCAGGTTCTAACGTAATAAAAGTTTTCAGAGGGAAATCCTTATTTTTAAATTGAAGGATACCATGATTATACCTCGAGACAAGGCCATGATAAATTGTAGAAATTTCAACCTTTTGGCTATTTTCAATATTGGCAGGAGCTTTATAGCTTGTCGGATTTCCATTTGCGGCAATGGTGCCCAGGGTGTTATTTCCGCCAATTTTCGAATTTACAGCCCAGTTCGTAACCTCACTCGGATTAACCAGGTTTTCTACAATTGCCTCAAGCCCTGTACCTGAAGGAGTATTGGCAGGTTCGGAATTTAATACAAGTCGGACAGATGCTTGGCCAGTATTATTGGCTTGGTATTCTTTAGGATAGGCATCAATGGATAAAGTTCCGCCAAGGCTCCAATCGCTAAAATGTCCAATCTCAAGACTTACTGTTTTTTTTGTTGTGTCTACATCTCGTTGAATTCTATCTGCCTGCCAAGCATTTGAACTATCCTGATAGGCAACAAATAGAAGGTAGGGCTCAATTCCATTTAATTGGACATCTACATAATGAAAAATCAACGTCACTGGAATTTTAAATGTAGTACCATCTGGAGTAAGATGATACGAAAACCCGATCCCGTTGGGTGTTTCATTTGTAATAGATTGAATGCCGATTTCCTGGTCTGAGGCTAAGGCGCCTGCGGGTATATTCAATTCAACGACTGAATCATCTGAAACTATGGAGCCGCCTGCAGATCCTATTGTTTTGGTAACCACATCACCAATAGGGATGCCAACAGGTGTAATGGTGGGAACCGTATTGACATTTGAATTTCCACCTGGGTTGTTATTGTTATTGCTTGTAGATGGGGGAACTGTTTTCATGCAGGCAGACATCAATATCAAGAAGCTGCAAATAGAAACAAGCCTTAAGAAGCTATTAGTAGAATACATAGTCAAAGGTTTCTCCAAAGCTATTCTTCTGAAGAGGTCAAATCAATATGACGAAAGTTAGGCTGGGAAAACTACGAGCTCAAAAATTTGAGTTCTTGTCTGCAGGTGGGAATCTTCGATTGCCTTCTAAAGACGATTCTGGTTATAAGTTCGGGGTGGTTCTGCCGAACAACCCAGACAGCACAGGGCCTGCAAATGTAGCAGTTTAAGTGCAGCTATCCATGCCCTACATTTGCGGACATTTTAATTTTTGCTGCAATATTGGTTCGATGTTTCTTCGATGCCGCTTCGGGACTGCTTCGAGAGTTCTTCGAGGGTTCTTCGAGGGTTCTTCGACAACTTATCGAAGAAGGCTCGAAGGAACCCCGAAACAATCTCGAAGCAGTCTTGAAGGAATCCCGAAGAAAGCACTGATAATTCATGTTGGATTGTGAAGGATGAAATTCTGCCAAAAAGGCAAAAAAAGGTAGCAGGGAAAATGAATATACATGATCCGGAGACTGCTTGCTGATCCTGCCCACAACCTGTGAAGTGAACTGGGCCCAAGCCCCGAGTTGTGCATTGGATGCCTTCAAATTTTATTTAGCCACAGAGAATAGCAGGGCGGGGTAATGGGTGATTTGAAATTAAAACCGGAACCCCGCGTAAAGTTGGAACAGATTATTTTTTAAGTTGATGGTGGGCGTACTGGGCATGAAAGAAGGTATAGAATCGGTTGCCGAGAAGGATGGCTGTTTGTAAAGATCCGGAATGCTGATATTATAGCGCGCACCTATAAGCAGTCCTTTCACGGGACGAAATTCAATGCCTCCTGCAAATCCATAGTCATACCTGTTATATAATTCGATCACACTGTTGACCTGGCTATTGCTGGTATATTGCTTGCTATTGTCGGCTTTGGCACTCACCAGGTAAGCCGCCTGTCCTCCGACCTGGATCTCGAAGAATTTTGTGATTCGAATAGACATCAATTGGGCCAGCATGATATAATCCAGGTTGACTGCTCCCGTACTGGAACCCGTGGCGTAATTGTAACCCTGCCGGGAAAATAGAAGTTCTGTCCTTGATCCAATGACTGATTTGGAAGCTGGTGCCATGATAAACCCTGCATTAAATCCTGCCTGGTTGCTGGTATTAATTTGCGAGGCATTGACTACGTTGGAGAAATTGATGCCGGCCTTCACGCCGAATCCCATTGAATTCTGCTGACTTAAAAGACTGGATGGTATCAATAGCGTAAATAGCAAATTCCTGATTGTCTGGTTTTTCATGGTATTGGATTTATTGACCTGGGCCATGCCTATGGCACGTGATAGGAAAACGTTTGGGAATGCCTTTTATTATCGGAATTTAGGAAGGACTAGGGGGATACATTTAGTAATGAATAGATCTTAATCCGGAAGAATTATTCGAGATCAGGTATTCGCATTTTTTATTGAGTATAGAATGGGTCCATTGTTGCATTCAAATATCGATTGTAATTTGAATTAGTGCTAAGTATTCCTTTTGGCGTTGCTGGTGTTCATTCCGCACTTATTTTATTTGGGGACTTAAAACACCAACACCTTCACGGTCAGGCAGACAACTGTTGTTGGTCCATGATATTTTGTTAAAAGTTGGGCTCGAAGGGACACCAGCAACGGCGGGCTTTTTACTTTTTAAATGCTTTATTCAGTGCTTCGGTCCGGTTTTGCACATGCAGCTTTTCATAAATGTTATGGATATGCTGCCTAACCGTACCCACGGTGATGGAAAGCCTGTTTGCTATTTCTTTGTAGAGGAGCCCCTGAGACAATAATTGCAAAATATCATTTTCGCGGCGGCCCAACAGGTTTGAAGGACCCGGACCCTTATGCTCTTCGCGGAAGAGATTGACTAGCTTGCGCGCAATATTTGGGCTCATGGGCGAACCACCATGATGCAGTTCTCTTAAAGCCTCTAAGATTTGTTCCGGTGTGGAGTTTTTTAGCAAGTAACCTGAAGCGCCAGCCTCCAATGCCTGAAATACTTTCTCATCATTTTCATAGATCGTAAACATCATGAATTGGGTACTTGGACAATCCTCTTTGAGCAACCTGACACATTCAATACCATTCATATCGGGTAGATTGATATCCATGACCACAATATTCGGAAGAAGCCTGGGCAATCTCACCAATGCTTCTTCTGCAGAATCAGCCACACATAAGATTTCAAAATCCAGATCCGATTCTATATAACTTTTCAAGCCTTCCCTGATTTCGGTAAGGTCTTCTATGATGGCAACAGTAATCGGCATGAGTAAAAGTAGATTTTAGGGCAGGTGAAAACAATATAACGAAAGTTAGTATCTGTGGTTGGTGGTTGGTCGATGATCGATGGTCGATGATCGGCCGTTGATTAACTACTATCAGACAGGGGGATCGTCATTTTCACCTTTGTTCCCTGATCGTTGGTGAATTCAACCTGCCCTTTTATAGATTCCATTCTTCGTTTAATATTGTTCAGCCCATTGGCATGCGGTCTCAGATTTTGCCAGTCAATTCCGCGACCATCATCTCGTATCAGGATTTGAAGAGTCTCACTGATCTCGAATACAATGCTAATTTTAGTTGCCCTGGCATGCTTGACAATATTAAATAGGCATTCTTTTATAGATAGGAAAATATTACGCCTGGTTTCCCCTTTGATGAAAGATTGTGGAAGATCAGCTGGCGCCTCTACTTCATACTCCAGACCATGGTTTTGCAAATACTCCACGGCGTAAGAACGTGTAAATGCAATTAGATCTGCGACTGTATCATTCTTTTCATTCAGGGCCCAAACGATTTCACCCATTTTCTCAATCATTTCATGACTGTAGTTTGAGATCTTACTGATTTCAGGCTGAATTTCTATGTCAGCTGGCTTTTTTCTCCGGATACTTTCTGTTATAAAGAGAATCCTTGACAATACTGTTCCAAGGTCATCATGCATGTCAGTTGCTATTCTTGTGCGCTCCATTTGAATGGCGCGATGCTTTTCCAGTACCAGCTCTTGCTTTTGCAATTTTCTGCGATAGTACCCACGCACTCCAAGTGTAAGGCCCAAAAGTATAACACCGATGACAATGAGTCTGGTCCACCAGGTTTGCCACCAGGGCGGATATATGACAAATGAGTAGTTTGTTTCAGAATCCGGATACCTCCCATTCAGAAAAATGCTTTTGGCCCTCAGCCTATAATTTCCGGGCGGAAGATCTACAAGATTGAGCACGGACTGATTGGAGGGATCACTCCAATCCTTCATGGCACTGCCTTCCAGGAGGTAGCTGAACCTGACCTGGTTTTCATCTATATAACTTGGAGATGCCAGGAATACACTCAGATTATTTTCTTTATATGAAATTGACATCGGGCGGTCCAGGGATTCAACTTTGGTTTTACCTACATAAATTTTTCTGAACATCATCCGGGTCCGATAACTGGAATTTGTATTATTAGACGGGATTTTTAGCACACCAAATGCAGTACGCACCCAGTGCACGCCCGATTTGCTGGTTTGTACTTTGTGGACATATTGATAAATATTCTTACTGCGTGTAACATTTTCTATTTGGATATGACCATTGTCTTCCTGGATCTTATCCAACCCCCCTGCGGTGCAAGCCCAAATCGCACCTTCATTGTCGATATCCAGAAAAGTAACAAAGTTGTCAGATAATCCGCTCCTCATAGTAATCTGGTTGCTTACAAAGATGGAATCAGCATTAAAATGGAAACAAAAGATTCCTTCATTCCTGGTCCCAATCCACAGATTGCCTTTTTTGTCAATCGTTAAAGATCTTGGGTGCATTTTGGGCAATTCCTTATCGTATATTTTCAATAGTTCAAAATAATGATCGGGCTGATCCGGATGGGTGCGGAATTTAAATAATTTATTGTCGCGCGTAATGGTCCAAAGGAGGCCATCAGGCAGGAGGGAAAACTGATCACTAAAATATCCTAACTGGAAGGAATTCGTTTTTCTGTTCTGAAGAATAACCATGATTTCATTCGACAAAACCAAAAGATTTCCATGACCATCCGGGAGCATGCAGGTGATGCCTTTGTTTTGGATTTGCGCAGCATTATTATAAAGACGTTCAAGGGGAGGCGTTGTTCCTTCTGAACTATTAAATTGGTAGATATTGTATATATCGGTCAGGTAGCTTGTCTTACCTGATGCAATAACGAGCTTATATGGCGGATAGGCAGGGTCATGCTTAATTTTAAATTCTCCTAGAGAAGTTTCACTCATGATCAGGACCTTGTCATGTTCTGCATCGAGGAACCAGACTGAATCCGACTCTTCGTTTGCATAAATGTCTTCAGTTGTGAATCCGGCCTTTATTTGCGAATAAAACTGAAATTGGGGGCTTGCCAGTTTGCTGATCCCGATCTCACCATTCATAAACCACATGGTATTTTCAGCGTCCTGAAAAATGGATTCATTGTGATTGACAAGCAATCCATTTTCTGTTGTGAACTGCGTTTCATTGCCTTTCTGGTCTATCCTTAAAACGCCATCATATGTCGCGAGCCATAAATTATCATACCGGTCGAAATACAGATAGGTTGCCAAATATTTCCCGGCTCCATCAAAAGGAAAGCCAAGAGAAGTCAATTCAATCTTATTTTGGGGCAAAGCATTTTCATTCAGCTTCTTGGTTCCCTTTTTTGTTGATACAATAATTTCGCCTGCGGGCGACAGGGTGACGGAATAGAATTGAATGTCTGACTTAACGGTTGTCGTTTTGCCCTTTAAATCAAAAATGATAAGGTGACCAGGCCCCGGATACTTATTAATATGCTGGTCGGTAAGCAGGAATAGTTTCTTGTTATACTCAAATCCTTCTGCTAAGAATTTACCCATCTCGTTGCCATGATCATCCGTTATTTTGATTTTTGTGAAAATATTATCCCTGAACTGAAATAGTCCTTCGTCTGCCAACGCATAAAAGGAACCATCCGAAGATTTGATCATTTTGTTGATAATGGGACAGAAATCATCCCTTGTTTTCATCTCTTTCAGTTCGCCATGGACAAGGAGCTGCATCCTGGGTGAGTTCGTGATGATCCATAAGGAATCTTCACCCAGCTCAATGACTTCATTTATGAGATCGCTTGAAAGACCGTCTTCTGTGGTGTAATTTGTAAAACGGGAGCCATCATATACGCTTAGTCCGCCAAAAGTGGAAATATACAATAGCCCTCTCTTATCCTGAATCATCGAGCGCGCGCGATTATTCACCAAACCCTCTTTAGGAGTATAATGCACAAAGGGATATTGCTGCGAAGAGCCTTCTGATGATGACAGAAGAGCCAGGAGGAATATGATGACATTCCTTTGCATGAACCAGATCAGAATTTATTGGAGTGGCAGGTGAGGGTGCCTGTTATGCGGCAGACCAAGTGCCTGATTAAATATAAGAATGGAGATTGGAAAATGGTCTGGTTGCATGGGAACCGGATCTTTGAGATTCTTTTTGTAGTCAGATTTTCATAGAAAATGGAACCTTCATCTTTTTACTTCACAAACGTTGGATCTAAACCGGCGTTGTGTCAATAATGCGCTGACTTTTCAGTTCAAAAATACAGAATTATTTGTTCTTGCTTACGGCATCGTTGGTGTTAAGTAGTGACTCACATAGTGCCGGGATTCAAGACACCAACAACTTCGGGGGTAATTCATGTAAATGTTGTTGAAGTAGCAGGTTTCAATTACTGATAAGATCGACAGGACACCAACAATGGCGGGGATAATTGTTCGAGGTGTCCCTTTGGAACACCTCGAACAACTTGTGAAAACCTCGAACTATACCCGCCGTTCTTTGAAAAAACTTGAACAACGGGGAATTATTCATGATCTACTACTACTTTATGCGCTCAATAGTAATCTTCGTTGCATTAGAATACCCGGTTTGACTTGGAGGGGTCGAAAAGGTATTTGTCTGAATCCCATCGGTAAGATGAAACTTGAATGTAGGTGGCACAGATGGAAATGTCTGTCCACCGGTGAAAGTCGTCGGAACACCGATAGCTACAACTTCCCATCTGGGAAAAGATCCAATGCCAGCGCAATTGATCAGTACAAGCTTTAACTCTCCAGGTGGGAGATCTCCCAGTGGTGATACAGTGCCTGTTACAGTTTCTATATTTACGCTCCCTATTGGGTCTTTTTGCCAATTGCAAGTTTCCAATCCATCTTTATTTGGGCCTGAAGCTGGTTTGGTATCCGGTGCATAATTTAAGATGTTAGAAATGGTTACTTGATCGTCTTCGATATCAATCTGCATACTCGCTGAGTCTGTGTAATGATCAATAATGCACTCATTCGTTCCAAATGCCTCATATAGAATCTTGACATTAAAAGTATAACCGGGAAGGAGCGTAATTTTCCCAAACACCGGGAAAGAGTTTGTGTTTGTTATCGTTTTGACTCTTTTCCCTTTAGTATACAGTGATACTGCGGAACTAATCGTACATGTAGCAGAAACATTGACCGTCCTCTTCTCAGAAATAGACGCTGGTGCTTTATAAGTTGCATTGGATTCATTTCCAGAGATCGTTCCGTCAGTGGTGCTGCCACCTAACTTTCCATTTATTTTCCAGTCTTTTACATTGGTTAAAGGCTTAGAGACACCAAGGGTAACGACCTCATCGCCCGTCCCCCCTGGAGTTGAAGATGGAGGGGTTATTATGTTAACTGCCCTCACATTACTTATTTGACCCTTTGGCAATCGATTTGGATCGCCTATTAGCTGGGCGCCCGAACCTATTGCATGTCCTGAGAAATGCTTTATGTCTTTTGTTAAGGTTTTTGCAACCGTGTCAATATCGCGATATATTATGTCAGCCAGCCATTCAGAAATACTATCCTGATAGGCAGTAAAAAGAAGGTATGGATCCGTTCCAGCAAGATCCTCATCCGAATAATGGAAAATAAGTGTAACAGGGATTTTAAATTTTGTTCCATTTGGTAACAAATCATAAGCTAGCCCAATACCTCCGGGACATTCATTGGTAATGGGTTGTATTGTGATATCGGTATTGGCCGATAATGCACCTGCAGGAATAGTCAATTGAATAATGCCGTCATCGCTGGAAATTGATCCACCATCCGGACCAATGTTTTTAGTTACCGGATTTCCAACCGGCGTGCCAATGGCTGTAAATGCCGGAACATCAAAACTTGTATCACTGGGATTGGAAGGCAGATTGATCAGATCGGTAATGTCCTTCTTACAACCAACCAATAAAATGGATGATAACAGGAGCAAACTGGCAACTGTAGATAAGGCCATGAGGAGCTTTTTCATAAATACTTTTTGAAATGCTGAACTGATTTAGTAGCGGCAATTAATATTGAGGGTGAAGATTAAGGACGATGAGCTGGTTCATCAATAGAATGTCGGAAGAGAAAGCCCTATCCGCGGAAAGGGGGAATTCAAATGAATTGTATTGTATTGCGGAAAATTTGGTTCTATGCTGACAATTATTGCCATAAGGAAGAAATGGGAAACATAAAATTGTTTTGTGAAAAAGTTAGCATACCCGGTGATTGCATTCAATCAAATCTACCAGAAAGAGTAAGGTCCTCCAATAGTATGATCGTACTGGAAAAGATTATATGCCTATTTTTCTGAAGGGTTCGCCTTTCGAAAACCTGGTGCGATACCCACATGGAGATATTTGTAGATTTTCTGCTTATGCTGAGGACAGTGCTGCACTTCCTAGTCTTCAACAATACAAATCTAGAAGTGAGAATTATGATTAGTAGAAATGCTCAAGCCATCAAACACAGGAATAGTATTAACGTTCTACCTCCTTTATATTACGCAGTTGTTGGTGTTCAGTTTTGACTTATTTGATTTCGGGAGTTGAGAAAGAAACAAAGGCAGATGGGATAGAATTGTATTCCAGCGCATGGATCAACTTCCTTTATGGGAGAATGAAAAAATGCGTCACATCGTTTTGATCACGCTTCGATTCGGCATTTGAAATGATTTAGAAAACCCGGAGATATTGGAGAATCAAAGACTCAGTCGAAATACTTAGATGATTTAATTGCAGAACTGACTATTTTCCTGGAGCTTTGAAATCCTGGATCTGCACTAGAGTGATGTGGTGTCTATTTTAAAATTCTACTCTTTACTTTTTCTTGCATCAGGAATCTTGATGCCTGTGCAATGGCTTCCGCATTGAATCCTGCTTCGGCCTGCAATTCTTTGAGAGAGCCATGTTCAATGATTTTATCAGGGATTCCAAGCATTTTTATTTCGGCATAGTAACCATGGCTGGACATAAATTCGACAATGGCGCTTCCAAAGCCGCCTATCAGTGTGCCATCCTCGACCGTAATGATTTTTTTATACTGTGCAAATACCTCATGAAGAAGTTCTTCGTCAAGGGGTTTTACAAATCGCATATCATAATGCGCAGGATCGATTCCTTCTGTTCTCAATTCCCGGATGGCGGTCTGTGCAAAATTGCCGGGATGCCCATAGGAGAGGATGGCAATATCTTCACCAGACTTAATTCTCCTTCCTTTTCCGATTTCAATTTCCTGGAAGGGCGTTCTCCATTCCGGCATAACACCTTCCCCACGCGGATATCGAATCACAAAGGGATGCGTTGTTGAATCCAGCTGGGCCGTATACATCAGGTTCCTCAATTCACTTTCATTCATGGGTGCACTCACAATCATGTTGGGAACGCATCGCATATAAGGAATATCGTATGCACCATGATGGGTTGGTCCATCTTCTCCGACAAGTCCGGCACGATCAAGGCAGAAAATAACCGGCAGGTCCTGGATGGCTACATCATGGATCACCTGGTCATATGCCCTTTGCATGAAAGAGGAATAGATATTACAAAATGGTCTCATACCCTGAGTAGCCATACCAGCGCTCAGTGTTACTGCATGCTGTTCGCAAATGCCCACATCAAATGCCCTGTCAGGCATTTTCTCCATCATGAATTTCAGGGAAGAGCCACTTGGCATGGCCGGCGTGATGCCAAATATTTTCTTATTCATTTCCGCCAGTTCAATGATGCTATGGCCGAATACATCCTGGTATTTGGGCGGTTGTATGGTTTCGAATTTCTTTTTATAGATTTCTCCCGTAATCTTATCGAACAATCCCGGGGCATGCCATTTGGTTTGGTCCGATTCAGCCAATGAATAGCCTTTGCCCTTGACGGTTATAATATGAAGCAATTTTGGACCCGGTATATTCTTCAGGTCATTCAGGGTATCCACCAATTTGGTCATATTATGCCCATCAATAGGTCCGAAATACCGAAGCTTGAGGGCTTCAAAGAGATTGCTGCTTTTGCTGACGAAACTTTTTATGCTGTGTTCAATCTTGCTTGCCATCTCACGGCTAAAATGACCACCCACAGGCAGTTTGCCCAACGCTTTCCAGATATCGTCTTTGAGTTTATTATAGGTCTGGGAAGTCGTGATATCCGTCAGGTATTCCTTCAATGCACCCACGTTGGGGTCGATGCTCATGCAGTTGTCATTCAAAACAATCAACATATCTGCGTCCGCAACGCCGGCATGATTCATTCCTTCAAATGCCAGGCCGGCGGTCAAAGCACCGTCGCCTATCACCGCAACGGCTTTCCTGTCCTTCTCTCCCTTATACCTGGCAGCCATCGCCATGCCCAGGGCAGCACTGATTGAAGTGGATGAATGGCCCACACCGAAAGTGTCGTACTCGCTCTCTCCCCTTTTTGGGAAGCCACTCAGTCCCTTGTATTTCCTGTTGGTGGAAAAAATGTCCCGGCGGCCGGTGAGTATCTTATGGCCATAGGCCTGGTGGCCAACGTCCCAGACCAACTGATCGTATGGCGTATTGAATACGTAATGCAACGCTACTGTCAATTCAACGACGCCCAGGCTTGCGCCGAAATGCCCCCCATGAAGGCTCACAACGTCGATGATATAATGACGTAATTCGTCTGCGACCTGCTGCAATTGTTCCCTGTTCAGGGCTCTGAGGTCGGCAGGAGAATTGATTGTCTTCAATAAAGTTCCCTGCGGGATATCCATTGGGCGCTTTTAAATGGTCTCAAAAATACTGATTTATCTGCTTTTTAGGGGATTTGAGACAAGAAAAGATAGGCCGGGCCTGGGATTCAGGCTGGACCCTGGCTCGAGCAAAACCTGATATTCTTCGACAAATAGGGCTTTTCTGCCTCCAAACGACGAAACTCAATAGACCGATGGACTACCTATTTGGCCATTAATACAAAAGAGGCCCTTCTTCGGAGCCTAAAGTTTTATTTTTGCTTATTCCGTTTTTTATTGATTTTCGACTATGCATAAGAAAATATCCAAGTACTATTGGTGGTGTCAGCTGGCGGGGTGGGGATCAATTGGCTTATACTGGATTTTCTTCGCATACAGTTTTGGCCGTTCAATAACACCCAAGTACCTGGCCTTGCTTTTTTTTGTGGTTTGTTCCGGCATCTTCGTTACTCATCTTTTCAGGGAGGTGATCAGGCGAAATAACTGGCTTTTATTGCCAGTTGAAAAAGTAATTTCCAGGCTATTGATCGGGATCATTGTCGTGAGTGTCACCAGCAGTTTGCTACGGATTGGCTTTGTAGAGATTTTTAACCTCTCTGAAAGTAAACAGAAGATAGGATTTACTACCAGGCTGATGGCCAATATCCTGGATTATGGGATGTTTATTCTTCCCTGGACTCTGATTTATTATTTCTATCACTATATAGATAAGAGCCGAAAGCAGCAGGTGGACACTTTGAAATTGGAGGCCCTTGTGAAGGAGCTGGAATTAAAAACAATTAAGTCCCATATTAATCCCCATTTCATTTTTAATTCCCTAAATAGTATTCGCGCATTGGTGGATGAAAATCCGATTCGGGCGAGGACGGCCATCACGGAACTGAGCAATATCCTGAGGAATAGCATGCAAACTGAAAAGCAGGAGACCGTCAGCTTTGAAAAGGAATTGGATATTGTGAAAGATTACCTGGCCCTCGAACATATCCGGTTTGAAGACCGGCTAAGAGTGGAATACGATGTGGATGAGAATACCCTTGACCAGCCTGTGCCACCAATGATGTTGCAAACCCTGGTTGAAAATGCCATTAAACATGGCATCAGCAAACAAATGAATGGCGGCACAGTAAAAATCATTTCTGATTTCAAAGACAATTATCACGAACTGAAAATTAGGAATACAGGCCACCTGAATGAATCCCAAAATGAAGACGGGTTTGGTCTAACGAGTACCCGCAACCGCCTGCAGTTATTATTTGGATTGAAAGCCAATTTTGATATCCAGGAAATACAGTTCAACACCGTTCAGGCAACGGTTTTGATTCCGGTAGATTCTGTCAAATAAACCTATATGATCAAAGCCGTAATTATTGATGACGAAAGACTGGCCAGGAATGAATTAAAAAAATTGCTGCAGGATTTTCCTGAGATTGAAGTCATAGCCGAAGCCGCTAATGCCAATGAAGGCATAGAAAAAATCGATAGCCTGAATCCGGACTTGATTTTCCTGGACATTCAAATGCCGGGTAAAACTGGTTTTGACATGCTAGCCGAGTTGGATAAATCCCCCGATGTCATTTTCACGACCGCATATGATGACCATGCCTTGAAGGCATTTGAAGTGAATGCGTTGGATTATTTGCTCAAGCCCGTTGAGCCAAAGCGCCTCGCGGATGCGATCCAGAAATTGCATATGGATGATGAAAAGGAGATTCTGACAGAAGAAGGAATCCCGGTGAACAGGAGCCTGCTGCATGAGCATGACCAGGTATTTGTGAAAGACGGCGAGCGATGCTGGTTTGTGAAATTGTCTGAAATCAGGCTTTTTGAGAGTGTAGGGAATTATGCCAAGGTATATTTCGGATCCAATAAACCCCTTATTTTGAAATCACTGAATTCCCTTGAAGAAAGGCTGGACCAGAAGGTCTTCTTCAGGGCCAATAGAAAACATATTGTTAACCTTCGCCTGATTGAAAAGATTGAACCCTACTTTAACGGAGGCCTGCTGCTTGAGCTGAAAGGGGGAGAAAAGATTGAGGTCAGCAGAAGGCAAACAGTAAAGTTTAAGGAGATGATGAGTCTGTGAGGCCTGCAGCTTAGTATATTCGCAGCTCCGCAATAGCCAATTTTTATTGTATGAGAAAATTCTACCATTTGCAATTCGGCAAATCCGGCCTCTCTTTGTTTGCATTGTTTCTATTTCTCCACTCATCCCCGCATTGTTCTGCTCAAAACATAGATGGCATTATCAACGCAAAAGAGGTGGAAAGAATTGAAAAAATCTTATCATCAGATGAAATGCAGGGAAGGAAAAGTTTTTCGCCCGGATTGGAAAGAGCTGCAGATTTTATCGCAGGTGAATTTAAAGCTGCAGGAATTAAAACTTTAGGGCAGGATGATTCTTTTCTTCAGAAATTCACCATGATCAAGGCAAAAACGCTTTCATCCGAAGGAAAGGTGGATGGCCAGGACATCGATCCGAAAAATATAATTGCATTGACTTCACAAGAAGAGCTGAATGTGAACAACCAGTCAGGTTATGTAAAAATATGGATCAAAGCAGGAGATAATTTCAGGGGCGAAGTGTTCAAATATATGCAGGCAGATTCCAATTTCCTGGTTATTGTCGATACGAGTTTTTCAAAAAATTTCCCCCGTCTCAATGGACTGAAAGGGCAACAGATCAAGTCCAAACACAATACCGTTTTCCTGCTGAATGCAACAGATCCCACAAAATTTGAGGTTCATATCAAAACACAAATCACAGAATCTCCCCTTTCGAATGTTGTTGGACTGTTACCCGGCACAAGCAGGAAAAATGAATTTGTTATTTTTTCTGCCCATTATGATCATCTTGGTATTGGCAAACCGAATGCACAGGGAGATTCTATTTACAACGGTGCCAATGATGATGCATCGGGAACGACCGCAGTGATCATGCTCGCAAAATATTTTGCACGATTTGGAAATAATGAACGCACCCTGATCTTTGCCACATTTGCCGCCGAGGAAATCGGGGGATTTGGTTCCCAGTATTTTTCAAAGCAATTCAATCCGGCACAGACTGTTGCGATGATCAATATTGAAATGATTGGCACGGAAAGTAAGTGGGGCCGGAATTCAGCTTATATGACTGGCTATGAAAGGACGGATATGGGCAAGATCATGCAGAAGAACCTGGAGGGATCAAAATTCAGTTTCTACCCTGATCCATATCCGGAACAGCAATTGTTTTTTCGTTCTGATAATGCCACACTTGCAAGGCAAGGTGTACCGGCCTGCAGTTTTTCTACTTCCAAAATGGACTCGGAAAAATATTACCATACTGTCGACGATGAAATAGAGACGCTTGACATGGATAATATGGCGGAGATCATTAAGGCCTTTGCGATCGGGGCCTCTTCCATCATTTCCGGGAAAGACGCACCTACAAGAGTGGATGCAAAGGAACTTAAATAAAAATCCCTGGTAAACCTATTTTTGCAAAATCTTTTAAATGCTTGCGAAGTGGATACTTCTAAACTCACAAATGTAACTGTAAGATCCGCGGTGGAAGCCTGGCAACGGGGCGATGTAAAAAAATGGCTGTCCGCTTTCACATCTGATGCAAAGTTGTTTGACGATGGCAGTCCAAGAAGTTTTCAACTATTTGTAAAAGAAGCCTGCGGCCATGAGCGGTTTACAAGGATCGACAAAGTGGAAAATGATGGCCTTGATGTATTCGGACAATTTCATTCCGAGGCCTGGGGCGATTTTTCGACCTATTTCAAATTCTCAATCAACGCAGAAGGAAAAGTTTTTCGTCTTGATATTGGTCAGACTGATTTCTAAACTACAAAACCCTGCGGGGCGTATCGCATAAAAGGGAAACCAGGGCTCAATATTTCTAAAATTCCTTCACTATTTTATTGGCTGAATATAACCGTTATAAGAAATGGATTGGCGTGTATTGCTCTGTACCGATAAGCTGGCAAAGCCGGAGCTTGTGATTTTTAAAAATATCTTACTTACGTTTCGAACACCCTTGGGAACAATGGTGATGTCCCAGCCTCCATTCTTGCCATCTTTCTTTGTATATGTAAAACTTGTAGTCTTGAAATTAAGGGCATTGTCTGTACTGCCATAATCTGATGAATAGGCTCTGCCCATATATGGCAAGTCTGCGCTCAAGGTGTCGTTCTTTATCCTAAGATCATATGGTGTGGAAATAGGACGTGTCGGTCCGCTTTGAGGTAACATGGTTTGGGCCAAAAACATATAGTGCTGTGATTCGACGAGATTTTTCATGGCGGAAGCCTCAGCCGCTGCCTTTTGTTCTTTGTCGTTGACTTGCGCAAGGGCAGTTGAGCTGCCTGCCATGAATGATAAGGCGGCGAAAAAAAAGATGGATTTTAACATGGCTATGATTTTTAATTGAAGATTTTGGGACCACAAAATAATTTTTTAGCCGGAGCGGATTGAGGAAGGGGTCAGGAAAATTTCTTCAATACTTTTTCCATTTCAGCAGCAATGGACTTATTTGAGAGATTTCCAATGCTTCCTTCATGGGTTCCATGACTGGTATTTTCAGGGGTCTTGAATTTTCCAACGTCGATATCGTTACCAATTTTCTTATATGCATCGCGGAATGACATTCCTGTCTTGACCAGCTCGTTCACCGCATCGACGCTGAAGATGTATTTGTACTTTTCCTCATCCAGGATATTGTCTCTGATCTCAATTTCAGAAAGCATAAGTCTTAGCATCCGGAAACAGGATTTGAGTTCTTCAATGGCCGGGAAAAGGATTTCCTTGGTCAATTGGAGGTCGCGGTGGTATCCTGAAGGCAGGTTATTGATCAGCAGTGTAATTTCATTGGGAGTGGATTGGATGCGGTTGGATTTGGCCCGGATCAATTCGAATACATCGGGGTTTTTTTTATGTGGCATGATGCTGCTGCCGGTTGTCAGCGTGTCGGGGAATGAAATAAAGCTAAAATTCTGATTCAGGTAGAGCGTACAATCCATGGAAAGTTTTCCTATGGTGGCTGCCAGGCTGCTCATGGCCATGGCTGTTATTTTTTCTGATTTACCCCGGCTCATCTGCGCATAAACTGAATTATAATTGAGCGTTTCAAATTTGAGTAGCCTGGTAGTCATGGTCCTGTTCAGCGGGAAAGATGATCCGTATCCGGCACCGCTACCCAGAGGATTTTTGTTCACGACATGGTATGCGGCGGCAAGTAATTCGAGGTCGTCCACAAGGCTTTCAGCATAGGCACCAAACCACAGGCCGAAAGAAGATGGCATGGCGACCTGGAGATGTGTGTAACCAGGAAATAATTTGTCCTTGAATTTTTCACTTTGTACAAGTAAGAGATCGAAAAGGCTTTTTGCTTCTTCCCTGATCAAGGATATCTCGGCCCGCAGGTATAGCTTGATATCCAACGCGACCTGATCATTTCGACTCCGACCGCTATGTATCTTCTTCCCAGCTTCGCCGATCCGCTGGGTCAGCAGCCATTCTATTTGCGAATGAATATCTTCAGCAGCCTCATCCATTTTAAATTTCCCTTCCATGATCTCTTGCAGGATATTCAACAATTCTTTTTGAATAAGTTTCCAATCCTCTTTGCTCAACAAGCCAACTTCAGACAGCATCTCTGCATGCGCGAGTGAACCCTGGACATCATAGACTGCCAGCAAGAGATCAAATTCTTTATCTCTGCCAACGGTAAATTCTTCTATGAGTTTTGAAGTATCTGTATTGTCTTTATTCCAGAGTTTCATATTTTACGCTTAAGGCTGAACGCGGAACGCTTAATACGATCGTAGCTTAATTCAATTTCGTATAAAAATAGTATTCATTTATTTGGCTCTTTATGCTGATTATACTGGCTGCTAATCCATTATGCATCATCCAAAAAATTGTCAATTTTTGGCAGGCCCCGGTTTGGAAATTAAAGTAGTGAATTCTATAGTCTTATAAACTTCAATTTATACAATAAATCCGAAGTCGAATCATTTTGTAAGTTCAAAAATTTCAATTTATTTTCTCCAAGAAAAATTATTTTACTTTTTATTCCATTAAGAACAATTACACCGCTGTCTATAAAATAGTATTTCGATATAATTGTGAAATTTCCAAGAGAACCCCAAACAGTTTCATTGAAAATGCTGTCTTTTGTAAATATCAGTGTCCTTACAGGAACTGTATGGTAAGTTTTTTTTGAATACCATCTGCCCAATATCTTGGTTGACGCAGAAGTTTGACCCTGAACAGCACTTAAAAAGCTAATAAATACTGCGATTATAAATAGTCTGTTCATTGCTGTTAGATAATAAAAATGCAATTTTAGGCCAGTTTCTGGCCTTTGGTGACTTGCATTTTGCGTTCAGCGTTCTGCCTCATGCCAGCTTATTTAACAATTCAATATAAGTCTTAATCCCGTCCCGGATTTCATCTGCATATATGTATTCGTCAGCGGTATGACTGCGGGCAGAATCGCCAGGACCCATCTTCAATGCGGGAAAGGGCATTAGGGCCTTGTCTGAAGTGGTCGGCGACCCAAAATATCCGCGACCAAGTGCGATGCCGGCTTGTACGAGCGGATGATTCAGCGGAATGGAGGTCGACTTCATCCTGGTGGTTCTGGGTTTGAACTGGCTTTTCAGGTTATTCCGAAGTGCCTCCAGGATCTCCTCAAAACTATAGAGCTCATTTACCCGCACGTCGATCACATATTTACATTGAGAAGGTACCACGTTGTGTTGCCGGTTCTCGGTTTCTATCACGGTCACGCTCATGCGTGATTCGCCGAGCAGGGGACTTACTTTTTCGAATTGGTAGTTGCGGATCCACTCAATGTCTTCAATGGCTTTGTACAAAGCATTTTCTCCTTCATTTCGTGCAGCGTGTCCGGCCCTGCCCATGGCCGTGCAGTCAATGACCATCAGCCCGCGTTCAGCCACTGCCATTTCCAATTTGGTAGGCTCACCCACGATGCCAAAATCAATCTGTCCCAGATAGGGGAGCACCAGTTCAATTCCATTCACCCCACTGATTTCTTCTTCCGCACTGGCTGCAAACACCACATTGTGGTTTAGATTTTCTACATTATAAAAATGCAAAAAGGTAGCCATCAGGCTCACGAGGCATCCCCCGGCATCATTACTTCCGAGGCCAAAAATTTTTCCATCTTTTACTATTGGCTGGAAAGGGTCATTGGTATAGGCTTTATTAGGCCGCACAGTATCATGATGTGAATTCAGCAGAATGCTTTGCTTCGCAGGATCATAATATTTGTTTTTTGCATATACATTATTTCCGATCCTGGAGAAGGGGATTTCATTGGTTTCAAAATAAGCGCAAATCAATTCTGCCGTATCATTTTCTTCTTTTGAAAAAGATGGAGTAGCGATGAGCTCCTTCAGCAATTCAATGGCTTTATCTTGTAAATTTTGGAGTTCTGAACTATTCATGTGTAATATTTGTGCCCGCCCTGTGGGCTATGAGATCATGTAATTGTTCGGCCCTGCCAATAGTGACCTGTTTTACACCCTGCCGGAGAGCTTCAAAAGCGTTGTCCAGTTTAGGGATCATGCCGGCAAAAATCTTTTGTTCTGATTTCAGGCTTTGGTAAGAGCCTGGTTTCAATTCAGCGATGACTGATCTTTCATCATTGATGTCAAGGAGTACACCGTTTTTTTCAAATGAGTAAATCAGGTGAACTGAAAATTGCTGGCAAAGTGCCTTGGCCATTTCCTGCGCGATGGTGTCAGCATTGGTGTTCAGGAGCTGGCCCTGCTTGTCATGCGTGATCGGAGAAATAACAGGCACAAGACCCCAATTGAAAAACTGGCTGAGCAATTGGGAATTAACGCTGTCAATATCGCCGGCAAAACCATAATCAATGGTGGGATGATTTCGCTTGTGTGCAAGAATCAGATTTCCATCAGCACCTGAAAGTCCAATGGCGTCGCACTGTTTTGCCTGAAGCCTGGCAACAATACCCTTGTTGATCGAACCTGCGTATACCATGGTTACAATCTCCAGTGTTTTCTCATCTGTAATTCTCCGCCCGTCAATCATCTTCTGCTCTGTTCCCAAATCTCCGGCCAATCGCGTTGCCTTCTTCCCACCTCCATGGATCAGCATTTTCTTCCCCTGAATAGAGGCAAATGCATTCAAAAAAGAATCCAGCTTGGGTTCGTCATCAATAATGTTGCCTCCGATCTTGATAATGTATAATATATCCCCGCTACCAGATTTGTGGGTAGAAAAAGTTGGAGCATTATGGTCAGAATTGTCGGACAATATTTCTTCTTAAATCAGGTTCTTGAATTGGCGAGATCAACCAGGATCTCGCTTAATACGGCCTGTGCTGCCCATACCCGGTTGCCGGCTTGCTGGGTAACCACACTATTGGCACCATCCAGCACTTCGTCACTTAGTTCCACATTTCTTCGAACGGGGAGGCAATGCATGATCCTTGCGTTATTGGTTCCCTGCAATTTTTTATCAGTGAGCATCCATCCCGGGTCATTGCAATATATTTTCCCGTAATCAGTGTAAGTGCTCCAGTTCTTTACGTATACGAAGTCTGCGTGCTCCAGGGCTTTTTGTTGATCAAGGCAAATGGTTGCTCCCTGCGTGAATTTTTCATCTAATTCATAGTCCTCCGGATGTGTGATTACAAATTCTGCCTGCCCCCATGCATTGATCCACTGCGAAAAGCTGTTGGCCACACACTGAGGAAGTGGTTTTACATGAGGTGCCCAGGTAAGTACAATCTTTGGTTTCTTATTTACGCTTATGGATGTACGTGATCCATCGCTGAGGCATTCGGTGATGGTAATGATATCGGTAAGACTTTGCAGCGGATGCAGGGTAGCACTTTCCAGACTCACTACCGGAATTCCAGAATATTTTAGGATCTGGTTAATATATAATTCACTATAGTCGTCTTCCCTGTTCTTGAGGGAGGGGAATGTTCTGATGCAAAGAATGTCAAAATATTTGCCGAAAATAGGTGCGGCATCCTTCACGTGTTCCACAGTGCTTCCGCTCATGATGGCCTCTTCTTCAAATTCCAGGGCCCAGCCTTCTTTATCCACATTAAAAATGATCGGCTCCATGCCCAGGTTTTGTGCGGCCACCTGGGTGCTTAGCCGGGTACGCATGCTTGGATTCAGGAAGAGCAGTCCAATTCTTTTATTTCTACCCAATTCATTTAACCTAAAAGGGTTTGATTTGAATTCAAGCGCTTTATTTACCAATGCATTGATGTTGTCGGCATCCCTGACCGAAATGAAATTTCTCATTGTTCTTTTATAAGATTTGTGGATGCAGCCATGGTATTGATTTCCTCTCTGAGTGAATCCAAAAATTCATCAGCGTCTTTTTTCCGAAGGGCCAAAGAAGGCAATAGCCGTATCGTATTTTGCTTTGCTTCCCCAGTAAAAATATGCTGGTTGAAAAGGAGGTTCTTTCTCAGGTCTTTTAGTTCGTCAGTCACATCAAATCCGATCATCAGTCCTCTGCCGCGCACATTTTTCAATTCTGGTATTTCCTTTAATTCACTGATAAGATAGTTGCCGATAGAGGCGGCATTTTCCATCAGTTTCTCTTTTTCGATTACTTCCAACACAGCCAGTGCAGCTGCGCAGGCCAGGTGGTTTCCGCCAAAAGTTGTTCCCAGCAGGTAATGTTTTGCCTGGATCCTTTGGGTAATGATGATGCCTGCTACCGGGAATCCATTGCCCATGCCCTTCGCCATGGAATAAATATCAGCATCAACACCGGCCCAGTCGTGAGAGAAAAATTTCCCTGTTCTTCCATATCCGCATTGCACGCTATCAGCGATGAAAATTGCATTGTATTCATCACAAAGTGCCCTGATCTTCTTCAGGAAGGATGCGGAGGCTTCATAGATTCCTCCGACACCCTGAATGCCTTCGACGATAACGGATGAGATCTGGTCCCCCTGTGCCCTGAAACAGGCTTCCAGCGAATCTTCATCGTTCAAGGGAAGGAAGATGACATTTGGGTTTTGGTTAACCGGAGCAGTGATGAAAGGGTTATCCGTTACAGATACTGCCAGTGAGGTCCTGCCATGGAATGATTTTTTGAATGCAATGATTTTTTTTCTTCCATTGTGAAAGGATGCCAATTTGAGCGCATTTTCGTTTGCTTCAGCACCTGAATTGCAGAGAAAGAGCTGGTAATCTCTCCTGCCTGAAATGCTGCCCAGTTTTTCGGCCAGTTCTTCCTGCAGGGGGATAATCACGGAGTTGGAATAGAATCCCACTTTATTCAGCTGGTCGGTAATCCGCTGTACATAGTGCGGATGGGTGTGGCCGATAGAAATGACGGCATGTCCACCGTAAAGGTCAAGGTATTGCTGTCCGCTTTCATCCCATACATAGGAACCTTTGGCTTTGGTGATGGCGATTTTATTGATTGGATAGACGTCGAATAGTTTCATGATTTGTATTTTTATGCTGAACGCTCAACGCCGAACGCTTAACGCTGAGTGCAAAACGCTGAGCCGGCTCGGTTTGTCTTTTTATATTATTTTATTTTATTGAATTCTGCTTTTAGTCGTTAGCGCTTAGCGTTCGGCGTTCTGCTTTGCGCAATGCCTTAATAAGGTTTATTAATTTGGCTTTTACTTCATTTATTCTTTCATTGCCCATTAAGTAAGTTTCCTCCTTTAGGATCTTCATATCCCTTGCTAATAATAAGCAATATTCCAATTCCCGGGCTGAGCCCAATGACATGTCTAAAAAATGGGCAAAGTCCTTGTCAGTGTTTCTTCCGCATCCTTCCACGACCAACAGTGGGATTGAACAAGCCGCTCTTTTCATTTGACTGGTCAATCCAAATCTTTCCTCCATTGGAAATTCCTTGGCTATTGCCCATAAACAAACAATACCAATTCATGTGACCTGACCCACACTTCATATTTCCTGTAATCCCTAATAACCCTTCATTCGTCTATTTCATTCATCACTAATTATCCTACGTTTAGCGTTCCGCGTTAAGCGTTCAGCGTTTTGCGTTCCGCGTCAAAAGTAATTCGCCTTCAATCGAAGTCCTTCCTTTTCATCCAAACCAAAAAGCAAATTCATGTTCTGAACGGCCTGGCCAGAAGCACCCTTCAACAAATTATCTAATGCAGAATGAACTACAAGTTTGTTTCCGACTTTTTCAAACTGAATTACACATTTATTCGTATTTACGACCTGCTTTAGGGAAATGGGTTCACTGCTTATTATGGTAAATGGATGATCCCTATAATAATTTTCGAATAATGATTGCAATTGGATTTCGGACAGCTCACAGTTCATTTGAGTGCTTACGAAAATTCCCCTCGTGAAATCGCCGCGCCAGGGAACAAAATTCAATCCACCTGTTCCGGGTTTTTCAGCACCCGGCGATGATGGGAAAGTAGCCTGCAATTGGTGCAGGGACTGATAGATTTCTCTGATGTGCTGATGTGTCAATGTTTTATATGCCTGGATATTATTTGCACGCCAGGAGAAATGCGATGTGGGACTCAGACCCTGCCCGGCTCCGGTAGATCCGGTAATGCCGGTCGAATATAGTTCTCCGAGCAGGCCCGCTTTGGCAAGAGGAAGCAGCCCCAATTGAATCGCTGTAGCAAAACATCCCGGATTGGCGATATGCCTGGCAGCCCTTATTTTGTCTTTGTTCAGCTCGGGCAAACCATACACAACAGGTTGGTCATTGATCGTAGGAAGATGGCCATGGTGCAGAAGGCGGAAATCCTGTGCGAGGTCTATCACTTTTAGATTTCCAGGAATCGGATTTGACTCCAGGAATTTCTTTGATTCTCCATGGCCCAGACAAAGAAATAGTATGTCGATCTGGTCAAAATGCATTTTGCCATCATTAAAGTGCAGGTCGGATTCACCCACGAGGTCAGCATGCACCTCATGTAATTTTTTTCCCGCATTGCTCTGACTATGCATGAATGCAATGCTGGCCTGCGGGTGATTAATCAGGATCCTGATCAACTCCCCACCAGTATAACCGGCGGCCCCCACGATACCAACATTTATTTTAGTCATATGATTCCAAATTGATCCGGTCTTCAGAGGTGGATGGCTGGGAACACAAAATGAATTGCAAATCTCCGCTGCTCCTGTTCATGATCCGATGCCTTTGTTTTGGCCTGATATGGATTCCCTGCTGTTCTTTCATTTGGGTCTGAACCCCTTCAATCTCAAATATGGCTGCACCTTTTAAAATGAAAAAAAATTGCTGGGCACGGCTGTGAAAATGCAAAGTTTCTTCTTCTCCAGCAGGCATTAGTTCCAGTTTAATCGAAAGACTTTCTTCATCGACCAGGTTCCAAGCTTGTGCCGCTTTCCCCCAACCATAGTTTGCGAGGGGCTGGGCCTGAGAAACAATATTCATTTTTGATCGCTATTTACTTTATGAAAAATGGCCGACTGGTTTCCAAATATTTTGGCAAATCCTTTCACATCATCACCAGTCCATCCTTTGTTCATTTCTCCATAGGATCCGAATTTGCTGCTCATGAGGTCATGATCGCTTTCGATCCCTGTCACTATAAACCGATAAGGCTGTAGGGTAACAAATACTTTCCCGCTCACAGTAGTCTGCGTATCCTCCAGGAATTTTTCAATATTGCGCATGGTGGGATCCAGCATTTGGCCTTCGTGCAGCCAGTTTCCGTACCATGTGCCGAGTTGGTCTTTCCAATACAATTGCCATTTGGTCAGCACATGTTTTTCCAGGAGGTGATGGGCCTTAATAATAATCATGGGGGCAGCAGCTTCAAATCCGACCCTGCCTTTAATTCCGATAATCGTATCTCCCACATGCACATCCCGTCCTACAGCAAAAGGTTGCGCTAGTATTTGCAAAGCCTGTATCGCTTCCACAGGATTTGTATAAGACCGGTTATTTACTTTAACAAGTTCTCCCTTTTTAAATTCTATGCTTATGTTTTCAATATCATTCCTTGTGCATGGCGTAGGCCAGGCATCTTCAGGTAGCCATTCATTGGAAGTCAGCGTTTCTTTTCCTCCGACTGATGTGCCCCAAAGCCCTTTGTTTATGCTGTATTTTGCTTTTTCGGCATTTATCCGGACGCCATGTTTTTCCAAAAACTCGATCTCTTCTGCACGGCTCAACCTGAGGTCGCGGATAGGCGTAAGGATCTCCACTCCAGGAAGCATGCTTTGAAATACCATATCAAATCTAACCTGGTCATTCCCTGCACCTGTACTTCCGTGTACCACAAAGGCGGCGCCCGTTTTTTGCACGTGTTTTGCAACAGCGATCGCCTGCACCATGCGCTCAGCGCTTACACTTAAGGGATAGGTCGCATTTTTCAGAATATTTCCGAAAATGAGGTACTTTATGCAACTGTCATAATACTCGCGGGTAACATCAATGCAAGTAAACGAAGCCACACCCAGACTCTTTGCCCTGGATTCAATCTGGACGATTTCTTCCCTGCTAAATCCACCGGTGTTAACCGTCAGCGCATGCACTTCAAGGTTCTTCACTTTTTGGAGATAGATGGCGCAAAAAGTGGTATCCAGTCCCCCGCTATAAGCAAGTACGGCCTTATTGTTCATGGTTTTCAAAATGATTTTAATTCAGAAAACGATTTTGGATCTGGCAGGGTATTCCCGGCGATCAAAAATTGAAAAAATGATGAAAAATGGACTTAGGTTTTGACACGCCTGCGGGCTCTTTTTCCTTTTTCATGAATGGCTTAAGCAATTTCCATTGTTTGATTTTCATGAAACGTTCATAGAGTTTACTGTGCAGAGAAAAGTCCTGCGCAGTTTCTTCAGGCTGTTGGTGTTCTTTGGGATCATAAAGCATGGCAGTGCACATACAGTTTTTCCTCTCTTTGCTCATGAGGATCTCATAGTTCACGCAGCTTTTGCATCCTGCCCAAAATGCTTCATCCTGGGTTAATTCGGAGTAGGTTACGGGTTCATATCCGAGTTCTGAATTGATTTTCATAACAGCGAGACCCGTCGTCAACCCAAAAATTTTCGCGTCCGGATAGAGCTTCCTGCTTAAATCAAATATTTTTCTCTTTATCTTCTTGGCCAGTCCGCTTTTTCTGAAAGGGGGTGATACAATTAAGCCGGAATTGGCAACATATCCACCATGGCTCCAGGTTTCAATATAGCAGAAGCCGGCCCAAATGCCATCTTTGGTAAATGCAATTACGGCCTTCCCTTCGCACATCTTTTCTTTAATATATTCAGGACTGCGTTTCGCAATGCCGGTTCCTCTGGCCATGGCCGAGGATTCCATTTCATTGCAAATGATCTGCGCGAAATCCTGGTGGGTATCGTTTGCTACGAGTATTTGAAATGTTTGTTGTTCGTTTTCCATTGATTTGTTGTGAATAAGGTATATAAAAGTCAATGAGAAATTCATTGATAAAAACTGGGATCCGTATTTTGACGGGAAGCATAGTTCCGATATAACAGGGGACACTATGGTATGAGTCTATCAACGTCGTACCCAAAAGGGGATGGGGCGAACACAAAAAATAACGCTTGGGTGCGTTACAAAAAACCCACGCTTATTGAAGGCGTGCAATACCACTTTTGAGAGTAGTGATATGGGTGAGTTTTTTTTCATTTCTGTTTAGATATAATTGACCTGAAAATTTTTAACCATACAAAGAAAGTCAATTTTTCAAATCAACAGCGAATTTAGTGCAAAATTTTAAGAGATACAAGCAAAGCTTGGTTAAAATCTCGTGGGGGGCAGTGCTGGCCATTCCGTCCTTCAGGCTTTTACCGGTGTGCTATGGATAGCACTTGCAATTTCCCTGACTAGTGTGCTGTCCTTTTCGATGGCATTGCCAACGACAATCATGTCGGCGCCCGCTTTGCAATTCCTATAGGCTTTTTCGGGATCCTTTATTCCCCCTCCCACAACAAGGGGTATTTCTGTGCATTTGTGTACAAGAGAAATCATCTCCTCGCTCACTGCTTTCTTCGCACCGCTACCGGCATCCATATAAATGAGTTTCATCCCTAGCATTTCTCCTGCCATGGCAGTGCACATGGCGATTTCATTTTTGTCTGAGGGAACCGGCGTTGCGTTGCTGATATAGGAGACCGTGGTGGGTGCCCCTCCGTCAATGACGATATATCCTGTCGAAATGATCTCCAGGCCGGTTTGCCTGACAAATGGGGCGGAAATCACATGCTGGCCGATGAGTAATTCCGGGTTGCGACCGGAGATCAGGGAAAGATATAATAACCCATCAGCATACCTGGAAATCTGTGAAGGTGTACCGGGAAAAAGTATCACCGGTATTGAGCAATTCTTTTTTATTTGCTTTACGACTTCATCCAGTTGATTGGAAATGACCAGGCTTCCACCCACCAGAAGGTAATCGACCCCTGCTTGTATAGAGAGTCCGGTGATTTCATCAATCTTTGCTGCATTCACTTTGTCCGGATCAATCAATACGGCAAATGCCTTCTGGCCTTCTTTCTTCTTTGCCAACAGCGACTGATATATGGTTTCTCTCATTGATTTTGGTTGAAGCTTTACAAAAATGCAAAAAGTTTCGCGGTTTAGGGAATTTAGTTGGGGGACGGGAACGTTGAACGCATGACGCTAAACGCTGAACGCAGAATGCTGAATGCAATGCTTAATGCGGAACACTGAATGCTGAACGCCCATTGTACAAAGTCAATATTCAACGCTAAATGTTGGGGCAGGCAAACTGACCTGAAAACCTCGGCGCTGAAATAGGATCTTCGGGGTAACTTGCTTCATCGGAACAAATTCCTTAAAATTTGGAGTCTGGTATTAGGCGTTAAGCGTTAAGTGTTCAGCGTTTAGCGTCCCGCATTCGGCCTTCAGCTTTACGGGTAATTTTTTTTTCCTGCACTTCCAAAAAAAATTCCTCAAACATCAAAGCTTTGCCTGTGCATAAATTCAGGAACTCAATGGCAGTCTACACTTCAAGATTTATGCACCTCTTTTTTCCACAATTGGTGGATATCTCTGGATCGGAAATATCAAAACGAAAAAATACTTTCGTCTTCTCCATAACAATTACTTAACAGACAAAAAGCGATTACTAACCTTATAAAGAGATTATCCATCTTATGACAAATAACAGGCATTCTGAAAAGGGCTTGCAGTTTACCCGTCGCTTCACCCGGAACGGCGTGGATGTTTTCAGCCAGTTCGAATATGACTACCGTAGTTCCGTTATCAGGAACCCTTCCGGGGAAGTGGTGTTTGAAATGAATAATGTAGAGGTTCCGAGGCAATGGAGTCAGATTGCCACTGATATTCTTGCGCAAAAATATTTCCGAAAAGCCGGAGTACCTCAGCCTGATGGGTCCCTGGGAAGGGAAACCTCCGTGAAACAGGTTGTTCACAGGATGGCCAATTGTTGGCGGGTCTGGGGAGAACGGTACGGTTATTTTGCTTCAGAAATGGATGCCCAGATTTTCTATGAGGAACTTGCCTACGGAATGCTTAACCAGTCTTGCGCACCGAACAGTCCGCAATGGTTTAATACCGGGTTGCACGAAAGCTACGGAATCAAGGGAAAGCCACAGGGACATTATTTCGTGGATGCAGAGGATGGCCTGCTAAAGAAATCTACTTCGGCCTATGAACGTCCCCAGCCGCATGCATGCTTTATACTTAGTGTTGAAGATGACCTGGTCAATGATGGCGGCATCATGGATCTCTGGGTTCGGGAAGCCAGGATATTTAAATATGGTTCCGGTGTCGGAACCAATTTCTCAACCATCCGGGGTGAAAGCGAAAAACTCAGTGGAGGTGGCACTTCCAGTGGGCTGATGAGTTTCCTGAAAATTGGCGATCGGGCAGCTGGAGCCATTAAATCGGGCGGAACCACGCGCAGGGCGGCCAAGATGGTTTGCCTGGATCTGGATCATCCCGAAGTGATGGAATTCATTAACTGGAAAGTGGAGGAAGAGAAGAAAGTGGGGGCGTTGATTGCTGCCGGATATCCCAGTGATTATGAAGGAGAGGCTTATAAAACCGTCAGTGGACAAAATTCTAATAATTCCATCCGCATTCCCAATTCCTTTTTCGAAAAGCTCGAAAAGGGTGAGGATTGGGAATTGAGAGGAAGAATGGACGGAAGAGTAATGAAGAAAGTTCCATCAAAAGAAGTTTGGAACCAGATTGCGTATGCAGCATGGCGTTGTGCTGACCCGGGTACCCAATACGACACCACCATCAATGAGTGGCATACGTGCCCTGAAGGTGGCCGCATCCGGGCTTCCAACCCTTGCTCCGAATACATGTTCCTGGACAACACGGCCTGCAACCTGGCTTCCATCAATCTTCGCCGATTCTTTGATGAATCGTCAAATGATTTTGACGTCGAAGGATTTGAATACACCTGTCGCCTATGGACTGTTGTGCTTGAAATTTCAGTCCTGATGGCCCAGTTCCCTTCCAAAGAAGTCGCCCAGTTATCCTACGAGTACCGGACTCTCGGTCTGGGATATGCGAATCTTGGATCCATGCTCATGGTGATGGGTATTCCTTATGACAGCGAAGAAGCGCGGGGCATTGGGGCGGCGATCACTGCGATCATGACCGGCATTTCATACAAGACTTCCGCAGAAATGTCGGGCGCCTTAGGACCTTTTCCGAAATTCAATGAAAACAAGGAAGCGATGCTTCGGGTGATGCGCAACCATCGCCTTGCGGCCTATGATGCGGATGAGTATGAACAGCTTCAGATAAAGCCCCAGGGGATTAAGGCAAAATATTGCCCCGATTACCTGCTCACTGCGGCTACCAAGGCCTGGGACGAAGCTGTGCAGCTCGGTGAAAAATATGGTTACCGCAATGCGCAATCCACAGTCATTGCACCAACAGGAACGATTGGGCTTGTAATGGACTGTGACACGACCGGAGTAGAACCTGATTTTGCACTTGTCAAGTTTAAGAAACTCAGTGGGGGAGGCTATTTCAAAATCATTAACCAGTCGGTTCCTGCTGCGTTAAGAAATCTCAACTATTCACCCAAAGAAATTGATGCCATAATAAAATATGCAGTGGGAGCGGGCACATTTGCAGGGGCCCCGCATGTCAACCATCAGACTTTAAGTGAAAAGGGATTTATTGCTGAGGAGATCAAGAAACTCGATGCCGCTGTTGCTTCTGCCTTTGAAATTGGTTTTGTATTTAATGTGTATTCATTGGGAGAAGAATGTTTGCAAAGGCTGGGATTCAAACCTGCTCAATATTTCAACCTGGAATGGAACCTGCTGGAGGCTTTGGGATTTTCTGATTCGGAAATAGAGGAAGCCAACGATTATATCTGCGGGACCATGACGATTGAAGGTGCCCCCTTACTGAAAGAAGAGCATTTGCAAGTGTTTGATTGTGCTAATAAATGTGGAAAGAAAGGAGAACGTTTTATTCATGCGCATGGACATATACGAATGATGGGTGCGGTGCAGCCATTTATCAGTGGTGCCATCTCCAAAACAATTAATCTGCCAAATGAGGCGAGCGTGGAAGAGATTGCTGATGCTTATTTGCTCAGCTGGCAACTGGCGCTAAAAGCCTGTGCGCTCTATCGCGATGGATCCAAATTATCTCAACCTCTCAGCAATAAATCAGATAAGAAAAAGAAAACAGAGGAAACGGATAATGGTGAAGCAAGTGGAACGGGTGAACCGGTATTGGGTTCAAATATTGTTGACATGAGCAAGCTAACCGTGGATGATTTGTTGGAAGAGGTTCAAAAGAGGGTACAGTCTTCGCCTGATACCAAGCTTAAGCGCAAGTTGGCAACCATTGTAGAGAGAAGAACCCTTCCTGCGAAGCGCCGCGGATTTACTCAGAAGGCAAAGATCAATGGGCAGGCGATTTTCCTTCGCACCGGAGAATATTCGGATAAGACTGTCGGAGAAATCTTTATTGATATGGCCAAGGAAGGTGCAACCATGCGAAGCATGCTGAATTGTTTTGCCATTGCCATTTCAATCGGCCTTCAATATGGTGTTCCACTGGAAGAATTTGTAGAGAAGTTTGTGTTTACCCGATTTGAACCTTCCGGAATGGTAGATCATCCCAACATTAAGAGCACGACATCCATTGTTGACTTTATTTTCCGTGCCCTTGCATATGAATACCTGGGAAGAACTGATCTCGTACACGTGCTTGACAAACCAGAAGTTTTAAATACCGGCAGGGATGATTGGGATGAAATTCCCACTTCTTTAGAGTACGAAAAAAAAACGCCCGAATTAAGTGATGTGAGGGTAGTGGCATCAGCAAATCCAGCGGCGGCGCAGCAGGCAAAATCACAGAGGCCAACGCCTTCTAAAGTGGACAATGGAATGGATGCAGTCAATGCGGCGGCGAAAAGTATGCAGAGTGATGCTCCTGCCTGCAATACCTGCGGTCATATCACTATCCGGAGTGGCACTTGCTATAAATGTCTGAACTGCGGAAACAGCATGGGCTGTAGCTAAAAATATGAGTCCCTTTATTGACTTATTGAATGAAGGGCGAAAGATAACCTTGGACGGTTTTACTTAAACTTCAAAGCTGCTTATTTCTATAAGCGGCTTTTTTGTTTTTAGAGTGGACCCTGTCGGGGCTTAAAGCCCTGTCAGGGTCATTTTACGCTATGAAAGCCTCTTCGCCTTTCTTAATTTTCTGAATAATTATGCAAGTATTTGAACCAATTGTTCAGGGAAAATTTTATCATATATTCCACCAGGGCATCAATGGGGAGCATATTTTCAGGCAAGAAAAAAACTACTATTACTTCCTAAGAAAATATCATGAATATACGCACTATGTTGCCGACACGCTTGCCTATTGTCTCTTAAAGAATCAATTCAATCTTTTGATCTATGTAAAGGATTTCAAAATTTTGAATCCTTCGAAGGATGAAAACAGGGCAGAAATTCGCTATTCATCTCAATTCCGACATTTCCTCAATGCCTATGCGCAGGCTTTTAACAAGATGTATCATCGACGTGGTGGGCTTTTCGTGACACCATTCCGGCGATGTGAGGTTTGCCATCCCCATCTGGAATGGACCATATTTTGTATCCATGCCAATGCGCAACATCATGGATTAATTAGAGATTTCAGAAAATGGCCATATTCTTCCTATCAGAAGATCCTGGAAAAAGGTCATTCCATTGTGAATTATGAATGGATATGGGAATGCTTTGGAGGCGAATTACCCTTTCTTGAATTCCATGAGTCAAACCGCCATTGGATCAATTTGGGACAGTGGTCAATCGACTAAATCCAGCAAGATATTGAACGAAACTATGGCTTTGACCCTGTCAGCGATTCAAATCCTGACAGGGCTATAAACCCCGTCAGGGTATACTCCTAAATCATTGATTCTCTGCTTGGGATTTCTACGAAAATGGCATCGTACATTTTCGATTGGCAAGGAAATTGAGTATGAATAGCAACAATTTTTATGGGCCCGTACCCGTTATATGTATTCGTAACCTAAATTGAAAACCATGAAAAAAATCCTTGCTCTTGTAATTTTGATTTCGTTCCTGTATTCTTGTAGCCGTTCTGTGACTCCCTATGAAGCGGCTTCACACCATTACAGCAAATGCCGTGACATGCGCTAAGGGCCTTCCCTTCTTACAATAATTACAATCGACAATCTTCTTTTTTATCTTGCATATTATGCAGGCCTATCAAAGAACATTGTTGATTGTTTGTTTTCATGCCTTCCTCCTCCAAGCTTTGGCTCAGCGCAATTCAGACAACCTGGTTGTATCCGGACCAATGCTCGGCCAAATTGAACTCAGAACCGCCACCATCTGGCTCGAATTGTCTCCCACAGTCAAAAAAGCAGCTATTCGCTACTGGAAAAAAAACGAACCTTCAAAACAAATCCTGCAGAAATATTCCGGCTTATTGGGCAAAGAATTTAATCCGATCAAAATTGAAATCGGAGGATTGGATATCAATTCTACTTATGCATTCGATTTTATCCTGAATGAAATTCCATCCTTAGTCAAAGGCGAATTCAGTACAAAAGGTCTCTGGCAATGGAGAAAACCTGCACCCGATTTTACCTTTCTGACAGGCAGCTGCGCTTATTTCAATGAATCCAGGTATGATCGGCCCGGCAAACCCTATGGCGCAGATTCATCCATTTTCGGAACCATGGCTGGCACCTCGGCATCTTTCATGATTTGGCTTGGCGACAATTGGTATACAAGGGAAGTTGATTATTCAAGCACCTGGGGACTCTGGTACCGTGCCAGCCATGACAGAAGATTGCCCATCATGCAGGCATTTTGGAAATCCATGCCTCACTACGCCATTTGGGATGATCACGATTATGGCCCGGATGACGCCGATGGATCTTATATTCTCAAGGATTCATCGCGGCAGGTTTTCATGCATTATTGGGGGAACCCTTCATTTGGACAGGATGGGGAGGGCACTTATACGCAGTACGCTTATAGCGATGTGGATTTCTTTCTTACAGATGACCGCTATTTCCGAAGCTCAGATAAACTCCTGGATAGTGTCAACGGAAAACCAAATCCGGAAAAACATTTTTTCGGTCGAAAACAATTGAATTGGCTGAAGAATGCTTTGGCTACCAGTGAAGCCACTTTCAAACTCATCGTCGTAGGCAGCCAGGTACTCAATCAACTCAATGGCACAGCAGAAGGACTTGACCATTATCCCGCAGAATTTGAAGAGCTAATGAACTTTCTCGATATTCAAAAAATTAAAGGGGTTATCTTCCTAACGGGGGACAGACACCATAGTGAAGTCGTTTTTGCGGCAAGGCCTGGAAATTATACACTTTATGATATCACTTCCTCCCCACTGACAAGCGGTATCAGTCATGTTCGGGGAATTGAATTAAATAATCCCGCACGGGTGCCGGGCACATTGGTCGAAGTGCAGAATTTTACGAGGATCACAGTTTCGGGGCCGCCTGGGAATCGTAAATTATTGGCGGAATTTCTTGATGGCAAGGGAGAAAAGAAAGGGGAATGGGCCATTGGCCAGGAACAACTGGGATGGAGTCTAAGGGATGCACATCCAAATCACTAAATCTTGAGCACAGTGCAATTAATGCTTATTTTTGCTGCCTAATTTTTTCGGATGACCATATATTTCGGGTATGAGAAAAAACAGGTATTACAGGCATTGAGATATCATTTCATCACCAGACCAGAAATCAAGATTCTGCTCATCCTCGTGAATGTATTTACGATCCTTTCTGCAGTCCTGGTTTACATGCACAAGATTCAACCTCTTTCCTTCCTGATTTTTTCACTTTTGTGGTTTTTGCTGCTTATCACATTTTGGAAGATTCTGCCATCCACCATTTACAGGAAATCAAAAACATTTCTTGATCATTTCAGCATGGACCTGGAAGAAAATGAAATTATTCTCCAAACGGAAAGAGGTGCCCAGGCCTGGCAATGGAAAGACTTCAGCAGTTTTCTCGAGAGTCCATATTTTTTTCACTTGTATTTTAACAGCCGATCTTTTTTCCTCGTCCCGAAAGACGCATTCAAAAACCTCCCTGATCTACAGGATGCAAGGGCTTTGTTGAGAACTAAGATCAAGCGTTGAGAGATAATAGTTGGCAGTTGACAGATGACAGTTGGCAGCCTTTTGTACAAAATCGTATTGGGAAAAAGTTTTTTCTGCCAACTACCAACTGTCAACTGCCAACTCCTATTTCGGCTTATACTTCGCAGCATCAAAAATTGTCCTTGAATTGGTTTGCATCAATTCTTTCGCACTTATGGAAGGATTTTTTTCGAGATATTTCTTAACGATCTGCCATCCCACCCATTGTCCAATATTTCCGGGCGATGAATCAGGCATGCCCTGGGTATGCGGACTATCTCCCAAAAAATTCTTTATGAAATCCTGATCAATAGTGAAAATATCAGATTGCAATAAAAGGTTCCAGATCTGCCCCTCATTTTCACTGCACCATTTCAATTGACGCTCTGTGAAACCGGTGATAAGACTGTCCGATGCATCCGGCATGAATTGATTGATCAGCCACCAGTATTTTCCCTTTTCAATCATTTGCTCAATCAGAGGGCGACTGCTGCTTGTATCAGGATACATGTCTTCTGCAATGGCTTTCATGCAATTGGAGCTGATGTATTGAGGCTCGAACCTCCTGGAAATATATGCAGGGTATAACACTTGTCCTTGTGCACTCTTGTAAAATGAAAAATCCTTCCCTGCATACAATTGCAATCCAATCGCCAGCGTGAATCGGGTCATGGCTGCTGCAGGTGCATCAAAGGGTCCAATAAAACTAACTACTTTCGGAGGCAGCAAGTAATTGGGGAAATGATATTTGATATACGCAAAGCTGCTCCGAAGTTCTTTTTCCAGCCAATCTATATTTTTGAATTCAAGTTCAATCGAATCTTTAACAGGCAGATAGCTGGTCAAAAATACGCGTGCCGCCCTGAATGCAATTTGGCTGGTATCACTCAACGGAGTCGTGCCAAGGATATTCACCATGAAATCATTCGTGAAATAGGGAAAACGCTGGTTGAGGGTGAACAAACTTCGTTGAATATTGGTTGTATCCATCGCAAAGAATGCCTCGTCAAATCTCTCCACTTTAAGTTCAATATGAATGCCTGAAATGTCAGGGGTATGTTTCCCGCTTCTGCAAGAAGCCATCAATACCAGAAGGCCAAAGAACATTGCATTTTTTTTCATGTGCATATCAACGTTGAATACGGCAAATTAGTGCCGATTTTCCATTCTTTTTGATCTCCCTTCGCGATCTTTCACAATCAGGCACATTGGCGTAAATTTGTACCATGAAAATTGCACTCGTCCAACAGAATTATCATATTGGCAATTTTGACGGCAATTCGGAAAAAATCATAAAAGGCATTCATAAGGCAAAGCAGGATGGAGCGGACCTGGTCATATTTTCCGAATTGGCCATTTGCGGATATCCTCCGCGCGATTTCCTCGAATTCGACGATTTTATAAGCAAATGTTATGCTTCTCTGGATACAATCCGAAAGGAATCTCATGGCATCGGTGTGATTGTAGGCAGCCCGGCGAGGAATCCGGTTCGAGCGGGAAAGGATTTATTCAATGCTGCTTGGTTCCTTTATAATGGAGAGATTCTTGGCAAATCGCATAAGACTTGCCTGCCAAATTATGATGTATTTGACGAATACAGATACTTTGAACCCGCATATGAATGGGAATTGCATTCTTTCAAAGGCAAAAGAATTGCATTGACTATTTGTGAAGATATCTGGAACCTGGGTGATAATCCATTATACAGGGTATGCCCCATGGATAAATTAATAGACCAGGGTCCTGACCTTATGATAAATATTTCCGCTTCGCCTTTCGACTATGATCATGACGAAGACCGAAAGGAAATCATCCGGGCCAATGTGTTGAAGTACAAATTGCCGATTTGTTATTGCAACGCAGTAGGTTCCCAAACTGAAATCGTTTTTGATGGTGGCAGCCTGGTTTATGATGCGAGTGGCAGGATCGTTCGGGAAATGAAATATTTTGAAGAAGATTATGAAATGATTGAGATGAGTGATGGCCCCGGGCAATTGAAAGTTGATCGTTGGCCGTTGACCGTTGATCGACTGGAATTGCGGAATAGAAAGAATTTGAATAATCCGAAACCGACCGCCGACCAACGACCAACAGTCAGCGAAATTTCTCCGACAACCGTCTTTGATAAAGAAATGCGTGTATCAAAAAACAACGATCCGGAAAAGATCATTGCCTATCTGACCGCTGATAAAAATATTTTTGAAATCAAACAAGCCTTAATTCTTGGTATCCGTGACTATTTTAGGAAAATGGGATTCTCCAACGCAATTCTGGGAAGCAGTGGAGGAATTGACAGCGCAGTGACCCTTGCGCTGTCTGTGGAGGCACTCGGAAAAGAAAACGTACGTGCAGTATTAATGCCATCACCATTTTCCAGTTCCCATTCTGTTGATGATGCGGTCAAATTATCTGCGAACCTGGGCAATCCTTATGATATCATTCAGATAAACGATATTTATGAATCTTTCAATTCTTCCTTAAGGCCCATTTTCAAAGATCTCCCTTTTGGCCTTGCAGAAGAAAATATGCAAAGCAGGATCAGGGGAAACCTGCTGATGTCCCTCGCCAATAAGTTTGGCTATATCTTACTGAATACTTCAAACAAAAGTGAATTGTCGACAGGCTATGGAACCCTTTACGGTGACATGGCCGGTGGCCTCAGCGTATTGGGCGATGTATATAAAATGCAGGTTTACGCACTGGCAAAATATTTGAATCTGGAACGGGAAATCATACCTGTGAATATTATGCAAAAACCACCTTCTGCCGAATTGAGACCTGGGCAGAAGGACAGCGACAGCCTCCCCGAATATGACCTGCTCGATAAAGTGCTCTATTACTATATCGAACGCAGGCTGGGCCCAAAGGAAATCATGGATCTGGGCATTGAAGAAGGACTTGTTAGACGAGTTCTGAAACTGGTCAACATGAATGAATATAAGCGCAACCAATTCTGCCCGATCATCCGCGTGAGTTGCAAGGCGTTTGGCATTGGAAGAAGAGTGCCGATTGTGGGGAAGTATTTGGCATAAGGGCCGTTGGTCATTGACAGTTGACCGATGGTAGAATAGGCTTGATGAGCAATTTCTTCATGCTAATGTACTTTCCGTCCATCATTACCGCCTTATTCCTTGAAGGAGATTTTTGAAAATGGAATAAAGTTTCTGTGAATAACTTCGAAAAAACCCGGAGTATAGTAATGAAAATTTTGGTTTGAGGGGCCTCTGATCGATTAGACCCATCGAAACCGAACAACAATCAACGGCCAACATTCAACGGATACCTGCCAACGGTCAACGGCCAACGAATTCCCGCCAACCATCCACTTCAATGGCCTTACTGTTTTGTAAACGTGTCCGTGGTAGTAACTGGAATCCCCACTATAGTTACGACAGAACTAACGACCAGCGTTTTCCCATTGAAACTTTGGATGGTAGCTGTATCAGTACCGATAATAATTTTGGTGGTACCGCTCAGCGACCATGTAGACACACCATCTCCGGGAGGTACACATTTGGTGCCCGCATCAACATAATCCATCGAATAGTCAAGATTGAGCTTATAAATATCATCCCGCTGGCAGGGAGGAATAGAATCATAGACATTTTGAGGGGGTACACCAGGAACCGATCCTGTCGCTGCTGTCAGCATATAGGATCCTGCGATATTTTCCTTTGTTATTGCACTTCCATTGTTGGTACTACTGGTATCCTTACTGCATGAAATGAAAGCAAAGGTCATTGCAACAATACCGATGACCAGCCATGTTGTACGGGACATTCTCTTCATAAAACTAGTTTTAGCATTTTTTAAACGTTGTAAATTCCATATTGTGATCTGAATTCTGTTAATCCTTTCTTAAACAAATTATTCCTCCAATCTGCCATAAACTTGGACCCTATTCGTATTTTGCAATAATAATAAATTTTATGCTATATACGGCCGAAGACATTAGGCAACTTAATGAAAAAATACAGTACCAGTGCTCTTTCATCGACCGGTTAAGAGATGAGATAGGGCGGGTTATTGTGGGCCAGCAATACATGTTGGACCGACTGCTGATCGGTTTACTGAGCAATGGTCATGTATTGCTGGAAGGAGTGCCAGGATTAGCCAAAACACTTACAATAAAATCCCTCTCCCAGGCAATTCATGGCAAGTTCAGCCGCATTCAATTTACACCCGACCTCCTGCCAGCAGATGTGATTGGAACAATGATTTACAACCAGCAGAAGAGTGAGTTTTATGTTCGCAAAGGGCCGATTTTTGCAAATTTTGTCCTTGCAGACGAGATCAACCGTGCGCCGGCAAAAGTCCAAAGCGCGTTGTTGGAGGCGATGCAGGAAAGACAGGTAACACTTGGAGATTCCAGCTACAAACTGGAGGAACCATTTCTGGTGCTTGCTACCCAAAATCCATTGGAACAGGAAGGGACCTATCCGCTGCCAGAAGCGCAGCAGGACCGCTTTATCATGAAGGTTATTGTGGACTATCCTAGCAAGCAGGAGGAACAACTCATCATTCGCCAAAATGTTCAGGGAAACGTTTTGCCTTCAGTCGAGCAGGTTGTTTCGATGCAGGAAATCCTGCAGGCAAGGGATCTAACCAGACAAATATATATGGACGAAAAAATTGAGCATTATATTCTTGACATTGTTTTTGCCACACGAACACCTGATAAATACAAATTGGAAAAACTCAAACCCCTGATTGCATATGGCGGATCACCGAGGGCGAGCATTAACCTGGCCCTTGCTGCCAAAGCCAATGCTTTCCTAAATAGAAGAGGCTATGTGATCCCAGAAGATGTAAGAACCATTTCCAGGGACGTGTTGCGCCACCGCATTGGCCTGACCTACGAGGCAGAAGCAGAAAATGTGAACGTAGAACATGTCATTGATGATGTGCTGAAAGCGATCGTGGTACCTTAAGGAGAGTTGACAGTTGCTTGATGACGGATGACGGAGATTCGTTGGCCGTTGGTCGTTGATCGTTGACCGACTATGAGATATTAAACCTTTTGATTTGTCCAATTATAAAGACTTAGATGCATGGAAAATTGCTATGCGATTGGTAACTGAGATTTACCGGATAACACGAAAATTCCCTAAAGAAGAAATGTATTCGATTATTTCTCAACTGAAAAGAGCATCAATATCTGTTCCATGTAATATTGCCGAAGGAATTGGAAGATAATATAAGAGAGACACAATTCAATTCCTGCATATTGCAAGAGGATCATTTTATGAAATAGAAACCTTGATTCAAATCTCTATGATGGAATCAATGATAGATCAGAAAAATTCCAATGAAGCCCTGATGCTGATAGATAAGAATTTGCAAGTATTAAATGGGCTAATAAACTATTTAAAGAAATCGAAACTTAAGTAAATAACTAACGGTCAACGACCAACGACCAACGGCCAACGGTCATCGAACACCATGCTCACAACAGCCGATATAATAAAAAAAGTCCGCGAGCTCGAAATCAGGAGCAAGCGCCTGACCAGGCACTTATTCACGGGAGAATACCATAGTGCCTTTAAAGGCCGTGGAATGAGTTTCCGGGAAGTGCGTGAGTACGCGGCTGGTGACGATATCCGGTTTATTGACTGGAACGTTTCTGCCAGGTTCAATCATCCATTCAGCAAACTATTCGAAGAAGAGCGGGAGCTAACAGTCATGCTGCTAATTGATGTGAGTGCAAGTTCATTATTTGGAACCGTGCACGCCAGGAAAAAAGACCTGATCGCGGAAATCTGCGCGGTGCTGGCATTTTCAGCCATTAACAATAATGACAAAGTCGGAGTTATTTTCTTCAGCGATAAAATTGAAAAATACATTCCCCCTAAAAAAGGAAGGAACCATGTTCTGTATATCGTCAGGGAATTGCTGACTGCAAAACCCAGGAACAAGCGGACAAATATTTCAGAAGCCATTCGTTTCTTCAATAATTCCACACGGCAAAAAAGTATTTCTTTTATCCTCAGCGATTTCCTGGACGAACGTTTCGAAGATGCATTGAAGGTCGCAGGTAAGAAACATGACGTGATTGGAATAAAAATGTATGATAAGATGGACATGGCATTGCCCGAAGCAGGACTGCTGGAAATTGAAGACGCTGAGACTGGTCAGATCCAATGGGTGGATACCAATGACTACCTGGTGCGCTCAAATTACCAGCAGGCATTTTTTTCATTCACCGAAAAATGCAAGGATATTTTCGTAAAAGCGGGCTGTGACCTGCTCCATATGCGGACAGACGAAGATTATGTTAAGATTTTGCAGAAATTTTTCGTTGGAAGAAATCGTCCATCCTGATTCATGAAACCACCCACATTACATATTCTATTCGTACTGGCTATGATGATGATGACCCCTTGTGCTTTCGCGCAGGATGGTTTTACAACCAAGGCATCCGTAGACAGGAATAACATACTTATTGGAGAACCAATTCAATTCTCCCTTGAAGTGCATGCTCCAGTAGGTTCAGGGATCAATTGGTTCCCCTTGGATTCGATTCCTCACTTTGAAATCATAGATAAAGGAACTCTCGATTCAGTCGTATCCGGAGACCAGAAAGTCTTTCATCAGAAACTGGTTATTACAAGTTTCGACTCTGGTTCACAATATATTCCACAATTGATGCTGGAAGCAGGAGACAGGAAACTGGCCACTGATTCAATCGCTGTGGAAGTAGGGTATTCAGCATTCGATCCCCAAAAAGACTACCATGATATCAAGGATATTATCAATATTGAGAATCCCAATCTAAAATACCTTATCTGGATTATTTCCGGGATAAGCCTGGTCTCACTTGCTGCATTAATATATTTCCTGGGAAGACCAGTGACAATCACTCAGGCAAAAGCAGAAATTCTGTCAAAATTAAGTCCCTATGACGAAGCCATGAAGTCACTAGATGAACTGAAAAAGGAAAAGCTCCCCGAACAAGGACAAGTTAAATTGTACTATACAAAGCTGAATGATATTCTGCGATTATTTGTCCTTCGCAAATTGCAGATGTCTTCCCTTGAAAAAACAAATGAGGAACTTATTATTCAATTGCGGCACCTGAATATTTCTCAAAACCAATTTTCCCAGCTCTCGAGTGCTTTGCGCATGAGCGATTTTGTGAAATTTGCAAAATATCTTCCCGATCGGATCAGCAATGAGCAGAATTTTGACATCATAGAATCCTCTGTAAACCTTCTAAACGAAATGGAACAATAGTGCTGTACCAGTGGCTTCAACATATCAGGTTTGCGTATCCGGCAGTTTTTGGATTATTGCTTTTGATACCCCTCATGTTTTTTTGGTATTCTAAAAAAAGACGCCAGGCCACGATCATGGTTTCTTCTTTGAAGAATTTTGCAGGTTCAGCTTCCTGGAGAAATTCGTTCAGACACATCCCTTTTGGCGCAAGGGTATTGGCCATCATAGCCCTCATCCTGGCTTTGGCAAGACCCCAGTTAAGAAATGATGAAGAACTCACCAATGGGGAGGGCATAGATATTGTCCTTTGCCTGGACATCAGCGGTTCCATGCTGGCTCAGGACTTTTCTCCAAATAGAATGGAAGCGGCTAAGAAAGTAGCATCTGATTTTATTGATGGCAGACCCACAGATAGGATCGGGCTGGTCATTTTTTCTGGCGAGAGTTTTACCATGTCACCACTCACTACAGACCGGTCAGTCTTAAAAAATCAACTTTTTAGTGTGGAAAGTGGACTGCTGGAAGATGGAACCGCGATCGGATCAGGGCTGGCGACCAGTGTGGAAAGATTGCGATCATCTCAGTCGCGGAGCAAAGTAATTATCCTTTTAACTGACGGAGAAAATAATGGAGGGCTGATTGATCCCAATACAGCCAAAGAAATTGCCAAATCAGTTGGAGTCAGGGTCTACACGGTTGGCGTGGGTACAGAAGGTTTTGCTCCTATGCCGATCCAGACGGCGGGCGGTGTGATTATCCAAAAAGAAAAAGTAAGCATTGATGAGAAGCTGCTCACGCAAATTGCCAAAGAAACAGGCGGAAAATATTTTCGTGCAAAAGACAACGAGAGCCTGAGTTCGATATACAGGGAAATTGACCAGCTTGAAAAAACCAAAATTGAGATCACCACCCTGAAAAGATATAGTGAACAATTCTTCCCCTTTGCTTTGGCCGCAGCCATTCTGATCTTTGTTGAATATTTGCTCAGGTTCACTATTTTTAGAAAATTTCCATAGCACCACGGGAATGGGAATTTCCCTGTCCAAACATAAAGCCTGGAAACCAATGAATGGCATAGTATATAAATCGACCGGTTCCTGGTATATTATAAAAACAAAAGAACAGGAATTTTGGAATGGCCGCCTTCGCGGTACCCTCAAGATAGATGGCTTTACTAGCTCCAATCCATTGGCGGTTGGCGACCTGGTGGATATGGAGGTAGAAGACATTGCAGAAAAATCAGCCATTATCACAGACATCCAAGACCGAAAAAATTATATCATCCGGCAGTCTCCATCCAATAGATTTCAACACAATATTATCGCAGCAAATATTGACCTCACCATCTTGTTGGCGACGCTAAAGGATCCCAAAACCTCACAGGGATTCATCGATCGGTTCCTCGTTACGTCGGAAGCCTATCATATACCTGCCGTGATTATCCTGAATAAATCGGATATCTATGGTAAAAAAGAAATGGAAAGATATGAAGCATGGCAGGAAATGTATTCATCCATTGGTTATAAGTTAATGCTCATTAGCATTGTCGGACAAATGGGCCTGGAACAAATTAGGGGCCTGTTAAAGGACAAAGTAAGCCTGATCAGCGGCCATTCCGGCGTTGGAAAATCTTCATTGATTAATGCCATCCTCCCAACCAGGCAATTGAAAACACATGGAGTGAGCGATTGGAGTGGAAAAGGGATGCATACAACGACCTTTGCAGAAATGTTTGATCTGCCAAATGGAGGTCAGCTCATCGACACGCCAGGCATCAGAGAATTTGGCATTGTGGATATCCCCAGGCAGGAACTGGGCCATTATTTTCCCGAAATGCGCGATAGGCTGGGGGATTGCCAGTTCAATAATTGCCTCCATCTCACAGAGCCGGGTTGTGCAATAAAAAAAGCCCTCAGCGAGGGCGAAATTTTTGAAGACCGTTACATCAGTTATTGCAAGATCCTTGATTCAATCGATGAGAAAATATATTGATCTTAAGACATATATTTTCTTGCCATATTGACCATCAGTTTATTTTCAAGAAACTTGGCCACTTCTACTACTGCGTCATTGTCTTTTCTCGGAGCTTCCCTGAACTTACGCGGATAAATAGAAATTCCCGTGTAAATATTGTAGTGCAGGGTGAGAATATGTCCCTTGAAAATAAAATCCCACATCAAAGAATCAAAATCGTCTGTCTTTTGGGTAAAATTGATGTCCAGATCATCGGAAAGAATGTTGGCCACTTCATAGAAACGCTTCAGGCCACAATCGTCATCAATAACTGCTTCGGTACAACCGAAATCGGTGCGTAAAGTGAGGCTCATAGTGTGCGGATTTAGGTTTTATAATAGGGTTCTTATGCTTTAAATTTTGGTGCTTTTGGTAGTTTTTCGCCGCTCAGGATCCGCTCGGCCCCTACATTTCTACCATTGGCCGGGCATCCATATTTGGGACTGCAGGCACTGAAAGCAATGCTTATCAGCGCGAAAGCCAGCATAATCTTTATGGTAAGACCTCTCTTCATGGGATACTGATTAAACGATTTAAACCTACAAATATTTTCCAGGAATTACAAGCAGAGGAGCGCGATTTCGATGAACAGAGGGAATTCGACGATTTTTGGAAAGATTCAGACTCTAAATGATAATGGCAGACAGCCATTTACCAACGGTCATCTGTCATGAGTCATCCGACATCTATTTCTGGTCCTTAAACCAGCTGGCATATTCAATGTAGTTATTTGCAATCCGATCGATTTGCCCACTGATCAGATCCTGGGGAACATCCTTTATTTTCTGAGCAGGCACGCCTCCATAAATTACTCCGGGTTCAATTTTTGTTCCTTCCAACACAACAGCGCCCGCTGCAATGATGGAATTACTCCCAATCTCTGCATTATCCATAATGATCGAACCCATTCCGATCAGCACATTGTCATGAATCTTGCATCCATGCACAATGGCATTGTGTCCAATGGATACATTATTGCCGATTGTAGTTGTAGTTTTTAGATATGTACAATGCAAAACCGCGCCATCCTGCACATTCACTTTATTTCCAATCCGGATGCTGTTGACATCTCCTCTGATCACGGTATTGAACCACACGCTGCAATCATCTCCCATGACCACATCACCAACTACTGTTGCATTTGGAGCTAGAAAACAATTTTTGCCCATTTTGGGAAACACGCCCTTTACTGGAAGAATGACTGGCATATTTGAATATTTAACGGTTCTGCATCTGAGTGTCTACCTTCGCAATGATACAAATTTTCCCAGAACCTGGGAGAATCAAGATTGGATTGATGAATCAAAGAGAATTATTCTTCAGGCACATCGCTCAAACCTCTCCGGCACCCCTGGGTCTTGAGATTTCCAGGGCGGAGGGCATGATCCTTTACGGCGCGGATGGCAGGGAATTTCTTGACCTGATAGGCGGAATCAGCGTCTCCAATATGGGCCACAGGCATCCGGCGGTGGTTGAAGCCATTAAGAACCAGGCCGACCAATACCTCCATTTACTTGTCTATGGCGAATTAATCCAGTCACCCCAGGTTGAGTATGCAGGATTGTTAACAAAGCATCTTCCTCCGTCCCTGGATTCTGTTTATTTCACAAATTCAGGCGCCGAAGCCACAGAAGGCGCCATGAAGTTGGCAAAAAGAGCCAGCGGGCGCACCCAGTTTATTGCCTTTAACCATTCATATCATGGTTCAACTCAGGGAGCCCTGAGTATGATTGGCGATGAATACTGGCGAAATGCATTCAGACCCTTGTTGCCGGATATACTCCACCTGGAATACAATGACCTTGGATCTTTGAACCAGGTTACGGAAAAGACGGCCGCGGTCTTGATTGAATCTGTTCAGGCTGAACGAGGCGTTTATCCTCCATCGTTAGCATGGATCAGGGAACTCCGGAGAAAATGCGATAAGCACGGCGTTTTGCTTATCATAGATGAAATTCAGTCCGGATTCGGGCGCACCGGTTCACTCTGGGCATTTGAACAACTTGGCATCGTCCCGGATATCCTCCTTTTAGGCAAGGCGCTTGGCGGCGGCATGCCCCTGGGTGCTTTTATTGCGAGCCGCAACCTGATGCTGGCGCTTACCAATCATCCTGTGTTGGGCCATATTACAACATTCGGGGGGCACCCCGTTTCCTGCGCTGCCGGCCTTGCCTCCATGAAGGCGTTGCTGGCTGGCACATGGATAGCCGAAGTTTATAGAAAAGAAAAATTATTCAGAAAATTATTGGTTCATTCAGAAATAAAAGCGATCCGATCCATGGGATTGTTGATTGCTATCGAATTCTCTACTCCTGAAATCAATAAAAAAATCATTGATCACTGCATAGAAGCGGGTTTGCTGACCGACTGGTTTTTATTTGCACCCCAATGCATGCGCATTGCTCCTCCGCTCATTATTTCAGACAAGGAAATCATTAGGGCCTGCCATTTGATATTGCAGGCCATGGACAAGATTTAGCTTGAAGGATGATAAAATCAAAGAAGTCTGAATACGAGTGATGCAATCACGGCGCCAAGGACCGGTCCGATAACGGGTACCCATGCATAACTCCAATCACTGTCCCGCTTATTTGGGATTGGAAGAAAAAAATGCATTAGTCGCGGACCGAGGTCTCTGGCTGGATTGATGGCATATCCTGTTGGACCCCCAAGTGAAAGGCCTATGGCTAAGACAAGCAAAGCAACGGGCAAAGCCCCAACGGCACCCAGTCCCAGATTTCCGTCGGCGCCATTAATTTTTATGGTGGGTCCGAGAATAAATAATGCGCCAAAAACAAGCACGAAGGTGCCGATCATTTCAGTGATGAGATTATTCATTGAACTTCTGATGGCCGGATGCGTACAGAAGACGGCAAGCTTTCCATCTGCGTTATCGGTTTGTTCAAAGTGCTGGCGATAGGCAAGCCAGACAATCCCGGAGCCAATCATCGCACCCAGGAATTGGGCAAGGATATAAGAGGGAACCAGTGCCCAGTCGAACTTTCCAGCCACTGCAAGCCCGATGCTTACAGCAGGATTTAAATGAGCTGTGCTATAAGGTGCGGCAAAAAAAACGCCGGTATATACGGCCATGGCCCATCCGAAGGTAATCACGATCCAGCCGGAATTGTGTCCCTTGGTTTTGCTGAGTACAACATTTGCGACAACGCCGTCTCCCAAAGTAATTAACAAACCCGTTCCAATAAGTTCTCCAAGAAAAGCATTCATGATGGTTGTTTGGTTTATTGAAATGATCTCAAGTGCCTTCGGGGACTTGAAAATTCGCAAGCGCCAGGCCCGATAAACATTTTAAGTACATTAAATTATGGAAATTTAATTCATAAAAAGCGTTGGGGGAAATTAGGAACAAGCATTTTTTAGAAGTCATCTCAAAAAGCAAGTTTGAAACTCCAGAATATCCCGAATCTTTGCTGCGCATTGGATGGCAACGGACGGGGAGATACCCTCCATATAAAGTCCAGCCGCAGGACCTTGAATATATTGTCTATACCTGTACCCAGCTCAATGTATGGTTGTCCATTGAGATAATCAAATGTATAGTCGGAGGATTGATTGTAATCTACATTCGCCTGGCTCGCACTGCCCATGATGAGTTTCGCATTCCAGAATTGTCGAAATTTCAATTTCCTTGTGATGGGAATGAATCGAAAGAGCCCATTTCCGATATTGTGTTCGAAATTAAATCCCAGAAAGCGGTCAAGCAGGTATTGGTATTTATTCATCAGGCTTAGTGCATATTTGTTGTAATAATAAGTCTCATTCCCGGGCGGAACATTCAGGAGCATGAAAGGCAGTGTCCCGGTGGTTTTTCCTGCAAAGACGTTATAGTATATGCTTCCATACGGAGGTATTTTCACGTAATCGGAAAGACTGAGTGAAATCTTTCGATAGCTGTAACTGCTGTTGAATACACCGGGGATGCCCTGGGTGTATTTCAGGTCAATGATTGGATATTTACTTCCCAGGCTGGTTCTGTTAAATGTGGTTTCAAAAAATTTCTCGAGGTAGGCAAAACGCAGGTTAACGGACAATTCAAAAGTGTTCAGGGGCTGCCCTGTTGTATTTTCATAGATCGATTTTGGAGGCAGGTTCAATAGGGGATTATATACTTTTTGATCTCCCGTAAGGGTCAAAGAGAATCCGGTATGCCATTCTTTGAAAATTTGTAGTTTCTCCTCCTGCAGGTTCAGGAATTTGATTGGTACGCCCGGTTTTCGCACGGCCAATGAAAAGATATTGTCTGAAGTAATCTCATCATAGTATTGCTGGTTATAGTCCAGGTCATACCGGTACATCGCGAAGATCGAAAACCGTGGATTTCTTTTGAACAGATACATCACGTCGGCCTCTCCCCGAAATGTCTTGTCACCAAATCCATAGGCCAGGTATCCATGGAGGATCACATCTTTGCTGAAAAAACGATTCGTTCCTAAATCAAACCGAAGCCTGAATCCCTGCAGTTCATTGGCATAAATCCAGTTGAACCAGGGGCCGATCTGGAATTTACCAATGTTCATGTACCCTGTAAAAATGAAATCGATCCATCTGGCATAAGTGTGAAATAAAGGCATGCTCATTAATGTATCGATCATATGATAGACCGCCTTTTCATTTTTATTCAGTTCCACATGCCTTGAATCCACCCAAAAAGAATCAGGTTTATCTCTTGCGCCCGGAGCTATGATGATTTCTTCTTTTATTGCGTTCTTATCAAGCTGGTTGGTAACAGAAGTATCGTTGATGACAATATCCTGATATGTTGTTGTTTTTCTTCCAATGAAATCAGCGCCTGATTTTCCGAGCGGTGCAACATCAATGACGAACTTATCCTTGGTAAGGAACCACACACTATCGTTAACAATGGAAAATTCCTGGATCAGGCTCAATTCCTGGATAAAATTCAGATTTGAAGAGGCATCGAGCCGAAGATTCATTTTCTGAATAGCGAAACTGGAATCATGTACCCAGCAGTCGCCCTCAAACACCATTTGCCCGATATGTTTTGGCGTAAATACAAGATGGATCAGCCTCCGGCCGCTCACATATTGTGTGTCAATGATCTTATAATGATAATAATCGTCCCCATTGTCGCTGAGAGGACTCACAAACCGTTTATCAAAGACAGGGATCCAATTATTATAAAAATCCACATTCTGGTCCATGCCACCCAGCATTTTGCTTACGCTTTCATTGTCCAGTCCAATAGTCTTGCTGGCCCGGATCACTTCTCGCCTTTTGACTGGTGACTTCTGGTAATAATAGTCCGATAAAGTTTCCGTAAGAAAAATAGGCAGGAATGGATGGCCTTCTGTCGTATCCACATTCTCGAGCACAAAACTGAAGGGTTTCAGCAATTTGATTTTCTCCAGCCTTTCCTTGTTGACATGATTTAGGTCGAGCTCGAGCTTATTGTAGAGCTCATAAGAAAAATTTTGAAACCGGTAGCGATCATTGCGCTCTTTCCTGCGTACAATTTTTTTCCAGAGGAGGAGCCCGAAATCCACTTTCCGCCGGACCACGACTTCACTTTCATATTTTCCTCTTGCCAGCGAAATATTAAGGATGAGGCTGTCCTTATATACCCGCTGCAAAAGGGAATCATTAAAAACAATACTATAATTGAGGTATCCTACATAGGAGATTTCCAATGTATCCTTTGGCCAGGAACCATCAAATCGGAAAATAAAATTACCTGCTGAATCAGTCAGTTTTCCTCCTCCTGAATTCCTGAAATGAATAGACGCAAAAGGAATCCGTTCTTCACTATGTTCGTCGCGGATCACCCCCTTCAGGACTTTTGTCTGAGCATTGCCAAAATAACACACTGAACACAACAGTACTATCCTCCAGAGCCTGCGTTGGCAATAGTGCAGTAAGTACATATCGTCAAAATTACTAAAAGGACGTTAAAGGGGTTGCCTTCGTTACTCGAAAACACACAATGCTATGCCAATGTTTGGAAATCCCCATTTTTGTATTTACTTTGCAATACAAAGTACTTTTATGGATAGCCAAGATCAGTCATTGGAAACCCTGCAGGATATCAAGCGCCTCATGGAGCGCTCCTCCCGATTTATTTCGCTCAGTGGATTGAGTGGACTCAGTGCGGGCATTTGTGCTTTGAGCGGAGCATATATCGCTCATGGATGGTTGCAAAATTATGCTGCCGGGGAGCTGGAACTGGAGCCATTGAAATGGAGGCTGGTATTGCTGGCCCTATCCGTTCTAAGTCTGGCGCTGACCAGTGCTTTCTATTTTACCTGGCGCAAAGCAAGGAAAAATAATCTGCCGCTTTGGGATCGGAGTTCAAGGAACCTCCTGATCAACCTACTCATACCTCTGGTTACCGGCGGCTTTTTTGTGATGGCTTTATATGCTAAAAATGAATGGCGATTTGTTGCTCCAGCCTGCCTGATTTTCTATGGCCTTGCCCTCGTGAATGCAAGCAAGTATACGTTAGGTGATATCCGTTATGTTGGCATGATTGACATTCTGCTTGGACTGGCAGGCATGTATTATACCAATGAGGCACTGTATCTCTGGGCCATTGGCTTCGGTCTGCTTCATATTATTTATGGATTGATTATGTGGTGGAAATATGACTGGAAACAGGAAAATGATTAACTATTCCGGCCCCTGTTTCAAAAATCATTTGTCATGAAGAATCCGATCGGAAATTTGAACAAAGTATTTGATAGCCGCATCCGCATGGGAGTAATGAGTGTATTGTCGGTAAATGATCTGGTTAATTTCAACGACCTTAAGCAATTGTTGGAATTGACGGATGGAAATCTTGCATCCCATCTCGTAAACCTTGAAGACAATGGATACATCAAAGTCCATAAAGGATTTGTAGGCAGAAAAACCAACACTACCTATTCTATTACGAAGGCAGGCGAAAAAGCGTTCAACGAACATATTGAAGCGTTGGAAGCAATGATCCGGGGGGTAAAATGAATTTCTCTTAAATTGAATTTTTTCAAATTGTTTTATTCTTTATTTAAACCTTTTGATTATGAAAAGAATTCTTTTCCTGAATTACTCGACGGCCATGGTGATTATTACGATCATTACAGGAATTCTTTATGCCGGGGTGCAGCAAAACTACAGGACCAATGCCAATGACCCTCAGGTGCAAATTGCCACTGATATCGCAACAAAAATTAAATCCGGCAAATCAATGGCAAGGTTTTTTACTGATAGCGTCGATATTGAAAGCAGTCTGAGTCCTTTTGTAACGTTGTATGACGATCATGCGCAACCGATTCGTAGCTCGGGTTTGCTGAACGGCAAAATTCCGCAATTGCCACCAGGCATTTTCGAATTCGTGAAAAATCGGGGGGAAGACAGGGTGACCTGGCAGCCCAGACCAGGCGTCAGGATGGCCATGGTCATCCTGCGCAGTAATTTTTCTCCTGTCGGTTATATCGCCGTTGGAAGATCGCTAAATGAAATAGAGTTAAGGGAAGCTGGATTGAGTAAAATGATCATGATGTCCTGGGCAATCATGATGGGCATCATGCTGGTCAGCGGGTTGATTCATTATAATCTTTACCGGAGAAGAAAAGCATTGTATAACAAACATGGAGCTTAAATCAAGGCGGGAGGAGCAGCATGATCCGACCTTGCATTGTCATGCATCGCATATGAATTGAGATAGAATCTAAGATTATGGAAAACAAAAAACCAGCATCCTTAAAAAGACAGGCCCTTAGTTTTGTATTTGCTTTCAATGGTATCAGAAAATTTGTTTTTAGAGAAAGAAATGCACGCTTGCACTTACTAGCCGCGCTATGTGTGGCGGGCGCCTCCGTCTATTTCAAAGTCTCTGGTGCTGAAATGGCTCTCCTCATTGTTTTGATTGGCCTCGTGTGGATTGCAGAAATGTTCAACACCTGTATAGAAAAACTGGTTGATTATATCAGCGATGAGCATCTGCCCGCATTGGGGTATATCAAAGACCTGGCAGCAGGCGCTGTGTTAGTGGCTTCTGTTTGTGCATTCGTTGTAGGGCTAATCATATTTATTCCGAAAATTCTATGAGTAAGAAATATTTAATGCAGGCAAATGCCGGCAGAATCTTCTCGCTGCGCAACGAGATAGACCGATTATTGATGCTTTCGACTCTGTTTAGCCTTGGACTGCTCATGGTGAGAATTATCCGGACAGGTCAGGTGACATTTCTGTCCCTGTCCTGGAATTTGTTCCTCGCATGGTTGCCTTGTCTTTTAACCAGGTCATTCGCGAGTCGGTCGAATCGATTTCGGCATCCCTGGATGTTTTGGGCCTTATTTTTCCTGTGGTTACTCTTTATACCAAATTCGTTTTATATTCTCACTGATTTATTTCATCTGGAGGATGGAGGAAATGATTTGCTTGCTCCTCTTTGGTTTGACCTCATCCTCATTGTTTCATTTGCATGGAATGGCCTGGTCATGGGGATTCTATCCTTGAGGCGCATGGAAAAATTAATGGAATCCCAGGTTCGCATCAGGCATGAGATGCTATTCATCTTTCCGGTCATGTGGCTGAATGGACTCGGTGTCTACATTGGCCGTTACCTGCGATTCAATAGCTGGGACCTATTGCTCAATCCTTTTGAACTCATACGCGATATTGGACATATCATTGTTCACCCTTTTGAGTACCGTATGGCCTGGAGCATGATTTTCTGTTTTAGTGCATTACTGACTTTAATGTATCTCATGCTGAAAAGGATCGCTACCCATTTGCACTGACTCCAGCATCCTGCTACCAATCGCAAAAAAGCGAGCTGGAATTTTTGCCTTTTCAAGCCTTTGCCTTTAATGCGACGGGTCTGCAATATTGGATTTATGCCATACTTCTGGTAAATTTATGACATAACCCAAAACCAATATTATGATGTATGGATTCATTTTTGGCATGTTTCTTTTGAGCCTGGCCTTCGGTATATTCCTGATCATTGCGCATTGGAAAGTATATGAAAAAGCTGGTCAGCCAGGCTGGGCCTGTATTGTTCCTTTCTACAATATTTATATTATGCTTAAGATCGCGGGCAAACCCGGCTGGTGGCTCCTGATGATGCTCATCCCGCTTGTGAATATTATTTACATCGTATGGCTAACGAACATGCTCTCCAAAAGTTTCGGAAAGGATGAGGGGTTCACCGTAGGCCTGCTTTTTCTGGGCTTTATATTTTGGCCCATCCTTGGATTTGGCGATGCGGTTTACCTGGGACCCTATGGCGACCAGGCAGCTTTTCAGGCCAGGCAGCATCCCAATTTTGATTTTGAACAAAAGAAATAGAAGCAACGCACTTTAACTGCTGGCTATTCATTCCAGCTCATTTCCAGGAAAACATCTTTAGAAAAAGGCTTCTTTTGCATCTGAAGCGTAAATCTTCTTCAAATTATGAATCAGGGACACTCCGCTTTGCATGTAATGATGGGAGTTAGAAATCGACCCCCATGGAGAAATGCCAGACTGGTTTCGCTTGGAAGAAGCCCAACATCTCCCAACCTGTATCAAGCCTGAGAAAATACCCCAATATGGTACTACGTATACCGAAACCATAGCTGCCCACCAGGGGACCAATTCCTCCAGCACGAATAAGCACTTCAAGGTTTGGATTATTGGGATCCGTATAATGGACAGTAGGCCTTTCAATGCCACTATATGCACCATTCCATGCAGAACCGAAATCAAAGAATTGAAGTACTTCAAAATTCCTCAGGAAGGCATTATTGATAGGTTTATTAAAGAAGGTACTGAATACCGGAAGCCTCAGTTCGCTATTCAAGATAACCGCATTGTTTCCGTTAGCGACATTTTGGTAGAAGCCGCGCAGGTTGACTGCAAGAGACTGGTAAGCATAGTTGGGATCCTGAGGGGTCGGTGTCGGATTCGCTTTGGGAAACATCCATCCGTCTGTGCCACCCAAATAATATACAATTTTTCTGTTCCCCCAGGAAAAATCTCCGGCTGCACGGACAGCCCATATAAAATTCCTGTAAATCGGATAATAGTTCCTGGCATCAAATCCGAAATTGAACATTTTCCTTCCTTCACCCTGCGTCGGCTGGTTAAGCTGAACATTAAAATCAATGTAGAATTTATATCGCAGCCCATTCCAGATATTGGTCGTCTTGAGCACGGTATTGTCATAAACATATTCCAGATGAGTCAATGCATAGGTTTGCTTATTTTGATCGGGGGCCTTCAGCGCAAGGGTATCGCCGGTAAATGTGGTCCCGTCTGGCCGGAGAACAACTTTGTCCGTTCTAACACCTAAAGATAGACGAAGACTTCTGGCACGGTCAAAGGGATATTTGAAGACCGCCTGGAAGAGGTTGGTGTAAGATTTGGCGTCGAAAAATGCCTGGATACCATCGACCGTGGATAAGGAGGCGCCCACCTGGGTCACACGGTAATAAATTAATGAATAATCCACTCTTTTCTTGAGGTAATCTACACGCGCAAACCATTCGCCTCCACCGTCAAAAAATGAAGCATTGCTTGGAATAAAATTGCCTCCGGTTACAGGAGCTACAGGGGCGGATCCTGAACCTCCGAATAGTGGCAGGCGCAACGCCCCGGTAAAGCGGATGTCTTCAAAGAGATCAGCAACCGTCGCTTTGAACATGGCGTTAAAAGCATCTCCATTGCCAAGCTGGATCGGCAGCGAGCCTGTGTATGGCTGATATTTGCTTATCAGCACGTCATTATTGAAACCTGCAGTGAAATTATCAGCCGAAAACTTGAGCCTGTAGTCGAATAGTTTTGCTTTCTTGAGCACGCCCTCATCCCGGTAACTGTCATCAATAATCAGCGGCTTTACAACAACGCTGTCTTTTTTCTCTTTTTCAAATTCACTTTCGAAGAAATTTTGTTTTTGTTTGGATGTATCTATCGTCTCTTTCACCTGAAATTTTATAGCCTGTCCACTGGATATCTGGGCTTCGGTGATGGTTTGTTTTCTATAGTCAGTGTTTCTGGGATTAATATTTCTCTTCTTCAATGCGCTTTCATCTACTTTCAATTTGTATAAGAATTCGAGATTACCTTCCTGTCTAACCTCACTGACCTGTCCATTTTCGCCCGCAATCTTTGTTTCCTTAAGGCTGCTTTGATAATTGGTCAAAGCAAAAACGTATGCAGAATCGTTGGTGATCGAAAAAGCATAAATGGAATCAGGCTCGGATTTATGCTGGGCCTTCAATGCGGAATCCAGGTCTCTTTGATCTGGATTGCGCAATAATTCATCACCTACTTTGTACACAGTATCCACGCCCGCCCTCCTGGTAGTGAAGAAGCCAGCATACCGGTTCTCGATTCCGTTTTCATCACTGATAAATGTAAAATGGAAATTATTGTATTGCATCGGATAGCCTGCATTACCATATTTCATGTGGGTCAGCTGCGTAATTTGCCTGAATTCACTTCTATTCCAGTTGTCAACCAGGAAAATATTGTACCTGTAGTTGGAAGGAAGTACTGTATCGCTTGATTTTGCGTCTGCCGAAGGTCTGTTGGAAGAATAAATGATCCCGCTTTTACTTGGAAATGCTACATAAGATGCATCCTTGTCATCATAAATATCATTTGTGATCTGATCAATTGTTCCGGCATCAATCTTATAAACAAATATATCGGATTGGCCTTCTTTGACTGCACTAAAAAGGAGTGTATTTTCATCCAGCATATACTTGAAATCTTCCACCTGGTCAAACATCGGCAGGTCCGTTACCGTCCTTTTATATTTTTGAACAAGGTCATAAACGAAAAGCCTGATCTTGCCTTCCTTCCAGTACACGACGGCGATCCTCGTCCCTCTTGCATCCCAGGCGATCAGTGGATAATATGGATTCATCTTATTGCTTGACATCCTCACGCCATATTTCAATAACACTTTGGTATTTCCCATATCATCCTGCATTTTCACAGTATAACGGCCATTCCTGTATTCGACGACGGCATAGGTCTGGCTCCTTGGTGCGGGACTGGGCGAGAAGTTGAAAAAATCTTTGCGTTCATTCGTTTCTTCCACAACAGAAATACTTCCTTTGGGAAAATTCCTTCTGCCCCGGATATCCTTTTCATACTTCTCCAATTCTTCCATCATGAAATCATTCAGCACCTCCTTGAATTTTTTCTTACAGATCCTTTGGGCGGCGCTGTTAAGATTCCTGTACACGCGGGCGAGATACAGAAAATAAGTGACATTTTCTTTTTTGTACCGATTGGCGAAATAATACCAGAATGCATGTCCAGAAAGGTTTGGCTTTTCAAAAGCCATATTGTAGAAATTATTGTACCTGCCTGAAAGGATGGCCTGTTTCAGCTTATCATCCAGGTTTGTATTCCAGTTTTCAGCCACATATTCAATGTAGCCATCAACCAGCCATTGGGGAAGGTCCAGGAGGGTTTGATTTGCGGCAAATTCACCGAGGTCATCCCCGAACAAGACGTTTTCAACCAGGATACGGGCAATTCCTTGTCTTATCTGGATGCGAAGCTTATTGTGATCATCCGTAAAATAGACGATCATTTTGTTATTGACCAGTTTGGTTATACCACCGGTGGTTTGCCAGTCGAGACTAAGCCCTATGTTCGACTGCTCCATCTCGTTGAAGCTATTGTAAATGACAATATTTGCGCGCCGTTGGAGGCCATATTCCACTGCCTGTTCAATGCCGGGCAGCTCTTTTTCAGCCAATTGAGCTACATATTTTCCGAGGGGTTGTCCATCCTGACTGAAATAGCTATTAAAATTGGGAGTCTGATAATATTTCCACTTGAATTTTTTGAATTGGATCCGGTTCTGTCCAAACTCAACCGCATTGACCTGGGCATTGATTTGAAGAAAGGGGAGGATTAAGAAACTAAAAAAGAAAAAAAAATATCCAGTCTTCAACTTATTCTGTTGATCTTGCATACCAATTCTTTGAATTTTTAAAGTTAAAACAATCCATATTATCAGTGAAATTCATTTTGATATGAAAATCTCATTGTATGCTTGCGGTACAATCATTTACATTCAACCCCATCCAGGAAAATACATACGTATTATATAACGGAAAAGATGCCTGTATTATTGATCCTGGATGTTATTTTGGTAATGAACGAAGGACTTTGCAGGAATGGCTTTTAGAAGAAAAGCTTAACCCTAAATTTTTGTTAAACACACATTGTCATCTCGACCATGTTTTTGGCAATAAATTCGTGCATGATGAATATGGTCTAACGCTTCATATACACGAAAAAGAACAAGTAGTGCTGCAACATGCAGCTGAAGCTGGCTTGCGCTGGAATATGCCATTTGAAAATTACCGGGGCGACCTGATCTTTCTGAAAGCAGGGGACAAGATTCAAATAGGAGGGCATGAGCTGGATATACTTTTCACGCCTGGTCATTCCCCCGGTAGCATCTGCTTCTATTGCGAAGCAGGACGATTTGTCGTAAGCGGAGATGTACTATTCAAGTTAAGTGTTGGCAGAGCCGACCTGCCCGGAGGGGATTATGATACGCTCATGAACAGCATCAGAGAGACACTATTCAGGCTGCCGGATGAAACCATAGTGTATCCTGGCCATGGCGAACCCACTACAATAGGATATGAAAAGAAACACAATCCTTTCGTTGGAATCAAATGAGCCGCATTTTCATTTATGCGATGAAGACAAATAATCTGCGAATTCCACTAAATCCAACTGCCGATATAGGGAAGGCGTTCAAATTCTTTCTTATCTACCTTTAAAATAAAAATAGTATAACTGAGGGTGAGTATTGTTGCCAGGCCCAGGTTTAACCAGTAATTTGGCCAGATGCTTGTAATTGAATGATGAAAGAAATATAGAAGTGCAACGATGACCATATAAGCCAGTAGTTTCTTCCATGCATAGGGGATCCGGTATTCCTTTTGCCCCCACATATAGGAAATGACCATCATGCTTCCATAGCAAAGAAATGTGGCCCAGGCGCAAGCCATATAACTGTATCTCGGAATAAAAAAATAATTGATCAGCAGCGTGATGCCTGCGCCTATCAGGGTAATATATGCGCCGGGACTTGTTTTATGCGAAAGCCTGTACCAGATAGAAAGGTTATAATAAATTCCCAAAAACATGTTTGCGAATAGAAGGATGGGCACCACTTTTAACCCTTCCCACATTTTTTTGTCCATAATAAAAAGAGATTTCCATATGTCAATGTAGAGCGCCACCAGGAGGAACATGAGACAAATCGTGATGACAAAAAATTTCATGACCCTCGCATAAGTTTTTGGAGCATTTTCCTGGCTTGATTCTTTGAAGAAGAATGGCTCGGCACCCATACGGAATCCCTGCACAAAAAGAGTGATGAGGATCGACAATTTATAACAAGCTCCATATATTCCTACTTCATAAGTGGCCGCATCGCCACTGAGTACAGATCTCTTGGCAAGCAGGATACGGTCGAAAGTTTCATTCACCATTCCCGCAAAACCAGCAACTGTTAAAGGAAGGGAATATACGACAACCTGTTTCCATAATTCTTTATTGATCTTCCAATGGAAATTGGTGAACTCTCTGAATAAAACGGCGAGTTGAAAAACGGATGCCGCCAGGTTGGCCAGCAATACATAGCCCACACCAAATCCGGCACTATAGAGGATGAGGAAAACACTGTCGGGATGCGTTTTCTGCAATCTTGGACAAACAGACAAAAAGAAATATGTAACGCCAATATTCAGCAGTATCGATGCGATCCTGATGAATGCGAACTTTTTTGGCCTGCTTTCATGGCGGAGCCTCGCAAAAGGCAAGGCGGAAAGTGCATCTGCAGCAATGATAAATGCACTGATGGTAATATATTCCGGATGTTTTTCGATCCCGATCAGCCCGGCAATGGAACGGTTAAACAGGACCGTGAGTATGGTGATCGCCGTTGTGGTGACAATAAGCGTGGAGCATAGCGTGTCATAAACGTCCGGTTCATATTCTTTTTTCTGAATATACCTGAAATAGGCGGTCTCAAACCCGAAAAGCACGAGCGTATTCAGGAAAGGTATCAATGAATAAACCAGCGTCATTTCACCATATTGGGGCGTACCTGCAAATTTCAAGGTGAGATATGGTGTTAAGAGATAACTCAAAAACCTTGAAAAAATAGAACTCGCGCCATACCAGACTGTTTGAACCGCTAGTTTTTTTATGCTACTCAAGCCTTTGGGTTTATTCAACAAAAATAATCTTTGGTATCCAAAGCGCGAAGGGAGAGATGATCTTCTTAATAAATAAATCGCAAAGCGTGTGGTGTTGGTCGTTGCAAGGCGATTCTTGAGTTCGTGGTGGTTCTCAAATCATGATCCATTTAATAATCAGTAAACGCCATCAAAATTCATATGGAATTCTGCTTAAATTGAAAACTTAATTGGCACAATCTAAAGCCATTTCTTCTTCGACAATCTTTTTGCATTATTCGAATCCACAATATCGAATGAAACAGGAAAGAATCAAGCTTTAGGTAGAGACCAAACAGTTTTTCATTCGTCTTCGCCATGACGGAATTTCTTCCTGAAGACCTTAACTTTTGCCTTCTTTTTCTTTGAATCGATTCTTTTCTCCTGAGAAGCGGCACTTGGCCTGGTGGCCACCCTCTTTTTCACTTTGTGTAAAGATTTTTCTATCAGCTCATTCATTTTTCGGATCGCTTCCGCTTTATTCTGCAATTGGGAACGTGAAGCCTGAGACCTGGTTTGTAAATAACCCTCCAGGTTCAGCCGGTTTGCGAGTTTGGTTTTAAGTATTTCCTTTTGGTCAGCGTTTAGCAGCCCTGATTGGTCAATCTGAAAGAGTGCGATCACCATGGTTTCAACCTTATTTACATTTTGGCCGCCCTTACCTCCACTCCTCGCTGTCTTGAAAAATAATTCTTTGGAAACATCTATCTTCATTGTATAAAAATACAAAACAGGTGCAATTCAGATGAGAGCCGTTATCCAAAGAGTGTCCGCATCCAGTGTCAGTATTGATGGATCAGTAAAGTCGGGCATTGGCAAAGGTCTTTTGATTTTGCTCGGAATTGAAGATGCAGACAATGATGACGATATCAACTGGTTAAGTGCAAAGATCCTCAATCTTAGGATTTTTAACGATGAACAGGGAGTTATGAATTTAGCGATTCGCGATATCGGGGGTGAGGTCCTGCTGATAAGCCAATTCACCCTGCATGCGTCAACAAAAAAGGGCAACCGTCCTTCGTATATCCGTGCCAGTAAGCCCGAAACAGCCATTCCTTTGTATGAGAAAATGATCAGCCAGTTGGAACATGGGCTTGGAAAAGAAATTGGGACCGGCCAATTCGGTGCTGATATGCAGGTCTCGCTCATTAATGATGGGCCAGTGACCATTTTTATTGATACCAAAAGCAGGGATTGATTTTATTAACCGAAAATTTCATTTAGTGCATGAAACTATACGTCGTCAATGCATTTACCAGGATTGATTTTAGCGGAAATCCTGCCGGCGTCATTCCACTTCCGACCTGGTTGTCTGAGGAAAGAATGCAGCAAATGGCCGCCCAGCATAATTTAGCAGAAACCGCATTCATTGTACAGGAAGCCGAAGGTTTTCGCATCCGGTGGTTCACGCCCACAGTGGAAGTGGATTTGTGCGGTCATGCCACCCTGGCAACGGCGCATATTTACTTTAATCACCTCAACTATCCCGGGAACCAGATTCTTTTTCATTCCAAAAGTGGTCCTCTGCCCGTGTATAGGGAAAATGACGGCAGTTTATCTCTCGATTTTCCTTTGAACCGGCCTTCCATGACCGCAGTTTTGCCCCAGATCGAGAAAGGATTGAAAGCGAAACCATTGGCATTCTACTCATCCACATTTGACTATCTGGCCGTCTTTGAAAAACAATCTGATATTGAAAAATTGGATCCCGATTTCAAAATGCTCGCGCAGGTTAAATCGAGGGGACTTATTACCACAGCAAGAGGAAAAGAAGTGGATTTTGTTTCGCGATGCTTCTTTCCTCAATCCGGTATTGACGAAGATCCCGTGACCGGATCTGCATATACTGTGCTAGCGCCTTTCTGGGCAGAACAATTGGGAAAAACCAAACTGTCAGCGATCCAGTTATCCAAACGCAAAGGATACTTGAAATGCGAACTGAAAGGCGAAAGGGTATTGATAAATGGCTTTTCAAAGACATACCTTGAAGGAGAAATCTTTTTGGCATAGTAATTTCTTAGTATGGAAAGGGAAACTCAATTGTTCCCAGACCAAAATTTCCAAATTTTATCACCTGAAAATTTCATACCATGCCAGGCAACGAATTGTCAATAAAGAAGGCGCAGCAAATGGTTGATCAGTGGATTCAGGATAAAGGCGTAAGATACTTCAGTGAACTGACTAATATGGCCATCCTTACAGAGGAAGTTGGGGAAGTGGCCCGGCTGATGAGCCGATTGTATGGCGACCAGTCATTCAAGAAATCCGATCTTGGTAAAGACCTTGCTGAAGAATTAGCGGATACGTTCTGGGTTTTGATTTGCATTGCCAACCAAACAGACATTGATCTCACCGAAGCATTCCTAAGAAATATGGAAAAGAAGAATGAGCGCGATAAGGAAAGGCATAAGAACAATGAAAAACTTCAGTAGACCCACCCCGTTAGATTTTCGACCTGAAAAGTTCTTTCCGCAATATCGAATAGTCAATTTTCTTCTCATTAAATTTTAATTTCACAAATCCCTGATCTGCTTATTTTTGCCAAATGGCAAATGATATCAGTCGTTTTCAGGCAATTATCTCGCATTGTAAAGAATATGGTTTTGTTTTTCCTTCCAGTGAAATTTATGATGGTCTCAGCGCAGTTTATGATTACGGGCAATATGGCAGTGAACTGAAAAAAAATATCAAGGACCATTGGTGGAAATCAATGACCCAGTTGCATGAAAATATTGTCGGCATTGATGCAGCCATTTTCATGCACCCCACAACCTGGAAGGCAAGCGGGCATGTGGATAATTTCAGCGATCCGATGATCGACAATAAGGAAAGCAAGAAAAGATACCGGGTTGACCATTTGATTGAAGGTTACGCGGATGAGTTGGAAGCAAAAGGGCAGGAATCCAAAGCCAGGGAAATATTGGAAGAAATGGATCGGCTCCTTGCTTCCAGCGATTTCGAGGGCCTGAAGAAATTGATCGAGGACAATAAAATCAAATGCAGTGTCAGTGGCACTTCGCATTGGACTGATGTCAGGCAATTCAATCTCATGTTTTCCACCCAGATTGGAAGCGTTACAGAAGATGCCAACGAGATATATTTAAGACCCGAAACTGCACAGGGAATTTTTGTGAACTATCTGAACGTGCAGAAAACTGGTCGGCTCAAGATCCCCTTTGGAATTGCCCAGATTGGAAAGGCTTTCAGGAATGAAATAGTTGCGCGACAGTTTATTTTCCGTATGCGTGAATTTGAACAGATGGAAATGCAGTTTTTCATCAGGCCGGGATCCCAAAAGGAATGGTATGCATTCTGGAAAGAGGAGAGAATGAAATGGCATCTCGGTCTGGGTATTGCCAAAGAGAAGTTTCGGTTCCATGACCATGTTAAACTGGCACATTATGCAGATGCAGCCTGCGATATTGAATATGCATTTCCCATTGGATTTAAGGAAGTAGAGGGTATTCATTCAAGGACCGATTTTGATTTGAGAAACCACCAGGAGTATAGCAGAAAAAAGATCCAGTATTTTGATCCGGAAATAAACCAGTCTTATATTCCATACGTCCTGGAAACTTCTGTTGGCCTGGACAGAACATTTCTCATGGTAATGAGTGAAGCCTATACTGAAGAAGACCTGAGTACCGCCGAAAAGCAGGATAGCCGGGTGGTTCTAAAATTCCCTCCCCGAATTGCACCCATCAAGCTGGCTGTGCTGCCATTGCTCAAAAAAGACGGCCTGCCTGAAATTGCAAGGGAAATTATGGATCAGTGTAAACCGCATTTCAGATGTTTCTATGAAGAAAAAGACGCCATCGGGAAGAGGTATCGCCGAATGGATGCGATCGGAACCCCTTTCTGTGTCACGGCGGATCACCAATCAAAAGAAGATCAAACGGTAACGATCAGGTATCGCGACAGCATGCTCCAGGAAAGGGTGAGTATGCACAAGGTTAAAGAAATTGTGGAAAATCTTATTTCATGAATTAATTATCAAAGTTCTACCTTAGATTTGCCCATATTCTGAATGATCGGGGATGGACTGATCATTAGCCTGGTTAAGGCAATTGGAATATCCTTAGAAATGCGCTGACTAAAACTTTAAACTTAACACCATTCCGATGCTTAGTATTGAGCTTTCCATAAACATTCTCGTTTTTGCATCCATAGTCATCGCCGCAGCATTATCAGGGTTTTTTTTGAGGTCGGGACAGCTCTCAAAATGCAGGAACAAGATTGAAGAACTTGAGAGAGAAATACTTAGTAATTACGCCGAGATCCTTACGCTGGAAAAGGAAAATACAAGCATGGAGTCCAAACTGCAGGATATTCAAAGTCCGGTTATCCCGTTGAAAGTGGGGGTTAAGGAAGAAACTGTTGACGGCGAAAAATTCCCAGACGTCTCCATCCGGAAGAAACTGTTGAGCCGCGAAAACCTCTTGCAACAACAATCAGTTGCCAGCAAATAATCTAGCCGTATAATTCCTGGTGAATGGCTTTCTTCTCATAGCCTAAGTGCTGAATACGTTGTTTTGCTTCATCAATCATATTTCTCCACCCACATAAGTAGAATTTGGCAGGTGCAGGACGGCCCTGCTCCATCTTACTGCGACAAATTTCCTCATACACGCCATGCACATATCCAAACCGTATATGGTGATTTGAATTGTCGGGCAATTCTCTCGAAAAAGTGGGTATATATTGAAATTTAGGTAACTTCTCTTCCAATGCCCTCAATTCTGAACTATACAAACTGTCTGGAAATTTTCTGCATCCGAAAATCAGGTAGATCTCCCTATGTGGCAAATTATGATTATATATGTGATGAACCATTGACCGGAAAGGAGCAATGCCGGTTCCCGTACAAATGAAAAACAAATCGCTGTCAACTGGATCAGGCAAGACAAATACACCCTGCGGGCCCCGAAGTGTCAATTCACTGCCGACGCCAATTTCCTTAAACAGATAGCCCGTTCCGGCACCTCCCTGGAGGTAAACAATGACCAGTTCAAAAACATTGGTACCATCAGGCCAGGAAGCAATCGAATAGCTTCTCCATCTCTTGTTCGGCTTTTCATGCACAGGAAGATCGAGTGTCACAAACTGGCCGGGCTTGAAATCGAAGGATGGAAGTGAAGGCAATTGAATCCAAAATCGCCTTGTGGTTGGAGTTTCATCTTCAATTCGAATGACTTTTCCTGTTTGCCAGGGTTGCAACATGGATTTACTTTTGAGGCCGCAAGATAAATGATATGCCCGGATCTATGAATTTCTGTCGTTCAAAATGCGCAGTGTTGTTCAGGGGGAAATGCAGATAAACGAATTCAGAAACGCGCATGAAACAAGCACAAAAAAAGAGCAGATCAGTGATCCGCCCTTTACTTTGCCTTGATGGCAAGCAATCGTTGCCGCTAATATATAATTTTTTTTATCAGATAAAGTATTTTTTGAATTCGATCAGCGAATCTTAATCTAATTCCACTTTTTTATTTTCCACTACTCAATCAATATTCGGTGCACATAGCTCTTGCTGCCGATCAGGACCTGCACGAAATATACTCCCGCACCCACATTATATACATTGATCTGCTTTGAGAAAAAGCCTGAGAATCCTGGATACGCACTCGAGTACACCCTTTGTCCTATGGCATTGTAAACCGCAATATTCACATTGGCGGCGGTTGTTGTAAAAAACTGCAGATTGAATACGCCTTTGTTTGGATTCGGTGCTATGGATAAACCGATTTCCCCGCTGCCCGGCGAATATACAATGACGTTTGAACCAAGCACACAACCGGATGCGTCCCTGACAGTATCAGTGTATTTACCGGGAGTAAGCAGGTCCTGGGTTTTTCCGGTTGCCCCGGTGATCGCCGTATCGTTTAGGTACCACTGGTTTCCGCTGGCAATGCTGCTGGTCAGCTGCTGACCCACCAGGCTGATAACCGGCGCCGTTCCAGTTTTAGCAACCACCGCTACTCTCGAGGTAGGGCAATTCGTCAGCGTGACGGACAAATTGTAAAAGAAATAATAATACCTGCGGTAAAAAGTAGTATCTGCCGTATTGCTTGTATTTACCGCGCTATTGCCGGTAATGGAAAAGACGCCTGGAACAGAGAATGGATATGGGTTGGAACTGATATTATTGTTCCTGAATATATTCGCTCCATCCTGGCAAACGATAATGATTGCATGCTTACCGGTAGTCGGAACCGGAAGGTTCAGATAAAATACCGCTCCTGTATCGGAAGCAATAATCCTGTCAACGGCGCCCCCCTGGGGATCAGGTGTTGTAGGATATACGTCAATCGTATTGCTTGAGATCTCATAATAGCTGTAAGAACCATTCGCCGGGTTATAATTTACAATGTCAGCTACTATAAATTGGATCTTTCCGGCATGCGCAATGTACATGCGTGCACTATTGATCACGAGAGGCACGGAATTGTAAAAATTGACAAAGTTTCCCGCAAATTCATTATAGCCGCCGCTGGGGAATGCAAACCTACTGGCAGGCCCTGTCATTGCATTGCCTATGTCATTGAAAGAAACATAATACGTTTTATTCGCCGTGATGACCGAAGTCGCTGTTTGATTGCCTACGGCAAGAGGGACCTGGTCATTTGCTTTGGCATACCAGGAAGCGACGTTCGAGCTATCCGAATTGGCTTGAAGGCTGACTGTATTACCGCAGATTTCCGCTGATCCGCCTGGAGAACCGCTTCCGCCTGTGCTGACCTGGATGGTCGTGACATTGCGGTCATTGCTTGTATCCTGGTCAGCCGGCATGGCGGTGAATGAAGTAACAGTATAACTATTACCCTTACCTGCTGCAAAAGGAGCCTGGAACGTGTAGATCACGCTGCCCAGTGCGGGAATGGTATCGGGGCAAATAATGGTTTGGGTAGAAAGGACCGTATTGCCCTGACTCAAAATTGTTGTGATGGGAACATCTACCTGGAATGTGTCGCCGAAATTCTTAATTCGCACCGTGATCCGCTGAGAATCGGTGGCGCAAAGAGAAGCCTGAGGATCCACCAATTGAACAATGCCTACATCATTATTTGCCTGCACGATCTGCACGCGGAAATCTTCCGTTTCACCATTCGGATAAGTTCCACATGGAGTCACAGCCGCAGGGCTATTGGTCTCCTGGAGCACGATACGCATGATTGTGTAGTTTCCAACTGCCAGGCCCAGGGGTGTGGTAAAGCTGCCGGTAAAATATCCGTTTCCGTTGACCACTCCACTGACTGCCACATTCTCTCCCGCATCTGCAAAGCTTCCGTTATTATTATAATCAATAAATATCTTGGCCACTTTGGTAGCAACAGAAACATCGCAACTACTCAGTTTGATCGAAAAATTATTGGCTTGATTTGCCTGCAGTGGTATGGTTTGTTTTCTCAGGTCAGTATATCCTGTGCAACCTGCCGGATTGCCATATTGAAAGGCGCCAATATTCACACTGTCGATTCTTGATCCAGCAGTGCTGGATGGGCCGGAAGCACAATAGTTCGTGCCACCTACTCCACTTACCAACAGGGAATAAGCCTGTTGCCCTCTGGCCAGGGTGGCTTTATGGCTGACTTTTACGGTATAGGTCTGACCGGGAACTGCATTGGGGATGTCTATTTTTTCTACATTGTCCAGCACATTGTCTCCGGTAGTGGCTGGAGCAGTAGGATTGGCCGGGTCGAGTATCCATGGCATATAAAGACTATCGGGACTGGTTATGCGAAGATCCAGGTCATTGACCAGTTTTCGGGCGGGATTATTCAGCAAGTTGGTAGTTTCCACTGTTGCTGCAGGATCTGTCCAGCTGATGGTCGCGACCAGGGGACCCTTACCAGATGCGACTACCGGAATAGAGAAAGTTGCGCCGTTTATTAAATTATTTTCTATGATCAACTGATCCGTATTGTTTGAAGTAATGACGGATGCCGCTTTCGCCATATCAATTAGTCCCCAGCCATATTGGTAATCCGGCCCCGGGCTGACTCCGGTTTCATCGGCGGTATGAATGATAATACCTTTCAATGTGGCAGAACGCATAAATGTGCCTGAATGCAGTTTTGCATAATACTCCTGCAAAAGAATGGACGAACCTGCTGCCGCGGGGGAAGACATGGAAGTTCCACTATAGATAGCATAAGCATCATTGGCAGCGGCAATACTTGACAATACATCTACGCCATCTGCGACCACATCTGGCTTGATACGTCCGTCATCCGTAGGCCCCCAGCTTGAAAAACTTGTCAGCTCCGCATCCGAGGGTTGATTATAGCCACCCGGAATAGAATTCACTGCTCCGACCGACAAAATATTTTTTGCTCCCCCATAAGTTGGAATAACATCAAACCCGTTATTGCTGCTCAGATTTGCCGGCCGGTTCCCAGCATTTGTCATAATACCGCTGGCATTATACCTATAATATGGCTGTCCCACGGCAGGGCCATTGACATCGCGGCTATTTCCAACCGATTTTACGATCAGGTAATAGGGAGCATTGTAGGCAATTGAATCCCAGACCTGGGATTCAGTTGAATAATAGCCGAACTTATAGTCTGCCGTATCTCCCGCATTTCCCCAGAATTCCCAGCGGCTTGCGCTGGAATTATAGTTCCAGCCACAAATCGTACCATAGGAGTGGTTAGATGCCAGCAAATTGGGGGATTCATTAGACATTTCCGACAAATGATTGTTGAAATCATAAGCGATAAGCTGCTGGAGTCCAAATGACATACCCTTTGCCGAAGGGTTGACGCCGCTTGCCATCATGATGCCACTCACATGTGTGGAATGGTCGCTTAAACCGCCAGGATGGTCTTTTTGCAATACTCTGTTCACCAATTCCTGGTGCGTTTGGCTAACACTGTCTTCATCCCAAACGGCGAGCTTTCCTTTTACACTATTCGAAGAGCCGCTTAGATTGAGCCCGGTGGATCCTCCTGGCCAGAGCTGGTTGGTGCGAATAGTCGTTCCCGAAGAAATATCATTTGTTCCAATATATAGTGGATAACCTTTGGGATCGATGCCGCTTAGGATAGCCCTGCGTCCTGACTTATTGGTGATCACCCTGGCCCAGCCTTTTTCCTTTGCCATTTGGAGCAATCTTAAACTCATTGCCTTTTCCTGGCTCCTGAGTTCAGCGCTTGCTTTTTGAAGCTGGGCGAGATTTGTCTTTAGCTGGGCTTTGAGCAGGGGTCCTGTCAGGAGTAGCAAACAAGTAAGCAAACATAGGGGTACAAATTTTCTTATCATCATACGCTTCATGAATATATTAAAATAGCTTCTAAAATTACAGTTTTTTCCCTTTCTGGTTCCTTTTTTGCGGTAACTTAACTAACTAGTCCAGCTATGCGAAAAGGATATTATTTCTGGCTGATAATTGTGTTCATATCCATGATGCAAGCTTATTCTGCTTCAATTCACTCAACAAAACAGGGCATTGAAGGCCATGTATACAAGATCAGTGGAAATCAAATGCCTTCGCCCGATATAAAGCCTGCAAAACCTGCAGGCATAAGTACAACTTTGTATATATACGAGCTTACGAATCTTAATCAAACTGTAAAACAGGACCATTCCCCTTTCTATTCCTCTATCCTGACCAGGCTGGTTAAGCAGTCGGAATCCGGCAAAGATGGCTATTTTAGGGTGAATTTACCAGCTGGTCGATATTCTATTTTTGTTAAAAAAGACTCTCTTTTTTTTGCAAATATCTTCGATGGCAACAATAACATCTCTCCTGTCACTGTATTACCCAATATGATGACAAAAATTGATATTAAGGTAGATTATGATGCCTCCTATTGATGCCATTCTTCCTAAATGATACTCCTAATTTCTTAGACCGGTTGCCTGAATTGCGTTAAGGGTAGTCTTGAATATCAAGCCTGCTGTTATTGCTCTCTGGAGCCAAAATTTTATATTTGCACTGATAATGATTAATGAGGGGTTATCAGGCCTGTTTGCTGCATCTCCCCGCCTTTTTGACCTGGCGGACAAGCTCGTCATGCCTCAGCCTCAGCAAATTCACCTGGATGGGCTTCGAGGTAGCTCCCCGGCATTTATTCTAAGCGCGCTTTTGAAACAGGATTTGTCCAGTCAATGGAACCATGTTGTCATTTGCGAGGATGAAGAGTCAGCGGCATATTTCCACAATTCTGTTGAAAACCTTTGCAAAGGATCCGAGATTTTCTATTTCCCATCTTCGTTTAAGAACCGCAAGAATTTCCAATTACTCAATAGCAGTCACCTGGTATTGAGGACGGAGGCGCTGATCAGGTGGAGCACTGCGGGTTCTGGAAAAGTGATGATCACCTATCCCGAAGCCCTGTTTGAAAAAGTTGTCTTACCCGGGACGCTTTCCGGAAACATGATTTCCATCAAGGCCGGCGATACCCTATTTTCAGATGAGCTGATCGAAAAACTTGTCGGGTACGGGTTTGATCACACAGATTTTGTTTACGAACCCGGACAGTTTGCACAGCGTGGAGGCATCCTCGATATCTATTCATTTGGAAACGAGAAGCCTTACCGAATCGAATTGTTTGGAAACAATATTGACTCCATCCGCATATTTGATCCGGAGACGCAACTGAGTGAGCGGAGGTTACTTCAGGTGACCATCATTCCAAATATTGATGCTGTGGTCAGCAGCGGGCAAAAAGTGTCTTTTTTTGAATTTATACCCGAAAATTCTGTGATCTGGAGCCAGGATTGGGAGCTTACAAGGCAAAAAATACTGGCCGAATCAGAAGCACTGGATGCGCAAATAAATGACTCCGGAAAGAAAGATCGCAGAGAAGAGAATCTGGAGACAGAAACCAGGAAAGAAATTATTCCAGCAGATTTTATAAGCCAGGAAGACCTCAGGCTGGCAGCGGGAAAATTCCATCTTATCGAATTTGGCAGACAGACCGCTGGTGGCAAAGCATCCAGAATTGAATTCCATACAGAGGATCAACCCGCTTTCAACAGACGATTTGAATTGTTGATAAAAGACCTGAGCAAGTGGGAAGCAGGCAAATATTCGATATATATTTTTGCTGAAAATCCCCGGCAGCTTGAACGGCTCTACACCATTTTTGAAGATCTGAAATCTGCCATCCATTTTACCCCTGTTGCAACTTCTATACATGAAGGTTTCATTGATCATGACCTGAAACTGGTTTGCTATACAGACCACGAGATATTCCAACGTTATCACAAATACCGCGTCAAGCAGGCATATAATAAAAATAAAGCGCTCACACTAAGAACCCTGCGTGAATTGCAGCCGGGAGATTATGTGACGCATATTGACCATGGTGTAGGAATTTACAGCGGATTGCAAAAAATGGAAGTCAACGGTATTTTGCAGGAGGCCGTTCGGATTATTTACAAAGACAATGACATCCTCTACGTTAATATCAATTCCCTTCATAAGATTTCCAAGTATACCGGAAAAGAAGGTAGTCTGCCAAAAATAAATAAACTGGGAAGCGACACCTGGCAGAAACTAAAAGAAAAAACAAAATCAAGGGTTAAGGAAATCGCTTTTGATCTGATAAAACTCTATGCCCAGCGCAAGGCCCAGCAGGGGTTTGCTCATAGTCCGGACAATTATATGCAAACCGAGCTCGAAGCTTCCTTCATATATGAAGATACTCCCGACCAAAGCAAGGCCACGGCGGATGTCAAAAAAGACATGGAATCTATCGCACCCATGGACAGGCTGGTATGTGGCGATGTCGGATTTGGTAAAACGGAAGTTGGTATCCGGGCGGCGTTTAAGTCATGCTGTGATGGCAAACAGGTTGCCGTGTTGGTCCCGACGACCATCCTGGCTTTTCAGCATTTTAAGACTTTTGGAGAAAGACTTAAAGATTTTCCTGTGACCGTAGATTATATCAATCGGTTCAAGTCGCCCAAAGAAAAAAAAGAGACCATACAAAGGCTGAAGGAAGGGAAAATTGATATTATCATCGGCACCCACGCACTCCTGGGGAAGGAAGTCAAATACAAGGACCTGGGATTGCTGATCATTGATGAGGAACAAAAATTTGGCGTGGGCCATAAGGAAAAGATCAAGACCCTGAGAAACCATGTGGACTGTCTCACGCTAACGGCGACGCCTATCCCAAGAACGCTGCAGTTCAGCCTGATGGGGGCAAGGGACCTGAGCATTATCAATACCCCGCCTCCAAACCGCCAGCCTATACAAACTGAAGTGCATACCTATAATGAAGATTTGATACGGGATGCGATCTATTTTGAAACGGAAAGAGAAGGTCAGGTTTTTTTTATTTTCAACAGGGTGCAGGGCCTGGCAGAAATGGCTGGCATCATCCAGGGGCTTTGCCCTGACCTGACCATCGGCATTGCCCATGGCCAGATGGAGGGCCACGAATTGGAAAAGCATATCCTGGATTTTATTGATAGGAAATATGACGTCCTCGTATGTACGAATATTGTCGAAAGTGGAGTAGATATTCCCAATGTCAATACGATCATTGTGAACAATGCCCATCATTTCGGACTAAGCGATCTTCATCAGCTTCGGGGCCGGGCCGGGAGAAGCAATAAAAAGGCTTTTTGTTATCTCTTTGCCCCGTCTTTATCCACTTTGCCAAGCGACTCGCGCAAGCGGCTTCAGACGCTGGAGAATCACAGCGACCTGGGAAGCGGATTTCAGATCGCCATGCGTGACCTGGATATCCGTGGTGCAGGCAATATGCTGGGCGGCGAACAAAGCGGATTCATGGTGGAGATCGGATTTGAAATGTATCAGAAAATTCTGGATGAAGCCATCCGTGAATTAAAAAGGACATCCTTTAAGGAAGTGTTTAGGGAAGAAATCTCAAAGCAGGAAGATTTTGTGCAGGATTGCACTATTGATACGGACCTGGAAATACTTATACCTGACAGTTATGTGGAGAGCGTCACAGAAAGGCTTTCCCTTTATACCCGTTTGGATAGTTGTGATTCAGAAGCGGAACTGGTCGAATTTCATAAGGAACTGGCAGACCGCTTTGGTCCCATTCCCCGGCAGATGGAAGATCTATTTGATACTGTCCGGTCACGAAAACTGGCCGTCGAATTGGGTTTTGAAAAAATGATCCTGAAAGAGAAAACGTTGAAGTGTTATTTTATCAACAGGCCCGATTCCCCCTATTTTGAATCGAAGCTATTTAATAATATTCTTTCCTATATTCAGCACAGGACGAACAAAGCCAGGCTGAAACAGACTGGGAAGTTTTTTATGCTGGTGGTGGAAGAAATGGATACCATGCAGGAGATGCTGACTTTCCTTCAGCATATGTGGGATGGGGTTGGGAAGGCGGAGTTGGCTGAAGGGCTGAAGGGTTGAGAGGTTGATTGGTTGATTGGTTGATTGGTTGATTGGTTGATTGGTTGATTGGTTGATTGGTTGATTGGTTGATTGGTTGATTGGTTGATTCGCAAGTTAATATAAATCTGATAACAGGTGCCTGCCGAATTTTTTAATTGAGGAGAAGAAATGTTATTGAGGGGTCTTAAATTTTTTACTCAACCCTTCGTCTAGTCCACTAATCAACTAGTCAACCAATCAACTCCTCTCCAACCTCACAGCTGCTTCTCCATATTGAAATGCGCAATGGTGACTTCTGTGAATTCATTCCCCGTCGTGCGGTATCCTAATTTCTCATAAAATCCAATGGCAGTTTTTCGTGCGTGCATCGATAGCGTTCTATAACCCATGTCTCGCGCGATATTTTCAGCAAAGATCATGAGTGCCCGGCCAATTCCTTTTCCCTGAAGATTGTTTGGCACAGCCATTTGCCTTAACCTGACCGTTTTATCATCCACTTTCGTCAGCAGGCAACAACCCAGGATCCGGTCATCTTCAAATGCTCCGATCAGGACATCCTCTTTTTCTTTTTCCAGCTCTTCCTTTTGAAAATTTAATCCTAACGGTTTGCGCAGCATATCCATGCGCAAACGAATCATTTGCTGATATTCCTGTGTGCCATGATCAATTAGCTTAAGTGCCATGCTTAATTTGCAATTTGTAGGATAGCTGGTTCCGAATATATTTAAATATACAAATTCCGGTATATAATCAGGTCAAAATACGGAAATCAATTGCAAATAGGCCAGTCAACGAAAGCACCGAAACGCAGCACAAAAGGAATGAGAAATCCAGGCTGGGCCGGATATTAGTGTAAACCGCTAAAACCTCCAAATGTCGGCTCTAAAATTAAAACTATCTAGTTTCTTGTGTTTAAACCAAATATTATATTTTTGCAGCCGTAACTAAACTTTACAAAAATGTCAGACATCGCTACAAAGGTCAAGAAAATCATAGTTGATAAATTAGGGGTAGAGGAAGCAGAGGTTACCAACGAGGCCTCTTTTACAAATGATTTGGGTGCTGATTCCCTGGATACAGTGGAACTGATCATGGAATTTGAAAAAGAATTCAATATCTCGATTCCTGATGAACAGGCTGAAACAATTACTACCGTAGGCCAGGCCATTGCATACCTGGAAGAGCATGCAAAATAAGTGAATCCCTGTTTTGAGCGATGAATTTGTTCGATCCGCTTCTCGAAAGCTACGGCCTAGAAAGCGGATTTATCACTTAACAAAAATTCCGGGCAATTCATATGGAATTGAAAAGAGTTGTGGTTACTGGAATCGGTGCACTCACACCGTTGGGCAATAACTTGAAAGACTACTGGAATGGCCTTTTGCAGGGTGTGCCCGGAGCTGACTTCATCACTTTATTTGACGCTACAAAATTCAAGACCAGGTTTGCCTGCGAACTAAAACATTTCGATCCCCATCAATTTCTCGACCGGAAGGAAGCCCGCAAACTCGACCGCTTTGCTCAAACTGCATTAGGTGCGAGCGACCAGGCTGTTGCAGATGCAGGCATTACAAAAGAGAATAATAATCCCGATCGGACGGGTGTAGTGTTTGCCAGTGGCATCGGCGGCCTCATCACTTTTCAGGAAGAAGTAATCAATTTTGCAAGAGGCGATGGTACGCCCAGATACAATCCATTCTTTATTCCCAAGATGATCCTTGACATTGCTGCAGGGCATATCTCCATGCGTCATGGATTCCGCGGGCCGAATTTTGCCGTTGTAAGCGCTTGCGCCTCTTCCACCAATGCCATCATGGAAGCCTTTAACCTGATTCGGTTAGGCATGGCCGATACCATCCTCAGCGGAGGTTCTGAAAGCGTAATCAGCGAAGCGGGTGTGGGCGGATTTAATGCGATGAAAGCACTGAGTGAACGCAATGAAGATCCGAAGACAGCAAGCCGCCCTTATGATAAAGACAGGGATGGATTTGTGATGGGAGAAGGTGCCGGGGCACTGATCATGGAAGAGCTTGAGCATGCCCGCAAAAGGGGAGCAAGAATATATTGTGAAATCGCTGGTTGCGGTGCCACTGCGGATGCCTATCACATCACAGCGCCGCATCCCGAAGGACTGGGAGCCAAAAACGTAATGAATGCAGCTCTGAGAGATGCAGGGATGAAACCGGGGGATATCGATTATATAAATACCCACGGCACTTCTACTCCATTGGGCGATGTATCCGAAGTCAAAGCCATTATGGATGTTTTCGGGGAAGATGCATTTAAGTTGAATATCAGTTCCACCAAATCCATGACCGGGCATTGTCTGGGCGCAGCCGGAGTGGTGGAAGCGATTGCCTGCATCATGAGTGTGGTCAATGATATCGTTCCGCCTACCATCAATCATTTTACAGATGATCCCGCACTTGACCTGCGACTCGACTTTACATTCAGGCATTCAAAGAAAAGAATAGTAAGGGCCGCATTGAGCAATACTTTTGGTTTCGGTGGTCACAATGCCTGTGTGATCGTAAAGAAATACGAGGGTGCATAATCCTTCATTAAGATCGATTACCTGCCTGCACATTCCTGGATGCCTCAACCAATTAAATTCGGGCATTGATATGATTCAATCCATAACATTTTATATTTTTTGGCTGATTAAAAAAATTGTAGCTTGACAGTGTGGGAATTCTCGACCGTATTATAAAATCCGATTCTTCCGTCGCCTCATTCAGGAAACAGTTGCGCAATGTACTTGGTTTTGCACCCGGCAAACCAGTCCTTTATAAAACTGCACTTACACATCGCTCAGTAAAAGAAGGCTCAGACCAGAACAATGAGCGCCTCGAGTATTTGGGCGATGCCATCCTCAGTGCCATTATCGCCGATTTCCTTTTCAAAAAATACCCATATAAAGAAGAAGGATTCCTGACGGAAATGAGAAGCAAAATGGTCAATCGCAACCAGTTAAACGAAATTGCTATCAAGATGGGGCTGAAAAAGATCAGCAATTTCAACAAATTTGACGGCTCGCTCAAAATGAGCCAAATCTTTGGCAATACCCTGGAAGCTGTCGTGGGCGCTATTTACCTGGATAAGGGCTATGAAAAGACCCGGCAATGGGTGATTGAAAGGCTAATTCAGCCTTATCTTTTTATGGATGATCTGGAAAACCTGGAAATCAACCATAAAAACAAGCTCTATGGCTGGGCCAATAAGAATGGCAAAAACCTTGAATTTGAAACCCTCGATGAGAGAATGGAGGGTGGTCGGCGCCTATTTACCGTAGGGGCCGTGGTAGATGGAGAGTTGATGGCTCAGGGAAGAGCCTACAATAAGAAAGACGCCAGCCAGATCGCGGCCCAGCTTGCAATTGACAAACTTGCTTTGAACAAAATAGACAACGAAGAGCCCCAGGGATAAGGCAATACTATTATTTCTCCAATGGAGCCCTTAAATTTATCCACAATAATGGGCCAGTTTGTTGACAATCTCGAAAAAGCTTTCTAATTTTAGCCCACAATTCCGATGAGACCGCTGAATTGCTGATCCTTTCATTTCACCAATTTTCTTTTCCCATATGTCATTTGCAAGGCAAACCGCAATGGGAAGCTTATCCGCCTGTAAATCCATTCTTACGAGAACTTTTTCTAATCCGCTGGACTATGGTTTACCTTAACCACAATTAGTTCATTTAAAGAATTAGTATGAAAAAGTTTTACCTTCTTGTTGCTACAGGCATCATTCTGGCTTTTACCAACTCTGCGACAGCACAATACACTGCTACCAATTCAGGAAATTGGAGTAGTAACGCTACATGGGCACCCGGTGTAAAACCTGCTTCGCCCTGCAGCGGATGTAGTATAACCATCAATGCGAATGTCGTTGTTACTCTTGACGTCAGCATAAAATTTACTGGCGGAACCGTGCTTACTATCGGTTCAGACTTTACCTCTCCGGCTGCGCTGGTAATCCCCGCATCTAGCGGCACCAGTATTGCCACGGGCTATAATATTCTGCTCGATTTCGCGAGCCCGTCGACAAAGATCGTCTTGAAAAATCCAAGCACTACCCTGGCAGCGATTCCCGGGGGAATATATGACGGTATCTTCACGGATCTGGCAAATGGAGTTGTTGATATAAAGACCATTGGTAACGCAAATCAGCCTTCAATATTTTTCAATGGGCAGCCGACTACCGGTGTTAACCCGGGTCCTACAAATACCGCCCTCACAGGTCCAGCAACCCTGACATCAAATGGAACACTGCCTATTATCCTGGATCATTTCAATGCAGTCTTGAACGGAAAGCAGGTAGAATTAGACTGGGCTACATTGGTAGAAGTGAATGGCGATCATTTTGGGGTAGAAAGAAGTATTGATGGCAAGAATTGGACAAACCTGGGCAATATCACAGCCGCCGGTAATTCAGAGACCAAGACCAGCTATTCATATACTGACCGATTCCCCGTCACAGGTGCAAATTATTATCGCCTGCAAATGATGGACAAAGATGGAAAATATGCATATTCTCCCGTCAAGGTCGTTCGGGGAGCCCAGATCAGGGGCTTTAGCGTATTCCCGAATCCGGCAAGGGACTATGTGAATCTGACCATGGGTGTAGATGCACCTTCTGAGCTTACGGTTCGCCTGGTGAGCTCAACTGGCCTGGTATTGCAGGAAAGAAAATACAGTCAGGGTGCGGGTTCTACTGTTTCCATCCCTGTATATAATTATCCAGCCGGAAATTATGTGCTTACGATTACTGGCAAGGATGGATCTTCCAGCGCAAATAAAGTGCTGATCGCGCATTAAGAAAAAATCTAGCTAAAGCTTTTTTATAGGCCCTCCCTGACCGGGAGGGCTTTTTATTGGCACGAATGGGGATAATTCAATCATAATAAAATGGATCATTTGGAGTTATATACTGAAATCCCAAGAATCCAATTTCCGTGTGAAAGCGCTCCGCATCATATCCTATTGGAATAAGTCCATCCTGGTCGTTTGTTTGTGCTGCTTATTGAAAGTTTCAGTCAGGAGCCAATGCATCGCGCCTTACCAATCCATCACATATGATACCGTCATTACAGGTACCGGAAATGGCACACATATAATTAGCTTTTCCCAGTTTGACCCTAACCTGGGCACACTCGTATCCACCCAGATTCATTCGCTCGTTTCGCTGAATTATGGCTTTACATTGATGAACGTGGAATCTGTTCCAAGGAATTTTGTAGTGTCCGTGGTGAGGAATGACCAGATCCAAAGCACCGCGCTGCCAGCTACCTATAGCAATGATATTGATACAGCCATCGGAGCTTTCTCATTGAATCCCGGAGAATCCATTTCCAAAACGCCATATACCATCCTTTACCGATACGATAATTCAGATAGTATTCTACAGAATGTTTTTAATTTCCTGGGAAGCGGCACAGTGCAATTCAAATACGTGCCACTGACTTATACGAATCTGACTGGCAGCAACAGTTATTATTACAGCGCTTCTGCAAACGATACAATCCATTTTTCCGTCACCTACTACTATTGCAATAATATTACCCTCCGGGCGACCCTGACCAAATTCGATGCCCAAAAGCATGATCCATCCAGCGTTGACCTTTCCTGGGTGACAGACAACGAACAACGGGGACGCATATACGAAATTCAGAAAAGCACAAACGGGGTCGATTTTCAGCCCCTATCCTCCATGCCTTCAGATGACCATGCCCAGATAGGAAATTATGGATTTCCGTATGCAGTCGGAAAATCGGAATTTGGGAAATTATATTTCCGCTTGCGGATCATGGACCTTAGCGGCAATATCGCCTATTCGGAAACCAAGATGGTGGACATGGGGCTTGATGGAAGGACATTTTATCTTTATCCGAACCCCTCAAATCAGCTGATCAATATTTTTTCAAAAGAAATGATTGGGAAGCATTGGAAGGTAGATATCCTGTCGGCAAATGGCAATCTGGTCCAATCCAATCAATATACCAATACTTCTTTGGCGATTATTCCCTTTCAACGAACCCTTCCAGGAGGAATTTATTTTGCAAGAGTTTCTGATCTCAATGGGCAAAACAATCAGGTCATGACTTTTATTGTCCGATAGACAATTGCTATCAATCAGTAGGATGCAGGCCGGTCCATACATAATTCAATCAATACACCCCCTGTAGTTTTTGGATGCAGAAAACATATCAGCTTATTGTCTGCACCCTCCCGGGGCTCATGATTTAGCAGTTCAAAACCCGCCTTCTCCATCCTCTTCATTTCGATAGTGATATTATCTACTTCAATTGCAATATGATGGATTCCTTCGCCTTTCCCGGCAATGAATTTGCCGATCGGACTGGCTGGATCCAGGCTCTCAAGCAATTCAATTTTAGTTTCGCCGACTTGGAAGAATGCTGTGGTTACTCCTTCCGTTTTTACCTGCTCTGTCTTATAGCACTGACAATTAAGCAGTTTTTCGAAGAGAGGGATAGAATTGGCCAAATTCTTGACAGCTATACCTATATGGTCGATTTTTTGCATACCAATGTTTTTGGGATCTGTGTCGGGGCTTTCGCCTTCAATTTAATGCTTTTGGCCCGGTATAATATGGCATTGAAGGTTTTATACACCTTGCCATAATTTACGAATTCAGGAAATATGGCTTTATGGGGCCCGGCGAATCAATAAATCATCAACGTTTTGGGCTAATTTCGCGTTATCTAAGAATAAACAAGAATAACTATGTTGAAGCTTCCTATTTATTTGGATCATAATGCAACTACCCCATGTGATCCCAGGGTGGTTGAAGCGATGGTTCCGTATTTTACAAACCATTTTGGAAATGCAGCCAGCAGGAATCATCCCTTTGGCTGGCAGGCTGAAGAAGCGGTTGATTATGCCCGGGAGCAAGTGGCAAAACTCATCGGTGCGGATCCAAAAGAAATTATTTTTACTTCAGGTGCTACAGAAGCAGACAACCTTGCTATTAAGGGAGTATTTGATATGTATGCCAGCAAAGGCAATCATGTTATCACAGCCAATACAGAGCATAAGGCTGTGTTGGATACATGCAAGCATTTGGAAAAATCTGGCGGAGAAGTCACTTACCTTTCTGTCAATCCCGATGGCCTGATTGATCTGGCTGAGCTGGAAGCAGCGATCAAACCGACGACAATCCTGATTGCACTCATGTATGCCAACAATGAAATTGGCGTTATACAACCGGTAAAAGAAATCAGTAAGATTGCAAGGAAACATGGGATTTTATTTTTTACTGATGGCACACAGGCCGTGGGCAAAATTCCAATTGATGTAAACAAAGATGGCATCGACCTGATGGCCTTCTCCGCTCATAAAATGTACGGACCAAAAGGAGTCGGAGCACTCTATGTGCGCAGAAGAAATCCAAGGGTGAAAGTAACATCACAGATGGATGGAGGTGGTCATGAAAGAGGAATGCGGAGCGGTACTTTGAATGTTCCCGGAATTGTGGGATTTGGCAAGGCTTGCGAACTCTGCATGCAGGAAATGGAATCGGATAATAAACGCATCAGTGCATTGCGTGACAAACTGGAAACAGCATTGACAAGGCTGGAAGAATCATATGTGAATGGAAGCAAAGAGCATCGCCTTCCCCATGTAAGCAATATTTCATTTAAATATGTGGAAGGGGAAGGACTAATGATGGGATTCAATAAGGATATTGCTGTTTCCTCCGGATCTGCATGTACATCTGCATCACTCGAGCCAAGCTATGTGCTGAAAGCCCTTGGCCTTGGAGACGACCTTGCTCATAGCTCACTTCGTTTTGGGTTGGGCCGTTACACGACCGATGAGCAAATAGAATACACCATCGAACAGGTTTCAAAAACAGTAACCAGGTTGCGTGAAATGAGCCCGCTCTGGGAAATGTATAAGGAAGGAACAAATATGGACCTTGTAGAATGGGCCCATCATTGAGCCTTTATCAACATCTTGCACGTTTTGAATTTGGGTTAATATTTATAATTTTATAGTTTAAACTTTAGAACATGTCTTATTCAGAAAAAGTGATCGGTCATTATACAAATCCAAAAAATGTAGGTACACTCGATAAGAGCAAGAAATCCGTGGGAACCGGTTTGGTAGGTGCTCCGGAATGTGGCGACGTCATGCGCTTGCAGATTGAAGTAGATGAATCGACTGGCACTATCAGGGATGCTAAGTTTAAAACTTTTGGTTGCGGCAGCGCCATCGCTTCATCATCCCTTGCTACAGAATGGTTGAAAGGAAAAACAGTGGAAGAAGCATTGACCATTGACAATATGGATATAGTGGAAGAATTGAGTCTGCCACCGGTAAAAATCCATTGTTCAGTACTTGCCGAAGATGCCATCAAGGCTGCGATCAATGACTACCGTGTGAAGAATGGAATGGAAGAAATAAAATTTGAAAAAGCGCTTCATTAATCAGGATCATTAGGATTACTGGAATGACAGCATTTTGATTAAAGAATCAAGATGATATACGTTAGCGATAAAGCAAGAGAAAAAGTGGGGCACCTGATGCAGGATGCTGCAATCACGGAAAAAAAGGATTATTTTCTCCGGGTTTCAGTGGTCGGTGGCGGCTGCTCCGGATTGAGCTATAAACTGGATTTTGACAATGAGCAGAAGCCCATGGACCAGATTTTTGAAGACAATGGAGTGAAAGTGGTCACTGACCTGAAAAGCTTCCTTTATCTGGTCAATACAACCTTGGATTTTTCAGATGGCCTCAATGGCAAGGGCTTCTATTTCAGCAATCCAAACGCCAGCAGGACCTGTGGCTGCGGGGATAGTTTCGCAGTCTAATAACAGGTTCAAAAATAATTTGCCCCAACCCCTCCGGTTGGGGCTTTTTTTTGCCCATTAATGATGTAATATATTGATTTTAATATGTTTAATATGAGTTGATCCGGCGCTAGATTTCCTGTTTTCCCAAGGGCTTTTGCATGGTTCTAGCGGTGTATTTACGATATGAATTGGTCTCCTGTTTGACTATTTTGTCCCTGGTTTATTGTTCGTTTTTCGACTGACCCATTGAAATCCATCCAGTGAAAACAACAGTACCCCATGAAAACCAAATTAATTCGCCTATCCAACCCCTATAAGCATGTTTTATTGCTTTTAGCCCTTTCAGTCATCCATTTCGTAGGCTATTCCCAGCTAAGGATTGACTATGGCAAAAGCTATGTAAACCTCACAAAAGGGGTAAACGGGGGCACGATCGAGCCTGGAGATACCCTGGAAATCCGGGCCACATTTGTGGTAGGAGGCTCAGTGAATAATGATTATGTGGATAGTTGCGCCTATTTCGACGTCATCCCTGCAAATACAAGTTATATCCCGTCTTCCTTAAGTATCCGTACCAATGAAGGCAAAGTATACAAGAGTTTTACAGATGCTCCTGGCGATGATGCCGGCTGGATTTCGGGAAGCAATGTCCAGATCAACCTGGGATACAAGAATGCGCCGACAGCCACTGCCTTCCGCCGGGGTCGGATCAAATACAATGACAAGCCTTCTTTCTTTGGTTCTACCTGCATTCTGATTGCCTCTTACAGGGTGGTCGTTACCGGCGCATATGGAACCCGGGTCAGCCTGGGTGCTGGTACCATTTCCTATTTTCCATTTGGCGGATCATTGACTTCTATCACTTTCAACCCCGATACGGTGATGATCTTTAAGAACTATGGGATCTGTACCAATACGGCTGCAAATAATGCCGTCATTAATGAGTTCAGCGGAACTTTTGGCACCGGCACTGCTAAAAACAGATATGCTTCCACGAAAGTATCTAACAACTATACCTACGCGGCATTTGCTTCCAATATGCCTAACGACTATTATTATGCGATTTCAAATAATACAAGCACCGGCGGTTTAGGATATACGACATCCAATACATGGGCCATACCGGATGCTTCCGCGCCTTCGCACCGCGTGTTCAGTGTATGGGACATTATCGGTGACCATACCGGCGCTGTCAATCCCCTGCTCGGAAATCCTGCAACGGACACTGTGGCCGGAGCCGGAGGATATATGGCCGTGATTAACTCATCTTATAAAACAGGCATTGCATTCTTAGACACGGTGTATAACCTTTGTCCCAATACATACTATCAATATTTTGCGTGGATCCGGAATATCTGTTCGAAATGTGCCTGTGACTCCAATGGTAAGGGACCCAGCAATGCCGGTTATATTCCTGTGGCACCTGGCGACTCATCGGGCGTATATCCAAACCTCACCTTCAACGTGAATGGATACGATTACTACACTACCGGAAATATCATGTATACCGGACAATGGATTAGAAAATCATTTGTCTATCTCACTGGCCCAACGCAGACCAGCATGGTCATTTATATACGTAACAATGCGCCTGGTGGGGGCGGTAATGACTGGGCTATTGACGATATCGGGGTAGCTACCTGTGCACCAAGTATCTCGCTCACTCCAAATAAACCAGATACACTTTGCCAGGGTTCGGATGATACTGTACGATTCAAAGTGAGCGCATTCTTTAATAACTATACAGAATGGAAACTGGAAAGATCAATTGATGGCGGCATCACCTGGTCGTCTCCCGGGAACGATACGGTGGGGCTGCCGCCGAATGGTTCAGCGACGCCTGTTTATAATCCCGGATCCGGAAACTATGAGTATCTGGTGACGCGCTATTTCCGGCTGAATTATGTCGATACTTTGGTGACATACCGGCTGACCATCGCATCCACTGTGGCGAGCCTCACCAATGCCAATTGTTCCTATATTGCCAGTATACCCAAAATTATTCATTCTATTAACTGTATGATCGTGTTGCCCACCTCAGTTACCGTTAAAGGATGGCTCAACAATCAAAATGCGCTGCTGCAATGGACGAGCACCCATGAAACCAGCAATACCCGATATATCGTAGAGAGAAGTGACCAGGATCAGACGCATTATCATCCCATTGGCACTTTGCAAGGCCTTGGCATGAAGGGTTCGGGAAATAGCTATTCATTCAATGACCCCGAGCCTGTATATGGACAATCCTACTACCGGATTAATATAGCCGATAATGACTTGCACACATTCAGCAAGACCATTTTGCTCAGCCATAGCATAGATTTCGAAGTCAAATCGCTAGTGAATCCATTCAATGATTTCATCAGTTTCGACATGACCGTTCCTGCCGATCAGCAGGCCAGCTTTGCAATTAATGATGCATTTGGAAGGCAGGTTCGGAGAGAAGTCCAGCACGTCATGCAAGGCCTTAATACGATCAGGATATATGGCCTCGATAAACTGCCAAATGGCTTTTATGTTATTCAGATCCATTATGGGGAGAAGACGCTCTCTAAAAGCATGATTAAACTGAAACACTAAATAGACCAGAAGATATTGTGTGACGGCAGGTTTAGAATCAGTGGAAATTTCCAAACAAAAATCCCGCTTTTGAGCGGGATTTTTCATGCAGTTGGTTTCGGTTATATCATTTTACCTTGAACCAGAATATTTTTTTCGAAGGAAGGTTCGCTGTTTGAAAGGCGAATATAGGTGAAATTGGTTCCCAAAAAAAATTTATGCCGATTTCATGTTTGTTTTTTTATTGTGCAGAAGGCTCAATTTTTTTTCGGTTATCCGGAGAATGATATTATGCCCTATTTTCGTTGAATATGTGGGCCGTTTATTTAAAGGAACTAAGGCAGCTTTTCAGCAGCTTAACCGGATATATTGCGATTATTGTATTCCTCCTGCTGGCTGGTCTATTTCTTTTTGTATTTCCTGACAGCAGCATCCTTGATTACGGATATGCCACATTGGATAAATTCTTTGACCTCGCCCCCTGGATCTTCCTTCTCCTGATTCCTGCAATTGCTATGCGAAGTTTTTCAGATGAATTTAGAACGGGAACATTTGAAATTTTGCAAACAAGGCCTCTTAGTAGCTGGCAGATTGTTTGCGGAAAATACTTTGCTGCCATGGTGGTAGTGCTGGTAGCCCTGGTCCCGACAGTGATTTATTTTTTTTCTGTCAGAGCACTGTCCGCTCAGAACGGGTTGGATATAGGAGCGACATTGGGTTCATATGCCGGACTCATTTTACTTTCTGCTGTTTTTACTTCCATCGGAATATGTTGCAGCAGTTTTACTAACAATGCGGTGGTCGCATTCATAGCTGCAGCTTTTTTTTGTTTTTTGTTTTATAGCGGATTTGATGCCATCAGCAGGATGCCTTCCCTGAGTTCGAATTATGATTATTATGTGGAAATGATAGGCATCGATTTTCATTATCGCAGCATGAGCAGGGGAATCATTGACAGCCGCGACCTGATCTATTTCATAAGCCTGATCTATTTCTTTTTGTTTTTGACCCAAAGGAATTTAGATAAACGCCGGACACATAAATGAAGAGTCTATCTGAAAATAAATATGGCTGGTTATATGTGCTTGGATTGATCCTGGTGATCAATTGGCTGGCGGGTGCATGGCATTTTCGCCTCGACCTGACGGAAGAAAAAAGGTATACCCTAAGCGCACCCACGAAAAGGATGCTGAAAAATCTGAAAGAGCGGGTGACCATTGAAGTGTTTCTGGAAGGAGAAATGCCGGCTGGTTTTAAGAAACTGGCCAACAGCACCAAGGAAATGCTACAGGATTTCAAGGAATACGGGAAAGGGAACATACAATTCAAATTCAGGAAGCCCCTGGAAGGACTCGATGATTCTGCGCGTGCCGAATTCATGGATTCATTGCAGCGGATGGGATTAAGTCCGATGAATGTAAAAGCCCAGGCCCGGGAAGGAGAAGGCAAAGAAGAAAGACTGCTCTACCCTGGGGCGCTCATCAGTTCTAATGGCAAACTGACCGCGGTAGATTTTCTCCAGGGACAAAGTGCAGTCAATGGGATCAATTCCCTGAATAATGCAGAAGCCCTGCTGGAATATAAACTGGCTTCAGGCATTCACAAAGTTGAACAGGAGTCTATTCCTGTGGTCGGATATTTACTTGGAAATGGTGAACCCTGGACTTACAATGTTTATGACCTGGTAGAACACACCCTCAAAAGAAATTATGGTTTCGCTTTCATACCAATAGATAGTTTTCGCACAATCCCTTCCGTTTTCAGCGCCATTTTTATCGTCAAACCGACGATAAAATTTAGCGCCGATCAAAAGCTGAAAATCGACCAGTACATTATGCACGGCGGAAAAGTCATCTGGCTTATTGATAATCTATTTGCTGAAATGGACAGCCTTCAGCGAAGTCAAAACGAATTTATAGCTTTTGACAGAGGACTAAACCTGGAGGACATTCTATTTAAATACGGTGTGCGGATCAACCAGAACCTGGTGCTGGATGCAAATTGTGATAGGATCCCTTCTACAGTCGGGCAGGTAGGAGGGAAACCCCAAATTGAACTATTGTACTGGCCGTATTTTCCGCTGCTTTCCGAATATTCAAACCATCCCATTGCAAAAAACCTCGACTATGTGCTTTCAGAATTTCCAAACAGCATAGACACGGTCAAGGCGCCTGGGATTAAGAAAACCATTTTGCTGAGTACCTCAGATGCAACGAAAATCTTGGAGACGCCGGCAAGGGTGGCATTCAATTTTATTCAGACCAGGGAAGACGCAATCAGCTTTAACCACCCTCCCGCAGCTATTGCCGTTTTGCTTGAAGGAAAATTCAATTCAGCATTTACCAACAGGCTCAGCAAGGCCCAGAACGATTCCCTTAACCAGGCGCAGCAACCCTTCCTTTCCGAAAGCATTGCTGAAAATAAAATGATCGTCATATCGAATGCTGAAATTGCCATGAATTCTTTTAGCAAAACAGAAGGGCCGCTTCCGATGGGCATGAATCCATATACGAAATATAAATATGCCAACAGTGAGTTTGTCATGAACGCCACAGAATGGATGGTGGATAATTCCGGCATCATGGAAGCGCGCGGTAAAGACCTTACGCTTCGATTGCTTGACAAGAAAAAACTGGAATCCGGAAAATCGAATTGGCAATTGCTGAATATCGTAGTGCCGATTATGTTGATTGCACTTTTTGGGTTCATATACCAGGGCACTAGAAACAGAAAATTCCGGACCAACTAAAAAGGGTGCCAACAGAAACAGGCGCAAGAATGGGTTTTCCAATTTAGTTTATCAATGACAACTACCCAGATATCATATCTCATTTTTGTTCTGGTGCTTATTTGCGGCGTGGCACTGGATCTGGGGTTTGTCAGCAAAAAATCGACTCCGATCACGATACGCAAAGCGCTTCTTCAGACCCTTTTCTGGGTTGGAATAGCCCTGGGATTTTTTGCATTTCTCTGGTATGAAAACGGCCATAAAACCGCACTTGAATACCTCAGTGCCTACCTCATGGAGTGGAGCCTGAGCATTGATAATATTTTTGTCTTCATCCTGATTTTTACTTTTTTTGGAGTAAGAGAACAATACTACGGCCGGGTTCTCCTGATTGGGATCCTCATGGCGATATTTCTTAGGATCATTTTCATTTCCGCAGGTATTGCACTGATCGCAAAATTCGATTGGCTCCTTTATGTGTTTGGGGCCATCCTGGTATATACCGGGCTCAGGATGTTTTTTGCAAAAAATGGAAAGGAGGAAATTCACCTGGAAAGGAACCGGGTATACCGCCTGCTGAAGAAATTTCTTCCCCTCACCGCAGAAGACGGAGGAGGGCAATTCACAATTGTAAAAGACAATAAAAAATACTATACCAAAATTTTTGTTGTGGTTGTCCTCCTCGCAACAACGGATATTGTTTTTGCAGTAGATTCAATTCCTGCTGTGTTCGGAATTACTCAGAACAATGAAGTCATCTATACATCCAATATATTTGCTGTGCTGGGTCTTAGGTCATTATTCTTTTTGCTAAAAGGTGCAGTGAATAAGTTCCGTTACCTTCAGCACGGCATTGCATTCGTGCTCATTTTTATTGGTCTAAAAATGCTCGTTGAATTTTTTGATGTGCATCTTTCCGTATTCATTTCTCTGGCTGTTATTCTGGCTTGTATAGCGATAGCCATTCTCTATTCCGTTTTTGCTGATCCCGGGACCTTACAAGACAAAGAATCACAGCCATGAGCAATAGAGAAAGATTTAGACTTAAGAACCTCATGACTTTCACCTATGGTCCCGCCGATGGCGAGTTTTGGCTAAGCATTTTGCCATTGCCTTGCAGCAATTGCAAAATGAAAGTCTCACGAATAAAATCAGGACGCTGAAATATTTTATAACACATATCAGAAAAATCATAGCTGGCTCCGTCCTGCAGAACGGGGAAGACAGCCTTGTTGAGTATTTAATTACCGATAGCAGGAAATTGATTTTCCCCGGAACCTCTGTGTTTTTTGCCCTGGCAGGACCACGCAGGGATGGCAGCCAATATATACAAGAGTTATATGAACGCGGGATCAGGAATTTTGTAGTGCATAAAAAAATTCCAGTGTCAGAATATCCAGGCGCTAATATCATCCTCGTCAAAGACAGTTTGCAGGCACTCCAAAGCCTTGCCGCTTTCCACCGCGGGCAATTCAATATTCCTGTGATCGGAATAAGTGGGAGCAATGGCAAAACGATCGTCAAGGAATGGCTGAATCAAATGCTTGAAGACCGTTACAGCATAGTGCGCAGCCCCAAAAGTTATAATTCGCAGATCGGGGTTCCACTCAGCGTCTGGCAAATGACGGATACCAATGAATTGGGAATTTTTGAAGCCGGCATTTCCAAACCCGGAGAGATGAAAAAGCTGGAACCAATCATCCGCCCAGGCATAGGAATATTTACAAATATTGGCGAGGCACACAGTGAGGGATTCACCACACTGTCAAGAAAGATAAAAGAGAAGCTGGAACTATTCAGGCATGCATCGGTCCTGATCTACTGTAAAGACCATCTTGAAATTGACCGGGCTATCGCCGCTTCCTCAGGTAAACAAAGTCCAAAACGATTATCCTGGGGAAAGCATGCAAAAGCCTGGTTGCGGATCCTTTCCCTTGTGAAAGGAAAGAATCAGACCGTCGCTAAGTTGAAATGGGAAGCGAATGCAGGCACCATAAAAATTCCCTTCACGGATTCGGCTTCTATAGAAAATGCGATGACTGCAGTATGTACATTGCTCCACCTGGGACTTGATCTGGATTCCATCCAAAATAAACTTCACTCATTAAGCCCTGTGGCCATGCGACTGGAATGGCAACATGGCATCAACCAATGTTCCATTATCAATGACAGCTATAGCGCTGACCTGAGTTCACTCAAGATTGCATTGGACTTTCTATCTCAGCAAAAACTCCATCCCAAAAGGACCGTCATTCTTTCGGATATCCTGGAATCCGGCAAGGACGAAAAAAAATTGTACCGTGAAGTAGCTCTATTGCTGGCGCAAAATAAAATTGACAGGCTGATTGGCGTCGGGGAAAAGATTTCTGCGAACACGGAGATTTTCAGCAGGCTGATGAAGGGCGAACAATCGTTTTTTGATTCAACGGATGAATTGATCAAAGCATTTCATCAGCTACATTTCAAAGACGAAACAATACTGATAAAGGGAGCGCGTATATTCGGCTTCGAAAAAATAGACCGGCTCCTGGCGCAGCAGGCGCATCAGACCCGGCTGGAAATCAACCTGACTGCATTGGTTCATAACCTGAAGCAATACCAGCAGCTCCTCAAACCCACTACCCGGATCATGGCCATGGTCAAAGCATTTGCCTACGGTGCGGGTAGTTATGAAATCGCCAGCCTGCTCCAGTTTCAAAAAATTGACTACCTGGCCGTAGCATATACTGATGAGGCTGTGGACCTGCGAAAGGCGGGCATCACTTTGCCTATGATGGTGATGAATGCGGAGGAGAATGACCTGGAAACTATTTTCCAACACAACCTGGAGCCCGTCATTTATTCTTTCCCGTTTTTAGATGCCATCCATGCTTTTGTAAAAAAGGAGGGGATCAAGCAGATTCCGGTACACATAGAGATTGAATCAGGGATGAACCGGCTTGGATTTGCAATTCACGAAATGAATGTCCTGATCACACGATTAAAGGACTCCGCATGGAAAGTCCAATCTGTTTTTTCACACTTGGCGGCGAGTGAAGAAAAAGAACAGGACACATTTACCAGGAAACAGTTCAAACTTTTCCAGCGGGCTGCCGGCAAGCTCCAGGCAGCCATCCCTTATCCATTTCTCAGGCATATCGCGAATTCTGCTGCCATCATACGTCATCCGGATTTGCAGCTCGACATGGTCAGGCTCGGAATTGGCTTGTATGGAATCGATAGCACCAATGCCCATCGACTGGATCTGAAAGAGGTGGCTACATTAAGGTCTAAAATTGCACAGGTTAAGACTCTGGAAAAGGGAGAAACGGTGGGGTATAACCGAAAAGGAATTGCCGATCAGAAAAAAAGAATTGCTACGGTCAGGATCGGCTATGCAGACGGGTACCCAAGGAGTCTGGGCAATGGGGCAGGCAAAATGCTTGTGGCAGGCAAATTCGCGCCCACTATAGGCAACATCTGCATGGATATGACGATGATAGATATTACAGACAATGAGGCGGTGCTCGAGGGGGAAGAGGTATTGGTATTCGGTCAGGAACTTTCTATTCAGCAGATTTCACATTGGGCACAAACTATACCATATGAACTGCTAACGGGTGTTTCTCAAAGGGTCAAAAGAATTTATTATGAAGAATAGGTTGGAAGACGACGGATGACGGATGACGGAGTGGGAGTTTGCAATTTACATTTATTCGTAGCAGCTAAACTATTCAAAAAAGGTATTTTGGCGTAATGACAGTCATCCGTATTCGGTCATCCACCGTAGATGAGAATCATCGGCCAACGGCCAACGAACAACGACCAACGAAATGTGCCCATCGGTCAATATTTTCGTGATCTGCTGCCACATATTTAACTATATTTGCCCCCTAATTTAAAATTGTGTAGGTGAAGGCGAGACAAGTATTTATTATCATCCTGCTTATTATTGTAGCTGATCAGGCTTTGAAGATTTGGGTTAAAACACATATGCCGTTGAGTCATCCCTGGGATGCTTTTTATCACACACCTGTTTCGGCATACGACCAGGGCATTAAGGTCCTCGGAAATAAATTTCAGATTTACTTCGTAGAAAATGAAGGTATGGCTTGGGGTTGGAAATTTGGCGGCGGTCTGGGTAAGATGACCCTTACGCTTTTTCGGCTCGCGGCAGTCGTATTTGGCATTTTTTATTTGAGAACCATCTTACAGAAAAAATATCATCGGGGATTTATTATTTGCGCCGCGCTGATCTTCGCAGGAGCATTAGGTAACCTGATCGACAGCATGTTTTATGGGCTCATTTTCGAGGAGAGCAGTTTTGACCATGTGGCCAGGATCTTTCCCGCGCACGGCTATACCAGTTTTCTCCATGGACGGGTTGTAGATATGCTTTATTTTCCGCTGGTCAGATCACATTTCCCTAATTGGCTGCCCTTTGTAGGAGCAGAACCTTTCGAATTTTTCAGCCCGGTATTTAATATTGCAGATGCCTCGATCTCAGTGGGCGTCATCGCCATCCTGATTTTCCAAAAACGATTCTTTGCAAAAGAACCGGAACCCCAGCATACAACCGTGGAAACCAATTCTTCGGTGGATGATAAAGTGCAGGTATCCTGACGATTCATTTTCATTATTTTTATTCTTTTTTCCAAAGGGGATCTGCCCTTCCACAACGCGTACAATTACCAAAAAAAACACTGAATTTTTCATTGCGGATTCGTTCTTTTACGACCATCTATGTTGTTTTATGGTATGACAATTGGAGTATATTAGAGACCACTAAACTAAATCCAAGTACCCGTGAAAAAGTACGCCCTGCTTCTTTCAATTCTTTCTATTGCAATGCCACCGGCATTCTCGCAAATGGTGAGTTTTAATGGGGAGAATTTCAAGATTGATACATTATATCCCCTATATGATATTCCTTCCCATAACAAAGGACTGAGCTTTCCATGGGAGATTACCTATGGACCGGATGATTCCCTTTGGATAACAGAAGCTCATCGATACAGGATCTGGAAAATCCATCCATTTGACAAGGGAAACCGCATTTTGCTTGATCTTAATAGCGAAGCCACATTTAATTATTATAAACCACCCAATAGCTATCCTGCACCTCAGGGCGGACTCATGGGTCTTGCTATCCATCCCAAACTGCTTACAGGCAGCCCTTATGTATTTGTTGCTTTGGTTTATGATCTCTATGGTATGACAGGTACGCCGAACAACAGCAATTGTGCGGGTAGCGGATCGTCTACTAATGAACCCTGTTACTATAAGACAGAAATCCTGCGATATACATACAATCTTGTTACGCATACACTGGGTACACCTGTAACGGTGATGGATAACCTTCCCGGAAGCAATGACCACAATTCCGGGAGGATGAAAATAAGCCCCGTACCTGAAGCGGATGGTCAATATCATTTGTACTATACCATCGGTGACCAGGGGGCAGGCCAATTCAACAATGCATTCCGGACAAACAATGCCCAGAATAAAGACATCTATGAAGGGAAGGTGCTCAGACTAAATACCGAGGCCGATGGAGATATTGATGATGGCGCTTTCAATCAGTGGATACCCAATGACAACCCTAACACGAATTCAGTAAGTGGAAAAGTAAATGCTGTATATTCCTTCGGTCACCGAAATAGCCAGGGCCTGGTATGGGCGAATATCGGCGGCAATTGGGTATTATATAATTCTGAGCATGGTGACAAGTCAGATGATGAAGTAAATATCATTGAGTCAGGTCGGAATTACGGCTGGCCCAAGGTGGCCGGGATGTGTGATGATAATTACAATGATACGGACGCCAATACCAACAATGACAAGCTTGCCAACCAGACCATTCATGAAGAGAAATCTTTTTGCGTCGCCAATAATGTGAAAGAGCCAATATTTTCATTTTTCAATGTGGACGGTTCGTCCGTACCTTCAAGCAGTGCATCCAATTATGGCTGGCCAACCATTGCGCCCTCAAGCATTGATTTTTACGACAAGATGTATATTCCGGGATGGAAGAATTCGCTCCTGGTCACTTCATTGAAATTAGGCATGTACAGGCTCAAATTAAAAACTTCGGGAGACGAGATTGATAGTTCGAGTACGCCACAGATCATCGATACAATTCCTTATCTGCATGCATACCGCATCAGGGATATTGCCATTGCTCCTTCGGGGGACACGATTTTCCTTGCCATTGATAGTTCAGGTTCGACTTCTGGTCCGACTGGCGGATTCAGTGGCAGCCAGACGCCGACCAAAACGCCTGGCCATATTCTAAGAATGGTTTACCTGGAGACCCTGGCGCTGAAGAAAAATTATATTCCTGAGAGACCGGTGAACAATCGGGAAGCCACGCTGATATATCCGAATCCAGCATCGAAGTTCCTGCATGTTATTTGCAAGTCCGGTATGCGAAAGCCTTATCTTGTACAACTCTTCAATATTTCCGGAATGCTCATGCTACAGGAAACGCATGACCAGGATAATTTTATCATTGATATCGGGAAATGTCAACCAGGTGTGTATGTGCTGAGGTTATACAATGGATACCAAATCAATATCAATACGCAGAAGATTATTGTGCAGTGAGGCAATAGCTGGTAGTTGGTGGTAGGTGGTTGGTCGATGGTCGATGATCGATGATCGATGGTCGATGATCGACTTCTTAGTCTTATGCAGGAATTAGGACAGGGAAATCATTCTGGAATTTATCATCGGAATTCGATTATCAAAATATTATTGCTCAGATAAGAAATCAAGGCTTCCATTACTGATCACTTTGGTGTACTGCCATGAATTACCTCTTTTGTCGGCGAAACCGATAACGACGCCATTATTTATTCGCACTAATCGAAATTTATTCTGATATAAAGAAATTTCCCCATTGTAAGAAGCCGGTGTGGAATGCCACCCATCAGTATTCTCATTTGCCCAATGAATTAACTTAACGTATTTGTCGGAATTTGTAAGTATAACGGACTGGTTGGTTCTGGTAAGGCCAGTTGCACTATCGATCTTTTTTATTGTCAATGTTAAAGGTGCATTTTGATCAATGATATCTTTAATGTTTATTGAATTATTGCAACTAGTAAATAATAAGATCAGAAGAAAATTTATAATCAGGGCAGAGGTCCTTTTCATTTTGAAATATTGTTGAGGTGTCTTTTATAAAACGGAACGAACGACATTCTACCATCTACCAACCACCTACAACCAACTTCCATCGATCATCGATCATCGGCCATCGATCATCGATCATCCCCCCAAATCTCCCACCATCTTCGCCGGATCGACCCATTCATCGAATTCAGCCGCGGTCAGGTAGCCCAATTTAAGGGCCATTTCTTTTAGCGTGGTTCCTTCCTTATGCGCTTTTTGGGCAATCTCTGCCGCTTTGTAGTATCCGATCTTGGTATTCAGCGCAGTGACCAGCATCAGCGAATTGTCGACATGTTTTTTTATGTTGGCTTCAATCGGCTCAAGTCCGACTGCGCATTTGTCATTAAAGCTGACGCAGCCATCGGCAATCAACCTTGCACTGTGCAGGAAATTATAGATCATGACAGGCTTGAATACATTCAGTTCAAAATGTCCCATAGATCCTCCGACATTGATGGCAACATCATTACCAAGCACCTGTGCACAAATCATCGTCAGGGCCTCGCATTGTGTAGGATTTACTTTGCCCGGCATGATGGACGATCCAGGCTCATTGTCGGGAATAAAAATCTCTCCGATGCCGCTTCTGGGTCCTGAAGAAAGCATCCGTATATCATTTGCAATTTTCATGAGGCTGACGGCCACCGTTTTCAGGGCGCCATGCGATTCCACAATGGCATCGTGGGCCGCAAGGGCTTCGAATTTGTTCTCTGCCGTGACGAAAGGCAATCCGGTGAGTTGGGCAATTTTTGCAGCGACATTTGCGGCATATCCTGGTGGGGTGTTAATCCCAGTACCCACCGCAGTACCCCCTAAGGCGAGTTCCGCCAGGTGGGGCAACGTATTGCGGATCGCCCGCAGGCCATGATCTAACTGGGAGGCATATCCGCTGAACTCCTGCCCAACAGTGAGTGGCGTGGCATCCATAAAATGGGTCCTGCCGATTTTTACCACCCGCATGAATTGTTTGCTTTTGGTGGCAAGCGTATCCCGGAGTTTTTCTATCCCGGGGATTGTTTTTTCTACCAGGATTTTGTAAGCAGCAATATGCATGGCCGTAGGAAAAGTATCATTGGAAGACTGAGACTTGTTCACGTCATCATTTGGATGGAGAAATTTTTCCTTATCTGTGAGCTCGCCGCCCTTGATCACATGTCCACGGTAAGCGACGACTTCATTCACGTTCATATTACTTTGTGTGCCACTGCCTGTTTGCCAGACAACCAATGGAAAATATTCGTCCAGCTTCCCCTGGAGGATCTCATCGCATACCTGTCCGATCAATTCGGATTTCTCCTTGGTCAGCACGCCGGAATCCGTATTAGTCAATGCAGCGGCTTTTTTGAGAAATGCGAAGGCTTTGATGACCTCTGCAGGCATCCTGTTGATGTCCTGCGCAATCTTGAAATTGTCGATGCTGCGCTGGGTTTGCGCTCCAAAATATGCTTTCGCCGGAACCTTCACTTCGCCCATAGTATCTTTTTCAATCCTGTATTCCATAGTTGTTTTTTAGAGGTCTAAAATTAAGTTATAAGTGCGAAGGAATGTTTATTTTAATACCTGAATTCATGAACATGAGAATTAAGTTGATCCTTCAGTTGCTCATCATCACTCTTAATGCTTCTCCTCAATCAGTGCTCAAGGACCTGCCCCTTTATTCCGTCCCGCAAAATGGAGGGACGCAAAAAGACTGGCTCATCGATTCCAGGCAAGCCAAGGCAGGAATATACAGAGATGCTGAAAGGGAGCGGCTAATCCTCAGCAATGGTTTATTGACCCGCAGTTTCTGTTTTGTTCCTGGCCTGGCATGTATTGACTTTAGAAATGAGTCCTCTGGCGAGCAATTGATTCGGTCTGTAAAACCCGAAGCAAAGATTACAGTGAACGGGAAGGAACTGGCAGTCGGTGGCCTCATGGGTCAGAAGGAAAATGCATATCTGATGTCCGAATGGCTGTACAATATGAATAAAGGAAAAGAAGAATTTATCTATGAGGGCTTTGAATCAGCCCCCATCTCCCCATATCTTCAATGGAAATCGAACACCTGGAAATTGAACGGAAAGCAGGCTACCGGGCTTGAACTCAGATTCCTTTACCATTCCAATCCGTCTGATTTGGCGGGCTTGCAGGTAACAGTTCATTATGCACTTTTCGATGAAATGCCGCTGATTTGCAAATGGATCTCACTTAAAAATCAAAGCAATCAGGCGATAAAGATTGACAGGGTGGTGAATGAAATCCTGGCAACACCTGAAGAGGAATCCGCTGTGGTTGGAGAAACAAATCAAATGAAGATTCCGCATGGTATATATATCGAGTCAAACTATGCATTCAATAATGCCATGCGCTATGATCTATCGGATCAGACCACTCACTGGAAGGCGGATTCATCCTACACTTCGCAGGTCAATTACAATTTCAAGACGCCCTGCCTTTTGGAAGTCTATGTTGAAAAAGGACCCGGGATCACTCTCAATAAGGGCGATACATTTAGTTCGATTAGATCTTACGAATTATTATTGGATAGCTATGACCGTGAGCGGCGGGGTCTAAGCATCAGGAAAATGTATGGACTGATTTCGCCCTGGACAACTCAAAATCCTATTTTCATGCACCTGGTCAGCAAGTCGGACGAAGAAGTACGATTGGCCATTGATCAGTGCACAGCGACAGGTTATGAAGCACTCATCCTGAGTTTTGGCAGCCATTGCGATATGGAAGATACCAGTGCGGCCAACATTCGAAAATGGAAATCACTGGCTGATTATGCTCATCAGAAAAATATCCTGATTGGTAGTTATTCATTGTTCAGCTCGAGGAGGATTAGTGATGAAGACGATGTCATTGATCCGGCAACGGGTAAGCCGGACAAGGGCGCATTTTTCGGACATGCTCCATGCTATGGGAGTCGATGGGGATTGGAGTATTCAGCAAAGCTAAAATGGTTCATCAGTCAGACGGGTTTTAATATCCTTGAAAATGATGGACCCTATCCCGGCGACCAGTGTGCATCTACCTCCCATCCGGGACATACTGGCCTTGATGATTCGCAATGGCGACAGATGGAACTGCAAAAGGATCTATACCACTGGTGTAATGAACATGCCATTTATTTAAATGCCCCGGATTGGTATTTCCTGGATGGTACTAACAAAATTGCATTGGGATACAGGGAAGTAAATTTTTCACTACCGAGAGCACAGCAGCTCATAATTAACCGTCAGAATATTTTTGACGGCACCTGGGAGAAGACGGCCTCCATGAGTTGGGGCTTCGTTCCATTGACCCGATACCAGGGCGGCGGACCAGAAGCCGTAATCGAACCATTGCACGAGCACCTGAAGGATTATGTTCAGCTGATGATTCAATATTATGGTGCGGGTGTGCAAGCCTGTTACCGGGGACAAAGATTATACGACACGGAAGATACCAGGAAGGCGGTTGTGAATATGATCAACTGGTATAAAGAATACCGGACCATTCTCAATGCCCCGATTATCCATTTGCGTCGTGCGGATGGCCGGGACTGGGATGGATGGATGCATGTGGACCCCAAAGGAAAAATCCGGGCCATGTTGCTGCTGTTTAATCCGGGGAAGAAAAAAATCACGAGGACCATTGATCTGCCACTATATTATACAGGACTTGGTCAATCAGCAAAGATCAGGAATGCCGGAAAGGCTTTGGTTACCTATTCCCTGAAGAGAAATTACAGCGTTCAGTTTACATTTACACTTGAACCGGAATCCTATCAATGGTATACGATAGAATAGATAGCGTTCATTCTGACAGATATTCTTAAAAAGTCCAAGATGAAGAAATTTTTTTTCTCCCTTCTGATCCTGCTTTGCTTGAGGTGTACACTCATAGCGCAGGAAGACGCATCGGCCGATCCCAGGCCCACGAGGCAGCAGCTCGCCTGGTCCGGGTTGGAATATTATTTATTCATGCATTTTGGTCCGAATACATTTACTGACCTGGAATGGGGAAAGGGAACTGAGCAGGAAGAAGTATTTAACCCCACAAACCTTGATTGCAGGCAATGGTGCAGGATCGCGAAGGCGGCCGGTGCAAAAGGAATCATCATCACGGCAAAACACCATGACGGATTTTGCCTCTGGCCCAGCAAATATTCAACCCATACTGTGAGGGAAAGCAAATGGCGGAATGGGAAAGGAGATGTTTTAAAAGAATTGTCCGCCGCATGCAGGGAATATGGTTTGCTATTTGGCGTTTATTTGTCACCGTGGGACAGAAACCATCCCAAGTATGGAACCCCGGAGTATAATCAGGTATTTGTAAATATGATGAAAGAGATTATTGGCCAACTATGGTCCCCTTTTCGAATTTTGGTGGGATGGCGCCAATGGCGAAGGACCCAATGGGAAGAAACAGTTGTATGACTGGGGGCTCTTTCAGCAGACGATGCGAACCCAGGCACCGAATACGGTCATCTTCAGTGATATTGGACCTGATATCCGCTGGGTTGGAAACGAAAACGGGATTGCAGGCGATCCCAATTGGGATCTTCTGGATACAGCAGGATTCATGCGGGGACTTGGGGCCCCTCCAAATGATACACTGAATCATGGAAACATGTATGGAAAGAATTGGATCCCTGCCGAATGTGACGTGAGCATCAGGCCCGGATGGTTCTATCACGCACACGAGGACGCGAAAGTGAAAGACCCGGACCAACTCTTTCAACTATGGCTGAAATCTGTAGGAAGGGGAGCGAACTTGTTGCTGAATGTGCCGCCTGATCGCAGGGGCATGATCAATGCCAGTGATTCGATTGCTCTTATGGGTTTTAGGAAACTGAGGGAAAGGGAATTTTCTCATGCAGTTGCCAGCCAAAAATTCGGAAAGGATCATCTGTCCAATCCTGTATATAATGTTCAGTTCAATCATGCTTCACCGGTAAATTGTGTGGTTATTCGAGAATCGATTGATGATGGTCAGCATATTATTCAATTCAGAATTGATTTTCTTGACAAGAATCAAAAGCTGAAATCCCTTACAGGCAAGACCGTCGGGCATAAGAGGATACTGACTTTTCCTTCCATAACCTGCTCAGGATTTGCCTTAACAATTGAATCACAAAAAAAGCCGGCGCTGATAACGCAGATCGAAGCTTTCAGGATTTCAGACCAGGAACTGGAAAAATAGCCCAGGCCCGGCCCATCGCCAATGAATCTTCTTCCCAACACTCCAAAATAATTGTAATTTCGCCAGCTAATATTGTTTGTTTCATGAAGTTCATCTTCAGGAAGAAATGGGTGGTCATTTCGGTCTTGCTTGTCATTGTCCTGTTCTTCACTTTCAGTACAAAAAGAAAGGCTATTGATTTCAATACCCAGGTCAAGCCCATCTTCAATAAGAAATGCATTACATGCCATGGCGGTGTTCGCCGCAAGAGTGGATTCAGTGTATTGTTCAGGTCCGAGGCCCTGGCAAAAGCAGAGTCTGGCAAGTTTGCTATCATACCCGGCGATCCTGATCATAGTGAATTGATAAGGCGCATTCAAAACAAGGATCCCGAAGAGCGGATGCCATTCAAGCATGAACCGCTATCCACTGATGAAATCAATATTCTTAAAAGGTGGATTGGTGAAGGCGCTGTATGGGGTAATCATTGGGCTTACGTGGCGGTGAAGCCGGTCGACGTGCCGAAACAAAGGGGCCCGCTTTTTGGCTTGTTGCCTGCATCGTCCACGGGATGGGAGAAAAATGATATTGATTATTTTATTTCCGAAAAGTTGGGCCAGGAAAAGCTTTTGCCTTCACCCGAAGCTGACAAGGCTACCTTGTTACGCAGGGTCAGCCTGGACCTGATCGGAATGCCCGCCTCAGGAAGCCTGGCTTCCCATTTCATGAAAGACTCTTCAACGAATGCATATGAAAAACTGGTTGACAGTCTACTGAATGCTCCCCAATATGGTGAACGCTGGGCAGCCATGTGGCTTGACCTTGCCCGTTATGCCGATACCAAGGGATATGAAAGAGACGATAGCCGAAGCATCTGGCATTATCGCGACTGGCTGATCAGGGCTTTTAACAGGGACATGCCATACAATCAATTCCTGACTGAGCAAATCGCGGGAGATATGATGCCTGGTGCAACGGATGATGATTATATCGCCAGCGCTTTTCATCGGAATACAATGACCAATGATGAGGGTGGTACGGACAATGAAGAATTCCGAACTGCGGCTGTCCTTGACCGTGTGAACACGACCTGGGAGGCGATCATGGGAACGACATTTGGTTGTGTACAATGCCATAGTCATCCTTACGATCCATTTAGCCACGATGAGTATTATAAATTTGTTGCCTTCTTCAACAATAGCAGAGATGAAGACACGTATGCTGACTACCCGTTGCTGAGGCATTTCAATGACAGTTTGAAAAGGGAACTGGATTCGCTTACACATTGGGTCGCTAAGGCCTCTACACCGGAAAAGGCAGGCGAAGTCAATCTTTTCTTGCGCACCTGGCAGCCAGCCATCAACTCTCTGCTCGCCAATCAATTTATCAATAGCGAATTGAGCGATACCAAGTGGCTGATCTTTCGTAATCATGCACAGAGCAGGCTGCAGCATGTAGACCTGGATAAAAAGAATTCCCTGATCTATCGATATATTGGTTTTAAAAAGGGTGGGGTTTGGACAATACACCTTGACGCTCCGGATGGCCGGATCCTCAAAACTGTTTCCATCCAGCCAACAAAGGACTGGTCAATAGCACAATTCGATTTCGTACCGGTGGGTGGTGTTCATGATCTCTATTTTACTTATTCAAACCCAAATCTCAAAAAGCCGGATGACAATGGGGTAATGTTTGATTGGTTCTATTTTACAGAACAATTTCCCGGGGAAGGCAAACCAGGCTATTCATACAACAAGAATTTATTCTGGAAAATCCTCAATGCAGAGATGCCTACCACTCCGGTCATGATGGAGAATCCATCCGATATGCACCGCAATAGCTATGTTTTTGAGAGAGGAAATTGGCTCGTGAAAGGAAAACAGGTAGAGCCAGACGTACCGCATTCCCTGAATCCTTTGCCGGCCAATGCTCCTAAAAACAGAATGGGTTTGGCGCTTTGGATGACGAGCAAAGAAAATCCGCTCACGGCACGAACCATGGTGAATCGTTTATGGGAACAATTGTTTGGTGTAGGCCTGGTAGAAACCCTGGAAGATTTGGGAACGCAGGGTGCATTGCCCACGCATAAGGAATTGCTTGATGATCTTTCCTGGCAATTCATGAATACTTACCAATGGAGCATTAAAAAATTATTGAAGGAAATGGTGATGTCTGCCACTTACAGGCAGGATTCCAAATCTAATCCGCAGCAACTGGGAAAAGATTTTTCCAATAAATATTATTCACGTGGACCAAGGGTCAGGCTTTCGGCGGAACAAGTGAAAGACCAATCGCTCTCTGCCAGTGGATTAATCAATATGAAAATGTTTGGTCCGAGTGTGATGCCCTACCAACCGCAGGGGATATGGCTTTCGCCATGGAACGGCCAGGACTGGCTGGCGAGTACAAATGGTGAACAATACCGCCGCGCATTATATACTTATTGGAAAAGAACGGCGCCCTATCCATCCATGATGACATTCGACGGCGCTGCCCGTGAAGTGTGTACAGCGCGCAGAATTCGGACGAACACTCCCCTGCAGGCCTTAGTCACGTTAAATGATGAATCCTTCCTGGACGCAGCGCGCCATTTCGCTTACAGGATGCAAAAGGAGGGTGGAAAAAGCATAAAAGATCAATTGAGCAGGGGATATGAAATATTGATGTATAAACCAATATCAGGGTCAAAACTAAAATCCCTAGCAACGCTCTACGATGAAGCCTACGCGAAATTAAAGAACGATAAATCCGGTACCTGCGAGATGATCGGCGTAGACGATGAGCACAATAACCCTGAAACGGCGGCGCTTGTTGTCGTTGCCAATGCCATGCTGAACCTGGATGAATGGATCACCAAGAATTAGAGTACCTATCAGGCAAAGAATAAGATATGACAAGCAATGAGACATATAATCAGAAAATGCTTCGTGAAGCCAATGAAAGGGCTGCGCATTTTCATAGCCGCAGGCATTTCCTGAAAGAGTCTGCCATGGGATTGGGCGCCCTTGCACTTGGATCCTTTCTGGGTTCCTGCGGAACAGGCGCCGATCCTAACGGTATCATGCAAACGCCATTTGACCCCGCCCATCCGTTGGCGCCTAAATTACCCATGTTCCCCGGAAGGGCCAAGTCGGTCATTTACCTCCATATGGCAGGCGCTCCATCACAGCTTGAACTCTTCGATTATAAACCCGACCTTATAAAACTAGATGGACAGGATTGTCCGCAATCCCTTCTGGAAGGAAAACGATTTGCTTTTATCCGTGGAGTTCCCAAAATGTTGGGTCCACAGGCAAAATTCAAACAGTATGGTGAGAGTGGAGCCTGGATCTCTGAACTCCTGCCGCATTTTTCGACAATTGCCGATGAAGTCAGTTTCTTAAAAGCCGTGACCACTGACCAGTTCAATCATGCACCTGCACAATTGCTGGTTCACACAGGCGCTCCAAGATTGGGCAGACCGAGTCTGGGCTCCTGGGTAACTTACGGACTCGGCACAGAGAATCAAAACCTGCCGGGTTTTGTTGTCCTGACCAGTGGTGGAAAATTTCCTGATGCAGGAAAAAGTGTTTGGGGAAGTGGCTTTTTGCCAAGCGTATACCAGGGCGTGCAATGCCGCTCGGAAGGTGATCCCGTCCTTTTCATTAAAGATCCGCGGGGAATGGATCGCGATTTGCGCAAAGCTTCCATCGATGCCATCAATGAAATAAACAAACAGGAATACAATGAATTCAAGGATCCTGAAATCTTATCCAGGATCTCCCAATATGAAATGGCATACCGGATGCAAATCTCCGTGCCGGAAGTCATGAATATAAATGATGAGCCTGAGTATATCCATGAAATGTATGGAACACAACCGAACAAGGCCTGCTTTGCAAACAATGTATTGCTTGCGAGAAAGTTGGTTGAAAAAGGCGTGCGATTCGTGCAATTGTTCGACTGGGGCTGGGATAGCCATGGCAGTGATGCCAGTCTCGCCATTGACATCGGATTCATCAATAAATGCCGCCAGGCAGATAAGCCCATGACCGCATTGATCCTTGATCTCAAGCAGCGCGGACTTTTGGAAGATACCTTGGTCGTTTGGGGCGGTGAATTTGGCAGAACGCCAATGCAGGAAAACAGGGAAGGAAAGCAAAATCCATTCAAAGGACGCGATCATCATGTAGAAGCATTTACAATATGGATGGCGGGAGGCGGTATAAAAAAGGGAGTAAGTCATGGGGAAACCGATGAAATTGGATACAGTGCTGTCAGCGGAAAGGTAAATCCATATGATATACAGGCAACCATCCTGAATCAGCTTGGGTTTGATCATGAAAAATTTACTTATTCATTTCAGGGGAGACCGTTCAGGCTGACGGATGTTCGGGGCGAGCTCATCAGAGAAATCATTGCATAAAGATTCTAAGGAAAATAATGAAACAAATCATCCTGCTGATTGGATTGGTTGGCACTACAATCCATTTCGCATTTGGCCAGACTTTCAAAGAGGACACTTCAGCTGCTTACGTTGGATCCCTCAATGCCTTCATTGATCATTCCGTTGTAAAAAAAGACAAACCAGCATTGGATACACTTTATGCTGATGACTTCGTATTTACGCATGGAACGGGTCATGTCGATAGCAAAGCGACCTGGTTGAAGGACGTCATGGATCCCCAGGCATTCTATATTTCCCGGGAACATGATTCCATCGTCGTGGAACGACATGATAATGTGGCCATGGTATTTGGAAAACTGACGATTATCAGGCAAAAAGGAGATAAAAAATCCAAATATGCAATAACTTATGTGCGCGTTTTCCGGTATAGAAATAATCATTGGCAAATGATTTCGCATCACACTTTTCAACAGTGGAATGATTTGCCATTGTCCTGACCAATTCAATCTATCCAACTTGAACAGAAAAAAATTTATACATCACGCTGCTTCGGCCAGCACAGCGATCATGCTTGCTTCGCTGGATTCATTTGCAATAATGCCTCAAAGAAAACATAAGATGAATACAAATTTCGATTTAAAAATTTTGGCTACGAATTGGGGTTTCCCCGGCTCACTGGATGAATATTGCGCTAAAGCAAAAAAAGAAGGCTATGACGGCATTGAGATCTGGTGGCCAATGGAGAAAAAAGACCAGGAGGAATTGTTTTCTGTTCTAAAAAAACATTCATTGGAAGTGGGATTCCTGACCGGAGGATCTGATGCGAATTATCAAAAGCATTTTGAACAGTTTACCAAAATGATTGACGGGGCTGCTTTGCAGCAGGTACAGCGTCCACTTTATATCAACTGCCACTCAGGCCGTGACTATTTCAGCTATGAGCAGAACCTGACTTTTATCGATCACACAGATAAGCTGACCAAAGAAACCGGCCTTAAGATTTGCCATGAAACCCATCGTTCACGCATTTTGTTTGCGGCACCGGTGGCAAAACAATATCTGCAAAAAATTCCAACCCTCCGCGTGACCTTTGATGTTTCGCATTGGTGTAATGTCAGTGAAAGCCTGCTGGCTGATCAGCAGGAAACTGTTGACCTTACTTTATCCAGGGTCGATCATATCCATGCAAGGATTGGCCACCCCGAGGGTCCGCAGGTCAATGATCCAAGGGCCCCTGAATGGGAATCCACGGTGAAAGCGCATTTTGACTGGTGGGACAAAGTGGTGGAATCAAAAAAGAAATCCGGCGACAGACTAACAATTCTCACCGAATTCGGACCGCCAAATTATATGCCCGTGTTGCCATATACCATGGAACCCCTGTCTGACCAGTGGGCGATCAATGTTCACATGATGCATTTATTGCGCAAACGTTATCTTCAATAAAAATATTCCAGCATTTGGTATTATCGATTCCCGAATTCATTGGTCACTTACATCCGGTTATTGTCCACCTCCCGATTGGAATCCTGCTGCTTGCATGTCTTTTTCTATGGCAATCCAGGAAAGACAGATCTGAAGATTTTCAAAAAACAATCAACGTTATCCTGGGACTTGGAATGGTCAGCGCCATTGCCGCCTGCATTACCGGTTTCATATTGTCGAGGACCGGGGAATATGAGGAAGGACTGACCGACTGGCATCAATGGATGGGAATTGCTGTGGCCATTGTTTCCATCATCACGTTCTATTTCAGAAGAGTGAAAAAGCTGGTCAGGTGGCAATCCCTGCTGGCAACGATATTGCTTGTATTGATCTTCATAACGGGACACCTTGGGGGTTCATTGACCCATGGTTCAGACTATCTCACAAGCCCACTCGAAGACCAGGAGACAGAAGATACTGCTGTGATCAAAAGAAAGCCCATTGCGCAGGTTCAGGAAGCGATGATTTACGGAGACATTATCGAACCCATCTTTCAAAGACGATGCTATTCCTGTCACGGACCGAACCGGCAAAAAGGAAAATTGAGATTGGATCAGCCTGACAGGATCATGAAAGGCGGAAAGGACGGCGAAGTAATCAGGCCTGGCATCGCAGACAGCAGCATGCTCGTGAAAAGGATTTTGCTTCCATTGGAAGACGAACACCATATGGCACCCAAAGAAAAAAAACAATTGACAGCCTCAGAAAAATCTTTGATCAGATGGTGGATTGACCAGGGAGCAGATTTCTCAAAAAAAGTAAAAGATGCCAGGCAGCCGGATAAACTGAAACCCATTTTACTTGCTTTGCAAAACCCGGCAGCGAACGAAGATGAGCCGGAAGAATGGCCTGTTGCGCCCATACAACAAGCAGATCCTGATGCCATCGCGCGGGTCAAAAAATTGGGAGCGCTGGTTCAACCCATTTCCCAAAAGAGCAATTACCTTGAAATAAATTTTCTCACCGCACCTGGAATCTCCGACCAGGATCTCAGTCTTCTGATTCCGCTAAAAAAACAATTGGTGAGAATCAAGATGGGTGGAAGACCCATCACCGATTCAGGCCTGGCATATATTGGCCAATGTGAGCAATTGATCAGTTTGCAATTGGATCATACACGCATCACGGATCGTGGATTGGATTATCTGGACTCCCTTCATAATTTGCGCGTGCTCAACCTGGTTGGAACAGATATTACAATAAGCGGAATCCTTAAACTGAAAGGACTTTCGAAACTCCGGTCTCTTTATCTCTATCAAACAAAGGTCAATAAACTGGATTGGCCATCATTGCAAAAAGCTTTTCCTAAAGTGAAGCTCGATTCCGGGGGATATGCAGTACCGTTATTCAATACGGATACGACGATAGTAAAACCTCCGAAGCGACCGACCTGACGTAGTTTTCCTAAAATGAAATTCGTGTTTTTACTTAACGCTTCGAATCGGGGGATCAAAATTCATTTTATACGCGCAATTCGTGCTTTTTGGAACATTAATTGTAGAGATAGGCTGACTATCTATGGATAGTAAATGAATCCTGTTGTCCTAATGAAAAATTGAATCTGGCCCGGACCCTCACCCCAGCGGTTCTCCTCCATTCATTCATTCAGCCCGGTCATCATGAGACATTTAAATAAATACGAAGTGGATTCGTTATGAGTCCGGCACGTATAGTGAATTCTTACCCGTAAAACATCCTTTTTATGGAAAAACCTGCAGTTCTGAACAGTGCTTCAAAAGCTGTTGTGAATAAAAGGAATTTTGATACCGGAACCCTGAATGAATACGCTGGTACATGGGACACGCCGCAAATAGTGCATTTACTCAAGCGCACCACTTTCGGTGCCACCATTGAAAATGTAAACTATTTCCGTGCCAGAACAATGGTGCAGGCAGTGGATGAACTACTCACCGAAACAGTCCCCCCCAGTACACTTCCCCTCAATAATTATAACGTAGATGGTTATACGGATCCAACGGGAGTCGCACTTTGGGACACATGGATCAACGCAGGCATTGATTATGCCGACGATGAGATGAATAGCAGAAGATTGGATTCATTAAGATGCTGGTGGACGGGCCAGATGCTGAACCAATCCAGGAGCATGCATGAGAAAATGACTTTGTTCTGGCATAATCATTTTGCTATGGACGCAGGTGCACATATTGCAGATATCCCTGCCCAGCTTTGGTACAATCAATATTTGACACTGAGGGCGAATGCACTTGGTAACCTGAAACAACTCGTCAAAGCCATTACCCTGGATCCCGCCATGCTGATCTTTCTGAATGGAAATACAAATAAAAAAACATCACCGAATGAGAATTATGGACGCGAATTGCAAGAATTGTATACCGTCGGAAAGGGTCCGGATTCCCATTATTCTGAATCCGATGTGCAGATTGCAGCAAAAGTACTGACCGGCCATACTGTTGACACCAATTTTGCTTACTATTTTGATGTGGCAGGACATGATGATAAGAACAAAACCTTTTCCGGGTTCTATGGAGGGACAATCATTACGGGGAGGTCGGGAACAGCCGGGGCCAATGAACTGGACGACATGCTCAGCATGATTTTTTCTACCACGGAATCGGCGAAATTTATTTGCCGTGAGATATACAATTTCTTCATCTATTATAAAATTGACGCAGAAATAGAAACAAATATCATTACTCCATTGGCGCAGATTTTCCGGGACAGTGGATATGATATTAAGTCCGTGCTCTCTGTACTATTCAAGAGTGAACATTTCTATAACCTGGCATATTCCAGCGCCTGCATTATTAAAAGCCCGATTGATTTCTTATTGGGCCTGATAAGGGAATTTGAAGTGGCCATGCCTGATCCTACGGACAATGCATCAAATTATGCCATCTGGGACATGCTGCTTAAAAGGTCAACGGACCTGCAGCAGGAAATCCTTGGCATTCCGCTCGTCGCTGGCTGGTATGCATATTACCAGGCCCCTGCTTATCATGAACTATGGATCAATTCTGTGACTTATACCGGTCGCAATGCATATACAGATCTCATGATCAGCACCGGGGATATGATGGCACATGGTCAATCTGGTCATTGATCCGATCGCTTTTGCAAAAAAATTACCGAATCCACAAGATCCGAATTTACTCATCAACGATTCCCTGGATATTTTGTACCGGGTACCCATATCCGATGAATCGAAATTGTACATGAAGGAAACCATACTGCTGACCGGCCAGACCAATGATTATTATTGGACGGATGCATGGAACGCGTATATAGCCAATCCAACGGATATGGTGGCAAAGGATACAGTATTGACGAGGTTGCAGTCCCTCTATAAATACCTGATGAATCTGCCCGAATACCATTTGTCATAACCAACCAACGGAAACCTATGGAAAGAAGAAAATTTTTAAAGAATGTAATTCCGGCGACGGCGGTATTTCCATCTCTGCTGAATGGTTTTACTGTGAAAGCCTACGGGCCTGGCGGTTTCTTTGAATCATTGGTCGGCGCTGCTGATAATGACCATGTCCTGGTCCTCATCCAATTGTCAGGCGGAAATGATGGTTTGAATACACTTGTGCCATTATCAAATTACAGCGATTACAATAACCTTCGGAAAAATATTGCGATTCCGATTGATAAAGTTTTGAAGCTTGACGGATATGAGAAGGCTGGTCTGCATCCATCCATGAAGGGTATGCAGCAACTTTATACGCAGGAGAAATTAAGTGTGTTATATTCCGTCGGATATCCATCTCCCAATCAATCCCATTTTCGGTCCACAGATATTTGGCTGACAGGCGCAGATGAGGACCAGATCCTTTCCACGGGATGGACCGGAAGATTTCTGAGTGATACTTATTCCAATTATCCTATTGGCTATCCCAACGCAACCATGCCCGATCCTTTGGCCATTCAAATTGGCTCGGTACTCTCGCCGGTATTCATGGCCCCGGGTGGATTTACTGCCATGGCCGTTCCGACAAATATTGATTTCTATGGACTGATCAATGGCATCTCAGATCCCGTGCCGGATTCGCCCATGGGTACTGAACTCACTTACCTGAGAACCGTAGCCAGGCAAACGAATAAATATGCCGATACAATCGTCGCAGCGGCGAATAAAGTTTCGGGGCAGGGGGCATATCCTGCAAAAAATTACCTGGGAGAACAATTGAAGACAGTTGCGAAATTGATTGCAGGCGGACTGAAGACCCGTGTATATATGGTGGGGATGGGAGGATTTGATACGCATGGCAGCCAGGTGCAGACGGGAGATACTACTACCGGCAACCACAGCAACCTGCTCAAGCAGGTGTCTGAGGCGATCACTGCATTCCAGCAGGATCTAACCGGTTTGGGCGTGAGCAAGCGCGTGCTTGGAATGACTTTTTCTGAATTTGGTCGCAGGATCAAATCAAACGGAAGTGCCGGCACGGATCACGGTGCTGCACAACCGGTATTTGTTTTTGGAGACTATGTGCAGAAAGGAGTATTGGGGAACCCGCCCGATTTACCAGCCACAACGGATGCCGGCGATTGTCTGCCCATGCAATATGATTTTCGTTCTGTGTATTCATCTATTTTGAGAGACTGGTTCTGCGTTGATCCAAACAATATCAGTACAATTCTTCTTAAAAATTATCAATACCTGCCTTTTCTTAAAGTGACCGCTTGTAAACTGGATACAGAAGACCTGAATAAGTTGGGTCAAAGCCTGATCAGCAATTCACCCAATCCATTCGGGGAATCAACTGTCATCACATTCAAAACGAATGGAGGCCATACAATGATCCAGCTCTTTGACACAGCGGGCAGATTATTGGGTGTGTTAGTCGACAAGGTTTATGATGGTCCTGGGGTGTTTAGCTTAACGTTTAATGCCAGTCAATTGGCAGCAGGCGTATATTATGCGCGCCTGCAGAATGGATCTATTCAACAGGTAAGAACCATGTTAAAAGCCTCCAGCAGATAATGAGTTCAGGATTTCTCACCATATCACGCAGATTGTATTTTACGATCCTGGCCCTTTTGGGGACGGCCATGGTTTCCCATGCACAAACCGATAGCATCACCTTATAATTCAACTTGTGTCAATTATAAAATTGAATTTGGCTCTTCGGTTTTTAACAAAATTGACTTTCCGGACAAAGTCGCCTGGAATTTTGGGGATCCTGCCTCCGGGTTTTATAATACGGCTGCGACAAAATTTCCGACGCATGCTTTCAGTGCACCTGGAAATTACACCATAACACTGACGGTGGTCCTCAGTGGCGATACAACAAGTTTGAAAGACACCATCCAGGTCATTACGCCTGTTGCGTATAATTTCGGACCGGATATATTTCTTTGTGAAAAAGCAGATACCACGATCACTGCACCAGTGATCCCTGGCGCCACGTATGAGTGGAATGATGACAGCCTGACAAAAACACCCACCTTGCTCGTTAAGAAGACGGGTGTCTTCACAGTGAAAATAGATGGATGCGCTGTCACGGACAGCATCGGCATTTTCTTTAGCGAAAAGCCAAAAATAAAATTGGGTGCCGACCATCTGTTATGTGCGGGTGAAATTCTCACGCTGAATGCAAGCAGTCAAAACGGGAGCTATGCCTGGACACTCAACGGAGCTACCCTGCCCGATACCACAGGCCAGTTGCCTGTTACGGCCCCTGGGGGCACATATATCGCGCATGTCACAGTACCAGGCTGTGGTCTGTTTTCTGATACAGCGAGTATCACTTTTGCAGCCCTGCCCGCACCACCATTCAGCCTGGGTCCGGATACCTTGCTTTGCCCTGGACAAATTTATCCCTTAACAGCTTCAGTTCCCGGAGCGACAGCATACATGTGGAGCACGGGTCAGCAGGACAGTACGATTCAAATTAATAGCCAGTCAACTTATTGGGCATTCGTTACTGTGAATAGCACCTGCGAAGTAGTCGATACAGTGATCGTCAATTACAGGGGGGATAAGAATCTTGAATTCCATGATACGGCAATCTGTAAGGGAAGCACTTTGATCCTGGATGCGGATTTTGGAACAGGAATCTATAACTGGGTAGGAGATCCGCCCCAGCGCGATGACCAGAACCAAACCGGGCAGTCTACCTATTATGTGTATGCGCCGGGAAAATATACAGTCGTGGCTACGGTAGGCACTTGCGTATACACCGACAGCTTAAGGGTCAGTTTCAATGACAGCCTCCTGCTTGACATTGGGAGAGATACATCCCTGTGCATCGGAGAACAATATATTCTGCACGTGAAGACCAATGCGAATCAGTTTACCTGGCAGGATGGCAGCACAAGCAAGGATTATCAGGTTCCCGGCGGTGGCATATTTACTGTGATTGGCCAAAATGGATGTGGAACGGACACCGTGAGCGTGAAAATTGATACCCGCCACTGCGAGTGTGACCTGATCCTGCCCAATGCATTCACGCCAAATGGAGATGGATACAATGAAACCTTCCGGCCATTGCATCCTTGTAAAATGGGCAATTTTGTATTGCAGATATTTAACAGGTATGGACAGTTGATTTACCAGACATCAGATCCTTCTGTGGGATGGAACGGATATTACCAAAGCGAAAAAGCGGTTGCAGGAACTTATGTATGGGTGGCAAGCTATACGAATACGGATAACCAACGGCATAGTGTCCGCAAGGGATTTGTCGTACTCATCCGGTAAAATATGAAATAGCCCCAGCTCTATTTTCCTTTGAATTGCGCTTTTCTTTTCTCAATAAATGCAGCTACCCCTTCCTTCATGTCTTCCGTGCCAAAACAGAATGCAAAATTGTCCAGTTCCTTTTCAAATCCATCATGGCCATTTGAGACGACCCCATTCACAGAGTCGATGACCTTGCTGATGGCAATCGGCGCCTTGGTTCCTATCAGCTGGAGGATTTCCCGGCATTTTGGCAAGAGTTCTTCGGGAGAGGTTATATGGTTCACGATACCCAGTTTCAACGATTCTTCTGCAGAAATCATGGCTCCAGTCAACATATATTCCATCGCTCTTCCTCTTCCTGCGATCATGCTGAGTCGTTGAGTGCCTCCATATCCGGGAATCAAACCCAGATTTATTTCCGGCTGTCCAAATTTTGCCTGGCTGCTGCATAAGCGAAAATGACAGGCCAGTGCCAGTTCACAACCGCCCCCTAGCGCGAATCCATTGACGGCTGCAATGATTGGCTTGGGTGCATTTTCTATTTTGAAAAAGATATCCTGGCCTTTTTTTGATAGGGCCCGCGACTGCTCTTTTGTCAATCCATTAAACTCGCTGATATCCGCGCCAGCAATGAAAGCCTTTGGTCCCGCACCGGTGATGATAGCCGACTTAATCTCCGGGTTATTGTACACTTCATCAATTGCCAGGCTCAATTCAGTCATCACTTCCTTATTCAGCGCATTTAGTTTCTCGGGCCTGTTGACGGTGATCGTGAAAATATGATCGGCCAGTCCGGTCAGGAGCGTTTGGTAAGGCATTTTTTTCTCAAAAATATACATTCGGTGTTAATTCATGATGGCAGTTCATGACCAATCGGTTTATTTATATAAATTGGCGCTTCAATCAAACACAAAGAAATATGAGGCGGCTCAACATCATAAGTTTCCTGGTTTTTATCTGGAGTATCTCATTCGGTTAGTGCACAAAGTAAATATCAGTGGCAAACCATCAGTTCCGGTGGATATAGTTATAAGACAATACCCGCAGATCCCCTGAAAGCCCGTTTTTACACTTTGAAAAATGGGTTGACGGTGATCCTGACTGTAAACAAAAAAGAGCCGCGTATTTCCTGCGCCATTCCTGTACGTGCCGGCAGCAAAACGGATCCAGCCAATCACACAGGCCTTGCCCATTACCTGGAACACCTGATGTTTAAAGGAACTGATAAATATGGAACCCTGGATTGGGCCAGCGAAAAACCCCTGCTCGATTCGATTGATGCATTGTATGAAAAATACAATCATACGAAAGACACAACCCAAAGAGCAGCGATTTACCGCGAGATTGATAGGATTAGCGGTGAAGCAGCGAAGTATCAGCATTGCAAACGAATATGACAAGATGATGTCGGGTATGGGCGGTCAGAATACAAATGCATTTACAGATGTGGAAGAAACCGTGTATGTAGATGATATTCCTTCCACCAGCAGTCGACAAATATCTTACGGTGCAGGCCGAGCGATTCAGGGACCCCGTTTTCAGGATCTTCCACACGGAGCTCGAAGCGGTGTATGAAGAAAAAAATATGGGCCTTGACAATGACGGAGAAAAAGTGCAGGAAAAACTTATGGCCTATTTGTTTCCTACGCACAATTATGGACAGCAAACGACCATCGGAACAGTTGAGCATTTGAAAAACCCTTCCCTGCAGGAGATCAGGAAATACTATTATGCCAATTATGTTCCAAACAATATGGCGCTCATCATGGCAGGTGATTTTGATCCTGACTATGTCATAAAACAGATAGATGAGAAATTGGGCTATATGGAGCCAAAGCCCATCAAAGAATACAAGCCAGCGCCGGAAAAACCGATAATGAATCCAATCGTGAAAGATGTATTGGGGCCCGATGCGGAATCTGTCACCATTGGTTTCCGCCTGCCGGGGGCCATGGATACCCGCTCTTCTCTTATTCTGGAAGAATTGTACAGCATTTTGTACAATGGAAAAGCGGGATTGATTGATCTTAACCTGAATAAGAAACAGGCCACATTAGGAGCTTCCGCTTCCCTGGAATCGATGAAAGACTACTCGGTGCTTAAACTGACAGCAAAAAATAAGACAGAACAAACCCTTCAACAGGTCAGGGACTTGCTTCTTTCCCAAATTGCACTGATTAAACAGGGCAAATTTGACGAAACATTGTTGCGTGCAACAGTGGACAATGCAAGACTGGCTCTCTTGCAGGGTTTGGACAATAATGGCAATCGGGTGAATGATTTGCTCGAACCTTTCGTTATCTCTAAAGGCGAAACCTGGCCCTCGGATGTAAAAGATCTGGAAGACCGGAGCCTGCTGACTAAAAAAGATATTGTGGATTTTGCGAATAAATGGTTTGGGAATAACTACGTATGCATATACAAAAAGATTGGTGAAGATAAGAACGTCGTGAAGGTGACCAAGCCGCCCATCACGCCTGTGGAAGTGAACCGGGATGCCGAATCCGAATTTTCGAAGACGGTAAATAATATGCCCGCAACTGCTGTAAAGCCGCAGTGGCTTGATTATACCAAAGACTTCCAAAAAGAGAAAATTGGGAATGCCCAGGTTCTGTATATCCAGAACAAGAACAATGACATCTTCCGCCTCAGGTACCGCTTTGATATGGGAAGTTATAATAACAAATTATTGTTGATGGCTGCACCTTACCTGCAATATCTGAGCACGGATAAGATGAGTGCTGAAGATATCAGTAGGCAGTTTTATAACCTGGCTTGCAATTTCAATGTCTCAGTCGGAACCGAAATCACGACGGTGACCGTAACGGGGTTACAAAAGAATATGGAACGTGCGGCGGCACTCTTTGAAAATATCCTGACGAATTGCAAAGTGGACACGAATGCGCTTGCCATGCTCAAGGCAAGGATTCTGAAGGCAAGGTCCAATAATAAATTGAATAAGGATGCCATCATGAATGGGCTCAGGTATTACGCGATCTACGGAGATAAGAATCCCTTCAACAACCAGCTGACCAATGATGAAATGTATGCACTTACTGCAGACGACCTTGTAAATCTTCTGCACAATCTTTTTCAATACAAGCATACAATCATATATTATGGTCCTGCTTCACTCCAGGACGCAACGGCTTCTATCAACCGGGTGCATCGAATGCCGGGAAGTTTTCTGCCTTATCCGGATTTGGCTGTTTATGCAAAAGCCACTCAAACCGCTAACGCTGTTTTATTTGCTGACTATGATATGGTGCAGGCAGAAATATCCTGGATTAGAAATACCGCTGAATACAATCCGAATAATTCCACTGTGGTTGAAGTATTCAACGAATATTATGGTGGAAGCATGGGCTCTGTTGTATTTCAAACTTTGCGGGAATCCAAAGCATTGGCTTATTACACATTTGCGGTTTACCTGGAACCATCCAAGCAGCACGACCGGTACACAATGATTGGATATATAGGATGCCAGGCTGACAAGCTGGATGAAGCCATCGGGGGCATGAATGAATTGCTCAACAATGTTCCTGAATCAGAAAAATTGTTGGAGACCTGTAAGAAGAGCATTAAGAATGGATTGGAAACCGACCGCTATGTAGAAGACGCGGTGATCAATCAATATCTTGCTGATCAGCGGAAGGGCCTGGATAAGGATATTCGAAAAGATATCTATGAACATTTTTCCAAGATCAGTTTCAAAGACCTGAAGCAATTTGCAAAAGACAATATCTCCAATAAGCCTTACACTTATTGCATTGTGGCTTCGGAAAAACGGATTAAGCTGGAAGACCTGGATAAATATGGAGCAGTGAAGAAAGTGTCTCTTGAAGATATTTTCGGGTATTAGGGACCGGTAGTTTGAAGCTCAGAAGCTTCTGTTCCTGCTCACCCATTCCCTGATATAAGCAGAAATATCTGCTGTATTGGTTCCGGGTGCGAATAATTTCCCGACACCCATTTTCTGTAAAGTTTTCATGTCCTCTTCCGGAATGATGCCCCCTCCTGTCAGGAGGACATCGTTCATGCCTTTTTCTTTCATCAATTCAATGATTTTTGGAAATACCGTCATGTGGGCTCCGCTGAGGATGCTTATGCCCAGCGCATCTACGTCTTCCTGCAGGGCCGCCTGAACAACCATCTCAGGCGTTTGCCGAAGGCCGGTATAAATGACTTCCATACCTGCATCCCTAAGCGAACTCGCAATGATTTTTGCTCCCCTGTCATGACCATCCAATCCGACTTTGGCTACGAGCACCCTGATGGGCCTGTGTGGAGCATCGTTCATTGTGAGCTACAATTTTATATTCAAATGTAAGCCAGTTTGCATAGAACCAAATGGGCGGCATCAGAGCATCTTCAAATCAATTTGTCAGTGGATCACCTACTTTCCCCTTTTTCTTCTTCAGCTTTTCCCTGAACATCTGATTGAAATTTTCATTTGCACCCTTGAGTACAATGATGAGGTCGCCCCGTTCTCTGGCATATGGATTGGATATGCTGTCGATCAGGACGGCAGATTGAAATTCCTTCACGAATGGATGCTGCATTTCCTCTTCATCATCCGTCAACAGCACCAGATTGATGACTTTTGGAATCGGCGGCATCCAGTAAAGAAAGCTTGCATTGTCGCTATATGATTCTGGCAAATTGTATTTCTTTCCATAATAATTCACTGCTCCCGCCAGGCCATAATTGTCGCAAAAAAGAATGGTATTCTTCTTTTCCTGGCTATCGAGGGTAGCATAGGCCTTTGCCATCTTTGCTGCCATTTCTTCCCAACCCAGCATATCGGCAAAATCCTGGGGCAGGGGATGATTTTTCTGGTCTTCCCATTTGAGTACACCCAATTTCTCCACTTTGCTCTTGCGATACCAGGCGGCCAGTTCTGTCGGTGGCAGGATGGGCAGGGCGACCGGAATGGCGAAATAGGCAAGTGAAGCGGGAGCAAGTACAAATGCATATCGGAGCCACCGGAAACGGGCCGATGTCAGGCGCTCCAATTGGAAAGATCCAAAAGCAATGAGTACCGGATAGGTACCCAGAGAATAATAACTTTTACCGCGAGCTATCAGCAGCAATGCAATGACGAAGAGCCATGCCCAACCGATAAACTTATAGGGTCTTCCCGTATTTGTTAAACCGGTAAACCATAATCCTGTCAGCCAGACAAAAGCGCAGGGAAGGAGCATGATGAGCTGGTCAACCAAAAAACCAATGGGACTGAGATATTGCAATTGCGTTTCCTGCAATTCTTTCATATGGTAGATGACCGGAAAATGATGTATCCATTGCCAGATCAGATTTGGAAGAAAAATAAGGAATGCCAGCAGGCCGGCATAATACAAATGTTTATTGGAAAAAATCTTTCTCTGCTTTGTAGCCGCCATGCCGAGCAGGATACTGATCACAAAAAAGGAAACGGAGTACTTACTCATCATCCCCAATCCGACGGATAAACCAAAGAGATAGATCCATCGCGGCTCGTTCGTTTGAACCCATCTGATCATGGCGTAGGCAATGCAGGTCCAGAAAAAGATCTCCAGGAAATTCGGCTGAAAAAGAAAATGGACACGCAGGTATCCGGTCAGTACAAAGGACAAAAAAGCCAGGAACAAGGCAAAAGATTTTCCCCCAAGGGAAAGAATGATCCGGCCCGCTAAGATATAATTCAACGCGCCAAAAAGCGAGGGCCAGCACTTTATCCAAAACATGGATCCACCGAGCAGCTGGGTGAGCCATGCAAAAACGGAAAGCATCGGCGGAACTTCCATAAAGCCCCAGGCCATATGCCGTCCTTCTGCCAGGTATAACAATTCATCACGGTGAGGTTCATATATTCCATTCTGTAGAAAAAAGGGAAGAATGAATTTGATCAATGCCAATGCATATAAAATGCGGAGATGATTACGCATGGGAAATTTTTGGGCCAGTTTTGGAGTTGCCATTCGATGATCGATGGTCGATGATCGGTTTTCAAATTGAATGCATAACCAATCCAGATCAGCGATTTACTACCATTAATTTATATTTTGACCTGAGAATCAAACCCGACCATCGACCATCGATCATCGACCATCGATCAACGACCAACGATCAACGTTCCAGAATCACCGCCAGCATCCTCTCCATTCTCGCGATCGTCTCCTCCGCGCCCAGGATCGCGGCAATATCAAATACCGGAGGACCTTTCTTCTCACCCACAAGCATGATGCGTAAAGGAAGCAACAACTCTCCTGGTTTTATCTTTTTTTCTTCTGCCATTCCTTTAAACCTGGATTCCATGCTCTGTGGCGTTCCAATCTGGCATTGACCTGAGCGCTTCTGTTAAGCTTGCAAAGAATGCGCTTTTCTCGGGTGTCCATTTTGGCTTTACCGATGGCAGGTCCCAACTTGCGGGTGCTTGAAAGAAAATTCTTCCTTCGGCAAAGAAATCCGGTAGCAGACTGCATCGTTCGCGCACGAGTTGGATCACCGTAGTCAATTTCACATCATCGTCCGATACAATTCCTTGCTCCATGAAAATTTTTTTCACTCTGGGTAAAAGGGAAGGGGTATCTAACTTTTTAATCCATTCGTGATTGAACCATTTAGCCTTTTCATAATCAAATTTGGCCCCGTGCTTATGGATCCTGTCGATTGAAAATTTATTAACCAGTTCAGCGATGGAATAGATTTCCTGGTCCGTGCCATCATTCCATCCCAAAAGGGCCAGAAAATTGACAAAGGCCTCGGGAAGAAATCCTGTCTCCATAAATCCCTTTGTCATCTCATTTGTCTTTGGATCTTTCCAATCCATGGCGAAAACAGGAAATCCCAGCCGGTCGCCATCTCTCTTGCTCAGCTTTCCGTTTCCATCGGGTTTCAGGATCAGCGGAAAATGAGCCCATTGAGGCATTTTATCTTCTCCGAAAAGATATCTCCACAACAGAATATGGAGGGGAGCGCTGGGCAGCCATTCTTCGCCGCGGAATGCATGCGAAATCTTCATTAAGTAATCGTCTACCACGACGGCCAAGTGATAGGTCGGCATGCCATCCGCCTTGACCAGTACCTTATCATCCAGATTGGAAGTATTGAAACTTACTTCTCCCCGGATCATATCGTTAAAACTTACTGTCTCATTCTTCGGCATGAGTATCCTGATTGTGTAGGGCGTTCCATCTTCCAGCATGCGCTCCGTTTCTTCGAGCGTCAGGCTGAGCGAATTGCGCATATCCATTCGGGTGTGATGATCATATTGCGGGGAAGGATTTTCGTTCGTGCGAAGGCGATTACGCATGGACTCAATTTCATCTGGCCTGTCGAAAGCATAGTAGGCTTTGTCTGCCCTGATCAGTTGCTCGGCATATTCCTTGTATAGTGCCTTTCTTTCACTTTGACGATAGGGACCATATGGCCCTCCCTGCACTGGTGATTCGTCTGGTAGCAGTCCGCACCAATTCATGGTTTCGAAAATATATTCTTCCGCCCCGGGAACAAACCTGGATTGATCTGTATCCTCAATCCTCAGCACAAATGTGCCGCCCTGTTGACGGGCAAAGAGATAGTTGAACAATAGCGTTCTGACGCCGCCCAGATGCAGGCCGCCTGTAGGACTGGGAGCAAACCGCACACGCACATCTTTTTTCATGGCGCCAAAGATACGGATTTGAAAAAAGTGTTGAGGGTAAGCGCTTTGGGATCGGATATTTTTCCCAATGCGGGATCCTTTGATTCCTATCTTTTATTAATTACTTTTGAAACGAAGTGCTCAAATATTTTCTCTCCATAGTAGCAAGCTTGCTGTGCCTGGTTGCCAGTGCTCAGCTCACTTATGATAATCTGTATGTGGATTATGACAGTGCCTGGACATTTAAGAACCTGAAAATTATTCCCATCCGGCCAAAGAATGGTTTTGGAGACAAGCTGCCCGCCGTCATTTCGCTTAGCCAGGCGCTTGCGCGTGGTCTCGCGACCGTTACAGAAAGAGGAACGGCTTCCACAGAAAACGTGCATTTTCTCAGAATAAACAACAATTCGAATAAGTCACTCCTGATTTCTTCCGGGGAAGTCTTATCCGGTGGGAGGCAGGATCGCATGGTGGCGCGGGATACAATCCTCCTGCCATCTAAATCTGATCAATACATTCCTGTCATGTGCGTGGAAGAAAATCGCTGGAGTGAAAAGGAGAAAAATTTCGTGTATAGTAGTTTTGCCAATCCATTTCTGAGGAGGGTGTTGGATCAGAACAAAAACCAGGTCCTGATTTGGAAAGAAATCAGTGACCAGTTGGACAAGAGTGGCATTCCAAATAAGACTCTGGCCTATATGTCGAGATATGCGGATAAAAAATTGACTCCATTTTACGATGAATATTTCAGGTTCTTTCAGCAAAAATTCAAACATTCAGACAGTACCATGCTGGGCTTTGTAGCCATTTCAGGAGACAAAATCATTGGTTCAGATATTTATGCAAGCAGGGACATGTTCTTTGGCCAGCTCGATCCTTTATTGAGAGGGTATATCGATGGCGCTATTTTGTATGGAACACCCGTAAGCCTTCCCGATGATCCGGTAAAGGAATACATGGATAAATTATTGAAAGATGAAAAGAGCCAGGAGGAATTCGTGAAGTACAATGGAAAAATTTTCCGTCAAAATAACCAGGTCGTGCATATTAATACGTTTTAGTTTGAAGTTGACAGTTGACAGATTTACTAGCGAAGATTAGGTTGTATTCGATGATCGATGGTCGATGATGGATGATCGATCTCAAATCGAAATTCAAAATGAAGTCGACCATCGACCATCGGTCATCGATCAACGCCTTCCTGTCAACTTCCTCTATCTTTACTCCATGTTCTATTTTGTCAAAACACCCTGGCTCCTCAGGAAATATTATTCCCAATGTGTTTGGAATTATCCAAGGGATAAAAAAAAACTCTATCTCACGTTTCGATGATGGACCTCATCCTGTAGCGACTCCCTTTATCTTAGATCAATTGGAAAAATTTAATGCGAAGGGTACATTTTTTTGCATAGGAAAAAATGTGCAGGCGGAACCCGGGCTCTATCGTCGAATACTTGATGAAGGTCATCGGGTGGGGAATCACACACAAAACCATGTCAACGGTTGGAAGTCGAATGACAAGGAATATTTTTCGAATATCAGTGAAGCTGCCAAATATATTGATTCAAGATTATTCAGGCCGCCTTATGGGAGAATCAGTAAATTCCAGCTGTCTCAGCTCGTATCTGATCCTCTCCATTATACTGTGGTCATGTGGGATATTTTAAGTGCAGATTTTGATCAGGGCATAAGTGCGGAACGATGTGCCCTAAACGTAATATGGAATGCGAAGACCAGGGTCCATTATTATCTTTCATGATAGTGCCAAAGCATATGATCGGATGAGTGTGGCCCTGCCAAAAGTATTGAGCCATTTTCAGCAGCAAGGGTATGATTTTGATATGATCGGGTAGAATAAAACAACTGAAATTATAGTAAAGCGAGACTATAGACTGGCCCTAAATGAATTGGGCCGGGGTAGACACCCTGGCCCGTTTTTAATCCGTACCCTATGAAAACTGATTTAAAGGTAGGGGTTTTTTTGATTCAGCCAAAGTAATTTAAGCGGGGTCCTGCCTGTATCACAATACTGGCTTGATTATTCGCCAATGGATGCGCTATAAATTGAATAAAAGAAGAACAGGATTTGCGATCAGTATTTTCCACATTTTTTTCAAAAGAACTTTTAATAGCATGATGGAGCTGATCGATACACATTGTCACCTTTATTTGGAAGAATTTGAAGCCGATCGGGATGCGGTGATGGAAAGGGCGGCACAGGTTGGAGTGTCCAGATTCTATTTACCCTCAATCGATTCGGAGAACTTTCCTTCGATTTTGGCGATGGAGGAAAGTTATCCTGGCAAATGTCGTGCGATGTCTGGGCTTCATCCCTGTTCTGTCAAAGCAAACTATAAGGAGGAGCTTGCGTATTTTCTGCAGAAGATGTTATCCCGTTCGTTTGCGGCGGTCGGAGAAATCGGATTGGATTTTTATTGGGACAGGAGCTTTGAAAACCAGCAATATGAGGCATTCCGGGAGCAAATTGGATGGGCAAGGCATTATAAAATACCGATTGTGATTCATTCACGGGAATCCATGCAGGAGTCGATAGGGGTCGTCAGAGAAGAACAAAAAGGCGATCTCAAAGGAATTTTCCATTGTTTTGGAGATAGCCTCGAATCAGCAAAGGCAATCATTGGCCTGGGATTTAAGTTGGGTATTGGAGGAGTGCTGACATACAAAAATTCCAAATTGCCTGAAGTGCTCCGTGAGATTGATCTGGAGCATATTGTATTGGAAACAGATGCTCCCTATCTGACGCCTGTACCGTTCAGGGGTAAGCGAAATGAAAGCGCTTATCTCACATTTATTGTTGATCAAAGCTGGCAGAAATTAAGCAAATGAGTCCGGAAGAAGTAGCAGGAATAACCACCCGAAATGCATTAAATATATTCGGAAGCTAAGACATGATGCAGTATTTTTGCGGCCCAAATTGGAGAGGTGTCCGAGTGGTTGAAGGAGCACGCCTGGAAAGTGTGTATACTCGAAAGGGTATCGCGGGTTCGAATCCCGCCCTCTCCGCAAAAAGAAATCAAATGTCCTGAAAGGGGCTTTTATGATTTTACGAGCGTTGAAAGCTTGCTTTCAAAAGCGAGTGAAATCATAAAAGCAGGCGCGCAGCGCTGCATTTGATTTCTTTTATGCCCCACCTTCAGGGATCAGCGGAGCTAATCCCGCCAGGCTTGCCTGAGCAGGGCGGAAAAACAAAAACGTGAGTGAGCGAAGCGAACGGGCATTTTATTTATTTGACACCCACCCATCGGGATCAGCAGAGCTAATCCCTTCCAGGCGCGCAGCGCAGCATTTAATTTGTATTGGCTCCCCAACTCCGGGATCAGCGGAGCTAATCCTTCGCCCGCCGTATCCGCCTCAGGCGGAGAAGGCGGGCCTGCACTTAATTGTAATCATTTTTGCGATATTCTTTAGCTGAACGTCCAAGCGAAAAATGACCAGGCGCTCAGCGCCGGCATTTAATCTAACAAAACAATTCTCAAAATGAAATCGTATGGACGCTACTTCGCAATACTAAAAGCGTAAATGAAAACCGACAGGCGTCAAAAATTCCTGAGGGTTTGTTATTGAAATTTATTGGACCTAAATTAGTATTGGCTGCATGGAGACTTATCATTCATCTTCAATCATCAGACCATGAACATTTATAAGAAATTAATAAACTTCCTTGCCTTCTATTTTACAATCATCGGTACCAGTGTGGGGCAACAATCTATTTCATCTAGCAGTAGAAAGACAATTTAACAAAATCGAAAGCGATATTTTAACAACTGCTGAAGCAATGCCTGAAGACAAATTTGATTTTACACCCGAAAGTCTTAACATAAAAAATAGCAATTTTAAAGGAGTCCGAACATTTGCGGGACAGATCATGCATCTAGCAACTGACAATATCCTCATATGGAGTGCGATGAATGGCGACTCCGTCCGTGCGGATATTAAAGACGTCAACGGCCCAAAAGCCATCAAGACCAAAAAAGACATTATTGAATACCTTAAAAGTTCATTTACAATTGGACGCAGAGCCATATTGACTCTAACAAAGCAAAATGCAATGGACCTGATTGAATTTAGATCGAGCCATTTGCCAAAGCTTGACCTTGCATTCTATGCGTTGACACACGCGAATGAACATTATGGACAAATGGTCATCTATCTCAGAATGTGCGGAATTATTCCGCCACCAACAGGTAATTGAAAATAGAATTGCTTCTGGCAAAATGCACTGAGCACAACAATTCATTGGCGCTCTTATATGAAAGGGACGGGTATGTCGGGCGACGAATAAGTCCTCTCTTCCCGTTCATTGCTCAGCAGTGCTTCAGACTGAAGGAACAGGGGATGCCTCCAAATCCCCATGTCATGCATATTGGCAGCAACTCTTCTTCTGTATTGCCAACGAGATACCCACTATCTCAATGATTACTGTTCTTGTATTTTTTCGCCATTTTTCTTGTAAGTACAAATATTTGTTATTACTTTGCAGTTCAAAGTACTTTTAACCTCAATTATCAGGGTAAGAGACCTTTAAAACCAGCAGGCCGCTGGAATCATTCATTATGACCAGACTTGATATACTAAAGAATATCGACAATCCAAGAGAGCTTGAAAGAATGTACAGGGACAATAAGACGGCATTTAAGACGGAATTCAATTCACTTTACACTGAATTGACGGACAATAAACTGGCTCTCTATTGGAATGAAAGACTGAATTACGAGAGCTCCGAAATATCCTGGGGAAGCAACCGCGAATTGATCTTTGTCATCATTGTTGCCTTAATGGCTGGTTTTATTGCAAAGGTTCCGCAGTTTTTCAATATCAACCCTGAATTATATTATCAGCGAAATGCAGGGTTTGTCATCTTTCCGATTCTGACAATATATTTTATCTGGAGAAAGGGTCTTTCACTAAAGAAGACTGTATTTGCAGGAGTGGCTTTTCTGATTGGCTTAATTTTCATAAACCTATTGCCTGCAAATAATAAAAGTGATACCCTGATTTTGTCCTGCATTCACCTGCCAATTTTTTTGTGGGCGGTCCTGGGGTTTTCATATGTTGGCGACAATATAAGGAACTACCAAGTTAAACTTGACTTTCTAAGATACAATGGAGACCTGGTCATCATGACGACGATTATCCTGATTGCAGGGGGTATGCTCACGGGAATCACCATTGTACTTTTTAAGCTCATTGGCCTCAACATTGAGAAATTTTACATTGACTACGTCGGTGTATTCGGACTTGCCGCTGTGCCCGTATTTGCAACTTATATCACTCAAACAAACCCTCAATTGGTGAATAAGGTCTCGCCAGTGATTGCAAAAATCTTCAGCCCTTTGGTTTTGATTACGCTTGTATCTTATTTGACAGCCATATTATTGTCCGGAAAGAACCCGTACAGGGACCGGGATTTTTTAATGGTCTTTAATTTTCTTCTAATCGGAGTAATGGCCATTATTTTATTTTCAATTGCTGAAGCCTCCAGGAAAAACGAAAACCGGACAGGCATTTTTATATTATTTGCCTTATCTATAGTAACTGTCATAGTAAACGGAATCGCCCTTTCTGCCATTTTATTTAGAATTTCAGCTTGGGGGATCAGTCCAAACCGACTCGCGGTTTTGGGAGCAAATGTCCTCATGCTGACCAATCTGCTCATCGTCACTTTTAAACTCTTAAGAAATGTTACAAAAAGAGCAGATATCAGCGAAGTTGAAAAATCAATATCCATGTTCCTCCCCGTTTACATCTTATGGACAATGATTGTGACTTTTATATTCCCCATATTATTTCATTTCAAATAGTCTGAACTGTCTGAACGGGGATTGTCTGAACGGGGATTTTTGGGGTTAATGGGATTTTTAGGATACATAGAAAGTTCATCTGATTTCGCCTGGCTTCTTTTGTGTGTAGTTGAAACATGCCAGCCTATCCCCACAATCCCATTAACCCCAAAAATCCCCGTTCAGACGTGCGCAGCATATACAACTTTTTTTTCAATTCATTTAGCAGCCTGCTAAAGAATTATTTATCCACATTTTCTATATGGAAACCATTAGAAAAAGCCTGTCTTTTTCGCCATCGCTTCGTTGGTTTTTCCTGTCGGTCTATTGTTAGATCCTTGTTTGGTTATTGTATAACCATGGATTTTTTCGATGGTTCTTTGACAACTCTCCAATGAAACACTAGTAAGTTATCGAAGAACCATCAAAGAAAAGCCAATAAATCATTGAAGTGAATAAGCATTAAACAATAAGTAAATAATTAAGAAACAAGGAGTAACGGCGAAGTGTAAGGATTGTATTTGTGTTGATTCTTCTTTTTTGATTTATTTTTTCTGCATCATTTATTCAGGAAATCATTTTGTTATCTGCAAACAAAACCATCTCCCGTTATCATTCCGGCCTGGAAGATCGCGGGTTCACTAAAAAAATCTTTAGCAGGCTGCCAGCGCACTGCTAAATGCCGCCTCTTCGCCAATCTAGCTTGCGGGCATACCGGTTCGGAAAGGTCCTTCTGCAGCAGAAGATCTTAGGTACCGTTCCCGCACATCAGCCGGTATGAAAAACAAAATTGTTAACCTTTAAAATTTAGTTTCATGGGCAGAATTAAAAAAGACGTGATGGGCGTTGTCACTGGCAGGGTCGGAAATATTTCCGGCAGCGAGTGGAAGGGCCAGGCAGTCCTCAAGAGTCGGCCTGGGCCCAGGAAGAAGGGATCTTTCTCGCCCGAACAACAGGCGCAGCAGTCAAGATTTGCGTTGATGATGGCTTTTCTTCAACCGATCACTGATCTGCTGAATCTAAATTTCGACAGAAAAGCCAAAGGCATGTCGGGATTCAACAAAGCTTTCGCGTATAACCTCGTGCAGGCGATTACCGGAACCTATCCCGACTTCGCCATCGATTATCCCAAGGTTCAGCTCAGTCAGGGTAACCAGTCGGGTGTAGATGGTGCAATTTGCACTTCCCCCGAGGCCGGCAAATTGGCATTTAGCTGGACTTTTACGGGTGAAGAAACACCACAGGCCAATGACCTGGTTTATGTAGCAGCCTACAACCAGGAAATTAATCACTGGGTGTATAAGCGCGGAACGGTGCAACGTATAAAAGGGACAATCACGCTAAATTTTACGGGATTGTCGGGTAAGCCTTTTCATACTTACATCGGATTTATTTCCGCGAAAAACGGGCTCACTTCGAATAGTTTTTATTCGGGGTTGGTGACTGTTGTCTGAACTGGGATTGTCTGAACTGGGATTTTTGGGATTGGTGGGATTTTTAGGATAGAGTGGGCCCCTCTCCATTGGAGAGGGCTGCCCACTTTATAGGTCCTCTGCGCCTCTTCATGGCTCTGCGGGAAATTATTTGGCTGGGGTTTATTGCTACCACGATTAGGGTAATTTTTGACAACTATGAATTTGTAATTTCCATCGCCTATGGAGAACATTCCAGGCTATTACGATAATGGCTGTGCTTATTCGATACCTGCCGATCATATACAAACAAAAGAAAAGAATCGCGATCTGTTTTGATCTTGACGAGCATCTGAACAAGCGAATGCAGACTGTACCTGGAGCGCTGTGGAGCAAAACACTCAAATGCTGGCATATTCCGGATACGCCTGAGCACCGGATTAAATGTCATTTGCCTCCGGCCGATTATCCGGCGACAAACAAAGCAGGGAACCATTATATCAGGCAGCAACTCAAAAGCGCTCAGGACAAATTAAGGTTGAAGGGATACAGTGAAAGTACAGGCAGGAATTATTGTTTGCACTTGAAGGAATATTTTGGCGCGATTACGCTCAGGCATCACCCTGAACAAGTGTCCAAAGAAATCATCGAAAAATATTTGATCTGGCGTTTGGATAGAAAACGACTCAGCGAAAGCGATACGAACATTCATATTAATGCCATTAAGTTCTACTATGAGCAGGTACTGGGTAAAGAGCGGATGCTCTTTGATCTTCCCCGTCCAAAGAAACCACAACAATTACCCAAAGTGCTTGGAGAGCGGGAGCTGGAAAGATTATTCCGTGCACTGCCGAATATAAAACATAAAGCCATCCTGCTTACCGCCTTCAGTTGCGGTTTGCGGGTGAGTGAGACTGTGAAATTAAAGCTCAGTGATATTGATAGTGACCGGATGCAGGTATTGATAGAAAGAAGCAAAGGGAAGAAAGACAGGTATGTTATGTTGAGTCCTTTGTTGTTGGATGTTTTGAGAGCATATCTCCGGTTGCATGTACCAAGACCAGGGAAATACCTGTTTGAAGGAACTATTCCCGGCGTTCCTTACAGTGTACGCAGTGCACAAGAGGTATTCCACTATGCCTGTTAAAGAGCAGGCATTCATAAAGAAGTCAGTTTTCACAGCCTGCGGCACAGTTTTGCCACACATTTGCTGGAGAAGGGAATTGATATCCGGTATATCAAGGACCTGCTGGGGCATTTCAGCATTAAGACGACGGAGCGGTATTTACATGTCGCAAAGGAGAAACTCATATGCATTTCCAGCCCCCTGGACTATCTATTCGGCAAAAAAGAGGAAGACAAGGGTATTGGATTGGCGCAACTCCCGAATATAAAAAACGCTAATGAAAAATGATGAGAATCAATGATCATTGGAAGATTTGCAATTAAATGTGCGTACTAGGACTACAGCTGACAATTAACCAAAGATAAATTTTTTCCCTGACCCCCCTTTTTATGGTAAGGGGGGATCAGGGAAAAAATCATGTGGGCAGAAGCTTTTCTTTTAATACCTCATATGGTGTTTTACCCTTTAATGCCGCATTGGGGCGATGGAAATTGTAAAATGTTTCCCATTCTTTTAGTTTTTTTTGTATGTCTATGTCATCTGTATATTCAAGCAATTGATAAAATTCCTGTTGATCCGTTAAGTGGGATCTCTCAACCTTTCCATTAAGATGGGGGCTGGCCTTTTTTATGTAGACATGCCGAATGCCAATATCCTCACAATGCCAGTGAAATAACGCTTGAAATTCATGTCCGTTATCAGTCTGAATAGTATGTATCCGGAATGGGAATTTGCTTCGTACATATTCAACAAATTCGATCGCGCATTTCTGATTATGCAAAGAATAGATTTTTAACGCCCTGGCACGAGTAGCGTCATCAATGGCAGTATATTGATAACGCTTTATTTCTCTTCCAGAAGATTTATCAGTAAATGAAAGGAATTTAACATCAATTTGAATGCGATGACCAGGCACTTGCTTCTCATAGCGTTTAAACTGTTCCATTGACCGTTTTCGCTGGTTTTGGGGAAGTTTATTAATGCCATTGCGTTTTAGAACACGCCATACGCCAGCTGCAGAAACTTCAATATCATGATATCTTTTCAAATACCAGGAGATGCGGAGTTGACCCAAATAATAGTTTTTTCGTAAATGCAGGATCTTTTCTTCTATGTGCAACGGTATCCGAAGCTTTGGATTTTGAGGGCAGGGTTTACTATTAATTAACGCGGCTTCGCCCTTTCGTTCATAATCTCTTTTCCACTTGTAATAAGTTTCCCTGGATATGCCAAAGCGTCTGCAAGCCTTAGACACATTGCCAATCTCCTTACCATAGTTAAGGGCCTTCAGCTTTCGACGAATGTCAGAATGCTTATTTGGACTCATATTTTAGAATTTTGGTTGACAAGTTAAAAACTGTCAATCAAAGTCCTAATTTCCATAAATTAACACCAATAGCGTCTATATTAGTGTTAGCGGTAAGAAAAGAGAGTACACGAAACAGGATACTCTCATTTGTGACTTTATTTCTAGTGACCAAAAAAATTAATTCCAAAACTCATCTTCGGCAGCTTGGTCTTCTGAAAACAACCAAACTTGAACAATTTTACTATCACCAACTTCATACAAATCGTTACCGTTCATATCTACTGTTTTATCTCCACTTGTCGCACTAAAACGAACTGGACAAAAAACAAAATTTCCATTTTCCATCATTGCTCCTGCTGGCTTGATAACTAATGAACCTTGTGTTGCACCCATCATATCAGAGAGCATTTTGCCAATGGCTTCAAGTCCCGTTTTTGTTCCCGAAAAAGTGTTATTTCCTGGTTGATGCCATTTTGCATCAAGGCTGAAATATGAAAATGCTGTGGGAATATCTCCTTTTGAAAGGGCTATTGAATAAGCCTCTACTACTTCTTTTGCTGTCATTTTATTTTCTATTTTTATTTGTAAACTTAACTTACTTAAAACATTGAATTATTATGTGCTCTCTGTTCTGGCATCTGCATCATAGCATCCCAATGCTCAACTAATTTATCATTTCCAATACGATAAATATCAATAAACCGCCATTCCTTTCCTGTCATTTCATAACGAGAATGAAGGAATACAAAGTCACCGTCTGCTGCAACGTGTTTAAATTCAATTTTTTGTTTTGGCACGCCTTGTGAAATTAACATTTGAACTAATGCCTTTACGCCATCTTGTCCGTCGGGAGTTGAAGGATTATGCTGTATGAAATCTTTACTCATAAATTCATCCACGCCGGTGCTATCCAAGTCGCCAAAAATTCTTTGGTAAGCTGTAATTGCTAATTGTTTGTTTTTTTCTACTTGTGTCATATAAATATTTTAAAATTGTTTTGCAAAACTAAATCAATTCTTACCTTTATATAAGTACCTACATATGGGTATGGTACTTACTTAATGGTTAGAAATATTGATTATCAAATGGAAAAAAATCAAAAAAATATTTTAAAATCAGATGAAAACTGCCCTGTAAGAAGGTCTTTAAAGGTTTTAGGCGGTAAATGGACGTTATTAATTCTATTTCAAATAAATGAAAGAGTAATAAGATATGGAGAACTCAAAAGGGCTATACCCGGAATAAGCGAAAAAGTTTTAATCCAAGAATTGAACTTTTTAGTGGAGCATAAATTTGTTTCTAAAAAGGCATATCCAGAAATTCCACCAAGAGTTGAATATAGCTTGACAAAACTTGGAGTAAAAGCTTTGCCAATAGCTGACACACTTGCAACATTTGGACTAGAAAGCCTACAACAAATTGCCTACCGCTAACAAGTTATTGGCAAAAAAGGGGCAGAAGTGCAAGCCTCAACATTTGTAATTCTATTTGGCTTTGGTGCAAAATCAAAGCTGACATTTTTCAAATGCCCCTTCTTCGCCAATACCCAAAACGTTAGCCGCAACCTTGACAGACCAGAAACTATGAACTGGACAAACAACTTAACACGAATTCTAAACATAGAATACCCAATTATTCAAGCACCAATGTTTGGAGTTACAACGCCTGAAATGGTTGCAGCGACTTCAAACATATATTGTTTAGGTTCGTTGGCTTTGGCTGACCTTACCGGTGAAAAATGCGTTGAAGCAATTCGCTTAACAAAGAAACTTACAAAAAACCCTTTTGCAGTAAACATTTTCGTTCACGACATACCCGAAATTACAGACAAGCTCAAAGCGGACTATGCAAAAGCAAAAACATTCATTGAACACTTAGCGAAGCAAAACAATTTGGACATAAACATTCCAACCATTGACCAACTAAAAATTAATAGCTACCACGAACAAATTGACGCTATCATTTCCGAAAACTGTAAAATTGTAAGTTTCACGTTTGGCAACCTTGACAAACAAAGCATTGACAAACTGAAAAGCAATGGAACGATTTTAATTGGCACTTGCACTTCGGTAAGTGAAGCAATTATTTTAGAAAAATCGGGAATTGACATTATTTGTGTGCAAGGTTTGGAAGCAGGGGGGCACAGAGGAAGTTTCACTTCAGAAGATATTCCTAAAATTGGTGGTTTATCATTATTAGCACAAGTAAGTGAGACTGTAAATGCACCAATTATTTACGCAGGCGGAATTTACAATTCAAAAACATTATTAGCTTCAAGAGCTTTAGGTGCAAGTGGGTTTCAAATCGGAAGTTTATTATTAGGTTCGGCTGAAAGTGCTTTGAAAGATTTTGAAAAAGAAAGATTGCGAAAAGTCAATGAAGCTGATATTGTTTTGACAAAAAGTTTTTCCGGGCGTTTTGCAAGAGGAATAAAAAACACTTTTATTGCCGCAACCGAAGAAACGGAATTTATTTTACCTTATCCATACCAAAACAAATTGACAAGCGAATTACGCAGAGTAGCCAAAATCAATAAGAATGTTGAGTTCGTAAACATTTGGGTTGGGCAATCCATAAATAATTTTAGTGGACAATCTACTACTGAAATCATAAATAAATTAATTAACCAAACAGAAACTAAAAATTGCTAAAATCAGTTTGTGGCAACCTTGACACAAACCCAATAAATATAACAAAGAACTGAATGGAAAATATCTATATTGAAAAAATAACAATTAACGACATTGACCAATTACAAGAAATTGGCAGACGAACATTTTACGAAACGTTTTCGCCAAGCAACACAGAAGAAAATATGCAAAAATATTTGACAGAAGGATTTTCGACTGATAAATTAACCAATGAATTGAATGGCGAAAATGCTGAATTTTATTTTGCAAAGAATGGAAACAAAGTAATTGGCTACTAAAAATTAAATTTCGGAGCTTCTCAAACAGAACTTAAAGACAGCAAAGCCATTGAAATTGAAAGAATTTATGTTCTCAAAGAATTTCACGGAAAAAGAGTTGGACAAATTCTATACGACAAAGCAATTGGAATAGCCAAACATAAAAAAGCTGACTATGTTTGGTTGGGAGTTTGGGAAGAAAATCCGAGAGCTATAGAATTCTACAAAAAAAATGATTTCGTAGAGTTTGACAAACATATTTTCAAACTTGGAGAAGACGAGCAAACTGACATTATGATGAAACTAAAATTGACAAATTAAATAGACGAAACGAAAAAGGCAGCCGCTAACAGATGCATTGGCAATATGGCGGGGCGACGAATATGTTTTCAGCTTTTTGTTTGCTAATCGGCTTCGGTTTCGGCAGACGAATAACACCCAGCAACAGAATAAACAATTAGCTTTTTGTATCTTCAATCTGCAGCGGTACTTGGCAGATGGAACACAGAATACCGCCACATCGCCAATGCTTTAACGTTACCTGCCATATTGCGGGCACCCTTAGATATGTTCTTTTAATATTGTTTCTCTTAATTTGATCAATTTGAGTGAGCTAAAAATAAGAATAAATGAAAAAGACACTCACGGTTTTATTGGCCACGATCTTTTCAATAGCTATCTACAGCCAGAAAAAAAATTTAGCTGAAAGATTAGGCTATCCAAAAGATGCGAAGCTTGTCATCATTCATTCCGATGACCTTGGTGTATCACATTCTGAGAATGCCGCATCGACAATGGCTATGGAAAAAGGTTCTGTAAGTTCAGCAAGTATTATGGTGCCATGTCCATGGTTTTCCGAGATCGCCGGCTATGCGCAGGCACATCCTTCGGCGGATCTCGGCTTGCATATTACGTTAACAAGCGAAAAAAAATATTATAAATGGGGACCTGTTACTTCAATAGATAAAGTGCCCGGACTTGTGAATAAAAACGGATACCTGTATTCATCAGTTGATAGCGTTATACAAAATGCAAGTGCTACAGAAGTTGAACAGGAAATACGTAACCAGGTGATAAAAGGAAAACAAATGGGTATTGATCCAACGCATCTCGATGCACATATGGGTACTGCATTATCAAGTCTTGATTTTTTTAAAGCATATCTGAAAGTTGGGCATGAGTATAAGATCCCTGTCCTTATTACTTCATTTTTTGAGGCAAGTTTGAAAACAAAGATGGACAGTTTGATCACTGATAAAGATGTGGTAGTTGATAATATTCTTTCATCATCGCCTGGTGATTTAAAAACAGGTTTCCCGGCATTTTATACGAATGGTATAAAGAATTTAAAACCCGGGCTGACATATCTTATTATTCATACAGCATATGATGATGATGAAATGCGTGCTGTAGAGGGTGATGAACCGGATTGGGGAGCTGCCTGGCGACAAGCAGAATTTAATTTCTTTACAAGCCCCGAATGTGCAAATGTTTTAAAAGAGAATAATGTTTATGTGATCACCTGGAAAGAGATCAGGGACAAGATCACGAGGAAATAAATTACTTTTTATTCTTTTTGACAACTGCAGGTGTTTGCCAAATACCGCATACAACGATTCCATGATCTGTGGTTTCAGGTCTTGTGTAGCGTTGAAAATTTCGTGCTGGACCTCAGGAGCCAGATCTCCATACATTTTTTCAGTCATTACTTTATTGGTGGCGGTACAATTACCGAAAGAGTTACTGCGCTAGAACGTGCGAAAGTTTTAAAAATGGACGTAATAGACTGCAATTTAATCGGACGAAAATGGTTAGGTTTTAAAGAAGCTATATACTATTTTGAAGCAACAGGAAATAATAGTTGCAAGCTAACAAGAATAACAACTTACACTTCTGTTTTGACACCACGGTTTCACTGGGTGCCGATCGAAAAATTGGGTGCAAATAAGGCACGATTGTGTATTTAAAATCTAACAGACTTGAAAGCAAAATACGGCAGGTAACATGGGTTTTGCCGCAAGTGTGGCTTGACGTTGTAAGCATCGGCAGCAGGTTCGCTATTCGGCTGCAATTCCGGGCTGGACGTTAACAATTCAGCTTTTAGTTGTTATTTTCAACATCAATTTTGTCAATCGGCTTTAGTTCCGGGCTTGCACTTCAAGATTGCCACACCTGCACAAAGCCCGGGCCGTGGTGGCAATGTTTTGACGCTATAATCTACATTAGGGGCAACGCTATTTATCCACACAGAAGAACTTCTCTTTTTAAAAATTAGTAGAATTTGTCCGGATTGCATTAGCTCAATCGTTATTGTAATAAAATGTAAAATGGAAAACAGATTAAATTTATTCTCAAAAGGGCAAACTGCGCTGAAACCATTGTTTTTAATGGCAAACTATTTAAAAGATAGTCAAATTGAAACAGCATTACAGGAGTTAATAAAGATCAGAGTATCACAAATCAATGGGTGTGCTTATTGTCTTGATATGCATTGGAAAGAGGCTCGTGCTAATGGGGAAACAGAACAAAGGCTGTACGGTCTTAGTGCATGGCACGAGTCACCATATTACAGTAAACGGGAAAGAGCGGCATTAAAATGGACTGAAGCAGTAATATGCTGTGAGATACCCAATACGATATATGATGAGGTTTCTCAACATTTTACTGAAGAAGGACTGATTGACCTGACTATGGTCGCCAGCCTTATTAACACATGGAACCAGTTAAACATCGCATTTCCGAAAGTTGCAGGAACTTACCAAGTAGGCCAATGGCGTTAAAAAACTAATAAAATGCGGCTGATAACTAAACACTACTGCCAACATAGGGTATGGCGATATGGCGGCTTAACGAATAAATTCTCAGCTTCATATCACTACTCAGCGACATATCCAGCTTGCGAATAAAGCCAAGCTGTAGAATATGCTCCCGTCTTTATTATCTTTACTCAGCAACTGTTCGGGCTAACGAAACACGGAATATCGCGACATCGCCAAGCCCTAACGTTGGTGGCATGCCTAATGACAAACCCTAACAAATCAGAGCGCATTGAACAGTTATACTTTTCTTGAATAATTTTTCTAGAAGAAAGATTTAGCTGTAGCAAAATAAATGTAAGAATAGGGCTATTTAAGAAGACAATAAATGAAAAATATTATTTTGAGCGCTGTGTTAATTCTAATAAGCATTATACTTTATTCACAAATTAAAGGCAATACAACGATGGAAGTAAATAGTGAAAATACCATTGTCCGAATGTCAATTGGCTACTTTGAGCCTAAACAGGCAGATGAAGTTGAATCGATGCTCAACAAAGAGTTTAAGAGCATATTGATACCTGCCATCAAAAAACTAAAAGGAAACGTAGGCTACTACGTAGCTATTGACAAAGAAAAAAACGCCATGACAAATGTAAGTTTTTGGAGAACCAAAGATGATGCCTTACAAATGGCAACACTAAAGGAAATGTTAGACATGAGAACTACTTTTGAGTCTTTAGGACTGAGATTTATAGAAATAACCAATCACCAAGTTTTATGGAAACTTCCAGACTGAAAAAGGACAGCCACCAACAAGTGTATTTGTAACAGCAGGGCTGGACGGAGGAGCAATCGGCGGAAAATCTTTACTCGGCATTAGTTCTAGCTTGACGTTAATAATTAAGCTGCGAATCTTACCTTCAGCAAAATATTTTTAATAAAGCATTTGTACCGGCTGGACGTTCAATGAATATCCTGCCATCGCAAATACTTTTACGTTAGCGGTCATTGTAAAACACCCTACGACTATTAAGACACGAACAATAATAAATGATAATAGACAGAAAACATTTTGACATCAATAATAAATGTGCAATTGAAAAATTAATAATCAAGACACCATTAAGACTTGGCTCAGTTTTTCAGGACGAAGCCTGTTTTATTTACCTTAAGGAAGGAGAAGTATCTTTTACTTCCCCAACTGACAACCTATCTATTCAAACAGAGGAAAGTGTTTTACTTAGATGTGGTAACTACTTCGCAAACGCAATTCGGAAACTACCTGCCAAGACTTGTGAAGTTTTTGCTGTCCATCTATATCCAGACATTTTGAAAGAATTATACAAAAACGAATTTCCAAATTTCCTAAAAGAATATGCTATCAAACCCTATATCAGGAAAATAGAAAAACAAAGTGTTATAACCCATTTCATCCAAAGCCTTGATTTTTATTTTGAGAACCCAAACTTGGTTACAGACGATTTGCTTAAATTAAAAATCAAAGAACTCATCCTATTGCTTCTTCAAACAGACAATGCAGAAAATATAATTACTTTATTCTCTCATTTATTTAACCCAAGACAAGCAGGTTTATTTGAGGTAGTAGAAGCACATTTATACTCATCTATTTCTATAGTTGATTTAGCCCGTTTGACTGGGAGGAGCCTCTCAACTTTTAAGAGAGATTTTGAAACACAGTTTAGTGATACACCAGCCAATTTCATTAAAGAAAAGAAATTGGAAAAGGCTCTTGAGCTAATACAATCAACCGAATTATCTGTATCTGAAATTTGTTACGAAGTTGGCTTTCAGGACACTTCACATTTCACAAAGACCTTCAAACAAAAGTATAATCAAACACCTTCTGAGTATCGTAAGAAGTAGTTGAACTGAATTTACCAGTTTTTGAACTTTACTACCAAGTTTGAATTTATTTTAAGTTTCATTTTTGCATCGTGATTTTTCACTAATAAAAAACGATAAAAAAATGAACGAAAGTATATTAATAACCGGAGCAAATATTGGGCTTGGGAAAGAGACTGCCCGACAGTTAGCATTGAAAAAAGAAACAAAAAAGGTAATTCTTTTCTGCAGAAATCAAGCGAAAGCCGAGGCAGCAAAAAAAGACCTTGAGGAGAAAACGGGAAAAAAGATTTTTGAAATTATTATTGGAGATGTTTCGGATGCAAATTCTGTAAGAAAAGCAGTAGAAAAAATAAAGGAACCTATTGATGCAGTAATTTTAAATGCAGGTGGAATGGTTGGGAAAACGGCTGCGAAAATTACGCCTTCCGGTATGAATGACTTAGCTGCTACGAATATTTTAGGTCATGTAATTTTAGTGGAGGAATTAATTAAACATGATAAGTTAAAAAAAGCAGTACTATCAGTCAGTGCGGAAGCTGTACCAGGAGTAAAGATGCTCGGAATGAAACCGGTTGCAATGAAGACTTCCTCTGTAGATGAGTTTGCTGCTGTTCTTGATGGATCATATTTTGGTAATAAATTTGATGCAGTGCAAGCATACGGATATGTCAAATATGCAGCAACCATGTGGATGTTATCAATGGCAAGAAAATATCCTGACCTCAAATTTGTTGTTGTGAGTCCCGGGAACACAAAAGGAACTCAGGCACCAAATAATCTTCCCCCGGCAATGAAATTTATGTTGAAGTATTTTATGATGCCTGTTGTATTCCCATTGATGGGAGGAATGGTGCATAAGCTGGAAGTAGGTGCAAAACGCTTTGTAGATGGCATTTCGGATGAGCGATATAAAAGTGGTATTTTTTATGCAAGTAAAGAGGGTAAGTTATCAGGGGAAGTGGTTGACCAGAGCACTTTTTATACTGATTTGAAAAATACTACATTTCAAGATAACGCTGATAAAGCAATTCACCGTTTTATAAAATAAATATTACGAAATACAAGAAAACAACGAACCGCTAACATTGGGTTTGCTGCTATGCTGGCTGACGAATAAATTCTCATCTTTTTGTTCGCTATCAGCAGCGGTTCGGGCAGACGTAATTCTATTCGGCTTTTGTTCTTAACTTCATCATCAGTAATTCTATTGGGCTTCAGTTCCGGGCTGGACATTATAAATTCCAGCACAGCAGCAAGCCCTTCACTGGTCCTCGTTTGTGCTAAGCAGGGATTTAAAAGTACAGTGATCTAACGAGGACCATCAGTTGCCGAAATTATCATTTTGGCTGGAAGAGTGGCGCTAAATATAGCGTAAAAGACCAGCAAGATTGTTTTTTTGTAACGATAATATCTGTCGGTCCTCGTTAAATCGTTGCACTTCGAAGACACTATTATTCACAAGCGAGGACCAGGGTGGAGCGGAAATAGGTTGGCAAATATTTGATTATACTTCCATTACACCCAAATCAAATTTTAAATGCCTAAGTGTTTTTGCCGATAAGGACGAAACACCACATTTGCCAGGTGCAAATTGGGACTTGACTTTTAGTGAACAAAATGCCCGCCCGGACGACCCGGTCGGACGGGGAATTACTAAAGTTAGTATTTCAATTTACTTTGAATCACTTGAAGAATTGGAAAAAATGATAGAAATGGGCTTCAATGAAGGTTTCACTGTGACATTAAACGAATTGACAAGCTTACTAAAAACTTTAAAGAAATAGGAAATGAATAAATTAATTTTTCTTGCAGCGATTGTTTTTTGTTTGACAATTTCTTGTTCAAATCCAAATCAGCCAGATAACTCTGATAACGCAATCAATCAAATCGTAATTGCAAATGACTCCGGTAAAAACATTAAAAATAAAAATATGATTACTCAAAAAATTACACCCTATTTGTGGGTAGAGAAAGATGCCAAAGCTGTAGCAGATTACTACTTATCCATTTTTAAAGACGGTAAGCTGAAAGATTTTCGCAAGTTCGATAGTGACGAAAGTGGAAATGATGCAGGCATAGAAACAGCTGTAATTGAAATAGCAGGAATGGAGTTTAGTATATTAGCAGCAGGCCCACTATTCAAATTTAATGAAGCAGTTTCTTTTGTTATCAATACAAAAGACCAGGCTGAAACGGATTATTATTGGGAAGCTCTTACTAAAAATGGTGGTGAGGAAGGCTCTTGTGGATGGTGTAAAGATAAATATGGATTATCATGGCAAGTTGTACCAACTGAATATTTTGAATTAATACATAGCGATGACCCAATAGTAAGGGAAAAAGCAATGAAGAACACATTAAAGCAGAAAAAATTGATACTTTCAGAACTCAAATGAACAGATATCATTATTTATGGCAAGTAAGACATAGTTTGAAATAAAAAAGAGAAAAAACTGCCCATAACATCCGCTTTTCTGCTATGCTGGCTGAAAAATATATACTAATCGTCCTGTTCGCTTATCATCTGCAGTCCTGGCTGAAGGAATAAAGCCGAGCTACGGAATATATTTTCAACTACATTAACTTTACTCAGCTTCGGTTCGGGCTGAAAAATCACAGAATATCAGCACAGCAGAAAGCCCTGACCGTTGGCTGTCATTGTATAACGACATCCTTCAAACAATTGACGACAGACAAACAAATAATATGGCAACAAACATTTCAACAATTATTATTAATGCTTCGACTGAAAAAGTTTGGGACACAATTACAAAACCAGAGATTGTAAAACTTTGGCAATATGGCAGCGACTTATTGACAACTTGGGAAATTAAGAGCGATATAAAATTTAGAACTGAATGGGAAGACAAAGTATTCGAACAATGGGGAAAGGTTTTGGAATTTCGACCAAACGAATTAGTAAAATACAGTTTGTTTGCACCAGGACCTGACTTGGAAGATAAGCCTGAAAACTATTTTATTATGAGTTACGTTTTGACAAACGAAAATGGACAGACAAAACTTGAAATTATTCAAGAGGACAACAGACCAAACGCTGTTCAAGAAGAACCACAAGGCGATGAAAATCCTGTGCTGATGTCATTAAAACACCTTGCAGAAACTAATTGACAAGAAAACAACGAAGAGCCAACATTGGGTTTTGTGCAAGTGGGGCTTGAGGCCCGCCCGAACGATATTCAGTCGGGCGGGGAATTCTAGTTCCCCACCTCCACAAACCCCTGATCGTTGGCTATGGCCTAAACAAACAAATGGTTACTGGTGAAAAATTCATAGAATTGGCCCTTTCCTTTCCCGGGACGACACAAAAGCCACATTTCGAAAGAACCGGATTTAGTGTGATCGGAAAAAGAATGTTTGCTACCTATCTGGCTAAAAATAATACAGCAAATATATTCCTGACTCCCAAAGAGCAGACCATCTTCTGTAAAATGGACAATAAAAATATCTATCCGGTTCCGAATAAATGGGGCGAAAAAGGAGCTACAACTTTTGAACTGGATAAACTACCAAAAGAATTTATACTCGAAGCACTCCATTCAGCTTATAACGATGTACTAAAAAGAAAAAAGTAAAATGCAGGTTGTTTGTTTCAGCTGCCTTCCTTTAACTTGCGCCAGCAATTGAAATTCCACTCTGCTCCTGGCATTTGGTTCTATAAATAAATAGAGCCAAACCAAACAAAGCTTCCAATATGAAAAAAGTTTTCAAAATTCTTGGTTTTATCCTCCTCGGCCTCATAGCAATCGTCCTTATCGGACTTGCTTATGTTTTTATTTCCGCAAAACTAAAGTCAAAAAAGAGCATGTCACTTGCAGGTCCGGAAGCCAGCACGATCGCTGTAGATGGATTTTCTTTCCGGGACCTGAACAAGAATAAAAAACTCGATATTTATGAAGACCGGCGACAGAATATCAATGCACGCGTAGATGATCTGCTCAGCCAGATGACACTGGAAGAAAAGGCCGGGACCATGTTTGCCACGATGATTGGCGTGTCATACGATGGCAATTTGTCCGAAACCCCTGAATTCAAGAATCCTTTCTCTTTCCTAGTGCCTGCCAACTCCACCCTGATTGTGGATAAGAAAATGAATTCCTTTGGTATTTTCAATACCCCGTCGACCAAAGCATTTGCAGAATGGCAAAACAATATTCAGAAGCTGGCTGAGAAAACCAGGTTAGGCATACCCGTTACCCTGATGTCCAATCCCAGGAGCCATTTCACTGACAACGTGTTGGCAAGCATGTCTTCGGGAGATTTTTCCTTATGGCCGGAACCGATGGGTCTGGCAGCAATAGGAGACAGCAATCTCACGTATACTTTCGCAAATATTGCTCGGCAGGAATATATTTCTGTCGGACTCAGGGTGGCGATGCATCCGATGGCGGATCTGGCGACCGAGCCACGATGGCCCAGAATAAATGAATCATTTGGAGAAGATGCGGGATTGGTTTCAAGAATGGTCACTGCTTATATCAGGGGTTTCCAGGGGGATAGTTTGTCTTCCGAGAGCGTGGCCTGTGTGACCAAGCATTTCCCTGGAGGGGGTCCTCAAAAAGAGGGATTGGAACCTCATTTTCAATACCAGAAAGGTCAGGTTTATCCGGGCAATCATTTCGCTTATCACCTGATGCCTTTTAAAGCAGCGATTGCAGCAGGCACCGCTCAAATCATGCCTGGCTATGGTGTCCCGGTCGGGATTACAAAAGAAACCCTGGGACCCATTTTCAATAAAGAACTTACCACAACAATACTAAGAGACAGCCTGCATTTCAAGGGTGTGGTGACTTCGGATTGGGGCGCCATTTCCGGCATGCGCATTTTGGGAATGTGGCTTCTGAAACCACCCGCCCACGGCCTGATGAATCTGAGCCCTGAAGACAAGTTGGCGAAAGCGATAGAAGCCGGCGTAGATCAGATAGGAGGGGAAACGATGCCTGAAAAATTAGTTGAACTGGTGAAGGCAGGCAGGATTTCCGAGCAGAGAATCAATGAATCCGCCAGGAGAATATTGCTGGATAAATTCAGACTTGGTTTATTCGACAATCCTTATGTAGATGTGCAAAAGGCAGTGGAAACAGTGGGAAGAAAAGATTTTCGCGAGAAGGGAGAAGAAGCTCAGCGCAAATCGCTTGTACTTTTGAAAAACGCAATCATCAAAAATAAAGCAACACTGCCCCTGAATGGCCAATTAAAGATCTACGTGCAGGGATTCGATAAGAAAATTGCTTCGGAATATGCAACTGTGGTGGATGTTCCGGCAAATGCCGATTTCGCCATCATACGACTCGGAACGCCATTTACTCCGCGGAAAGGAATGTTGGAAAGCCTGATGCACGATGGCGACCTGGATTTTAGAGAACCTGAAAAATCGCAAATACTTGCATTGATGGCACAGGTACCTACCATCGTAAATATTTATATCCAAAGACCGGCGATCATTCCCGAAATAGCACATCACAGTGCAGGATTGATCGCAAACTTCGGGGCAAGTGACCGGGCCATTTTAGATGTAGTTTTTGGAAAAGCTTCTCCACAGGGGAAACTCCCAATCGAATTGCCTTCTTCCATGGATGCAGTAAGAAATCAAAAAGAAGACCTGCCTTATGACTCTAAGGATCCGCTCTTTCCATTTGGATTCGGGCTGAGGTATTGAAGTGCATCCACGACAGTCTTATTTAAGGCACAAGTTACACGAAGGGAACAAGTTAAAGGTGGTGCTGGATGAAGGAGCCCTTCGTTAAATTTGCGCCAGAGTTGGTGAGGTATTGAATGAAGGCGGGCCAAACTGATTCAGGCACGGTTGCGTGAAGGATTCTACTTATAGAAAGCGCTGGTTGCAGCTGCGCTTCGATAAACTTGCGTCATCGTTAAGCAGGCCCTGGCCTGCTTATTTTTTATTTTTTGTTTTTTTCGACAGTGTCAGTCCCAATTTGACTTTTCCATTTTCATCACTCTTGGCGCGGAGCAGCACGCCAGGGCCTACTTTGGCTTTCACCCCCTTATTTTTAGGGCTCTCTGATTTGTCCGGGCTGCTCAGGTTGGCGAATGGAACCTGTATGACAAGGTCTGTGTCAAATCCTTTCAATCCATACACTCCTTCCACAAACATATGCAAGGCTGTCGAAGAAATTTCCATCCTTTGTACATACACTTTGTTTCCATCCACCTCTAGTTTGTCCTTCAATTCCGCAAAGCGGATATTATCCAGGTTACGGTCTTTTAAAACAAAATTTTTGATATTGGCAATGGGCGCGAAATTGACGAGGGCCCCGTCCTTAATTGAAAAATTGATCAGGCTCTTTGTTGAACCCGGAATCATCTTGCCATGATGATCGATATCGGCCTTTATGGAAGCATCTAAATTGACGCTGCCCTCTAAATTCTCACTCAGTATGGCATGCTGTCCGAAATTGTTAAATGAATAAAATAGTTTCTGAATATTGACATGATCAATCTTGGCCGTGATATTGGCAACATGCATTTCATCACTGATTTTCTTTAACTGCCCCCTGGTTTGAATAGATCCGCCGGCAAGATTGAGAGAAAAGTCCCTGATCTGCCATAGTCCCGGGCGGAAAAGAATATTTGTTTGGAATTGACTTGCATCCAGGTTTCCTCTTTTGATTTTATCTGATTTCAGTGTAATGTCAAATGAAGAATTACTGAGCATGCCATCCAGGCTGGCTGCAGTCTTTGAAAAATTTGCTTTTGTCTTATTGCTCCGCTGTTTCGTGACCCGCTTTTCAAACAAGGCGTCAAAATCGTCCAGGTTAACATTGGGAGAGGAAACTTTCAACCTTATGGCTGCAAATGCATCATCTGATTTGTCAATGAATTTCTTCCGCACATTTGTTCCTGATCCTTCCACCTTGAAATGATTGTCTTTGTAATTGCAACTGAAATCCTGAATGGAGGCGCTGTCCTTGAGAAATGCAATATTGCCATTGCAGGCAGTGAACAGAAGCGCGTGCGGAACATATTCCAGGGAGCCATTCCTGATACGGAAAACCCCTTCTACCTGACCCACCATGGTATTGTCTTTTGAAAGGGGTCCATCATATCTCAATTCCAGGTCTACATCTCCGCTTATAAACCTGATATCGTCCAAAGCAAAATTTTGATCCAGGATATCAAGCGTGGAATTAGATTTTAGATCGAATTTAATAACGGGTCTCAAAAGATTTGTGATGGTGATGCCCTCTCCATGCAGCAGTATGCCTCCCATATTTCCGGAAAAATGATTCACCAGGATCCTTGAATTTGGATCCCCTTTCGCCGAATCTTTGTTTACTTCATTCATGAAATTTCCACTGAAACTGCATGGGTTGAGCACCAGTGTGGCCACTTCCATTTCATTGTTGCTGGTCTCCCAGTTGACATTTTCATAGGGCTCCTGGTTTGGCAATAGAGATCCATCAATCACTCCATTTATATTCATCGGTTTCGCCAATTTGATCATGCCGATCTTTTTTCTGATGGCAGCGGTCAGAATGGCGGTAGCCTTCGCAAAATTTTCGTCTTTGGTATCAAACTCAATCCTGAATCGTTTTGCAGGAGATAGATTGAAAAAGCCTTTCAGGTCATAAGGATGATCATTAATATTGATCCTGTTATCAAAGGAAATTATTTTCGAGTTCCTGTTCAGTTGCATGACCCAGCTGCCACTGACAACACTATTCTCAAAATAGGAGCCCTTTAACAAATTGAACCCAAGACCGGTTTTCATACTGATATGCTCTTCCATTCGGATATTGACGACGGAATCAAGCTGGTCGAGCTTAGCTTCCAGTTCGTCAATGACCATGGAGATCTCTTTATTCGCGAGTTTGTCTTCAATAACAATCGACAGATTGGATATTAGGATCTTGCTGATCAGCACAGTGCCATGTTCCTTTGATTTTGTTTTTTGTACAGGTTTATTTTTAAGTTGGAAAAGATAATTGTTCTTGTAGCCTGAGGAATCTGTAAATAAGTGCAAAACACCGTCCCGGATGATGATATCGTGAATGGTCTTGTTCTTTCCAAAAACCTGGAAAATATTCACGGTGGTCGATAAGGATTGGGCTGCAATCATTGGCTTATGCAGCAGGGTATCAGAAACGGAAAAACCGATCAGTCGAAGTTCAATGGATGGAAAATAATGCCAGAGGCTGACGTCGAAATCTTTGATTACCACATTGCCGACAATCTGGTCGTCGATCAGGGTGTTGAGTTGTGCAAGCAGTTTGGATTTTTGGCTGCTGATATAAATACTGACTGCGGCGAGACATATAAGGTAAAGCGCCAGTATGGAAGCCAGGACAATTCCGATAATTTTTATGATTCTTTTTCTCATCAAGACCAGGTTGGTTAGCGAAACTCCATTACCATCTTATTCAGATTTTTCAGGAGTGGCAAAGGTGTTTGAGTAATTTAAGCAATAGTTGCGAATTAATCTCTACGAACATGCAAAAATTCATCACCCGGCTATTCGGGTCAGTAGAAAATTTTAGTTAACCCAGACCGTTAGAAAATATGCAAAAGACGCATTGCGAGGCGAAGAGGATGGCCAGCTATTTGGATCAGGGTTTCCTGAATAAGAGGGCAAGAATTCTTGGAATGCCTTTGCGATCACCATCATCGAAAAATTCATTCAGGTTGACCAATTGAAGACCACATTCTAAAGCCGCCTGACTGAAATCAGACAAATGATGATCATAGCAAACCAGCACTTCTCTTCCTGCTTCCGTATCAAACCTGGCCTTGGATCCGGTATATTGTTTGAAAGGATGCAATTCACCAATGTACAGATATCCTCCGGGACTTAGAACGCCGTGGGCTTTCCTGAAAATGGGACCCAGGTCTTCAATATGCTCAAGGACCAGACTGAAACTAACCAGATCATAAGATGTGCGGTTAAAATACCAATCACGATTTATGTCGGCTTGGACAAAATCCACTCTTTCATCTTTGATTTTTTCTCTCGCAAGCGCAAGCATTTCTGCAGATAAGTCTACCGCAGTGACCTGCTTTGCTTTTTGCAAGAGCCAGCCGGTATTCTTGCCAGTGCCGCATCCCATTTCCAGGCAATGGCTGAACTCGATATCCGCCAGGGTCTCTCTTAATGCAAGGCCCTCCAGGTCGCGGGTCTTGTTTTCGTTTGTATCATACTGTGAAGCCCAACGATCATAGGCCATTCCGGTATTCATGTCGACCTGTTTGAATTTTGGTGAGTTGAAACATAAATATACGCCGGCCATTTGAATGATTCCCTTTCCCCATCGTAGCTATTTGAAGAACACTCAATCAATCAGAGGCATTTTTTGGACTGAAATCAAGCGGCACATCCAGTTTGACCGCAATATTTGTTCCTATATTGTATATACCATGATGTGGAATGGGTGAATCAGGATAGGGTTCAAAATATTTCAGCCTGCTCAAATGATCCTGGTAAATGGCATCCAGCAAATTATTACCCATGATATAAAGATTAAAAATGGTCTTGCCTTTCTTATTCGTCAGACCAGCGCCTGCTCCCGCATTCAGCAATACATATCCCGGTGTCCTGGTTTCTGTATTGTCAGTGAGATAGACTCTGTCTTGTGTGAAATAATAAGCCAATTGAACTTTTACAAATCCATTGATCAGGTGCCAGGGCTTGTCCTCGAAATCATATCTGAGCTCAGAAATACCGTGCAATGGGGGAATGAATGGGACGTATTTATTGCTGTCGTTTTCCTGTTTTGGATTTGAATAGATATTCCTTGCATATACAGCTGAAATGCTATTCTCAAAATGCAATGCCCTGACGGGGTGGAAATCAATGCTGAGTTCTCCACCGTACAATTGCGCTTTGCCTTGTTGGTATTTATAGGTTTGATTGCCGGGAACAAGGACTGAGTCCCCTCCATCGGCAGCAAGCACCCGCTGGTTGAAAATATAGTTGGAAATAATATTATTGAATAAACTCAGGTTAACCACAAAGAATTTAGAGGAATAAACAAAGCCAATGTCTTCCTGGAGGCTGAATTCAGGAACAAAGTCGGGATTCCCGATCTGATAAATATTGGTTCCCGGATGTACTCCATTCGAAGAAATTTCAGAAATATTGGGCGCCCTGTATCCTCTCGAAATGTTTGCTTTAACCGAGAGTTTTTCAGAAAAATTATAGGTACCCCCGAGGCTCCCCGAAAAGCCTCCGAATGCATGGTTGTAATTGTAGAATGGTTTGTCTGCGCCGATGGTATCCGTACCATAAACTGGTTCATCAAATCCGGTCACAGGATTTGTCTTCGTATATAATTCACTGTTAGAAAAGCTGCGGCTATCGTATCGGATCCCTCCGGAAATATCCAGTTTTCCAAATGTTTTCTTCAGGAGGGCAAAGGGTCCGATATCGAATTGTTTATAGGAAGGAATGACGAATTCAGTACCACGGGTGACCGTATTGGCTTGGTACATGCCATTCAGGCCCGCTGTCAGGTTCCAGCCATTCATTTCCGGAAAATAATATTTCAGATCGTAAACCAGCGTATTCAACTGGAGGTACAAACCTGCCGTTTCCGGAGATTCCGGGTGATTAAATTCTCTCCGGGTACTGTTTTGGAAACCCAGGTTAATCCCCAGGTGTCCATTGCCTAAGATAAAATTATTGGTAGAATAGATCCTGTAATGTTGCACATTTTGATGGATTGGCGTTATGCTGTAAGATCTCAATTCATCATCTGAAACAATAGGCCGTGCAGCTGTATCGACATCTGTCACCTGTTTGGTAAATTTTCTGCTCACGGAGTCCCTGCTTCCGTCAGGAATTTCCTGGAGGTCAGTATACATGGAAAAGTCAAGGTGGGCATAGCCCCATCCCTTATGTAATCCCAATGACAACGCAGCATCTGTTTCATTGAAAGCCGTATTATAGACCCGGCCATCGACAGGTTCACGGTAATTTGTCGCCTGTTTATGGGAGATCCTTCCGATCCACTCGAAGCCTTTCTTCGATCCGCTCAACATGGCGGAACCTCCAAACATGCCGTTGTTGCTTTGATATTCTACAAGCGCCTCGCCCAGGATTTTTCCTTCGGGAGCAGATTGTGTCGGAATCAGGTTTACCACACCCGCCAATGCATCTGAGCCATAACTGAGACTGGCAGGACCCTTGATCACTTCGATGCGGTCGATTCCATATTCATCTATTTCAATCCCGTGCTCATCTCCCCATTGCTGCCCCTCCTGTCTAACGCCATCGTATAGAGTAAGTACCCGGTTATAACCCAGTCCCCGGATAAATGGTTTGGATACATTCGGACCGGTAGTTAAAGCGGTCACTCCAGGCACTTTGGCAATGGCGTCGATGATATTGCTGCTTAGATTGGTGAGAATATATTCATGTTTGATCGAAACGATCGGCACCGGACTCCGTTTGATCTGCGTGGCCTTCGACAGACCCGTCACAACAACCGGACTTTCTTCTACGTATTCGTCGGTCAATTCAAAATCGGCCACTGAATTTCCATCGATCGTCACATTCCTGGTGATTGTTTTAAAACCGATCGAATGTACTTCAACCAGATAAGTGCCGGAAGGCAATGAACGGAAAAAATATCGGCCATTAGAATCTGTGACGGCTCCCAATTTGAGGTCGGGGATATAAACAGAAGTCCCTTCTATGGGTTTACTACTGTTCTTTTCCTTTACTGTGCCGGACAAACTCCCATTCTCAGGAACTCCGATATGCGCCCGAATGCCTGAATTGGGTCCCTGGGCCCGCAGAGAGAGCACTTGGAAGAATGAAAGAAATATGAAAAAACCTGCAACACGTAAATCTGCTTTCATGAACCCGTTTTAATCATTGAATATTGTTGCCTCGCTTAAACCAGCCGAGGCAAGAAATAAATCGACGATTTTAAAAACTCAGGCAGCAGGCGGGCCACGCAAGTTGGGGTCATCAGGGTGTTTTGCCTGCAGGTATATAAGAGGCGCTGCAAACTGGATGGGATATGAAGGCAATGATGCAAGGGTCGCATCGAAATGATTATGAATAAAAGGAGATTCCACGACAAGGTTTTCACAATTGCAGTGAAAACCGGCCCAGCTGAACTGCATACTTTTGGAATCATTAACCCTCGAGTTGCTGTCTTTGTGCCGGGCAAATAGATCATGAACCGTTTTTTTCGGGAGTGTGCTGAAACCAAAAACGATCAGCATCAATAGTCCGAGCAGGGGTCTTATGGATGAATTCCTGGCCAAATAAGTTTTGCTACAATGTTGCAAATATATCCCCAAAAGGAGGACCGATCAATTGAAGTTTCTAATTTAATTGTTAATTAAGCAAGGATCAGGCGTTCAGAGGTTTTCAATGATTCCTGCAATTCCCTGTCCTCCTCCTACACAGGCCGTCACGATGCCATATTTTTTCTTAAGTCTTTTCATGTCCTGGATGAGTTGAATGGTCAGCTTGCATCCGGTGCAGCCCAGGGGATGGCCCAATGCGATCGCTCCTCCATTGATATTGACGATCTCTGGGTTCAGTCCAAGTTTTCTGATCACTGCCAGGGCCTGGGAGGCGAAGGCTTCATTCAGTTCAACGAGATCGATCTGTCCAAGGTTCATATTGGCCTGTTTAAGGGCTTTTGGTACCGCTTCAATAGGACCAATGCCCATAATACGGGGATGCACACCCGCACTTGCACATGCCACCAGGCGGGCGATGGGTTTGAGACCTAAACGGGTCGCCATCTTTTCTCCCATCACAATGACAAAGGCGGCACCATCGCTCGTTTGGGATGAATTTCCTGCTGTGACCGTGCCCCTCGCGGCAAAAACAGGTTTTAATTTGGCGAGGGCTTCCACGGAAGTATCTGCTCTTGGCCCTTCATCTGTGTCGACCACAAAATTTCTCTTCTGCTTCTTCCCTTTGCCATCCAGGTATACTTCTTCTACCGGGATGGGAAGAATGCCCGATTTAAAATATCCGTTCCCAATGGCTTGTAAAGCCTTCTGATGAGATTGATAAGAGAAAAGATCCTGGTCTTCCCTGCTCACTTCATATTCCTTGGCCACTGCTTCTGCAGTGAGCCCCATGCTCAGGTAATAATCAGGTTCGTCAGAGGCGATGGCATAGGAAGGAACAATCTTCCAGCCGGCCGTGGGCACCATGCTCATGCTTTCAGTCCCCCCGGCGATGATGCATTCGGCCTGTCCTGAACGAATCTTGGCTGTTGCTATGGCGATCGTTTCCAGTCCACTCGCACAATACCTGTTCACCGTCACACCCGGTGCGTGAATGCCAACTGCTCTTGCTGCAATGATACGTCCTACCTGCAGGCCCTGTTCTGCCTCAGGCACTGCATTTCCTACAATAACATCATCCACCCATTTGGGATCCAACTGAGGAACGGATGCAAGGAGTTCTTTAATAACGGTGATGGCTAGCTCATCCGGACGATAAAAGCGGAAAAAGCCCCGCTTCGATTTACCAACTGCCGTTCTGTACCCGGCGATGATATATGCTTCTTCCATAATTATTTTTTTAATTGTGGTTTTCCTGATTATTCGAATTCAATGGGATGCAGGGTCCTGCACAGCCCTTCATTTCAAAGTTAAATTATTTGGCCGCAGCTGGCCAAGCCTATCCGCCAATCTGGGTTATATTTGCAGGATTTTATGTATAAGCTGCTTCGTAATCTCCTGTTCCTGCTGCCCCCTGAGCGTGTACATCATTTAACCATGCACCTTTTGATGCAGGTCACAAAAGTCGGTTTATTCAAAAATGCCTTAAAAGCTGCTTTTTCGCTCGAAGATGCTCAACTATCGAAAAGCCTATTTGGATTAACATTTAAGAACCCCGTTGGTTTGGCAGCAGGATTTGATAAAAATGCAAAATTCCTCGGAGCATTGGAATGCCTCGGATTTGGGTTCATAGAAATTGGAACGGTGACGCCGAAAGCGCAGGAGGGCAATGAGCAGCCCAGGCTATTCAGGCTGAAAAAAGACGGGGCATTGATTAACAGGATGGGATTTAATAATGAAGGCGCTGACAAGATCGCCGCTACAATAAAAACATGGAGGGAATCTCAAGGCGCAGGCGATGGATCATCTATTTTACCACATGTTGATAGGAGGGAACATAGGGAAGAATAAAACGACTCCAAACGAAGATGCCTGGCAGGATTATGTTTATTGCTTTCAGACCCTGAACCCGGTGGTGGATTATTTCGTGGTCAATGTCAGCTCGCCGAATACGCCAGGATTAAGGGAATTACAGGAAAAGGAATCTCTTCGAAAAATTTTAGTTCAGCTTCAGTCTATCAATAAGTCACTCAACGGAATTCCAAAACCTATGCTACTGAAAATTGCGCCTGACCTTAGCTGGGAACAAATGGATGATGTGATTTCCCTGGCTGAAGAAATCGCATTGGATGGCATTGTAGCTACCAACACAACAATCAACAGGAATGGCCTTCGCAGTTCGCAAAAAGAACTTGAACATATCGGCGATGGGGGCCTGAGTGGAATTCCATTGCGAAAAAGATCTACAGAAATCATTCAATATATCCACGAAAAATCTGAAGGACGAATTCCAATCATTGGATCAGGCGGCATTTTTGAACCAGGAGATGCCATTGAAAAAATGAATGCAGGAGCCGCATTAATACAGGTTTGGACGGGCTTTATTTATGTTGGACCTTCCATCGTCCGTCGGATCCTCCGCGGCTTTCTTAAATCCTTTTCTCAAAATTGAATTCCAACAACGGGCCCCAGGTAATAGACCCTTGTATATGACTTGTACCATGCTGCACGGAAGCCTGCTGACCAGGATGAATTTGGGAAATGATAAGCATACTCACAAAACAAATTGATGCCGGAACTGCGGCCGCTGCTTTCCTGGACAAACCAGTTGGTCACTTTCCCATTTTCACCTTCCATGACGGGATATGCCCGGCGGATATTGTAAAAGCAAAATGAATAGCCAATGCCAAGACTGATCTCCTGCCTTTCCGAACTGAATGGCAACCAATAACCATTAAAATCTATTGTTTCTGCCCGCGTAAATTCGTTGACCTGGTCTGTTCTGGGATAGCCGCTTAGATTAATAAACCGCGTTCCCAGGCCTGCCCTGAAAGATGAAATTACAGGCAGGCTGTATTCCAGGTTTGCTGCATAGCCTGCAAGGCCCGGGAATTCAGTGGCATATCCAATACTGGCTTTTATTTGGGAAGAAGATTCGTCGAATTGTGCATTTGCCTTCAATACAAGGCAAAACAGCAGGAATGAAAGACAGGGTTTCATAAGGGGGTGTTTAGGGTATCCATATATAACCTAGATCGTGCCAAAATCATAGTATACTAAGAGTTTACTCTTAAGACAGGGCTTAATCCAGCAGCCAAACCATATTTTTGTTGCTCCTAACAGGTATGTCTATGGATTCTTTATTTACAGTTGATTCGCTGATCAGCCTGTTCACCCTTTCTATCCTTGAAATCGTACTTGGAATTGACAACGTCATTTTCGTATCGATATTGCTTGGCAGGCTTCCATCTTCCCAACAATTAAGAGCAAGGAGGGTTTGGATGCTGGCAGGGATTGCTGTGAGATCGGGCTTGCTGATGGGCATGGGCTGGCTCGTGAACAATGGCCTCAAAAATATTTTCACTGTTTTTGGATACGGCTTCAATCTTAGAAACCTCATCATGTTGGCCGGCGGGCTTTTTCTATTCTACAAAACAGTCAAAGAGATTCATGCAAAATTTGACTTTGAGGCGGCTGATGCAGCGGATAGACCAATTATTGCAGGTTCCTTTGCCGGCGTTGTTGCGCAGATCATTCTGGTGGATATGGTATTTTCATTTGACAGCATCATTACAGCGATTGGGTTGGCAAGAAAGGTACCTGTCATGATCGCAGCAGTCATCATTGCGATGATCGTCATGTTCTTTTTTGCAGAGAGAATCTCTCTATTCATTCATAGATATCCAAGCCTGAAAATGCTGGCGCTTGCATTCCTGCTCATGATCGGCTTCAGTCTGTTTTTCGAAGGACTTGATCCCATCCATCATTCACATATTGATAAAGGATACATTTATTTTGCCATGGCTTTTTCTTTCGGCGTCGAAATCCTCAATATTCGTTTGAGAAAACGTGGGCAAAAAAAAACTCCTGAATCAAATTGAAAAGGTCTTTCCCTTTCCCATTGATTGGAAGATTGCTAGTCCACATTGAGCAGGGTAATTGCGACAATGCCTGCAGTTTCTGTGCGCAGTCGTGTTGAGCCCAGGCTGACCGGAAGAAAATTATTCCTGATGGCCAGTTCAATTTCCTCCGCAGAGAAATCACCCTCCGGCCCGATCAGGATGATTTGTGAATTGAGGTTGCTGTTCACGAGATCACTCAGGTGCGCCTCTTCTTTTTCTGAAACGTATGCAATGAATTTTTGCTGATGCCTAGATTGGGAAATGCATTCATTTAGTTTTACCGGTTCGGCCAATGCGGGGAGCCATGACTGCTGCGATTGAAGCATGGCACTAATAAGGATCGCTCTCATCCGATCCTTGCGGAAATGATCTCTTTCTGTTCTTTCACAGATCAGCGGCACAATGTCAGCAACACCAATCTCTGTTGCCTTTTCGAGGAACCACTCAAACCGCGCATTATTCTTTATCAGAGAAATTCCAATGCAGATCCTTCTTTTTGCGAAACTTTGATGAGTGGAAGAAATTTTTTTCAGGGTGCATTTCTTTTTGTCGGCGCGAATAATTTCAGAAAGGATGGTATTGCCTTTTCCATCTGTTATGCTTACCTGCTCGCCGGTTTTCATGCGCAGCACCTGTACAACATGTTTTGAATTGTCTTCGTCCAGGATGAAATCATCCTTGCCTGAATCCAGTCCGGGCAAATAGAAATAGGGAGTTGACATAAAGCAAAGATGAAATAAAATTTATTTGTGAGACTTGTTTTTTGCAAACGAAATGCAGCAAAAAACTTAGTCGAACAATCCCGCCAGAGGCGGGACTGCGGAACTCGAGTTCAGAGCTTGCTCTGAGGTATCATACCTGTGATTCTGGTTGTCTTAGATGATATTGCAAAAGGTAAAAAAAAGGCCCCGCAAAGCGGGGCGATCGTAATTACCAACCTCAGTTTTTTTATAATTAAAATGGAGACTCTTCCTCATCCATAGGGAGATCATTCATTTTGCTGCCCGCCTGAATATATAATTTCGCACCACCATCGTCATCCTTGATGGGTTTCCAATTTCCGGGAGGAAGCCCGGCACTTCCAAAGTCACCGCCATCATCTTCCATAAATTTCTGGATATGGAGATAAGCTTTGAGTTTAATGGTATCCAGGGCGCCGTTTCGGTGTTTAGCGATGCGCACATGGGTTTCTCCCTTATTGCTTTCACCAAATTCATTGGCTGTGATATCATAATATTCCGGCCTGTAGAGGAACATAACCATATCCGCATCCTGTTCAATGGCACCTGATTCGCGCAGATCACTCAATTGCGGCATCTTATTGCCTTCTTTTCTTTTCTCTACTTCACGGCTTAACTGTGAAAGTGCGATGATGGGAACCTGCAGTTCCTTCGCCAATGCTTTGAGGTCACGTGAAATCCTGCTGATTTCCTGTTCGCGATTACCATTCTTGTTGTCATTGGTGCCACTCATCAGCTGCAGGTAATCAATGATGATCAATCCGACATGATGTTTATTTTTCAGTCGGCGGCATTTTGCCCTCAGTTCGAAAATATTCAGTGCTGCTGTATCGTCAATATAAATGGGCGCCTGGGCCAAACGCTGGATTCCCTTTGCATAAAGCTGTTTCATTTCATGCTCTTCCAGCTTGCCTCTTGCAATTTTCTCAAGCCAGATTTCACTTTCAGCAGACAAGAATTCTTTGCACCAATTGGCTTGCGCTCATTTCAAGACTGAAATACTGCCACAGGTGTTGGCTTACCCGGATGCAACGCAGCGCTTCTTGCCAGGTTCAATGCGAAAGCCGTTTTACCTACCGATGGTCTTGCAGCTAAAATGATCAAATCTGTGGGCTGCCAGCCATAGGTTATGCGGTCAAGACTTGCGAAACCGCTGGTTACTCCTGATATATCTTCATTCTTATTTCGCAGGTCTTCGATACGTTGGATTGTTTTCACCAATACCGTATCGATGCTATCAAAATTTTTGCGAAGGTGATTATTGGTGATTTCAAAAAGTTTGGTTTCGGCATCATCCAGGAGATCAAAAACATCTGTGCTGTCTTCATAAGCATCGCCAATGATTTCTCCGCTGATGCGTATCAGTTCCCGCTGAATAAATTTTTGAAGAATGATGCGTGCATGCGTGTCTATGTTCGCGGAAGAAACAACAGTATTGGTAAGTTTTGTGATGTAATAGGGACCGCCAACTATATCGAGTTCTTCACGCAAGCGCAATTCCTCGGCGACTGTCAGGATATCAATGGGCAAACTTTTTTGCGCGAGTCCCTGCATGCTTCTGAAAATGCGCTGGTGGCTCTCTACATAGAAACACTCAGGTTTCAATATTTCGACTACGGTATCAAATGCACTTTTCTCGAGCATGATAGCACCCAGTACGGCCTCTTCCAGGTCTTTTGCCTGGGGGGGTAATTTCCCGTATACCATTGTGCTCAGGTCTATAGAGGGTTTGCGCCTGAGTTTTCTCTCTTTGTTAAGGTTAGTAAGATCCATCTAAAACCGTCCAAAAATGTTAAAAAATATCTTGCCGGAAGGGAATTATGCAGCCAGGAAGGCTATTTGCATAATGACCGCTTCCTTTTTTTCGTAAATCCTGTCCTGCCCTACATATTCAGAAAAATTCAGATGTGGCGACTGGCCAATTCTGCATTTTTTTTACAGGCTCATCGGGTTCGTGTTCCCACCTTGTATTAAGTAAAAGTTACAGCACCGTGAACGGAATGTTATCCTTTGAGTCAGGACGGCGAATATAAACCGCATTTATCCGTCCCATTCGATTTTTCTTTTTTTATATTTTTCCTTGAGTAATTCACAGGCTTATTCACTTTTTTCCATGGCTTTTGCACACGAAAGGATTAGGAATCCACAATTTAAAAAAGTTTTTAGCTTTTTTCATATTTAGAATACACACCGCCTGTGCAGAAAGATTTTTGCTCTAAAATTTTGTCAGAATTGAGGAATTACAGTATGGGGTTTCGCTTAAAAAACTGCATTTCGGATAGGGCTTGATAAAACAAAACCCGCCTGTATGGCGGGTTTTGACTGATATGATATCTTGATCTATTTGTCGTTCTTTTCCTTTTCTTCCGGTCTTGTCTTTTCTTCAGGTCTTGCATGCTGCAATTGCCTTGATTCCTGGTGAGTGGAGGGCTTGCCGTTATTTTGGATATTTGCTTTTGGTGGCGCCTGGCTGGCTCTGCTGCTGGCTGAGGAGGGCGAAGGATGTGCGCTCATAGCCTGGCGTTGAATTTCGATATTATGCTGGGGACTGACCGTCCTTCTATCAGATGGAGCATTGCTCACCACCTGCTGCTGCGTCAGCGGCTGCTGGGTTACCGGCCTTGTTGCAGGTTGATTTTGCCTGGCTGCACTTTCATTGCTGAATTTAGCGGCTTCCAATCTTGATGCAGCATCTGCTCTTTCATTTGCTGTTTGATTTACAGGTCTGGCAGGTCTTTCCTGATTATTATTTGCGTTTGCCACAGGCTGAATTGCATTGTTTGTGTTCACTGGTTGAACACTATTTGTCTGCGGAGGACGGTTAGCACTCGCGGCTGTATTATTTGACGACACTGGTCTCAGATCCCTTACGGATTCTACCCTTGCAGGCATGGGCTGCTGCGTTCTGTTCGTAGCAGGATTCATAACAGGTGCCGTGTTTACCCTTGGACGGTAAATATTATATTGATTATTGTACACCTGCTCTCCGGGACGGTTGCTTTCCCTGACGACAACCGGTCTGATGGACGAGCCACTCAACCTGGATACCTCCTGTACATCTGGCCCGCCCCGGTATACTACATTTCTTCCACCATTGTTTCCATTGTAGTTATTGATGACCGTTGTATTGTTGATAATGGTCACATTCCTTGATTCATTGATATAATAATTATTGATCTGGGGACTGGCCACATATCTGTTTGGAACAAAGCACCAGTAATTCGCCGGAGGATTATAAGAACCATAACCTACACTCATGCTAATATTAGGTCCAAGCGGTGCCCATCCATAATATTCAGGACTCTTTCTCCAGCTAACCCAGGCGGGTGCCCATTCCTGTCCTGGCATCCACATCCAACCATATGATCCGTCATAAAACCACCTTCCATAGTGGAAGGCAGCCCAACCCCATGAATAGTTAGATGACCAGGCCCAACCCATGTCGGTATATACCCAATGCCCATTGGTGGCATAGGGCCTGAAACCATAATTTACTGTGGGCATCCAAACATATCCATAACCAGGATAACTGACCCACCTTCCGTAAGGACTCAGTTCATCATAAAATGATTGGTAGGTCACTTCCATTGGTTGCTGCACAGGGGCAGGCGCGGGGGACTCGCTCTGCACGACAACATGAGATGGAGTGCAGGCATTGAGAAAAAGTCCGGCTAAAATCAGGTAAAAAAAGTTTTTCATACATCAGTTTTAGGTGAATGAAGAGTGATTCTTTGACCCCAGTAATTCTCCTAAGTAAAACCAGCAAATCGCTCTTAACAATTCTTTAGGTCTTATATCCAAAACCTATACCATTAACGACTCAAAAATTCAAAAAGTATTGAATTTTGACCCCATTTGCAGATAGTCCAAAAAACTATCTTTGCGATTCATCAAAATTGGCTTCCGATAATGACCATCAGCTATAACTGGCTTTCTGAGTATTTACCCTTAAGACCGTCGCCTGAAGAATTATCCCGGATTCTGACCTCTATTGGCCTGGAAGTAGAAGGAGTGGAAAAATTTGAATCGGTGAAGGGGAGCCTTGCCGGTCTGATTATTGGGGAAATTGTTTCCTGCTCGCCACACCCCGGTGCTGATAAGCTGAAATTGACTGCTGTTCATACCGGCGAAAAAGAAAATCTGGAGATTGTTTGCGGTGCACCCAATGTAGCCGCAGGACAAAAAGTGGTTGTTGCGCCTGTCGGATCTACTATTTTTCCCACGCATGGAGAACCCATTCAGATAAAGCGCGCAAAAATCCGGGGAATTGAAAGCCAAGGGATGATCTGTGCAGAAGATGAAATTGGTTTAGGGGAAAGCCATGCGGGAATTCTTGTGCTGCCCTCAGAATATGAGGCGGGCAAACCTGTGGCCGAATATCTCAAGCCTTATGCTGATTATGTGATTGAGATCGGCCTTACGCCTAATCACATGGATGCCATGAGCCATCTTGGAGTAGCCAGGGATGTTTGTGCTTATTTGTCGCACCATGAAAAGCGGGTCCTCAAACCGATCCTGCCTTCATTGGATGGATTTGCCATTGACAACAATAAGATACCCATCACCGTTAGCATCGAAGATCCGGTGGGCTGTGAAAGATTCAGCGGGATCAGCATCGAAGGGATAGAGATTGCGCCATCTCCAGCATGGATGCAGGATAAATTAAGAGCCATTGGACTTCGTCCGATCAACAATATTGTCGACATCACCAATTTTGTGCTGCATGAAACCGGCCAGCCATTGCATGCTTATGATGCGGACAAGATTTCCGGTCACCAGGTCATTGTCAGGAGGATGAAGGCAGGTTCGGCATTTGTCACGCTGGACGGGAAAAAAAGAACGCTTTCTGCAGAAGATCTCATGATCTGCAACGCGGAGGAAGGGATGTGCATTGCGGGTGTTTTTGGCGGATTAGAAAGCGGTGTCCAGGAGCACACCAAAAATATTTTCCTTGAAAGTGCATGGTTTAATCCGCTCATGATTCGGAAAACATCTTTTTTGCATGGATTGAGGACCGATGCTGCGATCCATTTTGAGAAAGGGATGGATATTTCCAATACGGTGAATGCGCTCAAAAGAGCTGCGACACTTATCAAAACACTGGCAAAGGGTAAGATCGCATCCGACATTGTGGACATATACCCTGCTCCCAGACCCAGGAAACAAATACTTACCAAGTTTTCCTATTTGAAAAAAATCAGTGGTAAGGAATATAAAGCGGAAGCGGTAAAGAATATACTCAGTGGACTGGAATTTGAACTTGCGAAGGAAGAGGTGGAATCCATCACCGTCAGTGTACCCTACCATAAACCTGATATCGCATTGCCTGCTGATATTGCTGAAGAAATTATGCGCATTGATGGGTACGATCAGATTGAGATCCCAGCTTCCATCCGGATTTCACCATCTATCGAAACAAATCCCCAGCTTGCTGCTCACAAAGAAAAAATTGCGGTATGGCTGGTGGGGGCCGGCTTCAGCGAAATTTTTACCAATTCTATTACCAACAGTGCGTACTATTCAGAAAAAGAATTGGAATCGGCTATCAGCATGATAAATAACCTAAGCAGTGAGCTTAACATCATGCGGCCTTCCCTTTTGGAAACAGGACTGGAATCGGTGTCCTATAACCTGAATCGCAAGAATGGGGATCTTCGTTTTTTTGAATTTGGAAAATCTTACCACCTTCATGGTCTTGGGAAATATGTCGAGAAAAATCATTTGAGTCTCTACGTTACCGGGAATACCTCTATAGACTCCTGGAAAGCAAAATCTGTTCCGGCTGATTTTTTTTATTTGAAGGGCATTTGCAATGCCATTTTTCAATTGCTGAATGTGGGGCCTATGGTCTTTCGGTTTATTGACGACAGAAAGCTGGGCAAGACCTGGAGTGGAGAAATGAATGGTCTGCAGGTATTGGCTGCCGGCAGGGTGGATCAGGCCCTTTTGCGGCGATTTGACATCCGCCAGCCGGTGTATTTTGCAGATATAAATTGGGATGGGCTCGAAGAAAGTTTAAGTCATCAAAAAATAGAATTTAGCGAATTGGCAAAACAATTGCCGGTCTTTAGAGACCTGGCCTTAGTAGTTGACCAGTCGGTCCCTTACGAGCAGGTCAGGGATGCCATAGAAGGGCTGAAACTGGATAAGCTGGAAGGGATTCAGTTATTCGATATTTTTGAGAGTGAGAAATTGGGGCCGGGCAGGAAATCTATGGCCATCAATCTGACCTTTGTAGATGAGCAAAAAACGATGACTGATAAAGAAATTGACCTGATGATGGGTGAGATCATCAGACAATTGGAGCAGAGACTGAATGCGGAAATCCGGCGATAGTCCGGAGATTCCTTTGTAAATTGGCGAAATTATCGGTGGGTTCAAGTTTCTTCATTGTCTGGATTCAAATATTTCCGGCATGCTTCAGTTTGAGCAACAACTAAAGAGAGTAAATGAAAAACTTCAGCAAGTGCTGAAGCAATATCAATCCCTGCAAAAGGAGAATGAAAAATTAAAGCAGGATCTCCATGCGGCGGAAGGCAGGTTCCATGTGCTAGTGGAGCAGACAGAAAAACTGGAACAGCAGTCAGAAATTCTTAAATTATCTAAGGGAGAAATGAATGAATCGGAGAAGAAAGCATTTGAGAAAAGACTGAATCAATATGTGAAGGAGATTGATCGTTGTATTGCGCTTCTGAATGAATAGTTCAAATTCTTTTGACAATCCTCACTTTCATTTCATCGCTGAAGCCTAATATTTCCAGCGTATACACCCCATAAGGTAATTCACTTAGCCCCTCCCAATTAAAGACCTGTTGGCCTCCGGTAACTTCTGTTTCCAAGGCCCTGCAAATGCTTCCGCGGTCATCTTTTATAACCGCTTTCAACATGGAATTCTGGGGCTGGTCAAATTCAAATGAGAAGCGATCGATAAAAACAGGGGATTTAACTCTTAGTAGCATAGCATGATATTGGATGTTTGGGGATAATTATCAAAGATTTATATGAAATGGCCAAATGACATATACTAACTTGTCATAACTTCGGAAACCCATAATTTATTGTTAATAAAGTGTGAATAAATTTAAAACAAGAATTTGAACTATGCAAGAGTTAATCCCAATAAATGTGCTTATCGGCGACCGCACCTACCGGGTTAAGATTTATCCCAAAGACGAGGAAGCCGTTAGAAAGACCCTAAAGACGATCAATGACAAGATCATTGAATTCAAAACCCAATTTGCCGGGAAGGACATGCAGGATTACCTGGCCATGGTGGTATTATGGTATGCCACCCAGCCTTCCCAGGGAGAAGGGATTTCGGAAGACATGCAGTCGCTCTTTCAAAAGATGGAAGAGCAACTGGATAAAGTATTGTAAAACCCTGGCACACCCCAAAAGCCTAAGGGCAAAATGCTTATCTTCGCCTTCCAACTGAAACAGGCGATTCTAGCCTGGTATTAAATAAACGATTGTGAAATTCTTAAACTTTAGATTCAATGGATCCAAATATTTTGTTCATCTTAATAGGTGGGGGATCGCTATTGGTGGGCGTGATTGCAGGCAGGTTTATTTTCGCCAAAAATACCAAGAAGCAGGTTGAGGATGCCCGGGAGCAATCTGAAAGAATTGTAGCCGATGCCAAAAATGCCGCCGAAACGATTAAAAAAGAGAAGATTGTAGAAGCAAAGGAAAAATTCGTACAACTTAAGGCAGAATATGATAAAGAGGTGCTGGAAAGGAACAGAAAGCTGGGTGATTCTGAAAACAGGGTAAAGCAGAAAGAACAGGGCATCAACCAAAGGCTGGACAATCTTGACCGCCAGGCAAAGGAAAACGACACAATTAAAGAAAATCTAAACCGGCAGATTGATGTGGTGAATCAGAAGCGGACTGAGCTGGAAAAGCATCAGGAAGAGCATATCCGCCGCCTCGAGAAGATTGCTGCCCTGACTGCCGAAGAAGCCAAAAGCCAGTTAATAGAAAGCCTCAAAAACGAAGCCCAGGCACAGGCATTTGCCATCCAGCAGGAAATTGTTGAAGATGCCAAGCTCAAAGCCAATAAGGAGGCAAGAAAGATCATCATTCAAAGCATACAAAGAACGGCAGCAGAGCAGGCCATTGAAAATACGATCACCGTTTTCAACCTGGAAAGTGATGAGATAAAAGGCCAGATCATTGGTCGGGAAGGAAGAAACATCCGGACCCTTGAGGCGGCCACAGGGGTAGATTTGATCGTAGACGACACACCAGAGGCCATTGTCCTTTCTTCTTTCGACCCCCTTCGACGTGAAATCGCAAGGTTATCATTGCAAAGACTCGTCGCTGATGGCAGGATACACCCCGCTAGAATTGAGGAGGTGGTAGAAAAAACGCGCCGGCAGATCGAGGAACAGGTAATGGAGATTGGGGAAAGAACCGTTATTGAACTTGGTATTCATGGACTGCACAAAGAGTTGGTAAGGATCGTGGGCAAGATGCGATTCCGATCCTCTTATGGCCAGAATCTTCTCATGCATAGCCGGGAAGTAGCTAATCTTTGTTCCATCATGGCAGCCGAACTTGGACTGAATCCAAAACTTGCAAAAAGAGCAGGATTATTGCATGATATTGGAAAAGTTCCTGATGAAGAGACGGAACTAAGTCATGCTCTCCTTGGAATGAAATTGGCTGAAAAATACGGAGAGAATCCAGCGGTGGTCAATGCCATTGGAGCTCACCACGATGAAGTGGAAATGCAATATGTTATTTCTCCAATTGTCCAGGCATGTGATGCAATTTCCGGTGCCAGACCAGGCGCACGAAGAGAAATCATGCAGCAATATATTCAGCGCATCAAGGACCTGGAAAACCTGGCCCTCACTTACCAGGGCGTTGAAAAAGCATATGCTATTCAGGCAGGAAGGGAATTAAGGGTGATCGTGGAAGCAGATAAGGTAACTGACAGTGACAGTGACAGACTCAGTTTCGAAATTGCCCAGAAAATTCAAACCGAAATGACCTATCCCGGCCAGATCAAGGTGACTGTCATCCGTGAAAAGAGGGCTGTCAATGTAGCCAGATAATTAGATAGTTATAAGGAACCGGTGAAAATAGGAAGGCTGAGTTTATGGAAAGTGCCTGAATGCTGGAACCTGGTTTCATCTTTTTTGGCATTCTTGCTAAAGAGTATTAATTTTGCCTCCCTAAAATTTACGTCATGAACCCGGTGGCCTATATACACGAGCAACTCACGGAAAAAAAGGAACATCCGAAATTTAAAGCAGGAGACAATATCACTGTGAACTATAAGATCATCGAAGGAAACAAGGAGCGTATCCAGAGTTTTAAAGGAGATGTGATTAAGAGGCAGGGGGTTGGACATACTGCAACATTCACTGTCAGGAAAATTTCAGATTCCATCGGTGTAGAAAGAACCTTTCCACTTTTTTCGCCAAATATTGAGTCAATTGAAGTCAGCAAAGTGGGCCGTGTTCGCCGGGCTAAACTCTATTTCCAGCGCGACCGCAGTGGAAAGAGTGCACGCATCAAAGAAAAGAGAATTATTGGAGAATAATCCTCTACTCATTTTTTATTCCTCTGTTATTGGTCAGTTAAATTAGGATCTAAATTAATTGCCACTAAAAATTAGTGGTTACTTCGCAAAAGGTCTACCTTTATATCTTAAATAAAGCAATATCATGCTTACTCAATTTTTGCAAAGCTTTTTCCTTTTATCACCTCCTGGTGGAACTGAATGGATATTGATTGTCCTTGCTGTGCTTATTTTGTTCGGGGGCCGTAAAATTCCGGAATTCATGCGTGGCATTGGTAAAGGAATCCGTGAATTCAATGATGCCAAGAGCAATGTGAAAAAGGAGTTGGAAGAAGGAATGAATGAAAAAGACAAACAGCCTTCTTCTCCACAGCAATAATATAATATCTTAACCATCTTCTATTAGCCGATTTTTGCCTAAGAGGAATCGTTACTGCTATTGTTTATATTCCAATCAATAAAGGATTACCATAGTGCTTTACAAAACGGCTCTACCTCCTGTACCGAAGCTGTTCAGTACTATCTCAGCCGGATTGAATCCGCCGCTCACCTGAATGCATTTGTAAGAGTTTATGCAGAAGAAGCGCTCGAAAGAGCCAGGTATTTTGACCGAGAAAGAAAATCGGGCAAAACACCGGGCAAGCTGCACGGAGTGGTCATTGGTATAAAGGATGTCATTTGCTTCAAAGATCATCCCGTCACAGCCTCATCCAAAAGTCTGGAAGGTTTTGTTTCCACCTATCACGCAACGGTTGTAGAACATCTCCTGAATGAGGGAGCAATCATAATCGGACACCTGAATTGCGATGAATATGCCATGGGTTCAACCAATGAAAATTCAGTTTATGGTAAAGTACTGAATGCCCTGGACAATGAAAGGGTGCCCGGAGGGTCCTCAGGTGGTTCTGCTGTTGCCGTGCAGGCGGGGCTTTCCATGGTCAGTCTGGGCTCGGATACAGGTGGGTCCGTAAGGCAGCCCGCCGACTTTTGCGGCATAATGGGCCTCAAACCGACCTATGGCCTCATTTCAAGGTATGGCCTGATCGCCTATGCCTCTTCTTTCGATCAGATTGGGATATTTGGAAAACAGGTGGATGACATTGCCCTTGTACTGGAGGTCATTTCAGGTCATGATGCGAAGGATAGCACTTCGGCGCAATCCGACCAGGAGGCCTCTTTTCATGAACTGGAGCTGCCTGTGGATAAAAAATTCAGAATTGCCTACTTTAAGCAAGCCCTTGAACACGAAGGGCTGGATCCGGAGATCCGGGACCAATTCATGGTACTGTCAAATAAGCTAAAAAAGGCAGGTCATAAAGTTGAAGAAGTTGATTTTGAACATCTTGACTATATTGTCCCCACTTACTACGTTTTGACAACAGCGGAGGCCTCTTCAAATCTGGCGAGGTTTGATGGGGTCAAATATGGTTATCGGGCATGCAAGGAAAATGTTAATTTAGCCGATTTCTATAAAAAAAACCGGTCTGCCGGCTTCGGAAAAGAGGTGAAACGCCGCATCTTGTTGGGAACCTTTGTATTAAGCGCCGGTTATCATGATGCCTACTTCACCAAAGCCCAGCAGGTAAGACAGCTGCTTTTGAATCATACATCATTGATTTTCAAATCATTTGATTTTATTTTGCTCCCGACAGCCCCTTCCACGGCTTTTAAAATTGGCGAGAAAATGGGCAACCCCATTTCGATGTATCTTGCTGATATATATACGGTTTACGCAAATCTAACCGGGATTCCCGGGATTTCCCTTCCCCTTTTTCGGCATACAAATGGCATGCCTTTTGGTATCCAAGCTATGACCGACCGATTTAAAGAGTTATATTTGTTACAGTTCTCGCATCATCTGGTGCAACAATATAAGTCCTACGAAAGTCCTACTTTATGAGCATTCGGATTTAAATTGGTAATTGCCTGTCATCCAAATCATTATCCGTTAAGTTGATCCATCCCTTGAAAAATTTATAAGCTGGATATCCGGTTTATAAATCTTTTAATCGTTGTGTGATGTGTAAGAGACTTTTATTGTTGACTATCATCTATTTAGGATGGATGACGTTTGTGCATGCTGACAATGGTTCAAAGAGCGGGAAGAGCACAGCAAAGCGGGCGGTAGTTACAAAAGTGGTGGACACCACAGGTTCCCAAAAACAAGGCTTCAAGGAGCTAAGTGAGCTTTATATAGCTATTCCCATGGCTTCCGGCAATGGATCTAAGCTGAACCCCAGGGCCATCCCCTTCGTCCAGGATTATATCGCAAAGAACAGGGAAGATCTGGAAGATATTAAGGCCAGGAGCAAGCCCTATTTCAAGCTTATTGACGGAATTTTCGCTCAGTATGGCCTTCCAACAGAGCTTAAATACCTCGCTGTGATTGAGTCCCAGCTTAGGCCTGGTTCTGTTTCCCTGGCTGGTGCAGTTGGTCCCTGGCAATTAATGCCGGCTACGGCACGAGTTCTGGGCTTAAAGGTTTCCCATAAAAATGATGAACGCATGAACTATGCAAAAAGTACGCGGGCGGCCGCGATCTATTTGCGCGATTTGTATGCAGAATTGGGAGACTGGTTGCTTGTCCTTGCAGCTTACAATGGGGGTGCGGGCAATGTATTTAAAGCGATCAAGAAGAGTCATAGTGAAGATTTCTGGAATCTGCAGTATTATCTTCCTACCGAATCAAGAAACCATGTAAAGAAATTTATTGGCACTCATTATTACTTTGAAGGCCAGGGAGGAGTAACTACCCTGACCAGGGCGGAAGCCACAAAGCAATTGTCCGGCTCAGATATGTATGTGTTCAGCCGCAAGCTGACCAACGAGGAAATGAAAGACTCCAAAACGGTATTCATTTCAGGGAAATACGTTGCTCCTGTGATTGCCAAGTACACCCTGATGGACTTCAATCTATTCAGCAGGTATAATCCAGATTTTGACAAGGTGATGGCCAGCAGCAACAATACCTATGATCTGAGATTGCCTGCGGATAAAATCGATTTATTCGCCTCTAACAAATATCAGATCCTGGACGAATCTATCAAGTCATTGCTCAGCGATGAGACGGCCGAGTTCGCCATTCAAACGGTGATGCACAATGTCACCAAGAAAGATGAGGAATAAAAAGTGTTGATTCAAGAAATGGACCCTGTGGGATTTCCTTCAGGGCTTTTTATTTGCCAACACATTTCTGATGGCTGAAGCTTTCACCATGCATTCTTCATATTCCTTTTCCGGATCACTGTAAAAAGTAATCGCTGATCCTGCCTGAAAAGAAAGGTACTTGTTTTGCTGATTATAAAGAATGCTCCTGATCACCACATTCAAATCAAAATCTCCGTCAGGAGAGCTATAACCCAATGCTCCGGAGAAGAGTCCGCGCTTTGTCTTTTCATACTGTTCAATAATTTCCATGGCTCTTTTTTTAGGTGCTCCTGTCATAGAGCCCATGGGGAATGTGGCTTTAACAGCATCAGTCCAATGAACTTCTGGAGGAAGGATTCCACTCACTGAGGAAATCATCTGGTGCACAAAGGGAAAACTGTAGATACCAAACAATTCATCCACCCTCACTGATCCTTCTTCGCAGATCCTGGAGAGGTCATTTCGCACCAGGTCAACAATCATGATGTTTTCTGAGCGGTCTTTCTGACTTCTGAACAATGCTTCCCTCAACTGATCATCCAACATCGCATGTTCTAGGTTTCTCGATGCTGTTCCTTTGATGGGTTGCGAAATGATCTGCCTTCCATTCTTCTTTAAATACCTTTCCGGGCTCGCGCAAAGCAGGAAATGATGATTCCTTTTATACAATGCACCGAAGGGCATAGGAGATGCTTTACTCAATAATTCATAAGTATAAATCGGATCGATGTTCGCGTATTCTGCAAAGAATTCCTGGCAAAAATTGATTTCATAACAGTCTCCATAAAGTATATGCGCCCGCAATTGTTCCACTGCTTCCACGTATTCCTTTCTTGAAAACCGTTCTTTCAATTCCATGGGATCTGCCGGCCGGCCTGAATAAATTTCTGAGTTGAGAATGTCTGAGCATATCCTAAGATGGTCAGAATTGCAACTGCCAATCCTGATTGAATCTGTATTTAGTTCAATCAGAAATTCCGGAACAAAGAAAGACAGATCCGGAAACCCGATATAATCTGGATGTGAGGAATCGAGACTTTCTATTTCATTCTTCAAGTCATATGAGAAATGACCAAAGATCCAATCCTTGTGTTTATCAGAAAAATCACGCAGTGCAGAAAATGCCTTTCCGGACTTGGATTCGAACTTGTGCGAGGATCCGGCGGCGAGCAGGCATTCATGGGCATGATGCGGATGCTGGTAGCCATGATTGTCCAGAAAACAAAAAATGTCAAATTGGTTGGCCCAATTCAACATGCTGGATTTTGTCTTGAGAAAATCAGTAATGGGGAAAGAAAAAAAATGTCTATTCACTATGAGCTGCCCCGATATGGGGATTAAAAGTCATCTTCTTCTTCTTCGTATCCGCTCTCATTGAATAGGCCGAGGTCTTTAAATTCTTCATCTATTCCAAGCTCCTCTTCTTCTGTAGCGCCTTTGCCGGTTTTTTTTGTGCCTGTGGTTTTTTTCGTTTTGGATTTTGGGATATCGAATTCATCAAAGTCAGGGTCCCAGTTTTCTTCCTCCTCTACTTTGTCCCATTCATCTACTTCATCCTCCGCTTCATCCATATCATCGTCATCATCCTCATCTTTCTTGCTTTTTGAGGTTGCTTTAGCTCCTTTCTTTGTTGCAGCTTTGGGTTCTTCTAAATCCTCCTCGTCATCCTCCTCCTCCTCATCTTCAGGTTTCTTCTTGGATTTGGGGCCTCCCTTTCCGGTGCTTTCGCTGGACGGATCAGGCGCGGATTTTTTAGTAGTCTTCTTTTCCTTATCGGGTTTTGATGCCATATACCAACAAGATTATGGTGTAAAATTTCAGCGAAGTTTTTAAATGTCCAAATTTTTTGAATAGAATTTTTATGAAATAAACCAAGCAGCGTTTATTCGATTTCAATCAGCTGTTCACGCCCTGGTCCATTAGAAATATATCCAATATTAACCTTTAAATAATCGTTGATGTACTTGATATATTGCTTCATGGGCTCTGGCAATGTAGAAATTTTTTTTAATGAACTGGTATCCATTTTCCAGCCTTTGAATGTCTCCAAAGTCGGTTTAATCGCCACCCTGCCAATCTGAAATGGAATTTCTGCGGAAGTCTTTCCTTCCACGGTATAGGCCGTGCAAAGTTTAAGTTCTGAAAATGCATCGAGTACATCGGCCTTTGTCATCACGAGTTTGGTTACGCCATTGATCATACAGGCATATTTCAATGCCACCAGGTCGATCCATCCGCAGCGGCGTGGGCGGCCTGTGGTTGCGCCAAATTCGCTTCCGATCTTCCTCAATTCATCTCCCGTCGCATCCTCCAATTCCGTAGGGAAAGGTCCACTTCCTACCCGGGTGCAGTAGGCCTTGGTAACACCGATCACATCCCTGATCTTTTGAGGTGCAACACCAAGACCTGTGCAAACACCTGCAGAAATTGTATTGGAAGAAGTGACAAAGGGGAAGGTTCCAAAATCCACATCCAGCATACTTCCCTGCGCACCTTCTGCCAATACTGTTTTCCCCTGGCTCAGCTTATCATTGATAAAATATTCGCCATTTACGATCGTGAACGATCTCATGAAATCAAGTGCTTCGAAAAATTCTTCTTCCCAGGCGGATAGGTCCTCCTGAAAATTGAAGCTGTCGAGTATTTTCTGATGTTTAAGCCGGAGTTTAATATACTGCGTGGTGAAATTCTTGTCCAGCAGATCTCCCACACGCAATCCATTCCTGCCTGTCTTATCCATATAGGCAGGGCCAATCCCTTTCAATGTTGAACCAATTTTTTCGGTTCCTTTAGAAACTTCAGAAGCTTTGTCAAGTGCCCTGTGGGTAGGGATGATCAGATGTGCTTTCTGAGAAATAAAGAGATTCTTCTTATAATCTATCCCGAATCCGGCTACTGTTTCACATTCCCTCTTTAGGGTCACCGGATCCAGCACAACACCATTTCCGATCAGATTGATGGTATTGTTATGAAATATGCCGGAAGGAATTTGGTGCAGTACAACTTTCTTTTCGTTTACATACAACGTATGACCTGCATTTGGCCCCCCCTGGAAGCGGGCGATAAGATCATATCTTGGGGCAAAATAGTCTACAATTTTTCCCTTTCCTTCGTCTCCCCATTGCAGGCCTAAGATTACGTCAACCATTCAATCTCCTGGTTTAATTTTTTGCAAAGGAGCAAAAATAAGTTAATTGGGAATCTGAAAAGAAATGATTTTTTTAAGACGATTTAAACATTTTCGGTATCATACCGGTCAACCGAATGGATACCGTTGAGTTTCTTGAGGCGGTCGACCAATTCTTCCAATTCCTCCTTGTCATGCACATATATTTTTATATTCCCTTCAAACATACCTTCTTTGGCTTCAATAGTGATCGCATTGATATTTAGTCTCAATTCTCCTGAAATCAGATTGGTGATCTTATTGACCACACCAACATCATCCAGTCCGACGATCTTGATACCTGTGAGGAAAGAAATCTCTTTGTTTTTTGCCCATTTTGTTTTTACCACCCGGTGGCCATAATTGGACAAGAAGTTTTGCCGCATTGGGACAATTGGTGCGATGAATCGTTAATCCTTTCCCGGTAGTTACAAATCCAAATACATCATCACCCGGAATCGGTTTGCAGCAATTGGCCAGAGTATATACGATACTGTCACTGCTTTCACCAAAGATGATCAGTTCTGCGTCTTTTTTCTGTGCCTGTGAAACTGAAGAGGAATCAGGCTTGTTATCCGTAATGGGCTTCACCGGCTTGGGTGGTTCAAGGCGGTCACCAATCAGGTGAAATTCTTTTAATTCCTTGAGTTCAATATTTTTCACGGCGATCGAATAGAAAAGATCGAGTGAGGAATTGAATTTATAAAAGGCGGTCAGGTCATCAATATTATGCTGATTGTATGCTGCGCCCAAATTTTCCAGTTTTTTTTGCACGATATATTTTCCTTCATCTGCTATTTTTCTTTTTTCTTCCTTGAGTGCATCCTTGATTTTGCTTTTCGCCTTTGCGGTCACCACAATATTCAGCCAGTCTTCCGTGGGATTTTGTTTTCCTGAAGTGATGATCTCAATCTGGTCCCCACTTCGCAGTTTGTGGCTAATTGGAACCAGCTTGTGATTTACTTTGGCCCCAATACATCGCTCACCGATCGCGCTGTGAATGGCAAAAGCAAAATCAAGGGCTGTAGAACCAACAGGTAACATTTTTACATCCCCTTTGGGAGTATATACATAGATTTCTTCAGCCAGAAAACTGGTTTTGAAATCCTGCAGGAAATTGACAGAATCACTGTCCTCCGCATTCAGCACTTCACGTATCTGCTGAAACCATTTATCAAAGCGGCTTTCATCATTTCCACCTTCCTTGTATTTCCAATGCGCAGCAAGTCCTTTTTCTGCAATTTCATTCATGCGCTTGGAGCGGATCTGCACTTCCACCCATTTTCCCTGCGGTCCCATTACGGTCGTATGCAAAGCTTCATAACCGTTAGATTTTGGATTGCTAAGCCAGTCGCGCAGTCTTTCAGGAGAAGGAGTATATTCATCAGTAATCATGGAATACACTTTCCAGCAGTCTTCTTTTTCTCTTTCGGGAGCTGAATTGAGGATGATGCGGATGGCGAAGAGATCATACACTTCTTCAAAAGCAACGCCTTTCTTTTTCATCTTATTCCAAATGGAGTGAATACTTTTTGGGCGCCCGTAAATTTCAAAATTGATATCGCCTTTCTCCAGTTTTTCTTTCAGGGGCTTTATAAATTCATTGATATATCTTGATCTTTCTCTTTTTGTTTCAGAAAGTTTGCGCGCAATCTCCTTGTATTCTTCCGGCTCCAGGTATTTCATTGCCAGATCTTCCATTTCTGTTTTTATATTGTATAAACCCATCCGGTGTGCAAGTGGTGCATATACATAGACCGTTTCGGAAGAGATTTTCAATTGCTTTTCCCGCTTCATGCTGTCGAGGGTGCGCATATTGTGAAGACGGTCTGCCAGTTTGATCAGAATGACCCGGGGATCATCTGTAAGGGTAAGCAGGATCTTTTTGAAATTCTCGGCCTGTTGGGAGGCATTTACGTCAATAACATTGGAAATTTTGGTCAATCCATCCACGATCCTCGCTATTTCGTTTCCGAATTCCCGCTCAATGTCCTCCAGGGTAATATCCGTATCTTCCACTGTATCATGCAGTAAGGCACAAATGGTGGAACGAACACCCAGGCCGATTTCTTCCACACAAATCCTTGCAACAGCAAGTGGATGCAGGATATAAGGTTCCCCGCTTTTCCGGCGCATGGTTTTATGGGCTTCGACAGCCATTTCAAAAGCATCCCTGACCAGTTCCTTGTCCCCGGTCTTTAATTTTGGCTTGAGTGAGCGCAAAAGGGCTCTGTATTCCCGAAGAATCAGTCTTTTTTCCTGCTCTTCCGTCAGGTTATATTTCGGTATAGCCGCTATTGTTTCCATGTATGCTAAGCCCACGAATTTACGAAAGAAAGGCGAGAGGTTGAGGGGTTGAAGGGTTTAGAAGTTGAAGGGTTGATTAGTTGATTAGTTGATTGGTGGGTGTTGATACTTTGCTCTTAATTTTCCAGAACTCAATTTTACCTGGCGAATCTTTATCATCGTCAGTTCATAGACTCTTTATTAACTATTTATCTTTCAACACTTCAACCCTTCAACTTCTAAACCCTTCAACCTTTCAACCTTTCAACCTCTCAACCAATCAACCTCATTGCATTTCCCCCGGAAAGCCCTAATTTTGCCCTCCTTTATCCAAATTGCGGGTGTGGCGAAATTGGCAGACGTATCAGACTTAGGATCTGACGCCGAGAGGCATGGGGGTTCGAGTCCCTCCACCCGCACTAAGATTCCGGGCATAGCCCTTCAACCCAAAAAAATATATCATGAGTGTAGTGACCAGGGAAAACATCGGCACTTTAACAGACAAAATCATCGTGAAGATTCAAAAGGATGATTACCTGCCTTCCTTTGAAAAGGCACTCAAAGAATATAGCAAGAAAGCCAATATCCATGGCTTCCGCAAGGGCATGGTCCCAGCCGGCCTGATCAGAAAAATGTATGGTAACTCCGTTTTCACCGACGAAGTGCTGAGAAGCGTAGAGAAAGAACTGACCACTTACATGGCAAATGAGAAACTCGACATTTTTGCCCAACCACTTCCCTTACCCGAAAATGACGCCCGCCAAATAGACATGAGCAATCCCGACGATTACTCATTCGCGTTTGAAGTGGGTTTGAAACCAGCATTCGAGCTACCCGAAATGAAAAAAGTGAAACCTGAGCAGTTCAGCATTCAGGTAACGCCTGCCATGATCGATGAAGAAATTGACAGGTTGCAGGTGAGAAATGGAAAAATGACTGAACCAGAAACTGTGGCCAATGAAGAATATGTACTAAATGTTCATTTTGCTGAATCAGACGCGGATGGCAACCTGGTGGAAGGAGGAATTCAAAAAGACAATTCTTTGCTAGTAAAATATTTTAATGCAGAGTATAGGAAGCAATGGATTGGAAAGAAAAAGGAAGATTATCTGGTCCTTCAGCCCGCAGCAGCTTTTGATGAAAAAGAAAGGGAATGGATCATTAGTGACCTGGGTTTGGCAAATGATGCTACTGGAACCGAAAGATTTTTCAAGGTGGCCATTACAAAAGTGGGGTTTGTGGAGAAATCGGGTTTAGATGAAGAATTTTTCAGGGCGGTTTATCCCGCCAAAGAGATAAAGACGACAGATGAATTTCGTGCAGCCATTCAGGAAGATATTCAGAAAAGACTGGACCAGCAGACCCGCGCCCAGTTGCAGCATACATTATATCATGAATTGCTGGACACAACAAAAATTGAATTCCCTGAAGCATTCTTGAAAAGATGGCTACTCCATGGCGGAGATAAGCCCAAGTCTCAGGAAGAAGTGGAACATGAATTTCCCGCTTTTTCCAATCAATTGAAATGGTCATTGATCCTTGATAAGGTGGTCAGGGATCACAAGATTGAAGTAACTGCGGATGATATCAAAGCATTGGCCAAGGAACAGTTGTTGGGATATCTTGGCATGCATGCCCAGAATGAGGAGCAGCCCTGGATCAGCGATTATATCAATCGCATGATGCAGGACAAAAAATTTATTGAGGATTCCGTGCAGCGAATCCGGACTGACAAAGTGTTGAATTGGGCCGAAACGCAGGTTAGCCCGGTGATTAAGGAAATCAGCATGGAAGAATTTGGCAAATTGCAGGAAGAGCATCAGCACCATCATCATTGACATTAGAAATTTTTCGAATAAAGTCCCGCGAGAGCGGGATTTTTTGATTTTACTGCAACTCTGTCAGTTTTTTGGAAGTTTAAAAGTTTGGACGGAGATTTGAAAGACAATCCATACCTGAATTAAACATTAAATACCATATCCTTTCCAGCCGGAATGGAGATTAAACTGAAAAAACACTATGAATCCAGCAAGCGAATTTGAAAAGTACGCCATCAAACATCGTGGCATCTCCAGTAATACGATGAATGATTACAACAAGTACCTCGTCACCAGCCTCACGCCAAACATCATTGAAGAACGTCCAATGAACGTTGCCGTTATGGATGTTTACAGCCGTTTGATGATGGACAGGATCATCTTCCTGGGCTATCCCATCAATGATGAAGTAGCCAATATCATTACAGCCCAATTGCTTTTCCTCGACAGCACGGATCGCCACCGCGATATCCAGATGTATATTAACAGCCCGGGTGGAAGTGTATATTCCGGGTTGGGGGTTTATGATACCATGCAATATGTGACTCCGGATATATCCACCATATGCATAGGGATTGCAGCTTCAATGGCCGCGACCCTGATGTGCGCTGGTACCAAAGGAAAAAGAACTGCACTCAAACACAGCCGGATCATGATGCACCAGCCCAGCGGAAGTATTGGCGGTCAGGCCAGCGACATTGAGATCACCGTTAATGAAATTAAGAAGCTCAAAAAAGAGCTGTATGAGATTTATGCATTTCATACAGGTAAGACATTAAAGCAGGTGGAAAAAGACAGTGACCGCGACTATTGGCTGACAGCTGTTGAAGCCAAAGAGTATGGATTGGTAGATGAAGTCCTGATCCAGAATCCGCGGAAAGAAAAGAAAGACATATAAAGCAGCAATTAAAATCTAAAATCAAATTTGACAATTAAAATCGCAACAATGAATCACTCAAAATATTTGTATAATCCTTATCGTTTGGATGATGAACCAGAAGAACAGGAACCAAAAGAAGAGAAGGCCCCGGACATGATGTTGATGAAGAAGCTTGAAAAATATTTTTTTGAAACACGTACAGTGCAATTATGGGGAGCAGTGGATGACCGGTCTGCCAAAGATGTAGTCAATAAGTTGCTTTTGCTGGATGCAGATAAACCCGGTGAAGAAATCAGATTTCTCATCAATAGTCCAGGTGGAGTGGTTACCAGTGGCATGGCCATTTATGATACGATGAAAATGCTCAAAAGCCCGGTGAGCACGGTCTGCATCGCGCTTGCAGCATCTATGGGCTCCATCCTGCTGAGTGGAGGTACGAAAGGCCGGAGATTTATCTATCCCCATGCCGAAGTGATGATCCACCAGCCTAGCCTTGGCGGATATTTTCAGGGAGTAAGCGTGGACCTGGAAATCCAGGCAAAGCAAACGAAGAGAGTGAAAGATATTGGAGCAAAGATTCTGGCGGATAATTGCGGAAAAAAATTTGAACAGATCATGAAGGATTTTGACCGGGATTATTGGATGGACGCTAAAGAAGCCATTGAATATGGCATTGTGGACCAGCTTATCGAAAAAATTTAAGCAGATTCCAAAATGTGGAGGGATAAGATGTTTGAGTTGGCTTAGATAAATAGACGCTATTTAATTGGGATTTGGCACATAAGTTGAATATTTTTGCAGATATAATGTAAAAGAAGGTAATGGCTAAAAATACACTGCATTGTTCTTTTTGTGGCCGCAGCCGGGATGAAGTAAAAATCCTGATTGCGGGCCAGGAAGGCCATATTTGTGAAAACTGTGTTGAGCATGCACAAGAGATCATTCAGCAGGAACTCATCATCCGCGATGATAATTCTTCCGCCACCTCGCAATTTAAGTTGACAGTCAAGAAGCCGGTTGAGATCAAACGATTCCTCGACGAATATGTCATTGGTCAGGACGATGCCAAGAAAGTACTTGCAGTAGCAGTTTATAATCATTATAAGCGCTTGCAGCAAAAGATTGCGGATACTGAAGTGGAGATTGAAAAGAGCAATATTATTATGGTGGGGGAAACGGGTACAGGGAAAACCCTGCTGGCTAAAACCATCGCCAAATTGCTCAATGTGCCCTTTGCTATTGTAGATGCCACTGTATTTACGGAAGCAGGTTATGTCGGAGAAGATGTTGAAAGTATTTTAACACGTCTGCTCCAGGTTTGCAATTATGATGTCACGGCAGCAGAAAGAGGGATAGTATATATTGATGAAATTGACAAGATTGCCAGGAAGGGCGATAACCCTTCCATTACCAGGGATGTCAGTGGTGAAGGCGTTCAGCAGGGGTTGTTGAAATTGCTTGAAGGAACCGATGTATTGGTTCCTCCGCAGGGCGGAAGAAAGCACCCGGAACAAAAGCTTATCAAAATCAATACGCAGAATATTCTTTTCATTTGTGGCGGTGCATTTGATGGCGTTGACAAGCTGATTGCGCGCAGGGTAAATACAAATGCCATTGGCTTTAACGTGAACAAAGAGCAGCAGGAATTGATGAAGAAGAATCTTTTGCAGTATGTGAATGCGCCCGACCTTAAATCATTCGGTCTGATTCCGGAATTGCTTGGCCGTCTCCCGGTAGTTACACATTTGAATCCATTGGACAGGCCGACGCTCAGATCAATTCTAACAGAACCAAAGAACTCGCTGATTCGTCAATACAAAAAATTATTCGAGTTGGAAGGTATACTACTCGTCATTGAAGACGATGTCCTCGATTTCATGGTGGATAAAGCAGTTGAATATAAACTCGGCGCGAGGGGACTTAGAAGCATTTGCGAAAGCATCCTCACCGATGCCATGTTTGAATTGCCTTCTTCCAAAGAAAATAAATTTACACTGACCATTGATTACGCGCGCAAGAAATTTGATACAAGCAAGATGAATCTGCTCAAGGTGGCTTAATCCATGTTTAGCAGGCTCATCAAATGATAATGATCTTTGAACCGGCCGGCAATTGCGGTCGGTTTTTAATTTTCCTTTATGAAAGAATTAATTGATCGGCTGAAAGCGGAAGGTTTGACCGAACAGCAGGCTTACAAGTCCATTGAAATTATCAAGAATTTTGCCAAGGAAAAATTCCCCATTTTCGGAGGCGCCATTGACAAGCTATTTGATAAATATTCGGTCAAGGATGAAGATGATTTTGTTGATGGTTGACCATTAGCAGTTGACAGTTGGCAGTTGACAGTTGACAGTGTGATATTCATCAAACTGCGTTAAGCGTTTAGTGTTCAGCGTTCGGCATTAAACGTCCTGCCTCAATGCAAAACTTCTCTCGCAATAACTATTTTTTGGATTTCTGAAGTTCCTTCACCGATTGTACAAAGTTTACTGTCACGGTAGAATTTTTCAACTGGAAAGTCTTTTGTGTATCCATATCCACCGAATATTTGCACTGCTTCCGTTGCTGTTTTTACTGCTACTTCGCTGGTATAATATTTTGCCATGGCCGATTCCTTGGTCATCGGAAGATTTTTGTTTTTTCTGTCCGCAGCCTGGAGCGTCAGCAATTCTGCCGCCATGATTTCTGTGGCCATATCTGCCAGCTTGAATGAAATGGCCTGGAAATTTGATATTGGTTGGTCAAATTGATGTCTTTCTTTGGAATATTGCAGTGCTGCCTCATATGCTCCTTTGGCAATCCCCAGGCCCAGCGCAGCAATCGAAATGCGTCCTCCATCAAGTACTTTTAGTGATTGCTTGAAACCATCCCCTATTTCACCCAGTCGATTGGCATCCGGTATCCTGCACTGGTCAAATATCATTTCTGCCGTTTCGCTTGCCCTCATCCCCAGTTTGTTTTCTTTTTTCCCGCCGCTGAAACCGGCAGTCCCCCTTTCCACGACAAATGCCGTGGCATTGTTTTTAGCCCGCGCTTTTCCGGTTCGTGCAACCACCACCGTTAGATTGCTGCTCCGCCCATGCGTGATCCAGCATTTCGTGCCATTGAGGATCCAGTCCGCCCCATCCGGGGTGGCAGTGCATTGCATATTGGCGGCATCGCTGCCAGTATTGGCTTCGGTAAGCCCCCAGGAACCTATCCATTCTCCCGAAGCCAGTTTAGGCAAATAATTTTTCTTTTGATCTTTGTTTCCGAAGGAAAGGATATGCCCAATGCAGAGGGAATTATGCGCAGCTACGCTGAGTCCGATGGATCCGCACACTTTAGCAATCTCCTGGATAATGGTTACGTATTCGAGATAACCAAGGCCTGCTCCGCCATATTCCTCTGGAACCAGCACACCCATGATCCCGAGCTTACCCAACTCCTTAAAAAGAGGAAGGGGAAATTCCTGGGCTTCATCCCAGTCCATCACATGCGGCCTGATATGCCGATTGGCAAAATCACGTGCTGTTTGCGCCACCTGTTCTGTGAGTTCATCGGTCTGGAAATTCATGCAACCTAAATTAGTGTCTATTATAAAAAGAACCAGGCAACAGCCATATGGACATTGCCTGGTTAACACAGCAAACAATCATTATTAAACAAACTACCCGGGCTAAGCCCGAAAGAGCAAGTTAAATATAATTTTGAAATTTTACTAACAACTGTTAGTTTATTTTTAAGTAGGGCATAATCTTCTGAATCTCAGCCTGGCTAAGGATGTGTAGCTTTTCAAGGTCTTCAGGCTTTGAAAATGGGCCATGCTGATTTCGAAATTCCACAATGGCCCGGGCCAGGTTCCATCGGATATAGGGGTGTTGCCTGAGCTGTTCAATTCCTGATTCATTAAGGTCGATTTTCTTTAAGCTATCCTCTGCGTCCTCACCTATTTTCAGGAGCGGCCGAATGCTGATAAAAACGGAATCGGGAAGGCCATAGGTTTCCCGTACCTGGTCAACCGAATAAAACCCACCAAGTTTCTGTCTGAACGAAATGATCCTTGCTGCCAATTTTTGCCCAATTCCACGGAACGCCATGAAGGCGATCGAGTCTGCTTTGTTGATGTCTATTGGTTGAGGAGTTGAATGGTTGAAAGGTTGAGATGATGAAGGAGGGTTGAAAGGTTGAGAGGTTGAATGGTTGAAAGGTTGAAGAGTTGAATGGTTGAAAGGTTGAGGAGTTGAATGGTTGAAAGGTTGAGATGATGAAGGAGGGTTGAAAGGTTGAGAGGTTGAAGAGTTGACTGCGTCAGCCGAATCCGCCAACTGGCGGAGTAGGCGGAAGGGTTTCTTTTCCGTTTCATTTTTGATTTGCACAAAGGGTTTGAGCTGCACAAATTCGTTTTCCCTCATTCCATAAATCTTGAGCAGGTCATCTGCTTTCCTGAACCGCCCGCCTTTTTCGAGATAACGCATTATGGTTTGGATGGTTTTTTCGTGCAGTCCAAGCTTTTTCCAACCTGCAGGATCAAGTGAGTTGGGATCAAAATAGAATAGTCTGGTATTTTTTGCGGATCCTCGGCGCTCCTCTTTTTTTTCTATCGAATCCTCCGCATCCCTGGCATGGAGCGCTGCCATTTCTGCTTCGAATTTCTTTATTGAGTCCAGATCTGAATCCAATCTCTTGTCATGAATAAAGCCAGGACCTATCGCTGCTGCAAGGATCAGGATGACCAAAACATAAATGCCTATGCGCTCTCTTTTGGAGAAGATAAAATAGGACCTGATTTTTTCTGAAAGCATTTGAGCTCTTTTCCTCAAGATACCAAGCACAGTAGCCGGGAAAAATACAATTCAGTGGTAATTACCGGGAAAGGTGATTTCCTGGAATTTCAAGAAGAAACTTCATCAATTATGATTTAGATAAGGATTGGGATCAGAGTAATATACCCTGGGCTGGGGCGGCGCGGGCCTCCTATGCGGAATGTAAACATGAGGTCTGGTCTGCGGTAATATATTGCCAATTCCAATAATGAGTCCTGCACTAAGTCCAAATTGATAAAGCGCAGGGTAGGTATAACCATAAGCTCCTGCACCACCAAAATATCCAAAATAATATCCGCCGGTACTTCCTACAGCCGATAGTAGTTGGGCTTTCATGCGGATGCCTACATGTGGATTAACATAAATGTTCGCACCAGTTTCCACACCCCATGCAAATTTGGTATTGCCGGAATAATCCACCGGAGTCGGTTCAAAGACAGCTGCGCCCAGTTCACCTCCGAAGAACAGATGTACAGGAGATCCCGGAAAGCTAATGGATGATATGGGTCCGGCCATGATATAATTAATAGCCACGTTCTGTCTCGTGACCGGGACCTGGGTGGTGTAATCATAATTATAAATGCCGGATGAAGCATCTATCCGGTTATACATAAATTCTATCCCAAAATTTCTGTTGACATTGAATTGCAGGGAGCCGCCCCAGTTGGCCGCCCCTTCAATTCTTCCATAATTGTTGTAAAAATTAACCTGGTCCGGAAAAGTATAACCTCCTGTAGGAATCATTTCTACAGAAGTTTGAGCGTAGGACCGTATTCCAGTCAAAAAGAGGAGCAGGGCAATTGGCAAAAAAGTTCTTTTCATAATGTTGTTTATGACATTGCTCTGACCACTAAAAAACGAAATGGTTTAAAACGCACCTGCGAAATCCAGGATGGATCATTAAGAAAATATAAAGCTATGCGCCTGCAGGAAATTCCAGAACGAGTTGGTCATAAGCCAGTTGCATGCCATCCGGAAGCAAAGCATTGACATCCTGGTGTTTTCCCAGCTGGTGGCTGATATGGGTAAAATAGCCCTGTGCCATTCCTAATTCCCTGACCAGTTCACTTGCTTCCTGCAAATTAAAATGGGAGACATGTTTTTCGTTGCGCAAGGCATTTAATACAACGACCTGGCTGCCCCTGATTTTTTCCTTTTCCGATTCATCAATACGGTTTGCGTCTGTGATATAGGTAAAAGGGCCAAAGCGAAAGCCGAAAACAGGCATTTTCAAATGCCATACAAGGATCGGCGTGATTGGAATGTCCCCAATTACAAAAGGATCCGTGCTAATAGTATTCAATTCCATTTGAGGAAGTCCAGGATACCTTTTGTCGGCAAAAGCATAAGCAAACTCCCTGATGATCACTTCCTGGGTCATTTCATTCGAGTACACGGGCATGGCCTTCCTCGTAAAGAAATTAAATGCACGTATATCATCGAGACCGGCAATATGATCCTTATGTGGATGTGTGAAAACGACAGCATCTAATTTTCTTACATTATTCCGCAACATCTGGCTTCTGAAATCCGGTGTTGTATCTACGACCACCCTGGTCAATTTAGATTCCACGAGAATACTTGACCGAAAACGTTTGTCTTTGGGATCCACAGACCTGCACACTTCGCAATCACATGCGATCATGGGCACTCCGGTACTCGTGCCTGTTCCCAGAAAAGTTATTTTGAGTGAAGGATAAGACATGGACAAAAATAAACAATTAGCCAGAAGTGGCTGCCGACGGGAAGTCCGCATGATCAGCCGGTTCAAAGAAAACAGGAGCCTCGTATAACAAGTTATCCGTGAGACTTGTTTTTTGTAAACCTGCCTGCGCCATGCAATCAAAGTGCAGCAAAAAACTTAGTCGAATCCCGCAAGTACGGGACCGAAAGCGGAAGGCGCGCCTGGCCAGACGGGCAGGTATAATACCTCGCGGTTTGCTTCGGAACTTGAATTCAGAACCTGCACTCAGGAATCAAACTTGTGATTTTTTGTTTTCTTCAGTCGAAGCTTTCGACATCACCTCTTCGTAGGTCTTATTCACTTCCGGACTGAGCAATTCTGGTATGATGGTGAGCTGAGGAATAATATCGATCAGGGTGTTGATGCGGCCCTCCAGTTGCAAAAATTTGTTCAGCACCACCACTTTCTTTTGTTCCAGGATACAATAGCCACTCTGGAACGTGCCTCTTTCATAGCGAATAATATATCCTGATTCGTCGAGGACCTTTTCTATTCTTTCCAGGGTAGACTGAATGTATTTCATGATAAATAAAAATAAACTCGTTGTATTGCTCTCCAAAAATACCCCGAATTGCAGGCTTTTCGCAATGCAGGGTTCCTAAATTATCCACAAAGATAATCATTGCAGGTAAGAGAGGCTATTTACTTGACATCCTGATGACAGGTATGATCATTTCTTCCATACTTACGCCGCCATGTTGGAAGGTATTGCGGTAATAATTTGCGAAATAGTTATAATTATTGGGGTAACAAAGAAATTCATCTCCCTTGGCAAAAATGAATGAAGAATTGACAGTAGGCACAGGCAAACCAGCCTCTTTCGGATCCCTGAAAGCGAGAACATCTTTTGCATCATAATTCAGGTTGCGGCCATGTTTATAGCGTAGATTGGTCGTCGTTTGCTTATCCCCGATGACTTTGCAGGGCGTTTTCACTCGCACACTCCCATGGTCGGTGGCCAGGATGATCTGAATTTTCTTATCCGCAATTTTTTTCAGTGCCTGATTTAGAGGGGAATGTTCAAACCAGCTGGCTGCAATGCTCCGGTAGCTGATCTCATCACTGGCCAATTCTTTCAATACCTCCATTTCCGTCCTGGCATGGCTCAGCATATCCACGAAATTGTATACGATGATATTAATGTCATTGGTCAGATGGTTATGGATATTGTTGACCAGGTCCTGACCCGCCTGGTGATTTAGAACCTTAGTATAAGAAAAGCGCAGATTTTCTTTTTTGAGCCGCTTCAGCTGGTCCCTGAAAAAATCTTCTTCATGCAAATTTTTTCCGCCTTCCTCTTCATCATTCTTCCAATGGCTTGGTGAAGCTTTCTCAATCTCAAGGGGCAGAAGCCCGGCAAATATGGCATTGCGGCTGTATTGAGTGGCAGTGGGCAGGATACTGTAAAAGCTATCCTCCTCATGAATTCGGAAATTTTCAGCAAAAATCGGTTGAATGGCTTTCCACTGGTCAAAACGCAGATTATCTATCAGCACGAAAAAAGTGGCAGTGCCCTTTTCCAAATGCGGAAATACTTTTCTTTGAAATAGATTATTTGAAAGCACAGGACTGTCCACAGTTTTTGGATTCATCCATCGTGCATAATTTTTTGAGATGAACTTGAAGAATTCACTATTTGCTTCCTGCTTTTGCGATTGAAGGATCTCGCGCATTTCCGGACTGTCACTCTTCTCCATTTCCAGCTCCCAATACACCAGCTTCTTGTAAATGTCCATCCAGCCCTGTTGATCCGGATTGTCGTTCAGGGCCATGAACAACTCACGGAATTGCTGCTGGTATGCTGTCGTTGTTTTTTCTGAAACGAGCCGTTTATTGTCAATAATTTTTTTCAAGCTGAGCAAGACCTGGTTTGGGTTGACGGGCTTGATCAGGTAATCCGTAATTTGACTGCCGATGGCATCATCCATCAGGTTTTCCGTTTCGTTTTTGGTGATCAACACAACCGGAACCTGCTGGTTGTATGCCTTGATCTTTGCTAGTGTCTCTAATCCCGTAATGCCGGGCATGGTTTCATCAAGCAAGACCACATCTACTGGATTCTCCTTTACAAATTCAATGGCATCGAAGCCGTTGGTAATGGCGCTCACTTCATATCCTTTATTTTTCAGGAAGAGGATCTGCGACTGGAGGTTTTCTATTTCATCATCGACCCAAAGTATTTTTCCTAATGCCATCAGAGAGATTTATAGATTTTAACGGATTAAAATATTACTAAGATCCTGAATCATCAATATCCGGCAATAGCAAAATTGCCATTCCGCCATGGATAGAGTATTCCAAATTTAATTTATCCGATGTGCATTTGTAGATTTGACATCATTTTGGCCCGGTTTTAACAAATATAAAGCAAGCATGGCTGTCCAGTTGAGAAAGATCATCAATGACCCGGTGTATGGATTTATCACGATTGATGATCCCCTCTTGCTAAAAATCATTGAACATCCCTGGTATCAAAGACTGAGACGAATCCATCAGATGGCATTCGCTCACCTGGTATATCCCGGTGCAGTGCACACGCGCCTGCATCATTCCCTGGGTGCATACCACCTTATGGGAAATGCACTCCTGGAATTGAAATTGAAAGGATTTGATATCACGATGGAAGAGCAACTCGGAGCTCAGATCGCGATTCTTCTTCATGATATGGGACATGGTCCATTTTCTCATGCTTTGGAAAATGTCCTAATACAAGGGATGGACCATGAATCCATTTCCCTCCTTATCATGGAAACCTTAAATAAGGATTTCGGCGGTCGGCTCGATATCGCAATGTCCATTTTCAAGGGCAGGTATCGAAAGCGCTTTTTGCATCAGCTCATATCCGGACAACTGGATGTAGATCGTATGGATTACCTGATCCGCGATAGTTTTTTCACCGGCGTGTCAGAAGGTGTTATCGGTTACGATCGCATTATCAAAATGCTTACTGTCCACGATGGCGATCTAATGGTAGAAGAAAAGGCGATTTATTCCATTGAGAAATTCCTGGTTTCCCGCCGGTTGATGTACTGGCAGGTCTACCTCCATAAGACAGTACTCAGCGCTGAAAAAATGTTGGTAAAAGTCATTGAACGCGCAAAGAAATTGATTGAATTGGGCGTTGACCTTACATCAGGCTCGCAGGTCCTGGATGAATTCCTGCGCGGAAACGGAGGGTTACTGCCAGAAAAATTCTGTTTGCTGGATGATTATGATTTGGTCAGCGCGATGAAGTTATGGATGTTTCATTCCGACAAGATCTTGTCTCATTTATGTGAAGGTCTGATCAACCGCCGGCTGCTTAAAGTGAAAATGCAGGCCGAGCCCATTCCTCAATCATTTATCGAATCATGCCGATCGAAGATCTCCTCGCGGTTGGGCATCACCGATAATGAGGCGGATTGGCTGGTATTCACAGGAGAAACAGTAAATACCACATACGACCCATCGGATGAACGTATTCAGATTCTATTTAAAGATGGTTCAGTAAGGGATATATCGGAAGTGGACAATGCTTTAATTCATCAGACCTTGTCAAGCCCCGTTAAAAAATTTTATATTTGCTATATGGCCTGAATTCAGGGCTGGATGGATGTCTGAGTACGATTAATAATTGAGTATGGAATTTTCTGCGGCACAAATCGCTCAAATGATCGGAGGCAAGGCCGAAGGTAATCCAGGCGTTATGGTTTCTTCATTCGGAAAAATTGAAGAAGCGGTTGCCGGCCAATTGGCATTTCTGGCCAACCCCAAGTATGAAGAATATCTTTATACAACCGGCGCTTCTGTTATTATTATAAATGAAAGTCAGGAATTAAGAGAGAAAATTGGAGCTACTCTTATTCGAGTTCCGGATGCATACTCAGCATTTGCCGCATTATTGTCGAAATACCAGGAAATTGTTTCCCAGCAAATGGTAGGGATTCAGGAACCATCCTATATTTCCAAATCAGCAAAATTGGGAGAGAAAATTTTTATAGGTGCATTCGCATTTATCGGAGAGCAGGTTGTCATTGGCAACCATGTGAAGATATACCCACAGGTGTTTTTGGGTGATCAGGTGCAGATCGGTGACAATGTCATTCTTTATCCGGGAGTGAAAATTTATCACGATTGTATCGTCGGAAAGAATTCGACCATTCATGCAGGAACGGTGGTAGGAAGTGATGGCTTTGGATTCGCGCCACAGGCAGATGGGAGTTTTAAGAAAGTGCCGCAAATGGGAAATGTGGTCATCGAAGAGAATGTAGAAATTGGCGCCAATGCTACCATTGACCGGGCAACCATTGGTTCTACGATTATAAAATCAGGAGCCAAATTGGATAACCTGATTCAGGTAGCACACAATGTCGAAGTAGGAAACAATACGGTCATTGCTGCGCAGGCTGGTGTGAGTGGCAGCACCAAAATTGGAAACAATGTCATGATCGGAGGGCAGGCGGGCATTGTAGGACATATCCAAATTGCAGACGGAAGCAAGATCAATGCCCAGAGCGGTGTGAGCAAGTCCATCAAATCCCCAAATTCGGCTGTAACAGGATCTCCCGCATTTGATTATACCAGTGCATTAAGAAGCCAGGCCCTAAGCAAGAACCTTCCGGAGCTAGAAAAACGGATCAAAGAACTTGAAAATCTGATCAAGCAGTTGATCGCGGAGAAGGTGTGAGAGGATGACAGTTGACAGTTGACAGAGAAGAAATACTTCTAAAGGTCCTAAATATATTTGTATTCGTTGCACAAGGCATGGCGGCTTCAAAACAATAATCATTTTGGCAATCTTTTGACGACGGCATGTGAAAATAAATTACTGTCAACTGTCAACTTTCATCTTTCAAGGACTTGAAAATATTAAACTCAAATTATGTCAGATCAGGCAAAATTCTTACAAGCTGTCAAAAACGGCTACACATTCAAGAGTGAATCGGTAAAGATCGGGATCGGTGTGCTGGATGGGAAAGCAGTTGCCGGTGCTGATATCAATCTGCCTTTGAAAACAATGAACAGGCATGGTCTGATCGCTGGTGCTACGGGAACAGGTAAGACCAAATCCCTGCAAATGATCAGTGAAGCATTGAGCGATGCGAGCGTCCCGGTACTGTTGATGGATATAAAAGGTGATCTGAGCGGAATAGCAGAAGCCGGCACATCCAATGATAAGATCAAAGAAAGGACGGGAAAAATCGGTATTACATATAAGCCTGCCGGCTATCCTGTGGAACTGCTGACCCTGAGCAATGAGAAGGGAGCGCGCTTACGTGCTACCGTTAGCGAGTTCGGACCCATCCTCCTCTCAAAAATTTTGGAATTGAATGATACCCAGGGCGGTCTGGTGGCCATGATATTCAAATATTGTGACGACAATAAACTGCCCCTGCTGGACCTGAAAGATTTCATCAAAGTACTACAATTCATTAGCAACGAAGGAAAGGCAGATATTGAAAAACAATATGGAAAAGTGGCAACCACTTCCACCGGAACGATCTTGCGTAAGGTCATAGAATTGCAGCAGCAGGGAGCGGATGTTTTTTTTGGTGAGAAAAGTTTTGAAGTGGCTGACCTTATGCGCATCAGTGAAGATGGCAGGGGAATAATTAATGTATTGCGTGTCACAGACCTGCAGGACAAACCCAAATTATTTTCCACTTTCATGCTGCAAATGCTGGCCGAACTCTATGCAAGTTGCCCGGAAGAAGGAGACCTGGACAAACCCAAACTGGTGATGTTCATTGATGAAGCGCACCTGGTCTTCCAGGAAGCCAGCGATGCCCTGTTGAAACAAATTGAGACAATTGTCAAACTCATCCGTTCAAAGGGAATTGGTATATTTTTTTGCACGCAGAACCCCATGGATGTGCCTTCAGGCGTTCTCGCGCAGTTGGGCTTAAAAGTTCAGCACGCCCTGAGGGCATTTACTGCAGTGGATAGAAAAACGATTAAACAGACTGCAGAAAATTATCCGGAAACCACATTCTACAAAACCGAGGACCTGATCACTCAATTAGGCATTGGGGAAGCCCTTGTCACCATGTTGGATGAAAAAGGAGTGCCGACACCCCTGGTGCACTGCATGATGTGCCCACCCCGCAGTCGCATGGACGTGTTAACTCCAGCAGAAATCAACGAAGTGGTCACAAAATCGAAGCTGGTTCCAAAATACAGCCAGGTCATTGACAGTGAAAGCGCCTACGAAATTTTGACCGCCAAATTGCAGGATGCTGCCAACAAAACTGCTCAGAATACAGTACCGGGTAAACAGCCGCAATCCACATTGGAGAGAGTCCTCAACAGTGGAGCAGTGAAGCAAGTGGAGAGAACGGCGGCAAGTGTAATCACGAGAAGCCTGCTGGGCGCCCTGGGGTTGGGAGGCAGAAGCAGCAGCAGCAAGAGCAAAAGCAAAGGGTGGTTTTAGATCTCGCAGGATGCGATCATCCCTTCTTTGTTTACGGTTAATTTATTTTCTGCTTCGAGGAATCGAACAACCTGCCAGAATTTTTCTTTCGGTATCCCGCTGAATAGCCGTTCCAGCTCATGGGCCGCAAGGCCTGAAGTCCCCACCGTTTCCATGATCTGCTTGTGAATCAATTCAAATTCAACTCTGTTTATTGATTTCCGTTTTTGTTTCAGGCAATTGTCACAGATGCCGCAGGGTATTGTGCCAGGCTCACCAAAATAGTTGTTGATGAGTACGGCTCTGCATTTTTCTCCCGCCTTAGCATATCCCAACAATGCAAGAATCCGGTTTTCAAATAGCTGCATTCTTTTTTGATAAGACTCCATATCGATCCGCAGGTCCTGAGCCGAGACCCGGTTTTGCACGAAATAAACTTGTGGATTATTCTTTTGCGGAATATATTCTATGATGCGGTTTGAGTGCAGCCATTGCAGGCCGAGCACAATCTTTTCCAGGTCCTCGTGAAGAAGGAACGCGAGGTTTTTTTCATGGATAGGTACCGGCTGATCAAAGATCCCGGAATAAGTACGGAGCAGGGCCTGCACCAACGGCGTTTGGTTAGGAGCGGTCTTTTCCAACTCAAAAAGCATTTCCTTATTGCAAATGAAACCGGCTTTGGATGGAAGGAATGCCTGATCACTAAAAGCAATCTGACCATCCTGTTCGAGGGCTTTCAATGCATACAGCGCTTCGAATGGCTCCAATGAGAAATTTTTGGTGAACTGGTTCATGTCAAAATCAAAATATTCGCCTTCTCCTGTCCCGGAGGGAAGTTGCAGATAATTCACCAGGGCCTGGTATACTTTTCTGATCTGATTGAAAGGTGGGAATCGGAGCGGGGGCAAGGCTTCTAATTCCTGCAAATCCTTCACTGAATAAAGTAAAACGGCAAAAGCTTTTTTCATATCCCTGCCGGCACGCCCGGCTTCCTGGTAATAATTTTCCAGGCAGTCCGGGCAATCCGCATGAATGACCACCCGCACGTCTGGTTTGTCAATACCCATTCCAAAAGCGTTGGTACATACAATGACCCTGAGCTTATCATTTTTCCAATTTTCCTGGCGCTGGTTTCTTTCTTCCTGGTTTAGTCCCGCGTGGTAATAACCTGCAACTATTCCATGCATCACCAACAAATCACTGATCACCTTGGTTCTTTTCCTGGTCCTGCAGTAAATGATCGCAGATCCCTCCACCTTATTCAGTATCTGAAGGATCTTGTTGATTTTTGAACTGACCTGAAATGCGCTGAAAGAAATATTTTCCCTGGTGAAAGATTGCCTGAATATGGCGGCATTTTTGAAAATCAATTTATCACAGATATCTGCCTGCACTTCCGGGGTAGCCGATGCTGTTAGTGCAAGAACAGGGATGCCGGGCAGTTCTTCGCGCAGGGAGGCAATGCGCACATAAGAAGGCCGGAAATCATATCCCCATTGAGAAATGCAGTGGGCCTCATCTACTGCAACCATGGTAACATTCAATGCAGGCAGCCATTCCTTGAATAGAGAAGTCTCGAGTCTTTCCGGGGATAAATATAAAAATTTGCAATTGCTTTCGGCTGCAAGTCTCAAACTGTTAAGCACTTCTTTCCTGCTCATGCCGGAATAGATGGCGAAAGCGGTGATATTTTTTTTCCGCAAGCCTTCCACCTGGTCCTTCATAAGTGCAATCAATGGACTGATCACCAGGCATAGCCCTTCCCTTATCATTGCAGGCACCTGAAAACAAATGGATTTTCCTCCGCCCGTGGGCAGTAGGGCAAGCGTATCATTTCCTGCCAGCAAGGAAAGGATGATCTCTTCCTGCATGGGCCGAAAAGCTTCGTGTTTCCAGTACTGCTTCAGCGTTTTTAAAATAGGATCCATTAATTTCAAATAGTTCTCAATTTTTGTGTCCCGCCATATGGCCCAATCTATGGAATTTGAAAGAAATTTTGGTCTGGAATTTTCCCGGGTTATGCACGTACCAGTTTCTTCACATATAGCCGGATAGAATTAGCAAGAAGCACCAGGTCGCTGAATGCCATAGCCAATGCTCCAAAAGCCGGCGTAAGAAAGCCAAATGCTGCCACAGGAATGGCAATGACATTATAGAAAAATGCCCAGAAAAGATTTTGCCGGATCGTATGGTAGGTGCTCTTTCCAAGCTCCAAGGCCAAGGGAAGATTTTTTAGTCCATGGTTCATCAGCACAACATCTGCCGTTTGGATGGCCAGGTGCGAGGCGTCACTCATTGAAATCCCGATATTGGCTTTGGCCAGTGCAGGCGCATCATTGATCCCATCACCAACCATAGCAGTAATGGCGTTTCGGCTTAAGGATTCGACATAATTTAATTTTTGTTTCGGACTCTGGTCTGAAATAACTTCTTTGATATCTAATTGATCAGCCACAGCGCGGCAATTCGACTCGTGATCACCACTGAGGAGAATCGTCTTAATATTTTTTGCCTGAAGAAATTTTATCACTTGAATTGCTTCCGGTCTCAGTTCATCCTTTACATTGATCCAGCCCATCAATTGGTTCCCCTTGCTGATATATACATTATGGATTTCTTTGGGATGATGGTCGCCAAGGGTCTTGTAAGAGCCTGCCCAAAAGACCTCCCCTTCGGTAGAAACAGCTTTTACGCCCATTCCCTTTATTTCTTCCACTTTTTTCCATTTGATCTCGTCCTTTGTTTTCCAGGCTTTGCTGATTGTTTTTGCAATAGGGTGGTTGGAATATTTTTCTATAGAATAAACAATCCTCTTAAATTCTTCTTCCGATAATATTTTTCCAGGCTCCTTGTCCGCGGTGACAATTGACCAATCGCCAATGGCGAAAGCGCCCGTAGTCAGTGTGCCAGTCTTATCAAAAACAATCTGTCTGATATCCTTGAATAGCTCCAGGCTTTTCGCGTGCCTGAAAAGAATGCCATTTCTCGCAGCCCTGCCCAACCCCACGGCAATGGCTGCAGGTGTGGCAAGTCCCATGGCACAAGGGCAGGCTATGACCAGCACTGCCACACTACGCATGATCGAATCCGTTAGGTTTCCAAGGAAATAATAATTGAGGAGGAATGTCAGTGCCGCTATGCCAAGTACAATCGGAACAAAGATAGCACTGATACGGTCTGCCAATTGCTGCAGGGGTGGCTTTTCTCCCTGTGCCTGCCGGACCAGGTGGATGATTCCTGAAAGCACTGAATCCTTTATGCCGGCGGTTACCTGCGCCTTCACTGTTCCTGAAATAATCAGGCTGCCACCTAATAGACGTTCTTTGGCAGCTTTATGGACAGGAAGACTTTCTCCGGTGATGATGGACTCATTTATTTCTGCTTCACCCCACAGAATTTTGCAGTCTGCGGGTATCTGTTCGCCGGATCTGATCAATACCAGGTCACCTGGCCTTAGAGACATACTTTCAACAGGGAATATATTTTCCTGGTGCTGGTCATCGAATGCAATCATGTTTGCCATGACTTTCTGCGACTTCGCAAGACCATCCAATGATCTCTGAGTGGACCTGACAGAGACATCCTCCAGGTAATTTCCCAAAAACACAAAGCAGATGATGGCTGCGGCAGTTTCGTAAAACAAATATGCATCACCGAGATGCAGCATGGTCCCAACCAGACTGTAGATGAATGCGGCCGTAGCGCCCAGGGAGATGAGCACATTCATATTGGGCATTCTGTTTTTGATGCTGTTGATGGCACTCTTCCCAAAGTAAAGCATACCAGTAATGTATACCGGAAGGCAGAGGAAGAACTGTACCCAGGGATTCATCAGCCAGTGCAGTCGGGAATCCAGCATCGGAAGGAAAAGAATCAGCGTGAATGGAGCCACGATGATCAGGTAGCGCAGATAGGCATTGATTGATTTAGTTTTTGAAACCGCTTTTCCTGGTTCTTCGGCTATTACCACATATCCAAGGTCATGGATGCCCTTTTCAATTTCAGATTTGCTTGCCTGCCCATTGGTGTCAAAACTAAGGTCTCCGCCTGCAAGACTGAGTTTAATGTTTTGCAGGCCTTTTCTTTCAAGATATTTATTGATGGTCAGCACGCAATTTGAGCATGTCATGCCTTCCACTTTCCAGTGCACTGTTTCCATATTATTCGATTGGCTCGGCCAGGACTGATTTCTGCACAGTCATAATTTCTCTGACCTCCGTCAGCCCTTGCCAATTGCAAATTTACGCCTTTCGGGGGCTATCTTTGAACCATGGAAATGGTATTCGGTCTTAATGAAATCAGCGATGTGGTGCAAGCATTCTGGCGCAAATATTCCGGGAAAAAAATATTCGCTTTTCATGGACCATTGGGTGCTGGCAAGACAACCTTTATTCATTCTTTATGTGAGTTTCTGCAGGTAGATCAGACCGTGGGAAGTCCGACATTTTCTATCATCAATGAATACAGCTATTCCGGAGGCAGAATATTTCATATTGACCTGTTTCGGGTGAATGATGAAGACGAAGCAATTAGGTCGGGCGTGGAAGATTGCTTGTATTCAGGAGATATTTGTCTTGTGGAATGGCCAGAAAAGGCAGCCGGAATATTTCCGCCGGAAACTGTACATATATCCATCTATACTGTAGATCCGCAAACTCGTCGGATCAGGGAAGAAGCTTACTCATAATTGCTTTAAATTCAATTTAAAATTGTAATTTAACCGCCCGTCATTTTAGTTATTAAGGATTGATGGCCCTTAGAAATGTCGCAGCACAAGCCGATTATCAGCACTTCATTTAGTTACGAAACCTTAGAAGAAACCCTGGATGTCAAGCCAAAAGGGGCCCAATTGCATATTGGGATTCCTAAAGAGACTGCTTTTCAGGAAAATCGAATTGCGCTGACGCCTGAATCCGTGGGCGTGCTTGTCAGTAATGGGCATGAAGTGGTTATCGAACACAATGCGGGAGAAGCGGCACATTACAGAGACAAAGACTATAGCGAATCTGGTGCGAAAATAGTGTTTGAGAAGGCCCATGTGTATAAGGCGCCAATCCTGGTCAAGTCTGCCCCGGTTATTGAGGAAGATCTTCCTTTTTTGCAGATGAACCAAACCATTGTATCTCCCATCCATCTTTCTGCCCTCAAAGCTGAATTGCTGGAGAAAATGATGGAAAAAAGGATCACGGGCATTTCATTTGAGAATCTTAAGGATGATAGCGGGAGCTATCCCATCGTGCGAAGCATGAGTGAAATTGCCGGCAGTGCAGTGATGCTCGTAGCTGCCCAATACCTCGGATCCGCCAACCATGGCAAAGGTGTTTTGCTTGGAGGAATTTCGGGTGTTCCGCCCACAAAAGTCATCATCCTTGGAGCAGGAACGGTGGGGGAATATGCAGCGCGTGCGGCACTTGCCCTTGGCGCTTCGGTAAAAGTTTTTGATAACAGTGTGTACCGCCTCAAGCGGTTGCAGAACAATATTGGTTTCAGGATATATACTTCGGTGATCGAGCCGAGGATCCTGTCCAAGCAGCTCAAGACCTGTGAAGTAGCAGTAGGGGCCCTGACTTCCCAAAGCGGAAGGACACCGGTTGTAGTTAGTGAAGAAATGGTCAGCAATATGCGTCCGGGAAGTGTGATCATTGACGTTAGTATCGACAGGGGCGGTTGTTTTGAAACTTCGGAGATCACATCGCATGAGCATCCGATATTCATGAAATATGGCGTCATACACTATTGTGTTCCGAATATTCCTTCCGGATTTGCGCGCACGGCCTCACAGGCCATCAGCAATGTGCTTATGCCGCTGCTCATGGAAGCCGGCGAAGACGGAGGTTTTGAAAACCTCGTTTGGCATAAGATCCATTTGCGGAGCGGAATCTATTTATTCAAGGGAGCGCTGACAAATTTCCACCTCAGCCAGCGATTCGATTTGAAATATACTGACCTCAACCTCCTCATCGCAAGCCAGCGTTAGTAGCTAACTGAGTTGGAGCATATCAATTTGCTTGTCACAGAATGCATATTCCTGTTTATCATTTGAGCTGACAATTACCAGTTTTCCTGCAGCATAGGATTTAATGAGCCCATGGTAAAGTTGTATCCCATCTTCATCGAGATTGGTGCTGGGTTCGTCAAGCAGAAGGAGGGGAGTGTCTGAAAAAATAGCTTGTGCCAGTTTGACCCTTTGTTTCATGCCCGAAGAAAAATAGCGGATCTGCTTATGCGCAGCGTTTTCGAGATTGACAGCTTTCATAATCTGGCCAATGGGGAAGGATATGTCAAAGGGCTTAAATCTCCTGTGGAATTCAAGGAATTCAGTGAGCGTCATTTCTTCGATCAGTTCAAGGTAGGGAGCAGCGAGAGCGAGGTATTTGAAGATTGTTTCAATTGTAGGTTGTTGATCGATGATCGATGGTCGATGGTCGATGGTCGATTCAATTTTAGAATTGATATTATCTTCGGTTATTATTTTCTTATCGTCGGTCATCGACCATCGACCATCGATCATCGAATATCGAATATCCCCTTCACTCAATCCCATCGCCCCTGCTATGACTTGCAATAAGGTGGATTTGCCGGAGCCATTTGGCCCGGTGATGGCATATGAATGGCCGGTAACAAATTCATAATTGACATGTCGGAAAATCCAGTCGCGGTTGAAACGTTTGCCGGCATTAGTCAGCGTAATCTTCATCCAGGCTGCTTTTGCTATAGCGTTTAATAATGCCCCTGCTGCTTTCGCGAATAAAGGTCACGATCTCGTCTCTTTCATCCGTGGCAGGAAATTCTTCTTCAAGAAATTCCAAAGCCTGCGAAGTGTTCATTCCTTTATTGTAGAGAATGCGGTAGATATCGAGGATATGATTTATTTTTTCTATGGTAAAACCCCTTCTTTTCAATCCTACGGAATTGACGCCACTATAGCTCAGGGGCTGGCGACCTGCTTTGATGTAGGGAGGCACATCTTTGCCTACCAGTGAACCGCCACTGACAAAGGAATGCTGGCCAATTTTTACAAACTGATGGATCGCGCACATGCCCCCTAAAATGGCCCAGTCACCTATGATCACATGGCCCGCAACTTGTGTATTATTGCTCATGATGCAGTGGTTGCCGACGATGCAGTCATGCGCAAGATGGCAATAAGCCTGAATGAGACAATTATTTCCAATGGCTGTCTTCTCACGATCCTTGGTTCCTCTGTTCACTGTCACAAATTCCCGGATGGTTGTATTGTCACCAATGAATACGTTAGAATATTCACCCTGGAATTTCAGATCCTGTGGAATGGCAGCAATGACTGCCCCAGGAAAAATCCTGCAGTTCATTCCAATCCTTGCACCTTCCATGATCGTTACATTTGAACCGATCCAGGTTCCCTCACCAATTTCTACATCCTGGTGGATTACCGTAAAGGGATCAATTTTGACATTCGTGGCAAGGTGGGCATTGGGGTGAATATAAGTATGTGGATGAATCATTCGTACATCGCTTGATTGTGAAAAGGGTTGCGCCGCTTTGGCTGCATTTTCATTAAGAAATATTGGTTTCCTCATAAAAAATGCTGAGAATCCCCAGCATATACAAAAATAAACTTATTTGACCCAATTCGGTCAATTTAACTTCTCTTTACCAGTTGGGCCACCAAGTCTGCTTCTGTTGCAATCTTGTTACCCACGAAGACAGTGCCACGCATTTCACATATTCCTCTCCGGATTGGTGCAGTTAGTTCCATGCGCAGAATCATCGTATCGCCAGGCACTACTTTCAATTTGAATTTGCAATTATCAATCTTCAAAAAATAAGTATCATATTCTCCTCCGGCCATGGAATTGATGGCAAGGATGCCGCCGGTCTGTGCCAGGGCCTCGATCTGCAAGACACCAGGCATGATGGGATTCCCCGGAAAATGTCCAACGAAGAATGGCTCATTGAATGTGACATTCTTAATGCCAACGATGTGCTTATCGGTCAGTTCAATGATCTTATCCACCAGCAGGAATGGGTATCTGTGCGGAAGCGTCTTTTCAATCTGCTGAGCGTTGTAGATAGGAGGATGGTTCGGATTGTAAATGGGCACGTCTTTGACGTGTTTATTTTTCTTTATATACTGCTTGATCTTTTTTGCAAAATCAACATTTGTCGAGTGACCGGGACGGTTAGCAATGACATGGCTTTTGATCGGGTATCCAATCAGGGCAAGATCACCCACCACGTCCAATAATTTATGCCTTGCAGGCTCATTTGGAAAACGCAGCTCCAGGTTATTCAGGTAACCTTCGCTTTTCACTTCCATCTTATCCCGGCCGAATGCTTTTGCCAGTCTGTTCATTTCATCTTTGGTGACCGGCTTGTCCACGACGACAATGGCATTATTAATGTCCCCACCCTTGATCAGGTTATTGTCGAGCAGCATTTCCAGTTCATGTAAAAAACAAAAAGTGCGGCAGGGAGCGATCTCAGACTTAAATTCCGCCATTTTTTTCAGGGCGGCATGCTGAGTCCCGAGCACCGGACTATTAAAATCAATCAGCGTGGTCACTTTATAGTCGATAGAAGGCATGGCCACCATCTCCACCCGCTTCTTTTCGTCATAGTGGCTGATATTAGTATCAATGCTGTACCAGGCTTTTGCTGCGTTCTGTTCAACAATGCCCGAATCTTCAATGATTTCCACAAAAGGCTCGGAGCTTCCGTCGATGATCGGTAGTTCAGGTCCGTTGAGTTCGATCAAACAATTGTCTACGCCCATGCCGACCAGAGCTGCAAGCACATGTTCAACCGTGCTCACTTTCGCGCCATTTTCCTCCAAAGTCGTTCCCCGGGAAGTATCCGTCACCAGGTCACAGTCGGCTTTAATAATAGGCTGACCAGGCAGGTCGATACGCTGGAATTGAAATCCAAATCCCGGACTTGCAGGCCTTAGCGTCATGTCCACATTGATTCCTGTGTGAAGTCCGGTGCCTGAAATACTTGCAGGTGCCTTGAGCGTATGTTGTTTGTCCTGGTTAAAATTTGCGTCCATTCTTTTTTCTTAAGACAGGCAAAGATACAAGTAAACAGGACACGCTGTTGCCAGCGAGTGGGGCTGGTGCTTGAGGCCTAACGCTTAAGGCTTAACACCTAATGCTGAATGCGTAACGCTGGGGATGGCTCATATCATTTCTTCGCGCTCAAGCATCAGAATAGCACTTTGGGGAACTATGAAATATTTCTCTCCCTCATAAAGGACTTCAGTGGCTCCGCTAACCAGAAAGATGGCTATATCGCCTTCACGGGCCTGAAGGGGCACGTATTTGACCTGCTCATCTTCCGCTTTCCATGGTTCATCGTCTACAGGCATTGGTATGGCATAACCTGGCCCCGTTTTGATAATATAGCCCTGTTGCACTTTTTCTTTTTCCTGTACGCCAGGAGGCAGGTACAATCCCGTCTCTGTTCTCTCGTTCGGCTTGGAAGGCCGGATCAGCACGCGGTCGCCAATAACCACCAGCTTCTTAAATTTATTATCAGAAGTCAAATGCATATTTATTAAAACTTTCTCCAGCAAAATTAAGACATGGAGAGCAGAAAGCATCCTACTACTCAAACTGGACGGCAAGTTGAAAAGTATACAATTCCTGATGTGCTTTATTTGAACTTGACCGGTTCAAAAAAACCTTTAATAGTTAGCACGAATTGAAAAAAGAAGAATCCAGGACTTTTAATGAAAATCTTTAGTAATTTAAGAGCCGATCCTTCCCCACGTTAAGTTCCCAGGCGTTCACTTTTTATAGTAGATCTGTCATGAGAAGAAATCTAATTTGCCAATTAATTTTGGCAGGAATCATTTTTCCCGCTTTTATTCAGGCACAACATCCCGCCGATCATGCAGGAATGCAAAGCACTACAGTAGTAGATCCACAGCCATTGCTTGCACAGGCCATGAGGCTGAAGGAGGCACTTTCATTTTTAGGAAGCGCTTTAGATCCAAAAGATGAGGAACGTCTGATGGCTTTACAGCATCAGCCTCTGAGCCCTGAGATTAGCAGGTCGGTGCAGAATATTTTGGATCCGTATTGCTTGGCAATGGTAAATATTAATCCTGAAGCAAGAGTAAAAGTTGCCAGGGGACCGGTGAAGGCTAAATTAATTGAAGATGGCTGGGTCAGTTTTTTGGTTAAGGTAAATAATGATGCCGGGGTTACTGCTCAATTGGAAGTTGAAAGTCCGAATGCGGCGACGCCTTTATACGCTCCTTCATTTGATCCGAAAGTGGATCAGAAAAAAATTCTTTCTGCTGGCCAGATTGCTAACCGTTTCCTCGAAATGGAATTGTACCGGAGTCGCCCCCTGCTTCCCAATTTATCCGGATTGAAATTAGAATATGTTGTATTGCAGGTCTACAGCAAAGTGGCTGGTCAGCGGGAAGCAGAAATCGGATTCAATATTGGCCAGGGAACCCAGGATATTGGATTCCGCAATACGATCAGCATACTCTTCGGCATCAGTCCTTCAGTAAAAGTAACCTTGCATATCAAGGAGGAGAATGGAGCTCCGGCAATGGCTTCCATTTTGATCACTGATGGAATTGAAAGAATTCTTGATGATAGTGTAAAAACAGTTGGAAATGCAGATTTCCGTTTCATCGCTGCTCAGCGCGAGTTCAAACCATTCTTTGATCCAAACACGAAAAATTACCGGGTTCCGGATGCATTAAAAGGGATTTATCCACTTCCTTCAAGGCGCGTGGCTGCATATGATGAATATCCTGATTTCTTTTTTCAGCCACAGGTCTATCGCAACGATGGCGAGCATGTGTTCCTGCCTCCGGGAATATATCATATCACATTCACCAGGGGGCCGGAATATATTTCGCAAAAAATGGAGATGGTTGTTCCTTCGGGAGTCAAAAATTATGAAACAACCCTTCAATTGAAGCGTTGGCTTGATATAGAAAAAATGGGATGGTATAGTGCAGACCATCATTTGCATGCGGCCGGATGCAGCCACTACGAAAGTCCTGAAGAGGGTGTGAAGCCAATGGATATCTGGCGACAAGCCCTTGGAGAGGATCTTAATATTGCAGCGGTGCTTGCCTGGGGTCCGAGTTGGTATCATCAGAAAACTTTTTTTACGGGTCATGATGATCCCCTTTCAACGAATAAGAATATTATGCACAATGACGTGGAAGTATCGGGCTTTCCCTCCTCACATGCCGGACATATCGTGCTCCTCAGACTTAAAGAAGACGATTATCCGGGCACGACAAAAATTGAAGAATGGCCAAGCTGGACCCTGCCTGTTCTGGCATGGGCAAAATCGCAGGATGCCATCGTTGGGTACGCCCATTCCGGCTGGGGTCTCGAGCCGGTTAGTTTTACAAGCAAATTGCCAAATTATATACTACCCAAAATGGACGATATCGGAGCAAATGAATATATCGTTACGGTTACCCAGGGTCTGATCGATTTTTATAGTGCGGGTGATACACCTGCCCCCTGGGAACTGAATATGTGGTATCATACGCTCAATTGTGGATTCACGCCCAGATTAAGTGGCGAAACAGATTTCCCCTGCATTTTTGATGAAAGGGTTGGCATCGCCCGAAGCTATTTCAAGCCGGAAGGAAAATTAACTTACGATAGTTACATAGAAGCTATTAAAAAAGGAAGGTCCTATGTTTCAGATGGAAATTCTCATATCATTGATTTCACAGTGAATGGAATTGAGATGGGGACCGATGAGAGCAAACTGTCTTTAAATGGAAAGCAAACGGTCAAAATAAAAGCAAGGATTATTGCCCATTTGCCCGAGCAACAGGATGCAATAGGTGCTGACATCGCATCCAGACGATTCAATGAGCAGCCTTATTGGAATATTGAAAGGGCTCGTATTGGAAATTCGCGGAAAGTCAGGGTTGAACTCATCGTGAATGGTAAAGCGGTCGATACCACAGAAATTACGGCAGACGCTCAATGGAAAGAAGTAAGTTTTAATTATCCGGTCACACATTCTTCCTGGGTTGCGCTGAGGATTTTACAAAGTTCACATACAAATCCAATATTTATCATTGTAGACGGGAAACCCATTCATGAACGCCAAAGTGCAGAATGGTGCCGGAAATCAGTAGACCAGTGTTGGAAAATGAAACAACTAAATATCCGGCAGGCAGATCGGGCGGCAGCTGAAACAGCATATGATAATGCGAGGAAAATCTATGATCAGATCATTTCTTCATCATCAAATGAATAAGGGGGGAAACCGGGTGAATTAACAAAAAATTGTGTGAAAGATTATTTTATAGGCAAATGATTTAATTTTATTTGTACTTAAACGATTCAATATGGAAGGTAAGAAACCAAAAGTGCTATTGTGCGAGGATGATCAAAACCTGGGGATGGTACTAAAGAATTATCTGGAATTAAACGATTTTGATGTAACCCTTGAAAGAGATGGCCGCCTCGGCCTGGCTGCATTTCAACGGGAAAAATTTGATCTCTGCCTTCTTGACGTGATGATGCCACATATGGACGGATTTACCCTAGCTGAAGAAGTCCGCGACGTGGATCCTGATATTCCTCTGTTTTTCCTTTCTGCCAAGACAATGAAGGAAGATATTATCCAGGGGTATAAGCTGGGTGCAGATGATTATATCACCAAACCTTTCGACAGTGAAGTACTCCTGCTAAAGATTAAGGCCATTCTGAAGCGCAACGACGACCTCAACAAAGAATCAGAGAATAAAGAATTTGATCTCGGATTTTATCATTTCAACCCCAAGCTGAGGGAGCTCAGCCATAAAGGTCATATGCAAACGCTTTCTCCAAAAGAAAATGAATTGTTGAAGATGCTTTGCGAACACCTCAATGACCTGCTCCTGCGTGAATCGGCATTGAAAAAGATCTGGGGCAGTGATACTTATTTCAATGGCCGCAGTATGGACGTGTATATCGCTAAATTGAGGAAATACTTAAAAGATGATCCAACGATTGAGATCGTCAATATCCATGGCAATGGATTCAGACTAGTCACTCCCGTCGCATAGTTTTCCGGAAATGATTGGTGCTTAGAAAAGTCGCATACCATCCGCACCGGGTTTGGATTTCCCAAGGTGCAGATAAGCTTTTTCTGTTACTTCCCTTCCCCGTGGCGTGCGCATGATAAATCCCTCCTGGATCAGGAAAGGTTCATATACTTCTTCCAGGGTTCCTGTTTCCTCACCCACAGCAGTGGCAATGGTTGTAAGGCCGACGGGTCCTCCTTTGAATTTTTCAATAATGGTGGAAAGAATGCGATTGTCCATTTCATCCAGGCCATGTTCGTCCACGTTCAATGCCCGGAGGGCGTGTTCAGTAATTCCAAGATCAATGGATCCATTGGATAATACCTGCGCGAAATCTCTCACACGCCTGAGCAATCCATTGGCGATGCGTGGTGTTCCGCGACTTCGTCTTGAAATTTCGGATGCGGCATCTGAAGTGACCCGGGTTTGGAGAATCGATGCAGACCGCATAATTATTTTCTGCAGCGTGATGCTATCATAATATTCGAGCCTGGATTTTATCCCAAAGCGAGATAAAAGCGGTGCTGTCAGTAATCCACTGCGGGTGGTGGCTCCAATCAGTGTAAATGGATTCAGGTTGAGCTGGACACTTCTGGCATTGGGCCCCGAATCAATGAGGATGTCAATGCGATAATCTTCCATCGCTGCATAGAGATATTCTTCCACAACTGCACTGAGCCGATGGATCTCGTCTATAAAAAGTACATCATGGGGTCCAAGATTTGTCAGCAGTCCTGCAAGGTCAGCAGGTTTTTCGATAACAGGTCCGGAGGTTTCTTTGATCTGTACGCCCAGTTCATTGGCGACGATCCTGCTCAGTGTCGTTTTGCCCAGGCCCGGGGGACCATGAAAGAGAATATGATCCAGAGCCTCGTCACGGAGCCTGGCAGCCTGGATAAAGATCATGAGGTTATCTATGATCTGCGTCTGGCCCGAAAATTCCGCAATGATGTTGGGACGAATATTGTTTTCAAATTCTTTGTCCACCGGCGCCAGTGCTTCCTTTCCGCTATTCAGGTTTGGATTTGACATAGGGTAAAATTAGGGAATATGCGTTTATATTTTCTGGATGAAATATATTTCTTAAACCGCTGATGTCCTTCCTGACGCTGAACCGAGCGTCCCCGCAACGAGCGGGACAAGCGCAAGGATGCCCAATAGAATTCCCGACGCTGGTTCTTGCAAGGGATAAAAAAATTACAATCTATATTTGTAGGCTCTGACAAAGGCAGCTTTCATTCCGTATCCACATTCATTAATCATTAAATCTTTCGTTATGAAGATCGGAATTCTGGGTTCGGGACATGTTGGCCAGGTGCTGGCCACTGCTTTTATTGCAGAAGGGCATGATGTCATGCTGGGTACGCGCAATGTATCCAAAGAAGAAGTGGTGAAATGGAAGAAAGCAAACCATGCCGGTCACACAGGTACTTTTTCTGAAACTGCAGCATTCGGCGAACTGCTTGTACTTGCGGTAGAGGGCAATGCCTCCGAAAAAGTGATCGCTTTGGCGGGCCCGGAAAACTTTTCAAATAAGACGGTAATTGATGCCACAAATCCGATTGCCAAAGTGCCGCCTACCAATGGTGTATTGCATTATTTTACGACATTGGAAGACTCGCTGATGGAGAGGTTGCAAAAGCTTTTGCCAAAGGCAAAATTTGTCAAAGCATTTAACAGCGTGGGGAATGCTGCTATGTACAAGCCTCATTTTTCAGGTGGCAAACCGACGATGTTTATTTGCGGGAATGATGAGGGCGCCAAAAAAACGGTGACAAATATCCTGACTGCTTTTGGTTGGGAAACTGAAGACTTTGGAAAAGTGGAAGCGGCAAGGGCCATCGAACCTCTCTGCATTCTCTGGTGTATTCCCGGCATGCTCAGGAATCAATGGTCACATGCATTCAAGTTGCTCAAAGCCTGATCAGACCCGCTCGTAGATTATCGCTGCGCCTTGCCCAACGCCTATACACATCGTAGCCAGCCCATATTTCGACTGTCGCCTGTTCATTTCATGGAGGAGCGTAGCAGAAATGCGTACACCACTGCAACCCAGCGGGTGACCGATCGCTATGGCACCTCCATTCACATTTACTCTCTCCAGGTCGAGTCCCAGTTCGTGGATACAGGCAATGGATTGAGAAGCGAAGGCTTCATTTAATTCAATCAGATCTATATCAGCGACGTCTAATCCTGCCCGTTGTAATGCCTTGCGGCTGGCAGGTACCGGGCCAATGCCCATGATGGCAGGATTTACTCCCGCCACGGCCTGGGAAACAATGCGGGCCAGAGGTTGCAAATCATATTTCTTCAAGGCATCTTCACTGACCAGCAACATCGCTGCGGCCCCATCATTTATGCCTGAAGAATTTCCTGCAGTGACGCTTCCTTCCTTATCAAAAGCGGGCTTTAAACTGGCCAATTTTTCAATTGAAGTCTCCCTGGGATGTTCATCGGTTGAAAACCAGGTGATCAGTTTATCATTCATCATTTCTACTGCAATGATTTCGTCGGCCCATTTGCCGGCTTCCTTTGCAGCGAAATATTTGGTCTGGCTGGAGAGCGCAAATTCATCCTGGGCGATCCTTGAGATTTTCCATTGTTTCGCCACATTTTCTGCTGTTTCGCCCATGGAGAATGGATAGTACATGTCGGCCAATTGTGGATTAATGAATCGCCAGCCGATGGTCGAGTCAAAAATCTCTATATTCCGGTTGAAGGGATGCGCAGTTTTTCCCATGATGAAGGGAGCACGTGTCATGCTTTCCACGCCGCAGGCGATATAGATTTCTCCTTCGCCACAGGCAATCGCGCGGGCAGCATCCATAATGGCCTGGAGACCGGATGCACAGAGGCGATTGACTGTATTTCCTGCAATGGAAACGGGCAGTCCGGCAAGCAGTACAGCCATGCGTGCCACGTTGCGGTTATCTTCTCCGGCCTGATTTGCATCACCTGCGATGACATCTTCAATGGCTTCCAGTTCGATACCTTCATTGCGCTGAATCAGGGCCCGGATTGTATAGGCAAGCAGGTCATCGGGCCGAAATGTACTTAGTGCACCCCCATATTTTCCAATCGGTGTGCGAATGGCATCAACGACATATACGTTTTTCATTTGGCAAATCTAGTTGATTGGTTGATTGGTTGATTGATTGATTGGTTGATTGGTTGATTGGTTGATTGGTTGATTGGTTGATTGGTTGATTGGTTGATTGGTTGATTGGTTGATTGGTTGATTGGAAATTTTCTGAGTTTTGCAAGTTAACAGTAAGTTGCTAAAATACAGTACTGAATCTTCCAGAGTTTAAAAAAAAATAGATCTCAAGGCGTTCCAAAAAATTCTTCTGCCCTTCAACTATTCAACTAATCAACCAATCAACTAATCAACCATTCAACTACCTTTGCATCCTGATGAAAAAAGTGAAGCAGAATATCAGGCATCTTAGTTATGATGAGCTGGAAAAGTATTTTTCCGGAATGGGTGAGAAGAAATTCCGTAGCGGCCAAGTCTATGAATGGATTTGGCAGAAAAAAGCATTTGATTTTGATGCCATGACAAACCTTAGCAAGGAATTGAGGGCAAAATTGTCGGAGGATTTTAGTCTGCCGGCGCTTTCAATTAATGCAGTGCAACATAGCACTGATGGCACAGTAAAGACCCGTTTTAAGACTTTTGACGGACATTTTGTAGAGGGGGTATTAATACCCACCGATGAACGCAAAACAGCCTGTGTCAGTTCTCAAATTGGATGTTCCCTCAGTTGCAAATTCTGCGCAACGGGTTATATGGACCGCAAACGCAACCTGGAATTTGATGAGATCTATGATCAGGTGGTTATGATCAATCAACAGTCAGAAACCGCTTTCGAAAAGAAACTTAGCAATATCGTTTTTATGGGGATGGGCGAGCCCCTGCTCAACTATAAAAATGTACTGAAGGCCATCGAGCGGATTTCCGCAGCCGACGGATTGGCCATGAGTCCGAAAAGAATTACAGTGTCTACTGCCGGGGTGGCTAAGATGATCAGGCAGTTGGGGGATGATAAAGTGAAATTCAAACTGGCCTTGTCATTGCATGCTGCCAACGATCAGAAAAGGCATGAGATCATGCCGATCAATGACACAAACAATATCAAATCACTGATCGATGCATTGAATTATTTCTATAAACAGACGGGAAATGAAATCACTTTCGAGTATATTCTCTTCAAAGATTTTAATGACAGTCTGCAGGATGCAGATGAGTTAATTAAGATCTATCGGAAAGTGCCTGCGGACCTGGTCAATATCATTGAATACAATCCCATTGCTGACGCTTCGTTTTCGAAACCTGATGAAGCTACAACACATCAATTCATGGCCCGCCTTGAAAAAAATAAGGTAAATGCCCGGCTTAGAAGAAGCCGGGGCAAAGATATTGATGCGGCTTGCGGCCAGTTGGCCAACAAAAACTGATTTTTAGCCTTTTGTCCCCTCCATTTTCCTGCTATCAATTGCCATCTGTCTCTTTAAACCAAGGGTATAATTAATGGTCTTAGATAAAATAATTCCATTATGAAGCAGACAATACTATCTATTGTTGCGATGGTTATCCTGGTTACTATGGCATTCGCGCAAAAGATCGAAAATGAACAAATTCCTTCGCACCCGCATCGTTTTCAACACAGGCATCAACAGGATTTTGCGAGGGCTCTTCAATTCACTGATGAGCAAAAGGAACAGATGAAATCCATCAGTAAGGAGTTCTATCATAAGATGGCAGACCTTAGTAAAAATGAAGACATAAGTGTAAAAGAATTGCGGGACCAGCGGGCGGACCTGGTCAAAGCTTATCGTGCTTCTTTTCAAAACCTCCTGACACCAGACCAGAAGGAAAGATGGATTGAACTAAAGAAAAAAAATGAAGAGAAAAAAAAGATGATGGCAGGCAAAAGACTGGAGAAGATGAAAACCAGGCTAAACCTGAGCGATGAACAGACCGCGAAAATTCAAAATCTGGATGAGCAATACCGTGATCAGTTAAGAAGATTTAAGGAAGGAGATCTGAACAGCAGGGTTGACAGAAAAGAAGAGATCCAAACGCTGAGAAAACTACATAAAGAAGAACTGCGGGCGATACTCAGTCCAGAGCAGCAAAAGATGTTGGATGACCGGAAAAAAGATAGAATGGGCAGATTTTAGAGGTGCATGGAGCAGGACCAAGCGAACCTTCGGGTTCGCTTTTTTTGTGATAGCTTTGCCGCTCATCGTCCTGTTGTAAAACAGCAATTCCATTCATGAAAAGGAAAACAGATAATTTCAGTAAGTTCTTCAACAAGAAAAGCAATAGCGCCATCAAGGAACAGATCAGGCAGGAGAAGAAATCGGCCAAAAAAGAGCGCAGGGAATCCATTGAAAAACATTTTGAGGAAAAAAGAAATCGAAAACCTGCTACTGAGGAGCCTTCCGGCAAAGCGCCCCTTACTCAAAAAACCAATCCCAAATCGGAAGAAGAGCTCATTCCGTTAAACAAATATATTGCGCATAGCGGGGTCTGTTCAAGAAGGGATGCGGCACAACTGATCAAAGAAGGTAAAGTGGAGCTCAATGGTAAGCCGGTAACGGAGCCGGGTATCCGCGTTTCCACAAAAGACATGGTCAAAGTGAATGGGAAGAAGGTGACTATGTCAAGGAGTTTTGTATATATCCTGCTCAACAAACCCAAAGATTATATTACCACTACCGAAGATCCGCAAGGCAGAAAAACGGTATTGAACCTGATCAGAAATGCCACCACAGAAAGAGTATATCCTGTGGGGAGGCTTGACCGAAATACTTCTGGTGTGCTTCTTCTCACCAATGATGGTGACCTTGCTCAAAAACTGGCGCATCCGAAACATGAGGTCAAAAAGATTTATCATGTCGTGTTGAATAAGCCGTTAACCAGGGGGGATTTTGAAAAGATTGCCTTGGGCATTGAGCTGGAAGACGGAGTGGCCAGGGTCGATGCCATCGCATATGCTGAAGCAAAAGACAGGACAGAAATCGGACTTGAGATACACAGTGGTCGCAACCGGATTGTGCGTAGAATTTTTGAACATTTGGGATATGATGTCCGGGGCCTCGACCGGGTAGTTTATGCAGGGCTCACCAAAAAAAATGTGCAAAGGGGGAAATGGCGCTTACTCACGGAAAAGGAAGTCAGGCTTTTGAAATATCTAAATGCCTCAACCAGATAATTCCCACCATACATCTCAAACTCGATATATGAAACTGGCCGAGATTATTTTTGAGAATAATGATTTCGTGGCATTGAATAAGCCTTCAGGTTTACTTTCAGTTCCCGACAGAACGCAGTCAGCAGAATCGCTCAAAGACATTCTCCTGAAAAAATATGGGCAGATTTATACAGTGCATCGCCTTGACAGAGGTACAAGCGGAGTGATCGTATTTGCCAAAAGTGAATCCTTCCACCAATATTTATCGGTCGTTTTTGAAGAACGATCGGTTGAAAAATATTATCAGGGATTTGTTCAGGGGACCATGCAGGAAAAAAAGGGAAGTGTTAATGAACCCATCGCGGAGCACCCAGCAAAAAATGGCAGGATGGTCATTTTCAAAAAAGGCAAACCTTCGCTGACAGATTATGAAGTTGCGGAGGAATTTGGATTGTATTCCTTTCTGGGATTCAGGATCCACACGGGCCGGACGCACCAGATCCGGGTCCATTTGAAGCATATTGGCCATCCTATTCTTTGCGATGAGCTTTATGGCCATGAAGACCCCATCTATCTTTCTTCATTCAAGAGGAATTTCAAGCATTCCAAAGCAGAAGAGGAACAGGAAAGGCCCCTGCTAAGCAGGCTGGCACTGCATTCCCAGCGACTCATTTTCAAAGATAAATCCAATCAGCTTCATGACTTGCAGGCTCCGCTGCCCAAAGATTTTAAGGCCTTATTGCAGCAGTTGCGGAAATGGGGGCCAAAGCTAAATGCGAAAGGAGGAGGGTGAAATCCTCATATTCGAAGCGTCATTTAACTCGAAAACAAATTTTCATATACAACTGGTAATCAATGTTTTGATATCTCTGGTCAGACAAGATTGGTCAGACCAAATTAGTCTGACCAGGTTGGTCTGACCAAAAAAAGCTGCCCTTTAGGGCAGCTTCCAATTATACCTTTAACTCAAGAATTACTTGTTTGGCTGTGGCGTATAGCGAAGGTAGGGCTTCACTATCTTCAGGCCCTTAGGGAATTTCTTCTGCGCATCTTCGGTAGAAACGGCAGGAACGACGATGACATCCTCACCTTCTTTCCAGTCGGCTGGAGTGGCAACACTGTAATTTGCTGTTAATTGCAAAGAATCGATCACCCGCAATACTTCGACAAAATTCCTTCCCGTAGATGCCGGGTAAGTGATGGTCAACTTCACTTTCTTGTCGGGACCAATCACAAACAATGAGCGCACAGTAAAAGTCTCTGATGCATTTGGATGAATCATACCATACAGATTGGCGACGGTCCTTTCAGGATCCGCGATGATAGGAAATCCAACCGTTACGTTTTGCGTTTCATTTATGTCTTTAACCCAGCCCAGGTGCTTATCTAATGGATCCACACTAACAGCCAGCACTTTTACATTTCTTTTTTCAAACTCGTGCTGCAATGAAGCTGTTTTTCCAAGTTCAGTCGTACAAACAGGCGTATAGTCAGCAGGATGCGAAAAAAGAACCCCCCAGCCAGTGCCGAGGTATTCATAGAAATCAATGTCACCAGCAGTCGTCTTTGCTTTAAAATTGGGAGCTGCATCCCCTAAACGTAAACTCATATAAAGATTTTTTTTAGTTAAAAAATAAACCCTGATCTGAAAAAGGGCTACGAAGATAACGATTCCCTATAAACACAGTAGACTTTTAAGAAAATATTTATAGACCGGTCGCCTTTGTAATGGCATCCCTGCCATATTTGTTTTTGACCTCATCAATTGCCCGATATAGCCCGGATTTCTTTTCAAGGTTTTCAAACAGATTGGTTTGTACTGCCTCATCAGTTAACTCGCTGAGCCTGACACCAAGCAGTCTCAGGGGCTCGCCTGCCCGATGCAGTTGCCTGAACAAATCCTTTGACTTGGGGATGAGCTCGTCATCGTAAAAAGTGTAGGGTATGCTGGTTTGCTTCGAAACGGTCTCAAAACTGGGATAACGGATCTTTACAGCAATACAACCTGCAGTCTTGTTTTCCTGTCTGAGCTCATAAGCAATTTTTTCCGTCATTCTGACCAGTTCCGCATCCAGGAACTCGGGGTCAGCAGTATTTTCTTCAAATGTATTTTCAGTCGAAATGGATTTTGCTTCCTGATATGGAATAACCTCCCCTTCATGAATTCCCTGGGATTTATTCCAGAGGTCGCGTCCATATTTACCTAGTTTCTTTTCAATCAGTTCGACCGGAAAAAGACTCAGGTCGCGGATAGTTTTCAAGCCCATCCCCAAAAGAGTCTTGTACGTTTGTTCACCGACTCCGGGAATCTTGCTCAGTTTTAGAGGTGCCAGAAATTGCTTTTCCATCCCGGCAGGAATCTGAAGGTATCCATTGGGCTTGGCTTCATCTGTAGCAATCTTGGCTACCATTTTATTGGGTGCTAATCCAAATGAAATCGGCAGATTGGTTTCACTGGTAATTCTTTCACGCAAATCAATGGTCCATTGAAAAGGATCAAAATATTTGTCCATTCCGGTCAGGTCAAGATAAAATTCGTCAATGGATGCTTTTTCAAACAGCGGGGCTTTTGAGGCTATGATTTCTGTGACTTGCCTGGAAAATTTTGAATATTCACCCCGGCTGCCACCAATGACCTTTGCCTGAGGACAAAGCCTCATTGCTGTTTTCATGGGCATGGCTGAATGGATGCCAAATTTTCGCGCTTCATAGCTGCATGCAGCTACTACCCCTCGTTCGCTATGCCCACCCACCAACAGTGGAATTCCTTTGAGAGAAGGATCATTAAGACATTCTACGGAAACAAAGAATGCGTCGAGGTCAAAATGGGCTATGGTTCTGGGCAGGTTCACTTATAATTCATTGGGCTTCAAATGTACTAAAAAATTTAGCGTTTTATGGGATGAAAAGCAGGGAAAAATATATATTTATTCCATGGAATGGTTGAATGCCGGCATAGCGCCATTAAAGGACCTGATTGCTTTTCTTCACACCAAGACAAAGACAAATGATGTTCAGAAAAAGCAGGTTATCATGGAACTTCGGGATAATCTCAACGTGTTTAAAAACGGATTCTTGAATGATGTTTCCTACGACAAGATCATTGATCTCCTGAGCAATCAGGCCATACAACATGCGGTAAAAGAAAACTTTCCTTTTAAACGTCTGAAGTCTGGAATCATTCCTGAAAAATCAATCTATGATGAAAGGAATAGAAAATATGCAGGCTGGACAGCAGAAAAACTAATAGATAAAATAGACGAAAAGATAACAGAACTCAAGAATATCAAAAAAATGCATAACGGTTCTGTGACTACGGTCAAAAACAATATTGCACTCATGATGGGGAATCTCTATTACCGCATGAAACTCTTGGCAGATTTTATACGTTCCTAGTCTTTCCGCAGGCATTCCTCTTCATTTGAAATCAAATGCCATCAATGCTGCTGCACTTAGCAGGATTTGTTCTCCTTTCCGCAGATCTTTTATGGTGATGGTCTGGGAAGCCAGTTCTTTATCTCCGATGATGGCAACAAAAGGAATATTCTTTTTCTCTGCATATTTGAATTGCTTATCGAATTTCACCGCTTCATAATAGATCTCACATGCAATGCCCTTGTCACGCAGCGCTTGTACATGCCTGAAAGCTTCCCGGCTTTCTGCAATGCCAAGATTGAAAAACAACACACGGGTACCGGCATGAACTTCTGCAGGAAATAATTTCAATTCCTCCATGACATCAAAAATCCTGTCAACACCGAATGAGATTCCGACTCCGGGGATCCCAGGCTGTCCCATCAATCCTGTCAAATCATCATAACGTCCGCCGCCACCAATGCTTCCCATCTGCACATTTTTGGCTTTCACTTCAAAAATAGTTCCTGTGTAATAATTTAATCCCCGCGCCAGAGTCAGGTCCAGCTCTACATTATTTATAAATGGCGCAATGTATTCCAGCAAAAGGGACAGCTCTTCAATTCCCTTTCTTCCTTCTTCCGTTTCATTGATCAAGGCATTCAGTGATTGGATCTTCTCCGCATTGGAACCGTCGATCTTCAGATATTTTGTTATGAGGGCCAGCTGATCGTCTTTGAGTCCGTTTTCTGCAAGTTCTTCCATCACTTTTTCAATGCCGATCTTATCCAGTTTGTCTATTGCTACTGTGATTCGATGGAGCCAATCAGGATGCCCGCAAATCATTGCAAGGGCACTCAGGATCTTTCGGTTATTTACCTTAATCATTACACTTATGCCGAGGGTCTCAAAAACTTTGGCATAGAGAATGGCCAGTTCTGCCTCATTGAGGAGGGAATAGCTCCCTACTATATCGGCATCACATTGATAGAATTCCCTGTACCTACCCTTTTGTGGACGATCGGCCCGCCAAACCGGCTGAATCTGATATCGCTTGAAGGGCAGCAGGATCTGGCCAAAGTTCATGGCCACATAACGTGCGAAGGGAATGGTCAGGTCGTAGCGAAGGGCCCTTTCCGTCAATAGCTTATTATTCTTTCCTTCCAGTACAGTTTCAAAAGCAGCCCTGGATTTATCAATGTTCTTAGGGTCATTGAGTCCATTATTTAGGACTTTAAAAATCAATTTATCACCTTCCTCGCCATATTTGCCCAACAGAGTCTCCAGGTTTTCCATGGCAGGTGTTTCCAGGGGCTGAAAGCCATAAGTTTCGAATACAGAGCGGATGGAGTTAAATATATAATTCCGTTTCCTCACGGTATCCGGTCCAAAATCTCTGGTGCCCTGGGGCAAGCCGGGTTTAGTCATGAATATTCAGTCAGTTTCTGTATGTGGAATAAATAGAAGGCATGAATTCATTGTTCTGTGCAGGTCTTTTGGGAAATGAACTCGTATCACGGGATGAATTCCTGGGAATCCACTCGCCACCTTATTTCACCAGATCGGCTTTCATTTTATGGAAATCAATGATCTTATCACAAGCCTTATCGATGAGTTTGAATACCTCATGATACCCCGGTTCAGGTCCGTACCAGGGATCCGGAACATCCAGATTCCGCCCTGGAAATAATTCATTCATCAGAAGATCCGTTTTCTTAGCATCATATTTTTTCTTTGCAATATATCGGATATCCAGCAGGACATCCTTAGACATCGCATACACCTTGTCAAATTCTTCATAATCTTCGGCCCTGAATTGCCTTGCACGTTGCTGGCTTATGTCTATTGAATGAAGTCTGGCAACTTTTTGAGATAGATGGTGCGGTGCTTCTCCAATATGGAAGCTGTTATTTGTTCCGGCGCTGTCGACGCTCCAGTCAAATCCTGCTGCTCTTGCTTTTTGTTCCAGGATCCCTTGGGCCAACGGGCTACGGCAGATATTGCCCAAACAAACCATCAAAATCTTCATAGCCACAAATTTAATAAAAAGCGGCAAACCCCTCCACAGCATTCTGCACATGGAAAACGGGAAATCAGGAACCTGATTGAATTCATAAGCAAATCATAAATCGCCGACGCATGGATTCTTTTGAAGATTCCTGATCTGGGAAAGCGGTCTATCTGGATATGGAATATATGGACCCGGGCATCTCATTTTGGACCCAATTGTGTAAATTGCCCGTCCGGTCTAAAAATTTGTTAAATGGAAAATCATGACTCTGACAGGAGGATGAAAGGTTATACTTTGATGCGGGCGATTTTAGATTATGGAATGGGTATTATGATTTTTGGATTTGGCATTTTTTTCCTGCTCGCGCCCAAACTGGGTTTTGGATTTGAAATCGAAAATTTTTACCGCTATTTTTTTGGAATTATGTGCATTGTTTACGGGATATGGCGTGTTTACAGAGGGTATAAGAAAAATTACTTCCGTTAATGATTTTCAAAATGATCCCGGTAAACTATGGCCTGCCTTTTATGATTATTTTGGCTCTGCTGTTCTCCGGATGCAAAGAAAAGGGGATGAAGGATGGACAAAAAGAAACGCCGGTCTCAGGCACAATTCATATCAGTGCTGATGAGACCTTTAAACCGGTGATGGATTCAGAGGTCAAAGTATTTGAATCATCGTTTCCGAATGCGAAACTGATCGTACATTATAAGTCAGAAGCAGATTGTTTTCGGGATTTGACCAGGGATAGTACCAGGATGATCATTGTGACGAGACCCCTGAATAAGGAAGAAGAAAGATTTTACCTGGATTCAATCCATTTTGTTCCTGTATTTGGCAAGCTGGCTTATGATGCGGTCGCAGTGATCCTGAACGCGCATGCGCATGATAGTTTGTTCACCATGGATGAAATCAGGTCTTTGTTCAATGGAAACAGCCGGTCGGGACTCCAGCCAGTCATGGATGGGCTGTCTGCCACAAGCACGGTTCGTTTTGCACTGGATTCTGTGTTAAAGGGCCAGCCCCTGAGTAAAGGCGTTATGGCGGCCCTGAACAGTGAGTCAGTGATTGATTATGTGGCTTCGAATCCAAATGCAGTTGGATTTGTAGGGATGAGCTGGATCGGAGACCAGGACGATCCTAAACAGATGGAATACCTTACCAAAATAAAAATTGCAGCCATCAGGTGCGATTCCTGCCCCGACAAACCTTATATGCAGCCATCCCAGGAAAATATAGCTCTTAAAAGATACCCCATGATCCGTGGACTTTACTATATATTAAAAGAAGACTTCAAGGGGGTAGGTAATAATTTTGTGAATTTCCTGCAATTTGAAAGGGGACAACTTATTTTCAGAAGGGCCTACCTGATGCCAGCAAGGATGTCTTTTGAAATACGTAATATGCATATAACAAATAACTAATTAAATCTATTTTAATACATTTACACACTCTAAAATAGCGACTAGACCATGAATAAGATCCGATTCAGCTTGCTGGTAGCCGTTGTCTTTTTGTGCAAGGCTTCACTCGCGCAGACCGTAGAGCAAGGAAAGAAATTTCTTTATTATGAACGGTACAAAAGTGCACAGGAGACCTTTGAAAAAGTGCTGGCTGCAAATCCCAATAATATTGACGCGGTATATTGGCTGGGCATGACCCTGGCCCATCGCAGGGATGCGAAAGATACAGTTGGTGCAACAATGCTTTTTCAAAAGATGCTTCAGACTAACGGGAGTGCACCCCTGCTATTGGTCGGAATGGGCCATATGGAACTCATGCAGGGGAAGTCGACAGATGCACGCCAGCGCTTTGAAACGGCCATCAGCCTGACAAAACAAAAAGACATCAATGTATTGAATGCTGTGGGATATGCTAATGAGGACACAAAGGCAGGAGATGCCAATTATGGAATTGAAAAGCTAAACCTTGCAACTCAGATCAAGAATTTCAGCAGTGCGCAAACATATGTTTATCTCGGCGACAGCTACAGGAAGTTGGTAGATGGCGGCAATGCGGTAAGCAATTACCAGAAATCCCTGACGATTGATCCAAAACTGGCAGAAGCAAAATATAAGATAGGCCTGATATACCTTACTCAAAATAACAGGGAATATTTTATACCAGCATTTGATGATGCCATATCGATGGACCCGGCTTATGCCCCGGCTTACAGGATTCTTTTTATATACTGGTCATCCAGGGATGTAAACAAGGCCGCTGTGTACCTGGATAAATATGCAGCCAATTCGGATCCTGGTCCTGAAAACGATTATCTCAAAACAGACTTGATGTACGTTTCAGGCAAATATGCAGAAGCCCGCACCGAAGCACAAAAATTGATCAATCAAATGGGTGATAAGGTGAATCCAAGAATGTATCGCATGCTGGCATATACCAATGATACCCTCGGCGATTTGCCGGCTGCACAGGCGGCAATGACCACATTTTTTAATAAAGCGGATACTTCCATGATTATTGGAGCAGATTACCTGGGCATGGCAAAAATTATGATTAAGTCTCCTGATTCTGTCACCCGGTCTCGTGCCTTTCAGTACTTCAGATTGGCGGTCCTGAGAGATACCCTCGCGGAAAACCGTGAAAAAGATGCATATGATGCGATGGATGCTGCCAGAGCACAAAAGAATAAGGTTGCCGCTGCAGATATGGCCATGCTTGTGTACACTACAAAGAAAAACCCTACCCAGACAGATCTATACAATTTTGGCTTTGCAAATTATTCTGCAGGGAATTTTGTTACCGCTGACAGCATATTTTGTGGATTGTACGAAACCAAATTTCCAAATGAGATCTATGGTTATCTGTGGTGCGCCAAATCAAAGCTGGCACAGGATGATTCGGTGAGTTCGAAGGGCCTGGCAGCCGGCCCATATGAGAAACTTTATCAGAAAGCAAAGAGCCTTGATTCAGTCAAATACAAAAGCGCCATTCTGGAAGCCTGTTTTTTCATGGCAGGATATAGCAATAATATGAAGAAAGACAAGAAAGCTGCGATTGAATGGTTACAAAGAGTACTTGATGTTGACCCAGGCAATGAAACCGCTACAAAATACAAGGAGATGTTGAGCAGGAAGCCAGTGACGCCAGCGCCTAAACCCAAGGCGGGCAGTTCCAAATGATGACCTTGCTGAGCGCCTGGACCGCAAGATTTAAGTTTATTAGATTATTGACCCCTCCAATCTTAGGTGGGGTTTTTTAATTGACCCTCCTGCCTTATTTTTGTCATCGCAAGCAAATCAATGGAAATGAATCTCTTCTTTTTGCAAGTGGATGCCTTGGCCAATCATGTGAATGGCCCGGTTAACTATATGCCCATTGGCTTGCAGCTGCTTTTCGCATCTGGATTCGTGGCCACTATTTTGGGAGTTACCCATTTGCTTGGACCTAAACGCAAAACGGAGGAAAAGCTGAAAAATTTTGAAAGCGGCATTGAAGGTTTCGGGAATGCAAGGCAGCCTATGGCCATCAAGTACTTCCTGGTAGCGATCCTGTTTGTTTTGTTCGACGTGGAAGTCATTTTTTTCTATCCTTATGCTGTGAATTTTCGTGAGCTGGGCTGGGCTGGATTCGGGGCGGTGCTTATGTTCGTAGGTTTTTTTCTGGCGGGCTTCCTTTATATTATCAAAAAGGGCGCCTTGCAATGGGAAGACTGAGCGGCGATATAGAAGGAAAAAGGACAGATCAAATGGCTGTTTGAATTGTTATATATGGGCAGGCGCTGCAAAAGCTGCCTTGATTAAAGAGAGACAAATGCTATAGTGCAATGAGAATGCGACAAAATATTTATTATGCCTCGCCCCGTAAGATTTAACATAACACCCATCCAAGCAGATGCAAAGGATAATATTGCTTTGGCTGACATGCCGCCCGGGTATACCGGGGAAGGATTTTTTGCTACCAAACTCAGTGATGTAGTCGGATTGGCCAGGAAGAATTCTATTTGGCCCTTGCCTTTTGCAACCTCTTGCTGCGGAATTGAATTCATGGCTACGATGGCTTCTCATTATGATCTTGCCCGCTTCGGTGCGGAACGATTGGGGTTTTCGCCTCGTCAATGTGACCTATTGATGGTGATGGGAACAATTGCAAAAAAAATGGGCCCCATTGTCAAACAGGTTTATCTGCAAATGGCGGAACCTCGCTGGGTCATTGCCGTGGGTGCCTGTGCCTGCAGTGGTGGAATCTTTGACAGCTATTCAGTATTGCAGGGAATCGATCAGATCGTTCCTGTAGACGTATATGTTCCGGGATGTCCTCCAAGACCAGAAGCCATCCTGGATGGATTCATGAGGATTCAGGATCTGGTTGGGCAGGAGGAGTTGCGCAGAAGAAGTGGCGATCAATATAAAGCGCTGTTGGGAAGCTATGGAATCCAGTAAGGAGAATATGAATTGAAGAAATGATTGCATCAGGCAGTCTCCTTAAGAGCAATTTGAACTAAGCATTTTATCATATTCAGGGATCCTGCAGATAGCAGGTGTTCTAATTTTTCATTCGCATGATGTCATTGACAAACGCCACCATCAAAGAGAGGCTGGTACAAAAATTTGGTGACCAGGTGTCAGCCTTTGAAGAGCCCTATGGCCTTTTGACTTTCGAGGCGCCGAGAGACCTGAACCTGAAAGTACTTCAATTTCTATTCGATGATGATGAATTGAATTTTCGCTTCCTGACCGATCTCACCGCCGTGCATTACCCTGGCCAAACCGGGCGTGAACTGGCCGTCGTTTATCATTTGCATAATCTTGTGGATAATATCAGGATCCGGTTCAAAATATTTGCGCCCATTTCGCAGCCTGATGTTTTCACTGCAACAAAACTATTTTCTTCTGCCAACTGGATGGAACGTGAAACCTATGATTTCTTTGGTGTACAATTTGTCGGACATCCCAACCTTAAGCGGATTTTGAATGTGGATGAGATGGACTATTTCCCCATGCGCAAGGAATATCCGATGGAAGACCAGGTGCGTACCGATAAAGACGATGCAATGTTTGGAAGATAGCTTTTAGATTGAGGCGAAAATTCGCCTTTAGAACTTTGGAACAATATGGATCATCATATCAAATTACCGGAAGGAAGTATTGAGAAAACAACCACTACCCTGAACCTGGGTCCAACGCATCCGGCCACGCATGGCGTTTTTCAAAATATCCTGGAATTGGATGGTGAAAGAATTGTTTCAGCCGAACAAACGGTCGGATATATCCACCGGGCATTTGAGAAAATCGCTGAACGCAGGCCTCTATATCAGGTTACTCCCCTGACTGATCGTTTAAATTATTGTTCTGCTCCCATCAACAATATGGGCTGGCATCTTACCTGCGAAAAATTATTGAGTGTTAAGACCCCGAAACGGGTGGACTATCTCAGGATAATTATCATGGAACTGGCAAGGATTTCAGATCACCTGATCTGCAATTCAGTGGTGGGTGTTGATTCCGGCGCCTTCACGGGTTTCCTCTATGTAATGCAATACAGGGAATTGATTTATGAGATCTATGAAGAGATCTGCGGTTCCCGGCTTACTACGAATATCGGACGCATCGGAGGTTTTGAACGAAATTTCACCAATGCGGCATTTGAAAAATTAGAAAAATTCCTGGCAGAATATCCGGATGTGCTGAAAGAATTTGAAAATCTTTTTAACCGCAACCGCATTTTCATGGAAAGGACCATGGGATCCGGTGGAATTGCTGCTGACCGGGCCCTGAATTATGGATTTACCGGTCCGAATCTCAGGGCTGCTGGCGTGGATTATGACGTTCGTGTTCATACGCCCTATTCAAGCTACGAGGATTTCCAATTCAATATTCCCGTTGGCAAGACAGGCGACAATTATGATCGTTTCATGGTTCGCAACCAGGAAATGTGGGAATCTTTAAGCATTATCAGACAGGCTTACGAAAAAGTGCAGTCTTTCAAAGGAAAGGATGCAGAAGTATACCATGCCGATGTTCCCGAATATTACCTTCCTGAAAAGCAAGACGTATATACGAAGATGGAGGCCCTGATCTGGCATTTCAAGATTGTTATGGGAGAAACGGATATTCCGCCTGGAGAAGTCTATATGAGTGTGGAAGGAGGGAATGGAGAATTAGGATTTTACCTGATCAGCGATGGCGGAAGAACACCGTACAGGTTGCATTTCAGGAGGCCATGTTTCATTTATTACCAGGCCTATTCGGAATTGTCTAAAGGTGCCATGCTGAGCGATGCGGTTATTACGCTGAGCAGCCTGAATCTGATCGCCGGGGAAATGGATGCCTGATGATCAAATTGCAGCCGAAGAGGCGGTGATTGAAATCGTATTTGAATTGCTAAATATTTGCATTCCTATGGTTAGATTTTCAGAAGAAAAGTTGAAGAAAGTCAGCGAACTGATAGCTTCTTATCCGGAAGGCAAGCAGAAGAGTGCATTGTTGCCCATTCTCCACCTGGCCCAGGATCAGTTTGGTGGCTGGCTAAGCGCAGAAACGATGGATTATGTGGCTTCCCTGCTCCAGATTGAGCCCATAGAAGTATATGAAGTGGCGACATTCTACTCCATGTACAATCTTAAGCCTGTGGGCAAATTTGTTTTTGAAGTTTGCCAAACGGGGCCTTGCATGATTTGCGGGAGTGACCAGATCATTGACCATATTAAATCTCGTTTAGGGATTGGCGTTGGAGAAACAACACCGGATGGGTTGTTTACTTTAAAAACGGTGGAATGTCTCGGGGCATGTGGGTACGCGCCCATGATGCAATTGGGAAAAAATTACAGGGAACACCTGACAAAGGAGAGAGTGGATGGCATCATAGATGAATGCAGACAGAACGCAGCATTAAACAATTAATTTAGAAAGAGTACAGGCAAAAACATTAAGCATAAAAGCGCCGGAATATGGCAATAAAACTATTGTTGGATAAGGCAGGAGTCGAAGGTATCCGGGGCTATGAAGTCTATCGCAAAGAAGGGGGATACCGCAGCGTGGAGAAAGCCTTTAAGACGATGACTCCGGAACTAATCACTGAAGAAGTGAAAAAAAGCGGCCTTCGTGGTCGCGGCGGCGCCGGATTTCCTGCCGGCATGAAATGGAGCTTTATAGCAAAACCTGAAGGAGTTCCGCGGCACCTGGTGTGCAATGCCGACGAAAGCGAGCCCGGCACTTTTAAGGACCGCTACCTGATGGAATTCATTCCGCATCTGCTGATTGAAGGACTCATCGTTTCATCCTTTGCTTTGGGCAGCCATGCTACTTATATTTATATCCGCGGCGAATACGCATGGATCACAGCCATACTGGAACAGGCCATTGCGGAAGCAAAAAATAATGGCTGGCTTGGAAAAAATATTCTGGGAACAGGCTTCGATTGCGAGATCTATATCCACAGGGGCGCAGGAGCGTATATCTGTGGAGAAGAAACGGCCCTGCTTGAAAGTCTCGAAGGCAAAAGAGGGAATCCGCGCATCAAACCACCATTTCCCGCAGTAAGAGGCGCCTGGGATCGGCCTACCGTGGTTAATAATGTGGAAACACTGGCAGCGGTTGTTCCGATAATTAATATGGGTGGAGAAGAATATGCAAAAATCGGCATCGGAAAATCCACTGGAACCAAATTGATTTCTGCCTGCGGGAATATCAACAAGCCAGGCGTGTATGAAATCGATATGACGATTTCTGTTGAAGAATTCATTTACAGTGATGAATATTGTGGCGGAATAGCCAACGGAAAAAAATTAAAAGCCTGTATTCCCGGCGGTTCCTCAGTGCCGATCCTGCCTGCCAATTTATTATTGAAGACAGTAAAGGGAGAAAAACGCCTGATGAATTATGAAAGTCTTTCAGACGGCGGATTTGCGAAGGGTTCGATGATGGGTTCAGGCGGGTTCATCGTATTGGATGAAGACCAGTGCGTGGTCAGGCATACGCTGACCCTTGCGCGTTTTTATCGTCATGAAAGCTGCGGACAATGTTCTCCCTGTCGTGAAGGCACAGGATGGATGGAGAAGATCCTGAAGAACCTGGAATATGGAAAAGGGAAAATGAGTGATATTGACCTCCTCTGGGATATTCAAAGACGAATTGAGGGAAATACCATTTGTCCCTTGGGCGATGCAGCAGCATGGCCGGTTGCAGCGGCGATTAGACATTTCCGTGATGAATTTGAGTGGCATGTGTTGAACCCGGAATTGAGTCAGCGGCAGAATTATGGATTGGCGCATTATGCCGATCCGCTTCAGGTTGTTGCTTCGTGATCCGTTTCTCGCAGAGGCGTGGGGGAGCGCAGAGGCGCAGGGTAGTGGGCGTAAAGCGATTGTGGCGGAGAATATGGTGGAGAATGAAATTTCTGGATTGGCCATAGATATTTGCATCAGGATCCACAAGCAATATGGGCCTGGATTATTTGAAAGTGTATACGAGGAAATATTTTGTCATGAATGGGATAAGACGGGAATTTATTATGTGCGGCAGCATCCGATCCCGGTGATTCATGAAAATATTAGAATGGAAGCAGGTTTTAGGGCAGATTTAATTATACAAAGGAAAGTAATAATTGAATTCAAGTCAATTGAAATATTAAATGAAGTACATTTTAAGCAGGTTCTGACTTATCTGAAATTGACAAACTTAAAGTTGGGATTATTAATCAACTTTAATGTGCCATTAATGAAGAGTGGAATTCATAGAATCGTTAACAAGCTTTGATTTTAAACTTTGCGCCTCTGCGCTTCTCTGCGCCTCTGCGTGAAATAAGACTGATATGGCTGACGAAAAAAAATTATTTAAAGTAACCATCGATAACATCACCATCGAAGTGGAGGCGGGCACTTCCATCCTGAATGCCGCCCGTAAGATAGGGGGCGATGTCACTCCCCCGGCCATGTGTTACTACAGTAAACTCAAAGGCAGTGGTGGTAAATGCCGCACCTGCCTGGTCGAAGTGGCATCTGGTTCTACGGCAGATCCAAGGCCCATGCCCAAGTTGGTTGCCAGCTGTCGCACCAATGTTATGGATGGGATGGTAGTAAAAAATATTACAAGTGAAAAGGTGATCGATGCGAGGAATGGCGTTGTGGAATTTCTGCTGATCAATCATCCCCTCGATTGCCCGATCTGCGATCAGGCTGGCGAATGCCATCTACAGGATCTTAGCTATGAGCATGGAAAGGAAGGCACACGTTATGAATTTCCGCGCCGGACTTTCGAAAAGCATAATATAGGTCCCTATATCCAGTTGCATATGACACGCTGTATACTTTGCTTCCGCTGCGTGTACACGGCCGACCAGCTCACCAATAAAAGAGAGCATGGCATACTCGAAAGGGGCGATCATTCTGAAATCGCCACCTATATACAAAAATCATTGGAAAATGATTTTATCGGCAATGTGATCGATGTTTGTCCCGTAGGTGCTCTAACAGACAGGACCTTTCGGTTCAAAAACCGGGTATGGTTCCTCAAACCTGAGAATGCGCATCGCGACTGCCCTCATTGTGCAGGCGTGGCCACACTTTGGTATCGTGGCGATGAAGTATTTAGGGTTACTACACGCCAGGATCAATGGGGCGAAGTGATTGACCTGCCAAATGGACGGCCGGCATGGATCTGCAATGAATGCCGTTTTGAAAAGAAAAAGACCAGCGACTGGGTGATAGAAGGTCCCACGATGATCAACCGGCATTCTGTCATCTCGCAAGGCAAATATGTTGGACTCAACATACCCAAAGATCCGTTGCCGGAAGTAATGGGAGGCAGGCAACCTAAGTTAATGATGAATATTCACAATGTCAGCGAAGTAAACCGGCCGGATATTGACTTATCAACCATCGAAGGACCTGCCCATTCAACAGATTTCAAGAATGGAAGCAAACCTTAGTGGTATGGATGGAGGAAAACTGAATTAAATAATTTATACATGCAAGCTTTATTATTGGCCATTGATTGGGGACTTGTGCTGGAAAAGTTCATCCTGATTGCCATCATTGTTTCCGTATCTCTGCTTGTAGCCATGTATGAAACTTATGCAGAAAGAAAAGTGGCGGCCGTGATCCAGGACAGACGGGGTCCTAATCGTGCAGGCCCTTTCGGGATCCTGCAGCCAGTAGCCGATGGGCTGAAGCTGTTTATGAAAGAAGAAATCATTCCAAGTCTTTCCAATAAATTCCTCTTTGTTGCCGGACCCGGCCTGGCCATGCTCACCGCCATGATGACCAGTGCGGTAGTTCCATGGGGTAGCAGGATTGAAGTTTTTGGACGGACCATTGAATTGCAGATCGCGGACGTAAATATTGGAGTCCTTTACATTTTTGGTGTGGTCAGCATGGGCGTTTATGGCGTCATGATCGGAGGATGGGCTTCAAACAACAAGTTTTCATTGCTTGCCGCCATCCGTGGTGCATCGCAGATAATATCATATGAACTGGCTATGGGGCTCTCTCTGATTGCTCTCCTCATGCTCAGTGGAACGCTTAGTTTGAAAACGATTGTTGAGCAACAACAGTCCTCGCATTATTATATTTTGTATCAGCCCCTGGGATTCCTGATTTTCCTGGTTTGCGCCTTTGCTGAATGCAATCGGACACCTTTCGATTTGTCGGAAGCCGAAAGTGAATTGAATTTTGGCTACCACCAGGAATATTCTTCCATGAAACTGGGCTTCTATTTATTTGCAGAATACGTGAACATGTTTATAAGCAGCGCGGTGATGGCCACCCTTTTCTTTGGAGGATATGATATTCCTTTTGTGAATGATGCCAAGCTGGGAGAACAGATAGGGCAAAACGGACTTGCGATCCTCCAGGTCTTTAGCTTTTTTATAAAAATTGCGGGCTTTATTTTCTTTTTCATGTGGGTTCGCTGGACAATACCACGATTCCGCTATGATCAGTTGATGCGCCTGGGATGGAAGACCCTGATCCCATTGGCACTGCTGAATATGATCATCACAGGATTTATTATCCTGCTAAGACATAATCCCTGGCCATTTTGACGGATTGAGAATTAGTTGGAGGGTTGATCTGATAAAAATATTTTTGCAACGCCATGCCGGGCAACCGGAAACATTAGCATATGCAACCATTAACAAACAGGAATAAGCTGGTAGAACGCAAAGCCATGAGCTGGTGGGATAAGATCTACCTGCCTGCAATCGCTAAGGGCATGTCCATCACATTTGGACATATTTTCAAAAAGAAGCCTACGATCAATTATCCTGAAAAGACCAGGCCATTTAGCCCGGTTTTTCGTGGGCTGCAAGTGCTGAACCGGGACGAAGAGGGGCGAGAACGTTGCACAGCATGCGGATTATGCGCAGTTGCCTGCCCCGCCGAAGCAATTACAATGGAAGCAGCTGAACGCCTTCCAGGCGAAGAAGATAAATACCGAGAAGAAAAATACGCTGCCAGGTATGAGATCAATATGCTTCGCTGCATATTTTGCGGACTTTGCGAAGAAGCCTGTCCTAAAGATGCCATTTACTTATCCGAAACATTGGCGCCTGCAAATTATAACCGGCAGTCGTTTATTTATGGTAAGAAAGATTTGTTGATCCCTGATCCTAAAACCGACCCCGAAGCATTCGCCAGGGCAAAAGGATTGCGTGAGAAAGTATAGCAAATAAAACAACCAACTGCGTTCATGGGAACCACACAAATATTGTTCTGGTTTTTAAGTATTGTCGCCATCTTCAGTGCCATTATGGTCGTGGTTAGCAAGAACCCGATTCACAGCGTTCTTTGGCTGATTATTGTTTTTTTCACGATTTCCGGTCACTATATTTTATTGAATGCACAATTTCTGGCTATTGTCAACCTGATTGTATATGCGGGGGCGATCATGGTACTGTTTCTCTTTGTGATTATGCTCATGAACCTCAACGCGGATACTGAACCACAAAAGCATAAATGGCTCAAAATGGCTGGCGTGATTGCAGGAGGTACATTGTTGCTGGTATTGGTTGCTGCATTGAAAGATGCTGACCTCAAGGACCAGGTCGCAGGCGCCGGATCGGGAAATATCGGGTTGATCCATAATTTGGGACTTGCCCTGTTCAATGATTATGTGATTCCTTTTGAAATAAGCAGTGTGTTGTTTTTGAGTGCGATGGTGGGAGCAGTAGTGATAGGAAAGAAGGATTAGGCCTCCCCAAACCCCTCCAATGGAGGGGCTTTAGAGAACTTAATGCAGATAAAGATGTCAAATTGAAGACAAATATTAATTCATAAAATCTCCTCCCCTTTTGGGGGAGGTTGGGAGGGGCCGCCATATGCCAATCAACTATTACATATTTCTTGCAATTGCCTTGTTCTGCATTGGCGTGGCTGGTGTGCTCACGCGCAGAAATGCAATTATCATTTTCATGTGTGTGGAACTGATGCTGAATGCGGTGAACCTCCTGCTCGTCGCCTTTTCAAAAATGCATAACCAGAACATGTTTGCTGTTAATCCCAATGCAGGGATCGACGGACAAATATTCGTCTTCTTTATTATGGTTGTGGCTGCAGCAGAAGTAAGCGTAGGTCTGGCCATCATCGCTATGTTATATAGGAATACCCATTCGGTGGATGTGAATTTCCTGAACAGGTTAAAACATTAATGGCGGAGAATGAAATAAGAGACAAGGAACAAGGATCAAGGAACAAGGAACAAGAAACAAGAAACAAGGAACAAGAACAAGGAACAAGATACAAGATACAAGATACAAGGAAAGGGGGGGGATGCAAGATACTGGTCGAAAAATAGAATTAGGAACTGAAACAATATTATTTGGCCTTGAGCCTTGAGTCATGAATCTTATTCCTTGAACCTTGAGCCTTGAATCTTTAGCATAAAGTATGACAAATAGTATGAGCATATTGATTTCCCTGGTCCCTTTGCTTCCATTAGCCGGATTTCTGTTTATCGGCTTGTTCAGAAATCAGCTGTCAAAATCATTATCGGGAATCATTGGAACGGCGGTGATCCTGGGTTCATTTATTCTAAGCCTGATCATCTTCATGGAACTGCGCAAGCAGGACGCCGGGCCTATGATAGTCAACCTCTTTCCCTTTATTCAAACCAAATCAATTTCCGTTCCATTTGCCTTTCAAATTGACCAGCTGTCCATTTTGTTTTTGCTCATTATCACGGGAGTAGGGTTTCTCATTCACCTCTATTCGGTCGCATACATGTATGAAGAGCAGCCGAATCAGTATGCCCGTTATTTTTCTTACCTAAACTTATTTGTTTTTTCAATGCTGATCCTGGTGATGGGTGCCAATTTTGTGATCATGTTTATTGGCTGGGAAGGTGTTGGACTATGTTCTTATTTGTTGATCGGGTATTGGTTCAAAAATCTAGACTATGGATATGCGGCAAGAAAGGCTTTTATCATGAACAGGATCGGTGATCTTGGCTTCCTGCTGGCCATTTTCTGGATCTTCGCCGAATTCAAATCATCCAATTTTGCAGAAGTATTTTCCCATGCTTCATCAGTAAAAATAGGTGCAATCACAGGGATTACACTTTTACTTTTTGTTGGCGCCACGGGCAAATCCGCACAAATCCCATTATATACCTGGCTACCTGATGCCATGGCCGGACCGACACCCGTATCAGCCCTCATCCATGCAGCGACCATGGTGACAGCAGGTATTTACATGATTGCCCGAAGCAATATCATGTATACCCTGGCACCGATTTCACAAACTGTCGTGGCCATCACTGGACTGGCCACCGTATTGCTCGCTGCATCGATTGCCCTTAAACAGAATGATATCAAAAAAGTTTTGGCCTATTCTACGGTTAGCCAATTGGGTTATATGTTTCTCGGATTGGGCGTTGGCGCATATACTGGAGCGGTATTCCATGTCATGACCCATGCATTCTTCAAAGCCCTGCTTTTCCTCTGCGCCGGCTCGGTGATCCATGCCATCCACAATGAGCAGGATATCCGGCATATGGGAGGACTGAAAAAATATTTACCCATCACTCATTTTACTTTCCTGGTGGGTTGCCTCGCGATTTCCGGGATTCCGCCATTTTCAGGTTTCTTTTCCAAAGACGAGATCCTGTCTGCAGCATATGCCAAAAATCCGATCTACTTTGTTTTAGGCGTGGCAGGCGCTTTCATGACCGCGTTCTATATGTTCCGCCTCTATGCCACGACTTTCCTTGGAAAATTCCGGGGCACAGCGGACCAGGAGCATCATTTGCATGAAAGCCCGGCTGCCATGACAATCCCTTTGATCGTCCTTGCGATCCTTGCTACCATTGGTGGTTTTGTAGGCATTCCCACGGCCTTTGCTGCACATGCACATGTACTCGAACAATTCCTGGAACCTGTATTCGCAGGATCTGCGGCTTTAACTTCGGTTGCCCATGAAGGTAAGGAAGCGCCCGAATTACTGCTCATGGCAGTTTCTGTCGGACTTGCATTGATCGCCATCCTGGCGGCATGGAGGCGTTATAGCCGGAATCCTGATCTTGGGGAGGCGAAGGGGTTTGGAAAAATTCTCCAGAACAAATGGTATATCGATGAATTATATGATGCCATCTTCGTGAGGCCCTTGAATGCATTTGCGAAATTCCTGAACAATGTGGTGGAGAAATCCATCATTGACTGGATGGTAAATGGAGTGGGCAGGGCAGTTCAATACGGAAGCCGCCAAATCCGATTGCTCCAGAGCGGTCAGGTGGGCGGTTATGTATTGATGATGGTGATTGGGTTGGTTATTTTCTTTTTGGTTCAATTGTTTTTGAAAAAATAAATCCCGGGTCTGCGGAAAAATTCGCAGGATAGTTTATGATTCCTCTTTTGCTCATATGCATTCCATTGGTAGCCGGCCTGGCTGGATTTTTTATCCGGCAGTCTGATGCTGCCAGATCCTGGTCATTGTTTGCATCGATATTAACACTTGCCGTTTCCCTGACAGGGTTGGCTCTCCCTGCTGCCGATCCTCACCTGAAGCTTGACCTGGCCTGGATCTCTTCATTGAATTGCAGGTTTACGGTTGCCCTTGACGGCATGGGTCAGGTGCTCTGCCTGCTGACTGCTATTTCATTTCCTGTTATTTTCATTGCCACCTGGAAAGATGAATACCGGAATGCGAAAAATTTTTATGCCCTCATGCTCCTTTCCCAGGCAGGATTGATGGGTGTTTTTCTTGCTATGGACGCCCTGTTGTTTTATTTCTTCTGGGAGTTGGCATTGATCCCGGTTTATTTTCTATGCTCACAATGGGGAGGTGAAAAACGAATCGCTGCCACATTCAAATTTTTCATCTACACATTTACGGGTTCCCTGCTGATGCTGGTAGGAATCATCTGGTTATATTTTCATACCAGGGATCACTCTTTCAGTATCCATTCTTTTTATTTACTCGGACAAAGCATTCCTTCGCAGGACCAGAACTGGTTGTTCTGGCTTTTCTTTATTGCATTTGCGATCAAAATGCCCATCTTCCCCTTCCATACCTGGCAGCCAGATACCTACGAGCAATCCCCAACTGCCACGACCATGGTGCTGAGTGGGATCATGGTTAAAATGGGGGTATTGGGCCTGATCCGCTGGATGGCTCCAGTGCTTCCAGTGGGAACCTGGGCCTGGGGCGATACCGCTTCAGCGCTATGCATCACCGGTATGCTTTACGCATCGCTGATCGCGATTCGGCAGGATGACCTGAAAAGACTTGTCGCGTATTCTTCCATTGCTCATATTGGCCTGATGGGCCTGGCCGTTTTTGCAACCACTGAATTGGGACTGCAGGGTGTCATCTTTCAGATGTTCAGCCATGGCATCAATATCATTGGACTATGGATTGTGGTGGACCTGATCGAAAGACAATTCCATACAAGAAAAATTTCTGAATTGGGTGGGCTTGCGGTGAAAGCACCAAACCTTGCCATGCTCCTCGTGGTGATTGCACTCGCCAATGTGGCATTGCCCCTGACGAATGCATTCATAGGTGAATTCACCATGTTCAATGGAGTATTTAGTTCTACCTCCACCAAATACAATATCGTTTTTACAGCAACGGCAGCCATCAGTATCATCCTGTCGGCAGTATATATGCTGAACATGATTCAAAAAGTGTTTTTTGGCAATACAAATGCATTGACTACGAATGCAAGGGATATTTTGTGGAATGAGAAAGCCATGCTCGTGGTGATTGTCGTCCTTATCCTTGCTTTGGGACTTTATCCGAAGCCGGTTTTCGAATTGACACAGGGTACTGTAGATGCTATCCTGACAAGAATGAATTACAAACAATAAATCGCGTACGAAGCAGATATGAATGCAATTTTATTTTCGGCGATCTGGGGAATCATCATGATGTTTGGCGGAGCTTTTGTAAAGAAGCACGCCATGCTCAGGGTGCTTGCTGCATTGGGCGCGATGGTCCTGCTCTTGGTCAATATCCTTGATATGCTGGGATTCCACCTGGCCATTGATACACATAACATGCTCTACTTTGATTCCTTTGGGTTGCTTTTCAATTGCATCGCCTTTGGAATAACATTGATCTACTTCCTGCTTTCAGGAAGTGATATTGAAAAAGTGGGCGCGAATCCCGGTGAATACTATGCGCTCATTTTCTTTGTGCTTTGCGGTATAGGCATCACCAGCTCTTTCAATACCCTGCTCATGCTTTTCCTGGGCATTGAAATCATTTCCATTCCACTTTATATTTTAACGGGAAGTGACAAGCGGAATTTGAAAAGCAATGAGGCTTCCCTCAAATATTTGCTCATGGGCGCTTTTTCGACGGGCATCATGCTGTTGGGCATTGCCTTCCTATATGGAGGAAGCGAGAAGGGCAGTTTTATGATAGATGAACTGGCCATTGGAAAATCGGCTGGTTCACCGTTGACGATGGTAGGACTGATCCTCATCATGGTGTCGATGTCTTTTAAGGTCTCGGCAGCGCCATTCCATTTCTGGACCCCGGATGTATATGACGGTGCTCCTACGGTTTTCACGTCGTTCATGGCTACCGTTGTAAAAGCTGCCGTATTTATCGCATTTATAAGGTTGTTTGGAGATTCTTTTGCCGATATCAAGCCCCAGTGGCAGATCTTTATCGCTATCACCACGGCGGCTACTTTATTTATCGGAAACCTGACAGCCGTATTTCAGCAAAGCGTGAAAAGAATGCTCGCTTATTCAAGCATCGCCCAGGCAGGATTTATGCTATTTGCCCTCCTTACATTAAATACGATGGCCAAGGAAGGCATCATCCTGTACGCAGCAGCCTACAGCCTGGCGACGGTCGGCATTTTTGCGATCCTGATCAAGATGAAGGACTACACTTTTGAAGGCTTCAATGGACTTGCCCGTCACCACCCGGTACTGGCCGCATTGAATACTATCTTCCTGCTTTCCCTTGCCGGAATTCCATTGACAGCCGGCTTTTTTGCCAAATATTATATGCTGGCTGCTGCACTCCAGTCGGGTAACTATTTATGGCTTGTCATATTCGCCGTGCTTTGCGCAGCCATCAGCATCTATTACTATTTTCGGGTGATCCAGGCCATGTATTTCCGTGAAGGTGAAAACAGGATGCAGGATGTTTCTCCCGCATTTAAAGGCCTGTTGATCCTGGTCGCCATCCTAATCATTCTGCTCGGCATCTTCCCACAATGGCTCATTGAAAGGCTTTACATGATTTATGTGTAGGGGCGTATCGTTGATCGATGATCGATGATCGATGGTCGATGACAGATGACAGATGACAGATGACAGATGGCCGTCCTATTAGGGGGTCCAAATTTAGTGCAATCAGTATATAATGGAAGGGGCTGCTAGATATTTTCGGAAGAAATTCACTATTCAATTCCTCATTTACAACTGTTATTCATAATCAACCACCGACCATCGATCATCCACCATCGACCATCGATCATCGACCATCGCAGAATGACAAGCGGCAAATGCCAACCTTCGAAAGCATTGGAATTCGTATGGGATTGACTAATTTAGTGGACTAGATTTTCGATTATGAGGCTCAGCGATATTCTTTCCCTTGCTTTCCGCACTGTCCGCAGCAACAAACTTCGCACAGGCATCACTGTGGCCATCATCGCTTTTGGCATCATGGCACTGGTCGGCATCAATACGGCCATTGAAGCGATGAAGCAGAAATTCACGGAAAGCTTCGCGAGCATGGGCGCCAATGGCTTCATGCTGCATTACAAGGATTTTAATTTTTTCCACGGAGGCAGGGATGAAGTCAAGAAAGGGAAAAAAGGGCTGAAAGAAAAGATATCCAACACGAAGAAGATCATCACCAAAGAGCAGGCAGAATCATTCAAAAAAAATTATCATTTTCCTTCCAAAGTTTCGCTAAGCCTCCGTGGCACAAATGATGCGGTGGTGTCTATGGGTCAGAAAAAGACCACACCCACGGTATGGATAAATGGAGGAGATGAGCATTATGCCGAGCTCAATGGATTCACCCTTTCAGGGGGCCGGAACATGAATGACCTGGATGTACAGACAGGAAGGAATGTATGCATGATCGGATCTGACATCGTGAGAAGGTTTTTTGGATCAAAGCCGGAAAAGGCCCTTGACCAGGTCATTAAAGTGAATGGAATTCCCTATCGTATTGTGGGAACCATGGATCCAAAGGGCTCCACCCTTGGCAGAAGCTGGGACAATATGATCCTGACTTCTTATAATAATGTTCGCCGGTTTTTTGCTTCTTCAGGCGCTTCCTTCTTCATCCAGGTCAAAGTGCCTGATGTGAGGATGGTGGATGCCGCCATTGGCGAAGCTTCAGGCATCTTCAGGCCGATCCGCCGGCTGACCACCACGGAAGCGGATAATTTCGTCATTGATAAGAGTGACCGCTTCGTGGAAGAATTGTTGAAGAACCTCAGTTTTGTTACGATTAGCGCAGTCGTGATCGGAGGCATAACCCTGCTTGGCGCCGCCGTGGGTTTAATGAATATCATGCTGGTTGCCGTGACCGAAAGAACCAAGGAAATTGGCCTGGTAAAGGCTATCGGGGGCCAGAAAAGAAGCATCAGACTGCAATTCTTATACGAATCCATCATCATTAGTCTGCTCGGAGCCGCTTTTGGAATTGTATTGGGAGTGATTGTAGGCAATTCATTTGCCATCGTACTCAATACCGGTTTTGTTATTCCCTGGCTATGGCTGATACTCGGTATTTTTCTTGTGTACTGTCGTCGGTCTGCTGGCCGGAATTTATCCTTCCCTTAAAGCTTCCCGATTGAATCCTATTGAGGCATTAAGATATGAATAACCACCATACCGGGCCCTGGCATTTTGGCCCGTTTTTTTGACTTGTCCTTGATTAGATATCTAAGAACTGTACTCCCCGGAAGGCGCTAAAAATCAACGATTTTTTTTTGATCAAAGATTTAATTTGATCTTGGCATTTAATAAATTTCCTATATTGTGTGCCCTACTAAAATTATTTTGGCATCCAGTCATCCTATTGAATTTATTTTTCATTAGAATTGTTCATTTTTAGCTATTACATACTTCAAATTTTTAAACACTAAAAACAAACGATCATGGCTGAAACAAGACCAACTGCAACGGTTGCTAAAAGTTCTACTTCTGTTCAACCGAAGAAAAAAAGCAATTCAATTTCGTGGCTTGCGCCATTGCTTTGTATCATCTCAGGATATATAATCTGGCGTTATATTATTGGAGCAAATAGCAATTTCACACATCCCGATCCGGAAGGTGGTTTCTGGCCAAACCAGGAAGGACCAAAAGGCGGTTTTCCCCGTATGTATCTTGGAGGTATCATCGTTCCCATCCTGCTCGGGGCACTGCTCACTGTATTAACTTTCGTGATCGAACGTTTTTTGACCATTTCCAAAGCAACCGGGAGTGGAAATATTGCTGAATTCATCCGTAAAGTTCAATATCATCTTGGCCAACAAGAATGTGGATGGCGCCATTGCTGAATGCGACAAACAAAAAGGAAGTGTCGGCAATGTGATGAAAGCTGGTTTGCGTAAGTACAAGGAAATGATCGGCAATACAGAATTGGATACAGATCAGAAAGTGCTCGCCATTCAGAAAGAAGTGGAAGAAGCCACTGCGCTGGAACTGCCTATGCTTGAAAAAAATCTGGTCTTCCTTTCTACTATCGCCTCAGTTGCAACCCTGATGGGACTGCTCGGAACGGTTATCGGGATGATCCGCTCATTCTCCGCCCTTGGTGACAGTGGTGGTGGTGAAGCTGCTCAAAAACTCTCTCAGGGTATTTCTGAAGCCTTGTATAATACGGCCCTTGGTATCGGTACTTCAGCCATTGCCATCATCATGTACAACGTATTTACTACAAGGATTGACGGAATTACCTACGGTATCGACGAAAGCGGATTCACGCTGACCCAGAGCTTTGCCTCCCTGTACAAATAATCAGGGTTTCAAAATGGTTTTTCTTCAGCAAATGATGTGGAAAAACACGGGTTTTGAATCTTTAATCAAACAATCATTTAGCGATGCCTAAAGTTAAATTACCAAGAAAGAGCACGACCATCGATATGACCGCGATGTGTGATGTGGCCTTCCTGCTCCTGTCTTTTTTCATCCTGACGGCAAAGTTCAAGCCAGCAGATGCCTTGGCGGTAAACACACCCAGTTCCGTGCAGACCAAGATTGCACCGGAAAAGGACGTATTGCTGATCACCATCGATAAAAACAATAAGGTTTACCTGTCTGTTTCAGATAATAACAAGGCCCAGAAGGCGGACATGATCGACGCAGTGAATACAACCAAAGCCCTGGGACTTACGGATGCTGAAAAGGCCAATTTTGCCAACAAGCCTTCATCATATATCGGGGTTCCTTTCAATATGCTGAAATCTTATCTGCAACATTCGCCGGATGAAATCAAGCCGGAGTCCATTCCAGGCATACCCGTGGATAGCGCAAATAATGAACTGGCTGTATGGGTCGGCGCAGCGAAGACCGCTTTTTCAGGAACCAAAATGAATATCATAGTTAAGGGTGACAATGCGTCGATGTACACGGCTTTCCAGGGCGTGAAGAATGCGTTCCTTAAGAATGACGAAATGAAATTCCAGGTGGTCACCAATCCGGCCTCAGTGCCTGTAGGAACCGAGCTGTATAAGAAGAATATGTCGGGCAGAGCAGGCGGATAGAATGGATTAGAAATTAATTTATTAAATTTAAAAGACCAATTCAATGGCAGAACTAGATACCTCAGGCGGGGGCCATAAAAAGGGCCCGGGCGTTAAGAAGGGTAAGAAACTGTCTACCCGCGTAGACCTTACGCCCATGGTGGATTTGGGCTTCCTGCTCATCACCTTTTTTATCTTCACCACCACCGTGAGTCAGCCGACGGCGATGAAGATCAATCTTCCCAAAGATGTAGATAAACCGGAAGAACAAAATAAGGTAAAAGCAATCTGCGGTCCTTACCATCATGCTGGGCAGGAGCGACAATATCTATTATTATGAGGGGATCGATCCTGCCAAACTGCAGGGCTCCACTTTTAAAGGCATCCGGGATGTGATCCTTGAGAAGAAAAGGAAAACGGATACCGCCGATTTTGTCGTAGTGCTTAAGCCAAGCAAGGACTGTACCTACAAGAATACCGTGAATATATTGGACGAAATGACCATCGACGGTGTAAAGCGATATGCACTGGTTGATAATGTTTCTCCTTATGAAGCTGACCTGATCCAGAAAACAGAACAGGCCAACGGAATTAAATAGTTGATTTTTCAAACAGATGCTGAATAAAACCATTCATCATGGAAGTAAATAAAATATTAAGCGCCGACGTGCTGGACATCATCTTCGATGGCAGGAACAAGGAATATGGTGCTTATGACCTGAGGAAGACGTATAATAGCCGTCTCATCAAGGCTCTGATTGGCACAGCCGCGGTTGTGGCACTTCTATTCGCAGGCTATGCACTCAGTAACCTGAAGGGGCCGGAAAAGAAGAAGGCCATGATCGTGCAGGATGTGGAGCTCGAGAAAGTGGCAGATAAGAAAGACGAACCACCGCCACCCCCACCTCCAAAAGTGGAGCCGCCCAAGATCGAGATGGCAAAATTTACCCCTCCAAAAATTGTGAAGGATGAGGAAGTGAAGAAAGAAGATAAGCCACCAGAACAGGAAAAACTGGAAGATACCAAGATTGGTACGGTGAACCAGGAAGGAATCAAGGATGAAGGCATCACAGCTCCTCCTGTTTCTGATAACAAGGGAGTTACCGAAGCGCCGAAGGAAGATTATGATAAGACCTTCACAAAGGTGGAAATCGAATCAGAATATCCCGGTGGTATGGCAGCCTGGATGCGCTATCTGAACAAGACCCTGCACTATCCTGAAGAAGCCGTGAACAACGAAATCCAGGGTGATGTCATTGTTCAGTTCATCGTGGACAAAGAAGGAAATGTAAGTGATGTGGAAGCCATCGCTGGTCCCCAGGAATTAAAGGATGAAGCGGTGCGTGTAATCAGGAAGAGTGGTAAGTGGACTCCTGCGGTGCAGAATGGCCGCCAGGTAAAGTCATATAAGAAACAGCCGATTAAGTTCAGGCTTGAACAACAGTGAGCCCTACTTATTTAGAAGTTTTGAAGGTAAAAAAACAGTAAGTCCCTCTCCGATTGCGGTGAGGGATTTTTTTTCACGCGGAGACGCGGATGAAGCAGAGGCGCAGGGACTCTCTGCGTCTCCTCCTAACTCTGCATGTCTCTGCGTGAAAAAAACAGAGACTTTTGTAAGTTTGAGCCATGTCTTCAAAACTTTCCGGCTGGGATGATACCATCGTGGCCCTGGCCACCCCGCCGGGCATCGGCGCCATCGCCGTGATCAGGCTCAGCGGAAAAAAAACCTTCGAAATCATTGATGCCCTCTTTCCATCAAAAAAAATCTCTGCGCAACCCAGCCATACCATGCATGTCGGCATGCTCGCAGACAAAGGCGAAAACATCGACGAAGTCGTTCTCTCAATATATAAATCTCCCAAATCATACACTGGCGAAGATGTTGTTGAAATTTCCGGGCATGGCTCGCCATATATCCAGGAGCAGATCCTGCACGCATGCATTAAAAAAGGCGCAAGGCTGGCGCGGCCGGGAGAATTCACACAGCGCGCATTTTTGAATGGCAAGCTTGACCTTGCTCAGGCCGAAGCCGTGGCTGATTTAATCGCCAGCAATTCCGAAGCCTCAAAGATAGCCGCACTGAATACCATGCGGGGCGGATTTTCACATCATTTAAAGGAATTGAGGGAGAGGATGCTGAAGTTTTCCGCACTGATCGAACTGGAGCTCGATTTTGCGCAGGAGGACGTAGAGTTTGCAGACCGCGGACAGTTTTATGCATTGATTGATGAGGCGGAAAAAACCACCCGCGATTTGCTCCAATCATTCAAACTCGGCAATGTGATTCGAAATGGCGTGCAGGTAGCCATTATCGGTAAACCCAATGCAGGGAAAAGCACATTACTCAATGCCCTGTTGAATGAAAACCGTGCCATCGTCAGTGAAATTGCCGGCACCACGCGCGACACCATCGAAGAGATGATCAATATTGATGGCATCATTTTCCGCCTGATCGACACCGCAGGCATACGCGAGCACAGTGCAGATTTTATTGAGAATCTGGGGATGGAAAAAAGCCGGGAAAAAATGGAGCAGGCAGATATTGTGATAATGCTTTTGGATGCGTCTGACGATAGTCGATGGTCGGTGATCGATGATCGATGGTCGATGATCGATGATCGAAAACAGTTCAGAAAGAATGAGATAAATGACAAGATGCTCTATGTAATCAATAAAATTGACATTTCACCTGACGACCATCGATCATCGACCATCGATCATCGGAAACCGGCCGACCATCGATCATCGACCATCGATCATCTAATTTACATTTCTGCAAAACAAGGAACCGGATTGGATGAATTGAAGAAAGCCCTCGTGAGCAAGGTATGGTCTGGACAGATTCCCCGTGAGGGCACGATCGTCACCAATACCCGCCATGTGGAAGCTCTCCGTGAAGTTGAACTATCGTTAATGGATATCCGGAAAGGGCTCGATGCCAGGTTACCCGGAGACCTGTTGTCTGCCGACATCCGTCGATGTCTCCAAGCATTGGGAGAAATCACAGGAGAGATCACCAATGAGGACCAGTTGGACTATATTTTTAGTAAGTTTTGTATCGGAAAGTGACCCCACTAACAGTGATGCGCATTTGACGCGGGGTAAATTCAGTACTCCTTCATTCTCACGGGGATTTGTTTGCTTTTAGTTTACTTTAGTTGCCTTTAGTAGACGAATTGTTGTGCCTAATCCGGGTACTACTTTTTAATTTCATGGATTTTGATGTTTTGATGGGGAGATGATGGGTACTTACATATAACTCGAGAAAATGCGAAAGCTCTAATTACTAGTGGTCCGAAAATAGGGGGAGCTTACAATCAAAATCGATGACTCCGGAAATATTCTTTCCTCGTCACAGTTGGATTTGGGAAACTATGGTCGTATGGAGGCGCGGGTTGCGGATGAAGTCACGGCACCGGACGGCGGATTTATACTGATGGTCAACGATGACTGGGGATCCGGTGCTATATATTGATAAAATGCTAGCACTGCGGCGGCCTCGGCCGTTAGCGGTTATTGCTAAAGAAAATCTACCTTACAATATGATAAACAAAAAGTACCTTTATTATCCCCAAGATGGTAACCTTTAAATTCTCCCTGAAAGGATCCTGTGCATCTATGTAATCAACCCCTTTTAAAACTGGAAAGAGCATTGCCGGTCAACAATTAAACCGTTATTAAAACCAACATAATGCAAACCTTTCATGCAAATAAAACAGCCGCTCTGGCAGTTGTCTTATTCTCCATTGCAATTTTGGGAGCCTGTAAAAAAGATGTAAAAGAAGAGGCTCGTTCCATTTCTAAAAATGTTGCCGGTACAATGGCGCTGGAATCCGCCGGAAAGTGGGTGGACAGTTGGGCAGCGTCCTTCCTGTCAACAAAAGTGAACGGAACTACCCAGGCCACCCCGTCTTTCAACAAACAAACATATAGACTCAATATCTTTTCCAAACTCGGCGGCACGCAGGCAAGGGTACTGCTGACGAACAAGTTTGCAACGAATACCCTGGTTGTGGGCGCCGTTCATGTGGCACTTCGTTCTACGAACAATTCAATTGTCGCCAGCAGCGACCGGGCTTTGACGTTTGGCGGGCAGCCCGGCGTTACCCTTGCGCCAGGTGCACAAATATGGAGTGATTCCGTTACTCTTACGATTGCACAGCATGTAACAGTTGCTGTTAGTGTTTACATTCCGGGAAGCTTCAGGCCCACTACCTTCCATCCCACAGGGCTGCATACCAGCTATATCTCAAAAACAGGCAACTTTACTGCCTCAGCAACGCTGCCACTTGCAAGCTTTACCAATACTACCACTCAGGTTTTGATTGTATCAGGCCTGCAGGTGTGGGCTCCGGAAACAAGCCAGGTCGCCGTAACCTTTGGCAATTCAATTACTGATGGAGCTGCTGCTGCCAACAATGCCAATGGCACCTGGCCCGACATACTTTCCAACCGCCTGCCTGCACTGCCCTCGGGTGCACCATTCTCTGTAATTAATATGGGCATCGGCTCCAACAGGGTAGTATCTTCGGACCTTGCAGGCCCATCAGGCGTACACCGTTTTGCAGATGATGTGCTGGCCCGGCCAAACGTTAAATATGTTATCCTGCTCGAGGGTATCAACGACATCTCTTACGAACATGCTACCGCAGTCACTATTACCGGGGCGTACGCCTCACTGGTAGCCCAGGCGCATGCTGCAGGTATCAAAGTCTATGGCGCAACATTGCTCCCCATTGGTAACTCCACCAAGTACAGTGTAGTGAATGAGGCCACCCGCCAGGAAGTGAATACCTGGATCCGCACTGCGGGGAATTTTGATGCTGTGCTCGACTTTGAAGCCGTAGTGAAAGACCCGGCAACCAACCCGCTACGGATCAGGAGCAACTGGACAGGTGATTATGTTCATCCTAATGCGGCAGGATATGCGGCGATAGGCAACTCTATTCCTCTGAGTCTCTTCAATTAGGAGTAAGCTGTATTACTACCGTTGTTAGTAGTACTAAGCAAAGTCACCAATCTGCAAACGCTGATGTGGCTGTTCATCAACAACGGCGTAAAGAAGCTAAAACGTTAGCTCAGAATTTAAAAAGAAGGGTCATCGGATTGAGTCGATTATGTTAAAAGGAGAAATGATGATACCCGGCGGTTGAGATTACTTCCCATACCTGTCTCCACCTACGCTTGCGATGACCACTAATTATAATTTCGTTTTGTGTGGCAAAGCCAGTGTGAACGGAATCTACAAACTGACTATCGCCCGGTTCGACAGATCGGGAAAGGCATCCTGGTCCAGGAATTTCGAATCGATGGATAACCACACGCCGGAAAATATACATCAGCAGGGAACCGGATTTCTGATCATTGGTAAAGCAGACACGACGCATCCGGGAAATGCTTCCTTTACAAATGGGTTTTTGTTGAAAGTGGATAGCAGCGGACAGATCATGAACAATGCAACCGGCGATTGTCAACAGACGAACCAGCCTTTTTCCGCATCCCCGGGATCTATAGCCGAGACGTATATTGACCTTAAATGGTCCTCGTTTGTGAAATTCGTATTGCTCGAAAAGGAGCGATCTAACGAGTATCTATGTAAATGAAAAATGGTCTTAGATTAGAAGTGGTCGAGTGCCACAATATTTTGTACTAAATATTCTAAATCTAAGACCATGATAAAGGTAAATCAAAAACTTGATTTCAGCGGACACACCATTTATGTTGGGATCGATGTCCATCTCAAGAGCTGGAATATCTCTGTGTACATGGATAATCAGTATCTGAGAAGCTTCAATCAGCCTCCTTCCGTTGAAGCACTTCAATCATTTTTATTTAATTCCTATCCAGGCGCAACCTTTAGTTGTGCTTATGAATCGGGCTTTTGCGGGTATTGGATCCAAAGGGAACTCATACAAAATAATATCAATTGCATTGTGGTGAATGCAGCAGACATTCCCCAAACCGATAAGGGCATAAAAAATAAAACAGATAAAAATGATTCTAGGCGCATAGCGCAAGGTTTGCAGGCTGGTATGCTTCAGCCCAATCACATACCAGATGCTGAACTTGAGGCGGACCGACAATTGGTTCGCTGCAATGAACGATTCAATAGCGATTTAACCAGGGCAAAGAATCGCATCAAAGGCTTATTATATCAGTTAGGTATTAGCCTGCCTGAAAACTTCGCCAAATGCAACTGGAGCAATTACTTTATCCAGTGGCTGAACCAGCTTGAGCTAAAAAATATATCAGCTACCCTTGCGCTTCGGCATCAGGTATTGATGGCCGAAATCATCCGCCGGCAAAAGCTTGCTGTACTAAAAGATATCAGGAATTTGTTGAAAAAACACAGGTATGCTGCAATTGCAAATTGTTTACTAACTATTCCGGGTATTGGAGCTATAACAGCAGCATCACTAGTCACGGAAATTGATGATATGAAAAGATTTTCAACTTTTGAACGACTTAATTCCTTTGTTGGATTTTATCCATCACAGTTTTCAACTGGAGAAAACATTCATCAGGGAAACCTAACTGGAAGGAAGCATAGGCGATTGAGAAGTTTACTGGTAGAAGCGGCCTGGATTGTCATCAGAACGGATCCCGCAATGACTAAAGCATATGCTGATTTAAAAATGAGAATGGGTGGGAAAAGAGCCATCGTAAGAATTGCCAGGAAGCTTCTTTCGAAAATAAGATCTGTCTGGATAAACAAAATTGAGTATCAAAAAGGAGTCATTTAAACATGAATTTCTATCCACCTATAATACAATTAAGTCAGACCACTCTTTGGTCCTTGTAAGACAATTACTTTTAACGAGTGTGTGGCTGACTTATCTATCAAACTTTAATAAATACTTGTGGCATTTTTGACCACTAATAGGAGGATGAGGTAAATAGAAATTTGTAGCTTTAAATGACCAATAATAAATTTTGCAAGGAAATGAAACCTAGTTTTTTAGGGCACGGATGAATTGTACTCACTTCTAACTAATACCATCATTCATTCATAGGAGGACCATCATTAACTTGCGTTTGTATTTTGTCGTTACTTGCAGTGCGCAAGCTTATTACGGGACTCATTAACGCTTCTCTAATACTTTGAAAACTGACAGTTATGACTGTGATGGATAAACGCTCCGAATGTAAAAAATTAGGTCACCACATTACAATTCAGCCCAACTCATCTAATACACATTGTCTGGTAGATTGATGGTCTATCCTGCACTATGTATCCATTCGCGTAAGTAGTGCATCAGCGCACACATGCCATTGGTTATGGGAAGTGTATTGATGAGTTGTGCGTCCTGGTCTATGTTTTCCTCCACATGAAAGGCAAATTTGTCTGGCATCTGGAAAAAAAAGTTATCCGGAAGTCCAAGCCTCGGAAGGTTCCTGCCGGTAAATTGAAAAATGCTGCCAATATATCTACCGCCCGGATCGATGGTGACGCTGTCTCCGTAGATTGAGTATTCCATAAATATTGGATTGGATTTGATCTTCAAAAGGAACGGTTGAATAGTGCGGTATCGTATAAATTGTGCATAAATTTTTTATCGGGCCATCAGTTGGCCCTCAGCTCCGCTTATCCAGGTGGTTACATTATACTGTAGTATATGGATTATGCCGGCAGAACAAAAGATTTTACGGCTGATATAACACGCATCACCTATGATATTGCTAAAGCGCATGGGGGTGAAATAAAGGTGGACACAAAACAAAGCTAAGGAAGTGAGTTTATTGTTCAATTACATGTACAGCCATGAGAGCAAATCCCTGATACATCTTTAATTTGCTGCTTTATGAGTATGCGCTTTTACAATTCTATGTTTATAAAATCCGTAATTTCTTATCACTAATCTCTTACTAATTTCCTTTGAAATCTCTACCAAGAGTCCTTTTCTTACTTTCTGGATTGAGAAGTGACAGCTTACCGTGAAATCTGGGATCTACGATGCGTATTTTCGTTCTCCCTGCTACGAATATCATTTAATCGATGAAATGAAAGAGATTTGGATAATTATTCACACACAAAACTAAAAACCATGGAAATAGAAAAAATAATCTTTTTTAGAAACTTTCTGTTTAAGACATTTATTGTAGGAGTTGCGTTTGGAATTTTCTATTTTATCGCAACCATTTTATTTTGGAATACCTGGTTGATGTCCTGGATAGAAAGAATGTTTAAAATAAATGACGATGAAATTGGAAATTTAACTTTGTCTTTTTTCTCAACCTTGAGGATTATACTTGCGTTTTTATTTCTAGCACCATGCATTGCTTTACACTGGATGATTAAGCGAAAAAATAGAACATCAAGAGTTTGAGGAAAACATCCAAAAATCAGTGACTAATCTGTCACTAATTTCAGTAAAACCCACTAGAATCAACGGTTTTCACTTTCTGTATCGGTAAATAATAGAATGTACCCATTTTGTATTATGAATTGAAAATCAATGAGCGATCTGATGGGTGAGCTCACCTTTGGATGGGAAATTATCAGTAAGTTCTGGGACAAAACTTCACTTGATCGAAAGGTTTTGTAAAAGAAGTAAGTGGTGAAGCGAATGATATACAGTACGGATATTTGCTAACGGAAGAACTTAGCAGATTGAGCAAAATTAACGGCCACATTATGTCTGGCTCCCTGTTGCTTTTCAATGAATCCTTTGCTGCTACAAACGAAAGGGAAGGAGATGAAATTATCAGGCAAATCACTAAAGCCCTGCTTGAAAAAGACTTCAAAGTATTCTTTGTTACTCATTTGTATGAGTTTGCTCATAATTTTTATATTAATGGTTTAGAGAATACCATTTTCCTTCGGGCTGACAGGCAAACGAATCCTTCAAGATCCTTCATGTTAATTGAAGGCCCTCCGTTACAAGCGAGCTATGGGGAAATACATTGGAGAAGTTCGGCATCGACTAGTCTGCCTTTGTATATTTTTGCAGGGTAATAACCTTTAACCAGGATAATAATTTAATAACCGGGTATACAGGATCAATTTCGTGCCAGCGGTTACCAAAGTTTGAAGAGGATGGATACTGATGATGATTATTGTGATAGGATTCTCCAAGCATTAAAATATCAACGTGCAAAAGATTATGTGCTGTATTCTTTAGTTTGAAATTAATATAGCCATATTTATGGGCATACCAATTGATGATCGCTCCGTGTAAAGGACCCATTACCAATGTGAATGGAAAGAGTATCCAAACCCAGAGGCTGGTGGAAAACCACGCAAAACACAATATGTAAATTCCTGCCCAGGCAAGGCGCGACCAATTAGAATGCGCAATTTTTTCAAAACCCTCCCAAACGGGAATATTTTTTAGAAACCTTTCTTCGATGGCAATTTTTCGATCAAAAATATCTGTATAGATTCTCCTTGTTTTCCACATCATATCAAAAACATTCTTTGAAAAGGAGGGGGAATGAGGATCGAGCTCAGTATCCGTATATGCATGGTGCATACGGTGCATTATCGCATAAGCTGACGGGCTTAAATAGGAAGGTCCCTGTGTTAAATAGGTAAGGAGGTAAAAGACCCTTTCGTAAAATTTATTCATTTTGAAAGCTCCATGTGCAGCATACCGATGTTGGAAGAATGTTTGGCAAAAGAGAGAGCTATACCAGAGGATGATGAAGGCAATAATTAGAATCATAATAAATTGAACTGACTGACTTCGTAAATCGAATCAATAAATGACGGGTGAGAAAGTTACGTTAAAAAAATAATAAGCAATAATTCATTTCACTTTCTCTTCTATTAAATAAATCAAAATATGGTGCGAAGGTATCGCAGTTTTTTCCCTTTGAGATAATCTACTTTTGCGAACAAGTTCAGTACTATGGATGTTAAAAAATCCTGGTTTGGGCAATTCATCACCAACGGTGACAGCTACGATCTGGGCAGCTTTGAAGTAAAACAAAATAAATCGCTATGGTTGATGGGGAAGCCTGCAATTAGTACGATGGCGCAAGCCTCGCGCTTTCTGAGATCTGTAGGCATAGCCCTTCGGTATTGGTCAACAAAAGGCATTCCGCTTGCAAGCATGTATCAGGCTTGTACTGGAAACAACAGGGGAAAAGATGAAGGCCAACGCAGAGCTATTGAATTTACAAATGGTTTATTGGAATCATTTCAGGCCATCGAAGTAAATATGATTGCTCGAAGAATTTGTCTCATAGATGAAACATTGGTTCCAGCTCTTTATCGCCTGGTTACAAGGGAAAGACTTTACAATCAACTTCCAAAACTCTCTTCCAATGCGCGCCAGGCTTACGATCTGCTTTCAATCAAGGGCGAGATCACAGCCGGAGACCTGCGCAAGAAAATCGGAACCAAAAGTGGTTTGCAAGAAGATCCTGCTTATCAGGCTCTCGCCGAACTTCAGCATCATTTTCTTGTTGATCGCGGCCCATTCGTCATGCCAGAAAAAGGAGTTCCATATCTAAGTAAGGAAGGCTATCCTTATCACTTCTTCCATGAAGCCCACTTGGAGCTGGCAACCGCGGCCCGGAAATTGACAATCAAGCAAGCAACGACATTTTTCCTTTCAGCCTACCTAAAGAGCTCCGTATTCTGTCCGGCTAAAAAAATGATCTCCATGTTTCAAACGTTCCTTTCTGGGCCTGAAATAGAAGACTCATTGAAAACCCTGTATAAAGAAAAAAAGATTTTATTGATTGGATCAGGGAGGGATGTACTGGTTTGTTCCCGCTTGTCCATTGGCCCCCTTTAGCGCAGAGGGGCAAACGTAACTTTTATCGTATACCACTGGATGAACATTTTTTCCAGGGGGATTTATATAGATATTTTTGTGGATTCACTTAATTTTTGATGACGATGCCTGGGAACATATTTATAGCAGTTATTGTATAATGCAAATCTGGCACTAATTCCTCTACAACCCACTAAAATCACGGTTTGCACTTTCTGCATCGTCAAATAGATTTTCTTTCTTTTGTTTGTTGTGTGTTTGTCTTTGGTTAACCTAGTCCAATTTTTTCTTTCTTTTACTTGTCGTATCTTTTCTATTGTTAGTCTCTTCTATCAAGTTATTTTCGTCGTCTGCGAATAATATAATTGCTTGCTTTATTCTCAATTTCCTGGTGGTATCTATGAGAAGATTAAAAGAGATTGAGGGAAATAATTAGGCTTATAGTCTTCTCCTGATTTCCCTATACCATTTCTTGAACCAATCATTGTGGTATTAAGCTCAAAAAATGGCCAGGTTATTCCTTTCTCTTCAAAAATGCCGATGCAAAAGGGATCATCTGGTGAGCTGGTTTTCACTCCTGTTCTTATTTCAAATAGTCCGATAATTGGATAATTAGCCTATTAAATGCCTTGCGTTTTCGCTGGTTGCGCATAAATTAGTGTTCTGTACTACTGAATGGCAGCATCCTGCCTGAATTCTCTTTCATCTTATATGCGTCTTGGTTTGACATCCGACCGCATAATTAAGATGTGAGGAATTGAATTTAATAAGTCAATAAGCGGTTATCTAAACGGCGGCATGAAGATATCATTATGCATTTTTACTGTGATCTGCCTTCTTCTTCAGAAGACTGATTGCCTTTCGCAGGAACAGAGCCTTAATCCGGTATTGGTCCACGATAAAAATTACGGTAGTATCAGCTTTTGGGGCACGATAACGGATATTAAGCAGGATCCCTGGGGATATATCTGGTTTTCGACCGCCTTCAAAGGCTTGCAGCGTTATGATGGGGCAGGCCTGGTATCCTACCATCACGAAGAACAAAATGATAATTCACTTTCATTTGACCGCGTGCCGAATTTTATCATAGACTCTTCCGGAATCATTTGGGCCGCGACCTATGGTGGGGGGCTTGATCAATTCGATCCCGTTAAAAGCAAATTCCGTCACTTCCGTCATGATGTCCGCGATGCAGGCAGCCTTTCAAATGATACTGTTTTTTGCCTTTTGCGGGATCATACCGGCATTCTTTGGGTAGGCACTTATGGCGGGTTGGATATGCTCAACGAAAAAACAGGCAAATTCACTCATTTTAAAAACATCCCGGGTGATTCTTCAAGCATCAGCTTTAATAGGATATGGTATATATATGAGGACAGCGAGGGATCGATATGGGTAGGTTGTGGGAGCCCTTTTTTGACCTTCGGGGAAAAACCTGAGGAAGGAGGGCTCAATCGTCTGGATCGCACCACCGGAAAATTTATTCGATATCTGCACAAGGCAAATGACTCAAACAGTCTCGCCAATAATAAAGTGCGGGCCATCTATGAAGATAGCAGGAATAATTTCTGGATTGGCGGAGCAGAAAACTCATTACAAACCATGGACAGAAAAACCGGAAAATTTACCCATTATAATTATGACCCAAACCACCCGGATAGATTGAGTGGCCCCCCGATAAGGATTCACGAAGCGTATGCCATAGCGACTATTACCTTTATCAACGAGGATAGCAAGGGCAATTTGTGGATCGGCTCTCCCATAAACGGAGCTAACCGGTATGACCCGGTTACAAAGAAACTAACTCATGTCGATCTGAACCTTTTCCGGTCTTTCAATTCAGCAAACGGCCTAACCTGGTTTTCTTCTGCGGAAGGAGATGTGTACAATATAGAAGGGGCAAAAGCCACGATTCCATATACCCACCTGTCTCGTCCTGCAAATTCCTTGTATTATGAATATGACAAGCATGTGCTTTGGATTGGAGGAAGAGGTCTCTATCGTAAAGAAATCAATGATCAAGCCGATACGATATTAGATATACAAAAGGATGAAATGCTTACCCCTGACACCGTAAATGCTATGGCAGGTGATGGCAATGGTAATTTATGGATAGCTTCATCAGGCGGCCTTTTGAAACTTGATCTGCAACGAAGGAAATTCCAGACTTACAAACACCAGGACAACGACCCAACAAGTATCAGCGGTAATCACCTGGCTTCGCTTTTTATTGATCACAATGGAAATATCTGGACCTCTGCCGGTAATTGGTTTATTGAGAAGCTGGACCCATCATCTGGCAGGTTCACTCATTATAAGTATAATACAGACCCAAATAACCTGATCAATGACTATGTGTCCTGTTTCACGGAAGATCACGCTGGTAATATGTGGTTTGGTGCAAGAGGACTGTACCGCATGGATCAGAGAAGTGGAAAGATGAACCGGTACCTCGAAAGTTCCATTATCCTTTCCATATGCGTCAATGCAAACGGCGAAATCTGGGCCGGCAGCGATGATGGTTTATTTAAGTATGATAGTACACGCAACCGGTTCCTGCCATTCAACAATCCCATTACTGGCTCAGCCATCAGGGGAATAAAGAATTTAATGGAAGATGATAGCAGAAATTTATGGATCATTACGACCACGGCCATAATTAAAATCAATGATAAAAGCAATGAGGTAAGAATCTATGGACAGCAATATGGAGTGCATAAAAACGACTTGCTTTTTGCAAACAATTTCAAGTCTGATAATGGAAAGCTCTATTTGTTGGATCAGGAAGGATACTATTTACTGGATCCTGCAGCACTGAAAACAAATGAAATAGGCCCCACATTATATTTCACGGGTTTTCAAATTGGTAACAGGAGGGACTCTGCTGACCCTTCAGTTCCGCCAATACAGCCCATGCAAAAGGTAGATGAAATACGCCTGGACTATGACCAAAACATATTCTCGATTGATTTTTTTGCGTTTGACTATAACCATCCCGGGCAAATAAACTACGTGTATATGCTGGAGAACTATGATAATAACTGGCGCTATAATGGCACCGGAACAAGCGTCGACCTGGTGAAGATCCCTCCCGGACAATACCGTCTTAGAATAAAGGCAGTAAACCAGGATGGCAACTGGTCTGAAAGAACCATTTCAATTATCATCTCACCTCCATGGTGGCGAACCTGGGTGGCTTACGCATTTTATGCCATTCTATTCTTAGTAGGCTCAATGATAGCAAATCGGATTATTCGAAACCGGATCATTGGAAAGGAAAAAGCCAAAGCAAGAGAAAGGGAATTGGCACAGGCGAAAGAGATTGAAAAGGCTTATTACGAATTGAAACGAACGCAGGCACAGCTCATCCAGTCTGAAAAAATGGCTTCGTTAGGTGAACTGACGGCGGGTATTGCCCATGAGATCCAAAACCCGTTGAATTTTGTCAATAATTTCTCAGATGTAAATACCGAATTGATTGATGAAGTTGAGCAGGAGGTGACGAAGGGAAATATCAATGAGGTAAAAAGTATTTTAAAAGACATCAAAGACAATGAACAAAAAATAAATCATCATGGAAAAAGAGCCGATTCGATTGTAAGGGGCATGTTGCAGCATTCAAGAACCAGCAGCGGTCAAAAGGAGCGAACGGATATCAATAAACTGACAGATGAATATGTAAGACTGGCTTATCATGGTCTTCGCGCAAGAGACAAAACCTTTAATGCGGATATAATCACTGATTTTGATCATTCAATTTCGGAAATAAATATAGTTCCGCAGGATGTCGGAAGAGTCATGCTGAATTTGATCAATAATGCATTTTATGCGGTCAATGAAAAAGCAAGGCTACATTTACCAGGCTATGAGCCACAAGTTAGGGTCAGCATAAGTAAGCTAAATGATAAAGTGCAACTCACGGTGAAAGATAACGGTAACGGTATTCCAAAGAATATTTTTGATAAGATCTTTCAGCCTTTCTTTACTACAAAACCAACGGGAACTGGAACCGGCTTAGGATTGAGCCTAAGTTATGATATAATTAAAGCGCATGGAGGGGAAATAAGAGTCGAAAGCAAGGAAAATGAAGGAAGTGAATTCGTTATTCAATTACCAGTTCAGGTAGGAGAGTAGCTGTCTGACGAGTCTTGAATTTTCTGTTTTATGACCAAACGCTTCCGTGCCTTAGGCTTTCAAATCTGTCACATTTTCTCACCAATCTGTCACTAATTCCTCTGTAACCCGCACCAGAAGCGGGTTTTCACTTTCTGTATCGGAAAGTAAAAATGCGCCAGTTTGGGGGTCTATTCATTTCGGACCGGACGCCTGCAAAATGCTTTTCAGTTTTTCGATGATGCCTTGTTCTTCAGCCAAGATTTCAATTTGTTTTGTTCTGGATCTATGTCCGCGTTTAATGCGAATAGCGGAAAGCGGCAATTTCAATGTGTCGCTCAGATAGCGGACAAGATATTCATTAGCCTCATTATCCTGCGGCCTTGCCTTGATCGAAATCTGCCAGACATCCGCCGTCTTTTCAATACGGTCAAATTTTCTTTGGGGTTTTACAATTATGGTTAAGATCATGATGGGCCGAATGAAGTACCTGATCTGAATTGACGAAGATATGTAAATCAATGAAGTCGATCGCTCTAACTGTTCCTCCGGTTTAAATTTTCATATTAAAAAGCTCAGGCATTTTTTGGCTAAACTAAATTAAGACGTGCAAGATTAAAAAGTTGAGGTGTAAATTAGATTAAATATTGGGGGAAACAACAGAAAATGAGAGTACCTATTCGCAATTAGATTTTTCAGTCTTTAGTAATTCTGGGGAACAGGTTTTTTTATGCTGCCCATAGACAAATGAGTTAATCAATTTATCGCTTACTTCCATAAATTTAAGCATAGTCGAACTGACAATTGAACTGTCTGGCTTATCTTAGCCAAACAATTTTACCAATTGCGGTTACGGATATTCGATATCCTGGTAGGCTGCTTAAATTATTCCAGAGGCAAAAGTACATTTAGCTGCATAGGGAACTATTGCTGTAACAATATGATTAAATTACAATTTACGATCCTTTGCTTTGCTTTCCTACAGCAAACGTTTGCACAACCATATGTATTTTACAAAAAAAACAAGATTATTGTAGAAACGCTCGATTCTATTTCCGTCAGCTCCGAGTCATTTCCAGTTGCTGAAAAAGAACAGCATTCAGTCATGGTGCGCTTTCACAATAACGAATCATGGAATTTTAGCGTCAATCTCAAAGCCATTCAAAACGATTCAGTAGAATTCAATGCTTCTGATACTATTTTATTTCTTTCCGATATCGAAGGGGAGTTTGGTTTACTTCGTGAAATATTGATTGCGAATAAGGTGATCAATGAAAATTATGAATGGACTTTTGGTCATGGTCAGCTTATCATTTGCGGAGACCTCTTTGACCGGGGAACGGCCGTAACACAACAGTTATGGTTATTATACAAGCTCGAATCTATCGCTGCAGAAAAAGGAGGCTCAGTTCATGTTTTGCTTGGAAATCATGAAATCATGAATCTTTCCGGAGATCTAAGATACATGGATCCCGTTTATTATGAACAGGCACGGCTCTTGAAAAAAGATTATATGGATCTTTTCAATGCCGATACAGAACTAGGACGCTGGCTAAGAAGCAAAAACATCATTTTAAAGACCGGTATATTTTTATGCATGCATGGCGGAATATCCAGGGAGGTACTGAATAGGAAATTATCCCTTGCATCAATTAATGAAAGGGTTCGGCCCTGGTATGACAAATGGAAACAGGATTTCCCAGAATCTCTATCCAATTTTTTTAACGAAAATTCGCCTTTTTGGTACCGAGGGTATTTTGATGAACCAATGGATAAGCAGAAGTTGATAGCAGCAACACTTGAGAAATACAACGTAAAGAAAGTAATTGTTGGTCATACGATAAGTAGTATGGTAGCATCATATTATAACGGGGAAGTTTGGGATATCAATACTGACTGGCACACCGGCAATGCGCAAGGCTTACTGTTTGAACATGATAAGTTTTACCGGGTAGATAGCAAAGGGACAAGAATGCTGATCGAATAATATGTTCAATCATCAATGACATCCCTTCGGCTTACGACATGTATCTACTATTTATAACGCAAACTTATTATGGGATCGATTAACGCTACTCTAATACTTTAAAAACTGACAGTTATGACGGCGATAGCGAAATCTCAGCACTTAGTCCTCTGCTTTTACAAAATTTCCTTTTTCATCAAAAATGAGATCTTTTTTGTTCACTTCAACTTCATATAAACGCCTTCCCTTCAGCATCTGTAACCTTTCCTGCTTCTGTAATTTTGGCTCCCTTATAATGGTCCTTGACATAAGAATCGATAGATTTAGGCAGTTGACTCACCGGAATCGCCTTTTCTATTTCAATAAAATCACCTAAAGGAGAAAATTGGGCAGAGTTGTCTTCTCCTCAATTACCTCCCCAATTGGCTTCATAATTTCCTTTTTCATTTTCCCACTTTACATTTTTAGCCTGGGAGTATTTTTTTTCGAAAGCTGACTTCACTGCGGCAGGAACGTCTTTATCATATAACTTCTGAGCATTTAGAACATAAAAAGCCAAGAAAGTAAAACAAAGCACTACTACATATTTTTTCATAAATCTTGATTTATATGTGAATTGCATAAAAGGTATGAAAACAATCTGCTAAGGATTCTGTTTGGATATTGAAGCACAAATTCTGATTAAAGGCTTTATTACATGTGCTGCCAAGGAAGTAGAACGTTAGCCTAAATTTGGTCTTTGAGGCAATTATAGCGAGGAGAGTTTTGAGGTCGTTATTCTAGGCATTTACCCTTCCGGCCTCTTCTCAGAATCGTCCATCGTAGAAATAAGGTAAAAAGACATGTGTTAGAAAGATCGATGAAAAATGAAGGAGGCCAGGAGGTAATAGTATTATCTTAGTACGAACCGAATATAAATCCGAAGAAACAGCCCTCTGAAAATAATTTGAATCACTATAGCCACCTCCGGCGAAAACTAGTCCCTAATCTGTCACTAATTCCTCTGAAACCCACTGGAATCAACGCTTTTACTTTCTGTATCGGAAAGTCACGCACTAACGGTGATGCGCAATTGATGCAGAGTATATTCCAATTGCCTTCATTCTCAAAGCGATCAATTTGCTTTTAGTTTACTTTAGTTGCCTTTAATAGACGAATTGTTGTGCCTAATCCGGTTACTACTTTTTGATTTGCCACAAGATACCTTTAGATAAGGGAGATTATCGGTAAGTATGATACACAATGATACCTAATGATACGGTATGATACCACGGTATTCATGTGCTCCTAAGGCTAAACATGTGGAAGGCACAGTGTATTGTAAGAGTTGATTAAACTCGATATATTCATAGAAGAATAGGTAAATTAAATACCAAAAATGAATAAAATATTTCATGGTATTATTGAAATTATTTTCAGAGTGGCCATTTTCAGCTCACCCTTACTTACCGTTGTCCTACGGATTGTGTTGGGTTTACCTCTGGTTTCTAAAAGTCGATCCAGCAACTGAATTTCCGAAAGTGGCAGAAATTGGCTGCCGGATTTATTGGGTCATCTCAATTGATTAAAATCATTTTGTGCAAAGTCTTGGTTTATGGAGAAAATTTGCATAGATTGATTTATCAACGCTAATTTTTCGACAATTCTTTCAACCAGCGCCGTAATTCTACCCCGTGAATTCTGGATTTTTAAGATCAGCTGCTTGTCATTTTGCATCCTGCATCAGGAATAATATTCTTGCTGTACGAAAAGAGACCATCCACTTGCAACTTTAGTCCGAAAAGCGATTCTGCCAGAGTCGCCTGAATTAAACCAAGCCCCTTTGTACCTGTTCACTGGGTTACTGAGGAAACATGTTTTATCCTTTTCAAAATTTAAATTTTATTATATGAAACACAGTTGCAAAGTTTATCTGTTGAAGTCCATTCTCTTTGTTGTAATTCTTGTTACTCTGAATAATGGGGCGATGGCGCAGGTACCATCGGATACCACCAAAGCGAAGGTGGATACGACCACCATGATGCCAGCCGACACGGTTAAGCCGACACAAGCTGCTGCCACAACCCCTCCCGCTTCGGAAAAAAAGGCAAAACCAAAGCAATTCAATTTTTATGTTGGCGGAAATTCTAACACCATGTCCGGTTCCACAGCTAGTTACAATGCAAATTCGGCTCTTGGCTACCAGTTAGGAGTCGCCTTTAAAAAGGGTGGTTTCACGTATTGGCAGGTTGGACTCATGTATAACTATTCTGCTTACGGTTTTAACACCGTTGCAACTAACATAGACACGGGTAAACTCAATGTTCAGGCCCTCGATATTCCGGTGACTTTGGGTATTAACTTTCTGTCGTTTGCCAAGATAGTTGGTCTTCGCGCTTATGTCAGCGCAATGCCCGCATTTACTCTTGGTGTCGGCAATAATGATTTTGGCATTAGCAAGGACGATGTCAATTCATTTGTATTTTATGTTGGGGGGGGAATCGGAGTGGATATTTTTTTTCTAATGATTGATATTGGTTACAATTATGGAACACAAAGCCTCATGAAGAATTCTGCCAGCAGTACGAATCCAGGCCAGGTATATCTGAATTTGGGATTCAGATTTTGAGGAATTAAGGTTAGTTCTCAAATAATATAAAGTGAAACGGGATTTACAATTTTCCCGAAACTAAAACCTTATTTCTTAAGAAGAAGCTCTAAAGCCTTATGGCTTCGTTCATAATTTATTAATCGAAGTATATAGGTAGAAATTAGCTTTAAAAAATATAGTCGAAAATAGTAGAGGGTTAACAAGTAACAACGCCACTTCAATTGAGCCGATAAAGCTTATTCAGAGGTAAGTGCCAGGGGGTTAATGACGGGTGATAACATCCGTTACCAATCCGTCACCAATTCCCTGCAAACCCACCAGGATCGCGGGACAGTACTTTTTGTATCCGAAAGTACCCCCAGTACTATATATGCTTTTTTCACTCGTGGTATATACGAAGTAAATCAACATTCTAAATTATTTTTCAAAATATGTTTGCAAATTTCCTATTAAGTAATTTTCCTGGATTTATTATCTTTATGAAGCCGCTGTTTTTCTTCTGCCTCTGCGAAATTTATTAATTGGATTTCTAATTCATTTTTGTTTGCTGGCGGTAACCAACAGCTAATCCTTTAACTGTTATTTTAAGGTGTCGTCCATACCGGTTTTGTTTTTATTGAATAAAGCTTAAAAGTTTGAATAGAATCATTCGCGTTTTAAAACTAAATTTTATGCAAAAGTATACCTGGACAAGTATTCGATTTTTGCTGGTTGGGCTGACCTTTCTTCCAACCCGAAATTTATGCGCACAGAAGAAACCGAATATTCTGGTAATCATGGGCGACGATATTGGTTGGTACAACGCCAGCATTTATAATCGGGGTGATATGATGTATCGGACTCCGAATATCGACCGTATTGGTAAAGAGGGTGCCATGTTCACTTGCTGGTATGGGCAGCAAAGCTGTACGGCTGGTCGCGCAGCTTTTATAACAGGGCAATCACCGATTCGCACAGGACTAACGAAAGTCGGTATGCCAGGAGCGGATATCGGGCTGCGGCCGGAAGATCCAACGATGGCAGAATATTTAAAAACGCTTGGTTACTCTACCGGACAATTTGGTAAAAATCATCTGGGTGACAAAGACGAATTTCTTCCAACGAAGCATGGTTTTGACGAATTTTTCGGAAATCTTTACCATCTGAATGCTGAAGAAGAACCGGAAGATCCTGACTACCCTAAAAACCCTGCGTTCAAAAAAATGTTTGGTCCGAGAGGCGTAATTAAGTCGACAGCCGACGGTAAGGTGGAAGATACTGGGCCGCTTACCAAGAAGCGTATGGAAACAGTAGACGAAGAATTTACAACAGCCGCGATAGATTATATAGACCGACAGACAAAGGCTGGCAAGCCTTTCTTCTGCTATTATAACTCAACACGGATGCATGTTTTTACTCATTTGAATCCGCAGTATGAAGGGAAAACGGGCCTCGGATTAGAAGCAGATGGTATGACGGAACATGATGACAATGTGGGAAAGCTATTGGCAGAACTCGATAAACTGGGTATTGCCGATAATACGATAGTGGTATATACAACCGATAATGGCGCTGAATTGATGAGTTGGCCGGATGGTGGAAGCACTCCGTACAGGGGTGAGAAAGCAACGAACTGGGAAGGAGGATACCGGGTGCCAACGCTCATCCGCTGGCCAGGTGTTGTTAAACCCGGTACGATTTACAATGGAATATTTGCACATGAAGATTTTCTGCCAACTTTCTGTGCTGCAGCAGGAGACCCTGATGTAGTTAAGAAAACACTTACCGGGTATAAGCTTTTGACTAAAACCGTGAAAGTACATCTGGACGGCTATAACCTGATACCGTTTTTCAAGGGAGAGCAAAATGAATCACCACGTCATGAATTCATTTATTGGAGTGACGATGGGGATCTTTTTGCAATTAGATATAACCGTTGGAAAATGGTTTTTGTTGAACAGAACCATGAAGGCATAGACGTTTGGATGCGCGGATTCGATCATCTTCGTCTACCTAAAACATTTGATTTGTATGCTGATCCATTTGAACGAAGCGACAAGTCGATATTATACAACGAATGGATGATACATCATGCGCCTACAATTTACGGCGCGCAGGCCCTTGCAGCTGACTGGTTAAAGTCCTTTAAAGAATTTCCGCCAAGACAGAAACCCGCCAGTTTTAATTTGGATGAGGTTATGAGGAAAATGAACGAACCAGCGAGTAATTAAAGTAACTATAAATAAAAAGAGAAATCGCTGCAAATAGTCATTTTTTAAGTCTTTATTGTCGCAACAAAGTATATCAGTTTTTTCCGAGTTCATTTGTTGACGCTTAATTTGTGGGACAAAGAATAAGCATCAGAATACAAGAAAGGCTTTGGCTAAGTGTCAAATTATGAAATGACCTCTAAAACCTTATTACCAATCCGTCACTAATTCCCGGCAAACACACTGGAACCGGGCCACAGCACTTTTTGTATCGGAAAGTAGATACCAAACGATTTTTATTAAAGATCTCAAATCGCCGGCATCCAGACATTTCCTAAATCAATACATCGTTGGTGTATCTGTTGAAATAATTCTTTTGGCAGATGATCTGGTATGGGGGGCAAGTCCAACGTTTGTGCGGGTGAACCATATTCTTTAAATACTGTTTCAAAACCCGCGGGTGTTATCAGCAATAAAGCTTTTGCTGTTTCGCTTACGAGGTTAAAACTATGAGGTAATCCCATAGGCAATACGATCAACTCGCCGCTTCCAGCCCTGAACATTTTATCCCCAGCCTGAAAATCTATTATACCTTCCAGTACGTAAAACGATTCATCCTCATACTTATGGAAATGCGGTGGTGGTGTAAAGCCTTGTCTGAAAAAACAATGGATGAGCGTATAAGCATTATCTGTATCCTGGCCTGTAGCTAAAAAAGAAAAAGTATGTGCCAGGTAGTGAACAGAATTTTCCAGTGTTGGTTTTTGACTGAGCGATAAACGCGATAATGTTTCCGGCATAAAAAAGGATTTTGATAAAGGTAGCAGCACGCAATACCTTTTTTCTCTACCAAATGGTAGATTTTAGACTATCCATCCCAGTTCTACTGCTTTTAAACCAGCAGAACTTCTGTTGCCCACATCCATCTTTTGGTAAATATGAAGCGTATGTGTTTTAACCGTACCAGCAGATACAAACAATTTTTCTGCAATCACTTTATTGGAAAGGCCGGTTACCAGTAAAAAAAGAACTTCCTTTTCTCTTTCAGTAAGTAGTTGTAATGTTTTTTTTGATCTGGCAGGCAGTTCTTCAATGCCGTTCCACCGCCATTCCTTTGTCCTTCCTTTTCCCTGTACAAACGGCGCTGCGGATATCCTGGCTAATTCCAAAGCTCTTACCACAAAATTTCCAACTGTTTTTAATATATAGAGATGATGGGGTTGGTATATATTCTTATGGATTGTTCGTACCACTACCAGCCCCACTATTTTATCATTTAGTTTTAAGGGAGTATACAAAGCCGCTTTGGGATGTATACCTGCCAGTGGCAGTGGTTTTATAAGAAGGTACCTGCTGTATTCCCTGTCAAAATCATTCATAAAAATATCCTGTTCATGCCGGATGCACCAGGAAGCGAGACGGCCATTATCTGAAGCATCAACAGAAAAATCAGGCAGTGGTTTGCCCTCTTCTATCATTCCCCTGTAATGAATCAATCCTTCTTTTTCATCATAGATACCAACACAAAATTGGTAGGCATCTATCAATTGATTTATATTCTGATAAATGACAGCAATAATTTCCCTGAGCGAAAGCCGGGGTGTTATAAGATCGGTTATATCATTCAAAATACGTAATTGCCCGGTCCAATCAACATCAGCATCGTTTGAAATGCTCTTGGTCCAGGAAGAGAACTGACCTTTAAATGATTTATTCAAAATTTGCATGTAGATATGTTTTCATCATAAGCTAAGTTAATTAATCAACTTTTCATTTTGTTGAGAAAACGATGATTTATGGGGAGCTTGCACCAGGAGTTATTGATCATTTCAAAGTCTATAATGATATCCGCTGACTTTCCGGTACGGTTGAAATGTGCTTCATCTTACCTTGCCGGTATTCACTGTACAACCGCTGAATATCTTCGGGCTATCCGCAATAAATGGGCCATAAGAAACAATATTTTCACCAGTTGGTTTTCCTGCATACAACACAAAACGAACACCTTCTTCACCGGCTCTTAATATAAGTCTCTCTGGGTAGTATCAACTAATAAATCTAACCAACCAACCTGGTCCTGGTTCAATTGCTTTTCATCTTCTCCTACTTTTACGCTACCCCTGATGATATACAAGAAGGTATTATAATTTGCAGGAATTTGCAGAATAGTTGCTATACCAGGTTCGATAGTAATATCAGCCACAATGAGTGAAGTATAATTTTGGACTGGAGAAGTTAAACCGGCCAGTGAACCGCTGTACAATTTTATATGAACACCATTTTCAGATAATGCAGGAACATGATCCAGGGCAAGTCCTGCACCCTGGGTGTTGCCCCCCTGTCTTTCTTTGGAAGATTTAGCCACAATTGCAACAAACGCATTTTGGCAATTTTATCAATCGTTTCGGTATGTACAATTCCGCTGCCAGCAGTCATCATTTGAAAGTCTCCAGCATTCATTTTATGTGCCTCATCGCCAATTTCACCTTCCAATAATAAAGTAACAGTTTCAAAACCTGCATGAGGATGCGGACCGCCAACCGGATTGTTATCTTTTTTATCCAGCATGTCATCCATTAGCATAATAAAGGGATCACTGTCCGAAAACCCACCGGTTATCACAGGCCGGGCCAGATGACCCTGGCCCAAAAAACCAGGTTCACCTTGCGGCTCATCTATTTTTATCAATTTTCTTTTGACTAACATAACATGTTAATTTAAATACTTATTAGATTTTTCACCATTACGCCGCTACACTAACCGCCTGTTTCACCAACTGTATCTCACCATTAATTCTTACTTCTTCACTTAACATTACACCACCTGTTTCCAGCACACCATTAAAGTTAACGCCCCAATCACTGCGATTGATTTTACCGGTTACAACAAATCCGGCTCTTTCACCACCCCATGGATCTTTTGTCACACCGTTATACTCCACGCTCTAGCCTGACAGGTTTTGTTACACCTTTCATTGTCAGCTCACCAAATAAGTGAAGGTGTCACTGTCTCTCTTTTCAACCTTTGTTGATTTGAAGTTCAGTTCAGGATATTTCTCCACCTCAAAGAAATCAGAATTACGTAAATGAGCATCCCGTTGTTCGTTGTTGGTAGATATGGACGCCATTTCAGCACTTAGAATTAATTTGAGCAGTGCTAAAATCTGTTTCTTCAGTTTTTACTTCTGCCTTAAAGTTTTTAAAAGAACCGGAAACATTGGTTATCATCAGGTGTTTAATTTTGAATCCTAATTCACTATGAGTTGAATCGAGTATCCATTTTGTTTGTCCATGATTTAATTTTTTAATTGTTTTAAAATTGTAACACAAAATTACATACCTTTACTTACAAAAAGTAAGCACTATACAAAAGGTTAGTAGTTACCTTTAAGTTAGTGGCAAAAAATTGATATGGCAAAGTTGAATTTTAAAAATGGCCATAGTTCAGAAACGCAATGTAAAGCAACCCTGAATTCGATAGCAGATGCACTGCATGTAATAGGCGGTAAATGGAACTTACGGATAATCGTTGCCTTGAAAGAGGGTAGTAAAAGGTTCAATGAGATGCACCGGCTCATAGATGGTATTTCTGCAAAAGTGCTTTCCGCTGAGTTAAAAGACCTGGAACTGAACGGCTTTATTCGACGTAATGTTTTTACCGGTACACCAGTGGTTGTGGAATATGAATTGACGGAGTATGCCGACACATTGGGGATGTATTGACTTTAAGCGAATGGGGTGCCATGCACAGAGAAACTGTAAGAAAGAGTATGAAAAAGAAAAAAACAGTTGATGTGTCGTAAAGATGCTAAAGCCATAATTTAGATAAGGAATTTCTCATGATTCTTATCACTAATCTGTCACTAATTCTTATATAACCCACTGGAATCAATCCTTTTCACTTTCTGTATCGGAAAGTGATCGCTCCAATCTGTTACTCATTTCTATTCAGCAATTTCTCTTGATTTGAAGGTGAAAATATGGAGATCAATGATACCATAAGATCCCGTTTGATGAGGCTACTTACTGATCAAACAGAATTGTCTGTTATTTATTAAGCGATTTTGACAGCGTACGGATATAAGTAACAAGTTCCCATCTCTGATTATCCGTAAGAATGGATTTATTCTCCGGCATGGGATTACGACCTGTGGTAATTTTGTACCATAGCGCCCCATCAGTTTCATTCAGTATGGCAAGTGACGTGTGGTTCGCCGGATTAGGATTCAACGAAGCATTTGCGGGTCCATCTCCCTTGCCTGTAACGCCATGGCAAGGCGCACAATACTTTATATACAAAGATTTAGCAGCTTCAAGTGTGTGGTTGTCTGCCTTTGTGGGGTTTTTTAGATTTACATAGGCCTCCGGGACTTCCCATGTAGTTTTTTGAGCCAGCGCTGGATGAGAAATAAAAATGAATGAAAAAGACAAAAATGACATCCAGAATCTAAAATCCAGGTATTTTAAAATTTGTGTTCTCATGATACTGATTTTTATTATTTAAAATAAACCATAGCCTAATATAAGTGTTTAAAAAAAATAATTGGATGACCAATATCATCCTTAGACATGACTTATATGTATAGTGTGAATAATTCCATAACTATCCCATCATAGCGCAAGAAACTGTCAGCCCTTTTTGGGTACGATAATCTACTATTCCCAGTGATACGTAGTGATACAGTAATTAACGGCTGGAATGGTATAATTGAAACGGGACTTGCGTAGCAATTACAAAGCACGCTGAAGCATCTTTTTGAACATATCTGAAAGATTCGGAGACTGTCAAATTAAATCGTTGATATCACACTCTTTCCAACCCAAGGCTGATATTATCTTTCCAATACAGATCCCTGCAAATATCTCATCTTTACAAACGATGCAATTTCTTTAAACCCTGCCTCCAGCCATTGCTGTTTACATTGTGGATTGGCGTATAGTATTTTCAAGGGGCGGTTTTTCCGACAAAGGCTTTCAGATACTTTCTTAATGAACTCATCCATGACAACTGCATCAAAAGGATTAAATAGAAATATTACGCCCACTGTTTCCGGAATTCTATAATGACGGGCATCCGCGCATTCAATTGTAATAGATATATCCGGATATTTGGCTTTTATACCCCGGCAAACATTAGCGGCAGCATCGCATAACTTTTTAGAAAAATCTATGCCGATGATATCTGAAAATCCAAAAGCAGCGCCCATAGCTAACAAACGACCTTTGCCGCATCCTACATCCAAAAATGTTGTCGCAAAATCATTTGGCTGCAAATAATCAAACAAACGGCTGGAAGTATAATAGTTAACAGGCTCATACATACTAACATGCTTACGATCTTCCACCGATACTGCACCTGCCAGATTATCAAAGCCAATTGTTCGGATACCGTATTTCTTTTCACCGCTAATTTCATGTCGTGTAATAAAATAAGCAAGGCGGAACCCCCAATACCATTCGAGATAAAAAAAATATAAAAGATACCGCATTATTAAATTTTTTATGAGAGAAGGATACGTTGCCGGGGGTATTTTTACTTATTGATAGTGCGCTGAACTAGTAGGGCGGCAGGAGTTCATAAAGTTAATCTATTTAATAAACTGTTTTCATCTTGTCAGCATGATTCAGCGATACGGCCTTAAGTTCTCTCACACTAACTTATTGATTATCACAATCAGGCTTCAGTAGCAGTTCATTTGATTGGAGCCGGGTCATAAGTTTATTGGTCCTTTCATTGATGAATGTATTAGCAATTGTTATCCGTTTTAGTAAATTACATATATGATTGATCCAAGGGAACTAAGACTGGGGAATATAGTAGGTCATACTAGAAATCTTCCGGAGGAAGATAAGTATTATACAGTAATTAATATTTTGCCGGAAGATTTGATTTTACAGTCTTCAATAGATCGTTTTGCTGTAGGCATAAAAGATGTTCACCCGGTTCTATTGACTGATGCTATTCTGCCTTTATGCAGTTTTGATCCATTAAAAACAAAACCGCAGAATCAATGGTACCACAATAAGGTCCATGGCTTCAGTATTGATAAAGAAATAGAAAACGAAAACGACCTGGTTTTTAAGTGGTATATCTATTCGGCCAAAAATGAGTTTATCTATCTGGAATCAGTTCATCAGCTTCAAAATCTTTTTTTCGCTTTATATGGCAAAGAATTGCAGACAAGATTGATTTAAAGACAAAAAAGTACAGAATCCGAATTCATTTCCGGATTGCGTATTAGTTTGTGGTTATGGGTTAGGAAATGATACTTTAATACGTAACAATTGCATTAATCTTATTGGGCTTCGTTTAAGATCAGTGATCTTCTGTAGGATGAAACCCAAAACAATAACATTCCGCCTCTTGACAGGCAGACAAAAAAAGAAAAAAAAAATAAGAAACAGCAGTTTGCCTATGCCCCCTCTGTCACTTCAATGATTTCATCTGCAACAAGCCCGTGAGCTTCTTGATGAACTTTTATTGCAGCTTCCTTATTTGGAGCTTTTACAAGGCAGAATGCTTTGCCGGTACTTTCATCGAACCAGTATTTTAGGTACTCCACCCCATATTTTTTACCAGTTGCAAGGTCCGCTGCATGAGCACCGGCTATGGCTTCTTTCGTCAGGCCAGGGATGTGTTTGTGAATATCCATATACAATGGCATATTGTTGTCGTCAGTGATTATAGTGGTGACTCCACACTTTTTGTTTGCCTACTCTCTTCGGTTTTCGGCTACTCCGTTTATTTTTAGTTTATCAAAGTTAATTTCTTTTCAGCCAGTTGCAAGTTAACAGGTCGCGCAAGCATGACGCATAACTGTAAGCTCCCCCGGAATTCCTGGATATAACTTCACTATTTCAACATTGAGCTCAGTTAACATTAGAGAACTGTCCAGATTATTAGTGTGTTATGTTAAGAAATACAATCTAACAAATCGGCTGGTTTGTTATGCTTACATTTATCTTAGACAGGCGTCAGGGCTAAACCAATGAAGTATTTGCACATCTCTTTGGCAACTCAGTTCCTTTTGGCAATCTATTTCCAGATGGTCAATTGGTTCTCCTTGGGCTCCTGGAATGATCAGCCGGGCTTTGTTCCTATGCAAAGTTCTCTCATTTCCGGCAAGATGCAATGGGAAGACGCTGGAAGTCTCGGTATTTTCCTTCTTCCCTTTCTTCTGTTCGCGCTCGCATATTGGAGACGATGGAACTGGTTAATGTGGGTTGGAGCCATTGGCTATAGTGTTTGGCTCTGTCTTCAGATTCAGACTTGGTGGATACCTTATCTATTTGGTGCATCTAAGAATTGGCAGGAGATTTATCATCGGGTCTTTGCCCACACCACCAAAATATTGCCTTCCTTTGGCACTCATCTCGCTCCGGATGGAATGCACCTGACCATCCAATTGCTATTGTTTGTTATAGTTACAACCTCGATCACCGGACTAGTGCAAATCCGACAAATTAAGAAGTCAGGTTAATTGAACAATAGGCTAGTGGGAGTAAAGGATTTGCATGAGGAATTTTAAAAGTAAATATTCGACTTTGGCCATACCACTAATTTATTGTTCAAAAAATTCCCCCATCCTGGCGCAAGCGTGTCTGACGGTTAATTCAGGCTTAATTTTCCCAAGTGCAAGCTAGTCAGACCGGCTTGTGCCTTATGATTTTATATTTCCAGGATACTACTTTTTTCAACGAATATTTTTGGATAGAGAATTGTGTTCTCTGTATATTGTTGGGGTGAGCCGGAAGTACAGATTTGGAGATAGTGAAGAATTGTATTTTATAAGTTATGCAGTAGTATACTGGATTGATGTATTTATAAGAAAGGAATACAAGGATATTCTGGTGGAAAGTTGGAAGTATTGTCAGGCCAGAAAGGGTCTGGAAATATATGGATGGGTGATTATGCCGAGCCATGTTCATTTGATCATAAGTAGTGAAAGAAATAAGCTGGAAGATATTGTAAGGGATATGAAAAGCTATACTTCTATCCAACTAAGGAAGGCAATCAGGGAACATCCCGGAGAAAGCAGGAGGGAATGGATGATTTGGGTGATGGAAAAGTCAGGGAAAAGAAATAGCAATAACAGCAGTTGGCAATTCTGGCAACAACACAACATGCCAATTGAAATATTAAATACGGAAATGTTTTATCAGAAACTGGACTATATTCACGACAATCCGGTTAGAGCTGGTTTTGTAGAAAAAGAGGAAGATTGGTTATACAGTAGTGCAGGCGATTTTTATGACAAAAAAGGAATGCTCGAATTGTCTTTCATTGTGTAAAGCTCAGCCGTCACAAGTTGATTGTATTAAATTGGAAATTGTAACAGTTCTTACAAAGGCACAAGCCGGTCTGACTGCCTTACATTCAATTCGTAGTTTCGAGAGTTAACCGTCAGACACGCTTGCGCCAGTTTGGAGGCATGAGGAATTTTAAAAGTAAATATTCGACTTAAACCATACCACAAATTAATTATTGAAAAAATTGTCCTGATATTTAGTATTTCCTTACTCCACAAAATACATATCAATCTCCCCTTTATTTTTGGCTTCAATTTTTCCGCGGTGTACGCACCTGAAATGATCTTTAACCAACTCATAAGTGTGTTGTGAAATATTGATCTTTCCCGGAACCCCGGATTGTTCCATTCTTGCTGCAAGGTTCACTGTATCACCCCAGATATCATACTGGAATTTTTTTATCCCTACCACACCTGCCACTACAGGTCCGGTATGAATGCCGATGCGTAATTCAAAATAAGGGTTGTTCTGATGATATTCTTTCCTGTTTCAGTTTTTCAACTGCCTGTTGCATGGCAATGGCTGCTTCCACCACATTTTGTGCGGTCGCTGAATTTTTTTCCGGAAGTCCACCAGCTGCTATATAGGCATCACCAATTGTTTTTATTTTTTCCAACCCATATTTTTGCATGATGCCATCAAAAGCACTGAAATAGGTATCAATTTCTTTTACCAGTTCCTGTGCAGTCATTCTTTCTGCTACATTGGTAAATCCTTTAATATCGCTGAACAGAATGGTTACTTCATCAAATGATTTTGCAGTAGTATATCCCTTCTCTTTTAATTCTTCAGCCACTTCAGATGGAAGAATGTTTAATAAAAGTTCATCTGATTTTGCCTTTTGTTTTTCAACTTCCGCTTTTTCAAGCACTAATTCAGAAGTTCTTTCTTTTACGGTTTGTTCCAGTTTTCTTTTTTGCCTGCGCAATGAAGCTGTTCGCCAGCGGTAAATAGCATATAATAATGCCACCAAAAAAATTCCCGCCAGTGTTCTGAACCACCATGTTTCCCACCAGGGCGGATTGATGTGGATGGTTATTGCTTTTTCTGCTTTTGTACCGTCACTGTTATAAGCTTTTACCCGGTAAACATAGTTACCAGGGGAAACATTGATATAGGTAGAACTCTTTTCACCGACTCACTTTACGCCATGTATTGTCATAATTTTCCAGCATGGTAAAATATTTGGTGGTTTCCGGCTCCCGGTAATCAATAGCAGCAAAATTGAAAATCGATATTATTCTGGTTGTACTTTAAATCTAAATCACTGATCTCTTCAACTGGTTTTTGTACAGGAGACTTCCTTTACCGGGCAATACAGGAAGGGTATTAATAAAAAGATCAGTAATAATAATTTTAAAATCTGTTTTTACAGCAAGTTCTTCAGGGAAAAATGTATAAAATCCATTTTCATGCCCAATATATAGCTGCCCTTGCTTGTTTTTATACATTGCTCCGGAATATCCCAAACTGTTTGGTCTTATTCCAAACCTGCCGCCATAAATGAAGGTTTCTTTGGTTAACGGGGTTCAATTTTATAATGGCTGATTGCGATGTGAGCCATATATTTTTCGAATTATCTTCAATTATGCCTATCAATACCAAAAGAATTAATTTTTTCCAATGGATCAAAAAAACTTGTAAATCTATCTTCCTTTTGATTGTAACGGTAAAGACCATCATCTGCTCCTGCCCATAAACTGCCTCCTGAATCCTCGTATAAATTCAGATACTTGATGCCCTGACATGTAATGTTTAAATGATCCGGTTTCCCGGTTTAAGCGATTGATTGCCTCTCCAAAACCTCCTACCCATAGTACACCCGATCTGTCTTCCAAAATAGTTGTTATTGTATTTGTACCGATAGAAGAAGAATCATTCCGCATTTGAATAAAAATGTTTAAATGAATGGTCTTTAGGGTTATACTCAACCAATCCCCCCGCCCATCTGCCAAACCACATTAATCCCTGTTTATCCTGAATAATAGGAATGATCCCATTGCCAACAGAATCTTTTAAATTCAAGCTATCAGGAATCATGGAAAATTGTTGCGTAACCTTATTAAAAATTCGAACGCCGGTCCCTGTTCCCAACCAAATTGTATCTTCCTGGCTTTGAAACAGTGAATTCACTCTATTAACATTAAGGCTGAATGGATTTGATGGGTCATTTTTATACTGCTTTATTAAATTTTTTTGCTGATCATATTTGAGTAGCCCATTATCACGGGTGGCAACCCATAAATATCCTTTCTTATCTTCCAGAAAACTGCGTGCCGCATTAACGGTTGAAATACTATTAATGGATCTGTTGAAAGGATCAACCCGGTAAAGTAGTTTGCTATTTTCTGTACTTATCCATAAAACGCCATCGTGTGAAAGGAAGCTAGTCCAGCAGGTACTATCCGGAAATCCATTTCCGGATTGGTAATGGGTAATTTTTTTTGTAACCGGATTGTAATGGTTAATACCGGCAGCATACGTTCCGATCCATATTGCACCGGTCATATCCTCTGTAATGAAAGTAATATGATCCATGCCATTTCCTTTATTCACAGGCGGACGACTTAGTTTTTCAGGATGATTTGGATCATACGTCAGCCGGGTGAAACTGCCGGTTTTTCTATCCATGATATGCAATCCGTCACCCTGGGTGCCTACCCAAAATATCCCCTTGCTATCTTCAAAGATGGCCCTGATCTTATCATTGATCAGGCTATGAGGATCGTTAGGGTCATGCATGTAACGGGTAAATGTTCCGGTTTTTCTGTCAAACCTGTTTAGTCCACCTCCTATCAATCCAGTAAATGGAACTCCTGTTCCTATCCACAATACACCCTGATGATCTTCATAAAGAGAACGAACTATATTAAAGCTTAGCGATGCGGGATCATTATCCTTATGTTCGTAATGAATGAATTTTCCTGTTTTTTGATCCAGTCGGTCAAGTCCTGAATTGGTACCCAGCCAAACAGTCCCCAAATGGTCAATCAATATATTGTATATATCTTTTCTGCTGGCTTTCGTTGGCGGATACCGGAAATGAATAAATTTTCCTGTATAGGGATCAAATTTATCAACACCTCTTGCAGCATCAATCCAGATGGCACCGGTTGAGTCTGCAGCAATACATTCATGATTCTCGCCATCAATGGAATTAGTGTCTAAAGGATCATTTCGATATGTTTTCATTCTATATCCATCAAACCGGATGATGCATTTGTTGGTTTGATCAACAAACCACATGTATCCCCATTTATCCTGTGTAATCCCGTTTATTTTTCCGAGGGAAATACCATTAGTTCCTGATACAAGAATGAAATCAGGTTGTGCTTTTTGAGCAAAGCTTTCTTTTGGGAAAAAAAACAGAGATATAAAAAAATATAAATAGAGGGGAAGCTTCATGAAAGGTTTGATTTTTTTTTATTCAGTTATCATTTAATATCCCGGATTCTGTTTCAGGTAAGGGTTAACTGCCAGTTGATCATCCGGAATAGGAAATAAAAGATACTTTGAGGGGCTTACATAATCTTTCTCCTGGAAGGGCTGAAGAAATTTTCCGAACCGTATCAAATCCTGCCTTCTCCAGCCTTCCCACCACAATTCTCTTCCTCTTTCATCCAATAAGCCATTAAGGTCTATTGAAGATAAAGCAGTAGCGTCTCTTGATGGATCAGTGCGGATAGCGTTTACAATGGCAAGGGCGGTATTGCCATAAGGAACTGCATTGGTTGGGGTTCCTCCTCTATAGATGGCTTCTGCTTTCATCAGCAATACATCGGAAAACCGGAAATAAACAAAATCATTACCAGGACCATATAAATTCGAAAAGTCCGGCGCATACTTTAATGGCCGGATTCCTGTCACTTCAAGGTTAGCACCGGTTTCAATATTTTTTACCTCAGGTGTAAAGATTAAAAGCGCACCTGTTTGGTCAGTTAGAAGGGCATCCGTATAGAGGTTATATTGCTGACCTGCAAGAAATCCAATATTAATACGATTGCCCGGGTTTGGAGGAGAGCCAGCAGTATTATAAACAATTCCCCTTCTTTTATCGGCCGGCTCAAATTTGTTATAAAAATCGCTTAATGTGGCAAACCCGTTATACCCGCCAGGTGTTTGATTGTAATGAAGGACAATAAAAAATGTGAAATACAAATTATTATAAAGTGACGAGCCTGGTTCATTTAATTGTGTAAAAATATTTTCCCTGCCGGTTATGGTATTATCAGGAGCAAAATTGTCGAAGTAATTTGTGCTGAATGAATATTTATTGCTGCTGATTATTTCATCTGCCAGGCTGATCACCTTATTCATATCTTCGACTTCAAATGATGGGTTAGCCCGGTTTGCATATACTGCTTTGTTCAGGTAGCATTTCATCAGCAAAAATTTTGCAGCAAATTTATTTGCCTTGTAGGCAGGGCCATCCGGTAAATCGGCTTTCACAGAATCAATTTCACTGATGATATAATCCAGTGCCTCTTATCCCTTTCCTTACTCTTGCAGGTTGAATCACACTTTCTCCCGGGTCACGGTAAGGAACCTGGTCAAACAAATCCAACAGTAAATACATGACCCATGCACGTAGAAATCTTGCTTCGGCCTGCTCCTGAGGTTTTGGATGATACCGTAACATATCTGTTGCAGCATATGTGGTTCCGTTTAATCTATTGAAGCCGTCACTTATATGTGAATTATTTGAATTCCATGTTTGCTGATGCAAGACACGCCAGGCACCATTGTCATCCCAATCTGCGCCACGTGTAGGTGCAATTGCTTCATCTGTTGTAAGCTCAGCCAATGGAAATATTCTAAGATGACTCGTAAAATAACCTCCCAGCGTATTATATATACCCTGTAATAAATGGGCTGTATTGGTTGTATCAGCCGCCACCTGGCCCTGTGTAAGATCGCCCTGAAATGTTTCATCCAGTTTGGTGCAACTAAATAAAAGTGCGGTGGTAAGAAGTATTAAGAGAATGAATATTTTACGCAACATGAACTTTACATTTAAAATAACTAAAGTGAAAAGTTTACTCCAAGGATTATGGTTCTTGATGAAGGGTATTGTACATAATCAATACCCAGGGATGGAACACCGTTAATGCTTCCATCATAATTAGCTTCCGGATCAAATCCGGGGTAATTGGTTATTATAAACAGGTTCTGGCCCGTTAAATAGATGTTTGCCCCCTTAAAGGCTTTAGCCACATCGCCCAGAGAATAACCAATGGTAAGGTTAGCCATTTTAAAATAATTCCCTTTTACAATAAATCTTGAAGAAGGGGTAACCGGGTTGGCAGGAGATTCTTTCACCGGGTCTTCATAAACTGATAAACCGATGTTTCTCCCTGCATTAATACCACCAACATTTATAACGTTCAGCAGGGTGTTGTAAAAAATATCCTGCCCGAATGCTCCATACATATTTGCTGTAAGCGTAAGTTTCTTATAGCGAAGCGTGGTGCTGATGCCTGCCAAGGTTTTAGGATTTGGATTTCCCACAAAATAAAAAGTATTACCATCATCCTGGTATATGGCGGACCCTGTAGCTTTATCCATTCCAAGAAATTTTCTTGTAAAAAAGGCATTCATGGGAAGACCATTTTGTATCACTTCAACCGATGCTCCTGATGTACCCGAACCCTGTAACGCACCGGTAGCTATAGGAGACGGCATACCTGAAACATTATTTTCCATGAACGTGGCATTGACGGATAGATCCCAACTGAATTCTTTATTCCTGACAATAGCCCCGTTTATTAAGACCTCAAGCCCTTTGTTTATAATTTCACCATCAAGATTGATCCATCTTACAACTGACATAATAGGTGCAGGCTGAATGGGAACGCCGGGGAATAATAAACTGGTTGTGGTCTTATTAAAATAATCCACCGTGGCGGAAATCCTGTTATTTAATATGGAAAAGTCAACACCAATATCATATTGTTCGTCAGACTGCCATTTTAAATCCGGGTTTGGATTGTTTACCTGGCTCATGGTTCCGTTATCCTGGAAAGAATATCTTGCCTGTGCAGAACCGGATGGGAATTCCTGGTTACCTGTTTTGCCCCAACCAGCCCTTATCTTAAGTGAATTGACAAAATTCAGTTTAAAAAATTTCTCTTTACTGATATTCCATGCAGCTGCAATGGAAGGGAAATAACCGTATTTATTATTTTTTCCGAATTTGGTCGAACCATCTGCCCGGAAAGTAGCCGTTAACAGGTATTTATCATTATAATTAAATATAGTTCTACCAAAAAAAGATTGCAATTCACTTATGGGATCGACAAAAGAGGAAATTCCGCGGTTGCTTGCACTGGAATACTGAATATAATTTGTATAATTCAAACCAAAATTGCCAAATCCAATGCTGTCTGCTCCTTTGCCATTCATAGCAAACCCTTCCCTCGTAAATTTCATATATTCAAATCCAGCTACAGCGTTTAAATTCAGCCCGGGTAAAATGTTTTTATTAAAGTTCAGGGTTTGTGTTAACTGTTGGGTTGTTAATTCATTGTTTTCAATAGCCGCGAATCCCGTAGGATTAAGAGGATCCAGCAGCGACTGGTTTACTGAATATCTGGATATACCCGTACTATAATTAATACTAACCAATAATTTGTATTCGAGCCAGTCTGTGAACCTGTAATAGGGTGCAATGCTGCCAAGAATTGTAGTAACTTTTGAATTGGATTTTATAAATTCTGTTAATGCGGTCGGATTACATAATGGTATGTTGAAAGAACCATCCGCTTTTTTTAGCGAATTCAGTAGGGTTCCATTGCAGTGCAGACTGAATCAATCCGGTTGCACCGTTAGCACCGTCAGGGACATTCTGTATGTATTGGCTGGAATTAAGATTCATATCCAATCCCAGCCTTTTATTTTCAAGAAATTTAAAATTTGTCGACACGACCATAGCATATTTCTTGAATCCCGTATTTATAACGATACCTTCCTGGTCTAAATAATTAGCAGACACACGATATTTCCCGTTTTCATTACCCCCGGTCACCGCTATGGTATAATTTTGCTGAAGACCGTTTTGAAGAATTGCATCCAAGGCATCAACATAGCCGCCTTTATCATTTAATGGGCTCACATTATAATATCCTATTGCTTCCCTGTATTGGGCAGGATTCAATACGTTTATATTTTTTAATAAAGAAGAGACGCCAAGAGAAATTCCCACACTCAATTTTGGTTGACCGGCCTGGGCTTTTTTTGTATTTATTATCACCACTCCAAAAGCAGCCCTTGAACCATATATTGCAGTTGCAGATGCATCTTTCAGTACATCAATTGAAGCAACGTCATCCGGATTAATAAAGTTCAGCGGGTTGTTGCCGGGCTGCAAAGATCTTCCGTCTAACGGAACCTCGTCTATTACATACAATGGCTGACCTGTACCAGTAAGTGCTGAATTGCCCCTGATCTTCACAGCTGCAGCGCCGCCCGGCTGACCATTGTTATACATTATCTGCACCCCGGACACTTTACCCTGGATCAATTGATCCGGAGAGGCATATATGCCTTTATTAAAATCTTTAGCTGAAACAGATCCTACTGCTCCTGTAAGATCTTTTTTCTTTGCTGTGCCATACCCAATCACTACCACATCATTCAGATTCACTATTGTACCGGTAAGTGAAATATTTAATTCAGTTTGACTGCCTAATATAATTTGCTGGTTATAATAACCTATAAATGAAAATTCAATTGTATTACCCGGGTTCGCACTTAAAATAAAATGCCCTGAAGAGTCTGTTGAGGAGATATTATTTGTTCCTTTTACGGCAATCGTAGCGCCGGCAAGCGCTATGCCATCCCTGCCTGTGATCTTACCTTTTATGACAGGTTGAGGAAACACAATACCAGCAACAAATAAGAGAAGCCATGAAAGAAGAAATGACCTTGCATGCCCGGGGAAGGATGAAACAATTCTTATAAAGAGCATTTCTTGTTGGTATTATATGGAGCCTTTTAAGATACATTTATTCTATAACTTTTATTATGACTTTGCACAAGTTTAAATATGACTTTACCCCAGTTGAGCTAAAAAGACAAAATGGAGCATACTGAGGCTTTTTGGAGTGGTCTTAGGCTTTCCTTATTTCCGGGCCACATGCAAATAGAGTTTTCTTATGTTTTCATATAGTCACGGAAAGTAGCGTGAAAATTAATGCTAATTTCTTGGCCAATTTGCTGAAGCCCACTCGAATCAAGGGTTTTCACTTTCTGTATCAGAATGTAACTTTGCTGCGTTGAAGTTGCGTGTTGCGCGATTGAATCGCAGCCGGACAAAAAATCAAAGGGATTTTGCAGAAAAGAAAAATTGTACCTGAAATTGTTCGGCATATTTCTCTGCGAATTATCAGGCGCGGATTCCTCAAATCAAACAGGAACCCGGATTGCGGCACCAGTCTTTTTGCAACTGCCCATAATAGAAATAAATTATTGAGGCATAACCGTTTTCATCCGCACATAAATGTCCGGTTTGGGCCTGAGAGTCACCTGGGGTTTCATCCCAATATCGAAGTCCCCTGCAGGTGTACAATCAAAGGAATTGATTAGACGGTTTACAACGATCTGCATCAACATCATGGCAAAAGGCTGCCCTATACATAAACGGGGCCCGATTCCAAACGGAAGATAGTTGCACGGATTTGGGTCCTTCATATTTTCCGCATTAAACCGTTCAGGCCGGAATTCATGGGGCTTTTCCCAATACATTTCATTGTGATGCATGCCATAAACATTCAGGAGTAATACCGACCCTTTGGGCAGATAATATTCACCCAAAACTGTATCTGAGATATTTTTCCTGACTATTAACCAAACAGCAGGATAAAACCTCATGGTCTCTTTGATCAGATTGGTAGTATAATTAAGGATGGGAGGATGATTTGCTGGTAACAGGTTATCCGGATTTTGGTTTTTTATTTCTGATCTTATCCGGTCTGCTATTTCCGGGTTTCCTGCAACCCGAAAAAATAACCAGCCCAATGTCTGGGAAGTGGTTTCATAACCGGCCATAAACAAAGTAGTCAGTTCATCCCTGACTTGCTCATCATGCATCGGTTCTCTGGATTCGGATTCGAGTAGCATTTGGAGAATATCCTTCCCCTGGGCAATTCCTTCCGCGATCTCTTTTTTTCTTTTGCTTATTAGGGAATAAAGAATGGTATCGAATTTCTTTCTCGCTTTTTTAAATCCCAGATTGGCCCGGGAAGGAATGATCAAAGGAAGTTTCATGATTTGGGTTACTTGCCTATCTGTCTGAACAGCCAATTCATTCATGGTTTCTGAAAGCAGTTTTATTTCGTGTTCAGCCTTCTCGCCGAAGAGCATTCGTGCCATGATCCCAAAGTTCAATTCCATAAATAGCTTACAGATATTAATCGGTTCGCCGAAATTCTCCTTTCTTAATTTGGATATCAGTTTATCCAGTTCATTATGAATAGTGTCGGACATACCCGATAAATGATGCCTATGGAATGCCGGCTGAATAATCCTTCTTTGCTGTAACCAGGCTGGACCGTTATTGGTAATCAGTCCATCACCCAGGAATTTAGTGAGCAAACCGGAGAGATCATATTTATAGAAAATCTTATACTGCTCCTGTAGGATATCCTTAAAATATCCGGGATCTTCAATAACAATGAATTTCCTGTGTAATATCCTAAACTGAAAAATTCCCCCATATTTATTTCTAAAGTTTCTGAGGGTATGAATCGGATTATTAAGCACCTCAACTACCTGCCTGTAAAATAATACGAAGCCTGCATCAGGTATTTTTTTCAATTTTATTTTCGGATTAGCTTTCATTACCGTATTGAAAATGCTTCCCTGTCGTTCTCGGTATTTTATAATACCTGATATTAGTCTTTGAGGAACAGGAATTTTGCATGCGCGTATTGTGGAAGTTTAATTTCTTGTCTTAGTTTAGTAAAAGATTCAAAGGGTCCCTTACTGGCGAAAGCGTTCAAAAGCCAGGCAGGCACAGATCCACCCGGATCAATCTGGACTTTATAATCTACTTTAAGATGCCCGGTTTTAATTGGTGTAACCATCCAGGTTACCCTGGAATACTTCATTCTTACAATATTATCCTTTTCCGGTAAATAGGCGTCTGCGCTTTGGGCAATAACAGTCATCACCTTATTTTCAATATTCTGAGTCAGATTCATGTGTACAACCACATCTCGATTTTCGAATGGCCAGGGGCATTCAATTTCCGTATAAAAAAAAATATCAGTAGCATCTGAAGATTTAAGCAGTTGACATTTAGCAGTTTTATATACCCATCTGCCATGGTTGTTTATATCCAGTAATACGGCTGCTAATGCTGAGAGACTTCCTTCCACATCACATTCCACTTTTAATTCATCAAATTTGAAATTTGGTGTTTTCCTTGTAAATACCCTGATGCCGTCCTTATCTTTTTTTAGGGTCCAATCCTGGCTTTTTCCAGAAATCTGCAACAGCAAGCTCATAAAACATAAGAATAGAGATTTGTATTTCATATTTCCGCAGATTCCGTTAGTAAATCATTTTCATGACCAGAGTATGTGCTGTTTGAAGGCGGAGAAGGTTCATGGGTTAGCCGGGGACCTTTCCATAAACGCAGATAATTCCTTAAAAAAGTTATCCTGCCGCCCCCTTCGGAAACATAACCTGGAAGGTGTATCCATGGAATTTTCGGGTTTTGGTGGTGCGCGAGATGCAAATTAAAATTCAGGTATATCCATTTTAGCCAGGAAGGAATCTTCAGGTTATGTGCACCATTAATAATATCCCTCGGGCTAAACGCATGATTCACATAATTCTGGGATGACCATAAAAATCCGTGCATGGCAAACAGCGTAAGCCAGGCAGTCCAATTAAGATCAAGTAAATAAAAAATCAACACCTGGAAAAGGATCACTAAAATGCTTTCCCACCTTGAATTAAAAACCTTATCCTTCCGGTCGCTCCCTTTTATGAAGCCGCCTATTTCCGTTTGTGAATAGAAAAACCGCGTATAGATTAACCCGGGTGCAATTGCGTATAACAATACGGCCAGCCACATCGAAAAATATCCCAGGCCTATCATCATTCCATACAGTGTGCCATATTTTTTAACTCTTTCCTGGTGTTCATAGTAAAGGTCCCACATTTCCTCATCAGTCCGGTTTTTTTTATGGTGCTTTAAATGGCAATGTTTGAAAAAAGTAAACGGGGCAATGAACAGGATGGAGAGCCACCTGCCCATGATATTATTTACTTTTTCGCTGGAATGTATGATACCATGTTCCGCTTCATGAATAAGCGAATAAACGGGCACCATATTAACCGCGAAAAAAAAACCGCAAAGCAAAACCCAACCGTAATGATGCACATGGGAGGCCATCCAGAGTAGTAAAAAGTAAATTAAGCTGCATATAACAGCTATTGTCAGATTTATTCTGTCTGGTATCTTATAATGCTTTAGATTCATTGTGCTTGAGCTTATTCTTTATTAAAGGTATAGGCGGCCACTTTTCCATATACAAAGGAGCGGTCATTAAACTGAATATGCTTACTAAGTATTTCATCCTTCACTATAATACTTTTCAAATCATCGGGAACCTCGCGAGGTATCATCAGATTCCGGAAAATGACGCGGGCGTTTTTCGTGCCGGTTCGGGATACAGAACTAAATAGGCGGTGAGTATCTTTTTCACTCATCAGTTCACAGATATTGGACAATGCAAAGCAGTTGATGCTTTCGTCAGTCATTGTATCGAGCCAGCCCTGTGCCTCAGCGGTACTGATCTTAATCCGGCTTACCCTGGATTTAATGATATCATAATTATCCTTTTTAAGGTAGGAGGGCACTTCACTTTCGTTTCTATACTTTCCCAAAAGGTACAAAGACAGAAAATAATTGCCTTTGATGGGGATATCCCTGAAGGCTTTCTTTGAACGGTTGTAAAAACTCTCTGCAAAGGATTTGCTACCGTCATCGAAATGAAAATAATCCGCCACCAGTCCGCGCCGGGCGAGCATTCTTTTGTTGAAAATAACTTTAAATAAATAGTGAAAACGTTTTGTATTCCACACCTGGTCATAGTACTGTTCCTGTTCCCGCCCGGATTTTTCAGCAAATAATTTTCGTGTGTTGCTTTTACCTTGTAAGAGCGTCATGAATTTGCCCGCGATTCGTATAAATCTTTCATATTTCCCATTCATGAAAAAACCTTCTTTTATTATCCTATCCCGGTTCGCCCAGAATGCCTGAGCTTCATTGCCCAGTGAAGGCTTTATTTTGTCATATAATTCTGCGCGGTTTCTGCATTTCTTAATACCCGAAAAGGCTATGAACTCTTCGAAATCCAGTGCCAGGATGGCAGCTATTTTCAATTCCAATATGCGGGATTGTGCCGGATTGATATCCACGCTGTAAATGATTTTGGGATCGTAGAGCAGAAAGCCCAATACATTGCAGGCACCGGAAGTGATGGCAAATACCGTATCCCCGCTTTTGATTTTCAGCGCGGCCTGGTCAGACTCCGGGTCCTCCCAGTTATGCGTAAAAACCAACTTGAACAAAGGCACCTGGTTCTTTCCTTCTTTCATGTACTTGTTCTTTAAACCTGTCAATCGCTCTGTTTACCACAATCCTTTTGCATTATAAAATGGCGCTAAAACAATTCCGTGTTTTACACTTAGGTCATAGATATCTTCCATTTTTCCCGTTGTAATATTTCCCTTTGCTGAAGAGTAGTTTTCATACTTTTTTTCAAAGGCCAGCACCATGGCCTCCAGTATACAGCCATGCATGATATGGGGGGCATCATAATAATACATGCTCCTTGAATAATCAGGGTTAAAATCATACCCGAAGGTAACCTGCCCCATGCCTCCGTGAAATAAATGGACATTCTTATTGTGGACGATATTGTGCTCCAGGTTTTTCGGATATCCGGCATCACAGATTAAGACGTTCTTTTTACAGTAATCCAGTTTGATACCCGATGAACTGGCGGCAGAAATGATGATATCGGCATCAGGTAAAAGATCCTGCAGATTAACGGAATAACGCAGGTCGATTTCTTCATTCACCAGTTCACAGGCCATTTTGGTGAGACGCTGAACATTTCTTGCACATAAGAGCAGCTTATTGGCCCTGCTTTTCAAATAGTGGGAACAGGCCATGCCGATATCACCGGTAGCACCGATAATTAGAACATTGGATTGGCTGAGATCAATATGGAGCAGGTCAGCAGCTTTTTCTATTCCCTTTACGATAAACGCTGCTGTAAGCGAATTGCCTGTGGTAAATTTTGTTTCACCTGTTGCAAAGGAATCCAGATTTCCCTCCAGTACGATGGATGTGAATCCACCCAGCGTCACTATTTTGAATCCCAGTTTTTTTGCCCGGGACATGGCCGTCATGACTTTGCTGATATTCGTTCTGATAAATTGTGTACAAAGTTTGTCCGGATCGATAAAGGTTTCGATATACGCGCCGTTTATTTCTGAGCCTGTTTTCGACCTGACTTTTGCTCTAAACAGCACACTGGACGGAATAAAGGAATAGATGTTTTTTATTTTTTCACAAGTAAGTACTTCCTGTCCGGAACTCCGGATACTGTTTACCATGGCAGTAATATTCTGCCAGCTGTCCTGATGTCCGATTGCGGCAAAGTCTATGCCGGCAGGCGTGCTATCCATACAACTGATTTTTCACCTGAGATCCCGATATTGTCCATAGCTTCTGCATAAAGGGCCAAAGCGTTCCCCCTAAGACTCACAATGTCTAGCCCTATATGATGAAGAGAACCTTTCATACATTCTCCGTTACATACACCACAATGACCCCGCAGATCCGTTGTGGCCGTAAACTCCGCAAGGATGCTCATACATTTGAAATGTATTTCTTCGAATTTATTTTCAAAGGCGGCCGGATCTTTTTTTAATTCTGCCCGCAGTATATCAGAGGAATGTTCGAGATGCTCTTTTTCCTCCTCCCCGATTCTCAGAAAAAGGTCACCTGCTTCACCACCTAAGGCAAGACCTACATCGTTATACATGGATATGGCGAAAGATTCAAGCATTACTTCCTGTATGATCAGGCAGGCAGTAAAATCTTTTTTACGGGCGTAGGACAGGAATTGATTCCGTACATTTCTCCAATATTCACCATCCATATTCACATTGATTTTCAATTGTCTTTTTTTTGCATAAGCCAGGAACCCTTCCGCATGCATTCTTTCGCTGTTGGCATGTTCCACCGCTTCCATTTTTTCATTCGGATCATCAATTGTTTCAGCAAGGGAGGCAAAATTGGACATGCCTATGAGTTCACCGGTGATCGCCTGGGAGAATATGTCTGAGATCACATTGAATACTTCCATCGTCAGGGTTTCTGTTTTTACTGATTCCATATTATCTATATTTAGGGTTTATTGAAATTACATATTTTATACAAGCGAATAATCTTCGAAAGGAATTCCATTCATTACGTTCTCAATTAGAAACCTGTTGTCTTTTATACTTACCAGCATGCCGACTGAATTAAAAGTCAGTTTGAACATGCCGTTAAAAGATTTGTGTAAAGGGTCTTTTTCATGCAAACCGATTGAAGCGAAAGAATATGATTTCTTATAAACAATATTCCTTGCCAGGTTAATCAATAGTTTTACCAGTTTCTTTTCTCTATAATCAACCGCAAAATATTTTATATACAGCATGCGTACAGGCTCGTTGAGTAATGGCATTTTTGAATATCCCAATAACCAGCTAAAAGAATTTAATATCTTCAGCAGACTTTTAAGCTTCGGGGAAAGCTTCAACACCACGTTTTGTTTTATATTCATCGTGTCTGATAAACAGATAGCACCTATGATTTTGTTTTTATCACGAATTGTAAGTATTTCTGCCTCTTCCAGGTTCTTATTTGTAATGACTGGCCCAAGTGCATAATTGCGATAATGCCTGTTTAGAAAAGTTATCAGTTCTTCATTGACAATCGCCTCTTCAACCTGGTACTCAGCAAGGGAGATCCTTCTTCTCCTTCCAATAAACTGGTGAATCTTAAAAATTCCGATATTATCAAAGTCCGGAATTTTAGGCCTGTTTTTGAAGAATGTAAATGGTTTATTGTTTCCTTTTGCCACATTCAGGAAAGCCAGGTCCGCACCCTGCGGAACAATTTCATTCGCCAGTTCATTACACAATTGCAAGCCGATACCCATATTCCTATGTGATGCGGCAACCTTAAAGTCGCCGATATAGTGTAGCTGCACGATTTGCCCTGCTAAGTATACCTGCTGTAGCGAAACACAAAGGGAGCCAATAATTCTATTATTGTCCAGGGCAATGAAAACCCTGCTTTCACCTCGTTTATCCAACAGCTTAAAAAAGTCAGGATTACGGTCAATGCGCAAAGCCGTTTCTCCCATCATACCGGTGGCAGCAGTGAGTTCAATGAGTTGCTGGTTATCTTCCCTGGTTGCCAATCGATATATGATCATTTTACAATGATAACTATTACCTAAGAGTAGCCATTATTTTTTTGTAATCTTCCGGATCGCACGTTGCCAAAATCCGCCAAATACACATTACCAGTATTATATTTCCAAGTTATAACACCATTGATCAATTCCAGAATTGATTTTCAGGCCTGACTCCTGTATTCAGGCAGAAAATAAGTAAGTCCTTTAGTTTGGGGTCTATGCAAAATGGAAATTGCAAAAAAAACGAATGATCCCGCTGTTTATGCAATCCTTACTAAAGTCTTCCTTTCCATTTGAAATTTCTACCAAACCTTTTGCCATTTTCAAGTTGATTATAATTTGAATTATTATCAATGATTAATCCATGTCTGGTTCCCTGCAAACCCACAGGAACAGAACCTTGAACTTTTTGTATTGGGAAGTGAACACCATTCGAAGGAAACTCAGACCCAAAGCAGCCTGGCCATTATCCAAAATAGAATATAACTTCCCTTATGACAAGTATTTCGACTGATTGGGTAACAAATCAGGGGCATAATTCAAGTTATTCTCCTTCAGCGTTTGTAAACTACTTCCCAACCAATCCAAACAGCCCCAACCTTTTCAAAGTTTTTTATTTGATTGAACTGGTGTGATGTCATATTGAAAGTTATAAAATAAGTGTATATTCAAATGGCATGTCGAATATAGAACAGGCTTTAGATAATTTTTGAATTGGGATATTTTCAATCCACTTAGTGAGCTGAAAGTGGAACCCTTTGCTGCCGACAAGTATGTCAAGGAAAGTGAAGCTGCAGTGTTTATTATTCAATTATCAACCAGGGAATAGTCCGATAGATAGGATAATTCTTTATTGCTCTTTCTCTTCAATAAAAAAAAAGTTTAAACCATGTGATCAATTGAAACCCCGGCATCCAAGATTTTGGTTTTTTCTTTTACTGCTGTTTGCAAGAACTCTCCCCGTATTTTGCCAGCAAATTATTTTCAACAAAGTACTTCCTCCCGAAGGAAAAACTTTCGGCATGGTTATCTGTATTACCCAGGACATACATGGATATATGTGGTTTGCCACTCAAAACGGACTGTACAGGTACGATGGCTATCGCTACACTTCTTATGTTCATGATAGTTCAGATTCACACTCATTGGCACATAACTCCGTTGAGACAATTAATACAGACTCTATTGGAATAATTTGGGTCGGAACAGTAGTAACAGGCCTTGACCGGTTAGATCCAGAAACTGGAATCTTTACTCATTTTCGCCATGATGAAAATGTTGCCTCAAGTCTTGGCAATGATTCGATAACTGCTATTCTGATAGATAAACAGGGAATTCTTTGGATAGGTACTTATGAAGGGCTGGATCAGTATGACCCAAACACAAATAAATTTATTCATTACAGATATAATGCAAATGATTCAACGAGCATCAGCAATAACCTGGTTCAGACCCTTTATGAAGACAGGCAAGGAACGCTTTGGATTGGAACAGGCGTTCCCGGAGACGGAAGAAAGGCAGAGGAAGGAGGATTAAATCGTATGAATAAAAAAACCGGGACATTTACCCGATACCTGAATATTCCGGGTAATATCCATAGCCTTGCAAACAATAAAGTGAAGGCTATATTCGAGGATAACCAGGGTGTATTGTGGATTGGCACTGCAGCTAAAGTACTGCAAAAGATGGACAGAAAGCAAGGCGTATTTGAACGGATCGTACCTGATCCGTTATATCCTGAAAAGTTAAGTGGACCCTCATTATCAAAAAAATCCTCGGCATACGAACACATTACTTTTATTACCCAGGATGCTGCAGGAAATTATTGGATTGGATCTGTTTTTGGTGGACTTAATTATTATAATCCTGTTATTGGAAAAACGATCCATTATCCCGGAACAGAGAATTCATCAGTTGGATATAAAGAAAATGGTGCCTGGTCGACATTTACATCACGCGATGGCATTCTTTGGATCAGCAGCACCTGGGAAGGAGGAAATCTTTACCGCATTGATCCTTTTCGAAGGGAGCCCCTTCATTATACAATACCCGATGCTGTTATTTGTTTTTATGAGGAACCGAACGGAATATTCTGGACAGGAGGATATAAACTTATTCGAAACGATATTGATAAAGGAATTACAAAACGGTACGATTTAGAAGGAGGAGATATACGAACTATTAAAGAAGACCGGGATGGTAATTTTTGGCTCGGTACAACGGGAGGGCTAAAACTATACAATAAAAAGAAAGAAAATTGTATTATTTATAAAAATGATCCTGAAAACACCAACAGTCTTACCAATACCTGGGTAAATACAATATATGAGGACAGGGATACAAATTTATGGATTGGAACATCCACCGGATTTAGCCTCAGGAATCACAAAACCGGGTCTTTTACCCAGTATTTATATAGGCCAGGTGATGCTCATAAAGTGAAATTGGGGGGTATCTCAGCTATTCTCCGGGATAAAACGGGTAAACTATGGATAAGTGAGTGGAACTATGGAGTAAATCTGTTTAACCAGGAAAGCAATACATTCAAAAACTATCTAATGGGAATCCAGGTCAGCTGCCTGTATGAAGATGCAGATGCAGCGCTATGGTTGGGTGCTAATAATGGCCTTTATAAATATGATCGCAGTGCTGATGCGTTCATACGGTTTAAGGTTTCGGGTTCATTCTCTGAAATCCCGGATGTTTCCAAGATGGTAGAGGATAACCAGAAATATTTGTGGCTTCAAACCTCAGATGGAATGATGAGCTTAAATCCTCAACGAAATGAAACCAGGAATTATGGAATCAGTAAAACCAGTTTTGGCCACATTGGCTACAGTAACAATTGTTACAAAGGAAGGGACGGCAAATTATATTTTACTGAAAACGGGGGATATTATTCATTTTACCCAAGCGATTTTACCCAGCATAAAATACCGCCTGATATTATTTTTACCGGTTTCAGTCTTGAAGACAAGCTCATAAAACCGGGTGATAAGGGTCCATTGAAAGAAAGCATTTCCAAGACAACAGAAATCCGGTTACGGTATAATCAGAATATTTTTTCTTTTGAATTTGCTGCTATTGATTATACTAATCCTGAAACTAATCGTCATCTTTTCATGCTTGAAAACTATAGTAATATCTGGCTACCGGCAGGTTCGGATCGAAAAGCTTCTTACATCAATATTCCACCGGGCAAATATGTATTTCGCGTAAAAGCAGTAAACAGTAACGGAGTATGGGCAGAGAAAAAAATAAATATCATCATACTGCCACCGTGGTGGGAAACCTGGTGGTTCAGAATATCTGCAGGAATTGCTTTACTTCTTTTGTTTTATGGTTTTTACCGCTGGCGAACTGCAGCCTTGCGCAAACAAAAAAGAGTGCTGGAACAAACCGTAAAAGAAAGAACCGCAGAAGTAATGGAGGAAAAGGCAGAAGTTGAGAAAAGAAATATCGTTATACAAAAAGAGAAGGAAAAATCAGATGAATTGTTGTTAAATATTCTGCCCTCAGAAGTAGCGGAAGAATTAAAAGAGAAAGGATATACCACCGCGAAATCTTTTGATGAAGTAACGGTATTGTTCAGCGACATAAAAGGGTTTACCAATGTAGCCGAAAAAATGACGGCACAGGAACTGGTAAAAGAGATAGACACTTATTTCAGTGCTTTTGATGGCATCATTCAAAAATATGGGTTGGAAAAAATAAAAACGATAGGTGATGCATATATAGCGGCCGGCGGACTTCCGGAAAAAAATGCAGCAACAGCACTAAATGTGGTGGAAGCTGCTATTGCTATGCAACAGGCGGTTGAAAGACTGAAACAGGAAAGAGTATCATCTGACAAACCTTATTTCGAATTGCGTATCGGGATTCATACCGGACCTGTAGTGGCAGGTGTGGTAGGAATAAAAAAATTCCAGTATGATATCTGGGGCGATACAGTGAACCTTGCAGCAAGGATGGAGCAATCCGGAGTTCCGGGAAAGATCAATATTTCACAACATACTTACGAGTTTGTCAAAAATCAATTCACCTGTGTACACCGCGGAAAAATTGAAGCCAAAAATAAAGGGGAAATTGATATGTATTTTGTGGAGTAAGGAAATACTAAATATTGGCAGAACATTTATAATCTCAGAATCTCGTTCAAATAGCGGCAGGTGAGGGAACAGGATTGGATTTTTCGTTGAGTTATGACATTATAGAAGCACATGGCGGTGAGATGAAAGTAAAAACCCTGCCTGGCGACAGGTATATGAAGGATTCCTGCCCGGATGACCCGGTCGGACGGGGCGAAGGTGCAGTGTTTATTATTCAATTACCAATGAGGTAATAGTCCAATAGTGCACCTGATTCCTTACTGCTCTTTCACTTCAATGAGGAAATTGGTCTAAACTATATGATCAAATGAAACCCCGTCTTCCAATATTTTGGTTTGTTCTTTTACTTTTGTTTACAGGAACTCTCCCGGTATTTTGCCAGCAAATTATCTTTAATAAAGTGCTTCCTCCCGAAGGCAGATTTTCCCCTTTGGTGACCTGTATTACTCAGGACATAAATGGGTATATGTGGTTTGCCACACCGAATGGACTTTACAGCTACGATGGCTATCGTTTCACCACTTCTTATGTTCATGATAGTTTAAACCCACACTCATTGGCAACTAACTATGTTGAATCAATTTATGCTGACTCTAATGGAATAATCTGGGCCGGAACACAAGGAGCAGGTCTTGACCGGTTTGATCCTGAAACCGGAATCTTTACTCATTTTCATCATGATGTTAAAGTTCCCTCAAGCCTTGGCAATGATAATGTAAATGTATTCTGATAGATAAACAGGGAATTCTTTGGATAGGTACTGATGGAGGGCTGGATCAGTTTGACCCAAAAACAAATAAATTTATTCATTACCGATATAATGCAAATGATTCAACGAGCATCAGCAATAACCTGGTACGTGCCATTTATGAAGACAGGCAGGGAACCATTTGGATTGGAACAGGCATTCCCGGAGCCGGAAGGCCAGAAGAAGGAGGATTAAATCGTATGAACAAAAAGACCGGCACATTTACCCGTTACCTGAATATTCCGGGTAATATCCATAGCCTGTCAAACAATAAAGTGAGGGCTATATTCGAGGATAACCAGGGTGTTTTGTGGATTGGTACTGCGGGCAATGGACTGCACAAGATGGACAGGAAGCAAGGTGTATTTGAAAGAATCGTATATGACCCGGCACATCCTGAAAAGATAAGCGGACCAGCATTTAAAAAAGAATCCAAGATAGGCGAACAAATAACTTTTATTACACAGGATGCTGCAGGAAGTTATTGGATTGGAACGCTTGAAGGAGGACTTAATTATTATAATCCCGTTATTGGAAAGACTATCCATTATCCTGGAACGGAGAATTCATCCGCAGGATTTAATGATATTGGTGCCTGGTGCACATTTACATCCCGGGATGGAATTCTTTGGATCAGCAGTGATTGGACACGGGGAAATGTTTACCGCATTGCTCCTTTTCGAAGGGAAATCCCTCATTATAAAATACCCGGTGGTGTTGTTTGTTTTTATGAGGAGCCGAACGGAATATTCTGGACAGCAGGGGAGGAACTTATTCGAAACGATATTGATAAAGGAATAAAAAAAAGGTACAAAATAATAAACCCCACTAGTGGTGAATATATAGCAATTATTAAAGAAGACCGGAAAGGTAATTTTTGGGTAGGTACCTCAGTTGGATTAAAATTATGGAATAAAAAGAAAGACAATTTTATTACTTATAAAAATGATCCTGGAAACAAAACTAGTCTTAGTAATGATTTTGTAAATACAATCTATGAGGACAGGGATTCAAATTTATGGATTGGAACATTTAGGGGATTCAACCTCCGGAACAGCAAAACAGGTTCTTTTACCCGGTATTTAATTTACCCAAACGATTCTTCTTTAGCGGGTGAGGGTGCTGTCTCAGCTATTCTCCGGGATAAAACGGGTAAACTATGGATAGGTACCTGGGGGGGTGGAGTAAATCTGTTTAACCGGGAAAGCAATAAATTCAAAAACTATCTAAAGGGCATCACGGTTAGCTGCCTGTATGAAGATGCAGATGCTGCGCTATGGTTAGGTGGTAATGATGGCCTTTATAAATATGATCGTAGTGCTGATGCCTTTATACGTTATAAGGTTTCAGGTTCATTCACTGAAATCCCTGATGTTTCCCACATGGTAGAAGATAACCAGAAATATTTGTGGTTACAAACCTCAGATGGACTGATGAGCTTAAATCCCCGGCGGGATGAAACCAGGAATTATGGAATCAGTAAAACCAGTTTTGGCGAGATTGGCTACTATAACTATTGTTACAAAGGACGGGATGGCAAATTATATTTTACTGAATCCGGGGGTTATTATTCATTTTACCCCACCGATCTTAACCAGCATATAAAACCGCTGGAAATTATTTTTACCGGTTTCAGTCTTGGAGACAAGCTCATAAAACCGGGTAATCAGGGTCCCTTAAAACAGAGTATTTCCAAAACGACAGAGATCCGGTTACAATATAATCAGAATGTTTTTTCTTTTGAATTTGCTGCCATTGATTATACAAATCCGGAAGATAACCGCCATTTCTACATGCTGGAAAACTATGATCATAACTGGCAACCGGCAGGTTCGGATAGAAAAGCTTCTTACTTCAATATTCCAACAGGCAAATATGTATTTCGTGTAAAAGCAGCCAACAGTAAAGGAGCATGGGCAGAGAAAAAAATAAATATCATCATACTGCCACCTTGGTGGGAAACCTGGTGGTTTAGAACACTTGCTGTAACTGCTTTAATTCTTTTGTTCTATGGTATTTACCGTTGGCGAACCGCAGCCTTGCGCAAACAAAAAAGAATACTTGAACAAACGGTAATAGTAAGAACAGCAGAAGGTGGTAAAGACAAAAAGAAAAATCAGATGAATTACTTTTAAACATACTCCCCTCAGAAGTAGCTGAAGAATTAAAAGAGAAAGGATATACTACTGCAAAAGCTTTTGAAGAAGTAACGGTATTGTTCAGCGACATTAAAGGTTTTACCAATGTAGCCGAAAAAATGACGGCACAGGAACTGGTAAAAGAAATCAATATCTATTTCAGTGCCTTTGATGGCATCATTCAAAAATATGGGTTGGAAAAAATAAAAACGATCGGTGATGCATATATAGCGGCCGGCGGTCTTCCGGAAAAAAATGCAGCAACAGCACAAAATGTGGTAGAGGCAGCCATCGCAATGCAACAGGCAGTTGAAAAACTGAAACAGGAAAGAGTATCCTCTAATAAACCTTATTTTGAATTACGCATCGGCATTCATACCGGCCCTGTAGTTGCAGGTGTGGTAGGAATAAAAAAATTCCAGTATGATATCTGGGGTGACACCGTGAACCTTGCAGCAAGAATGGAACAATCCGGCGTTCCGGGAAAGATCAATATTTCACAACATACTTACGAGTTTGTCAAAAATCAATTCACCTGTTCACACCGCGGAAAAATTGAAGCCAAAAATAAAGGAGAAATTGATATGTATTTTGTGGAGTAAGGAAATAGTAAATATCTGGAGAATATTTATAATCTCAGAATTTCTTTCAATTCGCAGCAGATGAGGGGAAAGGATTGAGTTTATCGTTGAGTTATGACATGATAAAAGCACATGGCGGTGAGATGAAAGTGGAAACCCTGCCTGCCGCCAGGCATGTGAAGGATGCCCGCCCGGATGACCCGGTCGGACGGGGCGAAGGTGCAGTGTTTATTATTCAACTACCAACCAGGTAATAGTCCGATAGAGGTCCTGATTTTTTATTCGTGAGACTTGTTTTTTGCAAACGAAGTGCAGCAAAAAACTTAGTCGAACAATCCCGCCGAAGGCGGAAGGTATAACCTGCCTGCCTGCCGGCAGGTACCCTGCAGCTTGCTGCGGAATTTGAGTTCAGAGCTTGCTGTGAGGTCTCATACCTGTGATTGCTCTTTCTCTTCAATAAAAAAAATAGTTTAAACCATGTGATCAAATGAAACCCCGGCATCCAATTTTTTGGTTTTTTCTTTTGCTGCTGTTTGCAAGAACTCTCCCCGGATTTTGCCAGCAAATTATCTTTAATAAAGTTCTTCCTCCCGAAGGCAGATTTAACCCTTTGGTGACCTGTATTACTCAGGATATGAATGGGTATATGTGGTTTGCCTCACCGGATGGGATTTACAGTTACGATGGCTATCGGTTCACCCATTATCTTCATGATAGTTCAAACTCACACTCATTGGCATCTAACTATGTTGAATCAATTTATGCTGACTCTAACGGAATAATTTGGGTCGGAACAGCAGAAACAGGCCTTGACCGGTTAGATCCTGAAACCGGAATTTTTACTCATTTTCGCCATGATGAAAATGTTCCCTCAAGTCTTGGATGTGATTCGGTAACTGCTATTCTGATAGATAAACATGGAATCCTTTGGATAGGTACTGATGAAGGGCTTGATAAGTTTGACCCAAAAAAAAATAAATTTATTCATTACCGATATAATGCAGATGATTCAACGAGTATCAGCAATAATGCTGTACAAGTCATCTATGAAGACAGGAAGGGAACGCTTTGGATTGGAACAGGCATTCCCGGAGCCGGAAGTAAGCCAGAGGAAGGAGGATTAAATAGTATGAATAAAAGAACCGGAAAATTTATACGATACCTGAATATTGCTGGTAATATACATAGCCTTGCAAACAATAAAGTGAAGGCTATATTCGAGGATAACCAGGGTGTATTGTGGATTGGCACTGCAGGTAATTTACTGCATAAGATGGACAGGAGGCAAGGTGAATTTGAACGGATCGTACCTGATCCCTTACATCCTGAAAAGTTAAGCGGACCCACATTAAAAAAAGGATCCACGGCATTTGAACGCATTAATTTTATTACCCAGGATGCTGCAGGAAGTTATTGGATTGGAACGCTTGAAGGAGGACTTAATTATTATAATCCTGTTATTGGAAAGACTATCCATTATCCTGAAACGAAAAATTCATCTTCTGGATATAATGAAAATGGTGCCTGGTGCACATTTACATCCCGTGATGGCATTCTTTGGATCAGCAGCACCTGGGAAGGAGGAAATCTTTACCGCATTGATCCTTTTCGTAGGGAAATCCCTCATTATACAATACCCGATGCTGTTATTTGTTTTTATGAAGAACCGAACGGAATATTCTGGACTGGAGGGTATAAACTTATTCGAAACAATATTGATAAAGGAAATACAAAACGGTACTCTTTTACAGAAGGAGGAGAAGTACGAACTATTAAAGAAGACCGGGATGGGAATTTTTGGCTGAGTACCACGGGAGGACTAAAACTATACAATAAAAAGAAAGAAAATTTTACTATTTATAAAAATGATCCTAAAAACACCAACAGTCTTAGTAATAATTGGTTAAATACAATATATGAGGACAGGGATACAAATTTATGGATTGGAACATTGACGGGATTTAACGTCAGGAATCACAAAACCGGGTCTTTTACCCAGTATCTATATAGGCCAGGTGATGCTCATAAAGTGAAATTGGGGGGTATCTCAGCTATTCTCCGGGATAAAACGGGTAAACTATGGATAAGTGAGTGGAACTATGGAGTAAATCTGTTTAACCAGGAAAGCAATACATTCAAAAACTATCTAATGGGAATCCAGGTCAGCTGCCTGTATGAAGATGCAGATGCAGCGCTATGGTTGGGTGCTAATAATGGCCTTTATAAATATGATCGCAGTGCTGATGCGTTCATACGGTTTAAGGTTTCGGGTTCATTCTCTGAAATCCCGGATGTTTCCAAGATGGTAGAGGATAACCAGAAATATTTGTGGCTTCAAACCTCAGATGGAATGATGAGCTTAAATCCTCAACGAAATGAAACCAGGAATTATGGGATCAGTAAAACCAGTTTTGGCAAAATTGGCTACAGTAACAATTGTTACAAAGGACGGGATGGCAAATTATATTTTACTGAAAATGGGGGTTACTATTCATTTTACCCAAGCGATTTTACCCAGCATATAAGACCGCCTGATATTATTTTTACCGGTTTCAGTCTTGGAGAAAAGCTCATAAAACCGGGTGATAAGGGTCCATTAAAAGAAAGCATTTTCCAAACGACAGAGATCCGGTTAAGGTATAATCAGAATATTTTTTCTTTTGAATTTGCTGCCATTGATTATACAGATCCTGAAAGTAACCGCCATCTCTTCATGCTGGAAAACTATAATAATAACTGGCAGCAGGCAGGTTCAGATCGAAAAGCTTCTTACTTCAACATACCACCAGGCAAGTATGTATTTCGTGTAAAAGCAATAAACAGTAAAGGAGCATGGGCAGAGAAAAAAATAAATATCATCATGCTGCCCCCGTGGTGGCAAACATGGTTGTTCATAATACTTGCAGGCATTGCTCTACTTCTTTTGTTCTATGGTATTTACAGCTGGCGAACTGCAGCCCTGCGCAAACAAAAAAGAATCTTGGAGCAAACGGTAAAAGTAAGAACAGCAGAAGTGGTAAAGCAAAAAGAAAAATCAGATGAATTACTTTTAAACATACTCCCCTCAGAAGTAGCGGAAGAATTAAAAGAAAAAGGATTTACTACTGCTAAGTCTTTTGATGAAGTGACGATATTGTTCAGCGACATTAAAGGATTTACTACTGTATCAGAAAAAATGACAGCACAGGAACTGGTAAAGGAGATTGATACCTATTTCAGCGCTTTCGATAGAATCATGCAACAGTTTGGTTTGGAAAAAATAAAAACCATCGGCGATGCCTATATAGCCGCAGGAGGACTTCCGGAAAAGAATGCAGCAACAGCACAAAATGTAGTACAAGCTGCCATTGCCATGCAACAGGCAGTTGAAAAACTGAAACAGGAAAGAGTATCATCCTATAAACCTTTTTTTGAATTGCGCATCGGCATTCACACCGGCCCTGTGGTTGCAGGAGTGGTAGGAATAAAGAAATTCCAGTATGACATCTGGGGTGACACTGTGAACCTGGCAGCAAGAATGGAACAATCCGGGGTTCCGGGAAGGATCAATATTTCTCAACATACTTACGAGTCTGTTAAAAATCAATTCACTTGTGTACACCGCGGAAAAATTGAGGCCAAAAACAAAGGGGAAATTGATATGTATTTTGTGGAGTAAGGAAATAGTAAATATCTGGAGGATATTTATAATCTCAGAATTTCTTTCAATTCGCGTCAGGCGACGGAACAGGATTGGATTTATCGTTGAGTTATGACATTATAAAAGCACATGACGGTGAGATGAAAGTGGAAAGCCTGCCTGCCGACAGGCATAGGAAGGGAGCCCGACGGACGACCCGGTCGTGCGGCGTGAAGGAGCTGAGTTTGTGGATCAAATCCCTGCCGTTTAGCTCAATCTTGAATCACATAACTTTATTCTTGTTTCCAATTCGTGACTAATTTTACTGAAACCCATTAGAATTAGCATACGGTACTTTTTGTATCGGAAACTAAGAAGTCGCATTTTCATGTTTTAAAGATTAACAAAAACCACTACTCATCATTTTAAAGTTTCTTATCCCGTTGTTCGAGGTGTTCCGAAGGGCACCTCGAACAACAAGTAGAAACCGGTTTATAACCGGAAAGAGGTATTCTGCCTGGTTGCTTTTTTCATTAGGTTTATCAGAAAAGTAACGATGGCATTTGGATACCGGATAAAAGACTAGCAAGGGACGTATTTTGTCACTTCCCGTTGTTCGAGGTGTTCCGAAGGGCACCTCGAACAACAAGTAGAAACCGGTTTATAACCGGAAAGAGGTATTCTGCCTGGTTATTTTTTTCATTAGGTTTATCAGAAAAAGTAACGATGGCATTTGGATACCGGATAAAAGAACAGCAAGGGACTTATTTTGTCACTTCCGTTGTTCGAGGTGTTCCGGAGGGCACCTCGAACAACAAGTAGAAACCGGTTTATAACCGGAAAGAGGTATTCTGCCTGGTTATTTTTTTCATTAGGTTTATCAGAAAAAGTAACGATGGCATTTGGATACCGGATAAAAGAACAGCAAGGGACTTATTTTGTCACTTTCACAGTTGAACAATGGGTGGACGTTTTTACAAGAAAGGAATATGTCGAAATTGTGATAAATAGCCTGATATTCTGCCAGGCAGAAAAAGGCCTGCTTGTTTACGCCTGGGTGATCATGACCAATCATCTGCACATGATCATAAGCTGCAAAGAGGGCAATAAACTAAGCGATATTATCCGCGATTTTAAAAAATTCACGTCTAGGAAAATTATATCTGCAATTGAATCATTCTCTAAAGAAAGCAGGAGATGCTGGTTGCGGTTTTTGCTAATACAAAAAACAACTGAAGGGAAAACTGAAATTTGTTTTTGGCAGGACGGCAATCATGCCGAAGAAATATACGATCTCAAATTCTTCTGCCAAAAAAGGGATTATATACATTTCAACCCGGTGAAGTCAGGATATGTGTCGATTCCCGAACATTGGTGTTGGAGCAGTGCTGTGGACTTACGAGGAAGAAAAGGCGCGATTGAATTAAGTTCTTGGAATGATTGAAATGAGTATTGAAATAAAGCCCAATCCATGCTACCGTTCGGAGAACGGTTTTTATCGGTTGATCCAGGTGCCCTTCGGAAAACCTGGATCAACTTCTGCGCATATATCCTAAGTTTTTGGAAGAATCTATCCGCTAGCACATTTGCCACTAAGAAAATAATTTGGATATGGAAGGAATCGAGGTGTCCGGAGAATCACAGTTGATGACGTAGTGACCAGCTGTTCGGATCTGAAGCTGTTCTAAGCGCCTTTCGAAACGCCTCGAACAACCTGGGTACTGAAGACAAATATAAAATTCTAATTCCGACGACCGGCCGACCTGGTTGGATGAGCATTCCTACTCACGGCTAGACATAATCGTTAAGTGAACCCCTGATGTTACCATTGTTTAGATCATTGCTTGGGTACTCATTCAGAAAGGCTTTTTCCTCTATAGCCAACCAGAGTTAAGAGATTTAATTTGCTGCTGCACTCAGGCAAAAGAATGTTAATTTCCATACCAGAAAGATTGCCATGAAGATGAAATCATTCCCATTGTCAAAGGTCTATGGGCTGCTTGAACCAGGGCCGGTCGTTTTGCTTACGACTGTTCGCGGAGGGAGAAGAAATGTGATGACAATGTCCTGGCATCTGATGATGGATTTCGAACCGCCACTTATCGGATGTGTCGTTAGCAATCGTGATTATACGTTTAATGCGTTGAAAGCTACCAGTGAATGTGTAATTGCAATTCCCGTCGTGAAACTTGCTGCGATAGTCGTAAGGATAGGCAATAGTTCGGGTCGGGACATTGATAAATTCAAAACTTTTGGGCTGACCGCCGTGGCCGCATCAGCAGTTAACGCGCCACTCATCAGAGAATGCTACGCCAACCTTGAATGCAGGGTTGTTGATACGGCCTTTGTCAATAAATACAACTTCTTTGTGTTGGAAGTTGTCAAGGCATGGATGGATCCCTCTGTAAAAGATCCAAAGACAATCCACCATCTTGGTAAAGGCATTTTTTTTGTATCCGGAAAGAGGATTAAGCTTTCAAGTAGGATGAAATAACGATCTATGTTTTTACCAATCTGTCACTAATTCCTCTGAAACCCTCCAGAATCAACACTTTTCGGTTTTTGTATCGGAAAGTAACCAATCAGGATGACAGATGACCGTTGAAGGATAACAGGGGTAACATTTTCTCAAATCATTTCTTTTTTCTTTATTAGCCTTTTTGAAGTTTATCCCGCCACCAGCGGGACTCCTAATCTGTTACTAAAGCCTGTTTTTCTGATTTTCTGTTATTTGATGGCCAGATTATAGGACACAATCTTACGGTATGGTGCTCTGTGATCCAGGATGGTACCGTTTGATAATGTAGTTAAAAGGAGGAGTATCCTTTTAGAAACCTGAGCAAGAGTGATAAAATTTCTCTTCTTATTATAGATCTCAAATCCCGGGCATCCAGACATTTCCTAAATCAATACATCGCTGGTGTATCTGTTGAAATAATTCTTTTGGCAGATGATCGGGTATGGGGGGCAAGTTCAATGTTAGTGCGGGCGAACCAAACTCTTTAAATACTGTTTCAAAACCCGCGGGTGTTATCAGCAATAAAGCTTTTGCTGTATCGCTCACGAGGTTAAAACTATGAGGTACATTTTTAGGCAATACAATCAGCTCGCCGCTTCCAGCCCTTATCTTTTTATCACCCGCCTGAAAATCTATTATACCTTCCAGTACGTAAAACGTTTCATCTTCATACTTATGAAAATGCGGTGGCGGAGTAAAGCCTTTTCTGAAAAAACAATGGATGAGCGTATAGGCATTATCTGTATCCCGGCCGGTAGCTAAAAAAGAAAAAGTATGAGCCAGGTAATGAACAGAATTTTCCAGTGTTGGTTTTTGACTGAGCGATAGATACGATAATGTTTCCGGCATAAAAAAGATTTCAATAAAGGTAGCAGCACCCAATACCTCTTTTCTCTACCAAATGGTAGATTCTAGATTACCCATCCCAGTTCTACTGCTTTTATAATGGCAGAACTCCTATTGCCAACATCCATCTTCTGGTAAATATGAAGTGTATGTGTTTTAACTGTGCCATCCGATACAAACAATTTTTCTGCAATCACTTTATTGGACAGACCGGTTACCAGTAAAAAAAGAACTTCCTTTTCTCTTTCAGTAAGTAATAGCAATGTTTTTTTTGATTTGACAGGCAGTTCTTCAATGGGGTTCCAGCGCCATACCTTTGTCCTTCCTTTTCCGTGTACAAACGGCGCTCCAGATATCCTGGCTAATTCCAATGTTCTTACCACAAAATTTCCTACTGTTTTTAATATATAGAGATGATGGGGTTGGTATACATTCTTATGGATGGTTCGTACCACTACCAGCCCCACTATTTTATCATTTAATTTTAAGGGAGTATACAAAGCCGCTTTGGGATGTATGCCTGCCAGTGGCAGTGGTTTTATAAGAAGGTACCTGCTGTATTCCCTGTCAAAATCATTCATAAAAATATCCTGTTCATTCCGGATACACCAGGAAGCGAGGCGGCCATTGTCTGAAGCATCAACAGAAAAATCAGGAAGTGGTTTGCCCTCCTCTATCATTCCCCTGTAATGAATCAATCCTTCTTTTTCATCATAAATACCAACACAAAACTGGTAGGCATCAATCAATTGATTTACATTCTGATAAATGACAGCAATAATTTCCTTGAGCGAAAGCCGGGGCGTTATAAGATCGGTTATTTCATTCAAAATACGGAGTTGGCCGGTCCAATCAACATCAGCATCGTTTGAAATGCGCTTGGTCCAGGAAGAGAACTGATCTTTAAAAGATTTATTCAAAATTTACCCATAGATTATTTACGGGTATCTAAATTTAGTCAATTAGCAACGACTGGCCGGTAATGTAAGTCGCAAGCCGGGTTTTTGCACCTCACCCGGTCCCGTCCGCTGCAATCGGCCGGGCATGAACTGGAAGTTCTTGATAAGCATTTCAAAGCCGCACCCTTTTAAAAAAAATTGAGAGTGGGGCTTTGGTAGCCTCGGAAAAACAGTTGTCGATTATTTAAGATGATGCTGGCTTTAACCTTAGCTATTCTAGTTCACAAGTAGAAGTCAGCCGATGAAGTCATTATAACAACGTATATTGGTTAAGTGCCTGCGAAAAAGGAAATCCAATCTTATTCATTTGATGGGCGTTTCCCACGATTGACGTGTGTCCTAATTGGATTTCATTTGCTTTTTGTTGCTTTAATCGTTGCGAATCTGTTGCTAATCCCGGTGAAATCTACTGGAATCGCAGGGAAGTACTTTTTGTATCGGAAAGTAAGCAGTTGCAATTTCATGTTTTAAGGATTTGCCCAAACTGTAGCTGACCAATTAAGGTTCCTTGCTTGAAAACATCAACAACTTAAATAAAATACAATGGAAAACTCAGGCTATTCATTGCTGCGGGACCCGCGGAATAATAAGGGCACCGCATTTACATTAGAAGAAAGAGAGAAATATGGATTGCAGGGAATATTGCCCGATGCTGTTGAAACGATAGAAACACAAATTCTCCGGATAAATGGGCAGTTGAATAGTATTGATAGTCCTATCAACAAATACATTTACCTTACAAATCTTCTTGATAGTAATGAAACATTATTCTTCAAAACAATCATAAGCGACCCGGCTAAGTTTTTGCCGTTGGTGTATACTCCAACTGTTGGGGAGGCCTGCCAGCGTTTTGGGCATATTGCGCGAAAGCCAAGAGGAATGTTTATATCTATTGAACAAAAAAATAATATCAAATCAATTCTTAGGAACTGGCCGGTTAAAGATATCAGGTTTACTGTTGTTACTGATGGTGGCCGTATATTAGGATTGGGCGATCTGGGTATTTGCGGTATTGGAATACCTATTGGTAAGTTGGTCTTATATACAAGTTGTGCAGGCGTTCCTCCTGAGCATACACTTCCTATTATATTGGATGTGGGAACTAACAATGAGGAATTCTTAAATGACCCACTTTATCCGGGTCTCAGGAAGAAGCGAATAAGAGGACCGGAATTCGATGAGTTTATTGAAAAGTTTGTGGAAGCAGTAACTGAAGTTTTTCCAAATATTTGTATTCAATGGGAGGACTTACCAGGTGTTGATGCCATCCGTATCCTTGACAAGTATCGTGAAAAGGTTTGCACTTTTAATGATGACATACAGGGTACCGCAGCCATAGCCACTGCAGGTATCATTACCTCAAACCGGTTTTCAGGTAAGCCATTCACTCAGGAAAAAATTTTGTTCCTGGGAGCAGGGGCGGCTGCTTTTGGCATTGCTGATATGCTGGTTCATAAATTTGAAAGAAACGGACTTACCAGGGAAAAAGCATACGAACGTGTGTATATGTTTGATATAAACGGGTTGCTTGTAAAGTCAAGAACTGATTTAACCGAATATCAAAAACCATTTGCGCATGAAAATGAACCAGCAACTGATTTTGCTGATACCATTCTTAAAATAAAACCAACAGCAATCATCGGAGTTAGTACGGTTGGAGGCGCATTCAATCAACAGGTTATTGAAAATATGAGTATTGTAAACGAAAGACCTGTTATTTTTCCATACTCCAACCCTTCCTCCCATTCCGAATGTACTGCAGAACAAGCTTACACCTGGAGTAAAGGCAGGGCAATTTTTGCAAGCGGAAGTCCTTTTGGTCCGGTAACATATAATGGAAAAACCTATACGCCCGGTCAGGGTAACAATGTATTTATTTTTCCGGCTTTGGGAATGGCAGTATATGCAACAGAAGCAAAAAGAGTTACTGATGAAATGTTTATTACCGCTGCCGAAGCGGTTGCCGAACAGGTTACAGAAGACGACTTTGCAAAAGGTTTAATCTATCCTCACGTGGGTAACATTTCGGAAGTGTCTTATAACGTTGCCATCAAGGTTGCAGAAAAAATATTTGCAACCGGATTAGCCGGAGTGGAAGAACCCATGGATATCGGGGCATTTATTAAAAGCAAAATGTACGAACCGAAATATCAATAATTTCGACCCCAGGAATACTTCTGGTTCTTTCAGCTATTTATTCATTGGATAACCATATTGGGACTTGTAACGGGCGCTCTACCAAACCTTAAATATCTCACGCGAGCCGGTCAGATACATATCCTGATAACCGCCCATTATTTCTTTCATTTTTTTCATTTTCTCCTCGTCCTTCATGAATTGATCAAAACTGGTTTCGTACGCTGCCAGGTTATCATATTTAGTAACAATCACAACCCTGTTAAATTCCCCAGTCATATCAGACATGACATTTACCGTTTCATTATTACCGCCCATCGCCTCCTTGAACATTTTAGCCATTTTTGAAGCGTTGCCAGGCTTGCAAACGAAGATATCATGGACAATGATCATAAAAATTGTTTTTAAGATTAATTAAAGTAATAGAAAGTTAGAACATTTTCTTGTTGCAATAAGATTGAGGACATAATATATGGAATTTAGGACGCTCGCCGTTGTTGGTGTTCCCTCAGAAACTAATTGCCTGGAGTTGGTGCCGGAGCACCAACAACCAATCGGGGAGATTGAATTATTTGGCCCAGTTGGCAATTTTGCAAAAACCTTTTCATGATGTTGGTTTTATTTGTGAGACTTGTTTTTTGCAAACGAAGTGCAGCAAAAAACTTAGTCGAACAATCCCGCCGAAGGCGGAAGGTATGATACCTCGCTGCTTGCCGGGGAACTTGAGTTCAGAGCTTGCTCTGAGGTATCATACCTGTGATTTCGCAATTTGGAGTTAGTCCCGAATGTTGTTGGTGTCGGCGACATTTCGCCGAAGGCCAGTCTCTGCTGGAACACCAACAACGGCTACAAGAGGAAGACTTTGCAAAAGGTTTAGTCTATCCTCACATGGGTAATATTTCGGAAGTGTCCTATAATGTTGCTGTCAGGGTTGCAGAAAAAATATTTGGGAGTGGAATAGCCGGAGTGGAAGAACCCAGGGATATCAGGGCATTTATTAAAAGCAAAATGTACGAACCGAAATATCAATAATATTGACCGCCATCATGGCGCAAGCCGCTGACGGTTAATTCACGTTTAATTCTGCGAATTGTCAGATTAAGTCTTGACAATTACAAATAAGCATTGCCTTAAAACCAAGAAGGCTTCACTATTTATTAGGACACATATTAGCTCCCAACTGTAAAGATAGAAATTAATCATCTTTCCAACTGATGAAACTCATAAAAGCAACGCTTGTGAAAGATCTAAATTCATGCAAGTTTGTGGGTGTGCTTCGATTCATTTGAAAATAGAGGGAGATAAAACCTTGATCTTAACCTGCACTGCATCTGTCGTTATTTGGCCTGGTTCTTAGAACAGTTCATTTTAAACTAATCATCATGAAACATCTTTTCTCATCATTTAACAAGACATGCTTTGAATTGGCGGGTCTCATGAAAAGCCATACAGTGGGCATGCAATCACCCCGACTTATTTCAATGGGGTGGAAAAGGAATTATTTAATAGTACTGTTTGTGTATTTATTAGGAACTTATTCCTGTATTAAAGATTCGCCACATAATCACAATCAAGGGGCTGTAGATGTTTATATTGCCGGCGATGTTACTGGTGGCCCAGACGCGGTCTTTTTTTATCCTGTTGCAGCGTACTGGAAAAACGGGAATTATATTCCCCTCACTGATGGTACAATATGGGCCGATGCCGCTTCAATAGCTGTATCAGGGAATGACGTTTATGTAGCAGGCACCTTAGGTGTTCCTGATGTTAGTCGTGCAGTTTATTGGAAAAATGGGAATCTGCGATATCTGACCGATGGCATAGGTGTTTCAAGTGCAAGTTCCATCGCTATCTCAGGAAATGATGTTTATGTGGCAGGATCGGAAAATAGGGGAACGACCGGAGGGCCAATGTACTGGAAGAATGAAAGCACAGTAAAATTAACCGATGGAGGGTATGTCTCATGCATCTTCGTTTCAGGAAATAATGTATATGCCGCGGGAGATGCAGATAATGTCGCAAAGTATTGGATAAATGGGATTAGTTTTCCCATCCCTCCCTCCTCGCCCCCTCCCGCTAATGGTTCTTTTTATTCTTATGCTAATTCAATTTTTGTCGCAGGAAGAGATGTTTATGTAGTTGGCTATGAAAGTGGCGAAGCGGGCTCCTTTGCGAAGTGCTGGAAAAATGGGATTTCTGTTCCCCTGGGGTCTCCTCCAGGTTCTTCAACTTCAGGTGCAAACTCCATAGTCGTTTCAGGGAAAGACGTATATGTGGCAGGCCGTGTTGACAAAAATGTTGGGAACACTGTTAATTCAACCGCATATTATTGGAAAAATGGGATTCCTATCAATTTTACTAATGAGGATGGTAATTCAAGCGCGAAGTCAATCGCCGTTTCCGGCAATGACATTTTTATTGGAGGACATAGGACAATTGAGGGTCCGTCATCATCTAACTCACTTGCCACGCTTTGGGTAAATGGTGAGGCTTTTCTCCTGCCTGGACAATCTGGTGCCAGTTTCGGCGATGCAAATTCTATATTTATTTCAAGACGGTATCCCAAACAAGACGCCGGCAAATACTAATATAGAAAATTGGGTAATGATCTGGGGACAATGCGACTGACTTACAACAAAAATCCCCATCATGGCGCAATCGTGTCTGAGTGTTAATTCAGGCTTGATTCGCTCGCCGTTGTTGGTGTTCCCTCAGAGTCTAATTGACATGAGTTGATGTCGGGACACCAACAACCAATCGGGCAGATTGAATTATTTGGCCCAGTTGGCAATTTTGCAAAAACGTTTTCATGATGTTGGTTTTATTTGTGAGACTTGTTTTTTGCAAACGAAGTGCAGCAAAAAACTTAGTCGAACAATCCCGCCGAAGGCGGAAGGCCCGCCTGACCGGACGGGCAGGTATGATACCTCGCTGCTTGCCGGGGAACTTGAGTTCAGAGCTTGCTCTGAGGTATCATACCTGTGATTTCGCAATTTGGAGTTAGTCCCGAATGTTGTTAGTGTCGGCGACATTTCGCCGAAGTCCAGTCTCTGCAAGAACACCAACAACGGCTACAAACCCAATATTTGTGTTGTTATTTTTTAACTTTTACTGTTGCTTATTCTACCCAAGCGCAACTTTAGTTCCGAATGCCGCTGATTTATAAATGGCTTCCATGATTCGAAGGTCTTTGAGGCCTTCTTCGCCTGTGATGTGGCTGGGCAAAGTTTGATTGGCTAAAATCAATTTTCCAATTCCATCAAGTTGAGCCGCTTGCTGATTGATATCCGGAAAATGTAAGGGGCCATTGCTTGTCTTTCCTTTAAAAGGACCATAGCTGATACCTGGACTTAATTCAAACTGGCCATCATCGGCACTTGCAAAAAAGCGGTCAACCTGGCAATTGTATGTGCTGGACGAATTACATATTGCCCCACTGGGGAATTGCAACTGCCACGTAATGGAGGCTTCCACTTCTTTAAATAGTTCCGGGTTAGTATTTGGTCCAAACTGCGCCGTTACAGTAACAGGTTCTTCTCCCAACACGTACCGGCTGCTTTGGATACAATAAATGCCTACATTCATCAACGGCCCACCGCCCGACAATGCACGATGCAGGCGCCATTGGGCCGGATCACCCGTTCTGTAACCAAGTGATGATTCGATCAGCCTCACCTGGCCAAACACTTTTTGTTGTCCCAGCCTTTTTATCTCCAGATTATACGGCTCATAATGTAAACGGTAACCGATGGCGAGCTGAACGCCTGCGGATTTACATGCAGCAATCATCTCTTCGCAATCTTTTGCAGTTGTCGCCATGGGCTTTTCGCATATAACATGCTTGCCAGCCTTTGCCGCTCTCAGTGTATATTCTTTGTGCATGGAATTTGGCAAGACTACGTACACTAAATCGATATCCTTATTTCCTGCAATGGAATCGAAATTTTCATAGTTGTAAATGTTTTTATTAGGGATATTGTATTGTTTCTTCCACGTTTCAGCTTTTGCAGGATGACCTGTAACAAGCCCGGCCAAATGACAATAGATAGAAGATTGCAATCCTTCTGCCAATATGCCGGCGTAGTTCCCTAAACCAACAAGCGCAACATTCAGCTTCTTTCCATCATATAATGGCGCTTGTTTTGCAGCTGGTGATACTAATGTTGGTAAGCCAATTGCTGCAGTGGTTAGGCCAATACCGGCGTTCATAACAAAAGAACGACGCGAAATTTGTTTCATAAAAAATGTTTCAATTGAGTTTGCAGGTAATCAACAAGAATTTGACATCAATAGGGCCGCTTATTAAAAACCGAAGGAATAATTTCCAGCGGGAAAAGAATTGGATCTTTCTTTGACTATACAATCATAATGGATTCATTATCAAAAATAGGCAATATCGCTTTTTCAAAACAAGATATTGTCACCTTTCGCCCTTGTTTGTGTTCCCTCAGAGACTAATTGACAGGAGTTGAAGCCGGGACACCAACAACCATCGGGGAGATTGAATTATTTGGTCCTGTTGGCAATTTTCAAAAAACGTTTTCATGATATTGGTTTTATTTGTGAGACTTGTTTTTTGCAAACGAAGTGCAGCAAAAGACTTAGTCGAATCCCGCCTGGGGCGGGACTGCGGAACTTGAGTTTAGAGCTTGCTATGACGTATCTTACCTGGGATTTCGGAATTTGGAGTTAGTCCCGAATGTTTTTGGTGTTCGGGGCATTCCGCAGAAGGTCAGTCTCTGCTGGAACACCAATAAAGGCTAGAGGGATTGTTGGCGTATATAAGACAACTATTAATATAAATCAATTGGGTGACATCTCTGAAATAGACGATAACTCGTCATACTAAGCTCTTCAAGGAGAATCATGGGTTTTATATTTTGAATTATATTGTGTCTCACAAATTAAGCGCACCACAGCCTGTGAGCAAGGCGCATGATCAAATGGACCTTTTTTAAACAAAACAATGAGCAATTCCACCGGATCCAGCTTTTAAATATAAATTCTAACACCTATTTAACTCGACAAATGACATACAGAAAACTTTTTTCCATCTTTGCATTTTTTCTTGCAATTGTGATGAGCCCAATGAAAACCATATTTGGGCAATCCAATATTGTGCAGACAAAATATGGGAAGATAGAAGGCACGCAGGAAGACAATATCAGTATCTATAAGGGAATTCCATTTGCAGCGCCTCCTGTTGGAGAGCTGCGATGGCGAGCGCCGCAGGCACCTGCACCCTGGACGGATATCAGGAAATGTACCGCATTTTCTGCCAGTCCGATCCAGCCTGCGCCTGTTCCTTTTCTATGTTGGTCCAGGGAATTTATTGCGCCACCCTCACCACTCAGCGAAGACTGCCTTTACTTAAACGTATGGACGGGTGCGGCTTCCAACAAGGAAAAAAGGCCAGTGTTTGTGTGGATCTATGGTGGGGGCTTTAGTTCTGGTTCCGCTGCCTGTGACGTGTATGACGGAAAAGAATATGCGAAAAGAGGGATTGTCTTTGTTAGCATCAACTACAGGGTTGGAGCCATTGGCTTTATGGCTCATCCGGAGCTTACCAAAGAAGGGAACGGTACATCTGGCAATTACGGGTTGCTGGACCAGGTTGCAGCATTAAAATGGGTGAATGAAAATATAGCCGCTTTTGGCGGCGACCCATCCAAAGTGACGATAGCAGGGCAATCTGCGGGCTCCATGGCCGTGAATGCCCTGATCGCAACGACCCATGCCAAAGGTCTGTTTATAAGAGCCATTGCGGAAAGCGGCGGCATATTAGCAGATGGATTAAGACCAGCAACCTTACCTGACGCTGAAAAAGCAGGTCTGAGTCTACAGGAAAAAGCAGGAGTAAAAAGTATTGCAGCATTGAGGGCATTGCCCGCTGACAGTATTTTAAAGCTTTCGGCGAGTTCAGGAGCGCTGCGCTTTGGACCCATTCGGGATGGCAGTTTCCTTCCTGTCGATTTGGAGAAAGCATTCAGCGAAGGAAAATTTAACCATGTTGATTTTATGAGTGGATGGGTGACGGGAGATGGCGCTTTATTCGGCACACCAAAATCCAGCAAAGAAGAATTTATCAAGACGATCCATGACCGATATGGAAAAAATGCGGATCAATTGCTGGCCCTGCTACCGCATGAGGACTCAGGACAGGTAGCAAAATCACTGGGACAACTAACTCTGATGACATTTGGCGTGATGAGTCCATATAAATGGTCCAAGTATATGTCCAAGCCGGTCTACGTTTATGAATTCTCCCATGTGCCGGTAGATAAACCCGGCTTCCCAAATTATGGAGCATTTCATACATCGGAGGTTCCCTTTGCCTTGCATACCCTGCACATGTGGGATCGACCTTGGCAGCCCCTGGATCTTTCAATGGAAAAAACCATGAGTACCTACTGGATCAATTTTATCAAAACAGGCAACCCCAACGGTGCAGGTTTGCCTGCATGGGAACCTTACGGAACCGGCATCACCATGGAGTTAGGAGATACAATCGAGGGGAAAAAAGATTTATATAAAGGAATTTTGGGAGCATTGACCAGTCAATAATGGAATTATTCAACGAGAAGAGACAAAAAAATAAAAAGGGAAAGCTTCCACATGAATGCTTTCTATCTCTCTGTCATGGCTCAAGCGTGTCTGACAGGTATTATTAGCGACTCATGAATTAGTTCAAGCTAGTCAGACCGGCCGTGCCAAATGCCATCTTGCGAAAAAAAATACATTTCAAAGTCAGTGAAAAGTATCTCCGGCAGCTTGTAGCCACAAGCCGGTTTGACTGACCGATTTAGTCTTTCAACCTTCGCCGTTGTTGCTGTCCGCGACATTTGGCCGAAGGTCAGTCTCTGCTGGAACACCATCAACTGCTAGAGGCAAAAGATTTGTTGAACCGGTAAAGCGGCATATCTCGATAAGATTTGATAATTGTAACGACGAGCGCTCCGAAAATAGGGCGCTGACAAACTCCATGTTATTAAATTTCGTAGAAATCGATTACAATCTTGATATCAGTTTCTTCTTTCTATTATTGATCAACAAAAACCGGGATGTTTCGTAAAAATCATCAGTGAGTGTCCTTAAGGATATTTTAACACTGTCAGTGATTCTGTTTGGTGGTATAGCTTTGTTGTCTCTGATAGATACAAGCATTTCTTTGCCAGCGTCGAGTCGCCTGGAGTAAAAATAATCACCTTTAACAACACCTATCTCTGCAACATCATGGTCTATAATAAATGATACATTGCTGTTTGTATCGCTCAGGTGAAGGAGGTCCCTACCCAACGCTGTATTGTAATAAGGTTTTTTAATAATGCCAGCGATGGTTGGTAATATGTCTATCTGCGAACAGTTCATAGAATGCATGGCAGGAGGAAGTATACCTGGTGCGTAAAACAAAAGTGGTACATGAAAACAAGTTAGTCCATTATCTGTCCATGCCCGGGGGAACATGTCTGCCGCATCGCCACGTATTCCGTGGTCGCCAACAAATACAAAAACAGTATTCTTGTAATATTTTTCCTTTTTAGCTGCTTCCATAAATTTTTGAAAGCAAAAATCAGAGTATCGAAAAGCATTTAACTCTTCATTACTCTCAAATCCAAATTTGCGCAGTGAATCAATCGGATATTGCAAGAGTTTAAATTCAGTTCTGTCTTCTTTGGGTATTGTATAGGGGCGGTGATTACTTGACGTTTGTATCACAGCAAAGAAAGGCTTTTGGCGGACTCTTAATATCTTATTGGCCTCAAGAAAAAGATTTTTATCACTAATGCCCCAGACATCTACCTTAGGCGCATGATAATCGTTTTGCTCATACAATTTCAGTCCGTGTATATTATTAGCTAGCAACCCACGCACATTGGCCCAGCTGGTGCTTCCTCCAATAAAATAATATTTTTCATAATCATTCAGGTCATTAATAATAGTATGTTGATCTGCAATGAGAGGGTTACGACTGGATGTTTTAATGAGTTGAACATCGGGAATATTGGTAATGGTTGCCCAAACACCACGGGCTGTACCGAAATGTGGTGTAAAGCAATGGTCGAAAAAAATACCATCTTTGCAAAGCTTACCGAAATATGGCGTCGTATTCAAAGGGTTTCCCCACATAGAGCTTTTATACGCGCTGAAGCTTTCACATATAACAAGTATAATATTAGGTTCTGATTGCTTGGTATCGACGCCATTTATCATACGGTTAAAGTCAAGGTTTGCAACATCTGGATGGGTAACTCCTAAATATGCAGCAACAACGGGATATGCAACTATTACTTTCTGCTTGCTATATGTATTGTGCCTAAATCCAAGGGTAGCTAAAAAAATTTTGGACAGGATTGAGGGCTAATTGTGACATGTAATCATCATCTAAAGCAAAAGAATCACTCCAACGCAAAGGATATTGTCCAAGGCGCCCGAATACGCCGACGGCAAATACAATAAATACTGGTATTCCCCATGCCCACTGACTTTTCGTTGTGACTTTATATGCATTTTGTGAATCTATTGTTTTATAAATCTTAAATATCAGCAACATAATTAAGAATGTCAGGAGGAATATAAGCGGTATGATAATTAATAAAGGATATGTTTGTTTTACCATACTAAATGATGTAGGTGCATCTTCCAAAAAATTGAGGACACTTGCGTTAAGTCTTTGATGCAGGTAATCGTAATGAAAATAGTCAACGGTATAGAAGCACAATAACACGAAGACAAATATGGAAAAAACGGTAATCCAGAATATTTTTCCAAATTTGGAAATGAAAGGATTTAAGGGTCTTAACAACCCTAATAACAAAAGGCATACCGCAGCAATTCCTACCTCACGCAGATCATAACGAACACCCAACCAAAAGGCGGCTAAAGCTCCTCTAACTGTCTGGCCAGATGCTCTGAAAATATAAAATAAGAGAATCCTTGCTGCGGTCATTAAAGTTAGTAGCAATAAAGAAATTAAGATGAGCCAGCGTATGTTCTTTGGTGCGGTTTTGAGCATTTTAAGAGCAGAAGTTAAGATTTGAACTTTCAAATGGGATTAATATTAAGTAATCGCATTTACTAATCGTAACAGTCAATACTTGATCCGGCAACCAGGAGTTTTTTTATGGATTCAGGATATTTTGCTTGCTGCAGAACTTGCATTAGAACACAAAAATAACTTTAAATCGGTTAGCTTAACATGGTATAACGACTATTGTTAAGGTTCATAGGGGATATGAACGGCCATTCTCTCACTGTTTAGAGATGGCCTGCCTTCTATACAGGATGGAATGGCAAAGCAAATGGTATAAACGTCTCTTTGAAGATTGGACGGTAAGAACTGGGCTAGTGGGTGTCTGGTTTGAGACAAGTCATATAAAGTTACCCCTGTAGAGTATATTTTCATCAGGCTATCCCCTTTATAAATATAAAGCAGCAAAGTGTCGTTCAGGTGCTGATCTCCAATAGAAGGGTGTAAATATTGATTTAAACCGATAGTACCCATTTCGTCCACGATTGTCATGGCTGAAAAGGAGAAATATGGATCCACAGGTTTGCCGCAAACTTGAGACCCCCATTCCGGTATTGTAATTGAATCACCAGGTTGATTGACACATAAATCAGCAGAACAAATTACATATGCCGGTTTACCACGCAGACTGTCTTCTATATTCCAAAAATTAAAATTGTTCCGCCGGTAATAGGGTGTATTTAGTGAAAAGGATACTTGCCCCGAATAGAACCAATACTTTGAAGCTCTCTGATAGGAATCCAGAAAAACGACAGGAAGGTTCTTCGCGTGCTTCCGAATTGTTTCAACCCAGCGTTTGTTTCCATGGAACTCCTCATGACCGAGCAGGCCATTCGGATAGATGTCCAACATGGCATAAATCCTGAATGCGATGATAATTATCAGCGTCAGGGGCAAAGACCTAAAAACCCATGTTCGGAGACGATCATTATGAATAAGGTATTGATTGCCCAGAACAACGATAGGAACCATAACTGGGATGGTCCAATTTGGCTCCACCCTCCCTTTCAGTGTAAGAATCAGGAAAAAAAAATAGAATCCCAAAAGGTTATATTTTAACGCTCTGTCAAGCGATCCCTTTGGAATGTATTTTATAGCGCCCCATAAAATAACAAATCCAGATAATGGGCCAACCAAGAGGATTTGCCCAACCAGGTAACCTAGCGTATCCATGATTTCAAATGGATGGGTATCATGTTCAAAAAGATGATATTGAATGGAGGGGAAACCATGGGAAGATTGCCATAAGATATGTGGTAGATAGAATATGACCGCAATAACCACCGAAAGCCATGCCTTGTACTTACCAAGAAGCCGGGGATTGGAAAATAATGTAAATAATATTACCAGAACACCATGATACTTGCTGTATAACATCAGGGACATGACCAATCCTAAAAGCAGTGAGTTGAGCATGGTCATTTGCTGGACAAAATTCCGGTAGCTGAGAAAAAATAGACTTGTAAAAAACAATAATGGGATGTCCGGTACGGCAAGTATACCTCCTGCCTGCAGCAATGCAATACTGGCAATTGTGCAATAAAAAAGTTTCTTATCCTTTTGATTGATCAATAATCCTAAAACATAAATTGATAGGGTGCTAAAGACCACCGAGAGCAATCTGACACCGATTTCATGCTTTAAAAAAAAATCTCCAAACCTGATCATATACGCAATCATAGGCGGATGGTCAAAATATCCCCATGCCGGGAACTGGGAGTATACCCAATAATATGCTTCGTCATCCAGTAATTGGGTGTTGGCCGCCTGAATGGAGTTGAATATGAAGAGCGTTCCCAAAAAAATAATCATTTGATACTTCCGAACGAATGATTGGATAGGAGTAAAACTGATCATATCTCTACTTTATTTAGGGATAGAAACAGTTTAGTGACTGCTTCCTCCGCGTATACATTGAATTATTTGGCGCTATCCTGGCGCAAGTCGCTGACGGGTATTATTAGCAACTCATGAATTAATTCAAGCTAGTCAGACCGGCTTGTGCCAAATGCGATCTTGCAAACAAAATTACATTACAAAGTCAGTGAAAAGTATCTCCAACAGCTTCTAGGCACAAGCCGGTTTGACTGACCGATTTAATCTTTCAACTTTGCTCTATTGCCCGTCAAACACGCTTGCGCCAGCAAAGGGGTTTTATTTCGCAATTTGGAGTCAGTCCCGAATGTTGTTGGTGTCCGCGACATTCGGAAGAAGGCCAGACTCTGCTGGAACACCAACAAAGGCTAGAGTTTGTGGGGGGAGATAGGGACTGATCAGGAATGAAAGCAACCTGATTTCAGGAGTTTTTCCTTAAGCATTTTGTTCCAGTTTTCCTGGCCTTCGGGGCCCATGCCATGTTTGGATTCCAGATCATACTGGTTCTGCAGGAGATCGAGTTCGTTTTGCTTTTGTCTTTGGATACGAAATAATTCCACTGTGAAATTGTCTGCAGTAAAATGAAAATGCCGCATAGTATCCACCAGCTCGCAGGCTTTGATGGCGGAAATGTCAAAATGCCTTTGTTCGTGTGCGAGGGTTGCGGCATTTCGGTTTTCCTTTCGGCACCAGGACCTGGTCTTACTGAAATTGGTGAGGACCGATACATCCACGATCACTTCATTGCTCGCCGTTCGGATAGAAGAGTATTTCACCGATAGCATACTAAATGTAACGGCCACTGCATCACCTTGGGTGAGCGGTGGCCCACGGAAATCATCAAGCGTCAGCGGCCGGTTAAGTGCATAGGCTACAAAATTGGAGTCTTCACTTTCGTCATCCATGGTCACTTCCACCCGAAAACTTTGCTTTGTTTTCTGAGCAGTATAAAATGATTTGTTATTTGCCCACCAGGCATCCAATTGTTCCAGGATATTGGCGAGGGTTCCACGGATCAATTCCTCGATGGACTTTATGCCATCACCGGTGGATTCGGAATTGCCGCCCCCTGTATATCCGATCAGATGGATTCCATCCTGGTACAATGCGAGACCAATGGTCAATGCATTCTCTGCCTTAAGACCAGAGCTGCCGCGCGGTTCGACCTTGAAATTTGTGACCCGCAGCTCCATGGGACTGGTATTGCTATCCTGCCGGAGATGGTCGTGCAAGTACAGGGTCAATGCCTCTTGCACACCATTCACCAAATTGAGTCGTAGATTTTTCTTGCTTTGTCCGCCGCCCAGGGCGACCCCGATATTGTTGGTGTCTGCGCGTTCATCCCTGACCGTGAGGATATAAAAGTTTTTCAGCGTATAAGAAAGCACTTCAGGCTTCAATGGAATGTTCCTGACTTCCTGTGCATGCACATGGCCATACCATAGCATGCACCCCATGATCCCGGAAACCATTCTTGGTACCATGGGAGCAAAATAGAAAATAAAATCCAATTTCGGTTTTGGAGGACTGATGAGCAGATTGGTAAATACTGAAATGATATAATACTCCCGCTGGTGAAGGCAGGCGCAAATCACGCGTTAGGGAGTCTCTTACTGAGATACGATTTTTCTTTCTGTCTTGCGTGAAGACTTGCCAATTTGAGGTATAATAAAACCTGCTCTCACAAGTGAAATGTGAACATTGGTCCCGATGACGCCACAACAATAGCGACAACGATAAAAGCCAAAACTCCTACTACAGCAAACGTAGCTCCAGCCTCGCTTTTGTTTGTCCTGGACTTATCAAATTCATAAACATTCATCTTGTAGATGTTAGACAAAGGAACCTTTACTTCGGGATATTTGACGGTTTCTGCCTTAACATTGACGTAAAGATGAACTTCAGATAATACTTCTTCCAGACTATCGTCTTTCTTGATAACATTTGGTTTTGACTCATTAGGATTTAATTGCGTGGTATGTTCCGGGCTCAGAAGTCCCCTCTTGCCAATGAGAATATTGTTGGCAATAGAAATATCATCGAGTTGCAAAACTGAATCTTGATAATGTATAATGAAATATTTATCGGCAGCTATTAGTTTTTCGATCGTGTCTGTATCGATCCGGGTAGTTGTTCTAACACTGTAAAATTTGTTAAGACATCCGGGAAGGATGAATGCCAACAAAAAAAACAAAGGGATAAACCTTAACTTCCTCTTCAGCAAAGGAGGCACGCTGAAAAAGAAATATATACTTCGATATGACAACTTCGAAATAGTCGGTTTCATATTAATTTTTTACAAAAAGTACAATTCATATAAGTCAATCAGTCAAAGAACTCAGATTCTCCCACACTACTTAAACTCACCACATTCCTTTGGAAATATCAGTCAAACCTTTCTTTATGCAGCTTCTACAAGGGTGCGGAAATGTCTAATTTGTTCTCATCCTTAAATTGAGCAGTAAACTCAATCAGTGAACGAACATTTTCTCTCTTTCAAAGAATATTTTCTTAAAGAAAAGAGCTACATGACAGTAAAGTCACACTTTATTTTCTTTTTTGACAGTCTGCAAATTACTATCCATGACTATCCCATGCGAGAAGCAATTGTCTTTATTGACTGTCTCACTTTAGTAAGTTAGTTGATGATAATTCTTATTCTTATGATAGAAATCAATCGCTTTGCTGATATACGACACTCCATGAATGGTCTTCGTTTGTGCAAACCAGGGACTCAGAAATGCGGAGATATAATGCGGACCATTAACCGCATAGATTCTGATTTTGGTTCTCGTTAAGTTCTTGTATTGTTAGTCCGGGCCTTGCACAACCCAGGACCATAGTTAAGTCGCATCTTATAAGTAGAAATTACTTAATTGACTTTTGATTTTTGCAATTACCATGGGTTGATGTAATAATTAGTCCCTTTTTTGCAATATCCGATTGATTCGATGGCGGAATATCCGTTAATCTGCGATGGGTGCATGCTATCAAAGATTGGTTTCGAAAGTCAATTAGGAACTGCCTAAATGCAACGATAGTTTTGAATCAGCAATCCCATCTATGCGTTTTGCTATAGTATAAAACCCATCATTTTGATCACAGTATTTTTAAAATAAAGACGATGAAAAAATTAATTTGCTTTGCAATTCTGATTGCAATCATTGGATCATGTTCCAAGTCATCATCAAAACGCCCGACTTCGGAGCCACCTCCACCTTCCGAGCCTCTTCCTCCTTCCGGGCCAAAATCGCCTCAGGGGCCTGCAATTGAATCTATAGCGATCGGCACCCAGGTATGGATGCTTAAAAACCTTGATGTTAGCTCCTATCGCAATGGTGACTTCATACCGGAGGTAACAGACTCAAATTTGTGGGTGGGATTAAGCACGGGTGCATGGTGCTGGTATAGAAACGACTCAGCTACATATGCGGCTACTTATGGCAAGCTATACAATTGGTATGCGGTAAATGATCCCAGGGGTTTGGCCCCCGCAGGTTGGCATATTCCCAGGGATGTTGAATGGACAATATTATCAGATTTTTTAGGAGGCGATGCAGTAGCCGGTGGCGCAATGAAAGAAGCAGGTGCTATACATTGGATAACTCCAAATACCGGAGCCACGAATAGCAGCGGATTCACAGGCCTTCCGGGCGGCGCCCGTGATGACCGTGGAGGATTTAGTTTCATTGAGAATGATGGCTACTGGTGGAGTTCTACAGAGCTCAATGCGACGGATGCCTGGAGCCGCTACCTTGGTTTCTACGGTGGCCTCCTCGGCAGCACCAACACCACAAAGCGAATTGGATTTTCTGTACGTTGCCTTAGGGATTGACAATTTTGTTTTTTGGCAATTAGCCTGTTTGATATTCGTTTTGTTCCTGTTGTTCCAAAGGGCACCAGGAACAACCCCTACCTAACGAAGACTCATGAATGGTCCTCGTTTGCGAAAACCAGGGACTCACAAATACAGAGACATAACGAGGACCACTAACCGCATGGATTCCAATTTTGGTCCTCATTAAGTTCTTGTACTGTTAGTCCCGACGGTGCACAAGCGAGGATCATATTTAAGTTGATGCAACACTACTTATTCCCTTACTTATTCATTTCTCAATGAGCTTATTGGGTTACTCATGGCAGCCTTGACGGATTGCCAGGCCATGGTCGCTATGGCAATACTCAGGGAGACCATCCCTGCTTCAATAAATACAACCGGCCCTATTGCGATTCGGTAAGCAAATCCCTGAAGCCATTGATTCATCGCCCACCAGCAAAGGGGGACCGCAATGACAATGGCAATGAGAATAAGTTTAATAAAATCTTTTGACAGGAGCAACACGATGCCTCTGATCGAGGAGCCCAGCACTTTTCGGACGCCTATTTCTTTTACGCGCTGTTGCGCCATAAAGGTTGATAAGCCGAACAGGCCAAGACAGGCAATACAAATCGCCAGGCAGGAAAAGAAGGTGAATAATTGCCCGAACTGTTGGTCTGCCTCATATTGCGCACTGAATGATTCATCCAGAAAATGATACATAAAGGGTCGTTGGGGTACCATCCTGTCCCAGGTTTTTCTCAATCGCGCAAGGGTTGTTTGCACATCATTGCCTTTGATGGAAACAGAGATCCGGTTGAGGTTGTCGGGATATCCATATCTTAAGGTCAGCGGTTCTACAGGCTGGTGAAGGGAACGAAAGTTGAAGTCTTTAACTACGCCTATAACGGTTCCTGTTCTTCCCCATTGGGAAAATTTCTTGCCCACGGCATCTGCGGGTCGTGCATATCCGTATAACCTTGCGGCCGCTTCATTGATGACCATGGAATGTGCACTATCGGTCAGGTACAAACGGGAATAATTTCTGCCTGCCACCAAAGGAATATGATAGACGGGAATGAAGTCGAAATCGATCTCATAAATAAAAGGACCCTGCTGACCCATTGTTCCGTCAGGCAACTCTATTTCTGTTCCTGCATTGGGAAGAAACTCTCCGGGTACGGCCCGGGAGGCAGCCACAGAAACAACACCCGGCTGATCCGCAATGGCTTTCTTAATGGGTTCAATATTTTCCTCCACTTTTGCATCGCCTTCAAAATTGATGATCAGCATCTGATCCTTCTGAAAACCGAGCTCATGGCGGTTCATGTATTTCAGTTGGCTGTACACTATGATTGTTCCGGCAATCAATGCAATGGACAAAGTAAACTGAAAAACGACCAATGCTTTCCGCAATGAAATGCCTTCTCCGGATGGATTGAATTTTCCTTTCAGTACAGCGATTGGCTTGAACCCTGATAAGAACCATGCAGGATATATCCCCGCTACCAATCCGACGATGATGGCAAACACCAACATGAAAAAACTCATTTGAGGAGTGAAAAATTTTGCATAGGACAGATCCTTACCGGACAATGCTCCGATCAACGATATCCCCGTCCTCGCCAGTATGACGGCGATCATCGCAGCTGCAACCGACATCAGCACGGATTCAAAAAGAAATTGTGCCATCAGGCTGAATGGCCTTACTCCCAAAACTTTCCGCACGCCTACTTCTTTTGCCCTCTCCAGGGAACGTGCGGTGGACAGATTCATGAAATTGATACAGGCAATGAGCATAATGAAAACAGCAATACAGGAAAACAAATACACATTGAGGAGACTTCCGGTCGGGCCAGGTTGCCTGATCGCAGCGGAATGGAGGTAGGCATCTGTCATTTTTTCAAAAGAGATCGCATATCCCCTGTCTTCGCTATTATGCCTTTTAACAAAAGCAGCGCTTTGCGCTTGCAGGGATTGAATGCTTGTATTTTCTTTCAGAAGCAGGTAAGTATAGAAATCTACATAACCCCACCAATTAAAAATTTCCGAACGCTGGTTTTTTGCGGTGACCATGGAGATCAGTCCGTTGAAGGTGAATTGGGAATTGGGCGGAACATCTTCCATTACTCCCGTGATAGTAAAATTGTCCCCATTGTCCACCCGCAGAGATTGTCCAACGGGATTCGCTTCGCCGAAGAATTTTTGGGAAACCTTTTTGGTGAGCACAATACTATTGGGCGCCGTTAATGCAGTATGCGGATTTCCAAACAACATTTTCCAACTGAATACATCAAATGCAGTTGAATCCATAAAAAGCAGATTTTCCTGTTGAAAACGTTTTTCGCCATGTTGCAGCAACAGGCTGACCGGACTCATGAACTGCACCACTTTTTCAATTTGAGGAAAATCAGCCTGGAGCGCAGGTCCCACAGGCGCGCAACCCCAAACCCAGAAATCTTCCGGCCTGGGTGCGCCCGGATCTACTCCTTTCTGTACACTGCGGAAAGTTTGCAGCACCCTGAAAATGCGGTTGCGCTGGATATGGTATTGATCGTATGACAGCTCGTTTTGAATGTACAGTGTAATCAGCACGCAGCACGCCATGCCGACGGCCAATCCGGCGATATTGATCAGACTGTAAAATTTCCTTTTCATTAGGTTGCGCCAGGCAATCCGAAAAAAATGTTGGATCATGTTCTTTGGAGTAAGTGTTTGAAAAGAAACAAAATCTCTGCCATTCGGAGAATAAGTTTAAAAGTATGTAAACGGCGTCACAGGGCTGTTCACTATCGAACAATCGCTGTACGATTATGGTACAATAAATTCTTAAATCCCTCATTATGGCGCAAGCGTGTCTGACGGTTAATTCAGGTTTAATTTTCCCAAGTGCAAGCTAGTCAGACCGGCTTGTGCCTTATGATTTTATATTTCCAGGATACCACTCTTTTCAACGAATATTTTTGGAAAGAGAATTGTGTTCTCTGTATATGGTTAGGGTGAGCCGGAAGTACAGATTTGGAGATAGTGAAGGATTGTATTTTATAAGTTATGCAGTAGTATATTGGATTGATGTATTTACAAGAAAGGAATACAAGGATATTCTGCTGGAAAGTTGGAAGTATTGTCAGGCCAGAAAGGGTCTGGAAATATATGGATGGGTGATTATGCCAAGCCATGTGCATTTGATCATCAGTAGTGAAAGAAATAAACTGGAAGATATTGTAAGGGATATGAAAAGCTATACTTCCATCCAACTAAGGAAGTCGATCAGAGAACATCCCGGAGAAAGCAGAAGGGAATGGATGATTTGGATGATGGAAAAGGCAGGGAAAAGAAATAGCAATAATAGCAGCTGGCAATTCTGGCAATAGCACAACATGCCAATTGAAATATTAAATACCGAAATGTTTTATCAGAAACTGGACTATATTCACGACAATCCGGTTAGAGCTGGTTTTGTAGAAAAAGAAGATGATTGGCTATACAGTAGTGCCGGCGATTTTTATGCCAAAAAAGGAATGCTCGAATTGTCTTTCATTGTGTAAGGCTGGGCCGTCACAAGTTGATTGTATTAAATCGGAAATTGTAACGGTTCTAACAAAGGCACAAGCCGGTCTGACTGCCTTACATTCAATTCGTAGTTTCGAGAGTTAACCGTCAGACACGCTTGCGCCAGTTTGGAGTTTATTGAGCTCGCTTTGGTTCAAGCTTAAGCCGGTGGAGTATTTGCATTTGAACTCAATGACCTAACGATGATGAATAGGTGAATACCACATAAATTCAACCCTCAGCAAGTGGCCAATTCAATTTTTTTAATCCTCATCGTCCTGAAAATCCAAAAAATCCAAATCTAATCAGTCATCGCCTGATACACCAAGGCCCTGAATGCTTTATCCGTATCCGTAACATGCGACCCCCATATTTGGCGGTAAATCAATACGACCATCTCTTCCCTGGGATCCACCCAATATGAAGTTGAAAATACGCCACCCCAGGAATAAGTGCCCGCCTGACTGGGGCCTAAGCGGCTTCCGTATTCAGTAATAATAGAAAAGCCAAGGCCGAATTTATTTTCAGTATTAACGCCGTTGAAATTTACAAACAGGTCCCCGATTTGATTCATGGTCATCATACGCACCGTATTGTGGGCCAGGAACCTTACCCCATTATACTCCCCGCCATTCAATAACATCTGGAGAAAGACCGCGTAATCATAGATGGTCGATGATAAACCAGCGCCGCCGGAAAAATATTCTGTTTTTTGAAGTGGAAAATTCAGATCGAGACGGCCAAAAACTTTTTCCTGTTTCTTAATAGTTCCTGTAGAATCCTCCTGGAAGAAATTGACCAGCCTCGACCCTTTTTCCTGTGGCAGATTGAAATAGGTATCTTTCATCCCCAGGGGTTGAAAAATCCGCCTGGCAAAAAAATCCTCCAGGCTCATGCCCGACCAGATCTGAACCAGGTAACCTAATACATCCGTATTCAGTCCATACATCCATTTTTCGCCAGGTTGGAAAAAGAGGGGCAGGGTGCCTAACCGATTCATCGCATCAGAAAGTTTTTGATCTCTTATACCGGCGCCGCCCGTAATCGTGTTTTTCCCATAAATCGCATTTTCCTGGGGAGAGCCGATGCCGGGATAGCCAATACCCGAAGTATGCGTCAGTAAATCACGAATGGTAACTGCCCGCTTTGCCGGAACAGTCGTGTAGGTGGTGTCGCTGGGATTGAAAGTATTCAGCACTTTTTCATTGGCAAAGGATGGAATGAATTTGGAAACGGGATCATCCAACGAAAATTTTCCTTCTTCCCAAAGCATCATGGCGGCCACCGTGGTGATGGCTTTTGTTTGTGAGGCAATGCGAAAAATACCATTCTTACTAAGCGGCGCTTTTGTATCAAGATCATTGAAGCCATATGCCTTATAGAACACAACCTTACCCCTGCGGGCGATCAGGGCCACGGAACCATTGAGCCATTTCTTCTTCACCCAATCGTTCATGCCTGTATCCAGACGGGCAAGACGGGCTGCGGAAAACCCTCCGGCGGCCGGACTGGCTTCGGCCAGGACCCTTGATTGTGCCAGTACAGGATACACGTAAACGATAGACGCAAGCAGCAGGAATAGGGGCATTAGCAGACGTTTCATGATATTTATGTTGGGTTGCCGAAAATAAAAATTTAATGCGATAATGCAAGGATTTATCCTTGCCGAGAGCCCCTTGCCGAATTTATTTTTTTTTAATTATCTTTTCTGCAATCAACATGCTGGATGATGTATATGGAATAACGGGAAAAATGATCTCCCAGCTTTGTGTGGATTAATTAATGGCGCTTAGCCCTGGCAGTGAAACGGAAGGATGGCTACCCGGGTCCCAATTCTGACATATAAAATTGCAAAAGCATGAGACTAAAAGGAAAAATTGCCCTAATTACAGGGGGAGCCAATGGGATAGGCCTGGCTACCGCTGAAAGGTTTGCCAAAGAAGGAGCAAAAATTATTTTGTGGGATGTATCCGATAAAGGAAATGATGTAGTGGGGCGAATAATAAGAGAAGGGCATGAAGCCATTTTTAAAAAAGTATCGGTCACGGCCATGGACGAAGTACAAAAAGCAGTTGCCGAAGCCAGGGAACATTTTGGCCGTATAGATATTCTGATCAACAATGCTGGCATCACCCGGGACAGGACCCTGCTAAAAATGTCGAAACAGGAATGGGATGATGTCATCGCGGTAAACCTGACGGGAGTTTTTAATTGCACCCAGGCCGTTGCTCCCATCATGAAAGAGCAGCAGTATGGTCGCATCGTTTCGGCTTCTTCCAATGTGGCCATCCGCGGAAACTATGGACAAACCAATTATGTCGCGACTAAGTCGGCCATTATTGGCATGACGAAGGTATGGGCGATGGAACTCGGTCGCTTTGGAATAACGGCCAACTGCATTGCTCCGGGATTTATTAAAACCTCCATGACCGATGCCATGCCTGAAGAAGTGCGCAAACAAAGCATCCCTCAAATACCACTTGGCAAATGGGGTATTCCAGAGGATATTGCTAACGGCTATCTTTATCTGGCCTCCGATGAGGCATCCTTTGTCAGCGGAATTTGTTTGACTATTGATGGCGGAGCGGCAAGGTAATTTCAGGAACTCGATCCATTCAATTGCTTCACGATTCAGGGTTCAACTTCAAGTCCACAATCATTTTTTTGGCAGAAATAAAAAAGAGAGAAGCGGATGCAACACTTACTACTAATATAATGGACATGGCCCATCGCAGGGATTCAACACCCAGTGCCGGAGCAAGCAAATCGCTGATCATGCCAACGACCAATGGACCGAAACCCAGACCAACAAGGTTCATCACAAAAAATAAAATAGCTGAGACAAGCGCCCGCATCTGTGCGGGAACCAGACTATGCGCCACGGCAATGGACGGCCCCAAATACATACTATGCAGAAAGCCACAGCATCCTAAACAGAATAGTGAAAAGAAAGTATTCTGCAGAAAAAGGGCGCCGGCTGCAAATAAAATGGAGAGGAGAATGGCATAAGCCGGAATCTTGAGATACCATCGTTTATCCTTTTTTCCAAACCGATCTGTGATAAACCCTCCGGCGAAGGTTCCTATTCCCCCTCCAATGCCGAAGATCAGGCCAAGTGTAACGCCTATCTCCGAAGACTTCATCCCATGAAGCCTGGAAAGAAAAGATGGAGTCCAATTAAAAAGACCATAGACACAAAATACATGCAGACCCGTGGCCAGGGCGAGATAAACAAAGGTCTTGATTGAATACAACAACCTCAATACTTCGCGCAACGAATAGGATTCGTTTGGCGCTGCCAGGTTCGAATCAGTGGCTCCCCTGCGGGGCTCTCTTACGGTGATATAAAACAGCAATGAAAAAATGATTCCAGGTATCCCCAAAACAAAAAAGGCCTTTCGCCATCCCAGATGCTGGTTCAAAAACCCGCCCATTAAAAACCCAATCAATATTCCGATGTAGATGCCCGTTGAATAAACAGAGAGCGCCGTAGACCTTTTTTCAGGCGGGAAATAATCAGAAATCATGGCATGGGCCGGAGGACTTCCGCCTGCTTCTCCAACGCCAACCCCAATGCGGGCCAATAGCAATTGGAAGAAATTTCGCGCAAAGCCAGAAAAGGCGGTCATTACACTCCATATACCCAGGGCGCTCGCCACAATATTTCTCCTGTTGCGTTTGTCAGCCAAACGGGCAATTGGAATGCCCAGGGTGACATAAAAAATAGCAAACGTAAGACCGGAGAGCAGCCCAAGTTGGGAATCGGAAAGATTCAATTCTTTTTTTATAGATTCCTGGAGGATGACAAGCAGTTGCCGGTCCACAAAGTTGAATACATAAACCAGGGTCAGCATGACCAGAACATAATTACGGTATCGGATAGTGATTGGCCTAGGATCGATGGTTGTTTTGGTTTGCATAATGTCTGAACTGGGATTTATGGGATTTGCAGGATTTATAGGATAATTATATGAGACTTATATTTCTTATAATCGGAAACTACTAATCGAATCAAAGACAGTCAGACCCACCTGGGAAAGGCTTGAATCGAAATTTAAGCAATGGTTATCTATGAAAATATGCAAACCTTTCCCAACTATCCTAAAAATCCTGCAAATCCCATAAATCCCAGTTCTAACTATCTTTGTATTGTATTTCGTCCATGGAATTTCCCTTCCTCTTCCTTCATGCTCAAAGTAGTAGTTATGAAATCTCTAACAAGAATTCCAAGAAGAACATTTTTAAGGCTTTCCGCTTTGTCGGGAGCTTCTCTATTTGCAATAGGTTTTCTGCATTCAAATGGAAAAGAACCTGAAATAGTGAATTTATCCGGGGAAGACAGTCTGGGTACAAGAATGAATGCATATATATTTATCGATAACCTTGGGGTGATTACCATTTTCAATCATCGCCCCGAAATGGGGCAGGGCACTTTCGAATCTATCCCTATGATCATAGCGGAAGAGCTCGAAGTGGAAATCAATAAAGTGAATATTATGGCATCGCCTGCCAACCGTTCCCTTTATGGCAATCAAATGGTCGTGGGGAGCCAAAGCATCCGCAGCAATTATGAACTGATGCGAAAAATTGGTGCATCCGCAAAGGAAACATTGATTACTGCTGCAGCTAACCGATGGAACGTGGCTCCCGAAGAATGCTATGCACGAAATGCAACTGTGATTCATCGGAAGTCGGGCAGAATAGTAAAGTACGGTGAACTGGCAGAAGATGCCTCCAAAATGTCTCCACCGCAAAATCCTAAACTAAAAGATCCCAAGGACTTTACCATTATCGGCAGCTCGCCGGCAAGAAAAGATATTCCGTCAAAAATAAATGGACAGGCCCTATTTGGTATCGATTGCAAAGTAAAAGGTATGTTGTATGCGTCGATTGAACGTTCACCCGTTTTTCTGGGCAAGCTGATTGGTTTCGATGATTCAAAAACCAAAGAAGTCAAAGGTGTAAAATTCGTGCTGAAGACCCAGCGCAATGTGTGGGGGCACATGAGAGAAGGCGTAGCCGTTGTAGCGGACAGCTATTGGGCGGCAGAACAGGGAAGAAAGGCCTTAAAAGTGCAATGGGATAACGGCGACCTTGAATCCTGGTCATCGCAGAAGATTAAAGAAGATTATAAGATAGCTTCAGGGGAGGATGGGGTTTCTTTTAAAGCGGCAGGTGATTTCATGAACGCATATGACAATGCGACCATAAAAATTGAAGCTTCTTATGAAACACCTTACCAGGCACATGCTCCCATGGAACCGATGAATGCAATTGTATTATGCAAAAAAAGACAGCTGTGAATATTGGGGTTCCACACAAAATCCCAATGGGTTTCGTGCGCAATTGGCAAAGCAATGCGGAATACCTGAGGAAAATGTAACGATCCATTATACTTATATGGGCGGCGCTTTCGGACGCAGAAGTTTGACGGATGTGCCTGAAGAAGCTGCCGATCTTTCACTGAAAACAAATGCGCCTGTGCAGGTCATTTGGAGCCGGGAAGACGACATTACGCAAGGTCCTTTCCGTGCATGCTCACTCAATAAGTGCAGGGCGGGTTTGGATAAGAATGGAAACCTGCTTGCGCTGGAACATAAAGTCATTTGTCAGCAAATTCAAAATCAGACTGGTAACAGTGACCGGGCAGGCGCTGAAATTGCCGGCGGAATAAATACGGAATATTCCATCCCCAATTTAGCCATCAGGGGAGTGCTTCGTAAATTCTATATTCCCATTTCGTATTGGCGCTCTGTATATCACTCCACCAATTGCTTTGCACATGAATCCTTTATTGATGAGCTGGCAATTGCTGCAAAAAAGGACCCGTTGGATTTCAGGCTTTCTTTACTGAAGGCCCACCCGCGATATACAGCGGTACTGGAAATGGCTTCAGAAAAATCTGGCTGGCATCTTCCGAGAGATAAGAACACTGGCAAAGGGGTGGCTATCGTAGAGCGTTCAGGATCCTTTGTTGCAACAGTCGTAGAAATTACCAGGTTAAATGGGAAGATAAGACCGACAAAAATAACGGCGGCTATAGATAGTGGCGTACCGATCAATCCGGATATGCTAAAAGCGCAAACAGAAGGTTGTGTCGTTATGGGACTGACAGCTTCTTATAAAAGCGGGTTAACGATTGCGAATGGTAAAGTTGTGGAAAAGAATTTCAACGACTACAGAATGCTGCTGATTGATGAATGCCCGGAAATAGAAGTGTTTGTTATAAAAAATGACTATCCACCGGAAGGTGCGGGTGAAGCCGGTCTTCCTCCGGTTGCCCCCGCCCTGACAAATGCCATTTTTAATCTGACTGGAAAGAGAATTCGGGAATTACCTTTCAACATTGATGCAATATAACAGCTGTTCGTTTTACAGAATTGATTTTTGCGAGCATGTAAAATCAAAAATGGCGCAAGTCGCTGACGGTTCATTCAGGTTTAATTCCCACTAATGCAAGCTAGTCAGACCTGCTTGTGCCAGTGTTATGATTATTCTTTACATTTCAAATTCAAAGAAAAATCCTGCTCAATAGAAAAAAGAACAATACATGATAAAACGGATAATATTCGGATCCATAGCAGCCCTAATCGTCATCGGTATTGTGGTAGTTTTCATTAAGACCAGGCCTTCGGGTGATATTAGTAAGTACAGGAATTATTATGTAGACGATACCAGCACACCCAACGGTAACGATGTTAAAGTTACTTTTTTTGGCGTTTCGACCTTATTGTTTGACGACGGCGAAACGCAAATTCTCATTGACGGATTTTTTTCAAGACCATCCATGGTGAAAGCATTATTTACAAAAATTAAATCGGATACTGCTCAAATAGATCGGATGATTGCTGACTATAAAATGGATAAGGTGAGGGGAATTTTTGTCACCCATTCGCATTATGATCATGCTTTTGATGCGGCCTATACCACAAAAAAGACTGGAGCAACATTGTACGGCTCGGTATCCACCCTTAATATAGGTCGCGGGGGCGGAGTAGAAGAAGATCATCTATCATTATATGTGCCTTACCGCGAAATACCATTAGGTAAGTTTACCGTGCAGGTGATTCCTTCAAAACATTCTTCTGGCAACGCCCAAAAAGATGATGGGGTAATCATTGATAAACCGCTGACTCAGCCTTCGAAGATAAAGGCTTATGCAGAAGGGGGGTCATTTGACTTTTATATTAAGCACAACGGACGAAGCATTTATGTGAAGCCCAGCCCGAATTATGTTGCCGGTACATTGGATAGCATGAGAGCAGATGTTGTCTTCATCGGCACAGCCACTGTTGCGGGACAGCCCTTGTCCTGGCAGGATGCATATTATGAACAAACCATTGGCAAACTGAAACCAGGCCTGGTGATACCACTGCATTGGGATAATTTCTTCGAACCGCTTTCGGACAACCTCGTCATGCTGCCTCGCCTGGCAAAAGCTTCCGAAAAAGACTTTGACATTTTCATTGATAAAACAAGAGCAGATAAAATTGACTTTAAAATATTGCAGGGAACTAAGAGCATTTTATTATTTAAATAGAAAAGGACGATAGGAAACATCATTTGGAAGTCACTAGCTCACCATCTTATATTGGAACGATGGATCATGTTTTGAAGCAAATCATTTCGGATCAGCTAAGCAAAGTTTTGGGCGACCGTGTCACCAGCGATGAAGCCATTCGACAGGAACACGGTGCAGGCTTTAGCTATCACCATCCTATGCCCCCGGACTTTGTGGTTTACCCACACTCAACCGATGAAATTGCCGAAATAGTAAACATTTGTGCAAGACATCAGGTCCCGATGATTCCTTTTGGCGCCGGCACTTCGGTTGAAGGACATGTACTGGCACTAAAAGGTGGTGTCTGTATTGATTTGAGAGGAATGAACCAGGTGCTGGAACTAAGCTTGGATGATATGTGTGCTACCATTCAGGCCGGTGTTACCCGTAACCAGCTGGATGAAATATTGGAAGGAACTGGCTTCTTCTTTCCTGTGGGTCCGGGTGTGAATGCAACAATAGGCGGAATGGCCGCTACCAGGGCTTCGGGAACCAATGCCGTGAGGTATGGCACGATGAAAGACAATGTTCTTTCGTTAACAGTGGTATTGCCCAGCGGCCAAATTATAAAGACGGCGAGCAAAGCAAAGAAATCTTCCGCTGGCTATAATCTTACGCAACTGTTTATAGGTTCGGAAGGAACGCTGGGAATTATTGCCGACTTAACGATCAAATTGCAGAGCCTCCCGGAACTCCGTAAAGCTGCCATCTGCTCCTTTTCCACCATACAGGCGGCTGTAAATACTGCTATCAAAACGATTCAGCAGGGAATTCCTATTGCCCGGGTTGAGTTTCTGGACGCGCTCATGATGCGCGCCATAAACCGGTATTCAGGTGTAGATTACCGTGAGGAGCCCACATTATTTCTGGAATTCAATGGCTCACCCCAAACGGTAGAAGAGCAGATTCGGAAAGTGGAAAAGATTGCACTGGAATTTGGAACAGAAGGATTTGCCTGGGAGAAAGATGAATCGAGCAGAAAAAAAATGTGGAGTATCAGAACAGATGCAGCTCCGGCTGCAGCGGCCCAAATACCTGGCGCCCAATTGATGTCAACAGATGTATGCGTGCCCATTTCACAATTAGCCAAATGTATGTTGGAAACCCAGGCTGAAATAGAAAAGTCTGGTCTTTTAGCCGCCATGCTTGGGCATGTAGGAGATGGCAATTTTCATCTTGCAATACCGATACCGCCCAATGATAAGGAAACCCTGGAAAAAGCCAAGACGCTGAATGAAAATCTTGTGCGAAGGGCTTTGGCTATGGACGGAACCTGTTCAGGCGAGCATGGCATTGGTGTCGGGAAATTACCCTATATGGCATTGGAACATCTTGGAGCCCTTGATACAATGCGGGCCATTAAAAATGCCATTGATCCAAATAACATCATGAACCCCGGGAAATTGTTGCCGGAAGTCTGAACGGGGATTTTTGGGATTTGCGGGATTTTTAGGATAATCAAAAAATGTATGGGATTCGCTAGGGTCTCGGAACAGCAATTCAAGAATTCATAGCTTCATACCTGCATCAATGCAAAAGAACAATTCATGATGAAATCCAAATCTTTGTCGCTTAAAGTTTCAAATGCGGTTGGCAAAGTTTCTGCTGAGTGTATCATTCCCGGAAAAAGCAAATGCATCATGACGCTTGCGCACGGGGCTGGCGCAGGGATGCATCATTCTTTCATGGTAGCACTTTCAAATGCGCTCGCAGATGTAAACATTTCTACGCTGCGTTTCAATTTTCCGTTTGCAGAAAACAAAAAAGGAAGACCTGATGGGCCTGCTGTCGCCCATCAAACAATCGAAGCTGCCATATCTAAAGCACATGAATTATTTCCAAAGCTTCCGCTCTTTATTTCAGGAAAATCCTTTGGCGGCAGAATGAGCTCTCAATATTTGTCGGCACACACTGATTCAAAAGTGAAAGGAATTATTTTATATGGCTTCCCATTGCATCCTGCAGGCAAGCCTTCTATAGAAAGAGGAATGCATTTAAAAGAGGTGAAAATACCTTTATTGTTCTTGCAGGGAACAAGAGATGCACTCGCTACTTGGAATTTGATAGAATCGGTTTGTGCGTCCCTGCCGCTTGCGGAACTTGTAAAAATAGAAGGGGCTGATCATTCATTTAAAGCAGGGAAAACAAATACGATCCAGATACTTGCAGATAAGACAAATGAGTGGATTGAGAAGGTAGTCTGAACTGGGATTTGTGGGATTTGTGGGACTGTCTGAACTGGGATTTATTAGATTTATGGGATTTTTAGGATGGAAAAATGCTTGGCGGTGTGAACGAGCTCCCTTGAATTCAAATCTGGTCACACCCCTAGTAATTTTTTCATCTAAAAATCCCATAAATCCAAATAATCCCACAAATCCCAGTTCAGACAGTCCCACAAATCCCAAAAATCCCAGTTCAGACAATCCCAGTTCAGACGTACATTTAGTATACTTTTTTCCAACTTCACATTCGTCGAATTTGCTTTATGTCGAAAAATGTTTTCATCGCCACATCTGAACCTTATTCCGGCAAATCAATCATTGCGCTGGGCTTAGTCAATATGCTATTGGGAAAAACCCAAAAAGTAGGTTATTTCAAACCTATCATCAACGCAGACCCTGCAGAAAAAAAAGACGACCATATTGCTACCGTTACTGAATACTTTGGTCTTTCAGCAAACTATAATGAAACGTTTGCATTTACCCGCTCCCAGGCCTTGCAAATGATACAAAACAAAAGCGAGGGAGAATTGATCGATATCATTATCAGTAAATTCAAGAAACTTGAAGAGGCTTATGATTTTACCGTAGTGGAAGGGAGTGATTTTGTGGGGGAAGGAATTGCTTTTGAATTTCAGGCAAATATTTCTATAGCGAAAAATCTTGGGACTCCGGTAATCATTGTTGTTTCCGCTGAAAATAAGACGACTGCCCAGGCGCTAACAAATGCGATCACCGTCTTTCATAATTTTCAGGCACGTGAAATACAGGTGTTGGCGATTGTCGTTAACAGGGCAGATGTTGAACAGTCAGAAGATCTGAGACGACTGCTGGTAGCGCAATTGCCCAAAGGAATTGTTATTACTGTCATTCCATTTGAGAAGCGTTTGAATAGTCCTACGATGCAGGAGATATGCGAACACCTCGGCGGAAAACTTCTTTTTGGGGAAGATCAGCTCAGCAACCAGGCTGATCATTTTATTACGGGGGCCATGCAGGTTTCCAACTTTCTGAATCATTTAAAAGAAAATGTTTTGATTGTTACTCCGGGTGACCGGGGAGATATTATTATCGGCGCCATGCAGGCAAATCTTTCTTCAAGTTATTCAAAGATTTCAGGCATTGTGCTTTCCTCGGGTTTGCTACCTGAAGAACCGCTGATACGGCTCATCCAGGGCTCTCCATCTATAATGCCCATCATTTCCGTTAAGACGGGCACATTCGAAACAACAGCAAAACTTGGAGCAATCCAATCAAGATTGACACCCGGCAACAAGAAGAAAATTCAACTCGCTATTGATGTTTTTGAGAAATATATGGATGTGAAGGCTTTGGATGAAAAGATGATAACATTCAAACCTGAAGGCATTACGCCGCATATGTTTCAATACCAATTGACCAAATGGGCAAAGAGCGAGATCAAACATATTGTGCTCCCGGAAGGAAATGAAGACAGGATATTAAAGGCTGCAGCCCGGCTGATCGATCAAAAGATTGTAGAGCTTACATTGCTTGGTGATCCTGCTGAAATTGCAGCATCTGTAAAACGGCTTGGCTTAGCACTTGATCTAAACAACATAAGGATAATCGATCCTGTTAAATCTGTATATTATGAAGATTATGTGCAAACGTTCTATGAATTGAGGAAGCATAAAAATGTAGAGCTTGAAATGGCAAAAGATACCATGACCGATGTTTCCTATTTCGGTACGATGATGGTATACAAAGGTCATGCAGATGGTATGGTATCAGGTGCAGTACATACAACGCAACATACCATCAGACCTGCACTCCAGTTTGTGAAAACAAAGCCGGGGATTTCTGTTGTTTCATCCATCTTTTTTATGTGCCTGCCAGACCGTGTTTGTGTTTTTGGAGACTGCGCTGTGAATCCCAATCCCACCGCTGAACAGCTTGCAGAGATTGCGATCTCATCTGCGGAAAGCAGCCAGCGATTCGGTATTGAGCCGAAAGTTGCGATGCTATCTTATTCCTCGGGAACTTCAGGCGAAGGTGAAGAAGTTGATAAGGTACGCAGGGCGACAGAGATTGTGAAGAAAAAGCGACCCGATCTTAAAGTGGAAGGACCTATCCAATACGATGCTGCAGTTGATCCGGTGGTAGGAAAGCAAAAACTGCCGAATTCTGAAGTTGCGGGCAATGCGACAGTATTGATTTTTCCGGATCTGAATACAGGCAACAATACCTACAAAGCCGTACAGCGGGAAACTGGTGCACTGGCGATTGGTCCTATGTTGCAGGGATTAAATAAACCTGTAAATGACCTAAGCCGGGGCTGTACAGTAGATGATATTTTCAATACGGTTATTATTACTGCCATTCAAAGTCAGCAGAAATAAAATGAACATCTTTGTCGTAAACTCAGGCAGTAGTTCCATCAAATACCAGCTTTTCAAAATGCCGGTGGAAAAACCAGTTTGCAGCGGGCTGGTAGAAAGAATCGGGCTGGAAAACTCGGTCATCACCCATAAAATACTCTTAGACCGGGACGAAAAAATAATAAAGAAAACAATTGATCTGCCAGGTCATGAAGAGGGATTAAAAGTAGTAGCGGCTTTATTAATTGACGCTGAGATTGGGGTCATAAAAAACCCTGGCGAAATTGATGCTGTTGGCCACAGAGTAGTACATGGAGGAGAAACCTTTGCAGCTACCACGATCATAACAAAGAAAGTAAAAGAAAAAATTCAAAAACTTTTTCCGCTTGCACCATTACACAACCCCGCAAATTATCTTGGTATCGAAGTAGCCGAAAAAATTTTCACAAAAGCGAAACAGGTTGCGGTATTTGATACGGCATTCCACCAAACACTGCCGCAAAAGGCATATACCTATGCGATTCCTAAATCTTTTTACACAGACCTCCATATAAGGGCTTACGGTTTTCATGGCACGAGTCATAAATATGTAAGTGAGCGGGCGATGGACTATTTAAACAAGCGGGATGCAAAACTGATCACTATCCATCTTGGCAATGGGTGTAGCATGGCCGCCGTAATGAATGGAAAATCGGCTGATACCAGTATGGGCTTTAGTCCTTTGAGCGGATTGGTGATGGGCACCCGCTCGGGTGATATTGATCCTTCCATTATATTTCATTTGATCAATCAACTGGGATATGACCCGGAACAGGTAAACACACTGCTGAATAAACGAAGTGGAATGCTGGGACTTACAGGGTTTAGTGATATGCGCGATATTGGTAAAGCGGTACAGGAAGGAAACAAGGATGCAGCACTTGCCCTCGAAATCTATGCATACCGGGTAAGAAAGTATATCGGCGCTTATGCTGCTGTACTGAATGGCCTGGATGCGATTGTTTTCACGGCAGGCGTAGGAGAAAATGATGTGAATACCAGGCAACGAATCTGCAAAGAGATGCAATTCCTGGGAATTCATCTGGATGCAGAAAAAAATAAGATGCCTTCAACAGCAACCAGGGAAATTAACAGTGATGCTTCCCCTGTGAAAATTTTGGTTGTTCCCACAAATGAAGAACTTGAAATTGCAAAGCAATGCTATGAGCTGTTGGTCTGAACAATTACCTCCCGAATGCTTCGCCTATGCGAAACGTAAGACTGTAGTCATCTTTGCCCACAGCAACGTCGACGCCTATGTTTATTTTTTCGGAGGGCAGCATTTTGAAACGCAGACCTGCACCCACTCCGGGCAGGATTGGACTATCGGGAATGTCTGCAAATTTTGCAACTGCGCTGGCAATGCCAGCAAAGGCCACCAGGCCCCATTTTCTATAAAAATTCCAACGATATTCTGCCTGTAAAGTATACACCTGGTTGTTGCGGTATTTTCCCTGAGAATATCCGCGAATGTCATCGCCACCTACAACGGTTTGGCCTTCAAAGGGTACATTACCAGTGGCGATGTTAAAGGTGGCACGCGCGGCTAACACATGCTTATCATTTGTTTTGGCAAGCCTAAAGAATTGATTATAGGTAACGATGTATCTTACAAATTCATAATCACTGCCAACCCAGTTTCTGTAAAACTGGTTCTTAAAATTCAGGAACATACCTCGTGTGGGATATTGAATATGGTCCGCGTATCATTGGTAATAATATAGCCAATGTTGTTCAGGGTGCTTTTGGTAACCGAATCCTGGCCCGATACATCCGGAAAGCTAAACGTTGTAATTGATTTGATATATGAGCCCGTGGGACCGAAGTATATGCGTTTGAAAATATTGCGTTATACCTGCAGCACCACAAAGTTTGCTTTTGTGGAATAATTAGAAAAATTACCTACCGATGTAACGGGATTTTCCAGGTAGAATTGAAAGTTTATATCCAAAGTGCCTGCTGCTGCCAGTATGCGCCAGCGGTCTTGGGCAAAAAAGAGTTGTGAATAGATAAACAGGGCATAGCTTTTCTGCTCTGTATAAATGCCAGCGATGCCTGAATTGGAAGAAGGAGAGATAGTATCCTTCTTGTTTATTTTATAGAAATTTGATACCAGTGCTCCCACAATGATTCCCTGTGTGCGGTTGTAATTAATCATAGGAATGGCTGCTATGCCGATTCTTTGTTTCTTGTTTGAGATTGAATCCTGACCATTTACAAAAGCAAATGCGAAGAGCAATATGAATAGGAATTTTGTAAATTTTTGTACCATAAAAAACTTAAAATCTCAACGTCTGTAAATCTTTTGCAAGGAGACTTTCAATTCATATTTAAGATCTGAGGGTATATTTTCAGTGTAAAGTGCACTTTTAATTTAGTTAATTAAGAAAGGGTTTCTTTAATTGCTCACGGTTAAAACGAAAAGATGGAAACGATAAGTGGCGAAGCTTCGGTAGCTCCTGGGCAGGAAATTTAATTCCGGCTTTCACAAAATGAAACTATTTTTATTCAAACAAACTTCAAAAAAATTATCATATGAAAAAGTACATCACTGAATTTATTGGCACTTTTTTTCTTGTATTCGTCATTGGAATGGTTGTCCTCGGAGGCAAGGGCGATTTTGCTCCAATGGCGATTGGCTCAATTCTGATGGTAATGATTTTTGCAGGCGGACATATTTCAGGAGCTCATTATAATCCTGCAGTGACATTAGCTGTTCTATTGCGCGGCAGAATTTCCGGCGCTGAAGCAATTGGTTATATGATAGTACAGGTAATAGGAGCTTGTGTAGCATCATTAATAGTGATGTATTTCATGAATGATAAAATTGCTGAGCAGGCTGTTGAAATGGCTAATACCACGAAAGGATTACTTGCAGAATTCCTGGGTACATTTGCCCTGGCATATGTCGTATTGAATGTGGCAACAGCCAAAGGAACAAGCGGTAACAGCTTTTATGGGCTTGCGATTGGCTTCACAGTTTTGGCCATGGCATATGCCCCTGGTGTCATATCAGGAGGAGCATTCAATCCTGCGGTGGCCATCGGCATCAATATAATGAAACTGGCATCCTGGAATAATATATGGGTTTACCTGCTAGGCTGTTTTGCAGGCGCCGCGGTAGCCGCTTTTGTATTCAGGATTAATAATCCGGACGATAAATAAACGTTCATTTTAACTCCCGATGAGTGTCTGCAACATGCCACTCATCTTACAAGTCTTACTTAGTCAGGCTGCTTATTTATTTAGTAAGAAGGTTAATTGCAATAGTCCCCCGGAGTTTAGACCACAATTGATTAAACGCTGACTATTCGTGTGGAGCCAATCCTCTATAATAAAAATCTACAAACAAGGAATGCCAGCCTGTCCCCACTAATCTCATAAATCCTAAAAATCTTCTTTCAGACAATTTTATTTATTACTTATTCGCGGCCGGGGGCTTAAAGGTCAGCGCGGCCCCAATATGTCCAGGGATAAAAGAGGAGAAAGGTATATATTAACGAAAATCAGAGAGGGGTTAAACAGAGGCCAGAGAGGGATCAGAGAGGGACCAGACTCGGATAATCCCCCTTTCCTGTCCGTTTTTATCGCCTTTTAAACCCCTTTTAAGCCCCTTTTAAGTTTTATTCTTTCAATAAGTGGGTATAACCTTGTCGAAACAAATCGCATTTCATTATGGCCAAGCTTGAAAAGAATATCCTCGGTTCATATTCCGGTAGAGTCGGAAACGTTATTGCTTCCTCCTGGAAGGGAATACCTTATATGAAGTCTGCACCTGGAAGCAGAACAATAAAAATCTCCGCTAAGGAAAAGGCAAACCGGCAGAAGTTTAAGCTGGCCCAGGAATGGCTCTCCTACCTGCTCGATTTTGTACGGCAGGGATACAAAGGATATTCCCCAACGATAGAAGGATTTTTGGCTGCCAAATCTTATTTAATGAAAAATGCGATGGAATTTGAAGGCGACAAGTGGAAGGTTAATCCTGCATTGATGAAAGTAAGTTTGGGAACCCTGTCCCTTTCTGAAAATATCACTGTGAAATCGACAAAAGAAGGTAAGCTTCTGTTTACCTGGGATACTGCAGGTGTGAAGGATGGCTATGGTAATGACCAGGTAATGTTGCTGGCTTATGATACTAAAAATAAAATGGTGATTTCTACTACTGCAGGAGCGTTCAGAAATACGGGATCCGACAGTTTAGAATCGCCTTGTAGTAAAGGAGGCAGTTGCCACATTTGGGTTGCTTTTGTTGCTGCCGATAGAAGCAGGCAGTCCGACAGCATTTACCTTGGGGAGATTGAGGTTTAGATAAATAGCGGGTCCTTCTTTGAGATAGGATCCTTTCAGGTTCTGTAAAATGTCTCCTAATATTTGAAAGCATACTTGAATGGTCCTCAGCAGGCCAGGCTAAAAGCCAGTGATACAGCAGGCAGCCCAATGCACAAGAAAGGAAAAGTCGCGTCAAGCTCGGCAATTCCAAAACCTTCAAGAACCAGCCAGAAATTACCGATGAATTCCGCAAAAAGTTTTATTAAAGCCGACTTTTTGATTGTTGCAAATAATAAGGAATTTGATCGGTTCTGGTTAAAATTTATAGTTCGGTATCTGATTATTCTTTGAAAGTCCAGTAGAGACCAACATTGAATACAGGACCCAGGGAATTTACGTTTAGACCAAAATTGCTAATAGAACTTTTGTCACCGTTTATGGTGGTGGATGCATAAGAATAACCGAACAAACCATATTGCCCTACTACGGTAAAGGTTTTGCTTACCGCGAAGGCCGCTCCCAATGAAAGGTTCAAACCCCATCCACTCAGATCGCCGCTTTGACCATTTAGATTGGTGGAGCCAGCGGTGAAGTTTCCGACGATTCCAGTAAATAGGGAAAACTTGTCTCCCATAGGATAGAAGCGCCTCAGATAGATAACGGGAGATATTGCAGTTTCAGAACTATTGGTTGAATTTATTCCACCCAGGTTTAACGCCAAACCTAGTTGTAAATTATTCTGGAGAAATGTGCCTACTTCAGGCGCAACACTCCAGGAGGTCGTTGTTATGTCAGTAGTTCCTGCATTTTTTTCTGTTTTGCTATTGAAGCCCAGCTGACCCCCAATATACCAGCTGCCCTTTTGAGCATGTGCAACAGAGATAAAAAAAACGAAAAATAAAAGACAGGTCAATTTAGATTTGCTAATCATAGTAGGTTGTTTAATGGTTTTTTGTGAATAAATCGGGCAAAGACTAAAACCATTTTCATTTGGAAGAATTTCGTTCATCAGTGATCATGATGAAGCCTGTCAAACTGGGTATAAGATTTTTTTACTTCCTTCTCCCTCAACAATTATTTGTATGTAGAAGAAATTGTCATACTAAGTTAGAAAAGGGGATGTAAACACACAAATGATAATTTGCCTTGAGGGCAACAAAATAAGGCACCGCCAGAGAGATGTTTCATGAGCGAGTCTGTATGAATGAAATCCTTAATGCCGTCCCTGCTGTCAGCAGCCATCTGCCGTCATTTTTATCTGATTGACCCGACGTTGAGGCACATACGGAAATGAAGACAAATACCAAAAAAATCTTAAAAACAAAATCTATCAGGATTTTTGCGCGATGACTGTTTTATTTAGGAAACCTCCCGGAATCCATTTTGACGAAATAAGGTATTCAATTTAGATTACTTTAGACAGCATTTTTGAGATTAGTGACATTTAAACACTGATTCCAGGCATATACTCATATGAGTGTGATTGGTAGTTCCAGCCTGTTTGCTCACCACAAACGGATTTGTCCAGTCAGTTTTGAATGATCCCTTTTCAATTCCATCGTTTTTATGAAAAGCAGCCGTGTTTCAAGCCTTGGCCATCTTGCATGAATCCGCCCCGGTTTTATTCCTGAGACTTGTTTCTTGCAAACCTGCCTGGATCTGTAAGGCGAATTGCAGCAAAAACTAGGTCGAATCCGCCTTAGGCGGGACCGGAGGCGGAAGGTGCGACACCCCGCAGCTTGCTACGAAACATGAGTTCAGACTCGCTCTGAGGTAAGATACCTGTGATTTAAAAACAATTTTTTTTTAATTAGTAATTGTTTTTATATTTAGACAGTTTTACTCGCCTAAATTTAGTCTGTGAGGGTTAATCCGCTATGCACTCTGTATAGAAAGCTAATTGAACTGGAATATCTGTGGCTCTACTGTCAAAGAAGGTAAATTTATACTCAGGGACATTGCCATGCTGGACTTTGGCGGGCAGCCTCACACTAACTATAAATACCTTGTGAATTTGATTATTTCAATGATAACAAATAGATTTGCTTGCTATTTGTCTTACAATATAGATTTGATAAGAACAAAATTTATATATAAACCCAACTGCGCAATTAATAACAGTAAAAACAATCACAATTAAAACAATTAAACTAGAAAAAATGAAAACAAAATTCCTGGTGATATCATGCGGATTTATTGTTTTTGCAACCGCGTGTGGCAGCGGAAGTGAAACAAAAACTGAAACTGATACAGCAAAACCCATGGCACCTGACACAACGGCTAAAGTAGCACCAGCACCACCACCTGCACCGGCCATTGACAGCGCAGCTATAGCCAAAGAATATTTGGCCGCACAAAGTAAAGGAAAGAAGAAAACTCCCCCCAAACCCGTAAAACAGGACACCAATTATGTGACAATTTATACTGAAGTGGCCATACCAAGTCACGAAGCTTTAGAACAACCAGCAGCAGGTCCTACGCGTGAAACCCATACTAAGGAGTATGTATATTATATTCCGGCTCAAACTGCTAGTTTTGTTGGTGGCGATGCAGCGCTCGCGGCGTTCCTAAAAAAGAATATAGTATACCCTGAAAATGCGCTGAGATACCATGTTGAAGGTACAGTGTATGCTGATATCTACCTGGACAGTGTAGGTACCGTAAAAAAAGTTGAATTCAACAGCACTCACCTTGGAAATGGTCTGGAAGAAGAAACTGAAGCAGTTTTGATGAGATCTCCAAGATGGCATCCGGCCAAAGAAAATGGTAAAATGGTTGCATCAAAGCTTACTCTACCGGTAGTATATAAGATTACGCATTAGAAATTTTTTTCCTGGCGGCCCCTTTCAATGGGGGGCGCCAGGAAAATTCTAAAGCTTAATGATTGTCCGAACCCCCAATCGTCGATTCCCTTCTCATTTGTTTCTCTCAGTTCCGGTAGGCGGTAGTTGATCCATCCTCCACATTCGATACGCGATCGTGTCTGATTTACTCCAATGATTATGGGTGACTACTATAATGCTTCAAATGGATGAAGCAAAAGTTCGCTTCAGGCAGGTTCAATTTGGCAATTCGCCTTTTATTTTAGCGAAGTTTTCTTTTCCCTTAAATCTTTATAACGTTGAAGCGCCTGGTAAGACCTATAGTACATGTAAATATTGCTCACATACTGCACCGTTTCCCTTCCGATATGGTGGGCCGCTAATATTTCTACGTTATCAAACCATATATTTGGATTCAGCCCTCTTTCCCCGGCTTCTCTTCTTAATTTTCTGACATTGCCGGGTCCGCAATTATAGGCCGCCAGGGCAAAAAGTTGTTCGTTCAGAGAATCCATTTCTTCCCTTGCATAATATTGATCGATTAAATACCGCATGTATTTTACGCCCGCATGAATATTATTGTCGGGCATTTCTGATATCAGGGATACTGATTGGAGGATGGGAGGCTGTCGAAGGCAGCAACTGCATCACACCAACCGCGCCCATATGACTCACCGTTTGCTGCTTTAGCTGAGACTCCTGAAATGCCTGGGCCGACAATAACAGCCAGTCAAGGGAATACGTTTTGCCATATTTTTGAAACAAGGTTTTAAATCTGATTTAGATCCGCCAATGCTTCCTTGCTTTGAGCATTCTTTAACCGTCCTGTATTTTTCAGGTATTTATCATAGATCATATTTCCTGTCAAAGTTCCTCTTCTTATGGTGCTGATGAATTTGTTAAGCACGGATTTTAATTTCGGGGAATTTTTCCTGATCGCCCATCCATAGGACACATTGCTGTCCACTGCAATATTCGTGTATACTTTAAGGTTGGTATAAACACTGTTCCAAAGTGTTCCAAGATCATCAGAAATGACAGTAAAAGGAATCATTCCCTCATTGACCATTTCAAGAATATCTTCTGATTCAAGATATGGGTCTGTAAATTCAATATCCATGGGTTTGCGACCGGCTTTTCGAAATGCATCATTAAGCCTTATCAGGGAAGCCTGGTAACTGGTGTTTTCGCGCACATATACATGCTGGCCAGCGAGATCTTCAATTGAATGAATGGGCGGAGCCTTAGGTCCTCCGACCACAATATCTTTTATTCCGGTTACCGTGGGTGTTGAAAAGTCGATCTGCTTTTCACGCTCAGGGGTTATCGTATATCCTGAAGCGATCATGTCTGCATGTCCCCCCGTTAATAATGGCAGGATATGTTTGCGACTGACGGGTATGAAAATGACACGAATCTTTGGAGGATAGTATTTCAATTGTTTGTTCAGATCTTTCTCAAACAGACTGACCAGTTCATAGGCAAGACCATACCTTTTCATCCCTTCAACGTAGTAGTAGGTTTTTGAGTAAGGGACAAGTACACGAATATACCCCCGGGCTATTATGCTATCCAGATCGCCAAATGCTGTATTTGCCAATCCCAGTATCTCATCATTGGCTGCCCAATGAAAATAGGGAACGCTGTCACCTCTTACATTCACCGTGTATGACTCGACTGAATCCGCATTTGCCTGCGCACCGGACTTAGCAGCAGCTGGTGTTTCGGGATTTGATTTTTTACTTGCATTTTCACAAGCAAATTGGCAGGCAATGGCCATCAGGAAAAAATGGAAAAGGATAAAGCGCCTCATAGCTTGAATTTTGAGACATTATTAGTTAGAACTGGCGATTTTTGGCCTTACTGGAAATGCAGGTCAATACTAAAAGTTATGCAATTTTGATTAATTATTCCTGATTCGTTGGATAAATCAATGCCCGGATTTTCATTTTCATCAGATATCGATTTTAGCCAGTCATGTTTGAACGCTTCTGATTTGATGCCATTTAATGATGCGATAATTAAGGGGAGTGGGGGCAATCATAGTCCGGTTAAGAATTGAAATAGGAAAGGGTCACCTGGTAAATCAGGTACAGCAGCCCTGTTTTATTCGAATAGAAGCATTATATTTAATACAATATTCTGCACCAGGATCTACTAACTCACTACAGGAAAGAATCAATTGCTCATTCACCCCCTAAAACTCTTGTTATGAAAATGAATCTGGATTTGTACAAACTAATCACCGTCACCTTGTTGGTGATGCTTGTGGCGATTTTCGCTTGTGAATCTTATAGCACGGATAAGAGCCCTCAAATCATTAAAATAGAGGGTGTGGATCCTAACGGTGACCTTGACTTGAGAGATGCGGGTAATAATTCAGCTAAAATATTTAAGGTTAAGGCTGGCAAGACAATAAACTGGTTAGACAACACCCTTGATGTTAGTAACATTGACAGTATCTATAAAAAACCCAACAGCTCGGGTGACTTATTTAAGACTCCCCCCTCGCGCCTTGGACACTCGCGGAATTGGACGGTAACAATTGATTCGAATGCACAGCCTGGACAATACGAAGACTATAATATTGACTGGACAGACAAAAATGGAACTAAGCATACATTCGATCCGAGAATCCAGATTAATCCATAGCGGTTAGGATGTCATTTCGAAAATATATTTCATCGTTATTGCTTGGCTTTGCCTTTTTAATTTGGCATAGCGTCTATGGGCAGAACCAGAAAGTGGCCGATAGTCTGGTAAAAATATACCAAAAAGACAGCTTAAAGGGCGCTGAGAAATTACAATTACTTTCGGATTTATCATACAATGAGCTAAGGGATCTTGGATTGGCTTTACATTATGCCGAGGAACTCATCGTGCTTGCCCGCAGGGAAGGCAATAACGACTACCTTTATCGTGGATATTATCAAAAAGGGAATAAGAAAAGACTCTTGGGCGATTACCCTGAGGCCCTGGATGCCTACTTCAAAAGTGCCGAATTAGCAAGCAAAGCTAAATATATTGATGAATCCAGCGCTTATGCGGGCATAGCAGATGTTTATGGTATCACAAAGAAACATGCCGATGCAATGGTTTATTATAACAAAGCGATTGCACTCCTTCGGCCTTCCCAAGATTCTATTCAATTGGCGTCAGTCCTTTTAAATGCCGGGGAAGAATACCGCCTCAATAAAATTTATGACTCCGCATTGTTGTATTTCGGAGAAGCGAAAGCGATTTATGAAAGAAAGAATTATCCCATCGGAATCGCATATGCCGTTGGAAATATTGGAATGGTATATGCCAGTCGTGGTAAGAATAACCTTGCGGAAAAAAATCTTGACATCGCGATAAGCATGCTGGAAAAATCGGGAGATTATTACCCGATATGTGACTACCTTATTTTAATGTGTGATATCTACCTTGAAAAACAGAAAAAAGACATTGCATTGGCATATGCATTGAGGAGCCTCACGCTAGCGAAAAGCCATCATTTAAAAGAACAAATAAGGGATGCAAATCTTAAACTCTCTAACCTGTATGATAGTTCCGGCAATTTTGAAAAATCATATGCCTTTTATAAAGATTATATAGAATACCGGGACAGCATTAAAAATATCGGGACCGTCGAAAAGATGGCTGCACTTCAAAACAAATATGAACTTTCTCAGAAACAGGCTGAAGTGGATTTGCTGAACCGTCAAAAACAATTGCAGCGGATTCTTCTTTTTGCAGCCCTGGTTGTTTTGGTTGTGATCGCAGTACTCAGTATTTTTTTGATGCGAAACAACAGGGAAAAGCAAAGGGCCTACACACTTTTAAGCAAGGAAAAAGCCATTACGGAAGAACAGCGTGACCAGACAAAAAAGGCCCTTGAAAATTTGAAACGGGCACAGGCGCACCTCATTCAGTCAGAGAAGCTGGCATCGCTGGGTCAGCTGACCGCCGGCATAGCACACGAAATGCAAAACCCGCTCAACTTTGTGAACAATTTCTCCGAAGTGAATTCAGAACTGATCACCGAGTTGCAGGAGGCAAATAAGCAAGGGAATGCTGGCGCAGTACAGGCAATATCCGAGGAAATTTTTAGCAATGAAGTAAAAATTAGCCATCATGGTAAGAGAGCAGATGCTATTGTGAAAGGCATGCTTCAACACAGCAGGTCCGGTGAGTCTGAAAAGAAACCTACGGATATCAATGAACTGGCAAAGGAATACTTCCGCCTTGCCTACCACGGACTACGTGCAAAAGATAAATCATTTAATGCTGCAATGCACACCGATTTTGATCCCGAAGCCGGGAAAATAAATATTGTACCCCAGGAAATCGGACGTGTAATCCTTAACCTGGTGAATAATGCCTTTTATTCAGTATCTGCCAAAAGCAAAGATGTGAAGGATGATTTCAGCCCGACCGTTTCAGTCATAACGAAAAAAACAAATGGCCAGCTCTTCCTCATAGTGAAAGACAATGGAACTGGCATCTCTGCCCAGGTGAAAGAAAAAATGTTCCATCCTTTTTTTACAACAAAGGGACCTGGGATCGGCACCGGGCTGGGTTTGTATTTAAGCTACGAAATCGTCAAGGCGCACGGCGGTGAAATAAGGGTAGAAAGCGAGGAAGGGGTGGGCAGTGAGTTTGTTGTCATACTGCCTGCTGACAATGGTGAAGTTTGAACTATTCCACATTGATTTGAAATCAAGCGGCCGGCAAATTTTCAAAACTTTTTTTAGCACGGCCAGTGGTACTGCGGCGACTGTCAGCGATTTCCATAAAGCAAAATGGCTAAGGGCCAATTCACAGTGAATGGATTTATGGGTCTTGTTAATGGTATTTTTTTCAGATCATTTATTGTTAAATTTATATTGCCTTTCCCATAAATAATGGTCTTTGTTTGTGGCATTCAGTGATTGCAAACGACAATGATTCAACGAGGACCTTGAAATGGGAATGCAAAGAGAAATAAAAACCAGTTTTTGTTCAAGTTTATTATATTACTTTTAATCATTAATAAATAAACCAAGAACCATTTGATTATGAAAAATTTGATTATAAAAGGAGTTTTATCAACCTGCATAATTTCATTGGTATTCGCGTGTAATGATAAGAAAGAAGAACCCGCAGCGGCAGCGGTTGACAAAGAACAAATAAAGAAAGAAATTCAGGCAAAGGAAGATGGATTTGCTGGGCTTTACAATGCCGGAGAAGTGAAAGATATAGGCTATTATGCAGATGATGCGACAAGTTTTTTTCCGAACAGAGCTCCATTAGTAGGCAAAAAAGCAATTGTAGAATTTTTGAAATCCGATTTAATTTCAAATTCCGATAAAATTTCATATAAAACCAATGAAGTTTTTGTATCCAACGACGGGAATCAAGTTGTAGAAACTGGCTCTTTCAGGTTAGTAGATTCTGCTAATGCTATCATAAATACCGGGAATTATATGAGCCTGTTTGAAAAAAGAAATGGTAAATATGTGTGCTTAAGAGATATGAGCGCTTCTGATATGCCGAGAAAATAATGTTCCACAGATCATTCTGCCGGCGGCTGATCGAAAATTGCGCTCGAACAGCCGATTTTGTTTGTGTAATGTTTAATTATATCTGCCAATTATCGTCTTCTGCCTCCGCCGCCGCCACCTCTGCCCCCACCTCCACCGCCTCTGCTGCCGCCGCTGTAACCCCCGCCACCGGAACGACCACCGCCCCCTGAATTTGATCTGTTTGAAGACGAAAAATCTGATGTTGCAGGTCTTGTTGAGGCAGAAGGACCTGATTGCCGTGTAGAACCGTTAAAGGCATTGGAAGGTCGGGTTGATGCAGACGCTCCCCCTGAGGGGCGGTTGGATGGCATTGTGGATGGGCGGTTTCCCCCGGAGGCTCCGCCCTGCCGATTACCGTAACTCCCATTGGCCATATTGTTTGATACGGTATTAGATCTGGTTCTTTGATTATTGTAATGATTAATTTGATTTCGATTATTATTATTTATAATTACTGTATTCCCTCCGCCATAATGGCCGCCATAATAACCGTAGTGGTTATAATAATGATTTGCACGGTAAATGCCAACGGCAATAGTTGCCCCCATCGCGAAATAGGGTGGATAAAATCCATAATAATATGGCGGATAATAGGGTACATAGGCAGGTGAATACACATACTGTACGATAGGTGCTGATTGAACAACCACAGTAGTCGTTGAGGCCGGGGCATCCTTGGCAGGTTCCGGACCTTCATAGGCCGGATTAGCGGTAACTGCTGGAGTTGCTTTGGTTTTTGGCTCAATGACATAATCCTTGCCATAGAGATCCTCGTCACCAACCATTTGAACAGACACTTTTTTGTCTTTGTCCCTGCTTACCAGGATGACTGCCACATCCTGCGAATCCGTTTTACTGAGGATATCCTGGAGTATAAATGTGTAAGAATCATTTTCTTTTTTAGTAACCACTTTGATAAAGTCAACTTTTTTATCCAGATTCAAATCCAGGTTATTGATTCCTGTCTTTTCTTCATTAAGCGATTTTTCAAAGTCTTCAATGGTTTTTGATTTTAAAAACAGATCCAATACGGCATACAGATCGAGGTTATCTCCCGGCAGGCCCAAAGCAGCCGTATCCTTCAATGTCTGAGCAAAAACAGGCAGGCTTATCGAACTCATCACCATAATAAATAGATATGGCAAAAAGATTTTTTTCATAATAAGTGTAATTTAAATAGAAATCCATAAACAACTTAGAAAATATGATATATTTAGAGCAGGCCGCATTTCTTTTGAGAGATCTATTACCCGGATCTTCTTTCCTTTAACTGTCTTTATTTGTCTTTTCATTGTCAAAATGGTGTTCCTGATTCCTGGTTTTAAGCTCCGGTTTCACTTCGAGAACTACATGATAACGTCCAGGTCGAAGGAGCCTAAAAGATGGCAGAAGGATTCACCGTTTTAATAATTACTTATCTGACTTTAAATCATTTTAAACCCTCCGGACTCGTGAAATTCTACTTTTTTTTATTGGAAAGTATAATAGATAATCTCAAATAGCGGTAAGGCGGTAGACTCAGGATGAAATTCTTTATTTTATCTTAAGGGATTTGATTGATCGCATGTTTCATTTCAAAAGTCGTCCTAACCCCATAATGAATTAGAATGCTCCTATCCTTTATGAGATCGATTAGTTCAAATACCGGGATAGAAATTTTATTAGAGACTTCGTAATTTCCTTTCACATGGTTTATTTTGAAATCCCATTCGTTACTGAAGGGACAAAGGCCAGGGAATCCCTCAATACAAAGTCCTTATATGTGCCAGGTGTAATACCTTCTGATTTTTTGAAGAGTCGAACAAAATAATTGACATCGGTGAATCCACATTGATAGGCTGTCTCCGTGACCGTTTTATTTTCACTGCTCAACAGCCTTTTAGCTAGTTTGATGCGTTCGTTGTTTATGTATTCCAGCGGTGAAATCCCGAATTGATGCCGGAACCACTTGAAAAATTCATTGCGACTCATATAGGCTTTGCGCGAAAGGGTATCTACACCCAATTTTTCAGTCAGGTGCCCATGGATATAATCGAGCAGAAAATGCTGACGGCTGGAATTTCTTTTATCTTTATCTTTTTCCACTCGCTTCAGGTACTGGCTCTGTACAAGCCGTATCAGCAATTCCTTTAAACTCAGGTCGGCATAGATATTTTTTGCTTTGTCCCCACTGGCGCAATTGCGAATGATCTTATTGATGGTCTCGGCGATTTCTATATCGTTTGAGAAATGGTACTGACTGAAATCTATATTCCATTCGTGACTGTCGTCACTTTCAACATTGTAGCAGTCATTGAGGTATTGCATCGTATCCCGGACATATTCCGAATTTACAGTTAGTGCGATACATTGGGTAGGGTTGCTATGGGTGGACTCGGGAAAGTCAATCACCATGGATTGATTTGCGGGCAATATCACTGTCTCGCCAGGTAAATATTCGAAGTCTGGCAGATGGGATAGGTGCATCACTTTTCTACCGGTGACCATGCTGGTGATTACCAGGTCTTTAAAGGTCAATGGCACCCCAAATGCTCTTTGATAACTCTCATAAATGTTGAGCTCACAGTTGTTGAGATTGAAAACGCGGCGGTTCTCAATGAGTGTCTGCAGTTGTTTTGACGGAGTCAGCTCTATTTTCTGAATCAGGTTCCTTCTTGCCAAGTAATGTCATTTGAGGGTTAAAAATAGCCATTGCCCGAGGTTCGGGCAATAATTTAGTACAATCGTGCTATAAAACCATACAAAAATGCTGACTTAATAGTTCAATATTATTGATGTTTATAGCGGTCGTTTAATAGGACCAGGCGAATGAGAGGCTGGGATAGGCTGCACTCAAATACCATAACCATTAAACCTTATCCTGTATTGGTATCTAGTGACCCAACCACCGGGAGTTAGCTTGCCGGTGGTGGGTCGCAATCGCCTTGCGAATCACCACTCCACATTTTTTCATCTTCATTCAGGAAGTCGAAACGAATCGTCCGTTGAAGGATAGTGTAACTTGTTTACGGGTTATTGTTGACCACATTAGATCTATTTGCATATGAAGCCACTTATAGATTTTTGTAAAAAGCCTCCTTTTTAGGGGAGGCCACACTAATCAAATAGCATTAACCATTAAACCTTATCCTATGAAAACATTAAAATAAGACAAATTTTAATTTCTTCAATATAAACACCAAAAAAAAGGAACATATGAACCAATAGTTGCAGTAAGTACAAGGCAGAAAGTGAATTCTTAAGAACTAACGGCAAAGGACAGTAGGCTTGGAATCCCTCAAAGTATATTGGATAAAGTATTTCAGCCTTATCTTACTACCAAGCCAACCGGACAGGGAACAGGATTGGCCCATCATTGAGCTATAATATTGAAAAAGCCCATGTAAGGGAAACAAAGTGGCGATGAGGCAAGGGAATATTCTGAGTATGTGGTGGAATTCTCAACCGTTTAGTTTAATTCTGAATCACTAAGTTTATAATGATGGCGATTTAAGAAGCAAAGGTTTTATTCAACCAATCCACAATTTCTTCCCAACACTCAACGGGGATTTTAGCATGCGTTGCATTTTTCATTACTAAAAACTCTTTTTTGTTGCCAGGCACCAGGCCATAAAATTCCCTCACTTTATCCATGGCAAACAATTCATCTTTATCGCCAACGCCCACCAATACCGGAATATTCAGGTTTTTCGGCAGCCTGAGTTTTTTCACATCCAGCATGGTGAGGAATCGGGGCGTATATCGGAAATTGAACAAGCTATCATCCGAGACGGTCATGCCATCTCTATAATATTCAACAGCCTGGTAAGAAGGACGGAAAATGGCACTCGCCAGATATTTGGTTTTTTGAAAAAGCGTAAGTGGCTTTGAAACCCCCTTCCTTCCTTCATAAGCACCAGAAAGCAATATTAATCCGGCGATCTCATCGGGGATGGTATCAGCAGCACATATCGCAGCAGCTACTCCCAGACTATGCCCTAAAACAATCACTTTTGAAAACCCAAGTCCTTTGATATATTTCACAGATTCAGCCAGATCTCCGATCCATCTTTCTTTTCCCGGGCAATCACCCCTGTTACCACCCGATAGGCCATGTCCTCTATAATCCAAACCAAATACAGTGTATCCGCCTGCTGAAATGGGCTTGCCTGCCATATTATACGCTCCGCTATATGCTGTAAAACCATGAAAAATCAAGACTGCAATATCTTTTTTTGCTGGTGCCACACTATCAGGGTTCCACCGCCGAAGAAAAAGCGTTTCTCCATCTGCGGTAGTAAACAGGTGATGTGGGCCCGCGTATTCCTGCCTTAAATGAGCAGCTTCCTCGGGCGAGATTCCATGATTGTTTATCTTATGCTGAGTTGGCAGGAAGGCCAGGACCAATCCAAAAATGAAAATAGCAGCTACGATTAAAATAATTGCGTAAAAAACTCTTTTAAGTATTTTCTTCATTCCAATAGTCTTTGCTTGTGTAAAATTTGTTTTTTAGCAAAATTAAAATCCTGGGCAGGCAATATATTAAACATACCACTATTTTGCTACATTTTCCTTGATCAGGATCTGAGTTAAGCAGGGTAACTTTGATTTGGATTGCGGGCAATTGTCTGAATTTGGATTTTTGGATTTAGGGATTAATGGATTGAAATGGTGGAGAAAGAAAAAATTGGGGACGCATTAACTTATAAGATCATTGGTTGCGCGATGAAGGTACTAAGCAGAGTAGCTTTCATTTGGATTGCGGGCAATTGTCTGAATTGGGATTTTTGGATTTAGAGATTAATGGATTGGAATGGTGGAGAAAGAAAAAATTGAGGATGCATTAACCTACAGGATCATTGGTTGCGCAATGAAGGTGCTAAGCAGAGTAGCTTTCATTTGGATTGCGGGCAATTGTCTGAATTGGGATTTTTGGATTTAGAGATTAATGGATTGGAATGGTGGAGAAAGAAAAAATTGAGGATGCATTAACCTACAGGATCATTGGTTGCGCAATGAAGGTGCTAAGCAGAGTAGCTTTCATTTGGATTGCGGGCAATTGTCTGAATTGGGATTTTTGGATTTAGAGATTAATGGATTGGAATGGTGGAGAAAGAAAAAATTGAGGATGCATTAACCTACAGGATCATTGGTTGCGCAATGAAGGTTCACAGTACCCTGGGCAATGGATTCCAGGAAGTCATATATCAACGTGCGCTGGCCATTGAGATGAGAAAAACAGGAATTTCATTTGCGAGGGAATTGGAGATGCCGATATTTTATGAAGGGGAAGACATTGGGACAAGAAGAGTGGATTTTTTGATAGAGAACGAAGTACTGGTTGAACTAAAAGCGCTCACTGTATTGGAAGATGTAAACTACGCACAGGGATTAAATTATTTAGTTGCCTATAAACTGGACAAAGGATTGTTAATCAATTTCGGCGCAACAAGTCTGCAGGTAAAAAGACTTCGGCATCCCAGAAATAAGGTGCCATCCACTATACCATCGCCCCAATCCAATAATCTCTAAATCCAAAAATCCCAATTCAGACAATTGTTGCGCAACAAGTCTGCAGGTAAAAAGACTTCGGCATCCCAGAAATAAGGTGCCATCCACTATACCATCGCCCCAATCCAATAATCTCTAAATCCAAAAATCCCAATTCAGACAATTGTTGTGCAACAAGTCTGCAGGTAAAAAGACTTCGGCATCCCAGAAATAAGGTGCCATCCACTATACCATCGCCCCAATCCAATAATCTCTAAATCCAAAAATCCCAATTCAGACAATTGTTGTGCAACAAGTCTGCAGGTAAAAAGACTTCGGCATCCCAGAAATAAGGTGCCATCCACTATACCATCGCCCCAATCCAATAATCTCTAAATCCAAAAATCCCAATTCAGACAATTGTTGTGCAACAAGTCTGCAGGTAAAAAGACTTCGGCATCCCAGAAATAAGGTGCCATCCACTATACCATCGCCCCAATCCAATAATCTCTAAATCCAAAAATCCCAATTCAGACAATTGTTGTGCAACAAGTCTGCAGGTAAAAAGACTTCGGCATCCCAGAAATAAGGTGCCATCCACTATACCATCGCCCCAATCCAATAATCTCTAAATCCAAAAATCCCAATTCAGACAATTGTTGTGCAACAAGTCTGCAGGTAAAAAGACTTCGGCATCCCAGAAATAAGGTGCCATCCACTATACCATCGCCCCAATCCAATAATCTCTAAATCCAAAAATCCCAATTCAGACAATTGTTGTGCAACAAGTCTGCAGGTAAAAAGACTTCGGCATCCCAGAAATAAGGTGCCATCCACTATACCATCGCCCCAATCCAATAATCCCAAAAATCCAAGATATCCATCCATCCATGATCATCAAACCAATCCCCTAATCCCTAAATCCAAAAATCCAAATCTCACGGAATGATCCTACTTTTATTCAAACAAACTTAAAAGTTATCGTATGAAAAAGTTTCTAATTCTCTCCTTTTTATTGGCTGCCTCCTCCTATGCCATTTGTCAATCAACAAGTAATTTTTCCGGCGATGCAGAGAAAGCGTTCGGACTGATAAAAAATGGAGCTTTCAAAAACGGCTATAAGTATCTGATAAAATTTGATAGCGCGCAGCAGGCTGCCATTAACGTTACACCCAATACCGGTTATCTCATTTTTTTTGTCTATGATAACAGCAATCATCCGGCAACTGATTTCAAGGCTCATTTAATGACCCCTGACAGTGCGCTAATGAAAAAATATACGGTAAGGCCCTGGGACCGGGCACAGGTCGGTGTGGCGAGGGGTGCACAATTGCAATTTCACACTCCTGCCCAATTTACTTCAGGTGATACAAAACCCGTAAAATTAGAAGCAAAACCACAGGCGAACATCTATGTTTTTTACAGGAAATAGTATGATTGAATTATTGAAAGCTGAAAACCACTTTTTGGTGCGCGACCTGCCTTCATTTGAGTTCCGGCTTCAGCAATACAAGAACATGTAGCTCGAAGAGTACTTGTTAGACCTTCTCACATTTGAATACTAGCATTGCACTATGAATGCTCTAGTTGATTGTATGGCGTTTGCAATAGAAACAATCAACAGTAAATTTTGCAGAGATTCATCAAAACACAGGATATGATGCAGGTAAAACAGCCGGCTGTTGTTTTACCAATGCTTCTATTTCAGGAATAATACACAACTCTGTTTCCCCATAAGGCTTATTCGCTGTTTTTAATATGCCAAGCTTTTCATTTGTCCAGTTCGCATCAGGAATTGCTCCGCTTTTTATTTTGTTTAATGCATCCATGCCAATTTTAGCGACCTCAGATAAATTTTTTGAATGTTCTTCAACGGCTTTTAATTGGGAGGAGTGGGCAAATGCGTTTTTAAGTTGATCGTAATTTCTTTGCCATTGATTCAAATAATTCACAATGATGTTTTCTGAAATGGAGTCTTTATTGATAAGGTAAGACTTAACAGCAATACCGAATTCCCACTTCACTCTCGAATCCACAAATACAATATCTGAAACCTGGATCAATGGAGCGGTTTGGTAGGACATGCTTTCCGGCTTCATGATCTGTGCGAAAAGTTTCTTATAACCTTTTATAGGAGTTAGGACATCCGCCAGTGTTTTTACCGCATTGAAATCATTTCCCGAAATCCTGCGCAATCCTCTTTCATAATCTGAAATATGCTGCAATCCCATATCATCGAACTGTTCTGTGAGTTTGAATAATCTCCGGTATAAATCGTCTTCTCCTTTTGCAGTGGCGGGCGACCATAACCTTTCCGCAATGGCTGCGGCTCTTGGCCAAATGCGCGTTTCGATATTGGAGGCATCAGCAATCTCGGTCCATTGAGCGGCTTCACCGCCCTTGAGCCGGGTCTGTAAGGATTCCGGTAAATCGGATGGAATGTCCGGGTTATTATACTGAATATATGCAGGCATAAATAAATCCAGATAAAAACCTTTCGATATGAGCACAGGATTGCCATGGTCCAAAGCCTGTTTTGTAAAAGCCCCGTTCTGCCAAACCTGTACGGTCACATCCTGAGAGATTTCTTTCGAAAAAAGTTCTTCCCAGCCGATCATTTGCTTGTGGTATTTGTCCAGGATTTTTTTCACCCGGCCAACGAAATAAGCCTGCAATGCATGGGTGTTGGGAATATTGTTCTTTTTCATGAACTCGACAATGGAAGGGTTGTTTTTCCAAACCACTCCATTGTTTTCATCAGCGCCGATATGGATATAGGGTGAAGGGAAAAGCGCAGACATTTCTGCAAAGAACTTATCTAAGAATGCGTAGGTGCTTTCTTTGGACGGATCCATGGCAGGGAAGGGGGCCGTATTCACCAATTGCATGATGCTGCCCAGGTTCATTTCTTTCAGGCTGTGAAAATCAATTGGAGACCCCGGCTCATATGGGCCCGGCGCACTGGCAAGCACGGGATATCCGGCGAACCAGCTTTTCGAATGCCCGGGAATGTCGAATTCAGGTACAATGGCAATGCCCCTGGATGCAGCAAATGATATCAGCTGCCTGACCTGGGCCTGCGTATAAAACTCGCCGTTAGATCCTTTCTGATGGAGGCCGGGATATGTTTTTGATTCGACGCGGAAGCCCTCATTGTCGGATAGGTGGAGATGAAGCACGTTCATTTTTACGGTGGCCATTGCATCAATATTCCTTTCCAGTACATCGATTGGAATAAAATGCCTGGACACATCGATCATTAACCCGCGCCAGGTGAACCTCGGTTCATCATGGATAACTAAGGCAGGGAAATAGAATCCGTCATTTTTTTGAGCAAGCAATTGCAGAAGGGTTTCCAGACCGCGCAAGGCACCGGAACTTGTGACCGCATGTAAGCTGATTTGATTTTGAGTGACGGTAAGTGAATACGATTCATCGTCACCGACAGAAGGAATCAGGGTTTTGTCCACTCTTATTTGTAATGGGGCGGTATCGCTATTGTCTTTGGCGGCTATGCGCTGCTGATTGAAGTACAGACCCGACCTTCTGCTCAGTGACCGATAAATCCTGTTCACATACAGCACGAGAATGGGATCGGGAGATGTCGTATGAATGCCTGCAGAAAAGTTTTCTGTCAGTTGGAATGAACCGTCCTGGATCAAAACAATCTTAGGAACGGGGAGCAGGTTAAGTCCTTCTTTCCTTTGGCTCCGGGCAATAAGGGCAGATAGCAAACAGACGATAAATAAGAATTTTTTTGTGCGCATGATATGATTGTGTTGATCGTTAAATCATTTTATTGACAATTTTCTAACCTTTTTCGGTACATATACCCCTGATATAGGCATCGACTGTGTTTTGCATTAATTCATCAGTTGAGAATCCCCCCACTGGCACTGGTTTATGGAACTTGAAGATTTGAAAGCAGGGCAGTTCCCCGTTAAGTCCGTGATACGGGAGGTTTGCGCCAATATTAAAAATATTTACATTCCAAATTCTCTTCATCGTTTTGTCATGAATTCATAAGACCGGCCTGGCCTCAAACATGCCGCGGTAATATTTTCGGTAAGCCCATCCTAATAAGACATTCGGGACAATCAGGAAGACGCCCATCAACCAGCCCGATGGCACCAGGATGGTATGAAACAACAATACATTCAGACTGATCGGAAAAAGTACAATCGCAGAGAAGGGAGCATACCGATTGAGCAGTAAGGACAAACCTCCCAGGATCTGGATTGTTTTCATCATGGGATATATATAGCCCGTGCCTTTGAGTCCGGCCACAAGAGCTCCCGGCTTACCAGTATGCAGGGGCTGATAGGGTATGAAATGAAAAAAATAATCGAGTCCGAATACGAGGTAAATAAGCCCGAGCAGGCAGCGGGCAATCAATACCCAGGTTTTTATTCTCATCGATTATTGCTTTGCGCGATTGAAGCCATGGAGGAACCGTCATTTATATTGTAAGGCCAAGCAAGTCTGACTACCTTGCATTCAGCTCAAACCTTCACCAAACCGATCGGCGGAAACGCTTGCGCAAGCATTGGGGTCGAATCGTCGAATAAAAGCATTTTGACCAAAGCTCCGGAATAAAATGTTCCTCTGCCTTACATACCAGGCAATAACATCGTTTCATGGATTTCGATCGTCGCTTCGGGATGCCAGCCGGAAATGTGGGGATGGCCAGAGAGCATGGCTACCACGTCTTCCCAATCCTCCGCTTCAAGTAAAGAATAACCAGCAACATCCCTGTTGCTTGGCATGGAAGAGCCATTAGGATGTAATCGCTTTCCGTTTACAAGCGGAGCCCCAAGATCGGTTAGTTTTTTGCCCACACGCTTGGCCCAGGCTTTCCACATCGCCATTCCTTCCGCCATCTCTTCCGGAGAACTATTTGATGTTTGCGCCATGGCATCGGTCGGCGCATGATAGATGATCAGGAATCTTTTGCCTGTTTTCATTTGCGCCTTCTTTGCTTTCTTTGGCGCGGCTTTCTTTGCTGGTTTTTTTGCAGCCTTACTGACTGATTTTTTCGCTGTCTTTCCTGCAGCTTTCTTTGTCTTCTTTGCCATAATGGATTATTAATTGGTTAGACAATAAACAAATGAAATTGCTTATTAAATGTAGCTATGATTTGAATTTATTCCAAAATAAAAGGATTGCATTTCCTTAGCGATATGGTTCTCAATAAAGTCTTGGGTGATGTCGGAACAGGTCCACAGAAAGGACGGCCAGGGAGATGATACACCTGCAGAGTTTAAGAATCTCCATATATTTATAGAAGTTTTATGCCATGGTGTCTAATGAAAATCAAAAATCCATGGCAGGGATTCCGATAAATCAATTTAGAGAAGGCTATAAAAAGCCGGATAAACTTAAAGAGGATAATACCAAAAAGATTTAAGAATGAAAAGATAGAAAGATTGAGCTGCTTGTAACAGATACTTTATTCAGCCTTTATTTTAACCTATACCATAAATGTCAAACTACCATGAAAGAATCATCAAGAAGGCGCTTTCTTAAAAGTCTCACAGGCTCGGCTGCAGCAGTTGCAGTAGGATCATCTGTATTTGGCGCGGAAAGGCCTGACCGCTATTTCGAAATATTGAAGAGCCGGAGGGGTACCAGCCCAAGCGATACTATTAACATAGCACTCATCGGCGCAGGTGGAATGGGAACCCAGGATACCATTACTGCTCTAACAGTTCCCGGCATCAAACTCGTGGCCGCATGCGATCTCTACGATGGACGCCTGAAGGATGCAAAAACAAAATGGGGCGCGGATATTACTACCACCAAAGTGTATAAGGAAATTCTAAGCCGAAAGGATGTAGATGCGGTAATTGTGGCAACGCCCGACTTCTGGCATCAGCAAATATCCATTGAGGCGCTTCGTGCAGGAAAGCATGTGTATTGTGAGAAACCCATGGTGCACGATGTTACAGAAGGGGCTGCCGTGATCGCCGCCCAGAAGGAAGCTGGTAAGGTATTCCAGGTAGGAAGCCAGGGCGTTTCCTCTCTGGGTAATGAGAAAGCAAGACAATTGCTGAAAGACGGGGCCATCGGACAACTGAACTATGCGGAAGGTTTCTGGGCCCGCCATTCTCCGGTTGGAGCCTGGCAATATCCAATTCCTCCTGATGCATCACCGACCACTGTAGACTGGGATATGTATTTGAGCATAACGAAAAAGCGCCCATTTGATGCCCTCCGTTTTTTCCGATGGAGAAATTATACAGATTATGGTACAGGCATGGCCGGTGATCTCTTTGTTCATCTGTTTTCCAGCCTTCACTTTATCACCAATTCTATTGGCCCGACTAAAATATATTCGGCTGGGGGATTGCGATACTGGAAAGATGGAAGGGAAGTACCCGATGTTTTGCTGGGCACTTTTGATTATCCACAAACTGCAGCACACCCGCCTTTCAATCTTTCCCTGCGCTGCAATTTTGTAGATGGAACAAGCGGCACTACTTATCTGAAGCTTGTAGGCAGTGAAGGTTCCATGGATATTACATGGGACAGCGTGACGCTTAAGAGAAACAAGACCATGGAATCGGATGATCCATTCTACATAGAACAAATGAGAAAAGCAGGCACTCCGGTCAGTTCACGGAAAAAGATTCTCGCTCCTGAAGAGTATACTTTCGCAGCGGAAAAAGGGTATCTCGGTGGTCCTTACGACCACTTTGCTAATTTCTTTAATGCGATTAAAACCGGAGGCAATGTCACGGAAGATGCGACTTTCGCTTTTAGGGCTGCAGCACCTGCTTTGCTGTGCAATGACAGTTATAACAAAGACATGGCCATGTTATGGGATCCTGAAAAAATGCAACCAGTGAAGAAATAAAATATAATTTCTCCCGGGAGCTCCTTCAAAAGAGCTCCCGTTTTTTTTTAATTTACTATTCTGACCAAGACTCCATTGTTTTTGTAAAATAACATTCATAGAAAATAGAAACAGCAGGAAAAAAAGTATTGCTGCAAGCATCCCCTCTTTTTTTGTACTTCTTTTTTTGCTTTCATTTGTCCCCGCTTTGTCTGTCAGCACCCATTCAATACAACAGCCTACTGACTGTAATTCGCAGCCTTTAATATGGCCTTGTTTGATGCACTACATGTGGCAAATGAGTACCAAGGAGAGAGAGAATATATGATTTGGAAAAACTCCCATTGCGGGAACACGAAGAAAATTATAGTTAAGAGTTTACAATTATATCTATAATAATGAGTCTGAAAGAAACCATTTTATTGAAATATTAATAAGTAAAAACCGTTTTATTCATGCTCTTAGGCCTTAACTAAACCGTTGGGGCTTTTTTTTAAACATTAAAATCATCGTATGAAAAAATTAGTTGTTTTGATTTTGACCGCAGGCACATTTTTTACAGCGAGTGCCCAGGTTCAATTCGGACTGAAAGCGGGTGCCAATTTTGCGACACTGACAGGCACAGCGACGGATGGAGCAAAAACGAAAGTGGATTTTCACGGAGGTGGATTTGCACATATCCCCCTGTTCAATTCATTCTTCCTGCAACCTGAACTTGTTTATTCAGGACAAGGCGCTAAAGGAACACAAAGCGAGACAGATTTTACCGTCAATCAATCCTATTTGAATGTGCCAGTGCTCTTTCAATACCGCCACAGCTCAGGCCTTTTTGCAGAAACGGGTCCGCAAGTTGGATTCCTTCTTGCAGCAAATGTTAAGTCGGGCAGTATGAGTGAAGATGTCAAATCTTCCTATAAGTCCACTGATTTTAGCTGGGCATTCGGGCTGGGCTACAAGATCCCTTCCATTGGTGCAGGTATTGATGCCCGTTATAACCTGGGCCTGACGAATATTGCAGCGGAAGAAGTTTCAGGACAAACGGTCAAGAACAGCGTTTTCCAGGTAGGTTTGTTTTACGTATTTGGAGCCAAGTAGTATTTCACTTTCTAACAAAATAAATAGTAGCTGCCCGCTTGGGCAGCTTTTTTTTATAAAAATGGTGATAGACCAAATCCTGCGGCGAGAAACTTTGTCTGTACCTGCTGATGACAGGAAGGATATCAAGGATATAAATATTTAATCTGGTCAGATAAGCCAGCGCCTGGTAAAAATTAACCGGATAAAGGACAATAGAACTTCTTTATCCTGATGAAAACTCCAATAAATCCCCGGCTGGCAATCCAAAGCTTTGCAAATGGCTTCCAGTGTACTGAATCGAATGACTTTTGCTTTTCCGGTTTTTAGTATAGAAAGATTCGCCAGGGTTAAATCCAATTTCTCCGGGAGTTCATTCAAAGACCCTTTTTCGTTTGGCCATCATCAAGTCAAGGTTCGCTATAATCGGCATGGATTATATGGGCAAGCCATTTTCAGGTTGGATTTCTACGCCCCGCTTCAATGCCTGTGCAATGATGAAAAGGAGGCCAACCAGGAATATGAATTCCCCGGAAAGCATATTGCCATAAGTCTTCCCGGTTATTTTCAGCAGCCAAATGATGTGTAAATTACTCAGGATGGTAACGACCCAGGTTTCGAATGAGACATAGCTTATTTCCTCCAGTCTGCTTGATACTTCCGAATTAAATGGATTTTTCATATTAAACTTCGAAAGGGTTTTAATGACCAGGTAGGAAATGTATGCTTTCAGGATCGGCAAAACCGCCAGGAAGGAAATAGAAAGGGTGTATTGGTGAAAGTAATTCTGCCTGAGATCGTACAAATTCAGTCCATTGTAAATGTTCTTTGCTCCCTCCGGGTTAATGCAGCTTATGACATAAGAAACCAGGATGCCTCCAGCTTCTACCAAATAAGCAAGAAATCCTACCCATGTCAGGACCAGCATGATTCTGAGAAATACCTCTTTTCTTGTTCGTTTTTTCATATAAAAGTGTATCTTTATTTCAATAATTAATAATCAAATATCAGTAATAATTTATTAATAAACAATAAATATTATGTCTTTTTCAATAATATTATTTAATAGCATCATTTACAAGCAGTTGAGAAAGGATTTCCCTGAAGTTGATTGGTCCTTATTTGCAAAAGCCTATCCAGCCCTTATTAAACTAAGAGCAGGTCCGATCATTATAGACTGACCTCATCTGGATTTTTTTATAGAAAGCATGCCGAATAGTTCATGCGCACCAGCATCATTTCAAATACTTTTGAATGCTTCTGAATATAGAAAATGAAATAAGTCTTTGAAAAGGAATTTCCCTGACCTGATTTGCTCATTAGTCAGACAGAAATCCTTCACAAGGGAATCTATTATTTTGGAAAGCAGCGAGTGGTTCTCCAATTGTCACTCATATGAAAGTTAGCATATCAACTTTTGCTATTTTCTCCCGAATCTCCATTTCGGAATTTGAATTTCTGCCTACGCCGGCATTTTTTGAACCTACTGTCGTGAATCATGATATGTGATGATTCGTCTCATGCATTGAAACTGAATTCCAATATTAATTTTAGGTAAGATTTCAATTCAAAATTCTAATCAAAATGAAAAAGATATATCGTGTATGTATAATGGCAGTTTCTCTCTTGATATTCACGCAAGCTACAAATGCGCAACAGGAGAAATTAACTGCTAAGACAGCTACAAAGGAAAAAGGATATAAAGCGCTTAACGCTGGGGAGCCTATCGTGATTTATCAATACACGCAGCCGGCATCTCCGCCAAAAACAGCGGGGCAATATCCAATCAAATATTTTTTTACTACAAGCAGTTCTGATGTATTGCAACCACTCACCCTGTACAATCTGAAAAAAGCGTACCCGGATAATCATCCATTCCATGATGCTCTGGATGCAAACTTTAAGCAGGATAAAGAGTTGGTGGCCTATGACGATTTTCATAAAATGTATAAGATCGATCATCTCCTGGAGATGAATTCAAAATGAAGCTTGCAAGATAGAATCGTCAATAAAAAATACCATTGGGCCTGGATAAGTAATTATTAAGCACCGGATAGCAACTTCCATCGGAGAGTGGACAGTTGCTTTTTTGCTAAGTACATGTCAACTCCTATTCAATTCGACATTCAGCCAAGGATCAATAGGAGTTTGTTCGCCCTTGGCCACATGCTGTTTTTTGTCTAATTATAGGATGTCATTTGAAGAGACCGGCCTCATGCTTCTTGCATTTTGGCATTTTCCACTAAACTACCTCTCATTGATTGGCAGGATATGCCAATTCCATGTTTATTCAACCCGCATTACTCGATTTTTAATTTATGGGATTGGAAAATATTTTCCGAATTGCAGTCCTTGCATATTTCGATCAGTGCTGACCGTTATTCAATTAGGACCCCCCTTATTTGCCGGGTAGATTTATAGAAAAATTGTATATGTCTACTCATCCTAACACACCGAAAGAGCGTCCTCACTTCCAAAAAAAGCCTGATCTTTTTTTTAAGTCCATAAAAAATAAAGTTCCGGGGATTATTTTAAAACGAGAGGCTCTTGCTATTAGAATTACCTGGGCGAAAGCAATTCTGTATCCTGCGCTTTTTATTGCCATCTATGCGAGCCTGCTCATGTATGGCGAAAACCTTTTTGTCTTCTATGCCTGCTATGGATCCATGGGCTTGATGACTACAATTATAGTATTCAATATCGTTCACGATGCTGTCCACAACGCTCTGTTTACAGAACCTGCCTTGAACAAAAGAGCCAGATTAATGCTTGACTTTCTGGGTGGAAACAGTTTTGTATGGGCCAAGCGACATGTCGTATTTCACCATGGGTATACCAATATTCCCGGATGGGACATAGACATTCAACAGTCAGTTGTTGTCCGCTTTAACGAAAAACAGCCTTTCCTGAAAGGCCATAGATTCCAGTTTCTTTACATGCCGTTGATCTACCTGCTTTATTCTTTGAACTGGATACTTCGGCGCGATTTTATGGACTTCTTTCAACGATCATCAGTAATCAGAAAAAATTTCAGGATTCCCCGGATAGAATATGTAAAAATGCTTGTGTTCAAGACATTTTATTTCGTTTATGTTGCAGTTACACCTATAATAATATTAAATCATTCCGCCTTGTCCTTCATTTTTGGAATATTTCTCATGCATGCACTTATGAGTGCACTTACCTTGCTTGGTATTGTTGCCTTCTCATTTGGATGAGGACGCACAGTTCCCTGAACCCGATGAAAATTGTTTTCTTCAGGATTCATGGGCTGTTCATCAGCTCAAAGTGACCAATGACTTCGGTACAGATAATCCCATCCTTAACTTTATTATGGGAGGGCTGAATCACCATATTGCCCACCATCTTTTCCCGAACCTCAATCACAATATCATTTGTCAGATTACCAGACACATTTCTGAAACAGCGAAAGAGTACCATTTGCCATATAAGAACTATTCCCTTAGACAAGTGATGACCTCTCATTTCAAACTACTCAAGAAGAACAGTCATGAAATCTTTGAAGAATGACCTTCCATGTTTGAAATGGCCATTAAGGATTCAGCAAAAAAAAGCCTGAGTTACTCATATGCAATGCATTCATTGGGCGAATCCCTGGCAAACAGAACCATGGCTTGATCTATTGTTGTCAGTCATTATTTCTGTAACTTAATGGGCCATTATTTAAACAGAATCATATGAAGGAAATAAGAAAAGAAGACATCAAACAAGAAGTGTTTGATCTCTATGATGATTATGCCCACAGTCGCATTGAAAGACGTGAGTTTTTTCAAAAGCTGTCCACCTATGCTGTTGGAGGCATCACCGTGGCTGCCCTATCGAGTTTTCTGATGCCCAACTACTCGGGATCGATTCAGGTAATGCCAGGGGACCCGCGCATAAAATCAGAATATGTGTATTATCCTTCTCCAAAAGGAGGCGGAAAGATGAAAGCATTGTTATCGATGCCTGTTGATATAAAACAGAAATTGGGAGGCATCGTCGTAGTGCATGAAAACAGAGGTTTGAATCCTTATATCGAAGACGTTGGAAGGAGGGCTGCGCTGGCAGGTTTCATTTCGCTGGCTCCCGACGCACTTACTCCATTGGGCGGTTATCCCGGAAATGATGACCAGGGTCGGGACATGCAGGCTAAGCGCGACAGAAATGAAATGTTAGAAGATTTTATTGCAGCATATGAATATTTAAAAGGACTTAAAGATTGTAATGGAAAAGTAGGTGCTGTCGGTTTTTGCTTTGGCGGCTGGATAGCAAATATGATGGCAGTGCGTATTTCGGATTTATCTGCATCAGTTCCATTTTATGGAGGCCAGCCCGCAGCCGAAGATGTTCCAAAAATTAAGGCTCCGCTGCTGTTGCATTATGCGGGTCTCGATACGCGCGTGAATGAAGGCTGGCCGGCATATGAACTGGCCTTAAAGGAGCAAAAGAAAGAGTATACCGTTTACATTTATCCTGATGTAAACCATGGTTTCCATAATGATACTACGCCAAGATATGATAAGGCTGCAGCAGAACTTGCCTGGAAGCGCACCATTGATTTTTTCAATGAAAAATTGAAGTAATAAATTCTTCAGTAAACAAAAAGCCCGGGCTGATCCAGTGCAGCGGGGGATCCCCGCATGATCTTGATCATTTTTTAACTGGAACCATAGTGCCTGCTTTGGTTTTCTCCCTACCTTGTCCCCCTATTATTAAAATGGAAGAATTGGAATACCGGTGAATTGAAAAGGAGCATGAGTGACTAATGATCCCAGTGGAAGTTCTTCTTAGATCCTGTCTATAAGAAAAGAACGATTTTCACAAATCAGGGCCTGAACCGGATAGCCGGTGATGCGCTTTCCTGATAAGCTACTCAAATAGCATTCGCAAATCTACCGGCTCCTGCGTTAAATGTATGGAAATCAAAGACTTTTTTGTGTCTACTCCTTTGGGGACTAGGGTCTTGCAAGGGGATATAAAAAGATGTAATTTAGATTTTTTATATCCGTTTCTTGTGCCACATAAACCTTTTGTGTCACACCGTCATTTGATGCCTCCCTTGGAAATCCCTGTTCTGAAAAACTCCAGCAACAAAGCCTTTTTTATTATCTAAAAACAGTGAATATGAAACTGATCAAATTGTGTCTTGCCTGCACTATTCTGTTTGCGGCTTTCAATCTGAGTTGTGGTAAAATACATTCTACCCCACAAAGTTCAACAGGTCCAGCTGGTCCGGAAGGCCCAGCCGGCCCCGTAGGTCCAGCTGGTGCGGATGGCACCAAAATTTATAGTGGGAATGGAACTCCAAGTTCCACCGTAGGAAATATCGGAGATTATTTCCTGGATATAGCCAATGGATTATTGTATGGACCGAAGACCGCATCTGGATGGGGCTCCGGCTTTAGTATGGGTAGCAGCAGTGCCGGTCCTGCCGGTCCTGCCGGTCCGGCAGGCGCAACTGGACCCGGAGGTCCATCAGGCCCGGCAGGTCCGGCAGGTCCTTCGGGACCAGCAGGCCCAGCAGGACCAGCAGGTCCGGCAGGTCCTGCAGGTCCAGCTGGTGGTGGAGGTTCGGGGGGAACGGGTCCGGCGGGTCCAGCGGGTCCAGCGGGTCCAGCAGGACCAGCGGGTCCAGCAGGACCAGCGGGTCCAGCAGGGCCAGCGGGTCCGGGAGGCGCTACAGGCCCAGGAGGTCCGGCGGGACCAGCAGGTCCAGCAGGTCCAGCGGGTCCAATTGGTCCTGCAGGTCCAGGTGGTGCAGTCGGCCCAATAGGTCCAGCGGGTCCAATCGGCCCGGCGGGTCCAGGAGGTCCAGCAGGACCAGCAGGTCCGGGAGGTGCGGCAGGCCCAGCGGGTCCAATAGGTCCGCGGTCCAGGGTCCAGTCAGGTCCAGCGGGTCCGGGTGGTGCAGCAGGCCCAGCGGGTCCGGCAGGTCCGATAGGCCCAGCGGGTCCGGGTGGTGCGGCAGGTCCAGCAGGTCCAATAGGCCCAGCGGGCCCCAGTGGTCCAGCAGGTCCGGCTGGCACAAATGGCAGCAAAATTCTTAGTGGCAGTGGTGCACCAGCCATTTCCCTGGGTGTAAATGGTGATTATTATCTTGATGTCACTAATTATGAGCTCTATGGTCCGAAATCAAATGCAGGCTGGGGTACACCCATTTCCCTGCAAGGCCCTGCAGGCACAGCCAATGTCATCTACTCCGATTGGAATAACGCAACGAACTTCCGGGATACTGCAATCGACTTATCAAATTTAAAAGTTGCAGATCTTGCAGCTCCTTCGCTTACCTCGGCCTATCTCACCACAGCTACGATTCAGGTTTATTTCACTTTTGGCCAGGGAGTTTTTCCTTTGCCATATACTTCCAATGCGGGAGGGATATCCAATACAATTTCTTTCCTGCCGGAAGCAGGGAATATTCTCATTACGAGGTTTGCTTTTGACAATTCGGGTTCTGTTCCACTCAATACGATCAACCAATACCGGTTTGTTATTATTCCTGGCGGAGTGAATGTGCCGCATCTGGCTGATTATAGCGCTACCTTGCGATATTTGCGCATTCCAGAGAATTAAGAGAACTGATCATTCGAAAACGAATAATGAAACTTCTATAATAATGTCATGATTGTGCGGAGGAATCCGCACAATCATTTTGACATTCTATATCTATCCTCCGGTAAACTCCTAACTATCTTCAGTATGCGCAATTCGATATGATCAGAGATCACGATTGTTCGAACTGCTTTGAATCGGCCCCTCACTGGTTCAAGTCCAACGTTTATTATGATCAGGAATCTAAAAGATGGCTATAAAGAGCTGGATCAGGATTATTTTCACCTGCCAGCAGACTGGTTCAAGGAGGCTTACCTGAAAGAATATGGACAGGTGGATTGGGATAAAAGGGTAAAGTTAATGACAGAAGATGTGGTGAGTCGCACCCAACATTTTGAAAAATTTCGTGCTGACCTGAGTTCAAAATAGAATAAAACGGAATTGAAATCTATTCCGGGAGTTTAGTTATTCCGGGATTTTTCTTTTCATATTTTTAATATTTAACCTATTTTTTTATTCTGATCAGAATGCGTAGATTGATAAGCCCGCCATTGAGGCGGTAGCAATGAATTGTCCCAAACAATATTTCATGGAGAAGATTTATAAAGCGGTTTCATGTATCCTGATTCTTCTCATATTTACAGCTTGCAGTAACGATCTGAAAAAAAATGCAATTTCAGAGAACCACGGCAACCTGCCCGACTCCATCTCTGAAGGAAAAAAACTCTTTGAGGCCACTTGCGTTCGATGTCATGGGATGGATGGATCCGGACTGACAGGCCCATCTCTTAAAAGACCGAAACTCAGGCACGCTCCGGACCTTGCTTCATTTACCTCTGTCGTTGAACAGGGGATTGCAGGTACAGGTATGCCCTCCAATTGGGCTATTAGTGACAGCGACTGTCGTCAATTGTATGCATATATTAATTCCATGAAAAACAGGGATAGGAATGCTCCCGCGGGAGACCCTTCTGCTGGAGAACTGGTTTATAAGAATGCAGCCTGTGCGAATTGCCATATGAAGAATGGAAATGGAAAAAGCTTTGGTCCCGATCTTACTGAAATTAGCTTCAGCAGAAATGCAGCGTACATTCGGCAGGCCATCATTGATCCCGGTGCGGCACTACCGGAAAATACAGATCTTGACAATGGTTATGGATTCTCCCTTTACCTGCCTGTGCAGATAATGACAGGGGAGGGGAAAAAGATTAATGGGTTGCGTATAAATGAAGATACCTACACGATCCAGATCCGGGACCAGGACAATAATTACTATTCATTCAAAAAGAATGAATTAAAATCATTGGAGAAAGAATACGGACAGTCATTAATGCCTTCTTATGCAAAGTCATTATCCAGCCAGGAAATAGACAATCTTGTCGCATTTCTTTCTAAACCGGGAAGCCAATGAAGAAAGCCACCTTCATCATAATGAGTATTGTCATTTCGATGAATTCATTTTCGCAGGTAAAGTTTCAGAGAATTGCAAATGCAGATCTTGAACCAGGCAATTGGCTGACTTATTCGGGTAACTATCAGGCAACCCGGTATTCATTGTTGAAACAAATAAATAAAGACAATGTGCAAAAGCTGGCTCCTGTCTGGATTTACCAGTTAAGAAATGGAGGTGGATTTGAAACGACGCCTATTGTAGCAGACAATATCATGTATATCTCTGAGCCACCGAGTACGGCAACTGCAATTGATTTAGCCACCGGCAGGAAAATATGGAGCTATTCTCCAGATATACCCAAGGACGTAAGGTCCCTGGGTTTCGGGCCTGTCAACAGGGGAGTGGCCGTTTTGGATAACAATGTTTATATAGGAACACTGAATGCGCATCTCATTTGCCTTGATGCAAAATCAGGCGCATTGAAATGGAATGTGACTGTTGCGGACAACAAGCTTGGATATGCAATTACCTGTGCACCGCTGGCAGTGGATGATAAGATCATCATTGGAATTAGCGGTGGTGAAGCAGGCATTCGAGGCTTTCTGGATGCCTATGACGCTAAAACTGGAAAAAGAATCTGGCGCTTATATACCATACCGGAAAAGGGGGAACCAGGCAATGAAACATGGCAGGGAGATAGTTGGAAAACCGGAGGGGCTCCCACCTGGGTGACGGGATCGTATGACAAAGACCTTAACCTTCTTTACTGGGGTATTGGAAATCCGGGTCCTGATTGGAATGGCGATAACAGGAAAGGCGATAATCTATATACATGCTCTGTGCTTGCTATTGATCAGACAACAGGAAAAATAGTATGGTGGTTTCAGTTTACGCCTCATGACACGCATGACTGGGATGCAAATCAAATTCCTGTGTTGATCGATGTGAAAATAAATGGAATGATTCGCAAATGCGTCGCAACAGCGAACCGGAATGGATTTTACTATTTGCTTGACCGGAAAACGGGTGAATTTATTGCTGGAAAAGCGTATGCAAAACAAACTTGGGCATCAGGGTTAGATGCGAAGGGCAAACCAATTTTAATTCCGGGCAAAGAGCCTACTGAAAAAGGAAATCTGGTTTATCCAAGCTTACAAGGGGCAACAAATTGGTTTAGTCCCTCATATAGTAAGCAAACAGGCATGTTCTATGTTTCCGTAAGGGAAATGGGTTCTTTATATTTTAAGAAGGAAGCAGTTTATAAACCTGGTCAGTTTTTTATGGGAGGCGGGGAACAACTTTTGCCGGGAGATAATGCCTACGGTGCAGTGAAGGCATTGGATCCTGCTTCAGGGAATATCAAATGGGAATTCAAATTACAATCGCCTCCATGGTCTGGTTTATTATCGACTGCAGGGGGACTTGTTTTTGGAGGCAGCATAGAAGGTAATTTTTTTGCGCTGGATGCAGAAACAGGAAAATCAATATGGCAATTCCAAACAGGAGGTCAAATCATTTCAAATCCAATGTCATATAGTTTAAATGGTGAGCAAAGAGTTGCCATCGCATCAGGCAATATGCTCGTCGTTTTCGGATTGAAGCAATGAGTCGGCATTTTTTCCTTGTTTTCGGCGCAGGAAAGAAAAGATTTGCTGGTGATCATTCAAAATGATGAGTGGATTGACATTGGGAGAGGCATTAAAAAAAGGCAGCGGCTTAAGCACAGAAAAAGTTATATATATTTTCAGCCACCCAATGAAATGGTCAAAAAAACCATTCCGATTCCAACAAGGGCCAAATACATACCCGTCCGGAATTTATTATAACTGCAATACCTGGCCAGAATCCACCCTCCAATAAAAAGGAGTATGATGGCGATGCCATTTGAAACGCGAAGGGCAACTTGGACATTCTTAAGCAAAGCAAACGGAATCGCCACCGGAATGGTGGAAACGAATACCAGTAAAAAGACACCAAGGGCAGTTTTCAAATCTTTTCCAAATACACCGGAACGCGATATTTTGGGTGCAGTGTGGATGATTTCGAGCCGGATTTTTTCCAGCGTCTGTTCTTCCATGAATCCCGCGATTTCAGGCGAAATTGTTTCAACAAGAAATTCCCTTGCTTTCTCTTCGTTCTTGGTATTTCTCACATAATTCAGAATGGCAATATCGCGGCCTCTTTGCGCGATTTGGATCATCAGGTACATGATGGCATCTATTGCTCCCCATGCAATATTACAGCCAACAGCAGCGATAAGCATTTCCTTCACATCTGCCCGCGCTGCTTCTGCCACACTGAGGGCGCATGTAAAGCTGAGCGCCATAATTAAACCAAACAAAATCTCAGAAATCCTTTCAATCGGATTGATAAGCCGGTTCTCACTGAATGGTTCTTTAACTTCTTCACCTGGCTTGATTAAATTCATGCGTATCCGCTGATTGAAGATTTCGTCTTCTATCTTGCGTCATGTCATTCTAAATATACTATAAAGAATTGGGCTTAATGCTGACCTCTTAAAACATCACCAGCGCCAATAATACAATCAGCAAAGGGCCCAGTAATCCAATCAGCAATCCGCCGGGAAGAAATTCCTTTTGTTTAAGGAGACCCGTGCTATAAGCGATTGCATTGGGTGGCGTGGATACCGGCAACAGCAAAGCCGTTGATGCCGACAAGCCGATGATAACAGCAATTTGTGCATCGCATGCCCGGCATCATATATATGCCCAGCGGAATGAGTATGGTCGACGTTGCCGTATTGCTCATGATATTGCTGAATATCATGGTGGTGTATGCAAATGCCAGGAACATTAAAGTAGAGTTGAGTGAAGCGACCCAAACATTCGGTTGGCGAAATGTTCAAGGAGCCCGGTATCCTGCAACGCCAGTCCAAGGGAAAGGCCTCCTGCAACAAGCAACAGGGTATCCCATGGAAGTTTACGTATATCATCTGAAACCAGGATGCGTGTCATTGTCAAAAATACGAGCGGTACGGCTGCTACAGCCGCAACGGTGATATTATGCAGGGAACTGGTCATCCAAAGGAGAACAGATGCAACTAATACGATCAATACGATCCTGCGCTTTTTTTTCATATCTTTTTCATACCGGTCAAATCCCTGTGAAGGCAAATCCACTTCTACTGGATGATTATCCTGGATGTACAATGTCTTCAACAACCACCATCCGGCCAGGTCAGTATCAACGCAATTGGAATTCCAAAATACATCCATTTCAAAAAATTCACGCTTATCCCGTTATTTTCCAAAACGCCCACTGCGATCGCATTGGTCGGACTGCCGATAATGGTTCCCATTCCGCCCACCGACGCTGCAAGTGGAATCCCCACGAGCAGCGCCTGGGAGAATTTATTTTTGCCCAGTTTTCTAACTAAAGGCATCACCGAAGCCATCACCATGGACTGTTGTTGCCGAATTGGAAAGGATCATGGAGGCCACCATGGTCATCAGCATAATCCCAAGTAAAATATTTTTCGGGACCTTGCCGGAGAGTTTTAAGAAAACCTGAAAAAATAGACATCGATCCCGGTCTTTGTCATTGCCTCTGCAAGAAAAAAGCCCCCAAGTAAAAGCCAGATGATGCTGTTTGAAAAAGTCCGGACATACTTGGCTACATCCAGGGATGCGAATTCAGTCTTGCATTTCCCAAAGTAAAATACCAGGTATGCCATAATGAAGAGCCCGACTGCAAATGGAGGGATGGCTTCTGAGAGCCATAAGCCGACTGGAAAAAAATAGGAGAAACAAGACATAATTCTGGGAATCCGTAAATCCCGGACCACTGATTAAACAGGTTAATAAAAAAGCAGCAATCATGGATCGCAATAAAGAAAAAAATATTCCTGCCAGGTTTTAAGTTCCTTTAGCAGATAAATTCCTTTTTTTACAGTATTGAATTCATTGAAATCCAACAGTCTTTATTCTGCCTGAGTTTAATTTTACAAATCGATTCAAGCTACTTTTCCCGCCAACAGTTCCTCTTTGATTGCATTTAATTCCGCCAGTTTTTGTTCGCTCACTTTCGGATATTCCAGTCCGAGTGAGTCCAGGGTATGAATAATGGCAGACGCAACAACCACGCGGCTGAATGCTTTATTGTCTGCGGGAACGACGTACCATGGGGACTCTTTGGTGGCAGTATGCCTGATGAGTTCTTCATACGCTTTCATATAGTCATCCCAGAACTTCCTTTCCTTTGCATCAGATGCAGAGAATTTCCATTGTTTTTCGGGATTATTGATCCTATCCAGGAATCGCTTTTTTTGCTCTTTAGCGGAAACGTTTAGAAAGAATTTGCAAACTGCGATTCCATTGCGGTTAAGGTAAGCTTCAAAATTCCGGATATCTTTGAGCCGCTCATCCCAGATATCTTTTGTGATTAATTCTTCGGGGATTTTCTGGTTTTTCAAAAATTGTTCATGCACCCGGACCGCCAGCACTTCTTCGTAATAGGACCGGTTAAAAATTCCAATCCTTCCTCTTTCTGGCAGGTTTTTCATGCATCTCCACAGATAATCATGGTCCAGTTCTTCGGCAGAGGGCGCCTTATAAGAAGTTACCTGACAACCCTGGGGATTCACACCAGACATGACATGCCTGATCGCACCATCCTTACCCGCCGCATCCATGGCCTGGAATATGATCAGCACGCCCCATTTGTCCTGTGCATATAATACTTCCTGGAGTGCAGACAGGGCTTCCACACCAGATTGTAATGTCTGTTTGGCCAGCGGCTTATCTTCCGGGCCCAATCCGCCATCCTCTGCCGGGTCATAATCTTTGAGTTTGAAATCTTTCCCATCTTTAATCCGGAATTGCTTCGAAAAATCCTTTGCGCGTTGAATCAGTTCTTTTCTGGATAAATCTGATATGCCGGACAACCTGTCGCTAATATTTGATTTCATGATCTAGAATTTAGTTTTTTATTTGTTTAATAATTTCTTTTCAGTAGACCATCAATATATTTTTTGTTGGGTCCCTGCCTGAAATAGGTTTTTTCGAATCTCATATTTCATTTTTTCTATCATGAAAAATCCGGCTTCTCTTCAGTGAAGGGGTGCGATTGGGAAATATATTTCCTGATATACTCCACACCTTCAGATGGCTCATCCGTCAGGAAGGCGAGATCCATATCTTCGGATGAAATGGTGCCCGCTGCCAACATCGTATCCCTCAGGAACCTTTGCATATGTTGCCAATAATCCCTGCCCATACAAACGACCGGCCTGGGGGGTAATTTACCCGTTTGTAAAAGCGTTAAGACTTCAAAGATTTCATCCATGGTTCCAAATCCTCCAGGCATCAATACATACGCGACAGAGTTCTTCCTGAGGATGACCTTTCTCGTGAAAAAGAATTCAAATTCGGCTTTTATATCCACATAAGGATTCAACTTCTGTTCGAAAGGCAACTTAATATTGCATCCCAGGGAAGTCCCGCCTCCTTCTTTGGCACCCCGGTTGGCGGCTTCCATTATGCCCGGGCCACCACCCGTCATGACGGAATAATCATTTTCTGCCAGCGCTCTTCCCATGCTGCGGGCCATCTGATAATAGGGGTGATCCTCCTTAAACCGGGCGGAACCATAAACCGTTACGCAATTCTTAATGGTAGAAAATAAGCGGATACCTTCCCATAAGTCACCGAGTGCTTTGTGCGAATCCCTTATCTCATCAGCCATTGTTCGGTCCTGGGCTTAAATATTGTTGATCATTGCTTTTTATCATATCATATTTGTTTCCGACGTTTCTGCAGTGTCAAATTTTGATTCTATTTTAAGGGATCCATTTGTTCAGCATCAAATTCCGATATGACTTCAGCGATCGAATGGGTTCTTCTGATTTTTCCGGAAATTTCTTCAAACCCTTGCCTTCTGAGAATTTCCCGCACGCCCGATAAAGCACCCGCAATGCGCATCCGCGTTCCTCCTTTCTGCAATTCCGTCGCAAGTTCCAGAAGCATTTTTGAGCCTGCAACATCCACATAAGGGGAAGCTGCAAGGTCAAGGATCAGGACCTTAGCTTTCGTACCTGCTGAATTCAGGTGTTCGTTTATTTTTTCCCGAATGTCTTCTGCGTTGAAATAAAAAATGGAAGATTCTATCCGCATAATTGCTATTCCGGGTGTGATAATATTATCAGGGTGACGTACAATATCTGAGAAATGCGCTGTATGATCAATTCTGCCAAGAACTGCTACTTCGGGACGAGAACTGCGCCTGATTATGAGGATCAGAGACATGATCACCGAAATCATGACACCCTTCAATATGCCAAAGACCAGGACGCCGCCGATCGCAATGAGGGCAACGTTAAACTCCATGTGATTCAGCTGACGGATTCTTTTCAATTCTTTAATCTTGATCAGGCCCGAAACGGCATGTATTACTATAACCGCCAGAATAACTTCAGGCAGGTTCTTTAAAAAGGAGGTAAAATACAGTAGAATCAACCCAAGCGTCACTGAACAAATGATCAGAGACATGGGCGTTTTTGCGCCGGATTTATCGTTTACTGTTGACTGTGATAAACCACCCGATACCACATATGCGCTGCAAAAAGCAGCCGCAAAATTGGCTGCTCCCAGGGAAAGCAATTCCTTTCTTGGATCTATACTATAATTATTTTTCAGTGCAAAGGTTCTGGCGGCAGAAATGGTTTCAATATATCCCATCAGGAAACAAGCGAATGCAAGTGCAAGCACGCCGTCTACATCCCTGAACCGAAGAGATGGTCTGCTGATGGAAGGAAGTCCTTCCGGTATTTTTCCGGTGATGTGTACGCCGAGAGAAGCCAGGTTGGTGAAAGACATGACCAATATGGCAGCTATAACCACCACCAGAGACACAGGTTTGCCCTTTAAAAGAGAGTCACCTAAAATAAGAATGGCCATGGCCACCAGGCCAAAAGCCAGGACGGTCCAATTGGTATCAGGTAGATTTTGTATCAGGGTCCATATCCGGGTAAAGAAATTTTTTCCGCCCCCCTCCACACCAAATAGTTTCGGTAACTGGGTGGCCATGATGGATAATGCTGCCCCCGCTTTGAAACCAAGCAGGATACTGTCACTGATGAAATTGACGATGGAACTCAGCTTAAAAATATAGGCAATAAAGCAGAGAACGGCAACAACAAGCGCCGTCAATTCGGCTATTTGAGCCCATCTTGACAGATCTCCTCCCGATAGTACAGCTACAGTCGAGCCGATCATGAGTGATATGGATGAAGTGGGGCCGACCGCGACCTGCCTGGAAGTAGTGAACAAAGCAAATAAGAGCCCGCCTGCAATACAACAATAGATCCCATAATAAGTAGGCACACCGGCCAGTGTTGCATATGCCATCGATTCGGGCAAAACAAAGGAAGCAAGTGTTACGCCTGCGACCAGGTCCCATCTTATAAATGTCTTCTTATAATTCGGAAGCCAGTTTGAAATCGGGAAATAGGATTGCAGAATCCCTTTAATTTTGGCGGCGTACTCCATTTATTTGAACATTTGAAAGATCCTGATCTAAATCTATGCATCACAACATGAGCAAAGGCGGATTCGCCCTACAAAAAATGCTTTGGCCATGACATAGAAGATTGGCAGATCAGAGTGCGGAGAAAATGGAACAAAAATGGGAGACAATCTTACGATTAATTAATCGCTATGAACTTCTATTTCTTATTTTCCCCCAAATTAAGATAATCTGCCATCCACGATACGAGTTCCCCAATGGCATGACCAACGAAAAATAGACCAGTCACAGGAAATTAATATTTGAAAAAATATTCCTGGAGTTTCGCCTTATCGCTTGTATTCATCAATCCCAGCATCAGCAGTACCCTGGCTTTCTGCGGATTCAGGTCGTCGCTGACAATCGTACCCAGTTCCTTATCATTGATTTCATCTTCCAGCACCACGCGACCACTCACACTCCGGGATGCACGGCAAACAATGACCCCTTTCTTTACGGCTGCTGCAATTGCATCCATATATGCTTTGTTGAAATTTCCATTTCCTACACCGGCAATGACCAGGCCTTTGGCGCCATCACTCACGGAACAATTAATAAGACTTGGTGATGCATCTGCATACATATATACGATATCTACTTTTGGAATCTTACTGTCCAGCTTTACAGAGAAAGGAGTATTTACATTTACTTCCCTGATAGAAGTTGAATAATATTCCACCTTGCCATCATAAACCTGACCCACAGGACCTGTATTTGGAGATGCGAATGCATTCAGTTTTGTTGTACTGATCTTTACTACATCCCTGCCATCATAAATGCCTTCATTGAAACAAACCAAAACACCCCTCCCTTTGCTGGTCGGATTGGCTGCTACTGTCACGGCATCATATAAGTTCTTAGGGCCATCCGCGCTTATTCCTGTTGCGGGGCGCATGGAACCCGTAATGACCACGGCATTTTTGTAGCGAACGGTCAGGTCCAGGAAATAAGAAGTCTCTTCCTGCGTGTCCGTTCCGTGCGTAATGACGACGGCATCAGCTTCATTTTTCTCAAAAATCTCATTGATCCGGACAGCCAGCTTTTCCCAAATGGCAATCGTGATGTCCTGGCTTCCGACAGATGCTATCTGTTCACCGGTCACATTTGCTATTTTATGAATTTGGGGAACTGCATTCAGTAATTCATCAATCGGGAGTGCCCCGGCTTTATATCCTGCGCGGTCCGCAGCATTTCCTGCTCCGGCGATGGTGCCTCCTGTGGCAAGTATCTTTACCCTGGGCAGACTCGTGCCCTGGGCGGATAGGTTAATAGATAAAATACCTAACAAAATCACTAAAAATAAACTGTTTCATATTATAGATTTTAGTTTTTAAAATTGAATTTCCTTATGAAAATCCTCCAAAGCAATTAAGCTCCCGAGAATTTCTATTTCCCTGGGATGATAAAGTTCAATTCCAGGTTTTGCCTGCAGATTTTATTCCATGCAGGTTGCAAAAGATCTGACATAAATTGCTATTCTCCTTCTTTCATCTTTTGCATTTTCACTGCCCCAAGGCTGAATGAAACGATACAAGATAGTTTCCGTGTATAATGGCCACGAAATGATTCGCAACATTTCTACTCATGATTCTCGTCACATAGGTAATCAAAAAACGAATAATCTAAAGCAAATTCCGTGATTTTACGGTAACATGACGGCTAAATGCAATCCCGATTTTCCAGTGGTATCTGCAAATCCGGGAATTCCGGAAGTGCTTCTATATTGGATAGATTGTTAGTCATAATGCCGATGCAAATCAAAGGAAAGTCAATTGAATGCGGGATTGGAAAAACTGGGTAATACCTTTTATACCAAACCTGTCCAGCAAGCCATAGCCATAGCCTATTTCGAAGCGCAATTCAGGCGATAAATACCAGTTAATCATCGGTGTGATCCTCCAGAATTTGCCTCCCTGAATATTGCCCCCATTAAGGTCAAATGTTGTGAATCGTAAAAGAGCCTCGAACTCTCCCAGCCCTCCTTTAAACACAGATTTTTTCACTGGTACAAAGCCGAATATGGATGTACTTGTAATATATTTTCTTGACTCACCTGATAAAATGTAGCTGATCATGATTTCCCCACCGCTAAAAAGAGGATCATTTTCGGAAAGGGAGCTGAACTTATGCCAATAATACTCAGAGCCCATCAGCCATCGGCCAGACTGGTAATAAATTTCATATCCGATATGATTGGAATGAGGAGTCGAAAAATTCCCGGTGGTAATAAAATAGGAAGCAGGATTTGCTTCAGGACGTGAACGAAGCTGTATCTGATCCCCGGCCACTTTGCCATAACGGTAATTGATTCCGAAGTGCAGCATCTTATTTTTCTCTGCTGAAAATATCGGATTCCAACCTACCCTTGCATCGACCTGACTCTGGTAGGTGGAGAATGACTGGCCCTTGGATAGCCAGTCAACATATACACCCAGATTCCAGAATAGCCGTTGTTTAGGCAGGTATCCCATCCATTTCAAACCGTCGGCAAGGATCGGGATCACGTCGATGGCCATCTGTCTTTCAAAAGCCCATCCCGCATATCCGTTCATCACTTTGTTCATAGAAAAACCCTCCTTGGTGCGGCCGACAAAAAAATAACTATTTATCTCCGGGACATCTACCATTATACCCGTCTCCCGCACAAGCCAGGAATCAGTAACTCCATCATACATTATTCCGGCTCTCCAGCTGATTGGCCTTTTTGTTTTGAACTGGCCACTAAAAAGAATGCGAAAGTCCCTCACTTTGAATTGATTTTTCAAAGGCGTTCCAAGGGAATCCATCTGTGTCTTACTGTTTTGATCCTGGAAGAACGCCGCGTATTCATAGAGGAAACCCGCGCCTAACTTGAAGGTTGTGATCTTGCCTTTAAATAATCTCCACCGCCTTTGATTCCATGTCTGCTTTGTAGAATCTTTATTCGGAGCTTCGAACATTTCGCCCTCTGTGCCATCCGGAATATTGTTTGTAGAATCCTGGCCATAAATTTTCGGTGAAGAGAGAATTGAGAAAATAAATAATAAAATGATAACCGGCCTGGCAAAAGAAAATTGCACTTCCCCTCTATTTGCACCCATTTTCACCATTTTGAATTATAATTATTGAGTATTTAGTACATTCACTAAAGCTTAATTCAGGACACCCTGGCTGAAATTACAGAAAAGGGAGCTATTATTTCTTCTTCGCAATTGGACTTTATTACACCCTTAAACCGGGATTGAGAATAGTAGGAAACCGGGACGGTCAGATAAATTATGAACTACTATAGATCCTTTCCCTAATGTCTTAGCCTGACAATTATCAGGTTTCGCTAAGACATTCATCAGATTCTACTGTATTTATATTTTTGAAATTCATTCCATGATATTCGTACAACTTGCTATTGTTTTGATTTGCATTTTCATCGGCGCCCGTATGTCAGGAATTGGCCTGGGTGTTATGGGGATGATTGGTCTGCTGCTTCTCATCTTCATTTTTAAGATGCAACCGGCAGATCCCCCCCTTGAAGTCATGCTGATTATTTTAAGTGTCGTTACTGCTGCTGCTGCGCTCCAGGCTGCAGGAGGAATGGATTTCCTGGTGAACATTGCGGGCAAACTACTTCGAAGCAAACCGGAAAAAATCACCATCCTGGGCCCATTGGTAACTTATTTCTTTACGCTATTTGCCGGTACTGCGCATATCTCTTATTCCATCATGCCTATAATAGCCGAAGTGGCCATCAAGAAAAGGATCAGACCGGAAAGGGCGCTGAGCATGAGTGTAACAGCTGCTCATATGGGCATTACAGCGAGCCCGGTTTCCGCCGCTACTGCCGCTTTACTTACGGTGTTGGCGGCCAGCGGCGTAAAATTAGCAGACATACTTCTGGTATGTATTCCATCCACACTCATTGGCGTAATCGTAGGAATTTTATTTGTTCTTAAAAGAGGAAAAGAACTTGATAAGGATCCTGAGTTTCTTGAACGCATGAAGGATCCTGCCTTTGCGAAAAATCTGGACCCCGAGGAAAATCAAAGTGCGTCCAAAGCGCTTAAGCCAGGTGCAACCAAGTCAGTGGCTATTTTTGGGTTGGCCGTATTGTCTGTTGTTTTGGTTGGGTCATTCCCAGCTTTGCTTCCCGAATTCTCTCATAAAGAAGGATTCCAGCCAGGTTTTGCCGTGAATGCAGCTGGTCAGTTGCAGGTACCATCCATGATCATGATGATCATGCTTGCAGCCGCCGGACTGATCATCCTCCTGGCCAATACCACCGCAGCGCAGGTAACTAAGGCAAGCCTGTTTGCATCCGCCGGCCAGGCAACGATTGCAGTTTTCGGCGTAGTCTGGATGAGCGGTACCTTCATGAGCAACAATTCCGAAGTGATAGAAAATTCGCTTGGCAAACTGGTGACCGCATATCCATGGCTGTTTGCGATCGCCCTGTTTGCACTGAGCATTTTATTGTTTAGCCAGGCTGCAACAACCAAAGCGCTGATGCCGCTTGGTTTGACGCTTGGATTGACCCCCGCATACCTGATAGGAATTTTCCCTGCCACGAATGGGCACTTCTTTATACCAGGATACCCTACATTGCTTACCGCTATTCAATTTGACCGTACGGGCACAACCCGAATCGGCAAGTATGTACTGAACCATAGTTTCATGATGCCTGGTATTATTACAACAGCAGCATCTGTTATTGCTGGACTGATATTAAAATCAATTTTATTATAAAACAAAGTATATGAAAAATTATAGAACTGGATTAATCGTTGCCGCAACACTCTTATCAGGATTGGGAAGCACGGCACAAACCCGGACTGAAAAAGATTTGCTAGGTGAGAAGCAGATTCCTGTGGACGCTTACTATGGAGTGCAAACCGCAAGGGCCCTGGAAAACTTCCAGGTGAGCAGCATGAAAACAAATTTCTTTCCCGATTATGTCCGCGCCTATGCGATGGTAAAACTGGCGGCAGCGCGCGCCAATGCGGAGACGGGACGCCTGAGCAAGGAAAAACTGGATGCCATAGAAAAAGCCTGTAATGCAGTAATCAATGGAAAATATCATGACCAGTTCCTGGTTGACCTCTACCAGGGCGGAGCGGGTACCTCAGCCAATATGAACGCCAATGAAGTACTTGCTAATATTGCGTTGGAGATGAGTGGGCATAAGAAAGGGGAATACCAATTCATCGAACCACACGATGACCTGAACATGGGTCAGTCTACCAATGACGTATACCCGACGGCTATTAAAGTAGCTTTATTGTTGCACAATAGAAAGTTGGTCAAGGAGGCCGAAGAACTATCCGCATCATTTCACAAAAAGGGCGCTGAATTCAATAATCTTTTGAAAATGGGTCGCACCGAAGGCCAGGATGCAGTTCCCATGACGCTCGGGCAGGAGTTTAATGCATTTGGTAACCAGCTCGATGCCGAGATCAATGCACTTCGCAAATCAGAATCTTTTCTTTGTGAACAAAATATGGGGGCTACGGCCATTGGCACAGGCATTACAGCCACACCAGGTTACGCTGAGAAATGCGCAGTTCAGCTTGCTAAAGTAACAGGCTTTCCAATCGTAATGAGTAAGGACCTGATTGCAGCAACCAGCAGTCAGCAGGGATTTGTCATTTATTCATCTGCATTGAAAAGTTTTGCTATTGCGCTATCCAAAATAAGCAGTGACCTGATCTTTCTGGCTTCCGGTCCGCGCACAGGTATTTTTGAGATAAATCTCCCTGCCTTGCAACCAGGCTCTTCCATCATGCCAGGAAAAGTGAATCCGGTAATGCCGGAACTGATGGATGAAATCTGCTTCAAAGTAATTGGCAATGATCTTACCGTGACCATGGCCGCTCATTCCGGACTGTTGCAGTTGAATGCATTTGAACCGGTAGAAGCTATTGCCATCATGGAATCCCAGGGATTGCTGTATAAGTCCCTGCCCCTGTTCCGGAAACAATGCATTGACGGAATTACTGCTAATGAATCTGTTCTAAATCATTATATAGAGCGCAGTGTGGGAATTGTAACGGCTCTGAATCCAGTGTTAGGGTATGAAAAGACCACTGAACTTGCCAAGGAAGCCCTGCAATCTGGAAAAGGAATTCTAGAACTGATTCGCGAAAAACATTTGCTTACTGAAGATCAAATTAAGAAGCTGTTGGATCCTGCGACCATGACAGGTCAGAAATGATTATCCACATATAGCCATGGGCAGCGAAAAGGCGGAATGAACCTGCTCTGAGCGAAGCCCCTGACTGAGATGAGTGAAGTTGCAATACCAACTAACCGGTAAGCTCCAGGATTTTGCTGACCAAATAAATTAATTGGTTAACACTTTCCTTCCGTAGAGTGCCTGGACGTGCCTGGCATTATCGCCTTCCATTTTTTCAATGGCAGCGATTTGCTCCTGGGATGCTTCCAGTATATATTTTCGCACAATCCATTCAACGCTTTCAGTATAAGGAGGAGTCGTAAAAGATCCCCTATAAGTGTAATATGATCCCAACACATCTTTTGGAATATTATTAAACAAATCTCCAAATACGACTTTTCCGGGCTCCAGTATTTCTTTCTTATTTTCCTCTGCAGGAATCGCCTTCAGGAATTCATTTATGAATTTATTTTCATGTCCCATCCTGAAAAGGAGGGCGACGACAAGGAATTCTGGATTCTTTGCTGAATTCGAGTCCTTAAGAATACTCACAATATGCATCTCCATGGGAAATGTCATCCCATCAATCAAATGTTCGGATGGGGTATGAAAATGAAATTGTACTGCCTGATATGTTTTTCCTTCAGCCATTGAAGTGCTTCCTTCTTTAAAATCAATTTGCACAGTATGTCCCACATTCTCTGCAGCAGTAATTTCAATGTTAAATTTTACGGCGATCTCTTTGTTACCCATCTTTACCGTGCTATCTGACAATATATTAATGGGAGATTGAGCCAATCCGTCATCAAATCTTGGCAAAGCATATCCCTGCTCAGTTTTGATTATCGCATCCGGTGCTTCTACCTTCACCTGGTTGCCTCCTGTCAAAGTGGTTGTTTGTTTGGACTCAGCTACCGAAGAATCTGCCTTTATCGTTTCCTTATTGCTCAGCTTGCAGGCCTGGCATAGGATCGCGCCAATGAGGGATATAACTACTGAATATTTCATCGTTCCCATTTATTGATTCTGTTCTGTTAAGAAAAATAAGAACTGCTAACTGAAGCGCGTCTAACCGCGATGGCAAAATTATACTAAACTATCAACTCAATAATATTCGAATTTGAGTGCGCAATTTCCGGCTTGACTAACCCAAAAATTGCCATGTATATGAGGATTATATTCTTGGATCATTTGTATTGGCCATTTCCACCATTTTAATTCCAATTGCTAAAATCGTAATGCTATGATCCGGCGCCCGCCACTTTGATCCTGCCGCTCTTCGCAGCAGCAGCGAGCGCCTTAAAGTCTTTCTTGGTTTGATCGGCGTAAGCAAATCCAAATCGTACCATGGCGTCTTCCAGCTCTTCATTATTTCCAATATATCCGGAAATCATGGCTGCATCTCCTGACTTTGCATGGGCCAGTGCCAGTGACCAGGCACACAAGACCATATATGGGCAGAAATTTTCAAGGTTTACTTTATTCGGATCAAATTCTGCTCCGCCTTTCATATCCCGCAATTGCCTGATGTAAAAATTAAAGCCATCTATCTCACCCCATCCGAGAAATATATCCGGTGCCCCCTGAATTAGTCTTTGCCCTGCTACTACCCTTTGTCCATTATTTTCATACTGAGATTTCCCAACGAAGGGCTCCAGAACCGATATTTGAGCTTCTTTCACTTGAAGGAATAAAGGATCTTCGGAACTATTCCCGGTAAGAAAAATGATCCAGCAGCGCGTACCCACACTGCCTACCCCAACTATTTTTCTGGCCACATCGGTAATTCTGTAATGTGATAACAGAACTTTCCTTTCGTCTGACAAAGACTGAAAATAGGAATCAAGCACCATTTGCAAGGCTTCTTCGATTGGCCTTCCATTCTGCGCATGTGTTTGCCTCACAATAAAAGGCGCGTTTATCCGTAGCCGGTATTTATCCCCTACCAGGTCAGTCATCTTTCCCAGCACCTGCATTTGCGTTCTCTCGCGGGCTTTGTCAGTTATCTTAGATACCTGTTTGCGTTCAGATGGAGTGAGTGTTTTCAAAACGTCCTTCTCGCTGATGGTCGTGTACCAGAGTTCCAGATTGCCTTTATAAGCATATTCTTTCATCCGGTTCCTGTAACTGTTAACTGCTGCCCGGACTCCTTCATCACAAAGATTTTTTTCCGCTCCTAAAAACCGGCCGCAGGAAACGATACTGGCGACCAATCGCTTCAGATCCCATTCCCAGGGGCCCGGCACGGTTTCGTCAAAATCATTGATCCCGAAAATAAGATTGCGCTCCGCAGAAGCGAATACACCAAAATTCGCCACATGCATATCTCCACAGGTCTGAACATTGATTCCGGATGTGGGAGGGCTGGCCGCCAGATCCGCAGCCATAATAGCTGCCGCGCCGCGAAGAAATGCAAAGGGAGAGGCAAGCATTCTGGCATAGCGAATGGGCACAAGGTCCGCCAGTCTTGTTTTGGCCTGTTCTTCCAGGATGGCGACCGGATCAGCTCGGTTTGGAGCTGGTTTGTATTCACCCAGTTTATTGCGGGGAAATTTTTTGCGAAGGCTTTTCCCTTCAGCAATACGTTCTTCAACGCTTGGCTGTTTGGACCTAAAATGGTTTAGGAGATCTTCACTCATAGATCAAATTTTAAGTACACCCCTAATATAGTCATTATGTAGCTTGCTCATTATTCAAGATTAGACACGATAACGAACAGCTCCCATTCCCAGATGAAAGCAGGGCCTAGTCGATGCTATCACTTCTTCAAAGTATTAAACACTTTCATCTCCAAAAATTGTCCGAGGAAACAGTTGGTGCATAAACAACCTGCATGTTCCCGGGACCAGAAACGCCACCCCCACTTTACTGATGATTTTGGTGACTTTGCATTTGAGATTGTCTCCGCTGCCTCGCATTTTCAGAAGAGCTAAGGTTTTGCGCAGATGCCTGATTCTTATTTACCTGGTTCCAGCTTCCATTATTATATTGACTCCATCCACCACCATTATCTTTCTTATATACTTTGCCATCTTTCCCTGCATAGACTCCGTTGTATATCATCTGCGATTTATGGCATGTAGAACGCAAGAAGTAAGGCTTTGAGAAATCTTTGAGAAAAAGATCCAAATCAATTTTTGCGCGAATGCATTTAAATTAAATATGATTCAATTAAATAATAAACTCGCTTTGTAATAATCATCGTTTCTCAGAATTGAATATTACTTTCAAGGATTCCAACCTTCGCGCTTCAGGAATTCAATCAGTTCCGGATCATTTGCCGACATTGGAGGAAGCCATAATTCGCCCACCCGTTCCCGATGCCAGTATAGCTTTTCCGGATTTCCCGGTTTTGCAAAACGATATCGGTAAAGGACTGCCCTGATATATTGCGGAGGCTTGCCGGGAAATGGATTGCCTGCAAAAAGACTTAGTGCACCGGGATCATTGTGCAGCAGTTTCGATACGAGATGCAAAGTCCACGGATATTCCTCGGGAGTAGACATGGCCGCGAACCACATTTGCCAGTCGAGCCGCAACTGATAAGGAGCGATTTGGGGCGGACTCTTATCAAGGTCGACGGGCAGGCCTTTGTACGGATAGGCCTTCCAGTGAGCACTGTCATCCGGAACTTCATCCATTGTGCCTTCGAAAACAACATTCAAACGCTCGCGGCCGACGGTTCCAAAAGCACCATAAGTGTTCACGAGATCCAATGGATCGAAAGATGTATTCATAATCTGCGCCGGGGAAATCATATTGACTACGGGCTGGATACTAAGCAGGCCTACAAGCCCGACAACCAACCAGGAGAGCGTCTGCTTCGGCCTGGATGGCTCTGATCGCTCATTCGCTGCTTTTGCCTTCTCAACGAGATGCTGGGGCAGAAGCCTTCCCCAAAATCCATCATCAAAACATGCCAGCGCCGGAATAATGGTCACCCAATTTAAGAAAGAAAGGTTTCCACTAAGGATGAGTGTGATTTGGAAGAGCACAATCACAGAACCAGCGATATGGCGTCCAATGCGGGGCCAGAAAACAAACCATGGTGCAAGAAGTTCTGCTATATGATTGAACCAGACACCAGCTTTTAAAATTAAATGTGGAAGAAAATGAAACCATCGGCTCAAAGGACCGGGAATGGGTTGAGTTTCGAAATGATAATAGAGTGCGGTCCAATTTCGCCAACCCTCGTCCCAACGAATTTTGATCAGCCCTGCACCCAGCATGATGCGAAAGATCAGCCAGCGAAAAAGCCCGATGATCAGCAGCGGTGGCGGTTGTTTTGGAATCGGGCGCATGTCTAACAAGGGACAAAGAAAGATGGCCAGAAATCCGGTTTCGAGCAATTGAATCTCCCATCCATATCCATACCAGTCCTGTCCTACATGCACGAATGACATGTAGAGAAACCAAAGCACGGAAAGCATCACTGCATTTGCATAACCTGCCAGCACTACGCAGGAAATGATGAACCCGGTCCAGGCGGAAGCCAGAAGGAAGCCATCAGAATGCCAGAACCAAAAAAGAGAAGGGAGATGGAAAAAACCTGAACTTGTATGATCCATATGCATGGCTTACCCGACTTAGGTAAGTCCCGAGGGGAAGAAGCCCATCTTCGCCAATCAGCGGCAGGATCTGATTGATCGCAACGAGAAAAGCCACAGCATAAACAAACCCCAGCAAACGAAGTATTAGAAAGCGGGTGAGCCAGTAGGTCGGTTTCCTGTCAGCAGCATAGGAAAATGAATTGGATGAATTGTCCATCTTGCATTCAGCTTCAATTAACGGGTGGATTATGCAGGTCTATAAAAGGCTTTCAACCTCGCGCGCCGTCCTGAAAATTATCTAACAAAATTAGTCTTCGATGGCGGATTTTGGAACTTACCTTCCCAGGTGTGCTGTTGTTCATATAAGCGACTGGACAGAACTATGCTTTAGCGAATGCTATACCCTTTCTAAAATTATCATTCCTCTTAAGGTGAATCACTGATGTCAAACTTGCAATAACCATGAATTCCTGTGAGACCCGCAGCGATCATTTGCATTGATTAGAATTTCGGGTCCCCCGACTTAGCGAGGGTGACTCGACGGGGAAAATAAGTTGGGTTATAGACCAAGAGGAATCGTTCTCCAAATCATTGTTTCAGAAAATCCACAATTTTTCTAGTTTCTGCATCCGTTAATAAAGCGCGACTCTGCATGTGCAAGCCAATGGTTTCCCACTGCTCGTGGGAAAAAGTAGATGGCGAAGGAACATTATGACAGCGCTGGCAGTTTTCAGCCCATAGTTGCACACCTGTTTTAGCTTCCACTTTCTGGCTTGCCTTGCAACTTGAAAGCACCAGACCAAATTCAAATGCCAGACCAATGATGAGTATAACCGGAATTGATTTTATAGATGAGATTTTCATGGTTATCGTTTTATAATTGAATGGCGAATTGAATGAATAATGATTCTGATTTGGTTGTTGTTGAATTGTCATCAATCGTTTTGCTATTGATATTATTTGATTGATAGGCAAATTTGATCACAGACCTCCAACTGAGCCAATATAGAAGCCCCGCTTCGACATACTCTGATTTCTGACCCCAGAGAGAATTATTTGGCGTAGTATAATTGCCAATGCGAAATGCTCCTTCGAGGTTCTTAAGGAATTTACTCGATGAGCCAGTGGGGCGCAAAGAAAGTTGTGCAAAGTAAGAACTGGTGTTATTGTCAAAAGTATACTGGCTGGAATCGTCGGGCTTGATGTATTGCTGCTTATTTATATTGGTATTATTGAATTGCCCCTTGAAATTGACCAGGATTGGATTGAAGGTTCTAACAAAATTCATATCCACAGCATAGCTCTCGGTTTTGGCTGACTGGAATTGAGAATTATCATCCCCCACATTTCCAACCATGCCGCTGACTCCGATTTCAAGTGATGAATTGGAGAATGGCAGTAATCCTATCCTGCCGGTGAGCGTCTTATTCAAGTTATTGTCTACAATACCTACAGATTGTATTTCTCCGTCGGGCAATAATTGCATTCCATTGGAAATACTCAGATCATAATTCCATTTCATATTACCAAGCGGAAAGCCACCCTCTACTTCCAATCCGAAATCGCTGCCCGGCGGAACATCTGCAACACCTATTGGATCAGTGGGCAGTTTGTCGATCCAGCCAGCTGCCAGACGTTTATTATAAGTTCCAAATGGCAGGACTATATATCCCGCCCGGATAATCAAACCTGGGGCGGCAAAATAGGAAACATCGGCCCAGTTCACGCCTACAGTATATCCATCATAAGAAGCTTCAAATTCAACAAGGAATTTGTTCCCATGCCTCCAGAGAAACATCGGGCTGAATTCAAACCGATCTGCATCTGCAAGGCTATTTGTTTTTGTTATCTGTTGGGATCCAGGTGAATTAATGGTTGTTTTATTAGCTACAAAGCCGAAGGTGGCCAGCCCCGCGACCAGAAAATGTTCGTCCCCTGATTTTTTGTAAGAAACCTGATTTTCAAGATCACTGATCCTTTTCAGTAAAGCCGAATCAGTTGAAGGATCCTGTGCACGCAGATTCCCCACTAAGAAAAAATTAATGAGAACGCATAATATAATCGTTGATTTTATTCTTGTAGGTCTCATTTTGGCAGGTTTTAGTTTTAATTATATAGTTTGCTATTTCTTTCCCCCTTTACTAAATGTCCGGATATAGGCCACTAATTCCCAACGCTGATTTTCCGTTAAGGTGGTTTTGAATTGGGGCATTGGAAGGCGTCCCTCAGACATCTTATAGAATAAATTGCCATCGGTTTCCTTGAACACCAGGTCCGTTGTGTAATCTGCAGGCTTTACACTTAGCGCTGCTGCTGCAATGCCATCCCCTTTGCCTTTGTCTCCATGACATGGAGAACAATAATTGGTATAGAGTGTCTTTGCATCTTTCAGAGTTGCCTGGCTAACGGCCAACGGGCTCTTGACGACGCTTGCGGAAGCAGGTACAACCCATGGTTTTGTTTGTGCCATGATTCCACAGCATAAAGCAGGAGCTAAAAAGAATAAAATATTGTAAAAAAGAACATATAAAATTTTCTCTCTAAGAGTGCATGTGTTCATGGCTTCAAATTTTATGATTGAATGGAGCGGACCTCCCTTACCACCTTGAAATTATTCTCAAAAAAAATTAATGAGTATGACCTCAGTCAATCCTGAGGATGACTTAAATCCAAAGCGATAAAGACAAAAGCTCTTCTTCAGAATTGCTTCAGTTTTTAAGATAGAGAAGAGTCCAATTAATCAAGTTCCGATAATCTTCTCTTTCTGACATTCCCCTCGAAGCCGCAGCGTCTGAAATCTAAACTTGCAAACATGGCGCGAGGTCGTGAAAAACTTAAAATCCCTGAGCCTCCACATTTTTGCAGGGGCACATTCAATATGACAATAAAAAGAAAATCATCTTGAATTCGTGTTGCGCTGACCCTTCTGAGAAACCAGGAATGCTTGGTTTTTCCTGATGATTCGATAACCCCTGGTGGGTCGCCATGAAAACGAAGAACACACTTTTGGTGATTGGGACGACGGGTCTCTTCTATTTAAGTATTCATTTAGCATCCGGAAGCCATTGCTTTGCATCGCGAACTAACTTACAAAAGCGGCGCATTTATGCGGCTTCTATTCAAGGCACTTATTAAAATAGTGCGAGGACCCCTGCACTCTATAACCTTATGAAAGATTTTCGGGCAGTGACCAGGTTCCGCTGCCAAAAATATTCACAATCGATGGCCGAACTGGAATTGCTATCGATTACTCACGGCGTTGTACAAGTGCTACTCATTTTGTAAAGTCTTGTGATACATGGGTCCACGTTATGAGTTTATGACCAAAGTCATAGCCCCGAATGATATAAGTTATCCTGAACAATCAGTTTGGGTAGCACTTTTACATCCAATTTCAAAGCAGAAAAACAAAGATCATGAAAACATTAATCGCAGTCATACTTTTCATCACAGTTACTGTTCTTTTTGTGTATTGCACGAAAACGGATCAGGTCATTGGAGGAACCACGACACCACCTCCACCTCCTCCAACCAGTACAACAACACTGGTTTCCTACAAGACTCCGGCGGCTCCGACAATTGATGGTACAGTGGAGCCGCTCTGGGACAGTGCGGCCAAGCTCAGTATCCTGCCTACAGTTCCTGATCCCGGAAACAATCTGTTTACAGGATATATCGGCGACCAATACCCGGCCACCATACAATCCATGTATGATGACCAGAATATCTACTTCCTCGTGCAGTATGCAGACAACACCAACAGCGTGTATGTAGCAACATGGTATTTTGATCCCTCGAAGAAATTATGGAACCAGGAGCCGACCAGTAATACATTCAATGTGAATGGGCAGGTGACCAGGAATGGATTTGGTGAAGATAAGCTGGCCATGTTATGGAATATTGATTTTTCCACACCCAAATTCATTTCGGAAACCTGTTATGGCAGCTGCCATGTTTTCACACCCTACACTGATTTCTCTGTAACACCGGCGATAACAAAATCAAACGCAGGCAGCGGAAATCACTATACCAACGGTGCATCAGAAAAGATTGATATGTGGTGGGCACATTTGAGCAGGGATGTCATTTTCCACCAGATGGATGATGATTATCAGGACTGGGCTGGTGGCCCGGGGGTTACCAATCTGGTAGGTGGATCGGGAAATGGACGACATGTGGATGGCATTACAGTTTCGGGAGCCTCAGCTACCTGGCCCTATGCACCGACATATACTGCGGTTACTCCTCCGCAGGGAGCCAGTAATAACCGCGTATCATTGAAGTTGAATGGAACCGGAGCTTCTGTGAATGTGCCCGCATGGATTATCCCTGAAGCTACCAATTACTATTATATCCTCGCTACGGATACGCTTCCAGGGGGAAAAGCTGTAAAAATCACGGGGGTTGATTCATCAGGTGTACTTCATTATAATGGCGGTTCCATTGATCCTAATGTTGGGACAGATTATCAAAGGACAGGTGATCAGGTAAGCGGGGGGGACGGACCGAAATGTTTTCCAAGTTATATCGCGTCTCCACTGCTTGATTCAAGAGCTGATATTACCTGTTCTGCACTTTATACCGGTTCTGGATGGATCATTGAATACTCAAGGAAATTGAAAACAGGTGATTTGCTGAAACAGGATATCGATTTCTCCAGTCTGCAGGACCAGCAATTTGGTGTTGCCATCTGGGACCAATCCAATAATCAGCATGGTATTCAACCCAACCTCCTGTTGAAATTCAAGAAGTAAACACCAGCATTTCTAATTCAAAGTTAGTCATCATGCTAAAAAAAGTTTTTTCGCTTATTGGCACTCTGGTCATGATCGGCATACTAACAATCACGGGATGTTATAAGACCACGACACTGGTAATCACGCCGCCGGTATCACAGGATACAACGACAATGAGTTTCTCTACTGATATCCAACCCATATTTTCAACCAGCTGTGCAACCAGCGGTTGTCATGTGGCCGGGGCAAAGCCGCCGAACCTGTCTGCGGGAGTTGCATACCAGTCACTGCAACAGGGCGGATATGTGGTGCCGGGAGATCCGGACAATAGCCAGCTCATGATGTGGCTGACTGGGAAAAAATCACCGGGAATGCCATTGGGAAATTCGCCAAACCAGGAAATAAACACCAAAGTGTATGCTTGGATTTACCAGGGAGCGCTTAACAACTAAATTCATTACAATGCTTAAAACATTAACCCATCATGCAAATCGCTGCGTCAGGAAATTCATCCTGCTTGTGGTTCTAATCAGTTCTGCTGTAAGTATTGCGTTTGCACAGGATACAACTACAGGGATGGCTTCTGTAGTAAATAAGAAATCATATACAAAGAATACATTCGGATCAAATTACCTCATCGATGAGCAGACCGTGATGGTTCCGATAAAAGGATCCTTTGAGTTCTATATCATGCACAGGTTCGGAACAGTGAATCAGGGCATTTCAAATTTCTTCGGCATATTTGAACAGGCCAATATGCGGTTTGCCATGACTTATGTTCCTGTTAAGGATCTCCAGATAGGGTTTGGCTTTGGAAATTATAATATGGAAGTGGATGGGAATATTAAATACGCAATCCTTAAACAAACCAGGGATGGATCGATGCCTGTGTCAGTAACCTATTACGGAGTCATGGCGATGAATACAACGAAAGCAAGCACGAGCAATTATATCGTAACTACAGCCGACAGATTCTCCTATTTTAATCAGATCCTCATCGCACGGAAAATATCCGATAAGATTTCAATACAAGCCGGCATAGCCATAACCCACTTCAACAACGTACCAGGCTATTTAGATGCATCGGATAAAACACAGCCTCAGATGCAAAACAACAACTGGACTTTCTGTGCGGGCGGCAAGTATCAAATTACTCCAGGAATGGCATTCATCGTAAACTATGATCAACCTCTCACTCAGAATGCAATGAATAACCCGCAACCCAATATCAGTTTTGGGCTTGAAATGTCCACCAGTGGTCATGACTTCCAGATTTTTGCAGGTAACTACGGATATGATTTGCCCACAGATAATACTTTTTTCAATCAGAACGATTACAGGAAGGGGCAGTTTGTCATCGGGTTTAATATCTCGAGGTTATGGAACTTTTAATTTTCCAATTTATGACAATTCGTTTATTTTCAAGTCAAATAATTTAATATGAAAATCTTCTTATCAATTGCAATTGCAGCATTATTTATTTCAACTGGCGCCTTTAAATCCGTAGATCAGCAGCCCAAACCCTGGTCTGTTCCAGACAAGGCGGCTAAAACACCAAATCCCATTAAATCCTCCAGCGAGTCCATTACTGCCGGGAAAGCGTTATGGGTACAGCATTGTTCATCCTGCCATGGGAAGACAGGCGTAGGAGATGGAACAAAAGCAGCCCAGTTAAAAACACAACCCAATGATTTGACGATTGCATCAGCTCAATCCCAGTCTGATGGATCCATGTTTTATAAAGTGTCAGAAGGAAGGGAGGATATGCCCAGCTTCAAGAAGAAAATTCCCGAAGCGGAGGACATCTGGGACCTGGTCATATTATATGCGAACATTGAAAAAATAATTTTCACAAGGATAAACCGAAGAAACTGATTCATGAAAAAAATAGAAACTTCAAAACCGGAAATGAAAACCAGGCGAAAATTGCTCGCAGGAATCAGTTTGCTTTCTATTATTTCCCTTGTTCAACCGATCGGCAAATTCAGGAATAAAAAGAAAATGATTGCCTGTGCACCGCCGGAAGAGAAAAAGACAATAAAGGTATTGTCACAGGATGGAAAGCTCGTTGAAGTGGACATGTCAAAGGCAAAATCGCTGGGAAAAATTTCTGATCAACAACTTCGTGAATGGATTAAAAAATAGATAATCTTATTATTTCCAATGAATACAAACGATAGTTCCAGACGTGATTTCTTAGCGGCGGGTTTGCTGGCGGGTGCTGCACTGACCGGCTGCACCCAGAAAAAAAATCCATTTGAAGACAGCGAATTGGAGGGGATGATTAAACCTTCCGGGAAAATGGTAAAGCTTCTTTCAGTGGATGGCGAAGTCATCGAAATGGACGAAGCATTTCTTAAGCCTGTTCCTGACCTGCCACCTGTTTCCAATGCGGAAGCCCGAATAGGAATTCCTGGAAAGAAATTTGTGATGGTTATCGACCTGTCCAGGTGCAAAAATGTCAAAGCCTGCCAGAGCGCCTGCAACCATGCACATGAACTAAATCCCGGAGAAAACTGGATCAAAGTTTACCCCATGCAGGAAGCAGAACACACTGCACCTTACTGGGAACCTACTACCTGTATGCATTGTGATGAACCGCCTTGCGTAAAAGTTTGCCCTGTTGATGCTACGTTCAAAAGAGAAGATGGAATCGTATTGATTGATAGTGATCGTTGTATCGGTTGCCGTTTCTGCATGGCTGCCTGCCCTTATTCTACAAGGGTATTCAACTGGGGAGCACCGCAATTGCCAAGAGAGATTGCAGAAAAACCTTATTCATGCGAAACGAGTATGCCGCAAAAGATAGGCACTGTGAGCAAGTGCGATTTTTGTGCGGATATGACAAGGAAGGGCGAATTGCCCCATTGTGTTTCCGCCTGTCCCAACGGCGTTTTCATGTTTGGGGATATGATTGAAGACAGTGTAACAAACGGCACGGAAACATTCCGATTCAGTGATTTGATCCGGGATAAGGCAGGCTACCGGCTCATGGAAGACCTTGGAACAAAACCGAGCGTGTATTACCTGCCGCCAGTAAACAGAAATTTCCCTTTCAAAGATGAGAACGACCAGCAGGATGATCAAATGGAAAAAATAAAATCATAGCTGTGGAAACTATAGCGAAAAACAAAATAATAGAGGACCTTCTTCCAAGAAAATTTGGATGGAAAGGCAAGGTTTGGGTAGTAGCATTATTAATGGTTTGTGCTGTCGGCCTTGTGGCTTATTATCTCCAGCTTTCGAAGGGACTGATTGTCACATCCATGCGCGACTATGCGTCCTGGGGTATCTACATCTCCAATTTTGTATTCTTTGTAGCCATCAGCCTGGTCGGTTCATTAATTACAGCAGTACTGCGACTCACTGGTGTGCATTGGAGCACTCCTTTGACAAGGATTGCCGAAATCATTGCGGTGTCGGCAATTACTTTCGCTTCCATTATCATCATCGTGGACATGGGTCGTCCTGACCGGTTTTACAATCTTTTTATTCATGGACGATTACAGTCGCCCATTATCTGGGATGTAATTGTAATTACGACATATTTCTTTATCAGCATACTGCTATTGTATTTCCCAATGCTTCCCGACTTCCAGCTATTGCTTAAGATAAAAGACGGAACTGCAGGCCGTTTGCATAAGTTATATGCATTTTTAGGATCCTTCTGGAAAAATATACCTGCACAAAGAAAAATAAGCAGGCGGTCCGTTCGGATATTATCTATCACAATCATTCCAGTTGCATTTGCCATACATACGGTGACGTCCTGGCTTTTTGCTACCACATATCGTCCGGGTTGGGACAGCACAAATTTTGGCGCATATTTTATTTCAGGGGCCTTCCTGGTGGGAGCTGGAGGTGTGCTCGTGGCAATGTATGTATTCAGAATTGCATACAAACTGGATAAGTATATTACCATCGATAATTTTGACCGGATGGGAAAGATTGTTGTATTGCTGGCCCTGATATACCTGTATTTTAACGTGAATGAATTCCTCGTTCCTGCATTCAAAATGAAAAAGACAGATGCAGATCATCTGCTTGGATTATTTACTGGTGAATATTCTACTGCTTTTTGGTTTGCCATTTCAACTTCCATGTTCCTGCCCATCATTATTCTAATTAATAGAAAGGGAAGACGGCCATTACCCGCATTTGTTGCAGGTTGTTTGGTGGTCATCGGATCCTGGTTCAAAAGGTATCTAATCGTAACGCCGACTTTATTACATCCTTTCTTACCGATGCGGGACGTACCGGCAGAATACAAACATTATTTTCCCAGCTGGGAGGAATGGGCCATTGCCATGGGATCACTTGCCGGTATGATGCTGATCATTACCATTTTCGTAAGGCTATTTCCTATTATACCGATCCAGGAAACCATCACTGAAATTGAGAGTCATGAGAAAAATTAAGATAACTATTCTTACGCTGATTTGTTTGTTGCGTCTTTCAGACTCCTCCTTTGGTCAGGCAACTAAGAATAGTCTGGTCCTCGGGCTTGGGTATTTCAATGATAATAACAAAGTACAATACCTGAAGGCCACGACGAAAAGCAAGATCGACGGAAAATTTAGGCAGATATCCGGTATCCATTTAAGTTTTTATATCTCCACCGAAGACTCCACTAATTTACTCGAGCACGCCACGACAAATGAAAAAGGCTTTGCAGTCGTTTTCATCCCTCCCACTGCCAGGCAGGCCTGGACAAAAGCATCACAACAAACCTTTATTGTTGTATCGGATAGCACAAATTCATTTGACGCAGTCCATTCAACAATTGATCTGACGAAAGCAAGGATTGTGATCGATACACTTCCTGAGCAGAAGATTGCCGCCACGCTGCAGGCGCTCAGCGATTCAGTTTGGAAACCTGTCAAAGGAGTTGACATGAGAGTCGCCGTCAAAAGGCTGGGTGGAGATTTAAATGTAAATGAAACACCAACCTACACGACCGATTCACTGGGACAAGTAAGCGCAGATTTCAAGCTGGCAAAACTGCCTGGCGATACAGCCGGAAACCTGGTTATCGTGGTGAAAGTAGATGACAACGATACATATGGCAACCTTTCTTCCGAAAAATGGGTTCCCTGGGGAGAAGCAACCAAGTATATTTCACCATTTGATAGCAGGTCCTTATTCGCAAGAAGGGGCTATTCGCCGCTCTGGCTCGAATGGATAGCCTATTCAATTATAGCTGCAGTCTGGGGCGTACTGATTTTCCTGTTCATCCAAATCAGGAAACTAAAAAAACTCGCTACAACTCAAGTATAACATTGGCTGGTTTGCAGTTTGGAGTGCATTATTGCGTAGTTCCGACTGCACCTAAATCCCTTCGGGTAGCCTGCAACACGGTTTCATAGAACATGATCCTTTCTCAGGCAATCTCAATACACATGCCTTCCTTGCGTCAACCTCACTGCCAACTCATCTTTCTTAATCGTCACTTGTTTTCCGACCTGCTTTCCATTCCTGAAAGTATTCGCAGTAATCTGCGACGCACCAACCGGAAAAGGGATCAGTTCACCTGTGTACTTTGGGTAATATGGATCAGGATTGGTTCCGTCAAACGTATAATAAATGTCCAACCCTTTTATTTCAGTGGATAGTTTCACTGAGACAACCCTGCTGTCTTTATTCCTGACGGGAGTATAGATCACGTTATAAGCGCTTAATGCATATTTAATTCCTTCAGCATCAAGTCTTGGAAATTGCGCTTCCATTTTTTCAACAAAACGATCGAAATTCCTGGCAGATTTAGGACTCCAGTACACTTCAGACAAAGCGAGTGCGCGTGGCCAGACCATATATTCCATCTGTCGGACATTAGACACCCGTTCTGTCCAAAGATTTCCCTGGCCACCGAGGATCATTTTCTCATCTATGCTGTCAGGCACAGGATCATAAGTGTATGAGTCGGTGAGCCTGCACATCCCATAGGTCGGGGGCTCCACGCTGGGCTCACCCTGGTAAAGATCAAGATAACAATAGTCCCAGGGCGCCATTACCACATGATGATTCATTTTAGCTGCTTCGATCCCTGGCTTCATTCCTCTCCAGCACATGACCGTAGCCTCAGGAGCCAGACCACCTTCAATTATTTCATCCCAGCCCATGAGTTTTTTGCCCTTGCTTTTTAGCATGCTTTCCAGTCTCTTCACAAAATAACTTTGCAACTCATCTGTATTTTTTAGGTGTTCATCTGACATGCGCTTCTGGCATTTCAGACATTCGGCCCAAAAACCTTTAAAAGCTTCATCCCCTCCAACATGAATGTATTCACATGGGAAAAGTGCCGCCAGTTCGGTAAATATTTTATCCAGGATGCTAAAGGTAGAATCGTTCCCGATGCATAGCGCATTGTCATCCCTGACAGGGCTTCGAAATCCGGCGTTTACACTATAGGGCAATTGAGTACATGACAAATTGCGAAAAGTAGCGATGAGTGCAAGGCTGTGCGCCGGCACATCAATCTCCGGAAGAATGGTAATATTTCTCTCCCTGGCATAGCCAATCATTTCACGCATATCCTCCTGGGTATAGAATCCACCATCTGTCGGTTGCTCATAGGCAAGTGCCGGGAGGAATTCTCCCCAAAGGCCGGAACGTTTTACTCGCCATGCACCAACGCTGGTAAGTTGCGGAAGGGATTTTATTTCAATGCGCCAGCCCTGATCATCACTCAAATGTAGGTGCAGTATATTGTATTTATACCTGACCATCTGATCTACCCATTTCTTCACGACCTCTTTAGAGAAAAAATGCCGGCTCACATCCAGCATGAGTCCACGCCAGCCAAAACGCGGATAGTCAATAATGGTTACACAGGGAGATCTCCAACTGATATTCCTGACCAGACTGTCGCTTTCAATTTCTGCTGGCAACAGTTGCAAAAAACTTTGAACCCCATAAAGAATCCCGGCAGGCTGATTGGCCGTGATCGTTACTTTTTGTGGTGTAACGGATAGTTGATATCCTTCATTTCCTAATTCAGGATTGGATGTTTTATTCAGGATGACCTGGATCTGGCCACTACCGCTTTTCTTCTCAGTAACATGATAGCCCGTTGGTATCGAAAGCCGGGCAGTTAAGATTGACAGTACTGTTTTCAGTCCCTCATTTTCATCGGCGATAATTGTGACCGTTGAAGGCAAAATAAATTGCCCCTGATTTGTAATGAGTTTAGCAGGCTCGGGGATAATAGATATTTTTTCCTGGGCCAGACTCGTGAGCAATGTGCAAAGACAGGATAGCAGGAATGTAATTTTTTTCACTTGCAAGTATTTTAAAGAAGGATGAATGAAGAATGTTCAATTTATTTAAAATTGGGGAAAAATCAGTCCAAAATTATTTCGACATAAATATTCAGGATTGAATTGCAGTTCCCCAGGTTGTTGTTTTCTGCATCGATTTCAAAGGAGCAAAAATATCGGTATCTTCATTTCAATGTGCCGAATGACAATGACTTTTTCTTTCAAACAGACAATGGCTCATGAAACACCAGTATAAACCACTGCTTCTGCTTTCTTTGATATTCCTGATGGTCGGTTCATTGTTTTGTATGAACGATATTCTTTTGCCTTCGCTCATAACAAATTTCAAATTAAATTATACACAGGCCACCATGATCCAGGTGGCTTTTTATCTTACCTATATTGTATTCCCGATTCCCATTGCCTGGATGATCCACAAATATGGATATAAAATCAGTTTGTTGGTGGCCGTGATCTCATGTGCAGTAGGTTGTGCGATTTTCCTTCCAGCTAAATATTTTGATTCGTATCCGCTGGTATTACTTGCCATTTTTGTTATTTCAACAGGGATTACGATAATCAATGTGGCTGCAAACCCTTTTGCTACGCTACTGGGAGATCCTGAGGGGTCGCATCAGCGGATCAATTTTGTGCAGGTATTCTCAAGAGTAGGTTATGCAGCGACTCCCCTGGTTGCTACGGCATTAATCTATAATAAAGTAGGAGAAGTGCGGTTTGATATTCCTTACCTCCTCCTGGCAATCTGTTTATTGATCATTGCCATCATCATGTATTTTTCAAATCTGCCTTCTATGAAAATGGAGGATGGCGAAAAATTCACGGTGAAAGGTATTCTAAAGGAAGCGATGGCGTTCCGGCATCTGTTTTACGGGGTCTTTGCTATGTTTTTTTACCTGGGCGCGGAAGCCTGCACTGCGGGCTTTTTCATTCCATATTTGAAAACGGTATTGGGTTTCAGTGATCATAAAGCCGCTGGTTTTCTCACATTGTATTATATTTTCACTGCTGTCATGGGGATGATTGCAGTATTTTTTCTAAAATATATCAGGGCCAATAAGTTGGTCGTTCTCTACGGGTTGGGCATGATATTCCTCTATATCATCTGCATTGCATTCAACACCGGTTATAATGAATATTTTCTCGCAGGATTGGGATTGTTTCTTTCCATCATGTTTCCCACGATATTCAGCCTGGCTATTGAAGACATTGGTGCATTTACCGGAAAGGGATCTGCACTATTGAACTTTGCTTTGATTGGAGGGTCGGTATTTCCCCCGCTGCAAGGACTGATTGCAGATGCGCATGGCGTGAAAATATCTTATATTATTCCATTAATTTGTTTTGTCATGATAACGATCTATGCTTTGTTTTTCACAAAACCGCCGATCGCTATAGCTGACAAGTAATAAAATGAGCTGATAAAGAGATGAGATTATTGGTTACAGGATCAAATGGGTTTGTTGCAGGAAGCATCATTGCTCAGGCCGGGCACGACTGGGAAGTCCATGGGATCGCAAGAGCTGCATCGCCTGCAGATCAAAGCCATATCCATTATCATTTGCTTGATTTATTGGATGAAGAAAAACTTGCCAGGCTCTTCGCAAAAATCAAACCCGAGATTGTTATTCATACAGCGGCTATAGCCAATATTGATTTTTGCCAAAAGAATCAAAGCTATGGCAAAAGCGGTGAATGTAGATATGACAAAAACGATTGCGGGATTGTGCAAGGAAGCAAGCATCAGGCTGATTCATTGTTCTACAGATACCGTTTTCGATGGCACCAAAGGCTTTTATAATGAAGAAGATTTGCCAAATCCGGTCAATTTTTATGCAGAAACAAAACTGCAATCCGAGCAAATCGTTCAGGCGGCATCACCTAAAAACGTAGTCGCCAGGCTTGCCCTGGTCATGGGCCTGAGAAAGAGCGAAAAAGGAAATTCTTTTTTGTCAGATCTGATCGGGAAATTAGAAAACAATGAGCCGATCAGGTTCGCAGAAAATGAAATACGCACTCCTATAGATGTAATCACTTTAGGAGCTTCCCTCCTGGAACTTGCCGGGAAAAATGATTTTGGCGGTATCATTCATCTCGCTGGAAATACGAGGATCAATCGTTTCGACATGGCAAGGCAAATTGCGATGGCGATGAATTTTTCTCCCGATCTTGTCATCCCTACGAATTCGAATTTAATTCCTGACAGGGCTCCGCGGCCAAATGATGCTTCCATGGTCAATGCCAAAGCGCAGCGGATATTGAAAACGCCCATGCTCTCACTGCAGGAAGGTCTCGCATTAGTAATAAATGGAAAAAATGGAGGGAAAATATGAGCAATATTAAGTTTGATCTCGAAATCAAGTTTGGAACAAAATATGGAAAGGAAGAGGAGGAAGCCGTATTAAAAGTGCTGCGCAACAATGCCCCAACCAGCGGAAACGAATGCATCCAATTTGAAAAGAATTATGCTGAATATAGTGGGGTAAAGCATGCAAGGGTAGTCAGTAATGGAACAGCGGCATTATTTCTTTCCATGATTGGCATTGGCATAAAACCCGGGGATCGGGTATTGACAACACCTGTTACCTGGATAGCCACGGCAGCCGCTCCGGTGACCGCTGGTGCAGAAGTTGATTTTGTTGATATTGATTTGGATACCTATAATATGGATGTTAACCAGATTGAAGCTCATATCAGCCCAGACACAAGGGCCATCATCCCGGTACATCTCTATGGGCAGGCATGCGAGATGGATGAGATCATGGCGATTGCAAATAAGCATCATATTGCAGTTGTGGAAGATGCCGCCCATGCCATCGGCGCTGAATATAAGGGTCGTAAAGTGGGTAGCTTCGGCATTGCCGGCTGCTTTAGTTTTCATGAGCAAAAAAATATTTCTACGCTGGGAGAGGGGGGAATCGTGCTGACAAATGATGATGCAATATTTGAAAAGGTTTCCTTGTACAGATCTCATTGTACAAGAGTGCATGGACAGAGTACCAAGTACTGCAAGCTCGATGAAAAGAAATTTCCAGTCGGGAAAAAATTCTGGTGGCAGGATTTTGATGACTGCGGTTACAATTTCAGAATGACAGACATACAGGCTGCAGTTGGCACTGAGCAATTGAAGAAAGTGAATTTGCTGAATCAAAAGCGCATAGACAATGCGGCTTATATTACCGAGGGCCTGAAAGATGTTCCGGGGTTAATTCTGCCCAAGCCCCGCCCTTATAATAAGCATGTATTTCATGTTTACCCTGTGATGATTGATGCAAAAGAGTTTGGGATGAACAAGGAAGATTTCATCTATGATTTGTTGAATAAGTTTGGGATCAAGGCCGGATTTCATTACATACCACTACATTATTCCACTGCGTTTAAAAATCGCGGTTTTAAGAAGGGGCAGTTTCCAAATGCTGAAAAACTAGGTGAGCAATTGGTTACCCTGCCAGTGCATCCGCGGCAGACGGAAGAAGCCCTGGCCTATCTTGTAAAAAGTATCAAAGACCTGCGATCCTAAAATAGTTCCAAATGGATTTTGAAAAAACAGTAAAGGGGCTGAGGGCAGAAAATGGTTTTTTTTCACCCAACGCCCCGGTCTATATTTCCCGTGCGCCCGGCCGGCTGGATCTGATGGGTGGCAATGATGATTATACTGGCGGGTTGGTATTTGAATCTACCATTCGTGAAGCAACTTATGCAGCGGCTCAACAAAGAAAGGATGGCCTGGTTGACCTAAAAAATAAAACGGCTGCTGAATCGGGCTGGCAGAGTGATATCACAATAAATCTTTCCGAGCTATCTGATGAAAACGCAGTTCGGGGATTGGTCAACAAATCTCCATCCGTCCGATGGACGGCCTATGTCCTTGGAAATATATTTTATCTCAGGAAAAAATACCCTGACCGGGTTACCAGCGGTATTAAATTGTACATGGAATCCACGGTTCCACTCAATAGGGGGGTGAGTTCTTCTGCAGCCATTGAAGTCGCTGTGATGAAAGCTGCGGCGGCAGCATATGAAATTGACTTGTCGGGAACTGAATTGGCACTCGCATGCCAATGGGTTGAAAATGCAATTGCGGAATCAGCCTGCGGTATTATGGACCAGGTGGCAGTGGTGATGGGTAAGCAGGGATTTATCATGCCGCTTGTCTGCCAGCCATGCAATCCCGAACCTTTGATAAAGTTGCCGGATAATCTAAATATATGGGGAATCGATTCCGGGGTTAGTCACCAGGTGGCTGGTGTTGAATATGAAGCGGCAAGAGCGGCAGCTTTTATGGGTTATAAAATAATTTGTGATCATATGCAAATCCCGGTAACCCGGGATGAGTCATCAGATATTCATCGCTATAGGGATCCTGTGTGGAATGGGTACCTGGCAAATCTTTCCCGCGCTGAATTTCATGAAAAATATGAAGCACTTTTACCAGCTCAATGGGATCATGCAACGTATCTTGAAAAACATAAAATCCATGTTGACCCATTTACACAACTAAGAGAAAATGTTACTTACAATATTTGGGCAAATACAAAATATGCAGTGGAGGAAAACCAAAGGGTCCAGCTTTTTTCTGAATTATCCCGAGGAGCTGCGGCTAATCCATCAAAAAGAGCTTTCCTGCTGATGGGTGAGCTCATGTACCAATCACATTATGCTTACACAGAATGCGGGCTTGGATCAAAGGCCACGGATTTCATTGTTGAGCTTTGCAAGAAGGAAGGAATTGGAAGGGGTATCTATGGAGCAAAAATAACGGGTGGTGGCGCCGGGGGTACGGTGGCCATTTTAGCGGATAAGAATGTGGGTAAGATCATTGAAAAGATAATAGAGCAGTATATGAATGCAGGCATGGGTAAGGCTTATCTTTTTGAAGGAAGTTCAGATGGGGCGGATACTTATGGCATATTGCCTTTAACCTGATTTTCGAAAACCAGTATTTCAATTTCGTTTTTTCCGAAAAATATCCAGAGATCAAATTTCTTATCCATGAAATCAATATTTGATAAAACAACAAACGAAGAATTGATTCGGAGGATCGGGCTCCTCAATGAAAACAGCAAAGCACAATGGGGAAAAATGTCTGTCTACCAAATGCTTAAACACTGCACGCAATGGGAGGAAATGATTTCTGGCGAAAAGAAGTTCAAAAGAATGTTTCTGGGCCCGTTGTTTGGAAAAATTGCTTTGAAGAATTTAATCAAAGATGAAAAACCAATGGGCCACAATGCTCCAACTGTTCCTGGATTTACCATCAGAGGTCATGGAGATGTATTGGCTGAAAAGGAAAAATGGATAGCCATGGTAGAGGCGCATGCCCGTTATACAAATGAAGAATTTGTCCATCCCTTTTTCGGAAAAATGACAAAGGAACAATTAGGATATCTGGGGTATAAACATACCGATCACCATCTTCGCCAATTTAATTGTTAGGTCAGATAATATGACTTAAGAATTACTCATGCGGTGAAACAGCGACGGGCCTCCCAGGAAACGCTGTTCATGGGAACTTCTACCAATTTCATCTGTATTTCCTGGAACCACTGCACGATATCGGATTCAATCCATCCTAATAATAATTTAGGATGGGACCGGACGGTAACTCCTAATGAACTATATTTAGTCAGGTATCGAATTCCGGTGCAACCAGGTTGCTGACGCCCGTTTACCAATGACATTTAAGACTATATATTATTAGATGTATCCAATGGGTTGCTCGTTTTCCTTAAATTAGAAATCAATTCATGAAAAAGAATCTATTTATTCCTGCCGCGATTTTCCTTTTGATGTCCTTTTCCGGATTGTACAAGCCAGCCAATAATGATGGTTGGATCCGCCTCTTTGATGGTAAATCACTTACAGGTTGGAAGGCGAGTGACAAGCCTGGAACATTTTCAGTTGAGGGTGGCAGTATAAAGGTGGCCGGACCCACTTCTCATTTGTTTTATGAGGGGCCGGTATTGGATCACAATTTTAAAAATTTTGAATTTAAGGCACAGGTTATGACCAAACCCGGCTCTAATTCAGGGATATATTTTCATACTGCTTACCAAGACAGTGGTTTTCCCAACAAAGGATTTGAAGTGCAGGTAAATAACTCCCATACGGATTGGAGAAGAACGGGCAGTTTATATAGCATAAAAGATGTGAAGGAGACTTATGTAAAGGACAATGAGTGGTTCACTGAATATATTCTTGTTCAGGGGAAGCACGTTGTCGTAAAGTTGAACAATACCGTAGTAATGGATTGGACACAACCGGATGATTCTCCGCCATCCAAAGACCAACCCTTGCGTGTTATTTCCAGCGGCACTTTTGCGTTACAGGGACATGATCCAAAAAGCATCGTATTCTTCAAGGACATTATGGTTAAGCCATTGCCATAAAGCAAAGGTTGCAATCCGGAGCTGGCTCCATAACCTTAAATGGCAACCTATGCAATGCATCAAAATGCGAATACTTCGTCTAAGGTTTTTTGCGGCAGGACTTCTAATTCTCTTTGTACTTAGTGGTCAAATAAGTTTTGCCCAATCCAGCGCTCCGATTGAATGGACCCGGCCCAATCTGCTCTGGCCTGACACTACGTGGAAATATCAGGGCGGAATTGCAAAGCCGGAATGGTTCGACATGCAGTTTGATGATCATCAATGGCAGACGGTAAATCAGGCCTTCCTTTACCTTGCGTCTGATAATAAGCGCTGGATGGGAATTGGCTCATTTCGGAAGAGATTTGATGTGCCGGATTCTTTACGTGGGAAAAAGCTGGAATTGATGATAGACCAGCTTGGCGCATCAGCCATCTATCTTGACGGTAAACGGGTTGCTGCGTTTGGGCATGTTGCAGACAATGCAAAAGAAGAAAGAACGAGAATCGTATTTGTTCCACACCATCCGGTGCAGATTGATTTGGACAGCCAATCTTCACATGTATTGTCCATATACTATTCCAATCATACTCCCGAATCACTTAGTCGGAAGATCGGAATCAGGGGCTTTGACGTTTTGCTGTCCCCATTCGAGCTGGGTGCAAAAGAAACGAATTCTTCCTTCCCGCACAACTTCGTCTCCGTATTCATGATCCTGGGCTTTTGTTTATTTTTCTTATTTGTGTATGGGTTTTATCCTTATAGGTTAGCAAGCCTGATGAGTGCAATTTTTTTAGCTGTTTTTTCGCTCCTGTTCATCGGAAATATCATTAATGATTTCGCAACGGATATTCGCTCTCTCATTTTGGGCACTTCTTTTTGGCGCATTTCATTTAGCTGCCAGGCCGGATTGTACCTTCTGTTTTTGTATTCGCTTTATTATGGCAGGATGCCAAAGCGATCCTGGATTGTCCTGGCTCTAATCATCTTCGCCGCCTTGTATGGTGTAATTGCTGCTGAATATCCATTCCCGGTCATAACGCCAATGATTGTCTTATTTCAAATAGACACCTGGCGCATCCTGATTCTGGGTATAGTGAAAAAAAGGACAGGATTTTGGATCCTTGCTATTGGTATGATCATTTCCATTCTTGTCGTTCTCTTCGCAGTATTTAATCTGTTTCATTTTTTCCCCTGGTACATGACGAATACACAAGCCTTTTTTTCCGTATTTACAGACCTGACTTTTCCGCTCACGCTGGCGTTGCAGTTTGCATTGGAATTTGGCTCCGCCAATCGCGATCTTCGCAGGCAACTGGTTCAAGTAAATGAGTTGTCAGAGAAAAATTTAGAACAGGAAAGGGAGAAACAACAAATTCTTTCGTCGCAGAACGTAACATTGGAGAAACAGGTATCCGAGAGAACTTCCCAGGTAGTTGCACAAAACAAGGAGATAGAAAAACAAAGAGACCAGGTAACCCAGACCCTTGAAGAATTGAAAGCTACACAAAAGCAGTTGATTCAATCGGAAAAAATGGCTTCTCTTGGTGAATTGACGGCTGGCATCGCACACGAAATTCAGAATCCGCTGAATTTTGTCAACAATTTTTCTGAAGTGAACCAGGAGTTGATCGATGAATTGGAAAAAGAAGTGGATAAAGGAAACCTACAAGTAGCAAGAGCCATTGCAAAAGATATTAAGGAGAACGAAGAAAAAATAAACCATCATGGAAAAAGGGCCGATTCTATTGTTAAGGGGATGCTTCAACATTCTAAATCAAGCTCGGGAACTAAGAGCTTTACAGATCTGAATGCGCTGGCAGATGAATACCTGCGATTGGCTTACCATGGCCTTAGGGCAAAGGAAAAGACGTTTAATTCCGCGATGAAAACCAATTATGACGAATCAATTGGTCAGGTAAATGTTGTTTCGCAGGATATCGCAAGGGTTTTACTGAACTTGTATAACAATGCTTTCTATGCCGTAAAGGAAAAATTGATGCTTCACATCCAAGGATATAATCCCATTGTGGAAGTAAGTACGAGGAAAAATGGAGATATGGTCACCGTTGCTGTAAGAGACAATGGTTGCGGCATACCTCAAAAGATTATGGAAAAGATCTTCCAACCTTTTTTCACTACGAAACCAACGGGCCAGGGAACAGGATTGGGTTTATCCCTGAGCTATGATATTATCAAAGCCCATGGAGGTGAAATTAATGTCGACTCCAGGGAAAAGGAGTTTACGGAATTTGTGATTCAAATCCCAGCCTAACAGACCAATCTATAAACAACTGATCTTATTCGGAGACACGAACTTAGGTTTTGTAAGGTTTTGCAAAAAATGTAAATTAGACTATTCATGATAGGACCTGGTGCCTAATCATGGCTCACTGCTGTCCCACAATTTAATACTTCGCTTAGAAATCCCAATTCTTAGGAACTCCTGTATCAAAGCCTATTTAATTAACTAAATACAGACAGTATGAAACGGATCACATTATTTCTGATTTGCACTCTTGTTGCATTGGCTTTCATTGTGAGTTGCAATAAGATTCATTCCACCCCGCAAACACAAGCAGGTCCTGCCGGTCCGGAAGGTCCTGTTGGTCCTGCTGGTAGAAATGGTACCATCATTTACAGCGGGAATGGAGCGCCCAACGCTGGAACCGGAATTATCGGAGATTTTTACCTTGATTTAGCAAATGGGTTATTGTTCGGGCCGAAGACTGCTTCCGGATGGGGAACCGGCTATTCTTTAGGTGGTGGCAGTAACGGCGCCGCAGGTCAAGCGGGGCCTGCAGGACCAGCAGGTCCAGCAGGTCCGGCGGGTCCAGCGGGTCCAGCAGGCCCAGCTGGTCCAGCCGGTCCAGCGGGTGGAGGTTCAGGGAATGGAGGCACTTCGGGTCCTCCTGGTCCAGTGGGTCCAGCGGGTCCAGCGGGTCCAGTCAGGTCCAGCAGGTACAACAGGTCCCGCGGGCGCCAATGGCAGCAAAATCTATAGTGGCAACGGTGCTCCTGCAGGTTCGCTGGGAGTAAATGGCGATTATTATCTTGACAAAACCAATTATGAACTCTACGGGCCAAAAACAAATGCTGGATGGGGAACACCTGTCTCCCTGCAGGGGCCTCCCGGTACGGCCAATGTTATCTACTCCGATTGGAATCCTGCTACGAATTTCCGTGATGATGTAATAGACGGATCCAAGGTGAATGTTGCAGATCTTGCTGCGCCTTCTCTTACCTCGGACTATCTCACCACGGCTACAATTCAGGTTTATTTCAATTCAGGCTCAGGAATTTTTCCTTTGCCATATACTTCTAATTCCGGGGGGAAATCAAATTCAATTTCTTTCCAGCCGCAAGTGGGGAATATTCTCATTGTGCGGTTTACTATTGACAATTCGCGTTCTGTCAAACTTGGCACGAACTTCCAATACCGGTTTGTTATTATTCCTGGCGGAGTGAATGTTCCGCACCTGGCGGATTATGAGGCAACCTTGCGTTATTTGCGCATACCTGATAATAATTAAAGGATCTGATCATTCGAAAAGAATGATGATCCTTATTAAATAATGTCATTATTGTGCGGCCAAGTCCGCACGATCATTTTGACATTAATATTGACATATGGAGAGATCGTACTAACTGTCTCAGGCAAGCGCGAATTAATCAATGAATCAACCGTCGGAACCTGGGATTTTTTTTGCAGCAATTTCCTATAAGGGTGCATATATATAGGACCTTTGTATTGGTTGCATCTCATCCAAAGGGCATTTTCAGCAACTGTTCGGGTTTAGGGACGGCTTCATTCTCCTCGCCAACCAATGTGTGGATGAGGCAAATGCAACAGGCAACTTGTTCTTCATGGGACGAATATAAAATCAAACGACTTAAATGGCAATTTTGTAATTTGGTCAAAGACATCCGGGTTTTATTCAAATTCCATAAAAGAAATACGATGAAAATTATTAGACAAGTAATTCCTATTTTGGCATGGCTGATCTGCGTAAACATTGAATATGCATTCTCGCAATCATCATCGCGCTTCAGCTATAATAAATTTGGTAATGGAAAAGGCGACACGCTCAATTACAGGTTGCTGTTCCCGGATTCTGATACCCTAAGGAAATATCCCCTTGTGATTTTCCTCCATGGCTCGGGTGAGCGCGGCAGTGATAATGAAGCGCAATTAAAATGGGGCGTGTCGAATTTTGCAACGGATCAGAACATGATCCTGCACCCGGCGATTGTTATTGCGCCTCAATGTCCGGAAAAGAGCAGCTGGTCCAATTTCTCCCGCGGCAAAACTACTTCGGAAATGCGCCTGCAGCCCGTTCCAACGAAACCGATGGAACTTTTGATTGGACTGATCCATAATCTTATAAAAACAATGCCGGTTGACAGCAACAGGATTTATATCACCGGACTTTCCATGGGCGGCTTCGGCACTTATGATGCCATTGAGCGATATCCAGGTCTGTTTGCAGCGGCCGTGCCTGTCTGCGGAGGTGGAGATGTTTCATTGGCAGCCTCCATATCCCGTTTACCCATTTGGATTTTTCACGGCGCGGAAGATCCTGCAGTGAATCCCGCTTTCTCCCTGGATATGTTGCAAGCATTGACAAAAGCAGGAGCGCATCCGGGATTTACAGAATATCCTGAGGTGGGACATTTTTCCTGGCTCGGCGCCTACAGCGATCCGTTAATGATGGAATGGATGTTCAGACAACATAAATGAAAACGTCTTCATAAATAACAATCCATCCTGGAAACTTGTTCTATGTTTCAATGTTCCACGCTGGATTTTACACACGCTCAGTGCGGGCGTTCCAACCGGAGCGATTAATCCAAAAAATCTGCATGAAAGATTCGTTTTTTCGTCGAAATGGCTCCAATTTCGCATCTCTGCTTTTATTCCGGCCATATTTAAAATATTTTCCGGAGATGATCGTCTACAGGAAAAGAATGATCATTTTCTAAACAGAGGCAGTTTACGATGGCAAAAAAAGATTTTCAAAAAGGACCACCCAAACGAAGAGGGCCCGGGTTGATGAGCCTGCTCAAACCTTACCGGGCCATGATGATCTTGCTCATTTTTTTTGCCCTCTTAAGCAATGGAATTAATCTGATCCTTCCCCGCATCATCGCCAGCGGCATCGACGCTTATCCATCGCATTATGACCTAAAGAAGATATTGATCGAATTTAGTACTGCAGCATTGATCATTTTTATTTTCACTTACCTGCAGAGCATTATCCAGACCAATACTGCGGAACGGGTAGCGCGTGATCTGCGATCAAAACTTGCTTCGAAAATATCCACACAGGGTTTCATGGCAATAGAAAAAGCCAATCCCTCAAAGTTGTTGACCAACCTTACCGCAGACGTGGATTCAGTCAAACTTTTCGTTTCACAGGCCATCGTCACCATCGCTTCTTCCCTAATCATCATCTTCGGCGCCTGCTTCATGCTCTTTTCTATTAACTGGCGACTGGCTTTCGCGGTCATCACGATTATCCCGATCATCGCCACCGCTTTTTATATAGTGACGAAAAGGGTGCGACCCATTTTTATGAAAGGCCGTGAGATCATTGACAAACTAAATAAGGTGATCAACGAGAGTATACTCGGCTCGGCCCTGATCCGGGTAGTCAATTCACAGCAGCCGGAATATGAAAAATTTCTGTCGGCCAATGAGCAGGCGAAAAGTTTGGGGTTGAGCATCCTGCGTCTTTTTGCCTGGCTGATCCCCGTGATCGTGTTGACGGCAAGTTTCGCTGGCACTTCCATTCTCGCTTTGGGCGGGAAATTCGTTATCAACGGAACCATGACGCTTGGTGATTTCTCTGCATTTCTATCATATCTGTCTCTCCTTATATTTCCAATCATCATGATTGGGTTTATGAGCAATCTTATCGCGCAATCCTCTGCCAGCTATCAGCGGCTGCATGTGGTGCTGGATATGACCGAACCAAAGGATGAAGGACCTATTAAAACGGATTTGCGTGGAGAAGTCTCCATGGAAAATGTGTCGGTGATGTATGGAGAAAAACCAGTTCTAAAAAATATCAGTTTTTCTATTGAGCCCGGATCTTCTATAGCCATTATTGGCCCGACCGCCGCGGGAAAATCTCAATTGCTGTATCTTTTGACCGGACTAATCAAACCCAATGAGGGCAAGGTTTTGTATGATGGACGGACTGTGGAAGATTATAACAAAGAGAATTTTTATCGCCATGTGGGTTTTGTCTTCCAGGATAGTATTCTCTTCAATATGAGCATTCGGGAAAATATTGCTTTTAGCGATACCGTAACTGACGAATTCCTGGCCAAGGCCATCGAGACGGCTGAATTAAAAGATTTTATTGATTCGCTGCCGGATAAACTCAATACCATCGTGTCAGAACGTGGTACCAGCCTTAGTGGCGGACAAAAGCAGCGGATCATGCTGGCCCGTGCCCTTTCCCTGAATCCCCGGATACTCTTGCTGGATGATTTTACTGCGCGTGTGGATGCAAGGACGGAGAAAAAAATATTGGAAAATGTGAAGAGAAATTATCCCGGGATCACACTGATTTCAGTGACGCAGAAAATCGCATCGGCTGCTGGCTTCGACCAGGTCATCCTGCTGATGGAAGGCGAACTAATTGCATCCGGTACCCATTCTACCCTCATGGCTACCAGCCCGGAATATGTTCAGATAGAACAATCACAACAAAGCACTCATGAATTACAACCTCAATAGCATAGGAACGAAATATGAAAAAGCTTCAAACCTGAAGATCCTGCAGAAACTCCTGCAGATGATCAGGGAAGAACGACGCAACCTCTTGCTGGCCTGCCTCGCTATCCTAACCAATTCCGGTCTGACCCTGCTCAGTCCCTATATCATAGGTCATACCATTGATAAGTATGTCATGCACAAAGATTATGAGGGTGTATTGCGCAATTGCGCCCTGCTGATTGGTATTGCCCTGGTTGCTTTCGGTGCTGCCTATACGCAGACGCGAATGATGGGCAGCATCAGCCAGCGCATGTTGTTCAAACTGCGAAATACGGTCTTCAATAAACTACAGGAATTGCCACTCGCTTTTTTCAACCAAAATAAAACGGGCGACCTGATTTCACGGATCAATAACGACACAGACAAGATCAATCAGTTTTTCAGCCAGTCGCTGATGCAATTCATCGGCACCCTGGCTACCATGACCGGTGCCGGTATTTTTTTGCTCTCCATCAATTATCGTCTGGGCATCGTGACCCTTGTGCCTGCACTCCTGATCCTGATTTTTACCAAAGGGACTTCGACCTGGGTAAAGAAAAAAAATGCACTTAGCCTGAAACGCACTGGTGGGTTAAGTGCTGAAATCCAGGAAAGCCTGAACAATTTCAAAGTCATCATCGCTTTTAACAGAAGGGATTATTTCCGCAAACGATTTGAAGAAGCCAACCAACAAAATTATGCTGCTGCGAAATTGGCCGGCGTGGCGAATAATATATTCATTCCTGTATATGGTTTTTTTGCCAGCCTTGCCCAACTGATCGTGTTGACCGTGGGCATTTACCTGATTTCAACTGGCCTGTTCACCATTGGGCTGCTTGTGAGTTACCTGTCTTATTCCACCAATTTTTATAATCCCTTGAGGCAGCTCGCCGCCCTCTGGACAAATTTCCAGGTAGCCATGGCCGGCGCAGACCGGATTTCACATATTCTAAATATGGAATCAAACCTGCCCCTGATCGCTGCTACTGAAAAACCCCAAAGCGATGCACTGGTTGAATTCCGGAATGTACATTTTGGATATGGAGATGGGCAGGAGATCCTGCACCATATTGGATTCAGAATGGAAAGAGGAAAGACCTATGCACTGGTAGGGCCTACTGGTGGTGGAAAGACCACGACGGCTTCCCTGCTGGCCCGGCTTTATGATCCTCAGCAGGGCGAAGTGATTTTTGGAGGGAAAGATATCCGTTCCTATCTACCGGCAGAACGCACGAAACGAATTGGTTTTATCTTACAGGAACCATTTCTGTTTTCCGGAAATCTGAGGGATAATATATTCATTGGAAATGAGGATTATGCCGGATATACAAATGAGCAACTGGAAGAAGTAATTCGAAATGCGGGGCTGCAAAAGCTGCTGGCTAGTTTCGACAACGGGTTGGATACCAATCTGGGTTCCGGTGGGGAAAGCATCAGCCTGGGACAGAAGCAGCTCATTGCATTCATGCGTGCCGTATTGCGCAATCCCGACCTTCTGATTTTGGACGAAGCAACCGCGAATATCGATACCATCACCGAACAGATTCTGCAGGAAATCCTGAACAAACTCTCGGCCAGCACTACCCGTGTAATCATCGCCCACCGCCTGAATACCATCCAGAATGCCGACGAAATCTTCTTTGTGAATGCTGGAGAAATCATCCGGGCCGGCTCCTTTGACCATGCAGTGGATATGTTGATGCATGGGAAGCGAGCAAGTTAAATGCTAAGAAAATCAACCCAGACATCCATGGGCGATTGCCTGAAGCACTTAAAATATTAAATTTACTTAGACTAAACCCACTGATCTGGTATGCCAAATCATGCTGTTGAAACTTCGCCACAGGTTTATGCGCGAATAGGCGGGGTGGCTTATCTAATTATCATCGTTGCAGGATTATTGGGTGAGATGTTCGTTAGAAATGCAATCATTGTGTCAGGCAATGCAGCGGCCACAGCGAACAATATTATAGCTTCACCCCTGCTTTGGCGCATGGGCATTGCCGGGGATCTGATCATGCACATCTGTGATTGTGTTTTAATGCTTGTCTTTTATGTGCTACTCAGACCTGTTAACAAGAACCTGGCTTTGCTTGGATTGCTTTTCAATTTGATTCAGACTGCCGTCCTGGTTGCTAACAAATTGAATCTGCTGCTACCTCTTTTTTTATTAGGGAATGCAGATTACCTGAAAGCGTTCGAACCGAATCAGCTGCAAGCTTTGTCCTACCTTTCTGTCAAAGTACATGGATACGGCTTTGGTATCGGACTCATATTTTTTGGCTTCGTATGCCTCATTGAAGGTCATCTGATTCGCAAATCCGGTTTCTTACCCAGGACAATAGGCGTTCTGATGCAGATTGCCGGGTTGAGTTATTTATTGAACAGCTTTGCACTTATTCTTGCTCCGGCATTTGCGGATAGGATTTTCCCGGCTATCTTATTACCACCCTTCATTGCCGAATTGTCCCTTTGTCTCTGGCTCATCATCAAGGGGGTAAACGTTGAGATATGGAAAGAGAGGGAAAATGCTTGGCGGAGTGGAAAGTAAATGCCCCGGACAATCCTAATAAATGCCAATGCGGTGGCAGTTTTTGAACCGGCTTTGCTGCTTACAAAATCGTATCTTAATAGAGCAATATCCTTATATCATCTGAATAGTTCTTCATTCGCGTTATTTTTTACATCAAAACCTGATTAGCATGCTGTATGGACAAATGATGAATTACCCGCTGACAATTCAGTCCATTCTGGAATACGCCAACAGGGTATTTCCAACAAAGGAAATTGTTTCGAAAATGCCGGATGGATCCTGGCACCGATATACGAATACAGAAATGTACAAAAGGGCAAAAAAACTTGCATTTGCCCTGAAATCAAAATTAAATATAGAGCCAGGCGACCGGGTTGCTACTTTTGCCTGGAACCATTATCAGCACCTTGAATTATACTTCGCGATACCGGGTCTGGGCGCCGTATGCCATCCCGTAAATATTCGGCTTTCACCCGACCAAATTGCATTCATCATAAATCATGCTGAAGACAAAATCGTATTCCTGGATGCCAGCCTCATCTCCATTTTCGAATCATTTGTTTCCAGGTTAACTCAGTTGAAGCATATTGTACTTATGAATGCTCCCGGCAATTTGCAAACCAATTTGCCCAATATATTATTCTATGAAGACCTGATAGATGGAGGAGAGGAGGATTTTGAATGGGTTGAAGTTGATGAAAACCAGGCCTGCGCCATGTGTTATACGAGTGGTACAACAGGCAACCCCAAAGGGGTTTTGTATTCTCACCGATCCACTTACCTCCATGCGCTTTCTTCCTTGTCGCCCAATGCAATAAATATCAGTGCGAATGACAGGGTCTTGTCCATCAGCCCAATGTTTCATGTGATGGCCTGGGGATTTCCATTTATTTGTCTTCTCGCCGGTGCAGATATAATCATGCCTTCAAAACATCTTCAGCCCGCCGCATTGATTGACATTATGCTGAAAGAAAAAATTACTAAAGCCAATGGGGTGCCCACGATCTGGATGGGAGTATATGAGGAATTAAAAAAGAATCCCATCAGGGAGCGTTTGGATTTACAGGAATTCCTCGTCGGAGGTTCGGCAATGCCAGCTGGTTTGATCAGAAAGTTTGGCGAAGATTTTGGCATTTCCTGTTGTCATGCCTGGGGAATGACAGAAACTTCTCCGGTGGTCACTGCATCGCGACTGCATAGTCAGCATGAGGGGATGAGTGCGGAGGATAAGCTCAGGATTAGAGCCAAGCAGGGAATTGAAATACCGGGAGTCGAAATCCGGGTCGTGCAGGAAGATGGAGAGGTCGCCCCGAGGGATGGAAAAACGCTTGGTGAGTTTGAAGTGAGGGGACATTGGGTAATCGACAGTTACTATAAAATGAGCAATGATCAAACGCATTCAGCCGACGGATGGTTCCGCACCGGCGATGTGGGAACCATTGATGAATTCGGCTTTATGGAATTAGTAGACAGAACAAAGGACCTGATAAAGAGTGGCGGAGAATGGATATCCAGTGTTGCCCTTGAATCGTCCCTGATGAATCATCCAAAAGTGGCAGAAGCTGCGGTCATTGCAATACCGGACGAAAAATGGGTTGAAAGGCCTTTGGCCTGCGTCGTCTTCAAAAAAGGCGAAACACTATCTGCCAGCGAGCTCAATGAATTCCTGCTGAATCGTTTTGTAAAATACCAGTTGCCAAAACAATATGTCGAATTGAATGAAATACCTAAGACCGGTATAGGCAAATATGATAAAAAGAAAATGAGAAAGCTTTTTGCGGAAGGAAAATTGATTTAACGGAAACATTATCCTGTGCATGGCGCTATTCTTTAAGGTCAAAAATTGTGACCTTAAAAATTGGGAAGGCGAAACCTTTTGGGTAGAAAGGAAGCCCATAGGAAATGGGAGGACAGGGAAAGGATAGGATTTAATAAATAGAGCCCCGAAGAGTTATACAATCTTGAACATCTTTTTACAGTCGCTGTTGCAATATTGAAAAAGCTATTTGGCCTTTTTCTTTCCTTTACTTCCATAAATATCCACTATCCACCTGCGGGGAAGAAAGCGGATGATGGAAGAACTGAACTTTGCCAGGCTGCCCGGTACGATGATCATCCTGCCCTTAAATGTTTTCATCACAGCATATTCTCCGACAAAATGAGGATCAAGCGCCATCTGATTGCCGAACCATCCCAGTTTTTCTTTAGTTACTTTTTCAATTTCCGGCTTCGTATATACGGGACCGGGGCAAAGACAGCTGACGCTGATATGCTTTTCCCTGAGCTGATATTGTAAGGAATAGCTGAAAAAAACAACGGCTGATTTGGTGGCAGAGTATAAGTTCTTGATTGGAATCGGGGCGAAACCTGCCATGCTCGCCACATTCAGAATATAAGAAGGGGCATTTTTTTCAAGCAGGGGTAGCAGGAGCAGGGAAAGCGCCATGCAGGATTCGATATTCAACCTCACCATATAGCGCAGTGAATCCAATGGCAGGGTCAGGTAATCATTCTCTCCACCCATTCCTGCCACATTGCATAACACTTTCAGGTGAATATTCCGCTCGGTACACCATTTCGAGATTTCTCCTGCAGTGGACTCAAAACTCAGGTCAAGTGCCAATAGCTGTACCTGAACGGGAAAAGCTTTTTCCAGTCTCTCTTTTGCGGCTAACAGGGTGTCCATATGCCGGGCGATTAGGATCAGATTATATCCTCTCTTAGCCAGGGCTTCTGCAATACCATAACCAATGCCCTTGCTTCCCCCCGCAACAAGCGCATAAGGCTTTAAGCTATCAACGGCTTGCACCGCCACGGGAATAGTTGAACCACATTGCAACACATCAGGGGTAGCCTGCCTGGCAGTGGAAAGAAAGGAGCTGAAGCAAAAAATGAAGAGGAGGGCTAAGATTTTCATGTCTGTTTTTTTAATTCGGCTTATTCCAATCCCTTCGGGGCGGTGATAGGGAACTCACCGGGTTTTTTATGGAAAAAAATCCATGTTAACAATCGCTTAGGCAGGATTCGCAGGAAGAGAGAAAGGAACTGATTCAGTTTGCCGGGGACGATGATCGTCTTCCCTTTCAGCAAGCTTCGAATCGCATACTCACCCATTTTTCCAGGAGCTATCGCCATTTGTTTTCCGATCCATCCCAATCGCTTAATGGTCTCTTTTTCTATCACCGGGTTTGTAAATACAGGTCCCGGGCAAAGACAGCTCACAGAAATATGGTCCTGGCGCAAAAGAGCTTTAAGTGAGTAACTGAAAAAAAGCAATGCGGATTTGCTTGCCGAATAGATATTCTTCTGGGGCATGGGCGCGAAGCCTGCCATGCTGCTGACATAGAGTATAAAAGATGGAGCGTTTTTTTTCAATTGTTGCAGGAAGAGCCATGTGAGCTCAACAGCGGATTCAAAATTAAGCCTCATCATCTTCTGCAGGTCTTCCAAAGGCAAGTCTCCAAAATCTTTTGGGCCACCAAATCCTGCAACATGGCAGAAGATTTTTATATTCAAGTTCTTTTTAGCGCACCATTCGTAAATGATTTTTGCACCATCGGCCTTTGACAGGTCGCAAGATAGAATGTCAACCTGCACCGAAAAATCATTCATCAGCTGATTTTTTGCCTTGATCAGTTCCTCCTCATCCCTTGCGACCAGGACTAAATCATAGTTTCTCCTGGCAATCGCTTCTGCAATCCCCCTGCCAATGCCTTTGCTTCCCCCGGTGATCAGGGCCCAACTCATGGTTCAATTGAATTTTTTGTAATAGGAATATTCCAGGGGTGCGAAAAGCAGGATTCTAGGTTCAATACGGCCCATAACCGGAACAGGTTTACTTTAAGAACTTGTATTTGCAAGATTTCATATTTGGGGCACCGGTACAATATTTTCCTGACACATGACTTCGCAGATGAATCCCTATAGGTCAATTGTAGAAAAACTTCAACAGGTTTGGAACGATTCATGCTTTCTGTTGTTTTCGGGTTTCAAAGGTATAAACCTTATGGTTATCCTAAAAAAGGCCTGTTGACAAAGCGCCAGCTGGCTCCATTAACATCTGGATTACAAAACGATTAACCCTTTCAAGGACAAAAGATCTACCTTGATCCATCTAGTGTTGAATAGAGCCAAATCAGCATCTTAAATCTTTCATCTTGGAAAAAAGAACTTATGCCAACCCAGCCATTAACGATTCTGCTACATTCATTAAAACATCGGAGGAAACAAATGGCGCTTATACTTTATTGGAAATTGATTTAGGAAAAAGTGACGGACCGCCTCTGCATTTTCACAAGGCATTTACCGAGAAATTTGAAGTGATGGAGGGTTTATTATACCTGCAGGTTGGAAAACTTAGAAAGAAGTTGAAAAGAGGAGATTCATTTACAGTTCCTGCAAGAACACCCCATCGGTTTTATAATGAAACGAATGACCAGGTAAAATTTCAAATCACCCTGGTACCCGGTCATACTGGTATGGAGAATTTTATAAAAATTTTTTATGGACTGGCATCGGACCACCTTACGGATGAAAAGGGCAAACCTAAAAACTTCGCCCATCTTGCCGTTGCATTGACCATTTCTGATTCTAACGCCCCGGGCTTGCTGTCGCTGCTTTCACCCATTATCCGGCTTGTTGCCAAAAGGGCAAGAAAAAATGGAACTGAGCAATGGTTGTTGGATAGATATTGCAATCAATAAATAATTTTTTGCACAATGGCAAAGGCGCACATTCGTCTTGTTTTCTATTGAGAAACCAGGGCCCCAACATTTTCGTTTTTCCCCGCATTTATTTCCAACCTTCAAAAATCTTTTGGGTATTAAGCCAGATTATGCGTATATTCATGGCATAGGGCTTTTTTCCTCCCTTTGTTAAGTGCCTTTGATGCATTCTCTCCGTTAAACACAGATCATATCGAATGGATTTGTTTAATGACGATCAGGGCAGTCTTTTAAAAAAATTGTTTCTTTAGACTTATCGATTTTTCATAATGCACTCAAGCGTGGAATATATTATTGCACGATGATGAGTTGCTTATTGGGTCAATTGACCATTATATGCCGAGCCTGGAGCTTGGCAGAAAACAACATGCGTACACTCCTAAAAAAGAATCCATGGAAATTATTCTGAAGGATCCCACTACTTTCAAAAACGTAAAATGGCTTGATCATATATTTTTGCCGATGCTGAATGATAAGCGGGACATGGCATTTATCTATTTATCACTGAAAATAACATTTACCATTATACCCCTTGCCTTGTTATTTTTTTAATCCCCGATTTATATTGGGCATTTTATCTCGCATATCTACTGGTCATCCTTTTTCTTTTCTTAGGACCTTATATGCTCATGTTGCATAATGTGTGCCATAGAAAATTCCTGAAAAAGAAATATAACTTCATGAATAAGTATATTCCATGGGTATTGGGTATTTTTTTTGGACAAACGCCGGAAACCTATTTTTATCACCATGTGACCATGCATCACCCGGAAAATAATGAATCGGATGATTTGAGTTCAACGATGAAATACAAGAGGGATAGCATCTGGGCCTTTCTAAAATACCTGGGTTCATTTTATTTGTCTGGCGTCCCGGATCTTGCGATGTATTTTAAACGGAAACACAAGGGAAAATTTGCGTTTCGCGTCTTGGGCGGCGAAATATTTTATTTTTTGTTTGTTATCCTATTGTGTTTTTACAATTTCAAGGCAACGCTGATTGTTTTTATTGCTCCATTAATATTTATCCGTTTTGCCATGATGGCAGGAAATTGGGCACAGCATGCTTTTATCAATATCGAGAAACCGGCTGATATTTATAATAACAGCATTACCTGCATTAATTCTTATTATAACAAGACAATGTTTCAATGATGGGTATCATATTGGCCATCACCTTCGTCCCTATATGCACTGGACAGAAATGCCCGGAGACTTCAAGAAAAATATAGATCATACAAAACCAATAAAGCAATCGTATTTTCGAGACTTGATTATTTTCAAATCTGGTTTTTATTAATGACCAGAAACTATAAAAAGCTTGCGGCCAATTTTGTGGAATTGGGTGAAGTCCGCCCCAGAGAGGAAATAATAAAGTTCCTTAAGAGCCGTACACAAAAGTGCACTGCACTGCCCGCATAATGCATAAGGATTTATTTCTATCGCATTCTACGAATATGCCCACCTGTCAGGCAAGTTTTTGACTGCTAACCCTGATTATTTTTAATGTAGATAAAAACCAATGCTTCTATTCCGCCGTTCAAAGAGCGGTTTTTAACCGGAGTGCCGGGTCGCCCTTCGGAACACCACAGAACGCTGATCTATTATTCCAATCTATTCAAATAAATGTGAGAATCGGGCTCGGGGGGACAGCTGTAATTTCTCCTATGCAACAAAATGGCAAATGGTACGTCTTTCCGCAAATCATTAATTTCATTGATTGATCCGGAATAAACGCTGAGGATACAAAGCCATCAGATTTTATGAAGGACTGATTGCTAATCAACGCGCATGTTAAAAACGATATTCAAATCCACATTCCGCAGCCTGCGGAGAAACAAGTCTTATAGCTTTTTGAATATTCTGGGACTGGCCATCGGCATTGCATGTGCAGGGCTTATTTTTTTATGGGTGGAAAATGAAATCAGTTATGACGATGTGAATCTTAAAAAGGACAGATTGTATATGGTCTTGAACAACTGGCCATTTTCGGAGCATTTCAGTACTTATGAAAGCACACCTGGGCTCATGGGGCCCGCGATGAAGGCTGAAATTCCCGGTATTGCCAATACAGCAAGGTTTACTGAAAGCCCCTCTAATTTATTGATAAGGATCGGGAACAGATCAGTTTATTCCGTCGGACGATATGCAGACTCCTCCCTCTTCGACATGCTTACCATTCCTTTTTTGCAGGGAAATCCAAAAGAAGCATTTCGTGAACCCTATTCGATGGTGATTACAGAAAAGACGGCAAAGAAATTCTTTCCGGATTATTCGGGTAAGAGCAATGCCGTGAATATACTGGGCAGAACAGTCAGGGTAGATAATAAACAGGATTATGTAGTAAAAGGACTTGTAAAAGATTTCCCGGAAAACAGTTCCCTTCAATTTGAATGGGTGGCGCCCTTTGACATTTTCTATAAACAGAATCCATGGCTTTCCAATTGGGATTCCAATGGCATATTAACCATTGCAGAGCTGGATAAAACGACGCAGCCTGAAGCTGTCAATAAACAATTGTATGGCTTTATAAAGAAGAGAGTTCCACATTCAATTGTCAGTAGCTTTTTGTTTGGCATGAAGGACTGGCAGCTGCGCTGGAATTTTGAGAATGGAAAACAAACCGGCAAGGGCAGGATTCAATACGTAAATATGTTTAGTCTCGTAGCGTGGATCATCCTCTTTCTGGCATGCATCAATTTCATGAACCTTGCCACTGCCCGGAGCGAAAAGAGGGCTAGAGAAGTAGGCGTTAGAAAGGTACTGGGCTCAGGGAAGAAGCGGCTGATCTTTCAGTTTATCATGGAAGCGGTATTCATGTCTTTTCTATCTGTTATCGTAGGAATTATTTTGATGGTCCTTGTCCTCCCGGCATTTAATACCCTGGCTCAGAAAAACCTTTCATTGAATTTGACAAACCCGGAGCATATCCTGGCTCTGGTGACTGTCACATTTATATGCGGTGTGGTAGCCGGGAGTTATCCTTCATTATATCTTTCCTCATTTAACCCTGTTTTTGTATTGAAAGGCATAAAACTGAAAGGAAGCAGTGCCGGACTAATCAGGAAAGGCCTGGTGGTTACCCAGTTTACTGTATCCATAGTGCTCATCATCTCCACGATTATTATATTTCAACAAATTCAACATGTAAAAAACCGCGAGCTCGGCTATAATAAGGACAATCTTTTGGTCATGGATGTGCAGGGTGATATGGGAACGCATTTCAGCGCTATAAAGCAGGACCTGATGAGCATTGGGGCAATTGAAAATGTTGCCCTAACTGATCATGAAACCATTTACGGTGGAAACAATAGCAATGGCTACACTTGGAACGGAAAGGACCCGAATGCTTCGATCATCATCTCGCAGAGATATATCAGTCCGGAATTACTCTCGACCTGTGGTATAAAGATCATCCAGGGAAGGGATTTTAATGCTGATCCGGCGACAGACTCGATGAATATTATCATTACGCAAGGGCTGGCAAAACTCATGAACACCGAAAATCCAATCGGCTCCATTATTCGTCAGGACACATCCAACTATAGAGTGGTTGGCATAGTTAAGGATTTTATTTATGGCAATATGTCTGGTAAACCCGACCCACTTATTTTCTTTTGCAATCCTCACAATGAATATGCATCCTCCATGTATGTCAGGATCAGGAAAGAGGAGAATATTGAAAAAACCATTGCACAGATAGAAACCGTGATGAAAAAAGACAACCCAGTGTATCCATTTCAGTTTAAGTTCGTGGATGATGAGTTCAATCAAATGTTCCTCAGTGAAATGCTGGTGAGCAAGTTATCCCGCGTATTTGCTGCACTGGCAATAGTCATTTCCTGTCTGGGATTGTTTGGCCTGGCTGCGTATACGGCTGAACGCAGAACAAAGGAGATTGGAATTCGAAAAGTTTTGGGAGCCAGTGTCTCAAACCTTGCAGGATTACTCTCGGGAGAATTCATGAAGCTGATTGCGGTCTCGACGCTGTTGGCTTTTCCGATCGCCTGGTATGCCATGCAATCCTGGCTTCAGAATTACGATTACCATACAACCATTAACTGGTGGGTATTTGTGCTGGCTGGTTTTACAGCCATGGCAATAGCCATGATCACGATCAGTTATCAAACGATCAGAGCATCTGTTGTAAATCCTGTAAATAGCCTGCGATCTGAATAAATTTGGCATATGGCTCATCGCCACAATTGTCCCGTCTTCATCGGAGCACCTCCCATTAAGTTGGTAGAGAAATGCTTCAGGCGCTTCGACTTTTATTGAATTCCAAACAATTGAGGAGCAAATGCTTTGAATTCAATCTTCCCCTAAAGAACGCATCTAAGTACCATCTACCAACGTCAGTTACTCGTTGGCGCTGCAAAATGTGGATTCCTCCAGCTAATTTAGAAAAGTCGCCTGGGCTACATTGTAATTATAGCAATTACTTTATGTCCTGAATTCCATCTGTATTGTCTGACGACCAAACAGCGGGGCCATCTAAAGGTTTTTCTGCCGACTAAATAATGAGGTCAAACGCCAAATTCAACTTGCTGCTATCATGGACTTGTGTCATGCCATTCTTTTTTAATTGCTGCAAAGAGCCTTTCATTCCACCCGCTGGCATCAAGTCACCCAGCTGGCTCGTGGTGAATGGGTTTTTAAATGCAGGAAATGATTCAACAACCATTGAGCTAAGCCGTACGCGCAGCCTGGACTCCGGGCAATATAGCCAACCCGAATTGAAAGCGCAGGTTTCGTTGCTTGCAGAATCCGGGACAATCTATTCTTTGTTTGAACAGAATAATGGGCGATATTCGGCAGCCGCGCTGAATCTGAATCCCGGAGATAAATATCAATTAGAAATCCTGACGAAGGATGGAAGGAAATATTTGTCTGACCCAGTTTCTGTGGTCCTGACGCCACCAATTGATAGCGTCTCATGGAAAATGGATTCTACCGGCGCAGACAGTAAATTGGGGGTGACTATTTATGCAAATACACATGATCCTTCAAATACAACCTGGTATTATCGCTGGGATTTTGAGGAAACTTGGGAATACCATACTGTTTACGTTTCCTGGAATTATTACTACGACGGCCAGGTATTACCGCGAGACGTAGATTCTCTGATTTTTACGTGCTGGAAATCCGCACCTTCATCAAACTTAACGCTGGCTAGCTCCACAAAGCTGAGCCAGGATATTATCTTTGAAAATCCGCTCGTTTTCATTCCTAAGGGAGATCAGAAATTAGGTGTCAACTATAGTATCCTGGTCAGGCAATCGGGGATAACCAGGGAGGCTTTTGAATATTGGGAAAATCTGAAAAAAAATACGGAACTCACGGGTACTATTTTCGATGCCCAGCCTTCACAAATTGAGGGCAATATCCACTGCCTTTCGGATCCGGATGAAAAAGTGCTTGGCTATCTAAGCGCATCAACCATCAGGCAGGATCGAATATTCGTTGACAATAAACAACTACCACATTGGAATTACCAAACACAGCCAGTGAAAGGTTGTAATCAGATAATAGTTACTGGAGATAGTATTGACTACTATTTTGGTGCGAGAGGTTATGTGCCTTTATTTTTGTTACCGCCACCACCACTTTCTCCACGATACTGGGGCACATTGCCGGAATGTGTGGATTGCAGACTCCAGGGTGGTAAAATCGAGAAACCCATTTTTTGGCAATAATGTTTTCTTTAATGTGATTCCAGGTAGCATGGGGTTTGTTCCAGGCAGAAGGCTTTAGAATTATTAGGTTGTTCGTCTTCAATTTGAAATTCCTTCAGATCAAATAGAACAGATAGCGAACAAAGACAGAGCAAAGAGCGGCATACCAAGGATCCTCATTAAATCACTCTATTTCTATGGCCCCCAATCGCGCAAAAGAAGACAGTTTTTAGAAGCAGCCTGCGCTCATTATAATTTACCTGTAGCCCTTCTATTTTGCACAAATTTTTATTTAGAATGCATTGTGGCAGAAATTCAAGCCTTTCAGAATTATTTTAGATTATTCGTACCTTCATTGCATTGGTTATTCCTGGCTAGCTAAGGCCGGCCTTGAATAGCATTGCTAATTCATAATCATTAAACCTTTCTTTATGTTAATTGGACTTTTTACGCTGGCTTACATTATTTTTTTTGGAGGGCATGACACATTTCTCCTTGATCCTAATTTGAAAAAAAATGTAAGCACTTATGTGACGGATGAGCACCGCAGAAAGGAAATCGATTCCCTGATCAAATACACCGAAAAAAAAGAGGAAGGCTTCCAGAAAAAAGCCAAAAAAGTGTATGAGAAAAAGCTGGATGAGCTGAATATGAACCGCAATTCAACAAAGGATGAATTTAAGCAGGAGTATAATTCATTCTATGCTGATCTCAAGTCCCTCCAGAATGAGTATATCAATTCAGAATTAAAGATAAGGACACTGATCCAGCCGGATGAATGGCAAAAGATAATGGATAAAGTATTGGTGACGCCAGAGAAGGAAAAAAATAAGAAGAAATTACTTGAAGAAAATAAGAAGCTGCATGACAGGCTGCTCAAGTGTATGCGAAAATCATATTCCGGATGCAGCAGGCAGGGGAAAAGCCAAAAAAATTGTCGACGACTACGAAACAAAAGGAGATGCATTGGCTGAAGCATGGCTTGACCTGAATTATAAGAATCAGGAAGCGATAAGGCCATATAATGCCAAACGAAGTGACTTTGAATCTTTGCGATTATCCATGATTGATTTGCGCAGGGACTATACTGATTATCTCGTGGATATGAGATTTAATCTCATGGCAATTACTCCGGAAAATGAATGGAAGCCCCTCGCCAAAGAGTTAAAAGAGAGCTTCAATTATATGGGTCCAGGGATTTCAAAGTAAATAAGCCTGTTTGATTGCTTCACTGATTGAAAACAAAGAAATCCCTTAACGGTCAGCAGGGAATAAAATAAGCGCAGCGTAATACAGATCATGCAGCAGTTTCCTGATCCAGCACCTTTACTGCCTTTTCATAGAAAGAATAGGCTTCCTCGCGGGATTCACCCACACATAAAACGCCGATCTTGCCATATTGGGAAATGGCACCGATCATATGAAACATAACACCTTTTTGGGTTGAACTATCGAAAAGTAAACCATGCACCATTGCAATATCGATCAGGTCCTGTGGAGTCAACCCAATGTAAGAATCACTTTGAAGGTTATCTGAAGAAAAATAATAGCGATAGTGTTTATTAGGGGTTTGGAAAAGACCATTTGCATCATTTTTCCCATTCGTCAGAAACTGGAGCATGAGATGCGGGTGCGAAGTGCCCCCTTTGCGCAGGTTGACTTCTATGGCAAAATGATTCCATTTGTTTTTTTCTTTGACAGAAATAAAGTCAATACTAAATCTTCCCAAAACACCTTTCTTTCTTAATTCCTCACCGATTTTTTTCCCCAGCCTGGATATTTCCTTTCTATACGAATCGTCACATGGAAAATGTGCCCCGATGAAGATCTGGTTGCTCTCTCCCCCCAGCACCTGATCATGGGTTGAAATCAGCTCCACTTCGCCAAGAGGGTCAATCCTCAATTGGACGGATGGAGAAACTTTATGGTCACCTTCAATAAATGCTTCGACAATTCCTCCCATCTCTTCAAATTTTTGGATAAACACATCCGGAGGGAGGTCCTTCGCGACAGGAATCATTTTGCTTTTGAGATTACCATGTATCCAGAGCAAAAGATCTTCAATTTCCGCCTGTTCAGGATACCTGAATATCGCATTTCCATCGCCTGAAAAACCTTCATTTAATTTAATGAGCGCTTTTTTTATTAAAGGATTCTTTTCTTTCAGAGAAGTCAGCGCATGGACAATATCTTCATAAGTCTTCAAATCCTCCATACCCGCTGCCATTGGAACTCCTGCTTTTGCAAAAATCCTTCTGCAACCGCTTTTGGAACCCCAATAGTTCAATGCAGGGTCGCAACCAAATATGGGAATTCCCAATCTGACAGCCAGGGTCCTTTCATATGGAGTCACATTGAAACCTGCAATATGTGCTACATGGCCTGTCGGAATACTTTTTTTTATTCGCTCTATCAGGCGGGGTCTTTGCAGGATCTTTTCAGTTAAGGATAGGGGAGAAGAATCATAACAACTCAACAGGGTCAATCTTTGAGTTGCGTGCATGGCCGTAACCCCGGAAGTGAAATGAAGGTAATAATCAATGATCATTGGATCGATGGGCATGCTGCTAAGATAGATCACATGGGTGCGTGGCATACGAAGCAGCATGAGCAGGCACAATAGCCTCTCTTCATAGTGAAGTGCGCCTTTTACCTTTGACAAGACTTCCTGGTCAAGCGTAAGGCTGGGCAATACGATGACGGCTTTGGATGCCATGCTATCGGGAAAGAACAATTCGTATTGCTTGGAGAAATCTTTTTGTATTCGTTTGAAGAGGCGAAGCTCTTCCGATGAGCCAGGCTCGGCAGGCAACCCTGCATGAGGTTTTGAAATTTGTTTACCAGGTTGAACCTTTTGTTGAAGCATTGCTATTCCCCCTCGTTTATTTGGCATCAAAAATAAAATTTCCCATTCATTAATTTCGGTCTTCTGCCAGAGCAAATTATAAAATGCTATATGGTGTCGCGAATGCGGTCAGGATTTCAGGAACATATATGCTGAGGCATCTTCTCCTTTCGTATCCCCGACTGCGCTGACTAAGCCTGCCCGGTTTGTCCGGGCTTAGCGCGAAGATTCATTTCCTGCAGTGGAACCAATATCTGGATGCCGGCCTCCCTGCATTCGGAATCTATCTTCGTGATAACATTATTTTTGACTTCATCGAATTCCGAAACATGAGCAACCCAAAAGGTCAATTCAAATTCGATTGAATAAGGGCCAAAGTTTTTTGCCAGAACATCCGGCGCCGGGTTTTTTAGTATCCGTTCAGTTTCTTCGAGAACTGTTTTGAAGAGCGCTCTTGTCTTTTCAATATCTGTCCCATAAGCCAGGCCGAGTTTGATGCTCGTTCTTTTTCTAAAGCTCCCCATCGACCAATTGACCAGGTTTTGATTCAATAGGTTATTATTGGGGATGACAACATGGGTACCGTCGGTAAGGCGAAGGATACAGCTCCTGAACCCGATGGATTTCAACGTAGCCATTTTACCGTTTACTTCCAACATATCTCCGACATTCACAGGTTTCTCAAAAGCAATGATAAGACCACTCACCAGATTTGATACCAGCCCCTGCAGCCCAAGACCAATGCCCACACTCAGTGCTCCCAGAATGATAGTCAATTTGTCGACGGGGATCCCTGTAGCAGCAAATGCGAGGAGAACGCCCAGGCTGAGAATGAAAATTCTGGTCAGGAGAAGCCAGCTTCCGACCCCAATCCGGTCAGCTTTGGCTGAACCTTGTGCAACAGCCGGAGCAGTGGCAAAAAATGAAATGACTCTCGATAAAATCAAAGAAAGAGCCAGAATAAACAAGAAAACAAATATATCAGAAATGCTGAAATTGAATTCTCCAATCTTTCTTATCTCTGTAAAGAAGTTTTCTGTCGGATTCACAATTTCCTTAAATATATAAAAGTTTCTCCCCATGAGTATAAACCATCCTATAACCAGAAGCACATAGAACAAAGGAGGAACTTTTTTCCCGACTTTTTCGAAATTGAAGTAAGACAACTTTCGATCGGATAGATTATGTACCCTATAAGATATGCCAAGGATTTCATTGACCAGGCGGATTGTCCATAAAAATAATATGGCCACAACAATACCTGTATAGCCGGTGACCAACAATGATTTTGAAATATTAAAACGGCCAAACAAATTGAATATAAATGAAAGCACTTGCATCATGGCAACGAAGGGAATAAAATAGCTAACTCCTCTTTCCTTCAGCTCCTTTCTGCGGTCGGTAATGAGGATATAAACAAGAAATAAAAAACCAGACCCTGCCAGGGCCAGCATAAACCACCTTTCAGATCTTGAGACCTGAAGCAAAAAATTGTCGGCAGAAGCCAGGAAGAAAAAGCCAATGAAGATGTACCAGAATTTCATCCAGTAGTCTGTGAGTACCTTATGCAAAATGATGACAAGGCATGCGATAGAGATAGACCAGATGCAGAACGAAAAAATAAACGGCGGGTTGAGAAATACAAACTGAAAAAGAGTAAATCCGATAAATATCGAAGACAGGAAAGGATATTTCAGCACAAGCTGCCCTGTAAAATCTGAATTCAGCAGGCTATGCTGAAACATCATTTTTTTTACGGACCTGATGAAAAAAAACAAAACGAAAGGCAGGATGAAAAGTAAAAAGATGCGACCTTTATTTCCCCTGATATAGAATCCAAGCTCCATTTTTTCCTTTGCAAGCGAAAACTTTATGATTTCTTTCATAGGGCGGGAAAACGCAACAGGTTGCCAGATGGTCGGAACTTCCCGTTGAACCACACGGGTAGATAGATTTGACCTGTAGGCATCGATTTCCTCCATTACGGATTGCAGTCCAAAAGCCATCAGATCCACTTTCAACTGAAGATCCTGCATGTTCGCAAGGGCCGACCTTAGGCTGCTGTCGACCGGACTGATCTCCTTATAGACGACACTTAATCTTTTTGCATATTGAATGATATTTGCAGAGTCTGAAGGAAAATGAAAGAGGGAAGAGTCACTTGAAAGTGAATCGAGCTGATTTTGGTAATCCAATAAGTTGTTCGAGTATTTATACAAAAGTTTTTTCTCTGCTGACATCTGATTGTATAACTCTGAAATAATGGCCGCGGTTACAGTAAGATTCCGCTGGGTCTGCGTAGACCCTTTATTAATCAATACACCATCTTTTGCGATGGACAATGAATTTGAAGCCTGGTCGATTGTTTCTTTGATTGATGTTGTATCCAGGCCTTCCTTCATATAGAGTCTTACCCGCTCGATGACTGTCTTGATGGCATCAATCGTATGTCGCTGGGCAATCGATATTTTTCCTTCTTTGTACGTCTGCAGATTATCCTTTGTTTCTTTTGTAGCCAAATCTTTTACATTCTGGATAAATCTTTTTTTTGGCAGACTGTCTGCTCCGAACTGATTGAGGATTGTGTCGGTTTGCTGCGCATGGGATATGCCTGCAAGACTATAGCATAAAAAAAATAGGAAATATCGGAGTTTCAATGCATACCCCATGACGTAATTTAATAATAACGTTCCGGAGATGAATTTTGGCTTATAAATGCAGATTGGTACTTTCCGGATCCGCTAACGTAAAGTACGAATAAATTGGCTGTTCCCCATGAGGACAGGTCGGATCGCCTGGGACTGGTATGATGCTGCCGTGCATCATAAGACGAAAACTTCGTTGGTCCTCCAACCTGGCCAGATATAATCATATCCGTTTGCCAACAAGCTGGCAGGAATTCAATTCATAAATATATCGGCCAATATAAGGAATCCATTTTCGATTTAAATTCAGGAAAAAACTTTAAATTCAATGAGAGGTTTATTTGTGGATTATACCCACAATTATTTGCAGCATTTAGAGCATCAGACCGGCTAATTTCCAATTCGCTATTATTTGCTTTCAAATTGATATTATTATGCGAAATCCATTATTAAAATTATTGGTTATGGCTTGCCTGATTCCAGCCGCTGTTTTCCCGCAGGCAAAGGCACCATATCAGCTACCGGAAAGTTTTCATTTTGATTATGAAGTCGTGCAGATTGCAACAAGCAAAAAAAATGCTGCCGATACTTCAACCATGCACTATTTCTATACAAAGAGCGGAGACTATGCAGGTATGAAGGTGAGTGGCAGAAAAAGCAGCAGGGAAAATAATTTCATCATTTTCACAAAAAACGGAGATTGGGTTGTCATAGATGAAGACAAAAAGACCATTACGATCATCAATATGGGAAATATGATGATGAATATGGCAAGTGCGGCCAAGGGAATGAAAAGAGACAGTATTTCCGGAGCATCCAAAAGAAAGATCGACCCCAAGCAATTTCAATCAGTCAAGACCGGGAATACAAAAACAATCAGCGGATATACCGCCGAGGAATATAAAATCACGGACAACCAGGGACATAAAATTTCAATCTGGTATGCCAAAGTGGAATTCAATACGCAATTATCCTATTTGTTTGGTATGGGAAAAGGCGGGGCGGGAGTTCCGGGAATGAGCGGGGCCAATCCATCAGCTGCAAATCCAATGCTTCAGGCGCTGGCAGAACCCAATGCATTAATGACTGAAATGAAGTCTGATGAGTCCGCCGATGGCAAGGGAATTGAAATGAACACGGTGAGCATCGCGAAATCGTCCTCTTCGAAGTCTACTGCAGGCTATCAAGTGAATAACTATAGCAACATGAGCATGAAAGAAATGATAGAAGCAGAAAGCAAAAAAGATCCTCATTAGCAAAGCGGAAAAATCACTCCCATTGACAAAAGCAAATCTGAAAAAATGGCTGTTTTCCCTGCCTGTCAGGGTTTTTCCTTCTGGGATGTGTTCCGACAAGGAACAATACCCTGTTTTGGACGAAGCAAAATTAGCAAAGGAATATTACCAGGAAGACGCGCAGTGGTATCTGGACAATATTCCCTTCTTTGAATGTTCCGATAAGCAAATCGAAGAGGTATATTATTATCGTTGGAAATTGTATAAAGCGCATCTCCGAAAAGTTGGTCATGATGAATATGTCGTTACGGAATTCATCAATCATATGCCCTGGGACAACGAACCTTTTTGCACCATCAACGCCGCTTCCATGCACCATATTTATGAAGGGAGGTGGTTAAGGAACAATGCGTTTATGGATGGCTATATCAATAACCTCTTTCATCAGGGAGGAAACAACCGCCATTACAGCGAGAGCATTGCCGATGCTGCATATGCCCGTTGGCTGGTCAATGCGGATACTGCTTTTATCTTCCAGCAGTTGGACAGCATGATCCTCATGTATGATGAGTGGGCCGACCATTTTGATTCCTCCAAAAACCTCTATTATATTCCAGCTATGCCTGATGCCACGGAATATACGATTGCTTCTGTGGATGCATCGGGCGGAAAGGATGGATTTGATGATGGGGAAGCGTACAGGCCCACCATCAACAGTTATATGTATGGCAATGCCAGGGCCATCGCGCGTATTGCAGCCATGAAAGGGGATCTGTCCACGAGCCAGGAATTTGTGCGGAGAGCAGACAAACTCAAGTGGAATGTTGAAAAATATTTGTGGAACGCCTCGCTGCATCATTTCACGGACCGATTCAAAGTGAATAATCAATATGTTCATTATTGGGATTTTATACGGGGTCGTGAGTTGGCAGGATTGATTCCCTGGTATTTTGATCTGCCAGCTGACAATGATTCTTTTAATCTTGCCTGGAAACATATCACCGATACCACGCAATTGCTTGGAGCCTACGGATTCCGCACCAATGAACCTTCTTATGAATATTATTTCAAACAATTTGTATACTTCCAGGGCCAGCGTGGAAGCCAATGGAATGGGCCTAGCTGGCCATACCAAACGAGCCAGGCATTGACTGCCATGGCTAATTTCCTGAACGACTATAATCAGCGCATAGTCACGGAGGCAGATTATGTAAAAAGCCTGAGACTGTTTGCGCGCCAGCATTATTTGCCCAATGGCAAAATAAACCTGGTGGAAAACTATGATCCGAACCTTGGAGGCCCGATCGTATATTATTATTGGAGCAATCACTACAATCACTCTTCATTCAATAACCTAGTCATCAGCGGCCTTTGCGGCATCCGACCTTCTAGCAGGAGATACCCTTTCGATCAATCCGCTGGTGGACGATTCCATTAGTTATTATTGTTTGCAGAACCTGGCCTACCATGGTCATCAGTTGACTGTGATATATGATAAGGAGGGAGACAAATACAAAATGGGAAAAGGGCTGACAGTATTTGTCGATGGTAAGAAGTCGGAGCTGATAAAAAATAAGGACGCTTACCATGTTTTTATTGGTCGCCCGATGAAGGCAATAAAAAGAGATGAAGCGCTCAACTATGCATTGAATATCAAAAAGCATGGTTTTCCGATGCCATCAGCATCTGTCAATGCAGTGACTGATACCCTGTTTCAGGCCATAGATGGGAAGATCTGGTATTTCCCCGAAATCAGTAATTATTGGTCAACGCGGGGCTCAACATCCATCACCGATTGGTATGCACTCAATTTTGGTGAATCCCGAAATATTTCAGGCATCAATCTTTATTTGTATGCTGATGAAAAAGAGTTCGCCCTGCCGGATGCATTTACCATCGAATATCATAGCAATGGCAAATGGCAGGCCATATCCTCCAAAAAAATGAATCCTGAAAATCTCATTGCGGGGACGGTAAACGAAATAGCTTTTGATCACATTACTGCAGATGGCATCCGGATTCTCTTTGAGCACAGAACAAAAGGAATTGCTTTGGTGGAATTGGAATGTTATTGAAACCCGCAATTTATCACTTACTCATCAAAACTGTTTCCGGTTTGGCATTTCTTCAACATATTTGCAGGATGAGGTATATCATTCCATTCTTTTTGATCATTGTAATGGTTGTTAGACCCTTTACTGTCGATGGGCAGACGACAAATCAATTCAGTGGCTGGCTCGCAGCTTTTGGCAGGGTTGGATTAAATGAGAAATTCAGTCTTTATATTGAATCCCAGCTTCGCTCGACGAATGATATTGAACAGGTGCAGACCATTTTGGTCCGCGTGGGCCTCAATTATGACTTGAAAAGCAATCAGATCCTGACTGTTGGATATGGATATTTCAGCAATCGCCGCACAGTTGATAGCGTTACCGGATATGTGCCGGAAAACCGAATCTGGGAACAGTATATATTAAATGAGGCCTTCAACTCGAACTTGCATAGCATTACCATTCAAAACCGCTTCAGGCTGGAGCAGCGATTCATTGGACAACCGGAGCCTGTAAATGGCCAATTACAAACCAGCAGTTTTGAATTCGCGCAGCGCATCCGATATTTCGCCAGGATGATTGTGCCTTTTCAGAAAACACCTGGAGGATTTAAGAAGGGAGCTTTCTTTTCATTGCAGGATGAGGTCTTTTTCAATATAGGGGACCTTTCTGTAGTAAATGGAAAAACCTTCGATCAGAACCGCGCTTATTTTTCCATCGGGTATCGATTCTCTCCGAAAAATGATACCGAAATCGGTTACATGAACCAGTTTGTATTGAATAGCGGAACCGCGAGAACGATCAACAATATTGTTCAGCTGGCAACTTATATCAGGCTCTGAGTGGAATGGCGTGTGGGATTTCCTGTGTGGGAACCAGTTATCCGCTAACTTTAAAATACAATTCAATAAAATGAAAGTTGCCATTTTTATGTTTGTCATTTCCATATGCTGTTATGGCTGCGGGCAAAATTCAAAGCATAGTGCAATTGGAAATGATTCTGCGGTAAAGGCGGGGGAAAATTTGGGAGAAGGCATACCAGATAGTGCAAAGGGAGGCAGAACCAATTCGCCAGGAGCAAAAACTTTTTCCAAAACCTTATCTGTCGGAAAGATCGTCTTTCATGTCTTTAGTCCGAACAACCGGCTTCATAATTCAATTATTATCCAGCCTTCGGGGATCATCGACAGTAGCATGGTTCAGACCGGAGTTGCGGGAGATGTTGTGGACGCTATGGCTGCGGATATCAACGGAGATGGGTATCCTGAGATTTATTATGTGGTATTTACGGAGGCAAAGGAGTTAAACCTTTTTGGTTACGGGTCAGAACAGAACAAAAGACTGACCCCAGTCTATATGCCGGATATCGGGGAAGATAAAAAATTCGGTAAGGGACATAGAAATAATGACGAATATACCATTGATGGAACAAGGCTCAAGCGTTCATTTCCTATTTACAATGAAAAGGATCCCATGTCTTCGCCTTCTGGTGGAAAGCGAATGGTCAGTTATCGTCTTATCCCTGGAAAAAACGGATGGATATTAAAACCGGTGGATGCAAAAGAGGTGCATTAGTGTTCATCAAGTCAAACTTATTCTCCGAGGCTCTTTATTCGTGATTGGTTCTCCTCGAATTAAATTCCTTCGTTTTTCAAGTAAGGAAATGTTAATTCCTACTGAAGCCTGCAATTTCGATACTTAACATAAGCCTGCTATGAATGTCATTCCACTCTTTGGCGAATTCGGCCGTCTGTAACAATATCATTTTTTTTAGATTGAAATATATTGATATTTAAAAAGTTTCCGGAGAAACAGTTTTTCTTATTCTAAGTGAGGGTTCTTATCGCTAACCTTAAATCATTTATCTATGTTCCGGAATTATCTTCTAATCAGCTTTCGCAATTTCAAGTCCCAGAAGCTTTTTTCGCTCTTGAATGTATTCGGTCTTGCCCTGGGTTTGGCCAGTGCCATTCTCATTTTTCTTTATGTTAGTGACGAGCTGAGGTATGATACCATGCAGCCTTATTACAAGGATACTTACCGTGTGGGCTTCACATATATCGATCAAAGTGGCCAGCGATATGACAATACGGTTTCACCAGGTCTATTTGTCCGGAGTCTTAAAGATACGCGCAGTGAAGTGCTAAGAACCACACGCATCGACTATATCGGGTATCCGACTTCCCTCGCGTATAAACCGACAGAAAAAATTGTGCTCACGGAAGAAATTAAATGGGCGGAACCGGGATTTGATAAAGTGCTCTATTTCGACCTGCAAAAGGGGAACCAGCAGAGGATGTTTGAGAACTATAATTCCATTCTAATGAGTGAGACGGGGGCACGAAAAATATTTGGCAATACAGACCCGATGGGGAAAGTAATTAGCTTAAAACATTTCTGGGCTACACATGATAGGGAGATAGATCTTGTAGTCACCGGAATATACCGGGACTATCCGGCCAATTCCCATTTCAAACCGGAATACATCGTGAACATCAACGCAATGCACAGCATTCATGGAGAACATTTTAACGAGTACCTGGAGGGAGATCGATTTAATGAGCATCTTGAATTCTTTGAAAATTATATTGTCCTAAAACCTGGGGCGGATATCAAGCCAATTAACACTGCAGTGAATACATTGGCAAAGCAGTTTCAACAACGTGATTCATTCGCCAGGGCCAATGGAGCAAAATTTGAAGCATTTACAGCAAAACTTGCGGGCTTGCATTTTGATGAAAAGAATATTTGGGAGAACAATACTCACGGCAATAAAGTGTATCTCACTATATTCAGTGTGATCGCGGTGATGATCATGATGATCGCATGCATTAACTATACGAACCTGGCTACAGCACGATCATTGAAGCGTTCCCGGGAGGTGGGCCTCCGCAAAACCTTTGGCAGCCATCGTTATGAGATTGCGATTCAGTTTTTCCTGGAATCTTTCTTAATGACCTTCGCTGCGCTTGTTTTGTCGCTGCTGCTAATACTCATTTTTCTTCACCCCTTCAATCAGCTTGCACACAAATCCTTTACCATGGCATCCCTATTGGATCCATTCATGGTGAGCATCATGGCCGGCACTATTCTTTTCATGACGACTATTTCAGGCATTTACCCTGCAATCTATTTATCCGGCTTCATGCCTGCCAGGGTATTGAAAGGCCAGATGCTCAAGGGCAAGTCTGCAGAATTATTCCGAAAAAGTCTGGTCACTATCCAGTACACGGTAGCCATGGGACTCATTATCTACACATTTATTGTCATAAGGCAGATGGAACAGTTGAAAACGACAAAACTGAATGAGCAAGGTAGCCAACTCATGGCGATCCGTTTTGGCGGCATTGCCCAGCAGGATCGTTTCGCCGTGTTCAAACGCTCCGTGCTGGAAGACCCGCAAATTGAAAGCGTGACGATGGCAAATCATTTGCCGAGGCTTGATTATTTTGGATATATAGGCACGCAGGTCAGGTTCCCACAATTAGGAGACAAAGATTTGCAATGGAATCAACTCAATGTCGAGTTTGATTTTCCAAAAACTTTTAGATTAGAGTTTGTTGCAGGCAGGGATTTTCAATTGGGTAATATCAACGACAGCAGTACAGTGATATTGAATGAAGCCGCGGTTAAAGCGCTGAATCAGCCTCTGGACAAAGTGATGGGTGCGACTCTAAAGGACACGAGGGATAGTAACCGCCTGTACCAGGTGATCGGTGTTGTCAAAGATTTTCCATTCCGTTCCATGCATCAGCCCATTGAACCTTTGATTTTGAATCCGCACCTGCATTTTGTTGACAAGATCACCTATATAAAATTGCCAGTTGGAAAATTTCCTGAAAAAATTGCCGCAATTGAAAGAAAATGGAAAGCCGCCTTCCCGGGATCAGGATTTGATCATTGGTTTTTGAATGATGAATTCAACCGCATGTACAAATCTGAAATGACAGTTTCCGCACTTGCAAAAGTTTTTGCTGTACTTGCTATATTGATAACGGTTCTCGGCGTGTTTGCCCTGGCATCCTATACAGCTGAACAGCGAACCAAAGAAATCGGCATCAGAAAAGTCCTTGGCGCCGGCAATAACCAGGTAGTCGCATTATTTGTCTCCATATTTCTAAAAATATTCCTGATCGCCAGCCTGGTGGCTGTGCCCATTGCCTGGTATATCGCATATAAATGGCTGGAAGGTTTTGCTTACCGGGTGACCATTAGTCCACTGATCTTTATATGGAGTTTAATGGGCCTCCTGCTGATCACCCTGATTACGGTGAGTTATGAGATTTGGAAATCGGCGAGGTCCAATCCCGTAGCTGCATTAAGGACAGAATAGATTTTGATTTCAGAAAAATGGAAATTGGTGCCTGGCTGGGCAATCGCATCATTTCTTTGAATGCCGATTATTTTGATACCGGCGAATGAACGGGTTTATATGGTTGCCCTTTTACTTTCTCCGGGTAGAAAAAAAAGTTATAGGCATATTCAAAATTAAAATTGTTGACGATGGATTCGTGCATATATTTTTCTTTGACCTGACCTGAATTCCACCACCAGGAGATGAGAATCCATTGTGGCATGTCTTTTTTGCAAAGCTCATACATGGCAGGATCGATCGTGTACACGGGATATTTATATGCAGAACCTCCCTGGCCTTCGAAAACATCAGGATAATTTTCAAGCATAATATCCGGTTGTGCCCCGAATACCTCGGCAGTTTCAGAAAGTCGGTTCTTATATCGCTCCTGGTTATTCTTAAGACATATTATTCTCTTTGTATTCTTCTCATCGAGATATTTCATAAAATAGTCAATACTTTTTTGATTGTCCTTATTCTGTTCGTAGATTTTCTTTTTTTCCGCCTGGTATGCCCTGGGTATCGCTGTTACAAGCAATTGCAGGTATTCTCCCTTCGTCAGTTTGAGGAAGGGAGACTTATTGTCTTTGCACAACAAAACATATTCAGTTCCACCGCCGGCTTCAATATTTTTTATCCAGAAACTTATAAACGGTTTCAGGTTAGCGAGCTTGGTAAGGTCCTGCTCTTTTTTTAATTCGTCCTTCCCGTCAAATGAGGGCATCGTGAAATAATACCGTGTTGCTGTGCTCAGGTCAACAATAGGCCAGCCTGGAACAGCATTCGCCGAGACGTCCCAGGAATTTGCTGTCTCAGGCACTTTCTCGATTTTTCCCTGGCTATTATAGCTAACATTCCAGACATAAGCCGTGGCACCGTAACCCTGGGGCCAGGCCAGGTTATAGGGACTGTACTGATTTACCTTTGGAAATATTTTTTTCTTTATGTCACCAATTCCGGCTTTGGGAAGATAGCTCGCCTGCATCCAGTTGACAAATGAGTCGCAAATGGACAATTGGGCAGGACTAAAAATCCTGTTGTCCATTTGTTTCCCTTCTTTCACACCCTTAAACAAATACACTGTGTACCAACCAGGCTGACTTTCTTCAATGGATTGCTGGCTTTTGGACTGGGCAAATCCAGTAAACCTGGTCAATGCCAGCATGGCAAAGAAGAAATGTAATTTCATGTGTCTTATAGTTTGGAGTGCCGAATATATTTAAGGTAATCTTTATTTATCGGCTTTAAGATGATCTCATCTAAAATTGTTTGGTCTCTGTCAGGTTCAATTGTGATGTTTTGCTTGCTAATGTTCAATCCAATTGATTTTGTGAATTAAGAATGGGAAAGCCAACCGTTCCATTGAAGGTTGCCGAATCCATGCATTAATCATAGTTTATGTAATTTCAGGGAGCATGATCTGTCATTGGATTCCAGGGCCTTCAGAGTTAAGTTCCAAGCGCCAAATATTCTTTTATTGATCTAGGAAATATTAAATATCAATTTCATGAATAATCATTCGATGAATCGCAGACAGCTGTTTAAGGTGGGATCCATCTCCGCCCTTTCCGGACTGTTGAGTCCTTCTTTGGCATTGGCCAACAATAAGCAGGCAAATCCAAATAAGCTGCATATTGATGTGCCTGCTTCAGATACTGATCTCTGTTATATGAGTGCGGTGGACATGGCGGCATTGATAAGAACGAAGAAGATCTCAGCGAGAGAAGTTATGACTGCCCATTTAAAACAGATTTCTAAAATAAATCCTGCCGTTAATGCCTTCATTACTTTGGTGCCGGAAAATGAACTCATGTCCCAGGCACTGGCGGCAGATGAATTGTTGGCAAAGGGAAAAGCTGTCGGTCCTTTGCACGGTATGCCAATAGCCGTAAAAGACCTGACGGAAACAAAAGGGATCAGGACCACATTCGGCTCGCCGGTTTGGAAAAATTTTATTCCAACCTACGACGCATTGATCGTGGAACGCGAGAAAGCGGCTGGTGCAATTATTTTAGGTAAGACAAATGTGCCTGAGCTGGGTCTGGGTTCACAAACCTTCAATCCTTTATTCGGTCCTAGTTTTAACCCTTATGATATAACAAAAACCTGCGGAGGAAGCACGGGAGGCGGGGCTGTTGCTTTGGCCTGCGGAATGACCCCACTGGCAGATGGAAGTGATATGGGAGGCTCTTTGCGAAATCCTGCCAGCTTCTGCAATGTGGTTGGCATAAGGCCTTCCCCTGGAAGAGTGCCCATTGTCACTTCAAAAATGGCATGGCAAGATTTGGGAGTTCAGGGTCCTGTCGGACGAACCGTTTCCGACTGCGCTTTTTTATTGAGTGTGCAATCAGGCCCCGACAACCGTTCGCCAATCTCTATTATGGAGAGTCCGCAGATCTTCGGGGAGCCCCTGAGTAGAAATTTCAAAGGAGTGAAAGTCGCATTTATAAAAGATATGGGTCTGCCCTGGGAACCTGAAGTGAAAGAAGCGGTGGACGCACAGAGAAGAATATTTGAATCCCTGGGTTGCGTGGTGGATGAGGATGAACCGGATATGACAGATGCGAATGAATGCTTTTTGAATTTTCGTCATTGGCTGGTGGAATCAAGTTATGGGGACCTGCTGCCTGAAAAAAATGATGAATTGAATGAATATACCAAATGGCATATTGCCGAAGGGCGGAAATTAACGGGGACCTATCTTTCCAGATTGGAAATGAAAAGAACGGCGCTGTATAGACGCTTTCAGAAATTCCTGGAAAAATATGAATTCCTGATTTTGCCGGTTAGCCAGGTCCTGCCATTTAATGTGAAGATGCCGTATCCAACGGAAATTAATGGCGTGAAAATGCTGACTTATCTGGATTGGATGAGATCTGCCTACTATATCTCTGTCATTGGAAATCCTGCTTTGTCCGTCCCCTGCGCTTTTTCGAAATCGGGACTGCCGATTGGAATGCAAATCGTGGGCCGGCACAACGCGGACCTGAGTGTATTGCAAATGGGATTTGCATTCGAACAGGCCACGAATATTGGAAAGCACCGGCCCAGGGTTGTTGAGTAATTAGTTGCTTTTTGAAAGGGGTGGGCTCTTCATCAGGGGTAGACCTACCTGCCGTTTGCTCTCAGCACCGTAATATCTTTTGTGATCTGGTCATCAAAGGTCTTAATGACGATATAATGCCATTGCTTTTCCGATACATCCACAAAGAAGACTTCCCCCTTTTTATGCAGCTTAACTGCATTCTGGAATTCTTTGGGGACCATTTCTTCCCCAAAAAACCAACCGGTGTCGCCGTGCGTCGTATTGCCATCCATCGTGTACTGGTCGGAAAGTTGCACTACCGAGGTGCCTGCCAATAGTTTTTGCTGGATAATTTTTTTCAAGCTGTCTATCTCGGTTACAGACAATGAAGATCCATCGAGGAATACATAGCTGGCCCGGTAGTTCACTGTTTCATTAGCCTCGAGCACTTTATATGTGACATAGCCAACGGAGAAAATGTCTCCTTTTGACTGACGCAATAATCTTTTGTCGATCAGCGTCGTATCTTTTCCGTAAGATAGATGGAGCAATACGGGTTTGAGGGTAGCATTGGCATCAATAAATTGCTTGGCCTGATCCAGGGTCAGGATCTTTTGAAATTGTTCGGTCACGGTAGGTTGGGCAAAGATGGATAGGGAAAGAAGAAGGAATAATGCCACAAGTCCATTTTTCATAATCTTATTTTTAGTCTGTTGCGTTAAAGAAGATGGCCAGCTTTTCTGGCCATAAATCTACATAGAAGTATTTATGAAGATAATGCATTTTGATATTTCATCATTGTAGCGAGCCAACGTATTAGTCAATAAATAGTTAATTAAGTTGATTGGTTGATTGGTTGCCTAGTTGATTGGTTGAAGGGTTGAATAGTTGAAGGGATGAATAGTTGAATAGTTGAAGGGAATTGCGAATTAAAAGATTTACTCCCAAGGTCTAAACTGCTAAGCGTCAACTGCCAACTCTTCCATCTCTATATTTGCAAATACAACGGAGTTCAATATGATACGGTTGCTTTTCCCGTTCCTGTCAATGATCATTTTAAACTGTGAAATGAAGGCGCAGCACAAATATTATTTTAGTTCCAATACAGGAGGAGAAGGGAATGGAACAAAGGAGAAACCATTTCAAACCCTAAAAAAACTTTCAGCGCTTTCCCTGACACCGGGGGATACGGTATTCTTTCAGGGAGGGAAGACCATTTCCGGATCAATTTCAATGGATCATATGAATGGTAGTAAAAGACAACCGATTGTCTTCACGTCATACGGTAATAGGAGATGTAAAATAGATGGCGGAAACAAAGAGGCTTTTGTCTTCGATGGGTCTAATTATTTTAAAATTGAAAACCTGGAATTGAGCGGTTCGGGGCGCAAAACGGGAAATACAACGGATGGGCTGAAATTAGTCGAATGCCACCATGCAGGTATTAAAGGAATTGAGGTATTCGGCTTTCAAAAATCGGGCTTGTTGCTCTATAATGCTGAATTCATTGAAGTGGATGGAGTATATGCGCATGAGAATGGCCTGGCGGGGATTACCGTAGAAGGAACTTATCAGAAACGATTATCAAACCGGATTCATTTTATAAACTGCAGAACGGACAATAATCCGGGCGACCCAACCAACCTTGCCAATCACAGTGGCAATGGCCTCGTAGTGGGCAATTGCAAAAATGTAATGATCGAATATTGCACAGCTACAAATAATGGTTGGGATATGCCACGCATCGGAAATGGCCCCGTGGGCATTTGGGCATGGGAGGCGGATTCCATCACGATCCAATATTGTATTTCCTATCGGAACAAGACGGCAAAAGGTGCGGCAGACGGAGGGGGATTCGACCTGGATGGAGGAGTGACCCATTCGATCATTCAATATTGCCTTTCTTATGAAAACTGGGGAACCGGATACGGTATTTACCAATACTATGGTGCAGGAAAATGGTCCAATAATACGATTCGTTATTGTATCAGCATAAATGATGGCAATATCACTGACCAGGCAACTGCCATGCATATCTGGAATGGATGGAATGGCGACTCAACTTTTACGTACTGCTACACTTACAACAATTTCTTTTACAATGATAGGAAGTACGCGCTCAGTTTTAATACCCTGAGCCAGCATAAAAATTATTACTTCTTTAATAATATTTTCATTTCATCAGATACTTCTAATATTTTTCATGGCATTGATAGCAGCACGAGCGATGTTTTTTTGGGAAATGTCTGGATGAAAAAAAGTGGTGGATTTATGCAGGATGGTTTCACAGACCTGTCGAAATGGTCAAAAGCCACAGGCTACGAAATATATCAGGGGAAACTGATGGGTATTGAGCCGAAAAAACCCATTTTCCATTTGCCAGGAGAAATCGAAATTACAAACCCCTATACACTCAAAACAAATCCTTTGCTTCTTTCGCTTTGCGTGGATGGCCTGCAGTACAAAGGAGTAGATATCCGGAAATTGTTTCAGATCGATATTGGCAAAACGGATTTCTTTGGCAACCCACTTTCAAATGCAATGGCATACCAACCCGGCATATGTTCTATAAAAAACTAGTGTCGGCCAGCATTTGGCGCGGCATGACACCTGAGCACTCCCTGGTCAGCCAAGGCCTCTAATTGCAACCCTCAGGCAGTTTCTGAATGCTAAAGCGATCATCGCCATTAAATGAAAAATGCATCAGGTAATTCTATCATTCCTAATGGCCATTTATCCATAATTGGTTTTACTTTCTTCAGAATCTTTTCGACCTTAAGACAAAATCGCCAGTTGAACCCGACTCAACTCAATATTCTCCTCCTGGCCCTGGGAGCTTTACAGGGAGTCTTCCTGGTTCTTCTCCTTCATAAGAAAAGAAGAACGCTGTCGGGGTATCCTTTTCTTGCAGCCTACCTCGTCGTAATGCTTACACAGATCATTATGAAACTGGCTGGAAAGATTTGGCTGATGAATACCATGCGGCCTTTTTATGCATTTTCATATTATCTGCCCTTACTCTATGGACCGCTGATCTGGTTTTTTATTAAGCAATGGACAGGCAGTGGTCGCTTAAGAAAGTTAGAGTATATTCATTTTTCTCCCATTGTCCTTGCTCTTACGGTCGTTTTGCTGAACTCATTTGGCTCCCCCGTTCCATATGTCCTATATCCCTTCCTTCATCCGGATTTTTCGATGTACCTGCAATTGATCAGCCTTATCGTCTATCATGCGATGGCTTGGATTGATCTGAAAAAATACAAGAGGGTTCTTTATCCCCACCATTCTATGATCAGCGGGTCAAAAATCTCCTGGCTGCGAAAGTTTATTCTCAGTTCCTTTTTTCTCTGCTCCGCGATCGCCGTATTGATTTGTTTCATGTACCATCATTACCCTTACTGGCAATCGCTTCGATTCGGCTTTGTGGGATTGACGGTATTCATTTATTGGGTCAGCTATGGGGCATGGAACCAGCCGGAAATATTCAGTGTGATCACCGGAGGAATGGATCAGCAGGGAGAGAAGACTCAATCCAGGTTCAGCATACATCCTGTGGAAAGGAAATATTCCAATTCGGGGCTGCACAAAGAAGACCTCCAACAAATCGTATCACGTCTTGAGAGGAAGCTCAGGGAGGAAAAGGCATATCTTGATCCTGAACTCAGCATCGATGGGCTCGCGGCTTCGGTCTCTTGTACACGTCACCACCTCTCCCAGGCCATGAATGAATGCCTGGGCAAAAGCTTTTACGATTGCATCAACCATTACAGAGTGGAAGAAGCCAGGCAGCTTCTGAGTGACCAACGAAGAGACATCGAAAAAATTTCTTCCATCGGATTTGATGCCGGGTTTAATTCAGTCTCCACTTTTAATGAGGTATTCAAAAAGTTAACCGGATGCTCCCCCACACAGTTCCGGAAACAGCGGGAAGAAAATTTTTCCCGGAAACAACGGGTATAGTGCCGGAAAGATCGGTCCGGTAGGATCGGGACTCGCTGCATGATAATTTTACTGGAAACGCTTATCATGCGATTCAAGCATTTTCTGTTAATCATATTCTTTATTCCCTGCCATCCAGGATTTAGTCAAAAGAGCCCTGTTTTTGAGCGGCTCCCGGTGGGAAAATATGCAGTAGGATTTAAGATCCTGACCATCTTCGATGATTCCAGGATAGATAAACCGGAGGTTAATTATCTCGGTGAAAAAAATGAAGGGGACCGCAGGAGAAAAATTACGATGCATATCTGGTACCCCGCACAACCCAACACTGGCAAGAAAAAGTTAGTATATGCTGATTATTGCTATAACGACCGCCAACGCAATTCTTCGGAATCAATAGCAGATAATTTGAAGAAGGGTCAATTGGAATCTGCAAGGAGGAGCGTAGAGAACTGGTTTGGAAAAACAACGGATGTAGCCTGGGATAGTTTGATTAGAGCTCCGATGTTGGCAGAATTAGATGCGGAGCCCATAAAGGAAAAAATGCCCCTTCTTATTGGCATGCTTCGTTCCATTTCCACTTCCATCACCAACGAAATGCTCGCAAGCAATGGCTATGTGGTTGTGATGGTCAGGGGAAACCCAGCGGGATCATTTTCAAGCGCTGCTTTAGGTGACATCCCGGACATGCAACATGCCGTCGGCTGGCTCTCTGGCAATGAAAATATAAATGAACAGATCGGAACTTTTGGATTTAGCGGATCCGGATTCAGCCAGGTTCTTTTTGCGATGTATGATAGCCGGGTAAAGGCACTCGCCGACATTGAAAGTGGGATCTATATGGAAGGATTGTTCCAGGGCCTGTCTGCATCCAACTATTATGATCCAGCAAAACTTCGTGTGCCTTTCCTGCATATTTTCAGCCTCGACCTTTCAAAACAAGAGAAATATATTGAAGAGTTTGAAAAGAAATCAAAGTTTGATCAGAGATATCGGCTCCTCCTGAATCAACATGCTTTGCATCATTGGGACTTTGCTGCAGAAGGATACACGGCCTGTATATTCTTAAATAACCGCGGTCCTGGGCGGGAGCATATCCGCCAATCCTTTGAGATCGCTTGTCACTATTTGCTCCAATTCTTCAATGCCATGTTGAAAAAGGAACAGGACGCATTTCATTTTATCTCTGACAGGTCCTCATTAAAAGGGTTTTCTTCCTCCTTATGGGACATCAACTATTATCAGGCACTGAATCCTGCCCCGACCCGGGATGAGTTCGACTTTATCATCAGAACGAAAGGGATTGCGGCGGCTATCGAAATCCTGAACAAAACGCTGCCTAATGATTCTTCTTCAGATATCATGCAATGGTTTGTATTAAATCCGCTGGGTTATCAGTTCCTCAATGAGGGCAAGTACGCTGAAGCCATAGAAATTTTTAGCCTGAACACAAGATTGCATCCTGAAGATGCCAACTTATTTGATTCCCTCGCTGAAGGATATGAAAGAGCAGGAGACAAGGAACATATGAAGCTGGCTTCTTCAAAAGTCATGGGCCTGCTGGCAAAAAAATCTGCCCTTACAGAAAATGAAAAGGGATTGCAATCCAATGCTGAAAAAAGATTGTCAAACAGCAATTAAAGATCAAGCATATGAAAAAATTATTGTTTAATAGACTGGTCTGCCTGGCCATGCTCTTATTGCTCTGCAAAGAAAAAGTCAATTCCCAGCAAAGGGCTGAAGAAAATTCCCTGGATCCGCTTTATTATGGCGTCGTGCTTGATGATCCTGCGATGAAACAGGTGCAGGTTAAAAAAGACCTGACCTATTTTAAGGATGATAAGAGGGATCTTCATATTGATATTTATTCGCCGCCAAATCTCTCTGCGCATGCATTGAAACCGGCAATTGTTTTTTTGAATGCCATTGGAGATCGGCCCGGACAAGCAAAAGTCAAATCATGGGGAATCTACTCGAGCTGGCCAAAGTTGATGGCTGCTTATGGGTATATAGGAATTTCAATGGAAGCCGATGGCGCCAATGTACAGGAATCGATCCGTAGCCTTTTTGATTTTTTGGCGAAAAAAGGACCGGAATATCATATTGATCCTCAGAAGCTGGGTGTATATGCGGCTTCAGCAAATGTGAGTGGGTCCATGAGCTATTTGATGAGTAAAAAAGTTTCGCCCGGTATAAAAGCGGCCGTACTCTATTATGGAGGTACTCCCAATGGTCCCTTTCGCAAAGATCTTCCTGTACTTTTTGTAGTCTCCGAAGGCGATGCAGCGCGCAATGGATATGGTTCGCTGTGGAATGAAGTACTAAGGAACAATGCACCCTGGACGATCATGATGGGCACAGGCATGCCGCATGCTTTTGATGCTTATTCCGACAATGACCAGGCGAGAAGAATTATCAAAGAAACCATTGCATTCTGGAAAATCCAATTGGATCCTATGCCAACGCCGGCATTTCCGCATTCAAATATGAGGGATGTGTTTGGACTCCTGCGTATGGATCCTGCGAAAGCGCTTGGTATTCTTGAGAGCATGGTAAGTGAACAACCCAATAATACCCGGATACTCTCTTTTTATGCCAATGCTTTGCGGGAAACAAATCATCCTGATCAGGCCATGGCGGTATATCAAAAAATGAATGGACTCGAACCTGGAAACCCACAGGTTTTAGTAGATATGGCCTGTGTCGCGTATGGACAAAATAATAATGAGACGGCCGATAAATATGTTGCAGCCGCTATCCAAACCGGCAAGATGACTGCGGGTCTTTATGGTGACCTTGGATATCGGTTATTGGCTAATGGTAAGGATCATGAGGCAGCAACATATTATGAGAAGGCGCTGGCCCTCCAACCAAATATCCACGACTATTACAATCTTGCCTGTGCGTATGCGAAAGCGGGCGAAAAGGACAATGCATTTGCTGCGATGGATAAAGCGATTGCTCTTGGATTTGGATCGAGGCAGCAGGTTGAACAAGACAACGACTTCGTTTCCATCAGATCAGATGATAGGTACAAGGCCCTCCTGGAAAAGCTTAATTAAACCTGAATGCTGGCTTGAGAATAAGATATTGAAAATAGTTAGGGCAAGCTTTAGAGAACTAGTTTGTAGAAATCATTACATAAATTAGAGCAAGTCCAACCAGCATCACGAGAATGGATAAGGTCATAGTGGTGGACAAAAGGAAAAACTTCTCTTTCTTCAAGGCCGCCAGTTGCCTGCTTCTCTTATCGAACTGTAGGGTTTCGGCCAGCAATAATAGCGTGCCCGATGCTGTTAGGATGATACCAAGAATGTGACCCGTATTCGCCAGGCCGATGAGGGCTTTGTGACCAATCAATTTTTGCTCAGCTATTATTTCAAGTCCCTTGTCAATCGCAAGGCCCGAAGTAATCATATTAAACATCATCCGGACCCAGGCAAGATGGGTTCTCTCCAATGCAAGTGAGGTCCTTTCCACGGCCAGATCCACCCGAGGATCGGTTTCCATTTCTGCATCTCTTATTTTTTCCATGCTTAAGTCCGCGGAAATCTTTGAATCCACAGGCCTTCCAAAAATACATTCTATTTAATTGCAGTCGGAGGAATTGGTTGATGAAACGACATTACAAAGAAAATTTGAGTGCAAACCTGCACGTATTTCCAGACGCATTTCTTGTCCTACACTCACCCCTTTCAGTGTACGACAACCTCTGCTATAATTCTGAAAACCAACGCCTTAAATTTTATACACATTGCAGAAAAAACCCTTGCATAGCATTGAAAAATTTGTTATAAAATTCCTTCCCCCATTACTTAAAACCTGAGTTTTGAGTTTGAATATTTCTTCGTGGAAATCCACTAAAAAATCTTTTATCAGGAAGATATGAACATGCTCCTGAAGCATCTTATCCTAAGTTGAACGAGACCAATTCTTCCCATTCCTGGTCCAGGTTCAGTGATGGCATTTGCGTACCCGCTTTAGAATACCAATACCTTGCATTCGACAAATCTCCCTCCTGCCTGTGCAAAAAAGCATGGATCCGGGAGGCTGCAGGATCAGGAAGATCCTGCACGATATCATGAGCCTTTTCCCAATCTCCCTTTCCTGCAAACCACAATGCTTTTGCATGAGCAGACAATCCTTCAGGTGGCTCAGGCGAGACAAACGATTCTTTGAATTCGACCAGGGACATTTTCTTCATTACCCTAAGTTAATCATCCCTTCGATTCTGCTCAATCAGAAATAGAGCAGAAACCCTGTGATCCCTTATTGTCGGGATTTCTCTTCGCTGATTTAAACTTTACATCAAAAAAACATGAACTTGCATGAACGCCCGGCAATGCATATGGCGATGGTTAAGGATTCTTTGGGATTAAATTTGTATTCAGATGAGGCTTCTGCTTTTATTTCTTTGTCTCTTATCGCTTGCCGGGAAGTCCAGGGCCCAAGATCCCGTAATAGATAGCCTTAAACTTGAACTCCGTAATGCAAAATCAGATTCTGCAAGGGTAGAATTGATGACCCGCCTGGAGGAATCTTATGCTTCCAATAATCACGACAGTTCTTTGGCCTACGCGGCCAGGGCAATGGAACTGGCACAATCAACAAATAATTTAATCGGTCAAATCCACGCCTACACGAGACTTTTTGCAGTTTATGGCAATATTGGTGATTATTCAAAGTTGCTGGAGATGCTGTTGAACGCGCTAAAAATTGCAGAGCAGTTACCAAAGGAAAGATTTGAAACCATGGCAGGGATACATCAAACATTAGGATTCGTCTACCGGATCATGGAAAACTATCCGGAAGCCCTGAAGCAGCATAGACTTGCTGAACAATATCAATTGGCTGCCGGTAGGCCATTGAAAGGAATTGCTGCATCATACACAAATGCGTGCATGAGCTTCTTGGGATTGGGAATGCCAGACTCGGCCTTGTTCTATGTGCAGAAAGGAATGAAATGGTATGATACTACCATTCCCTCCTACGCACTAACTTTTGCCTTTATCGGCACAGTGGCTGATACATTAGGCAATGACAAAGAAGCAGAAGCCTACTACATGGAGGGAATTCGATTTTATTTACAAAAGCCCCGGCGAGACAGAGGGTATTATCTGATGAGGCTCTATATCAGCCTGGCACAGCATTTCCGAAAATCTGGCAGCATGGATTCCTGTATTTATTATGCCAGTCTCGCTTATGAAACCTGTAAAAAAAATCAATTCACGCATTATGCATTGCAATCGGCAAATGTGCTCTGGCAGGCATTTGAATCAGAACATAAACCTGATAGTGTGGTTAAATACCTTATGGCAATGAAGGTTGCGAATGACAGTATTTTTAGTCAGTCTAAACTTCGTCAATTTCAATCCATTGATTATTCTGAAGAACAAAGACAGAGAGAGATCAATGCTGCCAAAGAAAGATTGGCCAATCAGGTCAGGTACTATGCCCTGCTGGCTGCGCTTGGCGTTTTTCTCCTGATTGCGTTTATTCTTTACCGTAATAACCGCCAGAAGCAAAAGGCAAATATCTTGCTGCAAAAGCAAAAGCAGGAAATCGAAGAAGCTCTCAGCAGCCTGAAGACTACCCAAGCCCAGTTGGTTCAATCTGAAAAGATGGCTTCCCTGGGAGAACTCACTGCCGGTATCGCCCATGAGATCCAGAACCCCCTGAATTTTGTCAATAATTTCTCCGAAGTAAATACCGAGCTGATCGATGAGTTGGATAAATCATTAAATCTGGATGATAAAAAGGAATCATCAGCCATTGCGCGCGATCTCAGGCAGAATCTGGAAAAAATAAATTTTCATGGGAAAAGGGCAGATTCGATCGTGAAAAGCATGCTTCAGCATTCGCAGAAGGGAGGGGGCATCAGGGAATCAACAGATATCAATTCCCTTTGTGATGAATTCCTGAGGATTAGTTTCCACGGTTTCAGAGCGAAGGACAAAGGCTTTAATTCCTCTATGCAAACTAAATTCGATCCCACCATTGAGAAAATAAATATTATTCCTCAAGACCTTGGCCGGGTGCTGCTCAATCTGTTTAATAATGCATTTTATGCGATGGCGGAGAAAAAGAAAGCCATTGGAAACACCGATGGATATGAGCCCATCCTTATGCTACAAACAAAGAAATGGAATGACAGGGTGGAGATCAGGATCAAAGACAATGGGACCGGCATTCCGCAGGGAATTGTGGATAAAATATTTCAACCTTTTTTTACTACAAAACCTACGGGTCTGGGCACGGGCCTGGGTTTATCCTTAAGCTACGATATTATCAAAGCACATGGAGGAGATATCAGCATCCTGACCACTGAGGGTGGGGGAACGGAGTTTGTGATTCAAGTGCCGGTTTGAATGTCTTTCAAGCTGGCCATAGTAAAACTACAATTGATCATTGCGCGTAAAGGAACAATCATGTGTGTCTGCCAGGCCACCAAATCAAATGGAATAGGGGCACAATATTTGCAGACCACATTCACATCTTGTACTTGTTCATAGATTTTTTTTGTAGATCATACAAAGCGTAGATTTGTCTGACCATCTTGAAAACCTCCCTTCCGCCCTTTCTGATTAAGCCAGCAGTTTCCCCCTGATTGAAGAAATGTTGTGAATAGAGTTTACGACGCAATCAGCTCCCTATCTTTTTACGTAGATCGATCTATTTTCAGTTTGTCATTTCTTTCACTAATAAAATAATAAACTAAAAACTATGAAGAAGAAATTCAGTCTACTGGGAACCATCTTGGTTTTCATCCTGCCATGGATGCTGCTTACGTCCTGCGGAGAAAGCGATGCAAAGGTCCAGTCGGCCATTGATGCCACCATTCTGGAAAACAAAGATCTTTCCGGAATCGCGGCGGCCGTGAAAGACGGCGTGGTCACCCTGACGGGCGAATGTAAAGATGAAATGGCCAAGTCAACAGTCGAGTCTTTGATTGGAAAGATTAAAGGAGTAAAACAGGTCATCAACAATTGTACGATCACTCCTCCGCCACCCGCGCCTGCGCCTGTAGTCATCGCGGCGGATGATCCACTGTCAAAAGGCGTAACGGATGCGACCAAGGATTATCCTGGCGTAAAAGCTTCAGTTCAGGACGGAGTCATCACGCTGACAGGCGAAATCAAAAAAGCTGATCTGAAAAAATTGATGATGAGTCTGAACACACTCAAACCTAAAAAAATTGATAACAAACTGACTATAAAATAAAAATGGAGGAAACAAACTATGGTACTGGAAGAAAAATATAAAGAACTATTGGATACTGCCAAGATCGTTGGCATTTCAAAATTCCTTGCGAGGGTACAGGATAATGTACTATATATCGACGGCGAGGCCCCGACAGGAGCAGCAAAGGATCAAATGTGGAATGTGTACGAGAAACTGGACCCGGACTTCCGTTCCGGTGATGTGGTCATGAATGTGAATGTTTCTTCCATGGTTCCTGGCGGGAAGGCAGTCGTTACGACAGAAAAATCAAACCTGAATATCAGGAAAGGACCAGGAACAGATCAACCCATTGTAGGCAAAGCGGCCCATGCAGAAATCGTGGACCTGGTGAGCAAAACCAGTGACCAGTGGTGGCTGGTCAGAACAAGCGCAGGCATTGAGGGCTATGCATTCGCGCAATACTTATCGCCGCAGAGCTGATTGGTGGTCCCTAACCCTGCAAGCTCTCCCTTCAACCCCTCTCCAAAAGAGAGGGGAGCAATCGCGTATACTCACACAATTAAATTCTCCCTCCCCGCCAGCTGGCGGGAAGGGCAGGGGTGGGGCCAGCGCTCCACAGCGTTTTCCTTTGCCCAGCCAACTATATTCCTTGCTAATAATAATTGAAATCAAGATGAAGAAAAGCCTACATTATTTTTCTTTTAATAGCAGGGCTTAAAGAACATTTTCAGGCAAAATAGGAGTTTTCTCAGACGGTTTCTCTTCTTGATGGCAAGGAGTTCGTTCTTATGTTTGAAGAAGTAGATACTGCGACGTATGCTTATTGTCCGGGTAAACAATGCCAACAATTCTTTGAGCATTTGTTTTGTCTCTTTGTTTTGGATAGGTGCGTTTCCAAAAAGTTTCAATTCCTGCAGCTTCTGATCAAATCTTTCCTGTCTCGTCTTTCTCTTTGACTTGTTCCTGGATTTTCCAACCCCGAATGAATTGGATTCATGCTGGCGATATCCGACCAGGGGCTTATCTACATATTTAATTCCATTATTACCTGCTGCGCAAAAGCAAATCCAACGGTCATAAATGATCTCAACTGGAATGGGCAATATAGATTTCAGAAATTCAGCTTTCAATAACATGGTATGCCCTGGCAGGCAAACACCTACCAGGAATGGAATTCCTGAATAAAAAGAGCGAAGATTCGCCAGGGCATTGATCTGCAAATTCATAGAATGGCCATGCCTGTCTATCAATTCTGAATTGGAGTAGACCATATCTTCATCTTTCATCGCATTTACAAGAAACTCAATTTTGTTGGATGCCCAAATATCGTCCTGGTCGCAGATGGTAATATAATCTCCCCGGCACTGTCGGAATGAATGTTCAAAAGTCGGCGTAATCCCCAAATTTTTTTCGTGCTTGAATAATCTGATGAAGTCAAATTTGCTCTGAAATCCTTTAATGATGTCCAATGTAGAATCTGAGGAAGCATCATCAGTTATGACAATTTCTAAGTTGGTGTAGGATTGATTGATTATACTTTCCAACTGCTGACTTATATATTTCTCTCCATTAAAACTCGCCATGGCGACAGAAACGAGTGATGATGTTTGGAGGATATGGTTCGGAAAAGAATTCACGGTGATTTATTTTGCAATCGAAATGGTTTCATCCCTGTTCTGTTTAGGAACAAAATTTTTTCCTATTGTTGAGGATTCTTCTGCAGTTGTTTCAAATCTGTCCTCCAGTTGAAGGTATTTCACAAAATGATAGAAGGCCATCAATGCTGACCAATAGAATCCGTTGAACCCATTTAGTATGTTTTTCTCCAGGAAATAATACTTAAAGAAGTAGAAGGGAATGGAAATCAGGATCAAGGACTTTGACTTTCTTCTGCCTTGTTCCCAGTACTTTTCGGCGGACCAGGCCGTATACATGCCAAACTTTGAAAGAAACTGATCAATATTCCTGATGCTATTGTGGAAGAGAAGGCCTTCTAATCTTTTGATCTTTCCTTTCACCTGGATCTGTTCGTGCACACGATCATTTGTTATATGTCCGAACTTTTTATTAAATAACCGGACTACGGGTCTTGCCGATTCATGTCCATAGCGGAAGCGCTGATTTCGGAAAAAAAGACTTGATCGAATAGCAAATGCATGAAAGTCTCCCGGGTCCTCCATTGCTTGGCAAATTTCCAGGATCAAATCCCTTGTAAGCCACTCATCGCTATCCAGGCTCAGGATCCAATCATTTTTTGCCTGGGACACAGCGAATGATTTTTGCTCTCCGAAACTTGTAAAAGTTCGCTGGATGAGTTTGCATCCGAATTCCCTTGCAATTTTGTCCGTTCCATCCTCACTAAAGCTGTCTACCACAATAATTTCATCGCACCAGTTCAATCGGGACAGTGTAGCCGGCAGGTCGGAAGATTCATTATAAGTGATCAATACGGCACTGACCTTCTGTTTGGGCATCCTGATTGTTAATTTGGATAAGGGTCGGATGGAGAATCTTTTATAGCTCTTGTTCATAACCGGGAGTTAAAGGTTATCAGGATATTTTTATTCTATAATTTTCTTATTGAATTTTAGAAGCGAATCGTTTACGATATAGGACCAGATCGCGGGATTCCTCTTTATTTCTCCTTCAAAGAATCCAAGAATACTTTGCATCAATTCATGCGGATCACCGGCAAGCATTCCCTGATCAAATCGGGGACCCTGGTGAATATGTATGGTGTCTTCTCTGAGCTCGGGCACTACCGTGACCATGGGAACCCCCGCCATCCTGGCCAGCCGGACAGGCAGGAGGGAAAGGTTTCCCGATTTGCCCATCACGGCCGAAGGGCAATTCTTTAGTTTATTGAACACATCTGCGGCAATGATGATCCTGCCGCCCATACGCAGATGCCTGATCACATGCCGCCATTCATTGTATCCTTTTCGGTGCCGACGCATGCGTTTCATTCTTTCAAGTGACTCATTGGTATCGACGATCCAGGCATATTGGTGTTCGTGCACCCAGCGTACGAGCAGTCTTTTCCATGGCGTGTGACAAGTGACCAGGATCATTCCGCCATCTTCCTTGTCGGGAAGATCTACCTGGACCAATTGCAGTATTTGGGATTTGAATGGTGACCTAACGAGTATGGATACCAGTTTTTTTAATAGGCAGGCAAACCATCTTTTGCGGAGATTCTGAAACATACCTCCGGGGGCCTCCCGTATACAGGAGGGAATATTTGCCAGCCTGGTTTGTGCGCCGATCCAATAAGCGGAAGCGAAAAGAAATGAAAATTGCCTGCAAAATTTGATACTGCAACTAAGGTAAAATGGTGTATTTGTTTTCATCTCTGCTTGGTTTAGGAGTTAATGTTAGTGGCTGTTTCGAATGCTAATCTAATCAGCACTTCACGCGATTGCTAATCGCATTTTGGGTTTTGGTAAAGGGTAAATGCGATTCCCGCGAAATATGGGCCCAAATCTGACCAGTCGGGGCATTAAATGCAAATTCCATGGTCAGGCCCATGGCTATCTATTAAATCCACTAAAATGAATGGGATATTTTGCAATTATTGCAAAATTTGGTTGTCTCAAATTCGCAAATAGATGATCTAATCCAGGAAAATTTTCGGTGATAAAGTCATGCAAACGGGGCCGCCTGCTTCATGGTTCGTGCAAAAAGTGGAAATTTCAGGATCACATGCTTTATTTATGGGCAGCCGGGCCCATATTTTTGGGAGTAAACTGCACCACTTTTATGGCTTTCGCTTTTGACCTGAGTAAGGGAGGAACGGCGAGCAGCGCTTGTTCATGACTGTCAGCATCGACAAAAGCAAAGGCCCTGTGATCATTGTCATTACATCCCCACTCAAAATGGGTGAGAAATCCGGCATTATATTTTGCAAAATGCTGGACAGCCATTTTGCAATCTTCCGCTGTGTGGTTGGAAATAATCAGGTAACGATCCATAAAGACAATATTTATTTAGAGTAAAATTCGAAAACATTGAACTATTAATTCATAGAATTATAAGTGATTCATCGATTTTTTCTTCTCAAAGAGGAAAGCATTGGAAAAGCTTCTTCTACCAACTCCAGATCAATGATAAATAGGACAGAATTCTGGATAAGTAATTTATTTAATATTTAAGGCAATTTAAATATATTCAAATGCCTTTCTTGTCCAATAAGTATAACAATGACTCTACTTTAATATTTCTTCTTTGACCAATCTTGATTCAAGGAGCCGTTATGACCTGGTAGCCATGGCTAAAAATTGGTGAGAAATTGATCATTAATTTTCAATGCATTATGAAGAGACTCAGTATTTTATAGTAATTTTTCCTCGCATTAAGCGTTATACTTCTATACATTTTGATGTAGTTGATGCTTAGGCATTAACGTGAACCAACATCCTGTGTGATAACATAAAATCCGTACGAATATGAAAAAACTCTACTTAGGAGTACTTTTTCACATTATATCATTCATGCCGTTGCCGGTCCTTGCCCAGTTGAATAATGGAGGAATAAATGCCTATTTCGGCATAGATGGCGATACTCGTGCCAACTACGTGAAATATGGGCCCCTCACAGGATTAATTCCGTCCGATGATTGGTTTTCCTATACACCTGGTACTATTTCTGTAATTGATACCACAAATGCTTCATCTTATTTGGCAGCCCTGCAAGGAGTGGTCAAATATGGGATTCAACAGGAGAATGTCTGTTCCGCTTTATTCTAAGATAAATGGAAAACTCTGGCTCGATGCGGTGTACGGCAGGGACTTTATTGCAACCAGTCCCTTGTTCGATTCAACTATTTTTACCAATGCTGCAAAAAATGGAGAGAACCCATCTGCGTGGAATGGTGGGACCTCTAATATTCCCGACAAAAACGATTTGCTCGACGTGTATGCACATATGCGAAGGGATGGTACCAGCGTATATGATTCCCTTTGGTTTTTTACAGGTGTGTCAACAGTAGGAACTTCGGGATCGAGGTACTTTGATATAGAATTATATAAACTGCCCCTTACCTATAACTCCGCGACTGGTGTATTTACGACAGCCGGGACCAGCGCCGGCCATACAGAATGGCTGTTTGATGCCAGCGGGAATATTACTCAGACGGGTGACATGATTGTTGCAGTCAACTATACTCCTGGAGCTGCTCCCGTTGTGGATCTTCGTATCTGGGTTAGCCAGACCACATATTCAACAGTAATACCTAGCTATTTTAACTTCGGCCCAAATTTCGACGGCGCAACGCCAACCTATGGATATGCATCCATTTTATCAAAATCGGGCAGCACGGGTTTTGGAGCCGGCATTGCGAATTACTCTGCGACGGCAACGCAGGATACCACGGAATCCACTCCATGGGGAACAGAGCAATCGACAAAAAACTGGGGCACACAGTATCTATCATTACAACTTATAGAAATCGGATTAAATCTGACGAGGATTGGTCTTGATCCGGCATTATACGCAGCAATCGGATTGAATCCTTGTTCATCCCTTTTCTCAAGCATTTTTTTCAAGTCGAGATCGTCGAATTCTTTCGTGTCCAATATGCAGGATTTTGTTGAGCCACTGGTATTCCTGAGGGAACCTGTCATGGATTACTCATTACAGCCTGATACCTTGCGTTGCAATCGGCCGGCCGGAACCATTCAGGTCACAAATAATTCGACCGTTGGGTATTATACCTGGCAAACGATGAATGGAAATATTTCCGGATCAAATACGGATAGCTCCCAGATCAATATTAATAAACCAGGGACATATATAGTGAAAGCCTCCCCGGCAATAGATTGTCCTATTACCAGGATTGATACAGTTGTTATTCCTATTGATACTTTGCGACCCGTTGCTTCCATTCAGGCCACCGTTGGTTCCAATTATTCTTATCTGCAACTAATCGGCGGCGACACTGCTGCGAGTAATTATATGACACCTTTTGGTGGTTCACAGGGATTGCTATGGGATTGGAGTGGACCCAATTCATTTACCTCCAACGTCCAGAGTCCAATGACTGATACAGCCTGGGGAACTTATCAATTGATCGTTACTGAAAAAAGAAATGGCTGTAAGGATACTGCAATAAAACCCTTGAGTATTTGGGACTTCATCGTACTTACCGGCCAGTATATGAACCTGAGGGGTGTATATGAATACCAGTCCGTATTATTGAGCTGGGAGAATATTGCTCAGGCAAATACTGAATTTTTTGTTATTGATCGATCCCCGAACGGAGTAGATTTTGCCCCCATCGGTAGCATCCAAAATTCATCTCAGGGGGATTCAGGCACCCGCAGTTTCACATTCAGGGACATGCATCCTGATAAGGCTAATGGCTTTTACCGAATTCAATGTATTTCAAAAGATGGAGGGACGATATACTCCAATATTATTGAAGTCAATGCCAAGTCAGGAATGCAAAAAAGATTCTATTTAGTCAGAGACCATTCGGGAGATGGGATTTCACTGGTATGTATAAGCGATAAACCCTGCCAGGGAGCAGTTGCCTTATATGATATGGTGGGCCATCCCTTGCTGTCTAAAACCTTAAACTTAAACCAGGGCATGAATGTCATTCCGCTCAGATTTAAGAATGTTCTAAAAAACAAAGTAATCATCGTTTCATTATTCATGAATAATCAGCGCCAGTTTTCGCAGGAAACCATTTACTGATGAACGTTTTGATCCCATGCGCTGAGACGATGAGGGTTCGCGAATGCCCTGGTTTCTTTAGGTGTATTTTAGCACCAAAACTTCGAAAAGGAAATATTTGCGACTATATATTCTTAAGGTGTGTCTATTCATTTTTGGAAGCAGGAGTTAGCGCCTGACAGAGAATTGGCTTGCAGGTTTTACTTTTCTTCTCCCTGCATTACTCCTACAAGCTATCAACAGGCATGCACTTCGTTACCCATCCCATCGTTTGTTTCTACTCTCATCCTGACAGGATAGTGCTCTGCATTTCAAACTGAATCTCATTCGGCAGTTGCAAAACTAAAATAAGAAAGACTTCTTCTCAATTTCTGGAAAGAAAGCGAATTAGAATTTTATCTCCTACCTTCATTTTGTAAAGTCTATTAAGTAAAGCTATAAGTATTATATATGAATAAATCCAGGCGAGTATTTCTGACTGAGACAGCCATGGGAATTGCTGGAGCAGGACTGGTGGCAGCATTGCCTACTTATCTAAATGCCGGTCAAAGGGCTTCGGGGTATAAACTTGCCTTATCCCAATTCTCGCTCGCGAGTGAATTCTGGACCAAACAACTGGACCCATTGGACTTTGCGGCAAAAACGAAGAGCTATGGCATTACCGGTCTGGATTATTGCTCTATGTTTTTTGCAACGAAGGCCAAGGACGAAGCATTTTTGGCCGAATTAAAAAAACGCGCGGCCGATAATGGATGTTATAATTTGAGGATCATGGTCGATTCGGAAGGTGTATTGGGATCTCTGAACGCGGAAGAAAGAGCCAAGGCAGTGGAAAACCATTATAAATGGATCGATGCGGCGGCAACGCTCGGTTGTACGATGATCCGCGTGAATGTCGAAGGGGATGGCGATCCAAATGAAGTAGAAAAGGCAGCTGCTGAAAGTCTGACCACATTGATTGAATATGGAAGAAAAGGGAATGTGGACATCATCGTTGAAAACCATGTCGGCATTTCATGCAATGGTGCCTGGCTTGCTGCCCTGATGAAGAAAATGAATAATCCGCATGCCGGGGTATTGGCTGATTTTGGCAATTTCTGCGTCAACCGCACCAAGCCAGCGACCAATGACATTGCAGGATGGATGGGAACAAAATGCCTGGAAGAATATGATCGATACAAGGGCATTGAAGAATTAATGCCCTATGCAAAAGGAGTTCATGCAAAGACCCATGTATTTGGTGAAAATGGGAATGATACAGAGACGGATTTTAAGAAAATGTTCAGCATAATCAAAAAATCAGGTTATTCCGGATGGATCAGTGTCGAATATGAAGGCGGATTAATGAAAATGTATACAAAAGACGCCAAATACCTCGATGATAGTGCAGGAATCATGGCCACAAAGGAACTGATTGAAAAGGTGGAAGCGGCTTAATTTGGGATTGATCTGACCGACGAATTCAAATGATGCCTTCATTTTATGGGGTAACTGCGCAACAACCCCCAGAGTTTTGATTCCTGGATCCATTTAAATGCAGAGAACGGCGTTTCCATCCTGTAAAAGATCCCCGAAAGAAATGTATATTTCTGCCATCTACACAATCATTCCCGGAACCTACAGTCAATATGAAGCTGTTTAAGTATTTTGTTTGCTGATTTCTCCTTTTGGTGGGGCCAATTTTGGAAGAAGAATATATTTTGAAGAAATTTGTAGGTCAGGCTCTGCAAATCATTTAAGGCCCGACCTGAATCCATGACTATTCCACGCCGGGTAGGATTTTCATCCCGTTTTTATCATCTTCCACATCTATTCATGGGCAGATCTACCTTGTTTCTGTTTTCTTTCTTTTGTGCCCTTCTTTCCTTTGGGCAGGCGGGATCAAAACTGCCGATTGCCGTGTCGGGTGATAGCGCTCATGTTGACCTGATGAATGAAAGATCAGCACTGTACATATTGAAATCCAACCAAGACTCTGCCAGCTATTATGCTGACCTGGCATTGCAAGCCGCATCAGCTATTCATTATCTCCATGGAATGGCCGTTGCCTATCTGAGAAAATGCCAGATTGCTAAACATTTTGATGATGATATTCTTACGGCGAGACAATTTGGAGAAGAATCATTAGGTTATTTTGACCAAACAGGGAATAAGAAAGGAATTGACAAATTATATGCATACCTCTTCCATGCTGCGATTGATGAGGGAAAACTCGATTCTGCGATGGTATTCAGCGATCATTTCTATGAAGTCGCTTCAGCCAACAATGATCAGAATGAGATCTTTTCTGCGCTGGCAGAAAAATTTGCGTTTAATCGGCAGAGTGGGAACTATGATAAGAGCTTTGAATTTGCACAGAGGTTATATGAAATCGCGCAGAGGGCCGGCAATAAATTCTGGATAGCCAACTCACTTTGGTGGTTGGGTCAATTGTATAAACTGATTGAAGACTATCCCAACGCAATGACATATTACAGGAAAGTTTACGAAATGAGTGATGAGGAGGTCAAGGATGAGAGGATCCGGAATGATATGGATATCTGGTTCAATATGGAGTATGCCGAGTTGTTCACCCGGAGCTACAAATACGATTCGGCTTGGTTCTACTATCAAAAATTTAAACCTTCCAACAAAGCACTACAGGATATTTATTGGGTAAGTATTGGCGAATATTATTTTGCCCAGGGAAATTTTCGCGAGGCGCTGGACTATTTTCAGAAAGGCCTGGAAGCCCATCGCAGGCACCATCATGTAAATGAGGTCGCCCGAACCCTGATCGACATTTCGAAAACTCATCTGGGATTGAGCGAATTTCCGCAAGCCATCCAATTTGCCAGGGAAGGGCTGGACATTGCAGAAAGTTCTAAGCAAAGGCAATTCATGCGAGACGGATACCAGGTGCTTTCCCTCGTCTATGAGCGGATGGGCCGCACCGATAGTTCAAATTATTATTTCCGGAAATACTCCTTCGAAAAAGAGGCCATGCTGAATGACCAGGTAAAGGGAAATTTTAAGAGTTATACCTATGACCAGCAGATCTCCAATATGAATAAGGAGAAACAGATTCAGGATATCAGATTGCAAAAAGAATCCCTGGTAAGGAATATCCTGGTGGGGAGCATTGGAGTGCTGCTGGTCTTTGCATTCATCCTTTTCCGCAATATCATGCTGAAGCGTAGGTATGAAGCCAGGCAAAGGCAGCTGGCCGAAAATGAATTGCAGATCCAGAAACTGGAAGCGGAAAAATCGAAGACCGAATTAATGCATCAAAAATCAGCGCTCGAAATGAAAGCGCTTAGGGCGCAGATGAATCCGCATTTTATCTTCAATTGCCTGAATTCGATCAATCGCTTCATCGTGCGCAATGATGCAGACAGGGCAGCGGACTACCTGACCAAATTTGCCAAGCTGATCCGAAAGGTTTTGGAAGAATCAGGAAAGCCGTTTATTTTGTTGGAAGATGAGCTGAATAGTTTGCAGTTGTATATGGATCTTGAAGCCATTCGCTTTGAGATCCCTTTCAGGTATGAGATCTTTTGCAGTGAAAAGGATAAGCAATCAGTCATGGTTCCCTCCCTGCTGATTCAGCCCTTTGTTGAAAATGCCATCTGGCATGGGCTGCATCCAAGGCTGGATGGCAATGGGATCATAAAGATTGCGCTGACTCTCGAAAATGAAATCCTGCACTGTGAAATCACGGATAATGGGGTAGGGAAGAGCTGGTCTTTCTTTGGCGAAGGACAAGAGCAAGGATGGAAAGAAATCTTTGGGAATTCTGCTGACCAGGCATCGCCTGGAACTGGCAGACCCGCTTCACCGGGAGTCCCTGGGATTCTATATAGAAGATCTTAAGGATGAAAAAGGAATGAATACTGGTACTGCAGTACATCTGAGGATCCCTGTAAAATTTGTTTAACTTTAATTGTGCGAACATCATGATCAGATCATTAATAATAGATGACGAAACGCATTGTTGTGAAAGCCTGCAATGGCAGCTAAAGCAATATTGCCCCGAGATCGAAGTGCTGGCCGTTTGCAACCGTGCGGAATCTGGATTGCAAAAGATCAAAGAGCTTCGACCCGAACTCATCTTTCTCGACGTGGAAATGCCGGGAATGAGTGGGTTTGATATGCTTGAATATTTAAAGGAGATCAATTTCGATATCATTTTCACCACAGCATTTGACCAGCATGCCATCCGCGCCATCAAATTCGGCGCCCTGGATTTTTTGGTTAAACCCATCGATAAAGATGAATTGCGTGCAGCTGTGGATACTTATCTGCAACGCTCACAGCGCGACAGACTCAAACAACTGGACGCCTTGCTATCCCATGCCGACAGAAAGAATGATTTATCTTTTCAAAAAATTGCTTTTCCGACAATACATGGATATGAGCTGGTACCGCTAAACAATATTGTAGTTTGCGAGGGTAGCGGTAATTATGCCAAAGTACGACTGAACAACGGACAACAAATGCTCGTTTCGAGGACCTTGAAAGAAATTGAAGAATTACTCGACATGCCTCCTTTCTTCAGAGTACACCATTCATTTCTTGTGAATCTGCAATATGCAGTGAGATATATCAGGGGAGATGGCGGATACCTCGTATTGACGGATGAGATCACGGCGCCTGTATCCAGAAACAAAAAGGAGGAACTGCTTAAGTTTATTACACACCTTTCGCTTTGAATGTGTATTCTTCATCACGCTATTGCGCAGAGGTAACTGTTGCAGTTTTCGGTAGCCCGATTTTGCTCAATAATGCTTCATAGCGCTTGTCAGACCGGATGGGATCCCATCTTGGATCAAGCTTGAGCCATACCAGCCAATTTGCCCTGTCCTCATATGCTTTTTCAAGATATTCGAAAGCCTTGTCTTTGTTCCCAAGGCTTGTATAAATCAGTGCAAAAGCATATGGGGTCATATATTTTTTGGAAGAAAGTGCAGACATATAATTCAACATGGAATCGGCGTAGGCTTTCTGTCCTGTTATTCCATTTATATATGCTATTCCGGCGAGACCGGGAGCCCAATCCGGAATATATGTCAGCGCTCTCTGATTCTCTATGATTGCTTCGGGGTATTTTTTTTGCGCCTGGTATACTCGGGCAAGCCAGACATGAGTAAGGGGACCCTTGCTACCGTAAGATAGTGCAGTATTCAATGCGTCATTTGCTTCTTTATATTTCTTATCATAGTAATAACTGAAACCCATATCCGTCGAAAAGGTCGGCGATCTTGGCGCCAATTCCTGGGCTCTTTTTATCTTATCCTGTGCCTCCGGGAATCTTTCAGTGGCAGTCAGCAGATAGGCATAGGCATCAAATGACCAGTCATACTGGGGATTGAGTTTTATTGCTTCATTAAATTCTTTTTCAGCATCTGCCCATTTCCAATAATAATAGAATTGAACGTAACCTTTTGAGACATGGGGCTCTGCCAGGGTGGAATCAAGCTGAAGGGCAGTATCTGCATATCTTTCTGCCCTAAGGAAGGCGTCAGAAGGTCTCATGGTACTTAAATATCCAAACAAGGAATAGCAATCTGCAAGTCCGGAATATGCTTTTGCATAGTGCGGGTCAAGCTTAATCGCAGTTTTGAAAAAATTAATGGCCAACAATAAGTCTCCTTGATTTCGCCTGTACCAATAATAACGACCCTGCTGGTATTGATCATACGCTTCAAGGTCATTGGTTTGTCTTTTAGCGACTGCCTCCTTTTCAGTTTCGCTCAATTTTGTGTCGAGGTGCCCGGCGATCAATTCTGCCACATGGGTTTGGAGCTCAAGAAGTTCACTGGTATCCCCATCAATTTGACTAGCCCAGATCTGATCTCCTGTATTTGCGTCAGCCATGTCAATAAATATTTTCAGCCTGTTCCCTAATATTTGAACAGCACCGGTAAGGATTGTAGCGGCATTTAATTCGTCGCCGATTTGCTGCGGAGAAAGTTTTGACCCTCTATATAGAAAAGAAGCACTGCGAGAAATGACTCTGAGTGCAGAGATTTTGTAAAGCTTCGTAATGATTTCCTCTGTCATACCATCGCTGAACCATACTTTTCCAGCATCATTACCCATATTATTAAAAGGCAAAACGGCAATTGATTTGTCGGTGCCTGTAAATCTTTTTCTCATTTTAAGGTCCCAGTAAAGAAAAGCAGCGAACGCAATCAGTGCCAAAATTGAAGCAACCAAAATTCTTTTCTTCGTTTGGCCAGGCTGCTTCTTCAGTTTTCCTTCCATCTTGTTTCGCTGCGGCACTCTCAGGCCATCATTGGCCAGTGCGAATACTTCAATGGGGTCCTGTACATTTTTAAAATGAAAAATCCCAAGAGGAACAGCTTTGAGTTCGGGACGATTCTTGACTTTGTCGTAGATCTCTTTGGAAAATAAAATGGTATTGGCTTGTCCAAGAGATTGAACGCGGGAGGCGAGATTGACACCATCACCAAGTGCTTTGTCCCCTTCAATAAATACCTCGCCAATGTGCAATCCGATCCTCAGAGGAACGACCGGATCTTTTCGAAGATCCTTCTGAAGCTCAATAGCAAAATCCATCGCATTGGCTACGCTGGCAAATGTGCAAAGACTGCCATCACCATAATTGTTCAATAATTTTCCATGGAATTGAAAAATCAGCCTGTTGAGCGCTTCATCGTAATGATTCATGAGCTCGACTGCCCGGTGTTCATTCTCCTGCATCAGGGCAGTATACCCTTCAATATCTGTAAACAGGATGGCGGCGAGTTGCCTTTGCTGAGACATCTTGAGCGTTTAAGGGAGAAACCTCTTCTAATATAAAGTATTTCTTCAACTGCATCCAAGATATCAGATTATTTAACAAGTGGTGGCAAGGACCATTCAGATTGCGGGAATGAGTGAGTATTTAACAGGCGGAACGCAAAACGCTGAATGCCAGATAATGACTATCCGACTGTCATTAATCAACTTCCAAGTCTGATCAGCCAACGATCAAGGGAAAACCGGCATCTGCCGTTGGTTTAATATCAATTGCTACCTCCTCGCAAAGGATTGAAATCAGTGGTCATAGGATTCAACGTGCCTTTGGCTCCGGGAGTACTATATTCAATTGCTCTACTGTCAACTGTGAACTATTCCCGACCAATGATCAACCCCTGGTATCTTCCCCCTTTGGCCACACAATGGCTAAGGATTGAAAACAATTACTGATTTGTATTCTGAGCGGATCGTTTTTGCTTTTGTCACAGGAAACTGGTTTCAATAGGCCATCGGTATCCTGGTTTCTAATCCCTTAATCTAAAAGGGTGATTTCACTAATTCTGAAATATTGTAAATCTTTATATTGATCTTTTGGTCAGACCAGAATGGTCTGACTATAATGGTCTGACCTATAATGGTCTGACCGCAATGGTCTGACCATTTAGCCGAACTTCTCCAATTCGCCTGCGTCATTATACCACTTTCAATTCAACCTTCATCCTCGTTACCCGCAGATCATCCCAAGAAATTAAGGCCGTATTTTAGATAAATATTATATTTATGAATCTATGAGCAAATCAGTCCCCCGCCCCATTTCTCCGCTGTTTGTTTTTTCCATTTTGATTCTTCTCGCGTCCTGTAAGAATCAAGCAGTTGAGGTGCCGTTTCCGTTCAGTGACAGTGCCTATCCACAACCAGTGACCCTGCCGATGCAATTGAGTGCACCAAAGAAACTGACCTGGACTGTTGTCAGGTCAGGCGCCATAAATCCCGAAGTTAAAAAACTGGATATTGGGGCCCTACCCACTCAGTCCTTCGATTCCACAGGATTCAAGCGCCTTCCCAATCTGCCTGAAGAAGTTCATGTCGACTTCAAGGCCCTGCCTTCGAAAACCTTCAGCCTGGAAAAAACTCCTACTCAGTCCCTTCAATTAAAGAAATTCGTATTACCAACCCCTGTCATGACGAAAGCCGGAAGGATTTCGCAAAAGGCCGGTAGCACGCTTTCCATTTCCGAAGTGGGTCTGGCGCAGGGGCTGCCGGATAAGATTGTACTCAGTTTGCTTAGAGACAATCATGGAATGATATGGATAAGCTCTGACAAAGCTCTCTATAAATTCGACGGTGAAACCACCCTTTTATATCCGGATCTTCCTAAAGGAATTGCAAACCTGCTGCAGGATAACAAGGGTCGTATTTGGTTTATCACCGAGCAGGTAATAGGTTTCATTGATCAAAGTGCAGGAACGTATAGTTACTCTGCGGCACTCCACACAATATTCCCGGCTCTTCCAAGAATGATAATGGATGACAAAGGAAAGATCTGGCTTAACCGCATTCCGATGGGCGCAGTCATTGTGATCGATCCCGAAAACTTTTCATACAAGAACCTGGACGCTATTAAAAGTACTTCGCCTCTCGGGGCCTGGGGATTCTATGAAGATGGTAAACAGAATATTTGGGTGTCAACGATCGAAGGCCTGCAAATTATCAACGCGGCAAGGGACAAGATTACTTATCTCAAGAAAGCAAATGGCCTTGCTAATGATACGCTGAGAGCCATAACGGGAGATAAGAATGGCAGGGTCTGGGTTGCATATCTGCACGGGGGCGTAACATCGATAGACCTGGAAAAGAATACAATCAAGAATTACGGCGAGGCTCAGGGGTTTGATCATACCCTCACTTATCGCCTGCTTGCAGATGATAAAAACAAGATATGGATGGGTACCAGGAATGGGCTTTCTGTGCTGGATCCGGAGAAAGGGCTGTTGAAATATTTTTTTGAAAAGGACGGAGTCCCTGAAGACTTTATACTTGACTTTTTGTTGGATGATAATCAAAGAGTATGGGTGGGAACTTATAATGGAGGACTCAGTGTTATTGGTCAACATGGCGAAATGGTTCGACCTGTAGGAACAAAATCACTTTCAACACTTCTCGAAGATTCGGAAGGAAGAATTTGGGTAGGCGCAGGCAATACTCTTGACGGCATTGAGATCCTGGACAGGGCAAGGAAGCAAACTAAGATTTTAAACAAGAAGCATGGACTTGCAGACAATTTTATTCAGAATCTTTTGGAGGTCAACGGAGAGATCTGGATTACTTCGGATGGGGGATTTGACAGAATTTATCCTACTCAAAAAAAGCTTGAGCATCTTGGAAAGAACCAAGGACTTGCCAGTGATTCGCTTTATGGTACCTACCGGGACCAGAAAGGGAACCTCTGGATTTCGGGCCCCGCGGGTGGCGTTGACCTTATCGACTTTGCCAATAAAAAAATAATGCATGCAGGAGTTAAAGAAGGGTTGAGCGAAGACAATGTCCTTGATGTTCGCCCGGATAGTATGGGCTATGTATGGGTGGCGACCTTTTCCAAAGGAGTGGATGTGATTGACCTGCAAACTGGCACAATTCAAAATCTCTCACAGGGGGCTGGGCTCAGGGATTCTTGTTACAGATTGTTAATGTTGGATGAGTTTGGAAGAATGTGGATTGGCACAGACAAGGGAATTTGTATAGCAGACAAAAAAGCAGGAACAATCACTTCTATTTCTACCAAGGAGGGTTTGTCTGATGATTATATTACATCTATGATCCCCTATAAAGGGAAAATGATTGTCGCCACTCACAATAAGGGGGACATCATTACTCCTCGCAGACCTTCCAATGCAATTAATAGTAAAAGTGCGGGAGACACGATGTGGAGAGTGTCCTTGCTGGAGGGTTCTGAAGGACTGGGGAGTACGAACAATAATTGGAACACGAATATCATTACACGGAATGGTGAGTATATCTGGGGTGACGCAGGCATCACTATCCTCAATGGAATACGGGAACAAAAAACAACTGCTCCTACTTATGTTACCGGGTTCTCTATGATGAATGAGGCCCAGTTTTTTGCCAATTCGCTTAAAATTAAAGAGAGGGACACTATCTGGACTGCAGACAGTTTTTATGTTCAAGGGCAAAATCCTAAACGCGCAGGCTTTGTCAGCAGGCACGGGATGAGTTGGGACAGCGTCGCAGGGCCTTATAATTTGCCGGTTAACCTGGTCATGCCTCATGATCCAGGCAATTTGCAATTTCATTTCACTCAGGCGCATCTTGGAAGGCAGGATGCCACACTTTTTAGCTTCATGCTCCAGGGCATCGATAACCAATGGAGCACACCCTCAAGCAAATCATCCTCGGAAAATTATTTGAACCCTGCTCCAGGAGAATACACATTCCTTGTGCGAAGCATGGATATAGCGGGGCATTGGAGCAAACCAGCGAGATTCCATTTTACCATCCTTCCGCCCTGGTGGCAGACCTGGTGGATGTATATCATCTATGTTCTTGGACTGATAGGAGCCATTTTTGGCTATAATAAATATCGTTCCATTGCGCTAGTCAAAGAAAACAGGTTGCTCGAAGAAAAAGTACAGTCGAGGACACTCGAAGTGAAGCAGCAGGCCGATGAACTCAGGACAATCAACCAGATCAGTCAGGCCCTGGTGAGCCAGGCTGATTTGAAGGATTTGATAGAACTGGTGGGAAATCAGTTGCGGGATCTTTTCAAAGCTAATATTGTCTACCTCGCGCTGCTGGATAAGAAAACAAAAATCATCAGCTTTCCCTACCAATATGGCGACAATATGAAACCGATTAAATTAGGGGAGGGACTGACTTCAAAGATCATTTTGTCCGGTGAACCCCTGCTTATCAATAAAGACCTCAATGAACAGCGTGCAGATCTCGGCGTCTCCCAGATTGGACTCCCCGCCGCTTCCTATCTTGGGGTACCCATTCCCGTTAGCAATGAAATTATAGGGGTGCTGAGCATCCAAAGCACGGAACAGGAGAACCGATTTGCGGAAAAAGACAAATACTTGCTCACTACCATTGCAGCCAACGTAGGCGTGGCCATCCGCAAGGCCAGGCTTTTCGAAGAAGTGAAACAGGCAAATACAGACGCAGATGCAGCACGCAAGAATGCGGAAGAAGCCAATGCGGCGAAGAGTGCTTTTCTTTCTACCGTGAGTCATGAATTGCGCACGCCATTGACTTCCGTCCTTGGGTTCGCCAGGATCACCAAGAAAAGACTGGAAGAAAAAATATTCCCCATCACAGATAAGTCTGATCCAAAGACTATAAAAGCCATTGAACAGATTTCGGGAAACCTGGAAGTGGTCATTGCCGAAGGGGAACGCCTGACCAACCTGATCAATGATGTGCTTGACCTGGCTAAGATTGAAGCCGGCAAGATGGAATGGAATCTGGAATCGGTGAATATGGCCGAAGTAGTGGAAAGGGCCATTGCTTCCACATCCTCATTATTTGATCAGAAGAACCTGCACCTGGAAAGAAGGATTGAAAAAGATCTTCCTGAGATCTCCGGCGACCGGGACAAATTGATCCAGGTTGTAGTGAATCTTTTGTCTAACGCCGTAAAATTTACTGATTCTGGAACGGTGACCTGTAGTGTTGGGCATAAACCGGCAGGCATTGTAGTGGGTATTACTGATACCGGAATTGGTATTGCACCCGGCGACCATGATAAAGTATTTGAACAATTCAAGCAGGTAGTGGGCGATACACTTACTGATAAGCCCAAGGGCACCGGCCTGGGCCTGCCCATTTGTAAAGAAATTGTGGAACATCATGGCGGAACCATCTGGCTGGAAAGTGAATTGGGTAAGGGGAGCACATTTTATTTCATGTTGCCTGTGATCAAGCCGGAAGAAAAATCTGCCGGACCAATCCTGCTCAACGACCTGCTGCAGCAATTGAAAACCCGTGTGGCAGAATCTCATCCAGCGATCCAGAATGCAAATGCCACGATCCTGGTGGTGGATGACGATGATGGTATCCGATCCCTGCTCAAACAGGAACTTGGGGAATTGGGCTATCAGATTGAAGAAGCTTCAAACGGGAAAGAGGCACTCGCTAAAATCCGCACCATAAGACCAAACCTGATTATCCTGGACGTGATGATGCCGGAAATGAATGGCTTTGACGTGGCAGCCATTATTAAGAACGATCCACTCACTATGGACATTCCGATCATCATTCTGTCGATCGTACAGGATAAATCGCGCGGATTCAGGATAGGAGTTGATCGATACCTGACCAAACCCATTGATACCGGATTATTATTTGGTGAAATCAGTCATTTATTGGAGCAGGGCAAATCGAAAAAGCGGGTGATGGTCGTTGACGAAGACAGTGTGATTGTGAGAACCCTTGCCGAAGTACTGCAGGCAAAGGGCTACCAGGTTGTGGAATCAGACGGAAAGGAATTGGTGGAAAAGGCGATTTCAACGCAACCGGATATTATTATCTTAAATAGTGTTTTTTCCGACAAGCAGGAGATTGTAAAATCACTGCGTTTTGAAAAAGGACTGGAAAATGTGCTGTTCTTAATCTATCAATAATATCAGGCAAGAATTTTCCTGCAGGATGAGCCAAACCTAGTTCGAATGGATTGGAAAATATGATTAGCCTGACCTATTATTCTATTGATGATTGAAATAAAGAATCCTGAAATCCACGAATCCTTTAATCCTGGTCAAAATTCAAATTATGAGTACAATCCTGATTGTGGATGATGAAGCACATATTCGCATGCTGATAGAACAAACCCTTGAAGAGTTGGAAGATGAAGGCGTACATTTTCTAAGCGCTGTCAATGGCGAAGAGGCATTGGATCTGATCTGCAATGAAAAGCCACAACTTGTATTCCTCGACGTGATGATGCCAAAGATGAACGGCATTGAAGTGTGCAGGCGGGTTAAAAAAGAACTTGGCCTGAATGAAGTTTATATTGTATTGCTTACCGCGAAGGGACAGGAGTTGGATCGGCAAAAAGGTCAGGAAGTCGGAGCCGATTTGTATATGACCAAACCCTTCAATCCTGAAACCCTGCTGGCCAAAGCCAGGGAGGTCCTGGCCTTGTGATTGTACCGGTTGATGCCGTCCAATTGATTTTTGATTCTAATTTGAGAAAACTTCTTAATTCGCATGCCCCGGATCAGCCTTAAAAATATGCTCTCGCCGAAATCGGATGCTCATGGATTCATCTTGCAGCTGATCCAGGAACTTCAAGCCGAGATTTCAATTGAAGACAATGCAAACCATGTTTTGCTGGGAAATCCTCCAAAAAAAGATGCATTGGCAGAGGCGATCCTGAACGAAGAAGAGCTGATAGGTTGGGTTAAGGGCGATGAAAAAGTCAGGCTCTTTGCTTCATATGTTAATTCATGGATCCAAAAAGAATCCGAAAAGAAAAAACTTGGAAATGAGGTACTGACCCTTTACCAGGAAGTGAATATGGTGTTTGATTTTTCTGAAAAACTGGCCGAGACTATTGGGCAGGAAAATATAGCAACGATAACCCTGGAAGAAGCAAGGCAATTGATCAGGTCGGACCGGGGCGTTCTTTTTCTTTGGGGCGAGGACTCCAGGAAAATGGACAAAGCAGCATCATTTGGGGAGCCCATTTTTAACGAAGAGAGGGTTAAAATTGATCCAAGAATCCTAAGGGCTTTTAGTCCGAGCGAGATCGCTGGTGACCTGAATGCGCTTAAGGCGGCGGAGCTAATAGCTCCTGGTGTGCATTCCCTGATTTACGCAGATCTCAAAGTTAAGCAACGTATATTGGGCACCGTTATGATGGCCAGTGGCATCCCTGACCAATATGCAGCGGCGGACCTAAAATTCCTTGTCACCCTGGCGCTGCAATCGGCTGCTGCCATTGAAAGCTCCTTGCTCTATGAGAAAAATATCCGTGAATCAAAGGAAAGGGAAGAAGCCATGCGCAGAATTTATGAAGCGGCAAATAAATTCGTGCCCCACGAATTCATTGGTTCATTGGGCAGAAGTGTCATCACAGATATTCGGTTGGGAGATAAAGTCGAAAAGATAGTAACCGTTTTGTTTTCGGATATCCGGGATTATACTACACTATCGGAGCAAATGACACCAGATGAAAATTTCAGCTTCGTCTGCTCTTTTAATGAACGGATGGGACCCGTTATTCGAAGAAACCATGGTTTCATTAATCAATATCTGGGAGATGCGATCATGGCCATTTTTCCACGCAATGCATCGGATGCGCTTCATGCGGCCATTGCTATGCATAAAGCCGTGAAAGAACTCAACAGTGAGCAGATTGCTAAGGGCAAACCAATCATCAAAGTGGGCATTGGCATGCATACAGGGCCATTGATCATGGGCATCACGGGCGATAATGATAGGCTGGATGCGGCCACCATTTCTGATACGGTGAATACGGCTTCGAGGCTTGAAGGCCTTACCAAGCAGTATGCTGTAAATATTATCATGAGTGAGGCTTCAATAAATAGTCTCCTGGATCCTGATGCATTCTATTTCCGTCAGCTCGGCCTAATCCAGTTGAAAGGCAAGCTGGCACCGGTAAGTATCTACGAATGCTTCAACGGCATGGAAGAAAAAGATTTCCATAAAAAATTGCTGGCGCTGCCCTATTTCAGGGAAGGGATCTCTGAATACTTTTCCAAATCCTTCAAAGCGGCATCCGATAAGTTCGGGCGCGTATTGGAAATTTACCCCGACGACAAGACGACAAAACTTTTTTTGGGGAAAGCAAAGCAGTACCTGGACAAAGGCATTCCCGAAAACTGGACCGGCGTGGAAGAGATGCAGCATAAATGAGGGCCTGGAGAAAGTTGAATGACTTTTCGTTGTAAATTTTCACGTTTTGCTTCATACCAGGTATCTAGAAGTTTTCTATCTTTTAAGCGTTCAGTCATGCATATACGAATCCTGTCACACCTTCTGATTATTATATGTGCCAAACTCATACTCATTGGCAGTCTATGTGCCCAGCATTTTGACCCTTCTGTTAGGGAATTTATTGTAGACAGTGCAAAAACTACTGCGCTCGTGGATGCAATAGTTATCGATGGTACGGGCGCACCTTCCAGGAACCATCAGACTATCATTATCGTCAATGGAATCATATCACAGTCAGGCAGAAATGAAGACATTAAGGTACCTGTTGATGCAAAACTAATCCGCTGTACAGGCAAAACCATCATTCCGGGTATGGTGATGTTACATGAGCATTTCTATTATACCATAATGATGGGTAATGTCTTCAACGTCCAGGAAATGCCTTATTCATTTCCGAGGATGTACTTTGCGGGAGGCGCAACGACAATCAGGACAGGCGGGAGCATCGAACCACAGACAGACCTTTCAATAAAGAAAATGATCAGCGAAGGTAAACTGGTAGGGCCCGATATAGATGTTACTGCGCCATATGTTGAACGTGAAGGCTGGGATATTCCCTCCATGTATCTTATCAAAGATTCTTCAGAAGCGGCTGCCATGACAAATTTCTGGGCTGACAGGGGTTGTACCTCTTTTAAAATGTATACCCATGCCACAAAAGAAGACCTGATCGCGACCGTTAGAGAAGCGCACAAAAGAAAATTAAAAGTGACCGGTCATATCGGTACGATTACATATCGCGAAGCTGCGGAATTAGGAATAGATGATCTTGAACATGGATTTTTTGCTGCTGCCGATTTCGATCATGCGCGGATTGGAAGCGAATACAATCCTAGCAGGGAAATGTTCGCCCTTCTAAAGTTGGATTCAAACAGTACGGAAATGAAAAGCCTGATTAAGCTTTTGGTTCAGAAAAACATAGCCATAACATCAACCCTTCCAGTCTTTGCTCCATTTACCAACAATGAAGTTATTTTAGGTGGGGGAGACAGTGCGCTAAACCCTGCTGCGTGGAACATGGTGAGCTCTAGATGGAAAATCATGCAGAATAATGATTCTAATGACTTAAAATTGTTTAGAAAGGAATTGATTTGGGAAAAACAATTTTACGATGCAGGCGGTTTGTTGGTCTGTGGCACAGATCCCACCGGAAGTGGAAATGTGCTTCCTGGATATGGGAGCCGCACTGAAATTGAGTTCCTGGTCAAGGGTGGATTTTCCGTTGCGCAAGCAATTAAAATCGCTACACTAAATGGCGCAAAATACCTGGAGCAGGAAATAAGGATTGGTTCAATAGAACCAGGCAAAAGGGCAGATCTTGTTCTCCTCAAAGGAGACCTGGAATCAGATATCCACAATATCAGGAATACAGAAATTGTATTCAAAAACGGAATCGGATTCGATTCAAAAAAAATATTTGAATCTGTGAATGGACATGTGGGGATAAATTGAAGTGCAACTGAATCCCATTCTCAGGATCTTGGAGATGGACAAATCCAGCGGCTTCACCCCTACATTGGCCATTGGGAAGGGCGGGCCTCAGCCGCGTTTCCTCTCCAATACAGAATGATCGTCACTTTGGTCAGACTATTGTGGTCAGACTGTTGTGGTCAGACCATTTTCGTCTGACCAAACGGTCAATATAAAGATTTACAAAATTTCAAAATAAGTGAAATCACCCTAGTTTACATAGGGCGATTAATAGGATAATTCTTCATTTCATATTTAAACTACTTGCAAGGGCCTACATCTGCTGGATTGAAAAATACCTCTTTTGTAAGCTTTTGCACTTTCTCCTTCCTTACCTTGAAACAAATATAGGCTTGTGAAAAATCGCTAACTTTTAAGTGGTCATTCTCATAAACTATTTGATATGATAGCCATGCTCTTTTATTTCCTGGTCAACGCACTCGTTCAATATCATGATGCCCCTAAGCCTCTATTCCGGGAGCAGACCATTGATGCCAATATCAGCATCGGTTATGGATTGGCGATAGGTGATGTGGACGGCGATAAGAAGCCGGATATCCTCCTGGCAGACAAAAAACAATTTGTGTGGTACAGGAACGGCGACTGGAAAAGATTCGTGATGATCGAAAACCTAACAACATTTGATAATGTATGCATCGCTGCCCGGGATATAAATGGCGATGGCATGGTGGAAGTGGCTGTTGGTGCACAATGGAATCCTGCGGAAACAAGCGATACTACCCAATCAGGATCGGTCCATTATCTGATCCGCCCAAAGGATCCCACGCAATTGTGGAAGGCAGTTGAATTGCACCATGAACCAACCATACACCGGATGAAATGGGTGAAAAGCACAGACGGAAAATATTGGCTGGTCGTTCTGCCCCTTCATGGCCGTGGTAATCAGGCTGGAAAAGGCGCCGGGGTAAGAATTCTTGCTTATCAATTTCCGAATAATGTGGAAGGACCATGGAACACGATCTTATTGGACAGTAGTTTTCATCTAACGCACAATTTTGATCTGCTGGCAACGACAAATGAAAAACAAAATGGCCTCTACATTGCTTCAAAAGAGGGAATAAAATTTCACGGTAATGATTTTTCTAATTCTTCTGATAACAAAGTTCAAGGAAACCTGGCTATGACCTTGTCGGCAGGAGAAGTCCGCCTTGGGAAAGGGTCAAAGGATATGCAATTTATTGCAACCATCGAGCCCATGCATGGTAATGCACTTTTCGTATATCTTTTGGAAAAGGAACCCAGGAGAATTTTGCTGGATTCAAATCTAAAAGAGGGACATGCCCTGGCTGTTTCTGATTTTTCAGGAATGGGAGCTGACCAGGTAGTTGCCGGATGGCGCCAGCCAAACAAGGACGGAAAGGTGGGTATCAAATTGTATTTTATGAAAGATATTTCAGGTGATGAATGGGAATCGCAATGGATAGACGAGAATGGGATGGCATGCGAAGACATCCAGGTCGCCGACCTTAACGGTGATGGTAAGCTTGACATCGTTGCTTCCGGAAGAGCCACAAAGAATCTGAAAATCTATTGGAATATTACCGGTAAATAATTTCCAGATTCTTTGTCTAATATGCACATCTCATGCCATTGACCCCTCCGGCATTATCAAAACGACCTATGGACATTGCGATTATCATTTTCTTTATTATTAATCTTTTCTTCATTACATATATAGTGGACCTGGAGCAGTTGATGATCACTGATCCAAATCACTTTAATTTTCCGACCTGGCCACCGGCAAGAATGGTTGACCTGGTGCATTGGTATCGCCGGAATTTTGATCCGGTGCTCATGGCCCGACCGACCTGGTGGCGTGCCACCATCTGGATCGATTCATTGTTCTTTGGCCCTTTTTATGCCTTTGCCATTTACGCATTTATAAAAGGGGAAAACTGGATTCGTTTTGGAAGCATTATCTGGGCGTCTGTCATGCTAACCAATGTAACCATCATCCTATTTGAAGAAGTAAATGGTGAACATGCTACTCCAGCATTGTTTCGGGTTTTGCTTTCCAATGCGGCCTGGATTATTTTTCCTTTAATTGTGTTGTATCGGATGTGGAGGTCTGTCTATCCATTTTCAATTGATGTGGCAAATGGAATTTCTGTGAAAAATGCATAAAACAAAGAATTTTATTCTAATGCTATATTCTGCTTACCATATCCATTTAAGTGGAGAATCATGCGTCGGTAGAATAATGAACAACACGTTGATCTATCCTATTTCTTCAGAATTCAAACTCAATATTTATAGTTTTTACTAATCCATTCCATGACAGGGTCCCGGTTTTCAAAATAGTCTGTTGATGAAAGCGTGATATAGTACTCTGGTTGTATCCATTTTCTTTTGTCACCGGGAATATTTTCATGATATACGGTTGAAATATTGCCGATAGCTCCACTCCAGGGTAGCATAATCGGGAACCCTTCTTCACCTACAAAGTTTGGACTCGAACTGCTGGGCTCTCCGGCATATTTGATACCCGGGATCTTATTGATCAATGAAATAAAAATCTGCGCTGCCGAAAACGTGTTCCGACCCGTGATGACGATGATATGTGCATCTTTCTGATCCCTTGTGTATTTCTTTACGGTATTGATCAAAGGAGGGAGTAGGCCCCCATTGCCTCCATTATTATGCCTGACGTCAACGATTAATAATCGTGGTTTTGAGACGAATAAGTCAGAATCCAGTTTCTTGCTGAATTGCGACAGGGTCTCATTTTCCATATCCTGTACCTGGTTAAATTGAAAGTACAAGATACTTTTTTCAGGAATTTCTTTAATCCAGAAATTAGTGTTCACATGGTCAAGATACAATGGGGGAGGCGGGGCACCAGCCAATGGTGAAGGGACCAATTTAGGAATTCCTTTAAAGTCAGCTGCAGGAACAAAAGCAATCTTTTCTTTGGAATGTCTATTACTTTTGTCAGCAAGCTCTAAAACGATGTCACTTGAAGACTTCGGCAATCCGTACATTTCATACACAGCCCTGAACCTCATGATGGTCGGTGCAAACCAAATGACAGTATAGCGATTGTCCTGGTGGACATAAGACTGCATGTCCTCTATAAGTTTTTCAACCTTTATCCCATTAATAAACAATACTTTTTTCCCAATTAATTTTGAATTGGATTCGTTTGCCCCTATGATGTACACCCCATCGGCAAAAATGTACAACTGTATCGGAAGCCAATAATTTGGGGGCCTCTTTACGGCGATGGGCAACATGTAAGAATGCCCGTCATGCATATAATACATCAGTTTCTCCAACTCAAATCCCACCCTTTCATCACTGTATTGAGGAACATTTTCTTTTAGTTGAGTTGCTTTTGTAATCAATACAGGCGGCAATGGCTTTGATTTGAATATGTAGTGCTGCTTCATCAGAACCAATAGGGTGTCTATGTCAGACTGCCATCCTTTGTCTCTTTCCGGACCGGATACCTGCTGGCTGAAAATGAATAAGGGATAAGCCAGCAACCATAAGAGGAGATATAATTTTTTCATCATCTTGATTATTTGAGATCACCCAACAATACTAATAATTCAAGACTGAAAGCAATTGGTGAAAATTGACTTTTTAAGAATACAAAACCCTGTATTGTTCAGGACTATGACCAAAGCGTTTGGTGAACAACTTGATGAAAGAAGAAATGTCTTCATATCCAACAGAATTGCAGATTTCAAATATTCTTAAACGGCTATTACCCAGAAGTTCTTTGGCGACCTCCATTCTTTTGCTGATGAGATACTGGTGAGGAGTAACTTGAAAATAATTTTTGAATTGCCTGAGAAAATGGGTGCTGTTCATCAGGGTGATCCGAGACAAGTCCTCAAGGTCTATTTCTGAGCTATAGCAGGAATCAATATAATCCTTCGCATAATGAAGCCGCTTATAAATTTCCTTTCGGGTGGAGGATTTGATTGCGGGAATCTGATTCATTTCTTTGTTGACTGTATGTTGAAGCAAGAGCAATTCTTCAAGGATCAGGTGGAATTGCTCAGCAATTATACTCAAATTGAATTTGAATTGATTAGTAAGTCTTCTTAACCTGAACAATATCGGACTGAGGACCTGGTCATGAGGGTATAGTTTCTCCATGAAACCTATGTTGATTTGCCTGGAAGGGAAGGGGTTGTCAAGCATTTTAATATCAGACATTTTACTGGTATAGATTCCTTCCTGCAAAAAATCATTGCTAAAATTGAGTGTAAATGATTCTACCTTTTTTTCTGAATAGATATAGCTCGAATAACAGGTCCCTTCATTTAAGATCAGAAAATTATTTCCATTCACAGCGTAAACTCTTTTTTCCGTAGTATAATATTCTTCGCCGCCAAAAGCACACTTTATCGAGAAGCAACCCCAATGCTCAGGATATGCTATATCCGAAGCGCTGGCATGGATGATGCTATTGCAAATCTTGAAGAAATTGTTATAGATATCCATGTCAAATCCCGGAACTGAAAAATTCGGGAAATTCTTTACGAGTGAGATAGATTCGTGAGCCTTGTCCATTAGAGAAATAATGCTAGATGAAAATATACTTTCAATTTCTTCATAAAATGGAAAATTATTACCAACGGTATGCCGGTCATATAAGGGCTGACAATTCAATTTTGAGTTATTCGCCTTTCCTCTCCCAAAATCCACCGGTCATCATATTTATCGAATATATAACTACGTAAGATTTCTTTTTTCCAAATGCCAATATAAATTCATTGCGTATTTGCCGGAAGCAATGTTCTTCCATATACCCATAGCGAAACTGTTTATGAAAGCCTTATCAATCATCATCCTTTTAGCATTTGTTTGTTTACAAAGCATTGCTCAGGCCAATAATTCAACGATTAATTTGAAGGGAACCGTTTTGGATTCTGCCTCAGGGAAGCCATTGCCGTATGCAACGCTGGTACTTCAGCATGCGAATACAAAATCTGCGCTGAAAAATTTCTTTGCAAAAGATGATGGGAGCTTTGAGCTGACAGTTGCTGATAGTTTGGACTATCAACTGGTTATTGCCTTCACAGGATTTGATAATAAGATTGTCAATATAAAAAAAGCGCAATCTGTTGATTTGGGTGCTATCTCTTTGAAGCCCTCAGGTAAATCGCTGAATGAAGTAACAGTCACTGCGATAAAGCCTGTTATTAAAAGAGACCTGGATGGAATCACCTATGATGTTAGTGCCGATCCTGAAACCCCAACCCTCAATGCCCTTGATATGATGCGCAAAGTGCCATTGCTTTCTGTGGATGCGTCGGATAATATCAGATTAAAAGGGAAAGGGAATTTTAAAATCCTTATTAACGGTAAAGAATCAGCGCTGATGGCCAAGAATCCTTCGGATGTACTACGAACCATGCCTGCGACAAATATTGAAAGAATTGAAGTCATCACCACACCTCCGGCAAAATATGATGCGGAGGGCATTGCCGGCATCATTAATATCATTACCAAAAGAAAGCTAAGTGAGGGATATAATATTGGATTAAATGGTAGGTTAAATACAGTTTGGGGACCGGGCATTAATTTAAATGGCACATATAAGAAAGATAAATTCGGGCTTTCGGGATATGTCGGCTATAATGTCCGCCACGACCAAACCAACGGCATCGGATCAGAACAAAAACTTTTTTCCGATAACTCTACCCGCTCCCAGAATGGATCCAATACAGTTTCTGCGCATAATATGTATGGCAATCTGGAATTGAGTTATGAAATAGACAGCCTCAATTTGTTGACAGGCTCCGTTGAATTTTACAGTGGGAAATTTTACCAGAACAGCAATCAGCTTTCTGAAGCTTTTAATAGCAGCAATTCTCCAATTCAGACTTACCGGTTGTTGTCTGACGGAAACAATGCATTTGGTGGTCTTGACGCTTCCATGAATTATCAGTTGGGTTTTAAGAAGGACAAGAACCGGTCTTTTGACCTTTTCATATAAATACAGCTATTCTCCCAATACCCAGCAAGTGAACAACACGATTACTGATACGTTCAATTTCAATTTGCCAAACTATACTCAATACAACCATTCCGGAAACAAGGAACACACCGTTCAGGTAGATTATGTGCATCCATTTAAGAAAGTAAACCTTGAAGCCGGAGGGAAAGTAATCCTAAGGAATAATTTCAGCAACTTTGAAACGACCAATTACAATGATACCACAAAGGACTATGAAGTGAATCCAAACCAGACCAATGATTTCGATTATGTTCAGGATGTGTATGGCATTTATAATTCATATTCTGCCAAATGGGAAAAATGGAATGCCAAAGCCGGCCTCAGACTTGAGCACACCACAGTGCATGCCAATTTTGTCTCTACTTCAAGTGCAGTCAATCAGGACTATAATAACCTTATCCCATCTTTATCCGTTCAATGGAATCTAAAAAGCAGCAGCATTTCACTGGGATATACTGACCGCATTGCCCGGCCCGACATCAATCAGCTTAATCCCTTTGTGAATCTTAGTAATCCCAACTTTGCAAATACGGGCAATCCCAATCTACAAGCCGAAGTAAATCATAGTTTTGAACTCAACTATAGCAGTTTCGGAAAGAACTCGATTAGTGCAGGATTGAGTTATTCCTTTTCAAACAACTCCATTCAGACTGTTACAAGGCTTCAGGGTGTGAACTCAGGTGGTCTCATTGACACAATTACCGTAACAAGTTTTGACAATGTGGGCAGCAACAAGAACCTGGGTCTTAATTTAAATCTCAATTTTACAAGTATCAGGAATTTGAACATTAGTCTGAATGCACAAATTTCGCATGTATGGCTTAAGGGAACCTACAATGGTCAGTTTTACGAGAATGACGGCTATACCGGAAACGCTTTTTTAAATATGGGATATAAATTCGGAAAAGGCTGGCGAGCCGGATTTAATGCAGGATATTTCAGCGGGGATGTCAATTTGCAGGGTTCCACCAACGCATATGTTTTTAATTCTTACGTTATATCTAAGTCATTCCTCAATAACAAAATTACTTTGTCGGCAGTGGCAAACAATCCTTATGGGCAATTCTTTACTTTCCGGTCTTCTACAACGACGCCGGATTTCTACCAGTCGACTTACAATCAGATCTTCTATCGGAACTTCGCCCTTCGATTCAATTTTAAATTTGGCAAACTGAGCAGTGACATTAAGAAAAACGAAAGGGGAATAAACAATGATGACAAGAAGGCAGGTAGATCGTCGGCGCCAACATCCTAGTGTTTATTAAGATCTGATCTCTCCAAAGGCCAGATATTTAAGGAACAAGTGAGGCGAAAAGCAATTGGTGAATATTTTTGAAAGCTGTGAGTCCCTTTGCGCTTTGGTGCATTCTATTATTAAAAAAATCTAAGAACCTACACCAAAGGCTTGTAATCGATTTCCATAAAGTCCGCCACGTCTTTCAGCCAGAATTCCTTTACAAAACTTGCATGATCGGGATGATTCAAATATTGATCATAGATCTGCTGTGAGGAAAACTCCATCGACAATCCATATTCAAAATTATTTTTCTTGCTGATCTGCTTCAGGATTTCAAAATTTTGCACGCCGGGAATATTTGCAAGTTTTCTTGCCGCTTTAAAAAAGGCTTGCATTTCAGTTGAGTCCATGGGTTGCTTAAATCTGAAAACAACAGTATGCCTTATCTTTAAATGGTTGGTTTGATTAGGAGATTGTGCTTGTGCGCTGCAATCATTCTCTGCACAAAGAGATGTCAACAATAAAGCCATGAACAAATATTTCATTGTATGGTTTTGATTGATTGTCGAGAATTGCTTCTTATTTGGAGGTCATTGAATATATTGATACGGGTCCTATCAAACCTGAAGGCAATAAAGGTGACTTTGCATTGTAAAATGGCATCGTTGTATATGATATCTTTTTTTCGACGCCGGGTTGCTGGTCCCCAATAAGCCTGTTAACCCAAAGATTAGTAACCTTCACTAAAATTTTGTTTTCGCCTGGTTTTAGTGCGTCAGTAATATTTACCTTAAATGGCTTTTTCCAAACGATACCCAATGGTTTTCCGTTTACAAAAACTTCTGCAATATTTTTAACATTTCCAAGATCCATCCATAATTGGGTCCCCTTGCTAAACCAAGCTGGCTGCGCAGTTATCGTTTTGCTATAAGAGGCCGTTCCTGAAAAATATTTTATGCCGGCATCGTTATTTTCAGTGTAAGACGCCAGCTTATCAAACGTTGCGGTTTCAGGTGCGCCGCGATTTTGTTGAAATGCCACATTCCAAGGTCCATCAACGATGGATATTTCCTTCTCAGTCATTGCAGGTAACGAAACATCCGTTTTAATCGCAGGCTCTTTGAAAACTACAAATACTGCATCCATAGGATTAAGATGGAGAGTGACAGTAGTTCGCCCGTTGGCGATTTTGTAAGAAGCAGGTTCTGTATTTCCTGTTTCAGGATGCCATATGACAGGCAGTTTCCCCGAAATGCGGAATGATGCATCCACCGTTTCAGCCTTGTCAACTCTATTGTTGACCCAATAAATATCCCCATTGGCAAGTTTTCGATGTACATACAAAAGCTGCGAGTTTGTTTGTGGTTTCGTATAAGAGAAATCAGGTTCAATATTCAAAGCGCTCAAAACTTCCTTCAGGGACTTACCAGTATAAACTTTTGGATTGCCCGAATTCCATAATTCGCTAACAATGCCTTTGAATTCATTTTGATTATCACTTAGGCTGGCGGAAAAATTTTCAGGTTTGATGCCGGTGATTGTAGCGCCTGCTTTTACAAGCTCATTGATCTTGCGCAAAACGGGCAAAGACATCTTCCCGGCGTTACTATCCAGTACGAGCACACGATAATTCATACCACTTGGTGTGACGATTTTGCCATCTTTGACAGACAACAAATGGATGAGTGCGTCGGCATTTACAAAGTCATAGTTATAGCCTTCAGGGACATCAGGTAATTTTCCTCCAAACAATGAAGTGATATTATTGTCCTCGCCGTAGAAATAGACGATATCGGCTATAAACTTTCCCTGCTGCAAAAGGTAGCTGCTACGCGCCAGGTAGTCTGTCCAAGCTTTCGCCTGCTCCGCCCAGGTTTCATGACGATTAAACCATTGACCAAAAATAAAAAGGCCAAGCCCGGGGATTTTATCATCCACCGGCTGATGAACAGAAGTGTGAATCACAAATCGATTCAGTCCATTGGCAAGTTCAAGATCGGCAGTCGGTTTCAGTTTTTCTGGTGAATATGCCCATGCATTCCCTCCAAAACCAATAGCAGTTAGCGATTCAGCGGCTGCCAGGTTTTGCCCATAGATATGCGCCACCGATGCGGATTCGCGGATATCAGCCTGTGCCATAGTCAAAGAGGAGCCGCCAATTCCGGGTGTCCAAATGGCCGACATGGGAACTGCAGCTTTGCGTTTTACATCCATTCCGTCTACAATAAAGACGCGTCCATTTTCATGAGATTCAGTATATCGTTTCATGCCGTATGTGTCGAGAATGGTTGTCAGCTGATCGTAATGGTTCTCTGCTATCAATTCAGAAATTGTTTTTCGGAAGTCCCACAAAAATTGTTCACTTGCTTCTGAACTCTTTATTATTTGCCCTGTCAAAACCGGCATCCATGGAAGCATATTGTATCCACGCCTCCTTTTAAACTCCTCTGCCATTTTTGGAGTCCAGGTTTCCTGACCGGCTTCATAGCTGTCAGTTACCATATATTGCAAGCCCCGTGCTCCCATCAGGCCGCCAGTAGCAACTTTGTATTGATTCAGATAATTTTCAAAATAATCCTTCACCGCCCGGGCATCCATTTTATCCACTTCCAATCCTGTCGCTTCCGGTGAAGCTGGATGGTTTTCTTTGCCTGTGAGCGAATAGCCGAATCGAATAATTTTCCACTCACCTGAAGGCGGTGTCCAGTTAAGCGTTTCGTCACTATTCAACTTTCCAGTTAAATCTATAATATCCCCTTCGGCAACCACATCCGGAGTTGGAGGGGTGGGATGCTGATTAAGTTCGGTAGTTGCCGCAAAGCCGGCTTTCTCCTCAAAGTGGTTGATGCGTGTCGTGGGATACAACACCAATTCTGCAATGCCAGTGCCCGCAGGTGGTTTAGGCGCTTCTCCTGATCCCCCTAGCAGGGCTCCAAAATTTTGCGGCGCTGGCGGATTCTTAAATGTTACCCGGAAGTATTTCGAAGTGGTTGCAGGAAATGTGATGGTTTGTTGTTCAATAACACCAAGGGGTATAAAAGTTATTCTCCGGAAACTGGTGCCGTCATCGCTGACTTCAAGACTTCGTTCTTCGGATGGCCCTGATATTCCAAAAACCGACTTGGTTCCTCCGCCAACAACCGTGATGGCTCTAATGGTTTGCGGCTGTTGAAATTCAAATTGAATCCATGCATAACCCTTCACTGTATCCGAAGGCAGGAGGTTGGTGGTTGCAATATCTCCATCTGTTAGCTGCTCTATGTTAAAATTTCCGCCGCTGGAACTAATCTTCGGAGATAAATCCTTCAAGGATACATCTGCCGCCGACAGGCGGTAAGCTACTACTGAGACATCTTCATAATATTCGGGTGGAGGGGCTGTTTTTGCAGAAAGGCTGAAACCGCCTTCAGGAATCGGTAAATTTTGAAAAGCTCCTGTTGTAGAGGGCGGCTTGGGCAATTTTCCGGTATATGGTTGACCGCCCTTAACGCGAGTTTGGGTCCATACCAGTTTCTTCATGCCATCTTTGGCCTTTACCCAGGGTCCGCCGCTTTCGCTCCAGCCAGGAGAACCTGCTATTGCCATTTCCAATTTTAAAGAGTCTGCAAGTTTTGTAGCGAATTGAAAAGCATCTTTCCATTCAGGTGTCATATATACCAAACGCCTTTCAACAATCTGTGGAGTTGTGAGGCCGGCATCGAAATTTTGAAATCCTCCGATTCCTGATCGATTCATCCATTGAAGATCTTTCGCAATTCCGTCTTTCGTTATATTGCCATTCATCCAGTGCCACCATACACGCGGCTTTGCAGTTTTGGGAGGCGACATGAAATAGGAATACAGGCTATCTTTTGTTGATGTCAATTTTGTCTGGGAAAAACTCAAGTTGGATAGCAGGATGGCAAAGCAAATGAATGGCAGTTTATGCATGATGGTAAAATTGAGCCTAAAAGTAGAGTATAGTTAATTCAGAACTGTCATGAACTGTGCTGCTAGTCCGCCCTTTGCAATTTTTTGATAGGGTCAGAGAACAGGGTTTGCTAGCCAGGATTTCCGCAGCAACTCTTATCACCGGGACACAGAAGCTTGATCAAGAGTTCCAATAGATATCAGGTCATAGTAAATGAATTGATCCCTTCCACTAGCACATCCAGGTTCTTGGTTGTAGTATATACATTGGGCGTGATTCTTACACCATGAATATTTTCCCATTCGATTCCGACTGCATGCACTTTATATTTTTCGAAAAGCCAATTGTCCAATTCGGCAGGTTTCCTCCCTTCAATCGCTACGATGCCAATGGCGCAGCCAAAACCCGGACTCATAGATGTGCCGAGTTTTACTTTGGGATTATCCTTCACCCTGGTCATCCAGTAATTCTTCAGATAGAATAATCTTTCTTCCTTTCTTTTGCCACCAATCATTTCATAAAATTCTATGGCTTTGCCAATCGCCTGTTCAATAAAGAAAGGCCTGGTACCGAGGTTTTCGAATTTTCTGATGTCATCACTCTTTGGATCGCCCGCGGCAAAAAGAGGATAAGTGTTTTTGATTTTGTCTTTTTTAATATATAGCATTCCACTCCCGATACAGGCCCCAAGCCATTTATGCAGACTGGTGCCGAAATAATCTGCCCCTAAGCCGGGAATTGTAAATTCAAATTGCGCGAAACTATGAGCGCCATCTACCAATACATCAATTCCCTTTGCGTGCGCCGCGTCCGCAATTTTTTTAACCGGCAATATTTGACCATTCCAATTGATAATATGTGTAATATGGACAACCCTGGTCTTGGGTCCAAATGCATGAGTATATTGTGCGGCGATCCATTCATTGTCTTCACTGGGCAGTTCCAGGTTAATCCAGACCAGTTTGATGCCATCCCTCAGTTCTCTCTGTTTCCAGGCATTGATCATGTTTGGATAATCCTGCTTAGAGAGCACAACTTCATCACCGGCTTTCAGGTCCAAACCAAAAATGACGGTCTCGAGTGCTTCGGAGGCATTGCGTTGAATGGCGATTTCTTCGGGGCTGCAGCCCGCCAGCCTGGCCAGGTTTTTTCTCAGTGGTTCCCTTCCCTGATCTAAGATCCTCCACATATAATAGCTCGGTGCTTCGTTTGAAAAATCCTGGTAGCGCTTCATTGCGTCCTGCACTGTTTTTGGTGCCGGAGATACTCCACCATTATTCAGATTGATAAGAGAAGGTGAAACAGTGTATGACTGTTGTATGTAGTACCAGAATTCTTCATCGCTTGCCAATTGGTCGGGCGGGATATTCATTACTGCTTTCAACGCACCATGCAGGTTGCGACTCCATGCGGGTTCAGTGATCATGGCAAATAATGCAGAGAGGGAAAATCCACCTGCCCGGTTAAGAAATGAACGGCGATTGAATTCAGCCATAATGTATTGGTATTTGGTCAGGACTCAGGTTAAGAAGAAAATTACTGAATTATTAGCAGAATCCTTGCAACCTGGTCTGACCATTGTGGTCAGACCAAAGTGGTCAGACCATTTTCGTCTGACCAAAAGGTCAATATAAAGATTTCCAAAATTTCAAAATAAGTAAAATCACCCTATTTTAAATGGAGGAAATGCCACTTGAATTTCCTCCATTTTTTGTTCTTTTTCCCGATACAAAACAGGGCAAATAAAACTCACCTGCGACTCCTCGTTCTTCTTTGTCTCTGACTGATTCAAAAAGAGGGCAGATTTTACTATTTATCCCAGATTGTTTATCTTTTGTTGCCCAACGACCGGCATTGACCGGAAGGGCAGGCAGAGGTTGAAGATTCCAAGATAAAAGCAATGAATCCCCAAATTGATTTATTAGAAGATATGCTGAAAAGAAATGGCAATCTGTCTGCAGCAGAGATGGATTCCATTATCAGGATCATTGAATCGCAAAATAGAGAGATTAAAATTGAAGCATCATTGGAAAAGGTCAGGGTGGCTGCACTGGCAATGAAAGAACCAGCCGACATGATGGAGATCTGTTTCATCATTTGTGAACAACTCGAATTGCTTGAAGTTAAAGAAATCAGGAATGTACAAACAGCCATATTCAAAGTTGAAAAGGGCACTTACATAAATTATGAGTTTTACCGCCTGCATGATAAGAAATTGATTACCGAGGTCGATTACAAAGACCATCCCATGCAAACTGCTTTTGCAGAAAAGATGATTAAGGGACCCAATGAAGTGTTTACGAATTTTTTGTCCGGAGCGGAACTTCGCGCATGGTACGAACACCAAAAGACGACAAATCAGTACGTAGACACCCACCTGGAAATAGCGTCTTCATTAAATTATTATTGGCATTCACTGGGGCCCGTGGCCCTGGGAATCTCGACTTATTCTCCATTATCTGCCGAAGACCGGGACCTATTCCTGAGATTCAGAAATGTATTTGGACTTGCGTATCGAAGATATCTTGACATAGAAAAAGCAATGTCCCAGGCAAAAGAAGCACAAATTGAACTTGCCCTTGAAAAGGTGAGGGCACGTGCCATGGCCATGCAAAAAAGTGATGAAGTCATGGAAGTGGCGCTTACTATGTATGAAGAGGTTCAAAAACTGGATTTCAAATATGGCGCGGTAACCATAGTAATTATGGACAAGCATACGGGTGATATGGAGCATTGGGTGGCCGGATTTGATCAGATTAGATTCCCTCAAAGCTTACATATTCCCTATTTTAGGCATCCCTGTCACGATGCGGAATTGGCTGCTTGGAAAAAAGGAGAAAAATGGCTGGTCTACAAGTTAACCGGGGATGAAAAAAAATCCTATGATGAGCATTTTTTTAAAGAGACGGGGTATAAGGATTTCCCGGAAACTGAGAAAAAAAGGATGCAGGAATTAGAAACTGCTCATTTCTCACTGGCTTTCACGAAGCATGGCGCTTTGCATTGGGCCACTTCAATGCTTTCCGATGAACAGGCGAATATTCTGCAACGCTTTGCAAATGTCTTTGAACAATCTTACACCCGGTTTCTGGATTTAAAAAAAGCAGAAGCTCAGGCAAGAGAATCGCAAATAGAAGCAGCATTGGAAAGAGTGAGAAGCAGAACGATGGCGATGCAACGAAGCGATGAATTGCAGGATGCCGCCAATTTGTTGTTTATCCAGATAAAGGCGTTGGGCATTCCGGTATGGACCTGCGGATATAATGTATACGAGAAGGATGAGGATGTTTGCACCGGATGGATGAGCAGCGAAGGATTGATTCAACCTTCATTCAAGATTCCACTTAAAGAGAGCCCGGTTTTTCTTCATTTTCTTGAATCAAGGAAAAAGGGAGAACGTTTCTATGTGGAAGAATTGAGCGGAGAAAACCTGGTGGCTCATTATAAGTATATGCTTTCGCTCCCCGATTTTGCCGGAATCCATGAAAATTTCATCAAAGCTGGATATTCTCTTCCCACATTTCAAATTAATCATGTCATCAATTTTGCTTATGGAAATATGATCTTTATAACGAGTGTGCCTGTGCCTGAATCCTGGGATATATTCAAACGTTTTGCAAATGTGTTTGAACAAACCTATACTCGTTTCCTCGATTTGCAAAAAGCAGAAGCGCAGGCAAGGGAAGCCAGGATTGAACTGGCATTGGAAAGAGTTCGTGCCAGTACCATGGCCATGCATAAGAGTGAAGAACTTTCTGATACTGCGACTATCTTATTTAGTCAATTGAGCGAATTAGGCGACATTCCTGACAGGATCAGCATTGGGATTGTCGATGAAAATTCGGGCACCTATAATATGTGGGCCACAGACCAGTCGGGAAGCCAGATTAAAATTCCCTTTACTGGGACACTAGATGAAAAAACGACCATTAGGAAATTGATTAAAGCCTGGAAGGCAGGGATGAAATCCATTATCGTTGACCTGACGGGAGATGAACTGAAAGTTTGGCTGGAGCATGTAAGAGGGACTGGCCTGACCGTGCATGATGAACATTTCAATAACCGCCGCATACATCATGTTGCCTTTTTTTCTCATGGCTGGCTGAATATTTCGGCAGTCGTCCCGCTTCCGAAGGAAACCTTGAATATATTGGAGCGATTCGCTGCTGTATTCAGCCAGACTTATACGCGATTCCTGGATCTGCAAACGGCAGAAAACCAGGCGAGAGAAGCAAGGATTGAAGCGGCATTGGAAAGAGTGCGCGCAAGCACCATGGCCATGCATAAAAGTGAAGAACTCCCTGACACAGCAGCGGTTTTATTCAAACAATTGAGTGAATTGGGAGATATACCTGACAGAATAAGTATCGGGATCATTGATGAAACCGAAGGAAAATTTCATATGTGGCTCACTGACCAGGCTGGAAGCCAGATTTATGAACGCTACACAGGAAGTATCAATGAAAGAACCACGATCCGGAAATTGCACGACGCCTGGAGGGCAGGAAAGAAATCAATCATTGTTGACCTGCAGGGAGACGAGCTAAAAGAATGGCTGCAATATGTCCGTGGCATTGGTCTGACCGTACATGACCAACATTTTAATAACCGCAGGATACATAATGCTGCTTTTTTCTCGCATGGCTGGCTGAATATTTCAACGCTTGTTCCATTGCCTGAAGAGACATTGCACATACTGGAAAGATTCGCTGCTGTATATAGCCAGACCTACAGGCGATTCCTGGATCTTCAAAAAGCAGAAGCGCAGGCAAGGGAAGCAAGAATAGAAGCGGCATTGGAAAGGGTAAGGTCCAAAGCCATGTCGATGCAGAAAAGTGAAGACCTTGCGGAGGCGGTTGCTATAGTATTTGAAGAACTGGATAAACTGGAGATGGGAGCTATCCGCTGCGGAATCTCCATTATCAACAAAGAAAAACGAACGACGGAAATCTGGTCTACTCTGAGATCAGGGGAAAGCACCATCCTGCAGGTCTCGGGGGACGAATCTATGGATATTCACCCTCTGCTCCAGGGGGCATATGATGCATGGACGAGGCAGGAGGATTTTTCCTATCATTTGAAAGGAGAAGACCTCCAGGTTTTCTATAAGGCCATCGCGACTACAAACCTTAGATTACCTGTCACAGATGCAACCAATACAAGTCCTGAAAACCTTGAACAATTCCTTTATGTTTTTCATTTCCCCGCTGGCGGATTATATGCTTTCAGGGAAATTCCTTTTTCTGAGGAAGCTAAATTGGTGATCAGCCGCTTTGCAGCAGTCTTCAATCTTACGTATACCCGTTTCCGTGATTTACAACAGGCCGAGGCCCAGGCGCGCGAGGCGAAAATTGAAGCCGCGCTGGAAAGGGTGCGCTCAAAGGCAATGGCCATGCATAATTCCGAAGACCTGGCCTCAATCGTTGGCGTCTCTTACAGGGAACTATCCAACCTGAGTTCCATTCCAAGAAGGTGTGGTATGGCTTTGATGAATAGGGAAACGAAGATGGCTGAGCTCTCCACGATGAATACGACAGAAGGTGGAGAAACCATGCAAGTCATCGGTGAATTGAAAGTGGAAGGGCATCCGGTGCTGGAAGGCATTTTTGAACACTGGCTGATGCAGAAGGAATTTCACGGCATTTTACGTGGCAATGAAATCAAGGAATATTACAAGGTTATGCGGCCACAGATTTCTTATCCTGATTATCCGCACGATCTGGTTCAATACGGTTATTATTTTATGTTCAATGAGGGCTATGTATTTGCATGGACTGAACAGGAATTGACAGATGATGATTTGAAAATGTACAGGAGATTTACTTCTGTAATAAGCTTAACTTATAAGAGGTATAAGGATATCAAATTAGCGGAAGAACAGGCCAGGGAAGCCACAATCGAAGCAGCCATGGAAAAGGTTCGCGGAAGAGCCATGGCCATGCATAATTCTCAGGACCTTTCTTCCACTGCGAGCATGATATTTTCAGAGCTGAGAAAACTGGGAATCAATCCTATTCGTTTTGGTGTAGGCTTGCTTGTTAGAGAGTCAAGAAATGCAAAACTTTACTCGGCTACTTCATCGCCAGAAGGAGAAAACCTAGCGTTAATTGGTTGGGTTGTCAGTTCAGCACATCCCGTGCTGGAAGCAGTTTACCAAGCTTGGCTAAAGAATGAAGAATATTTCACGCAACTTGAAGGGGAAGAACTCAGACAATATTATGAACAACTTTCATCCGGTTATTCAATTCCTGCCCTTCCGGAAGTTCAATCCGGCGAGAAACAATTTGGTAGCTTTATTCCCATCTCTGTTGGCTGCCTATATGCCTGGTCTGAAAAACCTTATTCCGAACCGGAGCTGAAGATACTTAGACGATTTGCAATCATCATTGATCTCACATTCAGACGGTATATTGAATTGCAGCAATCGGAAGCCAATGCTTTGGTTGCAGTGAGACAGGCTTCTATAGACAGAGTTCGAGCTGAAATCGCATCCATGCGCAGGACCAGGGACCTTGACAGAATTACTCCCCTGATCTGGAATGAACTCGTTATACTCAATGTTCCCTTTATTCGCTGTGGCGTCTTTATAATGGATGACGTGCATCAGCTCATGCATACTTTTCTCTCCACCCCGGATGGGAAAGCCATTGCTGCATTTCATCTTCCTTACTCCACACCAGGCAATATAGGACAGACAGTGAGCCATTGGAGGGAAAAGACCTTGTACGTTGACCATTGGGACGAAGCCACGTATACTGCATTTGCAGACACTTTGGTGAAACAGGGTGCAATTAATTCGCGGGAACAATATCTTAGCGCCATGCCCAAGGGTGGCTTTTACCTTCATTTTCTCCCCTTTTTGCAGGGCATGTTATATGTGGCAAACACAGATCATTTGGGAGAAGATGACCTTAAGCTGATCCAATCTATAGCTGACGCGTTTTCGACTGCCTATTCCCGTTACGAAGACTTCAATAGCCTGGAACTCGCTAAGGAACAGGTAGAAAAAACCCTGACGGATTTAAAACAGGCGCAAACCCAACTGGTGCAATCTGAAAAAATGGCTTCCCTGGGAGAACTGACCGCAGGAATTGCACATGAAATCCAAAATCCATTGAATTTCGTCAATAATTTTTCCGATGTGAGTACTGAATTGCTTGATGAAATGAAAACAGAACTGAAAAAAGGACATCCGGAGGGCGCCATGGCCCTTGCCGATGATGTCATCGTAAATCTTCAAAAGATATCGCATCATGGCAAAAGAGCGGACGCGATTGTAAAAGGCATGCTGCAGCATTCAAGATCGAGCACCGGACAAAAAGAAGATATCAACATTAATCAGTTGGCAGATGAATACCTGAGACTTGCATACCATGGATTGCGGGCAAAGGACAAATCATTTAATGCTGTATTTAAGACAGATTTTGATAAGCGCATAGGGGAGATTGAATTAATGCCACAAGAATTTGGCAGGGTCCTGGTGAATCTAATCAGCAACGCATTCTATGCAGTGAACGAGAAAAAGAAGCAGGAGATTCCCGGCTATGAACCTACAGTGACCATCAGCACAAAAAGATTGCCTGGCAAAATAGAACTGCGCGTAATTGACAATGGCAATGGCATTCCGGCGAAATTATTGGATAAAATATTTCAACCCTTTTTCACCACCAAGCCCACCGGCCAGGGAACGGGCCTGGGCTTATCACTTAGCTATGACATTATCACCAAGGGACATGGGGGTGAAATGAAGGTGGAAACAAAGGAAGGGGAAGGATCTGAATTTGTGATTTGGCTGCCAATTCAATAAGTCAAATCAAAATAAAAATAATTTAATACGAAATAATGAGTACAGGTTCCAGTTCGAAGATCCGACAGGCAGGCTTTATTTTCTTTTCACTTTTCATATCTATTTCATCCATCGCCCAGCTCAATTCAGCAAATCTAATCCAGTACTCAGAAAAGGATGGCCTACCTGGCGTTCAGGTGAGACGGATTATAAGTGATAAGCAGGGCTATTTATGGTTTGGTACGATCAATGGCCTTGCGAGATATGATGGATATGGATTCAAGCGATTTTATTACGATCCGAATGATTCTACTTCTATCCATGGATTGAGCGTCTGGTCATTGTACGAAGACCACAAGGGAAATATATGGTCCGGCACCAGCCCCTCTTCTCTTAATAAATACGATCCTGTTTCAAACAAGTTCAAACAATTTGATTTTACGCATCTGGTCAAACATGCTGCTAACATAGAGGTTGGAATATCCGCCATCTGTGAAGACAATCATGGGAGAATGTATTTTGGCGTGGATACCTATCTCGGCGATGAAATCGCAACGGACCTTTTGTATAAAGATGCTAAGGAAGACAGTATAAAGCGATTCATCGCGCCCGACAGCCTGATCATCAAAAACGTGGTGCATATGGACCGGGATAAATGGGGGAATATCTGGTGCTTAAGTTATTCAGGGTTTTTCCGGATCGACACAAGCGGAGTCCTGATGAAGATGCAGGCGCTGGACCCTTTTTTAAGCAAAAATGATTATGCAACCGATTTCAGGTTTGACAAAAATGGCCATATGTGGCTGATCACTGCGTCATGCAAACTGGTTGATTTCAACACGGAATCCGGCGAATACAAGTCATGGTCATCAAACCTGTATACTGCGACAGCCGAAAAATATCCTTTTAAATTTATTGTTTTAGACAGGGAAGAAAATATTTGGATTGGAACAGATGAAGGTGTCCAGTTCTTTAACAGGAAGAATAGTCAGTTTTCAAAGTTTAACAATGGAGTGAAAAAGGAATTGGAACATGTCCCTGTTTTGGATCTTGCATTCGATTACTTTGGAACGCTTTGGATTGGCACATTTACAAATGGGTTGATTAAATATGAAGACAAACCCCAGCTCAGATCATTTGTAAACAACAATACCCAAACAAATTCAATAACCCGTGGGTGGGCAAATAGCTTATTCGAAGCCAGTGACGGGAAGATCTGGATGACGACAAGCGGGGCAGGGGCGACTTCAGGGATCAACATACTCAATACGCGAACCTGGAACCTGCAGCCTCTGCCGTTTTCCAGGATGTCTAACAAGGTAAATGGTGCGTTTTGCATTTGGGAGCACGCCCCTGGCGAAATGTACTTTTCGAGTTTCAAAGCCATGTATTCATATTCAGAGAAGACCCACAAACTGAATGAAGTAAAATTAGCCGGGGCACCTGATACAATTATAATTACTTACTATTTTAAAGACTCAAAAGAAAATGAATGGCTCTGCACGATGACTGGTCTCTTTAAAAAAGTAAAGGGCGATACGCAATTCAGGAAATATGACCTTAGCCTCCTAAAAAACGGAGATGCGAGCAGCAATGAAATCACCCGAGCTTATGAGAGTAAATTGCATGGCCTTTGGTTATTAACCAATAATGGTTTGTTCCTATACCATTATGATACAGATAAGATAGAAAGGCATGGCTTTGATAAGAAAGAGGGCGATATTTTTGTAACGCAGGATATTAACTCATTTTATGAAGACCCTGATGGCATGGCCTGGGTAGGAACCTGGCAAGGGGGACTCAGTAAATATGACCTCAAACAAAAAAAAATCAAATCCTATACCCGGAATGATGGTCTGCCTTCGATGAGTATCCAGGCCATCCTCGCAGATGAAAAAAATAATGCACTTTGGTTAAGCACTTTTGAGGGCCTGAGCCGCTTTGATCGTAAAACAGGGCAATTCCTCAATTTTTCAATAGAAGACGGCATCCAGGGGCAATTATTTGCTGATGGCTCATTGCTGAAAACATCCAGTGGTTTATTTGTGTTCGGCGGCGCGAATGGCATCACTATTTTTAATCCAGACAGCATTTCATCTCATAGCTCTCCACCTAAAGTCTTTCTAACTGGCTTGAAGCTTTCTAACCAGCCCGTCATACCGGGCGAGAAATCTATTCTGAAAAAACCTATTTATGAAACGGAAAGTATCGAATTGGACTATGCTCAAAATAATATTGCCCTGGAATTCATTGCGATTCACTATTCAAATCCTTCAAAAAACAAGTACAGCTATAAACTTGAAAACTACGACAATGAATGGAGGGAAGTAGGCAGCCAGCGTAATGCCTTCTATCCAAACCTGCCGCCGGGCGAGTATACATTCAGGGTGAAAGCTTCAAATGATAAAGGAATATGGAATGAAGAGGGCGCTTCTTTACAAATTCTTGTCAACCCTCCCTGGTGGAAAACTAACTGGGCCTATATTCTTTATGCCATGTTGCTTGGCGCGCTCATTTTTGCAGCTGACCGGTATTTAAGGAGCCGTCTTATACGTAGAGAAAGGGAAAAAAACCGCCTGCGGGAATTAGAACAAGCCAGGGAAATTCAAAAAGCGTATCATAAACTGGAGGAAGCCCACGAAGCGTTGAAATCTACCCAGACCCAGCTCATACAGTCAGAAAAAATGGCTTCACTCGGAGAGCTCACTGCTGGTATTGCGCATGAAATTCAAAACCCATTGAATTTCGTAAATAATTTTTCAGAAATAAATACGGAATTGATTGAAGAACTGAATGGCGAATTGAAATCAGGCCATGTGCCAGGCGCTTTCAATATCCTGGATAATATCAGAGAAAATGAACAAAAGATCAATCATCATGGCAAACGTGCAGATTCTATTGTTAAAGGTATGTTGCAACATTCAAGGCTAAGTTCAGGTCAGAAGGAATTTGCGGATCTGAACGCCATAGCGGACGAATATCTGCGCCTGAGCTATCATGGATTGAGGGCCAAAAACAAGCAATTCAATGCGTCAATAGAAACAGATTTTGATGAACAAATCGGCCAAATAGAAATAATTCCGCAGGACATTGGAAGGGTATTGCTGAATTTGTACAATAATGCATTTTATGCCGTCTCTGAAAAGCAACAGATCATGCCCACTGGATTTGAGCCGCGGGTCTCAGTAAGCACAAAAAAACTTCCGGGAAAGATTGAAATCAGAGTGAAGGATAACGGAAATGGAATTCCTCAAAAAATAGCTGACAAAATCTTCCAACCTTTTTTCACTACCAAGCCCGCCGGAGAGGGAACCGGCCTCGGCCTCAGTCTGGCATATGATATCATAACAAAAGGTCATTCAGGCGAACTGAGAATGGAAACAAAAGAGGGCTATGGATCGGAGTTTATCATTGTTTTACCTACGACTCAGGGCAAAATCTAAATCGTCCCGGGCGGGAATTTTTTCATTTATCCCAGATTGATTATCTTATTATTTCAAAGCCGGGATTCACACCATTAATTAAATGAAAAAAGCATTTCACCTCTTATTCTTTTTGTTTGTCTCAAACGGCATTTGGGCCCAGCAACAATTGATCGATAGCCTTGAAATCGAATTCAGAAATGCGAAGAACGATACGCTGAAATTGATGCATGCAGGAAATCTTGCTGATTTGTATACTGAAATTAAACCTGACAGTGCATTATACTATGCAGAACAGGAATTGGAGATTGCACGTGCCCTCAATTACAAACTGAATGAATCCTATGCTTTACAGCAAATGGGATATGCCTTGATGAACATTGGCAATTTGCCAAGGTCCTTGCAGGTCTATTTGTTAGCATTGAATATTGCAGAAGATCCTGCCAGCGAAAAAAATATCCTGCCAGACAAATATGTTTATGGAGAAGACCTTTATGCCCACGCCAAAACACCGGAACTGAAGCGCATTGACAAACTGGCGAGGATATATCAATATGTAGGGATTCTTTATGGCAATGCCCTGGATTATGGCAAGGAGAAATCATACTATCTGCAGGCCCGTGACCTCGCAGGAAAAGCAGGCAATGTTTTACTTTCAAGCTATTGCAATGGTACACTTGGAAGGGCCTATCTCTACCTGAAAATGCCTGATTCTGCGCTCCTCACGATTGGGAAGGCCTATGATGAATCAAACCAAACAGGATACAGGAAATACCAGGGCAGTATCCTGCTCAATTTTGCGCGGATCCATGCAGCAATGAAAAGACCGGAGCTGGCATTTGATTATTTTAGAAAGGCATTGACTGCCAGCAAGCAATATGGCTATCTGAGAGGAGAAATTGCCGCAAATATTGCATTGGCCGAAATATATAATCATAATGGTCTGCTTGACTCTTCATTCTATTTTATTCAGCAGGGCCTGAAGGGTGCAACAGAATTAAATGCTCCTTTGCTTTTACAAAGGACCTACATCGCCCTGGCAGAATACTACAAATCCAGGCATATTAGCGATAGCGTGGTGAAATACCAGGACCTCATTATAAAGATTAAGAGTGAACTTTTCGATGCCAAACAGGCCCAGCTTTTTCAAAGCATTGATTTCGACGAACAGCAAAGAGCATATCAAAAGGAGGCTGAAAATATTGCCTTTATTAACAGGATAAAGATGTATGCACTGCTGGCAGGCATTGCAGTACTCATGGTGATTGCGATTATAACATGGCGTAATGATCAAAATCGTAAGAAAGCTTATGCCCTGTTGAAAGCACAAAAGCAGGAAACAGATATTCAGCGGTTGAAAGCTGAGCAGACCCTGGCAGAATTGAAGTCGACCCAGGCCCAGCTTATTCAATCGGAAAAAATGGCCTCTCTGGGCGAGCTTACTGCAGGTATTGCACATGAGATCGAGAATCCCCTGAATTTCGTCAATAATTTTTCTGAAGTGAATGCGGAACTAATTGACGAAATGGATGTTGAGATCAATGCGGGAAATATGGAAGGCATCAGAAGCATTGCTCTCAATATCAGAGAGAACAATGAAAAGATCACAAGCCATGGTCAGCGCGCAGATTCTATTGTGCGCGGCATGCTTCAGCATTCCAGGGCAGGCAGTGGGCAGAAGGAGCCTACAGATTTAAATGCCCTATGCGAAGAATGGCTCCGGCTGAGCTATCATGGTCTCAGGGCCAAGGATAAATTATTCAATTCCGAGTTAATTACAGACTATGATCCGTCTATAGGAAAAGTGAATATTATTCCACAAGCCATGGGCAGGGTGCTTCTTAACTTATTCAACAATGCATTCTATTCAGTCAGGGAAAAGGCCAGATCAGGATTAGAGAATTATCAACCCATTGTAACTGTATCGACCAGAAAGCGCGGAGATATGGTTGAAATCAAGGTCATAGATAATGGCAATGGAATTCCAGACAAGATCAAAGACAAAGTATTTCAACCATTTTTCACCACCAAGCCTGCAGGACAGGGAACGGGTCTGGGCCTGAGCATCAGTTATGATATTATTAAGTCACACCTCGGAGAAATAGAGGCCGAAACCCATGAAGGGAGGGGTGCGGAATTTACCATCAAACTACCGTTGACCTAACGCATATCCTAAAACGAAGAGTCCCTGAAGGAATCATTATTTAGGTTGAAATTTTTTCGTACCTGCAAAAGCCATCCAAATAGTTAAATAGAGTGTTTAACAATATAGAAATCCACGATCCTGGCTTTCCGTTTGTAGATTTTTTAAAGATCCATACGATTTGAAAAGGGAACTACGATTCCACATTCATTCAACAATGAATTATGGTAAATCTGATAAAGGCCGGCCGGTCCATGTTCGCCATCGGAATGGCTTTCCTTGGGCTGCTTTGCATAGTGTATAAGGATTTTATATTGGGCCGGCCTCCGGCATGGCCGGCAAATTTTCCTGTAAACCCTGCATTGGCCTATTTGTCTGCGGCCATCCTGATAATCTGTGCCTTGGCGATCTTGTTTAAGAAGCAAGGCGGCAATGCTGCCCTGTCTGTCGGCGCATTGATCATTGTGCTATCTCTGTTCAGGCATTTGCCAAGATTTGACAAGGATTGGGTGAATGCATATAAGACCATGGCCCTGATTGGCGGAGCGTTAATCATTTCGGCATCTTTCCTCGATGAAAAACAAACCGCAAATTCACTGAATAAGGTCAGAGAAAGAAGGATTTGGTTATTACTGAGAATAGGATATATTTTCCTCGCCATCTTTTTTTTAGCGAGCGGGTATGCACATTTTAAATTTGCAGATTTTGTAAAGGATTTCATTCCATTCTATATTCCTTTCCGTGCTTTCTGGGCATATTTTTGTGGAATCTGCCTGATCGCAGGTGGAATCGGACTGTTGGTTCCGCAAACCAGAACTTGGGCTGCATTGCTTGGCGCAATCATGATCCTGGGTTGGTTTCTGTTGCTCCATATTCCAAGAATTCTTGCGAATCCCGAAGATCCCAACGACCGGATGGGACTCTGTGAATCCTTTGCTTTCAGTGGAGTGTTATTTGTTTTGGCCGGAATGATCCGGAAAATGAAAGAATGAGTTGCCAGGTGGAATTCAATAGACAGGTATTATCGCATAAACCATCAATTTACAAATCTATCAACCATGAGTAAGAACGAAACGAAGGACTTGCTAAAATTCCTGAAACCATTCGGAACGGAAATCAATGAATTGGTACTATGGCTCAGGGAATTTGTCTGGGACCTTTATCCCAAGGCGAATGAATTGATTTATGATAACTACAATGCATTGGCATTTGGGTGGTCAATCACGGACAGGGTCGGACATAGTTTTTGCAGCATTGCCGTTGGCAGGACCAGCAAGAATATCCATTTTGGATTTTATTGGGGAAGCGAAATTGCAGACCCGGAGAAAAAATTGATTGGAGAGGGTAATCAATATCGTTATCTGCTGGTCACGGATAAAACCAAATTTCCCAAAGCTTATATAAAAAAACTTCTGAGAGAAGCATATGCCAATTCTCTTGGCAAAGTGAAGGATCCAAAACAAATCGTCGAAGGATTGACCATTACCAAATCCATCTCGGCAGTCAAAAGAGAAAGGAAAAAAAAGCCGGCGAAGAAAAAGAAATGATTGAAGGACTGACTACCGAATATTCCTGCCTGCAAGAAACCGTATTAGTAATTGGTTAAATAATAATGGATCCTGCCTCATTCTACCCTCAATTTAACGATCTACCGGGGAAGCTTGTGCGAATGGGGTCGAAGGGAATCGGATCACTGAAGATAGAGAATTGGATCAGGAAATGTTATTTAGAGCTTCTCAGCATGCTGCATAAAATAAAGCCTATATATTTGAAGTGGAAAGATGTGTTACCGGCCAAAAGCCCTTCATCATTTTTCCTGCTCAAAACCCTTTTAAAAATACAGCCATGAAAAAAACCAACACCATTTTCTGGAGTGTTACGATTCTGTTTGTAGCATTCATGCTTTTCACAGCAGTCCCGGAAATTATGCAAAGCGCCGAAGGCAGGGAATTTATGAGACACCTGGGCTATCCTGATTATTTTAACCCATTTATCGGATGGCTGAAAGTCCTGGGCGTCATTGCCATCCTGCTTCCTGGGATACCCAGATTAAAAGAATGGGCATATGCAGGATTCTTTTTTGATTTGCTCGGGGCGACATACTCCCAAATTGCGAGCGATGGATTCATGCTTCCTATTTCATTTATGTTGGTGCCATTTATCTTTTGGGGCATCTCATATTCTTATTATCATAAGCGATTGAACAAGATGAATATGGTTTCACGGAGAGCAGTGAACTCCTGAGCGGGTGGAAAAAAATATGTTCAATTGAAATTATAAGCGCGCAGAGATAAATAATATTGACTCTGCGTTTTCTTTTGCCTGCTTTCTGAAGATGTCTCGGGAACCTTCTTAGCCTGAATCTGTAGGATTCCAGTTTGCCAAAGGATCGCTTTTAGAATATCAAATGCGATTTGGATCTAATGCTACACTATGAATGTCATTCCTTCAGAAAAACCTGTTGGTGAAAATCTGCATTCAGGCGCGGCAGGCACATGCATGGAAAACTTTATTTTATCTGCCAATCCCAAATCATTATTTTTATATGAATTTATGCACCGCCGGGTGCAATTCTGTTCCTGGCGGGCTCCCTGAACTCCAATTCCTTCGCAATAACCGCCGATCCCGGCTTCGCCGTTAGGAAATGAATTAAATCGTCCTTAGGTCATATGGCCCCTATATGATGAATAAGTACATATCACTATCTCAGGTCCTTATCACTGCGATAGCACTTTTAATTGGTTGCACCAAAGACCAGCCCCCCCCTCCCAAGGTCGACAACACACCATTCTCTATCTCCATCGAGTCGGGAGACAATCAGACTGCCATTATGGGGAAGTCGTTGAATGTCCCTTTGGAGGTTAGTGTCAAAAATAAAGATGGGAAAGCTTTGAATGGTATCCAGGTTCAATTTACACCTGGTGCAAACTGCGGAACTGTAAATCCGGAGAATGTCTCGACTGACACATTTGGGTTGGCAAAGACTGTTTGGACTTTAGGAAATATCCTGAACACAGCACAGACCCTTACGGCAACAGTGCAATTATCATCAGGCTCAACGCTTACAGTAAACTTTAGTTCCCATGCCGAAGATAGTTTGTGGAGGCGCTTTATTGAGGACACATCAATGACCACATATAGTTCTATTGATATTGATAGCGTTTTTACAGCAGGAACATTTTCTTCAAGCATCACTTCATTCCCGGACAGAACTGCGAATGAACGATTCGGTTTGGAGTTCCCGGTATTCACTGCATCCACCCTGGTAGGGAGGTTTTTTCATATCAATGATTCCATCAGTACGCTTACACAGATCCCTTTTAAATTGACCGATACTATATTGTCGTATAACATGAATCCGGTCATTGTGGATCAGCCATCGCCGGATATTACACACACTTTTGAAGGCGTCACGAGCTGGCAATTGTCGCTGAACTCAGACAGCACGATTTTGGCGGGCGTTATTAAGCTTAACTCAAAGGACAGCTATATTGCCCTTACAGGAGACAATGAGGTCAGGTTCAGACAGACAACTTATAATATTACATTCAAGAAAAGAGAACAATGAAATTAAAAAGTCTCCAAATGATGGAGACTTTTTCTTGCAGCGCTTCATAAGAGGATTATTCGGAAGGGATCATAAGATGCAATTGATTGTCAGCCGGAGCCAGATCAGTCCACAAGGCGTATAATGCATCACCCAATGGGGGTACAAGCTGTCCAAAAGCGTCTATCCTTGTCTGTTCTGCAGGATCCAGTTTTTCGTCACCGGCATAATGCGCCATGAATCCATTTCTTAATAGGGGCGCTCCGACTGTTACCAGTTCATTCGGTAAGGAGTAAGGGGGATTGGAAATAGCATAACCAATATAGCCGTCGAGATGATTTGCAAGGAATAAATTGGAGTAAGTTGGAAAGTCCAGTCCGCCAGGAATGGATGCGGAAATATGACGAATATATTGAGTTGTAATATCCATAGAAGATCCTCTGATGCTGATCATCCGGAATGGACTTGGTGGGGTCACCATGGACCCTGTTTCAATATCATACAGGATCTTGTCCCCATCCTGGCGGCTTGTAATATCATTTGCATGATAATGTCCTGTGAACATAATCGATAGTCCCGCCATATTGAAATCATGGGCTACTGACTCATATTCGTCGATCACATAGCCGGGATCCAGTTGGTTTTGACCATAATAATGTTCCAGGATGCCGTGATGCATCATTCCGAAAATAGCGACATGTCTTTTTTTAGCTTCCTTAATCCACTGCAATGCCCAGGCTTTTGTTTCAGACTTTAGTCTTCCGCCGACAATAGCAATATTCTGATTGTCTTCATAGCGGCAGGCATCCAGACCAAGGATCCAAAGTCCGGGATAAATTTCGTTTACATAACTCAGGGAGTGCGGATCTCTTGCTATCGCATTGCCATAACCGAAATCAGAATACATGCTTGCAAAATCATTTGCTGAAATGGATGGCGCAGGCGATGCATTGTCGCCATTGTACTGGGCAGATTCCGGATTATTCACGTCATGGTTACCTGGCACGACAAACACTTTAATATGGGCTTTTTGAAATTCTCTTAGCAATTGCGTCATCGTATGGTGGCTCACCTTTTCACCATCTTTGGTAAGATCTCCGGGAATCAGGAGGATATCCGGTTTGGCGGCAATCACCTGCCTCATGCACTGCCTGAAAATGGCATCACTGAATTCAATCAGTTTTGGATCCTGATCAAGATATCCCTGAAAGGCGGCACCGGCTGCAGCATTGTTCTTTAATAGGGATGCATCCATATAGTGGATGTCCGAAACTATGGCAATGTTTAATTCTTTGCCAGGGCCCGGATTTCCCTTGCCACCGTGAAAATCGTGGATGTTGGGATTGTCCTTAAGACAGGAGCTGAGAAACAGGACGAGAATGGTTAAGGGCCATATGAGGATCTTTTTCATAATTTTTGTTTTAATCATGATGAATGGGGTTAAAGGAAAGGGTAATAGTTAATTGGTTAGCTTCGATTTCATGTTTATTCAAATTTGAGTGCACCATAGAGGATAGCTCACTGACCGTTTGGGAAGCTGAACTGTAGCCCTCAAATTGCAGGAGCACAAAGATGTTCATAGCAACATATAGTAGCGAAGAGAGTATACCGCACATAAGGAAGGGCTTCCGTAACATTTTGCGATATTTGGCTATTCACCACAAAGGAAAAAATACCAGGCATAATAAAGTATGATTGAAGTCATCTGAACATATGATAAATAGAAAATTCAAGGTTCAGATTACTGTAAGTAAGGTTTTTGTTTTTTCGATCAAAGAATCTCTTCGTTTTGCTCCAGCAATTCCTGATCAACCAAAGCTATTTCCCGGGAAAGGCAGAAACTAATCGGTTTTTCCCTTCGGTTTTGGTTTTCAGGCGGAAACTGCAGATTGGCATGCAAAACGGCACCAGCACATTAGAATAATTGCTAAAAACCTGGCAGGTCATTGGTTTGATCGCAATTCCTGCAAAAACCACAATCATTCTAATTATTTATTGCTAAAGAATTAAAGCCAAGCGGGCCAGGCGGCAGAATCAATCTTTTCAAAGGATCAAAATAGCGCTAACTTAATTGGTCAAAATGCTGCTGATTATGAAAAGTCCTGTCAGCCTAATCGTTTTGGTCATTATCCTCTCACAATGCGGAGGGCTTGGGTTGTGCAGAAAACGCAGGCTCACCTTCAAAGACGGAGATTGATCAGCTTGGACTGAAAAGGGGAGAAATGATTTCCTGTGGTATATCCGGAAAACAATTCGGAAAAGCGGAGTTTGAGATTTCATGTGCCCCATCTGTTAGGGAAGATTTTGACCTGGCACTGGAATTATTGCACTCCTTTGAGTATGATGAGTCAGAAAAGATATTTTCAAAGATCATTGATAAGGATCCGTCATGTTCCATGGCCTTTTGGGGAATTGCCATGTGTAACCTGCATTTGCTCTGGACGGCCCCAAATTTAGCCGAGCTTCAAAAAGGTTCGAGAGCCATTGAAATTGCAAAAGCGCATACAAATCCTTCTTCCAGGGAATCGGCATATATCCATGCGCTCGGAGAATATTATAAGGACTGGGAAAGAACAGACCCGACTGCCAGAAATGAGCGTTTTGAAAAAGCAATGGAGAACTTATCCGCGAGCTATCCATCGGATAAGGAAGCTTCCATTTTTTATGCACTTGCCCTGATCGCAGCGGCTGATCCGGCGGATAAGTCTTACAAAAAACAAAGAAGGGCGGGTTCGATCCTGTTCGCACTTTATCCTTTGCAGCCAGATCACCCGGGCATCATTCATTATATTATTCATGCGTATGATTACCCCGGCCTTGCGGAACAAGCCCTGCCAGAGGCAAGAAGATATGCTACAGTCGCACCTTCTTCCGCCCATGCATTGCATATGCCATCGCATATTTTTACCCGCCTTGGACTTTGGGATGAATGCATTCAATCCAACCAGGTTTCAATTGCAGCCGCAAAGTGCTATGCGCAGGCTGCGGGGATCAAGGGGCATTGGGATGAGGAATTGCATGGAATGGATTACCTGGTCTATGCTTATCTCCAAAAAGGAAATAATAGCATGGCCAAAAGCCAGGTGGATTCTCTTATTTCCATCCAGGACGTGTATCCCGTCAACTTCAAAGTAGCTTATGCTTTTGCGGCTATTCCATCCCGTTACATGCTGGAGAATCGAAAATGGCAGGAAGCTGCTTCTTTGAAAATCCATCCCGCGGATTTTCCATGGAATAAATTCCCCTGGCAGGAGGCCCTGGTCCACTTTACACACGTGCTTGGCGCGGCTCACACCGGACAGACTGATCTTGGAAATGCTGAATTAGATATCCTGAGAAATCTTCACGATACCCTGGAAAAGCAAAGAGATTTCTATAAGAGCAAGCAGGTGGAGATTCAAATAATGACAGGGCAGGCCTGGCTTCTTTACGAATCGGGAAAAAAAGCGGAAGGCCTTCAACTTATGAATATTGCTGCGAACATGGAAGACAGTACAGAAAAACATCCTGTTACTCCTGGTTCATTAATTCCAGCGAGAGAATTATTAGGTGATATGTTAATGGAATCGAATCAACCCAGACAAGCGCTGGCAGCATATGAAGCAGACCTCAAGAATTCGCCGAATCGCAGAAATGGACTGATTGGCGCAAGCATGGCTGCAAAGACATCAGGAGATTTAGGAAAAGCTAAAGTATATCAGGATTCGCTGTTTAAGGTTACCAAATGAAATGCCTTAGACAAGCCCCTCTGCGTCTCTTTTTTCGCTGCGTTCTCTGCGCGAAATAAGACAGAGACTTGCAAAATCATCGCTGCCTGAAGCGAGAAGGAAATTCCATACCTTCAATGTCCATTTTTTTGCGCCTGAATTAATTAAATTATTCTTCATCTAAGCTTTATCTTATGGCAAGTGTAGCAACCTATCTGAACTTTCCACGCAACACGGAAGCAGCATTTAATTTTTACAAATCCGTTTTCGGAGGCGATTTTAGCGGCATGGGCATCGCTCGTTTTGGCGATATTCCGCCTTCTGCTGGGGCGCCCCCCATTGCAGAAGCAGATAAGAATCTGATCATGCATATCGAATTGCCCATCACCGGCGGACATATCCTCATGGGAACAGATGCTCCGGAATCCATGGGATTCACCGTGAATTTTGGAAACAACGTATACATCAGCCTGGCACCTGATACCAGGGCAGAGACAAAAAGATTATTTGATGCACTCTCTAAAGGTGGCAAAGTAACAATGGAACTCGCCGATATGTTCTGGGGCGCCTATTATGGTAGTTGCACGGATAAATTTGGAGTGCAGTGGATGTTCAATTGCACTGAAAAAGCAAAATAGCTATTCTGCAGTCTAACTTATTATGAAAAGGAAAAGTCTCCGCCGCTGCGGAGACTTCCATTATTTCTCCATTGAAACCCGAAAATATCTTTGATTCTTGCACTTGATTGAACTACTAAAAATTTTGAATGTAAACATGCGCATTTCTTTACAGATCTTCTTGATCGGCGTATTAAACTTGCTGGCACAAGGAGCCAGGAGCCAGGAAGGAGAAAGGGCCCGCGATCTCGGGATTCCATTTGAAGGCCAGCCTGGGAAATACAATTCCATTACGGATGTGCCTGGTGTTTTGGTTGGTTACCGTACGTTAATCAGCGGAAGCGGAAAACTGGAAGTCGGAAACGGTCCTGTGAGGACCGGGGTGACTGTTATCCTTCCAAAAGGAAGATCGGATCGAAGTTATCCTGCTGCCTGGTTTTCGGGTAACGGTGATGGCGAAATGACCGGACTGCCTTCAATAGAAGACTTTGGACTAGGCTATGGACCCATTGGGATTACCAATACCAATAGCGTGGGTGTTGTCCGGGATGCGATTGGTCAATGGTGCTTTAAACATTATTCACACGGCGAGCAGGTTGATTTTTCATTCGGACTTCCGGTTGTCGCAGAGACCTGGGATGGAATGCTAAATGATATCAATGGATTTCATGTCAGCATGCAGGATGTTTGGCAGGCACTGGACAGTGCATCATCCGGAAGAATCAAAGAAGGAAATGTCGGCGGAGGAACCGGGATGTCAATGTATGGATTTAAAGGAGGAAGCGGGACTGCATCGAGGCTTTTCACAATTGATTCAATTCAGTATAGTTTGGGTGTATTTGTTCAGGCGAATTTTGGCGGGAGAAATGAATTGATGATTGCCGGCGTTCCGATAGGAAAAGAGATTCAGGATCTAAGGGCAATTGTCAATGCGCCCAAAAGAAAAGATGGTTCCATCATAGTCATCATCGCTACGAATGCCCCTCTTTTACCTGGTGAATTAAAATTAGTGGCCAGGAGGGCGGTACATGGCATTGCAAGGACCGGAACCTATTCACACAATGGTTCAGGAGAAATTTTCCTGGCGCTGAGTACTGTTGAGCCAATTTTGAAATCTGGAATGGAATCATGGAATGTACTGGATAAATCCCGCCTGGACCCGGTTTTTAAAGCAACTGTCGAATCAACAGAAGAGGCCATCATCAATGCACTGATCGCTGCAAAAGATATGGAAGGAATCAATGGCAATAAATGGTTTGCCATTCCTCATGAAAGGCTTAAGGAAATACTCAAAAAATACAATCGCTAAAAGAAGGGAAATTTTACATTAGATTAGGAACTCACATGCCCGGCTGAATTTCCGGACCTCTTCATTTTAGTTTTGTACTTCGACAGCCACTTCGGGATCTTCGAATACTCCTTCAATCAGTTTCTTTTAAGGATCTGTTAAATATAAACCCCTATCAATCAAATCTTCTCCATCCATCTTGCATTTTTAAATTTATAATTATATCTTTCGAAATCCATTGATCTTATGAAAGAGCTATTCCTCAATATATTTCTAATACCATTCATTGCCCTGGCCTGGATATTTGGTTCTCCCAAATCATCGACAAATCTGGTTGAAGTGAGGGCAGGGGAGTGGCCCATCAACCTGGAGAGAAACATCGAGAATGCAGACACTTCCTATTCCCTGATTTTCCGCGACCAGCAATTCAGCCGCGGCGTTTTACTGGATACATTGCCCTTTGGCAATCTTGAGCAATTGAAATATTTCAGCAAGGCGCTCACAGTTCTCAAGACCGGGAACAATGGGGATATTGCAAAATTCAAAGACTATTCCCTTATGCGCGCAGACAAGAAATATGAGGGAATCTGGTATATTCTGAGGATTAAGTGGGGCCTTACCAGCTTCCGGCAGCCGGAGGCTGACCTGATGAACAAGGCAATCAAGAGCCTATAATTCAGGCCTGATTTGGGCTAAAAGTGGATAATTCTTTAACCAGCTTCATATACTCTGTACCTCATTTATTCGTTATATATAGTCCTAAATATTTAGATCTAATAACCATAAATATTCCTTTATTGCCAGACTCTACGAAAAAAGACCAATTATGAAAAAGATCATCTTCATTTTCCTATTGCTCCCGTTTTTTGGCAAGGCACAATTTACGATTGTGAATACGTCTACCACGGACCTGATCGAACCCAGGACCGGCGTCTGGCCTCTGAGTCTGCAAAGAATCATCAAGGAATCGGACACGAGTTATGTGATGCAGTTTCGCGACCAGCAATACACAAGTGGCGTGAACATGTCCACCTTGCGGTTTCGCAATATGGAACAACTTAAATATTTCCAAAAAGGCCTGGCTGCCTTGAAGAAAGGCTCAAACGGAGATATGGCAAAGTTCAAAGAATATATTATCAAGAGAGTGGACGTAAAACGGGAAGGGATATGGTATATCCTCACCACGACGGATGGACCTCTAACCAATTTTCAGCAACCAGAAGCAGATAGAATGATTGGTGCGATTAATAATCTTTGAGTAGGGCTGCTGTGGTATGTCGGCTTCATAAAGAGGGATAAAAATTTTTGAAATAATCATGGTCCTGCATGGCTTAAACATGCGGGACTTCCTATTTTAATGACAGGCGGAAAAACTCAATTCCAACATTCAAAACCGTCCATTGACAGAAAGAAATGTAAATTGGGCCATGAAAAAAATTAACCTTGTATTTTTTGCCCTGATTGGCGGCCTGGCTGCCTGCAAGACTTCTCAATTCACATACCAGTCAGAAAAAACAAAGGGAGTGGATTATTCAAAGTATAAAACCTATGCTTTCCTGCCCACCAGGGATACGGCATTTACGAAATTGGTGAACAAAGCAAATGTTGAAAGAAATTTGGCGGGAGAGGTGAAGGTGCAATTAAAGGCCCACGGGATGGTATTGGATACCCTCAACCCCGATTGTCTTTTTACTTACACGCTGGTGATGAACAGGGCTCAGCAGATCGGTCCTAAAGCGCCGGAAGTTTCCAGTGTGTATGCTTATGCTCCAACTTATCCCGGCAACGAGGGAAATGTATATTATTACAGGCCGGACTACGGGCCCACCAACTACAATGGAAGCGTTGCTGTCTCCAGTTTTCGCGATGGCTCCCTGATTATTGATATGATTGACAGGAAAGACAATAAGGTTATTTGGCGCAGCAGCGCCGCTGCCAGGATAAATGAAGAAGAAGCCCAGGGTGCAAGGGCAACATTGAAAGAGATTATTCCTGAAATGTTTAAGAAGTTTCCAGTGAAGTGAAGGGTTAAAGGGTTGAAGAGTTGAAAGGTTAAAGAGTTGAAAGGTTAAGAGGTTGATTCAAAGCTGAATCCTGGCAGTGGGAAGACGCTGCGTTTTGCAGGAATAAGTTACGTGCTTGACGATGCCATAATGAGTAATAGTCAGATTTAATCTTATGTGTTCTGCCATTAAAGTTTAGACCAATCGTGCAATTTTGAACTTTGATTTCTACCTGGAAAAACGACCTACAGTTAAAATTGACTTTACCTGGAAATAATCCTCAATTCATCCTCAATGATACCCCGATGGGTCCTCTTTGCTACCTCGGATTCCGAGGACCCAAAGAGGACCCAAAGAGGACCCAAAGAGGAGGAACTGAGGAGAAACTGACATTCATCACAGGTTTTATGGGGTTCCGTCACAACTTCTCGAGGACACCGTCACATTTTTGGGTGATCCGACGGGAGTTGACTGTAGATTTGTTTTGCCCTTTTCAACTACTGGTTGATTCTTAGCCCATAAAATATCTGCTCCTAAACTATCACTGTGTATTAGTCAGGTTTATTCTGAGCGAAGGCTGCTGACCGGATTGGCGAGTCCGGCCCTAATGGCCTGATAACTTACGACTGTGACCGTGATTAGAATCGCAGCCAGGCCGGTACCGGCAAATGTCCACCAATACAATCCTGTCCTGTATACATAATTCCGCAGCCATTGATGCATGACCAAATAAGCCAATGGCATGGCAATGAAAAAGGAAATGAAAACAAGTGCCACAAATTCTTTTGATAGTAAATTCCAAAGACTAAATAAAGAAGCACCTAAAACTTTTCTGACTCCGATTTCCTTTGTTCTCTGCTCTGCAATAAAAGAGGCAAGTCCGAAAACCCCCAGGCAGGAAATGACAATGGCGAGAAAGGCAAAAAAGCTGGCAAGCTTTCCAACCCTTTCTTCATTGTAGAATTTGCGGCCATAGGTTTCGTCAACAAAGTTGTACTCGAAAGGCTGATCAGGATTAAAATGCCTAAAAACGCTTTCGACTTTTCCCAGAGATTCCTTAACACTCTTGTCTTTATTTAATCTGAGAATGGCCACATTACCGTCCTCATTTGAAAAGCTGAAAATGATTGGTCTGGGCATATCATATGGCGATTCGATAACCATATCATTGGCTACGCCGATCACGGTATATGGTTTTCCCCACCAGGTAACAATTTCGCCTACCGGCTTTTCAAGTCCCATGAAATGCGCAGCGGTCTGGTTAAGGATCAGCGCTGAAGAATCCGAAAGAAATTCTTTCGAAAAATCCCTGCCTGCAGCAATTTCCCAGCCAATGGTCTTCCCGTATTCCTGCGACACACTGATATTACCGAAATCGACGGATAAGTTTGGATCCTTCCCTCTCCAGCTGATCCCGCTCGTGCTGTTCCAAACGCCGGTTGTCGGACTTCCTGATTCTGCTATGGAAACAATGGCCCCGGTTCTTTCCAATTCCTCTTTCACAGCGCTGAAATGATTATGGATGGCAGGATTCATTAATGGTATACTGATCAGGCCCTCTCTGTTATATCCTACAGGTCGATTTTTGGCAAATTGAATCTGTTGGTAAACAATCACAGTTCCAATGATAAATGTGACAGAAACAGTAAACTGGAGCACGACAAGTGCCTTTCTGGGAATGGCTGCCAGGCGTCCGGCTTTAAAAGTTCCTTTCAACACCTTTACCGGCTGGAAAGAAGAGAGATAAAATGCAGGATAGCTGCCTGCGATCATCCCCGTAATGAAAATAAATGCCAGACAGCCAAGCCAAAAATATGCGCTCTTCCATAAGATAACCATCTGCTTATTCGCTACCGAATTGAAGAATGGCATGGCCAATTGTACGAGTAATATAGATAATGCAAAAGCAAAAATGGCAATCAATAAAGATTCACTGAAAAACTGAGCAATCAATTGCCTGCGGAGGGATCCCACCGTTTTACGAATGCCCACTTCCTTTGCCCTTTGTTCACTTCTTGCAGTGCTCAGGTTCATGAAATTGATGCAGGCCAGCAAGAGCACGAAAACGCCAATGATTGCAAACAACTTTACATACTGAATAGCGCCGCCCACATTGACTCCATTTCTGAATTCAGCGTAAAGATGCCAGTTCCGCATAGGATCCAGGAACAATGCAGGCTTCTTTTTTGCCAGCTGTGGGTTCACTCTTTTAAGTTTTGCATCTTTGATTCTTGCTGAAGCTTTTGCGAAGGACGCATTTTCCTTTAGCTGCACAAACAGGATAAAGGCATTCGGTCTCCACGGATCATCCATCGTCTTCATCCAATCGCTGGTACTATAGAGGAAGTCCCAGGTGGAAATAAAATGAAGGCCGGCAAAACTGGAGTTGAATGGAAAATCCTCAAACACTCCCGTCACTTTTACAGGGGGCTTGTCATCAATGAGGATGATCTTGTTCACTGGGTTTTCATTCCCAAAATAGGCCCGCGCGGTGGATGCTGAAATGATGATGGAGGCCGGGTCATCCAGGCTTCGCCAGGAACCCTGCCGCATATTCAGGCTAAACATTTCCGGTGCACCTTTTTCAAAATAGCCCCCGGACTCTTTGAACTTTTTTTCATTGATGGAAAGGATATGGTCGCCCAGGTTGGATGCCATGATCACATGGTCAAAATCGCTGCCATAATTTTTCCGGATCTCTTCTGCCAATGGGAATGGAATATTCCTCCAGGTTTGAACTTCCCCATTATTCGTCACGTTCTGAATAATCTGGGCAATCCGGTCATAGTTCTTAAAATTGCGGTCAAATGAAATTTCATCATAGATCCATAAACCAATCAGCATGGCCACAGCCATACCAATCGACAAACCGGAAATATTAATGATGGAATGGACCTTATTTTTTATCAGGTTTCTCCAGGCCGTCTTGAAGTAGTTCTTGATCATGGAATATGTCTTGATGTACAGGTAAAATCCGCGGATTTGGCCACTAAAAAAATGCCGGGTTAAATCATTCTAGAAATCAGCCATTTACAAAATCAAAAAAGACAGCCCTGTACGTTTATGGTACAATGACTGTCCAGTCTTAATACTGCATTGTCTGGTCCGGTAATAGCTATACAGGAGAATAAATAAATCCTGAAAGAACTATACATGTAGCTTATTCCCCATTAATATGATTCCTAATTCCATCAGCTGTTATTGACTCCAATCAGGCGGCGGACTATGAAGGAAGAAGAGTTCATTCAGATAATATGATCTCTTGTAAGAATTATCGCAAGGCTGGTTGCCAATAGGATATTCACAGGGCGAATAAAGGGAAATGTTGTCCGGCACCATAATGCTTTTAGGGTTCCCGTTTGGCAAAGTATCAGTAGTATGGGCTCTTCCTAAGATACAATGGCCCAATTCATGAAAGACAAGGGTTTCCAATTGCTGGTCATTGAACCAGCAGGGATTGACATTATAAATGGTAATGATTTTTTGTACGCGGGAATCCAATGAGGTGGAATTGCAGGATCCACAGAGCGCCCCATCAGTGCCCGTGCCGTATTCCATGATGAGATTATTTTTCTGAATGGTATACCCTCTTTTAGCTGCTTCGGAAATAAAGTTATCAACCAATGGACTTAGTTCCGCAGGCACTTTGTAAACGGTAGTTTCTGTCTGGTGCTTCATGCATCCTGAAGCATAAGAAAACAAGAACCACGAGAAAGATTCCTTTGATCATGTAATGCCTTTGTACAAAATATTAGAAACACAAGTTCCAGGCGTTCTGCGTTTAGCATTCAGCGTTCCGCATTCTTAAATTTACTCAATATTTAATTTGGATGTGTTAAAGTTCTTTCCTTTTGAATAATACTCTTCTTTACCAAAAGAATAACCCCAGAATATTCTTTCGATATCTGCATGTGCAGGATCTTAAAAATATAATCCTGTTATTTTCTTGTACCCATAAGCAGGACCATGATGACAAGCAGCGTCTGCTCTAGAAGAACCGCCATTTTCATCGTAATGATGTCTCCAAAGAAAGCCAGGAAAAAAAACTGAGTAATGATGTAGAGCCATAGCAACGGAGCAAAGCTGTGGTTGTTTTCTTTGGCTTTCTTCATGGCCCAGAAACCTGCTACAATGAAGAGGATGTGAGCCCCAATATAGAGGGCCTTCGGCAGGGAATCTAAGAAACTTCCAATTGGCATAAGAAAATGTTTGAAATGTGATGAAATAAATGGCATCCAAATCAACCAATGGTTTAATAATTAATATATTATCCCAACGGTAAAGTCTGAAAAACCAATAAATTTTCACGACCGAAAACGCAGCATATACAATATCCAAATAAGTTCAAAGAAAATATCAGGAAATGGAATGGCACATATTCATCATGCCTGAGCCTGGTATTTCACATTGATGAGATACTGCCGAAGATCCCGCGCAAGGAAGACCACATATCCTGAGAGAGAGATAAGCAGGAAAATTTTGATTCAGTATCTAATCTTAATCCGGCTCAAATGCTCATAGAAATTTAATCAAAAATTTTGGACCGCCAGGATTTTTGCACAGATATTTAGTAAGGTCAAAGGTCTTGATCTTCATTCCTGCAGTTTTCGAGATGTCTTCAGTGCCAGATTTTCAAAACATTGCTTTTAAAGCTTGGTAGTTATCCCAAATTGACTCTGTTCCAAAGATCTGCCGGGCCGTCTCGTTTTCTTAACTTTATGGACAAACCATCAAAAATGAAGAATCTCCCGGCAGATGGAATTTCGGAGACACGGAAAGCATCAATAAATCTGGAAAAAGAAACATTCCGTAAGACCGGTCACCTATTGGTAGATGCGATTTCTGATTTTCTTTCATCTATAGATTCCTTTCCAGTCACCACTGCTCCGCTACCTCACGAGTTGAGGTCTTTACTTCCAGGCCAGCTGCCTCAAAATGGCGCTGATCCATATGCGTTAGTAGAAGAGACCTGGGATCTTTTATTAAAAAACAGTTTGTTCAACGGGCATCCAAGGTTTTGGGGTTACGTTACCTCTTCTCCTGCGCCCATAGGCATGCTGGCAGACCTGATGGCGGCTGCGATCAACAGCAATTGCGGGGCATTTGTTCTTTCGCCCATGGCCACTGAAATTGAAAAGCAGACCATCCAGTGGCTCGGAGAATGGATAGGATATCCTGCTGGAAACGGCATCATGGTGAGCGGAGGAAATATGGCCAATTTTGTCGGCTTTATGGCTGCGCGGAGAGCAAAAGCGGCTTGGGATATCCGTAAGGAAGGAATGAAACCTTCAGAAGGGAAATGGCGGGTCTATACTTCTGCGGAAACTCATACCTGGATCAATAAGGCGGCTGATCTCTTTGGATTGGGAATAGATGCGATTCGCTGGATACCTATAGACGAAAACCAGCGGATGGATATAGTGATCCTTGAGCAAAAAATAAACGAGGATAAAAATAATGGACTGTTTCCTTTGTTGGTAGTTGGAACCGCCGGATCAGTTGGCACTGGCGCGGTAGACCAGCTGCAGGAAATCGCAAGCATTTGCAGCAAAGCCAATTGCTGGTTTCATGTGGATGGCGCTTACGGAGGATTCGCTGCTGCATTGCCCGAGCTGAAGGAATTGTTCAAAGGAATTGAATTGGCTGATTCGATTGCGATTGATCCCCATAAATGGTTGTATAGTCCATTGGAAGCTGGATGTACCCTGGTAAAGGATCCAAAAGCGCTGACCAATGCGTTTAGCTTTCATCCGGCCTATTTTAATTTTGATGGGCAAGAAGAACCACAAACGAATTTCTATGAAAGCGGGTTCCAGAATTCAAGAGGTTTCAGGGCTTTAAAAGTTTGGCTGGGATTTCGCCAGTCGGGGGCGGAGGGCCATATCCAAATGATCAGGGATGATATTCAGCTTGCCGCGAAGCTTTTTGAAATCTTGAAATCATATCCTGAGATTGAAACTTTCACCTGCCACTTGAGCATTGCGACTTTCCGGTATCGGCCGTCGGAGGAGGAATTCAATAGGGATCCGGAATACCTCAATGCATTGAACCTGGCACTACTGAACAAATTGCAGTCCGGAGGCCAGGTCTATCCCAGCAATGCCGTCTTGAATGGCCAGTTTCTCCTTAGGGTCTGTATCGTAAATTTCCGAACTTCCCTGAAGGATATCCTTTTGCTTCCTGAGATCATATTGAATGAAGGCAGATTTTTGCATGATCAAATGAAAAATCAAAGAACAGTTCAAGGGGGAAAGTCTCAGGCCTAACTCCCTGAGTCTTAAGTTTGAATTTGGGGCAGTAAGCGCAGATTGTCCGTTTTACCGGAGGGGCTCATGCGCTGATTTAAGCACATTTTTCCGTTGTGGCAGAATATTTGTTGGAATGGCTTAGCTAACCTAAAGCGACCCTATTGCGATTGTATATAAAAAATATGGTTGGTCACCTGTCCGAAAGCACTATCACTACCCTATTTGAGAAGGAAGGTTTGCATCCATTCATCATGCCTGATGGTGAAGTAGAGATCCAGGAAGAAATCCCCGCAAGAAAGTTCAGAACACTCAGGGCAGTCCTCCGCAAAGCACAATTCGAAATACTCATAGACAAGAGCAAGATCCTGGCTGATAAAGTCAGCCGGGTAATCCTGGATATGATTCATAATTCCCGGGATCTGCCCGTAATCAGGTATTCAGATCATATTAGCAGGAAACTTTGCACCAATTACAGTTTTCTTTCCAAGTCATTCTCAAAAACCACGGGGATCACGATTGAACAATATATTATCGCCCAAAAAATCGAAAGAGTAAAAAGATTATTGGCCTTTCCGGATCTCAATCTTGCGGAAATTGCCACGAAACTCCATTATAGCAGCGCCGCCCATCTTTCTGCCCAATTCAAAAGAGTAACCGGTATGACGCCATCCCTCTTCAGGAAATACAAAGCAAAAAAATGAATTCTCCTCTGCAAAAAACCAGAATGAGCGGAATTATATAAGTATTTACCACAATTATATAAGCAGGAAATGAAGAGCAGGTCCGGAATTTGTGGTTATCCCTTCCTATTCTTTGCGCAACGAATCTTTCCGGACTAATTCCCAAAAAAGTCCTAACCGTGATTCAAATCCGGAGCCGAATGCCCAGGCTTTAACCGCTTGCAGGGTGACATAATTTTATTGCATTAAACTGACCTGTTCGCCCTGATAATGTACGAGCGATGGTGGGGAAGCATCTAACCGCTCCGGGTATCATTTCACCCTTCTAAAATTCTACGATCATGCATGCAAAAACACTACTTAAGATGCTGGCCTGCTGTTTTCTAACGGTCTATGGTATGCGAACACAGGCACAGACGAATCGGGAAACGGCAGGAAGGCTCCTGCTCAATCAACCCAGGACGGGTCCGGGCCGCGACAGAAGCCGCCCGCCGCTCTTTATTCATTCAGCGTTCAGGACCTATGATGGAACAAGCAATAATATCAGCAGCAGGCAAGCCCTCGAATGGGGATCTGCGGACATCGCTCTCTACCGTGAACTCCCCCCCCAATATGGGAGTTCAGATCCAAACAATGCCATGGCAGGTGCCAACCGGCCGAGTCCAAGGCAGATCTCCAATTTGCTCTGTGACGAACCGGTCACTCATTTTAATGAAAGGAATTAAGTGCACTGGTTTATGTTTGGGGACAATTCATAGATCATGACATTACGCTTACACCCACCGGTACAACAGAATCTGTACCCATCCCATTGCCTGCAGATGAAACTACGTTCACCGAACCTATCCCATTTACGCGAAGTGAGGTGCTTGAGGGTACGGGTACAACCAATCCACGGCAGCAATGCAACCATAATACGTCATGGCTCGACGCATCGATGGTTTATGGAAGTGATTCGGTGCGTGCCAAATGGATGCGCACATTTAGTAATGGCAAGATGAAAACGTCTGCAGGGAATTTTTGCCCTGGAATACACTATCCGGAGAATTTTCAGCACCCATTGATCCCAATGCGCCCGATATGGACAATGACAATGGAAAAACAGTGAAGACTTTTGTCGCAGGAGATGTACGTGCATCTGAACATCCAGGAATCCTCAGCCTGCATACCATTTTTGTTCGGGAACATAACCGGATCTGTGACCGGTTGGTTGCGCAGGGCCTTCGGAGTGACGAACTTATTTTTCAAATGGCCCGCAAAGAAGTAGGTGCACTTATTGCAGCCATTACATACCAGGAATTTCTGCCCGCGATCGGTATCAAGCTCGACAATTATACCGGCTACAAACCTTCGGTACGACCGGATATCTACAAATATTTTTGCAACAGCAGCTTACCGTATGGGTCATACCATGGTAGCAGATGAAATTTTTCTGCGAACAAATCAATGTGATGTTGTTGCTCCAGGATTATTGGACCTGGTAGAAGCTTTCTGGATGCCTTCCCTGTTGCAGACTTTCAAGATCGAAGATTTCGTAAAAGGATTTGCTACTCATCGATCTTATGAAACAGATACCCGAATCAATGATGTCTTGCGTAATTTCCTTTTCGTAAGTCCAAATGATCCCGTCACGTTTCGGAATTGACCTCGCTTGTCTTAATATTCAGCGTGGCCGGGATCATGGATTGCCTGATTATAATACCATTCGAAAATTCTATACGGGTAGTCCGGTAAGTCGTTTTTCGCAGATCAGTTCTGATTCCGCGCAGGCTGCGGGGCTGAAATCCTTGTACGGCAATGTAAACAATATCGACCCCTGGATAGGTATGCTTTCAGAAGACCATGTTCCAAATACCTCCATCGGCAAAACGCAATACATGGTCCTTAAGGCCCAATTTGAACATTTACGTGATGGTGATTATTATTTTTACATGAATGATCCATACTTGCCGGCCACAGTCAAAGCCATAGTAACAAGGACAAAATTTTCAGATGTCGTCAAGCGAAATACCAATTTGACTATTCTCCAGGATAATCTTTTTTTCCAGGATAAATGTCCAAACGATAATGATGAAGAAAATGCGCCTGCCGTTGCCGCATTGGCTGCAGATTCTGGACTCGTAGGAGTAAATAAGGAACCGAATCAGGGGGTAAGAATTTTCCCCAACCCGGCAAATTCGGTTGTGCATGTTGATTTTGGAAGCTGGACAGGGCCTGTTAGTGTGCGCATCATCAGCGGATCAAATAACGTTACCAAATCTCAAATGGCAACTGCAAGTCCATCAGGACTTGAAATTAATATCAGTGACCTGCCTCCGGGAGTCTACTTTGTCAATATAAGCAATGGAGGAGAAAGGAAGACGATAAAACTGGTAAAAACAGGAAATTAGAAAGTGGGCTAATTTGTAAAATGTGAAAAAATCCCGCCAGTATTGGTTTGCAAAATACGGGCGGGATTTCCATTTGGTCGCTAAAGGCATATTGTTGCAGTCTTCTTTAAGACGATCATTTAATAGGAATTCTAACCCCAGTGTTGATATACACGGTTCGCGTCTGCCCAAAATCAATCAGGGAAACATCTTTTTGAATATTGGTCACTGACCATTCATAGGATGCTTCAATGAAGACAATGGAAATGTCAAATCCTGCGCCTGCATAAAGGCCCCAGCTCGCCGTGTTGAAGAGGTCCTTATTTTGGTCTCCTGTGCTCGTTATAAAAAATGCAGAAACCCCGCCAAGCAGCCTCAACCCAATAAAGGATTTGGTATTGCCCAGGAGATTCAACCCAACAGTCAGGGGTATTCGAACGCCACTGAAGTCAAAGCTAAATTTGTCGTTTGTCGAAATTTCCGTGACATCTGTACTTTTCATTGTATAGAATATGCCGGGCTCAAAATAGAGTTTCCTGCCGATCGTAACGCTGCCTCCGACCTGATAACCTAACTGGGCCTCATAGGTTCCATCGGGTTTCTTAGAGAAATTGGTAAAATTCGCGCCAATAGTAGGTTTAATCGCTAATTGCGCATGCATATCCTTAAAGATGATCAATGCCAGCACCGTGAACAGGAGTTTGTGCTTCATAGTAAAGATTTATTTGACGAATGAGTATTGTTTAATGGGAATGGCAGGATTTGTCCGAGTGGAAATCCGACACTTACTACAAATCTATTACATCAAGAAAATAATCAAGTAATACAGAAATCGGTTTTATTTTGATAGCAGGCAGGCATGCCAAATGTAGGAGATGTGGTTGTGCTTGGTCTATGCAAATAATTGCAGGCAGTAAAATATGATTCCTGCCTGCAATTCAAAATTGTAGATCTACAGATTGATGCGAAACGAAATAGAAGGCATGTATTTTGTGCCCAGATTTGCCTGCTGCAATTCCTGGTAGGGTTGGAGATTAATGCTTGCGGATGCCTGCATGCCTTTTTTCCTCAGGCTATGCGACTTGATAAATAAGGGAATGCTCGTGACCGCCATGGATGCGCCTGCGATGATGGCAAATTCAGCGCCGGCCGTATTCACCATGGCTTCGTCCCAATTAGACAAGGTATACTCTCTACTCATGGCGTCATTGTATGCGACGATCCCGGCAATGGTAAGAGCGGACCCGACACTAAGGAGAATCCATCCCGCTGTTTTTGCTTTTGCACTTTTTTGAAAATAGTATTCGGGACTAGTCTTATCTATCATTCCGGGAAAGTCTTTTTGCAAAGTGGACAAATGCGGCTTTGGACGGAGGCTATCCTGTGCGTTTACCGATTTTACGGAAAGAACCAGGACAAGTAAGGAAAAAATAATCTGTTTCATGATTGATATTTTTTTTGGTTTGGGGATTGGCTTCTTTATGCCTGCTGTTCCAAAAATACCCTGGATAAAGGCCCTTTCATAATGGCTTTATGCCATGGTCCCGCCAAAATGGGAAATTCTATTTATAGATGGTGGTGCCTGGCATGGACTCTTTCTAAATTGCAAAAAACCGGGGGTCCCCAGCTTTCGAATGCAGAACCTGCAAAAGCCGGGAGAGGACTAAGGCAGTTTTTACTAAAATTTAAAAGGAAGAAATCGTGAATTGCATGGGCTTTTCGTTTGGGCAGTCCTGTTTTATGAAAGATTCTCTATAACATGATTCAAAAATGCAAAAGCCTGCAGAATAGATCTGCAGGCAGGTTTGGGAGAAGGTTGTTTCAAATTAATCAGGCCTCTGTACCAACATTTTAATTTAAGATCCAATGCAAGTCAGAAATTCTTGTATTTTTTTGATTTCATTTTACCGTGTACGCCAGGCAGGTGCTTGTCAGCACGGTTTCTTTGGTTACTGAATCGATGATTTGGAAATGAATCCTGAACTGTGATCCGCTGGCAATAGCGGATATATCGCGGAAAAGATCTTCATGCCCAAATCCAAATACATCCGTATGAATAGATTGGACGGCGAGTCCTTTTCCCAATGTGAGCCATGTTGTGCTGGTGCAATCGGCATCTGTGATAGGATTCACTGCGCGCTGCAATTGGTAAGCATGTTTTGGCTTTAAATTATATACCCAGGTATAAAGGTTGACGATATGGTCAGGGTTGTCCTGTCGGAATTTCACAAAACCAATTGGTGATTTGAATGATTGTGATTTCTTGTCTTCGTCAGATAAAACCACATTCAAATTCTCCGGCGGTATCCCATTCACCCAGTCATTATAACCCGTTTCCCGGGGATCGAAAGGAAAAACATCCTGTCTTCCTTCATTGTCTTTTTGACAGGCAAAGAACAACGAGACCAGTCCCGTAATCATGATGATTTTGAAAAGTCCTTTGGCCATTATGATTTTACTCATTTCAGATATTTTGGTTAGAAAATAAGTTCGGGGGGAAGGTATGAACGGGGCCATCTGATTCAAGTCGGGAGTGTGCAGATGGCAGGGAATAGCGTGCAGTTCCCTTTTTTAGATGGTCAGGTCTCCTCCGATGATGGCATTTTGATGAGTTATCCGGCAGACTAAAGGCCAGGAGCTGCAACTGTCAGGGAATTGATTGAAATGAAAAATCATGCCGGCAAATTCACCGTCAATGATTATGCGGAATTTCTGTCCGGCCTATCTTCTGCCGAAGGCCACATTATAGGAAGCGCGCAAAGAAAGGATGCTTTGGGTGGGGTCTCCTGAAACAAATATATGGGTATAGCGGATGCCCAGTTGGAGAGGGATTTTAGGAAATAGATATCCTGCCGTGATTGCTCCGGTCATTCCGGATACTTTTTGGTCTACCACATCATTATTATTGTAAATAGGATTTCCTGATTCATCTGTCTTTTGGATATCAGTGCCCCCAAAACTATAACCGACCTGGGGCTCAATAAATAGTCCTGTCCTTGTTCCGTTCAGGTTGTACCTGTATCCTGCCAGCAAGGGTATCATGATCATATGTGATTCCTGAGGCGCAAAATAATAAAATCCCAGTTCGCCACTGATTTCAGCCCCTTTTGAAACGGGCGTGCCTATATGCAGATACATTCCGAAACCGGTTGCTGAATTGTTCTTGGTCAGGAGCTGGGCAACTTCGACCTGCGCTTTGAGCAGGCCACTCAGGCCTAAGCAGGCAATCATAAGGACAAACCTTCTCTTCATAGCTGTTTTTTTTGGATCATTGGATACTTTAAAAACGCTGGGCTGCAAGTATTAGTATGATGATGAATTTGGGCCAATCTAGGTGCCAATCATTTGATAGCAGATCCGCCATGCAAGAAGAAAACGATTTGCTACTTAAAAATTCGTATTAATACGAGATATTATTTAGGAGATTTTCGATAGCATGGAAGTTTTCCTCATCAAAAAAGCGCAGAATATAATATTGGTTTCAGTTAGATTTTTTTGAAGACAAAGAAATTGTCAATGCTCGGAGATTCAAAATATAATGTGTATTTTACCGGGATTAAAATCCGTAACTAATATCCTGAAAACCATGATCAAGAAAATAATCAAGGTAGCAGCCATTGTATTGCTGTCTCTTTTCGGCCTGGCATTCGCCGCGCCCCTGATCTTCAAAGGCAAGATCACCCGATTCATCAAGAAAGAAATTAATCAGCATGTGTTGGCCCAGGTAGATTTTACCAGGGTTGACCTCTCTCTTTTTCGAAGTTTTCCCAAACTTTCGATCGCACTTGACAGCTTTCGCATGACAGGGAAGGGGGAATTTTCCGCAGATACGCTTATCGCAGCGAAAAAGATAGAAATAGCGGTCAATGTGTTCGGCCTGATCAGCGGCAACGAGATCAATATCAGATCCGTTTTAATTGATCAACCAAGGATCCATGCGATCGTTCATAAAAATGGTCACGCAAATTGGGATATCACAAAGAAAGAGAGCCCTGACATAGCCAGCAGCACTTCTTCGCCCTATCGGCTTGCACTGAAAAAATATGCAATCACCAATGGATATATCAGCTATCGAGATGAAACGAACAATAGCGGGACGGAGTTGATCGGATTCAACCACTCCGGAAAGGGTGATTTCAGCGCAGACAATTTTATCCTGGAAACAAAAACTGCAGTGGAGGCCATCCAATTCAGCTATGGATCTATTGCGTACCTGAACCATACGCGCCTGAAGGCAGATGCCGATTTTAAGGTGGATAATACGGCTGCAAAATATTCATTTAAGACAGGTGAGATCATGCTGAATGAACTCAAAATAAAAACAGAGGGCTGGTTTCAAATTGTAAATGACAGTTCCTATTCGATGAATATAAGTTTCAATACGCCTTCTAACGATTTTAAAAGTATTTTATCCCTGGTTCCGTCGATCTACAAACGGGACTTTGCCGAAATCAAGACAAGTGGCGAGGCAACCTGCAGCGGTACGATCCGTGGCAGATACGATACCAGGCACCTGCCAGCTTACCATGTCAAGCTGGATGTGAAGAACGGATTTTTTCAATATCCTGATCTTCCCAAACCTGTACAGCATATTAATTTGTCAATGGTGATTGATAACCCGGACGGAATTACTGATCATACGGTGATCAATATCCCACAGGCGCATTTGGAAATGGATGCATTGCCAATCGATGCCCGCTTTACCCTTAAGACTCCGGTAAGCGATCCTTATATTGATGCTGAAGCAAAAGGTCGCCTCGATTTAGCCAGGGTAACTCAACTGGTGAAGCTGGAAAATGGAACGCATCTTACCGGGATTCTGGATGCGGAAGTGAACGCCCGGGGTAATCTCTCCGCCATAGAAAAAAAGCGCTGGGAGAAATTCAATGCCAATGGAAATTTTTCACTTAGTGATTTTCTATATGCATCCAATGCTTACCCTGATGGAATTCGGCTGAGCAGCCTCGTCATGTCTCTGTCTCCTAAAAATATCACCGTCAGCCAGCTGATCGGAGAATATCTTAAAACCAGATTCAGTGCAGAAGGAAGCATCAATAACATGATGGCTTATCTATTTAAGAATGAAGCCCTGAATGGAGCGCTTCATGTAAAAGCTGATCAGGTCAACCTGAATGAATGGATGGGCACTGCATCGGCTGACAGCAATTCAAAGTCCAACCAGGCAAAAGTGCTGACACCTTTCCTCGTGCCTGTACGGAATTGATTTTCTGCTCACGGCCAATGTAGATAAAGTGCACTATGATAACCTGGACATGCAGGCGCTATCCGGAAACCTTCGCATCGCAAAGGAAACAGTAAAACTAAACAATGTCCATGCCAATGCCCTGGATGGAACCATTGTCATCAGCGGTTCATACAGTACCCTCACCAATAAGAAAAAACCGGATATTGCTTTCAGTTATGATGTCAAAGACCTCGATATCCAGAAAACATATTACACATTCAATACGGTGCAGAAACTCATGCCTGCGGGAAAGTATATCGACGGGAAATTGAGCTCGCAACTGACGATGTCAGGTCAATTGGGGGAAAATATGTCGGTCGACCTGAACACCATTTCCGGAGATGGTGACCTTGTAATTGCAGACGGCCAATTAAAGCATTTTGAACCCTTGGATAAGCTGGCTGATGCACTTGCATTGAGACAGCTGGAAGAAATTTCTCTCAAAGACATTAAGACTTTTTATTCATTCAGGAACGGCAAGGTAGTGATCAATCCATTTACGGTGAAAGCCAATGCCATTGAAATGCGCATCGGAGGGGCTCACGGTTTTGATCAGTCGCTCGATTATGCCATCAGCATGAAAATACCGAGATCTATGTTTGGAGGCCAGGCAAATACGATGGTAGAAAAGGCCGTTTCCAAAGCAGGATCGCATGGCGTGAAAATCAAGGTGAATGAATATGTCAACGTCAATGTGAAGATGGGAGGTACGATTTCCAATCCGCTCCTGACCACAGACCTGAAAGAGGCCATTTCCAACACTGCCTCCAACCTGAAGCAACAAGCTGAAGATATTGTCCAGGCGAAAGTTGAAGATGCAAAACAACAGATCAAAGACACAGCCAAGGTTGTTAAGGAACAAGCGATGAAAGATGCAGGCGATATCATAAAAAATCAGCTCGCAACCAGAGACGAGAATGCTTCTTCGGCCAGCCTGGATAATACGAAGAAGAAAGTGGAAGAATCAGGTAAGGGCCTGGTCAAAGGGCTTTTTGGAAAAAAGAAATCAAACTGATAAGTAGTTCATGACAGTTCCTTTCAATTAATAAATATAAGAACTCGCAAGAACCCGGGCCGCGACGCCCGGGTTTTTCTATTTATTCTGATTCCTGTCGTCAAGTTCCAAATAAATAAGTTGGCAATTCATGGCAGGTCGTATGGCCATGTTTAGTAATTTCTACTAAAATCACAAACCTCCACTCTTTTTTTGTCAAAAAATCAAGCATTATCTGACCATCTCAATCCTCATTGCCAAATTTTGCTAGCATTCCAGTAGAAGGTTGGGAATTCAATTAGGACCTCGTGATTCTCCATACTACTTTTGAACTGTTTCATTAAATTATTAAGCCAAAGAATATTTCCTGGTATGTAAAAACTCCTGATTGAAGTTTATATATGATACACTCATCAAACTAAATCAAATCATCATGAACCCAATTTCAAATCATAAGCCATCTTCATGGTACACAAGTTTGATCTGGTTTGATTTTCTTCACCGGGGAAAAAAACTATTGGCTTTCTTAATCCTGTTGATGGCCGGTGCCGGATTCAGTGGCTGTTTTGACCACTATTATCAAACCAATACAGTGCATAAGGTAGATGCAAATACACTCGAAAGCCTGATAAAGGCGCATAAATATTTTGTTCTTCATACCGATGCCGGCGCTTACGCATTAACGAATATAAAAGTTTCCAATGAGTTCCTGGATGGAAAACTGGATTCACTCGCAAGGGACCATGAAGATTATTTGGATCCCAAAAGACCTGAACGAAACAAGATCACTGATAAAGATAATACCAATTTATTTTATGAAGTGCATATCTATCCTGCAGCTGCAGATATTAATATATCAACCCTGCACATTCCTTTAAAAGATATAAGCAGGATGGATGTGTATAGCTTTGATTCAAAGCATACCAAACGTGCGAGGGTTGCAAGCATTGCAGGGCTGACCCTGGCGACAGCCGGCGTAGTGGGATTAATTGTTGCCGCCGGCCAGGCAAATCATTCCCAAACGACGCCAGCCCCTAACGGTGGTAGTAGTGGTGATGCTGGCGGATATCATTGCAGTCCTCAAGTATACGTGCTGGATCATCAAGATTCCCTGCAACAAGGCACTTTATACAGTGGTGCTATTTATGCATCCCTGGAACGGACAGATTATATTCCCTTAAGCATTCCAAATCCTGGTTCCGATCAACTGCGCATGATGATAAGGGGGGAAAGAAACGAGGAACTGATGTTCAACAATGTGCGGCTATTGGAGATCAAACACGCGACGGATTGCCGACCTTTGCTTGACCGTCACGGGAAAGTGCTGCTCTATGGTCAGCCAGTTTTGCCATTCCAAGCAAGTATTGGTGACCGGGAGAAGGATGTGATGCATGAGATTTTAGCCAGGGATTCCAGGTATTATTCCTTCACCAATGATGGCCATGGCGATCATGCGAGTGATATCGTGCTTGATTTTAGAAAGCCCAAAGGAATTTCATCTGGCAAACTCCTTATCAGGGCCAAGAACTCACCCTGGGCCTATTATTTATTTCAACAGTATAAATCGCTTTATGGGGAATACTATAATACGCTGGTCCGCAAAAAAGACAGTGCCGATGTAGATAAAGTCCTTCAGTGTGAATTGGATCAATATCTTCCCTTACTCGTCGCCGTTAAAAAGAACGGAGAGTGGAAATACTTGGATTATTTTCCTACGCCCGGAAATTCCGGACCTCGTGACTTGATCATGGAACTTGATCTGTCTGGTCAAGAGGATGCAGACCATGTAGAAGTCAGGCTACAGACTACTTATTTCTTCTGGGACCTGGATTATGTAGCCATGGATTTTTCGCAAAACGAAGAATTTGTTTCCAGAAACGTAAACGCATCTAAAATATCCATCACCGGAACTGGCATGAATGCAAAAGAAGTCAGCTTCAACAGCGAAACACATCTCTCTGTATCGGACAAACAAATGCTCAACCTCGAATTCCAACTCGGGCATAGGGAAAATGCGAATCAGGAGTTCAGTTATTTTCTTGTGGGCCGGGGCTATTATCATGATGATACCCGATTCCCTGGCAAGCCGAATTTTGCGGAAATTGGCAAATTCTCAGGCAAGGGTGCATTCGATCAATATTCCCGGGAAAAATTGGAAGTGCTTGTAAATGCATTCAAGGAAAATGAAGCGCAGCATTTGGCGAAAGTTAAATAAGAGGTTTGTTTCATAAATTAGTAAATTTTCTTACATTAATTAATCATAGTCCAAGGGACTTTTCAATAAATACTAAATCATCACTATACGATGGTTTTTCAAACTCCCAAACTGAATTAAAATGAAACTATCACCCAGGGAAAATGAAATGTTGGGTCATGAAATGCTTATATAGGTTAACCTGCTACATTTATATATCCTAAATCTGATCAAAATGAATAAAATCACCCCACCCAAACAATGGCTGAGAGCGAGGCCCACAAATTCGTCGTCATGGATATTTCTTCTTTTACTCCCATTGATGATACTGTTTTCCGGCTGTTTTACTCATTACTTTCAAACCAATACGGTGCATGAAGTAGATGCAAAAACCGTGGAAAACCTGATTAAGGAAAAAAAATATTTTATTCTCCACACGAGTAACTATGCCTATGAACTTGCCGATCCGACATTGAGTGATGGATACCTCAATGGAAGACTTGATTCCCTGCTAACGATTCATAAGGATAACCTCCATCCCAAAAAGCCAAATGCAAACCGGTTCCCGGGACAAGCTGCGGAAGATATATTGTACGAAGTGCACTTATATACGGCTCTTCCGGATCCACCTGCTTCGCCCTTGCATATTCCGCTTGGTGATTTTACGCGGATGGATGTGTACGAACTGGACAAGAAAAGTACAAGTAAGGCCGAGGTCAGAAGCATAGTGGGCATTGCCCTGACGACGGCAGGAGCAGTGGGAATCATCATAGCCATTGTGCAGGAAAATAATGCGAACAACAATCAGCCTCCACCCACCAGCTCCGGTAATAGCGAAACAATCACCTGCAGTCCGCAGGTATATATAATGAATGACCAAGAGGCTCTCATGGAAGGCACGCTATACAGCGGTGCGATCTACGCATCCCTGGAAAGAAATGATTATCTGCCTCTGTCATTGGCCAATCCGGCGCCAAAACAGATCCAGGTGATGGTCAAAGGTGAGAAAAATGAAGCGCTGATGTTTCATGATGTGAGGTTATTGGAAATTTCACATCCGGCAGATCGAAGGGTCCTGCTTGACCGCCACGGAAAAGTGCTGCTATGTGGGCAACCTGTTTCGCCTTTCCATGCAAGTATCGGAGATGGCAAAAAGAATGTAATGCACGATATTTTGGCCCCCGATGCAAAGTACTATTCGTTCACGAATGATGTTCAGGGCGCCCATGCCAGTGATATAGTGCTCGATTTCAGAAAACCCAAAGGAATTGCATCCGGCAAACTCCTGATCAGGGCCAAGAACTCACCCTGGGCCTATTATTTATTCCGCCAGTATAAATCGCTCTATGGGGAATACTATAATACCCTGATCCGGAAAAAAGACAGTGCAGACGCAAACAAAGTCCTTCAGTGTGAATTGGATCAATACCTTCCATTAATTGTTTCCGTTAGAAAAGATGGGCAATGGAAATTTATGGACTATTTTCCGACCCCTGGTAATTCCGGCCCGCGCGATCTGATCATGGAATTGGACCTGTCCGATCAAAAGGATGCGGACCAAGTGGAAGTCAGGCTTCAAACCACCTATTTCTTCTGGGACCTTGACTATGCTGCGATGGATTTTTCAAAAAACGACGAATATGAATCACGCACGATTGATGCTTCCAGGTTATTTATTTCGGGTCCGGATCTGAAGCAAAAAGAAGTAAATTTTAACAGCGAATCGCATCTCTCTGTATCGGACCAGCAACGACTTAACCTCGAATTCCAAATAGGCCAAAAAGAGAATACAAATCAACAGTTCAGTTATTTTCTTGTGGGCAAAGGGTATTATCATGATGATACCAAGTTCCCCGGCAAACCGAATTTTGCGGAGATCAGCAAATTCTCTGGAAAGGGCGCATTCGATCAATATTCACGAAAGAAATTGGATGAGCTTGTCCAGGCAATGGACGATGGAACAGTGAAAGAGCTGACAGAAAAGAAATAGAATAAAAAGACAAGTCCTTAGAAGGATTCCGAGCACATGATTATACGCAAAGCTTTGTCCTCAGATAGTGCAGGCCTAACCCGTTTAGCTTCCCTGATTTCCATGGGCGGCTCGATTGCACTTCGAATCGACAGGCAACCCGATTTTTTTCGCCTTCTTCGCCAAAGGGGAGACTATACTGTATGGGTAGCCGAGGAAGCCAACGGGGCCATCATCGGTTCCTTCTCGGAAACCAAACAGGCTTTTGTGATTAATGGAAAGAAAAGAGGGATCAGTTACCTGGCTGATTTGAAAATTCATCCTGCCTGGCGCGGAACGAACGTGGCATTCAGACTGGTGAAATCTATGTGGGATGAACTGAAGAAGGAAGAAGTTGATATCCTCTATTGCACGGCCGCGCATGGAAATTCGATGGTCAGTGATTTTCTTGGAGGGAGGCTGGGCATTCCTCCATTTCAAAAACTAACTACTTTTCTGGTGTACCAGCTTATTCCAAAGAAAATGACGAAACCCCAGCCAAGGGAATTTGTGAATGATTCAGAACTACTCCTATTTTATGAAAAAATTTACGCGGAATATACTTTCCATCCGCCTATCAATGATTTCGACGGTTGCACCCATTTTGTAAAGAAAGAGGAAAACAGCATAGTGGCCGCTGTTTCCCTATCAGATCCCTTCTCCATGAAACAGCATGTGTTGATGAATTATCCTTTATCCACTTCGATCAGTTTGGGATTTCTTCGTCTTCTCAAATTCTTCTTTCCCCTTCCTCCCATACCGGGCAAAGGAACGAAGCTCAGAATACTTTATACAAAATGGATTGGATTCGCTCAAAACAAGGGTGCCGCGATGGTCTCCCTACTTCAACAAGTCAGGCAGTATGCAATGGACAATAATTATCACCTGGTCAGTGTCGCCGTGGATGAAAAAGACCGGGATCTTTCAAAACTTGTCAAGGCCATGAGCAGGTTTGTATTCCAGTCTGAAGCCTGGATGACCAGTTTGCAGGACCATATGCCGTTGGTCAGGGCGCTGTCTGAGAACAAAGTATACGAAGATTTTTCACTGATATAAAAAAACGGAAAATGATTGCTGCAATATCTGCCATCGAACCTCAAAAAGAATCTGTCATCACGGACATCTTGTCCCAGGCCATTACAGGCGAATTGATTGGCATGTCGAATTTTGCCTCTTTTGCAGGGGTTATTGAAGATGTACATGAAAGGATGGAAGCCGTGGAGCATGCCAATTGCGAACGTGGTCATGCGGAAGCCTTTATGCAGATCGCAAAGGAATTTGGAATTGAACCCAGGGTCAATCCTGAAGGTCATTATTGGAAAAGTGTACGGGAATGTTTTCTAAAATATTGCCAGCAAAAGGATTTCATAGCCTGCCTGGTCATTCAGGAAGTCATGCTGGAATCCTTTGCTGTGAGTATGTACCATGATGTAGGGGTAGCATTGAAAAATGAAATTGGAGAACTGTTCCTTGCCATATCTGCAGAGGAAAATGAACATATTGAACACTCCATTGGATTCCTGCAGTTGGAAATGGAAAAGGATCCCCTGGGGTTTTATATGAAGGTGGAATCCATCCATCTCGATTGCATGACGATTCTTGCAGAATGGACAGCTGGCATAGATCTGAAAGGCCACTGCGGTGTCTGCAAAGGAAATTGCATGAAAGAATCCCTGCATGAAATTGAATTAGACCTTCGCGCTTTGCGCGGGAATGCACTGCATCTTTATATCAGGACCCTTGACAGGATTGGTTTACCCGGACAAAAGACTTTACAATGGATCATCAATCTCCCAGCTTAGATTTTGCTTTTATTGGTCACCAGGAAAGCTGGGAAAGGATCGGCCTTTGGGTGAACAGGATGAGAAGGGAAGAATTATTGGCTCCCCTCGGTTTGCAAAAGATCATGGAAGTCTATCCATATATTCCGCCCCGACCGCTTTTTGACATTGAATTCTATTCTCCCATTGCAGGGAAGGTGAGGGGAGTTTATATCGAGACATTTATTCCTCCAGATACGGAAAGTGCAATGAACATTTTCACCCAGCGCCAGCGCGTGAAAGAAGCCTGTCATCAGGCTGCAAAACTGGGTGCACCGATTGTCGCACTAGGAGGAATAACTTCCATCCTGCTTGAGGCTTCGGGATCTGCATTCAGCCAGTTGGGCAATAGTTTCTTTACCAGCGGAAATACGCTGACAGCGGCTTTCATCGTCGATGGAATTGAATCTGCCTGCGCGCGATCGGGATTGCCTACGGCCGATGCAGAACTTCTTATCATCGGTTCAACAGGCGATATAGGATCTGCCATTGTCCAACATTTCACGGGCAGGGTCAGGCGATTACTCCTGCATGCCCGGCGCAGGGGACCCCTTGGATTACAGGCAGAAGCTTTGAATGACTTAGGGCAAAGCGTGTATTATTCCCTTCAATTGGAGGAACTCCTGCCAAAAGCTGATATCATCCTATCGGTGGCAAGCTCTTCCATTTCATGTGAGTATACCCGTTATATCCGGGAGGAAGCCATCATTTTCGATGCAGGGTATCCAAAAACCCTGGATACAGCATTGGCAGGCGCGGGCAAACATGCAATTTCCGGCGGTCTTGGGATGGCGACACATGGATTTAATTCCGATCCCCGGATTTTATAAAGAGTTCTACACCCTACCATCAAAAGATGCCGCGCATGGATGTCTGCTCGAAGCAGTGGTGCTCGCGATGGAAAAAAAATATATAGCATTTTCGAAGGGCAGGGGAAATATCACATTGGGATCGATGGCTGAGATCCGGGCGATGGCGGAAAGGCATGGGATCCATGCGGCGACTTCGGAGGTAGATCGATGGTCGATGGTCGTTGGCCGATGACGGATGACGGTGGAGCGTTGTTCGTTGGTCGTTGGCCGGAGACAGATGACAGATGACGGATGACAGTAGAGCGTTGATCGTCGACAGTTTGGCGTTAAGCGTTCCGCGTTTCGCATTCAAATTATAAATCATGAGCGGACAAGTCCAACTTTCTAACCTGATTTTTACCCATAACTGGGAGGACCCTGCTGTGGATGAAGCCGCCTTTGCATTGACAGCGGGCGCCAATATATTTACAATTACATCTGGTGGTTGCAATACACTTGGTCTATTGCGATTCAACCCCAAAGCCATCTATTGCGTGGACATAAACCCGGCCCAAACCTGGCTGATGGAGTTGAAACAGGCGGCTTTCCGCGGACTTTCCCATGCAGAATTGCTTTCATTCCTGGGCGTTCGTGAAGAGAACCGCAGGATCGACATGTATGATGGTATCAAAAATTATCTTTCTATCGATGCGAGGAATTTTTGGGATGGCCAGACAAAACGGATCCGGAGAGGACTGATCATGAATGGAAGATATGAACGGTTTGCCAGGATCGCTGGTGCACTTATTCGTTTCCTGGAAGGGAAGGAAAAAACGAGAAAATTTTTTGAAACATGGACCCTGGAAGAACAGGCTGCATTTTATCGCAATCGCTGGGATCATTTTGGCTGGCGTATGATCTTCAAAATCATGTTCAATAAAAAGCGCCTTGCGAAGAAAGGCCTGAAAGCAGATTATTTTCATTTTGATGATGGGTCTGCTTCTTTCTCAGAGAGTTTTTACCGTCGTGCTTCCCATGCCATGACTTCCATTCCGGCTTCAACCAATTATTTTCTTGCACTGTATTTGCTCGGGCACTATCTTAATGAGGATGCCTTACCCGCCTATCTCCAGGAGAAAAATTTTGTTTCTATTCGTCAGGAAATAAGTAGAATTCATCCTGTGACCGCAGACAGCAAACTCTGGTTAAAGAAGCAGCCGGCAGATTTTTTTGATGCCATGGGTTTATCCAATATTTGCGAGCTGATGGATGACCAGGATACTTTTATGCTGTTTAATGAAGTGCAAAGAACGGCAAAGCGGGGAGCCAGAATTGTTTTTCGAAATCTTATGGTTCCCCGGGAAGTTCCTGTATCGCTCCGGCATTCCATTGTCGAAGACGAAGCAAGAAGCCGCGAACTCAGGTTGGCGGATCGCTCTTTCGTGTACAGCAAGGTGGCTGTTTATGATGTTTTAAAATAATGTCCCAAGCCCTCACGTTCTGGATCCCTGCTTCTTCAGCGGGAGCTAATCTAAGCGTTATCATGGAAATTACTAAGGCATTACGATTGCATTGCATATGATAGTACCATAGAAGCATTGGCTATTTTTTCTTATTTTTATCGCATAGAATTCCGGTACTGCGCCAAGCAATCGAAGACTATGATCGCGAATCTGCTTTCTAACCCTATATTCCAGGACTATCTCGCTGCTAATTTCTCTTCTGATGAATTATTGGGAGAAGATGGAGATATTCGACCTCACTGGAAAAATTTCTTTCAGTCATATATTCACCTGGGAGGTGATGAAATCCTCAGCAGAAACAATGATATTTTGCGCTTGCTGAGAGAAAACGGAGTAACCTATAATATTTATGGAGATCCGGGGGGCCTGAACAGGCCATGGAAATTGGACATCATTCCATACCTGATCAGCAGGGAAGAATGGGAGGCTATTGAGGCCGGGCTAAAACAGCGTGCTGAATTATTTAACCTGATTCTCGAAGACCTTTATGGAGAAAGAAAATTAATCCGGGACGGAATCGTTCCGATGGACTTAATTTTTTATCATAACGGATTTCTCAGGCCATGCGCTGGTATAAAACAGGCGGGAAATAAAAGCCTGATTTTATATTCAGCCGACCTGGCTAAAGGTACCGATGGCAGGATCTGGGTGGTCAATGATCGCACACAGGCGCCCTCAGGGTCCGGGTATGCACTGGAAAACAGAACGACACTGACCAGGGTCATTCCCGAATTGTTTTCGGGATTGCAGGTTCGTCATCTTTCTCCTTATTTCAGCAGTCTGAGAAGTGGACTAAATGAAATTGCTCCGCGAAAGAATAGCAATCCAAGAATTGTGATCCTGACTCCGGGCTCAAACAATGAGACATATTTCGAACATGCTTATCTTTCATCCTACCTTGGATTTACACTCGTGCATGGGAATGACCTGGTTGTGAAAGACAATCACGTCTGGCTTAAGACCATGGGAGGCCTGGAAAAAGTGGACGTCATTCTTCGGCGCCTGGACGATACCTACTGCGATCCCCTTGAATTAAAAGAAGACTCTCAACTTGGTGTGCCGGGATTGTTGCAATGCGTTCGAAGCGGAAATTTAAGCGTTGCCAATCCATTGGGGGCTGGAGTGCTGGAGAATCCCGGCCTTATGCCTTTTCTACATGATATTTCCAGGTATTTTCTGCATGAAGACCTGCTGATGCCCACCATCGCATCCTGGTGGTGTGGTCAGCCCCTGGAATTAAATTATGTACTTGAAAATTTACGCTCCCTGGTGGTCAAGCAAATCCACCGCAATCCCACGGGCAGTTCTTCCCTTGACGGAGGCGCTCTTTCATCAAGCGAGTTGGAAACTTTATCTGCGAAAATCAAGGCAAATCCCCGCCTATATGTGGGTCAGGAAAAAGTAAAGATCACCGCAATGCCTTCTTTGGTGCAGGGAAAAATTGAACCAAGAAAAGTTTTATTCCGGAGTTTCCTCGTGGGTAACAGGGACGGATACACGGCAATGACAGGCGGCCTGTGCCGGAGTTCGAGTGAAGCGGGCAATTTTCTTATTTCAAATCAGTTGGGTGGACTAAGCAAGGATGCCTGGGTCATATCTCCCGAGCCTGATCGGATATTGAATGTATTGAAGGAACTCCCGGGTCAGGAATCGCGCGCCTATCATGATATGCTTCCAAGTCATGCGGCGGAAAATTTGTTTTGGGTAGGCCGCTATACTGAAAGGGTACTTGGAAACGCAAGGTTCCTGAGGACGGTGATGCAATTCCTGGCAGAGGGAAACAAGTTGATTACTGAACATAATTTTCAAACTGAGCAACAGCTACTGAAAGCATTTACTTATTACAGTTACTCCTTTCCCGGCTTTACCGGACCGGAAGCAGAAAAAAAATTTGAGGAGCCATGGAAAGAGTTGAAGGATGTCTTATTTAATGATAAGAGAGTGGGAAGCCTGAAATATAATTTTCAGCAGTTCCACAAAGCAGTTTTTGAAGTCAGGGATCATTGGTCGACCGATACCTGGAGGGTGTTAAGAACGGTCGAAGAAGAATTGCAACACGAACCTGAACTATCTCACCACGGCCACCTGGATATGTTGCATACCCTGGACAATTTGATCACGGCAATGGTGGCATTTATTGGTCTTAACAGGGAAAGCATTTCGCGGGAGCAGGGTTGGGTCATGCTTGAATTGGGAAGAAAAATTGAACAAAGCCTGCTGGTGATTACCATGCTTAAAAATATGATGGTTAGCCGGTTCAATGAACAGGTCGAATACAATTTGCAACAAACCATTCTGATGAGCAATGAAAGCCTTGTCAACTATCGATATCAATATAGGAAGCCGATCCAGGATAGCCTGGTGCTTGACCTGTTGGTTTTTGATCCCAATAATCCTCGATCTTTAAAGTACCAGGTAGACCGATTGAAACCCTATCTCCGGGACCTGCCCAAAAATCGGGATGATTCCTCCGTCAGGGGGTATGATATTCTAATCTCGGAAGCGGATCAGTTATTGCAGAAAACCGATAAATATGTACTTGTAGATAGCGGCCATACTGGAGCGGCGCATGAAAAACTGGAAGCATTTTTAAATGCCATGTTTTCATTGTTAAGCAGGATCCCGGAATATATCTCAAAGTATTATTTTAAACATGAAATGGGTCCACGGACCATCATTATCCAATGAAATGACCAATTCCCATGGTTTATAACATCACGCACACTACGGAATACACTTATTTTGATCCTGTAAGCCTTTGTCACAATATTGCCAGACTTCTTCCGCGAAACACAACCCACCAGCGCTGTCTAAATGCCCAAATTGATATTCTTCCGGTCCCCGACAGGCTAAATGAATATGAGGATTTCTACGGAAACAAGTTGATTTATTTTTCCATTGAAAAAGAGCATCGGAGGCTTGTGGTCAGGGTAAGGTCGAAAATTGAAAAAAGAAGCAGATTAAATGTTCAGTCATATTCTGAAAACAAAATGGCTGTTGAGGACATAAAGCAGTTTTTGCTCACTCCGGGACCTGAATCTGCAGAAATCAGGCAATATGTATTTGAAACGCCGATGACAACCAGTACCCATGACATTCAGGCCTATTCGCGAATTTCGTTTATAGAGGACAGGTCCGTGTGGGAATCCATCATTGACCTGATGCACCGGATATATACTGATTTTGAATTTAAGCCTGGCTTCACAACCATCTCAACACCTCTGATCGGCTGTTATGGAGAAAAGAAAAGGCGTATGCCAGGATTTTGCGCACCTTGCAATTGCCTGCATTCGTTCCGTCGGGTTGCCAGCCAGATATATCAGCGGATATATCGAAACAGCATCTCCGGAAGGAAAAGACAAGCTCATGGGTGTTGATGCTTCCCATGCCTGGTTTAGCGTCTTTATCCCTGATCTTGGATGGGTTGATTTTGACCCCACAAATGACCTTATACCCGACGGGCAACATCTTACCATTGGCTGGGGAAGAGACTATTCCGATATTGCTCCTTTAAAAGGAATCATTCTGAGTAGCGGAAAGCATGAACTAAAAGTGTCTGTTGATGTGAAAAGGGAAGGCTGACACGCCGACGAGCCATCCGGTCGGTATGCTTATTGAATCAAGCACCAAAAAATATTCTTTTTGAAACAATACAACTGTAATCATTGTCATTCCTCTCTCTATTTCGAAAATAGCATATGCCTGCATTGCCAGCACCCTGTTGGCTTCGATCCAGGCTCATTGTCCATGATCACTCTGGTCCTCGAAGATGTAAATGTATATTCGAATATCACCGACCGCAATCAATTATTTAATTTTTGTAAGAATGCAGAATATGGAGTATGCAACTGGCTTCTTGCAGCATCCCATCCCTCCACTTTTTGCCGGGCTTGTGAGATGAACCGTGTCATACCTGCTTTGAGCATTAAAGAAAATCTGAAACGCTGGAAAAGTATTGAAATGGCGAAACACCGCCTGGTTTATTCGCTTATGCGGCTGGATTTACCCATAGAAGCAAAAAAAGATTATGAAGAGGAGGGGATTGCATTTGAATTCCTTGCTGATTCATCACAGAAAGAAAAAATTGTGACTGGTCACGACCATGGCCTCATTACCCTGAATATTGAAGAAGCAGATGAGGCTGCAAGCGTACGCAATAAACTTAACCTGGGCGAGAAATACAGGACCTTGTTGGGGCATTTTCGCCACGAAATCGGACATTATTACTGGGAATTATTGATCAGTAACAGTCCGGAGATATATTCATTTCGCGAAATTTTTGGAGACGAAGGAATTGATTATTCCAAGGCACTGGAAGACTATTACCAAAGAGGTGCTCCTGCCGATTGGAGCGAACAGTTTATAAGCCCATATGCCTCATCTCATCCCTGGGAAGACTGGGCGGAAACCTGGGCCCATTATTTACATATGATGGATACGCTGGAAACAGGCAATTCTTTCGGTATCCGCGTGAGGACGGCTGATGCTCGTTCCAGCCCGGGATACGAAACTGAAATTATTCGCGATCCATATGGGATATCGGAATTTGGTCCCATCATCGATATGTGGCTGCCATTGAGTTTTGCGGTTAATAGCCTGAATCGCAGCATGGGTCACGCCGATTTTTATCCATTTGTCATTTCATCCGGCGTCGAGCGGAAGCTGGCTTTCATCCATAGCATTTGCAATATGCAACGAAACTAACCGGAAATAGCTTCCTCAGAAAAACAATCATTTATTTTTTTTCCAGGACTGTCTCAGATCTAACGTATATGGATACTCTTTATTTGTTTCAAGAGGCGGGGCGTCACATATAAAGGGTTGGCGATTATCTTCAATATAATGAGCTGAACCGGACAATAGAGGGGCAGGGCGCAATACTTCCTGGGTATGGGAGGTATCGCCGAAGCGGCTCACCCGCCTGGACTCCGCTTCATAACTGTTGACAGGGAAACTATCATAGCTTCTTCCTCCAGGATGTGAAACATAATACGTGCAGCCCCCGATGGAACGACCGTTCCATGTATCGACGAGATCAAAGGTCAGCGGAGTATCTACGCCAATGGTAGGATGCAGTGCAGAAGGTGGTTGCCATGCCCGGTACCTTACCCCGCAAACCCATTCTTCTTTCACTCCGGTTTCTCTTAATGGAACCCTGCTTCCATTGCATAGCAATGCATATCTTGAGCCGTTCAATCCTTTCAGTTTCACCTGCACTCTTTCTAATGAAGAATCCACAAAACGGGCAGTGCCCGAGCTGGACATTTCTTCACCCAAAACATGCCATGGCTCAATGCCCATCCGGATTTCCATTTCCATGCCTTGCAGATGCACGGTTCCATAGTGAGGAAACCGGAACTCGAAAAAAGGTTCGAACCAGGACATTTCGAAAGGATACCCGGCTGCATTCAGGTCGTTCACTACATCCTGTAAGTCGCGATGCACATAGTGGGGCAACATGAATTTGTCATGGAGTTCAGTGCCCCATCGCACCAAATCGTGATTATAGGGTCGTTTCCAAAATGCAGCGATCAGTCCGCGGATCAGCACCATTTGCACCAGGCTCATTTGTTTGTGCGGAGGCATGTCAAATGCGCGGAACTCCAGGATGCCCAATCTTCCGGAAGAAGTATCAGGAGAATATAATTTATCAATACAAAATTCTGAACGATGGGTATTTCCTGTGATATCAGTCAGCAGATGCCTGAAAATTCTGTCGACCAGATAAAACGGAACAAAGCCCTGGTCAGGTACCTGGCTGAAGGCAATTTCCATTTCATATAATTTTTCATCCCTCCCTTCGTCGATCCGGGGTGCCTGGCTTGTCGGGCCCACGAAAGCACTGGAAAATAAATATGAAAGTCCGGGATGATGCTGCCAGTAGGTTATCATGCTGCGCAAGAGATCGGGCCTTCGCAGCAGGGGACTATCGGCCGGCTTTTCGCCACCAATGGTAATATGATTTCCGCCCCCCGTTCCGGTATGCCGGCCATCCAGCATGAATTTTTCTGTGCCAAGACGGGAGAGGAATGCCTGCTCATATAAAGTATCAATATGATAAACCAATTCTTTCCAGGATTTTGCCGGATGAATATTGACTTCAATGACGCCAGGATCCGGTGAAACAACCAGGCGTTCCATCCGGTAATCCCTGGGTGGCTCATATCCTTCAATGCGTACGGGGATTTGCAAAATCTCAGCCGTGGCTTCAATGGATGCCACCATGTCGAGATAATGTTCGAGGTAATCCATGGGAGGAAGAAAAACATAGAGTATGCCTTCGCGCGCTTCCACGCAAAGAGCAGTTTTGATCAGGTCTACTTCAAACATCAATTTGACTTCTTCTTCCGGGGCGGAAGGTTTTTTCTTTGCTGCTTTCTTGTCCATTTCTTCTGTGGCCAGTTCCTGGAATTTTATTTTTTGGGGCACTTGTTCATGTTCATATACCAGACCATAGCGGGAAGAAATGGTTTCATGAAAATGTTCCAATGCAGGCAATTCTTCAAACAAACTACGCTCCACTTTTTGTGGTTCGCGATCCTTTTTCAGGATCGGCAGGGATTCCAGCGGCAATCTCAATCCAATGGGAGAATTGCCGGGGATAAGGAATAGATGCCCCCTGCTTAATGGCCATTTTCCCGATTGCCATTTATTGTTTGCGTAATTCCATTTTAACGGTAATGTATAGCCGGCAGGAGAATTGAGCCCCTTGTCCAGCAACAGGGCCAGGGTCTTGCGTTCACTGGAATCTTTCAGGTTGGTTTGGAGGGGATCAATATTGACCGGGACTTTCCCCTCTGTCCAAAGAAAATAAAAAATGTCTTCATAGGCGGGACTGATGTGTGTTTCATTCACAGCCAGCCGCTTGGCCAATTCCCTGGTAAAACGCTCTGCATCGGACCAGTTATGTTTATTTGGAATGGATTCATGTGCAATCAGATTTACGTTTCTCCAGATGGGATAGTGGTCCTTTCTCCAAAAGAGGCCGTATTGCCAGCGGGGCAGGGGCTCTCCAGGATACCATTTGCCCTGTCCATAATGAATCATGCCATCGGGTCCAAACTGTTCTCGCAGCCGGAAGATCAGGTTGTGTGCGAGGACTCGTTTTGCACTTCCGTCAGCAGCAGTATTCCATTGGTCGGATTCCATATCATCAATGGAGACAAATGTGGGTTCCCCGCCCATAGTCAGCCGCACATCACCCTGCTTAAGATCCGCATCAATTTTATTTCCCGTTGCAGTAATTAATGTCCATTGTGCCTCGGTATAAGGTTTTGTGACGCGGGGATCTTCATGAATCCGGGTTACTGTATTTGAAAATGAAAAGAATGTTTCGCATGGATCGGTTGCCCCTACCACGGGCGCGGCACTCACATAATCGGGTGTGCATGCCAGTGGGATATGACCTTCCCCTGCAAATAGTCCGGATGTCGGATCAAGACCAATCCAACCGGCGCCCGGTATGTACACTTCTGTCCAGGCATGAAGGTCTGTAAAATCATTTTCGGGTCCTGAGGGCCCGTCAAGGGATTTGATATCAGCAGTTAATTGCACCAGGTAACCGGAAACAAACCTGGCAGCCAACCCGAGTTTCCTTAGAATTTGAACCAGGAGCCAGGCAGAATCGCGACAGGATCCACGTGCCACCAATAATGTTTGCTCGCAGGTTTGTACGCCTGCCTCCATGCGAATATTATACTGGATGTCTCTATTGAGTTGCTGATTGACGAAAACCAGAAAATCGTTGATATTCCTCGGACTTTTGTCGAGCCTGCCAATCCATTGATTCAATAATAAGCCATCCTCTTTCACTTCAAGGTAGGGGACCAGTTCTCCTCTCAATTGTTCTTTGTATTGAAAAGGGAATCGCTCTGCATATTCTTCCACAAAGAAATCAAATGGATTGATCGTAACCATATTAGCAATTACTTCGACTTCCACCTTGAGTTCATTTGTCTTTTCCGGGAATACTACCCGGGCCTGCCAATTGCCAAAGGGGTCCTGTTGCCAGTTGATGAAATGTTCTTTTGGTGATATTTTCAAAGAATAGGCTTCAATCTGAGTACGTGAATGCACGGCTGGCCTTAACCGGAAAATATGGGGAGATAAGGAAACAAAGCGATCGTACTGGTAAGTTGTTCTGTGATTGATTGCGACACGTATGGCCATAATTGAATATTAAGAGATGGGGGCAAGCAATCGGAGTGTATATGCCAGGCCCAATAAGCCTGCATCGCGAAATTTAAGGATTTGAAATTAATGAATTTTTGTTTCTTGAAGACAATTAAATCGAGTTAAGATTGTCACTTGTTCTTACTCAGTCATGAGAATTGAACCAATTTCCAAAACCTGTCTATACGTATGAAGCGACTATCAAAAGAATATTTGTTGCAATGATGAAGGTCATAATAATCAATGATATGAGTCAGGAAAAAATTCAAAACGAATAACTAGATTTTAAATCAAAAAGGAGGGCTTATGGAAAAATCAACAAGAATTGCAGCGCAAGTTTATGGCTACGCAGTCTGCCTGGTGGCAGTCATCACCTTTTTAATTTCAATCACTACATTGGTTAATGCAATCATTGATCTTGGGGATCCTATCCATTCGGGCTGGACTCCGCAAGGATCGCCTAGTTTAGCATCTTATGAAAATTATAAATTGGATATCCTGAAATCGTCCGGGAAAGAATCAGAAAATATGAAAGCGGGATACATTCCGGATGAGCAGACGCTTCGGGCTATGTATGAAGCAGCCAAGAATGATAAGATTTTATCGGAACGTCATCAGGCCAATAAATCGATCCTGATCAGCAGTTTAGTCCTTATCATTTGCGGAATACTCTTTTTTACACATTGGAGATGGATGCACAAACTGGTAAGACCAGCGTAATCCATCACCCAAATGCTGGCTTTTCGTCCCCAGCCAAGTGTCGGTGACAAAAATTCATACACTAATAATTGGCCTGGAGCGAGTTATTTATTTTTATCCTTTTAGAGGGAATTAGGTACTGACCGTGGCAGCCAGGGGGTAGTCGTGTATTATCCTTTAATGATATTGTCTGGGAAAATGAATTGCATCGAAATGATCTCTTAAAAATTAAAGTACATTTAGTATGACAACTAATTTCTAATCATTCTAAATCAAATTAATCATGAAAAAGGTAATGGTTCAATTCAACATTCCTGGCATGACTGAAAAACAGTATGACCGCGCTTGGGATGAACTGCGCAAAGCAGGACATGAACATCCCGTGGGGCTTATTCACCATGTTGGTGCCCAGCAAGGCAATAATTGGGTTGTAGTTGATGTTTGGGAATCAATAGAACATTTCAACAAGTTTGGTGAAACCTTAGTTCCAATTTTAAATAAGCTTGGCGTCGCACAAGTTCCCCCGGTGATTACACCTGTTCATTATGAATTATCAGGCGAAGTGCATGCATAATACATTGAATCGTCACGAAACATTATCTTGCCATTAAATGTGAACCCCTAAAGAGTTTAGAGCTCATTAGGGGTTTTCTATCAAATATTCATTTTGAGATTAGCATAGTTGCAATAACATGATTCTTATCTCAAATGAATCAATCAATGAACCGAAAGGGCGATAGGATGGCGTTGTAGCCATTCCAGATGATTTCCGCAAGCGCCCGGTTACAGATGAATTGTATTACTTGGCGTCAGTACTTCGCCCTATACCAATGAGACCATATATTTTAGACTTCGAATGTATTAAATTGCTATTGTGAAAAAAGAAGCTATTCCTATACTCAGCCTCTTTGAAAAAGAGAAAAGATTCATTGACGAATCTTTCAATTGGAAACCTGCTTTTGCCACACTGCATCCGCTGTTTCATATTAATAAACTGGAAGCATTTAAAAGACATCTCAAGTTCCCATTTCCTCCCCACCGGCAAACGGTTTCAGATTTCGTATTTCTCACTCATGGTAAATCCACCCGAAGCAAGGGTTTGGACAAATATGAATTTGATGAAAACTGTTTTTTCTTTCTGCCTGCATTCCAGATTTCAACTCATGATTTTATGAGCAAAGATGCAAAAGGCTTTTACTGCCATTTTGATTTGGAATTGTTCCAGAGAAAGGTTATCAACAAGGACGCTTTTACCGAATTCACTTTCCTGCAGTTTGCAGGCAACCCCATTGTGAAAATAGATGACACCACAAAAAGAAATGTGTTGAATATCCTCCGCAGACTTGAATGGGAATACCAAAACAATGTGTCATTTGATCTTGACATCATCAGTGTAAACCTGCTCGCCCTCTTTCTTGAGCTAAAACGTTTTACCAGGCAGGGAAAAATTACTGAAAATGCTGCATTTCGCATTTCCGGCCAATACAAAAACAAACTTTCTATCCATATCCATGAAAAACAAACCGTCGCTGAATATGCACGCATGCTCGCTATTTCCCCAAATCATCTAAACAAGGCTGTAAAATCGGCAACCGGTAAATCCGCATTGGAATGGTTGAGTGAGATGGTAATGCTGGAAGCCAAAGTACTTCTTAAGCAAAGCAGCCTTACCGTAAATGAAATTGCCTGGAAAGTCGGTCGCGAGGACCCCAGCGATTTCATCCGTTTCTTCAAGTCCAAAACTGGGCACACTCCGGCTGCCTGGCGGAAAATGGATTGATTCTGCATATCAATTGCCTGTTTTCGTTGATGATTTAGGGGGCAGGGATGAATAGATTTGTCATCGTTTCTGTAAAGTCAAATGCCGGCACGCCGGATGTAAATAGCCGTCATCAAATATTGCCTGCCATGATTCTAACTAAATCTAACTTCTCCGCTAAACTCTTTCATTGGCATGCTAAAAAAAACGCTAATGAAATTGTAATCTTCATCGGGATGGTTTCTGAATCTGTCCTACCAATAAGGATTTTCTCCATTCTTTTGGTAGTTGGGCTAATGGCTTGCCAATGCGCGGATGCACAATTTCCGCAACGAAGGCCAACCCCTAATGACACCTTGCATTCTGTCCGTATATGGTCTGACAATAAAGTGACATTCAGTATCTATGCACCCAAGGCGTCTGAAGTGACAATGAATGGTGATTTTCCCGGCGGTTTTCCTTTGATCAAACTTTCGGGTTCAGATAGCGGAATCTGGTCCGTAACGGTAGGCCCACTAACACCCGATATATACACTTATGATTTTACTGTGGACGGCGTCAGGACATTCGATCCTAAAAACCCGGAATACAAGGAAGGACAGAACAACCTTTCTAATATTTTCTACATACCAGGAAAGGAAAGTGAATACTGCGCGGTCAGGGATGTTCCGCATGGTAAAGTGGAGATTGTCTGGTTCCCATCCAGTGTTTTGAAAAATATCGGGCGCATGCATGTGTATACACCCCCAGGTTATGAGAAAATGAAAAATAAATTGCCTGTCTTGTATCTGCAACACGGCGGCGGAGATGACGATGCATCCTGGACTACAGTCGGTAAGGCTAATTTTATCCTCGATAATTTAATGGCAGAAGGAAAAATAAAACCCATGGTGGTGGTCATGGCCATGGGGCATCCTGCTCAGGGATTTTTTATGCAACCTGATACAGACAGTGATCCATTTTACAAGCAGTTTTTCAATGATATTGTACCTTATATCGAGTCGCATTATAATGTCTCAGGCAAAAGGGAAGACCGTGCATTCTCTGGTCTTTCCATGGGTGGGATCCAGGCTTTGAATATGGCTATCTATCATCCGACCGAGTTCGGATATGTATTGCCTTTGAGTACCGGCTATTTTCCGGATCAGTTGAAAATGCTTGAAGAAAAGCACAGCGATGCGTTGAAAAACCCTGAAATCAACAAGCTGAAATTATTCTGGATTGCTATGGGGGGAGAAAAAGATATTGCTTACAAGAATGGACAAAATGTGAATTTGCTATTTGATAAATATGGCATTAAATATAAAACCAGCGAATATCCGGCGGCCCATACATTCGTGACCTGGAGACATAACCTTTTTGAGTTTGCCCTTCTTTTGTTTAACTAAATCCAAATTAGATCAACTTCAAAGAAATCATTATGGCAAGGAATCCACATTACTTTTCACAGCTGGCTCATATAGAAATCTTAGCCCCTAAGCTGGAGGAATCAGTGAATTTTTTTAGAGAGATCGTTGGCCTGGATGAAACCGGCCGTGATGGCAACTCCGTCTATTTCCGCGCATGGGGCGATTATTTTCATCATACCTTAAAAATTACCAGAAGTGACAAGCAGGGGCTGGGTCATATAGGATGGCGCGCAGATAGCCCGGAAGCATTGGATGATGCAGTGGCTTATCTGGAAAAGTCAGGAGCAGGTATCGGCTGGCATGCGGGCGATATAGGGCATGGGAAAGCCTATCGTTTCAAATCACCAGATGGTCATCTGCATGAAATATTTTGGGAAGTCGTTTGGCTGAAGGAGACCGGTGACAAAAAAAGTGTCTATGCTGACCGGTATTCGAGCAACCGGCATAAAGGGGTAAACCCGCGCCGGTTCGATCATGTCACATATATGGTTGCAAAATTCAAATATGCCGAAGAAAAAACGTTTTGGAAAGGACTGGGCCTAAAAAACCCTGATGAGGTCAGGATGAACGATGAGATTCCTCCGATTGGCGGTTTATGGACAACCGGAAATTTATCTCACGATATTGCCATATTTACCGATCCAAATATTGAACCCAACGAAGCTGTTTTGAATCATATCTGCTTCAATTTTGATAGCCGTGAGGAAGTGTTGCTTGCATTGGATTATTTTATCGAAAAGGGATTTAAAAGCGTGATGGGTGCGCCCACAAGACATAAAGCAGATGAAGGATTCTTCATCTATATCATAGATCCGGGCAGTGGTTATTTATTTGAATTTTATGCGGGGGCCAGGTTGGTATTCGCTCCTGACCATGGGCCAGACGTGCATTACTTAAAAGACAATCCCAATGATGCATGGGGTACTGCAAATCCATTCGCTGAAATGGGAAAGGGAAAGAAGCTTGGTCTGACAGACGGTGTGGTTAAGCCACAGGATGTTTAATTCCTCAGGGATTGTATCTGCTTTTAGAGAAGAAAAAAACGAGGGGATAAGGAATCCAAATTTATAAATCAGAATTCATCATGTGGCAGTTTTATCCGGATCATTATATGTTCTCATATCAGCTGAACAGGATCTTGACGCAAAGTCATTTTGGCGGAGGGGAGTTCAACGAATGCATTGAAGCCGCCGGCAGAATCAAAGCTGGCGACCTGGTAAGTTTTAATGAAGGCTGGTCCTTTGCTGGAAACCAGGCCATGCGGTCAGCAGATGAAGCAATGTCCAAAGGATATGCCATTACTGCCAGGCAAGCTTATCTGCGTGCTTCTAATTATTTGAGAACCGCGGAATTTTTTTTGAAGCCCGATGATCAAAGAAAGGTTCCTGGTTATTTGAAGGCGACAGAAGCGTTTCAGAAAGGTGCTTATATGTTGCCCAACCCGCCACAATTCGTTCGAGTTCCATTTGAAGGATCGGAAATGAGCGGGTATTTTTTGCAGCCTGCCAATGCAAAACCTGACGGGCCATTGATCATCATGTTCGGCGGACTGGATTCAACCGCTGAGGAATTATATTTTGGCCCCTGGCAAAAACTAGAAGAAAGGGGCATCTCCCTATTAATGCTTGATGGACCGGGTCAGGGTGCTTCATTGAGGTTGCGGCATATGCTGACCAGGTTTGATTACGAAGTGCCGGCTACTGCGGCAATGAATTGGGCAATTGATCATCTTCCAGTGGATGCAAAAAGGATCGGCATCATGGCCGTCTCGATGGGGGGATATATGGCGGCGCGTGCGGCTGCATTCGAAGAGCGATTCAAAGTCTGTTGCATCTGGGGCGCGGTTTGGAGTTATTATGATATCTGGAAAAACAGACCCGATGATCACCCGCTCGCAAGCATCATGATGCATATCGTGGGTGCAAATAATATGGTGGATGCAAGGGAAAAGCTTCGGCTGTTTACGCTGGAAGGCGTGGCAGAAAAGATCAGCATGCCCACTTTTATTTCTCATGGGGAAGATGACCGGCAGAATTTTGTAGAGAACGCGTATAAATTGTATGATGCCCTGGGCTGTGAAAAATACATCAACATCGTTCCAAAAGAGACTACCGGTTCCTCGCATTGCCATATCGATAATTTCAACAAAATAAATCCCATGTTCGACTGGCTGCAGGGTGCGCTCTAGGATCCATATTTGTCGACCTAATTAGAAATTGTTGAATCATGGATGATCCATGAATTCATCAGGTTTCTTCAATTGTTTATATGAAACTGGTAACATTCAGGAAAAAGACAGGAGAAGAAAGGGCCGGCTGGCTCAAAGACCAGGGCGTTGTGGATATGCATGCTGTTAGCGGAGGGCGCTTGCCTGCCGATATGCTGACATTTATTGATCATCATGAAAGCTATTTTCAACTCATCAACGAAAATGGTTACAGGGATTTACCCGCCACAGACAGATTGGAGAATATCAGGTTACTTGCTCCACTGTCCAATCCAAGGAGTTTCCGCGATTATATCGGATTTGAAATGCATATGCTCAACGCTTCGAAATCTTTCGGCCATACTATTGGAAAGGAATGGTACGAGATGCCGATTTTTTATTTCACCAATCATCATGGAATTTTTGGACCGGACGACGAAATCCAAAGACCTGCGGGCGAGACCAGGATGGATATTGAATTGGAACTGGCCATCATCATCGGCAAGAAAGGAAAAGATATAAAAGCAGCTGAGGCAGACCGCTATATTTTCGGATACACGATATTTAATGATTGGACTGCCCGCGCCATCCAGGCAAAGGAAATGAAAATACCACTGGGACCGCATAAAGGAAAGGACTTTGCAAATGCTATAGGTCCCTGTATTGTGACCCGGGATGAAATGGAACAATATAGGAGGGCTGATGGAAAATTCGATTTATCAATGAAAGCCAGGATCAATGGCAAGACGATTTGCGAAGGGAATTACAATACCGTTTATTATAGTTTTCCCCAAATGATTGAACGGGCTGCCGAAAATAATGTAACCCTGATGCCGGGCGATATACTCGGATCAGGAACAGTCGGCTGGGGCAGCCTGATAGAAAACAATTTTGAAGTGCACCGACCGCTTGAACCGGGCGATATCGTGGAACTGGAAATTGAAGGAATCGGCCTGTTAAGAAACAGCGTAGTTTGATGAGGAAATTTTGGAAAATAAAATGAATATTATGGTTGAATCCCCGACTGAAACAAACCGAAAACTGATCTTTGAATTTGCCGATTTGTTCTACCGGCAAAAAAATGTACGCAAGGCATTTATGGACCACGTCTCCATTGATTATATTCAGCACAATCCCAATATTCCGGATGGCCGGGAAGTTGCGATCGGGATGCTGGAACCAAAATTTTCCCAGCCAGGATCAAGTTTTTCGATCAAAAGAATATTGGTTGATGGGGAATGGGCAGCCATTCACTTGCATGGAAGGATGGATGCGAATCTTCCCGGGGCTGCGGTTGTTGATATATATCGTATGGAAAATGGAAAAATTCAGGAACATTGGGATGTCTTACAATCTATACCCGAGCATTCAGTCAATCCGCATCCGATGTTTTAAAATCTCACAAAAATATTCTTACCATGGTTTTAGAATTGGCAACTGTAGACATTAAAAAAGGAACCGGTATTGAATTCGAATCAAATCTGGAAAAGGCACAAAATGTAATCAGCCGTTCTGCGGGATATCTTGGCCATCAATTTCAAAAATGCCTGGAGCAGGAAGACCGTTACATTTTATTGATACGCTGGCAAACCCTGGAAGACCATACCATTGGATTTCGGGGTTCGGATTTGTTTACCGAATGGCGTGCGCTGATCGGATCTTTTTTTGCATCGCCGCCGATGGTTCAGCATTATGAATTGAAGTTTGAAATGCATAAGGCCTGACTACTGATTTATAATTTACATTTTGTCATCTCAATTTTTCGCCATGAAGTTCATCGACCTTTCAGTAACTATTTCTCCTGAAATAAAAGAGCCCTTGCCGACCAGCATTACTTACGAAGGCCACAAAGAAGGAGCAAAGAAAATGGGAAGCAAAATTTTCAATGGGTTGCCGGCAGATGCATTTATTGAAGGAAATGGTCCCGCGGGTGAATTTATCACCGTGACTGGCCATGCCGGTACGCATGTGGATGCACCCTGGCATTATTTTCCGACTACCGGCGGAATGCCTGCAAGAACCATTGAGGAGCTGCCGCTGGATTGGTTTTTTTCCGATGGGGTCGTACTGGATTTCACGGATAAGCCAGACGGTTATAGTATTATGGTCGAGGACCTGAGGGCCAAATTGGATGCCATTCATTATAAATTGAAACCTATGGACATAGTCCTGATCAGATGCGATGCAGACAAAAGAATTTATGATGATGATTTTGTGAAAATTCATGTGGGAGTTTCTGCAGAGGCCACGCATTGGCTGATCGATCAGGGAATAAAAGTCATGGGAACGGATGGCTGGGGCTGGGATATTCCTTTGCATCTCCAGGTGAAAGAATACCTGAAAGATCCGAGGCCGGGAATCATTTGGGCAGCTCACTATGTGGGCAGGGAAAAAGAATATTGTCAAATCGAAAAACTGGCGAACCTGGAAAAATTGCCACCATTCGGATTCAAGTTGGCCTGCTTTCCCGTAAAAATTAAAGGGGGCAGCGCTGGCTGGACAAGGGCCGTTGCCATTTTAGATAATTAGTTCCTTTAAATAATTTGTTATGTCTTCACAAAAAAAAACCCTGATCGTTGGAGGTGGAATTGGAGGCTTGTCTTCAGGCATTGCCCTGGCAGCAAAAGGCTTCGATATCGAGATTGTGGAAATCCACAAGGAATTCAATGTCTATGGCGTCGGCATTATACAACCCGTTAATGCACTGCGGGCACTGGATGCGCTTGGCCTTGCCGATGAAGCCATGCGCAGGGGATCACCCTATGGCATGGTAAAAATGTGCAGTTCGGGAGGCCATCCGATTACAGAAGTTGGAATGCCGGCAATTGGAAAATTGCCCAGTCATAACGGGATCTCCCGAAAAATTCTGCACGAAATTTTATTTGAAGAAGCTTTGAAAAATGGTGTGCGCTTCAGGATGGGCACCACAGTTTCTCAAATCGATAATAAACAACAGGCTCTGAATGTGCAATTCAATGACGGTGAGCATGGAACTTATGATATGATGATTGGTGCTGATGGAATGCATTCCAAAATCAGGGCCCTGGAATTTGGAAACTACAAACCAAAATATACTGGTCAGTCCGTATGGCGTTATGCATTCAAGCGCCATCCCGCCCTGGATACCGGATATATTTTTATGGGAAAGAAAACGAAAGCCGGTCTGATTCCCATGACTGCGGATACCATGTATATGTTTCTTGTCACTGCGGAAGGTGAAGACAATCCGAAGATCCCGGAGGATGAATTGGTGCCGCGAATGAAAGCCTGGCTGGCAGAATATACAGCGCCCATGATCCTGGATGTGATTGGAGAAATTAAGGATTCCAAGGGCGTTATTTACCGGCCATTGGAAACTTTGCTTATGCCCGCTCCCTGGTATAAGCATAGGGTGATCCTGATCGGTGATGCCGTGCATGCTACCATTCCTCAATTGGGTCAGGGTGCAGGTTTGGCATTGGAAGATTCGATCGTCCTGGCAGAATTGCTGGCATCAGATAAGGAAACTTCAATTGCATTCGAAAAATTTATGGACAGAAGACTGGCACGCTGCAAAATGATTGTCGATGTTTCCGAAAAAGTAGGCGAGCTGGAACAATTAGGCTGGAAGGGGCAACTTCCGGAAGGCGTAAATCTGGGCGCCATCATGGGACAGGCCCTCGGTGCGATGATGCAACCGATATGAACGATCATTATGAATAGACCAGAACTTGAATTTTGTTTTCAAATCAATGTGGATATTGCAGCCGGTAAAGTGCTGGAAGCGGGAATGACTGCCAAGGGCCTGAGAAGAATAGTTCCCATCACGGGTGGCTCATTTGAAGGGGAAGCGATCCGGGGCAAGGTCCTTGAAGGTGGATTCGATTGGCAACTTTGGCGCTCAGACCAGGTAACGGAGCTGGATGCGCGCTATATTTTGCAAACAGACGATGGCGCCCTGATCACCATTGTAAATCAGGGATTGCGCCATGGCCCGCCTGAGACCATACAAAGGATGCTCAATGGAGAGCAGGTTGATCCCAATGAGTACTATTTCAGAACTGTTCCCTCATTTGAAACGGGCGCAGAAAAGTATCAGTGGCTGGTAAAATATGTCTTTATTGCGACAGGTGTCCGGAACCCGGACAATGTAATCATCCGCGTATGGAAGGTCTGCTGAATACATTTTAGCAAGGGAACTAACGGAGATCAATATACTATAATTTGGATGGAATAAGTTTCAATATGAATCGATTTGTAAAAAAGGTCTGCCTCATTACCGGTGCGGCCAGCGGCATTGGAAAAGCGACAACTTTGGCATTTGGAAGAGAAGGTGCAATCCTGGTGCTGGCGGATACCAATGGCCCTGCCCTTGCAGCAATTTGTGATGAAATATTAAAAACTGGCTCCCGGGCAGTGGCTGTAGAAACAAATATTGCTCGTCGTGAAGATGTCGAAAATATGGTGGCAGTTGCTGTTCATGAATTTGGCAGCCTGGATTGCGCCGCAAATTGTGCAGGCATTGCGGGCAGCTTGTCTTTGCCTGTGCATGAATATCCCGAAGAAGAATGGCTGAAGGTTATCCAGGTTAACCTGACAGGCACCTGGTATTGCGTAAAAGAAGAAATCAGGCAGATGCTTAAGCAGGGTGGGGGAAGGATTGTAAATGTTTCCTCCGCGGCGGGATTGGTTGGCCATCCGGAAAATGTTCCCTATTCCGCGTCCAAGCATGGGATCATTGGCATTACCAAAACCGCCGCCATTGAATATGCAACAAAGAATATCCGGGTCAATGCGGTTTGTCCAACGGCCATTGAAACGCCTATGCTCATGCAGGGAAGAAGAAATCTAAGTGAAAATCCTGCTGCGCTGGAAGCAGCGAAAAATTATCAGGTGATGAAAAGAATGGGCCGGCCTGAAGAAGTGGCGGATGTGATCCTCTGGCTATGTTCGGAACAGTCTTCTTTCATCACAGGACATGCGATGGCCGTTGATGGTGGGGCTTTTGCATGAAACAGAACATTGACTTGCCATATACACCTCTTTGCGCCTTCTTCTTTTCTTTGCGCGCTTTGCGTGAAACGAAATAGTGACTAGCTCTTTTTCAATCTTGTTGTTCTTTTTTTAATACAAAAAAAGACGAATAAATCCTTTGCGTCTTTGCATTTCTCCCCGCCTCTGCGCTTCTCTGTGCCTCTGCGAGAAACCCTCAGGAAATTCATGCTCGTTGCTTGGGAAAAAGATTTCACGCAGAGACCCCGCCACGGCGGGGCAGAGATTTACTAATCAAATACAACTGGTGGTTTTCTCTCACCAATACAGTGGAAATCAAATTACGGAAATACGAAGAAGTCCGCAAAGAAAATAAGCAGAGATGAGTGAACAGCTAATATTCTCCCTTTGCTTGTACTCAATACAACTAATACCGATGTAGTCTACTTATTTCAGCCCGAGTCTGGCCAATAATTCATCCTTCCTTGCTTTTGACACCATTAATTTTTCATTGTTGATCATGACAACGTATCCACCGTCAGTTCTGACATATTGCGTAATTGAATTAATATTTACAATGGTTGAATGATGTATGCGAAGGAATAATTCTGAAGGCAACATTTCTTCAATATCCCCCAGTATTCTTGAAACGAGCACTGAACGTTTATTATTGAAATAGATTTTGGTATATGCTCCTTCAGCAGTACAATAAAGAATCGTATTTACTTCGGTGAATTCATATCCGTCACGATTGGGTAAGGCAACCCTCTGGTGATTCACGGGTTGCTTAATATTATATAGCAAATTCTGAATATTGACCGGGCCGGCCATTGCCAATATTTTATCCTCCGCCTTCTGTACAGCAACTTTCAGGTCATCCGGATCTATCGGTTTTAATAAATAATCAACAGCACTGATGCGAAAAGCACGCGCAGCAAATTGGTCATGTGCCGTTGTAAAGATGATGCAGAAATCTATGGATCCAATCATTTCCAACATTTCAAACCCATTCATGCCCGGCATTGCCACGTCCAGGAATATAAGCCCAGGCTTGAATTTCGATATTGCAGGAATGGCCTCTTTTGCGGACGTGCAGGTTTCGCAAACCGCTATGTTTTTACAATTTTTTTGCAGGTCAATCTTGAGAGAATCTATACAATTCGGCTCATCATCAATTATAATTGCTTTTATCATTTAATATTCCTTTAAAGTGAGGATAACTTTGGTACCTGCAGATTTGCCTTGATCATCTATCTTATCAATTATTTCAAGTGTGGTTTGCCTTTGATTTAGCTTATTATTCAGGCTAAGACGGCTCTCGGTCAGGTGAACTCCTTTTGACTGATGATCAGTTTGGGTTCTGTTATGTTTATTTTTCATGGATACCTGCCTTCCAATTCCATCATCATCCACCATGCAGAAAATGGTATCTTCTTTTTTCTGGATACTTACAGTCATTGAACCTTTATTTTCCCTGGGCAGGATTCCATGCCATATCGCATTTTCAATAAAAGGCTGGATGATGAGCGTAGGGATCTGGACAGATTTCAGATCGATTGATTCATCTATGAATAGTTGGTAATTGAATTTGTTGCCAAATCGCATGCTCTCGAGCTGTATATATAAGCGACATGTTTCCAGTTCGTCAAATAGTGAGATTTCCTGTTTATCCGAATTTTGAAGCACGGTGCGCAGAAGCTTGGAGAAGGTAGTCAGATAATTCACAGCCAGATCATCTTTCTTTTGTTGAACCAGGGATTTTATGGAATTCAGGCAATTGAAGATAAAGTGGGGATTCATTTGCGCACGGAGTGCTTTTGATTCCAGTTCGAGCATCTGGTGCTGCATATCTTCCTTCTTAAGACGGTACTGCCTTATTAATTCATTTGCAGACAACCCTACCACGGTCAAAAGTTTTCTGTCGATGGTTCCTTCACTGAAAGTCAGTTTATCTGCAAGAAATTCAGCGGATAATTGTGCATTGTCCAAGTTGGCCTCAATATTTTTGTAAATATGCTGCAGAAATTCATCCCGGATCTCATTGGATCCGCTCAATGGGTCTTCTGAATTTAACTGCTTAAAATTATATTCACGCAATTGCTTCTGCCTCTTCAGGAGGTTATTGATTCTGGAAAGCAATTCATCTACGCTGAAGGGTTTAGTCAGGTAATCATCTGCTCCATATTGCAGGCCGGTAATCTTGCTTTCCGTATTTGTTCTGGCAGATAAAATGATAAAAGCGATATGCGAAGTGACGGGGTGATTTTTAATTTTATTACAAAATTCGAATCCATCCATCTTTGGCATCATTACGTCTGAAATAATAATGTCCGGTACAAGTTTTAATGCCATTTGAAAGCCTTCTTCTCCGTCCAAAGCAGTAAACGTTTTGTAGATGGGACTAATAATGCTATGGAGGAAATCTCTCAATTCAGCATTGTCTTCAGCGATCAGGATCACCGGCCCTTTGTTTCCATGTTGTTCGTTAATCTGTTGACTGCCGGCTTCAGGCCTTAGTGAGGAAAGGGAGGACGTGGAAAGAACCCATCTGGGGTAATCATCTTGCTCTTTTGCCAGATCAAATGTTGTTTTAATAGTGAAAACAGATCCTTTTCCTTCTTCACTTTCTATTTCTAATGACCCATCCATCAGCTTCACTAATTCACTGACCAGTGCCAATCCTATGCCGGCCCCTTCATATTTCCTGGTAAAAGAATTATCTGCCTGGTAAAACCGGTCGGTCAGGAAAGGAAGCTGGGCTTTGGCAATTCCTATTCCCGTATCCCTCACAGAAAACGAGATATTGGCTTTACCCTCTGATTCGGATATTTTATTAAGGGTTACATAAATACTGCCATTCGAAGGAGTAAATTTTAGGGCATTGCTCAGGAGGTTATTGGCGATTTTTTTCCAGTGGTCAGGTTCAAATACATATTCTTCGCCTAAACCATTTTCAAAATGAATATGAATTTGCTTTTTGGCTGCCAATTCCTCAAATGATTTTAATAGCTCTTCAACATATTTGCCGAAATCGCCCCTGCAAAATGAGATCGTCATCCTGCCAGCATCAAGTTTTGAAATATCGAGGAGTTGATTAATCAGGGCATGCAGGTAACTCGAATTTTCGTAAATACTCTTTAACAATTTGGGCGTGTCTTTGAGCTGTTCCGGATGCTTCAGGTACAATTCAACCGGTGACAGAATCAATGATAAGGGGGTTCTTAATTCATGCGTGATGTTTGAAAAAAACCTTTCCTTCATTTTATCGATCGTCCTTAGTTTCTCAGCTTCTTTTTGATCCAGAATCATCTTATGTTTCAATCTTAATTGTCTTATACGGTTCCAAAGAAGAAAGCTAATGATCAGTACAATGATGGCCGAAATGACAATGATGATCCTTAGTCTTGCAGCTTCCTTCGCTGCAGCTTCCAGATTTTCCTTTTCCCGGATCTGTTCATTGAAAGTGAGGTTTTGGATTTCCTTTGTTTTTTCAATGCCTGCTATGCTGTCCTTGGCAATTGCGGATATTTTATGAAAAACCAAAGCTTCATGTTCTGAACCCAGGCTATCGTACAATTGACTGAGGGAATTGGAAAAGTTAAAAATACTTTGCTGGTCATTGTATTTCTGAGCGGATACCAGGGCCTTTTTGGTATAAAATATGAAGGAGTCAATTTGATGTGTGTTGCGATACAATGCCGCCATTCCAAAATAGGCATAGGCAATTTCCTTGTTATTGAGATTGTACTCATCGAAATCTGAAACAAACTGCCTGTAATATTTAAATGCAAGCTGAACATCGCCCTTTTCTGAATAAATATCCGCAAAAACCCTGGTGGCGTAATCCTTAGTATATTGTCCGTTAAGCGCTGTATCCGCCATATTATAAGCTCTTTGATTATAGAATAGAGCTGAATCGAGCATGTGCATTTTAAAGTATGTTTCAGCTATGAACATTATCGCCGAAAGTCCTGATTCATACCTCTCGAGGACTTTTTTTGCCTTGAAAAAATATACAAGGGCCTTTCTGTAATCTTGCATTCCTGAATAATTGCGGCCGATTTGCCTAAGTGCATGGGATGTATGCCAATTGTCGTTGATTGGTTCGGATAGTTCGAGGACTTTGAAGGCGTATTGCATGGACATGGAATAATTGCCCGTCATGTTATAGAAATATTCCAGGTTTGCCATTTGATCAATTTCAAAATCCAATGAATGATCCCTGGTTTTTTGAACGGATTCCAATGCCTGGTGGTAATAGTGAATGACTGAATCTAACTTTGCTTCACCAATATACTGGACTGCCAATTCATGAAAGATGAGGCTTTTTGTGGAATCCTCTTTCGTAAGCTTTAATTCCCTATAGAGACTGTCGATTTTATATTGTTGGGCAGAAATGCCTGAGGTAAAGAAAACAAGAAAAAACAGGAGCGCTATTTTGCTTAGAAAATACTTGGAAGTGATGTTCACCTCTCGTTTCATATCTTAAATATAGACACTCATAGGCATGAATTTACCATATCAATTGACAATTTGATGTTTTTGGTTGATAACTGGCAGATGTGAGCCCATCCACTGGCAATCCAAGGTGCGCAATGAATAAGCAGTAAGATGGTTAAACAGACTTATTGATTCATATTTAGACCCCCGCTAATTTCAAAATGTTCATTGATGCTGTAGCAATTCAGCTAAAATCGATTGTCATTTCAAATTCAATTATTGGTTATTGCTTTTTTTATGACAATTGTCAACTCGAATGGAACAATTGCAAAATGCGGGTTTCTTTTGGTTCCCTGCCATCGTAGTTTTAGAAATCCGGCTTTTTGCCATCGCAGATGAAAATCTTAGTTAACTATAAAATCTGTAAAATAATTCTGCTCATGATTCTTTTGATCGCAGGAAAATATATTTATGCTCAGGTGACGGAAAGGAATAGATCAGTAGCCTCCCATGATCGTCTTGCTATTGAATCAGCCAGTTATTTGAGAAAAACGCGCAACCCCTCATTTGCTTTTGCAACGTAAAAAAGCAGAGGGGGGCTCCCCGGTTCTGGAACAATGATTTAGAAGATGTTTTGGTTTCATTCCTTACTAAAATAAACTATATGAAAAAGCAATCTGCATTATTCGTTTTTTTGTCCATTACCGGAATCTATGGCTGCAGTAAAACGGCTGGCCCTGCTTCTTCCGAAACCCCGCAAGTGGATGTTTATATTTCCGGGCAGGAAGATAATGGCAATGTATTAAACACAGTGGCAAAATATTGGAAAAACGGTAACGCGATATTGCTGACCGATGGTTCGACCGTTGCCTACGCAAATGCAATCGCCGTTTCAGGAAAGGATGTCTTTGTTGCAGGGATGGAAGAGGATAATTCAGGCGGTCAAATGAAGCCAAAATTGTGGAAAAATGGCAACCCTGATATTCTCATTGCTGATCCCAAAGGTGCGTACGCAAATGCCATTGCTGTTTCGGGAACGGATGTGTATGTAGCAGGCAATGAATTTTATGCTACAAGCACCGTAGGAAAATACTGGAAAAATGGGAGCCCGGTAATTCTATCAAGTGCTTCCGGTAATTCTTATGCAGGTTCAATTGCAGTTTCGGGGATGGATGTTTATGTAGCGGGAGAGGAATGGAATGGAACCTTTTGGGTTGGGAAATATTGGAAAAACGGCACTGGGGTTAATCTTACTGATGGTGCTTCATCTGCAAATATTACTGCAATCACTATTTCAGGGAGTGATGTTTATCTATCAGGCACATCATGGAGCGCGACCAATGGTAGTTCAATCGCAACATATTGGAAAAACGGAAGCGCTGTGTACCTCACGGATGGTTCAACGATTGCCAATACAAGTTCCATTGCTGTTTCAGGAAATGACGTTTATGTGGCAGGTTCGGAGTCAATTGGCATTAATGGGAGCACGGAAGCTAAGTATTGGAAAAATGGCAAAGCAGTTATACTTCCTGGCGGCTCGGTTGCGAATTCCATTGCTGTTTCAGGAAATGATGTTTATGTAGCCGGAATAGAAAACGGTGTCAACGGAAACTTAATAGCGAAATATTGGAAGAATGAAAAGGCAGTAAACCTCACAGATGGAACACATGTAGGGAGAGCAAATAGCATATTTCTAGTGAAGAATTAACGGGGGAAATTGTAAAAAAAACGGTTAGGCCAATTATCTGGTGCTCCACACACTGGAGAATCTTCGCCGTCCCGGCTCTCCAACTTTTGTGATCTTTAAAAATGAAATCATGAAGGCGTATGGAATTGACATATTGATTCTTCTCCTTTGCGCAATTTCCTGTAAGAAAAATGATATTACTGCGCCCCCGGTTGATCCGGGCGGAGATAAGAAAAATACCTCTTTCATTTCTGATACGGTGATGAGAAATATGGAGGGGATTTATGAACTAACAGATGGAACTGCGGAATTAGGAACTGAGTTTGTTTGCAAAGTATCGAAATGCAAGGTTTCGTTTTTTGGAAATTCGGGGGGGATATATATCATCTTGAATTACAGGCTTGACCTGGAAGACAGCGCTATTGATTTCTACGGCTTTTGGAGATATTCGGAAAGCACCCAGCAGGGGAATATCCATTTGTTGATTAATAGGAGTGGGGGAGGATCTGATCTGCTGGTGAGGGGTACAGCCCTGCAGTTGGTGTTGATTGGCGATTTTTCAGGAAACAATCATTCCCCGCAAAAAATCACGATAAAATATAAGAAGCCATTTTCTCAATATGCCCTTGACCATGAGTTCTTGATTTTCGCCCATCATGGAATCCAGACTACGGCCAACCCTCCATATACGGAAAATTCTCTTAACGGGGCAATACATGCTCAGGATTATGGTGTGAATGGATTGGAATTTGATGTTCATCTCACCCGGGACCATATTCCTATTTGCGTACATGACGCTTCTGTAAACACTCGCGTAACGGAAAAAGGCCCTTTGTTAGGAGATTATATTCACTACAATTTTGATTTTCTGAATTCTTCTGTAAGGCTTAATGATGGAGAAAGAATCCCATCCGTTGAACAAGTGCTGAATGCTTTTATAGATTCAACAACGCTGAAGTACATGTGGCTGGATATAAAAGGGGATCCTGATATCTTTAAATACCTGGAAACGGTGGTAAGAAATGCTTATGCAAAAGCCGCCAGCGTGAATCGAAAAGTGGAGATTATTACTGATCTGACTACGGATGAAGTAATATCAGAATTTCAGAAATGTCCAAGTTATAGGTCTTTACCAACCATGAGTGAAGTAAGCCTCGACGACGCCATTCTTCATGAATGTACATATTGGGCCCCAAGATATTCATTGGGCCTTCTTCTCAGTGAAGTGGATAAGGCGCATAGCCTGGGGAAAAAAGTATTAAGCTGGACATTGAATGATAGGGACCTGATTTTGGATTATATGGTCAATGGAAAATTTGATGGCTTTATTTCGGACTATCCAGCATACCTGGTCTATGATTTTTATACTATTTTTTGATGGGTTGGTTCGGCAATTCCAGCCTTTCTTTATTGCCTTGTTATGAGTATCAATTTTTATAAAATCCATCTCGGAATTCTTTTTTGTTTTTTTTCATTGAATCTTCTTGCCCAGCTTGACAATAAGACGCAGGTTAAAAAGCACAGGTTCTCTATTTATGGCGGAGTTGGCCTTAATTATTATTTCAACAACCTGGTCATTTGCAAAGACTGCGTTCTGCCATGGAATTATTCCTTGGCAGCCCGGCTCATGTGGGAACCCGGGAATTTTTTTAGCCTTGGATTTGAAACCGGATACTACCAGTTGTATACTGTTAAATATACAACCCCAAGTTTTGAAACAGCCCAAATAACCAATATAACCATTCCTATTCAATTGGTTGTTTCCATGAAATTCTTGAAAAATTATTATGCTGACCTGTCTATCGGGCAAACCAATCTCTTATACAAATTCAGTAGTTCGGATATAGAAAGTTTTGACTATTCTTCCTGGTCCCTGGCAGACTATGGGTTAACGGTTGGATATAAACGGCTTTTTATAGGCAGGGTTTCAACGGGTGCGGAAATAAAATTTTTTCATTCTGAAAAAAACAATGACAGCAATTTGGCTTTTGTGTTTATGGTTGGATATAATTTTTAATAGTGGGCGGGGATCCTTTTTTATTGGCACAAAAAAAGTCGTCAACAATCCTCTGCGCTTTTGCATTTCTCTGCGCCTTTGCGCTTCTCTGCACCTCTGCGTGAAATTCCTTGTGTTTGAGTTTCGAAGAAGTTTCACGCAGAGACGCAGGGGAGCAGGGCGCGCAGAGATTTACTCATTAAATACAACTGGCAGTCTTCTCTCACCAATACGGTGGAAATCAGGTTACTAAAATATTTATCAATTAAATACTAAAAATATTAGTAAAGCAGCCTACCTTAGCCTTGAAAAAAGCAAGGATGTACCTGAATTGTAAAACCTATTACAGTTTCCGTTATGGCACTTTTTCCACGGAAGAGTTGGTAAAGCAGGCGGCCGGATTTGGCATCACCTCCCTTGCCCTGACCAATATCAATAATACCTGTGATGCCTGGGATTTTGTTCAATACTGCGAAAAATATAAAATCAAACCCATTGTCGGCGCCGAGATCCGCAATGAAGATGTGCTGCTCTATATTTTGATCGCTGCCAATAACCGGGGGTTGCAATGGATCAACCAGTTTCTTTCCATCCATCTCCTGGCCAAAAAAGATTTTCCCGCAGCACCCGATGAAGATGGATTTTTTAACAATCCCTGGGATGGGTTTGTGATTTATCCCTTCGGAAAAAAAACATTACAACAACTCCTGCCAAATGAAAAAATCGGCATCCGGCCGGAAGAGGTCAATAAATTATTCCCCCTCCGGCTTGACTATCCCACTGAAAAATTAATCGTGCTCCAACCCGTCAGCTTCCAGGATAAGGTTCATTTTAATGTGCATCGTCTCCTGCGAGCCATTGATAAAAACACCCTCTTATCCAAACTGGAGCCGGGAACGACGGCTTCCCCGGAAGAGGTTTTTATTCCACCCACTACACTCATCAATGCTTTTCAGCAATATCCATTTATCGTGACCAATACCTATCGGCTGATCGACAATTGCAGCCTGAGTATGGTTTTCGGAAAAGACAAGAATAAAAAAAATTTCAGTGCCGGGAAAAAAGATGATATGCAGTTGCTAAAAAAGCTGGCTTATGATGGCATGGAAAAAAGATATGGGAAGCATCATAAGATCGCGAAGGAAAGAGTAGATAAGGAACTGGGTATTATTGATCAGATGGATTTCAATTCTTATTTTTTAATTACCTGGGATATTATCCGCTATGCGCAGAACAGAGGTTTTTATCATGTGGGCAGGGGCAGCGGGGCCAATTCCATCGTGGCTTTTTGTTTGCAGATTACGGATGTGGATCCTATCGAGCTGGATTTATATTTCGAACGATTTTTAAATCCGCACCGGACTTCCCCGCCCGATTTTGATATTGATTTTTCCTGGAAGGACCGGGATGAAGTGATTGATTATATTTTCAAAAGATATGGGGAAGATCATGTGGCCCTGCTCGGCATGTATACCACATTTCAGTATAATGCCATCATCCGGGAGCTGGGCAAAGTATTCGGATTGCCCAAGGAAGAAATGGACGAATTGGCGGAAAAAGGATACTATAACGGAGACAGTCGCACGGAAAATTTTGAAAAGCGGAAGGACCAGGACCGGATCCATAAGCTCATCTTGCAATATGGCCGGCTCATACAGCATTTCCCTAATCATCTGAGCATTCACCCAGGGGGAATGCTCATCAGCGAAGAACCCATCTATGCCTACACTGCCCTGTATATGCCACCCAAGGGATTTTCGACCACCCAGATCGACATGTTCATTGCAGAAGAGATTGGTTTATACAAATTGGATATTCTTAGTCAACGGGGACTGGGCCATATTAAAGATTGTCTTGAACTGATCAAAGAAAACCATGGACGCGATATCAATATTCATGAGATTGAAAAATTTAAGAAAGATGAATCCATCCGCCAACAGCTTCAGACAGGCCATACCATTGGCTGTTTTTATATCGAATCCCCGGCCATGCGCCACCTGATCAAAAAACTGAACTGTGATAATTATGAAACCCTTGTCGCTGCCAGCTCCATCATCCGGCCGGGTGTGGGCCGCAGTGGCATGATGGATGAATATGTGCTGCGTCATCACCACCCGGAAAAGATCAAATACCTGCACCCGGGACTGGAACCGATTTTGAAAGAAACCAAGGGCGTCATGATTTACCAGGAGCAGGTCATCCAGGTGGCGCATGAATGGGCGGGCCTGGATATGGCTGATGCCGACCTGCTGCGCCGCGCCACTAGTTTTAAATACCGTTCCAAGATTGATATCCTTTCCCTGAAAAATAAATTCTTTTCCAATGGAGCTGCTTTCGACTACCCATTACCGGCAGTGACAGCGGTCTGGGAACAAATCGAAAGCTTTGCAGATTTTAGTTTTTGCAAGGCTCATTCCGCTTCCTTTGCGGTGGAGAGTTACCAGAGCCTCTATCTCAAAACCTATTTCCCCATGGAGTTTATGGTGGCAGTCATTAAAAATTTTGGTGGTTTCTATAGCCGGGAAATGTATTTCTATGAATTGATGAAGACCGGGGCCAGGGTTTACCCGCCCTGCGTGAACCATAGTCAGTATCAAACACATATTCGCGGCCAGGATGTGTATGCCGGATTTATTCATATTAAAGACCTGGAGGATGCCCTGATTGAAAAAATGATGATGGAGAGGGATCAGCATGGGGCATTCCTCCACCTGGCAGATTTTATTGAAAGAACCCAAATCGGACTCGAGCAATTGAATATCCTGATCCGGATAGGTGCTTTACGGTTTACCGGGAAAAGCAAGAAAGAATTACTATGGGAAGCCAATTTTTTGCAAAAGAAAAATAAGCAGCATGTGCCTGCGCATGAAGCCCTTTTCCGGGACCCGCCGAAAAAATTCACCCTTCCTGAGCTGCCCGTCTATCCCCTCGATGATATCTATGATGAGGTGGAGATCACCGGTTTTCCCATCCGTGATCCTTTTTTGCTCGTGGAGGATGATCCCGCAAAATATATTTCCGCGGCCGGACTTAAAGATCATGTAGGCAAGATTGTCACGGTACTGGGTTATCATATCACGCATAAACCCGTACGAACGATCCGGGGTGAAACCATGAGTTTCGGAACCTTCATCGATTCGGTGATGGAATGGATCGACACCGTTCATTTTCCCGATATGCACCGCAAAGCCGCTCCACAGGCCGGTTTTTTTCGCATCAGCGGCAAAGTGATAGAGCAATGGGGAGTGTATAGCCTGGAAGTGACTGATATTGAAAAAGCCGCGATCAAGAAAAGAATGAATCACCTGCCATAAGATGATATTATCACCGGGAAGACATATTGCACATTTTGACCTCGATGCATTTTTTGTATCAGTGGAATGCCTGAAGAATTCCAGACTGAAGGGCAAGCCACTGGCCGTCGGCGGTTCCAGTGACCGGGGGGTGGTCATGTGCTGCAGCTATGAGGCCCGCAAATTCGGGGTGCACAGCGCCATGCCGGTGAAGATGGCCCGGCGACTATGCCCGGACCTGATTATAATCAAAGGAGACATGGAATCTTATTCGAACTATTCCAATATTGTCACCGAGATCATGACAGAAACCGTGCCCCTCTTCGAGAAATCTTCGATTGATGAATTTTACCTGGATCTAACGGGGATGGATAAATATTTTGGGTGCAGCGGCTTTCTTACAGAGCTGAAAAAAAAGATTGGTCTCGAAAGCGGCCTGCCCGTTTCCTATGCCCTGGCCAGCAATAAACTGATCAGCAAAGTGGCCACCAATGAAGTCAAGCCCAATGGCCAGCTGGAAATTCCATTTGGAACAGAAAAAACTTTTCTTGATCCCCTCCCCATCAGCAAGATCCCGGGGATCGGAAAACAAACTGCCATCCTCCTGATCAGGATGGGCGTGGAGACTGTGAGAGTGCTCAGTGAAATTCCCATCGAGATGCTCGAAAACCTGTTGGGTAAAAACGGAATTGAGCTCTGGCGCCGGTCCAGGGGCATCGACGAGAGCCCGGTCATGCCATACCATGAACAGAAATCCATTTCCACAGAAAGCACATTTACCAGCGATACCATCCATCTTCAGTTCATGTACAGTGAATTGGTCAGGATGACCGAAGCCATTGCTTTTGAATTGAGAAAGCAAAATAAACTCACGGGTTGTATCACAGTAAAGGTCAGGTATTCTAATTTTGATACTGAAACCCACCAGCGAACGATTGATTATACCAATGCCGATCATATCCTGCTCAGGGTAAGCAGGGAACTTTTCGATAAATTATATGACCGCAGACTGAGGGTTCGCCTGCTCGGCATCCGTTTTACACATCTGGTACCGGGAAATTATCAGATCAAACTCTATGAAGACACGGAGGAAATGATCCGGCTATACCAGGCCATTGACGGGGTTAAAAAAAGATTTGGAGAACAATATGTGATGCGGGCGGTGGGGGTGAGGATCGATGATCGATGATCGATGGTCGTTGGTCGAGAAAGTTGACAGATGACAGTTGGCAGTTGACAGAAGCGCGATACGCATTCTGCGTTCCCCATTTCCATAAACTGGCGCAAGTTTAGCGAAGGGCATTCGGGATTCAACACCATTTTGGCCTACCCCTTCGCGTAACTTGTGCCTGAACTTCAAACACCGAATATCCTCCGGAAGACGCGGCTAAAAAGGAAGATCAGGCCAAATATCTATTGGGGATCATTAGATAGCAGATGCCAAGCACAACACCTGTGAGAATAATAAGCCAATGGATTCCAAAAAGTATCAGAACGGCGGAAACGGTACCCAGGAACAATTTCAATAATCCGATAAGATCATGCAGGAAGAATTTCATGGAACTCGATTATTTCCTATAAATATAAACAATATTTTGGATAGATCTTTGCCCGATAACCGATGACCGATGACGGATGACGGATGGCGGATGGCGGATGGCGGATGGCGGATGACATAATATTTTTTGAATACACAATTTACGAAAATAGCCCGGTCATCGATCATCGATCATCGATCATCGGTCATCGATCATCGGTCATCGATCATCGATCATCGGTCATCGATCATCGGTCATCGAAACGAGCATTCCGAAATGATAATTCAAATCTCCCCATGTACAACCCATTCCCCTTGCTCACTACACAAATGCTCAGGATCAAATTGGCAGATGGGAAGCGCTATTTTGTACGTCAAACCTATCCAAGGGGCATGCAGGAAGGGATCAGGGCAGCATTCTTATTCCGGGCATATGAGCAAAGCGAAAAAGAAATAGCCGCAGAACATATTCGCGTCATCGCCAGTGACCCGAACCACTTTCTCTATGACGCAACAAATGAAGAAGACCTGAGAAAATTATTCATCGCTGCCACACAACCCGGTGGATTCAAAATATACTATGCGGGCAAAATAGCGCAGGACTGGAAACCGCCTGTTGAATACCAGGCAAAATTGAAAAATTATATCCGGACAAAACTTCCGGACTGGAGACCCACAAGGGGAGGCGACAAGATCCAGGCCGGCCTATATGAAGAATATGGAGCGCTTTTTCTTAAATTGGGTTTCGAAGAGGAGGAACTAAAGATCCCATTCAGTGAAATCGAAAAATAACAGGCATGTGTCTTGATATCGCTTTTTATTCAGCGCTGGAATTGATAGATGATTATTTTCCTGGCATCGTCCACGATGGGGAAATCAATTTCGACATCGATCTCAGCGTTCATTTTTTTGCGATCGGGCATAGCAGGTATCCCGTGATTATTCAAAAGGGCGGAAAATTTCACCGTGAATATTTTGAATGGGGAATTATTGCAGAATATATGAACACCCCGGATAAGATCAAGGCCATGCGCAAGTCGATGGTGAATGCAAGAAGTGAAAAATTTTTGGAAGACAAAAGGTCCTTCTGGCATCGTATCCGGAAAACGCGCTGCCTGATCCCTGTGACCGGATTCTATGAACACCGGGAGATACTTGGCTGGAAAAACAAAGTGCCCTATCATGTAGCCCTTAAGGGAAGAAAAATGTTCTGCATTCCCGGCCTCTATCATTACAATTCTTTGCTGCCCTCGGATCCTGAGACAGGAGAAATGAGAGGGATGTTTGTCATGCTCACGCGTGCGGCCAATACGCTGATGCGCCAGATCCATAATAGCGGCGACAATGCATACCGGATGCCCCTGCTCCTTCCCAAAGAAATGGAGATGCAATGGCTGGATCCGAACCTGACCGACGATCAAATGGCTGCACTCGTCCAATACGAAATGCCGGCCGATCAAATGGAATACCATCCAGTCTTCTCTATCCGGGGCAGGTCACCAAGACCAGACGGAAAACCTAAAAATGAATATTGGGAATTTGAAAACCTGCCGCCGCTGGGAAATGACGATGGAAGGATTCAAAAGGCATTGTTTTGAACGCGGAACGCTGAACGCAAAACGCTGAACGCGGAATGCTGAACGCTCAACGCAGAACGCAAACTTCAATATACTAACGACCATCGACCATCGACCATCGATCATCGGACAACATTAATCCCTCATCTGTCATCTGTTATCTATTCCACGAGATGATCATTTCGTTTTCAGAATAGGGCAGCGTAAAGATGAACTGATCCTGAATTTCCCGCTGGTCCCTCAATGATTGGAGATAGTTGGGATCATAAATGGCTGCCAGATGATCCAATGCATCGAGGACGGGTTTTTTTCCAATTGAAATGGTCAAAGCCTTTCCTTCAAGGCTTGCCTGGCTTCCCATTCCTTTAAATCCATGCAGAATGATTTTTAAGAATCGATAGGAAGGGACGTATTTTCCTTCCTGTGCGGAGAATGCAATTTGTTTTTTTGTCGGATCAAAAATTATCTTTCTCAGGCAATAGGATCCCTTCATATAATCCATGGTGGCACCGTCATCCTCGTACCAGTCAAAGGAATTCGCCTGGTCTCCATAATATACGTGGACAAATAAAGTATCTCCGGGACTCTCTTTGGTAGACTGCACATCCCTTTGCATGGGGATTATGGAAGAAGCTTTTACGAATATGGGCAATTTGTAGACCGGAAATTCCAGAAACATTTCTTTGCCACCAGTGATTTTTTTATCAGTAAAAAGATCATACCAGTCTCCCGCAGGGAAATAGATTTTTTTGTTTTTCTCCTGACTTGTCAGGGGAACTGCCATCAGCGCGTCACCGAACATGAATTGGTACTGGTAAACATTGTCATAGATCATCGGGTCAAATGGGTAGTAGAGGCAGAGACTTCTTGCAATCGGCATTCCGCTGACAGATGCCTTATGGAATGCCGAATAAATATACGGAAGCAGCCGGTAGCGCCATTCGATATAGGATTTAGAAATACATTCTGCTTCTTCGCCATAGGCCCAAGGTTCGCCCGCCTGCGCATAGGCTTCACGGTGATTTCGTACAAAGGGAGAAAGCATACCAACTTCTATCCAGCGTTTGTACAACTCTTTATTTCCATCACCGATATAACCGCCAAGGTCGGGTCCCGTGAATGGGATGCCTGACAGCCCCATCTGACAATTCAGAAGCACTCCACTAAGAATAAAATCGTCCTTGGCCTGGTTGTCACCGCTCCAGACAGCAGAATATCTTTGGATTCCGGCGAATGCCGAGCGTGTCAGTACAAATGGTCGTCGCCCCTGGCCATATTTTTTTGCTGCTTCATAAGAAGCCCTTGCCATCTGCATACCATATACATTTTTCGCCTGTGCCGTATATGTTTTCTTGCCGTCAAAATCAAATACCAGGTTTTCAGGCAGGGACTGCCCGGTAACTGCAGGCTCATTCATGTCGTTCCAATACCCGTGAATGCCATTGTCGGGAAGAAAGCGCATGTTGTCTGTCCACCATGTCCTGCCCTTCACAGACGTAAAATCCACCCAATGGTTTAGGCTGGGTTCCATGACGGCTTCGTATAAATTCCCATCTGCATATTTTAAAAAAACATCTTTCTTCAATCCATCCCAGTGAGCAGAATAGCAGCTGTCAATCTTAATTCCGGGATTAACAGATGCTGTCAATTCAATATTCATCTGGCTTAGTGAATCCGCCATGCCCCTCATATCCGGGAATCGCTGGGTATTGATCCGAAAAGGTTCATAGTCCTGCAGGTAGTCTGCATCCAGCACAATGCAATCAATCGGAATAGATTTCTTCCTGAACATCCTTGCGATATTCATCACTTCCTGTTGTGGATAATAACTGCAGCGAGACTGGTGATATCCGATGCTCCATTTTGGAGGCATGGGCATTCTGCCGGTGACTTCTGAATAGAGTTTCAGGATTCCTCCCATCGAATCGTCATAGAAAAAGAAATAATCAAGGTCGCCTCCTTCAAAAGAAGCGGAAGAAAAACGATTGTTGGAAGAACCGAAATTGAAAAAGGATTTATAGCTGTTATTATAAAAAATGCCGTAGAGCAAGTCATGGTGAATCCCCATAAAAAATGGAATACTGATATACATAGGGACTCTTGGATCGCCGTATTTATAGTTGTCAGTATTATTTAGTGTGAGTCCCATCCCGCGCTTGTCCAGATTACCGAGTGCCTCACCTAGTCCGACAAAGCGTTCTCCTTCCTGCAATTTTTTATATACCGTCACTTTATCACCGCTAAAGCTGGTGCCGAATCCTTCACCGCCCAGGTCTTCGCTGATCATTTTGCCTTCATTATTTCTGAATATGATGCGAAGCGATGGCGTGGTTTCAATCTGAACCAGGATGGAATTGGTTTGCAATTCAATTTCTCCCTGCCTGCTCATGCACATTCGACTTCATTCATCGGCTTTCTGTCAGGATCGGCCAAAGCATAAGAAAATTGGTCAAATGTTGTTTTTTGCGAAATACGAACCCGGATAATATGATCTGAATATGCGCGGACATCGAAAATGCCAACAGAAGTTTTACCCCGGACGCCGCCATCCGTCCTTTCATAACTGATGACTTTTCCGGCATTTCGAGGTTGGGCCACAACGACAATTGCAAAAAAGGAAAAAGCAAGAAGGATGATCAGGATCTGAATATTTTTTTGAGCGATGGCATGCATGTTTGGCAAGATTGATTGGCGTATCATTTATATTTTCAGAAATCTTTCTTGCATAGGAAAGTTAACAAGAAAGAATTGTCGTGGCGATTGGTTTAGATGGGCCCCAGGTATTTGTCAAACCAGGCCAGACATTCCCTGACTCGTTCGGACCTGGGTGCCGTGTGTCCACCTTCATAAGAATTCAATTTCCTATCTTTTACATTGGCACCTAAATTATTGAAAAATGGTTTCTGTGATGTTTCAATTGGGAAATAACTGTCATATTTACCGTTAAGCATGAGCACTGGAATCTGGACCCTGGATAGAAAATTGAATGGATCTACTTCGGGAGGGGTTTTTCCCATCATCAGACCGCCAATATGTAACACTGCCGCTTTAAATCTTGACTCGCCTGCACAGATAATGGGTGCTATGGCACTTCCCCAGCTTTCGCCATAATATCCGAATCCTTTTTGCGAGATATCCTTTCTGGTTTCCAGATAGTCCAGCGCACGGCTGGCATCCTTTCTCCAGTCTATCACATGATCTTTATAGCGTATGGATTCATTTTGTTCATCAGAAACCAGGTCATCTTTCCGTTGATATGTTCCTTTATAAACCGGATAGGCGACAGCCCGGCCTGTTTTTAACAGAAAATCAAAAGACCATTTCATCTCCCCAACTGTGTCAATCTCATTCATAACCAGCGCCGCAGAGCCTGGAAAGTAAAGAATGGTTTGATAGGGGGGCTTGGCCATTTTAGGAAGGTAGAGATAGATTGTCATCCTTTCTTTGTTGTAAGCAGCATCGATATCTATCTTTTCAATTCTAAAAAAAGTACTGTCCTTGATTGTTGTGCTGTCGGTGTGGAAAGGCGAGTGATCATAAGCATACTGTCTCAGAAATATTTTGAAGGTCTTGTCGTCCACAGGCTTCTCCTGGTTATAGTCCCTAAAAGCCATAATGAGTGGCATGCTCAATTTTAGATAGGTTGAATCATCTGGAAGTTTTTTCATGCATCGGAATCCATTGGTCAGCGATCTGTCAATGCCTGATTGCCTGGAAGCAGCATTGAAAGCATAAGTGGGATCGTTCCAGCCACCGCCCATAATATAGTGATCGCCTCTTATATCGCTTTCATTTAAGCACCATTCCCTTGCATTTCCGCCGATATCATATACACCCCAGTTGCTGATCCCATCCATGCTGCCAACAGGCATTGTCCCCGCGCTGGCAAAATTGCTTTTTGGAATGATGAGCCAGGCGTAATAGGTGTTTGCTACCTGGCTCCAATGAAAAACCGTGGGTAATTGTTTATTGGCAAATTTTGCGTAGGCCATGGCTTCATACCAGGAAACCCCTGTTACCGGATGATCATCCTTACCATCAGGATACGATCCTGCTTCCCAACCGGCTGGGCCTGTTTTGCCTGTCTTGTCTGTAAAAGTGGCCATTGCTTTTTCCCAGGGAATTTCACCAGTTGCATTATAAAAAGGAAAATCCCAATATAACTTTTTCTTGTATCCACCACCATCCACAAATTTTTTGAATTCCTTGTTGGTCACCTCAAATTTGTCCATAAGGAATTCATTGACAAAGTGGCCTTCATATTGCTCAAGTCCGATAATTCCCATTCCTGATTTTGATCCCTGAACCCGCACCATATTTTCAGGAATCAGGCCGACGCTGTCCAGCATCAACGATAGGTAATCATATAAAAAAAGTGAGGGTGATATTAAAGGAATGAAGCCTGCTCTTTCAATCTTAACCCTCGGAAATCCCATGGGTACCCTTGCATCTTTCAAGGGTGTTTTTCCGATGAGTTTCCATTCGCCCTTAGGATCATTATAATCCTTCCAGTAAACATCTGCCCCGGAAGGAATGGTATGTAAGGAAAATTGCCCAGAAATTTCCGGCCATAATTTGGATAAATTGGAATCTCCGGGAATATATCTTTCGGCTTCAGTGGCCAGGTCAAAAGCCCTGGACGAAGTGTAGAGGTTGTCTTCAGCCATTTTCCGGATTTCCGGGATCCATTCATTTCTTGCGGTTTGTACCTTTTTCCAACGATTCACGAGAAAATATATACCTGGTGCCAGTGTGCAAATTCCAGCAATCAATGCGATGATCCTGCCTTTGTTTCGGGGTTTATGCTCAATACTGCGTGATCTTGTTTCATTGAGAATGGAACTGGCCATCTTCTTATTCCGCAGTTTCTCTTGTTCCTGGTATTGGGATGGATTGAAACTTTCAATATTGACTTCGTATATGCGTATCTGTTCCTTTACATTCTTCAATATTTCTTCTTTCACAAACCGAACGTCAAATCCTTTCTTGTTGGAAACATTATTGTACACCGGTTCGGAAATCCAAATGCCCTGAACAGGTGCAAGGGCCTGCAGGCGGGAAGCGATATTCACGCCATCTCCAAACACATCATTGTTGTCGAATACAATATCACCCAGGTGGATGCCAATCCGCAATTGAAGACCGGGTACTTTTTCACAAGCCTTTAGGATGCTGCAAGCACAGGCCACTGCATCGGTGGCGGAAGAAAAAATAGCGAGCACCCCATCGCCCATTTCCTTGATCCATTTGCCGCTGTATTGTTCTATCAGCGGCTTTTGGAGGTTCCTGTTCTTCTTTAGCAATTCAAAAGCCTTATGTTCATCCTCACCCATCAATGCAGTATAGCCGACGATATCAGTGAATAGAATGGCAGCCAGTTGACGGGATCCAGGCATGTAAGGAGTTGTTTCTAAAATTAAGAAAAAGGCACAACTGCCCAGTGGCCCGGAACAGAATAATAGACATGAATAGAAATTAAGTAAATTGGATTGATTGATCCGGCCCGGCAACCAATTAACCTTCCCGCCATGTACCAAGCTAATTATAATCGCCGCCATTTTATAAAAGGGGCCGCAGCAACCCTGGCACTGACCGCGATCCAAAGGAATGGTTTTGGATTTTTTCATCCGGAAAAAGTCAGAAAGGTCGCACTGATCGGCACGGGCTGGTATGGGAAAAGCGATCTATTCCGGCTGATCCAAATATCGCCTGTGGAAGTGGTTGCACTTTGCGATGTGGACCGGAATATGCTGGCCGAAGCCGGGACCATGGTCAGCAAACGCCAGAAATCAGGGAGGACGCCAAGATTATATACCAACTATCAAAAATTACTCGCAGAAAACGAATTGGATATCGTGCTGATCGGTACTCCGGATCATTGGCATGCTTTGACCATGATTGAAGCGGTGAAAGCCGGCGCGAATGTCTACGTTCAAAAACCGATCAGCGTGGATGTAATGGAGGGCGAAGCGATGCTGGCAGCGGCAAGGAAATATAAACGGGTAGTGCAGGTGGGAACGCAGCGACGCAGTACCGAACACCTGATCCATGCAAAGAAAAATATTGTAGAGGCCGGGCTGCTTGGCAAAATTTCGTATGTGGAAATGTGTTGTTACTATCATATGCGCAATGATTCAAATCCGCCTTTGCAGGCCGTGCCCGAATATTTTGATTATGAAATGTGGACGGGCCCTGCCCCATTAAGGCCCTATGATGGCATTCCTCATGTCAGGTGGTGGCGCGCTTTTATGGAATATGGAAATGGAATTATGGGAGATATGTGTATTCATATGTTCGATGCCGTGAGGTGGATGTTAAACCTGGGATGGCCAAATAAAATCAGTTCAACAGGAGGTATTTTCGTGGAAAAGCAGGGCAAATCAAATATCTCTGATACCCAGACTGCTATTTTTGAATATGATGACCTGCGCTGTGTATGGGAACACCGGACCTGGGGCAATCCTGCGGATCCGAATTATCCATGGTCATTCAAATTGTATGGAGACAAAGGCATGCTGGCCGCAAGTACCATGCAATATGATTTTACACCTTATGAGAAAGGGAAGCCCATCCATATGGATGTTGTCTTTGAAAAAGAAAAATATCCTGAAGATCTCAGTGAAGCACAGATAGAATTGAATGCGGCACCCGCCACAAGGCAACACATGATCAATTTCCTGGAAGCAATCGATAGTGGACAAAGACCTGTGGCGGATATTGAGCAGGGGCATATTTCAACTGCCAGCTGCATCCTGGCTAATATGTCGATGAAGACCGGAAGGCCATTAGTCTATGATCCTGCAAAGCGACAGATCATCGGTGATCCCGAGGCCAATGCGCTTCTTCAGAGACCTTATCGGCAGCCATGGAAGCATCCTGTGGTTGGTTGATTGGTTGATTAGTTGATTGGTTGAGTAGTTGAAGGGTTGATTAGTTGAAGGGTTGAAGGGTTGAAAGGTTGAAGGGTTAATTGGTTGAAAGGTTGAATGGTTGATTGGTTGATTGGTAAAGAGATTGACAAGAACAACAATTAAATTAAATATTTGAGTGGCTGAGTTCTCTTTGGGAGACGCTGATTAGGGAGAATTGGAATCAAAATTTTTTACCCATTATATTTCGACTCTGATCCGAGTATAAGATACCTATGCATCATGCGTGGTACTCATTACATTCATCTTTATAAATATTGCATATGAAACAAATTAGAATTTTTTGCGCTCTTGTTGTCATGGTGCTGATGAATATTCATCACATGATTGCCCAGGAACTCCATAGTCGATGGGATGAGCTAACTGCCAGTGAATGGCCGAAGGCGCTGGAAAAATCATCACAAACCTGTATTCTCCCTATTGGCATTCTTGAAAAGCATGGTCCCCATGTTCCAATAGGATCCGACCTCATCCAGGTTCGGGAATGGTCGGCCAGGGCCACAAAAAAAGAATATGCCGTTGTTTTTCCTGATTATTTCTATGGACAGATCAATGAAGCAAGGCAACAATATGGAACTTTTTCATTGCCAAGCAGAGTAGTATGGGATTTATTAGAAGCTACCTGCGATGAGATCGCCAGAAATGGATTTAAGAAAATTGTGATCGTAAACGGGCATGGAGGCAACCCGGAGCTGATCCGGTATTTTATACAGACCAGGCTCGAAAAACGAAGGAACTATGCCGTGTTCTTTTTTGTGCCAGAAGCGGATTCTGCATATAGAAAAAAGTTAGCTGCCTTGCATAAATCTGACCCCGCAGGCGACCAGCATGCGGGCGAGCGGGAAACCTCCTCGCTTTTATATCTCAGACCCGACCTGGTAAAAATGGATAGCGCAAACAATGAGTCGGGCGCCAATCAGAAACGATGGGATATCCCCAATGTCTATACCGCCATCTGGTGGTATGCAGATTATCCAAATCATTATGCAGGAGAAGGAGGGAAAGCAACCAAAGAACTTGGACAGCTGGTTAATGAACATGTAATTGAAACACTTGTCACTGCGCTCAAAGCCATAAAGGCAGATGCGACAACCATTCGACTTCAGAATGAATTTTTCGACAGGGTCAAGAAGGATTAGCTAGCTAATGGGCATTCAAAGCCTCTTTCGACTAAACATGGCGGATGAATTAAGATGGACCAGGTAGATTGATATCTACTTTGTCATCAAGTCTACCGCCGGGCGGTGAAAGTCTCTTCAACCATTTTGAATCTCATTCTGAACGGAGGCTGTTTACAGGGTTTACCAGGGCCGCTTTGATGGCCTGAAAACTCACTGTCAACAAAGCAATAAATATCGCTGCAATACCTGCAAATGCAAAAACCCACCATGCGAGATTTGTCCTATACACAAAATCCTGCAGCCACTGGTTCATAAAATAATATGCAATGGGAGAGGCCACCACAATGGCAATGACGATCAGTAAAAGAAAATCTCTGCCCATCATCAGCGCAATATTTGATATGCTTGCACCAAGCACCCTGCGGATACCGATTTCTTTTGTCCTTATCTGCGCAGTGAACATACTCAAGCCGAATAATCCCATACATGATATGAAGATGGCGATGCTCATGGCAATTTTGACCAACCAGGCAGTATTTTCTTCCTGTCCATAGAGCCAGGAAATGGACTCATTAAGGAAATTATAATTAAATGGCTCATCGGGGTAAATATTTTTCCATTGTTTTTCCATCTCACCGACAACTTTTTTTACATCACCCGATTTTTTTTCGCTGGCATCCAGCTTAATAGCCAGGCTCCATTCTCTTCCCGGCATAATACCAATCGCTTCTGGATGGATAGCTTCATGAAATGAGCCCTGATGGAAATCGGCAACTACACCTACAATGGGATAGGGTCTATCATTTTGATATAGAAATTTGCCAATCGCATCTTTGGGTTTTGCGAAGCCAAGTGTTTTCGAATACGTTTCATTGATCACAAAGTCCTGCAAGCTGTCGCTATGAATAATATTTCTACCTGCTAACAATTTCATTTCATAGAAAGGAAGAAAATCCTCGTCTGCGGCATTGAATAAAACGGGCAGATCGACAATGTCCCTGCCCTTATATTTTAAATTTACTCCTCCCTGTGCAAAGCCCATCGGGGCATTACCCTGCAGAATTGTTTTCCGGACGCCAACAATGTTTTTGATTTTCTCTCTAAAAACTTTTAAACGCCCATCACTATCGCGCCAATGATTGATGATAATGATCGCGTCTGTATTAAAGCCCTTATCTGCCGAATTCATAAAATTGATCTGCTTTTCGATCACGATGGCACCGATGACAAAAATCAAAGAAATGCAGAATTGGAAAACGATCAATGCCTTGCGTAAACCCAAATGACCTCTTCCTTTTGGATTTCCAGAACCCTTCAAACTAACCACAGGCTGATAGGAAGCAAGCACAACGGCCGGATAAAAACCTGCAAGCATCGTAGTAAGCGATGTGATGAGCAAAACAAAAATGCCCATGGATTGACTGAATGGCTCAAAACTGATTCCCGCAGGTACGTAGTTTGAAAACATGTATAGGACGGGTCTCACGAGCAACAAGGAAAGGATTACAGATAATAGCGTTATGATAAAGGTCTCAGTCAGAAATTGCAACATGACGTGTTGCTTATTGCTTCCCAGAACTTTTCGCACCCCGATTTCCCTTTCACGACGAATGGATTGCGCAGTTGAAAGATTGATAAAATTAACGATCGCAAGAAAGAGAATGAATGATGCTGCGCCCATTAGTGCATAGAGTGTAGGCAGATAAGGCTTCCTGAAATCATCGCCATCATCTCCTCTGTGAAAGTCAGTTGTAAAATGGATATCGGTCAGTGGCTGCAAATACAGACTAGCTTTGGTTTCGGGATTCGGCATCTTTGCATGTTTTTTTACGAATTCTCCCAAACGATTATTGATTTGCGCTTCGCTGACACCTTTTGCCAATTTTACGAAGGCATTTGCATTGTGTGGCCTAAGGCTGTTCCAGTCGGTCGTGGGAATGAAGTTTCTTAGTGAGCTATGTGTAACGGTACTGATTGAAATAAAATCCGTGTAATTGTAATCACTATTATGTTCCCAATCTTTTACTATGCCGGATACACTCACTTGTAATGAATCACCGTAAATCACTGATTTCCCGATCATGCTGCTCACAGGAATATCGCCGAAATATTGCTTTGCCCTGTTTTCAGTAAGCACCAACTTGAATGGCTGATTGAGGGTTTGTGCATTGCCTGCCAGCCACTGGTATTGGAAGATCTCAAAATACGATGGCCAGGTGATGATGGCAGTGGATTGATAACTGCCTTCAATCCTGTTGTCAAATTTCTTTGGCGGATTACTGCCGTTTGGGATACTTATTCCATCACTGAAACTATGAAAACCTGCAGATGCTTCAAATCCTGGTATTGACAGTTGAATATCTGCTGCATCAATGGTGGGGCAATTCAGGAATTCTTTTTCACCATTGCTTCTTTGTATATCGCCAACTATCCGGTAAATACGTTCTTTATCAGGATGAAACTTATCAAAATCAAACTCGTAGCTGGTGATGAGGTAAATCGTGACACAGGCGCATATGCCGAATGCTAGGCCCAGCAAGTGAATAGCGGTATATGCTTTATGACGAAAGATATTGCGCCAGGCAATCTTGAGGTATGTGTTTAGCATGAAGTCTGATTTTTTGCGCCTTATTTTCTAAGCATAGAATGGATTTGTCAGTCGACGCAATATTCTGAAACCATGCTTAATTGCCTCTAATGGCATGCCTAAATAAGATTGCAATGATTTTCAGCAAAGTAAAACTTTAATAAGTAGGTGCAAGTTCGTTTCCGATACAGGCTCTGTTCGGATTTGATACACGAGTGAAGGGTTGAAGGTTGATTGGTTGAGTTGTTGAATGGTTGAATAGTTGACTTGTTGAATGGTTGATTTGTTGTGCGGTTGATGGGCTGTCTTCTACAAACTACCATCCACCATCCACCATCGACCATCGCCCATCGATCATCGACCATCGCTCCTCCTCAGGGACAACTGAAAACTCAAAAAAAAGGCAGGTCTGAGACCTGCCCCTGATCATGGCTGCTTGTTGAACTTCTCTACTAATTCCAGATTTCCGTCAGGATCAACTTTAATGGTCATCCAGCGCTTTTCATCCTCCATCTTGATAAAGTATACAATTTGGTTAGGAGCGGAGATTTCTGTGACGCCAAAGATCTTCTTGTCGGAAAATTTCTTCTTAACGGTTACCAGCAGGTAGTAAGGAAGGGTTTCTTCTTTATAATACCTGGTGGAACTGATAAAGCTTCCGTCTTTTCCATAAATAATATTGGAACGAACGCCTTCCTCTACAAAATACACGATATAAGATTCCGGGTATTCTTTCCAATCTACTTGTTCGGCCTTTGGATAGGTTTCCTTGAAAGAGCGAACAATTCTTTCATTGACATTGGTAATGGGCACGGCCATTGATCCGAATCCCACCATCAATGAATACATCAATACAAGTAACTTTTTCATGGCTGTACTTTTTGTTTGAATAATTTATTGACAGATTAAAAGTACATCCACAATTGGACTACACAGTCATCCGGTTATTATATAGTAGGTAGTCCGGTTTGCAACCAGACTGGACGAAGGATCCTGGAGGTAATCACAACCTATTTCCCTGCGCGGATGGTCTTGGCAAGGAGGGCAACTGCTTTTTCAGCTTCCTTTTCGGTCATCCATCCAAAACCCATCCTGGTAGAGTTCAGTGAAACCGGAGGCTTATCGTGGATAAGTCCATTGGAAAGAATCAAGCCCTGTGATCTCAATTTTTCTGTCAGCCGCGGGAGGGGAACAGACTTGTCATATTTGGCCCAGACAGCCAGTCCTCCATCGGGTATTTTGAAGTCGATGATGTCCGAAAGTTTTTCCTTCAATAATCCACACATGAAATCCCTTCTCCTATGGTATTCCTGTTGTGCCTTTTTCATATGGCGTCGGATTTCTCCTTCCGTAATCATTTCAGCAAGGGCCAGTTCCATAATCGGATCGCCCTGCGTATCGACCAGCTGTCTGAACCTTGCTAATTCCAGGATCAGGTTCGGTGGCGCGATCACATAGCCCGTTCTAATAGCCGGTGCAATCGTTTTGCTTAGGGTACCGATATATACAACCATCCCTTTTACATCTGCACTGATCAGGGGCAGGATGGGGCTGCTATGGTAATGAAAATCGTAATCATAATCATCTTCAATAATAATAAATCCATATTTTTCGGACAATTCCAGCAACCTGATTCTTCGTGAAGCAATTAACGTGACTGTGGTAGGATAGTGGTGATGGGAAGTGATATAAACTGCTTTGATCTTTTTTCGTTTGCAGATCTTTTCAATGGCATCCACATCAATTCCCGATTCATCGACTTTGACCCTGACTAGTTTCATTCCCACATAGATGAACGTTTGATCGGCGTAATAATAATTTGTGTCGCCGACGATGATTTGGTCATCTTTCTTAAACAGGACGCGGGAAAGGAAGTACATGCCCATCTGGCTTCCACGGGTGATCATAATATTTTCAAAACTGGTTTGCAGGCCCCGGCTCGAGTTGAGATATTCAGAAAGCACTTCCCTGAATTTTTGAATTCCTGCAGTTTCCACATAGGACATGTATTTCAAATTCACTGTGCGCGAGAGAATGCTTTTATAAAACCTTCCAAGTTCTTTTACGGGCATCAACCGCACATCCGGACCATCATGGAAGCCAGTGATATTTCTATAGGGCAAGACAGGTTTGCGGATATTATTGTTGACCTGTACAGCAAAGCCGGTTGTCGCGGGAAAAGATTTGGGCATTTCCGGCTTCTGGTAGAATCGCCTTGGATTTATTTCAGGCAGCGCTTTGCTGGTGAAAGTTCCTTGTGAAGGATGCATCTCAATCCAACCCTGGGCATCGAGTTCTTCATAAGATCTTACCACCGTTTTCCGGTGCACCTGCAGCAATTCGGACATCTGTCTTGTTCCTGGTAATTTTATGCCCGGGCCTATGCGGCCCTTTTTCATTTCCTGGATGATAGAATTGGCTATTTGCAAAAACACAGGAACCTCACATTCCTTGTCAATGTCAATGATCGTTTGCCAGGGAAGCATGTGGACTACAGTTTAGATAAAATAATTACACTAAGGTAGTCCAATTGGTTGATTGTTGACTGGTTGATTAGTTGATTGTGTTGAATGGTTGATTAGTTGAAAGGTTGAATGGTGGATTAGTTGAAAGATTAGGGGGACAGGATTGGTCAGAGAAGTCAGGCTTCTGCCTTGACTTGCTGGTTGGGTTTGGCAAAATTGGATCTCCCCTTCAACAAAGTACATGTCAATTTCGCCAATATTCTTTGCGGAAATCTTGCCGCGGTGCTGGCAAAAGAACCAGTCCTTGATGAGTTCATAAGTATTCGAAGAAATATTGACCTGTCCCGGCTCTCCATTGCTTTCCATGCGGCTGGCAATATTGACCGTGCTGCCCCAGATATCATAAGCGTATTTCTTTTTTCCTACAACGCCGGCTGCCACAGGCCCTACGTGAATGCCTATGCGCAATTCCCAGGGCAATAATCCAATGGCCGCCCGTTGGGCATTCCGCCATTTCATATATTCCACCATTTCAAGCCCTGCCTTCACCATATTGATTGGATGTGACTTATCAGGCGTGGGGATGCCACCTGCACACATATAAGCATCGCCAATGGTTTTTATTTTTTCCAGCCTGTATTTATCAATGATATCGTCAAAAGCGACAAAACAGGCATTCAATTCCGAAACAATTTCCTGCGGCGACATTTCATCCGCATGCTTGGTGAATCCCTTGAAGTCAGTAAACAGAACAGACACGCTTTCATAATATCTTGGTGTCGCATTTCCTTTTTCTTTTAATTCAGTCGCCACTTCAGCTGGCAGGATATTGTGGAGAAGCGTTTCAATCTGATCCTTTTGCGCATCCAGCAGCTTGTTGACTTTTGCGCTTTCCAGGTAATTGCGGAGAATGATGCCGGCAATGGCGAGGATGAGCACGAGCCCCATGGTGATAAATGTCTTCTGTATTTTCTGGCTCTTCAAATCCAATTCCTGGAGCTTCTTGTCTTTTGTGAGCAGGTTGATTTGATTTTGGCGGCTTTGAATTTCAAAACTGCCCTGCAAATTGGCCAGCTTTTCAGAAAGATTTTGGTTATTCAGGGTATCTGCAAGTCGCACTATACAGCTTTTGATATTTGTATGCATTATTATATGCACCCATCTTGGAATATAGTGGCAGCAAGTCCCGCATATGCATCATCCAATTCTTTATAAGCAGGAATGATTTTGGCAACAGTATCAGCCTCTTTATATGCAGCGAGCAGCCTTTGAATAGATCTCCTTTCCTGTAATAAATATCTCCCAGTGCAAGTCAAAGACTGGGTCATGGCCAATTTGGAATCAAATTTCCGTGCCATCTGATAGATAGCTGGTCATATTTGATGGCATTATCGAAATCCCCTTTTTCTTGCATAAACTAGCGCAATGCCTTTCAGGGGAACGGAATATCAATGGTGTTTGCATAAGCCTTAAGGACTTGTTAAAGAAAACAGTGCAGAATCATCATTGTTTAAGTCCAGATAGATCTCTCCCAGATTTACACTGCCGCACCAATAATATTATTGTCCCCTAATTCTTCTCCGATATTCAATCCCTTCATAAAAAAATCAAGCGACTTATCTGTGGTGGCGCGTTTGTTGTGATATACATTGGCAATATTTGAATATGCAGTCGCCATCCTCGCCTTATTCCCGATTTTTTCCGCAACGTCCAATGATTTAAAATAACTGTCAAGAGATTTTTCATCTTCTCCCTTCAAATAATAAACGGTCCGAAATTGTTAAGATCCTTGCCTTTCCTTCCTGGTCACCGATTGAATCATAAACATGTAGTGACTGACCATAATAGTCCAGAGTGGATGGGATGTTGCCCTGCAAATAATAGGCAATGCCAAGGTTTTTCAGTGCGAAGGCACGGCCCGGATGAAATTTCATTTTCTGTGCAAGTTCCAATGCCTGCATGCCATATTTTTTGGCTTCTTCAGTGGTCAGAATTCAGGTAGTATTTCCTCAGATTGAGAAGTATTTCAACTCTTAATGTATCCTCATTGGTGACGACAAGCGCGGCTTTCAGGCTATCAGGAACGCGATCCTGCGCAGATAGAGAGGAGCATGCACAACAAAGTATAATCAGGACAATATGGGTTATTTTTCCTTTCATAGAAGAGCTAATCCAAATTTAAGAATTTTTCAGCTTGGTCAAGCTGTTTGGCAGGCAACCATTTCATTGGACGAATTAATTAAGGAATGAGGAACCAAAAGTTCCTCATTCCCATTCTTTTATTTAAATCTCAACATAAATCCTATCATTCCTTCACCACCCTGAATATCTTGAACCCGGTTGTTGTCTTTATTCGAATCGCATAGAGTCCAGAACTCAGTTTATTCAAATCCACTTGCAGGCGATGGTCAGAAACGATGGTCGCTGTCAGTTTGAAACTTCTTCCCGTTACATCAATCATTTCTACCTCATTTCCGGAAAGAATTTCGTCCTTGATATATACATTAACCTGGTTGTGTGCAGGGTTCGGATATATTGAGGATTGTGGATCTGTGGATTGGAGTTCTGCGGATTCTGCCGTGACCTCCCCGCTAATTGCCTGTCCGTTTACCTGGTATATCTGATTCGTGGTACATTTTGTAGAAGACGAACTGGCGCTTATGGATTTTGTAGCACCATAAGATATCAATTTCCAGGTTAACTGCGACCCACTGAAGTAGATCTTAAACTTGCCATTGCCCGGAGGGAATATGATCGGCGGTTGCCCGCTATAACTGCCTGATGTAGTAATGCTATTGCTGCTGCCAATTGGAATAAACACTGAAGCAGGGTTAGGATTCTTGAAGGTAAAATAGGCAGCATAGGCGAATCCGGAAGGATCATTGGTCAATACCTGCACGCAAGTCAGACTCACGGTGATAGATGACCCCTCTTCTTCATTTACATAGAGATTGCCAGGCAAATAATTAATGGTGTAATTATTCGGGACTTTCAGAACCAGAGCGGACGGTGTGACGGTATAGATTCCAGGAGCCTCTTTCTTATAAACCGGATTTACGGTATACACAGGCCCGCTAGAAATAATCGAACTATTGTCACCATTCTTGTAGCCTGTAATTGAAGAAGTAAAAGATGGTAACGAAGCATCATCGTCAATCACTATATCGTTCGCTTTTACAGTGAGCGTAGCTCCAGTAATGGTCAAAACCCCGTTGTTATCAGCGATCGTATAATTGGTCGAAGATCCGCCTGTTAAGGCAATGGCATAGCTGCCCACAGGTGATGAAGATGTTGCTGCGGTACTTGCCGATGGCGGCGTTCCAATCGCTGATGGGCCGTCACCATTCAGGAATCCGGAATAGCTTATGGTGAATGTCGGATTAGGATCTCCATATAATCTATTTTTATTATCCGCCGTGGCGTTCAATGCGGCCTTTTTGATGGTCAATGTGCCAATGCTATCAGCAAGAATATAGTTGGCAGCCGATCCTCCGGTGAGGTTTATGGTATAAGTTCCCACGGAGGAATTCAAATTCGCCGTTGTGCCTGCCTGCGGAGGCGTAATGGAATTTGCATTGTCGCCATTTACAAATCCGGTATAGTTAATAGCGAATACAGGATTCGTAGCGCCATAAATTTTGAATGTATCCCTGGCAGCCGCCTTCAGTATGGCTTTCGCCACGGTCAGCTTTCCGTTGACATAAACCGGCGTGTAATTCGACGGACTAATCAGCGACAGAGATCCTGGAACAATCTGGTATGCTCCTGCAGGAATGGTTCCTGTTACTGTATTGTTTGCATTGTCCTTGACAACATTGGAAGGCGTGCCAGTGTATGTATTGCCAGCAGAATCGTTGTATCTGTATCCTGTAACAGTGTCTTTGAAGGCAGGCGATACCCCATACAGGGAATTTGTATCCAATGCCGTGACGGTAAGCGGTGCAGGTGTTATTGTCAGGTGACCAAGACCGTAAGTAATATCAAAATTATCCGAGATCAGGGCGCCCGGAACAATGGTATTCACACCGGCGGCCAAAGAGGTCAGCAAATTGAGAGATTTTATTTCTGAGATGACTGCTGTATTAGGATCCGAGCCAAGGTCTGTAGTGTCAAGGATGACTACCATAGTTTGGTTGGTTGTATCATTCACTTCGGCGCCACTTACAATCGTTGATCCGCTGAATATCGCCTTCCCGCTGAATATGGCCTTTCCGCTGAATATGGCCTTTCCGCTGAATATGGCCTTCCCATTGACAAGGTTGGCATTTATAGGATCGGTTTCATAATTGAAAATGGTTTGAACCGGAACATCTACGGCATAGCTCGACCCGGTTACCTGCTGACCACTGAAAATTGCTTTCCCACTGAAGATGGCTTTTCCGCTGAAGATCGCTTTCCCGCTGGCCATGATGCTTAAATGGTTGAGGTCAGCATCTGTCAGTGTCTGGTTACTAAAAATAGCTTTCCCGCTGACCAAACCAATGGCAGTGTCCACCAGCGTGGCGTGGTGAGTCGTTGTTATGGTATCCAGGAATTTTACTTTATCCGTGTCAGCAATATTTGCGTCCGGATAAGTATAATTGAAAGCAATCGAGCCAATAGGGTCACCATACATTATTGTCGTATCCCTTGGCGTGATTTGCAAAGGCAGTCGGGTATTGTTCAGAAGGCCATCGTTGAAAACATAATTATACAATTCTTTTAAGGCGATATCATTTTGGTCATTGGGATCCAACAGGCGATGTGGTTTGGGCCTGATAAAATATACTCCGGTATTGCTCATGCTTGTGGCAGGTGTGGTATAATCAATGCTGTCTAATCTCAATTGCGCCGGAGTAAGTCCTGCAGTCTGGAGAGAAATATTGTCAACTGTAATGGTCGAAGTGAAAGCAGGCAATTTTTCCCCATAGCGTTTTGCTTTATTGTCAGCTGTTACAACGATCGTCTTTTTAACAGGGGAGAAGAAATACAAAGTGTCCGAATAACCGCCATCATTTCCATTGGGGGAAATTGATTTTGTAAATACCTGGATGGCAGGATTGCCGGTAAATGCAGGAATCGTAGCGGTGGCCTGTGTGGGGCTTACCACGGTCGTTGGAAGCGGCTGACCCCGGAAAGTGACCACAGAATTATTCACCAGGAAATTTCCCTGCACGGTAATATTAACTGGTTGTGTCCCCGGCGTGATGTTCTGATCCTGAACTACAAGTTTTGTAATCACTGGCAGAGGAGCCGCAAAGGTTCTCATTGCGGTATCAGCCTGGATCAGTCCGTACCCGGTTGCAGTATTATAGCCAGGGCCTCCTGTCTGCAAGGCGGAGGTTTGCATCAAGCTTCTCATTTGTGCTGGGCTAAGTGTTTGACCGGCGAATTTTTTCTTCCCTTCCAATAGCAAGGCAGCAACACCTGCTGCCTGCGGTGCCGCGCAGGAAGTTCCAAAAAAGCTTGGGAAGGGCGAGCCGCTGATATTGATGGAACCAAAGTTTACCGTAGTACTTACACCATCCGGTGCTACGAAATCTGGTTTATTCCTGGTGACGCCATACACCGGCGTTCCACCAATGGAAGAAAAACTTTCCAATTGATAAGGTGTTACGCCATAGGCAGGAGTCTTTGTAAAACGGACAGCTCCAACCGACATCGCTCCGGCTGCATTGGCCTGGCCCACGATGGTAGAATTACCTGAATTGTAATTGTTAATGGTAAGGTTGCCGCGGAACACAATATACTTGAATAAAACATTGTTGGTCCCACCTGCGCGAGTGATCATGATATTGGTCGTCGTGTTCGTCGTGACCGTAAAGGGCAGGACTTCCAAAGGATCTGTGCCAATATTATTGCGATTAAAACCAAATAAGGTATGCCCGGAGGTATCCGTTAAATAAATATCCAGATCTGTTGTAGTTCCTGTCGCTGTATTATTGAGGGAGTAGACCGAATCCGCCCATTGTAGGACGATGGTGTAGGTACCAGGCGTAAGCGAGACATTTTGGTAAATGCTCCCGCCGAAATTATGGGCTGTACCTGTTATGCCCGCTGGTGCAGGCGATGGGTTGTATGTGCTGCTGTAGGACGTCGCCCCTGTATTACCCGCTGCAGAAAAATAAGAAACGCCTAAACCTGCGACAGTATTCACTGCCTGCGCAACCACACCATCTTTGAAAAATGGTTCGGTAATAAAAGTAACGTCATCTACGATGACATTACAGCCATCCTGTTGAAGAGCCAATATCCCCTGCGCAAAATCGCCTGGACTGATGAACCCGGTCCTGAAATCCAATAGGGCCTTGGGCGCTATTCCGTGAACAACCTGAAGCATGGCTCGTCCTTCATCGGAGGCCTGACCATAGGGATAGTCCAAGAGCACTTTGACAGGAATGTAATTGCTGTCAGGATTATTTCCATCGCCGGGAAGTATTCCATTAGCTACATCTGCCTGAGCTGCTGATCCAGTTAATTTATTATAGCTGTCTGATATAACACCAATTTTAACCCCTCTTCCTGCAATATCATAACCCTCCCGTACAAAGTTGGTGTGCATCACGGTATCGCCCTGTATGGGCAGAATGCTGCCATTCCCTAAAGGTGGGAAAATGGGTCTGCAATAGTTAATCATGCTTGTCAAACCATCCAGGTTTCTCAGGTTGGCAATAGGAAATGCCCCGGAAATAATTAAAGTATTGGGACCATTGTTGATCAAATTGATCATGCCGTATCCAGGTCCGGTCACAGTAGTCAAAAGATTCTGGTATTGACCTTGTATAGCAATAATCTCTATCAGCACATAGCCGTTGTTAATGATGAATATCGTTTTCGCTGAATCAGTAACAGAGCCAAAATTCTCGAACAATGAATTCAATTCGGCTCCGATCAGATGGGTTGATTTGCCTCCGGCAGGTGGTGGATAATAGGGAAGAATACAGGGAACAAATGTCACTAAAACTGTGTCAGTGTTTGTGCATCCACCATTAGGGTCTGTAACCTTGAGAACATATGTTCCAGCTGATGATACTGTTGGGGTAGCTGTATTTGAACCATTGGCAATTATGCCACCATTTAAAGCAGTCCAGCTGAACTGAACTCCGGGTGATGTGGAAGACCCTAGCAATTGAACTGTGGAGATAGTACATGTGAGTTGTTGGTCAGCACCCGCATTTGCATTGGGTGTGCTGCAGAAAGAAGCGTATGGAGCGTACTGAATGGTAGAGTTGCCTTCAAAATTTACCTGGGTTGCGCTATATAAAGCGCCTGTAATACTGACAGCCTGGCTTCCAATTCCTACATTGATCCCTCCATTAGGTGCCCATACAGTGCCGACCCATTTGGTCTTGTAACTTTGATTTGAACCAGAGTTTATGTTGAAAGCATAAGGGCCATATGGGGAGGTCGAACCCGAGCCATGCACTTCAGTGTATATCCGTGTAGCGTCGCCCCCGTTAAGCATATCAGCCCCACAATCGTTCAGGTCTATATCGCCATACACATAAATTTTGAAATTGCCTGATAAGTTCTTAAAGTCGAATAAGTAAATATTTGTTTTCCCCGAATTTTTAATGGAATTAAAGATATAAACACCGGGGCCAGAAAAAGTTATAGTTTGTTTCCCGGTCAGAGTCATGTTATTATAAGCCCCTGGAGTAATCGTCATTGTGCCCGTTAAATTCTGCGTTCCACCTGCCGGAAAGTTCGTTACCCCTGGCATGTTCGGAAGGGTAGGAAGGCTAGGTGTTCCAATCACATTTCCAAGTGCTGGCGCAGGGCCAGTATAAGTAGTATTAAGGGGATGGGTTACCTTGCCACTTACTGTACCCCCGGATACAACAATATTTCCATTTACGTCAATATTACCTTGCAATTGTGCATTTGTTCCAACACTTAGTATGGTACCGGTTAAAGCACCGCTGTTTGCTGCTGTGATCCGGCCAGTTACCTTGTTATTGGTAGTCAATGCGGCAGTGCCGCCGCTGTAAATATTGCCGCTTAGCGTATTGCCACTTCCAATAGTCTGTACCAATTTATAGCTCCCTATTGATCCTCCAGTCGTGTTTGACGCAGGCCCGATGCTCACGCTACAAGTTGAACAAGAACCACTTCCTCCAAATATGACAAAATCTGATATCTTAAGCTGTTGTGCAAACAGGCCTCCGGGCATCACTCCAAAGATTAATAGAATAAATCGACCAAAAATCGAATTTAGAAATCGGGCATGGAGGCATCTCATGTGAGCAGATTTAGGAGTTAACGGATGCTTGAATTTGTCATAGGAATACTTACCCGGTTTCGGATACGAATAAGTACAGGATTACTCAATAAGTCTTTTTGTGGCCGGACATCATATTGACAAACCATAAGGGGCAAGAAATCGATTCAACGTAATCGTTACCGAGGAATAAGCGCAAATCAACTGTTTTAATAGGATCGCTAGCGGGGTTTCCAAAAAGGATGAAGGTATATTTACCAGGAACAAATCCATGCTCCAACGCTAAATATACGTCAAATCCCAGTAAAACCTATATGTTTCCATTTATTCCTTTTTATACTCAAGGCTATAGTCGCAAACAGGCGAGATCCGGGAAACTGGTATGACCTTCATGATGTGCATCTCCAATCTGTGAGCAAAGAAACCTCTGCCTTTTCAGGGAGATGGAAAATATATTTAAAACATATTTACATATTCTCCACTCCGTTGCCACTCTATGAGAAATTTTGCAAAACTTATGGTTCTAACATGTATCGTCTTATTGACATTTTCGATCCATAGCCACTCACAAAAATCCGAAAAGCCGAGAATCATCATGATTGGAGCACATCCCGATCATCCGGATGAAACTGGGGGTACCGCAGCTATTTTCGCCTCCATGGGCCGTGCTGTAAAATTTGTGACGGTAACCAATGGCGATGTAGATCATGAAACTATCACGGGAAGGAATGAGCAACCTCATGTACAAGCAGGCTAAGGAAGCAGGCAACTATT
>CAWHHG010000001.1:0-38608 GCA_963829115.1 uncultured Chitinophagaceae bacterium | reverse complement strand
TTGCGCGAAATAAGATCAGCGACCAGACCTTTACCGCTCCCAAGAATATACCAATCCTGCAAAATCTTACTAATCAAGGAGTTTATGAAAGAAAGAAGATGAGAGCTGTCCGATTTTGAGAACAGTAATTGTTCAGTATTGAAGAGATTTGAGAAATGCATTAGGGCTCCTGACGGTGAAGCAGCCTCTGGGTATCCTTTTGGTTTATGAATTTATTTGGTTAGCCCGCCTGTGAATATCCATCACGGGCACGCATAGGCGCACGCTGAACATATACCTGCCTGTCTTCAGGAGCCCAGGTATTCAATCCATCCACATAGCGGTTAAACATGCAAAATGCAGCAGCAATCAGGACCGTATCATGAATTTCCCGATCGGTGGCCCCATTTTCCCTGGCAAGATCGATCTGTTCTTTAGTAACTGATTTTCCACTTCGTTGCACGCTTCCTGCAATGGATAGCAGGGACTTCAGTTTTGCAGATATGGGAGCAGAGATAAAATCCATCTTAATTTGATCGATCATTCCCATATCACATTGGAAATAATGCTGAGCCATGGCACCATGCACGTTCTGACAAAAAAAACAATCATTCAGGGAAGAAACATAGCCGCCGATCATTTCCCTGTCTCCGCGACTCAGGGTATTGTCCTCATCGTGCAATAAAATTTCTGCCAGCTGATTCAAAATAGCTCCGGTCTCAGGACGATATACCATCGGTCCGCGGATTCCTGGCAGGTCATTTTTTAAGTCAATCCAAGCCATAACTATGTTTTAATATTATCATAAAAAATCTACTTCTCCGTCTATTTTTTTGTGGTACTGAATAAAGTGATAATGAATGCAATTATGAATACAAATGAAAAATAAAAAATGGAATTCCCATAGCCCCCGAACGTATCCACGAGTGCCCCAATAAAAAAAACAGCGAGCCCGGTGAAGATTCTTCCAAGGTTGAAACATACCCCGGTGGCTGTAGCGCTCAGGGCGGTCGGAAAAAGTTCAGGAATAAAAATGGATAGCGCTCCCTGGCTCATACCAAAAAACAAGCTTAGAAAAGCAATTTGAAAATAAGTGGCCGATGACAATTGACTCGTAAGCTTAAATAGGATGAGAGATAAAAGAAAACTCGCTCCAAAGCAAACAAGCAATGTTTTTCTGATTCCAATGGCATTCACAATCCAGCCAGAAATAAAGCCACCTGTCAATCCACCCGCTCCCACCAGCATCATAGCGAGTGCTCCTGCCCGGAGTGCATCCCCGGCCTTGTCCAGATGATGGATCCACAATGGCAACCAGGAGACCGTAGCCCATAGACCAATCAAAGGCGCTCCGAAAACAGTAGAACCAATGATGAGATTCTTCATATTGAGGCCGGAAAAGAGCTCAGTAAACCGACTGGTTAGTTCGCTTTCCTCCATTTTGGCGCTCTTCCATTTTTCCGACTCGCGAATTGAAGTAGCAGCCAGAATAGAAATGATCACAGGGATCGTGCCCACCATGAATGCCCAGCGCCAATTGGAAACGATATAAGTGATCAGGCCTGCGGAGAAGAACCCAACAGGAATGGCTATGGACAAAATTCCAAGAAGCACTGCCCTCCTTTTCTCTTCATAACCTTCGGAGACCAACATGGTCGTGATGACCAATACTCCTCCGATGCCGAAGCCTGAGATGAAACGGAACAAAACCACAAAGATCCAATTTGGGGCGATTCCGGTCAAAATGGTAGCCAATCCATAACAAAGCGTGGCGTAGATGAAAGCTTTCCTGCGACCTATCGAATCGGAAAAGATGCCCCAGGCAATCCCGCCAAGGGTCCATCCGAAAATTGATATCGCATTGATGGTAGCGCTGATATTGTCATTGACCTGCGAGTCTGCATTTTGCAGTAGTTCTCTTGCTACATCGGCCAGGTAAATAGACATTAAAGAAGATACGATTCCTCCGAAAACGGTGCTCATAAAACTTAGAAAGAACAAAGCCGTCCTGGATTTCTGCAAACTCCCGGATGCGGGCAATATAAGATCTGTCGTTTTATTCAAAATATGTCATTTATAATTTTCTTCACCCGCCCTTGCCATGGGATCTTTCGGTCTGTCATAGCCGATAGTTACCAGCCTGGAAGCTAGTTTTTTATAATATTCCGGATCTTCAGGACAATAAGAATCCAATCCATCTACGTACCGGTTATAAAGACAAAAAAGCGCTGCGATCAGGACAGTATCGTGGATTTCCATGTCAGTTGCGCCGGCGCTTTTGGCACGCTGGATATGTTCTTCTTTCACTGCCTTTCCAGATTCTTGCACTTTGCCTCCAATAACCAATAGCGCTTTCATCTTTTCTGGGAGCGGGGCATTTTCCAAATCGTAGTACACCATGTTCAATAATTCCTGGCTACCACCCAAGGCGATCACTGTGGCTGCATGTGCATTCGTACAAAAGCGACATTCATTGTTAAAAGAGACGATTGTTGCGATCAACTCCCTTTCCAATGCACTCAACGAATTCTTCCCACGCAATAAAATCTGAGTTAATTCACGAATCGGTGCAGCAGTATCGAGGCTGTTCTCCAGGAGGCCGGTAATGCCCGGCAGTGGATTGTTTAATTTGATAAAAGCCATATAGAATAGGACCCCCGTAGTTGAATTTAAAGAAATCTTGATTAACCAGCCCAAGACTATTCTCTCTATTGATTTTCTCAGGGATTTCCGCGCTTTCTTCCCGTTTTCAAATTCGCAATTACGAGTCCAAAAATAATCAACAGTCCGCTGATCAAATGAACTCTGGAAAATTCTTCTCCCAAAAATAAAACTGCTTCGATGGCACTGAATACCGGAATCAGGTTTGCAAATAGTGCAGTCCGGGATGCCCCAAGGCGGCTGATGGCTGAATTCCAGCAAAAAAATGAAATAATGGAATTGCCCAGGCCCAGATAGAAAATGATCAGCAACATATTCTTATTCCAGTGTACGGGTTCAGTATGTAGGATTTCATAAAAATAAAATGGGAAAAGGCAGACTGTGCCAAGCGCAAATATGACGAAGAGAAATACCACGGGTGAAATAACTGCCGGCCTTTTTCTTACCAGGATACTATAAATTGCAAAACTGAATGCACTGATAAAGATCAGCAGGTCTCCCATCCCAAACCGGAATTGTTGCAGTGCCTGCAGGCTTCCTCCTGAAAGCAAATACAAGATGCCAACAAAACAAATCACCATCCCGACAATGCGCAGGGGTCTGATGATTTCATGCAGAAAAATAGCGGCGAGAATAATTGCGAAAACAGGAGCTGCTGTCGAGCCTATGAGCGCGAGATTAATTGCCAGCGTATAGTGTCCCGCTAAATAAATAAAAGTGTTAAAAATGGTGACACCACTGAGTGCGGTCCAAAATATATATTTCCGGTTTGCCCATACTGCCCTTCTCTCCAATAGAAAATTCCTCCATGCGAGTGGAGCAATGAAAACACTTGCCAGGGCCCAGCGATAAAACCCAAGACTGACCGGGGGAATTTGTTTAATAATTCCACGGGCCACCACGTAATTTCCCGACCAGATCAGGGTAGCTAACACGGCAAGTGAAATGCCTGCATAAATATTTTTCTTGGATGAATTCAAGGTCAGGAGAGGAATGCCTTTTTTAAATTTTGGTGGGTTAAACGAAGTAATATCCTAATAAATCGGCGAAGAAAAAAGCAGGTTGGTGAATTTGGAAATATTCACGCAGAGGCGCAGAGGAAAACAGAGGCGCAGGGGATTGCAAAAGTGGGCACCCCTCTCTATTGGAGAGGGGCCGGGGGAGCAGGCCGAGGGCCTGGGTAAGGCCTCTTGCTGTTAGTTGGAAATATCTACTTTTATCAATTCATTTTATACTCAGGAAATCATGCATCCCGACTATTCTTTACCAGACAATCCATTCTGGAATTCCCTGCTCACAACGCATCAATCCTTTGCTATCGGGACGGATCATATTAAGAAATTTCCCGAAGATATTCTTCCTTTCATGGGCCTGGAATCGGATCATGGGAAATTATTGGAAGAAATCCGGCCATTTTTCAATGCAAACGAAGAAGCTTTTGTCAAAGCAAGCATCAAATCCATTCCCGGGAATTGGACAATTGTTAATCGCATTTCATGCATCCAGATGATTTGTAATCAGCTTCCATCGGTTCTCCCTGAATATTCCGAGAAGATTGAAAAGCTTGGACCGGGAGATTTTGATGAATTGTTCAGGCTGGTCAACCTGGTGCAACCCGGCTTCCTGAAAGAAAGGACATACCTGCTTGGAGATTATTATGGGATTAGAAAGAATGGAAAACTGGTGGCGACGGCGGGAGAAAGGCTAAAGATGGATGGCTTTATTGAATTAAGTGCTGTTTGCACGCTTCCTGACCATACCGGCAAAGGATATGCGCAACAATTGATGGGAAAGGTCTGCAAGGGCATTTTTGAAAAAGGGCAGGTCCCGATTTTGCATGTGCTGGATTCGAATGAAAGGGCGATAAGGCTTTATGAGATGTTTAATTTTCGAAAGACGGATGGATTTTCCATTGGTGAAGCTGCGAATGAATAGCTAGTCGCTGCAATGTTTCTCGCAAAGGCGCAAAGAAGCGCAGAGGCGCGGAGGCGCGCTACTGTGGGCACCCCTCTCCAATGGAGAGGGGACGGGGGTGAGGCCGGAGAGGGCCGGGGCGCCTATGCTTTTACTTTGCAAATTGGTTTATGATGTATCGGAAAATTCACTGAAGCCGCAATAAAGCATACTTTATTTGCTCCTTCGTGTAAGGCATTGGCTTTCTCTATCATGGAGGCATCTGTGACAGTGACAACAGGGTGTAAAGTGATTTCGGTGAAATGACCACCTCCGTCAGCAGTTTCTTCCATGGTTCCCGTTGCATGGTCTTCATAATCTACAACTATAACTCCATTCACGGCGCATAAATGCAGATATGAGAGCAGGTGGCAGGCAGAGATCGATGCCACAAGGAGATCTTCAGGATTGTATTTTGTCTTATCTCCCCTAAAGACCGGATCGGAAGAAGCAAGAATTTCCACTTTGTTTTCTGCAATAATTGAATGGCTCCTTTCATAATTTCTGTATCCTGAAGTACCCGTTCCGTTATTGCCCGTCCACTGAACGGTTAGCTGGTAATGATGTTGTTTGCCCATAATTTCTTTTTATTTCATTCTCACAATTTATTGAACTCCTTTTTCCATTTCCCCACCACTGCCTTCCCTTTCTCATAATCATCCACCACAAGAATCAGGTGGTTGGAGTGGTCGCTGTATTGCACAAGTATATTTACACCTGCCTTCTGCATCAGGCGGCAAATCTTTCCTAATTGGCCAGGAACACTCTGTTTCAATTTCTGAATGAGCACGTCATGCACTGCCGCCACCCGAATTCCTTTTTCTTCAAGTGCCAGTTTTGCTTTTTCCCCGTCTTCCACCAGGAAATGTGCAATGCCAATTCCATTGTGGACAAATGCCCCACCTCCTTCCAGGCTCACTCCTACTGAACCCAAAGTTTCGCCCATCTCCGCCAGACTCCCCGGATGGTTTTGCAAAATGATTTCAATATCCTTCATGTTACAATAAATTTTAATCCGAATTTTCCGTCCACTTAGCTTAGCGAATAAAATTATTACATCCCTGCTACTTAATTTCTGTCTTAAGAAAATAAATTCCGGTAATCACCAGCCGGGAAACACAACACAATTAAAAGCGCAAGTTGTGTCTGGAATGCGAATCTGATTAAGCCCAAGACATACCATTTAAATAAGTTTTACAAAAACATTACAAACACCGTGTTTAAATTACTTAACTTAATACGACTAATACCCGGAGCGCATAACTCCTCATTGTAAAAACATGCGTGGAAAGGGAAATCGGCTGGTCTTATCCTATATAAGTAATTAATAATAAGGTTATTGTGTGAGTCCCGGATCCTGCAAACTGGAAATGCGCCCTGTTGCACGAAAGAAAGTGATCATTAAGTATCCATGATCTGGAAGAAGCTCATAGTGGCAATTTTATTCGTTTTTGTGTGGAACCTTGGCTTTGGCCAAAGTTTTACGCAAAGCAGGCATACCTATGATAGCCTCGGTTTGCTTTTGAAAATGGCAAAAGGCGATACAAGCCGGGTCAATGCCATGAATGAATTGTCCAATGCCTTTAAGTTTTCTGCACCGGATTCCGCCTTATTCTATTCTTTCAAGGCGCTGATCCTGGCGAGACAAATCAATTATCCGAAAGGCGAACAGTTGGCTCTCTTATACATTGGTTTAACCAATGAAGGCCTGGGCAATTTTCCAAGAGCAATGCATGTTTACCTGGAAGCATTGCAGGTTGCTGACAAAACCCAAATCATTGATGCCAAGGCATACGTTCTTCAGCGTTTGGGATTCATTTATCTTTCTTCTAATGATTTTCCAAAATCATTGATGTACACGCTGCAGTCGATGCGGCTATTGGATTCCCTGCATAATGAACCCTTTTCCATTCTCTCCCAAATCCACATGGCCGATGCTTATTTGCGATTGAACAATACAGATTCTGCTGAATATTATGCGGAGATGGCCTATAACAACATGGTCCGGCACAAAGTCATGTGGCTCAAAACGCAAACTTTATTTTTTCTTGGCAATGTCCAACAGAAAAAAGGAAACGCTCCCCAAACTTTGAACTATTACCGGCAGGCGCTGGCATCTGCGTATTATGATTCCAGTCATTTCAGGAGCTATAACACCATTTATGAAATTGCCGAACTGCATAAATTCCTGAATCAGCCGGATTCATCGATCATGTATGCTGAGGAGTCGCTGACTGATGCCCAAAGGAATAAACTCTATTCCGTCATCATTAAAGCCAGCAGCCTGCTATCTGTCATATATGGAAAGAAAGATGCATCTAAAGCACTTTACTACGGTAAGATCGCCCTGGCTGCGAAGGACAGCCTGGATATGGAAGAAAAAACCTATGCCATACAAAACCTGGTCGGGTTTGATGAGCAGGAGCGCCAGTTTGAAATCGATACAGCAAAAACGGCATATCAAAACAAGATCAAATTTTATAGCCTGTCCGTTGGCCTTGGGGTTTTTCTTCTGATCGCGTTTATCCTTTACCGTAATAATCTTCAGAAGCACAGGTACAATAAGATTTTGGAAAAAACCCTGGCCAATCTCAAATTGACCCAGGCCCAGTTAATCCAGTCTGAAAAGATGGCCTCTCTTGGAGAACTGACGGCCGGGATTGGGCATGAAATAAAGAACCCGTTAAACTTTGTCAACAATTTCTCCGATCTCGCAATGGAATTATTGGTTGAGCTAAGATCCGGCCCGCTGGAACAATTGCCCGAAGACCAAAAAACAGAGGCCAATGATTTAATAACCGGCGCGATTCAAAGTCTTCGTAAAGTAGTGCATCACGGCGAAAGAGCAGATGCCATTGTCAAAGGCATGCTCCAGCATGCGAGGCCGAGTACGGGACATAAAGAACTAACAGATATCAATGCGCTGGCCGACGAATACCTGCGTCTCAGTTATCATGGATTACAGGAAAAGGACAATTCATTCAATGCTAAAATTGCTACCCAATTTGATAAGAATATTGAGAAAATCAACGTAGTGCCACAGGAACTCGGAAGGGTTTTTCAAAACCTTTATGCCAATGCCCTTTATTCATTGACGGAAAAAATGAACAAGCTCCGTGAAGCCCGTCAGTTGGATGGACCGACCCGCCTGGCGGACGGGCAAGGTTTTGTGCCCACGATCATTGTGGCAACAAAAAAATTGGCTGAAAAAATTGAAGTCAGGATAAGGGACAATGGTCTTGGCATTTCACAGAAAATCATTGATAAGATTTTCCGGCCTTTCTTCACAACCAAACCAACGGGTGAAGGAACAGGACTGGGCCTTTCGCTGAGCTACGAAGTGATTAAGGCACATGGTGGTGAAATCAAAGTGGAATCGAGCGAAGGCGAGTGGGCGGAGTTTATCATTGAGATTCCGGCTACAGCATGATTGCGATGAACTGCCATGGTTAGGGTGATGATGGTTTTGTTTTTGGACTGTTCCGATTTCGACACAGGAACAAGATGGGAAGTAAAGGGAGCTGATGGCAACCATCTTAATAGACCTTACCTGAAAAGAACAGGGAGCATTTTTCTACGCAGCTTGAAATCCTGATTTAATGTGGTGGTGGGATGATTTACATCGGCCCTTTTGAAAACCTTTTCCGAATCAATTGCATGAATAATTAAATGAATTTTCGGCTACATTTTTTGACCCTGCTGCTTTTAAGCGCTGCTTTCCGGACTCCACCGGAAATGCACCTGCATGATATGATATATACCATGCTCGGAAATTCTTCACATTTTGACATTGCATATTCTTTACAAGACTTTACGGTCAGGGGAAGAGTTTCGGATATCAGTGGTCCACTGGAGGGCGTCACTGTTTCTGAGAAAGGCAAGCCAAAAGCCACTACCACCGATGCGAATGGATTTTATGAGCTGGAGGTTTCAAGTCCTGAAGCAATTCTGGTCTTCAGCTTTGTCGGTTATCAATCTGCTGAGTTGGCCATTGGAGGGAAGTCATTCGTAAATATTACGCTCCAGCCCGGAAAAGCACAGGAACTCTCCGGAGTTGTGATTACTGCTTTGGGCATTAGCCGCCCGAAGAAATCTTTGGGTTATGCTGTCGGAGAATTAAAAGGAGAAGACATGAATCGTGTGACACAAACAAACGTGCTAAACAATATGACAGCCAAAGTATCCGGCGTCGCAGTCAATTCCACAGGAGCCGCAGCTACTTCTTCCGTCAGTATTGTCATTCGCGGGATCCATTCTTTGAATAGTGATAACCAGCCCTTGTTTGTGATTGACGGCGGCCCGGTAAAAAACTCCATGAACAATATCGGAACGAATATGGGCAATGACAATGATGTGGATTATGGCAATGCCATTTCCGATATCAATCCGAATGATATTGAAAGCGTTTCCATTTTGAAGGGACCAAGTGCCGCAGCATTGTATGGTTCAAGGGCAGGCAATGGTGTCGTTTTGATCACAACAAAAAAAGGAAAGAAATCAAAAGGAGTCGGAATCACTTTCAATTCGATTTCAGAATTTGACTTTCCTTACAAATACCTGCCCACCAACCAGAGTTATACCGTAGGAATTACTCCCTACACAACTCCCAATGGATTCAATAGCTGGAATGGGAAGCTCGTTGATCTCGCAGGAACAAATACTTACCGATTTGGTACACCACTCAACCATGGACTTAAAGCGATTCAATGGAATAGTCCTTTGCTCCCGGATGGAACATATCAAGAACAGGATATGGTGAGCCATAACAATATGCAAAATTTCGTCCAGACCGGTTTCACTTCCATCAATAGTCTCTCTTTTGAGAATGCAACCGATAAGGATATTTATCGTTTCTCTTTCGCCAATCTGGCAAACCGTGGCATCGTGCCCAATACAGGTCTTTCTCGAAATAACCTGGCATTAAATCTGATCCATTCCATCACCAATGCATTCAGGCTTGACCTCTCATTGAATTATGTCAGGTCCAGTTCTGATAATGTGATTGCGGGAAACAATGGAGGCGTTTTCAAAGATGTTGCCTATCTCTCACCGAGCGTAGACATCCGTCAAATGAAGGACTATTGGCTGGCGCCTGGTATTCAACAGCGGAAAGCTTTGCCACCTGTGGGCGTTGACCAGGAACCTGGTCCCAAGGATCCTTCTTCGGGCGACTATGATAATAATCCATGGTTTACGCTGAACCAGGTGAAAAATGGTTTTTACAGGAACCGTTTCTTCGGTAATGTAAAACTTGAATACAATTTCAGTCCGCATGTAAATGCTTTCCTTCGCTATGCGCAGGACCTCTATAATGAAACGCGGGAAACAAAGATTTCAAAAAGTTATAATGGCGAATTGAATGGCTATTATGGAATCCAGGATCAATACAATACAGAAAGCAATACTGATTTCCTCGTCAGTTATAATGGATCTTTTGGCCAATTCAACCTGACTGCTTCAGGTGGAGGAAATGCACTTTATTCATATGCGTCCAATAACCAAACTTATTCGCAATCAGGTGCGGGAATCATTGTCCCGGAATTATTCAATGTATCCAATATTGCGCAGGCAAACCTGAGAGCGATCAGTGGGTATTATGAAAAAATAGTTTACAGCCTCTATGCCACCGCGTCTTTAGGATATAAGGATATGGCATACCTGAACCTGACTGGAAGGAATGACTGGTCAAGCACTTTACCTTCCGACAATTATTCCTATTTCTATCCATCGGCCTCCGTCAGCATCCTCATGAACAGGATCTTCGACATGGGAGATAAAGTAAGTTTGGTGAAGCTCCGCGCAGGATGGGCAAGTGTAGGGAAGGATACGGACCCATATAATTTGTATGGCACAATTGGTATAGGCAGTTTTGGTGGAATTACCACCGAATCCACTCCGGGCACGATTAAAAATCCAACCTTGAAACCCGAGCAGGCGATCTCGAGTGAATTGGGACTGGAACTTGGTTTCTTCAAGAACAGGCTGCGCTTTGATGGAACCATCTACCAGTCCAATTACGAAAATCAGGTATTGGACATCAGTGTACCACCTTCTTCAGGATATAGTTCGCGGCAAATTAATGCCGGCCTGATCAGAACGACAGGAATAGAACTACAGCTCAGCGGAACCATCATCTCAAATAAAGACTGGACATGGAACATGAGTGTGAATTACACCCAAAATAGTTCTTATGTCATGTCACTTTCTAACGGAGTGCCTTATTTCAAATTCTGGGAAGATGGAAATAGCGGATCCTGGACCTACGCCAAGGGGCAGGCCATCCCGAACCTTTATAATGCCAATGGCTCTCCCGTGATCAGTGACGGTAAAATTGGCCAGATCTGGGATAGCCGTATTGCAACGGTGACCGATAAAGGATCTATCTATTATGGATACCCGCTTTTGGACAATGCAGGGTTCTACCAGTCAGTGGGAAATGGAGCTTTCGACCAGAAAGAAGTGGTTGGAAATTTCAATCCTAAACTATTGATGGGTGTACAGACTGCCCTGACCTATAAGGCATTTACTCTCACGGCAAGTTTTGATATTCGTCTCGGTGGCACTTTCTTCTCCCAAACCTATCGCTACCTGGAATCAGATGCAGCCATGGCAAGGCAAACAAATATGGGTATTCCAATTCCTGAGGCCAATAAAAATGATATTCCGGCTTACCTGAAATCCAATCCGGATGCATTCATCAAATTTTCGGGGCTGCAGCAATTCCGGCTGGTGGGTGGACCGAACGCAGACAACGGCGGGCTCCCTCTTAAAACCAACGGTATTGTATTTAATGACGGTGCATTTTTTCCCGGAGTTTATTCAGATGGAAGTGGAGGTTACGTGGAGAACCTGGGTAATTTGAATAATAATCAGACCAAACTCGACAATTATGAAGATGCGGTGACTGCCGGTTGGAATTTTGCGCGCATGAGTATGTTTGACGCTTCTTATATTAAAATGAGGGAACTCACTATTTCGGCTGAGCTCCCCGGCAGTCTGACCCGTTCACTGAAACTGCAGGGCATCAGCATTGGCCTATTCAGTAAAAATATCATCATCTGGACCAAGGCAAAAGCGGGGATCGATCCGGAGCAGGCATTCCAGATGCAGGCTGCTCCGCAGGGTAATGGTTCGCAGTTCCGTCAGGGGATCGAAAGATATAATATTACCCCATGGACCATACCCATCGGGATAAAATTGAATGTGCGGTTCTGATTTTTTTGGAGAAATGGAAAAAGAAAAATGGATGAAAGCTGTCACAAAAATATGGGTTGGATTTTTTGCGGTGCTGATCCTTTTCATCGCCTGCAAAAAATTCAACGAGGTGAACACGGATCCCAACAATATCAATTATGATAATGCAGCGCCAGATTACCTGATGGCCAATGTGCTGATCCAAACGGCCATGGATTATGGGAATCTCGGATCCGGATTAATGTCGGGGGCCATGCAGCATACTTACCAGGATGCATTTGGCAATGACTACAGCTTCTACGCATGGGATCCAATGGACTGGGGTGGTACTTATGCCAGGCTGAGAGATAACAAGCTGATGTTAGAAAAAGCGCAGGCATTGGGATGGAAATTTCATCAGGGGGTTGGCCTGATCATGCGTGCTTTCAATTTTGGGATGATCGCCGATTTTTGGGGAGATGCGCCCGATTCGATGGCTTTGAAAGGAGACCAGGATGGTCTGGAGAACCAGTTCCCTGTTTTCGATGGCCAGGAACAAATATATGATCACGTGATTGCTGACCTGCTCGCTGCGATTCCTTTACTCGCAGATTTACCCTCGGGCCATCCGGAAATTACCCAGGTGACCACCAGTTCAGATGTATTTTATGCCGGAAAGCCGGAAAAGTGGACCAGGCTGGCCTATTCTCTATTGTTAAGGTATTATCTCCGGCTTTCTGCAAAAAGAGACGTTCGCGCCGAAGTGGAAGCCGTTGCTGCAAAGGTTTTTTCTTCTAACGATGATGATTGTGCGATGTCTTTCCCGGGTACAGAAGCTGCCACATCTTACCAGAAAGCATCCAAATACCTGGGAAGTTCAAATTACAATAGAAATAAGATGTGTGCCACGCTGGTAAAAAGACTGGATGCCTTGAAAGATCCCCGCATTGTGATCATGGCAGAACCGATCGTCACCCACTCTGTATTAGATGCAAGTAAATTTAGTCCAACGGATGACAGTACCCTGGCCCTGATACAAGGAAATATCCGATACATTAATCCTGCCGCAGCACTTAAAACAAAATATAAAGAATTCGATCCCGCAACCTATGCGACTGACCGCCCTTATGGGGCTCCTTTAGGTGCAGTTTGGAATTTCTTCGATACTTCTCCCAAATATGTTGGGATCCCGATCAGTTATTCTGGTAACGATTTTACCTACAATATTAACGGAGCAGGTACCCAGGCTTCCTCTAACAATGATTATGTTTCCTATTTGCGCAGAGATATTTATGATAATCCTTCCGGGGATTTGCTCAGGCAACGACTCGTTTCATATAGTGAAATCTGTTTTGATCTTTCCGAAGCGGCATTGAGAGGCTGGAATGTCGGAGGCAGTGCATCCGATTGGTTCTATAAAGGCATTGAAGCATCTTTCGATGAATGGGAGGTTTTTTCGAAATACCAGGCTGACGTAGACGACTATGCGGGATCTGTGAAAGATTATTCAAGCTATATCGCTCAGCCTTCCGTTGCCTTTGATGGCAGCCTCCAAAGGATCATCGAGCAAAAATGGATCGCTTCCTGGCAAGCTTCCTGTGAATCCTATATGGATTGGAGAAGAACCGGATTTCCATCTATCCAGGTGGGTTGGGGTTCCAAAAGAGCCGCCATTCCCGTCCGCTTCGCCTATAAAAATAACGAGTTGCAGAACAATGCAGCCAATGCAAATGCTGCGATTGATAAACTTGAATTAACTCCGTATTCTGATCCAGATGGAAAGAATAGTTCCTGGTCTAAATTCTGGCTGATCCAGGGAACCGGAAAGCCATGGTAACGGCGACGCTTATCCTTCTTCCCGTTTTCTGACCAACCTGTTGGAGAAATTAATAGAAAACAATTTTCAGATGATATTCACCACCAGCTATGATCAGTATGCCTGCAAAGCGATCATCCTTCCTGATATTTGCAGGTTTGCCATGTCGGAAAGCAGCTTCTTAGCATTTTCCCTGTCAAAGGAAAAAATGCTGGCGCAGATCATCCGTTATAGAGGCAATATTTTAAGTACGATTAATATCCCTGACGGAAATAAATGATTGATTCGGCCCGGTGATCAATCGCAATGGGGTTTTTTCTGTGGTGAGCTGCATTTATTTTAATCCCTATTTGCCAATCGTTAGATGGTGGTATTCGCTTTCCTATGCCGCCAAAACCAATAAGATCCAGCTGATGCAATCACCAAAAAGCCCCCGAGCACCCAGGGCATCCATGGACTCTTTTTATCAAAGTCTATGGCCGAAGTTTTCCCTGCCAATACAGTGGCCGCCCAAAAGTAGGGCAGTGATTTTTCTTTAGAAGATGTTCCGATGAATTCGAGCTTGGCTTTTTGCAAAGCAATATCCGGAGGCAGGCCGGTTGTAAGAAATTTGTAAAAGAGTTCAGTCAACTTGTAGGTTGATTTGCTATCCACTGCCCAGAGGTTGATTATGGAAGTCGGAATACCTATGCCTGCAAATGCGCGATTAAAACTGAAAACACCTTCTCCCTGGTAAAAATTTCCATTCCCGGTTTCACAGGCCGACAAAACAATCAATTGGGCAGAGGGTTTGTATTCAGGGATCAGCTCAGAAAGATATAACGTCGAATCCGTAAAATAAATGATCGGCTCACCATGGTCACTGGTATCCGAAGAATGGGTATAGAGCTGGATGATATCATAATTTGAATAATGCTGCAAAAATTGTTGCCTTGATGCTTCTTCTTTTACCAGCTCATACGGATGATTGAAATAGGTTCCAATTAGTCTCAATGAAAGATCGCTCTCGGGCAGCGCTGGCAGGGAATACTTATCATTGAATTTGACGGGTGCCATACCAAGAAAACTTCCCGAGCTGACCGCCTTGTTCTTTTCGAAATCATTCATCAGGTAACGCGCGGAATACGTATAGCTCGTTGCAAAATGATTTAGAAAATAAACCGGTGATTTTGGATTCCGGCTATCCGAAACCAGTGCTTCAAATGGAAAATATGGCCCGTCGGGCGAAATAATGATCCTTCCCGGTGATAAGCTATCCTGCTGGAAAATGAGTCCGTACAAATGATGGGCAGTTTGGGTAAAATCGGAAAACCTTGTACTCAGCAAGCCCCGAATTGAAATAAATGAAAGATATGTGGAGACAGTGCTATCAAAATCCGGTTTGTTGATCTTATGAAAATAGGCTTGCTTGGGAGTAACCAGGATTGAATAGACCGCATCATCCCCTTCGAATAATTCCAGCAGGGCCTGGTGATCATTCAATAGTTTGATACGAACATCCTTCAAACCTACCCTTATTGAATCCATGTCATTTTGAAAATAGAGGGGGTTCTTCTCTTTTAAGATTCCTTTCAGATGATCCAGCTGGTCCCTTTTCTCTGAAAGCTCTTTTTGTAAGTCTGTGGTTGGTGCCGCCGATTTTTCTGCAGTCAAGATCTTTCTTTCAAGATCCATGATCTGTCTTTGCAATTGGGCCTGTTGCAATAATTCTTTTTCTCCTGCCCGTCGCTGTTCAGAAATTTGATCATTTAGCAGGACGGCGCGGCCTGCTTCAAAGAAATAAAAAGCGTCTTCAGGGCTTCCGAGCTGGTATGAAGCTTCAATGGCATGTTCATAAAGACTGCGGTAGCTGCGCCGCCAGAAAAGTTTTGACTGGATTTCGGACTGTTCCAGTTTGATCCTGTTCAGGACCAGGTCTGTTGCTTTATATATTCTTATGGCTTCCCTTAGGGAATTCAATTCCCCGGTGACCTGCCATTTTTTGAAATATGCATCCGCTTTATCTATGAGCAGGCTGGTCAGATAGTCGATCTTTTTATTCTCTATGAGCGCTTCGGGTGAACTTCTCAAAATATCCATCTCATTCGTGCCCGGGCGAAGCTGGTCAAATGCCAGCTGGTAATATTTAAATGCGGAATCAAATTGCCCTTGCTGGACAAAGATATTGGCCATATCCGCCAAAATATCCAGCGACTCTGCGACATCCTTTCTTTCGTAGTCTTCATCTGTATTGATGTAGGTAAGCGCTTTCCTAAAACAGAGCATGGCCTTATTTGGATCTTTCAAATGCCCGAGGTACAGCATATATCCCAGGTCTTTTAGATTCTGTTTACAATTGAAATTATTTCCCACTTCCTTTTCATTCTTCACCGCTAAATTGTATTTGGCTATGGCATCTTCATAATTTCCTTTATTCATTTGCACTTGCGCAAGCTGCTGATAAATCAATCCGTAATAGTCTACCAGCCCCAATTTTTTATATTCAACTAATTTATTGGCAAGCAATGCTTCTGCCTGCTGGTAATTTTTCAATTGCAATAATGCTTTCACCTGCCAACCCTGGCTGCTCGAAACAATGGGTAATCCTACTCTATATTCAAATGCTCCCCCATACTTTATGTATTCTCTGGCAAGTTTTTCGCATCTTTCCGCGTCAATAATACAGCGATGATAATCTCCTATATCATAAGAATATTCAACTTTTGCAAATAACGCTTTCAAACAGGCAATATCAGTAGTGGATTTCAATAGGGTCGCAATTTCAATGCAACTGTCAATGGCTGCCAATTTCTCTTTGACATTATTCAATCCATCGTAGCATACCATTAGCCAGAAATACATCGTGATGAGGTCCCTGGAATTAACGCTGGGTTTGTCTATACGCTCCCTGAGAAAACTTATAATTTCTCTATAATACTTAATCGCATTAACGAAGTCGCCTTCTGACCTGTAAAGGCTTGCGACATTACGGAGCAAGAAGACATGGATCGAATCTTTGAAGTCTGGGCAGTTTTTCGACTGATCAAGCATTGTAAATAATTCTGCCAGCCTTTGTTTATGTGGGAGTGCGGTAAAATCTCCGGTATAAATATTGCCCAGGAATGCAATTCGTTTATGCAGACTATCCATTCCAGGGCACTGTCCCCGCATTGAAATTGAGAAGGCCAAAACACAGCTTGCAAAAAGAAACTTTCTGAGCATGATAGCAAATATAGAATGCCGGTCGCTCAAAAGCCTCGAAATAATATTCGAAAAAAGAAGGTTAACAAGAGGGATTCTGCTCCGCTATTGGTCTTCTTCGAAGGGCCAATTCGATGGCCCCTGAGTTCCAATTCCTATCTTATTCATAGCTTCTGGTTCCCTGGCATGCTTCTCTATATATTCAATGATCTTTTTCAAATCGGGCATTGTCCCGATCTTATCATTGATTCGCCCGTTAGCCGAAGCTGTGCCCAGCAAATCACTGCTTAGGATGGTCCTCATCTGATTTGGGCTTAACCGAAAACCAAGGTTGGCCTCGACAATGCTTTGGATGGAAATGGCCGCACCGGCGATGATCGCCGCTGCGCTGGAGGTTCCGGCGAATTTGCCCGTGTACAGATTTGTATACTCACGAGATGATCCCGGATAAGATCCGGCTGTCACCACATTTTCTCCCCAGGCAAAGCAATCAATCCGCCGCCCATAATTTGAATAGCCCATTCGTTTATGCGGTTCACGGCTTGTGCCGGCAGCCACCAGGATGGCCCCTGAGTCCCTGAAATCAGGGCCCGAAAGGTCAAAAATCTTCCTTCCCTCTTCATTGGTATAGCTGTCCAGGTCATTGCCCCTGCCAAACCAACGCTGACCATTACCTGATGGTTCAATCACAGTAATGCCTAAGGCCGTGGCAAGGCGAATCAGATCAAATACAGCTTCCTGGATTTCGGCCGGCCAAACATCATGGCCATTGGGCGAATCGGGCATCTGTGCCTCCAGCAAAATAATGTCCCCAAATTGAAGTTCCCCAAGGGCTGCCAGGAGGGCATCTGCCGTATTAAATGTTCCATCGGCCCTCCATTGTGAAATAGGGATACCTTTTGCCGCAGGAACGATTCCGCGCAGCGAGGTATTTGGACGCTGCATAAGAAGGATCCCCAAAACAGCAGCTCCATGGTCACGGAATTCAGGATGGTTCATTCCTGTCGATGGAATGGTATTGATATGATAGCTCTCATGATCCAGGATCCACCCCTGTTCGATATCCACAAATTGCACCTGCCCTTCACCGTTAGCTCCTTTGATAGAGCCAGTTGAAACCGCGCTTATTCCTGATGGGGCAGCCTGTAAATGGCCCTGTGCTGTATATGGATGCATGGCAGCGACCGCCGGAGCAGGGGGCATGAGGGGACCGGTTTCTACATAGGCCTTGTCAACAGCATCCAATTTGCGAAGGAAGTTGACTATTTTCTTTGTATCAACGGATGCAGATGGACAATCCAGGGCATAATAAGAACGGAGATCCGGTGCATGATACCTTTCGTCGACCGTTTTTGCCAGAGTTTGAAGTGCGGCGATCTTCTCCGAAGGGAGTGATATGAAATAATTTACTGATCCTGATCCCGGGCATGAGTTCAAGAAGGGATTTCCAGGGAAATGACGGGGTTTGAGAAAAAAATGCATTGACTTCGCGATCCTGGGAGTAAGGAAAATTCATCCCTACACGAAACCTTATGACAATACGGGAAAGGGAGCGCTTGTCAATCACTCCCTTTGGGTGCTTTTCATTTGTGAGCATGGCCTTCTGAAATAAAAAAGGGGTACGAACAAAACCTTGATTTGATAAGATAGGTCGATTTACGGATAGGTCGGGTAAAGACTTAAATGATGGAGAGATACCCATGCCCGAAAGGACAGGCAGATTCTCTACTAATATGGTGGCGGGTGTTTAGGTGTTGGAGGATCGCCTGCGCCAGGAGGAGGGATGTGGAGGTAAAGATTAGTACTTTTCTCTTTATACCTGGGCGATATAGATACTACAACAGAATTGGGAACTGACAACCAATCGAATGATATGGCGTGGTCAATGTCGCCGTTCATAACTTCGCTATCATAGTAATGAAGCCAGCCACCGATGAATAATTCATACCGGAGCCTTGTATCTTCACTAACCTCCGTACCCCAAGAATGCTTAATCCAAGGATTAAAATTACTTTTTAGATCTTCCACTAAAGCATCATTGTTAACATAAACTCTAAAATTCTCATCGATCATTGGGTCTGAATCTTTTGAGACCAAAAGATCTTTTCTCTGTTTGTGATCTTTTAAAACAGCATCTTTTTCATCTTGGGTTACAGGTCCTCTAGTTACAGAATGCGCGGATTTCAATTTGGGCAGTAGATCACGATTTAGTTGCACCAGTTTATCCGCTGTTATTGTCCATTTCATAAATGAAGATTTAGGGTGATGAGATAGAATTTATTCTTAGTTGCTCTTTTACACTTTAAGAAATATCAATTAAAATATTTGGCAGCCCGTTCAATGCTGCCCTTCATGGATGAGGTTGGTTAGGATGAGTAGGTAAGGCATCCTCCCGGTAAGCAAGATTGACGATGACCCCTTCACTGTTAGATGCTAACACTTAGTCGCGAATTTCAGGAGGCCGGAAACAATCTGGAAAAAATAATTCTTAGGAAATGTTCAATGGGAATCTGAGCAGATTCAATCCTAATTTAAGAAGAAGAAATGAAGCCGTGAAATCTGTTTTTCTTATTTCATTCCCGATGGAAATCTGGTTCGACCTCACCCCCGACCCCTCTCCAAAGGAGAGGGGAGCAATTCAATCGCTCAACCTCTCAACCCTTCAACTTCTCAACCTCTCAACCTCTCCCGCCTCATCCTCCGGCTCCTTCTCCTGGCGGAGAAGGAGTGCCCATATTCAAAAACCCTTTCAACCATTCAACCTCTCAACCTCTCAACCCCGTTGTTCGAGGTGTTTCGAAGGGCACCTCGAACTCACACTTAAAACCGGTTTCAAACCGGATTCATGACACAACGGATTAAAATCCGTTGCTAAAAATGAATCGAGCCTTCGGCTCTGGTGAATTCTCTATTCAACCTATCAACTAATCAACCATTCAAGCTAAAAACCCTTCGGCCTTCTCCGCCTCGGGCGGATTCGGCGGACGCGGGCAACCAATCAACCAATCAACTAGTCAACCAATCAACCCAGGATCCATTAGGATTTCGCCGGATTGTCGCCTACCTTGGAGTATGGCCTAATGTGAGGTTTGGAAAATGACCCAGACTCCTAAAACCTGCTACATGAAACTCCTAACAGTCTACCTGTCGTTCTCTGTCTTTGTCCTGCAAAATGTAAAATCACAGGACAGTCTAAAACTGATACAGGTTCAGGCGACTGCACCAGTTTATAATGTGCGGGTCTATTTGCCAGGGGGTCAGAATATGAAAGTATACCTGATGGCAGTCAGGGATTCATCGATCTATATTTTTCAAAAGCAAAGTGCAAAACCCGATCCCCTTCATAAAGTTCATCCCAATATGCATGATACCACAGCATGGGAAAAATATGATTACAGTTCTATCGTGAAAATTAAAGTTATGGATAAGAAACTAAGGACCTGGGCTACACTGGGCGGGACGGCTTTAGGGCTGGCCGCAGGTGCGATTATTATAAGTAGCAGAAAACAGGAAGCAGGATTTGAAGCAGACAATTCCTTGGGCGAGGATGCCATCATTTTGATCTTAACCGGTGGAGCAGGTGCTATCGCAGGAGTTATCGTAGCCAGTTCAATTGAGAAGAAATACCAGATTGACGGCAATTGGAAAAAATTCGAAGAGATGAAAGCAAGCCTGCATTACTGAAAGGGAGCAGTCACACCCTATCGATCACCCTAGTGTTTTTGTTACAAAGGCACATTTTATGAAAAATCAGACAAAGGTTAAAAGGTAGTAGCACCCACGGCTGGGACAATAGTGGAAAGTTTGCCAGAAGGTGGCGATGAAGTGACAATTCGTGACCAAAAATATGTTAAGTTCGGGGAGACTTATTAGCAGCCCATTCAAAAAGACGGGAAGGATGTGTATGAAGTCGCTACAGTGGAATCCGATAAAAAATGATCGGGGGAAGCTGTAGATTTGATTAACCCCTAGCATTCGCTTATGAGATCGATCTTATTGATTTTAGGACTCGTCCTGATTTTGGGAAAATGCTATGCGCAGGATTCGCTCAGCCATCCCAAAGATTCAATCACTTCTCCCTGGTACGTTGAAAGGTTTAGAATAGCCGCCGGAGGTTTTGTGCCGGTTATTGGTACGGATGTCCAGGTTGGAATAAGAGGTGCTGTCGACGGCACCAACATTGATTTTGAAAAAGACCTGGGCTATAACAGCAGCGAGTTTACTTTTTTTGCAGGTGCAGAATGGCGAATTTCCCGTCGTTCCCGGTTAAATTTTGCTTTCTATGATGTCCGGCGGAGTTCCAACAAAACCCTTCAAAAAGACATCTCGTTTAAGGGTGACACCTTTCATGTCAATTCAGATGTCACCAGCTTTTTCAATACGGCTATTTACCAGATTTCTTATGGTTACGCAATCCTGGCAAAACCCACATATGAAGTAGGGATACTGATAGGTACCCATCTCGTCGGTGCAAACACGGGGTTATCAGTGGACGGCTCCGGTGCCGGTATTTCCAAAAGCAATAATTTTGGTTTCACTGCTCCCCTGCCAGATCTGGGCATATGGGGAGGATTTGAAGTGAGCAAGCGCCTGGCCATAACGCTCGACATAGATTATCTTGCTCTGACCATAAATGATACAAGAGGAAGCATTTTTGCCTACAATCTGGTATGCTTTTACCGCTTGGTTAAAAAGCTCGACATTTCCCTTGGATTTTCCGGCTTGAATTTTTCGGTAAATAGAGACCAGCAAATTTATCAGGCTTATTTTAAGTGGGGGTATAATGGACCGTCGCTGGGGGTTGCTTATTCTTTCGGTAAAACTTCCTGGAAGCATTAAATTCAGTTTCACGCAAAGACGCAAAGGTTAGATGAGGCGCAAAGAAGAAGCTCGAACTTGATTCGAGAGCCTTGGCGCCTTTGCTTCCTTTGCGCCTCTGCGTGAAAAAAAACTAATAAAGCAGATTCTTTAGCTTCTCCCTATTACTCACCACAATCTTTCCATTCTTTATATCAATCAGCTTTTCCGCTTTGAAATCACTTAGCGTCCGGATCAGGGACTCAGTAGCCGTGCCGACATACTGTGCAATTTCTTCCCTGGAAATTTCGATGGGCGCGTCATGATCCTTGAGATCAAACTTGGTCATGATATCCACCAGGGCAGCAGCGATTCGTTTCCGCAGTGAACTGTAGGCCAGGTTCAACAACCGCTCTTCTTTCTCTTTCACATTTTTCGCAATGATATGTATGAACTTCGACGCAATGCTGACATCTCCAAATACCATTTTTAAAAAATCATCTTTCGGGATGCGCAAAATTTCAGCATCTTCTATGACTACCGCGGAGTCGTCATAATTTGTATTTTCCAAAAGCGCCGCATAACCAATAAAATCCCCATCGTTATACAAATTAGTGATATACTCTTTGCCATCTTCATGTGACTTAAAACACTTCACTTTGCCACTTATCAGGTAATAGAGAAAATGCGGCCTTTTATTCACCTGATATAAAGCCTGCTTCCTTTCGTAATTTTCAGTTTCATATTGCTCAGCCAATTGGCGGACGAGCCCGGCGTTTTTTACATCCTTTAAAAATTGCTTGAACCCATGGAAAGTCGGATCATAATTTTGGCTTAGAATGGAAGATTTCTTAAGACGGATTTCCACTGCATTCAATAATTCTATGTCCTCAAAGGGTTTGGTGATATAATCATCCGCGCCCATTTCCATTCCTTTGCGAAAATCACTCCTTTCCGTTTTTGCCGTCAAAAAAATAAAAGGAGTATTTTCTGTATCCGGATTTTTCCTGACCAGGTGCAGAACGCCATAGCCATCGAGCTCGGGCATCATGATATCACATACAATGATGGAAGGCTTCTCCTTGATGGCAAGCTCCACGCCCCTTTTTCCGTTCTCGGCCATAAATGTCTTATACCCGGCGAGGTCCAGAATCTCAGCAGTATTTTCCCGGATGTCTTTATTGTCGTCTATAACTAGGATGGAAGCTGACATAGATCATTCTTTTACAGGTATCACAAATATAATCTTTGTGCCCTTTCCAAGCTCACTTTCCAAATGAATAGAACCTTCCAGCAGGTCAATATATCTTTTTACTATATGCAGTCCCAGCCCGGTGCCCTGGATATTGACTACATTCTTACCACGGAAAAAAGAACTAAACAAGTGTTCCTTGTCTTCTTCAGAAATGCCAACGCCTTCATCTTCCACAGTAACATGCAGGTAATGGGCTTTTAGCTCACTATGAATAAAGATCCTGCCCGATTCATCTGAAAATTTTATGGCATTCGATAGCAGGTTAAAAAGAATATTCCTGATCAGGTTCTTATCACTCGTAATGATCGTTTCGCACTGGTTTTCATATATGCATTCCTGTCCTGGCTTCAGGAATGCACTCATTTCCTCCATCGTATCCCGGATCAGATCTTCTATCCTGAATTCCGACAAATGCGTCAGGACTTTTCCTTCATCCAGCTTACCCAGGGAAAGAAAATCCTCTAAAAGATTATTCAGGTGCTTGACAGAATTCTTGATCTTATCAATATGTCTCGACCGCTTATCCTGGTCCGCAGATGAAGTATATTTTTCCATCAGCGAAGCAGAAGAAAGCACGGTGCTTAGCGGCGTCCGGAATTCATGAGATGCCATGGAAACGAAGCGGCTCTTAATCTCACTTAATTGTTTTTCTTTGTCCAATGCTGCGCTGAGTTCATTTTGAGATTCTTCCAAGCGCATCAATGCTTCTCTAAGGATAATGGTTCTTTCCTCGACTTTCAATTCAAGGTCCGCATTCAGTCGCCGCATGTCATCAGTTACTTTTTCAAGTTGCTCCTGCTGCAGAATCATGTTCCTTTCAATTTCTTTCCGGTGTGTGATATCAATGATAAATGCAATGACATAACGTTCTTCATCCTGCACATAGGTACTCAGGCTCACTTCCACCGGAAATGTTCCCCCATCTTTAGTTTGGGCCAGCAGGTCGCGGTTTTGACCCATCACCCGGTTTTTTGGATCATTGCCAAAACCATCCCTGAGTTTTACATGCCCTTTCCTTAACTTATTGGGGATCAAAATTTCTATTTTTTGATTCAAGAGTTCCCCAGGCTCGTACCCAAATATCCTGTTAGCAGAAGGATTGATCATAATGATCTCCCCCATACCATTTGTCACTACAATTCCCTCCGTTGCATTTTCAAAAAGAGAAGAAAGATGAACCATGCTGTGCTTCACCGGGAGCTTATTTGAGCGAATGTACGGAGGATTCATAATTCGAGGAGTTGCTGCTCTATGGCGATTGCCCTGGGGAACAATATATCATGTTCCAAATACGTATGCTGGACCAGGTTATCATGAAACTCTTCCAGCTTTCGATAATATACCTGGAAACTGGTACAGGCTTTTTCAGGAATGGCAAAATGATTGGTCAATCCGTTTAAGCTATCCAGAATTTCCTGCATCTGGATATGCTCCCGGTCAATCCCTTCCAGTGGTTTCCTCAGGGTTCTCACAAACAGGTTCCCGTAGGCTTCCTTTTTTTCGAGTGCGCGGTCAATCTGTTTAATATAAGGAAAGATGATTTCGTCTTCATGTTTGTTATGCACTATCAGGATGGATGTGAGTTTATCTACCAATACGGTAACCTCTTCCAATTCCGGATATTTTTTTCTGTGACTGAGAGCAAAGGCCTGCAGCCCCGAAGCAAGGGAAGGCAGTACTTCGTATGTATATGCATGATGCACATTGCTGATAAAATCGATCAGGAAATCAATCTTCCATTTTTGAAAGGACAAGCCGGCGGATAATTGAAGATTTCGCGTGCATTCTTCCAGGTCTTTCACCACAAATTCATAATCGATTCCCCGGGCCTCGCAGGCAGCTCTGAGGGAAAGATCTGCACCACAACAATAGGTTATAAGGTATCTCTTAAACACTTCTGCTGTGCGATAATCAGCCTGTACAATTTCACTGATGGGGCGGTCAAAGTCTTCCGGCATGGGTTGGTCTTGTGAATGTTAAAGGCAAATATATTTTCCTCAATGTCCCACGCACATGATCTTAGTCAGTTCTCCCCATGATAATGCTACTTTTCTTTCCCAAAAACCTGATCTTAATCATGTCAACCGCTTTTTTTGCTCATATGACAAATTATTATGGTAGAATATTTTTGACCGACAAAAAAAAGAGCTATGAATAAAGTATCTGATTCAGGCGACTCAAAGGACGACCAATTATTCGACCAAAATTTTAAGCCCCGGGGCGCTTTTGCCTTTTTCCTTCTGCTCGTCCTCCTGGGAGGGATCATATGGTTTGGAATTTATTTTTTAATGCTCGCAAGAATTTAAAACCATTTATATGTCAATAATGGATTCCTCCGAAAAGAAGATCATCGGCATCACGGGCGGCGTGTTGGCCCTGTTTATTTTTTCCATCCTTTACGCCAGGGGTAAGAACAATGATCTTCCGGAATGCCTGCCTTTCAATAAGACCTACCTGGAACCGAAGATTACAAAGCTGGATGACCAGACCTACCAGGTATACGCAGTTGCACAAATGTGGCAATTTCAGCCCAACCGGATTTCAATACCTGCAGGAAGTGAAGTTGATTTTTACCTCACATCCAAGGATGTCGTTCATGGACTCATCATCAGCGACAAAAATGTAAACCTTACAGCGATCTATGGCAATATCAATAAGACAACAGTGAAGTTTGAAAAGCCCGGGATATATAAAATAACCTGCCATGAATATTGCGGCATCGGGCACCAATCTATGCAGGCCGAAGTGATCGTAAATGAACCTCCAGTCAAATAACCCAATCGAAAAACAATATGGAAATCTCAAAATCTTTAAAGCGCCTGATTTATTGGGAGCTCGGTATTCCGCTCTCTCTTCTGACGATTGGAATCTACCATGGACTGATGCAGACCATCTATAGGTCAGGCCTTCTCCATCAGTCTTCTTATGCGCACCTTGACTACTACCAGGGACTGACTCTACACGGTGTGATCAATGCCGTCGTACTGACTTCCTTTTTTGCTGTAGCATTCGGACATGCTACGATTGCATTCTATTTTAAAAAAGAACCTCATAAATGGGTGACCTGGTTAAGTTTCTGGCTAATGACCATCGGCACTTTAATGGCTGCATGGGCCATGCTCGCCGGCAAAGCCTCTGTCCTTTACACTTTCTATCCTCCTTTGAAAGCGCATCCCATGTTTTATCTGGGTGCTGCGCTTTTGATTGTTGGTTCCTGGATTCCTCTTTTCAGCTGGGCCAGTCTGTATATGCAGTGGAAGAGAGAAAATCCAACAACCAAGACACCTTTGGCCGTGGTGGGTACCTTAGTCAATTTCACCGTCTGGTTTGTTTGTACACTTGCCGTTGCATACGAAGTGTTGGTGCTATTGCTACCATGGGCCATGGGTTGGACGCAAACAGTCAATGTCACCCTCGCCCGAACGCTTTTCTGGTTCTTTGGACATGCGCTGGTTTATTTCTGGTTATTGCCTGCATATATTATGTATTATACCATGCTGCCAAAACTGGCAGGTGGGAAATTATTCTCCGACCTCGCGGGCCGCATTTCTTTTTTTCTTTTCCTGATTCTCTCGGTGCCAGTGGGAGTCCATCATCAGTTTAGTGATCCTTCCATAACCAAGGGAGTGAAAATGTTCCAGGGTCTGTTGACTTTCGGCGTGGCCCTGCCGAGTTTTATTACAGCTTTCACATTGGCTGCCTCATTGGAATATGCAGGTAGAAAAAGAGGAGCAAAAAGCCTTCTGGGATTTTTTGGCAAACTGCCCTATCTCGATCCAAGTAAATATTTATTTGCTTACCTGATTTGCGGGTTGATCCTTTTCATTTTCGGCGGACTCACCGGAATCGTAAATGCTTCCGGCACATTGAATGCCGTGATCCACAACACCGCCTGGATGCCGGGCCATTTTCATATGACAGTCGCCGGCCCGGTCTTCTTAAGTATATTAGGAATGAGTCTCTATATGTATTCAGGGATTTCAGGAAAACCCATTTTCCTGCCGAGGATAAATGTGATCATTCCCTATCTCTGGGTCATTGGCATCCTTATATTTTCTACCGGACTTTCCTGGGGCGGACTCATTGGCGAACCCAGGAGAACCAACCTGGGCATGAGCTACCTGAATCCTAAAAATGAATTGTACACCCCGGAATGGGTGCCCACTACCCTGCTGGCGCTTGCAGGTGGAATCATCATGACATTTGCGGCCCTGCTATTCTTTATCGTGTTTTTTGGAACCATGTTCCGCAAGCCAAGGGCCAAGGGATACCTTGAATTGCCCGTGACGGAGATTTTGCACGATGAAAAACGCATTCCATTGTTTGATACATTCAAACCCTGGCTGGTGATGATGGCGATTATTATTTTACTGGCTTATATACCTGCATTCATGAATGCGAAGAATAATCCCGGTCCGGGGGCGCCGCCATTTAATCCGGATAACCCCGCACCTATTGAGAATGCAATATCAAAGAATGCCAATGACCAATAAGAAATTTTCGGAAGAAGAATGAAATCAGGAAAGACAATATGGCTTTTTGTAATCATGGTGGTTATCGTGCCAATTGCAGTTTACGGCATCACCAGCTGGTATGAAAGCCATTTTCGGAGCCTGCCAATTCTTGGCCCTGAGAAACACCAGATTTCCGATTTCTCATTTCAGGATCAGCATGGAGAAATGATTACGAAAGAAAATTGGAAAGGAAAGATCGTCCTGGCAGGATATTTTTTTACCAGCTGTTCTTCCGTTTGTCCTAAAATGATCGCCCAGGTAAAAAGAATCGAGCCAGATGCAGATAAGTATCTACTGATTAATTTTTTTACAGTAGATCCGAAGAGAGACAGTGTAGGCAGACTCAGGAAATATGCTGATCGAAATGGAATCAATTCAAACTGGTTTTTCCTGACGGGTGATAAGATCAGTCTCTACAGATTTGCAAGAAAAGATTTAATGATTGAAGCAACCGACGGCGATGGCGGTCCGGGAGATTTCATCCACAGTGATAACCTGGTATTGATTGACCCGCAGCAAAGGATTCGCGGATATTATAAAGGAACCGATGTTTCGGAGATGGATCGCCTGCAGCATGATATTGATAAATTGAAAATAGAATTTAAGCTCTAAACAGCATTGGAAATGAAAAAAAAACTTATTATTTCGGGACTCACCCTGCTATTGACGCTCACCGTTTTTTCGATTCCCACTTTAGAAGAAGGAAAGCTCATATTTAACAAGCGCTGCGCCGCCTGTCATAATGTGAATAAGACGGTGACTGGTCCGGCCCTGGCTGGCGTAGAAGGCCGGCATTCGATAGACTGGATCATCAAATTTGTGCATTCTTCCCAAACCGTCATCAAGAGCGGCGATACGAGTGCTGTCGCCCTGTATGAAAAATTCAATAAGATCCCGATGCCGGATCATGGTGATTTGAGTGAAGACAATATCAGGGGCATCCTGGCCTATATTAAAACAGAAACCAACACTTCAACCGAATCCCAAGGTTTCAGGCCGGAGAGATTGCATCCTTCTTATACTCCGCTAACGGCAAAGGATGCTGATTTCTTTATCTGGTATATGATTCTTATTGTCATGCTGGCTGCTGCGATGGTTGCGTTGGTGAGAGTGAAAGAAATTCAAAGAAAGGCGGAGAAGTAAGTATCCATTTTTTTTTGCTTTGCAATGACGGAAAAAAGCCTTGTTATTTCCAACAATTTTTTTTTGTCATTTCGAGCGAAGCGAGAAATCGAGAAGCAAAGTGCTATAACTAATATTGTCTCTTAAACAAATCTCGCTGATCTGGCGGCCACTGATCGAATAGTTCTCCATTTAGAAAAGACTTTTCAGGATTCATGCTTTCTATCAGCCTTTCCTTTTTCATTCTATTCCATTTTTTTACTTCTTTCTCTCTGGAGATCGCATCTTCAACATAATCATACTCTTCATAATAAATGAGAAAATAACACGAATAGCGACCTGTAAAAGTCTTCGGTATTCCGCGAGCGAGATAATGTTCAACAATTCTATGCTCGAGCGAATTTGTGATACCGCAATACAGTACTGTTTTGCTCGAATTTGTTGTAATATAAAAATAGTAGATATGCTCTTTCACCACATTTTGAAAAGGGTCATACCTAAAGTACATTAATGAAGTTCATTAAATACAAGTGAAATAACCCTACATGGTCCCCACTCTTCTCGATTTCTCGCTTCGCTCGAAATGACAAAACAGAAATTCTCATCTAACCTCCGCGACTCTGCGTGAAACAAACCTTAATCTTCATGATTTCCGCGATGCTAAGCGCCCTATCCTTTGCCAGCCTTGCTTTTTCTCCATGGAAATATTCATCCACCGTGCTGCAGAAAATCTTCGTCCATCGGTCAAAATGGGCAGGGCTCAAATTCGCCAGTTGATGAATCCGCTGATGAATTTGCATGGGATTCCCGGTATAGCCCCCTGTATAGAACAAAGTATTCTCCCAAAAAGAATACATGATGGGCAGGTGCCTTTCCCAATTGACTTTAATTGTTTCCGTAAAAACGGGCCCGATCAATGGATCTTTTATGGCCTGTTCATAAAACCTGTCAATAAGTAGTTTGATGTCTTCAATATTTTCAATTTCCCTTTTCATTCCAAGCGGGAAGTTTTGTTTTCATTAGAGATCCTTCCTGATAAATCTTCTTGTGGATAGCCAGATCGGGATGAATATCCACAATAGCATAATGACCAAAGCAATCGTAAATCCAATTTCTGTCCCGAAAGAATCCTTAAATATGGCGCCACTATATCCCATCAATGCAGAGATATCCATTTTTAGAAGGATCAAAATCCTTCCAAGATCAATCGGATTCAGGGTACTCATAAAGACCATTGCCTTTTCCATGGGATAGTCCTGAAATTGAAAAAGAATAAATAAGGCCAGCCCATCGAATAAGAGTGAGAAATATAACCACAACAATATGGAGACCCCAATGCCCTTTGCTTTATCACGGCTAAGCACAGCCGCCAGCATGGCAATGGAAACAAATATGATGGTTAATATGACAGCCATCAATATCATGATCATTCCGGTTTTGGTTGGCGAATAAAATAGAATAGGTAAACCCGCGCCAATGAAGATGGCCAGGGAAAGAGAACTGCTTAATCCAATAAACAGGCTCATCCAGATCTTATTTCTTTTCAATGGCTGGCTCACCAACAACTCTATGAATTCTGCACTATTGTAAATATATATGGTCGAAAAAATGATGGAAACCAGGGGCACAATAATTAATATCAGGTTCAGGAGACTCAATAATCCCTTGGTTGCATTGTCATCCAGGTTAAAAACGGTAAGGGAAATGGCAAGAATGAAAAAGGTATAGGCCAGCACAATTTTGTTCCGGAGTATATCAACCATCACATATTTAATTATCTTTTTCATGAGGTTGGTTTTATCATCAGGTAAGCAATGGCTTTTGAAAGTTTTTCCTGTCCCGTTTCCTTTCTGAGTTCCTGAATCGTCTTATGGAAGACCAGGTTCCCCTCCTGCATATAAATGACTTCACTGATGAGTTCATCCAAATCACTTAATATGTGAGAGGTAATCAGGATGAGTTTTCCTTTTTGTTTCTCTGAATAAATTTTTTGTTTTAGTATTTCAGCGGCTAAGGGGTCGAGACCTGCAGTGGGTTCATCAAGTATCAATACATCCGGTTTGAAGAGGAAAGCAAGCATGGCGCTGAATTTCTGTCTTGTTCCTCCCGACAATGTCCTCATGCGTTTGTTGAGTAGCTGATTCAAACCAAAGCTTTCCAAAAGTTCCTCATCCAAAACCTCTGGATTATTCTTATGCCGGATATCCTTCATCATGCTGATCACCTGGTAAATGGTCATGTTTTCCGGGTACCTTCCGATCTGCGGCATATAACCAATTTGTGCCCTATAGAGCCAGTCATGAAGAATATTTTTTCCATTGAATGTGATAAAACCGCTATTCGGGACCACCATTCCCAGGATAGTCTTGATCAGTGTGGTCTTCCCACTTCCATTGGGACCAATGAGTGCAATGCATTCCCCTTTCATGCAGGTGGCCGAAACATTATTTAATGCTTTCAGCTTGCCGAATCGTTTGGAAACATTGGACGCGATAATCATAGCCGAATGGGTTTCATCAATGGAAAATCATCTTTCAGGTTTTCAGGGGTCAGACTTGGAATGATTTTTTCTGTTTTATCCAGGAGTGAAGCCATGAAACTCCTGAACAACATCATGGAAGAAGGATTCTTTTCTACAATCATGGAAAAGAGGCTGACCGGGTGATAAGGAATATCTCCGATATTATTTCTATCCAGATCATATCCTTCATATTTGTCCCAATAATTTTTGGAAAATGTATTCAGGACCAGACTGCCACTGGTTCCTATATCAAACGAGTTTGAAATGAAATTATTCCCAGTTACACTGACATCCATGCAGCTTGCCTGAATCTTCATCGCCCATCCATTGGCGGAAAAGCTATTTTTTTCGATCCGGATCCGGCTGGCTCCTTCCATGAAGATGCCTGTGGTATTGTTACGAAATTTATTGCCCTTCACTTCACTATCAGTAATCTCTTTAAGCAGCAGACCAAAAGAACCGTCGCCCCAGTTATCTTCAAAAAGGTTATTAAACATTTTCACGCCATGGGTAAACATGACGGAAACGCCAGCGCCGTTATTGGCGAAAAGGTTAGAAAGATATTCGTCATTATGTGAGAACATGAAATGCAGACCATATCTTAAATTATGGGTCGATACATTTCCCTGAATGGTTGAATGAGTCACAAATTCAAAATAGATCCCATCCCGATGACCTGAAATATTGTTATGCCTGATCACCAGGCTATCGCATTTCCAGCAATGGATTCCATTGCCGCTTTGTTGTTCAATTTGAGAAAAAGCGTGAATGGTGTTGTTCTCAATAATACATTGCGCGCCCCCCTGTACATAGATTCCAAAAAAAGCATCTTCCAGGATATTTCCAGAAACAGTGACATCCCTGCACTGATAGATTTTGATACCCGCGATATCTTCTAAACTGGAAACACCGGAATGAACCAGCTTCAATCCCTTAATGGTTACATGATTGGCGCGAATGGAAATGATCTCAAATGCATGTTCTCCATCCAGGACCGGGAAATGGTCTCCGATCAGGGTAATGGATTTAGGAATGACAATATTCTTCTCCCTGTACAATCCTGATTCTATCCAGATGGTATCTCCATTGATCGAGGCCTTTATGGCCGCTTGTATGGATGTATAGAGTTGATGCTTCCCAACTTTCAGCAGATGCGCATGAGACGAGACAGGGAACAGCAGCAACAGGCATATACAATGAAATAAACTTTTCATGGTTTGTAAATCTCTCCCCAATGCAGGACCGAACCGGAATATTCCTTCAGCACTTCATTCATGCCTTCCTGATTACTAAATGCAGCCAGGTTGCCACCCATCGGGGCTTTTAGTGATTCGCTCTTTAAGAAAATGGCGTTTTCAGATGCAATCAATGAATGGTCATTAACAAAATCAGTAAAATAGATTGCCTTGATTTCTGGTGGCTTTGTTTCGGCTGACTTAAGAAAGGAAAGGGCACAATCGGGATCATCGAACTTAAATATCTTTCCTTTTTCAGAAATGATTTCCGCACCGAAGCGGGGATCACTGATGGTCATTGTACAGAAAGAGCATTTGTCTTTCCCCAAAACCAGGGGTTCCGGCTTTGCATTGCAGGCAGAACAAAACAGAATGACCATCGGCGCCGCCATAGCAAAAGCCATTTTTGACAATGACTTTTCCTTCTTTGCTTTTCTCCAATCTGCAATAATGACAAATAGGGCCGCTAAGCCAACGCCTACAAAGATCCATGCGCCAATATCCGGAATGGAGTAAGCGCCGAAATTGAGCAATTGTTTGAATCCAATCAATGGTGGGTCGTAGGACATGCCCGGAACAACAATGGCAGCATCAGGATTGAGATTGTGGCCATAATTATATTCCCAAACCCAGAAATCTGCCATCGCAATAATGCCGAAAATCAGAATGAGCAAGAAGGATAGTCTCATCCATTTGCGCTTTCCAATCATTCCGGCAAATATAAAAAGCAGGGAAAAGAAACTAATAATATAGGGCAGCACGGTAAATTCCACAAAATCTGAAGCATGCAGCGGCTTCATCCCTATATAATGATTCAGGCCATTGATAATATCTACATTTCCGCCCAGTTTATTGGGAAAAATCAATAATACCAACCCTTCCGGATATTGGGGAGCACTCAATTGAATTTGCCAGAGCGGAAAGAACAGGATACAAAATAATGCAATCCCGCTTAGAAAGAATATGGCTCTCCCCAAAAATGTCATTTTGTTATTTTTCATACTGAAATGCTTATCGGATGATCACGCTATTTCTTTTCTGCAGGCGGTACGAGCACACCATCCACAACATAAATGATTCCATTGGATGCGGGAATAGTTGTTATGACATGCACAGTATTATTGAGTGTGATCTTCCCATCTTTTACCTGGACAGTCATGTTTCCGCCATTGACCATGCCCAGGGTTTGTCCATCCTTTAAACTTTCTGGCTTCAGGGCAGACAGTGTAACATGGTATTGCAGAATATCACGCAGGTCTTCCTTATTTGCATCCTTCATCAAATCATCCAGTTTTCCTGCCGGTAGTTTTGAGAAGGCCTCATTCGTTGGGGCAAAAACCGTAAAGGGCCCTGCATTGGAAAGAGATGTAACGAGATCAGCTTGTTTAAGGGCTGCCACCAGGGTCGTGTGGTCCTTGGAGGAAACCGCCACTTTCACAACATCCTTTGCCGATTCATTGTCTTTGACCTTTTCCTGTCCACCGGCAATTGAATCCAGGTCTGAACCAATTGGTTTGTCACCGGCTTGTATATCGGGCTGGCCGCAGGAAATGAGCGTCAGAATAATGGCCGCAGGCAGCAATTTTATATTTCGGTTCATATATTTGGATTTATATGATTTATGGATTAATGGATTAATTGCTTATTGATATTCGAACTCCTTTCTTAATTCTTTACCACCGTTGAATCAGTTGGCGGCAAATTTTTGCCTGTATTAAATAAAAGAGGGGTATTGCTGTTCTTAGATGAAATCCTGACATATCCTTGCATTTCCTGATGCAGTGCGCTGCAAAAATCTGTGCAATAGAAAGGATAGATGCCTTCTTTTTCAGGAACCCATTTCAATGTCTGCGTTTCTCCCGGCATGACGAGCAACTCGCCTGTCAATGCCCCCTTAATTGCAAAACCATGCGGCACATCCCAATCCTGTTCAAGATTCGTTACATGCCAGTATACTTCATCCCCCATTTTAATTCCTTCAATATTATCGGGGGAGAAATGAGAACGGATGGCGGTGATGTAAACGTCAATCCTGTTTCCCTTCCTGACCACTTTTGTTTCAGCTTCCCCCTTGGATGCATAAGGATTTTGATTCTCTTCCAGCTTATAAAATTTCACGGAGTTCTTTTCAATCAGGCTTGCTGCCACGGCCTGTGCATAGTGCGGTTCCCCGATCGTAGGGAAATCCAAAATCAACTGCATTTTTTCGCCCGTGATGTCGAATAGCTGGGCGCTCTGTGCTAATTCCGGACCAGTCGGCAAGTACCTATCCTTTGTAATTTTATTATAAACGATCACATATTTCGCATTGGGCTTTCTTGTGTCACCACCGGGAATGCATAAGTGACCCGGAGAATAGAAAGTAGGTTGGCGGTCGATCACTTTGAGGTCCTTGATATTCCATTTTACAATTTCTGAAGAAACAAAAAATGTAGTGATCGCATTTCCCTTTCCATCAAATTCTGTATGCAGGGGCCCGAGTCCGGGCTTCTTGACTTCGCCATACAATGCAGATTCATATTTAACCACGGGGATACCGTCATAGTCACCTATGAAATCTTTGGCATTGATCGCAGCCATGAGTTTTGTAAAACTGAAGACAGGAATCAATGCGGCCAGCTTACCACTTCCAACGATATATTCGCCAGTTGGATCGACGTCACAACCATGCGGAGACTTTGGACAGGGAATAAAATAACAGATATCCTTGAGCGTCTTTGTATCGAGCACTATCACTTCCGTTCTGGTTTCCGAACTTGCTGTATGTGTTTTTCCATTATAGAGGTTGTGGACATATTTGACCGTTTGTTTATCCCCTTTTCCAGCCTTTAGATATTCCTCCGCTTTCTTCCAGTTAACAGCCATGATAAAATCCTTGTCTCTTTGTGAAGCATTTACTTCCAGCAGGGTATTGGCCTGTTCGGTATTATAACAGGAGAAAAAGAACCAGCCATGGGATTTTTCCTTGCCCGCATGGCTCAGATCGAAATTCACTCCAGGACATTTCAACTGAAAGGCGATATTCATTGCGCCGCTTGTTTTGTCTACACTGATAAAGCTGATCGTCCCCTTAAAATTTTTCTTATAGGTATTGATAGGAACATCTCCATTCACGTTATCCGGGGGAACGCTGAATCTTGTACCGGCAACAACGTATTCTGTATTTTCTGTAATGAATGGGGAAGAGTGATTGCCGGCGCTATTGGGCAATTCGATGATTTCTTCGGTCAGATAAGTCGAAAGGTTTACCCTCGCCACCCTGGGGGTATTGTTTGCATTGGCGAAAATCCAACGTCCGTCGATTTCCCCATTTGTTTGGGAAAGATCCGCGTGATGAAGATCATCCCAGGGAACAAATCCATGCGATGTGTTCAACATGGGCTTGGTTTCCTCGCTGAATCCATAGCCTTTTTCCGGGTCGACCGAAAATACGGGAATCACCCTTAGGAGCCTCCCCGAAGGAAGACCATAAACACTCATTTGTCCGCTGAACCCGCCGGAAACAAAATTGTAGAATTCATCGTACTTACCCGGAGCCACATAGGCTTTTGATGCTGCATCTCCGCTCACTGCGTTTCCTACATTTTTGGGTTTGCAGGATTGATAACCGGCTACTATTCCCATCAGGAGGAAGAGGCCGAATAAGGTCTTTTTCATGTTTTTCATTTTCTTATGCTTTGCTTTATTAAAGAGAATTCGCTTTTTATTTTACGCCATCATTCTTCCGCATGAATTCATACACATTGCGGGCATCATCATCCGACAAATTCTGATTGGGCATGCGGATCAAACATATTTCCAGCATGGCCTGTACTTTGGGGTCCTTGTCGATCATGACATCTGGGTTGGTGGCAAAATTCATGATCCATTCTGCGCTATGCCTGCTGGTAACGCCCGTCCAACCGGGTCCAACCAATTTCTCATTCGTCAACCTATGACAGGCGCTGCATTTAACACTGTACACCTTATTACCGGCTTCTGCCTTGGACGCGTCAAGCGTTGCAGGGATTTCGACCTTAGAAAATTTGCCCTCTCCTCTTTGCTGATCATAGGTTGGATTGGCTCCTGATGGTTTAGCCTGTTCAGGGGAAGTGCCTGGCTCTTTGCTTTGGGAGCCGCTGTTATTGCCGCAGGCGAATACAAAAAGTGAAATCAGTCCAAGGAGAAGAGTCTTTTTCATAATTCGATTTTTGGTTTTAACATTAGACTGCAAGTTTACCTATGGCGCGACTGAAATTTTATGCGTCAGATCATATTTGCAAAAACAAGAGCGGGTTTTTGATTCCCATAAGCCCTTGAAATGCGCGCCCAGCAAGGGTTTGAGCCCATCTTCCCCTGGGCTTATGATTTTAATCATATTGGCCCCGGGCAGGAATCATAGATAAATGCAATGGGCCATAATATATTAGCGCATCACAGGTATAACCTGCCTATCGGCAGGTTATACCTTCCGCCTTTGGCGGGATTGTTCGACTAAGTTTTTTGCTGCACTTCGTTTGCAAAAAACAAGTCTCACTAAAACTACCCATCATGATAGATATTGATACCCTGCTGGCCTGGGGAGCTGTTTACAAAAAGCTGGGGCCTGAAGAAATCATCTTTCAGGAGAAAGGAGAATGTCATTTTTATCATCAGCTGGTATCGGGTTCTGTCCGCTGGGTAAACATAAATGATGACGGGCGGGAATTTATACAGTACATGATTGAACCCGGAGAAAGCTTCGGCGAATTTCCCCTCTTTGATGATACCTCATATGCTGCCTCTGCTATCACGAATAAAGATTCTGTTGTTATTCGCTTATCCAAGGCCAGTTTTTTACAACTGCTCAAAGAAAATCCGGAAATCTATTTGCAGTTCCTGAAATTGTTTACTGAAAGGATGCGATTCAAGTTCTTATTGCTCAAAGAAATTTCCTGCTTCGGGCCCGAACATCGCTTATCTACGCTGTTGAGTTATTTCAAAAAATCAAATAGGAATTTTAGTAAGAAACATCATCGCCTCGAACTCACGCGTCAACAGATTGCAAATATGACCGGGTTGAGGGTGGAGACGGTGATCAGAAGTATGCGGCATATGAATGAAGATGGGCGGCTGACGATTGAGAAAGGGAAAGTTTATTGCTGAAGTTTTTTTCACGCAAAGACGAGGCCCCACCCCTACCCTCCCCAATGGGGAGGGAGATTAAATTAGCGATGCTCTGCGCCTCTGCGAGAAAAAACTATTTGATATCGATATGCTCCGCCTTAATCAGGCACTCCCCCGTCAATCGCAAATAAATCTGCGCGACAGTAATCACATCCTTCTGACAATAATGCACAATCCGCTCCAGATCCTTATTCTGCCAATACACCGCATTCACCATGCTGCCATCAATATCATCCTTTGGCGTGTCGATCCCCAGCACATGCGCCAGGAGATTTAAAGAAGTATAATTTTTAAAATCCCCGAATTTCCAGAGCTCCATCGTATCCAGATGCGTGACCTCCCATTTTTTCTTGCCACTAATATCCAGGATTGGCGGAATGGGAATCTGGTTAATGATCAGTCGCCGGCAGAGATAAGGAAAATCAAATTCCTTTCCATTGTGTGCGCATAGGAATTTTTCCTGGCCATGCCCCCATTTAGACAGCGTATCACAAAATTGCTGAAGCAGCAATATTTCATCATCTCCATAAAAAGATTTGATCAGTAATTTCTTCTCTTCCTGTGCCTTTGAAATAATTCCACAACTGATGCAAATGATCTTTCCCAAACTCTGCATAGATGCCTGCATGGGAATAAATCATCTCCGGCGTCTCTGCCTGTTTGTCTCTAAGGAGGTAGCTTGCTTTTCTTGTCCAGAGTTCCTGCCATTCATTGGAAAGCTCATTATAAGAAGCGTATTGTGGAACGGTTTCAATATCCAGGAAGAGAATATTGCTTAATGAGTGGCTGGTGGACATGTCAGAAGTGAATGAAACACAAATTACGCATTTGGGATCAGAAAGGGTGAAAATGCCCTTCTCATCGGCTTCGCTGAATTGTATTTTTATTTTCTTATGAAGAGAAAAGAAACCGGACAGCAACTGGTCCTGAAAACCGCAGTTGAATTTTCTGAATCCATCCGATCTTATTGTGATGAGTTGGAGAGAAAGGGAAAGAGGCAGATCACAGAGCGTCTGCAAAAAAAAGCAACAGTGACCGGCTCCGGATTAATTCAATCGCCGAATATTGAAAACCTCGCGGGATTTATTCGCGAGTCGAGAATGCTTTCTGATGGGAAGGAGAATGGGCTGGGCTTGTTGCTTTGTATTTATTCGGGGATCGCTGCCGATTCGGAGCGGCTGCTTGGGGACTTAGAGAGTCTGAATAAGATTATTAAGAGACGATGATCGATGGTCGATGGTATCGATGGTCGATGGT